>NZ_CP191204.1:0-4800000 GCF_050956485.1 Nocardia sp. CA-145437 | reverse complement strand
CCAGCCGCTCGCTGCCGATCAGCCGCACGAAATCGAAGTCGGTCTGCGAGGCGCTGGGATACCCGACCTCGATCTCCTTGTAGCCCATGGCCACCAGCAGTTCGAAGAACCGGCGCTTGCGGACGGGATCCATCGGCTCGGCCAGGGCCTGATTGCCGTCGCGCAGATCCACCGGCACCCACAGCGGGGCTTCGGTGATCCGGTTGGACGGCCAGTGGCGTTCGGTCAACGGAACCGAAACACGCTGGTACACATCGCGATACCGATGCGACGGCATGGCGGAGGGCTGCTGACGATTCCAGATCGGGGGAGTGCGCACGGGGCAATCGCTTTCGCGTCGGAGGAGGTGACCGGCGCAGCACCGCGAGCCCGCTGACGGGGTGCCGGTCGATCAGACCCCGTCGCGGCAGCGAAGGAGAAGCAGGGCACCGGTCAGCATGTGGACTAGACTAGAGGGAAACAACTCCTCAGACAAGTAGAGAGGACAGCGACACGTGGCGCAGGTCCAGAGGCATCCGCTCGCCGCACAAGCCGCCGAGGTGCTGCTCACCCGGATTCGTGCGGGGGAGTGGCAGCTGGGCCACAAACTGCCCGGCGAGACCACCCTCGCCGCCCAGCTCGGCGTCGGCCGCTCCACCCTGCGCGAGGCCATCCGCGAACTCGCCGGTCGCGGCGTGCTCGAAAGCCGCCAGGGGGCGGGCGTTTTCGTCACCGCCCTGGACACCCCCGAGGACTGGGACACGGTGCTGCGCCGCAGCGACATCGTCACCGTCATCGAGGCCCGCATCGCCATCGAGGCCGAGGGCGCCGCCCTGGCCGCCCGCCGGCGCACCCCCGCCGACCTGCGCGCCATGCTGCGCGCCCTGGCCGCCCGCGCCGAAAGCGGCGACACCGTCGAAGGACTGGTCGACGCCGACACCGCCTTCCACCGCACCGTGGTGGCCGCCGCCCACAACGACATCCTGCTCGAGCTGTTCAACGCCTTCGTCCCGCGCTCGCGCCACGCCATGATCGACATGCTGCGCATCCGCCCCATGCGCACACCCGAGCGCGATCACGACGCGCACGAACACCTCTACGACGCCATCCGCGCCCGCGACCCCGAGGCGGCCGCCACCGCCAGCCGGGTGCACCTCAGCGCCCTCAAGGCAGCCTTCGACGCCTAGCCTGACCTGCGCGGAAATGAAACTTTCGGGACCGCGATGATTTTCCGCGACGGCCCCCGTCCTATCCAGCAAGCGGTTCGAAACCGAACCGACAAGCCCCGGAAGGACATTCGACATGACCACGATCGCCGCCACCCCGACCATCACCGTCGCCGCCCCGACCAAGCTCCGCAACCGCGTGCTGTGGACCCTGCAGATCGTCCTCGGGCTGTTCTTCATCATCGCCTCCGGCCTGCCGAAGTTCGTGGGCCAGGCCGACGCCGTGCGCATCTACAACGAGATCGGCTGGGGCGACTGGTTCCGCTACCTCACCGGCCTGGTCGAGGTCTCCGGTGGCCTGGGCCTGATGATCCCCCGCCTGTCCGGTCCGGCCGCCGCGGGCCTGTCCATCACCATGGTGTGCGCCGCCGCCACCCAGGCCTTCCTGCTCGGCGCGCCGAGCCTGGCCATCTTCCCGCTGGTCCTGGTCGCCGTCTTCGCCTGGATCGCCTACGAGCGCCGCGCCTCTTTCGCCACCTTCACCGACCTGGTGAAGTGACCGGACTACCGCAGGCCCCCGGCCCGTCGCTTCGGCGACGGGCCTGTGGGCGTCTCCGGTAGTTCCACCCGCCGACGCGGCGGATCGGTCCGGGCTTGTACCGATCCGCCGCGACGGCTCAACCCTCTGCAACCGCCATATTCACGTGCGGAAAGATAGAGGTCGTGAGCGGCGACATCATTGATGAACTGACCTGGCGCGGACTGATCGCGCAGTCCACCGATCTGGACGCCCTGCGCGCGGCCACGGCCAAGGGCCCGATCACCCTCTACGCCGGGTTCGACCCGACCGCGGCCAGCCTGCACGCCGGCCACCTGGTCCCGCTGCTGGCGCTCAAGCGCTTCCAGCGCGCGGGCCACCGCCCGGTGGTGCTGGCCGGCGGTGCGACCGGTCTGATCGGCGATCCCCGCGACGTCGGCGAGCGCACCATGAACTCCACCGACACCGTGGCCGAGTGGGCGGGCCGCATCCGCGCCCAGCTGGAACGTTTCGTCGATCTGGACGGCGGCGACAACGCGGCGATCATCGCCAACAACATGGACTGGACCGGACCGCTCAGCACGGTCTCGTTCCTGCGCGATATCGGCAAGCACTTCTCGGTGAACGTCATGCTGGCCCGTGACACGGTCAAGCGCCGCCTGGAGTCGGACGGCATGTCCTACACCGAGTTCAGCTACATGCTGTTGCAGGCCAACGACTTCCTGCAGCTGCGCCGCGAGTACGGCTGCACGCTGCAGGTCGGCGGCTCCGATCAGTGGGGCAACATCATCGCGGGCGTCGAGCTCAACCGCCGCGTCGACGGCGAGCACGTGCACGCGCTCACCGTCCCGCTGGTCACCTCGGCCGACGGCAAGAAGTTCGGCAAGTCCACCGGTGGCGGCAGCCTGTGGCTGGACCCGGAGATGACCAGCCCGTACGCCTGGTACCAGTACTTCGTGAACACCGCCGACGCCGACGTGGTCCGCTACCTGCGCTGGTTCACCTTCCTGTCCCGCGAGGAGCTCGACGAACTGGAGAAGGCCACCGCCGAGCGGCCCTTCGCCCGCGAAGCGCAGAAGCGCCTGGCCGCGGAGATGACCACGCTGGTGCACGGCGAGGAGAACACCCACGCGGTGCAGCTCGCCAGCCAGGCCCTTTTCGGTCGCGGCGACCTGCGCGAACTGAACGAGTCCACACTGTCGGCGGCGCTCGCCGAATCCGCGGTGGACGGCAAGCTCGCCGAGGCCACTCCCACCTCGACCATCGTCGATCTGCTGGTCGACTCCGGTCTGTGCGAGGGCCGCAGCGCGGCCCGGCGCGCGGTCAACGAGGGTGGCGCGTCGGTCAACAACGAGAAGGTCGCCGACCCCGAGTGGATCCCCGCCGAGGCCGACTACCTGCACGGACGCTGGCTGGTGCTGCGGCGCGGCAAGAAGAACTTCGCCGGCGTGCGCCGCGCGGGCGCCTGACGCGATCCGCGATAGGCGAACAAGATCGAAATGACCTGAGTCACAAGCCGGTGGCTCAGGCCCCCGATTCGCCCGATCCGCAGCTCGTTCACCTGCGCAAACGCCCCGGCGACCAGCGGATTTGACCTGGCGTTATCCGCCGCGTAACTTAGTCCAGGTCAGAGCGACACGGACACCGACCGGGACCGAAAAGCCCAGCTCAGAGGCTGGAAATCGGAAACGGAAACGAGGTTGGACGAGGAGCGCCGGACGTGAACACCTTCCAGTCAGAAAATTAGTTCTTGACATCTGTCAGGTTCGATGACTAGGCTGGAAAAGTTGCCTCGATGGGGAATCTGATCAACTTCAGGTTCGAAGTCGTGTGCGTGTGTTCTTTGAGAACTCAATAGTGTGTCGATGAATGTCAGTGCCAAATTTTGAAATTTGGTTCCGGCCTCACACCCCCCGTGTGATGGGGTCGGACATTTAAGTCGGTCAATTTTCCGGCCGACTGTTTTGCTAGGTTTTCGGACTCTGGTTCGAGATACTTCTGATTCGCTCTTCGGAGCGTGTCTAGAGTCTTCAACGGAGAGTTTGATCCTGGCTCAGGACGAACGCTAGCGGCGTGCTTAACACATGCAAGTCGAGCGGTAAGGCCCTTCGGGGTACACGAGCGGCGAACGGGTGAGTAACACGTGGGTGATCTGCCTCGCACTCTGGGATAAGCCTGGGAAACTGGGTCTAATACCGGATATGAGCCTGGACTGCATGGTCTGGGTTGGAAAGGTTTACTGGTGCGAGATGGGCCCGCGGCCTATCAGCTTGTTGGTGGGGTAACGGCCCACCAAGGCGACGACGGGTAGCCGACCTGAGAGGGTGACCGGCCACACTGGGACTGAGACACGGCCCAGACTCCTACGGGAGGCAGCAGTGGGGAATATTGCACAATGGGCGAAAGCCTGATGCAGCGACGCCGCGTGAGGGATGACGGCCTTCGGGTTGTAAACCTCTTTTGACAGGGACGAAGCGCAAGTGACGGTACCTGTAGAAGAAGCACCGGCCAACTACGTGCCAGCAGCCGCGGTAATACGTAGGGTGCGAGCGTTGTCCGGAATTACTGGGCGTAAAGAGCTTGTAGGCGGTCTGTCACGTCGATTGTGAAAACTTGCAGCTCAACTGCAAGCTTGCAGTCGATACGGGCAGACTAGAGTACTTCAGGGGAGACTGGAATTCCTGGTGTAGCGGTGAAATGCGCAGATATCAGGAGGAACACCGGTGGCGAAGGCGGGTCTCTGGGAAGTAACTGACGCTGAGAAGCGAAAGCGTGGGTAGCGAACAGGATTAGATACCCTGGTAGTCCACGCCGTAAACGGTGGGTACTAGGTGTGGGTTTCCTTCCACGGGATCCGTGCCGTAGCTAACGCATTAAGTACCCCGCCTGGGGAGTACGGCCGCAAGGCTAAAACTCAAAGGAATTGACGGGGGCCCGCACAAGCGGCGGAGCATGTGGATTAATTCGATGCAACGCGAAGAACCTTACCTGGGTTTGACATACACCGGAAAGCCATAGAGATATGGCCCCCCTTGTGGTCGGTGTACAGGTGGTGCATGGCTGTCGTCAGCTCGTGTCGTGAGATGTTGGGTTAAGTCCCGCAACGAGCGCAACCCTTATCTTATGTTGCCAGCGCGTAATGGCGGGGACTCGTGAGAGACTGCCGGGGTCAACTCGGAGGAAGGTGGGGACGACGTCAAGTCATCATGCCCCTTATGTCCAGGGCTTCACACATGCTACAATGGCCGGTACAGAGGGCTGCGATACCGTGAGGTGGAGCGAATCCCTTAAAGCCGGTCTCAGTTCGGATCGGGGTCTGCAACTCGACCCCGTGAAGTTGGAGTCGCTAGTAATCGCAGATCAGCAACGCTGCGGTGAATACGTTCCCGGGCCTTGTACACACCGCCCGTCACGTCATGAAAGTCGGTAACACCCGAAGCCAGTGGCCTAACCCTTGTGGAGGGAGCTGTCGAAGGTGGGATTGGCGATTGGGACGAAGTCGTAACAAGGTAGCCGTACCGGAAGGTGCGGCTGGATCACCTCCTTTCTAAGGAGCACTTCTCCAGATGGTGTCTCGAACAGTCGAGATCGCCTCTGGCAGAGACAGTTTCGGACTCACATGTAGTCCGGCTGGAGCTCATGGGTGGAACACTGACAACTTTCATCGCATCGCGGTTGGTCCCATGTGGCCGGCCCGCGGTGAATATACCGACACACTATTGGGTCCTGAAAGAACACGCGGAAGCGATTCTTTCTAGGAATCAAAACGACGAGGCTGAATTCTCAGTCATACCGCCGGGCTTGCTCGGGCTGGTGCTGAAACACGGATTCGGACTTGTGTGTTGTTTGAGAACTGCACAGTGGACGCGAGCATCTTTGTTAGTAAGTGTGTAAGAGCGTACGGTGGATGCCTTGGCACCAGGAGCCGATGAAGGACGTAGTAGGCTGCGATAAGCCTCGGGGAGCTGTCAAACAAGCTGAGATCCGAGGATTTCCGAATGGGGAAACCCAGCACGAGTGATGTCGTGTTACCCGCGCCTGAATATATAGGGCGTGTGGAGGGAACGTGGGGAAGTGAAACATCTCAGTACCCACAGGAAGAGAAAACAACAGTGATTCCGTGAGTAGTGGCGAGCGAAAGCGGAAGAGGCTAAACCGGTTGTGTGTGATAGACGGCAGTCGTTGCATAGCCGGGGTTGTGGGACCCATCTTCCCAATTCTGCCGAATTGGGCATGAGTAAGAAACCAAGTTGTTAGTCGAATTGGTCTGGGATGGCCAACCGTAGACGGTGAGAGTCCGGTAGACGAAAACATCTTGGCTCATGTGGTGGGCACCCGAGTAGCAGCGGGCCCGTGAAATCTGCTGTGAATCTGTCGGGACCACCCGATAAGCCTGAATACTACCTGGTGACCGATAGCGGACTAGTACCGTGAGGGAAAGGTGAAAAGTACCCCGGGAGGGGAGTGAAATAGTACCTGAAACCGTGCGCTTACAATCCGTCAGAGCTGTAATAGGTGATGGCGTGCCTTTTGAAGAATGAGCCTGCGAGTCATCGGTGTGTGGCAAGGTTAACCCGTGTGGGGGAGCCGTAGCGAAAGCGAGTCCGAATAGGGCGCCCTGAGTCGCACACTATGGACCCGAAGCGGAGTGATCTACCCATGGCCAGGGTGAAGCGACGGTAAGACGTCGTGGAGGCCCGAACCCACTTAGGTTGAAAACTGAGGGGATGAGCTGTGGGTAGGGGTGAAAGGCCAATCAAACTCCGTGATAGCTGGTTCTCCCCGAAATGCATTTAGGTGCAGCGTCGCGTGTTTCTCACCGGAGGTAGAGCTACTGGATGGCCTAGGGGGCCCACAAGCTTACCGAAGTCAGCCAAACTCCGAATGCCGGTGAGTGAGAGCGCGGCAGTGAGACTGTGGGGGATAAGCTTCATAGTCGAGAGGGAAACAGCCCAGATCGCCGGCTAAGGCCCCTAAGCGTGTACTAAGTGGAAAAGGATGTGGAGTCGCGAAGACAACCAGGAGGTTGGCTTAGAAGCAGCCACCCTTGAAAGAGTGCGTAATAGCTCACTGGTCAAGTGATTCTGCGCCGACAATGTAGCGGGGCTCAAGTACACCGCCGAAGCCGCGGCACTCAGACATACAGATCGCCTTCGGGCCAGTCGTCTGGGTGGGTAGGGGAGCGTCGTATGGCCAGGGAAGCGGCGGAGTGATCCAGCCGTGGAGGCCATGCGAGTGAGAATGCAGGCATGAGTAGCGAAAGACGAGTGAGAAACTCGTCCGCCGAATGACCAAGGGTTCCTGGGCCAGGTTAATCCGCCCAGGGTGAGTCGGGACCTAAGGCGAGGCCGACAGGCGTAGTCGATGGACAACGGGTTGATATTCCCGTACCCGTGTATCCGCGCCAAATATCGAATCAGTTGTGCTAAGTGCCCAAATGCGGTCTTATCGAGCCTTCGGGCGAGAGGGAACGCGGCTGCGCATGACCCTGGCTGTAGTAGGTAAGCGATGGGGTGACGCAGGAAGGTAGCTGGGCCAGGTGATGGAATACCTGGTGTAAGCCTGTAGGGCGTCTGGTAGGCAAATCCGCCAGACATATAGCCTGAGAGGTGATGCGTAGCCGATTGAGGCGAATTCAGTGATCCTATGCTGCCGAGAAAAGCCTCTAGTGAGTTGGTACACGGCCCGTACCCCAAACCGACACAGGTGGTCAGGTAGAGAATACTAAGGCGATCGAGATAACTGTGGTTAAGGAACTCGGCAAAATACCTCCGTAACTTCGGGAGAAGGAGGGCCCGGTCTGGTGAACACCCTTGCGGTGGGAGCTGGGTTGGGTCGCAGAGACCAGTGAGAAGCGACTGTTTACTAAAAACACAGGTCCGTGCGAAGTCGTAAGACGATGTATACGGACTGACGCCTGCCCGGTGCCGGAAGGTTAAGAGGACCGGTTAGCTCTTCGGAGCGAAGCTGAGAATTTAAGCCCCGGTAAACGGCGGTGGTAACTATAACCATCCTAAGGTAGCGAAATTCCTTGTCGGGTAAGTTCCGACCTGCACGAATGGCGTAACGACTTCTCAGCTGTCTCAACCACAGACTCGGCGAAATTGCAGTACGAGTAAAGATGCTCGTTACGCGCGGCAGGACGAAAAGACCCCGGGACCTTCACTATAGCTTGGTATTGGTGTTCGGTACGGTTTGTGTAGGATAGGTGGGAGACTGTGAAGCGGGCACGCCAGTGTTCGTGGAGTCATCGTTGAAATACCACTCTGATCGTATTGGACCTCTAACCTCGGACCCTGATCGGGTTCAGGGACAGTGCCTGGTGGGTAGTTTAACTGGGGCGGTTGCCTCCCAAAATGTAACGGAGGCGCCCAAAGGTTCCCTCAGCCTGGTTGGCAATCAGGTGTTGAGTGCAAGTGCACAAGGGAGCTTGACTGTGAGACCGACAGGTCGAGCAGGGACGAAAGTCGGGACTAGTGATCCGGCACCGGCAAGTGGAAGCGGTGTCGCTCAACGGATAAAAGGTACCCCGGGGATAACAGGCTGATCTTCCCCAAGAGTCCATATCGACGGGATGGTTTGGCACCTCGATGTCGGCTCGTCGCATCCTGGGGCTGGAGTAGGTCCCAAGGGTTGGGCTGTTCGCCCATTAAAGCGGCACGCGAGCTGGGTTTAGAACGTCGTGAGACAGTTCGGTCTCTATCCGCCGCGCGCGTTAGAAACTTGAGGAAGGCTGTCCCTAGTACGAGAGGACCGGGACGGACGAACCTCTGGTGTGCCAGTTGTTCCGCCAGGAGCACGGCTGGTTGGCCACGTTCGGAAGGGATAACCGCTGAAAGCATCTAAGCGGGAAGCCTGTTCCAAGATGAGGTTTCTCACCCCCTCGAGGGGGTAAGGCCCCCAACAGACCATTGGGTTGATAGGCCAGAACTGGAAGTGCGGTAACGCATGGAGGTGACTGGTACTAATAGGCCGAGGACTTACCAACAAAGAAGCTACGCGTCCACTGTGCAGTATCTGAAACAACACACAGATCACTGAGCAGACAGATCCGAATCCCGTTCGCGGGTGCCGGGTTTGGCTCTCTGTGTGACAGTTTCATAGAGTTACGGCGGCTATAGCGGTGGGGAAACGCCCGGTCCCATTCCGAACCCGGAAGCTAAGGCCACCTGCGCCGATGGTACTGCACTCGACAGGGTGTGGGAGAGTAGGACACCGCCGGAACATCCTTCGCGATAAGGGGACCCTCTTGGGTCCCCTTATCGGCGTTTAAGCACCCGGTGCTGCGTTGACGCTCGAGGCAGCGTGATTGAATTTGGGGTAGGTGGATCGCCCACCCGCCCTCCTCACGCGCTCTCCAGCGCCGTGGCCGGGTACCGCAGGCTACAAAGTACAGAGAGGGATCACCGTGGCGGAGCAGAACGACGGCCGCAAACCCTTCCGCCGCAATGACGGTGGATCCGGACAGGGCGGCTACGGTCGACGCGAGGACGGCGGACGCCGGGAGCAGGGCCGGCCGTCGTATGGCGGTGGTCCGCGTCGCGAGGGCGGCGGCGGCCGCGAAGGCGGCTTCAACCGCGGTGGTGGCGGCGGCTTCAACCGCGGCAAGGACAATGAGCGCGGCGGCTTCCACCGCTCCGAGGGCGACCGCGATCGCGGCGGCTATCGGGGCGAGGGCCGGACCGGCTCCGATCGTGACGGCGGGAGCCGGGGCGGTTACAGCCGCGGCGATCGCGACGCTGGATTCAACCGGGACCGCGGCGACCGCCGCGAGGGCGGTTTCCACCGCGGTGGGGAGCGCCGTGAGGGCGGCTTCGATCGCGGTGGCGAACGCCGTGAAGGCGGGTTCAGCCGTGGCGGTGGTGATCGTCGCGAAGGTGGCTTCAACTGTGGTGGCGGCAGTGCCCGTCGCGAGGGTGGCTTCGATCGCGGTGGGGAGCGCCGCGAGGGCGGGTTCAACCGCGGCGGAGATCGTCGCGAAGGCGGTTTCGATCGGGGCGGCGACCGCCGCGAGGGCGGTTTCAATCGTGGTGGCGGCAGCGATCGTCGCGAGGGCGGTTTCGATCGCGGTGGTGACCGTCGTGAGGGCGGTTTCAACCGTGGCGGGGAGCGCCGTGAGGGTGGATTCAGCCGTGGCGGTGGTGACCGTCGCGAAGGTGGCTTCAACCGTGGTGGCGGTGATCGTCGTGAGGGCGGTTTCAACCGCGGTGGCGAGCGCCGTGAGGGCGGGTTCAGCCGTGGCGGCGGTGACCGTCGTGAGGGCGGTTTCGATCGCGGTGGGGAGCGCCGCGAGGGTGGATTCAGCCGTGGCGGTGGTGACCGTCGTGAGGGCGGCTTCAACCGCGGCGAGCGCCGTGAAGGCGGATTCGACCGGGGTCGTGGGGATCGTCGCGAGGGCGGGTTCAGCCGCGGCGGTGAGAACCGTGGTGGCGGACGAGGATTCGATCGCGATCGTGGTCCGCGCGAGGAGAAGAGAAGCTTCGCGCGCGACGACGTCGACGCGACCGGTGCTGAGACCGCCCGCGAGGACAAGGATTTCGAGCAGGCCGGAAACGGTTCGGGCGAGCGGTCGTTCGATCGCGGTGCGGACCGTCGCCGGGGCGGCGAAGGCGCGCGGGCCGGTGGCGGCCGGCCGGGCGAGCGGCGGTCGGGTCGGCCCGACGAGCCGGGCCTGCCGGACGACGTGCAGCCCTCCGATCTCGAGCCGGCGGTGCGGCGCGATCTGCTGAGCCTGGACAAGAGCAACGCCGAGACGGTGGCCCGGCACCTGGTGATGGTGGCGCAGTTGCTGGACGAGGATCCGGAGCTGGCGCTCGAGCACGCGCGGGCGGCCCGGCAGCGGGCCGGCCGGATCGCCGTGGTACGCGAGACCGCCGGTGTCGCGGCCTATCACGCGGGTGAGTGGGCCGAGGCGCTGTCGGAGCTGCGGACCGCGCGGCGCATGTCGGGTGGTTCCGGCCTGCTGGCCGTCATGGCGGATTGCGAACGGGGCCTGGGCCGTCCGGAGCGCGCCATCGAGCTGGGCCGCAGTGATGAGGCCCGCGCCCTGCAGGGCGACGAAGCGACCGAGCTGCGCATCGTGGTGGCGGGCGCGCGTATGGACCTGGGTCAGTTCGACCAGGCCGTGGTGACGCTGCAGACCGCGGAGCTGGATCCGGCGCGCTCGGGTTCGGCCGCCGCGCGGCTGTTCTACGCCTACGCCGAGGCGCTGCTGGCCGCCGGTCGCGAGGACGAGTCGCTGACCTGGTTCATGAACGCGGCGTCCGCGGACCACGACGGCGAGACCGACGCCGAGGAACGCGCCGCCGAACTCTCCGGCGAGGGTGACGCCGACGGCGCGGACTGGACCGCGGCCTTCGACGAGGATGACGAAGACACCGAAGACGAAGACGCCGAGGACGAATCGGATTCGGCTGCGGCGGAGCGGGATTCCGAAGACGATGGACCGGAGAAGTCGGCGAAGCCCGCCGAGGGCTCCGAGAACTAGGACCGGCAAGTGAACTCGACCGTGCGGCAGCGCCACAGCGCAGCCGCACGGTCGTTTCTGTTTCTGTGCACAGTGAGAGGGACGGCGTAATGCGATTGCGGGACCGGTTCGAGGCCTTGCTACTGGATCTGGACGGGACGCTGTTCCGCGGCCACGAGCGGATTCCCGGTGCGCCGGAAGCGCTCTCGGCGGGTGCGCCCGCGCAGCGGCTGATGTATGTCACCAACAATGCGAGCCGTTCGGCGGACGCGGTGGCGCTGCATCTGCGCGACCTGGGTTTCGACGCGCACGAGGACGAGGTGGTGACCAGCGCGCAGGCGGCCGCGCGGCTGCTGGCGCAGCGGATCCCGCCGGGGTCCACCGTGCTCGTGGTCGGCACCGACGACCTGATGTCGGAGGTGGAGAACGTGGGCCTGCAGGCGATCCGTCGCTTCGACGGCGCACTGCCGAGCGCGGTGGTGCAGGGCCATTCGCCGCAGACCGGCTGGCCGGATCTGGCCGAGGCCGCCTACGCGCTGCGACAGGGCGCACTGTGGGTGGCCGCCAATACCGACGCGACGCTGCCCACCGAACGCGGTCTCGCGCCGGGCAACGGGTCCATGGTGGCGGCGTTGCGGCACGCGTCGGGACTGGAGCCGATCGTGGCCGGCAAACCGTACGCGCCGTTGATGGAGGACGCGCTGGAACGCGCGGGCACCCGTGACGCGCTGGTGGTCGGCGACCGCCTCGACACCGATATCGATGGCGCGCACACCACCGGGCTGGAGTCGTTCATGGTTCTCACGGGCGTGAGCACGCTGGAGGATCTGCGCACCCAGCCCGCCGATCGCATGCCGACCTATATCGCCGAATCCCTGGATGCCCTGAACCAGCCGGTGGCCGACCTCGACCCGGTGGTGCCGGGGGAGGGCGATATCGCCGAGGCGATCGCCGACCGTCTGGCCAAGGCGTCCGGCCGCGCGATCACCATTCGCTCCATCTAGCACGCCGCGAGGTATCAAGCCTCACACGGCAGGGGCGGTTGGTCCGGTCGGCGACCACCGCCGCGTGGATGCAGCAGCCCGGGTCGCCCGGGCCAGGTCCGGCGGCCTCGATCCGGTGGCGACCATGGTCGGCGGGAAGGCGGCGGCCTCGGCGAGCACCCAGCCGCCGCCGGTCCGGATATCCAGGGCGGCCCGCGCGGGCGCCAGTCGCGTTGCCTGTTGCCGCCGGTATCCCAGGAAGGCCGCTGTTCGGTGGCGCGCCCGTCGAGCCAGGAGAAATCTCACCCGCCCACCGGGGCCGCGTCGGCCTCGGCGATCAGTTCCTCGAAGTCGCTGTCCATTTGCCTTGTCCTGTCAGCCGCACCCGAGGGTGGTCGGCGCGGCCGCCCCGGTCGGCGGTCGGATCGGGATGCGGCGGGGTACGTGTGTTCGAATGCGGGTTCGGGTAGCGTTATCGCCACGATGACTATGCCCATGCCTCGACCGCAGATTCCCGTGCCGGGACAACATCCCGGCACGCCCGGAGCGCACCCCGGTATGCCGGGTCCCCGCCCGGGCGCGCCGCTGCCGGGACAGCATCTGGCGGGCGCGAATCAGGAGTTCGCCGACCCGGATCGGGTCCGGACCGAGGTGGACGCGCTGCTGGCCGAATTGTCGGCGGGCGCGCCGAATCCGGGCTTCCCGGGCGCGCCGAGCGTGCACTCGGAGGGCACCGACATCGTGCGGCGGGCCAAGATTCTGGAGCAGGCGCACGAGGTGCTGGTGCAGGCGCTGGCCACGGTGGACAAGATCTGAGGTGGCCAGGCGCGCGCGGGTGGACGCGGAACTGGTTCGCCGCGGATTGGCGCGGTCGCGGGAACACGCGGTCGAGCTGATCAACGCGGGCCGCGTCCTGATCAATGGGTCGGTCGCCACCAAACCGGCGACCGGAGTCGAAACGAGCACCCCCCTGCTGGTGCGAGAGCAGCCCGACGAGGTGCAGTGGGCCTCGCGGGGTGCGCACAAATTGCTGGGCGCGCTCGAGGCGTTCGAGCCGCAGGGCGTGTCGGTGGACGGCAAGCGCTGTCTGGACGCGGGCGCGTCCACGGGTGGTTTCACCGATGTGCTGCTGTCGAAGGGCGCGAAAGAGGTGGTGGCCGCCGATGTCGGCTACGGCCAGCTGATCTGGCGGCTGCAGAACGACGACCGCGTCCTGGTGCACGATCGCACCAATGTGCGGGCGCTGACGCCCGAACTCATCGGCGGCACCGTCGATCTGGTGGTCGCGGACCTGTCGTTCATCTCCCTGGGGCTGGTGCTGCCCGCGTTGGCCGCCTGCTGCGCGCCGGGCGCGGATCTGCTGCCGATGGTGAAGCCCCAGTTCGAGGTGGGCAAGGAGCGGGTGGGTTCCGGTGGCGTGGTGCGGGATCCGGCGTTGCGCGCCGAGGTGGTGCGCGAAGTCGCCGCCGCGGCAGCGGCCCTCGGGCTGCGCACGCGCGGCGTGACGGCCAGCCCGCTGCCCGGTCCGTCCGGGAACGTCGAGTATTTCCTGTGGCTGCGCAAGGAGTCCGCGCCGGTCGGGCCGGATCCGGCCGAACCGGTGGCGACCGGCGACGCCGCGGGCGTCGGTGCGGCCGCCTACGATGCTGACGAGGCGGCGCGTGTGGCGGCGCTGATCGAGCGTGCGGTGCAGGAGGGTCCACAGTGAACGCGGCGAGCCCGGCCAGGGAAGTGCTGCTGGTCGCACATCCGGGACGCCCGGAGATCACCGATACCGCGCATCGGGTCGCGAAGATCCTGTGCGGGGCCGGGATCGGGCTGCGGGTGCTCGAGGACGAGGCCTACAGCACCCGCTTCGACCTCGACGACGACGGCACCTCCAACGGCTACCCGATGCGGGTGATGACGCACGATCTGGTCGCCGCGGTCGGCACCGAGATGGTGCTCGCGCTCGGCGGTGACGGCACGTTCCTGCGCGCGGCCGAACTCGCGCGCGCCGCGTCGGTGCCCGTGCTCGGAATCAACCTGGGCCGCATCGGCTTTCTCACCGAAGCCGAGGCCGAACACCTCGACGAGGCGCTCTCGCAGGTGGTGCGGCGCGACTACACCGTCGAGGAACGGATGACCATCGACGTCTCCGTGCGCGTCGACGACACGATCGTGGAACGCGGCTGGGCGCTGAACGAGGCCAGCATCGAGAACGCGGCCCGCATGGGCGTGCTCGAAGTCGTGCTCGAGGTCGACGGCCGCCCGGTGTCGGCGTTCGGTTGCGACGGTGTGCTCATCGCCACGCCGACCGGGTCCACCGCCTACGCCTTCTCGGCGGGCGGTCCGGTGGTGTGGCCGGAACTCGAAGCGCTGCTGGTGATTCCGTCCAATGCCCACGCCCTGTTCGCGCGACCCCTGGTGACCAGCCCGGATTCGCTGATCGCGGTGGAAACGGTGGCGACCGGACACGACGCGATTGTTTTTCTCGACGGCCGACGCACCCTCGCATTGCCGCGGGGCGGCCGGGTCGAGACGGTCCGCGGGACCGAACCGGTGCGGTGGGTTCGGCTCGATTCCGCGCCGTTCGCCGATCGGATGGTGCGCAAATTCCAGTTGCCCGTGACAGGCTGGAGAGGCCGACAGCGGACGGAGAGCACGAGTGCTGACAGAGATCAGGATTGACGGGCTGGGCGTAATTTCCACCGCCACCGCACAATTCCACGAAGGTCTGACCGTTTTGACGGGTGAGACCGGTGCGGGCAAGACGATGGTGGTGACGAGCCTGCATTTGCTCAGCGGCGCCCGCGCCGACGCGGGCCGGGTGCGCCTGGGCGCGTCGCGAGCCGTGGTGGAGGGGCGTTTCACCGTCGACGAGGTGCACGACGGCGCAGTCGGCGAGGTGGAGGAGGTGCTGGAATCCACCGGGGCCGAACGCGATGACGACGGCAGCATCATCGCCGTCCGCACCGTCGGCAGCGACGGCCGTTCCCGCGCTCACCTGGGCGGCCGGTCCGTCCCCGCCTCGGTGCTCTCGGATTTCACCGGTCCGCTGCTGACCGTGCACGGCCAGAACGACCAGCTGCGGCTGCAGCGCCCGGACCAGCAGTTGCACGCGCTGGACCAGTTCGCCTCCGATGCGGTGGCCCCGCTGCTGGCCAAGTATCAGAAGGCGCGAAAGGCCTGGCTGGACAAGCGCAATCAGCTGCTGGAGCGCACCGCGCGCAGCCGGGAGCTCGCGCTGGAAGCCGATCATCTGACCCAGTCGCTGGCCGAGATCGACGCCATCGCACCCGAACCCGGCGAGGACGAGCATCTCGTCGGCGAGGTGCGGCGGCTCTCGGATCTGGACTCGCTGCGCGAGGCCGGGTCCATCGCCCACGACGCGCTGGCCGGTCCGGCGGATTCGCCGGGCGAGGCGGCGGGCGCGCTGGATCTGCTCGGCACCGCCCGCGCGCGCATCGAATCCTCCGACGACCCGAAGCTGACGGCGCTGGCTCCCCGTCTGGGCGAGGCGATTTCGGTGGTGGTGGACCTGACCACCGAGCTCAGCTCCTATCTCTCGGATCTGCCGTCGGATCCGGGCGCGCTGGAGTCCATGCTGACCCGGCAGGCCGAGCTCAAGACGCTGACCCGCAAGTACGCGCCCGATATCGACGGCGTCATCAAGTGGGCCGACGAGGCGCGCACGCGGCTGTCCTCGCTGGACGTGTCCGAGGAAGCCCTGGCCGCGCTGGCCGCCGATGTCGAGACCGCCGCCGAGAAGGTGCGCGAGACCGCCCGCAAGCTGACCGCCGCGCGCGGCAAGGCCGCCGGCAAGCTGGCCAGTGCGGTGAGCACCGAACTGGGCGGCCTCGCCATGGGCCGCGCGCGGCTCGAGGTCGGCGTCGGTCCGATCCTGGCGGGCGTGCAGGATTCGGCGCCGCTGGTCATCGACGGCCAGGAACTGCACGCCGGATCGACCGGTGTCGACGAGGTGGAGTTCCGGCTGGCCGCGCACTCCGGTGCGCATCCGCTGCCGTTGAGCCGCAGCGCTTCCGGCGGTGAGCTCTCGCGCATCATGCTGGCGCTGGAAGTGGTGCTGGCCAGTTCCGAGCACGGCACCACCATGGTGTTCGACGAGGTCGACGCCGGTGTGGGTGGTCGCGCGGCGGTCGAGATCGGTCGTCGCCTGGCGCGTCTGGCGCGCACCCATCAGGTCATCGTCGTGACCCACCTGCCGCAGGTGGCGGCCTTCGCCGACACCCACCTGGTGGTCGACAAACTCGATGACGGCCAGGCCGTGAAGTCGGGGGTGAAGGCGCTGACCCAGGACGAACGGGTCGTGGAGCTGGCTCGCATGCTGGCGGGCATGGGCGACACCGAGACCGGTCGCGCGCACGCGTGGGAGCTGCTCACCACCGCGCACTCCGAGAAGGTCGGCGCGGCCGCCTCCGGCGAATAACGCCTCCCCGAACAGAAAACCGGCCGAGACCCGAGCGGGTCCGGCCGGTTTTCGTGCGTTCGTCGCGCCGGTCCTACTTCACGGCCTTGCGCACGCCGCCGATGAGGGCGTTGGTGAGGGCGCGCAGACCGGGCTCGAGGATCTGGGCCGGCAGCGGGAGGCTCGGCTCGGATTCCATGGTGTAGACGACCCGGGTGCCGCCGGGAGCGTCGGAGAAGGCGATGGTGCCGACGTGCCGCTTGACCGGGGCGCCCGCGATGACGCGGTAGACCATGCGCTCACCGGGGACGAGCTCGGTGGTCTCCTCGGTCGGGCCGATGCCGGCGATGCCGAGCTGGTACTGGGCGCCGACGCCGGACGGGCTGCCGATGCCCGGCTTCTTCAGCGAGATCTTGATGGGCAGAAAGGGATTGAGGCTGTCGCGCTCGGAGAAGAGTTTGTACACGACGTCGCGGGGGGCGGGAATGACGGTGTCGACCGTGGTGCTGGCCATGACGGCATTGTCTCCTTTCGTGCCGGTGCTCGGAGCATATCCTTACCGGCCGGTAAGAAGATAGCCGCGAACCGGACAACCTGTGACCGCCGGGACTCGAGCAACATTTCGGCGATCAGATGGTGATGCTGACCGGCGCGCCTCCACCATGGGTTGAGAGTTTGGGGTGATCATCGGTCGCTATGAAGATGATGGGCCTGCTGTCGCGCAATACCGAAACGCTGCCGGGTCTGACCGGGATGGCCCGGGTGGACCGCAATACCAGGCGTTTGCTGCAGCGCGTGGGTCCGGGGGATGTGGTCGTCCTCGACGAGTGCGACCTCGACCGGCTCACCGCCGACCGCCTGGTCGAGGCCCAGGTCGCGGTGGTGGTCAATGCCTCACCCTCGATCTCCGGGAGATACCCGAACCTGGGACCGGAAGTGCTGGTGGCCAACGGCATTCAGTTGCTGGACGCGGTCAGTTCGGACGTGTTCAAGAAGATCAAGGACGGCACCAAGGTGCGCGTCGAGGGCGGTGTGGTCTACGCCGACAAGCTCGCCAAGAAGGAGCCCGAGGCCCTCGTGGAGGGCATCGAACTCACCGAGGCGTCCATCGCCGAGCGCATGATCGAGGCCCGCAACGGGCTCGCCGACCACCTGGAAGCGTTCTCCGGCAACACCATAGAGTTCATTCGCACCGAGTCCTCCTTGCTCATCGACGGCATCGGCGTGCCCGATGTCGAGGTCGAGATGAAGAAGCGGCATGTCGTGGTGGTGGCCGACGGTCCCGAGCACATCGAGGACCTCAAGCGCATCAAGCCGTTCATCAAGGAGTACGCCCCGATCCTGATCGGCGTGGGCCGCGGCGCGGACACCCTGACCCGCCACGGGTATCGCCCCGACCTGATCGTCGGCGATCCGGAGGAGATCACCGCCACCACGCTCAAGTCCGGCGCGGAGGTGATCCTGCCCGCCGACACCGACGGCCACGCCAAGGGGCTCGAGCGCATCCAGGATCTGGGCATCGGCGCGACCACGTTCCCGTCCTCGGGGGCGCCCTCGGATCTGGCGCTGCTGCTGGCCGACCACCACGGCGCGTCGCTGATCGTGACCGTCGGCGCGGCGGCCTCGCTGGACGACTTCTTCGACCGCGGCCGCCGCGACTCCAATCCGGCGACCTTCCTGACCCGTCTCAAGATGGGCACCAAGCTCATGGACGCCAAGGCCGTGGCCTCGCTGTACCGGCACCGGGGTTCCGGCTGGGCGATCGCGCTGGTGGTGCTGGCCGCGCTGGTGGCCCTGGTGGTCGCGGTGCTGGCCACGCACATGGGCGCGGAAGCGGTGACCTGGATTTCCGACACCTGGGATCGCGGATGGCACTGGGTGGAGCGGCTATTGGACCGGCAGAGGTAGAGGACCGAATGATTTCTTTTCGCCACCACGCGATTTCGATCGCCGCGGTATTCCTGGCCCTGGCGGTGGGCGTGGTGCTGGGCACCCGGGCGCAAGGCAACGGGTTGTTCTCCGGCACGGGCGAGCGGCAGCAGGTCGGCGACCTGCGAGCCGAGAACGGACGGCTGACCGAACAGGTGAAGGCGGCCGACGCCTTCCTGTCCGGCGCGTCCGGCAAGCTGCTGACCGGGGCTCTGGCCAATCGGTCGGTTCTGATCTTCACCACGCCCGACGCGGACAGCGGCGATGTCGACGCGGTCAGCGCGGCACTCACCACAGCCGGGGCCGCGGTCACCGGGCGGGTCGGCCTCTCCGGCGCGTTCACCGACTCCTCCGAGGGCGATCGGCTGCGGACCGCGCTGGTGAACATGGTGCCCGCGGGCGCGCAGCTCAAAGTCGACGCCGTCGACCAGGGCAGCCTCGCGGGCGATCTGCTCGGGCAGGTGCTGCTGGTCGATCCGGGCAGCGGGCAGCCACGCGGCACCCAGCAGGAGCGGGGCCTCGCCCTGGAGACGCTGCGCGGCGGCGGCTTCCTGACCCCCGCCGGGGACGTGCAGCCCGCCCAGCTGGCCGTGGTGGTCACCGGGGACGGCGCGCGGGCCGAGGAGAACAACCGGGGCACCATCATCGCCCGATTCGCGGGCGGGCTGCGGTCCCACGGCGCCGGTGTGGTGCTGGCGGGTCGCTACGGGGCCGCCGAGGGGCCGGGCGCGATCGCGGTGGCCCGTTCCGAGCTGGGGCTGGCGGCCGTCACCACCGTCGACAACGCCGATCGCGAGATCGGGCGGATCACCACCGTGCTCGGGCTCACCGAGCAGCTGAACGGCGGTACCGGTCGTTACGGCACGGGTGCGAAGGCGACCTCGCTCACAGTCGCCGCCATGCCGCATTGACCGCGGTGAACACAAAGCCAACGCCGAGCACCGGAAAGGTTGCCCGCGACACGCGGAACCGAGTCGGTCGCGGGCAGCCGAACACGCGTGGCATGCGATCAGCCTCCGCAATCCGTGTTACCGTGAAGACCCGTGGGTAATTCACGGATTCCGGCGCGCGCGGCCACGAAACACATCTTCGTCAGCGGCGGTGTCGCCTCTTCACTCGGTAAGGGTTTGACCGCCTCCAGCCTCGGTCAGCTGCTGACGTCGCGCGGTCTGCGCGTCACGATGCAGAAGCTGGATCCGTACCTGAACGTCGATCCCGGCACCATGAACCCCTTCCAGCACGGTGAGGTGTTCGTGACCGAGGACGGCGCGGAGACGGACCTCGACGTCGGCCACTACGAACGGTTCCTGGACCGCGATCTGTCCGGGGACGCCAATGTCACCACCGGCCAGGTGTACTCGAAGGTGATCGCCAAGGAGCGTCGCGGCGAGTACCTCGGCGACACCGTGCAGGTGATCCCGCACATCACCGACGAGATCAAGAGCCGCATCCTCGCGATGACCGGTCCCGATCTGCACGGGCAGGCGCCCGACGTGGTGATCACCGAAATCGGTGGCACCGTCGGCGATATCGAGTCACAGCCGTTCCTCGAGGCGGCGCGTCAGATCCGCCACGAGGTGGGGCGCGACAACTGCTTCTTCCTGCACGTCACGCTGGTGCCCTACCTGGGCCCGTCGGGCGAGCTCAAGACCAAGCCGACCCAGCACTCGGTGGCGGCGCTGCGCAATATCGGTATCCAGCCCGACGCGCTGATCCTGCGCTGCGACCGCGATGTGCCGCAGCCGCTGAAGAACAAGATCGCGCTCATGTGCGACGTGGATGTGGACGCCTGCATCTCGACGCCGGACGCGCCGTCGATCTACGACATTCCGAAGGTGCTGCACCGGGAGGGCTTGGACGCGTACGTGGTCCGCAAGCTCGGGCTGCCCTTCCGCGACGTGGACTGGACGGTCTGGGGCGATCTACTGGACCGCGTGCACAACCCGCGCGAAGAGGTCACCGTCGCGCTGGTCGGCAAGTACGTGGACCTGCCCGACGCCTACCTGTCGGTCACCGAGGCGCTGCGCGCGGGCGGTTTCGCCGCACGGGCCAAGGTCAACATCCGCTGGGTGCAGTCCGACGAGTGCGAGACCGAAGCCGGTGCGCGCTCGCACCTGGCCGACGTCGACGGCATCCTGATCCCCGGCGGCTTCGGCATCCGCGGCATCGAGGGCAAGGTGGGCGCCATTCGTTTCGCCCGCGAGCACAAAATTCCGCTGCTGGGCCTGTGCCTGGGTCTGCAATGCGTGGTCATCGAGGCGGCGCGCTCGGTGGGCATGAAGGACGCCAACTCGGCGGAGTTCGAGCCCGACACCAAGTTCCCGGTCATCTCGACCATGGCCGATCAGGAGCAGATCGTGGCCGGCGAGGCCGACCTGGGCGGCACCATGCGGCTCGGCGCGTATCCGGCTGTGCTGCAGAAGGATTCGCTGGTCGCGCAGGCCTACGGTGAGACCGAGGTCTCCGAGCGGCACCGCCACCGCTACGAGGTCAACAACACCTACCGCGACAAGATCGCCAAGAGCGGCCTGAAGTTCAGCGGCACCTCCCCGAACGGCCACCTGGTCGAGTTCGTGGAATACCCGCAGAACCAGCACCCGTTCCTGGTCGCCACCCAGGCGCACCCGGAGCTCAAGTCCCGCCCGACCCGCCCGCACCCGCTGTTCGCGGCGCTCATCTCGGCGGCGCTGCAGTACAAGGCCGCCGAACGCCTCCCGGTCGAGATCCCGGCCGAGGCCACCGCGCCGGAAGGCGAGAAGGTCTCCAAGTAGCCCGCCACCGAGGGTGAAACCCGAAACCGCCCGAGCGCCCTGAGCGCCGGGCGGTTTCGCGTTTCGAGCCCTGGCTCCACCGGGGGTGCCGCCCGCGCCTCGCGTTCGGCGTGCCGGCGTGCCCGTGGTGTGCGCCACGGTCCCGCCGCCGGAGGGTCCGGTGTGTCCTGGCGGCACGGTGATTCGCGCTACGGTTCTCGGATGACGTCCTCCGGTCCGGTTCCCGGTTCACACGAATTCGATGTTCTGTCCAGTCGCACCGTGTACTCGGGGGCGATTGTCGCGCTACGGCTGGACCAGGTGGTCATGCCCGGCGGGAAGGTGGCCGAGCGGGAGGTGATCGAGCACCATGCGGCGGTCGCGGTGGCGGCGCTCGACGAGGACGAGAATCTGGTGCTGATCAATCAGTATCGGCATCCGATCGGGCGGCGGTTGCTGGAATTGCCCGCCGGGTTGCTGGACAAGCAGGGGGAGGATCCGCTGGAGGCGGCCAAGCGGGAGCTGGCCGAGGAGACGGGGCTGGCGGCGCGGGAGTGGGCGGTGCTGGTGGATGTGGCGCTGTCGCCGGGGTTCACCGATGAGGCGCTGCGGGTGTATCTCGCCACCGGGCTGTACGAAACCGACCGGCCCGACCCGGAAATGGAGGAGGCCGACCTCCAATTGCTGCGGATGCCCTTGGCGGAGGCGGTGCAGGCCGCGCTGGCGGGGGAGATCACCAATGCCACCGCGGTCGCCGGAGTCACCGCGCTGATGACGGCCCGGGCCACCGGGGCCGTGCTGCGCCCCGCGGACGCGCCGTGGCCCGGCCTGCCGACCGCCTTCCTGGACCGCAAGGCGCGGGGGCACGCGGAGTAGATCCCGATTGGGAAACTTGTTCTGTTTGCCAGGGTTTGGCCGGGGGAGTTCGTCGGTGGCTGCTGCAATGATGTGACCCGTGCTGAAGCGGCAGATCGACGCGTACCTCGACCATCTGGCGGTCGAGCGCGGCGCCGCGCGCAATACGCTCAGCGCCTACCGCCGCGATCTGGGGCGATACCGGCACTTCCTGTCCGAGCGCGGGGTGGAAACGCTTGCGCGCGTGGCCGAATCGGACATTGCCGACTACATGGTGTCGCTGCGGTCCGGCGACGCCGAGCATCCCGCGCTGGCGGCGTCCTCGGCGTCGCGGGCGCTGGTCGCGGTGCGCGGGCTGCACCGGTTCGCGACGGCGGAGGGGATCACCGACGCGGATGTGGCCCATCCGGTGAAACCGCCGACGCCCGCCCGCAGGCTGCCGAAAGCCCTTCCTTACGACCAGATCTCGCGGCTGCTCGACGCGGCCGGCGGCGACATCGCCGACGGCCCGCGCGGGCTGCGGGACCGGGCCTTGCTGGAATTGCTGTACTCCACGGGCGCGCGCATCTCCGAAATCGTCGGCCTGGACGTGGACGACATCGACACCGCCGAGCGCGCGGTCGTACTGCGCGGCAAGGGCGGCAAGCAGCGCATGGTCCCGATCGGCCGGCCCGCCCTGGCCGCCCTGGACAACTACCTGGTCCGCGGCCGCCCCGATCTCTCCGCGCGGGGCCGCGGCAACAGTGCCCTGTTCCTCAACCATCGCGGCGGCCGGCTGTCCCGCCAGACCGCTTGGCAGGTCCTGCAATCCGCGGCCGAACGCGCGGGCATCGCGGCGCAGGTGTCGCCGCACACCCTGCGCCACTCGTTCGCGACCCACCTGCTCGACGGCGGCGCGGATGTCCGGGTCGTGCAGGAACTGCTGGGCCACGCCTCGGTGACCACCACGCAGATCTACACCCTGGTCACGGTCGGCACGCTGCACGAGGTCTGGGCGACCGCGCACCCGCGCGCCCGGTGAGAGTGCCGTGGCGTCCCGAATGGCGCGGGTCTCGAAAAGCATTGTCGCCCCGAGGCTCTCCCACCCGGTCTGCGGTCCGCGGGCGTGGCACGCACGGGATGTCACTGGTGGAACGCCCACGGGCACCTGTGAGAGCGCGTTGTCCGCAACCGGACTCCACCGACCGGGCTCGCGGCGCAGTTGCGCCATACCCGTATCCTCCAATTCCGCCGATTCCGGTTTATCCGGTGCTTCGGGCGCGGAACATGACCCTGAACCCGTAACCTGCTGTGCCACAGTGCAACGAGACGTCCAGGACCGGTCCTCGGCCCGGCTCGGGCGCCTGTACCGGGTCTGAAGTGCAGGTTTAGGGTGCGTGTCCGAACGTTGGTCTCGCGCGAACAGGCGGTAGCGTCTAGGAGGAAACCCGATCGCACACGCGGCCGGGTGCGTCGTCCATTCCAGGCCGGTGGGCGGGGCAAGGGCAGGAACGTCGAAGGAGCAGCGGACGTGACGACTACCGGTGGTGCGGGCCAGCGGATCGAAACCGCCGCGCAAACACTGTGGGAGGCACCCGATGTGGTGTCCGACGGCAAAGAGGTCGGTCCCACCGGACGCCCGCTGCGCGAGATTCCCGAACCGCCCGAACCGGACCACACCGGCCCCGCGCTGATCGTCGCCATGTGCAATCAGAAAGGCGGCGTCGGCAAGACCACCTCGACCATCAATCTCGGTGCGGCGCTGGCGGAATACGGGCGCAAGGTGCTGCTGGTGGACCTGGATCCGCAGGGCGCGCTGTCGGCGGGACTCGGTGTGGCGCATCACGATCTGAACGTGACCGTGCACAACCTGCTCGTCGGCCCCGGCAAGGTGAATCCCGACGACGTGCTGATGAACACCAAGGTCGACGGCATGGATCTGCTGCCCAGCAATATCGACCTCTCGGCCGCGGAGATCCAGCTCGTCAACGAGGTCGGCCGCGAGCAGACCCTGGGGCGCGCCCTGGCGCCGCTGCGCGACCGCTACGACTACATCCTCATCGACTGCCAGCCGTCGCTGGGCCTGCTCACCGTGAACGCCCTGGCCTGTGCCGACGGCGTCATCATCCCGATGGAATGCGAGTACTTCTCGCTGCGCGGACTGGCCCTGCTCAACGACACCGTGGAGAAGGTGCGGGACCGGCTGAACCCCGAGCTGACCCTGTACGGCATCGTGGTCACCATGTTCGATGCCCGCCTATTGCATTCGCGCCAGGTCATGACGCGCGTGGTCGAGGTGTTCGGCGACCTCGTGTACGACACCGTGATCTCGCGGACCGTCCGCTTCCCCGACGCCAGCGTCGCGGGTGAGCCCATCACCACGTGGGCGCCGAAATCCGGTGGCGCGGAAGCCTATCGGGCCATGGCCCGGGAAGTCATCCAGCGGTCGGGCCGTTGAGCGATCCTCTCGACTCGGCGTCCGGCCACGACCTCGCGGACGCGGATTCCAGCATGCCCGGGGACGGGTCGCCGGTAGTGAGCGACATCGTCGGCGCTGGTGAGGACGTTGCCGGTGCGGACATCGGCGATGCGGATGTGGCCGGGCAGGACCCGGCCGGTGTCGTCGCGGACATCGCCGGGGCCGGTGCGGACGAGAACGCCGATAGCGCGACCGCGCCGGGTTCGTCGGTGGTGTCCGATATCGCGGGGTCCGGCGCTGTGGCGAAGCCCCCCGCGATGGACGCCGCTGTGGCATCCGAAAGTTCGGACAATCCGGGCAAATTCCACCTGAAGCTGGCCAACTTCGAGGGCCCCTTCGACCTGCTGCTGCAACTGATCAGTTCGCGACGCCTCGACGTCACCGAGATCGCGCTGCACAAGGTGACCGACGAGTTCATCGCCCACACCAAGGCACTCACCGCCCGCTTGTCCGAGGTGAAGGGCCTGCGGGCGGACAAGGTCCTGGACCAGACCACCGAATTCCTGCTCATCGCCGCCACCCTGCTCGATCTGAAGGCGGCCCGGCTGCTGCCCTCGGGCGAGGTGTCCGACGAGGAAGACCTGGAGTTGCTGGAGGCGCGCGACCTGCTCTTCGCCCGGCTGCTGCAGTACCGTGCGTTCAAGCAGGTCGCGGAACTGCTCGGCGAGCTGGAGGCGGCGGCGCTGCAACGGTATCCGCGCGCGGTGTCACTCGAGGAGCGGTATCTGGCGCTGTTGCCCGAGGTTACGCTGGGGGTGGACGCCGCGGGATTCGCGGAGGTCGCGGCCACCGTGTTCCGGCCGCGTCCGCGACCGCGGGTGGGGCTGGATCACATCCACGCCCACGCCATCTCGATCGCCGAGCAGGCCGCGCTCGTGCTGGAGATGCTCAAGAACGCGGGCGCGGGTGGCTGGACGACCTTCCACGAACTCTGCGCCGACTGCGAGCTGCCGATCCAGATCGTGGCCCGCTTCCTCGCGCTGCTCGAGCTCTACCGCGGCAAGACCATCGAGTTCGACCAGCCCGACCCGCTGGGCCCGCTGTCCGTCAGCTGGATCGGCGAGCTCGAGGACCAACCCGCCCAACCGGTGACGATTGAAGAGGACTACGGGTGACCGAGGTGCACACCATGGATGACGACGCGCAGGACCAGCCCGCCGGCAGCCAGCCCGCACCCCGGCCGACCCTGGCCGAGCAGATCATCGCCGAAGCGGCCGCGGCCGCCAAGGCCCGCGCGGCCGGACCGGACGCGACCGAGTCCGCGGCCGCCGCCGAACCCACGCCCGAGGCCGCCGAGCCCGGCGATGGAAGCGTCGAGGCAACCGCCGACGGTGCCGAGGCCCTGGCGGAGCCTGTGGTGCCCGCTGACGAAGCTCTTCCGCTCGAGGTTGCTACCGAGAGCCCGGAGTCTGATGCCGAAATCTCCGGGCGGGCGGCCGACATCACACCGGGCGAGGCCAAAATCACAGCGCTCCGGGACGAGGTCACATCGGCAGCGAACGAAGTCACAGTGCCCGATGCCGAAACGCCCGATGCCGAAGCGGCTCAGGCCGAAGCTGCGGACACGGGGGCAGTCGCCGCGCCGCCCGCTCTCGCGGTCGATCCGCAGGAGTTCGACGACGAGGACGAGCTGTCGGAGGCGGAGTTCCGCTCCGCGCTGGAGGCCATGTTGCTGGTGGTCGACGCGCCCGCGCCGACGGAACTGCTGGCCTCGGCACTGCGGGATCACCCGGTCCGGGTGGAGGCGGCGCTGCGGGAGATGTCGGCGGAGTTGACCGCGCGGCGCAGTGGCATGGATCTCAGGTTCGTCGGCGACGGCTGGCGGTACTACACGCGGACGGAATTCGCTCCCTATGTGGAACGTATGCTGTTGGACGGCGCACGATCGAAACTGACTCGCGCGGCTTTGGAAACCATGGCGGTGATCGCGTACCGTCAACCGGTTACCCGAGCACGCGTGAGCGCGGTGCGCGGCGTGAACGTGGATGGCGTGATCAGGACCCTGCTGGCGCGGGGGCTGATCGCGGAGGCCGGAGCGGACCCGGAGACCAACGGCACTCTGTACATCACCACCGAGCTGTTCCTGGAACGGATCGGGCTTGCGTCACTGGCGGATCTGCCGCCGTTGGCCCCGCTGCTCCCGGGCGTCGACCTGATCGACGAGATCAACGAGAGCTTGGAGACCGACCCCCGGTACACCAGGCTGAAGAAACCGGCCGAGGCGGATATCGACCTCGGCACCGAAGACTGAAATTAGGACAACGTGAATACACCCGCTCGCCGAGATGGCACACCGGATCGTAGGAAACGTGGCAGCGAACCGCCCCGTGGCGGTTCCCGCGCCGCCCGAGGCCGGACCGGAGACGACCGGTCCGCTGCCGGCGGCAATTCTTATGGCGGAGCCCGTGGCGGCTCCACGTCGCGCGGCTCGCGCGGCGACTCGCCCTCCTGGGGCGGCAATTCCCGCGGTGACTCCCGCGGCGGCTCGGGTTCGTACGGCCGGGACTCGGATCGTTCACGCGGTGGCACGGGGTCCTCTGGCCGTGACTCGGATCGTTCGCGTGGTGGCGCGGGTTCGTACGGCCGGGATTCCGACCGTTCGCGTGGCGGCTCGGGTTCGTTCGGTCGTGACTCGGACCGTTCGCGTGGTGGCGCGGGTTCGTACGGCCGGGATTCCGACCGTTCGCGTGGCGGCTCGGGTTCGTTCGGTCGTGACTCCGATCGTTCGCGTGGCGGTTCCGCTCCCCGCGGCGAAAGCCAGTGGGGCGCAAGCGGTTCCCGTGGCGGCGCGCCCGCTCGCGGCGGCTCGGGCTCCGGCTTCGGCGGCCAGGGCGGTAACTCCGCGCGCGGCAACCAGTCTCGCGGTATCGGCGGCGGTCGCCCGCTGGCCCCGCACACCTCGCCGAACACCACCGGCAAGAAGAAGACCGCCAAGCCGGAGCGCAAGATCGTCGCGCCCGTGCTGATCAGCAATGCCAAGCCCGCCCGGCACCAGCACGTGGACTTCGAGGAGCGGGCTCCGAAGAAGCTGCCGTGGGGTGAGGGTGAGCGCCTGCAGAAGGTCCTGGCCAAGGCCGGTGTGGCCTCGCGTCGCGTGGCCGAGGACATGATCGACGCCGGGCGCATCGAGGTGGACGGCAAGATCGTGCGTGAGCAGGGTCTGCGCATCGATCCCGAGACCGCGGTGGTCCGGGTCGACGGCGTGCGCGTGGTCATCCGCTCCGAGCAGGTGTACCTGGCGCTGAACAAGCCCAAGGGCTGGCAGTCGACCATGTCCGACGAGATGGGCCGCCCGTGCGTGGGCGATATCGTGGCCGAGCGGATCGCCGCCGGTCAGCGCCTGTTCCACGTCGGCCGCCTGGACGCCGACACCGAGGGCCTGCTGCTGCTCACCAATGACGGTGATCTGGCGCATCGGCTCATGCACCCCTCCTTCGAGGTGTCCAAGACCTACCTGGCCACCGTGAACGGCGAGGTCCGCAATCGTGAGGTCGGCAAGCAGCTCAAGGACGGCGTCGAGCTCGAGGACGGGCCCGCGTCGGTGGACAAGTTCCAGGTGCTCGAGGTCGGCAACGGCAAGTCGCTGGTGAAGGTGGTGCTGCACGAGGGTCGCAAGCACATCGTGCGCCGCCTGCTGGACGCCGTCGGGCATCCGGTGACCGCGCTGGTGCGCACGCACGTCGGGCCGATCGCGCTCGGTGATCAGCGGCCGGGCACGCTGCGCGTGCTGGGCCGGGACGAGGTCGGGAAGCTCTACGAGGCGGTGTCGTTGTGAACGGTGTGGGATCTCTGATCGATGCGGCCGGCGCCCTGACCGGTTCCGCGAAGCTGGTCGTGGCCATGGACGGCCCGTCGGGCACCGGCAAGTCGAGCGTGTCGCGCATGCTGGCGACCCGGCTCGAGGCCAGCTACCTCGACACCGGCGCCATGTACCGGGTGGCGACGCTGCGCGTGCTGCGCAGCGGCGTGGACCTGGACGACGCGGCCGCCATCGCCGTCGCGGTGAAGGAACTGCCGCTGACCATCGGCACCGATCCGAGCCGGGAGGTCATCCTGCTCGACGGTGAGGACGTCTCCGGTGAGATCCGCGGCAACGCGGTCACCCAGGCGGTGTCCGCGGTGTCGGCGGTGCCCGAGGTGCGCGAGCAGCTGGTCGCGCTGCAGCGGGAGCTGTCGGCGGCGGCGGGCCGAATCGTGGTGGAGGGCCGGGACATCGGCACCACCGTGCTGCCCGCGGCGGATGTGAAGATCTATCTGACCGCGTCGGCCGAGGCCCGCGCGCAGCGCCGCAACGCGCAGAACATCGCCGAGGGCCGGGGTGACGATTTCGCGGGTGTGCTGGCCGATGTGCAGCGCCGCGACACCCTGGACTCGACGCGCAAGGTGTCGCCGCTGCGTCCCGCCGAGGACGCGGAGCTGGTCGACACCAGCGATTTGAACAAGGACGAGGTCATCGACGAGCTGTATCGCGTGGTGGCCGCACGGATTTCGGCGGGAGGCTCGCAGTGACGCAGGACACCTTCGCCGGCGATGGGATCTGGTCGGACGAATCCGACTGGGATATCGCCGAATTCGAGGGCGAGCAGGACGCCGAGCACATTCCGCTGCCGACGGTGGCCATTGTCGGCCGCCCCAATGTCGGCAAGTCGACGCTGGTCAACCGGATTCTGGGCCGCCGCGAGGCGGTCGTGGAGGACATTCCGGGCGTGACCCGCGACCGGATCTCCTACGAGGCCACCTGGGCCGGTCGCCGTTTCCTGGTGCAGGACACCGGCGGCTGGTCGCCCGACGCCAAGGGGCTGCAGCAGTCGGTGGCCCGGCAGGCCGAGGTCGCCATGAACACCGCCGACGCGATCGTCGTGGTGGTGGATGTGACCACGGGCGCCACCTCCGCCGACGAGGCGGTGGCGAAGACGCTGCGGCGCAGCAAGACTCCGGTCATCCTGGTCGCCAACAAGGTCGACAACCAGAAGCTGGAGGCCGACGCGGCCGAGCTGTGGTCGATGGGTCTGGGCGAGCCGCACATGATCTCGGCCGCGCACGGTCGCGGTACCGGTGATCTGCTGGACGAGATTCTGGCGAAGCTGCCCGAGACTCCCCGCGAGGGCACGGGTCTCAGCGGCGGTCCGCGCCGCGTGGCGCTGGTCGGCAAGCCGAACGTGGGCAAGTCGTCGCTGCTGAACAAGCTGGTCGGGGAGGAACGGTCGGTCGTCCACAATGTCGCCGGCACCACCGTCGACCCGGTCGACTCGCTGGTCGAATTGGGCGGCAAGCCTTGGCGTTTCGTGGATACCGCGGGATTGCGGCGCAAGGTGAGCAATGCCTCGGGCCATGAGTTCTACGCCTCGCTGCGCACCAAGGGCGCGATCGAGGCCGCCGAGGTGGCGGTCATGCTGATCGACGCCTCCGAGCCGGTCACCGAGCAGGACCTGCGGGTGATCTCCATGGTGGCCGAGACCGGCCGCGCCCTGGTGATCGCCTACAACAAGTGGGATCTGGTCGACGAGGATCGGCGCGAGATGCTCGAGCGCGAGATCGACCGTGAGATGGTCCAGGTCCGCTGGGCCCAGCGCGTCAACATCTCCGCGCACACCGGCCGTGCGGTCCAGAAGCTGGTTCCGGCCATGGAGACCGCGCTGGAGTCGTGGGACAAGCGCATTTCCACCGGCCGCCTGAACAACTGGCTCAAGGAGGTCATCGCCGCCACGCCGCCGCCGATGCGCGGTGGCCGCCTCCCGCGAGTCCTGTTCGCCACCCAGGCGTCCACCCGGCCGCCGACGTTCGTGCTCTTCACCACCGGCTTCCTCGAGGCGGGCTACCGCCGCTTCATCGAGCGGAAGCTGCGCGAGGAGTTCAACTTCGACGGTTCTCCGGTCCGGGTCAATGTGCGTGTCCGCGAGAAGCGCGACCGCAAGAAGTAACCCGACCCACCTCGGAATCGGCCCGGGCGACGGCATCTGCGTCGCCCGGGCCGATTCGTCTGCCTAGAGAGCCATCTTGCCGTTGTCGACGGTGTAGACGGCGCCGTGCACGGCGGAGGCTTCGTCGGAGCAGAGGAAGCTGATGATGTTGGCGACCTGCGCGGGTTCCATGAGGCCGCGGGGGCTGGCGGTCTTCAGGATGAGCTGGTAGTCGGGGTCTTCGGGGAAAGTGAAGTTCTCGAGCATCGGCGTGGTCATGCCGCCCGGGCAGACGGCGTTGACGCGGATGCCGGCGCCATCGAACTCCAGGGCCATGGCCCGGGTGAGGCCGATGAGGCCGTGCTTGGCGGCGCAGTAGCCCGCCGAGTAGGCCTGGCCCTCCACGCCCGCGATCGAGGCCACGTTGACGATGCAGCCGGTGCGTTCGAGCAGGTGGGGGAGGGCGGCGCGGGAGAGGAAGAAGGGCGCGCTGAGGTTGACGGCGAGGTCGTGCTGCCATTCCTCGTCGGTGACCTGACCGGTGTGGCGCATGGTGTGCGCGCCCGCGGCGTTGACCAGGATGTCGAGCCCGCCGAAGCGGTCGACGCAGGCCCGCACCACCTGATCGGCCGCCGCCGGATCGGCGAGATCTGCGGCGTGCCAGGCGGTGTCGGGTCCGTCGAAGGTGTCCTTCAGGCGCGCCTCGTCGCGGCCGACGCCCAGCACGCGAGCCCCGCCCGCGATCAGCTGCCGCGCCACCGCCCGGCCCAGGCCGGAGGAGGCTCCGGTCACCACCGCGACCTTGCCGTCGAATCGACCGCCGCCATTGCCCGACATACCCGTCTCCCATCGATCGCCGGGTGGCCGGAAGCCGCCGCCCGCTGAAACGGGTTCTAAATTAGCCGGGTGGCGCGGCCGGGGCGACCGCGCCATCCGGGGGTGCGGGTCAGACCAGTTCGGGGACGCGGAGGTGAGCGAGGGCCAGTTCGAACTCGGCGACCTCGGTGACGGCGATGCCGGCCTGGGCGGCGGCCCTGGCCCGCATGTCCGCGGCTTCCTGGGCGGTTCGGGCCAGGGCCTCGGCGCTGTCGAAGGTGGCGCAGGAGACGCCGCGCCCGGCGGAGCGATCGACCATCAGGCTGACGCTGCAGAAGCCGTCCATCTGCTCCATGGCGGGCATGGCCATCGAGCGGAAGACGTTGATCGCCGAATCGATGCGATCGGCGTCGGCCCGGGTCCAGGTCACGCGGGCGCACGCGCCCTCGTCCGCGTGGTGCAGGCGATGCAGGGCGGCGATCTCCCACTCCTCGATGAGCGGGCCGTCACCGCCGAAGATGTCCCGGGCGCGGTTGCGCAGTTGGCGCACCCGGCTGGCGCTGTCGTGCATCGCGTTCTCGGACTCCCACGCGGTGGTGACGATGCAGCGGCCGGATTCCCGGTCCACCAACAGCGACAGACCCACCCAGCCGGGCATACCGCCCAACTCGGACATCACTTCATCGCGCATGAATGCAATCCCGGCATCGATAGAGGACAGCTGCGCCTGAATCGTGTTAGAGCGTGCGTACACCTTCGATCCACCTCCTCTGTTGCGGGGGCGACGCCCGGGGTGACGCCGCCGACGCCTCTCAGCCTGCTCCAGCCCGTTCGCCGTGGCAATACCGGGGCATACCTGGAGCAACCGGACAGGGTGAGCGGCCCGCGCGCGGGTCGGCGCTCGCGAGGCGCCGGACGGCCGAGTAGCCGCGGCCCGCGGGCGGTGGCCGAACCCGCGCGGGGCGGTGGGTGAGCCCGTGTCGAGGAGCTGAGACGGCGGGTCCGAGCGGGTAAGGTTCGTGGGAATGTGCGGGGTGCGAAGGGCCGAATTGTGCGTGCGGGTACGGAATTCGCGGGGTATCTGATCGAGCGGAAGCTCGGCGGGGGCGGGATGGGGGAGGTCTTTCTCGCCCGGCATCCGCGGCTGCCCCGGCTGGTGGCGATCAAGGTGCTGGCGCGGGAGCTGGTGACCCAGCTCGAGACTCGGTCCCGGTTCGAGCGGGAAGCCGAACTCGTTGCGCGGCTGGATCATCCGAACATCGTGGGTGTGCACGATCGGGGCGTCTCGGGCGGGCGGCTGTGGATCGCCATGCAGTACGTGGACGGCGGCGACGCCTCCGCGCTCGACCCGTTCACCCTGCCCGCCGCCGAGGCCGTGCGGATCGTCGGGGAGACGGCCAAGGCGTTGGACTACGCGCATTCGATGGGCGTGATCCACCGGGACGTGAAGCCCGCCAATATCCTGCTCGGTCGTGACGCCGCCGGGCAGGAACGTCGAATTCTGCTGACCGACTTCGGAATCGGGCGGTTGCGCGACGATTCCGCGCAGATCACCCGCACCGGGACACTGGCCGCGACCATCACCTATGCCTCGCCGGAGCAACTGTCGGGGGCCGCGCCGGATCAGCGCTCGGATCAGTATTCGCTGGCCTGCACCCTGTTTCGGCTGTTCACGGGGTCCACGCCGTATCAGGCGGAGACGGCGGCCGCGGTGGTCGCGGGGCACCTGCAGCATCCGGTGCCGAAGGTGACCGATCGGCGGCCGGAGCTGCCCGCGGCACTGGATGCGGTGTTCGCGCGGGGCCTGGCCAAGCGGCCGGAGGATCGGTTCGACACCTGCCGGGACTTCGCCGAGGCTGCGGCGCGGGCGCTTTCGGGCGCCTCGGAGTCGACCGTGCCGCCGCTGACGGCGGCCGGGACACCGCGGCCGGCGGCGGCGACGATCGGCTCGACGGGCGCCACCGCCGCGACCGTCACCGTGCCGCACGGCGCCGACCGCACCGTGCTCGACGACCCGGGACTGCGGCCGGAGCCGGTGACGGCCGCCCGGGTGCGGTCCGGTCGCCGGCTGGCGGCGGGAGTCGGCGCGCTGGTGGTCGCCGTCGCGGCAGCGGCGGGAATCATCTGGGCGGCACAGGGTTCCGGACCGTCCGGCCTCGCCAGTCCGGTGAGCGTGACCGGTCCCTACCCGGCCACGTACCCGGGTTTCGTGCCGCTGACCCAGATCGACGGGCTCGGCGCCAAGGTGGTCGCGCCGGTGTCGGTGGCCGACCCCGCCAATGACGGCCGCCTGCCGTGCGAACCGGCGACCATCGCGGCGGCGCTCCCGCTGACCGGCTCGGACGCCGCGCTCGGCCGCACCGTGCTGGGCGCGGTGCGGCTGGCCGTCGATCAGTTCGTGAAGGGCGGAAACCCGCAGGGCGGCAACAAGGTCTGCCCGATCACGGTGCGCGAGTTCGATACCGCCGGGGATCAGGGGAAGGCGGCGCGGGTCGCCGAGCAGATCGCCGCCGACGACTCGGTGGTGGCGGTGATCGGTCCGGCGCTGTCGAAGGAGGTCATGGCCGCCGGGAAGACCTTCGACGCGGCCGGGCTGCCGTTTCTCACCCCGGTCGCGACGAATCCGCTGCTGGCGCAGTCGGGGTGGAGCGGCTTCTTCCGCGGCCTGGCCAATGACAATGCCGAGGGCCCGGCGTTGGGTCGCTACCTCACCAATACCGCCCGGTTCTCGCGGGTCTGCGTGGTCCGGGACAGCGGAGGCGGTTTCGGGGTGTCGCTGGCGGGTGCGGTGGTGGAGGGCCTCGGTCCGGCTTCGGTGCCGGCGTGCGATGTCAGCGTCGATCTCGGCGGCGATACCGGGCAGGCCGTGTCGGCCATCGCCGCCGTGAACCCGGACGCGGTGTTCTACGCGGGCTATCCGGCGGCCGCCGCGACCCTGCTGGCGAAGCTTCGGAAAGCCGATGTCACAGCCACTTTCGTACTCGGCGACGGCAGCTACGACCCCGCGTTCAAGTCCGCCGCGGGGTCGGCGGCCACCGGCACCTTGGTGGCGTGTCAGTGCGGGCCCGCCACCCAGCGCTTCCTCGACGAGTATCGCGACGCCACCGGGACCGCCGCGAACCCGTACGCCGTCGAGGCCTACGACCTCACCGCGATCGTGCTGCGGGGCATCGTGTCCGGGCACGGCGGCCGCACCGCATTGCGTGACTACCTGCACGGCTATCACGGCGACGGGCTCGCCCACACCTATGCCTGGTCCACCGGCGGTGAGCCGTCCGAGCCGCGGATCTGGCTGTACCGGGTCGCCTAGTCCGTTCGCTCGGATTCGGGGGCACGGGGTTTCGGCTGCGACGGCTCGTCGCGTTCCGGCCGCAGGCGGCGCAGCACCAGCATGGCCGCCAGGCATCCGGCGCCCAGGCCGATGGCCGTCCACGCCGCGCGATCACCGGCCGTGCTGACGCGGTCGGGCAGGGACGGCAGCGCGTCGCAGCCCCGGTATTGCAGGGTGAGCGCCGCGGTCGGGACCAGCACGACGCCCAGTGCCAGGACGGTGCTCGCGGCCAGGCGGGTGGTGACCGCGCCGAAGCTGTATCCGGCCAGTCCCGCGTAGAGGCACCCGCCGAGCAGCGCGGCCCACGAATCATGGTGCTGCGCGCTGGAAGCCAGCAGCGCGAAGACCGACAGCCCGACGCTCGCCGCGGCGGCGGCCACCGGCTGCGGGCGGGGGAGCAGGACGCCGGCGAACAGTCCGAGCGCCAGGATCGCGAGCACCGGCGCGAGTTTCCAATGGGCGTGGACGGTCGCGAGGGCGCCGCCGGTCGCGGTGAGCGACACCGCGAGCAGCGTGAGGGTGCCGTCGCGGCCCGGCAGCAGCAGGGCCGCGATCAGGGCGGCCGCGACGACCGCGACGAGCCAGGCGGTGATGGCGATCCAGCTGTGGGTGCCCGGGGTGAGGCGTTCGGAGGCCACCGCGATGGTCGTGATCACCACCGCCGCGGCCACGATCGGCGCGAACGGCAGCTGCACCGACGTCGGATGCGTGGTGCTGGTCCGCCCGCAGACCACCGCGCACACCGCGAGCAGCACCGCCGCCAGCACCGCCAGCCAGTCCGGCGGCAGATCCACGAAGGCGCGTTCGAGCACCGACAGGTTCCCGTTCTCGGCGGCGATGGTCTCGATGTGGCGTCCGAGTAGGACGCCGGTGAGCCCGCCGAGCAGGTAGCCGACAGCGGGCGGCCGGTACCGCAGTGCCGCCGCCCCGGCGGCGCCGAGCAGCACGCCGCCGGCGAGCGAGTCGAGGAAGTTGGCGGTGGCCAGGGTGGCGGAGGTGGAGGCGACCAGCAGATGGTCGGTGGCGAGGACCAGCGCCGCGCACGCGCCGGTGGCCCACGCGGTCCGGTTGCCGAGCATGCGTACGAGCACCGCGGCCACCACGGCGAACACCGCGCCGGTGGCGGTGGCGCGGGGCACGGTGATGGTCAGCAGTGTCATCTGCATGGCGGACGAGTCGGTGCCGCACCCGGCGTCGTAGGGCACGATCAAGGCCATGCCCGCGACCGCGGCGGCGATGCCTCCGCCCAGTGTGTCGAGGGCCGCGCGATAGCGCTGCACGGGCGGCTCCCTGGAGTCGAAGCGACAGAACAGTTACCGTTCGGCAACCGTAACAGTGTGCGGGCTCGCCGGGACAGTGCGCGGGCTCAGCGGGCGGGGCGGCGAGCCGCCCGGTCCACCGCGAAATCGCGGAACCGGCGTACCGCCTCCGACGGTGTCGCGGTCGCCGACCAGATCAGCCCCACATCGCGCGACGCCCCCGCGTCGGCGAGCGGGACCACCGCCAGGTCCGGCGGCGGCGGTTCCTCGGCGGGCACCAGCGCCACCCCGAGCCCGGCCGCGACCAGTCCGTGCACCGTCACCAGGTCACTGGTCTCGAAGGCGATGCGCGGCCGGATCCCGGCCGCCGCGCACAGGTCGTCGAAGATGCGCCGCATCCCGAATCCCGGATGCATGGTGATGAATTCGGCGTCGGCCAGCTCGCTCAGCCGGGTCCGGCGCTGCCCGGCGAGCCGATGATCGGCCGGAACCGCCAGCACCAGCGGCTGATTCAGCAGCATGTGCCACCCGATGCCGGGCTCGCTCGGCCGCGGCGACACCAACGCCAGATCGGCCTCCCCGTCGAGGACCTGGCGCGTGATCGCCTCGGCCGCGCCCTGGAACAGCCCGAAGTCGACCCGTCCGGCCCCGCGCCGGAATTCCGCGATCAATTCCGGCGCCAGCCGGCTGCCGAAGGAATGCAGGAACGACAGCCGCACCACCCCCTTGGCCGGATTGACCCGGTCGGCGACCGCCTGCTCCCCGGCCCGCAGTTCCGCGCGGGCGCGGCGCGCGTGCTCGTAGTACAGGCGGCCGTACTCGTTGAGCCGGATGCGCTTTCCGTGCCGATCGAACAGGGGAGCGCCCAGCCGCCGCTCCAACCGGGCGAGCATCCGCGACAGCGTCGGCTGGGCCAGATGCAATCGGTCGGCCGCCGCGCTCACATTCTCGGTTTCGGCGAGTGTCGTGAACCACTCCAGATCGGCGCCGAGCACACCGCCTCCTCGCTATATACCGCAATGGCATGAGCCTGACGACAATCATGCATTTCCGATCTAAGCGCCGGTCACGCACCCTGGATCTCGTACCCGATCCATCCTGGGAGGACCCGATGACCAGCGCTGATCAGCGGTTGAGCACGCGAGGACCGATCGGTGCGCCCACCGGCCCGGCGATCGACACGCCGAAAGATCCGGAGCTCACCGCACCGCGTGCGTTCGCTGAGCCGGACGCGGGACTCGCCACGACGGAACGCGCGGGACCGGCCGCGCCCCCGGCGTCCCATGATCGCCCATCGGTCCGGCACGCGACGGACGACACGGACTCGGCCGGACGGGTGGCCGTGGCGGACCGGGCCGACGCGGATGGGTCCGCCGAGTTCACCGGAGCTCACGAGAAGCGCGTCACCGTAGCGCTTTTCGCCGCCGGGCTGACCACCTTCGCGGCCATGTACTCCACACAGTCGCTGCTGCCGAGCCTGTCGGCGGCGTTCGGGGTGCCGCCCGCGCACGCGGCGCTGGCGGTGTCGCTGACCACGGGATTCCTTGCGCTGGCGATCATTCCGGTGGGGGTGCTGTCGGCGCGGATCGGCCGTACCCGGGTGCTAATCGGGTCGGCGGTGGCGGCCGCGGCGCTCGGGTTGCTGCTGCCGTTGTGCCCGACGATGGACACGCTGCTGGCGGTACGAGCGGTGCAGGGTGTCGCGCTGGCCGGGGTGCCCGCGGTGGCGATGGCGTATCTGGCCGAGGAGGTCGGCGCGAGCGGGCTGGGTTCGGCGATGGGGGTGTACATCGCGGGGACGAGCATCGGCGGGTTGTCGGGACGCTTGATCCCGTCGCTCACCCTCGGGCTGACGTCGTGGCGGTGGGCGGAGTTGACGGTGTCGCTGGCCGTGGCGGCGGGCGCGGTGTGGTTCGCGCGGACGCTGCCCGCCTCCCGCGGATTCGCCGCGCGCCCGGCCGGTTTCGGGACAGTGCTCGGCGATCTCGCCCGGCAGGTACGCGCTCCGCGCCCGGCCGCGCTGTTCGGGCTCGCCTTCCTGCTCATGGGCAGTTTCGTGTCGATCTACAACTACCTCGGCTACCGGCTGACCCACCGCCCGTTCGGCCTGTCCGAGGCGGTGGTCGGGCTGGTGTTCGTGCTGTACCTCGCGGGCACGGCGGCGTCGGCCTACGCGGGCCGGCTCGCCGCTCGCCGTGGCCACCACCGGATCCTGGTGGTGTCCCTGGCGCTGATGGCGGTCGGCCTGGCGGTGACCATCCCGGATCACCTGAGCACGGTGCTGATCGGCATCCTGCTGCTCACCACGGGATTCTTCGGCGCGCACACCGCGGCCAGCGCCTGGGTCGGCGCGCTGGCCGAGAACCGCGGCGCCGCATCGTCTCTCTACATGTTCGCGTACTACCTGGGCAGTGCGGTGGTCGGCAGCGCCGCGGGGATCGCCTACGCGGCGGGCGGCTGGATCGGCCTGGTGGCCTGTGTGGCAGTGCTTTTCGCGGTCGCCGCGCTGCTCACCGCCACGCTGTCGCCCCGGATCCCCGAGCCTGCCGGAACCCCGGAGCCGCGGCTGTCAGGGCAGCGGGTTGGCGTTCAGCAGTGACCACATGCGGTTGTTGACGTCGGTCGCGGCCGCCGAGCCCGGGGTGGGCCACAGGTGGGCCTTCGTCGCGTCATCGGTGGTGTGGTACAGCCGGTACAGCACCTGGGTACCCGACGCGCACGAGTAGCGCTCGCCCTTCACCACCGCGGTGCCGGTCTCCGAGGCCGGGGTGGCTCCGCAACTGTCCTTGGTGCGCCACAGGTCTCGATGCTGCTCGGCGACGATCTGCCACACGATGGGGTCGTTGTCGTTGAGCATCACGCCGAACGACAGCTTGCGGGTGGTCGGGCAGTCGTTGGCGTCCCACGCGCCGCTCGGCCCGGCCCACACCGCGGCCGAGGCGACCAGATCCGAGGCGGAGCACGCCATCCGGGAGGTCATCTGCCCGCCGTTGGAGTGTCCGATGAAATGCACGCGCTTGGGGTTCACGCAGTAGTCGTTGCCGATGGCGTGGACCAGGCTGCGCAGGAACGGAACGTCGTTGGCGGGGTTGGAGGCGCTGAACTCCCAGGCCCATTTGTCCGCGGCGCCGTCGTTCTTGCCGCCCTGGGGGTAGGCGACGATGAACTTCTTGCTCTGCGCGACCGCGGTCCAGCCGGTGGCGGTTTCGAAGTGCGTCGGGTTGTCCTGGCCGCCGTGCAGCGCGACCACCAGCGGCGCGGCGCCGCTCAGCCCGGACGGCACGAACAGCCGGAAGGGACGGTTGACCCCGTTCTTGTCGGGCAGGGTCAGCGCGAGGGTGCCGCCGGTGGCCGCGCTCGAGCATCCGGCGGGCGAGGGCGGCAGGGGGTCGTCGCAGGTCAGACCGCACGGGGGCAGGCCGACCGCGTTCGCGGGGGCGGCCGCGACACCGGTCATCGAGAGTGCGAACAGTGCTCCGACCGCGGCCATCGCCAGCGCTCTGAATCTGAGCCTCACTGTAATCACCTGTCTGTCAAGCAGTTTCGTGGGACTGTAGCGACAAGAGATCTTTTCGGTCAGGCTCTCGGGCTGATATAGCTGGAATCTGCTAGGGCGCGGACGCGGGTCGATGGCCTACCGTGCACCGGTGTTCGCGTCGATGAAGGTCTGGTAGCCGTCCAGCAGCCGGTCCAGCGCGAACCCGAAATCGGCTTCCTCCCAGTGCATGTCGTCGCTGTCGAAGGCGCGATTGGTGAGCGCGCTGGTGACGGCGGGGAAGCGGTCCGGGTCGAGGACGGCGGTGAGGATGCCGGTGTAGTCCTGCTTCTCGGTCTGGCGGATGGCATCGCGCAGGAACCGGGTGCGGCCGATCACGTAGATCGAAAGATTCACCAGTAGTTGAAGTTTGAGCGCCTCGGGGATGTCGACCTCGGCGAGGGCTGTCATGCCGGTCTCCAGCCAGGCCATATTGTTCGGGCCGAGCGGGGGAGTGGTCGTCGGGATGTCGAGCCACCAGTCGTGGGCGCGGATGGCGTGGAATTCGGCCCAGGCCCAGGCTTCCAGTCCGGCGCGCCAGCCGGCGGGCAGTTCCGGGGTGTGGTCGAAGATGCGGTCGTACAGCAGCACCACGAGGGTGTCCTTGCTGTCGACGTAGCGGTACAGCGACATGGTGGTGAAGCCGAGCTCCTTGGCGACCCGCGCCATCGACAGCGCCGCGTAACCCTCGGTGTCGGCGATGGTCATGGCCGTGTCGAGGATCTGCTCGAGGCTCATGCCGCGCCGGGGGCCGCGGCTGCCCGTCTCGTCCAGATCCCAGAGCAGTTTCACCGACTTGGGCAGGGCTTGCGGCTCGGGCGTCATCGGACCTCCTGTCGTGGTGTCGGTTTCCATCTTGCGTTCCATCTTGCGGCATCGAAGAAACTGTGTAGCCTATAAACAGAGTATATGGCATACACAGTTTCTGAACGGAGCTCTCATGACCACATCCGGAACGGGGCCCGCCATCGAGGTGAGTGGTCTCGTCAAAGCCTTCGGTGGCCGGCCGGTACTGCGCGGCATCGACGTCACCGTGCCCGCCGGGACGGTGTTCTCCCTGCTCGGCCCCAACGGTGCGGGCAAGACCACCATGGTCCGCGTCCTCACCACCCTCGAACGCGCCGATGGGGGAGAGCTGCGGGTCGGCGGCCACGACCCCGTGCGCGAGGCCGGCGCCGTGCGCGCGGCCATCGGCGTCACCGGGCAGTTCGCGGCGGTCGACGAGATCCTCACCGGCTCGGAGAACCTGCGCCTCATGGGCCGGCTGCTGCACCTCGGATCGCACGAGACCGCCCGGCGCGCAGCGCGATTGCTGGAACAGTTCGAGCTCACCGAGGCCGCCGGGAAGCGCGCGGGCTCCTACTCCGGCGGTATGCGCCGCCGCCTCGACATCGCCATGAGCCTGATGGGGCAGCCCCGCATCGTCTTCCTCGACGAGCCCACCACCGGACTGGACCCGCGCAGCCGCCGCGAACTGTGGCGGGTGATCCGCGGCCTGGTGGCCGACGGCGTCACCATCTTCCTCACCACCCAGTACCTGGAGGAGGCCGACCAGTTGGCCGACCGCATCGCGGTGCTCGACGGCGGCCGCATCGTGGCCGAGGGGCGCGCCGAGGAGTTGAAGCGCCTGGTGCCCGGCGGGCACCTACGGCTCGGCTTCGCCGACGAGCACGGGCTGGCGGCGGCCGCGCGAGCGCTGCCGGTGGCCGAGATCGACGGCGAGGAGCTGGCATTGCGGGTGCCCTCGGACGGCAGTGTCGGCGATATCCGCACGTTGCTCGATCATTTCGACGATCACGCCGTGGCCATCGACCACTTGTCCATTCACACCCCCGATCTCGACGACGTCTTCTTCGCCCTCACCGGCAATACCGTGAAAGGCGCTGCGTAATGCGTACTCTCGTGCACTCCGCCCAGGACTCCGTGACCATGGTCGGCCGCAATCTGCGCCACACCCTGCGCAGTCCGGACACCATGATCATGACCATCGCCGTGCCGGTCAGCATTCTGCTGATGTTCGTGTACGTATTCGGCGGCGCGATGAATGTCGGCGGCTCCTATATCGACTACGTCGTGCCCGGAATCATTCTGCTGTGCGCGGGATTCGGCTCGGGTGCGACCGCGGTGGCGGTGGCCACCGATACCCACACCGGCATCGTGGACCGGTTCCGCGCGATGGCCGTCTCCCGCAACTCGGTGCTGACCGGGCATGTGCTGGAGAGCGTGCTGCGCAATCTGCTCACCAGTTCGCTGGTGGTGCTGGTGGCCGTGGCGCTCGGCTTCCGGCCGACCGCGGACCCGCTGCGCTGGCTGGCCGTGGCGGGCGTGCTGGCCTGCTTCGTGGTGGCGCTGTCCTGGATCGCGGCCGCGCTGGGGCTGCTGGCCTCGAATCCCGAGGCGGCCAACGGTTTCATGTTCTTCTTCATGTTCCTGCCCTACGTGAGCAGCGCGTTCGTGCCGACCCGGACCCTGCCGAGCTGGCTGCGCGGCTTCGCGGCGCACCAACCGGTCACCTCTGTCACCGAGACCGTGCGTGGTCTGCTGATGGGTTCTCCGGTGGGGGATTCCGCGCCGACCGCGCTGGCGTGGTGCGCGGGTCTGGCCCTGGCGGGCCACCTCGCGGCGAGTGCGCTGTCCCGTCGTCGGACTGCCTCCTGAGATATGTCTACGCCGATATGCGCATCTACGCATGGCATCTCGGGTGAGCCATCTTAAGGCGAGTGCGGTGTGCGGAACCGGGGCAGTGAGATGAATGTTGGGTTTCGCACACTTCCTAACAAGCAAACGCTTGGGTTGATAACGTCGATGGTGCAGGAGGACGGTGACGGGCATCTGTCGCAACGCAGCGACGTCCGTACGCTGAACCGGACCGCGCATGCGCGGCCGTCGGAGCTAATCAATGGGGATCTGACCCGGGGGCAATTCAATTCGGCTCGACGTTGTTTCAAATGCGTCGTGCGATGTCGTTGCGTGCTGCCCGTCCCCGGCAAAGCAATCGACAGGAATGGCTGATGACCGAGAACAAGGTAATCCCCGACCCGAACCACCCGCTGCTGCCGCTCGCGCGGGCCTACACCGACTACTTCACTCCCACCGTGGTCGGTGTGGAGAATCTGCCGACTTCCGGCCCGGCGCTGGTGATCGGCAACCACTCGTCCATCTACTGGGCCCCGGAGGTGTGGATCACCTTCATGGCCATGCTGGAGCACCGCCCCGACGAGCCCAGCTACGGCGTCGCCCACGACATCCTGCTGCGCGCACCGGTTCTCGGTGACAGCCTGCGCCAGTTCGGTGTCATCGCGGCCTCGAAGGAATCCGCCGCCAAGGGGCTCAAGGACGGCGGCGCGGTCATGGTCTACCCCGGCGGCGACTGGGAGGCGTGCCGCCCGTGGACCGATCGCGGCAAGATCGACTTCGCCGATCGCAAGGGCTTCATCCGGCTCGCGCTGGAATCGGGGGTTCCGGTGATTCCCGCGGTCGCCAACGGCGGCCACGACTCGATCTTCGTGCTCAGCCGCGGCGAGCGCACCGCCAAGCTGCTGCAGCTCGACAAGCTGGTGCGCGCCAAGGTGTTTCCGTACACCCTGGGCCTGCCCTTCGGGATCGCCCCGATCCTGCCGCAGCTGCCGCTGCCGGCCTCGGTGACGGTGAGTTTCCTGCCCGCCCTGGACTGGTCCACCGAGCCCGGCGACCCGGACGACACCGCTCTGGTCGACGACTACTACACCCGCACGGTCTCGACCATGCAGACCGAGCTGGACCGGCTGCGCGCCGAGACCCCGAACCCGGTGGTCGCGGGCCTCAAGAAGCACGCGGCGGGCCTGCCCGGACCGCTGAAGGGTCTCGCCGACCTGCTGTGAGGACGCGGATTCGCTGTAGGGGGACAGCGGATTTCGCCGGATGAGCCATCGAGGATGCCGCACGCGGGCCGGAGCCGCGGACGGCATCCTCGTTCCGTATCCGGCCCCGATGTTCTTCCGGCGCTGCGGACACGCTCCGGCCGCCCGATGTGGTTAACTCGCGGCAAGCGCCCGGACGGCGACTGCCCGGGCCTCGAGCCGGGCGTCCGGAACGCATCCACCGTCCCCGGACGTTGCCTCAGGGAGCCGAGAGGGTGGAAGACATGGCGCGCCTTGTGCATTCGGTCGGCCCCGCGCTGGCGGCGGTGGGGGCGCTCGCGGTGGCGCTGGTGGTGCCGCCCCTGCTGTCGGACGCCGTCCCGGCCCGCGTGACCGACCTGGCCGAGGGGACCGGCATCACGCTGACCGCCTCCGGCATCGGCGCGGTGCACGGCGGCGACGATCCCGCCAACGCCGTCTTCTTCCGGGTGCCCGAGCCGATGCGGCGGCAGGCGACCGGCGACGCATCGGTCGTGATCCTGAAATCCGAGGACGGCGAGCGGCGGCTGTCGGTGTCGGTGACCGACGGCATCACCGATTTCGCCACGGCCGCACCCCGCATGCTCCTGCCCCTGCGCGCGGCGGGCGTCGCCGCGCGCTTCGACGGGGGAGTCGTCGACGAAGGCGAATTCCACGGCCTCACCTGCGAATTGCCCGACAAACCGGGCGGCGTGTGCGCGGTGGCCACGAGCGGCGATGTGGGGGTCACCCTGCTGGCCACCGGCCCCACGCGAGAAGCGAGTCTGCAGCTGATCGCCGAGGTACTCGGCTCGAGCAAGGCGGTGGAGGCGTGAGCCGCGAGCTGCGTGGCGGGATGGATGACAAGATGGCGTGCGGCCCGTCGCAGGCCGGAAACGGCAGCGCCCGCGAGCGTTCCGCGCACAGCGGTCACCGTGCGGGGCGGGTGGGCGAGCCGGTTGGCGAGTTCGCTCGGCGGGAACGGGGTGCCGCATGAGTTGGTTCCAGCCGCGTTCGGCGTTGTTCTGGGTCTACTGTCTGGCGGTCGTGGTCGGGCCGTTGCTGTTCCTGATCCAGGCGGCGGGGCAGGTGTGGTTCGCGGGGGCGGCGTCGCTGGCGGCATTGCCGATCACGGTGCTCACCCTGCTGGTGATCGGGCGGATCCTGTTCGCGCTGGACCCTTTCCGGGCGCGGCGGCAGCTGATTGCCCCCTTGGTGATGGGCGCGATCTGGGGTGCGACGGTGTGGACCGGGCTGGCCATGTGGGCCAATGATCATCTGAGCCGGGCGGTCACGAATCTGTTCGGGGACCGGTTCGCGATCAGCTGGAGTGCCGCGATCACCGCGCCGATCGACGAGGAGTACATCAAGGCGATCGGCATCGCCGTGGTGGCGTTGCTGTTCCGGTCGCGGCTGACCCGGCCCATGCACGGGCTGCTGCTGGGCGCGGCGGTCGGGCTGGGCGCGCAGATCGCGGAGGACTGCCTCTACAGCACGCAGACCGCGCTGTCGTCGCCGCAGACGCCGGTGGCGGATGTGCTGCTGGTGGCGGTGCTGCGGCTGGTCACCGCGCTCACCTCGCACTGGGCCATGTCGGCGCTGGCCGGGGTCGGGATCGTGGTGGCGCTGGTCCGTACGGACCGGTCGTGGCTGTGGCGGTTCGGGGTATTCGCCCTGTTCTACGGGCTGGCGTTCACCATGCACGTGCTGTTCGACGCCCCGCGCCCGCCGGGCCCGCCCTTGGTCTCGACCTATCTGCCGATCCTGATCGATCTGGTCATCTTCGCCCTCGCGTACGCGTGGGTGCTGGCGAGCGAGCGGCGCTGGTTTCGCGAGCTCATCGCCCGCCCGGCGGCGCGCGCCATCGGGTCGGAGGCTGCGCTGGCCCCGCTGCTCACCTACCATCGCCGCCGCGAAGCCCGTGCGGCGCTGCGGCATTCGGCCGGCTGGACGCGCCATCAGGCGCTGGCCTACGAACGTGATCTGGTGGATCGCGTCACCGATCTGGATACCTCCGGGCAATCCCGGTTGACGGGTGGTGCCGGCCCTGGATCGGGCGGGCTCCCGGAAGATAGGGTGGTCCGCTACCGCTGGTAGGTGATTTAACGCGTGCCGGTGACCTGCGCCGAGATAACTGGACGCTAGCGTGGGTCATTATGAGTGAGGGTCAGACGCCGCCCGCCGACCTCGCGCGTCGGCCGGTGGACGAGTTGCTGGAGCGTCGTCAGCAAGCGCTGTGCAACTACCTCGACGCGAGTGCCGACATCGCCGGCACCCGGATTCGCGCGAACTTGAACGGCTGGCAGAAGTGGCTGGGCAAGCTGCCCGGTTCGCCGATCGCGCGGGCCACCGCGCGCCGTGACGCACTGAAACGGGATCTGGCCGTACACGGCGTCGGCGCGGACGATCACCGCTGGGGTGTGCTGTCGGGCGGATTCGTGCGCAGTCTCGGCGCTCCGCTGTGCCTCGAGGACACCCTCGCCGAACTGACCGAACGCTACAGCGCCGAGCACCCGCACTGGACGCGCCGCCTGGAGGCGCTGGCCCGCGCGACCGGTGAGGCTCGCCCGATGGCCGCGGTGGGCGATCGCGCCGTGGTCGCCGACCTCACCGAGGATCTGCTCGCCATCACCCGCTCCGCCCCCGATGAGGCCGCGCGGCAACGGCTTTCCGATCATCTGCCCGGCGTCCTGCGGCCGGTGCCGTCCGACATCGAGTCGCTGCGTCGCGACGACAAGCTCGCCGAGGTGGTCTTCGACATCTACGCCGACACCATCAAGCTCGACAACATCACGGTGAACCCGGAGTTGCGCGGCTCCGGCCTGGGCACCGCGATCTTGCAGCACCTGTGCCGGGCCGCGGATGCCCATCACCTGTGCATCGTCGGCCAGCTGGTCCCGACCTTCCGCGACGACGACTCCGCCGTGCCGGTGCTGGCGAAATGGTGCCGCCACCACGGGTTCTCGGTCAACGAGCGGCTGGGCGGCCGCATCGTCCGCACGCCGATGAGCGTCCCGGGCGCCGCGGCGATGTAGTCCGCGCGCGGGAACGTGGTCCGGACGGCCCCCGAAACGCCGAACGCCGCACACCGATCGATGGTGTGCGGCGTTTCGCGTGCGAACGTGGGTCAGATGCCCATGCCCGAGGCCAGCATCGGCCACGAGTCGTGCAGGGCCTCTTCCCAGTACGGCCAGTAGTGGGTGCCGACCGGGTCGTAGCGGAAGGTGCCCGGGATCTGCAGCGAGTCGAGCTTGCTCTGCAGGTTGTGGGTGCAGGCGTTGACCGCGCCCTCGATGATCATGCCCAGCGCCAGGTTCACGTCACCCTGCACGCCCGGGGCGGACTTGGTGTAGAACTCGACGTCGCGCATGAGCGGGATGCCGCTGCCGCTGGAGACGTAGAGCTGGGTGCCGCGCAGCTTCTCGGCATTGATGACCGGGTCGTTGGCGGCCCACAGCGGGCTGTCGGCCGGGCCGTACATATTGGCGGTGTTCCCGCCCGCCCAGGTCTCGACGGCCAGCTTCACGAACTGGCGGCCCATCGGGTCGGCGATCTGCGCGCATCCGCTGTAGGCGGCCACGGACTTGAACAGGCCCGGCTTGGCCTCGGCCAGCTGCAGCACCGAGGTGCCGGAGGTGGACAGGCCCGCCAGCGAGTTCAGGCCGGTGGAGCCGAGGGTGGCGTCCAGCAGCGGCGGCAGTTCCTGGGTGAAGAACGTCGTCCACTTGTTGACGCCCAGCTGCGGGTCGGTCTGGATCCAGTCGGCGTAGTAGCTGCCGCGGCCGCCGATCGGCTGGATGACATTGACCTGCTTGTCGGACAGGAAGCCCAGCGCGTTGGTCTGCGCGGACCAGCTGGCGGTGCCCTCGCCGGCGTCGAGGCCGTTGAGCAGGTACAGGTTGGGGGCGGGCTGGGATTCGTCGACCGGACGCTGCACGTCGACGGTGATGTCCCTGCCCATGGCCGCCGAGTAGACCTTCAGATGCCAGGTGCGGCCCTCCTTGGTCACCGAGGAGACCGAGGAGGCCTTGTCCTGGTCGGCCGATCCGATGCCGGCCGCGAGGGCCACGGACAGGACTGCGGAGAGGGCGACCGCGGCGGTGCGCAGGGCGGTCCGGTTACGTAGTGCAGAGAGCTTCATCGAAGAGCTGATCCCAGTTCTCGGGCCGTGCACGGCCGCATGTAGATCGGTGCCGGGTCCCGGATGTCCCGGGTTCCCCGCACGCTATGTCTTGTGTCAAGGCAAAACTGTTACCTGACAAATCGTCCAGGCGGTAGTCCCCAATCCGCCGGGCACGTCGTCACGGGGCTGTCGGCCCAGCGTGCGACCATCGAGGGGTGACGAGCAAACCCGACGAGGAACAGCGCCTACGGGACCTGGCGCGCCTGCGGCGGGTGCGGGACCGGATCGATCGCGAGTACGCGCGGCCGTTGGACGTGGAGGCGCTGGCGCGGGACGCGCACATCTCGGCCGGGCACCTGAGCCGGCAGTTCCGGGCGGCCTACGGCGAGTCGGTGTACGCGTATCTGATGACGCGGCGCATCGAGCGGGCCATGGCGCTGTTGCGGCGCGGGGATCTGAGCGTCACCGAAATCTGTTTCGCGGTGGGCTGTTCGTCGTTGGGCACGTTCAGCACCCGGTTCACCGAACTGGTCGGTGTGCCGCCGAGCGTGTACAAGCAGCAGATGGCCGACGCGCCCGAAGGCATGCCGTCGTGCGTGGAGAAACAGGTGACTCGACCGATCAGGAATCGAGAAGCCCAGGCGAGCGGCTCGCAACTAGCCTGATCGACATGGACATCACCATTCTCTCGAGCTTCCTCCCGCACAATGACGCGGACGCGGCGCTCGCGTTCTACCGCGACGCGCTCGGCTTCGAGCTGCGCAAGGATGTCGGCTACAACGGCCTGCGCTGGCTCACGGTGGGCCCGCCCGACCAGCCCGGAACCTCGATCGTGCTGCACCCGCCGGCCGTCGATCCGGGCATCACCGAGGACGAGCGCAAGCTCATCGTCGAGATGATGGCCAAGGGCACCTACGGCAGCGTCCTGCTGGCGTCCAAGGACGTGGATGCGGCCTTCGAGCGGTTGCAAGCGAACGACGCGGTCGAGATCGTCCAGGAGCCGACCGACCAGCCCTACGGCGTGCGCGACTTCGCCGTGCGCGACCCCGCGGGCAATATGGTCCGTATCCAGCAGGTGCCCTAACCGCTTTTCCGCCCGACCGGTCCGCCCTCAGATGGAGACACGCATGGCCCCGAGCAAGTCCACGAAGAACGCCCTGCCCGCCGCCGACGCCCACGATCTGATCCGGGTGGTCGGCGCCCGGGTGAACAACCTCAAGGACGTCTCCGTCGACCTGCCCAAGCGGCGGCTCACCGTGTTCACGGGCGTGTCCGGTTCGGGCAAGAGCTCGCTGGTCTTCGACACCATCGCCGCGGAGTCGCAGCGGTTGATCAACGAGACCTACAGCGCGTTCGTGCAGGGCTTCATGCCGAGCCTGGCCCGCCCGGACGTGGACGTACTGGAGGGCCTGACCACCGCGATCAGCGTCGACCAGCAGCGCATGGGCGGCGATCCGCGCTCCACCGTCGGCACCGCCACCGACGCCATGGCCATGCTGCGCATCCTGTTCAGCCGCCTGGGGCAGCCGCATATCGGCTCGCCGCAGGCGTTCTCGTTCAATGTGGCCTCGATCAGCGGCGCGGGCGCGGTGACCGTGGAGAAGGGCGGCAAGCAGGTCAAGGAGCGGCGCACCTTCTCGGTGACCGGTGGTATGTGCCCGCGCTGTGAGGGCCGCGGTTCGGTCAACGACATCGATCTGACCCAGCTCTACGACGACTCGAAGTCGTTGCGGGAGGGGCCGTTCACGATTCCGGGCTACAGCATGGACGGCTGGTTCGGGCGCATCTTCATGGGCAGCGGATTCTTCGATCCGGACAAGCCGATCAAGAAGTACAACAAGCGTGAGATCGCGGATCTGCTGTACAAGGAACCGACCAAGATCAAGGTCGAGGGCATCAACCTGACCTACGAGGGGCTGATCCCCAAGATCCGGAAGTCGATGCTGTCCAAGGACATCGACTCGCTGCAGCCGCACATCCGGGCCTTCGTCGAGCGCGCGGTCACCTTCCAGATCTGCCCCGACTGCCACGGCACCCGGCTCAGCGAGCTGGCCCGCTCCTCGAAGATCGACAAGATCAGCATCGCCGACGCGTGCGCCATGCAGGTCAGCGATCTGGCCGACTGGGTGCGCGGGCTCCGCGATCCGGGCGTCGCGCCGCTGCTCGAGGCGTTGCGGCAGGTGCTGGACTCGCTGGTGGAGATCGGACTGGGCTACCTGAGCCTGGACCGCGCCTCGGGCACGTTGTCGGGCGGAGAGGCCCAGCGCGTCAAGATGATCCGCCATCTCGGGTCCGCGCTCACCGACGTCACCTACGTGTTCGACGAGCCGACCGTGGGCCTGCACCCGCACGACATCCAGCGCATGAACGATCTGCTGCTGCGCCTGCGCGACAAGGGCAATACCGTGCTGGTGGTCGAGCACAAGCCGGAGACCATCGCCATCGCCGACCACGTCGTCGACATCGGCCCGGCCGCGGGTTCCGGCGGCGGCACCATCTGCTTCGAGGGCACCGTCGACGGACTGCGCGCCAGCGGCACCATCACCGGCCGCCACTTCGACGACCGCGCCGCGCTCAAGGACGCGGTGCGCGAGTCCGCGGGGGCGTTGAAGATTCGCGGCGCGACCGCCAACAACCTGCGGAAGGTCGACGTCGATATCCCACTCGGCGTGCTGGTGGTCATCACCGGTGTCGCGGGCTCGGGCAAGAGCTCGCTGGTGCACGGCTCGATCCCGGCCGGTGCCGGCGTGGTGTCGGTCGATCAGGGCGCGATCAAGGGGTCGCGGCGCAGCAACCCGGCCACCTACACCGGCCTGCTCGAACCGATCCGCAAGGCTTTCGCCAAGGCCAACGGCGTGAAACCCGCACTGTTCAGCGCGAATTCGGAGGGCGCGTGCCCGACCTGCAACGGCGCGGGCGTGATCTACAGCGACCTGGCCATCATGGCCGGGGTCGCCACCGTGTGCGAGGAGTGCGAGGGCAAGCGCTTCCAGGCGGCCGTGCTCGAATACAAGCTGGGCGGGCGCGACATCAGCGAGGTGCTGGCCATGCCGGTCGCCGAGGCCCTGGGCTTCTTCGCCGAGGGTGAGGCGAAAATTCCTGCCGCCCACAAGATCCTGGAACACCTCAACGAGGTCGGGCTGGGCTACGTGAGCCTGGGCCAGCCGCTGACCACGCTCTCCGGCGGTGAGCGGCAGCGCCTCAAGCTGGCCACCCACATGGGCGAGAAGGGCGGCGTCTACGTCCTCGACGAGCCGACCACCGGTCTGCACCTGGCCGATGTGGAGAACCTGCTCGGATTGCTGGACCGTCTGGTCGATTCCGGGAAGACGGTGATCGTGATCGAGCATCACCAGGCCGTCATGGCGCACGCCGACTGGATCATCGACCTGGGTCCGGGCGCGGGCCACGACGGTGGCAGCATCGTTTTCGAGGGCACGCCCGCGGACCTGGTGGCCGCGCGGTCCACCCTGACCGGCGAGCACCTGGCCGCGTACATCGGCTCCTAGTACACCGTCCCCATCGCCGCGCGCACCTCGTCGAGGGTGCGTTCGGCGATCTCGCCGGCGCGCCGATTGCCCTCGCGGACAAGGCCGATCGCGAAATCCGGGTCGGCGGCCAGTTCCTCGCGGCGGGCGCGGTGGGCGGCGAAGAAGTCGTTGACGGCGTCGGTGGCGAGCTTCTTGAGCGCCGAGCCGCCGCCGTCGCCGAGCTTGTCGGCCAGGGTCACCTCGTCGCTGCCCAGGCACAGGGCCGCGGTGGTGAGCAGCGCGGACACGCCGGGGCGGGCGTCGGGATCGAAGGTGATGCGGCGGTCGGCGTCGGTGGGGGCGCGCCGGATGAGCGCCGCGGTCTCGTCGGCGGTCATGGACAGCGAGATGGCGTTGCCGTAGCTCTTGCTCATCTTGCGCCCGTCCAGGCCGGGGATCTCCGGGGTGGAGGTGAGCAGCGCCCGCGGTTCCGGGAACACCTGGCCGAAGCGCTCATTGAAGCGCCGCGCGATGACCCGCGTGAGCTCCAGGTGCGGCAGCTGATCCTTGCCGACCGGCACCAGATCGCCCTTGCAGAACAGGATGTCGGCGGCCTGGTGCACCGGGTAGGTGAGCATCAACCCGCTCAGCGCCCGTCCCGACGCGGCGAGTTCGGTCTTCACCGTCGGATTGCGGTGCAACTCGGCCTCGGTGACCAGACTCAGGAACGGCAGCATCAGCTGGTGGAGGGCCGGCACCGCGGAATGGGTGAACACGGTGGCCCGGCTGGTGTCGATCCCGGCGGCCGCGTAGTCCAGCACCGCGTTCACCACGTTCTCGCGCACCCGGCCGAGGGTGTCGCGGTCGGTGATGACCTGGTAGTCGGCCAGGATCACCCACAGGTCCACGCCCAGCCCCTGCAGGCGCACCCGTTCCCGGATGGTGCCGAAGTAGTGGCCCAGATGCAGTCTGCCCGTGGGCCGTTCACCGGTGAGGACGCGGAAGCGGCCGGGCTGCGCGGCCACCTCGGCGGCCAGGTCGTCACTACGCTCGCGGGCGGCGGCGAAGGAATCCGACAATGTGGTCACCGTACAACTCCTGAAAGTTCATGGAGGGCTGCACGAGCAGGGTGTTCCGGTCGGGAAGCACGGGCCGCGTACAGCCCGTGGACATGGTTCAGCGGGCCGCTACTGCGACCAGCGCCATGCCTGCCGGATGTGAATCACTTGTCCACCATAACAAGTCGTGACAACAGGTTTTAGTTAGTCGGTCAAGCCGTGGTGGACCCCAGTGGAGCGCGACTGAAGTGGCGGTTGCCGCTCGTCTGGTGGCTGGCATTCTCATGGCCCATCTCCTGCCTCACTCGACCGTGCACCTGCACCCGGGCGGGCACATCGATCTCATCGTCGACGCGCCCACGCTCGCCGCGGTGATCGAGCGTTTCCGTCGTGCCTAGCGGTTGGTTACACGGATTCGTATGCCGACGTGCACCGAGGTTCCGAGGGGCGGAGACCCGTCGATGAAGGACCCACCGTGAGTCAATCACCTTGTTCTGAAACAGAAGTCACGTTGCCGCGGATCGCTGCGGCCGAGCCCAGCAGGATCCTTGTTGTAGAAAGCAACCCGGCGACCGCGGAGATCGAGGTACTGGTGCTGGCCAATGCCGGCCATGAAGTGGTTTCCGTGAGCAACGTTCAGCGTGCTCTCGCCGTCGCTCGGCGATGGAACCCAGACCTGGTGCTGGTCGAGCTCATCCTGCCGGACCTGCCAGGCACGCATCTGTGTCGGCAGCTTCGGAACCGTTCGCCGATTCCCATCATCGCGACGTCTCTCGATGGCAATCCCGACGCCATCGGTGACGCTTTCGCGGCCGGTGCATGTGACTACCTGCCCAAGCCGTTGAGAAGCAGTGAACTGCTCGACCGCATCAATCTCCGTCTCGCTGCTGAGCAGGCCGCTAGAGGCGCATACCAATTCGGCCGTGCGCAAGGACCCACTGGCTCCGCCTCCTGACGGCTGTTCAGGCCCCCGTGCCGAGCCGTCAGAGCGGCGGCCGGATCTCGGTGACGATGGTGTAGAGCTCGGCGATGCGGCCGTCTTCGACCCGTGCGATGTCCATCCCGCTGACCATTGGAGGCCGGTCGGGCGGCCCGTAATGGAAGCCGAGGTGACCGATGTCGTCGAGCCCGGACGCCGGGCCCGCGGGCCAGAAGACCCAGTCGGGGTTGTCCGTCAGCATCTCGGCGGCCCTACGCTCGAACTCGGTGCGTCCCTGATTGATCCGGTCCGGTTCATGCCACACCACATCGCGGGTGTAGGTCTCGGCGATCACGGCGGCCCGGCGATCGGGGTCGGGTTCGTTGAAGACATCGAGCAGGTTGCGCCGCATGAGCTCGGTGGGCGAACTGGTCATGGCGAATCCTTTCCGATCCCGATTGGGACACCGAGCCGAGCTCGCCGTCCTGCACTTCTAGCGTGCTTTGTTCCAAGCTTTGTGGACGAACTCGATGCGGTTTCCGTCGATATCGCGCACATTGGCAGCGTAGTAACCGGGCGCGAAGTAGGTTCGGTCCGCCGGTTTGCCTTCGTCGATTCCGCCCGCCCTGAGGGCCGCGGCATAGGCGGCGTCGACCATTTCGTTGCTGTCGCAGACGATTCCGAGGTAGAGGCCCGTCTCGCCGGACTCGCGCTGTCGCAGCCAAATGCTCGAGCCGACCTGTACGCCGGAGAGGTAGTCGGCGTCGCCGATGCCGAAGAGGTCGGGCACATTCTCCGGCCCGGAGTACGCGTTGTAGTTGCCGAAAGCACGCCAGCCCGCCGGGGCGAGAGCCTCGAGATAGAAGGCCAGCGCCTGCTCGATATCGGTGACGGAGATGTAGACGTGGTCGATCACTGAACATCCTCTTTCCACGCGAAGGCGGTGGCCTGGTCGAACTCGTCGAAGGTTCGTGCGGGGCGGCCGGTGATCTGCTCGACCTGAGGCCAGGTATCACCGGAATATGTGAGGGATTGGACGGTCTATTCTGTCCCAGGATGGTGTTGCGGAATGTAAGCGAGTCTGTACCGGCCAGGTAGGTCGCTCACGGCTGACCAAGGCCGGCCTTCGTCCAAGGAGCAGCGCATGTCATCGCAGACCAAGCCGAGCATCGTGTTCGCCCATGGGCTATGGGCCGACGGATCATGCTTCAGCAAGCTCATTCCCTCGCTGCAGGCGGAGGGGCACGAGGTGTTCGCCTCGCAGCACGGCCTCAATTCGCTCGAGAGCGACGTCGCATGCGTCAACTTCACGATCGACCATGTACCCGGCCCGGTCGTGCTCGTCGGCCATTCCTACGGCGGAACCCTGGTCACCAAGGCGGGCATGCACGACCGCGTCCGCGCGCTGGTATTCATCGCGGCGCTCGCCCCCGACGAGAACGAGACGTCCCAGGACCAGCAGAACCAGTTCGCCCGCACCCCACTGTTCGACCACATCGAAATCGGCGGCGGGCGCATCTGGCTGAAGCCCTCGGGCGTCCCGCACTTCTGCGGCGACCTACCCGAGGCCGAGCAGAGGCTCGTCCTCGCCACCGGGGCCGTGCCGGACGCCGACCTGTTCAACCAGCAGGTACCGGGTACAGCCTGGAAGACCAAGCCGAGCTGGTACATCGTCGCCAACAACGACCGCACCGTGAATCCCGAACTGGAACGCGCCGCGGCCAAGCGCATGGGTGCCAAGACCTACGACATCGACAGCAGTCACGTCCCGATGCTGTCGAATCCCGAGTTCGTCCTCGACGTCATCCGCGACGCCGCGGCGTCCATTCAGAGCGAGTAGCCGAGCCGGAGACCGACGCTCCCGCACATGGCGGCATGCTCGGGCGCGTCTTCGCCTCTCGTGAGAGGAGTTGGTCATGTGCCGCCTGTTCGGACTCTCGGCCGCGCCGCAGCGGGTGCGCGCCACCTTCTGGTTGCTGAACGCGCCCGACAGCCTGTCCCAGCAAAGTCACCGCGAACCTGACGGCGTCGGCCTGGGCACCTTCACCGCGGCGGGTGCGCCGCTGGTGGCGAAGCAGCCGATCGCCGCCTATGCGGACCGGCTCTTCGCGCAGGAGGCGCGCGCATGCGAATCCGAAACCTTCGTCGCGCATGTTCGATTCGCCTCCACGGGCGGGCTGAAGACGCGCAATACCCACCCGTTCGAGCAGCACGGGCGCCTGTTCGCGCACAACGGGGTGCTGGAGGGGCTCGACGAGCTGGATCACGAACTCGGTGACTATCGCCGACTGGTCCACGGTGACACCGACTCCGAGCGCTTCTTCGCCCTGATCACGGCCCGGATCGACCATCATGCCGGCGATGTCACCGCGGGCATCACCGACGCGGTCGGCTGGATCGCCGACCGGCTGCCGCTCTACGCACTCAACCTGATTCTCACCACCGCGACCGAGCTGTGGGCCCTGCGCTATCCCGACACCCACGACCTGTATGTCCTCGAGCGCGCCGCCGGTGGCGCACAGGGCGATCGGCGGCTCGACCACGCGAGTCACCGTCATCGGGGCATTCGCACCAGCAGTGGCGCGCTGACCGACTATCCCGCTGTCGTCATCGCCACCGAACGCATGGACGACGACCCCGGATGGCGGCTCCTCGCCTCCGGCGAACTGCTCCATGTCACCGGGCATCTGCACGTGCGGTCCAGCATTGTTCGGGATTCCCCGCCCCGCCACCTGCTTTCGCTCGCCGACCTGGACGAGACCGCCGCCGCCTCCCAGACCGCACACTGACGATCGCCGCTGCGGCATGGTCCGGTCGGTCACTCCGGTCGCGAGGCCCGGGCCAGATCGACAGTGGCCGTACGCAAGTCGGCGATGCTGTCGACGGGCGTGAGATGGCAGATACGGGTGACCGCGATGCCGCGCGGGGTGGTGACCCGCAGGTCGAGGCCGAAGCGGTCGGGCGAATACCGTCCACCACAACCGATTTCACCAAGGACCTGCGCCGGTCGCCGGTTTCGTCGGACAGAGGCTAAGGTCAGGGGCGGGCCGGGGTGTCGCCCTTGCGGTAGCGCAGCGGCGGGGTGTCGTAGCGGCGGCGGAACGCGCGGCTGAAGGCGGCCTCGGAGTCGTAGCCGACCTGGTGGGCGACGGCCGCGATGGGAATCGTGGTGGTGCGCAACAGGGTTGCGGCGCGCGCCAGGCGGCGGTCGGCCAGATAGGCGGCGGGCGCGCGGCCCAGCCGGCGGGTGAAGCGGTCGGTGAAGGTGGTACGCGACATGGACGCCAGCGCCGCCAGATCCGAGACCGTCCACGGGGCGGCGGGTGCCCGGTGCACGGCGGTGAGGACCGGGGCGAGTGCCGGGTCGAGGGCGGCGGTCAGCCATCCGGGGGCGGCGGTGTCGGTGGACCAGGCGCGCAGCGCGTGGATGAACAGCAGGTCGAGGATGCGCGAGATCATGGCGGCCGCGCCCGGACGTGGATCGGTGACCTCGACCATCAGCAGATTCAGGCTCAACGGCAGCCAATCGCGGGCGCGGCCGGCGGCATCGATGTGGATCGCGGGGGCGAGCACGGAAAGCAATGGGGCGGCCTGGGGTTCGTCGACCAGGAACGAGCCGGTGACCCAGCGGGTGTCGGCGGTCAGCGGCGTCACGGTGTGGCCGTCGCCGCGGGCCAGCACCACCATGTCGCCGGAATGCGCTGTGGTGAGCCCGGATTCGCCGTCCACGCGGATCTCGACGGCGCCCTGCTCGACGATGTGGAGCACCCGTTTCCCGGCCGGAACCCGCACCGGAGCATCGGAGTCGGCGGTGTGCCGGGCGACGGTCTCGCCGCGCAGCCGCACCGTCTCCAGGATCTCCGACAGGGCGTCCAGCCCCGCCAGTTCCGCCGGGTTCGGCAAGGCGGCATCCGGTGATTCGGCAAAGTTTTGCGGTGTTTCCGTCATGGTCTTTGCTCCATCATCCGAATAGCGTAGATCTCGCAACCCGGGAAGCACACGAGATCAGTACTTCGAGAGGAGATACGCCATGGCGGACAAACCTGCGATCGTTCTGGTACACGGATTCTGGGGTGGTGCGGCGCACTGGGCCAAGGTCATCGTGGAATTGCGGCGGCGCGGCTACGAGTCGCTGTACGCGGTGGAGAACCCGCTCACCGGGCTGGCCGACGATGCCGCCCGGACCCAGAAGATGGTGCGCCAGATCGCCGGGCCGGTCCTGCTGGTGGGTCATTCGTATGGTGGGGCGGTCATCACCGAGGCCGGTGATCTGCCCAATGTCGAGGGCCTGGTCTACGTCGCGGCCTTCGCGCCGGACGCGGGGGAGAGCCCCGGTCGGATCACCGAGCAGCTGCCCCCGGCGGCGGTCGCGGCCATCGCGCCGGATTCGGACGGCTACCTGTGGATCGCGCAGGACAAATTCCACGACAGTTTCTGTCAGGACCTGACCGAGGACGAGGCCCTGGTCATGGCCGTCACCCAGAAAGCTCCGGTGGGTTCGGCCTTCGGGGACCCGGTCACCGCCCCGGCCTGGAAGGCCAAGCCGACCTGGTATCAGGTGTCCACCGAGGACCGCATGATCAACCCGGACAACGAGCGGCGCATGGCCGAGCGCACGGGTCCGCGCCGCATTGTGGAGTTGCCCGCGAGCCACGCCTCGCTGGCCTCGCAGCCGGGCGCGATCGCGGATCTGATCGATGCCGCCGTGGCGGATCTGGGCTACAGCTAGCCCCCAACTGACGCGCGGTGCATTCTGTTGTTCGGGGATGCACCGCGGAGTCTTGACTTTCCTGCTCCGCGCCCGCATCGTAAGAATACTTAGCGAAGCTAAGCGATTGGGAGAAATCCCGGCGCCCGAACCGGATTCGGGGCGTGCGGTCACGGGAGATCCAGGGAGGCAGTGATGGTCGAGGACGTCGCGCGTGCGGAGCTGACCCAGCGATTGGCGGATCGGCTCGCCCGCGCCGAGGCCGCCCGGCGCTTCGAGGCGCTGCTGGTCGACGATCAGGTCCGCGCGCTGGTGCCCTCGCCCGAGATCGCGGCCGCGGCCCAGCGGCCCGGGCTGGCGATGGCCGAGGTCGTGGCGATCCTCATGGACGGGTACGCCGACCGTCCGGCCATCGCCGAGCGGGCCGGTGAGATCGTGGCCGGCCCGGATGGCCGGCGCACCCGGCGGCTGTTGCCCGAGTACCGCGCCATCACCTACCGCGAATTGTGGTCGCGCGCGGGCGCACTCGCCGCCGCGTGGCACGCGGACATGCGGAATCCCTTGCGCCCCGGCGATTTTCTGTGCTCGCTGGGCCTGGTCAGCGGCGACCTCACCGCGGTCGAGCTGGCGACCGTCCGGCTCGGCCTGGTGAGTGTGCCGTTGCAGGCGAATGCCCCGGCCGCGCAATGGCATTCGATCATCACCGAGACCGGTGCCCGGGCGTTGGCGGTGAGCCTGGAACTACTCATTCCCGCCCTCGACTGCGTCCTCGACGGCACCCCGGTGGAATCGCTGGTGGTCTTCGACTTCGATCCCGGCGACGACGACCAGGCCGAGACCTATGCCGCCGCGCGACGCCGCATCGCCGAGTCGGGCGCCGCGCTGACGCTGGAAACCCTTGCCGCCGTGACCGATCGGGGCCGCGACCTGCCGCCGGTCCCGCCCTACGTGCCGGCCGACCCCGACGAGCCCGCGCTGCTCATCTACACCTCCGGCAGCACCGGCACCCCCAAGGGCGCGATCTACACCCACCGCCTGGTGACCGGAATGTGGCAAGGCCCGGCTCAGATCCCGGTCCCGGTGCTGAACTTCTGCTACATGCCGATGAGCCACGTCGCCGGGCGCATGGTGGTGAACGGCACCTTCTCCCGCGGCGGCACCGCCTACTGCACCGCCTCGGGCGACATGTCGACCCTGTTCGAGGATTTCCGGCTGGCCCAGCCCACCGAGGCGTTCTTCGTGCCGCGCGTGTGCGAGATGGTGTTCCAGCGCTACCAGAGCGAATCGCAGCGCCGGCTGGCCGCGGGCGCGTCCGCCGAGGAGGCCGCGGCCGCCGCGAAAACCGCCTTGCGGCAGGACTTCCTGGGTGAGCGCCTGGCCCGCGTCATGGTCGGCAGCGCGCCCATCTCCGCGGAGATGAAGGAGTTCATGAACGCGGTGCTCGATCAGCCGCTCATCGACGGCTACGGCTCCACGGAGGCGGGCGGCGGCCTGCTCATCGACAACGAGATCCGCCGGCCCCCGGTGCTCGACTACAAGCTCGCCGACGTGCCCGAACTCGGCTACTTCGCCACCGACAAGCCGTATCCGCGCGGCGAGTTCCTGGTGAAGTCGATCCTGCAGGTCCCCGGCTATTTCAAGCGGCCCGAGCTGACCGCGGAGATGTTCGACGAGGACGGCTTCTACCGCACCGGCGACATCGTCGCCGAGGTCAGCCCTGACCACCTGGTGTACGTCGACCGGCGCAACAATGTGCTCAAGCTGTCGCAGGGCGAGTTCGTGACGGTGGCCAAGCTGGAGGCGGTCTACGCCACCAGCCCGCTCATCGCCCAGATCTTCGTGCACGGCTCCAGCGAACGCTCGCATCTGCTGGCCGTCATCGTGCCCACCGACGCGGCCCGCGCGCTCGAGCCCGCCGAACGGACCGCCGCCATCGCCGAGTCGCTGCGGCAGCTGGCCAAGGACGCCGACCTGGAGTCCTACGAGATCCCGCGCGAGTTCCTGCTCGAATCCGAGCCCTTCACCCAGGACAACGGGCTGCTGTCGGGGATCGGAAAACTGTTGCGGCCCAAGCTGGGAGAACGCTACGGCGACCGGCTCGAGGAGCTCTACCGGGCCCAGGCCCGGCGGCAGGAGGACGACCTGGCCGCGTTGCGCGTCGCGGCCACCGATCGGCCGGTGCTCGAGACGGTGCGCAAGGCGGCGTGCGCGATCCTGGGCGGCGGTGAGCCCGCGGCGGATGAGCACTTCACCGAGCTGGGCGGCGATTCGCTGTCGGCGCTGTCGTATTCGACGCTGCTGCGGGACATCTTCGGCATCGAGGTGCCGGTGGGCGTCATCGTCAGTCCCGCCAACGACTTCACCGGGCTGGCCGCGTACATCGAGGCCGCGCGCGCCGGTGACATCCGCCCGACCGCGGCGACGGTGCACGGCGGCACCGAGATCCGCGCCGCGGACCTCACCCTGGACAAGTTCCTCGACGCGCCGACCCTGGCGGCCGCCCCCGATCTGCGGCTCGCCCCGCAGCCGCCGCGCACGGTGCTGCTCACCGGCGCGAACGGCTACCTGGGCCGGTTCCTGTGCCTGGAATGGCTGGAGCGCCTGGATGATTCGGATGGCACCCTGATCTGCGTGATCCGCGGCCGCGACGCCGAGTCCGCGCGGGCGCGGCTCGACGAGGTGTTCGACAGCGGTGATCCGGCGCTGCTCGCGCGCTACCGGGAGCTCGCCGCGCGCCGCCTGCGCGTGCTGGCCGGTGACCTCGCCGACCCGTATTTCGGCCTGGATCACCAGGTGTGGCAGGACCTGGCCGCCACCGTCGATCTGATCGTGCACCCCGCCGCCCTGGTCAATCACGTGCTGCCCTACGACCAGCTGTTCGCCCCCAATGTGGTGGGCACCGCCGAGGTGATCCGGCTGGCCCTGACCACGGTCCGCAAGCCGGTGACGTACCTGTCCACGGTCGCGGTGGCCGCGCAGATCGATCCCGCGGTCTTCACCGAGGACGGCGACATCCGCGAGATCAGCCCCGTGCGTTCCCTCGACGACGGTTACGCCAACGGCTACGGCAACAGCAAGTGGGCCGGTGAGGTCCTGTTGCGCGAGGCCCACGAGCTGTGCGGGCTGCCGGTGGCGGTGTTCCGCTCCGACATGATCCTGGCGCACACCACCTTCGCCGGTCAGCTGAACCTGCCCGACATGTTCACCCGGCTGCTGCTCAGCGTGCTCGCCACCGGCCTGGCCCCGAAGTCGTTCTACGCCTTGGACGCTCGCGGCGAACGGCAGCGCGCCCACTACGACGGCCTGCCCGCCGACTTCACCGCCGCCGCCATCACCGCTCTCGGCGCCCGCGTCACCGCGGGTTTCGACAGCTACGACGTGCTCAACCCGCACGACGACGGCATCTCCCTCGACGAATTCGTCGACTGGCTCATCGAGTCCGGCCATCCCATCGATCGCATCGACTCGCACCGCGACTGGTTCACCCGCTTCGAGACCGCCCTGCGCGCGCTCCCGGAGAAACAACGCACCTACTCGTTGCTCCCGCTGCTGCACGCCTACCGCCACCCCGCGCCGCCGATCCCCGGCGCGGCGCTCCCGGCCAAGCGCTTCCAGACCGCGGTGCAACAGGCGAAACTCGGCCCGACCGGCGATATCCCGCATCTGGGCCGGTCGCTCATCGACAAGTACGCGGCCGATTTGAGGCTGCGCGGCCTGCTGCGCTGAGCGGCGGCTACCGCCCGGATCCGCGTGCCGCCGCGGGGATCTCGAGCCCGTGCTGGATCGCGGCGACGGCGTCGTCGAGGATTTCGTAGAGGCTGCGCAGTGACGGGTCCGCGCCGGCCACCCAATGGTCGAGCCCGACGCCGAAGGCCGCGAAGCAGGTCGCGGCGGCCAGTTTCGCCCGCAGGTCGTCGGCGCTGAGCCCGGCCCGGCGGGCGAAACTGCGAGCCAGGGCGTCGCGGCGGCCGAAGGCCCCGGTGAAATTCTCCTGGCGCAGTTGCGGATTGGCGATCAGCACCAGTCGCGCCCGCCGGGCCGTGTCGGCCTGGCGGCGCCGCAGGTCGAGTTCGGCGTCGTCGAGCAGGAAGTCACGCAGCGCCGCGCGCAATGCGACGAATACCGCCTCACCGGGCGGACGGCGGTCCAGGGCTGCCAGCAGGTAGGACATGACGTCCTTCTCGTGGCTGAAGACCACGGCCGTCTTGGCGGGGAAGTGGCGGTGGAAGGTGCGCCGCGAGACCTGCGCGGCGTCGGCGATCTCCTGCACGGTGGTCGCCTCGAAGCCGCGCCGCTCGAACAGCAGCAGCGCGGCGTCGATCAGCTCGCGCCGTACCCTGGCCTTCTCGCGTTCCCGCATCCCGGTGGCTGCCGTCATCCCGACCTTTCGTGCCGTGTCACCCCCTGGTGTCTCAAAGTGACACTTCTCAGGATAGTCTCGCGGAAGTGTCTCACTGTGACACCGGAGCGAGACGAGTACGAGAGGACTCCTCGATGACGCGATGTGCCTGGCCCCGCCGCGGTGGCGCCATGATCACCCTGCGCGGTGGCGCCATGATCACCCTGGTCTCGGCGGCCGTGCTGGCCGCCGGGCCGCTCGCCGCCACCGCCGTGGCCGCCCCGCCCGCTCAGGCCGAGAGCACGTCCCCGGGCGCGGTCGTCGCGAATGCGGAGCTGCCGCAGCACCTGTGGCTCGACGGCACCGGATCGGCCCGCAAACTCACCTACTGGACCCGCGATTCCGCCGATCAGCCGGCGCTGTCCACCGGCGTCGTGTTCACCCCGGCGGGCACCCCGCCGCCCGGCGGCTGGCCGGTGCTGTCGTGGGAGCACGGCACGGTCGGCATCGGCGACGACTGCGCGCCCTCGGTGACCGGTCGCTCCGAGCGCGACAACGGCTTCCTGGCCACCTGGCTGCGGCAGGGCTACGCCATCGTCGCCACCGACTACATCGGGCTGGGCACCCCCGGTGTGCACGCCTACCTCGACGGCCGCGCCGAGGCGCACGCCGCCATCGACATGGTGCGCGCCGCCCGTGCGGTGGACCGGTCGCTGGCCTCGAAGTGGGTCGCGATCGGTCAGTCGCAGGGCGGCGGGGCCGCGGTGTTCACCGCCTCGCTCGCGACTCGCTATGCGCCCGAACTGGACTACCGCGGCGCGGTCGCCACCGGCCCGGCCTCCAATATCGTCGACGCGGCCACGCTGATCGGCCCGGGCACGACCGTCGGGTCCCCGCACATCACCGCCTACGCCACCTACGTCCTCAACGGCCTGAAGGCGGCCCGCCCGGACTTCGATCTGGACAGCTACCTCAGCCCGGAAGGCAAGGACCTGGTCGAGGACGCCAAGACGTTGTGCTTCACGCCGCTGGCCGAACGCGCCGACGGACTGACGCTGGGGCGGCTGCTGTCGCGTCCGCTGGCCCAGGGCGATTTCGTGCCCACCGCGCGTTCGGTCATGGATGTGCCCCTGACCGGGTACGACCGGCCGCTGTTCATCGGCCAGGGCACCAACGACACCGACGTCCCCGCGCCGCTGACCGCCAAGCTGGTCGCCGACATGGCGCTGGCGGGCACCTTCCCCGAGGTGCACGTCTACGCGGGCAAGGACCACAGTGGCGCGATGCTGGCCTCGCTGGCCGACAGCGTGCCCTTCGTGGCCCGGCTCTTCGCCTGACGCGAACCGCTCCGAGTACGCGAAAGGCCGAGTGGCGCACTGCCACTCGGCCCTCGTGCTCGGCTGCGCGTCAGCCGCTGGTGACGGTGGTGTCGCGTCAGCCGCTGGTGACGGTGGTGTCGATGAGGCCGAACACCTCACCCTGCGGTCCGGACACGATGCCCATGCGTCCGAAGGGACTGTCCGAGGGACCCATGAGGACGGTCGCGCCCAGCGAGTTCGCCTTGTTCAGCGCGGCGTCGGCGCCCGCGACCTGGAACCAGGTCAGCCAGTAGTTGGGTGCGCCGGCGGGCTGGCCGCTGCTGTCGGCCATTCCGCCCATCGGCCGTCCGTCCGGACCTGCGAAAGTGGAGTAGGGCATCTGCTCGTTGCCGATCTCGTCGAAGGACCAGCCGAAGACGGAGTTGTAGAAGTCCTGTGACGGCTTGTAGCCGGTGGTCTGCAGGTCGTTCCAGCAGTACGCGCCGGGCTCGTTGTAGATCTGGGCGCCGGTGTGCGCCTTGGCTTCCCAGACGCCGAACACCGCGCCCGCGGTGTCGGCGGCGATGAACATGCGCCCGACGTCCATGACGTCGAAGGGCGGCATGAAGACCGCGCCGCCGGCCTCGGTCACCGCGCCCGCGATCTTGTCGGCGCTGTCGGCGGCGAAGTAGGTGGTCCACACCGAGGGCATGGGGTCGGGGCCCATCTTGGGTCCGATGCCGGCGGCGGGTTTGCCGTCGAGCATGGCCATCAGATAGCCGCCGGCCTCGGGCGGGCTGTCGAGGACTTCCCAGCCGAGCAGCTGGGAGTAGAAGTCCCGCGCGGCGGCGGGATCGTCGACCGAGCAGTCGACCCAACACGGAGTTCCTTGCGGCCAAACCTTGTCTGTCGTGGGCATCCGGATCCTCCCGATAACGGTCGGTGGCGGCCGGCCGCTGCGGTCGGCCGGACCCAGAATACCGATTGGTCCGCCGTGATCGGTGCGATCCGTCCAGGTCAGACGTCCAACGACCCGACCACGTCGTCGAAGGTGTCGCGGGCCAGCAGCTCCGCATAGAACCCATTGCGCTCGACCAGTTCCCGATGCGTCCCGCGCTCCACCACACGGCCGCGGTCGAGCACCACGATCTGATCGGCGTCGCGGATGGTCGACAATCGGTGCGCGATCGTAATGGTGGTCCGATTCGCCGACAGCGTGTCGATGGCGGCCTGCACCTCCCGCTCGGTGCGGGTGTCCAGTGCGCTGGTCGCCTCGTCGAGCACCATGATCGGCGGATTGCGCAGGATCGCCCGCGCCACCGCCAGCCGCTGCTTCTCGCCGCCGGAGAACCGGTAGCCGCGCTCGCCGACCAGGGTGTCGTAGCCGTCGGGCAGGCTCATGATGTGGTCGTGGATCTGCGCCGCGCGCGCCGCGGCGTGCAGTTCGGCCTCGGTGGCATCGGGTTTGGCGAAGCGCAGGTTGTCGGCGACCGAGGAGTGGAACAGGTAGGTCTCCTGCGACACCACGCCCACCGCCGCGGACAGGCCGGCGAACGACAGGTCCCGCACATCGACCCCGTCGACGGTGACCCGTCCGGCCGTCACGTCGTAGAGCCGCGCTACCAGATAGCCGAGAGTCGTCTTGCCCGAACCGGTTTCGCCGACGATGGCCAGGCTGGTCCCGGCGGGCACGTCGATGTCGATGTCGCTGAGCACGTCCCGGTCCGCGTCGTAGGCGAAGCCGACCCGCTCGAACCGCACCGCACCGGTCACCCGCTCGGGCAACGGGGTGGGTCGCACGGGCTCCTCGATATCGGGTCGCAGATCCAGGTATTCGAAGATGCGCCCGAACAGCGCCAGGGAGCTCTGGATGTCCACGCCGGTCGACAGCAGCATCACCGACGGCCGCAGCAGGCCGCTCTGCAGCGTCGTGAACGCGACCAGGGTGCCGATCGACACCAGCGGGTGCCCCGAGGCGACGGTCATGCCCGCCGCCCAGTAGACCACCGCGGGCATGGCCGCCATCACGATGGAGATGGTGGACTGCCGCCACCGCCCGGCCATACTGGCGTGGATCTCGAGATCCACCAGCCCGCGCGATTCCCGGGTGAAGTCCTCGACCAGGGCGGGGGAGCGGCCCATGGTGCGCGCCAGCAGGATTCCGCTCACCGACAGCGATTCCTCCACGATCGCCGACATGCCCGCCAGCTTGCGCTGCTTCTCCCCGGTGATGCGCCGGCGCTCGGAGCCGACCCGGCGGCTGATCCACACGAACAGCGGCAGCATGGCCAGCGAGACCAGGGTGAGCCGCCAATCGAGCGCGAACATGGCGATGACCGCCGCGACGACGGAGGTGAAGTTGGAGACCAGGGAGGTGAGCGTCGAGGTGACGGTGGACTGCATGCCGCCGATGTCGTTGGCGATGCGCGACTGCACCTCGCCGGTGCGGGTGGCGGTGAAGAACGACAGCGGCATGGATTGCAGCCGCGCGTAGACCGCCGAGCGCAGATCGTGCATGACGTCCTGGCCGACGCCGGTCGAGATGTAGGTCTGCAGCACGCCGAACACGCTGTTCAACGCGGCCACGGCGATCATGCCCGCGGCCAGCACAGTGAGCAGGCCGGTGCGGCCGCCGGGCAGGGCGTCGTCGATGATGCCGCGCAGCAGGAACGGGGAGGCCAGGCCGGCCAGCGAGGCCAGGCCGACCAGGGCCGCGACCAGGGCCAGGCGTCCCCGATAGGGGTGGAAGAGCCGGACGATCCGGCGAAGTTCTGTTTCCGAAGTCTGATTCGCTTTCGAAGTCACAGCGCCTCCTTTCGCAGGGAGTCACACGCTGTAACTGAGTCTGACTCATTATTGTTCCGAGGACAATGAGTTATGCTCTGAATCATGTCGAGCACGCCCGCGGACCAGCCGCGCGCCACCGGGGAACCCCGCGAGGACGACCTCGCCGACCTGTTCCTGCGCGCGACCAAACGCCTGCACCGCACCCAGGCCACGCGACTGTCCCCGCTGGGCCTGACCCCGGCCCAGGCCCGCGCGCTGCGCATCATCGGCCGCGCCGCCGAGCACGGGGACGAACCGCTGCGCATGTCCGCGCTGGCCGAACACCTGGGCATCGTGCCGCGCTCGGCCACCACCGTGGTCGACGCGCTGGTGGCCGCGGGTCTGGTTGCCCGCGAAGCGGATCCGGCCAATCGCCGCGCCACCCTGGTGACCCCGACCGCCGCCGGTCGCGACGCGCTCGACCGCATGTTCGCGGCTCGGCGCGACGCCGCCGAGGAGATGTTCGCCGCCCTCACCGCGGAACAGCGCTATACCCTGCGTGATCTGCTCGCCGCACTGACCTCCGGCGAATCCGCGCCGCGCTGACGGGCATACAGTCGGGCGTGTTCGCCGATCCGAGCTCGTCATCTCCCCAGCAAGGAGCCCGATAATGCCGCGTGAGCTGGCAGACCTGCCCTTCGCCCGTTTCCTGGAACCGCAGGACGCGCTGCGCGACGAAGGCGCGTACGACTGCGCGCATTTCGACGGCCTGTCCCTGGACGACCCGCAGCTGCGCGGGGTCACCTTCACCGAGTGCGCCATCTCGGCCACCACCGTGAACGGTGGCTTCTTCCGGTATTCGCGCTTCAACGACGTCTGGCTGGGCAGCACCCGCTGGATCCGCACCGACCTGTCCGAAACCAATTGGATGGACGTGGAATTCGTGATGGCCGCGCTGTCGGGGGTGGAGGCGTTCGGTTCGGTGCTGCGCCGGGTGAGCTTCCACAACTGCAAGTTCGATTCGGTGAACCTGCGCGGCGCGACCCTCACCGATGTCTCGTTCGTGGACTGCGTGCTGCGCGATGTGGACATCAGCGAGGCCAAGGCGACCTCGGTGAGCTTCCCGGGCTCGGAGATCTCCGGGTTGTCGCTGCGCAACGCGAAGCTGAAGAAGGTGGATCTGCGCCAGGCCCGGTCGATCGGCGTCTCCAGCGGTGTCGAGTCGCTGTCGGGCGCGCTGGTCACCAACACTCAGCTGCTCGAGCTGGCCCCGGTGTTCGCGCACGCGTTCGGGATCGTGGTCAAGGATCTCTGAGTTGGTAGCGCTAGTGAACTGACTCGAGTTACGCTGCTCACATGACGGAGTGGCGGCCCACGGCCTGCATCCTGTGCGAGTGCAACTGCGGCATCCAGGTGCTGCTCGGCCCGGACGGCCGGTCCTTCGAGAAGATCCGCGGTGACAAGCTGCATCCCGCCTCGGAGGGCTACACCTGTAACAAGGCCCTGCAGCTGGACCGCTACCAGAACGGGCGCACCGGCCGCCTGACCTCGCCGCTGCGCCGCCGCGCCGACGGCGGCTTCGAGGAAATCGATTGGGACACCGCGATTTCCGAGATCTCGGCCCGGCTGCTCGAGATCGGCCACCACTTCGGCGGGGAATCGATCTTCTACTACGGCGGCGGCGGTCAGGGCAATCACCTGGGCGGCGCGTACGCCCCGGCGACCATGGCCGCCTTCGGCATGAAGTACCGCTCCAGCGCGCTGGCGCAGGAGAAGACCGGCGACTTCTGGGTGGGCGCGCGCATGACGGGCTACCCGATGCGCGCCGATGTCGAGCACGCCGAGGTGGCGTTCTTCATCGGCAAGAATCCCTATCAGTCGCACGGCTTCCCGCGAGCGCGCACGGTGCTCAAGGAGATCGCCAAGGATCCCGCCCGGTCCATGATCGTGCTGGATCCGGTCCGCACCGAGACCGCGGAACTGGCCGATTTCCACCTGCAGCTCAAGCCCGGCACCGATGTGTACCTGCTCACGGCCATGGCCGCGATCCTGGTGCGCGACAACCTCCTCGACGGCGAGTGGCTGGCCGCCCACACCACCGGACTCGACGCCGTCCTCGAGGTGCTGCGGACGGTGCCGATCGAGAAGTACTGCGCCATCGCCGATGTCGACCCGGAGCTGGTGACCGCGGCGACGCACCGGCTGGCGGCGGCCGAATCGGTGGCGGCGCTCGAGGATCTCGGCGTGCAGATGAACCGGTACTCGACCGTGGTCAGTTATGTAGAGAAGCTGGTCTGGCTGCTCACCGGCAATGTCGGAAAGCCCGGCACCCAATACGCTTTCACCGGACTGAGCAATCTCGGCCACGACCGCGGCCACCCGGCCGGCGAGGGCCCGAAGAGCCCGGTGGCGGGCGCGCAGATCGTGAGCGGGCTGGTGCCGTGCAATGTGATCAGCGAGGAGATCCTCACCGACCACCCCGCCCGCTACCGGGCCATGGTCATCGAGAGCGCCAATCCCGCGCACTCCCTGGCCGATTCGGCCCGCATGCGCGAGGCGCTGCGGGCGCTGGAACTGGTGGTCGTCATCGACGTCGCCATGACCGAGACCGCCCGCGAGGCCGACTACGTGCTGCCCGCGCCCACCCAGTTCGAGAAGTTCGAGGCCACCTTCTTCAACTTCGACTTCCCGCGCAATATCTTCCACCTGCGCCACCCCGTGCTGCCCGCCCCCGCGGGCGTGCTGCCCGAACCCGAGATCCACGCCCGCCTGGTCGAGGCCGCGGGCGTGCTGGGCGAGGCCGATTACGCGCCGCTGCGGGCCGCGCTGGCCCAGGGCCGGGAGGCGTTCGCCATGGCCTTCCTGGGCATTCTGGGCGATCCGGCCCGCTCGAAACTGGCTCCCGTGCTGCTGTACCGGACGCTGGGGGAGACCCTGCCCGATGGCGCGGCGTCGGCGGCGTTGTTGTGGGCGGCCGCCTACAACATGGTCCGCAAGTTCCCGGCCAGCGTCGAGCGTGCCGGGTACGGCACCGGCTTGGAGGCGGGGGAGCGGCTGTTCGAGGCGATCCTGACGGGCAGGCACGGCATCGTGATCTCCGAGGACGATTACGAGGAGACCTGGAACCGGGTGCGCGACAAGGTGATCCGGCTGGAGGTGCCCGAGCTGCTGGAGGTGGTCGCGACCCTGCCCGAGCCCGCCGCCGACGACCTCGCGGCCTGGCCGTTCGTTCTCTCCGCCGGGGAGCGGCGGGCCTTCACCGCCAACACCATCTTCCGGGATCCGGCCTGGCGTAAGCGCGATGCGGCCGGAACCCTGCGCATCAGCACCGGCGACGCCGAACGGCTCGGGCTCACCGCCGGGGACCTGGTGCAGGTCACCACCCGCCGCGGCACCGCGCGCGTGCCCGTCGAACCCACCGACCGGATGCGCTCGGGCCACCTGTCGCTGCCCAACGGTTTCGGGCTCTCGGTCGCCGGCGCCGACGGCACCCCGGTCACCACCGGGACCGCGCCCAACGAGCTGACCTCGGTCGAGGATCGCGACGAATGGGTCGGCACCCCCTGGCACAAGTACGTTCCCGCCCGCCTGGATACCGTGACCACATGAAACGTACGAGTTTCGCGAACTGGCCGTGCACCGTCGCCCGCACCGTCGACCTGCTGGGCGACTGGTGGACGCCGCTGATCCTGCGCGAAGCTTTTTACGGCGCCAAGCGTTTCGACGATTTCGAATCCACCCTCGGGCTCAGCCGCAATGTCCTCACCCAGCGGCTGACCCGTCTGGTGGAGGCGGGCCTGCTCGACAAGGTCCCCTACCAGGATCGTCCGGTGCGCCACGAGTACCGGCTCACCACCCAGGGCCGCGACTTCTTTCCGGTGATCGCGGCCATGATGGCCTGGGGCGACCGCTATCTGGCCCCCGAATCCGGGGAGCCGGTGCTGCTCCACCACACCGCCTGCGACCACGACACACACGCCGAGGTGGTGTGCGCGCACTGCCGCGAGCCGCTGCGCCACGAGGACATCTCCGCCCGGCTGGGCCCGGGCTTCCCGGCGCGGCTGCGCGACGCGGCCTTGGCGACGGGCCGGTTCGCCGACGAGCCCTGAACCAGGGGTGTTCTAAGCTGCAAGCACTATGGCCCTGAACGCGACTCTCCATACCTTCGCCGTGCAACTGTCCGACATCGATCGGGGGGTGTACGAGGAGTTGGATCTGCGGGTCGCCCAGCATCCTTCGGAGACGGCCGAATACATGCTGACCCGGGTGCTGGCCTACTGTCTCGAGTACGAGGAGGGCATCGCGTTCAGTGTCGGCGGCGTCTCCTCCACCGATGAGCCGCCGGTGATGATCCGTGATCTCACCACCCGCATGACCGCCTGGATCGATGTGGGCGCGCCCGACGCCGCCCGCATCCACCGGGGCAGTAAACTGGCCGACCGCGTGGTCATCTACACCCACCGGGATCCGGTCAAGGTGCTGGCGCAGCTCCCGGCCAAGCGGATTCACCACGCTTCGGAGATTCGCGTCTACTCGTTCGACCCCACCTTCATCGAGGACGCGACTCCGTTCCTGCAGCGCCGCAACGCGCTCACGCTCTCGATCACCGACCGGCACCTGTATCTGGAGCTGAACGGCAACACGCTGTCGACCGACATCGAAGAGCACCGCCTGTCCTGATGGCCGTCTCCCATCGACGCCTGCTCAGCGCGGCCGCGGTCACCGCGGCCCTGCTGACAGTGGCGGTCGGCTGCGGCCGGCGGCACTCCGAGACCGGCGATCAACCCGATTACCGCGGCCCGGCCGGGCAGGTTATCACCGTGATCTCCGATTCGGCCGACGCGACCACGGCCACCCTCAGCGCGTGGGATCGGGTTGGGGCGCAGTGGGTTCGGGCGATCGGACCGCTGCGGGCCGATGTCGGCGCGCAGGGCATCGGCCCCGCCAGTGAATCGGCGACCCGCTCACCCGCCGGAATCTGGTCGCTGACAGAGGCTTTCGGCATCGCCGCCGACAATGGCACGCGGCTGCCGTACCGGCGGGTGACGACCTCGGACTGGTGGGTGTCGGACACCGCGTCGCGGTTCTACAACACGCATCACAGTTGCGCGCCCGGTAGCTGTCCGTTCGACGAATCGGCCGGTGAGGATCTGGGGAGCGCGGGCCCGGCCTACGATCACGCCGTCGTCATCGACTACAACCGCGCCCCCGTCGTCGCGGGGGCCGGATCGGCCTATTTCCTGCACGTCGGCGACGGCCATCCGACCGCGGGCTGCGTCGCGGTTCCCGCCGCCGACCTGGACCGACTCATGCGCTGGCTGGATCCGGCGCGCGGGCCGGTCATCGATATCGCCGTCCGGGAATAGGCCCCGAAAACCACGATTTCGCATACGAAACACCTTGTGCCTGTTCTCACAATGTCGCACATGCGACCTGCGGGTTATCGGACCGGGTGAATAGCCGCGCCTTCCTCCGGAGTCGCATGAAAAGCATGTTTGACGTGTGGCAATTCCATCATTGCGCGCCAGCAATCGCGTGCATACCGCAAAAGCCAGCATGTTTCGGGCAACTAAGGTTCGGGTATTCGACTTTGTCGAACGCGAAAAGGAATTGAAACATGGGTGCGAGCCTGATGATCGTGGGGGACGACTACGGGGTCCGCGGCTCCTTGCGGGCGGCGATGGAAGAGGAAGGATACGAGGTCGCCGAGGCGGGCGCGGGTGAGGCCGCGCTGGAACAGCTGCGTGTGAACGGCGCGCCGGACGTGATGGTCGTGGACCTCCTGTCCGGTGAGATGGACGCCTTCACCTGTATTCGTGAGGTCCGGCGCGCGCACGAGGTGCCGATCATGGTGGTCAGCGCCAGCAACGACACCCATGACGTGGTCGCCGCCCTGGAGGCGGGGGCCGACGACTTCGTCACCAAGCCGTTCGAGATCAAGGAGATCAGCGCGCGCATGCGGGCGCTGCGGCGGCGCCCGCACCTGGGCGGGCTGCCCGACGAATCGGTGACCGAACCACTCACCGAGATCGTGCTCGACCCCGACGAGGCTGCGCCGCTGGTGCTTTCGCCCGAGGGTGGCGCGGTGCGGCGGGGCGAGGAGCAGATTCCGTTGACCATCACCGAATTCCGGCTGCTGTGCGAACTGGCCGCGAATCCGGGCCGTGTGCTCACCCGCACCCTGCTGCTCGAAAGAGCCTGGGACGAAGGCTTCTTCGGAGACGAACGACTCGTCGACGTCCATGTGCGGCGCTTGCGCACGAAGATCGAGGTCGATCCCTCCGATCCGCGCATCGTGGTGACGGTGCGCGGGCTCGGCTACCGCCTCGACATGCCCCGCTGAGCCCCGCGTCCCGGGCGGAGTCATCGGATCGTCATGAGATCGCAATGAGTTCGCATGGAAGACCTCAACGTTGCTTGGTCAGGCTGGGATGGTCATGCAGATCCCAATCAGCAAATTTGACGCGATATCCCAGCAAACCATCCAGATCCGGGAACCCGAGCTCGCCGACGGCGCGCACATGTGGCAGATCGCCGAGAACTCCCGGGTACTCGACACCAACTCCAGCTACGCCTATCTGCTGTGGTGCCGCGATTTCCCGGCCACCTCGATGGTCGCCGAGATCGACGGCGAGGTAGCCGGTTTCGTCATCGGCTACACCCGGCCGGCGTGGCCCAACGTCCTGTTCGTCTGGCAGGTGGCCGTGGACCAGCCGCACCGCGGGCACGGACTCGGCGTGGACATGCTCGACGCACTGCTGGAACGCACCACCGCGCACGGCATCACCCAGCTCGAAACCACCATCTCGCCGGACAATCCGGCGTCGGTGGCCATGTTCGCCGCCCTGGCCCGCCGCCGGGGCGCGGCTCTGACCCGCACGACCTTGTTCTCGGCGGATCAATTCCCCGGCGGGCATCAGCCGGAGGATCTCTACCGCATCGCACCGGTGACCACTCAGGAGGAACCGCGATGATCACCACCACCCCCGACCTGTCCGTGTTCGCGGATCTGGAATCGAATGTGCGCGGCTACTGCCGCTCCTGGCCGACGGTGTTCGACACCGCCTCGGGAGCCTGGCTGCGCGACGAGACCGGCCGCGAATACCTGGACTTCTTCGCCGGCGCGGGCGCGCTCAACTACGGCCACAACAACCCGGTGCTCAAGCAGTCGCTGCTCGACTACATCGCGGGCGACGGCCTGACCCACGGCCTGGACATGTCCACCGTCGCCAAACGCGAACTGCTGGAATCGCTGCGTGAGCGCATCCTGCGGCCGCGCGGCCTGGACTACAAGGTGCAGTTCCCCGGACCCACCGGCGCGAACGCGGTCGAGGCGGCGCTCAAACTGGCCCGCAAGGTGACCGGCCGCACCGAGATCCTCAACTTCACCAACGCTTTTCACGGCATGACGCTGGGCGCGCTCTCGGTCACCGGCAATGCGGCCAAGCGGGCGGGCGCGGGCGTGCCGTTGCAGCACGCCACCTCGATGCCCTTCGACGGCTACCTGTCCGGCGCCGAGGGCGACTCCTTCGAATGGATGGAGCGGGTCCTCGACGACGCCTCCTCCGGCCTGGACAGTCCGGCCGCCGTCATCGTCGAGACCGTGCAGGGCGAGGGCGGGGTCAATATCGCCAGCGTGGAATGGCTGCGCAAGCTGGCCGGATTGTGCTCCGCGCGCGAGATTCTGCTGATCGTGGACGACGTGCAGATGGGCTGTGGCCGCACCGGCCCGTTCTTCTCCTTCGAGAGCGCCGGCATCACACCGGATATCGTCACCCTGTCCAAGTCGATCGGCGGCTACGGCCTGCCGATGGCGCTGGTGTTGTTCAAACCCGAACTGGACCAGTGGAAGCCGGGCGAGCACAACGGCACCTTCCGCGGCAACAACCCGGCCTTCGTGACCGCCCGCACCGCCATCGAGCACTACTGGTCCGACGACGGCCTGGAGTCGGCCACCCGGGCCAAGGGCGCGCGCATCGATCGCGCCCTGACCGGCATGGCCGCGGCCTTCGACGGCGTGAGCGCCCGCGGGCGCGGGCTGGTGCACGGCCTGGTCTTCGACGACGCCTCCCAGGCGGAGAAGGTGTGCGCCGCCGCCTTCCAGCGCGGACTGCTGGTCGAGACCTCCGGCGCCGAGGACGAGGTGGTGAAACTGCTTCCGCCGCTGACCATTTCCGAGTACGAGCTCGATCACGGACTGGAACTGCTGGCCTCCTCGCTGGACGTCGTCGGCAGCGGACGGGGTCGCTGACATGATCGTGCGCACCACCGCCGAGATCACCGGCACCGACCGCGATGTCGCGGGTCCGGGCTGGCGCAGCAAGCGGATCGTGCTGGGCGGCGACCGGGTCGGGTTCTCGTTCCACGAGACCACCATCGACGCCGAGTCCGTCCACGAATTCCACTATCAGAATCACGTCGAGGCCGTCTGGCTGGTCGAGGGCGACGGCACCCTGGTCGATCTCGACCATGGCCTCACCTACGAGCTGGGCCCCGGCTCCATGTATCTGCTCGACGGCCATGAACGCCATCGCCTGTTCGCCCGCACCCGGATGCGCATGCTGTGCGTGTTCAATCCGCCGGTGACCGGGCAGGAGGTTCACGACGAGAACGGTGTCTACCCGCTGGTCGCCGTCGACTAGGAGATTCGAATGACCTTGTCCGACTACGGATTGATCGACCGTTACCGCACCCGCACGGTCGCCGGGACGCCGCCGATAGAGCGCGACGACCCGACGGTCTGGGGCCCGATCGACTCCCACGGCCTGGCCGAGTTCGACGACAACGGCTACGCCGTGCTGGACCTGCTGCTCGACCCGGACGAGGTGCGGGCGGTGGCGACCGAGATGCAGCACCTGACCAGCGATCCCGAGCTGCTGCTCGACGAGCGCGTGATCATCGAGCGGGCCTCGCATCGGGTGCGCTCGGTCTTCGACGTGCATCGGCTCAGCCCGATGATCGGGGAGCTGGTGCGCCAGGACCGGATCGCGGGTCTGGCCCGCCAGATCCTCGGCTCGGATGTCTACCTGCACCAGGCCCGGGTGAACTACATGCCCGGGTTCACCGGCGCCGGGTTCTACTGGCACTCCGACTTCGAGACCTGGCACGCCGAGGACGGTATGCCCGCCCCGCGCGCGGTGAGCCTGTCGATCGCCCTGACCGACAACTACCCGTTCAACGGCAGCCTGATGGTCATGCCCGGCTCGCATCGCACCTTCGTGCCGTGTCAGGGCGAGACGCCCACCGACCATCACCGGGTGTCGTTGCGGGAACAGCAGATCGGCGTTCCGTCCCAGGAAGCGCTCACCGACCTGGCGGGCAAGCACGGCATCACCCAGTTCACCGGTCCGGCGGGCTCGGCGCTGCTGTTCGACTCGAACCTGATGCACGGGTCCTCGGGCAACATCACGCCGTTCCCGCGCTCGAATCTGTTCCTGGTGTTCAACAGCGTCGAGAACACTCTGCGCGACCCGTATTCCGCACCGAGTCCGCGGCCGGAGTACCTGGCCGCCCGCGACTTCACACCGCTGATCTGAGCCGGATCAGCTTGCGGCGGTGACGGTCCGATGCCCGCGCGTCCCGTAGAGGCGGCGGGCATCGGCCGGGGTCACCGTTTCCAGCCGCGCGGGCAGCTCGCCCTTGATGTGCTGTTCGAGGATCTGCCCGGCCATCGGCGCGATGATCGGCGCGGCCATGATCAAGCCCTTCTTGTCGAAGAGGGTGAACAGCCACACCAGGATCCGGCCCGCCGGGCGCACCATGAGATCCACGAGGCCGGGCCGGTCGAACTGGCCCAGCTTGCGCTGCCACTTCGGCAGGGTCGCGATGGAGGCGAACGACAGGAGCCGCGCGCCCAGCGCGTAGGTCCAGCCCGCGCCGTTCTTGGGCGAGGTGAACAGCAGCTGCCGCATACCGTCCTGGGCGGCCTCCGAAGTGCACAGGCGCGCACGGACATCCGCGTAGTACTCGCGCACGCCCTCGCGGGTGATCGGCACGTCCTCGGGCTTGCAGGTCTGCAGCTCGGCGGCGATGCGGCACTCACGCCAGTACTGCGCCTCCTCCTCGGGAGTCAGTCCGGGCCCGAACATCTCGTAGGCCTTGAGCACCGACTGCCAGCCGGTGATGTGGATCCACAGCTGGGTCTCGGGGGAGTTGGCGCTGTAGCGCTGGCCGCTGATCGGCTCGATGCCGGTGTTCTTCGCGTGCACCGTCATCAGATGCTCGGAGGCCTGGATGGCGGTGCGGGAATCGCCGATGGCCACGATCAGGAAGTAGGCGAAGGTGGCGTCGAGGCGGTCGCGCGGCTCGGAGTAGATCTTGCCGGTGTCGGCGACGGCCGCGGTCAGGAACGGATCGAAGTGCTCGAGGGTGACCGCGCGCTGGAATCCGATGACGGCGGTGGGCGAGGTCCATACCTTCCAGCTCGGGGAATCCGGGCCGAAGAAGCCGTAGTCGTCGCGGCGGAGGGTGGTCGGATCGAAGGTCACTGGGGGCTCCTCTACAGGTTCGATCCCATGGAATACAACGCCACCGTAGCAATTGCGTGGAATGAATACAACGGTGGCGTAGCTTTACCCTGGGTGGGCGCGTGACCTCGCGATCCGGGATGACAGAATGGGGCCGATGACGGTGGAGGCAGGGGATGAGGGCATGACGGCCGACCGGCCGCGCCGGCGCTACGCGCCCCGGCTGCCACCCGAGGAACGTCGCGCGCAATTGCTCGACGCCGCCTTCGCGGTCCTGGAGAAGGCCGAACTCCACGAGCTCGGCATGGAGGCCGTCGCCGCCGAGGCCGGTGTGGGAAAACCCGTGCTGTACACCGTCTTCAAGACCCGTGCCGAACTCGTCGCCGCCCTGCTGGAACGCGAACGCGAACGCGCCCTCGAGCAGGTCGCCGACACCCTGCCCACCGACCTGCTCGGCGCGGATCCGGTGGTCGCGGCCTCCGCCTCGGTCCGCGCGTTCGTCGATGTGGCCCTGGACAATCCGACCCGGTGGCGGCTGCTGCTCTCGGGTCCCGGCAATGCCCCCGACGAATACCGCGAGGCCATCCGCAGCTCCCGCGCGGGCATCTTCGACCAGGCCGAGGCGCTGGTCCGCGTGGGCCTCATCACCGATTCCCGCTGGGCCGGAATCGATTCCGGCCTGCTCACCAACTCGCTGCTGACCATCGCCGAGATGCTGGGCCGGATGGCGGTCAGTGAACCGGATGTATACCCCCGTGAACGCATCGAGGGATTCGTCCAGGCCATCGTCGCGCTGCTCGTCGGCACCGGCCGGTAAGCGGAAAACGTCACCCCATCGCCCCTGACGTCGCGAAAGTGACCCTTGCCACACCCTGGTACACCGGCGTACCGTCGCGCTGGTACGCAGAGGTACCACGCTGGGAGATGGCGCATGACCACAGTGACACTGCCCGACGGACCGACGACGCCGGGCTTCGTGCAGGGCATCGAGATTCTGGCCGGGCGCACCCGCGCCTGGCGGCGGCTGCATCAGCGCTACGGGTCGGCGTTCGTGGTGTCGATGCCGCGTTTCGGACCCACCGTCGTGCTCTCCGACCCCGCCGAAGTGAAGGCGCTGTTCACCACCCACACCGATCTGGTCGACAACCTCGACATCAACCTCGGCCAATTCCTGGGCCCCGGTTCGCTGTTCGCGCGACGCGGTGAGGAGCACCGCAAGGAGCGCAAACTGCTCACCCCGCCCTTCCACGGGCGGCGGCTGGCGGTCTACGAATCGCTGATCGAGGAGGAGGCCGTCCGCGAGATGGCCACCTGGCCGTCGGGGCGCGAATTCGCGACCATGGATTCGATGATGCGCATCACGCTCAATGTGATCCTGCGCGCCGTATTCGGTGCGGAGGGAGCGGAATTCGAGCAACTGCGCGAGGTGATCCCGAAACTGGTGCTGGTCGCCTCCGCGCTGGCGGCGCTGCCGGTGCCGCCCGGATTGTTCGGGCGCTTCGGGCCGTGGGCGCGGTTCCAGGCCCACCGCGCGAGCTACGACGAGATCGTGGGGCGGCTCATCCGCCGCGCCGCCGCCGACCCGAACCTGGCCGACCGTGACGACGTGCTGGCCATGCTGCTGCAGGCCCGCTACGACGACGGCTCGGCCATGACGCAGAGCGAGATCGCCGACGAGCTGCTCACCCTGCTCACCGCGGGCCACGAGACCACCGCCACCTCGCTGGCCTGGACCGTTGAACGGCTGCGCCGGCATCCGCACATCCTGGCGCGCCTGGTCGAGGAGACCGACGCGGGCGGCTCCGCGCTGCGCGAGGCGACGCTGCTCGAGGTCCAGCGGGTGCGCCCGGTCATCGACGCCACCGCCCGCAAGGTGCGGGTGGACGATTTCCGGCTGGGCCGCTGGACGCTGCCGCGCGGTCAGCACGTCCTGGTCAGCATCCGGCTCATGCACGACAATCCGGAATTGTTCACCAACCCACGCGATTTCGACCCGGACCGGTTCGTCGACGCGCGGCCGGGGACATTCAACTGGATTCCGTTCGGCGGCGGCGCGCGCCGCTGCATCGGGGCGGCGTTCGCGACCATGGAGATGAACGTGGTGCTGCGGGTACTGCTGCGTGATTTCACCCTCGCGCCCACCGACGCGCCCGACGAGCGCACCCATTTCCGTGGCGTCGCACTGGCTCCCGCGAAGAAGGGACGCGCGGTCGTGTACCGCAGGGCGCCGCGGCCGCACGCCGGCGTGGAGTCCGGCGACACCGGCGCGGTGCCGGTCGAATCCAGCACTGTCACAAACGAATCCGCCGCCACCCGGGACGCGCGCGGCGAGCAGGTGACCGCATGAGCGAGCGGGTCGCCGAGGTCGGGCGGGGCATCACTCTCACCTACGAGCGGCAGGGCGCGGGCGTGCCGCTGCTGCTCATCGCCGGACTCGGGCAGCAGAAGCACGAATGGCACGACGGTCTGGTCGCGCAGCTGGTGGTCCGCGGCTACGACGTGGTGCGATTCGACAATCGCGACGTCGGCACCTCCACCCACGCCGGGTTCCGGCCGCCGGGCGGACTCGCCATGGCCCGCAAGCGCTGGGACGCACAGCAATACGATCTCGGGGACATGGCCACCGACACCGCCGGACTGCTCGACATCCTCGGCTGGCGGTCGGCGCACCTGGTCGGCATGTCGATGGGCGGGATGATCGCCCAGACCGTGGCGGCCCGCCATCCCGAGCGGGTGTCCTCGCTGACGTCGATCTTCTCCACCACGGGTGCGCCGCGCGTCGGGCGGCCCGCGCCGTCGACCTGGATTCGCATGTTCGCCAGGCCCGCTCGCACGCGGGAGGAGCATGTCGAGGCGGCGGTGCGCATGTACCGGCACATCGGGTCGGCCGGATATCCCCTCGACGAGCCGCGCATCCGGGCCACGGCGGGCCTCACCTGGGATCGAGATCCGCGCCCGGCGGCGGGCGTGGGCCGTCAGCTCGCCGGAATCCTCAAGTCCGGGGACCGGACTCGCGAGGTGCGGACCATCACCGCGCCCACACTGGTAGTGCACGGCGACCGCGACCAGATGGTGAACCCCACCGGCGGCGCGGTGACCGCCGCCGCGATCGCGGGCGCGCGCCTGCACACCGTGCCGGGCATGGGCCACGATCTGCCGGTCGCGCTCTGGCCCACCTTCGCCGACCTCATCGACACCCACATCCGCACCGTCGAATTCAGGAGTTCCGATGCCCCGAACCTCTAGGCCGCTGTCCGGCCATCCGGTCATGATCACCGGCGCGGCCTCGGGAATCGGGCGGGGACTGGCCCAGCTGCTGTCCCGCCGTGGGTCGCCGGTCGCCATCGCCGACATCGACGCCGACGGGTTGAAGCAGACCGCGGCCGGACTGAACGGGCCGGTGCTGACCCGGGTGCTGGACGTACGCGACGCCGCCGACCAGCTGGCCTTCGCCGAGGAAGTGAAGGCGTGGCTGACCGCGCCCCTGGCCGCGGTCTTCAACAATGCCGGTGTGGCCGTGTCCTCCTCGGTGCTCGACACCGTGCCCGAGGACGACGAATGGCTGCGGCAGATCAACTTCGACGGCGTCGTGAACGGGACGCGGGCCTTCCTGCCGATCCTGGTCGAACAGGGCAGCGGCGCGATCGTCAACACCTCCAGCGTGTTCGGACTGGCGGGCATGCCGTACCAGAGCGCCTACTGCGCGGCGAAATTCGCGGTGCGCGGATTCACCGACGCGCTGCGGCAGGAACTGCGGGGGACCGGCGTCTCGGCGGTGACCGCGCACCCCGGCGGCATTCGCACCAATATCGCCCGCAACGGACGCGTCCGCCAGGACCCGGAGGGCCGGGGCCGCAGCCAGGAGCAGATGGCCGCCGAATTCGAGGCCATGACCATGACCAGCCCGGAGAAAGCGGCCGAGATCATCTGCCGCGGAGTCGAACGCGGCAAGGCGCGCATCCTCGTCGGACCCGACGCGTATCTGTTCGACACCCTCACCCGGGTGACCCCGACGCACTACTTCGACGTGCTGTCGGTCGTGATGGGCCTGGCGCGGACCCGGGCCGCGAAGGGAGCGGGACGATGACCGAACACGTGGACGTACTGATCGTCGGGGCCGGACTGTCGGGCATCGGGGCGGCGCATCATCTCCAGGACGCGTTCCCGGATCGCAGCTACGCCATCCTCGAGGCTCGCGAGGCCATGGGCGGGACCTGGGACCTGTTCCGGTATCCGGGCGTGCGGTCGGACTCCGACATGCACACCCTCGGATACCGGTTCCGCCCGTGGGTGGCGGCCGAGGCCATCGCCGACGGGCCCGCCATCCTGTCCTACATTCGCGACACCGCCGCCGAGGCGGGCATCGACCAGCGAATCCGCTACGGGCACAGCGTGACCGGGGCCTCCTGGGACTCGGAAGAAGCGCGCTGGACCGTCGGATACCAGCACGACGGCAGGGCCTCGACCATCACCTGCGACTTCCTCTACCTGTGCAGCGGCTACTACCGCTACGACGAGGGCTACGTCCCGGAGTTCGCCGGTCTGGCCGACTTCCGCGGACAGGTCGTGCATCCGCAGCACTGGCCCGCCGAACTCGACTACGCCGGAAAGCGGGTCGTGGTGATCGGCAGCGGCGCGACCGCGGTGACGCTGGTGCCCGCCATGGCCGAGACCGCGGCGCACGTCACCATGTTGCAGCGCTCGCCCACCTACATCATGTCCGCGCCGACCGTCGACGCCATCGCCACCACGCTGCGGCGATGGCTGGGGGAGCGGCGCGCCTACGCCGTCACCCGCTGGAAGAACGTGGCCATCGGCACCGTCATCTACCAGCTCAGCCAGCGGCGACCGGCCATGATGCGCAAGTTCTTCCGGAACCTCACCATCAAGCAGCTGCCCGACGGCTACGACGTCGACACGCATTTCAATCCCAGCTACAACCCGTGGGATCAGCGGCTGTGCCTGGTGCCCGACGGGGATCTGTTCCGTTCCATCAGCGCCGGACGCGCCTCGGTGGCCACCGACCGCATCGAGCGGTTCACCGCGGACGGCATCCGCCTCGAGTCCGGGACCGAACTGCCCGCCGACATCGTGGTGACCGCGACCGGACTGGATCTGCTGGCGCTGGGCGGCATCGCGCTCACCGTCGACGGCCGCGAGATCGCGGCGTCCGACACCATGGCCTACAAGGGCATGATGCTCAGCGGCGTCCCGAATTTCGCCTTCACCATCGGCTACACCAACGCCTCCTGGACGCTCAAGGCCGACCTGGTCGCCGAATTCGTCTGCCGGCTGCTGCGGCACCTCGACGAGCACGGGTACAGCCAGGCCACGCCGTGGCCGGACCCGGCGGTGACCACCACGCCGCTGCTCGACTTCCAGGCGGGCTACGTGCTGCGGTCGATGGACCGCTTCCCCAAGGCCGGATCGCGCCCGCCCTGGCGGCTGGGCATGAACTACGCGCAGGACGTGATCACCTTGCGGCACGGGCGAATCGAGGACGGCACCATCCGCTTCGGCCGCCGCTCGGTGCGGGCCGCGAGCGCCGATCGCGGGCCCGAACCGGTGACCGCCTGACCTCGGTGACCAGCGCCGCGGCGAACACACCGGCCGCCGCGGCGCCCACCGAGATCCGGGCAAACTACGCTGATGCTCGTGACCCGCGCCGACCCCGCCACCAGCGCCGACACCGCCGCCGAGTCCGGCTTCCGGCGTCGGCTGCTCGATGCCATGGCCGACGCGATCCGCGAGCGCGGCTACCGCGACACCACGGTCGCCGATATCGTGCGCCTGGCCAAGACCTCGCGACGCACCTTCTACGAGCATTTCGACGACAAGCAGGACTGCTTCGTGGCGCTGCTGACCGAACGCAACAACGACACCATCGCGCAGATCTACGCGGCCGTGGACGTGGCCGCGCCGTGGGACACCCAGATCCATCAGGCGATCGAGGCGTGGATCGGGGCCTCACGCGAGGACACCCCGATCACGCTGGCCTGGATCCGTGACATCCCGGCGCTGGGGGAGCGGGCCCGGGACCTGCAGCGCGACGCCGCGGACGCGTTCATCACGCTGATCCAAACCCTGGCCGGCACAACGGAATTCCAGGGCGCGGGCCTGCACCCGCCGACCCGTCGGATGGCGACCATCCTCTACGGCGGCTTCCGTGAGCTCATCGCCTCCACGGTGGAGGACGGACGCGACATCACCGAGATCATTCCGGTGGCGGTGGAAACCGCGCTGGCGCTGATCGGTCCGCGCTACCCGGCCTGATCGGGGTGCTGCCCGGCGTGATCAGTCCTTGCGGGGCCGGGCGCGGAAGTGGGCGCGCTCGCCCTGTTTGCCGAACAGGCTGAGGAATTCGACCGGCTGATCGTCGGCCGCGCCGAACCAGTGTGGCTCGCGGGTATCGAATTCGGCGGCCTCGCCGGGTTGCAGGATCAGGTCGTGCGCGCCGAGGATCATCCGCAACCGGCCATTGAGGACGTACAGCCACTCGTAGCCCTCATGGGTCTGCGGATTCGGTTCGGTGCGACCGATTTTCGGGTCCATGATGATTTTGAACGCCTGAATGCCGCCCGCCCGCCGGGTCAACGGCAGCATCTGCATCCCGCCGCGCGTGATGGGCCGCAGGTGGACCCGCGGATCCCCGGTGTCGGGCGCGTTCACCAGCTCGTCGAGGGTGACGCCGTGGGCGCGCGCCAGCGGCAGCAGCTGCTCCAGGGTGGGCCGTCGCGCCCCGGATTCCAGCCGCGACAATGTGCTCACCGAGATCCCCGTCTCCGTGGACAGCTCGGCCAGTGTGGTTTCCCGTTGTTTACGCAGCTCACGGAGTCGTAGGCCTACCCCTTCCAGGGCTGCGTCGATATCCTCGGTCATGACCCCAGTTTGCCACATCGGCAAATAACGTTGCCGATATGCCCGCGCGGTCCGCATGGTCGTAGGCAGGAGGTGGTCATCAATGACCGATCAGCTGAATGACAGCTACGACGTGGTGGTGGTGGGCGGCGGACCCGCGGGCCTGAACGGAGCCCTCATGCTCGCCCGGGCCCGCCGCACGGTGGCGGTGATCGACGCGGGCGCCCCGCGCAACGCCCCCGCCGACCGGGTGCACGGCCTGTTCGCCCGCGAGGGCGTCCCGCCCGCCGAACTACTGGCCCGGGGCCGCGAGGAGGTGCGCGACTACGGCGGCCGCATCGTCTCCGGTGAGGTGACCGGAATCCGCAGGGACGGTGACGATTTCGTCGTCACCCTCGCCGACGCCCGCACCGTCCGGGCCCGCCGTCTGCTCGTCACCACCGGCCTGGTCGACGAACTCCCCGCCATTCCGGGCCTGCGCGACCGCTGGGGCCACGACGTCATCCACTGCCCCTACTGCCACGGCTGGGAGGTCCGCGACCGTCCCATCGGCGTTCTGGGCCTGGGCCGCATGGCCATCCACCTGTCCCTGCTCTTCCGTCAGTGGAGCGACGACATCGTCTACTTCGCCCACACCAACACCCCGCCCACCGAGGAGGAATCGGAACAACTGGCCGCCAGGGGAATCCGGGTCGTCCACGGCGAAATCGCCTCGGTCGAGATCACCGCCGACCACCTGTCCGGCGTCCGCCTCACCGACGGCACCGTCATCCCCCGAGAAGTCCTCGCCGCCCCCACCCACATGCGACCCCGAGCCGCCTTCCTCACCGACCTCGGCCTCACCCCAACACCCCACCCCTCGGGCGTAGGCGAATACATCCCCGCCGACGCCACCGGCCGCACCGAAGTCCCCGGCGTCTGGGCGGCGGGAAACGTCACCGACCTCTCCGCTCAGGTGGGCAACTCCGCCGCCGGCGGCTCCATGGCAGGCGCCCACATCAACGCCGACCTGGTCGCCGAGGAAACCCGCCAAGCTGTCGAGGCGCATCGAGCTCGCGCCCTGCTGTAGTCAGGATCAAGACGAGACCAAAGACAAAAGAAGACCAAAGACAAAAGACGCCTGGAGAAGGAAGAGAGGGTGGCCGAGCTTGCGAGGCCCCTCACCTACCAGCCCCCTCACGGCTCGGCCGCGCATCGTCCCGGTGTAGAGGAAGAGCTGCGGGTGAGCTTCTCGAAGTGGCTTGTTGCGTATAGGTTCTTCGGGTTCTTTTCTCGAGAAGGTGATGCGTGCGGTCCGTGGGCTGGGATCGGCGGAATGCGGATCCCAACCCGGCGTCAGCCCCAGTCCGGCAGGGCAGGCGAGGCGACCACACTCCCCGTCGCTTTGCGCACGCCGGCAGGACACGAGCAGCCGAGTGTCACGCTGCCCGTGAGCGCCACGTTCGGCAACTGGAATCGACGGCAGCGGCGATCGCCTGCCCCACGTGATGACGATCGTTGACGCGTGGGGTGCCGGTGGGATCAACACTCTTCGGCGCAATCCACCCAGTGCGGCCCGCATGAGGTGAATCTTTACCCATCACAACGGTTTTCCAGCCATCCGGGCCGTCGTTGACAAGCGCGTGACAGTGGTCGCACGCCAGGGTCAGGTTGGTGATGTCGGTCGGCCCGTTCTTGGCCCAATCGGTGATGTGGTGGGCGGCGCACATGTTGGCGGGTTGTTCACACCCCGGGCGAGTGCATCCCTTGTCGCGGGCGAGGAGCGCCAATCGTTGGGCGCGGTTGGCGGTGCGGCGGGAACGGCGCAGGTAGAGCGGCATCCCGTCGCCATCGAGGACCGCGATCACCGGCCGGGTGCCCTCGGCCATCTTCAGGGCTTCGTTGACCGAGATCTGGATGCCCGACGCGGTGGTGGCGACACCGGTGCCGTTCTCGAGGTCGGACAGGCTCATGGTCAGCACGACCTCGACCGGCAGGCCACGGTGCATACCCAGGGTCCGCATGTTCACACCCGGCTGCACCAACGCCAGCAACGCGTCATGAGTCCGCTGCCCGGCATCACGACGGTCGCGACGCGCGGCAGCATCAAGAACACTGTCGGCGATGAACCCGCCAGTGGCCGACGGGCTTTCCGGATCCTCGACATTGCACATCCCGGGACGCGCCAGCTTGGCGAACACCGCATCCAGGCACGCACGCAGCTCAGGGGTGATCCAGCCCTCGATCCGCGTCATCCCGTCCACCCCGGGACGGCACAACGTGATCCCGCGACGGCGGCGACGGTCAGCGTCCGACACCACTTTCCCGTCGGGATCGAGGCGGGCGAGGATGTCACGCCCGATCTTCAACAGATCATCCGGCCACCCACTACGCGAGTAGTCGACGAGGATCTGTTCGGCCTCTGCGCGAGCTTCGGCGGGAACATCGAGAGGGAGGTGGTTCATCACGTCCATGATGTGGCGCACGTGATCCCGCGAAATATCGCCGACCGCAAACGCTTCGGCGGTCACCGGCAGTACCGGCGGCGCGACGTGCCCGGTCTGCTGGACGAATTCGCCGCAGTGGTGGGTGATCTTCACACGTACGGACGCGTCGTAGCGGGAGAGTCCGAGGGTGTGGCGCAGGAACGGCACCATCTTCCCCGCCCCACTGCGCGAATGCAGGGAACGTTCTCCGGCTTCGATGATCAGGCGGGTATCGAGCGCGGCGAGCTGACGCTTGCAGGTTTCGAGCTGCCGCATCAACGACACAACATCCTCGTCGGAGAACTCCACCATCTTCCCGCCCTGCAAGGATCCGGTCAGGGTCGAGACCGCGGCCGCCAGTTCAGCGATACCGCAGTCGTCGAGTGTCACCCCATTCGAATCCATGCCTCCATTTTACGCGGGCATGATCACTCCGGGAACCCGAAATGTCCAGTATCGCAACATATTCCGACATTATCCAAGATCAGCACGGGCCTCACCCGGTCCACCTTGCGTAGTACCGACGGTGCGTGAATGCCACTATCATTGCTGGCATGGTCACTGTGGGGATGACCGTCGGGTTGGCATTCGTCGGCTATATGGCCACGTATCTGAACGGACTTCGTCTGGGCCAGCGGCAGGCTCGACTTACGCGAATCAATCAGCAGTTGAGCGAGTTTTATGGCCCGCTTCGCGCGCTGATGGAGGCGAATCAACGGACCTTCGATGCGTTCCATTCGGATTTCGCGCTGGCGGACGGCAGGTGTCCCATCTGCGACGTTCCCGTGCCGTCCGAGCAAGACCTTGCTGAGTGGCGATTCTGGGCGACAAATGTGTTCATTCCGAACATCAGGGCGACGCGTGATGTCGTAGTCGCCAAGGCCGACCTCCTCCTCGAGGCGGAGATGCCGACCGTCCTGCTCGAGCTCTGCGCTCATGTATCCGGCTACGAAGTCACGCTTGCCCGATGGTCCGAGGGTGATGTGGGTGACTACGTTTCGATCATCAAGTTCCCGGCGCGGGAATTGCACGAGTACACCAGAGATCGGTTCGCCCGCCTGAAGGCCGAGCAGGCGAGACTGCTCGGCAGGCGGCGCATCTAGGGGCGGAATGTGTTTCCACCCTGATGTTTTGGCGCTATCAGGGGTTGGGCAGTAGCCCGTGCACCAGTGCTCGTATTCCCGGTTCGGGGTCGAATATCGGTTCCGGCCAGGTGATTTGGTGGAGGATGTGGCCGTCGAGGTGGTCGAGGAGGGTGCGGCAGTGTGGTGCGGGGGTGGGGGAGCCGAGGCGTTCGAGCCAGGGGGCGAGCCATGTGGTGATGGTGGTGCGGGCGATCGCCAGGGGTTCGAGGAGGTCGGGGTTGGCGACGGCTTCGAGGAAGAGGGTGTAGCGGGCCAGGGTTCGGCTGCGGGCCGGGCCCAGGGCGTGGCGGGTGACGGCGGTGAGGGCTTCGACGAGGGCGGCGGGGGTGTCGGGGCGGAGTAGGCCGCTGACGACTTCCCAGTCGTGGCGGTCGAGTTCGGCGAGGTGGGTGACGATGCCCAGGAGGAGGGCGTCGCGGGTGCGGAAGGAGTTGGAGGCGGTGCCGGCGGGGACGGCGGCGGCCTTGTCGGCGGCCTGGAAGGTGAGCCCTCGGGGGCCTTCGGTCGCCAGGACCTCGATCGCCGCGTTCAGTACCTGCTCCCGGCGGGACATCACTCCTCCTTACACTATGCCTGTAGTGTCCGACACTATGAATGTAGTGTAGCGTCGGGACGTGGCGTCACTGCCACACGTCGAGGAGCCATCATGCCCGTGTCATCCGTTGCCGGCCTGCCCCGAGGTCACAAGACCATGCTTCTGGCTCACCGGGCCATGATTCGAGATCTGGATCGGGTCCAGCGGACCGCCCTGGACCTGGCGGCGACGCCGAATCCGGTGCGCGCCAAGGCGCTGGCGGAATACCTGGGCAAGCTTGCCACGGTGATCCATCATCACCACGAGGGCGAGGACGAGTTCCTGTGGCCGCGCCTGCGTGACGCCGGCGCCGATGAACAGGCCCTGGAAATCCTTGCCGCGGAACACTCCGAGCTCGCCACTCTGCTGAGCGCGTGGCAGGAGTTCGGCGCGACGCCGGTCTCCGACTCCGCGGCGGCCAACCGCCTGTCCGAGCTCACCACCGCCGTCCGCGGTCAACTCGCCGCGCACGCCGCGGACGAGGAACGCGAACTGCTCGGCCGCCTCGCCCCGGTCCTCGACGAGCCCATGTGGAAGGGCTTCGAGAACCACATGCGAAGTACGGCCCCGCTGTGGACCCTGCGCTTCATGCCCGCCTGGCTGCTGTCGGTCGCCGGTCCGGACGATGCCGCGGGCGTACCGGTTCCCTTGCTGGGCAGGCTGTTCGGCGGCTGGCTGGAACGCGCCCAGCGGGCCGCTTTCGGCGACAACTATTGAGCCGGTGCGTGTCGTGCTCCGGAGGGGAGACCACGGCACCACCGTTATTGCACGGCCCGCCTACTGCGAAAACGGCAGTGAGGACTGGGCCGCGTCTCGGCCGGAGCGCTTGAGGAATTCGCGGGCCAGCTCGCGGTATTGCTCGGCGCCTTTGGATTTGGGGTCCAGGGTGGTGAGGGGTTCGCCGGCGATGGTGGAGTCGGGGAAGCGGACGGTGCGCGAGATCATGGTGTCGTAGAGGCGTTCGCCGAAGGTGTCGGCGACTCGGTCGAGGACCTGGCGCGAGTGCAGCAGCCGGGAGTCGAACATGGTGACCACGATTCCCGACAGTTCGAGACGCGGGTTGAGGCGTTCGCGCACCTTTTCCATGGTGTCGTTGAGCAGGGCCAGGCCGCGCAGCGAGAAGAACTCGCACTCCATGGGGATGATGACGCCGTCGGCGCAGGCCAGGGCGTTCACGGTGAGCAGGCTCAGCGACGGCTGGCAGTCGATGAGGATGTAGTCGTAGCGGTCGCGGACGGGGTCCAGCACGCGGCTCACGGAGTGTTCGCGGCCGACTTCGTTGACCAGCTGGATCTCCGCGGCGGAGAGGTCGATATTGCTGGGCAGCAGATGCAGATTGGTGACGGCGGTCTTGATCACGACATCGTCGATGGGCGGAGCGTTGGGGCTCAGTAGGTCGTAGACGGTCAATTCCAGGTTGTGGTGGGCCACGCCGAGCGCCGCCGACAGCGCGCCCTGCGGGTCGAGATCGACCAACAGGACCCGCAGCCCGCACTCGGCAAGCGCGGCACCTAAATTGACCGTCGAGGTGGTCTTTCCGACGCCGCCCTTCTGATTGCACAGGGCAATCACCTGGGCCTCGCCCGTACTCGCCACGTCCTCCCCAACAGCATTGTTTGCCGACATTTCGCCAGAATAACCTGTCACGTGTCGGAACTGGCGGACCCGCTCCGGGGCGCTTTGTCGCAAAATCGCTGGGCATTAGCCAATCCCGGTGTGGAGGGCCCCAACCCATGTCGCCCTCCACCCCCGGATCGGACGGGACCGGCAGTTCAGCGACCCGGCAGCACCAGGATCTTCACGTGCTCCTCCGGGTCCCGCAGCGCGGTGAACGCCTCGGCTACCCCGTCGAGCCCGACGCGGCCGGTGATGATCGCCTCGGCGTCGATCTGCCCGGCCGCCAGTCGCTCCAACGTGATCTCGTAGGCGTTCTCGTACGGACCGTGCCCGAAATTGATGGCGATCCGCCGGAACTGGCCCACCACCGGAATGATCGGCTCGTCCGCGAACGGCGCGGCCACCACCTGGATGCGTGAATTGAACGGCATGGTCCGCATGAGGGTGCCGAGGATTCCGGCGCGCCCGCTGCATTCGAAGGCGATGAGAATGCCGGTGCCGGACTGGCCGACGACCGAATCCTGCTGTGCCACCGCCGTCATCCAGGCCGTGATCGGATCTTGCTCGTTCGGATCGACCACGATGTCCGCGCCGACCGCCCGCGCCAGCTCGCGGCGCTTGGGCGAGGGTTCGGAGGCGACCACCAGCCGCGCCCCGCGCGCCTTCGCCGCGATGATGGCCCCGAGCCCGATTGTCCCGCAGCCGATCACCAGCGCCGAGTCCTCGGGCGTCAGCCCCGACTGCTGCACATGCATCTCGCCCACGTGCAGCGGCTCGGCCAAGGTGGCGTGCTCGAGCGACAACTCGTCGGGCACGTGCCGCACCCACCACGAGTCCACCACGATGCTCTCGCCGAACGCCCCGTGATAGTCGTTGGAGTAGCCGATGATCGTCGGAATCCCGGTGGCGGTCTCGGTGGCCAGCCCGATCCCGGCGACCCGGTCCCCGACCGCGAAATCGGTGACACCGGAACCGATCTCGCTGACAGTGCCCGCGTACTCGTGCCCGAGCACCACCGGCCGCTCGGTGTCGAAGGTCGCCAGCGGATACCCGCTGTCGGTGGCTACCTGCACGAATCGGCAGGGGTCCTTGGACATCGACAGGTCGCTGCCGCAGATGCCGCACGCGGCGACCGCGATGCGCAGCTGGCCGGGTCCGAGGGCGGGCGGCTCGGCCACCTCGGTAGCGGTGAACTCGCCGTTCAGAAACTGTGTGGCGCGCATGGTGTCAGGCTCCCGTCGCGGCGGCTTCGCCGTAGTAGTCGGTGTGGGCCTTGGTGATCGCGGTGACCAGCTGCCCGATCAGCAGTTCCCGGTTGTCGGCGGCGTACTGCAGGCTGTCCTCGCGGCGGCGGTTGCGATTCTTGAAGTGCGGGATCACCTCCGAGGCGAACAGCTCGTAGCTGCGCTTGGTGTCCTCCCAGCTCGCCATGTCCACGTGCAGCACGAGCATGGTGCCGAAGCCGCCGGTCTTCTCGATCAGCTTCTCGATGCGCTCGATGGCCTCGTCGGGCGTGCCGATGATGGCCTGCCCGAATTCGCCGAGGTTGTCATTGCGCCACTGGTCGATGATGCCCTTGGGCGTGTCGGCCCAGGCGGGGTTCTCGCCGGTCTGCCGGTTCACGTAGGCGGCCATGGATCCGATGCGCCGGCTCACCGCGCGCTCGGCCTCCTCGCGGGTCTCGGCCAGGAAGATCGGGTTGACCAGCCGCCACCGCGAGCGGTCGGCGATGTGCCCGTGTTCGGCGCACGCCTTCTCGTAGACGCCCCAATTGCGGTCCAGCACTTCGAATCCCATGGGGGAGCTGGCGGCCAGCGACAGCAGCGACAGCCCGTGGGTGCCGGCCAGGACCGACCCGTTGGGGGAGATGGTGGAGGCGGTGGCGACCTCGATCCCGGCCGGATCGTAGGTGGGCAGCTGGGCGCGTGCGTCACGCAGGGTGAACCAGTCGGTGGTCATATTGACGACCTCGCCGCGCAGCAGCGCCAGGATCGCGTCCAGGGCCTCGCCCTGGCGGCGGCGCTGGTCGGAGGGGTTGATGCCCATCATGTGCGCGTCGAGCGGGATCTTGCCGGGCCCGGTGCCGAAGATGAGCCGTCCGCGGGTCTGCAGGTCGAGCTGGGTGATGCGGTCCACGGTGACCAGCGGGTGGTGGTAGGGCAGCGACATGACGCCGGTGCCGAAGCGCAGGCGTTCGGTGCGTTCGGCGGCGGCGGCGATGAAAACGTCGGGCGCGGGCACGATCTCGGCGCCGGTGGAGTGGTGCTCGCCCATCCAGGCCTCGTCGAAGCCGAGGTGGTCGAGGTGTTCCATGAGATCGATGTCGCGCCGCAGCTGGAGGGCCGGGTCGGCGTCGAGGGGGTGGTACGGGGCCAGGAACGCCCCGAACTTCATCGATTCAGCGGTCCACATGCGGGATCTCCTTACCCAGTGCGCCGGGCTTCGTCGCCCGGAGCGGTTCCCCGAGTAAACCTGGATCAAGTGATCCAGAAATGTGGTCGTCCCGGTGAGTGGGCATGATTCGAAAACTCAGGTGGAAGCACTGATCGCGCCCCGATAATGGGCGGTTTCGGTGTCCGGAAATCGGTCTGTCGATCCAGTTGTGCACCCCGTGCTGACGGGCCCGCCGCGCCGATGTGCGAAGCTCGTGGCGTGACCGTCCCGATGCAGAACCGCCAGGGCAATGCGACCCGCACCCGGCTGGTGAAGACCGCCGAGCGCCTGTTCGCCGCCCAGGGTGTGGACGCGGTGTCGGTGCGCGCGGTCAATGCCGCGGCCGGTCTGGGTCCGTCGTCGGTCAACTACCACTTCGGCACCAAGGACGATCTGATCGCCGCGGTGCTGCTGGATCTGGGCGCCGCGGTGCGTGACCGCATTCGCGCCAATGCCGACGCGCTGGCGGCGCGCCCGGAGCCGCCGACCGCGGAGACGCTGGTGCGCGCGGTCACCGAGCCGTATCGAGACCTGCTGCTGGCGCATCGGACTCGCGGCATGCGGTGGATCAAGATCGTCACCCAGCTCTCGCTGGTCTCGCATCCGGCGCTGACGACCGCCGAGCAGGACCTGCCCGATCAGTTGCACGTCCAGCTGCGCCGCGCCTTCCCGGCCTCGGATCCCGATCGCCTGGAAGCCCGCTGGGCCATTGCGCTCATGGGCTTCCTGCAGGCGCTCAGTCGTGCCGACGACTGGCACCCGGCCACGACTCCTCCACCCGCGCAGGAATTATCGGACTTATACGAGGATCAGGTAGTTTTCCTCATCGGTGGACTCGATCGTCTACTGAGTGGGACTGCCCGCTGACAGTTCGTGCCTGGTTTGTCCGTAACTCTGGACGTTAGACCAGGTTAGCTGTAGCGTCACTGGACGATTCGCGAGAGGCTTGCTGTCTGTCCTCTTCCGGTTCATGGGCGCGGCTGTGCCGCATGCCAATCCGTTGCTTGTTGGTCGACCGTTCGTTCGCCGTGCAGTCGGGGCGCGAGACTCGAACGGCTGAAGTGTGAGGGAACGTCGTTGTTCGCAAGATCCGCCAGGGCGGTGGTCCTGGCTTTGAGCATCCTGACCGCGGGGTCGGTGTGCGCCCCCGTATCGGCTCAACCCCTTTATCCCACACAGGATCCCGATCCTTTCTACAGCCCGCCCGCCGACCTGGGCGGTTTCTCGCCCGGTGACGTGGTCCGCACCCGGCGCATCGACCCGGGCCTGTACGTGGGCACCGACGGCTGGCAGGTCGCCTTCCGTTCCACCAATTCCCAGGGTCGGCCGATCCTGGGCATGACCACGGTGCTGATGCCCAAGGGCGTCAAGAACCCGCCGCTGGTCTCTTACCAGGCCCTGATCAATTCCCTGGGCTCGCAGTGCAACCCGTCGCGCTCGCTGTTCAACGGCGAACTGCAGGACGGCGCCGGCGCCATGCTGCCGATCGGCCGCGGCTGGGCCATCTCCATGCCGGACTACCTGGGCCCGAACGTGGCCTACGGCGCGGCGAAGCTGAGCGGCATGGTCACCCTGGACAGCGTGAAGGCGGTCCGCAAGGTCGCCGAGCTGGGTCTGGGCAATTCGCCGGTGGCGCTGGCGGGGTACTCCGGCGGCGGCATGGCGACCGCGTGGGCCGGGGCCATGCAGCCCGAGTACGCCCCCGACCTGAAGCTGGACGCCGTGGTGGCGGGCGGCATCCCGGCCGACCTGGAGCAGATGGCGCTGTCGCTGGGCTTCGCCCCGCATCCGGGCTTCGGCCTGGCCTTCGCCGCGGCCATGGGCCTGGAGCGCGAATACCCGGACCGCCTGCCGATCTCGGATCAACTCAATGAGAACGGCCTGTGGTTCCGCGAGTTCACCCACGACGCCTGCCGTCGCTTCCTGCTGTTCCACGGCATCTTCCGCAATGCCGAGCAGATGGCCGCCTCCAAGAGCCTGATGGACAGCCCGGTGGCGCACGAGGTACTGCGTGAGAACAGCCTGCGCTACGACACCGCTGTCCCTGGCGCCCCGACCTACTTCTGGCAGGGCCGGTTCGACGAGCTGACGTCGTTCGATCCGGTGGCCGAGGTGGCCGACCGCTACTGCAAGGCGGGCGCGCCGGTGATGTTCCGGCCCTTCGAGATCGCCGAGCACATGACCACGGCGGTGGCGGGTTTCCCGGATGCCTGGAACTACGTGGAGTCGCGTTTCCGCGGGGATCCGGTTCCGACCAGCTGTTGATGTATTAACCAATTGTGTGCTGAACCACCCTGATTGCGTTGATCCAACGGAAGAGGCGGAGTGCTTCCTTTCTGAATTTCCGTTGGTAACAGCTTGATCCCGAAACTTGTCAAGCGCTGTTTCATCAGTTATTTCTAGATGGAAATAGTTAGCTGGCTCAACGCTGAGCCGTGTTTCAAGGGGAGAAGTCCGATGCGAATCCTGCTCGTGGCCGACGCTTTCGACAGCCTGACGCAGCGCATCCGGATCGAGCTGGCCGAGCGGGGTCATCTCATCGGGGTGGAACTGGCGCTCGGTGACGACGCGATCAGGGCCGGGGCGGCGGCTTTCGGGCCCGACCTCATCGTCGGGCTCATGCTCGCCGAACCGGTCCCGGCGGACCTGCGCGCCCGGCACGTGGTGCTGGTCGTGCGGCCGGGGCCGGAAGGCGATCACGGTCCGTCGTCACTGGATTGGGCGATCGGCACCAATGCCGCGTCGTGGAGCGTCACCGTGCAGCGCGCCGGTGACGCGTCCGGCCTGGGTCCGGTCTGGGCATCGGAATCGTTCCCGATGCGCATGTGCTCCAAGAGCGAGCTGTACCGCACCGAGGTCGCCGACGCCGCGGTGGCCGCCCTGCTGCGCGCGCTGGACCGGTTCGAACAGCACGGCGCCGCACCGATCGACCCGCGCACCGAGGTGACCGCGCCGCCGCACCCGCGCTACGCCCAGTACTTCCGACGCATCGACTGGGCTCACGACAGCACCACGACGGTGCTACGCAAACTCCGTGCCGCCGACTCGAATCCGGGCGTGCTCGACGAGCTGTACGGCGGCGAGTACTTCCTCTACGGAGGTCATCTGGAGGACCGGCTGCGTGGCGTTCCGGGCACGGTGATCGCCACGCGCGATGGCGCGATCTGCCGTGCCACCGTCGACGGCGCGGTGTGGATCCCGCAGCTGCGGGCCCACCCGCATCCCGACGGCCCGCCGACGTTCAAACTGCCCGCCACCGACGTGCTCGGCCCCGAGTTGCTCGCCGATATTCCCGACGTGCCGGTGAGTCCTTGCGAAGCCGCCGTGCGCGTCACCTGGTCGGAACTGCGCTACTACGAATACGACGAGGTCGGCTACCTCGGATTCACCTATGCCGGTGGCGCTCTGAGCACCCGCCAGTGTGAACGCCTGCTGGCGGCCTACCGTCAGGCGTGCACCCGCGCGGTGAAGGTGCTGGTCCTCGGCCCGGCCCGAGACTTCTTCTGTAATGGCATCCAGCTCAATGTGATCGAGGCGGCCCCCGACCCCGCCGCCGAATCCTGGCGCAATATCAACGCTTTCAACGACCTCGTCGAGGCCGTCCTGACCACCACCGACAAGCTCGTGATCTCCGCGCTGCCCGGTAATGCCGCCGCCGGCGGCGTGATGCTGGCCCTGGCCGCCGATGAGGTCTGGTGCCGTGAATCGGTGGTGCTGAACCCGCATTACCGCGTGTCGGGCCTGCGCGGTTCGAAATACTGGACCTACACCCTGCCCCGCCGGGTGGGCGCGGCGTGCGCGGATCGCCTGACTGGAGAGGCGCTCCCGATCGGCGCCCGCGCCGCCGCCGCGCTGGGCCTGGTGGATCACGCGGTGCCCGGCGATCCCGCGGAGTTCCGCACCTGGGTCCGGCACGCGGCCGCCGCCCTGGCCGCCGACCCCGAGCTGCCCGTCCGCATCCGGGAGAAGCAGCGCCGACGCGCGGCCGACGAGGCGGTGAAACCGTTGGCGGCGTACCGCTCCGAGGAGCTCCAACACCTCACCGAGGAGGTGTTCGATCCCGCCTCGCCGTTCCACCGCCTGCGCCACGAGTTCGTGACCAAGTCCGGCCCGCCGAGCACCCCGGCCTACCTGCTCGGGTAGGTCAGGCGGCCAGTCGCAGCACCAGCGCCCCGGCGATGATCGACCCGAAGGCGATCACCTTGGGCGCGTTGATCTTCTCCTTGTAGATGAGCGCGCCCAGGACGACGGTGCCGATCGAGCCGAGGCCCGTCCAGATCGTGTACCCCACCCCGACATCGAGTGTGCGCAGGGCGAGACTGAGCGTGTAGATTCCCGCCGCCGCGGCGGCCAGGGTGAATACCGACGGCCACAGGCGGGTGAACCCCTTGGTGGCATTGGTGCCGAGTGCGAAGGCGACCTCGAAGACGGCGGCGATGAGCAGGTATACCCAGGACATGACGGTTTCTCCTCGAAAAGGGTGGAACGGGAAGGTGAGTCGTCGAATCAGGCGGGAGCGCCGGTGAGCTTGTCGGCGATCTTCAACCCCACGACGCCGCCGATGATGAGCACGAAGGCCACGACCTTGGCCGGGGTGAACTCCTCGCCGAACACCGCCGCCCCGAACAGCACGGTGCCGACCGACCCGATGCCGGTCCACACCGTGTAGCCGACGCCGACGTCGAGGGATTTCAGGGCCAGGCTGAGGAAGAAGATCCCGCCCGCGGCGGCCGCCGCGGTGAGCAGGGACGGGCCCAGGACGGTGAACCCGTGGGTGGCGTTGGTCGCCAGTGCGAAGACGATCTCGAACACGGACGCGATCAGCAGATAGACCCAAGCCATGGGAGCTGCACCCTTCATGTGATTGTATGTACGTGCAAGTAAATGCTCGCGAAGAAGAGCATGCATGTACATGTAAACTTGTGTCAAGCCCCGGTGGCCGACGTCTCGTCCGGACACCGCCAGATCGAGGGAGTGAGTCGATGCCGTCGCAGGCGAAGAGCGTGAAAACCGGTGCGGACGCCCAACTCTGGAACCGCATGCTGATCCTGCACGCGCAGGTGGAGAGCCGCCTCGCGACGGCCCTGCAGCGTCGTCACGGGCTCGGATTGTCGGAGTACCGGGCGCTGAGCTTCCTCGATCAGGCCCCTGACAGCGAGCTGCGCATGCAGGAACTCGCCGACAAGCTCGGGCTCAACCAGAGTTCGGTGACCCGGTTGGTCGGTCGCCTGAACGCGGCCGACTTCACCTACCGCGACCTGTGTCCCGACGACAAGCGCGGGGTGTACACCGTGCTCGCCGACGCCGGACGCGACCGCTACCGGGAAGCCCGCACCACCTACGAGGACACCCTCGCCACGGCGTTCGCCGAGGTCGCGGCGGGCGACCCGGCGATCGCCGCGATCCTGGCCGCCGCCCGCGCCGCGCACTGAGCGGGGCACGGCGCGCGATGTGCGGGCCGCGTCAGAGTGCTTCCAGGATCATGGCATTGGCCTGACCGCCGGATTCGCACATGGTCTGCAGGCCGTAGCGGCCGCCGCGTTCGTGCAGTGCGTGCACCAGGGTGGCGGTGAGCCGCACTCCGCTGGCCCCGAGCGGATGCCCGAGCGAGATCGCGCCGCCGTGGACGTTGACCCGGTCGAGGTCGGCACCCGTTTCGCGCGCCCACGCGAGTACGACGCTGGCGTACGCCTCGTTGATCTCGATGAGATCGATGTCGTCCAGCGTCAGTCCCGTTTGCTTGAGCACCTTTTCGGTCGCAGGCACCACGGCGGTCAGCATGAGGAACGGATCGTCGCCGACCGCGATGTGGCTGCGGATCCGGGCCAGCGGGGTGAGCCCGAGTCGCTTGGCGTGTTCGCTGGTGGTGACCAGCACCGCCGCGCTGCCGTCGCCGAGCTGGCTGGCATTGCCCGCGGTGATGTGCCAGGCGATCTCCGGGAACCGCTGGGCGATGGCCTCGTTGTAGAACGACGGCGACAGCGCGCCCAGCCCGGCCGCGGAGGCGTCGAATCGGATGGTCTCGTCGCGGGCCAGGCCGTTGATCGGCGGGGTCAGTTCGGCGTCGAATCCGCCCCGCTTCGTGGCCTCGGCGGCGCGGCGATGGCTCTCGAGCGCGTAGTCGTCGAGCTGACCGCGTCCGAATCCCCAACGCGCGGTGATGAGTTCGGCGCTGATGCCCTGCCACGGCACGCCCTGCGGATAGCGCTCCAGGAACGCCGATCCGGTGAGATTGTCCACGTCGAGCAGGCTGGTGCCCATCGGAATCCGGCTCACCGACTCCACGCCGGTGGCCACCACCAGGTCGCAGTCCCCGGCGATGACCGCGTGCGCGGCGAAGCGCAGCGCCTGCTGGCTGGCGCTGCACTGCCGGTCGATGGTGCTGGCGGGCACCGATTCCGGGAATCCGGCCGCCAGCGAGGCGCGGCGGGTGACATTGGTGGCCTGTTCGCCGACCTGGCTGACCACGCCGCCGATGACCTCGTCGATCAGCGCCGGATCGATGCCGGCCTGTTCGACCACGGCGCGCAGGCTGTGCGCCATCAGGTCCACCGGGTGCACGCCGTCGAGCGCGCCGCCTTGTTTTCCCCGTCCGATCGGCGTGCGTACCGCCGCGACGATGACCGCGTCACGCATCACGGGATCCCCAGCACCCGGCGCATGGTCGCCAGCTTGGCCGAGGTCTCGGCGAACTCGGTGTCGATCCGGCTGCGCGACACCACGCCGCCGCCGGTGCGCAGCGTGAGATCGCTGCGGTGCGAATCCAATTCGAGTCCGCGCAGCGCCATGTGGAACTCGCAGTCGCCGGCGCTGTCGATCCAGCCGACCAGGCCGCCGTAGTAGGCGCGGGCCGGTTCGTAGCCGGCGATCATCCGCCGCGATGCGGCCTGCGGCACGCCGCACACCGCGGGGGAGGGGTGCAGTGCGGCGACCAGGTCGGTCACCGGGACGTCGGCGTCGAGCAGGCGGGCGGTGATGGGAGTTCCCAAGTGCCACAGGCCCGGAGCGGTCACCAGTTCGGGATCGTCGGGATAGTCGAGGTCGGGGCAGAACGCGGACAGGCCCTTCACCATGAAGTCGACCAGGTGCCGGTGCTCGGCCAGGTACTTGTCGTCGAACAGCAGGGCGCGGGCGCGTTCGCGGTCCGCGGATTCGGGCAGCCGGGTGTCGCGCAGCACCGTTCCGGCCAGCGGCGTCATGGTGAGGGTGGCCCCGGACTTCGCGAGGAACAGCTCCGGGCTCGCGCCCATCGTGTACACGCCCGGGTGGTCGAGGTGCTCGACGAAGTAGCTGCGCGCGTTCGGGTACAGCTCGGTGATCCGATCGAACAGGGCGAGCGGATCGACCACGCCGTCGTAGAAATAGCGCTCGCAGCGCGAGATGACGATCTTCTCCAGCTCGGGCTCGGTGGCGCGCAACAGGGCCAGCGCGTCGTCGATGTGGCGCAGATAGTCCGCGATCGCGGCGTCGTTGAACTCGACGTCGGCGCGGAACTCCGGACGCGGCCCGGGACGCCGGGGGCTCCGGTCCGGTGTGGTGGTCCGCCAGCCCAGGTACAGCGAGGACTCGGCGAGCTCGGTGTCGAACGGGATCGCGCCGGCCACCACATTGCCGTAGGCGCCCGCCCGCACCGCGGCCTCCGCCTCGGCGAGATTGTGATAGCAGATCAGGGGCCCGTCCAGGCCTACCGGGCCGTTCGCGCCGGCCAGGCGGAATCGCACGGGATCATGCATGGGAGTGCTCCGATTCGGTGGTGGTCAGTCGGTCGCGCACGGCGCGGCGGTCGATCTTCTGGTTCGCCAGCAACGGCAGCTCGGCGCCGAGAACGAAGCGCTTGGGCACCGCGGCCCGGCCCAGCCGCTGCCGCACGCGCTCGCGCAGCGGCTCCAGGTCGCGGTCCGGAATCGAGTGGCGCGTCACCAGATACGCGCCCACGAGCTCGCCCCACTCGCGGTCGGGCACGCCCATGACCACCGCGGACTCGATCCACGGCACGCCGGTCAGGGCCTGTTCGATCGCGACCGCGGAAACCTTCACGCCGCCGGTATTGATCAGGTCGTCGACACGGCCGGTGGGCACCAGCAGCTCCTGCGACCAGTGCCCGCGGTCCGAGGTGCGGTACCAGCGGGTGCCGCCCTCGCGGTAGAAGGGCTGCTCGCCGGTGACATCGAGATAGCCGTCGGCGACCACGCTGCCGCCGAGATGGATTATGCCGTCGATGATCTCGACCCGCACACCCCGCAACGGCGTGCCGTCGTAGACGCAGCCGCCGCATGTCTCGGTCATGCCGTAGGTGACCACGGCGTCGGTCAGCTCGCGCAGGACACGGCCGGTCTCGTCGTCGAGGCGCGCGCCGCCGATCAGGATCTTGTCGAAAACCGCCAGGGCGGTTCGGGATTCGGCGTCGGCGAGCAGCCGGGTGACCTGGGTGGGGACCAGTGAGGTGTAGCGGCGACCGGCGGGCAGACGCAGGGCCGCGGCCGCGAACGCGGCGGGATCGAAGTGGCCGCCGGGCAGCGTCGTCACCCGCGTGCCGCCGAGTGTGGCCCGCGAGATCACCTGGAAGCCGGCGACGAATCCCGCCGGCAGGCACAGCAGCCAGTCGCCCGTGCCGCCGAGCCGCTCCGAACTCGCCTGCGCCGAGGCGGACAAGGCGGTGCGGGACAACAGGGTTCGCTTCGGGACACCGCTGGAACCGGAGGTGGACAGCACCACCGCGGTGGTAGCGGGCACGGTCGGCGGAAGCCCCTGCGCCTGCACGGGATCGGTGATCGGGGCGATGGCCTCGCCACCGCGGTACGCGAGCTCGATGGCGCGGCGGATGGTGTCGACCGCGGCGTCGGGATCGTCGGGGACGAGCAGGGGAGTCAGTGGTATGGCGTCGGACGGGTGTGGCATCAGGAGTGCAGCTCCAGCTCGAGATTCAGCGCCGAGACGGCGGTCGCGTCGAACGCGGCCTCCACCGCCTGGCGGGTGCGGGCGTGCACATCACGCAGATCGGTTCGGGCGACCGGGATTTCGAGCACCGACAGGCGGCCGGACCGGCGGGCGCGGCCCAGTGACGCGGCCAGGTCGTCGATCTCGACCGTGGTGTGCGCGACGTCGTAGGCGCGGCACAGGTGGGCGATGTCGATGTTCTGCGGTGTCCCGTAGATCCGTTCGAAGGTGTCGCCGTAGGGCTCGCGCTTGTAGCGGGCGTCGCCCTGCTCCAGCAGTTCGAAGATGCCGCCGCCGGCGTCGTTGGACACCACGATGGTCAGGTTCGCGGGCATGCGTTCCAGCCGCCCGGTCTGCAATCCGGACGCGTCGTAGGCGAAGGTCAGGTCGCCCAGCAGTGCGACGACCTGCCGGTCGGGGTGGGCCAGTGCGGCTCCGGTCGCGGCACTGACGTTTCCGTCGATGCCCGCGACGCCGCGATTGGACAGCACGTCCACGCCCGGCGGGATCAGGCCGGTCAGCGAGACGTCGCGGATCGGGTTGGACGCGCCGAGCCACAGCAGGTCGCCGGGGCGCAGGGCCCCGAGCACCGCGTGCGCCACACCGACGCCGGTGCGGCGGTTGGCGGGCTCGGTCATCGTCCGCGACCAGGCGTCGCGCACGGTCTCGTCGGCGTGTTCGAGTTCCTCGATCCAGTCCGGCGCCGGATCGCCGGTGCAGCGCGGATTCCGGGACAGCAGCTCAATATCCGGTGCGGCGTAGAGCCAGTCGCCGCCCCCGGCGACGAGTACGGTGCGCACGCCCGGCCGGGCCAGCAGGCGGCCGACATTGCGATGCAGGGTCGGGCGGCCGTAGACCACGACCTGCTCGGGCCGCACCTGGTCGAGAACCCAGGGGTGCAGGCGTTTCCGGTCGCCGACCGCCACGGTCGGCTCGGCCATCACCGGCAGCGGCGGCAGCGCGGCCGGGTCCGCGCCGTCCCCGGCGATGACCAGGGTGGGCCGGCGCAGGTCGAGCTCGACCGCATCCGGGTGCGCCGCACCCGGGATCTCGGGCATGGCGATCCACGGGACGCCGCCGGGACGTCCTGCGGGAGAAGAGGTTTCGGGCTGCGGTGGCAGGCCGGACGACAGCGGTACGTCGATCTGAACCGGGCCGGGGCGGCCGATCAGTTTGCCGGTTCCGATACCCAGGGTGCGGCAAACCTGTGACCGCAGTACGCCATTCGCGGTCGCGTCGACCGGGCCGCCGGACCAGGTCTGCTGCACGTGACGCGTCTGCGAGGCGAGCAGCGCGGGCTGGTCCACCGTCTGCGACGCGCCGGTGCCCAGCACGTCGGGCGGGCGATTCGCGGTCACCAGCACCAGTGGTAGGTCCGAGTAGTTGGCCTCGGTGACCGCGGGTAGCAGGTTCGACACCGCGGTGCCGGAGGTGGTCACCACGACCGCCGGACGGCCGGTCGCCTTCGTGATGCCCAGTGCCACAAAGGCTGCCGAGCGTTCGTCCAGCCGGACCTGGAATTCGATCTCCCCGGCCCGGGCGCGCCGCGCCAATTCGAAGCCGATCGGACCGTTCCGAGACCCGGGGCAATACACGAACCATTGCACGCCATTGCGAATGAGTTCATCGATGACTACGGCCGAGATCACCGATGGCATAGTGTATTTCCAAACTGAAATGATGTCATTCCGCGCAAATGCGAAACCCATTGAAAAATAGTCACAAATCAATCCCGACAGCGCGTCCCCGACAATTGTTCGCTGTTGGTCATCTGACCCGCAACGTCATGGCAACACGCTATCGGGACCTGGCTGATGCTGTCAATGTGAGCCGTCACTCTCAACAGCCTTGCAGCTCAGAGCGATTCAGTCCCGGTGCGGCGGTGTGATCTGGGCGGGGGGACAGACTGGTCTGTCAATGCCGTTGTCGCGCTGCGATAAGTCGGATTTATCGTATTGGGCAGCGTGTATTCAGGTGGCTACCAGGCCACCGGAAGCGCCTTCGGGCCACGCAGCAGCATGCCCTTCTTCCATTCGACGGCGTCCGCCGGGACCGCCAGGCGCAATTGCGGATATCGGTGTAGCATCGCGGTGAGCGTGACATCCAGTTCGAGGCGGGCCAGCTGCGCGCCGACGCAGTGATGGAATCCGTGGCCGAAAGTCAAGTGTGAGTTGTGATGCCGGGTCAGATCCAGGGTGCCGGGATCGGGAAACACCGTCTCGTCGCGGTTGGCGGCCTGCAGATCGACGAAGACCGATTCCCCCGCGCGGATCACCGTGCCCGAGAGTTCGATGTCCTCGGTGGCGATGCGGGGGAACGCGCCGCCGTTGCCGACCTGGATGTAGCGCAGCAGCTCCTCGATGGCGGTCGGGACCAGCCCGGGATCGGCGTGCAGCCGGTCCCATTCGCCCGGTTCGGTGAGCAGCACGTAGGTGAAGTTGGCGATCTGGTTCGCCGTGGTCTCGTGCCCGGCGACCAGCAGGGTGATGCCGAGGGTGATCAGCTCCTCCTCGCTGAGCCGATCCTCGTTGTCCCGAGCCGCCACCAGCGCGCCGAGCAAGTCGTCGGCCGGTCGTTCGCGGCGTACGGCGATCTGCTCGGTCAGATACCCCGCGACGGCGGCGTACGCCATCGCGCGCTCCATGTCGGTGACCGCGGTGGTGGACATGATCGCGTCGGAGAAATCGCGGAAGCGATGCTGGTCTTGCGGTGGGACGCCGAGCATTTCGCAGATGACGGTGACCGGCAGCGGCAACGCCAGCGCCTCGACGAGATCGGCGGGCGAGCCCGCGGCCTCCATGGCGGAGAGCAGCTCGTCGACGATGCGTTCGGCGCGCGGGCGCAGCTGCTGGACCCGGCGCGAGGTGAACGCGGTCATGGTGAGTTTGCGGAGCCGGGTCAGCTCCGGTGGGTCCATGCTGGTCGGAATGTTCGGCAGCGCAGGCGTTTCCCGCACCCGTGGCACATCCATCCGGCCCACCGTGGCGGCGCGGCTGAAGCGGGGGTCGCTGAGCACCGAGCGCACATCCGCGTAGCGGGTGACGAGCCAGGCCTCGCCGCCATACGGCAGCAGGATGCGCGAAATCGGTTCCTCGCGTTGGAGTTTCGCCGCGAGCGGCGGCGGATCGAGCCGGATCGGCTCCCCGAACGGGTAGGGGCGGGCTTCGGTGTGTGTGGTCACGCGGTACTCCCTGTTTTTGGGACGTGACCTTAGTTGTCCGCGCACCCTCGCGCCTCGCCGAACGACGTCTCGCTGTGCGTTCGGCTTCGGCCGCACCCATAGACTCGGCCACGGCGCGAGCCACGCCCGCGCGGTCGTCCCCCTGCGAAGGAGTGTCGCTCGTGAACATCGATCTGACCGGCAGAACCGCACTCGTCACCGGCTCCACCCAGGGCATCGGGCTGGCCATCGCCGCCGGACTGGCCCGTAGCGGAGCGCGCGTCGCCGTCAACGGCCGCACCGCCGACCGGGTCGAATCCGCGGTCGCCGAACTGCGGCTCACCGGGGCCGACGCGCACGGCGTCACCGCCGACGTCGTCACCGCCGAGGGCGTGGATCGACTGCTGAACGAATTGCCCGCCGTCGACATCCTGGTGAACAACCTCGGGATCTTCGGGGCCGTGCCCGCGCGGGAGATCACCGATGCGCAGTGGCGCACCTACTTCGAGGTCAATGTGCTGGCCGCGGCCCGGCTGATCCGCACCTATCTGCCGGGCATGATCGACCGGGGCTGGGGTCGCGCGCTGCAGATCGCCAGCGACTCGGCCATCGTGATTCCCGAGGAGATGATCCACTACGGCGTGTCCAAGACGGCGCTTCTGGCGCTGTCTCGCGGGTTCGCGAAAGACGCTGCCGGAACCGGGGTTACGGTCAACTCGGTCATCGCCGGGCCGACGCACACCGCCGGGGTGGAGGACTTCGTCTACCAGCTGGTGGACCCCGCGCTGCCGTGGGATCAAGCGCAGCGGGAGTTCATGCGCGCCCACCGGCCGCAATCACTGATCCAGCGACTCATCGAGCCCGAGGAGATCGCGAACATGGTGGTCTATCTCAGCTCCCCGTTCGCCTCGGCCACCACGGGTGGCGCACTGCGGGTCGACGGCGGCTATGTCGACTCGATCCTCCCGTAGACCGCGCGCCCGCTAGCCCGACAGCGCCGCGAGGTACGGGGCCACCAGCTCCCGCGCCCGCGCGTCGACCACCGTCGGTTCGGTGCCCGCCTCGACCATCCGGGTCGCGGCGTGCACGATCGCGTTCACCAGCTCGGCCGTCAGCTCTGGATCGGCCGCGCCCAACTCCTCCAGCGCGGCCGTGAGCGGTGTGGTGAGCCCGTCGTGCAACTGCCGTGCGCGCCCGGCCATATCGTTGTTCGGCAGGGCGGACGCGAGCGCCCGCGCCACGGCGTGCTCGCCCTCCACCACGAGATCGATATTGGCGGTGATGTATTCGAGCACCCGCGCCGCCGGGTTCGCGGCCCGGCCCATCTGCTCGGCGATGCGCGCACTCCAGCGCGGGAACGCGTCCTCCAGCACCGCGATCAGCAGGTCGTCGCGCGACTTGAAGTACTGGTAGACGCTGGGCCGCGCGAGCCCGGTCCGTGTCGCGACCTCGGTCAGCGTGGGCACCTGCCCGGCCGTCAGCACATCGCGCGCCGCGTCGAGCAGCGCGCGCCGCTGGGCCGCGTGGTGTTCGGCGACGGTCGCCGCCCGGATCTTCGGCACAGCGCCGGGTCCTCCTCGCCGGATCGGGTGAATGGTCCCGACAGTGTCCCATCCACCCGATCGGTCAGCGGCAGGTGACCGGCAGTTCGCTGAGACCGTGGATGACCAGACTCGGCCGCCACCGCAACCGCTCGCGCTCGGTGACGGTGAGTGCGGGGAACCGCGCGAGCAGCCGGGCCACGGCGATATCGGCCTCGAGCCGCGCCAGCGGGGCGCCCAGGCAGAAGTGGGCTCCGTAGCCGAAGGCGATGTGGTGATTGTCGATTCGGTCGGCCTGAAAGGTGTGCGGCTCGTCGAAGCGGGTGTGGTCGCGATTGCCCGCGCCGAGGGACACCATGAGCAACTCCCCGGGCTCGATGCGGACCTCACCGAGGGTGAGCGGCGCCGTCGTGTAGCGGAAGGTGGCGATATTGACCGGGCTGTGGAATCGCAGGACCTCCTCCCGGAAAGTCTTGGCGGCCACCGGATCCGTGGCGATCCGGGTCCGGGCTCCGGGATCGTCGGGCAGTTCGAGAACACAGCCGCCGATGAGGTTCACCGTCGTCTCGTGTCCGGCGATGAGCAGCAGCAGGGCATTGGACCGAAGCTCGTCGGAGGTGAGCCGGTCGCCTTCCGCGGTGGCGCGGATCAATGCCGACAGCACATCGGTCCCGCCATCGGCCCGGTGCCCGGCGATCAGATCGTCGAGGTATTTCGCCAATTGGGCGTTGGCATCGGCCTTCGACTCGTGACTCCGCGCACTGACCAGTTCGCTCGACCAGCGCTGGAAGTCGGAGCGGTCGGCGGCGGGCACGCCGAGCAGTTCGCAGATGACGGTGATCGGCAGCGGGAAGGCGAACTCCCGCAGCAGATCCACTGTCGTGCCGGGCGTGATGGCATCGAGCAGCTCGTCGGCGATCGCGGGGATCCGTGGCGCCAGGGCGGCGACGGCGGCAGGGGTGAACGCCCGATCGACCAGCTTGCGCATCCGGGTGTGGTGCGGCGGATCGGCATTGAGCATGTGCCGGCTGTTGCCCGGATCCGCGACGGTCGCACCCGCCACCAACCGATTGTCGTCGGCCACCGCGTGCAGGTTCTTACTGACCGTCGGGTCGCTCAGCACCTGCCGCGCGGTGGCGTAATCCGTGACGAGCCAACCGATCACGCCGTGCGGGAACCGCACGTGATGGACCGGACCGAGCTCGCGTAGCCGCTCGTAGGTCGCGTGCGGGTCCTGGAAGAACTCATCGGTCAACACGATCGGCCGCTCGTCGATCAAGACAACCCCCGGAGGTGAATGCGTCCGCAGCGGAGAACCGGTCCGCGACAGGGACGGACCTGTGACACAGGATAGGCGCTGGTCGGCCGTCCCGTCGGCGGTTGTGGCGCGTTGCGGCGGGAATCGGAGGCGCATGGGGCACGATGACGAGAATCGGTGATTGCTGAGTTGTTGCCAGTCTGTTCGTGGGAAGGCGGGATCGCTGTGATCAGTGCGGCCTCGGAGGCGGTTTCGGGGAACCCGGCCCCATTCACCTGGGTGACCGCGGTGTCCATGCTCGTGTTCTGTGCGATCCTCTGGGTGATCGTCGATTACATGCGGGTGCACCCGCGTCCGGCGACCTGGGTGTGGGGGCTGTCGCTGCTGACGTTCCCGCTGTGGATCTGGGGCCCGGGGCACGATATCGGGCTGGTGAACTGGTTCTCCTGGGCCAAGATCCTGTCGGTGCTGATACCGCTGACCATCGTCGGGTTGATGCGCGTCGCGGTCGCCGAGCAGCGGGTGGGGCGGTTCTGGGACATCCTGCGCAATCAGTGCTCACCGTGCCGTACCTGTTCTGGTACACCTGGCAGCTCGAATCCGACCGGTCGTTCATCTCCTTCCGTCGCGGCAGGGCCCGCGAGGAGTTCGTCCGGCTGCACGGCGACACCATCGACCAGCTGATGGACATCAACCTCTCGCTCGACGCCGCTGTCGACGCCCACGGCCGGACCCGCACCCGCGGACCGCAACCCGCGCGGCCCACCCCGGTGCCCGAGGTCGGTGACCCGCGATGACCGCCGCCGATCCGGCCGCCCGGATGCCCGCCGCGTTCCTCGGCCACGGCAGCCCGATGAACGCGCTGGAGAGCAACCGGTACACCCAGGCGTGGGAGGCGTTCGGCCGCAGCGTGCCCCGCCCGCGCGCCATCCTCATCGTGTCCGCGCACTGGTACATCAACGCGACCGCGGTGACGGTGATGCCGTACCCGCGCACCATCCACGATTTCTACGGTTTCCCGCCCGAACTGTTCGCCGTCCAGTACCCCGCGCCCGGGCTGCCCGCATTGTTCGAGGAGGTCAGCGAGGCGGTCAAACCGAACTGGGTCGGCGCGGACACCGACAGCTGGGGCATCGACCATGGTTCCTGGTCGGTGCTGCGGCACGCCTTCCCCGACGCCGACATCCCGGTCGTGCAGCTGAGCATCAATGCCGACAAGCCCCTCGAATACCATCTCGAGCTCGGCATCCGGCTGCACGCGTTGCGCGAGAGCGGAATTCTCATCGTCGGCAGCGGCAATGTGGTGCACAATCTGCGCGGCATCGACCCCAGCCGCCCCGACACCGGCTTCGACTGGGCCCGCCGCTTCGACGAGGCCGCCCAGAACCTCATGCTGAACCAGCCCGCGGACATTCTCGCGCTGACCGACCAGCGGGACTACTCCCTCGCGGTGCCGACCCCCGACCACTTCATCCCGCTGCTGTATCTCGCGGGATTGGCCGCCGCGGGGTCCGAGGACACCGAGACACTGGTCGACGGCTACAGCTACGGCTCGCTGTCGATGACGGCCTATTCGCTCGGAATCTCCTGCCCGGGAGCCGATTCCGGCTCTGGCGCGGCCGCCGAACTGCCCGACGGCATTCCGGCCGACGGCACCAACAGCTGAACGGCCTCAGGCCAGCCGGGCGCGCGTCCGCAACGGGGGTTCGAGCGGCTCGGCCCCCATCGACCCGTCGGCGAACATCTCCGCGGCGGTGCGGCGGGCGGCGGTGAACACCAGCGGCGCGATCCGCCGCAGTTCGAGCTCACCCCGGGTGGCCAGCGAGATCGCGGCGACCGGCCCGTCCGGACCCAGCACCGGCACGGCGACGGCGCTGATCCCCATCTCGCACGTGGTCCCGAGCGAGATCGCCAGCCCATTGCGCTGCCGCACCCGATACAGATCGGCCTGGATCGCCCGCCGGCGCGCGATCGGCCGAATGGCGGAGCTGCGCAACGGAAGTCGCAACACCCGGTCCGCGTCCTCGGGATCCATCGAGGCCAGCAGCGCCAGCCCGCACACCGTCTGCGTCGCGTCCAGCCGCGCCCCGACCCGCGACGGAATCGATGCCGCGTACGGTCCGCCCACCTTGTCCAGATAGTGGACGGCATTGCCCTCGAGCACCGCCAGATGCGCGACCGCTCCCGTCGCCACGTGCAGATCCGACAAGGCCGCCGACGCTGCGGCTCGAATGTCCTCGAAGTCGGTGATCCGCGCGAGCCGCCGCGTTCGGGCTCCCAGGCGGTACCCCTGCTCGTCGTGCACGAGCCACTCCAGTTCGGTCAACTGGCACGCGAGCCGGAAGGTGGTGGATCGCGGCAGCCCGGTCCGATCGGTGATGTCCTCGAGCCGCAGGCATTCCCGCCCACTGTCGAACGCGTCCAGAATGGCCGACATCCGCTCGATGACCCCGGAGCGCGATTCCCGAATGGCGGTGTCGCCGCCGACGGGCGGCTGGTCCGTCACCGTCATGCACAGTCCTCTCACCAAGCTTCGCTCCACCGCAGCGTACGACGCGGGCGAGCCGGGCGGAATACGAGCCGACCGATTGGTCGGGGCGAGCGTTCAGTCGTGCGCGGTCGGCGCCGGCTTCTCCACGTCGTAGCGGCGGACGTAGGCGGACAGGAAGGCCTGCGCCGTGGCCGTGACCGGGATCGCCAGCAGGGCGCCGGTCGCGCCGAACAGGGCCGCGCCCGCCAGGACCGCGCCGAAGGCGACGGCGGGGTGCATGTCGAGGGTGGTGGCGGTGATCCGGGGCTGCAGGACGTAGTTCTCGAATTGCTGGTAGACGACGATGAATCCGAGGATCCACAGGGCCGTGCGCGGCTCGTGGGCGAGGGCGACCAGGACCGGGAGCGCGCCCGCGAGGTAGGTGCCGACGGTCGGAATGAACTGGGAGACGACGCCGACCCACAGCGCCAGGGCGAAGGCGGACGGGATGCCGAGGACTCGCATGGCGGCGTAATGGGCCAGCGCCGAGCAGGCCGCGAGCAGGGCGCGGGAGTACAGGTAGCCGCCGGTCTTGTCGACCGCGATGTCCCAGGCGCGCAACACGTGCCGCTGGCGCTGCGGCGGCAGCAGGGAGCAGACGGCGTTGCGGAAGCGCGGGCCATCGGCGGCGAAGTAGAAGGTGAACAGCAGGACGCCCAGGCCTTGGAACAGTACGCCGAGCGCGGTGGTGCCGATGCCCCACACATCGTCGGCGAGGTCCAGCGCCCAGGTCTGGAGTTTGGCGCTGAGCTCCGAGGTGCGGTCGGTGATGTCGGCGACCGAGAGGTCGGTGTGGAAGGTGTCGTTGATCCAGGTGACCACGCTCTGGGTATCGTGCGGCAGATTCTTGATCAGGGACGACACCTGCCCGACCACCAATTCGCCCATGGTCCAGACGAATCCGACCAGCACCGCGGTCACGATCGCGAACACCGCGCCGGTCGCCGCCCCGCGCTTCCAGCCGCGCGCGGCCAGCCAGTTCACCGCGGGCTCGATGGCGAAGGCCAGGAACAGCGACACCACCAGCACGGTCAGCAGCCCTTGCAGCCGGGTCAGCGCCCAGAAGGTCACCACGATGCCCGCGACCGTGGCCGCCGCCAGCAGATACGCGCGCGGCAGCCAGGCGGGAATCACCGAGGCCACCAGGGCGTCGGGACGGACGCCCGCGTCGTCGGCGTCCTGGACCTTCGCGTCGGTGTCCTCGGATTTCGCGCCGGTGTCCTGGGCGTTGGTCTCGCCGTCTCCGGCGGGGGATTTCTCAGCGGCCACACCGCCAACCTAGCGTCGACCCGCCTCGCGGGTCCGGCCGCGCCGTCGCGTGTTGCCGGTAAATACGGCGGCGCGGCCACGGCGGTCAGGACACCGTGCGGGTGAGGAATTCCCGGATCAGTGCGGCGATCTCGGGGCCGTGGGTCTCCAGGGCGAAGTGGCCCGCGTCGAGCAGGTGCAGCTCGGCGTCGGGCAGGTCGCGCAGATAGGCGCGGGCGCCGTCGGCCCCGAAGATCTCGTCGTGTTCGCCCCAGGTGATCAGCACCGGCGGGCGGTGTTCGGCGAAGTACTTCTGGAACGCCGGGTAGCCGTCCAGGTTGAACTGGTAGTCCCAGAACAGCTGGAGCTGAATCTCCTTGTTGCCCGGGCGATCCAGATAGGCCTGATCGATGGTCCAGCTGTCCGGGCTGACCAGGTTCTGCCGATCGGCCGGGACCCCGTGCAGGTACTGCCACCGCGTCGCATCGGCCTCGAGCAGCTTCCGGACGCCCGGCTCGTGGGCGGCGCGGTCCTTGGCGTGCGCGAAGAGGATGTCCCAGAACGGGGTGAAGCCCTCGAGGTAGGCGTTGCCGCTCTGGGTGATGATCGCGGTGACGCGCTCGGGATGGGCGGAGGCGATGCGCAGCCCGATCGGCGCGCCGTAGTCGTGGATGTAGAGGGCGAATCGGTCGAGGCCGAGCGCGTCGAGCAGGCCCTCGGTGATCTCGGCGAGTTTGTCGAAGCTGTAGTCGAATTCGTGCACCTGCGGCATGGCCGAGCGGCCGAAGCCGATGTGGTCGGGCGCGATCAGGTGGAAGTCGTCGCCCAGGTCGCGCAGCAGGGTGCGGAACATGGCCGAGCTGCTGGGGAATCCGTGCAGCAGCACGAGAGTGGGCTTGGACGGGTCGCCCGCCTCGCGGTAGAAGACGGGCAGGCCCTGGATCTCGATGGTGTGGTGGCGCACGGCGGTCATGTTCTCGGCCTTCCAATTTCGTACCGATCAGTCTTTCTAACCGGTTATCGATTGATAGAAGGTTAGAAGTATCGGGTATGTTCCGCCGCGCGCCGAATTCGCCGCGTGATCGCCGTCACGCTCCGGCGATTTACCTCCTGACCTGCGACCACAACCGCAGATAGACCTCCGCGCCGTGGAAGACGTCGGTCATGACCTCCGGTCCGCCGAGCACCCGGACCGCCTCGAGCCAGTCAGCGTAGGTGCCGTAGGTCGCGGTGCCGTCGGTGTTGATGTCGAAAGTCCGCTCGCCCCAGCGTTCCCGGTCGAAGGTCACCGCGCCGTCGTGGGAGGTGAAGGGGTACTGGATCACGCCCGCGCCCAGCGGCGCGCCCTGGCCGCCGAGTCCGTTCATGTCCGAGCCGAACCCGAATCCGAAATCGCCGGTGGGACGCCGCATCGCCCGGGCCTCCCTCCAGGCCTTGACGAATCCCGCGGGCCCGCCCGCGTACGGGGTGGCGAATCCGCCTACGGCGTAGACGCGTTGGGTGGTGCGCTCGGAATCCCAGCCGTGCGAGGACAACACGCCCGGATAGCGCCGCGCCTCGATGATCGACATGACCTCGTCCGCGGTGGCCTCGCTCAGGTGATCGATCTCGATCAGGAAGCCCTGGTCGATCATCGTGTTGATCAGGTATCGGCCCAGCTCGGTCAGTCCGCGTGCGTTGCAGTGCGTTCCGGACGGGTACAGGGGGAGGGGAGCGCCGCCGAGCAGGGGACCGGTGAGCTTGGCCAAGAGCTGATTGATATCACCGGCGATCGGCACCGACGGTTGCGGACTGTCGTGGCCGGGGCCGGTGCAGGGCTGCACATTCCAGAAGGTGCCGGTCTGCAGGAAGTTTCCGGCGTTGACCAGCAGGCCGGTGGTATTGCTGTCCATCTTGGTGCCGCCGAAGGCGTTGTCGAACTTGTGGACCGGGAAGAAGCTGCTGACGCCGAGCGCGCGCAATTCGCCCAGCCAGCGGTCGACATCGGCGGTGCCGCACTTGGGTTGGCCGAGGAAGACGCCGCAGCCCATCGGGTCGGACAGTTCCATGCCGAGGATCACCGCGAGCTTGCCCGACGCCGCCACCTGACGCGCTTGCGCGGGATCGGTGACGATGCGGAAGAAGCCCTGACCGGGGCCGCCGGCCTGCGCGTCGATGTAGTCCTGGAGCGCGCGCATGTCCGCGGCCTGGGTGCGCACGGAAGTCATGTCGTCGCACGGGTTCCGGCGGTCGGTCATGATCGTGCACAGCGATTCGTTGTCGACCAGGTCCACGGTCATCACCCGCAAGCCCGCCTTCCAGCTGCGCTGGATGCTGGTCCAGTAGGTGCCCTCGGTGCTGAGCTTGGAGGGTTTGGGCCAGTCCCGGAAGGTGGGCCACCCGGCGGTGTCGGATGTGCGGGGCCCGCCGTAATCGAGGAAATCGGCGACCAGGCCGTTGGATCCGGTGCGGTCGGACGCGCAGTCGGGCAGCGCGTAGGTCACGCCGTAGGGATGCCACGGGCGGCCGCAATGGAAGTCGCCGCCCAGGAATTCGTAGGCGGAGACGTGCACGTGCGCGTCGATGGTGCCGATGATCGAGCCGTCCGCGCCGACGCTCGGGCCGGGCGTGCCGGTGGCGCTGTCCTGGGCTTCGGGGAAGTCCGCGCAGCCGGTGTCGGGGACGAACGTGGCCGGGGTGCTGGTCTTGGTCGCGGCGTTCGAGAGCGTGAATCCGGTTGCGCCGGAACCGTCCACCTTCCAGACCGCGGTGACCGACGGATTCTTCGCGGGGTGGATCGAGCCCGCCGAGGCGTCGACGACCTCCTTGGTCCGTCCGTACAGCAGGTACTCGCCGAGCGTGGTCGCGTGCATCCGGAACGGTCCCGCGGCCGGCGCCAGCGGTCCGCTCGGTGTGTCGATGCGGTAGCAGCCGTTGACCAGGGAGTAGCGGGTCTGCGACGGATCGGGGGTGGGGTCAGCGGTCGCGAAACCGGTGCCGGGGCCGAGGGTTCCCGCGGCCAGCAGAACCGTGGCGAGGGCTGGTAGGTACTTCACGCGGACGAAAATACTATGCAGCATAGTTTTTCGCGGGTGAATCTCAGATCGTGATCACGGCGGCGACCGCGGTGATCAATCCGATGGCGACGACCGACGCCGCCGGAGCCAGCAGCATCGTCCCGACGACCAGGAGCAGCGCGCGGCGGCGCGCGGCGGAGCGGGATTCCGGTGGGGCCGAGAGGCATTGCAGTCGCGAGTCCAGCGACGTGTCGACCAGGTCCAGCGCGGTCGTCGTGCGGGCGGCGACCGTCCGCAACGCGGCCGCGAGGGCGTGTGGGCCGGCCTCGGCCGCGGCCGCGCGGTCGGCGGCGAATTCGATCAGGGTGGTCATGGCCGCCGGTGCGGCGGCGAACAACGGGATCCACGGGAACGCGCGGGCGAAAACCTGGCAGACGCCGAGGATCCGGTGATGGAATCCGCGCAGATGCGCGTGCTCGTGGGCGAGCACCGCCCGCCACTGCGCCTCGGTCAGGCACTGCGCGAGACCGTCGGTGACCACGACGTACCCGCCGCGGCCCGCGACGCTGTAGGCCAGCGGCGCCGGATGCTCGAGCCACACCAGGTCCGCGCGGACGGCATCGGCGCGGCCCAGCACCTCGACCAGTTCATTGTGCTTGCGGCGCAGGGCCGCTCCGCGTTCCCGATGCCCGAGGGCGATCCGGGCCAGCTGACCGGTCGGAGCGGTGAAGCCGATCGCGGTCACCGGCGCGATCAGCCCCGCCGTCCAGGTGACGACGATCGGTTCGAGCGCGCCCAGACATGTCAGCGCACTGCCGACGAAGGTCTCACCCGGTGGATAGCCGGGCCACGCCAACGCGATCAACGCCAGCGCCAGGTACCCGAGCGCGGCGGCGAACGCGCCGAGCCAGGCCGCCATCCCGAGGACAGGTGCGGCGCTGAAATCGATGCGGGACAGCGCCGCCGGGGCGGCCACCGCGACCGCGACGGCCGCCACCAGCAGGGCCGCGATCAGGATCACCGGCGGTGCTCGTCGTCGGACAGGCCCCGCCGCAGCGCCTCGACCTCGCGGGCGCTGGCGGTGCGGGCCAGATGCAGGAGTACCGCGGGCGCGTCGGGGCTGGCGTCGAGAATTTCGCGCAGCAGATCGGTGGTCGCCTCGGCGCGCGTGCGGCTGGGGCGATAGCGGTAGGAGCGCCCGACCTTCTCGCGCAGCAGCCACTGCTTTTCCCACAGGTGGGTCAATACCGTCAATACCGTGGTGTACGCGGGAACTCGCTGGTCGTCGCTGAGCCGGTCGACGACGTCGTGAACCGACAGCGCCTCGGAACTGTCCCACAGCACGGCCATCACCCGGCTCTCGAGCGCGCCCAGTCCTTTCATCACCCTCCTCGGTTCGCCCGCCAATCTACTATTCGCCATAGTTTCCCGAGGGGTGATACCCATCCTCTATCGGAATGCCACGGAAACGGCTCTCCGACAGGTACTCTCGATGCGGTGGGACAACGTGTGCTGTTCTCGCTCGTCTGTATCGTTCTGGCGACCTGGGGTGTGGTCGCCACGCCCGGTAAGGCCACCGCCGATTCGTGGTTACCGCCGGTGGGCGGGAATTTCCTCTGGGGCGTGTCCAGTTCCGGATTCCAGAGCGAAGGCTTTGCGCCGGACAGCAATTGGAGCCGGTACGCCGGATCCGGTCGCGCCGAGGGATACGGGAACTCCGTCGACTTCCTGCATCGATACGGCGAGGATATTCAGAATGCGGCCGACTTGGGTGTCGGCGTCTATCGCGTGAGCGTGGAATGGGCGCGCGTGCAACCCAGTCCGGGCGAATGGGATTTCTCCTTCTACGACAGCATGATTGCGCGAATTCGCGGCGCCGGAATGCGGCCGATGATCACCCTCGACCACTGGGTGTTCCCGGGCTGGGCGGTCGATCGCGGAGGCTGGCGCAATCCGGGGATGATCGAGGATTGGCTCACCAATGCCCGTGCGGTGGTGGACCGTTACGCGAGCGCCGACCCGCTGTGGGTCACCTTCAACGAGCCGCTTGCCTATGTCGGCAAAGAGCAGGAGATCGGCGATATCGGCGCGGGCGACGTGGTGCCCATGATCGATCGGATGGTCGCGGCGCACCGCGCGATCTACGACCACATCCACGCCCGGCAGGGCGGCGCGATGGTCACCAGCAATATCGCCTTCACCTCGGTCGGCGCGGACCAGGCCGACGCCTCCTTCATCGACCGGATCGCGGACAAGATCGACTATGTCGGCGTCGACTACTACTACGGCGGATCGCTGAGCAACCCGCCGAATGTGCTCGCGCAGCTCACCAATCAGCCCTCGCCTCTCATCCTGGAGCCCGACGGCATCTACTACGCGCTGCGCCGCTACGCCCACCGCTTCCCGGGCCGCCCCCTCTACATCGTCGAGAACGGCATGCCCACCTACGGCGGATCGGCCACCACCGACGGCATGACCCGCGCCGACAATCTGCGCGACACCGTCTACTGGGTGCAACGCGCCAAGGCCGACGGCATGAACGTCATCGGCTACAACTACTGGAGCATCACCGACAACTACGAGTGGGGCAGTTACGCACCGCGTTTCGGCCTGTACACCGTGGACGTGACCAGCGACCCCGGTCTGTCCCGCCGCCCCACGCCCGCGGTTCCGGCGTTCCGGGATATCGCCCTGTCGGGCGGTGTCCCCGCGGGCTATGTACCCACCCGGGCCCCGGCCCTGTGCTCCATCCAGGACCTGCCCTCCAGCTGCGTCAACCCCGTCACCGCGCCGGGTCGCTGACCCAGTCCCCGTCGTGGGCGTTCAACTCGTGCCGCATCGTCTGCCGGAGCCGATCCAGAGCCCGAAGGAACGGCTCGTGGACCGCGTGCCACTCCGGTGAACCAGCGGGCCGGCGCCCGACGGTCATGCTGGTCTCGATCAGGGCCTCCCGGATATCGCGCAGCTTCCGATACGCCTCCGCGGCGTCCTCCCGGACTGCCCGGGCCGCCACCAGATCCAGCTCGTACCCCACCGCCACCAAGGCGAAGGACCGGAAGGCCGCGGTCACGGCCTCCCGGTCCAATGGTGTCGGCTCGTGCAATCCCAACGCCTGCATGGCGGTATCGGTCTGCACGAGTGTGGTCAGGTACTTCACGTAGATCTCACGCTTGGTGTCACCGAACCGCTGGGACTTCTCCCGGCGCGCCCGCGTCGTATCGATCGCGAGCGTGGTGGCGGCCCCGACGACCGCCCCTCCCAGCGTCCCGACGACCGCCAGCCATTCCAATGCCACAACTGCCCCCGGTCGCCTGGAATCGCGCCGGATCTCGGCCCGGCGCCCTCTCCGAAGGAGTCTAGGCCCTGGTGGGGGTACGGAGCAGAGCGTCGAGATCCATTGCGGCCGTGGCATAGTCCATGCGCCGGTGCAGATGGCGTTCGGAGATCCGTTCCACCAGCAGGGGAATGAACTCGCGGACACGGTGGCCCTCGAAATCGCGATGGACCCCGTGCACGACCTCCCCGATGAACCGCACCGTCAAATCGGGAAACCGAGCGGCCAACCGCGCGACGAGTTCACTGATCTGCTGCTCTTCGTCGGAATGCGTCATGCCTCCAGCCCTCCTGCATCGCGGTGTTCGAGCCGGCACCCGTACCGCCCTGCGGGTGACCGGCGAAGTGGACAACGGCCCGGAGCCCTGCAGCTCCGGACCGTGCCCCTCGATTGTTACGGCACCCAAACGAGCATTTCCTCCGCAAATCACTATTTGGCACTGGTTGTCAGCGACTAGGCACAGTGAAAGGAGCAAATGTAAGTACATCTGCAACAGTGACTTTCACGCACACTTCGCGCGGAATGTGGAATTTCCTCCGCAATGCCAGAAAAAGGCTGGTTAACGGCTGGTTCCTAGGCCCGCCCGGGGTGGTTGGGCCCGATGGTGGGCGAGATCTTCCGCCATTCCTCGGCCCAGTCGGCGCTGTGCCGCCGTGCCAGGAACCGGTCGGCGCACCAGGCGAGCAGTGCCGCGCCACAGGCGGCCGCGAGGACGATGAGGACCCCCGTGCTGACGCCCTGGGCCACGGCGTCGGAGTCGGACCGGGGCGGGGTGGTGGCCTGCCCGGTGGCGTCGACCCAGTGCACGACCTTGTCACCCCGCTCGGCGGTCCCCGGCACGTCGACGAGCGCGATATTGGTCTGGCCGTGGGCATTCCACTGCACCATGGCCTGCGGCGGACCGGGCGCCACACTCTGGCCCGCCGCGCGGGGGAGCCGGATCGGATCGGAGACGACGGTGGCCGTGACCGAGGTCTTGGTCGCGTTGGCGGCGTGGATGCGGGCGGCGGCGCCATCGGCGGTCCTGATCCCGGCGGTGATCGCGACCGGAACGCACGCCGCGACCAGCAGCGCGGCGAGCATGCGCCACGTCGCCTGGAATCGATCGGACCGTCGCATCAGCCGGTTCCGGCTCCAGGGAGCCGTCCGGCAGATTCGCCGCACGAGCTTCCGCACGTTGGCGCGTTACCCCGTGGCGGCCGCCCGAAACGGTCGTGGCGGGGTCAATCCTGGGCGCGACGCCTCGTGGAGCGACCATTCCCCGCAAGAAACATGCGGGTCCGGGATCGTCGCCGGTGAACTCAGAAGCTGCCCAAGGGGTCCTGGTTGTCGAAGATGTATTTGTCGCCGTTGTACCAGGTGACGATGATCGAGGAAGTCTCCTCGGGCTCCTGCCGGCAATAGGAGACGCCGGGGAAGGGGAGGGACGAGGATTCTCCGCATTGGTAGGCGTAATCGTCGGCGAGCTTCTGTGTCTCGAAGCGCTGCCCGAGGCCGCCGTAGCTGCCGGGGACCCAAATGGAGTCGGGTCCGGTGAACACCCACAGAATGCTGCCGAACAGCCAGGCGTAGAAGAGGTAGGTGGCGGCGACCGCGCCCGCGCAGAGCACGATGAACCGCCTGGTGCGGCGTCGGCGAGTTTTCTGTTCCCGGAACGGGTAGGAGCCTGAATCGGAACTGTCCATCATGTGGTCCTCCTCAGTCGGAGAGATGACATGTTCAGGCGTATTGATCAAATCTACCGTGATCGAGTTCGAGAGTCTCTAGTGAATTCGAATGGGCTGCACGCGAGAGTATTTCGAACAGCGGTCGTCCGGCATTTATTCGGACGACCGATTTATTCGATAATCGCGGCCGGATCGGCCCGCCGCCCTATCGTCGCCGAAAACCGCTGAGCGGCAAGGCGACCGGTCCGCTGCGGCCCGCCGACCCCAGATCGAGGTGGTTGAGCAGGTTCTGGATGACGACGTACGGGTTCATCGGCTGATCCTTCTTCCGGAGATCCGCGGCAGGTGGTTGTGACTGCCGTCACGGTGTGGTCTCATCAAGATACACAGATACGCGAACTGTGTCTGTGTATCAGGCCCGATCGAAGAGGATTCACGGCTATGGATGCACACCGTCTGAGCAGGCGCGACGCATTGAGGACAGGAAGCGGTCTACTGGGAGTCGTCGGCGCCATGGCGCTGACGCCTCGTACCGTGCGCGCGGAGCCCTGGAAGTGGTCGCCCGCCGATTCGGTGGTCGGCGTGGGCGGCGGCGCGGACCCGATGACCGTCTACGACCCCGACGCCGACTCCGTGCTGGCCGACATCATCGACCACGCCGACGTACCGCAGATCAACCGGCTGCTGGCGACCTGGATCTACAACGATCAACCCCTGCCCGCCGGACTGCCGAAGTCTCTGGCGGACTTCATCGAGGACGCGCGGCAGTTACCGTCCTGGACCGACCAGGGCAAGCTGGCCAGCTCGTTCGAATTCACCAAGAAGCGGGGGACCTACCTGGGCGTGCTGTACGCGTTCGCCAGCGGCATGATGTCGACGGTCATTCCGCACGAGGCGCGGGCGGTGTACTACTCGCGCGGCGGGTCGCATCTCAAGGAGCGCATCGCCAAGACCGCGAAGTTCGGGTACGACATCGGCACGGTGAATGCCTATGGCGAGGGCGGTGAAATGGTCGTCACCTGCGTGAAGACCCGGATCATCCACGCGTCGGTGCGGCATCTGCTGCCGCAGTCGCCACACTGGCCGTCGGATGTCACGCCGATCAGCCAGGAGGACATGATGGTCACCTGGCACAGTCTCGCCACCACCATCATGCGCACCCTGACCGCGTGGAAGCTGCCCATCCCGGCCGCGGAATCGGCTGGCTACCTGCACAGCTGGCAGTTGGCGGCGCACCTGCTCGGTATCCGCGACGAGTACATCCCGGCGACCTGGAACCAGGCCGACGCGCAGGCCGCTCAGCAGCTCGACCCGATCCTCGCCCCGACCGCCGAAGGCACCGATCTGGCGCATCAGCTGCTCAATCTGGGCGCGGATCTCGACCTGACGCTGCTCAGTCACGGCATTCTGGGCGCGTTCACCCGATTCATCATGGGGGACAAGGTCGCCGACTGGCTCGCCATTCCGCGGGAGCCGGTGTGGAGCCCGCTGCTGGAGGTCGCGTGGGGTCCGTATGTCGCGGTCCGCGAGGGCGTGCTGTCGGTGGCTCCGGTGGTCGACGCGCCCTACTGGATGTTCGACGAGTTCCTGCGGCAGTTCGTGCTCTGGTACATGGCCGAGTTGCGGATGCCGTTGAGTATCGAAATCCCGCTGACCAACCGGTGATTCACCTGCCGGTCCGGGGCAGCGCGCACTGACGGGGACGGCGAGCCGCGGCTCGCCGTCGCCTGCGAGCGTCCGGATTCAAGGAAACAGCTAACGTATCGCTGTATCGGCAACGATGTGGAGACGTGAAACGCGATCAGGAGGACGCCGTGGAACCCGCGCCGCGCGCGAAGGGACTCCCGCTCGGCCAGTCCTTGATCGAACGCGCCTACCTGCAAGCGGTCGAACAGGTCGACGACACCGACAGTATGCGCACCCGCATCCTCGACGCGGCCGACGAGCAGTTCCGGCGCTGGGGTGTGCAGCGGTCGACGATGGAGGATGTCGCGCGGACCGCGGGGGTTTCGCGAATCACCGTCTACCGGCGCTTCAGCACCAAGGAAGAACTGGTGGAGCGCGTCATCCTGCGCGAATTCCGCCGGTACTTCGACACCTTCCTGGTCGATATCGCGGCGGCCGCCGATGTCGGGGAGCGGGTGGTCGTCGGGTTCGTGAGCTCGCTGCGCGCGCTGCGCGGCAATCCGCTGATCGGTGCCCTGATCACCGCCGAACCCGACTATTTCGTGAGTTCCCTGGTCGGCGACGGCGGCCGGGCGGTGGCCATGGTGCGGGAATTCGTGGCCCGTCAGCTCCGGCAGGAGCAACGGGCGGGCACCATCTCCCCGGATCTGCGGGTCGAGGTCGTCGCCGAACTGATGGTCCGAATCTGCGCTTCCTTCTTGGCGATTCCGAGTCAGGTCGTCGACATCGACGACGACGAGCAACTCGCGGCGATCGCCCGCCAATTCCTCCTCCCCATGCTCGACCCGCCGGGTCGGTAGCCCCGTACCGATCGATAGGGACGACCCGTATGGACCCGCGCGATATCGAACTGCGCGACATCGAGATCTTCTTGACGCTGTCCCAGGAACTGCATTTCGGCCGCACCGCCGAGCGGCTGTACCTCTCGCAGGCCCGCGTCAGCCAGGTGATCCGGAAACTCGAAAGCCGTATCGGCGGAAGGCTGTTCGACCGCTCCAGCCGCACCGTCTCGCTGACCCCGATCGGCCGCCGCCTGTTCGAGGACTTGCAGGTCAACTACCGCGACCTGTGCGCCAGCCTGGGTCGCGCCGAGCGGTCGGCGCGCTACGGCGACGACGGGCTGCTCCGGATCGGCGTGACCAGCAGCAGCCTCGAGGAAGTCCGCCCGCTGCTGGACACCTTCCAGGCTCGGCACCCGAATACGAGCGTGCACATCGAACACGTCCATTTCGGCAACCCCTTCGGCGCGCTGCGAGCCGACGAGATCGACATCCTGATCAGCTGGCTCCCCATCGAGGAACCCGATCTGATTGTCGGCCCGATTCTCTACGAGGAACCGTTCATGCTCCTCGTCGGCGCGAATCATCCCCTGGCAGAACGGGATTCGGCCACGTACGAAGATCTCGCCGACTACGGCGTCTTCGGCGCGGGCACCGACGCCGCCAATCAGCCTCCCGACTACTGGCAAAGCGCCATCACCCCCTTCACCACCCCCTCCGGCCGCACCATCTCCCGCGTCGCGTACGTCGACAACTTCCAGGACATGATCCTCCAGCTGGCCGCGGGTAAGGCCATCACACCGGTTCACGCCCACGCCAGTCGCCACTACGCGCGCCCCGACGTCACCTACATCCCCATGCCCGACGCCCCACCCGCGCGCTGGGCCCTGGTCTGGCGACGAGGCGCGGAATCCGACCTCACCCGCAGCCTCGCCGCCATCGCCACCGACTTCGTGAAGGACCGAGCGGCAGAGCGCTGACTCAGCGATGCCCGCCCGAGTGGTCGTGCGAGCAGGTGTCGGTGCGCCGGCCGTCGGGGCTGGTGGCCGCCTGGCCCGCACCATGACCCTCGAGCGCCGCGAACGGCCCGCACTGGTTCGCGGTGATCCACACATGAACCATCGGATTACCGGCACCGGGGTTGATCGAGGCGGGCGGGCAATTGCCCTGCGCATCGGTGACTCCGGCGACCTGCGGGCCACCGTCGCCGGCCTTCCAGCAGAGGTTGTCGTGAACATGCCACTGCATCAGCGCCCCGCCGTAGTTCACCAGATCCGGGTCGTCGATCTTCTTGCCCTTCGCGATGTACATCGCCGACACCAGGGTCCGATTGTCGCCGTCGACCCGATAGACCAGCGACTCCGGATGTTCGGCATCGAGGAACAGGTCATCGCGAAGGTAGGCCGTATTGATGAAGTGCTCGTACCCGGTGACCGAATCGCCGATGGACCGGTAGCCCAGCGCTCCGATGGCATGGACGTCGGCGAACGCGGGCAGGTCGTCCAGCGTGCTGCGAATCAACGCGGTCGCCCGCTGCTCCTGCGCGGCGGTCACACCCGGCACCCCGGACACATCGATCGGCTTCGCCGGATCCCACGGCCGCGGCCAAGCATTCCCGGTCCCATGGTCGTGAGCGGTGTGATCGCCGTCCGCATGGGAGTGATCCCCGGTGCCGTGGCTGTGCACGTGCCCGGCGCCGCCGAGCATCGCCGCGACAGCGAGAACTCCCGACAGCCCGGCAGCTGTCACCGCTTGCGGCACGCCCAGTTTCGCCTCGGGCCGCACCACCGCGACCGCGGCCCCGGCAATCGCGACCGCCCCCAGCGCGGCACAGGTGCTGTCCAGGAACTGCGGCGCCTCGGCCACGTCGAGCCCATCGGGCCACGGCAACCCCGCCAGCCGCGTATACGCCCAGACCGCCACGGCGACGACGTTGACCCCGATCACCATGATCGGCACAGCTTTCCGGGCACTCACCATCGCCACGAGCCCCACCGCGCATTGCGCCGCCGCCAGCACGACCATCAACCGCGCCAACGTCGCATGCTCGGTATGCAACCCCGCCGCGAACAGATGCAATGCCCCGGCCGCCACCGCCGCCACTCCTCCGAACAGTAGAAACCCATTCCGCACACCGGCCATATCCCGGGTCTCCCTTCATCCCGCGTGCACACTACGGGGCGGAGACCGACCCTTGAACCCTCCGACTCGTGAGGGATCTCTGTGGAACCGTGAACCCAGACGCCCCGGTGTCGGTTCGACCCCCCGGTACGATGCGCCCATGCTCGCCGCCTGCGGGGGATTTCTCCTGGCCATTCTCTGGATGGACCTGATTTTCGACACCCAGCTGTTCCGTCACCGCCACGAGCCCGAACTACCCGAGCACGTACTGGATTCCATCGCCGCCTACTACCGCCGAGCCACCACGACCTCCCGCCCGATGCCCCACCTGATCGCCGCCGTGATGGCAATCCTGCTCGGCGGCCTCGTCATCGAAACCATCCGCTGGCACGACCCGATCTGGCTGGCCCCACTGGCAACCGTGTCAGCCGCCGCCGCCATCGCCCCGGCCGTTGTTCGGACGGTCCCCAACGCGGTGCGCCTCGGTGCCCGCACGGACTCGCTCGCCGAACAATCACGCTTGGCCCGATCGATTCTGCGCGACCACCTTTCCAGCGCGGTCTTCATGCTCGTAGTCATCGTGCTGTGGAGCGCCCGAGGACCCTTGGCCGACCTGGTCCGCTGAGCGCGCCACTAACGGCCACACGATCAGGAGGCGGCGGCGCAGCCTCGGGCGGGTGGGCCGGAGGCGAAGCGGTCGCCGAGGTAGCGGAGAGCGCCGACGGCTTCGACCATGGCGGCGCCGCTGTGGCCGGGGATATTCGAGAAGTGTTGTGTGAGAGTCGATCCCATGGAGCAATAGCGGTTGATGAGGGCGTGGACGCCGGGGGTGGGGATCATTTCGTCGGCGTTGCTGTGGTACAGGTACAGCGGGACGTCCGGGGTGATCGCGCCCAGCTCCTGGCGTTGGGCGGCTGCCACGACCGTCGGGTGCGCGAAGAGGTCGGCTGCGAGGGAGTAGTCGCGGACATGTGTTCCCGAATAGGTCTGTAGCAGACCGGTTCCGCAGCGTTTGCCGACGTCGGCGAGCATGCCGGTGCTGCGTTTGTTGAGCAGGACCTCGATCTTCGCCTTCGGCTCGTTGCGGATCAGGGCCGCCGCGATCAGGAGGGCGAGGGCCGCTTTCGGGCCGCCGTCGGCCGCGCGGGCGATGGCGGGGATGTCGGCGGGGATGCCGCCCGCGGCGATGCCGGTCAGCGGCAGTTCCGGAGCGTAGGTGGCGCGGAGTTGCCCCGCCCACAGCGCCGCGTAGGCGCCGCCGGAATAGCCCCAGATCCCGGTCGGGCTGTCGGCGAGTCCGGTGGACGGGAAGCGGCGCGCGGCGCGGATCCCGTCGAGCAGGGCGTGGCCGGACATCACGCCGTCGAGGAATCTGGACTGCGGGCCCTCGTAATCGGGGATCACCAGCGCATAGCCGAGAAGCAACGGACCCACGAGAAACGGCAGGTCCAAGGTGGTTTGGCTGCCGATGTTGATGGGGGCGCGCAGAGTGGCGGAGGGAGCGCAGGCGGTGGTGAGAGCGTCTTCGGCGCTGGCGAAGGCCACCAGCGGCCGGGAACCGGGGCCCCGCCAGGGCGCGGTCGGTTCGATGACGGTGGCGATCGTGGTGATGGGCTTGTTCTCGGAATCCGTCGTCAGGTATTGGATTTGCCACACCGTCATGGGCAGCGGCGTCGACAACCCGAACAGCTTCACGCTGCGCCAGGCCAGCGGGTCCCCACTCTGGTGGGCGCCGAGGTCGGCGGGTGTGCTGTAGAAGGGATCGGGTTCGGGCACGGGCGCGGGTGCGGCCACCGCGGAGGAGATTGCGGTAGTGAACGCGAGAACGAGCGCGCCGAGGAACAGGGCGTGCCGGGCGGTCTTCTGCACAATGCCGCATGACGTGCGGCGCCTCATGGTCTTCCGCATCGCAAGCACAGTATCCGCTGTCTTGGCTGGTCAAGCGGTGCGGAAGCGGTGTGTCGCGCCGGGATTGTCCGGCGTGGGAGAGCCGCCCGGTCAGCCGCCGGTATCAGTCCAAATCAATGCGAACGGTCATCAGATCAGTCCCGACCACCCGCACCGCCGTGCTGTTCGCCCTCGGCAACGACCGCAGCCGCGCCACCGGATCGTCCTCCGGCATCAGGTGCGCGGTGCCGGTGAACCACCGCCCGCGAATCCGCAGCCGAACCCGATTGTCGGCTTCGATGTTCCGGATGTACTGCGACCGCCGCCCGAACTCCGACACGAACCAGAACACGCCGCCGCTGCGCCGTCCGCCGATCGGCGTGATCCGCGGCTGCCCGCTCACCCGCCCGGTCGTCTCCAGCAGCGTCTGGATCGGCAATCGCCCCAGGATCGGATTTCCCACTCTCCGTTGGAATCCCGTCACCACAGCATGCTGGATCTCGCGCCGGTCGGCCATGCCCCGACGTTAGCACCGCCGGTGCAGCCTGCGGCGGTGGCCGCAGGCTGGTGTCGGCGATCCGAGCTACCGGACGGGCAGGTGCGCCCCGTCGGCATCCGGCACCATGATCGGCGAGGTAGCCGGTTGACGCCGTCCGGTCGGCCGGGAGCGCGCGACCGATACCGCCCGGGCGGCAGCCGCCGGCTGCGGTTCGCGACCGCACTTGCGGATGAGGTCGTAGAGGTCACCGTCGAATTTGTCGACGCAGCAGGTGTGCTGATTGCCGACCACCCCGTCGGAGGCGAATTGCAGAATGGTGGGCTTGCGACCGGACATCACGTTCCAGCCCGCCGCATGGTCACCGACGCCCTGGTATTGCTCCTTGAACGGGCGGGGCGCGCCGGAGCCGTTGTAATTGCTTGCCCAGATGTCGTAATCCCCGGTGAGCGAATCGCCGTACATCCAGAACGGGGTGTACCCGATGACGTACCCGGGAGCTCCCCGGTCGGCGAGCCGCTGCTTGGTGAGTTCCACCGCCTGCAGCACCTCGTCGGCGCTGGGCGGGCGCGGGGCATTCGTCGACTGTTCCGCGTCGACCTGCCAGATCCACGGCTTTTCCTTCCACCACGGCGTCTGCTCATCGACACAGCTCACCCAGAACTCGACCTGCTCCGCGATGTCTCCCGGCCACAGGAAGTGGTAGCTGCCGAGCACCGGGATCCCGGCGTCGCGCGCCCTTTCGAGCACCTCCTGGTAGTGCTGGGACCTCCAGTCGCTGCCTTCGCTGGTCTTGTAGATGAAGAACGAGATCCCGTCGGTGTGTGCGGCGACCATGTTCATGGGACCGCGGGCGAAGTCGTAGTCGGAGGCGTCCCAGCCCCAGACCGGTGCGGTATTGGCGACGGTAGTGGTGACGGAGGTGTCGGGCGTCCCGGTGATCTCGGGATGGACCCGGTCGGGCGCGGACCCGCCGGCGAGCTGTTCCAGCTGCGTCATCAGGTCGGCCGAGGTCGCCCAGTGGATGTGGTCGAAGTGGCCGATCGACGAGGGTGGGCCGTAGGGTCCGCCGCCGGGGAACTTCTGCTGATTCTTGACGTAGAACCCGTCATCGTCGGCGAACGGCGTCGAATGGATGAGCTCGACGGTGTAGTTCCAATACCTGTCGTACATCCACTTGGCGAAGTCCCGCATCTTGACGTCATCGCGATCGCAGCCGATATCGATGGCCGCCGTCGGCGAGCCGTCGTAGGACAACCCGTAGTGGTGCGATTGCAGGCCGTGATCGCCGTCCATGCCACTGGTGATCCGCAGCTCGTCCGCTCTCGGATAGGTCTCGAGAAACTTCACCATCCTCTTACCCAGAGGGCCGAGCACAACGCCCGGAAACTGTTGTATGGCCATGACTCTCTCCTCGGTACGGATGGTGTGAAAGACCGCGGAAATCAGGGCGATTTCCGCCGCTCACGGCGACCGATGTGCTGTGAGAATCAAAGAATTGCACCGGGATTCAGCACTGTAACGAGTGTTCTACTACGTGCCTTCCGCCCGATCCGGCCCGAAACCCCGGGCGACCGGCCAGCAAGCCCCCGCCGCATCAAACCGCGACCTAAGACACGCTGACGTCAGAGCAAGTAGTCCGCTACCTGCACCTAATGTCCTGTTCGATCCTGCCCACGATCGCGTCCAGCCCCCACGCGGCATCGATCCGGACTTCATCAGCGAAGGGGAGAGGCTGCCACCTGCGGTACCGCTCCGTCACGACAGGGCCTGCGACGGCAGAACACTGCCAAGCTTGCGGATGAATCGTGGAAGATGTGGATCCGTCGCGGGTAGCCGATCAGGATCCAGGTCCCACCATCGAGCCCCCTCGAACTCACCGGGATCGAGTGCGTAGGTGCGGGCGCGATCACCGCGGATCACGAACCAGAGCGATACATCGACATGCCCGGCCGTCAGGCCGACCGTGGTGGTCCGAGTCAGAAACAGCGGGTGCTCACCAACCACGTCGAACACGGGCTCGATCCCGAGCTCCTCGCCCGCCTCACGGCGCGCGGCATCCAGCGGATGTTCCTGCGGTTCAACATGTCCGCCCATCGGCAGATGCAGTCCCGCCATGCGGTGCAGTCCGAGGTAGACCCCACGCTTGCCTGGATCGACAAGGACGACATAGGCGACCAAATGAGGCGACGGCGTCGCAGGTTTGGCGCGCCGGAAGATGTCGTCCGTCGAACCCAGCCAGTTCAAAGTCGTTGCGATATGCCGCCGTTCGAGATCATCGAACGGCGACAGGTTCCCTACGATGTTCGAGACCACGGCGGTCGCGGGCTGCATGTCGGAGGACCATACACGGACGGCCCGACAGGCCTCATGCCCGTGGTGTCCGAGCAGCATCAGCTGCGATGCGCGCGGCGACTTGTCGTGGTTGCAGATCGGTAGTGTCGATAACGTGGGCCTCTCGGCGGTGCCAGGACCGCGCCGCGTCGTAGTCCCCGAGGTGCCCGAGGCGCCACGCGGAGTTCGGCATGATCGGGTCGGATTCGATGCGGCGCAGCAGCTCATCCCGTTCGGCGTGCAGGACGACATGCAGTAGCGGGATCCCGGCGCTGTCGAACCCCGCGCGGATCTCCTGCCAATATTGCTGTACAAGAACCGATTGGGGGATGACCAGAGTTCCGCCGACGTAATCGAGAATCTGCGCCGCAGCCGCGACGACGAGCCCGCGCCAGGGCTGCCAGTCCTGGAAGTCCCGAACCTTCTCGCTGGACAGGACATGCCGGAGCATGATTCCGACTTCCTCGGTATCGAAAACACGCGAGCCGGGCAGGAGCGCGATCAATTCCTTCGCGGCCGTGGTCTTTCCGGCACCGAATGCTCCGTTCAGCCAGATGATCATGGGGCCCAGCGTATTCGGGCGGCGCGGTGTGGGGCTGGATCGTCACCGCTTCTTCCGGCAGTACCAGGTGTAGGCATTGCCGGTTTCACGCAGTCCCGACACGGCGTTCGAGCCGTACTGGTGGCGGCACTGGTCGTCGATGTCGATGCCCCCGGCACTGGTTTTGCCGTGGACGCATTCCCAGGTGAAAGCGTTGTGCTCGTCGCGCACATGTGCTGTGGCGCCGTTGAATTTGCGGGCGCAGTAGTCGTTGAGGTTCAAACCGCCCAGGCTCGCATCGTTGCTCGGCGACTTCGAGTTCAGGCCGAGGTCGATCAGCGCCTCGACTGTGTTCTCGACACATCCGGCCGCGAAGATGACCGCGCCGGCACCGTACTTCATCCAACCCGGCGGGACCGCCTCGACGAGTTCGGCCTCCTTGACCAGCTCCAAGCTCCCGTGCACGGAACAGCCGACGATGAGATCGACGACCGGCTGCGGGAACGGCTGGGGTTCCTGCCCCGGGCCGATCCATTGCGGAATCCCCCAGACATCGCACCCATCGCCCTTGGGGCCGCCCTTGGGGCCGCCCTTGGGGACCATCGACTTCACCACGCAACTGCTGTGCAGGTAGGCGGCTTTCGTAGGTGCCGCGTGCGCGGGCACGCCGGTGAGTCCCAGCGCCGTGAACACCAAGACGAACGTCGCCAATGCGGCACGCAGAGCGCGTCGTGTCGGACCTGTCATCGATAAGCCCCGTTCTCGATACTCCCGAATATCCAGGGCCACCGACTCCCCGGACCGCGACTATGGTCGCTCTGCTGAGGGTAGCGGGGTCATTGCTCTTGCGATGGGGCCGAAAGTCACTGGGCTGGAACCTATTTCGTTAACTCGGCGAATGGCAAACGGGGCGGTCGGAGGTATTTGTATTGCCTGGTATTCGCCGTCGGACGGGGTGGTGTGGAGAGTCCAGGTTTCCCGGGCCGGGTCGGCGATCAGATTTCTCGCTAGTCGAGGAAGTAGGCGTCGACCTTCTCCGCGGTATCCAGAACCTCATCCGAAGCCACGCCGAGTGCCGCTGCTAGCTCAACCGATCCGACGAGAGCGACCTGCACGTCAGGCGAGAATGCCCGTTCGAGCAGTCCGAGATAGTCCGACATGCTCTGGTCCAACTTTTCCAGAATCCCCTGGTACTCGGTGGCGAGTTGCTCGTCGAGCGCGCGCTGTTCGTCGAGGTAGCGCTCGATCAGCGCCGCCTCCCGCTTCGTCAACGACGATGCGACGGCCTTGTACATCACAATGCCGACCGTGTTGCCGATGACGGCACCGAGGATTGGAATGGGGATGGTTGCCTGGCCGACAGAAGCGGACAGCGCGCGGACGGCGGCCTCCAAGGCGACGAGCTCGGAGGTTTCGATGAACTCCAGTTCGTCGATCTCGTTGCGGCGGAGCTTGTTCGCTTGCTCGGCGATGCTGAAGGACGCGGTGACGATCGAGCTGGCGACGGCTGCGGAGGTAGCGGTGAAGTTCGTGAGCGCGTAGATGCTCAATCCTCGGACGCCGCCCTCGCCGAAACCCAGCCCGGTCTCGCCTGCGATGTCGAGCCAGTCCTGCCCGGTGAACTCATTGAGCCTCTTACCTTCCCGACGCTTGGTGAACACGGCCAGTACGAAAGCTGTCCCGCCCGCTGTCACGGCAGCTGTGAGTGCGACCGTGCCCCCTTCACGCAGCGTCGGCCGGCTCTGCTGGTGGGCAGCGTCGCGCAGAGACCGGTCCGTGGCGCGGAGCGAGTCCTTTTCCGCCGCCATGGTCGAGGCGTAGACATCGCGTTGAACTTCGTCGTACCTGAGCGTCGAGGGTTCGAGCGATTCGATGCTGACTGATTCGGCTTGGAAGAACGCCTGGACTCGCTGCCAGTCCCTGAGGGAAGGTCCGTCGCCGCTGCGTGACAGCAGCTTGCTCGCATCCTCGGGCGACAAGGCGTGCAGCCGCTGGATCACCTCGAAGTGATCACTGGGGATCTGGTACTTCCCACCGTTGTTCACGTATTCGGGATACTTCTGGAGGTGCTCGGCGATCGCCCCCAGTGAGAAGCGCCCGCCCGCCGCGACGAACTTCTGCTGGATCTCGATACTTCCGCGCATCAGGTCGACCGGTCCGTTGTCGTTCACCCACTGGTAGTCGGCCTCCTGGCCGATGATCAGCTGTCGGGCGTTGCCGATTCCGACCTCGGCGATCTCGGCGATGAAGCCGTGCATGCCATGCTGTCCGCCGCGGTTGGCGGCGACCACCTCGAGGTCGATCTTCCTGACGGCTTCATCGACGCTGGTGAGCGCGTCCCGAAGGTGCTCGTCCTGTTGGCTGAGCGCGCCTAGAAGGTTGTCGATGCGGAGCTGGTTGAGATAGCTCACCCAGGATGCGACTGCCTGCTCCTGTGTGTTCGTGGCGAACTCAGCAGGATCACTCACTGTTGGCGCCCTGTTCGATGCGCAGGCTCAGCATTGTCGCGCACGATTTCGTGTTGTTCACCAACGCGGCGAGAGTCGACCGCTCGGCAGGGGCGAGCGCGTGGAAATCGGCGCGGTAGTGCATCAATGCTTCGCCGTAACTCTTTACCAGCCCTTCGCGGAGCGAGGTCGTCCGCTGGAGGAGGTCGTCGATCTGAGCATCCATGCCTTTGACGAGGGTGGTGTTGCGCTTTATCGCAGTCAGCGCTTCGTGCTTCGCCTCTCGATTCTCGAACTTCTTCTTCGTGAACAGGGCGATCGACGCGAGTAGGGTTGCGCCCGCGATAGTCCAGCCGATCGGGCCGGCCAGCGCGAGCAATGTGGTGCCTGCCGCAGTGCCGCCGCCGCCTGCGGCCAGCGCGCCTCCACCTAGCCACGCCAGTGCTGCCTGGCTGGCTGCAGCCCCGGAAAGGGTCGAGATCGCGGTCCCGGTCGACGCCGTCCCGAAGGTGGTGGCGACCCACATCGCCGCCGACGGTGCCAGGCCCGCTACCGCGGTGCCCGCCGCGAACCCGGCGCCGGCGCCGGCAACCGACACCCGCGCCGCTTCCAGCTCTTTCTGAGCGAATTCCTCCGCGTGCACGAAACGCTTTCTGTGCACCTCGATCTCGTGGAAGTCGGTATCGAATGACTTCGGGGTGTTGGCGATGCTGTTCACCAACTGCTCGACCAGCTCGATCAGGTCCGTCGAACGCTCGCGCTGACGCAACAGAGACAAGCCCCGGTCAGCCATCGCGGTGAAGACGCCGTTGTATTCGGCTACGGCCATCTCGTAGGGGTCCGGCTTCTTCACAGTCAGCTTCTCGACCCTGCCTTTGGCAGCGTCCTTGACGTTGCCGACCTGCCCGACGAACTGCGTTGAAGCGGTTCGCGCGGCCTTGCCGATACCGTCGACGGTCCTCCCGATGCCCTCCTTGGCGTTCCCTACGCTGAGCTTGGCGTTGTCTACGTCGACCTGTTCTTCCATCGCACCCTCCAAGACCATTGCGGCTCAACTACGTAACGGAGAATATCGACCACACGTGACCAGGCGTTGTCCGCCACAGCGAGTACCGTGTGGCCACCAAATGTCCCCTGCTCTGCCCTGTTGACGCCCCGCGAGTTGTGCGAGAAAGGGCTGACACGACTTGTTGGACACCAATATTCTTCGACACGTTTTCTCGACACATGGTCGGTTCGAGTGACCTGGGTGTTACTCGCAGCGATAAGTGGCGGCGTTTCGCGTCTTCAGGTGGCGCCGATAACCAGTGTGCTGCGGGCGGTTTCGATGACGTCGGCGGTAGTGCCGAATAGCATGTGGCAGAAACTCCCCGATCAGACCTCAGTTCCTGGCCAGCAGGCTGATCGTCGAGTTCACCGGGCTCGCTCGTACTTCGGGCCGTTGCAACGTTCGAGCCACCACCATCCGCCCGCCAACTCCATGGTGGGGCACAAGGGAATTCCGAATCCGTTGTACGGCCCCGGCTCCGGAGTGCCGACGAAGTGCCCGTAACCGTAGGTGTACTCGAAGACGTCGACGTAGTCGGCGGCGTACCGGACCGGTGCTCCATTGCTGTAACCGAGGTTCGCGATCCGGCAGTTCGGCGCCACGACGCACAAATGACTCGGTAGCTCTACACCGTAGAGAGCACCTTCGCCGTGCTCGGGTACCTCCACCGTGGCCGCCGCGGCGAACGCGGGATACTCGAGCCAGAACCGCGCCCACCCGCTGGCCTTGGTATCGACGAACAGGAACAGCGACCCGCCGACACCGACGACCGCCAGTGCCGCGGTGGCCACCGCCAGCCCCCTGGAACCACTGCGGGTGATACGCCGCAGCAACACCACGAACACGATGGCCAGGATCAGATAACCGAAGGCGAACAACGGCAGGTACAGCACCCAGATCCAGTGCAAGAAGAACTCGGCGTGCAGTGTCACGTAAATCGAAACCATGACCAACGCGGCGGCCACTCCCAGCCCCAGAACCGAACTGCGCTTTTCAGACGGCATCCTGGAAACCTATCCGGACGGTGTGCAGAATCCGCGGGAGAAATGTGCGGATTCCGTGTGCCTCCCGGCGCGACCCGTCACCCATACCGTCACCCTCCCCGCATCGGTGAACATCCGGGTTCGGCCGTCCCGCGTCTGCGCATCGGGCACGCGCGTAGCCCAGAAATCGTTCCCATGGCGTCGTCGAATCCGCCCGCAGCACCCTCGTCATCGGCGCCGCCTGACAACGCGAAAGACCGTTATCTCTCGGCGTGAGTCACAGCCTCGGCTTCCGAACCACACCGCGCCGAGGTGTCGCGGGTGGTGTAAATCGACCATTTTCCATGCATGCCCGTGAGGTCCAGATCCGCGAACGGCATCCCGCTGGTGATCGAGCTGCGGTAGCCCGCACCAAGGTGATCCGGCTGCCCGGATTATCCGGGATCGTGGGGCTTTTCACGGTGCTGGTCGAATCCACAGGCCGGCCCGATCAGGCGATCGCACAGCCGACGGCGGCGGCCGCTGCGGAGAACTGATCGGTGGTTTGCGAGGTGTTGACGCTCAGCGTCGCGGCGGTCCCGTGCGGTGTGGCGACGGCCAGGGTGCTGAATCCGGGGATTCCGCCGGCATGCCCCCAGACATCCTTCATGTCCTTGCCATCCTGACCACAGGGCAGGCGCAGCCGGATCAGGCCGAGCCCGTAGTTCATCTCTCCGGACTGCTCCATCGCGACGGTCTGCTCCATCTGCGTGAGTTGTGCTGCGGGAAGCAGCTTTCCGGTGATCAGGGCAAGGAAGAACTGGTTCAGATCGGCGCCGGTGGAGATGAGGGCGCCGGCGGCGCCCGCCCACGCCGCCTCGGTGTCGGTGGCATCGACCCAGTTGACGTCGACCTTGCGATAGCCCAGCGGGTGCGGATCCCGGATGGTGGTGTCGCCGGCCGCGGGGAAGTAAGTGTCGTGCAGCGCTAGGGGTTCGAGGATGCGACTGCCGATCTCGACGGCGAGGGTTCGCCCGGTGAGCTTCTCGATCATCATGCCCAGCAGCACGTAATTGGTGTTCGTGTACTCGAACCGCGCCCCCGGCTCGAACTGTGGTGGCATGCTCATCGCGATCCCCACCAGATCCGCCGGTGCCAGATCCCGATACGCCTTGCCGTCACTGGTCTGATCGAGCTGCTGCGGCAACTTGCTCGAGGGATCCTCGGGCGCGAAGTCCGCCAGTCCGCTCCTGTGCTGCAGCAGCTGCCGCACGCTGATGCGGTCGCCGTCATTGCCGTTGCCCTGCACGACGCCCGGTAGATAGCGTGAGATCGGCGCGTCGAGGTCGACCTTGTTCTCGGCGGCGAGCTGCAACACCACCGTGGCCACGAAAGTCTTTGTGACACTGCCGATCCGGAAATGTGCGCCCTCCGCGTAGGGCGCTCCGGTGGCCACGTCTCCCGCCCCCGCGGTCACGACCTGCCGCCCGCCGGGGCCTTCGAGAACCACCTGTGCCCCGGGCATCCCGGAACGCACCGCCGCTGTCACCGCATCGGACACCCGCTCGACCGCTGGCGACCGACCCACGGTTTCACCCGCCCCACTCCCGCACCCGGCCACCACCACCGCCGCGACCACCAAGCCACACCGGAACCCATTCGCACCCATGCGTCCACTCTAAGGACGACCCTCTTCCCGCCCATCCGGCAAAACCCGGAATTCTGTACTCGGGGTGCGAGGTCCAGATCCGCGAAAAGTCGCGCGAAGCTCTCGCGGCCGTTTTGCGGCTGGTGACTCGTTCCTGAAGGGCCGGTTCTGCGATGAACTCTGTTGTGGCACATGGATATAGCGGAGCCGATCTCCATCGTTCAGCGATGGACACGCCGGGCGGCGTAGCATCCGCCGAAAATCGGGCGGATATCCGCGCGGTCACCATAGGCGCTGGTCCGGCGAACTTCGTGGCGGAACAAATTTGAGGTGGCCATCGCGTCGCCTCGGTGTGCACCGGAAGTGCGGTGCCCGGCCTCACGCCTGTCCGATTCTTCAAAGACGCCACGCTCACCGCCGCCTAGCCTCCGGTTCATGAGTATCGACCTGGAAGCTGCTCGACAGTTCATCGAATCCGGCGCCCGTGTCCTGGAACGCCACCAGCTCGCCGTCCTTCTCGACAACGGGCCCGTCGAGCCCGTGCTGACCGCGCTCGCGGCGTATCAGAACGACGACGGTGGGTTCGGCCATGCCCTGGAGCCCGACGTGCGGTGCCCTGGCAGCCAACCGGCCGCGGCAGTGGTGGCCCTCGACATCCTCGCCGACGTCAACGCCACCCGCGCCCCCATGGTTACCGGGATCGCCGACTGGATCGCCACCATCGCCCACCCCGACGGCGGTATCCCCACCGTGCTGCCCTCGGCAGACGGCCACCCCCGCACACCCTGGATGACACCGAGCCCGGATGCGGGCTTCCTCACCTACGCCCTCGCGGCCGGACTGTGGCGACTCGGCGCTCAGCATTCGTGGCTCGACACCGCGACGACCTGGTGCTGGAACCAGATCGAGGCGATCGACGAACCGGTCGGCTACACCGTCAAATTCGCCTTGCAGTTTCTCGACGCAGTCCCCGACCCCGCCCGCGCCGCCGCGGCCATCGAGCTGCTGCGTCCGGCGATCCGCGAGGACGGCACGGTGCCCGTCGAGGGTGGAATCGAGAACGAGCACATCAAACCTCTCGACCTTTCACCCCGACCCGACGCACCGAGCCGGGCCCTGTTCGACGACTCCACGATTACCGCCGAACTGCAGCGACTCGAACAGGAACAACTCGACGACGGCGGCTGGGACTTCGACTTCCTGCACTACTTCGCCGGCCAGACCGTGGAATGGCGCGGTCTGACCACCCTGGCCGCCATCCGAACCCTGCGCGAGCACCGACGGATCTGACCCGCACCACAACAGCTGCTTCGACATCTGCATCATCGAGGACGACGACGCCCGAGGACGTCGTCAGCGATCGTTTACCGGGCACGCCCGTTCGGTCCCGGCTATCGAAGCCGGTGCCGCCCGGCCGTCGAGATCGGTATGGCGGGAAGTACATCGGTGGGTGCATCCAGCGCGAGGTGCAGGTGAGTGCAGAAGGCGTCGATGCTGTCGTAGCGAGTGAGAACCTCTTCGAGTAGCCGGTGACCGGCTGTCGCTTCGATCGTGTCGCTCACTTCTGTCCCCTCTCGGAAGTGCTGCCGCTGGTCTGGACTGGCGTTGTCCGGCATTCTGCACGCTGTCCTCGCCCACGGGGCAGCTTCTACGCAGCTATCTATGACTTTCTGTGCCGATAGCACTCTCGATTTGTGTCAGCAGGCGAGGAATCGACCTGATCGGACTTCGGCGGCCAGTACCGTCCGACGAAGGGCGGGATGATCGGGGACACGCGGCGGCGCTCGGGTTCGGTTACTCCGCCGCGACCGTTTCGCCTCGTCCGCCGGGTGGATCGCTCAGACTCCCGATCCACCCGGCCCCGCCCCGCCATTACCGGTGAAAGACCGGCATGAGAATTCACCCGCCTGGGCTTTTCGCCGACCGGCATCCGGCGTGAGCAGTCCAGGCAGAGATTCGCTAAGGGGTTGCCTAGCCCGGGCTTCTGGCACGAAAGGTCATACCTCTCAGCACTGTTGCGACGTCTTTCCCGTCTACAGTGGTCGTCGTCTCCGAGTGCTGGGGGTTCGCCCGGAGATGATGGGGGTAGGTGTCTCGACTCTGCCGGTCCCCAACGCACATCCCAGCGTTCGGCAATCGAGACCCCTACGCCATCCCAGATTCCTCGCGTGCAGGCGACACCACTCAGCGCGCGCTCCCCCTTTTTTGCTGCGAATCGGGACCTGGCCGCCGATCGGATTCCTGCACCGCCACCGGGCGGTTCTCCGTCTCGGTGAATCAACAAGGGAGGCGGCTTCGGTGTCGATGCCCGTCGGTGTCGACGCGGCGTGGTGGACACGCCTTGCTGTATCACCGCCTGGACGGTGGCGCCGTCTAGGCTTGCCAAGCGGTAACCCTCCGTGTGGGCATGCCCAATGCGTTGCCGAGTTGCCCATCGCCGCGAACCGGAAGGCTCCAGGCATGCGACGTTCGTTCACCGGCGCCGTGGTCGCTACGGTCGCGGCGAATCTGGCCGGAGTGGGCTTGTGGGCTGGCGCCGGACTCGGTCGCGCTCAGCCGCCCGGCACGGATGCCTCCGGTGGGGGAGTCCATGTGACGGCGTCGGTCGACAGCATCGAGGCGAGCCCGCCTGGTGACCGGACACCGAACGTCCTCATGACGTTCTCGCATGCCGCGCAGATATCCGGTGATTACTCGGTCACCGTGGACGGCGGCCCGATCACCTCCGGTGAGGCGGTCGCGGGATTCATCCTCGGCTGCGGGATCAGTGTGGACGGCGGCTTCGACGCCGATATCGGCGCCTATCAACAGCTGGGCGCGAGTACTCCCGTTGGGGTCATCGCGCCCGGTGTCATCGGGAATCTGGGTGTGGCCGAAGGCGTATTCGCGAACTTGGGACCCGGCCAGGTCACTATCGCGAGAACCGAGACGGTCCGCCTGGGTGCCACCACGACGTTCCCGCTTCGCATCGCGTTCAATAATGCCGCGCTCAATGTCGCCCAATGTGCCTCGCCGGTGTCGGCCGTCCCGTTCGTCACCACCACGGTGAGCACCCGCGTGGGACTCGCGCAGACCACCGCCTACGGCGACCCGTTCACCTTCTGAATCGGTGGCCCGGTTGGAGTTGTAATCGTTCGCGCCGCACAGTGTCTCGTTGAAGGCGTGTGGGGCCCCAGTGGCGCGCATGCCCTACGCCTTGTCATCGAACATCAAGCGTTGTGCCCGGACAACGTCGCTGACGACACCCTCGGTACTTGCGCAGATACGCTGATCAACCGACACAATTGGCAATTCTGTTGGGACTGAGCACTCGATGAAATTCGTTGGGGAAGAACAAACTCCAGAGTGCGGTGCCCGCGATCTTCACGTCCGATGTGGTGGCGAGGGGTCGCGTCCGCGAGCCGGACCCGAAATGCGATCTCCTGGATGATGTTCCGGTGTTCGGGTCGTTGGGGTGGATACCACGATCACGTCGCCTTGCGCGTCCGCGCGAAATCCTTCGGGTACGTCCATGCCGGCCGCTACATCCACGAGCTGGCGGTGCAGGCTCATCGAGATTCCTCGTTCTCGGTCGCCGTAGCAATGATGGCTGGCAACGGCTACTCAGATACGAGTAGAGCCGGTCCGAAGACCGGCTCTACTGTTCTGTCGGGCTGACAGGATTTGAACCTGCGACCACCTGACCCCCAGTCAAAAGTAGGTACTGAAGGGCTGGAATGTTCTCGGACAGTGAGGGTTTGATTTCTCAGGCTGTTTTGTTCCGTGCGAACCAGGCGGACTCTACTTCGTTCGGCGTGCGGTAGTCAATCGCGGAGTGGAGTCGAATCTGGTTGTACCGTAACTCGATATAGGCGGTGATGTCACGGCGGGCGTGTTCGCGGGTCCGATAGTGGGTGCGGTGGACGCGTTCGTTTTTCAGGGTGGCGTTGAACGACTCGGCCCAGGCATTGTCGAAACAGGTTCCGGTGCGTCCCACGGAATGTCGGAGGCCGAGTTTCCGAACGGCTCGACGGAATTCGGTGGACAGGTATTGGGTGCCGCGGTCGCTGTGGAAGATGGTGTCCCCGGCTCGGATCGGGAGATTTCGTGCCGCCATGTTCAGGGCTTCGACAACGAGTTCGGTCTGCATGTGGTCGGCCATGGCGTAGCCGACTACTTTCCTGGAATAGCAATCCAGGACGGTGGCCAGATAAAGCCAGCCCTGGCGGGTGCGGATGTAGGTGATGTCGCCGACCAGTTTGCGGGCCGGCGCGGTGGCGGTGAAATCACGGCGAACCAGATCCGGGTGGCCGAGCTGGTCGGCGGCAAACGGTGGTGGGGGCCGGAACGGGCGCGGCTGACAGGCAACCAACCCCAGTTCACGCATGATTTTCCGGATCGTATCCGGGTCTGCCGATACCTTCCGGCGGGCCAGCGCGGCGTGGACACGTCGATACCCGTAGGTGCCGTCGGAATGGGTGAAACACGACCGGACCTCGACCTTCAACCTCTCCCGGTGGCGGTCGGTGGCCGAGGGCGCCCGGTGACGCCAGGCGTAATAGCCCGACCGCGACACCCCGGCCCACCGGCACATGTCAGCGATCGCGTGATGGCCTTCTTCGGAAGCGACGAACGCATATTTCGCCGCTACAGGTACTTCTTCGCGAAGAAGGCCACTGATTTTCCCAGAAACTCGTTCTCCTCCCGCAGTTTCCGGTTCTCCTCCTCCAACACCCGCAACCGCGACCGCTCATCGGTCGACAAATCCGACCCGGTCTCACCGCTCTCGACCCGGAAGGCGTGAACCCAATTCCGGATCGTCTGCTCGGTCACCCCGCAATCACGCGCCACATCGCCGAACGACCGCCCCTTGTCCAGCACCTCCCGAGCAGCCGACTCCCGGAACTCCGGGCTGAACTTCCGCGATTTCCTCTGCGCCACAAGCCACTCCGTTCAGTCACCCAATCCTAGATTGGGACACTGTCCGAAGAACATCAGGCACCTCAGTACCCGATAAGGACATTTGGTGCACGGAGCGCTCGTTGGGCTCGCGCGCATAATGATCATACCGGCTGCTTATAAGTGGTGCGAGCAGATCGGGTGGCCCACGATCGGACTGTGGAACCCTTGGCGGCGGCGGGCTTTGGTCCACAATTGGTCCATGACAAACCGGGCGACTTCAAGCAGGCTTGGTCAAGCCCAGGGGCGCGGGGTAGTGCATCGCCGATCGTGTAGGTTGCCCGCTTCATCGGAGGTCATGAGCGGGCGGTGCGACCGACGTCAGCAACCGGATGGGGATCTTGTCGGTGGCTGTGGCCATACTGTCCGACACGCGCTTCTCTCGACCCGACGGGACGGAATCCGATGGCACGCATTCGCAAGATCACTCCAGGCGTATTCAGAGTCGCCGCGCACGATCCGGACAAGGGCGTGGACTGCGAGTACCAGATCATTACGGATATCAACGGGGACAAGCTGATTCACCTGTCCTCATTTGGATCCAAGGACCGGCTCGGTGGGCCCAAGAGCACGCAGTCCCTGCAGTTCGACAGGAACGCTGCGACACAAATGCTGCAGATTCTCTTGGAAGCCGAGGATCTCGTCAAACTGCCGATCAATTGGAAGCAGATCAACCCGGATCAGTTCGAGCAGCTGCTGGTTCGTCGCCTCAGCATCTCGGGGTGCTACACACGGATCACTCGATCGATGAACGTCAATGCGCCGGACGGAGGCCGCGACATCGAGGCATACCTGTGCTACTCCGACAACGTGGATAGTGAATGGCAGGAGCGAGTTGTCGTGCAGGCCAAGCACTCTCCCGGCCGAAGCGTCGGCACCTCAGTCATTACAGACCTCGTTCACGCGCAGCTGCCCTTATGGGAGGGAGAGCCTGTCAGGCACCTCATCGTGGCAACGTCGGGGTCTTTCACGCTCAACGCCGTTCGGTGGGCCGATGACCACAACGCCAAGGGGGCTCGGCCGCGCATCGCGTTGTGGTCATCGTCTGAGCTCGAAGCCTTCCTGCAACGGTGGCCAACGATCGCTGCCGAGTTCGGACTAATCGACAGTCCAGATGCCCAACCGTGACGACTATTCACGGCGGACGGCGGGGGGAGCTGCCACTATGCAGACCTAAGGTCGTCGATTCGAGGGGACAACGAGGTGTGACGACGGAGCAGCCCTGTGTGTGCGGGCGGACCTCCGATACCGCCTGGGGCTGGGTCGTGTTCGGCGTACCCCCACGTGCGTGGCGGAGGACGTTCGGTACGGCCGCAGGAGATCACCAACACCGGGGCGCAAGCGGCGAATTTGATTGAGCTGGAGGCGGTGTAGCGGCGCTCCAGATTCCGCCTACGCGGTGGAATCTGGAGCGGATGATCAGTCCAGCGTGCTCGAACGCGAACTGGCCAAGGGCACTGTCGCCCATGGCTGGCTCGATCAGGAGCCGCCTGGCGGCGGAAGCCCACGAGATGGGTGCGATCGTGTGCCCAGCCCGCAGCCATCCCTGATTTCCTCTCCCGAACCGGTTCCTTCTGCGGAACCGTCGCCGGATCCGGTTATCTATGCGGGATCTGCGGAGGGAGAGCGGCGGGCGACGTACTCTGGTTTGCTCGGATTCAGTGCGTTCTGGCTGTCTCAGCCGTTTCAACAGGTTGGACCTGTTCGCCTTGCGGAATATTGAGTCGACGACGGTGAGGCCCGCTAGTAGGGGTTTTCGAGAGAGGTTGGGGTGCTTGCGATTTTCAATGCTTGTGCGGGGTATGCCGGCCCAGCGGTGTAGAAGCGGGCGCGGGTCTTGCCGACAGGTTCGAGTACTTGGAGTGCGACGAGGTCGCGTAGATCGCGTTGTGCTTGTTGCAGGCTCAGGCCTTCGGACTGTTCGTAGCGGGTTCGCCGGACTCGGCCGGACATCGCGACGTCATGCAGCGCGCTGATGACGCGTTCGTCCAGGCGTATTCCCGCGACGTATTCCTCGAGGGTTGCCCACACTGTTTCGGATCGCACCCAACGGGCGTGCACGGTTTGGGCTTGTTGGTGGTAGGCGGTCAGGTTGAACCGGATCCATTCGGACACATCCTGATCCGGTCGGTAGGTGCTGCCGCGGCGGCCGAGCACCTGGTAGTACTCCCAGGTGTTGCCGGGGCGACCGAGCCAGGCCTCGATGGACGAGAACTCCGGTGCGAGTACGCCTTCCCTGGCGATCATCAGGGTCTGCAATGATCGAGACATGCGGCCGTTGCCATCGGCCCAGGGGTGGATCGATACCAAGTGCAGGTGCGCCATCGCCGCACGCACGAGTGGATGTATGCCGTCGTCGGTATTGAGCCAATCGACCAGTTCTCCTGTCAATGCTGGTACCTGATCGGCATCAGGGGCGGTGTAGGCAGCGATGCTTGGGTCGCGGGCGTCGGTGACGTATACGGGACCTGGTCGCCATTGCCCCGCCGGGCGACGTTCAGCGTGTCGGTGCCCTTGGAGCATCCAATGCAGCGCATTGAGGAAGCCCTTGCTGTATGCGAAGTCATCGACATCGTTCAGGGTCTGGATGTAGGTCATCATCCGCTCGTAAGCGAGTGTCTCGGCCTTGTTCTCCTCCGAAACCTCGACGTCCCGTTCGCCCGCGATCAGGTCTTCAACGTCAACAGTCGAGACTTTGAACCCTTCGATGGAGTTCGACGCGGCAACGGAGTCCGCAGTGAGGAACTTACGGAGCCCGCCTGCCCATTTACCAGGCTTGGCCTGCACCTCGTGGCGCAACTGCTCGCGCATCCGGTCCACGTCAGCCAAGACACGGGCATCGGCGGCGCTTAGCGCGGGCGTGGGAAACAACATGAACCAACAATATGGTGACGTATTCATTGCGTCAAGCGCACTGGGGGTGTACGTCGACGGTTCTCGCGAGGTTGCAACGTCGTTTGTGGACCAATCGCGGACCGGGATTGGTCCACAAACGGTCCATAATTCGTTCACATCCATGGGCCGGTTCTTGGAAGCTCAAGCGGCACTTGGTGTTTCATTCCTGGCACCACTTGACAGTGGGTCAAGGCGTTTCGAGTGGAGAATGCCCGGGTCGGGGCGATTTGAATCGGTTCAGAATTGGCGATTCAACAGAAGTTTTTGGCTGAAAAACAGGTCAGATCCGGCTCGAAAACCGGATCTGACCTGCAATCTGTCGGGCTGACAGGATTTGAACCTGCGACCACTTGAGTCCCAGTCAAATGTTGGTACCCGATAAGGACATTCGGTGCACGCAATACTCGTTGTTCTGGCGTGCGCATCGCACATACCCGCTGGCTGCGGGTGGTGTGGGTTGATCGGGTGGTCCGCACTCGGTCCGCATAGGATCGTTGAAATCGGGGGCGCTGGTCCAGGATTGGTCCACAGAACCGGGGCGGAATCGATGCAATCGAATCTGCGGCGTGGGGTGATTCCCGAATGCATTTTCCGGTGCGAATCGGAGGCTCTGGTTCGTGTCTGCCTTGATGTGATGTCGAGCGAATCGAGGGGGCGTACCGTTTGCGCAGCAAACGGGTAGGTCGGGTCGGAGTTGGGTGCCGCGTTGTCTTTGCTTGCGCCGCAGTCCTGGTGGGCTGGGTTTCCGGTGGTGTCGCGGCCGATGAGACGCCGGGTTCGGTGATGGTGGTCGTGGTGCCCTGCGGGGTCTGCGCGCTGGTAGAGGTGACGTTGACGAACACGTCGACCTTTGATCTTGCGGTTGTCGGTTCGGTGTGCGTGCCCCCTTAACTCAGGGCGCAGCGGCGGTATCACCGAGTCACTTGCGAACGATAGTGTTCGTTGACCGGGGTTTCCGGGTGAAGGATGGAGTGGCTACGTGAGTGGAGGAAGCATGCTGGGCCGTAGAATTGGCTGGGGCGCACAGTGTTTGGTGGCATCGGGTGCGGCTGTGGCTTTGAGTGCCGCGCCGGCCTCGGCGGCCGAGGTGATCGACCTGGGAATCGGGTTCAGCAACGGAACCCTCTTCGTCGGCGGAACCTACGCTTTGAGCGCGACGGCTACCGGCGGCGCCATGGGATCGGTGGCGATGTTGCCTTTCGTTCCCGGCGGTGTGGTGTTCGAGGACAACGGGGTCTGTGTCGGTTCGGCCAAGCCGTCGTACTCGAGTCTCGCGTCCGTGGACTGGACCCCGAGTGTTGTCGGTGAGCACACTCTCACCGCCACCTACGAGGGCAGCCGAAAGACCATTGTCGTCAACGTGGTGCCGCTCGCGGACGGTACGACGAGCGTACCCGCGAAGCCGGGCAACTGCGCGGGTACCGGTAGCGCGTAGCTCCCGGCGCGCTAGGACTCTGATCGGTTCCCGCTCCCCGACGGGTGCGGGCAGCGGGAACCGTGCCCGAACGATCCATTGCACGACAGCGCGGTCGATCATGCCGCTGGTGATGATCGGTGGCGGCAGGTGTCCCAATGTCGGTACGACGCGTTTGCGCCAGCCGGACAGGTAGGGATCCTTGGTTTTTCCTTCGATTCCGGCCAGTGCGAGGTCCATGTTGTCGGTCCCGTACTGCTGCAGGCTCGTGCACGCGAGCACTGGGTCGATATCGCGTGCGGCGAGCCGTTTGAGCCTGTCGATCCAATTCTGGGCTTGGGCTTGGGCTTCGGTTTCGAACACTTCCGATTTCGACAGCCGTGCGTGGGTATGCGGATCAGGCCAGCGGATGCGAGCCTCACGGTGAGATCGGCTACTCCGTGGACGGAACGATATGGCGGGCGGCTAGATACACCTCGAGATCGTGCTCGGGGTACTTCGCGACGCGTTCGGAGATCTGGATGAAACCCGGTCCCTCCAATGGCTGGCCGCGCCGCCACCGCCGCAGGGTGGAGGCGTCGACGCCGCGGCTGCGCGATGCCACACATTGGGATGATGTGGTGGCGCGGTTGGGGTTCGAGCCTCTCCGGCGGCACGATCTGAGGCACACCGGGCTGACCTGGTTCGCGGATGCCGGAGTGCCGCTGCATCGGCTTCAACGAATCGCCGGGCACACCGATCCTCGGATAGCCCAGCGATATCTGCATCCGAACATCAGGGCTCTGCAAGGCGACAGCGAGCTGTTGGCACGCTACCTGGCGCACGGGGGTCCCAGATATCCGAGCTACTGGCCCTCATGGGACCGGATTATCCGCGTGCGGAACCGAGTGGCCCCAAATCTGCGGGTGATTGAATAACGGAAGATCCCCTCCGACCGAGGTCGGAGGGGATCTTCTTACGTCGGGCTGACAGGATTTGAACCTGCGACCACCTGACCCCCAGTCAGGTGCGCTACCAAGCTGCGCCACAGCCCGTTGCATTTGCTCTCGCTCGTGCTCGACGAGATTACCTCACTACCCCCCTGAACATCCAAATCGGCTGGTTATCGGCGTGTGGGTGGGGTTGCTGGGGGTTGCGGGGGGAGGGGTGGGGTGGGCTCAGGGTTGTTCTGGCGCAGGGGAATCCGTGGGGGTGCGGACGAAGGGGGCGGCTACGTCGGGGGAGAGGGGGTAGGGGGTGGTGGCTTCGCGGCGGGTGAGGGCTTCGGCAGCTTCGGGTTCGTTGTTGGTGGTGAGGCGGTGGATGGCTCGTTCGAGGATGGGGAGGACTTCGGGGACCTGGAGGGTGCCGTCGGCGCATTGGGCGAGGAGGGATGAGGTGAGGTTGGCGAGGATGACGGCGATGTCCTCGAGGTAGCGGGGGGTGGCGCCGGCGAGGACGGCGGCGGCGATGGGGAAGACGGCGTCGAGGCCGTGATTGTCGAGGCGGTGGCGGGCGGGGCCGGTGCGGGCGCGGTGGTAGGCGGTGAGCATGGTGGGGTGGCGTTCCCACGGGTCGAAGACGTGGCGCATCACCCGGAGCAGGCCGTCGCGGAGGGGTTCGCCGGGGGGTGGGGGTTCCATCGGGAGGTAGGTGTTGTCTTCCATCCAGGCTTCGATGGCGGAAACCAGCAGGTCATCGCGGGTGGGGAAGAACTTGTAGATGGTGGTGAGGGAGACGCGGGCGCGACGGGCCACCTCGCGGAGCTGGACGGCGTCGTGGCCTTCGGACTCCAGGAGGGTGCGTACCTCGAGGAGGATTCGTGCCCGTATTACCTCTTCCGTCTCCTTGGCCATGCCGCTACAGTAACGCCGTTACTCGAGTAACCCGGTTACTCGGGGTGTGACTTCCGTGGAGAAAGAGCACTATGCCTCGTCAGCAGTACTCGCCCGTCCCGGCTGCCCGGCGGCCGATCAGCTACGTCAAAGTCGCCGTCGCGGCCCTCTCGGTCGTGGCCGGTTGCGCCGCGGTGACGCCCGCCGCGGCCGAACCAGTGAGCGACTTCTATTACCCGCCACAGCAATTCGATTCGGCTCCCGGCGCGGTGATCAAGACCGAGGGCATGTCGGTGCTGCCCGCGCTGCCCGCCGCCGACGGGACCTGGCCGCTGGCGGCGCAGCGGGTCATGTACACCTCCCGCACCCAGAACGACACGCCCGTCGCCGTGACCGGCACGTTCATCGATTCCAGCCGCCCGTGGCAGGGGCAGGGCCCGCGCCCGACGGTGCTGATCGCGCCGGGCACGGTCGGACAGGGTGACCAGTGCGCGCTGTCGCTGGCCTTCCCGACCGGCATGTACGCGAGCCTGACCCCGCCGACCTTCTCGGCGAACCAGGAGGTGCTGGCCGCGTTCGCCTGGAACGCGCTCGGCGCGCGGGTCTTCGTCACCGACTACATCGGGATGGGCACGCCCGGCATCCACACCTACGCGAACCGGATCGAGGAGGCGCACGCCGTGCTCGATGCCGCCCGCGCCGCGAACCGGCTCGCGGGCACCGGGGCGGACACGCCGCTCGCGTTCTGGGGGTACTCGCAGGGCGGCGGAGCGAGCGCGGCCGCCGCCGAGATGCAGCCGAGCTACGCGCCGGAACTGAACCTGAAGGGCGCCTGGGCGGGCGCGCCGACCGCGGATCTGTCGGCGATCCTGGACCGGATCGAGGGCAGTCTGATCGGTGGCGCGGTCGGGTTCGCGCTCAACGGCTTCCTGGACCGGTACCCGGACCTACGACCCGAATTCAATTCTCGGGTGACGCCCGCCGGGCAGGGTCTGCTCGATGAACTGTCGAACGCGTGCATCGGCGATGTGATCGCGCTGCATCCGTTCCTGCGCACCAACGCCTTCACCGTCGATCAGCGGCCGCTCGTCGACCACATGCGCGAAATCCCGTCGATCCAGGACATTCTGCGGCAGCAGCGGATCGGATCGCTGACCCCGGCCGCCCCGGTGCTGATCACCAGCGGCGTCAATGACGACACCGTCCCCTACGGTCAGGCCAAGCAGTTGGCGAGCGATTGGTGCGCCGCGGGTGCGACGGTCAGCTTCCGCACCAACGAATTGCCGCCCATCCTGTCGGGTGCGACGATTCCCAATCACTTCGGACCGGAATTGATCGACGGTTTCGGCACCAACAATGCGATCGGCTATCTGATGGACCGGCTCAACGGCACACCGCTCTCGGGTTGCGCCTTCGCCTGAGAATTCCCGCCGCCGTTCCCTTCTCGCCGATCACCTAGGTGTCCCATGTCTGAAATCTCGCGTCGCTCCCTGCTGTCCGGAGTCGCCGCCACCGCCGCCCTGCTCGCGAGCGCACCCGCCGCCCGCGCGGGCATCGCCGCCCGGATCAACCGGGTCGAGCTCACCCGGGAGGAGCATCGGGTCATCGTCATCGGCTCGGGGTTCGGCGGCGGGGTGACCGCGCTGCGCCTGGCCGAGGCCGGGGTGCCGGTGCTGCTGCTGGAGCGCGGTATGCGGTGGCCGACCGGTCCGAACGCCACCACGTTCCCCAATGCCACCGCACCGGACAAGCGGATGCTGTGGCATCGGTCGAGTCCCGAATTGTTCGGCAGGCCGGTCGCTTTCGACAAGTACACCGGTTTGGTGGAGGCGGTGCCCGGCGAGAACATGACGGCCTTGTGCGCGGCCGGACTGGGCGGCGGATCGCTGGTGTACCAGGGCATGTCGTTGCAGCCGACCGAGGCGGTGTTCAGTACTCATTTCCCCGGTGGGCTGGACTGGGCGGAGCTCGACACCGTCCACTACCCCCGTGTCGCACGCATGCTGGGCTTGGCCGTCGCACCCGACGAACTCGTCGAGACGCCGAACTACAAGGCGGCCCGGGTTTTCGCCGAGCACGCCCGCGATGCGGGGCTGCCCGTGTCGAAGATCCCCATGCCCATCGACTGGAATTACGCGCTCGCCGAACTGCGCGGCGAGATGGCAGCCTCCTACACCAACGGGGCCGGTTCACTCGGCGTCAACAATGGCGGCAAGCACACCGTCGACGTCACCTACGTGGCCGCCGCCGAGGCCACCGGCCGGGTCACCGTGCGAACCCTGCACGAGGTCACCGATATCGAGCGCGCGCCCGACGGCCGCTGGACCGTGCACGTGAACCGTACCGACACCGCCGGCACGGTGCTGGAGAACAAGATCCTCACCACCGATGCCCTGGTGTTGTCGGCGGGCAGCCTCAATACGACCCGCCTGCTGGTGCGCGCGGCCGCCAAGGGGCAGATCCCCGATCTGCCCGACCAGCTCGGCCGCGGCTGGGGCACCAATGCCGACCGCATCTACGTCTGGACCGCCCCCACCGAGGAATTCGGCCTCGCGCAGGGCGGCCCCGTCGTCTACGGCAGCCTGAACTGGGACGACCCGGACGGCGCGCACACCGTCATCCAGGCCTCCATCCCGCCGTTGTCGGTGGACGCGCACAGCACCATGATGGTCGGCTACGGCGTCAGCGCCGGCCGGGGCGAATTCCGCTACGACTCCGCCGCCGACGCCGCGACCCTGCACTGGCCCGCCGACGGCGACGCCACCATCCAGAACAACCACATCGGCCCCGCCGTCCAGCGCATCGCCGACCCGTCGAGCACCCTGCTCGACACCAACCTCGCGTTCCCCTCCACGTGGCACCCTCTCGGCGGCGCGAGTATGGGCGCGGTCTGCGACCTGGACGGCCGGGTCCTCGGCCAGTCCGGCCTCTATGTCCTCGACGGCGCCCTCATGCCCGGCAATACCGCGGCCTGTAATCCGTCGATGACGATCGCCGCCCTCGCCGAGCGCGCCCTGGATCGACTGGTGAAAACCGATGTGGGGCACGTGATCTGACGGTCGAACGGGTCATTCCCGAAGCCTCACTATCGATGGTGCGCTGTTTTGGAATGGAGAGAATTACGGACCACCGCCGCGTCGGAAACTTTCCACCCGCGATTCGATAAGTGGTCTACTTGACGCACCCCAACGACGGGGAACTCAAACATCCACGCCGACAATCGGAGTCGAGCATGTTCCGCATACCGATCGAGGGCCATGAAGCGGTGACCATCATGACGAGCGCGTACGCGCGGGACGTGTTGCGGGTACACGAGGGGTGCTCGATGTCAGTGTGCGCCAGGAAACGTCAGGCAATTGCCGTGATCAATGCGGCTGCGCGGGGGATGGGGGTGCGGTCGTGAGGGTGATTTCGCACGACGCGCCCGACTATCCCGTCATGAATTTGCAAGCGGCGCAGCGGGGTTTGACCGTGCATCAGGGGTGCGGTGAGAGTTGTGATGCGCGGCGGTATTTCCAGGGACTGGTACCCCGGCTCGAGACGATCGCCAAGGAGATCGAGTCGATGCGCGCGCGAACCAGCTGGAACATCTGGTAGCCGCCCGTACGCGGATCGGTCACCGACGTGAGCGGCGAATGATGGACAGGGCGAGCACCGGCCAGAGGTTCAGCCGGCGGCCGGGGTCGTCGAGCTGACCGGACTGGTGGAGGTGAGGGTGTAGGCGCCGACGGTGATGGTGATCGCCTGGTCCGGGGTCGCCGAGGCTCCGGCTGCCGGGTTCTGCGCGATCACCTTGCCGTCCTTGGTGGAATCGTTGGTCGTCCCGGTGGATTTCGCGACGCTGCCGTGCCAGCCGAGAGCCTGGAGCGCGGAGGTGACGGCGGCGGGGGAGAGACCGATCAGAGTGGGCACGGTGATGGTCGTGGTGGTCGAGGGCCCGGAGGACACGGTCACCTTGACGGTCGAGCCGACCGGCTTCGCGGTCCCGGCGGCCGGGGAGGTTTCCAGGACAGTGCCTTTCGCGCTCTTGTCCTCGCGCTGAACCTGTTCGACGACGAACCCGTCCTTCTCCAAGCGCGCCTTGGCCTGCGCGATCGCGGACCCGACGACATCCGGCACCGGAACGGTTTTCGGCTGCTGGGATGTGACCGGAGGCGGCGTGTACGGGGCCGCCGTGGTCGGCTGCGTGTAGGGCGCGGTCGTGACCTGCGGAACCTCTGTGGTGGTGGACGGTTCGGTCGTGACCGCCCCGGTGGTCGTCGCCGTGATGGTGGGCGTGTTCGAGGCCGCCGCGTTGCTCGGTCCGGGACGACCGTCGCCCGCGCGCACCAGCAGGTACCCGAGGACCGCGATGGTGACCACCAGGGCCACGGCCAGCAGGATCCGGCCGGGGCCGCGGCGCTTGCCGGGAACGCTTGCGCCCGTGCCTGTCCCGGGACCCGGGCCGGACCCGGTGCGAGTGCCGATACCGGGAACATCATGACGCCCGCTCACATCGGACGGCATGGGCCCGGTCACGAAGCGGGTCGGCGCGGGCCCGGTGCTGCTCGAACCGGGTGCGGGCCCGGTGGTCTCGCGCATGGGTGCGGGTCCGGTCATCAGCCGGGTCGGTGCGGGTCCCGTACTCGAGCGCGCCTGGTCGGGCCCGGTGTTCACCCGGCCAGGTGCGGGCCCGGTGTTCAGCCGAGTGGGCGCGGGCCCACTGTTGAGGCGAGCCGGAGCCGGTCCGCTGTTCACTCGAGCGGGTCCCGGACCGCCGTTCAGCCGAGTGGGTTCCGGCTCCGGCCGCGTGGTGGCGGGACCGTTGCCGGGCCGGATCGGAATCGGCAGCGGCGCCGGAGGCATGGTGGCGGCATTGCGCTCGGGTTGTCTCGCACCGGATCTGGGCCCGCTGACGTGCACCGTCCCCGCCGGGGCGGTCCGCTGCGTCCCCGGCCGGCGCAGGATTCGCGAGGCCGCCCAGGCGAGATGCGTGCAGGTGTCGAAGCGCCGTTCCGGGTCCTTGGCCATGGCGCGGGCGATGAGCTCGTCGAAACCCCGTGGCAGCGTGGGGTTCCGGTCCGAGGGCATCGGCACCGGCTCGTAGGCGTGCCCGTAGATGATCTGCCCGACGTTCTGCCCGGGGTAGGGCGCCTCTCCGGTCAGCATGTGGAACAGCGTGCACCCCAGCGAGTACACGTCGGCGCGCCGATCGGCTTCCCCGGGCCGGGTGAGCCGTTCCGGGGCCGCGTACTGGAAGCTGGCCAGGATCTCCCCGTTCTGGGTGAGCTGTCGGCTCTCGTCGAGGGATTTGGCGATGCCGAAGTCGGTGAGCACGGCCCGTTCCGGACGCCCGTCCGCGAGCAGGATATTGGCCGGTTTCACGTCGCGGTGCAGGATGCCGGTGTCGTGGGCGTGGTCGAGGGCCGCCGCGGTCTCGGCGATGATGCGCACGGCCCGCGCCGGATGCATGGGTCCCTCGCGCAGTGCCCGCGCCACGTCGCTGCCGTCGACGAAGGTCATGGAGATCCACAGCCGGTTGTCTTCCTCGCCGCGCGCGTAGACGGTGACGATGTTCGGATGCTGCAGGCGCGCAACCGTATCGGCCTCGCGCTGGAACCGGGCCCGGTGTTCGCGTTCGCCGCCGGGCAGGGTCAGCAGTTTCAGGGCCACGAATCGTGGCAGGTCGCGGTCTCGGGCTTGATAGACCGCGCCCATTCCGCCGGCCCCCAGCTTTCGCAAGATCTGGTAGCCGGCGAAGTTCTCACCGGGTTCGAGCGTGCCTCCCACGGAGGTGATATCGCGATAGGCGTCCGCTCCGAAACGTTCGGCGTGTCGTGCTCGCGCGAGTCGGGCTTTTCGATCATGGTCCTGCCGTTGGGTCGCCGGACGTGGCAATGACCTTGTAGTCTTTCACAATTCGGTGGGCGGCCCCGGCTACTGTCTGGGCTGTCTTGCATCCACCGGGTACTGGAAGCAACCGGTCAACAGCAAAGGGGAACGCCGGACGTGGACGTGGGAGCAGTGGCGGCGGCCGCGCAATCGGGTCGCAGCAGCGAAGCCATCGTCGCCGACACCGAGCAGCAGGTCATCGAGATGCTCACCAACATCGGTCGCTATTACCAGGCGATGTACAACCTCGGCGACATCCGTTCGCCGGGTGCGGAGTTGCGTGCGGCCTGCTCGAAACTGCTGACCGTCGCCAACTGGCTGGACACGGCCCGCGACGAGCAGTACCAGGACGCTCCGCCGTCCGAACCGGGCGCGCCCGCGCCGGAACAGAACCGCTCGCTGCCGCGGGTGGTCGCCGATTTCCTTGCCGAGCATCCCGAGCAGACCTGGACCCCCGCCGAGGTGATCGCGGCATTGCAGGGTCGCGGCGTGGAGCTGCCGATCAGCGCCCGGCATCACGTCGCGGTGGCGCTGGGCCGAATGGCGCAGCGTGACAACAGCAATGTCCGCAAGTTGGACCGCGGCAAGTACCAGTACGCGGCGGACTCGGCCTAGCCTGATTCGCCGCTTCCGGCACCTATGTCGGATTTGTCTGCGCCCCTATGAGATCCAGGCGATGAGCTCGTCGATGTAGGCGCGGAAGAGCGTGGCCATGTCGACCCGGTCCGGGTCGACCAGCCATTGCAGTTGCAGGCCGTCCATCATGGCGAAGACCTGCCGGGCGACCGCCGCGGGGTCGATGTCGGCGCGCACGCTGCCGTCGGCCTGCCCTGCCTCCAGCGCCGCGCCCAGATAGTCCTGGAGTCGCCGGTAGCGGTTCTGGGCCCACCCGTGCGCGGGATGATCGACGGTGACGGCCTCGCTGGTGAGAACCGTGAACAGCCGAACCAGGCCCGGCACGTGCGTGTTGTGATCCACCAGCTGCGCGAGGCGCACGAGGGCGTCCTTGCCGCGCAGCTGCTGATCGAAGCCCAGCCGGTCGTAGTCGAGGCGGTCGCGGTAATCGAGGACCGCGGACAGCAGCGCCGCCTTGTTGGGGAAGTAGTGCAGGACCCCGGGCTGGGACAGGCCGCAGCGTTCGGCGATCTCGGCGATGGAGGTGCTGCGATAGCCGTTGTCGGCGAAGGCCTTCAGGGCCACGTCGATGATCTGCTCGCGGCGGTCGTCGCCCCGGCCGCGGCGTCGGGGGTGGGGCGTCATGTGGTGGGACACTAGTCAAGCGTGTTGATCAGGCAAAACCTGACTATGGTCACAAAAGCATAACGTTACCTAATGGTCACTCGGTAAACGCGGTATCCGCTGGCACACTCGGGGCCAGCCGTACAAGGCAGTACGAGGGAAGGGATCGCCGGATGAGTCAGGCCCTGATCACGCCGTTCACACTGCGGGGAGCCGCTGGAAAACTGGCCGCCTGGGAAGCCGCGCCGCCCGCCGGGACCGAATACCGCGGCACCGCGCTGCTGGTGCCGGGCTTCACCGGCTCGAAGGAGGACTTCGAGGAGATGCTGCCGTTGCTGGCGGACGCCGGCTATCGGGCCGTCGCCTATGACCAGCGCGGGCAGTGGGAGTCCGAGGGCCCCGACGAGGTCTCGGGCTACGCCCTGGCCGATTTCGTCGGCGACCTCCAGGGCGTGGTCGACCAGATCTCGCCGGACGAGCCCATCCATCTGGTCGGGCACTCCTTCGGCGGCTACGTCTCCCGCGTCGCGGTGATCGAGCGCCCCGAACGGTTCCGCACCTTCACCCTGCTCGCCTCGGGCCCATCCTCGGTGGAGGACATCAACTTCCCGCCGCCGCTGCTGATCGCGCAGCTGGTGGAAGCCGGCGGGCAGGAGGTGATCTGGCAGCAGATGAGCGCGGTCATGGCGCAGGCCGACCAGCAGCCCTCGCCGCAGCGCCAGGAGTTCCTGCGCGAGCGGATCCTGCGCACGAAGCAGGCCAATATCGTCGGCATCCTCACCTGCATGGCCGAGCCGCCGGTGAAAGATCCCGCGGTGCTGCGGGATTCGGGCGTGCCGCTGCTGGTGGCCTACGGCGACACCGATGACCTGTGGGCCCCCGAGGTGCACGAGCGCTTCGCCGCCCAACTGGGCGCGCGGACCGCCGTCTACCCCGGCTCCGGCCACGTGCCCAACGAGGACGTCCCAGACCGGGTCTGCGCGGACCTGGTGACCTTCTGGAAGGAACGAGCATGACCGACGCCGTCGACGACCTGCTCGCGAAACTGGATCTGCCCGCCAAGATCCGGCTCGTCTCGGGCGCGAACTTCTTCCGCTTCGCCGGTGACGAGAGCATCGGCCTGGCCGACATGCCGGTCTCCGACGGCCCGTCCGGCGTGCGCGGCGAGCAATGGGACGAGCGCGACCCGTCGGTGAGCCTGCCCTCCGGCACCGCCCTGGCCGCCACCTGGGACCGCGACCTGCTCACCGACATCGGCGCGCTCATCGCCGCCGAGGCACGCCGCAAGGACGTGTACGCGGTGCTCGGCCCGACCATCAACCTGCACCGATCCCCGCTCGGCGGACGGCATTTCGAATGCTTCTCCGAGGATCCGATGCTGACCGCCGAGATGGCCGACGCCTACGTGCGCGCGGTGCAGGCGCACGGGGTGAGCGCGTGCCCCAAGCACTACGTCGCCAACGACTCCGAGACCGAGCGCTTCACCGCCGACGTCATCGCCGACGAGCGCACCCTGCGCGAGCTGTACCTGTACCCGTTCGAGCGGTCCGTGGAGGCGGGCGCGTGGATGGTGATGGCGGCCTACAACTCCGTCAACGGCACCACCATGACCGAGAACGACCTGCTCGACGAACCCTTGAAGGGCGAGTGGGGTTTCGACGGCGTGGTGGTCTCGGACTGGACCGCCGTCCGCTCGACCCTCGGCGCGGCCAAGGGCAACGATCTGGCCATGCCCGGCCCGTGGGAGCTGTGGGGCGCGCCGCTGGAACAGGCCGTGCGCGACGGCCGGGTCCCCGAATCCGCGATCGACGACAAGGTGCGGCGCATCCTGCGCTTCGCCGAACGGGTCGGCGCGCTGAACGGAACCCCCACGCCCGTCCCGGCATTCACCGACGAGCAGTCCCGGCAGCTGGTGCGCGAGGCCGCCGCGCTGGCCATGGTGCTGGCGAGCAATGACGGCACCCTGCCGCTGCGCGCGCCCGCCCGGGTGGCGCTGCTCGGCTCCGCCGCCGCCGAACCGCGGTTCATGGGCGGCGGCAGCGCGACCGTGATCCCGGCGCACACCACCTCGCCGCTGCAGGGGCTCTCCGAGGTGCTGCCGGTGGTGTACACCCCCGGCGTCCACCTGAGCGAGAACATGATTCCGATCCCGTTGGACCTGGTCACCGATCCCGAGACGGGCGAGCCCGGGCTGTCGCTGCGGTACCTCGGCGAGGACACCGTGCTCGACACCGAACACCGCGCCGCAGGCAACCTCATGCTGTTCGGGAACCCGAATGCGGTGCGGGCCACGGTCATCGAGCTGCGCGGGCGGCTACGCGCCGACGTCGCGGGGGAGTGGCGCATCGGTTTCGCGGGCGTGGGCGCGCTGACCCTGGCGCTGGACGGCGAGCAGGCGCTCGAGGAGACCGTGCTGCCCGACGGCGCCGATCCGGTGGAGATGCTGCTGAATCCGCCGCAGCGCTTCGTGACCCGCACCCTCGCCGAGGGGCAAGAGGTCGAGATCCTGGTGCGCATGGCGCCCGGCGGCGGTTTCCCCGCCATGGGCATCACCTGCGCGGTCGGCCGTCCGCGCCGCTCCGACGACGACGAGTTCGCCGCCGCCCTCGATCTGGCCCGCACCAGCGACGTGGCCGTGGTCGTGGTCGGCACCACCGAGCAGATCGAATCCGAGGGCTTCGACCGCACCACGCTGCGCCTGCCCGGCCGTCAGGACGACCTGGTCGCCGCCGTCGCCGCGGCCAACCCGCGCACCGTCGTGGTGGTGAATTCCGGTTCCCCCGTGGAGATGCCGTGGCGCGACGATGTCGCCGCGGTCCTGCTCACCTGGTTCCCCGGCCAGGAATTCGGTGCGGCGCTGGCCGACGTGCTGACCGGTGTCGCCGAACCCGGCGGCCGTCTGCCGACCACGTGGCCCGTGACGATGGCCGATGTCCCGGTGCTGGACACCAAGCCCGGGCCCGACAACGCGCTGCCGTACTCCGAGGGCATTCACATCGGCTATCGGGCCTGGCTGAAATCCGGTGTGGCCCCGGCCTATCCGTTCGGCCACGGACTCGGCTACACCACCTGGGAGCTCGACGAGCTGACGGTGTCCGGCCGCACCGCCACCGTCACCGTCCGCAACACCGGGGCGCGCGCCGGTCGTCAGGTCGTGCAGGCGTACCTGTCGCGCGCGGGCAGCGCCGTCGATCGCCCGGTGCGCTGGCTCGCCGGATTCGCGGTGATCGAGGCGGGCGCCGGTGAATCCGTCAGTGCCACCATCGAATTGCCGAGGCGCGCGTTCGAGCACTGGACCGCCGACGGCTGGGCCGTCGAACCCGGTTCCTTCACCCTGTACGTCGGCACCTCGGTGACCGCGCTGCCGCTCACCGCCGACATCGGCTGATAACACGCATCCACCCCGGAGGTCCGGCCGTTCGCGGCCGGACCTCTGACATTCAGTGCCAGCGATTCTGCAGGGCTATCGATCCGGATGCATTGTTGACAAGATCATGTAATATCTGGCGACATCGAAAGGGGCTGCACAGCAACCTTTTTGCACTCTTGATCGACTTCAGGGCGGTAGGGGGTATCGGGGGGAAATCAACTTCAGGCTTCGAAAGATGTCGAAGCGCAGGGGCAGCTCGTCGACGCGGTGGGGGCGTTGATGGCGAGACGCAGGGGCCGGCTGCGCGCGACGTGGTGACCACACGGATTCCGCAGTATCGACTGCCGCTCGCACCAAAGGAATCTAGCGATGTCCGAAAACTTCCCGGATCATCCCGCGGCCCTGTCCTCCACACCCACCGACCTGTCCCTGCTGTTGCGTCCGGCCCCGCCCGGAGGACCCACCGACATGGTGCGCATGCATCCGAGCAACGGCTACCTGCTGTGGGCCGACCTGCCGCCCGTGCTCGTGCTGGGCAGCTCCGGCGGCTCCGGCGCGACCACCACCGCGCTCGGCATCGCGGGCGCGGCCGCCTACGACTACGGCGAGCACTCGCCGGTGGTCGTGGACGCCACCACCACCGGCGGTGACCTCGCCGCGCGCGGGTGCGACACCATCGACGCCGCCGGCACGGTCCAGTCCTGGCTGAACATGGCGCACCGCAGCCTGCCGTCAACGGTCATCGACAGCTGCGGCGAAAACAGCTCGGGCGTAGGCGTTCTGCCGCGCGGACCCGAAGCGCTGCCCCGTCGTGAGACCTACTCCTCGGTCCACCGCGACCTGGTCGAGGCGGGGTGCCTGCCCGTGTACGACGGTGGCGCGCCGGTCACCAGCCGCGTGGTCGCGCCGTTGCTGAGCGATTCGCGCATCTCGCTGGTGATCACCCTGGCCGCCCGCCCCGATGCGGTGAACCGGCTCAAACCGGCGCTGATCTGGCTCGATGACAACTACAGCCAGTACCACCTGGCCGACGCGGTCATCGTGGTCACCCGCCAGCACCCCAAGGACGGGCCGCTGGTCACCGAGCACGTGCGCAAGTATCTGGGCGACGTGGTCCGCGCGGTCGCCGAGATTCCCTACGACACGCACCTGGGCTCGGGCGGTCCGGTCAGCTGGAGGCGGCTGGCCCCGCCGACACGCGCGGCTTACCGGCAACTGGTCAATCTACTTCGCTAGCCGCACAAGACCATTCGGTTCGTTTGCTGGGTCGGCCCGGCGGCGCGAGGGTTGCTGGCAGGATTGCCCCATGAATGCCTACGACGTGACGGTGGGTGGCCAGCGCATCTCGACCGCCGGGGCCTCCGCGCAGGAAGCGTTCGATCTCTGGGCGTCCATCCTGAGCGAATCGATGGTGAAATGCTCGATGGAACCGCTCTCGGACGAACCGTTCCACGGCGTACTCGATCCCTGCGTGCGCTCGGAGCCGATATCGATCGCCCGAGTGGCGAATTCGGACACGATCGCGCGCCGCACCCAGCGCCACATCGCCGCCTCCGACGAGCCGTACGTGCTGGCCTGCCTGACCACCGCCGGCGTCTGTGACGTCCGTTGCGGCGGAACCTATCTGCGTTCCCCGGTGGGCACCATGGTCCTGGTCGACGGCGAGCGGCCGCAGGAGGCGATCACCACCGGGTACGAGGGCATCATGATCCGGGTCCGGCGCGACCTGCTGCTGCGCGCCGCGGGCTTGCGTGACGACGAATTCCCGTCGGCCGGACGGTTGCAGCCGATCGGGCACGAAGCCTTGGTGATCGACTTCTTCCGGCGGCTGGTGCACCTGTCGCCCGAGGCCCTGGGCAATACGGTCATGTTGAACTCCGGCATCGGGCTGCTCGCGGCCGGACTGGCCCTCGGCGGCGGCCGGCCGCCGGACGAATCGGCCGCGAACGCCCTCCTACGCCAGCAGGTGATCGCCTTCCTGAAGGCGCACCTGGGCAACCCGGAGCTGACGCCCGACCGGATCGCCGTCGCCTGCGGACTCTCGCGGCGCAAGTTGTTCCGGCTCTTCGCCGATATCGACGGCGGCCCCATGATGCTGCTGCGCCGCATGCGCGCCGAGCGCGCTCGCGAACTGCTGGTCGCGGCCCCCGACCGCACGATCGCGGCCATCGCCGTCGCCTGCGGCTTCACCGGTGACCGAAACTTCTATCGCGTGTTCCGTGCCGAGACCGGTCTGACTCCTCGCGAATACCGTGACCACGTGCTGTCCGTGCGCCCGGCGGCGAATCCGCCGGTGAGTGTGCCGCTGGATAGCTTCTCGGCGTAACGGCCTGTCGCCGATCGCATGTCACGCGTCGACGCTGGCGTGTCACCCGTTGTCAATGGCGATGACCATTAGATTGCTGTGAAGCTGCTGAAGGGTTGCGGAGTAATAGCGTGACTCCAGTCTTGTGCAGCATCAGAATGACGGGCACGAGCAACCGTGGGAGTGCTGATTTGCTGAAGCTCGACAGGGCGACGACCCCGATCGCGACCGTACGGGCCAGGGTGCCCGTGGCACTGCGCCGCGGAGTCGATTGTGCGGCAGAGGTTGTCACGTTCGACCACCTCGAGGATCCTGGCGAGCACGTGGCCTTCGTCGTGGAGCCCCCGGCCGGGGCGGCGGGAATTCCCTTGGTGCGGGTGCACAGTGAATGCCTGACCGGCGACCTGCTGGGCTGCGACCGCTGTCAGTGCGGCGAACAGCCGCCGCCGGTCGCGTCTGATCTATTCCTGTGCACTCACAGCCGATAATCCATTCCGCGCCAATTGATCTGGGTGTGCGAATGGTCCGATAGCATCGAATGGTTGCTCGGGTACGCGCCATCCGTTCGATCGTCGGGATTCGGCAGGTAGGTGGGATGCGGGTGAGTTCAGGTGCGAAGTCGTGTATCCGCTGCGGTGGCCGCCTGGCACGCGACAACACCGGCGAGCAGTGCGGACCCTGTGAGCGGGGCCGCGAGCGGCTGCCGCGGCTGGAACGTCCCAATGGCGGACCGAGGCCACTCGGTTGGCTGTACCAGGACGCGGGCGATCTCGCGATGGCGAGCGAATGGACCGGGCGGGCCGCCACACTGGCCGGTGAATGCGGCGACGAGCGATTGCGGTCCTACACCCTGGTGCGACAGAGCAATATCGCCGTCGAATCCGGCAATCCCGCGATCGCGATCGAATTGGCGCGGGCGGCGCTGCGCAATTCCGCCGAGCTGCCCCGGGTGCGCACGCTGGCGCTGCTGCAATTGGCGCACGGGCACGCGCTGCGAAGGGAGGGAAACGAATCCGATCGGGCCATCGGGCAGGCCTGGGAAGCCACCGCCGATACCGCCGCGGGGGACGTGATCTGACCGGCTATTGCACACCGGAATTCATTCGCATGGAAACCGCGAACAGCTGGGTGCACCTGGGCAAGCCGGAAGCGGCGGTGGAGACCCTGCTGAAAGCGCTGCCGCTGTGGCAGATCGAGGATCGCCGCGATCTGGGGCGAGGTCTGGCGCTGCTGGCGGTGGCGCAGGCATGGACCGGTCAGGCCGATCAGGCGCTGGAGGCGGCCCGGCACGCGCTCGCGATCGCCTCCGAGACGCACGCCAGCCGGACCCTGCGGCAATTGCACCGGCTGCCCGAGGAATTGACCGGTGCCGGGGGTGCCGACCAAGCGCGGGAATTGCGCACTATTCTCCATCGCACGCTGCGTGTGCAGCGCTGATAATGCGAGGTTGATTTGCTGAAAATTATCGAAATGTCGGACTCGGGTGTCACTAGGGGTCGCACCGGCTGTCGCCGGACGTCGGTCGAGGTGACCTTTGCGTTTCGGTGACCACTCTGACATGCAGAAACTGTTAGGTTGATCTTGTTCGAATGCATCTCACGAGACATGGATTCGAGGACAGATGAAGAATGCTGGTAAGTTGCCAACCCTGGCTATCGCCGCCCTGCTGCTGACCTTCATCGGGCTGCTGCTCATCGGGCCCGTGGCCGCCGGATTCCTGATCCAGGCGAGCGTGGGCGGTCCGGCCGACCTCGCCACCTTCGCCCCGCTGGTCGGCATGGCGCTGGTCGTCGCCTTCGCGCTGGGTGCGGGGATCTGGATGTTCTGGACGCTGCTACGGCGCTGAGATCGATTGCGGGATCAGAGATCCGCCACCACGGCCACCACGGCCACCACGGTGGCCGCGGTGGTGACCGCCGGCGAGATCGCGTCAGGCGAAGTTCTTTTCGATCAACTGGGTGACAACCGACGGGTAGCGGTCGGGGAAGTCCATCGGCACGATGCCGTAGTGCGCGGCCTGGCCGCGGTGCGCGGTGAGGTAAGCGTCGACCTTCGGCATGATGGCAGCGGCATTGTCCTTGGGCCAGGCGTTGTCGGCGAAACTGGTGAAGTTGATGTACTCGACGGTGTTGGCGGGATCGGCGGCGGCCTTGTCGAAACAGTCGCGGACGTAATCGAATTTGTCGCCGCCCGACGAGCCGAAGTTCGAGGAGCCCGAATCCAGTCCGGCCAGGCCCTTGTTCTTGTACCGGTCCTGTAGGTAGATCCGATCGGTGCTGAACACGCCGTTGTCGCCGCCGGGCCACTGCAGACAGCCCAGGGAGTTCGCGAACTGCGCGATGAGCACGATCCGTCCGCGCGCCTCGCCCAGTGCGGGGAAGCGGTTCTCCAGCCAGAACAGCGAGCGGTAGCCCTTGGCGTCCAGGTAGCCGTTGAAGATGCGCTCGAAGTTCGAGCCCACGTCGTTATTGGTGCCGTCCTCCTTCTTGACCCGCATGATCAGGACCTCGCTCGGATTGCGGGCCAGGAAGGTCCGGCACTGATCGAGCACGGTGTCGAAGGTGATGCCCTGGTAGAAGCCGCTGTGGTAGACGCCGAAGGAGTCGGAGGTGTGGTCCTGCAGACCGTTGCAGCGCATGTCGAGAAAACGGATGCCGTGCGCGAACTGGTCGGGCAGCGACCAGTTTTGGGTGTGGGACCATTCGGTGCCGTTGGCCGGATCGGTGGCGCAGGAGTCGTGGGTGCCGGGAATGGTCAGGCGCAGCAGCGGCGTGGTGTCGGCCAGTGCCGACATCCACGCCTGCGGGGCCGCCGCCACGGTCCGGGCGTGCGGAATCGCCTGGGCCGCCGCGCCGGTCAGGCCGGTGGCGACCGTGCCGGCGACGGCGGCCAGGGTGGTGCGGGCGAAGTCTCGGCGCGTCAGGCTCATAGAGCGGGGAGCCTAACCTGGACGACGGTCCAAGTTTGCCGAATTGCCCGAATTGGTGGGGTCAGTCCTGTTCCGTGCTCAGGGTGATGGTCGTCCAGCCGCCCACGTGGATGCGATCGCCGTCCCGCAGGGGAATGGCGGTCTTGGGCGCGATCGGGGTCGGGCTCTCGTTGATGCAGGTGCCGTTGGTGGACCCGAGATCGGTGACGGTCAAGGTGCTGCCACTGATATGGAGGATCGCGTGCGACCGCGACACCGCGATATCGGCGGGCGCGACCGACAGATCGATATCCGGGTGCACACCCTGCGAGACACTGCGCTTCCCGATCAGGATATTGGGCCCCCGCAACGGGATTCGGCGATCGGGGTAGTAGTCGGGAAAGTCGACCCGGTCCAGGTCCGGACCCTTCTGGGCCCGCATGCGCGCGTAGTGCCCCGGATCGGCGGTCACCGTCGCCACCCAGACCGGGCCCCCGTTCGGGCTCTGCCGGGTCTCGCCCTCGGTCTGAGCGGTCGACCCCTCGGGCTCCGCGACAGTCCCCGCCGACCGCTCGTGCCCGCCCGTCGTGGTCGGCGCGGGCGGTGGCGGCGGCAGCGCCGAATCGTGCCCGCAGTTCTCACAGAACCGCCCCTCGGCAGGCACCCCGCAGGACGGGCACAGCGCCGGAGGCGTTGCGGCGGTGGCCGACCCGTCCCCGACCGGCGCACCACAGGTGTCGCAGTAATCGCTGGCGGTGGTCTCGTGCCCGTCGGTGCAGAACGCCATCACGGCTCCTTGCGGACGCGGGCCGTCTTCGTGGAGCGCACGTCGAGGGCCATCTCGTCGGCGGGATCGACCTTGTTGCGTAGCCGGATGGTGCCGGTGCGCTCGTCGACCACGTCGACCACGCTGAGCAGCAGCTTGGCGGTGTTCTCATTGCCGGACTCGGTGGCCAGGTGGTAGGCGCGCTGGAGTTTGGCGGTGGCCGTGGCGAAGTCGCCCTGCTTGCGCGCGGCCAGGCCCTCCTGCACGGTCTGGGCCAGTTCGGCCTGGCCGGTGTAGTGGGCGACGCGGCGGCTGATGATCGCCGACTTGTCGGTGTCGGTGGTCCAGGCCGCTTTCACCAGACCCTGCCCGAGGATCTCGCCGTCGGCCAGCACGCTCACCCGTGCGGTCAGTTTCTCCCGACCGGCCGCCGCGGGCTCGACGTCGAGCTGCACGTGGTAGTCGCGATCCTCCGCGCCCCACGAACCCAGCCCGTACTCGCCGATCTGCGGACCCGCCTCGACCCGGCGCGCGGTGAGGTCCTCGATGAACGGCGCGACCTGTTTGATGAACGCGATCCGCGCGCCCACCGGCGTCCACACCCGCAGCGTGAGCTCCGGAATCGCCTTCTCCATGGAGGTCTCCATCATGGCCGCGAAATCCTGGGCCAGCTGGTCCGCGGTCTTCACGATGTCAACGGTGCCGTGCAGCGCGGAGGCGATGGCGCGCAGCTCGTTCGGCTCCCAGTCCGCGCCGACGCCGCGGCAGTCGCAGGTGAAGACACCCGTCGACAACTGGATCTCCTCGGCCAGCCGCTCCGGCGTCTCGTGCTCGTTGCGGCCGTCGGTGAGCAGGATCGCGTGCACCATCGCGCCCGGGTGCTGCTTGGCGATCAGCCGCGACAGGCCCAGCCAGGTGCCGATGGCGGTGCCGCCGTGCGGGGACAGCTTGTCCAGGGCGCGACGGGCATTGGCGCGCTCCTGCCGGCTCGCCACCGCGGACGCGCCGCTGTGCGGGAACACCACCTGCGCCTTGTCGGTGCCCTCCACGATCGCGAACCGGGTGCCGTCGGGCATGACGTCCAGGGCGGCCAGGGTGGCCTGGCGCGCGCCCGCGAACTTGCCCGCGCCGCCCATCGAGCCGGAGGTGTCGATGATCAGGATCTCGACCCGGGGCGCGGGCGCCACCGACACCACCAGATCGTCGGTGGCCTCCACGGTCACGATGGCGTCGACCGTGCGCGCGCCCTCGGCGAGGAATTCGTTCTGGTCGACCGCGACCGAAAGGCCTTGGTTCTCAGCGGAAGTCACGGAGTGTCTCCTGACGGTGCTAGGGATGGGACGGGGACGAGCGCGACGGTGATGTTGTCCTTGCCGCCCGCGCCGAGCGCGTGCTCCACCAGGGCGCGCGCCGCGGGCAGCGCGGGCAGCGAGCTGGTGAAGCGGGACAGGGCCGCCGCCTCGGGGAGGTAGTTCCACAGGCCGTCGCTGCACAGCAGCAGCACGCCGGGTTCGCTGGTACGCAGGGTGCGCACGCAACTGGGGGACCACTGGTGTTCGGAGTCGGCGCCGAGCCAGCGGGTGAGCACGTGCGCGTGCGGGCCGTCCATGGCGGTGGCCGCGTCCAGCAGGCCGTTGTCCACCATGGCCTGGGCCAGGGTGTCATCGACGGTGAGCCGTTCGGAGTCGTCGCCGGGGCGCAGCCAATAGGCCCGGCTGTCACCGACGTTCGCGACGGTGACGGCCGCGCCGCCGTCGGGCTGGAACTGCACGATCGCCGAGACATAGGTGCACGACGGGGACTTGCCGTCCGGGGTGCCCACGGCCGTGACCGCGTCGGCGGCGGCGGTCAGCCCGGCCAGGGCGCACTCCTCGGCGGACCGGTCGGCCGCGAGTGCGGCCAGGGTGGCGTCCAGGCCCGCGCGGACCGCCGCGCCCGAGGCGGCCTGCGGATCCTCGGAGGTGGACACCCCGTCGCAGACCGCGATCACCGCGGTGGCGGGACGATCCGGTGACGAGCTGTCGAGCACGGCCGCGGCGACCGCGTCCTCGTTGCGGGCATGCAGCAGACCACGATCGGTCACCAAGCACGCCGTGCCCAGATCCGCTTCGAAGCGATCGCGCTCCGGGCCCAGCTCACCGCAACTGGCGCAGTAGCCGTCCGGATCGAACGCCGTGCCCCCGCAGCCGTGGCAGTCGGGCGCGGGACCCGCCGCCAAGCCGGCGCCGTCCCCGCCCTCGCGGCGCGCAGCGCGGGCCGCGTCGGCCACCGGCACCGTGGAGCCGGAACCGGGCCGGAACTCCCTGGGCGGCAGTGCGATCAGCCGGACCCCCAGTTTGCTCCCGCACGCCTCGCAGAAGCGGTCGGTGTCCGCGGCGAAGGTGCCGCAGCGCGGGCAGCGGGCCGTCACAGCAGCGTCCTCGGGCGCACGGCATTGGCCTGTTCCACCAGGGCGATGCGCTCCCACATGTCGTCGGTCTCGTGCGCGAGATCGCGATAGCAGCGTTCCAAACCGGTCCGTACCCCTTGTTGATCGAGCGCCACCCCCAGCAGCGGGGAGTGGTCGGTGGGCACTCTGCCCGGCTTATCTGGTCCGTCGTGGCGCAGCCAGCGCAGCGCCGCGTCCAGGACTCGCAGCCGGGCCTGTGCGGCGCGGCGTTTCGAGTCCAGGGTCAGCTTGCCGATCCGGGTCCCCGCGTCGCGCACCAGTTGTTCGGTGAGCTCGGCGGGATCGTTCACGGCCAGCAAGGTCTCGACGGCGGTGACACCCGCCTCGGTGTGCACCGCCGAAGCGGCGTCGACCTGATCCAGCACCGCGACCGCGCCCGGGTTGTCACCGGCCGCGCGGCGCGAGCGGGCGGCGCCGAAGGCCGCGCTGGTGAAGGTGCGGTCGGTACGCCACACCAGGTCGTAATAGGCTTCCGCGCGGGCCGCTTCTGCGGTGGCGCCGTCGGCGGCCAGCAGCTCGGCGGTGACGGCCAGGGCCAGCTTCGGGGCCGCCTCACCCGGCAGCGCGCTGTAGAGGGCGTCGAATTCGGCGGTGGCGGCGGCCCAATCGCGTTGCAGCAGGCGGGCCTGACCCGCGAACCAGGTCAGCCGCCAGTCCCCGGCGAGCGTGGACTCCACCTCGTCGAGGCGGCGCAGGGCGTCGTCGGCGTCGCCGAATTCCAGTGCGGCGCGGATCAATCGGAGCGGGATCTCGACCGACTTGGCCTGGCCGGTGACCACCGACTGCAGGCCCGCGTTGATCTCGCGCTCCAGGTCCTCGGGGGTGACCGCGCTGGTCGAGGCGAGCAGGGCGGCGCCGCTGTCGCCCGGATCGATCAGCGGGACCGGTAGCGCGGCGATGATGTCGCGCGGATCATCGGCTAGCTGGTCGCCGACGCCGAATACCGCGCGCGGCGGGCCGAACCGGGTGGACAACCCCGGCCGGGGCCGCCCGTCGTCGCGGGCCAACACCTCGCGCAGCACGCCGGTGAGCTGATCGCCCATCTCGGTCATGGAGGTGAAGCGCGCGTCGGGGTCGATGTCGGTGGCGCGCAGCAGGAACCGGTAGAGCGACTCGTGGCGGGCCATCAGCGGTTCGGCGTCCGGGCCGGGCAGCGGGCCCAGCTCGTTGTTCACCGGCGGGATCCGCATGATCAGCGCCGCCAGCGTGCGGCCCACCGTGTACACCTCCGACGCCACCGTCGGCCCGGTCTGCGCGATCTCCTTGGCCTGGTAACCCGGTGTGCCGTAGATGGTTTCGGTCTGGTCGTGCAGGCCGATCACCGCGCCCAGGTCGATGAGCTTGAGCTGCTCCTCGGTCTGCATCACGTTGTCGGGCTTGAAATCGCAGTAGGCCAGGCCGCGATCGTGCAGGTACTCCAGCGCGGGCAGCATCTCCAGGATGTAGGCGATGGCGCGCGCGGGGCGCAGATACTGCTGATCGGCCGTGCGCTGCTCGCGCAGGATCTGCTTGAGCGACTTGCCGCCCACGTACTCCATGACGATGTAGCCGACCGGCTTGCCGTCGGGGCCGGTGTCCTCGGCGAAGTTGTAGATCCGCACGATATTCGGGTGATCGACCTGCGCGAGGAAACGCTTCTCGGCCACCGCCGCCCGCATGGCGTCGGCGTCACCGGTATTGAGCAGGCCCTTGAGCACCACCGGGCGGTTGTCGACCTTGTGGTCCACCGCCAGATAGATCCAGCCCAGGCCGCCGTGCGCGAGCGGGCCCAGCACCTGGTACTGGCCGCCGACCAGATCGGCGCTCGACAGCTTGGGGGTGAAGGAGAAGCGGGTACCGCAATGCGCGCAGAACCCCTCGGCCCGGCCCGGCTCCCCATTGCGGCTGCGGCCGACCGGGCGGCCGCACTTGCCGCAATCACGGTGGTGCTCGGGCACTTCCGGGTCGGCGAGGACCGCTTCGGTGGGATCGCGGCGGGGGACCGAGGGGACCTTCACCATGCCCGCGCCGAGGCGGCCGCGGCTCGCGCCGGAGGAACCGGAGCGGCCGGTGCGGACCGAGCGCCCACTGCGGGAGGCCCGGCTGGTCGCCGTGGATCCGGTGCCGGTGGTCGCGCTACCGGCCTGCGCGGTGGTGGCCGTCACCGAGACCGGAGCGGGCGCGCTGCCGCAGACATCGCAGTAGCCGTCGAGAATCGTTCCCGTGCAACCTGGTTCGGTGCAGCTGTCCGACGCCGCGCCGCCCGCGCCGGTCGGGATGCCCGTGCCCGTGTTCGTGACCGGGTTGCCGGTCGCCGAGCCCGGCACACTCCCGGTCGGGGCGGCCCCGGAGCCCCCGGCCGCGCTCGATCCGCCCCCGGTGCCCGCCCCCGGGCTCGGGGCGGTGCCGCAGACGGTGCAGTACCCGTCCTCGATGGTCCCGGTGCAGCCGGGCTCGGTGCAGTTCATGATCGCCTCCCCGATTTGTGCGCGATGAGCTGGCGGTAGTCCGTGATGGCGCGGGTGACCGCGGCCAGGTCGCAGGGCCGGCGCGCGAGCAGTCCGGCAGCGATGCGACTCGAGGCCAGCACATCCTGTTCCTCGCTGACGCCCAGGCGCGCGGCCTTGGCGCGATAGGAGCTGAAGCGTCCCTTCAGTTCCAGTCGCCGGTCGAGCAGTCCCTGGGCCAGTTGCTCGTTGCGGGTCGCGGTGTCGAGGGCGGCGGCGATGCGCTGGCGCAGTTCCCACAGCGCGGCCGGGGTGGGCTGCTCGGCGTCGAGCGCGGTCAATTCCGCGCTGTAGACGGAACTGTCGTCGGCGTGGCGGGGCAGGGGCGCGGCCAGGATGATGCTCTCCACTTCGGCGCGCGCGTGGTCGGCGCGCTCATAGGTCTTGCGCAGCACGTCGATCAGCGTCCGGACGCGTTCGACCGCGGTGTCCCAGTCCGCGGACATGGCCCGCAGATCGGCCAGGACGGCCGCGGCCTCGCGCATGCGGCGCGACAGCTCGGTCAACCGGCGGTCCAGTGCGTCCGGCGCCAGCGCGAGGGGATCGGTGGCGACCTGCACCGACAGTTCGTCGAGATCGGCTGCCAGCGACCGCAATTGCGGCATGGGCGAGCCGACCCGGTCCAGTTCCGCGCGCAGCGGCGCGACCTCGGACATCACCCGGTCGTTGACCGCCTCCACGGCTTCGAGCACCCGCACCACGAGCGGGAAGGCCGCGTGCATCCGCTCGAGCAGCTCGGCGATCCCGATCAGCTGGACCTGTTCGCGCGGCCCGCCCAGCGCGCGCTGCGACATGGGAATCGCGGTGCGCGCCAGCTCGATCGGCTGCCCGCGCAGCAGCCGGGTGAGCTCCTCGCGGTCGAGGGCGTCCAGTCGCCGCCGGGCCCGCGCGGACCGCGCGTGATCCAGCACAGTGCCCAGGCGGCCGAAGTCCTCCCACAGCAGTTCCAGCGCCGCGCGGGCCGGAGCCCAGCGCTGCTCGGTCACGCCGGTGGGCGGGAATCGCCGCAGCAGGACCAGACCGGGATGCTTGTCCAGCTCCACCAGGGTCGCGGCGATGATCTCGATCTCGCGGGCCCGCTCGGCGATGTCGCGGTCGATCTCGGCGACGCTGAGAATGTGCCCCGGATTCGGTTGCATGGCCGAACTCAATCGCTGTACTTGGGCGCCGGGGGACCGTTGGACGGCCCGAGCACGCTCAGCCGCTTGTTGTAGAGCCGCTGCCAGGTGCCGTCGTTGCGCACCCGCTCCAGCACGCCGTTGACGAAGCGCACGAAATCGGTGGCCTGCTGCTGGATCCCGATGGCGTAGTTGTCCGAGGCCATGGCGTCGCCGACCACCTCGAGATTCGGGTCCTGGATCTTCAGGCCGTACAGCAGCGGCAGGTCGGTGCTCGCGGCGTCGACCTCGCCCTGTTGCAGCGCGGTCAGGCAGTCCAGCCAGTTGTCGATGCCGATCACGATGGGGCGCTGCGGGAGCGCGAAGACGGCGTCGAGGGTGGTCGAGTTGGGGATGCCGCACACCTTCTTGCCGCCCAGGTCGGCGGCTGAGCGGATGCCGGAGCCCTTGGTCACCAGTACCCGCTGGTCGGTCTCGAAGTAGACCGTGGAGAATTGGATGTCCTTGCGGCGCGCGCAGGTCGCGGTGAAGCTCTGGACCACCATGTCGACCTGGCCCTTGGTCAGCGCCTGCACCCGGTTCGCGGTCTCGATGGGCTTGAGCTCCACCCGGTCCGGATCGCCGAACAGGTCCCTGGCCACCTCGTGCGCCAGATCGATGTCGAAGCCCTCGATCTCGCCGGTCGCCGGATTGCGGTAGCCGAACAGGAATTCGTTCTGGTTCACCCCGACCCGGATCTTGCCGTTGGCGACGATGGCCGCCATGGTCGATCCGGCCGGCATGGAACCCGGCTGCGGCTGCGGGCCCTGCGGCCGCAGGCTCGCGGTCGGGTTGCAGGACTGGTCGACCCGCTGGTTGGGGCCCGCGGTCAGCACCTTCGCGCCCGCGGGCAGTCGATTGTCGGGAGGCAGCTGGAAGGGCGGAGCCTCCGGCGTCGAACCGCACGCGGCGGCCAGCAGCGCTACCGCCGCCAGCACCATGATCCGCATCCGCTTCACAAGAACTCCTTCAACCGTGGCCACACCCCGACGACGATCGAGCCCGCCGCCGCCAGCAGGAGCGTCAGCGTGCCCAGGGGACTCAGGGTGAGAGCGTTTCCGGCCGTGTTCACATCGTCGCGCACTTCCTGGCGGGTGCGCTCGAGTTCGGTCTTCAAGGCGGCATCGAGGGCGGCGAACTGCGCGGCGGATCCGGTGCCGTCGGCCTTCACGGTCTGGTCCACCGCGCCCCGATAGTTATTGCTCAGGTAGGCGGCCACTTCTTTCTGATGGCCGTCCTGCCAGCCGGAGAAAGCCTTGGACGCGGGCGAGTCCGCGCTCACCAGATCCCTCAGATCGGCGCGCAGTGTGGCGCTGCCCGCGGCGAAGCGGTCCTCGCTGGCCTTGCTGTCGCTGCGGGTGATCAGTTGCAGGGTCTCCTCGGTGCGGGCCTGCTGGGCCAGAATCCGAGCCTGCGCGATCTTCTCGAAGCGGGCGGTCGCGCCGGTGTCGATCGACGCGGAGGCCGCGATGGTGGTGGTCAGAATCCAGAGCAGGGCGATCACGGTGAGGCCCGCGGCGGTGACCACGCCCGGATTGATCCAGCGGTTGGTGCGGTTCACCAGCAGCCAGGAACCGTAGCCGCACGCCGCCAGCAACAGCACCAGCAGGCCGACGCTCCACAGCGGCAGGCCGGTGATGGCGCGCTGGTCGCGGTGCAGCTGGTCGAGGCGGATGCCCTCCAGTTCGGCCGCGTTCGTCAGCAGCGAGCCCTGCATGAGGGCCGAGGCCTGGCGCAGGTAGGCGGAACCGACCGGCAGACCCTGGCGGTTATTGGCGCGGGCCGCCTCGACATAGCCGGTGTAATTGGGCAATTCGGACGAGATCTTGGCGAGGATCGTGCGGGTCTCGTTGTCCGAGGCGCCGGTCGTGGCCTCGGCCAGCGCGGCCGCCGCGTCGGTGAGCGCGTTCTCGTAGCGCATCCGGACCTCGGGCGACTCGATGCCGCCGGACAGGTACGCGGTGGAGGCCGCGGCGTCGGCGGTCGACAGCGCCACGTAGAGGCGCTGCGCGGCATTCGCCAGCGGCTCGGTGTGCGCCAGCACGGTGTCGTGGCGAGAGAGCTTGGCGCTTTGCTGATTCGCCGTCACCAGGCCGCCGATCAAGGCGAGCAGGGCGAGGGTCGCGCCCACCGCGCCGATGACACCCGGTGCGGTGCGCGCCAGGCGTCGCGTCCATTCCGCGGCATTGCGAATGGTCGCCGGTAAGCGACTCCTCAACTCCGATTCCCCCGTTCGACCGGCCGGTTCTCCCCGTATGGCCAGATCGTACGGGAGTGATCGCACCCTGTCGATCGAGTTCCAATCGGTTGGAATTCGATTGTTCAGGAGCCGATTTCGAATGTCCGCGCATTCGTGACCGGACCGTGAAATCAAGATTTCACCGCTGGTAATCGCCGGGAAACGTTCCGGCGCAACAGGCGATTCACTCGATGTGACTCAGACACCTTATGTCACAACGTCATCAGTTCCGAACGATGTCACCGTATACCCATTCGCGCAATCCCCGACTTCGAATATCGGGATGTGGATGAGTTTCGAGGTACGGCTGACTTTCGTACCGCTGATGCCGACGCCGCCGCCCGGCGAACCGCGCCGGTTCAGACCGGAAGGGCGATGTGCGGGTCGTTCGAGCGGTAGGGCTCGGCGCGGGGGCCGGTCGCGAGGCCGCGCAGGACGGTGGCGATCGCGTGGTGGATGGCCGCTTCCCGATCGGCGTCGGTGGCGTCGGCCAGGGGGGCGTCGATGAGGAGGGTCGCCAGGCCGTGGACCGCCGCCCAGGCGGTGAATTCGGCGCCGGGGCGTTGGCGGGGATCCATGAAGCCCACGGTGACCAGGGCGTCCAGTCCGACGCCGATCAGCTGGAAGATCGGGTCCTCGGTGACGTCCTTGTCGATGTTGATGTCGATGGTGCAGAAGGCGGTTCGGAACAGGCCGCGTTCGCTGTCGGCGTACTCGATGTAGGCGCGGCCGGCGGTCGCCAGCCGGGCGATGGCGGTGGCGGTCGGGTCCGGTTGTTGCGGAACGCCTTTCATCGCCGTGTCGAGGGCCTCGAACAGGGCCTCGGCCGCTCGGTCGTGGACCGCGGCCAGCAGCTCCTCCTGCCCCTTGAAGTGGCGGTAGGCGGCCGTGGCCGTGACGCCGACCGCGCGGGCGGCGGCGCGAACGGTGACGGCGGTGGGCCCGCCGATCTCGGCGAGCTCCGCGCTGGCGCGAACGAGGGCGTTGCGCAGATCCCCGTGATGGTAGGGGGCCTCGCGAGCGGGTCGTTGCGGCGCGTCTTCAGTGATGGCCACGACATTGATGTTGACACCTGTACAGATTCGATGGCAAGTTAACACCCATAAAGTTCACACCCGTCAACATTCGTGTCTGCACGAGGGGAATCAACCATGAGCGCAGTGCTGGGGAGGATCGGCGACTTCGCCTTCCGACGCCGGGGCCTGGTCGTCTCGATCTGGATCGCGCTGCTGATCGCCGTGATCGGTGGCGCCGCCGTCGGGGGCGGCCACCTCGACGACCGGTTCACCGTGCCGGGGGCCGAATCGCAGCATGCGCTGGACACCTTGGCCGAGACCGCGCCGGGCGCGGCGGGGGCCACGGCCCAACTGGTCTTCACCGCGCCGCCGGGTCACCTCATCTCGGAAGCGCCCTACCGCGCGGCCATCGCGCACACCCTGGAGACCGCCGGAACCGCGCCGGGCGCGGTCGGGGTCACGACGCCGCAGCAGGCGGGAACGATCTCACCCGATCAACGGACCGCGATCGGGATGGTGTCCTTCACCGGTGACCGCTCCCAGGTGAGCGACGCCGCCCGCACCACCGTGGAGCGGTCCGCGGACTCGGCGCGGGACGCCGGACTCGACGTGTCGGTCGGCGGCACCGTGTACGGCGTCGGCCAGATGCAACCGGGTCTCACCGAAGTCCTCGGCCTGGGTGTGGCCGTGCTGGTGCTGCTCGTCACCTTCGGATCGCTGCTGGCGGCCGGGATGCCTCTGCTGTCGGCGATCTTCGGCATCGCCGTGACGGTGGGCGGGCTGCTGGGGGTGGCCGCGGTCGTGCCGGTGTCCTCGACCGCCCTGACGCTGGCGCTCATGCTCGGGCTGGCGGTCGGGATCGACTACGCGTTGTTCATTCTGTCGCGGCATCGATCGCAGCTGGCCACGGGGCTCTCGCCCCGAGAATCGGTCGTGCGGGCCAACCAGACCGCGGGCAGCGCGGTCGTTTTCGCCGGAACCACGGTGATCATCGCGCTCGCGGCGCTGAGCGTCATCGGGATTCCATTCCTGACCGTCATGGGCCTGGCCGCCTCGGGCGCGGTACTGGTCGCCGTCGCCGTGGCGATCACCCTGCTCCCCGCGCTGGCCGGATTCGCCGGTCCTCGGCTGACGCCGCCGGCCGGGTCGCGGGCCGAGCGCCGGGCCGCGACCACCGGCGCGAACAGTCTGGGTGCGCGCTGGGCTCGCCTGGTCACCGCGCGGCCGATCCTGACGGTGGCGGCGGTGGCGGGAGCGCTGATCGTGCTGGCGATTCCCGTGGCCTCCCTGCGAATGGCGCTGCCCGACAATGGATCCGCGGCCGCTACGACCGGGCAGCGCGCGGCCTACGACACCATCTCCGAGAAGTTCGGTCCCGGATTCAACGGCCCGCTCGTGGTGGTCGTCGACGCCGGCGGTGATGCCGGAGCGGCCGCGCGGGTGGCCGAGACCGTGCGCGGGCTGCCGGACGTCGCCTTCGTGGCGCCGCCGCAGTCGACGCAGCGGACCGGGCAGTCGCTGGTTCTGGTCGTCCCGGGCAGCGCGCCGGAATCCCGGCAGACCGCCGACCTCGTGCACTCGATCCGCGGCCAGGCCCCCGCCGCGGTCCCCGGCGCCCGGGTGGCCGTCACCGGTGACACGGCGGTCACCATCGATGTCTCGCAACGGCTTTCGGCGTCGCTGCTCCCGTTCCTCGGCGTCGTGGTCGGGTTGAGTCTGCTGCTGCTGGTCGTGGTGTTCCGCTCGATCGCGGTGCCGGTGAAGGCGGCGCTGACCTTCCTGCTGTCGGTCGCGGCCGCGCTCGGGGTGACGGTGGCGGTGTTCCAATGGGGTTGGGCCGCCGATCTTCTCGGTGTCGCCAAGACCGGACCGGTGGTCGCGTTCCTGCCGATCATCCTGGTGGGTGTGCTGTTCGGGCTGGCCATGGACTACGAGGTGTTCCTCGTCTCCGGCATTCGCGAACAGTGGCTGCGCGAGGGCGACGCGACGGGGTCGATCGTGGAGGGCACCCGGCACAATGCCCGGGTGGTCACCGCGGCGGCGACCATCATGGTCGTGGTCTTCGCCTCGTTCGTGCCCACCGACGACGCCATGATCAAGCCGATCGCCTTCGCGCTGGCCGTGGGTGTGCTGGTGGACGCGTTCGCGGTGCGGCTGACCCTCGTCCCCGCCGTGCTGGCCCTGCTGGGCCGGGCCGCGTGGTGGCTGCCGCGCCGGCTCGACCGGATCCTGCCGGAATTGAATATCGAAGGGCCGCAGGAGGATCAGCCGGTGCGCCGCGAGGAAGAGCGCCTGCCCGAGCCGGTCTCGGTCTGACCGAGCGGAGGGTCAGGCCGACTGCCACAACTCGATGCGGTGGCCTTCGGGATCGGTGACCCAGCCGAATCGGCCGACACCCTCCATGTCCTCGGTCTCCTCGGCGACGTTCGCGCCCTTGGCCCGCAATTGCGCGAGCATGGCGTCCAGGTCGCGGACCCGGAAGTTGAGCATGGTCTGCTGGTCGCGAGAACCGAAGTAATCGGTGTCGGCCGGGAAAGTCGAGAAGACGGTCTGACCGGGTTCCTGCTGCCACAGGCCGTGCTCGTCGCCGCCGAGGCCGAGGTTCTCGCGGTACCAGGCGCCGAGGGCGTCGGGGTCCTTCGCGCGCAGGAAGTAGCCGCCGATGCCGAGCACTCGTTCCATAGGGTCATCTTGCCCGGCCGGGTGCAGTGGCGGTGGCCGCCACTCCGGGGGGATCGGTGAATCAGTGTGCGAGCGGGGAGGCTTCGAAGGCGTCGAGTAGGGGACCGGCGAGCAGGCCGACGACGATGGAGCCCACCGCGGCGAGGTAGGCCGTGACGCGGGGGATCGGTGCGGAGGCGGGCAGGTCCGCATGTCCCTTCAGCGCCGGGATGATCCAGCGGAGGTAGTAGAAGACGCTGGCCACCGCGTTCAGGACGGCGATCACCACCAACCAGGCCAGGCCCGCGTCGAAGGCGGCGGTGAAGACGGTGAGCTTGCCGAGGAAGACGCCCGTCGGCGGGGTGCCCACCAGGCCGAGCAGGCAGACCACCAGTGCGACAAGGAGTCCGGGGCGGGCGCGCAGCAACCCGGTGTAGTCGGTGAGCGTGCGCAGGCGGGGCAGTGCGCAGACGACCGCGAACGCGCCGAGATTGGTGAGCGCGTACGCGGCGAGGTAGAGGAGGACGCCGCCGAGGGCCAGGGTGGAGCGGTTCGCGGCGGCGACACCGACCAGCAGGTAGCCGACCTGGGAGATGGTCGAATAGCCGAGCAGGCGGCGGACATCGGTTTGGAAGAAGGCCGCGAAATTGCCGAGCGTCATGGTGGCGGCCGCGATCACGGCGACCAGGATGCGCCAGTCCAGATCCCCGGCGTCGAGGACTTCGGTGGCGAGCCGGTAGATGGCCACGACCGCACCGAGTTTCGGCACCGTGGTGACGAGGGCCGCGACCTCCGGGCGGGTGCCCTGGGTGACATCGGGAACCCAGAAGTGGGCCGGGACCGCGCCCGCCTTGAACAGCAGTCCGCCCAGCACCGCGACGGCGCCGATCCCCAGCGCGGCGCGCGGGGCGGTGGCGGCCGTCCGCATGAGCATCGGGTAGGCGGTCGCGCCGCCCGCGCCCAGGACCAGGACCGCGCCGAAGAGCATGGTGGTGCCGAAGAGCGCGCCGAACAGGTAGAACTTCAAGGCCGCCTCGGTACCCAGGGCGTCCTTGCCGAATCCGGTGAGCGCGTAGAGCGGGATGCTGGCCAGCAGGTAGGCGCTGATGAGGATCAGCAGATCGGTGGCTCCGGCGAGCAGGATCGTGCCGACACCGGTCAGGGTGAGCAGCACGATGAACTCGGATTCGCGTGCGGTGGCGCGGGTTCCGGGTAGCGACAGGGCCAGCAGGATCAGCAGGGAGGCCGCGACGGTCACGCGGACGGCATGGGTGCCGACGTCGATGCTGTAGCTGCCGTCGAAGACGGTCTCGGCCGGGTCGTTCCAGACCTTCACCGTCAGGACGATCGCGGTCACCGCGCCCGCCGCGGCCAGCAGGCGCACCGGCCACTGCCTGTCCCGGGGCAGGAAGGAACCCAGGACCAGTCCCAGGACCGCGGAAAGCGCCAGCGCCGCTTCGGGAATCAGGGTGAGCAGGTCCTGGACCATCATGTCCTCGGACATCGGTCCCATCCCGCCCATATCAGCGCACCACCAGGACGCCGAGAGCGCGGGCGGCGGGCTCCACGACATCCAGCAGCACGCGCGGCGCGATGCCGATCGCCACCGACAGCGCCATCAGGGGAATGATCGAGATCGCCTCGGGCGCGGTGAAATCGGCGAAGCTCGCCTCCGTGCGCGGGGCTCCGAGAAAGAGCCGCTGATAGGCGCGCAACAGCAGCGCCGCCGTGATGACGATGCCCGGGAACGCCAGCGCCGTGAACACCGGTGCGGGAGCGAAGGATCCGACGAAGATCTGAAACTCGGCGATGAATCCCGAGAAGCCCGGTAGGCCCAGCGAGGCAAAGAACGCGGCCGCGGTGACGGCGGCGAACACCGGCGCCTGCCCGGCGAGTCCACCGAAGGCGTCCAGCTCGTAGGTGTGGCGGCGTTCGTAGAGGACGCCGGCGAGCAGGAACAGCGCGCCGGTGATCAGGCCGTGGCTGACCATCTGCGTGACCGCGCCGGTGATCACGAGGGTGCGCGTGTGCTCGGAATTGCCCGCCACCAAACCCGCCGCGCCGACCGCCAGCACCACGTACCCCATGTGATTGACCGAGGTGTAGGCGATCATGCGTTTGACATCGCGCTGCGCCATCGCGACGAGCGCCCCGTAGAGCACACTGATCACGCCGATGACCACCAGGACCAGGGCGTAGCGCCGCCACGCCTCCGGTAGCAGCGGCATGGCGATCCGCAGGAAACCGTAGGTGCCCAGCTTGAGCAGGACGCCCGCCAGGATGGCCGAACCCTCGGCCGGGGCCTCGGTGTGCGCGAGCGGCAGCCAGGTGTGGAACGGGAACGTGGGCGTCTTGATCACCAGGCCCACGCCGATGGCGGCCAGCGCCACCGCGCCGCGAGCCGTATTGCCCGCCAGTGGGTTCGCCGCCGTCAGCTCGACCATGTCGAAGGTGTGCGGGTCCGCGGCCAGGTACAGCACGATGAAACCCAGCAGCAGGGCCAGCGAACCGACGAAGGTGTAAAGGAAGAACTGCAACGCAGCCTGCCGGGCCCGCTCGTGACCCCAGCCGTTGATGACGAAGTACATGCCGACGATCGTCAGATCGAAGAACACGAAGAACAGCACCAGGTCCAGTGACACGAACACGCCCAGGCACACCGACTCCAGGAACAGGAACAGGGCCGCGAACCAGCGCAATCGATCCCGGCGACGCCAGGCGTAGCACGCGCAGGCCAGGAACAACACGGTGGTGAGCGAGACCAACGGGAGGCTGAGGCCGTCGACGCCGATGTGGTAGCCGGAGCGCAGCGTGGGGATCCAGGTGTGGTGTGCCTCGTAGGCGAATTCGCCCGCGGCGGGCGGGTTCCGGGTGAAGCCGATCCACAGCGCCACCGTCAGCGCGACCTCGGCGACACCGGCACCCACCCAGGCCGCGCGGACGACGCCGTCGCTCAGCCGGGGCACGGCGAGCAGCGCCGCGCCCGCCAGCAGCGGCAGGAACACCAGAACGCTGAGCACGTTCACCTCGTCTCTCGTCGCGGCAGGGTCACCGCAGCACCATCAGCACGACCGCCAGCACCATGAGGGCCACCACCGCTTGCGCGTAGTACTGGTGCACCAGACCGGTTTCCGGGCGGCGCGCCCAGCGGCCCAGGTCGCGGGCGGCGGCGGCGATGGCGGACACCGCGGCCTCGATCGCGCCCTCGACGCGGCGGTCGACGGTGCGGGCGGCGGACAGGCCGCAGGTCGCGGCGAGCTGGATGCCGCGGGCGAGGACGCGATCGTCGAACACGGCGAGGAGGTTCGCGAGCGCGAGAGTCGGTGTGGCCACCAATTTCCGGGCGGCGGCTTCGAGGCCGAGCCAGTTCGCCGCCGCGGCGGGGGAGGGCAGGTCGCCGCGGCGGCGGATCCGCGTGGCGACGACGGCCACCGTCAGGATCGCGACCGCGCCGGACAGGGCGAGCCCGGACCACGTGGCGGCCGGGGCCGCGCCCGTGTGCACGATGCGGGCGAACCGGTCGTGCACGCTGGGTGCGACGGCGACGCCGCCCGCGATCACGGCGGTCGCCAGCGCCGCCGGCGGCAGCCACTCGGCTGGACTCACCCTGCGGGTACCGGGTTCCTCGGTGTCCCAAACCTTCTCGCTGCCGGGAGTCTTCGGCAGCCACACCAGGGTCAGGGCTCGGGCGGCGTAGACCGCCCCCAGGATGGCCGCGGCGAAACCCGCCACATGGAGCGGAGCCGAGACTTCGCGGGACACCGCGAGCACGGCGTCCTTCGTCGGCCACAGGGCGAACGGCGGCACGCCCGCCAGACCCAGTGCGCCGATCGTGAAGGGCACGCCCACCAGGGGGTACGCGCGAGCCGCGCCACGCAGCCCGGCGAGCTGCTTGGTGCCCAGGGCGGTGAGCCACGCGCCCGCCGCCAGGAACAACAGGCTCTTCACCGCCGCGTGCGCCACCAGATGGCCACTGCCCGCAGCGATTCCGCCACCGTCGGCCGTCACGTCGGCGGCCCGGCGCGCGACCATCGCTCCCGACCCGGCGGCCAGCACCATCAACCCGACCTGGGCGCAGGTGGAGGCGGCGAGCAACTGCTTGAGATCCCGCTGGCACACCGCGACCGCGCCGAGCGCCACCGCTGTCAGCGCGCCGGCCCACGCGGTCGCCGGACCGGCCCAGCCGGTCGAGGCCAGCAGCGGTTCCAGGCGAATCAGCAGGTAGGCGCCCGCCGCGACCATGGTCGCCGAATGCAGCAGGGCCGACACCGGACTCGGGCCCGCCATGGCCCGCGACAACCAGAAGCTGAACGGCAGCTGCGCCGACTTGCCCAGCGCCGCCAGCACGATGCCCGCCGCCGCGGCGTCACGCCAGCCGTCGGACAGGGCGGGCATGGCGTCCAGCGCGAGAGCCGCCGAACCGCCCGCGAGGGTCGCGCCGGCGGCCAGATACATGCCGAGATCGCCGGTGCGGGTGGTCAGGAACGCCACCAGGCCCGAGGCCGCGCGCTGCTCGTCACGCCAATGGAAACCGATGAGGGCGTAGGAGGCCGCGCCCATGAGCTCCCAGGCGAACAGCAGGGTGAGCAGGGTCTGCGCGGTCACGGTGGCGAGCATGGCGGCGGCGAACATCAGCATCAGGCCGTGGAATCGGGCCCGGGGTTCGGACGGGGCGAGATCACCCGCGGCGAAGAGCAGGACACAGAGCACGACCGCGGCCACGGTGACGATCAGGACCGCCGACAGCCCGTCCACACCCAGGCGGATCGGTGCGCCCGCCAGGAACGGGGCCGAAACATGCTGGCGGTGAACGGCATTCGTGATGGCCAGGCCCAGGGTCGCCGCGGCGACCGTCACCGCCGCCGCGGGCGCGAGCCGGTCCGCGCGACGGCCGCACAGCAGCAGCGCGGCGCCGCTCAGGGCGGGAACCGCGATCAGCCACCACAGCACGGGCTCAGCCCTTCAGATCCGCGGCCGAGTCGACCATGTCGACATCGCGGGCCCGGAAGATGGCCGTGGTCACCGCGAAACCCGCCGCCATCTCCACCGCCATGGCGGTGACCGCCACCAGCACCAGGACCTGGGCGTCGGCGGTGGGCCAGGCGAAGTACCAGAACGCGGCCGCGGCCACGATGACCGCGTTGATCATGAGCTCCAGGCCCATCATGATCATGACGATGGACTGCTGGGACAGCACGCCGAACAGTCCGACACTGAACAGGGTGGCCGCCAGGACCAGGAATTCGGGCAGATTCACCGGCCGACACCTCCTTCGACGGGATCATCGGGGACCCGGCGGTCGAGCCGATCCCCGAAGCGGTCGTAACGGCCGCGATGGGTGGCCAGCACCACCGTGGCCACGATCGTGGTGAACAGCACCAGGCCGACGATGATCATCACCAGCATCTTGGAACCCATGATCGCCTCGCCCAGCGACGCGGTCGGGTCCGGCGGGAGCGCGCGGTCGCGGGTCGGCCAGTCGACCAGCAGCGCCACCGCGGTCAAGGCGGCGAACACGGTGGCCGAGATGGCCGTCGCGCCTGTGCGGTTGTGCACCATGGTCATGGGCATCAGACCCGCCGGGTTCATCATGTACATGATCATGAAGACGACCATGATCAGCATCTCCATGATCATCATCAGGATGATCAGGACACCCAGATAAGCCAGATCCACCAGCAGCACCGTGCCCGCCACGAACACGAACGACAGCAGCAGCGCGAAGGTCGCGCGCGCCATGGAGTCCACCCGGAACACCGCGATCCCGGAAGCCACCGCGCCCACCGCGCACAGCCAGAAGATCACCTGGGACCACATGTCGCGTCCTCCCGTCTCACAATGCCAGGACCGAAACGACCAGGGCCTGTAGCAGAATCAGTGGCAGCAGCACGATCCACGCGACCTCCATGTAGCGCGACATCCGAATCGCGGGGAACCGGCGTCCCACCCACAGCAGCACCGCCAGCACGGCCACCGTCTTCACCAGTGACCACAACCAGCCCGGCAGCCACGGACCCGCGCCGCCGCCCAGGAACAGCGGCACCGCCATCGCCGACCCGGCGACGAAAAGCGCTCGGCGGGACAGGGTCACGAGCAGCCGATCCGGGCCCGACAGCTCGGCCACCGCGCCACCCGCGATATCCCGCCCCAGGGCAGTGGCGAACGGCGGGCTGAACGACATCGCGGGCACCGACAGCAGATAGACCAGGAACGCCACCGGCATGGTCACCACGAACCACTGATCCTGCTGCGCGGCAACGATATCGGCGACACTCAGCGACCCGGCCGCGACCGCCGCGCAGATCAGCGCGAACATGTGCGGCAACTCGTAAGCCAGCCCCTGCGCGACGAACCGATACCCGCCGACCAGCGAGAACGCCGAATTCGCACCCCACCCGGCCAGCCACACCGCCGCCCACGACCCGATCTCGAGCGCATTGAACCAGGCCAGGCTCACCGTGGAATCGAGCACCACACGAGCGCCGATCGGAACCAGCGCGGCAGCGCCGAGGGCAGCCACCAGCAACACGAAACCAGCGGCGCGCCCCAGCAATACATCCGACCCGACGATCCGCCGCCGCTGCTGAACCAGGAGCAATGCCGCCGACCGCAGCGGCGCGAAGGCCGCGACCGCAGCGTCCGCGCCGGAGACCCTCGCCCGAGCCAACGCCTCCGCGGTCTCCACACCCCACACGAGGACCAACACCAGCACCGGCAGCACCGCGGCCATCCACCACGGCGCGAGCTCAACCATGCGCGACTCCCGCCCCGGCCGCATCCCATACGGCCACCTCGACATCCACCCCGAGCCCGGCCACGATCAACCGCGCTTCCCCCAACTCCGCCCCGGTCAGCAGACGCGGGAGGTGTTCCACGATCCACCGATTACGCGCCCGTTCGAGAGCGACGAATTCCCGTGCCTCCGAGGTGAAGTCCGCGACCCGACCACCCCCGACCGCCTCGGCGACCCAGGCCAGCAGCCGATCATGGGTATCACCCACCAACCCCGGCGGAGCCCCCTCGCCCCCATCGACCCGCCCGGCATCGCGCAGCGACCACCGCAGTACCCGAGACCGCGCAACCCGCCGCGCCCACCGATCCAGCCCCGCATCGACCGCGAACAGATTGCTGTCCAACAACTCCGGCGAATGATCCATCGCGCCGTGCCCGTCCCCGTGCTGCTGCGCACCCGGGCTCCCCACACCCGCCAGCACGTCATCCCGGAACCGCCGTCCCGCCGCCGCGGCGTCCTCCCACCCGGCGACCTCCAGCAGCGTCGCCACCACATCCAATGCCCGCGCGGCCCGCCACCGCCGCAACTCCCGTTCCCCCACGGCCTCCCCGCGCTCGGCACGCAACCATGGACCGAGCCAATACGGCTCGCCCCCATGCCCCGCCCCCGGCACCGAAACCGTCACTCCCGAAACCACATCCCCCTGCAACCGCGCCCTCACCACCAACCCGCCCGGCCAATCCACCAGCACCGGCCCCAACGAAACCGTCAGCACATCCAGCGCGAGCCCATCCCGATCGGCCTCCCGATCCGCCATCACCAACCCACCCGGCAGCGGCATCCCACCGCCGTGCCCGCCGTGCGCCCCGTGCCCGCCGTGATCCGTATGCCCGCCGTGCGCGTCGTGGTCGTCGGCCTCACCCATCGCGGTCGAATGTCCAGCGTGCACATCGGGCATGTCCTGCGTGGAGTGCGGTGGGTGGGAGGCGTGCTCGTCGTTTCCCGCATGCGCACTGTGGTCGGGCATATCCCCGGGCGGCTCGTCGCCTCGGTGTTCGCCGTGCCCGCCCATCTCCAGGGAGTGGCCGGCATGCTCACCCGGCGACGCCGCGCGTCGCGAGCGTAGGTCTGTCGCCGCGCCGGCGAGAGCGGCCGCAGCCGTGGTGGGGTCGGTGACGTCGATCCGTAGTCGAGGTAGCGGCATGGCCTCGTGGATTCGCCTCACCGCCGCCTCGAACTCGTCCCCGCCCGTTCCGGCGACGACCAGAAGATCTGCGGCAGCCGGGCTTTCGGCCTGTCGCCACCCGTTCTCGCGCAGCACCCGCTCGATCGCGAGCCGAGTCTCCGTGCCCCCGGGCGCGACCGCCACCAGCGGCGCCACCGCGATCCGCCGCCGAAGCCACCCGCTCATGTCCATCGCAGCGCCCCCTCCCGCCACGCGTACAGCACCGCGATCAGCAGCACCGCCAGGAATCCGAACATCTCCACGACCGCCGAGGCCCCGATCTCGCCCACGACCACCGCCCACGGATACATGAACGCCATTTCCATGTCGAACGCCAGGAAGATCATCGTGATCGTGTACCAGCGCACATGGAATCGCGACACGGCATGTTCGACAGCCGCGGCCCCCGACAGATAGGGCATCCGCTCGACAGCCTCCGGCGCAACCCGCACCGCCCGAGCGCCCGCGAACAAGACCCCGGCCGACACCGCCACCACGCCGATCAGAACAGTCAGATTCGCTATCACGCGCCCGACCACCTTCCGTGCCCGTCGCGATGCAGACTACTAGCCGACTACGTAGTCATCCGGCATTGATGAGGGTGGATCGCGGCCGGGTCGCCCGGGTGGATCGGCTCTACCGAATCGGCAGGGCGGTCAGGATTTCCTCGGTGGTGGCGGTGACTCCCAGGCGGGGGAAGATCTTCTCCACCGAGTGAGCGTGGGAGACGGGGTCGCGGTCGGAGGTGGCGTCGGTGGCGATCACGACGCTGTAGGCGTGCTCGTGGGCGGCGCGGGCGGTGGATTCGACGCCGATGCTGGTCGCGATGCCGCCCAGGACGACGGTGGTGATGCCGCGGCGGCGGAGTTGGAGGTCGAGGTCGGTGCCGTGGAAGGCGCCCCACTGGTGCTTGGTGATTCGGATGTCGGCGGGGTGGGGGTCCAGGTCGGGGAGGATCTCGTCCCATCCCGGGGGCGGGGTGAAGGCGCCGGCGGGTTGCATGGTGCGGCCGGGCGGCAGGTCGGAACCGTCGGGGGAGAAGGAGACTCGGACCAGGACCACCGGGAGGCCGGACGCGCGAAAGGCCTTGGCGAGGGCCGCCGAGTTGGCGACCACGTCGTCGGTGGGGTGCGGCAGGGTGGGGGCGGCCACGATGCCGCGCTGCAGGTCGATGAGGACCAGGGCGGAATTCGGGTCCAGGAGAGTGTCCGTCACAGCGGGATCCTTCGGTGGGAGTGGGGAATCGGGTTCAGTCCTCGACCAGGCGGGCCAGCAGGGGGATCGCGGCGATCAGCGAATCCTGTTCGGCGGGGGAGAGTTTGGTGGTGATGGCGGTCGCCAGCCAGTCCTCCTTGGCGTGGTGGGCCAGGCGCAGGAGGCGTTCACCCTCGGCCGACAGGGACAGCAGGATCTGCCGTTGATCGGTGGGGTGCGGGGTACGGGTGACCAGGTCGCGGTCTTCGAGGGCGGCCAGGGTGGTGCGCATGGACTGCGGGCGCACGCGCTCGGCGCGGGCCAGGTCGGCGACCGAGAGAGGGCCTTCCTGGCCGAGACGGCTCAGGGCCACGGCCTGGGAGGGTGTCATCTCGAAACCGGCTCGCGCCGAGCGGAGGTGGCGCAGCAGCCGGCTGGCCACGACGCGGAGTTCACTCGCGGCGGCCGTGACGTCGGCCGATGGACCGGCCTCTGCGTTCGAGCTCACCCTCCCAAGGTGGCACAAGGAAGGAAAACTTGCAAGTTTACCTGTGGAGTGTGCTGCGGGTGGTGATCGAGTCGGACAGGCGGGCGCGGAGGAAAGCGGTGATATCGGTGCGGGCGGCCTTGGCCTGCGGCACCAGACCGGGCATGGCGATGAAAGCGTGCGGCGCGCCCGGGTACTCGGACAGTTGGACGGGGATGCCGAAATCGTGGAGGCGTTCGGCGTAGCGGCGGCCCTGGTCGGCCAGCGGGTCCAGGGTCGGGATCACGACCAGGGCGGGCGGCTGGCCGGTGAGGTCGGCGTACAGCGGCGAGAGCGGGCGCGGGTCCTCGCCCGGCGGGACGGCCAAGCGCCGGAACAGTTTCAGTCGCGGCAGATTCAAGGTCGGGGTCTCGGCGTAGCGGGTCATCGTCGGGTAGTCGAACATGGTGTCGGTCAGGTCGAAGGCCGGGTTGATCAGCACCTGCGCCAGCAGGGGCAGCCCGGTCGCGGCGGCTCGGATCGCGGTCAGAGCACTGATCAAGGCGCCGCCGCTCTCGCCCGCGAGAATGACGCGCGCCGGGTCGATGCCCCATTCGCCGGGCTGATTCAGGATGTGCCGCAACACATCCCAGTCGTCATCGACGGCGGCGGTCAGCGGGGTGTCCGGCGCGATCAGGCGATGCTCGACGGAGACGATCACGGCGGGCAGCTCGGCCGCGAGATGGCTGTTGCCCCAATCGCATTGGGCCGCGGTCCCCGCGAAGCCGCCGCCGTGCACGTGGAGGACGAGCGGCAGGGCGCCCGTGTGCTCTCCGACCGGACGGTACACCCGGATCGGGACCGCGCGATCGGGGAAGGTCACCTGCTGCCATTCGATGCTGGCGCCGCGCGCCGGAATCCCGGTGACCACTCGCATGAGCTTCGAACCCGCCAGGCGATTCGCCCCCGCCACGTGGGCGGTCAACTCCTCGGGCGTCAGGGCCTCCCAGTCGGGGTCCTTGCGTAACGAGTGCAGGATGCGGATTCCGCGCGGTGGCTGGTCGTACTTGCCGGGCCGGGTCTGGTTCTCACCGTCGTGTCTGGACATGGATCCCAGCATCGGCGGGTTTCGTCGGGGTGTATTGAAGAAATGTTCCCGGCGCGACTCAGCGCGCGCCCGCCCGCCCACGCGACCGGGTCGACCGCCAGCCACGGCGCGTCGGCGAGAGCCGTCGGCGTCAGGCCCGCGAACGTCATCGTCTCCCGGCTGAAGTGCGATTGATCGGCGTATCCGCTCTCCGCCGACACCCGCGCGGCGCTGCTGCCCGCGGCGAGCCGATGGGTGGCGTCGTCGAATCGGACCAGCTGCGCGGCCCGCTTGGGCGTCAGACCGATCTGGGCTCGGAATCGCGACCACAATCGCTTGCGACTCCACCCGATCTCGTCGGCCAGTGCTTCGACGCGAATCTGCCCGCCGCTCAGGATGATTCGCCGCCAGGCGTAGCTCACCTCCGGGTCGACGGCAGGTCCGCTCCGTTGCCGCGCGGTCAAGGCGTCGTCCAGGATCGCGAATCGTTCGTCCCAGGAACGGCTCTCGTGCATGCGCTCGCGCAGCAGCTCGACCTCGCGCCCCCACAGTTCGCCGAGCCCGATCACGCCACCGGACACCTCCGGCGAGCCGCCCAGCGTCGCGTACGCCACCACCGGCGAGAGCCGCACCTGCAGCAGGTCCACCTTCTGCGCCTGCCCGTACACCCCGATCGGGCACAGGCCCACCACGCCGCTGCCCGCGGCCCGGCTCCCGCCGGCATCCTCGGCCATCACCATGTCCCCGAGGTCGATGAACATCGTCACCGCCGGGAACGGCACCACCGGCAGATGGTCCGGGCCCGACGCGCGCGCCCGGAACCCGGCCATGCTGACCCCGGGGCAGCGGCCCGGCAGTGTCGGCACGGTGACATCCACCAAGGTCCCGGCGACAACGACCGAATCGGCAGCCATGGGCCCATGGTACGAGCCGCCCGCGTCGAGGCCGGAAACGCGATGGCCGATTCCCGCCGGTCATCTCGGATCGGCTGGGCCAGAGTAGGGGACGGAAGCGAACGAGACGACGCAGGAGGAAGCGATGAGCGTGTACACGACAATGGCCAGCCCGGTCGGCGAGCTGCTGCTCGCCGGCGAGCGGCGCGGGAACGGGGTGGAACTGACCGCGGTGTCGATGGCGGGCAGTAAAAGCCTTCTGGTGGAAGGCGACTGGGAGGCCGATGCGGACGCCTTCGCCGACGTCGTCGAGCAGCTGACCGCCTATTTCGCCGGGGAGCGGGACAGTTTCGACCTCCGGATGGGCGGCCGCGGCACCGATTTCCAGCGCCGGGTGTGGCAGGCCCTCGACCAGATCCCGTATGGCGTCACCGTCACCTACGGGGAGATCGCGAACCGGATCGGCGCGCCCCGGGCGGCGGTGCGCGCGGTGGGCTCGGCCATCGGCGCGAACCCGCTGCTCATCGTGCGTCCCTGCCACCGCGTGATCGGGGCCGACGGGTCGCTGACCGGCTACGCCGGGGGCATCGAACGCAAGCAGCTGCTGCTGGAGCTCGAGCGGGCCGCATGATGACCGCCGTCATCGGGGGCGCCGCGGCCGGGGTCGCCGATCAGGACTGGGCGGCCCTGGCCGGTGAGCTCGACGCGTACGGGCACGCGCTCACCGGGCCACTGCTCACCGCCGGCGAATGCCGCACGCTCGCGGCACTGTACGACGTGGAGGACCACTTCCGGTCGACGGTCGACATGGCCCGGCACCGGTTCGGCTCCGGCGAGTACCGCTATTTCACCCACGACCTGCCCGAGCCCGTGGCGGCATTGCGGGCCGCCCTCTATCCGATGCTGCTACCCATCGCCCGGGACTGGGCCGCCCGGCTGGCACGGCCCGGCACCTGGCCGGACCGGCTCGAGGACTGGATCGCCCAGTGTCAGCGGGCCGGGCAGACGAAGGGTTCGCAGATCCTGCTGCGCTACGGACCCGGCGACTGGAATGCCCTGCACCGGGACCTGTTCGGGGACATGGTGTTTCCACTCCAGGTCGTGATCGGGCTGGATGTCCCCGGCGTGGACTACACCGGCGGCGAGTTCCTCATGGTCGAGCAGCGGCCCCGCGCCCAATCGCGCGGCGCGGCGATGGCCTTGCCGCAGGGGCACGGTCTCGTCTTCACCACCCGCGACCGTCCGGTCCGTAGCACCCGAGGCTGGTCGGCCGCGCCCATGCGACACGGCGTGAGCCTGGTCCGATCGGGGCGGCGACGCACCCTCGGCCTCGTCTTTCACGACGCCTGACCATGCGCGAGACCGAGCGCGACAGTGAGACCGTGCGTGACAGGGAGATCGTGCGTGACAGGGAGTACATCCTGCTCGGGGTGGACGGCCGCCCGTACCGCAGCCGCACGCCCGGCGTCCTCGGTGGCCATCGCCGCTTGAAGATCTACGGCCGCCTCGACTGTCCGGCCGCCCTGCGCGCCCTGGCCCGCGGCGGCTACGTATCCCATCGCGTGTTCTTCGCCGACGAGCCGACCGCCATCGCGGCCGGTTACCGACCGTGCGCGGTGTGCTCCCGGCTCGCCTACCGGGAGTGGCGCGCAGGCCGGGCCGGGTGAGCCCGTCCACCTCGACAAACAATCAAGACCAGTCGGTACCTATACCCTGGGCCCCATGCGTGCCCCCTCGTCCGACAGGGAATCATGGACGAACCACTGTGGTATCGGCCGGACCGTTAGTCGCTCGGTGACGTGGAAACCTATCCTGGGGACGTGAGTGTGGAAACCATCGGTGAACCGGGACCCTTGCCGCGTGGCCGGCACGGGCTGACCCGCGAGCAGGTGGAGGCCTCGCAATACCAGCGCTTGTGCACCGCCGTCCTGGAAGCGGTGGGAGAGCTCGGCTTCGCGGCCACCACCGTCGCCGATATCGTGACCCGCGCGCAGGTGGCGCGCCGCACCTTCTACTCCGTCTTCGGCGGCAAGGACGAATGTTTCGCCGCCGCCTACGATCTCGCGGTCGGGGCCGCGCTGGAACAACTGAAGGACACCGTCACCGGGCTCGAAGGCGTGACCTTCGCGGACCGGGTGCGGATCTCCTTCGAGATCTATCTCGGCTTCCTCGCCGTCCAGCCCGGCGCGGCCCGCGCGCTGTATGTCGAAACCCTCGCCGCCGGACCGGGTCTGGTGGCCCACCGGCTGCGCGTGCACGACCGATTCGCCGACTACATCATGGCGGTGGCGCAGGTCGGGGTGCGCGACGGCGATCTGGTGGCCGAACCGGATCGGGAGATGGTGGACATGCTGCTCGGCGGGATCGACGACCGGGTGCGCGCCTGCCTGCACACCAAGGGCGCGCAGGCGCTGCCGGAACTGGTGCCGCTGTTCACCCGCACCGCCGTCACCATCGCGAGCACCCCCGCGTCCTGACCGCTGTTCCCCGCCACAATCCCCGGGCGGTCCGGACCGCACACGCTGTCACCTGGCACAACGCCGGTGACACGGGCGGTGGCCCGCTCTTACGGTCGCAAGGGAATTCGACGCGTTCGGTCGGGTTCGCAGAACCGTAGGGGAGAGTTCATGAGACCGACCATCCGTACCCGCGGCAGCGCCGTGTTCGCCACCGTCACCGCGTTCGCCGTGGCCTTCGCCACCGGCGTGGCCAGCTCCGAACCCGAGGCCGCGCCCGATGCGGGCAGCTCCTCGGGCTCGGCGGTGGTCAGCACCGCCACCGACACCGTGGGCGTGGGTCCGGAGATGTCGGCCTTTCTGGGCGCTTTCGCCTACGGGCTGACCCACCCGGACGCCGCGCCGCCGGGCGCCAACGACTGGAACTGCAAGCCGAGCGCCGAACATCCACGGCCGGTGGTGCTGGTGCACGGCACCTGGCTCAATACCTACGACAGCTTCGCGTTCCTGTCGCCGCAGGTCGCGCGGGCCGGATTCTGTGTCTTCGCCTTCAACTTCGGCCGGGAGACACCCCTGGGGGGCGGCGGCATCGGGCCGATCCTGCCGGGCCGCTTCGGCGTCGGGCCGATGGGGGATTCGGCGAAGCAGCTCGCGGGGTTCGTGGATCGCGTCCTGGCCGCCACCGGCGCGCCCGCGGTCGACGTGATCGCGCACTCCCAGGGCGGGCCGGTCACCAGCCAGTACCTGAAATTCGAAGGCGGGCAGGGCAAGGTACGCAAGGTCGTCAGCTTCGGCGCGACCAGCCACGGCACCTCGCTGCTCGGCATCGCCACGCTGGGCCGGGTGATCACCAACCTCGGGGTGAACATTCTCGGCTTCTATCAGCCGTTGATCGGCCAGGCCAATACCGAGCAGGTCGTCGGCTCGCCGTTCTACGCCAGGCTCACTGCCGACGGCGACACCGTGCCCGGGGTCGAATACACCGCCGTCGGCACCCGCCACGACGAGATCTCCAACCCCTACGAGTGGACCTTCCTCACCCCCGGCCCCGACGCGAGCGTGGAAAACATCACGCTGCAACAGGATTGCCCCGAGGACGTGTCCGACCACCTGACCGTCATGTACTCGCCGCGGGCGGCCTCGATCGCCCTGCGCGCCCTCGACCCGGTCGCGCACCCGGCCCTGGTCTGCACCTTCAACCCCTGGATGATCGGCGGCAGCGGCCACATCTAGCCGCTGCGGTACGGAAAGGACGACGATGACGATCGGCGATGCGATCGAAACGAGCAGTGTCACAACAGAACCGGAGGTGGTCGGCGGAAGACCGCTGCTACCGGGGGAGGATCCGTTCTATCGATCGCCGATCGACCCGGCGTCCGTCGCGCCGGGCACCATCCTGAGGTCGCGGCCCGTGCGGCTGGCCCTGTTCGGACGCATTCCGCAGCGCGTGCGAGCCTGGCAACTGCTCTACCGCAGCACCGATCTCGACGGTGCGCCCGAGGCGACGGTCACCACGGTCCTGCTGCCCTGGGACGCCGACCCGGCCGTGGAGCGGCCGCTGGTGTCGTTCCAGTGCGCCATCGACGCGGTCGCCCCGAAATGCTTCCCCTCCTACGCTTTACGGCACGGCGCCCGCGCGCTCGGGGCGATCCCGCAGGTGGAGTTCCCGCTCATCGCCGCCGCCCTGGCCCGGGGGTGGGCGGTGTCGGTGCCCGACCATGAGGGCCTCAACGGCCACTTCGGCGCGGCCCGCGAGCCGGGCCACCGCGCGCTCGACGGCCTGCGCGCGGCCCTGCGCTTCGAGCCGCTCGGGCTGTCTCCCCGGACCCGAATCGGGTTGTGGGGCTACTCCGGTGGCGGACTGGCCACCGTGTGGGCGGCGGAGCTGGCGGCGAGCTACGCGCCCGAACTCGACATCGTCGGCGCGGTCGCGGGGTCACCGGTGGGCGATCCCGCCGAGGCGTTCGTCCGGCTGAACGGCTCACCCTTCGCGGGGTTCGCCATGGTGTTCACCTCCGGTCTGCGCCGCGCCTACCCGGAACTCGACGGCTGCGTGCGCGGCCTGGTGTCGCAGGAGTACCTGCGGCTGCTCGACAACGCGGAATCCATCGCCACCTTCCCGCTGCTGGCCCGTTACGCCGGGCGAAACGCCAACCGGCACATTCGCGGTGGGCTCGGCGCGCTGCTGACCCGCCCCGAGATGCGGGCCGTCCTCGACGACATCCGCCCCGGCGCCGAGGCTCCCGCCATGCCGTTGCTGGTCGTGCAGGGTGTCAACGACGAGGTGATCGCGGTCGCCGACGTCGACGCCCACGTGCGGCGCTACCACGAGCGCGGCGCTCACGTGCGCTACCTGCGCGACCGGCTCAGCACGCATCTGCCGTTGCAGTTCATCTCCATTCCCGTGATGGTGGACTGGCTGGCCGATCGCCTCGCCGATCGCCCGCTACCGCCGTCCGAGGTGCGTACCGTGTGGTCGGTCGCCGCCTCCCGGCGCGCCGTGCGCGAGCACGGTCACTTGGCGGCACTGGTCGCGACCATGGTGTCGGGCCGCCCGATCCGCACCCGATCGGACTTCCGGTAACTGCGCGCCACCAGCGCCGACCGCAGATACCACAGCCCCGACGGCTGCGCCGGATCGAATCCGGTCAGCTGCCCGATCCGCTTGAGCCGATTGTCGACGGTATTGGTGTGCACGCCCAGCAAGCGCGCCGTATGCCGTCGACTCAGGTCGTTGCCGATATGGCGGCGCAAGGTTTCCAGCAGTTCGGGATGCGCGTCCAGCGGATCGAGCAGGGTGCCGAGATATTCGCGGGCCGGGCCGGGGCGGGTCAGCTGGTATTCCATGGCCAGGTCGTCGAAGCGGTGCAGGCCGGGTACGCATTCCAGGCGGTGCACCATGTCGAGCAGTTCGTGCGCCTGCTCGGCGGCCTCGGGAATGCGCGGCGTCTCCGCGTGGATCACCGTGGCGGTCACCGGAACCTGTGCGGCCGTGGACAATCCGGAGATCAGGTCGGCCAGTTCGTCCCCGGTCGCGGCGGTGGCGGGCAGCAGCACGGTGCCGCCGTCGGCGCTCAGCAGCGACAGCGCCCGGCCGTCGCCGCGGCGGGCCAACTCGGACTGGATGCGCCGCAGCTTGCGCCGCGCCACCACCTCGCCGTCCACGCGGGTGTCGGATTCCCCCGGATGCGGCGGAATGCTCAGGGCCAGCACGTGATACGACTCGTCGATCTCGATCCCGCCCGCGCGGGCCATGGTCGAGGCGGGATGCCCGGCCAGCAGTGCCGAGGCCACGGTGTGCACCGCCGTGTGGTGTTCGGCCACCACCGCGCGGTGCTCGCGCACATAGGCCACCGCGAAGGTCGAATCCACCATGGCCAGCACCTCGAACAGGCGGCGCGCGGTCACGGCGAGCCGGGCGTAGTCCTCGGGGCCGGTGGCGTCGACGATGAGATCGAAGCCCAGGGCGAAGCCGTCGTGCACCGCCCGGTGGATGGTGCCGATCGGAATGCCCTCGCGCGCCCAGTCCGCGCCCGCGCGTTGCAGCCGTTCGATCTTGGCGCTCACGTCCCGGCCCTCGAGGACGCCGGCGGCCAGTTCCAGGCAGGTGCGGGTGACGGTGGTGACCTCGCCGCGCAGCGCGTCCCCGGGCAGGGTGCCGCAGCGGGCCACGTGTTCGGCGAAATGTGCGACGAGGGCGGCCGAGAGACCGCGCGCATCGCGCAGAGGTCCGGAAATCGGTGCCGCCGTGAGGGGTTGCGTTGCCTTGATCATGCGCGTTGCCTCCACAGCAGTCTGGGAACGCTGGCGTTCCTACTGGACCGTAACTGTAGCCGGGGTCACGTTTCGCGGCAATATGCGTGACCGCTCCTCACAACGGCGAATACCGCACTGCGCGTTGGGGCGACAGTGCGGTCATCGGGGCGGCGGTGGGGCCGAGGATGTCTGGCCGCCGCTGGTTCAGCTGGTCAGGCCCGCGAAGAAGGCTCGGATGTCACCCGCGAGCAGGTCGGGCACCTCGAGCGCGGGAAAGTGGCCACCGGAGTAGAACTCCGACCAGTGCACGACATGGTGAGCCTGCTCCGCGAATCGGCGAATCGCGTAGTCGCCGTTGGCGAACACCGCGACACCGGTCGGCACCGTGCCCTTCGGCTTGGGCATGAACATGGTGTGGTCGTGAAAGCGCTCGAAGTAGTAGTCGGCGACGCTGCGCGCGGTGTCGGTGAGCCAGTAGACGGCCACCGTGGTCAGGATCCGGTCGCGGTCGATGGCCTGCTCGGGCAACTCGTGACGCTCGTCGGTCCACTCCTGGTACTTCTCCACGATCCAGCCCAGCTGTCCCGCGGGCGAATCCGCCAGCAGCTGCGCCAGCGTGTGCGGGCGGGAACCGGCCAGGTTCATGTACGCCGAGCCGTCGTCCTGGAAGCGCTTCATGCCCGCCAGCCGCTTCCGGTCGGCCTCGCTGAGCGCGGCCATATCGGCCGGATCACCGGTCGGGAAGGTGACCAGGGCGTTCACGTGCACACCGATCACCTGGCCGGCGTGCTCGCGGGCCAGGCGCGGGGCCACGAACGCGCCGTGGTCACCGCCCTGCACGCCGTAACGGTCGTAGCCGAGGCGCGCCATCAGCTCGGCCAGGGCGGCGGCGACTCTGCCGTCGTGCCAGCCGGTTTCGGTGAGCGGGCCGGAGAAGCCGTGACCGGGCAGGGTCGGGATGACCAGGTGGAAAGCCGGGGCGTCGGGGTCTCCGTGGGCGGCCGGATCGGTCAGCGGGCCGATCAGGTCCAGGAAGTCGGCGGGCGTGCCCGGCCAGCCGTGGATCAGCAGCAGCGGGGTCGCGTCCGGGCGGGCCGAGCGGATGTGCAGGAAGTGCAGGCGCTGGCCGTCGATCGTGGTGGTGAATTGCGGGTGCGCGTTGAGTGCGGTCTCGACCGCGCGCCAATCGAACTTCTCGGCCCAGTAGGCGGCGAGCTCGCGCAGGTAGGCGGTGGGCACGCCGCGCTCCCAGCCGATGCCGGGGATCTCGTCGATCCAGCGGGTGCGGGTCAGGCGGTCGCGCAGGTCGTCGAGGTCGGCTTGCGGGATGTCGATGACGAAGGGGTGGATGGCGCGGTTCTCGGTGTCGCTCATGCCATCGAGTTTTCCGATAAAGACCGGGTGGCCACATCACGACAATTCGTTATTTTGTGTCCGGGCTGGGCGAAATGCGAAGGTGCGGCATGATCGTGGCGTGGTGAGTTTCCCCGGCAGCAGTGTCCTGGTCGGTCGGGCCGCGGAGGTGTCCGCGGTGGTCGAGGCGGTTGGTGATGCCGGCACGCAGACCGTGCTCATCGCGGGCGAGGCCGGGATCGGGAAATCCCGGCTGGTCGCGGAGTTCACCGAGCGACTCGGCGGCGACGCGCTGGTATTGCTCGGCCGATGTCCCGAACTCGGCGCCGCGGGTGTCGCCTACGCGCCGTTCCTGACCGTGCTGCGCGGACTCGTCAAACGACTCGGCGGTGAGGCGGTGGCGACGCTGCTGCCGTCGCATCCGGCGCTCGCCAACTGGCTGCCGCAGCTGGCCGTCCACACCGGCGGCGCGGCGCCCGAGGCCGATCGGATCCGGCTGTTCGGTGAAATCCTCACACTGCTGGAGCAATTGGCGATGGCCCGGCCCGTCGTGCTGGTGCTCGAGGACCTGCACTGGGCCGACGACGCCAGCCGGGAGCTGCTCACCTTTCTGGCCGCCAATCTCGCCGACGCCAATGCGCTGCTGGTGGGCACCTACCGGCCGGGTGAGGCGGGGCCGCTGCGCGGACTGGTCGCCGAACTGCGCCGCAACCCCGGCGTGCACGTCCTGGAACTGCATCCGCTGACCCGGCACGAGGTCGGCCGCCAGCTCGCCGCCCTGCTCGGGCGTGAACCCGGAACCGAGCTCATCGCCAAGGTTTTCGACCGCAGCGGCGGCAACCCGCTGTTCGTGGAGGCGCTGGGCCAGTGCCCCGACGAACTCCCCGCCGATCTCGCCGACCTGCTGCTCGGATTCCAGACCGGTCTGTCCGCGCAGGCGCTCGCCGTCGTCGCCCCCGCCGCAGTCCTCGGCTCCCCGATCCACCACGACCTCCTCGCCGCGACGGTCGACCTACCCCCGGACGAACTACCCGGCGCCCTGCGCGAACTCGTCGACCGCCACCTGCTGCTCACCACCGACACCGGCTACGAATTCCGCCACGGCCTCATCCGCCAGGCCATCTACGACCACCTGCTCCCCATCGAGCGCACCCGCCTGCACACCCGCGCCGCCGCGGCCCTGCACGCCCGCGGCGACACCCTCGACTCCGAATCCCACGCCGAACTCGCCCGCCACGCCCGCGCCGCCGGAGACCTCGACCGGGCGCTGCGCGCCTACTGGTCCGCCATCGCCGGAGTCCCCGCCACCCACCCCGAACGCCTCCGCCTCCTCGAACAAATCCTCGCCCTCTGGGACCGCGTCCCCGCCCCCACCGAGATCCTCCCCACCACCAAACTGTCCGTCCTGGAACAGATCGTCGACGTCGCCGTCGCCTGCGGAGCCACCGAACGCGGCATCGCCGCCGCCGACGCGGCCCTGGCCCTCCTCGCCCCCGCGGCCGCCGCCGCACCCGCCACGCTGCCGGTATGGAGCCAGGACGACGACGCGGTCGGCGAGCGTCCGCCGCTGCCCCTGGATGGCGGGACCGTCGCGAGCGCGGTCGGCGAAATCGACTATGCCGGTGTCGATTCCGAGCGCTCGGCCCGGATGTACCGGCGGCGCGCCTACCTGCGTGCGACCACCGGGACCGGGCCGGGAGCGGACCTCGAGCGGGCGCTGTCGCTCATGGCCGAGACCCCGGACAGTCTCGAGAGAGCCGAGGCGTTGGTGCAATCGGCTGCCGCCCGGGTGTTCCAAGGCGACGCGGCCGGGTCGGCGGCCCACGCCCGCGAGGCCCTGGCCATCGCGCGGCGGCTCGGCGCGGACGCCTTGGTGGCGCGGGCGCACGCGCACCTGGGCCTGGCGGGGGCTGCGGCCGCCGGGGGCTCCCTGGCGGCCGACACGACCGATGACGGTAAGGCCGGCGCGGCCAGTGACACCGATTGGGCGCTGGAGCATTTCGCGCGGGCGCATCGGGCGGCGGCGCTCGCGGGGGATGCGCGGATCGTGGTGGATGTGGCCACCTGGGAGTCGGCGGTGCTGGTGGGGGCGGGGCGGTACGAGGCGGCCATCGCCGCGGTGCGGCAGGGGTTGCGGGCGGCGCACGAGTCGTTCCGGTTCGCGGAGTCGGCGCCGATTCTGTTCGTGAAGTGGGGGCAGGCGCTGGCGGCCCTGGGGCGGTGGGACGAGGCGCGGGCGGTGGTCGACGAGACGCAGCTCGCGCAGTTGCCGCCGTTGAGCAGGGCGGCGTTGCTGGTGTGCTTCGGGCGGATCTCCTTGGCCACCGGGGATTTCGTGGCGGCTCGGGAAGGGGCCGTCACCGCCGCGCGGCTGCTGGGGGACAGTCGGTGGGCGGCGCAGTATCGACTCGAACTGGCGGCTTTGAACTCCACACTGGCATTGGTGGGAGACGACGAGGGCGCGGCGGCGATGGAGTTGATCCGGGTACTCGAAGGCGGCGACGGGGTCGGGACGCTGTTCGCGCATCCGCACGAGGCGTGGCCGCTGGTGGTGCTCGGCGCCCGAATCACCGGAGCGCCACCGGAACTGCTCGCGCTGGGAGACACGCTCCCGACAGCGTCGCCGGTGGACGCCGCCCAGCGTGCCGCGTTCACCGCGCACCTGGCGGGCACCGCGGCCCGCTGGTCGGAGGCCGTCGCGGCGTGGCGCGGCGTCGGACGGCCCTACGATGTGGCCATCGCCCTGCTGGGTCTCGCGGAAGCGGCAGCGGCCGAAGGCAATCGGATCGAGGCGGCGTCGGCGCTGCGGGAGTCGCTCGACATCGCCGCCGCGCTGGGCGCGGTCCCGCTGGCCACTGCGGCCACAGCGGTGGCCGAGCGAGCCCGCCTCCCGCTCGACGGATCCGCCGAGCGCGCCCCGAAAGCCAAGCGCGGCACCATGTCCGGGCGCCACGGCCTGACCGCACGTGAACTCGACGTCCTGCGCCTGGTTGCCAAGGGCCTGAGCAATCGCGCGCTGGCGGCGGAATTGTTCATCAGCGCCAATACCGCCGGGGTGCACGTCTCGCGGATTCTCGCCAAGCTGGGCGTCGCCAGCCGGACCGAGGCCGCCGCCTTCGCGCACGAGCACGGCCTGCTGACCGCGGGTGACAACGACTGAGCCTCAGGTCAGCCGGGGCGGCATGCCGAACAGGTCGAAGATCTCGTCGAGCTGGTAGACGATCAGATTGGTGATGAGACCGTCGCGCACGGTGAAGACCTGCAGGGTGTGCCGCTCGTACCCGTCGCCGTCGCGGGAATAGGCCGCCAGGCCGGGCTGGCCGTTGGCCCACACCGGCTCCAGCCGCCAATCGGAGCCCTTCCACTCGAACACCCGCGCCATGAACCCGACATAGGCCGCGCGGCCCAGGTACCAATTGAGCATGGGCGGCATTTCCATGATCACGTCGTGGGACAGCAGCTTCTCCAGGGCGCTCAGGTCGGCATTGCGGAAGGCGGTGACGTAGGTGTCCACCACGGCGCGCTGCTCGGCCCGCTCGGTCACCTCGTCCTCGCGAATACCGTTCTGGCCGAGAGTTTTCCGCGCCCGCTGCAACGCGCTGTTCACGGCCGCCGGGGTCATGTCGAGAGCCTGCGCCACGTCGGCGGCGGGCCAGTCGAGCACCTCGCGCAGCACCAGCACCGCCCGCTGACGCGCGGGCAACTGCTGCATGGCGGCGACCAGGGCGAGCCGCAGACTGCCCTGCGCCACGGCGGCATCGGAGGGATCGCCGAGCAGGACATCCGGAATCGGTTGCAGCCACGGGATTTCCCCGCCATGCACGAGCTCCTCGCGCGGATCGTCGCCCGGTGCGTGCCCGAGCCCCGACGGCATGGGCCGCCGCCCACGCTGTTCGAGCGCGGTCAGACAGGCATTGGTGGCGATCCGGTACAGCCAGGTCCGCATCCCGGCCCGGGTCTCGTCGTAGCTGTCGCGGGAGCGCCAGGCCCGCAGATAGGTTTCCTGCACCAGATCCTCGGCGTCCTGCACCGACCCGAGCATGCGGTAGCAATGGGCCAGCAATTCGCGCCGATATCGGTCGGTGCGCGCCGCGAAGTCGGCGTCCGCCATGCTCTCACTCCTCGAAACCCGGCCCCCACCGGTCGAAACAGGGCCCTGCCGAACTTTCTACACCGCGAGCGATGAATCGGGCGCGCCTCGCCGGTAGGTACTCGTGAGCCGCCACACCGGGCGGCCGCCGACCGAGGAGTAACCATGACCGACACCGCCGTCCGCGAGACCACCGACCGCGACGCCGTCCTGACCGTCCTGAAGGACCTCTACATCGCCTGGGCCGCCAATGACGCCGACACGTTCGTCGCCGACTACGACCCCGACGCCACCTCGATCCTGCCCGGCGTGTTCCGCAGCGGCCGCGCGGCGGTCCGGGACGGCATGGCCGCCGGATTCGCGGGCCCGCTGCGCGGTTCCAGCGTCCTGGACGAACCCCAGCAGGTGCGGTTCCCGGCCCCGGACACCGCCGTGGTGGTCAGCCGCGCCGCCATTCTCATGGCCGGTGAGACCGAGACCCCGGCCGACCGCTGGGTGCTCGCGACCTGGACCCTGGTCCGCCGGGAGAACCGCTGGCTGATCACGGCGTACCACAACTGCGCCGCCTGATTCCTCGCCCGAAAAGAACGGTGGCACACCGGCGCGGGAGGTCCCGCGCCGATGTGCCACCGGAAGGTGTTGCTACGGAACCACTTCCACGATGTCGCCGGGGTTCAGGTAGTTGAAGAACTCCCGCGCGCCGTCCGGGGTCATCCGGATACAGCCGTGCGACTTCTTGTCGACCGGTCCGATGTGGAAGGCGATGTCGCCGTTGAAGAAGACCGCGTACTCCATGGGGGCGTTGTGCATGGTGCTCCAGTGGAAAGGCTTCTTGAAGGCGACGTGGAAGACGCCCGGCGGAGTCTCGTAGCCGGGCATGCCGTGGGAGATGGGGGTCGGGCCGAAGATGACCTTGCCGTTGTCCATCAGCCACGCCTCGTTGGTGCTGAGCTTGAGGCAGGCGCGCGCGCCGGCCGTCGCGCAGGGCGCGTTGACATCGCCGGGGGCGATGCCGGGGATGATCGCCGGAATACCGGGCACGTCCGGTCCACCGGGCCACAATGGTTCGGCCTGCGCGGGCGCCGCCGCGAGTCCTGCGGCCGCCACACCGGCGAAGACCGCCGATCGCGCCGCCAAACCGAGGGAACTTCTGCTGCTCATCGCGTTCGACCCTCTCCTAGCCTTGCCCACCGCCCTGTTCGAACTCGCCTGCCAGGGCGAAGGGACTCTTCCGTTGACACAAGCACGGGACCAAGGGGTACCGGTAGATCATTCTGACTGGTGCCGAGAGCGATTGGCGGGACAAACCGCATCAGGCGCGCCGACACGCCCGTTCGAAATGCACGGCGCGCCGAATCCGCCCCGCTCCCGGGTGTGGCGGCGGGTTCATTTGACCGGGGGCAGCGTGCGTTCCTGCGGGTCGACGCCGGTCGGCCGGTGCGCGCCATTATTGGGAATGTTCGGGCGTGGCGCGTTGGCGGATCCGCGAATCTGCTGGTCGTCGGGCGGATTGTTGCAGTAGTTCCAGCGTCCGAAGGTGCGGTCGGTGGCGATGGTCGCCGCCAGCGCCGGCACCGGGTACTGGCACCACGGCCGGCTCCAGATGTCGAGGATGGTGTAGAACTCGCCGTCGTGCGCGGGCACGCCCATGGCGGAGGTGCCGATGACGAGGGCCGGGAACAGCGCCCGCACCGCGGGCAGCCGCAGCAGCGCGGCTTGCACGATGGCCCGCATGGTGGTGGCCAGGCTCTGGATCGGATCCATGTTCCGGTCCAGGGTGCCGTCCAGGACGGCGATCTGCTCGGGCGCGCGATCGAGCAGTCCGCGCAGTTCGCCGTCGGCGGCGCGGGCCTGTTCGACCAGGATCGACGAATTGCGGGTCACCGTGGCCAGATCCGGCTGGGCGTGCGAGGTGGTTCCCGCGATGACCTGCAGATTCTGCAGCAGGCTGACGGTCTGCGGGAGCCGGTTGTCCAATCCGGTGGTGGCCACGCTCAATCCCTCGATGAGCCCGCGCAGTTGATCGGGTCCGCCGCCGAGCGCGATGTCCATTTGATCGAGGATCACCCCGATCTTGTCCGGATCGATCGAGGCGATGAGCTCGTTGCTGTTGGTCAGCGTCTGCCACACCGGCGTCGGGGTGCTGATCTTGCTCGGGTCGAACCGCACCACCTGCCCGTCGTGCAGGAACGGCGGCGCGTCGGTGTGCGGCCGGAAATCGATGTACTGCTCGCCCGCGGCGGACAGCGCCGCCACCGCGATCTCGGTGTCGGCCGGAATCCGGTACTTCTTCTCGATGTCGGCCGTCGCCGCGATCCCGGCCCCGCCGTCGATGATGTCGACCGATCGGACCGAGCCGACCCGGAACCCGCGCCAGGTCACATCGTTACCGGCCTGCAAACCGCCGGAGCGATCCAGTTGCACGATGACCGAGTAGGTGTTGCCCGGTCTCTGCACCCGCGCCACAGTGATCAACAGATATCCGGCTCCGACCGCGAGTAGCAGGATCAGAGCCAGATTCGAGTAGAGCAGTTTATGTCCGCGCAGCACGCTCAAGAGGCCCGCCTCCACCGCTGAATAGCAGCCAATAGGGTTCGATGCACAGCAACTACCAGGCGAAACTGCGCGCTATCTAACCACAGTCGGGCCGCTGGACCCGGCGGAGGCGGGTGGACCGGGCGGGGCGAGTTACAACGTCACCCCTTCCGCAGCGCGCCCAGGTGTGCCTCGATGGCCTTCACGGCCTGGCCGACCCCGTCCTCGGCGGCGATCCGGGCGGCCAGCCGGGTCGCATTGTCGCGCAGCGCGGTATCGGTGGTGGCGCGGCGGAGGGCGTCGGTGAGCAGGTCCTCGGACATCTTCGAGTACGGGATGGTCGCCGGGCTCACGCCGAGATCGATGAGGCGCTGCGCCCAGAACGGCTGATCGGCGTAGACGGGCGCGCCGATGGCCGGGACGCCGGCGCGCAGGCCCGCGGCGGTGGTGCCCGCGCCGCAGTGGTGGACCACCGCCGCCATGCGCGGGAACAGCCAATCGTGCGGGGCCTCACCGATGGTCAGCACATCGTCGCCGCTGACGTCGAGATTGAGCCAGCCGCTCTGCACGACGCCGCGCACACCCGCCCGGCGCAGGGCCGCGGCGATGATCCGGCCGGTGCGGGCGGTGCCTTCCGTGCTGTCGGCCATGCTGCCGAAACCGATGAACACCGGCGGCGGGCCGGCGGCCAGGAAGTCGGTCAGTTCGGCGGGCGGTTCCCAGCCGTCGGGGCGCGGCGGCCACCAGTAGCCGGTGACCTCCAGACCCGGCCGCCAATCGGCCGGGCGTGGAACGACACTGGGGGAGTAGCCGTTGAGCATCGGCCAGCCCGCCGCGGTCCGAGCCCGGCGCAGGTCGTACACCGAGATCGGGGGCAGCCCGAGTTCGCGGCGGAAGAAAGCGACGGTGCTCGCGTAGAAGCGGTCGTTGAACCAGGCGCCGAAATCGGCGGCCAGCCGGTTGCCGCGCGCGCCGAAATCGTGAGCGCCGTACGCGGACGGCGCGTGCTCGGCGGTGGCGGACAACGGCTGGAATCGCAGCCCGATCGAAGGGATGCCCTTGGCCTCGGCCAATGCCAGGCCCGCGTACTCCGTGGGGGGCGGCAGCAGCAGGACATCGGCGGGCTCGTCGATCAGCGCGCGGATCATGCCCAGACCCAGGCTGCGAACTCCCTTGGGGGAGGAGAACTTCCATCCCGCGGAGAGCCGATTGACATCGGGATCGGTCATGTCGATGTCGATATCGTGGGTCATCTCCCGAAATTCGAGCCCGCATCCGGTGATCTGCTCCGCGAACAGGGTGTGCGCGGCCACCACCACCTCGTGGCCCGCGTCGCGCAGCCCCACGCCCAGCCCGGTCAACGGCGCGATATCGCCGCGACTGCCGATGCCGACCAGAATGATCCTGCTCATCGGACCTCCACACTCTCGATAATGGTGAGCCAGCGGGTGACGATGGCCCGCATCCGGTCCGCGCCGATCCCGCCGTCGGGGGAGTGCACCGAATAGTGCACCTGCTCGACGCCTTCGGGCTTGCTGGTGCCCAGGAACAGGCTCATGTCGAACATCTTGAGCCGGGCCTGCTCCCGCGAATGCGCGTCGGGAATCCACACGCCCACGTCGCCGAGGAAGTTGAAATAGAACTTCGGCGAGTTGAAAGTCAGGAAATGCGACCAGCTTTCGGGATGATGCCAGCGCAGCAGCGTGAAATCCTCCGGGTGCGTGGGATATCCGTCGAGGGCATCGTGCAGCCGGTCACCGAGGGTGCCGGTGGCGGGGCGCAACAGCCACGGGTAGTCGTCGGAGATCCAGGCCACCGTGCGCGACAGGTCGGTGCCCGGCCGCAAGCGGCTGTAGCGGCCGTGCTTCTGCACGGTGATGGGCCGGGCCACGCCGGTCGCGTCCTCGATGGCCAAACCCAGTGTGACGAGCAGGATCCGGGTGTAGCTGGCCCCGAGCGCCGCGGGCAGTTCGACCAGCAGCCGCTGTGCCAGCGCGCCGTCGATGACGCCGTCGAAGTGCGCCGATTTCGGGGTGGCGGGCCGGTCCAGGGTGGTCGGTTCGATATCCGAGGCGGCCAGCCAGTAGTCGCGTTCGCCGACCCGGGTCTTCGCGTACTCGTCGAGGAATTCCGCCCACTCCGATCCGGTGATCGGTTCCGGCGGTAGCGCGATCTCCTCGCCCGCCTCCCATTGCCGGGCGTAGGTGGCGATGTCCTCCCACAGGACCCACATGGAGATGCCGTCGATGGCGATGTGGTGGGCGGTGAACAGCAGGATGCTCACGTCGAAGGAGCGGGTGAGCAGTACCGCGGTGACGATCTTCCCGGCGGTCGGGTCCAGCCGGAGATTGGCCGCGGCGGACTGCTCCTGGATCAGGGTCGTGAGCGCCTCGGCGTCGAGGTGCTCGATGTCGATGGTCCGCACGTCGACGCGGCCGGGGTCGATGACGCCGCCGGACTCGGGCTCGATCTCGCAGGACGCGTTCTCGCCGTAGCTGTATCGGCTGCGCAGCGATTCGTGGGTGTCGATCAGGGTGTTGATCAGCTTCCGCGCGTCCTCGAGGCCCATGCCGACCGGGACCGGGCAGGGGATGGTGACGCCGAAGACGGCGGGATTCTCGTCCCAGGTCAGGAATTTCCTGGCGGCGGCCGTCAGCCGCCCGGGGCGCAGATCTGTCATGAATTTCCTCTTGCCGGTTGTCGGGTCATCGAACGGTGGTGAGGGACAGCACGTCCTCGCCGAGCAGTCGCAGGCTGTCCCAGCCCGCCTCGATCGGCAGGCCGCCGATCAGCGGGTTCATCAGGATCTCGGTGCGCCCGGCCGCGATCTGGTCGCGCAGCTGCGCCGGGGTGAGGATCTCCAGATAGCCGTGGGCGCGCAGGGACTCGACCGAATCCGGCACGGCGTCGTGCGGGCGGTGAATGCCCTCGCGCCCCCACGACGCGTACTCGCGGATCTCGGTGAGAATGTGCGGGGCGAAGTCGTGCCAGGCCCGATCCGGATCCTCGTGCAGCAGGGTGTGGCGGCTGTCGGGCTCGGGTTTGTGGATGTAACCGCTTGTGCCGCAGCGGATCAGCTCCCGCTCGTAGAGTTCTTCCACCTCCGGCGCGGGCAACGGCAGGGCCAGCCCGAGCCCGAAGCGCGCGGCCCGCCGCGCGGTCGCCGGGCTCATTCCGGCGACCAGCAGCTGCGGATGCGGCTTGCTGAACGGTTTGGGCGTGACCTCGAAGGACTGCCCGCCTCGCCGCACCGGCTCGTCCCGCCAGGCCGCGAGCATGATCTCCAGCGCCTCGTCCATGAGCGTGCCGCGCCGCGTGAAATCCCTTCCGAGCGCGGCGTATTCGGACGGCCGGTACCCGATCGCGGCGAGAACGGTGAGCCGCCCGCCCGCCAGATTGTCGAGCACCGCCAGATCCTCGGCCAGACGCACCGGGTCGTACAGCGGCACGATCAACGCCCCGATGCTGATCCGGATCCGCTCGGTACGGGCCGCCACCGCCGCCGCCATCAGCAGCGGCGCGGGCAGCCACCCGGTGCCCGACCCGTGGTGCTCCTCGACATTCACCACCGCGAACCCGACCCGCTCGGCGTACTCGGCCATCTCGAGTGCGGCGCGATACCGCTCGTGATTCCCGGCCCGAGGGTCGTCGACATTGGTCATATTGAGCTTGAGCGCCGCCACCACGTTCATGCCAAGCAATATCGAATGACCCGGTGCCCCAGGACAACCTGCGGAGAAGCCCCAGTCAGGTGCAGCGCGCGGGGGTGACACCACCGGCAAAGGCGTTCGGCGTCGCGCTGCCACCCGTGGGGGTGCCAGACGGTGTGAGAACTACTCCGGAGGTTCGTCGAGGAGGCCGAGTTGGGCGGCGCGCACGCCGATCTGAAAGCGGCTGCGGACGTCGAGGCGGGTCATGAGGCCGGCGATGTGGCGGCGGTAGGTGCGCAGGGACATGTCGAGGCGGCGGGCGGCTGTCTCGTCGATGAGGCCCAGGTTGAGGGTGTTGAGGACCGCGCGGGCGGTGGGGCTCAGTTCGATGGGGTCGGTGGGGCCGCGGCCGGCGAGGCCGTGGCCGGATTGCCAGCTGAGCAGGGCGAATTGGTGCAGGGCGCGGAGCAGGGCCGGTTCGCGGACCAGGTAGGCGTAGGGGTGGTCGGCTCCGGCGCCGCTCCACAGCACCGCGACGGTGCGATCGAGGATCAGGACGTTGTGGAAGTCGTTGTCGGTGACGCGGATCTGCGCCCCGAGCGAGGATTGCCGCAGCAGGGGTTGGTGGTCCCGGATCTCCAGATAGTCGGGGGAGTAGAGGAGCCGGACCTCCTTGCCCGCGGCCAGCAGGTCGTCGACGACCACCTGACCCAGGCGGAGGTGATCGGTGGAGTGGGTGGGGTTGGAGACCGCCACCACCGCCTCACGCCGGGCGTAGCGGAGCAGGTGGTGGACGTCCTGGTCCCAATGCCCGTCCTGGCTGAACCGGACGATCCCGGTGGCCAGGTGCCCGGTCGCGCCGGTCGGCTGTCGCTGCATCACTTCCCCGATCCTGGCAGGTGACCGGCGGTTTCCCCGGAATCTGGCAGCTTCCTGCCAGCGGGGCGGATCCGGCCCGGCCGATTCCTACCTTCCATTTATGCACATCAGTTTGAGCGACGAACAGCACCGCCTGCGCAAGCGGCTGCGCGAGTATTTCGCCGACCTCGCCACCCCCGACGTGCGGGCGGCGCTGCGGTCGGGGCCGGGCGGGGAGCACGGCGACGGAACCGTCTACAAGGAGGTGGTGCGCCGGCTGGGCGCGGACGGCTGGCTGGTGCTGGGATGGCCGGAAGAGCATGGCGGACAGGGACGTTCGATGCTCGACCAGTTGATCTTCCTGGACGAGGCCGCGGCCGCGGGCGTGCCGCTGCCGTACCTCACCGTGAACACCGTCGGGCCGACCATCATGCGCTACGGCACCGAGGAGCAGAAGGCCTGGTTCCTGCCGCGGATCGCGCGGGGCGAACTGCACTTCTCCATCGGCTATTCGGAGCCGAACGCGGGCACCGACCTGGCGTCGCTGCGCACCCGAGCGGTGCGCGACGGCGACGAGTGGGTGGTCGATGGCGAGAAGATGTGGACCAGCCTCATCGAATACGCCGACTACATCTGGCTGGCCGCGCGCACCGATCCGGCGGCGGGCAAGCATGCCGGGCTGTCGGTCTTCATCGTTCCGACCACGGCGCAAGGGTTCTCGTGGACGAAGGTGCACACCATGGCCGGTGTCGGAACCAGCGCGACCTACTACTCCGACGTGCGGGTGCCCGCCGCGAACCTGGTGCACGGCGAGAACCGCGGCTGGGCGCTGATCACCGATCAGCTCAATCACGAACGGGTGGCGCTGGCCTCGGCCGCGCCGCTGGAGGAGTCACTGCGCCAGGTCGTCGCGTGGGCGCGCGCCACCACGCTGCCGGACGGTACCCGGGTCATGGACGCCGAATGGGTGCGCCTGCACCTGGCTCGCGTGCACGCCAACATCGAGTACCTGAAGCTGCGGAACTGGCGGACCGCGTGGGCCGCCGATCGCGGTGAACTCGGCCCGGCGGACGCCTCGGCCACCAAGGTGTTCGGCACCGAATTCGCCATCGAGGGCTACCGGCTGCTCATGGAGGTGCTCGGGGCCGCTGCCGTGCTGCGCGCGGACTCCCCGGGCGCGCTGCTGCTCGGACGGCTCGAACGGTTCCATCGCTCCGCGCTCATCCTGACCTTCGGCGGCGGGATCAACGAGGTGCAGCGCGACATCATCGCCAAGAACGCCCTCGGGCTGCCCGTCACCCGCTGACCCGAACAAAGGAGCAGGACAATGGATTTCGAATACACCGAGGCGCAGCGGGATCTGTCGGGACTGGCCCGCGAGCTGCTCACCGACTGGGCCGGACGGCATCCCCGCCCGGACGACACCGGGTTCGACGCGCGGCTGTGGGGCGCGATGGCCCGTGCGGGACTGCTGGAGGCGGCGCTGCCCGAGCCGGTGGGCGGCGGCGGGTACGGGCTGCTCGAACAGTGCGGCGTGCTGATCGAGATCGGCCGGACCGTCGCCCCCGCGCCGTATGCCACGAGCATCGCCGTGGTCGCGGCGGTGCTGGCCGAATTCGGCGACGACGCGCAGGTGCGGCGCTGGCTGCGGCCGATGCTGCGGGGTGAGAGCACACTGGCGCCCGCACTCGCACGCGACTTCGCGTCCTTCGAGGCCGAGCGGGACGAGAAGAGCTGGCGGGTCCGGGGTTCGCAGTCGGTGGTCGCGGCGGGAGCCTTCGCCGACGGGTACCTGGTCGAGGCTCGCGCCGGGGCGAACTCGGTTCTACTGCTGGTGGATCGGGAGGCCGAGGGCGTCACGGTCACCCGGCAGCACGCGGTGAACGGCACCGACGCGGCCCTGCTGGAACTGGATGCTGTCCTGATCCCGCGGGCCGCCGCGATCTCGGCGCCCGAAGCGCCCGCGTGGGCCCGGCGCCGCGCGGCCGTGGCCGTCTGCGCCCACCAGTTGGGCGTCCTCGAACGGGCGCTGGAGATGACGGCCGAATACGCCCGCACCAGAAAGCAATTCGACAAGCCGATCGGCGCGTTCCAGGCCGTGCGTCAGCGCCTGGCCGACGCCTACATCGATGTCGAGGCGGTACGCCTGACCCTGTGGCAGGCCGCTTGGCGGGAATCGCACGGCCTGGCCGCGGAATCCGAGATCGACGTGGCGAAGTTCTGGGCGTCCGAGGCCGGTCACCGCGTCGCGCACACCGCCGTCCACGTGCACGCCAGTACCGGCATCTACCTCGACTATCCGATGCAGCGCTACTTCACGGCCGCCAAACGAGCCGAGTTCGAATCGGGGACGGCCACAGCGCACCTGCGCGGCCTCGGTCTGGCCCTGGATGCCCCGGTGTGATCGCGGGTGGTGCGGTGGAGCCGTCGCCGCGGTGGGCGACGGCCGTCCGACCCGCATGAACCGAATGCGCACCCCTCGTGACGCATGCGGCCATGACCTCATCGCGCGCGGGAACCCCGGAGGTTGCAGCTCCGGGGCGCCCGCGTGGATGCAGGTTCCCACGGGCCGATAAAAAGCGAATAAACGTTCTCTATGGCTGATCCGGGCCTGGTGAGAACAGGGTCGCGGGCGTCGGGGCGGGCAGTCCGGCACGACGGAAGATCTCGGCGGCGTCGGCGTGCTCGCGGGCGGCGGACTCGGCGTCGCCGACGCGGGCGGTGGCGCGCAGGAACAGGGCGCGGGCCCGGTCCAGCGGGTCGGCGGCCTTGCTCAGCAGCCGCAGGGCCTGGGTCGCCTCGGATTCCGCGGCGGCATCGTGCCCGGCGCGCAGGTGGATCTGGGCCAGCCGGGTGCGGGCCCAGCCTTCCCACAGCCGCACACCGTTGCGGTGGGTCATGCGCACCGCCTCGGCCGCCAGCTCGAGCGCGAGCTCGTGGTCGCCGAGCATGGACCGGGTGGCCGCCAATTCGTGGGTGGCCCAGCCCAGCGCGACCGCGTTGGACGACTCCTGGGCCAGCGCGATGGCCCGCTCGGCCACCGCCACCGCCTCGGCGTACTGCCCGGATTCGCACAGGGTGCGGGTGGCCAGCGCCAGAATCCAGGCTTCCAGCGAGCGGTCGTCGAGGGCCCGGGTCCAGGCGATGGCATTGGCGTAGTGCCGGTGCGAATCCTTGGTGTTGCCGACGCGCCGATCCGCCACCCCGAGCAGGATCTCGGCCAGCACCTGCAACCGCCGCTCTGCGTCGTCGGCGGGCTGCGAGATGGGTTGCAGGAATTCGAGACTGGCCTCGACCTCGCCGAGCCCGATCTGCATCATGGCCCCCAGCGCCACTCGCAGCCGCCGGGCGCTGGCGTGGTCGCCGTCCCGGATCGCGGTGTCCAGCAGGGCTTTCAGACCGTCGGCGAGTTCGCGGGCACGGCTGCCGGTGTCCATCAGCTCGGCCATCACCCAGGCCAGATCCGCGGCCAGCGCCACCGCCCGGCCGCCCAGCCGGGCCGCCTGCCGGTGCAGGGCGATGATCACCGGGCGCTCGATATCGTTCCAGGACTGGCCTTCCGCGCCGCCGGCGAAGGTATGGCCGGGGACGGTGGTGGGCACCAGCAGCAGGGTGGTGTTGCTGTAATCCAGTGCGCCGAGCAGGTTCTTGGTGCTGGCCAGGTAGTAGTCCAGCAGGCGGGCCACGATCTTGGCCTCGCTCTCACCGGCGTCATGGCTCGCGTTGGTTCCCGCCAGGCGTGCGGCGAACAGGCGCAGCAGGTCGTGGAAACGGTAGCGGCCGGGCGCGGGCGTCTCCAGCAGACTCAGATCCACCAGGGATTCGCACACCAGCTCGGCCTGGGGCACCGGGACGCCCAGCAGCGCGGCGGCGCCATCCACCGGGAAGTCGGGCACATCAGCGCGGGCGAGGGTGCGGAAAGCTCTGGCCTGCTCGGTGTTCAGCTGGCCGTAGCCCAGCCGGAAGGCGGCCTCCAGGGTGAGGTCGCCGGTCTGCAGCACCTCCAGCCGCTGGTTCTCGTCGGCCAGCCGCGCGACCAGGGAGGCGATGGTCCACTGCGGGCGCACCGCCAGCCGCGCGCCGACGATCCGCACCGCCAGCGGCAGGCACGCGCACTGCTCGATCACCGCGAACGCCGCATCCTGTTCGGCGGCAACGCGTTCGGCCCCGAGGATGCGGGTCAGCAGGGTCATGGCCTCGGCGGGTTCGAGGACGTCGAGGCGGGTGCGGCGGACCGCGGGCAGTTCGGTGAGCGCGGAGCGGCTGGTGATCAGGACCGCGGTGCCGGGCGTGCCGGGCAGCAGCGGCGACACCTGGGCGGCGTCGCGGACATTGTCGAGGACCATGAGAATCCGCTTGTCGCTCAACAGGGTCCGCAGGTGCGCGGCCCGGTCGTCGACGCCCGCCGGGATATCGCCCTCGGCGACCCCGAGGCCGCGCAGGAAACCGCCCAGGGCGTCGCCGGTGGGCAGCGGGTCGGGGTCCACGCCGCGCAGGTTCACATACAGCTGGCCGTCGGGGAACCGGTCGCGCACCTGGTGGGCGATGTGCAGGGCCAGGGTGGTCTTGCCGACCCCGCCCATGCCGCCGACCGCGGAGATGGCCACCGCCGGTCCGCCGCCGGTGAGCTGGGCCGCGATCTGCTCGGCCACCCGGGAGCGGCCGGTGAAATCGGCGATGTCGGGCGGCAATTGGGCCGGGGCGAGCCGGGTGGGGGCGGGGCGCGCGACGCTCGGCAGGTCGGCGCGCAGGATGCGGGCGTGCACCTCGCTCAGTTCCGGACCGGGTTCCACGCCGACGCCGTCGACCAGGGCGCGGCGGGCGCGGCCGTATTCGTCGAGCGCCTCGGCCTGGCGGCCGCAGTGGTAGAGCGCGGTCATGAGCAGCGCGCGGAAGCGTTCCCGCAGTGGATGTTCCTCGATGAGCGGGCCCAGTTCGGCGACGGCCTCGGCGCTGCGGCCGGTTTCGATGTCGAGGGCGAGCCGGTCCTCGAGAATGGACAGCCGCCACTGCTCGAGGCGGGCGCGCTGGCGTTCGGCGTAGGGGCCGGGCAGTCCGCCCAGCGCCGCCCCCTGCCAGCGGGACAGCGCCGAATCGAGGGTGCCGCGGGCGCTGTCGGGGTCGTCGTGCCGCAGTCGTTCGGCGGCCGCGACCTGGCCCGCGACGTCGTGAATGTCGGTGCGGCCGGGCGGTAGTCGCAGCACGTAGCCGTCGCCGACGGAGACCAGCAGGCTGGAGGGTCCGCGATTGGCGCGGTCGGGTTCGAGTTCGCGGCGGAGTTTGGCGACATGGGTGCGCAGCGCGGGGACGGCGCGCAGCACCGGGTCCTCGCCCCAGATGCCCTCGACGAGTTCGGCGGCCGTGACCGCCTTGCCCTCGCGCAGCAACAGTGCGGCGAGCACCGCCCGCCGTTGTGGCGGGCCCAGATCCAGGGGCGTGTCCCCGCGCCATGCGCGGACCTCGCCCAGTACCGAGAACCTCAGCAAACCGACCTCCCCGTTCGGCAGTCTAGAGGGGCCGGGCCGGCGCCGATCAGCCGCCTGTCCTGCACCGATCCTCACCTTTCACCGTCCGGGAACCGGCCGCGCCGCCGCGAACCGCCTCCATCCTGCGCGCCACCGGGCCGATTGGTGGGTCATTGGCCGGTTCCAAGCCGCCGGAGCGACTCTGATCGTGGGCGACGAACCGGACGCCCCCGAATCCCTGGAGGCATCCCATGCGGTTGAAGTCCGCCGCCGTCATCGCCTTATGCGCCCTGTCATTGGGCATGGCCGCCTGCGAGGCGGGGCACACGCCCACCGGTCCCGGCGGCGTCGGCACGCCCGCGGTGACCACCGACCCGATGGTCGACCAGCAGCGCGGCCGCTAGCACTTCGCGGCCGTCTCCGACCGGATGGCCAACGGGCCCCGGCGGGCGCCATCGACCTCACCGTTCCGTGGTCGGAGCGGAAGGGCGTGTTGAAGCCGGGTACGCCGGCGACCCTGTCGAGCTGATCGACTGTCGCCGAACCGATATCGCACGGCCGTCCGCCACGCCGATCGAAACCGGACGGCTGCTATCGGCGCCCCGTAACCTGGGGAGGTGGCAATCGGTGACACGTCGCGCGGTGCGGCGCGGCCCGGAATCGCGTTGGCCACGGTCACCGCGGTCCTGTTCGTGACCTTCCTCGACACGACCGTCGTCAGCGTCGCGCTGGCCGACATCCGCTCGGATCTGAGCACCGATGTCCAGCTGCTGCAATGGGTCGTCAACGCCTACACGCTGGTGTTCGCGAGCCTGATGCTCGCCGCCGGATCACTCGGCGACCGGTGGGGTCGCAAACGGGTGATGGTGATCGGACTGGTGATCTTCTGTGCGGGATCGGTGATTTCGGCGCTGGCGGCGAGCGTGCCGGCGCTGATTCTCGGGCGCGCGGTCATGGGCCTGGGAGCCGCCGCCTCCGAGCCCGGCACGTTGTCGGTGCTGCGGCAGGTGTTCCCGGACGCCCGAACCCGCGCGAAGGCGCTGGGGGTGTGGGCGGCGGTGTCCGGGCTGGCACTGGCCGCGGGGCCGGTCCTCGGCGGGGCGCTCGTCGGTGCGTGGGGGTGGCGGTCGATCTTCTGGTTCAACCTGATCATCGGTGTCGTCGTGCTGGCGGCGGCGCTGCGGTACGTGCCCGAGAGCGCGGATCCGCAACCGGGGCAGATGGATTGGCTCGGGTCACTGCTCGGTGCGATCTTCCTGAGCGCGGTGATCTTCGCGGCGATCACCGGGGAGAGCCGGGGGTATGACGCGCCGTCGGTGATCGCGTTGTTCGCGGTGGGGGCGGTCGCGTTCGTGGCGTTCCTGATCGTCGAGACGCGAGTCCGCAACCCGGTCTTCGATTTCCGGTATCTGCGGCTGCCGCCGGTGCGCAGTGCGCTGGTGGTCGCGTTCGCGGTCTACTTCGGGGTCTTCTCGATCTTCTTCTTCACCGCGCTGTACCTGCAGGTGATGATCCACTATTCGGCCGGGCGCACGGCGGCGGTGTTCGCGCCGATGGCGGTCGCCATCGTGGCGGGGTCGCTGGCGGCGGGGTTCTGGGTGGCGCGCAGCGGGGCGCGGATGCCGATGATCGTGGGGTGCGTGCTGGGGGCGGGCGGGATTCTGCTGACCCGGCATTCGCTGGACGGCACGGTCGAATTCACGCCGCTCGCGATCACGCTGGCGGTGGCGGGGCTCGGGTTCGGAATCGCGGTGGTGCCGTTGACGTCAGCTGTCCTGACCGGGGTGCCCGCCGAGCACTCGGGGATGGCGGCCGCGGCCACCAACACCATGCGGCAGGTGGGGGCAGCCGTCGGGGTCGCGGTGCTCGGGTCGCTGGTCAACGGGTTCCTCACCGCCGACCTGCGCACTCGCATGACCGAGTTGGGACTGCCGGACAACCTGCAACCGATCGCGATCGACGCTGTCGAACGCGGGCGTATCCCGGCCGGCGTCGACCTGGCCACAGCTCTGAAATATGCCCCGCATGTGAACGAGGTCCTGCAGACGGCGACGGTCGCCTTCCATCACGGACTCGATGTGGCGCTGCTGGTTTCGGCCATCATGATCCTGGCCGCCGCGGGTTTCGTCGCCGTGAGCCGATTCGGTCCGGCGCGAAAATAACTGGCGCGAGACGGCTTCGGCCGGGCAGCATATCTCGCATGTTCCCGCAGTCCATCGCCGCATACCCCGCAGTCGCGGGTGCGATGGCTGCGCTCCACCTCCCCGCGCTTGCTCTGGTGGCATCCGCATCCGCATTCGACGGCGCACGACGCTGACCTTCTCCGGGACGTCCCGGGACCTCAGACGGGGAAGGTCGGCTCGCTGCTGAGGTCCCCCTCGAACATCCCGGATGGAGAATTCATCATGGCCAAGCAGGCCTATGTCCGCACCAAGCCGCACCTGAACATCGGCACCATGGGTCACGTCGACCACGGCAAGACCACGCTGACCGCCGCCATCACCAAGGTGCTGGCCGAGCGCGGCGGCACCGCTTTTGTCCCCTTCGACCGCATCGACCGGGCGCCGGAGGAGATCGAGCGCGGCATCACCATCAATATCGCCCACGTCGAATACGAGACGGCGACAAGGCATTACGCGCACGTGGACATGCCGGGGCACGCCGACTTCGTGAAGAACATGATCACCGGCGCGGCCCAGCTCGACGGGGCCATCCTGGTGGTGTCGGCGGACGACGGCGTGATGCCGCAGACCGCCGAGCATGTGCTGCTGGCGCGGCAGGTGGGCGTCGAGCACATCGTGGTCGCGCTCAACAAGTCCGACGTCGCCGACGGTGAACTGCTGGAGCTGATCGAGTTGGAGGTGCGAGAGCTGTTGTCCGCCAACGGCTACGACGGCGACGGCGTACCCGTCGTGCCGGTGTCCGGGCTGCGGGCGCTGGAGGGCGACCAGCACTGGTCCGACCAGCTGGTTCGGCTGCTCGACGCCGTCGACGAGTACGTGCCCATGCCGGAGCGCTACCTCGACGCGCCGTTCCTCATGCCCGTGGAGAACGTGCTCACCATCACCGGCCGCGGCACCGTGGTGACGGGGGCGGTGGAGCGCGGTGTGGTCCGGATGGGCGACAAGGTCGCGGTGCTCGGCTACGGCGGCGCGATCGAGGCCGTGGTCACCGGCGTCGAAACCTTCGGCCGCACCATGGAATCGGCCGAGGCCGGCGACAATGTGGCGCTGCTGCTGCGTGGTGTGCAGCGTGGTCAGGTGGCGCGCGGCCAGGTGGTCGCGGCGGTGGGCAGCATCGCCGTGCACACCGGGTTCACCGCACGCGTCCGGCTGCTGACCGCCGCGCAGGGCGGTCGGCGCACGCCCATCGCCAGCGGTTACCGCCCGCAGTTCTTCGTCCGCACGGGCGACGTCTCCGGGCAGGTGACGCTGCCGGAGGGGCGCGCCATGCCGGGCGACACCGTCGAACTGGCGGTGGCCTTGGACCGCGCGGTTCCGCTGGAACCGGGACTGGGATTCGCTGTGCGCGAAGGCAACCTGACGGTCGCCGCGGGCACGGTGCTCACGGTCGACGGGTAGGCGTCGCGCGCGAGTGGTCGAGGGCGGATCGAATCCGTCCTCGACCACGATCACTCGATGTCGAGACACCCGGGATTGGCCGGGATTCTCTGGTCCCGCGCCACGCCCGTCCACAACCATGGGTCCATGGAACGAGGGCACTACGGTGACGATCATCTGGCATTCGCCGAGCTGGCGAGGGGATTCGTGCGCAAGGAGGTCGCGCCGCACTACCTGGGATGGGAAGAGGCCGGGATCGTGCCGCGATCGGTATTCGCGCGGGCCGGAGACCTGGGGCTGCTCGGATTCGCGGTGCCGCAGGGCTACGGCGGGCTGGGAGTCGCGGACTTCCGATTCAACCAGATCCTCATCGAGGAATTCATGGAAGCCGACTGCGCGGGAGTCGGCCTGAACTTCGCGCTGCACAACGACATCTGCACGCCGTACCTGGTGGATCTGACGACCGAGGAACAGCGGGAGCGGTGGCTGCCGGGATTCGTGGCGGGGACCCGGATCGCGGCCATCGGGATGACCGAACCGGGCGCGGGATCGGATGTCGCCGGAATCCGCACGGCGGCAGTCGATGTGGGCGATCACTTCGTGGTGAACGGGGCGAAGACGTTCATCACCAACGGCATCAACGCGGATCTGGTGATCACCGCGGTCCGGACCTCCGCCGAACGCCACGCCGGGGTGACCGTGATGGTGCTCGAGCGCGGCATGGAGGGCTTCGAGCGCGGCCGCAACCTGGACAAGCTCGGTCTGCACTCACAGGACACTGCCGAACTCGACTTCATCGATGTCCGGGTGCCCAAGGAGAACGTGCTCGGGGAGGTGGGGCGCGGATTCACCTACCTGATGCGGAACCTCCCCCAGGAACGGATGCAGATCGCCGTCGCCTGTTTGGCCCGGGCCCGGGTCGCCCTGCGGACGACCATCGAATACGTCGGGGAGCGTGAGGCTTTCGGTCAGCCGATCGGGGCATTCCAGAACACCAAGTTCACGCTCGCCGACGTGGCTACCGAGGTGTCGGTCGCGGAAGCGTTCATCGACAAGTGCGTGCTGGAATTGAACGCGGGACGGTTGACTCCTGCGGACGCCGCCAAGGCCAAACTGTGGGCGTCGGAGATGGAGTTCCGGTGCATCGACCGGTGTCAGCAGTTGTTCGGAGGTTACGGGTACATGCGTGAATACCCGATCGCGCGGATGGCTGCGGACGCGCGGATCACTCGGGTGTACGGGGGGACTTCTGAAATCATGCGGGAGATTATCGGCAGGGATTTGCGACTTACCGGACGGTCGTCATTGTAGGGGCTTGAATCTGAAATGCCTTGTTATACATACTCATTCGGATTACGACTGGAGGTGGAATTGATAGAATAGTGGCATGAAATTGGGTGGGCCGATTCTCAGCGAGGACATCACGGTGGGCGATGCCACCGGTGTGGTATTCGATGCTGTGGACGTCCTGCTCAATGATTCCCTGGGTCCGATGTCGGATGAGGATCTCGTGGAACTGATGCGGGATTGGGAGACCACGCGCCGCCGGATGGCCGCATTCGAGCACAAGCTGGTTCGGGAGATCGAGACTCGGAACCTGCCTGAAAAGGCCGGGGTGAAAAGGGTTTCGAAGTACCTCGAACAGACCCTGCGCCTCGGGCACTCCGAAGCTCGCGCGCGGGTGCGTGCCGCGGAACAGCTCGGGATGCGCCAGACCGGTGGTGAGGTGCTCGAGCCGCGCCTGCCGTGGACCGCCGCCTACCAGCAGATGGGCATGGTGTCGGCGGATTCGGCGCGGCGGATCGCACAAATAATGGACCGCATTCCCGCCGAAATTGCCGTCGAGGACCGGGATCTCGCTGAATTCGAGTTGGCGGGCTTCGCCGCACGGTCCACGCCGGATGACCTGCCCAAGATCGGTGACCGGATCCTCGGTTACCTCGACCCCGATGGGCGCTTCACCCGTGAGGTCGATCGGCAGCGTCGCCGTGGTGTGACGCTCGGTAAGCAGGGTGTGGACGGGATGTCGGTGATCACCGCGCAGGTGACGCCCGCGCTGCGCGCCGTGCTCGACCCGATCTTCGCCAGCCTGGCACGGCCGGGCATGTGCAATGGCGATGACGTTGAAAGCCCGTGGACCACAGAAGGGCTCGACGACGAAGCCCTCGCGGGGTTGGAGCGTGCCGCGCGGCGTGATCCGCGTACGGCTGCCCAGCGCAACCATGACGCGCTGTTGGCGTTCCTGCGCCCCGAAATGGGACCGGAGAACACCGGCCGGCACCGGGGCCTGCCTGTCTCCACGATCATCACCATGTCGCTCGCGGAAGTCGAGGCCGCCGCCGGTGTTGCCACCACTGCCTCGGGCGGGACCGTTCCGCTGGAAGAAGCCCTGCAGCTCGCGCAGCAGTCCGAGCCGTTCCTGGCGATCTTCGACCACGCCGGACGACCCCTGCACCTGGGCCGCACGAAGCGCCTCGCCAATGCCGCACAGCGCATGGCCTTGATCGCCACCGAACGAGGTTGCACCCGCCCCGGCTGCAACGCTCCTGCCACCTTGACCCAGGTGCACCACGTCACCGAATGGAACAAGGGCGGCAAGACCGACATCGAAAACCTGACGCTGGCCTGCGATGCCTGCCACGCGCTCATCCACGACGGACCGGGTGGCTGGAAAACCGTTGCCATGCCCAAGGATTCCGAATACGCGGGCCGCACCGGTTGGATACCACCAGCGCATATCGACCCGAGTCGAACCCCGCAGGTCAACGACCGCCATCACGCGGGCGAGCTGATGGCCGCTTCCCTCGAACGCTTGCGCGACCGAACCCGCCCACCGGTCACATGGTGGTCACGCCCCTGATGCAGGTCCGAGACTCACCAAAGGTGGGGCCCTTCGGGCTGCGTCCACCACCGCTGCTCATGTTCCGCAGGCGTGCGCGAAGCCAATCGGGAGCGTGGTCGCCTCGCCTGCTCTACCGCACCGGGGCTGACGCCGAGCCGGGAGCCGTTACCCACCCATCCCAGCCCACGGACCGCACGGATCACCTTCTACAGAAAAGCCCAACCCCATCCCTTCGTTTTCCTCGGGAGGACGCGCGGCCGAGCTGTGAGTGGGGCTGGTAGGTGGGGGGCCTCGCAAGCTCGGCCACCCTCTTCCTTCTCCAGGCGTCTTTTGTCTCTTGTGAAGGGCTGGAATGTTCTCGGACAGTGAGGGTTTGATTTCTCAGGCTGTTTTGTTCCGTGCGAACCAGGCGGACTCTACTTCGTTCGGCGTGCGGTAGTCAATCGCGGAGTGGAGTCGAATCTGGTTGTACCGTAACTCGATATAGGCGGTGATGTCACGGCGGGCGTGTTCGCGGGTCCGATAGTGGGTGCGGTGGACGCGTTCGTTTTTCAGGGTGGCGTTGAACGACTCGGCCCAGGCATTGTCGAAACAGGTTCCGGTGCGTCCCACGGAATGTCGGAGGCCGAGTTTCCGAACGGCTCGACGGAATTCGGTGGACAGGTATTGGGTGCCGCGGTCGCTGTGGAAGATGGTGTCCCCGGCTCGGATCGGGAGATTTCGTGCCGCCATGTTCAGGGCTTCGACAACGAGTTCGGTCTGCATGTGGTCGGCCATGGCGTAGCCGACTACTTTCCTGGAATAGCAATCCAGGACGGTGGCCAGATAAAGCCAGCCCTGGCGGGTGCGGATGTAGGTGATGTCGCCGACCAGTTTGCGGGCCGGCGCGGTGGCGGTGAAATCACGGCGAACCAGATCCGGGTGGCCGAGCTGGTCGGCGGCAAACGGTGGTGGGGGCCGGAACGGGCGCGGCTGACAGGCAACCAACCCCAGTTCACGCATGATTTTCCGGATCGTATCCGGGTCTGCCGATACCTTCCGGCGGGCCAGCGCGGCGTGGACACGTCGATACCCGTAGGTGCCGTCGGAATGGGTGAAACACGACCGGACCTCGACCTTCAACCTCTCCCGGTGGCGGTCGGTGGCCGAGGGCGCCCGGTGACGCCAGGCGTAATAGCCCGACCGCGACACCCCGGCCCACCGGCACATGTCAGCGATCGCGTGATGGCCTTCTTCGGAAGCGACGAACGCATATTTCGCCGCTACAGGTACTTCTTCGCGAAGAAGGCCACTGATTTTCCCAGAAACTCGTTCTCCTCCCGCAGTTTCCGGTTCTCCTCCTCCAACACCCGCAACCGCGACCGCTCATCGGTCGACAAATCCGACCCGGTCTCACCGCTCTCGACCCGGAAGGCGTGAACCCAATTCCGGATCGTCTGCTCGGTCACCCCGCAATCACGCGCCACATCGCCGAACGACCGCCCCTTGTCCAGCACCTCCCGAGCAGCCGACTCCCGGAACTCCGGGCTGAACTTCCGCGATTTCCTCTGCGCCACAAGCCACTCCGTTCAGTCACCCAATCCTAGATTGGGACACTGTCCGAAGAACATCAGGCACCTCACTTGTTCTCTTTGTCTTTTGCTTCTCTATCGTTTGAGTCCTTGGGCCGCGGCAATCACACGCTCCATGACGCCTCGCGGCAGTACCCGTCGAACAGCGAACATCAACGGCGCATTGCTGCCCACCGCATAAAGCGGCTTCGGCCGATCGGAGTTGGCCGCCGCCACAATGGTTTCCGCAACATGCACCGGCGAAATGCCCTTGCTCATCTGAGCATCGAGACGGGCCATGAATTTCGTGAAGTCGGCCGCATGCGGCGACCCATCGGCGATGTACTTGGCCCGGCGCTCACTCAGCCCCGTATCGATCTGGCCGGGCTCGATGGTAGTGATCCACACACCGAACGGAGACTCCTCGAACCGCGCCGCGGTCGCGAACCCGCGCAGGGCAGCCTTGGTTGCCACATAGGACGACCGGTAGGGCATCGGGAAGCTCCCGAGCATGGATCCGACCATGACGATCCGCCCGTACCCACGCTCACGCATGCCAGGCAAGACAGCTTGGGTCAACGCCACGGCCCCGAAAACATTGAGCTGGAAAAGTCTTTCGATAGCCTCGCGCGGCAGGTCCGACAGCGGCCCGGCCTGGCTCTCCCCGGCATTGTTGATCAGCACATCGATCGCCCCGAGCTCGGCCGTGAACCGTTCGATCGACTCCAGGTCGGTGATGTCCAGCGCGCGGTACTCGACGCCGGGCGCGCGGTCGGCCTCGGCGAGCGCCTCGGGATTGCGGCTGGTGCCGATCACCTTGTGTCCGCGGGCCGCGAAGGCCGCGGCGGTGGCCTTGCCGATGCCGGAGGACGCGCCGGTGACGACCACGGTGCGGGTCGGTGAGCTGCTCATACCGTGCACGTTAGCGGGTGCGTCGGCAGCGTGCTTGGCGGCGTTCGGAGGCGAATTCGCCGGTAACCGAGCGGACGCCGAGCCAGATGCCGATGCCGAACGCGGGGGCCGCGAGCATGGGAAGTAGCAGGATCACGGTGGAAATCATGGTGGGCAGACCTCGATTGCTGGTCGTCGTCCGAACCGGTTGTGGGTGAATCGCACCGGCGCATCGGCTGTTACGTGACGAATCGTGTTCCGCGCGTCGCGCGCATCACCGCTGCACGATCGAATATGTCGGATGCGCCACACCGGGCGGTCTCTCGTTGATATGTTGCGCCAACCCAATGGGGAACAGACATTTGGGTCGGGAGTAGTCGAAGAGGACAAAGCGCACATGCTCGACTGGGATCTAGCCAGGCACACGTCCGGCGTGCACATTCTGACCGGGCTCGCCAATGAGAGAGGGATGCCGGCGGGGGAGTGCCTCGCCGGAGCAGGTCTGGCGCCTGAATCGGTGGCCGAACAGACCACGGAAGTAACGGCGCGGCAAGAACTTGCGGTGGTGCGGAATCTCCTCGCCCGGTTCGGCCGGGAACCGGGACTGGGCGTGGAGGCGGGAACGCGGTATCACATGTCGCCGTCGGGGCCCTGGGGTCTGGCGCTGTTGGCCAGCCGGACCATGCGGGACGCGATCGTGGTGGCGCCGGGATACGCCGAGCTGGTCTTCGCGTTCGGGCAGGTGACCTTCGAGGAAGTGGACGGCGAAGGCCGGCTGCGGTTCGACGACCGGGACGTTCCGGAGGACGTGCGCGGCTTCGTCGCCGAGCGGGTCCTGGCCGGAATCCAGATGCTCGGCCGGGAGCTGTACTCGGTGAACGTGCCGGTGCGCCGCGTCAGTTTCCGCCACGCCGCACCGCCCGATACCAGCCGCTACCGGTCGGTTTTCGGCGTCGAGCCGCTCTTCGGCACCAGCGTCGACGAACTCGCCTTCGACTCCTCGTTTCTGGACGTCGTCCTGCCCCAACCGACCGAACAGGCCCGCAGCACCTGCGAGCAGATGTGCCAGGAACTGCTGGCGCGCCGCTATGTCCGCTCCGGTTTCGCGGCCGTCGTGCGCGGCGTCCTCATCCGCGATCCGGGTGTGATCCCCGATCAGTCGGCCGTGGCGGCCGGGCTGTTCGTCAGCCCGCGCACCCTGTCGCGGCGGCTCAACGAGGAGGGCACCTCGTTCCGCGCCCTGCTCGACGAGGTGCGCCAAGCCCTCTCGGAGGAACTGCTGGACCGCACCGACATGACCACCGAACAGGTGGCGGCCCGCCTGGGCTACGCCGAGGCGGCGTCCTTCATCCGTGCCTTCCGGCGCTGGCAGGGCTGCCCACCGCAGGAGTACCGCGCCCGCGGGCGTACCCCGGAACTCGTCTAGGGTCTCACCCTTGCGCGGTCAGGAAGCTGCCCGCGTGCAGGGTGGTGCCGAATCCCGGTGCGAATTCACCGTATTCGTAGACGACGCGGCCGCCGACCACGGTGGCCGCGACCGCCCGATCATTGCGATTGACCATGCGCTGCAACCCCGCGATCCCGGGGAACGGCGCCTCGGCGTACGCGCTGGACGTGCCGTCGAACCCCGCCGGATCGACGACCGCGATATCGGCGCGCCCGCCGGCCCGCAGGCGCCCGGCGTCCAGGCTGTACCAATCGGCGAGTTCGCCCGTGAGCCGGTGGATCGCGGTCTCGATCGGCAGGAACCCCCGCTGATGCGCCCGCTCCAGCATCCGCACCCCGAAGTTGTAGAACGCCATATTTCGGAGGTGCGCACCGGAATCGGCGAACCCGACCTGCATCATGGGTGAGCGCTGCAAGCGGTCGAGCACCTCCTCACGGTCATTGGCGATGACGGTGCGCCACCGCAATGCCGGACCGTGCTCCACCGTCAGATCCAGCATGGCGTCGGCCGGATCGATACCGCGTTCGTCGGCGACCGCGCCGAACGACTTCCCGACCACGTCCGCCTCCGGGCAGGCGACGATCACCGCGTCGTAGAGGTCGCGATTCCAGACCCGCGGCCCGTACTTCTTGGCCAGGTCCTTGCGGAACTGTCGGCGGTAGTCCTCGTCGGCGAGGAGCTCGCCGCGCTTCATGGCGTCCCGGATATTCAGCGCCGCGCTGCCGGAGCCGAACTCCTCGAACACCACCAGATCCACGCCGTCGGCGTACACCTCGAACGGCACCGGCAGATGCTGCCACCGGAAGCGGGCTCCGCCAACGGTATTCGCGATCCACGCCGACGCCATGGCGGCCCGTGCGGTGGTGCGATCGGCCTTGACGTCCATGCCCGCGATGAGGGTCGTCTTGAGCGGCGCGCGGAACCGGCCCGCGCTCTGCGCGAAGTACTTGACCAGCTCGGCGCGGGTGGTCAGGTTCGGGGTGCTCTGATGCACCCGGCCGCGTCGCCGCAGCACAGCGTTCAGCGCCCGGTACTCCCGCCACGTCGCGTAGGTGGACGGCAGCTGCCGGGTCGGGAACCGCACGCCCTCCAGCTTCGAGAACGAGCTGCGGATCGTCGACAGCCCCAGGAATCCGGCGTCCAGCGCCGCCTCCAGCATGGCGCACATGCGTTGCAGCTCAGCGGATGTCGGGCGGGCCTGCGCGTCCACGGACCGGCCCAGGCCCATGACCGTCACGCGCATGTCCGAATGTCCCAGGAAGGCGGCGACATTCGCGCCGAGCGGCCGGTCGGCGAGCGACTTCCGGTACGACCGCGGGTCGTCCCAGTCCTTGTGCTCCTTGACCGCCGAGTGCACCGCGTCCCACGGCAGCGCCTCGACGCGCGCGAACAGGTCGGCGCAGTCCTCGGCCTCGGAGTACACCGTCGACAGCGAGCAGTTGCCGAGCACCACCGTGGTGACACCGTGCCGCACCGATTCGCCCAGGCCGGGACTGCCCAGCACCTCGGCGTCGTAGTGGGTGTGCACGTCCAGCATGCCGGGCATCACCCATTTGCCGGTGGCGTCGACCGTCCGCTCCACATCGGGCAGCCCGCCGCCCTCGATGACGGTCACCTTGCCGTCGGTCACCCCGACATCGGCCCGCACCCCGGGCACACCCGTCCCGTCGTACACCGTGCCCCCGCGAATCACCAGATCGAACCGTGTCATCGCAGTTCACCCCCGTGGATCGGTCCCGCCGCGTGGCGGGTGGTTCGTACACGTTATAAATGCAGTATCCGCCTGTGGACGGTCACTGTGACAGGAACGACGGTGGCCGGGCGAGGCTCGAGATCGAGTCCTCGCCCAGCCACCGTCGGCACTCTTTCCCTCCGTCGAACGACCAGGCCTAGGCCTTGGTCACCTTCGGCGGGGTCCAGCTGCCATCGGAGATGGCCTGCTCGGGCCAGTAGGTCCGCAGGATCATCTCGAAATCACCGGGAGGAGTGGGGAGCCAGTTGGCCTCCTTGTCCGCGCCGGGCGACGTCTGCTGGAGGTAGAGCGTGATCCCGCCGTCCGGGTTGCGCACCAGGTTCGGCAGCATCGGCGAATTGATCAGGTAGCGATTGATCGGATTCTCCACCAGCAGGATCTCCGGCAGCTTGTACATGGTCACCGACCAGAACGCCTTCACCGGCGGGAGCTTCCCGTCGGGGAAGGTGAGGGTGTAGTTGTTGGCGCCGTTCAGCTTCGCGCCCGTGGTGTCGTTGGTGAGCGGGAAGTACATGGCCTCCGCGCCCGGCAGACCCAGGATGCCCATGACCGCACCGGCGAAGCGGTACAGGTAGTTCCCCTTCAGCTGCTCGGCGGACCCGAACAGCTGACCGGAGTTCACCTTGCCGGTCTCCAGCTCGTTCTTCTGGAAGTTGTGCAGGTCCGACCAGGCGTCGGCCATACCGTCCTGGAACGCCTTGCGGTCATCGTCGCTCAGCTTCGCGGGATCGAAATCGCCGTCCGGGCCGATGCCGATCTTCGCGAACCGCTCGCGCAGCTCCTTCTCGTTCGGCTGGACCGGCGCGTACTTCAGCGTGAAGTTGAGGACCTTGAAGAAGTCGAGGGAGGTCTGCTCCTCCTCCGGTGTCAGTGGCTTGATGAAGTCGACCGTCGGCGCGGCGGCCGGCACCGCCTTGTTCTCGAACGACGACAGCGGCTTCACCTGGTACTCGGACTGGATCTTCTTGACGTTGTCGAGATCGGCCGGATCGAACAACTGGGTCCGGTACAACACCATCGAGAAGTCGGTCGCCGAGGTGATGACCTTGTCCACCCCGGCGGGCTTGTCGCCCTTCCAGCCGGGACCGGCGAGCAGGTAAGTGCCGCCGCCGTTCCCGGTGGTCCGGCTTCCGAGCAGGTCATAGACATAGGTGTAGTTGTCGATGAACTGGACCGAGTAGTAGCGCTTCTCCTCGATCGGGGGCACGGTCAGTACCAGCGGCTCGGTCCGCAGGTCAGCGACCAGGAACGAGTATGGTGTGTCCGAATTGGGCGTTTGGACCGCTGTGTCCGCCGGGGTGAAAACCCGGGCGATGCTGTGCAGCTGGTTCCAGTCGCCCATGTACTGGCTGCTGTTCTTGTCCACCACATACGAATTCTCGATGCGGTACATGTCGACCATCGGAAAGCCGTAGGTATAGGCCTCCTTGGCTATCGCGCGCACCTCGTCCGAACCGGTTGCTTTATCGTCAGACTTGGTTCCGCAACCGGCGGCCACCGCGGTGACCGCCGCGACGAGACAAACGGCTGAGACCTTCCAGAACCTCATTCGCTCTCCCACATGTCATGACTCCATTTCGCCGGAGCCGACTCCGGCATGTGGAGACGCTACCGATCGGAATGACCGGGGAGTCGAATATTTGTGGGCGTGGCGCGGCAACCACTCTAGGGTGTCGATGCGCCGCAGAACGGTTCACAGGATGCCGGAGCCTCCGGCACGGTGCTGGTGGGCTCGTCGAAATAGGCGAGGCTCACCAACATTGCGACAGTGATCCCGAAGAACAGGACTGTCGCGGAAGCGATCGCCACCCATGCCCAATTGAGTCTCGGGAATGTGATGACCGGGGTCCCGTCATCGGCCACGACGAACAGCACCGCCGCGCTTGCCGGGGATCGACGCAGTTGTAGCAAAACGGTGTTACGCCACCAGTTTCCGACCATGGCAGCACACGACCTCCGCAGAAGTTTCGGTGTGATATTGCCGTGAGTACAGCAACCACCAGGCTACGCCCAAAAGGTCTTGATAGCCATAGGCTATTTCTCGAAATACGCGGTTGCGGCTGAGTAGTTCTGCGGTGTTCTCCGATCGGTCACCGAACGAGGATGAAAACCGTTGTCACAACCATTGATCCGGGAGGGCCATGAACCCCGATGCGCGACGACCCCGCGGACTGGGCAAACGGGCTTGGCTCACAACGCAATTGGTCCGCCGGACGCTGCGCGCCCTGGCCTAGTCCCGCTTCGTCCAAGTCACCGTGCTCAACCGCGATCGGGTGCCCGTGACCGGTCCGGTGATCATCGCGAGCAACCACATCTCCCTGCTCGACGCGGTCTTCCTGTGGGGTGCGCTGCGGCGGCGCGCGGTGGCCATCGCCATGGCCGAGCTGTGGACCTGGCCGGTCGTCGGACGGCTGGTCCGGTTACTGGGTCATATTCCGGTGGTCCGGCGCGACCCCGACTCCGGGCGCACCGCGGTGAGCCGCGCGGCGCAGGTGCTGCGGTTCGGCGGCGTGCTCATCATCTATCCGGAGGGCCGCCTGGTCCCGGCCGGCGAGCGCGAAACGTACAAACCGGGCGTCGCGACGCTGGCCATGGCGACCGGTGTCCCGATCATCCCGGTCGCCACCACCGGCACCGACGGCGTGCTACCCATGCGCCGGGGCGGCACCCGCCGCCGATTCAACCGCCACCATCCAGTTACCATCCACTTCGGAACGCCCATCGACCCTACGGAATTCGACAACCCGGAGAAACTCCTGGACGTTCTGCGACACGAGATCGAGGGTATGCGCGGCTGAAAACCGATGCGCTCAAACCGTTTCCGGCACGATCGCGTCGGCCTCGATTTCGACCAGCAGCGCGGGGTCGATCAGGCTGCTCACCTCGACCATTGTCGCCGCCGGGCGGATCGCCGCGAAGACTTCACCGTGCGCCTTGCCGACCTCTTCCCAGCGGGAGATATCGGTGACGAAAATGCGGGTGCGCACGACATTCTCGGGTGTCGCGCCGACTTCCGCCAGCGCGGCCACAATTCGGCGCAAGGCTTCACGAGTCTGCTCGGCGATATCGTCGCCGCCCACCGCGCCGCCGTCCGAATCGACCGCGGTGGTCCCGGCGACCGATATCCACGGGCCGACCCGGACCGCGCGCGAATAACCGACGATCGGCTCCCAGTGCGCGCCGGAGGAAACATTCTGTCGCTGCGTCATGCGCCCCATTGTGCATCGATGATCGCCGGAAGTTGTTGCCGCCGTAACTTGCCCGCCGTGGTGCGCGGCAGTTCCGGGACGAAGACGATGTCGCGCGGCACCTTGTACCCGGCCAGCGTCGTCTTGATGTGCCGCTGCAAGGTGCGGGCGTTCACCCGCGCCCCGGGCTCCAGCACGACCGCCGCGACGAGCCGCTGCCCGAAATCGTCGTCGGGGACCCCGACCGCACCCGCGTCGGCCACCGCCGGGTGAGCCAGCAGCGCCTCCTCGACCTCCTGCGGGAAGACGTTCTCACCGCCGGAGACGATCATGTCGTCGGAACGGCCGTCCACGAACAGCCTGCCCTCGGCATCGAAATGGCCGAGATCGCCGGAGTCCATGTGCTTTCCGACCATCTCCTTGGTCCGGCCGTCGCTGTAACCGTGGAACATGCTCGGGTTCTTGTTGACGATCCGGCCGGTGACGCCGGCGGGCAGTTCGCGGCCGTCGCCGTCGACGATGCGGATGTCCACGATCCCGGCGAGCGGGCGGCCCACGGTGCCGGGCGCGGCCCGCAGATCGGCGGGCGTGGCGAAAGTTCCGACACCGGTCTCGGTGGAGGCGTAGCCGTTGAACAGCACCTCGCCGAACTCGTCCTGGAACGCGGTGGCCAGCCACGGCGGTAGGGGAGCGGCCCCGCACACCATCATGCGCAGGCTCGACAGATCGTGGCCGCGCCGCACCTCGGGCGGCAGCGCCATCACCCGGCCGAGCATGGTCGGCACCACGCACACGATCTGCGCGCGATGCCGCTCGATATCGGCGAGCAGGGTCGCGGCATCGAAACGCTCGTGCACGACCACGGTCGAACCGAGCAGGAACGCACCGGCGGTGGCCAGGAACCCGTAGGTGTGATGCAGCGGCGGCGCGATCACCATGGGCCGGCCCAGACGCGGGATCGGCGCGACCCGGGCGAGATCGCCGACCGCCAGCAGCAGGCGTGGACTCGGAGATCCGGCTGTGCCTCCGCCGAAGGTGCGCGGCGCGCCTTTGGGCACCCCGGTGGTCCCGCCCGTGAGCAGGATCAACGCGCCCCCGGACGCGGGCTCGCGCACCGGCGGCCCGCCCGCCGCGACCAATTCGGACACCGTCGGCAGGCCACCGGCTGCGCCACGGACCACCACGCGCCGCCCGTTGTACCCGGCCTTCTCGATCTCGTCGTGGAATTCGCCGTCGTAGAGCAGCAATTCGACGCGTTCGCGATCGAGTACCTCACCGATCTGCGGCCCGGCGAAACCGTAGTTCAACGGCACCAGATCCGCCGAGAGCCGCGCGGCCGCGTACGCCGCCAGCACGAATCCGCGATGGTTGCGGCACAACACCCCGACTCGCTGCCCATGCCCGATTCGCCAGCGCGCTCGTAGCGCCGCCGCCAGCGCCCGCACCTGCCGGTCCAGCTCGGCCGCGCTGATCGGGCCGTCGTCGTCGATCATGGCGGGCCGGTCCGGGAACCGCGCCGCGAACAGCGACAGCGCCGTGGCCAGCCCGACGCCGTCGCGTAATGCCATGGCCAGCTGGGGAATCCGGGAGGGCGGCAGTTGCTCGAGCACACCGCTGGCCGGAATCCGCCCGGCCAGCGTGACCGCATCGTCGAGCAGATTGACCGTGCGTTCCAGGCGGCCGAGTGGACCGGCCCAATCCACCGGACGGTTGTTCCAGTTCCCGGCCTTCGCGTACAGCGTCAGCATGCGTTGCGCCGCCGGGGAACTGTCGAGCGCGTATGACAGGGGTGCGCTCACCCGCTCCCACCACGGGCGAATCGCCAAGGGGCGGTCCACGATCGCCCGGCACACCAGGCTCGCCGCCTCCTCGGTCGACATGCTCGGGGCGTAACGGTAGATCCGGAAGGGGCCCAGCATCTCCGAGCGCACCAATTGCAGGTGCACCGTCGTGACGTCGATGCCATCGGCCCGCAATTCCGGTGCGGCGCCGCGCATCCAGGAATTGAACGCCGACTTCGAGGCGATATAGGCGGTCCAGCCCACGCCGGGCCCGTGCACTCCGGCGGTGCTGATGTTCACGATGTGGCCCTGCCGCCGGGCCCGCATGGACGGCAGCAGGCTCATGACCAGCCGCGCGGGGCCGAGGAAGTTGATGCGCGCGGTGTCGTCGATATTGTCCCAGCGGTCCAGGGAATCGGAGAGCCAGCGGCGAATCGACTTGCCCGCGTTGTTGACGAAGACGTCCACGCGCCCGTGATCGGCGAGCACCCGCTCGATCAGCGCGGCGCAGGCATCGGTGTCGGACAGGTCGGCCGGATAGGCGTACACCCGCCCCGGGAAATCCGCCGTCTCCGTGCACAGTTCCTCGAGCCGGGCCGCCCGGCGGGCCACCGCGAGCACGGTCGCCCCATTGGCGGCCAGCCGCAGCGCGGTGGCCCGCCCGACGCCCGAGGAGGCCCCGGTCACCAGGATCACGGAACCGGTGACGGCCGGCGCGAGACGGCGGTCGCTGATGCCGTAGCCGGCCGCGCCGAGCGCGATCCGGACCGATTTCGGCAGTTCGATCATGGGCACGGATCCTCGAGAGCGGGAACGGTCAGGCGGGCAGACGGTCGAAGTCGTAGTCCGAGAACGGGAATCGGTGATGCGCCCGGCGCGCCGAGAAGAACCCGGTGGGCCGGATGTACGTCGAATCGCCCTGCGAATTGCGGTAGTAGGTCGGCACGTGCGCGTTCAGTTCGGCCAGGTAGTAGCGCATGGCCGCGCCGTGGCGGTAAACGCGGCGGTGATAGGCGTCGTGCGCGTCCTGGCGCACCGCCACACAGGTCGCGCCGCGCCGCCGCGCCTCGGAGATGGCGCGCACCGCGTGGGCCGCGGTCATCTCCACGAAGGCGTGCCAGCCGCTGCCGGTCCACGAATACGGGCCGACCAGGGTCCACCGATTGGGCAGGCCGGGCAGCGCTACGCTCTCGTAGGCCTGCAGGCCGTTCTCGGTGAAGTACTTGCCCAGATCCAGGCCGTCGCGGCCCACCACCAGACCGGGCGTGTAGGTCTCCGGATCGGAGAAGACGTGATAGCCGGTGGCCAGCACGATCATGTCGAACTCGCGCTCGACGCCGTCGGTGGTGCGCAGGCCGTGCGCGGTGAACCGCTCGATCGGGGTGGTCACCAGGTCGACATTGTCGCGGTTGAAGGCCAGCAGGTAGCCGGTGTTGAGGGTCGGGCGCTTGGCGATCGGGCCGTAGTCCGGGGCCAGGCGTTCGCGGATCTCCGGATCCCGCACCATGAGTCGCAGCAGGCCGCGATAGCCGCGGATGGCGGTGGCGTCGATCGCGCGCAACGCCGGGCGGACCACCGGTAGAGGCGTGCTGGACATGGTCCGCAGTGCGGCGTCGACCGCCACCAGCGCCGCACCGTGCACGCCCGCCTGCACCCCCGGGACGCGCAGCGCCAGCCGGACGGCAGGCGGGATCCGCGGATTCGGTTTGGGCAGGCACCAGACCGGAGTGCGCTGGAAGACCGCGAGGCTGCCCACCTCGCCCGCGATGGCGGGGGTGATCTGGACCGAACTCGCGCCGGTGCCGATGATCGCGACCTGCTGCCCGGCCAGGTCGTAGCCGTCATCCCAGTCCGCGGGGCGCTGGATCCGGCCGCGGTAGTCGGAGAGTCCCGGAATCCCGGGATCCACCTTGGGACTGATGAACGCGCCCACCGCGCTGATGACGAACCGCGCGAACAGCGCGCTGCCGTCGGCGAGCCGCAGGGACCAGCGGTGCCGGTCCTCGTCCCACTCCTCGGCGGTCACCTCGGTCCCGAACCGCAGATGCGGGTACAGCCCGAAGCGGCGGGCCACCTCGCGGTGATACCGCTTCACCTCCGCGCCCGAGGCGAACAGCCTGCTCCAGTCCGGATTTCGCGCGAACGAGTACTGATACGCCAGTGACGGGATGTCGACTTCCAGTCCGGGATAATGGTTTTCGTGCCAGCTGCCGCCGACCTCGTCGGCGCGCTCCAGGATCACGAAGTCGCGCACCCCCGCCCGCTTCAGCTCGACCCCGGCGGCGATTCCGCCCGGGCCCGCACCGATCACCACGACCTCGTGGTCGGGAGCCGAAAGCCGCTCTGCGCCCATCACTCCAGGGTAGATCTGTCTGGGACAGTGATCAAGGGGTGGGTGCGCAGCGATCCATCACCGCGCTCAATTCCGGTGACCAGCGCAGGATCTCCGCGCGCATCGGACCCGTGGTGCCCAGCTGGGCGACCAGCCCGAGCAGGGTGATCAGCGCGCGCTGGAACGGCATCAGATAGGCGGGGACGCCGAGCTGCCGGTAGGCATTGTCGAGCTTGGGGCTCAGGGCATCCCGGGTGCGGCCGCGCAACCAGTCGGTATCGACTCGGAACGTCTCGTGGCGCAGCAGTTCGGTGAACGGCAGCAGCTTCGCGGCCAGCGCCGCGCTGTCCAGGCCGCGCTGCGCGTCGGTGAGACCGTGCCGCTGGGTCACGGCGTCCAGGTCCGCCGGGCCGCCGTGAATGAGCGCGTCGGCCAGATCGTGCACCAGCGCCGGGAACTGCGCGGGCGGCCACACCGGGCACGCCCCGAAATCCACCACGCCCAGACGGCCATCGGGCAGCGCCCGGAAATTGCCCGGATGCGGGTCGCCGTAGAGCAGGCCCGACTTCGGCGCGGACGACCAGAAGAACCGGACCGCCTGCATACCCACCCGATCCCGCTCGGCCCGCGAGCCGGTGGTGATCAAGCGCGACAGCGGAATCCCGTCCAGCCACTCCGAGACGATCACATCCCCGCGCTGGGCCACGACCTGCGGCACCGCGAAATCGGGATCGCCGGCGTAGGCGTCCGCGAAGCGCTGCTGGTTCCGGGCCTCGGCCTCGAAATCCATTTCCGCGCGCAGACATTCGGCGAGCTCGTCGACCACCGCGCGGCCGTCGACATGCGGGGCGAACACCGACGTCAGCCACGCCAATCCGCGCAACTGCCGCAGATCGCTGTCGACCGCGGCCCGCGCGCCCGGATACATCACCTTCACCGCCACCGGACGGCCGTCGTGCCAGACCGCGCGATGCACCTGCCCGATACTGGCCGAGGCCGACCGTCGATCGTCGAACTCGCGGAAATTGTCGCGCCAATCCGGACCGAACGATTCCGCCAGCACCAGGTGCACCGTGCGCGGCAGCATGGCGGGCGCGGCATCCTGGAGGCGGCCGAGCGCGATTCGGTACGGCTCGGCCAGCTCGGCAGGGAGCGCCAGCTCGTAGACGCTCAGGATCTGCCCCAATTTGGCGGCGCAGCCCTTCAATTCGCCGAGTACGTCGGCCATGTGCTCGGCGGTGCGGAGCTGGATCTCACGATCGATCTCGCCGGCGGGGTGGCCCAGCGCGCGCCGGCTCGCCCCGGCCACCTGCCGTCCGGCGAAGGACAGCGGGACCGCCGCCAGTTTGGCCGTGCGAACCGCCTTGCGGGCGGGCGGATTCCCGCCGATATCGATCCCTGCCCGTCGAACACTCATCGATCAACCAACCCCTCGAGCGCGTTTCGAGCGAACGCGCACGAGGGAGTCTGCCATGAAGTGAAACTGCGCGGTATGAAAATCGGGGCGGCTCGGTCCGAGTGGCCGAAAGCTGGATTGCACGACGGGAATCCGCAGGTCGGGGCGGTTACGGCTGGCGGGTGGCGACCACCGCGAGGTCGATGAGCCGGTGTGCGCGGGCCACCTCGGCGGGCGTGAACGGCTCACCGGTGCGCAGGAAGGTCATGGCCGCACGGTCGGATTCGGCTTCGACTTCGAGCAGCGTGCCGCCGGGCACACGGGCCGGATCGGGATCCGGAAGGTATTGCGCGCCCAGCAGTTCCGCGATCGCCAGCGGCAGCTCACCCGGATCGGCGGCCACCCGTCCGGCCAGGCCCAGTGCCCGGGTCTGGCCGTCGACCAGGGTCAGCGCCGACGCGGGCCAGATGCCGATCGCCACGCCACCAGCCTTGGCGACCGCGTGGGTCAGGCGCTGCGGCAGCACCTCCGCGGGGGTGGAGACCACCAGTTCGTCGAGTACGCCGTTCTCGAGATGGTGCACGTGCATGGCGAGGATATTGGCCCGCCGGTCCGCCAGCTGCTTGGCCAGCAGTTCCAATCGGCCGGGCTTGTTGTCCAGGCGCACGCGGATGCGCCAGAGTCGCTCGGCGCTGTCGAGGCGGTGCCGGTGCCGCAGTTCCGGGGCGTGCAGCCAGCGGCTCAGGTACCGCATCGCTCCCGGCTCGACCACCCAGATGACCAGGATGGTCGCGGTCACCGCCAGGATCGCCACCGTCGCCAGATACGGCAGCTCGAGATGGATGACCAGGGCGTGCAGGGCCAGTTCGACGGGAAAGACCGCGGCGAGCTTGGCCAGGGCCAGCCGGGTGCGCGTGGGATGGGGCAGACGACCACAGACCTCGCATGCCAGTGCATGTATCTCGGTTTGCCTCATGTTCACCACAGTGCGTGACGCAGGTTTCCGCACTGTGGTGCGGTGTAAAGACGGCATGACAAGTCGCGGCGAACCCGTTGTGGCAGCTCACAATTGGGTGAAGCCGGACACATCGGTGTTCACGCTGTGCCACGGGGCACATGTTTGCCCCTGTGCTATTTCGGCGGCAGCGTCTTGGCGTAGCCGACCCCGAGGCGCACCCACTCGTCGAGCGCGTCGTCGTCGGTGACCGTCTCGGCGGTGACGCGTAGCCACCCGGTCATCTTCTTGCCGCCCATCTCCATCGGCTCGACCGCACCGGCCCGCAGCAGGTCCCCGGCGGTGTCCGGGTCGGCGCGCACCAGCAGCCCGCCCTTGCCGCTGGCCGCGACGGCCATATTGCCGCCCACCAGAAACGCCAGGCCGCCGAACATCTTCTTCTCGACCACGTGGGCCACCTCGGGGCCGAGCGCGTCGCGGATCCGGTCGGCCAGCTCCTCGTCGTATGCCATGAGGACAGTGTGACCCCGCCCACCGACAATCCCGGGCGTCCTGGACACTGGTAGGGGTGACCCGGAGAGACCGCTCCGCCAGGTGTGGACCCGCGGTGGGGAGGTATCCACCCGATGTGGAAGCCCCGCCTACGGTCGGTGTCGAAGAGGAGTTCCTCCTCGTGGATCCGCGCACCGGCGCGCCGGTCGGCAGGAATGCCGACGTCGCCCGGACCGCGGCGGACCTCGGCATGGACCTGCAACTGGAAATCATGCGCTGCCAGGTCGAGACCAGCACCCGCGTGCACACCACCACCGACGACCTGCTCCGGGAACTGCGGGAACTCCGGCGCGGCGCGGCCGCCTGCGCCGAGAAGAACGACGCCCTGCTCCTGGCCGCCGCGGTACCGCCCTCGGTGCCCGAGGAGCTCGCCATCACCGGCACGCCGCGCTACAGCCGCATCGCCGAACGATTCGGCAGGCTCGCCCGCGAACAGGGCCTGTGCGGCTGCCACGTGCACGTCGCCGTCCCCGGCCTCGTCGAAGCCCTGCGGGTCAGCAACTTCCTCCGCCCCTGGCTGCCGGTACTGCTCGCCCTCACCGCCAACTCCGCCATCTACCGCGGCTGCGAAACCGGCTACGCCAGCTGGCGCAACATCATGTGGCGGCGCTGGCCCAGCGCCGGTCCGCCGCCCTACTTCGCGTCGGTCGCGGAGTACGAGGCGGCCGTGGAATCGATGCTGGCGCTCGGCGTGATCCTCGACCGCAAGATGATCTACTGGGACGTCCGCCCCTCCTGCACGTTCCCGACGGTCGAGGTGCGAGTCAGCGACGTCCCCGCCACCGTCGAGGAATCCGCCCTCCTGGCGACCCTGGTCCGCGCCGCCGCCATGACCGCCCGCACCGCCGAATTCGGGCCTCCGGTCCCGGAACCCGCACTCCGCGCGGCCTATTGGCGCGCCGCGCACGAAGGCCTGGACGGCATCGTGATCGACCCCGTCACCGGCGGCCCGATCCGGGTCCCCGAACTACTCGACCACTTCGTCGCACTCATCCAGCCCGCCCTGGAAAACCTGGGAGACCTCCCCTTCGTCACCGACGCGATCGCCGCCCTCCTGTCCCGCGGCAACGGAGCGCGTCGGCAGCTCAACGCCTTTCGCGCCCGTGGCGACATCGCGGACGTGGTAGCCGAACTCGCCGACGCGACGTTGTACACATGCCGGTAGACCCGACGGACGGCCGGCGTTCGGGTACCGGGGCTGGGATCGATTCGGATTTCGGGGTTTACGGGAGGGGCTGGTCGTCGACGATCATGTCGTAGTTGACCTTGGTGCCTTCCACATTGGTGGTCTTGGCGGTGAAACCCCAGCGGGTGCCGTCGTTCTCGGTCACGACGCAGCGAATGGAGGCGCCGGTGGCGCCGCGCAGCAGGCCGTTGCAGGTGGAGGTCTGGGGGGACATGCCGAACTTCTGGCGGTAGGTGTCGGCGATGGTGGCGGCTACGTCGTCGGGGGCGACGTAGGCGTCGGCGAAGGTCAGGTCGTAGTAGACGTCGCTGCCGTCGACCTTGGTGACCTTGGTGTCGATCACCCAGTTCTGGCCGTCGGCCGCGGTGGCGGTGCAGGTCTGGGTGGCGTCGACCTTCGCGGCCAGACTTCCGTCGCACGACACCGATTTCGCATCCTCGTGCGCTTTGTCCTGGTAGAAGCTCGAGGCCTTGGCCTGGACATCGCTCTTGTTCACGGACGAGGAACCGGTGGACACGGAACAGCCCACCGCGAGCAGGGGCAGGGAGGTCAGCGCCAGCACGGCTGTCAGTTTTCTCATGGACAACTCTAGGCGCGGATTCGTCCGGGAAATCGTGAAAACGAGAAGCGCTCCGCCGCATTGGGGGCGGATTAGGGGCTCGGGCAGTGATCCGGTCCGGTCTGTGCGGCGACCGGCCCGGATCACTGCCGAAGGGTCAGCCGACCCGGGCGCGCCACTCCTCCAGCTGCGGGAGTTCCGCGCCGATGGTGGTGGATTCGCCGTGGCCGGTGTGCACCAGGGTCTCCGGCGGCAGGGTCAGCAGCCGGTCCGCGATCGACTCCACGATGGTGCCGAAATCGGAGTACGACCGGCCCGTCGCACCCGGACCGCCGTGGAACAGCGTGTCACCGGTGAACACCGCACCCAGGTCGGGGGAGTAGAAGCAGACCGAACCCGGAGCGTGGCCCGGCGTGTGCAGCACGTGCAGCTCGGTGCCGCCGACCGCGATGATCTGCTTGTCCGCCAGTTCGCCGTCGGGGCTGACCTGCGGGTGGGTCTGCTGCCACAGCACCAGGTCCTCGGGGTGCATGAGGATCGGAGCGCCGGTGGCCCTGGCCAATTCGGGGGCGACCCGGACATGGTCGTCGTGCGCGTGGGTGACCAGGATGGCCTTCACCTCGCGGGTGCCGATCACGTCGAGAATGGCCTCGACATTGTGCGGGGCGTCGATGACGACGCACTCGAGATCGTCGCCCACCACCCACACATTGTTGTCGACGTCGAAGGTCTCGCCGTCGAGGGAGAAGGTGCCGACGGTCACCGCGTGGTCGATGTGCGCCATCAGAACACCACCACCGAGCGCAGCACGTCACCGTGATGCATCTTGGTGAAGGCGGCCTCCACCTCGTCGAGCGCGATGGTCTCCGAGACGAACCCGTCCAGGTCCAGACGGCCCTGCTTGTAGAGCTCGATCAGGTACGGGAAGTCGCGCGAGGGCAGGCAGTCGCCGTACCACGAGGACTTCAACGACCCACCGCGCGAGAAGAAGTCGATGAGCGGCATCTCGAGCGTCATGTCCGGGGTCGGCACCCCGACCAGCACCACGGTGCCGGCCAGATCGCGCGCGTAGAACGCCTGCTTCCAGGTCTCCGGGCGGCCCACGGCGTCGATCACCACGTCCGCGCCGAAGCTGTCGGTGAGTTCCTGAACCCGTTCCACCGCATCCTCTTTGGCGGCGTTGACGGTGTGGGTGGCCCCGAAACCGGTGGCCCACTCCAGCTTCCGCTCGTCGATGTCGACCGCGATGATGGTGGTCGCGCCCGCCAGCTTGGCGCCCGCGATCGCGGCATTGCCGACACCGCCGCAGCCGATGACCGCGACCGAGTCACCGCGGCTCACGCCGCCGGTATTGATGGCCGCGCCCAGGCCCGCCATCACGCCGCAGCCCAGCAGGCCCGCGGCGGCGGGGGACACGCTCGGGTCCACCTTCGTGCACTGCCCCGCGTGAACCAGGGTCTTCTCGGCGAACGCGCCGATGCCCAGGGCCGGGGTGAGCGGGGTGCCGTCGGTCAGCGTCATCGGCTGGGCGGCATTGAAGGTGTCGAAACAGTACTGGGGCTTGCCCTTCCGGCAGGCCCGGCACGAACCGCAGACCGCGCGCCAGTTCAGGATGACGAAATCGCCGGGCTCCACATCGGTGACGCCTTCGCCCACCGATTCCACGATGCCGGCGGCCTCGTGCCCTAGCAGGAACGGGAATTCGTCGTTGATGCCGCCCTCGCGGTAGTGCAGGTCGGTGTGGCAGACGCCGCAGGCCTGCACCCGGACCACGGCCTCGCCGGGACCCGGGTCCGGGATCACGATCTCGGTGACTTCGACGGGCGCGTTCTTGGAGCGAGCGACAACGCCGCGCACAATTTGGGACAACGAAATTCCTTCCTGGCTAAACGCAATGCCTTCGACTATTGCATCCGGTTCCGCCCACGTCATCTATTACCCCGGGTCACGCACAATGAATCCCCTTGTGTCCGATCACAAGAACAGTGTCCTATCACAGCAGCGATTGCTCCGCGGCCTCGGCTATGGTCGCGGCGACGACTGTCAGGGCGGGTGAATCCAGTCGCCATTGCTGCCAGTACAGCGGCACGTCCACGAAAACCTTGTCGTCCAGTGGAACCAGGCCGTCCTCGGGACGAATCATCAGGTCGGGGATCATGCCCCAGCCCAGTCCCGCGCGCACGGCGTCGTTGAACGCGGCCGAGGACGGGATGTAATGACGCGGCGGATCCACCGGCTTGCGAGTGTAGTGGCGCACCAGGCGGAACTGCAGATCGTCCTTGCGGTCGAAGAGCACCACGGGCGCGTGTGCGAACGCCTTCGCATTCGCGCCGTCGGGAAACCAGGTGCGGGCGAACTCGGGATGGGCCATCGGGCGGTAGCGCATGGCTCCCAGACGGCGCACGGTGCAGCCCTGCACGGGCGCGGCGGTGGAGGTGATGGCCGCCATCACGGTGCCGTCGCGCAGCAAGCGGGTGGTGTGCTCCTCGTCCTCGCGATGGATCTCGAACGAGAGCCCCGTCGCGCCGGGCTGGATCGCGTTGGCGCGGCCGAGCGCGGCCACCACCCAGGTGTGCAGTGAATCGGCGTTCACGGCGATGGGAATGACCACCGGCCGATCGGCGGGCTGATGCGCCTCGCCGAGTTCGCGGGCGGTGTCGCCGGTGAGCAGCTGGATCTGCCGGGCCAGGCGCAGTACGGCCAGCCCGGATTCGGTGGGCTGCACCGGTTTGGTGCGTTGCACCAGGATGCGGCCCGCCGCGTCCTCGAGCGCCTTGATGCGCTGGCTGATAGCCGAGGGTGTGACGTTGAGTTTGCGGGCGGCCGCGTCGAAGGTACCTTCTCCGATGACCGCGTCGAGGGCGCGCAGTTGGTCGAGCTGCAGATCCACGGTAAGAGATTCTAATGGCACCTCAGAATCTTTAGCTGGCCTGGTGCTGGACGGTTGCCTACTTTCGAAGGGTGAACGCATCATCGGCGGCCCTGGCGGCCATCTCAGGACTCGGCTTCGGACTCTCCCTCATCATGGCGATCGGTGCGCAGAACGCCTTCGTCCTGCGACAAGGGATCCGCGGCGAACACGTCCTGCCGGTGGTCGCGGTGTGCATCGGCTCCGATGTGGTGCTCATGACGCTCGGCGTCGCGGGCTTCGGCGCGATCGTGAACTCCGCGCCGATGGTGATGACCGTCGCGAAGTACGCGGGCGCGGCCTTCCTGCTGGGCTACGCCGCGCTCGCCGCCAAGCGCGCGCTGTCCGCGTCGGCGCTGTCGGCGGGCGGCGGCGCCCCGATCGCGCTGAGCGCGGCCATCGCCACCTGCCTGGCCGTCACCTGGCTCAACCCGCACGCCTACCTGGACACGGTGGTGCTGCTGGGCTCGTTCGCCAATACCTACGCCACCCCGGACCGCTGGTTCCTGACCGCGGGCGCCATCGCGGGCAGCCTGATCTGGTTCCTGTCGCTGGGTTTCGGCGCGCGCCTGCTGGCCCCGGTCTTCGCTAAGCCGAAGGCGTGGCGGGTGCTGGACTCGCTGATCGCGCTCGTGATGACCGGGCTTGCCGTCGGTTTGCTGATGAGCTGACCGACGGCGGTCAGTACACCTGCTTCCACACCCCGATCGGGCTGTTGCTGTTGTCGGCGGGCAGGCAGTAGACGGCCCGGCCGCTCGAGGACTGGGCGATGCCGTCCTTCTTGAGATTGCAGACCTGGCCGGGCTCGTGCTTGCCGGTGGTCAGGGTCCCGGGGCTGTCCCACACGTACGACGGGGTCGAGCTGCCGCCGGGGCGGCGGGTGCAGACCAGCTGGCTGCCGCCGCTGCTGTAGGCGAAGCTGCCGGCTTCGCCCGCATTGCACGGGGATCCGAGCGCCGGCCGGGTGATGGGCAGCCAGTGCGGGTTCGCCCCGCCGGTCGCGTCGCAGGTCAGGACGGTGCCATCGGAGGTCGTGGCGGTCATGCCGACCTGCTCGCAGGGCATCTGGATGCCGACGACCGGACTGACCGTGGTGGTCGTCGTCGAGGTCGTGGTGGTGGTCGTGGTCGAGCTCGTCGTCGTGGTCGTCGTGGTCCGCTCGGGCGCGGTCGTGACGTCGGCCTGCTCGGCCGCGGTGGTCGTGGTGGGCCGCGCCGAGGTCGTGACCAGGACCCGCGTCGGGCCCGGGCCCTTGGTGGCGTTCGGTGCGGCTTCCCAGCCGCTGTGCCCGGAGACGAGCAGGATCACGATGGCCACCAGGGACACCGCGATGGTCGCCGTCAGGCCGATGATCGCGTACCGCGTGGCTGATGAGCCGCCCAGCAGGGCCGCGAGGCCGCCGGAGCGGCCACCGGACGGCTGATCGGGGCCGTCGTGCACGGCCTCGAAGACCACGGTGTCCTGCGTCCACAACTCGTCGTGCGGATCATAGCCGGGTGGTATCGAATTGCCGTTCATCCCAATAACTCTCGCTCGGTGGTCCCGCTGTTCTCACCGGGCAAACAAAGAAGTTATACGGGGATGCCGCCGGGCGGTAGCCGGAGTTTCCACGGCGGGGGCCGGTCAGCGTCGAATGTCGGCCAGCCGGACCGGTCTGCCCTGGTGGCGGGACAGTTCGCAGGCCTCGGCGATGTAGAACGCTTCCAGGGCGTCCGCGGGCGGGCACGGATTGGCCAGCCGCCCGTCGACCACGCCCACGAAGGTGGCGAGTTCCTCGACGTAGGCGGCGTGGAAGCGGTCCATGAAGCCCGGATAGACCGGCAGCGCCGAGGGCGGGTAGCCGGGTTCCACCGAATGCAGCGGCGCGCGCTCGTCGAGGCCGACGATGGCGTTGCCGGTCGAACCGAGCACTTCCAGCCGCACGTCGTAGCCCGCGCCGTTGTAGCGGCTGAGCGAGACATTGGCCAGGCAGCCGTCGTCGAGGCGCAGCACCACCGCGGCGGTGTCGACATCACCGGACTCGGCGAAGAACGCCTCCCCGCGGTTGGCGCCGGTCGCGAAGACCTCCACCACCTCGCGCCCGGTGACCCAGCGGATGATGTCGAAATCGTGGACGCCGCAATCGCGGAACAGCCCGCCCGAGCGCGGAATGTAGTCCGCGGGCGGGGGCGCGGGGTCCAGGGTGGTGGCCCGCAGCGTGTGGATCCAGCCCAGATCCCCGGCGGCGATGGCCGCGCGGGCGGCCCGGTAGCCGGCGTCGAAGCGCCGCTGGAAGCCGATCTGGACCGGGACCTCGGAGCGCTCGAGGCGTTCGACCACCCGCAGCGTGCCCAGAATGTCGGCGGCGATGGGTTTCTCACAGAAGACCGGGATGCCGCGGTCGACGGCGGCGGTGATCAGGGCCGGATGCGAGTCGGTGGCGGTGGCCACGACCAGGCCGTCGATCCCGGCGTCGAACAGTGCGTCGATGTCGGGCGCGTACTCCAGCCCGAGCTTGTCGGCGGTGGCGCGGGCGCGTTCGGCGTCGGCGTCGGTGACGATGACCCGGGCCACGCCGGGCAGGGTCGCGAGGGTCTCGGCGTGGGAGGTTCCGATGCGGCCGGTGCCGGCGAGGCCCACAGTGATCGGGGACATGGCGAAGCTCCTGTCAGTCGCGGTGCGGGGTCAGACTCGGGGTGGTGCGGTGGTCGAGCGGACGACCAGGGACGGCTCGAGGCGCTGGCGCACCGGCTCGGTGCGGCCGTCGCGCAGGCGTTCGGTCAGTGCCGCGACGGCCAGTCGCCCGATGCGGTTGCGCGGCTGGTCGATGGTGGTGAGCGCGACGTGCCGCAGCGCCGCGAGCGAGGTGTTGTCGTAGCCGACGATCGACACGTCCTCGGGCACACGCAGACCCGCCTGGTCGAGCGCGGCGGCCGCGCCCACGGCGTTGAAATCGTTGCCGCACACCAGTGCGGTGGGAAAGGTGCTGGGCGAGAAGATGTTCAGTAGTGTGCGGACGGCGCCCGCGCCCGCGGTGTCGGTGTGCTCGCTCGGGATCACCATGGGTTCGAGGCCGTAGCGGGCCATGGCGGCGGTGTAGCCCTTGCGGCGCGGCGGGGCGGCGAAGGCCGCGCCGCCGTCGAGGTGCACGATGCGCCGATGGCCCAGTGCGACAAGGTGATCCACCGCCAGCGCCGCGCCGAGTTCGCCGTCGTCGTTGACGGTGTCGACCGCTGTGCTGGTGGAGGTACGCGAGACCAGCACCACCGGGCAGCGTGCGGCCGCGTCGCGGATGGCGGCGGCGGGCAGCACCGGTGACAGCAGGATCACCCCGCCCGGGCGGAAGGCGAGCAGGCTCTCCAGGGCGGCGCGTTCGCGGCCCGCGCTGCGGCGGCCGGTATTGAGGATGAGCTCGAGCCCGTCCTCCTCGGCCGCCTGGTCCATCCCCTCGACCACATCGGCGAAGAAGGGATTGCGCAGGTCGGACACCATGACGCCGACGATGTTGGACGTGCGGCTGGCCAGCGAGCGGGCCATGGCGTGCGGCTGGTAGCCGAGTTCGGCCGCGGCCGCCAGCACCGCGTCGCGGCGGTGGGCGCTGACCTTGGGGGAGTTGCGCATGACCAGCGACACCAGGGCCCGGGAGACGCCGGCGCGGGCGGCGACATCCTCCATGGTGGGTCGGGTCATGCGACGCACGCTACCGCGTGGCCGCGGCCCGGGGCAATGGAGCGCTCTAATCGGACTTTTCAGTCACCGACAGTTCTCGTGATTCCCCCTGCAAGGCAGTGTTTTCCGAGCGTGCCCACTACTTTTCGGCGCATGTCGGGATCTTGACACCGGAGTGAGCCGGGTTACATTGTTGGAGCGCTCCAATAGCGAGCCTCACGATGGCCAACGACGGGTCTGGGAAGTGCCGATGACCGAACCGCTCCATCCCTTGCGTCCATTACGAATCGCCGCCGCGCCGATCTCCTGGGGAGTCTGCGAGGTCCCCGGCTGGGGGCACGTCCTCGACCCGGCCACCGTCCTGGCGCAGATCTCGGGCCTCGGCCTGTCCGCCGCCGAATTCGGGCCGCCCGGATACCTACCCGACGATCCGCTCGAACTACGGAAGACCCTGCGCGACTACGGTATTGCGCCGGTTGGCGGCTTCCTCGCCCTCACCCTGCATCGCGAACCGAGTCGCGCCCTGGATATCGTGCGCTCGGCCGCCGCACGGTTCGAGGCCGCCGGGGCCGAGGTGCTGGTGCTGGCCGCGGCGACCGGGGAGCACGGCTACGACGCTCGCACACCCCTCGACGATCGCGAGTGGCGCACACTCCTCGACACCGCGGCCGCCGTCGGTGACATCGTCGTCGAACACGGCCTGCGCCCGGTGCTGCACCCGCACGTGGGCACGCATGTCGAGACGTCCGCCGAGGTGGAACGCTTTCTCGCCGACTCCGATCTGGACCTCTGCCTCGACACCGGGCACCTGCTCATCGGCGGCGCCGACCCGGTCGAACTGGCCCGCCGCCACCCCGATCGCATCGGGCACATTCACCTCAAGGACGTCCGCGAGGCGATGGCCGCCGAAGTGCGCGGCGGCACAGTCGAATACAGCGAGGCGGTCAGGCACGGTCTCTACGTTCCGCTCGGGGCGGGCGATGTCGATATCACCACCCTGGTCCGTGAGGCGCACGCCGGCGGTTATCGCGGCTGGTACGTGATCGAGCAGGACACCGCGCTGCGCCCCGGCGAGACCGCCGAGGTCCCGACGGCGGCCGCGCGCCGGAGTCTGCGGCACCTGGCCGAGATCGCCGCCGGTCTCGCCTCGGCTCGGATCTAGTGGGGAGGTGACGACGATGATGTCCGCATTCTCCCGTCCCCGCCGTCCCCGCCGGCTGCGCCTGATGCCGTGGCTGGCCGCCGCGGCCGTGCTCGCCGCCTGTAGCGGCCCGGGTACCGACGCCACCGGTCCCGGCGCGGCGCCCGTCACGGTCGGAACCGTGCGATCGGTGGCGGTGGTGACGCACGGCTCGCCCGGTGACGCCTTCTGGAACGTGGTGAAGAACGGCGCGGAGGCCGCCGGGAAGGATCTCGGCATCCGGGTCGAGTACAACTCGGCGGGCGATCCGACCCAGCAGGCCAAGCTGATCGACAACGCCGTCGCGCAGGGCGTCGACGGACTGGTGGTGTCCATGGCCAATCCGGACGCGCTGCGGCCCTCCGTGGAGAAGGCGGTGGCCGCGGGCATTCCCGTGGTGACCATCAACTCCGGTGAGGCCGAGAGCGCGACGTTCGGGGCGATCGGCCATGTCGGCCAAAGTGAGCGCCAGGCCGGTGAGGCCGCGGGCAAGCGCCTCGCGGACGCCGGAAAGCACAAGATGCTGTGCGTGATTCACGAGGCTGGCAATGTCGGGGCCAATGAGCGTTGCGCGGGCGCGATCCAGGGCTTCGGGTCGGCCACCACGCTGCAGGTCGACATCAACAATCCGACCGATGTGCAGTCGCGCATCAAAGGCGCGCTCGAAGCCGATCGTTCCATCGACGCGGTGCTGACGTTGAACTCGCAGATCGCGGCCCGCGCGGTGGACGCGGTGAAGGAGTCGTCGGCGACCACGACGGTCGCCACCTTCGACCTGAATTCCGATGTGGTGAGCGCGATCCGGGCCGGAAACCTCTTGTTCGCGGTGGACCAGCAGCAGTACGAGCAGGGCTATCTGCCCGTGGTCATGCTGACGCTGTACAAGTCGAACCTCAATACCGTGGGCGGCCGGGATCCGGTGCAGACCGGGCCGGCGTTCGTGGACAAGACCACCGTCGATGCCGTCGCCGCGCTGGTCGGCCAGGGCACGCGGTGAACGGGCCGGGAGACGCCGACATGACTACGACGACAACGACATCCGAGACCGCGCGGACCGCGGTGGCCCCGCCCGATCGGCTCGCCATCCTCAACCGGCTGGTGGCCCGTCCCGAGGTGGGCGCGCTGCTGGGCGCGGTGGTGGTGTTCGTGTTCTTCACCATCGTCACCACCAAATTCCTGAAACCCCTGGGCATTTCGACGTGGCTGGACGACGCCTCCACGCTCGGCATCATGGCGGTGGCCGTCGCGCTGCTCATGATCGGCGGGGAGTTCGACCTGTCCACCGGCGTGATGACCGCCTCCACCGCGCTGATCACCGGGCTGCTCGCGGTGCACGCGGGCTGGAACGTGTGGTTCGCGCTGGCGGTGTCGCTGGCGTTCGCGCTCGCGGTGGGGGCGCTCAACGGCTGGGTGGTGATGCGCACCGGGCTGCCGAGCTTCATCGTCACGCTGGGCACCTTCCTGGCGTTGCAGGGCCTGAATCTCGGCGTGACCCGCTGGGCCACCGGCACCGTGCAGGTGTCGGGGGTGCGATCGGCGGACGGATATCAGTCCGCCGGGTGGGTTTTCGCCTCCACCACCAAGATCGGTAGCGCCAGTATCCAGGCGTCGGTGGTGTGGTGGATCGTGGTGACCGTGGTCGCGGCGATCGTGCTGACCCGCACCCGGTTCGGGAATTGGATCTTCGCGGTCGGCGGCTCGTTGCCCACCGCCCGCGCGGTCGGCGTGCCCGCCACCCGCACCAAGATCCTGCTGTTCATGACCACCGCGTTCGCGGGCTGGATCGTGGGCGCGTGCAACCTGCTGCGGTTCGCCAGCGTGCAGGCCAATCAGGGGGTGGGTCTGGAGTTCCAGTACATCATTGCCGCAGTGATCGGAGGCTGCCTGCTCACCGGTGGTTTCGGCTCGGTGGTGGGCGCGGCCGTGGGCGCGCTCATCTTCGGCATGGCGCGGCAGGGCATCGTGCTGGCGGGCTGGAACAGCGACTGGTTCATGTTGTTTCTCGGCGTGCTGCTGTTCTCGGCGGTGCTGGTCAACAACGCATTCAAGAAGCGAGCCGAAAGGGTACGCCGATGACCGTGCCATTGATCGAAACCGTCGGCATCGGAAAGAGTTACGGCGGCGTGGTCGCGCTGCGCGAGGTGTCGACGGTGGTGAACGCGGGCGAGGTCACCTGCGTGCTGGGCGACAACGGCGCGGGCAAGTCGACGCTGATCAAGATTCTGGCGGGCGTGCACCAGCACGACAGCGGGGAACTGCGGATCGAGGGCCGCGAGCTGCGATTGTCCTCGCCCCGTGAGGCTTTGGACCTCGGCATCGCCACCGTGTACCAGGATCTGGCGGTCGTGCCGCTGATGAGTGTGTGGCGCAATTTCGTGCTCGGCTCCGAACCGGTCAAACGCTACGGGCCGTTCGAGCTGCTGGACCGTAAACGCGCTCAGGACATCGCCCGAAAAGGGCTGGCGGACATGGGGATCGACATTCCCGACCTGGAACAGCCGGTGGGCACGCTCTCCGGCGGTCAGCGGCAGTGCGTGGCCATCGCCCGCGCGGTGCACTACGGGGCCAAGGTGCTGATCCTCGACGAGCCGACCGCGGCGCTGGGCGTGAAGCAGGCCGGGGTGGTGCTGCGGTACGTGGTGCAGGCCCGCGACCGTGGGCTGGGGGTCGTGCTGATCACCCACAATCCGCATCACGCCTACCCGGTCGGGGATCGGTTCCTGCTGCTCAAACGCGGGTCCGCGCTGGGCGGTTACGAGAAGTCGCAGATCGACCTCACCGAGCTGACCCGGTTGATGGCGGGCGGCGCCGAACTCGAGGCGCTGCAACACGAATTGGAGCGGGTGGTGCCGTGATCGAGCTGGAGGCCCTGACGATCGGCCGGGTCGGCGTCGACCTGTATCCCGAACAGAGCGGGGTGCCGCTCGCACAGGTGCGGACCTTCGCCAAGTTCCTCGGCGGCACCGCCACCAATGTGGCGGTGGCCGCCGCCCGGCTGGGGCGGCGGACCGCGGTGCTGACCAAGGTCGGGCCGGACGGGTTCGGCGACTTCGTCCGTGACGCGCTGGAGGGGTTCGGGGTCGCGTCCCGGTATGTCGGGACGGCGGCGGGGCTCCAGACGCCGGTGGTGTTCTGCGAGCTGAACCCGCCCGCGGACCCGCCGCTCCTGTTCTATCGGTCGCCCATCGCACCGGACCTCACCCTCACCGAGGACGAGATCCCCTGGGACGTCGTGGATTCCGTGCCGCTGCTGTGGGTGACCGGCACCGGCGTCAGCGCCGAACCCGGCCGCACCACCCAGCGCGCGATCCTCGAACGCCGGAACCGGCGCGGGCACACCGTGCTGGACCTCGACTATCGGCCCATGTTCTGGCCCGACGTGGACACCGCGCGCGCCGAGATCGGCTGGATGGTCGATCACGTGAACGTGGTGGTGGGCAATCGGACCGAGGTGCAGGTGGCGGTCGGCACCGCCGATCCCGACGAGGCCGCCGACCGGCTGCTGGCGCGCGGGGTGCGGCTGGCCGTGGTGAAGCGCGGCGCGGAGGGCGTGCTCATCGCCACCGAATCCGAGCGCTGGACGGTGCCGCCGTGCCCGGTGCGGGTGCTGTGCGGCCTCGGAGCGGGCGACGGCTTCGGGGGAGCGCTGATCCACGGGCTGCTCGCGGGCTGGGACCCGCACCGGGTCGCCGCCTACGCCAATGTCGCGGGCGCGCTGGTGGCGTCCCGGCTGGCCTGCGCGGACGCCATGCCGACCGCTGCCGAGATCGAGGAGATGCTGTGCACCTGAACGACGCGCGCTGGTACGACCTGCTGCGCACCCGCGCCACCGACCCCGAGGCCATCCGCCGCGCCTACGCCGACCGGCGTCGCCGCCCGAACCTGCTGTCGGGCACCGGGACCCTGTTCCTGGTCGCCGCCGACCATCCGGCTCGGGGCGCGCTGGGCGTCGGCGCGGACCGCACCGCCATGGCCGACCGCCGTACCCTGCTGGAACGACTGCTCATCGCCTTGGCCGACCCGGCCGTGGACGGGGTGCTCGGATCACCCGACATCGTGGAAGAGCTGCTGCTGCTCGACGCCGTCCACGACAAGATCGTCATCGGCTCCATGAACCGGGGCGGGCTGGCCGGAGCGGACTGGGAGATCGACGACCGATTCACCGGATACGACGCCGAATCCTTGGTGAAGTACCGCCTCGACGGCGGGAAAATGCTTTTGCGCCTGGTGGATTCGGATCCCGGCACCATCCCGACCCTGGAAGCGTGCGCCCGTGCGGTATCCGAACTGGCCGAGCACGGGCTCATGGCCATGGTCGAGCCGCTGCCGTACGCCCGCGATCACAGCGGCGCGCTGGCCATGCACAAGGATTCGGCCTCCCTGCAACGTGCGATCACGGTCGCCTCCGGACTCGGGGTCACCTCCGCGTACACGTGGCTGAAGATTCCCGCACCCGACGATGTCTCGGTGCTCGACGCCACCACCTTGCCCGTTCTCGTGCTCGGAGGCGCGCCCTCGGATGATCCCGAGTCCGACCTCGCCTCCTGGGCCGCGGCGCTGCGTCACGATGTCGCGCGCGGGCTGGTGGTCGGCCGCAGCCTGCTCTATCCGCCCGACGGGGACGTCGCGGGCGCGGTGCGGGCGGCGGCGCGCGTGCTGGAGGCGGCGCGATGAGCGATCGGCGCTGGGCAATGCCATGGCGCGCAGCCGGTGACGGCGTACCGGTCGATGCGATCGGCGGCGCGAGGGCGGGGCGGAGATGACGCGACTGCATCGCCGGGCCGGAACGCTGGCCGACGGCAGCGATCCCGTGCTGGTGACCCCCGAGGTCGCGGGGTGGTCCTACGCCGGGCTGCGGGTGTTGCGTCTGGCGGCGGGGGAGCGGCGGGTGATCGCCACCGGGGAGTTCGAGGCCTTCGTGCTGCCGCTGTCCGGGGCGTGCACGGTGCGGGTGGACGGGATGACCTTCGAACTCGCCGGGCGGGATTCGGTGTTCACGCGGGTGACCGACTTCGCGTATGTGCCGCGCGACGCCGAGGTCGAGCTGTCCACGACGGACGGTCTGGAGGTCGCGCTGCCGATGGCTCGGTGCAGCAGGCGGCTGGAGCCGAAATACGTTCCGGCCGAGCGGGTTCCGGTCGAGGTGCGCGGCGCTGGTCACGCTACCCGCCAGGTGACCAACTTCGGGACGCCCGGCGCGTGGGATCACGCCGACAAGCTCAACGCCTGCGAACTGATCACCCCGGACGGGAACTGGTCCTCGTATCCGCCGCACAAGCACGACGAAGCCTCCGAGTGCGAGGTCGTCAACGAGGAGATCTACTACTTCCGTATCGCGGGGCGCGACGGAATCACCACGAGCCCGGAAGGTTTCGGGTTCCACCGCACCTACACCCCGGACGGCGCCCTCGACGAGAACGTGGCCGTCCGTGACGGCGACGTCTTCCTCGTGCCGCACGGCTATCACGGTCCCTGCGTGGCCGCGCCCGGCTACCCCATGTACTACCTGAACGTGCTGGCCGGTCCCGCGCCCGAACGGTCCATGGCCTTCTGCGACGACCCCGGGCACGCCTGGGTGCGGGCGGGCTGGGCGTCGGAAGCGGCGGACCCGCGGTGCCCGGTCACCTCCCACGAAGGACGGCTCGGATGAAGCTCACGACCGCGCAGGCGCTGGTGGCCTGGCTCGTCGCCCAGCGCTCGGAAACCCTCGAAGGTGTCGAAGTGCCGCTGTTCCCGGCGGCTTTCGGCATCTTCGGGCACGGCAATGTGCTGGGCCTGGGCACGGCGCTGGCCGAGTATCGTGACGCGTTGCCGCTGTGGCGCGGGCACACCGAGGAGGGCATGGCGTTGGCGGCGGTCGGGCTGGCCAAGGCCACGCAGCGGCGGCAGGTCGGGGTCGCGACCTCGTCGATCGGGCCGGGTGCGCTGAACATGGTGACGGCCGCCGGTGTGGCGCACGCGAATCGGCTGCCGGTGCTGCTGCTGCCCGGCGACACCTTCGTCAGCCGGGCCTCCGATCCGGTGTTGCAGCAGGTGGAGCGTTTCGGCGATCCGACCGTCACGGTGAACGACGCGTTCCGGCCGGTGAGCCGCTACTTCGACAGGATCACCCGGCCCGAGCAGCTGATCGCGACGCTGCCGCAGGTGGCGCGGGTGCTCACCGATCCCGCCGACGCCGGGCCGGTGGTACTGGCTCTGCCGCAGGATGTGCAGGCCGAGACCTACGACTTCCCGGACGCGCTCTTCGAGCCCGTGGTGCACCATGTTCCGCGCCCGCGGCCCGATCGGCGCGCGGTCACCGAGGCCGCGCGCGTGCTGCGGGACGCGCACCGTCCGCTGCTGGTGCTCGGCGGTGGGGTGCGATATTCGGGCGCGGGTGGCCAGGCGCTGGAATTCGCTGAGCGGCACGGTATTCCGGTGACCGAGACCACCGCCGGGCGCACGCTGGTAATGCATGACCATCCGCTGTTCGCCGGTCCGCTCGGAATCACGGGCGCGGCCTCGGCGAATGCGCTGGCCGCGGCGGCGGACGTGGTGCTGGCCGTCGGCACGCGTCTGCAGGACTTCACCACCGCGTCGTGGACGGTGTTCGCGCCGGAAGTCCGTCTCGTGCACATCAATACGGCGCGATTCGACGCGGTCAAGCACGGGGCGCTGGCGGTGGTCGGGGATGCCGACGTGACGCTGCGTGATCTCGGACCCGAACTGGGGGAGTGGTCTGCCGATCCCGGCTGGACCGCGCGCGCCGAGGCGGTCCGATCGGACTGGGACGCGCACATCGACAAACTGCGCGCGCCCACGCCCGGGACGCCCAGCTACGCGCAGATCGTCGGCGTGGTGAACGAACTCAGTGAGGCGTCGGACTACGTCATGACCGCCTCCGGCGGCCTGCCCGGCGAACTCATCGGCGGCTGGCGCGCGCCCGGTGGGCTGCCGACGATGGACGTCGAATACGGGTTCTCCTGCATGGGATACGAGCTCGCCGGAGCTTGGGGCGCGGCGCTCGCGCGCACCGACGCCGGAGGCCTGGTCACCACCCTGCTCGGCGACGGCTCCTACCTCATGCTCAACTCCGAACTGTTCTCGGCCGCTTTCGCCGGTCACCCGTTCGTCGCGGTGGTGTGCGACAACGACGGGTACGCGGTGATCGCCCGTTTGCAGGAAGGCCAGGGCGGCACGGCGTTCAACAACTTCTACGCCGACTGCCGCACCACGCACGCCACCCCGCCGCGCGTGGACTTCGCCGCGCACGCGCGTGCGCTGGGCTGTTCGGTGTTCACCGCCGTCGAACTCGGCGACTTCCGCGACGCCTACGCCGCCGCCAGGGCGGCCGCCCGAACCGAGTCCCGGCCCGCCGTCGTCGTCGTCCGCACCCAGCCGTCCACCTGGACCGAAGCCGGTGCGTGGTGGGAAGTCGGTGTGCCTCACCATCTCTCGGGCCGCGCCGAGTACGACCGCGTGAAGCCCGGGCAGCTGCGCTACACCCATCCGGCCTGATCGCGGGCGCGACGCGCCGGTCGCCCGAAATCCGGGCATACCGGCGGACGCCCGACCCGCGCGCGCGATCTATGGCAGACTCGGCGCAAACACGCGGTCGGTCGATGGGCGATCAACGGTTGTATTGATCGAGGCAGTACGGGGTACGGGAGTTTGAAGGTCGCAATGGATCTCAGCGCCATCGAGCGGCAAGTGGCCGTGGATCGCGGGGCAGCACGGGATCGGACGCTCGAGGCGGAGCTGGCCCTGGCCACGTCGCTGTGCGAGCTGGCCCGGGCGTTGATGGCGACCAAGTCCGATCCGGAATCGCGGGATCGGTCCGCGTCGGCGCTGGAGCCCGCGCAGGAGGCGGTGCTCCTCCGGCTGCGCTGGCTCACCTCCGGACATGTGACCGCACCGTTCGCCGCCGAGGTGACCGAGGCGCTGCGCCTGTTCGAGCAGGCCGCCCGCACGATCGGCCACCGTGAGCTGGCCACCTCCACCATCCGCAACGCCTGTCAGGCGTATCGGCATGTGGCGCAGACCTATCCCCTCGCCGCGGGTGCGTCGGCCGACGCGTTGTCCAAGTGCAGCGTGTGGTTGTGCCGGCTCGACCCCAAGGCCGCCGTCGCGGCGGGCGAGGACGCGGTCCGTATCCGTGCGAGCCTCTTCGCCGCCGATCCGGACCAGGCCAACCGCTATCTGGCGACGTTGAACACGCTGCTGCGCACCCTCATGGTGGGTCGTCAGCGCAAGCAGGCCCTGGCCATGTACCGCGAGTGCTACGCCAAGGTCACCTCCGCGGGCATGACGCAGCGGTTGCGCGAAATCCGGGTCGAGGACATCGGATTCACCGGCAAGACCGTCACCGCCCTGCGCAAACTCGAATGCGCCACCCTCGAGCGCGCCGGCTACCTGACCCAGCAGCAGATCCTCTACCAGACGGCCGGTGACCTGGCGACCATCGAGGAGATCAACTGGCAGCTGGCCCTGGTCGGCCTCAAACCGCTCGCCGCGGGCGCCCTGCCCGACCAGCCCTCCAAACCGGTCGAGATCAGCACCGCCTTCGGCGCCCTCGGCGTCCGCTGCTCTTCCCGCAACGCCGTCACCCTGGTCCGCGCCGCCATCCTCGCCGCCTACACCGCCGACGGCGCCGAACCGGTCCAGAGCTCCGCCTACCTGGGCGTCGACCAGAAGCACTGGAGCACACCCGAACCCGAACCCAACCGCGCCGAACGCCTCGGCGAGGACGTCGTCCTCATCGAGAAGGTCTCCGAACACTGGGTCTCGGTCAAAAGCCTGAATTGGGAAGTGGCCCCCGTCGGCCGCCACCCCCTCGCCCTGCGCCTCTCCCAGGAATGGCCGGTCGTCAGCGTCACCACCACCGAGCAAATGTCCTACGAACTGTGCTGGTACGAGGGCGGCGCCGCCACCCAATACGCCTGCCTGGGCCTCCCCGCCGCCCAAATCCCCCTGGAAAAGCCGTTGGCCCCCTTGGACTTCAAGGCCCTCTCCGACTACGGCGCCGACTACGCCTCCGAAACCCAGGTCCGCTCCGCCTTCGGCAACACCACCATGTTCACCAAACTCACCTGCCTCCCTGGCAGCGGCATCCGCCAAGCCGCCGAAGCAGGCCCCCTCTCCGCCCACGGCACCAACACCCTCTACTTCCGCAACGCCACCGAATCGTGAACGAGCTCAATGCTTCCTCCGACGTGAGCTGCCGACGTTCTCATATTGGGGCAGACTGTGACGCATGGTGGCAGATCCGATCGAGCTCGAAGGTAGGCGCGGACACCTGCTGGCGCAGCTGAGCGAGCTGCGCCGCGCGGTCGCGGAACTGTCCGACGGATACGCGGCTCTACCGGAGTCCGGCCTGATCATCGACACTGTCGGCACCGGGGCACTGACGACTCCCGGCTACTGTGTCGCCGGCGCCCGGGAAGTGTTGGAGGAAGCGCTGATCGAGCTGGACGCTGCCGGTGACGCAATGGAGCGGGCAGCCCAATACACCGCTCGTTTACGCGGTGTGGTGTTCGACTGACATCCGCGACCGAGACCGACCGCCTTCGGCGGGCGGGTCGCCAGCCGAATTCATTTCGGCGGTGTGGCAGGCCCGCTGACCGGAACCGTGGTCGGTGGGGATTCCTGGGGCAGGGGTTTGATCACAACCGGGAATACCATGCGGCTTCCGGCCGGCCCGGGCGAGGGATCGTCGGGATACAACACGACGCCGGCAATGATCAGCAATACCGCTGCGGTAATCCCCAAGATCGGTCGTATGAGGCTTGGCCACAGCTCCCACGCCGACCGCGCCAACAGTCCGGATACGTCAGGCATGTCCGCTCCCTACCGCCCCGGAGCCTTCATGGATCAGTCGCCGGGCAGGCATCACCCGTTACAGGCGGAGCTGATTTCGCCACGCGTGAATCGCCATAACCGACATCGAGATTCGACGGCGTTAGTGGCCGTGTCCCCCGAACGGGTTGAAACGGCAGTGGATAGACTGGGCCGTGCCGCTTACCTTTCCGTCGCATGCGTTGGCAGTAATCCCGTTGAAGATCCGATGGCCGCGTCATCTGGATGGTGTCGCGTTGGTGGTCGGTGCGGCGGTTCCGGATGCCTCGTATCCGGTGGCCGGATTCTTTTCGATGCCGGAGACGCACACACTTCTTGCGCTGCTGTGGTGGTGTCTGCCGATGGGAATCGTCGCGACGTGGGTAATTCGTTGGGGTGCCGCGGATATCGCCGCCCATCTGCCCCGGCTCGGGGCCTTCGACCTGCCCGCTTACGGCGTTCTCGGTGCTGTGCGATATCGGTGGTATGTCACGGGCTACTCGATTCTGCTCGGCGCGGTGACCCATATCTTCTGGGACGGATTCACGCATGATCCGGCCGGTGGGCATGGCTGGGGAGTCGCCACATTCCCCGTGCTCTTGCAGCCGGGCCCGCTCGGCAGGCCATGGTGGTACCTGCTGCAGCAAACATCGACCTTCGTCGGCGGGGCACTCGCGGTCGGCTTGTTCTACTACATCGGTCGCCGCGGACTGCTGCGGGCCTGGCACGGTGACCCACCGCCGTCCCGGCGCGCGCCGAAGCGGTTCTGGCTGGCGGCCGGACTCGTTGCCGCGCTCAGTTTGTCGCTTCTTCCCCTGATGCCCTTGGCATTTCAGCCGTTCGTGGTGGGAGTCCGCTTGCTCTATGTCGGGGCGCTGTCGTTGCTTGCGGGCGCAGTGTCGATTCGCCTGTTTGACCGGGAACCCCGCAAGAACGACCTCGCAGACACCGACACCGTCCCTTTCTCGATCTTGTAGATGCCGACCCCGCACCCATGGCGTGGATGCCGCCCGGGGGTCTGCGATCACTGACGCGGTCGATGCGCTCGACGGATCGCGTGTGTACGGCGGCGGCGATATGGTCCTGCCATGACATCGAAGTGGGCCGTGGGCGACGAATGCCAACTGCCGGCGACCGCTGCCATCTGGCTCACCAATGATCCGCAGCCAGGGCTGGTCCTCGTCGAGTTCGTCGATGCCCACGGTCGCCCGCACTGGCTGGTCGACAAGTGCGCCATCTTCGGCGCAGACCTGTTGCCGACATCGACTTACCCACGCCCGACCAGCATTCAATGCGCGATCGACGCGGTCGACGGCGACATCGCCACGGTCCGCGCGTGGTGGACGATCAGCCGCGGCGGCCTTCCCTTCGTGTTCGACGTCCGGGCAGATGTACTCGTTCCGGTCACGGCGGGCTGACGGTGATGATGTAGGCGGTGGCGGGGCCGCCCCGAATCGGAGCCGGCCAACCAGGCATCCGACCTGCCGTGGTGCCGAGTTCCTGACGACCGGCTATAGCTCGCACTACAAGCATCGGTCGGGCCACCTTTTGCCGATTTCACTGCGATAGTGCGAGATTGAGCGGCCGCGGAATTGAGTGCATTCGGAAGTTGCTGCGCGTGAACGGCCACGTTGGGGATCGTTAGCGTTCCTTTTAAGTTTCGCGCGTTTGGGGGCTGTTTCATGGAGGATCGAGAGAGAGGCATAGCGGCGCGGTGGGCGGCGGTCGCGTTGCTGGCCGGTGTCGCCGCACTGGCCATTCAGGCGGTGGTGATTCCGCTGTTCAGTCTGGGAGCACCCGCTCACCCAGGGTGGCGACGACGCGGAGAGCTACCTCCAAGGGCATCCTGTGTTCGTCGAGTGGCTGGGGCAGTAATTCCTCGACCTGCTGCATCCGGTAGAGCACGGTGTTCTTGTGCACGCCCAGCGACTCGGCGGCCTTGGCCATACTCCCTTGTTCGAGGTAGACGAGGGCGGTATCGCGCAGCCGTGCGGTAGCCTCGCCCCGCGCCGCGAGGCCGCCCAGTTCACGGTGCACCATCCGCGACAGTGCGGCGATGTCGGCGGCCAGGCAGCTGACGAGTTCGACATCGCGGTACAGGGTGACCGGTGCGGGCTCGGTCTCCGCGGCGATCCGGTAGGCCCGCAGGGCCTCCTGGTGGCTGACGCGGAATCCGTCCACTCCGGCCGCGGGGACTCCGGCGGCCAACTGAACGATCGGTTGACGCTGCTGAAATGCCTTCAGTCGAGCGATCTTCCGGAGATCGGGCACTTCCGGTGTGGCCAGCCAGGCCCAGAGCATCCGGCCGCCGGCGGGCAGCATCAGCGGACGTGGCGCGCCGAGGGCGGTCGCGATGTCGACGGCCAGCGTCTCCAGCATCGCGGAGGAGTCGTCGGTGGGGTCCAGAGTCCACAGGATCAGGCCGGTCTGCTGGATGTAGAGGTTGTGCCCGAGTTGCCGTGTGCTGCGTTCGATATCGACCCGGTCCTCGTGCAGGATTGCCTCGACGAGCTCGCGCCTGCGGGTCAGCGCGCTGCTCGCTTGCCGCCGCGTCTCGTCCAGAAACGCCATTTCGGCGCGTTCGGTAGCGCCGGATATGGTGCGGCTCAAGTGATCCCACTGGAGATCCAGCGCTACCGGCAACAACTCCGGATCGGTGATCTCACGGCAGGCGGAGGTCATGATCTCGGCCCAGCTGATGCGCTGCAGGGTCCGGTAGCAGCGTTGCAGCAGCGCGATGTCGTAGCCGCGCTGGGCCAGTGCGCGGCCCAGGGCCTTGGCGGCGTTGGGCAGGTGGATATCGCCGGGACGTTCGTGCGGCCCCTGGCTGAAGTACGCACCGACTCCGTCGTGCACCGCGACCCGAAGCTCCTGCCGGAGCGCGGCGTCTGATCCGATCTCGGGCACATCGGCGGCGATGGCGTCGATCATTCGCCCGGACAGGACGCTCAACTCCGGCTCGGCCACCTCACGGTTGGCGAAGGATTCGAACCAGGCTTTGGCCTCCGCAACGAGGTCACGGGGTTGACGCATATCAATTTCTCCCGGTGTACGTCGATGTACGGATGGCAGCGGTGGCACAGTACAGACTGCGGCGGCGGCACAATCGCGGCCGGTCGCTTTGTGATCCACGGTACAAGCGGCCAATACGCGCATGACAGCACACTGACCGTCATGAGCACTACAGACACCCTTTCGCGGCTGACGCAGGCGAAGTCGCTGTGCGAGCTGTTCCAGCACACCTGCGCGACTCGACCCGGCGATCTCGCGGTGCGCACACTCGACGGCACGACCGCGTTGACGTGGGGTGAATACGGTGCTCGAGTACGCCGGCTCGCCGCCGGGCTGGCGGCCCTCGGTGTCGGACGCGGAGACACGGTCGCGATCATGCTCACCAACCGCCCCGAGTTCCATCTGATCGATACCGCCGCGTATCACCTGGGCGCGATCCCCTTCTCGGTCTACAACACCAACGCCCCGGCGCAGATCGCCTACCTGTTCGCCAATGCGGGCAATCGCACCGTCGTGTGCGAGGCACAGTTCCTGGCACGCGTGCTCGAAGCCAAAGAAGGCGGCCGGGTCGAGCACGTGATCTGCCTCGATGACGCCCCGGCGGGCACCATGACGCTCGCCGAACTCGAAGCCCTGGGCGATCCCCAGTTCGATTTCGAGTCCCGTTGGCGTGCGGTCGACGCCGATGACCCGATCACCATCATCTACACCTCCGGCACCACCGGGGCGCCGAAGGGCGTGGAGATGTCGCATCGCAACGCCATGTTCGGCACCGAAGCGATGCTGGGGATCCCGGAGTTCGCCGCGGGTTGCGGTGGGCGGGTGGTGTCCTATCTTCCCGATGCGCACGCCATCAACCGGTGGATCGCCCACTACATGCCCGCCGTCACCGGTGCGGCGGTGTACACGGTGGCCGACGGCAAGAACCTCGCGGCCGCTCTGCCGGTGGTGCGGCCGACGGTGTTCATCACCGTGCCGATGCTCTGGTACAAGATCGAGGCGGCGGTGCGTACCGCGCTCGCCGAGCAGACCGGACCCCGCGGTGCGGTGGCCGCGTGGGCGCTCGAGGTCGGCCGGCGCAAGGTCGCCGCCGATCTCGCGGGCCGATCGATCTCCCTGGGCCTGCGGCTGCGGTATCTGTGTGCCCAGCGCCTGGTGCTGGCGCGGCTGCGGGAACGAATCGGTGTGGACCAGACGAGCATTGCCTACACCGGTGCCGCGCCGATCACCCCGGAGACGCTGGAATTCCTGCTGGCGCTGGGAATTCCGGTAGCCGAGGCATGGGGGATGTCCGAGATCGGTCTGGCGACGTCCAATCGTCCGGGCGCACAGCGGGTGGGCAGCGTCGGCACGGCGCTGAACCGGGTCGACATTCGCTGTCTCGACGACGGTGAATTGGCGGTCCGCACTCCAGGAGTGATGAGGAGGTACCGCAACGACCCGGTCCGCACCGCCGAAGCCGTTGACGCCGACGGCTGGGTGCACACCGGCGATGTCGGGGTCATCGATGCCGACGGTTATGTCAGCATCGTCGATCGCAAGAAGGAATTGATCATCAATTCCGCGGGCAAGAACATGTCGCCCACCAATATCGAGAGCGCGATCCGTGCGGCCAGCCCGCTGGTCGGTTCCGTGGTGGCCATCGGCGACAGACGCAAATACGTGACCGCGCTGATCACCCTCGAGCCCGAGGCTGCGGCCGTGTTCGCCGCCGAGCACGGCGTCGAGGGGTCCCCGCAGGTGCTGGCAGCCGATCCGGTCGTTCGCCGTCGGCTCGACGAAGCCGTAGCCGTCGCCAACGCACGACTTTCCAGGGTCGAGCAGGTGAAGGCCTACACCGTGCTGCCGGCTTTCTGGGCGCCCGGCAGCGACGAGATCACTCCGACGATGAAGCTGCGCCGCGCCGTCATCGCCGAGAAATACGCGAGCGAGATCGATGGCCTCTACACGCGCTATCGGACCTGAACACGCTGCCGCTCAGGCATTCCCCATCGTATGAACCGTCGCGTCGAAGCGACAGAACGGAAGAAAGAGAGCAATGACGACAGAAGCATTCGTGTACGACGCGATTCGCACTCCGCGAGGTCTGGGCAAGCCGACCGGTGGGCTGTACACGATCGCGCCCGTCGAGCTCGCCACCGGCCTGATCCGGGAACTGCTGCGGCGCAATGAGGGCATCGACGCCGCCAGGATCGACGACGTGATCCTGGGCTGTGTCAGCGCGGTCGGTGAGCAGGGTTTCGGCATCGCCGAAATGGCGGTACTGCGTGCGGGATTGGGTGAGACCGCGGTGGGCGTGCAGCTCAACCGGTACTGCGCTTCGGGACTCGAAGCGGTCAACACCGCGGCCCAGAAGATCGCCTCGGGCTGGGAAGACCTCATCTTCGCCGGTGGCGTCGAATCCATGTCCCGGGTTCCGATGGGCTCCGACGGTGGCATGGTCGTCGCCTCGGATCCCAATGTCTATCAGCGCACCCCGATCATTCCGCAAGGACCGGCCTCGGACCTGCTGGCCGCCAAGTACGGGTTCAGCCGGACCGATCTCGACGCCTTCGCCGCGCGCTCGCATCAGAACGCCGCCCGAGCGTGGACCGAAGGCCGGTTCAAGGATTCCGTGGTGCCCGTCGCCGACCTCAACGGTGTCGTCGTGCTCGACCATGACGAACTGGTCCGCCCGGACGCCAGCGTGGAGTCGCTGGGCGCGCTGCGGCCGTCGTTCGCGGCGATCGGTGAGCACGGCGGCTTCGACGCCGTCGCCCTGCAGCGCTATCACGAGCTCGAGCGCATCGAGCATGTGCACACCGCGGGAAATTCTTCGGGCATCGTGGACGGCGCGTCGCTGCTCGCCATCGGAAACGCCCGTGTCGGTGCGGAATTCGGGCTCACACCGCGCGCCCGGATCGTGGCCACCGCGGTCACCGGATCCGACACATCGATCGGATTTACCGGCCCCTACCCGGCCTGCCGCAAGGCGCTGAACAAAGCCGGACTGAGCATCGACGACATCGACCTGATCGAGGTCAACGAGGCGTTCGCGGCCGTGGTGCTGACCTTCGCGCAGCAGTTCGACATCGACGTGGACAGCATCAACGTCAACGGTGGCGCCATCGCCATGGGCCACCCGCTGGGCGCGACCGGCGGGATGCTGCTCGGCACCGTCATCGACGAACTCGAGCGCACCGGCAAACGCTACGGCATGGTCACGCTCTGCGCGGTCGGCGGCATCGGCATCGCCACCATCGTCGAGCGCCTGAGCTGATCCGCCCGCACCAGAGAGGACTGGAAAGACAATGAGCGAGAACATCATCGGCTGGGAACTCGGCGCGGACGGCATCGTGGTGCTGACCATCGACGACCCCTCCCAGACCGCCAACACCTGGAATGCCGCCTTCCGGCAGTCGCTGGCCGTCACCGTGGACCGCCTGGAGGCCGAACGGGAAGCCTATGCGGGTGTCGTGATCACCTCCGGCAAGGAGATCTTCAGCGCCGGAGCCGATCTCAAGGAGGTCGGGCCACTGTTCCAGAGCGCGGACGCGGCACAGATCGCCACCTTCTTCGACGGGGCGAAGGCGCTGCTGCGTCGACTGGAGCGCCTGGGCAAGCCGGTGGTGACCGCGATCAACGGCACCGCGCTCGGCGGTGGCCTCGAACTCGCGCTGGCCACGCACCACCGAATCGCCGTGGACCGTTCCGGAATTCGGATCGGCTTGCCCGAGGTGACCCTGGGTGTGATTCCCGGCGCGGGCGGCGTGGTGCGCACGGTGCGCATGTTCGGCTTGGCGGGCGCGCTGACGAATGTGCTGCTGAAGGGCGCCAAGTTCAGCCCGCGCAAGGCGCTCGCGGCCGGGCTGGTCGACGAGGTCGTCGGCACCGACGCCGAATTGCTGCCCGCCGCGCGGGCGTGGATCGCGGCCAATCCGGCTCCCGTACAGCCGTGGGACCGCAAGGGCTATACGCTGCCGGGCGGCCGCGCCACCGAGGCCGAGCTGTCGCAGCAGGTGCTGGCGCTGGCGGCCACCGTGCGCAAGCAGCTCAAGGGCGCCGATCTGCCGGCCCCACGCAACCTGATCGCCGCTGCGGTCGAGGGCAGCCTCGTCGACTTCACCGCGGCGTCGACGGTCGAGACCCGGTACCTGGTCGACCTGGCGATGAATCCGCTGACCGCCAACGGGATTCAGTCATTCTTCGACCTGCAGCAGGTGAACCGGAACACCGATCGCCCCGCCGGGGCGGCGCCTTTCCGTCCGACCAAGGTGGCGGTGCTCGGCGCGGGCATGATGGGCGCGGGTATCGCCTACGAATACGCCAAAGCCGGTGTGGCCGTGGCCCTCAAGGACATCACGCTGCAGGCCGCCGAACGCGGCAAGGGGTACTCACGCACCCTGGTCGAGGCCGCGGTCGCCAAGGGCCGCTGGACCCGGCAGCGCGCCGACGATCTGCTCGCCCGCATCAGCCCGACGGCCGACGACGCCGACCTCGCCGGCGCGGATCTGATGATCGAGGCCGTGTTCGAGGACCCCGAGCTGAAGAAGCAGACCTACGGCCAGGTCGAGCCGGTCCTCGACGGCAACGCGCTGCTGGCGTCGAATACCTCGCAGATCCCGATCTCCGGACTCGCCGAGGGAGTCACCCGGCCGGAGGCGTTCATCGGCATGCACTTCTCCTCGCCGGTGGACAGGATGCCGATGGTCGAGGTGGTCAAAGGCGCTCTGACCAGCCGGGAAACGGTGGCGCGCGCCGTCGACGCGGTCCGGCTGATCAACAAGACGCCGATCGTGGTCAACGACGGTCGCGGCTTCTATCTGACGCGCTTGTTCATGGCGGCCACGTTCGAGGCGTGCGAGATGGTGGCCGATGGCGTGCCCGCCACCTCCATCGAACAGGCCGCGCTCCAGAACGGCATGATGACCCAGCCGCTGCTGGTGCTCGATCAGGTGAGCCTGTCGCTGTCCCGGTCGATCATCGCCGACCAGGAAGCGTCGGCGGGTAGCGTGGTCGGCCGCACGGCCGGCGAGGGCGTCGTGGTCCGGATGGTCGACGAGTTCGAGCGCCGGGGCCGCGCCGCCGGCGCGGGCTTCTACGACTACGCCGACGGCAAACGGCTCACGTTGTGGCCGGGTCTGCGCGACGCGTTCGGACCCGCACGCGACATCCCGTTCCAGGACCTGCGCGACCGGTACTTGTTCCGGATCTCGTTGGAGGTGGCCGCCTGCCTCGAGGAAGGCGTCGTCGAGTCCGCGACCACGGCCAATGTCGGGTCGGTGATGGGCGGATTCCCGGCCGGCACCGGCGGCGCGCTGTCGTTCATCAACACCTACTCCGGCGGCCCCGCCGGATTCGTCGCCCGCGCCCGCGAACTCGCCGCCGCCTACGGCCCGCGCTTCGCCCCGACCGCCTCGCTGGTGGCCGCCGCCGAGGCCGGCACTCTCGTCGGCCGCTGAATCACCCACTTCCGCAACCAGATCGGACCATCATGAATGCGTACATCCTCGACGAAGACCACCTCGTCTTCCGCGACAACATCCGCAAGTTCGCTCGCGAGAAGTTCATTCCCGGTCAGCTGCAGCGGGCCGCGAGCACGGAGTATCCGCGCGCGGAGCTACGGGATCTGGCCGCTGCGGGTCTCACCGCGCTGGCCGTCCCGGAAGAATTCGGGGGACAGGGCGCGGACCTGCTCGCCCTCGGGATCGCCGCCGAAGAGCTCGGCTATGCCTGCTCGACCATGGCGCTGGCGTACTTCTTCGTCAATGTGCAGACCAGCTTCTTCGCCGCGCACGCCCCGGCGGGAGTGCGCGAAGAGTGGCTGCCGAAGCTGATCTCCGGTGAGGCCATCGGCTGCACCGCGCTCACCGAGCCCGGCACCGGCTCCGACGCCTCCGCGCTGACCTGCCGCGCTGAGCGGGTCGAGGGTGGCTGGAGACTGTACGGGGAGAAGTCCTCCATCACCCAGGCCCCGCACGCCGACGTCGCCGTCGTCATCGCGCAGACCGATCCGGGTCAGCGCGCCAAGGGAATCGGCGCCTTCGTGGTGCCGCTCGACGATCCGAGCATCGCGCGCCAGGCCTTCCACGACCCGGGCTGCAAGGCCATCGGCCGCGGCGCACTCACCTTCGACGGCACCTTCGTGCCCGATGCCTCGGTGATGATGGAACCGGGCACCGGTTTCCACGGGATCATGCGCGAATTCGACCTCACCAGAACCCTGATCGGGCTCATGGTGATCGGCAGCGCACAGCGCGCCGTCGACATGACGGTGGAATACACCCAGCAGCGCACCACCTTCGGGCAGCCGTTGGCGGTGAACCAGGGTGTGCAGTTCCCGCTGGCCGAGCACAGCACCTACATCACCGCGGTCCGGGCGCTGGCCTATCAGACCCTCGGCATGCGCATGGCGGGCGAGCCGCACACCGCCCAGGCGGCGATGCTGAAGTGGTGGGCTCCACAGGTCGCGATGGCCGCCATCAACGACTGCGTCGTCCTGCACGGCCACATCGGATGGTCCGAGGAGATGCCGCTGCAGGCCATGCTGCGCGACGTCTCGGGCTACCAGATCGGTGACGGCACACCGCAGATCCAGAAGATGATCATCGCCCGCGACTTGTACTCCCGGTGAACGCGAGCCGGCCGGTGGGCGAGCGCCTGTATGCCGAGGACCTCATCGAGATCATCGGTGTCGCACAAGAACTCGGCCGACACAGCCTGACCGAGGAGGCCATCCGCGCCTTCGCGCGGCAGTGGGATCCGCTGGCGATCCATGTCGGCGACGGCGAACACTTCGGCGGGGTCATCGCCAGCGGCCTGCACACCCTGTGCGTGTTCCAACGCCTCGCCGTGGCCGGCGCCTACTCGCGATGGGCCGTCGTCGCCGGGCGCGATATCCGGGGCATGACACTGCCGACACCGGTCCGCCCCGGGGACACCCTCACGGGCCGGGTCACGATCACCGATGTCGTTCCGGCGCGGGAAGGGCGAGCGAAAGTCCGCGTCCAGGGCGAACTCACCAACCAGTACGACGAACGGGTCATGATCATCGACCTCGACGGCTACGTCCACAGCCGAGTCGACGCGGGCTGACCCATGTCACTCGACATCGTCTCCGACCCCAGAGTCCACACCGTTCCGTGTCGTCCAGGAGCAACTCTCGGCACGGTCGGCGTGTGACCCCGGGAAGGACGCGGAACGGTGCTTCTGATGGTGTGCGGAAATCCGAGGGTTCGTCGAAGTCGGCTGCGTTGCGACGGAGGCACTTCGATCACACGCGGGTGCCATCAGAATCACCGAGGGCTTTGCGGGGTCGCGGACCACCGCGCCCTGCCCGCGCGAGAAGGCGACCGCGAGTCGAATGAGCGGTACTGCGTTTGCGGGGGATTTGCGCCTCTGCCATCATCTGCCGATGAAGAAATCGAAGGCTGTGGTGTTCGGTGCCGCAGTGGTGCTGTCCGTGGGAATCGCTGGGTGCAGCGCGGATCAGGAGTCATCGTCGACGGGGACCTCGGTCGCGCCGACCACTGCGGCCTCGTCGCCTGTCGCGAGCGATTACGCGAAGCTGCTCATCAAGCCCAGCGATATCGACTCCGACTGGACGTTGAAGACCTCCAAGGCGGAGCCGAACGGCATCACCGGTGTCTACGGCAACGGTGCGGGGACCGAGAAGATCAGCACCGCGGTCATTGTGCGCGAGAACGCCGCGGCCGCTGCCGCGGCGGCGAAGAATGATGTGGCGCAGAAGTCGGGTGCGGCCTTCACGCCTATCGACATCGGTGTCGACGGCGGCATCATGAATGGCCCGGGTGGATCCACCGTCGTGGTGTTCGCCGAGGGCGGAGCCTTCGCGATCATCGAATTCAACAGCAAGACCGGTGAACACGTCCCGGCCGAAGTAGCGATCGCGATCGCTGAGAAGCAGGACACCGCCATCAAGAACGGCGTGAAGTAGCAACCTCGCGGTTTCACCGGGTTCCGCTGCCGGATTGCCGACAGCGGAACCGTTCTGCGGCGAAACAGCTCTCAGACGGTGTCTCATGTGGCATTTCATCGTCATGGTTGCCGGGCCGGTGTTCGCCTGTGCGGTGCATGTGATCACCGCGATCGCGGTTTCCTGACCCGCTGGCGTGGTGGCGGTTTCAGGGGCGGGGTGGTTCGACTCGGACCAGGCCGGATTGGAAGGCGAGGACGACGAGTTGGGCTCGGTTCTGGACGCCGAGTTTCGACATGGCGCGTTGGACGTGGGTGCGGATGGTCAGGGGGCTGACGTACATCTTCTCGGCGATTTCCTCGTTGGAGAGGCCTTCGGCGACCATGGCGACGACCTCGCGTTCGCGGGCGGTGAGGACGTCGAGGGAATCGGCTGCGGTGATACGGCTTTCGGGGCGGGAGAGGTAGCGGGCGATCAGGGTGCGAGTCGCGGTGGGGGAGAGGAGGGCGTCGCCGGCGGCTACCGCGCGGATGGAGCGGAGGAGTTCCTCGGGGCCCACGTCCTTGCCGAGGAAGCCGCTCGCTCCGGCGCGGAGGGCCTGCGCCACGTACTCGTCGAGTTCGAAGGTGGTGAGGATCATGACCCGGGTGTCGCGCAGAGCGGGATCGGCGCAGATCTCCTGGGTGGCGGCGAGGCCGTCGGTGCCGGGCATACGGATGTCCATGACCACGACGTCGGGGGTGGTGGCTTGCGCGAGTTCGACCGCCTCCCGGCCGTTTCCGGCGATGCCGACGACTTCCATGTCCTCGGCCGAATCGATCAGCAAGCGGAAGGTGCCTGCCAGCAGGGCTTGATCGTCGGCGAGCAGTACCCGGATGGTCATGGCGTCGTGTCCTCGTCGTCGGGGGTCTTCGGTGGTTCGAGAGGCAGTTCGGTGGTGACTTCGAAACCGCCGCCGGGCTTGCGGCCGGCGCGCAGGTGGCCGCCGACCGAGACGGCGCGCTCGTTCATGCCGATCAGACCGTAACCCTGCGCGTTCGATTCCCGGTCGGCCGAATCCTGTTCACCGCGAACAGTTTCCGGCGCGTCGCCGCCGTCGTCGCTGATGCTGATGGTCAGCAGCAGGCGCGAGTAGTCCAGTCGCACGGTCGCGGTCGCGGTGCTCGCGTGCTTGGTGACATTGGTGAGCGCCTCTTGGATGATCCGGTACGCCGTCAGATCCGCGCCCGGTGAGAGCGGGCGCGGCACACCGGTGATCGACAACGACAGCGTCAAGCCGGTCCGCTCGAAAGACGTGAGCAGTTCCGACAGTTGAGCCAGCCCGGGTGTCGGTTCGAGCGGGGCATCGGAATCGTCCTCCCGCAGCAGGCCCACCGTGGCTTTGAGTTCGCGCAGCGCCGCGGAGGTGGTGCCGGCCAGCTCGTCGAGCATCTCCTGCGCCTGATCGGGTTGGCTGCGCAGCAGGTATGCGGCAGTGGAGGCTTGCGCGTGCGCCAACGCCATGTGGTGGGCGACGATGTCGTGCAATTCCCGCGCGATCCGGACCCGCTCCTCGCCGACGCGCTGCCGCGCCTCCTCCTCCCGCGTCCGTTCGGCCAGTTCGGCGCGTGCGTGCAGGGCCGCCAGATAGTTGCGCCGGTTGCGCCCGGCCTCGGCGAACGCGCCGGCCAGCAGGTCACCGGCGACCAGCGTGATGCGTCCGCCGGTCAGCAGCGGATTGAAGTCGTGCACCAGCGAGGTGATCAACAGCGCGGCGCCCGCGACCACCGGGCCGAGCTTGGCGATGCGGGCATCGGGATACCACAAGCCCAGCGAGTACATGGCGACGAACGCAGCACCCGCCGTGAACACCGAGACCTCGAAACCCAAGGCGCCGATCGCGATACCGCAGGCTGTCGTGATCGCCAGTACCGCGCGCGGATACGCCCTGCGCCACAACAAGGCGATCGAGGCCGCCGCCGACAGCGCGAACACCCCGGGCGAAATCGGCCGGACCGCCACCGGCCCCTGCCCGTTGCCGTGATCGATGAACCGGCTCGCGTAGGTCGCCAGCGCGCACAGCAGGATGGCCACCACCACATCGACCACCCGGCTGTGCCGGCGCGGCCATTGCGACCATTCGGCGGTCATCGGCGCTCCTTCTCGTCGTCGAGAACAGTATTCGGCAGGTCCCGAACCGACCGGTAGGCCGCCCGCTCCGGACGGCCTACCGGTCGTCGATCCGGCCCGCGGCTCAGGCGCGCGCGGATTCGAGTTCCCGCTCCGGCTCGACGGCCACCGGCCGGTTCAGGCTCTCACCCTCCACGTCCACGTTCGGCAGGATCTTGGCCAGCCACGCCGGAAGCCACCACGCCTTGTCGCCGAGCAGCGCGAGCACCGCCGGAACCAGGGTCATCCGGACGATGAAGGCGTCGAAGAACACCGCCGCGGCGAGCCCGAGACCCATCATCTTGATCATCGGTTCCCCACCGCCGATGAATCCGGCGAACACCGCGATCATGATGGCGGCCGCGGCCACCACCACCCGGCCGCTGTGCCGGAATCCGGTGACGATGGCGTCGCGGGCGCTCTCGCCGTGCGCGAAGGCCTCCCGCATCCGGGTGACGAGGAAGACCTCGTAATCCATGGCGAGCCCGAACACCACGCCGACCAGGAAGATCGGCATCATGCTCATCACCGGACCGGTCTGGTGCACTCCGATCAGATCGGCCAGCCAACCCCACTGGAAGACCGCGACGATCACACCGAAGGCCGCGCCCACCGACAGCAGGAAGCCCAAGGCCGCCTTGATCGGCACGGCGATCGAACGGAACACGATCATCAGCAGCAGGATCGCGAGCCCGACCACCACGGCGAGATACGGGAGCAGGGCGTCGGACATCTTCTGCGAGACATCGATATTCATCGCGGTCGCACCCGTGACGAGCATGGTCGCGCCGGTCGCCGCGTGCAGACCGCCGGCCTCGCCGCGCAGGGTGTGCACGAGGTCCTTGGTCGCGGTGGTCGAGGGACCGGTGGCGGGCACCACGGTGATCATGGCGGCGTCACCGGCCTGATTGAACATCGCGGGAGACACCGACACGACGCCCTCGGTCGCGGCCAGCGCGCTGGTCGCCCGTTCCACCGCGGCCTGCGGGTCGCTGACGCCCTTGACATCCAGTGCGACGGTGAGCGGCCCGTTGAAGCCGGGCCCGAAGCCCTCGGCGAGCGCATCGTAGGCGCGGCGCTGCGTTGTCGAGGTCGGCTGCGATTCCTCACCCGGCATACCGAGTTCCAGGCTCGTCATCGGCAGCGCGAGCGCACCCATGCCGACCAGCCCGATCACCAGCACGGCCACCGGACGGCGGACGACGAACCGCGCCCAGCGCGTGCCCATACCGGGCTTGTCCTCCGGCACCGACTCTGCGGGCAGGCTGTCCCGATCCTGCTGCCGCTTGCGGAAAGCCTTGGGCAGCACCGCGTTCTGGAAGAAGCCCAGCAGTGCGGGCAGCAGCGTCAACGCGATCGTCACGGCGACGGCGACGGTGCCGGCCGCGGCCAGCCCCATCTTGGTGAGGGCCGGAATCCCGACCACGGCCAGTCCGGCGAGCGCGATCACCACGGTGAGCCCGGCGAAAACCACCGCGGATCCAGCGGTTCCGACGGCCCGTCCCGCGGCCTCCGTCGCGCTGTGTCCTTCGGCGCGTTCGGTGCGGTAGCGGGACACGATGAACAGCGCGTAGTCGATGCCGACCGCGAGCCCGAGCATCATCGCCAGAGTCGTTGTCGTGGTGGACATCCCGATGGCCACGATGGCGGCGATCCCGACGCCGATCCCGACCAGCGCGGTGATCAGCGGCAAGCCCGCCGCCGCGAACGCGCCGAAGGTGATCATCAGCACGATGGCCGCGATGGCGATGCCGATGGCCTCGGTCGCCCCGGCCATCTCCGGCTTCGCCTGGAGCGCGGACCCGCCGATCTCCACGGTGACCCCGGCGGCCTCACCGGTGTCCACCGCGTCGGTCAGCGCCGTCTTCGTCGCATCGGTGAGGTTGTCGCTGGTGTCGCCGTAGCTCACGGTCGCGTAGGCGGTGGTGCCGCTCTTGCTGACCCCGCCCGTCTGGAACGGGTCGAGCACGCCCTTCACCTGCGCGCCGCCCGAGACGTCGGCGACGATCCGCTCCACCACCGCCTTGTTGGCCTCGGAACCGATCTGCTGCCCCTCGGGCGCGACGAACACGATCCGCGCCTGCGCCCCATCGGATTTGGTGCCCGGGAACCGTTCGCCCAGCAGATCGAACGCCTGCTGGGACTCGGTCCCCGGAATCGAGAACGTATCCGGTGGCGCCGGCGGCGCGCTGGCGGCTCCCACCACCAGCGCGGCCATCAGTCCCACCCACAGCAGCACGACCAGCCGCCGCTTCTCGAACGCGAACCGGCCGACCCGGTACAGGAATTTCGCCATGCGACCATGCTCGTTCGACGCCTCTGTAGTCGGCATCGTCCCGGTGACGGCCGTCCGGTGTACTGCGAACGCAGTACCCGCGCCCGCTCAGTACTCGATCCGCAGCACCTCGGCTGGGCTGGTCAGGCGCAGGGCTGGGTTCCGGCCGCGGCTACCTGGAGCCAGATATCGCCCGCGTAGCCGGGCAGGTTGATCGGGTCGCTGATGATGGGCGCCTGGTAGCCGGTGTCGTATTGGCCGGTGAGGTGGTGGTAGCCGGCGGTGGTGGGGGTCCACGTCATGGTGACGGAGTTGCCGTTGATCGTCGTGGTGCCGGTGGCGGTCTTGTTGTCGTCGAACCAGGCGTTCCGGGCGGGGACGCCCGAGCTGAGGCTTTGCAAAATGGCCGAGCCCGACGAGGCGGCCAGGGACGCCGGGATGTTGGTCATGGTCACGGTGAGGGTGCAGCCGACCTCGGGCGTGCCGTGGACCGTCGTGCAGGCGGTGTCGCAGGCCTGGGGGTCGGTACTGCCGGAGCCGCTGACCTGGACGGTCGCGGAGGCCATATTGGTGTACGGGGGGAGGCTCACGTTGCTGTTGCCGTAGCCATAGCCGAGGACATGGGTGCCGGGGGTGAGGGGGGTCCACTGGAAGGTCCAGGTGGAGGTGGTGCCCATGCAGGGCTGGCCCGCGATGCTCGACTTGCCCTTCCAGTCGGAGCGGACGGTCACGCCGTTGGAAGTGTCGGAGAGGCCGGCGCCCACGCAGTCGGAGACCGGGATGACGACGTTGTAGGTCTGGCCGACCTGGAAGTTGCTGCCCTGCACGGTCATTCCCGTGCCGGTGACGTCGGCGTGGGCGGCCGGTCCGGTGGAGAGCACGGTCAGAGCGGAGGCGGTGGCGGTGATTCCGGCCGCGGCGAGGGTGCGGACTGAGGTACGCATGATGCGGGGTTTCTCGATTCGGCAACGCTGATGAGAGCGGGATGATCATTTGCGAATAGCACTGTTCACCGATCGTCGGCAGGCCGCACGCCCCGGGTTTTCGGGGCCGTGATTCGAGCCCGCGACCGCGCCGCGCGGGTTATGGATCGGGTCGTGGCTAGGGGTCGGCTACCGGCGTAGATTCTGATCAACGCTGCTCCGCCCGTCTTCTTCGGCGAAGGGACCCGGTGATGAGTGTGTCCGCTCGATGGCGCGCAGGTGCGGGGCTGATGGTCGTGCTGAGCTTGATCGTCGGTGGGTGCGGGTCGGATCGAGGCTCGGGCTCCGGCAGTCCGGCTCCGCCTTCGAGGGAAGCCGAGCAGATCGCCGATATCGTTCGCGCGAAGCTCGGCGAGTTCGATCTCACCGCGGCGGTGTTCGGGGCCTGGCGCGACGGCGAGGAAGTGGTCGTCGGCGCTGTGGGGGACTCGCCGCTCGGTGTTCCCGCGACCAGCGATATGCAGCTGCGGGTGGGTCAGCCGATGGAGCCGATGCTGTCGACCGTGCTCTGGCGACTCGACGGGAACGGCACGCTGAAGCTGGACGAGCCCATTGCCCGATGGCTGCCGAATTTCCCACGGGCCGAACGCATTACTCCGAGGATGCTCGCGAACAGCACCTCCGGAATCTCCGACTATGTCACCGATCCGGAATTCCTGAAACGATTCGGCGACAACCCGTTTCGCACCTGGACTGCTCGAGAACTGTTCGACCTGGCCAATGCCCGCCCGCCGCTGTTCGACCCGGGAACGAGTTTCGCCTACGCTCACAGCGATCTGGTCGTGCTCGGCGAGGTCCTGCAGCAGGCGTCGGGAAAACCCTTGGGCGAGCTGATATCCGACTACGTCTTGGATCCGCTCGGTATGAGGAAGAGCAGGGTGATGCTCACCGCCCAGGTGGACGAGCCGATCCTGCACGGCTACACCGATGAGCGAAAGATCTTCGAGGACGCCACCTTCTGGAATCCGACCGCATTCCTGCACAGCGGCAATATGAACTCCACCGTCACCGACGTCGGCCGCTGGGTCCGCGCTCTGGGTAAGGGAGAACTGCTCCCCGCGGACCGGTTTCAGCAGATGATGGCCCCCTCGACTGCCGGACTCGGTCCGCTCACCGCCCAGAAGTACTTCGCGTTCGGTGTCCCGCACATGGGCGACTGGCTGTTCATGAACCCGTCCTACGGCGGCTACAACGGAGTCGCGTTCTACGACACCAGGACCGCCACCACGGTCGTCGTCTACGCCACCCTCGGCGCCACCGCGAACGCCGACAAGAACAACGCGATCCCCATCGGCACTGCCATTGCGACCCTGCTGGTCCCGGACCGTCCGCCTCCGATTCCCTGATCGAACAGTGCAATTCCGAATAAAGGACGATCCTCCGAAGTAATCAATTGTTTTGTTTTTCGTAACAAGTGGCACCAGAATGCGATTTGCTCGAGGACAACACCAATTCAGGAGGTCGGAATGCTATCTGCGAAGCGGCTTGCTGCCAGTGCCGTCGTCGCCACCGCAGCCGCGGGCATGGTGCTCGCCGGTGGTGGAACGGCCCAGGCCGACGATGTGCCGGTGTGGCAGGCGAATTGCCACCTGTACAACATCTTCAACACCGGCGGAATGTCCAATTGCGAGTTGCCGACCTGGCATCAGGTGAAGCTCACCTGTGTCGCCTGGCCCGTTCCGTTCACCTATTGGAAGTACGGGCCCATGCAGTACGGGCAGAACCAGTCGTGGGCCAGCTGCGACTCGTTCAACGCCTTGGTGGGCGTCGAGATCGTTCAGGCCTACCCCTGATCGAACGAAAAGACCTCGGGATCGCGTCCGGCGATCCCGAGGTGTTTGTCGTCGCTGTCCGGTGATCAGCGGCCGGTGCGCAGGCGGTACTCGATCGCGTAGCCGAGCTTGCCGGGTTTGGCGTCGGAGTACGGCTTGGAGATCTTGCCGAACTCGCCCTTGTCCTCGGGGCTGCCGCCGTTCCAGGCCGGGAGCACATCCAGCTGTGAGGCGGTCTTGCCCTCGGCGACGACGGTGTTCGGGCCGAGCGCGACCTGCGCCTGGGTGACGGTCTTCAGCGCGGCCAGGTAGGCGGGGAAATCGTTGCGGTTCCAGTCGCCGCCGACCTTGTTGTCGCGCATCCACGCGCCCCAGTAGAACTCCTCGAAGGGCAGGGTGCCCTCGTGGAAGCCGATGTCGCGGGCGAAGTACATCATGGAGCGGTACTTGTCATCGGCGAAGTTGGCCAGGCCCACCGACTTCGGGAGCTGGTGCTCCTTGATGGCGTTGCCGTTCACGTCCTCGAGCCAGGTCCAGCCGTTGGCCTTCATGGCGTCCCAGAACTTGCCGTCGGGCAGGGTGCTCAGGTTGCCGAGCACGCGCAGCCGTACGTGGGTGTCCGCGCCGCCGTCCGGGGTCTCGAAGAACGAGGTCAGGGTGTGGTGGCCGTCGGTGAGGTACAGCCGGCCCTGGGGACCGATCACCACGGTCTTCATCGGCGCGATGGAGTCGGCGGTCTCGGAGCCGATCGCCACCTTGCAGGTGAACGAGGACGAATCCTTCAACTGCGCGGCCGGGCTCACGGTGGCGGCGGCGACCTGGCCGTTGGCCTCGCACCAGTCGTCGAACTTCTTGTTCACCGCGTCCTTGCCGAGCGTGTAGCGGCCCAGCTTGTAGAACACCTCGTCGTAGCCCAGCGACGGCTGGGTCGGCAGCACATCACCGATACGGACGTCGACCAGATCGTTGGTCTTGGCGCACAGGTAGGCCGCGCCGGGGGTGGACCGCTGGTCGTGGTCGCAGAAGGAGGGCCGCTCGCCCGGCTCCCCGGGAGCGGCGACCGCGACGGCACTGGTCAGGGCCATCAGTGCGCCCGCGAACGCGGCGACCAGGCGGCCGCGCGCGACGGTGGTGTTCGACATCGAATCCTCGAATTCATGCGGTGATACAAGCCGCATTACGGTGACCAGCGCCGATGACCGGCCCGCGATGCCCCGACGGCCAGATGCTGTTGTCTCGGCCAATAATTGGTGAACGGGCGCCACGCGCGTGTGCGGCCACTGAGTCCGATAACAGTGATCTGAGTCACTCATGGCCGCTACCCTGTTGTCACCCGGTTGCTCGTGCCGCGAACCAAGGGCCTGTGGCTGCGCGAAACGCCGTGGAGAGAAAGGCGTCTCGAACATGAGCAGTACACCGACCGCAGTGCCTCCGGCCGCGGAATTCCCCCCGCCGACGCTGGTCACCGGACTCTGGCGGCGCAAGCTCCCGCACTATCCGGAAACGCCCGCTCGGTCCTGGTATCTCTTCCTCGTCGTCGTGGTGTCCGTCGCGCTGTACTACCAGCTGTTCGTGTCGGGAGCCGTCGGCAACCAGCTGATCGCCGATTTCCACCTGACCTTCCGCTATTTCGTCGGGATCTTCATCATCGGCGCGGCCTTCGGCGCCGTGGCCTCGGTGGTGACCGGCGTCCTGGACCGCTGGGGCCGCGCCAATATCGTCGCCTACGGCACCGTCGTCACCTCGCTGCTGACCCTGTTCGCGCAGCCGCAGTGCACGACCAAGGAATCCTTCCTGGCCATCTACTGCATCATCAGCATCGTCGAGGGCGCGGTGCTGGTCGCGACGCCCGCGCTGGTCCGCGACTTCTCCCCGCAGTTGGACCGCGCCTCGGCCATGGGCTTCTGGACCCTGGGACCGGTGCTGGGCGCGCTCGTCACCACCGAGATCTCCACGCACACCCTCGACGCGCACCCGGATTGGCAGTACCACTACCGGCTCGCGGGTGTCATCTGTCTGGTGATCTCCCTCGTCGGCCTGGTCGGGCTGCGCGAGCTCAGCCCCCGGCTGCGGGATCAGATCATGGTGTCGCTGCGGGACAAGGCGCTGATCGAGGCGCGGGCGCGCGGGTTGGACGTCGAGGCGCTGGAACGCAATCAGTGGAAGCAGATGATGCACCTCGACATCGTCGGCTCGGCGCTGGCCATCTCGATCTTCCTGGCGTTCTTCTACACCATCGTGTCGTTCCTGCCGGTGTACATGGCGACCAATTTCGGGTTCACCGCCGCCCAGGCCAACGCGCTGGGCAACTGGTATTGGATCGCCAGCGCCTTCTCGCTGGTGATCACCGGCATCGTGTCGGACAAGATGAAGGTCCGCAAACCGTTCATGGTGTTCGGCGCGATCATCAGCATCATCGGGACCTACGTGTTCCTCAGCTACACCGACCAGCCCGGCACCGACTACTACACCTTCGCGATCGTCATGAGTTTCACCGCGGTCGGCACCGGCATCGCCTACTCGACCTGGATGGCGAGCTTCACCGAGACCGTGGAGAAGCGGAACCCGGCGGCCACGGCGGTCGGGCTCGCGGTGTGGGGCGGCGTGCTGCGCACGGTGGTGACGTTCGTGCTGCTGGGGCTGCTGCTGGTGGTGACCGCGGCGGGCACGCTGGTCAACTACGGGCCGCGGTTGCAGACCATCAACGCCAAGTACCACGAGGAGATCGCGACCATTCAGACCGTCGGCGAGGACACGCTCACCGCCCTCGCCAAGAATCCGAACGACGTCGGAGCGCAGGTCGCCGCGCTGGTGAAGCTGACCGGGGATTCCCCGGCCGACATCAAGACCACGGTCGAGCTCAACGCCAAGTACCCCGAGGAACTGGCCACCCTGCAGGCCATCGATCAGAAGGTGCTGGTCAAACTCCTGACCGACCCCAATGACAAGGCGGCCCAGGCCACCGCGGTCGGGCAGGTCGCCCAGAAGTTCGGGATCCCGCCGGATCAGGCCGGAGCCCGGATCGCGGCGGCCGGGAAGGTGCCCGTCGATCAGCTGGCCGTGGCCTCCCAGACCGGCCCGGCGTTGACCGCCGCGAGCGCGAAACTCAAGGCCGTGAGCGCGATCCCCGCCGACGACCTGGCCTACCTGTCCGAGCACGGCAAGGAAGTGCAGCAGGCGCAGAAGGATTCACCGAAGCAGTGGAAGACCTGGTGGTGGATCTGCCTGATCGCCCAGATCTGCTTCATCCCGTTCGTGTTCGTCATGGCCGGACACTGGAGCCCCAAGAAAGCCGCGGAGGAGGCCGCCGAGCACGACGTGGCCGTCCAGCGCGAGCTGGCGACACTGCCGCACTGAGGCCTCAGCCGGGGAGCAGCGTGGTGTCGCGCACCGCTCCCCGGTCCGCCGAGGTGGCCAGCAGCGCATAGGTTTTGAGCGCGGGGGAGACCTGCCGTTCGCGGTGCCGCGGCCGGTAGCCGCCGTTCGCCTCCACTTCCGTCCGCCGCCTGGCCAGTTCGGCGTCGGGCACGTCCATGGTGAGGGTCCGGGACGGGATGTCGATCGTGATCGAGTCGCCGTCGCGCACCAGCGCCAGCGGGCCGCCCGCCGCCGCCTCGGGGGAGATGTGCCCGATCGAGCAGCCCGAGGAACCGCCCGAGAAGCGGCCGTCGGTGATCAGCGCGCATTCCCCGGCCAGGCCCAGGCCCTTCAGGTACGACGTCGGATACAGCATCTCCTGCATGCCCGGCCCGCCGCTGGGACCCTCGTAGCGGATGACGAGCACATCGCCGGACTTGATGCGGCCGGACAGGATCGCCTCGACGGCGTCCTCCTGCGACTCCACCACCAGGGCCGGACCGGTGAAGGTGTGCATGTGCGCGGCCACGCCCGCCGACTTCACCACCGCGCCGTCGGGGGACAGGTTGCCGCGCAACACCGCCAGCCCGCCGTCGCGGGAGAAGGCGTGCGCCACATCGTGAATGCACCCCTGGGCCGCGTCCACGTCGAGGGAATGCCACCGCTCGGACTGGGAGAACGCGGTGGCGGACCGCTTGCCGCCCGGCGCGGCGTGGAACAGTTCGAGCGCCGCCGCGGAGGGCCGGCCTCCTCGCACGTCCCAGTCGTTCAGCCACGCGCCGAGTGAATCCGCGTGCACCGCACGCACATCGCGGTGCAGCAGCCCCGCCCGGTCGAGCTCGCCCAGCAGCGCCGGGATGCCGCCCGCGCGGTGCACGTCCTCCATCAGGTACTCACCGTTGGGCGCCACCTTGCACAGGCACGGCACCTGCAACGACATTTTCTCGATGTCGGTGAGCGTGTAGTCCAGCCCGGCCTCGTGCGCGGCCGCCAGCAGGTGCAGGACGGTATTGGTGGATCCGCCCATGGCCAGATCCAGGGCCATGGCGTTGTCGAAGGCGTTGCGGGAGGCGATGTTCCGGGGCAGGACCCCCGCGTCGTCCTCGTCGTAGTAGCGGCGGGTCAGCTCCATCACCGTGCGCCCGGCGTCGCGGTACAGCTCGGCGCGGGCGGTGTGGGTGGCCAGGGTGGTGCCGTTGCCGGGCAGGGCCAGGCCCAGTGCCTCGGTGAGGCAGTTCATCGAGTTGGCGGTGAACATGCCCGCGCAGGATCCGCAGGTGGGGCAGGCGTTCTCCTCGATGAGCGCGAGGTCGGCGTCGGACACGTCGGGGGAGACGGCGTCGGCCATGGTGGTGATGAGGTCCAGGCGGCTGCGCACGGTGCCGTCGACCAGCACCGCGTTGCCGCCCTCCATGGGTCCGCCGGAGACGAACACCGTCGGGATGTTCAGCCGCAGCGCGGCCATCAGCATGCCCGGGGTGATCTTGTCGCAGTTGGAGATGCACACCAGCGCGTCGGCGCAGTGCGCGTTCACCATGTATTCGATCGAGTCCGCGATCAGGTCTCGCGACGGCAGCGAGTACAGCATTCCGCTGTGCCCCATGGCGATTCCGTCATCGACGGCGATGGTGTTGAACTCGCGTGGGATGCCGCCCGCGGCGCGCACCGCCTCGGACACCATCCGCCCGACCGGCTGGAGATGGGTGTGGCCGGGCACGAACTCGGTGAAGCTGTTCGCGATCGCGATCACCGGCTTGCGGCCGATATCGGCCGACGGGACTCCGCTGGCCCGCATGAGCGCGCGGGCCCCCGCCATGTTCCGACCGTGTGTGACCGTGCGTGAGCGCAACTCGGGCACGACGCCACCTCCTGCTTCGCCTCGACCATCCGCAACCAAACGGTTGCAACTGAATGGTTGGAGTTTGCCACAGCCGTGAGCCCAACCGCAACCGTCCGGTTGGAGATGGTTGGATGGACCCCATGGCGTGGGATACCGAGAGAACCAGACGACTGCTGCTCGAGGCGGCCGTCCACGAGTTCGCCGAACGCGGACCCGACGGCGCCCGGGTCAATGCCATCGCGACCCGCGCGGGCATCAACAAGGAACGCATCTACCAGTACTTCGGCGACAAACGGGGCCTGTTCGAAGCGGTCCTCACCGATCAGCTCGAGCAACTCGCCGCGGCCAGCCCGCTGACCGCCGACACGGCCGGGGACCTGGCCGAGTACGCCGGCCACGTGTTCGACTTCCACCACACCCACCCGCAGTTCCTGCGACTCATGTACTGGGAGGGCTTGCAGCCGCAGGAGGGCCGCCTGCCCGCCGAATCGGCGCGGGCCTCCCACTACGCGGAGAAGGTGGCCGCGCTGGCCGGCGCCCAGCAGGACGGGACCCTCGCCGACGAGGTGGCCCCCGGCTACCTGCTGTACGCGGTCGCGGCCCTGGCCGCCTGGTGGTTCGCGGCCCCGCAGGTGGTCCGCATGATCCTGGGCCCGGACACCGATGACCCGGACGCACTGCGGGCGGCCTTGGTCAGCCTGGTGCGACGGCTCGAGGTGCGGAACTAGCTCAGCACCGAGCCCTGCTCGAGCGCCGACCGGCAGCGAGGACGGTTGCCGCGACATGCGCTGTGCGTCGCCTTCTATCGGCTGCGCCACCATCGATGCGGACGGTCAGTGCTGTGCGAATGCTTCTCGACGGTGAACGATTCGGTCCGGCGCGAGTGCGTCGGCGAGGGCGCTCAGAACCGGGGCGCAACCGGTGTCCAGGGTCAGGGCCGCTAGATCGTCGGCGCGGGTGCGGCCGCGATTGAGGATGATGACCGGGCGACCGGACTTGGCGGCGCGGCGGGCGAACCGCAGGCCCGACATGACCGTGAGCGAGGAGCCGACGACCAGCAGGGCATCGGCGTCGTCCACCAACTCGAACGAGGCGGCCACGCGCGGCTTGGGCACGGATTCGCCGAAGTAGACGATGTCGGGCTTGAGGAGCCCGCCGCAGGTCAGGCAGTCGACCATGCGGAAGGACGCGGTATCGGCCACCACGGCGTCGGCATCGGGGGCGACCTCGAGACCGTCGAGCGGAACCGATTCGGCGAAGCCGGGATTGGCGGCCTCGAGTCGGTCGGCCAGGGTCATGCGGGAGGTCAGGGCCTGGCAGGAAAGACACCGGACGCGGGCGTAGACGCCGTGCAGGTCGATCACCCGGCGCTGCCCCGCCTTGGTGTGCAGCAGATCCACGTTCTGAGTGAGCAGCCCGGTCACGATGCCCGCGCGTTCGAGGCGTGCCAGCGCGTGATGCGAGGGGTTCGGCCTGGCCGCGTCCATGCGCCGCCAGCCGACGTGGTTGCGGGCCCAATACCGTTGGCGGAACACCGGATCGCCGACGAACTGCTGATAGGTCATCGGGGTCCGCGGCGGCGCGCCGGGGCTGCGGTAATCGGGGATGCCGCTGTCGGTGGAGATGCCCGCGCCGGTCAGCACCGCGACACGGCGGCCGGAGACCAGCTCCAGCAGTCGCTCGAACCGCTGCGGGGAACCGGAATCGGGCATGGCGTCAGCCTACGACCCGCCCGCGTTGTGCCGCCGGTCACGTCGTGTCACACCCGCGGGCCCCGCGTCGTCATCAAGGCAGGACGCCACCACAGCGGCGGCACGAGACGAAGGAGATGGTCATCATGGCGAAGACGGTTCTGGTCACCGGCGGCACGGGCACCCTGGGCAGCCTGGTCACTCCGCTGCTGCGGCAGGCCGGGCTGGGCGTGCGGGTGCTCAGCCGCAGCGCGCGCGAGGCGAAGGACGGTATCGAGTTCGTGGCCGGCGACCTGGAGACCGGCGCGGGCATCGCCGAGGCGGTCGCGGGCGTGGACACCGTGTTGCACCTGGCGGGCACCACCAAGGGCGACGGCGACAAGGCCCGCGTCCTGGTCGACGCCATCAATGCCGCGGGGGCGTTCCCGCACCTGGTCTACATCTCGGTGGTGGGCGCGGAGCGGGTCCCCGTGGAGAGCGCCATCGACCGGCAGGTGATGGGCTACATGGCCTCGAAGCGCGACGCCGAACTGGTGGTGGAGAACTCGGGCCTGCCGTGGACCACGCTGCGCGCCACCCAGTTCCACGACCTGCTCTTCACCATGGTGTCGGCCATGGGCAAGATGCCGGTGGTGCCCGCGTTCGACTTCCGCTTCCAGCCCATCGAAACCGGTGAGGTGGCAGCGCGATTGGTGGAACTGGTGCAGGGCGAGCCCGCCGGACTGGTCGCCGAGATCGGCGGCCCGCGCATCTACACCATGAAGGAACTCGAGCGCAGCTACCTGGCGGCGACCGGCCGTCGCCGCCCGGTGTTCACCGTGAAGGCCCCCGGCAAGGCGGCCCGGGTGTACGCGACGGGTGCGAACCTGACCCCCGGGCACGCCGTGGGGCAGCGCACCTGGGAGGACTTCCTGGCCGCCAAGCTGGCCACCGCATGACGGACGCGAAATACGGTGTCAGCGCGGTCCGTTGGTGTTGAGATACACCACCGGACCGTCGCCGAACCGGCCGTGCGCGTTCATGTCCAGCAGTGCGGCCATGGCCTTGGCGGTGTAGACCGGCTCGAGCGTCATGTGCTCCCGATCGGCCGAGAGCGCCTGCGCGGTAGCGGCTTCCGGCATCGGATAGCCGTAACCGGGGCCCAGATACTCGGTGACGATATCCAGATTGCCTGCGGGGGAGATGTTCTCGGGGATGCGCGCGCCGCGGGAGCGCAGCAGCTTCGCGCATCGTCCGGCCAGCGCGGTGAGCGTCGGCTCGTCGAGCCGCAGTGTGTCGTTGACGACCACACCCACCACATGGGTCTTCAGCCCCGCCAGCCGCAGTCCCAGCGACAGCCCCGCCGCCGTCCCACCCGAACCGACCGGGATCACGATGTGACTCGGTTCGGGCAGTTCCCCGGCTCGCACCTGCTCGGCCAATTCCAGTGCCGCCTCGACGTATCCGAGCGCGCCCACCGCCGACGACCCGCCCGCCGGAAGGAAATACGGCGGCCGGATCCCGGTGAAATTCCGGGCCAGCAGATACGGCGCGCTCAGGATGGTCCGCACCTTGGAGTGGGTGAAGTGCAGCTCCGCTCCCGAGGCCCGCAGCCGCGCCAGCTGGGCGCGCACATGGTCGTCCTCGGGCTGATCGATCAGTGCCAGAACGGTTTTCAGCCCGTGCTCGCGTCCGTAGAGCGCGGTGGCCAGCCCCCAGTTGGTGCCCAGTCCGCCCACGGTGACGATGGTGGTGCGGCGCTGCCTCAGCGCGTCGGGCAGCAGCCATTCCAGTTTGCGGACCTTGTTGCCGCCCCAGCCGCCGTCGCCGAACACGCTGTCGTCCTTGAGCCAGATCTCCGCGCCGCCGGAACAGGCGGTGTCGAGGGCGTCCAGTCGCCGGACCGGGGTCGGGGCCGTGCCGAGTCCCAGGTGCGGCAGGGTCGCCTCGAGTTCGGGATGGAGGCGGTACAGGTGCGGCATCACCACTCCAACTTATCGATTGTCCAGTTGCCCGACGAGTGTGGCGGGTAGCACAGGGACGGCGCATCCCTGCTGCTAACTTCTGAAAAGCTATTAGATACGGCAAGGAGAATTCATGCCTGGTGTAACCGATCGCGTCATCATTGTCACCGGAGCCGGTGGCGGTCTGGGTCGCGAGTACGCGCTGCTGCTCGCCCGCGAGGGCGCTCAGGTCGTGGTCAACGACCTCGGCGGCGCGCGCGACGGCTCGGGATCCGGGCACAATATGGCCGACGCCGTGGTCGAGGAGATCCGCGCCGCCGGCGGCACCGCGGTCGCCAACTACGACAGCGTCGCCACCGAAGAGGGCGCGAAGGCGCTGGTGCAGACCGCGATCGACACCTTCGGCGCGGTGCACGGCATCGTGAACAACGCGGGCATCCTGCGCGACATGAGCTTCGTGAAGATGACCCCCGAGGCCTTCGAAGCCGTGCAGCGCGTGCACCTGTTCGGGTCCTTCTATGTCACCCACGCCGCCTGGCCGCACTTCCGCGAACAGGGCTTCGGCCGCGTCGTCATGGCCACCTCCACCTCCGGCCTGTACGGAAACTTCGGTCAGGCCAACTACGGCGCCGCCAAGATGGGCCTGGTCGGCATGATGAACACCCTCGCCATCGAGGGCCGCAAGTACGACATCACCGTCAATGCCGTGGCGCCCATGGCCGCCACCCGCATGACCGCCGACATCGCCTCGGAGGCCATGCTCGAGAAGCTGCCGCCCGCCCAGGTCGCCCCGATCGTCGCGCACCTGATGGGCGAGGACTGCACCGACTCCGGCATGGTGCTGGTGGTCGGCGGCGGCTCGGTGCAACGCGCCCAGTTGTTCGCGAACAAGCCCGTGTTCTTCAGTGAGGTCCCGAGCGTGGATCAGGTGCGGGAGAATTGGAGCCGTATTACTGATATGTCCGACGCTCAGCCCGGGGTGAACCCAGCGGGCTGAGCCTGCTCTGAGGAGCCTCGCCATGAGCGAGAACGCGTGGGACGCACTGGTTGTCGGAGCCGGAGCGGGCGGGCTGTGCGCGGCCGCCCGGCTCTCGCACCGGGGCTATCGAACCCTGGTGGCCGAACGTCTCGACCGAGTCGGCGGGCGGGCTTCCACCGCCGAGCTCGACGGATTCACCATCAACACCGGCGCTGTCGTCATCGAACTCGGCGGCATCACCGAACAGACCTTCGAGGAGGTCGGGGCGAAATTCGAAGTGCGCCCGGCGGATCCGCCGATCCTGTACCGGATCAACGGCCGCGACGTGGACGTCTCCAGCGGCGGCTGGGGACTGCTCATCTCCCAGCTCACCCGGCACGGCGCCCAGCTGCTCGGCGGGTCCGCCCGCGCGGAGGGGGAGTCGCCGGACCGGGAGCTGTCCACCGCCGACTGGGTGCGCCGCTACACCAAAAACGATGCGGTGCAAGGAATCTTCCGCAATATGTGCGGGTCCATCTTCGCGGTCGGCTCCGAGGAGCTGCCCGCGCGGGTGTTCCTCACCTACTTCACGCGGAAGGCGGCGTTCAAGAAGTTCGGCTTCTGTCCCCAGGGCACCATCGGTCTCTGGAAGGCCCTCGCCGAGGTGGTGGAGCGCAATGGGGGAGAGGTCCGGCTCGGCAGCGAGGTGCGGCAACTGCACGTCGAGGGCGATCGGATCACCGGGGCGCGGATCAGCCACGACGGCGAGATCTCGGACATCGCTTGCGCTTTCGCGGTCAGTGACATCGGGCCGTCGGCCACCATGGATCTGGTCGGCCCGGAGCACTTCCCGTCGGACTATGTGGGCCGCGTGCTCCAGCGCGACCTGCCCTGCGCCATGATCTCGGTCAACTTCGCCAGCCGCGAACCACTGATCGACGCGCCCGGGCTGCTCAGCTTCGCCCGCACCCGGCGGCTGTGCTACGTCGCCAACTTCACCGCCACCTGCCCGGAGATGGCGCCCGAGGGCTGGCATCTCTACGTCGGTGGTGGCGTGCCCAAACCCTCGGTCGGCAACTTCGACGCCGAGGCCGAGACCGCGCTCGTGCTCCAGGATCTGCGCGAGGAGATCCCGGGCTTCGAGCGGGCGCGCATCCTGTCCATCGCCGTCACCCGCGACGACTGGCCGCCCCAGCGGGCCGTCGCCGGATACGACCTACCCCACGACACCCCGATCGCCAATCTCTGGAATGTCGGCGACGCGGTCAAGGAGTACGCCAACGGCGGCATCACCGCCTGCATGGAGACGGCGAAGATCGTGGTCGAGGAGATAGTGGACAGCGGAATCGGTCGTTCCGGAACCTGACAACTGATCGCGCGGCCCTCAGTCCGGCGCTGACGTCTCGGGGAGGCGGGACCGCATGCCGGGCAGCCGATCCACCATGGCCACAACGTAATCCGCGACGATGCCGATCAGCACCGGTCGCTCGACCTTCAGGCCGCCGTCGAGCCACACCAGGATCAGCTCCGCCGCGCCACCGGTGATGAGCTGCGCCAGGGCGGTCAGTGCGGTGTCGTCGCCTTCGGGAATGTCGAGCAGCACGCGGGTCTGCTCGATGAGCAGCTCGGCCACCTGCCGCATGCCTTCGAAGCGGCGGCGCATGAGCAGTTCGGACCCGTAGGCCTGGGCGAAGGCGATATTGGCGCGGCGCGGGTCGTCGGTGACGCCGACGATCAGCGCCGCCACCCCGGCGCGCAGTTTGGCCTCCGGGTCGCCGGGGGTGTCGGTCATGGCGGTGCGCGCCTGTTCCAGGGCCTCGCCCTGCACCTCGTCGAGCAGTGCGGTGGCCAGCGCGTCGAGATCGGTGAAGGATTCGTAGAAGAAGCGCGGCCCCACCTTCGCCTGTTCGCACACCCCGCGCACCGTGAGTGCGGCCAGCCCCTGCGTGCCGACGATGTCGAGGGCCGCGTCCAGCAGCCGTCGCCGGCGCTGTTCGCGCCGCTCGTCGGTGGTGGTGCCGCGATAGGTCCCATTGGCAGCTCGCGTCACCTTGTCAGCTTGGCACAGAAATCGGGAAACGACCGTTTACGGAAACTAACGTTTCCGCTACCGTGGAGGCATGGCTGTACGAAAAGCCGTGGTGAATCATCGAATACAGTGCCGGGCCGCCGGATTGCTGCAGCGGTACCCCACCGTGCCGCAGGCGCTCGCGCCCCCGCCGCCCGGCAGTGGGCTGAAGCCGGTGATGGGGGATTACGGTCCGCCCGGCATCGGCCATCTGCTCAGCACCCTCGCCGATCCGCTGAACTTCAGCCGGGACCGCATGCGCCGGTACGGCCCGGTGCAATGGATGGGCGTGTTCGGGCGGCAGGTGGTCGGCGTCGTCAGCCCGGCCGCCACCGAGGAGGTCCTGCTCGACCGCAGGCGAGTGCTGTCCGCGCAACGCGGCTACGAATTCGTGATCGGCCCGTTCTTCCGCGGCGGAATCCTGTTGCGTGACTTCGAGGAGCACGCCTATCACCGCCGCATCCTGCAGCAGGCCTTCACCCGCCCGCGTCTGATCGGCTACCTCGGGCTCACCACCCCGCGCGTCGTGCGGGGCGTCGACTCCTGGCGGCCCGCACCGGATTTCCGGTTGTACGACCACGTCAAGCGGCTGTTGCTGGAACAGGCGACCGTGGTCTTCGCGGGTGCGGAACTCGGCCCCGAGGGCACGCGGCTCTCCCGTGCCTTCGAGGACGCCGTGCACGGTGGCCAGGCCATCATTCGCACGAACATGCCGGGCGGGGTGTGGAGCCGGGGCCTGCGCGGGCGCAAGCTGCTCGAGGACTACTTCCGGCGTGAGCTGCCCGCCAAGCGGGCCGGTGCCGGCGAGGACCTGTTCAGCGTGCTCTGCCATGCCGAGACCGAGGACGGCGAATCCTTCTCCGACGCCGACATCGTGGACCACATGATCTTCGTGATGATGGCCGCCCACGACACCAGCACCCTGGCCATCTCGATGCTGGCCTACGAGCTGGGCCGGAACCCGCGGTGGCAGGAACGGTTGCGCGAGGAATCGCGGGCGTTGGGCAAGCCCACGCTCGACTATGCCGACCTGGACCGGTTACCCGCGCTGGAGATGGCCTTCCGCGAGACCCTGCGCATGTACGCCCCGGTCGGGCAGATGGTGCGAGAAGCCCTGGAGGACACCGAGATCGCGGGATACTTCATCCCCAAGGGCGCGCTGATCATGGTCGGCCCGTACTCCATGATGCGCAATGCCGAGTACTGGCACGATCCGGACGTCTTCGATCCCGAACGCTTCGATCCCGGGCGCGCGGAGGACAAGTCGCACCGCTTCGCCTGGCCGCCGTTCGGCGGCGGCGCGCACAAGTGCATCGGCAAGTACTTCGGCAGCATGACGGTCAAGGCGACCATGCACCGCATGCTGCTGAACTACCGGTGGAGTGTGCCGGACGGCTACGAGGTGCCCCTCGTGCCCAGTACCGGCCCCACTCCCGCGGACGGACTGCCGATCCGCCTCAGCCGCCTCTGACCGTTCACCGCACGTCGCGCGGAATCCCGAGTTCGATATCCAGATAACGCAATTCAGGATCCCGGCGGCGGCCGTTGCGGAAGGCCCGGAACACCAGATCCTGTGGATGTCCGACGGTGAACACCTCGGTGAAGGTCTTCACCGTCCGCCGCGGCGCGCCGCACAGGCTCGGATTGAATCCGGCTTTGGCCAGCGGCCCCTCCCAGATGAGCGCCGCCCCGCCCGGCACGCTGTGCGGGGCGAAACTCCAGCCCAGCTCGCGCATGCGCCGGTCGAACTCGCTCGCCCCGAGTCCGGCCACGTCCCAGCCGCTGGCCTCGTTGAAAAGCTGCCTGCCGTGCAGGAATTGGACGAAGCACGGGTCCGGGCCGGGGTGCGGGGTGCTGAGGTTGATGACGCCGTCCCAGGGCAGGGTGGTCAGCGCCCAGGCCAGCCGTGCCTCGAAATCGTCCCAGTCCGTGCACACCACGGGCTTGCCGCGTTCGCTGGGCCGGTCGGCGGGCAGGCCGTAGCTGCCGGTGCCGGGCGCGTCCATGCTCCAGGTGGCGAAGCGCAGCCGGCCGCCGTCCATCCCGAGCCCGTCGCGCAGCACGGTGACCACGGACTCGGCGACGCCGCGGCGGTGGTCGACCGATTCCCCGCGCTGCCAGCCGGTGCTCCACTCCCGCGCCAGGCGGGGCTGCTGGTGCACGCGTTGCATGGCCCGCCACTGCGGATCCGGTGCGGTGGCATCGGATTCGGACGGTACCGGGACCGGATCCCAGGTGCCGTCGGACTGCTCGCCGATCACGCGCAGTAACCGGTCGGCGTCGTCGGCGTCGTCGGGGACCGCGACCAGCACCTCGATCTCGGTGCCCTGCTGTGCGAAATGCGCTCGGCGGCCGGTGAGTTCGTCACGGACCTGAATGAAACGGGGATTCCACCCGAGTCCCGATTCGTCCGCGTCCTCGTCCTCCTCGAGAAAATACGGCATCCACTGAATCAGCACATCCCATCCCTGCGAACCCACCTTGCCTCCCTCCGGGGTTCCAGCCAACCTACCCGCCGGGCACCGTCCGTGCCCGCCGGTGGGTACCGGTCGAGCTCGGGCTGTGGTAGAACCTGTTCTAGTTTTTCACCTGAAGGGCCACGAATGAACTGGTACACCGGCAATACCGTCTACGACACCGTGCTGACGATCGCGTTCGGTTTCGCTGCCTTCGTCCTGATCGGGGGCCTGTTCCAGCAGAGCCCGTACGGTCGGTTCGCCACCGCCAAGCTCGGACTGAACCTGAACCCGAAACTCGGCTGGTGGTTGATGGAGATTCCGGCCACCGTGGTCTTCGCGGTCGCGTACCTGAGCGGGCCGCACCGTTTCGAGCCGACTTCCCTGGTGCTGGCGGCCATCTGGATTCTCCACTACGCCAACCGGGGCTGGTTCTTCCCCCTGTCGATTCGCCAAGTGCCCGGCAAGACCAGCAGTTTCAACATTTCGGTGCTCGGCATGGGCATGTTCGTCACCGCCATGCACGGCTACCTCAACGGCGCGCTGTTCAGCCACGACTACTTCGGCCGGTACGGCACCGGGTGGCTGACCGACCCGCGCTTCATCATCGGATCGATCATCTACCTCAGCGGTTTCGCCCTGCTCACCAGCTCCGAGTGGATCGTGCGGAATCTTCGCGACAAGAACAATCCGGGCGCAACGGAGTACAAGATTCCGTTCGGTCTGGGCTTCCGATTCGTCACCAGCCCCACCTATCTCGGCGAGCTCATCGCCTGGGCCGGATTCGCCATCCTCACCTGGGCGCTGCCGGGCGTGGTCATCTTCCTGATCACCTTCGGCAACCTGGTGCCGCGCGCCTTCGCCACCCACACCTGGTACCGCGAGAAGTTCTCCGACTACCCGGCCGAGCGAAAGGCCCTGGTGCCGTTCGTGATCTAGCGCCCGTGTCGCAGCGCCTTGTCGCGGTACATGGCGGTGTCCACGGCGTGCATGAGTTCGTCGATGGCGGTGGAGTCGGTGTCCACCAGCGCGGTTCCGATACTCGCGCCCACCCGTACCGACAGTCCCGCCACATCGAACGGGTCGGCGAGCGCGGCCAGCAGGTCCCCGGACACCGAGTCCAATTCCTCCGGGCCCGAGCAGCTTTCGACCAGCACGATGAACTCGTCGCCGCCCAGCCGGGCCGCCACCCCGTGCGGCGGCACGGCCTGGCGCAGCCGCTGGGCCACCTCGCACAGCACCTGATCGCCCGCGGTGTGGCCGCGGCGGTCGTTGACCTCCTTGAAGCCGTCCAGGTCCAGGTAGCAGACGCCCACCTGGCCGGTGGCGGCCGCGAGCCGGTCGAAGAACAACAGCCGGTTGGGCAGGCCGGTCAGCGAGTCGTGGTGGGCGTCGTACCAGAGCCGGTCGGCCAGTTCCTTGCGGTCGGTGACGTCCACGGTGACGCCGACCAGGAAGCGCGGCTTGCCATCGCTGTCGCGGACCACCGTCATGGACAGGTCGATGATGGTGTGCGAACCGTCGGGTTTGGTGTGTTCGGTCTCGAAGCGGAAGCGGTCGATCTCGCCGGACAGTAAACGCTGGAACAGACCGAACGCCTCGCCGATATTGATCGGGCCCAGTATGTCGGAAACCGAGCGGCCCGGCATCTGCCCGGCCGGGACGCCCAGGGTCTCGGCCATGGCGTTGTTGACGTCGACCACCTGCCCGGTGGTGATGTCGACCGTGCCGATGCCGACCGACGCGCCCTCGAAGATGGCCTGGAAGCGGGCTTCGGACAGCTGCCTGCGGGCGTCGGCCTCGCGCGCGGCGGTCAGCGCCGCGGTGAGGGTCGTCTCCTGTTCCGACAACGCCACACTGCGTAGTCCGGCGGTGAACTCGGCCGCGAACTCGGCGGCCAGCTCGATCGCTCGATCGCGCACCGGCCAGTAGTCCGCGCAGCCGGGGTCCGGGCAGGCGTCGGTCACCAGGTCCTTGCACAGCACCAGGACCGACCGGTGCACGGTCAATGGATCCCGATAGTTGGCGCCCACCAGGGCGCGGGCGGCCTCCCGGGCCACCGACATGTCCTCGGTGCCGCGTACCGCCGCGATCAGCCGGTCGCCGAAACCGTCGAGCAACTGCTCGACCTGCGACCGGGTGATCGTCGGCGCCACCGCGCCCTCGAGAGCGTCGGCCCATCGGACCGCCAGCTCGTGTGCTCCCACCGCCTACCCCCTGCCCCTGCCTCGTGCCCCTGCTCAGGCCTTGTGGCCCACACCCGCCAGACCGAGCGACCGGCCCGGCGCCTCGTGCTGGTCACGGTCGGATTCCGGCCGCCACAACGGCAATTCCACCACACCGGGCTCGATCGGCTCCCACTTGCCGAACAGGGCCGCGATTTGCTCGCGGGTCCGGAACTGCAGGCCGATCTTGCTGACGTCGCGCGAGTTCTCCACCAGTTTGGCGGCGTCGTCGGGGCGAGTGGCCGAGGTGAGGTGCGACAGGGCCAGGTAGCTACCGGCCGGCACCGCGTCGTAGAGGGCGTCGACCTTGTCGACGGGGGTGTAGTCGTCGCTCATCAGGTGCAGGACCGCGATAAGCAGGACACCGACCGGTTGGTCGAAATCGATGACGCCGGTCGCGCGGGCCTGGGCCAGCAGCGCGTCGGGCTCGCGCAGATCGGCCTCGATCGCGGCGGTCCGGTCATTGCCCTTCAGGATGGCGCGCGCGTGCGCTACGGCCACGGGGTCGATATCGGCGTAGAGCACCCGGCACTCCGGGTCGATCGCCTGCGCCACCTCGTGCACATTGCCCGCGGTCGGGATGCCCGACCCGATGTCGAGGAACTGCCGCACGCCCTGGTCCACCAGGAACCGCACCGCGCGGCGCAGGAACGCCCGATTGCTCAAGGCCAGTCGCGGCAGGTCCGGGACCAGCGCTTTACCCGCCTCCGCGGCCTGTCGATCGACCTCGAAGTTGTGCGAGCCGCCCAGCAGCGCGTCGTACATGCGCGCCGGGCTGGGCCGGTTCATGTCCACGCCTTCCGGTGCCCACTCCGGTCTGTCCATCCCCAAACCCTCCTAGCCGCAACGGTCGAACGCCCGCCGGTGGTGCGAGCGGGCCGAAATCCGGGCAAATCCGGTGTTTCCGATCACCCGGACGGTGCAAACCGAATGGTAGTCCCCGTTGGTCAGAATCCTTGCAGCGATACCACTCTCGCCCTGAGGTGGGAGAATGCTCACCCGGCCGTTGACGCCGCGCAGGTGCTGTGCGTGAGCGGCGGCACACACACCCCCGACACGTCGGCCAGCAGCAGGCGCGCCCCGAGGACCAGCGAGCACAGCGCAATCGCGCCGAAGGCCAGCACCCACAGCAGGCCCGGGATCCTGGTCAGGTGAGCCAGTTGGTCGGCGTCGGAGTTCGGCTCGTGCGCGCGATTGCGCTGCAACTCGATCACCGGGCGCACCGCGGCCAGCAGCAGGAACCAGGACGCCGCGTACGCCAGCGCCGCCTGGGTGGTGTCACTGCCGAACCAGGACACCGCGAACACCACGCCGCCGGTCACCAGCAGCGACAGCAGGCCGTACCAGTTGCGGATCTTGAGCAGCAGCACCAGCAGCAGCGCGATGGTCAGCCACAGCATCAGGGTGATGCGGTGCGCGCCCAGCAGCGCGGCGTAGGCCAGCCCCAGCAGTGCCGGCGCGGGATACCCGGCCGCCATGGTCAGGATCATGCCGAGCCCATAGGGTTTGCCGCTCGACACGGTGAGTCCCGAAGTGTCGGAATGCAATCGGATGCCGTTGAGGCGGCGGCCGGTCAGCAGTGCGGTGAACGCGTGCCCGCCCTCGTGGGCGATGGTGACCGCATTGCGCAGAATGCGCCACGTCGGGCGGAAGGCCACCAGTATCAGCGCCACCACGCCGGTGCCCACCACCAGCTGCCACGGCGGCGGGGTCTGCGTCGTGGACAACCGGTCCACGATGGTGCTGCCGCGCTGAACGAATTCCGCTGTATCCACGGCCGCACCCTACCGATTCGGCGCGGACCCGGCGATCCGGTCCCAAATCATCGCGTATGCGACAGACTTGCTGTGGACCGGGGCCGGAGCGAATCGATTGTCAGGGGAGCGTGAGATGTCCGAGTCAGTGCAGAGTTACCCGAGTGCGGCGCCGGTTGGGGTGGACACCACGCGCGCCAGCATCGCCCGCGTCTACGACGCCGCATTGAACGGCAAGGACAATTTCGAAGTAGACCGCGCGGTCCTGGACCAAGTGCGCGCGGTCGCGCCCGGGGTCGCCGAATTGGCCTGGGCGAACCGGGATTTCCTGATCCGCGTCTGCCGCTTCCTGGCCAAGGAAGCGGGCATCGACCAGTATCTGGACCTCGGTTCGGGCCTGCCCACCGCCGAGAACACCCACCAGGTCGTGCAGCGCGTGGACCCGGGGTCTTCGGTGGTCTACGTGGACAACGACCCCATGGTGCTGGCGCACGCGCGCGCCCTGCTGGCGGGCAATCCGCGCACCACCATCGTCGAGGCCGACATCTTCCGGCCGTTCGAGGTGGTCAAACATCCCGAAGTCCGTGAGGAACTGGACTTCAGCCGTCCGATCGCGCTGTTCCAGATCGGCACCCTCCATCACTACGCCGCCGACGATGTCGCCGCCGTCATGCGCAGCTACCTCGACGTGCTGCCCTCCGGATCGTATGTGGCCATCGCCCACTTCCTCGACCCGGAGACAGCCGAATACAGCGACCTGGCGCGCAAGATGGAGGAGAAGTTCGTGCACAGCCCCATGGGGTCGGGCCGCTTCCGCACCCGCGACGAGATCCAGGCCCTGTTCGGCAATCTCACCATGATCGAACCCGGCCTCGTCCTGTGCGACGAATGGTGGCCCGACGGCCCGCAGCTCACGCCGCTGAGCTCGGTCCGCCACTGCATCGCCGGCGGCGTCGGTTTCAAGCCCTAGACGGTCGAGAGGCGGTCGGCGAGGATGCCCGCGCGGGCCAGCTGGACCTTGCGGGCCTGGCCGGAGGCGAAGGCCATGAGGCCCAACGGGGTTCGCAGGCGCAGCTCGTCGTCGACGCGGGTGCCCTCGGCGGTCGGGGTGAGGTCGAAGCGGTAGCCCATGCGGACGCCGCCGGGGCTGTCGACCTCGCCCCAGACCGCGCTGCCGGGGGTGCCGAGCAGGGCGACGCGAATGCGGTTGTCGTGCTTCAGGCCCAGGAAGCGGAAGCGTTCGACGGCGAGGTAGGAACCCTCCTGGACGTCCTCGACGGCGACGACCAGCGGGGAGAGACCGATGTAGTTCTCGGGCCGGATCAGGTGGTCGTAGACGGCCTCGGGAGAGGCGGGGACGGTGAAGGTGTTACGGATGATCTTTTCCGGCATGCCCGCACTCTAGCGGTCACCCGCGGCGGGGGATCGGGGCCGGAACCGGTCGTGCGGCATCACGATTCGGCGGGACCGGTCTGGGCCAGCAGGCCGTCGACGCAGGCTCGCAGGCCCTGGCCGTAGGTGTCACGGGCGGCGAGGGCGGGCCAGCGTTCGCCGATCGCGGCCAGGTGCGGAACGCGGGCGGGGTCGAGATCGCCGAAGGCGGTTCGGCCGGAAGCGGCGGGACTGCCGCGGCGCTGGGAGTGGGTGCGGACCAGGATCTCGCCGACGGTGTAGTACCAGATCGAGCGGAAGATGTAGGCGGCCTGCTCGGGAGTGCGGCCGCTGGATTCGGCGGCGGCGAGGATGGATTCGACGGTCCACAGCGCGGATTCGTCGAGCAGCCCGACGAAACCGTCCACGGTGAGGACTTCCGCGGCCCAGGGCCAGCTCGCCAGCAGGTCGTGCATGGCGGTGGCGGCCGCGACGATCCGGTCGCGTGGATCGGGGGGCAGCTCCGGGCGTTCGGTCTGGTCGGCGTAGTGGTTGAGCAGCATGACCAGCAGGTCCTCCTTGTCCTGGACGTGACGGTAGACCGTGGTCGCGCCGATTCCGGCCTCGGCGGCCAGGCCGCGAATGGTGAGCCGCTCCCAGCCGTCGCGGTCGATCAACCGGCGGGCCGCGGTCAGGATCTCCGTGCGGGACGTGACGGGCGGGCGGCCGGTGCGGCCGGAGGGGGCGGTCGGTCGGGGCATGTCTGCCATCATGCCCTGTTCCGCTCTCGACAGCGTGACCTGCGGATGCTACTTTCGGAACGTGTTCGCAAAGTCGTCGGCGAGCGTCGGCGACTCGTCCCGGAGGAGCTTCCCGTGCGATACCTGATCCTGGCGGCGATCGCTGCCCTGTCCTCGGCCACTGCGACCGGTTCGGCTGTGGCGCAACCGGATACCGGAGCAGCGCCGGGCGCGGTGGTGTCGTCACGGCCCCTGAACGCCGGCGAGCTGATTCCCGGCGCGGCGAGCGGGTATCGCATCACGTACCGGACGACTGGCCAGAACGGCGAGCCGGAGGTGAGCGGCGGCACGATCTACGTGCCCGACGGCGCGACCCCGGCGGGCGGCCGGCCGGTGGTGTCGTGGGCGCACGGGACCAGCGGCATGACGGTCGGCTGCGCGCCCACCATCAACGGCGGCATGGCGGACAAATTCGACGAGACACCGCAGCTGTCAACGTATCTGGCGCACGGCTACGTGGTGGCCGCGAGCGACTACATCGGCCTGGGCGCGGACGGCGTCTACGAATATCTGGCCGGGCGGGCGGCGGGCCACGCGGTCCTCGACATCGTGCGCGCGGGCCACGCCGTGGACGCCGGGCTCTCCGAATCCTTCGTGCTGGCCGGGCATTCCATCGGCGGGCAGTCGGTGCTCGCCGCGGCGGGGATGGCCACGGGCTACGCGCCGGAACTCGACCTGCGCGGCACCCTCGCCTACGCGCCGACCAGCAATGTCGAGGACATCATCGCCCTGCTGAGCCGCCCGGGCGTGCCCGTGCTCCCCGGACTCGACGGCCTGCACGCCCGGCTCGTCATGATCCTCGCGGGCCTCGACCACGCCCGCCCCGATCTCGGCGTCACCGACTACCTGTCGCCGCACGGCCACGAGGTCCTCGCCATCGCCCGGGCCGGAAACGATTGCGTGAGTGCGCTGGAAGCGGCCGTCGCGGGCAGGTCCGTCGGCGAGCTGTTCACCACATCCCTGCCCGACCCGGTGATTTCGGCGCTGCGCGACTACTTGTCGGTGCCCGCCGCGGGATATCGCGCTCCGGTGGTCCTGCTGCAGGGCGGATCCGACACCGTGCAGCCGGTCCCGACCACCGTGCTGTTGCAGCAGCAGCTCCAATCGGCCGGTACCGACAGTCAACTCGTGCTCCAGGCCCCGGCCACCCACTTCACCATCCTGAAGCTCGGCGATCCCGAGGCCCAGGCCTTCCTGGCGCGGGTGCTCCCGCGCCGTCAATCCTGATCGTCGTCGTCGATCCTGATCGTCAGGGAACGATCGGCTCGAATATTCTTGTCCATCCTGTGACTCTTGGCGGTTTCCCTCCGGCATCATCGGGTAAGCGAACGATGACAGCGAGAAAGATCGCTACGGGGGGTGAATGGGTGGTGAGTGATGTTGGAACCGCCACAAGGTGATGGCAAGGCGCGCATACGCACCGACAGTGTGATCCGGGAATCACCGCCGTTGTCGGGCGATGTGGGCGTGCGGGTGCGCGCGGATGCCGGGCACCTGGAAATGCTGCGCGCGATCGCCGAGACCATCCTGCTCACAGCCGATTTCACCATCGACGTCGCTATCGATATGCGCGTCGCACTGGATCAGGTGGCCACCACGCTGATCGGCGCCGCGGCGCCCGGGGCCGTACTGGACTGCGAATTCCGGTTCGACCGACTGTGCGTCCGGATTCGCGTGACATCGGTGATCGACAGCGGCGGCGGCCTGATCGAGCACAGTTTCGGCTGGCATTTCGTGGAATCCCTGACCGATTCGATCACGGTGGATACCGACGAATTCGATGTCGTGCAGCGCGGATACCCGGTGGTCGTGGAATTCACCCGGTTCCGGGGCGCGCAGACGGTATGAGGCGATACACCGTGAGGCGCCGCGCCACCGTCATGTGAATCCGGGTGGCCGTGCCGATCACCTCGCCGTCGGCGGCGAGGGGTTCGCGCGAGGCGAGCCGGACGGTCAGCTCGGGGCGGCGGCATTCGCCGTAGAGACGGGTGCGTCCCACGGCGGCGAGCCCGGCCGCCAGCACGATCCGGACACGGGACCACGGCCGGTCGGCACGGAGCCATCGGATGTCGAGCAGCCCCGCGGCGAGATGGTCGCGAACGGCCGGAGTGGAACGCCGCGGATGATAGGAACCGTTGCCGAAGAACAGGACCCACACCCGGCGGCGGTCGCCGTCGACCTCCACCGTGAGGGGCCGGGCCCGGCGTACCGCGGCCACCGACGCGGCCGCGAAGGCGAGCCGCCGCCCCCATTGCGACCGCCATTTCCGCCGCAGCCGCACCATCTCCGGGTAGGCGCCCACACTCGCGACGTTGAGCACGTGGCGGGTGCGCTGTCCGTCCTCGTCGTCGAAGCGGACGCGCGCGATATCGATGTCGACGGCATCGCCGGATTCGACGGCCGCGGCCGCCTCGGCCGTGTCGCGGACACCCAGATCGCGGGCGAAATGATTGCGCGTGCCCGTCGGAAACACCGCCAGTGGCAGACCGCGCCGCAGGGCGACCGTGGCCGCCGCGGCGAGGGTGCCGTCACCGCCCGCGACACCCAGTGCCGTCGGCCGCGGAGTACAGGCGCGGAACGCCAGTTCCAGTCGCCGGGCGGGATCATCGCCCTGATCGATGCGGACCAGGGTGGCCGCCGGCAACAGTGTCGCGAGCTCCTCGCAGGGATCGACAGCAGGATCACCCGCGACCGGGTTGACCAGCACCAGCAGGCCGTCCCCGGCGGGCAGCGCGGGCGTGCCCTGATGCCGCTCGCGGGCGATGGCCTGAACCGGGGCCGGCCACCAGTGCCGGGTGGCCAGGGCGACGGCCGAACCGATCAGCGCGCCCGCGAGCGCATCACTGCCCCAGTGCACGCCGGTGTGCACCCGTGAGTAGGCGACGAGCCCCGCCAGCGGGATGAGACCCGCTGCGGCTCGAGGACTTTCGACCGCGACCGCCGTGGCGAAGGCAGCTGCCGCGGCGCTGTGGCCCGAAGGGAACGACGACGAGGCGGGCCGCGGGACCGATCGCCGACGCGGCGGCAGCAGGTCGGCGGCCGGTCGGCGGCGCGCGATGATCGGCTTGAGACCACCGTTCACGATCGCCTCCGTGGCGGTGAGGGCGGCGACGCCGCGGATCGCGGCCCGCCGGTGCTCGCCGCCGCGGGTTCCCAGCGCGAGTGCGATGACCAGCCAGAGGGCGCCGAAATCCGCGGTGCGGGTCAGCCGCAGCAGGCCCGAATCCAGCGGTGAGGCGGGCAGGCGGGCGACCGCGGCGGTGAGGGCGCGGTCGACGCTGCCCACGCGCTGGAACCGTCGCGCGAGGCCGGTCATCGGGTACGACAATGGCCCAGCGGACGAATCCGCTGGGCTCACGGTGATGTGTCGGATGAAATGCATGCTGATGCAGTGGAGTTCACCGAGGGATTACCAGTAATGGGCGCGTCCGCCGATCGGGCGTCCGGCCGCGCCGAGCAGCCAGGCGATCGCGCCGACCACTATCAGGATGATCCCGATGGTGGTGAGGATCGAGAGTCCGAAGATAATTCCCAGGATCAGCAATACGAGGCCCAGGATGATCATGGTTATTCCTTTGCGGAGGTGGTTGTGATAGTCCCGCAGTTCCCCGAGATCCGGCCGTCAAACGTGCTGAAAAACTGGCGTAATGCGCCCGTTTCCGAGATTCGTTCTGTGGCAATACGTCTCTGACCTGGACGATCGGGGGCGGTTGTGGTGAATGCCGCGAAAAGATGTTCCCCCGGCACTAGGTTTGGGTACACCATTGTTATGCAGTTCAGCCGAATACGGGGTGATTCCGATGACGGGTGACAGCTATGACGATATCGAGCCACTGTTGAAACAGCTTGCCGTCGCCGTGGAAAACGATGCTCCCGAGCGAAAGGCATTGCGCGAAGAGGCGATCGATCGGTGCCTGCCACTGGCCGACCACATCGCGCGCAAGTTCTCCGGTCGCGGAGAGGCGTTCGAGGATTTGGTGCAGGTGGCCCGGCTCGGACTGGTGCAATCCATCGACCGGTTCGACGTCGAGCGCGGGTCGCGATTCCTGTCCTTCGCGGTGCCCACCATCATGGGTGAGGTCAGACGCTATTTCCGGGACAGCACCTGGGCCGTGCGCGTACCGCGCCGGGTCAAGGAGACCCAGATCCGCCTGGGCGCCGCCGTCGAAACCCTCGCCCAGCGCCTGGGCCGCATGCCCAAGGCGCGCGAACTGGCCGCCGAACTGAAGGTGGACCAGTCCGAACTGACCCAGGCCTTGCTGGCCGCCAACGCCTACCAGAGCTCCTCCCTGGAGGCCGCCTGCCCCGATGACGGGGAGAACACTCCGCTGGCCATGCTGGACGCGCTGGGGGCCGAGGAGACCGGTTACGAATACGTCGACCAGTACCTCGCCGTCGGCCCGCTCATCGCGGAACTGCCCGAGCGGGAGCGGCGAGTGCTGACCATGCGCTTCTTCGACTCGATGACCCAGTACCAGATCGCGCAACGGCTGGGGGTCTCGCAGATGCAGGTGTCGCGCATCCTGACGAAGACCCTCGGCCGGCTACGCGCCGAGGCACTCGCCATCTAACGCCGAGGCGCTCGCCATCTGATCAGAATCCCGCCAGACCCGAGGCCAGATCCGGCATCCGGATCGCCTGCACCGCCGCGTCCCGCACATCCGGGCACGCGGCGGTGGTGGTCTGGTCGATGACCGAGCGATTGCGCATCACGGCGATGTTCACGCCATTATTGCGCAACGCCCAATCCTGCACGGTGGCATTGAATTTCAGCCGCGCCTCGGTGGGGCCTTCCGCGCGCCACTTCTCGACCTCGGGTCGGATCATGTCGCACAGCTGCTTGGCGGCGTTGGCGGAGATGGTCGGCGACCCGGAGTCCTGATGCGGTGAACCGGTTCCCGGCACGCCGGGCTCGGTGCTGTTCGAGCAGCCCACGGCGAGCGCGGCCGCCGTCACGGCCACGCCCAGCCAGCGGGCGGGTGAATGCTGAGATGCCATGACGGCGGGTTCCTTTCAGTGCGCCCGGTCGCTGTCAGTGTGCCCGGTCGGCGGCGGTGCGGGCCGCGTCCGCGAGCCGCTCACCGCGCCGCTTGGCTCTGGCGGCGAGGTGACCGCCCTGATCGCGGGCGGTGTCGAGAAGGTGGCCGCCGCGGTCGGCGGCGACGTCGCTCCATTGTGCGCCGAGCTCCCTGGCCGAATCGGTCAGTTGAGCGCCGCGCTGCTGGGCCGCCTCGGCCAGTCGCTCGCCGCGATGCTGTACGACATCGGCCAGTCGCTCGCCGCGGTCGTGCAGTGCCGCAACGAGTTCGGGTCCGTGTTCGCGAGCGGAGTCCGCGAGCTGTGCGCCGCGGTGCTGGGCGATATCGGCCAGTCGCTCGCCGCGGTCGTGCAGGGCGGCGGCCAGTTCGGGACCGCGTTCGCGGGCGGTCTCCGCCAGGTGTTCACCGCGGGTTCGGACCGCCGCGGCGAGTTCGGGTCCGTGGACCTTCGCGGCGTCGGCGAGCCTGGTGGTGGCGGAGTCGTCGGCCTGCAGCTTCGCCAGGGCCCGGCGGCCACGCCAGCCGAGTGAGGGCTTGCCCTGCCGGTCGGTCGAGGCGATGAGCAACCCGCCGAGCAGGCTCACGTCCTTGAGCAGCGCGTTGCGTCGGGCCGAACGCCGTTCGGGGTCCACCTCGGTCCAGAACCCCGGTTCGGTCAGGGCCGACGGGATCACGGTCGCGGCGAGCACGGCGGTGGACAACCGGGGCAACTTGCCCAGGGCCAGCAGTGCGCCGCCGCCGACCCGGACCGCCGCGTTGATCCGGACCAGTGTGGCCGGATCGTCGGGCAGATAGGCCGCGAGCTTGGCCGGCAACCGCTGCTCGCCCTGCCGCACCGCCTCGGACGCGGTCTTGATCCGGGGATCGGGGTGGGTGAGCGTGTCGATTCCGTCGGCGACGAAAGCGGTCGCCAGCAGGGGGTGGGCAATACGTCGCAGCATGGTGATTCCTTTCCGGAAGGCTGTCTCAGCAGGCGCTGATGTCGTCGCTGTTCCCGGCGTCCTCGTCCTCAAACGCCAGGCCGCCCGCGACCAGCCGGGGGATGAGGCCGCCGGCCAGGACGTCTCGCACCTGACGTGGCGAAAGCCGGTGTCGCACGGTGAAAGTGGATTCCTTGCTCATGTCGAGCACCTCGAGCGTGGTGTCGCGGACGATGGCGTGTGGATCGAGCAGTGCCAGCACGTCATCGCGGTCGGTGCGGTCGTAGTCGGCGGGGTCCTCGAATTCGAGGGCCAGAACGCCGAAGTTGGCCAGGTTCTGCCAATGGATGCGGGCGAAGGATTTGGCGATGACCACCCGCAGACCGAGGTAGCGGGGCGTGATCGCCGCGTGCTCGCGCGAGGACCCCTGACCGTAGTTCTCGCCCGCGACGACGAAGTGTCCGGTATCGGAAACCCGCTGCGCCCGTTCGGGATAGGTCTCGTCGATCGGGGTGAAGGCGAACATCGCCAGCTTGGGGATATTGGATCGGTAGGGCAGGGCGCGGGCTCCGGCGGGGGAGATCGCGTCGGTGGAGATATCGTCGCCGAGTTTCAACAGCACCGGCCCGACGATCCGATCCGGCAGCGGCGTCAGCTCGGGCAGGCTGGAGATATTGGGCCCCTTCACCGGCCGCACCAGCCGTGCCCGCTCCGGCTCGAGCGGGGGAACCAGCATCGCCGTATTGACCGAGGCCCGCACGGGCAGTTCGAGTTTCGGGTAGTCCATGCCGACCGTGCGCGCCCACTCCCGCGGATCGGTGATCACGCCGGTCAGCGCGGACGCGGCCGCCGTCTCCGGCGAGCACAGCCAGACCGAGTCCTCCCTGGTGCCCGAGCGGCCCGGGAAGTTGCGCGGCATGGTCCGCAGCGAATTGCGGCCGACGGCGGGGGCCTGGCCCATGCCGATGCAGCCCAGGCACCCGGCCTGGTGGATGCGCGCACCCGCCTCGACCAGGTCGGTGACCGCACCCATCCGGGTCAGATCCGTGAGGATCTCCCGCGACGTGGGGTTCACGTCGAAACTCACCTGCGGAACGGTCTGCCGTCCGGCCACCATGGCCGCCGCCATGGCGAAATCGCGCAGTCCGGGATTGGCGCTGGACCCGATCACCGCCTGCGCGATCTCGGTGCCCGCCACCTCGCGCACCGGTACCACCGCGCCCGGCGACGACGGTTTCGCGATGAGGGGTTCCAACGTGGACAGGTCGATGGTCTCCTCGATGTCGTACTCGGCGTCGGCGTCGGCGGCCAGCTCGACCCAGTCGTCCTCGCGGCCCTCCGCGCGCAGGAACGCGTGGACGGCCTCGTCGCTCGGGAAAACCGTGGTGGTGGCGCCGAGTTCGGCGCCCATGTTCGCGATCACATGCCGATCCATCGCGGACAGTCCCGCCAGGCCCGGCCCGTGATATTCGATGATGCGCTCGATCCCGCCGCTGACGCCGTGGCGGCGCAGCATTTCCAGGATCACGTCCTTGGCCGAACACCACTGCGGCAGTTCGCCTTCGAGACGAATGCCCCAGATCTTGGGCATCCGCAGGTGCAGCGGCTGACCCGAGATGGCCAGCGCCACTTCCAATCCGCCCACACCGATGGCGAGCATGCCCAGCGAGCCCGCCGCCGGCGTGTGCGAATCGGATCCGGCGAGCGTCTTGCCCGGGACCCCGAAACGCTGCATATGGGTGGGGTGGGAGACGCCGTTTCCCGCCTTGGAGAACCACAGGCCGAAGCGCTGGGCGGCCGTGCGGAGATACTCGTGGTCCTCGGCGTTCCTCTCGTCGGTCTGCAACAGATTGTGGTCGACGTACTGGACGCTCACCTCGGTGCGTGAGCGATCGAGGGCCAAGGCCTCGAGCTCCTGCATCACCACGGTGCCGGTGGCGTCCTGGGTCAGCGTCTGATCGATCCGAATCGCGATCTCGGTGCCCGGCGTCATCGCACCCGACACCAGATGCGAGGCGATCAGTGTGCGCGCCAGATTGCCGGACATGGCGATCGATCAGCGGTTGGCGGCCTGGGGTCCGACGACGAAGGTGGCATTGCCCGTGGCGTCCATGCCCGCGTCGAGGATCTTGTCGTCGAAGAACTCCGCGGACCGCCGGTCCATGTAGACCCGCGCGCCCTCCGCGGTCAATACCTCGTCGTCCTCGGACGGCCCCTCCGCGACCGCGAGCTGGAAGCTTTCGGCGTCATCCGGCGTGGTGATCCGCAGTCCGGCGTCGCGCGGGGCGCCTTCCCCGGACGTGATTCCGCGTACCGCCTCGACGGCAGTGGGGGTGAGCATCAGCATAAGGTCTTCCTTCCGCTGTCGTGAGCGCCGGACGGACTGCCGGCAGTCGGTCGAGTAACCCGATGCGCGGGACCGAAACGTGCCAATGGCGGCAGCGGATCAGGAATCGGCGCCGGCGGCACGGGCGGTGGATGCGGATCAGGTGGGCGGGGGATCGGCGGGCCGGGCGTGGGCAGGGGTGCCGGCGGCTCGGGCTCGGGGATGGGTTCCCCCGGCTCCAACGGTGGGACCGGTTCCGGCGGTCGCACCGGAGGAACCGGGGCACCGTCCGACTCGATACCGGATCGGACGCTCAGGGGTTCCATACCGCTCGCTTACCCGGACAATCGCGATGTATTCGGTTCCGGACAGGGTCGTGGAGATGATGGCGATCATGGGTGATTCGTCCGATAATCCGACCAAGGGCCCATTGTCGGCTAATCCGACCAAGGGCCCATTGTCGGCTAATCCGACCAAGGGCCCATTGTCGGCGGGAGGCCGGTGCGGACATGACCAGGAAAACTTCCCGGGGGCAGCGCCGCCGGACCGTCCTCGCGATGGTCGTGATCCCGGCGGCGGCCGGGCTGGTGGCCTGTTCCAGCGGCGGTGGGCCCGCCGTCACCACGACGGCCGCGCCGGGCGGTGCGTCCACGACCGCCCCTCCGGGCAGTTCCGCACCGGGGACCTCGGGGCCGGCCGCCACGACGACACCCGCGGCCGCGGAGTTCCCGTACCAACCGCTGTGGCCTTTCCGCGACAGCGCCGAAGCCGCGGCCTGGCAGCGGGACGCCGGGTCCGGGCATCAACCCTGGCATCTCGATCCCGCCGCCACCGCGCAGTCCTTCACCCAGCACTACCTCGGGTTCTCGAGCTTGGACAAGATCGTGAAGGTGGCCACCGACAGGGACCAGTCGCGGGTCAGCGTCGGTTTCGACAATCCGAACGGCGTGCCTGTCGTAGCGGCCGTCGTACATCTGGTCCGGATGGGGCACGGTGACACCGCGCCGTGGGAGGTCGTCGGCACCGACGACACCACCTTCCAGCTGACCACGCCGCGCTACGGCGGCACGGTCTCGTCGCCGGTGGCCGTCGGCGGCACCATTACCGGTGTGGACGAGAGCATTCGGGTCCGGATCCTGCGCTCGGATCGGGATCAGCCCGTCGGTCGATCCGCTCCGATTCCCGCGGGCGGTACCGAATCGTCCTGGAGCGCCACGGTGTCCGTTTCGGATGCCTGTCCGGCCACGCTCACCATCGTGGCGGCAACCGGGGGGCACGTCGCCGACATCGAACGGTTCACCATCTCTGGCGTTCGCTGCTGATTCGCTACGGAATTTGCTGTCGGAGAACTGGACTCACGGAACTATTCGGGCGTCGTTGTGCCACCGGGGCCGACTTTGTGTGCCTAAGTTGATCTTTCGCGCCACATTCTCGAGGCGGGTGCATCAGAATTGGTCGTCCCTCTTCGAAAGGTTGACTCGTGCCCAAGCACTTGATCACGGTGGCCGCGATAGCGATGGTGGCGGCGGCGATCACGGGATGCGGCGATCACCGCAGCACCCCACTGGTCCCGCCGTCCCCGACCAGCGCGGTACCCGTCCTCGGCGGTGGTCGCTTGCCGGACGTGATCGACATGCCCACGACGACCCCGTCCTCGTCCAGCCGGACCACTACCACCGCCAAGGCCGGCTGACGGTTCTGTTCCGCTCGCTCGGCTACTTCTGGTAGCCGAGCGCGGCGCTGCGCACTTGATCGACGTACACGGCGGAGTGGTTGTATGCCAGGATGGCCTGCCGCCAGCCGTGTGCCGTGGCCAGATCGCCTCCCGTCGCGCACAGGTATCGACCGGCCGCGAGGGCCGCGTCGTCGATATTGTCCGGGCTGCCCGAAAGGTCGCCGGTGGCAGCCGGTTTGGCGGCCTTCAGCGTGGGGGCGAGGGTGTTGTAGCCGACGGCCGCGTGGACGCCCCAGCGTTTCCAGGTGTCGGGGATGAACTGGAACGGGCCCATCGCGCGCGCGTACACCGTATGACCGGCTCGGGTGGTGGCATGGGGGTCGATGATCCGCGCATTACCCCCGGTGCCGTCCAACGCGATCCCTCGGATCGGGGGGCGCACCGATCCATCGGTGGTGATGGTCGCGCCGCCGAAACGGGCGTGATCGCTTTCCACGCGGGCGATACCGGCCAGCGTCACCCAGCCGAGATGGCAACCGGGCTGGGCTTTCGACATGGCCACCGTCGCATAGCCGTACGCCTGCAGGGCTCGCATCGGGATGCCGCTCGTTTCGGACCGCGCACGCGCCCACTCGCGGAGCTGGTCGAGCGGAGACTCGGCCGCGTCGAGGCGGATCGCCGGGATCGACTCGGTCGCGCGCGGCGGCAGTGGATCGGAAGTTCCGTCGGAGACGCCGCAGCCCGCGAGGATCGCGGCGGCCGCGGCCACCAGCAGCGCCGGACGCGCTGTCATCGCCATCGGCGCTACTTGGCCGGGACGGGCTTGGGCGCGGTGGGAGCCACCGTGGTGGTCGTCGGCGTCGGCCGGTGCGTCGTGGTCGGCGGTTGCGCGACCGTCGGGCGGGCCGAGGACGGAACCGGCTTGGGCGCGGTCGTTTTGGTGACCGTGGTCGACGTCGGGGTGCGGCGCGGTGTCGTCGGCTTGCCGGACGGGGTGGTCGCACGGACCGTGGTCGGGGTGGTCGTCCCCTTGGCGGGTGTCGGGGTGGGCGGGACCGCGGTGGTCGTCGTCGCAGGAACCGGGGTCGTTGTTGTCGTTGCGGTAGCAGGGACCGGAGTCGCGGTGGTGGTCGTCGCTGCGGTGGCAGGGATGGGGGTGGTCGTGGTGGTCGTCGCTGCGCCGGGGACCGGCACGGTCGTGGTGGCTGTCGTTGCCGCGACGGGGACCGGCGACGCGGGGTCTGTGGTCGTGGTGGTCGGCGACGGGCTCGCGGTCACTGTGGTGAGGCCGGGCGTCAGCGTCGTGACGACGTCGGTCGGCGGGGAGACCTGCGCCGAAATGCCCAGGCTCGCACTCACATTCACATTGATGGTCGGACCCGACGACGGACTCGTGGTCGGAGTGTCGGTCGGCGTGCTGGTAGCGGGGTCGGTGGTGTCGGGGCTCGGCGTCTCGGTCCCGGGCACGTCCCCGCTGTCGGGGGTGTCCGCCACCGGCATGTCGTCCGGCACGGTCCCGTCCTGGGGCGTCTCGGTCACGTCCGCGAGCTCGGTGACCGGCCCGATCTCGGTGGCCGGGTCCGCCTCGGCGGAGGTATCGGAGACCTTCGACGACGCCACGACAGTGCCCGCCCGGTCGTTCTGCGGCGAATCCGCCGTGATCGCGACCCCGCCGACCGCGAGCGCGATCAACGCCATGGTGGCCGCTGTATTGGGCAGATACCGGCGTGCGTCGCGCATCGTCACCACGAATCCTCCTGGAACATCACCGACCTGGCCTCTGCCAGGACCGGCATATCCTGGAGGCGCCTCGTAGCGCCGAACCCAATGTTCCGGAGCTACAGGATGTTCCACGGGTGAACAGATCGACACACGCCGAATGATCAGGTGCGCGAATGTATCTGAATCAATCCTGTTCCACCTTGATCCACCAGGTCTTCGCCTCCGAACCCGTCGACTGCGCCGCGGGAATTGATGCGTGAGCGAAAACCGTGGTGGATTGGGCGCTCTGGGGAATTACTACCCGGCGGTGGCGTCGTCGCCCTCGCGGGCGGCGGCCACGGCGGCTTGGTGGACGGCCTCGGCGAGTTCCTTGGAGTCGGCGGGGACGGGGCCGCCCGCCACCGTGTACCACTCGCGGATTTCATGGTGTTGCACCGTGACCAGTGCGAGATTGTCGGTGTCGGACCAGAAGGTGCGGAGGGTGATCTCACCGTCGAGGGTTCCGGCTTCCTCGGTGCGGATGCCGCCGGGGCCGGTTGTCACGGTGGTGGTCCAGTCGAGCTTTGTCATTGTTGAGCCCTGCTGTATAGGTGTCGGCTATCGCGGGAGAGTGTACGCAGAAACAGGCGGTGCTAATCCGGAAATCGAATGCGGAACAGCACCGCCTGTTTCCTGCGGCGATCACGGCGAAAGCCTCAGGACCCGTTGGTATTTCAATGCGGAATTGTCGATTTCCGCACGGCCGAACTCAGGGCTGTTCGCCGATATTGCCGATGACCTGGTTGAGGTGGGCGCGGCCGTCGCTGAGCTGGTACGTGACGCCGGCGATGGCCAGGCGGCCCGCGTCGACGGCCTGCGAGATAATCTGCGAGCGCTCCATGAGAACCCGCGCGGTCTCGGCGACGTGGCGGGCCTCGAGCTCGTCGACGGTGTTCAGGCCCTCGCGGCGGCCCAGCAGGATCGACGGGGTGACACGCTCGACGAGGCTGCGGATGAACCCGCCGGGCACCGCGCCGCCGTCCAGCGCGTCGAGGGTGGCCTTCACCGCGCCGCAGCTGTCGTGGCCGAGCACCACGATCAGCGGCACGTTGAGGACCTGCACGCCGTACTCGATGGAACCCAGCACCGAGGAGTCGATGACGTGGCCCGCGGTCCGGACCACGAACATGTCGCCGAGGCCCTGGTCGAAAATGATCTCGGCGGCCACCCGGGAGTCACCACAGCCGAACAGGATGGCGGTGGGGTGCTGGCCTGCCACCAGCTCTTCGCGGTGACCGGCGCCCTGCGAGGGGTGGACCTGGCTGCCGGACACGAAGCGGTCGTTGCCGTCGCGGAGCGATTTCCAGGCACTGATCGGATTTGAGTGAGGCATATGTCCGATTCTGCACGCTGATCATGATCCGCGTCGACCGGCCCTGCGTTGCGGGGCGGGCGCGCCGGGCCGCCGGACCGTACTGTCGCTTCGATCAGGCAACCATCGATCAGGAGGCGGGGCGCGGGCATGACGACGTCGATCGTGTTGTTCACCAGGGATCTGCGGGTCCACGACAATCCGGCGCTGGCGGCCGCGTGTCGCGAGGACAAGTCGGTGGTTCCCTTGTTCGTTCTGGACACCGACCTGCTGGCCCGGGTCGGGGACGCGGCGAACCGGCTGCGATTCCTGTGCTCGGCGCTGAGCGAGCTCGACGACGAGCTGGGCGCGCGGGGCGGGCGGCTGGTGGTGCGGCACGGACGGGTGGTCGATGAGGTGGTACGGGCCGCGCGCGAGGTCGGGGCGGACACGGTGCATCTCGCGGCGGACGGCACCCCGTACAGCCGGAGGCGGGAAGACGCGCTGCGGGAACAGCTTTCGTCGGCCAGAGGTGAGCTGCGAGTGCACGGCAGCTCGATCACCGCCGTGGATCCCGGTGCGATCCGGCCGGATACCGGGCGCGGGCATTACGCGATCTTCACGCCGTATTTCAACCGTTGGCTGGAGACGCCGGTGCGTCGCCCGGTGCCGCCGCCGGTCACCGTGACGGTCCCGGAGGTGGAGAGCGAGGCGATCCCCGGCGCGGCCGATCTCGACGCGGGTCCCGGGTCGCCGCAGCTGGCGGTCGGTGGCGAGACGACTGGTCGAAAACTGCTCGAGCAGTGGTTGTCCGGCCCGGTCCGCCGCTACGAGGACGAGAAGGACATCCCCGCCGCCGACGGCACCTCGCGACTGTCTCCCTACCTGCATTTCGGCTGTCTGTCCGTCACCGAGATCGTGACTCGCACCCCCGCCGCCGACCCGGGCGCCCTCGCCTTCCTCCGTCAGCTCGCCTGGCGCGACTTCTACCACCAGGTCCTGGCCGACGAACCCCGCGTCGCCGTGGCTGACTACAAGACCACCCCGGCCGAGCCCTGGCGGTCCGATCCGCGTGGCGTAGCGGCCTGGCAGGCCGGGCAGACCGGCTACCCCATGGTCGACGCGGGCATGCGGCAACTGCTCGCCGAGGGCTGGATGCCGGGCCGGGCCCGATTGATCGCCGCCAGCTTCCTGGTCAAGACCCTCCGCGTGGACTGGCGCATCGGCGCCGAACACTTCGAACGCTGGCTGGTCGACGGCGACGTCGCCAACAACCGGCTGAACTGGCAGTGGATGGCCGGCACCGGCACCGATACCCGCTCCAGCCGTGTCCTCAACCCCCTCCGCCAAGCCGACCGATTCGACCCCGAGGGCGACTACGTCCGCCGCTGGCTGCCCGAACTCGCCCAGCTGCCCGGCGCCGAGATCCAACGCCCGTGGCGGGCGGGCGTCCTCGCCGCCGACTATCCGCCGCCGATCGTCGAATTCAACGGGATGTGAGCGCGATTCGACCCCGAGGCCGGGGGTCACTCGGGGATGCGCTCGTGCACGGTCAGCAGGATGTGGTCGAACGCGGACACGGTTCCGGGCTGCGCGGGCGGGATATTGGGCAGTTCGCGCAGGAGCTGTTCGGCCAGGGCGCGGAGTTTGGTGTTGGTCTCCTGGGACCGCCACACCAGCAGTTTGAAGGCCTGCTCGTCGTTGATGCGGTACATGCGCATGAGGACGCCCTTGGCCTGCTCGATCACGGCTCGTGCCTCCACCACGCCGGGCATCTGCTGCTCGATGGCCTCGTGCTGGGCGTGGATCAGGGTGCCCTCCAGGTCGATGTAGAACCCCGAGGTGCCGACCGGGCGGCCTTCGTCGAGGATGCGGTCGGCGACCACCATCACGTGGTGCTCGTTCCCGTGGGTGTCGATGAACCGGTGGCGGCTCGAGAACGGCTCGCCCAAAGAGACCGAGCGGGTGATCGCCTCGGCGACCTTGCCGCGATCGTCGGGATGTTTGTGCGCGAGAAGGAGTTCGGTGGTGGGTTCGACCTCGCCGGGCGTGTAGCCGTGCATGCGGTACAGCTCAGGGGACCATTCCCAGCGGCGGGTGGCGAACCAGAAACGGAAGCTTCCCGTCCGCGGGCCCGGATATTTCCCCGCAGCCCAGACGAGTGATTCCGCGGGAAGATCGGCCGAAGACTCCATCACCCCATTATCCGCCTCGTCGTGTTCGTCCGGACCGGGTCGCGGGGGCCGTCGCGTGGGGGCGGTTGCGGGCGGTGCGCGGTGGTATCCGCCCGACATGAAGCCGCATGCGAACAAGGAACCGAAGGTGGTCGTCGTTACCGGAGCCAGTGCGGGAATCGGACGGGCCGCCGCGCGCAGGTTCGGCGCGCAAGGAGCGTCGGTCGCGCTGCTGGCGCGAGGGCAGGCCGGTCTGGACGCCGCCGCCGCGGACGTGCGCGACGCGGGCGGGCGGGCCCTGGCGATTCCGGTCGATGTGGCCGACCACGCCGCGGTGGGCACGCTGGTCGCCCAGCGGCTGGCTCCGACGGTGCTGGACCGATATCTGGCCCGCACCGGATTCGACAGCCAGCAGACCGATACGCCGGCCGCGGACCGGGCGGACAATCTGTGTGCCCCATTGGACCGGGCCGGCGGCCACGACTACGGCGCACACGGCGAATTCGACGAACGCGCCCATCCGCGCAGCGCGCAGACGTGGCTGATGCGGAAGGTGCTCTCGATCGGTCGATCCGGTGGAGTCTAGATCCGTTACGGCGCAGCACGTTCCGACACGCGGATAGCGGCCGCGAGCAACTCGGCCGCGTGTCGCGGTCGCACATCGGGCAGGAGATCGCGGATCTGCGTACGGCAACTGAACCCGTCCGCGACGACGAGCGAATCGGCGGAACGGGCCCGCAGGGCAGGCAGCAACGCGTCCTCGGCGCAGGCGACGGACACTTCGTAGTGCCCCCGCTCGAAGCCGAAATTGCCTGCGAGACCGCAGCATCCGGCATCGAGGACATCGACCTCGGCGCCGGTGGCGGTGAGCAGCTCCCGATCGCGGTCGAAGTGCAGAATCGCATGGTGGTGGCAGTGCGGCTGCACCACGGCGGAACCGCTGATCCGCGGGGGCGACCAGTCGGGGGCGCGTTCGGCGAGCAGTTCGGCCAGCGTGCGGGTCTGCCCGGCCAAGCGGTGGGCGTCCTCGTCGCCGTGCAGCAGCTCGGGCAGGTCCGAACGGAATACCGCCGCGCAGCTGGGCTCGAGTACGACGACCGGAACGCTCTCGCGCAGTGCGGGTTCCAGAATGCGCAGGGTGCGCCGCAGAATGCGGCGGGCGGTCGGCAGCTGGCCGGTGGATATCCAGGTCAGGCCGCAGCACACGGTTCGGTCCGGGATCTCGACGTGGAATCCCGCCGCGGCGAGCACCTCCGCCGCGGCCTGCGCGATGCCGGGCTCGAAGTTGTTGGTGAAGGTGTCCGGCCACAGCAGCACCCGGCCGTGGGGAGCCGCGGCGAGACCGTCCGAGCCGGTGAACGTCTCGGTGAACCGCGTGCGGGCGAAGCGGGGGAGCTGCCGTCGCGGATCCACCCCGCCCACGCGGGCGATCACCCGACGCAGTCCGGGGGCGTGGGTCAGCGCGTTGACGACCGGCGCGGCGGGCGCGGCCAGCCTGGCCCACAGCGGAATCCATCCCATCGAGTAGTGGGCCATCGGACGCGGTCGGAGATGGTAGTGATGGGACAGGAACTCCGCCTTGTAGGTCGCCATGTCCACGTCGACCGGGCAGTCGCTGCGACACCCCTTGCAGGCCAGGCACAGATCGAGAGCGTCGCGCACCTCGGTCGAGCGCCAGCCCTCGGTGATGACGTCGCCCTCGAGCATCTCGAACAGCAGACGGGCCCGGCCGCGGGTCGAATGCTGCTCCTCGCGGGTGGCCCGGTAGCTGGGGCACATGACGCCGCCGCTCTCGCCGCGGCATTTGCCCACGCCGACACAGCGATTGGCGGCATGGCTGAATCGGAATCCATCGTCGGGGAAGGCGAAGTGCGTCGCGGGTTCCCACGGCCGATAGTTCACGCCTTGGCGCAGATCGCCGTCCAACGGTCGTGGCTGGACGATCTTTCCCGGGTTCATCCGGTTGTATGGATCGAACAGGTGCTTCAGCTCGCCGAACGCCTCGACCACGGTGTCGCCGAACATGATGCGCAGCAGTTCGGCGCGTGACTGCCCGTCACCGTGCTCGCCCGAGAGCGAACCGCCGTAGTCCGTCACCAGATGCGCGCTACGCGTGACGAATTCGCGATAACGGGTGATGCCGTCGGCGGTGCGCAGATCGAAGGGGATGCGGGTGTGCACGCACCCCTGGCCGAAATGACCGTAGAGCGAGCTGGATTCGTAGTCGAACACCTTCAGCAGCCGCTCGAAGTCGCGGAGATAATCGCCGAGCCGCTCGGGCGGCACCGCCGCGTCCTCCCAGCCCTCGTGCGTCTCACGGCCGCCGGGCGGATACGCGGTGGCGCCGAGCCCGGCCTCGCGCGCCGCCCACAGCTCGGCTTCCCGCTCGGGCTCGTCGACCAGGGTGGCGCTCACGCCGGCGTGGTGCGTGACCGCGCGGATCATCCGGTGGGCCGCGCGGTCGGCCTCGTCGGGGCTGTCGCCGTCGAATTGCACCATCAGCCAGGCGTGTCCGTCCGGCAGCCGCCGGATCGCCTGCTCGGCGAGGTGCCGGCTGTGCTCGAGCCGTACGAGCCGTTCGTCCAATCCCTCCAGTGCGGCCGGGTGATGCTCCAGCACCTCGGGCACCGCGTCGGCGGCGGCGAACACGTCGGGGAAGCCCAGCACCACGAGCGCTGTCGCGGCGGGGACCGGGACCAGGTCGAGCTCGGCGCGCAGCACTGTCACCAGGGTGCTCTCACTGCCCACCAGCAGTGTGGCGGCATCGGAACCGTGTTCCGGCAGCAGCGCGTCGAGGTTGTAGCCCGAAACCCGCCGGGGGATGCGCGGATAGGCGCGGCGGATGTCGCCGGCGTGGCGTTCGGTCAGATCGCGCAATCCGGTGCGCAGCGGGTCGGTGAGTCCGGCCATCCCGGGGCCGACCCACATGCGGGTGCCGTCATAGGTGAGCACTTCCAGCCTGCGCACCGAATCGGCCATCTTCCCGTAGGCCTGCGCGGTGGAACCGCACGAGTTGTTGCCGATCATCCCGCCGATGGTGCAGCTGACGTGGGTCGCCGGTTTCGGACCCACCATGAGGTCATAGGGCCCCAGCTCGGTGTTCAGGGCGTCGAGGGCGATGCCCGGTTCGGCCACCACGGTCCGCGCTTCCGCGTCGAGTTCGGTGACCCGGTGGCAGTACTTGCTCCAATCCAGCACGACCGCCGCGTTGCAGCATTGACCCGCCAGACTGGTGCCGCCGCCCCGCGACAGGACGGGCATATCGTGTTCGCGGCACACCGCCAGCGCGGCTTCGGCATCCTCGGGTGTGCGGGGCACGACCACGCCCAGCGGCAGCGCCCGGTAGTTGGACGCGTCGGTGGAGTACGCCGCCCGTGATCCCGGATCGAAGCGCACCTCCCCGGCGACGGCGCGTCGCAGATCGGCTTCGACCGCCTCCAGGGGCAGCCGGGTGCGTTGTCGGGCTCGGTGCTGTCGATCGGATCCGGCCGTCATCGGCGTGCCTCCACTCCGGTGGTCACCTGCGGGTTTCGGTTCTGCTGTCGCGAATACCCGCTGTGCCCGACTGATCACGTGCCGATTGGGGTGCGGGTTCGCGGGTACTCGGGCGCTGTTCGCGGAGAACCGGCACAGGGACAGGAGACACCATGGCCCGGCAAGTGAGTGATCACGTCGTGCAGCGGTTGCGGGAATGGGGTGTCGAGCAGGTTTTCGGCTATCCCGGCGACGGCATCAACGGCCTCATCGCGGCTTTCGGTCGCGCCGACGGTGACCCGGCCTTCATCCAGGCCCGGCACGAGGAGATGGCCGCTTTCCAGGCGACCGGGTACGCGAAGTTCAGCGGCACGGTGGGGGTGTGCACGGCGACGTCCGGTCCCGGCGCGATCCACCTGCTGAACGGGCTGTACGACGCGAAATTGGACCATGTGCCCGTGGTGGCGATCGTCGGCCAGACCGCGCGCAGCGCCATGGGCGGCAGTTACCAGCAGGAAGTGGATCTGCAGAGCCTGTTCAAGGACGTGGCCTCGGACTATCTGGTCGAGGTGAACGTGTCGAGCCAGCTGCCCAACGCGCTGGACCGCGCCTTCCGCACCGCCCTCACCCGGCGCGCGCCGACCACGGTCATCATTCCCTCGGATCTGCAGGAGGAGAAATACGAAGCGCCCGAGCACGAATTCAAACAGGTGCCCTCCAGCTCCCCGGGCGCGCTGGCGGCGCCGACGGTGGTTCCGCCTCGCGCGGAGATCGAGCGCGCGGCCGAAATCATCAATGCCGGAACCAGAGTCGCGATCCTGGCCGGACAGGGCGCGCGCGGGTGCGCGACCGAACTCACCCGCATCGCCGAACTGACCGGCGCCGGCGTGGCCAAGGCGCTGCTGGGCAAGGACGTGCTCTCCGACGAGCTGCCGTTCGTGACCGGTTCGATCGGGCTGCTCGGCACGCGGCCCAGCTATGAGCTGATGCGCGATTGCGACACCTTGCTGATCGTGGGCTCGAATTTCCCCTACACCCAGTTCCTTCCGGATTTCGGACAGGCCCGCGCCGTCCAGATCGACATCGACGGCACCATGATCGGCATGCGCTATCCGACCGAGGTCAACCTGGTCGGCGACGCGAAAGCCACACTGACCGAACTGATTCCGATGCTGGCGCCGAATCCGGACCGGGCCTGGGCGATCGACATCCAGGAGAGCGTGGCCCGCTGGTGGCAGACGATCGAGAACCAGTCCATGCTCGACGCGAAGCCGGTCAACCCGATGCGGGTGGCCTGGGAGCTGTCGCGGCGCCTGCCCGAGAACGCCATCCTCACCTCCGATTCCGGTTCGGCGGCCAATTGGTACGCGCGTTGCCTGCGCTTCCGCGGTGAGATCCGCGGATCGCTGTCGGGCACGCTGGCGACCATGGGGCCCGGGGTGCCGTACGCGATCGGCGCCAAGTTCGCCCGCCCTGATCGCCCGGTCATCGCCCTGGTCGGTGATGGGGCGATGCAGATGAACGGGCTCGCGGAACTGATGACCGTCCAGCGGTATCAGGATCGCTGGGCCGATCCGCGACTGATCGTGTGCGTCTTCCACAACAACGACCTCAACCAGGTCACCTGGGAGCTGCGCGCCATGGGCGGTGAACCGAAATTCGAGGAATCGCAGACACTTCCGGACATCTCCTACGCGGACGTCGCCCGCTGCATGGGCTTGGCCGCCGTCGCGGTCGACCGTCCCGAGGACGTCGGCCCGGCCTGGGACACCGCATTGTCCGCGGACCGGCCGGTGCTGCTCGACTTCCGCACCGACCCGGAAGTGCCGCCGATACCCCCACACGCCACCTGGGAGCAGTTGAAGGCCACCGCGGAAGCCATCCTGCGGGGCGACCCCGGCGGCTGGCACCTGATCGTTCAGGGCGCGAAGACCAAGGCCCAGGAGATGCGCCCGGCCCGGCACTGACCGGCGGGACGCCGCCTCGAAACAAAATGGCCGACAACCTGTTTCGGGTCCGAAGCCCCGGGTAGGTCCTGAATGTCCCTGCAATCGATATACGGAGGTATATCCCATGTCAGAGCACGAGAAGAGCGGTCCTCGGGAAGGCGCCGAAGGCGTGGTCGAGGGTGTCAAGGGCGCGGCCAAGGAAGCCGCGGGCAAGGTCTTCGGCAATGAGGGGCTGCGCGAGGAGGGGCGGGCTCAGCAGGACAAGGCCGAGGCCCAGCGCGACGCCGCCAAGCGGGAGGCCCAGGCCGAGAAGGATCGCGCCCGGGCCGAGGCCGAGGAGCAGCGGCAGCGCGCGCAGCAGCACCGCTGATCCGATTCCTACGTAACCACACCGAAATCCCCTGGCTCGCAGCGCGACAGGCCAGGGGATTTCCCCTGTGCGCCCACACTCGCGGAACGGCATCGATTGCCCCGTTAGGCGGCCGATTGTCGGGGTATTCGCCCGTCAGGAGAAGGTGATGAGAAATGAGAACTTTCACGAATGACCGTCGGGTGTGGCGTGGACGCCGCCGCACGGGCGCGAGCAGCCTGTTGCTGCTGGTGGTCGTGATCTGGCTGATCATCGGAGCCGTGGCCGCCGGGCAACGGCACTATTACGACAGCGCGCCGAGCAACTGCGCGAGCGCCGGAACCATCGCGGTCACGATAGTGGCGGGTCCGCTCAACTATCTCGGCCTGAACCCGAAGATCGCCGACTGCCATGTCGATGTGCCGCAACCCAGTCCATGAGTGACCGGCACGAAACCCCCACCGAACGGCTGGATCGCAATTGGAACAGCCTGATGCAGGAATTGCGCGTCGTGCAGACGGGCGTGCAATTGCTGACCGGTTTCCTGCTGACACTGCCGTTCCAGGCGCGATTCACCATGCTGTCCGGCGTGATGCGGGTGGTCTACCTCGTGGTGGTGGCCGCCTCGATCGGCGCCACCATCTGCCTGATCGCGCCGGTCGCCGCGCATCGAATGCTGTTCCGGCGGCACCGGCTCGAGAATGTGGTGACCGCCGCGCATCGTTATGCGATCGTGGGCCTGGGCTTGCTCGGTGTCGCGTTGACCGGGGTGGCGGTGCTCATTTTCGACACCGTCGGCGGTACCTGGCCGGGAATCGTCGCCGGAATTGTTTCCGGCATCCTCTTCGTGGCCATCTGGGTATTGCATCCATGGCATGAGCATCGCGGCAGGAGCGCTTGAACCCGCGATCGCAGGGGTCCGGCTCAACGGGGACCGTGCCTTCGTCCCATGGAGGGGCGTCGTCACCGGACGGTTACTCCCGCGACCGCGTGGTAATCGAACCGAGTGGAACCGACCCGGATCGAGCAGCCGCACGTATTGCGGGAGTACGCGTTCGTCGCCGACGGCGAACGGGGCGCGCTGATCGGTCCGCGCGGTGACATCGCGTGGCTGTGCGCACCGCAATGGGACAGCGCGCCGGTCTTCGACACGCTGATCGGGGGATCGAGCGTCTACTCGGTGACTCCCGACGAGCGCTGCGTCTGGGGCGGCTACTACGACCCCCGGACACTGATCTGGAATTCCCGGTGGGTCACCGGATCCACGGTGATCGAATGCCGTGACGCGCTGGCCTTTCCGGGAGACGAGCATCGGGTCGTCGTGCTGCGCCGGGTGCGGGCGCTGCACGACGAAGCCCGGGTCCTGGTCGAACTGAACCCGGTCCACGACTACGGAAAGGCGCCGCTGCGCGATGTCCGGCGCGCGGCGGGTGCGTGGGAGGCGCGGTGCGGCCGACTCCGGCTGCGGTGGAGCGGTGCGCCCGACGCGGTGTTCGATGAAGACCCGGAGTGCCCGGGTTGGCGTCTGCTCCTGCGAGTGCCACCCGGCGAGTACCGGGACCTGGTCCTCGAACTGTCGGACATCGGTTTGCCCGATGCTCCGCCGGATCCAGAATTCTCCTGGACGGCAACGGAATTCAACTGGAATCGGGAGGTACCCGGGCTGCGGGCGAATGCCGCGCCGCGCGACGCGTCCCACGCGTACGCGGTGCTGCGCGGTATGACCGGGTCCAGCGGCGGCATGGTCGCCGCGGCCACCACCGGGCTGCCCGAACGGGACGAACAGGGAGCCAACTACGACTACCGCTACGTCTGGATCCGCGATCAGTGCCTGGCCGGGCACGCGGCCGCGGCGGCCGGCGCGTTACCCCTGCTCGATTCCGCGGTCGGCTTCATCGCCGAACGCCTGCTCGCCGACGGTCCGTCGTTGATGCCCGCCTACACCCTGCGAGGCGAGGCGGTGCCGCGTGAGCGGGACGTCGACCTGCCCGGCTATCCCGGCGGCACCGCGGTCGTCGGCAATCGCGTGCGAGATCAGTTCCAGCTCGACATCTTCGGTGAGGCGCTGCTGATGTTCGCCGCCGCCGCCCGCCACCACCATCTGCCGGCCGAATGCCGGTCAGCGGTCGGTGTCGCGGTGGAGGCCATTGCCGCACATCATGATCGGCGTGACGCCGGGATCTGGGAGATCGACGACGAGCACTGGGCGCACTCGGGGCTGATCTGCGCCGCCGGGCTGCGGGCGGTCGCCGGATTGCCGGACACCGGAGCCGACAGCGCCATCTGCGCCGGCTTGGCGGACGCGCTGGTCTCGCGGGTGGCGAAGACGAGTGTGCACCCCACCGGCCGCTGGCAGCGGTCGCCGCAGCATCCGGAAGTGGATGCCGCGCTGCTCCTGCCGATCATCCGCGGCGCCGTGCCGCTGGATGATCCGCGAGTCCGGGCCACGGTGTCCGCGATCGCGCGCGAATTGTCCAGCGACTACTACGTTTACCGGTATCGCGACGGCGAGAACCCGCTCGGCGGCAACGAGGGCGCCTTTCTGCTGTGCGGCTTCGCGATGGCGATCGCGACGGCCGATCTGTCCCTGCCCGTCACCGCGGCCCGCTACTTCGAACGCAACCGCGCCGCCTGCGGCACACCGGGCCTGTTCGCCGAGGAATTCGATGTCGCGCAACGCCAGTTACGGGGCAATCTACCGCAGGCGTTCGTCCACGCCTTACTGCTCGAAGCGTCCAATCATCCGGCTCTGCAACGGGAATGGGCGGATCTCGAACCAGACGACGGTCCGCCGTGACCGGGGAGTCATGGCGAACCGATGCCCGGGGCGGTTCAGGCTCGGCCGAGAGCGTGGGCGAGCTGCGCTTTCGACATTCCCGAGCGGCCCTTGATGTTTCGCTGCTTGGCCTCGTTGTACAACTGGTCCTTGGTCAGGCCCTTGGGTCCGCGCCGGCCCGAACGCTCACCACCACGCTGTTGCGGGGACTTACCCTGCAAGGACGTCCGGCTGGCGGTCTTGGTCTCGCCCGCCCGGGCACGATTCTTGTTGACCGTGCGGGCACCGATCTCCCGAGCCCGGGCCGGGCTCTCGCCGCGCTCCTCGGCGGAGTCGCGGACGTGCTCGTACTGACGTTCGTCTTTCTTCGTCCATTCCTTGGGCATGGCACTGCTCCGATGCTGTGTCTCCGCTCTCTGAGCGGGTACGCCGAAGGCATCAGCACTCGGCGAGGAGGGTAGGGACATGATCGCAGTACCCGGAACCGGCGGACCGAACCTGTCGATCGGGATCGATCCGGACCACGATCAGGCCGGGTGACGGGATGTCCGAGCGCCAGGATTCGACGGTGTCGGATGACCCGGGGTCGGCCGGGCAGTCCGGTGCGTCGGGCGGACGCGGTTCGCTGCGGGACGCGGTCCGGCCGGGTCTGCTGATCGGGGCGGTGGGAGTCGTGTTCGGCGACATCGGGACCAGTCCGATCTACACGATGCGGACCGTGTTCGATCCCTCGGACCCGCACCCCGTGCCGGTGGAACCCGCCACTGTGTACGGGGTCGTGTCGCTGGTGTTCTGGTCGGTGCTGATCATCGTGACCGTCACCTATGTGCTGCTGGCCATGCGGGCCGACAACGACGGTGAGGGCGGGATCATGGCACTGATCACGCTGGTGCGACGCTTCGCCGCGCGCGGCCGCCGGCCCGCCGCGGTACTGGCGGCCCTCGGAATCTTCGGCGCGGCACTGTTCTTCGGCGACAGCATGATCACTCCCGCCATCTCGGTGCTGTCCGCGGTGGAGGGGATCGAGGTGGTGGAACCGTCGCTGGCCAAGGCCGTCGTCCCGGTCACGGCGCTGATCATCGTGCTGCTGTTCATCTTTCAGCATCGCGGCACCGAGTCGGTGGGCCGGTTGTTCGGGCCGGTGATGGTGATCTGGTTCCTGGCGATCGCGGCGTGCGGCATCGGCGGGATCTGCCGGCATCCGGCGATCCTGAAGGCGCTGTGGCCGGGCTACGCGCTCGGCTTCCTCGCCGGGCATTTCGCCGTCGCGTTCTTCGCGCTGGCCGCCATCGTGCTGGCGGTCACCGGAGCGGAGGCGCTGTACGCGGATCTGGGGCACTTCGGCCGCCGATCCATCACCACCGCTTGGCTTGTGCTGGTGCTGCCCGCCTGCGTGCTCAGCTATTTCGGGCAGGCCGCCCTGATCCTCGGGACCCGCGCCCACGTGGCGAGCCCGTTCTTCCTGCTGGTCCCGCAGTGGGGTCGGCTGCCCATGGTCGCCCTCGCCACCGCGGCGACGGTGATCGCGTCGCAGGCGGTGATCACCGGCGCGTATTCGGTGGCGTCCCAGGCCGCGCGGATCGGATACCTGCCGAGACTGCGCATCGCGCACACCTCGGCCTCGGCGCCCGGGCAGATCTACGTGCCGTGGGTCAACTGGCTGCTGCTGGTCGCGGTGCTCACCCTGGTGCTGGCCTTCCGCAGTTCGACCGCCCTGGCCTTCGCCTTCGGTATGGCGGTCACGTGCACGATCACCATCACCACCCTGCTGCTCGGCTACCTCGCCCACGCGAAATGGCAACTGCCGCTGTGGCTCGTCGTGGTGGTCTGGACGCCCTTGCTCACGGTGGACCTGCTGTTCGTCGCCGCCAACCTCACCAAACTCCTGCACGGCGCCTGGCTGCCGCTGCTGATCGGCGTGGCCGCCTTCGTGGTCATGACGACCTTCCAACGCGGGCGCGGCGTGCTGGCCGACGAACGCGACCGCCTGGAAGGCTCCCTGCGCGAGTTCGTCGACGACCTGTGGCACGACCCATCACGGTTGACGATCGTCGACGGCACCGCCGTCTTCCTCAGCCGCGGCAAGGACGCTGTGCCGCTGGCCCTGCGCGCCAATGTCGAACACAACAGCGTCCGCCACCGTCACACCGTCATCGCTTCGGTGGAAACCGAACCCGTCCCCCGAATCGCACCCGACGACCGCGTCCGCGTCGACCACCTCGGCTACCGCGACGACGGCATCGTCCACGTCACCGTCCGAGTCGGCTATATGGAAACCCCCGATGTCCACGCCGCCCTGGCCGCCCTCGACACCGACGAGGCCGAAGGCGAACTCGACCTGGACCACGCCTCCTACTTCCTCTCCGAGATCGAACTACGCGCCGCCGACCACCCCGCCATGTCCCGTTGGCGCACCAGGCTGTTCATCGCCACCAGCCACCTCTCCGCGGACGTGGCCGACTACTTCCGCCTGCCTCGCCACCGCACGGTGACCCTCGGCGAGCGCATCGAGGTCTGACCGGCCTCCGGCGCGGACATGGCGCGGGCGGGTGTGTGAAAGCGCCCGGCTCGGGTAAGCGGGCGATACGCAGACATCCGGGTTTCCGGCCATCGAGCGGAGGAGAGTCGCCACATGGACAGTGAGAGGAACGACAAGCAGCGCCAGCTGGATTCGTATCGCGTCGCGCGGGACCGGGGCTACCTGACCACGCAGCAGGGCGTCCGGGTGGACGGCACCGACGACACGGTGAAGGTGGGCGATCGCGGCCCGGCCCTGCTGGCCGACTTCCACGCCCGCGAGAAGATCACGCACTTCGATCACGAGCGGATTCCCGAACGCGTCGTGCACGCGCGCGGTGCGGGGGCCTACGGGCGCTTCCGGCCGCATACCGGGTGGCTGGGCCGGTTCACCACGGCGCGGTTCCTCACCGATCCGGCCGTGGAGACGCCGGTGTTCGTGCGGTTCTCCACGGTCGCGGGATCGCGCGGATCCGCCGACACCGTGCGCGACGTGCGCGGCTTCGCGACGAAGTTCTATACCGCGGAGGGCAATTACGATCTGGTCGGCAATAACTTCCCGGTCTTCTTCATCCAGGACGGCATCAAGTTCCCCGACTTCGTGCACGCGGTGAAACCCGAGCCCCACAACGAGATCCCGCAGGCCGCCTCGGCCCACGACACCCTCTGGGACTTCGTGGCGCTGCAACCGGAGACCCTGCACGCGATCCTGTGGCTCATGTCGGACCGGGCCCTGCCGCGCAGCTATCGGATGATGCAGGGCTTCGGCGTGCACACCTTCCGGCTCGTCGACGCCGACGGGCAGTCGACATTCGTGAAATTCCACTGGAAACCCAAACTCGGCGTGCACTCGCTGCTGTGGGACGAATGCCAGCAGATCGCCGGGCGCGACCCGGACTTCAATCGGCGCGATCTGTGGGACTGCATCGCCGCCGGGCAGTACCCGGAATGGGAGCTCGGGGTGCAGCTGATCCCGGAGCATCGGGAATTCGATTTCGACTTCGATCTGCTGGACGCGACGAAACTGATTCCGGAGGAATATGTTCCGGTGCGACCGGTCGGGACCATGGTGCTCGATCGCAATCCGGACAACTTCTTCGCCGAGACCGAACAGGTCGCCTTCCACACCGCGAACCTGGTGCGCGGCATCGATTTCACCGACGATCCGCTGCTGCAACTGCGCAACTTCTCCTACCTGGACACGCAGCTGATCCGGCTGGGCGGGCCGAATTTCGCGCAGCTGCCGATCAATCGGCCGGTGGCGGACGTGGCCAACCACCAGCAGGACGGCTACGGACAGCACGCCATCCCGCAGGGCGAGGCGGCCTACACCGAGAACACGATCGGGGGCGGCTGCCCGGCCCTGGCCGGGGACGGTGCGTTCCAGCACCATTCCGAGTCGCTGTACGGCGCCACGGCCCGGGGGCGCGGTGCGAAGTTCCGCGAGTACTACACGCAGCCACGCATGTTCTGGCGCAGTATGTCCGAACCCGAAGCCGATCACATCGTGGCCGCCTTCGCCTTCGAACTCGGCAAGCTGACCAGGCCGGAGATCCGCGAACGCGTCCTCGAACACCTCGCGCGCATCGACGCCGAGCTGGCGGTCCGGGTGGCCGCCGAACTCGGCATGCGGGTCCCGGGTGTGTCGTACAACGGGGAGGTGACCGCGTCGCCGGCGCTGTCGCAGTCGAGCCTGCCCGGGGAGGGCATCGCCACCCGCAAGATCGCCGTGCTGATCGCGGACGGCGTCGACGCCGACGGGCTGGAACGGGTGAGTTCCGCGCTACGAGGACGCGGCGCGGTGCTGGAAACCCTGGCGGCCCACGGCGGCGAGGTCGGCGCCGAGGGCGGCGGGACCGTGCCGGTGGACCGTTCGCTGGCGACCGTGTCGTCGGTGTTGTACGACGGTGTCCTGGTCGCGGGTGGTCCGGACGCGGTCGAATCGCTGGGCGGTGACGGTCCCGCGGTCCACTTCGTGCTCGAGGCCTACAAGCACGCCAAACCGATCGGCGGATTCGGGGCGGGCGCGTCGCTGCTGCGGACCATCGGACTGAGTCCGATACCGCCCGAGGATGGGCTCGGCACTGTCGACGGCGTCGTGGTCACCACGGCATCCGGACGGGACATCCCGGCGCGATTCGCCGATGCCTTCGCGGAAGTCCTTGCGCGGCACCGGGTCTGGCGACGCATCACGCACGCCGTCCCCGCGTGACCCTCCGATCACGGAACTCGGTCGCTACTTCTTCGGGACGAGGATTCCGGTGAGGTCCGCTTCCCGGATCGGGGTGTCCGGGTTGCGTTGCGCCTCGCACATCACGGTGATGGCCGCGATGGACGCGTCGACAGTGTCCGGCGCGGCCGTCGGGGTCACCTTCGTGTCCTGTTCGAGATACTTGCGAACGGTGATCCGCTGCTTCGCCTTGTCCTGCTGGGTGAATTCGCTGCACGGTGTGCTGCCGCCCTTGTTCACGACTTCCTTGGCCTGATCGCATGCCCCCGTGAGGGGAATCAGCAGTGCCGCGGCCAGGATGGTCACGATGCGAACGGTGTGTCCGGTCATGGGGAACACTTCCTCGTATTTCGGTCACCCCCTGTGCCGATTGCCCGGTCCCGTGCACCCGAAACAACCACTCCGCTTCGTCGAAACGAACTGTCCGGCAGTTCGTTTCCGTACCGCGACCGCAGCGCGCGAACCTACCGATTCCCCGGCCCGTGACAGTGTGGGCCGGGGAGTTCCGGGTTCAGCGACGCGCTTCGGGGATCGTCCGATCACCAGTAGTGCGCGCGGCCGCCGATCGGCCGTCCGGCCGCCCCGAGCAGCCACAGGACTGCGCCGATGAGCAGCAGAATGACACCGATGGTCGTGAGGATGCCGATCCCGAGAACCAACCCCAAGATCAGCAGAATGAGGCCCAGGATGATCATGACTGTTCCTTCGTGGAAAGCGGCTATGGCCCTCACGCAGTTCCCGGCGTATCGAACCTCAAACGCTGATCAGCCCACGGGTATCACCGGAAACAGTCGCCGATAGCCAGGGGGCGGCGTTCCGCGTGGGCGTTTACCGGAGGGCGTCCCGGGCGACGACACGCAGGGTGTCCAGTGACGGGTCCGCGGGGTCGGGGACGTTCATTCCGGCGGCGATGCCCGAGCGGAGGTAGTCGATCACGGCGACGTCGATCAGTTCGCCGGGCACGATGACGGGGATGCCGGGCGGATAGGGCGTGACCTGTTCGGCGGCGATCCGTCCGGGAGCGCGGTCGATCGGAACCGATTCGCAGGGCGCGAAGAAGGCGTCGCGCGGCAGCATGATCGAATCCAGTTGCAGGTCACGAGGACTGGGCAGGTGGATGTCAGGGGGCGCGGGGTCGCGCAGCTGGGTGCGCCAGGCGATGAGACCGGCGACCAGGGCGTCGACGGTTTCCGGACTGTCGGCCATGGACAGGGTCGCGAGGATACGGCGGTGGTCGCACAGGCCGAGATCGATGCGCCGGTGCTCGCGCATCCAGTCGGTGATCTCATACCCTGATGCGCCGGTGGCGGAGACATCCATCAGTACCTGGAGCCGATCCAGGTCGTGGGAGGCTTCGACGCCGAGCAACTCGTCCTCCATCACCGATATGCCCGGGATGGCATCGAGTTCGCGGCGCGCGTACCCGGCGGTCTCCAGTGCCGCGTCGAGCAGGTCGTGGCCGTGCTCGACCATCTGCCGCCGCCAGCCGTCCATGGCGGCGTACAGCAGTACGTTCGGACTGGTCGTCATGAGCAGATCCGCGCACTCGCGCAACCGATTCCGGTCGACGAGATCGCCCTGGAGATGGAACACCGACCCTTGCTCGAATCCCGCGCCCATCTTGTGCACACTGACCAGGCAGATGTCCGCGCCCGCGTCCATGGCCCAGGTCGGCAGGTCCTCGTGGAACGGCAGATGGGCACCCCACGCCTCGTCGATGATGAGGGGTTTGCCGTGGCTGTGGCAGACCTCGGCGATTGCGGCGATGTCGGCGCAGGTGCCGTACGGGGTGGGACTGACGATCAGCGCACCGGCCGCTTGCGGATATCGCTCCCAGGCCCGGTGCACCTGTTCCGGCGACGGCGCGTGCGAGAGGTGCCGAGCCGCATCCCATCTGGGTGGCACCCAGTAGGGCCGCACGCCGGCGAAGATCAGTCCGGCGACGATCGATTTGTGGCTGTCGCGGCCCAGGATGAGCCCGCCGTCCCCGCCCGCGACGGCCATCATGGCCGCCTTCACCGACAGCGAACTGCCACAGGTGGAGAAGAAGGCGTAGTCGGCCCCCACCGCGTCGGCCATGAGTTCCTCGGCGTCGGTGAGATGGTGGCCGCGGGACAGGCGATCGTCCATGCCCGATCCGGCGAGGATGTCCGCGCGCAGGGCCGGGCCGAGGATCTCGTTCACGCGCGGATCGGCTCCGCGTGACTGCCGGTGGCCGGGCGGGGTGAAGCCGTAGCGGCCCTGGCGCTGATAGTCGGCCAAGGCATCGAGTATCGGTGCGGCGGAATGATTCACGATCCCTCCTCTGTGGTTGGGCGGTGGGGCCGGGCCACCTCAGGTACCGCGGAGCTTGTCCAGCAGCGGCTGGGCGGCCTCGGCCAGGAATCGATCCTGTTGTTCGTCACCGATCTGGACCAGCGCGACATCGGTGAAGCCCGCCGCCAGGTAGGGGTGCACGGATTCGGCCATGGCGTCGAGGTCGGGGCCGCAGACGATCTGCTCGGCGATGTCGTCGGGGCGGACGCACTGCGTGGCGTCGGCGAATCCCGCCGGGGTGGGCAGGTTGGCGTTGACGTCCCAGCCGCCGGTGGACCAACGGAACTCGTCGTGTGCGCGGTGAATCGCCTTGTCCCGGTCGGTGTCCCAGCTGACGGGAACCTGTCCGGTGACGCGCGAGGGTTCGTCGTCGTGCTCGGCGATTCGAATGCGCTGCCAGGCGTCGACGAGCTCGGGGTCCGGATCGGTGGTGATCATCTCGTCGGCCAGCGGCGCGAAGCGCCGGACCGACCGGGGCCCGGAGACCGCGACGGCGATCGGCACGGGTTGGGCGGGCAGATCCCAGATCTTGGCGGCGTGGACCCGATACCACCGCCCATGGCGGCTGATCGTGTCCCCGGTCAGCAGGTCCCGGATGAGGCCGATGGCCTCGGCGAGCCGGTCCTGGCGTTCGTCGAGACCGGGCCAGCCCGCGCCGATCACGTGCTCGTTGAGGCTTTCGCCGCTGCCGAGTCCGAGGGTGAACCGGCCCTCGGCGAGGATCTGCAGGGTCGCCGCTTGCTGCGCGACGACCGCCGGGTGGTAGCGCATGGTCGGGCAGCACACATAGGTCATCAGCGGAATGCGGTCGGTGGCCTGTGCGACCGCGCCGAGCATGGTCCAGGCGTGGGGTGCGTGGCCCTGGGACTCGAGCCAGGGCGAGTAGTGATCGGAGCTGACCAGGAAGTCGAATCCGGCCTGTTCGGCCGCGACCGCGTAGCGGACGAGCTCGCGCGGGCCGCTCTGCTCGGTCATCAGGGTGTATCCGAACCGGGTCACGGCGGTGTCCTTCCGTTCGGTGCGATGGGATACCCGTCGGCTACCCACTGCCGGCCCGGAATCACCGACGGCCCCCTGCGACTGATCGGGGAATCCGCAAATGCCGGGCCCGCCGGACGGGTTGAGCAGACTGCACGCACGACCTCATCCCATCCGAACCCGTGCGGCCCGACCTGGCGCTGAGCGAGGTGGATCCCGGCTCGTTCGACGGCGTGGTGATCCCCGGCGGCACGGTCAACGCCGACAAGCTCCGAACCAACGCCACGGCAAGGGAACTCGTTCGATCGCTGATCGCGGCGGACCGCCCGATCGCGGCCATCTGCCATGGCCCCTGGCTGCTCGTGGAGGCCGCGGTGGTCGCGGGTAAGACACTGACCTCGTACCACTCGTTGCGCACCGATCTGGTCAACGCCGGGGCGACCTGGGTCGACCAGCCGGTCGTCCGCAGCGACGCCGAGGGCTGGACGCTGATCACCTCTCGCAGACCCGACGATCTCCCCGACTTCGTCGACGCGATCGCCGCGGAATTCTTGGTGCGCACCTCCTGACGGTGGTCGATTCGCCACTGCGCGCGGGAGTCACCCCCGCGATCGCGGGGTAGTCGGACCGGATTTCGCGGGATGGTCCAGCCTCGGGTAGAGCAGCTCCCGGACCAGCAGGAGCAGACTGGCGGCGACGGGAATGGCGAGCAGCGCGCCCAGCACGCCGAGGATCGAACCGCCGATGAGCACCGCGACCACCGTCACCACCGCCGGAACCTGCACCGTGCGCCCGATGATGCGCGGCACCAGCAGATAGTCCTCGATCATGCGCATCGCGATGAAGAAGACGACGGTCGCCACGCAGACCGGCAGTGAAACCGTCAGTGCGACAAGCGTGATGGCGATGCCCGCCAGTGTGGAGCCGATCAACGGGATGAGGTCCAGCACCGCCGCGAGCACGGCCAGCACCAGCGGGAACGGGACGCCGAACGCCGCCAGCCAGATGAAGGTGACCACTCCGGTGATCAAGGAGATCAACAGATTACCCAGCACGTAACCGCCGACCTTGGCGAAGATCGCATCCCCGAGCAGGATCGCGCGCGGCCGCCGATCGCGCGGAACCAGCCGATACAGGTTGGCGCGCAAGGCCGGGAAGTTCGCCGAGAAGTACGCGGTGAGCACCGCGACCAGCACGGTGGCGGTGACGCCGCCGAAGATCACCTTCCCCGCGCCGACCAGGCCGTGCGAGACCTTGCCGAAATCGGCGTCGGAGGTCTCCCTCAGCCGCTGGTCGAGGTGGAATCGCTCGGCGGCCTCCCGGACCAGGGGATAGCGGTCCTCGAGGCCGCGCAGCGCGTCAGGTGCGTGATGGAGCAGACCCTGGCCTTGATCGATCAATGGCGAGATGGCGGCCCACAGGAACCCGGCCAGACCGCCCGCGACGATCAGGAACACCAGGGCGACGGCGAAACCGCGCCGGACATGGTGTCGAATCAGCCAGGACACCGCGGGCTCCATGCCGATGGCGAGAAACAACCCGGCCGCCACCAGGAGCAACGCCTCGTGCGCCGCGAGGACGACCCGCACCGCGCCGACCGTCACCAGCACCCCGGCGGCACCGGTCAGCCCCACCATGAACGGTGAGTTCCGGTCGAATCTGCGCCCGGGCCTGCCGAGCGGATGCCGATCGCTGGAGAGTTCCGCCGCACGTTCCTCGGCAGCCTGGATCGGGGCCGGTTCGCTGTCGGAGTGCGGCTGTCCGACCTGTTCATGGTGCGCTGTTTCGTCGTTCATGATGCTCGATCCCGTGGGAAAACTGGTTATCGCAGTAATAGCCCGCAGCGGCCGGGGTATCGCCTACTCGTGAGATCGAAATCGAGCGAAAGAAGGGCACAGTCATGGCCGAACAGGACGTGGTCGACCTCTTGACCGCACAACACGAGCAGATCGCCACCTTGCTCGAACAACTGAAGTCCGAGCGGGAGGATCAGGAGGAACTGTTCACCGAATTGGTCCGTCTGCTCGCGGTTCACGAAAGCGCCGAGGAAGAAGTGGTGCATCCGATCGCCAAGCGGGCCAGGTTCGGCGCCGAGGAGATCGTCGACGCCCGGCTGGACGAGGAGAGTCACGCCAAACGCGCGCTCGCGCAGCTCTACGATCTCGGCGTCCATCATCCGAATTTCCAGGCCGAACTCGCCGATTTCGCCGCCGCGGTCGCCGATCACGCGGCGCACGAGGAGGCGGAGGAATTCGTCCTGTTGCGACGCCAGTATTCGGCTACCCAGCTCCAGCACATGGCCGGATCCGTGCGTGCCGCCGAGGCGGTGGCCCCCACCCGGCCGCATCCGCATACGGGCTCCTCGGCCGCGGCGAACCTGATCGCCGGACCGCCGCTGGCCGTATTCGACCGAGTACGAGACGCGGTGCGCGACTGGCGAACACAAAGCTAGCCGGACCGCGATTTCCCGAGCTGTCGTCAGCAGGAGGTGTTCATCGTGCGGAGGGTGTTGCCGCAGCCGTGCGGCGAACTGTCCGCGGGCGTGCTCGCGGCCTTGGGCGGCAGGGCGGGATCGGCGGTGCCGACGGTGCCCGACCGGGCGACCGCCGACAGCCGCGATCTGCACATGGCGCTGCATACCTGCTACGCGCTGCACTACGCGGGTTTCGACGGTGTCGACGAGGACTGGGAGTGGGATCCCCAGTTGCTGTGTCTGCGTTCCGAATTGGAGCGCCGGTTCCTGACCATGCTGCGGAGCGACGCCGGGTCGGCGCTCGATCTCGACGGCGAGCTCGATGCCCTGCTGACCGTCCCCGACGAAGACACCGGTATCGCGGCGTTCCTCGAGGAACGCGGTGAGCCCTGGCAGGTGCGAGAGTATTTCGCGCACCGGTCGATCCTGCACCACCAGGAGGCCGACCCGTACGCGTGGCTGATTCCGCGCCTGCGGGGCCGGGCCAAGGCCGCGCTGGTCGCCGTCGAATTCGACGAGTTCGGGGGCGGGCGCGCGGATCGGATCCATCAGCGGCTCTACGCGGATCTCCTGGCCGGCGCGGGCATGGATTCCGCGTACCTGTTCTATCTCGATGCCGTACCGGCCCACATGCTCGCGATCGTGAACATGATGTCGTTGTTCGGACTGCATCGTGGTCTGCGCGGCGCCGGTGTCGGCCATTTCGCCGCCGTCGAGATCACGTCCTCGCCCGCGTCGCGACGCTTGGTCCGCGCCTTGGAACGGCTGCACGCCGATCCAGCCTGCATCCGGTTCTACCGCGAACACGTGGAGGCCGACGCCGTGCACGAACAGCTGATGCGGCGGGAGGTGATCGGCGATCTGCGGGCGGCCGAACCCGAACTCCGCGCGTCCATCGCCTTCGGAATTCATGCCACCGGCCTGCTGGAGGATCGCTTCGCCGAGTATGTGCTCACCCGCTGGCGTGACGGCCGCACCTCGCTGCTCTCGGCGGAGCCGGCGGGCGTAGGAAACGAGTTCGATCGCCCGTTCGCGAATGAACAGTGAATTCAGGGCTATCCCTCGTTCATGATGTTGATTCGCGCGCCCGGCGTCTATCGCCCCCAAGCCGACACCCGGCTGTTGGTTCGCGCGTACGCCGATGCGCACATCCCACCACGCCGCCGGGTCGTCGACGTGTGCACCGGAACCGGCGCCCTGGCCATCGCGGCCGCCCGATGCGCCGGGTCGGTTACCGCGGTGGATATCTCACGCACCGCTCTCACCTCGGCCTGGTTCAACTGCCGCCGCCTGGGCATCGATGTCGAACTGCTCCACGGCGACTTCCGGACAGTGTTGCCGGGCAGGACTTTCGATGTCGTGGTGTGCAACCCGCCGTATGTCCCGTGCCCGCATCGCGATCCACCCCGCGGTGCGGCACGCTCGTGGGACGCGGGGGCCGACGGGCGGTCGGTCATCGACTCGCTGTGCCGACTCGCTCCCGAGTTGCTCTCCGACACCGGCACTTTGCTGATGGTGCAATCCGCGCTGTCCGGTGTCGACAGCACTCTCGCCCTGCTGCGCGACGCGGGTTTGAAAGCGGCCACGATCGCCCGGACGACGATCCCGTTCGGCCCGGTCCTGCGCAGCCGAGCCGCCTGGCTCACCCGCACCGCGCGGATCCGGCCGGGACAACGAGACGAGGAGCTGGTGGTCATCCGTGCCGACCGACCCAGACAATGACCGGCGGACGATCACCTTCACCGCCGACGGGCCCGCACTCGTCGAGGGCCCGGTGGAACTGGTGACCGCCGACGGCCGCACCATGCGCTGCGACCGCTGTGTGGTGGCGTTGTGCCTGTGCCGTCGGTCGGAAATCTATCCACTGTGCGACACCAGTCATCGCAAGCACCGACGTACCGCCGACTAGGCCGGGTGCCCCGGCACGAGGTCCTCGACCTCGTCGTAGCGCATGGACGGTGGCTCGCCCCTGCCCGCCTCAGCCCAGGTCGGAGCTACCAGGAAGCCGACATGATCGCCGAAGTCGTCGTGCCGCAGGATCTCGCCGGCGAAGCACCCGGCGGCGGCATCGAGGATCGGCAGGGAATGCGGGCCCTCGTGCCACTCACAGTGCTCGAATTTGTCGATATCCGAACCGGTTTCGGCGCCGAAGAGCTGGGCGAGTGCGCGAGCGCCCGCCGGGAGGAGATGAACGGCGAGGTAGCGCGCGCCAGACGCCACGCCGTAGGTGTGATTGGCCTTGGACAAGCAGGTGAGAAACCGCCGCGGTTCGATACCGACCTGCGTCCCGAATCCCACCAGACAGCCCGCGCGATGACCGTCCGCGATGGTCGTGACTATCCACATCGATTGATCCGCCCGGGCGATCACGCGGTCGAAGGCGAGAGCTGTCGCACGAGGGCTCGACATGGCGACCTTTCCGCGGCGGGCCGGTCAGCGGGTGAGCGGGGTCTGAACGGTCCGGCGCTGGTCCATGCTGTTCGGTGTGATTCTTCGCCTGCCTGGGTACGGGTCGAGATCGTCGGATTCGATCATCGCAGACGGGGGAAGGAGATCGCCCCGGAGGTCACTCGCCGGGTGGGATGCCGAGCCGGAGGGACGACCGGCAGACATCGAATTCCGATGCCAGACCGACTACTTCCAGTACTCGTGTGACGCAGTAGGAGCCTTCGAGGCATAGCGCGCAGTGCCGCCGGTCGGCGAAATCACGGGCCGCGATCAAGGCGCCGATCCCGGCTATGCCGAAGAAAGTCACCGCGGTCATGTCGATGACGGTCGATCCGCCGATGTCGACACTGTCGAGCAGCGCTTGCTCGAAGGCGGGGGCGGTCAGGGCATCGATCTCGCCACCGACGGTGCAAACGTTCGTATGGTCCGTGATCGTGGCCGAGGTGGTCATGAGAACAGGGGTCGTTGGACGGTTCATTACCATCACCTGGTTTTTTGGGGGGCGCATCGGAAGAACGCCGTTCGCGGTCAGCACCCTGCATGGCCGCGAGTGACCAGGCTTTTTCATAAACCCTGAACAAATAGTACTCCCAGGGGATGGTGGGTGATCCGGTAACGACCCGGTCACCTATTCGCCGCGATCGGCACCGACCGGTTGAGAAGACGGACCTCTTGGTATGCGCTGAGATGTCGGCGCTACACACAACCCCCGACGGTTGAGCCGATACGAGGGTCGCGCCCCACGTGTACTACAGGGACGCTGGGGCGAGGCCCTCGTCCACCGGAAACCCGTGCACGTGGGGCGATCCCGTATCGGCCCGGCGACGCGGGCCGCGCGCCGCGGACCGGTTGTTAGCGGAAGGTGAATCCGGGTACGCGGCCGGTAGGAGGTGCGAAAGAATGATTATTCCGCTACTGGTGCTCCTGCTCGCAGGGATTATCTTTGCGGCCGGTTTCGCACTGAATGCCTTGTGGTGGGTCGCCGCGGCGCTCCTGGTGGTGTGGATCTTCGCGTTCGGCTTCCCCCGAGCCGATGAGGCGGAGGCGCACAGACACTGGTTCCGATGGTGACTACGAAGCAATTCGGCCGAATTCCCATAGGATCGAGCTGATCCCGCTTTTCCCGTGCTCCACACCCCACGTTTGCAGTTCCCGCGACTAATCGAACGGTGGTTCACACTATGCGGAGTCGGAAGCCCGCCCTTGCCGCGGTCCTCGCGTGACACTCGGTGAGCTGGTGCCGGGTAGTCTCGTCGCGGGTGTCCGTGGCGCTGCCGATTTCGCGCGTCGCCGCCTCACCGGCGACTTCCAGCGCGACGAGTTCGGCCTCGACGAGCATCTCCTGGAGTCGCTGATTCTGCCGGTGCTGCGGCCGCTGTCGCAGCGGTGGTTCCGGGTCGAGGTCTCCGGCATCGAGAATCTCCCGGACGCCGAGGGCGCGCTGATCGTGGCCAACCATGCCGGGGTGCTGCCGCTGGACGCGCTGATGCTGCAACTGGCCGTCCACGATCGTCACCCCGAGCATCGGGCGCTGCGCCTGCTGGCCGCCGATCTCGTCTTCGAGCTGCCGATCGTGAGCGGGCTGGCCCGCCGGGCGGGGCACACGCCGGCCTGCCCCGAAGGCGCCGAGCAGCTGTTGCGCACCGGCGAGCTGGCGGGAGTGTTCCCCGAGGGCTTCAAGGGTGTCGGAAAGCCGTACAGCGCGCGATACAAGCTCCAGCGTTTCGGGCGGGGCGGCTTCGCCTCGCTGGCCCTGAAAACCGGTGTCCCGCTGATTCCCTGCTCGATCGTCGGATCGGAGGAGATCTATCCGAAACTGGCCGACCTCGCGCCGCTGGCCCGGCTGCTCGGGCTCCCGTATTTCCCGGTGACGCCGCTGTTCCCGCAGCTGGGTCTGCTCGGGTGCGTACCGCTGCCGTCGAAGTGGTACATCGAGTTCGGCCACCCCATCCCCACCGCCGGGTACGGCCCGCAGGCGGCCGACGATCCGATGACCATGTTCGAGGTCGCCGATCAGGTTCGCGAGACCATTCAGCGGATGTTGTACAAGCAGCTGACCGTGCGCCACAACCCGTTCACGGGGTAGCGATAGGGTCGACGAGCCGCCCGGTATCGGTGCGGGGCTTTGACATGTGCAGGTTGTGAATTGCCCCGAAATCTCTGTTTCTCCTGAATTGTGTTGTGTCCTAGTGTCTGTCGATATCGGCCTCGCCATGCCCGGGGAGATCCCCTGAGGCGTGGCCACCGCTCTGCCCGCTGGTGACGCACACCCTCGGACTCGGCGCGAACCCCGGAGGGTGGGTTCGTCCCACTCCCTGGGTGGCTATTTGCCGGCGATTTGCGCGCACATCATTGCTGGCAGGGCACGGTCCGAACCGTCCCCCCCGACGACAGAATCCGCCAGCCAGGAGTTCACCGGATGCATTCCACCTTCGTCGCCCATCTCCGAGGCCGAGCCGAGGCCCTCGGCGATACCCGGACCTACATCTACTTGCGTGAGGCCGGTCGCGAGCTGGTCGAGGACGTCACGACCTACCGCGAGCTGGACCGCGATGCCAGGGCCCTGGCCGACTGGCTGACGTCGCGCGCGGAGGCCGACCGGCCGGTCCTGCTGCTGTACCCGCCGGGTCCGGAGTTCCTGCGCGCCTTCCTCGGCTGCCTGTACGCGGGGGTGATCGCGGTGCCCGCGCCGGTCCCCACCGACGCGCGCAGCATGCGGCGGGTGGCGGGCATGCTCACCGATGCCGGCGCCGGGCTCGTCCTCACCGCCACCGCCCTGCGCGAACCCGTGGCCGGATGGCTGCACGCCCAGAACGGATCGGTCGCCGTCGTGGCCACCGACGCGGAGTCCCTCGGTGATCCGGAGGCCTGGGAGATGCCGGGCATCACCGGCGAGACGATCGCTTTCCTGCAGTACACCTCGGGCTCGACGAGCGAGCCGAAGGGCGTGGCGGTGTCGCACGCCAACCTCATGCACAACGAGGCGGCCATCACCGAACGGGCCGCCGTCGCCGACACCGACGTCGTCGTCGGATGGCTGCCGCACTTCCACGACATGGGCCTGATCGGGATGCTGCTGCAACCGCTCTACGCGGGCGCGAACCTGGTCTTCATGTCGCCGGTGACGTTCCTCAAGCATCCGGTCCGGCTGCTCGAAGCCGTCGACCGCTACCGCGCGAACTTCATGGCGGCCCCGAACTTCGCCTACGAACTGCTCGCGCGCCGGGTGACCGACGCTCAGCGCGCGGGACTGGATCTCTCGTCGCTGCGGGTGGCGCTCAACGGCGCCGAACCGATCCGGGCCCGCACCATGGACGCGGTGATCGAACACCTGGCCCCGGCGGGTCTCGCCGCGACCGCGTTCCTCCCGGCGTACGGCATGGCCGAGGTGACGCTGATGGCGACCGCGGCGCGGCCCGGCACGCCGCCGGTGTACCTCGACGTGGATTCCGCGGAGCTGGAACGCAATCGGCTCGTGCCCGCCCCGCACGGCACCCGCCTGGTGGGGTGTGGCGCGGCGGTCACCGGCCTCGACGTCCGGATCGTCGACCCGGTCACCCTGAAGACCCTGCCCGACGGGCAGATCGGCGAGATCTGGCTCGGCGGACCCAGTGTGGCACAAGGCTATTGGAATCGGCCCGACGAGACCCGGGACCGCTTCGCCGCCCGCACCGACGGCGCGGGGCCCTATCTGCGGACCGGCGACCTGGGCGCGCTCCGCGACGGCGAGCTGTTCATCACCGGACGGCTCAAGGACCTGATCATCGTCAACGGCCGCAACCTGTATCCGCACGATATCGAGGAGGCCGTACGCGACACCCATCCGGCGGTGGCCGACGCGCCCGGGGTGGTGCTGTCGATCGACACCGACAGCCAGGAGCGTCTGCTGGTCGTCCAGGGCGTGCGCACCGCCCAGCTGGGTGAACTGCCCGTCGCCGAGTTGTCGTCCCGCATCAAGGCGGCGGTGGCGCGCGGCTTCGAGCTGCCCGCGCCGAACGTGGTGCTCGTCGAGCACCGGGCGGTCCACCGCACCACCAGCGGCAAGGTGCAACGCAATTCGATGCGATCCGCGTTCCTGGACAACACCGTCGACGGCGTACTGCACGAGGAGATCGAACCGTCGGTCCAACTGCTGCGCGCCAACGTTCTCGCCCGCTGACCCGACCCACAATCGACACCTCAGGAGGCACCACCGATGAGACCCTTCGCGCCCGCTCGCCAGGACGCCGTCGTCGTGGACTGGCTCACCGCCCGGGTCGCCGGGTACCTCGGCCGATCCCCGCGCGATATCGACCCCACCCTGCCGCTCGCCGAACTGGGCATGGACTCGGTGTCCGCGGTGAGCCTGTGCGGTGAGATCGAAGTCGAATGGGACCTCGCGGTGGATCCGACGATCGTGTTCGACTACCCGACCATCCTCGAACTCGGCGGCTACATCACCGGCCGAGTCGCCGAATTACCCGGGCCGCAGGCATGAACGACCCGATCGCCATCGTCGGAATCGACTGCCGCTTCCCGCAAGCGCCGGACCCCGAAGCGCTCTGGGCGTTGCTGATGGCGGGCGCGGACGCGATCACCGAGGTCCCGGCGCACCGCTGGCCCGCGGCCGACTTCCACGATCCCGCGGGCGGCCCGGGCCGGGTCAACAACCGCACCGGCGGATTCCTCACCGACGCGGACGCATTCGACGACGAGTTCTTCGGCATCACGCCGCGCGAGGCCGAGGCGATGGATCCGCAACAGCGGCTGCTGCTGCAGGCGGCGTGGCGGGCGTTCGAGGACGCCACCCTGGACCCGCGCGGGCAGGCCGGCTCGAACACCGGGGTGTTCGTCGGGGTCATGGCCAACGAATGGGCCACGGTGCGGATGCGCGACTACGACCGCATCACCCCGCAGATCGGCTCGGGCAACGGGTATTTCATGACGGCGAACCGGCTCAGCTATCAGCTGGATCTGAAGGGGCCGAGCATGGCGGTGGACACCGCCTGCTCGTCGTCGCTGGTCGCGATCCACCAGGCCTGCGTCGCGTTGCGCGCCGGTGAATGCGATCAAGCGCTGGCCGGGGGCGTCAATATCGCGGTGACGCCCGCGCTCAACGTCTTCTACACCCAGGCGGGCCTGTCCGCGCCGGACGGGCGCTGCAAGCCGTTCAGCGGCCACGCCGACGGCATCGGCCGCGGCGAGGGCGTCGCGGTGCTGGTACTGCGCAGGCTCGCCGACGCCCAGGCCGCGGGCTTGCCGATCTACGCGCTGATCACCGGCAGCGCGGTGAACAACGACGGCCGCAGCAATGGGATCACCGCGCCGAATCGGTGGGCCCAGCAGCAGGTCGTCGCCGAGGCCTACCGGCGGGCCGGGGTGGACGCCGATCAGGTCGCGTTCCTCGAGGCGCACGGCACCGGGACCGTGCTCGGCGACATGATCGAGATCAAGGCGCTCGGCGCGGTGCACGCGGCACGGGCCGCGAGTCCGTGCGCGATCGGCTCGATCAAGGGCAACCTCGGCCACACCGAGGGAGCCGCCGGTATCGCGGGAGTGATCAAGGCGGCGTTGAGCCTGCACCACGGCACCGTCCCGCCCACCCGGTACGCGGCCGAGGCGAACCCGGGACTGCGGCTGGCCGAGCACGGGCTGCGCTTGCTCGACGCGCCGATGGCCCTGCCGGAGGGGCGGATTCACGGCGCCGTCTCGAGCTTCGGCATGGGCGGCACCAATGCGCACATGCTGCTGACGAGCGCTCCGCCGGTCACACCGGCGTCCGCGACCGATGGCGGCGGCGTGCTCACCCTGTCGTCGAACGATCGGGAAGGATTGCGGCGTAACGCTGTTCGCCTCGCCGATCGGATCGCTGGGGAGTCCGGTCGGCTGAGTGAGCTGTGCTGGTCGACGAATCAGGTGAAGTCGTCGGGGCGCCACCGGCTGGCGCTGGTGGTGCGGGACCGGGAGAGCGCGGTGGCCGCGCTGCGTGAATGCGCCGCGGACCCGGTCGTCCTCGACATGAACTCCGGTGCCGCCCAGCGGTTGTCGATCGGCTGGATGTTCACCGGGCAGGGCTCCCAGTATCCCGGGATGTCGCGCGCGCTGTACCGGGCTTCCGCGGTGTACCGGCGCGCGCTCACCGAGGTGGACGAGCGCATGGCGGTTCACCTGCACCGCTCGATCGCCGATCTGCTGCTCGGCGACGATGATGGCGGCGTGCATCGCACCGAGTTCGCGCAGCCGGCGCTGTTCGCGGTCGAGTACGCCCTGTCTCGGACGCTGCTCGAGCTGGGGGCCGAACCCGCCTGGCTGCTCGGGCACAGTGTCGGCGAGTTCGCCGCGGCCGCGATCGCCGGGGTGTTCTCCCTCGACGACGCGTGCCGGCTCATCACCGCCCGCGGGCGGCTCATGCAGAATCTGCCGGGCGACGGCGCGATGCTGGCGGTGCGCGCGACGCCCGAGACGGCCGCCGCATCGATCGCGCACGAGCCCGATGTGGCGCTGGCGGCGATCAACGGCCCTCAGGACGTGGTGGTTTCGGGTGCGGGCGACGCGATCGAGCGCCTCGGCGCGGTGCTGACCGGCCGCGGCGTCGGCGTCCGGCGGCTCACCGTCTCGCACGCCTTCCACTCGCCGCTGATGGCGGGCATGCGGGACGAGTTCGCCACGGTCGCAGGGGAATGCGCCTACCGGCCGCCCGAAATCCCGATCTACTCGACGCTGCGCGGCCGCCTGCTCGAGGCCGGGGAGCCGATGGACGCCGCCTACTGGACCGCGCAGCTCGAGGCCACCGTGCGCTTCGCCGACGCCGCGGCCGCCGCGCTGGCCACCGAACCGACCCACCTGATCGAGGTGGGCCCGCGGCGCACGCTCGCGACCCTGCTCGGCCGCTCGGCCGACGGTCCGGCGATCCCGGTGCTCGCGCCGTGCGCCGGACCGCGAGCCTCGGGCGACGAGCTGGCCGAGACCATCGCGGCGCTGTATCACGATGGGCTCGACCCGGATTGGGACGCGCTGTACGAACCCGGCGATCGGATCCGGCGGCGCGTCGGCGGCTACGACTTCGACACCACCCACCGCTATTGGACCCGGATCGACTCCACGCCCGCCCCGTCACCGACACCTGCGGCACCCCCGATCGAGGACACCACCATGGACCAACTCATCGCGCTGTTCCGGGAACAGAACGCCCTGCTGTCGGCCGCCGCCGGAGGGTCCGTCGCAGCCCCGGCGCACCCGGCCCAGCCCCCCGCCCTCACCGTGCCCGCCCACACCGGCGCGAGCCCCGATGCCGCGGCCGTGGTCCGCGCCGAGTTCGCGCGGGTGAGCGGATTCCCGGTAGCCGGACTCGCCGGCGATCAGACCATCAGCGGCGACCTGGGATTCGACTCGATCATGATCGCCGACCTGTTCGGTGGAATCGCCCGCCGCATACCGGGATTCGCCATCACCCCCGAGTGGTTCACCCCGGCGACGACGATCGCGGACGTGATCGGGCTGGTGGCCGCGCCGTCGCCGGCGGAGCCCGCCGAACCGCTCGTGCCGGAGCCCGCCCCGGGCGTCGAACCGCAGTACCGCATCGCGGATTTCCCGGAGGTGCGGGAGATCTTCGACCGGATCGGGCTGGCCGAGCAGCTCGGCGTCAGCAATCCGTACTTCCTGATCAACGACGGAGTCACCCGCGACACCTCGGTGATCGGGGGACAGGACGTCCTGAACTTCTCGAGCTACAACTACCTCGGCATGTCCGGCCACCCCGCCGTCACCACCGCCGTGTGCGACGCGGTGACCCGATACGGCAGCTCCGTCTCCGCCAGCCGCCTGCTCTCCGGCGAGAAGACGATCCATGCCGAACTCGAACGCGAGCTCGCCGCCCTGCTCGGCGCCGAGGACGCGATCACCTTCACCAGCGGACACGCCACCAATGTCACCGTGATCGGGCACATCGTCGGCCCCGGTGACCTGATCCTCCACGACAGCCTGGCGCACGACAGCATCCTGCAGGGCTGCAAGCTCTCCGGAGCCACCCGGCGGCCGTTTCCGCACAACGACCACGCCGCGCTCGACCGTGTACTCACCGACATCCGCGACCGTTACCGGCGGGTCCTGATCGTCATCGAGGGCGTGTACAGCCAGGACGGCGACATCCCCGACCTGCCCGCGATCATCGAGGTGAAGCGGAAACACAAGGCGCTGTTGATGATCGACGAAGCGCACAGCATCGGCGTGCTCGGCGCGACCGGCGGCGGCATCGGCGAGCACTTCGACATCGACCGCGCCGACGTGGAGCTGTGGTCCGGCACCATGTCGAAGGCGCTCGCGGGCTGCGGCGGTTATGTCGCGGGCAGCGCCGAACTGGTCCGATTCCTGAAATACACGACCCCCGGGTTCATCTACAGCGTCGGCATCACCCCGGCCAATGCCGCGGCCTCACTGGCGGCGATCCGCCAGTTGCGGGCCGAACCCGAGCTGCCGCGGCGACTGCGCGAACTGTCCCGGCTGTTCCTGACCCTCGCCCAGGAAGCGGGCATCGATACCGGCGACAGTCATGACACCCCGGTGGTGCCGTGCATCATCGGCGACTCGATGCGGGCGCTCGCCTTGTCGAATGCGTTGCTGCGCAGGGGCATCAACGCCAACCCGATCCTGTATCCCGCCGTGCCGGAGGACAAGGCCCGGCTGCGGTTCTTCATCACCGCCTGCCACACCGAGGAACAGATCACCTCCACGGTGAAGATCCTCGCCGAGGAGCTGGAGACCCTGCGGGCGGCGGGGTGAGCGGGTACCTCGACCCCGTCGCCGCGGCGGATCCGGAGTCCTTGCGGCTGTTCTGCTTCCACCACGCGGGCGGCGGGTCCTCGCCCTACCGGGGCTGGCAGCGCGCCCTGGGCCCGCACATCGCGGTGCGACCGGTGCTGTTGCCGGGACGCGAACGGCGCGGCGCGGAGCCGCGATTCAGCGAGATCGAGCCATTGCTCGCCGACCTGGACGCTCGGCTGGACGAACACCTGGCCGCGCCGCACGTCTTCTTCGGGCACAGCATGGGTGCGCTCATCGCGTACCGGCTCGCCTGCCGCCGCCGCGACCGGGGCGCGACATTGCCTGCCGCACTGATCATTTCCGGGTGCGCGGCCCCGCACCTGCCGTGGCCGCTGCCCCCGGTCGAGGCGCTCGACGACGCGGCGCTGATCCGATTGCTGACCGACCTGGGCGGGCTGCCCGCACCGATCCTCGAGGTCCCGGCGCTGCTCACGGCCGCGCTGCCGGTGATCCGAGACGATCTCCGCGTCTGCGCGGACGCTCGAAACGACGCCCGCCCTCCGCTGCCGTGCCCGATCCACGCCTTCGGCGGCGAGGCCGATCCGCTGGTCGGTGAACTCGACCTGACCGCCTGGCGTGAGCACACCACGGTCCACAGCGAGGTACGCGTCCTGCCGGGCGACCACTTCTCCCAGTTCGACCGCACCGACCCGCTGTTCGATCGGTTACGACCACTCCTGCGGCACTACGCGGCGCCCGGTCTCGTGCCGCCGCACGCATAGACCCGATTGCGCCGAAGCGGCGGACAGATCACAGGTGTATCTCGCGACCGGAGCGGGTACCCCATGGTCACGGTTGAAAACCAGCAGCCCAGCCCGTGCCCTGCGGCATGGGTGCTTCATGATGCGACGGCCTCGGGCGGGGCACGTCACATGAAACGGACAAGGATCTGATCCTGATGCCGACTTCATTCATCGTCGCTGGTGGACCGGCGATCGTCGAGCGGCGTGGACAGCACTCGCTGCTGGGAGTCACTCACAGCGCACCATCACCGACCACGACGGTAGTGACCGCTACGGGCGAGATCGACTACTACAACGTCGGAGACTTCCGCGAACACCTCGGCTACGCGATCTCCACGAGTACTCGGCTCGTGGTGGTCGACCTGTCGCGACTGACCTTCCTGAGCATCTCCGGGCTGCAGGCCATTCTGGATGCCGACGACCACGCCCGCAGCCGCCGGCGCGTCCTTCGGGTGGTCACCGGAACGCGGTGCGTGGACCGGCTGCTGGAGGTCTGTTGCCCGGACGCCGAGCTGGAGATCGCGCGGACGATCGACGCCGCGTGTACACGATGGCCTGGGTAACGTGAATTCCGCTGCGGCACAGGGTTGAGGCCGTCGTCAGCGGGTACTGCGAATCGTGTCCAGGCCGGTTGGCGTGGCAGCGTACGAATCCCGGACGACGAGAGGAGAACCCGATGTCAGTAGAACTCGGAGGCGTTCGCGTCCTGATCGTCACCTCCAATACCGGCGTGGAGCGGGACGAACTGGTGGTTCCCCGCGATCGGTTGCGCGCTCGCGGCGCACACGTGACCCACGCGGCCACCGAGAACATCGACGTCCAGACATTTCGGCACGACCTCATTCCATCCGAACCGGTGCGGCCCGACACGTCGATCGGCGAGATGGATCCCGGCGCGTTCGACGTCATGGTGATCCCGGGCGGCACCGTCAACGCCGACAAGCTCCGAACCGACGCCAAGGCACGAGAACTCGTCCGGTCCGCTATCGACGCGGGCCGCCCGATCGCGGCCATCTGCCACGGCCCGTGGCTGCTGGTCGAGGCCGCGGTGGTGGCGGGCAAGACGGTGACCTCGTATCCCTCGCTGCGCACCGATCTGATCAACGCGGGCGCGTCCTGGGTCGACGAGCCCGTCGTCCGCAGCGACGCCGCGGGCTGGACACTGATCACCTCCCGCAATCCCGGTGATCTCCCCGATTTCATCGACGCCATCGCCGCGGAATTCAGCGTGCGCACATCCTGAACCGGGCGTCCGGGGCGCGCGGCCGCGGTCTGCGACCGGCGCGCCCCTTTGCCACGCGCGGCGGGATGGCTACGGTGGCCGGGTGACCGTCTATGCCATCGCTCAGTTGAAGTTCACCGACCGCGACGCCTACAACCGGTACCAGGCGGCTTTCATGGATGTGTTCCAACGCTATTCGGGAACGCTGCTGGTGGCCGATGAGGCGCCGCGGGTCGTCGAAGGGGAGTGGGATCGGGACAAGGTCGTGTTGATGAGCTTTCCCGATGAGGCGTCGTTCCGGGACTGGGCGGAATCGGATGACTATCAACGGATCTCGGAAGACCGCCGCGCGGGCGCCGAGACGGCGGTGGTGCTGGTGAAGTCCATCCGGGGATGACAACCGTGTGTTGATCGTCAGGTCAGGGCGGTGATGATCGCGGCCAGGATGGTCGCCGTGGCGGCGACCAGGGCGGTGGCGGTCCAGCCGAACCAGCCGACCGCTGCGGCGCCGAACGCGGTGCCGAGGCTGCCGCCGATGAAGTAGACGACCATGTAGGCGCTGTTGAATCGGGCAGGGCTGGTGGGATCGATGGCCAGGACCGTGCTCTGATTGGCAACCTGGGCGGCGAACAGTCCGGCATCGAACAGGCCGAGGCACAGCAGGGTCAGCGCCGTGTTCGACACGGTGACGGCGAGGACCGCCGTACCGGCGATCGCCGGCGGCAGGCCGAGCAGAATCACCTGGCGTGCGCCGATCCGATCGGTCCAGGTTCCCGCGATTCGGGTGGCGATGATGCCGAGCAGCCCGGCGAAGGCGTACAGGCCGATCCGTTCGGGGGAATACGAGAACGGCGGCTGGGACAGGGCGACCGCGAGTCCGGCCCAGATCGCGCAGAAGGCGAAGAACCAGAGGGAGCCTCGGATCGCCGCCAGGCGCAGCGCCGGATGCCGGGTGAACAGCGCGGGCATTCCGCGCAGGGTCGCGAGATAGCCTGCGGTGGCGGTGCCCGCCGCCGCGGGCAGGGCGACGCGGGCGGCGATGGCACAGCCGACACACGCCGCGGCGAACACGAGCAGCATTCCCCGCCACCCCATGACATCGGTCAGCCAGCCACCGACGATCCGGCCCGCGAGGATGCCCGCCGAAATGCCGGCCGTCACGATCCCGAGCACGGTCGCCCGCGTGTGCGAGGCCGCGAATCTTCCCGCGACCGAACTCAATTGCGCGCCGATCGAGGATCCCGCCCCGACGAGTCCCACCGCGAAGCCCAGCAGCCACGGCGATCCGACTGCCGCCGTGGCAGCCAGAACCGCGGCCAGCACGGCGAATTGAACCGAGACCACCGCGCGCGCCGCGTACCGATCGACCAGCGGCACCAGCACAGCCAGCCCCACCAGATATCCGATCGGCCCGCACGCCAAAGCCGTGCCCACGGCGGCCGTCGAAGCATGCAGTGACTCGCCCAACTCGGCTATCGCCGGGTGCAGCGGATACATGCTCGCGGTCCCGAGCGCGGCCGCGAAGGCCATGAACCACACCGTGGGTGTCCGCAGCACCCATTCCCGCGAGGACGGAATGACATCGAGTTCCATCTCTCCGACGCTAGAAACACCACGATCACGCTTCCGGCGGAAATCGGACCCCATAGCTGCCGCGACCCGTCCGGAGGCCGATCCGCCCAGCGAGAACCGCAGGTCGTCGTTCTCCGCGGCCACAGCGAACACGACGACGCGTTGACCTTGACGTTCGTTGGTTCATGGCGTATCCCTCTGGGTACAGCTACCGATGTAAGCGGTATGCCGGCGCGTGGGGAGAGGTGGTCCAGGTGTCGATGCGTCCTTCGTGGTCGACGCGGCTGTGGCGAGTGCGCCCGTGGAACTCCAGTCCGTTGATGCGTGTGTCGGATCGGGCGGAGGTGGTGTTGCGGGCGTTGGCCGTGGTGGTGGTGGCCGCGGCGGTGCCGGTGGCGGGGGCGGTGGGGACCGTCAGTTATACGGGGGCGCAGGCCCGGATCGTGGCGCAGGACTCGGGGAAGGTCCGGGTGGTGGCCACGGAGACCGCGGACGCGGTGCGGGTGCCGGATTCGGATCGGTACGCGACGCATCAGGTGCGGTATCAGGCGGCGGTGCAGTGGGACAGTGGCGGGAAGATCGCGACCGCGACGGTGGACGTGCCGGGACCACAGGTCGCGGGGGCCACGGTGACATTGTGGACCAAGAACGGGCAGCCGACTATCGCGCCGTCGCGGCCCGGGTCCGCCGCCGCGGAGGGGATCGGGACCGGGCTGGCGATACTCGTCGAAACCTGGTGTGCCGCCGCGGCGACCGTGTGGTTCACCGGGACGGTGCTCGATGCCCGGCGGTACGCGCGCTGGGAACGGGAGTGGCGCGGAATCAATCGGCCGATCGGCAAGGACACGCTGTAGCCCGCACAGCTCTCGGGTTCGTGTTGCGCCAGTACGGTATTCGCTGCTTCAGTATTCGCCGCTGACGAGATTCTCCGGCGGCTCACCCGCGAGGTAGCGCGCGATTTCGGCGGTCGCGATGGTCCAGCCGCGCTCCAGATTTCCTGTGCTGCTGCCGCCGACGTGCGGGGTGAGCAGCAGGCCCGGTGCGTCCCACAGCGGGTGGTCGGCGGGCAGCGGTTCGGGATCGGTGACGTCGAGAATGGCGCGCAGGCGGCCGGATTGCAGTTCGGCGAGCAGGTCGTCGGTGCGGACCACGGGGCCGCGGGCGGCATTGACCAGGATGGCGCGGTCGGCCATCCGGGACAGGAAGGCGGCGTCGACCATACCGATGGTGTCGGTGGTGACCGGAACCATGAGGATGACCGCGTCGAAATGCGGGAGCAGGGCGGGAAGTTCGTCGACGCCGTGGACGCCGGCGCGGGCTCGGGTACCGACCAGTTCGACCGTTGTGCCGAAAGGCAGCAGCATGCGCTGCATCTCGGTGCCGAGGTCGCCCGCGCCGACGATCAGGACGCGCTTGCCGTGCAAGGTATCCGTGCGGTGCTGGGTCCAGCGGTGTTCACGCTGGGCGAGCGCGAATTCGGTGAATTCCCGGTAGACGGTGAGCAATCCGGTGATCGCCCACTCCGCCGTGCTGGCCCCGTGCGCGCCGCGACCGGTGGAGATCATGACATGCTCGGGCAGCCGTCCGACCCAGGTTTCCGCGCCCGCCGTGAGCAGTTGCACCAAGCGCAGTTTGGGCAGCGCCTGGGCCAGTTCGAGATTCTCGGGGCGGCTGGCCAGGAACGCGGGCACGAACACCTCCGCCTCGTCCGCCCCGGCGGGGAGCGGCTCGCCGAGCGTGTAGCGCAGCGGCCGCGCCCCGGGCAGCCGGGAAACCGCCGCGAAGCCGTGTTCGTCGGGCACCAGCACCGTCACCGTCATGAAACCGACGCTAGCCGACCGGGTGGGATCCCGGTCGGCGTGGTGGCACCGGACCTCGGTGTCCGGTCGATGACACAGGTGCGCGAGTCGATGACCCGGGTGCGCGAGTCAATAGCGCGGGTGCGCGAGCCAGCGGGCGGGCGCACCCATCAGCCACTGGATCAGGGCGACGGCCATGGCGATGATTCCGAGCGAGGACAGGGCCGGGGTGGCGAGCAGCCAGCCGGCGTCGAGCAGCGCCAGGCCGAGCACGACGAACATTCGGAGGGTTCCTATTGGGCGGCGGATTCTTTCGGGGCGGGGGACCCGCTCGGGCGACCGAGGAAACGGTTGACCGACCAGTTCGGCTTCGAGAGGGCACGTTTCGGCGCCATCTTGGCCAGGGGAACCACCGGCTTCCGAGGTGGCTCCACGTTACCCGCGGGCTTGGAGGTGGGTACCGGTTTCGTGAGTTCCTTTCGCGCGGCGGCCATTTCCCGTCGCGACTGACGCAGCTCGCGCCGCGCCACCTGGCCGCGCCGCGAGGTGGTCCAGATTCCGGCCAGCAGCAGGATCGTTCCGGCCGCGCCGGCCGCGCCGATCACCATCCCGTACGCGAACAACAGTCCGCTCGAGCCGTGATAGGTGTGATCGAATACAGTGAAGCCGTTGGGAAGTGCGTGTGAGTCACCGCTGTTGGCCGCGACCCCGGCCACACCCACGGTCACAGCACCCAGCAGAGCGATGAGCCCGATGATTGTGAACATATCGGGGCAATGCCCGCTGCCGCGCAGGCCAAACCCCGATTCGGCAGGTTGTCCGGCGAGTCCCCCTGTTTGTCCGCCGAATTCGTGGCTATGCCCGGAATGCGAACTCACGCACTATGAACGGGAGCGAACCGATGTCGACCTACACCTACGAAATGCCGCACTTCGCCTCCGAGGCGACCCTCGCCGAACGCGCCCTGCGCGGCATGGACTCCACCAGCGCGGTCACCGTCGATCGCGCGGCCGAGACCATCACGGTCACCTCCTCACTCACCTACGGCGAGGTCCTCGACACCATCCGAGGCCAGGGCTTCTCGGCCAAATAGCGCCCGGCCCCGCCGTCAGCGGGTGACCACCAGTTTCATCGGTGTCTCGAGCAGCGCGTCGATGGACTCCTCCCACTCCGCACTGCGAGTGGTGACGATCGAGGGATCGAACCTGCCGGTGACGACCAGGTCGAGAACGGCCGGAATGGCCGGGCGGGCGTGGGCGCGGCCGGTGTGGAAGGTGCAGCAGCGCGAGTACATCGCGAGCAGCGGCAGCTCGACGTCTTCGCGTTGCACGCTGACGCTGGTGCAGGTGCCGTCCGGGGCGGTGGCGTTGATCGCGGCGCGCAGCGCGGTGGCGCCGCCACACGCCTCTACGGTGACGGGGAATCGCCCGACTCGCGCGTCGGGGCCGGCCTCGACGGCTTCGGCGCCGAATCGCGTTGCGATCTCCAGCCGTTCGGGTTCGGTGTCGACATAGACGACCCGCGACGAGCCCAACGCGACCGCCAATCCGGCTGCGTAGAGGCCGATCGACGCCGCCGCGGGGCCGCCGAGCACCAGCACCTCCGCCCCCGGCTCGGCCGAGAGCCGCGGTCCCACAGTGCGATACGCGTCGGGAATATTGTCGCTGGCGCTGGCCACCGCGGCCGGGTCGATGCCGTCGGGGAGCGGAACGAGCATGGCGTCGGCATGCGGAACCACGGCGAGGTCCGCCCAGAGGCCGCCCCAGTTCAACCCACCCATCGCGCCGAGACCGAAGGTCGACATCATCGGGTGGCTCGCGCAGTTGCCGGTCCGCCCGCGTCGGCACGGTTCGCAAGTGCCACAGGAAATTTGGAACGGCACCACGACCCGGTCGCCGACCGCGACCGTGCGGACGTCCTCTCCGACCGCCACGACCTCGGCGACACCTTCGTGGCCGAAAGGGAACGGACCGGGCAGCGGGAATCCACCGCGCAGCACGGCCGGATCGAGGTCGCAGGTCGCCAGCGCCACCGGCCGGACCAGTGCCTGATCCGGATGGTCGAGCGTCGGTTCGGGGCAGTCTTCCCAGCGCAGGCGTCCGGGACCGTCCAGCATCAATCTCCGCATGGACTAGAGTTTCGCTAGAACGTTCTTTCTAGTCAAGGGTGTGCGGAGGGCAGGATGTCGGATTCCAAGCGGCGGATCGTGGTGGCCGCGGCGGAGTTGCTGGCCCGGCACGGGTATCACGGATTCGGGCTCAAGGCGCTCAGTGGCGCCGCCGGTCTGCCCTACGGCTCGATCTATCACCATTTTCCCGGTGGGAAGGAGGAGATCGCGGTCGCGGCGATCGCGGGGACCGGGAACCTCGTCGGTCGGATGATCCGGCAGGCGCCGGACGACGTATTCGTTACGACCACAACGCTGTTCGGTTTCATGGCCGCGAAACTCGCCGACTCGGACTGGACTGATGGCTGCCCGGTCGGCACCCCGGCGCTGGACGGGGGCGGCGACGTGGATACCGTCCGCGCCGCCTGCGCGTCGGCCTTCGACGCCATGGAACGCGGATTCGCCTCACTTCTGGCGGATCTGGGATTGCCCGAGGCGGACGCGGCGGGTTTGGCGGTGACGGTGGTCGCGGCCTACGAGGGCGCGACCCTGCTGGCCCGGGTGCGCCGATCGGACGAACCTCTCGATATCGTCGCGGCACAGTTGGCCCGGCTGATCCGTGCTTCGCTGCGGGAGGCCGGAATCGGCGGGGGCTGACGACCTGCGCGCGGACTCACCGGGATACCGCAAAACTGGTGCCGGGCCCGGGGAGCGGTGGACGGCGGGAGAAGCGTGTGCCCGGCTGCGCATTCCAGCGCGACCGGACCGGCTCATCTTCATTCGGCGTCGGGGAGTGGCGGCGGACCACACCGCGAGCCGGATCGAGAGCCTCGCTTGCCGATCGATGCCCGGCGCACCCTCAGCCGGGTGGCACCGAGTCGAGGACATCCCGCAATTCGGCGAGAACGAGCGGAAGGTCTTCCAGCGCGGGCGATCCCAGGGCGATGCGCAGACCGTGCGGGACGTGCTGGGTGACGGCGAAGACGTCGCCGGTGCAGACCCGGACGCCGCGGCGCGACAGTTCGGCCGCGATGCGGTCCATGCGCTGGTCGGGGTCGATGGGGAGCCAGGCGAAGAACGAGCATGGATGGGCGATCGGCCGGAGGTCGCCCAGTTCCCGGCGCAGCACCTGCTGGTGGTCTCCGGCCGCGCGGCGGCTCGCGTGTTCCAGGGCGTCGACCGTGCCGTCGCCGATCCAGCGCACCGCCACGGCCGTTACCAGGCCCGGCGGGCTCGCCATGGTCGCGCGGAGCAATCGTCCGAGCGCGGGTTCGGCGCGCGGCGGGATGACCAGTATGCCGAACCGCAGACCGGCCGCGGCGCTCTTGGACAGACTCGAGATCCAGAACGTGCGCTCGGGAGCCAGGGTGACCAGTGGCGCGGGTGCGGGGTCGGCGAGGAAGGCGTAGGCCGCATCCTCGATCAGGAACAGATCGTGGTGCCGCGCAATCGAAACGAGGCGCTCGCGCCGCGCGCGGTCGAGGACCCACCCGAGCGGATTGTGCAGGGTCGGCATGGCGTAGACGGCGCGCACCGGTCGTCGCGCGCACAGCCGGTCGAGGGCGTCCAGGTCCGGGCCGTCGGCGGCGGCCGGGATCGGCGCGACATCGACTCCGTGGGCATGGGCGAGCAGCTTGAACCCGGGATAGGTGAGCTCGTCCGCCGCGACCACGTCTCCGGGTGAGAACAGCGCGCGGACAACGAGATCCAATCCGTGCTGCGCCCCGTGGGTGAGCACGACGCGCGCGGGGTCGGCGGCGATTCCGCGTCGATCCAGGAACTCGCTGACTATCGCGCGGTCGTGTGGCCGCCCGCCCGGCGGCTGTTGGCGCAGCAGAGCGTCCAGGTCGCCGCCGCCGGCGAGGTCGCGCAGTGCGGTGCGCAGCAGTTCCGCGCGGCGCGGCGACATCGGTTGCGTGAAGGCCAGATCCGCCCACACCGTGTCCGCGCCCGCCCCGTATTCGGCCGACGCCAGCCGCACCGATCGGTCCCGCACGAAACTGCCCCGGCCTGGCTCGCCGACGACCAGGCCGACACGCTTGAGCTCGGCGAATACCCGGGTCGCGGTGGCCACCGCGATACCGTGCCCGGCCGCGAGCTCCCGATGTGTCGGCAGCCGTTGCCCCGGGGCCCAGCGTCCCGCGCGGATCTGCGCCGCGAGTTCGGCCGCGACCTCCTGATACGTGCGCATCACCCGACTGTACCTAGGACAATTTCTTGATCGTCCTACATGACCGGTCCTACCGTCACGTCCATGACGATCTCGCCGACCGAACTGCCGGTCCTGGACTACCTGCACGCCCAGCTGGCCGGAACCCTGGCGGAGGGCCAGACCTGCCAGTTCCGGTATCCGACAGCGATTTCCCGCACCCTGGGGATCCGCCTGGCCGCGGTCGTCCTGGGCCGGGCGGTCGTCGAGATCGATACCGATCCCGCGGTGCACGGCAACCAGCAGGGCACGGTGCACGGCGGGCTGCTCACCGAACTGGCCGACGCGGCCATCGGCACCGCGCACTCCACGGTGGTCGGTCCCGGCGAATCGTTCACGAGCGTCGATCTGCGGGCGGTCTTCCTGCGCCCGGTCTGGCGCGACACCCTTCGCGCACACGCATACCCGACGCATTCGGGCCGCACCATCACGCACTACCGGTGCGATATCACCCGCGGTGACGGCAAACCGGTCGCCACCGTCACCAGCATCGTGACGACCCTCTCCGGTGAGCGCTCGCGGGGGCGGTGACGGAATCAGGGTGGCCGAGTGGGCGGGTAACGAACCGGGCGTCCCCGGCGTGCCACGGCGGCGGGAAGGCAACTCGATAGCAAACTCCCGGGCATGTCCCGTTCGCCCGGATATCGGCGCGGATAGCGCCCGCGTGGCCGCCTCGGTCCGCCGCGGCCCGTCGCCCATGCTGGCGACCGGGGGGCCGCCGCCGGGCGGGCCCGGGTGGGCGGTGGAGATGAAGTGGGACGGAGTCCGCACCATCGCGATCCGCGAGGCCGGGGAATGCACCCTGCTCAGCCGCAACGGCAATGACGTCAGCGCGGCCTATCCGGAGATCATCACTGCGCTGAAAGAGTTGCCCGGCAAGGGATCTCTGATCTTGGACGGCGAGATCGTGGCGCCGGACCGCGATGGAGCGCCCTCGTTCGGGCGGTTGCAGCGGCGGATGCACGTGGTGCGGCCGGGAGAGCAGCTGATCGGCGAGGTCCCGGTGCGGTTCTTCGTCTTCGACGTACTTCGTGTGGACGACCTCGACGTCACCGGCGAGACCTACCTCCAGCGCCGTGAGCGGCTGGCCGGGCTGCCGCTGAACGAACCGCTGTCGGCGCCGCCGCACTGGCTGGACGTGGATGCGGCACAGTTGCTGGAGGTGGCGCGGGAACATCGGATCGAGGGTGTGGTGTCCAAACGGACCGACTCGGTGTACCTGCCCGGCCGCCGGTCCCCGGCCTGGATCAAGACGCCGTTGCGGCAGAACACCGAGGTCGTGGTGGCCGGGTGGACGCCGGGCGCGGGCGCGTTCGGGACCACGTTCGGGTCGCTGATCATGGGCGCGCACGACGAGACCGGTCGGCTCGTCTACCTCGGCAATGTCGGCACCGGCTTCACCCAGGCCGCCCGCCGCGTCCTGCGCGGCGCACTCGACGGGATCACCGTCTCCGCAGCCCCTTTCGACCCGCCGCCACCGGAAGCGGCAGGGGCGGGCTGGCACTGGGTGGATCCGATCCTCGTCGCCGACGTCGAATATCGCGAATACTCCGGCGAGCGCCTGCGCATGCCCAGCTGGAAGGGGTTGCGCACCGACAAACCGCCCGCCCTGGTCTCGGTCCCGCCAGTGCGCTGAGGCCGCGTGCGAACCTCGCGATGGGGCAAGGCAATTGGCGTTATCGGTGCCGATCGACCACAATCGGAGGGATGGGCGGCGTAGGGGCACGGAAGCTACGCGAGCTTTCGGCTGCCGATTCACTGAAACGACTGGCGGGCGCGCAATACGGGCGAATCGTCTACTCGCGCCGGGGACTTCCGATCATCCGGCCGGTCAACCACATCGTCGAGGAGGATGTCGTCGTGGTGCGCGCGCACCTGGGCGCCAGCCTGCTGCGCGGTGACGGCCAGGTGGTGGCGTACGAGGCCGACTCGTTCGACGAGCACACCCGGCAGGGCTGGAGCGTGATCGTCACCGGGGTGGCGCGGGTGGTCATGGATCCCGAACAGGTGCAGCGCTACGAGACGCTGCTGGACCCGTGGATCAATATGCCGATGGACCACGTCATCCGCATCGAGGCCGAGATCGTCACCGGTCTGGAGCTGATCGACGAGGGCGACTGGACCCAGACCCAGCGCCCCTCGCCGCGCTGACCCGAGACACCACGCGTCACTCTGGACCACCGCGCACCGCGCCGACCCGACACCGCGCACCGCGCCGACCCGACACCGCGCACCGCGCCGACCCGACACCGCGCGCCGTGGTGACTGTGAGCCGCGGACCACTCCGGTAGCGTGACACGCCGTTGGATCGAGCGCCGCAATTCGTCGGCACGCTCGACGCGGCCGGTGTCTCGCAGGTGCGAACAGGGGGGTTCCGGCCGCCGGCACGCGGAAGGAACACCATTTGACAGCCTCGGAACGGCAGCTACCGGACACCGGCGCCGCACCCACGGACGAGGGATATTCGCGCGGCCTCTCACCGCGCACCATCCAGATGATCGCCATCGGCGGCGCGATCGGCACCGGCCTGTTCTACGGCGCGGGTGGCGCGATCCAGAAGGCCGGTCCGGCGCTCATCCTCTGCTACCTGGCCGCCGGTCTGGCCATCTTCGTGATCATGCGGGCGCTGGGCGAACTGCTCACCTACCGCCCGGTCGCGGGCAGTTTCGCCGAGTACGCGCACGAATTCCTGGGCCGCTTCGCGGGATTCGCCACCGGCTGGACCTACTGGGCGGTCTGGGTGGCCACCTGTATGGCCGAGATCACGGTGGCCGGCAAATACGTGCAGTACTGGTTCGACATCCCGCAGTGGGTGACCGCGCTGGTCGTGCTGGGCATCATGTTCGTCGCCAACCTGGTGTCGGTGCGACTGTTCGGCGAGGGAGAGTTCTGGTTCTCCACCATCAAGGTGACCGCCATCGTCACCATGATCGTGCTCGGCCTGGGCGTGCTGATCTTCCACTTCGGCCACGCCACCAACCCGACCGTCACCAACCTGTGGAACGACGGCGGCGTATTCCCCAACGGTTTCGGGCAGGCGCTGCTGGCCCTGCAGATCGTGGTCTTCGCCTATGTCGGCGTGGAGCTGGTGGGCGTGACCGCCGGTGAGGCGCGCGACCCCAAGCGGACCCTGCGCAAGGCCATCAACTCGCTGCCGTTGCGGATCGGCCTGTTCTACGTCGGCGCGCTCGTGGTCATCATGTCGGTGTCGAGCTGGCGCACCTTCCACGCGGGCCGCAGCCCGTTCGTGGAGGTCTTCGAGCAGATCGGCATCCCGGGCGCGGCCGGGATCATCAACTTCGTGCTGCTCACCGCGGCGCTGTCGTCGTGCAACTCGGGCATCTACTCGACCGGGCGCATGCTGCGCAGCCTGTCGCAGCGTCAGGAAGCGCCGCCCGCGCTGGCGAACCTGAGCGGCCGGTCGGTCCCCGCGGCGGGAATCGCGGTCTCGGCGGCGGTCATGGTGATCGGTGTCGCGGTGAACTACTTCTCGCCGGACAAGGCGTTCGGCTACATCACCTCGGTGTCCACCATGGGCATCATCTTCGTCTGGGGCATCATCCTGGTCTGCCACCTGATCTACCGGGTCCGCGTCCAGCGGGGCGTGCTGCCGGGCAGTGACTACCGGCTGCCGGGAGCCCCGATCACCACGGCGCTGGCGCTGGCGTTCCTCGCGCTGGTCGTGGTGCTGCTGTTCTTCACCGAGGACGGCCGCAGCGCGCTCGTGGTCGGCGCGGTGTGGGGTCTGCTGGTGTGCGCGGCCTACCCGTTCATGTCCCGCAAATCCGCGGAAAACGCTGTCCACCATTAACTCCGGACCGGTCCGAGACGCCGCCCCCCCGCCACCCACCGGTGGCCGGGCGGGCGGCGTCGTTTCGCCCCGGGGCTCATTCCCCGTGCGAGGTAACGAAATCCGGGCATGCGCAGCGCACGGCGGGCGTAGCTTGCTTGGTGCAGGCTAGTTCCAGGGGTGAACATGAACGATCCGCGACGCTACGTTGTCATCGGCGGGGGGCTGGCCGGACTGGCCTCCGCGGTCTGGCTCGCCGAAGCCGGGAAACAGGTCACGCTCCTGGAACGCCGCGGACGGCTCGGCGGGCGCACGCACTCGCTGGAAGTCGCCCCGCTGCGCGACATTCCCGACAACGGCCAGCACGTGATCGCCAGCGGGTACGAGCATCTGTTCCGGTACCTGACCAGCGTCGGCACCCGGCAGTACGTGAGCTTCCCGCAGCAGGGCGTGCTGCGCTGGCCCGGCGGGCGCACCGCGATCATGGGCACCACCGGATTCCCCGCCGTGCGCGCCCTGCTCGGCGCCCACCCCGACGCGAGCGCCGCCGACCGGGTGCGCGCGGCCGCCGCCACCGTCAAGATGGGCTGGCAGAGTCTGCGCCAGCCCGGGGATCTGGCCGACCTCACCACCGACCAGTGGTTCCGCCGCCTCGGCATGCCCGACACCGCCCGCGAGGCGCTGTGGGACTGGCTGGCCCTCGGCATCGCCGCCGAACCGGTGCGGCAGGAATCGGCCAAGGTGTTCGCCGACGTGCTGGCCACCGGAATCCGCGTGGGCGTCAAGCGGATGCGGCCGGTCACCATCGGCTACCCGACCACCGACCTGGACACCCTGTTGGTCTCCGGCGCGCAGCGGGTCTTCGACCGGCACGGGGTGGACGTGAAATACCGGGCCGTGGCGCGCCGCATCCACATCACCGACGGCGCGGTCACCGGCGTCGAATTGGCCGGGGGCCAGGTGCAACCCGCTGACGCGGTGGTGTGCGCGGTCCCCAACTCCTACATCGGCGGACTGCTCGACGAGCTGCCCGAGCACGACCGCATCTATTCGGCCGCCGACAAACTCGGCTACACCCCGATCGTCAGCACCAACCTGTACCTGGACCGCCCGCTCGGCACCAAGGCCGCCATGGAGGCCCTCATCGGCGGGACCGGCGTCATCGACGAGGTCTTCGACCGGCAGCGCATGCACGGGCGCGGGACGCTGAACGGCTGGCTGTACTGCCTGACCACCAGCGGCGCGTACGAGCAGATTCACAAACCGCACCATGAGGTGGTCGACGAGCAGATGGCGCTGCTGCGGCGCTACTACCCGGCCGCCGAAGAAGCCGAAGTGCTGCACGCGCAGGTGGTTCCGATGCCGCGGGCCACCTTCTCGCAGGTGGTCGGCACCGACGGGCTGCGGCCGGACCAGGCCACCTCGGTGCCCACGCTGGTGCTGGCGGGGGATTGGACCCGAACCGACTGGTCGGCCACGATGGAGAGCGCGGCGCAGAGCGCGGCCAGGGCCGTCGACCTGCTGCTGACCCTCCCCGCCGTCCGCACCCAGAACCGGCGGAAGGTCATGCGCCGCTGAGGCGGCGAACCATCACTCGCGTTCGGCTCGCGACACGGGCTCGCGGAAGTAGTTGAGGATCAGCCGGGTGATGTCGGCGAGAAAGCGCTCGCGCGGGATGGGCGGGCCGTCCAGCAGATAGCGGATGGTCAGATGCTCGACCGTGCGCACCAGCATCCAGGCCGCCGCGTCGGCATCCACCTCGGCCGGAATCGGATACTGCCGCATGGACAGCGCGACCCGGGCCAGCTCGCCGATCTGCTGCTCGAACGCCACCACCGGGCCCGCGGCCGACAGCCGCGGCGTCTGCTCCACCACGGCCCGCAACAGTTCCCGGTCATTGCCGAGGGCATCCATGAGGTACGAGATCGTCTCCGGCACCGACACTTCCGGTGGACGGCCGATATTCGACAGCACCCGCGCGCGGACCCGCTCGGCCACCTCGGCGGTGTAGCGCTCGATGACCGCGGCCACGATCGCGTCCTTGTTCGGGAAGTACTGATACAGCGAGCCCGGACTGATATCCGCCGCCGCCGCAATGCGATTGGTCGACGCGCCGTCGTAGCCGTGGGTGATCAGCACCCGCTGGCCCGCGTCGACGATGCGGGCCACCATGGCGCGCGAACGATCCTGTTGCGGGGTCCGGCGCGGCGGCGGCACCGGGGATTTCGGGGTGCGGCGTTTCGATGTCATGGCGATTCGGGCGAGATCCGGAAATGCGAATTGAAGACGAGCGAAAAGTCGTGTCAGCGTGGGGACATGGTGTCACAGAACGCGGTGCCGGACCAAGGTCCGCGGGAGATCCGCGAGCCCGCGGGGCCGCTCGGACCGGACTCGCTGACCTGGAAGACCTTCGGGTCGCTGTACTTCCTGCCCAGTGCGCTGTTCGTCGGGATGGTGCAGAACATGCACCCGGGACTCGGGGCGGGGGTCGAATTCCATTCGGAGATCCACGACGAGTTCTATCAACGGATTCTGCGGTCGTTGTACCCGATCTACGGGGTGGTGTTCGACGGCGAGCGCGCCGAGCGGACCGCGCGGGAGATCGTCGGCTATCACCGTGACATCAAAGGCGTCGACGGACAGGGCCGCCGGTACCACGCGCTGGACCCGGGCACCTTCTATTGGGCGCACGCGGTGTTCTTCGTCCAGAACCTGCGGGCCGCCGACCTTTTCATGGGCGGGCTGAGCGGGGCCGAGCGGGAGCAACTCTGGCGCGAGCACTATCGCTGGTACGAGCTGTACGGCATGAGCATGCGGGTGGTGCCGACGAGCTGGCCCGACTTCCAACGCTATTGGGCCGACTTGTGCCGCGACACCCTGGAACCGACCAAGGCCGCTCGCGATGTCTTCCACCTCGTCGACACCGTGCCCGTACCGCCGTTCCCGCTGGTGGGGCGGCTGCCGAAGCCAGTGTGGGAACGCCTCGTCCGGCCCGCGGGCGGGCACTTCTATCGGTTCGTGACGATCGGGCTGTGCGATCCGGAGATCCGCCGCACCATGGGCTTCACCTGGACCGACCGCGACCAGCGGCGGTTCGACCGGCTCTGCCGGACGCTGTCGGCCATGAACCGGGTGACACCCGACGGGGTCAAGTACTGCTTCCCTCGCATCCACGCCGCCCGCCGCCGAGCCGCCGGGAGACGCCCGGCCTCGCTGGCACCTCCCGAAGCACCCGAAACGCTGTGGCCCGCCGCCGGACACCGCGCCGAGGGCAAGCACTACTGCCCGGTCCACGCCGATCGCGGCTCGGACCCGATCACCAGATTCCGTCAGCTGACAGGGTTGTGACGCCATGGCACACCCGTACGACTACCCCTACCGGCCGGGGATGCCGCTGCGCCCGGCGCCGCCGCGGGCCGTGCCGTCGGACCTGTGGTTCGAACCGCGGAAAGCCATGCTGGGCGCGTGGATCGACGTGCGCCGCGAACCCGTCGAGACGCCACGCACCCGGCTCATGGCCGATCACCTGTGGCAGGGCGACGAACCGATGGACGCGCTCGTCGCCGCGTTCGGCCGCCTCGGATCCGCGGGCGGTCGCCGCATGCTGAACCAGGCCCTCACACATGGGATCGACAGCCTCGACGACCCGCTGCCGGAACTCGTGAATCTGTTCGCGCTGTTGGACGATCCGCCCGGCTGGTACGACCCCGATCTGTGGGAATACGGCCGCCGGCTGTGGATCAACGTGTCGCTCGCGGGCAAGATGGCCATGGGCGTCCAGGACTTCATGGGAACCTTCGTCGGCGCGGAAGTCGCCTCTGCCGTCGGTCGGACGGGACGGTTCGTCCGGGACCCGTACCGGCGGGGCCTGGAATCCTCGGTCTGGTTTCGCAGCGTCACCGCACCCGGAGCCCTGGATCGTCGCAACCCGATCTTCCACGACACCGTGCGGGTCCGGCTCATGCACGCCCAGGTGCGAGCCATGCTCCGGCGAGCCTGGGGCGATGAGCATTTCGCCGAACACGGCAATCCCATCTCCAACGCCACCACCATGGGCGCGGCCGTCACCTTCGGCCTGTCACCGATCTGCTTCGACCATGCGCACGGGCGGCGCAGCACCACCCGGCAGCTCGACGCGGTCATGCATTACTGGGCCTATATCGCGCATGTCTTCGGCGTGGCCGACGAACTCATCCCGCGCACGGCGGCCGAAGGGATGGAACAGGCCGACTTCATGGTCGCCACCGCGGGCGTGGCTCCGCAATGGACCGCCGAAATGGCCGGTGCCGCGACCCGGCGCTTCACCACCGCCACACCGACCGGTCGCCTCCAAATCGCCGCCACCGCACCGCTGCTGGGTGCTCTGGCCTACTACAGCGGCGCGCCCCTGGTCCGGGCCCTGCTCGCGGACACACCGTTGAATTCGGTCCCGCTGCAACCGTTCTCGCAGCTCACCGCCTTCGCCGCCACCACGCAGGTTCGACTTCGTGCCCTCGACGACCGGCTGCCGGGCGCCCGCGCCCGCATGATCCGCCGCGCCCGCCACATCGACCCCATGTGGGACCGCAACACCAGAGTCGCGCGCTACCTCGCCGCCCGTGCCGGAATCCACGGCACCCCGTTCGACCACCACGACAGCACCGCCGACACCGCGCGCTGCCCGGTCTGATCGGTCAGCCCTGGGAGCCGACGATGCCCAGATAGACGACCATCAGCGTGAACAGGAACCAGCCCACGCCCTGCCAGATCGGCCACGCCCGCCCGGCCCGCCACGCCCGGTACGCGAGCACCAGCGCGAGAATGCCGCCGGCGAGCAGAACCCCGCCCGGCACCAGGCCCACGACCACCTTCGAGGTGCCGTCGCACAGCACCGACCCCGCGTTCAGGCACCGATCCCGGGCCGAGGCCCACACCAGCACGATCACGCCGCCCGTCACGGCGATCCCCAGCACGCTCACCACGTAGCGGGTCGCGTGCCGCAGCATCTCCGGATCGTTCCACCGCTTCTCCACATCGTTGACCATCGCCGCACCTCCTCACCCCGGCGTTACCCGTTCCGCGCTGGATACCACCATGATCGTCCCCGCGACCGCAGCCCGGCACGCCCGACCAGTCGATTTCGCTACCACGGATTCCGGACCGACTGGCGAAAACCGCTGGCCGACGCCATGGGGTGGTATGTCAGCATCGAGGCATGCCCCACTGGATTCAGGTGCTGCCCGCCTTCGCCCTCGCCTCGCTCATCCTGGCCGCGCTGCCCGGACCGGCCACCGCGCTGTTCCTGCAGCGGTCGGTGCGCGACGGCCGCGCCGCGGGGCTGGCGGCCGTGGTGGGCAACGAGATCGGCATCTTCGGGTGGACGGTCGCCGGCGGCGCGGGACTGTCGGCACTGCTGGTGGCCAACCAGGTCCTGAACATGGGCATCCATCTGATCGGCGCGCTCGTGCTGATCTGGCTGGGCATCCAGGCCTGGCGCGGCACCCGCGGCGACCGCGGGGCCCGCGCCGACGACGCCTTCGGCGCGGCATTGACCGCGGCGCTCCCGGGCGGCCGCACGCCCGCGGCCGCCTTCCGCGCCTCGCTGATCTCCATCGCGGCCAACCCCAAGGCCGCGGTCTTCGGCCTGACGATCCTGCCGCAGTTCCTGCCCGGCAGCGGCCCGGTGCTGCCGACGGTGTTCATCCTGGCCGCCATCCAACTGGTCATCGACACCTCGTGGTGCGTCGGCGTCGTCCTGGCCGCCGACCGCGCCGGAACCTGGCTGCGCCGCACCGGCATTCGCCACCGCATCGAACGCACCCTGGCCGCGATCCTCGTCGCGCTCGGACTCGGCCTGGCCGCTGACGCCCGCTGAGCTGACCCTGCCCACCCCCGACCCGGCTCGCGCCTGGACGGGCCCGCGTCCCGGCAAACCCCCGTGCCCCGCGCGCGTTTCCGGCCCCGGGCGAGGTCGTGGGTGGCGGTGGCGTCGATGATGGCGGTGAGGATGTGTTCGTCGTGGATGGCGGGGCGTTGGGCGAACAGGCGCAGGCTGTCGGGACGCATGCCTCCCGGACTCGCACCATCGTGCGACCGGCGGGCCGTTGAGGTGGGCGCGGCACGCGGCCACCCGGAGTATCGATGGTGCGCCGCGATTGTGGCCGTGGCCGCTGCGCGCGGGTCAGCCGTGGGAGGCGGCGGGTGCGGTCGACAGGAAGTCCCGGCCGCCGACGTAGACCGTGTGGCCCAGTGGCGCGTCGAGGGTGGTGGCGTCGGCGACCGCGGTGGCGAATTCCTCGACCGTCGGCAGATCGCCCTGGTCGCGGCGTTCGGTGACCGCGTCGGGGTCGCGGCGTTCGAGCAGGCGCACGATGATGGTGCCGTCGATCATGTCGCCGGACACCACGGTGAAACCGATTCCGCGGTCGGCGAATTCGCCGGCCATGGCACGCAGCGCGTCCTCACCGGCCCGCTTGCTCGCGGCGATCTGCTCGTAGCCGGGCGGGGCCTGGCGGGTGGGGGAGAAGTGGGCCTGGTGGCTGGTGACGAACACGATCCGGCCGCCCGCGGGCAGATGCGGCAGCGCGAGCGCGGCCAGCCCGGTCTGGGCGTCGCGGTTGAGCAGCATGGCGTAGTCGGGCGCGGCATCGCGCTCCAGGCCGCCGGAGGCGTTGAGCACCAGCACATCCAGGCGGCCGAACTCCGCGACCACGCCCTCGACGAGCGCCCGCGCGCTCTCGGGATCCGCGATATCCGCGCCCGCCACCGAGGCGCTGCCACCCGCGGCGGCGATCTCGGCGGCCAGCGTCTCGGCGCGCTTGCGCTTCTCCCGGTAGTTCACGACCACGTGGTCGCCCCGGCCCGCCAGCACCCGCGCGGTCTCCGCGCCGATCCCGCGGGAGGACCCGGTGACCAGCACGATGCGCCGTCCGGTCCCTGTCGTCGTAGTCATGCGCGACCTCCATCCACCAGAGTGCTTCTAATTCAGAAGCACTACATTGGTACTTCGAAATGAGAAGCGCAAGTCAGCCACCGCCCGCCAACAGCCGCGCCGACGACTCGGCCGCCCCGCTCCTGGCCGCCATGGACCTGCTCGGCCAGCGCTGGATCCTGCGCGTGATCTGGGAACTGGAGCCGGGCGCACTGGGCTTTCTGGAACTGCGCCGCCGCATGGGCAATTGCTCGTCGAGCATGCTGTCGGTGCGCCTGCAGCGGCTCGCCGACGCCGGGGTCGTGCTCAAGCGCCCCGACAAGTCCTACGAGTTGACCACCGCCGGTACGGAGTTGGGCCGCGCGCTGGAAGGCGTGTGGGAGTGGTCGGAGCGGTGGGCCGGCAACCTCGAGGGCGCTCGCGACACCGACGGCGGATAGGGGCGCCGCACACAGGGGGCCGGTGGCGCCGGACGATCAGGCCCGGTCGCCCGACCTTGTGATGCCGCGCCGGATCTCACCCGGTGTGTGCTCCTCGCGCGGGGTGGCGCGGAAGCGCGACGAATGCAGCTGCCAGGGCACGCTCGTCACCATCACCCCCGGCTCGAACAGCAGCCGTGCCTTGAGCCGCAGTGAACTCTGGTTGTGCAGCAGGTTCTCCCACCAGCGGCCCACCACGTACTCGGGGATGAACACGCTCACCACGTCTCGGGGGCGGGATTTGCGCTGCCGCTTGATCTCGTCGAGCACCGGCCGGGTGATCTCCCGGTACGGCGATTCGATGACCTTGAGCGGGATGCCGACCCCGAAGCTCTCCCAATCCCGGGCCAGGTCGCGGGTATCGCTGTCGTCCACATTGACCGTCACCGCCATCAGCGTGTCCGGCCGGGTGGCGCGCGCGAACTGCACCGCCCGCTGGGTCGCCTTGTGCCAGCCCGACACCAGCACCAGCGCGTGCACCCGCCCCGGCAGCATCTCCAGCTCGGCCGGATCGATGGCCAGTTCGCCCCGCACCGACGTGTAGTGCCGGTGGATCAGCCACATGATGGCCACCAGGATCGGCATGGCGATGACCACCAGATACGCGCCGTGGGTGAACTTGGTGATCATCACGACCAGCAGCACCACACCGGTGAAGCAGGCGCCGAAGGCATTGATGAAGCGCGCCCGGTGGATTCGCAGCCGCTCGCCCGAGCTCTGCGCGGTCCGCAGCTCCCGGTTCCAGTGCCGCACCATGCCGGTCTGGCACAGCGTGAACGAGGTGAACACGCCCATGATGTAGAGCTGGATGAGCCGGGTGGTGGACCCGTCGAAGGCGTAGATGAGCGTCCCCGCCGCCACCGCCAGCAGGATGATGCCGTTGGAGAAGGCCAGCCGGTCGCCGCGGGTGTGCAGCTGGCGCGGCATGTAGCGGTGTTGCGCGAGAATCGAATTCAGCAGCGGGAAGCCGTTGTAGGCGGTGTTGGCGGCGAGGATCAGGATCAGCGCCGTGGTGACCATCAGGTAGTAGAAGGCGAGCGAGTGGCCGCCGAACACGGCCGCCGAGATCTGCGCGATGACGGTCTTCTGCGCGTCGTTGTGACAGTCCCCGGCGAATCCGATGATGTCGCAGGTGTTCTCGGTGACCCGGGTCTTGGTGATCATGGCCAGCGCGGTCACCCCGGAGAACATGGCTATGGCGATGACGCCCATGGCGGTCATGGTGCGCGCGGCATTGAGCGCCTTGGGCTTGCGGAAGGCGGGCACTCCATTGGAGATGGCCTCCGCGCCGGTGAGCGCGGTGCAGCCGGAGGAGAAGGCCCGCAGCAGCAGGAAGGCGACCCCGGCGGTGGACAGGCCCACCTGCTCGGCGTGGATCTCGTAGTGGGCGCTCTCGGCGACCGGGGTGTGCCCGAGCAGGGTCTGCCCCAGCCCGACCACGATGAGCGCGAACACCCCGAGGACGAACCCGTAGGTGGGAATCGCGAAGGCGCGGCCGGACTCTCGCACACCGCGCAGGTTCATGGCGGTCAGGAAGACGATGAACCCCAGGTCGATGATCACCCGGTAGGCGTTCAGGTCGGGCACCGCCGAGATGATGTTGTCCACGCCGGCCGACACCGACACCGCCACGGTCATCACGTAGTCGACCAGCAGCGCGGCCGCCACCACCAGGCCGGGCAGCGCGCCGAGGTTCTCGGCCACCACCTCATAGGAGCCGCCACCGGAAGGATATGCCTGCACCACCTGCCGATACGACAGCGCCACGACGGCCAGCAGCACCACCACGCCCGCCGCGACCACCGGTGTCAAGTGCAGGTAGGCCAGCCCGCCCAGGGTCAGGATGAGCAGGATCTCCTGGGTGGCGTAGGCGACCGAGGACAGCGGGTCGCTGGCGAAGATCGGCAGCGCGAGCCGCTTGGGCAGCAGGGTCTCGCCGAGCCGATCACTGCGAAACGGCCGTCCGAGCACGAGTCGTTTGGCTACGTCGATCGGTGAAACCACGCTCCGCAGCCTAGGTCTGAAAACCGGGATAATCGGAGCCCCATGCCGTAGAGAATTCGTAAAGATACCGGACTGCCCGGCCCCGCTGCCTGCGGATTCGAAGACTTGTGCGGTTGATCGAACAACCACCTAGACTGTCTGGGACGTAATCGAGGGTTTTGGAGAGGTGACACGATGGGAGACCGGACGGTCGTCGCCGACGTTGCCGACGAATTGGCGCGCCGCGTGGCATCCGGGGAGTACGAGCCCGGTGGTCTGATGCCGTCCGTCCGCCAGGTCGCCGAGGAGTTCGACCTCAATCGTGCGACAGCGCAATTGATTCTGGGCCGGCTGGAATCCTACGGCTTCGTGGACGCCCACCGCGGCAAGGGATTCGTGATCCGCGATGTGCGCGCCGAGGGCGGCGTGGACGTGTACGGGCGGCTGTTCCGGCTGTCCATGCCGGAACCGGAGATCGCCGCGGAGATGTTCGGCAATATCGTCGACGAGGAACGCGGGATCGCACTCGAGGCGCTGCTCGCCTACACCGGCAGCGAGCGCCCGCTCGATCCGGCCGAACTCAAGGCCGCGATCGATGAGCTGGAAACCCTTGCGCGCGGCGCGGACCCGGACCCGTATCGGATGCTGAGCATCGAACTCGGGCTGCTGCGCCGGATGCTCACCGCACTCGGGCTCTCGGTACAGCGCGCGGTGCTCAACTCGATCGGCGAGATGGTGCTCGAGGTGCCGGCGGCGGTCGAGGCGTACTTCGCGGTCTCCCCGGATCTGCACGTGCTGGTGTGGCGGGCGCTGGTGGCGGTGTGGGAATCCGACGCCGGTCCGAGTCAGGCGCAGCTCGCGCTGTTCGAGGATCTGTTCGGCATGTACCACCGGAAAGTGGTGGTGCGCTTCGAGGAACTGGTCGGTGCGGCCGGCTCCGGCGCCGCCGGTGTGGTGGCCGCGACCGCGTGAGTTCCAGCCGACGGGTCGGTCTCGTCCCAGACAACCCCTCTTGGCAGAATTTTCGGCGATTTCCAGCGCCCGAATTGGGAGCTATTGACCGATTACCGCGTTCATGATGGTGCCCGCGCTCGTCGCCACAATGCCGCCGACGAGCGCCCCGGCCACCTGTTTGGGCGACTGTAAACCGCTGCCGCTCCACTTTTCCCACGCGAAGCGACCGCCCGCGTAGGTGATGGCGAGGACTCCGGAAAGCAGCACGAACCAGGTGAAATACCGGACCAGCCGCATCAGCTTGTCGGCCGCGGGCGGGGTCTCGGGGGTGGGATCGACGATCTGCGCGTGCTGAATCTGGGTCAGCAGCTCGTGGGCGGCAATAAGAAACATCTCGGCGCTCTTCCACGTGGGGGCAATTCACCCTCCGGGGTACTCGCCGGACCCACTGTCACGCAAGGAAAGTCGCGCTCTTGTTCGTCATCGGGCATCGACGCGAACGCAATAGTGCGCGCGCCCGGTACGGTCAGTCCACGTCGTTGTCGGCGGACAGGTACGCTATGGCCGCCAGATACTGCCGGCAGGCGAAGTGCTGGTCGTGCGCGCGGAGCAGGGCGCGGGCCTGGCGGTAGGTGAGGGTGCGTGGTTCCGCCTCGCAGTCACCGGATTGGTCGCCGCGGGCGGCGGTATCGGTGGGACGGACGAGCATCTGCGTCATGGGATGCCTCTGGCCGAGTGGGGGATTGGTGCACCGAGTTTAGAAGTTCGGATCATGCAGATGCAAGCACATCTGCACGCTCGTCACGGGTGTCGAGGAGAGATTCCGGCGTCACGTGACCTTTCGGGCAAAGGGTCCCGGAGCAATCGGGCGAACGGGACGAACTGACCCGAATTCTCCTGCCCCTCTTCGCAACTTCGCTCTTGGACATGGGTTTCCAAGATCAAATCTGTTGCGTTGCAAAGGATGTGCCGCCTCGAGGCCATCGATCATGGGCTACCTGCGTGCTATCGTCGTGCTTGCGGTTGCAACTGTAAGTACATCTGATCGAACAATTGCAAGTACTGGGACCACCGTCTGCGGGCGGTACTGGCAAGGAGTCTGAAATGACGGACATCTCGGCAACCTCGATCGATCGCTCGAATCTCTTGTGGCGCAAGAGCACCTTCAGCAATCCCAGTGGAAACTGCGTGGAACTCGCCCCGCTCGCCGACGGGCAGGTCGCGGTGCGCAACTCGCGCGACCCCGAAGGCTCGCTGATCGTGTACACGCGCCCGGAGATCGATGCCTTCCTGCAAGGCGCGAAGAGTGGAGAGTTCGACGACCTCGCGCGCTGAGCGGTAGCATTGGCAATCGGCGCGGTGGTTCGCGACTAGCCGTTGTGAGTCCACTGCCGGCAAACCCGAGCATCGGAGTGGACCTCATGATCGCAGAACCCCTTGCCCACCTGCAGGCGGATTCCGCTGTCGCCGAACGCGGCCCGACCGCACTGCGAATCGCGGTGGGCAGCCAGCTACGAAAGCTGCGGGAGTTCAACAAAATCACGCGGGAGGCCGCGGGTGAACACATCCGCGGGTCCCACGCCAAGATCAGTCGCCTGGAACTCGGGCGCACCGGATTCAAGGAGCGCGATATCCGGGATCTGTTGACGCTGTACGGCGTTGACGATCCCGGTGAGCGCGAGCAGTTCCTGGATCTGGTGCGCAAGGCGAATCAACCGGGCTGGTGGCACCGCTACAGCGATCTGCTGCCTTCCTGGTTCGAAACCTATCTGGGGCTCGAGCACGCGGCGAAATCCATTCGCACCTACGAGGGACAGCTGGTTCCGGGTCTGCTGCAGACCCCCGACTACGCTCGCTCGGTCGTTGCCCTCGGGCACGATGTGGATGGGGAGCGCCGCGTCTCGCTGCGCCGGCGTCGGCAGGAGCTACTCACCCGCGATGGCGCGCCCAGCTTCTGGGCCGTGCTCGACGAGGCGGTCCTGCACCGTCCCGTGGGCGGGCCGGGCGTCCTGCGCGGTCAGATCGAGTACCTCATCGAGATCTCCAAGCGCCCGAACGTCACCATCCAGTTCCTGCCGTACGGGGCGGGTGGCCACGCGGCTGCGGGAAGCTCGTTCACCATGCTCCGCTTCGCCGAGGCCGAACTGCCCGACATCGTGTATCTGGAGCAGCTCACCAGCGCGCTGTATCTGGATCGCCGGGAGGACCTCGAGCTGTACCGGCAGGTGATGGATCAGCTGAGCGTGCAGGCGGAGCCGCCGGAGCGTTCACGCAAAGAGCTGGCGAAGATTGCCGAGAAGCTCGACTGAGCGCCGCGCGGGGCCGTGAGGACCCGCGCCTGCTGCCCTGCGGATACCCCGCAGACGGATAAGGGGCCCCTCACGGGGCCCCTATCAGCGTGCCGCGGACCGGGCGGGTCTGCGACACGGCCGGATTCGGTTACTGCCTGATGAAGCTGGAAGCGATCCGCCAGAACGCCTCCGGCTGCATATGGTGCAGATCCCAGTCGTTCACCATGGCGTGTGCCGTGGTGACGATCCGCTCGATGTCAAAATCATACCGAGTGGCCGCTCCGGTGGATTCGACCTGGCGGATGACGAAAGCGGTTGCCGTCTCACGTGAATAGGTTTGCTCCGGCTGACTTCTGTCGGCAAACCCGAGTCGGCTGAGGTTGATTGGCTGGTTCATTCGAACGCCCCTGACGCCAGGCCGACGGCTGACCGTGGGCGAAGAATCGCCGGTGATTCACCGCTCGGCTCTCTGGTTGTCCCCTATTGGTGCCTTGCAACGACGAGTCTATGACCGTGCGTTGCGCAGATGCAAGTACATCTGCAACATCGAATTCGCAGTGTCAGAGTGCTTTTCGGGATGCTATGAGTTTGCGAAACGATGGTTGGCGAAAGGTTGTAATGCGCCCCGAACAGGGCTTTCCCAGTACTTCCGATCGAAAGTTCTGGAGGGAAACGACTGTTCCGCTTTATCCAGGAATTCGCTGAAGATCAAATATCGCCGTGATGTGCCCTGTCCTGGACCTTCGCAGCTTTGATCCGATCTTGTTCGAGGACCATCAGGCCGATTCCGAAACGCAGGCAGAGCACCCCGGTGAGCCCGCACAGCGCGCTCCAGGCGAGCTCACCGTACCCGGCGGTGGTCAAAGTCAATGCGATCGACACGATTCCGGCGGCGGTCAGAATCGGGCCCGGCAGATTCTGGATGGCCGTCGGCCGATTGGCGGTCTCGTCCGGCGGCCGGCCGGCGCCGCCCGGCCGATTGGGGGTGCCGCCGCGCGGAATGTGGGCGCCGTCCGGCGGAATGTGGGCGACGGGGTAGGCGTACGGAGTGACAGGCAACATCACTGTCCTTTCTCCGGAGGTAATGCAGAACCGATAACAAGCGGATACCCGACCAGGGTCGGCCGAATCACGCGGTGTCGCCCCCTGTACACAATCACCCCGGCCGCGCGGTGGATCACAACGGGCCCGCCCGCGCACCGTCGTGGCCGTCAGTGATGCCCAGATCGTCCAGCAGGCCGAGAAACGCGCGTGCGTAGGGTGCGGCCGCGGTTCCGGTCCTGACGAGCTCCCAGTCGACCTGTGCGCGCAATTCCCGTGCGATGTGCAGCAGCCGGGTGAAATCCAGCCGCTGCGGATCGGCCACGGTCAGTTCGTCCACCAGGAAGTCGGCCACCGTCACCACGGGCGCCGCGATCGGCCCGATGGGCAGCCGCTCGGCGCGTGCCAGCAGCGCGTCGGTGACGGGGCGGCGATCGGTGCCGAACACCAGATCCAGCCGCACCCCGCCGTCGTAGAGCGTGGCCCGCTCGGACTCGGTCCCCCGTGGCGGCCGCAGGCCCGCGGCGGACAGCAGCAGCACCCCGCGCGGCAGGTCCGACGGGCGCAGCAGCACGTCGACCTCCGGAGGCGTCTCGGTCACCGGACCGCCGCGGGCGTACACCGCGCACTCCCCGGTGAGGGCGCAGGGAATGTCGTTGTCCTGCAGGGTCTGTACGGCGAGGGTCAGGGTGCCGAGCAGCCGGTCGATGGCGCGGACCATGTCGATGGCGTACCCGTGCCCCGGCCCGCTGAATCCGTCACTCGATCACCCGCCCAGCGGGGGACTCGATCACCCGCTCGGCGGGGGACTCGATCACCCACCCAGCGGGCCCCGGATTGAAACGGGTTTCACGCCTGTGTTAGCTCTGGGAACAGTGGATTGATCGATTCGAGTGGACGGGAGCCGGTGCCGTGGTGGATGTGCCCGCGTATTTCGACGAGGTGGACGGCGGGTTCTTCCCGACGTCGTTCGCGGCCAGCCAGTGGTCCTCGGCGCAGGTGGTCGGGCCGGCCCTGACCGGCCTGCTGGCGCGCGAGCTCGAACGGACCCAGGCCACCGAGGGTTTCGTGCCGGTGCGGCTGACCGTGGACCTGTTCAGCGCCGCCCGCTTCGAGCACACCACCACCCCGGTGGTGCGGGTGCGCGACGGCAAACGGATCCGGGTCGCCGACGTGAGCGTGGTGCAGGGCGGCACCGTCGCCGCGCGCGCCACCGCCGTGCTGCTGCAGCCGTCCGAACAGCCGCCAGGGGAGCTGTGGCGGCGGGAGCGGGAACCGCAGCCGCCCTCGCTCGAGATCGCCCCGCCCTCGGCGCTGCCGCAGACGCCGCTGTTCAACAGCGGTGAGGGCTCGCCGGTGTGGAACTCGGTGCCCACCGACCACGAGAACGCCGACCGCAAGCGCACCTGGCAGAACCCGATCCGCGTGGTGACCGGTGAGGAGCTGAGCCCGTTCGTACGGGTCGCGGTGGTGGCCGAGGCGACCAGCATGATGACCAACTGGGGCGACAAGGGCATCGGGTTCATCAATACCGATATGACGCTGGGCCTTTCGCGGCAGCCCGAGGGCACCGAGATCGGCGTGGAGGCCGACAGCCACTTCAGCGAGCACGGCCTGGCGGTGGGTGTGGCCACGCTGTTCGACCGGATCGGGTCCTTCGGCAGCTGCATGGTGACCTCGGTGTCCAACGCGGGCCGCCAGATCAGCAACGCCCAGCTCGACATGGTGATGCGCAAGCGGCTGTAATCCGCCGGCGCTCTCGGCAATCGGTCCGCGAGATCGCGAATCGATGACGGGATGGGCGTGACACGCGGTCCGGTCAGGGCACGGACCGGTCTCGAACTGGCGTCGAACAGACCACTCCCGAGTGTCGCAGTCGTGTGTCCCCGTAGGCTTCGCGGACCACCGACCGACCGATTCGTGGGGGAGTTGTGCTGAGTCGCTTGCGAAGACTGGCCGGTGCCTTGACGATCGGCTGCTGCGTGATCCTCACGTACTGCGCCGCACCGGGTTTCGCGCAGCCACCCGAGCCCGGAGCCGCGCCGAACCCGCCCGGCCTCTCCCTGCCCGATATCCAGCACTGGATCGACCAGCTGCTCCCGGCGCCCGCCCTCGCCCCGGCCCCCGCCGAGTCCCCGTTGGTCGACACACCGGAGCTGGCACCGGATCTGGCGGCGCTGCGGGCCGCCACCATGCCCGCGCCGATCGGCGATCCGTTCATCGACGACTGGCCCGCCGGGCTCGACACCCTGGATCCGGGGGGCATGGTCGCGGTGCGCGACGTAACCGCTACGGCCGCACCGACTCTGATCGTGCCGGTGCGGCAGGTGCTCCAGTTCAAGTACCGCACCAACGACTCTCACAACGAGCCGTCCTACGGGATCGCCAGTCTGGTGCTGCCGATCGGGCAGTGGACCGGGCCGGGACAGCGGCCGGTGGTGGTCAACAATCTGCCCATCGACGCGCTGGGCCGCGACTGCAACCCGGGATACACGCTCGCGCACGGGTTCACCCGGGCCGCCAACTTGACCGGCTACGTCCTCCCCACCACCCAGCTGGCGCTGCTGCGCGGCTACGCCGTGCTCATCACCGACCACGAGGGCCCGCGCATGGCCTACGCCGAGCCGACCGTGGCCGGGCACGCCATCCTCGACGCCATCCGCGCGACCCGCGGCTACCTGCCGGATGAGTTGGGCGAGAGCAAGTTCGGGATGATCGGGTACTCCGGCGGGGCCATCGCCACCAACGGCGCGGTGAAGGTGATGGCCGAGTACGCCCCCGAACTGTCGGAGGTGGTGGTCGGCGCGGCGCTGGGCGGGGTGCCCGCGGACTTCAGCATCCTGGCGCGCTCGATGAACGCCAACCTCGCCTCGGGGGTGTTCCTGGGCGCGGTGTTCGGCATCGGCCGGGAGCGGCCCGAGATCCTGGCCCGGATGAACCACCTGGCGCAGTGGGTGGCGACTTCGCCGCTGATCAACAGTCAGTGCAGCGAGGTGTTCGCGCTCCCGGGCGTGCTGCAGCTGCCCATCGACGTCGCCGCCAATATCCCCGATCCGCTCGACAGCGATCTGGCGCACGAGATCTACGCCGTCACCCGCATGGACGGCAAGAAGTCGCCCGTGCCGCTGTTCATCTTCAACGGCGAACAGGAATTCTGGGTCCCCGCCGAAGGCGCGAAGAACCTCTACCGCGAGCAATGCGACCTGGGCGTGCCCGCCGTCTACCGCAGCGTCCTCGGCGAACACTTCATTGCCGCCGCCACCGGCTACCCCGAATCCCTCACCTGGCTCGACCAGCGATTGCAAGGCATACCCGCGCCCAACGAGTGTTGAACGCGGGCAGCGCTTTCTACATCGGGAAGAGGTTGTGCTTGCGCGGGTTGGGCTTGCGGACCGCGTTCTTGTCACGCAGCAGACGCAGGGCCTTGCGGATCTCGAGGCGGGTGGCCGAGGGCTCGATGACCGCGTCGATGTAGCCGCGCTCGGCCGCCACCCACGGGTTGTCGATGAGCGCGTTGTAGAAGTCGACCATCTGCCGGCGGACGGTCTCGCGCTGCTCGGGCGGGGTGGCCGCGAGGGTCTTCTTGCCGGTGACGGTCACCATGCCGTCGGCGCCGATGACCGCGATGCGGGCGGTCGGCCACGCCAGGTTGACGTCCACGCCGAGCTGCTTGCAGCCCATGACCGCGTAACCGCCGCCGTACGCCTTGCGGGTCACGATGGTGACGATCGGGACCGTCGCCTCGATCAGCGCGCGGAACATGCGGCCACCGCGCTTGATGACGCCGTTGCGCTCCTCCTCGACACCGGGCAGCACGCCCGGGGTGTCGACGACGTAGACGAGCGGAATGTTGAACGCGTCGCACAGGCGGATGAAGTACGCGCCCTTGTCCGAGCAGGCCGCGTCGAGCGCGCCGCCCAGCACCATGGGCTGGTTGGCGATGACGCCGACCGGGCGGCCGTCCACGCGGGCGAATCCGGTGATCAGGTTCTGCGCGGCCGCCTCGCCGACCTCGAGGAAGGCGCCGTCGTCGAAGATGCGCAGCAGCACCTCGTGCATGTCGTAGCCCTGGCGATCGGAGTCCGGGATGATCCGGTCCAGTTCGCGATCGGAGTCGGTGATCTCCGGCTCCAGGCCCGGGTTGATGACCGGCGGCTCCTCGATGCAGCTGCTGGGCAGGTAGCTGAGGTACTCGCGGGCCCAGTTGAGCGCGTCGACCTCGGTGCGGGCCACGTGGTGCAGCAGGCCGTTGCGGGCCTGCACGGCCGCGCCGCCCAGCTCCTCCGCGCTGATGTCCTCGCCGGTGATGCCCTTGATGACCTCGGGGCCGGTGACGAACATGTACGAGTCGTCGGTGGCGACCAGCACGTCCATATTGACCGGGCCGTACACCGAGCCGGCCGCGCACTTGCCGAACATGACGGCGACCATCGGCACGAAGCCCGACAGGTCCTCCTGCAGGCGGCACATGGTGGCGTACCAGGCCAGAGCGGTCACGCCCTCCTGGATGCGGGCGCCGCCGGAGTCGTTGATCACCACGACCGGGCAGGCGTTCTTGTACGCGAACTCCATGACCAGGCGGACGCGGCGGCCGAAGGTCTCGCCGACCGAACCGCCCTGCACCATCGAGTCGTGGGAGATGACCACGACCGGGCGGCCGTCGATCAGGCCGCGACCGGTGACCACGCCGTCGCCGTAGAGCGCGTGCGGCTGGCCGGGCGAGCGCATGAGCGAGCCCATTTCGACGAAGCTGCCCGGGTCCAGCAGTATGTTCACCCGTTCTCGGGCGCTGGCGACGCCTTTGGCAAGTCGTTTCTGGATACCCTTCTCACCGGTCGGTTCCTCGGCGATCTCCAGAAGCTTGCGCAGTTCCGCCAGCTTTTCCGCTGTACCCGTCATTACGTAGGTCTTGCCTTTCACCGTCAATGGCCGGGCTCGATCGGGGCCCGCGTCGAGCCGGATCGCGACTCGACCGCCCACGATACCGTGCGCGTCCCCTTCCTAACCAGTGAACGCCGGGCTATGTGCCCGGTCTCGCGCCGGTCGAGCTTCGGTCTCATCCCGCGCCGGGCCCCGCCCGTGGCGCGAAGTCCGCCGCCGTCAGCGATACACTGCCGCCCGTGAGCTCACCTATGACTGTGCGATCGGGAACGCCCGAGGTGATCCGGCCCGACCTGGACACCTTCGGATTCTCGGAGTGGCGGCGGACCGCGGTCGTCGGCGCGGTGCTGGGCGGCTCGGTGGTGTCGAGCGTGCTGCGCGGGGGCCTGCGCCCGGCCAAGCGCAAGCGCGCCGCGGCCGAGGGCGTGGTGAACGGTTTCGAGACGCTCGGCCCGATGTTCGTGAAGCTGGGCCAGCTCATCGCGTCCTCGCCCGGCGCCTTCCCGCGCGAGCTGGCCGACGCCTGCCTGCGCTGCCTCGACGACGTCCCGCCCTTCGCGGCCGCGGACGCGCGCGCCATCATCGAGGCCGATCTGGGCAAGCCGATCTCGGAGCTGTTCCTCGAGTTCGACGACGAACCGCTCTCGGCCGCCTCCATCGCCCAGGTGCACGCGTGCGTGCTGCCCGACGGCCGTCCCGCGGTGGTGAAGGTGCAGCGGCCCGAGATCGCCCGGCGCATGATCGTGGACCTGCGCGCGGCCATGCGGCTGGCGCGCACCCTGGAGAAGCGGTCGGAGAACGCCCGCGTCGCCAATACCCAAGCGGTGGTGCGGGATCTGTACGAGGCCACGGTCGCGGAACTGAACTTCCTGATCGAGGCCGAGAACCAGGCTCGCGCCCGCGAGCAGCTGTCGGCCTTCGGCGACAACACCAAGGTGGCCGTGCCCGAGGTGTATTGGGACTTCTGCGCGCCCCGGGTGCTGTGCATGGAGCGCATGCGCGGCATGCCGTTGGACCGCTTCGACGACATCCGCGAGGCCCACCCTGAGCCCGAACTGCTGATCCGCCGCCTGGTGAAGGCGTGGATGGAATCGGTTGCGGTGCACGGGGTCTTCCACGGCGACGTGCACGCGGGCAATCTGTGGCTGCTCGACGACGGCCGGGTGGCCATGCTCGACTTCGGCATCGTGGGCCGGATGGAGGTCGAATGGCGCGAGTTCGTGCGCGCGCTGTTCTACGCCAGCTCCATCGACAATGACTTCCGGCCCGTGGCTCGCGCGCTGCGCGCCCTGGACCTGGTCGCCGACGACAGCGGCGACGACGCCACCATCGGCCGGCAGCTCGCGACAGCGCTGGGCCCGGTGCTCTCGGGCAGCCTGGACAAGCTGGATCTGGGCCTGGTCTCGGCGCGCCTGCTGGAGTTCGGCAAGCGCCGCGGCGCGTCCGGCCCGCAGCAGCTGGTGCTGATGGGCAAGCAGCTCGGCTACTTCGAGCGGTACGCGGTGGCGCTCGCGCCCGGCTGGAAGCTCGGCCGCGACCTGTACCTGTTCCGCAATATCTTCCCCGCCGAGGTGGCCGCCAAGGCCGCCGTGGAGAACATCACCCTGCCGACCGACTGACAGCGGACCCGCTCGGGCTGTCGGCGGCCTGACCGCGGCGGCTCGCGCAAGCCTGAGAGAAGCGTCAGGAAACCCTCAGGCTACGACCAGATTCGCCCGGCACTGTGGATGGCAGACAGTGTCGGGCGAGCGTGCGAGGTGCGGAATGGTCGAATTCGAGGTCACCGGAACCACTGTGACGGCGCGGGTCACCGGCGCGCACAAACTGCTCGCGCTGCGCGACCACGTGAGCTTCGACCTGGCCCAGGTCACCGCCGTCGCGCCCGCCCCCGTGGATCTGCGCCCGCCGTGGCTGCGGACGCCGGGCACGTTCTTCCCGGGCGTGATCGCCGCGGGTATCTTCCGCGGGAAGGGCCGCAAGGAGTTCTGGGATACCCGTTTCGACGGTCAGGGCGTGCTGATCGAACTGGCGGGCGCGGATTTCACGCGCCTGGTGGTGGATGTCGCCGAGCCGGTTGCGGAGTTGCGGCGGCTGTCGTCGGCCCTGGCGGCCTGAATTCCCGTCAAAACCGAATCGCTCGTGCCGCGGACCCAATTTCCGGCGGGCGCGGCACGAGCTGGTCGGGGTGGACTTTTCGGGGGTAGTGGTGGATGGAAATTCAGGGGGTCGGGCAGAGGAAGGCACCGGCGGGCGGCGGGGCGGGGACGATCCGCTCCGGCGCGACCGCGGCGGGTCCATTGCCGGCCGGGACGTTGGGCGCCACCGCTCCGGGCGCCGACCCGGGCGTCCCGACATCGCCGGATCCCCATGCCGCGGACGGGTTCATGGTGAATACGGCCGCACAAACGAACGCACTGACGAGCAGGCCGATCGCTTTCTTTTGCGTCATGTCGTACGACGCTACAACCAGCTCAACAAAATTCGTGGTATTGCCGGATCGCCGGAATGTCGCGACCTGCTGATCGTGTACACGGTTGGGTGAATTCCACTGTGGCACAGACAAACTAATCGGTCGAAACGGCGTGTTTTCGGACTATTGTGTTATGGACTGTGCCAGACCACGTTTCGGTTACGAACCGGCGTGTCCGGGGGTGTTTCGTCCGCTTCTATTGTGGACTGCCGGAAAGACCCGACCGGGAGGGACGCGCAATGGCTGCTGGACCTGGTTCGAGGATCGCCGTCGCGGCGGCGCTCACGCTGGCGGTTTCCGCCGCGATGACCGCGAACGCGCCGATCAGCGCGGCCGCGGGCGCGTGCGGATCGAGCCTGGGGGATTACCGCGGGGAATTCGCCGTCGAGGGTGAACCCGGGACCGTGCTGAGCTTCGACGGAGCGGGCGGCCTCACTTTTCGCAGCGCCCGGCTCGGGAACGGCGAGGGCCTGTACGCCGTCATTTCGTCGGGCGGATTCACCGCCACCCTGCGCATGGCCGACAGCGGTGAAGACGCGGCGCGGCCGGAGAATGCGACCTCGATGGTCAAGAGCACGACCCTCCTCTGCCCGACCCAGGGAACGCAGGTCGGGAATTTCCGCTCACTGGATCAGAGCAGCCGCCGGTTCGATTATGTGAGGTCGGCCTGAAAAGCCGGTAGCGGCAATGGTTTACCGAGTGAATCGGAGCGTGACGAGCTGGAAAGGCCGCAGGCGCAGTCGAATTCCCTCATCGGCGGATTCCGTGACGTTTTCTTCGGGTAATGGACGCTCCAGCAGGTCGCAGCGGCGATAACCGGTGTACTCGAAATCCGGTGTGAGCAAAGCGGTGGCGCGTCCGCCGCCCGCTTCGTAGAGCCGGACCACGACATCACCGGAACCGTCCTCGGCCAATTTGACGGCACTGGTCACCACATCGTCATTGTCGACGGTGAACAGCGGTGCCACGGGTTCGGCGACGCCCGGGGTGACCGGCGGCAGATTGATCCGGTATCCGGAGCGCACGGCATCGGTGATCGAGGCGCCCGGCAGCAGCGCGTGCCGGAAATGGTGTGCGCCGTGGTCGGTCTGCGGATCGGGGAACCGCGGCGCGCGCAGCAGGGACGCGCGGACGGTGATGGTGGTGCCGCCGTCGGGCCGCACCGCGCGGGTCAGATCGTGGCCGTAGGTGGAGTCGTTGACCAGGGCCACGCCCCAGCCGGGTTCGGCCAGGTGGACGAAGCGGTGATTGCAGGCCTCGAACTTGGCGTACTCCCAGCTGGTGTTGGTGTGCGTGGGCCGGTACAGGTGCCCGAACTGGGTTTCGGAGGCGTAGCGGTCGGCGTGGATGTCCAGGGGGAAGGCGAGTTTGAGGAACTTCTCCGTCTCGTGCCAGTCGACCGTGGTGGCGATCTCCAGCGCACCGGTGTCCGGGCGCAGGGTGAGGACCTGCTCGACCGTCGAGGAGCCGAAGGAGCGGCCGATGCGGACGACGGCGTCGGTGGTGGCCCCGGACTCGGCCACGAGGAAGTCCACTTCGGTGAGATCGGTGACGGTATTGCGATAGAACTGGTCGACATCCCAGGCGTCCCAGGAGTTCGGGTAATCCTGGTGCAGCTGGAGCAGATTGGCGGCCGCGCCCGGCGGCAGGGTTTCGCGCCGCTGCCCGAGGTCGTAGAGCGACACGACCAGGCCGCGCGCGTCGACCTCGACCCGCGTCCGGTCGTTGGCGAGCACGAATCCGCCGTCCGGCCGCTCGGTCACCGTGGTGCCGCGGCCGGGCACCACCGGTCCCGCGCCGCCGGCCGGGACACCCCGCCAGGCGTGCGGGGCGGGGTTGAAGACGTGGGAGCCGGACCGTTCCCCACCCAGTGCCCATTGCGCCCGTTCGATGATGGCCGCGAGCTCGGCGGCCACCCGCGCGTACGTTGCCTCGGCTTCCCGATGCACCCACGCGATGGACGAGCCGGGCAGGATGTCGTGGAACTGGTGCAGCAGCACCGTCTTCCAGAGCCGGTCCAGGTCGGCGGCGGGGTATTCGAAATCGGCGCGGACCGTCGCGGTGGCGGCCCACAGTTCGGCTTCCCGCAGCAGGTGTTCACTGCGCCGGTTGCCCTGTTTGGTCTTGGCCTGGCTGGTCAGGGTGGCGCGGTGCAGTTCCAGGTACAGCTCGCCCACCCAGACGGCGGGGTTCGCGTATTCGGCCTCGGCGGCGGCGAAGAAGTCGGCGGGCCGCTCCCAGGTCACCTTCGGTGAGCCCTCCAGGTCGCGCAGGCGGGCGGCGCGCGCGATCATCTCGCGCGTGGTCCCGCCGCCGCCGTCGCCCCAGCCGGTCGGCGCGAGGGACCGGTTGGCGCGGCCCTTCTCCTTGAAGTTCTTGGCGGCGTGCGCGATCTCGCGGCCCTGCATGGAGCAGTTGTAGGTGTCGACGGGCGGGAAGTGGGTGAAGATGCGGGTGCCGTCGATGCCCTCCCACAGGAAGGTGTGGTGCGGGAAGGTGTTGGTCTGGCTCCACGAGATCTTCTGGGTGAGCAGCCATTTGGACCCGGCTGCCTTGATGATCTGCGGCAGTCCGGCGGCGAAGCCGAAGGTGTCGGGCAGCCACGCCTCCTCGTTCTCGATGCCGAATTCCTCGAGGAAGAACCGTTTGCCGTGCACGAACTGGCGGGCCATGGCCTCGGAGCCGGGCATATTGGTGTCCGATTCGACCCACATGCCGCCCGCGGGCACGAATCGTCCCTCCGCGACCGCTTGCTTGACCCGGGCGTACACCTCGGGTCGGTGCTGTTTGAGGAAATCGTATTGCGCCGCTTGGGACATGGTGTAGATGAAGTCGGGTTCGGCGTCGAGCAGCGCGGCCATATTGGCGGTGGTCCGCGCGACCTTGCGCACGGTCTCGCGCAGCGGCCACAGCCAGGCGGTGTCGATGTGAGCGTGTCCGACCGCGGAGATCAGGTGCGCGGACGGCACGGCCGGGCGCGCGAGCACCCCGGTCAGGCAGGCGCGGGCGGCGCCGGCCCCGGCGTTGACGTCCTGCAGGTCGATGGCGTCGAGGGCGCGTTCGATGGCCCGGACGATGTCGTAGCGGCGGGCGGGGTCCTCGGGCATCTCGTGCATGAGCTCGCCGAGCACCTCGAGATCCTGGACCAGCTGCCACACGTCGTCATCGAAGACGACGAGATCCATTCGCCCCAAACGGTATTGGGGATCGGCGCCCGCGGTGGCGAGGTCGCCGAGTCCGGTCGGCCCGAAGAACGGGATGATCGGGTTCGACGCCGCCTCCACATGGAACAGCACCTGCTCGCCGCCGCGCGCCGGGGCGGCGATGCGCACCCACTGATTGCGCGGATGCAGCCCCTTCACCGGTGTCCCGTCGGGGCGATACACCAGACCCTCGCACTGGAACCCGGTCTGGTTCGCGTCGAAACCGAGGTCGATGATGGCCTCGACGGTGCGTCCCGCCCACTCCGGCGGGACCGTGCCCTCGACGGTCAGCCAGCTGGTGCCCCAGGGCGCGCCCCACGGAGTACCCGGTGACGTCGGTGTGCGCGGTGCGGCCAAACCCTCGGCGACCGGCACCGGTTCGCCCGGCGCTTCCCAGATCGACACCCGCATCGGCGTGGACTCCGGGTACACGGCGGGTTTGATGCGGTCGAGCACCCGCCCGAGCCTGCCCTCGATCAACCGGCGGTCATCGTGCATAACGGTGGCTCCCATCGGGCGTGGGTGGTGACCGGCGAACCGTCTCCCGCCCGACTCTAGCGGCCGCGCAGCCCGCCTCCGGGAATGATCGGACCGTCGGCGCGGGCGGTTCGGCTCAGGTGTGTCGGCAGGCGAACACCGATCAGGAACCAGCGGTGGCGCTCTCGGTCCACTTGGCCATCCAGGCGCTGTTCTCGGTGGCGATCACCGATTCGCAGGCGGAGACGAACGCGGGCCAGTCGGTGTGGGCTCCGGCGGCCCAGTCGTCGGCGAGGGCGCGGAGGCGGTGGGCGGTGGTGAGGTAGGTCATGGCGAGGTAGTCGTAGCGCTGGGCGGTGAGGTAGGCGGCGACATTGGCGGTGGCCGTGGTCAAGACGGCGACCCAGGGGGCCAGGGCGGTCGGGCCGGTGCCGGAAGCGATGGCCGCGGCGGCCGCGACGAGCGCGGTCGTCATACCCAGCGCGATCGCGAACCTGCGCCAGCGCGCCGCGTACCGCGTGTATCGGCGGGCCGTCGGCCGATAGTAGTCGTCGATCTGGCCCTGGATTCGTTGCCGGACATAGGTTTCCGGTGTCAATGCGGACGGCGGTGGGGTCGGCTCGGCTGCGGCGTCGTCGACGTACGGCAGCAGATCCGCGGCAGCGGTGACGATTTCGGTCATCTCGTGGCGTAGGGCATCGACGCTGGTCTGGGCGCCCGCACGGAACTCGAAGATCAGTCGTTTGATGCCCTCCGATGTCGCCCGCGCCCGCGTCCACGCCCGGATGGCATCCGGGGTCAGGTACTGGAATCCGACGAAAGCGGCCAGCGCCAGGCACACCGCGCCGACCGCCGCGACACAGGTCCGTGCCACACCGCCCGAATGCGCCACCGTCGCCGCCGCGGTCGTGCACAGCGCGCCGATCGTGCTGGCCGTGAACGCCGTGATCCGCGCGCGATCGAGGCGGCGCTTGAGCCGGCAGGCCGCCTGCGACCAGCGCAGCCGGTCGGCCCAGATCTCGGCGACGACCTGATCGTCGTTCCCGCTCACGTGTCGGCATCCGAGGCGATCGGCAGGCCGTCACAAGCCTTGCGGTAGGGGATGTCCGGGGACACCCACTCGTTCCACTCCTTGTGGCTCATATTGGCGCTGAGTTTGTCGCACAACCGGTCCGGCCAGGCGGCGGGACCGGGCCAGAGATGGATGTTTGCGTGTTGGTCGATGCCGAACGCAGATCCGATGGTCGCGAGCCGACGGCCGTCGGGACTGACGGTGAGTGCTGCGATGGTGTCGGCCGGGCCGGTCATCGGTCGGCCGACCGGAAGCCCGGATGCCGCGTCCCAGATCCGCACGGACTTGCCGGCCGCCGCGATCACGTATTTGCCGTCAGCGCTGAACGATATGGCCTTTATGGCTCCCATGGGATCGGTGATCGAGTCACTGATCAGCTTCCGGGAGTCAGCGTCGAACAGCCGGATGGACTCCGAGCTCGCCGAGGCGATTCGCCGGCCGTCGGGGCTGTACGTGAGGAATTGCGAGGTGCTGGTGTCGGAGATCGGCTCACCGAGCTGATGATGGGTGTCGACATCCCAGACCTCTATCTTGCCAAGTCCACCGTTGGTGATGAGATGCCGGCCGTCGGGGCTGAAGGCCATGGCGTTGACAATCGAATGCTCGTCGATCGGTGTGCCGATCTGATGTCCGGTTCCCGGATCCCACAACATCACGCTGAAGTCGAGGCCGAGGGAGGGGGAGTTCAGGTCATAGGCCTGAAAGCCGTCGGTCAGCAGGTTGGCCGGCACCACTCCGCCGACGGTGGCCAGCCGTGTTCCGTCCGGACTCAACACCGAGGCGCCGACCGTCTTCTGCGCGCCGATCTCCCATTCGGCCACCGGTACACCGGTTTTCGTATCGAACGTCGCGATCGTGTAGAAGGGGATCAGATCGTCGATAGTGGCAGCGATCCGATCGGTCGGTTTCTTGTAAGCAGTCTCCAGGGTAATGACGCGGGTGCCATCGTGGCTGAAGACCGCATTCACAGGTAACGAGTCGTCCCTCGTGATCCTCGAGACGAGGGTTCCCGTCGCGGCGTCCCAGATGCGAATGACGCCGGGCAGACTCGAACTCGGATCATTCCGGGCGCCGGCGGATACCAGGCGGGTACCGTCCGCGCTGTAATGCACGGACATCACCGAGGCATCGTCGGCTGTGATCACCGTGCCGATAGTGGCGGCGGTATCGGCGTTCCACACACGGATGGTTTCGTCGCCGCCTGACAGCACTTCATGTCCATCGGCGGTGAAGCCGACGCCCTTGACGCTGCCGTGATGCCCGGTCATAGGGGTGCTTGTCGGCTGCCGAGATGCGACGTCCCACAGCCGAATCGTTCCGTTCGAGCTGCCGGAGACGACATTGCGCCCATCCGGGCTGAATGCGATCGCGTCCACCGCATCGTCGTGACCGCTGAGCGCAGACCCTGCCGGCTGGAGGGTCGTCGCGTCCCAGAAGTGCACGAGTTTGTCGTACCCGCCGGATGCGATGAGGCCACCGGCCGGAGCGACCGCGACGGCCAATGCGGTCTTGTCGTCCTGGTCCGGGGTCTGTGCGACCGTCGCGCCGGATTCGGTGTCCCAGAGTCGCAGGCCGGAATTCGTCGTGGTGACGAGGCTGTTTCCCGTCGGCAGAAACGCGATACGGAAGGCTAGGTCGGTGCGTTCTATCGTGCGAAGCCGTTGTCCTGCACCGACATCCCATATCTGGATCGCGCCGGGGAAAACGCTTGCAGCCAGACGACGTCCGTCCGGGCTGAATGCCACCGCTACGACCGCCCCGTTTCCGGTCTTGAACGGGCCGACAATATGTGAACCATTCTGGGCATCCCAAATCTGGACCGATCCGTCATTGCCGGCGGATGCGAGCCGCCGACCGTCTGGGCTGTAGGCCAGGCCGTTCACGGCACTCTTGTTGTTCGTGGTGAGTGGCGGGCCCGTGGCCCAGCCGGTAACTCCGTCCCGCAGTTGAATCGTCCCGCCGCTCGCTGACGCCGCGTGCCGCGCATCGGGACTGACGGCGAATGCTGTGACGGAGTCATGTGCCGGTGTATCAAGTATTTTCACCGCGGCAGATGTCGTCGATAGCGCGTCGAGGACCGCGCCGTCGTCGGCATGCGATCCGATCCGGCGTGCGGCGAGGATCTGTTGTATGGCTCGCGTGTCACCACCGGGCCGGATTCCGGCGAGCATGGCTTGCCCTTCGGAGACCAGGCGCAGGGCGGTCGCTTCGTGCAGCCGCCGATCAGCCTCGTTCTGCGCCAGGGTGGTTCGTACCGCGAAGAACCCGGCGACCAGGGCCGCGACGACGGTGAGCGCCAGGACCGCCCGCAGGATGTGCGTCCGGCGGCGGAGCCCGTCGGCGTAGGCGCGGGCGTCGTTCAGTTCCTTCTCGCGCCGTTGCTGTTCGGCTGCGGTCTCGGCGTCCTGCCGTTGCCGGGACGCGGTGAGGTACTCGCGCGCGCAGGCCAGCCGATCGGCGAAAGCCGGAGTGGCGGCGACCTTCTCGGCCTCGCTCAGCCGGGTGCCTTCGATCAGCCAGGCGTCGTCGCGCCCGCTGCTCTCCCATTCGGTAGCGGCGCGGTCGAGGCCGTCGGCGGTCCGTAGATCGGAGGCTTCCTCGCGCAACCATTGGGCGAGGGCGGGCCATTCGCTCAGCAGGCTTTCCAGCGCGACCTCGATGGTGGTCTCGCCGCCGCGTTCGTCCTGGACCAGCAGGCGGTGGTCGACGAACGCGGCGATGAGCGGGCGGCTGGTGGTCGGCAGGTCGGCGAGGCGTGCGATGCGGCGCAGCGGCTGATCATTGTCCGCGGCGATGGTGGCCAGCCAGGGCACGAAGGCCGCGCGCAAGTGCGCCAGCTGTTGTTGCCGCTCCGAATCGTCCTGGGCGAGTATGGAATCGATCTCCGATTCGACCACGTGCGCCATCCCGCCCATGGCGGTGTAGTCGGCGCTGGTCAGTGCGCCGGCGGCGGCGTAGTCGAGGTAGAGCCGCCACAGTGTCAGGGACAGCAGTGGCAGTGGGTTGGCGCTGTCCGCGCAGTCGGCGAGGAGTCGTTCCACGAGATCCTCGCGCACCGTGAGCCGATTGCCCGCTGCGGTGGCGCGCTCTGCCGGCCCCTGGATGACCTCGGCGAACCGGGCCGGCTGCAGGGGGCGCAATTCGTCGAACACCACGCTCTTCACGTCGGCGAGGGCGGGTGAGGTCTGCAGCGGTTCGTAGCGATCGGCCCGAATGGTCAGTGCGGCAATGATATCCAGGCCGTCCTCGACCAGATGGGCGAGAAGCGACTGGAACAGCCCGGCCTCGCGTCCGGCCTCGCTGCCGAACAGCTCCTCGGCCTGATCTACTGGGAGCACGATCGTCGGAGGCACGGTGTCGCCGGCGTCGGGCGACCCCGCCGTCGCGGCGTCCCGCGCTTCCCACAGCCAGGTGGTGACTTGTGCAGGGTCGGACACGCAGGCCGCCTTGATCGCACCGAGGGTTGGTTTCGCAAGCCCCAGCCGCCGGCGCGCCGCGTAAAGCGATGCGGCCAGGCCGACCGGGCCGGTGACCGCCGCTCGTTCGGGGCGCACGATGTCGAGCACCAGGAAGTGCCGGTCGTCGCGCCGCAGGCGGGGGAGTAGTCCGGCACGCAGGAACGACGATTTGCCCGTGCCCGACGGGCCGAGGATGACGAACAGGTTCTCGACGCGGGAGGCCCGCATGCCGCGCAGCATGTCCAGGCCGCGCACGATCTGCGCGTCCCGCCCGAAATACACGGCGGCGTCGACCGCTTCGAACGGGGCCCATCCCCGATAGGGCGCGCGCCCGGGGTCACCGGTCGGCGGCCACTCGAAATATTCGGCGCCAATTCCGGCTTCCCGCAAACCGCGCCACAGCCGTCGCAGTCCGTCGGTCGAGAATTCGACGGGCGGGCCCCCGCTGACGGGTACCGCCGTTGTCGGTCCGGTGGGGAACAGATCGCATTGCTGCCAGTCCCGGGTGGATTCGCGGCTCACGAACGGTTCGAGGCGGGCGGCGAAGATCCGCTTGTTGAGGTTCTCCGCGGTCCGCGCCTCGGCGCGGCATTCCGGCGAGGAGTCCCAGTTCCCCGACAGCAGACAGATCACGGCTTCACAGCGGGAAGTAGCTCGGACCAGGGCGTCTTTCCATCGGACCCCGGGCGCGATCCCCGTGTCTGGGTCCAGATCGAGGAAGATCTCGTCGGCGAGGGCGGGATCCTGCGTGACGAGCCAGGCCTTCAGCGCAATGGCCTGCCGGTTGTCCCGGCTGGAATGGCTGAGGAAAATGCGCGCCATTTCTCGAGTGTCGCCGCTTCCGTCGGCGGCGTCATGAGTACCGCATTACTCGAACCCAAGGTGATATCCGCGCACCGGCGAACAATCGGTCTGCCGTGCGCGAAACAGCAATTCTTAGCAATGGGAGCTATCTCCCGGAAATCTCGGTGGTGAACGGATCAGACCGTCGGCGCGGACCGATAGGAGGCGGGGACCGCCTGCCGCAGCAGCCGCAGCGTGGGTACGGACAGGATCCCGGCGAGCCGGGTGTAGGGCCAGATCGCGATGATCGCCACCACGATCAGCCCGCGCGCCTGGTACAGGAGAGGTGCGTGATCCATGCCGGAGGTGTCGGGGTGGAGGTTCAGCAGGGAACGCGCCCATGGGAACAGGGTTTCGGCGGCGCGGTAGCGGCCGTCGGTGGCGCTGCCGTCGAAAGTGACGAGTACGGCCGACAGGAGCGCGGCGCTGAGCAGTGGCAGCGTGAGCCGATCGAGGGGGGTGACCCGATGCCGCACGTCGGCGGAGATCAGTGGCGGGATCAGGATCAGCGCCACTCCGGCGACGGTGACGGGCGCGGCGACGATCTGCACCGCCGACAGCAGGACCTGGATGTCGTGCTCGGGGCGAGTATGTGGCCCCGACGCGAGCATCTCGGCCACCCGTACCGCGAACACCACCGGGAAGCCGGTCCGCACGGCCGCGATCCCGATCCGCTGTGCCTTGTCGATGTGTGGCCCGTACAGGTAGCCGCGGAAGCCGTCGCGCCGGTACCGCCATAGATGTCCGGCCGCACACGACACGACAGCGGCATACGGCAGTACCACCCAGATCGCGATGATCATGCCTTCACCCCACATTCGGTCGGCACCGACAGCACTGGCCGAGCAACTGTCGCACGCCGGCGTGCGCTGGAGAAGTGTCGAATCGTGCCACCTCCGCGGGTAGGGCGGCGGGCTATTGCCAGAGGTGGGACATCATGTGCGGGTACCGAACCGGTCGGTAGTCGGTGAAGGTGATGTCGCGGACGTGAGAGAAGTCCGACCACAACAGTTTCCCGCCCGCGAGCCGCGCCGGGAATCGCACTCGCGCCCGCACCTGCCGCAGTTCGTCCTCGGTCGCGGCGCGTTGGGGACCGGCGGTGCCGTAGAGCCGAACTCCGGGTGGCGACGGGAAGCGCGCGGTCAGCAGCGCACGGAACCAGAACAATCCGCGGCCGTCCACCGCCAGCAGGCAGATTCGCGGATCGCGGTCCAGGTTGCGGCCCAGCGCCTCGGCGTACTGGTCGAAGTAGAAGCCGGTCGTGTCGTCGCGCAGGAACACCGTGCCGATCGGTGCGATGGTCGGCGCGCCATCAGGGTCGGTCGAGGCGAGGGCGCAGTGGGCGGCGCGAGAGACGGTCTCGCGGATGCGATCCCAGTTCTGTTCGAGGGTCACGACCGGTCCTGTTCGATAGGGGCTGACTGAACGATTCGAGGGTAGGTGGATTCGGCCGGGCGGCATGTGAGGGCGGTGTGCCGCAATTGCCGGGACAGCGGCGGGTGGGTAGCGCATGATGGCGGCATGGGTTCAGATGCGGCGCGGCGGGCCGTACTCGAGATGGTGTGTGACACTTTCGCGCCGGGGGACGGGGGTGAGGTGGCGGCGGCTTCCGCGTTGGGGGTCGTCGACACGGTCACCGAGTTGCTCGGGCGCAATCCCCGGGAGGCGGAGCGGCGGCAGTTCGAACTGCTCATGCGCCTGTGGGATTCGCGGGTGTTCGGGGCGCTCAATGGGGCGGGGTGGCGCAAGTTCTCGCGGCTCGGCGCCGAGGAGCGGGAGCGGATGCTGCTCGGGATGGCCAACTCCCGGATCGAGCAGAAGCGGGCCCTGTTCCAGGCGTTGAAGGGGGCGGCGGTCACCTCCTACTACCTGACGCCGGGACCGACCGGGGTGAATCCGGTGTGGGACAAGATGGGCTTCCCGCCCGCGTTCGGCCCGGTGGAGGGCGCGAAACGCGGGCTCAGCCCGGCGCGGCCGGACTCCGACACGACCGTCGTCTGCGATGTGGTCGTGATCGGGTCGGGTGCGGGCGGCGGGACGGCCGCGGCGGTCCTGGCCCAGGCGGGCCTGGATGTCGTGGTGCTGGAACGCGGCGACTACCTCGACGACCCGGACTTCGGCATCGGTGAGAAGGAAGGGTTCCTGAAGCTGTACGCGCCGGGTCCGGCCGCCACCGCCGAGGGCCAGCTGAGTCTGGTGGCGGGCAGCGCGCTGGGCGGCGGCACGGTGGTCAACTGGACCACCTCCTTCCGCACTCCGGACGACGTGCGCGCGGAATGGGCCGGGCTGGGCGCGAGCCAGTTCGCCGAGCAGGAGTACACCGACGCTCTCGACGCGGTGGTGTCCCGGCTCGGGGTGAACCTCGACCATTCGCCCGCCTCGCGCCGCGACGAGATTCTCGAACGCGGCCTGCGCAAACTGGACTGGCACGTCGAGCCGCTGCCCCGCAACGTCCGCGACTGTGATGCCGGAATCGAATGCGGGCGTTGCGGTTTCGGCTGCCGCATCGGGGCCAAGCAGTCGGCGGTCAAGACCTGGCTGGCGGATGCGGCCGCGGCGGGCGCGCGCCTGTTCGTCGGCACCGACGTGCGGCGCATCGAGGTCAGCAATGGCACCGCCACCGGCGTGGAAGCCGTGACGGCGGACGGGCATGCGGTGCGGGTGCGCGCCCGCGCGGTGGTGGTCGCCGCCGGGGCGATCCAGACCCCCGCCCTGCTGCGCCGCTCCGGACTGACGAATCGTGCCATCGGCGACTATCTCCGACTGCATCCGGCCACCGCGGTGTTCGGCGTCTTCGACGAGGAGATCCGCCCGTGGGAGGGCGGCCTGCAGACCCGCTACTCCAAACAAGACCGCGACCTGGACGGCCACGGCTACGGCGTCATCTACGAGACCGGGCCCATGACCCCGGGCCTTTCGGTGGGCTTCCAGGCGTGGACCGGCGCGGCCGCGCATCGCGACCGCATGCTGAAACTGGCGAATACGGTAGCCGTCGGCGTCATCACCCGCGACCGCGACCACGGCTCGGTGGAGACCGACAAGCAGGGCGAGGCCGTGGTGCGCTACCGGCTCTCGGCCCGCGACGCCGCCCACATGCACACCGGAATCGTCAATGCCGCAAGCATTCTGGAGGCGGCGGGCGCGCAGCGGATCTTCTCCGGGCATCAGGCGGGCGTCGGCTACGCGCCGGGCGTCGAGGGCAGCCACGAGGACTTCGCCGACCGGGCGGCCGCCGCCGGCTACGCGCCGGGCCGCTGCTCGATGGGCGCGCTGCACATCATGGGCTCGGCCCGGATGGGCGGTTCCGCCGCGGATTCGGCGACGAATCCCGACGGCGTCACCTGGGATGTGCCGAACATCGTGGTGGCCGACGCCTCCTGCTTCCCGACCTCGTCGGGGGGCAACCCGATGGTCAGTATCGAGGCCATCGCGTACATGAACGCGACCCGCCTGGCGGCGCGGCTCGCCTAGCCCGATTCGGGGGCGCGGCACGCTGTTTCGCGTGCCGCGCCGTCCTCACAGCACCGAGCCGTAGGCGCCGACTATCACCTTGTTGATCTGCCCCACGGCCCGGTCGATCGGCCCGGTCGGCTGGAACAGGTGACTCAGCGCGAGCCGGACCAGCACCTCGGTCATCGAGGTCAGTTCGGCGTCGCTCATCGCGGGCAGCCCGTACTGCGACCGGATGCCCGCCGAGAGCGCGGTGACCGCGCGGCCCAGTACCGGCTCGGTCTCGGTCATCAGCACCGGCAGCAGGGAGCTGTCGGTTTCCGATCGCCCGGCCAGCACCGCCTTGATCAGCGTGTTGTCGGCGCCGGTCCGCAGCGTGTACTCGGCCGCCGCGGTCATCCCGGTCGCGACCTCGGTCGGATGCGCGGCGAGGCACTCGGAGATGCCCACCAGGAAGGTGTCGACCTCCTGCTGGATCACCACTTCGGCCAGCTCGTGCTTGTTGGCGAACTCCTTGTAGAGCACCGGGCGGCTCACGCCCACCTCTTTGGCGAGCCGCGACATGTTCACCGCGCCCCAGCCCTCGGTGATGACGATGCGCCGGCCCGCCTCGATGATCCGCTCGCGCAGCAACAGCCGCATCTCGGTCTGGAAGTTCGGTGCTTCAACCACGTGCCGATCGTACATGGGCTCAACTTTCGTCTCGTCGTTGACAGACTGGATCACACTGTATCTAATGAATACAGTTCTTGAGAAAGTGTAAACGCTAGGAGTACGGCAATGACGACGTCTCGTTCTCGAATCGAGGAGGCCTCGGCCCGCCCGCAGTGGCGTGACCGCAAGCGCTATCTGTGGCTGCTCGGTCTCGTTCCCCCGACCGCCCTGTTCCTGGCGATGGCTCTGGTCTGGGCCTTCAACGAGTTCGGCTGGACCGCGGTCTCGCCGGTGTGGTGGTGGATCGGCCCGCTGATCGTGTACGTGCTGCTGCCGATCCTGGACCGCTTCTTCGGCCCGGACGGCCAGAACCCGCCCGACGAGGTGATGGAGTACCTCGAGAACGACAAGTACTACCGGTACTGCACCTACGCCTACATCCCGTTCCAGCTGCTGAGCCTGACCGTGGCCTGCTACCTGTGGACCGCGAGCGACCTGTCCTGGCTGGGCGTCGACGGCGGCCTGGGCCTGATCTCCAAGCTGGGCCTGGCGCTGAGCATGGGTGTGATGGGCGGCGTCGGCATCAACACCGCGCACGAACTCGGCCACAAGAAGGACGAACTCGAGCGCTGGCTGTCGAAGATCACCCTGGCCCAGACGTTCTACGGCCACTTCTACATCGAGCACAACCGCGGCCACCACGTTCGCGTCGCCACTCCGGAGGATCCGGCCAGCGCTCGCTTCGCGGAGACCTTCTGGAGCTTCCTGCCGCGCAGTGTGTGGGGCAGCCTGCGCTCGTCGTGGGAGCTGGAGGCCAAGCGCCTGGAGCGGCTCGGCCGGCGCCCGTGGACGATTCGCAACGACGTGCTCAACGCGTGGCTGATGTCGGTGGTGCTGTTCGGCGCGCTGGCCGTGGCGTTCGGCCCGGCGGTGCTGCCGTGGCTGGTGATCCAGGCGATCTACGGCTTCACCCTGCTGGAGACGGTGAACTACCTCGAGCACTACGGCCTGATGCGGCAGAAGACCGCCGGCGGCCGCTACGAGCGCTGCACCCCGGAGCACAGCTGGAACTCCGACCACATCGTCACCAATATCTTCCTGTACCACCTGCAGCGGCACAGCGACCATCACGCGAACCCCACCCGCCGCTACCAGATCCTGCGCAGTATGGACGGCGCCCCGAACCTGCCCAGCGGCTACGCGAGCATGATCTCGCTGGCTTACTTCCCGCCACTGTGGCGCAAGGTGATGGATCACCGCGTGCTCGAGCACTATTCGGGTGATATCACCCGCGCCAACGTCCAGCCCCGCAAGCGCGCCCGCGTGCTCGCCCGGTACGGGGCGGTGGCGTGATGGCCTCCTACCGCTGCCCGATCTGCGATTACGTCTACGACGAGGCGAAAGGCGCGCCGCGCGAGGGTTTCCCGGCGGGTACCGCCTGGTCCGCAGTACCGGACGACTGGTGCTGCCCCGACTGCGGGGTGCGCGAAAAGATCGACTTCGAACCGGCTTCCGCTCAGAAGGGACACTGATATGAGCACCGACTTCAAACTCTTCCGCTGCCTGCAGTGCGGCTTCGAATACGACGAGGCGCTGGGCTGGCCCGAGGACGGCATCGAGCCCGGCACCCGCTGGGACGACATCCCCGACGACTGGTCCTGCCCGGATTGCGGTGCGGCCAAGAGCGATTTCGAGATGGTCGAGGTCAGCCGCGCGTGAGCGGGCGCATCGTCATCGTGGGCGCGGGCGTGGCCGGGGCCACCGCCGCGCGCACCCTGCGCACCGAGGGCTACACCGGCGAGATCGTGCTGCTGGGCGCGGAACCCACCGCGCCCTACCGGCGGCCGATGGTCTCCAAGGAACTGCTGGCCGGCGCGGTCGAGGACCGGCGGTCGCTGTTGCATCCCGCCGACTTCTGGGCGGGCAACGACATCGACCTGCGGGTGGGCGTGCCGGTCGAATCCATCGATCCCGGACCGGGTCTGGTGTGGCTGGCCGACGGGACCGCGATCGGCTACGACTCGCTGCTGCTGGCCACCGGTGCCGTGTCGCGGCGGCTGGCGGTGACCTCGGATCGGTCCGTGGCGTCCGACGCCGTGTTGCCGGTGCACACCCTGCGGGGCCGGTCCGAGGCCGAAGCCCTGCGAGCGACGCTGGAGCGGGATCCGTCGTTGCTGATCATCGGGGCCGGGCTCATCGGCTGCGAGGTCGCCGCGACCGCGCGGGGTCTGGGCGCGGAGGTGACGGTGCTCGACGCCGGGACCGCGCCGCTGGAGCGGGTCGCGCCCGCCGTCGTCGGTGACTACATCCGAAAGCTGCACGCGGACAACGGGGTGGCCATCTCGACCGAGGTGCGGCTCTCGCACCTGGCCTACACCGGCAACGAAGTCGTCGCCGTGGCCGAGGACGACCGCACCTGGACCGCCGCGGCGGCGCTGGTGGCGATCGGATCTGTCCCGGACACTCGGCTCGCCGTCACCGGCGGGCTGGCCGTGGACGACGGCATCCGGGTGGACGAGCGGTATCGCACGTCGGCTCCGGGAGTGTTCGCCGCGGGTGACGCGGTGAATCGACTGGATCCGAAATCGGGTGGATACCGCCGCGAGGAGCATTGGAACAGCGCGCAGGCGCAGGGTGCGGCCGCGGCGCGATCGATGCTCGGATTGCCCGCTCTGACCGCGGAGGTGCCGTGGGGCTGGTCGATGCAGTACGGTCGGAACGTGCAGTTCGCGGGCGTGATTCAGGCCGACGACGAGCTGATCGTGCGGGGGAGTGCGGAGTCCGGTGACGCGACGGTGCTGGCACTGCGCGACGGTCGCGCCGTCGGTGTGGTGGCGATCGCCCGCCCGGCGGAGTTCCGGGTCGCGCGGGACCTGATCGGCCGGGGAGCGGTGCTGGACGCGGGGGCGTGCGTCGACGAATCCTTGCCGCTGGCCGAGGCGCTCGTACTGTCCGGACAGTCGTGAGGGCAGACGCCCGCAGTTGAGCTAACACCTCGCTATATCTGAAATGCCACTGGACCAACCGAATGGTCCGGTGGCATTTCGCATTTGCCGACTCATTGCTGAAAAGTGCTGGTAATCCGTGCTATTCGCGCGGCGCGCGTATCTTTCTGCGCTCTCGCGATCCCTGTCAAGGCCCTGGTTATTTCGGTGAAGACTGACACGTCAGTCCGAAATCTGTATTACTGTCTCGGTCAGTCGGAACCGGGTCAACAGAGGGACCGGTCGGCATCGACCAAACAGTAGGGGCTGTGGGGTGGTGAACATTGGTCGAGAAAGTTGTTCGGGGGCCGGAATCACTATGGCAGGCAATCGAATTCGCACTCTCAGGGCTGTGCACGTTCGGCCGCGCCATTCAGCTGGCGATCGCGGCGTTCCGGTTCCTGATCGTCGATATCGTCGCACTTCGCCATCCTTGGCGTGACACCCTCCAGCAGGGCTGGTTCATCGTCAGCGTGACGGCGATTCCCGCTGTGCTGGTGTCGGTTCCGTTCGGCGTGATCGTGGCGGTGCAGGTGGGGAGCCTGACCCAGCAGGTCGGCGCGAGCTCGGTGTCCGGCGCGGCCGGCGGCCTCGGCGTCATCCGGCAGGGCGCGCCCATGGTGACCGCGCTGCTGCTGGGCGGCGCCGCGGGTTCGGCCATCTCCTCGGATCTGGGCGCGCGCACCATTCGCGACGAGGTGGACGCCTTGCGCGTCATGGGAATCGACCCCGTGCGGCGGCTGGTCGCCCCGCGGCTGGCGGCCATGATCGCGCTGACGCCGCTGCTGTGCATGCTGATCATCTTCATGGGCGTGTTCACCGGCTACGTGATCGCCGTCGGCTTCCAGGGCGTGACGCCCGGCTCGTACCTGTCGGCGTTCGCGGCCTTCGCCAAGATGAGCGACCTGTGGGTGGCGATCGTGAAGTCGATCATCTTCGGCGTCATCGTGCTCATCGTGTCGTGCCAGCGTGGGCTGGAGGCCACCGCCGGCCCCAAGGGCGTGGCCAATGCCGTGAACGCGGCGGTGGTGATCGGTGTGATCGCCGCCTTCGGCGTGAATCTGGTGATCACGCAGCTGGTGTCGATGTTCATCCCGACGCAGGTGGGCTGATGACCCAGGTACCGGCGAAGTACACGCCACTCGGGACCGCGGGGCGGGTGATCGGCTCCTCGGCGCAGGCGCCCGTGTCCCTGGTCGAATCCCTCGGTCACCAAGCGACTTTCGTCTACGAGGTGCTGGCGGCCATCCCGCACACGCTGCGGGTGTACCGGCGTCAGACCATGCTCATCCTGTCCGACATCACCTGGGGGTCCGGCTCGCTCATCGTCGGCGGCGGCACCGTGGCGGTGCTGGCGTTCCTGGGCATCGCGGTCGGCGGGTCCATCGGCGTGGAGGGCTTCACCGCGCTGAACATGGTCGGGATGGGCCCGCTGACCGGGTTCGTCTCCGCCTACGCCAATACCCGCGAGATGGCGCCCATGGTGGCGGCCATCGGTTTCGCGGCGCAGGCGGGCTGCCGGATGACGGCCGAGATCGGGGCCATGCGCATCTCCGAGGAGATCGACGCGTTGGAGGCCATCGGCATTCGGCCCATGCCGTTCGTGGTGACCACCCGCGTGATCGCGGGCGCGATCACCATCGTGCCGCTGCACCTGCTCACCCTGATCCTGTCGTACCTGTCGTGCGCGACCGTGGTGAACGTCCTGCACGGGCAGTCCTCGGGCACCTACTACCACTATTTCGACGCTTTCCTGCAGCCCGGCGACGTGATCGCCTCGCTGATCAAGGCGACGATCTTCGTGGTCACCATCATTCTCATCCACGGCTACCAGGGCTTCTACGCCTCGGGCGGACCGGAGGGCGTGGGCCGGGCCTCCGGTCGCGCCATTCGCGCCAGCCTGGTGCTGGTGGTCATCCTGGACATGATCCTGACGATCGTGATCTGGGGCCTGGATGTCGGCATCCGGATCTCGGGGTGAAACATGGCCGTCTTCAAGGATCATTCCGGCCGTAGCGCCGGACCGTGGCTGCTGCGATTGCGCGGCCTGGTGGTCGCCGTCGTCCTCGTCACTGTGACGATTGTCGTGAGTGCTTATGCCCGAGGCTCTTTCGCGGATAGGTTCGAGGTCACCGTCGACGCGGCGACCCTCGGCGAGGGGCTGGCGCCGGGGGCGGAGGTGAAGTTCCGCGGGTACGCGATCGGGACGGTGTCGACCGTCGAGACCGTGGGCTATGGGCATCAGCGCATCGGATTGCGGATCGACCGGCGGCAGGCCGACGCGCTCACCGACGACGTCACCGCGCGGTTCACCTCGTCGAACGTGTTCGGTTCCAGTGCCATCGAATTGGTGCCCGGCACCGACGGCAGGAAGCTTCGTGAACATGCCGTGCTCCAGATCGGGGCAGGCGCCACCAATGCCACCGTGGCCGGAGTGTTCCGGCGGGCGGCGCGCCTGACCCAGGTACTGGATTCGGCGGCCGTGCACCGGTTGTTCGATCTGATGCTCGACAATGCGGCCAGCATGGGCCCCGTGCTGCGGTCGTTCTTCGAGACCGCGCGCACCCTGGCCGACGGACAGCAGAACAGTCTCGCGCATTACCTGCGCATCGGCGGCGACATGACCGGCGCGTTCGGGGACGTGACGCCCGCGGCCGGGCACGCCATCCTGGCGGTGCTCGAGCAGAGCGCCTACTTCGGGGATCCGGAGAACCGGGCGCGCACCAACCGCGCCACCCACGGCGTCGACGACGCGGTGCTGGTGGGCATCTCGAATCTGCTGCAGCAGAACAACCCGGAGCTGGAGAAGGTCCTCGACGGCATCCTCGACGTGGCGGTGCCGATCAGCGTGTCCGTGGGCTCGGTGGCCGCGGCCCACAATCGGGTCCCGAATCTGCTGCGGGCCATGGACGGGGCGTTCCCGGTGGTCGACGGCCGGGTGCAGCTGCAGGTGGAACTGATCGCCCAGACCATGCCGTACCTGGCGGATTCGCTGGGGGGAGAGGCCAAATGAGCGAGGTCACCAGGTCGGCCCTCAAACTGGTCGCGTTCCTGCTGGTCGTGGCCGGGTGCACCACCTTCATCGTGACCGCGCTGCGGACGCCGATCCCCGGCGACAAGGTCACCTACGACGCGGTGTTCACCGATGTGTCGGGACTGTTCGCGGGGGACTCGGTGCGCATGTCCGGTGTCGCGGTCGGGAAGGTGGAGACGGTGTCGCTGGACGGCAGCCGGGCGCGGGTGCACTTCACCGTGGATCGGGAGCGGCCGGTGTACGACAACACCAAGGCCGCGGTGCGATACCAGAACCTCATCGGTCAGCGGTACGTCGAACTGCTCACCGACGGGCCGGGGCGCACGAAAATAGCCGCCGGGACGACGATCCCGGTCGAGCGCACCATCGCGAGCTTCGACGTGTCCAAGCTGTTCAACGGTTTCAAGCCGATGTTCGACACGCTCGATCCCGCTCAGCTCAACCAGCTCGGCACCAACCTGCTGCGCGTCATCCAGGGTGACGGCTCCGGGATCGGTCCGGTGCTGGCGGACGTGGACACGCTCACCAAGCACGCCCGCAACAGCGAGGCCGTGATCGTGCTGCTCATCCGCAATCTGGGCGTGGTCGCCGACGCCATCGGCGGCAAGTCGAAGGCGGTCGGCGACCTGGTGCAGCAGCTCTCGGGCATCCTGCACCAGTTCACCGCCAAGACCCAGGCCATGCTGAGCGCGGTCGACACCGCGCAAACCCTGCTGGCTCCGGTGGTGCCGCTGCTGGAGGAGACCCGCGACGCCTACGACACCGCCTACGGTCCGGTCGACGGACTGCTCCGGCGGCTGGTGCCGCAGACCGACGAGCTGACCCAGATCCTGGCTCTCGCACCGCAATTGGTGACCGGGCTGAATCAGACGGTCCCCGGGCAGGGGTTCAAGCCGCGCATCACCTGCTCCCACGGTGAGGCCGCGCTGCCCGCGGTGGCCGGAGTCATCCTGTCCAACCAGAACCTGGTGGTGTGCAACTGATGAGAGCGTTGATCGCCCGGATGGGCGGGCTGATCCGGGACGTGCTCACCGGTCGCGGGGACCAGAACACGCAATTGCGCTGGGGCATCGCCGGTGTCGTGGTGTGCGTGATCGCGCTGGCAGTGGCGGGCGCGGTGTACGTGATCCCGTTCGGGCAGCGCACCTACGTGGCCGATTTCCGGATCTCGGGCGGGGCTCGGCCGGGTGACGAGGTGCGGGTGGCGGGGATCAATGTCGGCAAGATCCGTGCCGTGGACCTGGTCGGGGACCACGTGGAGGTCGCCTTCACCGTGAATCGCGATGTGCGGGTGGGGGACCGGTCGGCGGTGGAGGTCAAGATGCTGACCCCGATCGGCGGCCACTACCTGGCGCTGGCCCCCGTCGGGGACAAGGACCTGGCGTCGAAGCACATCCCGCCCGAGCGCACCACCACCCCGTTCGAGCTGAGCGACATTCTCGACAAGGGCACTCCGGTGTTCGGCAAGGTCGACGCCACCACCATGCGCGACACCATCGGGCAGCTGAATGCGGCACTGGCGCAGCAGCCCGACGCTGTGCGCGGGGTGATCGGCAATGCCAACGAGCTCACCGGGCTGCTGGCCGAGCGTACCGATCAGCTCAACAGCGCGCTCACCGTGTCCGACGAGTACATCGCCGCCATCGCCGACGACAAGGCGCTGCTGGCGGATTTCGTGAAACAGCTGGGTACGGTCGCCGACCAACTGGGCAACCGCAAGAACGACATCGTGAGCATGTTCGCGCTGCTCAAGCGGTTCCTGATCGTGCTGCACCGGCCGCTCATGGCCTACGACAGCATCGAACCGTCGGTCACCCAGTTCGAGCAGCTGTTCTCCAAGCTCATGGAGGACCCGAACCGGCTCGACACCGTGATCACCGGGATGCGTGAGGTGATCAACCGGCTCAGCGGGCTGCTGGGCACTCAGGTGCAGGTCGAGGACCCGGCCGCCGGCGTCCGGCTGTGCATTCCCTTCGAAGGCAAGGCGTGCTGAATGAACTGGGGCAGAACAGCACTCGCCGCCGGGGTCGCCGTCGCGGTGGTGGCGGCCGGCGCGGTGGGCGTGTCGTGGGCGACGACCGTCCGTGATCCGAAGCAGAACGTGTGCGCCGAGTTCACCGACACGGTCGGACTGTACGAGGGCAACAGCGTGACCATGCTCGGGGTGGAGGTCGGCACGGTGTCGAAGATCGAGGCGCTGGGCGACCGCATGCGGGTCACCATGAGCGTCAAGGACTCGGTGAAACTGCCCGCCGATATCGCGGCCGTCACCATGTCGAGTTCCATCGTGACCGACCGGCATGTGGAGCTGACCAAGCCGTACACCGGCGGCCCGCGATTCGATACCGCGACATGCATTCCGCTGGAACGGACCAAGACGCCCATCGGGATCAGTGAGGCGCTCGACGCCATGGGCAGACTGGCCGGTGATCTGACCGGGGGTGGCGCCGGGAAGCCGGATTCGCTGCTGGATGACACCCTGACCGCGGCCGACAAGGCGATCGACGGGACCGGGCAGCAGTGGAATCAATTGCTGCAGCGGCTGTCCGCGGTCGTCGGTGATCCCGCGCAGAAGGATGCCGCGTTCCGGCGGCTGGTCGACAATCTGGATCAGCTCACCACCATGTTCGTGACCAACTGGCCGGATATGGCGCAGGTGCTGAACAATCTGCGCAACGGTTTGCAGCTGATCGGGCAGTTCTCGGCCGAATTCTCCGGGGCGGTCGATATCGCGGTCGAATTCCTGCCGGTGATCGCACGCAATGCCGGGAAATACGATCAGCAGATCTACAGCCTGCTGGATGTGGTGCTGCCGCAGGCGCATACCTTCGTGCAGCAGCATCAGGGCGACATCACCTCGCTGCTCACCGCGCTGCCGCCGTTGGCCGCGCAGCTACCGCAGGCGGGTGCGAAATGAGGCGCGCGGTCGTCCGGCTGTTGCCGGTGGTCACCGCGGCCGCGCTGGTCCTGACCGGATGCGGGGTGAAGGCCACCGATATCCCGATTCCCGGCACCTACCCCTCCGGCGACACCTACACGGTGCGTATCGAATTCGGGTCGGTGCTGAATCTGCCCGACCGCGCCAAGGTGATCTCCGACGGTGTCGAGGTCGGCATGCTCGACCACATCGAGCTGATCGGGACCACGGCGGTGGCGACGGTGAAGCTGCACACCGACGCCAAACTGTCGAAGTCCACGACGGCGGAGTTGCGGCAGTCCACCATTCTCGGCGACATCCATATCGCGCTGGAAGCGCCCAAGAACGCCAGCAGCACACTGCTCGGCAATGGCGATGTGATTCCGGTGTCGCAGACCATTCCCGCCACCAATGTCGAGGATATTCTGCGGGCGCTGTCGAACATCATCACCGGCGGGCGGTGGTCCGACATCCAGAAACTGGTGACCGACGTGAATGCCGCGTTCCCGTCGGACCCGGCCGAGTTGGACCGGGTCAACCGGGCGGGCCGGGCGGCGTTGCACGATATGGCCACCCACACCGACGAGCTGAATCGCATTCTCACCTCGGCGCAGCAGATCACCGGGAAGCTGGAATCCGGTCGCGGGGCGGTGGATCGGATCCTCACCCTCGGACCGGATCGGGCCGCCGGATTGTCGGATGTGCTGCTGGCGGTGGTGAACCTGATCATCAGCGGCGGTCCGCTCGCCAAGAACGTCGGCGACCTGGTGCTGCCGCATCTGGGGGACATCCGGTCGATCGTGTCGGTGCTCGCGCCGGCCGCGGTGACGGCGGGGTACGCGGACCTGACCCTGGCGGCCAACCTCGACACGTTCCACACGCTGCTGAAGGAGAAGATCACTCCCTTCCTGAACGCGCCGGATGTGAAGGTGCGCAACGTGTCCGCCGCCGACGCGCAGGCCGATCAGCTGATCGGCACGCTGCGCGGGATCGGAATGGTGCCCTGAATGAAGCTCTCACTGTCCGGGCCGGTGTCGATGGTCATGCTGCTGGTGCTGACCTTCGTGTGCGGCAGCTACATGGCCGTCGGGGTGTTGAAGCTGGATCCGCGCCGCCAGAACAACACCGTCACCGTGCTGCTCGACGGGTCGGGCGGGCTGATGAAGACCTCCCAGGTGACGCTGCGCGGCCTGCCCATCGGCAAGGTGCGCGATATCGGTGCGACCTCGCACGGGCTGGCGGTCACCCTCGAATACGACGCCAAGTACCGAATTCCGGTGGACAGCGTCGTGCAGATCGCCAACCTGTCGGCGGCGGGGGAGCAGTTCCTCGACTTCCGGCCGACCGGGACCGCCGGGCCGTTCCTGCGCGACGGCAGCGTGGTGCCCAATCGGCAGGTGCGGGTCGCGACCACCGTCGGGGACGCGCTCGCCGAACTGGATGCCCTGACCGCGCAATTGGATCCGGCCAAGTTGCGGAATCTGGCGACCACGGTGGCCGCCGGGTTCGAGGGCCGCGACGCCGAGGTCGCCAACCTCACCAAGGCGCTGGTCGGCACCGCGAATCTGTTGCGGGACAAGCGCGAAGCCATCGGGCGGCTGTACTCGAACGTGCAGACCCTCGGCGACAAGTTCGATGGGCGCGCACCCACGCTGAGCGCGGCCGCCGGGGATCTCACCACCGCGCTGCCCGAGCTGCTGCACATCATCGCCGCGTTCCAGAACTACTCCTATATCGGCGAGCACATCTTCGACGATCCGATCGGGCCGCTGGTCACCAAGATCGACGAATACCTGCGGCTGATCGGACCCGACCTCGGGCAGATCGCCACCGTCCTGAAACCCGCCACCAGCGTGATCAAACCGCTGCGCGTGGACGCTGGATCGATCGTGGACCTGCTGTCCACGGTGTTCCCCGGCGACGGCGCGGCGCACGTGGGCATCGAGATTCCTCGCTAGAGAGAAGGCAGATCGTGACCGAGACCGAGCAGACCGAGACCGACAAGCCCGACACGCGGGAGACCGTCGAGGAATCTCCGAAGGCGGTGTCCCAGAAGGGGATCGGTGAACGACTCAATCCGTTGGTGGCGGCGGCCGCGGCGCTGTTCGCGATCGCGGCCGTGGTGCTGGGGGTGCTGTGGCACTCCGCCTCGGGCGACTACGACGCGCTGAAGTCCCGCGATGCCGATCGTGATCGCGCCGCGCAAGTGGCCAAGGACTACACGCTGCGCTCGCTCACCTACGACTACCGCAACCTGCCCGCCTTCTTCGACGGCGTGCAGCGCGGGGCATCGGATCCATTGCGCGACAAGTACACCCAGTTCCACGACACCCTCGCCAAGATCATGACCGATGCCCAGGTGGTGGCCTCCGGCGACGTGGTGGGCACCTCGGTGGAGGCCAAGGGCAACGACCAGTACACGGTCACCGTGTACGCCACCCAGCGCACCCAGAACGTGCAGCAGCCCGAGCCGGCGACGGTGCCGAACCTGCTCGTGGTAACGGTGGCCGGGCGCGACGGCGAGTGGCTGGTGACCGATTACGGCCCCAAGGACGCCGGTGTGAAGGGCGGGGCCGCGAAATAGCCTCGGCACGCATCGGCCGCCCGCCGCAGCGCGAACTCCCCGCGCGCCGCCGCCGGGAGATCATCGAAGCCGCCTACGAGGTGTTCACCGCGCACGGCTACGAGGCCACCGCCATCTCCGAGGTGGCCGCCCGCGCCGGCATCGGCCAGGGCACCGTCTACCGCTACTTCGGCAGCAAACGTGAAATCCTGGACCACGTCATCGATCTCGGCATCGAGAAGGTGACCGACGCCATGCGATTGCACACCGTGTTCGGCGCGGCCGACACCGTGGACGACCTGGTGGCCGCGGTCCGCGCCGCCGTGGCCCGCCTCTACGACCTGCTCGAACGCGAGCCGCGCGTGCTGCGGCTGCTGGTGGTCGAGGCCGGGGCCATCGATCCCGAACTGGCGCACCGCCTGCTCGGCCTGGAGGCCCTCACCGCCTCCCTGATCGCCGCCGAACTCACCCGCGGCCTGGAGGCAGGATGGATCCGTCCCGACATCGATCCGGAAGTGCTGGGCCACACCATCCCCACCCTGGTCGGCCCGTGGCTCATGCGGGAACTGCTGGGGGCGGGCAATCCGGCCATCCGCGACCGCAGCATGACCGCGGTCCTCGCCTACCTCGACCGAACCCTGCGCCCCCTGGGTCCTCCGGCTCCCCCGAGCCCGCCCCCATGACCGCCGCCCCCGACCCGCACCGCGACCGACCCGGCCTGTCCCGAGCCGACCGCCGTCGCGCCGAATTGGTCTCCGCCGCTTACGAACTGGTCGTCACCCGAGGCTTCCGTGCCATCTCCGTCGACGACATCGCCGCCGCGACGGGCGTCAGCCACGGCACCTTCTACAACTACTTCCCGAACAAACGCGCCATTCTCGACGCCGTCATCGACCACAGTTTCCTCCACATCCGCGACCTCCTCCTGGGCCCCGAAGGCGACAGCACCCCCACCACCCTGGACGCCTTCTGTGACCGCTACGCCCGGGTCATCGACCGCTGCTACGACCTGGTCGCGACCGAACCCGGTCTGGTGAACTTCTTTCTCCTGGAAGCCTCCTCGATCGACGACGCCGTCCTCGACCGCTGCCTCCACAATGCCCGCGCCTACGCCGCCGAATCAGTGGCTCGGATCCGCGAGGGCATCGCCCACGGCTACCTCGACCCCACCCTCGACCCCGCCATAGCAGGCGAAGTCCTCCTCTCCCTCCTGGTCTCCGCCCTCCTCTCGGCCCTTCGCGCCGGCACCGACGGCCTCACCCGAACCCGAGTCCGCACCCAACTCGTCGCCTTCCTCCGCACCGCCTTCGGCGGCCCGGGATCTCCTACCACGGTAGGTGAATGAACTCCGCCCGAACGCGGATGCGCAGCCCCCGAGGCGCACCTATCCTCGGATGATGGTGTGGGGTGGGATCATTCGCGCAGCCGGCGCGATCACCGATCGACAGACGGCACACGTCGAAGCGGCCGGCTACGACTACCCCGCCTGGTACGTCCCCCTCGCCGACCTGATCATCTCCGGCGCGGCGATGGCCGCGGCCGTGCAGCGGGGTGCGGTGATCCCGCCGCAATGGCCGCTGCTGGCCGCCCTGTTCACGGTGACACCGATGGTCCTGATCGCCGTGGTCACGCCGAACGCGCGGTTGATCGGCGTGGTCCTGGTGATCGCCGCCGTCGAGCCATTGTTGTTGCTGCGCCCTGTCTTTCCCGACGCGGCGCCCGGCTGCCTGGCGATTCTCACCACCATGATGGCGATGGCCGCCTCACTGCGGAAGAGTCTGCTCACGCTCGCGGCGTCAGCGCTGGCATTGGGCATCCCCGCGGCGCTGGGCAGGCTGGATGCTGCGCCGATCTACCTCGTGTTGCTCGGTGGCGGGTGGGTGCTGGGGCACATGCTGCAAACCCACATGCGGCTGCTGCAAACCCAGAAACGATTGCTGCGCAGCGAACGTGAGGCGCAGCGGCTGCTCGCGGATCGGGCCGTGCTCGAGGAGCGCCGCCGCATCACTCGCGAGGTTCACGACATCGCGGGCCATTCCCTCAGCGTCACCCTGCTCCACCTGACCGGTGCCCGTCACACGCTGGCCCAGGACCGGGATATCGATGAAGCCATGGCGGCCCTCGACGACGCCGAACGGATCGGCCGCCAAGCGATGGCGGACATTCGACGGACCATCGGTCTCCTCGGCTCCGATGCTCCCACTCCGACACCGAAACCGTGCCCGGCCGACATCGACGACATGATCAGCGATTTCGTAGCGGCGGGCCTACGGGTGAAATTCGAGACCTCCGGCCCACTCGACTCCGTCTCGGAAGCCGTCGCCCTCACCCTGTTCCGCCTGACCCAGGAATCCCTCACCAACGTCGCCAAACACGCACCCGATTCCACGGTCACCGCGTCCCTGCGCATCTCCGAATCCCGAGCGACCCTGTCGATCCACAACACCGGCACCTTCACCTCCACGCCCGACGCCTCCGGCAATGGCCTGCGCGGGATGCGTCAACGCGTCGAGGCGCTCGGCGAAGGGCACCTCGACACTGGGCCCTGCGCCGACGGCTGGCGAGTCCGCGCCGAACTCCCACTTCGATAGTCCAACGCCCCGATCCGCCTGGGCCGCTAGGTCGGAAAGGGGTTGGCGCGGAAGGCGGTCAGGAGCATGGTGGTGAGGTTGTCGAGGTAGGTGGGTTCGGGGGGGATGCCGGTGATGGTCAGTCGCCAGTAGAGGGGGCCCGCGAGGAAGTCCAGGGCGAGGGGGATGTCGAGGTCGTCGGGGAGTTCGCCTCGGGTGATGGCGCGGTGGAGGAGGGTGGTGGCGCGGTCGCGGCGGGTGGTGGCGATGCCGGTGGTGAGGGTGGCGGCCAGGGCTGGTTCGCGGGCGGCTTCGGCCAGGAGGTCGGGGATGATCTTCGAGGCGAGGGGGTGGCGGAGGCCGGCGGCGGCCGCGGTGAGGAAGGCGTGGAGGTCGCCGCGGAGGGAGCCGGTGTCGGGGGTGTCGGCGGCGTCTGCGGCGACCTTGGTGATGAGGTCGGTGGCCATGGCGTGTTTGGAGGGCCAGCGGCGGTAGACGGCCGCCTTGCCCGCGCCCGCGCGGCGGGCCACGGCCTCGATGGAGAGGCGTCCGTAGCCGACTGCCGCGAGCTCCTCGAAGAAGGCGGTGGTGAGGGCCTCGGTCAGGTCATCCTGCAAGACCGGGCCGCCGGAGGTGCGGCGCGGGGGATTGGGCATGTGATCCACGCTAACACGAGACGGAACGGTTGCGTATCGACTGGAACGGCCGTAGCGTGCTCGAAGTAGACGAGACGGAACCGTTCCGGCTCGATGGATTCACCTCCTCCGATCGCATCGAAAGACACCACCATGAACACCGTGGCCCCCACCCTCGTCGACCGCATTCATGACGCCCTCGACACCACCGGCGCCATCGTCGCCGGCATCGGCGACCCGCAGCTCGGCCTGCCCTCGCTCTGCCCCGGCTGGGATGTCCGATTCGAGCTCAACCATCTGGTCGGCGGCGTGCGCGTCTTCGCCGCCGAACTCACCCACACCGACCCCGAGGGCGACCACCATGCCGACTGGCTCGGCACTCACCACCGCACCGCCTACGCCACCGCCGCGCACCTCGACCGCGCCGCCTGGTCGCGCCCCGGCGCGCTGGACACCACCGTCCGCCTCGGCTTCGGACCGGTGCCCGGCCCCATGGCCGCCCTGATCCACCTGACCGAAATCCTGGTCCACGGCATCGATCTCGCCGTCGTCACCGGACAGCGGCACCTCATCGACGAGCGGCAAGCCGACTACCTGCTCACCGTCATGCAATCCATGGACTTCGACGCCTTCCGGCGCCCCGGCATGTTCGGCCCGGCACGACCGTCGTCCGTCGACGCACCCGCTCACGAGCGGCTGCTGGCCTTCCTCGGCCGGTCTACTTCTGCGGCGTGAACCGCATGACGTCGAGGTGCGCGCACCCTGGACCCCGGGATCCGGGTCCGCACCCAGCTCGCCGCATTCCTGCGCGCCGCGTTCGGCGTGCAGTGCGACTAGGCGGCGGTGACGCGGTCGATCTTGCGGCCTTCGTGGTAGAAGTCGCAGTACGCGCCGAATTCATCGACCATGTCCGCGAATTCGTCGAAGAGGCGACCGGCGGGCAGTGATTCGGTGAGCAGGGCGTGGAGGAATTCGGTGGCGGTGCCGCGGTAGAAGCCCCAGCGGGTGTGGGTTTTGCTGCCGATCACGACGGGCCAGCTGGTCGGATCGCCGTCGCTCGAATCCCAGAGGCAGTAGCCGCCGTCGGCGAGTCTTCCCCAGGCTGTCAGGGATGCTGGGTTCAGCGTGAATCCTGCCGGGATGTCGTCGCATTCGATCGGAAGGTCGGGGTTCTCGAGGCGTTCGCGCGCATCCTTGATCCACCACTCCAGATCCGCTGAGGGGGAGGTGGCATCCGGGACGCTGAGGCGCACGATCGAGGAGAATTCCGACTCCCCGTAGGTGCCCGCCAGCTGCTGGTAGTCCTCGGGCAGTGGGATCCCGATCCGCTGTTCGACCGCCACCCAGTCGATCGCGGGGCGTGACACGCTCGGGGGTACCGGCAGCAGGCTCCGCAGGTCGTCGATGGCGGTCATGGCTCGTCCTCTCCTGTGCGGTCAGATGGAGTTGTCGATGATGATAGGGGGCAGATTCCAGCCCTTCTCGCCCCACGCGAACAGCAGCACCGCCGTCGGCGGCTCACCGGGCGCGCCCCATACCGGGATGGCCAGCGCGTGCACGACCTGCTGATCCACGTCGGGATTGGTGCCCTCGGCGACGCTGGTGATCAGCTTGTCCCACTGGGCTTTCACCCCGCGATTGTTGTGGAAGTTCTCGGGGATGAGGTTCTGCGGGATGCGACCGGAACCACCGCTGGTAGACCCGGCGAGATGGCCGGCGTCGTAGTCCAGGGGCACGTTGTCGCCCAGTAGCGCTCGGGTGGCGTCGGATCCCTTGTCCTGCATGCCGGGAACCAGACGCATGTATACGCCGCTGGGGCCGTAGACGTCGTCCATCGGGCCGTAGGCGATGAGTCCGCCGCCGCCGTGCACGTCCAGGACGGGAGTGCTGTTGGCTGCCGCTTCGTAGCCGTTCATCGTGGGCACCCCGTAGCTGCCGACCGGCAGCGGCACACCCTGGGCCAGGTACTGCATCGCGTAGGGCAGGAAGTTCGCGGCGGTCTCGGAGATGTTCGGGGCCGACGCGCTCGGGTTGGCCTGGCCCGGTGCCGGAAGCTGATATCCCGGAACGGTTTTCAGCGCCGGATTGGCGGCGAAGGAGGCGGGCAGTGTCGTGGTCGGCGGATCCTGGCGCGTTCCGGTCAGCTGCGCCGGCTGGTAGGGCGCCTTCGGCGCGCCCGGCAGGACCCGGCTGATCGGCGGCAGCACGTTCGACGGCACCGCCGGACGGAGCTTGCGGCGATTGGCGGGCGGCGGTGGCGGCTGCGCGGCCGACGGCGGGCATGCGGCGATGTCCTGTACGGGACCCGGCTGACCGATCGGAACGACCAGCGCCGCCGGGCAGGCGTCCGGCTCTCCGGCCTGCGGCGCCGCACCGACCTGTGGAACATCGACCCCCTGCCGCCGACACTGATCGGCGAGGGACTCCAACTCCGGAATCTCCGCATTGCCCCGCTCGGCCTCGGCGTTGTACGCGGCGACCGCGGCCTGGTTGCTCGAATCCGGCGGGTTCGCATTGTGTGCGGCCGCGGCCTGGTTGTGTGCCTCGATCCGCGCCGCCACGGCTGTGCAATCGAGTGGTTCGGCGAAGGCTACCTGCGATGGAATGACAAGGGTGGCAAGAATTCCCGCCAGCGTCGCCAGTACGGCTATCAGTCGATGAATGAAAGGTAGTGCAGACGAGCGCATTTGATCTCCCCGTGAACGAATGGCATTGATAGCCAAACATGTTCACCATGCAACGGTCAAGATCGGGCACGGGCCCGCCCGGACCTGGAAGGGGAGATCTTCGCGTACCGGTCTTCGCCACCTGTACCGTTGGCTATGGGGGAGCTGGGTCGGCTCTGGTTGCGGGACAAGGTGGAACCGCATGGCTGAGGACAGCGAGAAGGTCGACTCCGGCGCACGAGATGGAGGGGCTGGTGGTGTGCGCACCCTACGACCGGCCGGAGGGCCGCCGACAGTTCTGACGGATGCGCCTCCCGAGCCTGGATCGGGCGATCGCGACCCGGTGCGCGCGAACCCTCGTGGTCGCCGACTGCCTCGACCCGATCACGTGCGCCCTCGAGGCAACACGGCGGGGGTACCCGGCGTGACGCCTATTTCTGCAACGTGAACTGCATGACGTCGAGGTGGCCGGCGCGGAAGTAGTGGGCGCAGCCGGTGAGGTACTTCCGGTAGCGCTGATAGACCTCTTCGGAGGTGAGGCGGACGGCTTCGGTGTGGTGGGCCTCGAGGGCGGCGGCCCACAGGTCGAGGGTTCTGGCGTAGTGGGGGCGCAGGGACTGGATGCGGGTGGTGCGGAAGCCGACCGCTTCGGCCTCGTGGAGGACCGTGTTGGGTTGGGGGAGTTGGCCGCCGGGGAAGATCTCGCGTTTGACGAAGATGTGGAAGAGGGCGTCCTCACGGGTCACCGGGATCTCGGCGGCGCGCAGGTCGGCGAGGGTGTGGCCGATGATGGTGTGCAGCAGCATGCGGCCGCCGGGCGGGAGCATGTGGTGGCAGCGGGTGAAGAACTCGGGGTAGCGCTGTTTGCGGAAGTGTTCGAAGGCGCCGATGCTGACGATGCGGTCGGCGGTGCCGTCGAATTCCTCCCACCCTTGCAGGCGCACTTCGGCTTCGGAGATGCCCAGATCGCGTAGTTCGGTGCGGACGTACTCGAATTGGTTGCGGCTCAAGGTGAGTCCGATGACGCGCACGCCGTAGGTGAGCACGGCGCGGATCATGGTCGAGCCCCAGCCGCAGCCGACGTCGAGCAGGGTCATGCCGGGTTCGAGCCCCAGCTTGCCGAGCGCCAGATCGATCTTGGCCAGTTGCGCCTCCTCCAACGTCAGGCCCGGGCGTTCGAAGTAGGCACAGCTGTAGGTCATGGAGGGGTCGAGGAACAGCGCGTAGAAGTCGTCGGACAGGTCGTAGTGGGCCTGGACCTGCCGGTAAAAGGGCGCGAGCTGGGCCATGGCGGTCTCTCCTGAGGCGTACGGACGTCGGAGATGTGGACATCCGGACATACGCAGCGACCGGGCCCCAGGTTCTACATCACGGACACACCGGCCAACACGCCGCGCTTTTCACTCCGAAATCGCCATTCGACCTCGACGTTACCGTCCCGGCTGCTTTCCTGAAGAGGAGTGCAGCATCGCGTCAGCAAACACAATTCGGAGGGTTGGGGGCCGGCCATGCACCGCACCGGACACGAAGAGGTCCATCCTGGCAGGCCGTGGTTGTGGACGATTCTGGTGGGAGCGGTGGTGGTGGGACTGGCCACGTGGTGGATCAGACCGCAGTCGCTGAGCTGCAGCACGGCGGCGCCGACGCCAACGGTCGTCACGCTGCCCGCCGAACCCGCACCGACTGCGGTTACTCCTCAGCAGATTCGAACCGTGGACGCGGAACCGCCCCTGGAGCGGGGCGAGGCCAGGTTCTACGCCTTCGGTCCGGGCGTCGCCTGCTCGCTGCCGGATCTGCCGCCTGACGGCTATTACGTCGGTGTCCCGACCAGCCGATACGACGGTTCCGCCCCGTGCGGCTCCTACGTCGACATCGACGGCCCGCTGGGCAGTGTCCGCGCCCAGGTCGTCGACCGCTGCCCCGGCTGCGGCCCGGACCAATACGACTTGAGCCGTTCGGCGTTCGAGGCGATCGCCGACTCCGTCGACGGCGTCGCGCCGGTCAGGATCAGCACCGTTCGCGACCCGAACCCCGCGCCGGAGCTGTTCTACCGCGTCCAGCAGAGCTCCTCGACCAGCTGGATCGGAATCCTGTTCTCCGGCACCGGCAATCCGCTCGCGCAAGTGGCCTTGCGCCCGGATTCCGGCGGCGACTACCGCCCGATGCGCCGCGGCTACGACAACTACTGGACCGTGTCGGGCATGGGCCGGGGCCCGTTCACCGCCCAGGTGACCGACATCTACGGCCACGTCGCCTACGTCCCGGGGGTATCGATCGAGCCGGGACAGTTGCACCGCACCGGAATTCACCTCTACGACATCTCGGACGAGCCGTCCGGCACCCCACTGCCGTCCGCGGCCCCGGTGGTCGTGACCACGCTGGTCGACGCCCCCGCGCCCTGCACGCCGTAACCGGCCGCCGCGCCCGCGGTATGGCATCATCGAGTGAAACGTGTTCCAGTTCGACCGCCGCGACGGTGTGCCGGGAGGCCCTCGATGACGAACCCCAGCTCGGATCCGACCACGCCCGCCGCGCCCCGCCGCGGCCGCCGCCTGTCGCCGCGCATCTCCCGGCTGACCGAGGTGCCGCAGGGCGAGATGGTGGAGCTGCCCGGTCGTGGCGCCACCTACGTGGTGGACCTGCCGGGCCCGGCCGCGGACGCGCCGACGGTCCTGCTGCTGCACGGCATGGCGACCACCGCCATGCTCAACTGGTTCCCCTCGCTGCGTGAGCTGAACGCCCATTACCGGGTGGTCCTGTTCGACCAGCGCTGGCACGGTCACGGAATCCGTTCCGAGCGTTTCGATCTCGACGATCTGGCCGACGACGTGATCGCGGTCGCCGACGCGGTGGGCGTCGAGCGCCCGATCCTGGCGGGCTACTCCATGGGCGGCGTGGTGGCTCAGCTGGCCGCGCACCGGCACCCGGACCGGGTGGGCGGGCTGGTCCTGGCCGCGACCACCTACCGCTTCCAGGAGAAGTGGCGTGAGCGCGCCTTCCATCGGGGCTGGTCGGCGACGGCCGCCCTGTTCTCGGAGTGGTCGTTCCGCCGCGCGGAGCTGCGCCGCGACAAACTGCCCAGGCTGCCGGAGTCCTCGTGGCCGGTGGGCCGGATGGATCGCTGGGCGATGACGGAACTGCGGGCCACCAGCGGCTGGGCGCTCGCGCAGGCGCTCGCGGTGCTGGGGCGGTTCGATGCGTCGGAATGGCTGCCGACGCTGAAGATGCCGACGGCGGTGGTGATCACCACGCGGGATCGGGCGCTGCCCGTCTTCCGTCAGCTGGAGATGGCGAAAGCGATTCCGGGAGCGGAGATCTTCCTCGCCAGGGCGGGCCACGCGGCCTGCGCACTCGAGGCGGACGTCTTTGTCCCGGTGTTCCTCGAGGCCGTGCAGTCGGTGGCGGAGCGGCTCTAGACGGTAGCCACTCGGTTCGGGCTCAGCCCTTTTCGCGCGCGGCCTTGAGCAGCGCGGTGATCACCTCGGGGACGGCGTCGGCGATCGTGTCCACATCGGGAACCAGTTCCTTGCAGGCGATGAAGCCGAAGTCCAGGTGGCCGTTGTTGGAGATCACGGTGGCGGTCAGGCCCGCGCCGTGGAACACCGGTCCGAACGGATACATCGACGACACCCGCACCCCGAGGAAGTACATCGGGAAGTTTGGCCCGGGCACATTGGAGATCACCAGGTTGTGCACCACCGGGTGGTGATCGGCCAGTTTGAGCGAGGAGTACGCCCGCGCGGCGAGCTGGAAGGTGTTGGGCGGGGCGTACTTTCCCCAATCCTGGAGGAAGTCCGCGCCGATCAGGTTGTGCTCCTCCTTGGCTCCGCGATTGTCCTCGGCGATGGCCAGCACCCGCGCGACCGGATCCTCGATCTCGGTGTAGAGCCGGGCGAAGATGGTCGACACCTTGTTGGTGCCCTCCTCGTGGCGTGAGGTGTCGTGGGTGGACACCGGAACCGAGGCGATGAGCGAGGTTTCGGGCAGTTCGTCGTGCAGTTCGAGGTAGCTGCGCAGTGCGCCGCCGACGACGGCCAGCACCACGTCGTTGACCTTCACCCCGAAGGCGGTCTTTATCTCCTTGATATCCGACAACTCGGTCTGTTCGAAGGAGATGGCCCGATGCTGGGTGATTGCCCGATTGAACGGCGTGCGGGGCGCGGTGAACGGCAACGGCATACCGCGGCGGCCGGATTCGCGCCGCCGCTGCACCAGCCCGCCCAGAATGCCGACCGTCTTGGGCACCATGCCGACCATGCCGAGGCGCCCCGGCAGGTTCAGCAGCGCCTCACCGGCGAGCTGCAGATCGGTGGGTTCGGCCTCGACGGTGGTGTCCTCGGCGGGCGGGGTGTAGGTCACGCCCGGCTGCATATCGCACAGGTGCATCATCATGTTGGTGCCGGTGATGCCGTCCACGATGGCGTGGTGGTACTTGGAGACCACCGCCACCCGGCCGTGCGGCAGGCCCTCCACCACCCACATCTCCCACAGCGGGCGGGCGCGGTCGAGGGGGCGTCCGGCGATGTCGGCGGCCAGTTCGGCCAGCCCGCGGTCCCCGGCTCCGCTGGGCAGCGCCAGCCGCCGCACGTGGTAGTCGAGGTCGAAGTTCGAATCCTGTACCCACACCGGGTGATCGAGGTTGAACGGGACGGCGTGCAGCCGCCGCGTCATGGCCGGGATGAGATGTAGCCGCCGGCCGAGTTCGGCCTTGAACGCCTCGTGCTCATAGGTGACCCCGTCGGCGGCGGGGTCGAGTATCAGCAATGCGCAGACGTGCAGGAGTTGGGTGTCTGTTTCGAAATAGAGGAAGCTCGCGTCGAGCCCGGTAAGTCGTTCCATACCAACACACTATGAGAACCGGTTGTATTTTGCGTGCGGTTCGCGGTGTGCTCCGAATCCGGTCCGAGGTCGTTTTGTTGCCCCAAAGTTGCACGTAGATAACAAGTTTCATGATGAAACGGTTGGGTACCAATCAGGTGTCTCTCCAGTGGAATTCGTTGCCGCCCTTCCGGAGCGTTCTTACCTTGGGTCACATGGTCCGGTGATCGTTCTCTAGTCAATGACAAGAGTCACCGGACTTCTCACAACGACGTGAGAGGTGAGGACGATGGGCGACCGGAAGGTGCTGCTGTCTGGAAGATGGCGTACGGCATGGGGTGTCGCGATCATGCTGACGATCGCGACCGTGTTCGTGCCACAATCGCGGTCCCACGCGCAGGGCTGCGCCGATGTGGACGTCGTAGTGGCCAGGGGTACAGGCGAACCCGGCTGGCTCGGCGATCAGATCGGCGACCCCCTCTTCGGCGTCTTGCAGGACCGGCTGCCCATCTCGATGTCCGCCTACCGCGTGAACTACCCCGCCGACTACAGCTTCGATGTCGGCGCGGGCAGCGCGGATCTGGTGCGGCACTTGACCGTTCGCGCCGTCGCCTGCCCCGGCCAGCAGTTCGTCCTGGTCGGCTACTCACAGGGCGCGGCGGTCGTGCAGGCCGCGCTGGGCACCGGCGTGGTGTCCTGGTACCCGGGCCGCGTCCAGCTGCCGCGCTACCTCGGCGACCGGGTGGCGGCGGTCCTGCTCTTCGGTGACCCCGTCCGCGGCCTGGGCTGGAATGTTCCCGGCGAGTTCCTGTCCCGCACGGGGGACTGGTGCGTCGGCGGCGACCCGGTGTGCGGTTCCGGCCTCAATGCCCACGCGCACGTCGCCTACGGCAGTGATCTGGTGGCCGCGGCCAATTTCGCCGCGGACCACATCTGACCCCGGGGAGGGGAAGGGCCGGCTCCCGGGCGGTCTCGGCGGACCCGCCCGCGAGACCCCGGAGCAGGGCCCGGGTACCCGCGGTTTCGCGGGGCGTCGGGTGTCACGGCACTCGGGGCCTCATCCCACAACGAGCCGCGGGTATCGCACGAGTCGGCCCGGTGCGCTGTCCCGCACCGGGCCGAACTCTGTGTGGTGCTGTTCACCCGGCCTGTCGGATCTGAATACCGTTGCCGGGCAGAATGATTACCAGTTGAGCCCCGGAATCCGGTTGGTGATCCGGGCCGCCGGAGCGGGCAGGCCCATGAGCGGCTGCACGATCGGGGCCAGCGCCAGCAGCGGACTGCGGGCATCGGGCTTGGCGGTGCTCTCCGTCGCGCTCTCACCACTCGCCGTGGCGGATTCGGCGTCCACCGCCGGGTGCCCGGTCTTCGGCTGCGACCGCGCCGCCTTGGACTCGCCGAACATCCGGTAACCCTGGTGCAGGATGGCGCGTTTCACCGACGGCATGACCGTGTCCACGAACTGCGCGAAGGTGCCGATGGGGGTGTCGATGCGGCTGGGCCGGTGCTCGAGCGCCCGCACCACGATGTCGGCGGCCTGATCCGGGCTGTGCACCGGGATCGACTTGTACAGATCGGTCGGCGCGATCATCGCGGTCCGCACCAGCGGCATGCGCACCGAGGTGAAGGTGATTCCGGCGTCGGCGTTCTCGACCGCGGCGATCTCGCTGAAGTTGTCCAGCGCCGACTTGCTCGCCACGTACGCGGCGAAGCGCGGCACCTTGGTCTGCACCGCGATCGAGGAGATGTTCACGAAGTGCCCGAAGCGGCGCTCCCGCATGGACGGCAGCAGCGCCAGGATGAGCCGCACCGCGCCGAAGTAGTTGACCGCCATGGTCCGCTCGAAGTCGTGCATGCGGTCGGTGGAGTTGAGCACCGAACGGCGGATCGAGCGTCCGGCATTGTTGACCACGTAGTCGACGTGCCCGTGATCGGCGAGCACCTGCTTCACCAGCAGCTCCACCGACTTCTCGTCGGTGATGTCGCAGACATACGCCTGCGCCGCACCGCTGTCGGCCCGCACCGCGGCGGCCGCGGCCTCGAGGTCCTCCTCGGTGCGCGCCACCATCAGCACGGTCGCGCCGCGCTTGGCGACGGCGTGCGCGGTGGCCAAACCGATGCCGCTGGACGCGCCGGTGATCAGCACGACCCGGCCGCCGAGGCCCCCGTGGTGGCGGCGGGCGCGGTCGGGGTCGAGGTGGGTGCGCCAGTACGACCACAGGGTCTCGGCGTAGTCCTCGAAGGCCGGGACCTCGACGCCGGTGCCGCGCAGGTGGGCCCGGGTGGATTCGGAGACGAAGGTCGACTCGAAGGCGGTGTGCGGGGCGACCTCGGCGGGAATGCCGAAGCGCTCCAACAGGAAATCGCGCACCGTGGGCACGCCCGGCAGTCCGCCCAGGGCGTGCAGTGCGGTGTGCGAGCCGGGCACGGTGCCGATCGCGGTGGGGGCGCCGGCCGCACGGGCCAGCGCGTTGTAGATCTCGGTGAAGGGCTGCGGTTCCGGGTTGGTCAAGTGGAACGTGCGGCCGATCAGACCCGGCTTGGCGATGAGTTCGAGCATGGCCCCGACCACGTAGTCGACCGGAACGATATTGGTGGAGCCCAGATCCGGGATCGGCACCGGCAGTTCCGACGGCAGCGCGCCCAGTCCGGCGATGGCGGGGAAGAAGTAGTAGGGCCCGTCGATCTTGTCCATCTCGCCGGTGCGGGAGTCGCCGACCACGATGGCCGGGCGGTAGACCCGCCAGCGCAGGTCCGCGGCCTCGCGCACCATCTTCTCGGCTTCGAACTTGGTGCGGTGGTAGGGCGAATGCAGGCCCTGGCCCAGATCGAAGTCGTCCTCGAAGAACTTGCCGCGGTGGTCGCCCGCGACCGCGACCGAGGACACATGGTGCAGGACCGCGCCGAGTTCGCGGGCCAGCGCGATCACCGAGGCGGTGCCCCGCACATTGGCGGCGTAGGTGACCTCGGGGTCGGCGGTCATGTCGTAGACCGCGCCGAGGTGGATCACGTGGTCGGCGCGGGGCGCGTCGTCGATCAGCCCCAGGTCGGGCGCGGTCAGATCGCCGACCAGCGGGAACACGCGGTCTTCGGCGCCCCAGCCCGCCGCCATCTCACGCAGTTTGGCCACCGAGGCTTCCCGCGTCAGTGCGTGGACCACGGCTTCCGGGTCGCGTTCCAGCAGCCCGGCGATGAGCCGCCGACCGAGGAATCCGGTTCCGCCCGTGACGATGTAGGAAGTCATCGTCCCCTCCTTATTACGAACCTGTTGATACCCAACGGGGTTCGTCCGACATGCGTCGGTGGATGCGGACGTTGTGTGATCGGCCCCCTAGCAGAATGTCGGGCCGAGGTAGGAACACCATCGTGCCTAACTGGTCGGTAACTTTACGGTTCCGCGAATTGCCATTCAAGCTGAATGGCCGTTCCGGCCCTGTGTGACTGGTCACCTCGGGGCTATTCGAGTTGGTATGTGTAACAACGGGTTTGATGTAACCCGGAGGCGCGTTCGGCAATTCACGGGCAACTGGTCAATTGTCCTGAGCGGCCGCTCACTTGTTTCGATTGCGAATTGTTTGCGGTTATTCGTTGACGCAACGGACGTCGCCGTCGACCGTTTGGGTCACGATCGTGAAGGGTGGGCACTGGCGGAGGTTGCCCCACTCGCCCTCGATGCACGAGTCGTAGGTGTGCGGATCGGAGGTCGGCGCGCGGTCGCCGGAATGGCAGCCGCCGCTCACGGGAGTCGCTCCCGCGGAGCCCGCGCCCAGCAGGGGTGCGCTCAACGCGATACCGGTGACAACAATCCCGATTGCCACTCGACGGCGATTCATCGACCTCCACCTTTCCTCGGTGTTACTCATCAGTAGGTACCGAGTTCAGTATGACGATCGGTCTACTACGGAGTGAAGCCGACAAGAGTCACACTTGCCGTGACCGGGGGACGGCCGCCGTCCCGCCATGATCCGAGTCACACGGGAGGCGGGTGCGGGGTCAGCGGCAGCGGCCGCGGAAGGCGTTCAGATCGATGGCCTCGGCCATGGCTTGGTATCCGGCCGGGTTGGGGTGCAGATTGTCGGCGCCGGCGTAGCGGGGCGCGAGGACATCGGGGTTGGCGGGATCGCGCAGGGCGGCGTCGAAATCGATGACGCTGTCGGACAGGGTCTGGGCGCGGATCCACGCATTGACCCGCTGCCGCACCGGCCCGGCGAGGGGCAGCGTGGCGATGCCGTCGGAGAGCGCGTTGCCCGCGGGCATGATCGTGCCGAGGTGCACGGCCAGCCCGGCGGCGTGCAGCTGCGCGATCAGGTCGGTGTAGCCCGCGACCAGCTGGTCGGCATCGACGCCGATCGGGACGCCGAGATCATTGATGCCCTCGAGGATGATGACGTCGGTGACTCCGGCCTTGGCGATGGCGTCGCGCTGCACCCGGCTCACGCCCGCCGGGCCGAACTGCGGGATCAATCCGTCTCGGGTGACCCGGTTTCCGCTGATCCCGGCGTCGACCACGGTGAACGGCAGGCCCGCCTGGTCGATGCGGCGTTGCAGGAAGTCGGGGTAGCGGACATTGCGGTCCACCACGCCCGGGTCCTGCGGCACACTCAGGTAGGTCGCGCCGACATAGCCGTCGGTGATCGAATCCCCGAACGCGACAATGGTCGACGTGGTGCCGGGCGCTTGCACGTCGAGGCCCGACAGGAACGGCATCGAGGTGGTCGGCAGCGGCAGGGCCGCGCCGGACGGTTCGTCGGTGGCGTCGCCGGCGAGCGGCAGGCTGTAGTAACTGGTGGCATTGGCGTTGAAGTGCTCGGTGGGCAGCACCGCCAGCCCGGGCGCGTACACGCTCACCGCCAGCGGTTGAAAAGCCTCGAACGTCAACTCGATCGGATCGCTGACCACCTCACCGCCCGCGGGCACCGTGACGCGGGAACTCCCGTCGAAGCTCACCTCCCGCAGCGTCTCGGCGCGAATCGCCGGGCCCGCCGCCTGCTCGGCAATGGTGACGTGCGCGAATTCGACCGGGACCGGCCGATTCTGGTTGCTCAGATGGATCCGCACCACGGACCCGCCCAGGTGCGGTGTCTCGACCAGCCGGAAGGTCTGTCCGCCCACGTGCGCCTGCGGCGCCATCGACGGATCCACCGCCCCGAAGGCGTCCGAGGGCGCGGCCATCCATCCGCTCACCCATTGCGGCGCATCGCATCCCGGTGTCCCGGCTGCGGCCACACCCGCCGGTCCGCCGACCGTCATCGCGGCCACGACCGCGACCGACGCCGCGACACCGGCATTGCGCACACCCCACCCGCGAGACGTCATAGCGACCACCATCACCCGACCGAACTGGACATTTCGGCCAACGTATCGGTCGAAGATCAACCGCGTGGCCGATTCCGGCAATTGACCGTCAGTGTTCGGCGCCCTCCCGGTCGCCGGTCGGGGCCTGGTCCGGTCGCAGCGCGGCGAGGCGGGCCGGGTCGACGAGCAGTGCGATGGCGGTGACGCGGTCGCCGGTGACCGCGAACGACATGACCGATCGAGCGGAGCCGTCCGCCCGCCACGAGATGTACCCGGGCAAGCCGTCGACCAGCACCGGCTGGTGGCGGACCACCTCACCGGAGAACATCCGTGCCCGGGTGGCGACGTCGGTGGCCCCGAGCGTGACGAATACGCCGCCGGGGGTGGCCACGGTCAGTTCGACATCGGGATCGAGGACGCGCAGCAGTCCTTCGAAGTCGCCGCCCATCGCGGCGGCGCGAAAGGCCTCGGCCACGGCCCGCTGCTCGCGGCGTGAGGCGACCGGGCGGTCGGTGGCGCGGACCTTGCGGCGCGCGCGGCTGGCGATCATCTTGGTGGCGTCGGCGGATTTACCCAGGATCTGGCCGATTTCGGCGAACGACACCGCGAACATGTCGTGCAGGACGAACGCGAGGCGCTCGCTCGGTCCCAGCGAATCCAGCACCATCAGCAGCGCCAACCCGACCGAATCGGCCACGGCGGCAATATCTCCCGGCTCCGGGCCGTCGTCGGCGGTGATCGCGAACGCGGGCGTGCCGTCCTGGGACACCTCGGGCCGCGCCTGCCGCGCACGCAGCGTGTCCAGGCTGATCCGGCCGACGACCGTGGTGAGCCACCCGGCCAGATTGTCGATGGTCGCGGCATCCTGGCGGGCCAGCCGCAGCCAGGCTTCCTGGACCGCGTCCTCGGCGTCGGCGTGCGAGCCGAGCACGCGGAACGCGACCGCCCGCAACCGGTCACGGTGCGCCTCGAACGCCTCGGCCACAGTCCCCGAAGGGGATTCGGCCGTCGAACCGGATTCGGCCATGTCCCTACCGCCCCCGGCGCTGCCGCAGCGAGATCCGGTTGCCGTCCGGATCCACCGCCTCGACGCGAATCCCGAACGGGTAGTCCTCGGGTTCCTCGTCGAGGAACGTCACGCCTCGGCCACGCAGCACCTCGAAGTCCTTCCGCAGGTCATCGGACTCGAGGATAACCGGGCCCGGTGCGAGCACCTCGGATCCGCCGCCCGGCTGCCCGGCGGCGGACGGATGCGACCACAGGATGATCTCCACCGGACTCCCGGGAGCGCGCACGGTCAGGAAGCGGCCGTCGGGACCCGGGTAGTCGCTGTGCTTCTCGAGTCCGAGGCCGTCGGTGTAGAACGCCAGCGCGCGATCCTGATCGGTCACGTAGACCGTCACGTACATGATGTCGGTCAGCATCCAGTCCTCCATTCATCGGTCGGCGACCGCGTTCGGTCGTCGGTCTTATGACGGAGGCCGGGCCGGGAAGGTAACGCGATCGCCGAGGACCGGAATAACCGCAGGTAGAAAAATCGGTGGGCAGGTGTGGGAGTGGCCTGTTAGCGTGCTGACCACCGTGACATCAGGCGAGGAGGTGAGACCCGTGCACACAGTACCGATGTGGGGGCTCCCCCTCGTGGTCGCGGATGGGCGAACGAACTAGTCGTCGCCGGGAGCGCCTGTCCGAGTAGGCAAATCCCGAAAGGTGACGACCGATGAACACTAATTCTGTAGATATCCGCCGGCTCGAGCTGACGCGGTGGGAAGCCGTCGAGAACGACCAGGTGGTCGGGTGCGGCGAGGTTTCACAACGGCCTGATGGGCGGCTGTTCGTCAGTGTCGACGCGTGGCACGACGACGTCTTCGATCAGATCGCGGCGACCATGCTCGCCACCCTGCGAAGGCCACTGCACACCGTGGTCGACGAGGCGGACGGCGGACTGCTGTCCTGTTGGGGGCGAGCGGGTTTCGTGACCCGGAGGCGGGAGTGGGAGTACCTCGTGCCCAGCGATCCCGCGACCACCGGACTGGGGGCCGTGACACCGCCCCCGGACATCACGGTGGTGCCCGCGGGCCGCGCGGAGGAAGAACCCCTGCGCGCCGTGGACCGGTTCATTCGCGATGAGATCGAATCGACGATCGGCTGGCAGGAGATGCCCGCCGAGATCCTGCGTGGGCCCGGCGGCGACACCGTGGTTGATCCGAAACTGTATGTGGCCGCGGCGCAGGCCGATCGCTACGTCGGACTGCTGCGCGTGGTCCAGGTGACGCGCTTGCCGCGCATCGGACTGATCGCGGTGCGGGCCGATGCGCGGCGTCGCGGCATCGGCCGGGCCATGCTGTCCCGAGCGCTCGGCGCACTGCACGATCGCGGAATACCCACCGCGACAACCGAAGTGAACGAGTCCAACGCGGCGGCTCTGGCGCTGTTCGACAGTGTCGGCGCGCGCCGGGTCGGCGGCAACCTGGAACTGGTGCTGCGATGACGAATCCGGGCAAGAAGGGCAAGGGCATCGAGATCGAGGGCACCGTGGTCGAGTGCCTGCGCAATGCCACGTTCACGGTCGAACTGCCCAATGGGCATCAGGTCCTGGCGCACATCAGCGGCAAGATCCGGAAGAACTACATCAAGATCCTGCCCGAGGACCGGGTGCTCGTCGAGCTGAGTCCCTACGACCTCACCCGGGGCCGGATCCTGTTCCGGTACCGGACATAGCGGCACGCGGGGCGGCGCTTCGTCGCCGCCCCGTCGGCTCCGGGGCTATTGCGGCCGGTAGGTGTCCAAGGCGTTGGTGCGGTAGAAGTACTCCGCCTCCTGCTCGGTGGCATCGGAGGTGACGGCCTGATCGATGGTGGTGACCAGTTCGGTGTAGGTCCCCGCCATCGAGTCCACCGGCATGTTGGAGGCGAACATCAGTCGCCGCCAGCCCCACAGCGCCACACTCGATTCCAGCCAGTACTCGACTGTCGGCCAGGACAGGTCGCGGCAGATCAGTCCGAACCCGGACAGTTTGCACAGCCACTGGGTCTCCTTGGCGGCCAGGGAGATCGCGTTGTGCCAGGCGGTGCGGGCCTCGGAGGAGCGGCCCTGCGGGAAGCCCAGATGTTCGAGCACCACCCGCAGATCGGGGTAGCCCGCCAGGAAGTCGATCCAGTCCAGGATCTCGCCGGGCTGGGCGACCAGATCGAAGACCGCGTCGCGTTCCTGCAGCCAGCCGGCGATGGCGTCGGCGGCGGGCGTGTTCGGCGACAGCCCGGCGAAGGCCCGGATGCCGCGTAGCCGCGGGGTGCGGGCCTGCTGGTCGAGATGATCGATCAGCTCGTCTGTGGGCAGGGTCGGGTCGATGCCGCCGACCAGGGCGAACGGCCGCGGGTCGGCATCGGCGATGCCGTCGGCCCACCGGGTCTCGGCCAGGTACGCGTGCGGCGCGGTGGTCGCGGACACGTGCACCAGCCCGTCCACCCGGATGCCGCCGAGGCCGCGGTCGAAGTCGGCCGGTAGAAAGTTCTGCGCGATCTCGGGTTTTCCGGCATCGACGAACCTCGCCAAACTCGGGTACCAGGCGTGTGCGCTGGTGTCCCACAGGTGCATGTGGGCATCGACGAGGGGGACGGTGGGCATGTTGGCTACTCCTGGACCATGATGACGCCGCCGCTGACGCTATCGAGCGCGATGGCTGTTGCAGATCCATGAATAGTCGGTCAGCGGGAATTGCGCGACACTATGTCGGCGATTCGGGTGCGGAACGCCTCCGGGGAGAAGGTGGCGGCATGCTTGCGAATGGTGTCGGCGTGATAGGCGGCCGGGTCGAAATCGCGCATGGCGCGCGCGAATCCGTCGGTCACCGCCGCGTCGGTCCCGGCCGGGACGTGCTCGCCGGAGATGCCGGGCACCACGGTGTCCAGCGCGCCGCCCGCGCCGACCGCGAGCACCGGCGCGCCGCAGGCCATGGCCTCCACCGGGACGATGCCGAAGTCCTCCACGCCCGGCATGAGCAGCGCGCGGCAGCGCCGGTACATGTCGAGCAGGACGTCATCGGACGCCGCGCCGAGGAAGGTGGTCTCCGGGCCGGCCATCGCCTCGAGCTGCTGGCGGTAGCGGCCGCCGCCGAGGATGACCAGGCGCACCCCGGCCCGCTGGGCGGCGGCGATGGCGAGGTCGGGTCGCTTGTAGGGGACCAGGCGGCCCGCGAAGAGGAAGAAGTCCTCGCGCTCGATACTCGGATCGGGGGCGAAACGGGCAACGCGCACCGGCGGATTCACCACCGACGCGGGCAGGCCCCACCAGTCGCGGACCCGATCGGCGACCGCCTGGGAATTGGCGACCACGTGCGCGAGCCGGGGCGCGGCCCGCAGTTCGTTGCGCCGGGCCAGCGCGCCCAGTCCGGTCAGCACGGCCTGCCCGGCCCGGCCGCCCGCCTCACGGGCCCGGAACGCGCTGTCCCAGGCCCAGCGGGCCGGACTGTGCACGTACGCGATGACCGGTGCGGTGGTGGCGAAGGCGGCCTGGGTCGCGAAGGCGTGATGACTCACCACGACCGCGTCGTAGGCGTCGTCGAGGGGGAGGGCGCGAAAGGCTCTCGGCGCGAACGGGAGCAGCGGGGCGTGCGAGCGTCGCCCGCCGGCCGCGTAGGCCCGCGACAGCCAGGTGTCGCGCACCAGCTCGCTCGCCGGCGTGGACAGGGCGCTCGGGCCGCCCGTGCCGGAAGTCTCGGGGCTCAGTCCCGCGGCCTCCAGCAGCGTGCGGGTGCACCGCGGGTCGGTGATGGGCGCGAAAACCGGTGCGCCGGGCCAGGTCTTCATGAACTCCGCGACCACCGCCTCGGAGCCGCCGTACTCGGTGAAGCGTTCGTGGACCAGCGCGATCCGGGGTGCCGACATCAGAACTCCTCGATCAATCCGCGAGCCGGCGCGGTGCGGCCGTGCGCCGCAGTGCCGGGGCCACCGGCCGCCCGGTGAGCAGCCCCGCGACCGTGCCCTGCTCGAGCGCCTTGCGGTAGGTCTTGGCCGCCGACTGGCAGGCGTCTACGGTGTGGTCGATATCGGCGTCGGTGTGGGCGGCCGAGTTCACGAAGGACTGGCCCAGCACCCCGCGATCCAGCAGCTCCTGCAGGAACAGCGTCCGGAACGGCTGCGACGGAACGCCTTCCGGGTCCCGGGTGAGGAACACCAGGCACGATGGCCGGCCCGCCACCTCCAGATGGTCGGCGATGCCCAGATCGGCGGCGATGGCGTTCACCCCGGCGGCCAGGCGGCAGCCGGACGCCTCCATACGCGCCACGGGATCACCGTCGCGGTAGGCCCGGACGACGGCCCGGAAGGCCGCCAGCGACGCGGTTTCCGGCCCGTGCGTGGTGGACAGCAGGAACACCCGGTCCGCGTCGGTGCGCAGACCGCCGAGTTCCATGTATTCGCGTTTCCCGGCCAGCGCCGAGAGCGGGAAGCCGTTGGCCATGGCCTTGCCCCAGCACGACAGGTCCGGCGCCACGCCGTAGAGCTGTTGCGCCCCACCGGCCGACCAGCGGAACCCGGTGATCATCTCGTCGAAGATCAGCAGGCTGCCGTACCCGTCGCACAGGGCGCGGACGCCTTCGAGGAAGCCCGGCGCGGGATCGGCCAGGGCCGTGGCCTGTTCGAGGACGACGCACGCGATGTCCTCGCCGCGCAGCACGGCTTCCAGCGATTCCAGGTCGTTGTACCGGAACTTCACGGTCGGGGCGGCCGGGATGCCCGCGTTCATCTCCGTCATTCCGATGAACCAGTCGTCCACCGAGAAGAACGGCTGATCGCAGATCGCGACCTTCTCCCGCCCGGTCGCCGCGCGCGCCAGCCGCACGGCCGCGGTGGTCGTGTCGGAGCCGTTCTTGGCGAACTTCACCATGTCCGCGCCCGGCACCAGACTCAGGAAGTCCTCGGCCGCCGCCAGTTCCAGCTCGGTGGGCCGCGAGAAGTTGACGCCGTCGGCGATGGTCCGCGCCACCGCCTCGACCACCGGCGCGAAGCCGTGGCCCAGGGTCACCGAGCGCAGGCCCATGCCGTATTCGACGTACTCGTTGCCGTCGGCGTCCCAGACCCGGGCGCCGTTGCCGCGCACCAGGATCGGGGCCATGTCCTCCGGGTACTGGTCCGCGCCGCGGGCGTAGGTGTGCGCGCCGCCCGGCACCAGGTCGTGCAGGCGCGCCTGCATCGCATTGCTGCGCCGGTAGTCACGCATGGTGATCACCCCCGGCGGTGACGGCCCACAGGTCGTGGTCGCCGCGGTGTCCGTCGAGTCCGGTGTAGCTGCGCATGGTTCCCTCCTTGTGCAGGCCCGCGTCGGCGGCGACGGCGGCGGACGCGGTGTCCGTGGCCGCCACGGCCGTACTGACCCGGAACAGTCCGAGCCGGTCGAAGGCGTAGCCCAGCAGTGCCCGGGTGGCGGCCGTGCGCACGGCGTCGTCGGCGCGGGCGGGATCGGTCCACACGTGGATCCGGGCATTGCGATCGAACAGGTCGAGGTCGAACAGCCGGGCGGTGCCGGCGTAGGCGCCCGCGACGTCGAGGACGAACAGCAGACCGGCGGGGGAGCGGACACCCGCTGCGCTGAGGGCGATTTCGCGTAGCCACGCCGTTCCGCTGCTACCGATTCCGTCGGCGGCCACGGGTCCCGCGTTACGCACCGCGACGGCCCGCATCGGGCCGTCGGCGGGCTGCGCCGAACGCAGCACCACCCCGTCGTGACCGGGCAGCCGCAAGGTCACCGGCCGGGCGGGCAGCAGCTGCTGCGCGGCCCGCCACGCCTGTCCGGCGCGATAGCGAGCCTGGACGCCGAAAACCATTGCGGCATCGGGCATTACCGGGTCGGGTAGAGTGTCTTCGGGCTGACCGGGCGGTGCGGGCGGGGTGCGGTGTTCGAGGGTCCGTTCGGTCCACATCTCGGTGAACCCCTTGGGTGGGATCTCCGCCCGCGTCATCGACCACAGATCGTGATCGGCCCGCGCCCCGCCGACATCGAAGTGCAGCCGCATCCGGCCCTCCCGCACGAAGCCGATCTGCACCGCGCCACTGGTGGCGGCCGCGTTCCCCGGCGAGATGGGCGCGTTCACGCGCTCCAAACCGAGTGCGTCGAAGGCGAAGTCGAGGATCAGGCCCGCCGCGATGCCGCCGAAGCCGTGCCGCCCCAGCCGCGCGTCGATCCAGATCCCCATCTCGCCCTGCTTGGCCCGATCGTCGATATTGCCGATCTCCACCTGCCCGGCGAAGCGGCCGTCGATCTCGATGACGGTGGCCACCCGACGTCCGGTGCGGGCATTGGTGGCGGCCTCCAGACACTCACGCACCCAGGCCTTCTCGGTGTGCCGTTCGGCCCAGCACCGGGGCGAGGTGTGCCAGAACGGTTCCAGGAAGGCCCGATCCCGCAGCCGGAGCGCCCGCCACTGCGGGAAGTCGGTGTAGCGCGGCAGCCGCAGCAGCAGCGTGCTGCCGTGTAATCGCGCCGGTCCCAGACGCAGTGCTGTCGGCGGCCCGCTCACGAGTGTGGCCGCTGCTTTCCCAGCGACGTGGTCTTGACCGCGCCGTCGGTTCCCACCGACATCCGCCAGTACACCCCGGCCGAGTCCTTCAACACGATTCCCCCTTCGCTGCGATCGGAAAGATAAGCCCCACTGTTCAATACGGCCGACAGCACCGTGCCGTCGCGGTCCTGGACCTGGAAGATATCGGTGCCGGGCTGGAAGGCCTGCGCCACCGTGGTTCCGGCGAAGCGCGCCCCGTGGATCGCCCCGCGCCCGATCACGTGCCAGCCGTCGGGGAAGGACTTGGGGTCCACGTCCTCGAACGACCCGGAGATCAGGTTGATGGCGGTGCCCTCGGCCACGCCCTTGGGATCGACCCGCACCTCGATCGGCGGCGCGTCCAGATCCGGATCGAACTGCACATTGGCCAGATACGGCTGGCGGCAGCGGATCAGGTCCAGGCACACCTTGCGCGCGGCCACCTTGCAGTTGACCAGACCGAACTGGGCGGGTCCGCCCGCCGGGCCGCCGATGGCGAGCGCGGTGTCGGCCCCCTCGAACCACACATTGGTCAGCCACCAGTCATTGGCCGGGCCGTCGACGAAGACATGCTTGTCGGTGGTGCGGGGGTCGTTGTCGGAGACGAATTCCACATTGGCCATCGCCAATCCGGCATTGTGATCGCCGCCGGTGCCCAGCACGCCGATGCGGTTGTTGGTGAGCTTCGACGACGTCACATAGTTCTGGATGCAGGAGGTGACGATCCCGAAGCCGAAATTGTTGATGTCGGAGTTGATGACGGTGGTGCCGCCGGTATTGCGGTCCAGCACCAGCCCGCGCTGCTCCTGGAATCGGGGCGCGTTGTCGCTGAGGTGATTCCCGCGCAGCACCACCGAATCGAAGGTGCAGCGGAAACACTCCGACAGCCGCACGGCGGTCGCCTTCGTGCCCGAGAAGTAGAAACCCAGGCGGGAGAAGCGGACTCGCTGTTTGCGCTGCAATGCGATGAAGGTGTCGTCGCCGTCGTAGTTGATGGTGGTGACGTCCGCGCCGTCGCCCAGCACCGTCGCGTAGTCCGACAGCGCCGGGAAGCGAGTCAGCTGATACTGACCGGCCGGGATGTAGAGCACCAGCGGGCGGCCGCTCACCGCCGCGGCCTTCTCGAAAGCCTCGGTGTCGTCGGCCTTCCCGTCCCCGACCGCGCCGAAGTCCTTCACATTGCGGGCCGAGGGCTGATCGGTGACGTGCGGGGAGCGGAACTCGGCGCCGTCCCCGGCATCCCCGCTCGAACACGCTGCCGCCACCGGCAGGATGGCCGCGGCCCCCAGCCCGGCCCTGAGCATGCGCCGTCGCCGTACGCCGCCGCTGGTATCGGCCTCGCCGTCCGGCCCCGCCTGGTCGGTCCCCCCGCCGCCCCCGATCACCGCTTCACCAGATCGAGGGGATGGCGGACCAACTCGCCGACGCTCTTGTGCGGCCGCGAGAACACCACGGTCCCGATCATCCGCCTGTTGTCGTGACCGAAGGTCGCCACCGCGCCGCGCACCTGATTGGAGGTGGTCTGGCCGAGTTCGATCACGCCGATGGTGCCGTCACAGCGCCGCGCCAGCGCGATGGCGTCGGCCGCCGCGGTCACCGGCGCGCACTCCACGATGATGTAGTCGAACTCGCTGCGCAGCTTGGACATGATGTCGGCGAACCGCTCCGAGTCGAGCAGGTCGGGGGTGCGGAAATCCACGCCGCCCAGCGGCAGCACATTGATCCCCACCTCGGGCCAGGGCATGACCGCCGCCGAGGGATTCCCGTTGCTGCGCAACAGATCCGAGAGCCCGGCCGCCGCGGCCGCGGGCGTGCGCCGGGTGGACCCGTGCCCGGTGGTGTCGGCGTCGACCAGCACCACCCGCGCGCCGGTGTCGGCGAAGGTGCGGGCCAGCCCGATCGACACGTCCGGTTCCGAATGCGGGGACAGCGAGGTCAGCAGGAGGCTGACCAGTTCGGGATCCTCGGTGAGCCGGGTCCGCAGCCGCCGGAGCTCCCCGGCAGCGCCGGGCCGTCCGTCGTCCACGATGCCCAGGATCGGCACCGGGAGAAAGGCTTCCAGCTCGGTGGAGGTGCGCACCCGCTTGTCGAGCTTGTCCCGCACCACCGCCGCGCCCACGCCCAGCATCAGCCCGGCCAGCACGCCGAGGATGTAGAAGCGCGTTTTCTGCGGGGCGCTGGGCTGGGTCGGGGTCTGCGCCTTGTCGATCACCTCGGCGCGGGCCGCGGGCGCGGCGTCGGTCTGGGTGACCTCGAGCCGCGAGACCAGCGCCCGGAACTGGGAGACCACCTCGTCGGTCAGGGTGCGCGCCCCGGCCGCGGTGGAGTCCTTCACCGTGATGACGATGATCGTGGTGGCCGGGGGCGAGACCGCGGAGATGCGGCCGCGCAGATCGTTCACCGAGGCCTTGAGGCCCAGCTGGTCGTGGACGTAGGTGGCGACGGTGACGGAATTGGCCAGGTCGACGTACGAGCGCACCCGCTGCTGTGCGGCCAGCCCGCCCTGATAGGAGTCGTTGACGGAGGTTCCGGTCGCCATGGACACGTACACCGAACTCGTCGCCGTGTACTCGGTCGGCAGGGTGCTCGCGTAGCCGTACGCCGCCCCCGTGCAGATCACCACCGCGGCAACGATTATCGGCCAGCGCCGCCGCAGCAGCCGCCAGTAGTCGATCAAACCCATTGCGCTGTCCTCGTTTTCCCGGATGGAACACCGGCCCCCGGCGGCTGCTCCACTCGTCTTCGGAATTCACCAACAACCAGATACGCCGTCCAGGCCAGCACCACGGCCTGCAGATATTTGCCGAGCATCTCGACGGTGCCGAGGATGCCGCGCTCGAACAGCACCGGCACCTCGATCACCGACAAGCCGAGAATGGCCATGGCCAGGTATTTGCTGTAGAGGGCCCGGATCCAGATCAGCAGCAGCACGAACGTGATCGTGACCCCCACCGCCACCCCGATATAGCCGCCCAGCACATACCCCTCGTTGATATTGCCCTCGGCCAGCGACACCTCCACCGTCGACATGTCCACCGACCCGCCGCGCACCTGCTCGGCCCAGGCCGCGCCGGAGCGGAACTTCTCCGCGCCCAGCAGCTGGGTGGGGATCAGACTCTGGAAGGCGTGCACCGCCACCTGCTGCGGCGTGAGCCACGAGTGGGGGCCCGCGAACCAGGCGTCGGTGGCGGCCTCGAGCAGATCGAAGCGACGCAGCATGCTCAGGAACGGGTGCACCACCGCCGGATACTGCGCATCCACCTGCGCCGCTTCGGCTTTGGCGGCGGAATCCGTTTTGAGCGACTGCAGCCAGCCGAAGCCGCCCAGCGCCAGCGCGATGATGCTCAGCACGGCGATCACCGTGCGCCGGGTCCAGCCGGTCATGGCGAAGCGCACGGCGATGGCCAGGGCGGCGCCCATGATCGGCGTCTTGGACTGCACGGTCGCGGTCCACAGCAGTTCACCGCCGACGAGCGCGCCGAGCACCAGCAACGTGGCGCGGCCGGAGTCGCTGCGGAAGAACACGATCAGGCCGACCGCGCCCAGGGTGGCCAGAATGGTGACCAGGTTGATCAGCGGGTTGGGGCTCTCCAGTTCACCGGCCTTGCCGGTGGAGCCGGTCGCGTAGGCGGCCAGCCGGCCCAGCGTGCCGATGCCGTAGAGCAGGAACAGGGTCTGGGTGAAGACCGGGTCCCCCGCGAAAGGCGCTGTGCGCGGTGGGTTCCGCGGCGGCCGCGACCGTACCCACAGGACGTAGGCGATGATCAGGCCCGCGTAGAACCACAGGCCGAAGATCACCGGCTGCAGCACCGCCGCGATGCCGTCGTCGTAGCCGTACTCGTACAGCCGCGGATCGGGCACATTGTCGCCGAAGCCGGGAACGGGTTTGACCCACAGCAGCACCACCGGTCGCGCGATGAACGACAGCGACCAGTGCGCGGTCTGCGCGATGAGGAACACCCGGGCCACCCCGGGCAGGAACATCGCGGCCACAACGATTGTCGCCAGCGCGGCGGCGACCAGGAATACGGCGAACTGAGCGGAGGCCATCACTCTCCCATCACCCCCTTATGTCCGCCCGGCGGCCCGCGGCGTTACCCGGTTCATGCCAGGGCGTCGACGATCTCGCGGGCGCGGTCGGCGTAGCTGTGCGCGCCCGCGACGATCCGCTGATGCCCGGCCTCGGCGACCTTGGCGGCCTGCTCGGGATACTTGGTGCAGCGCCGCAGGATCTCGCGCAGTTCGGCGGGGCCGGAGAAGAGGTAGCACTCGGCGTCGTCCTGGAGCAGTTCGGCGTGCTCGTCGGTGCGCTCGCCGACGAAAAGCCCACCGGCGGCCGGGACTTCGAAGGTGCGGCAGGTGTGGGTGTCGCGGTTGTCGGAGTTCAGCAGCACCAGGTTGGCGGTGACGGCGGCGACGGCCGCGGAGAAGTGCTCGCCGTAGACCGCGCCGCCGACGTCCGCCCCGGTCTGCCACAGCGCGCGCACCCGCCGCCAGCCGGGGCCGCGCAGCAGCATGTCCCCGTGGTGTTCACGGGCCAGCGAGACCAGGAGGTCTTCGCGATCGGGCCGGACCGCGCCGATGAACCCGAGCAGGAATCGGCGCACCGTGCGGCGGGCGGTGACGTGGTGCAGCGCCGGATCATAAGCACTACGAACGAATTTCACGTGCTGCGCCCCACGGGCGGTGAGCTCGGGCACGTTGTGCCACTTGGTGGTGACGATGAGGTCCCATGCGGACTCGTGTGCCAGGTATTCCGGACTGGTGTTGTACGGATTGGAAACGTCATCGGGGCTGTAGTGCACATGCAGACCGGCGCGGGCGCCCAGCAGCCGCTGCTGATCCAGGTGCACGGACTTGAACGCGAACAGCATGTCCGGCGCGAATGCCTGTGCGGCGCTGTCGATCTCGCGGTGCAGGGCCTCCACATCCCAGGGCGCGCGGCGGTGCGCGAACTTCGAGTACACCCACGGCGGCGACAGGCGTGCGGGCAGCGTCACCGCGGTGGTGTCGATGACGACCACCTCGTGCCCGGCCTGCCGGAATCCGTCGGCGAGCGAGCGCGCGTTGCTGCCCACCCAGTCATCCCCGACGAAGAGCACCTTCACGCCACATCCCCTTTGGTCAGCAGTGCGGTGGCCGGTTCGACCGGCCCGTCCCGCCGGGTCCGTTCCCGGACCATGAGCCAGCGCACCCGGATGATGTACCACAGCGCGACACCGAATTCCGCGGAAACGGTGCCATAGACCAGGCTCCACACCGAGCCGGTGCGCATGGCCACCACCAAGGCCGTCGCCGCGACGCAGGTGCCGATGATCGCGCCGATCAGCACGCCCATGGTGTCCTGCTTGACCGGCAGGACGGCGGTGGTCACATACGAGGTGATGGTGGTGGCGGGCAGAATCAGGATCTCCACGCGCAGCAGCGAGATCGCGCCGGTGAAATCGTCGGTGTAGATCAGGTGGATCAGGGTCGGCGCCATGATCCAGACCGCCACCACCGCCAGGCAGGCCAGGGTCACGCAGCCGACGATCATCTGAATCTGATTGCGCCAGAACTGATCGTCGCCGCTGCGCCGGGCCATGCGCGGCAACAGCGCGAAACCGATCGGGTCCAGGGTGGACTGGATGGCGCGGACCAGGCGGTCGCCCGCGGAGTACAGGCCCAGCGACGCCGCCTCGAGCACCGCGCCGTAGACCGCGGCCGAACCCTGGCCGTAGCCGGTGACCAGCAGCCGGGAGGTGAAAATCGGTGCGGCCATCCGCAGTACGGCCGTCACGCCGTAGGGCCGGGCGGGCGGGCCGAACCGGCGGAAGGAATCCCACCAGGTCAGCGAGACGGTGGCGATCGAGGAGATGAGCAGGCACAGCACGGCCATGGACGCGCTCGGGAAACGGGGTAGCAGCCCGACCAGCAGCGCCAGATAGCCGATCCGGCCCACGCCCTGATACATGGTGGAGGTCCCGAACCTGCCCTGGCCGATCAGCAGCCAGTCCTCCGAGACCGACCAGAAGCCGCCGGCGAACAGCCCCAGCAGCACCATGTGCAGTTTGGGGGAGACCCCGACGGTCATGGTGGCCAGCAGGGCCGCGCCGATGATGGTCAGGGTGGTGGCGCGGATGGCGAGATAGGTGCCGCGCAGGCGGTTCACCTCGCGGTGGCCCGGATCGTCCTCGGGGACCTTGGCGGCCAGGAACGAGGTGACGCCGAGGTCGACCACCAGCGAGCCGATGAAGTAGGAGGACATGCCGATGGCCAGCAGGCCGGTGCCGTGCGGGCCGAGCATGCGCGCCAGCAGCGGGACCGTCACCAGGGTGATGACGTATTGACCGTACTTGCCGAAGGTCACCAGACCGATGTCGCGGATGATGCCGCCGATGCCGCCCAAGCCCGAGGACTGTTGTTTCCTGTGTTTACCGGTGTCGGTGGAATGATCCGCGGCGGAATCGGATTCGCCGTCGGCGGGGCGGTACGCGCCCGACGCGTCGCGCTGCGGGACGATGACGGGCAGCCGGACGGTCGGCGGTTCGACCGGGTCGCCGTAGAAGGTGGGGAGCACCGGTCCCCGCGAGGGGGCCGCGTAGCGGGCGGCGCGGGTCTCCTCGAACGACGCCCGGCCGAACGCGGGCCCGCGATCGAATCCGCCCGGGCCGCGACCGGTTCCGCTCTCGTACCCGGGCGCGCCGGCGCGGGCGGGCCGGTGCGCGGCGGCCGGGCCGTGGTCGCGGCGTGATTCGTCATGTTCGAAGGCGGTGGCCTGGTGGTCGACCTCGGGGATGCGGTGGCGCAGGTGGCGGCGCTGCCGCAACCGGCCCAGCGTGCCGAGACCCTCGATCTGCACGGTGGGCGGGTCGTAGGGGAACGGGTCGGTCGGATCATCCACGACGCCACCGCTTTCCGGGCAGGCCGGTGAGGAAGTCGGTGACGGTCCGGGCCGAGGCGGCCACGTCGAAGTCCCGCGACCGCAGTCGCGCGGCGTCGGCCAGCGTGGTGCGCAGTTCCCGATCGGCGATCAGGCGGTCCAGGGCGCGGGTCAGTTCGGCGCGGTTCCCGGCGGTCACCAGCAGGCCGTTCACGCCCGGGTCGACGATCTCCTCCGGGCCGCCCGGCCGGGTCGCGATGACGGCGCAGCCCGCCCGCATGCCCTCGACCACGACCTGTCCGAACGGCTCGGGCAGCACCGAGCAGTGCACGAGGATATCGGCATGGCGCAGATAGGATTCCGGGTCGTCCACGTGGCCGGTGAAGGTCACCGGCAGGCCGAGAGCGGTGGCGTGCATCTCGAGTTCGGCGCGGTAGGCCTGCTCGTCGAAGAAGGTGCCGCCGACCAGGAACACCTCGCGCGGAAGAGTTTTCACATCGGCGAGGGCGCGCAGGAACAGGTCCTGGCCCTTCCACGGGGCGAGGCGGCCGACCACGGCGATGACGGTCTCGGTGGCGGGACGCTGACCCTGCGGGCGCGCGTCGCCGGCGATCCCGGAATCGGCAGCGAATTGCGCTGGTTCGTCGCCGGCGGGAAATTCGACGCCCGGGTAGGCGACCACGGCCCGGCGGCGCCAGGTGTAGAGCGAGGCCAGGGTGCCGCGGCTGTTGGCGATGACGCCGCGGGCCACCACCCAGCCCAGCACCCGGATGATCAGTGCCAGCGCGCGGCCGAAGTAGTCGCGGGAGATCCGGTCGTGCACATGCCACACCAGCGGAACCCCCGCCCGGCGCGCGGCCACCGCGCCCATGAGCATCGCCTTGGTGCTGCCCGCGACCAGGACCGTGGCCTCCAGTTCGCGCACGGTCGCGCCCAGGGTCCAGCCCAGGCGCAGCAGGCCCGTCGCGCCGACCAGCAGGCTGCGCACCCCGGCCTTGTCGATGGTCATGGCGCGGGAGTCGAAACCATTGCGCACGACGCGGGTTTCGATACCGCGCTCGGCCATCAGCCGCAGCATCGGACCGTCCTCGGTGTACACCACGGCGGTGCGACCGGCCGGCATGGCCGAGACCAGGCGCAGGGTCGCCAGTTCGGCCCCGGACGGGGCCGCGGTGTGTGCCAGGAAGACGGCCGGCGCGTTCATCGAGCGGTGAGCTCCGTATACAGGTCACGGTGTCGCCGGGCCGCGACGGCCCAGGAGAACGTCTCGGCATGGGCGCGGCACTGTTTCGGATCCGGCCGCACACCGTCCAGGGCCGCGACCAGCCGGGCGGCGAGCGCTTCGGCATCGCCCGGCCGGACGACGAGCGAGGGATCCAGGCTCCGGACCGAATCCGGCAGGCCGCCACAGTCGGAGACGACGGGCGGGCGTCCGGCGGCGAGGGATTCGAGGGCGATGAGACCGAAGCCCTCCAGGGCCAGCGACGGCACCACGGTGAGATCGGCCCGGGTGTAGAGGTCGGTGAGCTCCGCGTCCGACACCGTGCCGGTGAACCGGACGGGGGAGTGCGCGTCGTCACCGAACAGGCGCGTCGCCAGTTCCCGCAATTCGGCCTCGGCGGTACCGGTTCCGACGATCACCAGCCGCGCGTCCGGCTGCCGGTCGGCGACCGCGGACCAGGCGCGGAGCAGGACGTCGATGCCCATGCGCCGCTCCAGCCGCCGCACGCACAGCACGATCCCGGAGTTCGCCTCCGGCTCGGTGGCGGTGAAGCGGTCCAGATCGACGCCCGGCGGAATCACCCGGACCCGGTCCGCGCGGATGCCGTAGTCGCCGACCAGTAGGCGCCGGAAATGGTCGGACAGCACGATGAATCGGTCGGCGCGGGCGTAGCGCAAACGCTCGACGAGGTACTTGGCCCGGACCGCGCGCGGACCCTCGCCCGCCATGCGACTCTCGGCGGCCCACGGTCCGTGGAAATGGACCACCAGCGGGTTCCGCACCGCGGCCGGGCCGTACAGGCAGAAGTGCCGGTCGATCACGGTGTCGCGGGTGAGCGCGTCCCGATCCAGGAACGCGGTGCGGGCGCGATCGAGGGTGGAGCCGCCCGTCGGTCCCCAGGATCCCGCCCCGGCGGGAGCGTCGCCGAAAGCTCGTGCGCTGAGCGCTATTCCGCGGTCGCGGGCGAGCGCCTCAGCGAGATCGGTGAAGTACCGGTTCAGTCCCCCGTGAGCGGCCGTGAACCACTCCGACCCCGTCATGAACACCCGAATGGGCCGTGTCAAAACCCTCACCCCCGGGTCCGTCACCACCATTCGGACCGACATCCCGATCCGAACGCCCTTGCAGCGCAAGTGTATGCCAATCCGAGGGTGGAGGAGGGCTAACGGACGGCAATCATGCGACTGACCAGTCCAATAGGCAGGAAAGATCAAATCCTGCCGGGGTGGACCGGACCGAATTCCGAATTACGTTGTGACAGAAAATAAGTAATTCGCTTCCATTCGGAAAAGCGTCCCGGGCGATTGACGCCCGCGTCGCCGAACCGGATCTGGGTTACGGTGATCAGCGGGAATGATGTGGTCGGAGAGGGCAGGCAGGCTGTGGGGCGCACACTCGCGCAAGGGCAGGTATTCGCGGGTTACACCATCGAACGGCTGCTCGGCGTCGGCGGAATGGGCGAGGTGTACCTCGCCAAGGACCGCGATCTGCCCCGATCGGTCGCACTGAAACTGCTGGCCGCGGGCAAGGCCGACGATCCCGAGGTGCGGGCCCGCTTCCTACGGGAAGCCGATACCGCCGCGCGGCTGTCGCATCCGAACATCGTCGCGGTGTACGCGCGTGGCAATGACGACCACCGGCTCTGGATGGCCATGCAGTACGTCGAGGGCACCGACGCGGCGGCGATCCTGCGCGACGGCCCGGTGCGCCCGGACCACGCGGTGCGGATCATCGGCGAGACCGCGCGGGCGCTGGACCACGCGCACCGGTCCGGCGTGCTGCACCGCGATGTGAAGCCGGCCAACATCCTGCTGGCCTGGGGGACCGAACAGCAGGTCTTCCTGGCCGATTTCGGGATCGCGAAAGCGGTCGACCACACCAGCACGCTCACCCGCACCGGTGAGATGTACGCCAGCTTCCAGTACGCCGCCCCCGAACAGTTCGAGCTGCGCGGCGACACCGACCACCGCGCGGACGTGTACGCGTTGGGCTGCACGCTGTTCCACATGCTCACCGGGCAGCTGCCGTATCCGGGGGAGAGCACGGCGCAGCTGGTCGCGGCCCACCTGGGCGCGCCGATTCCGCGGCCGAGCCAGGTGCACGGCACCGTGCCCCCGGCCTTCGACGCGGTCATCGAACGCGCGCTGGCGAAGAACCGCGACCACCGCTTCGGCAGCTGCGGCGAACTGGCCGCGGCGGCCGAGGCGGCGCTCACCGCCACCGACCGGGGGCACGGGCCGTGGGTGCGGCAGGAGGTCCCCGTCACCTTCACCGGGGCGACGACCCGGTCGAGCCCGGCCGGGCAGCCCGGGTCGACGCGGGAGCGGTTCGAGCAGATGCCGACCCAGCTCGGTGCGCGGTCGGGACCGCGCTATCCGGTCGTGGGCGGCAGTGGACCGCACGAAATGGATGGCGCCGCACATCGGTTCGCGACGGGCGCGCCCGCCGCGCCCGCCACCGGTCGCGGTCGCAAGCGGCTGATCGCGGCCTTCGCGGTCGCGCTCGTGGTGGCCGGTGGCGTCGGCCTCGGATTCGGCACCGGCGCGTTCCGTGCCGTGGTCACCGGCGGTGGCAGCTCGATCGGCCGGACGCCGGTGCCCGCGGCCGCGGCCGAGGAGGCCGCGGTCCAAGCCGCCTGTGACTACGGCAAGCTCATGAGCTCCTACGACTACAGCAATGGCGACGGCTGGCAGGCCAAGGTGATCGCCGGGGCGACCGGCCAGTGGAAGTCGCAGGCCCAGACGCTGTTGCCGACCATCCGGCTGCTGCTCGAGAACGACGCCGAGCACACCTGGTCCGACACCGCGGCGTGCACGGTGACCTCCGGCGGCGGAACCCATTACGAGCTGGCGGTGGACATCACCGAGCTGACCGCCGCCACCAAGAACACCCCCGACAAGGCCAAGCATCAGAACATCACCATGTCGATGGATTACGTCGACGGAAAGTGGCTGTGCAGCAAGTGGGTCAGCCCCTTGTTTCCGAGCTGACCGAAATGGTCGTGCGCCCAGTTATGATCTTGCGGGCGAATCGATTTCGCGCTGCGCGGGCCATTCGTTCGTGTAGCGCGAAGAGCTGGTCGTGCGATAGATTCGCACCGGATTCGTGCTCGGAACGAGCGTCGGAAGGAATCGCGTGGGGAACTCTGGCGCGGGGGATGGTGCCGGGACGTTGAAGGTGCTCGTCGACAACGGCGAGTACTGGCTCCGCAATCGCGGTGACATCGCCATGATGGTGATGACCGTGGAACGACTGCGGGAACAGTGGCCGCACGCCCGCATCGGCATGCTGACCGACGAGCCGCACATCCTGCGCGGGGTGCTGCCGCACGCCGAGCCGGTGGTGGCGCACGCGGGCGGGCCGTGGGGGCGCGACGGGCTCGCGGGACGGCTCGAGGAGACCGCCGGGGTGCACGTACTCGGCCCGGCGGCGCTGCGCTGGCGATCGGCCACCGAGGTGCCCAAACACTATCTGCGCGGCGTGAAGAACTGGGCGCGCAAGGAAGTTCACGCGCTCGCCACCGGAACACCCGAGTCCGAACCGGCCGGCATTCCGGAACTACCGCCGGTTCCGGCGGCGCTCGCCGGGGCGGACCTGGTCATCGCCCAGGGCGGCGGGTACATGACCGATGTCGACCTGTATCAGGCGCATCGCACCCTCAACCTGCTCGAAGCCGCTCAGCGCCACGGCATTCCGAATGTCATGATCGGGCAGGGACTGGGCCCCATGCGCGATGCCGGCCTGCTGCGCCGCGCGGCCGAGGTGCTGCCGGGAGCGGACCTCATCGCCCTGCGCGAGGGTCGGCGCGGGCCCAAACTGCTGGCCGAGCTCGGCGTGCCCGAGGACAAGATCCTCGTCACCGGCGACGACGCGGTGGAGTTCTCCTACCGGCTGCGCCGCCCGGGCATCGGCACCGATCTGGGCCTGTGCCTGCGGATCTCGGACTACTCCAAGGTGACCGACTCCGCCCGCGACACCCTCGGCGAGGTGTTGCGCCGCGAGGCCGCCGCCCTGAACACCGCGCTCGCCCCGCTCATCATCTCCGAATACGACGACGAGGACCGCCGCCACACGCTGCCGCTGCTCGAGGGCGCCGCCCGGACCCGGCCCGTCATCGGCCGCGCGGGCACCGCCCAGGACGTGGCGCGACAGGTCTCGCGCTGCCGGGTCCTGGTGACCAGCGCCTACCACCTCGCGGTTTTCGCGCTCTCCCAGGGTATTCCGGCCGTGGCTGTAACGGCCTCGCAGTACTACGACGACAAATTCTATGGGTTGGCCGACATGTTCGACGCCGGCACCGACGCCGGGCTGCGCATCGTGCACCTGGACGTGGACAATCTCGACGCCGAATTGACACGTGCGATTCGCCAGTTGTGGGAGTCCGCGCCCGAGCTGCGGGATACTCTGCAGCAGAAAGCAGTTGAGCAGATCGACGCCGGCCGTGCGGGCCTGGATCGGGTGTTCCGGCTCGTGGCGGGAGGTGAGGGCTCACCCGGCGAACCGGCCGAACCAATTCAGGGGGAATGATGAAGAACCTTTCGGTGTGCGTCCCGGCCTACAACTCCGGCCGCACCCTGGAGACCACGCTGCGCTCGATTCTGGACCAGGACACCGACATCGAGGTCGTCGTCCTGGACAATGCCAGCACCGACGACACCGGCGCCATCGCGAAGTCCTTCGACGACCCGCGGGTGGTCATCCACCGCAATCAGGAAACCCTGCCCATCGGCGAGAACTGGAACAAGGCCGTCTCGCTGACCTCGGGCCGCTTCGTCAAGGTCGTCTGCGCCGACGACATCCTGCTGCCCGGCGCGCTGGACAGGCAACTGGAGATCATGGGCGACAACGGCATCGCCATCTGCTCCTCGAAATTCCAGGTCATCGACGAGCGCGGCCTCGTGGAGGAGAGCGATCTGGGCCTGCCCGACCTGCTGGGCCGCCGCGACGCCCGCGCCCTCATGCGCACCATCGTGCACCGCGGCCCCGCCGACTTCGGACCCACCGCCGCCGCCGTCTTCCGCCGCCAGGACTTCGACCGGGTGGGCGGCTTCCGCGGCGACCTGGTCTTCCCCATGGACGTGGACCTGTTCGCCCGCGTCTGCGCCTTCGGCGACTTCTTCGGCATGCCGGAAATCCTGGCGGCCTGGCGCAATTCGAGCTTCAACCTGTGCAGCCGGACCTCGACGGTCAGCAAGCTCACCGAGATGCTGCGCTTCCATCACCGGCTGGGGTCGGAGTACCCCGAATACGTCGGCCGCGGCGCGGTGCTCGGTGGGGACTGGCGGCTGGCCCGCGCCGCCGCCGAACGCGTCCGCGTGCGCACCGTCGCCACCGCGCTGCGCCGCCCCGATCTCCTGCACTGAGCGGGGCGAGGCACGCGGACAACGCTGCGCCGCATCATGGTCCGATCCGCGGGCCCGGGCGGTCGCGAGGCGCGAGACCGCCCGGACCCGGGGCATCAGATGCGGGCCAGCGGGCCGTAGGCCACCACGGTGTCACCGGCACTGCTCACCAGGCGTACGAACGGGCGGATGGTGGTGGTGCCCAGCACGCCGGTCACGGTGCCGTGGAAGCCGGACATCATGATGCAGCCCTCGGCGCCGGAGACATCGCCGCCCGCCACGTCGACCGACTGGATGCCCGGGCCGAAACCGACGTCGAGCTGCACGCCCAGCGTCGGGATCAGGTTGTAGATGTCGACCTTGGGGCCGTCCCCGCCGATCTCGAGCTCGAGGCCCGGGGTCTGGTACTGGAACGAGATCTTGCCCGACAGCGTGGCCGGGTAACCCACCTGGTAGCCCATGGTGAGGTGACCGCTCCACCGATCACCGGCGGGCAGGGCCACCGTGAAACAGGCCTTGCCGCTGTGGAACCACTCGCGGGTGAGCGGATTGCCGTCGAGGGGCGGCACGAAATCGATACGGGTGTCCGCCGACAGGGCCTCGACGGTCCGGCCCTGCTGATCGACGATGGAGTTGTTGCCGTCGACGGCGGCGCCGGACGCGCCGCCGCTCAGGACGACGCCGATGGTGGCGGCGATCGCGACGGCCGCCGTGCGCGAGAGCACGGTCTTGGTGTTGCGCATGATAATTCCCATTCCCTCATCAGGTGTTGCTGCGTAATTGCGTACGCTCGCTTGATGATTCCCCTGTGTACTCAGGGCACGGATGAACGTCCACCTGTCCCCCTCGACCGGTGATCTACCCCACGCTGAGACTATCCCACTCGATTACCCTGCGTGTGGCCGCAATCGCATGATCGCGCTCACGGGCCGACGAGTCGCGTGCCCGGCGCCGTCATGCCGCCGCCGGACGAGAGTTGCTGGGTTTCATAGCGATTCCCGCACGTCGATCACCCACTTCCCGTCGAGTTCGGGCCACCGGGAGGAAACCTCGGGGAACAGGTCCGGTAGCGTCAGCAGAACCCGATCTGGCTGCGCCGCAACGAGTTCCGCGGGCGAGATGATCGGAATGTCGGTTCCGGGCATGCGGCGGCCCTGCTTGCCCGGGGAGGCGTCGGCCACCCCGGCCAGCAGCCCGCGGTGCGCGCCCGCGAGATGGAGCAGGGCGACCGCGCGGGAGGCCGCTCCGTAGGCGTAAACGGAGCTGCCGGAAGCATTCTCGGAATCCAGCCAGGCACGCAGGGCGTGCGCCTGGTGGTCGGCGGCCGACTGGAGTCCGCGTACCACGGCCGGGTCCGCGACAGCCGCCTCCGCGACGCGAATTCGGGCGATGGCCGGATCGGCGTCGGCGGGGGCGTGGACCGCGGCCACCAGGACGGTGCCGCCGTAGAGCTCGAAATCCCACGCCGTGACCGCGGCCAAGCCCGCCGACCGCAGCAGGATACGCAGCGAGTCCATCGAGTAGTAGGCGAAATGTCCGTGCCGCAACGCGTTCCACTGCCCCTGCTCGACGATCGCGCGCAGCGAGTGGAACTGCAACAGAAGCACCCCGCCCGGCGCTGTGGCCGCCGCCCGCCGCGCGAAGGCCGCGCGCTGATCGGGTTCGTGCATGATGCCGAAGCAGTCGATCACCACGTCGGCGGGGTCCGCGGTGACGGAGTAGCCGCGGTCGGTCAGCAGCGGCAGCCAGCTGCCGCCGTGCGGGCTGCCGAACTCGCGCACGGTGCCGCCGCCGGGCAGCCAGCCCCCGGCGGCCACCCGGGACACCGCGTCCGCGGCCTGATCCCGCAGCGCCTGGGGTTCCACGCCGCGCGGTTCGGCGGTGACCGTGTCGTCCTCGGCCAGCTGCGCCAGCCCGCAGCCGGCGCACAGGTCCATGGCCAGCGGATACGCCGCCTCGTCGCCGCCGGACATCGAGTCCAGGCTCGGAAAGTCATCCGCCGCAGGTATTTTCCCGAGATCGAGCACCCGGACCAGTGGGCCGTGCCCGCAGCCGCGGCATCCCCGGGCCGGGCCCGTCCGCACGGCCTCCTCCTCCGCCCCGCTCATGGCAGCATGGCCTGGTGCGTATCGAAGCGACCGACCTCGCCGACGTCCTGCTGCTGATCCCGCAACCCTTCCGCGACGATCGCGGCCTGTTCACCCGCACCTTCGACGCCGAGGAGTTCGACGAGCACCTGGGCCGGCCGGGCTCGGCCGCGAGCTTCGTGCAGGACTCGCAGTCGCGCTCGCGCCGGGGCGTGGTGCGCGGAATGCACGGGCGCTCCGGCCGCGGCGAGGCCAAGCTGGTGCGGTGTGCGCACGGCGCCGTGCACGACGTGCTCGTCGATATCCGGCCCGAGTCGCCGACCTTCGGTGTGCGGCAGGCCTTCCTGCTGGACGACGACGACTTCCGGCACCTCTACGTGCCGCCGGGCTTCCTGCACGGCTTCCAGGCCCTCACCGAGGTCGCCGACGTCTGCTACCGGATCGACCGCCCGCACGACCCGGCCGAGGACCTGGGTGTCGCCTACGACGATCCCGACCTGGCCATCGCCTGGCCGCAGCCGGTCACGGTGGTGTCGGAGCGGGACGCGGGTGCGGGATCGTGGCGCGAGCTGCTCGCGGCCCATCACCTCACACCCCGGTCCTGATCCGGCGCAGTTCGTCGTCGAGCACCCCGGCCTCCTTGAGCGACGTCAGGTGCGCCAGGCGGGTGAAGCGCTGGAAGAAGGCCTCCGAGGTGAGCCCGCGCGCGGTGTACTCGCGATACAGCTCGGCCGCGCCGTCGGGAATGCTCCACGCGGCCTCGAAGCCCAGTTCCCTGCGGGCGTAACCGAAATCGACGCGGTAGGAGCGCGGATCCGCGCCGCTCTCGCCGGTGATGGCCAGCGTGGACTCCGGGACCACGTCGACCACCGCCCGCGCGATCTCCGCGACCGTCAGATTGTTCGTCTCGGCGCCCACGTTGTAGGCACGGCAGTGCACGGCCTCGATCGGGGCGCCCAGGCAGGTGGCGAAGGCGAGCGCGATGTCCTGCGCGTGCACCAGCGGCCGCCACGGCGTGCCGTCGGAGAGGACCTTGACCTCGCCGGTCAGCACCGCGTACCCGACCAGGTTGTTGAGCACGATGTCGGCGCGCAGCCGTGGCGAGAAGCCGAAGGCGGTGGCATTGCGCAGGAACACCGGGGAGAAGCCGGAGTCGGCGATGGCGGCCACATCGTCCTCGACCCGCACCTTGGACTCCGCGTACGGGGTGAGCGGCCGCAGCGGCGCGTCCTCGGTCACCAGGCCATCACCGGCCGCGCCGTACACCGAACACGTCGAGGCGTAGAGGAACCGGCGCACCCCGGCCTCCTTGGCCAGCCGGGCCAGCCGCACCGAGGCGTGATGGTTGATGTCGTAGGTGATCCGGGGCGCCAGCGCGCCCAGCGGATCGTTCGACAGCGCCGCCAGATGCACCACCGCGTCGAACCCGGCGAGCTGATCGACGGTCACCTCGCGCAGATCCACCTCGATGGCGGGCGGCGGGGGCGGAGCGTCGCCCAGCACGCAGTCCGCGAAATAGCCGGTGTCCAAACCGGTTACCTCGTGCCCGGCCTGCTGCAGGAACGGCACCATGACCGTCCCCAGATACCCCTGATGTCCGGTGACGAGCACCCGCATGACTACGCACCTCCGAAAGTGATGACGGCCTTCTCGAGCAGAAACGCCTCGGCGTGCCGGGCGCGGCACTGCACCCCGCGCAGCCGCGAGAGGGCCAGGAAGGACTGCTCATCGAACCAGTCCCGATTGTGTTGTGAGGGATAGTGTTTCAGCAACAGGGCGGCCTTGGCCTCGGCCAGCCCCTCGGCGAGCGGATGGAACACCGCGGGCTGCGGAGTGTCGGTCTCCCACTTGAGTATTTCGTAGCCGAGCACCAGATGGTCGCGAAATTCCCCGGGGGCCAGCTCGGCCAGCAGCCGGTGGTCCTGGTGGGCGTCGCCGCGATGTGGGGCGAAGACCACCTGCGCCGCGCCGTGGCGGGCCAGCGCGGCGACCGCCTGCTTGGCCCGCGCCCAATGCGCGGGGGCGTAGCCGTCGGGGATGTCGAGAATGGTGAGATCGAGTTCCGCTCCCGGACAGAAGGATTCGAGCGCCGCGCGCTCCTCGTCGGCCCGCTCGGTGCCCGCGCCGGTCAGCACCAGCGCCCGCACCCGCAGACCGGGGCGCGCCCGCGCCAGCGTCAGCAGGGTGCCACCCATTCCGATGGCCAGATCATCGCAATGGGCGGCCAGCAGCGCGATCTCGGTGATCGCGCCGGTGTCGAAGCCGATCATGCGCCGGGACGCTCCCACACCATCCACGGGCGATCGCCCTGCTGATAGCCGGTGTCGAGCTCGGCGCGCTCCTTGAAGGTGTCGGCGGGCTTCCAGAAGCCGTGATGCTGATACCCGAACAGCCGGCCCTGCCCGGCCAGCGCGCCGCAGGCGTCCTCCACCAGGTCCCCGCCGGGCGGCAGGTGGTCGAAGATCTCCTGGGTCAGCACGAAGTAGCCGCCGTTCTCCCAGATCGGCAGCTGCGAGACCGGGGTGATGTTCTTGACCTCGCCCGCGGAGTTCACGTCCACACAGTGGAAGGAGGACTGCGGCGGCACGATCATCATCGACGCCGCCGCCCCGGAATCCTGGAACTGTTCGATCATCTCGTCCAGCGGGGCATCGGTCAGCACATCGGCGTAGTTGGCCAGGAAGTACGGTTCGCCCTCGAGGTGGCCGCGCACCCGGCGCAGCCGCTCACCGATCGGCGACTCCACCCCGGTGTCGACGAAGGTGATGGTCCAGTCGCTGATGTCGGACTGCAGCAGCTCCACCGTGCCGCCGCGGATGACGAAGTCGTTGGACACCGACTCCTGATAGGTGAGGAAGAAGTTCTTGATGTGGGTGGCCCCGTAGCCCAGGCACAGGACGAAGTCCTTGTGCCCGAAGTGCGCGTAGTAGCGCATCACATGCCAGATCAGCGGGCGCGGGCCCACCATCTGCATGGGCTTGGGGATGACGTCCTCGGTTCCGTTGCGCATGCGCATGCCGTAACCGCCGCAGAACAGTACGACCTTCACGAGCTTTACCTTTCGGCAGGTGTGGATGCGGCGGCGTCATCGAGCGTCGCATGATGAAGATGGGGGAGCGGGTAGACGATCTCGCCGCCCCGCTCGAGGACGTGACGCAGTTGCGCGGTGATCTCGCGCTCGAGATTCCACGGCAGCACCAGCACCACCTCGGGGCGATCGGCGTCGATCCGCTCCGGTTCGTGTATCGGGATGCGGGTGCCGGGCGTGAACCGCCCGTGCTTGTAGGGGTTGCGGTCGACCGTGTACTCCAGCAGGTCGGTCCGGATGCCGCAGTAGTTGAGGAGGGTGTTGCCCTTGCCGGGAGCGCCGTAGCCGACCACCCGCTTGCCGGAGGCCTTGGCGTCCAACAGGAATCGCAGCAGATCCTGGCGCACCCGCTCGGTGTCGGGGCGCAGCTCCAGGTAGCCGGCGACCTCGTGCAGCCCGGCGTCGGCCTCGAGGCGCAGGACCTCGGCGACCCGATCGGTGGGGGTGCCCACGCCCTGCGGTCGAGCCCAGATGCGCAGGGAGCCACCGTGTGTGCCGATCAGCTCACAGTCGACCACCTCGAGTCCCGCGGTGGCCAGGGCGCGCTGGGCGGACAGCAGTGTGTAGTACTGGAAGTGCTCGTGATAGATGGTGTCGAACTGGGCCAGCGCCACCAGGTTCAGCGCGTGGTGCACCTCGATCGACAGCCAGCCGTCGTCGGCCATGAGCGCGCGCAGCGAGCGGGTGAAGCCGAGCAGATCCGGGATATGGGCATAGACATTATTGGCCACCACCAGATTTGCCGGTCCGCGCTCGGCCGCCACCCGGGCGGCCAGCTCCTCGTCGAGGAAGCCCGTTTCGGTTGGTACGCCTTTGTTCCGCGCTGCCGCACCGACATTCACCGACGGCTCGATACCCAGGCAGGGGATACCGGCGGCCACCGCGTGCTGCAGGAGATAGCCGTCGTTGCTCGCCACCTCAATTATGAAACAATTGTCGTTCAGTTTTAGCTGTTCGATTGCTTGGTCGACGAAGAGTTTTGCGTGCCGGACCCAGCTGTCCGAGAATGACGAAAAGTAGGCATATTCGGTGAATGTCTCTTCCGGAGTGATCAGAGCCGGAATCTGTAGCAGCAGACAGTTTTCGCAGAGCCGCAGGTGCAGCGGATATGTCGCTTCTGGCAGATCCAGCTCGTCGGCGGTGAGAAACTTCTCGCAGGGCGGCGTGGCGCCTAGATCGAGAACGCTGAGCAATCGATTCGAATCGCAAAGACGGCATTGCACGAAGTTTCCCCACCTTTCACCGAGCCCGGGCTGCCCGCGCAGCGCCGGGTGACCAGTGGGTCGGCTCGGTTCGGCCATACGTTACAACAGGATTGCGCGGCGCTCCGGGGCCCGACGACGGACCGATAGTGCCAAAACAACTGTAAATTTGCGACCCGCAGAACCCGGCGTCCGGGCGGCAACCCGTCGAGCCTTGCGCCGCAAGGGTTTCGACCAGCTCACACGGTGTGGCTTGCGTAGTTCAACCTGCGATTTTGCGAATAGGGGAAATAGGGGGATCGGTGGGGGGAACCGGTCAGGTTCCTATCCGTTACTTTCCGGAAACGTTGAGGCCGTGCGAGATTGGGGGTGTATGACATCCGGGGTGTGTAACATTCGCCTTCTGGCCGCCGAAAGACTCGGCGGCATCATCGGTTGTCATGGTCTGAAAGCCCTTGGGAAACCGGCGTCAGCCTGGTCGTGGAACTGATCAGCGGGGATCGGAACCGAGTTCTCCCGTGGGGGAGGTGCGTTCGTTTCATGTCGTATGAAATTTCTGCCGGTCGCGCCGTGCGCGTGTACCGGCCACCGCGTCCCGAGCCGCGCTCGGATCGTGAACGCTGGCAAGCGGATTACGCCAGTCGGCTATTTATCAGCGACCTGTGCGTACTAATCCTATCCGTCGGTTTCGCTCAGTGGATTCGTTTCGGCGGATCCGGCGCCGAGCCCCCGTTGGCGTCCCAACTTCCACTCGAGGTTCGCTACACGATGGTGTCCGCCGTGCTGGCGCTGGCATGGTCGGTGACGCTGGCCCTCAGCGGCACCCGCTCGCCGCGCGTGATCGGTAGTGGCACAGAGGAATACCGGCGCGTGGTGTCCGCGTCGCTCAAGCTCTTCGGCGGAATAGCTATTGCTTCGCTACTGCTGCGCGTGGATATCGCTCGCGGGTACCTCGCGATCGCCCTGCCGCTCGGCATGGTGTTGCTCATGGTGGAACGGCGGATCTGGCGGCGCTGGGTCGCGGGCCGGCGCGCCCGCGGCGCCTACCGCACCGCCATGCTGGTGGTCGGCAGTCCCGAGGCGGCGCGAGCGATGGTGTCGGCCTTCTCGCTGGACCGTGACTCCGGCTATCAGGTGATCGGGGTCTGCACCCGCGCCGAGGGAGCGCTGGCGGAATCGGTGCTCGAGGTCGGCGGCCGGGAAGTCCCGGTGGTCGCAGGCGATCACGATGTCATCGACGCCGTGCGGCGCACCGGGGCGGACACCGTCGCGGTGACCGCTACGGACAATCTCGGGCCCGCCGACTTCCGCCGCATGGCATGGGAACTCGACGAACTCGGGGCCGAGCTGATCGTGACGCCCGGCCTGGTCGACATCGCGGGCACCCGGCTCACCCACCGGGTCGTCGCGTCCATGCCGATGCTGCACGTGGAGAAGCCGCAATACGACCGGGCGAAGTCGATTCGCAAGGGCGTGTTCGACTTCTGCTTCGCCGTCACCGCCCTGCTGGCCATCGCACCCGCGCTGGCCATGATCGCGCTCGCGGTGAAGCTGTCCAGCCGCGGCCCGATCTTCTACCTGTCCGAGCGGATCGGCCGGGACGGGCAACCGTTCCGGATGATCAAGTTCCGCAGCATGTACGCCGACGCCGAATCACACATCACCGCCCTCATCGACAGCAATGGCGGCAACCCGCTGTTCTTCAAGGTCCGCGACGATCCGCGCGTCACCGCCGTCGGCAAGGTGATCCGCAAGTACTCCCTCGACGAGCTGCCGCAGTTCTTCAATGTGCTGCGCGGCGAGATGAGCATCGTCGGCCCCCGGCCGCAGGTGCAGCGGGAGGTCGACTCCTACGACGGCGTCATGCGACGGCGTCTGCTGGTGAAGCCGGGCGTCACCGGGTTGTGGCAGGTGAGCGGTCGCTCCGACCTCACGCCCGAGGACGCCATGCGCCTGGATCTGTCCTATGTCGAGAACTGGTCCATGGTGCTGGATCTCTTGCTGATCGCGAAGACGATCGGCGCGGTGACCCGCGGCGAGGGCGCGTACTGAGGCAAGCGACCAATACGTAAGGCGCGCATCGCATCCAGCGGTGCGCGCCTTTCGATTCATCCCATGGCAGACTCTCTGGAACAGTGACGTACGGGGGAAGGACACGGGAGGATGACGCTTCCAGATCCGGAAGCCTCGCGCGCGATCCTCATCGGAACCGCGCGCTACGCCCCGGATTCCGGCTTCGAATCCTTCCCCGCGGTGGAGCGCAGTCTGCTCGACTTCGCCGAATTCCTGCGTGGCGAAACGGGACTGCCGGCGGATCACATCGATGTGGTTCTCGACCCCGGCGACAGCACGACCATCGCGGCCCGGGTCACCGCCGCCGCGCGCGCCGCGACCGGGCTGCTGCTCGTCTACTACGTCGGCCACGGGGTCGCGGTCGACAACCAGTTGCATCTGACCCACACGGGTTCCCGCTCGGCCGACGCCGATGTCACCGCGCTGCCGTATCCGGTGCTGCGGTCGCGGATCAAGTCCAACGCGCGCGGCCCCGTCGTCGTGATTCTCGACTGCTGCCACAGCGGAAGAGCCTTCGGCCGCGACGTTCTCGCCGGTGAGGGCGAGCCGTTGCGGGAGGCCACCGATATCGACGGCGCGTTCGTCCTCACCGCCACCGACGAGAAGACCAAGTTCGCGCGGGCCACGGGGGGCGGCGGCCGCACCGCCTTCACCGGCATGATGCTCGACACCCTGCGCGCCGGGGTGCCGACGGCCGACCGGTACCTCACCATGACCGTCCTGTTTCGCGAACTTCGCACTCGGCTGCCGGCTGCGAGCATGCCGAAACCGAAGGCGCTGGAACGAGGCACGGCGGGACGAATCGCGCTGGCCGCCAATGCCGGATGGACCGGCCGCACCGAACCCGCCACTCTGCCCGGCATCGGCGATACCCCGTATCGGGCCACCATCCGCGACATCGCGCCCGCGGAGGGCCTGTCCGATCGCGACGCGGAGTTGGCCGAACTCGCCGACTTCTGCGCCGGCGACGAGGCCTACCTGTGGTGGCGGGCCGGACCGTGGGCGGGCAAGACGGCCCTGATGTCCTGGTTCGCCCTGAATCCGCCGCCGGGGGCGCGGGTGGTGGCCTTCTTCATCACCTCGCGCATGGCTGATCAGGACGATCATCGGGCGTTCACCGACGCTGTGCTGGAACAGCTCTCGGCACTGCTGCCGGATCAGGCCGCCACCGTGGCCAGCGCGACCGGGAGCCGGGACGGGCTGCGCCGCCACATGCTCGCGCTGGCCGGCGAACGGGCGGCGGAGGTCGGGCATCGGATCGTGCTGCTGGTCGACGGGCTCGACGAGGATCGCGGCCGGACCAGCATCGCCTCGTTGCTACCGAAGAATCCCGGACCCGGACTCCGGGTCCTCGTCTCCGGGCGGCCCAATCCCGCACTCCCGCTGGATGTTCCCGCCACCCATCCGCTCCGGCACTGCCGCCGCCGCGAACTCGGACCCTCGGCCAAGGCCTTCGACATCCGCGACGCCGCGCAGCTGGAACTGCGGGGGATTCTCGAACGCTCCGACGCCGACCAGCAGATTCTCGGACTGGTGACCGCGGCGCGCGGACTGACCCGCGCCGAGCTCGAGGATCTGACCGGGTGGCCGCCGTTCCGCATCGAGACCATCCTGTCGGGCGTCACCGGGCGCACCTTCCGGGTCCGGTCCAGCCGGTTCGGGTCCGACCACGTGTACCTGCTCGCGCACGAGACCTTGCAACGCGAGGCCGAAGCGACGCTGGGCCGCGCGCTCCTCGCGGAATATCGAAACCGGTTCCACGCCTGGGCCGACCGCTTCCGCGACCGCGGGTGGCCGGTGGAGACGCCGACGTATCTGCTGACGCGATACTTCTCGATGCTGCGCAGGCACGGCGACATGGTGCGGATGACCGAACTCGCCCTCGACACCGCCCGCCACGATCGGCTCCTGCTGCTGTCCGGCAGCGACCAGATCGCACGGACCGAGATCGCGACCGTGTCGGGTGTCTGGCTCGAACAGCGGGATCCGGACCTGGTCGCGGTCGGCGAACTCGCCCTGCGGCGGCACCGGCTGACTCGGCGCGGGCGCGACATTCCCGCGAAATTGCCTGCGGCACTGGCCGGCATGGGTGAAGTCGTTCGCGCGCGGAGCCTGGCGGACGGCCTGCTGGACCCGCACCGCCGCCTGCGCGCCCGGATCGGCGTCGCCTCGACTCGGTTTCTCCGGGACGATCCGCCGCACAATCGGGCCGTGATCGACTCGCTGCGGGAGTCGGAGACCGCTGTGGTGCGCGACGCGGATCTCGCTCGCCTCGTCGAGGCCCTGATCGCCGTCCCCGATATCGAGAGCGCCGAACTACTGGCCGACGAGATCACCACTCCCGTGGAACGGGTTCGAGTACTCGCGCAACTGATTCCGGCCTGGCGAGCACTGGGCCGTGAGGACGCGATCTCGGCGGCGAAGACCGAGATCGACCGCCACGTGGTGTGGGCGCGCACCGCGGAACGCGACGAGGTGCTGCGGCCGGCGGTGCGCGCCTACGCGGCGCTGGACGAGCACGACCGCGTCGAGGAGCTGAGCGGAGCCACCGAATCCGTCGGGGTGCGGGTGGTCGCCCTGGCGGCGATCACGCGTTCCCTCGTCTCGCAGGGCGACGCCGAATCCGCTGCCCGCCACATGCGGTCGATCCGGTCCTCGCTTGCGCCGATCAGCAGCACAGTGGTCCGGTCGCACACGCTGGCCGCCATCGCCGAGGATCTCGTCGCGGCCGGATTCGCCGAAGTGCTACGTGCGGAGGCCGATGCCGTGCTGGTCGACATCGAGGCCTGGCAGGCCCAGCTGGAGGCGTCGGACACCGGGTTCGACGCCGCGTTCAACGACGCGATCAGCGGAATCGCCGACTATCCCTGGGGTCATATCGAGGCCGCGGTCGTGCAGCTGGCCGAGTGCCTCGTCGCGCTCGGGAACGCCGACCGCGTGCTCGCGCTGGCGCGCCGATTCACCCGGGGGACAGGCGGACTCGAGGTGGCGGTCCGAGCGGTGACCGCCCTGCTCGCGGCGGATCGGACGGCCGACGCCCGGCGGCTGGCCGCGGAGATCGAACTCCGCGCGTACCAGAGCATCGACCCGCGCGAGCGTGACCTGGTCCTGTACACGATGGTGCGGGCGCTGGCGGTCGCCGGGGAATGGACGCGCGCTGTCGCGGTGGCCGATCGGATCGATGGCGACGACCACCGGATCCTGGCCTTCACCTATCTCGGGACGCGGTCCGCCGAATCCGCGCCCAGCGGAGGCGTTTTCCTCGAACGAGCGATGAGTGCGATGCGCGTCGGGACCGCGTTGCCGAACGGCGGCTACCTGAGGACCGACCGGTCATTTCTCACCGTGCTCTTCGCCACCGACTGGCTCGGCTCGGCGGCGCCGGAGTCGAGCACCCCACTGGCCGACGTGGTCCGCGCGCTGCTGGCCGGGGCGGCGGTCGAGCGGGTGCGCGAGCTGACCGATCACCTCATCCTGATGTACCACGGCTCGCTAGATCCGGTGGACGGGCTGGCTCCGGGGCTGGGCAGCCTCGCGGTGCTGCTGGCCGAGACCGGTCAGCTCGCCATGGCCCGCGAGCTGATCGACGGAATCACCCTGCTCCCGGTGTGGTTGACCTCGCGGATGAGCGCGGGCGCGGGCATCTGGAGCGAACCCGCCACCGTCGCGGAGCTGATCGACGATGCCGAGCAGATCGCGGTGGCGCTGCGGATCATGGTCGAGGAAGGCGGCAGCGAACTCGCCGCCCTGGTCGCCGCGCTGGTGCGCGAGGACGCCGACCGGGCCGCGGCCGCACGCGATTCACCGGACCTGCTGACAAATCGTGTGGTGAGCGCTCTGTTCTCGGCGGCGCTCAGCGACGCCGACGCCGTGACCAGGCTGCTGACGAGCCGATGGATGACCCCCCTCGGCGAACAACGCGTGCTGTCGATGCTCGCGAGCTCGACCGCCCGCGCCGGCGCGGTGGACCGGGCCCTGGCGGTCGCCGAACAACTCACCGACGACCTCGCCCGATCCGTCGCGTACCGGGAGATCCTGGCCGCGCAGGTGAAGGCGGGACGCGAGCCCAATGTGCTGACCCGCCGCCATTCGATTCCGGTGATCGGAGAACGCATTCATGCCATGGCACAGGTGATTCCGGCGCTGACCGACGGTGGCCGATCGGAGCGCTCGAAGACGGCGCTGGCCGCCGCCACCCAGCTGCTCGCGCAGCTGCCCCCGGACGAGGTACGGGACCGCGCGGCCGCCCGGCTGATCGATGCCGCGCTCGCCATCGGCGAACTCGACCAGGCCGTCGAACTCGCCCGGGGCACCACCCGCGATCTGCGCGGCGAACTCCTCACCCGGATCGCCGACGGTCTGGTCCGCGCCTACCCCGACGTGCCGCCCGCCGACCAGGGCTTCGCCCGTCGCCGTATCCGCCGCCTCCTCGCCGAGGCGTGGAGCGTGGCCCCCTGGTCCTCGGTGCTGGACACCGTGGCCCGGTTCGATCCGGTCCTGCTGGTCGGCATCACCGACGAGGCGCTGCGACTGGACTCGCTGGAACGCATGACCACTCGGTGAACGGCGATCAGTAGCCGGCGCGCGGGGTCAGTTCGACGACGGGAATCACTCGGGCCGTGCGCTTCTGGTAGGTGGCGTACCCGGGGTAGGCCTCCAGGATCTGGGGCCAGCGGGCCTCGCGTTCGGCGGCGGACAGGACACGAGCCGTCATGGACTGCGAAGGACCGTGCTGGAAGGACACTTCCACCGACGGGTTGGCGGACAGGTTGTGGAACCAGGCCGGCGAGATGTCGTCGCCGCCGCGTGAGGCCACGAGCAGGTAGCGGGGTCCGTCCACGATCGGGACGGTCAGTACGACGGTGTGCGAGCGGCCGGTGCGCCGGCCGGTGGTGGTGAGGGTCAGGGTGGGCATGTTCTTGAAGCGGGTGCCGAACCGGCCGCCGCTGAGGTCGAGCAGGCGGCGGTGCAGCGTGGTCGAGGTCTTCAGGAACAGTTCGGTGGCGGTGCGGTGGAGGTCGGGCACGGCGGGCTCCTCGGTCGGTGGGACGGTCGGGAACAACGATCGAGCCACCCACTAGTAGACGACCAGTGACCGGTCAGTGGCCGAGGCGCGCCCGAGCGACGGTCATCCACCCGGGGTTTCCGCACGCCTGCGCGATTGCGAGGGCGGCGCGGTGGTGCTCGGCGGCCAGGGCGGCCTCGCCGCGCCGCGCCGCCAGATCGCCGAGCACGGTATCGACGGGACCGACGACATACGCGCCGGTGTCGGCGCCGCCCAGCCGACCCCGGTAGACCAGCAGGTCGGTGTAGGTCTCCGCCACCTCGCGCGGCGTGCCCAACTCCGCGACCACCATGCCGCGCAAGGTGAGGAAGAACGAGCGGAACCGGTCGTGGCGGACCGGTTGCGCTCGGCGCCACATCGATTCGGCGGCCGAGCGGTCACCGGCGGCGAGCAGCACGAGCACATGGAAATCCACGACGGCGTCCAACGACACCGCGTCGGCCTGCTCGATGAACGTCGTGATCGCCGGCGCCAGCTCACCCAGCCGCCCGCGGCCCAGATAGACCGTGAAAATGGCCATCAGCACGATGCCGTCCGCATTGAGAATGCCCGCGCCGGTGAGCAATTCACCGGCACGGAAATACTGGCGCTCGGCGTCGTCGGGGTCACCGGCGGCCAGCGCCAACAGCCCGCGGGCCATCGTGTTGGCCAGCTGGGCCTGCCGCCATTGATAGCGGTCGGCCGTCACCGTGGTCGCCCCGAGATGCTCGCGGGCCGCGGCCAGGTTTCCGACGGAGGCGGCGGCTTGCAGCGCGATGGTGTGGCCCAGCAGCTGATACGTGTGATCGCCGGTGCGCTGCCCGACCTCGATCAGCTCGGCGCCCAGCGCGCCGCGATCCGGGGTGTCGTACAACGAGGCCCGGGCCTGGAGCACCGGTGCGAGCAGGGTGTCGTCGCCCAGTTCACGGGCGATCGCCTCGGCCTCGGCCGCCGCCGGGCTCGCCTGTTCGCCTGCCTCGCCACCGATCTCGTCGACCAGCGCCACCAGCAATCGGCAGCGGTCGGCCGGGGACAGGCCGGGTAGACGCAGCGCGTTCTCCAGCCGGGCGACGATCGGGTGCTCGACCACGCCGTATTGCCGGTTCATCCACGGGGTCGGCGCGTCCCAGGCGGTGAAGGCCCGCACCACCAGGTCCGGACGCTCGGCATCCTCGGCCAGGCGCACCGCGTGGTCACGGGCGGCGCGCGCGGCGAGCGCGGACCCGGCGGAGAGGTGATCGTGACCGGCTCTGCCCAGCAAGGCGATTCGCTCGTCGACGGTCTCGTGGCGGGGGAGTCGCTCCAGCGCGGCGACCGCGCGTTCGTAACCGGTCGCGGCGACGTCGTAGGCGAAACGCCGCTCGGCTCGTTCGGCGGCGGCCGCCGCGTAGCGGGCGGCCCGCCGCGCCGTCTCCGAGGTCACCGATTCGCCGAAGTGGTGGGCCAGGGCGGTCAGATCGTCCGGGGCGATCTCCTCGAGGGCGGCCCCGATCCGGCGATGCCAGCGGTCGCGGCGTACCCGCGACAGGTCCCCGAGCAGGGTGTCGCGGACCAGGACGTGGGTGAAACGGGCACGGCCACTGGCGGGTTCGTCGAGCAGACCGGCCACGCTGCCCGCTTCGACCGCGTTGAGCACGTCCTCCTCACCCACCTCCGCGGCCCGCAGCAGCACCGCGAGATCGAACTCCCGGCCGATCACCGCGGCCAGGCGCAGCAGCGCCACATCGGTCTCCGGTAGGCGGGACAGTCTGCGGCGCAGCACATCTCGCACGCCCTCGGGCACCTCGGACGCGGCGACCAGTTCGCCTTCGCTGCGCAGCAGGCGTGCCGTCTCGGTGAGATAGAACGGGTTGCCGCCGGTGCGTTCGTGCAGCGTCGCCAGCACCGAGTCCGCCGGGGCGCTGCCGGTCAGCGCGGTGACGAGCCGGGCGCTGTCCTCGATGTCCAGGCCGCGCAGCTGGATTCGCGCACGGATCGTGGTCGCGAGACCGGCCAGGGCCTGCGTCAGCGCGGGCGGCGCCTCGTCGGGCCGGTAGCCGATCACGACGAACACCGGCGCGCGGGTGGCCGCCGCGGCGAGCAGGGCCGCGGTCTCGGCATCACAGCGGTGGACGTCGTCGAAGAGAATCGCCAGCGGTCCCTCGGCCGCGACGGCGGTCAGGTAGTCGCACACCGCACGGTGCAGCAGGAACCGGCCGTGCGCGCGGTCCGCCTCGGGTGCGCCCGCGGCGTCGGTGAGCAGGGGAGCCAGAGCGGGCGCGAGCCCGGCCGGGTCGTGCTCGGCGGCCAGGGCGCGCAGGATCTCGACCCAGGGCCACGCCGAAGGCGCGGCCTCGTCCTCGGGGCAATGACCCAGCACCACGCGATAACCCCCGTCCCGCAGGTCGTCGCGCAGCCGGCGCAGCAGCGAGGACTTGCCACTGCCCGCCTCACCCACCACGGTCGCCGTTCGCGGACCGGGAGACCCGGCGGCCGCGTGCAGTGTCGCGAGTTCGGTTGCCCGACCGAGGAACTCGGGGGCGACCGGACCCGGAACCGGATCGCGCGGCGGCGCGGGGACGGCGATCACCTGCTCCTGCACGGGGATTCGCTGGGCGAGGATGTCGGATTCGAGCCGGGTCAGCGCCGGTCCCGGATCGATGCCCAATTCCTCGGCGAGCACCTCGCGGGCCTGCCGCAGCGCCGCGAGCGCGTCGGCTTGGCGGCCCGCGCGATACCGGGCCAGCGCGGTGAGCCGCCACGCCTCCTCCCGCAACGGATGCTCCCGGCACAGCACCTCGGCCTCGGCCGCCGCCAGCGCCGGTTCGTCCTGTTCGAGCAGTGCCACGGCGAGCTGTTCCCGCGCGCTCAACCGCAGCTCCTCGAGTCGCACGGCCTCCGCGTTCGCCCAGGATTCCTGCGCGAACGCGCCGTACGCCGGACCCTGCCACGCTGCCAGCGCCCGCTCGAGCGCGTGCCGGCGTTCACGCGGATCGTCCAGTCGCGCAGCCGCGTTCAGGTCGGCGCCGAACGCCCAGGCGTCCACCTCGGCGGTGTCGAGTCGCAGCGCGTACCCGGGAGCGCGGCTGATCAGCACCGTCGCCGGTGTCCGCGGTGCGCGATCCGGTTCCAGTAGTCGCCGCAGATTGGAGACGTAAGCCTGGAGTGAGCCCAGCGCCCGCGGCGGCGGCTCGCCGCGCCACAGGTCATCGATCAACCGATCGACCGGCACCACGTCGCCCCCGGCGACCAGCAGTCGCGCCAGCACCCCGCGTTGTCGCGGCCCGCCGAGATCGAGTTCCCCGCGCTCGCCGGTCGCGGTCAGTGCACCGAGTACCCGAATCCGAACCATGATCGCGTAAGTCTAGGACGGCCGCCCCTAGTCCGCCTCGAGTCGATTCCAAGCGCGCCGAAGCATTCTCGGCGCAGTCACCGACCTCGACAGGAGCAGCCATGAGCACCGACCTCGCGCAGACCCGGCCCGACACCTACGACATGGTGGTCGTGCACAACGCCTTTCGCCGCCACTTCCGCGCCCTGCCCGCCCTGGCGGCCGGCGTCGCCCCGGGCGATGTCGAGCGCGCCCGCGTCCTGGCCGACTTCCTGGCCGAACTCGGCACCGGGCTGCACAGCCATCACACCGGCGAGGACGAACTGATGTGGCCGCTGCTGCTCGAACGCGCCCCGATGGCCGCCGCCCTGATCCTGCGCCTCGAGGAACAGCACGAACGCATCGCCGAACTCTCGACCCGCGCGCAGCGCGACGCCGCCGAGTTCGCCGCGGCCGCCGAGCCCGCCGCGCGAGATCGGTTCGCCGCCACCGCCGCCGCGCTCGCGGCCGCGTTGGACGAGCACCTCGCCGAGGAGGAGACTCACATCCTGTCGGTCGTCGAGCAGGTCATGACCGTGCCGGAGTGGCGGTCGCTCGGCGAACGCGGGCGCGCGCACATGCCCAAGGATCGCCAGCTGGTCTTCCTCGGCTTCCTCCTGCACGCCGCTTCGGCGCCCGATCGGCGCAAGGTTCTCGCGGAGCTCCCGCGCACCGCGCGCCTGGCGTGGCGGCTGCTCGGCCGCCGCACCTTCGATCGGGAGTATCGCCAGGTCTACGGCACCGAACCGAACTGGTGACAGATCAAATGAACGCTATTTAGTAATACGTGTTCACAAACCGGCCTGTGGTGTGGTTCACTCGACGTCGAACGTGTTCCAAAGGAGGTTCCGTGTCCGCGCCGTCCATTCCCAACGGTTTCGACTTCACCAACCCCGACCTGCTGGCCGAGCGCCTGCCGGTCGAGGAGTTCGCAGCTCTTCGCAAGCAAGCCGCTCCGTTCTGGGTGCCGCAGGCCGATGGCCTGACCGGCTTCGACGACGGCGGCTACTGGGCCATCTCCCAGATGGATGACATCAAGGAGATCTCCAAGAACCCCGAGCAGTTCTCCTCCGAGGAGAACACCGCGGTCATCCGCTTCTACGGCGACATCGCCCGCGAAGAGATCGAGGTGCAGCGCTACCTGCTGCTGAACATGGACCCGCCCAAGCACACCAAGCTGCGCCGCATCATCTCCAAGGGCTTCACCCCGCGTGCCATCGAGTCGCTGCGCAACGCCCTGCGCGAGCGCGCCGAGCGAATCGTGCACGAGGCCAAGAAGAACGGCTCGGGCAACTTCGTCGAGCAGGTCGCCTGTGAGCTGCCGTTGCAGGCCATCGCCGAGCTGATCGGCATCCCGCAGGAAGACCGCGGCAAGATCTTCGACTGGTCGAACCAGATGATCGGTTACGACGACCCGGAGTTCAACGGTGACCACAAGGTCGCCACCGCCGAGGTCATGGGCTACACCTACAACCTCGCCGAGCAGCGTCGCGCCTGCCCGATGGACGACATCGCCTCCACGCTGCTGCACGCCGACCTCGACGGCGAGTCGATGGCCTCGGACGAGTTCGCCTGGTTCATGATCCTGCTGTCGGTGGCCGGCAACGAGACCACCCGCAACGCCACCACGCACGGCATGAAGGCGTTCGTGGACAACCCGGACCAGTGGGAGATCTACAAGGAGCAGCGTCCGCGCACCGCTCCCGACGAGATCGTCCGCTGGGCCACCCCGGTCATCGCCTTCCAGCGCACCGCGACCGAGGACCTGGAGCTGTCGGGCGCCTCGATCAAGAAGGGGCAGCGCATCGGAATGTTCTACAGTGCGGCCAACTTCGACGAGAACCACTTCGAGGACCCGTACAAGTTCAACGTGCTGCGCAACCCGAACCCGCACGTCGGCTTCGGCGGCACCGGCACCCACTACTGCGTGGGCGCCAACCTGGCCCGGCTACAGCTGGATCTGATCTTCAACGCGATCGCCGACGTGATGCCGAACATCCGCCAGATCTCCGAGCCGGTCCGCCTGCGCTCCAGCTGGCTCAACGGCATCAAGAGCTGGGAAGTCGCCTACGAGTGAGCGATCAGGCCCCGGACGCGGTAACTTTTGATACCCCATCCGGGGCCCTGCTCGTTTCAACATTGGAGTCAACCATGAGTGAACCTCGCCGACGCGGACGAGCGCCGGCGGTCAGCGACGCCGATATCCGGCGCGTCGCGCGGTCACTACTGGTCGACCACGGCCCGGACGCGATCACGCTCCGGGCCATCGCCCGTGAACTGGGCATCACCGCCCCCGCGCTGTACCGCTATTACGAATCGCGCGACGACCTGGTCGCCGCCGTCCGCACCGACGTCTGCCTCGACCTGGCCAAGGACCTCGAGGCGTCGGTGGAGGGCCTGCCCGACGATGCCGGGGTCCGCTTCTTCGCCATCTGCCGCGGCTTCCGCCGCTGGGCGCTGGCCCACTCGCGCGAATTCACCCTGGTCTTCGCCTCCCCGGTCGCCGCCGGAATCACCAGCGCCATGCAGCAATTCGGCGAACCGGTCGGCCGTATCTTCCTCGGGGCCGCGGGCCGTTTGCTCACCGACTACCAGGTCGTGACCACGCCCACCGAGCTGATCCCGCCGGAACTGCGCGACGACCTGATCACCTTCCAGACGGAACTGCTTCGCGTGCTGGCGGATTCGGGCCAGAAGTTCCCCGCCGAGAAACTCGACCTCGGCGTCAGCTACGTCATGATCCAGTTCTGGGCCCGCCTCTACGGCCACGTCACCCTCGAGGTCTTCGGCAATTACCCGATCCAGATCTCGCACCCCGACGTGCTGTTCGACTCCACCCTGGCCGATATCGGCCGCGGCATCGGCCTCGTCGCGCGCTGACCCGGCGTCGCGAACCGTGGTGGCCCGCAACCGATCCGGTGACGGGCCGCCGGGGCGATCGCGGCTCGATCAGGCCAGCATCTTGGCTTTGAGCGCGGCGATGTCGGCCGCGGTCAGCCCGAGGCCGTTGCTCACGTAGCTGGCGAAGCTGCCGTAGGACTTGTTCGCCTGGTCGAAGGCCGAGTCGAGCTCGGCGGCGGTCACGCCATTGTTCACGTCGCCGGGGGCGGCGTTGCGGTAGAAGCTGGACAGCATGAAGTCGTAGTACACGGTGTCCTTGTCGACACCCAGCAGGGTCAGCAACACCGCGCCCGCCCAGCCGGTGCGGTCCTTGCCCGCCGTGCAGTGGAACAGGACGCCGCCGTTGTTGTACGCGATATCGCGGAGGACGTCGGCGAAGCCGGCGTTCGCGCCCGGCGAGGTGATGAACTGCGGGTACGCGTTCGCGGCCGACGACGCCGTGCTCAACCCCGCCAGCGGCGAGGCCCCGCCCATGATGTCGTCGTGGTGTTCGGCCGCCCCGGCGGGGATCTTGTCCGCGCCGTTGAGCAGCTGTTCGTAGTTGGTGCGCAGATCGTGCACCGAGACCACATTGTGCGCGGCCAGCGCGGCCACATCGGCGGTGGTCGCCGAACCCAGGGCGGCCGTGCGGAACACCAGATTGGTGCGGACGGTGTGACCGTCCGTAGTCCGATAACCGCCCACGTCGCGGGCATTCTGCACACCGGAGAGGTTCAACGAGCGCGCGGCCGGATCGAGCAGCACATTGGCGGTCGCCACCGGCGGATCGACCGCGAGTGCCAGACCCGGCGAGACCCCGAAGGTCAAGGCGGCGGCCAAAATCGCGGTCACACCGAGCGTGCGAGGTCGAATCATGAGGTATTCCCTTCGATAGAACGTCCCGGCACCCGCCGGTGCGTACAACACCGGGCCAGGACAGCCGGGAGCTTAGCTGACACTGTGTCTATCGAGTGGATACTTTGTTAGCGAATATCGGGTGTGGCTGAAAAGGTCAGACGCTGAGGCGCGAACCTCCTGCCGCGCCGACCATTTCGGCCACCGGGGGCTCGGCGGGGGCCGGTTCGTCCTCCAGGATCGGTTCGCTCAAGCCGATGCGCTGCTGGATGCGCTTCATCCAGGCCGGGGCCCACCAGCAGCGGTCGCCCAGCAGCTTCATCACCGCCGGGACCAGCATCATGCGCAGGACCGTGGCGTCGATGACGAGGGCCGCGATCATGCCGTAGGCGATGTACTGCATGAGGACCAGGTCGGAGAAGGCGAAGGCGCCGGTGACGACCAACAGGATCAGCGCCGCCGCGGTGATGATGCGGCCGGTGTGGGCGGTGCCGGAGCGGATCGCCTCCTCGGTGCTCGCGCCGCGGGCGCGGGCCTCGACCATCCGCGACAGGAGGAAGACCTCGTAGTCGGTGGAGAGGCCGTAGATGATGGCGATGATCAGGAACAGGATGTTCGCCTGAATCGGCTGCGGCGTGAAGTTGAGCAGCGTCGCGCCGTGGCCCTCGGTGAAGATCCAGGTCAGGATGCCGAGGGTCGAGCCCAGGCCCAGCACGCTCATCAGGGCGGCCTTGAGGGGCAGCACCAGGGAGCCGAAGGTCAGGAACATCAGGATCGTGGTCGCGGCCAGGACCAGGGCGATCATCAGGGGGAGACGGTCGAGCAGCGCGGCGATGGTGTCGTGCTGGACCGTGGGGACGCCGGTCACCATGAGGGTGGTGCCGTCGGCGGTCTCCAGATTGCGCAGGAAGTCGATCGTCTTGTCGTACTTGCTGGAATCGACCAGATACGCCTGGGTCCGGTAGATCGTCGGATCGGTCTGGGACCGGGTCGGGATCTCGAAACCCGAGGGCAGCAGGCCGGGAGCGAAGCTCGCGCGCTCCACCAGCGGACCCACCTCGGTGCTGTCACCGGTGACGATGATCAGTTCGATCGGGTCGGATTTGCGCAGTGGGAAATAGGTGTCGATCTCGTGCTGGGCCACCCGCACCGCATTGTCCGGCGGCAGATATTTCTCGCTGAAACCGCCGAACGCGATATTGCGCACCGGCAGGATCAGCACCAGCAGGCCGAGGATCAACAAGGCGGTGATCTTGCGCGGATGCCGCATCACCCAGGCGGTGCAGCGGCCCCAGAAGCTCTGCTCCACATCGCGGGCCGCGTCGGCGCGCCGGAATCGCTCGATCCCCAGGGCGTTCACCCGCGGGCCCAGGATCGCCAGCATCGCGGGCAGAATCGTGACGGCCGTGAACGCGGCCAGGCTGACCGTGGCGATCGCGCCGTAGGCGATGGACTTCAGGAAGCCCTGCGGGAACAACAGCATCCCGGCCAGACTCGCGACGATCATGGTCGCCGAGAACACCACCGTGCGGCCCGCCGTCGTCACCGAACGCCGCACCGCGGTCGGGGTGTCGTACCCGGCGGCCACTTCCTCCCGGAAACGGCTCACTATGAACAACGCGTAGTCGATGGCCAGGCCCAGCCCGATCATCGAAACGACCGGAGCGACGAACGAATTCACCTCGGCGACATTGGTGATCCCTCGCACGATGCCATTGGCGCCCAGAATTGTCAGCACACCGATCATGAGCGGCAGCGCCGCCGCGACCACGCCGCCGAAGATGAAGAACAACAGGATCGCGACGGCCGGGATCGCCAGCAATTCCATGCGATGGGTGTCGGCCGAGATGGTGTCGGTCAGCGCCGTCCCGATGGGTTGCAGCCCGCCGACCTTCACATCGATGCCCGGCACCGCGAACGCGTTCTTCACCTGCACGTAGTGCGCCGACAGCACGTCACCGGTCTCACCCTTGAGGGCGATGGAGGCGACCGCGCGCGTCTTGTCCTTGGTGGCGAGGCCCGACTGCGAGCCCAGGGTCGTGGTCACCCCGGGCCAGTAGGTGGCGTTGACCGCCTGCACCGCGTCGGGGAACCGCGTGGTGAGGTTGTTGAGACTGTCCACCACCGGCTGATTCACGGTGGGGTCGTCGACGGTCGTCCCGTCCGGAAAGTGATAGATGATGACCATGTCCGCGGCGTGATTCGGCCCGAACGCGCCCGCGGCCAGCTCCGCGGCCTGCACCGATTCCGAATTCGGGTCGTCCAGACCACCCGCGCTGAGGCGACCCTCGAACCCCAGCGAGTACGCGCCGAGGGCCAGCAGGGCGGCCGCGACCGCGGCCAATACGAGGAAGCGATAGCGGGCGACGAGTTGTCCCCATAGCGCGAAGACATCGCGTTCGCGCGGGCGGCGGCTCGTGGTCATACTGCACGGTAACAGGCATGATCAGAATTAATTAAAAGCCTTGTCTGGCAATACAATTAGAATTACGAGAAACGTGATTTCATGATAGATGAAAGGTATTTATCGAGGTCGCGAATCAACCGGCCGCGAGCCGGGGGCGGCGCAACGCGCCCATGCGGCGGATGATGCGCGGACGCCGCAGGTCACGGGCCATCCATTCGCCCAGGGTGACGCCCGCGGCCAGCGCCAGACCGACCGCGAACGCGCTGAACAATTGGTTCAGCCCGATCAGTAGTTCGTCATTGAGCAGCGCGTACAGCCCGCGATAGACCTTCAGGCCCGGCAGCAGGGGAGTGATGCCCGCGACCGCCACCACCAGCGGGGGCGTCAGCGCGCGCCGGGCGAGCAGGCCACCGGCCAGACCCACCACGGTGGCGGCCACGCCCGAGGACACGACCGGCCCGAATCCGAAATGCTGGGCCAGCAGATAGACCACGGTGGCCGCGCCACCGCTGAACGCGGCCGCCGCCAGCGCCCGCTGCTCGGCGTAACAGGCCAGGGCGAAAGCCCCGGAGGTCACCGCACCCGCGAACAGCTTGAGCGGCAGATTGGTCAGATCGCGGGTCGAGACCATCTCGACCGTCGGCACCGTCGCCTCGAACACCTCCGCCACCCGCAGTGTGAGCGCGATCCCGGCGATGATCCCGACGGTCATCATGATCACTTCCAACATGCGCGCCGACGCTGTCACCGGCGCCCCGGTGATCGCGTCCTCCACCGCGCCCACCAGTTGTAAACCGGCCAGCAACACCGCGATTCCGGCCGCGATGATCAACGCCGGATCCAGTCGCAGCCCGGCCGCGAAGGTGGACACCAAGACCGCGGGCGCCGCGGCGATGACGCCGCCCATCATGTGCTGGAAGAAGAACGGCAGCCCGCGCCGGTTCAACAGCCGGTTGGTGCGGTCGATGAGCATGGTGGTCACGAAACTCAGCAGCCCGATCAGCCAGCCGCCATTGAGCAACAGCGCCACGGCCGCGGCCATCAACGCCCAGCCCAGCGTCGCCGACCAGCGCGGGTACGGATGCGGCGCGGAGGTGATCTCGTCGAGGGCGGCGAGCGCGTCCTGCGGCGGCACCAGTTCGCGGCGGATGCGCCGGGTCAGCCGGTCCACCGCGGCGAGCCGGGTGAAGTCCAGCGACCGGTAGTGCACGACCCGCATGGTGGTGGCGGGCGGCAGCCGGGTGCCGCGGTCGGCGGAGATACGGATCGAGTTGTAGGTGACGTCGATATCACAGTGGGACAGCCCGTAGGTGGCGGCGATGAACTCGATCTGGGTGGTGGTGTCCATCACCGCCGTGCCCGATGCCAGCACGACTTCCCCGACCCGTTCGGCCAGATCCAGCACCTCGGTCACGGTCGCGTCGTCGGTGAGATCGATCGGCTGGACCGGGGCGGGCGCCTCCACGACGGTGTCCACGGTGGCGCGCTGATCAGCGACGACGTGATCGGAGACGGTGGTGAGCAGGCGGCGCCACCACCGGGTGCGCAGCCCCGCGGGCAGACCCGGCGACTCGACGGCCACCTCATTGCTCACAGTAAGAAACGTACACGGGCGATCGAGATCACCAGGATGAGCACAGCCGTGGCAGTAGTGTTTTGGGCATGGCGACGAGCGGCGTTTCGATCTCCGAAGAGCTACGCACGGCACTCGACGGCCCCTGGCGGGAGGTTCGCCAACGGGCCCGGGCAGTCCTCGACGACGACCGCCTCTTCGGCGATCCGAGTCTCGATCTGAAGGCCGCGCGGGCACGCGTGCTGGACCAGATGGGGCTGGTCTCCTCCTTCGGCTGGGTCGAATCCGGCTTCCGCCACCCCGACGGCACCCCCGGCGACGCGGGCGCGGTTGTCACCGCGCTCGAGATGCTCGCCTACACGGACCTGTCGCTGTGGGTGAAAAGCGGTGTGCAGTGGGGACTTTTCGGCGGCGCGGTCGAGAACCTGGGCACCGAGCGGCACCGCGAGTACCTCGACGAGTTGATCCCGCTGCGCCTGCTCGGCTGCTTCGCCATGACCGAGACCGGTCACGGCAGCGATGTCGCCAACCTGGAGACCACCGCTACCTACGACCCGGCCACCCGGGAGTTCGTGGTGCACAGCCCGACTCCCTCGGCCCGCAAGGACTACATCGGCGGCGCGGCCGAACATGCCCGCATGGCAGCGGTTTTCGCGCAGCTGATCACCGGCGGGCAGGGCCAGGGCGTGCACTGCTTCCTGGTCCCCATCCGCGACGAGGCGGGCGGTGACCTGCCCGGCGTGACCACCTCCGACTGCGGCTACAAGGGCGGCCTGCCCGGTGTCGACAATGGCCGAATCCTGTTCGACCAGGTCCGGATTCCGCGCGAGAACCTGCTCAACCGGTATGCCGACGTGGCCGAGGACGGCACCTACAGCTCCGAGATCGAGAACCCCAGCCGCCGCTTCTTCACCACCCTGGGCACCCTGGTGCGCGGGCGGGTCAGCGTCGGCGGCGCGGCGGCCGCCGCGGCCCGGGTCGCGCTGAGCATCGCGGTCCGCTACGGCGAGCAGCGGCGGCAGTTCGCCGACCCCGACACCGGGGAGGAGACGGTGCTGATGGACTACCGCAGCCATCAGCGCCGCCTGCTGCCGCTGGTAGCCCGCTCCTACGCACTGGCTTTCGCGCAGAACGATCTCGTGTACCGCATGCATCTGGTGCAGACCGGGCAGGAGACCGACCCGCAAGCCCGGCGCGCGCTGGAGAACCGGGCCGCCGGACTCAAGGTGGCACAGACCCGCTTCGCCACCGCCGCCATTCAGGAATGTCGCGAAGCCTGCGGCGGCGCGGGCTATCTCACCGAGAACCGCCTGGTCAGCCTCAAGGCCGATACCGACGTCTTCACGACCTTCGAAGGCGACAATGTCGTCTTGACCCAGCTGGTCGCCAAGGATCTGCTGACCGCCTACGCCGACGAGGTCCGCGATCTCGACGCGCTCGGCTGGGTGAAGTTCGCCGCCACCATGGCCCGCGACGTGGTGCGTGAGCGATCCGGTGTGCGGCAGATGATTCAGCGCCTGCGCGACCGCGGCGACGACACCGTCGACGAGGGCGACCTGTCGCGGCGCTCGATCCAGTTGCAGCTGTTCGCCGATCGCGAGGACTACCTGGTCCGTACGGCCGGACACCGGTTGCGCGCCCGCGCGAAGGAGACCGGTCCGTTCGAGGCCTTCAACAACGCGCAGGACCACATCCTGGCCGCGGGGTCGGCGCACATCGAGCGCTTGGTGCTGGAGGCCTTCATCGACGGTATCGCCGGTATCGAGGATCCGGAGGCACGGGCGCTGGCCGACACGGTCTGCGATCTGTTCGTGTATTCGACCATCGAGCAGCACCAGGCCTGGTACATCATGCACCGGTTCATGTCGGTCGAGCGGGCCAAGTCGGTCCGGCGCGGGGTGAACGAACTCGTGGACCGGCTCCGGCCCCAGGCGCTCACCCTGGTCGAGGGCCTGGGCGTGCCGGAAGGCCTGCTGCGCGCCGCCATGCTGGGCTGAATCCTCGCACCGCACCGACCCTCACACACTGTCGTCATTCAGGATTTGATCGGAACCGTCCACCCGAATCGCAACGCCGCGAGGGGAAATCGTGATCCTGGGAAATCCACGGCCGCACACCGAGCGGGCCACACGATGATCGACACGTTGATCGCACCGGCACTGCGCAGGCCGAAATTGGTACTGGCCCTGGTCGCCATCGCGTTCGTGCTGTGCGGGGCGCTCGGCACACAGGCCGGCGCACGACTGTCCAACGGTGGCTTCGTCTCCACCCACTCCGAGTCCGCGCAGGTGGCCCGGGTGCTGGAACGCGACTACGGCAGGTCCGGCATGCAGCTGGTGCTCACCGTCGAATCGCCGCGCGGCGCACAGGATCCCGCGGCCGCGGCCCTCGGCAGGGACATCGCGCAACAGCTCCGGGGCGACTCGCGCGTCTCCGCGGTGGTCTCGCCCTGGACCGATCCGACGCTGACCAAGACGCTGCTCAGCAGGGACGGCACGATCGGGCTGATCGTGGCCGATGTGCGCGGCGACGAGAACACCTCGCCCGGCGCGGCCCGCGACCTGGCCGATGAGTTCACCGGCGCCCACGGCGACATCACCGTCCGGGCCGGGGGACAGGCCATGATCTGGAACGAGACGAGCGAGCAGACCCAGAAGGACCTGGGCCTGGCCGAGGCCATCGCGCTGCCGCTGACCTTCCTGCTGCTGGTGTGGTACCTCAGAAGCCTGGTGGCCGCGGCCATTCCGTTCGCCACCGGCGTGGTCGCCATCGCCGGGGCCAGCGCGGTGCTGTACCTGCTGACCTTCGTGATCGAGCTGTCGGTGTTCGCGCTCAACATCATCACCGCCCTCGGGCTGGCGCTGGCCGTGGACTACTCGCTGCTGATCATCGGCCGCTATCGGGAGGAGATCGCCGCCGGCCGCGACCGCACCGCGGCGCTCACCGTCGCCATGCGCCGCGGCGGCCGCGCGGTCGCCTTCTCCGGGATCACCGTGGGCATCGCCCTGATCGGAATGGTGTTCTTCCCCATGGGCTTCCTGCGGTCGATGGCCGCGGCCGGGCTGGCCGTGGTGGCGCTGTCCATCGTGCTCGCGCTGACCCTGGTGCCCGCCCTGCTGATGGTGCTCGGCGACCGCATCAACCGGAAACCGTTGCGCGAGGCCGCACCCGTCGAGGGCAGCGTGCTGTACCGGGTGGCGCGTGGCGTGCAGCGCCGCCCCGCCCTGTGCGCGCTGCCGGTGCTCGCGCTGCTGCTGATCCTGGGCGCGCCGATCGCGGATCTGAAGCTCGGGCTGCCCGACGATCGTGTGCTGCCCGCGACGCTGTCATCGCACCGGGTCGGTGATCTGCTGCGAAATCGGTTCGACGACAACGCGACCGGCGCGGTGCACATCATCGTGCGCGCGCCGGGCAACGACGTGAGCGCCTACGCGTCGGCGCTGTCGCGGGTGCCCGGCGTGGAAGCCGTCATCGCCCCGTCGGGCACCTACGCCCACGAGCGGATGATCGCCCCCGGCGCCGCCGCCGCGACCGGACCGGACTCCGTCCACCTCACCGTCGCCACCCGCCTGGACCCGTACTCCGACCGCGCCCAGCGCCAGCTCGACGCCTTGCGCGCGATCGACGCCCCCGCGCCGGCGCTGTTCGGCGGCGCGGCCCAGCAGACCGCGGACGCGGCCCACGGTGTCGCGCAAGGCGTCCCGAAGGCGCTGGCCTGGATCGGCATCGTCACCTTCGTGCTGCTGCTGTTGCTCACCGGCAGCGTGGTGCTGCCGCTGAAAGCCCTCGTCCTCAATGTGCTGTCGCTCTCGGCCACCTTCGGCGCGCTGGTCTGGATCTTCCAGGACGGCCATCTGGGCGGGCTCGGCACCGAGGCCACCGGATACACCATCGCCACCATGCCGGTGCTGCTGTTCTGCGTGGCCTTCGGACTGTCCATGGACTACGAGGTCTTCCTGCTGGCCCGCTTCACCGAGGAGTGGCGCCGTTCGGCGAAGACCCGCGCGGACAACGACACCGCGGTCGCGCTTGGCATCGCCCGCTCCGGCCGTATCGTGACCGCGGCGGCCCTGCTCATGGCCGTGGTCTTCGCCGGGATCGCCGCCAGCCAGGTCACCATGAACCGGATGCTGGGCGTGGGACTGGCGCTGGCGGTACTGCTGGACGCCACGCTGGTGCGCATGGTGCTGGTCCCGGCGTTCATGCGGGTCATGGGCACCGCGAACTGGTGGGCCCCGCCCCGGTCGCGGCCGCTGCTGGAACGGGCCGCGCTGCGGGACTGAGCGCGGCCGCTATCGTGCAGACGTGAGCAGACCGATCACCCCTGTCCCCGAGCTTCCGGCGGCCCGGCCCCATCCGGCCACGCTGCCCGCCGTGATCCTGGCGGGGGTGATCGTCACCCTGCTCGTGCCGCTGACCTTTCCGTCCGGTGGCGGCTCGACGAGCGCGGACCTGACCCTGGAGAACGGCATCCACTCGGCGCTCGACGCCCACACCTGGATTTACCGAGTGCTGGTGTTCCCCAGTAACAGTCCCGTCGTGCTGACCCTGCTGGCCCTGTCCGCCGCGTGGCTGGCCTACCGGCGGCTGTGGTGGCAGGCGGGTTTCGCGCTGATCGCCCCGGAACTGGTGGTGGCGGTCAATACCTATGCGCTCAAACCGTTCTGGGAACGCAAGCTCGAGCACTATCTGGCCTACCCCAGCGGGCATACCGTGCAGTTGGTCGCCGTGGTGACCGCGTTCGCGCTCGTGACCGAATCCGCGCGGGTGCTCCGGGGCACGGTGATCGTCATGGCGGTGGCGCTGCCCGCCGTCATGATCGGCATGGTCGGTCTCGGATACCACCATCCGACCGACGTGGTCGGCGGCACGGCGGCCGCCGTGGCGCTCGTGACCGCCCTCTACCTGCCGTGCCGCTACTTCTCGGCAACCACCGCGGGGCGGGTGGCTAATACAGCGACGCCGCCCCCGCCAGAATGAACCACACCACCCACAGGGCCGCGATGATGAAGCCCAGGGTGAGCATCACCCGCATTGCCCCGCGCCCCACCTCGATCCGGTCGCTGCGGCGCGGATAGAGCTTCCACGGGCTGAACCACGGCGACGGCATGACGAAACCCCGGCCCGCCGCGGCGTGCTCCTGCTCCAAGCGGGCCTGCTCCAAGGCGTAGGCCTCGGCCTGCGCCTGCTGGGGGCCACCGTGCCACAGGGTCGGATCCACCGGGCCCAGGAAGCCCTCGTTCAGCAGATCCTGCGGTGCGGGCAGGTACGGCAGGATCCCCAGGCCGCGGAACGCCCACGCCACGTCATTGGCCGACCACTGCGGGCGCCCCCGCGACAGCAGACCCGTGAAATGGTCGCGCAGCCGCCGCTCGTCGCCCAGCAGCACCTGGAAACTCGGATCGTTCCACAGCTGGGTGACCTTCAGATCCGACCCCGGCGGCGGCACCACCAGCACGATGCCGTGGATGACCCGCTGCCCGAGTCCCCGCTCGGCCAGCCAGGTCTGCAACGCGAAGGTGTGATCGCGGGACTTGTCCAGGGGGCTGCGCTTGTCGCCGCCCTCGAAGGTGACGATCCGGTCCCCGACCCGCCATGGGCCGTTGACCGGCACCTGCAGCTCGCCGTCGAGCCGCTCGGCCAGCGCCTCGGCCTCGATCACCACGCAGCTGGTCGGTGTCCACACCACCGCGTCGAAGGGATGCAGCTTATCGCCGTGGAACAGAGTGCAATTGACGGTCGCGACACCCTGGGGGTCGGTGCTGCCCTTCCAGGTTCGCAGCCAGTCGATCAGCACCCTTTCGGCGTGCGTGCCGGCGGCGTTCTGCACTCGGACGAGCATCGGCTCTCACCTTCCTCGTCGGATCGGTACCGCGAATGGTACGGGCACAACAGCCCAAACTACCGCCGGGCGCGCCGCCGCGCTCAGTTCCGGTGGTCCGCCGGGAAAATCGGCAGCCGCAACGCGCCCGGAGCGAACTCCGGCACCGCCCCGGACATCGGTGCGATTGGACTGATCCGACGGTACGCGGCGCCCAGCGGCGGCCGCGGATCGACCTCGTTTCGGTTGGGCCAGAACGCCATTGCGCGCTCGGCCTGCGCGGTGATGGTCAGCGACGGGTTCACGCCCAGGTTCGCCGTCACCGCCGAACCGTCGGCCACGTGCAGACCCGGATGGCCGTACACGCGCTGATACGGGTCCACCACACCGCTTTCCGGCCCCTCGCCGATGACGCAGCCGCCGATGTAGTGCGCGGTGGCGGGAATGTTGAACACGTCCATCGCCAGCATCTGCACATCGCCGTCGACGCGCTCGCCGAAGCGGCGGCCGACCTCGTGGGCCAGGGGGATCCAGGTCGGATTCGGCTTGCCCATGCCCTGTTTCGTCTTCAGCTGCCCCCAGCGCCGGAACGAGGTCAGCGAATTGTCCAGCGACTGCATCACCAGCAGGATGACCGAGCGCTCCGAGGCCCGCCGCGCGTTGAGGCTGCGCGCGAACACCACCGGATGCAGCACCATGGCCAGCAGGAAGCGCAGGAACCGGAACGCGCCGCCGTCGACGATCGGCACCGACAGCGGGAACAGGCCGTTCTGTCCCTTGCCGTAGTGACAGACCTCGACGTGGGTGTCGGGCTCGGGGTGGATGGAGGAGGTGATCGCGATGCCCTCGGCGAAATCGTCGCGGGACTTGCTCACCACATTGAGAATCGCCTCGGAGTTGGAGCGGGTCAGCTCACCCAGCCGCGGTGACAGGTTCGGCAGCACGCCCTCGTCGCGCATCTTGTGCAGCAGCTTCTGGGTGCCCAGCGCGGCCGCCGCGAACACCACCTGCTCGGCGGTGAACACCTTGCGGCCCTTGCGGACCCAGCGGTCCGACCGCTGCGTCTCGATGGCGTAGCCGCCGCCGGTCATGGGCCGCACCTTGGTGGCCGTGGTGAGTTCGAACACGTGCGCGCCGGCCTGCTCGGCCAGGTACAGGTAGTTCTTGGGGGTGGTGTTCTTGGCGTTGTGCGGGCAGCCGGTGAAGCAGCGCGCGCAGTGGATGCAGCCGTTGCGCCGCGGGCCCGCGCCGCCGAAGTAGGGGTCCTCGACCTCCTCGCCGGGGGCGGCCTCGTTGAAGAACACGCCGACCCGGGTGGGGTGGAAGGTGTCGCTCACGCCCAGATCGGCTGCCACCGAACGGATCACCTCGTCCGCCGGGGTCATGCGCGGGTTCTCGGTCACGCCGAGCATGCGCTGGGCCTGGTCGTAGTAGGGCGCGAGCTCGGAGCGCCAGTCGGTGATGTGGGCCCACTGGCGGTCGGTGTAGAAGGCCGGGAGCGGCTCGTAGAGGGTATTGCCGTAGATCAGCGACCCGCCGCCCACGCCCGCCGCGGAGAACACCGCGCACTTGCCCAGCACGCTGATCCGCTGGGTCCCGGTCAGGCCCAGGCGCGGGGCCCAGATCGCCTTGCGCACATTCCAGTTCGTCTTGGGGATGTCCTCGGCGTTCCAGCGGCGGCCGGACTCCAGCACCGCCACCCGGTAGCCCTTCTCGCTCAGGCGCAGCGCGCTCACGCTCCCCCCGAACCCGGAGCCGATAACGACGACGTCATAGTCGAAGTCGGGCATGGTCATTCCTCTCGCGGTCCCAACCAGATGTGAGAAGGATTGCACACAACTCTCTCACGGAGTAGGTCCGCGCCCGGCCCGGCGGCGTGCCCGGATGGTGATGGCGCGCCGATTGGGGTAGGACGGGGACTGTGACAACCGAGCGGAACGCCGAACCGGTGTACAGCGACCGCATCCTGACCGTGCCCAATGTCCTCAGCTTGGTGCGGCTGATCGGCGTGCCGGTGTTCCTGTGGCTGCTGCTGGTCGAGAAGGCCGACGGCTGGGCCTTCGCGCTGCTGGTCGCCAGCGGTTTCACCGACTTCCTCGACGGCAAGCTGGCCCGACTGTTGGATCAGTCGTCCAAATTGGGCGCGATCCTGGATCCGCTGGTCGACCGGCTCTACCTGCTGGCGACGCTGGGCGGCTTCCTGATTCGCGGCATCCTGCCCTGGTGGGTGGTGCTGATCCTGGTCGCCCGCGACGGCATCCTGACCCTCACCCTGGGCATCTACAAGCGCCGCGACCTGCCCCCGCCCGAGGTCATCTACCTGGGCAAGGCCGCCACCTTCGCGCTCATGTCGGCGCTGCCCTGGCTGCTGGCCGGGCAGATGGACTGGGCCGCCGCGGGTTTCGGCCGTGCCTTCGGTGGGGCATTCTTGATCTGGGGCACGGCGGTCTACGTCTGGACCGGAATCCTGTACCTCGGCAAAGCCCGCGCCGTGGCCCGAGCGATACCGCCCGTGCCACACCATGATCACTCCCGATAGGGTGTGCGACGGACGGATCGACGACGATCCCGAGAGGAACCGCCCGTTGAAAGGACACTGCCAGTGACCGCAGTACCCGAGGATTTGCGCTACTCCGAGGAGCACGAGTGGGTGAGCAAGGTGGGTCCGACCCGGGTGCGGGTGGGCATCACCGATTACGCGCAGTCGCAGTTGGGTGACGTCGTGTTCGTGCAGCTGCCCGCGGTGGACTCCGAGGCGCCGGCCGGTGAGAGCATCGCCGAGATCGAATCCACCAAGAGCGTGTCCGACATCTACGCCCCGCTGGCCGGGAAAGTCGTTGCGGTGAACGATCTTCTGGATGCCGAGCCAGAGACCGTCAACTCCGACGCTTACGGCGACGGGTGGCTGTTCGAGCTCGAGGTCGACTCCGCCGAGGCGCTCGAGGCGGGCCTGGGCAAGCTGCTCGATGCCGCAGGTTATCAAGGAGTTATCGGAGGCTGAAGCAGCCTTCACAGTTCTACCTGCACGGGTACGCCCTGGCAGGGTACGGTCAATGCCAACAGAAGTGCGCGCAACCGGTGCCCGGAATTTCCGGAACCCACCCGAGGCGGGGAGCGGCCGGAGCGCCGCATCGCTGAGGGCATCAATTGCTTGCATGGATTATTCGGTTCGAGGAGGAGAGCAAGGGTGAGCGAGAACAAGGACCCGGGTTACCAGGAAACGGCAGCAGAGACCACTTCGGTGTTCCGTGCCGACTTCCTGAACGAGGTCGACACGTCGCGCACCGAGCAGACCGGCGAGCAGCCGGTGCAGGGGGTGGAGGGTCTGCCCGCGGGCGCGGCCCTGCTGGTGGTCAAGCGTGGTCCGAATGCCGGTTCGCGCTTCCTGCTCGACCAGCCGACCACCTCGGCGGGACGCCATCCCGACAGCGACATCTTCCTGGACGATGTCACGGTCAGTCGTCGCCACGCGGAGTTCCGCCAGGACGACGACACCTTCCAGGTCGTCGACGTGGGCAGCCTCAATGGCACCTACGTCAACCGTGAGCCGGTGGACTCCTCGGAGCTGCAGAACGGCGACGAGGTCCAGATCGGCAAGTTCCGTCTGGTCTTCCTGACTGGTCCGCGACCGGCGACGAGCGACTCGGCGCTATAGGGCCGAGCGGAATGACTGGCGCAGCGCAGTGGACGCGCGGAGGCATGTCGATCGGCTCCGTGCTGGATCTCCTGCGTCCGGATTTTCCGGACATCACCATCTCCAAGATCCGATTCCTGGAATCGGAGGGCCTGATCAGCCCGGAGCGCACGCCCTCGGGATACCGCCGCTTCCATGTGGCGGATGTCGAGCGCCTGCGCTTCGTGCTGACCGCTCAGCGGGACCAGTACCTGCCGTTGAAGGTGATCAAGGAACAGCTCGAAGCGATCGACAGTGGTGCGGCGACGCTCGGAGTCCGGGAAGCGCGGGCCCGGGCGAACGCCGTGGGAGGCATCGTGCCCGAATCCCGAGGCATTCCGGAAACCCCGGATGCCTTGTCCGCCAACGGGAGCGGCCGGCTGCGCCGGTTGAACGCCGTGCCCGGTGAGGTGTCGCCCGAGGAACTCCGGTTCGATCACGAAATCCGGATCACCCGGGCGGATCTGCTCGATCAGGCCGGCATCGACGAGAAGTTCCTCACCGAGCTGATCCGGGCCAACCTGATCACCCCCGGCGCCGCCGGGTACTTCGACGGCGACGCCGTCACTCTCGCTCGCACCGCCAAGGCGCTGAGCGAATTCGGTTTGGAGGCAAGGCATCTGCGCGCCTTCAAGCTGGCCGCGGATCGTGAGGCCGCCATGGTGGCCCAGATCGCCGCGCCCATCGCCAAGAGCCGCGACGCCGACGCCCGCGCTCGCGCCGAGGAGACGGTCCGGGAATTGGCCGCACTGTCGCTGACGCTGCACACCTGCCTCGTGAAGACCTCGGTGCGCGCTTCCCTCGGAGGCTGAAATCTTCGCCTAGACTCGGTAATACAGCCGGGTTGGGCGGCCTGGTGAGGATCTGGGAGGCAGTGCCGTGAGTGAGCGAAGCGAGCGAACCAATAAACACAGCGCGCCTTCGCGCATGGTCGTGGCGAGCGCTAGCGAGGCACGGCCATGAGCGAAATGCGTGTGATCGGCATCCGTGTCGAACAGCCACAGAATCAGCCCGTGCTGCTGCTGCGTGAGGTGTCCGGGGACCGGTACCTACCGATCTGGATCGGGCAGGCCGAGGCCACCGCGATCGTGCTGGAACAGGAGGGCGTCACGCCCATCCGCCCGCTCACCCACGACCTGATCAAGATCCTGATCAAGGAGCTGGGCCACACCCTCAAAGAGGTGCGGATCGTGGATCTGCAGGAGGGCACCTTCTACGCCGACCTGGTCTTCGAGAACGATCTGCGCATCTCCGCGCGGCCCTCGGACTCGGTCGCCATCGCGTTGCGGGTGGGCTGCCCGATCTATGCCGAGGAGCCGGTGCTCGAGGAGGCCGGGCTGGTCATGCCCGACGAGCGCGAGGACGAAGTCGAGAAGTTCAAGGAGTTTCTCGAATCGGTATCTCCGGATGACTTCAAAGCCACGGACAGCTGACCAACTGCTGACCGGGCAAAGCATCCGAAATGAGACATTTCCTTGTCTCTACCTCAGGTTTAGGGTGAGAAACACGCACTCGGTCATGCTTTAACGGTGCCGATTTTGCGGCCACAATCAGGGGAGTAGCCTCGATTGTTAGGCCAACGCTCCAGAGTCGATGACGAGCCCAGCCCTGATAGGCACGCAGTAAGGGAGTAAGTCAGTGGGAGATCAACCGCAACCTCGGGATGTGGTGCAGCCAGGGCTGTTCCCCGATGACACGGTGCCCGACGAACTCGTCGGTTACCGTGTGCCCAGCGCGTGCCAGGTGGCCGGAATCACTTACCGGCAGCTCGACTACTGGGCCCGCACCGGACTGGTCGTCCCCTCCATCCGCAGCGCCACCGGATCCGGTAGCCAGCGGCTGTACTCGTTCAAGGACATCCTGGTCCTCAAGATCGTCAAGCGGTTGCTCGACGCGGGCATCTCGCTACAGAACATCCGCATCGCCGTGGACCACCTGCGCAGTCGCGGTGTCGAGGATCTCGCCGGAATCACGCTGTTCAGCGACGGGACCACGGTCTACGAATGCTCCTCCGCCGAAGAGGTGGTCGATTTACTGCAGGGTGGCCAGGGCGTGTTCGGCATCGCCGTCAGCGGCGCCATGCGCGAGCTCACCGGAGCAATCGCCAACTTCCCGGCCGAGCGCGCGGAGACCGCGTCCGCCACGGATCGCCCCGAGGACGAGCTCTCGTTCCGGCGCAAGGCGCGGATGAGCAAGACCGGTTAGTCCGGTCGGCAACATTCTTGTAACCTGCGGCCGCTTAGACTGGCAGTGCGTCGCAGCCGTGCGGGAGAGTTCCGGGGATAGTCTCGGACGCCGAAGGAGCAGCACCTCCCCGTCAATCTCTCAGGCACAAGGGACCGTGCGGAGTTTCGACGCCTCTGGAAAGTGATGGCCGCGTGCCGTCCGCCCATGGTGAAAGGTCACCGGTCGCCGGACCGGGGTCCGAATCTCTCAGGCATCGAGGACAGAGGGGGAGGGCAGACGACACGTCGACCCCGTGGTCGACCCCCGCCCACCCCTTGGAGCAGCCGTGATCTGGACTCGATCCTTCGCCGACCGCCACATCGGCCCCGACAGCGGCGAAACCGGCCGCATCCTCGAGACCGTGGGCGTCGAGTCGCTGGACGAACTCGCCACCAGGGCCGTGCCCGCCAGCATCCTGGACGCCCCCGAGGGCAATGGCCTCACCGTGCTGCCCGACGCCGTCTCCGAACACGACGCGCTGGCCGAGCTTGCGGCACTGGCCAATTCGAACACCGTCGCCACCTCCATGATCGGGCTCGGGTACTACGACACCCTCACCCCGCCGGTGCTGCTGCGCAACCTCGTCGAGAACCCGGCCTGGTACACCGCCTACACGCCCTACCAGCCCGAGATCAGCCAGGGCCGCCTCGAAGCGCTGCTCAACTTCCAGACCATGGTCGGCGATCTCACCGGCATGGAGGTCGCCAACGCGTCCATGCTCGACGAGGCCACCGCCGCCGCCGAGGTCATGACCCTGCTGCAGCGGGCCAACCGCAAGTCCACGTCGCAGCGGCTGCTCATCGACACCGACCTGTTCCCGCAGACCCGCACCCTGCTTTACACCCGCGCCGAGCCGCTGGGCCTCGAGATCGTGGAGGCCGACCTGGCCGACGGCGGGCTGCCCGACGGCGACTTCTTCGGCGTGATCGTGCAGCAGCCGGGCGCGTCCGGCCGGATCGTGGACTGGGCTCCGGTCATCGAGGCCGCCCACGAGCGCGGTGCGCTGGTCGCGGTGGGTGCGGACCTGCTCGCGCTGACCCTCATCACCCCGCCCGGCGAGCTAGGCGCGGACGCCTGTTTCGGCACCACGCAGCGCTTCGGCGTGCCGCTGGGCTTCGGCGGGCCGCACGCGGGCTACCTCGCCGTGCACACCGCGCACGCGCGGCAGCTGCCCGGCCGTCTGGTCGGCGTGTCCGTCGACGCCGACGGCAACCTCGCCTACCGGCTCGCGCTGCAGACCCGTGAGCAGCACATCCGCCGTGAGAAGGCGACCTCGAACATCTGCACCGCGCAGGTGCTGCTGGCCATCCTGGCCGGCATGTACGCCTCCTATCACGGCGCCGACGGGCTGCGGTCGATCGCGCGCCGCGTGCACGGGCACGCGCAGTGGCTGGCCGCCGGCCTCGGCGACGCGGTCGTGCACCAGACCTACTTCGACACCGTCCTGGTGAACGTGCCCGGCGGCGCGGAATCCATCGTGGCCAAGGCGAAGGGTGAGGGCATCAACCTGCGTCTCGTCGACGCCGACCACGTGGCCATCGCCTGCGACGAGGTCACCACCGACACCCACGTGGTCGCCGTGCTCGACTGCTTCGGCGCGGAGGTCCCGGTCGGCCCCGAGGGCGCGCTCTTCCACGGCAGGCAGCGCCCGCACATCGAGGTCCGCACCTCCGAGTACCTGACCGCGCCCGCGTTCACCAAGTACCGCACCGAGACCGCCATGCTGCGCTACCTGCGCGCGCTCTCGGACAAGGACATCGCGTTGGACCGCAGCATGATTCCGCTCGGCTCCTGCACCATGAAGCTCAACGCGGCCGCCGAGATGGAAGCCATCACCTGGCCCGGCTTCAACCGGGTGCACCCGTACGCGCCGGTCGAGGACGCGCCCGGCCTGATCAAAGTGATCGAGGACCTCGAGGGCTGGCTGTGCGCGGTCACCGGCTACGACCGGGTTTCCTTGCAGCCCAACGCCGGTAGCCAGGGCGAGTACGCGGGCTTGCTCGCGATCCGCCGCTACCACCTGGATCGCGGTGACTCGCACCGGGATACGTGCCTGATCCCGTCCAGCGCGCACGGCACCAACGCCGCCTCCGCGGCCATGGTCGGCATGCGGGTGGAGATCGTGAAGACCAGCCCCAACGGCGATATCGACCTCGACGACCTGCGCGCCAAGATCGCCGATCATGCCGAGCGGCTGGCCTGCATCATGATCACCTACCCGTCCACGCACGGCGTGTACGAGCACGAGGTGGCCGAACTGTGCGGCCTGGTGCACGAGGCGGGCGGCCAGGTGTACGTCGACGGCGCGAACCTCAACGCCCTGGTCGGCCTGGCCCGTCCGGGCAAGTTCGGCGGCGACGTCAGCCACCTGAACCTGCACAAGACCTTCTGCATCCCGCACGGCGGCGGCGGTCCCGGCGTCGGCCCGGTCGCGGTGCGCGAGCACCTGGCCCAGTACCTGCCCGGCGACCCGCTGGTGAAGGGCTCGCACGCGGTGTCGGCGGCCATGTACGGGTCGGCGTCGATTCTCCCGATCACCTGGGCCTACATCCGCATGATGGGCGCCGACGGCCTGCGCCGCGCCACCCTCACCGCCATCGCCTCCGCCAATTACATTGCGCGCAAGCTGGACCCGCACTTCCCGGTCCTCTACACCGGCGATAACGGCATGGTCGCCCACGAGTGCATCCTGGACCTGCGCGAGATCACCAAGCGCACCGGCGTCACCGTCGACGACGTCGCCAAGCGCCTGGCGGACTACGGCTTCCACGCCCCCACCATGAGCTTCCCCGTCGCCGGCACCCTCATGGTGGAGCCCACCGAGAGCGAGAACCTCGAAGAGCTCGATGCTTTCATCGCGGCCATGATCGCCATCAAGGGCGAGATCGACCAGGTCGAAGCCGGTGTCTGGCCCGTCGAGGACAACCCTCTCCGCGGCGCTCCCCACACCGCCGAATGCCTGGTCGGCGACTGGAACCACCCCTACACCCGCGAAACCGCCGTCTACCCGATGGGCGTCAAGCACACCCGCGCCAAGGTCTGGCCGTCTGTCCGCCGCATCGACGGCGCCTACGGCGACCGCAACCTGGTGTGCTCCTGCCCGCCGATGGACTCCTATATCGACGCGGAGTGATTCGCCGTAGCTGAACTGGCAAGCGCCCCATCGGTTTCCGGAAACCGATGGGGCGCTCGTCCGTGGTGGCGCGGGGTGATTCGTGGTGGCACAGGGTGATACGGGTCAGGCGTGGACCGGCTTGTAGGTGGAGATCGCCCAGATCACCACGACGTCGAGGGCGATGATGAGCAGCGACCAGGCCGGGTAGTAGGGGATCCAGAGGAAGTTCTCCACGATGGACAGGGCCGCCAGCACGAGGGCGGCGGTGCGGCCCCAGGTCGAGCCTTTCAGCAGGCCGATCGACACGATGATCTGGATGATGCCGACGCCGATGTGGATCCAGCCCCAGCCGGTGGTGTTCAGCTTGTAGATGTAGTCGTAGCCGACGACCAGCAGGTCGTCCGACGCCACCGCGGAAATGCCCTGCAGGACAGAGAGCACGCCGATGACGAGCAGCAGAATGCCGGCACCGATGGTCGTTCCGGCGGCCAGGCCCTGCTTCAATGTGGGTTCGGGACCCGTACTGTGTGTCATCCGCCGAATATGCCACGAGTTGGCTGGTGGATCCGGACATTACGGCCATGTGTTGCCGGGCTGTTGCCCGGCCCGGATCCGCCCGCTGGGTCAGGGTGTCGTCAGCGCCTGCGAGACCGCCGTGCCGAACGGCAGATCCGCGGTGGTGCCGACCTTCGTGTAGGTGCCTCCGGTGCGCTGGGCGAGCGTTTGCAGGGTCTGGGTGCCCGCTCCGCCGACCACGATCACGTCGATGCGCACCGGATGCGCCGGATCGGTCGCGGCGGCGATATCGGCGAGCAGCTGGTCACCGGTGACGGGGGAGTCGTCCTCGGGGCCGTCGGTGATGAGCAGGATCGAATTGGTGCGGGCGGCGGCGTAGTTGGCGAGCACGCTCTTGTAGGCCGCCTCCAGGGCGGGGTAGGTGCGGTCCTGCTTGGACTGGCTCGCGGTCACCGTGGTCAGGCCCTGGGCGAGGGCGTTGCGCTGGGCGTCGGTCAGTGGTGCGGTCGGGGTCAGCACCTTGTGCGCGTTCGCGCCGTCGAGGTTCTTGGAGTACTCCCATACGCCGAGCCCGAACTCCGGCGGCATCACGGTCATCGTGGACGACAGCGCGGCCACGGCATTGCCGAGCCGGGTGCCGAAGCCCTCGGCGGTGGACATGGAGGAGGAGACGTCGAGCAGGACGGTCGCCTGCACGCCGAGCACCGGGTGCGCGAGGATCTGATTCACCTTGTCCAGGACGGGCTTCGACGGCGCCTTCGTGGTCGCGGGGGCGGCCGCGCCGAAACCGTTGTCGGTGAACAGTTTCGACTGGTCGGGGGCGCGCAGGAAGTCGGAGAACAGGCCGGCGATGAGGTTCTGGGTCTGGTCGACCCAGGGGCCGGTGAGCTGTGCGGCCGGGAAATCGGCGACCGGGCCCGCGTCGTCGGGCCGGAAGGCGACCAGTCCCGCGTGGGCGCGAATCTGCTGTTCGGTGGCGGGCACGGCGTGCACCGGCCCGGCGGCATCGGGCGCACCGGCGAGATCGGCGAGCGCGCTCGCGGTGTCCTTCACGGCGGGCGCGCTCGCGGCCAGGCCGGAGATCGCGGAGACGACCTGTCCGGTGGCGACCGCCTTCTCGTCGAGCGGATCGGTGCCGGAGACACCCGAACCGACCGCGGCCGCGACAGCCACCGTGGCGTCACCGCCGGGCATGGCCAGGCGCAGCTTGCCCCATGCGGGCAGCCCGGCATCGGCCAGCGAACCGGTCTGCAGCTTGGCCAGATCCGCCCAGTGCGCCTTCGAGGTATCGAGGGCGTGGCGCAGTTCCTCGGGCACGGCCAGCACGACCGGGCTCACCGCGACCGGGGCCGGAGTGCCCGCGATCAAACCCGGCACCCGCATCAGCTCGACCGATCGCGAGGACTGCGGAATCCAGAGCGCGGGCTGCGGCCCCAACGCCGGGTCCCACTTGTTCGCGACGAACGCCGCCACCATCGCCGCCGACGGCTGCGCGGTCACCGCCACCTGCGCGCAGTGATCGCGCACATGCGGCGCGGTGGCGTTGAACCGATCCGCGGCGGCCTTCACCGGCGTCAGCATGTCCGGATCGACGGTCACCGCCAGCGTGGCGGTCCCCTCCACACACGACGACGCGGCCCGGCTGTCCTTCTGCTTCGACCGATCCGACAACCATGCCCAGCCGACGACCGCCAGCCCTAGCACAATCACCGCGACGACTGCGATAACCGGTCCTTTGCTGACACCTCGTGACCCGCCCGCGGCGCGATGAGTACCCACGAGCGCCCATCCTATGTTGACGCCCACCACCCCACCTGTTCGAGCCGGTAACGCCCATCCCGCGACCGGCACGAAAACGGGCGGCCACCTCGGATCACCGAGATGGCCGCCCGAGACTCGGGTCAGTCGCGGATCATCTTGCCGCGGTCGTACTCGTGCCCGCCCCAGACGCCGGACTGGCCGGTGCGGGCCGCGAAGTCACCGCATTCGCGGCGGATCGGGCAGCCCGCGCAGATGCCGCGGGCGTAGTCGAAGTCCTGCGACGGGTACGGGAACCACGCCTCGTGGTTCGGGTCACCCTTGCAGGCGGCGCGCGCCCAGTAGTCCTTCGAGTCGGAGATGGGGAGCAGATCCGCCAGGGTCTGCTCCTGCAGTGCGGTGTTCGTCATCGGATCTTGCTCCTTTCCTGTCCGATCACGCGTGATGGGTGTTTCGTGCGTCGAGTCAGGACGCGGCCAGTTCCTTCCAGATCTGGCGCTGGGCCCGTTCTCTGTCATTGGGGGCCTTGGGCTCCCACAGCAGGCGCATACCGGCCTCCGCGGGAGTCCGGTCCGCCTTGTACGTATTGCAGGGACCGCACGCGGCGATGAGGTTGGCCCAGGTATTGGGCCCGCCCCTCGACCGCGGGCGGATGTGGTCCACGGTGCGGGCCCAGCCGGAGCAGTACCCGCAGCGGTACCGGTCGCGGCGCAGCACCGCGGGGAGGGTGGCCCGGCTGTCGTCGTCGTGCGTCAGGATCCGGTGCTCGAGGTAGATGTAGCGGGTGAGCCGGATGGTCTCCGGCAGCGCCAGCTCCAGGTGCCGCGAGCGGATCGGGAAGTGCGGCTGCCGTTCGGCGACGGTCTCGGCGGCCCCGCCGAGCAGCAGCACCACCGCGCGCTCGGCGCGGATCGTGGTCAGCGCCTCGTAGGAGGCGTTGAGCAGCAGCACTCCGGCGTGTATCCAATTGTCGGTGGTTATCTCCGGGTCTTCGGCATGACGGAACAGCATGGGGGTCACCATGTTTCGTGAAAGGGATCGAACAGGGAAAGGGTGTCGGCCGGTTACGAATGGGCCCGGAGACGGCCGAAGCCCCGGTACTGTTCGTCGATACTCGGATTCAAAGCCGTCTCCCCCTTCCTGCTGGTCACGACCGTGTCGGTCGGCTGATCTTCGATGAATCACATGGTGGCACAACGACGCTGCGTTGTCGGCTGATTATTTCCGCCCCTGGTGCATGGAGAACGATCCGCGACGGCCGTTTGTTCCCCACACTGGAAAGGTGACGATCGACGCTTGGGCTCAGCATCCGACGGAGCGTTTTCTCGCGCGTGACATCTTCGATTCGCTGCGGCGGTGGACCGGGGGAGCGATCCCCACCGGCGAGATCCCGTTGCGGGCGACGCTGGCGGCGATGGACGCGGGCGGCATCGACCGGGCGCTCATCTCGGCGTGGTGCGCGCCGGAGGGCACGCTCATCTCCAATGACGAGGTCGCCGCATGGGTGGCCGAGGCCCCGGATCGCTTGACCGCCGTGGCCTCGGTGGACCTGCGGAGGCCCATGGAATCGGTGCGCGAGCTGCGGCATCGGGTCCGTGACGAGGGCTTCGTGGGAGTCCGCGTGCTGCCGTGGTTGTGGGAGGTGCCGCCGACCGATGCCCGCTTCTATCCGCTCTACGCCGCCTGCGTGGACCTCGGGATCCCGTTCTGCACGCAGGTCGGGCACACCGGTCCGCTGCGGCCCTCGGAGCCGGGCCGCCCGATTCCGTATATCGACCGCGTGGCCCTGGACTTCCCGGAGCTGACCATCGTGTGCGGGCACGTCGGCTATCCGTGGACCGAGGAGATGATCGCGGTGGCCCGCAAACACGAGAACGTGGTGATCGACACCTCGGCCTACACCACGAAAAGGCTGCCGCCCGAACTCGTCTCGTATCTGAAGTCCGCGAGCGGGCGGCGCAAGGTGCTGTTCGGCACCAACTATCCGATGATCCTGCCCCAGCACGCCCTCGATGGTCTGGACGCTCTGGGCCTGGACGACGAGACCCGCGAGCTGTACCTGGACGGCAACGCGCGCCGCGTCTTCGGGCTCTGACGCGGCGCGCGGGGGTCGTGCGATATCAGGCGGCGGGCGCGGGACCGGCCACCGAGCCGTGGGTCCCGGTGTGCTCGACGGGCAGCTCGTCGTCGAGTGGAATCCAGTCTTCCTGCCGCTGCGCGATCCGCCCGCCGGAGACGGCGATGGCCGTGGCCGCGAGATCGACGGCGAGTGCGGCGTCGTCCTCGGCCATGGCGAGGATCGACAGGCTCAGCAATTGCGCGGTCCGGCTCGGTCCCGGCGTGGGGGCGAGCTGGTCGATGGTCGCGGCGGCCGGGCAGCCCGTGGACAGCATGATCGCGGCGGCCAGGAACTCGACCGGGGTGGACGCTGCCAGATGTGCGCCCCGAGCCGCCGCGCTGATCAGGGTGTGCGGCGTCGGAAGGCCTTGGGGCAGCGGCAGACTGGGGACCGCGCCCCAGCGGTGCAGCGGCGGGAACATCTCGAAGTCGGAGCGGCCCAGCCAGCGGCGATGGCACAGCTGGGCGAGCCGCTGGGCGGTGTCGCGCAATCGGGTCTGCTCGGCCTGGAAGCTGAGCGTGATCTGCCTGCAGGGCAGCAGTGCGATCGGGCGGTGGACGGAAGGAACAACGACTACGGTCATGAGGCAGCTCGTTCTCTTCGCGGCGGGATCAACCCTGCACGTCGGCCGGCATCGGGGTGGTGCGGGTGCGGCGCCGGGCCGCGCCGAGGACTAAAGACAGCAAACAAATAGCAATTAATGTGGCTGTCGACGGGGACCGTTTGACCGCATCGAACCACTCAGCTAAGCGCTGGCTTTCCCTCACCGGCGTTGCTGTCCCGACCATTCTTGCGACACCTCCACATCGTCCGAAAATGCGGTCCCACCAGTACGGCCTGAGTGACGTTAGCGCATCGAACGGTTTGGGAAGGTGAACTTTTATCGAAAGGTGACCACTCGGTTTGTTCTGTCTAGGACGTTTGACGGCGTTTTCTCAGCTTGCCTTGGTATTCGCCACTCATTAACTCTGGTCGACCGACCAGTTTTGTGACGCACGTCGCTATCGCAATGGGCGAGTCGTGGCACATCCCGGCGCCGGGCTGCTCTGCGCACTAGAGCTGGACGGGAAGCTCCTTGAGGCCGTGCATGAGGGTGCTCGGATGCCATTCCAGCTCCTGCGCCGGGCGCGCCAGACGCAGATCCGGGAATCGAGAGAGCAAGGCCGAGAAGGCGACTCGCGCTTCCAGGCGGGCCAGGGGGGCTCCGACGCAGAAGTGGATGCCGTGGCCGAAGGCCAGATGGCCACCGGTGTCACGGGCCGGGTCCAGGGCGTCGGGCTCCTGGTAGCGCTCCGGGTCGCGGTTGGCGGCGGGGAGTGCGACGAAGACGAATTCTCCTGCGGGAATGTCGGTTCCGGCGATGGTGACCGGTTCGGCGGTGTGGCGGACGGTGCTCATGTTCACCGGCCCGTCGAAGCGCAGGAACTCCTCGATGGCGGCGGGAATCGCCTCCGGATCGGTCTGCAAGGCGCGCAACTGTTCCGGATTGCGCAGCAGCGCCAGGGTGCCGTTGGCGATCAGGTTCACGGTGGTGTCGTGCCCCGCGATCAACAGCAGCGTGGCCATCCCGACCAGTTCGGTCTCGGTCAGGGTGTCGCCGTCGTCGGCCGGCAGCACCAGCGCCGACAGCAGATCCGATTCGGGCCGTTCCCGTTTCGCCCGCACCAGCCCGGTCAGGTAGTCCGCCATGGCCGCCGCGGCACCGGCCCGATTCTCCTCCAGCCCCGCCACCGCGACGAGCGCCCGAGTCCACTCCTGGAAATCGTCGCGATCCCCGAGCGGCACCCCGAGCAGCTCGCAGATCACCGTGATCGGCAGCGGTTCCGCGAACTCGTGCAGCAGATCCACCTCATCCCGGCCCGCCAGGGCGTCCAGCAGCCCGTCGGTGATCTCCTCGATCCGGGGCGCCAACTCGGCGACCCGCCGCGGCGTGAACGCCCGGGTCACCAGCTTCCGCAGGCGCGTATGCCCCGGCGGATCGGTGCTCAGCATATGGGTCAGCACCGCCAGCTGTTTCGGATCCGACGGCGGCGCACCGCGTTTGCGGCTGAGCAGCTCATCGTTGACCGCCGCCGCCTTGTGCAACCGCGGATCGTTCAACGCGGCCCGCCCCGCCGCGTAGTCCAGCACGACCCACCGCACGATCCCGTCCGGGAATCGCACCTGCCGCACCGGGCCGTCCTCGCGCCAGCGACGGTAGTGGGCGTGCGGGTCGGCGAAGAATTCCGGACCGAGCGATTCGATACGGTCCAGGGCTTCGAGATCGGCCATGGTTCCGACACTAGCGGATGGAATCGGTTGCGACGACGGCTGTTTCGCGACTATGTAAAGAATTCTGTACATGTTGTCGTGTTTTCTTTACACTGATCGCATGCCTTACGAGGAGAAGCGAACCTGGATCCTGGGTGTCGTGGCCGTCGTCTCGTACGCGATCTACCTGATCGTCGTGCTGGTGCGGGCGCGGCACACGGCGCTGGTCGAGGTCGCCTATGTCGCGCCGATGCTGTGGGCGATCGGGGGTTCCATCGCGGCCTCGATCGTGGCTGCCGTCGCCGTCGCCATCGGGTCCCGCGATCGCGACCGGCGCGATCAGCGCGACCGTGAAATCGACCTGCGCGGAACGCATGTCGGCCAAGCATTCATCGTTCTCGGCGCCGTCGCGGCGCTGGTGCTGGCCCTGGCCGACGGTGACACCTTCTGGATCGCCAATGTCATCTACCTCGGATTCACGCTGTCCGCGGTCGTCGGCGCGGCCGCCAAGCTGGAGGCCTATCGGCGGGGGATGGCGCCATGGTGAAACCCACGAAGGTCACCAACAACATTCGCGCCCTGCGGTTCTCGCACGGCGAGATGACCCAGGCCGAGCTGGCCGACCGGCTCGGCGTGACCCGGCAGACCGTCAACGCCATCGAACAGGGCAAATACTCGCCGTCGCTGGAGATGGCGTTCCAGATCGCCCGGGTGTTCTGCGCACCACTGGACGAGATCTTCGAATATCCGGAAGAGGATGAGTCGTGAAAGCTATCACCCAGGACGTCTACGGCACCGTTGATGTGTTGTCCTACAGCGACATTCCCACCCCGCAGGCGGGTCCGGACGGGGTTCTCGTCCGGGTCCGGGCCGCGGGTGTGGACCCCAGCGTCTGGCACATGATGACCGGCGAACCGCTGGTCGCCCGGCTCGCACTGGGCCCTCGCAAACCCCGGGAGCGGGTGCGCGGCTGGGATGTCGCGGGCATCGTCGAAGCGGTCGGCCCGCAGGTCACCGCATTCGAGCCCGGAGACGAGGTCTTCGGGACGGTCCCCGGTTCGTTCGCCGAATTCGCTGCCGCCCCCGCGACCAAGCTGCAACGCAAGCCCGCGAACCTGAGCTTCGAACAGGCTGCGGCGCTGCCGATCTCGGGTACGACCGCGCTCACCGGCTTGCGTGACGCGGGCCGCATCGAAGCCGGGCAGCGCACGCTGATCATCGGCGCCTCCGGCGGTGTCGGTCATCTGGCGGTCCAGCTGGCCAAGCACTACGGCGCAGAGGTGACCGGTGTGTGCTCGGGCGCGTCCGCGGCCTTCGTCACCGGGCTCGGCGCGGATCACGTCATCGACTACCGGACCGAAAAGCTCAGCGGCCGTTACGACCTCATCCTCGATATGGCCGGAAACCGCCCGCTGGCGTTGTTGCGCTCACTGCTGACCGAGACCGGCACCCTGGTCCTCGGCGGTGGTGAGGGCGGCGGCCGCTTCTTCGGCGGCCTGGGCCGTTCGGTGCGCGCCGAGTTGCTCTCGCCCTTCGCGCGACAGTGTCTGCGCGCCCTGCTGGCTCTGCCCAAGCCCGAAGCCCTGGTCACGCTCGCCGAACTCGCGACCGCGGGCGCGGTCGTCCCGCACATCGACCGCACCTACGCCCTGTCCGAAGCGCCCGCCGCCATCACCCACCTGGCCGCCGGCCACTCGCGCGGCAAATCGGTCATCGTGGTCAGCTGACTCGGAAAACGTCCGATCGGCTCCGGCCATGACACTGCCCGGCGCACAGGTGAATCAGCAAGGTCGGCGGGCAGGCGCGGGGCCCTGGTCCCGGTAGATGCCATACGGGGCAGCTATCGGCACGGTCAGTCCAGTCGGCCGTAGATCAGGCGCAGGATCGCTTCGGTGAGGTCGTCGAGGCCGCGAGTCACTTCGTTCGGGGGCGCCGCGGACAACTGTGACAGCCGGCCGTCGCGCATCAGGGTGACGAGAGTCGCCAGCGTTGCCGAGTCGATGCCCTCGGGAGCGAGGCCGGCCGCGCGGTCGCGCTCGATCTTGGCGGCCAGCGCGCTGGTGAATCGGTTCTGGATGGTGGCGATGAATTCGGTCAGCGGGGGGTAATTGTTGTCGTAACCTTCCAGTGAGCAGACCAGGATCGTGCTGTTGTCGTGCCAGATCGCGGCCGTCCCCGCGAGCTGGGTGCGCAGGAGTTCGCGCTGCGGGCCGGTGGACGGCAGCCAGACGTGGGTTTTGGCGTAGCCGTCGCTCACGTCCTCCATCAGGCGGGCGAGTACCGCGTGTTTGGACGGGAAATAGAAGTAGAAGCTGGTGCGCGAAATGCCTGTCGCGGTGGTGATGTCGTCGACGGTCAAGTTGGCCATCGGTTTCTTGGTCAGCAGCCGGCGGGTCGCGTCGAGGATCTCGGCCTCGCGCTGATCACCCTTCGACACGGCGCCGCGGCGGCGCAGATCCTGGGTCGTGACTCGGGTCTGGTTCACCTTGCGTCCGCCCTGCTGCGCCATGTGTTCACCCTATTCGAGTTCCATTCCTGCAATGGACGTGGCGTCTATCATAATCGACACTGTGTCGATTCCGTCGTAGGGTTCCACGAATGACCTCCCTGCTCGAGCATCGGCGTTCCCCGTCGCCGACCGCGATCGTGCTGACCATGGCCAGCACCGTGTTTCTTCTGGCCATGGCCCAGACCCTGCCCGTGCCCGCGCTGCCGCAGATCGGGACGCAGCTCGGTGTCTCGGCGACCACCGTCGGATGGGTCACGACCGCGACCATGCTGGCCGCCTCGGCGCTGACACCACTGCTCGGGCGATTGGGTGATGTCTACGGACACAAGCCGGTCATCCTGGCGACGCTGGCGGTGACGCTGGCCGGCAGCGTGATCGCGGCCTCGGCGCACAGCATCGATCTGCTCATCGTCGGAAGGGCCTTGCAGGGAGCCAGTTTCGGACTGTTCCCGCTGGCGATCAGCGTGCTGCGCCATGAACTTCCCGCCGAGCGCCTGACCGGGGCGCTGGCCGTCACCGCGTCGACGCTGGGCGTGGGCAGTGGTGTCGCGCTGGTGGCCACGGGTCTGCTGACGCAGGGCGGCGCGGATTACCGTCGCATCTTCTGGCTGTGCGTCGTGCTGACGGTGGTGGTGCTGGCGCTGGCGTTCTTCACCCTGCCGCGGCGCGCGGGTCAGGGCGGTCGCGTCGACTACGTGGGGGCCGCCGTCCTCGGTGTCGGTCTGGTCTGCTTGCTGCTGCCGATTTCCCAAGGGCACGAATGGGGTTGGGGCAGCGCCCGGGTGATCGGGCTGTTCATCGCCGCGGTGGTCGTGCTGGCCGGGTTCCTGGTGCTGCAGTCGAAGCTGCGGTCGCCGCTGGTGGCGACCTCGCTGCTGGCGCATCGCCCGGTCGCGGTGACCAATCTGGCCAGCTTCTGCGTCGGTTTCGCGATGTTCAGCGTGTTCCTCGGGGCGACCTACTTCGTGGCGACGCCGCGGGCGCTGGCGGGCTTCGGCTTCGACGCCTCGGTGCTGCGTACCAGTGTGGCCTTCATGCTGCCGGGTGCGGTGGTCTCGGTGGTGATGGGCCCGATCGCCGGTCGCCTGGTCGGGCGGATCGGCGCCCGTTATGTCCTGCTGCTCGCCAGCGTCATCGGCCTGTGCGCGCTCACTGCCCTGGCGCTGGTGCACTCGACCAGCTCGGAAGTCGTTGTCGCACTGATCATCGCGAACGCCGCCATCGCGATCGCCTACGCCGCCATGCCCGCTCTCCTGGTCGCCAATGTGGCGCCGCACGAGACCGGCATCGCCAACTCGATCAACTCGATCATGCGCACCGTCGGCGGCGCGATCGGCAGCGCACTGGTCGTCACCATCCTCACCAGCGACACCCTCGGCCACGCCCTGCCCAATGGTGCGGTGATCTCTCTCCCGGCCGAAGGCGCCTACCGCATCGCCTTCCTGACGGGCGCGGCCTTCTTCGCGGTGGCGGCGCTGCTGGCCGGCTTCGGCCTCGGTCACACCGGCCGTCGCCTGACCCCGCACGAGGTCGAGGAGGACGCCGCCTTGGCCTCCGCCGGCGAATTCGCCACCGCCTCCGCCGCCCTCTGATCCGAAAACGCCCGAACCCCTCCGCCGTCCATATGGTGGAGGGGTTCGCGCTGTCGTCCGCGCGGTCTTACAGCGGGATCGGGCCCGCCGAGCCCGAGGTGAACCACGACACGGTCGCGTTGACGTGGGTCAGGATGACATTGACGATCTCGAGAACGGCAGAACCCATCGATAAATCCTCATGCTCGGGGTGATTGACGCTGCGCAGCGTATCGGACCTGCTGCGAAATGGGGAATCCCCGGTCGACGAGGGTCGACCGGGGATTCCGTTGCAGCTCAAACGAAGTCGAAGCGCGATCACATGCCCGCGGAGCCGCTGAAGATCGGCAGCACGGCAGCCGCCGAACCCGACGCGGAGCCGGAGTTCACGGCGCTGCCGATGATGCCGCACGCGCTCGACACGGCGGATCCCGGCGAGAACGAGATGTCGGGATAGGTCGACGGATTCTTCGGGCAGATGCTCACATTGACCGAACGCGAGGAGGCGCCCTGGGTGACCGTCAAGGTGTACGCGCCCACGGCCGGTGGGGTCCAGGTGATCTGCGCGAACCCATTGAGCCCGTCTGCGCTGGTGTACGGGGTGTCCTGACCGATGACGGTGCCGTTGACCGTCAAGGTCACCGGGCTGAGCCGGTCGGCCCCCTTGGTCGTGATCGATACGTGGCAGGGCACCGCGGGTGTCCCGCAATCGACGCCGAAATTGTCGATGGCGGCATGGGCGGTCGGGGTCAACAGCAATGGCAGCGCGAGCGCCGGCGCGCCGAGCAGCCCGGCGCGAGCGATCCGCGAGGAGTTGATCATCGCCGGATCATATTTGGAATCAACACGTTTCACACATGACCGGCTGCCCCGGATTTCAGGGGCAGACCCGGGAAAAGGAGAATCCCCGGTCGACCGTGGTCGACCGGGGATTCCCTGTCATGCGCCGAAGCGGCTGATTCCTACACGCTCTTGTTGAACGCCTTGGCCTCGCGGCGGCGGCGGTGCAGGATCGGCTCGGTGTAGCCGTTGGGCTGGGTGGTGCCCTCGAGGACCAGTTCCTTCGCCGCCTGGAAGGCGATGGAGGCGTTGAAGTCCGGAGCCATGGCGAAGTACGACGAGTCGCCGGCGTTCTGGCGGTCGACGACCGGGGCCATGCGCTCGAGCGAGGCGATGACGTCCTTCTCGGTGACGATGCCGTGGCGCAGCCAGTTGGCCATCAGCTGGCTGGAGATGCGCAGGGTGGCGCGGTCCTCCATGAGGCCGATGTCCTTGATGTCGGGCACCTTCGAGCAGCCGACGCCCTGGTCGATCCAGCGCACCACGTAGCCGAGGATGCCCTGCGAGTTGTTGTCCAGCTCCTGCTGGATCTCCTCGGCGGACCAGTCGGTGTTCGGGGCGAGCGGGATCTCGAGGATCTCGTCGACGGTGGCGCGCGGGCCGCCCTTGGCGATCTCGGCCTGCCGCTTGAACACGTCCACCAGGTGGTAGTGGGTGGCGTGCAGGGTGGCGGCGGTGGGCGAGGGCACCCAGGCGGTGTTGGCGCCGGACTTCGGGTGGCCGATCTTCTGGACGAGCATCTCGGCCATCAGATCCGGCATGGCCCACATGCCCTTACCGATCTGCGCCTTGCCGGGCAGGCCGGTGGCCAGACCGGTGTCGACGTTCCAGTCCTCGTAGGACTTGATCCACTGCTGGCCCTTCATCTCGGCCTTGCGGACCATCGGCCCGGCCTCCATGGAGGTGTGGATCTCGTCGCCGGTGCGGTCCAGGAAGCCGGTGTTGATGAACACCACGCGGTCCTTGGCGGCGAAGATGGACGCCTTCAGGTTCACCGTGGTGCGGCGTTCCTCGTCCATGATGCCGACCTTGAGGGTGTTGACCGGCAGGCCCACGACCTCTTCGACGCGGCCGAACAGCTCGTTGGTGAAGGCCACCTCGTCCGGGCCGTGCATCTTCGGCTTCACGATGTAGATCGAGCCGGTGCGGGTGTTGCGCAGCGCGGTCTCGTCGCCGGCGGCGTCGAGGGCGTGCTTGGCGATCAGGACGGTGATCAGGCCGTCCATGATGCCCTCGGGGATCTCGTTGCCCTGGGCGTCGATGATCGCGTCGGAGGTCATGAGGTGACCGACGTTGCGGACGAACAGCAGCGAACGGCCGTGCAGCACGAGCTCGCCGCCGTCGATCGCGGTGTAGACGCGATCCGGGTTCATGGTGCGGGTGAAGGTCTTGCCGACCTTGGTGACCGTCTCGGCCAGGTCGCCCTTCATCAGGCCCAGCCAGTTGTGGTAGCAGAGGACCTTGTCCTCGGCGTCCACGGCCGCGACCGAGTCCTCGAAGTCCATGATCGTGGTGACCGCGGACTCCAGCACCAGGTCCTTGACACCGGCGGTGTCGGTGGAGCCGATGGGGGAGGACGGGTCGATCTGGATCTCGATGTGCAGCCCGTTGTGCTTCAGCAGCACCGACGTCGGGTTGGCCGGGTCGCCCAGGTAGCCGACGAGGGCATCGTTGTCGGCCAGGCCGATCTCGGTGCCGTCCTCGAGGCCGACCACCAGCTCGCCGTCCTCGATCGAGTACTTGGTGGAGCCGACGTGCGAGCCGGTGATCAGCGGCACCGCGTCGTCGAGGAAGTTGCGGGCCCACTCGATGACCTTGTCACCGCGGACCTTGTTGTAGCCCGAGCCCTTCTCCGCGCCGTTGGCCTCGGAGATGGCGTCGGTGCCGTACAGGGCGTCGTAGAGCGAGCCCCAGCGCGCGTTCGCGGCGTTGATGGCGAAGCGGGCGTTCATCACCGGCACGACCAGCTGCGGTCCGGCCTGGGTGGCGATTTCGGCGTCCACGTTCTCGGTGCCGATCTGGAAGTCGGCCGGTTCGGGACGGAGATAGCCGATCTCGGTGAGGAACTGCTTGTAGGCAGCCTTGTCGTAGCCTGCGCCCGGGTTCGCGCGGTGCCACTCGTCGATCTTGGCTTGGATGTCGTCGCGTTCCGCCAGCAGTGCGCGGTTGCGGGGGGCGAGGTCATTGATGACGGCCTCGGCACCCGACCAGAACGCGGCGGAATCAACACCGGTGCCGGGGAGGGCCTCGTTCTCCACGAAATCGTGGAGCACCTTGGCAACCTGCAGCCCGCCGACCTGAATCCGCTCTGTCATCTATTGCCTCATTTCGAGAAGCCGGGTGGAAAAAGTACGCCCGTCATATTACTCGCGGTTACTCGGCGGTATTCCCCGGCCCTCGCGGTTCGAGCCTCGGCCGATGGGGGTTGATTGTATCGATCAGTACATTTAATGTACTGGTTGGAACATTTTTCGGGGGCGCGACGCGAAGGTGCGATTCATGGGAAAAGCCTTGTCGGGCAAGGTCTCTGTGGTAACAGGCGGCAGCCGGGGGCTCGGGCGGGAGATGGTGCGCGCGTTCGCGGCCGCCGGATCCGACGTCGTGATCGCCAGCCGCAAGCTCGACGCGTGCGAGGAACTGGCACGGGAAGTGCGCGACGCCACAGGGCGGCGCGCTCTGGCCGTGGCCTGCAATGTGGGCGATTGGGGGCAGTGCGAGACGCTCGCCGACGCAGCCTATGCGGAGTTCGGGCGTGTCGACGTGTTGGTGAACAACGCCGGGATGTCGCTGCTCTATCCCAGCTTGGACCAGGTTTCCGAGGCCATGTTCGACAAGGTGATCGCCACCAATCTGAAGGGGCCGTTCCGGCTTTCGGCGCTCATCGGAGCGCGCATGGCGGCGGCGGGCGGGGGATCGATCGTCAATATATCTTCGGTCGAAGCCGCGCACCCCGAACCGCTCGCGGTGCCGTACGCGGCCGCGAAGGCCGGGCTCGAGACGCTGACCGGGGGCTTCGCCCACACCTACGGACCGGCGGTGCGGGTCAACACGATTCGCTGCGGGCCCTTCGACACCGATATCGCCCAGGCGTGGCCCGCGGAGATGCGCACCGAACTGGCCCGGCACACCGCGCTCGGCCGCCTCGGCGTTCCCGCCGACATCGTCGGGGCGGCGCTGTTCTTCGCCTCCGACGCCTCCGCCTACTGCACCGGCGCGACCCTCGCCCTGGACGGTGGATTCCGGTGACCGCCGCCGTCCCGGCCCGCCGCCGCGGCCGCCCGCCGGCCTCCGCGGCCGGGCCGGGGGAGACCCGGGAGCGGATCGTGGCCGCCGCGCTGGAGTTGTTCGCGGAGCAGGGCTTCCACGGCACCGGCGTCGCCGAGATCGGGGATCGTGCCGGAGTGCAGCGCGGGGCGCTGTACTACCACATCGGGTCCAAGGAGGAACTGCTGTGGCAGATCCTCGGCGACTACACCCGGCTCATGCTGGGCGAGGCCGAGCAGATCGCGCACGGCCCCGATCATCCGGTCACCAAGCTGCGCAGGCTGATCCACTCGCACGTGGTCATGATCATCGAGAACCGCGCCGCCGTCGCCATCCAGCTGCGCGACGTGTCCGCGCTCGGCGGTGACCGGGCGCGTGAACTCCAGGAACTGCGCGACCGCATCCAGAACCTGTGGCAGCAGGTCATCGACGCGGGCACCGCGGCGGGCGTGCTGCGCACCGCCGACCACGTGGTCACCAATGGCGTGCTGGGCATGCTCAATTCGGTGACCTTCTGGTACCGGCCCGGCGGGCAGCACACGCCCGACGAGATCGCCGGCATCCTCTGCACCACCGTCCTGGACGGACTCATCCAACCGCGCAAGACCACGAAAGGCTGACCATGGCTTGGGATTTCGGCACCGATCCGGAGTATCAGAAGAAACTGGACTGGGTCGCGGAGTTCGTCCGGACCGAGGTGGAACCCCTCGACCTGATCTACCCGAACCCGTACGACCGCACCAACCCGGAGATCCGGGCGCTCATGCGGCCGCTGCAGGAGAAGGTGAAGGAGCAGGAGCTGTGGGCCTGCCACCTGGGGCCGGAACTCGGCGGCCCCGGCTACGGGCAGTTGAAGCTGGCGCTGCTCAACGAGGTGCTCGGGACCTCGCAGTGGGCGCCGCTGGTGTTCGGCTGTCAGGCGCCGGATTCGGGGAACGCCGAGATCCTCGCGCACTTCGGCACGCCCGAGCAGAAGGCGACGTACCTGCGGCCGTTGCTCGACGGCGAGATCGGGTCCTGCTACGTCATGACCGAGCCGACCGGCGGATCGGATCCGACGGCGTTCCAGACCCGCGCGGTGCGCGCGGGCGACGAGTGGGTCATCAACGGCGAGAAGTGGTTCAACTCCGCCGCCGAATTCGCCACCTTCCACATCGTCATGGCGGTGACCGACCCGGACGCGCCGCCGCATCAGCGGCTGTCGATGTTCATCGTGCCCGCCGACACCCCCGGCCTGGAGATCGTGAAGAACTTCACGGTGCCCGGTTTCAGCGAACACGAAGGGCACCTGCGGTTCACCGATGTCCGCATCCCGGCGGACTCGCTGCTGGGTGCGGAGGGGCTCGGATTCATCGTGGCCCAGACACGTCTGGGCGGTGGCCGCGTCCACCACGCCATGCGCACGGTCGCGTTGGTGCGCAAGGCCTTCGACATGATGTGCGAGCGCGCCGTGTCCCGCCCCATGGGCAAGGGCAATCTCGGCGGCAAGCAGATGACGCAGGAGAAGATCGCCGAATCCTGGATCGAGATGGAGCAGTTCCGGCTGCTGGTGCTGCGCACCGCGTGGCGCATCGACCAGGAGCAGGACTACCGCAAGGTGCGCCACGACATCGCCGCCATCAAGGTCGCCATGCCGAAGGTCATGCACGACATCGCCCAGCGGGCCATGCACCTGCACGGCGCGATCGGCGTCAGCACCGACCTGCCGTTCACCGACATGATGACCTACGCGCAGATCATGGCCATCGCGGACGGTCCGACCGAGGTCCACAAGATCACCTTGGCCAAGGAGGTCCTGAAGGCCTACGCTCCCGCGGATCCGGTGTACCCCAGCGGATATCGGCCGATCCTGCGGGAGAAGGCTCGTCAGCTCGTCGCGGAACGGCTCGAACACACCGTCGGCAACCTCTGATCTCGCGATGGGGCGGGCGAATTGCCCGCTCCGTCGCCGCCGGCCGCGTCGAGCGGGGGGCGATCAGTTCGGGCGCGGTTCGATCCAGAGGGCCTCGGAGACGGCGCACAGGTCGCCGTCCGCGGTCGAGAGTGTCACTCCGACAGTGTGTTTGCGGCCCTCGCGCCCCACCACCCAGGCATGGGAGATGTAGTCGTTCCCGGCATACATCGGCCGGAGCTGGGTCGCGCTGAGGGCGGCGGTGAACGCGCCGCTGCCCATGTGGGAGAAGGCGAATGCGGCACGGCCCCCGGGGCAGTCGAGCGCCGACCAGACCACCTCGGACGGGAGTTCGCCGGACTCGTCGGCCAGCCCGGCATCGGGGGTCCAGGCGGCGGCCATCTGCTGAAGTCCGGGCAGTTCCGACGGGAACAGGCGCAGCCCGAGGCCGGGCGCGCAGGCCAGCCCGCAGCCGTAGCAGTCGGTGACCGTTCGATTGCCCGACAAGCTGAGCTCGACAGCCGATTTCGCCGCCGCCCACGACGGTGCGGGACGCGGGTCGAGGGTGAGTGCGGTGGGCGCGGCCTCCACCAGCAGGGTGTCGTCGGTGGCGGTGAAGGCGGCGTGGCCGTGCTCGGGACGCGACAGCAGGATCGGGGTGCCGACGGTGACCGCACGCCGGAAGTCGACGCGCACGGCGTCCGCGCCCGACTGGGCGGCCAGCAGGCCCGCGAGATACCCACCGAACGCGATCTCCGGATAGCCGTGGATGTGTGCGGGGATGGTGAGCGCTTGCGCGTGGGTCATCGTCGAAGCCCCACCTTTCCCGGCCGCCATGGCCGATCGGTCAGCACTGACGATACCCAGGCCGGGATCGCGCGCTGTCGTGAGATTTCGCACCCAGATGATGGCGGAGAAGCGGAATCGTCGCCGAGCAGCGGCCCGCCGGTATCGCAGCGAGACACTGGGGCGGGGGAGCGGACAATCGTGGGTGGGTGGCGGCCGATCAGGGGCGGGGCCGATCGATCTCGGGCTGACGGGACGGCGGCGGGGACGACAGCCCGGGCGGCGGCCAGGGGCGGAGGGGGCGGGCGTGCGGCGTCCAGGACTATCGGCGCTTGCGCTCGCGGACCACATGGGAACGCAGGCGGGAGATGCCCTTCACGCGGACGCTGCGCAGGTGGCGCAGGGTCAGGTCGGGGTCGGTGTCGAGTTGGGCGGCCGCGCCGTCGTCGGCGAGGACCGTGCCGGGGCGGGCCACGCCGGTGAGGCGGGCGGCGACATTGACGACGGTGCCGTAGAGGTCGCCGAAGCGGGTCAGGACCGGGCCGTATGCCAGGCCGACGCGGAGCTGTGGCATCTCCGGAATCGTCTGGGCCGCACGGGCGATCGCCTGGTGCATGTCCAGGGCGATGCGCGCGCCGGCGCGGGGGTGCTCGGCGGCGAACATGACCTCGTCGCCGACGTTCTTGATGACCCAGCCGCCGTGGGCGGTGATCACCTCGGTGGTGGTGGTCTCGAAGGCGTCGAGCAGTTCGGTGAGTTCATCGGGGTCCAGGTGCCGCGACAGCCGGGTGTAGCCGACCATGTCCGCGAACCCGACCAGCAATGGCCTTGTGGCGCTGCCGGATTCGTGGGTGCGGCTCAGGGCCGCGGCCAGGTGCCGCTTCCAGGCGTAGTCGTGTAGTTCGGCCAGCACCGTGATGGCGTGCGCGGTGGCGTCTCGGCTTTCCCCGGGCGTCGTGCCGTCGTCGGCCGCCGGGCGGCCGCCGACCTCGCGGGTGATCAGATCGGCCTGCCATTCGGCCAGGCGCGCCATCGCCTGGCCCATGGTGCGAGCGGCCGCGACCTGGCTCTGCTCATTGGTCAGCGCGGCCGCGCTCAGGGCCGCGAAAGCGCGGACCGCGGCGACGTCGTTGTCGGTGAACGCCACTTCGTCGTCACTGGCGGCGGCCGGGAAACCCAGGGCCACCCACAATTTCCGGGCCTGCTCGACGGGCACCCCGGACAGTGCGGCGACCTGCGTGCGGGTGTACCGGCGCGGCCCGCCCAGCAGCGACCGCTCGACCACCGCGTCGACGATCTCGGTCGACCCACCGGATTCGATCATGCGGTCAGTACAGCACACGACACGGCCGCGAGGGGCGGTCGGGAATCTCACGACAGCGGTTGGGCATTGCGTTGCGCGAGCATGATCGTCATCAGGCCCGCTTCCTGCGACTGCGACGCGATCATGCCGCGCGCGGACTCCTTCACCGGACCCGACGCGACCAGCTGATCGGCCGCCTTCGCCATGGCCACGCCGCCGCGGTGATGCCGCAGCATGAGCTGCAGGAACAGCACCTCCGCATCCTTGCCGCGAGCGGTCGCGAGGGCGTCGAGTTCGGCCTGGGTGGCCATGCCGGGCATGGAGGTGCCGGTGGCCAGGGCCGAATGGTCGTGCGCCGCAGCCGAATCCGCGGTCATCCACGCCATCGGATGCGCGGACTGCGGTGCCGCGTTGGCCAGGCGCAGCCAGCCGAGCAGGGTGCCGATCTCCATGCGCTGGGCATCGGCGATCTGCTGGGCCAGCCGGCGCACCGTCGGGTCGACGCCGGAATCCAGGCGCTGCACCATGATCAGGGCCTGTTGGTGGTGCGCGGACATGTCCTGACTGAAACCGATTTCGACGGGGCTGAGAACCGGTGCGGCGGAGTGGCTCTCGGGAATCAGCAGGGGTCGCAGCAGCATCCCGGCGGCGAGCAGGGCGAATACGAGGACGGCGATCGCCAGCGGTCGCCGTACTCGATCACGCGGGTGGGCCGGGCTTTCCGTCACGAGCCCACCACGGAGTGCTGGTCGGCGGGCGGGGTGTAGACGTCATCGGCGAGCTGCAGCACCATGAACCCGTTGTCATTGCAGGTGGCCCACAGCTGGTTGCCGTGCCACTCCGGCGGCGAGAAGCACCAGTCGGTGGACAGGTCGCCGAAGGCCAGCATGCCGGTGCGCGACGAGAGTGCCTGGTTCGGATCGAACTTGCCCTCCAGCATCGCCCGCGCGGCGGACGGGAACTCCATGATCGGCGGGCCGATCAGCGAGGCCAGCGCGTGCGGCGAGTTCCACAACTCCAGGTTGCGGCCCTTGCGGGCGGGCGGGTTGAAGTAGCCGATCTCCTTGACGTGGAACGGATCCCGCACATCGAACACCCGGATCCCGGACTCCTCCCAGGCGCAGGCCAGGGCGGTCGGGTCGTTGGGGCGGTCGGCGGCGCAGTAGTGGGCGTCGTAGGAGAACACCGAACCGCCCATGGCCGAGGCCATCGCCGAATCCTGGTTCTCGGGCAGGTTGATCTCCAGCTTCAGCTTGGCCGCCACCGAGGGATTGGTGTCGTCGGAGATGTCGATGAGCTTCACCCCGCCCGCGCCGCCCTCGTCGACGGTGAACAGGTAGGGCTTGCCGTCGTAGGTGACCGGGATGCTGTGCTGGGTCGCCCAGCCGTCGGTCCAGAACACCCGGCCCAGGTGTGGGACCTGCGGATTCGGGTCGCGGCGCTGCACGGCGCTGATGTCGAGGACGGTGAAGCCGCCCAGGGCGGACAGGTACATGCGGTTGCCGTCCGGGCTGATGCCGAATCCGTGCGCCTCGATGCCGGTGAGGCCCTGCCAGATCACGTGCGGGTTGGTCGGGTCGGTCAGGTCGACGGCGCTGACGAAACCGGGGGCGATGCCCGAGGCCCAGTAGGTGCGCCCGTCGGGGGAGAAGCCGCCCTCGTGGGTCGTGATCGGCAGCGGCATCAGCAGATTCGTGCCCGGGCCCGGGTTCAGCAGCCGCGGGTGCGCGCAGTCGGAGATGTCGTACACCGACAGGAATCCCGCGCCGATGCCGACCGGGACGCCGGTGCCCACCAGCAGTTTCCGTTCGGCGTTGACCTTGAGCGACTCCCAGGTGCCCGCGAGCATGGCGGGCTCGGTGAGGCTGCCGGTCTCGACCGGATTCGCCGGATCCGACACGTCGAGCACCTGCACGCCCTGGGCGGGCCCGAGGATATTGCCCGGGAACAGCGACCCCGTGTAGGAGCAGTGGTCATAGGTGGTCGAGGTGATGCCCGCGCCCTTGCCGACGTACCCGCCGACGAACGACATGTTGCATCGATACCCCAGCGTGCTGCGCCCGCTGTTGCGGTCGTCGGCCGGAACATCGCCCTGCATACCGGTTTCCGGCAGCGAGTCCGGTCCGCAGTCGGCGCGCGGCACCGACGTGCGCCCGACATCCAGGAACTGCTGCACCTGATTGGCGATATCGGACTGCAGATCCGCCGACGCCCCGTGCATGGGCAGCACGGCCGCCCCCATCAGCGTCACCGCCAGCACCACGGCGGGCTTGGACCGCCGGATACTCGTGAACCGCCTCATCGCGGTACCCCCGTCTTCTCGCGTGCTCGATCGACAGTGACCCGAGGCACAGGCCACTGTGCGATGTGGTCACGGTTACATCGCGAACGCTAACTCATAAACTGACCGCTCGGTAGATCCAGAGCGAAAATTGTCTGTGACAGTCGCTGCCAGTGGGTGCTCGGGTCTGTCGCTCGGGTCCGAAACCTGTTGCCGCAGCGGTTAACAGAGCCCGTCGCCCAGTCGATCTCGAAAGGCTGCGATGATTCGACGACGGAGGTGGGCGATGCGCTCGACTGGATTCACGATGCTCCTGACCTGCACGGTGATCGCGGGCGTCACCGGCTGTACCGATGGGTCCACCCCGACCACGACGCCGAGCTCCGCGGCCCCGGCCGTCTCACCCGGTGCCGGTAGCCCGAGTGCCGGAAACCCCGGCGCCGCCCCGACGGGTAGACCCGGGCCCGCCACCATCCCCGCCGACACCCCGATCGCCGCCTGCGCCCCCGGCCAGGTCGATGTCACCGCCACCGGCCTGGGGGCGGCCATGAGCCACCACGGCATCACCCTCACCTTCTCCATCGCCAACCCCGCGCAGGCCTGCACCCTGAAGGGCTATCCCGGCCTCGACCTCACCACCTCCACCGGCGAGGTCGTCCACGCCGAACGCACCACCTCCGGCTACATGAGCCCGCAACCCGTCGGCGACCCCGAACCCACCGTCGTCGTCAGGTCCGGTCACCCCGCCAGAGCCATCGCCGAATCGGTGGCCTGCGGCGTCTACGGCACATCCGATCCCAAGGTCGTCAAAACCCAAGTGACCCCGCCCAACTCGACCGACACCCGGGTGGTCGACGAGGCCCTCGACACCTGCAGCCTGAAGATTCACCCGGTCACGGCATAGCCCGCGGGGCGGCGCCATTGTCGGCGGCGACCTGCCGGCTGTCATACCCCGCAAATTCCGAGCACACGGGGGGCGCGATCGGGCGCATACTCGAACGATGCACACCGTTCTGATCCTCGGTGCGGGATTCGGTGGGCTCGAACTCGCCGCGGGTCTGTCCGGGTCCGTGCCGGACGAGGTCCGGGTGACATTGCTGGATTGTGCCGAAGGCTTCGTCTTCGGCTTCGCCAAGCTGGACGTGCTGTTCCGGGGTCGCACCGTCGACGAGGTCCGGATTCCCTACGACACCATCGACCTTCCGGCCGTGGAGTTCCGGCGCGAAACGGTCATCGCGATCGACCCCGCCCACCGGACGGTCACCACCGACCGAGGCGAGTACGCGCCGGACACGCTCGTCGTCGCGCTCGGTGCGGAGTACGACTGCGCCGCCACTCCCGGATTCGTCGACGACGGTCACGAGTACTACTCGCTCGCGGGCGTCCACCGGCTGCGGCGACGCCTCGACGCCTTCACCGGCGGCACCATCCTGATGTCGATCCTGAGCGTCCCGTTCAAGTGCCCGCCGGCGCCGTACGAAGGCGCGCTGCTGCTCCACGAGGAGCTCGTGCGACGCGATCTGCGCGATACGACCCGCCTGCGACTGATCACCCCGATGGACTCACCGATTCCGGTGTCGCCGAGCTCCAACACCGCGATCCTCGGCGCACTCGCCGACCGCGGCATCGAGTACACGCCCGGAACACGGGTGCGTGCTCTGGCCCCGTCGACCCACACCGCGTCGACGCGCGCCGGGGACCTGCCCTACGACCTGTTCATCGGAATCCCCCGGCACCGGGTTCCGGAGGTCGTGCAGGTTTCCGGGCTGACCGCGGGGGGAGTGGACGGCTGGATCCACGTCGACGCGGCCACCCTGGCCACCCCCTACCCGGGGGTGTACGCGTTGGGGGACTGCGCCGATGCTCCCGTGCCCCGGGCGGGCGTATTCGCCGAGACGGCGGCGCGAACCGTCGCCGCCGACATCATCGCCCACCTGCACGACCGTCCCCGCGACGGCAGGTATCTGGGACAAGGCACGTGCCACATCGAGTTCGGCGGGGGCCTCGTCGGGAAGGTGGAAGCGGACTTCCTCTCCGGCCCGTCGCCCGTCGCCCCGTTCCTCGGGCCATCCACCGAATTCGCCGAGGAGAAAGCCGAATTCGCGGCGGCGCGGCGGCGGCGCTGGTTCGGTTCCTGAGGCCGCGGGACCGGCGCGGCGGGCATTCTTCCGTCGGCTTCGTCCGGTCCGGAAAACTCGGAAAAGCGGTGTGACCGCGCCTTTTTCGATGGTCCGGAATAAATGCGTGGTGGATCGGGGGCATCGGGTTCTACCTTCGTGATCGGCGGTGGGAGAGACCGCCGATCTGTACTGGGGGAGAACTTCATGACCGACACCTTGTTCGCTGACGTGTCCACTTTTCAGGCGCCCGTCAACGACGACTATCCGTACGAAGTCCTGTCGTTTCGCAGCAATGACGGCACAATCCGCGACGACCACTTCGCGCACAATTATCGATGGGCCGCCGCCGCAGCCGATTCCGGGCGACTGGCGTGCTTCATCGTCTACTTCTACTGGCGTCCGAATTGGCACGAGACGGTGCGGACCTGCATCGACATGGTGACCGAGGCGGGGGGACCGCATCCGCGGATGATCGTGATGCTCGACGTCGAACAGGGCGGCAATCCGTCCGGCGACCAATCCGACGGGATCAATCGCGCCTATTGGGCGGCCGCCGACTGGCTCGGTGATCCACGGAGGGTCATCGGGTACGCCAATGCCTCCGACTTCGCGTCTTTGTGGCCCACCCGTCCCGAGGGACTGCGCGTGGTGGCGGCGGGCTACGGCAACGATCCGCAACTGCCGGGGCAGGTCGCGCATCAATACACCGACGGGCAGGGGTGGGGTGGTGGACTGCCGGAGGGCTGCGACCCGTTCGGCCCCTGCGATATGAACAGTGCCGACGGTTTGTCGCCCGACGAGTTGGCCGCCGCCTGCGGAATCGTCACCGCGCGTTCCGGAGTGCGGTCATGATCGACGTTCTCATGGTGCCCGGCACCTTCTGCCCGCACGGCGGCGACAACATCAGCGAGGAGTTCCTGCACGACCTGGACCCCGCCGAATTCACCACTCGCATCGTCGACTATCCCGCCGAGTACGGCAGTCCCGGCACCTACGCCGACAGTCGCGCGGCGGGGCGCGAGGCGCTGCTCGGCGCGATCGGCGCGAGCCCGAATCCCGTTGTGCTCGGCGGGTATTCGCAGGGTGCGCAGATCGCAGGCGATGTCGCGGCCGAGATCTCGGCCGGACAGCATCCGGAACTGGATGTGCGCGGTGTGGCGTTGATCGCCGACCCTTCTCGTCCACGCGGCCGGTGCGTCGGTATCGACCCGGGCGGGTGGGGGATCTCCGGCGAACGCGACACCGGGCTGCCGACCTGGTGGGTCGCCGCCGCCGGCGACCCGATCACGTCGCTTCCGGCGGGAAACCCGTTGCGCAGCTTGGCCGATATGACCGAGTTCTATTCGCTGAGTTCCCCCGAAGCCGCCACGCGCTGGGCTCAGCACATGATCGACACCGCCACGAACCGCAGCATGCAGCCGTGGTGGAACCTCGATCGATGGCAGGACTGGGGCGGCGCGCTGGCCTGGATGAAGGGCTACCTCACCGACGGCCGGCACACCACCGCCTACCTCGCCGAAGGCCACTGCAAAGCGCTCGCCGGCGCCCTGAACCAGGAACTGCCCCGATGACCGACCGCACCGCATCGCGCCGAGGAGGATTCGATGCCGTTCCTCGGTGAACAAGCCGTGGTCGTCGAGGAGGTCGACGCGGTCAGGTGGCGGTTGCAAGCACCGCTGACCTACCGCGCCGCCGCCGACACCTTCAGTGTGCCGGTCGGTTTCATCACCGACTTCGCTTCTGTCCCACGGCCCCTGATCTGGCTGATCCCCCGCTACGGCGCCTACACGCGCGCCGCGATCCTGCACGACTACCTGTGCGAGGTCGCACCCGTCGGCCGCTCCGACGCCGACGGCATCTTCCGCCGCATGCTCCGTGAATGCGGCGTCTCCACCCCTCAGCGGTGGATGATGTGGGCCGCCGTCCGCTTCGGCGGCCGCATGGCGGGCGCCGGACCCAGGGAATGGCTGCGCTTCCTCCTGATCGCGGCCCCCGCCGTGGCATTCCTGGCAGTCCCGTTCCTCATCGACTGCCTCTTCCTGCTGCTGTTCCGGCTCTGCACGGCAACCGCGACGGAAACGCCTCGGATCACCGTGGCCCGAAGTGGTTTCGCCACGCTTGCAGGGCCGCCGGCGACAGGTGATCCGCGGCGCGCGCGAACAGCTGATACAGAGAAGCTCCGTGCCTAGCCGCGAGTTCGGTGTTGTGCACCATGACATCGAACTCGTTGGCGGCGGTGATCTCCAGGAACGCGTGTAGCGCGGCGTCGTCCACGTCGTGTTCCCGGCCGGTGAACCGGTCGGTGAACACGGTCGGCGTCGCGCCCAACCGCGGATACACCGCGGACCGGTCACAACTGCCGTAGAGATAGACCAGTTCCTCTGCCCGCGAACCGATCACGGCGGCCAGCTTCGCCCGCTCGGACACCTCGAGCAGCGACCGATCGAATCCATCGGTGCCGTACATCGCGTGACAGAGCCCCGCGTACTGGACATCGGTGTCCGCGCCCCACTGCGCCAGCAGGTCGGCGACCCGCGCGAGATGCGTCATCAGTGTGCCCCCGGGATGCGGAATCCGGTCCGCGCCCAGATCACGCAGGAAACGCTCGACCCGTTCCCGTGTATCCGCCACCGCTCCAACCTACCCGCGGTCGGTCACGATGATCGGCGGCAATTATGAGGGTTCGGACTGAAAGTGCCCCCTCGACTTGTTCCGGGAGCCTCTCACGGTCATCTTGTGTGACAGAAGTATTCGGAATGTGTGAAGGATGTGTAGTGAAGCTCCGTCAGAGTGGACGTTTCGCCGTGGTGGCGTTGGCTGTCGTGACCGTGCTCGGTCTGTCGGCATGCGGCAGTGGTGAGAAGCACCCGGGCCACACGCCCGCCAAGTCCTCGACGTCGAAAACGGCCGCCGGACAGGCATACCCGCCCGCTCCGTCCGCCACGGAGCTGAACACCGCCATGCAGAAGGTCCTCGACCCCGCCGTCCCCGACGCCGAGAAGCTCGACCTCATGCAGGGCATGCAGGCCGACCCGAGCCTCCCGACCCGAATCATCGAGGCCTACAAGCAGAACAACGCCTCCATCACCGTCACCAACGTCGTCGACCTCGGCAACGGCACCCTCACCGCCGACGCCCAGGCCGCCATCGGCGGCGGCGCCCCCCAACAAGCCGTCGTCCCCTTCGTCGCCGAAGACGGCAAATGGAAAGTCCAGAAGGACTGGATCTGCAACCTCCTGTCCCTCGCCAACCAAACCTCCCCGGCCTGCGGCTGACCCGGGTAGCTGTCGAGCAACCGGCCGGGCGCCGCGCCCGGCCCGGTATCACGCTCGGGCGTCGAAATCCGCGAGGGCGAGCGCCAGGTGCAAGTTGTCGACTTCGCGCAGCGGTGTGAGGTCAGGGATATGCGTGCCCGCGCCGCGGCAGGCGTCCAGCAGGCGGGTGTGCACCGCCCAGGTCACCAAAGGTGGTTCGGCCAACAGGTGCAGGAGCGGTTCGACGCGGTCGCCCAGTTGGGAGATCGCCTCGGCGCGGATGCTTTCGCGGAGGTCTGTGCGGGCCAGGTCGATGAGGCGGTCGTCGAGGTCGCCGGGTGGGGTGTGGGCGGCGCAGGTGGCGAGGGCCTCGTAGCCGCGGGTGCTGGCTACCTCGCCGGAGGTGATCAGATTCCAAGTGAGTGTGGCGATCTCGGGGGATGCCGGCACGAACCGCAGGGAGTAGACGGCGGATTTGCGGACAGCGCAGTTCGGATCGTCGGTGAGTGCGAGGAGGGCGTCCACCTCGTGCCAGATTGCCAGCATGCCGCAGGACGCTTCGCGCACTTCGGGGTCCGGGTGGGTGGAGAGCAGGGTGGCGATCGCGGGGCGGTCGGCGGCGGGAACCCGGGGCCAGGCGTAGCGGCGCAGCATGGACAACTTGGGCGCCCACGGTCCGTCCGGATCGGAGTAGGTCGCCAGGATCTCGGCCGCCGAGGGCACGGGCCGAGGCTGTTGACGGAGCCGCGGTCGTGCGGTCGAGGTCGCGGGCTCGGGTGACCCGAGCAGGTCGGCCACGGGAGCGATCCACTCGCGGATCGCCGATTGCTCGCCCCGGAACTCGCTCAACAGGTCGACCTCGGAAGCCCGTGCTGTGACAGCCCTTTCGCCGTCGCCCCGGCCGATCTCATGGAGCAGCCGCAGCGTGGCCCTGCTGTGGTAATAGCGCAACGTATCGATCGCGGCACACGCGGCCTCGGTGTCGCTGCCGACGGCGACGCGATGCAAAGCCGGTTCGGCGGCCACCGGCTCGTCCCAGCACAGGACGTCGGCGGCGGCCTTCCGGACACGCGGGTCGGGGTGCTCGAGGCCCTGGATCTTGTACCCCTGCCACAGCGGTTCCTCGAAGGAGAACTCGAGACCGATCAACGCGTGCTTGTGCAGCCGATCGCGTGGATCGCGTGCGACCGGTTCGAGTAGATCGGCCTCGGTGCGTTGGGCCTGCCGGAGAACACAGGCGCGGACCAGGTCGTCGCCGTCGTTCCACCACGCCCGCAATTCGCCGCCCTCCGGGCACATCCCGGTGCTCTCCAGCACGGACAGTGCCGCTCGCCGGACCTCGATCGCACCGCTCGGGTCCAGGCCGATCCGGGTCAGCGGCTCGACGGCCCTCGGATCACCCAGCCGTTGAAGGGCATAGCTGATCCCGTCGCGTTCCGGCTCGCCCGAATCGGGGTCGGCCAGCTTGCGGATCAAGTCGAATGTCGCGGAGCGATCGGCTTGTTCCATGATCCGTTCCAAGTCCACGACCCTGAATGATGCCAAGGGATTGACGGTGCGGCGGGGCGTCGCCGGTAGTCTCGCGCGGGTGTCGATGCACGAGATCGAGGATCTGGTCGAATGGTCGGTTTGGGTGCTGGATGCGCGGCATCCGGGGGCGGATCGGCGGGTTCGGGATTGGTTCGGGGGGTTGTACTCGTTTCAGGGCGGGTATGACTGTTCGTTCACGCAGTTCAGGGTGATGGAGATCTTGCTGGCCCGGGATTACTGCTTTCGATTCGGGATCGATGCGCATCCGGATTATCCGGGGCGGCGTGAGTTCTTCGACGGGTTGGAGGAATTCACGGCGCTCGCGGACATCGCGGTGGATGACGACGAGGACGGGTCGGGGCTGGACGCGTGGCTCGAGGAGGGATACGTGGATCCGCCGCATCTGTATTGCGATGCGGGGACGGCATTGTGGCGGCGTGCGGTGGAGGTCGGGCTGATCGCGGGGACCGGCGCCGAACCGCTTCGGCGCGTGGCGCTGGCCGATGTGGTTCGTGAGGTCGTGCTCGCGGCCGAAGCCGAGGGGGAGATCGGGGTGATCGCCACATGGCACGCGTTGGGGCCGACCACCCTGCTGCCGGACTTCCATACCGAAGAGCCTTGGGAGATGCCCGCGCTCAGGGAGATTCGGGCGATCGCGTTGCGGACGGGCGCGACGACCTTCGAGTTGCCCTCCGGGCTGCGCACGCCGCCGGAGTATTACGAAGAAGACGAGCTCGAAGCATGGTGGATGGGTGCGGCGGAGGATGGCCCGCGATGACAGCTGAGTGACAACGAGTTTCACCGGGTGGCCGCTGTCGCGCCGGAGCGGCCGTCGCCGTTGACGGCCGCCCCGCTCGGGCAGTGCTACGCCGTGCGCGTCAAGACGTTTTGGTCGCCTTTCCGATCTCGGCGACACCGTCGACGAGAGTGTGACCGCCCAGCTGCGCCCAGCCATTGCCGGCAATGCCCATCAACTGGATTTCGAGGTCCCTGACCTGGTCGGCGATCCGGGCGGGGAAGGAGACCTGGGTCGGGCCGGCGGGAGGTGCGAAGCCGTCGATGGTCAGTTTCTGGCCGATGGCGGCGACGCCGTCGACCAGCGTGTGACCGCCCAGCTGCGGCCAGCCGGTGCCGCCCACACCCATCAGCTGGATCCACACGTCGGGGATCTGGCCCGCGGCGCCGGTCGGGAAGGGCACGTTGGTCGCACCGGTGGGAGCCCCGAATCCGGTGATCTTCAGCTTCTGGCCGATGGCGGCTACACCGTCGACGAGGGTGTGGCCACCGAGCTGCGGCCATCCCGTTCCCGGTGTGAAGTCCTCGCCGTCGCCGAAGAATTGGATCCACACGTCGCGGACCTGACCGTCGACGCCCGCCGGGAACGGCACATTGACCGCGGTGGTGGGAGCCGCGAAGCGGCTGATCTTCAGCTTCTGACCGATCGCGGCGAATTCGTCGACGAGGGTTCGCCCGCCCAGCTGGGGCCATCCCGTACCGGGTGTGTTGTTTCCGCCGTCGCCGAAGAGCTGGATCCACACGTCTCCGATCGGCAAGGTGGGCATCGGGGCCGCGGTCGCCGAGGTATAGCCCTTCGGGGGGATCAGTGTCGCGAGCTGATCGAAGCCGATCCAATACCCGTACGGGCTGAATCCGCTGTCGGCGACCCACACCGCACGCGGGAAGGCGCTGTCATAGCCCATCAACGCGATGTAATGGAACACTTCACCGCCGCCGTAGACGGGCGATACCGAACCCTTGACGCCTTGCGGGTAGTTGTTCGGCGGGGCATCGATATTCGCGACCACGCCGAAGCCGGCGTCGATCGAACCGACGATGTCCTTCCACAACCGGTCCTTCTGGGCGCCGGTCGGCGGATCGTCGTGCATGTACGTGTCGACATACTTCGCGGCGGGGAGAATCCTGTTCAGCACCGGAGTGATCAAACCGACGTAATCGGTCCCGTTCTCGGTGGTCCCGATCTCGGTGGCCAAATATTGCTCGGAGAGATTCACTCCACACGAATTGCACACGATCTGGGTGGCGGCGGGACCGCACCAGAAGAACCTCTCCTGCGGGACGATCGACCTGTCGTAGGGGAGTTCCTTCTCCGTCGGTTCCCCACCCGGCGACACCGAAGCCAGCCGGTCATAGATCTCCTGGGCGTCGGACATGCGTTCGTCGTAGCGATCGGGGAACGCCGACCGCTGCACCTCTTGGGCATACGAACCGGGTGAATCCGGACCGTTGTAGTCCAGCCTCGCGAGTCGCTCGTAGAACAGCCCTGCCGACGTGGTCGGGTTCATACAGGTCGCGCAATCCGCCCACCAGTACTCGCCGTTGTCGCCCTGCCGGATCTGTTGCTGGAACACGCCCACCGAGTAGCCGTCGGTCCCCACGGCATCGTGTTCGAGCTGCATGGACTCCGGCACGGCGGGATTCGCGTAGACCGTCAAGTTCGACTCGACGAGCCCCGTCGCCAGTGCGATCACGATGCCGCGCTGGCTGATTCCACGTCGCTGCCCCTCCGCGATGATCGCTTGGGCGACTTGATCCCGTGTCATAGCTATGCGCCTCCTCTGTCGAAAGCAGATGCGCACCCTTCGAGAATTCGCGTGATCGCGAAAAGAATCGGTTGCGTGCGTCGCCGAACGAGCATTCTGAATAAACGGCGTGTCGCATATTCCGTTTATCGGGCTGCATTCGAGGTGGGGCAGCACCTCGGAGCCCCGGCAATCCCCCCGTCGTTCGTGAACGAGGCCAGTTGGTCTTCTAATTGGGCGCGGGCACGCGCCGACGACAGCAGGAACTGTCGAATATGACGACGGTGGGCGATCCGCCGACCTGGGACGGATGCGTGGCACTGTTCCTGTCAGATGCGCCGACCAGGTGCCCTATCCAACCTTGCCCCCCAAATTCCTTAGCCGTCCGAACCTGTAGTCGAATGTGCCAATCGGCCAGTGCGCAGTCGAGATTTCCTGATAATAGTGCACGTCAGCGCCATTCGGAAGCAGGACTAAACCGTCATACCGGTCACGAATATCATTTGTTCGCAAACGCATCGAATCCGGGATGTCATTCGCGCCTACACGCTCAGCAGGTGTCGCGCGGCGTCGAGCAGGCGGGTGCGCAGGAGTTCCGATCGGGTCGCGATGTCGGCTTGGCCGCGAACGTATTCGGCTCGGCCGGAAGGTGTTTCGATGCGAATCGGCTCGTAGCCGTAGTCCAGCAGGTCGTAGGGACTGGCCTTCATGTCGAGCTCGCGGGCGGCGCAGGCCAGTTCGAAGGCGTCGAACAGCAGGTCGGAGCTGATCAAGGGGGTCAGTTTGAAGCCCCACTTGTAGATGTCCATATTGGCGTGCAGGCAGCCGGGTTGCTCACGGGCGATCTGGGAGTCGCGGGTGAGGGGTTCGATATTGAGGGGGACGGCCGCGGGGGTGAAGAAGCGGAAGGCGTCGAAGTGGGTGCAGCGGATCTGCATCGATTCGACGACGGCGTCGGTGCCGGCGGAGCCCAGGCGGAGCGGGACCTGCTGGTGTCGGACATCGTCGGTGCGGTAGACCATGGCCCACTCGTGCAGGCCGAAGCAGGACAGCTGAGCCGGACGGGAGGCGGTCGCGGACAACAGGGAGGCGACGAATTCGATGGTGTCGCGGCGCTTTTCGAGAAAGGCGGGATCGGCGGTCCAGCCGGTGGCGGGCGGTCCGTCGGGGGAGTCCACCGAGATCTGCTGGTAGCCGCGGGATCCCGTGTACTCCTCGGCATCGGTCAGCACGACACCGAACCCCGGGTGCCAGCGTTTCAGCTGGGCGGGCTTGTTGCCGTAATAGGTGAACAGGAAGTCGATCACCGGGTGCTTGGTGCCCGCCGCGCGCCGGTCGAGGTACGGGCCGAGCAGCGCGTCGACGCGGGCGCGGTGGGCGGCCGCCCGGTCCCGCCACGCGGGACCGGACAGCACGGGGGAATCGATGCGGGTGTTCATCATTCGGCGAGACGGTGGGTGGCGTCGCGGACGGTGCCCACGAACTCCTCCACCAGATCCTCCAGGGCCACGATGCCGACGGTATTGCCGCGGCTGTCCACCACACGACCCAGGTGGGAGTTGGTACGGCGCAGGCGGGCCAGCGCCTCGAACAAGGTGGTGCCCATGCTGACGGTGGGCAGCGGACGGATATCGGTGCGCGGGATCGGAGTGCCCGGGCCCGCGTCCTCGTCGGCGGTCAGGTCGAGCACATCCTTGACGTGGAGGTAGCCGACCAGCGAACCGTCGTCCGCCCGGACCGGGTACCGCGAGAAACCGGTCTCGGCGACAGCGGATTCGATGTCACCGAGGGTGGTCCCGTCGCCGCGCAACGGCACCGAGCGGGCCTTGGCCAGCGGCACCATCACATCGGCGACGATCCGATCGCTCGAGCCCAGCGCCTGCGTGAGGCGACGATGCTCCTCCTCGTCCAACAGCCCCTCGGAGCGCGATTCACCGAACATCTCGGCCAGCTCGTCCGACGACACCGTCGAATCCAGCTCGTCCTTCGGCTCGATCCGCAATGCCCGCAGCGAGATATTGGCCGCGAAGTTGTAGACCGCGATCAACGGCTTGGCCAGCCGCAGCCACATCAGGTGCAGCGGAACCAGCAGCAGCGCCATCCGTTCCGGACCGGCGAGCGCGATGTTCTTCGGGATCATCTCGCCGAGCAGGATGTGCAGGATCACCACGATCGTCAATGCCAGCGCGAACGAGATCGGATGCAGCAGCGAATCCGGCACGCCCAGCAGATCGAACGGCTTCTCCAGCAGGTGCGCCACCGCGGGCTCACCCACCCGGCCCAGCAGGATCGAGCAGATGGTGATGCCCAGCTGCGCCGCCGCCAGCATCATCGACAGGTTCTGGCCCGCCTCGATCACGGTATTGGCGCTGCGTTTGCCCTGCGCCGCAAGCGCTTCGAGCCGGTCACGGCGCGCGGAGATCAACGCGAACTCCGCGCCGACGAAGAACGCGTTGCCCAGTAACAGGAGGAACGTCAACAGGACGGCGTACAGGTCACCCATGATTCTGCTCCCAGATCGCGAGGGCCTCGGCGTCGATCGGCCGGATCAGGACGCGGTCGATGCGGCGGCCGTCCATGCGCTCCACGGTGGCGATCCAGCCGCCTCGCGTGTGGGTGTGCTCGAGCTGGCTGTTGCCGGGTTGGGGCAGCAGCACCTCGTCGCCGGTTTCGGGGATCCGGCCCAGACGGATCAGGACCAGGCCACCCAAGGTTTCGTACTCGCCCTCGGGCGGGTCGTATCCGGTGGTGCGGGACACCTCGTCGATGCGCATCAGACCCGAGCAGTTCCAGCCGTTGGCCGTGCGGCGCACATCGAGTTCCTCCTCGTCGTGCTCGTCGCGCACGTCGCCGAGGATCTCCTCGATCAGATCCTCCATGGTGACGATGCCCGCGGTGCCGCCGTACTCGTCGACCACCAGCGCCACCTGCATGCCGTCGCGGCGCACCCGCTCGAGCACCTCGTCGCCGTCCAGGCTGGCCGGCACCACGGGCACCTGCTGCGCGATGGACTTCAAGGTGATCTGGCGGCGATCCTTCACCGGATGCACGAAGGTCTGCTTGATGTGCACGAACCCGAGCGTGTTGTCGAGATCGCCGTCCACGACCGGGAACCGCGAGTAGCCGGTTTCACGCGCGGCGTCGATCAGATCGGCGAGAGTGCAGTCCTGATCGAGGGTTTCGATGGTCATGCGCGGCGTCATCAACTCCTCCGCGGTGCGGTCGCCGAACTGCAGCGACCGATCCACCACCTGCGCGGTGCGCTGATCGAGCGCCCCGTGCAGCGCGGAAGTCCGCACCAGCGAACCCAATTCCTGCGGTGAGCGGGCCGACCGGAGTTCCTCGGCCGGTTCGATGCCGATTCGGCGCACCGCCCAGTTGGCGGCCCCGTTCAGGAAATTGATCATCCACTTGAAGACGGTGGAGAAGGCGATCATCGGGCCCGCGGTCCAGCGCGCGGTCTCCAGCGGGGAGGCGATGGCGATGTTCTTGGGCACCAGCTCGCCATAGATCATCGACAGCGAGGTGGCGATGATCAGCGCCAGCGCCAGGGAGATGCCCTGCGCGGTCCCGGCGCCCAGCCCGAACGCGCTCAGCATCGGCTCCAGCAGCCGGGCCAGCACGGGCTCGGCGATGTAACCGGTGATCAGGGTGGTGATGGTGATGCCCAGCTGAGCGCCCGACAACTGGAACGAGAGCGTGCGATGCGCCTGGCGCACCTGCCGGGCCCGGCGGTCGCCGTCACGGGCGTGGGCCTCCACGGTGGAGCGTTCCAGAGCGGTGAGCGAGAATTCCGCGGCCACGAACAACGCCGTGCCGGCGGTCAGAGCGATGAATCCGAGCAGACTGAGAATGGTGAGCAGAACCGACACGGTCAGCACCACCCGGCCGTTTCCGAAGCCGGTATTGCGGGGAAGCCGGGTTTGTCACCCGGCTCGGTAGAGGAGCCCTCCTGTGAAGCGCCCTGGGACGCGGGTGACAACTGGTTCCTTTCGCAGGGGTTGCTGGCGGAGATACGCCACGGATACCCAGTTCCTGGGTCCGGTCAGGCCATGCTACCGGGCGGCTTCGCCGGTTTCCGCACGGCGGGGCCGTATCACAGTGGATGGTCGCCGGGAATCGTCCGGCGGCGACCGGGCGTGACACGCCGAACGGGGTCCGCGCATACGAAACCCGGCGGATCCGAGCGGACCCGCCGGGTTCGGGTTGTGCAGTACCAACGGGGAACGATCACCAACCGGACGGCAGCGGACGGCCTTCGGCGAAACCGGCGGCCGACTGGATGCCCAGCACGGCGCGCTCGTGGAACTCGCCGATGGTGCGCGCGCCCGCGTAGGTGCAGGAGCTGCGCACACCGGAGGTGATGTGGTCGATCAGGTCCTCGACACCGGGACGCTCGGGATCCAGGCGCATGCGCGAGGACGAGATGCCCTCCTCGAACAGCGCCTTGCGGGCCCGGTCGAACGCCGAGTCGGTGGCGGTGCGGGCGGCCACGGCCCGCTTGGACGCCATGCCGAAGGACTCCTTGTAGCGGTTGCCGTCACGGTCGGTGCGCAGGTCGCCGGGCGACTCATAGGTGCCCGCGAACCAGGAGCCGATCATCACGTTGGCCGCGCCGGCCGCGAGCGCCAGCGCCACGTCGCGCGGGTGGCGGACGCCGCCGTCGGCCCACACGTGCTTGCCGAATTCCTTGGCGGCCGCGGCGCATTCGGCCACCGCGGAGAACTGCGGGCGGCCCACGCCGGTCATCATGCGGGTGGTGCACATGGCGCCGGGGCCGACACCGACCTTGATGATGTCCGCGCCCGCCTCGATCAGATCGCGGGTGCCCTCGGCGGAGACCACATTGCCCGCGACCAGCGGCACGCCCAGATCCAGCGCCGCCACCGAGGCCAGCGCCTCCAGCATCTTCTGCTGGTGGCCGTGCGCGGTGTCCATGACCAGCACGTCGGCGCCCGCGTCGACCAGGGCCTTGGCCTTGCCCGGGATGTCGCCGTTGATGCCGACCGCGGCCGCGATGCGCAGCCGGCCCGCGGTGTCGGTGGCCGGGGTGTAGATGCCGGTACGGATGGCGCCGGTGCGGGTCATCACGCCCGCGAGGGTGCCGTCGGCGTGGACCAGCACGGCCAGGTGGGCGTGCTTGGCCTCGAGCAGATCGAAGATGTCGCGGGGCGAGGCGTCGGCCGCGGCGCTGACGAAGTTGGCGTCGGCGATGGTGCTCAGGCGGGCGAAACGGTCCACGTCGGCGCAGGCCGCCTCGGTGACCACACCCACCGGCTTGCCGTTCTCGACCACGACGACCGCGCCGTGGGCGCGCTTGTGGATGAGCGCCAGCGCGTCGGACACCGACTGCTCGGGATCCAGCACGACGGGGGTGTCGGCGGTGAGCGAGCGGCTCTTGACGAAGGCGATGGTGTCGGCGGCCGCCGGGATCGGAAGATCCTGCGGCAGCACCACGATGCCGCCGCGGCGGGCCACGGTCTCGGCCATGCGGCGGCCGGCGACGGCGGTCATGTTCGCGACCACGAGGGGGATGGTGGTGCCGGTCCCGTCCGAGGTGGACAGGTCGACATCGAAACGGGACGCCACATCCGTCCGGCGAGGGACGAGGAAGACGTCGTCGTAGGTCAGGTCATAGGGCGGGGTCTGCCCGGGAAGAAACTGCACGTTGGACCATGGTAGCTGAATGCTGTGCGTTCGCCAGCGACTTGCCAAGGAAATTCCGATTGCCGCGCGAATCGGGGTGTCCTAGCGTTCGCGATCGTGACCGATCTTGCGGCGCTCGCCGATCGACTGGACGTCGGCGACACCATCACCAAACTCTTCGTCTACTGCGATCAGGCCCGCTGGGCCGACCTGCGCGAGTCGGTGCTCGCGCCGGAGGTGTTCTTCGACAACGGTTTCGGCGGTCCGGTCGGGCCGCAGCCAGGCGGCGACATCGTCGACGCCTGGGCCGCCGGGCTGGGCGCACTGGACGCCGTCCACCACCAGGCGGGCAATCAGCTCATCGAGATCACCGGCGATACCGCGCTGGCGCACGCCGACGCCATCGCCGTGCACGTGAAGAACGACGCCACCGGCGGCGCCACCCGCTGGTTCGTCGGCAGCTACGTGCTGGGGTTGCGGCGCACCGAAAAGGGCTGGCGCATCGACCGTTTCGAACACAAGCTGAAGGTCATCGACGGCAACCCCGACTTGATCTGACCGCCGAGCGCGGACGCGGTGAGGGTGGCGGGCCTCGCGGCCGGTTCCTCGCCGCCTGCGCCGGGCCGCTGTCGATCGGCTTGGGCCGCAGTGGGTTCGAACGGATTGCGCCCACTCTCCTCGGCCCGTCGCGGGAGTCCTGAACGCGCCCGCCCCTGAGCCCCCGAGTCGTTTGCTAAATAGTTGCTAGACCCTGTTTCGGCCCCCGAGTTATCTCAATCTCGTCGGATTTGCCGGAAACGCCGCTCGATTCGCCTGCGCGTGTCGTAGGAACCTACAAACGTGTCGCCACTCAGCGGGACGAACGCCGGGCCGCACCCGGTTTGCGCTTCTTGTTGTGCGTGCGACTCTCGCCCTGCGGCCGCTGCTGCCGGAACCGCGGCTGCTCCTTGTCGGCCTTCCGCTCGGGCGCGGGCGGGGCCGAGGGATCGGCGATCGGACGGCCGCTCGGGCGCCGGGCACCCGTGATCTCGACGAGCCGGCGATCGCCCGGCCGCACCTCGACATCGGTGAGGGTCACCGACGCCCGCTCCGCGAGCCGAGCCGCCTCTTCCCGGTCGTCCGGGGTGACGATGGTGACGACCGTGCCCGACGCGCCCGCCCGCGCGGTCCGGCCGGTGCGGTGCAGGTAGTCCTTCGGGTCCGCGGGCGGATCGACGTGCACGACCAGCGAGACATCGTCGATGTGCAGCCCGCGCGCCGCCACATCCGTGGCCACCAGCACCGGCGCGGTCCCGTCGGCGAACGCGGCGAGCATCCGGGTGCGCTGGTTCTGTGCCTTTCCGCCGTGCAGCGCGACCGCGCCGATCCCGATCTCCCGCAACTTGCGGGCCAGCTTGTCCGCCCCGTGCTGGGTGCGCACGAACAGCAGCGTCCGCCCCGGCCGCGCGGCGATCTCGCTGACCACCGCCCGCTTGTCCGGCCGCCGCACATGCAGCGCGTAGTGGGCGATATCGGGTCCAGCGGCTACTCTCCCGAACCCGCCGACGACCGTGCCGCCCGTGGCGCTAGCGTCTACCGCGCTCGAACCCGTGGCCGCCGCTGTCGAACCGGTACCCGCCTCGGCAGCGCCCATGCCCGGAGAGCCCGCTCCCAGTAGGGCCGAGGCTTCACCCCGCGACGCCGCGCCCATGGCCGGGGCGCCCGGCGTGGTCGAACCCGGGTGCTGCGTGGTCGAATCCGCGCCCAATGCCGGACTCGTCCCGAACGCGGCCGAATCCGTGCCCGCCGGTGCGGTTTTCGCCGTGGTCGCGCCGATCGCGTGGGTGGCGGGTTCGCGGAGGTACTTCTGTACCAGCCCGTCGATCGACTCGTCCAGCGTCGCCGAGAACAACAGCTGCTGCGCGTCATCGGGCACTTTGTTCAGCAGGGCCGTGAGCTGCGGCAGGAAGCCGAGTTCGGCCATGTGGTCGGCCTCGTCGACGGTGACCACCCGAATATCGGCCAGCTGCACCGCTTTCCGCCCGAGCAGGTCGGTCAACCGGCCCGGTGTCGCGATGACCACGTCCACGCCGCGCGCCAGCCGCTCCTCCTGCTTCTTGATCGGGAGCCCGCCGACCGCGGTGGCCAGGCGCAGGCCCAGCGACAGCGCGGGTTCGTCCAGCGCCGCTTCGATCTGGATCGCCAGTTCCCGGGTGGGCGCGAGGATCAGACCGCGCGGCCGCTTGGGGGCGCTGGGCGCGCCGAAAAGCCGCACCAGCATCGGCAACCCGAACGCCAGCGTTTTGCCCGACCCCGTGGCGGCCCGGCCCAGCACGTCGCGGCCCGCGAGAATATCGGGAATGACCGCGGCCTGAATCGGGAACGCCGAATCCATCCCGCCCCGCCGCAGCGCCTGCACCAGCACCGGCGGCAGACCGAGATCCGCGAATCGGATCGGGGGCGATCCCGCCGCACCGCCCGCGCGGCCTCCGTGTCCGGCCGCTCCGGCGCTGCCGCCGACATCGCCTGCCGTTCCCGCGGGCCCGGCCGGCATCTCCGCGGATGCCGGTCGTGCCGTGCTGGATGCCGGGTCGGCCGCGGATGTCGGGTCGGTGTGGATGGTGTCCTCCATAGCTGTTCTCGGTGTGTCGGCAGGAGCTGTGCTCGGTGTCGCCGCAGGTCGGTTTCGGGCGCCACGGCGAGTGGACGAGGCGTCGAGGGAGCCGGGTGCGCCGCCGGGCACGGCGGAACCGTCCGCGCCCGAGTCGGATTCGCGGGCGGGCGGAGCGGGTTCAGGCACGGCTGACCAGGCGGCTGACCTCGACCAGCCAGGGGATCGCGACGGCGAGGGTCGGCACGACGAGGATCGCGGCGGCGGCCAGGTAGGCGGCGACGGCGATGCGCAGGTCGCCGATGGGACCGGCGAGGCGCTGGATGCGGATCAGGGTGCTGGGTCCGCCCGCGGCCATCGCGCCCTGCGGGGCGGGCGAATTCGAGCAGGCCACCAGGGCGCGGGCCAGCGGGGTGGGGCCGGTGACCTTGACCGCGGAGTCGTCGGCCAGCAGTTCGATGAGCAGTTTCACCGAGTCCAGCGCGGACTTGGAGCGGACCACGCGGGGGAAGGCCTCGTGCGCGGCGGTGAAGGCTTCCAGCACCAGGTCGTGGCGGGCGCGCAGATGCGAGCGCTCGTGACTGACGATGGCGGTGAGTTCCTCGTCGGTCAGATTGGTGACCGTCCCCTGGCTGAGCACCACGCGGCGGCGCAGCCCGGGCAGGCAGTAGGCGATCGGCTCGGTGGCCGCGAGCACTCGGATGTCGGCCGATTTGCGTTGCACGCTGGACTGATCGAGCAGGTCGACCAGCATGCGGTGGCGGGCGCGGCGGCGGCGGGTGTGGATGCCGACCCGGATCACCGACCAGATCAGCCGCGCCCCGACCAGCAGTGTGAGCGCGAACACCAGCACCAGGCCCAGCCACAGCGGCAGGCCGAGGACGTCGATTTCCTTGCTGGGCGTGGTGGTCGGCCGGCCGTCGGGGCCGGGGACCAGCAGGCGGGAGGCGATGGCGAGGCCGGAGCCGAAGGCGCTGAGCACCGCGGCCAGTGCGATGGCCTGCCAGAGCACCAGTGCGGCACGGGGACTGCGGAAGGGCCAGGTGGACCGGGAGAGCAGCGCTGGTACCGGTCCCGCCAATAACAAGGCGAGACCGGCGAATACCGGCGCTGTCCAGTCCATGTCCTCAGCTCACTGCGTTGTGGGGCTCGGGCCGAGGGTACAGCTAAACGGACTCGGGTTTGTCCTTGCGCGCCACCTCGGTGGCTTCGAGCTTAGCGAGTGCGGCGCGCAATGCGTCAGCCTCGTCGGCGCCGACCTGCTCGACGAAGTGCACGAGCGCGGCGCGGCGGCTGCCCACCTCGTCCGCCTGCTGCAGCGCGTCGAACATGAGGCTGGCGACGAGTTCGTCGCGGGTGTGCACGGGCGCGTACCGGTGTGCGCGGTCGTCGCGCTGCTGGACGACGAGGTTCTTCTTCGCCAAGCGCTGTAGAACGGTCATCACCGTGGTGTACGCGAGTTCACGACGCTCAGCGAGGGCTTCATGGACCTGCCGGACCGTTTGCGGTTCGTCGGCCGACCACAACTGGTCCATGACCGCTTTCTCGAGTTCACCAAGACCTGCCATCCCACCAGCTTACGGAGGCAACGACAGCAATGCGTACTACAGGTCGTCGTAACCGGCGGGTTGCTGGTGTGGGATTCCTCATACGATGACGTGACGGTTGCCGATCGGCACGATCATGGGCCGCCCGGACACCGGATCCTCGAGCACCTCGGCCCGCAGATTGAACACCTCGAGCAGCAGCTCGGCGTCGATGATGTCGGCCGGGGCGCCCTGGGCCTGGATGCGCCCGTCGCGCATGACGATGAGGCGGTCGCTGTAGCGGATGGCCAGGTTCAGATCGTGCAGCACCATGACCACGGTCCGGCCCAGGTCGTCGTGCAGGCGGTCGACCAGGTCCAGCACCTCGAGGGCGTGGGTGAGGTCGAGGTAGGTGGTCGGCTCGTCGAGCAGCAGGATGTCGGTGCCCTGGGCCAGGGCCATGGAGATCCAGGCGCGCTGGCGCTGGCCGCCGGACAGCTCGTCGAGGGTGCGGCCCGCGAGGTCCGCGATGCCGGTCTGTTCGAGGGCGGCCAGCACTTCGGTCTCGTCGTCGGCGGACCACTGCCGCAGCCAGGACTGGTGCGGGTGGCGGCCGCGGGCGACCAGATCGGCGACGGTGAGGCCCTCGGGCGCGACCGGCGTCTGCGGCAGCATGCCGACCACGCGGGCGATGTCCTTGGTCTTCATGGTGGCGATGGCCTTGCCGTCCAACAGGACCCGGCCCGCCTTGGGGCGCAGCAGCCGGCCCAGGGAGCGCAGCAGGGTGGACTTGCCGCAGCCGTTGGGGCCGATGACGGTGGTGATGAGCCCGGGCTCGATGTCCACCGACAGTCCGTCGACGATGATCCGCTCGCCGTAGCCGAGAGTGAGGGATTCCGCAGCGAGAGTCACAGTGCCACCTTAGAAGTCGCGGGAGCCGACGTCGAAGTCACAGTGTCGCCTTCCGGTTGGTGCGAACGAGCAGATACAGCAGGAACGGTCCGCCCACGGCCGCGGTGACCACGCCCACGGGCAGCGACACCGGAAACGCGGTGCGCGCGAGCAGGTCCGCGCCGACCACGGCGACGGCTCCGACCAGCGCCGACGCGATGACCGGTTCACCGGGGGTGCGCAGCAGCCGCCGCGCGATCTGCGGCGCCGCCAGGCCCACGAAGCCGAGTGGGCCGACCGCGGCGGTCGCCAGCGCCGTGCAGCCGACCGCCGCGGCGATGAGGATCGCCTGCTGGGTCTGGATGCGGACGCCGAGGATGCGGGTGGTGTCGGTGCCGAACCGCAGCGCGGCCAGCGTGCGCGCCGATCCGGCGGTGACGAGCAGCGCGAGCCCCAACCCGATCGAGGCGGGGATCAGGCTCGACCAGTCGGCCATGTTCAGCGACCCGGTCAGCCATTGCTGGGCGTGCGCGGCGTCGGTGAGCGTGGCCCGCGTCAGCAGCCAGCTCACCACCGACAGCAGCGCCGCGTTGACGCCGATCCCGATGAGCACCAACCGGAATCCCATCACCCCGGCGTCCCCGGACGCGGTCCGTCCCCAGGCCAGCAGATAGATGAGCACCGCGGTCAGCAGTCCACCCGCCAGCGCCGCCCCCGAAACCCCGAGCGCCGCAGCCGTCCCCGTCCCGGCCCCACCGAGCCCGACCAGCACCGCGACCGCGCCGACGCTCGCACCGGAGGTGATGCCGAGCAGATCCGGACTGGCCAGGGGGTTGTGCAGAATCGACTGCGTCACCGCGCCCGCCAGCCCCAGCGCCGCCCCGACCACCACGGCGGTCAGCGCCCGGGGCAGCCGCGAATCCATGATCACGAATCGCTGCGCCCGAGTCCCGCCCCCGCCCAGCACATCCAGTACCCGCCCGAGCGGAATCCGGAACTCACCCACCGCGATGTCCAGCGCGAACAATCCGAACAGCAAGGCCGCCAGCGAGATCACGGTGATCACTGCCATCGGACGCAGCACGGACGAGAATCCGCCCACCCGCACGGCGGGCCGAACCGCTCGCAGCATGCCCGTCGAAGGGTTTGCCGGTGAGTCGCCCGAGCTCACAGCGTCGGGGGCGGTGTTGGGAGGTGTCGGGAGTGTCACAGGCTCACCAGCTTTCGGCGGCGGACGAGCAGGAGGAAGAAGGGTGCGCCGAGGGCTGCGAGCGTGACACCCGCTTGGAGTTCACCGGGGCGGGCGATCAATCGGCCCGCGGTGTCGGCCAGGAGCAGGACGATCGCGCCGAGCAACGCCGAGTAGGGGAGCAGCCAGCGGTAGTCGGGGCCGGTGAACGCCCGGGCCAGGTGGGGGACGATCAAGCCGAGAAAGGCGATGGGGCCGACGGCGGCGGTGGCCGCGCCCGCGAGCAGGACGACCGCCGCCAGGCCGAGGGCGCGGCTGCGGGTGATGTCGACGCCGAGGCCACGGGCCACGTCGTCGCCGAGGCCGAGCAGGTTCAGGGTCGGGGCGCAGGTCAGGGCCAGGATGACGCCGACCGCGAGGAACGGCAGGACCTGCCGGAAGGTGGTGGCGTCGTGCCCGGCCACGTCGCCGACCACCCAGTAGCGGTAGGTGTTGAGGGCCGTCCCGTCCAGGAGGACAACGATATTGGTCATGGCCTGCAGGAACGCGGTCACGGCCGCGCCCGCGAGGACCAGGCTCAGCGGGCTCGCCTTACCGCCGCCGAGGGCTGAGATGCCGAAGACGACCGCGCCCGCGAGCAGTGCGCCCGCGAACGCGAACCAGATGTACTGCGCCGGGCTGGTGAGCGCGAGCAGGTGGATGCTCAGCGCCGCGAGGAACGCCGCGCCCGCGTTGATGCCGAGTAGTCCGGCGTCTGCCAGGGGGTTTCGGGTGTAGCCCTGGATGAGCGCCCCGGCCATGCCGAGCGCCAGCCCGGTGATCAGGGCCAGTCCGGTTCGGGGGAGCCGCAATTCGCGCACGATTTGGGCGGCGGTGTCGGTGGCCGGGCACGAAAGCGGGAGTCCGCCAGGGCAGGTGAGCGCGTCGTAGACGGTTCCGAGACCCAGATTGCGGGTACCCAGGGCGATGCTGGCGGCCAGTGCGCCGAGCAGGAGCACGGCGAGAACGAGAAGTCCGGACAGACGTCGCCGTCTGGTGGTGACTACGGCGGGCACGGTGACGAACTACTCCTGACACGTTCTATGGTCGATAAGTCTGGTAAGCCTAACCTATCTTCTCGTACGCGTTGTCCATGCTCCACGCCTTTGGTCCCCACATTGGCCGAATAGTCGATGAATGAGGAGGTTCGATGCTCGAACCCGTAACCGTGTGCCCGCCGCGCGATTCCAGGCTCGCCTTCGGGACGGCCTGTCACCGCCTGCGCGCCCTGCAACCCGACCACCCGCGTGTCTACGCCGTCGCCGCCATGGTCGACCAGGGCAAACGCAGATGGTGGCGACTCGCCGCCGGCATCCGTGAGGGCCGCATCGAGCTGATGTACCGGCGCCACGCCGCGGAGATGAGCAATGCCGACATCGCCGCCGAGGTGGTGGCCACCGCGCTGATCCACGCGGTGGTGGGCCGGGTGATGGCCATGGTCGTGTCGGAGGGCCGCGCGTGGGATCCGGGCTTGGAGAACCTGTGGATCCACACCGACAACGACGGCGGCATCGACTGGGCCGGGCTGTCCGACACCACCATTCGCGTGCTGGACGGCGATCCGCTCGCCGGTCAGGACGGTGTGGTGGCGCTGCCGTGCGAGCCGGCGCTCTACGTCTGGCTCGCGCACCGCTGCCTGCCCGCGCTGACTCTCATCCAGGAGGCGATGACGCACTGCTCCGGTCTGGGCGTGCGGCGCTTCTGGGGGCTGGTCGCGGAATCGGTGGTGGGTGCGGCGACCTACGTTCCGGCCCTGGCCAATACGTCCTCCTCCGAGGGCGCGCGTCGCGGCCAGGCCATGCTGGCCGCCTTCGAGGACCGCGGTCTACCGGTGCGCCGCGCCTGCGTCAGGTAGACCCGTCGGTCCAATCGCCACGCCACCGGTTTGCTGTAGCCGTCGATTCGGTGCTGTGTCGCGCCCGTCCGGGTCTCGCAAGTAGACTGTGCGGCAAACAATCTTGATGCATTGACGGTGCAATTCATGCGCCGGGGCCGTGGACTCGCGGGCTATCTGCACAATGGTGTGCTGCCCACTTGCTGCTGCTACTGTTCCGACCGCGGTGCGGGCATCCCGAGGGGTGCCCGCACCGCGTCGGATCGAACTGGTGGAGGCGTGGATGGCGGTCGTGTTCGATACCGCGGCATTGGCCCGGCACGAGCGCGCGGACGCTCTGGCCGCCGTCGCCTCCGAGACCGTGGCCGCCGCCGATGTCCGCTTCGCCGATCGCGGTGGGGCCCACGGCCGTTTGGAAGCCTGGCTGTTCGGGCCGGTGGAAGTATTGCGGGCCGAGACCACAGGGGTCGACGTGCTCCGGACCCCCAAGCATGTCCGGACCACTCCCGCGGGCCTGTTCTCGGTGACGCGGCAGATCGGCGGCACCCGCATCCACGAACATTTCGGCATTCAGGAGGTGCTCGCGCCGGGGGACTGCGGAGCCATCGACCACGACAACCCGTTCGTGTCGGTGATGCGCGGCGCGTCGATCAGCGTGAGCCTGCGCATGTCGGTGGACGAGCTGGAACTACCGGGCGACGTCGTGCGCACCGCGGCGCTGGGTCTGCGCCGCAGCCCGTTGTGCCCGCTGGTCTCGTCGTTCATCGTCGACCTCATGACCCGCGCGGACACCATCGAGAACGACCCGGGCGCTGCCGATCTGGGCCGGGCCGGGGTGGATATGGTGCGCGCACTGGTGCTCTCGGCGGCCGGAGCCGAACCGGTGGAGGGGGCCGGGCTGCCCGCCCCGCTGCTGCTGCGCCAGATGGAGACCTACCTGCGCCTGAATCTGCGCCGTCGCGACCTGACCGCGGCGGAAGTCGCCGCCGCGCACCACATCTCGGTGCGCCGGATGTATCGGCTGTGGTCGGAGCAGGGAGTCTCGATGCAGCAGTGGATCATCGGTGAACGTTTGGAGCTGACGCGTCGCATGCTCGCCGATCCCCGGCACACGGAGCGCACCATCGGCTGGATCGCGCGAGCCGCGGGATTTCGCGACGCGAGCCACTTCACCCGCCGCTTCCGCGCCGCCTACGGCGTCGGCCCGAGCGAATGGCGGGCCGAGGCGCGGGGTGTCGGCGGGTCCGCGAGCTGACGCTCAGGCGGTCGCCGCGGCGTAGCGCCAGTCCCGCGGGGTCATGCCGTACGCGGCCCGGAACCGGCGGGTGAAATGCGTGGCGTCCCGGAAACCGACGGTGTGCGCGATGGCGCTGATGGTGCGCCCGCCGTGGGCCGGATCCACCAGCAGGGCGCGTGCGGCCGCGAGCCGTTCGCCGATGATCCACTGCTCCAGGCGAATTCCGGCGTTCGCGCACAGCCGGTAGAGGTAGCGGGCGGACATGTTGTGGGCCGCGGCGATCTGCTCGACCTTCAGGTCGGGGTCGTTGAGGTGGCGGCGCACGTAGTTCTGCACCTCGCGGACCACGGCCTGCTGGTGGGCGGGGGTCTCGTCACCGGTCGCGGGTCCGGAGGCGGACAGCAGCAGCGCCCGCACCATCTCGACGCAGCACTGGCCCACCATGACCGCGGCCGGATCGCGTTCGAGCGCCTCGGCGCCCTCGATGAGTTCGGTGATCTGCCCGGCGATCATGTCGTGCAGCGGGCTGTGCCGCAGCCGGCCGGTGGCGGCCGCGAGGGTCTCGCCCGACACTCCCAGCCGATCGCGCGGCACGGCGATGCACCAGGATTCGCCCAGCCCGTCCCAGCCGACTTCGAAGGGTGTGGCGAAATCCCAGAGGGCGCATTCGCCCGGCGAGGTGACGGTGTGCCGCCCGTTCTGGTAGTGATGCCGGACCGCCTGCTTCTGCAAGACCACCGCGACCGCGGACGAGGGTGTTCGCAGCACCTGCGCGGGCGTCCGGCGGACCCGGACTGCCGAGATCTGGATCCGGTGCAGGGTTGCCACCCCGAGCCGCCACTTCTCGTGGCGGGTGACTATGCGTTCCGGTGGATCCAGCAATTCCGCGTCCACCTGCAGGGCCACCGACTTGGCGAGGTCGGTGACGAGGCCGTGCCGATTCTCGACCGGGCACGACTCCGCATCCAAAAGGACAGCCATCTCAACTCCCCTCGGAACTCGCCCGCACTCGAGTTCCAGCTTCGTGCTGAACATTACGAACGGCCTGATTTTAGAAAGTTCCAGGCCAACTCCCCGCATGCGCGGAGCGGCCATTACGAGGAGTGCAGTACTGAAAAGTCGGGCGAATAGAACTGGTCGGACAAGTGACCTGTGATTTCGTCACCCTGACTCGCCTCTGCGTGCCATTCGCACGGCACGCAGAGGCGACAATCGTGCGCCCACAGCAAATTTGCGAGCGCCACCATACGTGTCGGTTGCCGGTTCACGACCCCGGCCGGTCGGAGCGTTATCGGTGCACGGCAGGCAAGATTCGCGGCACTCAGGGCCGACGATGTGCGACAAGCATATTCGCGATGCTCGGCACCGATGGGCGCCCGCGAGGCACTCAGAGCACGACCTCACCGACGCCGGGGAAGCGCTGTGAGGATTGCGCGAAGTCCAGGAGCCGACCGGGGTCGAGGCGCACGATGACGCGCACATGGGCCGGATCCAGCGCGGTGAGCGCCGCCGCGAGAGCTGTTTCCCCATGGCCGATTCCGGTGGTGCCGCCGTTCTCCGACAGCGGCGGGCGAATCGTCTGGTTCCAGAGCGTCGGCGACTCGTTCGAGCCGCACTGTCAGCGCGGGCCGGCGTCCCGGGTGATCCGCGCCGCTTTCGCGGTGCCGGTGAGGAATTCGATCAGCTCCAGAGCGCCCTCGGCGCCCAGCGGCCGGACCTGGTCCGGGCGGCGGTCGGATGTCATGCGGGTTCTCCGATCGAGGTTTCCGGGCGGGCGAGAATGTCGACTCCGGCGGTGCGGGCGACGGATGTGCCGAACGGTCCACACCCGCGGGGCGCTGGGAATCGCGCGGGGCTTACGCCCGGAGAGCGGTGTGCGACAACTGGTGTCGATGTGCGGGTGAATCCTGGACCGCCAGAGTGCGGGCGTCGATGCCCGTGGCATGGGACGCGTTCCACGGATGGTTTTCTCGCGGCCGGCCGCACGATCACCGTGCAGGCGGGTCGTCGTCGACGGCCGGCCGCGTTGTGAAACCGGGTGGCGAGGCGGCTCACTGCGTCGCCCACCCGAATCGACCATAGGACGCGCCGGAGTCGAAGCCCATGACCGTGAGTGCACAGCAGTCGACTCAGAGTGTCTGCGCGCCAATCCGGTTCCCCACTCGGCCCGCATTCCAAACCGAGTGGTCGCTGTGAGTCGATTGGCTGGCACGGACAGCACCCTTGGTACTCGGTCGTACACCTAACTTGATTGGTGTTCGGGGTCACAGCCATAGCGGAAAGGAGCGGGAGACGCATGACGAACATGCAAGGCGTAGCGACGATTTCGATCGCGGATACACCGGTTGTGCGCGAGCCGGGCCGCCTGACATCGGATATCGACGCCGCGGCCGTGCAACCGCCGAGCTTCGGCGCGGTACTGCGGCGGTTGCGCGACGAGCGCCGGGTGTCACGCGAACGCCTGGGCATGGCGGCCGGTGTCAGCGCCAGCTACATCACCCACCTGGAACTCGGCCGCCGCGGTCGCCCCACCCAGGCCGTCGTCGAAGCCCTGTGCGGCTGCCTCGACCGGGTCCAGCCGGTCTCGCACCGCTCTCGGCGTTACTTGTACGACCTGGCCGGACTGCCCGACCCCGCCGCACCCGACCTCGCTGAACTGCGCGCGGCCATCACCCCGGACCGGCTGCGCCGACTCGAGCGACTCGCCCCTGATCCCGCGGGCTACTTCGATTCCCGCTGGCACGTCCTGGCATTGAACGACGCCGCGCGCCGCGCCTTCCCCGGCCTGACCGAGGGCGGCAATTGGCTCATCTGGCTCCTCGACGACCCGCGCGCCGCGACCGCCCTGCTCGACCGCGAAACCGCCGCCCACGCCTCGGTATCGGTGCTGCGCGCCCGCATCGCCGCCTTCGACGTCCCCGACTGGTCCGGCGACTTCCTGCGCGCCCTGGGCCGAAACCCCGAATTCCGCCGCCTGTGGTCGCGAGCCCAAGACCTGGACCACCCCGGCGAACGACTCATCCGCCTCCGCACCCCCCGCGGCGAAACCCCCTTGGACATGCAGCTCTACGACGTCGAAAGCGCCCGCTACCCAGGCTGGATCCGCATGCTGTGGGGCATGACCGACTGACCGACCCGCCCGAATACGGAGGTGGTGGGCTCTGTCGACCGATCACTCTCGACAGAACCCACCACCGGCAGCGGATCGGGGGCCACCGCAGCCCTCGGGGCCTCCCACGATCCTGACGCCGAAACCGAGTATAGGTCAGGCTTACCTAACTAGCAAGCGCCTATTGTCGCGCCCTCGATCGCAACGGCCCCGCCTTCGAGGTCTTCGTCGGGCCGTCCGATCAGCCGATCGGTGGGGCGAGGTATTCCAGCGCATAGCCGTTGCCGGAGGGGGATACGCGAGCGATGCCGGGGGAGTCGAGGTGGGCGCCGGCGACGAAATGGTTTGGGCGGGTCAAGCGTTCGAGGAGCGCTACTCGGGCGGCGCGAGCCTGGGATAGGTTGCCGTCGAGCTCCCAGGACACGGTCGGCTGCTCGAATTGGAGTGTGGGAACGTGCACGGTGTCGCCCCAGATGAGTAGATGGGCGGCGCCGCTGGTGATGTCGTAGATGGTGTGGCCGGGGGTGTGGCCCGGGGTGGGGATCGCGGTGGTCCAGTTGTTGATCGCGACCTTGTCGGGCACGGGTACGACCCGGTCGCGGAGCGGCTCGAGTCGGCCGGTGAACACCGAGGTGTCGCCCGCTCCGATCCAGATGCGCTCGAGTTCGATGAACGCTTCCGAACCGTCCGGGGTGATCAGGCCGCTCACGTGGTCCTCGTGCCGGTGGGTGATGGCGACGTCGGTGATCTGTGTGCGGTCGATTTCCGCTTCTTCGAGCGCGTCGTAGATCAATCCCATGGTGGGGTCGTGCCAGGCGTTGGAGGCGCCGGTGTCGATGAGGATCGAGCGGGTGCCGTCGGTGACGAAGAAGGCGTTGACCGACAGCCGCAGGTTGTCGCCGACCAGGGGTACGGCGGTCGGCAGCTGGGGGAGGGGGCGCCCGTCCTCGTCGCGGAGCCGGGTCGGCGGCATGTCGATGTAGCCGTCTCGCAATGAGATCACTTGCAGGTCACCGAATTCGAAGGCGGCATGGTGGCGGCCACTCGAGATCAAACGCATGGAATCTCCGTCGGGTTGAGCGCATGTCTCCGATGGGAGACAAAATCTTCTTTGGAAGAAATCTACACTGTGGGCAACGAGGCATCCAGCGATCGAGGAGCGCGGTGATCGAGCAAGACGGAAACGCGGACGAACCACGGCACGGTGACGACCTGGCCGGGGCGTTCGGCGCGAATGTGCGGCGACGCCGCGAGGAGGCGGGTCTGACGTTGGAGCAGTTGTCCACGCAGTCCTCGGTCAGCCGGGCGATGCTGTCGAAAGTCGAACGCGGGGAGAAGAGTCCGACGATCGGCGTCGCGTCCAAGATCGCTCACGCGCTCGACGCGTCGCTCTCCGAGCTGATCGGTGGGGCGGCCGCTGCCGCGTCCGGGGTGGCCGTTGTCATGCGCAAGAACGATCGGCCCGTTTTCCGTGACCCGGAAACCGGATTCGAGCGGCACATGGTGTCGGCGGCCCCGGGTGCGGGAGGCGGCGAGATGGTCGTCCACTATCTCCCCGCGCAGGTTTCCACCGGGCTGCTGCCCGCGTATCCGCGGGGTTCGGAGAAGCAACTCGTGGTGCTCGACGGCACCCTCACCGTCGCGATCGGCGGGATCACCGAAACGCTGAACACGGGCGATTCCATTTTCTTTCAGGCCGACGCGGATCACGGCTTCGCGAATCGGACGAACGCTCCCTGCGAATACATCATGATCATCTCGCGCAGATCGTGATCGGCCGCGGCTGCCGGGGTCCCCGGTAGCGGGCGGGTCGCGTGGATGTGCAAATGTGTGCATATGAGCGACGACTTCTCTTCGATCAAATCGCTGGCTGACGTGACGCCCGAGCTGATGAACAAGCTCAGTGAGGGGACGTTCACCGATCTCATCGGGTTGAAGTTCACCGAGCTGAGCGGGGACGGGGTGGCGGCGGAGTGGGTGGTGACACCGCAGCTGTATCAGCCTGCCGGGATCGTCAACGGCGGCGTGTACTGCACGGTGATCGAGACGCTGGCGAGTGTGGCAGGCGGGGCGTGGCTGGGTGACCGCGGCACCGTGGTCGGCGTCAACAACAACACCGACTTTCTGCGGGCCGTGCGCGAGGGGAAGTTGAGCGGGGTGGCGACGCCGATCCATCGGGGGCGCTCGCAGCAGTTGTGGCAGGTCGTCATCACCGATGAGCAGGAGCGGACGGTGGCTCGCGGGCAGGTGCGGTTGCAGAACCTCAGCCCGCAGAACTGAGTCGGGCACAGCCGGATTCGGGGGTCCGGACGCGGGGACGGACAATCGTATATCTCCGAAACATGCTGGTAACGCGGGTCGTGCCAGAATGACCGACGATCCGTCCCCGTGATTGCCGAGGAGCCCGCATGCGACTGACGCCGCACGAGCAGGAACGCCTGCTGTTGAGTTACGCGGCCGAGTTGGCGCGGCGGCGGCAGGCGCGCGGGTTGAAACTCAATCATCCCGAGGCGATCGCGATCATCACCGATCACGTGCTCGAAGGAGCGCGGGACGGGCGCACGGTAGCCGAGTTGATGGCCTCCGGGCGCACCGTGCTGACCCGCGACGACGTCATGGACGGGATTCCCGAGATGATCCACGACGTGCAGGTCGAGGCCACCTTTCCCGACGGCACGAAGCTCGTCACCGTCCACCACCCGATCGGATGACGCGCGATGATTCCTGGTGAATACCTCTGTGCCGAGGGCACGATCGAGCTCAATGCCGGCGCGGATCGCATCGAACTCGATGTCGTGAACACCGGTGACCGGCCGGTGCAGGTCGGCTCGCACGTGCATTTCCCGCAGGCCAACTCCGCGCTCGAGTTCGACCGCGACTCCGCGCACGGCCACCGTCTCGACATTCCGGCCGGTACCGCGGTGCGGTTCGAACCCGGTCTGGGGCAGCGGGTTTCGCTGGTCCCGCTCGGCGGCGACCGCGAAGTGCACGGAATCAGCCTCACCCCTCCCGGAAAGCTGGATATCTGATGGCCGAACTCTCTCGCGCCCGATACGCCGAACTGTTCGGGCCCACCGTCGGCGACCGCATCCGGCTCGCCGACACCGACCTGCTCATCGAGATCACCGAGGACCGCAGCGGCGGACCCGGACTCGCCGGTGACGAGGCCGTGTTCGGTGGCGGCAAGGTGCTGCGCGAATCCATGGGCCAGGCGCGCGCCACCCGCGCCGAGGGCACCCCGGACACCGTCATCACCGGCGTGGTGATCGTCGACTACTGGGGAATCATCAAGGCCGACATCGGTATTCGTGACGGCCGCATCGTCGCCATCGGCAAGGCCGGGAACCCGGACACCATGAGCGGCGTGCACCCGGACCTGGTGGTCGGTCCGTCGACCGAGATCATTGCCGGCAATGGCCGCATCGTCACCGCGGGCGCCATCGACTGCCACGTGCATTTCATCTGCCCGCAGATCCTCGACGAGGCCATGGCGGGCGGCATCACCACCCTGGTCGGCGGCGGCACCGGCCCGGCGGAGGGCTCCAAGGCCACCACCGTCACCCCCGGCGCCTGGCATCTGGCCCGCATGCTGGAGTCCACCGACTCCTGGCCGGTGAACATCCTGCTGCTCGGCAAGGGCAACACGGTGCGTGAGGACGCGCTGTGGGAGCAATTGCGTGGCGGCGCGGGCGGTTTCAAACTGCACGAGGACTGGGGCACCACCCCGGCCGCCATCGACCGCTGCCTCACCGTCGCGGATGCCTCCGGCGTGCAGGTGGCCTTGCACTCGGACACCTTGAACGAGGCGGGATTCGTGGAGGACACCCTGGCGGCGATCCGCGGCCGGGCCATCCACTCGTATCACACCGAGGGCGCGGGCGGCGGCCACGCGCCCGACATCATCACCGTCGCTTCGCATCTCAACGTGCTGCCCAGTTCCACCAACCCGACCCGGCCGCACACCATCAACACCCTCGACGAGCACCTGGACATGCTCATGGTGTGCCACCACCTGAGCCCGTCCATCCCCGAGGACCTGGCGTTCGCGGAGTCCCGCATCCGCCCCTCCACGATCGCCGCCGAGGACCTTCTGCACGACCTGGGCGCGATCTCCATGATCGGCTCGGACGCCCAGGCCATGGGCCGCATCGGCGAGGTCGTCATGCGCACCTGGCAGACGGCGCATGTCATGAAGCGCCGCCGCGGCGCCCTGCCCGGCGACGGCGCGGCCGACAACAACCGCGTGCGGCGCTACGTCGCGAAATACACCATCTGCCCGGCGGTCACGCACGGCCTGGACGCCGAGATCGGTTCGGTCGAGGTCGGCAAACTGGCCGACCTGGTGCTGTGGGAGCCCGCCTTCTTCGGTGTCCGCCCGCACGCCGTCATCAAGGGCGGCGCGATCGCCTGGGCCGCCATGGGCGACGCCAACGCCTCCATCCCGACCCCGCAACCGGTCCTCCCGCGCCCCATGTTCGGCGCCGCCCCGAGCGTGACGGCCTCGACCTCCCTGCACTTCGTCTCCGAACAGGCCATCGAGGACGGCCTGGCCGACCGCCTGCGCGTCAACCGGAAACTGGTCCCGGTGGCCAATGTCCGCCGCCGCACCAAGGCCGACCTCCCCAACAACGAGGCCATGCCCCGCATCGAGGTCGATCCCGACACCTTCACCGTCCGCATCGACGGCGAGGTCTGGAGCGAGCAACCCGCCACCGAACTCCCGATGGCCCAGCGCTACTTCCTGTTCTGAGGACCGGAATCCCTCGGCATGATCACAATGCTGGAGCGCCGAGGGAACCCCTGGCAGACTGCGAGGTATGACGACTGCCGACTGGGCCGATGTTGATCGCTACCTCGTCGAAACCCTGGTGGGGGACGAGGATTCGGGGACGTTGCGGGCCAATGCGGAGGCGGGGTTGCCCGCCATCGACGTGTCGCCGCCGCAGGGGAAGTTCCTGTATCTGCTCGGGAAGTCGGTGCGGGCGCGGCGGGTGCTCGAGATCGGGACGCTCGGCGGGTACAGCACCACGTGGCTGGCGCGGGCCGTGGGGAAGTCCGGGCGGGTGGTGACGCTCGAATTCGAGCCGCTGCACGCGGAAGTCGCGCGTGAGAACCTGGATCGGGCCGGGGTGGGGGATCGGGTGGAGATTCGGGTCGGCGCGGCGCTGGACTCGCTGCCCGAGCTCGAGGCCGAGCGGCCCGAGCCGTTCGATCTGGTGTTCATCGATGCCGACAAGGTCAACAACACCAACTATGTGCGGTGGGCGTTGACGCTGACCCGGCCCGGATCGGTGATCGTCGTCGACAATGTGGTGCGCAACGGCGCGATCGCGGACGCGGATTCGGCGGACGCGGCGGTGCGAGCCAGCCGGGAGGTCATCGAATTCATCGCCGCCGAGCCGCGATTGGACGGGACCGTGGTGCAGACCGTCGGCGGCAAGGGGTGGGACGGGTTCGCGTACGCGGTCGTGGTCGGCGACGACGACTGACCGGTCACGGCCGCGGATCGGGGTTCGCGGCCAATTCCTTCCAATAGTCCACGTACGCCTGCTCGTGCATGATGCCCAGGCGCAGGATGCGGGCCCGCGAGGTGGCGCGGACGCTGTCGGTGGCGTCGATCTCGTCGTAGAGCGCGCGGTACATGTCCAGCCAATGCCGGTGCTCGGCAACCTGATTGCGGGCCAGGGCCACCACGTCGCCGGGCTCGCCCAGGTCGGCGAAGAACAGTTTCAGCTGGGCGGGGTCGCGGGTCTCGGGCTGGGGTGAGGTGGGATCGCCCAGCCAGCGGGTCAATTCGGCGCGCCCGGCGTCGGTGAGGTGAAAGATGCGCCGGCGGCGGCCGGACTCCTCGGCCTCCTCACGGAGCAGGCCCTGATCGGCCAGGCGCGGGGGGACGCGGTAGAGCTGCGCGTGGGGGATGGGCCAGAACTTGTCGACGCTCTCCTCCAGACGCGCCTTGATGTCGTAGGGGGTCAGCGGTCCGTGGCGGGCGATGAGTCCCAGCACGATGTGGTCCTGCGGGCCTAGCTCGGCCATTCCGAATCCCCTCTCGTTTGACACCGTATCGCTGAGACTATACCTTGATACCAGTCATACGGTATCAATGAGACTATTGGAGTGGATATGCGCGACTACGCCATCGACCTGTTCGACCGCTGGACCCAGATGTGGAACGGCGACCTCGCGTTGGCCGACGAGATCATGGCCCCCGCGTTCACCCTGCGCTACGCCCAGCCGGGCGCGGACGCCTACGACAGCGTGCAGGACCGCGCGGCCTTCACCGCCGCCATCGACACCTTCCGGGCCGAGCGGCCGGGCCTGGAGTTCTCCACGCAGGGCATCCCGGTCGTCGAAATGGACGACACCCGAACCGGAATCATCGCCCGCCCCTACGGCGCCCGGATCACCGCACCGGACGGGACGATCGTGCGCGAACTCAGCGGCACCGACATCCTGCGCGCCGAGAACGGGCAGATCGTGGAGGTGTGGTCGGTGTCCGGCGGGGCCGAAGGACGGAGCTTCTACGCTTGAGCCCATGTCGAAGCGCCGCGAGAACCGTCCCGCGCCCGAGGCCTGCCCGTGCGGCCTGCCCGCCGCCTATGCCGACTGCTGCGGCCGGCTGCACCGCGGCGAACGGGCCGCCACCACCGCCGAGCAACTGATGCGGTCGCGATTCAGTGCCTTCGCGGTCGAGGACGAGGCGTACCTGCTGCGCAGCTGGGACCCCGAAACCCGGCCCGCCGAGGTCGATTTCGATCCGGGCATGCGCTGGGATCGGCTCGAGATCCTCGGCGCGACCGGTGGGGGACCGTTCCACACCGAGGGGACCGTGGAATTCCGGGCGCACTACCGCGTGCACGGGGCGGCGGGGGAACTGCACGAGAACAGCCGATTTCGCCGGGATGAGGGGAAGTGGGTGTACCTCGACGGCGATATCGAGCGCTGACCGGGGCTCGTAACTCCTTGCCGCCCCTGCGTATTCGCACACCGCGTGACCGTGCACGATCGGCAATCGTGCACAGCGTGCCACCATGGCTGCGCTCGGGGCGGCGACCAGCGGAAAGTTCCGACGGGAACACCGCCGCCCCGAGCGCGCGGCTCAGTCGCGCGAGAACGCGGCGGCCGCAGCCATTTCCAGATCCATGTACGGCTTCCCGCTCACGTCCTCGATGACCTGGTGCATGGTTCCGCCGGTGAACGGGAACGGCGAGTGGTACCGGCCCGACACGGACTGGCCGGTGTCCCGGCCGACCCGGACGCCCTCCCCGACCCCGGAGAACACGGTCGGCTGGATCCGCATGTCATCGAGTGAGCCCACCGGGTTCTCGTCGATGTAGAGGACGGCCTCACCCGTGGGCGTGTAGTGGTCGGGCCGGGTGCCGTGCCGTTCGTAGCGCACCCCGAGGATGTGATCGCCGAGCGGCACCCGGCAATCGGAGACGATGGCCTGCTCCTCCTCGCCGAGGAAGTTGTAGACGTAGCAGAGGTGACCGTCCTGGACGAACAGGGCGTGCCCGCCGAGCCGCCCGCCGTGGGCGAACAGCACGCCCTCCGCGTCCGGGCTGACGATCGTCGTCTCGGCCAGCAGCGCGAACGAACGGCCCAGAATCTCGAGCGCCGCGCCCGGTCCGACCTCCGCGCTGTCCGGGTAGTAGACGGCACGGTCCAGGCCCCTGGCGTACGTCGGCCGATAGCGCACCAGCGCGGAGACGATATCGAGATCATTGAGCGGCATCCCGTTGTACTTCTCCGCCTCGGAGAACCACAGCGCCTTCAATTCCTCCAGCTTCTCGGGATGCTCCGCGGCCAGGTCGTGCATCTGGCTGCGGTCCTGATCGATATGGAACAGCTCCCAGCGGTCTTGATCGAAGTGTCCCCAGCCGGACGGGCAGGCCGCGTGCACGGTGTCGGCGAACCAGCCGCGATGCCAGATGCCGCGCGTGCCCAGCATCGAATAGAACTGGGTGTGCTTGCCGACATCGGCGTCGGCGTCGGCGAACAGGGCCCGGAAACTGACTCCCTCGACGGGACGCTGCGGCACGTTCTTCACCGTGTCCGGCGGCGTGATGCCCAGCAGCTCGTAGACGGTGGGGGTGACGTCGCAGACATTGAGGTACTGATGGCGGATCTCGCCGCGGGCCGGGATGCCCGCCGGCCAGGCCATCAGGCAGGGATCGGCGATGCCGCCCTCGTGTGAGGCGTACCGCTTGTACAGCTTGTACGGGGTGTTGAAGGCCATCGCCCACCCGATGCTGTAGTGGTTGTAGGTGGTCGGCAGACCCAGCTCGTCGAGCTTGACCAAGCTGTCCTCGATCGTGTCGATGTAGCCGTTGAAGAACTTCATCTCGTTGACCGAACCGTTCGGGCCGCCCTCGCCGCTGGCTCCGTTGTCGGAGAAGGCCACGATGATGGTGTTGTCCAGCTGGCCGGTCTCCTCGAGGTAGTCCAGCACCCGCCCGATCTGGGCGTCGGTGTAGGAGAGGAATCCGGCGAACACCTCCGCCTGTCGGGCGAAGAGCCGTTTCTCGTTCTCCGACAGCGAATCCCAGGCGCGCACCGTGTCCTGTGCCGGCCACGGCTTGCCGTCGGCGCTGGTGACATCGCTGTACGGGTTCATGGGCGACAGCTCGGTGTTCTCCGGAATCAGGCCCATGCGCTTCTGGTTGTCGAGCACGATCTCGCGGTACTTCTCGTAGCCCATGTCGAACTTGCCGCGGTATTGATCGGCCCACTCCTGAGCGACATGGTGCGGGGCGTGCCCGCAGCCCGGGCACAGGTACATGAACCACGGCTTGTCGGGGGCGATCACCTTGGCGTCGCGAATGAACTCGATCGACTTTTCGGCCAGATCCTTCGACAGGTGATACCCGTCCTCCGGCGAATACGGCTGCGCGATCGGGTGGTTGTCGTACACGAGATTCGGATACCACTGGTCGGCCTCGCCGCCCAGGAAACCGTAGAACCGTTCGAATCCGCGCCCCAGCGGCCAGTGCCGCTTCGAGGCCGCGAGATTCTCCTCCTCCAACGGCGTCATATGCCATTTGCCGACGGCGTAGGTGTTCCACCCGCGTTCGCCGAGCACCTCCGAGCACAGGGCGGTGTCGGCGGGGATGCGTCCCGACAGGCTCGGGAATCCGTCACTGAACTCCTCGATGGTCGCCATGCCGACCGACGACGCGTTTCGCCCGGTCAGCAGGGAGGCGCGGGTGGGTGAACACAGTGCGGTGGTGTGGAATTGCGTGAATTGCACGCCACTGTCGGCGATCCGTTTCATGTTCGGCATGTCGACCAGGCCGCCGTAGCAGTCCCAGGTGGCGATGCCGATGTCGTCCCACACCAGGTACAGCACATTGGGCGCGCCCGGCGGGGCGGTCGGTTCCGCGTACGGTCCCCAGTCGGCGACCGAATCACGAATATCGAGCGCGATATGTCCTTCGAACTTCCTGGCCATCATTCACCTCGGAAAAGGAGAATCGTTGGTAGTGAGACCCAGCTCCGGCGTGACCGCTGGGAGTTCATCGACGCGTCGGTGACCGCGCTGTTCCGGGACTCGGCGTCCGGAACCCGTGCGGATCACCCACCTTTCGCACGCCTCAAAGAGTACCGACCGGAATGTACTTGCGGTGGCGGTTGAACCAGCCCGATACCGAACGGTTTTCGGGGCGGATCAGAGCGCGGTGCGGGCCGCGAAGCCGTCGCAGAGCGCGGTGAGGCCGGTGTCGAGCAGATGCTCCGGGTTCAGCAGGGCGGTGTCGCGGGTGCCCTCGAGTCCGGCCAGGGCGGGCGGCACCGGCCAGTGTGGATCGCCGTCGAGCAGCGCGGTCAGACCTGACCGGTCTTCCCCGTCACTGTCGCGGCCGCGCAGCATCCGGGCGCTGACCTCCTGCAATGCCACGCCCGCGATATAGCTCCACACCGACAGCGACATCCGCGTCGCCTCGCGGGCGTCCACGCCGAGTTCGGCGAAGCCCTCGACCAGCCAGCTCAGCACGATCAGGCTGTGCTCGCCGAAGTTGTAGCGCGGCACCGCGAAGGTGAACAGCACCCACGGATGCTCCTGGTAGAGCCGCCAATCCACCTCGGCGGCGATGCGCACGCGGTCGCGCCAGGTCCAGTCCCGCCCCTCGGCCGGGGGATAGGGATTGCGGCGCGAGACCTCATCGGTCATGGCGGCGAGCAGGGTGTCCTTGTTGGGGACGTGCCGGTAGAGCGACATGGCCCCGGCGTTCATCCGCTCGGCGATGCGGCGCATGGACAGCGCGTCGAGTCCGGACTCGTCGGCGAGGGCGATGGCGGTGTCGACGATGGCGGCCCGGGTGAGCTTGGCCTCGGTCATCGGACGAATTGTTCCCTTCCGGCGCGGGGTGTGCGTACACTGTACCCGCGCTCGAGCGTACGTTGTACGCCCGGGCGCGTTCCATGGACAGGGCCCGGTGGGCCCCGAGCAGCCCGAAGGATAGGTCATGACGAGTACCCTCGCGCGCCCCGGCGCGAAGACGCCGCGCCGTGCCTGGGCGGGCCTGGCCGTCCTGCTGCTCCCGGTGCTGCTGGTGTCGATGGACATGTCGGTGCTCTACCTGGCCATGCCCACCCTGACCCAGAGCCTGGATCCGTCCGCGACCCAACAGCTCTGGATCCTCGACATCTACGGCTTCATGATCGCCGGCCTGCTCATCACCATGGGCAATCTCGGCGACCGCATCGGGCGACGCAATATTCTGCTGGCCGGGGCCACCGTCTTCGGAATCGCCTCGGCGCTGGCCGCTTTCGCCCCCAGCGCGGGCGTGCTCATCGCGGCGCGGGCGCTCATGGGCTTGGGCGGCGCGACACTGCTGCCCTCCTCGCTGGCGCTCATCTCCACCCTGTTCCCCGAGGACCGTTCCCGCGCCACCGCGATCGGCGTGTGGACGGCGTTCTTCGCGGGCGGCTCGGCGGTCGGGCCGATCATCGGCGGCGTACTGCTGCACCACTTCTGGTGGGGCTCGGTGTTCCTCATCAACGCTCCGGTCCTGTTGGTGCTGCTGGTCTTCGGGCCGCTGCTGCTCCCCGAGCACCGCGCCGCCGCGCGCGGCCCCCTCGACTGGGTGAGTGTGCTGCTGTCGATCGGCGGCATCCTGCCGATCGTGTACGCCGTCAAGCGCTTGGCGGCCGAGGGCTTCGACCTGCCCGCGGTGGGCATCGGCATCGTCGGCGCACTGCTGCTGACCGCGTTCGTCCGCCGCCAGCGCCACCTCGAGGAACCGCTGCTCGATCTGAGCCTGTTCCGTCGCGGACTGTTCTCGGTGGCCATCGGCTCCAGCACGGTCGGCATGCTCGCCTTGGCCGGGATGAGCTACCTGACCAGCGTGTACCTGCAGTCGGTGACCGGCCGCGACCCGCTGTCCGCGGCGCTGCTCGGGATTCCGGGCGCGGTCGTGGTGTTCGTGTTCTCGATGAGCGGCGCGCGGATCGGTCGGGTGTTCGGCACCAAGACCACCTTCGTGCTCGCGCTGGGCATGGCCGCACTCGGCAATCTCATGCTGCTCGGGGTCGGCGTGAACGGTGGAATCGGCTGGTACGTGGCCGGATCCGTGGTCGCGGGCGCGGGCTTCGGCATCGCCTTCACCCTGGTGTCGGAGGTGGCGGTGTCCTCGGTGCCGCCCGAACGCGCCGGATCGGCGGTCGGCATCTCCGAGACCAGCTTCGAACTCGGCAACGGTCTGGGCCTGGCGCTGCTGGGTTCGCTGGCCGCGCTGGTGTTCCGGTCCGGCGGGAACTTCGGGTCCACGCTGGGGGAGACCGTCGCCGAGGCCGGGGGCGATACCGCCCTGATCGATTCCGCGCGCGAGTCGTTCGTGACCGGCATGCACGTCGCGACCACCGCCGGCGCGGTCCTGCTGGCCGCGATGGCGGCGGTCGCGTTCTTCGCCAAGGCCGGGACGCCCGTGAAAGAGGCTGCGGTGAAAGCCGGTTCCGCGCACTAGCCGAACAGGCCGGTCCACACCTCGGTGATCCGGGCGCGCCAGGGCATGATCACGCGCTGATACAGCCTGCGCAACGGATCGGCGAGGGCCCGCCAGGCCCGGGCGACGGCCGCGAACAGCGGTCGCAGCACCGTGCGATGCAGCCATCGGCAAGGGGCGACCACCGTGACCGCGACGACGGCGGTGGCCACCCGCCAGCCGAACACGATCACCGCGACGACCGCGTAGGCGATCGGCCGCAGCAGCCAGCGCCACAGCTGCTTCGCCGGCCACACGATCAGCCATTCGACCAGCGGCTCGATGACGGCGGTCATCAGCCAGCGGCCGCCGGGGCTCAGCACATACCGCCACAGCGTCGACAGCGGCACCGCGACAAGCCATTTCCAGAGATTCGCCACGGTCCAGCCGATCGCCTCGGCGATGGGTTTCACGATCGTGCGGAACACCCACGGGATGCCGGGCTTCAGCACCCGCCGCCACAACCATTCCTCGATGGCGCGCTGGATCGGGCGCAGGAAGTACGCCAGCAGGAAAGCGCCGATCGGCGTCAGCACCATGCCGAACAACAACTGCTGGATCAGCAGATGCCACAGGTAATCACGCACGAAATTGCGCAGCGGCCGGAACACCCAGTCCCGGAACAGGATCGCGAGCGGTTTCGCGAGATGGTCGGTGAACAGCCGGAACGCCGCCGCGATCAGTCGCGGCACGCGGGTGATCCCCTCCCACAGCAATCGCGGCGGCACGAACACCACCAGCACCACCGCGCGGGCGCACCAGCCCCAGAACGTCACCTCTTCCGGCGTCGGTCGCTCCGGCGTGCGAGTAGTCGTCATCGGTTTCCTTCCCCCGGGATATCGTCCTCATCCTGGTGCAGGAATCCGCAGTGCGGCCAGGGTATTTCCACTCATTCGCGATCACCTACCGGTCCGGCGGTTAGGCTCGGAAACGTGGCTGAGCACGACGCCCCGAACCAGCCGGCCGGGCCGAACGGCCGACCGCTGGCCGAACGCGTGGCGACCAGAATCTTCTACCCGACCTCCCGGCCGCGCGAGAAAGCCTTGCGCGAGGCGGTGTCGGGCGCCGTGATCCTGGTGACCGGGGCCTCGCACGGCATCGGCAAGGCGGCGGCCCGGAAGCTGGCCGCCGCGGGCGCGACGGTCCTGCTGGTCGCGCGGTCGCGCGAGGACCTCGAGGACGTGGCCGCCGAGATCACCGCCGCGGGCGGGATCGCCCACGTCTACCAGTCCGACATCACCGAATTCGACGCCGTCGAGGAACTGGGCCGCCGGGTGCTGGCCGAACACGGCCGGGTGGATGTGGTGATCAACAACGCGGGCCGCTCGATCCGCCGCCCGATCGACGAATCCTACGACCGTTTCCACGATTTCACCCGCACCATGGACGTCAACTATCTGGGCCCGGTGCGGCTGCTGCTGACCCTGCTGCCCGGCATGCGCGAACGCGGCCGCGGGCACATCGTGAACATCTCCACCTGGGGTCTGCGCATGCCGCCCGCGCCACGCTGGGCGGCCTATGGCGCCTCGAAGGGCGCGTTCGACATCTGGCTGCGGACGGTGGCCACCGAGATCGCCGCCGACGGCGTCACCACCACCTCGGTGTACATGCCGCTGGTGCACACCCGCATGAGCGCGCCCACCGACTTCTCGGGCGTGCCCGGGCTGACCGCCGACGAGGCGGCCGACCTGGTCTGTCACGCCGTGGTCGCGCGGCCCCTCGAGATCTCGCCCTGGTGGACCGGCCCGGTGCAGGCCTGGACGGATCTGCGTCGCGGGGCGGCGCAGCGGTTCATGGAACGCAGCCTCAGGCGGCGGTCAGGGGACTAGGACCACTTTGCCGGTGGTCGCGCGGGTCTCCAGGGAGTGGTGCGCGGCCGCCGCCTCGGCGAGCGGGAAAGACTGCACCGCCGGACGCAATCGGCCCGCCGCGGCCTCGGCCAGCGCGCGCGTCTCCAAGGCGCGCAAGCCGCCCCCGCGCTGCAGCATGGGCGGACCGAGCGTGACCTGCGAGGTGATGCCACGCGCGGCCAAGGCTTGCTCGTCGAGTTCCACTTCCCCGCCGGACCAGCCGAACACCAGGCGGACGCCGCCGTCTGCCAGCAGATCGACCGCGGTGCGCGCGATCTCGCCGCCGATCCCGTCGAACAGCAGGGTCGCGGGTCGGTCCCCGTACTTGGCGCGCACGGCCTCGGGCCAGGACGGATCGAGGTAGTCCAACGCGAGGTCCGCGCCGTTCTCGTACACCTGGTCGGTCTTCACCGGGCCGCCCGCGAGCCCGATGACGGTCGCGCCCGCCGAGACCAGGTACTGCACCAGCAGGGTGCCGATGCCGCCCGCCGCGGCCGGAACCAGGGCCATGGTCTCCGGGCCCACCTCCGCGAAACTCAGAATGCCCAGTGTGGTCCGGCCGGTGCCGATCATGGCCACCGCCGAACCCGCGTCGAGGCCGTCCGGAATCGGGTGCAGCCGTTCGGCTTCGGTGACCACGAGCTCGGCGTACCCGCCCGGCGCCTGCCCGATGTGCGCGACAACCGCTCGCCCGAGCCAGCTTTCGTCGACGCCGGGCCCGACCCGGTCCACGGTCCCGGCGATCTCGCGGCCCGGAATGGTGGGCAGCTCGGGCAAGGACAGCGGGCCGCCCGCCACGCCCTGCCGAATCGAGGTGTCCAGCAGATGCACCCCCGCGGCGCGGACGGCGATCCGGACCTGCCCGGCCTCGGGCTCGGGGTCCGCGACGGTCTCGTACCGCAGGTTCTCGGCGGGCCCGAACTCGTGAAGACGGATGGCGTGCACGGCGACTCCTCTACCTCGTTGACGTTCTGCCCGCCCAGTCTGCAACCTCAACTAATATTCAGGTCAAGTCGCGCATTTTGAAACAAACACCGTTCACACCTGTGGAACGTGGGTTAGTCTCGCTGCGATCACATCCTGTGAGGATGCTGTGTGAGAAAGGGAAATTCATGAAAAACGTTGCACTGAAAGCCTTTGCCGTCGCCGCCATCGCCTCCGGCATCGGCGCCGCCCCGGCCATGGCCGCCCCGGTCGAGTTGGTGCCCGTCACCGATACCGGCGCCGCCCCGGTCGCCGGGCTGGTGCCGATGACCGGCTCGGCCGGGCTGTCCAACTCCATCACCTGTGCGCTGCAGAGCATCTCGGCGGCGATGCCCTGCCTGCTCACCTAGTCGTCACCGCCGCTCCGGGTGCCGCTTAGGATCGACCCATGCGACACCCGGACGTGCGGCGATGAGCCTGGCCACCCTGCTGACCCTCGCCGACTCCCGGCTGCCGATCGGCGGGCACGTGCACTCCGGCGGAGTCGAGGAGGCCATCGCCTCCGGTCTGCTGCGCGACGTGCCCAGCGTGGAACTGTTCCTGCGCCGCCGCATCCGCACCTCGGGACTGGTGGCGGCCTCGCTGGCCGCCGCGGTCTGCGCGGGCACCCTCGACCCGCGGCGCGCTGAACTCGAGGCCGACGCGCGCACCCCGTCCCCGGCCGCCCGCACCGCCTCTCGCGCCCAGGGCCGCGGCCTGCTGCGGCTGGCCAAACAGGTCTGGCCGCACGCCGAGTGGCACGCGCTCGGCGCCCGCCCTCATCTGTCCACCGTGCTCGGCGTGGTCGGCACGGTGTGCGAGGCCACCCCCGCCGATATCGCCGCCGTCACCGTCTACACCACCATGACCGGGGCGGCCACCGCCGCACAGCGCCTGCTCGCCCTCGATCCGGCCGCCGTCGCCGCCTGCACCATCCGCCTCGCCCCGGTGTGCGACGCCACCGCCCGCACCGCCACCGAATCGCTGGCCGCGCTGTCCGACCCGCTGCAGGACGTGCTCGCCGAACGGCACCCCCGCCGGGACATGCCGCTGTTCGCGTCGTAGCCGGTCACGGGCCAGGTAACACCCGGTTTACGTGACTGGGTCAGGATGGGGGTGAAAGGAGCGCACATGCCACCTCACCTCATCGACGGGGAACCGCACGATCACAGTCACGACCGGCCCAAGCGCGAGCGGACGCCCGGGGAACCGGTGCGGATCGGGATCGGCGGTCCCGTCGGATCGGGCAAGACCGCGCTGACCGCGGCCCTGTGCCGGCAGTTGCGCGACGAGCTGTCGCTGGCCGTATTGACCAACGACATCTACACCACCGAGGACGCCGACTTCCTGCGGCGCAACGCGGTGCTGCCGGACGAGCGCATCACCGCCGTGCAGACCGGCGGCTGCCCGCACACCGCCATCCGGGACGACATCACCGCCAACCTCGACGCCATCGACGACCTGATCGAGGCCAACCCGCCGCTGGATCTGATCCTGGTGGAATCCGGCGGCGACAACTTGACCGCCACCTTCTCCTCCGGCCTGATCGACGCCCAGATCTTCGTGGTGGACGTGGCCGGCGGCGACAAGGTGCCGCGCAAGGGCGGCCCGGGTGTCACCTGGTCGGATCTGCTGGTCATCAACAAGACCGATCTGGCCCCGATGGTCGGCGCGGATCTGTCGGTCATGGACCGTGATTCGACGACCGTGCGCGAGGGCCGCCCGTTCGTGTTCACCTCCCTCACCGAGGATCCGGCCGCGACGCCGGTGCTGGCGTGGGTGCGCGAGCAGCTGCGGCTGGCCGCCGAACAGGATGCGGGCGTTGCTCATTCGCTGACCGCGGGCCCTGCCCATTCGCTGACCGCGGGCGGTGCCCATTCGCACTGAGCTCCGTATCACCGCGTCCGCCGGGACGCTGCCGCGCATTCACGCGGTCGGCGGCCTGGCGGCGCGGCACACGGGCCCGGACACGGTGCACCTGATCGGCACCGCCGCCACACCGCTGGGTGGCGACGTCCTGGACATCACGATCACGGTGGGCGCGGGTGCGCGGCTGCGGGTGCGGTCGGTGGCCGCGACCATCGCGCTGCCGGGCCGCGAGACCCGGAAGTCGGTGGCGCACTGGCGTTTCGAGGTGGCCGCAGGCGGGGAACTGGACTTCGATCCGGAACCGACCGTGGTCGCGGGCGGCGCGGAACACGACACGTTCACCACGGTGCGCCTGGAAGACGGTGCGCGGCTGCGACTTCGGGAACGGGTGCAGATCGGCCGCACGGGGGAGGACCACGGTCACTGGACCGGGGAATTGATCGCGGATGCCGGTGCGATTCCGCTGCTGCGGCACCGACTGGAACTGGGTTCCGAGGCGATCACCGATGACGCGCTGTCGGGGCCGCGGGCGCTGGAGAGCGTGCTCACCTATCCCGATGATCGCCCGGCCGATACGGCGGGCCTGGATCAGGCGCTGCTGCCGCTGGCCGCGGGTGGCACGCTGTTCACGCGGACCGGTCGACTGCTGACGGCCTGACCGGAGTATCGAAAAACGGCTGTCGCGCAAGAACTTCGATTCGTGCGCGGAGCCTTCGGGCCACAGCGGGTCGCGTTCGCGGCGGGAACCAACCTCACCGCTGGTTTCCGCCGCGTGCGCACATCTACCTGGTCGAGCGGCCTCGTCGGGGAGGGATCAGTCGCCGACGACGCGGGGCGGTGCGTTGAATCCGTTGAACGCGCCGACGGCGGCGCCGACCGCGGCACCGGCGACAGCGGCCGGGATGGCGATCATGGCCGCGCCCGTGGCCGCGCCGAGAACGGGACCGGCCACCAGGCCGACCGGGAACAGCGGGAGGCCGACGGCCAGGCCCGTCACCGCGCCGACGGCGGCGGCGCTGAGCTCGATCGGGGCGGCGGCGACAGCGGCGGCGACAGCGCCCATGGCCGCGGTGCCGATGGTCTGCCCGGCGATCCGGTCGGAGCGGCTGCGCTCCATGCCGACCGAGTCGAGGAAGGTGGCGAGATTCGCCTCGACCTGCGCGGCATTGTCATTGATCTGGATCGCCTGTTCGTTGTCGATCCAGTCGGGCGCCGGAGCCGTCACGTCGCCGAACCGGAACATGCCCGGCGGCGGCGCGATCGGTGGCACGGCCGAAACCGGAACCGGCGGGTGGAGTACGCCCACGGGGGCGAGGTAGCTCTTGTCCGGGGCCTGACGCGACCACTGGAGGGAGCTCTTGGTGTCATTCGGAATGTGCAGGCCCTCATAGGGATTCACATTCGGGGCGGCTGCGGCCGGCCACTGGGCCTTGGGCGCGTCGTCACGCTGCGCCGCCGGAGCGACCTCGGACGGGGCGGCGTTGGCGGCACCGGATCCGACGATCGCCATGACTAGCGGGACCGCACCCGCCGCCACCACATTGCCGACCTTGTTCCGGTGCGGGTTGAGCGCTCGGTGCTTACCTGCGGCCATACATGACCTTTCTGGACAGGGGGAACATCGGGACGACCGACATTCGAACCCACCGACCACCTGGATTGGTGAGGACGAGGACGACCGAAAATCGTTGTGATAACCGAAAATTAGCGGATTGAGCGGGTTCTGCATAAGCAAGAGGCCGGAATCCTCGACAACAGATTCCGGCCTCGTTAGCTCGGCGATCACTCCTGAACGGACGCCTCATCGGCGCTCGGCGCGTCCACCGTGGTGTCGTCGAGACCGGTCGCCCGGTCCACGACGGCGCCCGGGGTGGCCGGAGTCAGGTACCCGTTGACCGCGCCGACGGCACCGCCGATCACGGCCCCGGCGGTGGCCGCCGGCACCGCGATCAGGCTCACGGCGGCGGTCGCGCCCGCGGCCGGGCCGAAGACCCAGCCCGCCGGCGCGAACGGCGTGCCCGCCATCGCGCCGATGACACCGCCCATGACCCCGCCGGCGATCTCGAGCGGGGCGGCCACGCCCACGCCGACCGCCGCGCCCACCGCGGCCGAGCCGATCGTCGCGGCGGCCATGCGGTCCGACCGGCTCGGCTCGAAGCCGGCCGAGTCGTAGGTGCGGGCCAGTTCGGCCTCGGCGCCCGCGGCGAGCGCGTTCACCTGGGCGGCCTGGTCCGCGTCGAGCCAGGCCGGGATGTCGACCTGGGTGTCGCCGAGGCGCAGCTTGCCCTCGGGTGCCGCGATCGGCGCCACCTCGGGGGCGGCCGGCGAGTCGGGCCGGCGCAGCTTGCCGTTGTCGACGGGAGTCAGCGGCGCGTTGGGGATGTCACGCACGCCGGTGGTGGAGTTGCGGCTGACTCGCACGGGGAGGACGACCTCGGCGGCGGGCTCGATCAGCTCGTCCGGGGCGACCTCGGCCGCGGTGGCGGCCAGATAGGTGTGCGCGCCGTCGGCCATGGCCTGCGGCATCGGCACGGTCAGCGTGCCGAACGGGGTGTCGACGACTACGCCCGGCTGGGCGTCGGTGCCGCCCGGCAGCATGGCGCCGGGCTGATTGTCGACCACCGCCGGCTGGGTCTCGTCGGACGAAACCGGTTCCGCCGCACTGGTTCCGGCGGCGGCGAGGGCGGCGACCAGCGGCAGCGCGCCCGCGACCGCCAGTGTGCCCAGGCGCCGTCGCCGCGGCGAAACAGTATCGACCGGTTGGCGTTTGCCCATGAATGACCTTTCTTCCGAATATCGACAGACGTCGGACATTCGGATCCGGCGGTGTGCCGGATTGGTCTGGACACGCCGCCCGGTCCGACCCTCATTCGAAGGACGGCCGGGCCGAGCTGTCAGCCCGCGCGCTGTTCGGTGGATTTCGCCGAGTCGGAATTCGCCACGGATTTGCCGTTCCCGGAAGCGTTTTCGGCCGCGCCGATCTGTTTGGCCAATTCCAGCGCCTCGGCGGGATCGTCGAGCGCCTCGAGTGCGAGCCGTGCGAACACCCACTGCTCGGTGGCCGCCATCTGACCGCGGTGGCGGCCCAGGAACGACACGAACCACTCCAGCACCGTGACGAAGCGGCTGCGGAAGCCGACCAGGTACCACAGGTGCAGACCCAGCCAGGCCAGCCACGCGAAGAAGCCGCTGAACTCCAGCTTGCCCACCTGGCAGACCGCGTTGAACCGCGACACCGTGGCCATCGAGCCCTTGTCGAAGTACTTGAAGGGCTTGCGGTCCTCGACCTTCTGCTTGCCCTCGGTCTCGGCTTTGATGGCCTTGGCGGCGTAGGTGCCGCCCTGGATCGCGCCCTGGGCCTGCCCGGGCACGCCCGGCACCGACATCAGGTCGCCGACCACGAACACGTTCGGGTAGCCCTTGATGGTGAGGTCCGGTTCGACGATGACGCGCCCGGCCCGGTCCACCTCGGTGCCCTTGGACTTGTCGGCCAGGATCTTGCCCAGGCCGCTGGCCTGCACGCCCGCCGACCACACCTTGCAGGCGGATTCGATGCGGCGCTCGGAGCCGTCCTTGTCCTTGACGGTGACCCCGCGCGCGTCGACATTGGTGACGATGGCGTTGAGCTGGATCTCCACGCCCATCTTCTCGAGCCGCTTGTGAGCCTTGGCGCCCAGCTTGGGGCCCATCGGGGCGAGTACCGCGCCCGCGCCCTCGACCAGGATGACGCGCGCGTCGCGGGTGTCGATATTGCGGAAGGTGCCGTCCAGGGTGCGGTCGGCGAGTTCGGCGATCTGCCCGGCCAGCTCGACGCCGGTGGGGCCGGCGCCGACCACGACGAAGGTCATGAACCGGTCACGGGTCTCCTGGTCGGTGGCCAGTTCGGCCTCCTCGAAGGAGCCCAGGATGCGAGCGCGCAGTTCGAGGGCGTCGTCGATGGTCTTCATGCCCGGGGCGTAGGTGGCGAAGTGGTCGTTGCCGAAGTACGACTGCTGCGCGCCCGCGGCGACGATGAGGCTGTCGAAGGGGGTGACGTAGTCCCGGTTGAGCAGGCGCGAGGTGACGGTGCCGCCCTCGAGGTCGATATCGGTGACCTCGCCCATGATCACCTGCGTGTTCTGCTGCTTGCGCAACACGATGCGGGTGGCCGGGGCGATCTCGCCGACGGACAGGATGCCGGTCGCGACCTGGTACAGCAGCGGCTGGAACAGGTGCGTGGACGTCTTGGAGATGAGTGTGATGTCGACGTCGGCCTTGCGCAGGTGCTTGCAGGCGAACAGTCCACCGAACCCGGACCCGATCACCACCACCCGATGGCGCTGTGCGACGGAATTCTCGGCGTTCATCTAGTTCCTGCTCCTCGCCAGACGGTGAAACTACGACAACTCACGCACAACGGTAATGCAGTGTGAGTAGCGCAGCCCAATCAGGACCGACCGAAAACAGACCTTTCAGACAGCTCACCCGAAAATACAATAGGGGCGGTCGTTCAGTGCGGATTGGCGCGAGCCCGGTGGCGGGCGGCCGGGAAGGCCGCCCGCGCTGATGTTCGGGCGAGGTGGCTCAGCGCCCCTGGAAGAGCAATTGCGCGACGCGCGTGGTGGTTTCGGAGCCTTCGAGGTAGCCGCCCTGGTTGCCCTGCTCGGTCATGATCGCCAGGGTGTAGCGCTCGCCGGGACCGGCGAAGCCGACCGAGTTGACCACCCAGCCGCCCTGCTCGTCGGACCACCCGTTCTTCAGACCCGGGTTCATGGCCGCGCCCGCGCCCCACACGCCCCAGTGCTGGTTGGTGTCGACGCGGCGCATGCGGTCGAGCAGGTACGCGCGGTCGTCGGGGTGCATGCGGGTGAGGATGTTGTCCATCAGCCGATCCAGGTCGGCGGGCGAGCACTGCTGGAAGCCCCAGTCCGGAAACAGCTTGATCTGCTCGAGCGAGGTGGTCGGCGGCAGCGGGATCAGCCCGACCATGCCGTTGGCCCGGAAGGCGTTGTTGAACGCCATGCGGTCGAATCCGGCGAACTTGTTCCACAGGATGTCGGCGGCATTGTCGTTGGAGGTAGCCAGCATCGACTCCATGAGCGCGCGGTCGTCGGGACCGAGCGCGATGGCGCCGACCCGGGCGCGATTCAGCAGATCCTCCGCGATCGCCAGCTTGATGGTGGACGCGGTCCAGAAGTTGGTGTCCGCGTTGCCATTCCGGTAAATGCCGCCGGTGACGCGGTCGCGCATCACATAACCGGTGACGCCGGGGCGGGTGGCGAGATAGTCGTCGACCGCGGCGATGCGTCTGCTCATATCCGCGTCGAATCCCGCGATCGGGCCCTGCGCGTGCGCGGGGACCGCGCCGGCGACGGGAATGAGGACGGGCGCGGCCGGAATCAGGGCAGCGGCCGCGAGGACACAAGCGGAGGAGGCCACGCGCCGGGCCTTGGGGGAACGCACGAGGGAACACAATAGAGGGGACAATGCCCGATTCGCACGTCTTGCAGGTGATCGGGTTGTCTGTTATCGAATCGACACTGTCACACGGATTTTCGTGTACGGCTTGCGAGTTTCGTCCGGATCAGCGGAAAGCTGCCCGTAGCTCTTCGATTCCGCGGCCGTTGAGCCGGTAGCAATGCTCGAAGGCCTCGGTGTGGCGGTCGCGCGGCCAGGACTGCAGCACCACGCCGCGTCCGTAATGTCGGGAGTTGACCAGCTCCCAGCGCTCTCCCACCCGTCGCACCGTGAACCCGGTTCGGGGCACCAGGGGAATCACCGACGCAGACATGTACGCGGACCAGCCTTTCAGCGAGAATTGAGAACCACCCCGAAAGGCACTGTCGCATACCACACTCGAATTTCGCAGTGACGCGCCCTAGCAAATATTCGGCATGTGGCAGGTGTCACCCGGCGAGCCGCGCAGCCCGGTGTTTGCATGTCGTTCGCCGACTGTATAAACACAGGTCGTGCACATTCACCGGGCGGAACGAGCGGACACGCTCGCCGACGCGCTCGCCGGGCTGCTGATCGAACCGCTCGGCGATCCGTTCACCCCGGAAGTCGTCGCGGTTCCCGCCAAGGGGATCGAGCGCTGGCTCACGCAGCGGCTGGCCACGGTACTCGGCGCGGGTGGCGGCCCCGACCGCGGTGCGGGTGGTGGGCTCGGCCGCGGTGCGGGTGGTGGGCTCGGCCGCGGTGCGGCTGGCGGGCTCGGTACCGACGGGATCTCGGCCAACATCGACTTCGCGGATCCGGCGGCGCTCGTGTCGGCGGTCCTGGCCGAGGCGACAGGAGTGGATCCGGAGCAGGATCCGTGGTCGCCGGAGCGACTGGTCTGGACCTTGTTGCCGGTCCTCGACGACGTGCTGTCCGAACCCTGGAGCGCGGTGCTCGCGCGCCACCTCGGCCACGGCGACGCGGGCGGGTACCGGGTGGGACGCCGGTACGCGACGGCGGCCCGGATCGCGGCGCTGTTCGACAGCTACGGCACCCAGCGCCCGGCCATGATCACCGAGTGGGCAGCGGGCAGCGACACCGACGGCGCGGGGCACGCGCTCCCGGCGGATCTGGTGTGGCAGGCGATGCTGTGGCGGCGGGTGCGCGGCGTGGTCGGGGTGCCCAGTCCCGCCGAGCGGCTGGCGGCGGCGTGCGCGCGGCTGCGGGCCGAGCCGTCGATCGTCTCGGTGCCGGAACGGATTTCGCTGTTCGGAGTGACGCGGCTGACCACCGATCAGCTGGAGGTGCTGTCGGCGCTGTCGACCGGTCGGCAGGTGCACCTGTGGTTGGTGCACCCCAGCCCGGCGCTGTGGACCAAGCTCGCCGACGCCGAGGTGATCCCGAATTCCGGTGTGCGCGTGCGGCATCCGCTGCTGGCGGCGCTGGGCCGGGATGTGCGGGAGCTGCAGGAGCGGTTGGCGGGCTACGACCACATCGACACCTATCACCCGGGACCGGACGAGATCGGGCCGCGCACGCTGCTGTCGGAGCTGCAGGCCGCCGTGCGTCAGGACCGCTGGTCGCTCCTGCCCGACCCGGGCCTGGTGGATGGGACGGTCACCGTGCACTCCTGCCACGGGCCGTCGCGGCAGGTGGAGGTGTTGCGTGACGCGCTGCTGAGCGTGTTCGCCGCCGATCCGACGCTGGAACCGCGCGACGTCATCGTGCTGTGCCCCGACGTGGAGAGCTACGCGCCGCTGGTGCGGGCGGCGTTCGGGCAGTGGTCCCTCGACGGGGCCGAGCCGGGGCATCCCGCGCACGGGCTGCGGGTGCGGCTGGCCGATCGCGCCCAGCGCGCGGTCAATCCGGTGCTGGATGTGGTGGGCACGCTGCTGGGGCTGGCCGACGGCCGCGTCACCGTGACCGAGGCGCTGGATCTGTGTGCGACCGAACCGGTCCGGGTGCGCTGCGGATTCGACGACGACGATATCGAGCGGCTGCGGGAATGGGCGGCCGAGACCGGGGCGCGCTGGGGGATCGGGCAGCGGCAGCGGCAGGCGTTCGGGCTGGGCGACTTCCCACAGAACACGCTCAATGCCGCGGTGGACCGGATCCTGCTCGGGGTCGCGGCGGGCGAATCCAGTGAGGACTGGCTGGATCTGGTGCTGCCGCTGGACGACGTGGACAGCAATGACATCGATCTGGGCGGCCGGTTCGCCGAATTCGTGGACCGGCTCGCGGTGTGCCTGCGCGACCTGCGCGGCTCCACCCTGGACGAGCCCGCGGGCAGCGCGCGGCCCGCGTCGGAATGGGCCGCGGTGCTGGGGCGCGCCCTGGATCTGCTGACCGAGGTGCCGTCCGGTCAGGGCTGGATGGCGGTGCAGGCGCGTCGCGAACTGGCGACGGCGCTGGAACCGGCGGGTTCGATTCCCTTGCGGCTCAGCGATATCGACGCGCTGCTCACGGCTCGGCTGGCCGGTCGGCCCTCGCGCGCCAACTTCCGCACCGGGGAGCTCACGGTGTGCACCATGGTGCCGATGCGGTCGGTGCCGCATCGGGTGGTGGTGCTGCTGGGTCTCGACGACGAGGTGTTCCCGCGCGCGGGCGGCGTGGACGGGGACGACGTGCTGGCCCGGCATCGGTGCCCCGGGGATCGGGATCCGCGCAGCGAGGACCGGCAGCTGCTGCTGGACGCCATCATGGCGGCGGGGGAGCGGCTGGTGTTGCTGCACACCGGATCCGATCCGGTCTCGGGCGCGCACCGGCCGCCCGCGATCCCGCTGGCCGAGCTGCTCGACACCGTGCGCGCGCACATCGGTGCGGGGGCGATGGATCAGGTGGTGACGCGGCATCCGTTGCAGCCCTTCGATCGCCGCAACTTCCGGCCGGAGAATCCGTTCAGTTTCGACACCGTCGCGCTGGCGGGTGCGGTGGCGGCGGGTCGTGCGCCGGAGCCGCGGCCGCTGTTCCTGCCGACCACGCTGCCGGGCCGCGAGCCCGGGGATGTGGAGCTGGCCGATCTGGTGTCCTTCGCCGAGCATCCGGTGCGGGCATTCCTGTGGCAGCGCTTGGGAATTCGGGTACCCGAGGACGAGGAGGAGATCGCCGACCGGCTCCCCATCGAACTCGACGGGCTGACCAAGTGGAATATGGGCGAGCGCATGCTGTCGGCGCGGCTCACCGGCGTGGATCCCACGGTGTTGCGGGCCGCGGAGTGGCGGCGGGGGACGTTGCCGCCGTTCGGGATGGGCGCGGCCGTGCTCGACGAGGTCGAGGGGATCGTCGACCAGCTGGTGCGGGTGGCGCGTCCGTTGCACGAGATCCCGTCGCGCACCATCGATATCGCGGTGGATCTGGGTGACGGGCGTCGCCTGACCGGCACCGTGCCCGATGTCCACGACGACGCGCTGCTGCGCACGACGTTCTCGCGATTGGCCCCGAAGCATCGGATGGCGGCGTGGATTCGCGTGCTGGCGCTGGCCGCCACCGGGACCCATCAGTCGTGGCGCGCCATCACCATCGGGCGCGGGAAGCATCATCGTCCGGCCTGGCAGTCGACGCTCACCGCGCCGCCCGCCCCGCTGGCGCGGGGGCTGTTGCGGGAGCTGGCGTTGTTGCGCGACGAGGGCCTCACCGAACCTCTGCCGATCGCGCCGTCGGCGTCGGCCACCTATGCCGAGCGCCGTCTCGCGGGCGCGTCGCCCGAGGACGCGCTGCATGCGGCGAGCCAGGACTTCGACGATCGCTTCGGTGAACACACCGACCGCTACTTCCGGCACATTCTGGGCCGATCGCCGCGGTTCGATCAGCTGACCGAGGCCGCCGCGCCCGCGCTGCCGGGAGTCGAATCCGAACCGACCCGTTTCGGCGAGCTGGCGCGTCGTCTCTGGAATCCCCTGCTGACCAACGAGAATCAGGGTCAGCCATGACCACCCCGAGGAGGACTCTCCTGCCCGTGACCGTCCCCGGGAGCCCCGCATGACCGACGACCTGTTCTCCTTCACCGATCCAGACCTGGCCCCGCGGCCCGCGCGGCGAAGGCTGCTGCGGGCGGACCCGGCGGTGGATGAACCACGGCGTCCGGAGGGCGCGCCGGCTGATTCCGGCGCCCCGGATCTGTTCGGCACGACCGAACCGGCACCGCCGGGTGGGCTGGACTCGGGCGCCGACGCGCGCGAAACGGTCGCTGAGGAGTCCGATTCCGGCGGGCCGCAGGGGCTGTGGGCCGCCGCTCCCGAAGCGACCGGTGGGCAGGAGCCGCGGCCCGCCGATCCGTCCGGGGCGCACCACGATTCGGATACCGCCGGTGCGAGCGTCTCTCCGCGCTCGGGTGATGAATCCGTGGGACCGGGGTTGTGGGACGACGGCTCGGCGGCATCGCGATCAGCGGAGGGAACGGTGCCCGGGGGCGCCGTGTCCGGAACCGGCGACGCATCAGGGGCTTTCGCGGATTCGGGGAACCGGTTCGAGCTGACCGGGCCGCTGCCGACGGGGACGACCGTCCTCGAGGCGAGCGCGGGCACCGGCAAGACGTACGCCATCGTCGGATTGGCGGTTCGATTCGTCGCTGAACTGGGCGTGGATGTCTCGGAGCTGCTGCTGGTGACGTTCAGCCGGGCGGCGACCCAGGAATTGCGGGAGCGCACCCGGGATCGATTCGTCGGGGTGGCGGCCGCCCTGGCCGAACCGGAGCGGGCGCTCGCGTCGAGCGACGAGCTGATCCGGCATCTGGCGCAGGGCAACCCGGGCGAGATCGCGACCAGGCGGGAGCGGCTGCTGACGGCGCTCTCGGACTTCGACGCGGGAACCATCGCCACGACGCACAGTTTCTGTCAGCGGATGCTCGACGAGCTGGGGCTGTCGGGGGAGCAGGACCCGGGGGTGCGGCTGGTCGAGAGCGTCGCCGACGTGGTGTCCACGGTCGCCGACGACCTGTATCTGAGCCGGTACGCGCGCGGCGGATCGGTGTTCGGTCCCGCCGACGCGCAGCGACTGGCCACGGCGGCGGTCGGCGACCCGCACGCGCTGCTGATGCCGGAGGCCGAGGGCGACGACGATCCGGCGGCCGAGCGGGTGGCGTTCGCGTCGGCGGTCCGGGTGGAAACCGCTCGACGCAAACGGCTTTCGGGACTGCGCGACTTCGACGACCTGCTGGTGCTGCTGCACGAGGTATTCGCCGACCCCGAGCACGGCCCCCGTGCCTGCCGGCGGATCCGGGACCGGTATCGGGTGGCGCTGGTCGACGAATTCCAGGACACCGACCCGCTGCAGTGGGACATCCTGCGTCGCGCCTTCCACGGGCACGCCACCCTGGTGCTGGTCGGCGACCCGAAGCAGGCGATCTACGCCTTCCGCGGCGCGGAGGTGCTCAGCTACCTGGACGCGGTGGCGCACGCCGACAGCAAGCGGGAACTGACCACCAACCGGCGCAGTGACGCGGGGCTGCTGGCCGCGCTCGAACACGTGCACGGCGGTGCGGCCCTGGGGCACAAGGAGATCACCGTGCACCGGGTGGCGGCGACGCGCCCGTTCTCGCGGCTGTCGGGTGCGCCCGAGCGGGTGACGCCGCTGCGGCTGCGGTGCCTGCCGCGCAGTGGGGCCGGGCCGCTCAACAAGTCCGGGTATCCGACGGTGGGCCGGCAGAGGGAGCGGGTGGCCATCGATGTGGCCGCCGATATCGTCGGGCTGCTCGGGTCCGGGGTGCGCATCGATGCCGGGACTCCCCGCGAAAGGGCCATCGGGCCCGGCGATATCGCGGTGCTGGTGCGCAATCGCGCGCAACTGGAGATGGTGCGCACCGAGCTGGAGGCGGCCGGGGTCGCCTCGGTGCTGGCCGGCGGCGCGAGCGTGTTCGGGACGCCCGCGGCCACCGAATGGCTGTGGGTGCTGCGGGCGGTGGAGCAGCCGCATCGCGGGGACCGGGTGCGGCTGGCGGCCGGGACGGCGCTGCTCGGGGTGAGCGCCGCCGAGATCGACGCCGGGGGAGCCGATCTGGTGGGTCGGCTCAGCGCGGACCTGCGCGACGCGGCCCGGCTGTTCGCCCGCGCCGGGTTCGCGGCGGTCGCCGAGAAGCTCAGTGCCGAAACCCGATTGGCGCCGCGCCTGCTGGCTCTCGAAGGCGGGGAACGGCAGCTCACCGACCTGCGGCAGATCGCGCAGCTGCTCGACGACGCGGCCCTGCGTGAGGGTCTGGGACTGTCCGCGCTGACCCGGTGGCTGGCCGACCGCGTGCGCGATCCGGCCTCCGGGAGCGTCGCCGATCGGAGCCGTCGGCTCGATCGCGACGCCGCGGCCGTGCAGGTGGCGACCGTGCACGCCAGCAAGGGGCTCGAATTCCCGGTCGTGTACCTGCCGTTCGCGTGGGACGCCGCGAAGCTGCGCAACCCGCCGACGCTGCTGTTCCATGACGAGCAGGGCCGCCGCGTCCTCGATGTCGGCGGCTCCGACGCGCCGGGCTACAACTCCCGGCGTCTGCGAGCCGAAACCGAGGAGCAGGCCGAGGAACTGCGGCTGCTCTACGTGGCGTTGACGCGGGCGGGCGCGCAGGTGGTGGCGTGGTGGGCGCCGGCCTACGACACCCAGACCGCGCCGCTGCACCGCATGCTGCTGGGGCGCGAGCCGGGCAGCCCCGCCGTCGCGGACAAGGTGCCGGTGCCCGCGGATTCGGTAGTGCTGGAACGGATCCGGGAGTGGGCGTCGACCGCCGAACCCGGGGTCATCGCCGTCGAGCCGGTGCGGGAGATCACCCGCGCCCGGCTCCCGCACGACGACACCACCACGGCCTCCGAACCTTTGGCCGCGGCCCGCTTCGACCGGGTGCTGGATCAGGCGTGGCGGCGGACGTCCTATTCGGCGTTGACCGCGGGCGCGCACGACGCCCTGCCCGCCGCCGATCTGCCCGAGGGCGGCGGTGTCTCCGACGAACCGGCTGATCCGGCTGTGCTCGCCGACGATCTGAGCGCGTTCGCGGGAGCCGCGCCCTCGCTGATGAATTCGCTGCCCTACGGCGCGGAGTTCGGCACCCTGGTGCACGAGGTGCTGGAGTACGTCGACACCGACGCCGCCGACCTGGCCGCCGAGATCCGGGCGCGCTGCCTGCACGCGGTGAACGAGCAGATGTTCGACGCGGACCCCGACGTGTTGTCGGGGGCGCTGCTGGCGGTCATGCATACGCCGATCGGGGACGGGACGCTCGCCGGGTTCCCGGCGCGGGATCGGTTGAGCGAACTCGATTTCGAACTGCCGCTCACCGGTGGCGACGATCCGGTCGCGGCGCGAGTCACCGTGCCGCGTATCGCCGATCTGCTGCGTCGGCATCTGCCCGCCGACGACGTGTTCGCGCCCTACGCCGATCAGCTCGCGCACCTGGACGACACCCCGTTGCGTGGGTACCTGACCGGCAGTATCGACGCCGTGTTGCGGACGGCCGGGCCCCGATTCCTGGTTGTCGACTACAAGACCAACCGGCTCGGCGTCGGTGATCTCACGGTGGCGCACTACACCCGCGAGCGCATGGCGGCGGAGATGATGCGCTCGCACTACCCGTTGCAGGCGATTCTGTATTCGGTTGCGCTGCACCGGTATCTGCGGTGGCGGCTGCCCGGCTACGATCCGGCGCGACACCTGGGCGGCATCCGGTACCTGTTCGTGCGCGGCATGATCGGGCCCGACACCCCGGACGGCTGCGGCGTGTTCGACTGGCAGCCGCCCGCCGCCCTGGTGGAGGACCTGTCGGCGCTGCTCGCCGGTGACACGGGAGTGGTGCGATGACCTCGATTCAGTTGGCGCAGCGCGGCACCGGGCTGCTGCAGGTGTTCAATGCCGCCGGGGTGCTGTCGGCGGCGGACGTGCACGTGGCGCTGCGGCTGGCGCGGCTCGGCGGGGAACGGTCCGAGGCGGTCGTGTTCGCGACCGCGCTGGCGGTTCGCGCGGTGCGATCCGGGTCGGTGTGCCTGGAAGTGCGGCGCATGCACGAGATCGGCGTGGACGCTCAGGACACCGAGGAATCGGCCATCGATCCGGCCACACTGCCCTGGCCGGACGTGGACAGGGTGATCGCGGCCCTGCGGGTGAGCCCGCTGGTGACCGGAAGCTCGGCCGGGCCGCTGCGCCCGCTGCGGCTCATCGACCCGTCCGGCGGTGACTCCGGCTCGCGTGGCGGTGGTGACGCGGGCCCAGGGCCGCTGCTCTACCTCGACCGGTACTACCGGCAGGAGGAGACCATCCGGCGGGTGCTCACCGAACGGGCCGCCTCCCACCCGATGGTGGACGCGGAACTGGTGCGCCGCGAACTGGATCGCTTGTTCCCGGATCACAGCGGGCCCGGCGAACCGCCCGACCGGCAACGCTTGGCGGCGGCGCTGGCCACCACGCAGTGGACGACTGTGGTCGCGGGCGGGCCGGGTACGGGAAAGACCCACACCATCGCCCGGGTACTGGCCTTGCTGGTGGCGCATCAGCAGGCCGTGCCGGGCGCGCCCGCGCTGCGTATCGCGCTGGCCGCCCCGACCGGTAAGGCCGCCGCCCGCATGCAGGAGGCGGTGCGTGAGCAGGCTGGGGAGATCGGACTGCCCGAGCTGACCGCCGCCACCCTGCACCGGCTGCTGGGCTGGCAGCGCGGCGGCGCGGGGCGGTTCAAGCACAACGAGTTCAATCGGCTGCCGTACGACGTGATCGTGGTGGACGAGACCTCCATGGTGTCGCTGACCATGATGAGCCGCCTGCTGCCCGCGGTCCGGCCGGACGCGCGGCTCGTGCTGGTCGGAGACCCGGACCAGCTGGCATCGGTCGACGCGGGCGCGGTGCTCGCCGACCTGGTGGCCGGACCTGTTCCGGGGCAGGCGAATCCCGCGCTGGATCGGATCCTCGGCGGGGACCTGCGGGCGACGGCCGCGCATCCGGACGCGCTGTCCGGGCGGGAACGGGAACGGCTGCGCGGCGGCATCGTCCGATTGACGCGCGGTCGCCGCTTCGGCGGGCGGATCGCGGAGCTGGCGGTCGCCATTCGCGCGGGTGACGCCGACGGCGCGCTGGCTCTGCTCGCCGATGGTGGCGACGAACTGTCGCTGCACGCGCCCGACGACATCGCCGGAGTGCGCGCGGATGTGCTGCGGGCCGCCCGCGAAGCCACCGACGCGGCGCTGACGGGAGACGCGACCGCCGCGCTCACCGCCCTCGAATCGCATCGTCTGCTGTGTGCGCACCGGCAGGGTCCGGCCGGTGTCGAACGCTGGGACCGGCTGGCCGCGGGCTGGGTGATCGGGGCGGGGATCAGCGCCGATCCCGGTGCCGGGCACTGGTATCCGGGGCAGCCGCTGCTGGTCACCGCCAACGACCACGAGGCACGGATCTACAACGGCGACACCGGTGTCATCGTGCGCGCTCCCGACGGGACGCTGCGCGCGGCGCTGCAGCGCGGCACCGAGCCGTACCTGGTGCATCCCACCCAGTTCCCCGGGGTGACCACCGTGTACGCCATGACGATTCACCGCAGCCAGGGCAGTCAGTACGACACCGTGTCGACCGTGCTGCCCGGGCCCGAATCGACGCTGCTCACGCGAGAGCTGCTTTACACGGCCGTGACCCGGGCCCGCAAGCATGTGCGGATCCTCGGGACCGAGGAATCGATCCGGTCGGGCATCGCCCGCCGCGTCCTGCGGGCGAGCGGCCTGCGTAATCGGGAGTGATCCGGGGCCGGGACGCGCTGCGGGGGTGCGGAGTTCTGCCGGGCGTGGGCGTGGTGGCCGGGGCGGCGTAGCGTGAGCGGTGCTCGATGCCGCTGTCGCCGTGGTCCTTCTGAGCAGGGCGGCCCGACTAGGGGAGGGCTTGTGATGGTCGATTTCGAAGCCGAACCGAGCGTGGACTCCGTGGTGTCCGAGGACGGGACCCGGATCGCGTACCTGAGCAGGGGCAGTGGGACCGCGGTGATCGTGATTCCGGGAGTGCTGGCCCTGGCGAGCGGATACGAGCGGTTCGCGACGGCCCTGGCCGGCGCGTTCACCGTGCACACCATCGAGCGGCGGGGGCACGGGGAGAGCGGGCCGCAGCGCCCCGGGCACGGGGTGGAGGACGATTGCGCGGATGTGCGAGCGCTCCAGGACAAGACGGGCGCGGCATTTCTGGTCGGGCACGGCTACGGGGGGTTCGTGGCGCTCGAGGCGGCGCGGCAGAACACGGGGATCGCGAAGGTCGCGGTGTACGAGCCGGGACTGTCGGTGAACGGGTCCATGCCGTTGGGATGGATGGACGCCTACGAGAAGTATCTCGCCCAAGGCAAACCCCTCGAGGCCTTCATCGAGTTCCTGCGGGCGATCGGGCCGGACGCCATCCGGAAGACGCCGCGGTGGATGTTCCGGCGCATGATGCCGGTCATGATGAAAGCGCCCGAGAAAGACGAGGTCATCGCGCAGTTGCCGCAGAATCTCGTCGAGCATCGGCAGTACGCGCGGTTCGACAATACGTATCGGAATTACGCGGAGATCAGCGCCGAGGTGCTGCTCGTCGACGGGGACAAGGACCGGCGGGCATGGACCGTCTCCGACCAGGAGCTACTCGCCTCGGTGATCCCGCGGTGCGAGCGCGTCACCGTGCCGGGGCTGGACCACTTCGGTATCGACAAGGGAGCGCCGGACCGGGTGGCGGGCGTGATCGGGGAATTCTTGGCGCGTTCGTAGCCGCATCGGCCACTGCGCTGGCGGCGTGAAGAATACGCTGGGGGAATGGCCACTACGCCGGAGCACGTCGATGTGCTCATTGTCGGGGCCGGATTGTCCGGCATCGATGCCGCCTACCATGTGCAGCGCGCCTTTCCCGGGCGCACGTATGCCGTGCTGGAGGCACGCGAGGCCAGTGGCGGCACCTGGGACCTGTTCCGCTATCCAGGCATTCGCTCCGACTCCGACATGTTCACCCTCGGCTATCGATTCCGTCCGTGGCTGGGGGAGAAGGCCATCGCCGACGGCGACGACATCCTGGCCTACCTGCGCGACACCGCCGCCGAGAACGACATCGACGGTCACATCCGATACCGGCATCGGGTGGTGCGGGCCGAATGGTCCTCGCCGCGCAACCGCTGGACGGTGACCGCCGAGCACGACGGGGAACCGGTCACCCTGACCGCGGATTTTCTGTTCAGCTGCTCGGGCTACTACCGCTACGACGAGGGCTACACCCCGGATTTCCCGGGCACGGAACGCTTTCCGGGCCCGATCATCCACCCGCAGCACTGGCCGGAGTCGGTCGACGTGCAAGGCCGACACGTCGTCATCATCGGCTCGGGCGCCACCGCCGTCACCCTCGGTCCCGCGCTGGTCGAGCAGGGCGCGCATGTGACCATGCTGCAACGGTCGCCGTCCTACATCATCTCCCTGCCCGCCCGTGACGGCCTGGCCGACCGCGCCCGCCAGTTCCTGCCCGCCCGCGCCGCGTACGCGGTGGCCCGCGCCAAGAACGTCGCCCTGAGCACCGCGATGTACCAACTGTCGCAACGCTATCCGACGCGGATGCGGGCCTGGATCCGCGGCTGGCAGCAACGCTGGCTCCCCGAGGGTTTCGACATCGACACCCACTTCAATCCCAGCTACAAGCCGTGGGACCAGCGCCTGTGCCTGTCACCCAATGGGGACTTCTTCCGCGCCATCCGCCAGGGCAAGCTCGACCTGGTCACCGACCGCATCGCCACCTTCACCGAGACCGGCCTGCGCCTCGAATCGGGCCGTGACCTCGACGCCGATATCGTCATCACCGCGACCGGCCTCAACCTGATCCCCTTCGGCGGCGTCGCCCTCGCCGTGGACGGCCACGACGTCAACCTGCCCGACACCATGGCCTACAAGGCGATGATGCTCTCGGGCATCCCCAATTTCGCCTTCATCATCGGCTACACCAACGCCTCCTGGACGTTGAAGGCGGACCTGGTGTGCGAATACGTCGTCCGTCTGCTCCGCCACATGGATGCCGAGGGCTACACCAAGGCCACCCCGATCCGCGACCCCGCCGTCGGCCCGGCCCCCTTCCTCGATTTCGAGCCGGGCTACGTCCTGCGTTCCCTCGACATCCTCCCCAAGCAGGGCACCCGCGCCCCGTGGAAACTGCACATGAACTACCTCCGCGACCTGCCCGCCCTGCGCTTCGGCAAGATCACCGACCCCGCCATCCATTTCGAACGCGCCGAGCCGCTCGGCGTCACGTGGGTTTCACCATCGCCGCGATCTCACTGAACCCGCGGCGCACCGCGTGGTCATAAGCGGTGCGCCCCTTGGCATCACGAATCGAGACGTTCGCGCCATTGTCCACCAGCACCCGGACGATATCGCGATACACGGCGCTGCCATTGCCGTAGTAGACGGCTTCGAGGAGCGCGGTCCAGCCGAGATCGTTCACGTGATCGATGTCGATATCGGTCTGCCGCAACACTTCTCGCACGTAATCGAGATGCCCCTTCTCCGCCGCCGGAATCAGCGCGTTCCCGCCGAACCGATTCCGCAACGTCAAATCCGGTTGCGCGGGCAGTAGCAATTCCATCATCGCGACACTGCCGGTGACCCCGGTGTTCACCCAGGGACTCTCCCCGCGATCATCTTTGGCATCCGGATCCGCCTCGAATTCCATCAGCACCTTGGCCACCGGCAGATTGTCATCCAGCACGGCGATCATCAATGGAGTCCGTCCCGACCCATCCCGAGTCTCCACCTGCGCCTTCTGATTCAACGCGGTCCGCACCCCGTCAGCGTCGCCATCCTTGGCCGCCCTGAGCAACGCCTTGTTCGCCTGTTCCACCGGCACGTCGACCGGACCGGAATCACTGTTGTCGGACATCATCACCGATCCGTTCTGTGTCTGCCGACTCGTGTCCGCGGTTTCCTTCTCCGCCGGCTCGGCCGAGCAAGCGGCCACGAGCACCGACCCGGCCAGCACCGCGACCCCGACCCGGACTCCCCGAGCACGCCCACGCCACCATGAGGTCCCCATAACCGCTGCTCCATCCGTCGAGTGATTGCCTTCCTCTCCCATGCTCCGCACCCCCACCTACGCCCGAATCGGTGCACCGGCTCCTTCTCCCACCCCCATCCGGCCGACACCACTGTCAACCGATCGGCTGACCCCGCCTACGCTGCCGTCGTGACCAGCTCAACTTTCACCTGCACCAGCTGCGATGAACTTCACGACGGCCCGCCGCTCAGCTTCGCCTTCCCCGCCCCGGCCTACTGGAACGACGCGGTAGCCGAAGCGCCCGGCAGTGTTCTGGGTGAAGAGCAATGCGTCATCGCCGGCGAACACTTCTTCGTCCGCGCCCGCATCATCCTGCCCATCCTGGACAGCGACGACGAATTCGCCTGGGGCGTCTGGATTTCCCTCAGCGAACAGAACTTCCACCGCATGTCCGAACTGTGGAACGACCCCGCCCGAGTCGACGAACCACCCTATTTCGGCTGGCTCTCCACCCAGATCCCGATCTACGCCCCCACCACCATCAACTTGAAAACCAAACTCCACACCCAGCCGCTCGGAGCCCGCCCCCTCCTCGAACTCGAACCCACCGACCACCCCCTCGCCGTCGAGCACCGATCCGGCATCACCCGCGCCCGAGTGCAGTCGATCGCTGAACAGCTTCTCCACTGACACCGCCGACCTGCACCGCCGTCGCGCCGATCAGCATGATGACCGCACCGAGGATCTGGGTCGGGTGGAGCGACTGGCCGAGCAGTAGCCATGCCAGGACGGTGGCGGCCAGGGGCTCGACCACGGCCAGGACACTGGCTGCGATCGGGGACAGGTCGCGAAGGGCTCGAAGACCGGTCAGGTAGGGCACGGCGGTGCCGAGGGCGGCCAGGATCAGCAGGACCGGCCAGGCGGGCGGGTGCCGATCGCCGAGTGCGGTTGGTGCCGTGAGCAGGTCGGACGAGAAGGTCCACGGAGGAGCGATCACGGTGACCGCGACGGCTCCGATCAGCAGGCCGGTCGCGGTGAGGCCGAAGGGGTCGGATCGGCGGGCGCCGTACTCGCCCAGCAGAAAATAGGCGGCCGAGCAGATCGCCGATCCCAGGGCTGCCGTGAGGCCGAGGAGGTTCAGGCCGGAGGTCTGCCGCCCTCTCCGTGACAGCCATCGCTGGATTGTGAGTCCGGGACCAGGAAACCGGCCACTGGATTTCTCTGCCGGTCTAGCGTCCTGGTGGCAGTTGTGAGATGAGCGGGCCCGCGATGCCGAACAGTTTGCCGCACAGCTCATCTCGGCTGTAGTTTCGATCGCTCCACGACGAGACAACCATCTCGACCACACCCACCGGTGCGCCGGCCTGCTCGCCCCGCGGTGCGTCGAAGGCGAGGTTGCAGCTGTGCTCGCTGTAGGACTCCTTCGGGAGGCTCAAGCCCACACGCCCGCCGATCCCGATCGGTCGGAACGTGGTGTGGAATCCAGGGTAGAAGAAGGCATAGAGGAACCGATTGGACCCGGCACTGATCGAGAAGTCGAAATCGTCCTTGTGCCACTGGCAGGCCTTCTTGCCGTCGAACAGGCTGTATCCGCCGATCTTCTTACTCGCCGGATCCAACCCCGCGGCCGTGATCGAGGAGTCGGGAATCGTGCACGGATCCCACACCGTCATGGGTGGTTCTTCGATCGGAGGGCTTGTCGTCGACGGCGTCGGCAGCGGCCAGGTGAGGGTGGTCCGCCGCAGGTTCCTCGGGAGGTCAGCGGCCAGAGCGGTGACGAGGGATTCCGCGCCCGAGCGAAGATCCGGCTTCAAATAGCGCGACTCCCACACGGGCACGGCTTCACCGCCGGACCAGTCCATACCGGAGAGCGTCACATCCATGCGGAGCGTACCGACCCGAGCGCTGGCTCCGCCTTCGTCGTATCCCGGTCTCTGCTGGCCGGACCAGCTCAGCGCTTCCTCACCCACACCAGGCAGAGGCGTGGTCGACGTGACCCAGGGATCCGGCCGGTTGGGCTTCATGGTCGTGCTGATACTCAATGGCGGGGAGACATCGAGGTTGATGACGATGGTGCGTGACAGTGGCCCGGCCGCGGGCACATCGGCCGTGCGTGGCACCGGATTCTCGAGGACTAATTCGCAGCGCACCGAACGGGAGTAGCCCGAGAAATCGGAGCTCTCTGTCCGCAGATGCCGGTTCTCTTGGAACAGCTTTGGGACATAGTCGCGCAGCGCGCTCCGTAGGGAGCGGTCGGCGTCGTCGCAGGAGGGCGGCGAGGTGAACCCGGTCGGGCTATCTGTTTCGGTACCGTACGAGCAAGCTGGCACCGTGAGCAGAATGCCCGCCAGCGCCGCCGACAGCCGAAACCGTGTGCGCCGGTTCCGCTGCCGCGGTGCCGACCGCCGTGAAATCTGATGCATGTGTGGTGTGTCCTTCCCCCGAGTCGATCTTGACCACCGGTGCAGAACGCTACCGACTTCCGCGATGGAGTGTTTCGCGGCCGTCGAGTTCGCTACCCCTGCCGGTGGTACCGGACGGTGAGGGTGCCCGAGGCCGTGGTCGTCCGCCAGCCGCACGCACCTGACTGGGGTGTTCGATCAGTTGCCAAGTGGGAGTGCGCATTCGATATTCGAGGGGTGAATTCGATCGGGTCTCGTCGGGCAGGAGTTGACGCGTGAGCAAGTTGGTTATTGCGGCGATGGGGACTCGGGGGGACGTGGCGCCGTTGCTGGATGTCGCGTTGCGGTTGCGGGACGCGGGGCATGAGGTGGTGGTCGCCGCGCATTGTTTGTTCCGGGAGTTGATCACCGAGGCGGGGCTCGAATTTCGGCTGATGGGAGCCGATGTCAAGGTGGACGAGTCGGATCCGTTCAATGTCGATCTCAGTGGGCACGAGGATCTGGTGGTGCCGGACAAGCTGGCTTGGCCGGAGGGGCAGCGGTTCCTGGGGAACGGGTTGATCGAGGCGTTGATCGATGAGCCGATGGATGCGCTGTTGTTGAGTCCGATCACCGAGTTCTCGGGGTTCCAGCTCGCCGAGGCCAAGGGGATTCCGGCGATCGGATTGCGGCTGTTCCCGTTGTCGGCGACCACGCAGCATCCGCCGAGTCTGGTCGGGGACAAGGACTTCGGGGGGTTCCGGAATCGGCTGACGGCCGATGTCGGGGCATGGGTGTTCGACACCGTTTATCGCGGGCCGGTCGCCGAATTCCGGCGGGACCTGGGGTTGCCGAAGGTGTCCGCCCGCGCACTGCGGCGACGGCGCACCGCGTCGGAATGGCCGGTGTTGCACGGCTATTCGCCGAGTGTGTCGCCACGGCCCGCGGACTGGCGCCCGGGGCTCGAGGTCACCGGCTATTGGTGGCCGCCGCGGCCCATCGACTGGGAGCCGCCCGCCGAGCTGGTGGACTTCCTCGAAGCCGGCCCGCCCCCGGTGTTCGTCGGATTCGGCAGCACCACCGAAGGTCGCGATCGTCGCGCCGAATTCTCGGAGCTGCTGAACGAGACGCTACGGCGGTTCGGCGGCCGCGCGGTCGTGCAGACGGGCTGGATGAACCTCGACATCAGTGGTGACGACGTCCTGACCATCGGAAGTGTGCCTTACGACTGGCTGTTCCCGCAGGTCGCGGCCGCGATTCACCACGGTGGCGCCGGAACCACCTCGGCGAGCCTGCGTGCGGGCATGCCGTTCGCCGCCGTCCCCGGCCAAGCGGACCAGGGCTTCTGGGCCCGACGGACGCGGGAACTCGGCGTCAGCCCGGCCACAATCGCGCAGCAGGAACTCTCCGTCGACCGCCTGGTCTCGGCCCTGCACGCGATGACCACCGACAGCTTCTACCGCGACAACGCCACCCGGCTGGCGGAGCGGATCGCTCAGGAGGACGGCGCGGGCACCGCGGTCAAACTCATCGAAGCGCACCTCGACGCACACTGAAGGGACTCGAATCCATTCAGTCCGTACGCCATTCGATCGCCGGTCCGGGGCCGAACGCACGGCCTGGCCCGGATCAGGCTGATTCGAACAGCCCCGGAACGGTGAGCGCGTACTCCACGTCCTGGCGGGTGCCGAGCATGGTGAGCACGCCGCGAATCATGGTCAACCGCGCGGCATCGATGGTGGCCTGGTCGGGTTCGCCGTGTGGGGCGGCAGCCGAGATGCGGAACACGACGTACTCGCAGGTGTGCAGCGCGGTATCGAGTTCGAGGTCCGTGGGGGCGGGCCGCCCCAGCCCGGTGATCTTGTTGCGCACCAGAACCCGGATGTCGTCGACCACCCGATTCCGATACTCCGACACGGGTGAGCTCGGATCGTGCAGTTCGGCGAACAACGGCGCCAGCATCGAGCCGTGCCCGCCCGCCCAGTGCAGATACGCCTCGATCATGTTGATGCCGAGTTCGACCGGCTCCTCGGTCCGTTCCAGCGCCGACCGGATACCGCCGACGAGGTCGTCGTTGGAGACGGTGAGCACCGCGTGCAGCGGCTCGGTGGCATTGGCGAAATACCGGTAGAAGGTCGGCCGCGCGATCCCGGCCTCCTCGATGATGCGGGCCACGCTCAGCCCGCGGGACCCGTGCGCGGCGAAGACCTCGGCGGTCGCCAGCACTATGCGGGCGCGCACCTGGTCGGCCTGTTGCTCCGTCTGCGGGGGGCGGCCGCGGCGGGCGGGGGTGGCCTTGTCCGCCGGAGGGCTTGACATCGCATGCGTCACGTCTATTAATCTAACACTGGTGTTCATGTAACACTGGTGTTCAGTTAATAGTGAGCTCCACCGGATCCGACTCTTCGAGAGGGCGACCAATGACGACTGCCCCGCAGCTCGCCGCCGCCGATGCGCTGCCTGTTGACCTGGTCCAGCGCCTGCTCGGCCATGCCGTCGCGGGCGGTGCGCCCTCGGTCGAGGTGTTCGCGCCCGCCACCGGCGCCAAGATCGCCGACCTGCCGCAATCCTCGGTCACCGATATCGAGGCCGCATTCGCCACCGCGCGCGCCGCGCAGGCCGAATGGGCGAAGGTGCCGGTCGGGGAGCGGGCCGCCCTGCTGCGCCGCATCCACGATCTGGTGCTGGCCGAGCAGGACGCTATCCTCGACATTGTCCAGCTCGAGACCGGCAAGTCCCGCGTGCACGCCTTCGACGAGGTGTCCGATGTCGCGGTGAACTCCCGCTACTACGCCGCCGAGGGCAAATCGATTCTGGCGCACCGCAAGCCGCGCGGCGTGATGCCGGTGCTGACCCAGGTGGAGGTGCGCAACCGGCCCAAGGGCGTCGTCGCGGTCATCTCGCCGTGGAACTATCCGCTCGCGCTGGGCGCCTCCGACGCGCTGCCCGCGTTGCTCGCCGGTAACGCCGTCATCGGGCGGCCGGACAATCAGACCGCGCTGACCCTGCTGTGGGCCATCGACATCGCCGAGCGGGCGGGTCTGCCCAAGGGGCTGTGGCAGGCTGTGCTCGGGCGTGGCGCGGTCGTCGGCACCGAGGTCATCGCGCGCGCCGACTACGTCGACTACACCGGGTCCAGCGCCACCGGCCGCACCATCGCCCAGCAGGCGGGGGAGCGGCTGATCGGCTACTCGCTCGAACTGGGCGGTAAGAACCCGCTGCTGGTGCTCGAGGACGCCGATGTCTCCGCGGCCGCCAAGATCGCGGTGCGCGCCTGCTTCGCCTCCGCCGGGCAGCTGTGCGAGTCGATCGAGCGAATCTACGTGCACGACAAGGTGTACGACCGGTTCGTCCGCGAATTCGTCGGACACACCAAGGATTTGACGCTCGGCAAGACCCTCGACTTCGGCTACGAGATCGGGTCGCTGACCTTCCCGCGCCAGGTCGACAATGTCTCCAAGCACGTCGACGACGCCGTCGCCCAGGGCGCGACCGTCCTCGCCGGCGGCAAGGCGCGCCCGGACCTGGGCCCGTACTTCTACGAGCCCACCATCCTCGAGGGCGTGCGCGAGGGCATGACGGTCTACCGCGAGGAAACCTTCGGACCGGTCGTGTCGCTGTACCGCGTGCACAGTGACGACGAGGCCGTCGCGCAGGCCAACGACACCGCCTACGGCCTCAACGCCAGCGTGTGGAGCCGCGATACCGCCCGCGGCCGCGAGGTGGCCGCCCGCGTCAACGCCGGATCGGTGAACGTGAACGAGGGCTTCATCGCCGCCTGGGGTTCGGTCGCCGCGCCGTCGGGCGGACTCGGCATCTCCGGCACCGGCCGCCGCCACGGACCCGAGGGACTGCTGAAGTACATCGACACCCAGACCATCGCGGTGCAGCGGGTGCTGCCCATCGCGCCGCTGCCGGGCATGTCGGAGCAGCTGTGGGCCAAGACCATGACGCTCTACCTGAACGTCATGAAGACACTGCGGCAGAAGTGATTCCGCCGACCATTCGACAGGGGTACAGAGGGGTATGAAGACCGTAGCCGGTAAGAAGGTCCTGGTCACCGGGGCCGCCATGGGTCTGGGCAAGTCGTTCGCGCGCCGCGCGGTGGCCGAGCAGGCCGCCGATGTGGTGCTGTGGGACGTCAACGAGACGGCGCTGAAGGAGACCGCTGCCGAGCTGGCGGCCCTGGGCAGCAGCCGGATTCACCACTACGTGGTGGACGTGTCCGACCGCGACGCCATCGCCGAGGCGGGCGCGACCGTGCGCGCCGAGGTCGGTGGCATCGACGTGCTGGTCAACAACGCCGGCATCGTGCGCGGCAACGGCTACTTCTGGGAGACCGCGAACAAGGCCGACATCGACAAGACGATGGCGATCAACTCGCTGGCCCCCATGTACATCACCCTCGAGTTCCTGCCCGCCATGGTCGCCAACACCGGCGTCGAGGCACGTGTGCTGAACATCGCCTCCTCCGCGGGTCTGGTCTCCAACCCGCGCATGAGCGTGTACGCCGCCTCCAAGTGGGCGGCCCTGGGCTGGTCGGACTCGGTCCGCCTGGAACTCGAGCAGTCCGGCACCGACCACGTCAAGTTCACCACGGTGTGCCCGACCTACATCAACACCGGAATGTTCGACGGCGCCAAGGGTTTCTGGTTCACCCCGATCCTCGAGCAGGAGGAGGTGGTCGACACCTCCTGGACCGAGATGAAGAAGGGCTCGGCCCTGGTCGTCCTGCCCTGGACCTCCCGCCTCAACCGCGCCATCTCCGGCCTTCTCCCGCTGAAGCTGCGCGACTTCTATCTCAACACGGTGGGCGTCTACCACTCGATGGACGAGTTCACCGGCCGCAAGTAGGGATTCGCGCGGAACGACGAACGCGCTCCGACGCGACGCACCGACACCACCCGGCCGTCTGGTCCGGGTGGTGTTCGCTATCGGGGCCCGGTGCGGATCGATACAGAATTCACCCGGGCCGGCGATGCGGCAGACTTCCTGTCATCGAGGATGCCTGAACATTGCTGAAAGTCAGAACTGACGGCTGTTCGGGAACGTGGCGGAGAATCCCGGACTGATCCCCAGATTGTCGTTGGCCTCATCTTCGTGGTGCAACGGGTCGGCGCGTGTATACGTGCAGGACCTGGCTACGGAAGGTGTCTGGATGGTTGCCGGAGTTTCCGTATGGGCGCAGAATCGACTGGGTTGATACTCGCGTTTGGCTCGATGAAACTCGGACGATCTCTGACACCAGTGGGGTGACCTTGATGCGAACCGAAGGGGATAGCTGGGACATTGTGACGAGCGTGGGCCTGACCGCCCTGGGCGTCGCCACGTTTCGCGCACTCGAGACGGTGGATCCCGAGCCGATGATCCACGACGGCTACGCGGCGTGGTTCGTCGAAGCGGCCGGTGAACCGCACTTCGTCGACATGCTGGCCGACCCGGAGTCGGTGGGCGAGGCCAGGCGGTTCGGGCGGTTCATGGGCGTTCGGACGAGGTTCTTCGACGAGTTCTTCGCCGCGGCGTTTCAGCGGGGTGTGCGGCAGGCGGTGATCCTGGCGTCCGGTCTGGACGCGCGGGCGTACCGGCTGGATTGGCCCGCCGGCGCGGTCGTCTTCGAGATCGATCAGCCCCAGGTGCTGGAGTTCAAGGACCGGGTTCTCGCCGAGCACGGTGCCGTGGCCAAGGCCGATCGCCGCGTGGTGGCGGTCGATCTGCGCGACGATTGGCCCGCGGCGCTCATTGCCGCCGGATTCGATCCGGGCCAACCCACGGCGTGGTCGGCCGAGGGGCTGTTGCCGTTCCTGCCGGGTCACGCGCACGACGCCTTGTTCGAGCGCATCGACGCGCTGTCCGCGCCCGGCAGCAGCGTGGCCTCCGACGAGTTCAGCCGCGGCCTGGACCCCCAACACTTCGCCGACACCGAGGAAAAATTCTTCGGCACCAACCCCTTCGGCAACCTGGACGTCAGCGACCTCCTCTACGACGACGCCCGCGCCGACCCAGGCGACTGGCTGTCCCGCCACGGCTGGTCGGTCCACGTCACCACCCCCGTCGACCTCGCCGCCGCCTACGCCCACCCGATCACCGACCTGCCCGCCGAATTGCTCGACCTCATGCGCCAGGGGCACTACTCGCGCGCCGAGAAGCAGTGAACCCGGTACGGCTCCTCGCCCCGCAATCTCCTTCGAAGGTCATCCCAGGCGATCCGGCGAGACGGCGTTGGCGTAGTCGGATTCGCGACCGCCCGACGGCATCACGATCACCTGGCAGTTGTGCGATTCATGCCAGTGCACATGGCCCTCGATCAACTCGCCGCGGGCGGGCAGCTCCGCATCCGTTGGCAGGAAAGTGACCCTGACCAGGCCGATGGCATCCGGGATCTGGTCGATCTCGATGAAGACCCCGAACGGCTGCCGCCCGATCACCTTGCCGGTCACCGGGCTGCCCACCGGCAAGGACTCCACCGTGGCGGCCCATGCCGCACGGCTGCGTCGCGCCAATTCCACGTTCTCGGGCCAAAAGTGCTCAACCACGGTACGAGCATGTCACCAGCGTGCTCCTGTGCCGCGAACGAGTCTCTACCGCATAGCGTTCCGGCCGCTGCGGGGTGCAGGAATGGCGGCGGCCCGCTCGGTCGAAGCCGAGCGGGCCGTCGGTGGTGTGGCTGTCGGGGTTACGGCCAGCACCAGTCCAGGGTGGCGGAGCCGGGGGTCGGGATGTGGAGGCAGATGGTGATCGAGATGTAGGGGGCGTCGATGTTCTGCAGCGCCGCGGGCTGGGCGGCGGGCTCGGCCGCGGAGGCGGACGGGGCCGCGAGGGTCAGCAGGGGGACTGCGAGTGCGGCTACTGCTGCCGAGCGGGCGATGGATGCCAGCATCTGGGTTCTACTCCTCCAGGTCGCGACTAGGGCGGCGCCAGGTGGTTGCTGTCAGTTGTCTATGACAGGTCAATGGGGCCGTGAGCGCTACGTTAACATCAGAAGGTTGGTTTGCTGGAAAGTCTCTACGTCACTTGCCTGTGTTGGCACTCGTCAGTGTGCCCACCCGCTTCGAAGCATGGGTGCCGGCGGTTCGACGCACTGCCGGACACTCGTGCCCGGCACCGTAGGCTCGCTGTCGTGGAGCACGACGAAGCCATCGAACGTCATGTCGAAGAACACTTCGGGCCAATCGAGTTCGTGATGCACGAGGTCGGGATGGCGGATCGCGTGCATGTGCTCGTGGTGGGGCCGACGGAAGGCCGACCGTACCGGACGCTGGTCACCGAGGGGATGAGCGGACGGCCGATGCGAGTGCCGGAGGGGGTGAGCCCCCTCGCCGAGTTGATGATCGGCTTGCCCGCGGATTGGCCGTTACCGGACGACGGCGGGTCGTGGCCGGTCCACCTGCTGAAGTACATGGCTCGGTTCCCTCACGAACGCGAGACATGGCTCGGCGCATGGCATTTGGTCCCGAACGGCGATCCGGTTCAGCCCTATGCCCCGGATACGCCGTTCGCGGGTGTGGTCGTGACTCCGATGCTCGACGTCGAACCGGAAGCCAGGGTCATCGAATCCAGCACGGCCATCAACCTTCTCGCCCTGGTGCCGTTGCATCAGGCCGAGGTTGCGCTGAAGATCGATCATGGCACCGACGCCCTCATCGCGACGCTCGATCGAGGCGAGGTCAGCGAGGTGTTCGACCCGGATCGGCCCTGTCTGCTCTGATGCCTCGAGGCCGAGGACTACACGGGCTCAGCCCTAGGCGGGCCGATCGTTGAGGCGGGCGTGGAGGCGGTCGCGGATCTCGTCGGGGGTGTAGGCGCGGCGTTTGCGTTCGGAGCGCACGATCACCACTCCGGTCGCCGCGACACCTGCGGCGCCTGCCAAGCCGAGCCACTTCCACCAGCGCATGCGCCTAGGCTAGCGGTTGTGTCACGCGAAGCGCTGTCGAGTGTGGGTTTGGATGAAGCGGTCGATCTCACCAGGACCGGTGATCTGTGGCTGTTTCGGGGGCATTCCGGTGCCGACCGGGCGATTCGGGGGCTGACGAACAGTCCGGTCAACCATGTCGGGATGGCGGTGGTGATCGATGATCTCCCGGCCCTGATCTGGCATGCCGAGCTCGGTCGTTCGCTGCCCGACGTCTGGTCGGGCAACAACCATCGTGGGGCCCAGCTGCACGACTTGCGGGCCGCGGTCATGCGCTGGGCCAACGTCTATGAGCAGCAGGCGTGGATCCGCCAGCTGGATCGGCCGGTCACCCGGGAGATGGAGGATGCCGCGCTGCGGATGGTGGCGAGGCTGGACGGCATGCCCTTCCCCTCCACCACCGCGCTCGCGGGACGGTGGTTGCGCGGCCGGGTACCGCGAGCGAAGCGATCGGCCACGCCCGAAACCACTGCGGGACTGGAGAACGCGTACTGCGCGGAGATCGTCGCGATGACCTACCAGGCGATGGGCCTGCTGCCGGAGAAGCGCCCGAACTGGTATGACCCGGGCCGGTTCTGGAGCGGTGACAACCTGCGTCTGGCCGACGGCTACCACCTCGGAGGGGAAATCGCGGTCAAGGTCCCCGCGGACTGATGCGGAGCCATCCGGAACGGTTCAGTTCATCGGCACGGTGTGATGGTCGAGGACGTCCTCGATCGGGCGGAGGCCGGTGTCGGGGTCCGTGGCTTCGGCGCCGTCGAGGATCGTGTCGAGGATGGCGGCGTGGTCCAGAGTCGCGGGGAGACGGCGGGATTCGCGGGCGCTGACGATGACCGCGTGCAGCACGGTCGCGTACACGCGAGAGCGGGGGACGATCAAGCGCCAGCCGTGGCGTTCACGGTCGCGCAGGCGAGCCTCGATGGTGTCGAGAACGTCCTGGATGACCTGAATCTCGACGTGGTCCGGGTCATCGCACGGCACGGCGACCTCCGAAAAGCAGTGTGCTGTAGGCGACCGCGGCCACCCGAAGCAGAGTGAGCAGCGACCGCTTGGGGGACGCCGAGGGGCGTTCCGCGCGTGCGTCGAGCACCATACGCCCGGCGGAGACCAAGGCGGTGCGCGCCCGCCGCCGCACCAGGCAGGTGCCGACTCCGCACCCGAGGTGCAGTTGCATCGCGATATGCGCTTGCGCGGCAGTCAGTTTGCCGGGATCCGAATAGCACGACCACAGCCCGCGCACCGCATAGCCGACCACTGCGGTCTGCTCCGCCGCCCTGTCGGCCGCCTGGCGCTTCTCTCGTTCGATCCGGTCGATGATCGCCTGCACCGACCACGGGTTCTTGCTGGACATCGTCACCTACCTGGGGTTTCGTCGTTGTCCGTCAAGGAGACCACCCCACGATCAGCCGTGACATTGTCATTTAGGGATTCTCGTAAAGCAGCCGCAAAAGCCCAGCAGCGCTGTCACTCTGGGATCGGCGCAGTGCCACTCTGACCGAGTCGAGGAGTTTGCGATGCCCGAGGAGAACCCCCGCGCTTCGCTGCCACGTCGGCAGCTCGGGCGGTACATTCGCCGCCAGCGCGAAGAGAACACCGTACTCACGCAGGCTGAGGTAGCGGCCGCGATGCAATGGAGCCACAGCAAATACTCCCGGCTGGAGCGGGGTGAGCCGGGGCGGATTCTCGATCGCGATCTCCGCGAGCTCGGCAAGATCCTGGAGATCCCGGACGAGAAGACCGACGCCATGATCGAACTCGCCCGGCAGGTGGCCGAAAAGACCTGGTACAACAGTTTCAACGACCTCATTCGGGCCAACTTCGACGTCTACATGCGGATGGAGACCGAGGCCGGATCGATGGAGATCTACCGACCGGACCTGGTTCCAGGGCTGTTCCAGACCGCCGACTACGCCCGCTCGCTGAACCGGACCTACTTTCCGAAAGACTCTGAGGAAGAGCAGGATCGGCGGATCGAGCTGAAGCTGAGGCGGCAGACGATCATCACGCGTAAGCGGTCGCCCATCACCGTCGATCTGGTGCTGCACGAATCGGCCCTGCGTACCACAGTCGGCAATGACGTGATCATGGCAACGCAACTTCGGCATCTGGCCGACCTCGGTACTCGCCCGAACATCACGGTTCGCGTCGTGCCGTTCCAGGCGGGATTCCCACTCGGGACACCGGTTGGGCCGTTCGTAACGCTCGACTTCAAGCCGGACGTGAAGGGCGTCGCGGAACCGACGGTCATCTATGTCGAGAGCTATACGGGCGATATGTACCTTGAGGGAGAGGCAGATGTCGGCAAATACCGTCGGGCGTTCGCGACGATCCAGCGCGTCGCGATGGATGCGGTCACGAGTCGAAACATGCTGCGGCAGTGCGCAAGAAGGGAATTCTGAGGATGAACGATCGTCACCTTGCTGAAGCCGAGTGGTTCAAGAGCAGCCGCAGCTCTGGAAACTCGGAATGTGTGGAGGTCGCGTTCCTCGACGGGGGCATGGTCGGTATCCGGGACTCCAAGAATCCGACCGGTTCGGCGTTGGTGTTCGCGCCCGGCGAGTGGGACGCCTTCACCGCCGGCGTGGCGGGCGGGGGCCTCGGCGCGCCCGCCTGAGCCGCGCGGAGAACGGTAGCCGACCGCTATGGCCTGTGCGGGAAAGTCCGCGCGGGCCTTGGTCGTTCATGGATCATTAACACTGCTCGTGGTTGGCTCGATAGCCATCTGACGGTGACCGGCGCGTTGCTGACCTGTGCCATACTCGGCGCGGGCTGCGGTCGCGCCTGAGGGAGGAAAGAGAGCTCGATGGGCCTGTTCGACATGATCCGCGGCGAATTCGTCGACATCATCGAATGGCTGGATGACAGCCGGACCACGTTGGCCTGGCGGTTTCCGCGGTACGAGAACGAGATCAAGAACGGTGCGGAGCTGATCGTCCGGGAGGGGCAGCAGGCCGTCTTCGTGTATCGGGGGCAACTCGCCGACAAGTACGGGCCCGGGCATTACACGCTGACCACCGAGAACATGCCGATCATGTCCACCCTGCAGGGGTGGCGGCACGGGTTCAACTCGCCGTTCCGGTCCGAGGTGTACTACGTCAATACCCGCGCGGTCACCGATATGCGGTGGGGCACACCGCAGCCCGTCACCGTGCGCGACCCCGACTTCCGGATGGTGCAGATCCGCGCCAACGGCACCGCGAACGTGCGGGTCACCGATATCGAGGTGTTCCTGCGGCAGATGATCGGCACCAACGCCGAGGTCGACGCGGACGTGCTCAGTGAGCAGCTGCGCGCCAATGTCGCGCTCGCGTTCTCCGACATGGTGCTGGCCAGCGGGCTGGGCGCCATCGACCTGCAGGGCCGTCAGGTCGAATTGTCCGACAAGCTGCGCGAATTCGTGGGCCAGCGACTGTCCGGCTTCGGTGTCGGGGTCGAGGGCGTCACCATGAGCATCTCGCTGCCCGAGGAGATCCAGCAGGCCATGACCCGCGGCGTCGCGCGCGGTGTCGAGGCCGGCGGGTTCATGAACAATGTCGACCTCAACCGGTACCAGCAGATGCAGGCCGCCGACGCCATGCTCGCCGCCGCCCAGAACCCCGGCGGGGGAATGGGAGCCGCCATGCAGGCCGGGATGGGTGTCGTGCTGGGCGGGCAGATGGCGGGCGCCATGCAGGGCAGCATGCAGCCGCAGCCCGGCTACGGTCAGCCCCAGCAGGGCGGCTTCGCCCAGCCCGCGCCGCAGCAGGCCCCGCCGCCGCTGCCGGGTCAGCAGCAGTTCCACTTCGACAATGGCGGCCAGGCCGCGGGCCCGTTCCCGATCGACCAGCTACGCCAATACGTTTCGGGTGGACAGCTGACCCGCGATACCAATGTGTGGGCCGAGGGCATGGCGGGCTGGGCCCCGGCCTCAACCGTCGCGGCGTTGCAGTCCCTCTTCGCGACCCCGCCGCCGCTGCCGGGCACTCCGCCGCCGCTGCCCCCGCAGTAACGGCGACCTCCGCAACCGGACCCACCCGGCCCACCCGTCGGCGCATGACCGCCGACGGGTCGGTTCGCCGTACCCGAATCCGGTCACCCGCCCGATCGAACGCCCGACAACTCGGTGCGTCCCGAAACTCCTTCCACCGCAACAGCGTGACCAGCGAGTCCGCCGCACCGAGTGAGCGCACATGAACGACCACCAGCCCCCACAGCAGCCCGCGGGCCCGCCCCCGCTGCCCGGCGGCGACGCCGCCCCGCACACCGCGGAACCCCGCCAGTGGACCCCTCCCGTCGCGGCCAACCCCGGCGGCGAGGCGGCGGCCCCGTCCGGCCCGCCGCCCCTCCCGGGCGCCGCGCAACCCGGACGGACGATGCCGCCGCCGATGCCCGGCGTGGGAAACCCTGTGCCGCCCCCGCTTCCGCCGCGCGATGCGACCGGTGTCCCGCCGATGCCCCAGGGCGCCGCGATGCCGCCCCAAGGTGCCGTGAGCCCTCCGCCCCTGCCCGGGGCCACGGGATCTCCGATGCCGCCGCCGCTTCCAGCGCAGGGGTCGCGCGGTCCTGTCGGCGCTCCGCCCGCCGGTGGGGGCGTGGGAATGGCTGTGCCGCCGCCGCTTCCGGGTGGATTCGCGCCGAATGCGCCGATGCAGCCCCCGATGGGTGCGATGCCGCAACCGATGATTGTGGCTCCGGTGCTCGTGCCCGGGGCGAGCGAACCCGAGCATGGAGCGGGAGGGCCTGGGCCGCAGGCTCAGCCGGTGGCGCCGGATCGGGCCATGTTGCACGGCACGGAGATGACACGGACGTATCCGTGTACGGCGTGTGGGGCGCAGTTGGTGTTCGATCCGGCGGGGCAGGATCTGCTGTGCCCGAGTTGCGGGAACCGGTCGCCGGTGACCGCTCCGAACGTGCCGGTGCAGGCTCGGGAGTTGGGGCCCGCGATGGCGGCGCTGCGGGAGTTGCAGGGGCAGGCGGCGGGGCCGCAGGTGACGGGGGAGTGGGAGGTGAAGTGTCAGAACTGTGGTGGGACAACCGGATTCAATGGCAGCCTCACCGCCACTCGGTGCCCGTACTGCGCTACCCCGATTCAGCGTGATGACGTGCACAATGCGCCCGCTCGGCTGCCGGTGGACGGGGTGGTGCCGTTCCTGGTGGGGGAGAAGCAGGCTCGGGAGCTGGTCGAGAAGTGGGTGTCGAAGCGGTGGTTCGCGCCGTCGAACTTCCGGAAGTACCGGCGGATCGGTGCCTTCTCGAGTCTGTACACGGCCTACTTCACCTATGACGCGGACACCGCGAGCTGGTATCAGGGTGAGCGCGGCGACGACTATCAGGTGCGGGTCGGGACCGACGAGGACGGCGATCCGATCTACGAGACCCACACGCGATGGCATTCGGTGGCCGGCGAGGTCGGCAACGAGTTCGCCGATCTGCCGGTGCTGGCCAACGAGAACTTGAACCGGGACCGGATCCGGTCGCTGGAACCGTGGCCGGTGGAGCAGGCGCGCGCCTACTCGCCGGAGTTCGTGGCCGGGCACCTGTGCCGCACCTACGACAAGGACGCCGAGGAGTCGTTCCCGGAGGCGCAGCAGCGGATCGAGTCGGCCATCGAGTCGAGCGTGCGCGCCGACATCGGCGGCGACCACCAGCGCATCCACGAACTGAACACCAACTGGAACTGGCTGGCGTACAAGCATGTGCTGCTGCCGATCTGGCTGCTGACGGTCGTCTACATGGACAAGACCTATCAGGTGTACATCAACGGCCTGACCGGGCAGGTGTCCGGTGACCGGCCGTGGAGCAAGGCGAAGATCATCGCCGCGATCCTGGCGGTGCTCGCCGTGATCGTCGCGGTGGTGGTGGCGTTCGCGGTCGCGCGCGGGCATCACACGCCGAGCCATCATCCGAGCGGGCCGAGCCACTCCACCGTCGTGCCTCCGCGCCCCACCACCCATCGATGACCCACCGACGATGACCCACCGAGCAGAGCGGAACCGACCGTGTTGATCTTCGTAGCCGTCGCGCTGATCCTGATCGCCGCCGTGGGCGGCGGCATCATCCTGGTGTCGCGCGGTCAGCGCGCCTCGACCGCCACCGCCAACCAGGTGGTGCCGGGCATGCCGACCCGCGCCCCGGCCTCGTGGGCGGGCTCGCACGACCCGGAGCCGCGCCTGCACCGTCGCCTGCGCGACGCCATCCGTGCCCTGCACACCGCCAACACCCTCGACGACGCCACCACGATCGTGTTGCGCGCCGAACTCGAGCAGGCCGCTCTGGCCTGGGACGACCGTTTGGTCGCCATGGCGGCCCTGCCCGCCGCCGCCCTGACCGAGCAGCGGGCGACCGCCACCCAGGCCGTCGAATCCATCGAAGCGGCGGTGGCGCAATACGTTTCGGCTGCCACCCAGCGCACCGCCGCGGAGGTCACCGCCGGGCTGACCGCTGCGCGGGCGCAACTCGAGATCCAGGCCGAGATCCGCAAATCCCTCGAGGCGGGCTGAACCCGGGAGGCGCGCGCAGTCCCTCTGGGCTCGGGCGGTTGTCGTTTGGGACCGACGTAGGGTGAGGTCCTGTGGAATCAGACAGCAAGCTGGAGGACTTACGGTCAGCCCTCTCCTGCGTTTTCGAGAAGCTCGGTGCCGAGAGCCTCACCGAGCCCGACCGGGTCGAGTTGGTGGCGCGCGCCGAGGTGGTCCAGGACCAGATCGATGCGATTCAGGATGTCATCGACGACGAGGAGCGCGACCACTTGCCGACTACGCCTGCACCGGCGCCTTCGGGTGATCGGTTGTTCTGAGGCGTCGCTGAACCCCGCGGGTCGCGGCATGAGCGTGTGTGTCGCTGAGGACACGCACTGCGGTTCGCTATCCAGCCCCAGAACCCCGATGGAGTCCTTTCTGGCTGCCTTCGAATCGCAAAACCAGGCATAGACAACCTGGACCTGATCGCCAACGGCAACAACGGCTATGCCGCCTTCGACGACGACCCGCCGAGAACTCGGCAGGGTCAAGGCATTTCCGCAGGCACCTGCCGGTGCTCGTACCAGATTCCCGGGACGACCGATCCGTTCGGCAACTGCTGCGCTCGACGATCTTTTTCCGTCGCTCCGATCCTGTCGCAGATGCGCTGCACCGCGAGATTCGACTCGCTCGTGCCGATCTCGACGGTAGTGAAACCGGCGTCGTGGATCGCCTCGACCAGCGCGGCCACCGCTTCGGTCGCGTAGCCGGCGCGCCGGTGCCGTGGTCCGATCCACCAGCCGAGAGTTCGCGACGATGCGTCGCTACCGCTCGGGTGCACGCTCGCGCCACCTACCAGGGACCCGTCCGACCACGCCTCGAACACGAGAAGCCCAGGAGTCGGTAGCCCCGCCCCGACGGCCTTCACCATTACCTGAGCATCGCGTTCCGACCACCCGTTCCCGGCAAGCATCTCCGCATCGATCGTCGCGGCGAGCGCGACCGCGTCCTGCCGAACCGGCGGGCGCAGCAGCAGTCGTGCGGACTCGACCTTCCACAGCACGCCATAACGCGCCCTGATTTCCTTGTCGACCAGCCCACTGACCCTCCACGCCCAGAGCCCGCCCGCGACAAGCACGACGCCCACCACGAGCATCACCCAGACGGCGATAACGAGTCCCCGTGCAGCGGAGCCCGATACGACCGTAAACACGACCCCGACAGTCACCGCCGGAGCCCCGACCATCACGATCCAACTCGCCAGCCCACGAGCGGTGGCACGCCAGGGGCCTTGCTGAAGGGCCGCTCTGACATACGTGATTCGCCACATCGGAAACATGCGCGAACCATATTCGATGCTGTCGAACCGACGCGGATCCCGGCCCAGAAACAACAAAAGCCGTAGGTCGGTGACCTGTGTCGGTGGCGAGGTCTACACATAATCGGCAGTAGCGGATGTTCCTGCACCGCGGTCAGTCTCAGCTGGGGTCCGCCCCGCGCTGGTCGGTTCGGTCAGCGCTGTCTGCGGCAATACCGCACGTTCGAGTTGTGCCCGTCGTAGAGCTTTTGCCGGGCGTCGCCATCCGTTGCCCAGGCAGGCAGTGGCTCTCGCGCCGACAACCACTGCGGAGGTATTCCGCGTACGCCGCCTCGCGTGCCGATGCCACCGCAACATCACTGCTCCGATACCAACGTCCGTACGGCGCCCACCAGCGCGCCGCACGCGGACGACGCGTGGACGCGGATCGGCTCGGCGGGCAAAGGGATATCGCGGTTGCGGCCGCACGACCTTCGGCATGACACCTGTGCCGGGCGACGTGCCAGACGGCAGAAGAATGCGTTCAGGCTCGATGGAGGCATGGCCTTCGGAGGTGCATCCGGGGCCGCGGGGCGCTGTGGACTACTCCAGATCGTAAGCAGCACAAAAAGATCCGGCAGAACCGGATAGGTTGATTATGTGATTACCGCGTTGATTGCCGTCGCTGGAACGTTGCTGGGATCCATTGTTACCCACTACTTTCAGCGGGCTTCGGCTGAAAAAACGGCCCGGCAGAGCTTCTCGGAACGGCTGCGGCAGGATCGCTTGAATGCATACAACGCATTTGCGGCCGCAGCGATCGAGTACCGCCATCACCAAATCGAGAGATGGCATCGGCTCAGCCAGGATCCCGATGCTGAGCTGAACACGAGATCGGAAGCCTTTACCAAGAAGGCAGCACTGAAAACGGAGTTTCTCCGCCTCAAGTTGCTGTCCGACGATATCCGTCTGCATCGACTGGCAGACGAAGCGATCGAAGCGATTCGAGGGATTCAGCGAAGCGGGGCGGCCGCGAGCGATGCGGACGAACATGAACGACGCTATCTAGCAGCTACGGCGGCGATCGACGCGTTTGTTCTATACGCGGCCAACGATATCCAGACCGTGCCCGCTATTGCCGCCAGGGCTGTCGATTCCGTCGACCAATGATGCCGCGCAGGATGAAATCGGTAGTTGCGGATATTCCGCCAGCCTCGGATCAGTACCGCCGGTTGATCTTCCGATGCCCGCGATGGCCGGTTCGGCCGAACGGCATGTCCATTGCTACCATCGGGCGAAGATCGACTTCGGAGGGGAAGTTTCATGTTGGTAATTGTGGGGATCGTGTTGGCGGCGTTCATCCTGATCGCGGTCTTGTCGAGCATCGACAAGAAGCCGAGTATCGGACAGGCGAATCCGAAGGACAGTGCAATCGCGGCAGCGGTGGGCGGGCAGATCGGTTGGCCCACACCGCAATGGCCCGATCAGCACAAAGCCAACCTTGGGCCAGAAGCCGACAACGGCCGACACACCAACCCCATCCATGGCACTGTCAGCGGCTTCCACTTCGTCTCGTATCGCACCCAGTGGACCTTCCATCCATCGAGCAGCCCTGGTGTGATATTCACCTACGACGCCGATGCTGTCGGCATCATCGGGATCTCGCAGAACCTTCCCGACCTCGAGATCATCTCGGCGCACGGCGACTGGCGTGCGACATTGAGCGGGAGGTCGTTCGATGATCGCAAATTCACCAGTGGCGACGCCGATTTCGACACCAAGTGGTCCTTCTACAGCGGCGACGCTGGGCACGCGAAACCTTTGCTGACCGCCCAGGCCAAAGAAGTGCTGACCATACTGGACCAAACTGTTGGCGCGCTGCGAATTCGAGTCCACGGCGGGGTACTTCATGCCTGGTTCAAGGCCAAGGAAGATGTTCGATCGCAGGACCAGCCATACCTGCGATACCTGCAGGCGTTGAGCGTCCTTGCGCGCATCTTGAACGCAGCGGCTCATGAGCATCAGCCGAACCGATACTGACCTATTCGGTCGCGGCGACGGGAGTTCATTGCCTGTGTAGAAGGCGCAGCGCCGCAATGGCCGCGGGGCGTCCGCTCACCCCGTGTGGCCCGGCGCCAGTCAAACTATCGCCGCGCCAGTTACTCTCGTTGTCCTGGTCCTGGACTCATCGGTCGCAGCCCATTGTTGACAATCATGATGGCCGTGCGCCGAGGCGCAACCAGGCACCTCTGGAGTGGCTCGTCGATGTCCTGATCAGAGGCGTATTCGCGTGGGCACATCGCAATCAGCCCTGCACCGTCGAAGTACAAGCAGTCGGCGCGTAAACCGTAACGGGTGCAGACTCATTGAGCTCCACCCGGTGTTCCGCGCGGGTCCCAGTCGTGTCGCTGGCCGTCTTCGGTGGCAGGTTCGGTCAGCGCGGCATGCGGCGGGGTCAGTTCCAGCCGGTGGGTGATGCTTGGGCGATGGCGTCGGGGATGGTGGTGCCCGGGAATCCGATCCGGTCGACGATGGGTCGGATGAGGCCTGGGATCCGTGCGGGTAGGCCGAGTCGTTTCGGCACGACGATCAGGTCGGCGCGGCGTTCGATGCCTGAGACGATGCCGGCGACCACGTCGTCGAGGGGGATCATCTTCCACAGGCCACTGGCGTTTCCCTTCCACAGGGTGTTGCCGGCGGGATCGGAGTGGATCTGGTCCATCATCGGCGTCTTGAAGAAGGTGGGGTGCGCACTACCGACACCGACCCCGAGGTGGCGCACCTCGAGGCGGGTCGAGTCGGCCAGTGCCCACACCCCGGCCTTGCTCGCGGTGTAAGCGCCTTGCAGGGGAGAGTGCACGAACGCTGCCATCGAGGAGATCGCCAACAGGTAGCCCTTCTGCTGGGTGACGTGCGGGAGCCCGGCGCGGAACGTGCGCCAGACGCCGTTCAGGTTGATGTCGGTCACGCGCTCGAAGACGGCGGGGTCGACAGTGGCCAGCGGAGCCATTGCCCCGACGCCGGCGTTGGCGATCACCACGTCGATACGACCGAAATGCGCGGCCGCAGCATCGATTGCCCGCTGAAGGCTGTCGAAGTCCCGGACATCGGCGGCCCACCCGCGGGCGGCGGTGTCGGGGCCCAGCGCTTCGGCTTGCCGCGCGGTGGCGTCGGCATCGAGGTCGAGCAGCGCCAGGTTGGCGCCACGGGCGGCCACGGCGCGTGCGAGCGCGGATCCGAGTCCGCCGGTGGAGCCGGTGATCAGGACGGTGCGCCCGGCGAGGTGGTAGCGAGACACGGTGGATGACTCCTCGGTTGCGATCGAAGGTGCGCGGTCGATTCAGGCGGTGAGGGGACGTTCTGAGCGAGGAAAGCGAGCTGGCCGGCGATATTTCGTTCGAAGTGTTCGCCGGCGTAGATGTCGACGTGTACGGCAGGGGGTGATCAAGAGGAGATTTTGACCCGTGGACTTCGTCATCGATCTGAACCACGCCGCTGCCGAGATCATCTCGCGCCTGCCTGCCTGGACAGTGGCTGGGATACCGACGTCGTTCAGCAGTGATAGCACGATGTACTCGATGCCGGGCCGCCGCGCGCGAGGTTCGGTCAGCGCGGCGGACCCGGCGCAACACCGCCGCCACCGCGATCAGGCGAGTAGGAGAGACTTCTCGCATGAGTCTTGCAGCACGTCTGGAGCAGCTCGGCCGCCCGCTGGTCGAGGAGCAACTTGCGCATCCGACCGTCGCGGGGATCGCGAAAGGCGACCTCGCCGAGCCGGTGTTCCGCTCCTGGCTGGAACAGGACTACCTGTTCCTGCTCGACTACGTCCGCGTCTTCTCCCGCCTCGCCTGGCAGGCGCCCGCCGCCCACCTCGGTGACCTGGTCGACCTCGCGCACGCCACTTTCCACGACGAAATCTCGCTGCACCGCAGTCTGGCCGCGGAGTTCGGCGCCGACCTCGATGGCGCCACCAAGGGCGAGCCGTGCACGAAATACACTGCGTTCCTGCTGGATTCGGCCGCGAACTACGCCGACGGCCTGGCCGCCCTCTACCCCTGCATGTGGGGCTATTCGACACTCGGCGCGATCCTCGCCCAGAACCCTCCCGCCGACCCGCGCTACCAGCGCTGGATCGACACCTACGCCGACCCCGGCTTCGCGGCCCTCACCGCCCGCTGCGCCCAGATGCTCGACGAGGCCGGCGGCGACAACGCGGAGGAGCTGTTCCTGACCGGCATGCGCCACGAACTCGCGTTCTGGGATGTGCCGATCAGCCACGGATGAACCGGTAGGTCGTCCGTCGAATCCGCCTGACCGAAATCGGCCGATATCTCGACTACCTCGGCCGCGAGATGGTCCAGGCCGTTGAACGGTGGCACGCATCAGGGACACGACCCGACGGTTGCTGATACGCAGATGGTGTCGGATTTCGCGCTCATAGCCAATCGTTCCTGGATCCGCGCGAAGGTGCCACGTCCTCGACTACGCGGTCGAGCGTCAGATACCTTTCAGTGGCCGCTACCGGGGGCGCAGATGAACGGACCGGCTCGCAGCAGGTCACAGACCACCAATTCGACGATGTTCCAGTACATGTCACTCGAGCCCTGGCTCACCGAGAACCCCACATCGCCGCCCAGCGCGCGTTCCAACGATCCGGTTTCGGCCACAACTGGCGCGACGGGTGCTTCGGCAGCGGGCTGCAAAACCAGCGGCGCGGCGCTGGCGGTTCCGGCCGCAGCGGCGGCGATCAGGCATCCGGCCGCAGCGGCGATAATGCGTTGTCTGGCAGCGGCTTTCATGGGCGCTCCTCATGTTTCGTGATGTCGGTGCCACCCTACGCATGTCTGAAGCGTCAGGGTTTCAAGTTTTCTGCCCCTACTTCTGCGGTCGGCACTACAGACCAGCGCACTGCCACCACGCCGGACCGCCTGGGTTGCGGTGAGTGCGTTCACTGGATCGGCCACGAACTGAGAAGTGTTCGCTGGAAAGGGACCCTCTCCGCACCCGCCCCGAGAATTCCCACCGGTCGATCCTTCGCCGCCACGTTCCGACTCGGGGATGAATCGACCAATGTGCCAAGCGAGGACAGGCCGCGCCGACCAGCACCACTGATCGGCGGAGATCGCTCGCTCACCGGCACGAGCGTGCGTTCTGCACCGCACCGAGTCCCGGCGCCCCGCGCCGGCCGGTTCGTCAGCGCGGTATTCGGCATTATGGTGCGTCCAGCACGGACGTCCAGAGGGGGCGTAAACCTCATGGCCATCGAGATCCTGCCAACTCCTTGACGCGAGACACTTTCGCGGTGATGTGTTCAAGACCGCGTTCGCCGGACCGGACCCGCTGCTGCGACACGTCCGCACGCGGGTGCGATCACCCCAGCCGAACGGTGCCCCGAATCCCCGCCATGCAGATACAGGTTGGGGATCTCGGGACGTTTCGTTCACTCCAAAGCCCCCGGTGGAAACGCGATGTCATCGGGGGCGCCACCGATGACCGAGAGCTGGTTGGCGTTGGTCGAGCCATCCAGCCGGTAGCAGAATCATCCGTATTCAGCGGGGTTCCAGGAACGGGTCGGCTTGTTGGTGATGATGAACCGCAATGCCTTGATCATGATGTCACCTCCTTCCTGGGGCTCGGTCGGGCGCGGATAGGGCTCGTGGGGTACGCCGCAGGGTGAACGGCCTGGGGGTCGCGGCATTGGTCACGATCGGGCGGGTATCACCGCCGCCGATGACGCGCAGAGAGGTGTTCTCGATGAGGGTGGTGGCTGCATCGGTGACCAGATCGTGGGCGACCGCGGCGCCGGCGCAGGTGAAGGGGCCGGAACTGAAGGGCACAAATGGGCCGTGTTCGCTCGGTCGAATCCAGCGGTCGGGTTGGAATGCCTCTGGTCTGGTCCAGTGTTTGTTGTCGTGATGGAGCAGATAGGGGCTGATGGACAGCAGGTCGCCGGTCTGGAAGGCGATCCCCCCGAACTCGCCGGGATAGGGAACGGGACGGCTGACCATCCAGGAGACTGGCCGGTGCCGCAGGGCCTCACGTACCACCCAGTCGACGGGCCAAGGCCATGGTGAGCCGGGAGAGTGGAGACTGCCCAGCAGCACCGACCACGCGAGCGAGTAGCCCAGCGGTCCCACAATGGACCGGAACATCAGCACATACAGCTGCGCCACCGTTGTATCGGCGACGCTGTCGGGACAGGCACCGATCACGGCATCGAGCAGATCCCGTGGTTCGGCTTCCGCAGTGCGGCCGGTGGCGCTGCGCCGGTCCCGGATCTGCTCGTTCAGCGCGGTGGACAGCTTGGCGCGCAGCAGCTGCGCCCGCGCCCGCTGCGCCATTCGGGCCGGGCGAAGCGCGCCCACGCGTGCATTTCGCTCCAGTAACTGCCGCAACTCGGGAGAACCATCGGGGTGCAGCAACACGTCCGCGGTGCACCGATACATCAGCTCGACCCCCGCTGCGGGCCAGCGGGTGACGGAGGGCATTTCGATCACCGCCGCCGCCAGGGACTCGCGATACTCGGGCGTACGCGTCCGCAGAATCGCGCGCACCGCGCGGCCGAAATCGACCTGAGCAGACCGCGAAGGCAGCATAGAACCGAAGAACCCGGACTTCCCCGTATTGAAAGCACGGTCACTCAACACCGTCAGCGCCAGACTCGTATCGCCGACACACCACCCGCCCCACGGCAGCCCGAACACCTCTACCGGGCTGGTCCGGCGCAGATTCTCGAGGAAACCCAACGGATCACGCCGGAACCGGCGCATCTCTGCAAAACCCATCGGACGGTCCTCTCATAGAGAGGTGAGCGATTCATCAGATGTTTTCGAGCGGATTTATCCACTGGCTGTGCGTACAAACGCAGATCAAGCATAGTATCGACTAATTTTACAAGCGAGGCCGTGGAGGTCGACCACGAGGCGAGTACCCAGGCACCGCCGGGGCCTTTCGAACACTGTGCCAGCAGTGAAATCGGTTCACGATCACCCGCGACCGTCGGCAACCGGTCATTGAGGTCTAACCGTGGTCTAACCGGCGCAAACCCGATCCGCCTCGGCGAGGTCCCGTTGCCAGGCGCGCGTACATGAACATGTCGCGGCGTCGATTGCCGACCTTCTGCCACGATCTGAGGAGCCCTTCGCCTTCGAAACCGGCTCTCTCCGCAATGCGGATCGAAGCGCGGTTCCAAGGTTCCACATCGCACTAGGGTTCCGGACAGCCCACACCTTGCGTCTCGCGAACGAACGCTCACGAGACACCCTGATGCTGTCGGCGGCCGGATCGAACGCCCTCAACTCGGCATGTCAGTGCGTTCGGTCGGCCCATGGGGCGGCACGGCCGGATGATCAGTTGAGAGGTCGGAGCGCGTCATGTCAGGCTGGACGGCATGGACTGGCGAGCCGAGAGCCCGGAACTCTGGGCGTTCCTGGAATCATTGCGGGGCGGCGAGATTCTCTCCGGCACTGTCACGGCGATAGAGCGCTTCGGCGTCTTCGTTGCCTTGGACGATGGTCCCGAGCATCCTCTCTACCCGGGCGTCGGGTTCATCTCGATCCCAGAGCTGTCCTGGCGACGCTTCGACGCGGCTTCCGATATTGTTCATGTTGGGCAGCGCGTTTCAGGTGAGTTCCTCCAATTCGACGAATGGAACGCAGAAGCCAGGCTTTCCCTGCGCGCAACACAGCCCGATCCCTTCCACGCCTTCGCCGCGTGCACCGTCGTGGGCCAAGAAATACACGGACACGTCACCAAGCTGGTGCCGTTCGGCGTTTTCGTCCAAGTCTCAGAAGGGGTCGAAGGGCTGGTTCACCTTCGAGACCTCACATCGACGCCGGTGGCGGCTCCAGAGGATATCGTCCAGATCGGGGACGAGGTCACGGTCGTCGTCACCCAAATCGACCAGGGAAACCGTCGGCTGTCCCTCTCCCGACAGGCCGCAGGTCAGCCCTGACTCCGAGCACCCAAGGCGGTGAAGGGGCGACACCGCTGGTTTCGCCCTGGCTGGCGAGCTATTCGGTGGCGGTCGGGTCGGCTTGCGTGTCGTTGACGGTGTTGGCGTAGTCGATCTCGGCCATATGCTCCTCGGCCCAGGTGCGCAACGCCGCTAATGGGATCTCCAGGGACAAGCCCAGTTCGGTGAGCCGGTAGTGCACGCGCGGTGGCACTGTCGGTTCCACTCGACGGGTGACCAGACCGTCGCGGACCAGGTTGTGCAGGGTCACAGACAGCATTTTCTGGGATACGCCGGGCATTCGCCGCCGCAGCTCGGCGAAGCGCACCTCACCCGGGGCGGCCTGCGCGAGGACCTTGACTGCCATCGACGTCCATTTAGTGCCGATGCGGTCCAGCAATTGCCGTGTCGGGCATTGGGAATCGAAAAGATCACCGCGAACCGGTGCCTTCGCGTGCACTGATCGAGTAGTCACCTGGACCTCACCACCTGTAGCCGAAGTGCCTTCTTGGCAGCCTAATGGAGGTTACCTACCGTTTCCTGGTAACCAACGGTAACCGTATGGAGGTCCCGTGACCCACACGCCACCGCTTCAAACCGCCCCTGTCGAGCTGCGTCAGATCGAGACCAACGGCATCCGCGCCAATGTCGCCATTGCCGGCTCTGGCCCCGCAGTCGTTCTGCTGCATGGTTTTCCGCACACCTGGCGCCTGTGGAGCGAGATCATCGGCCCGCTGTCCACGCATTACCGGGTCATCGCCCCGGACCTGCGCGGGTTCGGCGCCACCAGCCGTGCGCCGGACGGCTACGACGCCGCCACACTGGCCGCCGACATCGCCGGGATCCTCGACGCCCTCGGCGAACCCACCGCGGCCGTGATCGCGATCGATGCCGGTACCCCGGTCGCGGTCCTGCTCGCCTTGCGCCACCCCGACCGCGTGCGACGGCTGGTGGTCATGGAAGCCCTGCTGGGCGCCCTCCCCGGCGCCGAGGACTTCCTCGCCGCGGGTCCGCCATGGTGGTTCGGATTCCACGCCGTCCCCGGTCTCGCCGAAACGGTCCTGCTCGGCCACGAGGCACGTTATATCGAATGGTTTCTCACCACCGGCACTCGAGGCCGAGGCGTGCGGGCAGATATCCACGACGCGTTCATCGATTCCTACACCGGAGTCGACGCCTTACGTTGCGCCTTCTCCTACTACCGGGCACTACCGACCAGCGCCCACCAGATCGCTCACGCCGTAGCGTCCAACCGGCTCACCACACCCACCCTGGCGATCGGCGCCCACCCCGTCGGCGACGCCCTCGAGCGGCAGCTCCGACCCATCACCGATAACTTAGTAGGACAGGTCATTCCGCATTGCGGTCACATCATCCCGCTGGACAGACCGTACGAACTGCTCGACGTCATGATGCCTTTCCTTGCCGCCGAACAACCCGCCTGACCACGGGGCCGCATCAGCGGGCATGCCAATCGGCAGATGCGGACGTTTCGCCGACCTCAGATCGGCTCGGCCGGTTGATCTTCCGCACGACCGTGCCGGCCGCTTCGAACCGCGCCGGTCGCGGCATTACAGGACGTCGAGTTGAAAACTTCCTCCGAGCTTGTCGGTTCATGCGGGTGTGCGTTGTACCAGGTCCAGGATGAAGGCGGTTACGTCCGTTGGCTTTTCCTCGGCCATGAAGTGGCCGGCGTCGATCGGCTGGTAGGTGGCGGTCGGAGCCCATTGCCGCCAGAGAGCGGCTGCGTCGAATCCGAGACGTGCCCCCCAGTCCTGGGAGATCACTGCAACAGGCATGGCCAACTGGGCACCTGCCTTGCGGTCGGCTCGGTCCATCTCCAAGTCGATTCCGGCTGTGGCCCGGTAGTCGGCGACGATGGATGGCACAGCGCGCGTGGCGCTGTCGATGTAGTGTCGGCGGACCTCGGGTGGGAAGGTGGTTCCGCTGGGGTCCCAGGCGTCGAGGAACGAGCTGAAGAAGTCTTCGGCGACGGCTTCGATCATCCGCTCGGGCAAGCCCTTTGGTTGTGCCATCAGATATAGGTGCCAAGCGACGGCGGCATCGACACCGTGCAGCACGTCCCAGGTATCCATGGTCGGCAGCACATCCAGAATCCCCAAGTGGGTGATCATGTCCGGGTGGTCGAGCGCTGCTCGGACCCCGACCAGCGCTCCGCGGTCATGGCCGATGAGGCTGAACTGTTCGTAGCCGAGTTCGCGCACGACACTGACGATGTCGAGCGCCATGGTCCGCTTCGAATAGGTGTCCGGCGTCGCCTCTTCGGGTTTGTCGCTCGCACCGTAGCCACGCAGATCAGGCACGATCACCCGGTGGCGGTCTGCCAGTTCACGGGCAACATGCCGCCACATGAGGTGAGTCTGCGGAAAGCCGTGCAACAGGACGATGGGGTGGCCGTCACCACCGACGGCGACATTCAGATGGACGCTGTCCGCCCCCAGGACATGGCGGTATTCGAAGTCGTTGATTGTCGTGCCCGACATGGGCGCGCACCTTTCGTCGATCGGTTGGACGTGTCGTCAGGAGAAAATGGCGGGTAGCGGAGGTTCTGCACTCGCGCTTGCTCGCAGAGCCGGGACAAGAATCGCGTCGACCAGATGTGCCAGATACTCGGCTCCGGCGGGAAGCCCGTTCAGCCTGCGTAGAAGCAGCACTGCCCCAGTGATTTCCTCGAAAGGGAATGGTTGAGCACCGGCTGGTAGCTCGCCCCGGGTGATGGCAGCCGATATCACCGAGGCTGGCAACTTGGCGCCGGTCGGGCCGCTCGCTTCTTCGATGTGGCGACACAGGTCGGGATCCTCCAGACCCGCATGCAGCAGCATCAAGCTCATCGTCGGGTCGGCAGCATTCATCGTGGTGGCGAGCCGTTCACACAAGGTAATCAGGTCTCCGCGCAAGGAACCGGTATCGACCGGGTCCGCGGAAGTGCCGGCCGCGGGACCGGCCTTGACCGCGGCAACCACCATGTCCCGCTTGGTCTCCCAGCGCCGGTACAGCGTCGCCTTCGACGCCCGAGCACGACGCGCGACCGCCTCGAACGTCAACGCGTCATAACCGACCTCACCCACCAGCTCCAGCACACACGCGAGGATCTCAACCTCACGCGCCGCATCACGGGGCCTTCCTGTACGCACTTCAGGTACCGGATCCGTGGTGTGACTATTACGAAACGACACGTTCTGTACCGTATGTGGAATTCGGCTGGTTGTCCACCGATCGGTCCGGTCATCCCGACAGCCGAATGGCGCTGAACAGCTGGCATTTCGACATCCGTACATCGGCCTGATGGTGGGTCCACTTGCAGGCGCCGTGGCTGCTCCCAACCGCCCGGGTCCGCGGCAGATGAGTGCGTTCGGGGAGCCAACGGTGCTCACACTGGACAGCGATGGCTAGTTGTGATGTCCAGGGAGGTTGGTCCGGACTTTGTCCAGTGAGTCGACCCGACAGGTGAAGGTGGCTCCAGCAACCCGACCATAATCGAGTCATGAGTGTCCCCGCGCCTGCATCCCCCTCATTCGAGCATGTTGACTTCGAGGCACTCGATTCGTTCCGTTTCCCGGACGGCAGTGGGTACCCCCAGAGCTACCGCGAGTTTGTTCGCTCCTGCGGCTGGGCCCGCACGTTCGGCCTGTGGCTCATCTACCCGCCCGTCCAACCCGGTTTCGCGGACGGGCGGGCCCGTGCAGCGAACCTCACCGAGCACTTCCACACGGTCTTCCGCGACGGCGAAGAGGAGGAATTCGACTGGATGATCGAGCCCGACGGTAGCTGGGACCTCGCCGAACGACTCGAAGTCTTCGGCTGGAGCGAAAACGGCGACCTTCTCCTCTGGGACGTCGCAAGCCGCAATGCCGACGAGGAGTTTCCGGTGTGGGAATCGCGCGGCATGAACACCCTCCACCTGCTCGGCTCGAGCCTTGACGAGGCGCTTCTCGAGCTGCGCGAGCGCTCCGAGGCCCAGGTCATTGAGCCGCTGAGACCTGCCCGTCTCTGACCCACAGCCCATCCGGATCCGCTCGAGCAACGACTCGACTGCGTGGCCGGTAGCCACCGACACACTCGACTCGGTGTGGTCTCAGGCGGTCATCGCAACAATTGTTCGAGTGACATCAAGTCCGGCTGCGCTCAAGGTCGATCGTAGGCTGCGTCGATGCCATGGGTGGCGATCTCGATGGTCACGTCGAGTCCGATCTCGTAGAGAATCAGTGCGATCACGATCGCCCATAAGAAGTTTCGACCGCGCATAACCGCGCGACTGCCCAGGTACATACAGATCAGTCCGGCAATCAGCCAGGACGTCCATAGGCACGCTTGTGCCGGTACCGATTTCGACGCACCTGTGGTGATCCGATGCCAGTCACCGCCACCGAAGATGAGACTCGAGTAGCTGCTCATCACGCTCAGGGATACCACCGCGGTGAACAGCGTTACCAGTAGACCGACCACCACCGAACTGACCGCGAAGGTATTGGCCCGGGCGCGGCGGCGGTCGATGCGCTCTTGTTCGACGGTCATACTCCGCAACCTCGCACGTGGACCAGAATGAGGAGCTTTCCGGCACCGAGCGCGGCGGACAGTGCCGCTCGTGCCTCCGGCTTGCCCACGGTGTACGACCACGGGCTCGGGTTGAAGTACACCGAAGCACCACAGTGATCGGGGCGCGACCCGCTCGCGACCTGGATATCCCCGACCACACCGTCCTGCTTTCCTTTTGCGGATCGCAGCGGGATCGAGGGCACCGATACACCCGCCACTGGATCCGGATATGGCTGTGGCCCAGCGAAATACGCCATTCCCTCGGGCAGATCATCGCCCGGTGCCCAATTGACGAGCGCGACCCGCTCAAACCCGGCGACCGTCACCGCTTCGGCAATTCGCACCGACTCGACCTGACGCTCCTGCCATTGGTGGAGGCGATGTACTCCAAACCATGGAAGCCCCACGAGCGCCGCCGCCACAATCACAAACCGGCCCTGTCTTACCATTCGGCCGGGACCCCACCGGACATCAGTAGCGGTATCTGTCATCGATCCCCCTCCCGATCGCCGACACTACCGTGCCCGGACGGATAGCTGTAACGATCGGAATGGATGCCCTGTGTTGCCGCCGGGCGCGGATCGCGGCATGAGCGTGCGTTCGCCGACGGGGATCGGCGCAGCTACTCGCCCCAGATGGCGACGATGTCTCGGCCCGCCGCCGTGGCCCTCCCAGTTAGCCCGATGTACTGCTCGACATCTTTGAACAGCTCGGGGTTGATGGTGCCGACGACGGCGGGATCACAGATATCCCACCGCCCGCCAAGACATCCCAGTCTTCGTTGCTCCAGTACCCACCGCCCGCCAAGACATCCCAGTCGTCGATCTCGGGCAGGCCGAGCACCGCTGGGTAGCGGCGCTCGATGTCGTACATCTCGATATCTAGACCCAACTCGTCAAAGGCGTGATTGACCGCGGACGTCCAACCGAAGTTGGAGGTCGGATCAGCGAAGCACTCACCGCCGAGGTGAACGCAGAGGTTCTCCACAGCTTCCAGATAGTCGATCGAATGTTCCTCGCCAAAAGGCCCGCCATCAATGACAGCCCGCAACGCCTGGGTGAGGGTGATGGAGAGCCTTCCCTGTCCTCATCGAGGTTGAACCGACGGCGGTTCGTGGGAGCGGCGACGATCGCGTTGAAGAGCGCGGTGTTCGTGGACCCGATCGTCGCCGTCAATACGTCGTGATCGACAGGGTACATCCGCATGCTGTAATCCACGGCGTCACGATAACGAGACCAGACGACACGGGCACCTTGGCTATTTCGCGCTGTCGGTTGACTGCCCGACCTCGCCATGGGGTCGCTCATCGGCATGAGCGGACTTTCTGCATCGCAACAGGTTCCGGCCGGCGGCGCCCCGCGCCGGCTGGTTCGGTCAGTGCGGCATACGGCTAGTTAGACACTTGCTGTCAGGATCAGGTCCCGGCCAGGATTTGATCCAGGTGCCCGGTGGGATGCTCCCTATATTCGGCTGCCCACCATCGGTATTGGTGTGGCTCTCTTCTGGCTTGCCTCCCACCGGTCACCGTGCAGGGAGTGGCTGAAGAGGGGCCTGCCCCGATGCTCAAACTAGCGGTGCCCTCCCGCACGGACACCACTCGGTTCGTTGACGCGGGAGGCACGGCGATGACTGTCATCATCGGAATGGACCCACACAAACGCTCGGCCACCATCGAAGCACTCGACCCGACCGGCAAGGTCCTGGCCACCGGCAGATACACCACTGACAACACCGGCTATCCGGAAATGCTTACTGCTGGACGGCGATTCCCGGACCGGATCTGGGCGGTGGAAGGCTGCAACGGCATCGGTCGCCACCTCGCGCACCGCCTGGTCCACGACGGGGAAACCGTGATCGACGTGCCCGCGAAACTCTCCGCTCAGGTCCGTGTCTTCGCCACCGGCAACGGCCGCAAAACCGACCCGGTCGACGCCCACTCCGTCGCCCTGGCCGCCTTGCATGCACCGAATCTGCGCCGGGTCGAGGCCGATCCGGAGTTGGTCGCGTTGGGCATGCTCGCCGACCGCCGCGACGAGCTCGGGCGTTCCCGCACCGAAACCGTCTGCCGCCTGCACCGGTTGCTGCTGGAGCTGATTCCTGGTGGCGCCAAGACATTCCTGTCGGCCCGTCAGGCCCGTGAGCTGATCGCTCAGATCACGCCGTCGGACGCGGCCGCGCGGGTCCGGCTGCGGTTGGTCGTGGAATTGATCGAGGACCTGGAAACCATCGACCACAAAACCAAAGCCGCGGACAAGGAATTGCGGCAGTTGGTCACCGACCGCGGCTCCACGCTGATGGACCTGCTCGGGATCGGACCTTCCTCGGCAGCACGACTTTTGGCTGATACCGGCGATATTCGGCGGTTCCGCGACCGCGACCGGTTCGCGTCCTGGAACGGCACCGCACCCTTGGACGCGTCCTCGGGTGATCAACAGCGGCACCGGCTTTCCCGCGCCGGCAACCGCAAGATCAATAGGGTCTTGCACATCATGGCCATCGTTCAACTACGCAACCGCACGCCGGGCCGGCTCTACTACGACGGACGCAGAGCGGGCGGAAAGACCTCGATGGAAGCGGTCCGCGCGCTCAAACGACGGCTCTCGAACGTGATCTACGCCAGAATGATCGCTGATCAGCGGTGTCGTGAATGGGCAGGCCCGGGAGGGCAATCGGGAACGACTCCTGACTCCAGCGCGACCGGCTCCAACCCGCACACCGATCCTTCGGACAAGCCACATCCCGGACCCAACCAACAGGCTAACCCCACACCCACACCGGCGTCTTGACATAGAGGGGTGCCAGAAGCGGATGTCTGGAGGGGCCTTGCTACAGGTGCGGCAGCGGGTCGTCAGCGGCCGGGTATCGACCGTTCTCCAACCTGAACACATACCCCCGCAGATCGGTTTCGAGGTCGGTGGCCAGATAGGTGAGGAAGGTCCGAACACCCTCTGCCGCTTCGCGTTCCTGGGCGTGAGCGTCCTGCTTCGTGTACTCGGCAAGCAACTCCCTAAGGTGCTCGGCGACCTTGGCACGACCACTCCACCACGCACGAACGGCCGCAGGAGTCCACCGCGAATCCCCATCACAGGCATAACCATCGAATGGGTCGGCGGCCGCTGCCTCCAGCAGGCATTCGACTTCGGCCGGCGACTTCGGCTGGCGATAGATGAACTCGTTGTAATACTCACCGCCATAGAGCACGTTGCACGGCGCGTGAAGCCTTCCGGTCCAACAGGTATCGGTCTGCCCCGTGTAGAAGGGACCTGGCACGTTCATCCAATGCCGGTCCTCCCATTTGTCACCGTGGTAGACGGAGTTGTGGGGATCGAGCGGAACCGCAGTCATCGGGTCCCAGCGTCGCGGTAGGTCGCTCACAACATGAGCATCGTCTGTCGGCGCGCCATTCGGGATGTCGGTGCGTTTGCCGGTTGTGCACATACTCCGATCCGGCCTTCTGTCATGCAAGGACCCCGCGGCCCGTTCAGCGCTCGACGAGGACCGCCGCGTCCACATAGCGTGGATCGCGGGCGATCGCAGCGAACCTGGACTCGCCCTCGGTGCCAACCGATTCCTCCACCTCGGCCAGCTGGACGAGCAAATCGAAGTAGCTCGCCTCCGCCGTCCGTAGCTGCGCGACCGTCTCCGTGAGATCGATATCGGCTGCGAAGCGCGCCCCGTCGACGCCCACCGACACAGTCGCCAGCCAGGCGTCGGAATCGGCCGCGAACATCGCCCCGCTGGTCTCGGCCCAGAACAACACCACGCTCGGCGTCACCGCCGAGCTCAACCGCCCTGCCGCGGCGAGCATCAGCAGCGCGGTATAGATGTTCGACTCACAGAACCCGAAGTGCATCAGATACGCCTCGAGCGCTGCCTCCCGATACCTCAGTACATAAGTCAGTCCACCGGTGTCCTCGTCGAAACAGTCGGCGAAATACTCCCGAGGCGTGACCCCCTGCTCGGCCTGCCGCCAATCCGGCGTCTTCCCTTCCCAGAACCACCCGTCATACATCGCACCGTGATTCTCCATGGCCTCCGGCCCCGGCGCCGGCGTCTCCAACCACTGCTCGAATTCGGGCCGCCCCATAGGAATTCGAGCGGCAACAACGAACGTGTCCGACACAACCGGCTCCTCATCGATCTCGATGGCACCCGCCATCCCAGGCCCAGGGGCCATCCTAAGATCACAGCGTCTCGGCGCCCGATCATCGATCGGTCATCGGCATGGTGATGCGTTCGGCCGGCCGCGGCCTGGCCGGTCCGAGCAGCGGGACATGCGGCAATAGCGTGCATTCCCCCCAGCCCGATCGGTTCGAACAGCCTGTTTCCGTGAGCGGGTATGTTCGATTCCGATCGCGCCGATGGGGAGGGCAAGATGGTCGGCGAGCCTGTGACGACACTGCATGACTTCCAATTGTCGATGCTTCACCCGATGTGCGAGAGCGCCCCGACGCAGGCCGCGGGACTGCTTGATCGAATCGGTGCGACCAGCGCCGACACTGCGGTCGCGCAGGCGCGGTGGTGGTTTGGTGACGCCACGAACAATTTCACGACGATCGCTGAGTATGTAACTGCTTGGGGCGCACCGGATTCGGACGGCATCGAACGTTACGGCGAGCGGGAGATTCGCTCGGCGCGGTGGGATTTGCCGTTCTGGCCTGGCATGCAGTTCGAGTTCAGGGCGACGGGGCCTCGTCATCTCTTCCATCGACTGCTCCGTAGGCCGGGAGTGCCTGTGCCGCGGTTGGATTCGATTGAGGATTTGATCCCTTGGTCGTGCACGAAGGAGGAGTTTCTGGGCTCCGGCCTGGGTCCGTTCGATGAAGACATCGACCTTGGCTCGATCGGGAACCGAATCGACTTCGAGGCGGTCGACCCGGAGTCCGGGCGCAGACGTCCCTACCGTGCCCGCTTCGACTGGTGTCTGCTGCAATCGGTCGAGCCGGTGGTCGGGCTGTTCTCAGAATCCATGCCGAGATCGAGGGAAACTTCGACGACGCGATGGCTGAGTTCCAGGACCGCTACGCGCGCCTGGCACGCGAGCGTCCGAACGATTTCATCGTTGACGAGCGCCGTACCGACTACCAGCGTCTGGCCGACACCGCGGACCGCCTCCTGTCGCCCGGCCGTCCGCTCTACGGCCGCTCATCGGCATGAGCGTGCGTTCTGTACCGCACCAGGTTCCCGCCGGCAGTGCCCCGCACTGGCCGGTTCGCGGTATATGGCAAAACAGTGTGTTCGCTGAGTGTGCAGGTCAGCGCGCTTCGGGCATGCTCGGCCCCCCAGGTCGGGCCGAGCGCTCGCATGGACGGACCGGCGGGTCCGTGGTCTGGCGCGCGAATTTCGGCTGACCCGTCACGCTGCGGCGGATGGTGGTGCTGTTATCGGGTCAGGCCAACGATGGCGGGTCACTACTGCACTCGTTCAATGGCCGCTGAAGGATCGAAGCCCCCAGCCCCAGGAAGGGCCGGGGACATCATAGTTTCCTGTCAGCCCCTTCCCACAGAGATGGAAGACCGTGATCTCAGATGCACCAGACCACACTGCCCAGGGGGAAGCAGAGGGCAATTGATCCATCGACAGGAGTCACCGCGATCGATGTCGAACTCGCGGGTGCCGTCGCGATGGGGCTGGCGGAAGCCGCCGGGGCTGCGATAACGCCCAGTGGCAAGGCAATTGCGGTTGCGGCCACGAGTTTGATCATTGTGCTGGACATGTCTGTTCCTCGATATCGACTGACTGGTTTGATGCGCGTCCAGTGCAGCCGGGCAACCTCAGGTGATTGCCCTCGCGCTGCTCGCTGGTGATCGAGTGGCGGGCTTCGCCGCCCTCGGATGCGGCCCATGACGCGCTTTGTTCGTTCTCGACCCCGACCAGTTGTCATCGTCCTGCATCGCGGGCGATGGCCACACAACAGATTGCCGAACCAGACGTTGTATTTGATGGCCCGGCGCCAGGCACTGGCACGACCGTCGACCTGGCGGCTCCGGTCCGTAGTTCTTGGACCGAAGCGACGTCCTTTCCCTGGCGTTCGGAAAAGGCCGATAGCTAAGGGTAGCCGTAATCGGCCCGAGTCTGGTAGGGGCCAAGGTCTTCATTCGTGGGACAGGGCATATGATCTGGGCAATGCACTTGCCGCGATGTTGCTGGGTGGCTGAGGAGACGGAAGCATGCCCGCATTGGTTGACCTTGCCGTGGGGATCGCGCCCATCGCTGGTGGATTGGCTCTCGGCGCGGCCGCGGGATATCTGAAGGGCCCGGATGTCCGCAAAACGATCAAGCAGGATATGGAACTGCTGGACCGTATGCCTCCAGAGGAGGTGGAGCGGCGTGCCGCACTGCAGCGGAGCATCGATGGTCGCATCGACGACTTGGTCGCGACCGTCAATCGATACCGGCCACTGCGCAGGGCGGCCGCCTCCTATCGCGGCGGCTTGCGCGACATCCTGCTATTCATCTGCGCGATTCTGTTCACGGTGGTCTGGTGGAGCGTCGATCATCATAAGAGCAGCTGGCTACCGATGTTCGTTGTCCTCGTTGTGATTTCAGTGTGGGCTGCCAGCTACGCGTTCAGCGGTCTGCTCAGATCCCTGCTCACCTACCGGCGAATAAAGGACTGATCGACAGCGTCCGTACCGCCGCGCGTGCTGCCCTGATCGGGTCGCGCCCAGCTGCGATCACAGGATGTCCTGTGCCTGAGAGGGCCTTATTCGATCCCGAGAAGTCGTAGTCGCTCGTCGGGTGCGAGCAGTTCGCCGCCGGGAGGGTCGATCGGGTTCGGGCGGATTCCGAACAGGTAGTCACGGAAGGCGAGCAGGTACTCGTCGAGTTCGCGCTGGTCGGTGAACCTGGTTTCGGTCGGATCGAACCATTCGTCCGGTGTCGGCCGCCACCAGATCATGAAGTCGAGGGCTTCGCGCACCAGGTCCCCGTAGGTCGGATCCGTGGCGCAGGCGTGGCGCAGCGCCGAGGCGGAATTCCGCATTCCACGGCCGCTCTCGGCGCGGCGGTGCATGTCCATCAGCGGCCACCGCAGGCCGTCGATATGCGGGATTTCGTCCCACCATGTGGTTTTCGTGGGCGGATTCGCGTTGGCCCGCAGTCGGCGGTGTGATGCGGCGACCGGCGTCGGGTAGTCGCGGGGTGCTCCCCGTCGGTCGATGTCGTGGGTCGGCCCGATTCCGAGGTTCACGGGTGGATGCCAGACGCCGCGCCACACTGAAACGCCGAGGTAATGGCGATTCACCGGTAGTGGCTCGGCCAGCGAGACGTCGACGGTAATTCGGTGCACGGGTGGTAACAGACCATCGGGGAACAGATCGGCGACCATCGACAAGCAATCCCGCACGTCGAAGCCGGTCACACCGACACCCCGCCAGAACCGGGCGTCGCCGCACTCGTGCGGGTCGAATTCGATCCAGAACCGCCGCGCTGTGGTCATCCGCGATTTCCTCCCACCGGCACTGTGTCGAACGTCGACCCGATGATCCCAGAGCTGATCAGCGTCCACCACTCGATAATCGGCATGAGCGTGCACTACCGGCGGTCGTACGGCGCTCTGCCCGTTGATCTTCCGATGCTTGGCGCTGGCCGGTGCGGTATGCGGCACTACCGAGCGTCCGGGCTGCTGCCTATGGGTATCGGCCGTCGGCGGCCGCGGTGAGTCGGCTGGCCAGGGCGCGTACGGCGTCGTTGAGTGCGGCGGGGTGCTCGATGATGAACGGGCGGTTCAGGCCGGCGAGCAGGGCGGGAATCCAGTCGAGTTGTTCGGCGCGGATTCGGATCCGGACCCACGGGTCGGTGTCAGCGGGCTGCGAGTCGATCTCATGCACGGTCGCGATCGTCGCAGGGAGCAGCGGGCGGACCTGGGGGAGTGTGCCCTGGACTCGGACCGATACCTCGTGCCGATAGGGCGCGTTGGCCAATGCGGACAGCAGATGAGCGGCCGGCTCGAATTCGGTGGGCGGAGTGAACGTTCCGGGCTGTGTGCTCACCGCGGTGATGCGGTCCAGCCGGAACTGGCGTAGTTCGTCGCTGTCGCTGTCCAGCCCGGTCAGATACCACCGGCCGGAGTGGTCGACGAGCCCGTAGGGGTGCACGGTCCGTTGGCTGGACCGCCCGTGTCGGTCGGTGTACCCGATTGCGACCGGTCGGTGCTCGCGGGTGGCCTCGGCGAGCCGGAGCAGGGCGGCGGTCTCGACAGCCACTTCCGGGCGCGCGTCGGCGGTGAATTCGACGGTGTTGATCAGTGCGTCCAGCCGGGCTGTCAGACGTGGGGGTAGGACGCGGCGGAGTTTGGCCGTCGCGCTGTCGGCTGCGCGGGCGGCCGCTGTCGGCCGGTCGGCGCCGCGGCTGGTGAGGAGCCCGAGTAACACGGCGACCGCCTCGTCGTCGGTCAGCATCAGCGGTGGCATTCGGTATCCGGGAGCGAGCCGGTATCCGCCGTAGCGGCCCCGCACCGATCGGACCGGGATATCCAGGTCGGTGAGATGTGTGACGTATCGCCTGACGGTGCGTTCATCGACGCCGAGCCGTCCGGCGAGTTCGCCGACGGTATGAGTACCGCCGGTCTGCAACAGCTCGAGCAGGGCCAGCACTCGGGCGGTGGGGCGCGTCATCGGGAAATTCTCGCATCCATACCGGGCGGAAACTGTCCGGTATCGAGTCTACCGTGGCGTGCGGCGGTGAAACCTCCGCCTCATCCGACAGCAGGAGCACACAATGAAGCTCGTCTCGATCCGTCTGATCACTGACGACATCCAGCGGCTGGTCAGTTTCTATCACCACGTGACCGGCGTCGAAGCGAACTGGGCTACACCGGATTTCGCCGAAATCGTCACACCGGCCGGCACCCTCGCGATCGGAAGCACCCGCACCGTGGCGTTGTTCGCCGCGGGCAGCGCGCACCCAGCCGACAATCATACGGCGATCATCGAATTCCTGGTCCCCGACGTCGATGCCGATAATCGGCGGTTGCGAGAAACGGTCGAGGATTTCGTCAACGAGCCCACGACGATGCCGTGGGGGAACCGGTCGTTGCTGTTTCGCGATCCCGACGGCAACCTGATCAACCTCTTCACCCCGGTCACCGCGCAAGCCGCCGCGAAGTTCGCCGGTTGATATCCGCTCATCGGCATGTGCGGGCATTCTTGTGCCGCACCGTCACCCGCTTCGGTCCGCGGCCACGGTCGAGGAGGTGTATCGACATAGGGCGCCGGGCAGGCGGGTGTGCAGTGTGCACCAGTGGCAACCCCGGTCTGGAGCATCGTGATGTGGTGGCTTCGTGATGCTCGCGGGCACAGTGAGAATGCGCGAAAGCCTCCGCGGATCGATTCGCGGATAAGCGGGGCGGTTCTACCCGAATGTCCTTGCTGCGCAGTCATTCACAGAAGCACTAGCCTAACGACCACCCTGGCCGAGGTGATTGCGGGTGCGCGTGTGGCGGGCGAGGTAGATAACGCCGAACCCGAGGACGCGAATGGTGAGCAGGGACTTGCGTTCCGCTCGGTCATCTGACGTCGGGTGCGAAATTCGCTGGTCGCGTGCCGATTACCACGGTCGCGCCCATGTCCTCGCAGTCGACGATGCGGGCCGCGAGGTGGTGGGCGCGCATGATCTCGGCGGCGACCGGCGCCTGCTCCTCGCTTTCCTCGACGAGCAGATGCCCGCCGGGTGCGAGCCAGTCGGCCGCGACGGCGGCGATGCGGCGTAGTACGTCCAGGCCGTCCGCGCCTCCGTCGAGGGCGCGGCGGGGCTCGTGATCGCGGGCCTCCGGGGGCATGTCGCGGATGTGGTCGGAGGGGACGTAGGGGGTGTTGGCCAGTAGGACGTCCACGCGGCCACGAAGATTGGCGGGCACCGCGTCGAACAGGTCGCCTTCGACGACGTGGGCGGCCACCGGGGCGAGGTTCTCGCGTGCGCAGACGATGGCGGCGGGCTCGATGTCGGTGGCCGTCAGCTCGACCCGGATCCCGTGCTGTGCCAGCTCTTTCGTGAATGCCAAACCCAAAGCGCCACAGCCGCAGCACATATCGAGCGCCACCACGAACCGGCCGAGGGCGCGGGTGAGGGCGACGGCCTGTTCGACCAGGAAGCCGGTGCGTTGGCGGGGGACGAAGACGCCCGGGGCGACGGTTACGCGGAGGCCGCGGAATTCGGCCCAGCCGAGTAGATGTTCGAGGGGGAATCCGGTGATGCGTTGGGTGACAAGCACTTCCAGGTGGTCGGCGTCGGTGGCCGCTTCGAGCAGGAGCGCGGCCTCGTCCTCGGCGAAGACGCAACCGGCCGCGCGCAGGCGTGCGACCAGGGTGTCGGTGTCGGGAGCTGTCACCGCGTCATTGTGCACGTCCGGACCCGAGCGGTGAGCGAGCGGGTCCGGACGCGAAGGTCAGCGTTCGGTCGGGATGCGCAGGGTGCGGGTGGTGTCGAGGTAGATGCCGCGCTGGCCGCTGCGGGCGGGCGGGGGCAGCTGGGAGACGAGCTGCTCGAGGGAGGTGGTGGCTCCGACCACCGGCATGCCCGCGACGATGAAGTCGGCCACCGCGCGGCGGATGTGGTTGGGGGAGGTGACCACGATGGCGCTGGTCGCGCCCGCGTCGCGCAGCATCTGCACGCCGAACAGGGCGTTCTGGACGGTGGAGCCGGCGCGATGGTCGGTGAGGATGCGGTTGGCGGGGATGCCGTGGCCGATCAGCCAGCCCTCCATGGCCGCCGCCTCGGTGACGCCGTTCTGTGGGTTGCCGCCGGTCAGCAGAATGGGGGAGAAGGGGGAGGCGATGGCCTGCAGCCATGCGGCCTGCAAGCGGTTCACCAGTTCGGGGCGCATGGTCCCGTCGGGGAGCAGGCCGTAGCCGAGCACCGCGATGCCGGTCTGCGGGCCCGCGATGGCCGGGATCGGGTTGGGCAGGGTGCCGACGGCGGCGCCGATGGCGCGGAACAGGTTCCGGGTGCCGTCGGCGAGGCGCCCGTCGACGCCGTTGAGGCGGTTCATCGCCAGCTCACGGGTGATGATGTCCCCGGCGTAGTCCGACCAGATCGCCTGCAAGGCCAGCGCCTGCGCGTCATCCGGTGACTCACTGAGCAATTGGCGCAGGTCGGCCAGGCCGGCCGCCTCGTTGCCGCTGGTGAAGTTGTCCTGCGCGGAGTTGAACAGCGCCGCGGGATCCGCGTGCGCGGTGCCGGTGCCGAGGATGGCGATGGTCGCGGCCGCCGCCGCGAGCAGGGTGGGAAAACGCCTGGCGATCTGCACTGCTGTCGACCTTTCGGAGGGTGTCACGCATGCGTCTGCGAGCGGAGCTATTCAATTAGCTGGTTGATGGCCCAGTGCCGGATGGAGACACGATACGACTGTCCACGGCTGTTGTCGGGTATTTGCCCAACTGGTTTCGCAAGTTTGGTCCGGCGTGGCGCCGGGAACGCGCCCGGCGCGTGGCGAGTAATTCGGACACGCGGGACAAAACAAGCCGGACGGCGTGTGGCAAACAATCAGGAACACGGGTATGAGCGATACGGACTCACGCGGACGGGACAGCCCCCGCGCCGGATAAGCTGTGCACCCGTGGATACGACTTCGCTCATCGGCAAGGAACTCGCCGCCGCCATCAACGCCGACACCAAGCAGCGCGCCGCCGCCCTCGCCGAGCAGGGCGCCGCACCGCGCCTGGCGCTCGTGATCCCGAACGACGACCCGGCCAGCGCCTGGTACGTGAAGTCGCTCAATCGCGCCGCCGAGCGCAATGGAATCACCTGCGAGAACATCGATCTCGGTGTCGACGCCACCGCCGAGGAGATTCGCGCCAAGCTCACCGAGCTCTCCCGGGACGCTTCGGTCGACGCGATCATGCTGCAGACCCCGCTGCCCAAGGGCGTCGGCCTCGACGACGTCAGCTCCGCCATCGCCGCGGGCAAGGACGTCGACGGCGTGAGCCCGCTGTCGCTGGGCCTGCTCGCCGCGGGACTGCCGGGGTTCCCGCCCGCTACCTCCGAGGCGGTCGTGGAACTGGCCAAGTTCCACCGGGTGCCGCTGGAGGGCCGTCACGTCGCGGTCGTCGGCCGCTCCAACGTGGTCGGCAAGCCGCTGTTGCAGCTGCTGCTGGCCGAGAACGCGACCGTCACCATCGCGCACTCCCGCACCACCGACCTGCCCGCGGTCACCTCGGCCGCGGATGTCGTGATCGCCGCGGTCGGCCGCGCGGGCCTCATCACCGCCGACCATGTTCGTGAGGGTGCGGTCGTCATCGACGTCGGCACCAACGAGGACGACAACGGCAATATCACCGGCGACGTGAACGCCGACTCGGTCACCGGCAAGGCCGCGGCCCTGAGCCCGGTCCCCGGCGGCGTCGGCCCGGTCACCACCGCGCTGCTCATGCGCCACGTGGTCCAGGCCGCCGAATCCGGCCGCTGATCCCAGGCAGAAGCTGATCCCCAGACAGAAGATCAGGGAGCGCTCAGTGCGGGAATCCGTCCGATTCCGCGCCGAGCGCTCCCTGAACTCGTATCTAGAGGTGCTGCCTCACCAGTGGGTGGTGACGGGGTCGCCGACGGAGACGTTGTCGTAGTACCACTCGGCGTCCGCGGGTGCGAGGTTGATGCAGCCGTGGCTGACGTTCGAGTTGCCCTGCGAGTCCACCGACCAGGGAGCGGAGTGGACGTACACGCCGCCGGAGGTCAGCCGTTCGGCGAACTCACCGGTGATCAGGTAGCCCTCGGGATCGTTGAGCGGGATGCCGATGGTCCGCGAGTCGAAGGTGACCGAACGCTCGCGCGACATCACCGGGAAGGTGCCGACCGGGGTCTCACGGCCCGGCTTGCCCATGGACGCGGGCATCGTGCGGGCGACGCCGTTCACCCAGACCGTGAAGGTGTGGTTCGACATGTCCGCGTCGGCCGTGGTGCCGCCATTGGTCTGGAACTTGACGTGGTCACGTCCCGCCGAGACCGTGATCGGCGAGGACACGGGTAGATAGCGCGTGGGGGTCCACACCAGTTGCCGGTCGTCGAGCCAGGAGAACTGTCCCGCGAGGGAGTTCTCGGCCTTCACGTCGACCGAGCGTTCGGCCTTGGCGCGATCGGTGACGGCTTCCGCGAACTGCACGGTCACCGGAGCTGCGATGCCGACCACCTGGCCGGGGCCCGGCGAGATCGCCTGGACCGCTGGGAGATTGGATGCCGGGAGTGCCGCGCCGGCGGCTCCGGAACCGAACGCGGCCGCCGCGGCGACAAGGCTTGCGACGAACAGAGAGCGAATCGCTTTCCGCATTCTTCCGTCCCTTCGAGAGGGTGTGGGGCTGGTTCCTCAGCGTATGACTTGATCTTGACTACCATCCGGAAATGTTTCCGGTTCGTGACAATTGTACCGGCGTGGGTATTTTGTCTTTTTCGCCCCTCGGGGTAGTGGCGCTGACCGGCGACAATGCAGGTAGCGATACAAAACGGTGCCCCGCTCCGGATCCGGAACGGGGCACCGCGGCGAGCGGATCTGCGCGCTCAGCGTGTGATGGCCGCCACAACGTCGTTATGCAGCGCATCGGCGCGCGCGATGACCTCCTCGATCTGCTTCAACACCGGCGCGAACTCCGCGCCCGCGCCCGCGTCGAGTGACGTCACATTGATCGCGATGTTGAGCTGCGAGCTGCCGGCCGCCGAGCGCGCGCAGTCGGCCGCCGCGCCGATGTCGGTCACCACGTTCGGGTTGCCGATGGGCAGCAGTTCGGTTGCGAGGGAGACGATCTCGTCGGCCTCGGCGACCACGGCGGCGGGCACCCGGGCGGCCTGCAGCAACGCGGCGGTGATCGCCTCACCGCGGGCGGCCTGCTCGGCCTCGGACTCCTTGGGCAGCTTGTAGGCGGCGCCGACCGCGGTGAAGGCGGCGGCGTCGGCGTCGGCCAGCGCCAGCGAGCGCTCCCGGGCGATGTCGGCCGCGGCGATGATCCGGTCGATGACCGGGCGATTGTCGGCGTCCTTGGCGCGGGTGGTGTAGCGCGCCACCATGGCCACCAGGGCCGCGCCCTGCGCCGCGTGCAGCGCCGCGACCGCGCCGCCGCCGGGCGCGGGCACCTTGGCGGCCAGCTGGTCCAGGTACCCCCGCAGTGTCGAGTCACCGAACGTGGTGGTGTCCTGAGTCATGCGGGGTGGCCTCCCTTGGCAGTCCTGCTGGCAATACCCGGAATTCGGGTGATTTCGCCGCCCACGCTACCGGTCGGCGGACAGCTTTCGGCAACCCGCCCGCTGTCGGATTGCCAATAGTGCGACCCGCCCACTGTCGGTATGCAAATAGTTGGGTATTGTCCGGGTCATGCGTATCGGACTGTCGATCAATTACACCGACGGCTTCAAGGAGATCGCCGCCGAGGTCGCCGACCTCGAACGGGCCGGCCTGGACATCGTGTTCGTGCCCGAGGCGTATTCGTTCGACGCGGTGAGCGCGCTGGGCTACCTGGCCGCGAAGACCGAGCGGGTGCAGCTGGCCTCCGGCATCCTGCAGCTCTACACCCGCACCCCCACGCTGACCGCCATGACCGCGGCCGGCCTGGACTACGTCTCCGACGGCCGCTACATCCTCGGCCTGGGCGCCTCGGGCCCGCAGGTGATCGAGGGCTTCCACGGCCTGCCCTACGACGCGCCGATCGGCCGCACCCGCGAGGTGCTCGAGATCTGCCGCAAGGTGTGGAAGCGCGAGCGCCTGGAATACAACGGCAAGTACTACAACATCCCGCTGCCCGAGGGCGAGGGCACCGGCCTGGGCAAGCCGCTCAAGCTGATCAATCACCCTGTGCGCGACAACATTCCGGTGCTGCTGGCCGCGCTCGGCCCGAAGAACGTCGAGCTGGCCGCGGAGCTGGCCGAGGGCTGGCAGCCGATCTTCTTCCTGCCGGAGAAGGCCGACGCGGTCTGGGGCGACTCGGTGAAAGCCGGTCTGGCCAAGCGTGATCCGGCCCTGGGCGACCTCGACATCTACGCCGGTCCGGCCCTGGCCATCGGCGACAATGTGGACGGCTGGCGCGACGGCATCAAGCCGCACCTGGCCCTCTACATCGGCGGCATGGGCGCCAAGGGCAAGAACTTCTACCACGCGCTGGCCACCAAGTACGGCTACGGCGCCGAGGCCGACCGCATCCAGGAGCTGTACCTGGCGGGCCGCAAGGACGAGGCCGCCAAGGTGGTTCCGGACGATCTGGTCCGCGACATCAACCTGATCGGCTCGGCCGGGTTCGTGAAGGAGCGGGTCGCGGCGTTCCGCGAGGCCGGTGTCACCGTCCTCAATGTGGTGCCGATGGCGGGCACCCCCGCCGAGCGCGTGAAGCTCATCGAGCAGCTGCGCGAGCTCCTCTGACCGCTGGGCGTAAAGACGAAGCCGAGTCCGGGTGATCCGGGCTCGGCTTCGTCGTTTCGGGGATTCGCTGGAGAGGTGCGCCCGCGCCACACGCGCCGGGCGCACCGGCTCAGCGCAGCGAACCCAGCGCGTCGTCGAGGGTGGAGTGCAGCGCGAACACCTGGTCCAGGTTGGTCATCTTCAGCTGCCGGCCGGTGGCGGGCCCGTCGGCCACCACGACCAGGCGCGTGCCGCCCGCCCGCTTGTGCACGCTGACCAGGGCCGCCATCCCCGCCGAGGCGAGGAAGCTGACGGCGGTCAGGTCGATCACGAGGGCGGCGGGCTCGGCGGCCAGGGCGGCGTCGAGCGCGCTCTCCAGTGCGGAGGCGGTCGCCAGGTCGACTTCGCCGGTCACGGTGAGGACGGTGGCCTCGTCGGTGCGGGTGACCGAGGTGGTCATCGTTTCGGCGAAGGGGTGGCCGTCTGCGGAATTAGTGGTCACGTTGTACAAATCTGCCATGATCCGTCCGTTCGTGCTGCATCGTTTGCCACATCGGCACTGGCTCGCAGGTGGGCCGCCTGCCGAAGGCGTGACGGCAGGCCCTGATTCACATTCTCCCGGCCGCGGAGAAGGACGCGGCCACGAGTCTCACCGACATCCGGACCAGCGTGCCCGGCCCGGAATGGTCGATGTCGAGCTGATCGGTGAGCGCCCGCATCATGGCGATCCCGCGCCCGCGGTTGCCCGGATCCGCGGGCAGCGGCCGCCACACGCCGGTGTCGGACACCTCGATGGTGAGGGTGTCCACGCCGCAGTCGGCGCTCAGCCGTACCCGGCCGGGCTCGCCGCCCAGGTACGCGTGCTCGATGCTGTTGCTGCACGCCTCGTTCGCCGCGGACACCAGATCCACGGCCAGATCGTGCGGGACGGCCGCGGCGGTCAGCCAGGAGCGCAGCGCGCGCCGCAGCTGCGACAGCTCCCGGGCGTCGGCGGGCACGTCCAGGCGCAGCGGCTTGGGCGGCTGCCGGTACACCACCATGGCGACGTCGTCGTCGTAGCCGCCCGTGGGGCGCAGCCGCGACAGCACCGAATCGGCCACCTCGCGCGGCAATTGCACTGCCACGCGTGACAATTCGTCGGCCAGTTCCACGAAGCGGTCGTCGATGTCGACGCCGCGCTGCTCCACCAGGCCGTCGGTGAACAGCACCAGTGTCGCGCCGGGCGCCATGGCGGTGGTGGCTTCGGGGCGGCGCGGAATGTCGAAGGTGGCCAACGGGAACGCCCGCCCGCCCTCCAGCAGCCGGCCCTGTTTGCCGGGCTCGGCCAGCACCGGGGGCATGTGCCCGGCATTGGAGTAGCGCACCAGCCCGCGCACCGGATCCAGGATGGCCGCGCACACCGTCGTGCACATGGCCCCGGGAATCCGGGCGGCCACGGTGTCGAGCTCGGCCAGCAGCTGCGCCGGGCCCGCGCCGCGCAGGAGCAGGGCTCGTGCGGCCGTGCGCAATTGGCCCATCACCACCGCCGCCGACAGGCCACGCCCGACGCAGTCGCCGACCACCACGCCGATCGCGCCGTCCTCCAGGCGCACCACGTCGTACCAGTCGCCGCCGATCTCGAGCGGCGGCAGCGCGGGCTCGTAGTGCACCGAGAACCGCGGCGGCAGTTCGATCGGGCCGAGCATGGCGCGTTGCAGGGTCAGCGAGGTGGAACGGGCCTGGTCGAAGTTGCGGGCCCGCTGCACCGCCAGGCTCAGATGCCCGATCAGCAGCGAGAACAGCGCCCAGTCGCCGGGCGTGATCACCCGCGGCGCGGAGAAGCGCAGCCACAGCGCCGAATCCCCGCTCTCGCCCAGCGGCGCGACGATGCCCTCGGAACTGGACACGCCCTCCGGGATCGCGAACATGCTGCGGCCGGGCTGCAATCGGGCGCGGTCGAGCAGGGCGCGGGCGCGGGCATCGAGCACGCGGCGCGACTCGGCGCCGCCGATCGGGTCCGCGTCGCCGTTGCCGGGCCGCCGGATGGGCTGGGTGATGTGCGGGGCCAGACCCGCGGCGGTGTACTGATTGTCCTCGGACACATACAGTTCCGGGCCGGCGTGGTGATTGGGCCACACCGAGACCACCGCGGCCTCCGCGCCGACCGCGCGGCGCAGCTCCTCCAGTCCGACGGTGAGGACCTCGACCACGCTGGTGGCCGCGCCGACCGCCGTGGCCAGCCGTGACACCGCCTGATCGCGGGCCTGGGCATCGTGCTCGGCGGTGACGTCACGCAGTGTGCCGACGAAAACCCGTTCGCCGTTCTCGGGTTTCACCAGCGAGGACGTCGACACCGCCAGCCACAGCTGCCGTCCGTCCCGGTGCCGGATGGGCATCACGAACCGGGCGGCCTCGGTGCCCAGGTCCGGGTAGCGCGGTGACTCGGGGACGGTCCAGGGATGGGGGAGCGGATAGGGGATGCCGTCGGGGCCGTAGCCGGTGAGCGCGCCGAACGCCGAATTGACCTCGATCAGCGTGCCTTCGGCGTCGACGACGAAGAACCCGTCCTGCAGCGACTCCACCAGCGCGGTCCGGAAGGCGTCGCGGCCCGCGAGATCGTCGGCCCGCGAACGCTGTTGCTCGTAGCGGCGGGTGCCGTCGAGGAAGCCGCGGGTGGCCACGTCCAGGGCCGCCATGGTCTGGAGCAGGAACTCCAGAGCGGCCTCACCGCGATCGGTGCCGTCCGGCGCCGGACCCAGCCCCTCCTGTTCGAGCAGCCGGTAGTGGTGCTCGGTGAGATCGAGGATGCTCACCCCCTCCACCAGTGCGCGGCGGCCGAGTTCGTAGCCCTCGGCCAGGGTGTTCTGATCGGGGGCGCGCAGGTGCAGTCGCAGCGCGGCGGCGTACGCCTCGCGGAAAGCGGCCAGTACCGCGCTCACTACGGCCTCATGGCTTCACACTCGGAATGGGTTGGGAGGGATGGGATTGCCCGCGGTGGCGGGCCGCCAGCACCAGCGCGTCGTCGGTGTCCTTGGCGTGGCGGGCCAGGATCTCGGCGGTGATCTCCGAGGTCGGTTTGGACAGGTCGACGGCGTCGGCGAAGCTCGAGGTGATGCCGTCGGTCGACATCAGCAGCAGATCGCCCGGCCGCACCGGCACCGTCTGCGGTTGCAGGTTCGGCGGCAGCAGATAGCCGACGATGCCGCCCGAGAGCAGGACCGTCGCCCGGATGGCGGGCTTGCCGGGTGCCGCCGCCACGATGCGGGATTCGACATTGCCGACCCCGAGCCAGTGCACCCGGTCGCGAGAATCGAACAGCGCCAGCGAGACCGCCGCGCCGCGGGTGTCGCTCATGGCCCGGTGACACAGCAGCATCAGCACGTCCAGGGGCTCGGCCCGGTTCTCGGCCAGCACCTGCGCGGCGCGATCGGAGGCGTCCGCCGCGGCCGCGCCATGACCCAGACCGTCCAGCACGGCGAAAAGCACGGAACCGCCGCCGGCGTCGAGCACCACCGAGCGGTCGCCCGAAACCCGTTGCCCGGGTAGGGCGCGTCCGGCGACGGCCCATTCGACCGCGCCGATGTTGCCGTCCTCACGCACCGCTGGGGACCCACTTCCACATTTCGACGAGGGTGCCCTGGCCGGGCTCGGAATTGATGACCATGCCGTCCATCAGCCGCCGCGAGCCCGGAAGCCCCAGGCCCAGACCGCGTCCCGTGGAGTACCCGTCCTCCATGGCCCGTGGGATGTCTGGAATGCCCGGCCCGTTGTCCTTGGCCTGCACCACCATCGAGCGCCGGCCGTCACGATCCTGCACGCCCAGCCGGATCTCGCCGGTGCCCGCGTAACTCGTGATATTGCGCGCCACTTCGGAAATGGCCGTAGCGATCATGGTGCGGTCAGAAAGCGAGAAGCCGAGTTTGGCAGCCAACTCCAGCCCCGCTTGCCGCGCGGTCACGATGTCGTTGGACACGGTCACCGCGATCACCACGTCGTCAGCGGCCACGATCACGACCATCTTTTTGGCTGCGACTATGGATCTTCTTGTTCAGCCACGACAAGCCCTCCTCGAGGTCCAGCGCCGTGTGCATACCCTCGAAGGTAAGTCCCAATTGCACCATGGCGAAAGCGACTTCGGGCTGCAGGCCCACGATGACCGTCTCCGCGCCGCGCAGCTTGGTCATGTGGGCGATGGTACGCAGCGATCTGGCGGCAAAGGAGTCCATTACGTCGATTGCGGTGACATCGACGATGATGCCCTGGGCGCGATATCTGCTGACGTAGGTCATCAGATCGTCTTGCAGGCGTTCGGTATCGGCGTCGGTGAGCGCTGACTGCACCGACGCGATGAGATAGGTGCCCTGCTTCAGAATGGGTACCGGCATGAGCCCCGCCCGGGTTATCTTCCGTCGCGATCGGTGACGCGCGACACCTCGTAGCCGAGCAGCCGCTCCGCTTCCTCGATGCCACCCTGGAGGTCACCGACGGCGTTCATCTTCGACAGATCCAGGCCGATGGTGACCAGGGTAAGCGCGATCTCCGACGACAGGCCGGTAATGATGACATTGGCGCCCATCAGGCCCGACGCGTCGACGGTCTGCACCAGGTGGTTGGCCACCGTGGAGTCGATCGCGGGCACACCGGTGATGTCGATGACGACGACCTTGGCGCGGTTGGCGCGAATGGCGCGCAGCAGCTGCTCGGTGAGCTGACGGGCGCGCTGCGAGTCGAGCACACCGATGATGGGGAGGATGAGCAGCTGCTCACGCACCTGGAGCACCGGCGTGGACAGCTCGCGAATCGCTTCCTGCTGCTGGCGGATGACGCGCTCGCGCTCCTGCACGAAGGACACGGCCACGGTGTTGGCGATCCGGTTCGCGGCCGGTTCGTACGCGTCGAGAACCAGTTTGAGCAGCTCGAAGTCGGACTGGTACTTCTCGAAGAGGCTGCGCGCCAGCACGTCTCGCAACAGGAGCACGATGCCGACGACCTCGTCGGTCTCGACGCCTCGGGGGATGATGCGTTCGGACAGGTCGCGCGCGTAGGCCTGCAGCGCTTCGACGCTACCGGTCTCGAGCACCTCGACATAGTTGTCGTAGACCGAGGTCGCTTCCGAGAAGATCTCCTCGGGGGTCATGGCGGTGAGCAGCTGGGCATCGGTGATGCGACGGGCCCACTCCTCGCGCAGTTCGGTGCGGTTCTGCCGCAAGTGCTCGACGAGCTGCGGGAGCAGATTGTCGACGGAATTCGCGGGCAGCGAATCCGCCGAGAGACCGATGGACACGTCGGACATGGAAACTCCTGCCCCTTTCGCTAAGGCCAGGTCGGGTGCTCACTTCCACGACCGTAGCCAGCCGTGTGCTCGGTGCCGACCCACATGGGAAGCCGGTGCCGAGCCTAGTCTTACCCACTACCCGATGGGTGCCAAACCAAACCGAGGTGGGCAGGCGATTTCGTGTCAGGTGTGCTGCTCACGGGTCTCGGCCCGGCCGAGTGAGGGTTCGGCGCCGCGATGATGGGCCAGCAGGGTGTCGTAGATGTCGGCCAGCGCGGCCAGCTGGCCACGATCGAGCACATCCACCATGTGGCGGCGAACACTGTCCACGTGTGCCGGGGCGGCCGAATCGAGCACGTGCACGCCCTTGTCGGTGAGCACCGCCGCGGTGCGGCGCGCGTCGTCGGGAATCGACTCCCGCGCCACCAGCCCGCGCTTCTCCATCCGGGTGATCTGATGCGACAACCGGCTCTGCGACCACTCCAGCACCGCCGCCAGCTCGGCGAAGGACCGCCGATGATCCGGGGCGTCGGCCAGCCGGGCCAGCACGGTGTACTCCACATAGGTCAGATTGGATTCGCGTAGGGAATCGCGCCCTACCGCGGCGGCGATCAGATCGCGGGTGAACACGAATCCGAGCCACGCGCGCATCTCGACATCATCGAGCCAACGGGTCTGCGCCACAGTTCCACTCCCGGGTTCCGCCACCATGCCAAGTCCTCCCCGCCGCCGACAAGCACATCATGGACAGGTAACACCCGCTCGGTTGAAGGTGCAACCTGTGCCTGTGCGGGGCCAACCTGTACCTGTCGGCGGGGCCGGAGCGGGCGCTGGATAGAGTCTCTGTGCTTGAACCGTCGGCTGACCAGCCCCAGCCCTGCTCGAGGAGTCCGATTCGTGACCGCGCCTGATTTCCTGTACTCGGATCTGCTGCCCATCGGTAAGGACGAGACGCCCTACCGGCTGCTCACCACCGAGGGCGTGAGCACGTTCGAGGCGAACGGGCGGACCTTCCTGCAGGTCGAGCCCGAGGTGCTGCGGATGCTGACCGCGGAGGCGATGCACGACATCAGCCACTACCTGCGGCCCGCGCACCTCGCGCAGCTGCGCAAGATCATCGACGATCCGGAGTCCAGTGGCAACGACCGGTTCGTGGCCTTGGATCTGCTGAAGAACGTCAATATCTCCGCGGGCGGGATCCTGCCCATGTGCCAGGACACCGGCACCGCCATCGTGATGGGCAAGAAGTCCGAGGGCGTGCTCACCGGAGTCGATGACGCGGAATGGATTTCGCGCGGCGTGTTCGACGCCTACACCAAGCTGAACCTGCGCTACTCGCAGCTCGCGCCCATCAATATGTGGGACGAGAAGAACACCGGCAACAACCTGCCCGCGCAGATCGAGTTGTACTCCAACCAGGGCGATCCCGCGCAGCCGTCGTACAAGTTCCTGTACATGGCCAAGGGTGGCGGCTCGGCCAACAAGTCGTTCCTGTACCAGGAGACCAAGGCGATCCTGAACCCCGATCGCATGCTGGAGTTCCTGGACGAGAAGATCCGCTCGCTGGGTACCGCGGCCTGCCCGCCGTACCACCTGGCGGTCGTGATCGGCGGCACCTCGGCCGAATTCGCGCTGAAGACGGCCAAGTACGCCTCGGCGCACTACCTCGACAACATGCCGACCGAGGGCTCGATGGCCGCGCACGGCTTCCGCGACCTCGAGCTCGAGGAGCAGGTCTTCAAGCTGACCCAGTCCTTCGGCATCGGCGCGCAGTTCGGCGGCAAGTACTTCTGCCACGACGTGCGTGTCATCCGCCTGCCCCGCCACGGCGCGTCCTGCCCGGTCGCCATCGCGGTGTCCTGCTCGGCGGACCGTCAGGCGCTGGCCAAGATCACCCCCGAGGGCGTGTTCCTGGAGCAGCTGGAACGTGAACCGGCGCAGTACCTTCCGGAGCAGACCGACGCCATCCTCGGCGGCGACGTCGTCAAGATCGACCTGAACCGGCCGATGTCGGAGATCCGCGACGAGCTCTCCAAGTACCCGGTCAAGACCCGCCTGTCGCTGACCGGCCCGCTGGTCGTGGCCCGCGACATCGCGCACGCCAAGATCAAGGAGCGCCTGGACGCGGGCGAGCCCATGCCGCAGTACATGCGCGACATGGCCGTCTACTACGCCGGTCCGGCGAAGACCCCCGACGGCTACGCCTCGGGCTCCTTCGGTCCCACCACCGCGGGCCGCATGGACTCCTACGTCGACCAGTTCCAGGCCGCGGGCGGCTCGCACGTCATGCTGGCCAAGGGCAACCGCTCCGCGCAGGTCACCAAGGCGTGCAAGGAGCACGGCGGCTTCTACCTCGGCTCCATCGGCGGCCCCGCCGCGCGACTCGCGCTGGACTGCATCAAGTCCGTCGAGGTCCTCGAATACCCCGAGCTCGGTATGGAAGCCGTGTGGAAGATCGAGGTCGAGGACTTCCCCGCCTTCATCGTCGTCGACGACAAGGGCAACGACTTCTTCGCCGAGACCTCGAAGCCGATCGCGCTGCGCGTGCGCGAGCGCTCCAAGGAGCGCGTCTAACCGGCAGGAGGCAGGCGGATGCGGTATTCGGAAAACCTTGCGCCCCGGCGGAACACCGCCGGGTGTACGGCCACCGCACCCGCCGCCCTCGGGCCCCGATCCTTCCGGCGCGGGGCCGCCCTGCTCGGGTGCGCCGCCGCGCTGACGGTGGCGGCGCTGACCCCGGCGGTCGCCCACGCCGCCCCGGACGACATGACCGCTCCCGCGGGCGTTGTCGCGTCGTCCAATACATCGGTCGCCCCGGTCGCGGCGGAGACCGACGGTCTCGATCCGCTGCTCGCGTTCGCCTACCGGCTCGCCCAGGGCGAGGCGCGGGCGCAGGGCGTGCCCTTGTGGATCGTGTCGGGATATCGGACGCCCGCCGAGCAGGAGGCGTTGTGGGAGGACGGGATTCGGACCTACGGGAGTCCGGAGGCCGCGCGCCGGTGGGTGCTGCCGCCTAACGAGTCCACGCACGTGAGCGGGCAGGCCATCGATGTCGGGCCGCGCGAGGGCGCGGCGTGGCTGGAAGCCAATGGGAACCGGTGGGGGCTGTGCCGGATGTACGACAACGAGTGGTGGCACTTCGAGCTGGCGACCGTGCCCGGCCTCGGCTGCCCCGCGCGGCTGCCCGACGCGAGTCAACGCTGAATCGCGGAATCGGCTGACGGGTAGGAAAATTCGCGAAGCGATCGGACCGGATGGCCGGTTCGGGTATACCCGAGGCTGAACTTCGAACCTGGAGGCGTGTGGATGCGAGTGGCCGGTCCTGACCTGGTCGAGCGGCGGCGACGGCCCGCCGGAACCCGCCGGGCGGCGGCCCTGGCCGTGCTCGCCAGCGCGGGACTGGTCGGCGGCTCGGTCACCGTGGTGACCGCGACCCGCGCTGCCGCCGAACAGCTTTCAGACCTGGTCGACGACGGCATCCCGTCCGTCAAGGCCGTCGCCGCGGGCACCGAGGGCTTGGACCCCCGGCTGGCCTCCGCTTTCGCGGCCGCGGCGAGCGATGCCGACGCCGCCGGTGTCACCCTCTGGATCACCTCCGGTTACCGCACGCCCGGCGAGCAGGAAGCCCTCTGGGAGGACGGTTTACAGACCTACGGCAGCCCGGAGGCGGCTCGCCGGTGGGTGCTGCCGCCCGGCGAATCCACCCACGCCACCGGCCAGGCCATCGACGTGGGCCCCCTCGAAGGCGCGCAATGGCTGGAGGCCAACGGCTCCCACTGGGGCCTGTGCCGCATGTACGACAACGAGTGGTGGCACTTCGAACTCGCCACTGTCCCCGACGGCCCCTGCCCGGCCCGCCTGCCCGACGCCGGTCAGCGCTGAGCGAGGATTCCGTCAGGGCTGGGTTTCGTTCTGCTGCTGCGGAATTCGCGGCGGTGGCAGCCGGTCGCGGACCCACGTGGTGGTCAGCTGGGTGAACGCGCGCGTCGCGGCGGTCCGGTAGGCCTGGTCGCGGCGGAGCAAGGCGACGGTGCGCGTCGGCATCGGGGGATCGAGATCGATCGCGCGCAGGCCGGGGTAGGCCGCGGCGATGGCGGGTGGCAGCACCGTGGCCAGGGCGGTACGGCGAACGATCTCGATCACGGACTGGACGGCATTGGCCTGCACCGCGATGCGCGGTGTCACGGCATGGGCGCGCAGGAAGTCGTCGATGTGGCCGCGGGTGGCGAAATCGGGACTCAGCAGCGCCAATTCGGCGTCGGCGAGGTCGGCGATCGGCAAGGGGGAGCGGGCGGCGCTGTGCTCGCCGACCACCAGGCTCAGGTCCTCCTCGAACAGCGGGGTGGCCTCGACGCCGGGTGAGGTCGTGCCGAGGAAGGCGATGCCGAGGTCGATGTCGTCGGCGACGATCGCGGATTCCATGGCCTCCTGGGCGTTTTCGCTGACCTCCAGGGTGATGCCGGGGTGGCCGGCGCGGAATTCGGCGATGAGCGGGCCGACCAGGTAGGGGGTGAAGGTCGGGGTGACCGCGAGGCGCAGGGTGCCGCGAGCGAGGTCCTCGACATCGTGGACGGCGCGGTCGGCGGCGGTCAGTTCGCGCAGCGCCCGGCGGGCGTGCTCGGCGTACACCGCGCCCGCGTCGGTGAGGCGAACCGACCGGCCGGTGCGGTCGAGCAGCGGCACCCCTACCAGGCGTTCGAGCTGACGAATCTGCTGCGACAGGGTTGGCTGGGACAGGTGCAGGTCCTCGGCCGCGCGGGTGAAGTTGCCGTGCTCGGCGACGGCGAGCAGGTAGCGCAGATGCCGGAGTTCCGGGGTCACAGCACTACTATAGATGACAGCAATGGTACCTATCGATATCAAGTCTTGGACTCTATAGCCACTGCTCGGGCAGGGTGAATGGCATCGGCCCGACCGGGGCCGCCGCACTCGGAAGGAGTTCCCATGCCGAACCTCGCAGACGGTCTCGGACGGTTCCAGCGCGATGTCTTCCCCGGCAAGGCGGGGCTGTTCGCCCGCCTGGCCGGCGACCACCGCCCGGGTGCGCTGTTCATCGGCTGCTCCGATGCCCGCGTGGTGCCCGAACTCATCACCTCCGCCGAAGCGGGTGAGCTGTTCGTCATCCGCAACGCGGGCAACCTGGTCCCGCCGCACACCCCCGGCGCGGCCAGCGGCGTGGTCGCCAGCATCGAGTACGCGCTGGGCGTGCTCGGGGTCAGCGACATCGTGGTGTGCGGTCACTCGGCGTGCGGGGCGATGACCGCGCTCGCCGAGGGCCAGGACCTGTCCGGTCTGCCCGCGGTGGCGGGCTGGCTGCGGCACGCCGACGCCGCCCGCGCCGCCGTCGATCCCGAGATCACCGGCGCCGCAGCGGTATCCGTGCTGGTTCGCCACAATGTGGTGGCGCAGCTGGCCAATCTCGCCACCCATCCCGCCGTTGCCCGGGCCCTGGCCCGGCGCACCCTCACCCTGCACGGCTGGGTGTACGACATCGGTTCCGGGCGCGTCGAGGCGCTCGATGCCGACGGCGAATTCTCCACCCTCGCCGCCTGATTCCCCTCCCTCCGAAAGGAAACCTCCCATGGTGCACGCACAGTTCGATCCCACCGCACGCGAAGCCCTGGCCGACGCCGCCGTCGCCGCCAAGATCGCCAAGGACCTCACCTGGCAGCAGATCGCCGACGCCGCCGGACTCTCGCCCGCCTTCACCACCGCCGCCATCCTGGGCCAGCACCCGCTGCCGGAGAAGTCGGCGCTGGCCGTCGCCGAGCTGCTCGACCTGGACGCCGACGCGGCCCGCCTGCTGCAGACCATCCCGCTGCGCGGCTCGATTCCGGGCGGTGTCCCCACCGACCCGACCATCTACCGCTTCTACGAGATGCTGCAGGTCTACGGCACCACGCTGAAGGCCCTGGTGCACGAGCAGTTCGGTGACGGCATCATCTCCGCCATCAACTTCCGCCTGGATGTGAAGAAGGTCGCCGACCCCGAGGGCGGCGAGCGAGCGGTCATCACCCTGGACGGAAAGTACCTGCCGACCAAGCCGTTCTGAGGCTCGACGTCCCCCTCGCCGGGACATGGCCTGAATGTCCGGAATCGGAAGCCGTTCGGTCATGTCCGGGCATCTGGCGGTTCAACTGGCCGCTCTACCGTCGTCCGTGGGGGAGCGCAGCGGACGGAGATGTGATGCTGGAACCGCGACTTCGAACCATGTGGCTGGCCAATGCGGCGAGCGGGGCGGCGGCCGTCGCCGTGCGCACACCGCGCCCGATCTTCGCCGACCGGGCCCGGACACCCCAGCAAACGGTGGTGGCCTCGGATCTGGAACTGGTGACGGTGACCGCTGATTCGGCCATCCTGACCTGGACCACCCGGGCCCGCAACCGAGCCGGGCGGCTGCGGCCGGTCCCCGCCGACACCGAGGTGCGCCTGGCCCCCGCCGACGGACGCGGACAACCGCGCACCTGGTTGTCCGAGGCCCGCCGGACTCCCTACCACTACGCGGAGATCCGGGGCCTGGAACCGGGCCGCGCCTATCGATTCGAGGCGTACTCCGACGGCCGCCGGGCCGTGCCCGCCCGCACCCTGGTGACACGGCGTTCCGGAACACCCGAATCCACCGGTGTTTTCACCACCGCCGCCCCGCCGCCCGGGCGGCTGATCCGCACCATCGCCCTCGCCAACGATCTGCACTACGGCGAACCGGCCAGCGGGCTGTTCGCGGGACTGTTCGAGGGCCTGCGCCACGGCACCGAGGAATACCCGGAATTCATGCTCAGCGCGCTGCTCGAGGATCTGCGCCTGCCGGACCGGGCGGCGGACCACCTGATCGTCGCGGGCGATCTGACGGATTCGGGAACGGCCGCGCAGGCCCTCGGTGCCCGCGCCCAGCTCGACGACTGGGGCGTGCTGGGCCGGGACTACTTCGTGTGCAGGGGAAACCACGACGTTCGTCCCCCGGAGGAGCCCGATCACTGGGGTGCGATCTTCCACCCGCGCGACCGCCTGCTCGAGTATTACGCCGGCGGGCTGCGGATCATCGGCCTCGACACCACCCGGGTGCGTGGCGCGGGTGGCACTCTCGCCGCGCCGCAGCTGGCCCACCTGCGCGAACTGCTGCGCGGTGAACCCGACCGGCCGACACTGGTCTTCGGCCACCACCCGGTCACCCGGCATGCGGCCGTGAGCAATCCGGGCGGACCCGGGTTCGTGCTGGACCGTGCCAACGCGGCCGCGCTGCACGCGCTGTACGCGAGCGCGCCCGGGGTGTTCCTGCACCACAGCGGGCACACCCATCGGAATCGGCGTACCCGCCCGGATTCCGCGATCGGGGTGGAATTCCTGGAAGTGGGCGCGGTGAAGGAGTATCCGGGCGGGTACACCCTGATCCGCGTCTACGAGGGCGGCTATGCGGTCAACTTTTACAAGACGCGGTCCGAGGCGGCGCGGCGCTGGAGCACCCGCACGCGCAGCCAATATCTTGGTCTGCACCCGGATCACGCGCTGGGCAGTTGTGCCGATCGTAATCACGTTGTCCTGCGCGATTTTTCGGGATTGTCCGGTTAGTCGGGAGCAATCCGGCCGACGCACCGGAATATTCGGTCAATACGACCCGAATGTTCGTTCTGTTCGGCATACTGCCTGGTGCGAGTGCGCGCGGCGACGGCTCGTTCACCGGTGTGCGCACGACGCGGGCTCGACATCCTGGTTCGGCACTTCTTCAGCAACGGAGGCATGGTGGGCAGGCAGGGCAGGCAGTACCGTTCGAATCACGGCACGCTCCGGCACCAGCGCCCGCCCGTCCGCATCGCCCAGCGGCCCGCTCACCCTTGGAGAGACATCTTCTGCGCCACCAGCTGGCTGTTCTTCGAACTGCCCACCGCGGTGCTGCTCGCGGTCTTCGTGGGCACCGGCTGGCTCGGGTACCTCCAGCACGTGGGCACTCCGGCCCAGCCGCGTTCGGCGGTCGTGGTGCCCGTCGACCCGGCCCGGCCGGGCGGCCACTGACCCGATCGGACGGGTCCCGATCATCCGATCCGCCTGATCCGCACACGAATTGACCCCGGTACCGCTCCAGCGGTACCGGGGTCAATGTCGTTCGTCAGGTCAGGAGCGGGTTGTTCGCGTCTCAGTCGTCGACAGCGGTGCCATTGCGCGGCCGCGACGCGGCGCGGGCGCGGCGGCGGGCGGCCTGCAGTTCGGCGAGTTCCTGCTCGAGGGTCTCGGCGATCCGGAACTGGCCGGTGTCATAGACATTCAGCGGAGGGACGGGATCGGTCAGATCGGCGAGCGGAGACCGTTCGTCCTCGTCGGACTTGCGACTTTTGCCCGTCGCCGAGCGACGCTCCTTGTCCGCAGACTTCGCGGGTTCCGCCTGGCTTTCGGCCTTGGCGGTGGGTCGAGGTTCGACCACTTGGGCTTCTGCATCAACGGTTTTCTCGGCCTCGGCGGGCCCTGCGGTCAGCGCGGCGGGTCCGGTGGCGGTGCCCCCGGCCGACGGCGGCGTCGGGCGGGTCGGCCAGGCCACGACCGTCGGCATGGAGCGGCGGATCTGCTCACCCGGGTCGGGCAGGTCCCGGATCTGGTCGGTGGCGCGCACGATGGCCAAGCCGTACCGGGAGGCAGCGGCATTGTGGATCAGCAGCGCCACACCGATCATCACCGGCGCGATGGCGTGCACCGCCACGTCGTACCAGCTGCCGTTCTTCAGGTACGGGTAGGTGTTGAGGATGACGGTCAGGCTCAGCAGCGCCATCTCGGCCACCACGACCTGGCGGCGGCTGTCGATCACACCCCACTCGGCGACCTTGTTGGTGCCGATCATGATGATCACGAGGCAGACGCTGATCATGCCTTCGAGCAGGTAGCTGAACCAGTAGAGCGGATCGGAGGGCCCGCCGGGGGCGATATTGTGCTGCACGTTGACCGCGGACCAGAGCATGCCGGCCGCGACGACACCGGCGAGCGCGCGCTGGCTCCACGCCCGATGCTTGTACAGCGACGCCAGTTTGGCGTGTGGGCTCGATTCCCGCCGCTGCGCGGCGATCGCCTTGCGGGCGAGCAGCAAGTCGCGAATGTCGGCCTTCTCAATCTCTTCGGAGGTCTGGCGGGCACGATCCGCCGCAGCCGCCGTGGCTTCGGCGTATTTCCAGCGCTGCGCGCGCTCCTGCTCGCGAATGCGCTCGGCGAGATCGCGCTCGGCGACGAGCTCGTTCTCCGACAGCGCGTCGGTCAGCGCGGGATCGTATTGGTACGCCAGCCGGCCGCGGGCCTTTTCGACCCGTAGCGCCAGCTGGGTGACGTCGTCCTCGCGCGGGTTGTCGATCGTCAATTGGTCCCCCGTCCAGGGACTCCCGATGGCTGGCACGTGATTCCGGTAGGCACGGAAGACATTTCTAGTCGATACACGCCCAACCGCGAAACTGTTGGTTTGCCGTTGGTCCAATCCTTACGGCGCGCCGCACTGCGACACGCGGATTGGGGTGTCCGTCAGGGCAGGACGAACCCGCCGCTCCGGCCGGTGTCCAGTGGGGTTGCCGACGCCCGGATCGGGCTAATCGGTCAGCTCGAGTTCCTCGTCCATCGGGATCGCGCCCTCCAGTCCGTGCGGCAGGCGCCGCCGGTTGGGCGAGCCGAGCGCGGAGGTGAGATCGGTTCCGTCGTGCTCGGCCAGCAGGTCGTCCGAATCCCACACCAGCAGTGTCGCGCTCACGGTGTTCTCCGCCGCCGAGTGCGCCAGATCGTAGTGCGCGCAGGCGGGCACGTGCTGGTAGGTGATCCAGAGGTCGTAGCCGGTCATGAACAGGTCGAGGTCGAATTGCACCGAGAGCCCGAGCAGTTCGCTGCGGCCGTTGTCGTCGACGCCCGCGAACGCCTCGTCCAGCGCCAGCAGGCGCGGCGCCTGCGGGTCGGCGGAGTCGAGCATCACGTGTGCGGCCGCGAACAGCGGAAGGTGCAGCGAGACCGACTGTTCGCCGCCCGAGAGCGCGCTGTGGCGGGCCACGGTGAGGCGGTCCTCGGTGCCGTCCGCGGTGAGGATGGTGAACGAGAACACCCGCCAGGTGCGGTAATCGAGGGTGGCCGCGAGGATTTCGGGGAACGAGCGCTCCGGGTGCGTGGCGCGGGCGGTGCGGATCTCGGCCGCGAAGTAGGCGCGGACGGTCGACAGGTCCTCCGGCGTGAGGTCGGCGGAGTCGCGGTCGAGCAGCTTGCACACCGCGCGCGCCGGTTCGGAGAGGTTGTCGGCCAGCACCCAGTGCACGCCGATGGTGTTGCCCGAGGACATGCGGCGCTGCTTCATCTCCGCGCCCATGCGGGAGATGAGATCGCGGGCGTCGGAGGTGCGTTCGTGGATCTGCTGGGCCAGCCCGGTCAGCAACGCGTCCTCGAGGATGCGGCGCTCGGCGTCGGTGAGCAGCAGTTCCTGATCGCGCCGGGCCCCGCCGATGCGCTCGGCGAAGTCGGCCAGCGAGGACAGCCCGTGGTCGTCGTGCACCTGCACCACGGTGAGGCCGTCGGCGGCGTCCCAGTGCAGGCGGTAGTCCTGGCGGGCCGCGGCGAGCGCGGCGTCGAACTCCTGCAGGGCGGTGGTGACGGCGCTGCGGGTGGCCTTGCGGGCCGCCTCACCCGCCCGCACCGAAGCCGTTGCGGTGGCGAGGTTCCCGAACAGCGCGGCCACGTCGGCGGGCAGCACGGCCGGTTCCTGCTCGGGATCGCCGTTCTCGATGCGGTACAGCAGCTGCTCGGGGGTGGACCAGGCGGCGTCGGCCGCGGGCCAGCGGCTGTCGGCGGGCGCGCCCAGCAGGCTGAGCAGGTCCGGGCGCGCGTAGGGGGCGAGATGGCGGACGTCGGCGAGCAATTCGGTGAGCGCGGTGCCCAGGGTGTCGTGGGCGGCGCGGTGCGCGCCCTCGGCGGCGCCGACCGCCTCGATGGCCTCGGCGGCGGCCTTGCGGGCGGCCTTCTGCTCGGCGCGGGCCGCGTCGATGCGTTCGCGGGCCAGTTCCAGTTCGCGATCGATGTCGGCGGCTCCGGCGCCCAGCGCCTCGCGCAGGGTCTCCAGTTTGCGCAGCTGCTCTTCGTATCCCGAGCGGGCGGCCTCGGCCTCCTCGGCGAACGCCTCGGCCAGATCCTTGGATTCGTCGAGGCGATCCCCGGACTCGCGGGCCCGCTCGTGTTCGCGCTGATGGTCGCCGCGCAGGCGCAGCAGCGCTGTTCCGGCGTTCTCGAAGTGCCGGACCGCGGCCGCCAGCGCGTCCAGCTCGACCGGATCGCGGGGCGCGCGGTGGTCGGCGGCGATGGCGCGGACCTTCTTGTCCGCGTTGGTGTATTCGGCCACCGCCTGATCGAGATCCCGCTCGGCCTGCGCGGCCGCCTCCGAGCGCGAGCGCAGCATGCCCGCGGCCTCGGCCACGCCGCGCAGGGCGGCGGTGACCGCGGTGGTGCGCGGAAGCGCCTTGGCGGCCGCCGAAATCCGGCCCAGCTCGGCCGTGGCGGCCTGCTCCTCGGTCTGGGCGGTCTCGGCCTCGGCGACGGCCGTTTCGATGGCAGCGGCCAATTCGGCCAGCCGCAATTCGCGGCGGCGGGCGCGGGCGGTGGTGCCGACGAATTCCGCGTCGGTCTTGACGTGCCGACCCGACTGGACGCCTTGGCGATAGCGGCCGTCGGTCGCGATCGTCAGCTGCCCCTCGACGCCGACCGGTTGTGCGGCGGCCCCGGAGACGATGTGCGCCTTGTCCGCTCCCGCACCGGTGGCCGTCGCGTGCGGTGACTCGTAGAGGGCGATGGAGGCGAGCACCCCGGCGACGGTCTCCCGGGGAACCGTCAGTGACGGTGAATCGTCCTCCACGACCAGCACATCCGCGAGCGTGTGCCCGGTGGGCCGCTGCTGGGGCGGCAGCGGAACCAGGAACTGGTCCGACGCGTGCGGCGGCAGCTCGGTCTCGGCGCAGACCCACGCGTCGAGCAGATTGGCGGCTTGCAGCGCCGCCTCGAGTCCGGCGGCCTGCTGCGGCGCGACACCGTCGGCGAATCGGACCAAACGCCACAGCGGCGCGCCGGGACGCTCCGCTCGCGCGTCCGTACGGGCCGCGAAAGCCGGTGGCGCGTCGTCGCGTTCGGCCGCGACTCGCTCCCGCTCGGCCCGCAGTTCGTTCGCGCGGGCGGCGGCCTGGGCGGCGCGGGCGCGCGCCTCCTGGCGGCGGCCGCGGATCTCCTCGGTGAGCGGTTCGGTGCGCTCGGCCAGCACCTCGGCGGGGGTGGCGGGGACGGGCGGATCCTCCAGCGCGGCCTCGGCGCCCGGTGCGGCCCCGGCGGTCGCGGGGGCCTCGGTGCCCGACGCGCTCTTCGCCTTCTCGGCGCGGCTGTTCGGTGTGCCGCCACGGCGGGCGAGCGGTTCGGTGCCGACCTCACCCAGGGCCTCGTTGAGCGCCTCGAACAGCCCGGTGCGGATCGGGGTGTACACCTCGCGGTGGGTGTCCCACCAGTCGCGCAGGGTGATGGCGGTGTTCGAACGAGCCAGCGCGACAGCGGCTTCGGCCTCGGCGAGCTCGGCGGCCGCGGCATCGCGCAGTTCCACCGCGCGGCCGCAGGCGCGTTCGGCGCGGGTACGTTCGGTGCCCGCCTGGTCGACCAGGGTCAGCGCCCGCCGGACCGCGCGGACATCGCCGTCGCGTTCCTCGGCGTGCGAGCGGACCGTGGTGGTGAGCTGGTCGGCGCGCGCCGATTCCGGCAGCGTGGTCCAGGGAATGCCGGCTTCCTCGGCGACCGAACGCAATTCGTCCTCGCCGCGCGACAGCGCCGAGGCGGCATGGGCGACCGCCGCCTGCGCGCGCTCGGCTTCCTCGAGCCGCTGGTCCACGGTCTGACGGGATTTCAGCGCCTTGTCGTGGTGGACAGCCGCGGAGGTCTCCAGGCGGCGCACCGCGTCGGCGAGGTCGTCGAGCTGCTGTTTGCCCTCGTAGGCGCTGGAGCGCTGCAGGGTCTCACGGTCGGCCAGGGCCTGTTCGTAGGCGCGGTCGGCGTCCTCGGCGCGGGTCTCGGCGGCGGCGCGTTCGGTGTCGCGGCGGGTGCGCAGGGCGGCCGCGGCGTGCAGTGCGGTGCCCGCGTGGGTGACCGTGTCCAGGCGCGTCCGCACCTGATCGACGTCCGTCTTCGCCTGGACGGCCAGGTATTTCCGGTAGACGGTGACGAAATCGCGGGTCGCGGTGTCGGCCTGCACCAGGCCCTCGAGGGTGCGCCCGACCTCCTCCATATCGCTGAACGAACGAGCGGCGTCGAGGATCAGCTGTTCGTCGAGCGGACGCAGACCGTCGGTGAGGGCCTGCGAGAGTCCGCGCGGGTCCAGGTTCTTGGCCAGCTGCGGGCGGCGCAGCGTCAGGATCAGATTGATGAGCTGGTCGTAGCGCTGCTGCCCGAGCCCGAACATGCGGGCGTCGATGGCCGCCCGGTATTCGACCGGCCGGTCCACGATGGTGTCGGAGCCGATCTGCTCGGCCAGCTGCTTGCGGGTCAGCGGCCGATCGTCGGGGCCGAGCAGCGAGAAGTCCACGCCGACCCGGCCGTCGGCGACGAAGTACCAGCGGGTCACCTTGTCGTTGGAGCGGGTGGCGCGCATGCCGATGCCGATGGTGACGGTCTCGGGGGAGTCCCAGTCGCCGCGCGCGAACTCCATCCACACGTACGAGTAGGCCGATTCCTGCTTGCGGTACAGCAGATTCGACTTCATGGTGCGTTCCTCGCCCGCGAACGGGTTGAGGCGGCGCGGCTCGATGCGGCCGTCGAGCACGAACGGGAACAGCACCTCGAGGGCCTTGGTCTTGCCGGAGCCGTTGGGGCCGCGCAGCACCAGACGGCCGTCGGCGAAGCAGAATTCCTGGTCGCGGTAGTCCCAGAGGTTGATGATGCCCGCCCGGGTCGGGACGAAGCGCACTCCACCGTGAATGTGGTCGGCCATCAGTTCCCCGATCCCTTCGCTGTGCTGTCGGACGCAGTGCCCGCGGTGCTGTCGGCCGGCGCGTCGTCCGCGCCGAGTTCGGTGGGGGAGAGGAACAATTCGGACTCCGCACGGGTGCGGATGGTCACGATCGCGCCCCGGTAGCGGGCCAGCGCGGGCAGGATGAGCAGCCCGCCGTCGACCAGCTCCACCAGGCGTAGCCGTTCCAACAGCGACACCACTTCGCCGGTGAGGCCCGCGACATCGGCCTGCCACTGCGCGGCGAAGGTATTGCCGTAGCGGTCGGTGAGTATCTTCACGGTGTCGCGGATCCACGCGGATTCCAGGAACGGGAAGTCCGGGATATCGGGCTCCTCGGCGGGCTCGTCCGAATCCTCCTGGGCGCCGAACACATCCAGGGGATCGGCCAGTGGCGCGAAGACCGTGGTGACGGGGATGGCGCTGTCGAGCTGTTCCACCAGATCGGTGTACGGGCGCTCCGGGCGCGGCCTGCGCTCGACCGGATTGTCGATGTCGAGGACCAGGTCCGCGATCTCACCCGCCAGCAGCAGCGCCACCTGGGCGAGCGTGCCGGTGCCCGGGAACCGCAGGTCGGAGAGCCGGCCCGAACTGTCGATGAGCGCAACGCCTTCCGCGCGCCGCTCGGCCCGCAGCCCGGTCAGGTACTCGACCTCGGTGACGAGTTTCTCCTGCGCCAGCAGCGACCGTTCGGGTTCGTCGAGTTCGTCGGCGTAGACCACCGGCTTCTCGACCAGCGCCCGGCGTACTTTCCGGGCCGCGGCGGCCTGTGCGGGGGAACGGGTTTCGGCCCCGCCGCCCGCCGCCTCCGACAGCAGCCCGGTCACGCTCTGCAGGTGCTGGAGCGCGCGCGGCGGCCGGAACAGGGCGAACACGATGGACCGGTCGATGTCGTAGAGCGCCTCCCCGGCCTCGGGGTCGCTGGCCCAGCCGCCCGCGTCACCGTCGGCGAGGGTCACCGCGCCGCGCGCCGCCAGCCAGCCCACCGCGTCGACGAAGGCGTCCCGATCGGCGGCCCGGTCCGGTGCGAGCTCGAGCCCGTCGACCCGTTCGGTGTAGGCGGCCACCTGATCGGCCAACTCCGACAAGGTGATCTGATCCCCGGCGCGGCCCAGCGCAGCCAGCGCCAGCGCCAGGTACGCGTAGCGGCGGCGGTCGAAGACGCGGTCGCCGGTGGTGCGGGCGGGACGGCCCGCGTCGAGCTCGTCGAGGACCGGGAACAGACGCGCCGTGGTCTCGGTGACCTCGAGGCGATAGCCGAACAGTTCGGCCAGATCCTCGCGCAGTTCGGTCGCCCACCGCCGCAACAGCGGCAGCGCGATCCGATCGGGGTAGGTGCGGGTGACCAGATGGTTGGCCAGGATGACCCGGGCGGCGCGCTGGTAGCTGTCCAGAGCTAGTGAATCGATGGTGCGCGCGTGCATCAGCGGACCTCCCCGCCCTGGCCGCCGGGCTCGTCGCCCGGTGGCGGTGAGTCGATCCGATCCTTCTGCGCCGCAGGGGATTTGCGTCCCCGCAGGGAGGCCGTCTCGCGCACTTCCAGGCGTCGGTTGTTCAGGTAGAGCACGCCCTTGGAGGTGCGGACCAGCGTGGACCCCTCGTGTTCGGAGACGGTGAGGGTGACGCCGTTGTCGGAACCGGAGGTGCCGGGCACCCGCCCGCTCACCGGCACCCACGCGGTGGAGGCGGCGTCGAGGAGTTTCAGCAGGACCTCGGTCTCGCCCTCGTCGAGTTCGCGGTCGTAGAGGTCGGCGGTGGCCAGTGAGCGCGCGGCCTCGGCGCGGGCGCGCTGGGCGTCCAGCTGAGCCTGGCGCAGCCGCCGGATGCCGGCGTCATTGCGTTGCAGCCGGGCGGGCGCGCCCGGTGTGGGCGGCCGCCCGGTCTCGGCGAGGGTGCGGGCGATCTCCAATGGCGGTGCGTCCCACCAGGATCGGATGGCCGGGATCACGTCGGCGTCGGGATGCTGCATGGCCAGGTGCCGCGGCCGCCCGAGGCCGAAGACCGCGTCGTAGAGGGCGTGCGCGGCGTCCGCGCTGGGGGCGGCGGTGAACCAGCCCGCCAGGTGCCGCAGCGCGGATTCGCGGCTGACACCGCCCTTGCGGGTCTCGGTCACCCGGCGCAGCAGCGAGAGTACGGCGGCGATGGCGCTCATGGTGGCCTCGCGCAGCCGCTCGCATTCGGTGAGCCCGCCGTCGTCGTCGCCGATGAACCAGCCGCGCAGGCCGTGCCAGCGAGCCCGCCAATCCGCTTGGCGCTCTTCAGGGTTGAGGAGCACCCGTTCGTCGCAGCGGGCGGCGCGTTCGATGAGGTCCTCGACGCCGGTGTCCTCGACCTCGCGGATGGCGGTGGCCAGCCGGGGCGCGAAACGCGCCAGGTCCATGGAGAATTCGCGCATGTGCGCCAGCAGCGCGTCCTTGTGCGCGAGGAACGCCTCGGGGGTGGCCTCGGTGGTGCGGACCAGATCGCCCAGGGTCAGATAGAAGTGCGCGGCGCGTTCGGCCAGATCGGTGAGCGCCCGGTCGAGCCGGTTCAGCACGCGGTAGACGCGCGGGGCGTCGGCGCTCTTGTTGGCCTCGGCCAGGGTGTGCAGGTCGGCCAGCAGTTCCGGCAGCACCAGCCGCGAGAGCGCGGCCTCGTCGAGCCGGGCCTCGAGCACGTCGGACACCGCGCGGAAGGCTTGGTATCCGGCCTGCGAGAACTGGTAGACGAAGTGCCGGTTCCGGTACTCGGCGAGCGTGGCCGCACGGGTGCCGTCGTAACTGCGTTCCAGCACGCCCCAGTGATGCAGCTGTTCGAGCAGCGGCCCGACCTCGGTGGCGGTGAGAGCGGGTGCGCCCGGGCAACGTTCGAGCGTGTCGGACACGTCGGAGGCGTGCAACAGCACCACGTAGGCGGCGCGGGCGGTATCGAAGGCCCGTAATACCCACAGGTAGTCGGCCCGCTTCTCGGCGGTGGCGAAGGAGAACAGGCGCAGCCGGTCGGGGCGCGGAAACTCCTCGGACCCGACCCCCCTCGGGTCGGGCAGCAATCCGTCAGCGGACTCGGTCACCGGGAGAAGGTTAGTACCCCCTGCCGACCGGTTCGGAATCGTGCCGAGTGTCGGCGCGCCCGATCCGGCCGGGGTGACCGGTTCCGCCGCTCACGGTCCTGACGACCAGGTGTGAACCGGACGATCAGTTGCCCAGCGCGGCGACGCCCGCCTGGGCGAACCTCTCGTCCAGATCCCCGCTCGGCGCGCCCGCGACACCGATGCCCGCGATCGGAGCGCCGCCCTTGGCGGTGACCGGCGCGCCGCCGCCCAGGAACAGGGTGCCGTCGATGTCGGCCAGATGCGGCGCGCTGTCGAGACGCTTGGCCAGCACCGAGGTCGGCGCGTTCCACGACACCGCGGTGAACGCCTTCTGCTGGGCGGAGGCGTAGGACTGCGGGCCCGCGCCGTCGCCGCGCAGGGTGACGACGGTATTGCCGTCGCGGTCCACCACCGCGACCGTCACGTGCTGGTTCTCCTTGACCGCGGCGTCCAGGGCGGCCTGCGCGGCCCTGGTGGCGGCGGCGATGGTCAGGTGGGTGCTCTGTGCCAGGTTGCCGTTGGCCACATCGGCCGCGACGGGGGTCTTGGCGCCCGGGTCGGGATCCTGGGCGTTGACCGACACCACGCCGATCACCCCGGCCGCCGCGACGGCCGCGACCGCGCCGCCGATGATCAGGCGCTTGCGGGTGGGGTTCGAGGGCTGCTCGGGGGTCATGACATCCTCCTGGGATTGCGGTGAAAGCTGTTCGCTCGGTTCGTGATCCAGCGTGCGGTCCGCGACATCCCGGCACATCGGCGCAGTGGCTGGGATTCGGTGGGCGGTCCGGCCGAACCCCGTATCAACCGATCGGATGACCCGGGCGGCGGTGCGCGCACGGCAGAATGAGGGTGTTTGCCCGTCGTTGTCGCCGAGGAGGTGTTCACATGCCGTCGTCTCGTGACGACACCCGGCTGCTGGGCACCATCGTGCACAGCGCCTTCTACGTCCTGCTGGCGGCGTCGCTGCTGCGATTCCTGCTGCGGCATCCCGAGAGTCCGCGCACACCGTGGGTGATCGGGCTCTCGCTGGCGCTGGCCGTGCTCTACGTCGTGAGCGAACTGCGCGCCTCCGATCGGCTGGTGTGGTTCGCGCTGCTGGTGTCGGGCTGGGCGGTACTGGTCGTGCTCGCACCGAGTTTCGCGTGGTGCGCGGTCCCGCTGCTCTACACGGGGCTGCGCATCCTGCCGGTCCGGGTGGCGCTGGCCCTGGTCGCCGGGCTGACCGCGTTCGTGGTGTGGGCGCAGCTGAAGCTCGCGGGCTGGATCGACCCGAACCTGCTGCTGGCCCCGCCCGCGGTCGCCGCCCTGAGCACCGCGCTGTTCCTGGGCCTGCTGCGCACCACCGAACGGCAGGCCGCGCTCATCGACGATCTGCGCGCCACCCGCCGCGAACTGGCCGCCACCGAACGCCGCGCGGGCACCCTCGCCGAACGTCAGCGCCTGGCCATGGAGATCCACGACACCCTCGCGCAAGGGCTTTCGAGTCAGCGCATGCTGTTGCAGGCCGCCGACCGGATCTGGGACAGCGATCCGGGCGCGGCGCGTGAGCACGTGCGCGGGGCGGCCGGGGTGGCCGAACACAATCTGGCCGAGGCCCGCCGTTTCGTCCACGACCTCGCGCCGACCGACCTGGCCGCGGGCGGCTCCCTGGTCGCGGCGCTGGAGGCGATGGCGCGGCGGGAGGGCGGGGACACCCTCACCGTGCGCGTGCACGTGGAGGGTGCGGCGGTGGGCCTGCCCGCGGGGGTGGAGGCCGCGCTGCTGCGGATCGCGCAGGGCGCGCTGGCCAATGCGCGTGAGCACGCGGAGGCGAACACCGTCACCATCACCCTGACCGATCTCGGCGACCGCCTGGTCCTCGACATCGCCGACGACGGAACGGGTTTCGACCCGGCGACGCTGCCCACGGCCGCCGACCGCGGGCACGGCCTGCCCGCCATGCGCGCCCGCCTGCGCCAGCTCGGCGGTGCCCTCACCGTCGAATCCGCCCCCGGGGACGGCACCGTCGTCTCCGCCGAAGTCCCCTTGGAGCGGCCGTGACCGACGCGAAAACCCCTGTCCGCCTGGTGCTCTGCGACGACCACGCGGTGGTCCGGGCGGGCTTGCGCGCGCTGCTCGGCAGCGCCCCCGACATCGAGGTGGTCGGCGAGGCGGGCAGCGGCCCCGAGGCCGTCGCCGTCGCCGAACGCCTGCACCCCGATGTCGTCCTGATGGATCTGCAGCTCGGCGGTGACATGGACGGCATCGAGGCCACCCGCCGCATCACCACCACCGTGCGGCCCGCCCCCTACATCCTGGTCCTCACCACCTTCGACACCGACGCCGACATCACCCGCGCGATCGCGGCGGGCGCGACCGGCTACCTGCTCAAAGCCGAACGGCCCGAAGAACTCTTCGCCGCCATCCACGCCGCCGCCCAGGGGCGCACCGCGCTCTCCCCGCCGATCGCCGACCGCGTCCTCGAGCGGATGCGCAACCCGCAGCCGGCGTTGACCGCCCGCGAACTCGACATCCTCGGCCAGCTCTCCCAGGGCCTGGGCAATCGCGAGATCGCGCGCGCCCTGCACGTCAGCGAGGCGACGGTGAAGACCCACCTGGGCCGCATCTACGACAAGCTCGGCGTCGACACCCGGGCCGCGGCGGTCGCGGTCGCCAACGAACAACGGCTGCTGAAGTAGCGCTCGGACGCCCCGGTGCCCGCGGTTGCGCCGTCGGCGGTTTCGGGCCGACTCGTGTCATGATCGGGGCGGCGGCGGGCTCGCGTGCCGCGACCGCGACAGCGCTATCGGACAGGTGGTGAGGGTGGAAGACCAGGGTCAGCCGACGAGTGAGGCGGAACAGCCGCTCGACTACCGCTTCACGCTCGCCAACGAACGAACCTATCTCGCGTGGATCCGCACCTCGCTCGGGCTGCTCGCCGCCGGCGTCGCGGTGCACACCCTGGTGCAGCCGTTCCACCACGCCGGAATCCGGCGCGCGCTCTCACTGAGCTGCATCGTGCTGGCGGTGACGCTCGCGGTCGGGGCGTACACGCACTGGCGGGACGTGCAGGCCCGCATGACTCGCGGCGACGTGCTGGGGAACACGCTGCTGGTCCCGATCCTGGCGGGCGGCATCGCCATCGTGTCGATCTTCGCGGCCGTCGCGACGGTGTGGCCATGACCGGCACGGCGTCGATGGTGCGGGCATGACCGAGACGCCCACCTTCTATTCCGAGCGCACCGCGCTGGCGTGGCGGCGCACCGCGATCGCCGCCATGGGCACGTCGGCGCTGTTCGTGAATCACGCGGCCGTCAGCGGCTGGCATCCGGCCGCGATCGGGCCCGCGCTGGCCGCGGCGGGGCTGCTGTTCCTCGCGGGGATCAGCTTCGCGCGCAACAACTCCCTGCACCACGGGCATCGAGCGCACGGGCCGCGCGCCATCGCCATGGCCACGGCGGTGGTCCTGGCCGTGTGCGCGGTGGCGCTGTTCATCGCGTTCTTCGTCCCTGGCGCACCTCCCGCTACCACCTAGCGGGCGGGTTGGAGATCACCCGGGCGGGGAGCGGAATCCGTTCGTCCGCCGCGTAATCCGGGCGGTCGGTTCAGTTCGCGGGCGTGAGCAGGGTGGTGAGGGCGCGGCGGACCGCCTCGGACGCGGCCCGCACCGAGAGCCCGCGGCGGTCGATCAGATGGTGGCGGTAGGGCCAGCCGACGGTGGCGTCGACCAAATCGAGCAACTGCTCGCCGGAGTCGCCGGCCAGCTCCGGGGCGAAGCCGCGGGCCAGCGCCTCGCGAATCCGCTTGTCGGTCAGCCGCATCCGCTCGTCCACCGCGGGCGAGCGCAGCGATTCGACCAGGCCCAGCACCCGCGGCTCGCGCTGCAGCCGGAAGATCGCCTCACCCTGGCGCACCACCGCGTCGATGCGCTTGTCCAGCGGCTGCGCCGGGTCGATCTCGGCGATGAGCGCCTCGACCTGTTCGGACTGCTGGTCCACCGCCGCGGTGAGCAGCGCGGTGCGCGATGGGAAGTGCACGAAGATGCTGCGTTCGGACACCCCGGCCCGTTCCGCGATATCGCGGGTGGTGGGGTCGAACTCGCCCTCGTGTACCGCCGACAGCAAGCCCTCGATGATGGCCTTGCGGGTCTGCGGCGGATTGCGCCGCCGCCGCGGGCTGTCGCCTTTGCCCTCGCTCATGGCAGGAATCCGATCACATCGGGCCGGACCCCCGACGCGCAGGTCCCGGCGTATGGGTGAGGTCACAGGGCCATGTTATTGCAGTAATGCTGCAATAGCGAGGTAGGCTGGGGCGGGGCCGGAGAGTTGGCGAATATTCAGCTAACGATCCTGCCACTCGCATCAGCCAGATGGAGACAGGAGCGCCGATGACCGACGACAACCGCACCGATCACGCGAACAACCCCGGGCCGGGCCGATTCACGGTGTCGCGGCGCGCAGTATTCGGGGTGGGCGCGGCGGCCCTCGCGGCGGTCGGGGTGGGCGCGGCCGTCACCGGCTGCGACAGCAACGCCGACAACGGGTCCGCCGCGGAGAAGACCTCCAAGGATCCGGTCGACCCCAGCGGCCTCATCACCGATCAGCAAGCGACGGTGCAGTCCTCGCTGCCGTTCTCCGACACCCAGGACTTCGCCGACACCGACAAGGGTTTCATCGCCAAGCTGGAACCCGACCGGGTCACCGACGCCAAGGGCAATGTCATCTGGGACAACGACTCCTACGGGTTCCTGCAGGGCAGCTGTCCCAACTCGGTGCACCCGTCGCTGTGGCGGCAGTCGCAGCTGGTAGTGAAACAGGGCCTCTACGAAGTGGTTCCGGGCATCTACCAGATCCGCGGCCTGGACCTGTCGAACATGACGATCGTCGAAGGCAAGACCGGCGTCATCGTCATCGACCCGCTGATCTCCACCGAGACCGCCAAGGCGGGCATGGAACTGTACTTCGCCCACCGCGGCCAGAAGCCGGTGACGGGCATGATCTACACCCACTCCCACGTCGACCACTTCGGTGGCGCGGCGGGCGTCATCACCGCCGAAGACGCTGCCTCGGGCCGCATTCCGGTGCTCGCACCGCAGGGCTTCACCGAACACGCCGTCGCCGAGAACATCTTCGCGGGCACCGCCATGGCGCGCCGCTCGGCCTACATGTACGGCGCCGCCCTGCCGCGCGGCGACAAGGGGCAGGTCGGCGCGGGCCTGGGCATGACCACCTCCACCGGAACCGTGAGCCTCCTCCCGCCCAACCGCGACATCACCCGCACCGGGCAGGAGGAGACGATCGACGGGGTGCGCATGGTCTTCCAGATCACCCCCGGCACCGAGGCGCCCTCGGAGATGAACTTCTACTTCCCGGACTTCCGGGCCATGTGCATGGCCGAGAACGCCACCCACACCCTGCACAACCTGCTCACCCTGCGCGGCGCTCTGGTCCGCGACGCGCACGTCTGGTCGCAGTACCTGACCGAGACCATCACCATGTTCGCCGGTGTCTCCGATGTCGCGTTCGCCTCACACCACTGGCCCACCTGGGGATCGGACAAGCTCACCGAATGGCTGTCGCTGCAACGCGATACCTACGCCTACCTGCACGACCAGACCCTGCGCATGCTCAATCAGGGCTACACCGGCATCGAGATCGCCGAGCAGATCCAGATGCCGCCCGCCATCGAGCGGAAGTGGTACAACCACGGCTACTACGGGTCGGTCAGCCACGACGTGAAAGCCGTGTACCAGCGCTACATGGGCTGGTTCGACGGCAATCCCGCGCACCTGTGGGAGCATCCACCCGTCGAGTCGGGCAAGCGGCACGTGGACGCCATGGGCGGCGCGAGCGGCGTGCTGAAGGTGGCCCGCAAGGCCTATGCCGACGGCGACTACCGCTGGTGCGTCCAGGTGCTCAACTACCTGATCTTCGCCGACCCGGACAATGAGAAGGCGAAGATGTTGCAGGCCAGCGCCTTCGAACAGCTGGGCTACGGCTCCGAGAACGGCACCTGGCGCAACTTCTTCCTCTCCGGCGCCTACGAGCTGCGCAACGGCAACTTCGGCACCCCGACCAAGGCCAACTCCGCGTCCATGATCAGCGCGCTGAGCGTGGACCAGGTCTTCGACGCCGCGGCCTTCCAGATCAACGGGCCCAAGGCGTGGGACCTGCACCTGGTCAACGACTGGGTGATCCCCGAGGAGAACAAGACCTACCGCACCGAACTGCGCAACGGCGTGCTCATCCACTACGTGGTGCCGCCGGACTTCACAGGCCCGGCCGCCGACGCCACCTTCACCCTGCCGCGCCTCGAACTCATCGCGGTGATGACGCGCAGCAAGGACTTCGTGAAGGAGGTCGCCTCCGGGGCGATCAAGGCCACCGGTGATCCGGCCAAGTTGAAGCAGCTCGTGGACGTGATGGACAAGCCCGACCCCAACTTCAACATCGTCACGCCCTGATCGCGGGTGGATATGGCAGAGTCCCTCTCACTTGTTCGACGAGAGTGGGAGTGGCTGTGCGGAATCGACTGCGGAACGCGGTGGTCGTCGGGTGTCTGGCGATCGCCGCGACCGTGCCGGGAACGGCGGGCGCGCAGCCCGATGCGGCCGGGGGCGCGCCCGATGCCGCCATCGCCGACACCGCGGCGCAGCTGACCGCCGCCACCACCGTCGACGCGTCGAAAGTGGTGAGCGCGGACATCGTCGACGACCGCAACCTGTCGCTCGAGGTGTACTCGGCGGCCATGGACAAGACGGTGCACCTGGACGTGCTGCGCCCCGGCGACACCTCGAAGCCGCGGCCCACCCTGTACCTGTTCAACGGCACCGACGCCGGCTACGGCGTGAAGAACTGGAAGACCCAGGTGCCGGAGGTCTTCGACTTCCTCGGCGCCAAGGACGTCAATGTCGTGGTCCCCACCGGTGGCCTCGCCAGCTACTACACCGACTGGCGCGCACCGGATCCGCAGCTGGGCCTCAACAAGTGGAAGACCTTCTTCACCGAGGAACTGCCCCCGCTGATCGACGCGGGCCTGCGCACCAACGGCCGCAATGCCATTGCGGCGGTGTCGATGTCGGCGACCCCGGCGCTGAATCTCGCCCTCGCCAAGCCGGGCCTGTTCCGGGCCGCGGCCACCTACAGCGGCTGTGTGCAGACCAGCGACCCGATCGGCCAGGCGTTCGCCCGGATCGTCGTCGCCAGTGAGGGCGGCGACGCCGACAATATGTACGGCCCGTCCGGCGACCCGATGTGGGCGGACAACGACCCGTACCTGCACGCCGAGCGGCTGCGCGGCATGGAGCTCTACCTGTCCGCGGGCAACGGCCTGCCCGGGCAGTACGACGTGGTCGACGGCAAGTACGTCATCTTCCCGGGCGCGCTCGGCTTCATGGTGCACATGATCTACGACGGCACCATCGAGGCCGCCACCGGTTACTGCACCCGCAACCTCGCCGCCAAGCTCACCGAACTCGGCATTCCGGCCACCGTGGACCTGCCGGCCAACGGCACCCACTCCTGGGGCGTGTTCCGCGACGAGCTGCTGAAGTCCTGGCCGGTGCTGGCCAAGGGACTGGACCTGCCCGCCTGATCAGGACTGGTGCGGGGCAACGTCCTTCGCGGCGAGCAGGTCGGATTCGGCTGCGACGGCGGCGCGTTCGACGGTCATCAGACTCTCGGAGTGGTGCTCGGCGTAGTATTTGGCCGCGCCGCCGTTCAGGCCGAACAGGGACTTGCTCCACAGCAGCCAGATCACCGCGGCCAGGTTCACCAGCAGCGCGGCCACTCGCAGGAAGGTGACCTTCTCGGTCAACTCGCACACCTCGAGCGGCAGGAACAGGCTGGTGGCCACTACCGCGAAGTACTCGCCCCAGCGCTTGACCAGCCACAGGCCCACGGCCTCGACGAGCTGGATGGTGGCATAGGCGAACAGCGCGACCGCGATCCAGATCAGAATCGTCGGCGAGAGCGTGAACGCCGTGTCGATGCCCCGGATGATCTTGGAATGGTCGGGGTTGAAACCGATCTGGTCGGCCAGCTGGCGAATGAGCGGAAGATCCTTGTCCCAGCTGGCCTTCCAGTGCTCGCGCGAACCGCGCAGCTTCAGCACGCCCGCGCCGAGCAGGATCAGCACCAGCGCGCGGCCGACCCGCTCGGCCGCCAGTAGCCGCATGATGATGCGATCGCGCAGCAGATGCCCGCGCGGCACCTCCGGCGCGTCGTCGGCGGGACCGCTGCGGCGCGGCTCGCCCGGCACGAAATCGCCACAGCGCAGACAGCGCCAGGATTCGCCCGCCGGGGTGGCGACGTGGAGTCGTGCCTTCAGCTCGGGCTCGGTCGGGGCGTAGGTCTCGTGCCCTCGGGCAGCGCAGGTCCAGAGACTGAAGTCCATGCGCTGGAGCGTACCCAGGCCCCGCGACAGCCGCCGTGGAACACGGCCGGGGCGCGCGGTCAGCCGGCGAGCGAGCGCAGCTGGTCGAGATAGGTTCTGGTGCGCGGATCTCCGGGGAAGCGCGCGACCATCTCCCGGGCGGCCTCGCCCGCGATCCACATGAGCGAGGGCAGCGACCGCCGTTTACCCGCGAAGGCGCGCATGCCCTCGTCCACCGCGAGCTCCAGATTGCGATCGCGCACCGCGACCACGGCCAGGGTCAGATGCGCCTCGGACACCCGCATGGGTTTGCGGATGCTGCCGTCGGGGCGGGTGGAGGTCGCGATCACCTGGCGGGCATAGGTTTCCGCGAGCCGGTCGTCCCCGGCGACCCGGCAGCAGTCCATGGCGTAGAAGTCGAACTTCTGCGGATCCACCACGAAGTGGTTCTCCAGATTGGCCGGGTGCTCGATCGCCTCGAGGATCGAACGGCCCTGGGTGAGCGCCTTTTCCACCTCATGGCGGTCGCCCAGGCGGGCCCAGGCCTTGGCGCGCTGGGCGGCCAGCTGGACGCCCACGCCCAGGCGGCCGGTGGTGGCGTGCGCGGCCTCCGCGGCATCGATGGCGCCACGGTAGTTGCCCTGGGTGAGGGCGAACCACGCGGCCATTTCCGCTCCCCAGCCGATGATTTCGGCATGGTCGGCCTCCTGGCCCAGCGACAGTGCGGCGCGGCGGGTGGCCTCGGCGGCGGTGCGCCAGCCCAGGTCGTAGTCGACACAGCCGACCAGCAGAGCGACCCATCCGGCCAGCACCAGCACCTCGCGATGTTGGGCCAGTGTGAGTCTGCCGTCCAGCAGCGAGGTGATGCGGCGCAGCCAGGCGGTGCCCTCGGCGTGCAGATCGTGCGGATCGGCGCACGGGTAGTCCGAGCAGAGCCGGTCGGCTGTGATGCGGATGGCGTCCAGTGTGGAAGCCGACACATCGGACATTCGTAGCCGCCCAATGAATTCCAGGGTGTCCAGTCCGGTTGCCGAGAGCATCTCGTCGTCCCGGTTGGGCCGGGTCTTGGGGAAGAACGCCGCCGTCACGGTGTCGAAAGACGCCGCGATGATCGGGGCGTAGAAATCGTCGGGCCGCGATTCCCCGGATTCCCAACGCCGCCAGTTCCGTAACAGTGTGCTGTCGGTGGGGAGATTGTGGCTCGACTTGGTGCGCATCGCGCGCACCGCGTCGGCTTGTGACCACCCCCGAGCATCACGTTCGGCACGCATTCGGACAGCCCAGACAGGTCGATCGTCACCGGCGGACACGAGTTGTAGTATCTCACCAGTTAACGGCGGATGGACCCGGATAGGGCATCTGGATGTCAGTGGGTTGACATCTGCAATTGCATTCGCAAAAACGCCAAACTGTTTACCAGGGCACACGTCAGGACAGCGATCCCCAATCCAACGGAGGTTCGGGTGGAAGCGTTGATCTATGGGTACGTGCGTGACGATTTGGCCGACGGTCGCAGCGACGAGCTGGAGAACGCCATGTGCGGGCTCGCTCAGTCCGCGGGCCTCTGCTTCGCCGCCACCTTCCATGAATCGACCGCCGGCGATGGCACCGCGTTCGCGGAGCTGACCGCCGAACTCAAGCGCGCCGACGCCCACCACGTGGTGGTGCCGTCGCTCGAACACCTTGCGGGCCAGACCATTCCGCGCGACCTATTGATCGCGAAACTGGCTCACGAGGCGTCCGCTCAGGTCTGGACCGTCGAGCGCTAGCTCGACACGCCGCCCGAAACGCCGCCGCACCCACGTCGAGAACGCGGGTGCGGCAATGATTTTCGAGCTACTTCGGGACATTCACCCCGAAGCGGACCATTCGGCCTGAAACGGGCACGGTGGGATGCGGGGGGTCAGAGGCCGAAGCCACCCCGACCACGACGGCGCAGGTACTTCTCGAACTCGGCGGCGATGGCATCGCCGTCGATCTTGGCCATGGCGTCGTTGATATCGACCTCGGCGTCGCCGCGCTCCTCGAGCGAGCGCACGTACTCCGCGATCTCCTCGTCGCCCGCGGTCATCTCGTTGACCGCGACCTCCCACTCCTCGGACTGCTCGGGCAGCGCGCCCAGCGGCACCTCCACATCGAGCACATCCTCGACCCGGTGCAGCAGAGCGATGATGGCCTTGGGGTTGGGCGGCTGCGACACGTAGTGCGGCACCGCGGCCCAGAAGGAGATGGCCGGCACACCCGCGCGCACGCACGCGTCCTGCAGGACTCCGGTGATACCGGTCGGTCCCTCGTAGCGGGTCTGCTCGAGGTTGAAGCGCTCCGCGGCTTCCTTATTATAGGCGGTACCCGTGACGGGAACCGGGCGCGTGTGCGGGGTATCGGCCAGTAACGCACCGAGGATCACCACCGTGGACACCCCGAGCTGTTCCACGAACTCGAGAATGTCATTGCAGAAGCTGCGCCACCGCATATTCGGTTCCACCCCGCGCAGCAGCACCACGTCCCGGTCGCTGCCGGGGGGAGAGCAGACCGAGAGCATGGCCGAGGGCCAGACGATCTCGCGCGTCACACCGTCGACCTGACGCACGGTCGGGCGGTTGACCTGATAGTCGTAGTAGTCCTCGGAATCGAGCTCGGCCAGCGGCTGGGAGTCCCAGATCAGTTCCAGATGTTCGACCGCGCCACTGGCGGCGTCGGCGGCATCGTTCCAGCCTTCGAAGGCGGCCACGAGCACCGGATCCCGCAGCGTGGGCAGGTCCGATTCGGGTGGCACCGGGGATTCACTGGCGTTCACCCGGTCAGCCTACGGTGTACGCAACCCCCGTGTGCATGCGACGCGCAATCGCACAATGAGCGCCGTGTGCATGATCGCCCGGTGGTTCGCGGCCCGTCTCGTTCTGGACTGAGCGGAGGGAGGGAAGAACGAGACCTCCAGGGCCGCGAACCCGCCGGAGCGGAGCGGAGGCAGTCAAATTCAGCTTGTCGCAGCTTCCCACTACTCTTGAGTACATGTCTGTACGCAGCCGCGCCGAATTCGACACCACCTTCTTGGACACGCTCAGACGGCGTGTCGTTATCGGGGACGGTGCGATGGGCACGATGCTACAGGCCGCGGATCTCACCCTCGACGATTTCCGCGGCCTCGAGGGTTGCAACGAAATTCTCAACGAAACCCGCCCCGACGTGCTGCGACACATCCACCGCGCCTACTTCGAGGCCGGTGCCGACGCCGTCGAGACGAACACCTTCGGCTGCAATCTGCCCAACCTCGCCGACTACGACATCGCCGACCGGATCCGCGATCTGTCCGAGCGCGGCACCCGCCTGGCCCGCGAGGTCGCCGACGAGATGGGCCGCTCCGCCGACGGCACCCCGCGCTACGTGCTGGGCTCGATGGGCCCGGGCACCAAGCTGCCCACCCTGGGCCACGCGCCCTACGTCTCGCTGCGCGACGCCTACACCGAGGCCGCGCTCGGCATGCTCGACGGCGGCGCCGACGCCATCCTCATCGAGACCTGCCAGGACCTGCTGCAGGTCAAGGCCGCGGTCACCGGCAGCCACAACGCCATGCTGAAGGCGGGCCGCCGGATCCCGATCATCACGCACGTGACGATGGAGACCACCGGCACCATGCTGGTCGGCTCCGAGATCGGCGCCGCGCTGACCGCGCTCGAGAAGCTCGGCATCGACATGATCGGGCTGAACTGCGCCACCGGCCCCGACGAGATGAGCGAGCACCTGCGCCATCTGTCCAAGCACGCGCAGCTGCCGGTGTCGGTGATGCCGAACGCGGGTCTGCCGGTGCTGGGCGCCAAGGGCGCGGAGTACCCGCTCTCGGCCGAGGATCTGGCGGTCTCGATGACCCAGTTCGTGTCCGAGTTCGGATTGTCGCTGGTGGGTGGTTGCTGCGGCACCACACCCGAGCACATCCGGCAGATGGCCGAGGCGGTGCGTGAGGTCGAGCAGGCCAAGCGCAATCCCGTGCACGAGCCCAGCGTCTCGTCGATCTACTCGGCGGTGCCGTTCGAGCAGGACGCCTCGATCCTGATGATCGGTGAGCGCACCAATGCCAACGGCTCCAAGGCTTTCCGTGACGCCATGCTGGCCGGCGATTGGCAGAAGTGCCTCGATATCGCCAAGGACCAGACTCGCGACGGCGCGCACATGCTCGACCTGTGCGTGGACTACGTGGGCCGCGACGGCGCCGTCGACATGCGCGAGCTGGCCTCGCGGCTGGCGACCTCCTCGACGCTGCCGATCATGCTGGACTCCACCGAAACCCCGGTGCTGAAGGCCGGTCTGGAGCAGCTGGGCGGGCGTTGCGCCATCAACTCGGTCAACTACGAGGACGGCGCCGGACCGGATTCGCGGTTCCAGCAGACCATGGCGCTGGTCGCCGAACACGGCGCGGCCGTGGTCGCGCTGACCATCGACGAGGAGGGCCAGGCGCGTACCGCCGAGCACAAGGTGGCCATCGCCGAGCGGCTCATCGAGGACATCACGCACAACTGGGGTCTCGAAGAGTCCGACATCATCATCGACACGCTGACCTTCACCCTGGGCACCGGCCAGGAGGAGTCGCGCCGTGACGGCATCGAAACCATCGAGGCCATCCGCGAACTCAAGAAGCGGCACCCGGAAGTGCAGACCACGCTGGGTCTTTCGAACATCTCCTTCGGCCTGAACCCGGCCGCGCGGCAGGTGCTCAACTCGGTGTTCATGCACGAATGCGTCCAGGCCGGTCTGGATTCGGCGATCGTGCACGCGTCGAAGATCCTGCCCATGGCCCGGATTCCGGAGGAACAGCGCCAGGTCGCGTTGGATCTGGTCTACGACCGGCGCACCGAGGAGTACGACCCGCTGCAGAAGCTGATGGCGCTGTTCGAGGGCGTCTCGACCGCCTCCTCGAAGGCTTCCCGCGCCGAGGAGCTGGCGGCGCTGCCGCTGTTCGAGCGGCTCGCGCGGCGCATCGTCGACGGCGAGAAGGCCGGGATGGACGCCGATCTCGACGAGGCCATGCAGCAGGTGCCGCCGCTGCAGATCATCAACGAGACGCTGCTGTCGGGCATGAAGACCGTCGGTGAGCTGTTCGGTTCGGGCCAGATGCAGCTGCCGTTCGTGCTGCAGTCGGCGGAGACCATGAAGACCGCGGTCGCCTACCTGGAACCGCACATGGAGGCCACCGACGATTCGGGCAAGGGTCGCATCGTGCTCGCCACCGTTAAGGGCGACGTGCACGACATCGGCAAGAACCTGGTCGACATCATCCTGTCCAACAACGGCTACGAGGTCGTCAATCTCGGTATCAAGCAGCCGATCTCGACCATCCTCGACGCCGCCGTGGACAAAAAGGCCGACGTGATCGGCATGTCCGGGCTGCTGGTGAAGTCCACCGTGGTGATGAAGGAGAACCTCGAGGAACTCAACTCGCGCGGGGTCGCCGAGCAGTTCCCGGTGCTCCTCGGTGGCGCGGCGCTGACCCGCGCCTACGTGGAGAACGATCTCACCGAGGTCTACGCCGGCGACGTGCACTACGCGCGTGACGCCTTCGAGGGCCTGCACCTGATGGACGAGATCATGACCCGCAAGCGCGGCGGCGGACTGGATCCGAACTCGCCCGAGGCCATCGCCGAACGGGAGAAGGCCGCCGAACGCAAGGCGCGCCACGAGCGTTCCAAGCGCATCGCCGCCGAACGCAAGGCGGCCGAGGCCCCGGTCGTGGTGCCCGAGCGCTCCGATGTGGCCGCGGACCTGCCGGTGCCGACGCCGCCGTTCTGGGGTTCGCGCATCATCAAGGGTCTGTCGCTGAGCGAGTACTCCGGGCTGCTCGACGAGCGGGCGCTGTTCCTGGGGCAGTGGGGCCTGCGCGGTCAGCGCGGCGTCGAGGGCCAGTCCTACGAGGACCTGGTCGAGACCGAAGGCCGTCCGCGCCTGCGGTATTGGCTGGACCGGCTGATCGCCGAGGGTGTGCTGCAGCACGCCGCGGTGGTGTATGGGTACTTCCCGGCGGTGTCCGAGGGCGACGATGTGATTGTTCTCACCGAGCCGAAACCCGATGCACCGGAACGCTTCCGGTTCACATTCCCGCGTCAGCAGCGCGACCGGTTCCTCTGCATCGCCGACTTCATCCGCTCGCGTGAGCGTGCGCTGGAGACCGGTCAGGTGGATGTGATGCCGTTCCAGCTGGTCACCATGGGCCAGCCCATCGCGGACTTCGCCAACGTCCTGTTCAAGGAGGACAACTACCGCGACTACCTCGAGGTGCACGGCATCGGCGTGCAGCTCACCGAGGCGCTCGCGGAGTTTTGGCACCGCCGCATCCGGGAAGAACTGACTCTGGACGGACATTCCGTCGCCGACGAGGACCCCGCCGATGTGCTCGACTACTTCAAACTCGGCTACCGTGGCGCACGGTACTCGTTCGGTTACGGGGCCTGCCCGGAACTGGAGGATCGGGCCAAGCTCGTGGAGTTGTTGGACGCCAACCGAATCGGCGTGATTCTCTCCGAGGAGCTGCAGCTACATCCGGAGCAGTCGACCGACGCGTTCGTGCTGCTGCACCCGGAAGCCAAGTACTTCAACGCTTAATATCTTCACCAGGTTTCGGGCTTTCGCGCAGGGTGGCAGGGCGCCCGGCGCGAAAGCCAGCAGGAGGGGTACAACCACATGAGCTCAGACCGGCTGATTGCGGGGCGGTACCGCCTGACGGATCCGATCGGCACCGGTGCGATGGGGGTCGTGTGGCGCGCGACCGACGTTCGGCTGCGACGCACCGTCGCGGTCAAGCAGCTGCTGCTGACGCCGGGCCTGACCCGGTCGCAGGCCGTGGAGGCCAGGATGCGGGCGATGCGTGAGGGGCGCATCGCCGCGCGCCTGCACCATCCCAATGCCGTCACCGTGTTCGACGTGGCGGAGGAGGACGGCCAGCCCTGGCTGGTCATGGAGTACGTGAACGCGGTCAGCCTGGCCGCGCTCATGCGGGAGAAGGGGCAGCTGCCGCCGGTCGAGGTGGCGCGGATCGGGGCCAAGGTCGCCGAGGCGCTGGCCGCGGCTCACAAGGCCGGCATCGTGCACCGCGATGTGAAGCCCGCCAATATCCTGGTCGCCGACGACGGGACGGTGAAGATCACCGACTTCGGCATCTCCCGGGCCACCGGCGACGTGACCGTCACTTCGACGGGGTTCCTGGCGGGCACTCCCGCCTACCTCTCGCCCGAGGTGGCGCGCGGCGAGAACCCGGAACCGACCTCCGACGTCTTCGCTCTGGGCTCGACGCTGTACGCGGCCGTGGAAGGCAAGCCGCCCTTCGGGGAGGGCGACAACCCGCTGGCCGTACTGCATTCGGTGGCGCGCGCACAGGTGCCGCGGCCCGCGCACGCCGCGACCCTCGCGCCGGTGCTGATGGATCTGCTCGCCGCCGAGGGGGCGGACCGGCCCACCATGGAACAGGCCGCCGAACGGCTGCACGCGGTGGCCGAGGGGCGCGCCCCGGCCGTGCCGGTCCAGCCGACCAAGGTGCTGCCGCCGGTGAATGCCGTTGCCGCCGTGGACGCCGCGGCGGCCACGACCGTGCTGCCGGGGTCGCGGACGGGTGCGCCGAGCAATGCGGCCGATCCCACCATGCACGTCGACATGTCGACCGGCGGGCGTGGCACCGTGCCGCCGCCGGGAATCGGCTCGGGTGTGAGAACCGGTGGCGGGGAACGCAATCCGCGTCAGCTGGTGCTGGTGGCGGTCGGCGTCGTCGGCGCGATCGTGCTGGCCGTGGTGATCACCCTGGCGGTCAACGGCAACAACGGTGGCGGCGGGACCCCGCAGGCGGACAAGGGCGGTTCGGCCCCGGCGTCGATCCCGGCCACCTCGCCGGAGAACCTGGGCCCGGCCGACGGCGGGCAGCAGCCCACGCGCAACAGCGGCGCGGGCGCGGCCACCCAGGCCCCGACCACCACGCCCGCCCCGTCCTCGTCGGCGGCCCCGAGTTCCTCGGCGCATCCGACGACGACCCCGCCCACCACGACGCCGGCCGGTCCGCCGTCAGCCGCCTCGGTCACCTCGTTCGTCCAGGGCTACTACGGCATGCTGCCCGGCAATGTCAGCGGCGCGTGGTCGATGCTGTCGCCCGGCTATCAGGCGTCGACCGGCGGCTACAACAGTTACGCGCAGTTCTGGGGCAGCATCCGCTCGGTGAGTGTGGGCGCGGTGACGCCGCAGGGCGACAATCGCGCGGTGGTCGCGCTCACCTATGTGTCCAAGTCGGGGCAGGTGTCCTCCGAGAACCGCTGGATCCAGACCGACTCCTCGGGCGGGCGGCTGGTGATCGCGGCGTCGGGCCTGTAGACCGCGGGCCCGGGGCCGGTGACCGCGCCCCGATAGGCTGGACCGGCTCCGCGCGCGGCGGGGCCGGTGCGCCGCGTTGCGCGGACGCTCCTGGATGAGGGTGTGTGGAAGGAGCTCGGGTCGGTGGCGCGGTTGGACGCGGTGTTGTGGGATATGGACGGGACTCTGCTGGACTCGGAGAAGCTCTGGGACATGGCACTGCGGGAGCTGGCGGGGGAGTACGGGCGCGAGCTGACCGACACCGTGCGGCACGCGCTGATCGGGGCGTCCGGGCCGAACGCGTATCGCATCTTGTTCGAGGGCCTCGACATCGAGCACACCCCCGAGGCGGTCGTGCGGGCCTCGGAGTGGATGGAAGCGCGGGTGACCGAGCTGTTCCAGGGGCCGGTGCCGTGGCGACCGGGCGCGCGGGAAGCACTCGATCTGCTGCGGTCGGCCGGGGTGCCGATGGCGTTGGTGACCAATACCAAGCGGTCGCTGGCCGAGTACGGGCTCGACACCATCGGGCGTGAGTACTTCGGGGCCACCGTGTGCGCCGACGAGGTGCCACACGGCAAACCCGCGCCGGACGTGTACCTGCGGGCAGCGCAACTGCTCGGTGCCGCACCGGAATTCAGCGTGGCCATCGAGGATTCACCGACCGGCTCGATCGCGGCGCAGGAAGCCGGATGCGCCCTGCTGGTCGTGCCGTGCGAGGTCCCGGTGCCGGACGCGCCCGGACGCACCTTCCGCGACAGTCTGGTCGGGCTCGAACTCGCGCACCTGAAGGACCTCGTGCGCGCGAATTCCTGACCCCGTTCCCATTCGTCCAAGGCGGACCGGTCCGGGTCGCCTACCCTGCGGGTATGGACAGGGTGCTGGAATCGCTGCGCGGCGTGTGCGCCGGGCTGCCCGAGGTGAGCGAACGCGTCAGCCACGGCGAACCCGCGTGGTTCGCGGGCGGGAAGAAGATGTTCGTCATGTTCGCCGACCACCACCACGACGAACGGGTCGGATTCTGGTGCGCGGCACCGGCCGGGGCGCAGGAGGAACTGGTGTCGGCCGAGCCCGGGCGGTTCTACCGGCCGCCGTACGTGGGGCATCGCGGGTGGCTCGGGGTGTATCTGGATGTCGACGTGGACTGGGACGAGATCACCGAGATCGTCGAGGACGCCTACCGGATGGTGGCGGCGAAACGCCTGATCGCGGAACTGGATCGGCGCATCGCCGCCACCTGACCGGGCTCAGCGCAGGGGGCCGAAGGCCTGGAGATCGGTGGCCAGGCCGGCCGGATCGCCGCCGTGCACGCCGTAGCGTTCGTAACCCAGACGGGCCATCAGCTCGATCCAGGCGCGGGCGGTGCGCGCCATCGTCCATCCGGTTCCCGACAGCGGGGTGGACAGGGCATATCCGGGCAGGGAGGGCGCGATCACGTGGAAGGCCGGGCCCTCGTCCGGATCGGTGAGCAGGCCGATCAGGGCCCTGCGCACCCTGATCACCCGTTACCAGCGCGCCGTCACCACCGCCGGCTGACTCAACCCCCGCGAAAATGCGTGTCCAGCACCGGAACCGGATCCAACTCCGACACCAGATGCCCCGCATTGCAGTGATCGGTCAGATCCTTCCCGTCCCGCGCCTGCACCACCCGCACCTGGGCCACCGCATCGACCAGCGACTCCGCCACGCGCGCCGCATGCCGATACCCCGGCGCATCCCGATCCGCCACCACCCATACCCGCCGCGCGCCCCGCAACCACTCCGCGTGCTCGGAATACCACCCGCTCGCGCCCCCGGCATTGCAGGTGGCCGTCAACCCGGCCCGCGTCGCCGTCAGCACGTCCGCCTCGCCCTCGCACACGAAGATGTCGCGCCCCTCCGCCACCGCCTCGATCACCTCCGGCAGGTGGAACGGCACCCGCGCGAAACCCCCGGATTCCCAGCCGTTCTCGGTCAGCCGCCGCTGATAGAACGACTTCACATACCCCTGCCGATGCAACGTCCGCACCCGCACCACACACCCGGCCGCGCCCCCGTCCGGCCACCGGTACACGTACGCCGCCATTCGCCGCGGCCTCCCGATCCGCGGCCCGGCATCCTTCCGATGCACCGAAAGCGCCAGTCCCGCCGCGAGAATCGCCCGATCCGCCACCGCCGGCTCCGGCGCGTTCCGCCGGTGTCCCGTCCTCGGCTCCGGGGGCGCGTCGAACAGATCCCGCACCCGCAATCCGATGCGCTCCAACACCTCCACATCCGAGCATCCGGCGAAACACCGCACCACGGTCCGCTGCCGCGACAGGTTGTAGACCACCCCCAGCGAGGCCCGATGCCGTCGCCCATCCGCCTCGTGCACCGGACACAGGTAGGTCGTCCACTCGGTCCCGCGCCTCCCCGGCCCGGACACCCGATTCAGTGCCCGGTTGACGGTCTCCCACGATCCGTGACTGCCCATCCGACCGGTCCTCTCACTACCGGTGTACACCTCTGAACGCGGCTGTCAAACGGCGTGCCACACGTTGCGCCGTGGTGCCAATACCACATCAAAACTGGTGGGGCGCAGGAAAAGTGGCAATTCACAATCGGGGAGCTTTTCGGGCGTGTCGGGCGGTCGGTTCGTAAGAATGGGCCTATGGTTGCGGTTGGGCAGGGGAGCGTACCGGGGGTCGATGTCGGGCGGTATCCACTGGATTCGCCGGGGAGTGACGGGTGGCTGCGGGCGGTGGCGGGGGCGCGGGCCGAGCTGGCGGCGGGGGGATGTTGCGTCCTGCGCGGGTTCATCCGGCCCGAGCTGGTGGAGACGCTGCGGAGCGAGGGGGAGGAGCTGGCTCCGCGAGCCCACTACACCGTCGAGAACGTCAACGCGTACAACATTCCCTTCGACGCGGGGCTGCCCACCGATCACCCGGGGCGGATCGTGCTGCAGCGTGGAAACGCTTTCGTCGCACGGGATCTCATTCCGCGCGAGGCGCTGATCCACCGGCTCTACATCGACACCCGGTTCCAGCGGTTCGTGGCCGACTGCTTCGGGCTCGCCGAACTGCACGAGTACAGCGATCCGCTGGCCGGACTGTGCCTCAATGTGGTCGCGCCGGGGCAGTCGCATCCCTGGCACTTCGACACCAACGAATTCACCGTCAGCATGCTCACCCAGGAGCCGGAAGACGGTGGGGTGTTCGAGTATTGCCCGGGCATCCGGTCACGGACGGCGGAGAACTTCGCCGACGTGCGCGCCGTGCTCACCGGCGACGGGGAACGGTTCATCCGCCGGCTGGCCCTGCGGCCCGGCGACCTGCAGTTGTTCCAGGGAAGGTTCTCGTTGCACCGGGTCGCACCGGTACACGGTGCGGTGCAACGGCATTCGGCGATCTTCGCCTACAGCGACAGTCCGGGACTGATCGGCACCGCCGAACGGACCCGGCAGCTGTTCGGGCGGGTGACGCCGGATCATCTGGCGGTCGGCGAGATCCGCGGCGACCGATTGCTCGACTGAGAGGGGACCAGCGCGTGCCGGTTTCGTTGCACAGTTCCACCGGAAAAGCCTCCTTCGACGACATCTACGATCGGCCCGATCCCCGCCAGTACTACGCCCGTATGGCCGAATTGGACTACCAGATACCGGAATTGGCGAAGCCGCACTTCCAGAAACTGCTCGACGAATACCGGTCCGCCACCGGCATCGCCACCCCCGCGGTCCTCGACCTCGGCTGCTCCTACGGCGTCAACGCGGCCCTGCTGCGCCTCGACACCACCATGACCGAACTCTCCGGGCACTACCGCGGCCGCGACGCTGACGACACCGCCGCCCTGCTCGACCGCGACCGCGCCCTGCTGCGCTCCGGCGACCGGCTGCCCGGAGTCCGATTCATCGGTATGGACGCCTCCCGCCCCGCCCTCGACTACGGCCACGCCGCGGGCTTCCTCGACGAGGTCGTGCACGCCGACCTGGAATCGGCCGAACCCACCGAAGCCCAGCGGCAGACGCTGGCCGGGGCCGACCTGATCATCTCCACCGGCTGCGTCGGCTACATCACCGAACACACCCTGCTGCGGGTGGCCCGCGCACACGGCGGGAAACTCCCGTGGATGGCGCATTTCGTGCTCCGCATGTTCGCCTTCGACCCCATCGCCGCGCACCTCGAGACCCTCGGCTACCGCACCGAACGCGCTCCCGGCGTCTACCGGCAGCGCCGCTTCGCCTCCCCGGACGAACAGGCGCGGGTGCTGAACGCCCTGGCGGGCAAGGGAATCGACACCACCGACGCCGAATCCGACGGCTGGCTCTACGCGCAGCTGTACCTGTCGCGCCCGAAACCCGGTACCGAGCGCGAACACTGATCCCGCGGACGCGGAAATCGCGGGATTCACCTCGAAGCGGGCGGTACGAGCTACGGTGAAGTCGTGGCACCAGCGAAGATCGTGATCATCGGCGGTGGATTCGCGGGCGTGGAATGCGCCCGCTATCTGGAGCGACGCCTCCGCCCCGAGGAGGCGTTCATCCAACTCGTCTCCCCGGACGCCGGACTGTTATATCTGCCGCTGCTGCCGCAGGTCGCCTCCGGCACCCTCAACCCGCGCTCGGTGTCGGTGCCTCTGCGCCGGCTGCTGCGCCGCACCGAAGTGGTGCCCGGCATGGCCGTCGGCGTGGAGCCCGGCACCCGGCGGGTGGTGGTGCGCCGCACCCGCACCTCCGGCCGCGAAACCGCCCTCGAATACGACCAGCTCGTCCTGGCGCCCGGCTCCATCACCCGCGTCATGGACGTTCCGGGGTTGCAGGAGCACGGATTCGGCATGAAGACCCTGGCCGAGGCCATGTACCTGCGCGACCACGTACTGCGGCAGCTGGATATCGCCGCCGTGCGCGGCGGCCTCGACGAGGACCAGGAACGGCTGAACTTCGTCACCATCGGCGCGGGCTACGCCGGAACCGAGACCGCCGCCGTCCTCAACAAGGTCTGCCGCGCCGCCGCCGGACGCTTCTTCCCCGAAGTCGAGTCCGGCATGGTGCGCTGGCACCTGGTCACCCGCGGCGACCGCATCATGCCCGAACTCGGCGACAAGCTCGGCGCGGAGGCGAAAAGGATTCTGGCCGAACGCGGCATCGAACTCATCACCGGCGCCTCCGCCGCGGAAGTCACCGCCAATGGCGTGAAACTCACCAACGGCCAATTCATCCCGTCCCGCACGGTGCTGTGGACCGCCGGGGTCGCGCCCAGCCCGCTGGCCGCGCATCTGGGCGCGGAAACCGACAAGGGCCGCATCGTCGCCCAGGCCGACCTGACGGTCCCGGGCCTGCCCGGCGTATGGGCCATGGGTGATGCGGCCGCCGTCCCCGACACCGTCGAAGGCGACGGTCAGGTCTGCGCGCCGACCGCGCAGCACGCCATGCGCCAAGGACGGCACCTGGGCAAGAACCTGGTCGCCACGCTGCGCGGCGAAACGCCCTCGCCCTACCGTCATCCGGACCTGGGCATGGTGGTCGATCTGGGCGGGCGCGACGCGCTGGCCCGGCCGCTCGGCCTGGGATTGCGTGGCGTGCCGGCACAATTCGTGGCGCGCGGCTACCACCTCATGGCGCTGCGCACGATCGTCGCCCGCGCCCGGGTGGCCTTCGACTGGGCCGTGCACGGCCTGGCCGGTGACGACTTCCTGCGCATCGGGTACGCCGACCACAAGGTCCACACCATCGGCGGCTTCGAACAATCCGGCTGCTACCTGCCCGCCGACGAGGTGCCGCGGGTGGTGAAGGAACTCGGCGACCCGGAGTGAACAAAACCGGTCGGTTCGGGGCAAACCGGATAGCCGCATGAAAACTGTTGTCGCGCAGTAAAACCACATCCTGGTCGGTCCGTGGCGGTTTCGCGCGAAAATGTGGCGCCCGGACGGCAACGATGGCAAGAATGGTGGCGTGACCGCCGGGGGACGGTGACACGTGTGCACAGCCAGGCTGCCCCAACCCCATCGACCATGAGGACACCCCTTGAGCGACAGCACCTTCGCCTTCGACGAGCAGCTGCCCCGCGTCCCGCTGCCCACCCTGGAGGAGAGCTGCACCCGCTTCCTGCACTGGTGCGCGCCGCTGCTGACCTCCGACGAGTACGCGGCCACCGCCGCCACCGTCGAGGACCTGCTGCGCCCCGAGGGCCCCGCCCGCACCCTGCACGCGGACCTGGAGCGCTTCGACGCCACCCCGGGCGTCGGCAGCTGGCTCGACGAGTTCTGGCCCTCCCGCTATCTGGGCCGCCGCGACCGAATCGCGTTGAACGCCAACTTCTTCTTCCTGTTCCGCGATGACACCGCGCTGGCCGGCTCCACCGGCTCCGACCAGAGCGAGCGCGCCGCGGCCCTGATCTCGGCGGCGGTGAACTACAAGCTGCGCCTGGACGCCGAGGAGATCCCGCCCGCCACCCAGCGCGGCACGCGACTCAATATGGCGCAGAACAAGTTCCTGTTCTCCGAGACGCGCATTCCCGGCGCGCCGCAGGACACCGTGCGTGTGCCCTACAGCGACGAATGGCCCGGGCACTCCGAAGCCCGCCACATCGTGGTCTTCTACCGCGGCAACATGTTCCGGATGGACGTCATCGGCGCCGGCGGCGCCCCGCACACCCCCGAGGACCTCACCGACGGCCTGCGCGCGGTCATGAAGGCCGGGACGCGCCGGGCCGCCACCAACTCCGCCGCCGGGCACCTCACCACCATGGCTCGCGCCGACTGGGCCCCGCTCTACGCCGCCCTGCGGCCCGCCAACGCCGCCGCCTTCGAGACCATCGAGACCGCGCTGTTCTGCGTCTGCCTCGAGGACTTCGCGCCCCGCGACACCCTGCACGCCTGCGACCAGTTGCTGCACGGCGACAGCGGCAACCGCTGGTTCGACAAGGCGGTGTCGTTCGTCGTCTTCGCCGACGGCGAGGCCGGCATCAATGTCGAGCACTGCGGTCTGGACGGCACCACCATCCTGTCCTTCGTCGACACCCTGCTCGAAGCGCCCGTCGGCGACCACGCCGCGCAATCCGGCGCGCAGGCACAGGGCCTGCCCGCCGTCGAACCCGTCGAGTTCACCTTCGGCCCCGAGGCCCGCACCGAGATCGCCTCGGCCGCCGCCTCGTTCGCCCAGTTCGCCGCCGACACCGCCACCTCCACGGTGTCGTTCGACTTCGGCACCCAGCGCGCCAAGAAGCTCGGCATCTCCCCGGACGCGCTGGCCCAGCTGAGCTACCAGCTCGCGCACCGCCGCAGCAAGGGCCTCAACGGGGCGACCTACGAATCCATCGCCACCCGCCAGTTCCGCAACGGCCGCACCGAGGCCATGCGCGTCATCACCCACGAGATGCTGGATTTCGTTGCCGCCATGGAGGATCCGGCCGTGGACCGGGACCGCAAACTGGTGGCCCTGCGCACCGCCGCCGAGGCGCACGTGCGCCGCGCCCAGGAATGCCAGCGCGGCGAGGCTCCCGAACAGCACCTGTGGGAGCTGCAGTGGATCCAGCGCCGCCGCGGCGAACAGCTCGGCGCGACCGAGGCGATGCCGTTCTTCGACAGCCCCGGCTGGACCATCACTCGCGACGACTACCTGAGCACCAGCTCCGCGCCGTCGGTGAACATCCAGTACTTCGGTTTCGGCTCCACCAGCCCCAAGTGCATCGGCATCGCCTACGTGCTGCTGCCCGACCGCTGGAACCTCTACCTGGCCACGCCCAAGCACGTCGCGCGGCAGATGCACGAGTTCGCCGACCAGCTGCGGGTGGCCGTGGCCGAACTCACCGAACTGCTCACCGTATAACCGATTGCGGGGAGTGTGCGCCCGTCTGAGAGAATCACTCCCCGTGAAATCTTTCGAAGCCCTGTTCGCCGAGCTGCAGGATCGTGCCGCCAACCGCCCCGAGGGGTCGGGCACCGTCGCCGCCCTGGACGCCGGCGTGCATGCGCAGGGCAAGAAGGTGCTCGAGGAAGCCGGCGAGGTCTGGATCGCGGCCGAGTACCAGAGCGACGACGAGCTCTCCGAGGAGATCTCGCAGCTGCTGTATTGGGTGCAGGTGCTGATGGTGGGCCGCGGGCTGCGGCTCGAGGACGTGTACCGACATCTGTGACGCACCGGTCGCTCCGCACACACCGTGCGGAGCGACCGTTCGTCCCCCTGTCGGCCATGTCTTCCCTTCCCATTCCGAAAGGACCTCCCATGCTTCGCGTCGCAGTCCCGAACAAGGGCGCCCTGTCCGAGTCCGCCGTCGGCATCCTCACCGAGGCGGGCTACCGCAAGCGCACCGACTCCCGTGAACTGAGCGTGCTCGACCCGGTCAACCAGGTCGAGTTCTACTTCCTGCGGCCCAAGGACATCGCCATCTACGTCGGCTCCGGCGAGCTCGACCTCGGCATCACCGGCCGTGACCTGGCCCTGGATTCCGGTGCGCCGGTGCAGGAACGGCTCGCCCTGGGCTTCGGCCGCTCCACCTTCCGCTACGCCGCCCCCGCCGGGCGCGAATGGAAGGTCGAGGACCTGCAGGGCAAGCGGATCGCCGCCTCCTACCCGAACCTGGTCCGGGGCGACCTCAAGGCGCGCGGCCTCGAGGCCGAGGTCATCCGCCTCGACGGCGCGGTCGAGATCTCGATCCAGCTCGGCGTCGCCGACGCCATCGCCGACGTGGTCGGCTCCGGCCGCACCCTGCGCCAGCACAATCTGGTCGCCTTCGGCGAGTCGCTGTGCGACTCCGAGGGCGTGCTCATCGAGGCCAAGGGCGCGGACCAGAACGACAAGGCCCGCAACCAGCTCGTCGCCCGCATCCAGGGCGTGGTCTTCGCTCAGCAGTACCTGATGCTGGACTACGACTGCCCCAAGGCGCTGCTGGACCGGGCCGTCGAGATCACCCCCGGCCTGGAGTCGCCGACCGTGTCCCCGCTCACCGATCCCGACTGGGTCGCGGTGCGCGCGCTGGTGCCGCGCAAGAACGGCAACGAGCTCATGGACCGGCTCGCCGACCTGGGCGCCAAGGCCATCCTGGCCACCGACATCCGGTCCTGCCGCGCCTTCTGATCCGCGTCGAGGTCAGGACGGGTCGAGCTCCGGCTCGTCCTGACCCGATTCGACCGGACCGGACGGGAAAGGCGGTGGCGTGCCGCCGAATTCGGGGCATAGTCGCTTGAAATCGCAGTACTGGCACATCCAGCCCGGGCTGGGCGGGAACTCGCCGGTCTCGGCGGCGGTGACGATGGCCGCCCACAGTGCCGACAGGATCCGCTCGAAACGCAGCAGCTCCTCCGGATCCGGGGCGTAGGTCAGGGTGACGCCGTCGGCCAGGTACATCAGCCGCAGCTGTGCCGGGGCCCGGCCCTGGGTGCGGAGCAGGACCAGGGCGTAGAACTTCAGCTGGAACAGCGCCCGGGTCTCGTACGCCAGGCCCGGGGCGCGGCCGGTCTTGTAGTCGATGACGTGCAGGTCCCCGTCGGCCGAGCGGTCGATGCGGTCCACGATGCCGCGCAGCGGGGTGCCATCGGGCAGATCGGCCTCGATGAAGGTCTCGCACGACTCGGGCTCGAATCCGGCCGGATCCTCGAGCCGGAAGTACACGTCCACCAGCTTGCGCACCTCGGCCAGGAACCCGGGCAGTTCCTCGTCCGGGATCAGCGACTCCACCTCGGGCCGGGACTCGCGCACCCCGGTCCAGGCGGGTTCGATGAGCGCGGCCGCGGCCGCCACGTCCCGCTCGGTGGCGGGCAGCCCGAACAGCGACTCCAGCACGGCGTGCACCACCGTGCCGCGCACCGCCGCCCGCGAGGGCGGCTCCGGGATCTGGTCGATCACCCGCAGCCGGTACTTGAGCGGGCACTGCTTGAAATCGATTGCGCGCGAAGGGGACAGCGCGGGCCCCCGCGGCGCGAACCGCTCTGTCTCCGGGGTACTGATCGCGTCGACCGACATACCTGGCAGGCTAAACGCAGGCACCGACAAGGTGCGCACGAATTCGCCGCAGCACAATCGCAGCGACGCACGTTTCACGACAACACGCAGAACGGAGTTTCATGACGGCCAGACGGACCGGCCCTTTCCAGATCGGTGACCGGGTACAGCTGACCGACGCCAAGGGGCGCAAGTTCACGGTGATCCTGGAGGTGGGCAAGGAGTTCCACACCCACGCCGGCCACATCAACCACGACGACCTCATCGGCGCCGACGAGGGCTGCGTGGTGAACTCCGCCAAGGGCACCCCCTACCTGGCGCTGCGCCCCCTGCTCACCGACTACGTGCTGTCCATGCCGCGCGGCGCGGCGGTCATCTACCCCAAGGACTCCGCCCAGATCGTGCACGAGGGCGACATGTTCCCCGGCGCGAAGGTACTCGAGGCCGGGGCCGGGTCGGGCGCGCTGACCTGCTCGCTGCTGCGCGCGGTGGGCCCGGAGGGCAAGGTCATCTCCTGGGAGATCCGCGAGGACCACGCCGAGCACGCCGTCAAGAATGTCGAGCGATTCTTCGGCGAACGTCCCGAGAACTGGGAACTGACCCTGGGCGATGTGACCGAGTACTCCGGCGAGCAGGTCGACCGGGTGGTCCTGGACATGCTCAAGCCGTGGGAGGCGCTCGAGGCGGTCTCCAAGGCGCTGATCCCCGGCGGCGTCTTCCTGGCCTACGTGGCCACCACCACGCAGCTGTCGGAGGTGGTCGAGGGACTGCGCCGCCAGGGCTGCTGGACCGAGCCCGCCGCGTGGGAGTCCATGGTCCGCCCGTGGCACGTGGTCGGCCTGGCCGTGCGCCCCGAGCACCGCATGCAGGGCCACACCGCCTTCCTGGTGAAGGCCCGCCGCCTGGCCGACGGCGTCACCGCGCCGCGCCCGCAGCGCCGCCCCTCCAAGGGCTGACCCGAACGCACGAATGGCGCCTCGGGGCGGACATCACAGGATGTCCGCCCCGAGGCGCCACCGGTTTGCTCGCTCCCCGCTATTGGCAGGCGGCGCGGGCCATTCCGAGGACGGTGCAGGCGCCGGCGTCGGAGAGCTTCCAGGTGCCATCGGCGTACTGGAACGCCATCGGGACGTCGGGCATGGTGCCGTGCGGGGAGGTCACGCTGACCTTGGCATCGGCCTTGGTGCCGTCCTGTTTGATCTCGCCGACGGCGAAACTGACCTGGTAATGCGCGAGTCCCTGGTTCATTGTCTCGATATTTCCGAGACGCTTGTCCCCGTCGACGACTAGTTTGGCTTTGTCGGCGGCCGGTTTTGCCGGGTCGGCGAAGGCCGTGAGGACGCTCTGCAGGCTCTCCGCGGTCGGCGCGGGCGTGGCGGCGGCCGACGACACGGACGTATTCGTGGGCGAAGAACCCTTGTCGTCGGAGCTACATGCGGTCACAGTTGCGGTAGCGGCCGCGAGGGCCGCGACGGTAGCCAGGGAAACACGAAGCGTCCGGGAGACGTTGCGCATACCAGGAGTACGACTGGTGGGAAGGAGCATCAACGGCACCTTTCGGCTCGGGCCGGCGTTAACTCGCCGGAAACAGGTTAGGGCAGGCTAACATGCCTGTCCGGCCCGTGGGCCGCAGCCTAGATGTGATCACGACGAAACCATGTCGGAAAGCGGGAACGGTTAGAGCCCGGTAGCGTTGATAGACCGGGACTGGGAGGAGCAGCATCATGAGCCCCATCGAACATTCGGATTCGGCAGCCTGGAGGGAACTCGAGGCCGTACGTGCCGAGGCAGCTGCACTCCGGAGGCAACTCGCCGACACACCCGATCGCACACGGGAATTGGAAGCGCGTGTTGATTCGCTGACGATTCGCAACACCAAGTTGATGGACACCCTCAAGGAAGCGCGCCAGCAACTGGTCGCTCTCCGTGAGGAAGTGGATCGCCTCGGCCAGCCACCCTCGGGCTACGGCGTTCTCATCGGTGTGTACGACGATCAGACGGTCGATGTGTTCACCTCCGGACGCAAGATGCGGCTGACCTGTTCGCCGAACATCGACACCACCACCCTCACCTACGGCCAGACCGTTCGCTTGAACGAGGCGCTGACCGTGGTGGAGGCCGGAAACTTCGACGCCATCGGCGAAATCGGCACGCTGCGTGAGATTCTCGACGACGGCCGCCGGGCCCTGGTCGTCGGGCACGCCGACGAGGAGCGCGTGGTCTGGCTCTCCGGTCCGCTGTCCGCGCTGGTGGACGTGGACGACCTCGAGGATCCGGATCGCCCGATTCGCAAACTGCGCCCGGGTGATTCGCTGCTGGTCGACACCAAGGCCGGCTTCGCCTTCGAGCGGATCCCCAAGGCCGAGGTCGAGGACCTGGTGCTGGAAGAGGTCCCGGATGTCAACTACGAGGACATCGGTGGCCTGTCCCGCCAGATCGAGCAGATCCGCGACGCCGTCGAATTGCCGTTCCTGCACAAGGATCTGTTCCGCGAGTACGCGCTGCGCCCGCCCAAGGGTGTGCTGCTCTACGGTCCTCCCGGTTGCGGTAAGACGCTGATCGCCAAGGCCGTCGCCAACTCGCTCGCCAAGAAGATCGCCGAGGCGCGCGGTGAGGACGCCAAGGAAGCCAAGTCGTTCTTCCTCAACATCAAGGGCCCCGAGCTGCTCAACAAGTTCGTGGGTGAGACCGAGCGCCACATCCGGATCATCTTCCAGCGGGCCCGCGAGAAGGCGTCCGAGGGCACCCCGGTGATCGTGTTCTTCGACGAGATGGACTCCATCTTCCGCACCCGCGGTTCGGGCGTCTCCTCCGACGTGGAGACCACCGTTGTGCCGCAGTTGCTCTCGGAGATCGACGGTGTCGAGGGCCTGGAGAACGTCATCGTGATCGGCGCCTCCAACCGCGAGGACATGATCGACCCCGCGATCCTGCGGCCCGGCCGCCTGGACGTGAAGATCAAGATCGAGCGGCCCGATGCCGAAGCGGCGCAGGACATCTTCTCCAAGTACCTGACCGAGACGCTCCCGCTGCGCTCCGACGATCTCAACGAGTTCGACGGCGACCGCGGCAAGTGCGTGCAGGCCACCATCGAACGCGTGGTGGACCGCATGTACGCCGAGAGCGACGACAACCGCTTCCTGGAGGTCACCTACGCCAACGGTGACAAGGAAGTCCTGTACTTCAAGGACTTCAACTCCGGCGCCATGATCCAGAACATCGTGGACCGGGCCAAGAAGTACGCCATCAAGTCGGTCCTGGAAACCGGCAACCCGGGTCTGAGCATCCAGCATCTCTACGATTCGATCGTGGACGAGTTCTCCGAGAACGAGGACCTGCCCAACACCACGAATCCCGATGACTGGGCTCGCATCTCGGGTAAGAAGGGCGAGCGCATCGTCTACATCCGCACCTTGGTGACGGGGAAGAACGCCAGCGCCAGCCGCGCCATCGACACCGAGTCCAACACGGGTCAGTACCTGTAAGGTTCGGAAAAGCCAAGAGGCCCGTCTCCTTTCGGAGGCGGGCCTCTTCGTCTGCGCGGAAGCCGGAGCCGGGGCTCAGCTTCCGGGGATGAAGCCCGGGTAGACCCAGTGGCTGACCCCGCCGCCGGGGGCCAGGTAGCCGGTGACATTGGGGTAGTTCATCGCCAGTCGCTTGAGCTGGTGCGGGTTGCCGTCGGCGTCGGCCTGGAAGCAGCTGGTGGTGACGCCGTGGAAACCGGAGCACACGATGCGGGTGGAATTGCCGAATGGCGAGGTCAAACGGGCGCGGTCGACCAGGGGGTTCCAGTAGTCGAGGTCGCTGGGGGTCAGGAAACCGGTGGCTTCGAAGACGTAGATCGGGCTGTTCGGCTGCTGGACCGGCCAGTCGTCGGCCGAGGCGGTACCGGCGCCGAGGGTGAAGGCGGCCCCGGTGACGACGGCGGCCGCGGCCAGCCGGGTGACGCTGCGGGTGATCATGTTCATGTACCCCTCCATGGAACGTCGATAGACACTGCGCGCATCAGTATCACACCGGCGCGCGATCCTCGGTCCAGTCCCGGTGGAGGCGGCGTTCCCGGGAAACTGTTCCCCATTTGTCGCCGTGTTTTACCTGCCCGCCATCGCGGGAGGTGGAACATCAGTGGATGGCGAATGTGCGAGCGGCGCTGGTGCAGACGAGCTGGACCGGCGACAAGGAGTCGATGATCAAGGCGCACGAGGATTATGCGCGTCAGGCGGCCGCGGCCGGGGCGAAGGTGATCTGTTTCCAGGAACTGTTCTACGGGCCGTACTTCTGCCAATTGCAGGACACCAAGTTCTACGACTACGCCGAATCGGTGCCGGGCCCGACCGTGGAGCGATTCGCGGCGCTGGCCCGCGAACTCGGCCTGGTCATGGTACTGCCGGTGTACGAGCAGGAACAGCCGGGCCTGCTCTACAACACCGCGGCGGTGGTCGACGCCGACGGCCGCTATCTCGGCAAATACCGCAAACACCACATTCCGCACGTGAACGGGTTCTGGGAGAAGTTCTACTTCCGGCCCGGAAATCTGGGCTGGCCGGTCTTCGACACCGCGGTCGGCCGCATCGGCGTCTACATCTGCTACGACCGGCATTTCCCCGAGGGGTGGCGGGCGCTGGGCCTGGCGGGCGCGGAGATCGTGTTCAACCCCTCCGCTACCTCGCGGGGATTGTCGAGTTATCTGTGGAAGCTCGAGCAGCCCGCCTCGGCGGTGGCCAACGAATACTTCATCGGGGCCATCAACCGGGTGGGCATCGAGGAGTACGGGGACGACGATTTCTACGGCACCAGCTACTTCGTCGACCCGGAGGGGCAGTTCGTGGGGGAGGTGGCTTCCGACACCGCGCCCGAACTCGTCGTGCGCGACCTGAACATGGACCTGATCAAGGTGGTGCGCGATCGCTGGGCCTTCTACCGCGACCGCCGCCCCGACGCCTACGGAAAGCTGGTGGAGCCGTGAGCATCACCTTCATCCACGGCGGAACCGTGGTGTCCGCCACCGGAACCCAACCCCTCGACGTCCTCATCGACGGTGAGACCATTGCCGCGGTGGTCCGGCCGGGCTCCACCGCGCTGGGCGCCGACCTGGCCGCGGCTGCCGACACCGTCATCGACGCCACCGGCAAATACGTGATCCCCGGCGGCGTCGACCCGCACACCCACATGCAGCTGCCCTTCGGCGGCACCGAGGCCTCCGACACCTTCGAGACCGGGACCCGCGCCGCGGCGTGGGGCGGCACCACCACCATCGTCGACTTCGCCGTGCAGAAGCCGGGGGAGCGGGTGCAGGACAGCCTGGCGCTGTGGCACGAGAAGGCGGACGGGCGCTGCGCCATCGACTACGGGTTCCACCAGATCGTCGGCTCGGTCGACGCCGAATCCCTGAAGGGCATGAGCGAATTGGTGGCCGAGGGCGTCACCAGCTTCAAACTCTTCATGGCCTACCCGGGCGTCTTCTACTCCGACGACGGGCAGATCCTGCGCGCCATGCAGACCGCCGGTGATCTGGGCGCGATGCTGATGATGCACGCCGAGAACGGGATCGCGATCGATGTACTCGTCGCGCAGGCCCTGGCCCGCGGCGAGACCGCCCCGGTGTATCACGGTCTGACCCGGCCGTGGCAGATGGAGGAAGAGGCGACGCACCGCGCGATCATGCTGGCGCAGTTGACCGGTGCGCCGCTCTACGTCGTGCACGTCTCCGCCAAGCAGGCCCTGGAACAGATCGCCGAGGCGCGGGGCAAGGGGCAGAACGTGTTCGGCGAGACCTGCCCGCAGTACCTGTACCTCTCCCTGGAGGAGAACCTGGCCGCACCGGGTTTCGAGGGCGCCAAATGGGTGTGCTCGACCCCGCTGCGCGCCCGCGCCGAGGGACATCAGGACGAGCTGTGGCGCTACATCCGCACCGGTGACGTCTCCACCGTGGCCACCGACCACTGCCCGTTCTGCATGAAGGACCAGAAGGAACTCGGGCTCGGCGATTTCAGCAAGATTCCCAACGGGATCGGCGGCGTCGAACATCGCCTCGACCTGATGTTCCAGGGCGTCAAGGACGGTCGCATCTCGCTCGAGAAGTGGGTGGAGGTGTGCTGCACCGCCCCGGCGCGGATGTTCGGGCTGTACCCGCGCAAGGGTGTGATCAGCCCCGGCGCGGACGCCGATGTGGTGATATACGACCCGAACGGGCACACCGGCATCGGGGTCGGCAAGACCCACCACATGAACATGGACCACTCGGCCTACGAGGGCTTCGAGATCGACGGCCACGTGGACACCGTGCTCGCGCGCGGCCGGGTGATCGTCGACGGCGGGCAGTACCTGGGCAGCGCCGGGCACGGCCGATTCCTGAAACGCGGTCTGTCGCAGAGTCTCATCTGACCCATCGGCCAACGAGGGGAGAGTTCCGGTATGGACATCGGTGTGGTGTTGCAGTGCAACCCGCCCGCCTCCCGGGTGATCGAACTGGCCAGAATCGCGGAGACGCACGGGTTCTCGCACGTGTGGACCTTCGATTCGCACCTGCTGTGGCAGGAGCCGTACGTCATCCACAGCCAGATCCTCGCCGCGACCCGGCGGGTGGTGGTCGGGCCCATGGTGACCAATCCCGCCACCCGCGACTGGACGGTCACCGCGTCCACCTTCGCCACCCTCAACGACATGTTCGGCAACCGCACCATCTGCGGGATCGGCCGCGGCGATTCGGCCGTGCGCACCCTGGGCGGCCGGCCTGTGAACCTGGCGACGCTGCGCGATTCCATCGGCGTCATCCGGGAATTGGGCAATGGCCGCAGTGCGCGGATCGGGGACACGGTGATCCACTTCCCGTGGGCGAGCGAGTCGCGGCTGCCGGTATGGGTGGCCGGATACGGGCCGCGCGCCCTGGAACTCGCCGGGGAGGTGGGCGACGGGTTCATCCTGCAGCTCGCCGATCCCGACATCACCGCCTGGACCATCGCCCGCGTGCGCGCGGCCGCCGAACGCGCGGGCCGCGATCCGGGTGCGATCTCCATCTGCGTGGCCGCGCCGGCCTACGTCACCGACGGCACGCCCGAGGCCCTGGCCCACGCGCGCGAGCAGTGCCGCTGGTTCGGCGGGATGGTCGGCAACCATGTTGCCGAGATCGTGGCCCGCTACGGCACGCACTCCGAGGTGCCCGACGCGCTGACCGACTACGTCGCGGGCCGCCGGGGGTACGACTACAACGAGCACGGCCGGGCCGGGAACCCGCACGCGGACTTCGTGCCCGACGAGATCGTGGACCGGTTCTGCGTGCTCGGCACCCCCGACCAGCACCTGGCCCGGCTGCGCGAACTCGAGGCGCTGGGCGTCGACCAGTTCGCGGTCTACCTGCAACACGACGCCAAGACCGCGACCCTCGACGCGTACGGCGAATCGGTCCTGCCGCGCCTCACGCCCGCGACCGATGCCACAGTCCACCGGTCGTTGTGATGTAGATCACACTTTTATCAAATCGATATAAACGCAGATGGAACGCGTTCTACCGTGTAGTTCCGGTCGGGTTGCTGAAAGTTCTCCGGGCAAAGGCCTTCCCTTTGATTGTGAACCGTGGATGATTCACATACCCGACATGTCATGGATAGATGAGGAGTAGCAAGTGACCGGATCCGCTGAGGATTTCCTGGCTGCAGTTCTGATCAAGACCATCACGGGTCTGTTCAGCGGCAGCGCCGGTGGTAGCACCCAGCCGACCGCCTGAACGTAGCAAGACACCGAGAGCCCATCGAATCGCGCGGGATTCGGTGGGCTTTCGGCGTTTCCCGCGGACGCGCCGACGACGGTCGGATCGACACGACGCGACCGCGGCAGCCTCCCGCGTTCGCGCGGTGTCATGTCGTAGCTTGAACGACCGTGAGGCAACTGACCGCGACGCTGGTGGTTCTGGGTCTTTCCATCCCCCTGGGGCAGGTCCCCGCGCAAGCGGAGCCGGATCCGCCGGCGTCCGTGGTGGTGACGGTGGCGCCGTCCGCCGGGGCACCGGAGGCGCCGAATCCGCTGCAGCAGTGGATCGACGAGCATGTGCCCGCGCCGATGAAGATGGTCCCGCGCGCGGCGCGGCCGCTGGCGGCGCCGGGCGATCTGCCCCCGGAGCTGACGGAGTTCTGGAAGGCCGTGCAGTCCCCGCCGACGGGCGACCCGCTGTTCGACGCCTGGCCCGCCGATCTCGAGCGCTACGCGCCCGGTGAGATCCTGGATTCGCGCGATGTGACGGACTCGGCGCGCCCGACCATGCTGCTGTTGAACCTCACCGGCATCTCGCGGGCCACGCTCCTGAAGTTCCGCACCACCAACTCCGCGGGCGAGCCCTCGATCGGCACCGCGACCCTGGTCCTGCCGCCGAAGGAGTGGACCGGGCCCGGCCCGCAGCCGGTGCTGGTGAACGCGCCTGCCACCAATTCGCTCAACAAGCGCTGCACCCCCGGGTACGTGCTGGCCCACGGCATGGAGGTGCCGACCGGCAACGACTTCACGCCGTCACCGACCACCTGGGCGCTCGAGCACGGGTACGCGCTGATCATTCCCGACCACGAGGGGCCGCTGATGGCCTACTCGGAGCCGACGGTCGCCGGGCACAACGTGCTGGACTCGATCCGCGCGGTCCGCGAGTTCGCCCCGGATCGGTTCGGGAACAGTCGTTTCGCCTCGACCGGCTACTCCGGCGGCGCGATCGCGTCCAACGCCGCGGCCATGCTGGTGTCGGACTACGCGCCGGAGTTGCTCCCGTATTTCGCGGGTGCGAGCTTCGGGGGGCTGGTCAACGACTATCGCCGCTTCGCCCACACCTTCGACGGCTCCTACATCTCCGCGTTCCTGCTCAGCACCGTGCTCGCGCTCGGCCGCGAGCACCCGGAAATCCTCGGCCTCATGAACCACGCGGCGCAGTGGCTGGCGACCTCGCCCATCAAGGACAACTGCAGCGGCAGTTTCGGTGCGCTCGGGATCGCGCCCATCCCGGTCGACATCATGGCCAAGGTCGACAAGTCCCTGGACAGCGCCGCGGCCGAATCGGTGTTCCGGCAGCTGAGCATGCAGGACCGGAAATCGGGTGTGCCGCTGTTCATCTACCACGGCGTCCACGATCCGTGGGTTCCCGTGTCGGAGGCCGAGGAACTGTGGCGCGCGCAGTGCGAGCTGGGGGTGGCCGCGACGAAGAACATCGTCGGGGGTGAGCACCTCGCCGCCTACGTCAGCTCCTACGGCGCGACCATGGACTGGCTGGATCAACGCCTGCGCGGCGTCCCTACCTCGGGAAACTGTGCCGCGCCCGCCGGCGGCCGGTGACGCCGGTTCAGCGCAGCAGATCCCCGATCAGCACCCGGGTGTCGGGGACGAACGGCCAATGCGGGTCCTCCACGTAGGAGCGCAGCTCCTCGTCGCTCCACCACCAGCCGTCCACGATCTCCTCGGGCTGATGGGTGATCGGGCCGTCGTAGCGCAGCTCGTAGGCGAACAGGTGACAGCGCATCGGCCGTCCCTCCCACTCGCCGTCCCAGGCCGCGGCCGCCAGCGGCAGCGGGCGGTCGTCGTGCGGGCCCAGCACGATGCCCAGTTCCTCGCCCAACTCGCGGACCGCGGCCTCGGCCGGGTCCTCGCCCGGTCCCAGCACCCCGCCGGCCAGGCAGTCGTGCATGCCCGCGAAGACCGCCTTGGTGTCGGTCCGCTTGTGCACGTACACCTTCGACCCGTCGAGCGACCGCACCAGCACGCCCGCACTGGCATGCCAGAGGCCCCGCTCGTAGACCACGGCGCGCTCCTGCGCGCCGACCTCACGCCCGACCGCGTCGTACACCGCGATCATCTCCGGCATGTACGGGCCCTCCTCGCTGCCGCGCCGCGGGACCCGGCGCTCTGAACAGCACTTTAGTGATGCCGCCGGGTGGACGAGCGGTACGGTCGAGTATCGCGGCGCGCCGCGGTTCCACCCGCTGTCGCGAGGGGGCCGCCGGGGCCCGCCCGGCGGCGTATCCTCAGGGGCGCAACCGTTTTCGTCAGGGAGGACGAGACCATGCCACTGCCGCGGACACTGGCGAGGATCAATCGCCGGATCAGCAATCCGGTGTTGGGGATCGCGGCCCGCGTCACACCGCTGTTCGGGGTCGTGGTGCACCGGGGCCGCAAGTCGGGGCGGGTGTACCGGTCACCGGTCATGGTCTTCCGGCGCGCGGACGGCTACCGGATCGCGCTGACCTACGGGCGGGACGTGGACTGGCTGAAGAACATTCGCGCCGCGGGCAGCTTCGAGTTCGAGACCCGCGGGCGCACCGTCACCCTCACCGATCCGGTCCTCGGGCACGACGCCAGCGCGTCCTGGGCGCCGCCGCTGGTGCGGCAGGTGCTGGTGGGCCTGAACGCCGCGGACTATGTCCAGGCCCGGCCCGTGGACCGCTGACCGGCGGCATGCTCGAAATTTGCCAGGGGTGGTTCGGGCCGGGTCGGCGACGGTTCAGCGCACCCGGAGCCGGATGATGACGCAGCCCTGCTGCCATCTCTGGTAGGCGTCGGCCCGATTCGGAGTGCCGTCAGCGTCGAATCCGATGCCGTTGAACTTCGCCCACTGCTTGTTGTGGCGGGCGATGGCCTCGGAGAGCCGGATGACCGTGTCCTCGTCGGAGAGCACCTCCGCGTCGGCGCTGTGCTTCGGGCCGCCGAACGACACTTCCAGGGGGACGTCCTCGCGGATATTGCTCACCCACGGGTGCTTGGCGGTGCCGATCAGGATGTCGCCCTCGTGGCGGGTGTAGGCCGGCGGCGGCGCTTCTGAAACTGGCGTACGGCGCGGTGCCGCGTCCGAAATTTGCTGGAAAGAAGCTGTAGATTTCGAGTGTTCACAGCATGATCCGGTGGCGAGGAGCGCGCGTTGACCGATGTGGTGGATCGACCGGCCCGGTCGAACGGTGGTGGACGGCATGCCAAGCCCGTGGAGCGGCCGCCGTTCGCCTGGCTGACCGTGGCCGCGGTCGCGGTGCCCGCCGCCGTGGTGCTGCTGCTGTCGGCGCGCCGCTACGGCTACTTCGGCGACGAGCTGTACTTCCTGGCCGCGGGCCGCCGCCCGGCGTTCGGCTACGCAGACCAGGGCCCGGTGCTGCCCCTGCTGGCGCGGTTGATGGACACCATCGCGCCGGAGTCCTACTTCGTGCTGCGGCTGCCCGCGGTCGCGCTGACGGTGACCGCGATCGTGTTGTGCGCCCTGCTGGCCCTCGAATTCGAGGGCGGCCGCTGGGCGCAGCTGCTGGCGGCCATCGGCTACGCGAGCTCACCGTTCCTGCTGTTGCAGGGCACCATGCTCACCACCAATGCCGTCGACACCGCGCTGTGGGTCATCATCACCTGGCTGGTGGTGCGCTGGGTGCGGACCCGCGACGATTGGCTGCTGCTGGCCGCCGCCCTCGTCACCGCCGTCGACATGCAGGTGAAGTGGCTGATCCCGTTCTTCTGGATCGCGGTCGTGATCAGCAGCATGCTGTGCGGGCCGCGGGAATTGGTGCGCAGGCCGCTGTTGTGGACCGGCGGCGCGATCGTGGTGCTGGCCACCGTGCCCGAACTCGTCTGGCAGGAACGCCATTCGTGGCCGCAGTTGAAGATGGGCGGGGTGATCGGGTCCGAGCAGGGCATCCTGGGCGGGCGGCTGCTGTTCCTGCCCATGTCGATCAGCCTGGCCGGATACCTCGGGGCGCTGCTGCTGCTGTGGGGATTGTGGGTGCTGCTGCGCTGGGATGTGCTGCGACCCTACCGGTTCCTGGGCGTCACGCTGCTGCTGTTGTTCGCGGCGTTCCTGATCACCGGCGGGCGGATCTACTACGCGGCGGGCATGTACGCGGTCATGATCGCGGCGGGCGCGGTCGGTGTGGTCGGCACGGCCGAGCGCATCGCACCGCTGTGGCGGCGGGCGCTGACCGCGGGCCTAGCCGTACTCGCCGTGGGCGCAACGGCTTTCACGCTCTACTCGACGCCGTGGCGGCCCGCCGACGAGGTGCATCCGCCCAAGGACGATGCCGAGGCGGCGATCAATATCGGCGTCTACGGGTCCTTCGGCTGGCACGAGCTCACCGACGAGGTGACCCGCGCCTACGCCGCGCTCAGCCCGGCCGAGCGTGAGCGCGCCGTCATCATCACCGACACCTATTGGCAGGCCAGCGCTCTGGACGAGTTCGGTCGCACGCACCTGCCGCCGCTCTACAGTCCCAGCCGCGGTTTCGGCTACTTCGGTACCCCGCCCGACGACGCCTCGGTGGTCCTGGCCGTCGGCGGCTACGAGGCGGTGCTGCGCAGCCAGTTCGAGCACGTCGACCCGGTCGGCAAGGTCGACACCCGCCTCGGGTTCAAGGGCAATACCCAGGACGTCACCATCTGGAAGTGCTCGGGTCGGAAGAAGCCGTGGTCACAGGTGTGGCCGCAGTGGATGCACCTGTAAACGGCCGGACCACCGCCGCCGCGGCCGCCTCGCGGTCGCGGCAGGTGCGCACCGCCGCCGCCAATCGCGGGAGCGGCGCGACCAATTCGTCGCTCAGCGGGCCGTGCAGGCCGAGCTGACAGAGCACGCCGGTGGCGGCCAGGATGGTGCGCCCGATCGGCGCGTACTCCGGCGGGGTGGTGAGGTGGCGCGACACATTGGACAGGCTCGGCTCGGTGGCGCGCCGCACCTGGGCGCGCAGCCACGCCTGGGTCAGGTGGGCGTCGCGGTGCCGGTACAGGTCCACGATCGGGTCCACCATGCCGACCAGGTCGGCGATCGCGAAGTCCCGTTCCGGGCGTACGAATCCGTGCTCGCGCAGCGCCACCTCCAGGTCGGCGGGGCTGCCGTTGAGGGCCGCCTCGCCGATATCGCCCACCAGCGTGGGGAATTCGGCCGGGAACGGTGAGCACGCGCCGAAGTCCAGCACGCCCAGGCGGCCGTCGGGCAGCATCCGGAAATTGCCCGGATGCGGATCGGTGTAGAGCAGCCCGGTCCTGGCGAAGCTCGACATGACGAAACGCGTCACCAGCAGTCCCGCCCGGGTGCGCTCGGCGGGCGTGCCCGCGGCGATCACCCGGTGCAGCGGGACGCCGTCGAGCCATTCGGTGACCAGCACGTCGCCCTGCTGATCCACCACCGCCGGGAGGTGGAAGTCGGGGTCGTCGGCGAAGGCGGCGGCGAAGATCCGTTGCGTGGCGGCCTCTTCGGCGTAATCGAGCTCCGCGCCGATGCAGGCGGCGAACGCCTCGGTCACCGCCCGGGTGTCGAGGTCCGGGGCGAAGACCTTGGCCAGCGGCGCGAGCCGGCGCATGTGCTCGAGATCCGCCGCGACCGCCGCCCGGGCCCCGGGATACATGAGCTTCACCGCGACCCGCCGCCCATCCGGCCACACCGCGCGATGCACCTGTCCCACCGAGGCGGCGGCCGCCGCGCGAGTGTCGAACTCGGCGAATCGGTCCCGCCACCGGTCGCCCATCGACGCGGCCATGGCCGCGTCGACCGCGGCGGGCAGCATCGCGGGCACCGAATCCTGGAGCCGCGTCAACGCCTCCCGATACGGCTCGCCCAGCTCCGGCGGCAACGCCAGTTCGTAGAGCGCGAGCAGCTGACCCAGCTTGGCCGCGACGCCCTTGAGCTCGCCCAGCACCTCGAACATGTGCTGGGCGGTGCGCGCCTGGATATCGAGTTCGACCTCGCGGGACGGTGTTCCGAGCGCCCGCCGCCCGAGCCCGCCCACCCGGCGCGCGGCATAGGCCACCGGCAGCGCGGTGATCTTGGCGGTCCGGGCCGCGGCGCGGGTCGGCAGGCCGTCGGCCGAGCCGGTCGAGCGGCGGCGCGCACCCCGCACACCGCCCTGGCGCGGTTCGAGCATCGAGAACCTCCGAAACGTCGAGAGCCTCACTGTGTCACGGTGTCGATCTTCGCGGCTGGGCGGCGGTGACCGCAAGGACCGGACAGGCGACCGCGCCGGGCCTAGCGCCCGAACGCCGTGGCCGGACCGAGCGGCACCACCAGCGCCGACGGATACGCGGCGGTCCGCTGGATCTGCTGCGCGGTGCCCAGCAGCCGGCCCAGATCGGCCGGATTCGGGATGGTCGACGGGAACGTGCCGCTGGTGATGCGCAGCCGCAGCGCGTGGCCGGGTTCCAGCCGGTGGAAGGCGGGGCGGATCTTGATCTCCATCCGCACCACGTCGCCGGGGGAGAGCAGCTGCTCGTTCTCCTTCAGCACGGTGTGCTCGGGCGCGTACACGGTGCCGTCGCCGCTGCGCCAGGTCTTGCCGTCGTCGAGGGTGCGCTGACTGGCCAATTGCGAACCGCCGGTGATGTTCACGGCCGTCCCGTCCGGCGCGACGTCATCGAGCCACACCTGGAAGGCGGCGTCCGAACCGGTGGAGGAGGCGTACAGGGTGACGGACGACGGCCCGGCCAGCATGGTCGGCTCGGTCACCGGGTCCATGGTGTAGCGCAGCCCGGTGGTCGGGTTCCGCACCCACTCGGTGCACGGGTTGGAGACGGTGAAGACCCGGAACACGAAGTCGAACAGGCCCGCCGCCCACTGGCCCAGCGTCTCGCGATTGCAGATATTGTCGATTCCGGTGTAGTTCAGGCGATCCGAGGCGTCGACGGCCGTCGGCCTGTCCGCGACGAGGCGGTCGCCGTCGAAGTAGCGCTGCTCGACGGTGGCCTGCTCGAACGGGTAGCGCGCGGTGTCGGCGGCGGTGTTGTTCGCGTCGATGACGTGCAGCGGCGTGCGGGTCTCGTCGATGCCGTTGGGAATGTCCTTGAGCCACCGGTCGAACCAGGCCAGGGTGATCTGGTCGGTGTCCATCCGCGAGCCCGGGCCCAGGCCGAGGCCGACGTGATACCAAGGGCCCATGAGCAATTGGTAGCGCCCGTCGGCCTGCTGATCGGCGGCCATCGGCGCGAACTGGTCGCGCCCGGCGGCCAGATTCTGCAACTGCGCGTAATTGCGCACCGCGCCTTCCTGATACAGGTCCCACCAGCCGTCCACCTGGTACATGGCGATGCCGTTGTCGACCAGGTTGTGCAGATCGGTCTCGAAACGCCTTTCACGCCACCAGGAGTTGTCGTAGGCGGTGGCGCCGCCGGTGTAGGCGTCGAAGAGCAGTTTCACGGTGCTGGTGTCGGGGCCGACCAGGGCGGCGAGGTGATCACCGAGGGACTTCAGGAAGGTCTGCGGCGACAGCGGCGCGGTCAGGAACGGGCCGATCAGGCTCAGGTACGGGACCATGAGCGAGATGACGGTCAGCAGCAGCGGGCTCATCATGCCGTCGTGGTTGAGCACCTCGTCGAAGATATTGTTGGGCACCGCGAACGGCACGATAGCCTTCAACGGCGAATCGGGGCCGATGGTCTCGGCGGTGCGCATGGCCGACAGGCCGGGGAAGGAGTAGCCGTACATGCCGACCTTGCCATTGGAGCCGGGCAGTGTGGCCGCCCAGTCCACCAGCTCCACACCGTCCTTGCCGTCCTGCTGCGAGGCCGGGCTCCACGCGCCGGTGGAGCCGCCGGTGCCGCGCACATCAGCGGTCACCTCGATGTAGCCGTGCCGGACCAGCATGTCCTGCATGGAGGTGGCCTGATTGATGACCCGTCGCGCATCCTTCAACTGATCGGGCAGCTGGATGTGCAGCTCATCGATGACCGAGGTGATGGCGGCGGTCAGCGCGCTGGCCACCGCACCGTAGGTGGTGAAGTTGACGACCACCGGGAACTCGCCCGCGGCCCGCTGCCCGGTCGCCGGATCGGTCGGATACCGCACCTCGGTCTGCAACTGGGTGCCGTCCGACAGGGAAACCACTTGTCCGAGTTGATAACCCACCCCGTACCGCTCCGGTGTGGGCCGGTAGTCCGAGGGCAGGCCGAAGTTGGCGGGCGCGTCGGGCACCGGCCCGAACACGGGCGCGGCCCCCGACGGCGTGGTGGCGGCGATGGTCATGGCGAGCGCGGAGAAGCCCGCCACGGCCCAGGGGGCCAGGCGGCAGCGGCGCGGCCGGAAGGTGCTGCTCAACGAAGTACCTCTGCGGATGGTCGGGAGGTCCCGGCGGGCGCGGACCGGATGCCGCGCCGCATGACCTCGTCGTCGGTGTTCAGCACACCGCACAGTGCCCGCGCGCCGGTATCGGCAATCGCCAAGAGAGTAGCCGAGGGCATTGTGCAGCCGACCAAACCGCGGGCTCGGCGGAATGGGCAGGAGGAACGCGACAGTCCACCACGCGGGTACGTTGCGGACCGCGACCAGGAGCCGTGCGCGACGGACCGGGATGCGCGGCGTGCGGCGCGGACCGGCGACGTGCAGCCACCCGGCGTGGGATCGGTGGCGGCGCCGACTACGGTGCGAAGCAGGCGGTTTCGAGCCGCCGGGCGATCCGGGCGGCCGACAGGGTCATGGCGTCGGTCGGGCGGTGCGGATCCAGGCCCGTCAGCTCGTGCACCCGGGCCAGGCGATAGGTGACGGTATTGCGGTGGACGTTGAGCAGCCGGGCTGTGGCCAACTGGTTGAAGCCGGTGTCCACGAACACGTCCAGGGTGTCGGTCAGCACCGTCTGACTGTCGAGCGGCTCGAGCACGGCCGCCAGCCCGGGGCGCGCGGAACCACCTGCGGCGACGGTGTATTCGAACATCAGGTCCGCGCGGCGGCACACCGGCTGCGGGCGGCCCAGGCAGCGGCCGAGCTCGGCCAGCGTGCGCACCTCGGCGAACACCTCGGGGATCGCGGCGCGGCTCGCCGCGGTGGCGACGCCGACCCAGAACGGGGCGGGCGCGGCCGAGCGCGGCTGCTCGGCCGGTGCGGAGTGCCCGAGAACGAGCCGGCCCGGCAGGCGCGCGGTGAGCGCCGCCAGGGTCGCCGTGCCGTCATCGCCGGAATGCAGTGGCAGCAGTGCCGTCCAGCCGCCGCTGTCCAGGCGCAGGAACACACCCGGGATGGCTTCGATGCGGTGGCGCAGTTCGCTCGTGTCGCCGCCGCGGGCGGACCCGAGCCGGAAGGCGGCGAGCAGGAACGCGTCGGGCACCGCCACCGCGGGTTCGCCCGCCCACTCGACGGGGTCGCGGCCGGTGAGCAGCGCGTCGGCAATGGTCCGGCGGCGTTCCAGCAACTCCCAGCGCGGGTCGTGGGCGCGCTGCACGCAGGCGGTGGCGATGCGGGTGGTGAGCAGGGTGATGTAGCGCAGCAGCGAGATCGCGGCGTCGTCGAGGAGTTCGCGTTCGGGTCCGTGGGCGGTCTCGCGCACCCGCGACCAGATCAGCTCCGCGCCCAGGCTGTATCGGTTGAGCACTTCCTCGAGCGTCTCGCCGTCGCGGATGCGGCTCAACGCGATCTGCACGACCTCGGCGGTGTCCTCGGGCGAGGGCGCGACACCGGTGCGCAGGAACTCGAAGAACAGGTCCACGTTCAGGGCCGTGCCGCGCTCGAAACCGCTGGTCACCAGGGATTCCGGGAGCTTGGGGTAGGGCGGCGCGAGGGCGGGGAATTCCGCGCGCGCCACGACGGCGCGTCGGTACAGCTCCTCGAGCGTCCGATCCCGTAATCGCGCGTGCATAACTCTCCTACTACCCGTACAGCGACTCGATAGTAGCGGCGTAGGTGATAGCTATGGGTTTGCGCCTGAGTTTTCCGGTCGCCGTGAGGTGATCGGAGCCCGGGACCCACACCTCCGGCAGCACCGCGAACTTCTTGATCTGCTCCACCCGTGAGAGCTTGCCGTTCGCCGCGTCCACGCCTTCCTGGAGGGTGGCGAGCACGCGCGGATCGCGGGCCAGGGCCGCGATGTCCCGCTCGGTTAGCTGATGGCGCTCGGCGAACGCGGCGGCCAGGTCGGGGTCCAGGCAGATCAGGGCGGTGTTGTAGGCGCGACCCTCACCGATCGCCACCACCGCACCCGCCAGGGGAGTGTGCTCCGTGACGGTGTTCTCGATAGTGGTGGGCGACATGTTCTTGCCGGCCGCGTTGATGATGAGTTCCTTCTTGCGGTCCACGATCCGCAGGAAGCCCTCGGTGTCGAGTTCGCCGATATCGCCGGTGTGCAGCCAGCCGTCGGCGTCCACGGTCTCGGCGGTCTTGGCGGGCTCACCGCGATAGCCGCGCATCACGCTGCCGCCGCGCACCAGCACCTCGCCGTCCTCGGCGATGGCGACTTCGGTGCCGGGGAACGCGGTGCCGACGGTGCCGATCTTGATGCGGGCCGGGCGGTCCATGGTCGCGCCCGCGGTGCACTCGGTCATCCCGTAGCCCTCGCACAGCGGCAGGCCCAGGCCGAGGAAGAACTCGTGGGTGTCCTTCGGGATCGGGGCGGAGCCGGTGACGGCGATGCGAATCCGGTCCAGGCCCAGCTGCGCTCGCACGGCCGACAGCACCAGGCGATCCGCCAGCCGGAACCGCCAGGTGTCGAGGACGTTCAGCGTGCGTCCGTCCGACGCCGCGCGGGCTCGCGCCCGGCCGCTCGCGATCGCCCAGGCGATGAGGCGGCGTCTGATCGAGCTCGGCTCGGCGGCGAAGCGTTCCTCCAGCGCCGCTTTGACTTTCACCCACACGCGCGGCACACCCATGAACACGGTCGGATGCACCTCGGACAGCGCCGCGGCGACCTGTCTCAAATCCGGGCAGGTGGTGATCTGGCCGCCGGTCAGGATCGAGAGATAGTGCGAGAGCCAGCGATTGGCGGCGTGCGCGTCGGGCAGATAGGAGATCACCCGGTCGGCGGGGGAGCCACCGCCGAACTCGTCCACCACCCGGGCGTTCTCGAGGAAATTGGTGTGGGTGAGCTCCACGCCCTTGGGCGGGCCGGTGGTGCCGGAGGTGTAGACGATGGTGAGCAGGTCCTCGGGAGCCACGGCGCGCCAGGCGGATTCGAAGTCGAACCCGCCCGGCGCGGCGGCCTCGATCTCCGCCAGTACGACGCACCCCGCGAGCGCCTCGTCGACACAGATCACGTGTTCCACGGTCGCGCCCTGCTCGGCGGCCCGTGCCACCGCGGCGCGGACCTGCGGCGCGAACTGCGCCTCGCAGATCACGGCCTTGTTGCCCGCATTGGTGAACTGGTAGGCCAGCACCTCCACCGGATTGGTGTTGTACACCGAGAACGGGGTCGCGCCGGTGTGCAGGATCGCGGTGTCGCACAGGTGGAATTCGGGCCGGTTGGTCATCATCAGCGCCACCGTGTCGCCCCGGCCGACGCCGAGCGCCGCGAGGCCGGTGGCGATGGCGCGCACCCGGTCGGCGTACTCGCGCCAGGTGATCGAGACCGCCCCGCCGAGGGTGCGCAACGCGATCGCGTCCGGATAACGGGCGGCGGTGGCCTGGAACGCTTCCACCATGGTGCGCGGGGTCGTCCCCGCTACCGATGTTGAACTCACGGTTCCAGCAGATCGCACAGCGTGTGGGGCGGACCAGGGGCAATGGAGAAGAACTGGGACAGGCGAGTTGTGCACTGTGCCAAAAACACGGGGGAGCGGCAGGGCAGGCCGGAACCGTGGATCCCACGCCGACGTCTGCACGCTGACCATTGTAGCGAATGATCTTGGTGCACAAGCTCATTCGTGTCCGACCGGGCGTCTCCGCGACGTAACCTGTTAGCACGACAGGACCGCCGGACCCCGACCGGGCCGTCCGATCGGGTAGGCGTGCGCGGCCACGAGGAGGCAGCGGTGATCACCCCTACCACCAATGGAGTACAGGACTACATCGACGCCGAGGACGTCGAGTACGTCGACATCCGCTTCTGCGACGTCCCCGGCATCCAGCAGCACTTCTCGATCCCGGCGAGCATGTTCGGCCCGGAGCTGGTCGAGGACGGCATCGCCTTCGACGGCTCCTCGGTGCGCGGCTTCCAGGCCATCCACGAATCCGACATGCTGTTGCTGCCGGATCTGCGCACCGCGCAACTGGATTCGTTCCGCGCCGCCAAGACCCTCAATATCAGTTGTTTCGTCCACGACCCGCACACCCGCGCCGCCTACAGCCGCGACCCCCGCAATGTGGCCCGCAAGGCCGAGGAGTACCTGTGCTCCACCGGAATCGCCGACACCGCCTATTTCGGCCCCGAAGCCGAGTTCTACATCTTCGACACGGTCCGTTACGACACCGGCATGAACCGGGCCTTCTACGAAGTGGATTCGTCGTCGGCGGACTGGAATACCGGCGAGAGAGTCAATCCCGACGGAACTCCCAACCGCGGCTACAAAGTCCGGCCCAAGGGCGGCTATTTCCCCGTCGCCCCCTATGACGCCGACGTCGATCTGCGCGACGCCATGTGCACGCACCTGCAACAGGCCGGATTCGAATTGGAGAAGGGCCACCACGAGGTCGGCACCGCCGGACAGGCCGAGATCAACTACCGGTTCAACACCCTGCTCGCCGCCGCCGACGACCTCATGCTCTACAAGTACATCATCAAGAACACCGCCTGGGCGGGCGGCAAGACCGTCACCTTCATGCCCAAACCGCTCTTCGGCGACAACGGGTCCGGCATGCACGTGCACCAATCCCTGTGGAAGGACGGCGCGCCGCTGTTCTACGACGAGGCGGGCTACGCCGGACTGTCGGATCTGGCCCGGCACTACATCGGCGGGCTGCTGCACCACGCGCCGTCACTGCTGGCCTTCACCAACCCGACGGTGAACTCCTACAAACGCCTCGTCCCCGGCTACGAGGCCCCGGTGAATCTGGTCTACAGCCAGCGCAATCGCTCCGCCGCCGTACGCATCCCGGTGACCGGCACCAATGCCCGCGCCAAACGTCTCGAATTCCGCTGCCCCGACTCCTCGGGCAACCCGTACCTGTCCTTCGCCGCCATGATGATGGCCGGACTCGACGGCATCACCAATAAGATCGAGCCCGCCCTGCCGGTCGACAAGGACCTCTACGAACTCACCCCCGAGGAGTCCGCCGAGGTCACCCAAACCCCGGCCGGCCTCGACGCGGTCATCGACCGTCTCGAGGCCGACCACGACTACCTCACCCAGGGCGGGGTGTTCACCGAGGACCTCATCGACACCTGGATCCGCCTCAAGCGCGACACCGAGATCGCCGAGATCAACCTCCGCCCCCACCCCTACGAATTCGAGCTGTACTTCGACGTGTAGAGCCCGGTCAGGGCACGCGGGAGCGGGCCCCGGTGCAGGACGCCCAGGCGCTGGGTGGCGCGGGTGAGGGCGACGTACAGTTCGGCCGCGCCGCGGGGGCCGTCGGCGAGGATGTGCTCGGGTTCGACCACCAGGACGGCGTCGAACTCGAGGCCCTTGGTCTCCGAGGCGGGGACCGTGCCCGGCATACCGGGCGGGCCGATCACGATACTGGTGCCCTCGCGGGCGGCCTCGTCGCGGACGAATTCCTCGATGGCAGAGGGCATGTCGTCGGTGGAGAGCTGCCGGGCCCAGGGTTGGACGCCGCAGGCTCGGACCGAATCCGGCGGGGTGACGTCGGGGGAGAAGTCGGCGAGCACGGCCGCGGCGACGGCCATGATCTCCGCCGGGGTGCGATAGTTCACGGTGAGCGAGCGGTACTGCCAGCGGCCCGGAACGTAAGGGTCCAGCATCGCGCCCCACGAGGTCGCGCCCGCCGCGGAACGACGCTGCGCGAGATCGCCCACCACGGTGAAGGAATGGCCGGGGCAGCGGCGCATCAGCACCCGCCAGTCCATGGCCGACAGCTCCTGGGCCTCGTCGACCACGATGTGCCGGTAGGTCCAATCCCGGTCCGCGGCAGCGCGTTCAGCCAGTTCACGGGTGTCGCGTTCGATGAACCGCTCGGCCAGGTCCTCACCGTAGAGCATGTCGGTGGCGAACAGATGGTCCTCGTCGTCCATGTGGTCGGCGCGGCTCACCAGCAGATCCAGCACGCCCTCGGCGTAGGCGGCCTGCGCCTTGCGTTCCCGCTCGGCCGCGGCTTCCTCGGCGGAGGTGTCGCGGCCCAGCAGGTCGGCCAGCTCGTCGAGCAGCGGGACATCCGACACCGTCCAGGCCTCGCCCCCGGCCCGCCAGAGCGACTGGTCGGCGCCCGCCGCGCGCAGCCGGTCGGTCGACGACAACAGTTCCGCCAGTAGCTGTTCCGGCGTGAGCGTCGGCCACAGTTCGTCGAGCAGGGCGGTGAAGCCCTCGTGCTCGGCGAGTTCGGTGCGCAGGTCGGTACGCATGTTCTCCCACGCCTCGCGGTCCTCGCGGGTGAGCCAGCCCTGACCGATGCGGGCGATCGCGCGCTCGGTCAACGCCCAGGTGAGCACCTCCACGAAAGTGGCGCGGGCCAGATTGTGCGGCAGACCGCTCTCGCGGGCCTCCGACCGCGCCCAGTCCGCGATGTCCGCACCGATGCGGACCGTCACATCCGAGAGCTCCAGGGACGCCGGCTCCGCAGGCACCCGCTGCCGGTCCGCGATCGCCGCTTTCAACACTTCGAGGATGCCCAGCGCACCCTTGAGCCGGGCCACCTCCGGAACATCCTCGGCGGTCGCGTGCACGCCGGGCATGAGATCCGCGGTGGTGGTGAACACCACGTTGGTCTCGCCCAGCGACGGCAGCACGCGCCCGATGTGCTTCAGGAAGGCCGTATTCGGGCCCACCACGAGCACGCCGTTGCGTTCCATCTGCTCACGCTGCGTGTACAGCAGGTACGCCACCCGGTGCAGCGCCACCACGGTCTTGCCGGTGCCCGGCCCGCCCTCGATCACCAGCACGCCCGGGTGATCGAGCCGGATGATGCGGTCCTGCTCGGCCTGGATCGTCGCCACGATGTCGCGCATGCCCTCGCCGCGCGGCGCGTTGACCGCCGCCAGCAGGGCCGCGTCACCGCGCTCCCCGTCCCCGGGACGGCCGAACACCTCGTCGGTGAAATCCACCACGGCACGGCCCCGCGTGTGGAATTGGCGACGCCGGCGCATGTGCTCCGGGGTCGCGGCGGTCGCGGTGTAGAACGCCTGCGACGCCGGGGCCCGCCAATCCTGCAGCAGCGGCTCGAATTCGTTGGTCTCGTCGTAGATGCCGATCCGGCCGATGTAGGCGCGCTCGCCGGTCTCGCTGTCGAGACGCCCGAAGCACAGGCCGTTGTCGGCCACACCCAGCCGGGTCATCTCCTTGGCCAGCGCCCGCGACTCGGCATCCCGCTCCACCAGCACCGTCGCATTACCGCGCACCGTCAGCGTCTCGCCGTACCGGCCGCGCACCCGCGCCCGCTCGGCGTCCAGCCGCTCATACAGCCCGGCCACGTAGTCGCGCTCGGACCGCAGTTCGTTCTCGTATCCCTGATCAGACATCAGCACCACACCTTCCGCCCAGCCGGTCCCGGCCGCCGCCCGCGCGCCATCCGCGCAGGCCGCAGCCCTCGGCCAGCGATTGTGCGCCACCACGGGGGCCTTGCCGCAAGCCCCCCACTGCGATATATGTTGAAAGGGGAGAGAGGTACAGCCCTCCCCGATTCCCTGATGTCGGCGCGCTGCTGAGCGGTGGCAGTCATGGCGAAACTCCTCCGGTGCAAGGGAATCGGTGGTGAACTCCCGCCACCGAGCCTGCTCGCCCGGGCCGACGGCAACCAGTGCACGCCGTGCCTCGTACCCCCGGGGCCACCCAAGTCCTGTGTCACACTGCGGACATGGCCGTGCGCGAGGATCTGGCGGAGTTCCTGAAGTCCCGGCGGGCGCGCGTCGATCCGCGGGACACCGGACTGCCGCCCTCGGGGCCACGCAAGGTCCCGGGTCTGCGCCGCGCCGAACTCGCACACCTCGCCGGAATCAGCGCCGAGTACTACCAGCGCCTCGAACAGGGCCGCGCCGCCAACCCCTCCGCCGACGTCCTCGACTCCCTCGCCGCCGCCCTGCGCCTCAACCCCGTCGAAACCGAGCACCTGCACGCGCTCGCCCGCCCGCCCCGGCGCTCCGAAACCACGTCCGCCGCACCGCGTCCCGAACTGCTGCGCATGCTCGACCTGATCGACAAGGCTCCCGCCGCGCTCATCACCGACCTGTTCGACGTGCTCGCCGCGAACCCGCTGGCGCACTACGTCTTCGGCGATCTGATCGGCGACAATATGGCCCGCTCACTGTTCTTCGCCCCCGCCGCCCGCGCCTTCTATCTCGACTGGGACGACGTGGCCGCCGCCACCGTCGCCCAGCTGCGCCGCGTCGCGGGCCGCTACCCCGACGACCCCGCCACCACCGCCCTCATCGACGAACTCGCCACCGGCAGCCCCGCATTCGCCGCCCTCTGGCGCGCCGGCGACGTCGAACACCGCACCCACGGCGGCAAACGCGTCCGCCACCCCCACTCCGGCGATCTCACCTTCGCCTACGAGAACCTCGAACTACCCGGCGATCCCCGCCGCCGCATCGTCACCTTCACCCCCGCCCCGCACACCACCCTGCCGGTCCTGTGACGGACCACGCGGTCACTCCGCGGTTCCGCGCGGAACGATCCACTGGTGCCGCAGTGTCGGGAAGACGCCGGCGATCAGTTCGAAATGCCTGTCGTAGTGCAGAACCGTGGCGTCGTAATGGACCGCGGTCGCCGCGATCAGGACATCCGTCGCCTGGGCGGAACGGCCGTGGCCGTGCGCCCAGAGTTGCTGCCGGATCGTGCGTACCAACCGGTCGATCGCGGGATCCATCGGGAGGAAACGGAACACTCCCGTATAGATCGTGATGATGCGTTCCAGGTCCTGGGCATTGCGGGCGCTGTAGCAGGCCTCGTCCAGCGTGACGGCATTCGAGCACAGGACGCCGACGGCGGCGTGGAGGCGGTCGAATGCCGCGCGCACGGCCGGGCGAGTTTGAATTCGGGATACCGCGCTGTGATCGGCGAGATACAGCGCGAGATTTCCGCCGCCGGTCATCGCGGCTGCGGCGGCTCGGCCTCCCCGGTCGGTTCGGCCTCGGGTAGGAAGGGCGCCGAGTCGGCGAACCACGCGATGGCGTCGTGCTGCTGACGTTGCTGGACCAGGAGGCGCAGCGCCGTGCGGACGGTCTCGGTTTTCGTGGCCCCACCGGTGACCCGCCGGGCCTGTTCCATGAGGTCATCCGGAATGTCGATCAGGGTTTTCGTCATGGTCACCTCCACGGGGATATATAAATCGTCCCTGAAGTATATCCGAGCCGGTGCGCGGCGGCTCGCCGATCAGGAATCGCCCAACGAGACGCGCCGAGAGTGGTTGCGGGTTCGTTCGGTGTGTTGTCGTTAGATTGTGGGCAGGACGGATCGGCCGCGACGCGAGAGTGGCCCGCAGGGAGGCGGGTTCGTGTCGCGGTGCGGGAATACCGTTGTGACACAACGTGCCACGCGAATGACAACGCGTGGTCATGTGGGGTGGCGTCAAACTATGACCTTGACCTCAGTGACCGCGCGGGGTCGTGGTGCGGTCATACGATCCGGGGCTGACATATGCGGGAAGGCGAGTAGGCCATGGATCGAAATGCGTTCGTCGAGGTGATGAACGAGGCGAGCGGCATGCTGGAGACCGGCCGGGCCGAGGAGGCGCTGGCGCGGTTGTCGGCGTTCGACGACGAGCTGGCCGGGGTCCCCGATCCCAAGGAATACGGCTGGATCGTCTCCTACCGCTTCCGATCCGCCTTCGCCGCGGGCGATTACGCCCAGGCTCTGCACCTGGCCGAACACGGCCCGGCCCGCTACCCGGCCGACATCCCGCCCGCCACCCTCGCCACCATGTACTCCATGGCCGTCGAGGCCGCCACCCAGCAGGACCTGCCCGACAGCGCCGTCCTCATGGCCGACCGCTGCATCGACCTGCGTCGCGCCCACGGCGAACACGCCGAAGTGCTGATGGCGGCCATGACCGCCTGCACCCTGCTCGGCGACATCGAAAGACACGACCTGGCAAGCAGATATGCGCAACTGCTGATCACCGAGGGCGTCGGCCACGACGACTACCGCGGCTACGGGTACTACGCGCTGTGCGCCGCCATCGAACAGGGCGTCGGCGGACACCTCATCGACACCCTGCGGGCCGGGCGCGAATGGCTCGAGACCCAGGACAACGAATTCGCCCGGGTGGCACTGGAATATCTGCAGACCGCTCCCGCCCTGCGTGACCCGCTCGCCATCGACCTCGGCCTCGAGGACCCGCTCCGCAATGGCGCGCCGCTGGTCGAACCCGCCGCCATATCGCCCGGACCCGGCGCACCCTTTCCCGACCCGGGCGCACTGTTCCCCGAACCGGGCGCACTGTTTCCCGACCCGGGCGCGGCCTTCCCCGAACCCGGCTCGGCACAGCCTGATCAGGCGTTCTCGCCGCTGGAACCCGCTGGCGCGCAGCCCGAACCTGGTGCGCCGGGAGCCGATTTCGGTGCCGCGCAGTCCGGCCCGGTGGCGGGCCTGCCGCCGCTCGATCCCGCCGTCGCGCCCGACGCCATGGCGACCCAGTACCTGCGGGTCGGCGACGGTGCGCCGCAGCTCGCGACCGGTCCGGCGCAGCCGCCCGCCGAGCAGCTCGCGGGCGGCGCGACCGCCGACGCGCTGATGGACGCCAACCGTCCGGGCATCGCCGCCGCCGCCTACCGGGCGCTGATCGACGACGCCGTCGGCACCGGGCGACCGGACCCGCTCATCATGGGCAAGGCCACCCTGGGCCTGCTCACCGCGCTCATCTTCGACAATCGGGTCGGCGAGGCGCATTCGGTGTGGATCGACGAGCAGGGACCCACCTACCTGGGTATCTGGTCGCTCGAGAACGGCCAGACCTCGGTGCACGACGCCATCGCCTACAACCTGGTGGCCGCGTTCCTGCACTCGCTGAGCACCGGCGACCCGAACGCCGCCAACCACGCCGTCGACAGCTTGATGACCCGAAACGTGGAGTGGGCCTACGAGAACGACAGTCAGGTCGTCCCCGCCATGATCGGCAGCTGGCGGCGGCACCTGCTCGAGATCCACGGCGGTGAACCCGCTCCCGAATACCGCTGGCAGCTGACCCAGGCCGAACAGCGCTGGGGCGCGCCGATTCCCGACGCCGGCCTGTACTGGATGCGCCCCTACCGCTGGGTCGTCGACTGGCTGTGACCGTCCGGCCGCCCGTGCCCTGACCGTTCCGGTCGGTACGTCCTGACCCGTGCCGGTGACCGGGGGAGTCGGCGCCGCCGCCTAGGCTGGCGGCATGGCGACCGAAATCTGGCACAACCCGCAGTGCTCCAAGAGCCGCACCGCCAAAGCGGTGCTCGAGGAAACCGGCTCGGACTATGTCGAGCGCCGCTACCTCGACAACCCGCCCTCGGCCGACGAAATCCGCGCCGCCCTGACCAAACTCGGCCTGGAACCGTGGGATATCACCCGCACCGCCGAGGCCCAGGCCAAGGAACTCGGCGTCGCCTCCTGGGGTCGCACCCCCGCCGACCGCGACCGCTGGATCGAGGCCCTGGCCACCCACCCCCGCCTCATCCAGCGCCCCATCGTCTTCACCGCCGACGGCCGCGCCTTCGTCGCCCGCGACAACGAAACCCTCGACGAACTGCGCTGACGCCGGTCGGCGAGATCCCGTACGGCGGCCTGTCGACACCGGGCGGTCCGCTGGGATCGCGCCACTCCAGGCCTTGCCGGTACGGCACCTGTGAACAGCTCCCGCTCGTTCTCGATGCGCCGCTGCTGGGCAGGCCCGGCCGCGGCCTCACGCACCGACAGCGTCCCCTGGTCCGGCGGGCCGCTGACATCGCCGGACAGGAGTGGTCCGGCAGTCCACCGGCACGAGCGCATCCGCGCCCGGGCATGAAATCGCCCCGGCAAGGCGCAGGCCTTGCCGGGGCGAGGTGTTCTCGGGTCGAAGCTCGAGGCGGTCGACAGCGGGACAGACGTCGTGGTGGGCGGCTGGACTGCGGCCCGGCCTTGATGTCAGCGTCGGGCAGGGAGCCGGGGTGGGTCAGTGCAGGACGAAGACCGGGAATCCCGGTGCGATGTCCGCCAGTTCGGCGTCGGTGGCGTTCTTGGTGACGCCCTCGAAGAAGCGGCCGACCTCCCAGCCCCAGCGGTCGAGGTAGGCGCGCAGGACGGGGATCTTGTCGGCGTCGGGGAGTTCGGTGGCGGTGAAGGTCTCGGACTTGCGGCCCAGGCGGAGTTCGCCGGTCCCGGCGACGCGCAGATTGCGGACCCACTGGGTGTGGCCGCGCGGGGCGACCAGGTAGCGGGTGTCGTCGATGGTCAGGACATTGACCAGGGTGGTGCGCCATTCGCCGGATGTGCGGCCGCGCACGGCCAGCAGCCGCGAGCCCGCGACGCTGATGCCGAGCTTGGGGAGCATATTGAAGAAGCGGTTCATGTAGGGGTCGAGACCGGTGGGACCGATGTAGCGGGTGGCGGCGGTGTGGGCGTCCATGAGATCTTCCTTCACTCTTTGAGAGCGGTGCTCTCTGTTGTGATCAGTGTGCATGCACGCCTCACGGAATGTCAAGAGCGGTGCTCTCGAAATATTCTGGTGATCCGAAACGTGGCACACTATCGGGATGAGCGTCCCCCGAACCGCCCGCGCCCGGGCCAGAGCCGAGATCACCCGCGAGATCACCGACGCCGCGCGCCGGCAGCTCGCCGAATCCGGCGCCCCCGCGCTGTCGCTGCGGGCCATCGCCCGCGAACTGGGCATGGTGTCCTCGGCGCTGTACCGCTACTTCCCCAGCCGTGACGACCTGCTGACCACGCTCATCATCGAGGCGTACGACAGCATCGCCGACGCGGTCGAGAACGCGGTCGCCGCCGCGGACACGCCCCGGGCGCAGTGGCGGGCGATCTCCCATGCGGTCCGGGACTGGGCCAAGGCGCATCCGCACGAGTACGCCTTGGTCTACGGCTCGCCCGTGCCGGGCTATCGGGCCCCCGAATCCACGGTCGGCCCCGCGTCCCGGGTGCCGGTGGCCGCGCTGGGCGTGGTCAACCGGGCGTGGAAGTCGGCCAGTCTCACGGTGTCCGACGAACCGGTCGATCCGGTGCTGGCCGCCCAGTCCGCGGGCATCGCCGAGCAGGTCGCGCCCGGTCTGCCCGAGGTCGCCGTGGTGCGCGGGGTCATGGCGTGGACGCAGCTCTACGGCACGGTCACCTTCGAACTGTTCGGCCAGCTCGACAACAGCATGGATCCGGCCGGACCGTTCTTCGCGTACTCCGTCGAGGCCATGGCCGACTTCATCGGCCTGACCCGCTAGCGATCCGAACGGCGTCGCGCTACAGCGTGAACGGCGGCGCGCCGATCCCGGTGATGCGCAGATTGCCCCACGGATCACGCTCCTGGAGCACGCCGGGCGCCGGGGACCGGCCCGGCACGGTCAGGAAGACCTGACCGCGCCCGGGATCGGGCAGAGTTGCACCGTCGTCGGCGGAAATCCTTCCGTACCAATGGAACTGGCCGTCGGTGGGATCCAGGTGGCCGGTCAGGGCGACTCGCACCGCGACTTCGATGCCCGGCGCGTCCAGCAGCGCCGGGCCCGAATAGTCCGGGGCCGGTTCGGGTTCGGTGAAGTCCTGCGGGTCCGCCGGTGGCCGGGGATCGCGGCGGTCCCGCCGGAACCTCACAGCAGCCCTCGGCGTCGCCACACGCGCTTGCCGATCGGCCCCATCAGCCCCTGTTCGTCCAGGAACGCGCCGAGATTCGCCGCGCCCAGCCCCAGTGCGCGCCGCGAATGCGGGTTGGCGCGGGCCATCCGCCGTGCGGCCCGCCCGTCCTCGATGCCCGCGCGGGCGTACATGTGCCAGTTGGTCATCAGGTACACGAACAGGGGAGCGGCCACCGCCACACACAGTCGCGTGTACAGCGTTTCGGCCTTCGACATGCTCGGCGCCCGGTGTGCCAGGGCGTCGCGGGCGAACCCGATGTGCCGCGCCTCCTCGGTGACGTGGATGCGCATGGCCCGCGCGACCAAGGGCTGCAACTGCGGATCGTCGAGGGTGCGGCGCTGCAGCGCGTCGAAGATCTCCTCGCCGACCAGCGCGCCCACCCACACCATGGACCCGCGCAGCAGCTGCTGCAGCGCGCTGATGGTCCAGCGCTCGAACCGGTTGGGCCAGTAGGGCCGCGCCTCGATGCGGTCGATGAGCTTGCCGAACATCATCATGTGCCGGCATTCGTCGCCCATCTCGGTGAGCGTGTAGTGCGCGTGCCGCGAGGTCGGGTCACCGGCCATGAGTTCGCGCAGCAGCAGGCGGTTGAGCAGGTTCTCGAACCAGATGCCGACCGAGAGCACATTGGCGAGTTCCTGGCGGGAGAGTTCGCGGCGCTGCTCGGGCGTCATGGCGTCCCAGAGCGGGGTGCCGAAGAGGGAGATGACCTCGGGCGGCAGGAAGAGCTTGTCCGGGTCCAGCGGGGCGTCCCAGTCCAGATCGACGACCGGGTCGTAGGACTTCTTCGCCGATCCGGCCAGCAAACGCTGGGCGAATGATTCGCGCCCGGAGAGGCCGCGCGCAGGCGTGGAGACCGCGTTGTCGCCCATGACAGCTCCCGACTATTACTGATACAGGCTGTTACACTCAGATTAGTGGTACATGCCGTCACGGTCAATGTCGGAGGTGGGTATCGTGAGGCGCGTGACCGGGACCCGACGCAGCACACCCGCGCCGCCGGGCGCCGACGGCCGCAGTACGCGCTGGGACGACCACAAGGCCCGCCGCCGCGTCGAGATGCTCGACGCCGCGCTGACCGTGATCGAGGAGCACGGCACCGAGATCTCCGTCCAGCAGATCGCCGACCGCCTCTCGGTCCCGCGCCCGGTCGTCTACCGGCACTTCGACGGCCGCACCGACCTCGACGAAGCCATCCGCCGCCACATCCTCGACGGCCTCACCGCCGAACTCATGCCGCGCCTGCACCCCGACGGCACCGTCCGCGACCTGGTGCGCGGAGCCGTCGGCACCTACGTCGGCTGGGTGGAACGCCACCCCAACCTGCACCGCTTCCTCACCGCCGCCGACCCGCACGGCGAATCCTCCACCGCGCTGGCCGGGGCCCGCGACCGGATCGGCGGGCGGCTCGCGGACCTGTTCGCCGACGCCCTGCACCGTTTCGGCATCGACCGGAACCGGGCCCGCCCCATGGCCTTCGGCACGGTCGGCTTCGTCGACGGCGTGGTCAACAGCTGGCGCGCGGCCCCCGGGCTGTCCTCGGACCACATCGAGGGCATCCTCGCCGAATCGGTGTTGTCGCTGCTCGAGGGCAATGCCCGTAGTCTGGACGTGCCGCTGACCCGCGACACCGTCGTCGCCGACCTGCTCTCGCGCACCGAGGCGGCGCGGGCGTGACGTCGATCGACCCGAGGACTCCGATGGCTGCACGCACTCTCGCCCGGCTGGCCGTGTTCACCGGAATCGCCGGGGCCGCACTGGCTCCGGCCGCCTCCGCCGGCGCCGACGCCGAACTTCCCGCCGGACTGCACTGCGACGTCCTGGACTGCCGCAACGACACCGACACCGAATACGTGGTCTCCGGCTACATGCAGTGCGAGTACCACGACTCGGACGTCGGCGGCTCCTCCGGCAGCGAGCAGTTCGTCGATTTCGTACCGGCCCATTCGCTCTACCGGCTCTCGTCCTGCATCGACGGGCAGGCGCCCTACCTGCGCTCCATCGACGAGGTCGACTAGCCCCTCGCCGCGCCGGTGAGGGCCAGATAGCTGCGATTCCACAGCCACTCGACCGGTCCGCGCTCGACGCGGCGCAGCCAGAAGTGGGCGAAGACCAGCATGAGCGCGCACACCAGCACGTAGATCCCCACCGTGAACGGCACCCGGGCGTTGGCCGACACCAGGCTCGCCAGGCCCAGACCCCAGCCGTAGCACAGGAATCCCGCCACCAGGTTCTGGAGGATGTAGCAGCTCAACGCCATTCGCCCGACCTCGCCGAAACGGCGGCCCACCCAGCCGGGCCGGGGCCGATGCGCGTACACCTCGGCGACCAGGGCGAGCAGGCCCAGCGAGACCACGGGCGCGGTGCCGTAGCGGGCCAGCAGGATCAGATCGCCGCCGATCAGGCCCAGCGCCAGGTCGACGGGCGCGGCGATGCCGAACCCGATCAGCATGAGCCGCTTGCGGATTCGAGCCCCGCCCGGCTCGAAGATCCCGGCCCGGAACAGTCGCGCACCCAGCAGGAACAGGGCGATGGACATCGGGAAGATGAGCAGCGGTTCGAGCCGGAACACCAGCAGGTGCTCCCACCGGAACGCCACCAGATCCCAGAACGAGCCGTCCGCGTACGGATTCGGATCCAGCGTCCGGCGCGGGCCGGAATCATCCGGAGATCCGACCGCGATCGCCACCGCGAACAGCGACAACAGGGTGAGATGCACGCTCGCCTGCGCGATGAGCCAGCGCCGCTGCGCCTTCGGACCGGTGGCCAGGATGAACGCCACCACCAGGCCGGTGATCGCGTACCCCATCAGCACGTCGAACTCGGCGACGAGGAAGAAGTTCAGCAGGCCGTCGAGGAACAGCAGCCCCGCCCGCACCGGATAGCTGCCAGGCCAGGCGCGCCCGCTCCGCACGGCCGATCGCTGCTGGATAGCCAGCCCGATGCCGAACATGATGGTCAGCAGCCCCAGGAACTTGCCCTGCGCGAGCTGCTGCAGGAATCGCTCGATCCACAGCCACGCCCCGTGCGGCTCGTCGCTGCGCGCGATGTAGCCGAGCAGCCCTTCGGCATTGGTGAAGATCCAGACATTGGTGCCCAGGGTGCCCAGGATCGCGATGCCGCGCAGCACGTCGAGCGCGGCCACCCGGCTCGAAACAGGCTGGGCGGGTGCGGGATCGGGGTCGTCGGCGACGGTGGTGACCGGGTGCGGCGGGCGGGGGAGGGGAGCCGATTCGACCATGCAGGTGATTGTGCCGTCGCGCCGGTCCCGGGCGGATCGCCCGCGAGGACGATCCGGCGTACGACTCGCGAATGAGACCGACCCGGACAGTCCGGCCGCGTCCGGGCCCGCCTTTCGCCTAGGCTCGAAGCCATGCAGCGCATCATCGGAATCGAGGTCGAGTACGGCATTTCGACGCCGACCGAGCCGTCAGCCAACCCGATTCTCACCTCCACCCAGGCGGTGCTCGCCTACGCCGCGGCCGAGGGCGTGCCGCGCGCCAAGCGCACACGCTGGGATTACGAGGTGGAATCGCCGTTGCGCGACGCGCGCGGTTTCGATCTCGGCAGGCTCAACGGGCCCGCGCCGGTGATCGACGCCGACGAGGTCGGGGCGGCCAACATGATCCTCACCAACGGGGCCCGCCTCTACGTCGACCACGCCCACCCGGAGTACTCCGCGCCCGAGGTCACCGACCCCCTCGATGCCGTGATCTGGGACAAGGCCGGTGAACGGGTCATGGAGGCCGCCGCCCGCTACGCCTCCAGCGTGCCGGGCGCGGCCCGCATGCAGCTGTACAAGAACAACGTGGACGGCAAGGGCGCCTCCTACGGCACCCACGAGAACTACCTGATGAGCCGGGAGACCCCGTTCAATCAGATCATCGTGGGCCTGACCCCGTTCTTCGCCTCCCGGCAGGTGGTGTGCGGGTCCGGGCGCGTGGGCATCGGCCAGTCCGGTGACACCCCCGGTTTCCAGCTGTCGCAGCGCGCGGACTACATCGAGGTCGAGGTCGGTCTCGAGACCACCCTCAAGCGCGGCATCATCAACACCCGCGACGAGCCGCACGCCGACGCCGACAAGTACCGGCGCCTGCACGTCATCATCGGCGACGCCAACCTCGCCGAATGGTCGACCTACCTCAAGGTCGGCACCGCGGCGCTGGTGCTGGACATGATCGAGGCCGGTGAGGACTTCTCGGATCTGCAGCTGGCCCGCCCGGTCACCGCCGTGCACACCATCAGCCACGACCCGACTCTGCGTGCCACCGTTGCCCTTTCCGACGGCCGCGAACTGACCGGCCTTGCGCTGCAACGCATCTACCTCGACCGGGTCGAGAAGTTCATGGACCGCACCGGAAACGACGACCCGCGGGTGCTGGACGTCATCGAGAAGTGGGCCCACGTGCTGGACCTGCTCGAGCGCGACCCGCTGGAATGCGCCGACCTGCTGGACTGGTGCGCCAAGCTGCGCCTGCTCGAGGGTATGCGCTCGCGTGAGGGCCTGTCCTGGGCCGCCCCCAAGCTGCACCTGGTCGACCTGCAGTACTCCGACGTGCGCCTGGACAAGGGCCTCTACAACCGCCTGGTGGCGCGCGGCTCCATGCAGCGCCTGGTCACCGAGCAGCAGGTCACCGACGCCATGACCAACCCGCCCACCGACACCCGCGCCTACTTCCGCGGCGAGTGCCTGCGCCGGTTCGGCGCGGATATCGCGGCGGCCAGCTGGGATTCGGTGATCTTCGACCTGGGCGGCGACTCGCTGGTGCGGATCCCCACCCTGGAACCGCGTCGCGGCACCAAGTCCCACGTCGGCAAACTCCTGGACGGCGTGCACACCGCCTCGGAACTGGTGCGCCAGCTGACCCACTAGGCCCACGTGAGAGGGGTACGGGAACTGAACCCCGTACCCCTTTTTCGTGTCCGCGACATGGCGGCGGAGAGATCGCGGGCACAGCACAATGACGTTTAATCCGGCATGTTGTCCCCGCTGGTGGGTACTGTTGACGGCACGAGCATCGGGTCTTCTCCGGTGCTCGCCGATGATCACAGAGGAGGTCGGCTGCTATGGCACAAGAGCAGACCAAGCGCGCCGGTGGCGGCGACGAGGACGAGGGCCCGGTCGGCGACGGTGGGGCGGGACAGGAGCGTCGCGAGAAGCTGGCGGAGGAAACCGACGACCTGCTCGACGAGATCGACGACGTGCTCGAGGAGAACGCGGAGGACTTCGTCCGCGCATACGTGCAGAAGGGCGGCCAGTGACCCAAGGTGACCCCCTGCGGCTCCAGTTGGGGTTCGCCCAATCCTCTTTCTCCGAGTACCTGCGTTTACACGCTCCGGAACTGTTGCCCGGCAACGGATTCGGATCCGGCGGCACGCACCCCAATCCGGGCGTGCCGTCGGATATCGCTCCGCACGGCACCACCATCGTCGCGGTCAGCTACCGCGGCGGTGTGCTGATCGCGGGCGACCGTCGCGCCACCCAGGGCAACCTGCTGGCCCAGCGTGACATCGAGAAGGTGTACATCACCGATACGTACTCCGCGGCCGGCATCGCCGGTACCGCGGGGATGGCGATCGAGATGATCCGCCTGTTCGCGGTGGAGCTCGAGTACTACGAGAAGATCGAGGGCGTGCCCCTCACCTTCGACGGCAAGTCCAACAAGCTGTCGAAGATGGTGCGCGACAACCTCCCCGCCGCCCTGCAGGGGCTGGCGGTGGTCCCGCTGCTGGTCGGCTTCGATCCGGACGCGCCGGACCCGGACAAGTCCGGGCGGATCGTGTCCTACGACGTGGTCGGCGGGCGCAGCGAGGAGCGGTTCGGGTACACCGCGGTGGGGTCGGGTTCCCTGTTCGCCAAATCGTCGCTGAAGAAGACCTACGCGCGCGGCCTCGACCAGGACCGGGCGCTGCGGATCGCGATCGAATCGCTCTTCGACGCCGCCGACGACGACACCGCCACCGGCGGTCCCGACACCATGCGCAACATCTACCCGACGGCTATCGTCATCGACTCCGAGGGCACCGTGGAGGTCACCGACGAGCGCCTGAAGGAGATCACCCGGGCGATGGTGGAGGAGCGGGCCGCGCTGGCGGCAGAGGGGATCGGCGAAGCATGACACTGCCGTATTACGCGTCGGCCGAACAGATCATGCGCGACAAGACCGAGCTCGCGCGCAAGGGCATCGCGCGCGGCCGCTCGGTCATCGTGCTGGTCTACGACAAGGGCGTGGTGTTCGTGGCCGAGAACCCCTCGGCCACCCTCCACAAGATCAGTGAGCTCTACGACCGGGTCGGTTTCGCCGCGGTCGGCAAGTACAACGAGTTCGAGGCGCTGCGCCGCGGGGGCATCCTGCAGGCCGACCTGCGCGGCTACCAGTTCGACCGCCGCGACGTGACCGGCCGGTTCCTGGCCAACCTGTACGCGCAGAGCCTGGGCACCATCTTCACCGACCAGCTCAAGCCCTACGAGGTGGAGATCTGCGTCGCCGAGGTGGGGTACCCGGAGCAGTCCACGAACTCGGTGCTGTACCGCATCAACTTCGACGGATCCATCGTCGACGAACGGGAATTCGTGGTAATGGGCGGCAACACCGACCCGATCACCACCGCCCTGAAGGCTTCTTACAAGCCGGGCATGGACCTGCATTCGGCCATCACCACGGCGGTGGCCGCGCTGCAGAAGGCCGTGCCCGAGGGCGACAAGGACAAGCAGCGCACCGTGGGCGTCTCCTCCCTGGAGGTGGCAACCCTCGAGCAGTCCCGGCCGCGGCGGGCGTTCCGCCGGGTCCACGGCGCCGCGCTGTCGGAGTTGATCACCGGCAAGGCGCCGAACGCGAAAGCGGCCGCCGAGGCCGACAAGCCGTCGGGCGGGGACCCGTCCTAAGGCCCCGGCGACGTCGGCAAATCCCGCTATTCGGGATAAGGCTCCTTTGCACTCTCAATAGCAGAGTGCAAAGGAGCCTTGCTTTTTCGCAGGGTAGAGCGCGTGCCGCGTTGCATGCCGTGCTAAATCGTTGTGAATACGTTTGCATCAGTGCTCCGACAAGGCCGTTACCGGGCACTATTCCGCTGTAATGTCGATAGGGTGCAGCGACGAATCATGGGGATCGAGACCGAATTCGGGGTGACGTGCACGTTCCACGGTCACCGTCGGTTGAGTCCTGACGAGGTGGCCCGGTACTTGTTCCGCCGGGTAGTTTCCTGGGGCCGTAGCTCGAACGTGTTCCTTCGTAATGGTGCCCGGCTCTACCTCGATGTCGGTTCCCATCCGGAGTACGCTACGGCCGAATGTGACAGCTTGGTGCAGTTGGTCACTCACGACCGCGCCGGCGAGCGGGTCCTGGAGGATCTGCTCATAGACGCCGAGCAGCGGCTCGCGGAGGAGGGTATCGGCGGCGATATCTACCTGTTCAAGAACAACACCGACTCCGCGGGCAACTCCTACGGCTGCCACGAGAACTTCCTCGTGGTCCGGGCCGGGGAGTTCTCGAGGATCTCCGACGTGCTGTTGCCGTTCCTGGTTACCCGGCAGCTGATCTGCGGGGCCGGGAAGGTGCTCCAGACGCCGAAGGCGGCGACGTTCTGCCTGTCGCAGCGAGCCGAGCACATCTGGGAGGGGGTGTCGTCGGCGACCACGCGGTCGCGGCCGATCATCAACACCCGTGACGAGCCGCACGCCGACGCCGAGAAGTACCGGCGCCTGCACGTGATCGTGGGCGACTCGAACATGGCCGAACCGACGACCATGCTGAAGGTGGGCACGGCGTCGCTGGTGCTGGAGATGATCGAGGCGGGCGTCGCGTTCCGAGACTTCGCTCTGGACAACCCGATTCGCGCCATCCGCGAGGTCTCGCACGACCTCACCGGTCGTCGGCCCGTGCGGCTGGCGGGCGGGCGGCAGGCGTCTGCGCTCGAGATCCAGCGCGAGTACTACGCCCGCGCCGTCGAGCATCTGCGCAACCGCGACCGCGACCCGCAGGTCGACGCGGTGGTGGATCTGTGGGGCCGTACCCTCGACGCGGTCGAGGCGCAGGACTTCGCCAAGGTGGACACCGAGATCGACTGGGTGATCAAGCGCAAGCTGTTCCAGCGGTACCAGGACCGCTACAACATGGAGCTGTCCGATCCCAAGATCGCCCAGCTGGATCTGGCCTACCACGACATCAAGCGCGGACGCGGGGTCTTCGACCTGCTCGCCCGCAAGGGTCTGGCCAAGCGGATCACCGAGGACGACGCGGTCGACGCGGCGGTCACCACGCCGCCGCAGACCACCCGGGCCAAACTGCGCGGCGATTTCATCACCGCCGCGCAGGAGGCGGGCCGCGACTTCACCGTCGACTGGGTCCACCTCAAGCTCAATGACCAGGCGCAACGGACGGTGCTCTGCAAGGACCCGTTCCGCTCGGTCGACGAGCGCGTGGACCGGCTCATCGCCTCCATGTAGGGAACGGCCCAGCTCTCGGGACTCGGGCCTCCGTCTCCCCGAGGCCGGGCTTCGCCCCGAACCCCCGGATCCCGGGGAACTCGTCCGGCAACGGGCCGCGAATCACTCGGTTCGCGGCCCGTTCCGCGCGTTATGGGGCGGGTTAGGGGAAAAACGCGACCGCCCATGCGCCGACTCGGCGACACTCCCATTACTCTCTACGGGGTGGCGATATCCAAGGTCGAGCGGTTGATGAATCTGGTTATCGCGCTGCTGTCCACCCGGCAGTTCCTGACCGCGGAGCGGATTCGGGAGTCGGTCGCCGGGTACGAGGAGTCCGCGAGCGACGAGGCCTTCAGCCGGATGTTCGAGCGCGACAAGAACGAGCTGCGCGATCTGGGCATACCCCTCGAGATCGGGCCGGTGAGCCGGTTGTCGAGTGTCGAGGGCTACCGCATCAACCGGGATGCCTATGAGCTCCCGGACATCGATCTGACCAGCGAGGAAGCGGCCGCGGTCGCGGTGGCCGTGCAGTTGTGGGAGTCGCCGGAGCTGGCGGCGGCCGCCGAGGGCGGCCTGCTCAAGCTGCGCGCGGCCGGTATTCACGTGGAGCCCGACGCCGGGGTGTCGGCGGTGCCCGCGGTGCCGGCGCGGACACGCGGCTCGGAGCCGGTGCTGGGCAAGCTGCTCGCCGCGATCGATGCCGGACGGTCGGTGCGGTTCAAACACCGGCAGTCGCACGGGGATCCGGTCGAACGCGATGTCCAGCCCTGGGGTGTGGTGACCCACCACGGCCGCTGGTACCTGGTCGCGCACGACAATGTGCGCGACGCGCAACGGGTGTTCCGCATCTCCCGCATCGACGAGGACGTCATCGAATACGGCCCGGCCAATGCCGTGCACAAGCCCGAGGACCTGGACCTGCGCGCCGTGGTCGCCGAGGTCACCGCGCAGTCGCCGATCACCGGATCGGCCACGGTATGGGTGGCGGAGGGGCGGGGCCAGGAGATCCGCCGCCTCGGACCGGTCATGGAGGACCGGGTGCTGGGCGGGCGGCCCGGCTCGATCGTGGAGGTGCCGATCCGGTCCCGCGACTGGCTGGCCCGGCTCATCACCGGACTCGGCGCGGACGCGCTGGTGCTCGCGCCGGAGGACCTGCGCGACAACGTGATCGCGCGCCTGAAGTCGGTGCTGGAGCGGACGGAGGTGACGGCGTGAGTGCGGACGCGTCGCGGAAACGCCGGGGAGACAGCGTGATCGACAATGCCCGTAAGGGTGACGGAGCCCGGGCGTCGGAGGGCGCGAAGGACCGGCGGGGCAGCGCGGCGGCGAGCAGCCGCCTGTCGACCCGGCTGGCCCGGCTGCTCAATATGATTCCGTACTTCCAGGCCAACCCGGGCATCGGCGCGGCGGAGGCGGCGGCCGAACTCGGCGTCACCACCAAGCAGCTGATGACCGACCTGAACCAGCTGTGGATGTGCGGCCTGCCCGGTTACGGGCCCGGTGACCTGATCGACCTGTCGTTCTCCGAGGAGAGCATCGAGGTCACCTTCAGCGCGGGCATCGATCGCCCGCTGCGGCTGACCTCCCTGGAGGCGACCGCGCTGCTGGTGGCCCTGCGCTCGATCGCGGATCTGCCCGGCATGGTGGATCCGAGCGCCGCGCACTCGGCCACGGCGAAGATCGAATCGGCCATCTCCGGACGGGAATTCGCGGGTCCTGCGCTGCCCGCGCCGGTGGAGGCGCCCGCGGTGGCGACCGTCCGGTCCGCCGTCGAGCACGACCACGCGCTGCGCCTGGTCTACTACTCGGCCAGTCGCGATGTGGTGTCCGAACGCGTCGTGGACCCGATCCGAATCGTGCTGGTGGACAACAACAGCTACCTGCAGGCGTGGTGCCGGCAAGCCGAGGGCGTGCGCCTGTTCCGCCTCGACCGGATCGAGGAGGCCACCGAACTCGACGAGCCCGCGCGCCCGCCCGCCGAGGCCGCCCTCGACGAGTCCGCGGCGCTGGACCTGTTCGTCGACGATCCCGCGGTCCCGCTGGCGCGCTTGCTGATTCGCCCCGATTACGCGTGGGTGCTCGAGCAGTACCCGATGCACAAGGTCACCACTCACCCCGACGGCAGCCTCGAGGCCACCATGCGCTTCGCTACCCTGGACTGGATGGCGCGGCTGCTGCTCGGCTTCGGCGCGGGCGTCACCGTGCTCGGCCCCGCCGAACTGGTGACCGCGGTGCGGGATCGGTCCGGTTCGGCGCTGGCCGCCTACGCCGGACTCGACGACACCGGGCTCGGGGATCTCGCCGGGCTCGAGGAGGTCGGTCCCGCTTGAGTTTCCGGGTGACGGTGCTCGGCGCGGGCAGCATCGGGTGTTATGTGGGCGGGCGGCTGGCCGCGGCGGGCGCGGAGGTGACCTTCGTGGGCCGTCCGCGCATCCTCGACGAGCTGAACGCGCACGGCCTGCGGCTCACCGACCTCGACGGCAAGAACGTCACCGTCGAGCCGACCGCGTTCCGGACGGCCACCGAGCCCACCGATGAGGCCGATCTGGTGCTGATCACCGTCAAGTCCGCGGGCACCGCGACCGCCGCCGCCGAGCTGGCCGGGGTGCTCGCGCCCGGCACCGTGGTGCTCAGCCTGCAGAACGGCATCGGCAACGACGCGGTGATCCGTGAGATCCTGCCCACCTGCGTGGTGCTGCCCGGCATGGTGATGTTCAACGTGGTCCACCGTGACGAGGGGCGCTTCCACCGCGGCACCGCGGGCACCGTCGACCTCGCCGACGATGCGGTGCTGAACCGGTTCACCGGCGTCTTCGCCCGGTCGGGTCTGGGCTTCAAACGTCATGCCGACCTGCTGTCCATCCAATGGGCCAAGCTGCTGCTCAACCTGAACAACCCGATCAACGCGCTGTCGGGCCGCCCGCTGCGCGAGGAGCTCGGGTCCCGCGATTACCGGCGCTGCCTGGCCCTGGCCCAGCGCGAGGCGCTGGCCGCCATGGCGGCCGCGCGGATCCGCCCGGCCCGGCTCACCCCGTTGCCGCCGGAGCTGATGGCGCGTCTGCTGACCGCGCCCGACGGCGTCTTCCGTCGAGTTGCCGGACGTGTGCTGGCCATCGATCCGGTGGCCCGCTCGTCCATGGCCGACGACCTGGCCGCCGGGCGCGCCACCGAAATCCCTTGGCTGTGCGGAGAAATCGTCAGCCTCGGTGCCATGGTAGGAATACCCACGCCGGTGAACCAGAAGCTGATAGAACTCGTGACAGCCGCGGAGAACGGCGACCGGCGCACCTGGTCGGGAGCGGAATTGCTGGCACAACTCGAGGGCGCCGCGCGTGACGACGCGGCGAACGAGGGTTGACAACGAGGTTCGCGGTATGCGGGTCCGGTAGCATCGGACTCACCAAGTCTTTGGAGGTAATGGAATGACAGGCGCCATCAGCCCGTGGCACTTGCTGATCGTTGTGCTGATCTTCTTGCTGTTCTTCGGCTCGAAGCGCATGCCGGACGCGGCCCGCAGCCTGGGTCGCTCGATGCGCATCTTCAAGACCGAGGTCAGCCAGATGCAGAACGAGGGCAAGACGGGCGAGGCCGCTCCCGAGGCCCAGGCCCAGCCGGTGCAGCCGCCGGCGCAGCTGCCGCCCGCCCAGCCGGTGCAGCAGCCCGCGGCACAGCCGAACGACCAGCAGAAGGCCTGAATCGGCCATCATCCGGGATGAGCGTGGGCTCATCCCGGATGTGGTGTTGTCCGGGTCCGGGGGCGCACCCGCGCCCACGTCTTCTGTGGCCGTAAGGCGGAGGCAGTCACACTCACATGCGTATTCGCATCCCGTTCGATCCGCGGCGCAGCAAGCGCCGTACGAACCCCGACGGCACCATGTCCCTGGTGGAGCACCTCTCGGAGCTCCGCAAACGCCTGCTCATCGCGCTGGCGTGGGTGGCGATCGGCACCCTGTTCGGGTTCTTCTGGTACTCGCACACCCTGTTCGGGATCGAGAGCCTCGGTGAGATCCTGCGCGGCCCCTACTGTGCGCTCCCGGCCTCCTCGCGGGCCAATCTCAGCACCGACGGCGCCTGCCGATTGCTGGCGACCGCCCCGTTCGAGCAGTTCACGCTGCGCTTGAAGGTCGGCACCACCGCGGGTGTGGTGGTGGCCAGCCCGTTCTGGCTGTACCAGCTGTGGGCGTTCATCACCCCGGGCCTGTACGCGAAGGAACGCAAGTACGCGATCGCGTTCGTGGCGGCGGGCGCGTCGCTGTTCGTCGCGGGCGCGGTGCTGGCCTACTGGGTGGTCGCGCACGCGCTCAGCTTCCTGATGACCATCGGCAACAATGTCCAGATCACGGCGCTCTCGGGTGCGCAGTACTTCAGCTTCATCATCAAGCTGCTGGTGATCTTCGGCGTCAGCTTCGAAACGCCTTTGCTCATCGTGGGTTTGAACTTCCTCGGGGTGCTGACCTACGAACGGCTCACCAAGTGGCGGCGCGGGCTGATCTTCGGATTGTTCGTGTTCGCGGCCATCGTGACCCCGCAGGATCCGATCTCCATGCTGGCGCTGGCGTTCGCGCTGACCCTGCTGTTCGAGATCGCGGTGCAGGTCGCGCGGATCAACGACAAGCGCAAGGCCCGCAACGCGCAGGCCTGGGACAAGCTGGCCGACGACGAGGCCTCCCCGCTCGATACCGCGCCCGGCGGGGTGGACGCCGCGACCCCGGTGCCCGGCGCCGAGCCGGTCAGCGCCACACCGGTGGAGAAAACCACGGGAGTCGTGTCGGATTACTCCGATACCCTCTGACGCGTGACATCAAGGTCGCTTACTGGCGAACTGGCGGCATTCACCGCCGAACTGACATTCGAGCTCGATCCGTTCCAGCGGCAGTCGTGTGCGGCGCTCGAGGGCGGGCACAGCGTGCTCGTCTGCGCGCCCACCGGCGCCGGCAAGACGGTGGTCGGCGAGTTCGCGGTACACCTGGCCCTGGCCTCGGGCGGCAAATGCTTCTACACGACGCCCATCAAGGCGCTGTCGAACCAGAAGTTCGCCGATCTCACCGCCCGCTACGGGCGCGACGAGGTCGGTTTGCTGACCGGTGACCAGTCCATCAATCCGGACGCCTCGGTGGTGGTGATGACCACCGAGGTGCTGCGCAACATGCTCTACGCGGGATCGGATGCGCTGCGCGGGCTTTCGTACGTCGTCATGGACGAGGTGCACTACCTGGCCGACCGCTTCCGCGGCGCGGTGTGGGAAGAGGTCATCCTGCACCTGCCGCCCGAGGTGCGCCTGGTCAGCCTGTCCGCCACGGTCTCCAACGCCGAGGAGTTCGGCGCGTGGATGGAGACGGTGCGCGGCGACACCGCGGTCATCGTCGACGAGACCCGGCCGGTGCCGCTGTGGCAGCACGTCATGGTCGGCAAGCGCATGTTCGACCTGTTCGATCCCAAGTCCAGCGACGCCAAGGTCGTCGTCGACCAGGATCTGCAGCGCTACATCAAGCACCGCGAAGCCGTTGACCGGATGGACAATTGGGGCGTGCCCGGGCGCGGGCGCGGCGGGCCGCGGCGCTCGTTCCGGCCCATGCCGCGCCCCGAGGTGATCTCCCGGCTCGACGACGAGGGGCTGCTGCCCGCCATCACCTTCATCTTCAGCCGCGCGGGATGCGATGGGGCGCTGGCCCAGTGCGTGCGCTCGCGCCTGGACCTCTCCCGCGAGGACGACCGCGCGGTGATCGACGAGATCATCGAGAAGCACACCGGGGATCTGCCCAAGAGCGACCTCGAGGTGCTCGGCTACTGGGAGTGGCGCGAGGCGCTGCACCGCGGCTTCGCCGCGCACCACGCGGGCATGCTGCCCGCCTTCCGGCACACCGTCGAGGACCTGTTCGTGCGCGGACTGGTGCGCGCGGTATTCGCCACGGAGACACTGGCACTGGGCATCAACATGCCCGCGCGCACGGTGGTCCTGGAACGGCTCGTCAAGTTCAACGGCGAGAGCCACGCCGAACTGACGCCGGGGGAGTACACGCAGCTCACCGGGCGCGCCGGGCGACGCGGCATCGACGTCGAGGGTCACGCGGTGGTGCTGTGGCAGCCCGAGGTCGACACCAGCGCGGTCGCGGGTCTGGCCTCGACGCGGACCTATCCGCTGCGGTCGTCGTTCCGGCCGGGCTACAACATGTCGATCAATCTGGTCGATCGCATGGGCGCGGTGGAATCGCGTGCGCTGCTGGAGCGTTCCTTCGCCCAGTTCCAGGCGGACCGGTCGGTCGTGGGCCTGGTGCGGGGCATCGAACGCAACGAGGCCCAGCTGCGCAAGCTGCGCTCGCAGCTCGGTGACGAGAGCTTCTTCGAGTACATCCAGCTGCGCGAACGCATCCGGGACCGGGAACGGAACCTGGAACGGCAGGGCCGCACCGACCGGCGGCAGGCCGCGGTGTCGTCGCTGACCGCGCTGCGGCGCGGCGACGTGGTGGCGATTCCGTCGGGCCGCCGGCAGGGGCTGGCGGTGATCCTGGAACCCGACGCGACACCGGGGGATCCGCGTCCGCTGGTGCTCACCGAGGACAAGTGGGCCGGTCGCGTCTCGGCCGCCGACTTCCCGACCCCGGCCGAATCGCTGGGCCGGCTGCGGCTGCCCAAGCACGTGGACCACCGCACCGCGCGGGTCCGCCGCGATCTGGCCTCGGCGCTGCGCAGCACCGGCATCACCATGCCGCGCCGCCCCCGCACCGCCGGCAAGTCCAAGGCCGCCGACGACCGCGACCTGCAGACCCTGCGGCGCGCCCTGCGCAACCACCCGGCACACTCGCGGCCGGATCGAGAGCAGTTGGCGCGCATCGGGGAACGCTACAACCGCCTCGAACGCGAGACCGAGCATCTACGCCAGCAGGTGGCGGCCACCACCAACTCCCTGGCGCGCACCTTCGACCGCATCCTCGGGCTGCTCGAGGAACGCGGCTACGTCGAGAACGGCGAGGTCACCCAGGACGGGCGGCGGCTGGCCCGGATCTACGCCGAGGCGGATCTGGTTGTCGCGGAAAGCCTTCGGCAGGGGCTGTGGCGCGGGCTCGGCCCGGCCGAGCTGGCCGCGGTGGTGTCGATCCTGGTGTACGAGTCCCGGCAGGAGGGCGGCTACCTGGGGGCGTCCGGGCCCACCGCGCCCATCCGGCGGGCCGTGGACGCCACCATCGGGGTGTGGTCGCAGCTGCGCTCCGACGAGTCCCGGCACCGGGTGCAGCCCACCCGTGAACCCGACCTCGGTTTCGTCACGGGCGTCTACACCTGGGCGCGCGGCGACGACCTCGCCGACGCCCTGCTCGCCAGCGGTGATCGCGGAAACCCGCTCTCCGCGGGCGATTTCGTGCGCTGGTGCCGTCAGGTCATCGACCTGCTCGACCAGATTCACAACACCGCCGACGACGTCGAGGTGGCGGCCACGGCCAGCAAGGCGGTGCGCGCCATCCGCCGGGGTGTCGTAGCCGTGGACGCGGCGTAGTAGATACGACTGTGCTTTGATTCTTGGATGTACCGACCGCAGCGGGAGCATGCGCGTGTTCCCGCTCGGGGGGCTAGCGTGAGTACAACGGATTGCTATTGGAGGCAAGCAGATGAGCGGCCCGTACGGACCGAATGACGCCCCGGCGGGGGGCAACAACGATCCGACCCTGCAGTGGAGCGGACAGCAGCCCGCGCCCGGCGCCGGGCCGACTCAGCAGTGGGGCGGTCAGCAGCCCGCCCAGCCGACCGCGCAGTGGGGCGATCCGTCGCAGCAGCAGCCCGGCCAGCAGCCGTGGGGCCAGTCCCAGCCGCAGCAGCCCGCCCAGCCCTGGGGGCAGTCGCAGCCGCAGCAGCCGGCCCAGCAGTGGGGGCAGAGCCAGCCGCAGTGGCAGCAGCCGCAGGGCGATCAGCAGTGGGGGCAGTCGCAGCCCCAGTGGCCGCAGCAGGGTCAGCCGGGCCAGCAGGACTGGAACCAGCAGGCCGGGCAGCAGTGGCCGCAGCCCGGTCAGCAGGCGCCCGCGGGCAAGAAGAAGACCGGTGTGATCATCGGCGTGGTGGTCGCGATCGTCGTGGTGCTGGCCGCGGTCGGCGGCGGTCTGGCCTGGCTGCTGAGCAAGGACCAGCTCGACAACAGCGCCGTGCAGTCCGGGGTGCAGAAGGTTCTCAAGGACACCTACGGCATCGACGACGTGCAGGACGTGAAGTGCCCGTCGGGGCAGAAGGTCGAGGTCGACAAGACCTTCGACTGCACGCTCAAGGTGGGTGGCGAGAGCAAGAAGGTCACCATCAAGATCACCAAGGACGACGGCACCTACGAGGTCGGCCGCCCGAACTGATTTTCGAGGCAAAGATGTTGGGCCCGGGCGCGATTGGGATCGCGGCCGGGCCCTTCTGTTTGCCAGGGGTTGTCTGGATGCTCGTTGCGAGTAAGGTGGGCCGAAATTCTTTCGGTTGATCGTGATCGGGGGGCGATGTGAATTCGTTCGTTCGGGCCATCGGACTGGCCGGCACCACACTGGCGGTCGCCGGCGCGGCACTTGTCACCACCTCCTGCGCGGGGCAGGCGTCGTCGGCCGGGCCCGCGCCGTCGTCGGTCGTCGCGTCCTTCGCCGCGTCGCGGATGGAAGCTCCCGTGGTGAACGACTGTGTCGCGAACAAAGCCGTGGAGAAACCCGCGAGCATGCTGCTGGCCTGCGGTGACGGCGGGCTCAGCGTCCGCGACATCACCTGGAGCAGTTGGGGTCCCGACACCGCCGAGGGCGACGGCACCGAATACCGGCGGGTGTGCGAGCCCAGCTGCGCGGCCGGGCGCACAGCCAGCGGCGCGACCCACGTGACGCTGCGCAAGGTGCAGGACGGCTACTTCACCGAAGCCGCCATCACCGACCTCGACGGCAAGCCCGAAACGTGGCCTGTGGGACCCATTCGCCGCTGACAGCGGTCGGCTCGCAGTCGACGCGACGGACGCGTTCGGTCAGGACGCGGCGCGCTTGGCCATGGCGGTGAGCAGGCGTTTGACCGGGCTCTCCGCGTTGTAGGCGGCGGCCAGCGCGGCCAGTCGTTCCGGGTCGGCCGGGGTGCGGGGCAGCAGGTCGGGGCCGGAGTATTCGACGGTGGCGTCGCGGACGACCCGCACCACCGGGGCCGCGGCCTTCAGATAGTCGTCGGCGGCAACGAGTTTCGCGCGCACGCCCTTGGCGAGACCGGAGTCCGGGTCGGCGGCCGCCTCGCGCAGCGCCTCCACCGAGCCGAACTTGGTGATCAGCTGAGCGGCGGACTTGTCACCGATTCCGGCCACACCCGGCAGGCCGTCGGAGGCATCGCCGCGCAGCGTCGCCATATCGGCGTACGCGGGGCCCGCGATGTCCTGGGGCACACCGTATTTGGCCGACACCTCGGCCGGACCCCACAGCTCGGCCTTCGCCAGCCCGCGCCCGACGTAGAACACCCGCACCGGTGGCGCCGGTGTATCGCGGACCAGTTGCAGCAGATCGCGATCGCCGCTCACGACGATCACCTCGTCGGCGCCCTCTCGGGTGGCCAGCGTCCCGATGACGTCATCGGCCTCGAGACCCGCCGCGCCCGCGGTCGCGATGCCCGCCGCCTCGAGCAGCTCCATGATCATGTCGACCTGCGGGGTCAGGGTGTCGGGAACCTCCTCCGCGATCACCCCCGCGACCGGCTCGCCCGCGTCCACGGCCACCCGGTGCGCCTTGTACGACGGCAGCAGGTCCACCCGGAACCGCGGGCGCCAATCCAGGTCCAGGCACACCACCAGCCGGCTCGGCGCGTGCTGCTTGACCAGCGCGGCGATCATGTCGGTGAACCCGCGCAGCGCGTTCACCGGTCGCCCGTCGGGCGCGGTGATCTTCTCCGGGATCGCGTAGAACGCCCGGAACCACAGACTGGCCCCATCGAGCAGCAACAGCGGACCGGCGGCAGGGTTGCTCATAGCGCACGACCCTACCGTTCGCGTCCGACGGCGGGGCCGATGACGGCACGGGGAGTCGGACTCTCGGATTCGCGCCCGGGCCCATCGAATTCGATGCGCTGACCGTGGCCGCGGCGGGGCGAGACGGCTCGGCGCTCGGATCTGCGGGACGGAACACTCTACCGGTGGCCAGGTGCCGATCGACCATTTACAGGGCTTTGGCATCGAGCGGCTGTGTCGTTCCACCGAGCATCTGCGTCGTTCCACCAGGCCCGCGGTAGTGGCAGGACGTCGTGGGGCCCGCGGCGGGTGTGCTCAGGGCGCGGACCGGTAGCGGGGCGGCGGCGTGCGCGGGATGCCACGGTGCGATGCGGCGCACCACAGGAGGCGTTCGTGGATCGAAAGGTGCTCGGCGGCAGGGTGGTCGGGTGATGCGGTGGTGGGGGTACCCGGTGGTGGGGGTGCGAAGTTCGGTGGTGGCTGGAGGGTGGCGGGGTGGGGGAGTAGCGTCGGATGGCATGAGCTCTCATGACGAGTCACGGTTCGCGGCGGAGGTCTATGGGGCGCGGTTGGAGCGCGCCGCGCGATTGGCCAGGGATGCGCATCTGGACGCGCTGCTCATCACTCCCGGGCCTGACCTGCGGTTTCTCATGGGGTCGCGGGCGCAGTCGTTCGAGCGGCTGACCTGCCTGGTGATCCCGGCCAGCGGGGAGACGCCCTCGGTGGTGATCCCGAAGCTGGAGTTGGCCTCGCTGAAGGGGTCGGCGGCCGGGGAGCTGGGGTTGCAGATCGTGGACTGGGTCGACGGGGTCGATCCGTACCGCATCGTCAAGAGCGTGCTCAATGCCGGTGCGCGCGTGGCGGTCACCGATGTGATGCCCGCCCTGCACCTGCTGCCCATCGCCGATCAGTTTGGCTCGCTACCGGTTTCGGCCACCCCGCTGCTGCGCGAGCTGCGAATGCGCAAGGACCCCAGCGAGACCGAGGCCCTGCGGCGCGCGGGCGCGGCCATCGACCGGGTGCACGCCCGCATGGGTGAGTTCCTGCGCCCCGGCCGCACCGAGGCCGAGGTGGGCGCGGATATCGCCGCCGCCATCGTCGAGGAGGGCCACACCGAGGCCGACTTCGTCATCGTCGGCAGCGGCCCGCACGGCGCGGACCCGCACCACATGGTGTCAAACCGTGTGATCGAGCCCGGTGACGTGGTGGTCATCGATATCGGCGGCCCGGTCGAGCCCGGCTACTTCTCCGACTCCACCCGCACCTACATCCTCGGCGAGCCGAGCGAGGAGGTGGCGGCCCAGTTCGCGGAACTGGAACGCGCCCAGGCCGCCGCGGTGGCGGCCGTCCGCCCGGGCGTCACCGCCGAATCCATCGACGCCGCCGCCCGCGACGTGCTGGCCGCGGCCGAGCTGGCCGACTACTTCGTGCACCGCACCGGCCACGGCATCGGCCTGTCGGTGCACGAGGAGCCCTACATCGTGGCGGGCAACGACCTGGTCCTGCGGGAGGGCATGGCGTTCAGCATCGAGCCGGGCATCTACTTCCCCGGCCAGTGGGGCGCTCGCATCGAGGACATCGTCATCGTCACCGCGGACGGCTGCGAGTCGATGAACAAGCGTCCCCACGGCCTGACCCAGCTATAAAGCGCCACGTCGGCAACGTGATTCCCCTGCGCACCGATCGCGGCATGCCGATTCGGTGCGCGTCGGGGGATCTACGCTCGCTGCTGGTAACGGCAACCCGACCTCGGCTGGGTTGCTGGGATCAGTGGTCCAGGGCGGGAGCACCCGGCTTGAAGACGCTGCTGGCGAGGACGCGCCGGACTTCGATGGCGATGACGACGCGAGTGGGGTTCTCGCGGGGCTGGCGGTAGCGGCCGGCATAGCGGTCGACGGCGTCGGCCACCGCGGCCGGGTCGTCGAGCACGGTGGCCGGTCCCTCGAGGGTGATCCAGCGCGGCCCGTCGACCTGGCTCACCGCCGCGTACCCGGAGCGGCGCACATTGTTGACCTTCACCGAGCCGTCATTGGTGATGATGCGGGCGATCCCGGCCTCCGGATCCCAGGTGAATCCGACGGCGACGACGTGCGGGGTGCCGTCGGCGCGCAGCGTGGACAGGGTGGCCAGGTGACGCTCGGTGACGAAGTCGGCGGCGGCGGGGGACAGTTCGGGGCGTGCGGCGGTGCTGGTCATGATTCGACGCTAGCAATCCGCCGTCGGGCGCACCGGGCGGCGGTGCCCGGGTGGCACACTGTGGGCCATGGGTTTCGGATCGCGGGACGTCGACAAGGGCGTCGTACTGGTGCTGGGCGGGCGCAGTGAGATCGGGCTGGAAGTGGCGCGCCGGCTGTCGCCGGGCCGGGAGGTCATTCTCGCGGCGCGCGGCGCCGACCGGTTACAGGCGCAGACCAAGGAGCTGCTGATCGCGGAGGCCGCGGCGGTGCACTGCGTCGAGTTCGACGCCGACGACATGGCCTCGCACCAGCCGCTGCTGGAGAAGATCATCGCCGAGCACGGGCGCATCGGTGTCGCGGTGGTGGCCTTCGGAATCCTCGGGGATCAGGCACTGGCCGAACAGGACCCCGAACACGCGGTCGCGATCGTGCAGACCGATTTCGTGGCGCAGGTCAGCGTGCTGACCAGTCTGGCGAACCTGCTGCGCGAGCAGGGTGACGGGCAGATCGTGGTGTTCAGCTCCATCGCCGGCGTGCGGGTGCGGCGCGCCAACTACGTGTACGGATCGGCCAAGGCGGGCCTGGACGGCTTCGCCGGCGGCCTGCAGATGGCCCTCGAGGGCAGCGGTGTGCACCTGCTGACGGTGCGGTCCGGCTTCGTCATCGGCCGCATGACCGCGGGCATGAAGCCCGCCATCATGTCGAGCACCCCGGACCAGGTGGCCGACGCGGTGGTGGCGAGCCTGTACCGGCGCGCCCGCACTGTCGATGTGCCGCGCCGCATTCGGCTGCTGTTCATCGCCATGCGCTTCACGCCCTACGCGGTGTGGCGGCGGGCCCGCCGATGACCGAGCTTCCCGCGCCGTCGGTCCCGATCGCCGTGATCGGGATCGGGGCCGACGGCTGGGACGGTCTGGGCGGTCCGGCGCGGCGCGAGGTCGCCGCCTGCGACGTCCTGCTCGGCTCCACACGGCAATTGGCGCTGATCCCGGAGGGCGAGACGGGCGCGGAGCGGGTGGCGTGGCCCTCGCCGCTGGTGCCCGCCCTCCCGGGACTGCTCCGCGAGTACGCCGACCGCAAGCTGGGTGTCCTCGCCAGCGGCGACCCGATGTTCTTCGGCATCGGCGTGACCCTGACGAAACTGGTTGGCGCCCAAGCGCTGCGCGTGCTGCCGCAGCCGTCGTCGGTGTCGCTGGCGTGCGCCCGTCTGGGCTGGGCGCTGGATGCGACACCGGTCGTCAGCGCGGTCGGCCGGCGCGTGGAGACCGTGCTCCCGGAATTGTCCTCCGGCCGCCGGATTCTCGTCCTGAGCTCCGACGAGCACACTCCGGCCGCGGTAGCGGAGCTGCTGGCACGCAATGGATTCGGCGAATCGGCTCTCACGGTCCTGGAACAGCTCGGCGGCCCCGCCGAACGCCTGGTGACCGGTACCGCCGCGCGCTGGGATCACCCCCTGGGTGATGCGTTGAACATCATCGCGATCGGCTGCGTGGCCGATCCGTCGGCACCGCGGCTGACCCGTGTGCCCGGCCTCCCCGACGAGGTCTACGACGGCGACGGCCAGCTCACCAAGTCGGAGGTGCGGGCCCTCACCCTGTCGGCGCTGGCCCCCGCGCCCGGCGAACTGCTGTGGGATGTCGGCGGCGGATCCGGGACCATCGCGATCGAATGGTGCCGCACCCACCCGTCCTGCCGGGCGGTCACGTTCGAACGAGTCGAGAGCCGCCGCAAGCAGATCGCCGCCAACGCGGCCACCCTCGGCGTCCCCGGCATCGATGTCCACGGCCCGGCCCCCGACGCCTTCGCCGATCTCCCGGCCCCCGACGCGATCTTCGTCGGTGGCGGCCTGACGCAGGACGGAATGTTCGACGCCTGCTGGTCGCGCCTGCGTCCCGGTGGGCGTCTGGTCGCGAGCGCCGTCACCGCCGAATCCGACAGCCTGCTGCTGCGCCTGGCCGACGAGCACGGAGGCACACTGCGCCGCTTCCAGATCTACCGCGCCGAACCCCTCGGCGGCTTCACCGCCTGGCGCCCCCAACTCCCGGTCACCCACTGGGTGGCGACGAAACCGGCCGCGCCGCAAGGCTAGCCACGCGGAGGGGTCGTCCGTGGTGCGGCGGACATGGGCGCCGCGCTGCCGGCGATGTCGCGAACCGCAGCTGGGCGCGCGGTGCGCCATGCCGCGAGATCGGCGCGACGTGAGGCGGTGTGGGACGCGCGAATACCCACGCCGCCAGATTGGGCGCGGCGCAGGGTGGTTTCGCGACGAGACGTCGGGTGCGGCGTCGGCCGGCGCGGTCAGCCGACCGGCGGAAGCGCGAGCGGGCCGGGTTCGAAGACGGTGACCAGGACGACGATATTCCCGTAGGGGGCGGAGCCGTTGGCGAGGCGGTGGGCGGCCTTGGCCAGTGAGGTGCGCCAGCCGTACTTGGCGTCGATCGCCGCTTCTACCTGGGTTAGCAGGTCGCCCTGGGCGACCAGGTTGGCGTGGCCCATGAGCTGACGGCTGCCGACGGCCGGGTTGCCGCGCCAGTCCCCGGGCTGGACCAGGACGCGGGGGTCGAGGGCGAGTTGCTCGGCTTCGGCGGCGAACGACGAGACGCGGAAGGCGAGACCGTTGTCGCCGAAGGGAATCACCAGGCGCGGGGCGGTGACCAGTTGGCGGTGTCCGAGCGTCCGGGTGACCAGTGCGGTCTTGGCCTTCTCCCACACCGTCGACGGCCGCGCCGCCGCGGCCCGGGCCGGTATGGTCGGGGCCGGTGTGGCTGCCACGGCCACCGTGGGTCGCGCGAACGGGGTGCGGCCGACCGCCGCGTCGATGGTCATATCGGTCATCGCCTTCGATCCTTCCGTGCCGATTCCTCTGCCGGGGCTCGGTGTCGGGCGCGTGCGAGCCGGTGCGGTTCGGCACCAACACGGCGTTTGCCGTGTATTCGCTCATCAGGCGGCGACCCTCTCACTGTCGGTCGGTTCATCCGGTCCGCGCAAGAGCGACACACTGGGCCGCTCATTGAGTTTCGCCACTCGTCACCTTCGGGCCGCCCTGCCCCAACGCATCTCGACGGCACTGAGCCCTCCCCTTCGATAGTCCCGGCGTTTCGCGGATCCGGCAACGACACTGGTCAGGCGCATGTGCGCCGGTAACGGAAAAGTCGCTCCAGGCGGCCTCAGTGGGACGCAGGCGCATTGGTGACGTGTCTCGAATCCTGTGGCCGGAACAGAGCGGTCTGTACGAGGCCGGGCTCACGGACCGGTGTCGTGTTTACTGGCGGTATGGCGCTGTTCGGTCGAATGGTCTCGGCCGGTTCGCGATTCGCGAATCGTCGCGGTATCTATCTGGGTCGTCGGTCCACGACGGTGCATGTGCGCGTCTATCGATGGTCGCGTGGCCGGATCGGCGGGCGCGTGCCCGGCTGGCGGGGCGGCCGCATCCTGCTGCTGGATCACGTCGGCGCGCGCAGCGGCGTGCGCCGGACCTCGCCGCTGATGTACGTCGAGGCGGACGGCGTGCTGGCGGTCGCGGCGTCGAAGGCGGGGGAGCCGGAGCATCCCGCCTGGTTCCACAATCTGCTCGCGCACCCGGACACGGTCGTCGAGGTCGGCGGTGCGGTGCGGCCGGTGCACGCGCGCGTGGCGACCGCGGACGAACGGGAGCGGTGGTGGCCGCGGTTCGTGGCGGCGATGCCGGACTTCGCGTTCTATCAGGAGCGCGCGGCCGGACGGTTGATCCCGGTGGTGCTGCTCGAGCCGCGGTGACGGCGCCACGTCGGGCTGTCCGTCCGACCCGAATTGCCCTGCCCCCGTGTGGAACAACGTTGTTTGACCTGTTGGGGGCCGGTTTCGCCTAGGCTGGCCCGCGTGAGTGCTGCCGTGTCGCGAACGATCGCTTTGCCGCACTGCCGGGTGAGTTACGCCGAGTACGGTGCGGGGGATGGGATGCCGGTGCTGTACTGCCACGGCGTCCCCGGAACGCATGTCGAGGGTGAGGCTTTCGACGAAGCCGGAGCCGCTGCCGGGGTCCGCATCATCGCGGTCGACCGCCCCGGCATGGCGGAATCGTCGCTACCGGCGGGGGAGCAGGTCGCCGACTGGGCGGCCACCGTGGCCGCCCTGGCGGACCGGCTGGGCCTGAACCGTTTCGGCGTGATCGGCGTGAGCGGCGGCGGCCCTTTCGCCCTCGCCGTCGCGGCCCGCCTGCCCGATCGCGTCACCGGCGTGGCCCTCGTGTCCGCCCCCGCCCCGACCAGCGAACAGCCCGCCGCCGCGGATCTCGACCCGGTGGCGCTCCGCCGGCGCAAGGGCTTGAACGTCCTGCGCCGCGTCCCGTTCCTGGTCCACCCCATGGCCCTCGAGATGTCGGTGGTCATCCGCCGCCGCAATGGCGTCGCGGGCCTCGTCTCACAGATGGCCCCCGTCGACCGCGACCGCGTCGAGGCCGACCCGGAGCTCTCCGCCAAACTCGACACCAACCTCCGCCGCAGCTTCGAACAGGGCAGCCGCGGTTTCGCCGCCGACATCCGCTTGGTCTTCACCCGCGACTGGGGCTTCGACCTGACCGAGGTGACCGCCCCCGTCCAGGTCTGGCACGGCGAAGCCGACGGCAATGTCCCCGCCGCCGACGCCACCAGCCTGGCCGCGGCCCTCCCACGGGCCCGCCTGCACCTTGTGCCCGATGCCGGTCACCTGCTGTTCGTCGAGCGATCCGCCGACATCCTGGCCTCGCTGCGAGCCGATCCGGCCTGAGCGGCCGCACCCGCGCCGGGCCGCGCCGACGATCACCGGCTCGGTGTGGTGTGAGGTGTGGCGCGGCCGGGAATGCCCGGCCGCCCGGCCGGCTTACAGAGGCGGGAGGGATCAGCTGGTGGAGGCGAGCGATGGCGGTGCGTGAATCGGAGGTCCGGGTGGTCCCGGCCGCGGGTCGGTGGCGGTGGCGCAGCGAGTGGCTCGACTCCCGGCAGTCGTTTCCCGCGACCGGAAATTTCGATCTGGCGGCGAACGCGCACGGCCTGCTCATGATCCACAACGAGGACATCGTCGATCCCGGTGAGGGGTTCGACACCCATCAGCACCGGGATATGGAGATCGTGACCTGGGTGCTGGAAGGCACTGTCGTGCACCAGGATTCGGCGGGCAATTCCGGTCTGATCCATCCCGGCATGGCGCAGCGGATGAGCGCGGGCGCCGGAATCATGCATTCGGAGCGCAATGGTGCGGGCTATCTGGAGCGGGAGCGGCTGCATGTCGTGCAGATGTGGGTGCCGCCCGACGAGCCCGGGGTGACCCCCGGCTATCAGGAATTGGATATCGCCGACCGGTTGACCGGTAACAGTCTGGTCACCGTCGCGTCCGGGATGCGCCGGGACCGCGATCGGACGGCCATCGCGATCGGCAACAGTGGAGCCGCCTTCCATGTGGCGAGGCTCGACCCCGGCCACGCCATCCAGGTCCCCGACGCGCCGTACGGCCATGTCTTCGTGGCCCGCGGATCGGTGGATTTCGAGGGCTCCGGCCGGCTGTCGCAGGGCGATGCGGTGCGCATATCCGCAGGTGGCGGGCACATTGTGACCGCGCTCGAGCCTGCCGAGGTGCTGATCTGGGAGATGCATACCGCACTGGCCTGAGTGTGTGCTCAGGCACGATTGTTAGAGATTATTTCCGAAAGGTGGCATTCTTTAAGGCTGAGAACGGGCTGTCGAACTGATCGCCCGGCTCGCTACAGAAAGAACGCATTCAGTAATGACGCAAGGCACTGTGAAGTGGTTTAACGGCGAAAAGGGATTCGGCTTCATCGCCCAGGACGGTGGCGGCGCCGATGTCTTCGTCCACTACTCCGCGATTACCGGCTCCGGGTTCAAGTCGCTCGATGAGGGTCAGCGCGTCGAGTTCGAAATCGGCGAAGGCCAGAAGGGCCCGCAGGCCCAGCAGGTCCGCGCCATCTAAGTCGTCGACCACGAGGAAGCCCGCGCATCACCGCGCGGGCTTTTTTGTGCCCGCGTTCTCCGCCCCAGGCGTCACCATCACCTGGGAGCCGGGCCGCTGCCGCCACGCCCAGGAGTGCGTCCACGGCCTCCCCTCGGTCTTCGACCGCGACCGCCGCCCGTCGATCGATCCATCCGCGGCCTCGGTCGACGAGATCGTCGAAGTGATCGACCGCTGCCCGAGCTACGCCCTCGGCTACCGCACCGACGACGGCCGCACCCGCGCCGCCCCGCCGGAGTAGCTCGACCCGATCCACGCAAGCTCCCTGGCCGACGCCGTGAAGGCCATGCGGAAAGTCCGCGCATCGGTGACCTTCGGCCCTTCTCGGCGCTGTGCGCGGACCGGCACTCTCGGCATGAACGTGATGTGTCCGGTGTGCCGAGAACGTGGAGGTGGTGCGATGCTGCGGGCGTCCGAGGCGTGGACCTCGATGGCGTTTCCGGACGTGGTCGTCGTCGCCCGAGGCCGGGTGCCGGTGCTCGAAGGCGAGCGGTACGCCGGGGCGGTGGGCCGGCAGTTGCGGCGGATGCGGGCGGAAGACGGTGCGCGGCTGCGGATCACCGGGCCGAACTGCGATATCGGCCCCTATCTGGCCCAGGTGAACCTGTCGGTCGACGGAATCCCGGTGCGGGTTCAGACGCTGACCCATGGCGCGGGAGACGCCCTGCCGGTCGTCGTGCGGCTGGAACGCCGGATTCTGGCTCTGCGCACGGCATGGCGGCCGCGCACCTGGCCCGACCCTGACCATCGACCGTTGGACGCGCCTGGACCGGGAGTCATCGCGCGCCGCAAATCCGCTTCGCTGCAGACCCTCTCGCCGTCGCACGCGGCCATGATGATGGACCGGATGGACTACGACGCCCACGTGTTCACCGACATCGAGACCGGCGAGGACGCCGTCGTCTACCGGGCTGGTCCCTCGGGGCTCCGGCTCACGCGTCAACGCAGTGTCCATCCGCCGCGGGTGGACGGCGATGTGGCCGGGCCGTTCGTCGTGAACCCCCGACCGGCCCCCACGCTCACCGAAGTCGCTGCGGTGCAGCGGGTTTGCGAGAGCGGATGGCCGTTCCTGTTCTTCGTCGATCCGGCCACCGGTCGCGGGCGGCTGCTGTACCGCCGCTACGACGGCGATCTGGGGCTCGTCACCGCTGACGGCGGGTAATCGCGAGCCCGAAGGCTCACAGTTCGCTTCCCCTATCGGTTGTCACCCCGATGCGTGTCTGCCGCGCAGCCGCATACGGGGTAGGCGGCCATGTTTCACCCTCTCCCATTCCTGTTCCCGGAAATGAAAGGCGGACAATCCCTTGGCGCGAGATCTGACTCAGCTGGAGATCCTGACCGAACTCGAATCCGATGCCGCGGCGGCGCTGAACCGGCATCTGTCGATGGCCAAGGACTGGCATCCGCACGACTACATCCCGTGGGACGAAGGCCGGAACTTCGCGTCGCTGGGCGGAACCGACTGGGAGCCTGAGCAATCGCAGCTGTCCGAGGTGGCGAAGGCGGCGCTGATCACCAATCTGCTCACCGAGGACAATCTGCCTTCGTATCACCGGGAAATCGCGGAGAACTTCTCGCGGGATGGCGCCTGGGGCTCGTGGGTCGGGCGATGGACCGCCGAGGAGGCGAGGCACAGCATCGTGCTGCGTGACTATCTCGTCGTGACCCGTGGCGTCGATCCGGTCGCGCTCGAGAACGACCGGATGGCGCACATGGCGAACGGCTTCGCCCCGCCCGTCGATCAGCTCACCGCGCAGGGGCAGGCGGGATTCCTGTATTCGGTTGCGTACGTGTCGTTCCAGGAGCTGGCGACCCGGATCAGCCACCGCAATACCGCCGCGGTCTGCGACGACCCGATCGCCGATCGGATGCTGCAGCGCGTCGCCCTGGACGAGAACCTGCACATGATCTTCTACCGCACCCTGTGCGGCGCCGCCCTGGATCTGGTTCCCGATCAGGCGATGGAGGCCATCGACCTGATCGTGGAGAATTTCCGGATGCCCGGCGCCGGGATGCCGAACTTCCGTCGGCACGGCGTGCTCATGGCCAAGCACGGGATCTACGATCTGCGCCAGCACCTCGAGGAAGTGCTGGAGCCGGTCATGCGGCAGTGGAACATCTTCGGCCGCGACGATTTCGGGCCGCGCGGCGAACAGGCCCGGGAACGCCTCGCTGGATTCCTCGAGAACCTCGCGAAGAACCAGATTCCGCGTTTCGAGGAACACCGCGACCGCGCACTCGCGCGGGAGGCGGCCCGGGTCTGACCGCGAACCGCCGGGCTACACCATCGTGTCGCCCGGCGGCAGCCCGAAAGCGTGATTGCCGTACATGACGTAGACGCGCTCGGCGTCATTTGCCGCGTGGACCCGCCCGGCGTGCGCGTCACGCCAGAACCGCTGCAGCGCGGTGCCTTCGGCCAGCGCCGTCGCCCCCGCCGCCTCGAACAGCCGGTCGATGGACGCGATGGCCCGTCCGGTGGCCCGCACCTGGTCGCGACGAGCGGCCGCCCGCAGCGCGAACGGGATATCGCGGCCCGCGACGAGGTGCGCGTATTCCTCGGCCACGTGGCCGGACAGTTGCCGCCAGGCGGCGTCGATATCGCTGGCGGCCTCGGCGATGCGCACCTTGGCGAACGGATCGTCCTTGGCCTGTTCGCCCGCGAACGCCGCGCGCACTCGTGTGCCCTGGTGCTCGACGTGCGCGGCGTAGGCGCCGTAGGCCATGCCGACGATGGGGGTGGAGATGGTGGTGGGATGAATGGTGCCCCAGGGCATCCGGTACACCGGGTCCGGATTGACCTCCAGGCCGGGCGATTTCAGCTCGCCCATGGTCCGGAAGCTCAGGAAGCGGTGTTCGGGGACGAAGACCCGCTCGACGACCACGGTATTGGATCCGGTGCCGCGCAGTCCGACCACATGCCAGACATCCTCGATGCGGTAGTCGTCGCGGGGGATGAGGAACGAGCCGAAGTCGACGGGCTTGCCGTTGTCGAGGACCGGGCCTCCGACGAACACCCAGTCGGCGTGATCACAGCCGGACGACCACGCCCACGCCCCGGTGACCAGATAGCCGCCCGCGACCTTCGTGCCCGCGCCCAGGGGCGCGTAGGAGGACGCGACGCGGGCATCGGTGTTCTCGCCCCAGACGTCCTGCTGCGCTTGCTGATCGAACAGCGCCAGATGCCAGTTGTGGATGCCGAGGATGCCGGCCACCCAGCCGGTGGAACCGCAGGCGCTCGCGATCGTGCGGACGGTGTCGTAGAAGATGACCGGGTCCGCGGCCAGACCGCCCCACCGGCGGGGCTGGAGCAGGGTGAAGAACCCGGTCTCCTGGAGATCCTTGATGGACTGGTCCGGGATCCGGCGCAGCCGCTCGGTTTCCTGGACTCGTTCGCGCAGTGCCGGAAGGACCGCTGCGACGCGGTCGATGATGTCCTGGGTCATCTCGCGGAATGCTCCTGACTGTCGGGCGGCCGGCTGTCCGACCGCCATTTGTAGAACACGTTCTCGTCAATATCGAGCACCGTTTCGCCGAGGGCTAGTGGAGCAAATAACCGAATAGTAGGGACTTTCGGCCATTGTCACTGTGGTCGATCGTGTCCGAAGCTGACGCTGTTCTGAAACATGTTCTAATTGCAAGGAGTGTGTGATGGTGGCGAACCCCCAGGGCTACGGAGGCAAGGTCCGCGACATCGACGTGGGCTCCGCGCCCAGCCGGTATGCCCGGGGATGGCACTGCCTCGGCCTCGCCGATTCCTTCCGTGACCCTCGACCGCATCCGGTCGAGGCGTTCGGGACCAAGCTTGTCGTCTGGGCCGACAGCACGGGCGAATTGCAGGTGCTCGACGCCTACTGCCGCCATCTCGGCGGAGACCTCGCGACGGGAAAGATCAAGGGCGACAACATCGCGTGCCCGTTCCACGACTGGAGTTGGGGCGGCGACGGCAAATGCAAGGACATCCCCTATGCGCGGCGAGTGCCGCCCTTGGCCCGGACGCGCTCGTGGCTCACCCTGGAACGCAACGGTCAGCTGTTCGTGTGGCACGACCATGAAGGCAATCCGCCCGCGCCGGGGGTGACGATCCCCCACGCCCCCGGCGCGTACATCGACCCCGCGGGCGGCAACCTCGACACCATGAATCCCGGGTGGACACCGTGGACCTGGCGCTCGATCCTCATCGAGGGCTCCCACTGCCGCGAGATCATCGACAACATCGTGGACATGGCGCACTTCTTCTACATCCACTACGCCTTCCCGACCTTCTTCAAGAACGTCTTCGAGGGCGAGGTCGCCACGCAGTACCTGCAGACCAAGGGACGCCCGGATGTGGCGACCGGCGCCAAGTACGGCGGCGACACCCTGCTGACCTCGCAGGCGTCCTACTTCGGGCCGTCGTACATGATCAACACGTTGCTCAACAACTACGGCGGGTTCGAGGTGAACAGTGTCCTGGTCAACTGCCACTACCCGGTCAGCCAGGACTCGTTCGTCCTGCAGTACGGCATCAGCCTCGAGAAGCCTCTCGGCCTGTCCGATGACGCGGCCGACCGCCTGGCCGCCAAGATGACCGAGGGCATCGCCGCGGGCTTCCTGCAGGACGTGGAGATCTGGAAGCACAAGACCAAGATCGAGAATCCGCTGCTGTGCGACGAGGACGGCCCGATCTACCAGCTGCGCCGCTGGTACGAGCAGTTCTACACCGATGTCGCCGCCGTCGACCCGAGGTCGCGGCAGCGTTTCGAATTCGAGGTCGACACCTCCCGGGCCAACGAGGTGTGGGAGGCCGAAGTGGCCGCGAACCTGCGCGAGTCCCGGGTGGCGGCCGGGTCCCCGGGCGGTGGGGGAGGACGTCCCGCCGGAGTGTGACGTTGTTCTCTGTGGCCGATCCGGTGCGGGCGGGATGCTCGGGGCACCGCCGATTCAGGAGACGCCATGGCAGACAACGCCCACCCCACAACGACTTTCGAACCCGCCGGTGACGACGACCTGGGAGTCGTGGTCGGCACCGATGGGTCCGAGATCTCGTATCAGGCGGTGGCCTGGGCCGCCGGCGAAGCGGATATGCGGGGGTGCCGGCTGCATATCGTCACCTCGTACGCGAACCCGATCGTGCCCGGGGCGATGGAGCTGGAACCCGGCGACCTGCGGGACCTGCGCGTGCAGGGGCAGCGGGTACTGGCAGACGCCGCGCGGATCGCCCGGCACACCGTGCCGGGCGAAAGCCTGCACATCAGCACCGAACTCATCTTCGACGACGTCACCACGGCCCTGCTCGAGCGTTCGCGCCGGGCACAAGTGCTGGTGGTCGGCAATCGGGGTCTCGGCGCGGTCCGGCGGGCGGTGCTGGGGTCGGTGAGCTCCGTGGTGGCGCGGCAGTCGCACTGCCCGGTGGCCATCGTGCACGGCGTTTCGGAAACCGAGCCGGAATCGGTGTCGAAGCCGGTGGTGGTCGGCGTCGACGGCTCGCCGAACAGCGAACCGGCCATCGAGTTCGGCTTCGCCGAGGCGTCGCGGCGCAAGGTCGATCTGATCGCGGTGCACGCGTGGAACGACACCACCGGCTTCGACGCGCCCGTGCTGGGCTGGGAGTCGATCCACCGGACCGAGGACGTGCTGCTGGGAGCGGCGCTGGCCGGGTACGCCACGCGCTACCCGGAGGTGACCGTGCACCGCGTCCTCGCGTGGGACACGCCCGCGCGGGTATTGCTCCACCATGCCGAGTCGGCCCAACTGGTGGTGGTCGGCAGCCACGGCCGCAGCGGGATCACAGGCATGCTGCTGGGCTCGGTGAGCACCGCGCTGCTGCACACCGCGCCGTGCCCGGTCGTGGTGGTCCGTCAGCCCTCGCGAAACCAGGCCGAAGAACCCGCGGGACGGTGACTTTCGGCCGTCACCGGCGGCCCGCGATCGGGCCATGCTGAAGCCAACAGCACGCGAATTCCGAGGAAGGACAAGTGATGTCGAGACACCCCGATCCCGATACCGTCCGCGCCGCCCTGGCGCTGGCGGTGCGGGCGCCGTCGGTGCACAACACCCAGCCGTGGCTGTGGCGGGTCGGGGACACCACGGTGCACCTGTACGCCGACGACAGCCGGCGCCTGCCCTACACCGATCCCGACAGTCGTGAGCTCGTCGTGAGTTGTGGTGCGGCACTGCACCATCTGCAGGTCGCGTTGCGCGCGTTCGGCTGGGAGCCGGTTGTGCACCGGTTCCCGAACCCCGCGGAACCGCGGCACCTCGCGTCGGTGGAGTTGCGGCCGGGCTCCGTCGACGAGGCGGCGGTCCGGGCGGCCCGCGCGATCGCGCAGCGACGCAGCGACCGCCGCCGCTTCACCTCGTGGGAGGTGCCGTCGGCGCAGGTGTCGGCGATCGCCGCCGCTGGTGCGGAGGCATCTGGAGTCCAGGTCCGCGAAGTCGACACGAACGGTGAGCACGCCCGCCTGCTGCGCGCCTTCGTCGACGCGGCGACCGCGCACCGCGGTGATCCGGCCTACAGCGCCGAACTGGCGCGGTGGAGCGGGCATCACGCCGACCCGCAAGGCGTTCCCGCGCGCAACGCGGTCGCGTCCTCGGACCCGACCGTGCGGCCGTTCGGCGACCCGCGCCTGCCCGAGGCGGTGGTTCGTGACACCGACGAGGAGGCGCGCATGCTGCTGGTGTGCACCGCCGCCGACGACCTGAACGCCTGGCTGGGCGCCGGCGAGGCGGCCGGCGCGGTGCTGCTCGAAGCCACGGTGCGCGGACTGGCGACCTGCGTGCTGAGTGAACCGCTCGAGATCACCGGAGTGCGGTCGAGGATCCGCCACGATCTGCTGGGTGATTTCGGGTATCCGCAGCTGATCATTCGCATGGGCTGGGCGGCGACCAGCGCCGTTCCGGTACCGGCCACACCCCGGCTGCCCTTGCACGACGTGGTGCGGCCGCTCGAGCCCGCGATCTCGTCCGGCGAGAGCTGAGCACCCGCGACCGGACATGGAAACAGGAGAGATCATCATGACCGATAACACTGTCCCGCAGGCGGATCCGAATCCCGCGATCGTCGTCGCGGTGGACGGATCGGCCGTCTCGTACCAGGCCGTGGCGTGGGCGGCGCTCGACGCCGCGCGGCACGGTTGCCCGTTACGGATCGTCACCTCGATCTGTGCGCCGGTCGGGCCGTCGCCGACCGTGGCGCTCAGCGCCGAGGACATGGCGTGGCTGGAATCGGAAGGCGAGCGGGTAGTCGGCGAGGCGACCCGGATCGCGTCGGAGACGCTGCCCGGCGAAGGCGTTCCGATGTCGTCGGAGGTCACGACCGAGCCGATCATCACGCATCTGATCGCGCTCTCACGGCACGCCCGCCTGATGGTGCTCGGCAGCCGCGGGCTCGGAGCGCTGCGGCGCGGACTGCTCGGCTCGGTCACCACCGCGGTGACCCACCACGCGCACTGCCCGGTCGCGGTGATCCATTCGACCGCGGCGGCGGACCCGATCTCGGCCCGGCAGCCGGTGCTCGTCGGTGTGGACGGAACCGCGAACAGTGTCGCCGCGCTCGAGCTGGCGTTCCAGGAGGCGTCGCTGCGCAAGACCGGCCTGACCGCCGTACACGCCTGGAGCGATGTCAGCGGACCCTACATGCCGATGGCGGGCTGGGAGACGCTCCAGGAGCAGGAGCACGCGACCTTCGCCGAGGAGATGGCCGGATACGCCGAGCGCTACCCCGATGTCCCGGTCCGGCGAATCCTGGTGAAGGACAGGCCGGTTCGGTCACTGGTGGACGAAGCCGAGCACGCGCAGCTGGTGGTGGTCGGCAGCCACGGTCGCGGCGGGTTCCTCGGCATGCTGCTGGGCTCCACCAGCAATGCTCTGCTGCACGCGGTGGACTGCCCGATCATCGTCGTGCGCGGCGAGTGATCCGGCCGCGGCGGACGCGCCGTCAACCCTGTGCGGGGTCGGCGGCGCACCCGCCGTGTGGTCCGGTCACGGCAACGGCACGGCCCAGCGCAGCAGCGTCCCCGCGCCGTCGGGGTTGCTGCCGAAGGTGAACGTGCCGCCCAGCTGTTCGGCACGGCGGGCCAGGTTCTGCAGACCGCTGGGGGTGATGTCGGCGGGTATGCCGCGGCCGTCGTCGGCGATCAGCACGGTGAGATCGTCGGAGACGTCGATGGTCACCGCGACCGTCTCGGCGTGCGCGTGCCGGACCGCGTTGGAGACCGCTTCGCGCACAACGGCTTCGGCGTGATCGGCCAGTTCGGCCGCCACCACCGACAGCGGTCCGGAGATGCGCAACGAGGTGCGCAGTCCGGTGTCGGTGGTGTGCTTGCGGATGACGTCCTCGATCCGCTGCCGCAGCCGGGTGCTGCCCTCGGCGCCGCCGTGCAGGTCGAAGATGGAGGTGCGGATCTCCTGCACCACATCCTGGAGATCGTTGATGACGTCGGAGATCCGTTCCCGGATCTCGGCGGACCGGGCGCGGGCCACGGTGCCCTGCAGGCTCAGCCCGGCCGCGAACAGTCGCTGGATGACATGATCGTGCAGATCCCGGGCGATGCGGTCGCGGTCGGTGAGCACATCGAGTTCGCGCATCCGCTGCTGCGCTTCCGACAGCTGGATGGCCAGGGCGGCCTGACCGGTGAATGCCGCTGCCAGCCCCTGCAATTCGTCCGAGAACGGGGGCGCGCCGACCGGGCGGACCATGACCAGCACGCCGAAGGTCGAGTCCTGCGCGTTGAGCGGCAGGACCAGCGACGGACCGGCGTCGAGTTCGGTGTCGAGGCCGATATCCTCGCCGACGTCCGGGCAGTGGGGCAGGCCCTGGCGGAACGCCCGCCCGACCGCGGTCCCCGACGTCCGGGCGAATCCGCTGTGGGTCTTGCCGTCCGGCCCGGAACAATGGCTGATCCGCAGCCCCGCCACCGCGTCGGGGTCGCTGTCGGGTTCGTCGTCGACCGCCAGGAACGCCCAGGCCGATTCGGTCAGGGTGCGCGCGTGCACGACGACGTGCGCGAGGACTTCCTCTGGATCGGTTCCGGCCAGGAATTCGGTGGCGATATCGCGCGTCGCCTCGATCCAGGCCTGCCGGCTGCGACTGGATTGGTACAACCGCGCGTTGTCGATGGCGGTGCCCGCGGCCGCGGCGAGCGCCTGCACGATCACCTCGTCGTCCTCGGTGAACGGCTGCCCGCCGGCCTTCTCGGTCAGGTACAGGTTGCCGAAGACCTCGTCGCGGATGCGCACCGGTACGCCGAGGAAGGTGCGCATCGCTGGGTGGTTGGCCGGAAAGCCCACCGACGACGGATGATCGGCGATGTTGTCCAGCCGGATCGTCTTGGGCTGGGTGATCAGCAGCCCGAGCACGCCGCGGCCCTCGGGCAGTTCGCCGATCTCGGCGCGGGTCGCCTCGTCGATGCCCTCGTAGATGAACTGCTCGAGCGGATCCTGTCCGTGCTGGTCCTGCCCGCGCACGCCCAGGGCCCCGTAGCGGGCGTCGACGAGGCTGATGGCGGTGTGCACGATGGTGCGCAGGGTCTGGTCGAGATCGAGCCCCGAGGTGACCGCGAGCATGGCCTCGACCAGACCGTCCATGCGGTCGCGGGCATCGATGATCAACTCGACGCGGTCCTTGACCTCCACCAGTAATTCCCGCAGCCGGAGCTGGGAGAGGGTATCGCGCACCGAGTAGGAGCCGTCCGGGGGCTCAACGGTCATATCGTCTTCCTGTACGTGAGGGATCCGCGCACGATTTGTCCGTTACGGCCTGCCCCGATTCTAGGTCGGTGCCGATTCTAGTTCGGGGCGCCGCGTGTTCCGTGCATCGACGGTCGAGACTCGATCACCGCCCGGAACGCATGGACAGCGCGTGCTCGGTCCCGCGCGGACCCGCCTGGATCACTTCCCGGTACGTAGCCGTCAACGGTCACGGCTGGGCCTCTCGGGCCTCGAAAATGCCTGCCGCGGTGAGAATATCGCTGAAGTCCGCGCCGAGCAGCAGCCGCCGCAGCGGTGCGGACTGCCGCGCCTGCTCCACCGACGGTGCTGCGGGGGCCGTGTTTGCCATGTGTCGAGCGTGCTCGCGCGGGCGAGATTCGGTGAGAGGACTCGTACCCGCGTCGGTCGGGACCATGGTCCCCGGCATCGCCGTCAGCCCGCCGCGGCGGCGGGCTGATCCAGTCCCGACAGCGCCCCGGCGAGCATGCGGCGCATCTCTTCGGCCGAGGACGCCAACTCGGGCCGGGTCAGGACCTGGACCAGGAGGGTCGGATCGACGGCCTCGACCAGAACGCCGGTAACCTCGGCGCGGATCACCACGGTGCAGGGCATCAGCAGCCCGGCCTCCCGATCGGTCGCCAAGGCCAGACCCGCGAGCTGGGGGTTGCAGACGCCGAGGATCAGATACTCCTCGATGTGCTCACCGGTCCGCTCCCGCAGCGACGCCTGCACGTCGAATTCGGTGACGACGCCGAATCCACGCTCTCGCAACGCTGTTCGGGTTCGATCCACCGCGTCGGAGAAGGTGGTGGCCAGGTGCACCGTGATGGCCGGGGCGGGCGCCACCGGGATCCGGATCTCGGTGATCAGCAGCCGGGGATCGCTCACCTCGTCCGGCCCCACGAGGTACGCCTCGGTCGGCGGTCCGACCGGACGATAACCGGCCTGCCGCAGCCACTCCCGCAGGGCGCGGTAGGCCGCGTCGATATCGCCGTAGCCGCCGCGATGGCTGGTGCGGGCCACCAGGATCGGCGACTGGATCACCAATTCCGCCCCGGAACTCGGTCCGAGCGCGGGGGCCGCTTCGATCGGAAGCCCGAAGTCGACGACGATGGCGTCCTCGGCGGGCAGCTCCCGATGGAAGGTGATCGTCGGCGCACCGTTCGCGGTCAGTCCCGCCTTCCCGGCGACCTCGCTCAGCCGGTCCATCCCGCTGACGATGCCCTCGCTCAACAGGTCCGGCCGGATCTCCAACGGGATGCGCAGGACCGCCTGCGGCGCTGTCTCGCACACGGTGACCCGGTATTCCATCGCACGCCTCCTTCGATTGCCGTATCACCAGCCTGCGCACGGGCCGGTCGGGGTTCCAGAGGAGAAGGTCCCGGCGGGGCGGGAACAAGTCGATGACCTGACCGTGTCGAGCGTCCCGGGCACGGGGCCACCGTCACAGCCGTTCGTCGGCGGCGAGGACGAAGTAGTTCTCCTCCTCCTGCAGGAAGTGCAGGCGCAGGACGGCGTGCAGCCCGTAGAGGCACGCGAGCAGATCGTCGATCTGGTCGGGATCGAAACCATCACGCGCCCGCGCCAATTCGAGGTGCGTGCCGATTCTCGTGGTCAATCGCTGGATCTCGGCGTGCGCCCGGCTCATGGTCGCCGTCGCCTCGGATCCGCCGAGCGGCCCGGCCAGCGCGGGGTAGAGCTTCGTCTCCTCGGCTCGCTCGTGCGGCAGCAGATCCTCGACCAGGAAGCGGTGCGCGGCTTCGAGCGCCTTCAGCGCTTCGGCGTCGGGGCGGTCCGCGATCCGGTCGGCCACCGCCCGCAATGTGGCGAGCGTGTCGCGCAGGGTGTCGTGTTCGGCGGCGAAATGCCGTAGCAGTTCATCGGTGTCGACCGGCACGGCGCGCCCGCTCGCGGGGCCGGGGCGCAGGGCCCGCAACGCGTTCAGGATCACGGCGACGTCGATCGCCTCCTGGAGCAGCGCGCCCGCCGCGGGCGGCAGCCATCCGCCGGCCGCGACGACCATGGCCAGCAATGACAGTCCCATCCCGACGGTCGCGCTCTGCACCGCGATGCGCCGCGAGCGGCGCGCGATGTCCATGGCATCGGCGAGCCGGTCCAGCCGGTCGGTGGTGAGGACGATGTCGGCGGCCTCCGACGACGCGGTGGATCCGCGCGCGCCCATGGCCACGCCGACCGTGGCGGCGGCCAGGGCCGGGGCGTCGTTGATCCCGTCGCCGACCATCACGGTCACGTGCCGGTCGCTCTCCCGCCGGACCGCCTCGACCTTGTCGGCCGGACTCTGGTTCGCGTACACCTCGTCCAGGCCCAGCACGGTGGCGACCTCCCGCGCGGGTTCGGGGCGATCACCGGTCAGCATGACGAGCCGGTTCAGTCCCGCCTCACGCAGCCGCCGCAGCGTGCGGGGCGCGTGGCGCCGCAACGGGTCCCGCAGCAGCACGGCCCCGAGCGGGTCGTCGTCGACGGTGATCCAGGCGATCGCGGCGGAGTCTAGTCGTGCGCGATTCATGACCGGCCGGGCCCAATCCGGAACGGCCGCGGTGTCGGGCAGCTTGCCGACCTGCACGCGGCGGCCGTCGACCATGCCGCTCACACCGTGGCCCGCCCGTTCGGAAACCTCGGTGGCGACCTCGAGTCGCAGGCCCCGCGCCAGCGCCTCGGTGACGATAGCCGCGGCCAGTACATGCGGCGAGAGCTGATCGACTGAGGCGGCCAGCCGCAGCAGCCACGTCGGATCGGTGCCGGGGGCGGCGGCCACCTCCGTGACGACGGGCCGCCCGGCGGTGACGGTTCCGGTCTTGTCCATCACCAGAGTGGTGGCGCGGCCGAGGTTCTCCAACGCTCCACCGCCGCGGACGACGACGCCGACGCGGGAGGCGCGGGACAGTCCCGACACGATCGCGACCGGCGCGGCCAGCAACAACGGACAGGGCGTGGCGACCACCAGTACCGCCACCGCGCGGGTGGGCGAACCACTGAACCAGTAGGCCGCCGCGGCGACGGCCAAGGTCAGTGGGAGGAACCACGCGGCGTAGCGGTCGGCCAGACGGACGGTGGGCGCGGTGTCGGCCCCCGCCTCCCGGGCCAGTCGTACGATGCCGGCGTAGGTGCTCTCCTCGGCGGTCGCCGTGGCCCGCATCTCGAATACCGCACCGGCGTTGAGCACGCCGCTGCGGACCGGTTCCCCGGCGGCCCGTTCGACCTGCAACGGTTCCCCCGTCAAGGCCGATTCGTCCAGCACCGCAACCGAATCCAGGATCCTGCCGTCGGTCGGCACCACCTCTCCGGCGGCGATGACCAGGATGTCACCCGCGGCGATCTCGTCGAGGTCGACGACCCGCACCACCGCTCCGCGCCGGCGCCGCGCCGATCGCGGGGCCCGTTCGAGCAGCGCTCGCAGATCCCGCGTCGCCCGGCGGTCGGCCGCCGCGTCGAGTGCGTGCCCGCCGCTGAGCATGACCGCGATCAATGCCCCGGCGAGGTATTCGTGCACCCACAGGGTGCCGGCCAGCGACAGCACCGCGATGAGATCGACGCCCGCCCGCCCGCGCCGCAGTGCCGAGACCACCCACCACAGCGCGGGCACGATGGCGACCACCGTGCCCGCGGCCCACCACCATTCCGCGACCGTGATCGCGCCGGCCACCCGGGCGATCACACCCGCCAGCAGCGGCACGATGGTGCCGACCAGCAGCAACGCGCTCGCGACACCGGTGTACCGCTCCCACCGATGCCGGTCTCGTGAATCGGGCACCGGAATGCTCCCTTCCCGCCGGATCGTGTTCCTCTGAAGTGCACCGCACGAATGCGGCGCACCACAGGGCCACAGTCCCTCGGACGGACTGCCTTTGGACCCGCAGCCGGTGATCTATGGGTACGCGGCGGTTCGCTGGCTTCCGCGGAGCGGTCCTGCCGAACGGACTCGGCGCTCGATAGGCGCCCGGTGTCGGAAGGACGCCCGAGATGGGACCTTCGGCCCTGTGGGGCCGACGGGTATCGGTGATGACATTGATCCGGGGAAACGCATCGTGCCAAGGGGACGTGAGGAAGGGTTGTCAGTTCATGCGCGCGTACGAGGCTCGATCGGTCCAGCGCTTGTGGCCGGAGGGATCCGGCCCGCGGGCGTGCCGGTTGTCCGGGGCTTTCGCGTGAACGGGCACGCCGAGCGTTCGTTCGGTCCCCGCGCGACCGTGGCCATGGGGCGGGACGAGGCGCTGCGGCTGCTGGCGAGCGTGCCGTTCGGGCGGGTGATCTTCACCCGGGACGCGCTGCCCGCCGTGCGGCCGGTGAATCACCTGGTCGACGATGGCGAGATCGTCATCGTGCGGACCCGGCTCACCTCGCGGCTCACCTCGACGGTGCGCGCGGACGAGAATGTCGTCGTGGCCTACGAAGCCGACGACATCGATCCCGTCGAACAACTCGGTTGGTCCGTGGTGGTGACGGGCATCGCCCGACCGGTGACCGATCCCGAACGCGTCGCCCGCTACGAGGAGATGCTGCAGCCGTGGGTGGACGGGATGATGGATTCCATCGTCGCCATCGAGCCGACGCTGGTGACCGGGGTGCGGCTCGTGGCGAAGAAGGCGGGATAGCCGCGTCACGGCCGGCTCACGCGAAGGGGTCGTCGATCTCCCATTCGCTGTCCTCGTCCCCGTCGACATCGGTCTCGTCGCTGTCGGGCTCTAGGGACCGAATGCCTGTCCCGGCTGTGCGGAAGTCCCCGGCGCGGCGCGGGTTCCGGCGGCGAAACGTGCTGCGCGACTCCGTGATCGGTGATCGGCGCGGCGGGTCGAGGACCAAAGACCCTGTAGCTGAGGACTTGCCGCCGCTGCGGCTACCGGGCAGTGCCCCGCATGATTGGCAGGTCGATCCCCGGGGCCAGGGGTGGTTCCAGGAGCGAGGCGTGGGTGGGCCGCACGCCGGATTGCGCTGTACACCGGTCGAATCGAATCTCCGCCGCGACGTGACACCTGCAGTCACGGGAGACGGTGATCGGACCCGCGCTGCCGGAGACGCCCTTCCGATCGCCTTCGCTGCGTAATCGCTCCGGCGCCGGGGGTCGGCTTTCGCGAACGCGGCCGCACTCACCACGACGCCGAACGCCGCGCCCCGATCAGCGGGCGCGGCGTTCGGGCGCGATGTCGATCTAGACCGGATGGGGGTGGTCGCCGCGCAGCTTGGAGGCGTAGACGGCGGCCTGGGTGCGGCGTTCCATACCGAGCTTGGCGAGCAGCCGGGAGACGTAGTTCTTGACGGTCTTCTCGGCGAGGAACATGCGCTCGGCGATCTGGCGGTTGGTCAGGCCCTCGCCGAGCAGGTCGAGGAGCTTGCGTTCCTGTTCGGTGAGCCCGGCGAGCGGGCCGTCGGTCTGCGTGCTGCGGCGCAGCCGGTCCATGAGGGCGGCGGCGGCGCGATTGTCCAGCAGTGAGCGGCCGGCCCCGATCTCCTTGATGGCCTTGGCCAATTCCATGCCCTTGATGTCCTTGACGACATACCCGCTGGCCCCGGCCAGGATGGCGTCCATCATGGCCTGCTCGTCGGTGAACGAGGTGAGGATCAGGCAGCGCAACCCGTCCAGCCGGGAGAGCAGATCGCGGCACAGCTCGATGCCGTTGCCGTCGGGCAGCCGCACGTCGAGCACCGCGACATCGGGGTTGAGCGCGGGAATCCGGGCCAGGGCCTGGGCGGTGTCGGAGGCCTCGCCGACGACGGTGATGTCGGGGTCGCTCTCGAGCAAGTCGACGAGCCCCCGGCGGACGATCTCGTGGTCGTCCACGAGAAAAACGGTGGTCATGGCCGGTTCCCATCTTCTTGGGTGGTCAAGTCAACGATAGCCCGCGGGGCCCGCGGCCCGGAAACGCCGGAACTCATTCCGATACCGCGGTGGTGGATGCGGCGAGGGTCAGGATCTGCGTGAGCGGCAGTCGCGGCGTGCGGGGTCGCCGCCGTTCGGCGACGGGGACGCTCCCGATCCGGACGAGGACCTGCGGCTGTTCGCCGCGGCCCGTGAGTGCCCGGATCATGGCCCGGCTGCGCGGCAGTTCGGTGACATGGGTCAGCGGGCAGGTGTGATAGCCGGCGACCGTGCACTCGAGCAGAAGCGTCGACAGCGCCTCGCCGCAGCGCAGGAATTCGACCGCGCTGTCGTCGCCGGAGAGGACCACGACGACCGATCGGTCCTCGTCGATCTCGGTGCGGCGCGATTCGCCCCCGACGGCGGGCAGGACCCGGCCGACCTCGACGCGCTCCCGCTCCTCGGTGGAGATCCGAGCGTCCGGAGGGATGCCCTCCGCTGCCAGTGAATGCCCTGCCCACCACTGCAATTCGGCCTGATAGCTGGAATCGTAACGGCGCACCGCGGCGGTGAGCCGCGACGCCTGGGCCAGCTCGGAGCGCGCCTCGGGCGGCAGCACGGTGATCACCGCGTCGCGCGGGTCGACGACCACCGGCAGCACCGGTTCGAAGTCGCGCCAGTCGTTCGGCGCGCTGAAAGGCAGCCGGTCGGTGTAGCGAACCTCGATGGCGGCCGCGCGATCCCGGTCGGCGTCGGTGACGATGCGCGCGGGCTCGAAAGTGACCGTCGCCAGGTGTTCGTGGCGGGTGGGATTCGGGAAGTAGGCGACCCGGGTCTGCCATCCGGCCGCGGCGAGCGCGGCTCGCAGGTGGCCCAGGGCCAGACCGCAGCTGATCAGCAGCTGTCGTCCGGAGGCGTCGGTGGCTGGCAGCATGCGCTCGCGGACCGAGTACAGGTGCAGGGCGGCGCCGTCGAAGACCCAGCGCCAGGGCTGGCTGTTGTGCAGCGAGGGCGCTCGACCGGACAGCCGGACGGCCTGCTCGATCGTGTCGCCGCTGGGTAGTGGGCTCATGGACTCACGCTAGGACGCGCGCGGTCCTGGCCGCAGGGGCCATTGGTCCTCGGTGCGGTGCTACAGGACCCTTGGCGACACGCCGGGCGCGACGCACGCTGAAGTGGTGGACGAGCACACTCAGGCCACGCCGCTGATCGATGCGCGGCGTCATGATGCGGTGATCTTCGATATGGACGGCGTGGTGACCGACAGCGCTTCGGTCCACGCGGCGGCGTGGAAGGAGACGTTCGACGAGTTCCTGGCGCACCGTGCCGTGGCGCCCGGCGAGGATCGGTCGCCGTTCACCGCCGACGACTATCTGCGGTGGGTCGACGGCGTTCCTCGATATCAGGGGGTCACCAATTTCCTTGCCGCCCGGGGTATCTCACTGCCCTCTGGGGAACCTGGCGACGGTGAGGACGCGGGGACCGTCTGTGCGCTGGGCAACCGCAAGGACCGGCTGTTCCTGGATCGGCTCACCCGTGACGGGGCGCCCGCGTTCGCGAGCACGGTGGCGTTGGTGCGCCGCTTGCAGACCGCGGGACTCGGCGTCGCGATCTTCTCCGCCAGCCGCAACTGCGCCGAGGTCCTGCGCGCGGCGGGCATCGGTGATCTGTTCGGGGTGCGCGTGGACGGGATCGACGCCGACGAGCTGGGATTGGCGGGCAAACCCGATCCCGCGATGCTGCTCGAGGCCGCGCGCCGGCTCGGGGCCGAACCGGCGCGGACCATTGTGGTGGAGGACGCGGAGTCCGGTGTGGCCGCCGGGCGGGCGGGCGGTTTCGGCCTGGTGATCGGCGTCGATCGGGGCGGGCACGAGGACCGGCTGGCCGAACACGGCGCCGATGTCGTGGTCGCCGACCTCGGGCAGGTGGGGCTGCGCAACGGTTTCCGGCGGATGTCGGAGCTGCCCGAGGCCGCCGCGGCTCGCCTGGGCGACCTGCTCGATACCGAGAAGGCCTCGGTGCTGCTCGATTTCGACGGCACGCTCTCGGCCATCGTGCCCGACCCGGCCGCCGCGACCCTGGTCGACGGCGCGGCCGCGGCCCTGACGCGACTGGCGGCGCGATGCCCGGTGGCCATCGTGAGCGGGCGCGAACTGGCGGATCTGCGCGATCGGGTGGGCGTGGACGGACTCTGGTACGCCGGGTGTCACGGATTCGAGCTGCTGGCCCCGGACGGAACGACGTATGTGCACGACGCGGCGCCGGGTGCGGAGGCGGCTCTGGCCGCGGCGGCGGCGGAGCTCGAGCGGGCGCTCGGCGACGTCCCCGGGATTCTGGTGGAGCACAAGCGGTTCGCCGTCGCGGTGCACTACCGGCGCGTGCCGTCGGAACGGGTGCCCGCGGTGACCGCCGCGGTCCACGCACAAGCCCACGACCGGGGCCTGCGGGTGACGGGCGGGCGCAAGGTCGTGGAGCTGCGACCGGACGTGGACTGGGACAAGGGAACCGCGCTGCACTGGATCCTGGGCCACCTCACCACGTCCACCCTGCCGATCTACGTCGGCGACGATCTCACCGACGAGGACGCCTTCGACTCCATCGAGGCCGAGGGACTGTCGGTGGTGGTCCGCCACGACGAGAACGGCGACCGCCGGACCGCCGCCCGGTTCGCGCTGTCCGGCCCGCAGGGCGTGCGCGCGTTCCTCGACGACCTGGCCAGGCTGTTCGACGCCGAATCGACCGGGGCGGTGTCGGATTCGTGGGTGCTCGCCTTCGACGGCTACGACCCGGCGCACGAGCGGCTGCGGGAGGCGTTGTGCACGGTCGGCAACGGCTACCTCGCCACCCGCGGCGCGGCGCCCGACCGCGCGGCGGGCGAGCACCACTATCCGGGCACGTATGTCGCGGGGACCTACAACCGGCTCGTCGACCAGGTCGCCGGGCGTACCGTCGACAACGAGAGCCTGGTGAACCTGCCCAACTGGCTGCCGGTGACCTTCCGCGTCGGCGACGGCGACTGGTTCGACATCGACTCCGTCGAATTGCTGTCCTATCGGCAGGAATTCGATCTGCGCCGGGCCGTCCTGTCGCGGCGCTTCCGTTTCCGCGACGCCACCGGGCGGATCATCCGGGTGCGGCAGCGTCGCTTCGCGGCCATGCACGCCCCGCACCTGTGCGCGCTGGAGACCGAGGTGACCGCCGAGAACTGGTCGGGCACCGTGATCTTCCGCTCGACGGTGGACGGTGGCGTCCGCAACGAACTGGTGGCCCGGTATCGCGACCTGTCGGGCGATCATCTCGCGCCGGTGTCGGCGCGTGAACTGTCGCCCGAATCGGTGGTGCTGGTCGTGCGCACCGGGCAGTCGGGGATTCCGGTGGCGACCGCCGCGCGCGGAACCCTGCACCGTGACGGGGTGAAACTGTGCCCCGCAACCGAACTCGTCGAGTCGGAGAGCTCGATCGGACACGACCACGGCGTCGCGCTGGCCGAGGGGGACAGCGTCGTGCTGGAGAAGATCGCGGCCGTGGTCACCGGTCGCGACCACGCCGTCTCGGCCCCGGACGACGAGGCCGCGCGGTCGTTGCGCGCGGCCGGCGGTTTCGCGGATCTGCTCGAATCCCATACGGCCGCCTGGGAACACCTGTGGGATCGGCTGCGCATCGACCTCGACGGCGGTGACCGGGCGACCCGCGTGATCCGGCTGCACCTGCTGCATCTGGTGCAGACCCTGTCACCGCACACCGCCGATCTCGATGTCGGCGTCCCCGCGCGCGGCCTGCACGGCGAGGCATACCGCGGGCACGTCTTCTGGGACGAGCTGTTCGTCTACCCCGTCCTGAACCCGCGCTTCCCGCGCCTGGCACGCGGGCTGCTGCGCTACCGCTACCGGCGACTGCCCGAGGCGCGCCGCGCCGCCGCCGCGGCCGGTCAGCGCGGCGCGATGTTCCCGTGGCAGTCGGGCTCCGACGGTCGCGAGGAGAGCCAGTTGATGCACCTGAATCCGCTGTCGGGGCACTGGAATCCGGATCCGAGCCCGCGCGCCCATCACATCGGCAGCGCGATCGCCTACACCGTGTGGCAGTACTACCAGGCGACCGGAGACCTCGAATTCCTCACCGACCACGGGGCCGAGCTGCTGGTCGAGATCGCCCGATACTGGGCGAGCCTGGCCGATTACGATCCCCGCCACGATCGCTATCACCTGCGCGGTGTCATCGGGCCCGACGAATTCCACACCGGCTCGCCCACCGCGCCGGGGACCGGTGTCGACGACAACGCCTACACGAACGTGATGGCGGTCTGGACGCTGGTGCGCGCACAGGAAGCCCTGGCGCGGCTGACGCCGCGAGCGCGCGCGGAACTGCTGGAGTCACTGCGCGTCTCGCCGCGCGAACTCGCCCGGTGGGAGCACGTGAGCCGCCGCATGTTCGTACCGTTCCACGACGGCGTCATCAGCCAGTTCGGCGGCTACGAGTCGCTGGCCGAACTCGATTGGGACGGCTATCGGCAGCGCTACGGCGAGATCCAGCGACTGGATCGCATCCTCGAGGCCGAGGGCGACGACGTCAACCGCTACCGGGCCGCCAAACAGGCCGACGTGCTGATGCTGTTCTATCTGCTCTCCGCCGACGAACTGCGGGACGTGCTCGAGCGGCTCGGATACGAGCTGCCGGGGGAGATGATTCCGCGGACCATCGACTACTACCTGGCCCGGACCTCGCACGGCTCCACACTGAGCGCGCTGGTCCACGCCTGGGTGCTGGCCCGCGCGCACCGGGCGCAGGCGATGGAGTTCTTCGACCGGGTGCTCGACTCCGATGTCGCCGACATCCAGGGCGGCACCACGGAGGAGGGAATTCACCTGGGAGCCATGGCCGGAAGCATCGACCTGGTGCAGCGCTGCTTCACCGGGATGGAGATCCGATCCGATCGGCTGATCTTCAACCCGTGCTGGCCGTCGGAGCTGGGGGAGTTGCGCTATTCGATCATCTATCGGGGGCATCGGCTGGCGATCCGGATCAGCGCTCGCGCGCTGGAGGTCGCCGCGGATCCGGGCTGCGCCGATCCTGTGGAGATCGACTGTGACGGCGTCACCGAGATGCTGGCGGCGGGGGCCACCGTGCGGGTACCGCTGGACGCGCGGGTTTTCGTGGCGGGCCGCGATCAGGAACGCAGCTGACCGACGCCCCAGCGGACCAGCCCGACCGCGACCGCCAGATATTCGGCGAACGCGAGGTAGACCAGCACCGCGCCGTACATCCGCCCCCAGCCGGACAGATAGTCGGTGGCCGCGGGGATCGCGACGACCATGACCGAACCGAGAACCAGCGCCGCTATCGCTACGGCATGGGCGGGTGCGGGAGAATCCATGGTGACCAGCCTCGTCCCGGCGTGGGGCGGGCAGCAGGGTCGTTGTTCCCGACCCGGGAGTGACCAACGGCGGCCGAAGTCCCGTGTCGGTGATGGGAGCCGTCGCGCAGAGGCCTTTGGTCCCCGCTTCGAGGACGATCGCCCGCAGCAGCGGAAGCGGGGGCATTCCTACCGTGAGAGAACCAGCCCGGTTCGGGCGCCGTTGATTTCACCTCACCCGGAGGTCACGATGACAGAGCAGCAGTACGACGATCCGCATCGGCTGGCCTCCGCGCCCGTCGTGGTCGGCGTGGACGGCTCGGACGGCGCGGCGCGAGCGCTGCGGTGGGCGGTACGGTACGCCGCGCAGCATCGGCGGCGGCTGCACATCGTGCACGGGCTGGACCTGGTCGGCGTGAGCCGCGGCGTCGGAACCTACGCGGTCGCCACGCAGCCGCTGATCGACAGCGTCAAAGCGGCGGGCAGGGCGCTGGTGGCGCGCGCGGTGTCCGTCGCGGGCGAGTACGACCCGCAGGTCCCGCTCTCGGCGTCCATGTCGGGCGACACCGCGGCCCAATTGCTGATCGAGGACAGCGCGACCGCCTTCGCGGTGGTGATCGGCGCGTCCGGCACCGCCGGAACCCTCGCGCACCTGGGCTCGACTCTGCTGGCGGTCACCAGCCACGCGCGCGGCGCGGTCATCGTGGTGCGGCCGGACCCCGACACCGGCGAGGTGGTCCGGACCTCCGGACCGGTGGTGGTGGGTGTGGACGGCAGCCGGACCAGCGAGGCCGCCCTCGCCGCGGCGTTCGCCGAGGCCGCCGAGCGGCGCACCGGCCTGGTCGCGATGCATGCCTGGAGCGATTGGGACACCGGGCAGTTCGCCGGTGAGGTGACCTCGATGACCGGGAACCTCGACGATGTCGAGACGGCCGTGCTGGCCGAGCGGCTGGCGGGCTGGCAGGAGAAGTACCCGGACGTCGAGGTGACCCGGGAGGTCTGCACGGCCGGGCCAGGGGCCCAGCTCACCGAGCTGTCGAAGACCGCGCAACTGGTCGTGGTCGGCAACCGCGGCCGCGGCGGATTCACGGGCCTGCTCCTCGGATCCACCGCCCACCACCTGGTCCAGCACGCGCACTGCCCGGTGATGGTGGTGCACGCCGATACCGAGGAGACGAAGCGATGACGAGAACCATGCCTGGATCCGCGACCGGAATCCGGGACGACCTGGTCGATCTGGACGCGTGGTGGCGGGCGGCGAACTATCTGGCCGCCGGCCAGATCTACCTCATGGACAACCCGTTGTTGACGGAGAAGCTGCGGCCCGAACACATCAAGCCGCGCCTGATCGGGCACTGGGGCACCGTGCCCGGGGTGACACTCACCTACGCCCATCTCAATCGCGTCATCATGCGCACCGGGCAGGAGATGCTGTTCGTGCTCGGCCCCGGCCACGGCGCGGCGGCGCTCACCGCGGCGACCTGGCTCGAGGGCACCTACTCGCTGCGGCATCCGGAAGTGGGGCAGAACCTGGCCGGGATGCGGGAGTTGTTCCGGCAGTTCTCGTTCCCCGGCGGCGTGCCCAGTCACGCCTCGCCGCATCTGCCCGGCTCCATCCACGAAGGCGGTGAGCTGGGCTACTCGCTCGCGCACGCCACCGGTGCGGCCCTGGACCATCCGAATCTGGTGGTGGCCTGCATGATCGGCGACGGCGAGGCCGAGACCGCCGCGCTGGCCACCAGCTGGCACGGGTCGCTGTTCCTGGACCGCGTGACCGACGGGACCGTACTGCCGATCCTGCACCTCAACGGCTACAAGATCGCGAATCCGACACTGCTGGCGCGCATGTCGCGCGATGACCTCGACGCCATGCTCACCGCGCAGGGTTGGGAGCCCATGTACGTGGAGGGCTCCGATCCGGCCGAAGTGCACGAACGCTACGCGACCGTGCTCGACGAGGCGATGGAGCGCATCCGCGAGATCCGCGACGACGCCGAGCGCGGGCTGGGGCCGCGCGACCCGTGCCGCCCGATGATCGTGCTGGCGACCCCCAAGGGGTGGACCGGTCCGGCCGTGGTCGACGGCGTCCGTGTGGAAGGCACCTTCCGGGCCCACCAGGTACCGCTGGCAGGCGTCCGGGAGAACCCGGAACGCCTTGTGCAACTGGAGGACTGGCTGCGGTCCTACCGGCCCGAGGAGCTCTTCGACGCCGACGGTCGTCCGGTCGCCCGGATCGCGGACCTGCACCCGCGGCAGCTGCGCATGAGCGCGAACCGCGCGGCGCACGGGCACGACAGCGTCGACCTGCGGCTCCCGTGCCCGACCGACTACCGGGTCGAATTCGCCACGCCCGGAACAGAATCGGCCGAGGCCACCCGCGTACTCGGCGGCTACCTGCGGGACGCCCTGGTCGAGAATCCCCGCAATCTGCTGTTCTTCTCCCCGGACGAACACACCTCCAACCGCCTGGACGCCATCCTCGAGGTCACCGGCCGTCGCTGGCGCGAGCGGCGCGTCGTGGGCGACGACCGGCTGAGTCCCGACGGCCGCGTCTTCGAGGTGCTCTCGGAGCATCTGTGCCAGGGCTGGCTCGAGGGTTACCTGCTCACCGGACGCCACGGCGTCTTCTCCACCTACGAGGCGTTCGCGCACGTCATCGACTCGATGGTGGTGCAGCACGCGAAATGGCTGCACATGGCGGCCGACTTCGCCTGGCGTGAGCCCATTCCCAGCCTCAACTACCTGATCACCTCGCACGTGTGGCGGCAGGATCACAACGGGGCCTCCCATCAGGATCCCGGCTTCATCGACCACGTGCTCAGCAAACGGCCCGAGGTGAGCCGGGTGTATCTGCCGCCGGACGCCAACTGCCTGCTGCACGTCTTCGACCACTGCCTGCGGAGCCGGGGCCGGGTCAATGTCGTCGTCGCCGGCAAACAGCCCGCCCTGCAATACCTCGACGACGACGCGGCGCGCGTGCACTGCGAACGTGGACTGGGTGTCTGGCAGTGGGCGAGCACGGACTCCGGTCGCCCCGCCGAGGTCGTGCTGGCCTGCGCGGGCGATGTTCCCACCCAGGAGACCCTGGCCGCGGCCGCGCTGCTGCGGGACATGGTGCCGGACTTGGCGGTTCGCGTGGTCAATGTGGTGGACCTGGCCCGGCTGTTCCCGCCGGACCGTCACCCGCACGGCATCGCCGACGCGGACTATCGTGCCGTCTTCACCGACGCCCCGGTGATCTTCGCCTTCCACGGCTATCCCTGGCTCGTCCACCGCATCGCCTACCGTCGCCCGGGCCACGACCGCATGCACGTCCACGGTTTCACCGACAACGGCACCACCACCACACCGTTCAGCATGTGCGCGATGAACGGCATCGACCGCTTCACCCTCGCGGCCGCCGCCCTCGCCGAGGTGCCCCGCCTCGCCGACCGGCTCGCGTCCCTGACCGAGCGCTTGACCACGCAGCGCGAAGCCGCCGACGCCTACGCCCGCCGCCACGGCATCGACCCGCCCGAGATCGCCGACTGGCGCTGGCCCGCCGGAGGTACCGCGCCGAACCCGACCGCGGCGCACTGAACCTGTCGCCGGTGTGCACGATCGATGGGCTCCCGGCCCGCATCCTGCCGGTGCGTGCCGGGAAGTGACCCGGGAGGACCTTGGACCCTGTTCCGCGCCGCTCGCCGGATGATGGCATGGGCGTTGTCATTCGGCGGAATCGGCAAGAAGCGAGGGCATCTTCGATGAATACGACGCGAGTTCGATGAATACGACGCGAGTGGCGGCGGCGACGCCCGGGGTCGCGGTGGAGTCGCGTGGTCCGATCACCGCTGCCGAGAGGAGCCGGGCCGACCGTGTGGTCCGTCAGGTGCTGCGTCGCCACCACCTCGAGTCGCCCGCGAGTGTCCGGCTCACCAGGAACGGCAGTTTCGGGGCCACCACGGTGGCGCAGGTGAACGCGCGGTTCGACGGCACCCAGATTCGTGTACAGGCCGACGGTCCGGGCGGTTTCGCGCTCACCTTCGCCGCCGAGCGCCTCGACCGCCAACTCGACCGGCTCACCGGAAAAGCCGAGCCGCGGTGGGCACCCGATCCCGGCCGCGCGCCGCTGGCGGCCGTGAGCGGCGCGCGGCCCATCGTCCGGCGCAAGCAGTGCTGCCTCCAGGTCCTCGATCCGGTCGGCGCGGCGGCCGCCATGGACGCCATGGACTACGACGTCCTCCTGTTCACCGATGCCGAGACCGGCGAGGACGCGATCGTGCACTGGGCCGGTCCGCTGGGCGTCCGGATGGCCCGGCAACGGCGGATGCGTCCACCCGCCTCCGCCACCTGGCGGCCACTCACCATGAGCCCCCGCCCGACAAGGGAATTCACCGAAGCCGAGGCGGCGGCCCGGCTGTGCGCCTACGGCCTGCCGTTCCTGTTCTTCACCGACCCGTCCGACCGCCGCGGCCGCCTGCTGTACCGCCGCTACGACGGGGATCTGGGACTCGTTGCGGGACCGGACGTCTCGAGAGGGTGATATCCATGACCACCGCCCGTGCCTTCCTCACCGCCGCCGATTTCCTGTGGCTCGGCATGGTGCTGGCCATCTCGTTCATCGAAGCGCCGCTGAAGTTCCGCGCCCCGAACGTCACCCTGGCCATCGGGCTGGGCATCGGCCGCCTGGTCTTCCGCGCCCTCAACGGCGTCGAATCGCTGTTCGCCATCCTGATTCTCGCGGCGGTCTGGGCGGATCCGCCCGGATCGGCCACGACGGCCGCCGTGGCCGTGGCGATCGGCGCGCTGGCCATCCAGCTGCTCGCCGTGCGTCCCCGGCTGACCCGGCGCAGCGATGCCGTGCTCGCCGGCGCGGAGGGGCCGCGGTCGCGCAGCCACTATGCCTACGTCGGCCTGGAAGTGGTGAAGGCGGCCGCCCTGCTCACCGCGGGGGTGCTGGTCCTGAACGGCGCGGTACCGTGAGCCGGGAACACTTTTCGATCGCCATCGCGGTCGCATTCCTGTCGACCACAGGGCTCCTGGCCACACCGGCGAGCCACGATCGCGTCCGACCGTCCCAGTGGCGGCGGTGACAGCGCGGCGCTGGTTCCGAACCCCACGCCGGGGTGACCGCGCGCGGTACCGTGCAGGGATGGGCGAGGCCGCGGCGCGGTGGCTGCCCGGAACACGACAGTTCCGGGGCTACCGGCGGGCCTGGCTGCGGTCGGACGCGCTGGCCGGAGTCACCGTGGCGGCCTATCTGATTCCTCAGGTCATGGCCTACGCGACCGTGGCGGGTCTGGCGCCGATCGTGGGCTTGTGGGCGACGCTCGGGCCGCTGGCGGTGTACGTCGTGCTGGGGACGTCCAAGCGGCTGTCGGTCGGGCCCGAGTCGACGACCGCGCTCATGACGGCGGTGGCGCTGGCGCCGCTGGCAGCGGGGGATCCGGGCCGGTACGCCGCGCTGGCGGCGATGCTGGCGCTGGTGGTCGGAGCCTGCTGTGTGGCCGGTGCGGTGGCCCGGCTCGGAGTGCTCGCCGATCTGCTGTCGAAACCGGTGCTGGTGGGGTATCTGGCCGGGACCGCGGGAATCATGATCGTGAGTCAGCTCGGGAGGCTCAGCCGGGTGAGCGTGGCGGGGGAGTCCATCGCGGATCAGTTGCGGTCCTTCGCGTCGAACATCGATGAATTGCATTGGCCGACAGTGCTTCTGTCCACCCTCACCCTGGTGATGCTGCTGCTGTCGACGAAACACGCCGCGCGTGTTCCCGGCCCGCTGATCGCTGTCCTGGGAGCGACGGCGGTGGTGGCCGTCTTCTCCCTGCGGGAGCACGGAATTCGCGTCGTGGGCGCGATCCCGTCCGGGCTGCCGGTGCCGAGCGTGCCGCAGGTCGCGGCCGCCGATGTGGGCAAACTGCTGCTGCCCGCTGTCGGCATCGCCCTGGTCGGATTCTCCGATATGGTCCTGACCTCGCGGGCCTTCGCGGCACGGCACGGCGACACCGTGGACGCGAACCAGGAATTGCTCGCCATGGGCGCGACCAACCTGACCGCCGGTGTATCGCAAGGATTTCCGGTCAGTTGCAGCGGCAGCCGTACGACCATCGCCGTTGCCGCCGGCGCGCGCACCCAGCTGTATGCGGTCGCCACGCTGGCCACGGTGGTGGCCGTCGTGTTCTGGGGGCGGACGGTGCTGGCCGCGTTCCCGTCCGCGGCGTTGGGCGCCTTGGTCGTCTATGCCGCGCTGCGGTTGATCGACCTGCCCGAGTTCGGCCGGTTGGCCCGGTTCCGGCGCAGTGAGCTGCTACTCGCGCTCAGTACGGCGGTCGCGGTGCTGGCCGCCGGGGTGCTGTACGGCATCCTGATCGCGGTCGGGCTGTCGATCCTGGACCTGTTACGCCGGGTGGCCCGTGCGCACGACGCCGTCCAAGGCTTCGTGTCCGGCTTGGCCGGCATGCACGACATCGACGACTATCCGGAAGCTACGACCGTTCCCGGGCTGGTGGTCTACCGCTACGACGCACCGCTGTGCTTCGCCAACGCCGAGGACTTCCGCCGCCGCGCGCTGGCCGCCGTCGACGACGCGACGGACTCGGTCCGCTGGTTCGTCCTCAATGCCGAGGCCAATGTCGAGGTCGACCTGACCGCTCTCGACGCCGTCGAGCAGCTCAGAACCGAATTGGATGACCGGGGAATCGTTTTCGCGATGGCGCGAGTCAAGAAGGACCTGCGCGCGGCCCTCGACGCCGCCGGGCTGACCGACCGTGTCGGCGCCGAGCGATTGTTCCCGACACTGCCGACCGCCCTGGCCGCCTACCGGCGCGAGACCGACGACCTCGGACAGGCGGATCGGTGACTTAAGGCCCGTCTCCGGTGGGCCCGGTCACGCGATGCTGGATGGACGGATCGGTTCTCCAGAGACGAGGTGACAGACCGTGTCGCGCAATTCCTCGCTGGCGTGGCGGGCGCGGTCGCTGGTGCCAGCTGCTGGAGCGCCTGCGCGGCGTGCGCTGGGAGGCCGAGCTGCGGGGGCTCGATCGTCCCATCGGCAGGTAAGAGCCCCCGGATCCATCGGAAGGACAGCTGATCATGACCACTGATCTCGACGCTCGGGCCGCGCGTATCGTCGCCGCCGTCGACGGGTCGGCCACCTCCTATCAGGCCGCCGTGTGGGCCGCGGTGGACGCCGGATTGCACGGCTGCGCGCTGCACATCGTCACCTCGATCTCGCTGCCCGGCGGGGAGGTCCCGGTCGGCGTGCTCGGGCCCGACGATCGGGAGCTGCTGGCCAGGGACGGGCAGCGAATCGTGGACGAGGCGAGTCGTGTAGCGCGCGCCGGAGCGGTGGGGTCGGCGGTCACGATCACGACCGAAGTGATCTGCGCGCCCATCGTCGGACACCTCATCGAGCAGTCCCGGACCGCGCGGACGGTGGTCGTGGGCAGCCGCGGTCTCGGCGCGATCCGGGGTGGGCTGCTCGGCTCGGTGGCCGATGCGGTCGTTCGGCACGCGGAATGCCCGGTGGCAGTCATCCACGCCACCGCGGCGACCGATCCGCTTTCCGCCGAGAAACCGGTGCTGGTCGGGGTCGACGGCACACCCCACAGCGTGCCCGCGCTGGAACTCGCCTTCGCCGAGGCCGCCGCGCGTAAGGTCGGGGTGACCGCACTGCACGCCTGGACCGATATTCTCGGATCGTACGTGCCGCTCATCGGCTGGGAGCCGCTGCGGGCACGGGAGAACGAACTGCTCTCCGAGCGGCTCGCCGGATTCGGTGAACGCTATCCCGACGTGGCGGTTCGCCGCCTGCTGGTGATGGAACGCCCGCACCAGGCGCTGCTGCGGGAATCGGAGTACGCGCAATTGGTCGTGGTCGGCAGCCGCGGCCGGGGCGGATTCGAGGGCTTGCTCCTCGGATCCACCAGCTCCACCGTGTTGCACAATGTCGAAACCCCGACGATCGTTGTCCGCGCATAACGAAGATCAGGTGTCGGTCATGACCGAATTACAGCCGCTGGACGCGGGATTCATCGAACTCGAGGACGCGGACCGTCGCATCAGCCTCGGCATCGCGGCGGTGGCGATCCTGGCCGGGCAGCCCCCCGCGCGAGCGGAATTCGCGGCCATGCTGGCCGAGCGCGTCGCGGCGAACCAGCGCCTGCGACAGCGAATCCGGCGTGCGCCACTGGATCTGACCGTCCCGGTGTGGGAAGAAGACCCGAGCTTCGATCTGGCCCACCACATTCGATGGGCCGCCCTGCCCGCACCCGCCGACGAGAAGACCCTGCGCGAGTTCGTGGCCGGCGAGCTCGTCGAACGCCTGGATCGAGATCATCCGATGTGGGAATGCGTCGTCGTCGAGCGTTTGGCGGATGCGCGCTGGGCGCTGATCGTGAAGGCGCACCACAGCCTCGTCGACGGCGTCTCCGGCGTGAGCCTGTTCGAAAGGCTCTGTGATGCACCGGAATCCGTCCAGCGGCCGCACGCCTTGCCCGCGGAGGACGCGGCCGGTGGGCCGGGCTGGCTCGACCGGGTCGTCACCGGGTTGCGATTGCCGCTGGATGTGCCGCGCTACGCGGTCGGGATGATGCGCAGCCTGATCCCGGTGGTGGCCGCGTTCGTCTCGGTGCCCGAGGCATCCTCGCTCAACGGCCCGATCGGCCGGCAGCGGCGCTACACGATCGCCCGCGCCTCCCTCGCGGAGATCCGCGAGATCGGCCGCGGCCTGGACGCGACGGTCAACGATGTCGTGCTCGCCGCGGTGACCTCGGCCTATCGCGGCGTTCTGCTGGGCCGCGGGGAACAGCCCACGGGCAAGACGGTGCGCATCCTGGTGCCGGTGTCGATGCGGGCGGCCGACGCGAAATCCCTGCTGGACAACCGGGTTTCCGCGGTCCTGTCCCTGCTGCCGTTGCATCTGGACGACCCGGTGGAACGACTGGCCACCATTCATCAGCGCATGGCCCGGCACAAGTCCGGCGGCGCCGCGCAGGCGGAGACGTCGCTGCTCGCACTGGCCGGGCGGCTGCCGTTCGCGCCGGTCGCCTGGGGAATGCGGCTGTGGTCGCACCTGCCCCAGCGCGGAGTGACCGCGGTGGCGACGAACATCCCCGGCCCGCGCCGCACCCTGTCGGTGCTGGGACGCGAAGTGCTGGAGCTGATTCCGGCCATCCCCATCGCCATGCGCCTGCGCACCGGCATCGCCATCCTCAGCTACGGCGACCAGCTGACCTTCGGCATCACCGGCGACTACGACTCGACCCCGGACCTGGACCGGATCGCCGACGGCATCCACACCGCCATCGCCGACCTGCTCGCCGCGGCGCGCGCCCGCACCCAGCACCCGGCCGGGTGAGCGGGCCGACGGCCACGTTCTCCCCGGTCCGACCGAACCCCGCAGCGAGGAAATTCAGCCATGACAACCAAACTCCCTCGTACACAGGAAGACTGGGCCATGATCGCCTTCGTGACAGCCGTCGCGGTGGTGCTGGTCGGCGCGACCCTGCTCGCTATCCTCGCCACCTGACCCGATTCGCCACCTGACCCGATCGTGTCGCACCCGGCCGGCGAGCCTGTCCGGCGGTGACGACTTCGAGTGCACGGGTCTCGCAGGAGTTCCGGCCGGGACCGTGACAAACCATTGCTCGCAGGGGACGTCCTGCTCCGGTCAGTGCCGGTCGATGGTGAGGGTGTCGGCGAGCGGCCGGCGTGGCGTCGGCGGGTGCTCGGGTTCGTCGGCGGGGGCGGCGCCGATGCGCACGACCAGTTGCGGATGGCCGGGCCTGGGCAGGAATCCGGTGAGAATGGTGCGGCCCGTGGGCAATTCGGTGATGTGGGTGAGGGCGCAGGTGGCGAGACCGGCCACGGTGCATTCGAGCAGGATCGCCGAGAGCGCCTCACCGGTGGCCAGCCATTCGGCGGCCGAATCGCCGGGTGTGCTGAGGACGACGAGCCGCGACCGGTCCTCGATATCGGGACGGCGCGCGGAGTGCGGCGCGGACGGGAACGCCCGTCCCACCCGGACCCGGGCGCGCTCGGAGTCGGAGATCAGCGCGTCGGTGGGGATTCCCTCGGGGAATCCGGAATGACCGGCCCACCAGCCGATTTCGGCCTGGTACATCTGGTCGTGCCGGCGCAGCGCGGCCGCCTGCTCGGACACCGCCGACAGCCTCGGCCGCACGGAGTCGTCGAGGACTTCCAGGTCCACGTAATGCGGGGACACCAGCATGCGTAGCGTTCGTGCCACGTCATCCCAGTGCGCGGGCGGGTCCATCGGCAGGCGGTCGGTGCGGCGGTGGTCGATCGCGCCCGCCCGCGCCACCAGCCCGGCCGGGGGGCCGGGCCAGGGCCGGAAACTGATCTCTGCGAGGCGGCCCGGATCGAGCGGATCCGGCATCCGAGTCGTGTCGGTGTGCCAGCGCTGCGCGCCGAACGCGGTGCGCACGTGGTGCAGCATCGCCCCGCAGCTGATCACCTGCTGACGGCCCTGCGGGTCGGCGGTGATCAGCACCCGGTCGGGGTCGCTGTGCAGGTGCAGGCGCTCGCCGTCGAAGCGCCAATGCCAGGGCTGGGTGTTGTGCACCGAGGGCGCGCGCGACGCCAGGCGCATCGCGGACATCAGGGTGCGATGGTCGGGGACGAGCGGGGTGGCGTTCATGGTGGTCATCCTCCGAGTGTTCTCGTCGGCCAGCGCGGAACATACGGGCTTTCCGCCCGCTGGTCAGGGACGTTGGTCACCGGGGCGAGTGGCGCGACGTCGCGTTCGGCGCGCTCCTTGATCCCGCGCAGCATCTTCGCCTCCATGACGAGGCTGCCGGGCTCCATGATCAGCATGTAGAACAGGCGTTGCGGCAGACCGGCGTCCGGGAGCGCGATGCGGTTGCGGCTGATCAGCCGGGTGCCTTGGGCGGTCGGGTACAGCCCGAACGACCACACCCAGTGGTGCTCGGTCGAGGCGAGGACGAAGGCGTGCGGGCCGTCCAGCACGGCGACCCGCATGGCGGGACCGGAGGTGCCCATCGGCAGCGCGTCGTCGACCGCGAGCCGCTGGTATTGCGGCAGGATTTCGTCGGCGCTGTGCATGTTCAGGCCGAGCAGGTTCTCGATCCAGTCATAGGTGTATGCCCCGCCGCGACCGGGACCCATCTGCACCAGCCAGGGCCAGATCTGTTCCGGCGCCGCCGCGATCGTGATCGCGCGGGTGGTGACGGTGCCGGCATCGGGTAGCAGTTCGTCACCGGGCATGACGCGACCGACCTCCTCGGCGGTCGAGCCCCAGGTCACGCACGTGTTCCGGGCGAAGAGGCGATAGCCGATCGCCAGTCCGGCCAGGGCCGAGGCCACGCCGATGCCGGTCGCGGTCGCTGTTCTCATGGGGTCGATTCCTCTCGATCGGCGTCGATGTCGATCCTGGGCCGCCCGACGCGATTTCCGCAGGGACCGATGGCCCGGCAATCGCCCTCACAACCGGTGACTTTCGGCCGTCTCGGGCCGGTGGGTGCGCGCGGGATGCTGTGACCGAACAGCGGATTCGCACGGATCGGAGGACTAGCCATGACCGAGTTCGCGGACCGGAGCGCCATCGTCACGGGCGGGGCGCGGGGAATCGGCGCGGCGGTGGTCGCGGAATTGGTGAAGGCGGGCTTCGGTGTGGTCATCGCCGACCTGCTGACCGAGGACGGGCTGAAACTGGCCGAAGCCTTCGCGCCGCAGGCGCGATTCCATCACCTCGACGTCACCGACGAGACCCGCTGGCAGCGGGTGATCGAGGAGACCGAACGCGAATTCGGCCCGCTGGCCGCCCTGGTGAACAACGCCGGAATCCTCGACTTCGGGACCGTGGAGACCGAATCGCCCGACCTGTTCCGCCACGTCCTGGAGGTCAACGTCGTCGGGGCCTGGCTGGGCATGCGGCTGGCCGCGCCCCGCCTGCGCGCCGCGGGCGGCGGCGCCATCGTCAATGTGTCCTCGACCGCCGGGCTCATGGGCTACGCCGGGATCAGCGGATACGTCGCCAGCAAGTGGGCGCTGCGCGGGCTGACCAAAGCCGCTGCGCTGGAACTGGGTTCGTCCGGTATCCGGGTGTGCTCGGTGCACCCCGGCCCGATCCACACCGCGATGACCGCCGGGATGGACGAGTCCATCGCCGCCACCCAGCCGCTGCCGCGGTTCGGCGAGCCGGGGGAGGTGGCCGCCATGGTGCGTTTCCTGGTTACCGAGGCGACCTTCTCGACCGGTTCGGAATTCGTGATCGACGGCGGCGCGACCACCGGCCAGGCCGGGGTCCTCGAGGCATCCGGTGCTGACCACCGGTGATGGCGGAACGACAGAAGGAGGCGTCGCCATGATGTATTGGAACGACCACGATCTGAGTGGTTGGGGTTATGCCGGGATGGGCGTCGGAATGCTGATCTTCTGGGCTCTCGTCATCGGCGGGATCGTCCTGGCGATCCGGTTCGCGGTCCCCGACCGGGGCGGCGCGCCGCGTTACGAATCCCCGTCGCCGCAAGAACTTCTGGCGCAGCGCTTCGCGCGCGGCGAGATCGATGAGGCCGAGTACACGTCGCGGCTCACCGCGCTCCGGGCGTCGGGCGCGCGGCAATGAGCGAGCGTTCCGATCCGGCGAGCGGCGCCGCCGATTCCCCCGGTGGACAAGTGAATCCTCCGGTCGTCGTCGCGACCGACGAATCAGCGGTCTCCTTGCTCGTGGGAATCGACGGCTCACCCCGGAGCATGCCGATGAGGATGCACCAGCAGGGCATCCTGCCCCCGATGACGATGTGATTCCGGCTCTCCCCGGCCGGGCCGCGGCCTCACCCGAAGGTGAGGATGTCCGTGACCGGGCGACGGGGAGTGAGCGGGGACGCGGCGGCTTCATCGGGTGGGGCGGAGCCGATTCGGATGACCGCTTGCGGAATGCCGGGACCGCCGATCAGGCTCGCGAGAAGGTCTCGGCCGGGCGGCAATTCGGTGATATTGGTCAGGGTGCAGGTGGCGAGCCCGGCGGCGGCGCACTCGAGCAGCACCGCGGAGAGGGCCTCACCGATGCGCAGCCATTGCGGGACCGAGTCCGGCAGCGCGCTGAGGACCACGAGCCGAGCATGGTCGGTGCGGGGACCGCGGCGGGTGGAACGCGGACCCGCTGGGAAGACGCGGCCGACGCCGACCCGGGCGAACTCCGCGTCCGAGACCAGGGCCGCCGGCGGAACACCATCGCGAGTATCGGAATTCCCTGCCCACGTATGCAGTTCGAGGTCGTAGAACTGGTCGTGACCGCGCAGGGTCGCGTACTCGCGGGACAGGGCGGCAAGCCGTGGGCGAGCGGATTCGGCGAGCACGTCGAGCCGGACGTCCCGTGCCGCGGCCAGTTCGCGCAGCCGGGGAACGAGGTCCTCCCAGCCGCTGGGCTCCAGCAGCGCCAGCCGATCGGTACGGCGCCGGGTGATGGCGCGCACGTGTGCGCGGATCTCGGGCGGCGGATCCACCCACGGCCGGAATCCGATGGCCGCCAGGTGATCCGGGCGCTTCGCCTGGGGCACCCGGACGATGTCGGTGTGCCAGCCGCGGTCGGCGAAGGCCGCCTGGACATGATGCAGCATCGCGCCGCAGCTGATCACCAGCTGGCGTCCGAGCGGGTCCGCGGCCGAGAGCAGCCGCTCGGCGTCGGCGAACAGATTCAGGTGGATGCCGTCGAACCGCCACCGCCAGGGCTGGGAGTTGTGCACCGACGGCGCCCGCGCCGCCAGCTCGATCACCGCGGAGACCGTCCCCGGATCGGGTGCCGGACAGCCGCGTACATCATCGTTGACGCTCATACCATCAGTGTCGGGGTGGTCCGAATCCGGCGGATACGGTCGTTCTTCCTGTGTGGCAGGGTATTTCGACACTCGGCCGCCCGCGGACGTCGACGGGGTCGACATCTGTGAAAGCGCCCGGCAGCCGCCGACCGCGCTGGCGCGGACCGCTGCTGCGTGGGTGTGGTCATGGGTCGCTCCTGGCGCGAAAACGGTGAACGGCCGCCGACGGCATCGGCTCCGTGCATCAGCATGGGCGCGGGGGCATCCCGCGCCGTAGGGCCGATGGTCACCGTCCGGTCGTCGCTCCGGCCCCCCTGAGCCGGGGCCCGGTGGCCGAAGGCTCGCTGCCGGGGTGACCACGATTCCGCTGATCGGCGTACTGGTCCTGATCGCCGCCGTGGCGCTGGTGTTCAGCGGCCGCTACCCCCGCGGACTGTTCGGCTTCGTCATCGGCGTCAACCGATGGTTCTACCGAGTTCTGGCCTATTCCGCCCTGTTGACCGACGAGTACCCGCCCCTGCGGCTCGACCAGGGCCCGCGGGAACCCAGCGAGACCGCGGCCGCGTGAATCACGGATCCGAGGGCGGAGGACACGGTGGCAACCAGATAGGAGCGTCGGATCGGGTCATGGGCGTTCGCTGCCGGACGCGCACGGGGATTGATCGGTGACGTTCCACGCGAGCAACGCCCGTGCGACGGTGGCGTCGCCGGTTCGATCGGGAGGTCACCTCGCCCCGTCCGTGGCCCGGGTGCTGGTGCGGATCGAGTCGAGTTGCGGCTGGGTGCCGAGTGCGATGAGGACGGTTCCGAGCCGAAGCCGGGTGTCGCCGTGGGGGTTCGCGATGAATCGGCCGTCGTCGGCGCGGAGGGCGAGGACGAGCGCGCCGCCACCGTGCCGGGGCACGACGTCGGCGACGGTGCGGTCCAGCAGTGGTGAGTCGGGGCCGATCTCGATCTCCTCGATGCGGAATTCGAGATTCTCGTCGTGCATGACCACGTCGAGGAATTCGGCGACATTGGGTTGCAGGGCGAAGGCGGCCATGCGGCGGCCGCCGATGAGCTGCGGGTTGACCGCGCGGTTGGCGCCCGCGCGCAGCAGTTTGGATTTCGAGCTTTCGGTGCGGGCGCGGGCGATGATGATGAGATCGCCGCGCAGGGCCCGGCTCGACAGGGTGACGTAGACGTTGTCGGCATCGCTGTCCAGGGCGGCGATGAGGGCCTGGGCGTGGCGGATGCCCGCGGCCTCGAGGACGGCGTCGTCGGTGACATCGCCCAGGATGTAGGGGAATTCGAGGTTCTCCAGGCGTTGGGGGTCGCGATCCACCACCACGATCTCCTTGCCGAGACCGCTGAGGTACTGCGCTGTCGAATGCCCGACACGGCCCCAGCCGCACACGATGACGTGTCCGCGCAGTCGTTCGATCCGGTTGTTCATGCGCCGCCGTTCCAGGTGTTGGTGTACATGGCCTTCGATGAGTGCCTCGAGCAGGACACCGAACATATAGAACACGGTGCCCGCGCCGAACAGGATGAGCGCCATGGTGAATACCTGGCCGCCGGGACCGAGCGGATGGACCTCGCGGAAACCGACCGTCGTGATCGTGGTGACGGTTTGGTACAGCGCGTCGAGGTACCCGAACCCGAGTAACCGGTAACCCGTGGTGCCGACGGCTGTCACCAGCAGGAAGGCCGACAGGACGCGAATGACACGGCGCAACAGGGTCACCCGTGCAGTGTGGCAGCACACGCGCCGGTTCAGGGAACCAGGACGGCCGCGCCCGCGAAGCGCCCGTGCGCCAGATCCCGCAGTGCGCGATCGGCTTCCGCGAGCGGGTACGGGTGCGCGATGACCTCCAGGCGATGCGCGCCCGCGAAGGCGAGGAACTCGCGCGCATCCGCGCGGGTGTTCGCGGTCACCGAGCGGATCTCGCGTTCCTGGAACAGATGTCGCTGATAGTTCAGCGGCGGGATGTCCGAGAGGTGGATACCCGCGATGGAGAGGACGCCGCCACGATCCAGCGCCTCGAGCGCGGGCAACACCAGCTCGCCGACCGGTGCGAAGAGGATCGCCGAATCCAGTTGTTCCGGAGGCGGTTCCACCGCCCCCTGTACGGACGCCGCACCGAGCTCCAGCGCGAGCCGCTGGGCCGCGAAATCGCGGGTCATGACGTGCACCTGCGCGCCTTGGGCCAGCGCCACCTGCACCGCGAGGTGCGCGCTGCCGCCGAACCCGTAGATCCCCAGCCGCCCGCCCGGCGGGAGCGCCGCGCGCCGCAGCGCCCGATAGCCGATGATCCCGGCGCACAGCAGGGGAGCGAGCTCGATATCGGCGTAGCCCGTAGGCAGCGGCAGCGCGAAGTCGGCGGGAACCACCGCGTACTCGGCGTAGCCGCCGTCGGCGTCCCAGCCGGTGTATCGCGAACGCGGGCACAGGTTCTCGTCGCCGCGGCGGCAGAACCGGCACCGTCCGCAGGTGTGCCGCAACCAGGCGATCCCTACCCGGTCACCGACGTGGAACTCGCTCCCGGCGTCGAGCCCGAGCGCGGTCACCACACCGACCACCTCGTGGCCCGGCACCACATCGGGTCGGTGCACGGCCAGGTCGCCCTCGGTCACGTGCAGATCGGTCCGGCAGACCCCGCACGCGAGCACCCGCGCCTGCAATTCGCCCGGACCGGGTTCCGGCACCGGGATACGCTCCGCCTTCAACGGCTCGCCGTCGATCCGGCCCGGTGTCCGCACCCGCCACGCTCGCATCGAGTTCATCGGATACCCCCTTCGGCGTCGACGGAGTCCCTTCATTGTGAACGTCAAAACCCGTTTGAAAAAGTTCGGTTCTCTTGAATCTTCAATCATGTCGAGGTCACAGCCTCGAGCCTTGGATTTCGAAATGGATCCGAAATGCGCATGACCCCGCAACCTATTCCTTCGCGACGACTCGCTTTCGTGCGGGCGATCGGCCCGTATCGCCACGGCAACGCTCGAGCCACGGAGGCGATAGGGGAGCGACGCCGCCCACGCGGACGCACCGCGCGCCGGGCGCTGCGGATCCCTCCATTGGGGGAGGTCGAATTCGTTCTCGCGGCCGAGGTGGGCGGGGGCGAATCTCCGTAGCGTCGAATATCTCCGGTGCTGGCCGATCATGCTGCCCCGCACCCCTATTCGTCAGGAGTGTGCGTGCTTTCCGCCTTCGTACCGGCTGTGCGGACCCCGGAATTGCGGCGGAAGATCGGGTTCACGCTGGGTCTGCTCGCGCTGTATCGGCTCGGTGCGGCGCTGCCGTCACCCGGTGTCGACCTCACGTCGGTCCGCAGCTGTATCGGACTCGTCTCCGGTGGTGAATCGGCCGGTATCTACCAGCTGATCGACTTGTTCTCCGGCGGCGCGATGCTGCAGCTGTCGGTGTTCGCGGTCGGCATCATGCCGTTCATCACCGCCGGCATCATCACCCAGTTGCTGGCCGTGGTGATCCCGCGATTCGAGGATCTGCGCAAGGAGGGCCAATCCGGGCAGGCCCGGATCACCCAGTACACCCGCTATCTCGCGATGGCGCTGGCCGTCCTGCAGGCGACCACCCTGGTGGCGCTGGCCGCCCGCGGACAGCTGCTGCGCGGCTGCCCTCACGACATCCTGGCCGACACCTCCCTGTTCGGCATGATCATCATCGTGCTGGTGATGACCGCGGGCGCGGCCCTGGTCATGTGGTTCGGCGAGCTGATCACCGAGCGCGGCATCGGGAACGGCATGTCGCTGTTGATCTTCACCGGTATCGCCGCCCGCATCCCCAGTCAGGGCAGGTCGATTCTGGACAGCAAGGGCGCACTGATCCTCGCCCTCGTCGGCGCCGCGATCCTGCTGCTGATCGTCGCCGTCATCTTCGTGGAGCAGGGCCAGCGCCGGATTCCGGTGCAGTACGCCAAGCGCGTGGTCGGCCGGAAGATGTACGGCGGTTCCTCGACCTATCTGCCGCTGAAGGTCAACCAGGCGGGTGTCATCCCGGTGATCTTCGCGTCCTCGCTGCTGTACCTGCCGAACCTGCTGGCGCAGCTGACCCAGAAGAGCACGGGCAATCCGGCCAAGTGGCAGGAGCTGATCCAGAAGTATCTGGTCAACCCGAGCAACCCGGTCTATGTGGCGATCTACTTCGCCCTGATCGTGTTCTTCACCTACTTCTACGTCGCGATCACCTTCAACCCGGAGGAGCGCGCGGACGAGATGAAGAAGTTCGGCGGCTTCATCCCGGGCTACCGGCCGGGCAAGCCGACCGCCGATTACCTGAACTATGTCCTGAGCCGGATCACCCTCCCCGGCTCCCTCTACATCGGTGCTGTCGCGGTCCTGCCGAACGTGTTGCTGCGCTTCGGCTCCGGCGGCCCGGCCCAGAACCTCGCGTTCGGCGGCACGTCGGTGCTGATCGTGGTGAGCGTCGCCCTCGATACGGTCAAGCAGCTCGAGAGCCAGCTGATGAACAGGAACTACGCGGGATTCCTGCGCTGAAGCAGACTGTGCGTATGCCCACGACTCCATCGACATCCCCGCTGCTGCTGCGGCTGGTGTCCACGCTCGTGCTCGCGATCAGCGCCACCATGCTGTCGGCGCCCAGCGCGCAGGCCGCCACCCCGGTCGCCGGTCGCAGCGCCGCGGTGGGCTCGGACCCGCTCGCCGCGGGCAGCGATAGCGTTGCCGCGCGGCAGGATTCGACGATCTCGGTGCTGCTCGCCAACGATCAGATCATCTTCCGCTCGGGCCTGCGGTCGGTGATCGAATCCGAACCGGACCTGCGATGCGTCGCGGAGGTCGGCGACGGTGCGGCCGCGATTCGCGACATGCGGCGGCTGCGACCCGATATCGCCATCCTCGATCTCGACATGCCCGGTCTCGACGACCCGACCGCGATCGACACGGTCGCGGAACTCGGCAGCACCAGCCGCATTCTCACCCTCGCCACCGAGGACACCGACGAGAACCTCTACCGCGCGCTACGCCTGGGCACCAGCGGATTCTTCACCAAAGCGGTGCCCGCGGTGGACCTGGTCGCCGCCATCCGGATCGCCGCGCACCGTGACGCGCTGATCGACCCACGCCGGACCAGTCGTCTGATCACCCGCCTGACCCCCGGCGGCGAACCGTTCCCCGCCGCGCCCGAAATCGCCACGCTCACCCCGCGCGAGCATCAGGTCCTGGTGTTGATGGCCGAGGCCCGCACCAACCCCGAGATCTCCGCGGCCCTCGGCGTCGGCGAGCAGACCGTCAAAACCCATGTGTCCAACGTGCTCGCCAAACTCGGTGTCCGTGACCGCGTGGAGGCGGTCGTCTACGCCCACACCCGCCGCATCGTCACCGACAGCCCGTTCGAACGTGCGCCCCGGAGCAGATTCCGGTCGTGAGTATTTCGTCGACGTCCGGTCGCTCTACTACCGGGCCGCCGCGGCGGGACGAGTCGTGATCTTCACTGCGCAGTGACGATCGCACCGTGATCGGGGTCGTGGTTCACAGCGGGGCGCCGAAATCTTGTGTCCACAAGGGTCCGTCGGCGCCGAAGTGGACTCCGATGCCGATATCGGTGTACGCGCAGTTGAGGATATTGCCGCGGTGGCCGGGGCGCGACAGCCACTCGGCCATCACCTCGGCGGCGTCGGCCTGGCCGTGGGCGATGTTCTCGCCGATGGTGCGCCACAGATAGCCGGCGGCCACGACTCGCTGGTGCGGCATCCACCCGTCGGGGTCGCGATGATCGAAGTAGCTGCGAGCGGCCATATCATCGGAATGGCGCTGTGCCGCGTTCTGCAGGCGCGCGTCGGGCCGTAGTGCGGCGCATCCGTGCTGCGCGCGTTCGCTGTTCACGAGTTCGAGCACACCGGCTCGCGCCGCATCGGTCTGTGGATCGGACGGAGCGGGCTGCGCCGAACCGACGCCCGGTCCCTGGGACGAGCCGGTTCCGATCCACACGGGCGGGTCCGACAGGGCAGCGGCCTGGGAAAGCGCTGCCCCGGCCATCACGCAGGTGATGACGGTGGCGGATCGCTTGAAATACACCACTGATGCTCCCATTGTCGTGTTGCTCCCGGATGTTTCGATAGCGGTCGGCGGCACCGGCACGACTATGTGTCGATGTCGAGGCGGTGATTGGTGGCGGCCAACTGTCGGAGGGTGCTGTCGGTCAGGTTCGCGGTTTGGGTGCTGTGCAGCAGCGCCGTCAGCCGATCCCAATGGAGGGCAACGTGATCACCGGGTTGCGGGTCCGTGGTCAGGCGGCCGTCGGCGGTGAGGGTCGCGGTGCGGGTGCCGGGTGGGCCCAGGTCGAGGTGGCGGCCGTCCCAGGTCAGGTGGCTGGCTTCCAGCCGGACGTGGGAGCCGTCGCGGGCCACGACGCGGGCCGGGGTGATGCGGCATTTGTCGAGGACTTCCAGGGCGGTGGGGGTTGCCGCCGTGCCGAGCAGGCGGCTCCACGGGTAGACGCCGAAGACGTGGAAGCAGTGGTTGGGGGCGGCTTCGGGGGCGAGCCGGGGGGTCAGGTGGGTCCAGTACAGGCCCGCGGCGGGGCCCAGGATGGCGAGCAGTTCGGCGCAGAAGGCTGCCGGATCGAGGGTCGAGCCGATTCCTCCGCCGTGCCAATAGGATTCGACCAGGCGCAGGTCGAGGGGGTCGGCGATGCCGGTCATGGCGGACATGACCTGGAGGTAGGGCCAGGCGCCGGTGAAGCGGCGGGCGGCGGCGCGGATCAGCGCGGGCGATCCGTCGGACAGGGCCGTCGTGTCGGGTGGTCCGCAGTAGCCCAGCGCGTTCGGCGGGTAGGCGTAGCGCGCGAACATCGTCTCCCCGGCCCCCGGGTCGGATGGCTGGGAACTGCTGGAATGCGGGCGGGGGGCGGTGATGGCGGGCCTCCGTGAGTGGGGGGTCAGCAGATGCGTGGAAGCTGTTCTCCTGCGGGTAGATCGACGACTCGCGTGCCACCGAGCGCGGTGTGTGCGGTCACCATGCCGGGATGCTCGGCCACACAGCGGCCGATGATCTCGGCGTGCACCCCGAGCGGATGGGCGCGCATGGCGGCGAGCACCCGATCCGCGTCCGCGGCGGGTACGAAGGCCACCAGCTTGCCCTCGTTGGCCACGTACAGCGGGTCCAGGCCGAGCAGCCCGCACGCGTCGCGGACCCCGGCGGGAATCGGAATCGTGTTCTCGTCCAGCGCGATTCCCACGCCCGCGGCGCGCGCGATCTCGTTCAGGCTGGCGGCCAGTCCACCGCGGGTCGGGTCGCGCATGGTGTGCACGGTCGCGCCGGTCGCCAGCATCGACGCGACCAGACCGTGCAGTGGAGCGGTGTCGCTGCACACGGTGGTCCCGAATTCGAGTCCCTCGCGGCACGACAGTACCGCGACACCGTGCAATCCGATCTCCCCGCTGACCATGACCACGTCCCCGGGCGCGGCGAGTTCGGGCCGGATGTCGACTCCGGGATCGAGGACGCCGATGCCCGCGGTATTGACGTAGATGCCGTCCCCGTGCCCGGCGTCGACGACCTTGGTGTCGCCGGTGACGAGCGCGACCCCGGCGCCGAGCGCCGCGGTGCCCATGGCCGAGGCCACTTCCGCGATCCGCACGAGCGGCGTGCCCTCTTCGAGGATGAACGCCGTCGACAGAACCAGCGGCCGCGCCCCGGACATCGCGAGATCGTTGACCGTGCCGTTGACGGCCAGATCTCCGATGGATCCGCCGGGAAACGTCAACGGCTTCACCACGAACGAGTCGGTGCTGAACGCCAGCCGCGTCTCGCCGACCGTCACGACCGCCGAGTCACCGAGCCCGGCCTGCGCCGCCGCTCCGAACGCCGGCAGGAACAGGTGCTCGATCAGCTCGCCGGACATCGCGCCGCCGCCACCGTGCCCCATCACGATGGTGGGTGAGTCGCGCAGCGGCATCGGGCATACCCAGTTCTCGAAATCGACGGCGCCGTTGCCGGTTCCGACAATGTCAGGCATGAGCCACCTCCGCGGGCAGATCCAGCCGCCGGTACAGGTAGTAGGCCGCGCAGGCGCCCTCGGAGGACACCATGGTGGCGCCGAGCGGATTACGCGGTGTGCACTCCTTGCCGAAGGCCGCGCACTCGTGCGGTTTGATCAGGCCCTGCAGCACCTCGCCCGACCGGCAGATCGGCGATTCCTCGGTGTGCAGATCGCTGACCGCGAACCGGTGTTCGGCGTCGAACTCGCGGTAGCGCGGCGAGAGCCGCCAGCCGCTCTGCGGGATCACCCCGATGCCGCGCCAGCCCCGGTCGGTGATTTCGAAGACGTCGGCGAGCATGGCCTTGGCCGCCGGGTTGCCCTCGGTGGTGACCGCGCGCCGGTAGGCGTTCTCCACTTCGGCGCGGCCGTGTTCCAGCTGGTCCACGGTGCGCCGGATGCCCTCGAGGATGTCGAGCGGCTCGAATCCGGTGACCACCACCGGAACCCGGTACTTCTCGGCCAGCGGCGGGTATTCGGCGGTGCCCATCACGGTGCACACGTGCCCGGCGGCCAGGAAGGCCTGGACCCGGCAGCTCGGCGATTCCATGATGGCGGCGATCGCCGGGGGCACCAGCACGTGCGAGACGAGCAGCGAGAAGTTGCGTACGCCGAGCTTCTGCGCCTGGTAGACGGTCATGGCATTGGCCGGTGCGGTGGTCTCGAACCCGATGCCGAAGAACACGACCTGGCGGTCGGGGTTGGCGCGGGCGAGTTCGAGAGCGTCGAGCGGTGAGTAGACGACGCGGACGTCGCCGCCTTCGCTCTTGATCCGGAACAGATCCTTGGAACTGCCCGGCACGCGCAGCATGTCGCCGAAGGAGCAGAAGATGACATTCGGCTGGGCCGCGATGGCCAGGGCCTTGTCGATCAGCTCGAGCGGGGTCACGCAGACCGGGCAGCCGGGACCGTGGATCATCTCGATCTGGTCGGGCAGCAGTTGGTCGATCCCGTGGCGGATGATCGAATGCGTCTGCCCGCCACAGACTTCCATGATCGACCAGCGCCGCGTGGTGGTGGAGCGGATCCGATCCAGCAGCAGCTTCGCGAGTTCCGGATTACTGAATTCGTCGAGGTATTTCATGGTTTCACCTCCGGATCGGCGGTCGGGGTGGTTTCCGGGTTGGCCACTCCGGCCTGGGCTGCGGCGATCGCGAATCCGTCGCCGAATTCCTCTTTCAGCACGCCGAGGTGTTCGAACTCGGCGAGCGTCTGCATGGCCGACTCCTCGTCGAGCCGCTGGATGGCGAAGCCGACGTGCACGATCACGTAGTCGCCGACGGCGATGTCCGGGATGTACTGCAGGCAGACATCCTTCTGGACGCCGCCGAAGTCGACCACCGACATCCGCGTGCCATCCCGCTCGTGAACACTGAGCACTTTGCCGGGGACTGCCAGGCACATCGCTGTTCTCCTTCCGCTCAGCTCGCCGCGACGGCGAGTAACTGGCCGAACGCGATCCCACCGTCGTTGGGTGGCACGCGATGGTGGGTGAGGACGTGGAAACCGTGCTCGCGCAGCAGCCGCAGCACGGTGGTGAGCAGCAGCGCGTTCTGGAACACGCCGCCGGACAACGCGACCGGTTGCTCCGGATCGCCGTAGCGCGTCGCCAGATCCAGGACCAGGTGGGCGACGCCCGCGTGGAACCGCGCGCCGATGACGCCGGCGGGCACCCCGCCGCGCACATCGGCGATCACCGCGGCGAGCACGGGCGCCGGATCGATGGCGGCCGTCTCGTCGGCGGGGTCGCCGGGCAGGGCGAACCGGTAGGCGACCGCACCCGGGTCGGCGTCACGGGACAGGCCCTCCCATTCGATGGCGGCCTGCGCCTCGTAGTCGACCTCGTGCCGCACCCCGCACAGCGAGGCGACCGCATCGAACAACCGGCCCATGCTGGAGGTGGGCACGCAGCCGAGCCCGGTGTCGAGCTGATGCGCCAGCACCTGCGCCTCGCGCGGCGGGCAGGCGCGCACGCACGGCAGATCCGGCGACCAGTCGAGGTTCGCGGACCGCAAGTGCGCCAGGGCCATTCGGTACGGCCGCTGCACGCTGAGGTCACCGCCGGCCAGCGGCACGTAGCGCAGGTGCGCCAGGCGGCGGAACCCCTTGTAGCTCGCGGCGAGCACCTCCCCGCCCCAGATGGCGCGGTCGGGCCCGTAACCGGTGCCGTCGAAGGCGAATCCGAGCACGGTCGCGCTCGCGTCCAGGCCGTGCTCGCCCATGACGGCCGCCACGTGCGCGTGATGGTGCTGCACCAGCCGGATCGGCCGGCGGCCCGCGTGTTCCGCGGCCCAGGCGGTGGACCGGTAGCGGGGGTGGGCGTCGGCGGCGAGCTGCTGCGGGGCGACGCCGGTGAGTTTCTCCAGATGCCGCTCGGCGGCGGTGAACGCGCGCAGGGTCGCGACGTCGTCCATGTCGCCGATGTGCTGGCTCAGCCAGGCGTAGCGGCCGTCGGCGACGGCGCAGGTGTTCTTGAGGTCCGCGCCCACGGCGAGGGTCGGCCCGGCGGGCATCGGCAGGGCGAGCGGCAGGGGGGCGTAGCCGCGGGAGCGCCGGAACGGCACCTCGACGCCGTCGACCACCTTGACCACCGAGTCGTCGCACGGGACCAGGATCGGGCGGTTGTGGGACAGGACGGCGTCGGCGAGCCCGGACAGTCGTTCCCGGGCGTCGGAGTCGGTGTGGCAGATCGGTTCTCCGCCGAGGTTGCCCGACGTCATGACCAGCACGCGCGGGCCGGGGGCGTCGCCGGGCAGTCCGAACAGCAGCAGATGCAGCGGCGTGTAGGCGATCATCACCCCGAGATCGCGGTTGTGCGGCGCGACCGCGTCCACGGGCTGCGGCGGCGCGTCGGGGTCCGCGGACGCGCAGGTCCGGCGCGGTAGCAGCACGATGGGCCGGGCCGGGCCGGTGAGCAGGGCGGCGGCGGTCGCGTCCACCTCGGCGATGGCGGCGGCGGTCGCCAGATCGGGCACCATGACCGCGAAAGGCTTGTCGCCGCGGCGTTTCCGGCAGCGCAGCTCCGCCACCGCGGCGCTGTCGGCGGCATCGCAGGCCAGGTGATAGCCGCCGATGCCCTTGACGGCCAGAATTCCGCCGTCGCGCAGCATGTTCCGTGCCGCTCGCAACGGCTCCCCGGCCTCGGGGTCGGAGAAGGTCAGGGTCGGGCCGCACTCGTTGCAGGCGATCGGCTGGGCGTGGAAGCGGCGGTCGCCGGGATCGGCGTACTCGCGCGCGCAGTTCTCGCACATGGCGAACCCGGCCATCGAGGTCTGCGGGCGGTCGTAGGGCAGCGCGGCGATGATGGTGAACCGCGGACCGCAGTTGGTGCAGGTGATGAACGGATGCCGGTAGCGCCGGTTGCCCGGATCCTGGAGTTCGGCAGCGCATTCCGCGCAGATCGCGACATCGGGCGACGCGAGGGTGCGCCCGTCGCCCCGGGTGGTGCCGGAGATGTGGAAGCCGGTTCCGCCGCGGACGGGGATCTCGGTCTGCTCGACGGTCTCGACGACCGCCAGCGGCGGCGGTCGGTCCCGCAGGCGCGCGACGAAGGCGTCCACGCCGTCCGCCGCCCCCTCGATCTCGATGACCACCCCGGAACTGTCATTGCACACCGATCCGGTCAGCGCCAGCTCGGCCGCCGTGGTGTACACGAAGGGCCGGAACCCGACGCCCTGCACCACGCCGCCGACGATGATCCGCCGCCGGACCCGGGCCCCGGTCACGGTTCCTCACCCGACCCCATCAGCCGCAGCCCCGCCAGCGCGGCGGCGGCCCCGGCCTCGTCGGTCTTCTCGACCGCGAACCCCATGTGGATGATCACCCAGTCGCCGGGCCCGGCCGGATCGTCCTCCAGCAGGCCGACATTGACGGTCCGCCGCTCGCCGGAGACGTCGACCAGCGCGATCTGACCGTGATAGCCCTCGACCGGTCCGACGACGCGGCCGGGAATGCCCAGGCACATCGTTCACACCTCCTGCGGGTGCCGCAGCGCGGTCACCACGGATTCGACGGCGGCCATCGCGGGGTCGACCGCGGCGGCCACGGGTTCGGTCAGGCCGATGCCGTCGGCGACCGAGCTGATCTGGCAGCCCACGATCACCGTCGGCGGAATGGTTCCGCCCATCGCCCGGACCACGGCGAAGACCGCGTCCGGGTGCATGGCGTGCGCGTCGAGACCGACGCCGCCGCCACCCGGATCGGCGTGGAACACGTCCACCTGACCGGGCATGCCGCGGTCGGGCAGCGCGTCGACGAGCACCAGCGCGTCCCAGCCGTCGAGCAGGTCGTAGGCCAGGTGCAGACCGCGGATGCCGTAATCGGTCACGCGCACATCGGGTTCGGTGCTCGCCGACATGCGCCGCACCACCTCGGAGCCGAACCCGTCGTCTCCGAGGAAGATGTTGCCGATGCCGGCGACCAGCACTCTCGTCGTGGGAATCACCCCGCTACATGTGCCGGATTCGTATGTATCGGCGCACATCCGGTATCGACCGGATGCCCACCGCTGCCACCAGCAGCGCTGCCAGGGCCACGAGCACGACGGCGATCACACCTACGATTTCCATGGCGGGATTCCTTTCTCGATCGGTTCGATTTCGTCGGGCGCGAAATACAGGTAGCGGCCGTACCATTCGTGCAGCTCGGCGGCGGGATCGTCCTCGACGACCACCGCCAGGTGGAGCTGCCCGTCGACGTCCTCGTGCACCGAGGCGACGCGCGCGGTGCGGCCCGCGTAGAACAGGTCCTGCGCGTCGGCGCGGCGGGAGGGATGCAGCCGCACCCGGCTGCCCCGGGCGACCGGCGTTCCGCCGATCACCACGGTGTCGGAGTCGGGATCGACGGCGGTGTCGGACAGCGGATCCCACCACGGGGTGTCCGGGTCGAGCGCCGGCAGGACGCGCGGCGATCCCGGTGCGGAGTCCACGAGCCGGTCGTCCTCGCGCAACAGGCTGTCGTCGCGGAGAAGTCCGTGCAGCCCCTGCATGCTCTCCGGTGTCATGGCCTCGCAGCGGTCGATCAGCTCGGCGGCGCGCGGATCGGTGGCGCGGGCCTGCTCCTTCTCCTCGTCGGTGAGCGTGAGCACGCGCAGGGTCAGGATCTCGTCGATCTCGGTGGAATCGAAGAGCGGCCCTTCGCTCTGCTCGGCGATGCGCGGATGGTCGTAGAGGATGATCGGTGAGATCAGCAGCAGGTCCGCGGTCCCCTCGGGACCCGCGAGCACGGGGAAGCAGCGGCGCTGGGTGCACGCCTCGGTCGCCTCGACGGCGTCCTCCGGCGGGTCGATCAGCGACAGGAAGACACCGTCGCGCAGTTCGCAGAGTACGTGCGCGCCGAGGAAGGATCGGGTGACGGCATCGTCCTTGTCGATCGAGGGGACACCGAGATTGCGGACGGTGACGCTGATCCGCTGATAGCGGCCGACCGGCTCGACGACGGTCTCGGCCAGGCCGGTCAGGGTTCGGCGCGTGCGCACGAGGCTGCCGAAGGGCGTGCCGTCGTCGTCGGCGAAGTCCTCGATGTCCGCCCCGCCGTCGACGTCGATGCGGAACGTGGTGTCCGACAACGGTCTCGGCCCGGAATCGATCTCCTGCTCGACGGCCTCGTCCCATCCGGTCCAGACTCGCGCGCCCGCCCGTAGTTCGGGCACCGTCCGCCCGGTGGCGTCCTCGACGGTGCGGCGTTGCAGTTGCAGGAACCGGACCGTCAGGCGCAATGTCGCGGCGGGGCTCGCGTCGACCAGGAATTGCGCGGCGAGCGCGGACTCCTCACCGAAGCCCGCCGCGGCCGCGCCCTCGGGACCCAGGACCCCGAATTGCCAGCGGGACTGGTTCTTTCGCGCATTCGCGTGGTACGGGTACAGCAGGTAGCCCTCGTACAGCACGGCATCGGCGACCGCCCGCGCCTGGTCGCGGACGCTGCCGGGCTCGTGCCCGCTCACGACGGCTCCCGCGACGGGGTCGACAGCAGTTCGGTGACCGCCTGGTCGTAGTCGAGAAAGCCGTGCCCGGACTTGTAGGCGGTGAGGGCGTCGACGGTCTCCCGCCGCATCCGCACCCAGCCGGTGTCGGGGTAGTGGGTGTCCATGAGCTGCCGCCACACGGACACAGGCATTTCGAAGCGGTCGTCGCGGTCCCACGGGATCTGCTGCACCGAGAAACCCGACGCGCCTTTGAAGAACACGGTTCCGCTGAACAGAAACAACAGCGGCACCGTGCCGTCGCGCAGGGCGTGCAGGTACTTCGATCCGGTCACCTCGAGGTCGTAGGTGCACGGCAGCGGCAGGTCCACCTCGGCGCCGCCGGTGAAGCCGGGCACCGTCGTCGTGGTGTGCATCCACAGGAAGGTTCGCTGGGTGTCGTGCCAGCGGTCGCGGGTGCCGAACAGGTCGAGCAGTCCACTGCCCTCGGCGTCGGTGTAGGCGCGCCGATTGGGCTCGATGCGAACCTGGGCCCGTAAGGCGATGGCGTGCACCGGTTCCTCGCCGAGCGCCGCGATCCCGACGCGCGCCGACAGCGTCGGCCCGATGGCGTAGGGCTCGGGTTTGATGTCGAGCACCGCGAAGGTGATCGAGTAGGCGGGGCTCACGGCCGCCCACCGCCTCGGGCGAGAGCGCGGGCGTTCATGGTGGCGAAGAACTCGTCGATGTAGTGCCGGGCCTCGGAACCGCCGTCGAATCCCTTCCACAGCAACCGCATTCGCCCGACGAACTCGTAGCAGGTGTCGATGGGCAGCAGCAGGCAGTCGCCGGGGCTCTCGCGCCCGGCGCTGCCGGGCATACGGATCAGCAGCGCTTCGACATCGTCGGCGAGCACGTCGAGTTCGGGATGGTTGCGCAGCAGGTCCCGCCAGTGCTCGGGCGGCAATTCCGATTCGGTCGCACCGGCCGGGCCCGGATAGAACGCGACGGTCCGGCCCTGCGCGGAATTCGCGAACAGGAACGCCAGACCCACCGGGATCTCGAGCGCGTCCCACTCGGCGGCCGTGATCGCGGTCTGCCCGAACGCCAGATACCGGTCCGGGACCGCGCGGTAGCGCAGTGCCGCGGCCGGCTCGGTGAACAGCAGATAGCAACTGGTGCAGACACATTGCAGGTGGCGGCTCTCGACATCGACCACATGCCGGTGCGGTGCGCCGATGAGCTCGGCGCACATCTCGCAGCGCTCACCGGCCGGGGCTGGATCCGGCCGGTTCGCGAGTCGGCGCAGCACCGAGAACGAGGCGCTCATGCGGTGGGCTCCAGCGCGGGCACCGCCACCGTGGGCACGCCCTCGCGCAGCAGCACCGGCAGGGGCCGCAGGTGGCCCTCCCCGTCGAGCCGGTCCCCGGCGTGCACGGCGTCGTAGTGCGCCCGGCACGACGGGCAGCGCAGCACGGCGTCGCCGACCGGATACCCGGGCCGCCGATGCAGCTGGGCGCCGGTGAGCGAGCCGCCGCACGCCGGGCAGGTATCGCGGTACACCAGCAGGTTGTCACCGACGCGGCAGGCCAGCAGGGCCTGCCCGGCGACCTCGTAGCCGGCGACCTCGCCCGGACTCAGTTCCGCCAGTTCGGGCACGGGAATCCAGTCGGCGGCGGGCGCGGCGTGCACCCGGGTGAACAGGGACTCGGCGGGAATCACCGCCGAGGTCGAATCGGTCTGCGCGGCAACGACTTCGATCCGCTCGATCTCCGGCGCCGCGGCACGGACGGCTTCCTCGACCGCCAGTTCCAGGGTCACCGAGGACGACGGGCAGCCGCGGCAGCTGCCCGAGAGCTCCAGCCGCACCACGCCGTCCTCGACGTCGACCAGGCTGACGTCGCCGCCGTGGGAACCCAGGTAGGGGCGGACGCTGTCGAGGGCGGACCGCACCCGGGTGGGAACGTCGTCGGGGTGCAGTCCGTGCACGATCAGCAGGCTGGCCACCAGTTCGTCCGCGGCCAGCCGCCGCACCGCGTCGTCGTCGAGCAGGTCGACGACCCGTCGCAGTCCCGCGCCGTACAGCTCGACGAGTTCACCGACGAGTTGTTCGGCGCGCTCGCGGGCGATCGGCCCGCCCGCGGAGCTCGCGTCGAGGAGGTCTTCGATCCGGTCGCCGGCGTGCCGCCAATGGTCGTCGCGCGCCGCCGGACGATCGTCTCCCATCGATGTCCCTCCTCACGGTCGGGGTCCTCGTCACTGGATGACGGGCGTCTGGGTGGGGGAGTGCAGCAGGTCCAGCGACTTGCCACCGCCCAGATACATGTGCACACCACACGGCAGGCACGGATCGAAACTGCGCACGGTGCGCATGATGTCGATCCCCTTGAAGTTCTCCCGGTCGTTCTCCTCGAAGATAGGCTGACCCTGCACCGCGTCCTCGTAGGGACCCGGCGTGCCGAAGCTGTCGCGCGGGCTCGCGTTCCAGGGCGTCGGCGGGTACGGGTGATAGTTGGCGATCTTGCCGTCGCGGATCACCATGTGATGCGACAGCACCCCGCGGACCGCTTCGGTGAATCCGCATCCGATGCCCTCGTCGGGGGCCTCGAACGCCTCCCAGGTCTTGGTCCGGCCCGCCCGGATCTCGACGAGCGCCTGCTCCGCGAAATGCAGGGCGCAGGCAGCGGCGTAGGCCTGGAAATACGTGCGAGCCCGGTTCCGCTCGATGGTGTTCGAGCCGAAAGCCGGTATCTTCCACTCGAATTCGACCGGCCCGCGCAGGGCGGTCTTGGGCAGGTTGATCTGCACGCTGTGGCCGGTGGACTTCACATAGCCGATGTCGACCAGCCCGGCCAGCGCGGTGGCCCACAGCCGGGCCAGCGGTCCGCCGCCGGTATCGAGGGCCAGATGGTCGGTGCCGTCGAACCAGCGCGGCGACATCACCCAGCTGTACTTGTCCTCCAGATCGCGTTTCTGCGGTTGAGGGTTGGTGTGCTGGTTCCACGGGTGCCGCCGGTCCACCGGATTGCCCAGCGGATCCTGGGTCACGAACATCTCCTGATCGGTCCAGTCCTCGTAATACGAACTGCCCAGCAGGATTCGGAGGCCGAGGTTGATGTCGACCAGCGAGGTGGTGAGGAGCTTGCCGTCCACGACCACGCCCGGTGAGACGAACATGTGCCGACCCCAGTCCTCCATGTCACGGTAGGAGAAGTTGCAGAACTCGGGGTCCTGGAAGGAGCCCCAGCAGCCGAGCAGCGTGCGCCGCAGACCGACCTTGTCGTAGCCGGGCAGGGCCTCGTAGAAGAAGTCGAACAGGTCGTCGTGCATGGGCACGACCTTCTTCATGAACTCCACGTACCGCATCAGCCGCGTCATGTAGTCGGTCATCAGCTGGATCGTCGCCACGGTTCCCACACCGCCGGGATACAGCGTCGACGGGTGGACATGACGTCCCTCCATGAGACAGAACATTTCTCGCGTGTACCGGCTGACCTGCAGCGCCTCCCGATAGAACTCGCCGCTGAAGGGATTGAGCGCGCGCATGATGTCGGCGATGGTGCGATAGCCGTGCGCGTCGGAGTGCGGCGCGGCGGTCTTCTCCGCCAGCGCGAGCACGCCGGGATTGGTCTCGGAGACCATCTTCTCGCAGAAGTCCACGCCGACCAGATTCTCCTGGAAGATATTGTGGTCGAACATGTATTCGGCGGCCTCGCCCAGATTCACGATCCATTCGCCGAGGTTCGGTGGCTTCACGCCGTAGGCCATGTTCTGGCAGTAGCACGAGCAGGTGGCGTGATTGTCCCCGCAGATGCCGCAGATGCGGCTGGTGATGAAGTGCGCGTCACGCGGATCCTTGCCGCGCATGAAGATGGAGTAGCCGCGGAAGATCGACGACGTGCTGTGGCATTCGACCACTTCGCGATTCGCGAAATCGATTTTGGTGTAAATGCCCAGACTGCCGACGATGCGGGTGATCGGATCCCACGCCATTTCCACGAGCGAATCGGGCTCGATGAGGCGATGTGAGGGTTCCGGAATGATCTGAGTCATCGGAATTCTCCTACCAGGTGCGTCGCGCACCCGTCTCGAGCTCGGTGCCCCGATGCCGCCAATGCGGCTCCTTGTCCACGGTGCGCGCCGTGATGTGGCGCAGACTGCGGATCACCGACCCGTACAGTCCGGAAGCGGCGGAGGACAGTTTTCCGCCCGGTGGTTCGTCCATGAACGGCATGAACTTGTCCGGGAATCCGGGCATGGTGCAGCCGATGCAGATACCGCCGACATTCGGGCACCCGCCCACGCCGTTGAGCCAACCGCGCTTGGGCACATTGCATTTCACGACCGGACCCCAGCAGCCGAGTTTGACGATGCACTTGGGTGAACCGTATTCGTGCGCGAAATCGCCCTGCTCGTAATAGCCGGCCCGGTCGCAACCCTCGTGCACGGTCGCGCCGAAAAGCCATTTCGGGCGCAGCGCTTCGTCGAGCGGAATCATCGGCGCCTGGCCGGTCGCCATGTACAGCAGATACGTCAGGGTCTCGGAGAGATTGTCCGGTTGGATCGGACAGCCCGGCACACACACGATCGGGATGCCCGCCTTGCTCTGCCAGTCCCAGCCCAGATAGTCCGGGACGCCCATGGCGCCGGTCGGATTGCCCGCCATGGCGTGGATGCCGCCGTAGGTGGCGCAGGTGCCCACCGCCACGACCGCGGTTGCCTTGGGCGCCAAGCGATCCAGCCATTCGCTGGTGGTCATCGGTTGACCGGTGTCGGGGTTGTTGCCGAACCCGCACCAATAGCCTTCGGTGTGCAGCTGCTCGTTGGGAATGGAGCCCTCCACGACCAGCACGAACGGCTCGAGTTCACCGCGGTCGGCCTTGAAGAACCATTCCAGGAAGTCATCGGCGCCCCCGGTGGGGCCACATTCGTAATCGATCAGCGGCCAGTGGACGGCGACCTTCGGCAGTCCCGGAAGGGATCCGAGAGCGATCTCCTCGACACTGGGTTGGGTGGCGGCAGTCAACGCCACCGAGTCACCGTCACAACTGAGGCCTGCGTTGATCCACAGAACATGGATCAGCGTCTCTTCGGCTTTGACTGCTTCGCCAGTTGGCATGAATGCCGCCCTTCAGAAGCTGGTGGCCACCTGCGTGGTTCCGGTACAGCTCGGAATCCCGTCGAAATGTGACCCTGATCACGCCAGTCTATTCTCGGCGCAGACCTTCCTCAAGATCGCTGAGCAGGGCGGACGTCTGTTCGAACAGCCATTCGTACCAGTTCGCCAGGCCCATTCCTGTCGTCGCCGACACCGTCAGCACGCCGATCCCGGGATTGATGGAATTCGCGTACTCGCGGCACCGCTCCACATCGAAATCCACGTACGGCAGCAGGTCCATTTTGTTGATCAGTACCAGTGAGGCGGCCGCGAACATGTGCGGATATTTCAACGGTTTGTCGGTGCCCTCGGTCACCGAGATGACCACGACTTTCGCGTGCTCGCCCAGGTCGAAAAGGGCGGGGCAGACCAGATTCCCGACATTCTCGATGAACAGCAATGTGCCCGGGTCGGGGGACAGCGCCGTGAGCGCGGTGTCCATCATGGCGGCGTCCAGGTGGCATCCGGCGCCGGTATTGACCTGGACCACCGGCCGCCCGGTCGCGCGGATGCGCTCGCCGTCGAGCATGGTCTCCTGATCGCCCTCGATCACCGCGATCGAGGTGTCGGCGAGGTCGCGCAGCGTGCGCTCGAGCAGGGTCGTCTTGCCCGAGCCGGGGGAGCTGGTCAGGTTGATCGCCAGGATGGCCTGCTCGGCCAGCCGGCGCCGGACCGAGTGGGCCAGTGCGTCGTTCTTCGCGAGCACCTTCTGTTCGAGGGTGATCGTCTCGGTCGGCGCGAGGTGCACGTGCTCGCCGGGACCGTGCCCGTGCACATGGTCGCCCGCGTCGCCGTCGTGCCGGTGCGGATGATCATGCTCGGGTGAATGATGGTGGGGGACAACGGTGATCACGGCTGATCCGTCATCACCGCAGCCGCAGGTGGCGCACATTCCCGGCTCACCTCCAGGGACCGGATACGCAGCTCGCGCCCCGCGGTGATTTCCACGTCGGCGCTGCCACAGGGACACAACAGGATCGGATCGGCGACCTGGAATCGGTCGCCGCAGGATCGACACGACGCACTGCCCGGAATCACGGCGATCTCGAGCCGCGCGCCCTCGGCCACGGTTCCCTCCGCGGCGATCTCGAAACAGAACTCCATCGCGGCGGGGATCACCGCGCACAGCGCCCCGACCTCGACGGTCACACTGTGCACCCGCCGACCGGCCGCGTGTTCACACACCGCCTCGACCAGGCTGCAGGTTATCGCCATCTCGTGCACACGGGCCTCGATTCGACGATCGGAGAAGACCCACGCTACTCCCCGGCCTCGGGTGCGCGGGCGGTTGTCTCCACACCGGGCGCACCTGCCCACCGCTGCTCGATGCGGCCGAAGCGCCACCCGGCCAGCGCGATCACCCAGACGCCGACGAAAACACCGACGACCAGGCAACCGAGCAGCGTCGAATCGATGCCACCGGGGTCGGAACCCGCGCCACGCAGACTCAGCAGTTCGACCGTGCCCACGATCAGGGCGACCGCCACCGACAACGCCGTCACGGTGAGGTTGTAGTAGACCTTGCGCAGCGGCTGCGCGAAGGCCCAACCGTAAGCGAAGTTCATGAAGGTGCCGTCGATGGTGTCGAGCAGGCTCATGCCGGCCGCGAACAGCACCGGCAGGCACAGAATGGCGTACCAGGGCAGCCCGGCCGCCGCGCTGGTCCCGGCCAGCACCAGCAGCGCGACCTCGGTGGCGGTGTCGAAGCCCAGGCCGAACAGCAGGCCGATCGGGAACAGCTGCCACGGCCGGGAGATCGACTTCATCACCGGGCCCAGCAGCCGGGTCACGAATCCACGCCCGGCGAGCCGGTCCTCCAGCTCCGCCTCGTCGAAGCGGCCCGAGCGCAACCCGCGCACCGACCGCAGAACCCCGGTCAGCACAACGAGATTGATGATCGCGATGAGATAGAGGAAGCCGCCCACCACCACGGCGCCGATCACGCCGGAGTAGTGGTGCAGCGCCGAGGAGTCGTCGGACACCGGCCCAGCCACCGCTTTCACGCCCACCGACAGCAACAGCGCCAGACCGAACACCACGGTGGAATGCCCGAGCGAGAAGTACAGCCCGACCGACAGCGGCCGCTGCCCGTCGTGCATGAGCTTCCGGGTGGTGTTGTCGATGGCGGCGATATGGTCGGCGTCGAAGGCATGCCGCAGCCCCAGCACGTAGGCGGTGAGCCCGACCCCGAACCCGAGCGTCCGGTCGCCGACGCTGAAATGCTGTGGGGCCACGATCCCGATCAGCGTTCCCCAGCCGATCACATGCAACCCGACGACCACCGCGACGATCCCGGCCAGGCGGAGCCATTCCTGCCTGGTGATGGTGAACCGATCGGTCAGAAATCCGATCGGACCACGTCGCTGCACTGTCGACGCCACGGCTGACTCCCTGCGACCCGGGTTCCTCGACCGTAGACTCCGCCGACCTCGCGCGGCAAGACCACTCGGCGCTCGGCCACCGGAGCCCATGAACCCTGGTCGGGCCCCGGGCACGGTCCCTGGCCATCGGATGTCCATGTGCAGGAAGGGCTGGAGCACTACCCTCGAAGGTGCCCCGGCGGTCCGGTGGAGGACCGTGACGGACAGGACTGCGTTTCAGGCCCGATCACAGCCGGAGGGAGTTCTTCTGATGCCCAGCATCCGATCCGTCCAGGTGGACCATCCGGACGGCGAGCTGTTCCTGACCACTCGCGACATACCCGATCCGGGGCCGGGACAGGTGCGGGTCACCGTCGAAGCCTGCGGTATCTGCCACTCCGACAACGCGTTCGTCACCAACGCGTTGCCGGGTGTGACGTTCCCGCTGACGCCCGGCCATGAGATCGCGGGTCGTATCGACGCGGTCGGCGAGGGCGTACCGCGCTGGCGTCCCGGCGACCGGGTGGCCGTCGGCTGGTTCGGCGGTGCGTGCCTGTACTGCGACCACTGTCGTGACGGGGACTTCATACATTGCGAGAACCTCCAGGTGCCGGGCTGGCAGTATCCGGGGGGTTATGCGGAAGCGGTGGTCGTGCCGGCCAGCGCGATCGCCCGCATCCCCGACGAGTTCACCGCGGTCGATGCCGGACCGATGGCCTGTGCGGGAGTGACCACCTACAACTCGCTGCGCCGGAGCCAGGCCCGCCCCGGCGATCTGGTCGCGATCCTCGGCATCGGCGGGCTCGGGCACCTCGGTGTCCAGTTCGCCGCGAAGATGGGCTTCGACACCGTCGCGATCGCACGGGGGGAGGACAAGGAACCGCTCGCTACGAAACTCGGGGCCCGGCACTACATCGACTCCACAGCCCAGGATGTCGCCGCCGAACTCCGTCGTCTCGGCGGCGCCCGCGTCGTTCAAGCCACCGCCGCGAACGCCGAGGCGATGGCCGCCACGATCGACGGCCTGTCCACGGACGGTGAACTGATCGTCATCGGTGCGGTTCCGACGCCGATCCCGGTCAGCCCCTTCCAGTTGATCTTTCAGTCCCGCGCAGTGCGCGGGCACCCGTCCGGCACCGCCCGCGACATCGAGCGCACCTTCGACTTCGCCGCCGTCACCGGCATCCGGGCCATGATCGAGGAGCGGCCGCTCGACGACGCGCCCGCCGCATATCGCCACGCTCTCAGTGGGAAAGCCCGGTTCCGCGTGGTGCTGACAACAGGACTCTGACCGCAGCCCGGAGTCGAGGCGCGGACTGGTCGGACGGTCGTGGCGGGTCGGCGGCTGTGTGAATTCTCTTGCAGGGTAGTGGGATCAGCCCATCGCTGATCCTTTGCACCTGCCGTAGCGAGCCATGTTCATCGCGGGGCGGTCGCGGCCATGACGCTGGGCGAGCCTCGGTGAGGACTTTGCCGCTGCGGGGGTCGGTGCCGCACGGTGTGCACTGTTTATGCATCGATTGATGGGGTTGAGTCACCTGGGGGGCAGGCCCGCCGCGGCGGCGCAGTACTGCCACACTCGTTCCCGGTCGGCGGCCGACGTGCGGGTCCGCGCCCGGTAGTGCTCCGCCCGGGCGCGGCGATCGTGCCAGAACCGCCCCGACGGGACGTCGGTGGCCGCCAGCCAGACCGCGGTGTCCGCGCCTTGCTCGGGTGTGCGCAGGAGTGGTCCGGCCAGCCGGCGGAAGCGGGGCAGTGCCACCGAGATGCCGGGGGTGTCCACCCAGCCCGGGTGCATGCAGTGCACGGAAATACCCTGCGGCGCATACCGATCGGCGAGTATCGGGGTGAGGGCCACCTGGATGCGCTTCGAGCGCGCGTAGGCCGTCGCGCCGCGATAGGGGGTTGCCCGGTACTCGATGTCGCCGGGGTGCAGCGCCTGGGTGTACATGCCGCCGGAGGACATCAGGATCACCCGCGCCGCCGCCGAGCGGGCCAGTAGTGGTGTGAGCGCCTCGGTCATCAGCAGGGGGCCGAGCACGTGGGTCGTCAGGCAGAGTTCGTGGCCCTGGGGGTTCTCGGTTCGCCGCGGCGGCAGCACTCCGGCGTTGTGAACCAGCACGTCGACGCGATCGACCTGGCGGGCCAGGTCGGCGGTGAAGTTGCGGACGGCGGCCAGGTCGGAGACATCGCAGCACGTGACGCTGACCGCCGCGCCGGGCACGGCCGCGGTGATCTCCGCTGCCGCGGCGACGCCGCGCTCGCGGTCGCGCACGACCAGGGTGAGCACCGCGCCGAGTTCCGCCAGGCCGGTCGCGATGGCCTTGCCGATCCCGGAGTTCGCGCCGGTGACCAGGGCGGTGCGGCCGCGCAGCGCATCGGTGGCGATCGGCGGCCATGACCCGCGCCGGAGCCGGTGACCGAGGCGGCCGTAACCGAGGACGACCGTGCGGTCCAGGAAGTCGTCGAGGACGTGCTGTGCGCTCATGCCGTCGTCTCGCCTTTCGCTCGTGTCGCTCGATGCCGGGCATAGAGTGAACCGATGCATCGTTTTTGCATCGATTGAATGCTAGCATCGACAGTCAGGAGCCGGGAACAACCGACCGGCGCACGCCCAACCGGCGGAGGAACCATGCACACCAGTCCATTGCGCGGCCGCCGATGGCTGCGCGCCGCGGCCGCGGCCGCGGTCCTGCCCGCCTGCTGGCCGCTCGCCGCCCGGGCGGCCGCCGCACCTCCGCCGCCCGTGCCGACGCTGGAGGTGTCCCGGTACACCGGAACCTGGCTGCAGCTCGCGGCGATCCCGCAGCCGTTCAATCTCGCCTGCGCACGCGACACCCGGGCCGAGTACACCCCCACACCGGACGGGCTGACCGTGCGGAACTCCTGCACCACCTGGCTCGGCACCCGCGACGAGATCACCGGCACCGCGCGCGTCACCGATCCGGCCACCAATGCGCAACTGGGGGTGAGCTTCCGGGGCGAGTCCGATCCGGCGACCAACTACATCGTCACCGCGCTGGATCCCGACTACCGCTGGTCGGTCGTCGTGAACCCCGGCCGCACAGCCGGTTTCGTGCTCTCCCGCATGCCCGCGCCCGACGCCGGGCAGTGGAGCGACATCCGCGCCGGCATCGACGCGGCGGGCATGGATCCCTGCCTGTTCCTGACCTCACCGGTGACCGGCGGCTTCGACGGAATCGAGCCGTTGTGCGCGCGCTGACCGGGGCGGCCCGCCGCCGCGTCGCGGTGATCGGCAGCGGAGTGTCCGGCCTCACCGCCGCCTGGGTCCTGGCCCGCGACTGTGAAGTGGTGCTGTACGAGGCGGATTCGCGGCTCGGCGGCCACGCCCACACTCATCGGGTGCCTGTGCGCGCGGACGGCTCCGGCGATCGCCTCGGCGTGGACTCGGGGTTCATCGTGCACAACGACCGCACCTACCCGACGGTGCTGCGGTTGTTCGATGAACTGGGCGTGCGCACACAGGAATCCGACATGTCGATGTCGGTGCGCTGCGACGGCTGCGGCCTGGAGTACGCCGGAGCGAAGGGGCCACGCGGACTGATCCCGGAACCCTCGGTCCTGCTGCGCCCGCCCTATCTGCGCATGCTCGGTGAGATCACCCGCTTCCACCGGCTGGCGCGGGCCGAATTGGCCACCGGCGCCGACGAACCGCGCACCCTGGGCGAGTTCCTCACCGACTGCGCCTTCACGCCCTACTTCACAGCGCACTTCATGGTGCCGCTGGTGGCGGCGGTCTGGTCGTGTCCGCCACGGCTGGCCCTGCGCTACCCGGCCCGCTATCTGTTCACGTTCCTCGATCATCACGGCATGCTCACCGTGTTCGGATCGCCCACCTGGCGCACCGTCACCGGCGGCTCGGCGAGCTACGTGCGGGCCGTGGCCGCCCGCCTGCACCAGGTGCGCGCGGGGGTTCCGGTCCGCTCGGTGCACCGTGGCGCGCACACCGTCGGCGTGCGCGACGATGCCGACGAGGTGGAGTTCTTCGACGCCGCGGTCATCGCCACCCACCCGGAACAGGCACTGCGCCTGCTGGATTCGCCGACCATCGCCGAGTCGCACATCCTCGGCGGCCTGCCCTATACGGCCAATCGAGTGCTGCTGCACACCGATGATTCGGTGCTGCCCCGGCGGTCCGGTGCGCGCGCCTCGTGGAACTATCGGCTGCCGCACTGCACGGCCACCCCGGAGCGGGTCCAGGTCAGCTACGACCTGACCCGGTTGCAACGCCTGCCCGATGGTCCGGGCGATCGGCGGTTCCTGGTCACCCTCGGCGACGACGGCCGGGTGGCGCCCGAAACCGTCCTCGCGACCATGGACTACGAACACCCCCGGTACACACCCGAATCCATGACCGCGCGCCGCCGGCTCGCCGAAATCGGGGACCACACCGTGGCGTTCGCCGGGGCCTACCACGGCTGGGGATTCCACGAGGACGGCGCGCTCTCGGGCGTGCGCGCCGCCGAACGGATCGGCGGCCGGTGGCAGAGGAGCCCGTCGACCCCGGCAGTCACCATCCGGGAGTCGTCATGACCCGAGCGAGGCTGGTGCGCACCGTCATTCACCACACGCGGCTGGCGCCGGTGCGACACGCCTTCACCTATCGCAGTTACAGCTGGCTGGTCGACCTGGACGAACTGCCCGCACTGCCGTGGCCGTGGCGCTGCCTCGCGAGCTTCCGAGCCCGCGACCACCTCGGCGACCCCGCTGCCACCCTGCGCGCCAACGTGATCGACTACCTGGGCGCAGCGGGGATCGAACTGGGCGACGGACGCGTCCTCATGCTCGCCAACGCCCGGGTGCTCGGATACGTCTTCAATCCCCTCACCGTCTACTGGTGCCACGACGCGAACGGCACACTGCGCTGGGTGATCGCCGAGGTCCACAACACCTACGGCGAGCGGCACCGCTACCTGGCGCCCGCGCAGCCGGAAGCGATTGTCGCCAAGGAGTTCTCCGTGTCCCCGTTCACTCCCTCCGCCGGGCGGTACCGGCTGCGGGCTCCGGAACCCACGGATCGGCTCCGGGTGGCGATCACGCTGGAGGGAACCGACGGCCGCGCCGTATTCGCCGGGAGCGTCAGCGGGCAGGTGCTGCCCGCGAACCGGCGCACCGTGGCCCGGGTCCTGACAGCGCATCCGGTCGAAACGTTGCGGGTGACCGCCCTCATCCGCTGGCAAGGGCTGCGGCTGTGGCGCCGGGGCCTGCCCATCACGCCGCGCCCGTCCGCCGCCTCCCGGGAGGTCCTGACATGAGCCGACGCTCGTTCGCGCGGCCGCCCGTCGTCTCCGGTGCGCACCGCATCGCACCGCCGCCGGTGCCGATCGGCACGCGGTCCGCACTCGGTCGCCCGGTCGTCTTGGCCCTGTTCGAGCGTGCGGCGCAACGCCTTCCGCTGCGGATCGAACTGCCCGGCGGCGCATGGTGGGGCGGCGCGCTAGACGATCCCGGTGCGCCCCGGCTGGTGCTCCACGATCCGGACGCCTTCGCCCGCCGGATCGCGGTCTCGGGTCTCATCGGATTCGGCGAGGCGTACATGGCCGGCGAGTGGAGCGCCCCGGATCTGCCCGCGGTGCTCACGGTGCTGGCCGCCGACATCCGCGCCGTGGTGCCCAGGCCACTGCACGTGTTCCGGCCGCTGCTGCTCCCGCGACACCCGCGGGCCACCAAGGCGACCGCCTCGGGTGCCCGCCGCAACGCGGCGCACCATTACGACCTGTCCAACGACTTCTTCGCGGCCTTCCTCGACGAGACCCTGACCTATTCGGCGGCGCTGTTCGAACGCCTGGAACCAGCGCCGACCTGGGACGATCTCGCCGCGGCGCAGCATCGCAAGATCGATCGGCTGCTGGACGACGCCGGGGTCGGGCCGGGCAGCACGGTGCTCGAGATCGGCACCGGCTGGGGCGAATTGGCGCTGCGGGCGGCCCGCAGGGGCGCGACGGTCCGGTCGCTCACCCTGTCCTCCCAGCAACAGCGTCACGCCCGGCAGCGAGTCGCCGCCGCCGGGCTGACCGACCGGGTATCGATCGAGCTGCTCGACTACCGTCACGTCGACGGGCGCTACGACGCCGTCGTCTCGGTGGAGATGATCGAGGCGGTCGGATACGACTACCTGCCCGGCTACCTGGCCACCCTCGAACGGGTGCTCGCACCCGGCGGGCGCATCGCTCTGCAGGTCATCACCATGCCGCACGACCGCCTGCGGGCCGCGCGGCGAACGCACACCTGGATCCAGGAGTACATCTTCCCGGGCGGGTTCCTGCCCTCGGAAACCCTGCTCGCTCAGCTTCTTTCGGCGCACACCGGCCTGGGGATCACGCATCGCCGCAGCCTCGGCCACCATTACGAGCACACGCTGCGCCTGTGGCTGGAACGATTCACCGCCGCCGCCGACCACGTCGCCGACCTGGGATTCGACGAGGTCTTCCAGCGGATGTGGCGGTTGTACCTGGCCTACTCCGAGGCCGGATTCCGCTCGGACTATCTCGATGTCGTGCACCTCGTGCTGTGCGAGCGGGACCGCGGTGCCGCCGATCTCGCCGCGGTGCGGACGTGAATTCCGGACCGGGCGGGACGCAGCCAGGGGCGGTGGCCGAGTTCACCGTGGGTGCGGTCGCGCGGCGGCTGGGTGTGCCGGTGGCGACCCTGCGCAGCTGGAATCGGCGTTACGGGATCGGCCCGCAGCGGCATCGGCCCGGAAAGCACCGGTACTACACCGGGACGGACCTGGCGATGGTCACCCGCATGGTCGAGTTGGTGCGGGCCGGCGCCAGTCCCGGCAGTGCCGCGCGGGCCGCGCGGGCCGTCGCCGAACCGGGCCCGCACCGTGGCGATGTCGGACCGGTGCTGGCCGCGGCGGAGAGCATGGATGTCGCCCGGTTGCTGACGCTGCTGTCGGCGCACGTGGCCCATCACGGGGTGGTCGACACCTGGAATCTGTTGTGCCGCCCCGCCTTCGCCGAGATCGTCGATCGCCAGCGCCGCGGCGAGGGCTATATCGAGGTCGAGCACCTGCTGTCCTGGGCGTCCACGACGAGCCTGCATCGTGCGGTTCCGGCGGTGGCGGACGCGGCGGGGGAGCCGCGAATCGTGTTGGCCTGCACCGCCGGAGAGCAGCATGTGCTGCCGCTCGAAGTCCTGCGCGCGGCCTTGGCCGAGGGTGGCACCGCGGCGCTGCTGCTCGGTGCGTCGGTTCCGGCGGAGGCACTCGAGCGCGCTCTGTCCCGGCGGCGCCGCCCGGCCGCTGTCGTGCTGTGGTCGCAATCGCCGGGCACCGCGTCGCTCGAATCGCTGCGGGTGGCCACCGCCGCGGCCGGGTCGGTGTTCGTCGCCGGGCCGGGCTGGGAACACACCGGCGGCGAGGCCGACGTCTCGCGACTGCGCTCGTTGGAGGAGGCGCTCGATGCGCTTACCGCGCCGCGGACGCGCTGAGCAGTTCGACCGCTTCGGTGAGGTCGGCGAGCCGCCGGGCGGATTCGGGCAGGATGAGGGTGTCCCAGCCGGGACCGCCGACATAGACCGTCGCCTGGGCGTCGGCACAGGCGCGGATCGCGGAGGTGAGGGCCGTCGCCTCCTGCTGCGACCACAGCACGACCGCGGCCGGAACCGGGACGCGGGCCAGCGTGTCGGCCAGGGCCGCGGTCGGGACATCCGGCCCGAGCATTCGCGCCCCCACCTCTCGTTCCGCGAGCGCCGCGCGCAGCACTTCCAATGGCAGAGAATGGGTTTCACCGCCGGTGCAGGCGAGGATCAGCGGCGCGGACAGACGGGCGGTGGCCGGCGGCACGGTCCGGTGCAGGGCCGCGACGATGCCCCAGGACAGCAGATGTTCCACGTCCACGCAGCCCTCGCCCCCGAGCTGGCGGCCGACGATGTTCGCGAAGGCGGGGCGGCACAAGCCATCCCAGGTGTCGATCACCCCGTACATGCGCACATGCTTCTCGACCAGATCGCAGACCACGTCGGTATCGAGATCGAACGCCGCCGACACCAGCGCCGCCGCATCACCGAACGACAGGGCCGAACCCCGGGCGGCCGCGGCCGCGCCGGCCGGCGTGGAACCGGCGCGGATCAGCTCGACCATCCGCGTCAGCAGCGCGATATCGCCTTCGGTGTAGAGCCGGTGTCGGCCCGGGCGATCCTGTTCGGGGCCGATACCGTAGCGGCGATTCCAGCTGCGCAGGGTCGCGGTCGGGATGCCGAGCCGTTCGGCCGCCGCGCGGACCGAGAAACCGGTCTGTTCGGGGGCGGATATCGGGCGGTGCGACATGCCTTGATTGTGCCTGTTCATGATCGGAAGGGGTGATTACGGTGCGGTGTGTGGTGTTCGGGGCCACCGGCTATATCGGTGGCCGCCTGGTGCCGGAACTGCTGGCGGCCGGGCACAGTGTGCGCGTCCTGGCCCGCGACGTCGGCAAACTCGACGACGTGCCCTGGCGGGATCGGGTGGACGTGGTGCGCGGCGACGTCACTCGCCCCGACGACGTGCGCAGCGCGCTGGCCGGGCAGGACGTTCTCTACTACCTGGTGCATTCCTTGGCGCGCACCGATTTCGAGCATGTCGATCGGGAAGCGGCGCACACGGTCGCCGCGGCGGCGGACGGTGCGGGACTGCGGCGGATCGTGTACCTGGGCGGCATCACGCCCGCCGATCAGGAGCTGTCACGCCATCTGGCGTCGCGCGCCGAGGTCGGCGAGATCCTGGTGCGGGCGGCGACGCCCGCGGTGGTGCTGCGGGCCGCCGTCATCATCGGTTCCGGCTCCGCGAGTTTCGAGATGCTGCGCTATCTCACCGAACGCCTGCCGGTCATGGTGACCCCGCGGTGGGTGCGCAACCGCATCCAGCCCATCGCCGTGCGCGACGTGCTCTACTACCTCGTCGCCGCCGCCGGTCTGGCGGGCGACGTGAACGACGCGTTCGACATCGGCGGTCCCGACGTGCTCACCTACCTCGGGATGATGCGCGGCTACGCGGCCGTCGCCGAGCTGCCCCGCCGCTTGATCGTGCCGGTTCCCGTGCTCACGCCGTGGCTGTCGGCGCAGTGGGTGAATCTGGTGACGCCGGTGCCGCGGGCGATCGCCGTACCGCTGATGGAATCCCTGGTCAACGACGTGATCTGCGCCGATCACCGGATCGCCACGGTCATCGCCGACCCGCCCGGCGGGCCGACGCCGTATCGCCGCGCGGTGACCCTGGCCTTGCAGCGGGTCCGGGCGCTGGACGTGCCCACCCGCTGGTCGGACGCGAATCCGCCGCACGCCCCGGCCAATCCGTTGCCCACCGACCCGGAATGGTCCGGCGGATCGATGTATTGCGATGTGCGAGAACAGGATACGGCGGCCGACCCGGAAGCGGTGTGGTCGGTGCTCGAGGCGATCGGCGGCGCCAACGGCTGGTACTCCTTTCCGCCCGCCTGGGCGCTGCGCGGCTGGATCGACCGCCTGATGGGCGGCGCCGGGCTGCGCCGGGGCCGCCGCCATCCGCACCGGCTGCGCGAAGGCGACGCCCTGGATTGGTGGCGGGTCGAACGCCTCGAACGTGGCCGCCGGATCCTGCTCCGCGCGGAGATGCGGGTCCCGGGCCGCGCCTGGCTGGAACTGTCGGTCTCCCCGGCCTCCGGAGGCGGAGCGCACTACCGTCAGCGCGCCCTGTTCGAACCCCACGGCCTGGCCGGGCACCTCTACTGGCATGCCATCGCCCCGTTCCACGCCCTGATCTTCGGCGGCATGGTTCGCAATATCACCGGCGCGGCACAGCGAGCACCGTGAGCAACAGGCCGGGTGCTTCGAGGGTGCCTCCGGGCGGGCCATCTGTTCGCAGGGTGCCCCGCACGTCCCCGTTCAGGCCGTGCGCGAGGCGGCGAAGCGGCGACAGTTCGGGGGGAATTGGGCCGACCGTAGCCTGCCATTGACCTTGAACGCCTACCCTGGGGCAGGTCGGCCCCCTCCGCGGTGGCGCAGACCCCTCGGCAATTGCCTTTCGGGCCCTCGTGGCATTCCTCGCGCGTGGTCGACCTCGGCGTACACCGCCGCCGCGAGTTGAGAATCCAGCCCGCCCGGTGAGACCGGCGTCGGGCACGGATTCGGAGGTACGCCATGACAGCAGCTCCACGCGAATCACACGGTGACGGCCCCGCTCGGCGGGCCGGACGCTGGCACAGGACACCGCCCACCATCACCCGCGGTTCCGACGACGATGCGCCGGTGGTGCGCTGGCCGGATCCGAGCCGGCTCGAATCGTGGTGGAACGCGATCATGCATCACGCCGACGAGCCGCCCGTCGGCACGTGACACACCTGGGCCGCTGATGCGCGGCCCGGACACGAGCGTGACCATCGCAGCCTCGGTTTCCGGCGAGCCGCGCCGAAGACCTCATCCGGGCCGGGCCCGGGCGCTGACTGATCCGTAGCGCCCGGGCCCCGCATTCGGTCGGTGAGAGCGAACATGGTCACCGGTCCGTCGGCGGCCGACGGCCCGCCCGATTCGACCGGATCCATTTCCGCCCGCATCGTGGTGACACACCGTCATGCGCCCAACTGCCAAGTCGCCCAACGAATTCCATCAACAATGGACGGCTGTCTAGGTTGCCGAGGGCAACCACAACTCGGTGATCGGGCACTCTGCCGGCTTCCGGCGCAGATGGCCGGTCTCAGGTCACACCTCCTCCAGAGCCCGTGCCTGGCGGTGGCGCTCACGCTCTGCCGTAGATGGCGGTGACGAATTCCCCGAGCGTGCGTTCGTCGAGGTGCCTGGCCAGATCGGCTTCGCTGATCATGCCGACCATGCGCTTGCGCCCGTCGATCACCGGCATCCGCTTCACTCGGTGGCTCTCCATCGACCCGAGCACCTCGGAGATGTCGGCGTCATCGGCCACCCAGCGTGGTGTGGCCTCGCACAGCTCGCTGGCTCGGGTGGTCTCGGGGGACAATCCCCGGGCAACGCATTTCACCGCGATGTCGCGGTCGGTGATGATGCCGACCATTCGTTCGTTGTCATCGGCGACAACAACCGATCCGACGTCGAGCTCGGCCATCACCTGGGCCGCGTCGGCGACGGTCTGATCCTGGGATATCCACTGGGCGCCGGGTCTCATGATGTCGCGTGCCGTGGTCATAGAGCTACCTCCTCATATCCAGCCGGTGCTGATCAATGGGATGAAGCGACCCAATTCTCCGCGCATATCGCCAGGGGTGCGAGATTCCGGAGCATCACGAAGCTGTGACTGTTCGGCATCTTCGGCAAGGATCCGGCCTTGGGCGCGGGAAATGGAATCCGAGGGTTATCGGATTCGGATGTAGCTTCTGGAGGAGATCGATGAAGTCCCCCCAGGCCGGCTGGTGAGATCCCGGGAGTTCCTCCCGCCCGCGTCTACGGGCGGGATGGGAGGGCATCGATGATGCGGGTTGGGAGCTGCGGCGCCAGGCGGGTTCGGATCGGCCACTATTGCCGTTGAATCAGCCATGGTCGGATGAATGGCGAACCAGTACTGCGTGGGGATTTTGCTGGAGCAAGGACTGCTTGTTCCGGCAGGCGTACGAGAAATAGGTATATCGGGGGTAGTTCGACCGTCGTGGTCGTGCTCACCGGCGACGAGGCTGAGAGGTGTCCCGTTGGCAACCCTCGAGCGGAGGAACCGATGTCTGCACCCACCCTTCAGCACAGCTCTCATGACGTCGGCATGGTCGCGGAAGAGATCTTGATGATCCGCAGATGCGTGACCTGTGACAAGTTGTTCGCGCCGATGACCGCCGGATGTTCCTCGTGTTCGTCCGACGACCTGGAGTTCGTGCCGTCGTCCGGTGTCGGGCAGGTCGTGTCGTGGCGGGTGGTGGATCGCGCCGGTGCGCGTGGTGAGTTGATGCCGTTGACGGTTGCGATCGTGGAGCTCGACGAGGGGCCGTGGGTCTATGCCTCCCTGGAGGGTGAGGTGCCGCCCGCCGAGGGGCCGGTGCGTGTGCAGTTTCAGCCGAGGCCCCGAGACGACAGGTTTCCCGTCTTCATGGTGTGACACCCCCGGAACGTGCGGTGTGACGAATTCGATCTCCTTGATGCCAGGCGCATTAGTGACCCCGCCGGCGCCGCTGCGGGTGCGGGGGTCAGCGGAGATCTTTCCGATTCTGTGGGGGAGTGGTCGACCCGGGGCAACCTTCGAAATCTTCGGCGAGGATCCGGCGTCCGGCGCGGGAATCAGAACTTATCGGGGAATTGGGTGATGATGCCCTGGCTGAGAATATCGGCGACATCGATCATGTGGGCCTTGGCCTCGCCGAATTCGGCGGTCGCGGCACTGTTGTCGCCGCCGATCACGGCGCCCGAGTAGGTGACCGTCTGGTCGATATGCATGCGCATCGCGTCCCGCATGTCCTGCTGCGGCCAGCTGGGATTGATCCCGGCCAGGAAGTCCGCGATGTCTCGCGCGTTGGATTGCCAGTTCGCGACCGCGGCGTCGAGGGCCGGTTGGCTGTTGATCCTGGCGGCGGTGAGGACCGGCACGGCGTCGAGGATATGGATCGTCAACAAGCCGGTGAGTTGCGAGGCGACCTGCCTGCCGTAGTACGGCGCGAACGCGTTCCCGATGTCGACCTGGTTGCTCAGCAGCCCGGCCAGACTGGGCGCCAATGCGACCGGATCGTTGGCGAACGCGACAACGACCGCCCAGGTCCCGTCCATGTGCTGATTCCACAACGACCGCATGCCGGCGTAGAGCTGGGTCTGCGCTTCCGTTGCGGGAGCGGTGTGCAACACCTGTGCCGACGCGAGGGGCACAGCATCGCAGACAGGAAGAACGCCTGCGGACAATGCGAGAGCTGCCATCGTTGCCGCAGTGACCGCGCGGTACTTGGCAGTGTGCTGGTTGGCCATGATGGTGCCTTCCTCAATGGGGTTCACCATTCTCCGGGCCTGGTATGACACCCGACCCGATGTGGCACTACCCGATAGCCGATGATCTACGCGCCAGTTCGCGGTGACTGATTGCCCGCGCCACGGAACAGCGGGACCAATCCCACGATCGAGGTCACGGCGAGGACCGTCCGAGTTATCGATCGATCGCGGTTTCGGCCGTGCAGCCCGGGGAATGCCGTTGATGATCAACTACGGCAGACTTCCCGCGACCGAGCAGACCGGGCCGTGCGGGGGCGGCGGGCCGTCGCGATCGCCGAAACGGACCGGACTCCTCATGAACTACCGCGAATTGCTCGACGCCGTGCAACCGGCGGCTGAATTGGACACCAGCGACCAGGCTCGCAACGCCGTGACCGCGGTTCTGGCCACCTGCGCGCATTGCTTGCCGCCTCCGGTCCGCCACCGCCTCGCCGATCGGCTGCCCGGCTTCCTCGAGTCGGCGATGAACAGGTACGGGACACCGCGCGCACTCGATTGCACCGCGGTGATCGCCGAGGTCGCCTGGCGCCTGGCGGTCTCACCCGAACGTGCCCGCCACCTGATCGACGTGGTCTTGCGCGTGCTGCGGCTCCAGGACCCAGAACTGCTCGCCGACCTCACCGCGCACTTGCGCGTCGACGTCGTGGACCAGTTGACCACCGCACCCGAGCCGCTCCGCCCGATCGTCACCCCGCTGCCACCTGCGGTACCGCCCGGAACGCTCCCGGAGAGCGCGTGAGCGCGTGGCGATCGCGGGAGCCGGTCGTGGTCGGCCCGGGCGCGAAGGTTGGGTGCGCCCGGGCCTGGCCCGGATGTGGGTCGTCGGCGCGGCCTGCCGTGAGCTGACCGGTGGGTGTCGCGCAGTCGCAGGCGGCCTGGCCGCGACTGCGGGCACCCGGGGGGTGTCGGCCATTCGCTCGTTCAATCCGGTACGTCGTGCCTCGCACCGCCCGGACCAACCGGCACGAAGCACGACGCCGGTCCGCTCCAGTATGAAACTCCAGCGCCGCCAACACATCCTCCCGCGCCGCCCGGTACGAATCCGATGCCGGAGTACGAGAAATTCGCGCGGCCGGTGCGTGTTCGAGGCGTTCCGGACATGCGAAACGGCGCACAGTCGTGCCGATCCCATCTGATCGGGCTCGTAGGTCATCGCGGGTCTCGCGCTGCTATGCGGTCAGTGCTCATCCGGTTGCGGGATGTGTGCCGACGGTCCGGTGAAAGGCGCTGACAGCGGGGTGAGATGGTGGGTGGCGGGGCCCTCGAGCCGGGTGCCGTCGGCGCTGAAGCGGGAACCGTGCAGTGGGCAGTCCCAGGACCTCTCGGCCGGATTCCAGCGCACCACGCCCGCCAAATGGGGGCAGATGGCGGAGACTGTGGTGGTCGTGCCGTCGACAGTGCAGGTAGCGGCAGGGCGGCCCAGCCTGCGCTCGACTCGCCCATCGCCCTCAGCAGGTGGAACGGGCTCGTGAGCGGTGCGGGCCAGCTGCCACCAGCCCGCGCAGAATTCCAGTGCCACACCGGAAGTAGCGCGGGCCACAGCGGGTAGCGACCGTAGTTCACCAGGCCGCCAGGTCGCGAAGACGCCCGCCCAATCGGGCCGCTTGCCGGTGATCCGGCCGGCCAGGACCTCGGCGGCGGCGACCGCATTGGTGAATCCCCATTTGGCGTATCCGGTGGCGAGCAGGATGCCGTCGTGACCGGGAATCAGCGGACCCGCGTACGGGAGTTCGCCGATCGGCTGATAGTCCTGGGCGGACCAGCTGGTCAGCGGGGTCGCGGACGGGAACCAGCGCTCGGTCCAGCGACGCAGGTCGGCGACGAGCTCGTCGGTGTGGTCCGCGCGGCCGACCACATGGCCGTTGCCGCCGACCAGCAGCACGTCGCCGTCGGGGTCGGGAACGGTGCGGATCGAACGAGTCGGCTCTCCTGCGGTGATGTACATGCCCGAAAACGACTGTGGCAGGCGGTAAGCGGTGAGGTAGGAGCGCAGCGGTAGCAGGCGTGTGAAGAATCCGCTCCGGTCCAGGATCGGAGTCCCGGTGGCGAGGACGACGGTCCCGGCCAGGACCGGACCGTGCTCGGTCTCGACGAGGTGGTCGCCCGTCGCGGCGGTGCGCACGCCGTGGACCAGGCTGGATTCATGGATCGGCACCGCGTGTGATTCCACGTCGGCGGCCAGACTCGCCAGCAGCGCCATCGGATTCAGCTGCGCCTGCCGCGCGAGCCGCACCGCGCCCACGGCGGGGAACGGCGCATCGATCCGGTCGGTGAACTCGACCGGCATCTCGGCCTCTCGCAGGGCGCCGAATTCCCTTCGTACGGAGGCTAGTTCGCGTTCACTCTGGGCGTAGGTGTACGCGTCCGCGGGCTGCCAGGCGACACCGCGGCTGCCGCAGTACTCCAGCAGCCACTGCTGGCCCGCGTGATTGGCGTCGAGGTAGGCGCGCACCATGTCGGCGCTGTGCCGATGCCGGATCCGCTGGGCTCGGATACCTTGCAGCAGGCTGACTTTGGCATTGCTGGCACCGGTGGTTCCGTCGCCGATGCGGCGGGCCTCGATGACGGAGACCTCGACTCCGCTCTGCGCCAGCAGCAGTGCCGTGACCAGGCCGGTGAGCCCGCCGCCGATCACGACCACGTCATAACGCGCCCCGGGTGTCACGCGCAGGCGGGCCGCAGCCGTGTTCTCGATCTTCCACACTGGTGTCATGGTGACGCTATAGCCCGATGGCGGCCGCCGAAACCGCAGGGCCACCGCCTCGCAGGGCCGGTGCGCGGCACTTCGACCTTGATTCGGCACCCTCACGGGTATGCCCCCGGTTGTCTCTGCAATCCGATAATCGGACCGCGGAATTCTGTGTGCGCACGTCCTGACCTTCAGCGAGCCAGTCTCGGTGCGACGCATTTCAAGTCGGCGACGAATGCGAGGTAGGCCCGGTCGCGGTCGGGGTTGCGCAGGACCGACGCCGGGTGCACGGTCGGCAACACCAGGTACCCGGCGTGCGGGAGGAACTGCCCCCGGTGGCTGGTGATCCGGAACGAGGGTCCCAGCAGCGATTGCGCCGCCACAGCGCCCAGGCAGACCACCAGGCGCGGTCCGATCGCCCGGATCTCGGCGTCGAACCACGGTGCGCACGCGACCACCTCGGTGCGGTTGGGCTGCTGGTGTATTCGCCGTTTGCCGCGCTCGGTGAACTTGAAATGCTTGACCGCGTTGGTCACATACACCTGGTCGCGGTCGATTCCGGCGTCGGCCAGCGCCCGGTCGAGCAGCCGCCCCGCGGGTCCGACGAACGGATGCCCCACCCTGTCCTCCTGGTCGCCGGGCTGCTCACCGAGCAGCACGATGTCTGCGTCGGCCCGGCCCTCACCGAAAACCGTTGGCCCGGCGAAGCGGTACAGAGCGCAACCGTGGCAGTCCCGAGCCGCCTTCCGAAGGCCAGGCAGCCCTGCGTGCTGGGGAACGAAGTCCGCGGCGGTCACGGTGCCGGGTAGTTCTGTGCGGTCAGCAGGCGGGCCAGGTGGGCGGTGTTGCGGGCCAGTGTGGCTGTGGCGTCGGCGACCGCGTCGGGCTCGGCGGGCAGATCGCGATAGTCGGTGCCGCCCATGGCCTGATCGTTCCAGTAGGTGCAGCCCTGGGCTGGGATGGTGAAGCCGATATCGTCGAGGCCTTGGAAGAGGTCGGCCACGATCTTGTGCGCGCCGTCCTCGTTACCCACGACCGCGGCGACGGCTACCTTCCCGGTCATGGCCGGTCGGCCCGCTGCGTCGGTAGCGGAAAGTTCGGCATCGAGCCGTTCGAGTACCCGCTGCGCCACCGAGGACATGTGTCCGACCCAGGTCGGGGTCGCGATGAGCAGGATCTCCGAGGCGAGAATCTCCTCGCGAATGGCCGGCCATTGGTCCCCGTCTCCTTCGTCCGCGCTGATTCCCGGACGGACGTCGTAGTCGACGACCCGGACGATCTCGCCCTTCACGCCGTGCTCGGCGAGCCGATCGAGGATGCGGCGGGCCATGAGGTCGCTGCTGGACTCGTCCGGCGACCGCTTCAGCGTGCACACCAGGGCGACGGCGTTCAATTCGGCCGCGGGCGATTCGGCGGTTGTCGAGGTCATGGCGACTCCGTTCCCAGTGGCGGTGTTGTGCAGGAATTACCCCCGTGATCGCGAGGTAACCGGGCCGGATTTCGCGGAATGGTGAGCAGCGCGCCGAGAATGCCGAAATCTATCCAGTGTGCGACACCAGTCATCGCAAACACCGACTGGTCGAGGCCGAGCGCCGGGCCGGTATTCCCGTTGCTTCAATGGCCTTGCCGTACAGCGGATCCCGCCACATCCCGGGCTCGGCGATGTCGCCACTCGGTGACGATCACCGCGCCGCCGGTCAACAGGAACGCGGCGCACGCCACACCGGCCACTATCGCCCACCCGCCGAATCCGGTCCCGGCGGCCACCAGCGCCAAACCCATGCTCACGATCCCCAACCCCAGCAATACGATTCCGACCACATTGACACTGTCCTCGATGCCCTCGCCGGAATGACGACGCCACAATCTGCGCTGTCGACCAGGCGATTCTTGCGATATGTTCCGTCCTGCCATCATGGGCGCCTCCTTGCAAATGTGCCGAATCCGGTCACCGTCGGGAACTACCCGCGGGCGCGCATTCGAATCGCGGAGGCCGGAAGGTGCCGCACCCGGTCAGGCCGGACGACCTGCCCTCAGATCCCCGACCGCGTCGTAGCGCATGGGCGATGCGTCAGCGGCGCCGAGTCGCCCAGGTCGGAGCGATCAGAAATCCGAGATGGTCCCCGAAGTCGTCGTGTTACCGATCGCCCTCATCCTGGGAGATCGCCTCGATGGTCTTGCCGGCCACTTTGTGTTTCAGGGCGCGTGCGATATCGGCTTGAGCGATGATCCCGACCAGCTCATTGTTCTCGATCACGGGTAGCCGCCGGATCTGGTGGTCGGCCATCAGATGCAGCACCGTGGATACGTCGTCGTCGGCGTTGACGAGCACGGGAGTCCCTTCGGCGAGGTCGCCGGCTTTGATACCGATCGGGTCCTTCTGCTGTGCGACGACTTTGACGACGATATCGCGGTCGGTGAGCATGCCCTTCAACCGGAGGTTCTCGCCGCAGATCGGCAGGACACCGATATGCAGGTCGGCCATCTTGCGCGCGGCGTCGAGCACGGTGTCGCTGGCGCGGACGCATTCGCAGTCAGGTGTCATCAGTTCGCGTGCGGTTGTCATTTCCTTGTCCTCCTGGGTGTTTCGTCGAGAATGGTGTCGCCCGGCCGGATATTGCCGGTTCTCGGGACGGGTGCGCGGTCGACCGGATCGCGAGCGTCGATGCCGGAGGTGAATTCGTGAATCCGCAGCGGTCCGCCCGCGGTTCGCGATAGTGGTGGGGTGTCGATCTCGGCGGCGGCGCGGATTCTGCCGAGCACCTCCAGCAAGGCTTCGACTGAGCTGTAGCGAGGGCTCCAACCGAGTTCGGCGTGGGCATGGACGCGGATGTCGATACCGGCCCAGGACGTCTTCTCGATTCGAAGCTGTGGTTGCCGGCGTGCCAATCCGATGATCGACGTCACGACGGGATCGGCAGACAGGGCGTGGACCACCGAGATTCCGACATTGCCGGTTGCGCCGACTACGACGACACGCACAGGAAGCTCCTCTCAGCGGGTGAACCTCGCCCTACGCCATACCCGGGCTTCCCGCGATCACACGACGGCGCGATGAATACCTGATCGCCAGCGGGGTAGGCGCATGGATACGACGGTTGACCGACCCCGATCAAGGCTCGATCCACGCATGGGAGGTGCGCTCATGAATCCACTTCAGCGCGATCGCACAGCTATCGGCTCGGTAGCCTTCGGCCCCAGCGGGGCAGGGTCGGTGCGGGTCGCCGTCGGAGCCGACCGAGTCGACATCGAGCCCGGCGACATCGACTCTCGGACGCGTCGCAGTCGCGTTGGGCCCGATCGGTCGCATGATCGCCGAACACGTTGCCGCTTTCGTGAATTCACGGTTCCACGGTCCGATTCTGGCCGAGTTGACGGACATCCGTGTGATCGACCTGATCGATCATGCGTGGAACGCCGGAATTCTCACTTCTTTTGCAGCACAACCGATTACCTGAGCTACTTCGAAAGGATGAGGTGATGGTGCGGATCGGTGAGCTCGCCGAGCGGGTCGCTGATACGGCTGTGCGGACGGGGCGCACCGTGGCTGTCACGGAGTCGTTGACGTGTGGGAAGTTGTCAGCGGCGCTCGGCGCGGCACCGGACTCCGCCCGCTGGTTGCGTGGTGGGGTAGTGGCCTACAGCGCACACGTCAAGCATCGCGTGCTTGGCGTTCCCGACGTGCCTGTCGTCTCGGAGCCGGCCGTGCGCGCAATGGCAGCGGGAGCACGGTCGCTGCTGGATGCAGATATCGCGGTGGCGGTGACCGGCGTCGGAGGCCCTGGCGCGCAGGACGGTGAGCCCGCGGGCTCGGTGTGGTTCGCGGTGGACGCTTTCGGCGAGACGAGGGTCCGGCACGAGCAATTCGACGGTGAGCCAGAGCAAGTTCTGGCCGCGGCCGTCGAAGCCGCGATCGGCATGCTGCTCGATGCGGTCGGGAACTGAGAGATTCAGCCTGTCGATTCAGTGGCGCAGCCATGGTGGGTCGTCATCCGGGGTGCTGAGAACCTTCGCGACGCTCGAGTCCGACGGCGTCTGCGAGTTCAGCGCGGTGCCGGTCGAGTTCGGGGTATTCGGCGCTGAGTTCACCCATGAAGGCGGCCAGAGCGCCGGCAATCGCGTTGAGTTTCTGATGGAGCGCGGCGTCACTGCGGCTCTGCGTGTTCTGCAACAGCGCCACGAGCAGGAACGTGATGATCGTGGTGGCGGTGTTGATGACCAGCTGCCAGGTGTCGATGTTCGGCAACACGATGATCGACGGCGCCCAGACCGCGACCAGGACGACGCAGAACACGAAGAATCCTGCCCGGGAAGCGAATTCGCTGGCCTTGGTGGCGAATCGATCGAAGAGGGACAACCTGTCGTCACGCTCTGCCGACCTGGGGGGCGGTACGTCCATGTGTACGCTCCTCGCGCTGGATGGATTGGCTGGTCGCGATGGCGATACCACAGCCGGCATAACGGCAAACGAGACTCAGGGCCAGAGTTGATGGTTCCGGACCGGGCCCATGGGCACGCAGCCCACTTATCGACCTATGGGCAGCGTTTCCGGGACTGTTCTGGTCATCGATGATGATCGAATCAGCGAACGGACCTCACCATCGGAACCACCGTTTGCGGGCTCCGGACTCGCCGGCGCTGGCGAAGACAAAACCGAAAATCCACACCACCAGGACGACGACCGCGACCCACCACAAGGCTTTCAGCGCGAACCCCGCTCCGAACAGAACCAGGGCGAGCAGCAGTACCAGCAGTAGAGCAACCATTTCTTTGCAACCTCCTGGCTACCGCGTACCCGATAACGCCTTTCGATAACTGCCGCACTCCGCAACGGCGTAGTCGTCTCGCTGGAACTCAGGGTCGGGCGATTACCCATCGGGGACGGCGGCAATCATCTGTCTGGGTTGCAGGTGTATCTCACCGTCAGGCGGGGAACTCCATGATCACGGTTGAATCAGCAGCCCAGTCTGTGCCTGTTCGGCAGGGCGATACATAGTGCGGCGACCCCGAGCGGGCCCCACATGCAACCGGACAAGGGATCTGATCCTGATGTCGAACTCATTCCTCGCTGAACGCCGACCGGCTCGAGCTGGGCGATGCGGGTCGAACACCCTGATGCGAGTCACCCGCAGCAGGCCGTCGCGGTCAACAACGATCCTGACCGTCACCGGCGAGATCGACGCCACCACCGTCGACGAACTGCGCGAGCACCTCCGCTACGGCATCGCCACCCGCGGCCGGCTCGTCGTGGTCGACCTGTCGCGGGTGACCTTCTTGAGCCTTTCGGGCCTCCAAGCCCTCCTCGACGCCGACGACCACGCCCGAGAGCACCACCGCGCCCTGTGCGTCGTCGCCGGACCACGCTGTGTGAACCGCGTGCTCGAAGTCTGCGGCCCCACCCTGACCACGGCCGGCACGATCGCTGAGGCCTTCATGCCGATGATCTGGGCGGCGTCCTGTAGCGCGCGACCGCTGCACACGTCGTCCTGATCGCACAGACCCCAGCAGCGCGCCCTTCGGTTTGTTCGGTGGGTACGCTGCTGGTCACGGTGCGCCATCCGGCCGGTATCGCAGAGCAAGAGCGCCCCGCGGTGATGACAAGACACGATGCGAGACGAACGCTGGTTCGACCACACCCAGATCCGGCCCGACATGCCCTCCCGTCACCGAGATCATCTCGGTCGGCAACGCTCGTATCTCGTCGGCCAACTGCCTGAGCTGGGCGTCATCGAGCGGAACGAGTGCGTCCGGGCCCGCAGATGGCGGGCAGCATCGATGTCCGCGAGGGCTAGATGAGGGGGCTCTGTGTCCTGGAGATCCATTCGCGCTTGGACTGAGAGTGGTTTTCTCCCGATTCATTTCAATCCGCTGTCGAACAGGAGGTCGGTCCGATAGCCGACTCGCGCCAGTGGGCCAAGAGCTCGAAGACGGGGATCGCTGAGATGAGATGAGACCGCGGGGTCATGTGGATTGCCTTCCTGACAAGCGCCGGGCGAGTGCGCAATTGGGCCATCCGCGTGATGTGAGGTTTGGGCCGGGGCACTTCGGTGACCAGGCTGAACGCGTTCCGGCGGCGGTTGACTACGGTGTCGGACAGCGGAATCCGTGTCCTCAGTGAGCCATCCAAACTGAAACATCACTACGTCAACGGTAGGGTTACGAGCTGGAATCCGAGGGTTATCGGATTCGGATGTAGCTCTATTAGGAGATCGATGAAGTACACAAAGTTCGTGGCTACCGCATTCGTCGCCGCGGCCGCGACCGGCATTGCCGCGGGCACCGGATACGCCGTTCCGCTCGACCAGGCTCCGGTGGTGGAGCAGGCCGCGTCGCCGCTGCACGGCACCCAGCAGGGCGTCGGCTACGACGTCGTGGTCAGCGATGCCAACGACATCGTCACCACGGTCACCGGCGGGCAGTTCAGCCTGGACGCCGCCGGCCAGACGGTGTTCCTGAAGAACCAGGCCGGGGACGTCGTCACCCAGGTGCCGCTGACCGGCACACTGGCCGGCAAGCAGTACGGGCTGACCGCGGCCATCGACACCACCGGCACCCAGCTGACGCTGACCTCGGTGTCGGCGCCGCTGGCCACCGCCAAGGACATCGACTCGCAGGGTGACTTCTTCGGGCAGCTGCAGCACGCGGCGCTGGGCGGGATCATCGGCGGCATCCTCGGCGCGTTCCTGTTCGGGATCGGTGCCATCCCGGGCGCGATCATCGGGCTGCTGGTGGTCGGCGGGCAGCCGCTGATCGATTCCGGGTCGGCCTACTTCAGCGGGCAGCCCTGAAAACGCTGATCCTCGGCGGCACCCGGGAAGCCCGGGAACTCGCCGACATCGCGTCCGGCGAGCGGGGATTCGAGATCGTGTCCTCGCTCGCCGGGCGGGTGCGCGCACCCGTCCTGCCGGTCGGCGAGGTGCGGGTGGGCGGATTCGGGGGTGTCGACGGGCTGCGGGAGTGGCTGTCCGGCAACGGCATCGAGGCCGTGGTGGACGCCACCCATCCGTTCGCGGGCGGGATCACCGCCAATGCGGCGGTCGCGGCGGCGGAGCTCGGACTGCCGGTGCTGCATGTGCGGCGGCCGGGGTGGATCGAGCGGTGCGGGGACCGGTGGGTGCGGGTGCCGGATCTGGCATTGGCGGCGGAAGCCGCTGCGGCGCTCGGTAAACGGGTATTTCTGACCATCGGCCGCCAGGGTGTGGCCGCCTTCGAGCACTCCGACGAGTGGTTCCTGATCCGGGCGATCGACCCGCCCGAGGGCGCGGTGCCCGCGCATCACGAATTGCTGCTCGCCCGTGGACCTTTCAGCGTCGAGGACGAGATCGCACTGCTCGTCGAACGGCGCATCGACGTCCTGGTGACCAAGGACAGCGGGGGTGCGCTCACCGAGGCCAAGCTGACCGCGGCCCGGGAACTGGGCCTGGCGGTCGTGATGATCGACCGGCCGCCACTGCCCGCGGGCGCGCAGCAGGTGGAAACAGTTGCGGCCGCGTGGGATTGGCTGCGCGCCCGGCGCGACGAAGCGTAGCGACAGCACCGGGCGCGGATCCGGTCAGGACAGGCGGCTGGTGCGGTCCAGCAGCTCCGGCAGGCGGTCGAACCATTCCAGGACGGCCCGCTCGTAGCGGATGCCGAAATCCAGTGTGGCCCGCTCGTAGGGCGACATCCGCTGCTCGTCGTGACCGGACAGATAGCCCGAGAGCCGCTGTTCGTGCACGGTGCGGTTGGCGGCGACGATGCGTTCGAGGCGGGTGGCGTCGACGAATTCCCCGAAGGACAGGGTCAGCAGCAGCGGCACCCGGATGGTCTCCGGGCCGGGATCGCGGGCGATCCATTCGGCGAAGGCCTCGCGGCCGTCCTCGGTGATGCGGTACGGGGTACGGTCGCGGGCGCCCGACGCGCCCTTCTCGACCAGGCCGAGGCCGTGCATGGTGGCGAGCTCGCGATACACCTGGCTCTGGGTGATGGTCCAGAAGTCGCCGATGCGGTCCTGGGCCAGCGCCACCAGATCCCACCCCGACATCTCGCCCTGGTGCAGGAATCCGAGTAGGGACGCGGCCGTCGAGTTGAGCGGGCGTCGAGCGTGATCTTCTGGCACCGGCACTCCTTCCACAGCCTACGTTCTACATAGGAATATTACGGGGCCGGGCGTTCAGACCTCGTAGCGACGCGACGTGAACACGCGCGGACCGCCGGCCGCCTCGAACACCGTGGTCGTGGATGCGCCCACGATCAGCAGCGTGCGCATGTCCACCACGGCGGGATCCAGCTCGCCCAGCGTCACCACCCGCACCGACTCGGTCGGGCCGCCCACATCGCGGCCGATCACCACCGGCGTCTCGGGCTTGCGGTGCTCGAGCACCAGATCCCGCATGGCCGCCACCTGCCAGGTGCGCTGCGACGATGCCGGGTTGTAGACGGCGAACGCCATATCCGCCGACGCCACCGCCGAAATCCGTTGCGCCACCGTCTCCCACGGCTTGAGGCGATCCGAGAGCGAGATCATGGCGAAGTCGTGGCCCAGCGGCGCGCCCAGCCGGCTCGCCACCGCGCTCGCGGCGGTCACGCCGGGCAGCACCCGCACGGGCACCTCGCGCCACTGCGGATCCGCCGACTCCTCGATCACCGCGGCCGCCATGGCGAACACGCCCGGGTCTCCGGACGACACCACCACGACCTTCGCGCCCTGCTTGGCCATGTCCAAAGCCATTCCGGCGCGCTCGGATTCGACGCGATTGTCACTGGCGTGGCGCCGCTGACCCGGTCGCACCGGCACGCGGTTCACATACGTGGTGTAGCCGACGATGTCGGTCGCCTCGGCCAGCGCGCGCGACACCTCGGGGGTGGTCCAGCCCTCGTCGCCCGGTCCCAGCCCGATGACGACGACCTCGCCCACCCGATCCTGGCGCGCCGCATCCGGGTTCGGGGCGGCGTGGTCCGCGCGCTCACCCGCCGCGGTGACCGCGCCGACCTGCGCCGCGGCGGTCGCGGTGGCGTGCGCGATCGGGTCGGCGGCTTCCGAAGGCTGCTCCGCCGCAACCGTTTCGGCGGGAATAGCGGCGGCCTGAGCGGAATCGGTCAGGGTGATGCGGGTCTGTGGGGTGGGGCCCGGAACCACCGTGATCGCGAAGTACGGGACGCTCGACTCGTCGACGTCGGCGGCGCGCAGCACGCGCTGCCGGTCGGAGCTGGCGCGCTCGACGTAATAGGCGTCGTCGAGGCGGCCGGAGTCGGCGAGGGCGCGGCGCACACCGGGGTAGGTGCGGCCGAGCTTCATGATCGCGGCGGCGTCGGTCTCGCGCAGGCGGCGGGTCAGCTCCTCGGGCGGCAGCGTGCCCGGCAGCACGGTGAGGACCTGCTTCTCCTCCACCAAGGGGGTGCCCAGGGCGGCGGAGGCGGCGCTGACCGAGGTGACACCGGGGATGATCTCGGTATCGAACCGGTCGGCCAGGCGGCGGTGCATGTGCTGGAACGAGCTGTAGAACAGCGGGTCACCGGCGGCGAGCAACGCGACGGTGCGGCCCGCCGCGAGGTGCTCGGCCAGGCGGGCGGCGGCGGACTCGTAGAACTCGTCGATCGCGCCCTGGTAGCCGCCGGGGTGGTCGGTGGTCTCGGTGGTGACCGGGTAGATCAGGTGCTCCTCGAGCTGACCTTCGCGCATGTAGGGGGCGGCGATGGCGCGCGAGATGCTGCGCCCGTGCCGGGCGCTGTGGAAGGCGATGACGTCGGCCTCGCCGATCACCCGGGCGGCCTTGACCGTCACCAGTTCCGGATCGCCGGGTCCGAGCCCGACACCCCAGAGCTTGCTCATTCTTGTTCGCTCGCAATCGCATTGAGGGCGGCGGCGGTGATGGCGCTGCCGCCGCGCCGGCCTCGCACGGTCAGGAATTCGACGCCGCCGTATTCGGCCAGCGCCTCCTTGGATTCCGCGGCCCCGATGAACCCGACCGGGATCCCGAGCACCGCGGCGGGGCGGGGCGCGCCCGCGTCGATCATGTCGAGCAGGTGGAACAGAGCGGTCGGCGCATTGCCGACGGCCACCACGGCGCCGTCGAGGCGGTCACTCCAGAGTTCCAGGGCCGCAGCCGATCTGGTGTTGTCCATGCGCGCGGCCAGGTCGGGCACGCGCGGGTCGTCGAGCAGGCACAGCACGTCGTTGTCGGCGGGCAGCCGCTTGCGGGTGACGCCGGAGGCGACCATCTTGGCGTCGCACAGGATCGGCGCGCCCGACCGCAGCGCGGCCCGCGCCTTGGCCACCACATCGGTGCTGAACTCCACGTCGCCCGCCAGATCCACCTGCCCGCAGGCGTGGATCATGCGCACCACCACCTGTGACACGTCCGCCGGGAACCGGGCCAGATCGGCCTCGGCCCGGATGGTCGCGAACGAGCGCCGATAGATCTCGGCCCCGTCTTTGAGGTAGCTGGCACGCACGTCGGACATGGCCTCCACCCTAGATTTCGCCGCCGGAGCGTCGCTGGGCGGGTAGTGCGCCCGGCCACAGTGGACGGTCCGCAGCGGGCGCGGCCGGTGCTTTCCGGCCCGGCCGGGTCAGGTGCGGGGACGTTCGAGCAGGCGGGACATGACGATATTGCTGCGGGTGCGCCCGACGCGGGCGTTCTCGCGGATGCGTTCGACGGTGGCCTCGATCTCGGCCATGTCGGTGGCCATCACGTGGACCAGTGCGTCGGCCTCACCGGCGATGGTCCACACGCCGACGACCTGGGGAATCGGTTCGAGGCCGCGGCGTAGTTCGGCGGGGGAGATGTTGTCGCGGTAGAAGACCTCGACATACGCCTCGGTGCGCCAGCCCAGGGCGGCCGGGTTCACGACGGCGGTGAAACCGGTGATCTGGCCCGCCGCGACCAGTTTGTCGACGCGGCGTTTGACGGCGGGGGCGGACAGGCCGATGACCGCGCCGATGTCCTGGAACGAGGCGCGCGCGTTCTCGAGCAGGTGGGCCAGGATCCGGCGGTCGAGATCGTCCACGGTCGCTCCTTCTCGAGGATCCGGGCATATCGGGCGCGATGATGCACGCGCATCGTTCAGGCGCAACGAATCGCTGTTCACGGGTTGATCAACGCAACGTTTCGCTATTCCTGACGCAACGGTACGCCACTTATCTTCGTGTCAGACCCGTCCGCGCCGCTTCCGAGGGAGTCCCGTTGACGTCCGTAGCCACGCTGCCCGCCCGCGATCCCGCCGCCCGCCGGCCCGTGCCCCGCCGCTACCTCATGTGCCGCCCCGACCACTTCGACGTCACCTACGCCATCAATCCGTGGATGGACACCGCCGACCCCGTGAACCGGGGGCTCGCCCTGGCCCAGTGGGACGCGCTGCGCGTCGCCTACGAGGGGCACGGACACCGGGTCGACGTCATCGAACCGGTGGCGGGGCTGCCGGACATGGTGTTCGCCGCCAATGGGGGACTGGCCATCGGGGAGCGGGCGCTCTCGGCCCGCTTCGCCAATCCCGAACGCGCGCAGGAAGGCCCGGCCTACCACGACTGGATGGCCGCCCAGTGCTTCACGAGCGTCGCGCGCGCCTGTGAAACCAATGAGGGCGAGGGCGATTTCGCCATCGCGCCCGACCGGATCCTCGCCGGGACCGGGTTCCGCAGCGCCCGCGGCGCGCACCAGGAGGTGGCGGAGTACTTCGGATTGCCGGTCGTCTCATTGGATCTGGTGGATCCGCGCTTCTACCACCTCGACACCGCGCTCATGGTCCTCGACGACACCATCGCCTACTACCCGGCCGCCTTCAGCGGACCCAGTGCGCGGCTGCTCGCGAGCCTGTACCCGGACGCGATCATCGCCACCGAGGCCGACGCGAATGTGCTGGGCCTCAACGGGGTCTGCGACGGGTACCACGTGTTCCTCAGCGACCAGGCCGTCGACCTGGCCGCGCAATTGCGGGCGCGCGGCTACGAACCGGTCGGGATCGACCTGTCGGAGCTGCTCAAGTCCGGTGGCAGCGTCAAGTGCTGCACCATGGAATGGCACTCGGTCAGAACGGCAGTCGCGTCCGGAACGGACTGACCTGCGGATCGTGCAGCGGGTGAGCCAGGATCAGGAAGCGCAGCAGCATGATCGCGCCACTGATCTGCAACGCCGCCAATGGGATCTCGCCGAGGACCGCCGTACCCAGCGACAGCCAGAAATCCCCGGCGTCCGCGGTCACGATGTCGAACCAGGCGTCCACCACCAGCAGGATGCCGGTGCCGAACGCCGGGAGCAGCAACACCACCCGCCGCTTCCAGCCCAGATACGCGGTGGCCGCCATCATCAGCACGAGCACGATGTCGAACCCGATCCAGGCCAGCGACCAGTTACGGGCGTGATACTCCGCCGGCAACGAGAACCCCAGGTACACGATCCACGGAATCAGCCCCAGACAGCCGCCGACCATGAGCGCCAGCCGTACCCGCCGATGCAGCCGCACCACCTCCGGGCGCGGCAGCACCCGCTCCGGCGGCGGCTGCAACCGCCGGATCAGCTCGCGACGCTCCTCGTCGGACATCGCCAGGATCTCCTGATCGCTGAGCTTCGCGATGGTCATGGCCGCCTCCAGCATCCGATGGTCGTCGCAGCGCGGACAACCTCACTGTGCACCAGCAACCGCGCCGCGTGCACCCCCCACCCGTCCCGGACCGGTCGGGCCCGTCCGCGCGCGGGTCGACGGTGGAATCGAGTAGTCCGCCACCCGGCCCGGTCGGTGTTGTCCCGCGTTCTCCCGACCGGCTCGCCGCCGGGCGCCGAGCGGCCGGGACCGTGGTGCTCACCCGATCGCCGCGGATCGTGAGGGACCTGACCTTCCCGCCGACATCGCGGTCCGACGCCCGAGCGTGTCCGGCCGTTCCGGCAGCTCGCTGCCGGTGCACCTCGGCTCCCGGACCACGTGACCACTGGTGTGACCGGGCCCTTCGTCGATGTGCCCGCGACCGGCCTGGGTTATATTTTGCCGCAACCAATTTCATGCCACACACTGGGAGACTACGTGGATCCGCAGCACGCGCGTCAGGGTGCAACCCTCGGCGTGAGGCCGACCGACATCGTGCGAGTCCCGATCTACAGTCCCGAATTCGCCGCCGACCCCCACGGGCACTATCGGCGAATGCGCGGCGAGTTCGGGGCGCTGGTGCCGGTCGAGATGTGGCCCGGAGTGCCCGCGACGCTGGTCATCAACTACGCGACCGCGGTGCGAATCCTCAACGATCCCTTCCATTTCCCGGCCGACCCCCGACTGTGGCAGAAGACCGTGTCCGCCGATATCCCCATCCTGCCGATGGTCGAGTACCGGCCCAATGCCATCCGCACCAGCGGACACGAACACGCGCGCTACCGTCAGGCCGTGACCGACGCCCTGTCCGGCATCGACCTGCACACGGTGCGGGCCATCGTCGAACGCTCCGCGGTGCCGATCATCAACGGGTTCGCCACCCACGGCCGCGCCGACGTCCTCAGCCAGTACGCCCTCCCGATGGTCTTCTCGTGCTTCTGCGAAATCCTGGGCTGCCCGCCGGATATCGGCCAGCGGGTCGCCGCCGCCAGCGCGGCGATGTTCGACGGGGTGGACACCGCGACGGTCAACGCGCAAATGGGTGAGGCCCTGCTCGACCTGACCGCGCTCAAACGCTCGTATCCGGGCGTCGATGTCACCACGAGGCTGGTTCAGCACCCCGCCGGGCTGACCGACGAGGAGATGGTGCACCAGTTGGTGTTGCTCTTCGCCGCCGGTGTCGAACCCCCGCTCAACCTCATCGCCAACACGCTGCTGCTGATGATGACCGACGGTCGCTTCATCTCCGCCGCCGACTCGCCGCCCTTGTCGACCGGCATCGCCATCGACGAGCGTTTGGCGACGGACCCGCCGATGGCGAACTACTGCATCACCTATCCGCCCCAGCCGGTCCTGATCGACGGTGAGTGGCTGCCCGCCCACGAGCCGGTCATCATCAGCATGGCCGCGTGCAACACCGACCCGGCGCTGGCCGGCGGCGGCAGCATCGACAACGGCTGGAACCTCGCGTTCAGCTCGGGTGAGCATGCCTGCCCGGCGGCAGCCCGCCCCTACGGGCGGCTGCTGGCGCAGGAGGTGATCGACCAGCTGCTCGACTACCTGCCCGAGATCGGACTCGCGGTCCCGCAGCAGGACCTGGTGTGGCGGCCGGGCCCGTTCCACCGCGCTCTCACCGAGCTGCCCGTGGTCTTCCCGCCGATGCGTTACCCGTTCCCCACGCCGTAGCCACCCGAACGCGCTGAACCGACGTGGGTGACCGCACTCGCGGCGTGTCTGTTCGCGACACACTGTGATGGTTCACTGCGAACTTTCAGACAATCTGTGTAACACTACAATTCGTGACTTTCGGGCCGAACGTGGCACTGTGGCAACGAATCACGCGAGCGACCCTGGTCGCGACCGTGGTTCAGCAGTCGCGTCCCGCTACCGGCCTGCTCACGCGAATCTCTCTCCCGCGCAACACCGTGATCCGGTCGGGCGCGCGTGGCCTCCCGAACCTTCCCCAGCCCACATCGCTGGATGTCGCGTGAAGGTGAGTGGTGCGTCGAACTTCTGACAGGTAATCGCCCGGCTCTCTGTTCCGGACCCGTCACGGTGCCCGCGTAATCACGCAGCAACGCCGGGCGCCGGTGCGTCCGAGCGCCGCGATGCCTCCTATGCCCTCGGCGGACCAGTTGCCGACGGGATCGATTGAATGAGTAGGAGAAGGATCATGCAGCATGAGCAGACCCCCTTGGCCGGAGTTCTCCGCCACGGCAGCCTCGAGTTCGACGAGCACTTGCAGAAGATCCTGAACAACCCGGCCTACTTCGTCACCGAGGCCCAGAGCCAGGAGCAACGCCGCCAGAACGCCTACGACCAGCTGCACAATTTGGTCGCGGAAGTCGGCAGCACCCGCGACATCGCCACCGACCTGCCACGACTCTTCGCCGTCTTCGACTGGTCGGCGGTGCTGGCGACGGATCTGATCCCGCTGATCTCCGGGCACTACAACCTGGCCTCGGGCAGCCTGTCCACCCTGACCGACTCCGATTCGGCCGCACCGTATCTGCAGGACCTCGACAACGGCTCGAGCGTCGGGGTGATGCTGCTGACCGAATACGGGTGCGGGTCCAACATCCAGTTCATGCAGACCCGCGCGACCTGGGACGGCGACGGGTTCGTCATCGACACCCCGAACCCGCGGGCCCGCAAGTTCATGCCCAGCGTCGGCATCCCCGTGGCACGCGTCTGCGTGGTCGGCGCGCGCTTCATCGACGCCGCGGGCGTCGATCACGGGGTGCACCTGTTCGCGGCACGACTACGTGGCCCCGACGGCGCCCCCGCGCCCGGTGTGACCATCACGCAGCTCGACCATCAACCGCTGGTCATCATGGACAACTCCGTCATCGGGTTCGACAAGCTGAAGGTCGACCGCAGCGCCTGGCTGAGCAACGACCTCGCCACCATCGACGACGAGGGCGTGCTGACCTGGCGCGACGAGGACAGCCGGAAGCGGTCGTTCGCCTCGGCGATCAGTCAGCTCACGGTCGGTCGGCTCGCGCTCGCGTCCTGCCTCAACGCCACCGCGCGGGCCTCGCTCTACATCGCGCTGCGGTACGCCGCCAAGCGGGTGGTGCCGCTGACTCCCTCGGACACCCCGTACATGGTCGAGCTGCCGCACGTGCGCGACACCCTGCTCACCGACCTGGCCGGCACCATCGCTCGCACGCTCTACGGCAACACGGTGAAAACCTCGCTCGCCAACGCCGACCTCACCAGCCGTGACACGGTCGTCTCGGTGATGCTGGCCAAGCATTTCATCCAGTTGCACGCGCTGGACACGGTGACCCACGCCAGAATTCGGATGGGCGCCCAGGGAATGTTCAGCGCCAATCGGGTGGCCGACTACCTCGGGGTCTGCCACGCGGCCATCACCGGCGAGGGCGATTGCCACGTCCTCGGCTCCGTGGCCGGTCGCGTCCTGGCCAAATACCTGGCCGGAAAGCCGGTACCGGAAGTCGTTCTGCACGATCCCACCGATCAAGCCGACCGCCTGAGCCTGTTCAGCGCCCGGACCTTGACGATCGTGGAAGAGACCCAGCAATACCTGACGACGCCCGGACTGGAGGGGCGCTTGGCGGTCATTCCCGAAGCGCTCGCCCTCGCCGAGGCCTACTCGGCCGAAGAAGCCCTCCAGGTGCTCCACCGATTCGCCGATCACCCCGAGATCGCCGCCGTGCGTGACGTCTTCGCGCTGAACTACCTCGATCAGCACGCAGTCTGGTACCTCACCCACGGACTGCTCGACATCGCCGCGGTCGACACCATCAAACAGCGACTCCGCCTGGCCATCGACACCGTGGCCGAGCACCTCCCCGCGTTGCTGGACGCTTTCGGTTTCGACGATGAAATTCTGGCGGCGCCGGTCCTTTCCGACGACCTGCCCGCTGCCTGGGAAACTCGCTGCCACGATCGGTGACGACCCTGACCTAGGCGCCACCGGCCAGGCCCGCCCGCGAGCCTGGCCGCTGGCTGTTCACCAGGTCCCGAACCCCGGACCGACGACACCGCGGCGGCTGCGGTCAGGTCGACCTGCTCCGTAGCCGGCCCGGGGGAACGCCGAATCTGTCGCGGCAGCCCTTGGTGAAGACGGACAAGGCGACAAATCCGCTGTCGTAGGCGATATCCGCGATCGTGTGACCAGCGTTCCGAGGGTCGGCCAATCGTTGCGCGGCGCGGTCGAGGCGGGTCGCGAGCAGGTAGCTGTGAGGTGACGTGCCGAAATCACGCATCGCCCGCTCGAGTTGCCGCCGGGTGATGCCGAGATGTTCGGCCACCGCATCCACGGTCAGTCGCGGATCATCCGAACATCGTTGAATGTACAGACGCGCATCCCGGGAAATAGCCGCGAATTTCGTGTCTTCCGGGGCTCGGCGTTCGTCGAGGGCGCCGGCGAGCAGACCCGTCCAATGCGTGCTGATCCTCAGGAACTGGCTGGGCGTCATGGAGTCGCCGTGACGGGAGAGTTGTTCGGTCAGCGCGAGCACGGAACCGAGCAAGGGGTCATGGGTGTCGAGCGCCAGAAACGAGCGGCTGACCGGTGCTTCGGGAAGCCGCAGCGCGTCGGCGGGGATGTTGAGGATCCAACCCCGCACATGGTCGGCATGGGAGAGCACCATGCGTTGCCCCCAATCGACCACACCCATCTGCCCGGGTCGCAACGACACCCGAGTGCCGTGCTGCTCGATGTCGAGGGGTCCGCTACGGGCGACGAGCAGCCGAGCGCTGCGGTCACCATCGGCATCGATGTCGGCCATAGTGCGCTCGTACGAAATTCCAGTCGATTCGAAGGCGACATTCTGGTAGTCGCCGAGCCGATAGCTCGCCAGACGTTGAACCCGCAGTGCGCCATGGAAGTTCGGCCAATCGGAGAAGTCGACCCGTGCCCCGCCCTGGTTCGCCGACACCTGCTCACGCCAGTATCCAGGCCTGTCATGCTTCGACAATTCCGTTGTCGTGTCGCTCACCACGACGAGTTCGGACACCGGCGACCCCTTCTGTCGTCGCAAATCCGGACGCGGGTCGTCGCGAATCCGGTGGAACAGAATCTATACGCGCACATAGTCTTTGGCCGAAGCTCCGGTCGATGGCGCCGACGCCGACGACCGGGAACGCCGCTCGCGGTCGACGAGGCCCGCGGGCGGCGTCAGGCCCTCGCTCAGGTGCTCGACGAAACCGCGCCCGCGCAGGGTCGCCGCGCCCGGGGCTGGCGTGTGCCGGCGGTCTGCTGATGGGGGGCAGATCTCGGGCATCTACCAGCCCCGGGCGGGTCGGCGGGGAAAACGAGTAGTCCGGTACCCGTGCCCGGGCGCCCGGCATCGGTGACCATTCGACAATGTCCGACAACATGTACGGCGGCGCGTCGGTGCAGGTCTACCCGAAAGACGCCACGTTGACCTATCCGCACGCGTGCGTGAGCGGCTTTCTCGACTACGTCGCGAAGTTCAACGGCGTCAACTTCCACGCCAAGGACGACGATGTGCGCGAATGGCGGTACGACCAGGAGTACGACAACTGGCAGGACAGCCTCGGCATGGACTCGGTGCGGGTCTTCTACCACTACGCGCACAGCACCACCATGAGCAATGGCGTGTATCTGACCTCGATGGGCCGTACCTGGGACAACACCATCTACGCCGAATCCGACCGGATGGGCTTCGGCGATCAGCGTCTGCGCTACCTGTTCCTGCACGGCTGCGAATCGCTGCGCACCAACTTCGGACACAGCCCTTACCGCACCTGGCACACGCCGAACCGGGGCGCGCGAATGCTGTTCGGATTCGACAGCCTCACCTTCGACACCGATCAGCAGGGGACACGGTTCTTCAAGGAATGGAACACCGGCAAATCGTTCAGCCAGGCGTGGCAGGACGCGGCGCTGTCGATCTTCCACAACAATCACCGGGTGTCCTCGGCCGCCTGCGGCGCCACCGACCGTGAGGCGCAGGACCGGCTCTGGAACGAGCGGCTGTTCCATGGCGGCGCGGTCTCCGACGACTGGTACTGGTGGCGCTGGGCGGGTCAATTCCCCCTCGAAGTCGACCTGAGCATTCCCCTTCCGCGCCAACCGATGTCACTGCGCCTGGCCCGCCGCAGCGCCGACGCCGACACCGCGGCCGCCCTGGGTGAACGGCGCGGGCTCCGCGGCCTGCTCGCCGAGCCCGCGTCCCCGGTTACCGAGGAGACTTGCGCGCGAGCCGAATTCGAACCCCGGCTGGTCATGCACCCCGACGGCAGCTACCAGGCGTTCTACGCCGAGCCGGACCGCACCGCCAACGGCCGCACACCCGAAGAGATTCGCGACCTCGCCGACCGGGCCCTGCGAGAACTGGACCTCGGCCACGACCTCGCCCTGGCCGGAATGTCGGCCACCTTCCACGCGGGCGCGAGCCGCGACGGCGACACGGTGGCGGCCGCGGTGGCCGACTACACCCTGCACTACCGCCAGCTCCACGACGGTGTCCCCGCCGTCGCGGGCGGCGATGGCCAGCTCACCATGACCCTCGACCCGACCGGCCGACTCTGCTCGATCTCCGACACCACCGTCCCGATCCTGAGCGCCGAGCAGGTCCACCCGCCCACCACGGACGACACCGACGCCTGCACGGCCCTGACCGAGGCGACCGCCGCCCGCGCCGAATGCCTCGGCGGCCGTGCCCGTCTCGCCGTCGTCCCCGACTCCCGCGAGATCGGCTACCGCTACGACCGCGACGACGCGGCCCTCGTCGCCCGCCAGACGATCGAGATCACCGGCGGCCGCTTCCGGATCCGCGACATCGTCGAGGTCACTGTCTGAGGACGCACCGAGCCGCCGCATGCCCTGCCGGGACTCGTCAGGAGAACAGCCGAAGGCGCGCGGCCGCCTCGAGTTCCGCGGTGGCGTGACGGGAGGACGAGGCATCCCGCTCGCACCGTGCGCTCCGCCTGATCCCGCCGGTTCGGTCCCTCGGCTAGTCGGCGGGGATGATGCGGTAGCCGTCGGCGGTGGCGATGACGTCGGTGACCGCGCCCTTCGGGCGGCCGCAGCGGCGGTCGCAGCCGGACCAGTGCTGACGGCCGGCGACCACCACGTCGGCGGCGTCGAGACCGTCGCGGGCGAAACCCGGTGCGCCCGTGGGGAGCACGCGGGCGGAGTCGACGGCCTCGGCGACGTCGGCGCGGACGTCGGTGAGGGACTTCGCGCAGCCGGGCATGCCCGCGCAGGCGCTGACCTGGAGCCACGGGGACGCGGTGTCGAAGATCAAGCCCATGGGAGCCAGCACTCGGACCACCTGTTCGGCGGGCCATTCGTCGAGGTCGGCGAGGATCAGGCTGCGCCACGGGGTGACGATGATCGGGCATTCGACGGCGGCGAGGAATTCGGCCGTGCGGGCGGGGAGGGAGCCGAGGCGCACGCCCGCGCCGAGGGCCACCCGGCCGTCGGACTGGGTCATCCAACCGATCGGAAGGTCCTGGGGGCCGGGCGGTTCCAGGAGATCGCCGGCGACGTCGAGGTCGGGGTGGGCGGTGTGGAGGCGGTCGGTCAGCCGGGCCGCGCCGTCGGGGATCTCGTGCAAGCGCCAGTGGCCGTCGCGGAGGTCGAGGAAGCCGTCCGCGGCGGCGAGCATGAGGTCGACCGCGGCGTCGGTGGGCAGGCGGAGGCCGGAGTCCTTGCCCGCCAACAGGAGTGCGCAGGTGCGCTCGTCGAGCGCGTGCACGCCGATGTCGCCGCCCAGGCCGCTGACATCGCCGCGGCCGTCGTCGAGGGTGAACAGGACCCGGCCGGGCAGGTCGGCGTAGCGCGGCTGTGCGCGCAGTCCTTCGTCGAGAGCCGGAACCAGGGGATGCACATCGGTCCAGCCGCCGACGCGTCCCGACAGCGGCGAGGCGATGATGTTGCGCACCCGCTCGTGGGTGGCGCTGGGCAGCAGTCCGGCCGCGGTGAGCCGTTCGGTGAGCGCGGCCGCGTCGCGGACCTGCCGGAACTGGATGTTCCCGCGCGAGGTGAGCTCGATGTTCCCGTCGCCGAGGTCGGCGGCCGCTGCCGCGAGGGCCTGGAGCTGGGTGGGGGAGAGGAGTCCGCCGGGCACCCGGATACGGGCGAGGGGACCGTCGGCTGCTTCGTGCAGGCGCAGCACGCCCGGGCAGGAGTCGGGATCGGTTCGCGTCATGACGCCACCCAGCGTACGGAGGATGCCGAGGCCGGGCACGGCCGCCCGGGGGTCGGGTTCACTCGGTCACTATCTACATTTGGAGATATTGCAATCAAAATATGTGTTCCGGTGTGGCGGGGACAAAGAAAAGACTCCGGGACGGGGGAGTCTCGGAGTGGGGTTGCCGGATCGGTCGATTCGCCGGGCGGTTCAGCCCGCGCGGTGCGGTTCGATGGCCGCCGGCGCCCCGCGGCGGCGGGCGAAAGCGGGCGTCGTTTCCCAGGTGTCGTTGAGCAGGCTGGGGACATTGTGGTGGTCGGCGTGGTCGCGGTGCACGGTGGTGCTCATGACCGTGAGGCCGAACAGGATGGTCGACGCGCAGATGATCCCGGCGATGAGCGCCCACTGCGAGTGACCGGTGCCGGCGGCCGTGAGAGCCATGGCCAGCGTCGCGAAGGCAACCAGTACGCAAAAGTATCCCGACCAGGCAGCAAAGCGGTTCCGCCTGACCCATCCTGGAGTGAGTGGCATACCGGCAGCGTACGCGCCGACCGGTCGGTTCCGCAGGGGTGCGAGCCAGGATTGGCCGCACTGTGATCGGTGCCCGCCGGCGCCGACGCGGGCGCGATATCGGGCCCGCGACGGCGGCGCGATAGCATCGGCGAGCTCGTCGAACGGAAGAAAGCCGGTGCAATTCCGGTGCGGTCGCGCCACTGTGACAGTCAGACCTTCCCGGCGAGCGCCGAACCGTGCTGGGCGCGTCACCCTAGGAAGGCCGAGACCCTTGATCCTGTTGCTGTCCACCTCCGACACCGATCTGCTGAGCGCGCGCGCCAGCGGCGCCGCCTACCGGCTGGCCAATCCGGCCCGGCTGCTGCCGGACGACCTGCCGGTCCTGCTGAACGGTGTGTCGCTGGTGATCGTGCGTGTGCTGGGCGGGAAGCGGGCCTGGGAGGAGGGCCTCGAGACGGTGCGCGCCAGCGGAATTCCGATGGTCGCCCTCGGCGGTGAGATCGCGCCCGACGCCGAGCTGATGGAGTGCTCGACCGTGCCCGGCGGCGTCGCGGCCGACGCCCACAACTACCTGGCCGCGGGCGGCCCGCGAAACCTGCTGCAGCTGCACCACTTCCTGTCCGACACGGTGCTGCTCACCGGCGAGGGGTTCGAGCCGCCGGTCGAGATGCCGAGCTGGGGTGAGCTGGAACGGCACGCCTGCCCGGTTCCGGACGACGCGCCGACCGTGGCCGTGGTCTACTACCGCGCCCAGCACTTGGCCGGGAACACCGCCTACATCGACGCGCTGTGCACCGCCATCGAGGCCAAGGGCGCTCGCGCGCTGCCGATCTACTGCGCCTCGCTGCGTACCGCGGAGCCGGAGCTGCTCGCCACGCTCGGCGCCGCCGACGCTCTGGTGGTGACGGTGCTGGCGGCGGGCGGCACCAAGCCCGCGACCGCCTCGGCCGGCGGCGACGACGAGGCCTGGGACGTGGGCGCGCTCGCGGACCTGGATGTGCCGATCCTGCAGGGCTTGTGCCTGACCAGCGGGCGTGAGCAGTGGGAGGCCAATGACGACGGCCTGTCGCCGCTGGATGTCGCCACCCAGGTGGCGGTGCCGGAGTTCGACGGCCGCATCATCACGGTCCCGTTCTCGTTCAAGGAGTTCGACGCCGACGGGCTGTCGTCGTATGTGCCCGACGCCGAGCGCGCGGCCCGGGTGGCGGGTATCGCGGTGCGCTACGCGCGGCTGCGCCACATTCCGGTCGAGCGCAAGAAGGTCGCGATCGTGCTGTCGGCGTACCCGACCAAGCATGCCCGCATCGGCAATGCCGTCGGCCTGGACACCCCCGCCAGCGCCATCCGGCTGCTCACCGAGATGCGCGAGGCCGGTTACGACCTCGGCGCGCCCGGCGAGATCCCGGGCCTGGAGGCCGCGGACGGCGACGCCCTGATCCACGCGCTCATCGCCGCCGGCGGGCAGGACCCGGACTGGCTGAGCCAGGAACAGCTGGAGGGCAACCCGATTCGCATCGGCGCGGACCTCTACACCGGCTGGTTCGAGACCCTGCCGGAGGACCTGCGCGAGGCGGTCGTCGAGGCGTGGGGCCCGCCGCCGGGTGAGCTGTACGTGGACCGCTCCGCCGACCCGAAGGGCGAGATCGTCATCGCCGCCTTGCGTTTCGGCAATGTGGTGCTGATCGTGCAGCCGCCGCGCGGTTTCGGTGAGAACCCGGTCGCCATCTACCACGACCCGGACCTGCCGCCGAGCCACCACTACCTGGCCGCCTACCGCTGGCTGGCCGTCGCGGAGGGCTTCGCCGCCGACGCCGTGGTGCACCTGGGCAAGCACGGCAACCTGGAGTGGCTGCCCGGCAAGACCCTCGGCATGTCCGCCTCCTGCGGCACCGATGCCGCCCTCGGCGATCTGCCGCTGATCTACCCGTTCCTGGTCAACGACCCGGGCGAGGGCACCCAGGCCAAGCGCCGCGCCCACGCCACCCTGGTCGACCACCTGATCCCGCCCATGGCGCGCGCCGAGACCTACGGCGACATCTCGCGGCTCGAGCAGCTGCTCGACGAGCACGCCAATATCTCCGCGCTCGACCCGGCCAAGCTGCCCGCCATCCGCCAGCAGATCTGGACGCTCATGCGCGCGGCCAAGATGGACCACGACCTCGGGCTCACCGAACGCCCGGACGAAGAGGTCTTCGACGACATGCTGCTGCACGTCGACGGCTGGCTGTGCGAGATCAAGGACGTGCAGATCCGCGACGGCCTGCACGTGCTCGGCCAGGCCCCGGCGGGGGAGGCCGAGGTCGACCTGGTGCTGGCCATGCTGCGCGCCCGCCAGCTGTGGGGCGGCGAGGTCAATGTGCCCGGTCTGCGAGAGGCGCTGGGGCTCAGCGAATCCGGTGACGAGAAGCGCGAGCGGGTGGACGCCTTCGAGCAGCTGGCGCGCGAACTGGTCTCGGGCATGCTGGAAGTCGACTGGGACGTCGACGCCATCGACGCGGTGACCGAGGGCGTGTTCGGCGGGGAGGCGGCCGTGGCCGCGGGCCTCACCGATGTCGCCGCGCGCCTGGCCGAGACGCGCCGGGTGCTGGGCTTCGCCGCCACCGAGGTGGTGCCGCGGTTGCGGCAGACCGGTGTCGAGGTGGCTCGCATCCTGCACGCGCTGAATGGCGGTTTCATTCCGGCCGGACCGAGTGGTTCGCCGCTGCGCGGTCTGATCAACGTGCTGCCCACCGGCCGCAACTTCTACTCCGTCGACCCGAAGGCGGTGCCGTCGCGGCTGGCGTGGGAAACCGGTCAGGCCATGGCGGATTCGCTGCTGGCCCGCTATCTGGCCGACCACGGCGAGTACCCGCGGTCGGTGGGCCTGTCGGTGTGGGGCACTTCGGCCATGCGCACCTCCGGCGACGATATCGCCGAGGTGTTCGCGCTGCTGGGCGTGCGGCCGGTGTGGGACGAGGCCAGCCGCCGCGTCACCCGCCTGGAAGCCATCACGCTCGAGGAGCTGGGCCGTCCGCGCATCGACGTGACCGTGCGGATCAGCGGCTTCTTCCGCGACGCCTTCCCGCACGTGCTGGCGCTGCTCGACGACGCGGTGCGCCTGGCCGCCGGACTCGACGAGCCCGCCGACCGGAACTACGTGCGCGCCCACGCCCAGGCCGACCTGGCCGAGCACGGCGACGAACGCCGCGCCACCACACGCATTTTCGGCTCCAAGCCCGGCACCTACGGGGCGGGCCTGCTGCAGCTCATCGACTCCAAGAGCTGGCGCACCGACGACGACCTGGCCCGGGTGTACACCGCGTGGGGCGGATTCGCCTACGGTCGCGACCTCGACGGCGCGCCCGCCGCCGACGACATGCGGACCGCGTACAAGCGAATCGCGGTGGCGGCCAAGAACACCGACACCCGCGAACACGACATCGCCGACTCCGACGACTACTTCCAGTATCACGGCGGCATGGTGGCCGCGGTGCGCGCGTTCACCGGGTCGAACCCCGAGGCGTACATCGGCGACAGCACCCGCCCGGACGCGGTCCGCACCCGCACCCTGTCGGAGGAGACCACCCGGGTGTTCCGGGCGCGCGTGGTGAACCCGCGCTGGATCGAGGCCATGCGCCGGCACGGCTACAAGGGCGCCTTCGAGATGGCCGCCACCGTCGACTACCTGTTCGGTTACGACGCCACCACCAATGTGGTCGCCGACTGGATGTACGAAAAGCTGGCCGAGTCCTACGTTTTCGACGAGACCAACCGCAAGTTCATGGAGCAGTCCAATCCCTGGGCGCTGCACGGGATCGCGGAACGTTTGCTGGAGGCGGCGGAGCGGAAGCTGTGGGAGCAGCCCGACACCGCCACCCTGGACCGGCTGCGGCAGGTCTACCTGGAGACCGAAGGCGAACTGGAGTAGGCGATTTCGCGTACCCGGACCGGGGTGGCCCGCAGGACAGCAGCGGACAACCCCGGTACAGGGGGGTTCCCACCGCCGGTTCGTAAGAGGAGTATGAGAATCGGACCCGGCGTCGGGCTCGGGGAAGCGGCGGGGCCTCCGGTGATATGCGAGTCATATTGCCGGACCGAATAATTCGAAGTGGGGAATCCCCGATTCGCAGCGGTCCGGGTGTGTGCGTCCGAGTCGTGTCTCACGGCGTCCCATGATGGTACGGACGTTTATTCGGTCATGCGGTGAATCGGTCCCTCGACGTAGGGAACCATCATGAGAATCGCCAAGATCGCCGCTACCGCTCTGCTGTCCGTCGCCGCGCTGTGCGTGGCCACGGTGACCGCTCACGGCGAACCCGCTGTCGCGGCACCGGGAATCAGCGGGGTGGACCGGGGTGTCGACTACTCCATCTCCCTGGCCCAGGACCGCAGCGCGGTCACCACCACGCTGGCCTCGGGCCATTTCGAGCTCGCCGGCGGCGCGGTGAACATCATCGCGCCCTCGGGGGCGACCCTCGCGGCGCTGCCGCTGGTCTACCAGGCCGCCGACCGCACCGTCACCGTCGTCCCCGAGGTGAACGCCGACGCGACCGAATTGACGGTGCGACCGGCGAATCCGGCCGATGTCGCCGCACCCAACGGTGATGTCGTCGCCTTGCAGACCGTGGCCAATGCCGGATCGGTCGTCGCCGGGGCGCTCATCGGCTGTGTGGTCGGGGCTGTGATCGGCGTCTGGTTCTTCCTGGTCGGCGCCGTGATCGGTTGCGGTGTCGGCGGTTTGATCGGCGCGATCATCGCGAACGACCAGCCGTGATCGACCGATCCGGAAGCAGGTAGCGCGAAACCACGTCGCCGGACCGGTCGGTTCGGCGACGTGGCGTGAATTCGCTTATGCCGGAAGGATCTCGATGCCGATGGTGCCCGCGTCGCCGCGGCGCAGCTTGCTTCCCATGATGGTCAGCCAGCCCAGGATCCCGTACTTGCGCTTGATGAGATCCCGCACGCGGTCGCTGCCCGCGTCGTCGAGCACCGTCGCGCGCCCCTTCACGATCTCGCCGTGCGTCTTGCCGCGCACATCGCAGGGTTGCAGCGTCACGTCGGGGTTGCGCCGGATGCGCTTGACCTTCCAGCTGTCGGTGACCGTCCACACGTAGAGGCGGCCGCCGTCGAGCGCGGCCCACAGCGGCGTCGCCACCGCGGTGCCGTCCTTCTTGTAGGTGGTCAGGTTGACGTAGTTCGCGGTGCCCACGGGCCCGAACGGGTTGTCCACGCCCGCAGCCTATCCGGTATGGCCGCCGGACGCTCCCAGGCGCACGAGGTCCCGGGACGCGGCGAAATCGGCGACCAGGTCGGCGAAGGCCGCACCGTGGGTGAGCGGGAGATAGTGCCCCGAACGCGGCACGACCAGCAGCCGGGCGTCGGGGGCGGCGTGCAGGAAACGCTGTTCGCCGAGGCGGAAGTGGTCGTGGCCGCCGTTGATCAGGCGCACGGGCCCGCGATACCCGGCCAGCGCGGCGACCGGATCGAATGCGGTGAGGGCGGCCATCACATCGGGAATGGCCTCGGTCGTGATGCCCCCGCGCGCGATGTCGGCGGCGACCCGGGGCGGCAGTACCCGGTCGAAGACCCGCTCGCTGACGGCTTGTCCGCCGTCGGCGCGGGCGGTCAGGACGCGGTGCATGAGCAGGAACGGGGTCGCGAGGGCCCGGCTCGGAGTCACGCTCGCGCCCGCGACGACCAGGCCGGTCACCTGCTCCGGGTGGGCCGCGGCGGCCGCGATCGAGACCTGGCCGCCCAGTGAATGGCCGACGACCACCGCCTCGCCGCCGAGTTGATCGATTCCCGCGCGCACGGCCTCGATCGCGCCCGGCAGGGTGAATCGCTCGCCACGGCGGCGGCCGTGCCCGGGTAGATCGATGGCCAGCACCGGATGCCGCGGGGCGAGGTGTTCGCTGACCTGCCCCCAGCAGGCGGAGCTCAATCGAATGCCGTGGACCAGCAGGATCGGTGTTGTCGTCATGGCGTCCTCCCGACTCGAATGCAACGCTACGTTGCGTTGCAATCACAGCAGGGATCGGTTCGCAACGCAACGTTGTGTTGTATTTTGGTGGGGTGACGACACCGGAACGGCGAACCGCGGGCGCGCCGCGGCAAGCGGCCGCGATCTTCGCCGCGGCCCTGGAACTGCTGGCGGACAAGGGATATGACGGCCTCACCATGGAGGCGGTGGCCGCGCGATCCGGGGTGAACAAGACCACGCTGTACCGGTGGTGGCCCGCCAAGGACGCGCTGCTGGCCTCGGCGCTCACCGACTCCGACCTGCTGAGCTTCCCGATGCCGGACACCGGCAGCCTGCGCGGCGACCTGCTGGGCCTGGCGCGGGCCATCGCCGGAATGCTCACCGACCCCGCGACCGCGCCCGTGGCGACCGCGGTACTGGCCGCGGCGCCCGCGCGGCCGCAACTCGCGGCGGTCGGGTCCGCGTTCTTCGCCGAACGGCTCGGCCGCGAGCAGCCGGTGTTCGAACGGGCCGTGGCGCGCGGCGAACTCGACCCCGGCTGTGATCCCGCCGCCATCATGGATCTACTGGCCGGGGCCATCTGGTTCCGGCTGCTCCTGCGCGGCCGGCCGCTGACACCCGAATATCTCTCCGGCGCGGTCGATCTCGTGGTGGACGGGCTGCCCGGAGCGGGCTGACCCGGCGCGACGCCGGGTCATAGGCGCGTACCCGCCCCGATCCGTACGTTGGGTTCCGACGACCCGAACGGCACGAGGAGGCGCACGATGGCGGCAGTTTCGGTACCGATGCTCTGGGGTGGCGAGCTACCCGAGACGCTGGATTTCTACCGGACACTGGGATACACCGTCACCTACGAGATGACCCGGCCCTACACCTACGGAATCGTCGAACGCGACGGCTTCCAGCTGCATTTCGGGCCCACACCGAAGGATCTGTCCGCGGAAGGAGCCCATATCGGCTGTCTGGTGCTCGTGGACGAGGTCGAGCCGTGGCACGCGGAATTCAAGGCCGCGCTGCGTGCCCGCTACGGCAAGGTGCCCGGCCGCGGCGCCCCGCGCATCACCCGATTCCGCACCGGGCAGACCCGGTTCACGGTCGTGGATCCGGTCGGCAATACCGTCATCTACATCCAGCGCGACGAACCCGATCCCGAATACGGCGGCTCGAAACAGCTCGACGGCCTGGCCCGGGTGCTCGACAACGCGCGCATCTTCCGTGATTCGAAGAACGACGACGCCACCGCGGTCCGCGTACTCGACACCGGGCTGCGCCGTCACGCCGCCACCGCACCGCTGATCGACCGGGCCCGGGCGCTGGCGATGCTCGCCGAAATCGCCACGGTCGCAGGCGAAGCCGCGCGGGTGGCCGAACTACGGGCCGAGATCGAGGGATTGGGACTCTCCGACGCCGATCGTGCGGCGGTGGCGGCAGATCTGGACGCCATCGCCGCCGCCGGAGAGTGATCAGGCGGGGCGGGCGCCGACTATTCGCAGGGCCACGGCCGCGTAGTCGGCGCCGATCTCGTCGGGGGTGCGGCGGTAGTCGCCGTGGTACCAGCGGGAGGTGTCCACGCACAGCGACATGAGCGCCAAGGTGGCGGCGTGGGTGTCGGCGACATCGAACACGCCGTCGCCGACCCCGCGGGCGACGAGGTCGCGGACCAGGCGGTGAATGGCGAGCTGGAGGTCGGTGACCTCGGCGCGGTGCTCGGGGGTGAGGTCGGTGAGGTGGTGCAGGACGACCCGGACCGAGGCGGCGTGCTCGGCGTGCCAGACCGTCAGGTCGCGCACCACGGCGGCGAGCCGGTCGGCCACGGTGCCCGCTCCGGCGGCCGCGGTGGTGGCGACCTGTTCGGTCAGCCGCATCGACGACAGCGAGATGCGGTAGAGGACTTCCTCTTTGGAGCCGAAATGCACGTACAGCCCGGCCGGGCTCAGACCCGCGCGGGCGGCGATGTCGCGGGTGGTGGTGGCGTGGAAGCCGCGTTCGGCGAAGGCGTCGATGGCGGCCAGGAAGATGCGGCGCTGGCCCTCGGGGAAGCGGCGCTGGGTGAGCTCCTGCCGCGCGACCGCGACCGTGCCCCGGGCGGCGTCACGCGCCGCGTCGTCGTCGATACCCATCGAATGAGTATCTCTCAGAGAGTGTTTCACCCGCTCACCGGCCGGGGGTGCCAACCGTGAGCCGGCGGCGCCGCCGGCCGTTGGAGACGGGTGCGACGCCGATCATTCGGGAAGTCCGTCGCGCCAGTAGAGTTCCACGGGGTTGAACCCGGCCGGGTCGGGACGGCGAGGTGCGATGCGGTGAAACCCGGCTTGTTTCATGGTGCTTCGAACACCGTCGCCGTCGATGTACTTGTCGTGGACCTCGAGCACGATGCGGTCGACGGTGTCCATCCACGGCTGTGGGGTGGCGAAGATGTCGGCCTCGCTGCCTTCGACGTCGACCTTCAACAGGTCGACGTGGTCGAGACCGTTCCGGTCCAGCAGCTGCGCCACCGTGCACGCGGGCAGGGTGCGCGGCGGGCGGGCGAGGCTGTTCTCGAGCCGCCAGGGCCGTCGCCGGCGCAGTTCGTACACCGCGGGGACGGCGGTGCAGGTGTCCCAGAACGCGCTGACGGCGAACTCCAGCTCACCCGGTGCGCCGGACACGGCGCAATCCTCCACGATCCAGTCCATCCCCGACAAGGACCGGTTGCGGTACAGCACCTGCCGGCTCTCGGCGATCGGCTCCACCGTGAGCAGCAGTCTCGGCCGGTAGCGGGCGGTGAAATAGGCCGCGGCCTGCCCGGTGTTGCCGCCGAGATCGACGATGGTGTCCAGGGTGCCGATGACGGCGTCGAGGTCATAGACCGCATTGAGCTCGTAGTAACGGTGCAGGAAGATCTGCCAGAGGATGAGCAGGTCGCTCTGATTGCGGCGCACCATGATCGACGCGTCCTCACGCGGGGTGGCGAAACGCAGCGGGATCAACTCCTCGCCCGTCAGGGGCGTGCCGGCCATGCCGAGAACGCGGCGAGCCATCCAGAAGGGCGCGCGCACCCGGCTGTCGCCACGAGCCGTGGCGACAGCGATGCCCAGGTCACGGGCGGCGCCGACGACTTCGCGCGCCAGGACCCGTGCGGTGCCGACCCCGAAGGCGCGGTCGGCGTCCGTGCGCAGGTAGGCCAGATTCATGACATCTCCTGTCCGAGTGTGCGATCCGGATGTGACTGTCGATCAGCTGAGGCTCGGGACGGCAAGACGCGCAGGTGAACCCACCCATGGAGATAGCTGAATGGTAGCCAATGGCTCAGCTGTGCGACACACGCGCCGGCGGCTTGGCTCGTCGCCGGGGTTGGCGACCGTAACTTGGTGGTCGAACCCACGTCGTGGGCGGACGGCCAGGGAAGGGACGCATGGCGATGAGCAGGCGGAGTTTCGTGGTGGGGAGTGCCGTGGCGGCGTCGGCCGTGGCGTGCGGGACTGGCGACTCGGGATCGGGCGCGTCGGCGGATGTCATCTTCTCCGGTGGGCCGATCGTCACGGTTGCGGGCAGTGCGCCCGAGGTCGAGGCGCTGGCCGTCGCCGGCGGGCGGATCAGCGCGGTGGGCGCGGAATCCGAGGTGATGGCGCACCGTGGGCCCGCCACGAAGCTGGTGGATCTGCGCGGGCGGGCATTGTTGCCCGCGTTCGTGGAACCGCACAGTCATCCCTCGCAGATCGCCGCCGCGCTCGCGCCACCCGCGGTGGATGTGCGGCCGTTCACCGTGCCGACCGGCGACGGGGTGAACGCGAAGCTGGCCGAGGCGGTGCGGACCGCGCGGGCGGGGGAGTCGATCCTGTTGTACGGGATCGATGTGCTGCTGCAGACCGGGCTGGTGCTGCCGACCGTGCGGAGTCTCGATGCCGCCGCGCCCGCGAATCCGGTTGTGGTGGTGGCCAACAGCGGGCATGCCGCGTACGGCAATACCGCCGCCTTGCGGCAGGCCGGGATCACTCGCGACACCCCGAATCCGCCGGGGGCGGAGTACGTGCACGGGCCCGACGGCGAACTGACCGGCGAGGTGCGGGAGGCGGCCGCGATCCTGACGCTGACCGAGCCGTTGCAGGCGTCGGTCAGCGGCGGGATGCCCGACCGATTGCGCTGGGCCTATGGGCAATTGGCGGCCGCCGGATACGCCACCGCCAGCGAGCACACCGGCAGCGCCGACTCCGGGACGCTGTACACCGCGGTGGCCGCGGACCCGGCCTGCCCGATCCGGATTCGCTCCTACACCATGGGAACCCCGGAACTGGCCACCGATGCCGCCCATGTGCCCGGCCCGGCCGTCGGCGGGGACGCCCTGTTCGGGGTCATCGGCATGAAACTGTGGGCGGACGGATCACCCTGGCAGGGCAATATCTTCACCACGTTCCCCTATCTCACCAACGAGGCCACCGCCCGCATGGGTCTCGAGCCGCATCACCACGGCGGCATGAACTACACCCCCGAACAGATCACCGACCTGTCCGCCGCGTTCGTCGGGCAGGGCTGGCAGCCCGCCTGCCACGTGCACGGCGACGCGGCTGACGTGGTGCTCGACGCCTACGAGAAGGCTTTGGCCGGGAAGAGCGGCGAGCTGCGGCCCCGGCTCGAGCACTGCGGGGCGATGCGGCCCGACCAGTTCGCGCGCGCCGCCAAGCTCGGGGTGACGGTGAGTTTCTTCATCGAGCACGTCTACTACTGGGGTGACGTGCTGCTGGACGACCTGTTCGGTCCCGAACACGGCGCGCACTGGATGTCGGCGAAATCGGCGCTGGACGCGGGGTTGCGGATCTCGTTCCACAATGACGGCACCGTCACCCCGCCCGACCCGATCGGCAATATCGCCACCGCCGTCACCCGCACCGCGCGCGGCAGCGGCCGCGTCCTGGCCGCCGAGCAGTGCCTGAGCGTCGACGCCGCGATCAAGGCGCAGACCCTCGACGCGGCCTGGCAGCTGCACCTCGACACCGAGATCGGCAGCCTGGAACCGGGCAAGTACGCGGATCTGGTGGTGCTGTCGGGCAATCCGCGCGCCGTGCCGCCGGAGTCGTTGCGCGCCTTAACGGTCGAGGCCACCTACCTCATGGGCCGCCAGACCTTCGGCGAACCGCTCGCCTGACCGGTCACCCGACGCGGGTCAGTACCTGCGGGCCCGCCTCGGTGATGGCGATGGTGTGCTCGGAGTGGGCGGTGCGCGAACCGTCGGCCGAGCGCAGGGTCCAGCCGTCGGGGTCGGTGACGATGCGGTCGGTGCCGCGCGCGAACCACGGCTCGATCGCCAGGGTCAGGCCCGGGCGCAGCCGGAAACCGCGCCCGGCGCGCCCGGCATTGGGGACATGCGGGTCCTCGTGCATGGTGCGGCCCAGTCCGTGTCCGCCGTATTCGGTGTTGATCGGGTAGCCGTGGTCGCGGGCCACGGCGGCGATGGCCGCCGACAGGTCGCCGATGCTGTTGCCGGGCTCGGCGACCGCGATGGCCGCGTCCAGGGCCTCTTCGGTGGCGCGGATCAGCCGTTCGTCCTCGGGATCGGGGCTGCCCACGATGACTGTGACCGCGGAGTCGGCGACCCAGCCGTCGACGCTCACCGCCAGATCCATGCTCAGCACGTCGCCGTCGCGCAGCGTGTAGTCGAACGGGAGTCCGTGCAGCACGGCATCGTTCACCGACAGGCAGATGGTGTTGCGGAACGGCCCGCGCCCGAAACTGGGGGAGTAGTCCCAGTAGCAGGAGACCGCGCCGCGCTCCCGGATGCGTTCGCGGACCACGGCCTCCAGCTCCAGCAGATTGACCCCGATCCGGGCCCGCTCCCGCAGTTCGGCGAGCACGCCGGCCACGAACTGCCCGGTCACGCGCATGCTGTCGATCTCGGCGGGGCTCTTGAGTTCCACCATGACTACCTCCATCAATCGGTATTTTAATACCGACCCTAGCGGCTTGCGGTATTTAAATACCAACCGTAGGGTGGCCGGTATGGTCCGACTGCCCCTCACGCCCGCCCAGCTCGAAGCCGGACGCCGCCTGGGCGCGGCCCTGCGTACCGCCCGCGACGGCCGCGACCCGGTGGAAGTGGCCGCGAGCGCGGGCATTTCCCCGGAGACCCTGCGCAAGATCGAATCGGGGCGCCTGCCCACGCCCGCGTTCGGGACCGTGGTCGCGTTGAGCCGCACCCTGGACATTCCCCTCGACGAGCTGGCCGAGATCTGGCACCCTGGCGACGCGGAGCAGCGCTCGGCCTCGTAACCGATTGCCGGGGACCGCGACCGGCCGGTTCAGTCGCCGGCCAGCTCGACCGGCACCGCCAGCACATCCACCATCGCGCCGTTGCGCAGCACCGTCACCGGCAGCGTGCGCCCGATGGCGTCGGCGAACAACTGTCGCTGGATGCCCTGCGCGTCCCGGATCTCGGTGCGCGCGATGCTGAGCACCAGGTCCCCGCGCCGCAGCCCGGCCTGTTCGGCGGGCCCGCCGCGCACCACCTCCACGATCCGCAGTCCCGCGTCCTGCCCGGTGCGGGCGGCGACCGCGGTCGGCAGGGGCGCGGGCACCCCGACCACGCCCAGATAGGCGCGCCGGACCCGGCCCTCGGTGAGCAGCGTGCTGATGATGCGGCGGGTGGTGACGTTGATAGGAATCGCCAGACCCAGCCCGATCCCGGCGACCGCGGTATTGATCCCCACCACCCGGCCCGCCGAATCCGCCAGCGCGCCACCGGAATTGCCGGGATTGAGGGCGGCGTCGGTCTGGATCACGTCCTCGATGACGCGCGCGGTGCGCCGGTTGCCGACCGGCACCGAGCGGCCCAGCGCGCTCACCACGCCCGCGGTCACCGACCCGGCCAGCCCCAGCGGAGAACCGACCGCCACCACCAGCTGCCCGACCACCAGGCTGTCGGCGTCCCCGAGCCGCACCGCGTCGGGCGCGCCGCCGCGGGCGCGCAGCACCGCCAGATCCGAGAGCGGATCCACCCCCACCACGTCGAAGGCCGATTCGAGGCCGTCGGCGAACACCACGATTCCCTTGCTCGCCTCGCCGACCACGTGCGCGTTGGTGAGCAGGAATCCGTCGGCGGTGAACACCACCGCCGATCCGCCGCCGCGCGGGGTCTGCACGCTGGCCACGTGCGGGGTCACCGAGGCGGCGACCGCGATCACGGTGCGCGAGTAGGCGTCCATGGCCTCGGGGTCCGGCGGGCCGAAGCCCGGAGGCGGCACGGGGTCGGGGTTCTCGTCCCCGGGCGAGAGGGCAGCTTCGTCGTCCACGACGACCACCATCCGATTACGTGATTACAGTGCGTAATCCCAGGATGCGCGCGACCGAGGCGCCGCGACAACCGGTTCGCCGACAGCGCAAACCGGGGACGCGGTTCAGCGCAGGCGGTACTTCAGGTGGGTGACGCGGGAGCCGGGGACGATCTCCGGATCGTCCAGCAGCACCGGCGCATTCGCCAGCTCACCCAGCAGCGGCACCCCGCTGCCCAGCAGCACCGGCACCAGATCGACCCAGACCTCGTCGAGCAGGCCCTCGTCGAGGCACTGCCGGGCCACGTCACCGCCGCTGACACCGACCATCCGGTCCCCGGCGATGCCGCGCGCCACGTCGATGGCCTCCTTCACCCCGCCGGTCACGAAGGTGAACGGCGCGTCGGGGTGCTCGGCGATCCACTGCTCGGGCACGGTGTGGGTGACCACCACGATCGGCTTGTCCGCCGGATGCACCCCGCCCCAGCCGTTGGTCAGCGTGAACAGCCGCTTGCCGACCACGTACACCCCGACCCCGTCGAGCCAGGCTCGCAGGTATTCGGCGTCGGAGGCGGTCAGAGTGAACGGGATCTCGGGGTGGGTGCTGGCGATCGGCACGTCGCCACTCTGGTACCAGGCGAACAGGTGCTCGAAACCGGTTTCGCCGGGGCCCGCGATGAACCCGTCGAGGGACATGCTCGCGCCGGTGACTACCTTGCTCATGGCCGTACTCCTTCAGCAGGGGAACGAATCGGCGTGTGTCGCCGTCTCTGCCTGGAAGTCGGCGCCGCCTCCCGGAAATCATCGTTGTCGTGCGACGAAAGTTTCCGGGAAACGGACCGGTTCGACCGGATCAGGTCGCCTGGCTCACCGAGGACATGTGGAAATCGGGAATCCGCAACGGCGGCATGGCCGTCCGGGTGAACCAGTCCTTCCACTCACGCGGCAGGGTGATCTCGGTGCGGCCCGCCTCCGACACGCGCCGCAGCAGGTCCAGGGGGCTCTCGTTGAAGCGGAAATTGTTGACCGCGCCGGTCACCTCGCCGTTCTCGACCAGGTAGACGCCGTCGCGGGTGAGGCCGGTGAGCAGCAGCGTGGCCGGATCGACCTCGCGGATGTACCACAGGCAGGTCAGCAGCAGTCCGCGCTCGGTGCGCGCGATCATGTCGGTCAGCGTGGCGTCGCCGCCGCCGGTCAGGAGCAGGTTCTCGCCGGGCAGAGTGACGGGGGCGTCGAATTCGGCGGCGGTGGCACGCGGATACACCAGCGACTCGATCACGCCCTGGCGCACCCAGTCGGTGCGCTGCGCGGTCAGGCCGTTGTCGAACACCGACAGCGACTCCGACGACGACGGCGTCGCCACGAACGGCCGGTACTCCAGACCCGCCGCGCTCGGATCCGAGGACAGGGTCAGCGGAATCCCGGTGAGCCGCTCCCCGATTCGGGTGCCGCCCGCGCGGGAGAAGGCCGTGTGGCCCTCGTGCGCGCCGCGGCCCTCCATGGACCAGGCCAGGTAGATCATCAGATCCGCGACCGCGGACGGCGGCAGCAGCGTCTCGTAGCGGCCCGCGGGCAGCTCGACGCGCCGCGTGGACCAGTCCAGCCGCCGCGACAACTCCGCCAGCAGACCGGGGGTGTCGACATCGGCGAAATCGGTGGTGCCGGTGCCGACCCACGCGCTGGCCAGCTCCGCGCCCTCACCGCGCTTGCCGTTGATCTCCACCGAACCCGTCGGTTGCACCCAGCGCCGCCGCAACCCGGTGGAGGTGCCCAGCCAGGTGGAGTGCATCTGGTGGTGGGCGAAACCGTACAGGCGGTCGGAGCCGTCGAAACCGGCGGCGAGATCGCTTGCCAGCGTGGTGAACACGCCGATATCGGTGGTGGCCGGATCGCCGTCCCAGTCCAGCAGCCGGTCCAGGGTGTCGGCGTCGACGGCGTCGGGATCCAGCAGCGGCATGGCGTCGCGCGCCGGCTCGGCGTCGCGGGCGGCCTGCTCGCTGGCCCGCACCACGGCCTCGATCTCGGCCGGATCCACGCTGGTGGAACTCACGCTGCCGACCCGCGCGACGGTCGGGCCCTCCCGGAACACCGAGACCACCGCCCAATCGCGCGCCACCGAGGAACCGTTGGTGGTCATGGAGTTTCCGGCCCAGCGCAGCGACGCCTCGTACGCGTCGGTGACGATCACCATGGCCTCGTCGGCGCGCGAGGCCCGCAGCGCGCGTTCGACGACCTCGGGGGCGGGGAGCACACTCACCGTGTCGGTCCTTTCCTACTGTCCGGCTTCGGCGCGGGTATTGAGAATATTGATGCCGCGCACCAGCACCGACGGGCAGCCGTGCGAGACCGCCGCCACCTGACCGGGTTGCGCCTTACCGCAGTTGAACGCCCCTCCCAGCACCCAGGTCGAGGGCCCGCCGACGGCCTCCATCGCACCCCAGAAGTCGGTGGTGGTGGCCTGGTAGGCGACATCGCGCACCTGCCCGGCCAGCTCACCGTGACGAATCCGGAAGAAGCGCTGACCGGTGAACTGGAAGTTGTAGCGCTGCATATCGATCGACCACGATTTGTCGCCGACGATGTAGAGGCCGTTCTCCACCCGGGAGATGAGCTCGGCGGTGCTGGTGTCGCGCTCCTGGTCGGGTTGCAGCGACACATTGGCCATGCGCTGGATCGGCACGTGGTGCGCGGAATCGGCGTAGGAGCAGCCGTTGGAGCGTTCCAGGCCCAGCTTGGGCGCGAACACCCGGTCGAGCTGGTAGCCGACCAGCACGCCGTCGCGCACCAGATCCCAGCGCTGCCCGGCCACGCCCTCGTCGTCCCAGCCGACGGTGGCCAGGCCGTGCTCCTGGGTGCGGTCACCGGTGACGTGCATGATCGGCGTGCCGTAGCGCAGTGTGCCGAGCTGGTCGGGGGTGGCGAACGAGGTTCCCGCGTAGGCGGACTCATAGCCGATGGCACGGTCGTACTCGGTGGCGTGGCCGATGGACTCGTGGATGGTGAGCCACAGATTGCTCGGATCGATGACCAGATCGGTGGGGCCCGCCTCGACGGTGGGGGCCTTCACCTTCTCCGCCAGCCACTCCGGCATCCGCGCGAGTTCGCCCGCCCAGTCCCAGTGTCCGTCCGCGCCGGTCACGTACTCCCAGCCGCGCCCGGCCGGAGCGGCCAGGGTGCGCATGGTCTCGAACACCCCCGCCGCCGGATCGACGGTGATGGCCTCGAACTGCGGGTGCAGGCGCACCCGCTGCTGGGTGATCCGCGAGCCGAAGGTGTCGGCGTAGAAGGTCTGCTCCTTGACCTGCAGCACCGCCGCCGTCACGTGATCCACGCCGTCGGCGGAGCTCAGCCGCCCCGAATAGTCCAGCAGCAGCGCCACTTTCTCCGGCGTCGGCACCTCGAAGGGGTCGACGTCGTAGGCGGAGACGTACTCGGCGTCGTCGTAGCGTGGCTCCGGAGCCAGTTCCACGCGTTCGCGATTGAGCGCGCGCAGGGTTCGCGCCACCGTCACCGCGCGCCGCGCCACCTGGGCGGCGGTCTCGGCGGTGAGATCGGCGTGTGAGGCGAAACCCCAGGTGCCGTCGACGATCACGCGCACCGCGAACCCGAGATCGGTACTGTCGGACACCGATTCGACGCGGCCGTCGCGCAACCTGATGGACTGCTGCACGAGTCGATGGACCCGCAGGTCCGCGTACTCGGCCCCGGCCGCGCGGGCCGCGCTCAACGCGGCGTCGGCGAGCGCGGACAGCGGCAGCGCGCGGAACTGACCGTCGATGACCTTGGTAGCGATGCTCACCCGCACCACGCTAGAGGGCGACACGCCGGGGGTTCAAGAAACCACGCAGCCCGAACGAAATTCACCCCGCGCATATCTGCATACGCTGCAACGATGCGCGAAGTGCGAAGGAGCACACTGGGAAACGGCACGCTCAACGGCCTGACATTCCGCGGATTGCCGATCGGATGCCGTACTGTCTGCCCGCGTGCCGCCATCCGCACTCCGCGATCGCAAACGGGAACGCACCCGCCGAGCCCTGCTCGAAGCCGCCGTAGAACAGTTCGAGAGCCGAGGATACGAGGCGGCCACCGTCGCCGACATCGCGGCCGCCGCCGAAGTCGGCACCCGGACGTTCTTCAACTACTTCGCCAGCAAAGAGGAACTATTGTTCCCCGAGCCGGACGAACGCGTGCAGGCCGCCGTGCGCGCCATCGCCACCCGCCGCCCCGGTGAACGACCCGTCGAGGTGCTGCTGCGCGCGCTGCGCGCCGCGGGTGACAATCCCGGCGACCACCTGGGCGACGACCTCGCCGCCCGCATCGCCGTACTGCGCGCCCAGGTATCGCGCACCGTGCCCGCGGTGTCGGGCCGCGCCGCCTACGCCCAGCTCGCGTCGCAGCAGGAGATCGCGCGCCAGCTGCGCGCCGCGTTCCCCGAGGAACTCGACGACGTCGGCGCGGCCGCCCTGGTCGGAGCGGTCGTCGGCGCGGTGTCCGGCGCGCTGACCGTGCTGTTCCAGCGGCCCGGCCTCGAGGACGGCGAAGCGCTGCAACGCAAGATCCAGGAGACCACCTCGAAGGTGCTGGCGCCGTGGCTGTCCCAGCCCGCACCGGAGCTGCCCGCCGACCACCTACCGGTGATCGCCGACGTTCCACTACGTCCGGAGCCCGAAGCCTTTCGCCCCCTGAGCTCGGTGCACCGGCTGGCCCGCGTCTGAACCCGGTCAGCCGAACTGCTGCCAGCCCAGGCGGATCACCATGGCGGTGACCACCACCAGCAGGACGACCCGGACGAAACCGGCGCCCTTGGCCAGGGCCATGCGGGACCCGGCGATCGAACCTGCCACGTTCGCCACCGCCATGGACAGGCCCAGCGCCCACAGCACGTGACCCGTGCTCGCCAGGAACAGCAGCGAACCCAGGTTGGATCCGCAGTTGATCACCTTCGCCATGGCCGCGGCCCGCACGAACTCGGTGCCGAGCAGGGTGGCGAAGGTGATGATCAGGAACGTGCCGGTCCCCGGCCCGAGAATGCCGTCGTAGAGGCCGATCAGGCCCGCGGCCAGCGCCACCACCAGGATGGTCTTGCGGCGGGTCGGGCGATGGGTGGCCATCGTGACCCCGATCGAGGGGCGCAGCGTCACGAACACCGCCACCCCGATCAGCACCACCATGACGATCGGGATGAAGTACCGGCGGTCGATGAGGGCCACCGCCGCCGAACCGCACGCGGCCGCCACCGCCGCGATCATGGCGCCGGGGATCAGCACCTTCCAGCGCATCGGCACCTTGCGGGCGAAGGTGAACACCGCCGCGCTGGTGCCGGAGAACGCGGCGATCTTGTTGGTGCCCAGGGCCGTCTGCGGCGCCAGGCCGGGCAGCACCACGAACAGGGTGGGCAACACGATCAGCCCGCCGCCGCCGACCACGGCGTCGACCCAGCCGGCCGCTGTCGCCGCGGTCAACAGGATCGTCCAGTCCGCAATGCTCACTCCGCGACCCAACCAGACGCCGCCACCTCGATTCAAACCGTCGGGTCTGTCAGCGAGTTGTCAGCGAACCGGCCCGTAGGGTGGACGGGTGCGCCGATTCAGTCTCTGGCTGCGCGGAAAACCGCTGATCACCGATTCGGCGGTCGCGCTGCTGTTGTTCGTCATCGATGTGCTCGCCCTGAGCAACAGCCAGTACAAGCCCACCTATCTCGTGCTCAGCGTGCTGCTGCCGCTGCCGATCGTGTTCCGCCGCACCCACACCCGTGCCGCCGCGGCCGCCATGGTCGCGCTGTCCATGACCGCGTCGCTGGTGCACTGGAGCGTCAGCGACCACGCCGTGCACCCGGCGCTGCTGGGCCTGGGCATCATGCTCTACACCCTCGTGGCCTACGTCGGCCGCCGCCAAGGACTCGTCTACCTGGCGATCCTGCTCATCGACGGGGTCGTCGCCGCGGCCGCCATCGGCACACCGCAGGGCACCGACATCCTGTTCAACGCCCTCTACTACGCGCTGTGCTGGACCCTGGCCGAATTCGTCGGCGCCCGCCACGCCTACGACGCCGAGGTCGCCGCCCGCCTGGCCGTCGCCGACTACGACCGCGAACGCCGCGCCCACGACGCCGTCGCCGCCGAACGCACCCGCATCGCCCGCGAACTGCACGACGTGGTCGCGCACGCGGTCAGCGTCATCATCGTGCAGGCCGACGGCGCCCGCTACGCCCTGCGCCACGACCCCGACACCGCCGAGCAAGCACTCACCACCATCGCCGGCACCGGCCGCGAAGCCCTGCGCGAACTGCGCCGCACCGTCGAGCTGCTGCGCACCGAGCATGCGCCCGAACAACTTCCGCAACACGGCACCGCGGGCATCGCCAAGGTCGCCGACATGATGCGCAGCGCCGGACTGGACGTGTCCCTCGAACTGCGCGGCGAACTCGACGCCGTCACCCCCGAGGTCAGCCTCGGCATCCACCGCATCGTGCAGGAATCGCTCACCAACACCCTGCGCCACGCCGGACCCGACCCGCGCGCCGAAGTCCGCGTCACCCGCCGCGACACCGACGTACTGCTCGAGATCACCGACACCGGCGGCGCCCCGCTCACCACGCCCCCCGACAGCGGCTGCCACATCGGGTCCGCCACCGCCCCGCCCATGCCTGCCACCCGCATCCCCGGCAGCGGACTGGGACTGGTCGGCATGCGCGAACGCATCGCCGTCCTGGGCGGCACCCTCACCACCGGCCGGAATCCGCACGGCGGCTGGACCGTCCGCGCCACCATCCCGCTCGACCGCGACGACGTGCAGGACTGAGCCGCCCACCTGCACCGACCGGGATGGGCCGCTGCCCGGCTACCCGCCCGCATCCTCGCGCCGGATAGGTTGGGGGCGTGCCGATCACCGTGCTCGTCGTCGATGACCAGGAACTCATGCGCGCTGGATTGCGAATGGTGCTCGGCGCGCACCCCGACATCGACGTGGTGGGAGAGGCCGACAACGGCGCCACCGCCATCGCCCGCGCCACCGAACTCGTCCCCGACGTCGTCCTCATGGATGTCCGCATGCCCGTCACCGACGGCGTCACCGCCACCGCCCGCATCATCGAATCCGGCTGCGGCAGCCGCGTTCTCGTCATGACCACCTTCGACCTCGACGAACACGCCCTCGGCGCGCTGCGCGCCGGAGCCAGCGGCTTCCTGCTCAAGGACACCCCGCCCGAAGACCTCATCTCCGCGATCCGCAGCGTCGCCGGCGGCGACGCCGTCGTCTCCCCGAAGGTCACCAAACGCCTGCTCGACCGCCTCATCGCCGAGGACCCGGCCGCCGGCCGCGACCCCGGCGTCCTCGACGTCCTCACCGCCCGCGAACGCGAGGTCCTCGAACACATCGCCGCGGGCCGCTCCAACGCCGAGATCGCGGGCGCCCTCTACCTCTCCGAGGCCACCGTCAAAACCCACGTCGGCCGCGTCCTCACCAAACTCGGCCTGCGCGACCGGGTCCAGGCCGTCGTCCTGGCCTACGAGACCGGCCTGGTCCGGCCCGGCGGCGCCTGACCGGTGTGACCGGGAACGCACCCGGGAGAAAAATCGGGGCCTCGCGCGTTGTCACGGGTAGACCGATCGAAAGGATCGCCTGATGCCCGCCCTGTTGTTCCTCGCCTGGTTCGCCGCCGAGATCGCCACCCTGATCGGGGTCGGCCACCTCATCGGCGTCTTCCCCACGATCCTGCTGCTGCTGGCCGGATCGGCCGTGGGTCTGGTGCTCGTGCGCTCGCAGGGCCGCCGCGTGTTCGAAGGATTCCGCCGCGCCGCGCGCGGTGAACTCGAATCCAGCACCGCCGTCGCCGACGGCGCGCTGGTCGGCGTGGGCGCGGTCCTGATGTTCGTGCCCGGCCTGCTCACCACCGCGCTCGGCCTGCTGGCCCTGCTGCCGTTCACCCGATTCCTGCTCCGCCCGATCGTGGCCGCCTTCGCGGCGCGCCGACTGAACCGGGTCGCCACTGCCGTCGGGCCCTACGGGTACCGCAATGTCGTGATCGATCCCGATGGTGAGGTCATCGACGCGACCGTGGTCACCGAGTACTACGACGACGGTCAGGGCAACGGATACAAGATGATCGATCCCCGCTGAGCGGGAACCCACACGTCGATCCCTACCGCCCGCGGGGCCGATCACCAGCACGGTGATCGGCCCCGCGGCATTGCGGCAGGGGTCCTGGTCACAGTCGGCGAGTGCGATTGCCGGGACCGGCGGGCCGTGCGGCAGACTGGGCAGTCGTGAGTACCCAGTTGCTGGTCGGCGGCCGTATCTACAGTTCGAGCAATCCCGACGCGACGGCCATGGCCGTCACCGACGGGACCGTGGTGTGGGTCGGGCTGGACAAGCCGGGACGGGCGCTGCATCCGGACGCGGAGATCATCGACCTCGACGGGGCGTTCGTCGCGCCGGGATTCGTCGACCCGCACGTGCATGTCACCGCGCTCGGGTTGAAGCTGACGGGACTCGATCTGGCGCAAGCCGGTTCACTGCGGGAATGCCTGGAACTGGTGCGGGACTTCGCCTCCGGCCACCCTGACGGCGTGATCCTCGGCGAGGGCTGGGACGAGACCCGCTGGGCCGAGGGCCGGACCCCGACCCGCGAGGAACTCGACGCGGCCGCGCCGGGACGACAGGTGTATCTGGCTCGCGTGGACGCGCATTCGGCCGTCGCCTCGACCGCGCTGCTCGACGCCGTGGACGCAATCACCGAGGCCGACGGGTTCACCCGCGGCGAGCCGCTGCGCGGGGACGCCCACCACCGGGTGCGCGCGGCCGCTCTCGGCGCGCTGAGCCGGGCACAGCGCGACGCGGCCCGGCAGGCGGCACTGGACTCGGCCGCCGCCAACGGGGTTGTGGCCGTGCACGAATGCGCGGGACCCGAGATCTCCGGCGCCGACGACGTGCGCGAACTCCTCGACTTCACCCACGGCGTCGAGGTCCGCGCCTACTGGGGACAGGCCGTCCGCACCGCCGACGAAGCCCGCACCCTGGTCAAGGAACTCGGGGTGCACGCCCTGGGCGGCGACCTGTTCGTCGACGGGGCCATCGGCTCGCACACCGCCTGGCTGCGCGAACCCTACGCCGACCGCGACAGCACCGGCACCTCCTACCTCGACGCCGAAGCCATTGCGGCCCACGTGCTCGCCTGCACCGAAGCCGGCATCCAGACCGGCTTCCACGTCATCGGCGACGCCGCCATGGACGCCGTCGTCACCGGATTCGAACGGGCCGTGGACGCCCTCGGCGGACCGGCCGTCGCCTCGCGCGGGCACCGGCTCGAACACGCCGAGATGATGACAACCGACCAGATCGACAAACTCGCCGCCTGGGGCGTGATCGCCAGCGTCCAACCGGGATTCGACGCCGCCTGGGGCGGCCCCGACGGCATGTACGCCACCCGCCTCGGCGCCGACCGGGCCGCCACCCTGAACCCGTTCGCCGCCATGGCCGCCGCGGGCATCTCCCTCGCCATCGGCTCCGACGCCCCGGTCACCGCACTGAACCCGTGGGAAGCGCTGCGCGCCGCGGTCAACCACCGCACCCCCGGCCACCAGATCTCCCCGCGCGCCGCCTTCGCCGCCGCCACCCGGGGCGCCTGGCGCGCGGGCGGCGTCCGCGACGGCGTCGCCGGCACCCTGGTCCCCGGCGCACCCGCCTCCTACGCGATCTGGGACTCCCGCGAACTGGTCGTCGCGGCCGCCGCCGACACCGTCCAGCGCTGGTCCACCGACCCCCGCTCCCGCGTCCCCGGCCTGCCGCCGCTCACCCCGGCCGCCACCCTGCCGCAGAGCCTGCGCACCGTGCACCGCGGGGTCACCATCCATGAAGCCTGACACCGATCCCGAGAACCACCTCCGCGCAGCGGATTCCGCCTCCGCCGCGGACCGCGCGGCCGAATCCGGCTCGCGCGCTGACGGTTCGGCACGCCTGACCGGCGGAGAGGACGGCAGGTCCGGGTCTCGCGCCGGGAATCCGGAACACACTTCCGCGAGCCCGGCCGGGGATGCGGCCGCCGCCGGGGGTTCGGCTGCCGCTGCCGATTCGGACGACAGGGTGGCCGACGTCGGCGCCGGCTCGGTTCCCGGATCTGCTCCGGCCGGTGCCCCCGCGGCTGATTCGGCTGCGGTCGAACACGGTTCGGCAGGTGGCGCGGCGCCGCCGGGGTCCGGGGTGGGCAAGTCGATCGCCGCGATCGCGGCGGCTGCCGAGCGGTGGCCGCGGTCGGCGCGCCTGCTCGCGGCCGTCCTGGCCGGGCTGCTGCTGTACGCGAGCTTTCCGCCGCGGACCTTGTGGTTCCTCGCCCCGGTCGGGATCGCGATCCTGACGCTCGTGGTGCGTGGAACCGGCCGGGCGCGTGCGGGATTCGGGTACGGCTACGTGGCTGGGCTGGCGTTCTTCCTGCCGCTCCTGCCGTGGACCGGGATCTATGTCGGGCCCGCGCCGTGGCTCGCGCTGTCGGCGGTATGTGCTGTCTACGTCGGGCTTTTCGGGCTCCTGGCCCGCTGGGTGGCGACCCTGCCGGGCTGGCCGCTGTGGGTGGCGGCGGTGTGGTCGCTCACCGAATGGGCGCGCGCCAGTTTTCCGTTCGGCGGGTTTCCCTGGGGGAAGCTGGCTTTCGGGCAGGCCGACGGCTGGTACCTGCCGTACGCGATGGTGGGCGGCGCGCCGCTGGTGAGTTTCGCGGTGGCGCTCACCGGCACCGGACTCGCCGCGCTCGCCGCGGGATTGCCGGGCCGTCTCACCGCCCGTGCCGGCGGTAGCGGAGGAGTGGCCGGGGCCACATCGGATTCTCCCAGATGGGGAGCATCGCATCTCACATCGTGGAACCGGATTGTTGCTGCGGCAATGCTTGTGGCTATAGTTCCCCTCGCCGGAGTGATCCTCCGGACCGCGCTGCCCGGCCCGGAGGACGGCAACCGGCCGATCACGGTCGCCGCCATCCAGGGCAGCGTGCCGCGCCTGGGCCTGGACTTCAATGCCCAGCGCCGCGCGGTTCTCGACAATCACGTCAAGCGCACCGAGGAACTCGCCCGCGACATCGCGGCCGGGAAGGCCCCGCAGCCCGACGTGGTGATCTGGCCGGAGAACTCCTCCGATATCGATCCGCTGCGCAACGCCGATGCGGCGCAGGAGATCTCGCAGGCGTCGATCGCGGTGAAGGCCCCCATCCTGGTGGGCGCGGTGCTCGTGAACGCCGATCGCACCACCACCAACTCGGTCATCGTATGGAACGGCGATTCCGGCCCGGCCGAGCGGCACGACAAGAAGATCATCCAGCCCTTCGGCGAATACCTGCCCTACCGGGAGTTCTTCCGCCACTTCTCCGAATACGCGGACCGCGCGGGCTATTTCGTGCCCGGCCACGGTGACGGCGTGGTGCACGTGCGGCCCGCCGGCGGCGGCGCGCCGGTCGCCATCGGCGTGGCCACCTGTTACGAGGTCGCCTTCGACCGCGCCTTCGAGCAGTCGGTGCGCGCGGGCGCGCAGCTGCTCACCGTGCCGTCGAACAACGCCACCTTCGGCCGCAGCGAGATGACCTATCAGCAGCTGGCCATGTCGCGGGTGCGCGCGGTCGAGCACGGCCGCGCGGTGGTGGTGTCGGTGACGACCGGCGTCAGCGCCATGATCACCGCCGACGGCGTGATCCGGCAGCAGACGCCGCAGTTCGAGCCCGCGGCGCTGGTCGCGACTCTGCCGCTGCGGGACAACACGACACTCGCGTCCCGTTTGGGCCCCACGCCCGAGACGGTTGTGTGTATTCTGGCCGCGGCTGCTATAGCGGCCGCGCTGATCCGGAGGCGTTACCGCACCCCGCGCGGGTGATATCTGAATCGGTCATAACCAACCGGACGGCCGGAGAATTCATCCGGCGTGGTACCGCGGGCACGTGTGTGAGGGCCGTACCCGTCTCGGCGACTGAGATTCGCCAGTTCGTTGCCAGGGCTTGTTGAATTTTCCGATAGGTCCGAATTGAAACCGTTCCCTTATGCGAGTTGGGCGCATATTGTGAGGTTTGCTGATAGGTAACTGAACTACAGCCGCGTTCCGCCAACGCTGTTCGTTGCGGCAACTCGAGATCACCACCGATCCACTCGGCGGGATGCTCCGAATCATAGGACGTGGATCACGTCCTAGGGCTCGCGCGTGCGCGCGCACGCCGGGCATCCAGGACCTTGTGATCACTCTTTCGGGGCTCGGGGAGTTGCGTCTACAGCGTCAGAACGGAGTGTTTGATGAGTTCATTGGCCACCGACCGTGTCGACCAATGTTCTTCGGGTGAATTCTCGGCCCAACCATTCGTGCTCTCCCCGGCGCAGACAGCCCTCTGGTACGCCCAGCGGATCAGGCCAGACATTCCCCTCACCATCGCGCAGTTCGTCGAGATCCACGGCGACCTCGATGTCGGCCGCCTGCTGTACGCCATCGAACGCTTCGGCGCCGAGAGCGAGGTCGGCCACGTCCGCCTGCTCGAGATCGACGGCGTCCCGCACCAGGTGGTCGACCTCAATCGCCGCCCCGGCTGGGCCCGCGTGGACCTGCGCGGCGAGGCGGACCCGCGCGCCGCGGCCCACGCCTGGATGCACGAGCACGCCAGCTCACCCATCGACATCGAGCGCGACCCGCTCACCACCAATGTGGTGATCCAGATCGGCGACGCCGACTGGATCTGGTACACCCGCGGCCACCACATCGTGATCGACGGCTACGGCGCCATGAACGCCACCACCCGCGCCGCCGAGATCTATACCGCGCTCGAGGACCACACCGAACCGACGGTCTCCCGCGCCACGCCGCTGGCCACCATCTACGGCGACGAGAACCGCTACCGCGACACCACCCGCTTCGTCTCCGACAGCGACTATTGGCGCGCCCAGCTCGCCGGCGTCGGCGAACCGCTCACGCTGTCGGCCAACGGCACCGTCGCGCCGATCTCCGACGCCGGCCGCCGCAGCGCCACCGCGGTGCTCGCCCCCGAGGTCGAGGCCGCCATCGAGGCCACCGCCACCGCGTTCGGCTCCAATACCTCCGCGCTGTTCGTCGCCGCCCTGGCCGGCTACGTGCGCGCGGTCACCGGCACCCAGGACGTGGTGCTCAGCCTGCCCGTCTCCGCACGCACCACGGTGGCGCTGCGGCGTTCGGCGGGCGTGGTGTCGAACGTGGTGCCCATCCGCGTGCAGTTCACCGGCGCCGAGACCGTCGCCGACACCGTGCGCGCGGTCGAACTGCAGATCACCGGCGCGCTGCGCCACCAGCGCTACCGCAGCGACGACATCCGCCGCGACTGCGGCTACTCGCGCGATTCGCGCGGCTTCTTCGGGCCCATGGTCAACCTCATGCTCTTTCACAGCGAGCTGAAGTTCGGCAGCTTGATGGGCTCGATCAACGTGCTGTCCACCGGCCCGGTCGAGGACCTCTCGATCAACCTCTACAACGGCCTGGGCGACCGCACCCACATCGATTTCGAGGCCAACCCGCGCCTCTACGGCGATGCCGAATTGTCCATGCACCACGGCCGCTTCCTGGACTACCTGGGCCGGTTCGTCTCCGCCGCACCCGAATCCGTGGTCGTGGACATGCCGGTGCTCACCGACGCCGAACGCGACCGCGTCCTGCGCGAATGGAATTCGACCGAGGTCGCCCGCCAAGAGGGCACCCTGGCCGGGCTCTTCGCCGACCGGGCGGCCGTGTCCGCCAACCGGATCGCGCTGGACTTCGAGGGCGAGACCCTCACCTACGGCGAGCTCGACGAGCGCGCCAACCGCCTCGCGCGCGAACTCGTCGCGCGCGGCGCGGGCCCCGACACCCTGGTCGGCCTGGCCATGCGCCGCAGCCTCGACCTGCTGGTCGGCATGTACGCCGTCGTCAAGGCGGGCGCGGCCTACCTGCCCATCGATTCCGACCACCCGGCCGACCGCATCGCCGCCGTCCTCGAACAGGGACGGCCGCTGTGCGTGCTCACCACCGCCGCCGACGGCATCGAACTGCCCGATCTCGCACCGCGATTCGACATCGACATCGCCGACCTGTCCGTGCACTCCGGCCGACCGGTCACCGACGCCGACCGCACCGCCCCGCTGCGCGCCGACCACCTGGCGTACGTCATCTTCACCTCCGGCTCCACCGGCAAGCCCAAGGGAGTCGGCGTCAGCCACGCCGCCATCGTGAACCGGCTGCGCTGGATGCAGCACGCCTACCCGCTCGACCCCTCCGACGTCGTGCTGCAGAAGACCCCCGCCACCTTCGACGTCTCGGTGTGGGAGTTCTTCTGGCCCTTGCAGATCGGCGCCCGTCTGGTCATCGCCGCCCCCGACGGCCACCGCGATCCGGCCTACCTGGCCCGCGTCATCGCCGAGAAGGGCGTCACCACGGCCCATTTCGTGCCGTCCATGCTGTCGGTGTTCCTCACCGACACCGAGGTGAGCGGCTGCACCGGCCTGACCCGGGTGTTCTGCAGCGGTGAGTCGCTGCCCGCCGCCACCGTCGCCGAATTCCACGCCGCCCTGGGCGCCGGACCCGAAGCGCCGCAACTGCACAACCTCTACGGGCCCACCGAGGCCGCCGTCGACGTCACCGCCTGGCACTGCACACCCGGCAGCACCGACGTGCCGATCGGCGCGCCCGTCTGGAACACCCACACCTACGTCCTCGACGCACGGCTGCAGCCCGTCGCCCCCGGCGTGGTCGGCGAGCTGTACCTGGCGGGCGTGCAGCTGGCCCGCGGCTACCTGGGCCGCGCCGCCCTCACCGGCGACCGGTTCGTGGCCAACCCGTTCACCCCCGGCGCCCGCATGTACCGCACCGGCGACCTGGTGCGCTGGCGCGGCAGCGGCCGCTCCGGCGTACTGGAGTACCTGGGCCGCAGCGACTTCCAGGTCAAGGTGCGCGGCCTGCGCATCGAACTCGGCGAAATCGAGGCCGCCCTGCTCGCCGACCCCCGGGTCGCGCGCGCGGTGTGCGTGGCCCGCCGCGGCCGCGGCGGCGACGAACTGGTCGGCTACGCGGTCGCGGGTCCCGGCGTCGAGACGCTGGACCCCATCGAGCTCACCGCCGGGCTCCGCCGCACCCTGCCCGGTTACATGGTGCCCTCGATCGTGGTGGTCCTCGACGAACTACCGTTGAGCGCCAACGGCAAGGTGGATCGCAAGGCGCTGCCCGAACCGGACGCGGCGGCCCGACGCCCCGACCGGCCCGCGGCCGAGCCCAGCACCGATATGGAACGCCGGCTCCTCGGCATCTTCGCCGAGGTGCTCGGCACCGACGAATTCGACGTCCAGGACAGCTTCTTCGACCTGGGCGGCAACTCGCTGACCGCGGCCCGCGCCATGGCGCGCGTCAATGCCGCGCTCGGCGTCTCGCTCACCATTCGCGACCTGTTCGAAACCTCCACCGTGGCCGCACTCGCCGCCCGGCTCTCCGCCGCGCAGCTCGACGGGACCGCGCACCCCGAGCCGCTGCTGACGGCCGGGCCACGGCCGCAGCAGATTCCGCTGTCCCTGGCCCAGCAGCGGCTGTGGATCCTCAACCGGTTCGCCGAGCACGCCGCCGCCTACAATATGCCGTTCGCGGTGAAACTGACCGGGCCGCTGGACATTCCGGCCCTGCGCGCCGGACTCGTGGACGTGCTGGAACGGCACGAGAGCCTGCGCACCACCTTCCCCGACACCCCCGACGGGCCCTGCCAGCTCGTCCACCCGGCGGCCGAGATCCCGCTCACCCTCGACCCCATCGACGCCGCCGCGGACGCCGACGCGGTCGCGCTGGCCACCGAATTCGCCGGGTACGGTTTCGATCTGCGCAGTCAGGCCCCCGTGCGGGTGGCGTTGTACCGCACCGGCCCCGACACCCACCTGCTGCTGGTGGTGCTGCACCACATCAGCGGTGACGGCTGGTCGATCGACCCGCTCACCCGCGACCTGATGACCGCGGTCGCCGCCCGCGCCCAGGGCGAGGCCCCGGTGTGGACGCCGCTGCCGGTGCAGTACGCCGATTTCGCGCTGTGGCAACGGGAACTGCTCGGCGACGAAGCCGACCCGGCCAGCGCCCTGGCCCGGCAGCTGGCCTACTGGCGTGCCGCCCTCGCCGACCTGCCCGACCAGCTGGACCTGCCCCTGGACCGCCCGCGTCCGCGGCAGCGGTCCACCGACGGCGGGACCGTCGAATTCACCATCCCCGCCGAGGTCCGCCGCGCCCTGGCCACCGTCGCCCACGACCGCGGGGTCAGCACCTTCATGGTGTTGCACGCCGCGCTGGCCGTGGTGCTCTCGCGCCTGTGCAACACCGCCGACATCGCCATCGGCACGCCGATCGCCGGGCGCAGCGATCCCGCGCTCGACGACCTGGTCGGCATGTTCGTCAACACCCTGGTGCTGCGCACCCGGGTGGATCCGGCCGCCGGATTCGACCGCATGCTCACCGAGGTCCGCGACACCGACCTCAACGCCTTCGCCAATGCCGACGTGCCGTTCGAGCGGCTCGTCGAGGTGGTCAACCCGGAGCGGTCCGCGTCCCGGCACCCGCTGTTCCAGGTCATGCTGTCCTACGACAACGGACCCGAGACGCGCGTCGACCTGCCCGGCGTGGACAGCGAAGTGGTGCCGATGGCCACCGACGTCGCCAAGTTCGACCTGCAGCTGACCGTGCACGAGCCGTCCGGGACCCCGGCCGAGGACGCCGGGCTGTCGGCCGAATTCGGTTACGCCGCCGATGTTTTCGACCACGTCACGGTCGCGGCCATCGCCCGCCGCTTCGGTGCCCTGCTGGCCGCCGCGGTCACCGAACCCGCGCTGCCGGTCGGCGATCTCCCGCTGCTGGACGTGCGCGAGACCGCGAAACTGGTGCCCATCATGGGTGCGCCCGGCGAACCCGCCACCACCCTGGCCCGGCTGCTCACCGACACCGCCGAACGCGTCCCCGACACGGTGGCCGTGCGCTACCTGGGCGAGGACACCACCTACCGTGAACTCGACGAACGCTCGAACCGCTTGGCGCGGGTACTGATCGAGCACGGCGCCGGGCCCGAGGTGGTCGTCGCCGTCGCACTGCCGCGCAGCCTCGACAGCATCCTCGCGGTGTGGTCGGTCGCCAAGACCGGCGCCGCCTATGTGCCGATCGACCCCGACTACCCGTCGGACCGCATCGCCCACATGCTCGCCGACTCCGGGGCCATGCTCGGCATCACCAATGCCGAACGGCGCCCGGACATGCCGACCACCTGGCCCGGCAATAGGGGGCGGCACCGCAAGAGCTACGTGGACTGGCTGCTGCTCGGCGCCGAACAGCTCGGCGCGGAATGCGCGCAGTTCCCCGACACCGCGGTCACCGACATCGAACGGCACCACCCGCTGCGCACCGGCGGCCCGGCCTACCTCATCTACACCTCCGGCTCCACCGGCAAGCCCAAGGCCGTGGTGGTCACCAACGCGGGCATCGCCTCGCTGGCGCACGAGCAGATGCATCTGTTCAAGGTCACCGATTCGGCTCGCACCCTGCACTTCTCGTCGCCGAGCTTCGACGCCTCGGTGCTGGAGCTGCTGCTCGGTTTCGCGGCCGGCGCCACCATCGTGGTCGTGCCCGCGGGCGTCTTCGGCGGTGAGGAGCTCGCGCGCATCCTGCGCGAGGAGCACGTGACGCACGCGTTCGTCACCCCCGCCGCCCTGGGCACCGTGCCCGCCGGCGACCTGCCCGAACTCGAGGCCGTCATCGTCGGCGGCGAGGCCTGCCCCGAGGACCTGGTGACGGTGTGGACCGCACCGGAATCGCGGCCCGGGAAGCCCGCCCGGCGCATGCACAACATGTACGGCCCGTCCGAGGCCACCGTCGCCGCCACCGCCACCGGACCCATGGTGGCCGGGCAGCCGGTGCCGATCGGCCTGCCCGTGCGCGGCATGCGGCTGTTCGTGCTCGACGGCCGCCTGCACCCGGTGCCGCCGGGCGTGGCGGGGGAGCTGTACCTGTCCGGCCCCGGCCTGGCGCGCGGCTACCTGGGCCGGCACGCCCTGACCGCGCAACGCTTCCCGGCCAACCCGCACGGCCGTCGCGGCGAACGCATGTACCGCACCGGCGATCTGGTGGTCGCCGACGGCGCCGGGCAGCTGCGCTTCCTGGGCCGCGCCGACGATCAGATCAAGATCCGCGGCTTCCGCATCGAACTCGCCGAGATCGACCACGTGCTGGCCGCGCACCCGGGCGTCACGTTCGCGCTCACCCTGGTCCACCACGACGAGCGCGGAATCCCGCGCCTGGTCTCCTATCTCACCGCCGACACCGCCGTCGACGCGGCCCGGGTGCTCGAGACCGCGCGCGGACGGCTGCCCGGCTACATGGTGCCCTCGGCGCTGACCGTGCTCGACGCCATGCCCGTCACCCCCTCGGGGAAGCTGGACCGCAAGGCGCTGCCCGCGCCCGAGTTCGTGGCCGCCGCGTCCTCCCGCGCTCCGGAAACCGAACTGGAACAGCAGGTCGCACTCGTGTTCGGCTCGATCCTGGGCGGGATCGCGCCCGGCGCGGACGACAACTTCTTCGAGATCGGCGGCAACTCGCTGCTGGCGACCCGCCTCACCGCGGCCCTGTACGCCGAATTCGGGGTGGAGCTGCCGGTGCGTGACATCTTCGAGACGCCCACCGTGGCCGGGGTGGCCGTACGCCTGGCGGCGGTCAACACCTCCGGCTCCACGGGGGCGCCCCGGGCGCAGCGTATCGCGCTGGCTGTGCACTCGCCGCGCCCGGAACGCGTACCACTGTCGCTGCCGCAACAGCGACTGTGGTTCCTCAACAGATATTCCCCCGAATCCAGTACTTACAACATCGCATTCGTGCTGCGGATCGATGGCGATCCGGACATCGACGCCCTGCGGGCCGCTCTGGCCGACGTGGTGGAACGCCACGAGGTGCTGCGCACCGTCTTCCCCGAGGACGAGCAGGGCGCCTACCAGGTCGTCCTCGACACCGCGGGCTGCCTTCCGGTGCCCGAGGTCGTCGAGACCGACGATGTCGGCGCCCGCAAGGCGCTGCGCTCGCTGGCCCGGCGCGGCTTCGACCTGGCACACGAGATCCCGCTGCGCATCGCGTTGCTGCGCACCGGAACCCGCCGGCACCTACTCGGCATCGCGCTGCACCACATCGCCGCCGACGGCTGGTCACTGGGCCCGCTGACCCAGGACCTGGCCATCGCCTACGCCGCCCGCCACGGCGGCGTGGCCCCCGCGTGGACGCCGCTGCCGGTGCAGTACGCCGACTTCAGCCTGTGGCAGCGCGACATCCTCGGCGCCGACACCGACGCCGAGAGCGCCGCCGCCGCGCAGCTCGCCTACTGGCGCGCCGCCCTGGCCGACCTGCCCGAGGAACTGCCGCTGCCCTACGACCGGCCCCGTCCGGCCGAACCCACCGGGCGGGCCGGGACGGTGCGGTTCGAGGTGCCGGAAGCCTTGCAGCGCAGGCTCGCCGAGGTCGCGCGGGCGCACGGCGTCAGCCTGTTCATGGTGCTGCACTCCACCCTGGCCGTCATGCTGCGGGCGGTCACCGGTGGCCGCGACATCGTCATCGGCACCCCGGTCGCCGGTCGCTCCGACACCCGCCTCGACGACCTGGTCGGCATGTTCGTCAACACGCTGATCCTGCGTTCGGACGTGGACCCCGATCGCACCTTCGCCCAGCTGCTGCAGGCCGACCGCGACACCGAACTGGCCGCCATGGCCAACGCCGAGGTGCCCTACGAGCGGGTCGTGGAGGAACTGCGGTCCGGCGAGGACCGGCACCGCCCGTTCGGCGCGAGCCCGCTGCTGCAGGTGGCGCTGAGCGTGCAGGACACCCCGACGCCCGTGCTGCGGCTGCCCGGACTGTCGCTGCACGCCGAGGAGCTCGACATCGCGCTGGCCAAGTTCGACTTGGAACTGCGGGTGCTGCCCGGCCTCGCCGCCGACGAACGCGTCTTCGAATTCGTCTACGCGGCAGAGCTGTTCGAGCAGCAGACGGTGACCATCCTCGCCGAACGCCTGGTCCAGGTGTTCGAAGCCGTCACCGGCGACGCGCAGGTGCGGGTCCGCGACATCGACGCGCGCACCGAGCTCGAGCGCGAGATGTTCACCCCCGCCTGGGGTCCGGTGCCCGAACCGCAGTGCAGCCTGGCCGCCTATTTCGCGGCCACCGCGCACCTCAACGCGGACCGGGTGTTCCTGCGTTTCGACGAGACCGAACTGACCTACCTCGAAGCCGACATCTACTCGAACCGCCTGGCGCGGGCCCTGATCGATCGCGGCCTGGGCCCCGGCGACCGGGTCGCGCTCGGCCTGACCCGCTCGGTGGAATCGGTGCTGGCGGCCCTGTCCGTCGCCAAGTGCGGCGCCGCGTTCGTGCCGGTGGACCCGAACTATCCGGCGGATCGGGTGCGGCACATGCTCGCCGACTCCGGCTGCCGGGTCGGCATCAGCATGACCGAGTCCGCGGACGCGTTGCACACCGCCGCCGGGAAGCACCCGGTGGAATGGCTGCTGCTCGATGACCCCGAGCTGCTCGAAGTGCTCGAGGTGCTCGACGAGACCGCGATCACCGACGCCGACCGCACCGCCACCCTGTGGACGGGGGACCTCGCCTACATCGTCTACACCTCCGGTTCGACCGGAAAACCCAAGGGTGTGGCCGTCACCCACGGCGGCCTGTCCAACTTCGCCGACGAGATCCGCGAGCGCATGCGGGTCGAACGGGACTCGCGGGCCATGCATTTCGCGTCCCCGAGCTTCGACGCCGCCATTCTCGACCTGTTACTGGCGATCGGGGCCGGCGCGACCATGATCATCGTCCCGCCCGACGTGTACGGCGGCGACGAACTGGCCTCGCTCATGGACCGCGAACAGATCAGCCACACCTTCATGACCCCGGGCGCGCTGGCCACCATCGACCGTGGGCGCTGGCCGCTGCCGCACCTGCGGTCGGTCATGATCGGCGGCGAGGCCTGCGGTCCGGAACTGGTGGCGCGCTGGGCTCCCGGCCGCATGATGTTCAACGGCTACGGGCCCACCGAGACTACCGTCGTCGCCACCATCGCCGGACCGCTGGCGGTCGGGGAGCCGATCACCATCGGCAAGCTGGTGCGCGGCGCGCGGGCCCTGGTCCTCGACGAACGCCTGCGGGCGGTCCCGGTCGGTGTCCCCGGCGAGCTGTACCTGGGCGGACAGGGTTGCGCGCGTGGCTATCTCGAACGGTTCGAGCTGACCGCGGCCCGCTTCGTGGCCGACCCGTACGGCCCGCCCGGATCACGGGTCTACCGCACCGGTGACGTGGTGCGCTGGAGCGCCGACGGCGACATCGTCTACCTGGGTCGCACGGACCACCAGGTGAAGGTGCGCGGCTTCCGCATCGAGCTCGGCGAGATCGACGGCGTGCTCACCGCGCATCCTGCGGTCCGCTTCGCGCACACCGAGGTCCGCGAGATCGCGGGCGTGCGGCGCATCGTGTCGTTCGTGCTGCCCGCCGACGGCGGCACGCCCGACCTCGAGCAGCTGCGCGGCCACTGCGCCGGACACCTGCCCGCGCACATGGTTCCGAGTTCGTTCACCGTGCTCGACCACATTCCGCTCACCCCGGTCGGCAAGCTGGACCGCGACGCGCTGCCGCCGCCCGCGGCGCTGCTCGCCTCGGTCTCGCGCGCACCGCAGACCGACACCGAGCGCCTGGTCGCCGGGGTGATCGGGGAACTGGTCGGTGCGCCGGGGATCGGCGCGGACGACAGCTTCTTCGAGGTCGGCGGAAACTCGCTGCTGGCCACCCAATTGGTGGCCCGGCTGGCCACCGCCACCGGGGTGCGGCTCGAGGTGCGGGCCGTGTTCGTCGCCCCGACCGTGGCCGGGCTCGCGGCCGCGCTGGACGCCGGCTCCGCCTCGGACGACCTGCGTCCGGAACCGCGCCGGCGCACCCGACCCGAGCGGATCCCGCTCTCGGCGGCGCAGCGACGGCTGTGGTTCCTGGAGAAGTTCAACGCCTCCGGTGAGAACGGGGAAGCGCTGGGCGCCTACAACGTTCCGGTCGCCCTGCGCCTGCACGGTGAACTGAACGTGGCGGCGCTGCGCGCGGCCCTGCACGAGGTGCAGGAACGGCACGAGACGCTGCGCACCGTGTTCCCCGAGATCGACGGCGAACCGTGCCAGCAGATCCTGGAACCGGGCGAGGCCACCGTCGGGCTGCCGATCCGGACCGTGACCGAGGCCGAGGTGCCGGGCGAGATCCGCCGCGTCACCGCCGGCGGCTTCGACCTGGCCACCAGCGTGCCGCTGCGCGCGGCCCTGCTGCGGCTGCCGGGCGACCAGACCGAGCACGTGCTGGTGCTGGTCGTGCACCACATCGCCATGGACGGCTGGTCGCTGCAACCGCTCGCGGCCGACGTGGCCGCGGCCTACCGGGCGCACGTCGCCAAGCAAGCCCCCGAATGGCCCGAACTGCCCATTCAGTACGCCGATTACACGCTGTGGCAGCAGGATGTGCTGGGCCGCGAGGACGATCCGGAATCGGTGATCAGCGGCCAGCTCGGCTACTGGCGGCGCGCCCTCGACGGTCTGCCCGAGCTGCTCGCGGTGCCATCGGACCGGCCGCGCCCGCCCGCCCCGACCTATCGCGGCGGCACGGTGGAATGCGGGCTGGACCCGTTCACCCACCGCGAATTGCAGGCGCTGGCCGCCGAACACGGCGTCACCATGTTCATGGTGCTGCACGCCGCACTGGCGGCACTGCTGCATCGATTGACCGCGGGCGACGATATCGCCGTGGGTACGCCCATCGCCGGGCGCGGCCACCACGCGCTGGACCGGCTGGTCGGCATGTTCGTCGGAACCCTGGTGCTGCGCACCAGCATCGACGGCGGCGCCAGCTTCGCCGATCTGCTGCGCACGGTCCGCGACACCGACCTGGAGGCGTTCGCGCACGCCGACGTGCCGTTCGAGCGACTGGTCGAGGTGCTCAACCCGGTCCGCTCGCAGGCGCATCACCCGATGTTCCAGGTGATGCTGTCGGTGCAGAACCAGCCGGTGCGGGTGCTCGAACTGCCGGGCCTGCGGATCGAGGCCGACGACGCCGACCCCGGCATCGCCAAGTTCGACCTGCAGTTCACTCTCACCGAATCCTGGACCGCGGCACGCGAACCCGACGGCATCACCGTCTCGGTCAACTATGCCGCCGACCTCTTCGACGAGGACACCGCCCAGGGACTGGCCCAGCGGTTCGTGCGGCTGCTCGGCGCGGCCGCCGGGCACCCGGGCACCGCGATCGGTGATCTCGACCTGCTCGACGCCGCCGAGTGGACGGCCCTCGCGCCGGTGCGCGGCGCGGAACCCGGTCTGCCGATCACCTTCCCGGAGGTGTTCGAGGCCGCCGCCAACCTGAACCGGGCCGCCATCGCGGTCCGCTCGGCGGGCACGCAGATCTCCTACGACGCCCTCGACCGCTGGACCAACCGGCTCGCCCGGGTCCTGATCGGCTACGGCGTCGGACCGGAAACCCTGGTCGCCATGGGCATTCCGCGGTCGGCCGAATCGGTGGCGGTGACCCTCGCCATCGCCAAGGCCGGCGCGGCCTTCGTGCCCGTCGACCCCGGGTACCCGGAGCAGCGGATCAGCCACATGCTGCTGGATTCCGGTGCGGCCGTGGGCATCACCCTGTCCGCGCACCGCGGGCGCATGCCCGACGGCGCCAACTGGACCGTGCTGGACGCGCCCTCGTTCCGGCGTCGCGTGCTGGCCACCTCCGACGCGCCCATCCGCGACAGCGAGCGGACCTCGCCGCTGCGCATGGACAACCCGGCGTACGTCATCTACACCTCCGGGTCCACGGGCATCCCGAAGGGCGTCGTCGTCACCCACGGCGGCCTGTCCAACTTCGCCGCCGAGACCGCGCAGCGTTTCGACGTCGGACCCGGCTGCCGCGTGCTGCACTTCGCCACACCGAGTTTCGACGCCGCCATGCTCGACCTGCTGTTCGCACTCGGCGGCGCCGCCACCCTCGTCATCACCCCGCCCGGCGTGGTCGGCGGCGAGGAGCTGGGGAAGGTGTTCGTCGACGAGGGCATCACCCACGCCTTCATCACCACCTCGGCGCTGGGCACCGTCGACGCGTCGGCCGTGACCGCGATGCGCCACGTGCTCGTCGGCGGTGAGGCGCTGCCGCCGGACCTGGTCGCCCGGTGGGCGCCCGGCCGCAAGCTCTACAACGTGTACGGGCCGACGGAAACCACCATCGTCACGGTGATCTCGCAGCCCCTGACCCCCGGTGGGCAGATCACCATCGGCGGACCCATCCGCGGTGTCGGCGCTACTGTCCTGGACGCGCGCCTGCACCCGGCCCCGGCCGGGGTCACCGGTGAACTGCACCTGGCGGGCGCGGCCCTGGCCCGCGGCTACCTGCGCCGCCCGGGCCTGACCGCGCAGCGGTTCGTGGCCAACCCGTTCGGCAAGCCGGGCGCCCGGATGTACCGGACCGGCGACCTGGTCCGCTGGCTCGAACGCGACGGCAGCGCACGGGATCTGGACTACGTGGGCCGCACCGACCATCAGGTCAAGATCCGCGGCTTCCGCATCGAGCTCGGCGAGATCGACGCGGCGCTGGCCAAGCACCCGGCGGTGGAGTTCGCGACCACCATCGGCCACCGCACCCCGGCCGGGTCCACCGCGCTGGTGGCGTACGTGAAGCCGCGCACCGGGACCGCGCCCACCCCGGCCGAACTTACCGCGCACATGGCGGCCCTGGTGCCCAACTACATGGTGCCGCAGTCGATCATGCTGCTGGACCGGGTGCCGCTGTCGCCGGTCGGCAAACTCGACCGGAAGGCGTTGCCGGAACCGGTGTTCGCGGCCCGCGAGGGCTACCGGGCGCCGACCGGCCCGATCGAGGAGGCCCTGTGCGCGGCCTTCGCGGATGTGCTCGGCCTCGGCGCGGACCGCCCGGTCGGCGTGGACGACGGATTCTTCGAACTGGGCGGCAACTCGCTGCTGGCCACCAAGGTGGTCGCGCAGTTGCGGGCCGCCGGGATCGACCTGCCCGTGCAGGCCATGTTCGGCGAATCCACGCCGGCCGCCATCGCCGCCCGCCTGTCCTCGGCCGAGGGCGACGTCGGGGCGGCGCTGACCGCGGCGCTCGGCGCGGTGCTGCCGCTGCGCCCGAGCACGGATTCGGCGGTGCCGCCGCTGTTCTGCGTGCATCCGGCGATCGGCCTGTCCTGGTGCTTCGCCGGGCTGCTGTCGCACCTGCCGCCGGAACGGCCGGTGTACGGCCTGCAGGCGCCGCACGTGGCGGGCGAGGAGAGTCACCGGACCATTGCCGAGGCCGCGAAATACTATGTGGCGCACATGAAGTCGGTACAGCCGGAGGGGCCCTACCATGTGCTGGGCTGGTCGCTGGGCGGGCTCATCGCCCACGAGGTGGCGGTGCAGCTCCAGGCGGGCGGCGACGAGGTGGCGCTGCTCGGCATGATGGACAGCTACCAGCTCTCCGACCAGTGGCTCGAGGAGGCGGTGCCCTCGGTGGCCTCGATCATCGCCGAGTTCGGATCCGATCTGCTCGGCGGTGACGCCGACATCGATCCGCGCCTGACCCTGCAGGAGGCGGCCGAACTGCTGCGCGGCCGCTCCGGGCCGTTCGCGGCGCTCACGATCGAACACCTGGAACGGCTCTACACCGGATACGAGAACGGCGCGGCCCAGGCGCACGGGTTCCGGCCGCGGGTCTTCGACGGCGACCTGGTGTTCTTCACCGCCGCCGACGACGAGATCAACCGGGCCGACCCGGCGCGCTGCGCCGCGGCCTGGCAGCCCCACGTCACCGGCGTGGTGCACGACCAGCTGGTGCGCTGCACGCACGCCGGCATGACCACGCCGGAATCCCTCGCCGTCATCGGGCCGGTGCTGCGGGATCAGCTGGCGGAGATCCAAGCCCGGCGGGAGGGTACGCGATGAGTCTGGCGGTGGAAGTCCAAGGGCTGGTGAAGTATTACGGCAAGGTCCGGGTGCTGGACGGGATCGATCTGGAGATCCCGAGCGGCACCGTGATGGGACTGCTCGGGCCCAACGGTGCGGGCAAGACCACCACCGTGCGTATCGTCACCACGCTGCTCCGCCCGAGCTCCGGCTCGGTGCACGTGGCGGGCGTGGACGTGCTGAAGCATCCGGCACGGGCCCGCACCCGGATCGGTCTGTCGGGCCAGTACGCGGCCGTCGACGCCAATCTGTCCGGCTTCGAGAACCTGCGTATGGTGGCCCGGCTGTACGGCATGAACCACAAGAAGGCCACCGACCGCGCCACCGAGCTCTTATCGGCGCTGGGCCTCGACCACGCGGCCGGGCGCCGGGCGGGCACCTACTCCGGCGGTATGGCGCGGCGTCTCGACCTCGCCGGGGCGCTGGTGTGCAGACCCCCGGTGGTGGTGCTCGACGAGCCGACCACCGGGCTGGATCCCCGTGGGCGACTGGACATGTGGCGCGTCATCGGCGAACTCGTCGACGACGGCACCACCGTGCTGCTCACCACCCAGTACCTGGAAGAGGCCGACCTGCTGGCCGACCGCATCACCGTCATCGACCGCGGGCGCGTCATCGCCCGCGGCTCGGCCGACGAACTCAAGACCTCCATCGGCGGCGACAAACTCACCGTCACCCTGGCCGCCGGACAGGATCCCGCCCCCGCCCGCCGAGTGCTGGCCGGGGTCGGCATCGGCGAACCCGAGTACGACGAGTCGACCGACGGGCTGACCGTGGTCGTGAGCGACGGCACCCGCACCATGGTCGAAGCGCTGCGCCGCCTCGACGACGTCGGCGTGCACGTGCTCGACGCGACCGTGCACCGGCCCAGCCTCGACGACGTATTCCTGTCTCTCACCGGCAAATCCGCCGACCACACGATCGATGTGCCCGCCACCGAGTCAGTTCAAGAGGAGATCCTGTCGTGACGACCCTGCCCGCCGACCCGGAAGCGCCTCCGGGCGACGAGACAGCGGCCACCGCCGAGGAGCAGCACGTCCGCCCGGCCGGTGAGGGGCCCGCCATCCTGTTACCGCGAGTGGTGCGCGACAGCGCCATCGTCGCCTACCGCAACCTGATCACCATCCTGCGCGTGCCCACCCTGCTGGTGACCGCCACCATCCAGCCGCTGATGTTCGTGTTCCTGTTCGCCTACATCTTCGGCGCGTCCCTGGGCGGCAGCCAGTACCGGGAGTTCCTGCTCGCCGGAATCTTCACGCAGACAGTCGCTTTCAATGCGGCGTTCACCACCGTCGGCCTGGCGAACGACCTGCACAAGGGCATCATCGACAGGATGCGGACACTGCCCATGTCGCGGCTGGCGGTGCTGATGGGCCGCACCCTGTCCGACACGGTGGTCAATATCCTGGCGCTCGCGGTCATGGTGGCGTGCGGGTACGTGGTCGGCTGGCGGATCAACGGGGCGATCATGGACGCGGTGCTGGCGTTCGCCGTCATCCTGCTGTTCGCCTTCGCCATGTCGTGGGTGGGCGCGATCACCGGGCTCATGTCGCCGAGTGTCGAGGTGGCCCAGAGTGCCGGGCTCATCTGGCTTTTCCCGCTGACCTTCATCTCCTCGGCGTTCATCTCCGGGGAGACGCTGCCCGGTCCGCTGCGCACGGTGGCCGCCTGGAATCCGATCACCGCGGTGTCGGCGGCCGGGCGCAAACTGTTCGGCAACGGGTCGCCGCCCTCGTTCACCCCGGCCACCGGCTGGGCCGCCGACCACTGTGTGGAGTACTCGATCCTGTGCTCGGTGGGCATCCTGGCGATCGCGGTGCCGCTGGCCCTGGTCCAGTACCGCAAGGTCGCCAGTCACTGAGCGGGCTGGGCCTGCGGCAGTGCGCCGAGCTGGCCCAGCAGGCCGAACATGTCGAAAGAGCCACGGAATTCGGTGATCCGGCCGTCGCGCACGCGGTAGAACACGACACCGGGCACCGTCACCGTGTGGCCGGTCGCCGCAATTCCCTGGAACTCGCCGAGCTGGGTGCCGTGGCCGGTCCAGCGTTCGGCCACCCGATCACCTTCCGCCACCACCTCTTCCAGCGTCGAATGCCAGTCGGGGAAGGCGGTGCGCAGGGTGGTGTTGAACGCCTTGAGGCCCTCGATCCCGCCGACCTCGGGGGCGTGGATGACGACATCGGGGGCCATCAGCTCGTCGGCCGCCGCCAGCCGGCCCGCACTCCAGAATTCGTTCACGAAGCGCTCGATCAGCGCTTTGTTCGACTCGGACATGATCACTCCTCGATCGGTGGTCGGGGCTCGCGGTGAGCCCTCGTATCGACTGTGCGCGTTCGCGGCCGCCGGGAACATTCCAGAAAACTGGTATCCCGCCGGTGCGGGCGCGGCCGTAGCCTGAGATGGTGGGGCAGCGCCGATCGACGGATCGGGCACGGCGTGAGATCGTCCGCCTGTGCCACTCCGGGCTGGACTCGGGCACGGTGCTCACCGAATCGCTGACCGCGTTGCGTGCGGCCGTTCCGATCGCCGCCTACTGGGCGGCCACCACCGATCCGGCCACCGTCCTGTTCACCGGGTCGGTCATCGACGAGATCCCCGCTGCGGCCACGCCCCTGTTCCTGGCCAACGAGTTCCTCGACGACGACGTGAATCATTTCCGGGCGCTGGCCACCGCCGCCGACCCGGTCCGCACCCTGTTCGACGCCACCCGGGGCGCGCCCGAGGCCAGCGCCCGCTATCGCGACATCCTCGCCCCGCTCGGCATGGGCGACGAACTGCGCGCCGCGTTGCGGACCGGGGCGAGTTGCTGGGGTGTGCTGTGCCTGCACCGGGAGCCCTCGCCGGAGGGCTTCCGCGCCGACGAGGTCGGATTCGTGCACGCCATGACCGCGCATCTGGCCGAGGGCCTGCGCGCGGCGGTCCTGCTGTCGGAGGTGGAGTCGGGTGCCGACGGGCAGCCCCCGCCCGGTCTGCTGCTGCTCGACGACGCCGGGACCGTGCTGGCCCGCACCCCCGAGGCGAGCGTTCTGCTGGCCGAGCTCGCCGACCAACCCGCGCGCGAGACGCTGCCGCAGGCGATCGTGGCGGTCGCCATGCGCCTGCGCAGTCTGGAACTGGATCCGAATTCGCCTGCGGTGCCCCGGGTTCGCCTACGCACCCGTTCGGGCCGCTGGCTGGTGGCCCACGCCTCCCGGCTGCACACCGATCCGGGTGCGGACCCCGAGGGCCCCATCGCGGTCATCCTCGAACCGGCCCGCGCCCCGGAGATCGCGCCCCTGAAGCTGGCCGCCTATCCGCTGACCCCGCGCGAACACCAGATCGCGGCCTTGGTCCTGGCGGGCAGTTCGACCCGGCAGATCGCCGACACGTTGGTGGTCTCACCGCTGACGGTGCAGCAGCACCTGAAGTCGATCTTCGAGAAGTCCGGGGTGCGCAGCCGCCGCGATCTGGTCGCCAATCTGCTTGCCGCCCAGTACGGCTCACCGCACTGACCCCCGGCACAGCACGGGTCCCCCGCACCGATGGTGCGGGGGACCCGTGTCGTCGTGTCGCTGGGCGGCTAGCCGCGGCGGCGGGACTTGATCAAGTCCATGCGCTCCTGCAGCAGCTCCTCGAGCTCTTCCTTGCTGCGACGCTCGAGCAGCATGTCCCAGTGGGTGCGGGGCGGCTTCACCTTCTTGGGCTCCTGGGTGGTGCCCTCCATGAGCGTGCCCTCCTGGCCGTTGCGGCACAGCCAGGTCGGGGGGATTTCGGCGTCGTCGGCGAACGGGACGTCGAATTCCTCGCCGTTGTCGGTGCGGTACCGCGCCATCCGACGCGGCGCCAGGTCGTGGTCGCGGTCGGTCTCGTAGCTCACCGCTCCGAGCCGAGACCCCCGGAGTACGCGATCTGCCATGAGTGCGGTCCCTTCTCGCCTGTCGGCAATGTTCTACTTCAGTGTTTCTGCAGCTGCGGTACGTAGTGTCAACGCAGCCGCGCACGTTTCGGTTCCCGTGGGGAGAACCCTGCCATCCTACCCGTGCGGGTCGCCCGGTTTGCTGCGGCGTGCCACTGCACCCGGTCGGGGCCGGAAACCGCTATTGTCTCGGACCATGTCTCGACGCGTGCTGTCCTGCTGCCAGTGGTGCGGGCGGGAGATCGCCGAATCGGAGATCGGACGCCGACGCCGGTACTGCCGGCAATCGTGTCGCCAGCGGGCGTACGAGCATCGGAACAGTGTGAAGGGCACCGGTATTCCCGAGGATTCGGTGGTCCTGAGCGCCCAGGAGGTGTCGGATCTGTCCGACCGCTGGTTCGCCGCCCGCTGTGCCGCCGAGGATGTGGCCACCGCGGTCTCCGAGGGCGCGGAGATGATCGAACTCGCCGATCTCACCGCGACATTGGTGGCGTTGACCCGCGAGGCCGAACGGCTGCGCTGACCCCGCCGGTGCGCCCGCTCAGCGCGTACACGATCGTGATCCCCGCGGCCGTGACGGCGGCGACAAGACCGAGCGCGGTGAGGGTTTCGGCATCGGGCGAGGTCACCGGCTGCCCGCGCAGCGCCTGCCACAGCAGCGTCGCCACCAGGCCGGTGTAGCCGAGCGCCAGCACCCCGATCAGCCGGGCGCGGGTGCGTTCGGCGCGCAGCCACCCCACGGTGGGGGCGAGGCGGGTCAGCACGATGGCGGCGATGATGAGCAGCTGGATGCCGTGCAGGCCCGCGAAGTGCGCGATCCGCACGTCACCGCCGTTGGTGCTCCAATGAGTGATCGGCATGGTCGCGACACCGTCGCGGACCGCGTCGGACTGCCCGTGCCCGACGGTATGGCCCGCGACCAGGGTGACCGGGCGGCCGGAGGCGTCGGTGGTCTGCTGTGTGCCGGTGTAGCCCATCAGGTAGCCCAGCGCCATCCCGAACACCGCGATGCCCAGGCCGGCGCGGATGGCCATGGAGGTGGGCCGGTCGGTGACGCGCTGCCACGAAAGGGTCACCGCGATCACCAGATTCGCCAGGAACAGTCCCGGCACTCCGGTCATGAACACCTTCTGGCCGATCGTGTTGAACGCGTCGGTCTCGGTATTGAAGTGGCTGAAGGTGCCGCGCGCGGCCTGCACGACGACGAAGCCGACATCGGCGACCGCCGTGATGGCGAAGACGGTGCCCATCCACCAGGTCAGGCGCTGCCCGCGGTGCGGGAAGGACACCAGCCAGGCCAGGGTGCCGCAGTACAGGACCATGGCTATGGCGAACTTGAGGGGTTTGAGCCACACCGTCTCGCCGAGCAGCGCGCGGTCGTCGAAGACCATGGCGCACAGGGAGAACAGGGCCAGGGCGGCCATGGCGGCGGTGGTGGCGAGCAGGGGCCGGTGCAGTCGGCGGGCGGGGGCGAGGTCGGTGAGCGGCGCGAGCGTCGGACGATCGAGCGTGGTCATGCGGCTGACGGTAGGTTCGCGATCCGCTGGTTCACGTCCCCCGGCGGTGGTGTGGCCACCCCGTACCCAGGTATGAGAAACGGCCCCGGCGGTAGCGCCGGGGCCGTTCTCCATCGTGCGGACTCCGTTGTCGCACAAACCGATCCGTGCACCCCCCATCGATGCTCGGAGTGGGCCGAGGGGTTGGGGTGGGTCTAGTCCGCGGGGGCGACACCGAAGTCGACGCCGCGGCCGGCCAGCCAGCCGATCGGGTCGATGGGCGCGCCGGGGGCGGTGTGCACCTCGTAGTGCAGGTGCGGGCCGGTGGAGTAGCCGCGGCTGCCGACGGTGGCGAGCACGTCGCCGGCGCGCAGCTGCTGGCCGACGCCGACCAGGATGTCCTGCATGTGGCCGTAGACGCCGATGGTGCCGTCGTCCTGCTGCACGCGCACCCACAGGCCGAAGCCGGAGGCGGGGCCGGCCTCGATCACGGTACCGTCGGTGACGGCGCGGATCGGGGTGCCGAAGCCGTCGCCGAAGTCGATGCCGGCGTGCATGGCGCCCCAGCGCATGCCGAAGCCGGAGGTCAGCGGGCCGTCGACGGGCCGCACGGTGGCCGGGCGCGGGGCCGGGATGCCGGGCAGCGGCGGCAGCGGGATGTTGAGGCCGTTGAGGTAGTCCAGCACCTCCTGCGGCACGATCTGCGGCTCCTGGGCCTCGCGCGGGGTGAAGGCGGTGAACTGGATGTCACCGGCGGCGGAGGCGTTGGCGATGGCCACGGGGTCGTGGGCGGCATCGGGGCCGGTGGCGGCGAGGGCGGCCATGGACGCGCCGACGAGGGCGGTCACGGCTACGGCGCGGGTCGCGGCTGCTCGGTATCGGCCGGTTCCCCAGAAGCGGGATAACGAATCGGTTACGGGCATGTCTCGAAGCTACGAGATCTCAGCGCACGTTCAGAAACCCTGTTGCTACCGTCACATTGGTACAAAAGCCCAGTTCGACTATTACGAGTTGATAACGACACGCAGGTAATTCTGTGATGACGTTGGCGTGTGCCGATAACGCGTGTATTGACCCATGATCGGCTTGACGGCACACTATGTAAGTGCCTACTAACGGAGTAAAGGTGCTCGGCGCGCTCGCCGACGACACCCGGCGCGCGGTCTTCGAGTCCCTGCCGCAGGGCCCGAAGGCGGTCGGGGAGATCGCCGAGGCCCTGGGCGTGACCAGCTCGGCGGTCTCGCAGCATCTGAAGGTGCTGCGCGAGGCCCGCCTGGTGATGATGCGCCCGCAGGGCAACCGCCGCCTGTACTCCCTGGACCCGCGCGGCCTGGCCGACGCCCGCGACTATCTCGAACAGTTCTGGCCCAGCGCCATCGCCGCCTACTCGGCCGCCCTGTCGGAGGCGAAGGCCGCGCCGGAAGGGGAGTAACGGAGCTGGGTCCGCGCAGCGGCGCGATGGCGCCCCCAGGCCGGGACCATGCGGCCGTGCCGCGGCCCGCCCGCTCGAGCGGGCGATACGGTGTCGAGGTGGGTACGTCGGTCGGAGTGCAGCGGCAACGCCGCGTGGGTCTGCCCGGCTGGTCGGTCCCGCTGGTCTTCATCGTCAGCGGGGTGTCGCTGTACGCGGGCGCGGCGATCGGCGTGCGATTGTTCGACACCGTCGAGCCCGCGACGGTGGCCTGGTTGCGCGCCGCGGCGGCCGGGGTGGCGCTGCTGATCTGGCGGCGGCCGTGGCGCTCGCGCTGGACGCGGCGCGCGGTGCTGGTGGCCTCCGGGTTCGGGGTGGTCACCCTCGGGATGAACATCGCCTTCTATGAGGCGATCGCGCGGATTCCGCTCGGCACCGCGGTGGCCATCGAGTTCCTGGGTCCGATCGCGGTGGCGGCGCTGGGTTCACGCCGGGCCCGGGATCTGCTGGCCGTCGTGCTCGTGGCGGCCGGTGTCTTCCTGCTGGCGGGCGTGTCGTCGGAAGCCGGGCCCGGCGGTGTCGGGTTCGCGGTGCTGGCGGGTGTGTTGTGGGCGGGCTACATCCTGCTGGGTAAGCGGGTGGCCGATACGGGTGCGGGGATGGACGCGCTGGCGATCGGGACGACGGTGTCGGCGATCGTGCTGGCCCCGATCCTGGTGACCCGCCAATGTGTGCTCGCCCCGGCCGTTTTCGCCGATCCGCGGACCTGGCTGCTGGGCGTGGGCGTCGGGGTGTTGTCGAGCGCGGTGCCCTATGCCCTGGATCAGGTGGTGTTGCGCCGGGTGGGTCGGGCCCGGTTCGCGCTGTTGCTGGCCTTGCTGCCCGCGACGGCGGCGGTGATCGGGGCGGTAGCGCTGGCCCAGCGCCCCGGTGCGGCGGAGCTGGCCGGGATCGGGTTGGTGATGGCGGCGTTGAGTATCAGTGCCGGGCAACGGGATCCGCGGGTGCCGACCACCGATTCGGGGGTCTAGCCGACGCGCCGGTAGGCCTGCTGGGTGCGGCGGTCGAGGCCGGTGCCGGGCCAGGGGCGTTTGCGTAGTTGCTTGTCGACGGCGTTGATCACCTCGGGGACACCGATCTTCAGCAGTCCGGGGTCGATGGCGTCGGCGTCCGGGTCGCCGGATTGCCCGGCCCACAGCACGGCGTGGCGGCCGAGCAGGTGCGGGGGCGGGCCGCTGCGGCTGGGTGGGTTGGGTCCGAACAGCTGCACGGTGCGGGTGCCGAAGGCGGCGGCCAGGTGCGCGACGCCGGTGTCGCCGCACACCACGAGCGCGGCTTCGGCGACGGTGGCGGCCAGTTCGATGAGGTTCTGCTGTCCCGCGAGGACGCGCGCCGGTGAGAGTCCCGCGCGGGTGGCGACGCCGAAGGCGGTCTCGCGTTCGGATTCGTCACCGGTCAGCACGACTTCGCGGTCCTGCACCAGCAGGTGCCGGACCACCGCGGCGAACCGGTCGGGTGGCCAACGGCGGGCGGGTGCGCCGGCGCCGATGTGGACGACCACGGCGTCGCGGTGGCTGGTGGTGGCGACCGGCGGCACCAGGCCGAGGTTGCGGCGGTCGGCGGCCATGCCGTCGTGTTCGAGCAGATGGCACCAGCGGTCCACGTCGTGCATGTCGGGTTCCCAGGCGGGGCCGGCGAGGTCGGGGAAGGCCGGATTGCGGTAGGACAGAATGCGTTCGGGGCGGGTGCGCGAGAGTTCCACGATGCCGTCGGCGCCGGGGCCGTTGAGGTTGACCGCGAGCGCCGGTGCGGGACCGTCCCAGCGCAGCCCGACAGGGTCGCTGACCGGGATCATCTCGTCGACGCAGGCGATGAGGTCGACGATCGGTTTGAGGCGGTGGGGTGCGGCGAGTGCGATGTGGTCACCGGGCCGGGCCCGGCGCAATGCGCGCAACGCGGGAACCGCGGTGAGCAGGTCACCGAGTCCACGTGCTCGCAGCACTAGTACAACCGCCACTGAACCTCTCCTAGCCGGCCACGCTGCCCACGACGCCCTGATCCACCACGTGCGGGGACCATCGGGTGAGGACTACCCGGCCTGTCCGAGGGTGAAACCCTCGGACAGGTCCGCGCGGACAGTTGGTGCCTCCGTGTCCGATTCGCGAAAAATCGCGGGTACTACCGGCTGTCGTTGCGGGGCTCGGATCGACTACCGTGACACCCATGACCTTCGTCTACAACCTCATGGTGACGGCTCATCTGCTGGGTATGGCAGCCGTGGTCGGCGGGTACGCCGCCGCGCAGCCGCGAGTGTCGGAACTGATGGTGTGGGGTGCGCGCGTGCAGGTCCTCACCGGCGTGATCCTGGTGGGCATGGCCGAGTCGATCGACTCGCTGCACAAGGACCCGAACATGGCGAAGATCATCACCAAGCTGGTGGTGGCCGTGGCGGTGGCCGCGTTCGCCGAGATGGGTCGCGCGGATGCCAAGCGCGGCAAGGAGGTGGCGTGGATGACCCACGCCGCGGGTGGCCTGGCGATCCTGAATGTCCTGATCGCCGCTCTGTGGAAGTGACCTCCGCGCGAGGGCCGGCTGGACAGAGCAGGGGATGACGGCGATGCCGCATCGGGTGCGTAGTCGCATCCGGTGCGGCATCGGTGCGTTGCGGGGTCAGGATCGCCCGATGAGCTCCGGCGGCACTTCCCGGGCGTGGTGACGGGCCAGGCTCTTGGCGAGTTCGGCGGCGACCACGGCGTGCCCGGCCATGGTGAGGTGGATCCGGTCCGCGGAGAGCCAGTCCTCGCGCAGCCGCGCGGGGTGGTCCCAGAACTCGGTGAGGATGGCGTCGCGGCGGTGGGCGATGCGGCGGACCGACCGCGCGAACTCGGCGAAGCGCGGCCGCAGCGGGGCCAGCCGCCCGACGTAGGCGTCGGCGAGGGTGAACAGTGCGAGCCGGGCGCCGGTGGCGGCGACGCTCGCGCACAGGTCGTCGAGGTCGCCTTCCACGGTCAGTGGACTGGCATCGCGCAGGAACAGGTCGTTGCCGCCGCAGGTGACGACCACCAGATCCGGCTCGAACTCCTCGAGCGCGGCGAGTTGTCCGGCGCGCACGTCGGCGATGACCGCTCCGACCACGCCGGTGTTGAGGTGGGCGGCGTCGGGGTGCGCGGCGTGCAGCCAGCGGCCCAATCGGTCTGCCCAGGACACGGTTTCGTAGCCGGGCCACGGGTCACCGGTGCCCGCGGCGGTCGAGTCGCCGATGACGGCGAGGCGGCGGAACGGCACCGCGCGCAGCATGGCGGCGGCCGCCGAATCGGACAGCGTGTAGGGATCGGTGTTCTCGGTGCGGTCGGTCATGAGGTGGTCTCCTCGGTGCGGACGGGCAGCGCCGCGAGCACGGCCGTGACGACGGCGATGGCGGCACAGCACGCGAACAGGGTGTGGAAGGCGGTCAGCGGCTGCCCGGGATGGGCGGCGAACACTGCGGCCAGCAGGGCGACCCCGAGCGCGCCGCCGGATTGGCGGGCGGTGATGTTCATGCCGACCCCGGCCGCGAACCGCTGCGGCGGCAGCGCCCGCGCGGCGGCGGTGCCCAGCACCGTGACGAGGATGCCGATGCCGCCGCCGCCCAGGATTCCGGCGGGCACCCACCCGGACCAGAGCGCGGGCTCGGTGTCGAAGACCCCGGTGCTCATGTAGAAGGTGGACGCGGCGAACATCGACGCGCCCAGCACCGCGAGCCATCGCTGCCACGGCACGGGGGCGCGTCCGGCGGCGACCGCGGTGACCATGGAGGCGACCGCGCCGATGCTCATGGCCGCCGCGGACTCCAGCACCGAGTACTGCCAGATGGCGTCGAGCCACAGCGGTCCGGCCAGCAGCCACGCGAACATGGTGGCGCCGAAGACGAACGAGATGGCATTGACGAGGGCGTAGGGGCGGCTGCGCCACAGTCCGATGGCGATGGCCGGGCGCGGATGCCGCCGCGAGCGCCACAACGCCAGGGCCAGCAGGACGACCCCGATCAGCGCGCTGCCCAGGGTGCGGGCGTCGGTCCAACCCCATTGCCGGCCTTGGGTGACCGCGGCGACGACGGTGCCGATACCGAGTCCGGTGGCGGCGGCCCCGAGGAGATCGGGCAGTCCGTGCGGTTGCCGGTGTTCGCCACGGGCCAGTCGCCATCCGGCGGCGATGAGCGCGGCGGCGATGGGCACGTTGATGACGAAGACCGACCGCCACCCGAACCAGTCCACGAGCGCCCCGCCCACGGCCGGGCCGACGGTCGCGGCGAATCCGCCCGCCGCGGTCCAGGCGGCCATGGCCATGCCGACGCGTTCGGGCGGGCTGCTGCTCAAGACGAGCGCGAGTCCGGCGGGAATGAGGAAGGCCGCGGTGCCGCCTTGCAGGAACCGTCCGGCGATGAGCCATTCGGCGCCGGGTGCGAGGGCGCACAGCAGGGAGGTGAGGGCGAATCCGGCCAGGGCGGTGAGGAATACGCGGCCGCGGCCGAGGGTGTCGGCGAGTTGCCCGGCGGGGGTGAGCAGGGCGGCGAAGGCGACGGCGTAGCCGCTGACCACCCAGGTGAGGGTGCCGGCGGTGGTGTCGGGGTAGTCGCGGGTGATCTCGGGGAAGGCGATATTGACCACGGACAGGTCGAGGAAGGACATGAAGGCCGCGCCGGAGGCGACGAGCAGGGCGAGTTTCGCCGCGCGGCCGGAGTCGGCGGGGGTGGTCGTGGTGGTGGTCGGTTCGGGTGGGGAGGTGTCGGCGCTGGGACGGTGGGTGGTGTCGGTCATGACGGGCTCTCTGCGTGAGGGTCGGGAGCGGGATCAAAACTGTACGCACGATCGTTCGTATTGTTGAAAAGTACGACCGATCGTGCGGTTACGCAACAGGTGATGCGAGGATGGATCCATGGACGAACCGGTGCGCGCCTCCGACCAGGAGATTTCCGATCAGCGTCGGCTCAAGGGCGCGCGGGCCCGCGCGAGCATCGCCCGCCACGCCGCCGACGTCGCCTCCGTCGAGGGATTGACGGGATTGAGTCTCGGGCGGCTGGCCGAGGACCTCGGGGTCAGCAAGTCCGGGGTGGCGACGCTGTTCGGCAGCAAGGAGAACCTGCAACTGGCCGCGGTGGCCGCGGCGCGCGAGGTGTTCATCGACAATGTCGTGCGCCCGGCCCTCACCGCGGACCCGGGCCTGCCGCGTCTGCGTGCGCTGATGGACCGCTGGTTCGACTACATCGGCGAGCCGGTGCTGCCCGGCGGCTGCTTCCGGGGCGCGTGCCAGCCGGAGTTCGACAGCCGTCCCGGCCCGGTGCGCGACGCGCTGGCCGCCGACCGCGAGGACTGGTTCACGATGCTGGCCGCGGAGATCGGCCGCGCCCAGCGGCAGGGCGCGATGACCGGACTGGATCCGCGGGCGGTCGCGTTCCAGTTCGACGCGGTGGTGTCGGCCGCGAACACCGCGACCCGTCTGGGTGATGAGGCGGCGCTGCCGACGGCGCGCGCGATCATCGACGGACTGCTCGGTTCAGCGCCTCAACCGTGATCGTGACCTGCGGGAATTCGTCATCGGTTCGCGCGGTGCGTCTGTGCACTCGCTGCACCGATCGTCCATCATCGACCTGAATGCGCGGAATGCGTGAATGCAGTTCGGGCGCAGCCGGTTTCACGTGGAGCAATGCATCGGTGTGTCTCACGCCGAGCGTGGCGCGTACATGACGAGCGCTACCCCCAGCACGCACACCAGGGCCCCGATCACATCCCAGCGGTCGGGCCGGAACCCGTCGAACACCATGCCCCACAGCAGCGATCCCGCCACGAACACGCCACCGTAGGCGGCGAGGATCCGGCCGAAGTGGGCGTCGGGTTGCAGGGTGGCGACGAACCCGTAGCAGCCGAGCGCGACCACGCCCGCGCCCATCCACGCCCAGCCGCGGTGCTCACGGACTCCCTGCCAGATCAGCCAGGCGCCACCGATTTCGGCGACGGCGGCCAGCCCGAACAACACGATCGATCGCAACACGGTCATGGGGTCACCCTAGGTCCCGTGCCCGGCCACCGGCCGGACCGCCCGGGAGCGGTCCGGCCGGTCGCGATCAGGGTTGCGCCGGGGCGCTGTCGAACAACTGCTGACCGAGATAGCCGCCCGGTCCGGGCACCCCGGGCGGGATGGCGAACACCGCCGACCCGACCGGCGTCGTCCACTGGTTGAGCGCGTCGAAGTCGGCCAGCCGCCGCTGCACGGGCAGATACTGGGCGTCGACGTCGCGCTGGAACGAGGCGAACAGCAGCCCCGAGTTCGACACGTGCCCGGGGGCGGGCGCGTCGTCGTAGTTGTAGCCGCGGCGCAGGAACCGTTCCCCGTCGTGGGCGTGGTGGGCGCGCGCGATGTGGGAGGACGGCGGGATCTTCGGGATGCCGTACCGGTCGGTGGCCGCGAAGTCGGCTTCATCGAATTCGCGGGTGCCCGACAATGGCGCCCCGGTGTCGACGGTGCGCCCGACGGTGATCGCGCGGCCGTCGGCGTCGAGTTCGTCCCAGGTGTCGAGGTTCATCGCGATGCGCCGCAACACCATCGAGGTGCCCCCGGCCAGCCACGGCCGGACCGCGCCGTCGTCCCACACCAGGCGGTCGAAATCCGGTGTGGCCGGGGCGATGTTGACCGTCCCGTCGACCGAGCCCATCAGATTGCGCATGGTCTGGCCGCGCGGCGCGTCCCGGAAGCCGCGTTGCACCCACTTCACCGAGACCAGCGATGTCACGTGCTTGGACAGCACGCGCACCGCGTGCGCGACGGTGGTCGCCTCCTCGCCGCACACCTGCAACAGCAGATCGCCCCCGCACCAGGCGGGATCGAGCCGGTCGATGGTGAACGGCGGCAACGGTTTCAGCCAGTGCGGGCGCTGGGATTCCAGTCCGGCGGCGGTGAACATGCCGGGACCGAACCCGGCGGTCACGGTGAGCCGGGCGGGCCGGGCGGCCAGCTCCGGTTCGGTGTCGGCGAGCGCGGGCTTGCCCTGGGTGAGGCGCGCGGCGTCGTCGGTCCAGATCTTCAACAGTCCGATGACGTCCTCGCGCCCCAGGCCCGGTTTCAGGTCGAAGGCCGCGAACGCCGCGTGCCGGGGCGGTTCGGTGGCGATTCCCGCCTGGTGGGGGCCGTAGAACGCGACCGTGTCCGATCCGGGGTCGCGATCGTGCTCGCGGTGGGTGCGGGTGGCCGCGCCCCAGCCGATGCCGGCGGCCCCGGCCGCGCCCGCCGCGACCGCGCCGCCGCCGAGCAGCCGTCGCCGCGACAGCCGGGCGGGCCGCGGTGCCGGATCAGCCACCGTGGGCGGCGTTGTCGCCGGAGGGCTGGTAGTTCTCCTTGCCGCCGGCGAAGTCACGCACCCGCGCGGTGACGGTTGTGGTGGAGCCGTCGGAGAAGGTGAGGGTGAGCGCGGCCTCCGAGCCGGTGCGCAGCGGGCCCTTCAGATCCATGAACATGAGGTGTTCCGCGCCGGGTTTGAGGGTCGCGGTGCCGTGGGCGGGGATGACGAGGCCGCCGGCCTTGGGACGCATCGCCTTGTCGCCCGAGGCGTCGGCGACGACTTCGTGGATCTCCACCCGCGCCGAGGCCGGGCTGCTGGCCGCGACCAGGTTCACCGGCTGATCGGAGGCGTTGGCCAGGGTGCCGAACGCGGCGGACATCCCGCTGTCGGCGGCCTTGACCCACTGATCGGTCAGGGTGATCGCCGCGGCCGCGGTGGCGGGGGACGAGGAGGCGGTCTGCGAGGACGAGCAGGCCACGGGCAGCAGCGCCAGCGTCGTCACCGCCGCGGCCGCGCCCACACGGCGCGCGAATCCGCCGGTGCGCAGACGGAAGCCGTGGCTGAAGGGCATCTGGGACATGTGAGAACTCCGTAGGTAGAAGAAGTGAATGCCACCCCGGCGGGAACGGCCGAACCCGGATCGATGCCGGATGCGCTCGGCCGCAACGCAACGCAACGCGTCGGCGACGGCGCGGGGCCGTCCGGCGTCAGCGCGGCACGCGTGCGGCATGCGCTCGCCGCCTTCGGTCACAGCGTGGCGTCGCTCTGCTCGGCTGCTGCGCTGCGTATCCGTCGGGTACTGTGCGCGGCGTGTTCGGCGCTGCGCGCGCGTATCCGTCGGTCGCCGTGCTCGGCCTCAGCGCGGGGTGTGTCATCGGTTGGTGGGCATCGGTCACCGAGCGCGTCGCATCCGGCTGTGGCGCGTGCACGATTCGGGGTGTCAGCGCCGGATCGAGGGGTGTCAGGCCGGAACGAGGTCGGTGTGCCGTGCGGCGGCCGGCGGAGGTCCGCGACGTCCGATCCCGGGGCTCACCAGCAGCCGTCGCGCGACGGCGCGGTCATCGGCCGGCCTCGGCCGCATCCGGCGCACCGGCGGCGCGAGGATCGCGCTCAACGCGAGCAGGAACCTGCGCACACCGGTGACGGCCCGCCGCAGGCCCGCCTCGGCGGCGCGAATCAGCAACGCGCCCACCGGAATCGCCACCAGGTGGGCGATCAGCATGGCCGCGGACGACGAATGATGGTGGTGCCCCGGCGACATCGACAGTGCGGTGTGCCCGATCGCCTGCCCGGCCGCCAGCATCGCGATCGTTCCGGCCAGCCCGTAGCGTGGCCGCATCGACGCCACCCCGACCCCGATCACGGTGCACGCCGCCAGGAGCAGGGCCAGCGCCGAACCGTCGGCCAGGGACGCGCCGCCGCCGAGTCCGTGGGCGAGGATCGCGACCGCTCCCGAGGACGCGCCGACGGCAGCGCCGCGCAGGCGCGCGGTGTGATCCGTCGGTGAGCGCACCCCGTCATGCTACGACGTCGCGTCGTTGAAGACGTTGCCAGGTGGTATGACCGGCGTCTCCACAACATCTCCACACGCGAGGCGAACGATCTCCACTCCGGTTGCCTAGTGTCGGCTGCATGGAAACCAGTGCGCGCCGGATCCTGGTGGTCGAGGACGAGCCGACGATCGCCGAATCGATCGCCGCCCGCTTGCGCGCCGAGGGGTACATCGTCGACATCGCCCACGACGGTCCCGCCGGGGTGGCGGCCGAGGCGGCGGGGGACCCGGACCTGGTGGTGCTGGATGTGATGCTGCCCGGTTTCGACGGTCTCGAGGTGTGCCGCCGCATCCAGGCCCGCCGCCCCGTGCCGGTGCTCATGCTGACCGCCCGCACCGACGAGACCGACATGCTCGTCGGGCTCGGCGTCGGCGCGGACGACTATCTGACCAAACCGTTCTCCATGCGGGTGCTCGCCGCCCGCGTCCACGCCCTGCTGCGCCGGGTGGAACGCACCGCCGCACCGGTGGCCACCATCCTCGTCGGTGACCTGCGGATCGACACCGATCAGCGGCGGGTGTGGCGCGCGGACAGTGAAACCCAGCTCACGCCACTGGAATTCGAACTGCTCGTGCATCTGGCGCGGCGGCCGCGCACGGTGCTGGCGCGGGAACGACTACTGAGCGAGGTGTGGGGGTGGGCCGACGCGTCGGGCACCCGCGCGGTCGACAGCCACATCAAGGCGTTGCGTCGCAAGCTGGGCGCGGACCTGATCCGCACCGTGCACGGCGTCGGGTACAGCCTGGAGGCGCGATGATCGTCGATGCCGAGGCTCCGGTGACCGGGGTGCGGGCGCTCGCGAAGGGGGTGGCGGCACGTCTGCCGCGGCCCCTGGACCGGGTGCCGTCGATCAAGGCGAAGCTGGCGATCCTCATGGTCGGCTCCGGTGCGGGCGCGTTCGGCTACTTCGCGATCCGCATCGGTGTGCTGCCGCCGCGCGCCACCGTCGTCGCCATGGTGTTCGCGCTGCTGATCTCCCAGGTGCTGGCGCACGGGATGACGATGCCGTTGCGGGAGATGACCGCCGCGGCCAAACACATGGCGCAGGGCGACTATTCGCGCCGTGTGCGCGCCACCTCCCGCGACGAGGTCGGGCAGCTGGCGGTGGCGTTCAATCAGATGGCCGCCGACCTGGCCGCCGCCGATCAGCAGCGGCGCGAGTTCATCGCCAATGTGTCCCACGAACTGCGCACCCCGATCACCGCCCTGGGCGCGGTGCTGGAGAACCTGGTCGACGGTGTCGCCCAACCGGATCCGGCGACCCTGCGCACCGCCCACGCCCAGACCCAGCGGCTGAGCCTGCTGGTGTCGGAACTGCTGGCCTTGTCGAGCATCGAGGCGGGTGCGGTGCGCCTGGACCGCGAACCGGTGGACCTCGAGCCGCTGCTGAGCGAGGTGGTCGCCGAGGCGGAGGTGATGGCCGCCGCCGTGGACCGTCCCGTCCGCTTCACCGTCGCCGTCGCCGCGGGCCTGACCGTGCACGCCGACCCCGCCCGCCTGCACCAGGTGCTGCTCAACCTCCTCGACAACGCCACTCGCCACGGTCCCGCCCACGGCGAGGTCCGCGTCCACGCCCATACCGCCCACGGCCACACCGTCATCGAGGTCTCCGACGACGGCCCCGGCATCCCCGCCGCCGAACGCGCCCGCGTCTTCGAACGCTTCACCCGCGGCGGCCGCGCCACCGGCGGCGGCACCGGCCTGGGCCTGGCCATCGCCCGCTGGATCGTGGACCTGCACGGCGGCACCATCGCCGTCGCCGACCCGGGCTCGCGCATCCGCATCACCCTGCCCCCGCCCTGACCCGCGGTCTCTTCACACCCAATTCCCGACCGTGTCCCGGCTGCGCACCGCGCTCCCCGGGCCGGTCCCGCTCACCCGATGGAGGAACCCATGCCCGACACACCCACACCACCTCCGGATCCGAAACCGGATGCGGCGAGTACCCCTGCTCCCGCCCTCGCGACACCGGCCGAACCATCCGTCACGCCCACTGCCGAGTCGGCACCATCGACCGAAGGATCCGACGCGCACGCGCACACTGCCGCATCGGCGACCGAAGGGTCTGCGGCGGATGCTCTTGATCCGGCTGCTGAACTGGCCATGGCCACTGTGAGTTCCGCGCCTGTGCGGGAACCGGCGAGGGCCGCGTTCGTCCCCGGCGGTGCGCCGCCCCTCGTGCCGGCTGCGGCGGCACCGGCGTTCGCCGCGGCGATGGCGGGTGCCGCGCCGACGGGTGCCGGGGGACCCGCGCCGTGGCCCGCCGCGTGGCCGCCCTATCCCACCCCGGTGTCGCAATCCGGTGTGGCCGGGATCTATCGTGTTGCACCGCAACGAATTCCGTCGCGCTCGGCGCGGGTTCCGGTGCCGAACGGGTTGCTTGCCGCCACGGCCGCTGCGGGGTGTGCGGCCGCGGTACTGGTACCCCTGGACCGTCCCGGCATCGGATGGCTGCTCACCGGACTGGCCATCACCGGCACGGTGTACGCGGTCGATCGCGCGGCGCGAAACGCGGAGTGGGACGACAAGGACGACTCGGACCGGGGTGACGCCGACCGGGCGGCCGAGGAACCGGAGAAGGGCCTGAGCGGAGCGGGCGAACACGGTGACGCCCGGGACGACGTCGCCAGTGACAGCGCATCCCGCGCCGGCAGCCCGGCCCGCGATGGCGTCGGGGGCAGCGTTGACGGTCACGGTGTCGGCGCTGACGCCGCACGCGACGAGGATGCCCGTCGCTCCGGTGGCGCCGATCGCGACGATGCGGCCGCGGCGCACGCAGTCGCCGCATCCGGCACCGATCAGGCAGCGGCCGAAACGCATTCGTCGGCCGGGACGGGTCGTCCTGTCGCGGGTATCGCCGGCCTGCTGCCCGCCGGTCTCGCGGAGGTGCCCTGGAGTCGTGTCTGGTGGACCGGTGTGGCGTTGGCGCTGCTGTCGGTGGGTGCCTTCCGGGCCGCGCCGTGGCTTTTCGTGCTGTGCCTGGCGGGTGCGGCGGTGGCCGGGTCGCTGGCGGTGGTGCCGCGTTCGGCGTACGGCATGTGGTTCGACGTGCTCGCGGTGCCGTTCGCGGGGCTGAATTCGTGGCCGTGGCTGTATCGGGCCATGACTCGCACCCGGGAGCGGGCGGGCACGGGCACGCAGCGGGTGTGGTGGTCGATCGGTGCGGCGGCGGCGCTGCTGCTCATCATGGTGCCGTTGCTGGCGGGGGCCGACGCGGTGTTCGCGGGTCTGGTGGACGGGCTGATCCCGGCCGTCGACGTCCCGGCGGTGCTGCGATGGGTGGCGGTGTTCGTGGTCGCCGGGTCCGGGGTGGCCGGGGCGTTGTACCTGCTGGCCGGTCCGCCCCCGGCCGCGGCGGACGATGACTCGTTCTCCGGCGGGAGCCGGGGCGGGCACCGGTTCTCGCCGCTGGAGTGGGGAATCCCGGTGGGCGCGTTGACGATCGTGTTCGCGGCGTTCGTCGCCACCCAGGTGGCGGTGCTGTTCGGTGGCGACGGCTACGTGCAGCGCACCGCGAGCCTCACCTACGCCGAGTACGCGCGCAGCGGCTTCTGGCAGTTGTCGATCGTGAGCCTGCTGACTCTCGCGGTGATCGGGGTCGTGCTGCGTTTCGCCGCGCAGGACGGCGCCGCCGAGCGCCGCTGGCTGCGCATCGCGATCGCCGTGGTGATCGGTCTGGCGCTGGTGATCGTGGCGTCGGCGCTGCACCGCATGTGGACCTATCAGCAGGCCTACGGCTTCACCCTGCTGCGACTGCTGGTGGAGGTGTTCGAGGGCTGGATCGCGCTGGTGTACCTGCTGCTGGTGGCCAGCCTGGTACTTCTGCGCCGGCACTGGGTGCCGCGCCTGGCCGTCGGCGCCGCCCTGACGACCCTGCTCGCCTTGTCGGTCCTGAACCCGGAAGGTTTCGTCGCCGACCGCAATATCGCGCGCTGGCAGTCGGGCAAGTCCCTCGACACCGACTACCTGTCGAACCTGTCCCCGGACGCGCTGCCCGCCACCGACCGGCTGCCCGACCCCCAGCGCACAGCCGTCGCGAACGCCATCCGCGAACGCCTGACGGACGACTCCTGGCAGGGCTGGAACTACTCGCGCGCGAGCGCGACCCGCTGATCAGCCGAAGCTGACCGGTGTCCAGCTCTGACCCGCGTCGCGGGTGGCGAGCATCATGGTGGGCACCGGTCCGCTTCCGGGGTGGCCCAGCACCACGAAACCCGTTGTCTCGGTGACGAACTCACCCGACAATGGCTGCCAGCCGCGGTCGGGCGCGGTGTAGGCGGTGGTCCAGGTCTCGCCGCCGTCGATGGATGTCAGCAGCCGTTCGTCGACAGCGGCGACCAGATGGGTGGCATCGGCGGCCAGCAACACGGCCTTGGCCGGCCGTGACGGGGACAGCTGCCCGGTCTCGGTGAACGTGACGCCACCGTCGACCGAGGTCACCACACGGGTGGCGCCGCCGTCGCCGGACGCCGGGAGACCGCACAGCGCCACGAGCCGCTTCTCCGAGACCGCGTGCCAGTCGGCGGGCCCGTTGCCGCCGCACGGCAGCTGCCACGGCGTCCACGTGCCGTCGACCATGCGGGCGCCGCTCCTGCCGCGCCCGGTGACCACCATCCAGGCACGGCTTCCGGTCGCCGACACCTCGGGGACCGGGTAGGGGCCGCCGGCGCCGGGCACCGCGACCTCGACGGGCCCGGTCCACGCGTCGCGGGTGATCGGGCTGGTGAACAACGCGGTCCGCTCGTCGGCCCGCGCGGCCGCCACCCAGACGGTGTCCTCGGACACGGTGAGCGACCATGCCGGTTCCGCCGTCTTGATGTCGATATCGGTCTCGCGCCAGGTGGTTCCGCCGTCGTGGGTGGCGAACAGTGCGTCGCGGGTCCCGATCCAGCCATTGCGGGCGTCGGCGAACTTCACCCATCCACCGTGGTGCCCGGCGTCGCGCAGCGGGGCCGGGAGCGGCGCCTCCCGCCAGGTGCGCCCGCCATCGGTGGTGTGCCGCAACGACTGGCACAGCAGGGCCGGGCACGGATAGCTGCGGCCCAGCACCCAGCCCTCGTCCACGGAGACGAAGTTGATCGAATCGGGTTGGAAGCCCACCGGATCCGGGTCGGCGGCGAACGTGGCCGCGGGGGTCGCGGCCGGGGTGGGACGAGGAGTCGCGGCCGCGTCCGGTGCGGCCGTGGCTCCGGTCGCCGAATCCGGCCCGCTGTCACCGTCGTCCATGGTGAGCCCCGCGATCACCCCCGCGGCGAGTACCGGCATTCCGACCCCGATGACTCCGGCCAGAACGACCGGATTCGCCCGCAACCGCACCGGCCGGGACTCCCTTCGACACGAACCCGGGCCCCGTTCCCGGGCGGTCGCCCGGCGGCCCTGCGGCACAACGGGATCGAGTATGCCCGGTGACGGCCGGTTACGCCCATCCCGTGGTCAGTGGCCTCCGCGCTGCGCGGCCAGCCGGACCGCGACATCGCCGATGAGGTCGTAGGGTATGGGGTCGCGCAGCGGGAACTTCAACGTCCCCTTGCCCTTCAGGTAGGGCGCGATCGCCTGCTGGAACCCGTCGTCGCCGGTGGGCACCGGATACACCGACACGAAGGTTGCCCAGCCCGCGAAATACATGACGGCCTTGCCGTTCACCCGGACCGCGGGGATCTGGTAGCTGATGGTCTCCGAGGCGTCGGGCAGGGCGGCGTGGATGGTGGCGCGAATCTTCTCGAGGGCGGCGCGGGCCGGGGCGGGCTGGGCGGCCAGGTAGTCGTCGACGGTCTCGGGCTCTGTCATGTACGGCCACCCTTCCGTGGCTCTTGGAGAGAGCTTCGTCCGATTCGACGGTACCGGGCCGTCCGCCCGCGCCGGACCGATGCCACACCGCTCAGCCGTTCAGCCGCTCCAACAGCCGCAATGCCGCGTCCCGCATGCCGTCGACGGAGTCGGTGACGTAGAGCAGGTCGATGAAGAAATCGTCGAATCCGGTGTCGGCCGCGACCGTTTCGACGGTCCGCGCCACCTGTTCGAGGTCGGTGCCCGCGGCCACATTCACCCGCAGCACCGTCCCGATGGCGGCGGGATCACGACCCGCCGCGACCGCCGCGTCGTCGATGAACCCCCGCAAGGCCAGCAGCTGCTTGCCCCACCCGGGCGGGCCCGGCACCGGCACCACCGGCAGCCACCCGTCCCCACGCCGCCCGATGCGGGCCAGCGCCGCCGGGTTGAACGCGCCCAGGTGAATCGGAGGCCGCCGCACCGGCTTCAACTCGCTGCGATGCTCGGGCACCGACACGAACCGGCCCTCGTACCCGGCCGGGTCGCTGGACCAGATGGCCTCGAGCGCGTCGAGGGTCTCGTCCAGCCGGGCCCCGCGCTGCGCGAACGGCACGCCCGCGGCCGCGTACTCCTCCGGCGACCACCCGATCCCGAACCCCGGAATCAGCCGCCCCTGGCTCACCACGTCGATCGTGGTCAGCGACCGCGCCAGCAGCGCGGGCCGATACATCGGCGCGATCAGCACATTCGCGCCCAACCGCACCCGCTCGGTGACCGCCGCCGCGATCCCCAGCACCAGGAACGGATCCAGCACCGCGTTGAACTCGTCGGGAATCCGGTCGGTCCCGCCGTACCCGACCGACGGGTTGGTGGCCGCGATGAGCCGGTCACCCACCCACAGACTGTCGGCTCCCGCCTCCTCCAACGCGGCCGCGTACTGCGCGATCCGCGCGCCCTCACGGGCCTGGGCACCGAACTGTGGAAGCGAGAAGCCAATTTTCACTCTTCCGGTGATACCAGACAGGATGGGAGCGTGGGTGAACACAAGGACCGCATGCTCGCCGGTGAGCTCTACCGCGACAACGACCCCGAACTCGTCGCCGAACGCCGCCGCTGCCAAGAACTGCTCGACACCTTCAACGCCACGCGCGCGGGCGAGGACACCCAACGGCGCGCCGTGCTGGAACAACTGCTCGGCGCCATCGGCGAGGGCTCCTGGATCATGCCGCGCTTCCAATGCGACTACGGCCACCTGATCCGGCTGGGCCGCAACAGCTTCCTCAACTACGACGCCATCATCCTCGACTGCGCCCCGGTCACCATCGGCGACGACGTCTCCATCGGCCCGCGCGCCCAACTGCTCACCGCCCTGCACCCGATGGGCGACCACGAACTGCGCCGCGCCCGCTGGGAGACCGCCGCACCCATCAGCATCGGCGACAACGTCTGGCTCGGCGGCGGCGTCATCGTGTGCCCGGGGGTGAGCATCGGCGCGAACACCGTGGTCGGCGCGGGCAGCATCGTCACCCGCGACCTGCCCGCCCAGGTGTTCGCCGCCGGCAACCCGGCCCGCGTCATCCGCGAACTGTGAGCCTTACCTGCGGGGTAATGGCTTGGCGTGGTTGATCGTTCGTAGGATCAGAGGATGGCGACACCCACCGCCGGCGACCTGCTGCGACACTGGCGCACCGCGCGCCGGCTCAGCCAGCTCGAACTCGCCGGCCGCGCGGACACCTCCACCCGGCACCTGAGCTTCATCGAAACCGGCCGCGCCACCCCCAGCCGTCACATGCTGCTGCACCTGTCCGACGAACTCGACATCCCGCTGCGCGAACGCAACCGGATGCTGCTCGCCGCCGGATACGCCCCCGTGTACGCCGAACCCGAACTCGACACCCCCGCCATGCGCCCCATCCGCGACGCCGTCCGCCAGATCCTCACCGGCCTCGAACCCCACCCCGCCCTCGCCATCGACGCCGCCTGGACCATGATCGACGCCAATGCCGGGATCGCCCTGTTCCTCGACGGACTCGACCCCGCCCTGCTGCGCCCGCCGGTCAACGCGCTGCGACTGACCCTGCACCCCGACGGCCTCGCGGGCAGCATCATCAACCTCGCCGAATGGCGCGGGCACCTGTTCGAACGGCTGCAACGCCAGATCGACGTCACCGGATCACCCGAGCTCACCGACCTGCTCGACGAAATGCGCACCTACCCCGGCGGCGAGGACGGTCCCGGCCTGCCCGAACCCGACCAGGCCGTGGTGCCGCTGCGGATGCGGCTCGACCGACACGAACTCGCCTTCCTCAGCGCCACCACGGTTTTCGGCACACCCATGAACGTGACCGTCGCCGAGCTGGCGATCGAAGCGTTCCTGCCCGCCGACGCCGCCACCGCGGCCCTGCTCCGGGAACGACTCACTCCATCCGACTAGTCGGTCCGCACGCGGGGTCCGATACCGCACAATGAGGATCCATGGACGTGCCCGCGCACCTCGCCCACCTCACCGGCACCCCCGTCGCGCACCTGCACCCCCTCGGCCACAGCCACGCCTGGGCCCTCCACCGCGCCGACATGACCGACGGACGAGAACTGTTCGTCAAAGCCGTCGACGACAATGACCCGGACATCGACGGAGTCCTGACCGCCGAAGCCGCCGGACTGCGCTGGCTCGCGACCGGCCACCCGGACCTCGTCCCATCCGTCGTCGCCGCCGACGAACGCATGCTCGTCCTGCCCTGGCAGCCACCACAACCCGCGGACCCGGCAGCCGCCGAACACCTCGGACACGACCTCGCCACCCTGCACGCCACCCACCCCGACACCTTCGGCGCACCCTGGCCCGGATACATCGCCACCCTGCCCCTGGACAACACGCTCGGCACGGGGGAGTGGGGAACCTGGTACGCCGAACACCGCCTCGCCCCCTACCTCCCCGCCGCCGCACCCGAACTCGGCCGCGACGGCGTCCGACTGGTCGAACGCGTCATCGACCGCATCACCGACCTCGCCGGACCACCCGAACCACCCGCCCGCCTGCACGGAGACCTCTGGTCCGGCAACATCCTCTGGTCCGGCGGCCGCGCACTCCTCATCGACCCGGCCGCACACGGCGGACACCGGGAGACCGACCTGGCCATGCTGGCACTGTTCGGCGCGCCCTACCTCGACCGCATCCTCGGCGCCTACCAGGCCGCCACGCCCCTGAGTTCGGGATGGCGGCAACGGGTCCCACTGCACCAGCTGCATCCCCTGCTGGTGCACGTGGTGCTCTTCGGCGGGTCCTACCGCGGGATGCTGCTCGCCGCCGCGGCCTCCGCCCTCGCGAATTAGCGTCTCCGCCCTCGCTGGGGCAGTGGCCTCCTCGCGTGTGGGCGAGCGGACTCGCCTTCACAGGCCAGTGGTCTCGCCCTCACGGATCGCTCAGGCGCCAACCGCGGGAGCCAGGACCTGCTCGCACCACGCGCGGAACGTCGTCGGGCTCGCGGCCGCCGCCGCGCGCGGCACACCATCGTCGAGACCCTCGTTCTTGGCTCGCATCATGTCGACGAACGCGGTCGCCATCACATCACTCACCCCACGCGCGATCTGCGCGGCGTGAGCCCGCTCCAGAGACAGACGCTCGTACCGCACCGGCCGGCCGAGCACCTCGGACACGATGCGCGCCATGTCGTTCGGCGACAGATCCTCCGGCCCCAGCAACGCCGCCTCCCCGGCGCCCGACCAGGAACGGTCCAGCAGCAGACGCGCGGCCGCCGCGGCGATATCACGCGTCGCCACCGTCGCGGCCTTGCGATCGGCCGGCACCGTGCCCGTGAACACCCCGTCCTCGCGGATCGAGTTCGCCTGCCACACCAGGTTGTCCATGAACGACGGGTTGGCCAGCGCCCGATACGCCACACCCGAACCCGCGATGAGGTTGTCCATCGCCAGCGACGCCGTCACATGCCCGGCACGATCCGCGACCGCCGTACCGCGCCCGAGCGCGGACACACCCACCACATGCCCGACCCCGTGCGCGGTGAACGCCTTCGCCGCCGCCTGGGTGAACCCGGAGAACGCGGCATCCAAACTCGCCCCGGCGGGATCCGGCGGAACCAGCCAGAAGACCGCGTCCGCACCGGCGAACGCCCGATCCACCACATCCGGATCGCCGTGCGACCCGGCGACGACATCGACCCGGGACCGGACCGACTCCGGCAACTTCGCCGGATCACGCACGACGACACGCAATTCGTCGGTGCGAGTAGAGGTTTCGAGGAGCATCTGCAACAACTGGCCACCGATATGCCCGGTGGGAGCGGTAAGAACGATCATGCTTCGAGTCTGGTGACGAGCCGTCGCGACGTCCAAGACCCTTTCCAGCAATTGATACCGTGAGGGTATGGATCTGGACCTGCGCAAGCTCCGCTACTTCGCCGCCGTAGCCGAGCACCGCAACTTCGGCCGCGCCGCGCAACAGCTCTACATCGCCCAACCCGTCCTCAGCCGCCAGATCAAAGCCTTCGAACGCGAACTCGACTGCACCCTGCTCCTCCGCACCACCCGCACCGTCGAACTCACCGCCGCCGGACACCAGCTCTACGAGGAAGCACAAGGCATCCTCGCCGCCGTCGACGCCGCCGTCCGCCGCGTCCACAACGCCGACCGCGGCGTCCGCCGCCTGGTCGTCGCCTTCTCCGTCGGGCTCCACGTCTCCGAGATCCTCCGCGAATTCTCCACCCGCCACCCCGACGTCGAAACCGACGTCGTCCCCGCCCGCTGGTGGGAACGCGACGCACCCCTGCGCGACGGCCGCGCCCAGATCGCCTACCTCCGGCGGCCTTTCGACGAAACCGGCCTCCGCGTCATCCCCATCGGCCACGACCCCGGCGTGGCCTGCCTCCCCGCCGCCCACCCCCTCGCCGCCCGCCCCGAACTCACCCTCGCCGACCTCGACAGCGAACGCATGCTCGACCTCGCGGCCCGCCGAACCCCCTCCCTCGAGGAGAAATTCGAACTCATAGCCTCCGGCCACGGCCTCCTCATCGTGCCCCGCAGCGTCGCCCGCGCCTACGTCCGCCCCGACCTCGTCCACCGCCCCGTCACCGACGCCCCCGGCTCCGAAACCTGCCTGGCCGTCGCCGCCGACCCCGGCACACTCGTCCGCGAATTCCTCGACCTCGCCATCCCCGCCCTGCGAAATGGTGTGCGTTAGCGTTGCCGAGATGCGGCTGCTGCGAATTCACCACGTTGCGATCATCGCGTCGGATTACGAGAAGTCGAAGTCCTTCTACACCGAAATCCTCGGCCTGCGGGTCCTCGCCGAGAACTATCGGGCCGAAAGGCGCTCGTACAAGCTGGATCTCGCCCTGCCCGACGGCGGGCAGCTGGAGCTGTTCTCGTTTCCGGAGCCGCCGCCACGCCCCTCGCGGCCCGAGGCGGCCGGCCTGCGGCACCTGGCGTTCGTGGTGCCGAATGTGGGGGAGGCCCTGGCCGAGCTACGGGGGAGGGGAGTGGTCGTGGAGGAGGAGCGGGTCGACGAGTACACGGGGAAGCGGTTCGCGTTCTTCGTCGATCCCGACGGACTGCCGCTCGAACTGTACGAAGCCTGAGGTTGGGTCCCGGGCTCGCCGGGGCCATCCGAATCGACCATTAGGAAATGGAACTATGCGCATCTAAACATGTGACTCCGTTTCGAACAATCTCCGGCACTCACGACCGCACACACCTTCCTGACCACACCCATCACCAATGAACCTCGAAGAGGGGAGCGGGTATTCGGTGCCGCTCGGTCGCTGGATTGGGCGCTCCCATACGATGGGCAACATGACCAAAGTGCTCCTGAAGACCTCCGCCGGGGACATCACCCTGGAACTGGACGACGCCAAGGCACCGAAGACCGTTGCCAACTTCGTCGACTACGTGAAGTCGGGCCACTACGCGGACACCGTGTTCCACCGCGTGATCCCGAACTTCATGATTCAGGGTGGCGGCCTGACTGCGAACATGCAGCAGAAGCCGGCCCCGCAGACGGTCGAGAACGAGGCCGCGAACGGTCTCAAGAACGACAAGTACACCGTCGCCATGGCGCGCACCTCGGCCCCGCATTCGGCCAGCGCGCAGTTCTTCATCAACACCAGCAACAACGGTTTCCTGAACTACCCGGGCCAGGACGGCTTCGGGTACGCGGTGTTCGGCAAGGTCGTCGACGGCGAGGCCGTCGTGGACGCCATCGAGGGTGTGCAGACCGGTAACAAGTCCGGCCACCAGGATGTGCCGGTCGAGGCCATCACCATCCTGTCCGCCGAGCTGGTCTGACCTACTCGCGACAATTCAACGAACGGCCCGGAACCTGGTGGTTCCGGGCCGTTGTCTTTGCCGCGTACAGGGTTTGGCTCAGGCGTCCAGGACGCGGTGTTTGCGTTCCACCACCGGCGGCTGCACCGACCAGGGGAAGTTGATCCATTTGTCGGTGCGTTTCCACACGTATTCGCAGTCCACTTCGGAATGCGGCTTCTGGTAGATGACCGCGCAGCGGACCTCGGCGACGTGGTCGGAGCAGAAGTCGCGCACCAGTTTCAGCGTCTTGCCGGTGTCGGCGACGTCGTCGGCGACCAGCACGGTGGCGCCGGTCAGGTCGACGGCGCTGGGCACGGGCGGCAGCATGACCGGCAGGTCCAGGCGCTGGTCGACGCCGGTGTAGAACTCGACGTTCATGACGTGGAGGTTCTTGACGTCGAGGGCGTAGCCGAGGGAGCCGGCGACGAAGAGCCCGCCGCGGGCGATGGAGAGGATGAGGTCGGGTTCGAAGCCGTCGTCGGCGATGAGCTGGGCCAGTTCCCGGCCGGCGTTTCCGAACAGTTCCCAGCTCAGTTCTTCGCGATCGCTCATGCCCGACTCCGTTCTGGCCGCTGCGGTGGTCTTCGTGATCATACGAGCCGGGGTCAGGGCTGGTGGGTGATCGTGTACCAGAGCAGGGCGAGGGTGGCGAGGGCGAACAGCGGTACCAGCACCATGGTTTCGACCTTGTTGCCGGTGCGGTCGATGATCGGGACGCGGGTGCGGAGTTTGAGCGGCCACAGCAGCCGGCAGCCGCGGTCGGTGAGGCAGTCGCCGATGAGGTGGGCGAGGGCGCCGAGGCCGACGGAGAACGGCAGCCAGAGCGGTTTGTCGCTGATCCAGTGGTCGATGGCGAAGGTGCCGCAGACGGCGAGGATGACGACGGTGCCCCAGGATTTGAGGCCGTCGCCGCTGGGGGCCAGGCCCAGTGCCTTGACCGCGAGGGCGAGCAGGAAGAACACGAGGGCGAGGGTGAAGTTGCGGCCGAGCAGGTGTTCCCCGGCCCAGGTGCCGTAGGTGACGGCGGCGACGAAGGCGAAGGAGTGGGTGCCGTGGCGGTGCCCGCCGGAGATCCACGAGATGAACTTGCACGCGTAGTGCGAGACCGGCCCGAGCACATGGGAAATGGTTCCCGAGGGGTGGTCGGCGTCGGGGAGCAGCGCCGCGCCCGCGGTGAGGAAGGTGCCCATCACCAGATCGACGGAGCCGATGGCCCCGGATTGCACTGCGGGATAGGTCAAGACGGTGAGCGGCAGCGCCGCGGCAGCCGCCGACCAGGCGAGCGCGCCGCTGGTCGCATGTGAATGTCCTAGCACCACTTGAAGGTTAACGTACGGGTTCGAAACCCTTTTCAGGGCAGCCGGTTTGGTTTTCGGGGTGTGTTCCGGATCGCTTTCGGGTGACCCGGGTGCATGGGGTGGCGGGCCTCCAATAGTCTCGGATCGATTGCGCTTTCCGTTCAGAGAGGATCGGACATGTCGGTAGCGTCCGCGGTGAAGGATCAGATTCAGCAGATCGGCGGGGGATTCATGTTCTCCCGGGAGGCCCGATCCTTCGCCGAGAGCACCGGTGTCCCCGGCTTCCTGCCGGGCTATACGCGTGGCCGTGGCGGCGTGCTGGGTGACGTGGACGCGGATGTGGTGACCGCGGCGTTCGGTTTCTTCCGTCCCGATGCCATCCGGCAGGCGTGGGAGTCGACCGCGGGGATGTCGGCGGAGGCGGGCGCGACCGGCTATTTGACGGCGTGCCAGGACTTCGGCCGCCGCAAACTGGCGGACTTCGACGATTCGGGCCGGTTGGCGGAGCTCCTGCTGCCGGTGGTGGCCGCCGCGAATCCGGTCGGTGTGCCGTTGTTCGCGGGCTGGCGGGCGCTGCCGCTGGCGGAGGACGCGCCGGGCCTGGTGCTGCAGCTGATCCACATTCTGCGGGAGCTGCGCGGCGGCCTGCATCTGATCGGTGTGCTGGGTAGTGGTCTGACGCCGTTGCAGGCGGTGCTGATCGCGGGGTCGCCGTTGAAGCCGGGCCCGGATCAGGCGCGCAATTTCGGCTGGCCGGAGCCGTTCGACGAGATCACCGCGGAGTTGAAGGGCCGCTGGATGCAGGCCGAGCAGATCACCGAGGATCTGATCGCGCCCGCGTTCGCGGTGCTGGACGACAAGCAGGGGGACGAGCTGGCGGCGTTGCTCACCTCGTGTCACGCCACGGTGTTCGGCGGTCGCTGAGCGTGGTCCGGGTGGGCTGGTCGCGGCCCACCCGGTGGTCCTGCTCAGCGATGCAGGAATTCGAGGGTGACGCGTTCGAAGGCTTCCTTGGCCTCGTACATCACCCAGTGCCCGCATTGGGGGAAGATGTGCAGTTCGGCGTTGGGGATCTGCCGTAGCGGGATGAGGGCCATGTCGGTGGGGCATTGGCGGTCGTCGCCGCCCCAGGTCATGAGGACCGGGCTCTTGATCTTGTGCAGCATGGACCAGTAGGGCGGGGTGGGGGAGTTCTCCAGGAACTGCTGTTGCAGCGCAAGCGCTTCCGACCCGTACATGGCTTTGAGGCTGGCCTGCGCGGCGGGATCGGTGGCGGCGGCCCAGCGTTCCTCGACGAGGTCGTCGGTGATCATCTTGGGGTCGTAGATCATGCAGCGCAGCCACCGCATGAGGCCCTCGCGTGAGGGTGCGTCGGCGAATTCGGACAGCAGCCGGGTGCCTTCGCTGGGGGTCATGGCGAGCAGGCTCTGCCCGACCCCGCCGATGGCGATGATCTTCTCGACCCGCTGCGGGTGTGCCATGGCGACATTGAAGGCGACGACGCCGCCCATGGAGTTGCCGATCATGGCCGCGGAGTCGAGTCCGAGAGCGTCCATGAACCGGATGACGGAGTCGACGGCGGTGAGCACGGGGTGTCCGGGGACCGGGTCACTGACGCCGAATCCGGGGAACTCCAGGACGTAGCAATGGAAGTGGTCGGCATAGAAGCCCAGGTTGTTGCGGAAGTTCCGCCACCCGTTGACGCCGATCCCGGATCCGTGGAGCAGCAGTAGGGGAGGGCCGTCCCCGGCTTCGTGGTAGCGCAGAACGCCTTTGTCCGTGGCGATTTCGCGTCGGGTGTTCTCGTATGTGACATCCACTCAACCACAATAGAACAGGTTTCACTTTTATGTCACCGATATGTCGGCAAAAGACCTATAGTCGCATGCGGACATGCGTATGCATCACTGTCCACTCGAAAAGTCGTGGCCGACAACCCCGGCCACGACAGAGCAGGGCGCTGGCATGATCAAGGTGCTACGGCGAAAGGGGAGGGCATGCCCACGGGAACGATCGGCCGAATCCAGCGGCTGCGCAGTCTGATCGAGCATCCGCGCACCGGGGCGGCCGAACGCGCGGCCGCGCAACGCATGCTCGATCGGATACTGGCCAAAACCAGTCGGTCGGCCGCGCGGCCGGGGGAGCGCAGTTACGGTGTGCGCCACGCGCGTCCGGGGCGGCACGCGAGCCTGTCGCGCATCGCGGAGATGATCGCCGAGGACATCGCCGTGCTGAGCGCGGTACATGATGCTCCGGACCTGCTCACCTACTCGGTGGAAGCCCCCGCCGAGGCGGGCATTCTGATCACGGTCGGCGCCATTCCCCGCGGGTGGGCCACCGACGCCGACGGTGTCGACTCCCCGGCCTTGCGGGTGCTGGTCGATGAACTCACCGACCTGATGAACGCCTACAACCACGAGGGCACCGATGTCGCGCGCCGTTTCATCGGCCGCGTCCGCACCCGGATCGTCGACTGACCGATCCCCGAGACGCGCGATGCCCCCGAACCGAACGGGTTCGGGGGCATCGTCTCAACCGGTCACACCGGCCGGATCAACCTCAGGCGAGGTCGAAGCGGTCCAGTTCCATGACCTTCGTCCAGGCCGCGACGAAGTCCTTGACGAACTTCTCCTTGGAGTCGTCCTCGGCGTACACCTCGGCCAGGGCCCGCAGCTGCGAGTTGGAGCCGAAGACGAGGTCGACGCGGGAGGCGGTCCACACGGTCTTGCCGGTGGCGCGGTCGGTGCCGACGTAGCTGCTGTCCTCGGAGTCGGCCGGAGCCCACTTGGTGGACATGTCGAGCAGGTTCACGAAGAAGTCGGTGCTCAGCACACCGGGCTTGTCGGTGAACACACCCAGCTGCGAACCCTGGTAGTTGGCGCCGAGCACGCGCAGGCCGCCGACGAGGACGGTCATCTCGGGCGCGGACAGGGTCAGCAGGTTGGCCTTGTCGAGCAGCAGGTACTCCGCGGGGACGCGGGTGCCCTTGCCGACGTAGTTGCGGAAGCCGTCGGCGGCGGTCTCGAGCATCGCGAACGACTCCACGTCGGTCTGCTCCTGGGTGGCGTCGGTGCGGCCCGCGTGGAACGGCACCTCGACGGCGAAACCGGCTGCCTCGGCGGCCTTCTCGACGCCGGCGTTACCGGCCAGCACGACCAGGTCGGCGAAGGAGACCGGCTTGCCGAAGTCGGCCTGGATGCCTTCGAGGACCCGGATCACCTGGGCGAGCTCGTCGGGCTGGTTGACCTCCCAGCCGGCCTGCGGCTGCAGGCGGATGCGGCCGCCGTTGACGCCACCGCGCATGTCCGAGCCGCGGTAGGACGAGGCCGCGGCCCACGCGGTGGAGACCAGCTGCGCCACGGTCAGGCCCGAGTCGAGGATCTTGGCCTTGAGAGCCTTGGCGTCGGCGTCGGAGATGAGCTCGTGGTCGACGGCCGGGATCGGGTCCTGCCACAGCAGGGTCTCCTCGGGCACCTCGGGGCCGAGGTAGCGGACCTTGGGGCCCATGTCGCGGTGGATGAGCTTGTACCAGGCCTTGGCGAAGGCGTCGGCGAGCTCTTCGGGGTGCTCGAGCCAGCGGCGGGTGATCTGCTCGTAGACCGGGTCGATGCGCAGCGACAGGTCAGTGGTGAGCATCGTCGGCAGCTTGGCCGGGCCGTCGAAGGCGTCGGGGATGATCGCTTCGGCGTTCTTGGCGACCCACTGGTGGGCACCGGCGGGGGAGGCCGACAGTTCCCACTCGTAACCGTAGAGCGTCTCGAGGAAGGTGTTGTCCCACTTGGTCGGGGTGGGGGTCCAGGTGACCTCGATGCCGGAGGTGATGGCGTCCTTGCCGACGCCGGTGCCGTAGCTGGACACCCAGCCCAGGCCTTGCTCCTCGAGCGGTGCGGCTTCGGGCTCGGCGCCGACGCTGTCGGCGGGGCCCGCGCCGTGGGTCTTGCCGAAGGTGTGGCCGCCGACGATCAGTGCGGCGGTCTCCTCGTCGTTCATCGCCATGCGGGCGAAGGTCTCGCGGATGTCGACTGCGGCGGCCATCGGGTCCGGGTTGGCGTTGGGGCCTTCGGGGTTGACGTAGATCAGACCCATCTGGACTGCGGCGAGCGGGTTGTCCAAGTCGCGCTTGCCGGTGTAGCGGGCGTCGCCGAGCCATTCGGTCTCCGGCCCCCAGTACACGTCCTCTTCGGGCTCCCACTGGTCGACGCGGCCGCCGCCGAAGCCGAAGGTCGGGAGGCCCATGTCCTCGAGGGCGACGTTGCCGGCGTAGACGATGAGGTCGGCCCACGACAGCTTCTTGCCGTACTTCTTCTTGACCGGCCACAGCAGGCGGCGGGCCTTGTCGAGGGAGGCGTTGTCGGGCCAGGAGTTCAGGGGCGCGAAGCGCTGCATGCCGGCTCCGGCGCCGCCGCGGCCGTCCTGGACGCGGTAGGTGCCGGCGGCGTGCCAGGACATGCGGATGAAGAAGGGGCCGTAGTGACCGAAGTCGGCGGGCCACCAGTCCTGGGAGGTGCGCATGACCTCGACGATGTCGGCCTTGACGGCGGCCAGGTCGAGGGTCTTGAACTCGGCGGCGTAGTCGAAGCCCTCGTCCATGGGGTTGGCGACGGCCGGGTTCTTCTGCAGGATCTTCAGGTTGAGCTGGTTGGGCCACCACTGACGGTTGGCGTTACCGCCCTCGGCCGGGTCGGAATTCCGGTCGTGCAAGACGGGGCAGCCACCGGCGGCGGGTTCGGTATTGGCTTCACCGATGGGCGGGTGTTCAGGCACGGTGTGTCGTCCTTCCATGGATGTGATCTTGTTGTCGACCACGAGTGTGGCCGCTACTTGTTTTGTGTGGCAGCGGTTTTGGAGCATTCGGGGCACAAACCCCAATAGATGACCTCGGCTTCGTCGAGCGCGAAGCCGTTGGTGTCGGAGGCGGTGAGGCAGGGGGCCTCGCCGACGGCGCAGTCCACGTCCGCGATGACGCCGCAGGTGCGGCACACGACATGGTGGTGGTTGTCACCGACGCGCGTTTCGTAGAGCGCGACCGATCCCATGGGTTGGATTCGGCGGATCAGCCCCGCGGTGGTCAGGGCTTTGAGCACGTCGTACACGGCCTGGTGGGACACGCCGCCCAGGGTTTCGCGAACGAAGCCGAGGATCGTATCGGTGTCGGAGTGCGGGTGGTCGTGCACAGCGGTCAGTACCGCGAGCCGCGGTGCGGTCACGCGCAGAGCGGCCCCGCGCAACATGCGCTCGAAATCGGTAGGCGTGGGCACACCACGAAGTCTGCCCCTTTTTCTGGAATCAATCAAGTATTGCTTCGGTGTGTGTGGGGAGAATTCCCGGGGAGAGGCCGACCAGGCGACCTGCTCCAGACAGTAGGCGATGTTGCCGCCCGGGAGTGCGAACGACATCCATGCGTCGCTCGGACCCAGGCGGTCCATCGGGCCCGCCGATCGGTGATCCGGGCGCTGACCTCGCGGCGGGGGAGAAGCGCCTCGTTCGGCCCCATCTTTTGGGGGCACAAAGAATTCCGGTAGCTGTTAACGCTTTCGCCAAGCGCACCCGGATCAGGGGTTTTCGCGGCAGTCTACGACGAACTGTGTTGACCCACAGGTGATTCCACGGATTTGTCGCCTGGAGGGCCGTAACGGCCGCTCCGACCCCTCTGATGTGCACCATGCATGTCTTTGGTCGGGTTTCGCATCTGGAGGTTTCTCATGGGAATCAAGTCACTGGTTGTCGCCGCACTCGCCGCGGGGGTCGTTCTCGGCACCACCGCCTGCGACCCGTCCGACACACCCAAGCCACTGCCCACCACGGCCCCCGGCGGCCAGACGACCCAGCCCACCGCCCAACCCACTCGACCGGGCGAGCCCACTCAACCGGGTCAGCCCAACCAGCCCGGCGGCAGCACCCCCGGAACCACCGACGCCCCGGTCCCGACGACCGGAGCCCCGGCCGGGGACCCCACCACCACCAAGGCCCCCGCCGGCACCGCGAAATGCACAACGTCGCAACTGATCCTGGACAAGGGTCACGGCGGTCAGATCGGCGGCACCTGGTTCCTGAAGTTCATCAACAAGAGCTCCACCGCCTGCACCCTCGAAGGCTTCCCGGGCGTCTCCCAAACCAACGGACCCCAGGGCGACCCGGTCGGCGAACCCGCCGAACGAGACAAGGGCCCCCAAGCCCCGCAGGCCACCCAGGTCACCCTGTCCGCCAACGGCGGCGCCGCCCAATTCGAGTTCATCAGCTACCCCAAGCAGGTGAACGACTGCGCCGCCCTGCGCACCAGCACCCTGCGCGTCTACCCGCCCGACAACACCGAATCTCTGTCCCTGCCCTGGGACAACCTGATCTGCCCGAGCCCCCAGCGCATGCTCGTCGTCCGTGCGATCACGCCGATGTAGGGGAGAGGCATCTCTTCCAGCTCGCGGCCGCCCTCGCGGGGGCGGCCGCCGACCTTCCAGGGTCAGGTTCACAGCAGTGGGAGTACGACGGTGACCAAGAGCAGGAAGCCGAGCGGTATCAGAAACCCTATGGCTCCGAGCCTGCGGAAGAGGGGCTTGCCGGGGTTCATCGGCAGAATGGGCCCGGGCATCCGCACGAACTCCCATCCATACGAGGAATCCGCGATGGCTGTGGATAGGGGGCATGGGGCCGGGTCACTGCCGACAGGTGTGAGCCATCAACTTGACATAATGTTGATTATCGGCGCTGTTACGGCGGCGGTGTTGATCTTGAAAGATATTGTGTGCGTTGCGTGTTCGCGTGTATGTGGCGCTGCCGGCTCGACTTGGCGGCGCCTTGTGTGCATGTACTTCCCTGCGCGAAAACGCTGGCGCGCGCAGGCGTACATTGGCTCGGATGAATATTTCTGGCCTACATGCCATTTGGTGGAAAATTTCCTGTTCGGCATGGATTGGCTGGATGTGGCCCAGGGTTTGGCTTCGGCGACCTCCTTTGGGTCGCTCCCCTAGGCTCGCGGGATCCCATCAATACGTCACTGTGACGTATTGGAGTGGGCTGGCTCAAAAGATAGCCTGGTCTCTCGCGGCTGCACTAGAGGCGCGCTGCGTGAGGTCACCCGGCATCTGGGCATCGACCTGCGGTGTTTCTCGCACACGTCGCGATCGGACCCGCGGTCTCTACTGCCCCTACCCGTGACCGCAACGCGGATTGGTCCGTCGGCAGGCAATTGCCCACCGACGGCCCAGCCACACCCGCCGTCAGACAAAGGTGAAGGGCAGTCCGTTGCTGGTGCCGTCCAGTTCCACCTTGACGGTGACGTTCACTGTGCCTGTCCCCGTCGGGGAGATGGCCGTGATCTGGGTGTCGGAGTCGATGGTGAATGTGGTTGCCGTGGTACCGAACCGCACGGTCAAGGGGCCGACATTGGCGAACCCGGAGCCGGTGATCACCACAGAGCTGAAAGTCGTCGCAGGGCCGGAAGCGGGTGTCAGGGAAGTGAGAACAGGTGCCATGGTCGGACTCCAAGCCGAAAATGAATGAAAAGGGTTGCCTTGCAACGGATGCCGATCTTGCTGCGGCAACCGTTGCATATCCAGTAAGCCCCCGGCGCTGGCACTTCGGCAACGGGATCCACAGTTCGTTACCCTTCCGGTTTTATCCGGTTTCGACCTGGTGATTTGCGGCAACAGGGTCAGGACAACTCACCCCCACACCCAGCCGGTGCGCGAGGTCGCAACATGAACTGAGTGCTACGCCTCGGCTGCTCGGCGAGACGGCAGCGGCTCGTTGTACTTGCTGACGTTGGGCATCAGTCGGTCCTCTCCGGCGATGAGTTGCCCTGGGCTGCCCTGGGTCAGCTCGGGTACGTACTTGTAGATCGTGGACCGGGAGACGCCGAGCAGCCGGGCGATCGAGGACCCGATTCGTCGGGGCGGGTCAGCAGAGCGCGGGCCTGGCGGATCTGTTCGTCGGTCATGGCCGGCGGGCGGCCGAGGCGCAAAGCGGCTCTGCCGGATATGCAATCGGGCGGATCGATCATCGCGAGCTCCTCGGTCAACTCCGATATGCCCTCCCCCACTCTGGCTCCCTACGCGGCAACGAAGGCCGCGATCGCGAATCTCTGCGCCAGCCTTGCGCAGCTGTTGGGTCCCAAGGGTATTCGCGTGAAAAGCGTTGCACCAGGACCGATTTGGACTCTGTTGATCCCGTCGACCATGCCGCTGGAGAAGGTTGCTTCCTTCGGTGACGACACGCCACTGGGCCGCGCCGGGCAGCCCGCCGAGCTAGCGCCGGCCTACGTTCTTCTCGCCAGCTACATCTCGAGAGCCCGCTTGGCCGTCACCGGCGGCCGCCCCATCCTGTGAGGCCACCGCCTGATACGGGCGGGACTGGTGTTTGGTCATCTGGTGCCCGGGTAGGCCGTGAGCGGGCCGCGTTGGCCGCAGCCGTTGATCGGTATTCGAACTGGGAGGTGAGCCATATATCGACCCAGCAGGATGATGTCATCGCATTGCTGCAGCAACAGCACACGCAGATCAAGGACTTGTTGCACCAGGTAGAAACGGCCTCGGGGGAAGTCAAACGCCAACTCTTCGAGGATCTCGTCCGGTTGCTGGCCGTGCACGAGAGCGCTGAGGAACAGGTCGTGCATCCGGCGTCCGGCGCGCTGAGGTCGCCGGGGGGGATCGTCGACGATCGTCTTCACGAAGAGGACGAAGCCAAACACGTGCTGGCCGAACTCTATGACCTCGGGGTCACGCATGACCAGTTCGCGGCCAAGTTCCACGACTTCGCCGAATCGGTGATCGAACACGCCGAGATGGAGGAAAAAGAGAGGAAAAAGAGGAGTTCGCTCCATTACACGCAAGCCTGTCCGGGCAAGAGCGCGCCCGCGGTCCGTGTCGCCGAAGCCGTCGCGCCGACGCGTCCGCATCCGCGCGCCGGCGAATCCGCGACCGCAAATGTGGTATTCGGGCCGCCGCTGGCGTTGTTCGACCGCGTACGTGATGCAGTGCGCGATTGTCGCACCCAATCCGAATAGCCCCCAGTGGATCGGGAGGAACGATGACCCAGCGCGATGGCACCGTAGGTGAGAACAAGAAGGCTCACACCGCTCGCGAGGATCGTGACCCGGACTTCGCCGAGGAACACCAGTCGATAACCACCGACCCTGATCCAGACACCGAGTCCGAATCGCCAGACGGATTCGGCGGAATGGACCCCGATCCCGGATTCGCGGTCTGAGCGGCTCATGATCGTTTGTTTATGAGAGTAATCGCGCTGGAGCCAGGAAACCGGATGCGACGCCTCGTGTTGCCGATGACGTCCGCCCGTGCCGTGAACGCTGAGACAATGCCCGCTATTGAGATCCTCCCGACCGGCGTTCGGATGGCTCGGCGCGAGTGTGCCGCCCGGAGAAAGTCCCGCGCGTTGCGGGCTCCAGGCCGAGAACCATGTGCCAATGTTGCTCGATCCGGATCGAGGCATGTTAGGCTCGTGCTCGCCAGATCGTTGAACCTTGTTCTGACCGATTTCCCTGGGTGGTAGTGGATTTCGCGACTTGATCGGCATTCCCTCCCGTGGTCGGTGACCGCATAGCAGCATGCCGCTCGGGAACGCGGCTCGAAAGCTGTACGCCGGGTATGTTGTGAGCCCGCGTTCTTTGCCAGATGTTGGAAATATCCGACTCTTCAGGCTTTGGGATACCAAGAAACGTTGACGTACGGGTGCGGGGGCGTTGTCGCACTGCGGCGCGGAGTCCGAGTTGGATTCCACAGGCCGACCAGTGAAGGGGTCCAGATGAATCTGAGGTCAACCGAACCTGCTGACCGCCAGGCGGATTTGATTCCGCTATCGAGGGCGCAATACGGGATGTGGCTGGCGGACAACCTGCCCGGTGGGCAGGCGATGAACATCGCACAGTACGTCGAGATCGAGGGCCCGATCGACGTCGAAGCCTTCATCGAGGCGGTGAACGTTGCCGGCCACGAATCCGAATCTCTGGTCGTCCGGGTGGTCGAGTTCGACGGCGTTCCCTATCAATTCGTCGATCGCAATATGACTTACGACGAGTCTGTGCTGGACGTCAGCGGGGAGAGTGATCCGTTCGCGGCGGCAATGCAATGGATGCGGCATGATTTCGAAGCCAGAGCCGAGGATATGAGCCGTGACCGGCTCGCCGAGACACGGTTGATCCGAATCGCCGAAGATCGGTATCTGTGGTACGCGCGTGCCCATCATCTCGTCATCGATGGCTACGGTGCATTCAACGTGTTGACCCGGCTGGCCGAGCACTACAACGCATTGCTCGAGGGCCGGCCGCCGGCGCCTCGGGAAGCGGACGCGTTGCGCGACATCATCGAGGCGGAGCAAGCGTATCGGACGAGCTCTCGGTTCGAGAACGACAGGCAATACTGGCTCGGCAGGATTGCCGACCTTCCGACGCCGACGAGTCTGTCCGGTCGCACCGCCCGCCCGAGCAAGGTCGATCGTGTTTCCGGCATCGAGCTTCCGCCGCAGTTGTCCGACCTGCTCGACCGTTTCTCCGGCAACCTGCAAGCATCGCCTGCGCAGGTCGTCGTGGCGGCCTTCGCCGCATTCCTCGCACGGATGACCGGTGGCAACGATGTGGTGTTGTCGATGCCGGTGAGTGGGCGCGTGACGAAGGGCTTGCGCAATGCTGCCGCGATGTTGGCGAACATGGTGCCGATCCGATTCACGATGGATAGAACGACCACCGTGGAGGAACTGGTCCATGCGTCGGTGTCCGAACTCGTCTCCGCGATGCGGCATCAGCTCTACCGGTTCGAGGACCTGCGCCGCGATTCGAATGCACTGGATGCGTCTGCGAACTCGTTCGGTCCGATCGTCAATATCCTCTTCTTCGACTCCGAAATTCGTCTCGGGTCTGCTGTCGGCCGCTATCGCGCGCTGACCTCGGGCACATTGGACGATCTCCAGCTGAATCTCTACCGTTCCGGGGTCGACGCGCCACTGTTGATCGAACTGCACGGCAACGCGAATCTCTATGGCCAGGATGAACTCGATGCGCACGCCCACCGATTCATCGCCTTCCTGCAACGACTGATCGAAGCGCCCGTCGAAACAGCCCTGATCGCGGTTCCGCTCGTTGACCCTGCTGAAGAGGCACAGATCGCCGGGGAGCTGGCCGGCCGCGACGGGGCAACGAGTACGGCAACGCTCGTGGATTTGCTGACGGGACAGGCCGATGCGACTCCATCGGCAGTTGCCGTCACATCGGAGGGGGCCCCTCTCACCTATCGGGAGCTGGACGAGCGTTCCAATCGGTTCGCACGCGCCCTCATCGCGCTCGGAGCGGGCCCGGACTCGCTGGTGGCGATCGCGATGCCACGGGATGCCGATCTCATCATCGTCACGCTGGCCGTGCTGAAGTCAGGCGCCGGATACCTGCCGCTGGATATCGCGCATCCGGCCGATCGGCTGGAATACGTGCTGAACGACGCCGATCCGATCGCCGTAGTCACGACCGGCGACATGCGCGAGCTTGTGCCCGGAGACCCGGGCCGCGTGGTGCTGTTCGACGAGGTCGCCGGCGACGAGGCTGCGACACCTGTCACCGACGCCGACCGGACCAGCCCGCTGCGCCCCGACAACATCGCCTACGTCATCTACACCTCGGGGTCGACCGGTCGGCCCAAGGGCGTGGCCATCCCCCATCGCGCCGTGGCGACGTACCTGGTGAACGCGTGCGCCGAGATCGGCGTGCAGCCCGGCGACGTGTGGATGTTGTTCCACTCCTTCGCGTTCGACTACTCGGTGTGGGAGATCTTCGGCGCGTTGGCCAGTGGTGGCCGCCTGGTAGTCGTGGACACCCCCACCACCCGGTCACCAGACGATGTCGTGCGCTTGGCGGCACGCGAGAAGGTGACCGTCTTCAACCAGACACCGTTCGCGTTCCAGCAGTTCGGTGCCGCGTACCGGCGGTACATAGATGCGGGTGAGCCTGACGGTGAGCTTTCGCTGCGACTGGTCATACTTTCCGGCGAACGACTCGACCCGGCTGTGCTGGCGGACTGGTATGAGCACAACCCGGAGCTCCCGGTGCTGGCGAACAGCTATGGCATTACCGAAACCACGGTGTTCGTAACCTATTTCGGTCTGACACCGAGCAACGCGACGGCGGACGCCCCGAGCACGATCGGTCCAGCACTGCCTGGTCTGCGCACCTATGTTCTCGATGAACAATTGCGGCCGACGCCGTTGGGCGCCTGGGGCGAGGTCTACGTAGCCGGAACGCAACTCGCCCGCGGTTATCTCAACCGGTCATCGCTGACTTCCGCCCGATTTGTTGCCAGCCCGTTCGGCCGACCATGCGAGCGGCTCTATCGCAGCGGCGATGTGGCACGCTGGAATCACAAGGGTGAGCTGGAATACCGTGGCCGTGCCGATCAGCAGGTGCAACTGCGTGGGTTTCGCATAGAGTTGGATGAAATTCGCACCGCTTTGTCGACCCATAGCGCGGTCTCGGCCGCGGTTGTCATCGTCCATCGCCCTGGCACGGCGGCGGCCAAGGTCGTGGCCTATGTCGTGCCGACCGGTGAAGATGCCTGTACAGGCGACATTCTCCGCACGTATGTCGCGACGCTACTGCCGGAGTACATGGTGCCGGCCGTCGTCGTGGTGGTGCCCGAGCTGCCGCTGACGGTGAACGGCAAGGTGGACTATCGGGCGCTGCCGGAGCCGATCTTCGATTCGTCCGCAGCCTATGTGGCGCCGAGTTCGGCGGTCGAGGAGGCGATCGCGGCCATCTTCGCCGAGGTGCTGGACCTCGAGCGAATAGGCGTGCTGGACCACTTCTTCGAACTGGGCGGCAATTCGCTCACCGCGACCAATGCCGCCGCGAGAATCGCCGAGCTGACCGGATCCGCTGTGTCGGTCCGCGATCTGTTCAGCAAGCCGACTGTCGCCGAACTCGCCGCGCATATCGACATCGAACACCACCACAGAGCACTCGTGTTGCGCGCGGAACCGCGCGTCGAGCCGATTCCGTTGTCGCCGGCGCAGAACCGGATGTGGCTGATCAATCAGGCCGACCCGGCCTCCACGGCATACAACATTCCGCTGGTGGTGCAGCTGACCGGACGACTCGATGTCACTGCGTTGCGCCTGGCTCTGATGGATGTGATCGATCGGCACGAATCCCTGCGGACCATCTATCCGGACACGAAAGGGGAAGGAAGGCAAGTCGTTCTGGCACCCGGGCACGGTGTCGGCCTGATACCGGAGAAGATCGATTGCGCCGATATCGCGCATCGCATCGGTGAGCTGACTTCGACCGGTTTCGACGTCCGAACAAGTCCACCGATCCGAGTCGCGCTGCTCGAGTCCAGCGAACGGCATCGGCACGTCCTGGTCGTGGGTCTGCACCATATTTGCTGTGACGGTTCGTCGCTTCCACCGCTCGCGGTCGATATCGCGACGGCCTATGAAGCAAGGTCGCAGGGAAGAACTCCGGACTGGCAGCCCCTGACCGTGCAATACGCCGATTACAGCATCTGGCGCCGCGAGATGCTCGGCGACGAGGACGACCCCGAGTCGTTGGCGGCACGCCAGTTGCGTTACTGGGTGACGCAACTGGCGGGAATGCCGCCGTTGCTGGAGCTGCCCGCGGACCGTCCGCGTCCTGCTCGCCAATCCATGCGCGGCGATATCGCCGAGAGCGTGATCCCAGCCGAAACCTTTGCTGCGATCCAGTATCTGGCCCGCACGTCCGGCGTCACCACCTTCATGGTCATCCATGCCGCGCTGGCGGTGCTGCTGGCCCGGCTGTCGGGCTCGGGGGATATCACCATCGGGACACCGGTCGCGGGCCGAGGGGAGCGTGCGCTGGAACCGCTCGTCGGCATGTTCGTCAATACGGTGCCGCTACGTACCGAAGTGCGTTCCGATGAATCGCTCCTCGAGTTTCTGTGGCGGGTCAAGGACATCGATGTCGATGCGTTTGCCAACAGCGACCTTCCGTACGAACGGATTGTCGATGAAATAGATCCCAGGCGATCGGTCGCGCACGCACCGCTGTGCCAGGTGTACCTCGTTTTCGAGAACCTGGACCGTCCAAGGCTGGAGCTGCCCGAACTCACGGTCGAGATCCTGGATCCGGGGCCGCAACCGGCGAAGGTGGACGTTATCGTCACCGTTGCCGAAAACGCTTCTGCGGGAGGCGATGTCTCCCTCCGGATCAACTACGCCACAGATCTGTTCGATCGGGAGACGGTCGAGGAATGGGCTGTGCGGCTGAATCGGGTCCTCGATGCGGTGGTGTCGAGTCCCGACCTGCCGGTGGGTCGCGTGAATGTGCTGTCGGGGAGCGAGCAGGCCGGGTTGGTGCCCGCGTCGGGGGGCCGTGCCGTGGCGCCGCGGGTCTTGGCGGAGTTGTTGTCGGTCGCGGATCCCGATGCGGTGGCTGTGGTTTCGGGTGAGCACACGATGTCGTACGGAGAGCTCGATGAGCAGTCGAATCGTGTTGCCCGGCAATTGATCGCATGGGGTGTCGGCCCGGGCGACCAGGTCGCGCTGGCGATGGCCCGGTCGGTGGAGTTCGTGGTCGGGATGTGGGCGGTGACCAAGGCGGGCGCGGCGTTCGTGCCGGTGGATCCGCGCAATCCGGTCGACCGCGTCGCCCTCATGGTGGCCGATGCCGACGTGCGGGTGGGTCTCACCGTCGAGGTGTCACAGGACCTGCTGCCGGACTGGGTTCAGCGGCTGGTGCTCGATGCACCTGACGCACAGGCGCACGTCGCGGCTCGGTCCTCGGCCGTGGTGACGGATGCAGACCGGCTGCGGTCCTGCCGTGTCTCGGACGTGGCCTATGTGCTCTACACCTCGGGGTCGACGGGGGTGCCGAAGGGTGTCGCGGTCACGCACTCGGGGCTGGCGAATTTCGCTGCCGAGCAGCGGCATCGCTACCGGGTCGACAGTTCGTCGCGGGTGTTGCAGTTGGCAGCACCGGGTTTCGACGCGGTTGTGCTGGAGTTGCTGATGGCTCATGCGAGCGGCGCGGCGTTGGTGGTATCGCCTCCCGAGGTGTTCGCGGGCCGTGAGTTGGCGGAATTGATCGGGAAGCAGCGGGTATCGCATGCCTTCCTGACCCCGAGTGTCCTGGCGACGATGTCGCCGGCCGGTCTGGATTCGCTGCGGGTGCTGGTCGCCGGTGGGGAGGCGGTGTCGGCGGAGACGGTCGCGGTATGGGCACCGGGCCGACAGCTGTTCAACGGTTACGGACCCACCGAGACCACGATCATGGTGGCGATCAGCGACCCGCTGTGCGCCGGGGACCGCGTCACCATCGGCGGCCCGATTCGTGGCGTCGAGGCCGTGGTGCTGGACGCGGGCCTGCAGCCGGTGCCTGTCGGAGTATCGGGACAGCTGTATGTCTCCGGAGTGCAGCTGGCCCGCGGATACCTGAAGCGACCGGCCGCGACAGCCACCGCCTTCGTGGCCGATCCGTACGGTCCCCCGGGCACCCGCATGTACCGCACCGGTGATCTGGTCCGGTGGACATCCGAGGAAACCCTCGAATATCTCGGTCGCGCCGACTTCCAGGTCAAGATCCGGGGACAGCGCATCGAACTCGGCGAGATCGAGGCCGTTCTCGCCGCGCACCCCGCCGTGGCAGCAGCGGTGACGGTGGGTGCGGCGACCGCCGGCGGGTCGCGACTGGTGGCCTACGTCGTGTCGGCCAACGGCGCCGTCGACACCGCGGATCTGCTCGGTTACGCCGCGCGGCGCCTGCCGTCCCACATGGTCCCGGACACGGTGATGGTGCTCGACACGCTGCCGTTGTCGACAGTGGGCAAGATCGACCGCCTGGCGTTGCCCGAGCCGGTTTTCGCCACCGGCACAACCGAATACGTCGCACCGCGCGACGCGGCCGAGCAGCTGGTCGCCGATGTGTGTGCCGCCGTGCTGGGAATCGAGCGGGTCGGTGTGTTCGACAGCTTCTTCGATCTGGGCGGCAACTCGCTGTCCGCGACCAGAGCAGCAGCGCAGCTGAGCGCAGCGTTCGACACCGATGTCTCGTTGCGCACGCTCTTCGAAGCGCCGACCGTCGCCGCGCTGGCGGAGAGCATACGGACCAGCGACGCGGCCGGACGGGAACCGCTGGGCCCGCAAGATCGCCCGGACCGGATCCCGCTCTCGCCCGCGCAGACGCGCATGTGGTTCCTCAATCAGTTCGATACCGCCTCGCCGATGTACAACGTTCCGATGGTCGTCCACATGTCGGGCAACCTCGACGTGGCCGCCATGCACGCGGCGATCGCCGATGTGATCGACCGGCACGAATCTCTGCGAACCATCTACCCGGACAGCGACAGTGGACCGCATCAGGTGATTGTGCCGGTGGCGACGGCACGGCCTTCGTTGGCGCCGGTGCCGGTTCCGGAAAGCGAGGTCGAGGCGCGCATCGGCGCGGAGGTGACCGCCGGGTTCGATGTCACCTCCGAGGTTCCGTTTCGGATCACACTGCTGCGCAGTGCACCCGACGAGCACACTCTGATTCTCGTCGTCCACCACATCAGCTTCGACGGGTCGTCGCTGGCGCCGCTGGCCGCAGACCTCGCGACCGCCTACCAGGCCCGCGTCGGACACCAGTCCCCGCAGTGGACGCCGTTGCCCGTGCAATACGCGGATTACGCTGTGTGGCAACAACACCTACTCGGTATCGAAAATGACCCGAACAGCGTGACCGCCGCCCAGCTCGAGTATTGGCGCGCCACCCTCGCCGACCTGCCCGAGGTGCTCGACCTGCCGGCCGATCGTCCACGACCGGCCAAACAGTCGTTCCGGGGTGCGGCCATATCGACGGTGGTTCCCGCAGACCTCCATCGTGATGTGATCGCGTTGGCCCGGCGACTCGACGCGACGGTCTTCATGGTGATGCATGCGGCGTACGCCACGCTGCTGGCGAGGCTTTCGGGAACCGGCGACATCGCGGTGGGCACACCGATCGCCGGCCGCGGCGAGCCCGGACTGGACAATCTGATCGGAATGTTCGTCAATACACTGGTATTGCGGACCCGCATCGACCCTGGCTCGTCGTTTCTGAACATGCTCGATCAGGTCCGGTCCGCCGATCTGGGCGCATTCGAGACCGCCGACATTCCGTTCGAACGGCTTGTCGAGGTGCTGAATCCGCCTCGCTCGACCGCACATTCGCCCTTGACTCAGGTTGGATTCTCGTTCCAGAACATCGAGATCCCGACCGTGGATTTCGCGGACCTGACGGTTTCGGCCCGGATGGTCGATCCGAGCGTGGCCAAGTACGACCTGCATCTGAACCTCGTCGACTCACCGGCGTCGGATGGCGACCCGGGCGACATGGCGGTCGAATTCAGTTATGCGACAGATCTTTTCGATGAGGCGACGGTCGCTGCGATGTTCGACCGCTACCTGCTGTTGCTGCAGGCGATCGTGGCCGAGCCCACCTGTGTCGTGGGCGATATCGAGCTGCTGACCGCGAACGAGGCGCGCGAGCTGGCGGCGTGGTCGAGCGGTGAGGCTACGAGTCCCCCGTCCGAAACGATCGCGTCCCTGTTCGCCGCGCAGGCTGCCGCGAACCCGAACAGGATCGCGGTTGTCGACGCCGAGGGGGGCGGCCGGCTCGATTACGGGGAATTCGCGGCGCGGGTGAATTCGCTGGCCCGCGTGCTGATCGGACGCGGAGTCGGCCCGGGAACCGTCGTCGCTGTCGCGATGCGCCGCTGTGTCGATCTGCTGACCACGCTGTACGCAATTCATGCGGCCGGCGGGGCCTACCTGCCGCTGGATCCGGATCATCCAGTCGACCGGGTGCGTGCGGTCGTCGCCGACGCGAGGCCGAGTGCCGTCATCACCCGGCCGGTCGACCGGGCGAATGTGCCCGAAAACGTACCGGTGTGGACATTCGAGCAGCTCGATGGCGAGCGTGCGGACACGTCGACGCTGACAGACGCCGATCGGCCCCGGGCGCTGCGCCCGGATGATCTGGCGTATGTCATCTACACCTCCGGCTCGACCGGCGTGCCCAAGGGGGTGGCCGTACCGCATGCCGCGGTGGTCAACCAACTTCGCTGGCTGCGGGATCACTACGGGCTCGGGGCCGAGGACATCATGCTGTTGCGGACGCCGACCACATTCGATCTCTCGGTCTGGGAGCTGTTTTCCGCACTCACCTGCGGCGCGTCGGTGGTTGTCGCTGGTCGCGACGCGCACCTCGACCCTGGAACCGCAGCCGGGCTGCTCGCCGAACACCGGATTACGACCGTGGACTTCGTGCCGTCCTCGCTGTCGGCATTCCTCGATGCGGCCGGCGCGCGGAAGTTCCCTGATCTGCGGCGGGTGCTGTGCATCGGTGAGGCACTGCCGGCCGAGACCGTCCGTCGCTTCCGGCAACTCAGCCCAGCGCGCATCGACAACCTGTACGGGCCGACGGAGGCGGCGGTGAGCGTCACCGCTCACCGCATCGACGCGCTCGACGACGTCACCGTGCCTATCGGCATGCCCGAGGCGAATGTGGTTGTGCGCGTGCTCGATTCGCGACTGCGTCAGGTTCCTGTCGGGGTGATCGGAGAGCTGTACCTGGGTGGAATCCAGCCGGCTCGCGGCTATCACGAACGCCCTGGCCTGACGGCAGGGAGCTTCATCGCCGACCCCTTCGGCAGCACAAGCGGTGCCCGGCTGTACCGCACGGGTGATCTGGTTCGCTGGGGCTCGGATGGCAACCTGCGTTATGTCGGCCGTGCCGACACCCAGGTGAAGGTGCGCGGTCTCCGCATCGAACTCGGTGACATCGAAGCCGCGTTGGTCGCGCACGGGCAGGTTGCCGCGGCCGTCGTGCAGATGCGCACCGAGCGCGGCGAACAGCGACTGGTCGCGTACCTGGTTGCCGCGGAGGCACTGGACCTCCGGCAGGTCCGGGCGTTCCTGCTGCAGCGGCTGCCGGCGTACATGGTGCCGTCCTCGATGGTCCGAATCGATGCTGTCCCGCTCACCGTCAATGGCAAGGTCGACTACCGGGCATTGCCGGCACCGGATGTGAGAGGCTACGAAGCGGGATACCGTGCGCCGCAAGGCCTCATCGAGCAGACCGTCGCCGGGGTAGTCGGCGAACTGCTCGACCTTCCAGAGGTCGGCGCGGACGACAACTTCTTCGACCTCGGCGGAAACTCGCTTCTCGCAACGCGTGCGCTGAGCCGGATAGGCGAAATCGCAGGCGTCACCGTGCCGGTGCGGGTGATCTTCGAAGCACCCACTGTCGCAGAGCTGTCCGAACGAATCGGGCAGCTGCGCGCGGTGCCGAACCTGCCCGCGCCAACTCGCACCCCGCGCCCGGATCGTATCCCGCTGTCACTGGCGCAGGCGCGGATGTGGTTCCTCAACCAGTTCGATCCGAGTTCGCCCGGATATGTTGTGCCGCTGGCGATGCGGCTCGACGGTAGCGTCGATCTCGATGCGCTCGCAGCGGCGGTCGGTGACGTCATCGAGCGGCACGAGAGTCTGCGCACCATGTATCCAGCGGTCGATGGCACGCCGACGCAGGTCGCGCTCGACGCGGCCGACGTCGTCGGAAACTGGGATCTCGGGCCGCAACCGGTCGGTGAGCACGAGTTGCGGGCCCGATTGACCGAGTTCTTCGGCACCGGATTCGATGTGTCGAAGGGCGTGCCGCTGCGCGTTGCCCTGTATCGACTGTCCGACGAGACCTGGGTGATCGCGCTGGCAGTCCACCACATCAGTTGCGACGGTTCGTCGGTTGCACCGCTGGCCGCCGACATCGTCACCGCCTACCGTGCACGGTCCGGCGGCAATCCGCCGGACTGGGCGCCGCTGTCCGTACAGTTCGCTGATTACGCCCTCTGGCAGCGCGAGGTGCTCGGCTCGGCGGAGGACCCGAACTCGTACCTGGCCCACGACCTCGCCTACTGGAGAGCACAACTCGCGGGTATCCCCGATGTGATCGAAGTGCCGACCGACCGGCCACGGCCGCTCGTGCAGACACAACGCGGCGCGGTCGTCCATGCCACGATCCCGAGCGAGCTGCATGCCCGGTTGGAGGCGCTGGCGCGGCGCGCCGGGGCGACGACATTCATGGTCGTGCACACCGCGTTGGCCGTGTTGCTGTCGAGACTTTCCGGCAGTGACGACATCACCATCGGTGTGCCACATGCCGGCCGCGGCCATCGATCGCTGGACAACCTGGTCGGGATGTTCGTCAACACCCTGGTGATGCGCAGCCGGTGCAGGCGGGATCAATCGTTCACCAGTCTGCTGAACCAGGTGCGGCGCACGGCCACCGAGGCTTTCGACCATGCCACCGTCCCGTTCGAGCAGTTGGTGGAGGCACTGAACCCAGCGCGATCGACGTCGCATACGCCGTTGTTCCAGGTCATGCTCGCCTATCAGAACATGGCACAGGCGCGGGTCGAATTTCCGGGTCTCACCGTGGAGAGCCTCGATCCGGAGGACAGCGCCGCGATCTACGACCTGCTGCTGATGATCACGGAGGGACACGGCGCTCACCGTGAGCCGACCGGCATGACGTTGCGGCTGACGTATGCCACTGACCTTTTCGACGATGACTCAGCGCTGCGCTTCGCGGAACAATTCGTGCGTGTGCTCGACGCCGCCGCGACCGATGCCGACGCGGCGGTCGGCGGTATCGAGTTGCTCGATGCCGCGGAGCGCCACCTGGTGCTGCGGCGATGGAACGACACCGCGGGCCTCGCAGCGACCGGCCGGACGCTGGTCGACGCTGTCGACGAACAGGTCGCCCGAACCCCGGATGCTCCGGCGATCTGTCTTCCGGGCGGCATCAGGATGACCTACCGGGAGTTCGACACCGGCGTCAATCGCCTGGCCCGATGGCTCATCGCCCGTGGCGCTGGGCCGGAAATTGTTGTCGCGGTGGGCATCCGGCGATCGATCGACCTCATCACCGCGCTGTACGCGGTAGTCAAGGCGGGCGCCGCGTTCCTGCCGATCGATCCGGATCATCCGACCGCCCGCATCGCTGATGTGCTGAACGCGGCGCAGCCGCTGCTGGTACTCACCACCTCAGCGGATGGCGACGCACTGCCGAGTGGGTTCGAGATCTCGTGCATCGATCGAGTCGACGTGGCCGGTCTTCCGGATGTCCCGATCACCGACGCCGAGCGTCATACGCCGCTGCGGCCGGACAATGTCGCCTACATCCTGTTCACCTCCGGCTCCACGGGAGTCCCCAAGGGCGTCGCGCTGACCCACGCCGCGACCGTGAGCCAATTGGCGTGGGCACAGCGGCAATGGCCGCACGACGCGTCCGACACCGTGCTGCACAAGACCCCGATCACCTTCGACATCGCCGTATGGGAGCTGTTCTGGCCGTTGCAGACCGGTGCGCAGATCGTGGTCGCCGAACCCGATGGACATCGCGATCCCGGATACATCGCAACCATCATTGCGAACCATCAGGTCAGCACCGTGCACTTCGTGCCATCGATGCTCGAGGTTCTCGTCGAAACAACCGCGGGTACCCCACTGCCGTCGATCCGACGGGTCTTCGTCGCCGGTGAGGCGCTGGCGCAGCGCACCGTCGACGCCGCTTCGCGGGTATTCGCGCATGCCGAGGTGGTGAACTGGTACGGCCCGGCCGAGGCGGAAGTCGTGACGGCTGCGCGTTGCCTGCCGGGGATAGCGAACCGTTCGATGGCCCCCCTCGGTACGCCGGTGGCCGGCATGCGGGTCTACGTCCTGGACCCATGGCTGCGACCGGTGCCGATCGGTGTCGTCGGCGACCTCTACGTCTCGGGTGTCCAGCTGGCGCGCGGTTACCACGCCCGTCCCGACCTCACCTGGGGCGCCTTTGTCGCGCACCCCTTCGGCAGGCCCGGTGAGCGACTGTACCGCACCGGCGACCTCGTCCGATGGGTGAAAACCGGCGAGCTGGAATACCTGGGCCGCAGCGATCTCCAGGTCAAGGTCCGCGGCCAGCGGGTCGAGCCGGGTGACGTCGAAGCGGCGCTGTCCGCGCTCCCGGACGTTGCACGCGCTGTGGCCGTAGCCACGACGGATCGAATCGTCGCATACGTGACACTCGCTCCCGGTGCGCGCACCGATGGGCGCTCGATTCGCGACCGGCTCACCCACGCATTGCCGGCCTACCTGATTCCGGCCGCCGTTCAAGTCCTCGACGCGATCCCGTCGACACCGAACGGCAAGCTCGACCGAGCTGCCTTGCCGCAGCCGATGTTCGACGACGCCGAGGAATTCGTGCCACCCCGCACCGAACGCGAAGCGGCCCTTGCGGCAATCGTCGCGGAGATCACCGATCGCGAGCGGGTGACCGTGACGGCCAACCTCTTCGAGATCGGGGTCAACTCACTCTCGGCCGCCCGCATCGCAGCCCGGGCCACCGCGGAGCTCGGCATCGAGGTCGGCATTCGCGACATCTTCACCGAACCGACGATTGCCGGATTGGCCGAGCGCCTGCGCACGAGAGCCGGACACGCGGTGGTTCCGCTCACCGCCAGGCCGCGCCCGGCAGCGGTCCCGTTGGCGGCGGCACAACGGCGGATGTGGTTCCTCAATCAATTCGACACCGCCTCGGCGGCATACAACATCTGCTTTGCGGCCCGGCTGACAGGCCGGCTGGATCTCGAGGCGCTACAGGCGGCGCTACTCGACGTCGTGGAGCGGCACGAGCCACTGCGCACGGTGTATCCCGCCGTCGACGGCGAACCGTGCCAGGTAGTGCGTCAGGTCGCGGCCGCGGCCGCGGAGCTGACGCTGGATCCGGAGTCTGTCGCCGACGAGGCGGAGCTGGCCGACCGGATCCGGCAGGTCGTCGAAACAGGTTTCGATGTCGTGGATTCGGTGCCGGTGCGAGCACGGGTATACCGCACAGGGAACGACGAGCATGTGATCGTGCTCGTGGTCCATCACATCGCGGCCGACGGTTCCTCGATGGCGCCGCTGGGCCGCGATATCTTCGCCGCCTACGCCGCGCGTGTGAACGGCGAAGCACCGCAGTGGGAACCGCTCGAGGTCCAGTACGCGGACTACGCGCTGTGGCAGGCCGAAACGCTCGGTGCCGAGGGCGATCCGGAGTCGCCGATCGCGCGGCAGATCGCACATTGGAGCGAGGTCCTCGACGATGCTCCGGAGCTGCTGGACCTGCCGACGGACCGACCCCGGCCCGCCACCATGTCGATGGCCGGCGGCAGTGTTCGCTTCGCGCTCTCGGAGCGGCTGCACGACGAGATAGCGCGGCTGTCCCAACGCGAGGGTGTCACGGTGTTCGTCGTGCTGCATGCCGCACTGGCGATCCTGTTGGCGCGCACCGCGCACAGCGCGGACATCTCGATCGGTTCTCCGGTTGCCGGCCGAGGCAGCCGGGAACTGGACGATATGGTCGGCATGTTCGTCAACACCGTCGTGCTGCGCACGCGAGTCCGGGACGATCTGTCGTTCCGCGAACTCCTGGCCGAAGTACGCGACGTCGACCTGGAAGCGCTCGCCCACGCCGATGTGCCCTACGAGCGGCTCGTCGACATCCTCGATCGTGCCCGATCCACCGCGTACACACCGCTCTATCAAGTGATGTTCGGTCTGCAGAACATGCGTGCGGCCCGGTTCGAGCTCCCCGGCGTGGATGTCGAACTGCTCGACCCCGGTATCGCGCAGGCGAAAACCGATATCACCGTGCTGATGACCGAACGTGGCGACGGCGGTCGGCCGGCCGGAATCGACGGCGAGATCATCTACGCCACAGACCTTTTCGTGGCGTCCACGGCCGAATCGCTCGCGGCGCGATTCCTCCGGGTCCTGGAGTCGGTCGTGTCCGACCCGGCCCGGACGGTGGGCGGCATCGATCTGCTCGACACATCGGAGGCCGAGCGACTGGTCCCGGCGCGAGGTGGCGAGAGCCCGGCGCCGTGTCTGCTGCCCGATCTACTCGCCGCGGCGGTAGCAGCGGATCCGACCGCGACCGCCGTGATCGGCGAAACCGAAACCCTCACCTACGCCGAACTCGACCGCCGGTCCAATCAGCTCAGCGCACACCTGCTCGCCCGAGGAGCCGGGCCGGGCACGCTCACCGCACTGGCCGTGCCGCGTTCGGTCGACTACCACGTCGCCATGTGGGCGATCGCGAAGACCGGCGCCACGTTCGTACCGGTGGATCTGCGCTATCCCGCGGAGCGGATCGCGCACATGGTGAACGATTCCGGTGTCACCGCGGGGATCACGGTCGCGTCCGCGCGCGCGTCGCTTCCCGACGATGTCCGATGGCTGGTGCTCGACGAACCGGAAGCAGCCGCCGAGATCGCCGCGCAGACCGGCCGGGCCATCACGGATGCGGCTCGTGGCCGGGCCGTACGGATTCGGGAGGCCGCGTATGTGATCTACACGTCGGGGTCGACCGGAACACCGAAGGGTGTGGTGGTCAGCCACGAGGGATTGGCCGGCTTCGCGGCCGAGCAGCGGGTCCGCTATCGGGTGGACGCCACATCGCGTGTCCTGCAAGTGGCGGCGCCTGCCTTCGACGCGGTGCTGCTCGAGGCGTTCATGGCGTGCGCGGCCGGCGCTTGCCTGGTCGTGTCGCCACCGGAGGTTTTCGGCGGCCCTGATCTGGCCGCACTGATCGGCACACATCAGGTGACCCACGCGTTCCTGACACCCAGTGTGCTGGCGACGATGTCGCCCGAGGACTTCGCATCGGTGCGGGAACTGGCGGTCGGCGGCGAGATGGTGTCCGCGGACCTGATCGCCACCTGGGCGCCGGGGCGGCAATTGCACAACATCTACGGTCCGACCGAGACGACGATCGTGGTCACGATCAGCGATCCGGTCCAGCCGTCCGACCCGATCAATATCGGTGGTCCGATCCGCGGCGTCGAGGCGGTGGTGCTGGACGCCCGGCTGCGTCCGATGCCCGTCGGTGTGCCCGGGGAGTTGTACTTTTCCGGTGGTGCATTGGCGCGTGGCTACCTGAACCGCCGCGCTACGACCGCCGGTGCGTTCGTGGCGAACCCCTACGGTGCGCCGGGATCGAGGATGTATCGCACCGGCGACATCGTCCGCTGGACCGCGAGTGGTGTGCTGGAGTACATCGGCCGCGTCGACTTCCAGGTCAAGATTCGTGGCCAGCGCATCGAACTCGGGGAGATCGATGCTGTGCTGCAGGCACACCCGCAGGTTGCCACCGCCGTCACCGTGAGCCGCTCGGGACCCGGCGGGCAGCCCGTGCTCGCCGCGTACGTCGTGGCCGAGCCCGCGGCGGCGGTTGAACCCGATGCCGTGCTCGACCACCTCGCTGCGGTGCTGCCCGCCCACATGGTGCCGTCGACGATCACCGTGCTCGACCACATGCCGCTCGCCTCGACGGGCAAGGTGGATCGAAAACTGTTGCCCGAACCAGTTTTCGACACCGGCGGCGACAAGGACGTGTTCGCGGCAAACGAGTTGGAGCGCACGATCGGCGCCGCTTTCGTGGATGTGCTCGGCGTCGCGTCGGTCGGTGTGACGACCTCGTTCTTCACGCTCGGCGGTGACTCCATCATGTCGATCCAGCTGGTCTCGCGGCTGAAGACGGCGGGTGTGGTCGTGACCGCGCGGGATGTCTTCGAGCACAAGACCGTTCGCGGGCTGGCGCAGGTGGCCGTGGCTGCGGACCGGGTGTTCCTCGCGGAGCTGGCCGGCGGTGGCGTGGGAGACATTCCCTTCACGCCGATCGTGTCCTGGTTCGTCGACCGGGTCGGGACAGCCGATCGGTTCGCACAGTCGATGCTGGTTCGTCTGCCGCGGGACGCGCGCGTCGACGAGGTGATCGCGACCGTGCGGGCAGTGCTCGAACAGCACGACATGTTGCGGTCGCGGATGCGCGAACAGTGCATGGATGCGCTACCCGCTCACGCCGCCGATGCGACCGGCGCGGTATTCGTGCGAACCTTCCGGGCGCACGAGGCGCCGGGCAGCGACGGTTTCACGGCTGTGGTGGAAGCGGCGCTGACCGAGGCGTCGGATCGTCTCGATCCCGCGGCGGGCCGGATGATGCAGGTCGCGTGCCTGCTTCCGGAATCGGGCGTCGAGGCCGATGCCCGGGCCCTCATCGTGATTCACCACCTGGCTGTCGACGGGGTGTCGTGGCGAATCCTGTTGCCCGACTTCGTCACCGCGTGGCAGCAGATCGGGCAGGGACGCACGGTCGAGTTGCCGGCACAGGGTACGTCGATGCGGCGATGGGCACACGCGCTGACCGCTGCCGCAGCCGGCCGGGGCAGCGAGTTCGAGCTGTGGCAGCGGATGAGTGCCGCCGCCGATCCGCTGCTCGGGACGGCGGAATTCGATCCCGCCGTCGATACCCACGCGACGGTGCGGTATCTGACAGCGTCCATTCCGGCCGCGGTGACCTCGGCATTGCTGGACTCGATACCGACGGCCGTGCGCGGCAACGTCGACGACGCGTTGCTGGCCGGGCTGACCGTGGCCCTGACCCGTTGGCGCGCACGGCGCGGCCTTCCGCACCCGGGCATGAAAGTCCTGCTGGAAGGACACGGCCGTGAGGAGCAGATCGCCCCGGGAGCGGATGTGTCGCGCACCGTCGGCTGGTTCACCAGCGCGTACCCCGTGGCCCTCGACCTGAGCGGAATCGACGACGCGGACCTGCGTTCGGCAGTGAAGTCCGTCAAGGACCAGCTGCGCGAGATACCCGACAAGGGCATCGGATACGGCTTGCTGCGCTATCTGAACACCGACACCACCGACGTGCTCGCGAAGGCGCCCCAGCCGCAGATCAGTTTCAACAATCTCGGCCGGGCCGGTGTGGATCTCACCGCCCTGTCGGATCTCGCGTGGGTCCCGACCGATGAGCAGTTCGACCGCCGATCCGCCTTCGATCCGGATATGCCCGCCGCAGCGGTGATCACGATCGACGTCGATATCGTGGACACCGACACCGGACCTGAACTGTCCGCGTATGTCGGCTACGCGTCACGGCTGCTCGAGCACGACGATGTGGCCGAACTCGTCGCCGGATGGGTCGACGCCGTGACCGAGATCGCCACCCTCGCTCGCGCCGACGAGCGGTGGGGATTGTCCCGGGCCGACGTTCCGCTGGTCGACGTCACGCAGCTCGATCTGAACGGATTGGCAGACCGGTACGGTCCACTGAGCGACGTATGGTCATTGGCGCCGCTGCAGGAGGGTCTGCTGTTCCACGCCGAACTCGCGGCGGGCGAACTCGACGTGTACACCGCGCAGTCGGTCCTGACCCTTGCGGGCACGGTCGACGAGAACCGGCTCGAATGTGCTGCACGAGCGCTGCTCGAACGCTATCCCAACCTGCGGGCCGCCTTCACCCGGACCGTCGATGGCGTTCCGGCGCAGGCCGTTCCGGCAAGCACCACCGTGCCCTGGAACAGGGTCGATCTTTCCGGCGACACCAGCGCAGTAGCGGCGCTGATCGAAGCCGAGCGGGCCGTCGTTTTCGATCCCGCCGACCCGCCGCTGCTGCGGTTCCTGCTGATCGCCCTCGGACAGAACGAGTTCCGGCTGGTGCTGACGGCGCACCATCTGCTCCTGGACGGCTGGTCGTTGCCGCTGCTGTGGCGCGAGCTCATCGGTTTGTATGCTGTTGCCGCCCAGCCGGAGTCACTTCCACCAGCGGCCTCGTATCAGCGGTACTTGGAGTGGCTGGACCGACGCGATCGCGACGCAAGTATCGAGGTGTGGCGGGACGCGCTCCGGGATATCGGTGAACCGACGCTGGTCGCCGATCCACGCACGCTGGCGACGGCGGACATTCCGATCGATGTGCCGATCGTTGTAGATCCATCCGCTACAGCGGAATTGGTGACATTCGCGCGGGCGCGGGGCGTGACGATGGCGACGATCCTGCAGTTCGCCTGGGCCGTGGTGCTGGGCAATCTGCTCGGCGTCGAACGCGTGGCGTTCGGCAGCACGGTCTCCGGCCGCCCCGCCGAACTGCCCGATGTCGAGTCGATGATAGGCCTGTTCATCAATACGATTCCGGTCGTCGCCGAGGTGCGGCGAGATCTGACCATCGAGGACGCGCTGCGTCGACTGCAAGCGGACAACACCCGTCTGCTCGACCACCATTACCTCGAACTGTCGCAGGTCATGGCGGCCACCGGTAACAGCCAATTGCTCGATACCCTGGTCGTCTTCGAGTCGTATCCGGTCGACAGCAGTGGCCTGGGCGATGTGGACATCGACGGAATGCGAGTGGTCTCGGCGGACGGCCGCGACGCGGCGCATTACCCCATCACCGTGCAAGCGCACCAAACCGACGAGTTGCACGTCCGAGTCCGCTACCAACGAACCCGCGTCGACGAGGTGATGGCGGCCGGTCTCGCCGGCCGTCTGGAAACCGTGCTACGGACGCTGGCCGGCGATCCGGATACGGTGCTCGGTGCGATCGATCTGCTGACCGAGGACGAGCGAAGCACGCTGGTGCCCGCATCGGGCGGAGGGGCCGTGGCACCCAGACTGATGCCGGAGTTGCTGGTAGCGGGCGTGACGGTGAATCCCGAAGCAGCAGCGGTGGTGTCCGGTCAGGACACGTTGTCCTACGCAGAGCTGGATGCCCGGTCCAACCAGCTGGCTCGGCAGTTGATCGCATGGGGCACAGGACCGGGTGATCACGTCGCGCTGGCGATGCCGCGGTCGGTCGAATTCGTGATCGGCCTGTGGGCGGTGACCAAAACGGGCGCGGCGTTCGTGCCCGTTGATACCCGGAATCCGGCCGAGCGCATCGCACTCATGGTGGCGGATGCCGGCATTCAGCTGGCGGTCACGGTCGAGGAGACGCGAGATCTGTTGCCCGGCACGGTATTCCCGTTGGTACTGGACGATCCGGACATCGAGCGGTCGGTCATCGCGCAATCGCCCGCCCGCGTCACAACTGGAGAACTCGTGCGGATGCCGCACATCCAGGATGTGGCATACGTTCTCTACACCTCGGGTTCGACCGGAATGCCGAAGGGAGTCGCGGTCACCCATGAGGGGCTCGCGAATTTTGCTGCCGCGCAGCGGGATCGGTTCGGTGTCGACACCGGATCGCGAGTGCTGCAGGTCGCTGCTCCCGGCTTCGATGCCATGGTCCTCGAGGTGCTGCTGGCTCACACCAGCGGTGCAGTCCTGGTGGCTGTGCCCCCAGCAGTGTTCGCTGGGCACGAGTTGATGGAACTGGTTCGCGCACAGCAGATCTCGCATGCCTTCCTCACTCCCAGCGTGTTGGCGACGATGTCGCCGGCCGGGATGGATTCGCTGCGGGTGCTGGTGGCGGGGGGCGAGGCGGTGACGCCGGAAACGGTCGAAATATGGGCGCCGGGCCGAACTCTGCTGAACGGTTACGGCCCGACCGAAGCGACGATTCTCGCCGCCATCAGCGCTGCGCTGCACCCGGGTGACGCGGTGACCATCGGCGGGCCGATCCGCGGTGTCGAGGCTGTCGTGCTCGATGCGTGGTTGCGGCCGGTGCCCGTCGGGGTGGTGGGAGAGTTGTACCTCGCGGGGGTGCAATTGGCGCGTGGCTATGCGGGCCGAGCCTCGGCCACCGCGGGCGCGTTCGTGGCGAATCCGATCGGTGCGGCAGGTTCGCGCATGTACCGCACCGGCGACCTGGTTCGCTGGACATCGGAGCACACTCTGGAATATCTCGGACGCCGCGATTTCCAGGTCAAGATCCGTGGCCAGCGCATCGAACTCGGTGAAATCGAAACTGTTCTGGCCGGGCATCCCGGGATCTCCCAAGCGGTAGTTCTGCAGCGGAAGGATCACCGCGGCATCGACCGACTCGTCGGCTATCTCGTCACTGACGAGGAGCTGGATCCGGATGATGTTCGTGCCGCTACGCGGCTGCGGCTGCCCGCGCACATGGTGCCCGAGGCGTTCGCCGTGCTGGCCGAACTTCCTCTCACCGCGACTGGCAAACTCGACCGCTCGGAGCTTCCCACTCCGGAATTCGCGGTCGGCCGAGAACGGGTCGCTCCCCGCACCGACGCCGAACGACGCGTCGCCGCCGTGTTCGAGAACGTGCTGGGCGTCAACGGTGCCGGGGCGACGGACAGCTTCTTCGACCTGGGCGGCGATTCGCTGTCGGCCACTCGGGTGGCTGCACAGTTGAGTACGGCGGCAGGAGTGCGCCTGGGGGTCCGCGACCTGTTCCAGGCGCCCGTGGTAGCCGAACTCGCCGCTCGGCTGGCGACTCTCGACCGCGACTCCCGGGTGCCGTTGACGGCGCGCCCCCGGCCTGCGCAGGTACTGCTGTCACCGGCGCAGCAGCGAATGTGGTTCCTCAATCAGTTCGACACCGCCGTCGGCAGGTACAACATCCCGCTGGTGATCCGGCTGCGCGGAGAACTCGACGTCGATGCGCTCCGGCACGCGTGTGAACTGGTCGTCGAACGGCACGAATCGCTGCGTACGAAGTTCCCGATGGTCCATGGCCGGCCCTGTCAGGTTGCCGTCGCTGTCGATGAGGTCGTACCCGCGCTGGTTCCGGTTCAGGTCGGCGAACATCAGGTGATGGATCGCGTGATCGCCGTGGTGTCGGCGGGTTTCGATGTGACGCAAGCGCCCCCGTTGCGGATGGAATTGCTCGCTGTCGACGACCAGGACCACGTTCTGGTCATCTGTGTGCACCATATCTGCACGGATGGCCAGTCGATCATCCCGCTTGCGCGGGATGTGGCGATGGCGTACGAGGCGAGCAGCCATGGGAAAGAGCCCACGTGGCCGGTACTTCCGGTCCAGTACGTCGACTATGCGCTGTGGCAGCACGAGATGCTCGGGTCGGCGGACAATCCGGACTCGGTCATCTCCCAGCAGTTGCGATTCTGGAAGGACACCCTCGCCGGGCTGCCCGAGCTGCTCGAGCTGCCGACCGACTTTCCACGGCCGCCGGTCGCGTCGATGGATGGGTGCGCGATCGAGTTCGAACTTTCCGCGGATCTGCACGAGCGAATCGCCGGCCTGGCACGCGAGGCGAACGCGACGGTCTTCATGGTCCTGCAGGCCGCGCTGGCCGTGCTGCTGTCGAGGCTGGCCGGCGTCGACGATATCGCGATCGGCGCCCCGATAGCCGGACGTGGAGAGCGTGACCTCGACGATCTGATCGGCATGTTCGTCAATACCCTTGTGCTGCGGTCACGGGTGTCGATGCGGCAGCCGTTCGCCGAACTGCTCGCCTCGACCCGTGAGACGGATCTGGCGGCGTTCGCACATGCGGATGTGCCTTTCGAACAAGTCGTCGAAGCGCTGAATCCGCCCCGGTCGACCGCGCATCTTCCGCTGTATCAGGTAACACTCGATGTCCAGAACCTGAGCAAGGCCGCATTGGAGCTGCCGGGGCTCAGTGTCGAGCTGATGGAAAACGGTTTCGAGCAGGCGCAGGCCGACCTGAATGTGAAGTTGACCGAGCGATTCGGCCGGGAAGGCCGTCCAGATGGCATGATGGGACGGCTGACCTTCGCTACCGATCTTTTCGTGAATGAGACGATGACTCGGTTCGCACACGCCTACGTGCGGATTCTGGAGTGTGTCACCGCGAATCCGGCGGTGTCGGTCGGCGATATCGACCTCGTCGATCCGATGCAGCGGCGCGAATTGCTGGACGCGGCAGGGGAAGACGGCGCCGTGGTCGCAGATGCCACACTCGCAGACTTGTTCGCTGCCCGAGCCCTGGACCAACCGGATGCCGTCGCGGTCACCGATGGCGTCTCGCAGCTGACCTACGCGGAACTGGATCATCGGTCCGCCCAGGTCGCGGCCCGGCTGATCGAACAGGGTGTGGAGCCGGAATCGCTTGTGGCCGTCGCATTGCCGCGTTCGGTCGAACTGGTCGTGGGCCTGCTCGCAGTGATTCGGGCAGGCGCCGGGTATCTGCCACTCGACGTGGCGTATCCGTACGACCGATTGCGGTTCGTGCTCGATGACGCGCGTCCAGCGGCGGTGCTGACCTCCGTCGAAACGGCTACGGCCCTGCCTGAGTACGCGGCACCGATGGTGCTGGTCGAGGATTGTGCGGACGCAGCGAACACCGCCGACGCGGCGATGCCGAACTTGCGGCGGGACAATGTCGCGTACGTGATCTACACCTCCGGATCGACGGGCCGTCCCAAGGGAGTGCCGATCAGTCACCGCGAAGCGGTCACGTTGTTCACCAGCACGGCCGAACGCTTCGATGTCGGCCCGGACGACGTGTGGACGCTGTTCCATTCATACGCCTTCGATTTCGCGGTATGGGAAATGTGGGGTGCGCTGCTGTCCGGCGGCAGGCTGGTAGTGGTCGACTACGACACATCCAGGTCGCCGAAGGAGTTCGTCGATCTCGTAGCGCGCGAGCGTGTGACGGTATTGAGCCAGACTCCGTCGGCGTTTTGCGGATTCGCCGAAGCAGTGCGCGCATATCGCGAATCCGGTTGCACCGCAGGTCAACTCGCTCTGCGTTACGTCGTATTCGGTGGCGAGCCGCTGGATGTATCCCGCTTGACCAATTGGTTCGCGGATCACGATCGAAAATCACCGTGCTTGGTCAATATGTACGGGATCACCGAGACGACGGTGCACGTCACGTTCCGCACGATCGAGGGCATGGAGGTGGCCGGGATCGGATCACCGCTGCCAGGGTTGCGGGTGTATGTGCTCGACGACCGGTTGCGGCCGGTGCCGATCGGCGTCGCCGGCGAGATCTATGTGGCCGGCGGGCAACTGTCGCGAGGCTACCTGCGCGCCCCGGCTTTGACCGCAGGACGATTCGTCGCGGATCCCTTCGACTCGCATGGTTCGCGGTTGTATCGATCCGGAGATCTCGGCCGGTGGACCAAGTCCGCGCGTGGGCTCGAATTGACCTACACCGGTCGAGCGGATGCGCAGGTACAGCTGCGCGGTTACCGCATCGAACTGGGTGAGGTGGAATCCGCATTGCTCCGGCATCCGCATGTGGTGCGCGCCGCCGCCACGGTGCATCGCCATGTGCACGGCGTCGATCAGCTGATCGGCTACGTTGTGGGGGCCGACGGCCAGCAGATCGATCCGGGCGAGGTCCGGGAGGCTGCCGCCCGTGTACTGACCGCGTACATGGTCCCCTCGGCGGTAATGGTGCTGCCAGGTCTGCCATTGACGGTCAATGGCAAACTCGATCGAAAGGCTCTGCCCGCTCCCGATTTCGATGCATCGGTGACCGAGTTCGTCACGCCGCGAACTCATTCCGAGAAGATGATCGCCGACGTCTACGCACAGGTCCTGGGCCTGGAGCGGGTCGGGGCGTCGGATGGGTTCTTCGATCTGGGCGGCAATTCGCTGCTGGCCACGATGGCGATGGCCGAGTTGAGCGCTCGTGGCGTGACGATCGCCTTGCCCTGGATGTTCGACGATGCGACACCGAAAGCGTTGGCGCGCAGGGCCGACGAAGCCGCGGGGGGCTCCGGTCTGGAGGTGTTGCTTCCGCTCCGTGCGAGCGGATCGAAGCCTGCGATATTCGCCGTACACCCGGCAGGCGGATTGGCGTGGTTCTACGGCGGCTTGGTCGAGCATGTGGACAAGGAACGACCGGTGTACGGCCTGCAGGATCCACATGTGGTCGCGGGAAAACCAGGCGCGAAATCGGTGGATGAATTGGCCGAGCTGTATGTGGCCGAGATTCGCGGAGTGCAGCCGCACGGTCCGTATCACTTGCTCGGATGGTCGCTGGGTGGGCAAATCGCGCACGCGATCGCGGTCAGGTTGCAGCGCGACGGCGAGCTCGTCGGAACCCTGACCCTGTTGGATTCCGCACCAGATATGTCCGCTGGTTCGATGATCGCCGCTGAGGACGAGTCCGCACCAGGACACCTGATGGCGGACCTCCTCGGCGGCTGGCGGGAATTGTTCGACCTCGGCGATGTGGTACAGGCGCACACACATGAGCAAGCATGGGCGGTCATCCGCAGCCAAGTGGTCGGAACCGGGCTGTTCACCGCCGAACAGACGGATCGGGTGATGGAGAGTTTCGCGACCGCGAGTGACCTCGCCGCCGGTTACCGGCCCGCAGTTTTCGACGGAGATCTCCTCTTCTTCACTGCCGGCAAAGACCGCACGGAAGAGGACTCTCTCGCGCAGGCGTGGCGCCCCTACGTGACCGGCAAGATACACAACACGGTTGTCGACACACGTCACCTCGAGTTCAGTCATCCGCACGCAATGGCCGTTGTCGGCTCGGTCCTGGAAAGGTTCGTGAACCTATGTTGACTACTCCTCAGCAGTTTCGACTCGACGATGAAAGAACCGTGACCTGCACGAGTCCGGCTGAGGCGCGCATGTTGTGGCGCGAGACGATGGCGGCGGACGGCCTCTACCAGCACGCCGCTGCCCGCCTGCGACCCGAGGAGATCGTCTTGGACATCGGCGCGAACATCGGACTCGCCACGATGATGTTCGCGGACAAGTGCCCCGGAATCGGGGTCATCGCCGCCGAGCCGGTACCGATGATCTTTCACTGTCTCCAGCGCAACATGGCCGCTCATGTGCCGCACGGGGTGTCGTTGCGGGTTGCGGTCGGTGCCGTGCCCAGGACTTTGCCGTTCACCTGGTACCCGCAGGCGTCGGCGAATTCCAGTCTGTATGCCGACCGCGAACGAGACGATGAAAACACCAGGATATTTCTGCGCAACAGCGGCCTGGACGATGAATCAATCGGATACATCACTGCCGGGCTGCACGATGGCGAGCAGATCGACGTGGACGTGACCACGGTGTCGGCGGTGCTGGCCGAACACGCCCCCGACGCTCAGATCGGGCTGCTCAAAGTGGATGTGGAGCGGGCAGAATTGGACGTCTTGCGCGGCATTTCCGAAACGGATTGGCCCCGTATTCGTGCCGTCGTGGCCGAGGTACACGACACCGACGGCCGTTTGGCCCAGTTTTGCGAGTTGCTGAGCCGGCACGGACTGTCCCCGCACAACAGGCAAGACCCCTCCTTGGCCGGGACCGAACTGCACGAGGTCTACGCCGCCCGGCCCGCGGACTACTGACTCGATACAGACGCCGCCTGGCCGCGACCCGCTCGGCGACAAGGACGAGGTGGTGGACTGCGCGAGCTGGTCGCCGCCGCATCGGTACTGCGGGACCGTGAACCGGTCAGTGGTCGTCGTAGTGTCCGTCGTCCACGGGGACCAGTCGGTGCCGCCCGAGCCCCTCGCCGCCGGTGTACGGCGCGAACCCGTGGGCTGGGTCGTGTCTCCCAATGGGGTGAATCGATCGGCCCCATTGCTGGGGCCGATCGTGCATCATGGCCGCTGTGGCGACCGCGATCAGTGATCGGTACCAGATTTTGACCGACAAGCAGTGGGAACTGCTGGCGTTGCTATTGCCGAAATCAGAAGGCCACGTTGGCCGTAACTTCTCCAACAACCGCCTGGTCGTGGAAGGCATGTTGTATCGGCTCCGCACCAGCCTGCCCTGGCGTGACCTGCCCGAACACTTCGGTCCGTGGCAGACGGTATGGAAACGCCACCGCCGCTATGCCGCCGACGGCACCTGGGATCGGGTGCTGACTGCACTGCTGGCATTGGCCGACACCACCGGAGATCTGGACTGGGTAGTCTCGATCGACTCCACGATCGTGCGGGCCCATCAACATGCCGCCGGCGCTGCCGCCGACTCGGTGACTGGGCTATGAACCTGCCGATCACGCGATCGGGCGGTCCCGAGGCGGGCTGACGACCAAGATTCATCTGGCCACCGATGGTGCCGGTCGCGGTCTGGCGGTGCTGCTGACGCCCGGTCAAACCAACGACTCGCCGCTGCTGCCACAGTTGCTGGATGCGGTGGTGGTGCCGCGGCTGGAAGGCGGACCGCCACGCCGGAACCCGCAGGTTGTGATCGCCGGCCGCGCCTATCTACAAGCGGCGCAACGTCATCGGACGAGCCTTCAACAAGGCCACGCACTGGCGAGCGGTCGCGACTCGATACGACAAGCTCGCGACCACCTACCGTGCCGGATACGTCCTGGCCATCGTCGTCGAATGGCTCAAATCATTGGGAGACAAGACCTAGGGGTTGAGCGCGGCCGGGCCTGGCTCGGATGCGGGTCGTCGGCGCGGCCAGACTATGGAGACCCGGGGGTGCCAACCTTTACTCGTCAATCCTCCGGCGAGGCGTGTCGACACCAGCAGACTTGCGACCCACTGCTTCCGATCGAATCAGCCCGGGTGCGCTGCTGGCGGGAAGCCGAATTCCGCGACAGCGGCGAGGTCGTCGAGAACCGTCACCGCCTCACCTTCTGCTGCGATACAGCCATGCCTCAGCCTCGATTGCCCACACCGCGGCGAAAGTGGCGAAGAGACCGACCGCGAGCCGCTGCGCACACCGGCCGACCCCACTCAGCAAACTTGCAGAGTTCATCACATCCATGTCGAGCCCCTTCACGGCAAAGGCTGTCCTGATGATCAGGAGTTACACCGTCGGCGACATCCATCCGCATCGTAGACCGCGCACTTACGCCCCTTCTTCGGGCCGATGGTGGCGTGGATCGCCAATCAGGCGTGGATGTGTAGAACCGCCCACCAACAGTCGCGGACCACACCCCGAGGTCCGACACGGCCGGGGGCGTTGGGCGAGAGATGACCGAAAGCGATCTAGGCCCGAGTCGTCACTCGCCGCTGCCGAGCCTCCATCGATAGTGCCGCCACAGATGGCCATCGTCTACTGCCGTGCCGATCAGACGGATTCCAGGGATCTTTTGCGATTGCGTTCAGGCTGCGCTCGTTGTCGACGCGAATGCAGGCGTGGAAGGACTCCGCGCGCCGCAACAGGGTGGTCACAAGCCACCATTTTTGCGGCCATGGAGTACCCCGCCTTGAGCCGCTCCCCTGGGCTCCGCGGGATCTGCTCAGTACGTCACTATGACGTATTGAGGTGGGCTGGGCTGGGTGGAGGAAGGCCGGTCACCACCACCCCAGGATCGGCTGGAGTTCCCGGCCGAGCGCGGGGGCCAGAGACCTGGAATAGCTGGCGGTGAAGTGATGCTCGTCGTGGTAGATGAGGATGTTGCCCTCGACCACGGGGCAGATATCAGGTTCGCAGACAGCATCGGTGAGGTCGATCGGGAATACGTTGGGGTAGGCCGCCGCGGGCTCGAGAGCCGGGTCGACCGGATTGAGGGCATAGTCGCGTTTCATGCCGCAGCTGAGCCGGTCGCCGCCTTTGCTCAAACAGTCGATCCCGCTGTAGCGAATACCATTGCGCCGCAACCACGGGGTGTCGCGGACGGCGATGACATTGAGATTGCGGGCCGACAGTTGGGTCCACACATCCAGGTAGTCCTGGGGGGTTTCGTCACCACCGTCGTCCACGGGCCGGGTGCCAGTGGTGAACACCCAGTCCGGGTGGTCGGCGCCGAGACGGTCGATCACCTCACGGGACCAGTCTCGGCAGTCCGGATTGGGCTGGCCTTTGTACACGGGGTCCGCGGCGACGGTGAGCGGGCAGCCCATCTTCAAGTAGACGACGATCCGGAAATCGTTCTCGGCGGCGAGAATCTGCAGAGCGGGCAGCCAGTGCTCGGCGTGTGAACTACCCACCACCGCCAGCGTGCGCTCCGCGGTGGTGTCTCCGTAGGTGCAAGTCACGACGTCTCGGGTGTTCCAGTCGGCGATACAGCCATCGAGGGTGGGCGGCGGCAATTCCGAGGGCGCTTCCAACACGGTGGGCCGCATCTTCGCGAGTGGTGCGGAGGCGCCGCTGACCAATGCCTCAGCGCCGGGGTAGATCGCAGGATCCAAGGCGAATGCGCTGACGGCCGATGTGGATTGGGTGCGTATGACGAAATGCCAGGCCGAGGTCACGCCGATCACCGATACGCCGAGCACCGCGATCATCGACCATGCGGCCCGCCGATATCCGGTGGACAGGGCCGGGGTCCGTGTCCCCGACCGCAGCGGCTGCTCGATCCATCGGTGGGTCATCCAGGCGAGTACGAGCGAAGCGCCGATGATCAACACACCGTCGGTGAATCCCGCCCGCGGGCGGCCGGTTTCGACGAGAAGGAAGATCAGGAGCGGCCAATGCCACAGATACAGCGCGTAGGCCAGTTCTCCCAGCCGAACCGCCGGCGGAGTGCCGAGCAGCCTGTTGGGCAGGGGCCGCGACGCGGGATCGGTGTTGGCGCCGCTGGCGATCAACGCGATGGTCGCTCCGACCGGAAGCAAGGCGGCCGGGCCCGGGAAAAGATCGGCGCCGTCGAGGACCACTCCACACGCCAGCACCCCGGCCACACCGGCTATCGCCAGTAGCCACCGCACCGGCCGCGGCGGCGAGATCATCGGGGCCACGATCACGCACGCCGCACCGGCCAGCAGCTCCCACAATCGCGCGAAACTGTCGTAGTAGTTCCAGCCCTGATGCGTGGCCGCACCGTGCGCGGCATAGGCGAAAGATGCCACACCAACAGAGCTGATGACCGTCAGCAGCACGGGGCGCAGCAAACGGGCGGTGCTCGCGCGACGGGACAGCACCCAGGCGACGCCGGCCACGACGGTGATGGCGAGCAGGTAGTACTGGCCTTGCACCGACATCGACCACAAATGTTGCAGTGGACTCACGCTCGGGTCTGCGGCCAGGTAGTTCGACCACGACAGCGCCAACTGCCAATTCTGGTAGTAGAACATCGAAGCCGTCGTCTGGGTGGCGATGTCGGACCACCGCGTGTACGGGCTGATGTAGAACGCCGCGACAACGACCGCGGCCAGCACCGCGACCATTGCCGGGACCAGTCGCGCGAGCGTACGTCGCACCATGGCGACCATGTCGACCGATCCGGTCGACTCGGCTCGGCGTATCAGCATCCCGGTGAAGAAGAAGCCCGACAGTGTCAGGAAGACATCGACGCCGCCGGACACGCGGCCCATCCAGATGTGGAACATCACGACCAGCGCGACAGCCAGTCCGCGTAATCCGTCCAGGTCCAGTCGGTACTCCGAGCCCACCGTTTGACGTGGCGCATCCTGGTTCTCCTCGCGGCGTACGCGAGTCGACAACCTCATCGGCTACCTCTGACAGCGAAGGTCCTGCGGTGCGCCGAACGTGTCGGCTGATGCAGGGCGGGCGGAAAGTGGACAGCGGACTGTTTACCACGATCGGTAGCAGTGCAAACGAACGCACCCGTCACTCACACCACACTCACAGCTCCCGCCTCGGGCGTATTCCGGCGAACGGGTGGACCGTGCCACCAGGTCGCGGCGACGGGTGGGCCGAGCTCGCTACTCCCCCGTGGGCTGAGCTCGACCCACTCTCACGCTCGCGGATCTGCGGGAAACACTGCAGCGGTGATCGCCGGTGCGAGCCTGTTGTCAGGCCGCGCGTGCCCGTAGCCGGTCGACGCTACGCAGAATCGGTTCGAGCCCGCGGGCGGCGACCGGACCGAGAATGGCCATCAACAGCACATAGGTCGTCGCCAGTGCCGCGAACTCCGGTGGTGCGGCGCCCGCGGCCACGGCGAGACCGGCGATGACGATGGAGAATTCACCGTGGGCCACGAGCGCGGATCCAGCGCGAGCACGTCCGTAGCGGGAAGCCCCGGCCCGCCCGGCGGCCCACCAGCCGGTGGCGATCTTGGTGGACGCCGTGACCACCGCCAGCAGCACTGCCCAGCCCAGCACCGGCGGAATGCTCGCCGGATCGGTACTCAGCCCGAACAGCACGAAGAACAACGCCGCGAACAGGTCCCGGATCGGTTCCAGGAGTTTGGTGGCGTTGTGGGCGGTGGAATCGGAGATGGCGATGCCGAGCAGGAACGCACCGACCGCCGCCGAAACCTGCAACGCGGAGGCGAATCCCGCGACCAGCAGCGCCGAGCCCAGCAACTTGAGCAGGAAGATCTCCCGATCACTGCTGTCGACGATCAGCGACACGTAGCGGCCGAAGCGTAAGGCTACGACGAGCACCAGGGTGACCGCGGCCAGCGCGATGCCGACCGTCTGCAATCCGGCTACGAAGCCCACCCCCGCCAGGACCGCGGTCAGCACCGGTAGGTAGCCGGCCATGACGAGGTCCTCGAACACGAGAATCGAAAGGATGGTGGGGGTTTCGCGGTTCCCGACTCGACCCAGGTCGTTGAGCACCTTCGCCACGATGCCCGAGGAGGAAATGTAGGTGACACCGGCCATGGCGATGGCGCCGGTGACGCCCCAGCCCAGCAGCAGCGCCACCGCGACGCCGGGGGTGACGTTGAGCACGACGTCGACCAGTCCCGCCGCCCACGAACTGCGCAGTCCGGTCACCAGTTCGGAGGCGGTGTACTCGAGACCGAGCAGCAACAACAGCAGGATGACACCGATCTCGCTGGCGAGTTCGATGAATTCGTCGACATGATGAAGTTCGATGAGACCGCCGGTGCCGAATACCAGACCGCCCACCAGGTAGAGCGGGATCGGCGACATACCGATCCGGCCGGCCAGGCGGCCCAGCAGGCCGAGTCCGAAGAAGATGGCACCGAGTTGAATCAGGGACAGGGCTGTTTGGTGTGCCATCAGTCCTCAGCCGTCCGTCAGGATCCGGCCGGCCGCGGTGAGTCCGTCGACCGTGCCGACCACGACGAGCATGTCTCCGGCGGTCAGCACGAAATCGGGGCCGGGAGAGGGCAGCACGTGCCCAGCGCGCATGACAGCGACGATGGAGGTGGTCGTGCGAGTCCGCATCTGTGTATCACCGAGTAGACGTCCGTCATACGGGGATCCGGCACGTAAGGGCAGCTGCCGGGACGCCAGACCTGTCAATTCCCGATGTTCGTCGTCGAGCTGGGCCATCAGCTGCGGTGCCCCCAGGAGGTTGGCGAGCACCGCGGCCTCGGGGCCGCTCATCGGAATCTGTTCCGAGGCATCGGGATTGCCGATGTGGCCGATGAGCAGATCGATGGATCCGTCCTTGTGGTCGATCACGCCGACGCGGCGACGCGATCCGGACAGCTCGAACTCCTTCCGTATGCCGATGCCGGGCAAGGGAGTCACTTCAATATTCACAAATCGAACATAACGGACATTTACTCACCGGGTTCGGGGACCTCGGCACCCGTCCGCCGTCCCGATCGACAGTGGTCTGGCCTCGTCGATGCTCAGGAAGATCCCTTGCAGAGCAAAGGGTTCCGAGTATGCGCGGCAACCGGCAGACCCGGACAGCTCGTCACTGCGTCACCAGGTTGGTGGCCGAAAGGCGAAGACCTCGTAGAGCTCCGTTCCGCGCAGGAACGCGTCCTGACGCACCTCCGTAGCCAAACCCTGGGAGCGCAACAGCGCGCAGAACTGCGCCAGGCGATCGCCACAGTCGTGGACTTCGGCGACGACGGTTCGCATCCGAGCCCAGTCCGATTCGGCAATGCCGCGGACGACATCCAGTTCCGCTCGCTCGACATCGATCTTGACCAAACCGATTTCGCCTGCCGGTGCCTGGTCCGCCAGCAATGCCGACACGGTAGTGACCTCCACGTCGATCTGTTCGCCGTCCTGGAGGTCGTTGGTGACGAGAGCGATCGCCTTCTGATCGAGGCCGCAATTCTGCAGAAAGATCGTCGTCGACCGGTTGGCACACTGACGGTCCGCGTACAGGCTGTAGTTCGCTGACGCTCGTGGGTACCAGGTGAACTGTGCGGTGCCCTTGGCTGCGCCGACCCCGATTTCGAGCGCGATGCCGTCGGGGACGTGCGCAACCATGTTGCGGCGCAAGCACTCGAATGTCAGTGGAGCGGGCTCGACGGCGATGACGCGCACGCCGGGACAGGTATCCGCGAAGGCTATTGCGCTGAGACCGATGTTCGCGCCGATATCGAGCACGATGTCGTCCGGGTGCAGTTGGGCGGCTGCCCGTCGGTAGTACCCCTGCGTCGACATCTCGTCCCAGAGCATCCGGGCCTCGGCGGGGCTCGTGCAGGTCACCGATCTGCCGTCCGCGAGAGTGAGTCGTTTGAGGGAAGTCAGCATCGTCAAGCACCTTTCCGGAACAGGGCCGAGCGCGGCCGGCATCGTGGGGCGTATCAATTCGGGTGACGCGTATCGACGACGGTGTGGCAGATAGCCGCTGATGAAGAGCCGCCACGCGTTCACGACTGCTGCGTCGAAAACCCATCGACGTGACGAACCGGACCAACAGGGCGATGTGAAAACTGTTGAGCCCAGGGGAGAGTCGGTCGCCGCCCACCGCAGCGAGTTACCCGGCGGTCGCCACCCCGACCCCGGACCTTCGTCGTATCGAAGCTCGATGAGCCCGCTCGAACGGTGCCGCGCCGGGACCGCCTTCGGTCCCGTGCGCGATGGCACGTATCGGATCCACCGCGCCGATACACCGAACCACAACCAGATTTCGAATCGCCGGAACCCCGCAGCCCGGCGTCGACGGTCGTCGTACACCTAGCGGGTCACTCTAGCCCTCACGACGACTCGCGTCCTGCATTTACCGGAAAGGGTCGCATTAAATCTGAGCAAGTATGTCCGTTTGGTCTGGAATTCAGTGGCTCTGGACGGCACCGCCAGGCGGCCTGTGGCGCCGCAACAGCCTTGTTAGCGAACACTTTGCCATCGAATCGGTCTTGCTTCACCGTCGAGAGGATGTCGCGCTGACGCTCCGCGGATTCGCATCTGAGGCGATACGAACAGCGTGTGTGGGTCCGTGAGATTTAGAGGATCCAGATCATGTCAAATTGCGAGACAGTTGCCACACGCTATGCCTATCATCTATCGGCGGCTGCTGGCCCGCCGCGTCGTGCCGCTGTACCGATCGAGTGTCTCGAGACTCTGCGGGCGCCTGTGAAGCCGGCGGCAGCCGTGCGAGGAGCCTCACGAGAATTCCGAGAAACATGTGAGCAGATTTGGGACGGATTGATGACTTCACCGGAAGTGGCCGAGCACCTCGCAACCCTGGTATCCGCCACGGGGATGGACGTGGAGTTGGGCGGAGTTGTCCGTATTCTCTCGTCGGCCCCTGCTGGTCGGACGACGACGCTGTCCGGCGACGAGCGCGAACAGCTTCTGATGGAGTGCCTCGAGAGTCTGACTCGGAGCACTCCCGCCGCTGTCGTGTTGCGCGGCGCCACGACAGCGTTCGTCGCGATTCCCTCGAGGCGACCGTTCCGCCTGATCGGCCGCCGGGCGACGAACGACGTCGGCGGGTCCTTGCCGGCGTTCGCCGCGCACGCCCGTCAGTTGATCAAGGTCAAAGTCGGCGCTCTGGGCGAGGTCACCGCCCGCCTGGTCGACCCTGACAAGCCGAACAGGCCGAAACTGTCGCACTGACGTAGCACTCGGTCAGCGCCTGCCGGCGCCCCGGGCCGCAGGACCAATTCCATCGCCGTGCAGGGGATTTCACCCCGTCGCCCCGGGCGTGAACCGCGCCGAGCCTCCGGGGGGCCTCGTCGTTGACTGCTGCTTCAGGCAGTATCACTTGCGATGAGGCCTTCGCGGTGATCGAGAGATATCGCGACCTGCCTGCGAGTCCAGGTGCCGGGACAACGAACGCACCGACATTCGGCAGGGGTTCCCTGCCGAACGGAGTACTTTCGGCGGCCTACCGCGGAGAATGAAGACCTTCTCGAGTTCGGCGAAGGGCCGGTCGCCTCTTGCTCGGAGCTTCCCTTGGTGATCTCACGCAGTGCGTCATTCTCAGAATTGTCGATACCACTGCCCGGTCGTGATGATCTCTCTTCCCTCCAGGATCCGATCGCGGCCGACAGGACGCCAATACCGATCGGTCCCCACTCGCTGGGCACCACTACCACGAATGTGGCTATTTTGTAGCAATAGGATCGAAGCGCTGACCCTGCGTCGTATGCGATGCCGGCCCTCGGGTTCAACTGCGGAAATATCGCCTCAGAGCGTCCATTTTGCCCGTTATGGGCCGGTCATTAAATGGACAAATCGGAATTTCCTTCGGTTAATGTTTAAAAATGAGGTCTCTAGAGGTAATCTGGCGAATGATCCGCAATCCCTCAATGCGGATCCCCGATTGGGGACGTGCCCACCCACGCCCCCAATGTTGCGCGGTGGTGCCGCCCGAGTCCAGTGGCACCACCGTCCGGGTTTCCGCCCGTGCGATACGAAGCGAACAGGAAGAGGAAATGGTCGATACGCCATCGACGGCGCCGTCCTACGCGGGCGCCGCCCGACAAGCCCTGCGTCGCCATCCACGAGTTTTATTTCGGCAAGTTCCCTTTCGTCACTCTTCCGAAACACCGAATCGCGAGTCGAGGAAGACAACACGATGACGTCGGGGAGCGTGACGTTCGGCAATGTTCAGGTCGTATGGAGCAGCGAGAGGTCTCTCTTCATAGCCTTCAGTGCGGACTTCCCGGGGCTGTACGCCAAAGACCGGTGGTCTGCCGTGCGTGCTCGCCGGCTCATGGAAGAGCGTGTACGAAGTCTTTTGATCGCCAACGAGCTGTGAGGTTCGAATGGCAACACGCAAAGTAATTGTTCCCTTGGCGGAGGTCAGTGGTTGGCAACTGCAGAACTTGTCGTCCTTTTTATTGTCATGTGGACGATCCTGTCATTCATTATCGGGTGGGCCTTGATGGGGCGCCGGCGCTGACTTCGACCCGAGGAGGAGAAACCTGTGTCCGCGCAAGTCAGCGGAATCAGCACTGTTGGCTGTACTGGAAATTGGGCGCGGGGACACTGGGCGGGGGTTTGTACCTCTCGGGCCACACCGTCTTGTCGTCGTAGGTCAGGACGCATTGTGCTGCCGCTGGGGCGAAGTGAAAGATTTCGCCCCAGCGGCAGCAGCGGTTTTCGTCAGTTCAGCGGATGGTGCCGAAGCCGGGGATCAGTGGGAGGTCCAGGGGGGTGACCCAGCCCGGCGGGAGGGCGTTGACGGCGGGGACGGCGTTGAGGGCGCGCATGCCGGTGGACAGGCAGCCCGCTACCGCGGGGGTGCGGCCGGAGCCGTCGGTGAAGCGGAACGAGGTTTCCTGGGCGATCGAGGGGCTGCCGAGGATGTCGACGCGGTAGACATCGTCCTTGGTGCCGGCGGGCCAGTCGGGGGCGGCGTCGAGGCCGATGCGGTTGACGTGTTCGAGGGTGATGACCTCGCGGCCGTGGTAGACGCCGTTGATGGTGAAGCGGATGGCGGCGACGGTGCCGGCTTTGACGCCGCCCTTGGCGGAGGGACGGTCGGTCGGGGTGACCCACTTGTCCCAGGTGGTGGTGATGGCGTCGAGTTCGATGCCCGCGGCCGCGGCGATCATGGGAACGGTTGCGCCCCACGCCATGATGAGCATGTCGGGGTGTTCGAGCAGGGCTTTGAATTCGGGCGGGTGGCCGATGCCCATCTCGAATTCGTAGTCGCCCTCGTAGTCGGTGTAGTCGAGCAGTTCGGAGGCGCGCACCGACTGCACCTCGCCGCACAGGCCCATGAGGGTCAGCGGGAACAGGTCGTTGGCGAAGCCGGGGTCGATGCCGGTGGTGAAGCACGACGCTCCCCCGGCCTGGCAGGCTTCGGTGATCGGGTCACGCCACACGGCGGGCAGCTGCTTCATCTGCGGCCACACCCACGGGGTCATGGCGGTCGAGCAGACGTCGATGCCGGCGCGCAGGAACGCGCCGATGACGCGCATGTTCTCCTCGGCGAGGGCGGCGGTGGGCCCGTAGTGGACGACGGCGTCGGGGCGCAGCGCGATGAGTTCCTCGACCGAATCGGTGGCCAGGACACCGGTTTTCGCGGCCCCGCACAGGTCTCCGGCGTCGCGGCCGACCTTGTCGGGATTGCTGACGCCGACGCCGACGAGCTCGAAGGCGGGGTGGCGCAGGATCTCGGCCAGCACCATGGAGCCGACGACGCCGGTCCCCCACAACACGATGCGTTTGGTGGTCATGGTGACTCCTGGATTCATCGGTGGAATTCGCCGCAGTCGACGGTGAGCATCTGGCCGGTGACGGCGGTGGCGAGGTCGCTGGCCAGGAACAGGGCCGCGCGGGCGACCTCTTCGGGTCCGGCGAGGCGGCCCAGGTCGGTGGGCGCGGCCTTCTGCCGGTAGATGTCGTCGTGGGTGACCCCGGATTGGCTTGCCAGCCAGTCGAAGTAGGCCTTGTTGATGTCCTCGTACACGTACGAGGGGGCGACGGAGTTGACGCGGATGCCGCGCGGGCCCAGTTCGGTGGCCAGCGAGGAGGCCAGGTGGGCGAGGGCGCCCTTGGACAGTTTGTAGCCGGAGTATTCGGGCTGCGAGCTGTAGGACACGCACGAGTTGAGCATGATGATCGACCCCCGGGACGCGGCGAGCGCGTCGGCGAACAGGGCCGAGAGTCGCAGCGGCGCGAACACATTGGTCTCGTTGGCGTCGCGCAGCGCTTCCACGTCGATCTGGGTGATCGGGTACATGGGCGGGATGGCGAAGGCGTTGTTGATCAGGCAGTCGACGCGGCCGGCCGCGTCGACCGCGCGTTCGGCGAGTGCGCGGCGCTGATCTTCCTCGGTGATGTCGGCGCGCACGACGTGGGCGGTGGCGCCGAGGGCGCGGGCTTCGTCGGCGTATTCGTGCAGGCGTTTCTCGGTGCGTCCGGCCAGCACGAGGGTGGCGCCCATGTGGGCGGCTTCGATGGCCAGGGAGTGGCCCAGTCCGGGGCCGACGCCGGAGATGACGATGACCTTGCCGGCCAGCAGCGGTACCGGGCGATAGGTGTCGGGGATGTGCGGGGCGGCTGACACGACTCCTCCTCGAGTCCTCAGCCGTTACAGAGCGTAACGACTTAGTTGTGACAGACTGTAACGACTCGTGCCCGCAGCGACAAGGACGAAATCCGTGACCACACGCCACCGGCTCGGCCCGCACCGCGATCCGGCGGTGGACACCGCGGTCCTCGACGCCGCCCGCGCCCTGGTCGTCGAACAGGGTTACGCCGCAACCTCGATCGACGCCATCGCCGCCCGCGCCGGAGTGTCCCGACCGGCCATCTACCGCCGCTGGCCGTCCAAAGCGCACCTGATCGCGCAGGCGGTGTTCCCCGACGTCGGGTCCGCGGTGGTGGCGCCGGATCTGCTCGGGGAGATCCGCAAGGTCATCCGCGGCACCATCCAGCTGTTCGGGTCCGCCGAAACCCGCGCCGCCATGCCCGGTCTCATGGCCGAGATGCGGGAGGACTCCGGGCTCTACGAGAAGCTGTCGGCCCGCCTGGACTCCCCCACCCGCGACGAACTCGGCGACTACCTGCCCGGGCAGGACACCCGCCCGGGACTGGACCCGAACACGGTGCTCGACACCATCGCCGGAGCGGCCCTGTTCGCCATGTGCATCCGCGATATCGACGATCTCGACGGCTTCGCCGCCTCCCTCGAGGACCTGCTGCTCTACGGCATCCTCGGTCGCCCCGCCGCCGACTAGCCCCGGGGGCGTGTTCAGGTCTCGGCGGGCCCGACGCCCGGACTGAGGTGAGCGCATCGAACAGCGGCCGGAATTCGACGACCACTCTCGGCGACCCGCTGCATTTCCGTCTCGGACAGTTCGATCATGTGGCCGGTTGGCGGTGCGGACCGGGATTCACCGGTGTGCATCCCGCGCCGGCGCGATCACGCCCACCCCGGCGACTCGGATCCTGCGCCACTCCCCCACGCCCGGACGTCGATCGCTGGTGGTTCGCGGCGCGAATATCGGTGGGCCGAACGGTCTTTCGCCGGTAGCCTGCCCGCCATGGCGGCGAAGAACAACAGCTATCTCGATCAGGTCGTGGCACAACAGGCCGAACTGGAGGAGGACCTGCGGCCCGCGTTCGCGCGGTCCGCGCCCGCACCCGCGGCGATGCCGATCCCGCCGGGCGCCCCGGGTCCGCGTGGCGCGCTGGCCAAACGGGCCGGGCGCGTGGGGTCGGCGCGGGAGAACACCCCGCAGGGTCCGGTGGAGGTGCGGGTCAGCGGCTGGTGGCGGTGGCGCACGGTGCTGGTGCCGCCCAACGCGTTCGTCGTGCACACCCGTCGCGGCGCGGCCGAACCCCTGCACATCGGTCTCGGTGTGTCGTTCCGGTTCGATCCCGCCAAGGACTCCTACCTGGTGGTGCCCGGCGCGATCCAGACCATCCTGATCAACGCCTACTGCATCTGCAGTGAACTGCAGGGCGTGCTGGTGCAGGGATACGTGCAGTGGATCATCGACGATTTCGCCACCGCGTACCGCAAACTCGACTTCTCCGACCCGGAGGATCCGATGCGGCTGGTCAACGTGCAGCTGCGCGAACAGGCCGAGGCCGCGATCAAGGACAAGGTGTCCACGATGGCGGTGCGCGACGTGCTGTCGGACAAGCAGCCCATCATCGAGGAACTCACCGCACGACTGCGCACCGTCGCCGAGGGCGCGGGCGACGGTGCGCGCGGGCTGGGCCTGTCGATCGTGACCGTGCAGATCAAGGAGGCCGTCGTCTCCTCGAACACGTTGTGGGAGAACCTACAGAAGCCCTACCGCAGCGAACAGAACCGGGTCGCGCGCCTGGCCGAACTCGACGCCCAGGAGGCGGTGTCGGTGCGTGAGGCCGCCGCCGGGCGCGCCGCCGAGCAGCGGCGCATCGAGAACGAACGGGAGCTGGCCGAACTGCGCGCCCGCAACGATGCCGCGTCCTTCGACCGCGAATCCGCTGAACGGCTGCGGCGCACCGAACGCGAGCACGAGGTGAACCGGGAGGTCGCCGACTTGGCTCAGCAGCAGGCGCTGCACACGCTGCGTCTGGAACGTGAGCAGCACGCCGAGAAGCTCGACAACGCCCGCCGCCAGGCCGAGCGGGTCGCGCTGCGTCAGGAAGCCGATCTGGCGTTGGCGCAGGCCAAAACCCGGGTCGCGCACGAGGCGGCGCTGCTGGAGTTGGATCGGCAGCGAGTCGGTGTCGACATTGCCAACAGCCGCAATGCCGCCACCATGCAGGCGGAGTTGATCGAGGCCCTGCCCGCGATCGTGGACAACCTGCCCACGCCGACGGAGTTGCGGACGGTGCAGATCGGCGGCGACACCACGGGATTGGCGAGCGTGGTGGCGCAGTTGTCGGACATCATCACCGCCATCCGCAAAACCGGACAATCCTGACGCGTCGGGTGTCGTCATTCGGGCCCGCCACGCCCCCGCGCCGTCATACCGTCTGAGAAGGCTTCGATGGTGGGAGTGGATCGAGAATGGTGATGAGCGAACCGAATACGACACCCGCAGTGTTCCAGGCGACCGCCGCGATCGACCCCGACGCGATCGCGGTCCGCTCGATCGGCGGCGCCGTGACCCTCACCTGGCGCGACTACGCCGCGCAGGTCCGCGAGATCGCCGCGGGCCTGGCCGCGCTGGGCGTGGGCCGCGGGGACACGGTGGCGTTCATGATGGCCAACCGCGTCGAGTTCTACCCCCTCGAGGTCGGCGCCCAGCACACCGGCGCCACCTCGTTCTCGGTGTACAACACCCTGTCCGCCGAGCAACTGCACTATGTGTTCAGCAATGCCGGCAACCGGGTCGTGGTGTGCGAAGCGCAGTACGTGGACCGGATCCGCGCGTGCGGGGTGCCCATGCGGACCATCGTGTGCGTGGACACCCCCGCGCCCGGCACGTTGAGCGTCGCGCAGCTCAAACAGCTGGGGCGCAGCGACTTCGACTTCGACGCCACCTGGCAGGCGGTGACCGGCGAGGACATCGTCACCCTCTGCTACACCTCCGGAACCACCGGCAACCCGAAAGGCGTGGAGATCTCCCACGCCAGTCTGGCGTTCGAATGCCGCGCCTACGCCTCGGTCATGCCGGTCGAGTTCGGAGACCGCATCACCTCGTTCCTGCCGACCGCGCATATGGCCGACCGCGTCACCGGCCTGTACCTGCACGAGCACTTCGGCACCCAGATCACCGTCGTCCCCGACCGCACCCAGCTCGGCGCCGCGCTCGCCGACGTGCACCCCACCATCTGGGGGGCGGTGCCGCGGGTGTGGGAGAAACTCAAAGCGGCCGTGGAGTATTCGGTCGCCGCCGAAACCGATCCCACCCGTCGGGCGGCGCTGGTGTGGGCGCTGGAGGTCGCCGCGCGCAAGGCCGCTGCCCAACTGGCCGGGCAGCCGCTCACTGACGGGCTGGCGCAGGAATGGGCGCGCGCCGACGCGGCCGTGCTGGGGGCGTTGCGCGCGAAACTGGGCCTGGATCAACTCAAATGGGCGCTCTCGGGAGCCGCGCCGATCCCGGCGGAAACCCTCGGCTTCTTCTTCGGGCTCGGCATTCCGATCTCGGAAGTGTGGGGCATGTCGGAGTTGACCTGCATCGTCAGCGTCGCCCCGCCCGGGCAGGCGCGGCTGGGCACCGTGGGGCGGCTGCTGCCCGGTCTGGAGTCCAGGATCGCCGAGGACGGCGAGTTCCTGGTGCGGGGGCCGCTGGTCATGCGCGAATACCGCAAGGAACCGCAGAAGACCGCCGACACCCTCGACGCGGACGGGTGGCTGGCGACCGGTGACATCATCACCTGCGACGCCGACGGATATCTGCGGGTGGTGGACCGCAAGAAGGAACTCATCATCAACTCCGCCGGAAAGAACATGTCGCCGGCCAATATCGAGAACACCATCAAAGCCGCCGCCCCGCTCATCGGGGCGCTGGCCACCATCGGCGACAACCGCGCCTACAACACCGCCCTCATCGTCCTCGACGCCGAATCCGCGCCCCCGTACGCCGCCCAGTACGAGCTGCCCGACGCCTCGGCGGCGACACTGGCCACCGACAAGACGGTGATCGCCGAGATCGCGCGCGGCATCGCAGCCGGGAACGCGAAACTCTCACGCGTGGAACAGATCAAGCGATTCACGATCCTGCCCACGTTCTGGGAGCCCGGCGGTGACGAGATCACCCTCACCATGAAGTTGCGGCGCAGACCGATCGCGGACAAGTACGCCGCTGATATCGACCGCATGTACGTGCCCGACCTGGCCGAAGGCGTCCACGAACCCGGTCCCGCCTGACCGCTTGCCGTGACACTCGGACCCCGGCGGTAGCGCTGGGGTCCGAATTCACCCCTTCATAACAGAGCAAGTGCTCTGTTATGGTCGGTGCATGCCCCGCCCCCGCACCCACGACCCCGATCGGGTGCTCGACGCCGCCGAAGCGCTCGCCGTGCGCTCCGGACCCGCCGCGGTCACCATCCGCGCCGTGGCCACCGCCACCGGCGTCTCCAACGGCGCGCTCTACCACACCTTCGGTTCCCGCGCGGAACTGCTGGGCCGCACCTGGATTCGCGCCGCCCACCGCTTCCTCGCCCTGCAAGCCGACCTGGTCGCCGCCGCCGGCGACGGCATCGACGCGGTCATCGCCGCCGCCGAAGCCCCCGCCGAATTCGCCGCCCGCCACCCGATGTCGACCCAACTGTTCTTCACCGTCCGCCGCGACGACCTCCTCGGCGACGACCTGCCCGACACCGTCCGCACCGAACTCGCAGCCACCCAGAAAACCCTGGTCGAGCTGATGAAAACCCTCGCCCACCGGCTGTGGCAGCGCCGCGACGCCCACGCCGTGGACACCCTCACCATCTGCCTGGTCGACCTGCCGACAGCGATCCTGCTCGACCGCGACCGGCTCGCCAATCCCGTAGCCCGACAGCAGTTGCGGGCCGCGGTCCGCGCGGTCCTCGACATCGGGCCCGCACCCGCCTGACCCACACCGCGAAGGAACCCCCCATGCCCACCCTGAGCTACCGCGACAAGATCGCCGTCCTCGACCTCGGCGGCGACGAGAACCGCTTCTCACCCGAATTCCTGACCTCCGTCGGCGAACACCTCGACACCGTCATCGCCGACGGCGCCCACGCACTGGTCACCACCGCGTCGGGCAAGTTCTACTCCAACGGCCTCGACCTGGACTGGCTGTCGGCCCATGGCGAACGGGCCGAATGGTATGTCGCGCAAGTCCAGTCACTGCTGGCGCGCGTGCTCACCTTCCCCATGCCCACCGCCGCCGCCCTGCCCGGACACGCCTTCGGCGCCGGCGCCATGCTCGCTCTGGCCCACGACTACCGGGTGATGCGCGCAGACCGCGGCTACTTCTGCTTCCCCGAAGCCGACATCCGCATCCCGTTCACCCGCGGCATGTCCGCGCTCATCCAAGCCAAACTCACCCCCCGATCGGCCATCGCGTCCATGACCACCGGACGCCGCTTCGGCGGCCCCGACGCTTTGGCCCACGACCTCGTCGACGCCACCGGCGACCTCGACACCCTCACCGGCACCGCGCTGGCCCTGCTCGGCCCGATCGGCGCCAAAGACCAGGACACCCTCGGCGCGATCAAGGCCACCATGTTCGCCGACGCCGTCTCCGCCCTCCACAACGCCTGACCCCGGGTCACCGGGCCAGACCCCCGCCTTCGCCCCGCCCCGATGAGCGATATGCCCAGGGGTGCGGGCGGATCCGACCCGCACGGCGGTCACTGACCGCCGTGCGCTGAACCGCCCGCACCGGGCTCGAGGTCAGCGGCCCTGCCAGACCGGGGGACGCTTCTCCACGAACGCGCGCATCCCCTCACCCGCGTCCATCGACGACAGTGCCGCCGCGGCGACCTGCCCCTGCTTGCCGAACGCCTCGGCGACCGACCAATCCGGGGCCTGCTCGATGATCTGCTTGCTCGCGTCAATACTCAACGGCGCGTTCACCGCCACTCGCGCCGCCAACTCCAGCGCGGCGTCGAGGGCCTTGCCCGGTTCGGTGACCTGATTGATCAGCCCGATCTCCGCCGCCCGGGCCGCGCTGATCGGGTCGCCGGTCAACGACAACTCCATCGCGATCGCGCGGGGCAGACGCTGCGACAGGCGCAGGACGCCACCGCCGACGGCGACCAGGCCACGCTTGACCTCCGGGATACCGAAGGTCGAATCAATCGCGGCGACAATGAGATCGGCGGCCAACGCCAGTTCGCAGCCGCCCGCCAGCGCCGGGCCCTCCACCGCGGCGATGAGTGGCTTGCGTGGCGGTTGGGACACGATGCCCAGGATGCCGCGCTTCTCGGTGACCGGCACCTCACCGCGCGCGGCCGCCTTGAGATCCATGCCGGCACTGAAATAGCCGCCCGCACCGGTCAGGATCGCGATCCGCGCGTTCGGATCGGCTTCGTAGGCGTCGATCGCGCGCTCCAGACCCAGCGCCGCGGCCAGATTGATCGCGTTGCGGGCGTGGGGGCGATTGATGGTGATGATCATGATGTGGCCGCGGCGCTCGATCAGCACCGGCGCGGGCGGCGGAGGCGGCAACGGCACCCGCGCCAGACCCGCGGTACTCGACACCGGCTCCGCGGCCGGTTCCCCCGCGCTCGACTGCTCAGCGCCCGATTCCTCAGCGGCTGAACCCGACTCGGGACGCTGCGCGGCCACCGGGGTGATCGTGTCACCGACCACGGTCACCGGCAGACCCAGCCAGTCGTCCTCGGCCAACGCGGTCACCAACGCGGAATCGGTGGAACGCACCAGCACTCGATCACCGGCGGGGGTCAGCAGGCTCACGATCGCGGCCTCGGGGAGACCGTCTCGACCATAAGGCAGGGTGTAGGCCTCCACCACGGCCTCGCCGTCATAACCGGTGCGGGCCGGGCGGGCCGGGGGATGCTCGATCACCGGAGTCAGATGCCGGTAGGGCTGTGCGGGCGGGGTCGCCGAATACACGCCCATCGCGTGCTTGGTCAGATACCAGCCCAGCGACGTGGCCAGACCGAAGGATTCGGGTTCGGCGCGCAACCGTCCCACCAGCGACGCCACCGCGTGCCCGCCGTAATTGTTGCCCGGACCGCCCCCGAAGGTCAGCCCACCGGTCACCGACAGCGGCCGCTTCGGGTCGTCGACCGGCAAACCCAGCTCGCGCGCCGCGATCTGCACCGCCACCGGGAAACACGCGTACAGGTCCACCGGGCCCAAATCGTCGGCCGTGATCCCGGCATGCTCGAATACCGCCGCACCCAGCGCCCCGATCGCCGGAGACGCCGCCAATTCCGCACGCTCGCTGACGAACCACTCATCGGTGCCCGACGCGCCCGCGTGCAGGAACACCCACTTGTCCTGCGGGATACCCGCTGCCTCGGCCGCGGCGGCGGAGGCCACGATGATGCCCGAGGCCATATCCACCGTCAGATTCGCGCACTCGAGCTTCGTGTACGGGGCCGAGATCATCCGATTGGCGTCGGTCACCGCCGCGATCTCGGTGGCGGTGAACTCCTGCGGCTGCCACGCCTGCGGATTGGCCGCCGCCACCGCCGAGAAGCGCGACCACAACTCCGCCACCGCGGCCGCGTGCTCGGCGGGCGTGCGACCCAACCGGTGCCGGTTGGCCGACTCGAGCAGCGCGTACATATTGATCGGGGCCTGCAACCCGGCCGCCGACTCCGCGGCGTTGTTGGCCGCCTTGTCGATCCCCACCGTCCGCGTCGGGGACACCGAGACGTCCTGCACCGGCCACGCCACCTCGACCCCGGCCCGCTGTGCCGCCGCCTGTGTCGCCCCGGCCTCCGCGCCGGTCACCAGCACCAGGTCGTAGTCGCCCGCCGCGATCGCCGCGGCCGCCTCGTTGATCACCAACTGGCCGCCGTCGCCACCGAACGGACTCGACTGCACCGTGTCCACCCCGTCCGCGCCAACCGCGGCCGCCACCAGCGCCCCCAGATCCCGGTACTGCCACGACGTCGGCGACACCGCGAACACCGCGTCCGCGCGCGCCAGCAACCCGTCCCCGACCCCGGTGTCGGCGGCCGCGGCCCGCAACGCCCGCACCGCCAACTGCGACGGATCGGCACAGGACGCGTCGGGGGTGCGCTGCACGATCTGGCCCACACCCACCAGCACCGGCGTCGTCGGAGCCAATACGACCCCGGAAGCCCGGTGCCGCACCGCCTTCCGCTCCGCCCGCCCCGACACCGGCGCGGCCGCCGCCGGCACCGCGGGTAACCGCGCCAGGGAATCGGTCAACGCGTCACCGAGCGCGCGGGCCACCGTGGCACCGAGCGGGCCCTCGATCGGCTGCCCCGACAACCCCGCGTCGATGTACACGCTCGACCCGGAACCGTTGGGCACCACCGTGATCCACAAACCCAGGCCCAAACCCTGTGGGCCGTGCCCGCGCAACCCGAGCCGCGAGTCGCTCACCTCGGTCACCAGCCACTGCACCTCGGCCGGAATGCCCATGAACTTGGCCACCTGCGTGTACTCCACGCCCATGGCCGCCGACCCCGGCGCCTGCCCACGCCAGCCCGCGTGGAAGCTCACCCACTCCGGAAGCCGTTGCAACTGCGCCAGATACGCCAGCGTCGCCGCCGCGCCGGTCTCGAGATCGCGATGCGCGTGCGCGGTGCGCGGATAGTCCGACAGGCCCTCGGGCAGGGTGTGCTCGACCGGCGTGGCCTCCACGGGCACCCCCTGGCCGGTCACGCCGGCGATGAACTCCCGCACGATCCGCGGATCGCGGCGCACCGTGCCCAGTAGCCGGCCCCCGGCACGCACCTGCCGGCGCAGCGACGCGCCCTTCCCCAGTCCCTGCTCCAGCACCGCACGCACACGATCGAAACCCGGCACCGTACTCACGGCCCACCTCCTCGCTGAGGGTCCACACCATCCGGCCCTCACGGTATCGGCCGTTCACCTGCCACGGGAAGAGTCGGCGCAACTTCGCACCCCACGAGATGTCGTGCGCGAATGCCGGTTCACAATTCGGGTGCCGTCCCGCCCGGCCATCGGGGGCGGCGCCACGACTGATGCTCGTGGTTCGCCGCCCGTGCGCGCGTCAGTAGCCGTGCAGATGGCGGGCGGTGGGTGAGGTCGCGACGGTGGCCGGGTCGGGGGCGGTGCCGAACAGGCGGTCGGCGGTGTTGGCGGTGGTCACGGTGAACCAGTAGTGCTCGTTCTTGTAGTGGTGATGGCGGTGGTGACGCCAGACCGACCGGTAGGCAGCGTGTTTGGGCTTGTAGTCGGTGTGGATGAGGTAATGGGTCCACTCATAGATCAGTCCGACGACGGTGATGGTGAGCACGAACGTCAGACCCGCCTCGACCCGGGGGAACACCAGCAGGGCCACCGCGACGACAGCGGCGATGACCGCCGCGAGCGAACGGGTCGGGATGAAGATGAGCGGGATCGCGCGAGGATCGGCGTGGTGCTTGCGGTGTTCGCGGGCCAGTTCGCTGTCGAGGGTGAGCCGGCCCAGCGCGCGCGGCCGCCAGTGCAGGATCGTCACGTGGATCACCCACTCGTACACCGGGAACAGCGCCACGATCGCCAGCGGGATGATCGCGTCGACGAGGTGCCAGCCGCCCAGCAGAATTCGCGTCGTCAGGGCGGCCACCAGGGTGACCCCGATCATCCACGGCGAGGGGTGGCGGGCGAATTCGCGGGCCGCCGCCGACAAGGTGAGGTCGCGGCGCAGTGCGCGCCCGGCAGTGGTCTTGGGATCGGTCATGGTCATACCTCGTGTTCGGGTCACGCCTGGTCGAGAGCGTGCAGCAGGGTGGTGGTCGCGGGGGTGAGCAGGGCGCGCGCCCGGTCGGCGGCGCGCTGCGGCTCGCCCGCGCCGATGGCGGCGGCCAGATCGCGGTAGGCGTCGATATTGCCCACCTCGGCCGACATCACCGGGGCCAGCGCCCCCAGCGCGGGCTCGTAGGCCGCGCGCAGCATGGAATACATGAGCCGGAACGCGATCGAATCCGCCAGATCCAGGATGTGATCCCAGAACTCCAGCGCGACGAGCTGCTGGTCGAGCGGGTCAGCGGATGCGGCCAGCCGCTCGGTCGTCGCGTCCAGCGCGCGCAACGCCTCGGTGACGTCGCGGCGGTCCGGTCGCGCGCCCACCCGCGCGGCCGCCAGCTCGGCGATCTTGGGCCCATTGTGCAGGCGGGCCTCGAGCACACTGCGCGCCACGGCCACATCGATGGTCGCGCCCCGCAGCAGCAGCCGGGGCAGCACCTCGAGTCCGGCGCTGCGCCGGTAGTCCAGGACCGTGGTCGCCTCGCCCTGGCGCACCGAGACCAGTCCGGCCGCCGAGAGTCGTTGCAGCGCTTCGCGCACCGCCGGTCGTGACACGCCCAGCGCTTCGGCCAGCTGCCGTTCGCTGGGCAGCGTGCTGCCGGCCGCCAGTTCGCCACTGAGCACTTCGGCGGTGATCTGTTCGAACACATCACCGGCGACGGAGCGTTTCACCACGGGGGTCCATGCCATGCCGATCAGTGTGCGCCGCCGAGGACTGGTGGTCAAGTGGTAAGACCAGTTGTCTCGTGCGGGGTTCAGCAGACCCCATGCGGTTCACAACTCGCGGGCGAACCAGACCTGATCCAACATCCGGATCCCATCGACCATCACCAGGTCCGAATACCCGGCCGCCGCGGTGAACACATCCGGCACGATCCGCGTCATCCGGAAGCCGCACCGCTGGTAGAAGCGCAGATTCCCGGCATCGGCGGTCGCGGTCGCCACCTCCAGCCGCCGCACTCCCGCCGCCGTCGCGGCCGCCACCACCGTGTCGATCAGCCGCCGCCCCACCCCGGCCCCGCGCAACGGGCGCACCACCGCGGTATTGACGATCTCCCACGTCGACTCGTCCGCCTCCGGCGCCGCCTGGATATGACCGACCACCTCCCCGGACGCGTCGCGCGCCACCCACACCCGCCCGCGCCCGATATACCCGGCCAGCAGCGGCTCGGAATCCTCGGCCATCCGGAACGACCACGCGATCTCGTCGCGATCACCGGTGAACTCCTCGATCCGCACCGCGTCCGCATCGGAGTCGGGCGGCACCACCATCAGCATCCAGCCCTCGGGGTCCAGCACCGCGAACGCGCCCGCCGCCACCCAATACGGATTGTCCGGAATCACCTCGGCCACACCATGATCGGCCAGCCGTTCGCGCAACGCCTCGAACCCGCCGCGCAGATAAAGCACCACCGCGTCCTCGGGGTCCACCGGCGGCGGGGCGGGCGCGTCGTCACGGCGCACCAGCTCGAGCTGGGCGCGCGGGCCCGGCAACCCGAACACGAACCCGCTGTAGCCCGCGTGATCGGAGAACGCGAAAAGCTGTGTCAGACCGACGATCTCCCGATAGAACGCCGCGCACTCGTCGAGCCGGGCCGTCGCCCGCGCGAACCGCGCCGCACCCACCGCCAACCCGTCCGCACCGGACTCCGCCGCACCCACCGAACAGCCCTCCTCACGACCGACGACACACCGCTCCCCAGGATGCGCCGTCCACCACCGCCCGGTCGACTCATTAACGCGCCCACCGCACACAAGAACGCGCGAGCCCGGACATCCGGGCTCGCGCGTCGGTCGGTCGCGGCAGCGCCGCTACAAGGCGATACCCAGCAGCGCGTCGACGGTGTCGGTGATCAATGCCGGAGCCGTCGTGTCGGGGCCGCCGTAGGCCAGCGCCTGCTGCGCCCACGCGTCCAGCGCCGCCAGCGCCTTGGGAGTGTCCAGGTCATCGGCCAGGTGGCGACGCACCCGCGCCACCGTGTCGGTCGCATCCGGAGCCGAGTCCAGCGCCACCGCCGAACGCCACCGCTCCAGCCGCGAAACCGCTTCGGCCAGTACCGCATCCGACCACTCGCGGTCGCTGCGGTAGTGCCCGGAGAACACGCCCAGCCGGATCGCGCCCGGATCGGTGCCCGCCGCGCGCAGCTTCGACACGAACACCAGATTGCCGCGCGACTTCGACATCTTCTCGCCGTCGAGCCCGATCAGGCCCGCGTGCACGTAATGCCGGGCGAAGCGACGGCCCTTCACCAGCGCCTCGGCGTGCGCGGCGGAGTACTCGTGGTGCGGGTAGATCAGGTCGCTGCCGCCGCCCTGCACATCGAACTCGCTGCCGAGGCGGTTGACCGCGATCGCCGCACACTCGATGTGCCAGCCCGGACGGCCCGCCCCGAACGGCGCCGGCCACGACGGCTCACCCGGCCGCTCGGCCCGCCACAGCAGCGCGTCGATCGGATCGCGCTTGCCCGGCCGCTGCGGATCCCCGCCGCGCTCGGCGAACAACCGGTCCATCGTCTCGCGGTCATACCCCGACTCGTAGCCGAACTGCTCGGTCGCGTCGTGGCGGAAGTAGATGTCGGGATACTGCGGGTCGTCGACCACGTACGCCGCGCCCGAGGCCAGCAGCTTGTCGACCAGCTCCACGACCTCCTGCACCGACTCGATCGCGCCGATGTAGTCGCGCGGCGGGATCACCCGCAGCGCCGCCATGTCCTCGCGGAACAGGTTGATCTCGCGGGTGCCCAGCTCACGCCAGTCGATGCCGTCGCGTTCGGCCCGCTCGAACAGCGGGTCATCCACATCGGTGGTGTTCTGCACGTAGTGCACTTCGTGGCCGGCGTCGCGCCACAACCGGTTGACCAGGTCGAAGGTCAGGTAGGTGGCCGCGTGGCCGAGGTGGGTGGCGTCATAGGGGGTGATGCCGCAGACGTACATCGTCGCGGTCGCGCCGGGGGTGACCGGGCGGACCTGCTTGTCGGCGGTGTCGAACAAACGCAACGCTGGTCCGGATCCGGGGACGGTCGGGACAGCGGTATCGGACCAGGACTGCATGATTCGAGGTTATCCCTGGGATCGGGCCGCGACGTCGCCGCCCCCGCGCCGGTGTGCCCCACGACACGCGCCCGACCGGGCCGACCTGCACCCTAGTCGCCGACCCGGCGGTGTCAATGATTGCAATCAGCGCGACGAGAACGCCGGAGGGTCCGCGACGCAGCGGGTCAGAACGCGGGCCAGGGAATCGGCCGCTGACTGGCGGGCAACGGCATCACCGGCTCGTCCAGCAACGCCCGCCCCCGCGCCTCGAGCGCGTCGATCTCGGCGTCGGTGATCAACCCCGCCAGCCGCTCACCCAGCTCCCCGGGCAGCGCCTTCACCAAAACCGTGATGTCGGTGAGCAATTCGTCGGCCACCGGCTCACCGGCCCACCCCCACAACACCGTGCGCAACTTCGGCTCGGTATGCAGGCAGATCCCGTGATCCACCCCGTACACGCGCCCATCCAGACCCAACAGGGCGTGCCCGCCCTTGCGGTCGGCATTGTTGATCAGCACATCGAGCACCGCCATCCGCTGCAGCCGCGCGTCGTCGGCGTGCACCAGCGACACCGGATGCCCGCCCGGATCCAGCGCCCGCAACACCTCCCGATACCCGTCGGGGATCGCGCCCACCGGGCACAGATCCACCAGACCCGGGCTCGGCTCGTCCTCGGCGGTGTCGATCCAGCGCTGCACCATGCCGGGCCCGAAAGGCCCCTCCCGTAACACCGTTTCCGGGATCACGCCCCACCCCAGCGCCTGCGACACCAGATACGAGGCCACCTCCCGCCCGGCCAGGGTGCCGTCGGGGAAGTCCCACAACGGCCGCTCCCCACGCTCGGGTTTGTACACCACCCGCTGCCCGCCGCCACCCGCCTCGCACACCAGGGTGACGTTGCTGGCGGTGGTGACCTGACCGATCACCGTCAACTCGGCGGTCAGCCACGACCGGTCCGCCGCGGGGCTGTCAGAGGCCGACACCGGATCAGTCCTCGGAATCGTCGGAGTCGTCGTCGGCTTCGGTGGCGCCGAAGATGTCGCCGCGCTTGTAGCCGTTGGTGCGCACACACATGTGCCCGGCCGTGGACAGCGGCTCCCCGCACAGCGGGCACGGCGGGCGGCCCGCCGCGATCACCCGCGCCGACCGCAACGCGAACTCCCGCGCCTGCACCGGGGTCAGGAACACCCGCACCGCGTCGGGCCCCTCCTCGGTGTCGTCGAGAACCACCGATTCGTCGACCTCGGTCTCGGTGATCGCCAACAGCTCCACCACCACCGCGCCCGCGTCGGCGTCCCAGCCCAAACCCATGGTGCCGACCCGGAATTCGGCGTCGATCGGCGTCACCAGCGGCGCGGTGTCGGCCACGTCGGCGGCCTGCGGGGGCACCGAGGTCCCGAAGCGCCGTTGCACCTCGTCGAGCAGCAGACCCATCCGATCGGCCAGCACCTTCACCTGCTGCTTCTCGAGCAGCACGCTGATCACCCGCGGCTCCTGCACCGCCTGCAGGTAGAACGCGCGGTCGCCCGGCTCGCCGACGGTGCCGGCGACGAAACGATCGGGGGTGCGGAAGATATGGATTGCCCGGCCCATTGCACCTCCATTCGGTTCACTCACACTGATGAATCGGGGCGTTCGCCAGCCCCATTATCCGTACTGTCGGTGGTACCCGTTTCTCCGCCGGGAACCGGCCCCGAGCGCGATTCGCCGCCTGTTCGCGGTGAAATCGCCGCCAACCCGGACAGATCGGTACCCGTGTCATTGACCCGCCACACATAGGGGGCGTTCGGGGTGTAGCGGACGACGCTGATCGACGCCGGTTCCACCACGATCCGCTGGAAGCCGTCGAGGTGAAGGCCGAACGCGTCGGCCAGTACCGACTTGATGACATCGCCGTGCGTGCACGCAATCCACAACACATCGCTACCATGCCGCTCGGCGAACTGCCGATCCCGTTCGCGCACAGCGGACACGGCACGGAACTGCACCTCCGCCAGCGACTCACCCGAGGGGAACCGCGCCGCCGACGCCTGCCGCTGCACCACCTTCCACAACGGCTCGGTGACCAGGTCGGCCAGGGCTTTGCCCGTCCAGTCGCCGTAGTCGACCTCGAGCAGCCGTTCATCCGGGTCGGCCTCGAGGCCCAGCTTGTCGGCGAGGGGGGCGACGGTGCGCTGGCAGCGCAGCAGCGGCGAGCACACGATGTGCTCGATCGGCAGCGATCCCAGCCGCTGAACCAGGCTCGCGGCCTGCTCACGGCCACGGTCGGTCAGATCGACGCCGGCGCTGCGCCCGGCCAGGGTGCGGGCAATGTTCGACGTGGACACGCCGTGCCGCAACAGGATCACCGTCACCGGGACAGCCTACCGACTAGGTGGCCGACACGACGCCGGTCGCGAGCAGCGCGATCACCGTCAACCCCAGCACGATGCGGTAGCCCACGAACCAGTCCAGCGAATGCCGCGCCACGAACTTCAACAGCCACGCCACCGACGCGTAACCGACCGCGAACGACAGCACCGTGGCCACCAGCAGCTGCGGGCCCGACGCGTTGAGGCCCTCACCAGCGGGTTCGAAGGCATCGGGGAGGCTGAACAGGCCCGAGGCCAGCACCGCGGGAATGGCCAGCAGGAACGAGAACCGCACCGCCGCCTCACGAGTCAGACCGCAGAACAGGCCCGCCGAGCTCGTCGCGCCCGAACGCGACACGCCCGGGATGAGGGCCAGGCACTGGGCCAGGCCCATGATCAGGCCGTCGCGGGTGGTGAGCAGTTCGATCGGTCGGCGCGCCCGCCCGTAGGTCTTGCCCGAGTAGTACTCCGCCGCCGCGATCACCAGCGCGAACACGATCAGCATGATCGAGATCAGCCACAGATTCCGTGCGCCGGTACGGATCTGGTCCTTGAACAGCAGACCCAGCACCCCGATCGGGATGGTGGCGATGATCACATACCAGCCGATGCGGTAGTCCAGTTCGCGCTGGGTGTCGGGATCGGGGCCGTAGGCGAAGGAGCCGTCGTCGGTCAGCACCGGCAGCTGGGTGGTGGCGCGCTCGTGCAGCGGCACCGAATCGCGTTGGCGCCCAGCGACCTTCATCCACACCGTGGTGCACCAGGCCACCAGGATCCGCCAGATGTCCTTGGCGAAATACACCAGCACCGCCGCTTCGGTGCCCAGCTGGGTGACCGCGGTGAACGACGCGCCCGCGTCATCGCCGAAGAACACCGCCGAGACGATCCGCAGATGCGCCGAAGAAGAGATCGGCAGAAATTCCGTCAGCCCCTGCACCAGGCCCAGCACCAGCGCCTGCACCCACGTCATCGACTCGCCCACGCAGCCTCCAGTCCCGAATCATCAGCTCCCGGTGAGCATTTCGACGCCCCGGGCCGTCACCGGCGCGGCGTTCGCGCCCCGCCGCAACGCTGCGACCCTACCGGGCCGTGATGGCGGGCCCGATACCCCCGGGTGAAATCGGGTTCCGGCTCGCGCGCGCCGCAATTCGCCGCGCTCGGCGCGGGCCGTAGCCGGGCGCGGGCCGCCGGTGCGCCTAGGCTGACGGCTGTGACGAAAGGGCAAGCGCGGTGATGCAACAACGGACGGTCGGCCGCAGCGGACTGCGGGTGTCGAGGCTCGGGCTGGCCACCCACACCTGGGGCAGGGAGACCGACGCCGAGGACGCCGCGGCCCAGCTGCTGGCGTTCGTCGAAGCCGGCGGCAATCTCGTCGACACCTCCCCGGCCTACGGTGACGGCGCCGCCCAGCACATCCTCGGCGAGCTGATCGCCGAAGTCGGCCGCGAGGACCTGGTGCTGTCCGGAAGTGCCGGGTACACACCGATACTCAGCGACGCCGCCGCCGACGCGCCCGCCGCGGTGCGCTGGACCGTGGACGCTTCCCGGCGCACCATGCGCCGCCAGCTCGACCACACTCTCACCCAGCTCGGCACCGACCACCTCGACCTGTGGACCGTCGCCGCCTGGGATCCGCACACCCCGCTCGAGGAGATCGCCGACACCTTGTCGTGGGCGGTGCGCTCGGGCCGCGTGCGCTACGCCGGAGCGCGCGGCTACGACGGCTGGCAGCTGGCCACCCTCGCCGCCGCCGCGCCGCTGACCGCCGCGAAGACCCCCTACTCGTTGCTGGCGCGCGGCGTGGAACACGAATTCGTGCCCGCCGCACAGCATCACGGCATCGGCGTCATCGCCACCGCGCCGCTGGCCGGGGGGATCCTCACCGGCAAATACCGCGACGGGGTGCCCGCCGATTCGCGCGGCGCCGACGAGTCGACCGCCGCCGAGATCACCGCGCATCTCGACGACCGGGCGGTGCGGGTGGTCGACGCGGTCGTCACCGCCGCCGACGGGCTGGGGACCTCGCCGCTGGCGGTGGCGCTGGCCTGGATCCGCGATCAGCCCGCGGTCGCCTCGATGCTGGTCGGAGCCCGCGATATCGGGCAGCTCACCGGCATCCTGGCCGCCGAGACCCTCGAACTTCCCCGCGCCATCGCCGCGGCCCTCGGAGACGTGAGCGCACGCACAGAATGAGCCAGGCTAGCCTTGCCTGCATGAGGTGTCTCGTGAATGCCCACACCGCCGCCCGCACGCTGGTGATCCTGCTGCTCGGTGTCGGTCTCGTCGCCGGGGTCACCGCCTGCGGCTCGGGCACCACGAACACCGGCGGCCGCGGACCGGTCACCGCCGAGATCGGCGACCTCGACCCCGTCACGCTGGGCCCCGAACCGGTTGCCACGCTGCCGGTCACGGTCACCTCCTTCGACGGCACCCCGGTCACCGTCACCGACACCTCCCGCATCATCGCCGCCGACCGCTACGGCACCCTCGCCCAGACTGTCGTCGCCCTCGGACTGCGCTCGAAACTGATCGGGCGCTCCAACTCCGCGGCGTTCCCCGCCGTGCGCGAGCTGCCCACCGTGTCCTCGGGCAGCGGCACCCTGAGCGTGGAAGCCGTTGCGGCACTGCGCCCCACGGTGTTCCTCACCGACACCACCACCGTCACCCCCGCCCTGCGCGACCAGCTGCGCGCCCTGGGCATCACCGTCGTCTACTTCGACACCGAACGCACCATCGCCGGAGTCGTCCCCCAGATCGAGGCCGTCGGCGCCGCGCTCGGCGTGCCCGACGCGGGCAAGGCGCTGGGGCAGCGCACCCGCACCGAGATCGACGCCGCCATCGCCTCGGTGCCGCACCAGGACGCCAAACCCAAGATCGCGTTCCTGTATCTGCGCAGCGCCGCCATCACCATGATCGCCGGACCCGGCTCTGGCGCCGACTCGCTGATCACCGCCATCGGCGGCGTCGACGCCGGAACCGCGTCGGGCATCACCAAGGACTTCCTGCCCATCACCAGCGAGGCCATGATCGCCGCCGCCCCCGACGCGCTGCTGCTGATGAGCGACGGTCTGGCGTCGGTCGGTGGGGTCGACGGCCTCGAGAAGGTCCCCGGCATCGCCCAGACCCCCGCCGGGCGCGACCGCCGCGTCATCGACATGTCCGATGCCGTCCTGCTGTCCTTCGGCCCCAACACCGGCCGCGTGCTGACGGCCCTGGTGAAGGCCGTCTACAGCCCCGCCGCCGCATGAGCGAGCGCCCCGGAGCGGCCGACAACCACGGCCCTCACCCGGAGCCGGTGACCGCGCAGGAGCCGGCGACCACGGCCGCGGTGCTCCCCAGCGCTCGCCGCACGTGGTCGCGCAACACGGTGATCTTCGCCGGTGCGCTGGCCGCGCTGGTGGTGCTGGCGCTGATCTCCGCGGCCATCGGCCAGGTGCCGACCAGCCCCGCCGAGGTCGCGGGCGCATTCCTGCATCGCATCGGCCTGGACTGGGGTCCCATGCCCGCCCACCCGGCCGGGTACGTGACCCTGTGGGAGGTGCGGTTCCCGCGTGTCGTGCTCGGCATGCTGGTCGGCGCGGCCCTGGCCACCGCCGGCGCCCTGTTGCAGGGCGTGTTCGCCAATCCGCTCGCCGAACCCGGCGTGATCGGCGTGTCCGCCGGCGCCGCGGTCGGCGCCGGCACCGTCATCGTGGCCGGGGGCGCGTTCGTGGCCGCCTGGTCGGTCGCGGCGGGCGCGTTCGCCGCCGGACTGGCCACGACGCTGCTGGTGTATCTGCTGGCCCGCTCCAACGGCCGCACCGAAGTGGTGACCCTGGTGCTGACCGGTGTCGCCATCAATGCCTTCGCCGGCGGCCTGATCTCGTTCCTGCTGTTCTCCGCTTCGCCCGCGGCGCGCGATCAGATCGTGTTCTGGCAGATGGGCAGCCTCAACGGAGCCACCTGGCAGTCGGTGAACGTGGTGTGGCCGCTGACGCTGCTCGGCCTGGCCGCCGCGATCTGGATGGCTCCGCGCCTGGACCTGCTCGCCCTGGGCGAGTCCGCGGCCCGGCATCTGGGCGTGGACGTGGAACGGTTGCGGCGCAACGTGATCGTCGTGGTCGCGGTGCTCGCGACGGCCGGGGTCGCGTTCACCGGCATCATCTTGTTCGTCGGGTTGATCGTGCCGCACCTGGTGCGCATGCTGGTCGGGCCCGGCCACCGGGTGCTGATCCCGCTGTCGGCCATCGTCGGCGCGGTCGTGCTGGTGGCCGCCGACATCGGCGCCCGCGCCCTGGTCCACAACGCGGACCTGCCGCTGGGCATGATCACCTCACTGGTCGGCGGGCCGTTCTTCTTCTGGCTGCTGCGCCGCACCCGCTCACGATCGGGAGGCTGGGCATGAGCGGCCTACGCGAGCTCACCACGATCTTCGGGCGCACCCCCGCCCTGCCGGAGACACCCGAACCGGGTGCGGCGACGCTGCGCGCCCGCCAGGTCAGCGCCAAGCGCGGCGACCGGACCGTGCTCGACGGCATCGATTTCGATGTCGTCGCCGGGCAGATCGTGGCTTTGGTCGGTCCGAACGGTGCGGGCAAGTCGACGCTGCTGGCCGCGCTGGCCGGGGAGCTCGAATTGAGTGGCGGCAGTGTCGAACTCGACGGGCACGCCCTCACGCACTGGACGCATCTGGACATGGCCCGCCGCCGCGCGGTGCTGCCCCAGTCGCACACCGTCGGATTCCCGTTCAGTGCCCGCGAAGTCGTCGCCATGGGTCGGTCCCCGTGGGCGCGGACCGCGCGTCAGGAGCACGACGAGCAGGCCATCGCCGCGGCCATGGCGGCCACCGACGTCGAACGTTTCGCCGCGCGCCCGTTCCCGGCGCTGTCCGGCGGTGAACGCGCCCGCGTCGCGCTGGCCCGCGTCCTGGCCCAGGACACCGCGACGCTGCTGCTCGACGAACCCACCGCCGCACTCGATCTCGGCCATCAGGAACAGGTCCTGCGCCTGGCCCGCGATCGGGCCACCGCGGGCGCGGCGGTCGTGGTCGTGCTGCACGACCTCGGTGTCGCCGCCGCCTACGCCGACCGCGTCGCCGTGCTCGATGCCGGTCGCATCGCCGCCGACGGCCCGCCACGGCAGATCCTCACCGCCGAACTGCTCACCCGCGTCTACCAGCATCCGGTCGACGTGTTCGACCACCCGGTCACCGGCGCCCAACTGGTGCTGCCCGTCCGGGGCTGAGCACCCGAGGGCGGGGTCAGAGCTGCTGCTGACCCCACACCAGCCGCAGGACGCCGTTGGCCAGCCAGATCGCGAAGAACACGATCCCGGCCACCGGTGTCCACGCCAGGCCCAGCAGCACCGCCGCCGCACCGAACCACACGACTTCCAGGGCGATCCGCCGCCACCCGGTCTGCGGGAACCGTGCGTCCTTGGCCGCGCCGAACAGCGCCCACACCACGATGAACACCGCCGGAACCGCCAGCCCCGCCACGATGCGCACCGCCGGTGGCGCGGACACGGTGAACCCCCACCACGCGCCCGCGGCGAGCACTCCCAGTTCCAGCAGGAACATCACCAGCAGGTTCGCGCCCTTGAGCACGTTCATCGCCAGACCAACCTCAACACCGCAGGAGTCAACAGCATGCGAATCACGGTGGCGTCCAACACCAATGCCGCGATCATGCCGTAGGCAATGTATTTCATCAGCACCAGATCCGAGAACCCGAACGCACCGGTCACCACGATCAGGATCGCGGCCGCCGAGGTGATCACGCCCCCGGTGTGGGCGATGCCGTAGCGGATCGCCTCGGGCGCATCCGCGCCGGCGGCGCGTGCCTCGGCCATGCGCGATTGCAGGAACACCTCGTAGTCGGTCGACAGGCCGAACAGCACGGTCACGATCAGCACCAGCACCGCGAACATCAGGGGGCCGGGGGTGAAGTCGAACAGTCCCGCCCCGTGCCCCTCGACGAAGATCCAGGTCAGCACGCCCAGGGTCGCGCCCAGGCTGAGCGCGCTCATCACCACCGCCTTGATCGCCAGCACCAGTGACCGGAACGCCGCGTACATCAACGCGACGGCCGCGGCGACCAGGATCAGCACCAGCAGCGGCAGGCCCTTGATCAACCCCTGGATGCTGTCGCGTTCCAGCGCGGGCACGCCCGCCACCATCACCACGACGCCGTCCGGCGCCGGGATCGAGCGCAGTGCCGCGATCACCGAGTCGGCGTCGCGTTTGTCGGACAGGCCGCTGGCCAGCACCGTCACCTGATCCTTGGTCGGCGCGGCCGGGTCGAACGGACCCGTCATCCGCGGACCGACCAGCTGGTTGGCCTCGTAGCGGAGATCGGACAGCTGCTGCGGATTCGCGCCCACCACCACCAGTTTCAGCGGCTCGGTGCGGAAATGCGGGAACAGCCGGTCGAAGTCCTGCTGCGCCACCCGCGCCGGATTGTCCGCGGCCAGATACCGCTCACTCAACCCGCCGAACTCGATATTGCGGAACGGCAGGATCAACGCCAGCAGCATCAACACCACCGGCACGATCACCAGCCACGGCTTGCGCATCGCGAAAACCGCCAGCCGCGAGAAGAATCCGCGGTCGATCTGCTCGGCGGTGCGGATGCTGGCCAGCCGATGCCAGCCCCACAGATCGATGCGCGGCCCCACGATCGACAACACCGCCGGCAGCGCCGTCACCGACAGCACCGCCGCCAAGAGCACCGAGGAGATACCGCCCAACGGCACCGATCGCAGCACCCCGTTCGGGTAGATGAACAACGCGCCCAGGCTCACCGCGATGATCGCCGCCGAGAACAACACCGTGCGCCCGGCCGTGGCGATGGTCCGCGCGGTCGCCTCCTCCACGCTGCGTCCCGCCGCCAGCTCCTCGCGGAACCGGGTCACCGCGAACAACCCGTAGTCGATGGCCAGGCCCAGGCTCACCAGTGTCACGACCGCCGAGGCGAACACATTGACCTGCAGATGATCGGTGAGCAGCCGCATGATGCCCTGGCTGCCCAGGATCGTCATGCCGCCGATCAGCACCGGCAGCAGCGCCCCCACCACGCCGCCGAACACGAAATACAGCAGGATCGCCACCAGCGGCAGCGCGATCAGCTCCGCACGTTCGATATCGCGCTGCATGCCGGTGTTGATGCCCTCCACCACCGGTTGCAGACCGGCCAGCTGCACCGTGGTGCCGCCCGGCCCGGAACCGGTTGTCCCGGCATGGAATTCGTTCTCGAGGGCCAGATAGTTGTCGACGGTGTCGGTGCCGCCGTCACCGCGCAACCCGATACTGGCGAAGGCGTGGGTGCGTGAGGCGTCGGCGAACTGTCCCATCAGCGCGCCGTCCCAATAGGAGTCGATCTTGAGGATGCGGTCGGCGTGCTCGGTGCGCAACCGCGTCAACTCCGCGGCCACCGCCGAGCGCACCGGCTCGTCGTCGACGGTCATCCCCGCCGGGGCGGTGTAGATCGCGATCAGGTCGGCGTCGGTGTCGCGGCCGAAGGTGGAGTCGGCCAGTTTCGACGCCGCCACCGACTGGCTGGATTCGTCGAACCAGCCCTCCTGGGTCAGATGATCGCCCAGGTCGCGCCCGTAGAACCCGGACACCAGCACGGCCAGGCCGAACACGGCGAACACCAGGAACCGGAAGCGGTGGATCAGACGCCCCCACCGCAGGGATCCGGCCTCGAGCATCAGCCGCAGGCCGCGGTCTTGTAGTCGGCCGACCGCAGGATCCCGCACAGATCGGTGCGCGAGATCTTCCAATGCCCGTCCTTGGCCACGAAATGCACGACCGTGGTGCGCGCGTTCGTGCCGGTGCCGTCCTTGTCCAGGCTCAGCGTCGCGGTCAGGGTGCCGTCATGGTTGTCGAACACCGGGTCCTTGACCCCGTACACCGCGCGCGGATTGTCGGCCAGCGCCTTGTACATGTCGGGGATCGCGTCCTTGAACGCCTCGCCGTCCTCGATCAGCGCGGTGCGCTCGCTGTCGGGCAGGTTCGGGTCCAGCGCCCGCTTGATCTGCGAGTCCAGCTCCGCGGCGCTCGGGATCCCGGGCCGGTTGGCGCTGCTCTGCGCGGCGGCGGCCTGCGAGGACGAACTCAACGCCGCATACGCCGAGGACCGCGCCTGGGCGACCTTCGATTCGTCGTCGGAGCCGCCGCACGCGGCGAGCGATGCGCCCAGCACGGTCAGCAGCAGCGCGGTGGCGGCCGGTCGTCGAAGTCGCATCAACATCCTCGGGAGTTCGAACTGCGGTTGTGTGCCGCTAGTTTGGCACGCCCCGCGCCCGGAAGTGATCTCTGTGTCACAGACAGCGCCGCCCGCGGGCGTCAGCGGCCCTCGATCACCGCGCCCAACCGGCCCAGCAGCGCGCGCACCGTGGTCGCCTCGCGCGGCTGGGCGGCCGGGACCGGCACGGCCTGCGGGATCAGGTCGCGCACCAGGGCCACCACGCTGCGTTCGTCGTCGAGATCGATGTCGGTGACCGGGGCCACCGCGATCGCCTCGACGTCCTCCGGAGCCGGAACCGCGGTGGTCACGCCGCGGCGGTAGATCTCCACGGTGAGGGTGGATCGATGGGTTCGGAAGGCGAAGGACCGCCCGTCCCCGGCGACGCCGAAGCCGTGCGCGTAGCGCCCGACGGTCACGTCCTCGACGGTGAACCCCGCGCTCTGGTCGGCAACCAACAGATCTCCCTGATACAGACCGCTTTTGCACTCCACGGTAACCGTATGCCCCGACAGCGCCACCGAATCCCCATGTCACATCATGCAAGTCGGTGCCGGATGCCCGCGCGAGATCGGCACGCGGACCCCCGGTCACACGGTTGGAACCCGGGACATGGTCAGATTAGAGAGCACGCATGATTTCGTCGGTCAGTTCGGTCAGTAAGGAGTTCGCTGCATGCGCCGTCGCGGCTGGATCGGTTCAGCCCTCGCGGGTGTGACCGTGGTGACCCTGCTGACCGGATGTTCGGACCAGCCGGACAACGCGAACAACGCCACCCGTGACCCGGCCACCCCGGCCGCCGCGCCCACCGCCGCCGCGGCCCCCGCCGGGCAGGTGACCGCGAGCGCGCCCATCGCGCTGCTGCTCGACGAACCGGCCACCGGCATCCTGGCCGCGGTCGTGGACTCCGGCACCACCGTGCACCTGATCGACAAGGGCGTCACCCGCCCGGTCGCCCTGCCCGGCAAGGCCGCCGCGCTGGTCGCGGGCAAGCCCGGCGAGGTGCTGATCGCGGTGCCCGGCAAGATCGTTCGCGTCGACGTCGCCAGCGGCGCGCTCACCACCGTCGCCGTCGACGGCGACCTGCACTCGGTGGGCCTGCGCCCCGACGGGTCGCTGGTGGCGGGGCTGGCCGACGGCCGGGTGCTGCTGCTCGACGCGGACGGCACTGTGCGCCACACCATTACGGGCCTGTCGGCCGCCGACGCGATCGACACCGGCGACGGCTCGGTCGTCGTGGTGGACCGCCGCCAGTCCGCGATCGTGGAGCTCGACCTCGACGCCCACAAGCTCGGCCTGGCCCTGCGCGCCGGCGACGGGGTGACCAACATGATCGGCGACCACTTCGGCCGACGCCTGGTCACCGACACCGCCGGAGCCGAACTGCTGGTCTACACCACCGATCCTTTGGTCCTGCACCAGCGTTTCCCGGTAGGCTCTTCGCCCTACGCACTCGCCTACGATCAGCGGTCGGAGACCGTGTGGGTGACGCTGACAGGCAGCAACGAAGTCGTCGGCTACGAGCTGTCGACGGGTATACCGGTAGAGGTGGGGCGTTACCCGACGGTGCGCCAGCCCAACTCGGTGACCGTCGATGCCCGCACCGGTGACCTGTTCGTGGGATCCGCGACCGGCGACGGTCTGCAGCGGATCGGCGCGGACCAGCGGAAGAGAGGGCAGTGATGGCTCGGGCCTCACGATCGGCGCACCAATCGCGCACATTACCGGAAGGCTGGGAGGAATCCAGCGACGAATGGGAGTACGTGCCCCTGCGGCTGCCACCCGGCATCACCAGGGTCACCGCCACCATGCGACTGTCCATTCACGCCGAATTCGGTGGCTGGGAACTCTCGCGGGTGCGCGCCTACACCGACGGCAGCCGCCGCGTGTTACTGCGCCGCCGCAAGACCACTCCCCTGCTATCCCCGACACCCGAGGCGGTGATGTAACCCCCTATGTATGAGCGCCTGTACGCCCTGCTGCTGAAGCTGATGTTCCTGCTCCCGCCGGAACGCATCCACCATCTGGCCTTCGCCGCGATGAAACTGGCGACCCGGTTCACCCCGGGCCGCGCCCTCACCGGCAAGGTCCTGGTGGCCGACGATCCGATCCTGCGCACGCGCGTGTTCGGCGTGGACTTCCCCGCGCCGCTGGGTCTGGCCGCCGGCTTCGACAAGAACGCCGACGGCGTCGACGCGTGGGGCCCGCTCGGTTTCGGCTACGCCGAGATCGGCACCGTCACCGCCCAGGCCCAGCCCGGCAATCCCGCGCCGCGGCTGTTCCGCCTGCCCGCGGACCGGGCGCTCATCAACCGTATGGGGTTCAACAACTTCGGCGCCGCCGCCGCGGCCGAACATCTCGCGCACCGGCTGCCCGGCGGCGTCCCCATCGGCGCCAATATCGGCAAGACCAAGGTCGTCGAACCCGAGGACGCCGCCACCGATTATGCGATCTCGGCGAAACTGCTGGGCCCGCTGGCCGACTTCATGGTCGTCAACGTCAGCTCCCCAAACACTCCGGGCCTGCGTGACCTGCAGGCCGTCGCCGCGCTGCGACCGATCCTGCAGGCCGTGCTCGACTCGGTGTCGGTCCCGGTGCTGGTCAAGATCGCCCCCGACCTGTCCGACGACGACATCGACGCCGTCGCCGACCTCGCCGTCGAACTCGGCCTGGCGGGCATCGTCGCCACCAACACCACCATCCGCCGCGACGGCCTGGCCACCCCCGCCGCCACCGTCGACCCCATCGGCGCCGGCGGCCTGTCCGGACCCCCGGTGGCCGACCGCTCCCTCGAGGTCCTGCGCCGCCTCTACACCCGAGTGGGCGACAAACTGGCCCTCATCTCCGTCGGCGGCATCGAAACCCCCGACCAGGCGTGGTCGCGCATCCTCGCCGGCGCCTCCCTCCTGCAGGGCTACACCGGCTTCATCTACGGCGGACCCCTCTGGGCCAAACACATCCACCACGGCCTCGCCGCCAAACTCCGCGAACACGGCTACACCAGTCTCTCCGAAGCCGTCGGCGCCGAACACCGCGCCCGCGCCTGACCCGTTCGCGGGCAACACCTTTCGATTCGCCCGGAAGACCGCACGGCCGGTTGGTCGTGCGGTCAGCCCCACAGATGCCGGGAACGGGCCCCCGTCGACGCCGCCCCGTGCGCGGCGGGGCCCCCGCCCGACAGCATCGCCGCCGGCGACTCGGGCTCCTCGTCGAGCAGTTCCCGGTGCAGACGTTCGGCCAATCGCTGTGCCAGCAGAATCACCGCGCGCTCGACCCCGATCCCCAGCCGGGTGGCCAGATCGGCGGCCCACCGGTGCGCGGACTCGTCGTAGACGACCTCCGGATCGGAGAGCACCTCGTCGAGCTCCATCCCCGCCCGGGCCTGATCGTGGGTGAGGTGCTGTGCCGGAAGCCAACTCAACCGCCACACCACCTCACCGCGGCGGTACTCGCGCAGCGCGTATTCCGGGCTGATGTCACTGGTCATCGCCCGCGTCGTGATATCGATCGTCATCAGGACCTCCCAAGGCCATCGGCGCACGTCACGGGATCTCCGTCCGTCCACCGTCTTCGGCCCGCCGCGACCGGTCGTCGCCGCGGACCCTGCCATCCCCTCATCGACTCTGCCCCACCCCTCGGATCGGATCGGTCGGTACGTCAAGCCGTCCGGCGCCGCAGCAGCAGAAACACCGCCTGCTCCAACGGAATCCCCACTTCGCCGGCCGCGGCCACCATCCGCCCCTGCGCGGCCTCCCCACGCGGATACGGGTCGACGGCCACCACCTCGGCCAGCACCATCGCCGCCAGGGCCTGCGCACGGGTCAGCAATCGATCCGGCATCCAGCTGCACCGCCACGCCAGCGTCCAGCGGTCGGCCACCCGCACCGCGCTCTCCTCGGTCAGATCGCTGGTCATCGCCCAGTCGTCGGTGGTGTAGATGGTCATGACTCTCCCCGTTCCCTGCGACGCTCGCGCAAGACGATGCGGGCATCCTCGACATCGATGCCCAGGGCGGCGCCGAGGGCGCACACGCGCATCCAGGCCGGGCCGCTGCCACTCGATTCCCGACGCAGGAGCTCGGTCAGTTCCATGGCCGCCAGCGCTTGCTCCCGCGTCAGCAGCGGCGACTGCCGCCAGCTGAGCCGCCAGGCCGGTTCGGGGTGGCGGGGCAGCCGTTCGGCGCACTCGCCGGTGACGCTGCTGGTGATCGAGCTGGCACTCGGGTAAATCATGATGGCCTCCGATGAGACGAGGAGGCGTCACCGCCGGATCGAGTGTGACGCGGAGCTGGGCCGAGGCGACGTGGACGGGCGAATTCGCCTATCGCACCGGGATGTTCGCCCCGAGATCGGTATCGGCCGCACCACACGCGCGGGGCGCGCGCCGCTGGATCCGCCGGATCGTATGTAGTCCGGTCATCGGGAACCTCCCGGAACATCTGGTCGGGCGGCGCTCATTTGCCAATTCCAGGATGGCATTTGGCACTTCCGAATCGCAGTTTGACGCTGTCACAATTGGATTGCCGTTTCCGCCGACGTTCAAACGTGGACGGTCTTATGGTTGGGGCGAATGATGATGCAGCCGAACCTGGGAAGCAGTGGCGCCGACACGGCCGCGCAGGACAACGACGTGCGCGCCGTGCGTGACACCCTGCTGCAACTGCGCAAGCGCTGGGCCATGGGCGGCGACCGCGACCGCTCGGTCGACCTCGGCGCGCTGCTCGGCCTGGTCATCGTCCGCAGGGTCGCTCACCTCACCGGCCGCGACCCGAAAGCGGCGCTCCCCGAAGCATTGCGCTACATCGCGGGCACCCTCGACATGGCCGACCGCCTGATCGTCGACGCGGAACTGAACCTGTCCATGCTGGCCGATCAGCTGCCGCCATCGATCGCCGACGAGCTCTACGGCCCCGAGCTGGGGCAGCGACGAGACAGTCTCGCGCTGCACTGGGTGACGCTGCACGAACATCTGGGCGTGCCGGTCGCTCAGGTGCCGCGCAATAATCGCGCCTTGCGCGGGCGGCGGGAAGAGGACGCGTTCACCGCGCTGGCGCGGGGGCTCACCCTCGAGTCCGTTGCCGCCGAGGGCCTTCCCGGCGCGACGACACGGCCGAGCGCCGTGGTGATCGGCGACGCCGCGTGGGACCGCATCTGCACCGTTGATGTCCTGCCGCAGGCCGGGGACTCGTTGTACGGGGAATTCTCCGAGCACGCCGGAGGCAAAGGACTGAATCGGGCAGTCGCTCTGGCCAGGCTCGGGGTGGACGCGCGTCTGTTCGCGGCCGTCGGCGACGACGACAAAGCCGGACTGATCGTCGACTATCTCCGCGCGCGCGGTGTCGATACCAGTCTGTTGCGCGCGCGGCGCGGACCCACCCCGACCGCGGCGGTGACCGTCGCCCGCGACGGCGGGAACTACTCGGTGGCAGGCAAGGACGACCGGATCCGCTTCGACGCCAGGGATATCGCCGACATCCCGATCACGCGTGCGCTCGTCCACGCCGACGCCGTGCTGCTGACCTTCGAGCAGAATGTCGAGGTGCTCGCGGCGGTGGCGGACGCGATCGCCGACCGGGAGTCGCGGCCGTGGCTGTTCGTCAGCGCCACTCCGCCGCCGAAACGATTCCCCGCGCAGTTGCCCGGCTATCTCCGGACGGTCGACTACCTGATCGCCTCGGTCGGCGAACTGGCCGCGCTGCGTCCGGGGGTCGAAACCGCCGATATCGCAGCGCAATTGGTGCAGCACGGAGTCGGGTCGGTCGTGGTCCTGCACGGTGACAGCTGCGCGATGTACTCGGCCGGGGACTCGGCGGCCGAGCCGGTGTGGGCGGACATCCAAACCGACCGGCCGGGCGCGCCCGGAGCCTCGTCGGCGTTCGCCTCCGCGTTCATCGCCCGATTGATGACCCAACCCCGGCCCGCCGACCCCGACCGCCGCCGTCAGGCCGGGCACGCCAACCTGGTGTGGGCCGCCGCGGCGATTCCCGCGCGCGCCAGCAAGGAGACGAGCATCCCCGACTCCATGCCCACCCGCGAGGCCATCGACGCGACCCTGGACGCGTTCTAGAGGTCGGGCGACCACGGTGGGTCGGCGGTCGGAATCCAGTGCCCGTGGCGGCGTTTGGCCTGCTGGTAGTCGGCTTCCCGGCGAGTCCGCGGTGGGGTGCGCAGCGGGATGACGGTGGCGTGGATCTCGGCGTCGCGCACGGCCTGCAGTTTGTGCGGATTATTGGTCATCAACCGCACCGCGGTCAGCCCGAGTGCGACCAGCGCCTGCGCGGCGTGGGTGTAGTCGCGCTTGTCCTCGCTGTAGCCCAACGTCCGATAGCTGTCGTAGGTGTCGAGGCGGTTGCGCTCACTGATCTCGTAGCCGCGCGCCTTCGCCAGCAGCCCGTATCCGCGGCCTTCCTGCTCGAGGTAGACCAGGATGCCCGATCCGGCGGCCTGGATCAGGTCGAGGGAGCGTTCGAGTTGGGGCCCGCAGTCGCAGTCCTGGAACGACAGCGATTCACCGTAGAGGCACTGCGAGTGGATGCGGACCAGGCAGTCGTCGTCGATGGATCCGAAGGCCAGAATGTGCCCGGTTTCCGCGTCGGTGGGCAGGTCGGTGACGCGGACGCGAAGCTCTTGGCCCTTGCGGGAGATCCAGTGGCTGGCGTGGTCGAGGCTGGCCCATATCGCTTGTCGGCTAACGTCTTTCGCCGGCCGAGAACCCATCAGTGAATGGTATGTCCCGATGCCGTCCTGATTGTCCGGATCGCTGAACAGGGCATAACGGCGCGCGCCGGAATCGGTGGCCGATGATTCTCTCCGGATGCGCTCCGTGATCGCCAGGAAAGGGTAGGCTTCGGCACCGTCTGCGTGTGCCGCCTGGCAACTCCGCAGCAACGGTCGGATCGCTGCCGCTGCGCACCTTCCTGACCGGCGGTTACCACACACCAACGGACACTGTCGGGCGGCGGATCGCGGGCCCGCGGGGATACGAGGCGGTCACGTGAGCGTTGCGGACGAGTCGATAGCTGTTGCGGGTCTGGTGAATTCACAGAAACTCGCCTGCACCAGTCATCTACTCACCCGCAAGGGTGCCGAGATCCGTGTGCGAGTCCACTCGATACCGGGACGCGACGGCGGCCAGGCCCTCATCTTCGGCGATATCGACCGCTTCCGGGCCCCGCTGGTGCGCATCCACTCCCGTTGCCTCTACGGCGACGCCCTGCACTCCGACGACTGCGACTGCGGCCCCGAACTCGACCAGGCCATGGACATGATCCAGCGCGCCGACGCCGGCGTGCTGCTCTACCTCGAACAGGAAGGCCGAGGCGCGGGCCTCGAAGTCAAAGCGAAAGGCCTGCGCGTCACACAAACCGAGGGACGCAACACCTTCGACGCCTATCGGACCCTCGGCTTCGAGCCCGACTCTCGCGAGTTCGACACCGCCGCCCGCTTCCTCACCGAACAGCTCGGCCTGCACTCGGTCAGCCTGCTGACCAACAACCCCGACAAGGTGCACGCCCTGCAACGGGGCGACATCACCGTCACCGCGGTGCCCCTGATCACCGAACCCCGCAGCCACTGGGCGCGGGAGTACATGGAAGCCAAGCGAATCCACCGCGGGCATCGCCTGCCGCCCTACTCGTTGCGCCGAATCGGCCGAAGGATGGAACAGACCTGCTTCGCCCTCGGCGTGGTGGCCACCACCGCCGCGATCTACTGGGGCCCCCGCGAACTCGCGGTCCTCGCCTTCATGACCCTGGCCGCGACCGCCGTCGCCTGGCACCCCGCCCGCACCTCGGTGCGCCTCCGCCTGCGGGCTTGGCGTCGTCAACTCGCCCAACGCCCGCGGCACGACCCCACCTCCGCCGTCTGAACCGTCACCGACGCTCAATTGATAATTCCGGCCACCCCGTTGACCGCTGTAGCACGCGACACAGTCGCGAAAGTCTGGTTACGATGAGTGAGCCGCGCCACAGGTGACGCGTGGCCATCGCGTGACGGGTTGGTCGTGGTCTCGGACTTCGAAGGTTCGCGCTGATGGGCGCGCGGGTGGACGGTGAAGCGAGAGGCTATCGGGAAAAGGGCTTATGACGACTGACATCGGGTATGCGCACGCATCGGGCAAGACCGTCCACACGATTCCGGAGGCGTTCCAGGAAACCTTGACGCTGCGGCCGGGGCAGGTGGCATTGCGGACCGTGGGGGGCACACGGCAGTTCACCTGGCGCGAGTACGGGGAGCGGGTGCGCGCGATCGCCGCCGGGCTGGCGGCGCTCGGGGTGGGGCGCGGGGACGCGGTGGGCATCATGCTCACCAACCGGCCCGAGTTCAATCTGGTCGACACCGCGGCGCTGCACCTGGGTGCGACGCCGTTCTCGATCTACAACACCAGCTCCCCCGAACAGATCGCGCACCTGTTCACCAACGCCGAGAACCGGGTGGTCATCACCGAACCCGCGTTCCTGGACGTGGTCCGCGGCGCCGGCGTGGAAATGGAACACATTGTGCTGGTCGAGGGTTCGGCCGCGGGCACGCTGACGCTGGCCGAGGTGGAGGCCGCCCCGCAACCCGACTTCGACTTCGACGCCGCCTGGCGGGCCGTGCAGCCCGACGACGTGGCGACGCTGATCTACACCTCCGGCACCACCGGCCCGTCCAAGGGCGTGGAGCTGACCCACCGCAATGTGGTCGCCCAGATCGTGGGCCTGGTCGAGGGCCCGCTGACCGTCGGCCTCGACGACCGCTCGGTGTCCTATCTGCCCGCCGCCCATGTGGCCGACCGGATCTCGGGACACTGCGCCAACCTGTTCACCGGCGTCCAGATGACGTGCGTGCCCGACCCGCGCGAGATCGCCGCCGCCCTGCCCGACGCCCGCCCGACCGCGTTCTTCGGCGTGCCGCGCGTGTGGCAGAAGATCAAGGCCGGTATCGACGCCAAACTGGCCACCGAGGCCAGCCCCGTGAAGAAGGCCCTCGCGAACTGGGCGCTGGGCGTCGGCGCCCAGGCCGCGCGCGCCGACCTGGCCGGCACCGGCCGCGGCACCCTGCTGGATGTGCAGCACAAGCTGGCCGACGCGCTGGTGCTGTCGAAGCTGCGCCACGCCCTGGGCTTCGACGAGCTGCGCGTGGCCGCCTCCGGCGCGGCCGCCATCCCGCCGGAGACCCTGGAATACCTTCTCGGCCTGGGCTTCACGGTAACCGAGGTGTGGGGCATGTCCGAGACCAGCGGTGTCGGCACCTACACCCCGCTGGCCAAGCCGAAGCCGGGCACCGTCGGCATCCCGCTGCGCGGGGTCGAGGTGCGGCTGGCCGAGGACGGGGAGCTGCTGCTGCGCGGCGGCATCGTCACCCACGGCTACCGCAAGATGCCCGACAAGACCGCCGAGGCCATCGACGCCGACGGCTGGCTGCACACCGGCGACGTCGCCACCATCGACGGTGAGGGCTACATCTCCATCGTCGACCGCAAGAAGGAACTCATCATCACCGAGGCGGGTAAGAACCTGTCTCCCACCAATATCGAGAACACCGTGAAGGCGGCGTCCTCGCTGGTCGGTCAGGTGGTGGCGATCGGCGACGCCAAGCCCTACATCTCCGCGCTGATCGTGCTCGACCCCGATATCGCGGTGGTGCGGGCCAAGGCGCTGGGCATGCCCGACGCCGACCTGAAAACCCTTGCCGCGCACCCGGAGATCATCACCGAGATCAAGGCCGCCATCTCGGCCGCCAACGCCAAACTGAACCGGGTCGAGTCGATCAAGCGGTTCACCGTCCTGGATCAGGGCTGGGAGCCCGGCGGTGACGAGCTCACCCCGACCCTCAAGCTCAAGCGCAACCCGATCGCGGCCAAGTACGCCACCGAGATCGCCGCGCTGTACCTGACCCCCGCTCCCGAGGGTGTCATCAACCTGAGCTGATCCCGGGGCGCTGCACCCCCGGAATCGATGTGGGCCCGGACGTGATGTCCGGGCCCACAGCCGTTCTCAGCCCCGCACCGCCCTTCTCGACCCCACACGGCCACGCTCAACCGCGCACGGCCACCCGGGTGACGCGCGCGAGCCGATCGCTCATCGCCTCGGCCACCCGGCCCATGCGGGTGTGACTGTGCTCGGCGGTGTCGTACTCCACCTGCACCGTCAACCGCCCGCCGACGGTGAAGATCGTCATCTTCGGCGGCATGCCCGCCGCCATCGCGAACACCTCGTCGCGCACGAACTCCAGCCCGGCGGGCATCGGATGCGCGGGCAACCGGCCCATATTCGACAATGCGATCGCCGGCGGCTGCGACAGCATCGCGGCCACGTGCGGCGCGAGCGGGCGCTGCGCGGCGCGCAGGAACAACGCCGGGAACCGGCTCTCGCGCAGCGCCCGCATGCCGGCGTCGACGACCGCGCCCACCGCCAGCGGATCGGCGTCGCGATCGACCAGCGCCGGAGTCCCCGCGCCCGAGGCGCAATTGAGGACCGTCGACACCGGCACGGGTGGCGACAGATCCGGCCGTAGATCCGCGGCATGCCCGCACATCAACGGAATCGGCCCGTCCCCGGCGAGTTCTCCGCGCACCGCCGCCAGCGCCGCCCCGGCCAGCACACTGTTGACCGAGATCCCCCGCCCCCGAGCCACGTCGACCAGTTCCGCGGTCTGGCCCGGCGACAACTCGATGCGCCGCAACGCCAATCGCCCTCCTGCATCCCCGACCCCGTCCCCGTCGTGGGGCATCGTGCGCGGCACATCCGCCGGCGCGGCCGCGGCGATCTCCTCGCCGAGGTGCGCCAGGAACCCGTCGACTTCCGCCTCACCGACCACCGCGGCCAGCAGCTCGTCGACCCCGCCGATCAGCGCGTCGTCCGAATCGTGCAGCGGCGGTTCGAGACCCGCCGCGTGCGCGGCATAGCGCCGCCACATCTCCTCGAGCAGCGCGAATGCCGAACGCCCGTCGCTGATCCCGTGATGGATGACCAGCACGATCCGGCTCTCGCGCACCCCGCGCAGCAGCACCGCCCGGAACAGTCCCGCCCCCCAGTCCTGCGGACTGTTCACCAACTCCCAGTACTCGTCCACGCTGCCCTCGCGCACGGTCAGCGTCGGCATCACCGGATCCCCGGCCACGAACCGCGCGACCCCGTCGACGGTGACCACGCGACTGCGCAGCAGCACATGCCCGGCGGCGAGTTCGCCCAGCACCCGCCGCAGGATGCGTTCGTCGACCTCGCCGCGCACGGCCGAGCCGATGAACAGCGGCATCCCGCCGACGGGCACGCTGCCCAGCCGGGCGTCCGCGGCGAAATATCCGGATTCGAAGGGAGACAACGGTCGTGCGGTCATATCGGACTCGTCTTCCGTGCGATGGGATCGTGCCATCACCGACCATACACACGTTTCATACGTCTGTTCAAAACAAATGTTTGAAACATACGTTACAAACAACCGTTCACCCCGCTGTTAGGCTGACCCGCGTGGGAACCCGAGAAGACCTGCTGGCCGCCGCCAAGCACTGCCTGGCCGAACGCGGCTACGCCCGCACCACCGTGCGCGACATCGTCGCCGCGTCCGGGGCCAACCTCGCCGCCATCAACTACCACTTCGGCACCCGTGACCGGCTGCTCAACCAGGCCATGCTCGAGGCGACCGCGGCGGCGGTGTCGCACATCCTCGACTCCCTGCCCGCCGACGGCGCCGGAGACCCCGCCGCGCGCCTGAACACCTTCTGGCAGCGGCTGATCGACTCCTTCACCGGCGACCGGGTGATCTGGGCCGCCAATGTCGAATCCATGGCCCAGGCCATGCACTCCCCCAGCCTGCGCACGGAAATCGGTGCCGCGCAGGAACAAGCGCGCGCGGGCCTGTCACAGGACCTGGGCGGCGGCGACCCCGCGGTCGGCGCGGTGCTGCAAACCCTCATCGCGGGCCTGCTGGTCCAGTACCTCATCGACCCCGAGCACGCGCCTGCGGCGCAGGACCTCGCGGCGGGATTACGCGGTCTGGCCGAGCAGTCGGCCGCCGATTGACGCACGATCACGACCCGGTCGCCGATCACCAGTCCTCGCCCGGGGTTTCGATCGGGGCACAACCGATTCGATCCGCATGCCGGGACGCCCCTCGGGACATGACTGTGGCCCCGAGCGAATCGCCCGGGGCCACAGTCGGTTCGGCGTGAACGACTACTTCTGCTCGTGCGTTCCGATCAGGGTGGCGCGCCCGATCGCGTTCATGAACAAGTTGAACCCCAGGTAGGCGGGCGAGGCGTTCTCATCGACCTCGAGCCGCTCCACCCCGACCGCGTGCACCACGACGAAATACCGGTGCGGACCGTGTCCGGCGGGCGGGAACGCGCCGGTGTACTCGTGCAGGCCCGCGTCGTTGCGCAGGTGCAGGGCCCCGGCCGGCAGCGAACCGCCCTTACCGGCCTGCCCCGTCTCGAGGCTGGTGGTGGTGGCCGGCACATTGGCCAGCACCCAGTGCCAGAATCCGGAGGCGGTCGGCGCGTCCGGGTCGTACATGGTGATGGTGAAACTCTTGGTCTCGGCGGGGAATCCGGACCAGCTCAGCTGCGGGGAGATGTCGGATCCACCCGCACCGGCCAGCGCGCTGACCTGATCCAGCGCCAGCGGCTTGCCCTCACTGATATCGGTGGAGGTCAGGGTGAATTCCGGCAGCTGCGGCAGCGCGGCGTACGGGTCGTACGAATAGTCGGGCACGAGCAGTCCTTTCGAATCGTCAGCTGTGCAACAGGAAGTGTTCCAGCACGCGGGCGCCGAACTCGAGCGACTCCACCGGAACCCGCTCGTCGACCCCGTGGAACAGCGCCGAGAAGTCCAGGTCGGGCGGCAGCCGCAGCGGCGCGAACCCGAAGCAGCGAATCCCGAGCTTGGCGAACGCTTTCGCGTCGGTGCCGCCCGAGAGCATGTAGGGCACGGTGCGCCCGGCCGGATCGTGGGCCAGGATGGCGTCGTTCATGGCGTCGACCAGATGTCCGTCGAAGGTGGTCTCGTAGGAGTCGAGCTTGGTGATCCACTCCCGCTCCACATCCGGGCCGATGAGCGCGTCCACCTCCCGCTCGAACTCGGCCTGACGTCCCGGCACCACCCGGCAGTCGACGACGGCCTCGGCGGTCTGGGGAATCACATTGGCCTTGTACCCGGCGCGCAGCATGGTCGGGTTGGCGGTGTCGCGCAGCGTCGCGCCGATGATCCGCGAGATGGTGCCCAGCTTGGCCAGCTGATCCTCGATACCCGGTGCGGCGGGATCGAATTCGAGGCCCGACTCCTCCGACACCGCGGCCAGAAACTCGGCCACCGAATCCGACACCACCAGCGGGAAGGTGTGGGTGCCCAGCCGGGCCACCGCCTGCGCCAGGATCGTCACCGCGTTGTCGTCGTGCAGGAACGAGCCGTGCCCGGCGCGCGCCTTGGCGCGCAACCGCATCCAGCCCAGCCCCTTCTCCGCGGTCTCGACCAGGTACAGCCGCCGCTCACCGCCGTCGGGCCGTGGCACGGTCAGAGAGAATCCGCCGACCTCCCCGACCGCCTCGGTGACGCCCTCGAACAGGTCGGGCCGATTCTCGACCAGCCACTGGCAGCCCCAGCGGCCGCCGTTCTCCTCGTCGGCCACGAACGCCCACACGATGTCGCGCGGCGGTACGGTGCCCTCGATCTTGAACTGGCGGGCCACGGCCAGCATCATGCCGACCATGTCCTTCATATCGATGGCCCCGCGCCCCCACACGTAGCCGTCGCGGACCGCGCCGGAGAACGGGTGCACACTCCAGTCGGCGGCCTCGGCGGGCACCACGTCCAGGTGCCCGTGCATCATCAGCGCACCGCGCGAGGAGTCCGCGCCCTTCAGGCGCGCGAACACATTGCCACGGCCCGGCGCGCCGGACTCGACGTACTCGGTCTCGTACCCGGCGGCCTCGAGTTGCTCGGCCACCCACTGCGCGCATTCGCGCTCGCCCTTGGTGGTCTCCAGTTCGCCGGTATTGGAGGTATCGAACTGGATCAGCCTGCTGACCAGGTTCACCACTTCCGACACGGCACGGGGGGTGTGGGTTTCGGCGGTTTCGGGCACGTCACTTTCCTACCACCTCCGCGCGCCCGGGTGTCGGCCCGCCGCCCTCGGCATCGCGGCGCGCCGCAGGTCGCGCCGCCACGGCCGGTTGAAATCAGTGATCGCGCAAGGATTCCCGGGTCAGCGCAGCACCCGGATCGTGGTGGTGAGGGTGGCGAGCGTCGAATCCAGGCGCTGGTCGGCGATACGGCGTTCGAGAACATCGAGGTCCAGCCGGGTCGCGGTGGCCCACAGTTCCCCGATGCGCGACTGCACATCGACATCGGTGGCGGCCAGCACCCACAGCAGCGGCGGCCACAACCGTGCGGCCTGGGCCAGGGCGGGCAGGGTGAGCAGGGTGGCCGCGTCGAGGCGGGCCAGCCGCATCCCGGCGCGGCGGCGCACCTCGTCGGGGGTGCGCGCCAGCGGTTCCAGCAGCCCGCGCCACACCCCGACATCGCTGCTGCCGTCGACGGCGTCGACCAGAGCGTCGGCGATCTCGGGCAGTACCGGATTCAGCGCCAGCCGGGTCAGCGTGTGCGGGCTGAGCCTGCCCACGAAACGCAGCATGTCCTCGGTGGCGTCGGCGGCGATGAAGGTGGTCAGCAGATCGGCCACCGCGGAGGGCGGGGCCACCTCGAAGAGGACGTCGCCGACCGCGGCGATCACATCGGGCGCGCAACGCGCGAACACCGACAGCGCCTCGAGCCGTAACTCCTTGGAGCCGTTGATGACCGTGCCCAGCATCCGCGGCAGCCGCCGGCCCTCGCCGGTGAGCAGCCGGCGCATCACCGCGCTGATCGCTTCGGAGGAATAGGCGTAGGCGGCCGAACGGATCAGGCCCTCGTCATCGGGCACGCCCTGCTCGACCGCGCTGATCAATTCCGGTGTCGCGTAGGCCAGGAACGGTCCGGCGGTGATGTAGTCGCGGCGCGCGAGCAGTTCGTTGAGAATCGCCACCACCGGGGCGGGCGGGGCGTCGTCGGTGAGCTGGCCGACGGTGCGCGGATCCAGATACGGGCCGCAGTCCGCGGCATAGCCGACATCCAGGCGCAGCAGGGCCTCGACCGCCTTGGCCGGATACTTCACGCCGATCGCCCCGGCCGCGCGGCCGGTCATCGACGGCGGCACCAGCCGCTGCACGATGGGCAGCGAGATCGCCAGCGGAATGATCGGGACCAGCGTGGCCATGCGCTCGAAGACCGGGGTGTGCTGGTCGAAAAGGCGGGCCGCCATGCGCTGCTGGAGCTCATGCAGCCGGTGCGGGCCGAGGTGTTCGAGGTGGGCGAGCCGTTCCACCGGCACGTGCAGGGTCCGGGCCAGCAGGACGAGCTGGGCTCGCGTCACCAGGTCGGTCATAATCGCGTCCGCTCCGTGTCCGCCTGGCAACCCGCGAATTCGACTGTGGCGGACATGTTTTCCCCGTTTCCTCGAGTGGCGTGGACCCGGCTTCCCGATGTCGAGCGCCCATCATAGAGGTGACTACCCGGCAAAAAGTGCAAAAAGTGCAGACTCCCTGTACGACGATAGGATTCGGGCCATGAGTCAACCCGCGGGGTGGTACCCCGAGCGTCCCGGATCCCCAGTTCTGCGCTGGTGGGACGGCAGCCAATGGACCAATCACACGCAGCCCCAACAGCAACCCGCACCCCCGGCCCAGCAACCCGGCCGGCCGCAGCAGCCGCAACAGCAGCAATACGCTCCCCAGCATCAGCAGGGCACCGGCCAGCAGCAATATGCGCAACAAGGCACGGGCCCGCAGCATTTCGCGCAGCAGAGCGCGCCGCAGCAGCAGTACGCCCAGCAGAGCGCGCCCCAGCAGCAGTACTCGCAGCAGAGCGCACCTCACCAGCAGTTCCCTCAGCAAGGCGCGCCCCAACAGCCCCACGCCCAGCAGGGTTACGCCCCGCAGCAGCCCCAGCAGTTCGCCCCGCGAGGTGAGGCCAGCCCCTGGGAGATCGAGGTCGGCAGCGCGAACAACCCCGGCGACATCCAGCGTCAGGTGCAGCAGCAGGCCGGAGTCGCGCCGGCCCAGAACGGCGGCGGGACCGTGTTCACCGAGCCCGTGCTCGTGGTGAACCAGAAGGTCAAGTTGATCGAAATGGTCAACGAGTACAGCGTGTTCGACCAGCACGGCCGCCAGATCGGCGCGGTCGCCGAGGTCGGGCAGTCGGCGCTGAAGAAGGCCGTGCGGTTCCTGTCCAGCTACGACCAGTTCATGACCCACAAGCTGGAGATCCGCGACGCCCACGGCCAGTGCCTGATGCGGATCACCCGGCCCGCCAAGGTGTTCAAGTCGAAGTTCCTGCTCGAGCACGGCAATGGCGCGCCGATCGGTGAGATCATCCAGGAGAACATGATCGGCAAGATCAACTTCGCCTTCATGGTCAACGGTCAGCAGATCGGCGGCATCCGCGCCGAGAACTGGCGGGCCTGGAACTTCGCGATCCACGACCACACCGGTCAGGAGGTCGCCCGCATCACCAAGACGTGGGAGGGCCTGCTCAAGACCATGTTCACCTCCGCCGACAACTACGTCGTGCAGATCCACCGCCAGCTGCCCCAGCCGCTGCTGTCGATGGTGGTCGCGTCCGGACTGGCCATCGACACCGCCCTCAAGCAGGACCAGCGCGGCTGGAACTGACGGTATGAACCGCCGCGCCTCGCGCGTGTAAGTCGCACGCAAGCCGACGCAAGACTCCGGCAATCGGCCGCCACCACAGTGATTCCCATGAAGGAGACACGAGATGTGGTGGTGGTCGGGGCCGGACCGGTCGGACTCATGCTGGCGTGCGAACTGCGGCTGGCGGGCGTGGACGTCCTGGTCGTCGAACGGCTGGCCGCACCGGATATGACCATCAAGGCGGGCGGGATCAACGTGCCCACCGCCCAGGCCCTGGACCGGCGGGGCCTGCTGCCGCGGATGCGCGAGGTCCAGGAGGCGGCCCTGGCGCGCATGGGCCAGATCTTCGGCGGCCGCGACCAGAGCCCCATCGCGCCGGTGCGACGGCCCGCGGGCGCGCACTTCGCCGGAATCATGCTCTGGCAGGACAATATCGACGGCGAGGACCCGGCCTTCGCCGATGTCGGCCCGGCCGGAGAATGCCGCTTCATCGCCCAGCAGTCCATCGAGGCCATGCTCGCCGAGCGCGCTGCCGAACTCGGCGTGCCGGTGCGCCGCGGCGTCGAGGTGACCGGATTCGCCGACGACGGGATCGGCGTCACCGCCGACTGCGGCGGCCACACCATCCGCGCGGGCTGGCTGGTCGGCTGCGACGGCGGCCGCAGCACGGTGCGCAAGCTCGCCGGATTCGAATTCCCCGGCCTGGACCCGGAAATCACCGGCCGCCAGGCCATGGTCGAGATGACCGGCGCGGAGGACGTGCCGCTGGGCTGGCACGCCACCCCCACCGGCATCTTCGTCAACGGCCCGGTACCGGGGCGCTTCCTCACCGTCGAACTGGACGGTCCGCCCGCCGACCGCGACGCCCCGATCACCGCCCGCGAACTCGAGGACAGCTTCGCACGCGTCACCGGCGTGACAGTGTCCATCACGAAAGTCATCTCGGCGACCCGCTTCACCGACAACACCCGCCAGGTCCCCGACTACCGCAAGGGCCGGGTGCTGCTCGCCGGCGACGCCGCCCACGTGCACTCCCCCTTCGGCGGCCAAGGCCTCAACCTGGGCGTCGGCGACGCGGTCAACCTCGGCTGGAAACTGGCCGCCGTCATCCGCGGCCGCTCCCCGGAAGCATTGCTGAACACCTACACTCGCGAACGCCACCCGATCGGCGCCTGGGTGCTGGACTGGACCCGCGCGCAGATCGCGCTCATGCGCACCGATCCGCGCAGCCGCGCCCTGCGCGCGGTCACCGCCGAACTGCTCGACACCCGCGCCGCCACCACCCAGATCCTGGCCAAGATCTCGGGCGTCCTGCACCGCTACGACCTGGGTAGCGCCGATCCTCTCGTCGGTAAAGCCACGCCCGATTTCGAGCTGGCCGACGGCACCCGGGTCGCCGACCATTTCGCCGACGGCCGCGGCGTCCTCCTGGACCTGACCGACTCCACGACCCTGCGAGAAGAGCTGGCGCCCTGGTCGGATCGCGTCACGATCGTCACCGCCAAACCGGCCCAGCCGCGCGACACCACAGCGTTGCTGATTCGCCCCGACGGCATCGTGTGCTGGACCGCGGCCGAACCCCACGACCTGGTCGAGGCGCTCACCACCTGGTTCGGCGCAACCACCTGACCAGTCGGGTACGTCGGACCGACACGCCTTCCGTCCGACAAGACGATGCGCGTCATCCCGCACGGCGACGACGAGGTCACCCCGCTCAAGGCGCTCGCCTCGAGCGGGTCAAGGCCACCCGTCGGGTTCTCGCCAACGGCCTCGGGCTGCTAGGTGTCAGTGCTCCTGAGCGTCTGTAGATGCGATCGGGCTGCACGGAGAGCGATCGGACTGCGCGGTGGGAGGAGGATCGGGGTGCGACTGAGTCGGTGGGCGTCCGGTTCGCCGACCGCACCCGGGGCGCGGCATCCGGTCCCCCGCGTCGGCACCCGGTGAGTGGGACAGGCGTTTTCGGTCCGCGCGCGGTGCTGGGACCGTTCGCGATGGACGAGACGAGAGGACGGTGCGGTCGTGGTCGACGCGGGAATGTCGTGGGATGTCGAGACCGATGTGGTGGTCGTGGGCTTCGGCGGGGCCGGGTGTGCGGCCGCCATCAGCGCCCACGACGCCGGGGCCCGAGTGCTGGTGCTGGACAAGGAGTCCGGCGGCCGCGCCGGCGGCAGCACCCGGGTCTCGGGCGCGGTGTGGTTCGACAACCAGGACCCCGAGCGGGCCGCCGTCTACCTGCGCAGTCTCAGCGCCGGACGGCCCATCCCCGAACCGGTGATCGAGGTGTGGGCGCGCGAGACCGCCCGCAACAGCGCCTGGATGGAAAGCCTCGGCATCCCGATCGGTCTGGCGGTCGCGCCGCCCGCGGAGTTCCCCGACCTCGAGGGCAGCGACGTCATGCGCGGCTGGATCGGCGTCGAGGGCCGCATGGGCGACGGACTGCTGTGGGCGGCGCTGTCCGACGCGGTCCGCGCCCGCGGCATCGACGTCCGCCTGGGCGCCCCGGCCCGCGAGCTCGTCACCGACGACGGCACGGTCGTCGGCGTGCTCGCCGAAACCGCCGACGGCAGCCCGCTGCGGATCCGGGCCGCGCGCGGAGTCGTCCTGGCCACCGGCGGTTTCGAGGCCGACCCCGACATGGTCCGCGACCACCTGCGCCTGACCGACCCGGTCGTGTGGGGCACCCCCGCCGCCACCGGCGACGGCCTGCGCATGGCAGTCAAGGCCGGAGCCGACCTGTGGCACATGTCCAACATGATGACCCTGCCGGGCCTGCGCGCCCCCGGCTACGAAGCCGGCTTCTACACCGCCTTCCCCGCCACCAACGCTTTCGTCTATCTCGGCTTCGACGGTCGCCGCCTGGTCAACGAACGCGTCGCCCTGGGCCACGGCCACGCCCGCATCAACGGCAGCTACCAGCTGTTCCCCACCACCCCGATGCACATCGTCTTCGACGAGTCCGCGCGCCGCGCAGGCCCGATCGTTCCCGGGCGCGAACGCCTCGCCGTCGGCTGGGCCAGCCTCATCGAAGGCTACGCGTGGAGTGCCGACAACAGTGCCGAGATCGGCAAGGGCTGGATCCACCGCGCCGACACCGTCGAGGAACTGGCCGCACACCTCCACGTCGACCCGGAGGTCCTGCACGCCACCCTGGACCGCTACAACGCGGCCTGCGCGGCCGGCTCCGACGACCAGTTCGGCCGCCCCGCACAGACTCTGGCCCCGATCTCGGAGCCGCCCTATTACGCCTTCACCAGCGCCCCCATCCTGGCCTGGAGCAATGGCGGCCCCCGCCGCAACGAGCACGCCGAGGTCCTCGACCCCTTCGGCGCGGCCATCCCCGGCCTCTACGCCGCGGGCAATGTCAGCTCCACCTACTCCTGGTGCAAGGACGGCGGCTTCCACATCGCCGACGCCCTCGCCTTCGGTCGCGTCGCCGGATCCCGGGCCGCTGCCCGCACCACCGACGGGCAGTAGGCCACGCCGCGATCGCCTCGCCCACACGGAACTCGGCGACTACGCCGAGTTCTGCACTCGATGCAAACATGCGTGTAATGCCGTCCATGGCTGCGAGCTGGACACATACCTTCCGGTCAGTGTCTGAGGAATTAGTGCGTACTTGTCGCCCGGCCCGAAGCCCGGCAACCTCGATACAGCGCGCACCGAAAGTCCTCGACCTGCCAGAAGGAGTTGTCCCGCAATGACGAACACCCAGACCAGCCCGGTCACCGTACTGGGGCTCGGCGCGATGGGCCGCGCGCTGGCCACCCGACTCGTGAATGTCGGAACCCCGGTCACGGTGTGGAACCGGACGCCTGGCCGGGACGCCGACGTGGTCGCGGTGGGTGCGGTGGCGGCCGCGACCGCCGGAGCCGCCGTGCGCGGCGGCGAACTGATCATCACGGTCCTGCTCGACCACGCCTCGGTGCACGAGACCCTCGATCCCATCGCCGCCGACCTGACCGGCAAGCAGTGGCTCAATCTGACCAGCACCACACCCGAGCAGTCCCGTGAGCTGGCCGCGTGGGCGGCCACGCACGGGATCGATTTCCTCGACGGCGGCATCATGGCGGTCCCCGACATGATCGGCGGCCCCGGTGCGAGCATCCTCTACAGCGGGTCGGCCACGGTCTTCGAGATATGGCGCCCGGCCCTCGAATCGCTGGGCGCCGCCGACTATCTCGGAGCCGACCCGGGCATGGCCGCACTGTGGGACTTCGCGCTGCTGACCGCCATGTACACCATGTTCGGCGGCTTCTTCCAGGGTGCGGCGCTGGTCGGTTCGGCCGGAGTGACGGCCTCGGAGTTCGCGACCCGCGCTGCCGGATGGCTGACCGCCATGACCACCACCCTGCCCGCCTACGCGAAGATCATCGACGGCGGCGACTACACCGCCGACGTCTTCCAGGACCTGGTGTTCACCAAATCCGCCCTCGATGCCGTGCGTGGCGCGGCGGCCGACGCCGGAGTCACCGACGAACCCCTCAGCGGACTGGCCGCCCTCGTGGATCGCCAGATCGACGCGGGCCACGGCAAGGCGGCGTTCGAGCGGACCATCGAGGAACTGCGGGGCGCACCCGCACGGCGATAACCGTTGGTGCGGGCCGGAATCCCGGCCCGCACCAACCCCGGTGCGTTACTCCTTCGACTGCGCGGTGAGCGCAGTCAACTCCTCGCCCAGCCCCAGTTCGGCGACCTGCTCCAGCGTCGCCGGATCCAATAGCGCGATCACCGCGGCGAATTCGCTGGTCACCGCAGGTTCGGTGCGGTTGGCCAGGGCCAGCAGACCCCGCCACACCGCGGGATCGGTGGACCCGTCGACCGCGTCGGTGAGCGCGGCGAGGGTCTCGGGTTCGGCCACAATGGGATTGGCGGCCAGCCGATCCAGGGCCTCCGGGCTCAGCCCGGCGACGAAACGCAGCGTCTCCCCGACGGCTCCCGCGGCGAGGAAGGTGCGAACCAGATCGGCGATCTGCTCGGGCGAACCCTGATCGAACAGGATGTCGCCGATCGCCGGGATCACATCGTCGTCGCAGCGCGCGAATACCGACAGCGCGGCCAGCCGCAGCTCCTCGGACCCGGAAAGGATGGTGTCCACCAGTTTCGGGATGCGCTTGCCCTCACCGGACAGCAGGTGGCGCAGGATGACGCTGATGTTCTCCCCGGAGTACGCGAACGACGCCGACCGGATCATGCCCTCGTCGTCGTGCACATCGCGTTCGACCGCCTGCACCAATGCCGGTGTGGCATAGGCCAGGAACGGGCCCGCGGTGACGTAGTCCCGCAGGCGCAGCAGCTCGTTGATGATGGCCATGACCGGTCCCGGCGGAGCGATGTCGGCCAGCTGGCCCACGGCGTGCGGGTCCATGTAGGGCGCGGCCTGGGCGGCGTAACCGGGATCGAACAGGACGATGGCCTCGGCGGACTTCTTCGGATGATCCACCCCGATGGCGCCGGCCGCGCGCCCGGCCATCACCGGCGGCACCAGGCGCTGCACCAGTGGGATCGAGATGCTGAACGGAATGATCGGCACCAGCAACGACAGCCTGGAGAAGATCGCGTTGTGTTCGGCGAACATCACCTTCGCCATGCGTTCTTGCAGTTCGTGCAAGTTGGCGGCGCCCAGCTTCTCGAGGTGGGTCAGCTTCTCCTCGGGCACGTGCAGCGTCCGCGACAGCAGGGTGATCTGCGCGCGGGTCACCAGATCGCTCATCGCCCCTACCCGAGCTTATTGCCGAACATGATCTTCTTGGCCGCGGTGCGCAACGGCCACGGCAGCGCGCCGACGGTCTTGTCGACGGCCTCCACCATGGCGAGGTTCTCGGTGCGCTGCGCCTGCTGGAAGACCGCCAGCAGATCGGCTGTCTCGGCCTCGTTCAGCAGGTCGAGCGCGGGCAGCGGCCCGCCCAGTTCCCGCTCCAGTTCGGCTCTGGCGCTCATTGATTCATCCCCATCCCCCGGAATGACTCGAATCACCCCGATCGTTCGTACCCCAATCTCTACCAAGATCGATGGCACTGCGCCAGACCTGCGAGGGAATCCGCGCACGCCAATTGAGGTCGACTGCATGCAGTTCGGTGGGATGCGGGTTCGCACGCGGTGTGGAATGCATCGTGCGAGACCCGGTCCGGGCGGACGCACGATGCCGACCACGCCCGGTTGTCCGGGTCTTTCGCGGGTGTTCACGTGATGTTGGCGTCGGAGGTGCCGAAGGGAACCCGGTACCCTGCACGATCGGCCTCGTGCGCATCGTTCAGCTGGCGAACTTCTACGGTCCGCGCTCGGGTGGGTTGCGAACCGCACTGCATCACCTCGGCGCGGGCTACGCCGCCGCCGGACACGAGGTGGTGCTGGTGGTGCCGGGCACCCGGCGCGCCGAGGAGGTGCTCGCCACCGGAGTCCTGCGAATCACCCTGCCCGCACCGGAGATTCCGTGGACCGGCGGCTACCGCGCGGCAGATCCGCGCCGCGTCGCCGACACCCTCACCGGATTGCGGCCCGACGTGCTGGAAGTGTCGGACCGGTTGACACTGCGCGGGTTCGGCCGCTGGGCGCGCCGCCGCGATATCGCGGGTGTCATGATCTCCCACGAGCGCCTCGACCGTCTGCTGGGCCAGGTGCTGCCCGGCCCGCTGGCCCGCCGTGCCGCCGACGCCGCCAACCGGCGCACCGCGCAGACCTACGACGTCGTCGTCTGCACGACCGAGTTCGCCCGCGAGGAGTTTCAGCGCATCGACGCCGCCAATGTCGAACTGGTGCCGCTCGGCGTGGACCTGGACATGTTCCGGCCCGATCGCCACGATCACCGCCTGCGCGCCGACCTCGGCGCGGACGGTTACCCGTTGCTGGTCCACTGCGGCCGTCTCTCGGTCGAGAAGCGCGTCGACCGCAGCATCGCCGCGGTCGGGGCACTGCGCCGCGGCGGCCTGGACGCGCGCCTGGTGGTGGCCGGCGACGGGCCGCGCCGCGAGGCCCTGGAACGCCGCGCCCGCATGATCCCGCCGCTGCCCGACGGCCGGCCCACCGTCCACTTCACCGGCTTCATCGACGACCGAACCACGCTGGCGACCCTGCTGGCCACCGCGGACGTCTCCCTGGCCCCGGGCCCGCACGAGACCTTCGGCCTGGCCGCGCTCGAGGCCCTCGCCGCGGGGACTCCGGTGGTGGCGAGCCGCTCCTCGGCGCTGGCCGACATCGTGACCGCCGAAGCGGGCGCGGTCGCCGCCGACCACCCGCGTGCCTTCGCCACCGCCGTCACCGACGTCCTGGCCCGTCCCCGCGCCGAGCGTCGCCGCGCAGCCCGCAGCCGCGCCGAGCAATTCACCTGGCCCGCGGCGGTTTCCGGAATGCTCGACCTGCTGGGTCCGAGCTGACCGTGTCCTCCGGCTAGCCGGCCCGGCGGACCGATCCGGGCCCGGCGTGTCCGTCAGCTCAGTGGACCGATCCAGACTGGCTGTCGGGCAGGTCGAGCGAGGCGAGGTGTCGGATCGGTCAGTCGCGGGTCGGGTCCGGTTGCCACGGTAGGTACTCCCGTCCATCGGCCGCGGCCGCGTTCTTCGACGAATTCAGCTGATACGGCGTGATTCCGCCGGGCTGCCACGGCCCCGCCGAGCCCGCCGCCACCGCCGACCCGTCCTTGGCGACCAGGCCGATCTCCTCGCGCACCACCGTGATCGGGCGATCGGCGAGGCTGAACCAGTCCAGGTCGAGGAAGTCGTGGCTGCCGCGCGTGAGCGCGCCCCGGCGCATGGCGTCACCGAGCCGGGTGGCCATGCCCGAGGTGCTCAGGTGCCCGGCGTCGGCCTCGAACAGGCCCGCGCCCGCCCGCAGGTAGCCGGTCTCGAACAGCGAGATCACCATGGCCAGCAAGCTGAAGGCGCGCGGATCGTCATTGGCGCGGGCCATGAACGCGAACACCTCGATCTCGTTCTCGAGGGTGGTGCCGTACCCGGCGAGCACGTGCACCCAGTCGTGCTGGGCCAGCAGCGGCGGCGCGGACCCGGGCAGACCGGGGGTGACGAAGCCGCGGTCCCGGTAGAAATCGGCCACACCGCGACCCAGGGTCCCGACCGGCAGCTCCCACAACTCCGCCCAGCGCCCCGCCAGGCCCGCGTCATCGGTGACCGCGCTCCACGAACTGTCCAGTCCGGCGGTGTGCAGGGCATCCAACCGCAGCGTGTCCGTATTGCCCAGATATCCGTTGCGGGTGAAATCGACCGCGGCCAGATCCACCGCGCCCTCGGCATAGCGCTGGGCCACCGCGATCATGTCGTCGTCGACGCCGAGCGCGTCGGCGTACTCCCGCAACTGGTTTCCGGTCGCCGCGGGCAGCGGCCGCACGACCAGGGCCGACAGCAGCATGGTCTGCACGATCCGCTCCCGGAAGACCCGATTGCGCCGCGCCATCCCCGCCGCGAACTCCGCCGCCCCGATCGGCGTCACCTCGGCCAACTCCACCGGATGCCCCGTCATCGACAGGAACAGCGCCGGAATCAGCAACTCCTGCAGGGGCGTGAGCCCTCGATCGCAGGTCGCCGCACTCACCACGCCCCGCGCCAGGAACCGCACCTCGGCGGCATCCGGCGGCGTGAGCAGCACCTCTTCCATCTCCCACAGCCTCCACAGCATCAGGGGACCGAACGGCCCGCGACCCATTGTCATCGCGAAAAACTGGGTTGTCATCGCGAAAAACCGCGCGTGCGTGCTCATTTCACTCTCGGCGTAGCTCTCGGCGGCCGCACCCGGCCGATTCCTTTGGTCCGCGCCCGAGGTCTATCCGAACAACCGGATGCTCCCAATGCGGGAGCCGTCGAGAACCTTGGAAGGTCCCAGCGATGACCACTCCCGCCACGATGCGCGCGCTGCGCCAGCACTCCCTGCACGGCCCGCAGGACATGTCCCTGATCACCGACGCGCCGGTACCGCGACCGGGCCCGGGCGAGGTACTCATCCGTGTCGCGGCCGCCGGTATCAACTTCGCGGATCTGTCGAAATCGCACGGAACGTTCCGCGACGGTCCGCAGCCGCCCTACATCGCGGGCTTCGAAGCAGCCGGAGAGGTCGTCGCACTGGGCGATTCGGTTACCGGTCCCGCACCGGGCGCACAGGTGGTCGGGGTTGGTGACGGCGCGTTCGCCCACTACATGTTGCTGCCCGCTGCCGCGGCAATACCGGTCCCCGACGGCTGGACCTGCCGGCAAGCACTCGGCCTCGCGGTGAACATGCCGACCGCGCTCGCCGCCCTGAAACTCGGCGGCCTCGCCGCCGGACAGACCGTGCTGATCCACGCCGCCGCGGGCGCGACCGGACAGGCCGCGACGATCCTGGCCAAGCATCACGGCGCGACGGTCATCGGCACGGCCTCACCGGGCAAGCACGACACCGTGCTCGGGTTGGGTGCGGATCACGTACTCGATTCGCACGCAACCGATCTGGCTGTCCAGGTCAGGCAGCTGACCGGAGACGCGGGTGTGGATCTGGTGCTGGAGTCCGCGGGCGGACCCACCTTCGAGCACAGCCTGGCCGCGGCCAAGCGGGTCACCGGCCGCGTGGTGGTCTTCGGCCTGGCGGGCGGGGAAGCGCCGGTCACCAACTGGGACTTGGTCTACAGGCATCAGATCCAGCTGATCGGACTCAATATCGGCATCCTGATCCACGCGGCCCCGCAGCTGTTCGGCGAAATCATGGGCGAACTGTTCGCGCTCATCGCCACCGGGGTGCTGGGACCCGGTACGAGCACCGCCTACGACCTGGCCGACGGTCCCCAGGCGCTCGCCGATCTGGAAGCCCGGGCCACCGTCGGCAAGCTGGCCCTGCTCCCTAGTCCGGATGCCCTCTGACCAGGCGTTCGATTCCTTTTCCGCGGCCCTGCGGTCGTCATGGGTGAGGTCCCCGCCGGCGGGACCCGACCCGTGTGAGGAGCAGCCCATGACCGATCGAACGGCGACACCCGCGAGCCCTACACTCACGGCATGACGGCGCAGCTGCGGCAGGCGGCCGATCGGGACCGCTTCGCCGCCGACACAGAGCGGTTCCGCCGCGAGCTGCTGGCCCACTGCTACCGCCTGGTCGGGTCCGCGCATGACGCCGAGGACCTGGTGCAGGACACCTACCTGCGGGCCTGGCGCGCATACCCGTCCTTCGAGGGCCGCGCCTCGTTCCGCACCTGGCTCTACACCATCGCCACCAATGTCTGCCTGACCACCTTGCGGCAACGCAGGATCCGAATCCTGCCCTCGGGACTGGACGGCCCGGCCTCCGGTCCCGAACACGGGTCGAATCCGGTTGCTCCGGGCGAGGTCTCGTGGCTGGAGCCGTTTCCCGATGAATGGATCGCCTCGGACGCCGACGATCCGGCAGCGGTCGTAGTGGCCCGGGAGTCGCTGCGGCTGGCCCTCATCGCGAGTGTGCAGCACCTGCCCGCCCGTCAACGCGCGATCCTGCTGCTGCGCGATGTGCTGGCGTTCTCCGCGGTGGAGACCGCCGACATCCTCGGCACCACGACCGCCGCGGTCAAGAGCGGTCTGCAACGGGCCCGTGCCCGCCTGCGCGAACTCGAACCCGAGCCGGCGGGACTGCTCGAACCCGGCGATCCGCGGTCCCGCGCGCTGCTCGACGGCTACATCGCAGCCTTCGAAAGCGCCGACGCGCACCTGCTCGAACAGGTCCTGCGCGCCGACGCCACCTTGGAGGCGACCCCGTTCCGTGACTGGCAGGCGGGGCTGGCGAACTGTGTTCGAATGCTCGACTCGCAGGTCCTGAACGCGCCCGGCAAGTGGCGGCTCGCCGCCACCACCGCCAACGGCCAACCCGCCGCGCTGCTCTACCGACGCGATCCGGAGGGCACTCTCCGGGCGGGCGGGGTGGTCGTGCTGTCACCCACCGCTTCCGGCGTCTCCCGCGTGGTCGCGTTCCACGACCCGACGCTGGTAGCGCTGTTCGGCTGCGCGGACCGTCTCCCCGATTGACCGCACGGCGCTATTCCGCGAGCGCCGCCTCCAGCAGCGGCCACGAATCATGCAGATCCTGCTGCCAATACGGCCAGGAATGCGTGCCGCGCGGGTGGAAGACGAAGGTCGCCGGAATATCGATCTCGGCGAGCCGCCGCTGGAACGACTCGGTGCACCCGCGCACCAGAAACTCCAGCACCGCACCGAAAGTCACCGCCTGCGGCATCAGCGGGTCGGTCAGCGATTCCGGCCCCGGCGTCCCGCTACCGGTCGACACGTACACCGCTTTACCGCGCAACGCGGCAGCGTTGGTGAGCGGATCGTGGGCGGCCCAGTCGGGGTCGCTGTCGGGCCCCCACATGTTCTCCGGATTGCCGCCGACCCAGCTCACCGAATTCCGGATGGCGAGTTTGGCATTGGTGCTCATGGTGTCCAGGCAGCCGCTGAACGCCGCGAATCCGCGATACAGCGCCGGATAACGGGTGGTGAGCGCCGCCGCCGAGAGCGCGCCCATCGACAGCCCCGCGATCGCGTTGCTCCCGCTGCCGTGGAACCGTTGATCGATCAATGGCGGCAGTTCCTCGGTCAGGAACGTCTCCCACATCTGCACCCCGCCGAGTACGGGATCGGGCCGCTCCCAATCGGAGTAGAAACTCCCCTTACCGCCCACCGGCAGCACCACATTGACCCGTTTGTCGGCGAAGAACGACACGATATCGGTCTTCTGCGTCCAATTCGTCTCCATCGCACCGGAATCGACACCGTCGAGCAGGTAATACGAGGGTCGCGGCTGATCATCGGCGGGATGCAGCACGTCCACGGTCACCGCGCGGTCCATGGCCGCGGAGTACACCGAGATCCTGGTGCGCGAGGGACCGGCGTCGGTGGCGCTCAGAATGGTCGATTCCCCAGCCGGTTCGGCGTGGGCCGCACCGATGCCGGAGATCAGAATTGCGACGAGGGTGATGACCGCGGCCGCGGCGGCACGAAAATCGGCATTCATCGATGTCCATTCATCAGGTGCGGCATTGAATCGGAAACGATGGGAGCGCCCGGGGCGGGCTACTCGAATGCTAAGTGAAACGTAGGTGATCCAGCGGTAGCGACGCCGCGCCGATCTCGCCGGCTGTCGGACAGAGCACGAAATCACCGCTCCCCTGCATCGTTTCTCAATGGCCCGGCCCGGTGCATCCCTGCGGCACCAGCTCTCCGGTGAGCAACTGGTCGACCCAATCCGTGGTCAACGGAATCGAGAGCGCGCCCGCGACGAAGTGCTCACCGGGAAACGGTTGTAACCGAACCCGCGCGCCGCGCCCGCACCAGTCGTCGAAAAGCTCCTTCGCTCCCGCGTAGGGCACGAAGATCTCGTTGACGCCGTGGAACAGGTAGACCGGCGCGGCAGGCGCCATTCCGCCGGGCCGGTTCTCATTCAGAATCTGTTGCACCATGGGCAGTTTCAGCGGATCCGGGACCACGGTCAGGTCCTCGACCCGCAGCGGCGCGATGATCCCGAGCACGGTCTCCTGCGAAATGCAGATGTCGCGGAACAGGTGGGCGACCCGCCAGCCGTTGTCGTTCAGAAGGCTCAGTAGTTCGGGGTATTCCCGGGCCAGCCCGAGCGCGGCCGCCAGCATCACCCCCGTACCCCAGCTGCCGTTCATGACCGGCATCAGCATGTCGTAATCCGCGGGTGCGCCGCCGATGATGGTGCCCGCCAATCGAATCTCGGGCGCGTAGCTCGACGCGAGCTGCGCGGCCCAGCTGGTCGCGATGGAGCCGCCGGAATAGCCCGTCATCACCACCGGCGTGTTCGGGGTGAGCTCGAGCGACGTCGAGTGAGTCACCGCGCGAATGGAATCGAGCACCGCGTGCCCACCCATCAACCCGGCCGCATACGCCTGCTTCGGCCCCTGATGATCGGGAACGACCACGGCGAAATGCTTGGCCAGCAGCAGCGAGATGGCGACGACGTCGGCGGACGCGCCCTTCTTCAGCTCCGTCGAGGGCGCACACGAATACCCCATTGACGAGATCGGAATGTTGTAGGAGACCAGTGGTCTGGGCCCTGGCCCGGGCCATGCGGTGTGCGGCATCAGCAGGGTCGTGGTGATCGCGACCGGACGATCGTGGGAGTCGGTGGACCGCACGAGCAGCTCGTAGGCGTCGGCGGCGAACATGCCTCCGGTCGGGCGCGCGCTCAGCACGGTGCCCGGCGACGTGTTCTCGAAGCCGGACTGGGGCGTGAAGAACGGGTCGGTCGGCGGCGTCGGCAGGACGCTCGCGAGCTCATGGCTCGGGCTGATCAGCTCCGAGAAGGGATCGGCGTGCGCCTGTAGCGGCAGCAGGGTCGTAACCAGCGCTACCAGTGTCAGAATCCGTCTCGACCGGCGAGTAGCCACGGCCAGAAATCCTCACACGGAAATGGCCCGGACCACCGGATTTGGCTCGGTGCGGCGGGTCCCGCGTGGGGCGGAATCCCGGAACCGCACCGCGACCGGCGGGTTCTGGCACTCCGACCCCATGAAGTGGTCAATCGTCCTGGTGGCGGTGGATCCTCGCCTTCGCTCCCGCACCCGGCGGCGTGCCGGCCCTCGGCTCGATCCCCGCCGCCGACGTCCGAGACCCCGCGGCCTGGTCGACCACGGACAGCACTCACGCGACCACGGTCCCGGTCCACTCCGAACCCCGTACGGTGCACGGGCGGAACTGATTTCGGCCGGCACGGGCGACCGCACCGTTGTCCTCGGGTGGGCTGTCGGTGGCGCGCACAGCAATCCGCGCATGAGCGTCTGGAGCGGCGACGCCCACGGCCTTGACCGAACACGGGCAGGCCTTCGGGATGTTCGGCGGCCCGCACGTCAGCGCCGCGGCCGCGCTCAGAGGCACCGACGTGCTGGTGGGCGGCTCGGACGGCCCGACCGGCCGGGTCCGGTATCACCTAGTTGGATCTGGGCCGACGGCGCGAACTGCAGCGTCACGCTGGCGATCCCACTGTGTGAGCCAGGTGTAGGTCTCCTCGAATTGCGCTGACTGGCAACAGTTCTCACACCCCGTACCCGCCGATGAGGCGCGTATGACCACCCTGCCGGCGGGCCTGCTGGTTTCCTGAACCGACGCCGAACACGCCAGGCTATGGCTGCGCACTCGATGAAAACGCCGCCGACCTGGGCGAATAATTGCCGACCTGGGCGAAAAATTAAGGATTCAAATGTGTTTCATTGTCGGCGGTCTGCTCAGAATACTCGTAAGTCCGGTTGACAGAACATTGGCGTAACTTTTGAATTGCGACACCCTGAACTTCTTGCCGACCAGCGGAGTTCGTGGCACCGTATACGACGGTTTGACTCAGTTCAACTCACAACGAGGAGTTTGGAAATGAGGAACAACCTTTCTTACGATGCGCCGCTCGGGAACGCTTTCGACTTTCTGCAGGTTCAGACCGACAATTCCGCCGTACACGGTGCGAAAAATTCGCGGAACCGATCTCTGCATATCGTTCTGGTCGCTCCCCCGTATTTCGACATTCCGCCGGTCGGCTACGGCGGCATCGAGGCGGTCGTAGCGAGCCTGGCCGACGAGCTGGTCGATCAGGGCCACCGCGTCACCCTGCTCGGCGCGGGCCGGGCCGGGACGAAGGCGGACTTCGTCCGGGTCTGGGACGACGTCCAGACCAAGCGCTTGGGTGAGCCGTACCCGGAGATCGTCAACGCCATGAAGGCCTGGCAGATCATCGAGTCGCTGCACGCGTCGGACCCGATCGACATCATCCACGACCACACCTTCGCCGGTCCGGGGAACGCGCCCGCGTACAAGATGCTCGGGATCCCCACCGTCGTCACCGTGCACGGCCCGGTCGACGCCCAGATGGACGAGTACTACCGATCCCTGGACCGCTGCGTGAAGCTGGTGGCGATCAGCGACCGGCAACGTGAGCTGGCGCCGGACCTGAACTGGATCGGCCGCGTGCACAACGCGATTCGCCCCTCGGAGTGGCCGTTCCGCACCGAGAAGCTCGACTACGCGCTGTTCCTGGGCCGCTATGCCCCCTACAAGGGGCCGCACCTGGCGCTCGAGGCGGCGCACGCCGCGGGTGTGCGGCTGGTGCTGGCGGGCAAGTTGAACGAGCCGCCCGAGCACGAGTTCTTCGACGAGTACATCACGCCGCGGCTCACCGAGTCCGACGATGTCTTCGGCGAGGCGGACGCCGCAGCGAAACGCCAGCTGCTGGCCGGGGCGCGCTGCCTTTTGTTCCCGATTCGGTGGGAAGAACCCTTCGGGATTGTCATGATCGAAGCCATGGTCTGTGGCACCCCGGTGATCGCACTGCGCGGCGGCGCGGTGGAAGAGGTCGTCGAACACGGCGTGACCGGATTCGTTCTCGACGATCCGGACGAACTGCCCGGCGCGATCGCGCGCGCCCACGAGATCGATCCGTACGCCTGCCGGGAACGGGTCGAAAGACTGTTCTCCACCGGGCTGTTCGCGCAAGGCTACGAAGCGGCCTACCGCAAGGCGATCGAACTGGCGAAGTCCCGCACGATCGCCGGCTCGGTCCGGGTGCGGCTGCCCGGTGACTCGCGGATCCTCAGCACCCAGGTGCCGGGTGGTCGCGGGTGAGTGTTTTCAATGCCGGTCCGCCGGTGCTCATCGAGGGTGGCGCGGGCGTCGTCACCCTCGTCGAGGCCGGCACCTTCAGCCTGTCCGACCAGCTCGGCGATATCCACCCGGGCACCGCGCACGGCTTGTACTACCGGGACACGCGCATCCTCACCCGCTGGGAGCTGCGCGTGGACGGTCTTCCACCGGAACAGCTTTCGGTGGTCGTGCGCGAGCCGTTCCGGGCCCGATTCGTGGCGCGCAAACCGCCACCACACGGGGTGGCCGATGCGACGGTGCTGATCCAGCGCCGTCGCATCGTCGGCGAGGGCATGCAGGAGATCATCAGCGTGCTCAACCTCGGTGACGAGGACACCGCGCTGACGATCGTCCTCGACGCCGAGGCCGATTTCGCCGACCTGTTCGCGGTCAAGGAGGGCCGCGTCGGCGGTGGCGGCGGTGAAACCACGGCCACCGACCACGCCCTGCGCATCACCGACCGCGGTCAGCAGGGCCGCGGGGTGGTCATCACCGCCACCGAGGAGCCCGAGATCCAATCCGGGTCGATGACCTGGCGGATCCTGATCCCCGCGCACAGCAACTGGCAGACGGTGGTGCGCTGCCAGCCCATCGACGACCATCGGGCCGTCCCGATGAACTTCGATGACGGCGACGAGGACGGTCCCGAAGACAAGATCCGCCGCTGGCGCGCCAGCACCACCACGCTCACCGCCAGCGGCGCGGGCCTCAACACCATCCTGCAGCGCACCGAGACCGACCTGGGCGCGCTGCGCCTGGACGACCCCGCCGACGGCACCTCCTACGTGGCCGCCGGCGCGCCCTGGTTCATGGCGCTGTTCGGCCGCGACAGCCTGCTCACCTCCTGGATGGCGCTGCTGCTGGATTCGGACCTGGCCGTGGGTACGCTGCGCCAGCTGGCGAAACTGCAAGGCGCCGAGACCAATCCGATCACCGAGGAGGAACCCGGCCGCATCATGCACGAGCGGCGGCACGGGCCCGGCAGTGATCGGGTGCTCGGCGGCACCGTCTACTACGGCACCGCCGACGCCAGCCCGCTGTTCGTGATGCTGCTGGCCGAATGCCATCGCTGGGGCGTCGGCGACGCGGCCGTGCGCGAACTGATCCCGGCCGCCGACGCGGCGCTGGGGTGGATCGACACCGACGCCGACCTCGACGGCGACGGTTTCGTCGAGTACCGGCGCAAGACCGACCGCGGTCTGGCCAACCAGGGGTGGAAGGACAGCTGGGACGCCATCAGCTTCGCCGACGGCCGTCTCGCCGACCCGCCCATCGCGCTGTGCGAGGTGCAGGGCTACGTCTACGCCGCCCGCGTCGGCCGTGCGGAACTGGCCGACGAGACCGGCGACCACCCCCTCGCCGAACGACTGCGCGCCCAGGCCGCCGACCTGAAAGCCCGGTTCGACGAAGCCTTCTGGATGCCGAAGAGCGGCTGCTACGCGATGGCCCTCGACGGCGCGAAGCAGCCGGTCGACGTCGGATCCAGCAACCCCGGCCACTGCCTGTGGACCGGCATCGTGCCCGACGAGCGCGCCGCCGAACTGATCGAGCGGCTCGGCGCGGCCGACCTGAACAGCGGATTCGGTTTGCGCACTTTGTCTTCCACCGCGCGCCGGTTCAACCCCATGGGCTACCACACCGGTTCGGTGTGGCCGCACGACACGGCCATCGCGGTGGCCGGTCTCATGCGCTACGGCCACATCCCCGGCGCCCTCGAACTGAGCGTGAAACTGGCGAGCGGGCTGCTCGAGGCCATCCAGGAGTTCGGCGCCCGCCCGCCGGAGCTGTTCTGCGGCTTCGCGCGCGACGAATTCCGTTCCCCGGTGCCCTATCCCACCTCGTGCTCGCCGCAGGCGTGGGCGAGCGCGGCGCCGCTGCTGCTCATGCGATCGTTCCTGGGCCTCGCGCCCGACGTCCCGAACCGCAACCTGACTATCGCGCCCCGCCTGCCCGACCGCGCGGGCACGATCCGGCTGACGGATCTGCGGCTGGGACCGGCCACGATCACCATCGAGGCCTGCGGCATGGACGCGCGGGTCGAGGGCCTGCCGCCGGACTGGCAGCTGAACCGGAAGTAGCGGAAGGCGGGCCCGCCGGGGAGTGCCTACACTCTCCCGGTGGACCTGCACATGCGACACCTGCGCTATTTCGTGGCGGTGGCCGAGGAACTGAACTTCACCCGCGCGGCCCACCGCCTGCACATCGCGCAGCAGGCCCTGAGCGCTCAGATCAAGCAGCTCGAGCAGGCCGCGGGGGTGATGCTGTTCGTGCGCAGCACGCGCAGCGTCGAGTTGACCGCGGCCGGGAGAGCGTTCCTCGCCGACGCGCGGGCCCTGCTGGCCGCGGCGGACGCCGCGGTGGAACGGGCGCGCACGATTCAAGCCAGTGAACACGAGCGGCTGACCTTGGGGTTCCTGGAGGGCGCGGCGTTGACCCTCACCGATCCCATCCTCTCGGCTTTCCGCCGGCAGCATCCGGGAGTGCAGCTGGAACTGCGGCAGTTCGGCTACGACGATCCCTCGGCCGGGCTCGGCGACGGCACCGCAGACGTCGCCTTGGTCCGCCTGCCGATATCGACGCCCGATATCGACATCGAGCCGCTGTTCAGCGAGCCCGTGGTCGCGGCGCTGTCGTCCGGGCATCGGCTCGCGGCCCGGAGCCTGGTCTCGGTCGGCGATCTGCTGGACGAACCGATTCTCGGGTCGGCCTGCGCCGACCGGACCTGGAACGGGTTCTGGGAACTCGAATCCCACCGTGCCGGACGTCCCGCGCCGGTGGTGTCGCGCTCCACCACCCTGCTCGAGGAGATGCACAAGGTGATGACCGGTGTCGGATTCGTGGTCACCGCCGCCGCGTGCCGCTGGCTGACCTTCCCCGGCGTGACACTGGTGCCGATCACCGACGCCGCGCCCAGCCGGGTGGCGGTGGCCTGGCGGCGCGGCCGGGCCTCGGCATTGGTGCGATCGTTCGTGGACCTGGCGCGGACGGTGCGTGACGATCGGCCCGATCTGGTGCGGGCATTGGCCGAACCGGACTTCACCGACCGCACCCCGCCCGCGATGCTCGGCTGAGGATTCACAACCCGGTTTTGTCGTTCAGCGGGTTTTGAGTGTTTCCGCGGCGCCGACCGGGAGCAATAGCGTTTGCCCGCATGAGTCGATCCATGTGGCGGAACTTCGCGGGCGATCAGGTGTGTCGCCCGCGTGCCATCGAAAACCCGGGCACTGCGGCGGAATTGAGCGCGGCGCTGGAACGCGCCGACAAGCGCGGCGATATCGTACGGGTGGCGGGGTCGGGGCATTCGTTCAACGACGCGGTGCTTACCGACGGCACCCTCATCACCTTGAACCGGATGAACCGGGTGCTCGATGTCGACCGCGGCTCCGGGCTGGTGCGGTGCGAGGCTGGAATCTCCTTGGGCGCGTTGAGCGCGGCGATGTGGGACCACGGACTCGCCTTCGCGAACCTCGGCGACATCGATGTGCAATCGATCGCGGGCGCCACCGCGACGGGCACGCACGGCGCGGGCATCGGCCTGCCGAATCTGTCGGCGAGCCTGCGCTCGATCGAGCTGACGCTCGCCGACGGCAGCCGGGTTGAAGTCGACGCCGACCATGATCCGCAGGCCTATCGGGCCGCCCGGGTGAGCCTGGGCGCGCTCGGCGTGGTCAGCGCGGTCACCCTGCAGGCGGTGCCGGCGTTCACGCTCTCGGGCGTGGACACGCTCGCCTCGCGTGCCGACGTGCTGGACGGCATCGACGAACTGGCCGACGGCAACGATCATTTCGGGTTCTTCGCCTTCGCGCACAGCCCCCTCGTCATGACCAAGACATGGAACCGGACCGCCGAGCCGCCACGGCCCCGTGCGAAGTATGTCGAGTGGATTCACGAGGAACTGCTCACCAACTACGCCTTCTGGGCGGTGTGCCGCATGGGCCGCGCTCGGCCGCGCTGGATTCCGGCCCTGAATCGGCTGTGCAGCAAGTTGTCGGGCACCACACGCACCGTCGATCGCTCCTACCGGATCTTCGCCACGCCGCGCCGGGTGCCGATCACCGAGATGGAGTACGCCATCCCGCGTGAGCACGCCGCCGACGCGGTGCGGCGCGTGCTCGCCTTGGCCGAGGAATCGCGATTCGATGTCCCGGTACCGATCGAAGTGCGGTTCGTGGCGCCCGACGACGCCTTCCTCAGCCCCGCCGGTGACCGACCCAGCTGCTATATCGCGGTGCATCAGTTCGAGAGGATGGAGTGGGAACCGTACTTCCGCGCCGTCGAGGACCTCATGATCGGCTACGGCGGGCGGCCGCATTGGGGAAAGCGGCATTTCCGCACTGCCGTCGATCTGGCTCCCGAATACCCGCACTGGGATCGATTCGCGGCGGTACGCGACCGGCTCGACCCGCAGCGGCGTTTCACCAACGCCTACGTCTCGCGCGTATTGGGGGAATGAGCGTGCCACTACTCCACCAGTACTACCCGGCCCTGAGCGACACCCTGCCGCACCTGGCCCTGGGCGCGGCCCCGACCCCGCTGCGCCAAATTTCGTTGCTCCCGGCGTCCGACACCGAGATCTGGATCAAGGACGAGGGCGTGTTCGGCGACGGCGGCTGGGGCGGCAACAAGGTCCGCAAACTCGAATGGCTCCTGCCCGACGCGCTGCGCCGGGGCCGGCGCACCATCCTCACCGTCGGCGGGTTGGGGACCAACTGGGGGCTGGCCACCGCCCTCTACGCCGGGGCCCACGGGCTGGACACCGCGCTGGCGCTGGTCGACCAGCCGATGGACGAACACGTGCGCGCCCAACTGGAACGGATCCGGAACTCCGGCGCCACAGTACATTTCACGCACACCGTGGCCCGCACCGCGCTGAGCCTGCCGTGGCTGCTGGCCCGCCACCGCAGCGGGACGACCCCGCCCTATTTTCTGCCCGCGGGCGGATCATCGCGGGTCGGGCTGCTCGGCTATGTCGAGGTAGCGCTGGAACTTGCCGCCCAGGTCGCGGACGGAACGATGCCCGAACCATCGCACATCGTCACCGCTGTCGGCTCCGGCGGCACGGCTGCCGGGCTTGCCTTGGGCCTGGCCATGGCCGGCCTGCGAACGCGGGTGGTGGGCGTGGTGGTCAATGACAAACTGCGTCTGGACGAGCCGGGTCTGCTGCGCTCGGCCCGGCGCACCGAACGCCTGCTGCGGGAGCGCGGCGCACAGCTGCCCGAGTCGGCGCTCACCCTGGATCGCCTGCTGCTGGTGCGCGATCAACTCGGTGCCGGTTACGGCCATGCCACCGAACCCGGCCGGCTCGCCCAGCAACTGGCCCACGACCGCGCCGGGCTCGAGCTCGAGCCGGTGTACACCGCCAAAGCCATGGCGGCGGTGCTGGACCTCGACCGGCGCGGTGCGCTGAACCACGGGCCGATCGTCTACCTGCACACAGACGGTCCGCGATGACCGGTTCGCGTGATCAGAACGAGGAAACACCTATGGAGACAACAGAACTAGGGCTCGGCGAGCTCGCACGGGCCATCGCAGACGGGCACATCAGTGCGGTCGCGGCGGTCACCGCGGCCCTCGATCGCATCGCCGCGGCCCAGCCCGGACTCAACGCCTTCCGGCTGGTCCGACGCGACCGCGCGCTCGTCGAGGCCGCGGCCGCGGACGCGCGGATCGCTGCCGGGGAGAGGCTACCGTTGCTGGGGGTGCCGATCGCGGTCAAGGACGACACCGATATCGCCGGCGAGCCAACCGCATTCGGCTGCGGTGGCGAGCACCCGCCCGCCACCGCCGACGCCGAGGCGGTCCGGCGGCTCCGCGCCGCCGGTGCGATCATCGTCGGCAAGACGAATACCTGTGAACTGGGCCAATATCCGTTCACCAGCGGCGACGCGTTCGGGCACACCCGCAATCCGTGGAGTGCCGGGCACACCCCGGGCGGATCTTCGGGTGGCAGCGCCGCGGCCGTCGCGGCCGGACTGGTGCCCGCGGCGCTGGGCTCGGACGGCGCAGGCTCGATCCGGATCCCCTCGGCCTGGACGAATCTGGTGGGTATCAAGCCGCAGCGCGGGCGGGTGTCGACCTGGCCGGAACCGGAGGCGTTCAACGGTCTGACGGTGAACGGCCCACTGGCCCGCACGGTGGCCGACGCCGCGCTGCTGCTCGACGCGTGCGTCGGCAACCACCCGGATGAGCTGCATCGCCCGCCCGCGATCCGCGCCGTCGACGCAGTGGGCAGTGACCCCGGCAGATTGCGTATCGCGGTATCGCTGCGCGCACCCTTCACCGGGTTCCCGACGCGGCTCGATCCCGAGATCCACGCCGCGACACAACGCATCGCGTCCCGGCTGCGCGCCACGGGCCACGCGGTGGTCGAGGCCGACCTGCCCTACGGCACGCTGCTGACCGCAGCCTTCCTCCCGCGTTCACTGGCCGGAGTGGCGGCCTGGCACGAACGTATGCCCCCATCGGTCCGGGTCGACCGCCGCACCCTGGCCAATGTCCGCACCGGGCGGCTGCTGGCGGGACCGCCACTCACCGCCGCCCGCCGAGCGGAACCATTGCTGCACCGGCGGATCGGGGCGATATTCGGCGAATTCGACCTGGTACTCGCGCCCACCACCGCCACCCCGCCGCTCCCGGTACATTCCCCCGACGGACTGGGCAGCTTCGCCACCGATCACCTGATCGCCGGTAGCTGCCCTTACGCCTGGACCTGGAATGTGCTGGGCTGGCCGGCGGTGAACGTACCTGCTGGATTCACCGACGCGGGACTGCCGATCGGCGCCCAGCTCCTGGGACCGGCGAATTCCGAGCCCCTGTTGATTTCGACGGCGGCGCAACTGGAATCCGAGCTGCGCTGGGACCGAGTGCGTCCGGATCCGTGGTGGCTGCGCCGATAGCTTCGGTGCGACACGAGAAGAGCCCTCCCACTAGGTGGGAGGGCTCTTCGTCATTGTGTCCGGAGGGGGACTTGAACCCCCACGCCCTAATACGGGCACTAGCACCTCAAGCTAGCGCGTCTGCCATTCCGCCACCCGGACCGGTGGTGCTCAGCAAGGTTATCGGATCGGGCCGCGCGGACCAAATCGGTCGATGTAGTGCGTGTTTGCCGAGCGAGCGGAGGCGGTGGGAGTGGTTGCCGCCGGGCCGGATGCCGGCCCGGCAGGCCACCCCCCGATCTCAAGCCTTCAGCGCCTCCAGCAGCGCGGCGCGCTGCCGGGAGCCCAGGCCGCCGATGCGGCGGTCGGCGGGGATCTCGGCCTCGTCCATGAGCTTGGCCGCCTTGACGGGGCCGATACCCGGCAGCGCCTTGATGACCGCCGCCACCTTCGTCTTCTTGACCAAGTCTTCCGCGTCGGCGCGCTTGAGCACCTCGGCGAGACTGACTGACCCCTTCTTGACCTGCGCGATGAGTTCCGAGCGGGCCTTACGAACCGCCGCGGCCTTCGCCAGCGCCTCGGAGCGTTGTTCGGGGGTCATGGTGGGCAGAGCCATATGTCCTTACCTTTCACTCGTTCGCTGGTATTTCGCCGACGATTCAACAGGACAGTGGGCCCTCCGCAAGTACGACACACCGCGTGGACGTGGCCGACACGTCGACCGACCGGCGAAATTTGGACACGGGAGGCCCGTCTCGAGCCTCCCACGACACCGGTCGACTGACCAGAAGTTTGCTGGCGGACGTAGCTGGCAAATACCCGACCCCGCGCCGGGCATCGGTACTACGGTGGGCGCGAACATCACCGGGCACCGGCGAAGGGCGGGGCAGATGCAGGGGTCGTATCCGTACGCCGAACCGCCCACGACCGTGCCGTCGCTGGCCGATCGATACGCCAGCGCGGACCCCGTGACCTGGAACGGAGCGCAGGTCTACCCCCTGCACTCGGAGACTCTCGGGGACTCCCCCGCCACCGTCCGGCTGACCCTGCGCACGGCCGTCGCGCGGGCGGGCGTGCGCAGCCTCGGGATCGGGCTGGCGGTGGACCGGGGGAATGTGTTGCTGGGCGGCCGCCAGATCAGGGGGGTTGACGTCTGGAGTGACGCGATGGACGGCGGGATCGACCTCGAGGTGTGCCCCACCGACGCCGACGCCGCGATCACCGTGACCCCCGTCTGGGTCGACGACAGCGGCGCGACCGTCTCCTGGGTCGGCAATTACGGGATGCTCATCACCCGCGAACCAGCCATGACCGTCCTGCACTGCTCGACCGGCGTCGGACCGCCCGATTTCGGAGAACTCGTCGTCGAGCTCGCCACTACCAGGAGGCCGCCGCGCCCCGACCTGCCCGCCGAGGCCGGCCGCTACCAGAACGCGCTCTACGAGCTGGGTGTCGGGATGCAGAGCCGCGGCGACGAGGAGCAGGCCTGCCAACTATGGGCGCAGGCAGCCGAGTTCGGGCATGTGGGCGCGGCCTACGACCTGGGTGTGGTCCGCTACCGCCGCGGCGACTACCCCGAGGCCGAACAGTGGTGGCGCTTGGCCGCCACCCACGGCGACTCGCGCGCGATGGCAGGCCTGGCCGAGTTGCTCAGTCGCCGCGGCGGCCCCGGTGAGGCGCAGGCCTGGCGCACGGCCGGCGCCACCGACTACCGCTGAGAAACCCCGGCGCGTGCTGTGACGCAATTCACGCGACTCGGAGTTGAATCTCCGGGTCCGCCCCCGATTGCGGGGCGGTCGCGCCCATCTACAGTGGCGGTCGATCGCGCGGCCGCCTCGGCCCCGCGCCCGACCCACGAGGAACGCATGATGAACACCGCGCGATGGACGGCCGTGGCGGCCGCCGCACTGGCCGTAACCCTGCTCTCGGGTTGCTCGGATGTCGAGAAGGCGCTCAACCAGGGCGGCGACACCAAGTGCAGCGACTACCTGATCCAGAACGCCGACACCCAGCGCATCACCATCACCAAGTTCATCAAGCAGCAGGGCAGCACCCAGAACGAACCCTCCGGCACCCAGGTCGACCTCTCCATGGCGGCAGTCCAGAGCCTCTGCCAAATCCAGGCCAACAAGGACACCCCCATCAAGAACGCCAACCTCCTCGGCATCCTCCACTAGCCCCAATCCTTCCCCCGCGCACCCCATTTCGCCTGGCCCAGCCCCGATTTCCGTTTCCGCCAACCCCTCCGCTAATCTTGTCCCGCACCACCGAGTCCGGGTGGCGGAATGGCAGACGCGCTAGCTTGAGGTGCTAGTGCCCGTATTAGGGCGTGGGGGTTCAAGTCCCCCTCCGGACACCACGAACACCCGAATGCTGTGCACCACACAGCATTCGGGTGTTTCTTGTTTCAGCCGTCGCGCTTGCCGGAAGTCGGGTCGCGGGCCGGGCTGTGGCGATCCGTCGCCGGGATCGCTTGCCGGCCAGGAGAAGTCAGCAGTTCGATGTTGTCTCCCGGGCGTTACGCCTCGATCGGGGCGTACCAGTCGGCGTTCTCGAGTAGCACCCTCGTGCCCAGGTCGCGGTCCCATTCCGGCTCGATGCCGTGGCGCCGGAAGATCGGAAACACCACGTCGTCGAGCAGCCGGGTCACATCGGCCGTGTAGAGGTCTGCCTTCGCGTCATCGCTGAGCGCGTCGTAGGCGGCCTCGTCGAAGTCCTCGGGCGGGAACGCGCCGTAGCCGACGTACGTCGCGCCGTCCTCGAGGAGACGGCTGGTGTCCTGCTGATGGAAGTAGACGTAGCCGTTCCAGTGCCGGCTGTCGTCGCGTTCGTCCCAGATCTCGCCGGAAGCGCAGGTGCCGCAGCAGGAGAAGTCCGCTCGCGCGACCACACCGTTGGCATTGAGCTCCTCGAACGCGGCGATCGTGCGAGAGGTGTACGCGCCGATCTCCGCCTGCTGGAGCAGCCGCGCGGCACGCAGCGCGGCGAAAGCGGCCTCGAGCTGCTCGTCGGTGAGGTCGTAGTCCTCGCCGTAGCTGTCCACGAAATCGTCGGCGTCGCCTCGGCCGGTGATCAGCTGATCCCAGATCTGCCGGGCCAGCTCTGCGCGATCGGCCTCATCGAGCGGCAGATCGGGCAGAGTGGCGTAGGGCGGCAACGTGTTCGGGTTCGACAACGCGCTCACAGCGTAACCTCCAGACAACGAGCGAAACCGTGCGAATCACCCGCGCTGGCGATGCTAGCTTCCGTCGATCCATCTCACCCATGGGCATCGGACTGTCCGGTGCCGGCATCGCCTGCGAACTGTGCACTGCGCCCGCCCCGTGAAGCCGCTTGCACGGTCGAGGATTTCGACCAGCCCTTTCACTCCCGCACCGCCACGAAGGTCTGGACACAACGCCCTCCGCATAGGTTATGGTTAGCCTAACCTGACCTGAAGGAGATCTGCTCATGATTCGCAAGTTCGTCGTCGCCTCGATGCTGTCCGCCAGCTTGTTGGCGCCGGCCGTCGCCGTGGTCGCGACCGCTCCGGCCGCCGTGGCCGCTCCGGCTACGCCGTCCGCGGGTGAGCTGCAGGGCAAGCTGCAGGCGGCGCTGAACGGGTCGGCCGCCGAGCTGGAGTCCGGCGACGCGAGCCAGATCGGCAACGTGAATCAGGTGATTCAGCGGATTCCGGGGTACAGCTGGGACGTGTCGGGGCCGATCTCGGTCGACGGTGACGTCCTGTCCGCCACGCTGAACAGCCGGCTGGGATCCTATTCCTTCCCGTTCTCGGTGACCTGGAAGAACGTCGGCGGTACCTGGAAGCTCTCGCGCGAGAGCGAGGAAATGCTCGCGAGCTACGCGAACATGGCCTGGTGATGGCGCACAGCCTCTACTGAGGAAAGGCAGGAACCGGTACGCGCGTGGTCGCGTTCGGGTTTCAGACCTGGGGACGGCGAACATTGCGGGCGCTCATCGATTCTCGCCATGCCGTCGTCCTCTCGGTCACCCATCCGGCCGGCGCATCGTCGGACAAGGCAGTTGGTTGACGCCTCATACCCGAGCGCGCATGCGGTGCCGCCCTCCGGTCGCGGCCTCGGCGTCGCGCATGGCGGGCAACTCGGTCGTGTGTTCGTCGAGCGCGCGATGCAGTCGCGCGAGAAATTCGTCCAAACTGCCGTACCGGCACCGGATCTCGCTCAGCAGGTTCATGGTCACGTCCATCACCGGGCTCACTTCCCACCAGTGCCAGTTCGCGCCGACCTGCGCATCCTGGCAATCTGAACCGACAAGCGGCATGGTAATCAGTCCCACGAAACCGGTTGGCTTGCAACGGAACTCGCGATCGAGAACGGGGCGGTCTCGTCGCTTCCGGGCGCCTGATCGCGGACGCCGGGAAATTAGGCAAGCGTACGATCGAAGCCGACGTCGGCGCAGGATTTGTCCAGCCGGTAAGAAATCGCTGACCTGGGGTACCAGAATTCGGTAGTCGACGTCTCCGTTTACCGAAATTCGAGTACAGCACTACTCGATACTTGGCGATTGTCCGGCGCGACACTCGATGGGTGTTTACAGGATCAGCGGCGAAGAACATCGTCATCTGTCTCGACGGGACGGGCAATCAACTGCGGGCCACCGGCAGCACCAATGTCGTCCGCCTTTTCGAGATGCTCGATCTGAGCGATTCCACCGAACAGGTCGCGTTCTACGATCCGGGCGTCGGCACCTTCAGCGCCCGCGGCGCGTGGTCGCCGCCGGCGCGCTGGGTGTCGCGCGTGCTGGGGCTGGCCGTGGGCAGCGGTCTGCGCTCGAATCTCGCAGAGGCCTATACCTATCTGATCGAACACTGGCGGCCGGGCGACCGGGTGTTCGTCTTCGGTTTCAGCCGCGGCGCCTACACCGCGCGGGCCCTGGCGGGGCTGCTGCACGAGCCCGGGCTGCTGCGGCCGGGCAGCGAAAATCTCGTCCAATATGTCGTCAGCGCGTACACCCGCAAGACGACGGATTGGCCGGAACTGCGCCGCTATGCCCGCGCGTTCTGCTCGAAGACCCCGGAGGGCGAATTCTCGATTCCCATCGAGTATCTGGGGGTGTGGGACACGGTGAAGGCGGCCGGGTTGTTCCGCTGGAATCTGAAATGGCCGTTCACCCGTCAGATACCGAATGTCGAACGCGTCCGGCACGCCGTTTCCATCGACGAGAAGCGACGCCCGTACGAGCAATACCTGGTCGTCCCGAAGGGCGCGCGGCCCGTCCTCACGGAGGCGTGGTTCGCCGGTGTCCATTCCGACGTCGGCGGCACCTTCGAGGACGATCCGCGCCTGGCCGAAGTCGCGCTGAAATGGATAGCCGACGGCGCGATCGAGGCCGGACTGAATGTGAAGCCCAAGGCCTACCGCGACGTCTGCGCCCTGACCGAGAACCACGCGAGCGGCCGGGTGCACCGCATGGGCTGGATCTGGGCACTGCTCACCTACCGGCACCGCCGCATCCCCGCGGATGCCCTGCTGCACGCGAGCGTGCGGACCCGGTGCGAGACGGATACGAACTACGGCAAGCGAATCCCGCGAGCGGTCCGGTGGGAGGACGAGCAATGGACGAAACCACACCTGTAGTCGCCTACAGCATGGGCGGCATCTGCCCGCCCGCCCGCCGCCGACTGCGGACGTTCGCCTTCGACCCCATGTCGACGCGCCTGACCGGACGCTTCCTCACCCTGGACATCCCGTTCGAGAAGTTCAAGGGCCCCGGCCCGGACGGCGGACTCGTGCAGGTCGTCGACTACGACGCCAGCCGCGAGAAGTGGTACGCCCCGATCGACCTCGACGACCCGTATCTGCTGGCGCAGGACGGAATTCGCCCGACCGAGAGCGATCCCCGCGCCCATCAGCAGGTCGTCTACGCCGTCGCGATGAGCGTCCTGGAACGCTTCGAGCGTTTCATGGGCCGCCGTTTCCGCTGGCATCGTGAGCAGGTCCTGCGCCTGGTTCCGCACGCCTTCGAGGGCCAGAACGCCTACTTCGATCCGAAGCGCCGTGCGGTCCTGTTCGGCTACTACCGGGCAGACGCCGAGAACCCGGGTGCGAATCTGCCCAGCCAGATCATCTTCACCTGCCTGTCGAGCGATATCGTCGCCCACGAGGTGACCCATGCGATCGTGCACCGAATCCGCCGCCTCTACAGCGAATCCACGCATCGGGACGTCTTCGCCTGGCACGAGGCCGTCGCCGATCTGATGGCGTTGTTCCAGCATTTCACCCACCGCGACGTCGTGGTCGACGCCATCACGAAGACCTCGGGCGAGCTCGGCAAGAGCGGCGGACTCCTGGATCTGGCACGCGAATTCGGCGAATCCACCGGCCGTGGCGCGGCCCTGCGCTCGGCGATCCGCAGCCCGGACCGCACCCCCAATCAGTTTCTGGCCGCGCAGGAGCCGCACGAACTGGGCGCGTGCTTCGTGGCCGCGGTCTTCGACGCCTACCTCGACTCCTATCAGAGCGCCATCGCGGACCTGCTGCGTATCGCGACCGGCGGGACCGGCGTGCTGCCGCCCGGCCACCTGCACCCGGATCTGGTGTCCCGCATCGCCGACGAGGCGGTCAAGACCGCGGACCGCTTGCTCGGAATGGTGGTGCGCGCCTTCGACTATCTGCCGGTGGTGGATGTCCGCTTCGGTGATGTGGTGCGCGCGATCGTCACCGCCGACCGCGGCCTCTACCCCGAGGACCGCCGGCATCTGCGCGCCACCCTGGTCGAGGCGCTGCGCCGGCGGGGCATCTGGCCGACCAGCGTCGCCTCGCTGACCGATGAGGCGCTGGTCTGGCATCAGCCCGACACCGGCCTGAACCTCAGCCGCGGCAAGCACGCGGTGGACCTGTCCAAGGTCATCCTGTCGGCCTCCCGTGACCTCGACCCGGGCGGCGCCGCGGGCGAATTGCGCACGCCTCCGGCCCCCGACGGCAATGGCAGTCCCCGCGTCCTGGAGCTCCCGACGACGAGTTCGGTCTTCCGTGAGGTCGCCATCGGCATCACCGCCTGGGCCCGCGTGAACGCCCTGCAACTGGGGCTCGATCCGAAGCTGCCGATCGGCTGTGACGGCATCCACGTGTCCTACCGGCAGGCGGGTGACCGGCTGCCACGCCCCGAACTGGCCATCCAGCTGCTGCAACGCCGCACCGACCTCGAGGATCCGAAACAGTACAAGCCGCCGGCGATCCGCGCGGGCACCGCCCTGGTCGTCCGGGCGGACGGCAGCGTCGAATACATCATCGCGAAGCCACTACCACTCAGCGATCCGACCGTGGCCACCGATGACAATGCCAGAGAGTTCCATGAAGCCGGGAAGCAGCGGCTCGCCGAAATGACCCAATGGTTCGAGTCCCTGGAGGCCGCGGACCCGTTGAGCGCGTTCACGGCCGAGCACGCGATCCACCGTCTCGGCTTCGCCACGATCCATTCCGATACCGGGGAGTAGGTGCGAGATGGCCACCCGGACAACGATTTCGGTCCGCATGTACAACGTCGGCTTCGGCGACGCGTTCACGGTGACCGTCCGCCGCGGCGATGAGACCTGGCGGATGCTGGTCGACTGCGGCGTCCACAGTCAGGGCCGGGCCCGCCCGATCCGCGAATCGGTGCGCGCCATCATCGCCGATCTCACCGACGCCGCGCCCGATCGCCGGCCGCACCTCGATGTCGTGGTCGCCACCCACCACCACGCCGACCACATCACCGGATTCGCCTGCGAGGAATGGGAACAGGTGCTGGTGGACGAGGTATGGGTGCCGTTCGTCGAGGACCCCGACGACGCGGACGCGCGCCGCATTCGTGGCGGTCAGGCTGAGGCCGCCAACGGCCTGCTGGCGCTGAGCGAGCGGCGCGTCGCCGAACTCGACGGCCGCCTGCCCGCCGGTGTCGAACAGGCCCGGATGTTCGCGCTCAACGCGCAGGGCAATGCCGCCGCGACCGATCGTCTGCTGGGTCGCAATCAGCGCGGGTTCGCCGCCCCGCACCGGGTCCGGTTCCTGCCCAGCCGGGCCGAGGCCGAGAACCGGATCGCGGTGGACCGTGTCGGCGTGGTCGCCCACATTCTCGGGCCCTCCCGCGACATCAAGTTCCTCAAGCGCATGGATCCGCCCGCCCAGCAGTCGTGGCCGCTGGTCCGCGCGGGCGCGGGCGCCGACTCCGCCGGGCGGCTCACGCCGCTGTTCCACGCGCGGTACATCACCTCCGGTCAGCTGCCGGGCCGGCTTCCGGAGGCGAAAACGGATCTGGCGCTGGAGAATCTGGTGCACGATGACGACCGATTGCTGCGCGCCGCGGCGATTCTGGAGAACGCCGTGAACAACACCAGTGTCTTCTTCGTCCTCGATGTGTCCGGAACGCGGCTGCTGTTCCCCGGGGACGCGCAGCAGGGCGCGTGGGAGTACGTGTTCTCCGACGCCCGCAATGTCGACCTGCTGACCGACCTGGCGCTGTACAAGGTCGGTCATCACGGATCGCACAATGCCACTCCTCGCCGATTCGTCGAAAAGGACTGGCAGACATCGGGATACGCGATGGTCCCGTTCGGGCCGGTGCGGCGATGGGTGAAGACCATACCCAAGAAGTCGCTGGTCGAGTCGCTCGAACAGCACCATCACACGGTGGTCCGCGCGGACCAGCCGCCCGAGGCCGTACCCGGTCACCTGGCCGTGCACGGCGACCTCTGGACCGAGGTCACCCTCACCGCAACGAATCACCATCAGGAGTGAAAGACATGTCCACCGGAGACGCCATCATCGTGTGCACGCCGCGCAGCCTGCCCGGCGACACCCTGTTCGCGGCCGCCAAGACGGCCGTGGAGATCAATCCCGCGAACCGCCCGTACCTGCGTCCGGTCACCGGATTGGTCGCCCCGGGCACGGTGAACAAGGCGTTCATCTCCGCCCTGACCACCAAGTACTGGCGCAGCGGCGGCGTCCACCTCGCCGTCCGGTTCCTCGACACCAACGACGCCGACCTCAAGAAGCGCATCGTCAGTCACATGAACGCGTGGTCGCCGGGCGCGAACATCAAGTTCTCCGAAAGCCGCAGCAAGGACGCGGAAGTGCGGATCGCGCGTACCCCCGGCGACGGCTACTGGTCGTATCTGGGCACCGATATCCTGCACATCGCCGCCGACCAGCCGACCATGAACCTGGACTCCTTCTCGATGGACACCCCCGAGAGCGAGTACAAGCGGGTCGTGCGCCACGAGACCGGCCACACCCTGGGCTTCCCGCACGAGCACATGCGCCGCGAGGTCGTCGAGAACATCGACCCCAAGAAGGCGATCCGGTACTTCCAGGAGACCGACGGCTGGAGCCCGGACACCACCCGCGCCCAGGTGCTGACCCCGCTCGAGGACGTCAGCCTCATCGCCACGCCGACCGACACGGTGTCGATCATGTGCTACCAGCTGCCGGGCTCGATCATGCGCGACGGCAAGCCCGTCCCCGGCGGGCTGGACATCGACGCCCAGGACCGCAAGTTCGCTCAGACGCTCTACCCGGCGACCCTGGTGGGCACACCCCACCCGGCCGCGAAGGCCACCGCGCACGCCCGGTGACCGCTTCGATACGAGGGGACGGCCGAAGCCGGTGCATCGCAACGGCTTCGGCCGATCGAAGTCGGTGAGTACCGGCGCGTCACGCACCCGTGCGATCGATCAGCGTCCGCAGTGCGGCGATATCGCGATCGAGATTGCGCCGCAGCATGCGGGCCAGTAGCGCGCCGAACGGTCGCTGCATGCCGTGCGGAGTGACCCGCAGTTCCAAGCGAATCCGGGATCGGTCGGTGCCGATCGGGGTCACGGCGCGCGTGCCCTCGGCATCGGCTCCCGAGGTGGTGCGCCAGGTCATGCGGGTGCCGGGGTCGACCGTGAGGACTTCGCCGCCATTGCGCCAGGTGCGTCCGGCGAATCGGAGTTCCTCGGTGGTGCGGGTGCCGGGTGAGGCGAGGCCGGGCGGGTTCGCGGCCATGGCGACGACGCCGGTGCGCCAGGCGGTGTCGTTGGCGTAGTCGGCCAGGATCGCCCAGACTTTCGAGGCCGGGTAATCGACGGTGGTCTCGGTGGACAAGTCGAAGGTGGTCACCGGTTCACCGTCGCCGAAGGGTGTTTCAAATCCGCTACAACGGCCGGCCGGCGGCGTCGTGGACGAGATCGACCATGTCCTTCCAGCTCATCCGCTTCCCGGCCTGTTCGGCGGCAGCCGCGTCCGCATCGGGCAGCAGCCGATTCATTCGCTCGATCAAGGCCGGATGGGCGAACTGCGCGTAGCGGCGCGGGTCGGCTCCGACACGCTCGGAGTGGTGTAGTGCGGCCGCCCGCAGCTGAAGTGCCGCTCGGGGTTCGGAGGTCAGCATGAGCGCGTGCGCCGCCGCGTAGATCGCGCCGAGGGCGTCGGAGATGTTCGACTGTTCGGCGAACACGCCCAAGGCCCGGTCGAGCGCGGTCAGTGCCTCCGCGGCGGCGTCCCTGTCGTCACCCGGGGAGAGCGCCGACCAGGCGACCACCACATCGGCCATGCCCTGGCACCAGAGGTGACCGCAGTCGGCGCTGAGCTCCCTCGCACCGCGCAGCCATCGGAGGGCCTCGGTTCCGTCGCCCTCCAGCAGCAGGGTGATGCCGTGGCCGAACTGCGCGCACCCGCGGATCCAATCGGGTGTGGGCAGGCGGTCGATTTCCGCGATCAGGCGGTCGACGGCCTCCCGGGTGGATTTCGCGTCACCGAGCGCGGTCAGCGCCAACGCGCGAAACATCAACGCGTGCAACACCAGATCGCGCTCGGACTCCGGGGCGGTCAGGAGATCCAGGGCGGTGTCCGCGTGCGCGAGTGCTTCGGCGGGATCCCCGGCGTGGAAGGAGACGATGGACAGTGCCGCCAGCCCGCGCGCCCGATCCGTGCTGTCCGCCGGTGCGGCGCGGTCCAGTGCGGTCCGCAGTAGACGGCGACCGTCCGCCAGCACCCCGAGGGTCGTCCACGCGAATTGCAGAGCGGCCGCCGTCCTCAGCGCGCGCACGGGATCGTGATCGAGGTCGTGGTCGATGCCGGTGCGAATGTTGGGCAGCTCCCCCGCCAAGGCGCGGTAGGCGGGCCCGGCCCCATGCCGCGTCAGCAGAGCGGTCCGCGCTGTCACGAAATCGTGCACCCACGCGGCGTGTGCGGCGCGACTGGCCTGCGGATCGGGATCGATGCCGCGGCAGTGGCGGCGAATGGTCTCGAGCATCCGATAGCGGGTCGGACCGGTGGTGGTGTCCGCGCTGATGACCGACCGATCCAGCAGCGAAGCCAAGGTGGCGAGCACCGCGGGTCCGGCCGCCACGGGCCGGACCGCCTCGGCGGCCTGCCACGTGAATCCGCCCTCGAACGGCCACAACCGCAACAACATCGCGCGATCCGCGTCCGTCAGATGCTCGACGCTCCATCCGATGGCGGCCTCGAGTCCCGCGTGCGGTGACAGCGATCCCCGTGGCGTCGGTCCGAGCACATCGAGCCGATCGCGAATGTGGGAGGCGATGTCGCGCAGCCCGAACGCACGCTCCCGCGCCGCCGCCAATTCGATCGCCAACGGCAGCCCGTCGAGGGCCGCGCAGATATCTCGCGCGAACGCCCGATCGTCCTCGGCCGGTTGCCAATTCGGCCGGCCGGCCCGCACCCGATCGATCAGCAGCCGTACCGCGCTGCCATCGGTGCCGTCCGGGCCGGTCACGGGCAGGGGCTCGACCGTGAGCACATGCTCGCCGTCGATACCCAAGGGCTGGCGGCTGGTCGCGAGAATCCGCAATCCAGGACAGCCGGCGAGCAGCGGCACGCTCAGCTCGGCGACGGGCTCGATCAGATGCTCACAGTTGTCGAGCACCAACAGCCCCGGCCGTACCGCGAGCGCGCGCCGCACCAGGGCGGCGGGGTCGCCGCTGTGGTGGATGAGCCCGAGCGTGGACGCGACCGCCAGGGCGACCGCATCGCCGCGGCGGACATCCCCCAGCCGCACAATCCAGCGGTCGACCGTATCCTCCCGCGCCGCACAGTATTCGACCGCCAGCCTGGTCTTGCCGACCCCGGCGGGCCCTACGAGGCTGACCATCCGCTGCTCCGCCATCAGCTCGGTCAGCAGCCGTAGTTCCCGGTCACGACCGACAAACGAGGTGAGCAGCCGCGAAACAGGCTGTGGCACAGCGCGAACCGCGCCGTCGGCCGGTGGCCGAGGACGGGCCGTGGCCAGCAGCCCGGGATCGTGCTCGAGCAGCCGCTGTTCGAGCAGGCGCAGCGCGGGTCCGGGCTCGACGCCGAGCTCCTCGACCAGCAGTTCCCGCACCCGCCGCAGCTCGGCCAGCGCCTGTGTCTGCCGCCCGCCGCGATACAGCCCCAGTGCCAGCAGCTCCCAGCGCCGCTCCCGGAACGGGGCCTGTGCCACCGCCTCGCTCAATGCCGCGACCGCCGCCGCGGTTTGCCCGCAGGCCAGTCGCGCCGCCTGCAACTCTTCGACCGCGACATCGCGCAGCTCGGCCAGCCGGGTCCGTTCGGCGGGCGATGCGGGCGTGTGATCCAGCTCCGGCCACGGTTCCCCGCGCCACAGCGCCAGCCCATCCGCCAGGAGCCGCTCCGCGCTCGCCGCCTCACCGGCCGCCAGCGCCCGTACTCCCGCGGTGACCGATGCCGCGAAGCGCCCACTGTCGGACCACTCCGGCGGAATCTCCAGCCGATACCCGGATATGCTGCGCTGCAAGAGATCCCGGTCGGTCGGTCCGAACGCCGACCGTAGCCGCGAAGCCACCACTCGCAGCGTGCCGCCCACCTGCTGCGGCCGATCGGCGCCCCAGATCAGCTCACCGAGCGCCTCGTCGGAAATCGCGGAGCCGAGCGTGGTCGACAGGGCTGCGAGGAACCGCCGGGGAACGGGCCCGCCGATGTCGACGAGCCGACCGTCCACCTCGACCTCGATCGGGCCGAGCACCCGGAGGAACAGCACCCGAAAAGCTTAGTCGCGCCCCGGGGACCTGGTCACGGGGTCGGGAGCGGCCGGCACGCGATCAAGGTCGTGTAGTCGATGCCGGACTCCCGGTGCTGGTGGATCTGCTCGTATTCGGGTGCCGTCACCATGTCCAGAAACGCTTGGCGACTGGGGTATTCGACGAGGGCGACGTAGTCCCAGTCCTCGTCGCCGATCAGCGTCTGCTGGGGTTCGCCGTGCCAGAGCAGGCGGCCCCGCTGCTTCTCGACCATGGCCAGCACGGCCGCCCCGTAGCTCGCGTATTCGGCGCGATCCCGGAATTTGATGAGGTTGAGCATTGCGATCGGCCCCTCGCCGGCGGTTTCGGCGAAGCGGGTGAACTGATCGGTGTCGGGCACGATGGCCATGGGATGTTCCTTTTCGGCGGCTCAGGTGAGCATGCGGGTCAGGACCGCGGTCACGGCCGCGCGGGCGGCGTCGACCGGGAGGGCTTGGTGGCGGCGCAGGACGTCCCAGGCCTCCCAGGAACACATCGCGAAGACGGCCTCGCGGGAGGCCGGTTCGAGCGCGTCGAGTTCGGGCAGATTGGTGCGCAGATGGGCGCGTAGCGCCGCGCGGCTCTCGTTCAAACGTTCCGAGAGGACCACGGATTCGTGTTCGCGCAGCAGCGCGGCTCGGCGGGTGTTGGTGACGTTCTCGAACAGGTCCGAGCGCAGGGCCACGAGGGTGTCCATGCGTTGGTTCAGGTCGCCGGTCACCGGTTCCAGGAGCGCGATCCAATGCCGGGCGATCTGGGTCTGCGCCGCGTCGAGATACAGCGTCTCCAGGTCCTGGAAGTGGTGGTACACCGACCGCGTGGCGACGCCCGCCCGCTCGGCGACCGCCTGCGCGGTCGGTTGCAGGTTGCCCTCGTCGATGAGCGCCAGGGCGGCCTCCAGGACCGCCTGGCGGTTCTTCGCCGCTCGTGCTGTACGTCCGTCCATCACGGTCAACCCTACACAGGAAAATTGATTGTTGCACTCCACGTGCAAATAGTTCTAGGGTCGGCAGCATGCACGCACTGCGGACACCGGACGACCGGTTCGCCGATCTGCCGGACTTCGACTTCGAACCCCACTACACCGACGTCGTCGCCGGAGACGGGAGCGCGACCCGGCTGCGACTGCACTACCTCGACGAGGGCCCCCGTGACGGGGACGTCGTCCTGCTGCTACACGGCGAACCGTCCTGGAGCTTCCTGTACCGGACCATGATTCCCGTGCTGGTGAAGGCCGGATTGCGCTGCATCGCACCGGATCTCATCGGCTTCGGCCGCAGCGACAAACCCGCCGATCGCGCCGACTACACCTACGCTCGCCACGTCGAGTGGATGCGCGAGGCCCTGTTCGACCACCTGAACCTGACCGGCATCACGCTGGTCTGTCAGGACTGGGGCGGTCTGATCGGCCTGCGGCTGGTCGCCGAACACCCCGGCCGGTTCGCCCGCGTGGTGGTCGCCAACACCGGATTGCCCACCGGCGACGTGAAACTCACCGACGCGTTCGCCGCTTGGCAGCGGTTCTCCCAGGAGACGCCGACCTTCCCCGTCGGCGGCATCATCGCGGGCGGCTGCCGCACCGCCCTGTCCCCCGAGGTGGTGGCCGCCTACGACGCGCCCTTCCCGGACGAGACCTTCAAGGCGGGTGCGCGAGCGTTCCCGCTCCTGGTCCCCACCCGCCCCGACGATCCGGCCGCACCGGCCAACCGGGCGGCGTGGGAACAGCTGGCGCGGTTCGAGAAACCGGTACTGACCGCCTTCTCCGACGGCGACCCGATCACCGCGGGCGGTCACCGGCCCTTCCAGGAGAAGGTGCCCGGCGCCGCCGGTCAGGCCCACACCACCATCACCGACGCCGGTCACTTCCTCCAGGAGGACCGCGGTCCCGAACTCGCCGCCGTGGTGAGCGCGTTCATCGCCGCCACCGGCACCACTACAGGAGCGATCGAATGATCAGCAGGAGAGGGTTTTTCGGCACCGGCGCGATGGCCGGCGCCACCGCGGCCGCGGTCACGGCAGCAGGCCCGGCCGCCGCGGAACCCGGCCGCCGGGACAACGACCCGGGCAAACCGAACATCCTGGTCGTCATCGTCGACGAGATGCGTGCCCCGATCTGGTTCCCCGAGCAGTCCGTCCTCGACACGATCCTGCCGAATATCGCCGCGCTGCGGAACAAGTCGGTCTCCTTCGAACAGCACTACACCGCCGCCAACGACTGCACCCCCTCGCGCGGCGCCCTGGTGACGGGCCTGTACGCCCACCAGACCGGCTGCCTGTCGACCTCCCAGTCGGAGCTGGCGGCGGGCTTCCCCACCTGGGGTTCGATGCTGCGCGAACAGGGCTACCGCACCGCCTGGTGGGGCAAATGGCATCTGGGCCACTACGCCGACACCACCCCGGGCGGCCTGGACCGCTACGGCTTCGACGGCGGCACCTACCCCTCCCCCAACGGCGCGCCCGAACAGGGCCTGCAGATGGACGGCCGCATCGTCGACGAATTCGTCCAGTGGCTCGACACCGATGCGGCGCACGGCCCGTGGTGCACGACGGTGTCGCTGGTCAACCCGCACGACATCCAATGGTGGCCGCGCTGGACGCGACGCACCCTGGCCAACAACAACATTCCGCGCTGGATCAACGACCTGCCCGGCAATTTCGAGACCCTCGATCAGCTCTCCCGGAAGCCGCGGCTACAGATGGCGCTGGTCGAGGTGTCGGCGGCGACCTTCGGCCTGGCTCCCTACGGCACGCCCGGCGCCGACCAGGAGTGGATCGACCTGCGCAACCTCTACCTGTGGTTCCAGCAGCAGGTGGACATCCAGATCGGCCGCGTCATCGCCGCGGTCGAGTCCCGGCCCGAGGTCGCCGCGAACACGGTCGTGGTCTTCACCTCCGACCACGGCGACTACGCGGGCTCCCACGGCCTGCACGGCAAGGGCGGCGGCGCGTATGACGAGGCCCTGCGGGTACCGCTCTACATCCACGACCCGCGCGGGCTGCTCACTCCGTCCCCCGGCGTGCGCGACCAGCTCACCTCCAGCGTCGACCTGGCCGCCCTGCTGCTGACCATCGGCACCGGCGGCGCCGGCTGGCGCTCCGACGACCGCTACGCGCACCTGGCCGGGCGGCACGACATCGCCGCGGTGGCCCGCGACCCGCGCGCCCCCGGACGGCCGTGGATCCTGCACACCACCGACGAGCACTCCATCGAGGAGGCCGCGGTCCGATTCAACGGTGACGCACCGGGACACGTGATCGCGCTGCGCACCGCCGACGCCAAATTCGTCCGCTACTCGCACTGGGCCGCGGGCACGTCACGCATCGACACGGCGCAGCAGGAGGAGTACGAGCTCTACGACTACTCCACCCCCGACGGCCGGCTCGAACTCGACAACACCGCGGCCATCGGCGGCGCCTTGCGCGACACCATGAGCCGACTTCACGACGAGGCCGTGCGGACCGAACTGCAGCAGCCGCTACCCTCCTACCTGCAGCAGGCACAGCAGGACGGATGGAACGATTACTTCACCCAGACCGCGAAACCCTTCGGGGAGCAGCTCGCCGACTTCCTCCGGGATGGCATCGGTGCGAAATAGCTCCCGCGGCGGCGTCATCGGCGCCGCCGCCACCGTGTTCGCCGCGGTCGCCGGAACCGCGGCCGCGCTGCCCATCCCGGCCGTGCCCGGCGCACCACCGGTATTCCTCGGCAATCCGGCCGTCGCGCAACCGATCACCGGTCTGCCGCCGGTTCCGCAGCACCCCTACCTCGCGCCCAACGGCAGTTCCGGCATCCACGACGACGGCTGGATGAGCAACACCACCACCCGCCCCGGACCGCTCGGCCACGATATTCGCGTGGTGTCGGCGGTCATCGGCGGCGAGTGCGGATCGCTCACCTTCGACCACGCCGGACGGATCATCACGACCTGCATCGGGCCCTCGCCCGCGCTGTACCTGCTCGACCCGGTCACCCTGAATGTACTGGGCCGCAGCGCACTTCCCGGCGATCCGGGCGCCTTCCTGCGGCCGGGCGCGTTCGGCAACTTCACCGGCGGCGCGTACTTCTACCTCGACGACCAGGATCGCGCCGTGGTCGCCTCCCGCGACGGCCACATCCGCGTCTTCGCGGTGAACAGCGCCGGTGACGGTTTCACCGTCGTGCACGACCACGACCTGACCGGACTGCTGCGGCCCGGCGAGACGTTCAACTCGGCGCTGCCCGACAGCAATGGGCTGCTGTGGTTCGTCGCCCGCACCAATGGCGTGGTCGGCACCCTGGACCTGAACACCGGTGCGGCACAGGTCATCCGGCTGGGCGATGGCGCGAACGGTGAGATCGAGAACTCGTTCGCGGTGGGCAACGACGGCGACGTCTACATCGCCACCAACCGCGAACTGCTCCGCTTCGACGCGGGACCCGACGGTGCGCCCGCCATCACCTGGCGCACCACCTACGCCAATAGCGGACAGCGCAAACCGGGCCAGGTCGACGACGGCACCGGCACCACGCCGACCATCCTGCCGGGCGGCTACGTCGCCATCACCGACAACGCTGATCCGATGAACGTCGTCGTCTACCGCACCGCACCCGGCGCGGCACAGCGGCAGGTGTGCGCCGTCCCCGTGTTCGGCGCGGGGTCCGGTGACACCGAGAATTCGTTGATCAGCGCGGGCAATTCACTGGTCGTCGAGAACAACTACGGGTACACCGGTCCCGAGGCCACCCTGCTCGGAAAGACCACCACCCCGGGTTTCGCCCGCATCGACATCGACCCCGACGGCGCGGGCTGCCACCAGGTCTGGGCCAACACCACCGAGGCCGCCCCCACGGTCGTCCCCAAGCTCTCGCTGGCGACCGGCCTGATCTACAGCTACACCAAGGGCTCCGAACCCAGCGATCCCTGGTATCTCACCGCGCTGGACTTCCGCACCGGGGCCACCGTCTGGAAGCGCCTCGCCGGCACCGGTCCCGGCTTCAACAACAACTACGCCGGAATCAGTATCGGCCCTGATGGCACCGCCTATCTGGGAGTCATCCCGGGGTTGATCGCCCTGCGCGACAACTGAATCGCCACTACGGTGGTTCGGGCACACGCCAGCCCGAACCACCGTGGGAGTCCGCATGCCCGTTCCGACGAGGGGCGACGCGGCCTCCGTGAATCCCGCCGCACCACACGGACGGTCGATACCGGCGCCCATGGTGTGGCTGATCGGAACGCTCGGCGTCCTGGCCGCCGGCTGGTACCTGCGCCAAGCGCTACTGCCGCCGCGCGCGATGTTCCCGCTGGACGATCTCGATGTCTACCGGGTCGCGGCCGACCGTGTGGTGCACGGGGTTTCGGTCTACGACAGTCCCTTGCGCGGGCACACGCGCGGCGAATGGGAATTCGTCTATACGCCGTTCGCGGCTCTGCTGTTCGTGCCGCTGGTGGTGCTGCACGGTGCGTCGCTCACCATGGCCGGTGCGCTCGGCAACATCGCACTGCTGGCCGGATCGGTGTGGGCCGCCTTGTCGCTGCTGGGTTTCCGGCGCGACCGGCGGCTGCTGATCGTCGTCCCCGCCGCCACCGCGGTGCTGCTGTGGTGTGAGCCGACCCGCCAAACCATCGGCCTCGGCCAGGTCAATCTGCTGCTCCTGCTGCTGGTCCTGGCCGATATGACCATGCCCGACTCGTCCCGCTGGAAAGGCGCGCTGATCGGCGTCGCCGCCGGAATCAAACTGACGCCCGCCTTCTTCATCCTCTACCTGCTGGTGACCGGTCGCTTCCGCGCGGCCGCCGCCGCGGCGGGCGCCTGCGCTGCCACCCTGGTGATCGGTCTGGCCGTCATGCCGAAGGACTCCCTCACCTTCTGGAGCGGCGCCTTCGCCGACCCGGCCCGTGTCGGCGTGCCCGGCAACCCCGACAACGAATCCCTGCGCGGCCTGCTCGCCCGCTCCCTCGGCTCCGGCGGCCTCGCCCAATTGCTCTGGCCCGCGGCCGCCCTCGCCACCGCCCTGGCCTGTCTCGTCGTGGCCCGCCGCCTCTCCGCGACCGGCCAGGAACTCGCCGCCCTGACCCTGTGCGGCATGACGGCCGCCGCCATCTCCCCCTACACCTGGATTCACCACTGGGTCTGGCTCGCACCGCTACTGATCTGCGCGGCCGACCTCACCCTCCTGCGCCACCGTTCGGTTCTGGCGGCCGCGGCCCTGATCGCGGTATTCCTCCTCTGCTCGGGCGGCATCTTCCCTTTCCTCGGCCTGCCCTCCGAAAGCGTTCTCCGCCTTGCCGATCCGGGCCCGTTCGCCATCGTCGCCCACAACGCCTACATCTGGCTCACCTGGACGCTCCTGGTCGCCGCCGCGATCGCGACCCGCCGCCGCGTATCACCGCGCCCGGCCATGAGCTCAGCGCTGATCGAGGCTCACTCCCGGTAGCGGGCGACGAAGCGGCGCAGGATCTCCTGGGGCACGGTGATGTGCTCGCGGTGGCCGAGTTCGGTGAGGTAGTCGGCCTCGGCGGGGTCGAAATAGCCGTCGTGGCGATAGATTTCGATACGCAGGGCCAGGCCTCGGCCGTCGAGTTCGGGGTGGAACTGGGTGGCGTAGACGTGCTCGCCGACGCGGACCGCTTGGACCGGGCAGCCGGAGGAGTGGGCCAGCAGCGTCGCGCCGGGTGGGACGTCCTGGCAGGACTCCTTGTGGCCGACGAAGGCGCGGAAGGCGTCCGGGAGGCCGTGGAGCAGCGGGTCGGCGGCGGCGTCGCCGGTCAGTTCGATGGTGGTCGCTCCAGGCGGTTCGGAGTAGCGCTCGGTACCCACGGTCCCGCCCAGGGCTTCGGCCAGCACGCCCAGGCCGTAGCAGGCGCCCAGGTAGGGGAAGTCCCGGCGGACCACCTCGATGAGCAGCTTCCTCAGTTCGGGTTCGAAGGCGCGCTGGTAGTCGTACTTGCGGTCCTCGGGGTAGCTGATATTGCTGGGCCCGCCGCCGACGATGACGGCCCAGTAGTCGTCGAGGTCGAGGTCGGGCATGCCGCGATTCATCTCGACCCGTGCCACCTCCTCCGGTGCGAGACCGCCCGCGTCGAGGATCGCTTCATACTCCTGGTCGGAGGCCGCTTGCTCGGGTCGCAGCTGCAACAGCAGACAAGGCTTCGCCATCACCACATTGTCGATGGCTCTGGTACAGTCGGCGTACCTCATCAGATATTTCTCAAAAAACAAAGTACGTGTAACCGCCGGTTACACGTACTTTGTTTTTCTGGCCCTTCCCGCACGGCCGTACCCCGCGATCAGCGATCGCGATGAGCGACCAGCTGAGCCAAGGCGCTCAGGTCGTCCGACACCAGATCATCGGGCAACGCCGCGAAAGCCGCTTCCAAGGCCGTCGACGCCCGCCGCAACGTGCGCTGCTTGCCACCCGCCCGCTCGACCAGCTCCGCGGCCCGCGCCGCGCGTGCCGTGGTCAGCGGGTGCCGGGTGCGGTAGAGCCGAGCCAGCTCGCGACCCGCGGCCGTGCCCGATTCCAGTGCGCACACCACCGGGAACGACTGCTTGCGATGGATGAGATCGCTGTGCGCGGGTTTCCCGGTGACCTCCGGATCACCCCAGATGTCGATGAAGTCGTCGACCAGCTGGAACACCAGGCCCAGTTCCGCGCCGAAGGTGTGCATCGCCGACACCACGCGCTCGTCGGCCCCGGCGCACAGTGCGCCCAGCGCGCAGGCGCAGCCGAGCAACGCGCCGGTCTTGCCCGCGGCCATGCCCAGGTACTCGTCGACGGTGACGGCGGCCCGGGTCTCGAAGTCGCAGTCCGCGTACTGCCCGTGGCACAGGTCGACCGTGGCCCGGGTCAACCGGATGACCGCCTCGGCGGTGACCGTCTCCGGCACGCCGTCGCACAGCGCGCCGAGCGCCACCGCCTGCAGCGCGTCGCCGAGCAGGGTCGCGGTGGTCTCACCCCACACCCGCCACACCGTGGGCCGGCCGTGGCGGAAGGCGTCGCAGTCCATCACGTCGTCGTGGACGAGCGAGAAGTTGTGCAGCAGTTCGACGGCCGCCGCCGCGTGGACCGACGTGCCCGGATCCCCGCCGCACGCGGTCGCGGCCGCGAAGGTGAGCGCCGGGCGCAGCGCCTTGCCCTGCACGCCGGTGACGGCCGCTCCCTCGGGATCGCACCAGCCGAAGTGGTACCCGGCCATCAGGTCCAGCGGTTCGGTCAGGCCACTGACCGCGGTCCGCAACACCGGGTCGATGGCCGCTCTGGCCTCGCTCAATTGTCTACGGGCTCTTCGCTCCGCGGTCGCGTCGAGTGGGCGCGTTATGGATTCGGCTGCCCGGGCACGGGATTCGTCGTGCCCGGCGTGGGCGGCCACGGCGGGGCGGGACAGGCCCCACCGGCGCTTGCCCTCCCCCTGCGCTCCCACGGTGAAACGGATCGGTTTCGACGCTCGCATAATCGGCCCCGCTCTCTCGGACACGGCTACCGCAGCCACCCGGTGGCAGCTGGGTAGCAATGCTCAGAAGAACCCCATCGTCCCATCGGAAACTGAAACCCGGGGGTTGCCTGCGAATTTCAGTTCGGCAACGGTGCGCCGTTGGGCGTGGTCAGGTCAGTGGCAGCCCGTGTTCGAGCGCCTCGGCGGGCGCGCTCGTGTAGCGGGCGGCCTGATAGTGGTAGTCGTGGTTGGCGCGCACGTAGACGGTGTAATTCGCGGCGGTGGCGAGGGCGTCGGCGCGTTCGCGGCCGGTGATGCCGGCATCGTCGAGCTCGGTGGGCAGGCGCTCGACCGCGTCGGTCATGCGCGCCACGCACTCGGACAGCATGCCGTTCACCAGTTGCCGGGCCTGAGCTCGATCGTGGCCGTGGTGATACTGGGCCAGCAGCACCGAGTTGTACAGGTAGCCGGACGCCTCGTCGGAGGCGACCGACAGCACGTCGTTGAACAGGCCCATGTGCTCGACGGCCGCGGCGCGCAGACTGCGCATGGCGGGCAGGTGCCGGGTCGCGGGGCTCAGGTCGACGCCTTCGGCGCGCTCGCTGATATCGAGAAACACGAACAGCGCCACGCCGTCTCGCCGATGCGCGCGGTAGTCCTCGAGGTCGGGCAGATTGCCGGAGAGCCGTCCCACGCTCTCGGCGTAGTAGGTCCACAGCCAGTCCCGGATCTCGCCGCGTACGCTCTCGCGCCATGCCGGGGACCGACCCTGGCACAAGCGTTTCCACAGGTCGGCGAACGCGATCGCGAGCACTCCGGACGGCTTGTCGATACCGTCCAGTACGGCTTCGATGGCGAGGATCGCCGCCAAACACCGCTGCGGCTCGGGGATTTCGATATCGAACTGGTCATCCACGATGAAGGCCCACGCGGTGTACTGGCTCAGCAGTGTGAGCTCCTCGGCGTTCGCGCGCGGGCACCACAGCGCGTACATACGGGCCGGTCGGGTCCGTTCCATGCGCCGCCGAGTGGGCTCGGTCGGCACCAGCGAGTAGGCTTCCAGCCAGGCCCACATTCCCGCTTCCGCCTGCGGCTCCGCGGGATTGAGCCCCGCCGGTTCGAACGGCATGAAGACTTCGAGCGCTTCCATACGAAACTGCCTACCCCCCAACTATTTACTGAGTAGATCGTAACGATAACGGCATTTCGGACGTTTGCACTCGCATCTGGAATCCCAGTCATTAGGAATCTGCGGGCCATCCGACCCGGCGCGGCCCTCGTGCGGTCCGTTTCCGCTAGTCGGCCGTGGCGTCGCGGACCCCGGTGATCCGCCGCAGCCCCTCCGCGAGTTCGCTTCCGCTGGGCGCGGTCTCGCCGTCGATCAGCGATTGTGCGGCGATCCCGATCAGCAGCGCTTGATACAGCGCGCCGACCGACCGTCCGGCCTCGTCCCCCTCGTCGCCCTCGAACAACCGGGCCAGTCCCGCCCGGGCGTCCTCGGTCCGCTCCGCCAGCTGAGCCCGGGTTTCCGGATGCGAGAGCGCGTCGAAGGTCGCGGCCCAGAGCCCGCGATCGGCGGTCACCGATGCGCGAATGGCGTCCCAGTGGGAGGCGAAGCGCCGCAGGGGATCCGGACTCGGTTCCGCCGCCGCCACCGTCCGTGCCAACCGGTCTCCCCACTCCTCGGTGGCCTCTGCCAGCGCGGCCGTGAGCAGCGCTTCCTTGGACCCGAAGTGATAGCCGATGGCGGCCATGCTGACCCCCGAGGCGGTCGCGATATCGCGCACGGTGGTGCGGGCATAGCCCTTGTCGAACAGGCACTGGCGCGCGCCGGCGAGCAGATCCTCACGGTTTCCCATGCCCACACTCTAGCGCAAATGCCTGAGACAAATGTCTTGCGCGTTTGCCCAAATCGGATCTATGGTCGAGATATGCGGCAGACGAGCACCAAGAACGTCCTGATCTCCGGCGCGAGCATCGCGGGCCCCGCCCTCGCGTTCTGGCTGCGGCGCTACGGATTCGAACCGACCGTGGTCGAGAAGGCCCCGGCGCTGCGTCCGGGCGGCCAGGCCATCGATGTCCTGGGCAGCGCCACCGAGGTGGTCCGGCGCATGGGTCTGCTCGAGCAGGTGCACGCTCGCAGTACCGGAAAGCGCGGCACTTCCTATGTCGATGCCGGGGGAAAGGCTCGTGCCTCCATCTCCAGCGAGGTGTTCAATGGCGTCGGGGCCAATGGCGACACCGAGATTCAGCGCGGCGATCTGGCCGAGGTTCTCTACGAGGCGACCCGCGAGAATGTGGAATACCTCTTCGGCGACTCCATCGCCGCGTTGCGTGAGGGCGAATCAGGCGTGCACGTGACGCTCGAGAACTCCCCCGCCCGCACCTTCGATCTGGTCATCGGCGCGGACGGCGTCCACTCCCACACCCGCACGCTGGTTTTCGGCCCGGAATCGGAATTCCTCCGCCACATGGGCTACTACATCTCGATCTTCACGACGCCGAATCTGCTGAGTCTGGATCACTGGGAACTGGACCACAACACCCCCGGAAAGATCGCGGGGTCCTACAGCGCCCGCGAGAACACCGAGGCCAAAGCGATTTTCGCGTGGGCGTCCGATCCCCTCGACTACGACTACCGCGACACCGACGCCCAACGACGCATCCTCACCGAGACGTTCGCCGACCAGGGCTGGGAGGTGCCGCGCCTGCTCGCGGAACTGCCGAACGCCCAGGACTTCTACTTCGACGCCATGGCGCAGATCCGTATGGACCGGTGGTCTAAGGGCCGGATCGCGCTGGTCGGCGACGCCGGATACTGCGCGTCCCCGCTGTCCGGCCAGGGCGCGGACCTGTCGCTGGTCGGGGCGTATGTGCTGGCCGGTGAGTTGGCCGCGGCCACAGGCGATCACCGCGTCGCCTTCGACCGCTACGAGACACGGATGCGGCCGATGGTGGACGCCTGCCAGAAATTCGCGGAGGGCGTGGGCGGCTGGTACGCCCCGAACAGCAAGGCGATGATCGCCTTCCGCAACCTGAACGTGCGCCTGCTCCCTTACCTGCCTTGGCGCGGACTGATCGGCGGCGCTCCGCAGAAGGTGGCGCGGACAATTACGGTCGAGGACTACCGGATCGGCGACCCCGCCGCCTGACCTGCACCCGGATCGCGCCGCTTGTGGCGTGCTTTGCGGGCGACCGGCCGGCCCGAACGAGATCAATGGCATCCCCTCGTCTTTCGGAAATGGCAAGATCAACGACGACCCTGGGCGTACGGTGGCGCACCGTCCCTGAAGAGTTATCGGCCATACCCGGAGGCAGCATGTTGTCCCTGCAGGAGATTTCGGATCGCATGGAAATAGAGGACCTCATGGTCCGCTATTCCCACGCCGTGGACACCCACCAGTGGGACATGCTGGACGAGATCTTCACCCCGGACGCCCACATCGATTACACCGCCATGGGCGGTCCGGCCGGTGACGTGGAATCCACCAAGAAGTTCCTCGCCACGGTCATGCCCAACTTCTCGGCGTTCCAACACATGATCAGCAATTCGTCCATCCGGGTCGAGGGTGACAACGCCACCGCGCGCACCATGTGTCACAACCCGATGATGGTCGGCGCCGCCGACGGCGAACGGCGGCTCATGCTGTGCGGCCTCTGGTACCACGACACCTTCGTGCGGGTCGGCGGCGAGTGGCGGATCAAGCAGCGCGTCGAGGAGAAGAGCTACATGTTCGTCGCCCCGGACGCGGTGCCGCCCACCAGCTGATCGAACAGGTCGCGATAGCCGCGCAGCGCCGTGCGCAGTGCCTCGGTATCGGCGGCTTCGCCGCGCGCCCACTCGCTTTCGAGTTGCTCACGGCGGCGCGAGCACTGATCGGTGAGCTGCTCGAGCGCGTCGCCCACGAGCGCGTCCGCGCGGGTCACGGCGTCCTTGGGATCGTCGACGAACCCGGCCTGGATATCGCGCCACTGATCGCGCAGCCGCCCGGGGTCACCGTCGCCGTGGGAACGGCCGTCGCCGTGGAGGTCTTCGCGCTCGGCGGACTCGGTGGCCGGGACGTCCTCGCGCGGGTGTGGATTCATGATCATCTCAATGCCTCACTTCTGGTGGTCGGAGGTGCCGTGGTGATCGCCGCCGACCAGTTCGGCGAACACCTCGCGGTAGTCGACGATGGCCACGCGCATGTCCTCGGTGGACGCCTCGCCGTGTCCGGCACGCGCGGCGATCTCGTGGGCGGCGCGGAACCGGCCCAGGGGGCGTGAGTGTTCCACCGACAGGTCCGCCACTTGTTGGTCATAGTTCTCGTTCGGGTAGCCGCGGTCGGTCATCGCCTTCGTGACGAGGCGGTCGGCGGCGTCGAGCGCCCCGCCGGGGTCGTCGATGAACTGTTCCTGGATGTGGGTCCAGGCCGCGTCGTAGCGCTGCTTCTCCTCGGGCGACAGATCCCGCAGATCCAGTTCTTCGTGGCGTTTTTCGCGGTCTGTCAGCTCCTGCTCGGCGTCCTTGCGGTTCGGCGCCGCTGCCACGGTGCGGTCGTATTCGGGTCCGAACCGACGCTGCAGCCGTCGGCTGCGTCTGCGCGGCCCGAGCACCGCCGCGATCACCAACACCACGATCACCGCCGCGGCGACGATCACTGCGATCCATGCTCCGCTCGACATTTGATCCTCCTGGTCGAGTCCGTATCCCCGTTGGCGTAATGCCTCGAAATCGGCACTTCAAACCCGGTGGGTCGCCACCGGCGAAGGATGCGAAGCGACGCCGGACGATTTACTCCGCGGACTGCGGCGAATGCGGCCCGCACGGTGCGACCGCGCGCCATCATGGGATATCGCTCGGTCCGGAGGCACCCCGAGGAGTTTGCGCCATGACACAGCTGCCCGCCGCGTCGCATCAGCGTGCGGAGTTGGAGAAGGCCTGGGAGCGGTGGACCACGTCCACCCCCGGCTGTCCGCCCGCCGCCCAGGTGGCGCTGCGCGGTGAAGTGGCCGCGTCGTGGGAGCGGTCGCTGCGCACGGTGGATCCGACACGGGCCGTGGCCCCGGGAACCGACCGCGACGAATTGGGTTCGCGTTGGGCCGAATCGCCGCTGCGCACCCCGGTCACCGAGATGGCGGGTGAGCTGCGGGCGTTGACCGAGGACTCGGGCATGATCGCGGTGGTCACCGACGAGGCCGGGACCGTGCTCTTCAGTTGTGGCGACCGCTCGGTGCGGCGGCGGGCCGAATCGGTGAACCTCGCCCCCGGCGGCTGCTGGGACGAGCCCTACATGGGCACCAGCGGCATCGCGCTGTCCCTGCACAGCGGCCGCCCCTCCCAGGTGTGGGCCGCCGAGCATCTGGTCGAGGCATTGCACGGCTGGGTCTGCTACTGCGCGCCGATCCGCGCCGCCGACGGTCGCCAATTGGGCGTGCTCGATCTATCGACGTACTGGGACCGCTCGCATCCGCTGATCCTCACCACCGTCCGAGCCCTGGTGACCGCCATCGAATCCCGAGTGCACGCCGAACAGCAACGCCCCGCGGCCACACCCCGCCTCGAAGCGCTGGGTGTCCCCCGGTTGTACCAGCAGGGCCGCCAGGTGCCGATGCGGCCGCGGCAACTCGAGATCCTGACCCTGCTGGCGCTCGAGCCCGAGGGCTTCACGCCGGAACGCTTGCACGAGGCCGTCTATGGCGGCCGGTCGGTGTCGTCGAGCACGCTCAAATCCGACGTCTCCCGGCTGCGTGCCGCCACCGACGGCCGCATCGCCGACCGCCGGTACATGCTCACCGAACCCCTCGCCTGCGACGCCGTCGAACTGCTGGCCGCGCTCGAGGCGGGCGACCTGACCACGGCCGTGCGGCTGTATCGCGGTCCGCTGCTGCCGGATTCGGATGTCCCGGGCATCGTGCAGTGGCGCGAGCACCTCGACGTCTGCCTGCGCACAGCCGTACTGGCCGACCACAATCCCGAGCACGCCCTGCGTTTCGGTCAGCGCTGCCCCGACGACATCGAGATCCACGAGCACGCCCTGCGGCTGCTCCCCCACGGCGACAGCCGCCGGGCCCTGGCGGCCGCGCGGTTGCACACCGCGCTGCGCTAGGCCACACACGCATCGCATGCAAGGTTGCACAGCGTGCCTAGCATCCGAATTGTCCGTTACCGCAGCCGATTCCGCAGGTACCGACGCGGCAACGTTTCGCCAACCCCGCGCCAACCTCCCGCCAACCTTCGCGGTTCATAGTGGCCCCCGTCACCGCAGATAATGCGATCAGGAGCCGCGCCATGATCTACGCCAAGCCCGGCACAGAGGGCAGCATCATCAGCTTCAACCGCCGCTACGACAACTTCATCGGCGGCGAGTGGAAAGCGCCGATCGAGGGCCGATACTTCGAGAATCCCTCCCCGATCGACGGCGAGACCTTTTGTGAAGTGGCGCGTTCCAGCGCGGCGGACATCGACATGGCCCTGGAGGTCGCGCACCGGGCGGCCGAAACCTGGGGTGCCACCTCGGTGACGGATCGTGCCAACATCCTCAACAAGATCGCCGACCGGATCGAGGCGAACCTGGAGCGCCTCGCCGTCGCCGAAACCTGGGAGAACGGCAAGCCGGTCCGCGAAACCCTCGCCGCCGACCTGCCTTTGACGGTCGACCACTTCCGCTACTTCGCCGGCGCGGTCCGCGCGCAGGAGGGTCACCTCTCCCAGATCGACGCCGACACCGTCGCCTATCACTTCCAGGAACCCCTGGGCGTGGTCGGGCAGATCATCCCGTGGAACTTCCCGATCCTGATGGCCGCCTGGAAGCTGGCGCCCGCGCTGGCCGCCGGCAACTGTGTCGTCATCAAACCCGCCGAGCAGACGCCCGCCTCGCTGCTGCTGGTGATCGAGCTCATCGCGGACCTGCTGCCGCCGGGAGTCGTCAACGTGGTCAACGGTTTCGGCGTGGAGGCGGGCAAGCCGCTGGCGTCGAGCCCGCGCGTGGCCAAGATCGCCTTCACCGGCGAGACCACCACCGGGCGGCTGATCATGCAGTACGCCAGCGAGAACATCATCCCGGTGACCCTCGAGCTGGGCGGCAAGAGCCCCAATATCTTCTTCCCCGACGTGCTTTCGGCCGACGACGACTTCCTGGACAAGGCCGTCGAGGGTTTCGTGATGTTCGCGCTGAACCAGGGCGAAGTGTGCACCTGCCCGTCCCGGGCGCTCATCCATTCGTCGATCTACGACGAGTTCATGGCCCGCTGCATCGAGCGGACCAAGGCCATCAAGGGCGGCAATCCGCTCGACGACGCGACCATGATCGGCGCGCAGGCCAGTAACGACCAGTACGAAAAGATCCTCTCCTACATCGATATCGGCCGTCAGGAGGGCGCGAAAGTGCTCACCGGCGGCGAGATGCGCAAGGTGGAGGGTTTCCCCAATGGGTACTACATCGAGCCGACGATCTTCGAGGGCCGCAATGACATGCGGATCTTCCAGGAGGAGATCTTCGGACCGGTGGTAGCGGTGGCCCGCTTCGACAACGAGGTCGAAGCGGTAACCATCGCCAACGACACGCTCTACGGCCTCGGCGCCGGCGTGTGGAGCCGCGACGGCGGCATCGCCTACCGGGTGGGCCGGGCGCTGAAAGCCGGTCGGGTGTGGACGAACTGCTATCACGCCTATCCCGCGCACGCGGCGTTCGGCGGCTACAAGAAGTCCGGCATCGGCCGCGAGAACCATCGCATGATGCTCGACCACTACCAGCAGACGAAAAACCTGCTCGTGTCGTACTCGCCGAAGAAACTCGGATTCTTCTGAACCGGGGGGCGATATGACGGCGGGTCCGGTATCCCGGGTGACCATCACCGAGGCCGCGGCGGCGGTGCTGCAACGGCTCATCGACCACAACGGCCCGGTGATGTTCCACCAGTCGGGCGGCTGCTGCGATGGCAGCTCCCCGATGTGCTATCCCCTGGGCGAGTTCCGGGTGGGCGCGGCCGATGTACTGCTCGGCCGCGTCTTCCCGGACACATCGTTCTGGATGAGCGCCGACCAATTCGAATATTGGCGCCACACCCACCTCACCGTCGACGTGGTCCCCGGCCGCGGCGGCGGTTTCTCCCTCGAAGCGCCCGAGGGTGTCCGATTCGTCATCCGGTCACGCCTGTTCACCGATGCCGAGACAGCGGTGCTGGAAGCGGCTCCTGCCCCGCTCCGCGGCAACGAACTGGCCGGATGAAGGAGGGTGGCGCGGCCGGTTTCTCCGGGTCGGCCGCGCCACCGTACAGCCCGCGAATCCGCTAGCGCGCCTTTCGGCCGACGCCGAGCCACGCGGTCGTGGACAGGGCCGAGCCGGGCTCGTAGTGCTCGCGCAGATACTCGATCATGACGCGTTCCCGCTCCGCCCAGGTGGCCTTGTCCGTGCGCCGCCTTGTCGCCTGCAACGGCGCGCTGCCTCGGGTCAGCCGGTCCCACATCTGCTCGGCGCTGTCGTAGCGGAACGATTCGGTGTGCGGGCGCAGGGTTACCTCGGTGAAGCCTGCCGCGTGCAGTTCGCGTTGGAAGGCGATCGGATTCTCCAGGCTGTCCGGATTCGGCTGGGGCGCGGAGAATCCCGGAATCCCGGTCTGGAAGGCCTCGAACAGCAGGGTCATCAGCGGCGAGTCCGCGATCGGAGCCCAGCTCGACACCACGGCGGTGCCGCCGGGCCGCAGCACCCGGCGCAGTTCGGCGAAGCCCGCCGCGCGGTCCGGGAAGAACATGAGCCCGAATATCGAGAAGGCCGCGTCGAAGGTGTTGGTGGCGTAGCGCAATCGCTGGCCGTCGCTGACGCCGGTCAGCACGTTCCCGATTCCGGCCCGCATGATCGTGCCGCGCAATCGCCGGATCATCTCTGTCGAGAAGTCGACCGCGACGACCTCGGCGACCCGGGGTGCGGCCTGCAGGGCCAGCACGCCGGGGCCGGTGGCCACATCGATGATCCGCGACCGGGCGGTCAGTCCGCCCAGCTCGAGCGCGCGAATCGCGAAGGGACGCATCATGTCCGACACGACCTCGGCATAGCCCGCGGCAACGTCGTCCCATGCGCCCGGCGCGGCCAGTGGATTCTCCGCCATTCGACCAACCTTCCGACGAGTACAGTGTACGCACACCGGAAGGTTGGTCTAACGGCACCTCAGCGGCCGGGCAGGAAGCGGAGGCTGCGGGCGATGGTCATCAGGAAAGGCTGCCACTTGTCCTGGGGGACGAAGGGCGGGGCGTCCAGGTTGAGGAATCGGGTGACCACGATGGACTGGGGTTCGGTGAACTTCAGGAGGCCGTCGGGGCCGTGGCGGCGGCCGACGCCGGAGATGCCCATGCCGCCCATGGGAGCGCCCGTGGTGCCCCAGGCGGGGGCGTAGCCCTCGTCGACATTGACTGTGCCCGCGTGCAATTGCCCGGCGATGTGCTCGCCCTCGGCCTTGCTGCCCGCCCAGACGCTGGCATTGAGGCCGTACTCGGTGTCGTTCGCGCGGGTGATGGCCTCGTCGACCGAGTCCACCGGGTAGATGGAGACCAGGGGGCCGAAGGTCTCGTTGCGACCGCACTCCATCGCGTCGGTGACTTCGGACAGCACCGTCGGCTCGAAGAACAGCGGGCCCAGGTCGGGGCGGGCGTTGCCGCCCGCGAGCACCTTCGCGCCCTTGGAGACCGCGTCGGCGACGTGCTTGGTGACCGTCTCCAGCTGTGATTCGGAGATCAGGCTGCCGATATCCTTCGAGAAGTCGTACGCCGCACCGAGTTTCGCGGCCCGCGCCGCGGCGGTGAACTTCTCGGTGAACTTCTCGGCGACCGCGCGCTCGACGTACATGCGCTCGATGGAGATGCACAGCTGGCCCGCGTTGGAGAAGCAGGCACGGACCGCGGCCTTGGCGGCCTTGTCCAGGTCGGCGCCCCGCGTGATGATCATCGGGTTCTTGCCGCCCAGTTCGGCGGAGAAGCCGATGAGGCGGCGTCCGCACTGCTCGGCCAGGGTGCGACCGGTGGCGGAGGAGCCGGTGAACATCAGGTAGTCGCAGTCGTCGACGATGGCCGTGCCGACCACCGTGCCAGGACCGGTGACCACGGCGAACAGATCCGCGGGCAGCCCGGCCCGGGCGAACAGCTCGGCATTGGCCAGCGCCGAGTACGGGGTCTGGCTGTCGGGCTTGACCACCACCGCGTTCCCGGCCAGCAGCGCCGGAATCGAGTCGCCGACCGCGAGCAGCATCGGGTAGTTCCACGGCGCGATCACGCCGACCACGCCTTTGGGCACCGGGCGCACCGAGGCCCGGTTCAGGACCGGGAACGCGCCCGGCACGCTCTGGGCCGCCAGCAGTTTCGGCGCGACCCGGGAGAAGTAGCGGGCCGCGAGGAACAGGCCCATCACCTCCTCCTGTGCCGCCCAGCGCGCCTTGCCGGTCTCGGCCTGGATGACGTCCATCAGGTATTCGCGGTTCTCGATCACCAGCGCGCGGTAGCGGTCCAGCACCTCGGCCCGCTGCTGGGGGGTGCGCGCGGCCCAGTCCGCCTGGGCGGCACGGGCTTTGGCGATGGCGGTGGCGACATCGGCGGCGGTGCCGACCGGCACCTCGCCCAGGGTGTCACCGGTGAACACCTCGGTGATCGCTCTGGTCGCGTGGTCCTGCGTGGTATCCACGGCCGCGAACGAGCGCAGCCGTTCGAACACCGCGGCAGCCGGCACCGGCATCATCGCCTCCTACTTGCGAGTAACTTTGGGATACACACAATCTACCCCCTGACCTCGGCGCGGGGCCCGGACTGGGAAATCTGGCGATTGCCACAAAATTGCCAGTTCACCCAGCGATCCGAGAGTAATGTTCTCGGCGGGGTGCCCTTTTCGAAGGAGTGCCCACAATGACCAAGTTCGTTCAGACGATCGAGTTCACGACCACTCACATCGATGAGTTCAACGAGAAACTCGACGCGTGGCTGACCGCGACGGCGGGCAAGCGCACGGCCGTCCGCGGCCTCGAGGCCAAGGATCGCGATCACCCGAACACCTATATGCAGATGGTCGAGTTCCCCTCCTACGAAGAGGCGATGAAGAACTCCGACCTGCCCGAGACCACCCGCTTCGCCGAGGAGATCGCCGCACTGTGCGACGGTCCGGCGGTCTTCCACAACCTGGATCTGCTGCGCGAGGACAATATGGCCGACGGCCAGGGGCGCAGTATGGTCGTGCGCAGCCTCGACAGTCCGGACGAAACCCGCCCCTTCGAGGCGGGAATGGGTCGGATGGACCTGATCGAGACGCCGTTCGGCGCGCTCGGCCGCGCGGTCTTCGAACCGGGCTGGCGCTGGTCCACCCACGTCAAGCCGATCGCCGGCACCGACACCTGCCAGGCCATGCACGTCGGCTACTGCATCTCGGGCCGGCTGCGGATCCGGATGGACGACGGGGCGGAATCCGAGCTCGGCCCCGGCGACTACCTGTTCTGCCCGGCCGGTCACGACGCCTGGGTCCTCGGCGACGAGCCGTGCGTGATGCTCGATTGGGCCGGTGCGGCCCAGTACGCGAAACGCACCTGAGGGACAAGCCCATCGGCGGCCGCCCGGCCGCGGGCACATGCGGCACTCCGTCTTGGACGGAGTGCCGCATTTATTTTGTCCGTATTGCCGGAATTCCAGCATTTTGCTGCGAATTCTGTAACCGATCGTGATCGGCCGGCGAAGAAATAGCCAGTACTACCCCGGGCAGGGAATCTCCCGCCGGTGAAGGCAGCACCGGCGGGTCGGGCCCCGATCCCGCGCACGTACGAGGGGTGCGTGCGCGGGATCACCGAAAGACATGCGGCCCAACCCTATTCGTTCACCAGCACCGGGATCGACAGTACCGCCGCCGAGACCGGAGCGTCGGCCGGAGCCGACACGATGGTGAACGGAATGCCGTTCACGCTGGGCACGTGCGGCCCGCCGCCGGTGGGTTCCTCGTCGGCGTGCTGGAACATCCCCGTACCGACCAGTCGGCCATTGGCGTCGTAGAACGCCGCACTCACCTCCAGCGCCAGCACATCGCTGACATCGGAGGTGATCGCCAGAGTGCCACGCACGGAAGACCCTTCGAGCCGGGTGCCGCTCAGTCGCACCCGATCGGTGAACGGCCCGGCCGCCAGCCGCACCTCCCCCGCCGGGATCGCGAGCGTCGCGGCCGGGGGCTCGGTCGTGCGCGGGGCGGCCACCGGAGCGGCCGCGGGTGCCGGGGTCGCGGGCTGCGGCGCGGAGGAACATCCCGTGCCCAGGCCCGCCACCGCCAGCAGGCCCGCGATCACCGCTCCGGTTCGCCGTGTCACGGCAGCAGCGCCTTGTGCATCTTGGTGTACAGCGAGGTGTTGTCCTGGCTGGTCGCGAACACCTGCGCACCCGGGCCGTAGGCGTAGATCTGCACATCGGCGCCGGTGTGGTTGCCCGAGAGGTAGGTCAGCCACAGGCTTGCCTCGGGCGTGCCGTCCTTCACCTCGGCCGGGTCGTCGGGGGTGCGGAAGGTGGCGGGGGCGAAGTTGCGCGGATCCTGTTGTCCCGCACCGTTGACCAGGCCGGGCGAGCGGACCGGGTCCTTGACGTTGTCCTTGCCGTCACGGCCGGGCTTGCTGTTGTTGGCCGGGTTGGTGGCGTCCACGTTCGTCGGCGGCGCCACGGCCTCGGCGTTGGTGAAGGTGTTCTTCTCGATGATGTTGAAGCCCGCGCACTCGTGGTCCGCGGTCACGATCACCATGGTGTGACCGTCCTTCTTCGCGAAGTCCATGGCCGCGGCGACCGCGTCGTCGAACGCCTTGACCTCGTCGAGGGTCTGGGCGGCGTCGTTGGCGTGCGAGCGCTTGTCGATGAGGGCGCCCTCGATCTGGAGCAGGAAGCCCTTGCCCTTGCGCGCCGACAACAGGTCGATCGCCTTGGTGGTCATGTCCTTCAGCGTCGGTTCCTGCTTCTGCGGAGCCGAATCCGGCAGCGCGTTGCGGGCATTGGTGACGGTCAGGTTCCCGCGGTTGAACAGGCCGATCACCTTCTGCGCGGTCACCGACTTCAGGTCGGCGGCGGTGGCCACCTTCTGGCTCTCGGCGGTCTGCGCCTTCAGCGCGGGATCACCCATGGAGCCCAGCACCTGATAGCCGTTGTCCAGCAAGGCCTTCTGGTCATCGGGCTCGAAGCGGGCCAGGCCGCCGCCGAAGATGACGTCGGCGGTGTTGTTGCGCGCGATCTGCTCCGCGATCGGGGTGACCAGCGTCTTGTCCGCCGGCTGCGCCTCGTAGCTGCCGTCGGCCTTCTTGGGCAGGCAGGTCGAATCGCTGAAGGTCGGGCCCTGGCAGCCGCGCAGCAGCGCGTGGCTGAACATGCCCGCCGGGGTGGCGTCGGTGATCTCGGCGGTGCTGACATTGCCGGTCGCGAAGCCCGCGGCCTTGGCCTGCTCCATGAGCGTCGGCACCGACTTGCCGAAGGCGTCCACGCCGATGGCGGCGTTGTAGGTCTTCACACCCGACGACCACGCGGTGGCCGCGGACGCGGAGTCGGTCACCAGCGACGGCTTGGCGCTGTTCGGCTCCACGGCGTAGGTCGCGACCGCGCCCACATACGGCAGCTTCTCGAGCTGCAACTGCCCGCCCGCGCCCTCGAACCGCTGGCGCGCGGCGGTGACATGGGTGCGCCCCATACCGTCACCGAGCAGGTAGATGATGTTGTGGACCTCGTTGTCGCCCTTGCTGTCCGACCCGCATCCGGCCACCAGCGTCGCGGCCGACATCGCGGCGGTCGCCGTCGCCATCGCGACCCACCACGCGCGTTTCCTGTGCTGCACTTCGTCTCCTCCGTCGTCGCGTCCCCGAGGTCCGGCGGCGCGGCTCATGTCCCGGGCGCGGCTGAACGTAGTGCTGCAGGTTAGCCCGTTTCCGACTCGCAGTAATCTCCCAGTTGGCGCGCAGGTTAACGGATGCCCCATGACCAGGGCCTACGGGACGCGCCGGAGCGCTGTCAAACACCATCCCGCACAAAAGGACTCGTGCCGTCCGCGCATCTGGCGCCCGGCTAGGTTGCGGCGATGCGTTTTCCGAAGCTCGGCGTCCGGACCCGGGTCCTGGCCATCGCGCTGGTCCCGAGCCTGGCGCTGGCGGTCAGTGGTAACAGTGCGGCCGGCGTCCTGGTCGACCGCGCATCCCGTGCTCGAACCTGGGCGGGTGAGATGCAGGCCGGGATCGCACCCACCCGTGAGTTGATCGAGGCCGTGCAGGCAGAACGGCAGCTGACGTTGTGGCGGTTGGCCGGGGTGGATGTCGAGGTGCGGCAGTTGACGACCGCGCGGCAGCGGCTGGATACGGCGGTGCGGCTGCTCGCGCCCGCGCAGTCGGAGTTGTCGCGGATCGGGCCCGATTCCATGGGGCAGGCCACGACGGCGCTCGGCGAAACGAGCAAGCGGCTGGCGGGGATTCGGACCGGGATCGACGCGGGGACCGTCCCGGCCGCCGACGCCTATGCCTTCTACAACCGCATTCCGCAGTCGGTGATGGCGGGCGTGGAGGTCGCTCAGCGTTCCGCGCCGGACTCGGCCACCGCGGTGGAACTGGCCCAGGCGGCGGACGTGTTGCACTGCCTGGAGGCGATGAGCCGCGCCAACGCGCTGGCGGTGTCACTGCTCGACGGCAACCACCTCTCCCCCGAGCTCGGGGCCGAATATCTCAGCCTGGTCGGCTATTACCGCACCGCGGTGGCGGCCATCGTGGCCGCACCCGACGAGCAGCAGGCCGCCGCGGCGCGCGCCCTGGTGTGGAGCGCAGCCTGGGTGCATCTGGGCCAGGTGGAACCGGTCCTGGCCCAGCGCACCCTGGCCGTGCCGGAGGGGTCGGTCAAACGGTCCGCGCCGCAACCGCTTCCGGTCCCTGTCGACCAGTGGCAGCGCAGCGCCGCGGAGGTGGCTCACGGGCTGGCCGAACTCTGGCAGGCCGAGAACGAGGAGGCCCAGCGGCTGGCGGTGGCCGCGGCCTCCGACACCACCCGCAAATCGGTATGGGCCGGGGCGGGCATGGTCGGGCTGGGAGCGATCTCGATCCTGGTCGCGCTGGCGCTGGCCAACCAGATCATCCGCCGGCTGCGGCGGCTGCGGGACCGCACCCTCGCTCTCGCCGACGACGAACTGCCCGAGACCATGCGACGCCTCGCCGCGGGCGAGCACCTCGAGATGGAGGCCGCCACACCGGTCCTCGACTTCGGACACGACGAGATCGGGCAGGTGGCGCGGGCGTTCGGGCACGCGCACGCCGCGGCCGTCGGCGCCGCGCTCACCGAGGCCCGCACCCGCGAGGGCGTGAAGTCGGTATTCCTCAATATCGCGCACCGCAGCCAGGTCGTCGTGCACCGCCAGCTGGAGATTCTCGACGCCGCGCAGGCGCGACAGGAGAATCCGGCGCTGCTGGACATCTACTTCCGCCTCGACCACCTGGCCACCCGGGAACGCCGCAATGCCGAGAACCTGATCATCCTGGCGGGTGGCCGCCCCGGCAGACAATGGCGCAACCCGGTCCCCCTGCTGGAACTGGTGCGTTCCTCCGCCGGGGAGACGGCCGACTATCAGCGGGTTCGAATCGGTCGTCTGCCAGCGGTTTTCCTGGCCGGCGCGGCGGTCGCCGATGTGGTGCACCTGCTGGCCGAACTGGTCGACAACGCCGCCTCCTTCTCCCCGCCGCAGTCCTGGGTGGAGATCACCGGCACGGCGGTGGCCCGCGGCGTGGTCGTGGAGATCAGCGATCAGGGCATGGGGATGCCCGCCGAGGATCTGGACCGCCGCAACGAGCTGCTGAGCGCCGCACCGGACTTCGCGGTCACCAGGCTGTCCGAGGACTCGCGACTGGGCCTGTTCGTGGTGTCGCGACTGGCCGCCCGTCACGGCATCTCGGTGCGTTTGTCCGATTCCGATCATGGCGGCGTGCGCGCGATCGTGTTGTTGCCCACGGTCCTGATCGAGCGCGAACCGCCGGACGCCACGCCGGATTCGTCCCATGCCGTCGATTCGCGGCGACACGCCTGAGCGGTGCGAATCGTCCTGTGCCGCCGTCTATTAGGGTAGCTATCAGATTGCTGTTTGACGGCTTCCTATGCGATGCACCGTCATGTATGACCCGGTCTGTCAAACGCACTCCCGCCCAACGGGATCGATGCGGCATTTGTGACCTACGTCCCGTTACCTTTGCCCGATGTTCAGAGCAAGGCTCGGGGTCCGCACCCGCGTGCTTGCCATCGCACTCGTCCCGAGCTTGGCGCTGCTCGCGATCGGCGTGGGTGGCGCGGGGTACCTGGTGGTCGAGAGCAAGCAGGCGCGGGAATGGGCGGACGCGTTGTCCGCCGCCGGAGCGCCCACCGGAGAATTGATCGCCGCGGTCGAGCAGGAGCGCCAGCTCTCGCTGGCCCAGATGGCCGGTGGCGACGACGCCAACCCGAAGGCCCTCGCGCAGGCGCGGACCCGGCTCGACAACGCGTTGCTGGGGATGGCGCCGGTATCGGCCTCCATGCGCGAATCCGGCCCGGAATCGGTCACCGGCGACGTCGGCGGGTTCCTGACCCTCACCCGCCAGCTCGCCGGACTGCGCACCGGAATCGACACCAACGGCGTATCGGTGTCGGACACCTATTACTTCTACGGCAAGGTGCTCGAGTTCATCTGGATCGGCACCCGCATCGTCGCCGACCGCGCGCCCAATGCCGCGGTCGCCATGGAGATGATCAACGGCCTGCAGATCGTGCAGTCCGCCGAAATGCTCTCCCGTGAAGCCGCGGTGGCCGAGGTGCTGCTGGCGGGCGGTGCGCTGCCGCCCGAGCTGGCCATCGAATTCTCCCGTGTGGCAGGCACCTACCGCGTCAACCTCGGCGTGCTCGCCGGTGGTGACGGCGGCGCCGGCAATGCCGACATGCAGGCCCTGATGAACGACCCGGACTGGACGAAGGTCGTCATGATGGAGAACGTCCTGCTGTCGCGGGCGCTCGACCCCATGACGCTGCCTCCGGTCAAGCCCGGCACCCCGCCGGTGGTCGCGCCGCTGACCTTCACCCCGCAGGAATGGCGGGACACGGTGTCCCGCCTCAACGCCCAGGTCCTCAAGCTGTGGGACAAGAACAGCAAGCACAACGAGCGTGCCGCGGCCGACGTGGCCGACACCGACGCCCGGAACTCCGCGCTCGTCGGTGGCGCCATGGTGGCGGTGTCGGCGCTGGCCTTCCTGGTCTCGCTCATCCTCGCCAACCGGATCATCCGCCGCCTCAAGGGCTTGCGTGACGAGACGCTGGTGCTCGCCGACGAGCGGCTGCCCGAGATCATGGCCAAGCTGCGCGAGGGCCGCCCGCTGGACCCGGCCGACGAGAAGGCGATCCTGGACTTCGGCCACGACGAGATCGGCCAGGTGGCCAAGGCGTTCACCCACGCCCACGCCTCCGCCGTGTCGGCCGCCATCACCGAGGCCCGCACCCGTGAGGGCGTCAAGGCGATGTTCCTCAATATCGCCCACCGCAGCCAGGTCATCGTGCACCGCCAGCTGGAGATCCTCGACGCCGCGGAGTCGCAGCAGGAGGATCCGGCGCTGCTGGACATCTACTTCCGCCTCGACCACCTCGCCACCCGCGAACGCCGCAACGCCGAGAACCTGATCATTCTCGCGGGCGGTCAGCCTGGCCGGCAGTGGCGAAACCCGGTGCAGCTGCTCGAGATCGTGCGCTCCAGCGTCGGCGAGACCGCCGACTACACCCGCGTCAAGATCGCCCGGCTGCCGGAGGTGTCGATCGTCGGCAGCGCCGTGGCCGACCTCGTGCACCTGCTCGCCGAGCTGGTCGACAACGCCGCCCACTTCTCGCCGCCGCAGTCGCAGGTCGAGGTGCGCGGCAATGTGGTCGGCAAGGGTGTCGCTATCGAGATCATCGACCAGGGCATGGGTATGCCCGAGGAAGAGCTCGCGCGGATCAACGCGGTGCTGCGTGAGGCCCCGGATTTCGGTGTCGCCATGCTGCCCGACGACTTCCGCCTCGGCCGCTTCGTGGTCGCCCAGCTGGCCTCGCGCCACGGAATCACGGTGCGGCTCACCGAGTCCGACTACGGCGGCGTCCGCGCCATCGTGCTCGTGCCCACCGTCCTGACCGTGCAGGCCTCCGGCCGCACCGGTGAGATCCCGGCGGCGCCGCGCCAGCTCGAGACGGGCGGACTGTCCGCCGCCTCGGCCGCGGTGGCCGCGCTGCCGCAGCTGCCCGCAGCCCCGGCGGTCCCGCCGTCGATGACCTCGAGCTACGACCTGCCGCTGCTGAACTACGATGCGCCGCTGACGACTCCGTCCGAGCCGCCGGTCACCCCGGCCGAGCCGGAGCCGGAGCCCTTCGGTCCGTCGACGGGTTCGTTCGCCCCGCAGACCGGCTCGTTCGCCCCGCCCACGACGTCCTTCGCCCCGCCTGCCAGTACGTTCGGCCCCGGGACCGACTCGGCCGTGCCGCCGGTCATGTCCTTCGGCGCGGCGACGCCGTTCGACCCGCCCACCTCGCCGCCGCGGCCCGAACCGCCGCAGCAGCCGCGACTGGACCTGCAGAACGGCGCGGTCCCGCCGTCCGAAAACGGCTTCCGTGCTCGCGAACACGATCGGTCCCATTACACTGGCTCCGACACCCGGCCCGCGCTTCCGCGACGGCACCGGCAGGCAAGTCTCGCACCGGAATTGGCGAAGGAGCAGTCGACCCCCGAGTCGGCGGTCCAGGCCACCCGCACGGCCGAGCAGGCCCGAGACCTTTTCTCCGCCATCGAAAACGGAACCAGGCAGGGCCGCCAGGCCGATCCCGGTTCGTTCGGGCCTGAGTCCCAGGCCTTCTTCGAAGGCACCCAGCAGGAACGACAGGAAGGCGACGGTGACCACCTCAAACGCTGGTGATCTCAACTGGCTACTCGATGATCTCGTCGACCGGCTAGCGGGCGTCCGTCACGCGGTGGTGCACTCCACCGACGGACTGCTGCTGGGCCGCTCATCCGCCATGAGCCGCGAGGACGCTGAGCACTTCGGTGCCATGTCCTCCACTCTCTACGGGCTGGCGCGCAGCGCCGGTGGCCGTTTCGACGGCGGCGGCGTCCGCCAGGCGGTCATCGAACTCGAGCGTGCGGTGCTGTTCGTGACCGCCGCCGGCAGCCACGCCTGCCTCGCGCTGCAGGCCACCGAACAGGCCAACCTCGGCATGGTCGCCTACGAGATGAACCTGACCGTGCAGCGGGTCGGCAACTACCTGTCCACCACGCCGCGCCACAACCTGGCCGGACAAGGCAACCCGCGGCTGTCATGAGCGCGGGGCCGGGGGAACAGTGGTTCGATGACGCGGCCGGTCCGCTCGTGCGCCCCTACGCACGGACCGGTGGCCGAACCATGGGCGCGGGGCACGATCTGGACATGCTGACAGTGGTGGTAGTGCCGAACGCGGCCCCACCGCTGCGGCGTGCCGAGCCGGAATACACGGAAATCGTGCGGTTGTGCCGGCTTCCGCTGACAGTGGCCGAGGTCTCGGCCGCCCTGCGGTTGCCATTGGCGGTGACGAAGATTCTGGTGGGGGACCTGATTTCCGACAACATCCTCAAGTTCCGGGCCCCGGCCTCCCCCGAAGCCGCGCCCGGTGACCTCAACATTCTGCGAGCGGTACTCGATGGCATCCGAAAACTTTGATTCCGCCGCGCCCATGGCCGCCTCGGTGAAGATTCTCATCGCGGGCGGTTTCGGCGTGGGCAAGACCACGATGGTCGGGGCGATCAGTGAGATCACTCCGCTGCGCACCGAAGAACTCATTACCGAGTTGTCAGCGGGCGTAGACGATTTGCGCGGGGTGGAGGGTAAGACCACCACCACGGTCGCGCTGGACTTCGGCCGCATCACCATCGACCAGAACCTGGTCCTCTACTTGTTCGGCACCCCCGGGCAGGATCGCTTCTGGTTCCTGTGGGACGAGCTGGCTCGCGGCGCCCTGGGCGCGGTCGTGCTGGCCGACACCCGCCGGCTCGAGGGCTCGTTCGCGGCGATCGACTTCTTCGAGCGTCGCGGCGTCGCCTTCACGGTGGCCGTGAACTGCTTCGAGGGCGCACCGCTCTACACCCCGGCCGAGGTGCGCGACGCCCTCGACCTGGACGAGCGAATCCCGGTGCTGCTCTGTGACGCTCGTGATCGCGGCTCGGCCAAGAACGTGCTGATGACGCTCGTCGAGTACCTCATCGAGCGGGCCGCCACGGCCGGGGTGCGCTGAGCGGTTCTCCGGCGAAGACGAATCGAGCCCGTCCGGCGCGTGCCGGGCGGGCTCGATCTCTGTCGTCGTTGCGACCAGTGCCGGTGCGGCGCCGGTCAGTTGGGGACGACGTCCGCGAAATCGCTGATCCAGCGGTGCGGGCCGCGCGGGCTGTTCGGCTCGCCCGGGCGGGTCACCCCGACGGCCTGCCAGCCCGCGGCCGCCGCGGCGTCCACCTCGTCCGGGTGGTCGGACAGGAACAGGATCTGTTCGGGCGGAACGCCGATGGCGCTCGCGATCTTCTCGTAGGACGCGGCCTCGCGCTTCGGGCCCGCGGTCGACAGGTCGAAATGCCCGCTGATGAGCGGGGACAGATCGCCGCCGCGCGCGAATTCGAACCAATCCTTCTGATTGCGCACCGAACCCGACGAATAGATGTAGAGCTCCAGCCCCGCGTCACGCCAGGCCCGCAGGACCGGGGCGACATCGGGGAAGAACTCGCCGTGCAGCGCGCCGTTGCGGAAACCCTCGGCACAGATGATGCCCTGGGCGGCCTTGAGCGGCTCGGACTTCACATCGGTGTTGAGCCACTCGATGAGAATGCGGGCCACCTCGGCCGCGTCGGCGTCCGGGCGGTCCGCCTGGGCGCGGGTGGCCTCGATGATGGGATCGGCGTCGCCACCGAAGCGCTGGGAGGTGGAGCGGTTCTCGGCCAGCCAGCCCGGCAGCCGTTCCCGGGTGTAGCCGTAGAGCTCCTCCCGCACCGAACTGGTCGGGCTGGTAGTCCCCTCGATATCGAGCACGACCACCTTGATCATGCCGGGGCCAGCAATTCGTCCAGGGTCGGGAAGCCCGCGGAGATCTTGTCGCCGCTGAAATCGCCGATCCAGCCGTCCTCTTCCTCGAAGAAGCGCACGGCCACGAACTCCGGGCGGGTGCCCATGTCGAACCAGTGCAGCGTGCCCGCGGGCACCGACACCAGATCGCCCGCGGTGCACACGGTCGCCAGCACCTCGTTGCCCAGGTGCAGGTAGAAGCAGCCCGCGCCGGCGGCGAAGAAACGGACCTCGTCCTCGGCGTGCCGGTGCTCGTCGAGGAACTTGGTGCGCGCGGCGACCGCCTTGGCGGGCCACTCCGGGTCGGCGTCGTCGGGGTGGATCCGGGCCACGTCGATGAACTTGTAGCGGCCGTCGGCGTTCAATTCGTCGATGCGGCCCTGGTATTCGGCGAGCAGCTGCTCGGTCGTGGTGGCGGCGCTGAAGCCCTCCAGCAGCGGCCAGCGCTCGAAGGTGATGCCGCGCTTGCCCAGCTCGGCGGCGATCACCGCGTCGTCATCGGTGCGCAGGACGACCTCACCGGCATCGGCGTCGGACATGATCTGCAACAAGGTCATCGGAGGTTCCCTTCTCGGAACGCGGTATTCGTTTCACACATGGTCGCGCACCGGGAGCTCCTGGTGCCCGGTCAGAGTGGTCAGTTCGCACATCGCCTCGAGGCATTCGGCGCGGTCGCGGGCCTGGGCCAGCGACGCGCCCCAGGTGGTGATGCCGTGCCCGGCGATGAACAGCACCGGCGGGGCCTCCGGGTGCTCGGTCAGATACTTCTCGATGTCCGCGCCGATCCGCGGGACATCGGCGTGGTTCTGGAACACCGGGATGTCGATGAGATCGGGGCGGGCCGAGCCCAGGCCCTTGATCAGCTCGTATCCGGCGAAACGTGCGGTGGTGACGCCGTTTCCGCCGGTCCGGATCGACACGGCCGTGGCGTGCGGCGGGTGCACGTGCACCACGGCGTCCGCGCCGCGGGTCCGGTAGACGGCGGTGTGGATCGTGGTCTCCGCCGACGGCTTCCGGCCGGAGTCGTCCACGGGCCGGGAGTCGACCACGGCGACCGTGACCATGTCCGAGGCGGTGAGCTCGCCCTTGGACAGCCCGCTCGCGGTGATGACGGCCGTATCGCCCTGGCGCACAGAGATATTGCCCGCGGTGCCCGGCATCCAGCCGCTCGCGTACAGGCCGCGCGCGATGTCCGCGATCTCGGCGCCGGCGGCCGCGGCCGATCCGGGTGTGGTCGCCGTTCCGGCGGCGGTGCGGGCGGCGGACGGGTCCTCGAGCACGCCGAACTCGGTGACCACGGCGGTGACCAGTTCGGCCGGGGTGACGTCGAAGGCCGGATTGAAGGTGGCCGTGCCCGCGGGAGCCGTTGCGACGCCACCGAATCCGGTCACCTCGGCGGCCGCGCGCTGCTCCACCACGATGTCGGAACCCCGTGCCGTGGAGATGTCGCGCGTCGATTCCGGCGCGACGACGATGAACGGAATGCCGTGGTGCGCGGCCGCGATGGCCAGCATGTAGGTGCCGATCTTGTTGGCCACGGCTCCGTCGGCGGTGATCCGGTCCGCGCCCACGACCACCGCGTCCACACCCTCGGTGGCCATGGCCCAGGCCGCCGCCGAATCGATGGTGAGCCGGTGTGGGATCCCGGCCTCGGCCATCTCCCACGCGGTCAGGCGCGCGCCCTGCAACAGCGGGCGGGTCTCGTCGACGATCACCTCGGCCAGCGCGCCACGCTGATGCAGCACCCGCAGCGCGCCGATCGCGGTCCCCCACGCGGTGGTGGCCAGGCGACCGGTATTGCAGTGGGTGAGCAGCCGCAGCGGGCGGTCCCCGCACAGCCGCTGGATCAGATCGGCCGCCTCGGTGGCGGCGGCCAGGTTCACCCGGCCGTCCTCGGCCAGCAGCTCCAGCGCCTCGGCCTCGAGCGCCTCGACGCCCCTGGCCAGCTTGGACAGCGTCCGCTGCACACCCCACGCCAGGTTCACCGCGGTCGGGCGGGCGTCCGCGATGCGGGTGGCCTCGGCCTCGACCCGGGCGGTGTCGAGGATGCCGTCGGTGGTGGCGGCCCGGGCCGCGATCACCACACCGAACGCACCGCACACGCCGATGGCGGGCGCGCCGCGCACGGCCAGCGTCTTGATGGCGTCGATGACCTCGTCGACCGTCGTGATCCGCAGCTCCCGCACCTGGTGCGGCAGGGCTCGCTGGTCGATGGTGACCATGGCACCGTCGGCCCACACGATCGAACTCTGATCCATCGAGTTATGTCCTCTTGACTGGAGATTTGCGGCGATGCCCACGGGGGTGGGCACACTCCACCGTATCGAACCCGCCCCCGCGCCTGACCGGCAGGTTTCCGATCAGGCCGATCCGAATAGCCCGATTTCGTGCGGGATTGCGCCCCTGCGGTTCCGGCGCTCGGCGCGGGTGTCAGCTTTTGTCCGCCGCACATACCGCTTTACTATCGCGGTATGGCGAGACCGCGTCGCACCCGCAAGATAACCGTGACGATGCCCGAGGACATCGCCGCCACTCTCGATGACTGGCGCACCTCCGGACGCATCGCCTCGATCTCCGCGTTCGTCGCCGAGTCCGTGAAGGCGCGCGTCGACCGCGCCGACTCACTGGCCCGCCTGGAGAACGCCCTCGGTGGCCGACCGCCGCTGGATCTGATCAATCGCGCCCGGGCGGTGCAGGGGTTGCCACCTTTATCCGATGACGAGGAGGCCCCCGGCGATCACGCCGGCGCGGCATGAGCCCCGCCGCCCCGACCCTGGGCGGCGTCGTCTTCGACACCGCCGCGCTGACCGCCTGGGCCCACCGCGTGGCCTACGTGCAATCGGTGGTGTGGGCGACCGCGGACGCCGGGCACACCATCATCGTTCCGGCCACCGCGCTGGCCGCCGCCCGCGCCCTGATACCGCCCGGCCGGTGGGACATCCTCACCGTGCTGCTGGACCTGCCCAACACCGTCATCCAGCCGCTGGACCGCCCCGCCAGTGATCAACTGGGCGACACTCTGGCCGATCGGCCCGACGCCGACGCCCTCATTCCCGCCGGGCACGCCACTCTCGAAGCGGTGAGCCGGGATTGGCCCTGTCTGACCGACCGGCCCGACACCCTGCGCAAGCTGGACCCGCGCGTCCAGACCGATAAACTGCCCTGACCTGCCTGAATCGCCTTGTGCCGAGCGAATTTCCGCTCAGGCAGGCGCGAGGGCCAGCGTGACGTTGTGGCCGCCGAATCCGAACGAATTGCTCAAGGCGTACCGCAGCCGCTGCTCGCGCGGCTTGTCGGCGACCACGTCGAGCTCGATCCCCGGGTCCGGATTCTCGAAATTCATGGTGGGCGGCACGATCTGCTCCGACAGGGTGCGTAGCGTGAGGATCGCCTCCAGCGCACCTACCGCGCCGATCGAATGTCCCAGCGCCGATTTGGGCGCGTACACCGACGCGTGCGGCGTCACCGCCATGACGGCCTTCGCCTCCGAGGCGTCACCGACCGGAGTGCCGGTGGCGTGCGCGTTGACGTGGTCGACGTCCGCGCCCGTCAGCCCGGCCGCCGTGAGCGCCTTGCGCATGGCGCGGGCCGCGCCGTCGCCGTCGGGCGAGGTGCCGGTGATGTGATAGCCGTCCGAGGTGATGCCCGCGCCCAGCACCCGGCCGAGTACCCGCGCACCCCGCGCTCGCGCATGCTCGGCTGACTCCAGCACCAGCAGCGCCCCCGCCTCGCCGAAGACGAAGCCGTCCCGGTCCCGGTCGAAAGGCCTTGAGGCGCGCTCGGGTTCGTCATTGCGGGTGCTCATGGCCCGCATCATGGCGAAACTGGCGATCGGGACCGCGTCGATATGACCCTCCACGCCGCCCGCGACCGCCACGTCCGCCTCGCCGGTGGCGATCAGCCGCCACGCGTGGGCGATGGCCTCCGCGCCCGATGCACACGCCGAAACAGGCGCGTACACACCGCCTTTCGCGCCGATCTCCAGGCCGACCGTGGCGGCCGGGCCGTTCGGCATGACCATCGGCACCGTCATGGGCGGCACCTTCCGGTAGCCCCCGGTCTTCATCAGGTCCACGGCATTGATGAGTGCCTCTCCGCCGCCGAGCCCGGTGCCCACGGCGACCGTCAGCCGTTCCGCCGGGACCCGCGGCGTCCCCGCGTCCTGCCACACCTGCCGTGCCAGCACCAGCGCGAGCTGCTGCACGAACGACATCCGCCGCTGCTCGATCCGGGTCAGCCGCTCCCCCGGCTGTGTCACCAGCCGTCCGCCGATCCGCACCGGCAGCTGATTCGCGGTGACGAAATCGTCGGTGAGCGTGCCGATCCCACTGTCCCCCGCCAGTAGCCGCGACCAGGTGGCGTCGAGGTCGGCCCCCAGGCAGGTGGTCGCCGCCATCGCCGTCACCACCACGTCCCGTCGAGTTTCTGTACCAATCGCTACACTCATGGAGACATGAATACCTGTAGCACCCGCTACAGTCAACCGGTGCCCCGCCCACTCGACCACGCCCGCCGCGCCCAGCTCCTCGAAGGCGTCATCGCCTACATCGCCGACCACGGCCTCACCGAACTCTCCCTGCGCCCCCTGGCCGAATACCTGGGCACCAGCTCCCGCATGCTCATCCACTACTTCGGCACCAAGGAGGCAATGCTGGTCGCCGCCTTGGAATCCCATCGCCCCGACATCGGCGCCATGTTCTCCGGCATCGACGACACCGCCACCCTCGCCGCCCGCCTGACCAGCTCGTTCGACCGCAATACCGCCGGAGACAGCGCGGTGAGCCTGCGCGCTCTGCTCCAAGTCCTCGGCGCCGCAACCGTTCCCGGCAGCCCCTTCCGGCCCTACGCGACCGACGCGATCACCGCGGTGGTCACCCCGATGGCCGAGTCCCTGCACCGCATCGACCCGAGCCTGCCCGACCCCGAAGCCTCGGCGACGCTGCTCGTCTCCGGCATCCGCGGCCTGATCATGGACTGGTGGATCACCGGCGACACCGACCGTGTCGAACGCTCTGTCGCCCTTCTCGTGGCCGGGGTGGTGACGCAGCCGACTGAAGCCGGAAGCTGAGAATTTGTCGGTCAGTCTTCGCGGGGGCGGTCGGTTCGGCCCAGTTGATCGCGGCGGGTGAGTAAGAAGGTGCGTTCCGACTGGTTCCCGGTGAGCTGCGCCGCGACGTCGAAATTCTGATCGGCTTCCGCTGTTCGCCCGAGGCGGGCGAGCAGGTCACCGCGGATCGCGTGAAACAGGTAGTAGTGCCCGAGATTCAGATCATCCACCACACGTAACGCCGCTGCCGGGCCCTGGACCTCGGCGACCGCGACAGCACGGTGGAGTGCGACCACCGGGCCGGTGTCGAAGTGCACGAGTTGGTCGTAGAGCGCGAGGATCTGCGTCCAGTCGGTGACGGGGTCGGTGTGCACGGCATTGATCGCGGCCAGAATCTGGTACCGGCCCGGCTGATTACGGCGCAGGCAGGCGCGGGTGACCGCGCGACCCTCGGTCACCAGGTCGGCGTTCCAGCGGGAGCGGTCCTGGTCGGCGAGTCGGACCAGGCAGCCGTCGAGGTCGGTGCGGGCGTCGCGCCGGGCCTCGATCAGCAGCATCAGCGCGAGCAAACCCGCGGCCTCCGGTTCGTCGGGCATGAGCTCGACCAGCAGCCGGGCCAGGCGGATCGCCTCGGCACAGAGTTCGGCGCGAGCGAGTTCGGCGCCGGAGGTGGCGACGTAGCCTTCGTTGAAGATCAGGTAGAGCACCGCGAGTACCGCGCCGAGCCGGGCGGGCAGATCGGCGTCGCGGGGCACCCGGTAGGGGATCTTGGCGTCACGGATCTTGGCCTTGGCTCGGACGAGACGCTGCGCCATCGTTGGTTCGGGCACGAGGAAGGCGTGGGCGATCTCGGTCGTGGTGAGCCCGCCGAGGAGCCGCAGTGTGAGCGCCACCTGCGCGGGGAGAGCCAGGGCCGGGTGGCAGCAGGTGAAGATCAGCCGCAGACGGTCGTCGCGCACCGGGCCCTCCTCGTCGGCTTCGTCCGGGCTGTGGAGGCGCTGAGCCTCGGCGTGCTTGTGCGCGCGAACCGATTCGCGGCGCAGCTCGTCGACGGCCCGGTTGCGGGCGGTGGTGATGATCCAGCCGGCCGGGCTGGGCGGCATGCCATCGACCGGCCAGCGCTGCAGCGCCGTGGTGAACGCGTGGGCGACGGCGTCCTCGGCCGCGCTGATATCGCCGAGTCCGCGCACGAGTACGGCGACGGCTCTGCCGTACTCGGCGCGGAACACGGCCGCGATCCCCTCCGGTGTCGGACTCAATACGGTTCGACGTCCTGGAACGGGCGGACTTCGATCGGCAGCGTGGTCGCGGCGGCCGCCTTGCGGCCCCATTCCAGTGCGACGTCCAGATCGGGTGCGGTGATCACCCAGATCCCGCCGACGTGTTCTTTGCCCTCGACGTAGGGACCGTCGGTGAGCATGCCGTCGGCGCGCACGACGGTAGCCGTGCCGGGCGCGTGCAGGCCGCCGGTGAACACCCACGAGCCGCTCTCGCGCAGTTCCTCGTTGAACTTGTGCAGATCGGCCGCGATCCGGACCATGGCCGCGGGATCCGCCTCGCCCTCGGGCTGGTAGATCGACAGCAGGTACTTCTGCATGGATTCCTACCTCACAGGCGGGTGTAGTGGGCGATGATCACGCCCTTGGTGGTGGTGACGCTGCCGGTGAGCTCGAATTCGGTCAGCGGGGCGCTGCCCTCGAACAGTCGCCTGCCGGTGCCGAGGGTGAGCGGATGGATCAGCAGCGTGTAGCTGTCGACCAGGCCGGCGGCGTGCAGGTCGCGAACCAGCGAGGCGCTACCGATGATCGTCAGGTCCCTGCCATCCTCGGTCACGAGCTTGGCCACCGTCTCGGCGGCATCGCCCGACAACAGGATCGAGTTCTGCCAGGCGTCCGCGTTCTCCAGAGTCCTGGAACAGACGTACTTGGTGGCCGCGTTCATGTGCGTGGTGAACGGGTTGTCGTCGGTGCGGGTTGCCCAGGCGGTGATGAAGTCCGTCCAGGTCCGGTGCCCGAACAGCATGTCCGTGGGCTCGGCCATACCCTTGCCCATCTCCGCCGCCATGACCTCGTCGTTGTACTTGCCGCCCCAGCCCCCGTGGGTGAAGCCGCCGCGGGTGTCCTCGTCCGGACGTCCCAGGCCTTGGACAACTCCGTCGAGAGTGACGGACAAAGTGGCGTTGACTTTGCGCATGAGATGCTCCTTCGCTCGAGTTGACCGCTCTTCCGCGACCGTTCACCTCCTACACGAAAAGCCACAGGCGAAATCGACACCGGCGCCGAACTTTTTCCCAGCAAGGGTATTCGGCCGCGGTTCCGTTCAGGCGTTCGGACGCGTGAGCTCCACCGCCAGCATCAGAAGTTCGGGGAGATAGTGGCCGTCCGTGCGGACTCGGCGCAGGGCTTCCGGGAGAGTGAACAGTCCGACCTCCTGGATCTGTTCGGCGTCCTCGGGATTGGTCGGTGCGCCCGTCAGTCGCACCTCGGCGATGCACCACAGCCAGGCCTTGTGCGGATGGGGCTGCCAGGGGCGATACGGCTCGGGACGGTCCGTCGTCGCGTAGTGCGCACCGAATTGCAGGATGGGCCCGTCCAGTTCGGCGCCCGCCTCCTCCGCGAGTTCCCGGATGACGCAGGACTCGATGGATTCTCCGGCCTCGCGGGTGCCGCCGGGCAGGATCCAGACACCGCGCTCGTCGCGGCACAGGACGATGCGGTCGCCGACGAAACAGACGAGGTGGATATTGGTGACGAGGTCATCGGGTGGCAGCTCGGTCGAGAACTGGACGTCGAGCCCGCCCCACTCCCAGCGAGCGGGGGCGTGCAGTTGTGGGTAGCGCTCGGCGAGAGTCATGAGTCGACGGTACGGGGACTGGGGCGTAAGTGGCCGGGGCCGTAGGTGATTGCGCGGAGCCTCAACCGTCATGCCCGGACCGTAGGATCGCCTCCCGGTCACCGGGATCCCCGGCCTGAGCGAGATGCGGGTGCCTCCACGGAGTGAGACCCACCCCGCCATCTAGAACTGGTGTCAGTATTGTTCCCCCATGGCCTTCGTCATCGACAAAAGCGTGGAGATCGACGCACCCGCCGAGCTGGTCTGGCAGGTGCTCACCGATGTGGACGCGTACGGGGAATGGAATCCCTTCGTCCTGGAGTGCAAGACCACCCTGGAACCCGGCTCCCCCATCGACATGCGCGTGCAGCTGGTCGGCCCGCCCAAGCAGCAGCGCGAGTTCGTCCGCTCCTGCACCCCGGGGCGCGAGTTCAGCTACAACATGAAGCCCGCGCCGCTCGGCGTGCTCAGCAGCGAACGCTCGCACCTGATCACCGATCTCGGCGACGGCCGCACCCGCTACGACTCGCACTTCCAGCTCAACGGCCCGCTGTCGGTGGTCGTCGGCGGCCTGCTCGGCGGCGCGCTGCGCAAGGGCTTCACCGGCATGACCGAAGCCGTCAAGACCCGCGCCGAGGCCCTGAAAGCCGTGCGCGACTAGCGTTCACGCCTCGAACGGCGTCACATTGCCCGCGGCGTCGCGGCCACCGCTCTCGTGCTCGATAGCGGTGGCCAGGTCCTGCACGCTGGTCCAGCTGCGCGGCTCCTCGTCCTCCAGATTTCCGATGGTGTACCAGGTGGCGGTACCGCGATAGCGCACGAGCCCGTGGCCTGAGTAGTCCAGCGTCACATCGAGATCCCCGGAGACCGTTCCCTCTTCCCGGGTCATGACGGCTGCCTCGCTCTGGATTTCGACGATGGCGACTATGTGAACTCTCCCTTGCTGATGCAGTCCTTCACCGCTGTCTGCAATGCGGACTGTTCCTTGGTGTCGACGTTCAATCCGTACTTTAGTTTCACCTGGATGTAGTGCCCGATATAGGCGCACCGGAAGTTTCCGGGTGGCAGGTAACTGGACGGATCCTGGTCCCCCTTGGAACGGTTGGCGGTGGGATCGGAAATCACCAGGTTCAACGCGTCATTGGCGATATGGCGGCGGGTGTCGTCGTCGAGCTTCGCCGCGCCCGACCGCCACGCCTCGGCCAGCGCCACGATGTGGTCGATGTCCAGGCCCGACGAATCGGTGGTCCACTTGTAGGGCTTGAGGGCATTGGTCTTCTTGTCCATGACCCCGTACTGGTCGCGCCAGCCCGCAGTGGCGCCGAGGCCGCTGAATTTGCAGCTGCTCGGATCCAGTTTCACCGGTCCGGTCGCGTCGCGTATCAGCACCACCTCGCGGGTGGTGCAGCGGCTGTATTGCGCGAAGCTGTCACCGAATCCGTGCTCGGGCTTCTCGGTGTCCCAGTGCGGGAAGCGGTCGCGCGAATAGCCGGTCATCGGCAGCTCGTCGGCCACCTTGAGTTTGCCCAGCAGCGCGTTGATCTCCTTGGCCGATCCGGCCGGTTGCGCGCCGCGATCGGGAATCGGCGGCCCACTCGACTCCGGTTTGTCTGTGCCGCCGCGTTTTTCGAGGATGGTGAAAGCGACGGCCAGTGCGGCCACGATCAATAGCGATACGACCGCTTGCAGCAGGCGGCGCTGGGCCGGGGACAGGCGATCCGACAGGCGTAATGGATTTGTGCGCAACATATCCCGCAAACCTTCGCAATCGGCGACCCGAATCGGCAAGTCGCACCCGAGGTTCGGAGACCTGCGTCACACCCACCGTGACTCCATGGTGGGTCCCGCGAAGATCGAAAACAATGGCGGCGCAGCCCGTCCCGCGCCACCACCTGCGGATATGCGACGGCGCGCCGGGTAGTAGCTACCCGGCGCGCCGAATTGTCCTGAGAATCAGGCGGTGTCGATCAGGCGTTGTTCAGCTTGTTCAGCCGCTCGCACGCCTCGAGGTACTCGTTGATGAGGCGCTGCATGACGTCCGCGGAGCGCTCCATCTTGTTCATCATGCCGACGACCTGGCCGACCGGGTTGAAGTTCACGTCCTTGGCCTGCTCGGGGTAGCGGTGGCCGCGCTTGACGCCGTCGAGGGCGACCATCATCTGCAGCGGCATGCCGAGCGGGTTCGGGGTGTCCTCGGCCTCCCAGGCCTCGGTCCAGTCGTTCTTGAGCATGCGGCACGGCTTGCCGGTCCACGAGCGCGAACGCACGGTGTCGGAGCTGGTGGCGTCGATGTAGGTCTGCATCTGCGCGGGCGGCACATTGGCCTCCTCTACGGTCAGCCACAGCGAGCCGGTCCACGCGCCCGCCGCACCCATGGCCAGGGCCGCCGCGACCTGACGGCCGTCGCCGATGCCGCCGGCCGCGAGCGCCGGCATATCACCGATCGCGTCGATGACCTGCGGCCACAACACCATCGAGGCGATCTCGCCGCAGTGGCCGCCGCCCTCGGTGCCCTGCATGACCACGAAGTCCAGTCCGGCGTTCTTGTGGTTCATGGCGTGCTTGACCGAACCGCACAGCGCGCCGATCAGGCGGCCGGAGTCCTGGATCTGCTTGATCACGTCGTCGGGCGGGGTGCCCAGCGCGTTGGCGACCAGCTTCGCCTTGGGGTGGTTGAGGATGACCTCGATCTGCGGGGCCACCGTCGTGGCGGTCCAGCCCAGCAGCTGGTTGTGCTTCTCCTCCGGCGGCAGGTGCGGCACGCCGTGGTCGTTGAGGATTTTCTCCGCGAAGTCGCGGTGGCCCTGCGGAACCAGCTTGGCCAGCTGGGCTTCCAGCTCCTCGGGGCTCAGGCCCTCGACGCCCTTGCCCTCGTACTTGGACGGGATGACCAGGTCGACGCCGTAGACGCCCTGCACGTGCTCGTCCAGCCACTGCAGCTCGACCTCGAGCTGCTCGGCGGTGAACCCGACCGCACCGAGCACGCCGAGACCGCCCGCATTGCTGACCGCGGCGGCCACGTCCCGGCAGTGGGTGAAGGCGAAGATGGGCACATCGATGCCGAGGCGATCGCAGATCTCGGTACGCATGGTGTGGTGGGCTCCTCTGAACTTTCCGACACTGGAAATGTTGTGCCCACCACACTAGAACATGTTCTACATTCGGACCAGTCTCTCGATGCCTACCCGTAGGTCACTGTCAACAACATGTTCTAGTTGCCGGGAATGGTCAGCCGTGCGCGAGCAGCCCGTCGGCATGCAGATCATCGAAAAGGAGCTGGTCCACGGGCGGCACGTGCGGCCGGTCCGCGTAGCTGAACCAGGCGATCTCCTGGATCTCGCTGCTGACCGCGATGTCGCCGGAGTATTCGGCCGTATAGCAGGCCATGCGCACGACCGCGTCGGGAATCAAAGCCTCGTAGGTGCCCACGTGAGCGACCGTCTCCGGGGCGATCTCCACGGTCAGCTCCTCGCGGATCTCGCGCACGAGCGTCTGCAGATCGGTCTCGTCCCCTTCGCGTTTCCCGCCCGGGATATAGAAGACGTCCTTGCCGCTCGGCCGCGCGCACAGAATCCTCCCGCCCTCGATCCGCACCCACGCCACCGTGTCGATCAGCCGCTGCTCCCGCTCCGTCCGCATTCGCGCACCATAGCGCGCGCTGCGCGGACGGTCCGGTTCGCGACGTCGCCGGGGGTACGCTGTCGGCATGTCAAAGCCTGGCCAGGAGCCGCCTCGACTCGTGACGGTCGAGGAGTTTCTTGCCGGGCCCGCCGATGCCTTCGGTGAGATCCACGACGGTGTGATGCTGGAATGTATGGCCCAGAGCCCAGTACACGATCGAGTCGTGCACCGCCTGAGGTCCGCACTCGAGTACTCCATCGACCCGGATGGGCCCTGCCGGGAAGTGCACGGCGATACGCCGATGCGATTGGCCGACAACGATCATGGCGACCCGCGCCGTCGATTGCGGGCCCGCTATCCCGATCTGATCCTGCGGGATTGCTCCGGCGGACCGTACGACGTGGGGCAGGTCGCAGACCAGACGCTGCTGGTTGTGGAGGTGACATCCGACAGCACGATCGATGACGATATCGGCATCAAGCGTGAGTTGTACGCCCGTGCAGGCATTCCGGTGTACCTCATCGTCCACTTCGACAAGGACTGGCAACAGATCACCGTGATCGAGGAGCTGCGACTGGATTGGTCGGGCCGGCGGTACGTCGGCTGGAACCAGCACACCGAGGCGCTGGTACTCACCGACCCCGTGAAAGTCGCGGTGATGTTCGAGGACCTGCAGAGTCAGCTTCCGCGCCGCTGGTAGTGGGACACGCTTCGTCGGTCTGGCTCAGTCCAGCGTTCCGTGAGTCGACAGGCCGCGGGATGCGTTGCGCCCATGTCGGCAGCCAGATCTCGTCCTCGGGCTCGGCTGTCCGTCGTGCGTCGAGATGACCCCGGAGTTCGGGGAGCGCTGGATGCGCGTTGTCGGTACGCCAGATCAGGGACAGCGGGTAGACCAGCGAGGGGCCGCGCACGGGGATGCGCCGCAGGTCGAAGCTGTCCGGCCACAGGTATCGGGTACCTCGGCCGACCAGGGTCGCCAGGTCCGCCGAGTCGGCGATCTCCTCGAGCAGGGCCTCTTTCGAGAAGACCAGGCCGAGCCGGTCGATGGTGAATCCGAAGGTCTCGGTGAGTTCGGCGAAGTAGTCGGCGACCTCGCCGTGCGTGGGCAGACCGGGCATCCAGATGCGGTGCCCGGCCAGTTGCCCGGGCGTCACCGCCCGGGCGTTGGCGAAAGGATGGCCCGGGCCGACCAGCAGCTCGTGCGGCTCGTCGATGACCCGGGCCGTGCTGATCCCGCGGGGCAGCTGCTGCCGTACTCGGATGGCATGGAAGGTGGCGTCGATCGTCCCCGCCTCGACGGCCGCGATCGCGGCCTCGGCATCGCCTTCGAGGGTGACGATGTCGAGCGCGATATCGGGGTGAGCGCGATGGAAGTCCTGGAGCAGCGACGCCATGACCACGCGCCTGTTCACCACATCCACACGCAACGCGCGCCGGCCGGGCCGCACCGAGGCGTCGGCGCGGTCGGCCACCCGCAGCAGTTCCCGTGCGTGCGGCAGGAACGACCGCCCGTCGATGGTCAGCTCGGCCCCGCGCGCGGTCCGGGCGAACAAGCGCACATCCAAGTACTTCTCCAGCGCCGCAATGCGTTTGGAAACTGCCTGCTGGGTGATCGATAACGCGTGGGCGGCTTCCTGGAACTGGCCCGCGTCCGCGACCGCGACGAAGGTGCGCACACCGGTGAGATCCACGGGCACACCGTACTCCCACAACGCGCGGTTGTGGCTCGCCGACAAAACGGTTGTTTGATCTCGCCTTTCCTCGATTGATTGGATCACCTCCGTCAACAGTGAGTTGTTCGGGAGGTAGGCAGCGTGATGGCCAGACGAGCACTGGGCCGCGAGTTCGGATGGCTGTGGGCGTCCTACGCGGTCAACGCCTATGGCTCCGGCCTGGGCTTCGGCGCCCTCCCGCTGATCGCCGTCACCGTATTGCACGCCAGCCCCATTCAGGTCTCCACACTGGCGGCCGTCGGGCCCGCGGTCGGCGCACTGATCGCCCTGCCGCTCGGCCCCTGGGTGGAGTTCCAGCCCAAGCGCCCGGTGATGATCGCGATGGACCTGCTGCGATTCGCGATCATGCTGAGCATCCCGATCGCCTACGCCCTCGGGCATCTCGGCTTCGCCCAGTTGCTGGTCGTCTCGGCCGTCGTCGCCGCGGCCAAGATCGCCTTCGGCGCCGCGAGTGGCGCATACCTGAAGTCCCTCGTCCGCCCGGACGACCTGCTGGTCGCCAACGCACGATTCGAATCGACCAACTGGAGTTCCATCGCCCTCGGACCCCCGCTGGGCGGCGCGGCGATCGGCGTATTCGGTCCGGTCGTCACCGTGATCGCCGACGCGGTCAGCTACCTGCTGTCGGCCTTCGCAGTCACCGCGATCGGCGGCAATGAGCAACGCCCCCACCAGAAAACCGTGAGCACCCCCCGAACCGCTGACCTCCTGGAAGGCTGGCGGCACCTGCTGAGCCACCCCGGCCTCCGGTCCCTCTATCTCAACCAGCTTCTCGTCAACGGCCTGATCATGACCACCGAGCCCCTGCTCGCCGTCCTCCTGCTCCGCGAACTCCACTTCAGCCCTTGGCAATACGGCCTGGCCTTCGCCGCCCCCTGCCTCGGCGGCCTCATCGGCTCCCGCCTGGCGGCCCGGGTGGTGGCTCGCCATGGCCAGTTCCGCGTGCTCCGCACGGTCGGCACCCTGCGCGCCATCTGGCTGATCGGCCTCGTCTTCGTCCAGCCCGGCGTCCTCGGCCTCGTGACTGTGATCGTGGTAGAGCTCGCGATCATCATCAATATGAGCCTCTACACCCCGGTGCTGGCCACCTACCGCCTCGAACACACACCGAAAGACCTTGTCGCCCGCACCCTCTCGGCGTGGTCGATCAGCAGCGGCCTCGCCATCGCCGGACTCAGTGCCCTCGGCGGACTCCTCGCGAGCGTCACCAGCCCCCGCGCGGCCATCGCGGTCGTGGGCCTGCTGATCCTGGCCAGCCCACTGCTCCTCCCCCGCGAGGAGCGCCCGGGCGGCGCCACCGGCCCGGGCCTCTCCGAAACCGCGCGGTCGCGGGCCTAGCCGGAGGTGGCGGCAGGCTTGGGCATTCGTACCGCCAGGCCCAATGCTCCCGCGGCGACGGACGCGGCGGCGATCACGTACCAGCCGTGGCGGAAGGCGTCCAGGGTTGCCGGTCCGCCGTGCGGTGAACCCAAGACCGCCACGAGAACCGCTACGCCTACGGCCATTCCGAGCTGGCGGGCCATGGTGAGGACGGCCGAGCCGGTCGCGAATTGCTGGGGCGGCAGGCCCGAGGTGCCGGCGGCGGTGCCGGTGGGCAGGGTCAGGCCGACGCCGAGGCCGGTCAGCAGCATCCCGGCGAGGAGCCCGGTCGCGTAGTTGGCGTGCAGGGCGACGGCCTGGGCCCACCAGATGATTCCGGCCGCGAAGGCCATTCCGCCGAGGGCGAGGACTCGGCCGACGCCGACCCGCGCGATGAAGGGGCCCGCCGCGATCGCGACGACCGGCACGACCAGGGGGCCGGGGGCGATGCCGAGGCCGGTCTTCAGTGCGGACCAGCCCCAGACGTTCTGCATCCAGAGCACCGCCGAGAGCAGCATGCCCGCGAAGGCGAAGTTGAACAGCAGGGAATTGCCGAGCACGACAGTGAAGTTCGGGACGCGCAGCAGGCCCGGATCGACGACGGGGCTGTGGTGGCGGCGTGAAGAGAACACGAAGACTGCCGCGAAGACGATGGTCGCCGCGACCGCACCGAGCACTCCCGCGGATCCCCAGCCCCAGTCCTGTCCCTTCACCACGGCCAGGATCAGCGAACCCACCGAGGCGATCAGCGAGAGCGCGCCGACCCCATCGGGCAGGGGGCCGCCCGTGCCCGCGGGTCGCGGCAGCAACCGGACGCCGACCAGCAGGGCGATGATTCCCAGCGGCACGTTCACCAGAAACACCCAGCGCCAATGCAGTTCGACGAGCAGTCCGCCGAGCACCGGGCCCAGCGCAGCGCCCAGACCGCCGAAGGCGACCCACAGTCGGACCGCCGTCGCCCGCCGCTCGGCCGGTGTCGCGGCCAGCAGCAGGCCGAGCGAGGACGGGGTGAGCAGTGCCGCGCCGGCGGCCTGGACCACCCGGAACGCGACCAGTGCTCCCGTGTTCGGGGCCACCGCGCACAACGCCGATCCGAGCACGAAGACGCCGAGCCCGGTCAGGAAGGTCGTCTTGTGCCCGTTGCGGTCACCGAGACGTCCCGCGGGCACCAGCAGGGCCGCGTAGACGATCGCGTACGCGTTGAGCACCCACGAGAGCCCGGAGATCCGCGCACCCGAGAAATCCTCGGCTATCCGCGGCAGCGCCACATTGACGATGAACAGGTCCAGGCTGGACAGCAGCACCGCCACCGCGACGATGCCGAGCACCACCCGCGAATCGACTGCCCGCCGCTCCTCCTGTGTGACAACGGCATTCATCGCTCTCCCCCATGTCTCGGGGCATCGAACCCAGTGAGTTGCATCATGCGACTGACCATAAGGTAGTGAGTCTCTTCAAGCAACCGACTATGCTGTGGGATATGCGGCGAACCAGCTTCGAGGACATGAACTGCTCCATCGCCCAATGCCTGGAGGTGGTCGGCGAGTGGTGGACGCTGCTGATCGTGCGGGACGCCCTGTTCGGGGTGACCCGCTTCGACGACTTCCGCACCCGCCTCGGCATCGCCCGCAATGTGCTCACCCAGCGCCTGGAACACCTGGTCGAGCAAGGAGTCCTGGAGAAGACCCCCTATCAGGACAACCCGGTCCGCTACGACTACCGCCTCACCGACAAGGGTCGCTCCCTGTGGACGATCCTCGCCGCCATGCGGCAATGGGGTGACGAATGGGCGGCCCCCGACGGTCCGCCGATCGAAGCCGTGCACACCGGCTGCGGCCACACCATGACCGTCCAGCCCGCCTGCTCCGAATGCGGTGAGCCCGTCGCCTCGAAAGACCTGCGCCTGCAGTTGGGCCCGGGTGCCCATGACCCGGACCTGCTGCCCGCTCGTGGCTGAGGCATGAACCCTCCGGCCCCGGGGTGCCGCCCGCACCCCCGCGTTGCTGCCCGGCCGCTGATGATCGCGTCCAGCCCGTGCCACGCGCGGGAGCACCCACGGGCCGCGAACCGATAGGTGCCCTGGAATCCGTGGAGTGGCGCGCTGTCGAAGCGGTTCGCGCACAACGGATTCGGGGGGATCTCGACAGGCCTGACAGTCGCCGGACCCGGTGGGCCCGGAAGCACGTCGTCGCGCTGGTCATCTCCGCGGGCTTGGTGCTATCCGGAGGGGCAGCTTGATCGTGATCTGGGCCTCCCGGACAATTCGACCAGGTACCTCGCGCAGGCGGTCCTCGCCTGCTCCGCGGTGCCCTGGTTTCTCAGCTGGTTTCCGCGGCATGCGGAAGAAAGGTGGTGGCGGTGCGTCCCGCTGAACCGAGTGAGTCCACCCGGCCGAGCCCGGAGACCGTCCTGGCGGTCGGCGGCTGGCATCCGCGGCATTCGCGCGTGCTGGCGCTGGCGAGCAACGGCGCGTTCGCGTTCGCGCTCGTCGACACCAACGGCGACGGTTCCGAGATCGACCTCGACGAGCTGATCCTCGACGACGGCGAATGGCGGGCCGGGATGAGTGTCGGCGCGGGCGAGTTCATCGCGGTGGGCAGTCGCGGGTCGGTCTACGTGCTCGGCTACGGCTCGAACGTGAGCGGCGTGCGATGGGCCTATGGTCGCGCCGATCGCCCCGGCACCGCCGAGGTCGAGATGGACGGACGCGCGATCGCCGTCACCATCGCCGACACCGGGTGGTGGGTGTGGGTCGATCCGGTCGTCGAATCGAACTGAACCGCACCACTATCGGAGTCAGGCGGCCCGGACGCCCGTGAGCTGGTGTCCGGTGGCCTTGGCGACCGTCGGCAGCTGAGCGGCGATCTCGGCGGTCGGTACGGGCGCGCCGTCGAACATGGACACGACCAGTGTGCCGTCCTCGGCCTCCCACGTGCCGGCGATCCGGCCGCCGACGAGCACCAGCGGCGAGATCCAGCCCGCGGTGCGGCTGACCTTGGCGCGATGGTCGCCCGGCAGCAGCACGGTGTCGCCGGTGCCGGGGCCCAGCACGTACTGGTCGAACTGGCCGAGTAGATGAACCGCGGAGGTCGGCTTCGTCTGCGCCAGCTCGTCGAGGTGCTCGGTCAGGAAGTAGCCGCGGCGGCCCTCGACGTCGATCTCCGTCAGTTCGTTTCCCAGTGCCGAGAACCAGCGGCGCACAGTCGTTTTGCTGAGGAATCCGCGGGTCAGCCAGGTATTGAAGATCTCCGGCGACGCCGGGCCGTGCGTGCCGAGGTAGGCGCGGACGATCGTGGGCGCGGCGTCATCGGGTTCCGGAATGCCGGCCCACTCGGGCACGACGTGCGTGGGATTGGTGAAGGTGACCGAGGTGCCGCGCGCCGGGCCGTAGCAGAGCGCCCCTTGCCAGGCCAGCGGCTTGAGCATCGACCCCCACCCCGAGCGGAGGTGCTGCTCCAGCGGCTGGAAGCGCGGTTCGGCGATCAGGGCCGACACCAGCTCGTCCCGCGTGAGCACCTGCCCGTCGAGAATCCCGCCGACCGCCTTCACCAGCGCGGCGACATCCTCGGGCGTCGCCCCGGAGGCCTTGGTCCACGCCGGTTTCTCCCAGGTCCGCGCCGAGGCCATGAGCGAGAGCGCGGCCGCGCCCTGCTCCGGCGTCATGGCGTGCAGCGTCCCGCGCATGGCCCAGGTCTTGAGTAGTGTCCCCTCCCTCAGCGCGTCGACGACCGCGCCGGGCTTCCCCGTTGAACGCCGCAGCGCCACAGCTGTTTCCGCGGCCGAGGTGACCTGTGCCTGCACCCCGCACAGCTGTTCGGCCACGGCCACCGCGTTCGAGGGGGTCCGCTGATCCACGAACTGCCGCCGCACTCGCCAGGCGAACACCTGATCCCACGAAACCCGCACCACGCCTCCAGAACCCGCTCGACCGCAACGGCCAGAGCATACGACCGAGGACCGACGCGGGCCGTGATCCAGTGGGTGCGCCGACGTGCCGTCCATCGCGTCCCGCGCGGGTTCCCGTGTCAGGCGCGCATTGTCAGAGGCGTTCGATGATGGTGGCGTTGGCCAGGCCACCGGCCTCGCACATGGTCATCAGGCCGTGGCGACCGCCGGTCTGCTCGAGGTGGTTGAGCATGGTGGCCAGGATGCGGCCGCCGGACGCGCCGAGCGGGTGGCCCAGGGCGATCGCGCCGCCGCGCGGGTTGAGCTTGGCCGGGTCGGCGCCGAGCTCCCGCGCCCACACCAGCGGCACCGGCGCGAAGGCCTCGTTCACCTCGTAGACGTCGATATCGTCGATGGACAGCCCGGCGCGAGCCAGCACCTTGCGGGTGGCGGGGATGACGGCGGTGAGCATGAGCAGCGGGTCGTCGCCGGTGACGGCGAAGGAGTGGAAGCGGGCGCGGGGCTTCAGGCCGAGCTGGGCGGCCTTCTCCTCGCTCATGATGAGCGCGGCGGAGGCGCCGTCGGTCAGCGGCGAGGAGTTGCCCGGGGTGATCGACCATTCGATCTCCGGGAAGCGGGCCTTGAATTCGGCGTCGGTGAAGGCGGGCTTCAGTCCGGCCAGGCCATCGACGGTGGTGGTGGCCCGAATGGTCTCGTCGGCGCTGATCGTGCCCGCCGGCACCAGTTCGTTGTCGAAGCCCCCGGCCGCGGCGGTGGCGGCGGCCGATCGGTGCGAGCGGGCGGCGAACTCGTCGAGGGCGGTCCGGTCGAGCTTCCAGCGCGCGGCCAGCACCTCGGCCGCGATGCCCTGCTGCACCAGGCCGTCCGGGTAGCGGTGCGCGATCGGGCCACGGTTGGCGTCCTGGCCCTGGGCATTGGAGAACATGGGCACCCGCGACATGGACTCGACGCCGCACGCGATGGCGATGTCATAGGCCCCGGCGATGACGCCCTGGGCGGCGAAATGGGCGGCCTGCTGTGAGGATCCGCACTGTCGGTCCACCGTCGTGGCGGGCACCGCTTCCGGGAAGCCGGCCGCGAGCACCGCGGTGCGGGAGATATTGAACGCCTGCTCACCACTCTGGGTGACGCAACCGCCGATCACATCGTCGACGAGCGCGGGGTCGATTCCGGTGCGCTCGATCAGGCTGCCCAGTACTCCCGCGAGCAGGGTGGCCGGATGGACTTCGGACAGGCCGCCACCGACTTTCCCCTTTCCGGACGGGGTGCGAATGGCGTCGACGATGACGGCGGAAGTCATGACTTCTCCCTGTTCCCAGCGGACGATCCGGATGCGAATTCCGGTTAACATAGGCACTGTACCCCACGACCGGTGGCGTCGTCAGCACCCAGATTTCCAGCCTCCCTGTCGCGCTGATTCCGATTGCTAACCTGTTGCTGTGACCGCCACCAGCAATCGAACCCACGCCCCCTTCTGGGACCTCGAGATGCGGCTGTCCGCTGTGCTGTCGGTGCTCGCCGGATTCATCGGCGCGGCCGCCTACGCCCACTCCGAGGGCTACTTCGTCACCTTCATGACCGGCAATACCGAACGCGCGATTCTCGGCAACTTCGCCGGCGACTACACCCTGGCCGTGGGCGCGGCCTCGATCATCGCCTGCTTCCTGGCCGGAGTCTTCGTCGCCTCGATCTGCCGGCGGTACTGGTGGACCAATCACCCGCACGGCGCGACCATGCTCACCACCGTCGCGTTGGCGTGCGCGGCCATCGTCGACAACATACTCGACGAGCGCGGCATCGGCCTGGTCCCCATTCTTTTCGTCGCCTTCGGCATGGGCGCGCTGAACACCTCGTTCGTGAAGAACGGCGAGGTGTCGATCCCGGTCAGTTACGTCACCGGCACGATGGTGAAACTCGCACAGGGCATCGAGCGGCACGCCTTCGGCGGCGGCAGCGTCCGCGACTGGCTGGGCTATGCGACGCAATACTTTTCGTTCGGTACGGGCGCGCTCATCGGCGGCCTGGTCGCGGTGGTGGTCGACGGCGCCTACATGCTCAACGCCGCCGTCGCTGGGTCGCTGCTGGTGGCCTCCTACACCTGGCGAGCCGACATCCGCTGGGTGCGGCGCACGGTCCGACGGGCGATAGACGAGAGCTGAACCGCGCGACACGGGCAGGTCACAGCCAGGCAACACATGGCTAATTGACCGCAAATGCGGCGAACTGGTCATATTCTGCACAACATGACAACCAGCAAAGAGGGAGTTTTCGAGGGGCCGGTCCAAGCACTGGCCCGCAGCGCGTGGCAGTCGATCCTGGTCACCGGCATTCTCTCGGTGGTGCTGGGCATCCTGATCCTGGTGTGGCCCGGACCGACCCTGGTGGTCGCCGGTGTCCTGTTCGGTATCTACCTGCTCGTCTCCGGCGTCTTCCAGCTGATCGCGGCGTTCGGTCTGCATGTCAGCGCCTGGATGCGGGTGCTGTCGTTCATCACCGCCATCCTGTCGTTCATCCTGGGCTTCTTCTGCTTCCGCAACGAGTTCCAGGCGATCGGCCTGCTGGCGTTGTGGATCGGTATCACCTGGATCTTCCGCGGCACCGCGGTGCTGGTGGCCGCGATGTCGGACTCCGCGGTTCCGGGCCGGGGCTGGCAGATCCTGTTCGGCATCCTGCTGATCGTCGGTGGCGGCCTACTGATCGTGGAGCCGTTCCGCTCCATCACCACTCTGGTCGTCGTGGTCGGCTGCTGGCTGATCGTGATCGGCATCTTCGAGGTCATCTCGGCGTTCCAGGTCAAGCGCACGGCCAAGCACGTCGCCGCGAACCTATAGTCTTCCGACAACCGACATGGCGGTCGCCCCACAATCGGGGCGGCCGCCATTCTCGTTGAGGCGCGGATATTCTCAGCGCAGCCGCTTGGGCCGCTTGTCCATGAGCCGCAGGATCAGCGGCGTGAAGATGAGCTGCATGGCCAGATCCATCTTCCCGCCCGGCACCACGATGCTGTTGGGCCGCGACATGAACGAGTCGTGCAGCATGGACAGCAGATACGGGAAGTCGATCACCTTCGGGTCGGCGAAGCGGATCACCACGAAACTCTCGTCCGCGGTCGGAATCGTCCGGGCGGTGAAGGGATTCGAGGTGTCGACCGTCGGCACCCGCTGGAAGTTCACATAGGTCCGCGAGAACTGCGGGCAGATGTGTTTCACGTAGTCGGGCATGCGCCGCAGAATGGTGTCGATGATGGCCTCGCTGGAGTAGCCGCGTTCGGTCTTGTCGCGGTGCACCTTCTGAATCCACTCCAGATTGATGATCGGCACCACGCCCACCAGCAGGTCGGTGTACCGCCCGACATCGACGTCCTCGCCGACCGCGGCCCCGTGCAGGCCCTCGTAGAACAACAGGTCGCTGCCCGGTGGCAGCTCCACCCACGGCGTGAAGGTGCCCGCGGGCTGCCCGTAGGGTTTGGCCTCCTCGTCGTCGTGCAGATAGCGGCGTACCGCCCCGACGCCGGTTTCCCCGTAATCGCGGAACAGCGTCTCGAGTTCGGGCAGCAGATTCGCCTCCGGCCCGAAATGCGAGAACGTGAGATTGCGCTGCTGTTCGGCCTCGGCCATGGCCAGTTTCATCTCGTTGCGGTCGTAGCGATGGAACGAATCCCCTTCCACGATGGCCGCGTTGATTCCCTCGCGGCGGAATATCTCCTGGAAGGTTCGCGTGACGCTGGTCGTCCCCGCACCGGACGACCCGGTGATCGCGACCACGGGATGTTTGACCGACATGGCACCTCCTCGATTGCCGGACAGCAGGTTTCGCGCGCCCGGCCGTTCAATGACGGGCCGCGCGGAACAGTGAGCGGGAACCGAAGAGCGAGGCGTCGAAGCTGGGCCCCTCCTCCGGTTCGCGGTGATAGCGCTCGATCCGCTCGACCTCGTTGCGGGAGCCGAAGATGAACGGCACCCGCTGATGCAGTTCCTCGGGCCGTACGTCCAGCACGCGTTCGTGCCCGGTGGAGGCAGCTCCCCCGGCCTGCTCGACCACGAAGGCGATCGGATTGGCCCCGTACAGCAGCGAGACCCGGCCCGGCCGTTCGGGATTGCGGGTGTCGCGCGGATACATGTAGAGCCCGCCGCGGGTGAGGATGTGGAAGGTGTCGGCCACCAGAGAGGCGACCCAGCGCATATTGAAGTCGCGCCCGCGCGGCCCGTCCACGCCTTCGAGGCATTCGTGGACGTAGCGGCGCACCGGGCGCTCCCAGAACCGTTCGTTGGCGGCGTTGATCGCGAATCCGGAGGTGTCGTCCGGGATGCGCATGCGCGGGTGGGTGAGCACGAACGCGCCGACCTCGCGGTCGAGGGTGAACCCGTCCACGCCGTTGCCGGTGGTCAGCACCAGCATGGTCGCGGGCCCGTACAGCGTGAAGCCCGCGCAGACCTGCTGCACGCCCGGTTGCAGGAAGTCGTGCCCGGCCGGGACGCGCCCGTCCTCGGGTGCGCGCAGCACGCTGAAAATCGTGCCGACCGGCAGGTTCACGTCGATATTGCTCGACCCGTCGAGCGGGTCGAAGGCGAGCAGGTACTTGCCGCGCCGGATCTCGGTGGGCACCTGATGGCATTCGCGCATCTGCTCCGACACCAGGGCGGCCAGCGGTCCGGTCCACTGGCTTTCCGACACCATGATGTCGTTGGCGATGGCATCCATCTTGCGATGCACCGTGACCGGCAGGTGGCCGGCATCGGAGGCGCCCAGGGAGCCGACGATGGCGCCCCGGGTCACCTGATTCGCGATGATCTTGGTTGCGGTGGCGAGCACGTTCAGCAGCGCCGAGAACTCCCCGGAGGAGCCGGGATGCTTGTGCTCCTGCTCGATGGTGTACCGGGTCAGGGTCTTCAATCCTTCGGGCACAGTCCCTCTCATTCCCTCATGGAGATGCCCCCTCGTCGGCGAGGGCGTCCGTGAACACACTGCTGCCGAGGACGTCGCTGTCCGTCAGGGTGATCAGATCGGTGCGGCCGACCGGCCGATGCAGTTCGACCAGGCGTTTGGCCTGCCGCAGCCGGCAGCGGTCGAGGGCATTGCGCACGCTGCGGGCATTGGCGAAGCGGGGGCGGGCCATGCGCAGCTCCAGGTAGCGCGAGAAGGATTGCGCGGCTTCGGGATCGAAGCGGAAGTTCTCCTGGCGCACCATGAGCTCGCCGATGGCCATCAGCTCGTCGTGGGTGTAGTCGGGGAACTCGATGTGGTGGGCCACCCGCGAGGACAGGCCGGGGTTGGCGGAGAAGAAGGTGTCCATCCGGTCCGGATAGCCGGCGAAGATGACCACCAGGCTGGTGCGCTCGTTCTCCATCTCCTGCAACAGGATCTCGATGACCTCCTGCCCGTAGTCGCGCTCGTTCTCGGGGCGGAACAGGTAGTAGGCCTCGTCGATGAACAGCACTCCCCCGGCGGCCTTGGCCAGCGCCTCCTTGGTCTTGGGCGCGGTGTGGCCGATGAACTGGCCGACCAGGTCGTCGCGGGTGACGGTGTGCACCTTGGGTTTCCGGATGTACCCGAGGGCGTGCAGCATCTCGGCCATGCGCAGCGCCACGGTGGTCTTGCCGGTGCCGGGGCCGCCGGTGAAGCTCATGTGCATGGTCGGGCGGGTGGCCTGCAGGCCGAAGCGCTGGCGGGCCCGATCGATGAGCAGCAGGGCCGCGATCTCGCGCACCCGGCGTTTGACATTGGCCAGGCCCACCAGTTCGGCGTCCAGGCGGGTGAGGGTGTCCTCGACGTCCTTGCCCGCGACGTCGGTCGACAGATCCAGGACGGCGTCGTCGGCCAGCGGTTCCAGTAGGTGGCCGGCCGCCACGGTGTCCTCTGGTCGGGGAGACGCGTCGGCGGCCGGACCGCGCAGCGGGCCGGGGCTCGTGGCCCCGGGCCGATGCATCTGGAACCCGCCCGCCGGGCGGCCGGCTGCAGGCTGCCGACCGTCCGATGCCGCGGGGTGTTCCGAGCTCACGATAACCTCCTGATCCGAAAGGTGTTCAGCCGCCGTATCTTTGGCCGGAGCGCTGATCCGACGAGTAGGCGTGGAAGCCGTAGCGCTGGCTGCGGTCCGCGCCCTCGGTGCGGTCGAGGCGGAAACCGGGTTCGTCGGCCGGGCGCTGCACGATGAAGCTCAGCGCCGTGGTCTGGCGGCCGTAGGAGGCGTCGTAGGCGTTGACGCGAATGTAGTGGCGCGGGAACGTGGCCCGGCAGGCGTTGATCTCGGCGAGCACACCGTCGGGCTCGTCCAGATCGAACAGGGGCAGGCCCCACATCTCCCAGTAGTTGTTGCGCGGGTGCGGATCGTCGGTGTACTCGATCGACACCGGCCAGTTGTTGAGCAGGGCGTAGCGGACCTGGGCGGCGATCTCGGTGTCGTCGAAGTCCGGCAGGTGCGAGAAGGTGCCTTGGCGCAGATGCATGGTGGCTCGACTTTCAGCGGGAGGCCGTGGGGACGGCGTCGGGGGCGTCGGTGGAGGTGTATTCGAAGGTGACGTCACCCCAGGTCTGCAGGGCGACCTCGAGCGGGCGGCAGCTCTCGGCGGAGCGGCGCAGCACGTCCGGGCCCTCCTTGAGCAGATCGCGACCCTCGTTGCGTGCCTTGACCACCGCTTCGAGCGCGACCCGGTTGGCCTCCGCGCCCGCGGCGATGCCCATCGGGTGGCCGATGGTGCCGCCGCCGAACTGCAGGATGGCGTCGTCGCCGAACAGGTCCAGCAGCTGGTGCATCTGGCCGGCGTGGATGCCTCCGGAGGCGACCGGCATGACGCCGGGCAGGCTGGCCCAGTCCTGGTCGAAGAAGATGCCGTTGACCGGGTTCGTGGGGATGTGGTTGTCGCGCAGGGTGTCGTAGAAGCCGCGCACGGTGTGCGGGTCGCCCTCGAGCTTGCCGATGACCGTGCCCGCGTGCAGGTGATCGACGCCGATCAGCCGGCACCACTTGGCCAGGACCCGGAAGCTGACGCCGTGCGTCTTCTGGCGGGTGAAGGTGGAGTGCCCGGCCCGGTGCAGATGCAGCAGCATGCCGTTGGTGCGCGCCCACTTCGAGATGGACTGCATGGCGGTATAGCCGACCGTCAGGTCGATCATGATGATGCAGCTGCCGAGCGATTTCGCGAACTCCGCGCGCTCGTACATGTCCTCCATGGTGGCGGCGGTGACATTGAGGTAATGGCCCTTCAATTCACCGGTTTCGGCGATGGCGCGGTTGACGCCCTCCATGGCGAACAGGTAGCGGTCACGCCAGCGCATGAACGGCTGCGAGTTGATGTTCTCGTCGTCCTTGGTGAAATCGAGTCCGCCCTTGCAGGCCTCGTACACCACACGGCCGTAGTTGCGCGCGGAGAGCCCGAGTTTCGGTTTCACCGTCGCACCCAGCAGGGGGCGGCCGTATTTGTTGAGATACTCGCGCTCCATCACGATTCCGTGCGGCGGTCCCTGGAAGGTCTTGACATACGCCACGGGAATACGCATATCCTCCAGTCGCAATGCCTTCAGCGGTTTGAAACCGAATACATTGCCGATCACCGAGGACGTGAGGTTCGTGATGGATCCCTCCTCGAAGAGGTCCAGATCGTAGGCGACGTAGGCGAAGTACTCGCCCGGGCGACCCGGCACCTCCTCGACGCGGTAGCACTTGGCCTGGTACCGGTTGTGCGCGGTGAGACGGTCGGTCCAGACGACTGTCCAAGTGGCGGTGGAGGATTCACCGGCGACGGCCGCCGACGCCTCGATCGGGTCGACGCCGTCCTGGGGTGTCACCCGGAAGACCGCGAGGACGTCGGTGTCCTTCGGCTCGTAGTCCGGGTTGTAGTATCCCATCGACGCGTACGACTGCACGCCCGGATCCCACCGGCTGCGCTGATCATCGTCAGATCCGGCCATCTTTCCTCCTGCGAACCGGGTTGGGTCACTTGCGATTCCCAGGATGACGGGCCCGTTAACGACAAACAATTCGATTGTTTCTGTTCTCGCTCAACCTTTTCGTCGGGTTTGCTACCGTTGAGTATGGGTACGGTGAGCGCGGTGCGCATGGAAACCTTTCTCGCCGTTGCCAAGCACTCCAGCATTCGCCGCGCCGCCGCCCAGTTGCACATCACCGAGGCCGCCGCCTCCGCGGCCGTAGCACACATCGAGAAACAACTCGGCGCGAAACTCGTGACCAAATCCGGGCGCGGCATCGCGCTCACCGAAGCCGGGCGGGTGTACGCGGATTACTGCCGCACCATCCTCGGTCTGATGAAGGAGGCGCACGCCGCCGTCCGGGAAGCCGAGACCGGCCGGCTGCGCATCGGCGTCGTCGCCACCGCGGGCGAATACGTCCTGCTCCACCTGCTGGCGTCGTTCCGAACCCGGTATCCCGATATCGAATTGGGTCTGTCGATCCACCCCCGTGACGTCCTCTTCCTCGAACTCACCCACCACGAAACCGACCTCGTGGTCGCCGGTCGCCCGCCTCGCGACACCGGCCTCATCACCCGCGCCCGCCGCCCCTGCCAACTCGTCGTCGTCGGCGCGCCCTCCCGCTGGCCCGACCCCTGTGACGCCACCTGGCTCCTGCGCGGCAAAGGTTCGGGCACCCGAGACACCACCCTCGCCCTCTTCGACCGCCTCCAAATCCACCCGCCCACACTGACTCTCGGCACCCACGGCGCCGCCCTGGCCGCCGCGCGCGAGGGTCTCGGCATCACCCTCATCCACTCCGACGCCGTCGCCGCCGACCTCGCCACCGGCCGCCTGGAGATCCTCCCCGTCGAGGGAACCCCCCTCACCCGCCCGTGGCACGCGGTCACCACCCGCACCCCCACCCCCGCCGCGCGCCTGTTCCTCTCCCATATCACGGACCCGGATCGAGTCGGCGACAAAGCATTTCGTGGTGTCTGAGGTCGTCGGCGATCGCCTGACAGGACACTGTGGAGGCTGTACTCTCCTCGCAAACGGAGCGGTACGTACTCCGTTTTTCGGCCCAGCCGGGGGAGATGAGTCATGGCTGGCGTACTTGATGGTGCCCGCTTCCATACGACGGTGGTCGTCGCGCTGCGACTCGCGGCGGTCGCCAGGGCACCGGCTCCCATCGACACGGGTGACCTGCTGGTGGCGTTGATGCGGGCGGACGGATCGGGTGACTGGTCACGGATCTGCTTGGACACCGGAGATGCCGACGCGATCGAGCGCAAGGGCATGATCGATCGGCCGAGCCGGGGCGCAGGGCGGTGGGAGAACGTGCGGCTCACCGATCAGTGTGCGATCGCCCTGGAGGTGTCCGGGCGGTTGGCGACCCGGTACCGCCTGTGGCCGATCCCGGTCGGGTTGGTCGTCCTCGGGTTGATCGCCGATGAGTCCGCGGCGGCCGCCCGGGCACTGCACGCCGGTCTGCAGCGCCGCGAGTTGATCGACCGCGTGCAGTCGGATGTGCTGGGTTCGATGCTCGACAGGATCGAGCACACGCTGCCGACGGTGCTGCGCGAGGCGGGCGTGGCGTCCTATCAGGCCCAACCGGTTCACCGCCCGGCGGCGCCGCGCGCACCATCCGCCCGTCGAACGAGGAACGTCCCCCAACGGCAAGCGCCCTCCGCGGAGCCGGGAAAGCGGGAATCCACCCTGATCATGGTGGCGGCGCTGGCCATCGCAGGCGTATTCGTGTTCGTGCTCGCCATGGTGTTACGTGCGCCCCACACGGATCCGCCGGCGCGACAGCCCAATTTCACGCTCGTCCGGCCCAGTTTCGTCCAGCCCACGATCTCCTACGCTCCCCCTACCGTCGTTCGTCCCCCCGGTCCTGCCGACCCGGCCACGCGGACCGCGGCATCGGTTGCGACGCGGTCAGGTGCCGGTGGCCGGGGCAGGTGTGTCAGTGGTGGAACATGCGGAGCTCGGTGCGCGCGAGGGTGATCCGGTGTTCGCGGCAGGCGGCGATGATGGCGTCGGACACCCCACCGCCCAGCAGGTCGGCCAGCTCGTCGTCCACGGGCGCGGACACCGCGATCATGTCGCCGTACGAGGAGCGCGGATCGGCGTCGCGAGCTCGAATGTAGGCGGCGGCAACCGATCCGAGGCCGGTGTCGCCCAAACCCCAGGACTCGCGCAGGGTTTCGTCGAGCTCCCCGTCGAGCGCCGCCCCGGCGGGTGAGACGTGCTTGAACGAGGTGGCCGCCACCCGGCCGGTCGCGGCCTGCGCCTCGGCGACCAGCTGCCAGCCATTGAGCAGGTCCAGATAGTTGATCAGCGACGCGGAACCGTGCAGCACGCGAATGTGTTCGGCGCTGCGGTCGACCACGCGGGCTCGCTGATGGGGATTCATGCCGTACCGAAGATCCATGACGGGGCCTACTTCCCGAACTCGAGTTCGGGAGCACCCAGGCGGACGACGCTCCGATACGCGCTTCCTCGTGGTCCGATCCACGTCACGCCAGTCGCGACACCACTGTAGCCCGCGTGGCCGCGGTTTCAGGATCGGGCGTGCACCGGGTCGCGCCGTCTCGGTACGCGTGCGTAGAATCCTGTTGTGTCAGAACAATTTCGAGTGCAGCGGGCCGTTGCCGCGTCGGCGGCCGACATCTTCAGCATCCTCAGCGATCCGCAAGGTCATGTCTCCATCGACAGCTCCGGCATGCTGATGGCGGCCAGCGGAGACCCCGTCAACGCCACCGGTGACACTTTCGTCGTCCACATGGACCGCGAGGCCCTCAACGACTACCCGCTGGGGCTGTACGACGTGACCGTCGAAATCGTCGCATTCGAACAGGACAAGCAGATCGCCTGGACCGTTCGCGGCCGAGTCGAACCGGGCCACGTCTACGGCTATCTCCTCGAGCCCATCGAAGCGGGCACCCTCGTGACGTCCTACTACGACTGGTCCGCTGTTCCCCAGGAATTCAAGGACGCCGATATCTTCCCGGTCATCCCCGAAAGCGCTCTCCGCGCCACCCTCGGCATCCTCGCCCGCACCGTCGCCCCGGGAAAGCCCCGGCCGGAACTGCCTTCGCCGTAGGGCGGCCCGGGCGACTGGCCGCGTTCAGAAGGTGAACTGGTCGCCGTAGGCGGTGGTCTGCACCACACCCTTCGAGGTGGCGACCGTGGTGGTGACGAAGGGGACCGCCGACACCGGCGAAGCACATTGGGCGACGTTCAACGCGGCGTTGTTGAACGCGATCTGGTACGGCCACTCGGTGGCGCTGTCCAGGGCCGCGGTCGCCGTGGTCGTGGTGGTGACCTGGCCGGGCCCCATGGTGGCCGTCAAGACTTCCGTTACGCCCAGCGCCCCGCCCACGCTGGGTCCGAGACTGATGTCGGGCGGGGTGACCGAGGCGCTGGGCGCGACCGTCCCACTCGGCGGGCTGACGGAGACGCTCCCGGGGGTCACCGACGGGGCGATGGCGGCGGCCAAGCCTTGGTTGGGTTCGATACCGACGGTGACGCCGCCGGCCACACTGATCCCGCAGCCGAGGATGAACCCCGCGACGGCCTGACCGGACGTGATCGGGCCACCGTCCACGGTGACCGAGTAGCTGCCCGACATCTGCGCGGCATGGGAGAACGTCATCAGGAAGTTCGGTGTCCGGTTGCCGGGCGGATTCACCTCGACGGTGTCGACCGACGCCACGACATGCACGCCCGCGGATGACATGTCCCCGCCGGGCGGCTGAGCCCGGACCGTATCGGCACCCCAGGCCCACAGGCTCGCCAGGGTCACACCGGCCACGGCTGTTCCTGCCGCGGCGGCCATGAGCGCATGTCGCATAACCGGATCCTGTTCTCGTTCTCGAAAAGGTGTACGAGCTCGATACCGTTGGCGCAGGTCCCGAATAGCAGCGTAACTGCAAATCGTGCCGAACCGGTGCGCTGCGACACGCGTGTCGACCGGCCCGAATCGATGGTGACGGATCTGCGATCAGGGCGGGAATCCTTGTCGCACAGAAGAAGCCGGCTTGATGTGCATTCCGGTTGCTCCCCGCGGAGTCCGAGGCTCGACGGATTCGGGTACGCGTCCGCGCGGCGCGAAGGCCGGCCAGTTGCCCGGTGGGCAGACGTCGCCGGAGTAGGCCGGGTCGAGGGCGCTTTCGACCAGATGGTCGACGGTGGGCGACCGCGGAAGGATGCCGTGGCCGAAAGTGTTTGCGAGGCAGGGCAATTCCCCTCCGTGAAACCGGCGCCCGCCGCCGCGTCCGTTCGCGAAAACCATGCAATGCTCTGTTTTCAGCCGCGAGGCATTCCACTGAGTGAGGCAAACCCGATTTCATTAGTTAGCAACATGCAACTATATTGGGGAAGTTCGTTCGTAGACTCGCGGGAGGCTCTGATGGCTGCGGCCCCTACCACCGGATTGGATGCCGGTGACGTCCAGACCATTCGGAGACGACTCCGGATCGAGCACGATCACCCCAGGTACAAGTGGGTGGCCCTGTCGAATACGACGCTGGGCATGCTCATGGTCACCATCAACTCCTCGATCGTGACGATCTCGCTGCCCGACATCTTCCGCGGCATCGGGCTCAACCCCCTGGAACCGGCCAATGTCAGCTACCTGCTGTGGTTGATGATGGGCTTCCTGCTGTCCTCGGCCGTGCTGGTGGTCATGTTCGGGCGGCTCGGCGACATGGTCGGGCGGGTGAAGATCTACAACTACGGGTTCGTGGTGTTCAGCCTCGCGGCCGTCGCGTTGTCGTTCGATCCGTTCACGCACGGCGGCGGCGCGGTATGGCTGATCGCCTGGCGCGTGATCCAGGGCGTCGGCGGCGCCATGCTGATGGCCAATGCCAGCGCGATCCTCACCGACGCCTTCCCGGCCGACGAGCGCGGGTTCGCGCTCGGGATCAATCAGGTCGCGGCGGTGGCCGGTTCCTTCCTCGGTCTGCTCATGGGTGGCGTACTGGCGCAGTGGGATTGGAAGGCCATCTTCTGGGTGAGCGTGCCGTTCGGCATCATCGGCACCATCTGGTCGTACCGCTCGCTGCACGACAATGGCCAGCGCAATCCGGGATCACTGGACCTGCCGGGCACCATCACGTTCGCGCTGGGCTTGACCGCGCTGCTGACCGGCATCACCTACGGCATTCAGCCGCACGGGGATTCGAAGACCGGCTGGACCAACCCGTGGGTGCTGGGCGCGGTGATCGGCGGCATCGTCCTGCTGGCCGTGTTCTGCGTGATCGAATCCAAGGTCGCGCAGCCGATGTTCAATATGTCGCTGTTCAAGAACCGGGCGTTCGCGCTGGGCAATATCGCCGGGCTGATGTCCTCGCTGGGCCGCGGCGGTCTGCAATTCATGCTGATCATCTGGCTGCAGGGCATCTGGCTGCCGCTGCACGGGTTCTCCTTCGAGCAGACGCCGCTGTGGGCGGGCATCTACCTGCTGCCGCTGACCGTCGGATTCCTCATCGCCGGCCCGGTTTCGGGCAAGCTGTCGGACCGGTACGGCGCGCGGTTGTTCGCCACCGCCGGCATGCTGATCACCGCGCTGACCTTCGTGCTGCTCGTCGTGCTGCCGGTCGACTTCGACTACTGGGTGTTCGCGCTCGTCATCGCCCTCAACGGCCTCGGGTCGGGCATGTTCGCGTCGCCGAACACCGCCGAGGTGATGTCCTCGGTGCCCGCCGCGCAGCGCGGTGTGGCCTCCGGTATGCGCGGCACGCTGTTCAACGGCGGTATGGCGTTGTCGATCGGCCTGTTCTTCTCGCTGATGATCATCGGCCTGTCGAATACGCTGCCCGACGCCATGAATTCGGGCCTGCAGGAGCAGGGCGTGCCCGCGCCGGCCGCCGAGGCGATCTCGGACATGCCGCCGGTGGGCAGCCTGTTCGCGGCCTTCCTCGGCTACAACCCGATCAAGGAATTGCTCGGCCCCACCGGCACTCTCGACCACCCGGGCGTGCACGGCGACGTGCTCACCGGTCAGGAGTTCTTCCCGCACTTGATCTCCGGCCCGTTCCACTCGGGTCTGGTCGTGGTCTTCCTGGGAGCCGCGATTATGATGCTGATCGGCGCGGCGGCCTCCTGGTTCGCCGGTAGCCCGACTGTCACGGACGAGGCGGCCGAATTGCGTGAAGCCGCCCGCGAGGGAATCTGACGGAGGAGATCACGCTGTCCGAGCCTATGGGTGTCGCCGACCCCGACCAGCTCACCGAGGCCGCCGAGCTGTACCACTCGATCGGCCGCCTGCTGCGCTTGTTGCGTACCTCCGGCGACCTCGGGGCGCTGAGCCCCGGCGCGGCGTCCGCCCTCGCGACGGTCGCCCGTTCGGGCCCGCTCCGCCTGGGCGACCTGGCCTCGATCGAGCGGGTCAGCGCCCCCACGATGTCTCGCATCGTGACGGGCCTGGAAAAGGGCGGATTCCTCACCCGCGACGCCGATCCCGAGGACGGCCGGGCCCAGCTGCTGACCGCCACCGAGGCGGCCCACAACCTGGTCACCGGCCTCACCTCGGCCCGCATCCAGCGTTTCGCTCTCGCCCTGGAGTCCCTGACGCCCGCCCAGCGCGAATCGGTCAGTTCCGGCCTCGACACCCTCATCCAGGCCCTCGACCAGTAGTGGGGGCTCCCCCGCCCCGAGGGGCGGGGTCAGGTGGTCAGGACCGAGCGGATGCGGTTGTCGGGGTCCACCAGACCGCGGAGGTTCGCCAGGCGGGGGTAGTTGGTGCCGTAGTAGCGAGACAGTGGGTCGCCCGGCTCGAGATAGTTGATGTAGGCGCCGACGGAGTCGGGAGCCATGATGGCGTGCGCGTCGGCGATCCAGGCCAGGGCTGATTCGTGCGGGATGGGTTCGTACGCACCCCATTCGACCAGAGCGGCGTGGTTGCGCCAGGGGAACGCGGTCGCGTCGGGGGCCAGGTCGCTGATCGCGCCGTCGAGGGCGTTGATCTGGACCCAGCCGGTACCGCCGACGCTGGAGTAGCGGGTGACGACCTCGAGGATACGTCCGATGGTGTCGGGGGTGAGGTCGGCGACGATATCGGAGCCGTTGGTGAAGGCGGCGCGCGGCTGATCGGCGGTGCCGCCCGCCAGGTAGAGGACCGCTTCCAGGTGGGACAGGGTGCGGGGTTCGACGATGCTGGGGGCGAAGCCGATGGCGTCGACCAGTTCGGCGGTCGCGGTTTCGCCGGTACCCGCGGGACAGACCAGCTGCATCCAGCAGTGCATACCACCCTGGCCGTCGGCATCGATGCTGACATCGGCCCACTGCTCACGCGGGGCCGAGCGCAGCCACTGCTGCCAGCCCGCGATGACGATCGCGGCTTCCTCGCCCTGGAAGGTCAGGCGCACTACGTCTTTCGGCGTCGCCGGGATGGTCTCGAAGGTGAACGAGGTGACGACGCCGAAGTGCGGGCCACCGCCTCGCAAGGCCCAGAACAGATCCGGGCGGATGGTGGCGGAGACCTCGGTGATGGTGCCATCGGGCAGGACCACGGTGGCGGCGGTGAGCCGGTCACCGGTGAGGCCGTGGGCGCGGGACTCGTTGCCGAGTCCGCCGCCCAGGGTGAGACCGGCGATGCCGACGCCGGGGCACATGCCGGAGGGCAGGCTCAGCCCGCCGTGGTCCAGTTCGCGATAGATGTCGTAGAGGGTGTGGCCGGGCGCGATGACCGCGGTGCCGCCCTCGGTGCGAATGCCCTGCATGCGCCGCACGTCGATGACGAGTGTGCCGGTCGCCGTGGACATTCCCGCGTACGAGTGGCCGCCGGCGCGGGCCGCCACCTGGAGGTCGTTCTCGGCCGCGAACTCGAAGGTGGCGGCGGCGTCCTGGGCGTCCGCGATCTGCACGATCGCCTCGGGCATCTCGTTGTCGAAGCGAGTATTGAAGACCTCCTTCACGCCCGGATACCCGTAGTCCCCCGGCAGGACGACCCGCCCGCGCAGTTTCCCTTTGAGCTCACGCCATTTCGGGTCGACGCTCCCGCTGCTCGATCCGGAAGCGCTGCCCAGGTCTCCGGCGTTCGCTCCGGAGGACCCGGTATCGGGTGTCGCATCCGAGGTGGGCAGCCGTGTGGCCCCCGCGAAACCCACACCGGCGACCGCGATTCCGAGAGCTCCGCGCAGAAACACGCTGCGCGAGAATTGGGGTCTCACACCAGCCCCCTCGGTCTGCCGGAGATCCGCTGTGCCGCCGACTTATTCGCTTTCGACATCAAATTTCGCGACCACCTGTTTCCATCGAACGACACGGCACCAATTGATCATGGTTCACCCACCGTTCATTCGTCGAAACGGGTGCTGGCGTGTCCACCGCATGCCGCCTACCGGGACCACATGTCGGCCACCGCATCCGGCGGCACGATCCACCGCGCGAACGTCTCCTCCGGACTGACGATGATCACATCCGCCCGCCGCACCAACTCCCCCGGCACCTCCCCACCCTCGAAATGCTCCAGACTCGGCACGATCACCGCATCCACCCCCAAATTCCCGACCAGCACCCCCAACCGATGCACCGGCCGATCGGTATGCGGCCCGAACACCGCCGTCCGCCGAAGGTCATACCCCAACCGTTCCGCCAACGCCCGAATCCGCCGCTCATCCCACTGCCGTCGTGAGCCGGACACGTCTTCGCGGAGATATCCCAGAGCCCTGGGGTTCATTGCTCGCCCTCTCGATCGTCGAGTGTGCTTCCAGCGGATTCCGAATCAGGATCGGGCCGCGGAGATTCTGCGGCAATGGCACTTTCCGGGGTCCGAACGCGGAAATGCCACGAAGCGATCAGTATTCGAGGTGAATGAGGTCGGCGAGGGCGCGCATCTCCGGGGTGAGGGTTCGGCGTCTGCCGATCAGCCTGGCCAGGAGATCCTTGGCCAACCGCTGCTCGATCAACCAGGGGCGGGCCTCGCCGGAGAGCCGAATCAGGATGTCCAGGGCCGGATCTGGCCGGGCGAGGTCGAGGTGGGCTCGAGCGACGTCGAGGAGGTGCCGATTGCGATTGTCGGAGGTGGGCCGCAGGCCGGTCGGCACGTCATGGGCCAACCGCAGTGCCAGGTCGGGCCGGTCATCGATGACCGCGTTCTCGACGCGCTTCATGGCCACGGTGGCGGGTCCGAAGACCGTCCAATAGTCCTGGTAGCCGCGGGGTTCGCGTTTGACGGCCACGGCGGCGGCCTGTGCGAACCGCATCATGTCATCGGCGTCGTCGGGGCGGTTGTCGCGGATCGCCGCCGCCGACCCACGCAACAGCAGCCAACCCCACGTGGAGAGCTCGCGATCGGTTGCGGTCGAGATCCGTGGCTCGATTCGGTCGGCCCAGTCGATCGCCAGGTCATCGACCTGCTGAAATCGCCGCTCCACCAGGAGTAGCCAGCACAGCGTGACGACAACGGACGCGGCATCGAGTAGATCATCGCTCGCCTGTGCCGCCGCCAGCGCGTGATCGAGAACTCTGCGCGCCGTTCCCAATTGTCGCGTCTGCACCATGACCGATCCGGTCAGCTGGAGAATCCGCGCCCGCAGCACGGGTGAGACACTCTCACTCGCGTCCACCAGATCGGGCAGAACTCGCGCCAGCAGCTCATACCGGTTGTCGTGGTAGAGCCGCACGGCCGCCGCAAGGGATTCGGCCACAGCCTCTTCCGCGTGCGGCTCCACCGCTACATCCGGCCGAGGCGCATCGATCGCTCGCCTGGTGGCGGCCCACAGCTCGCCGTCCCTGCTCTCCGGAGCGCGGGGCGCGGCACCGATGAGCGCGGTCAGCGGGCACCCCAGGGCCACCGCCAACCGCCGCAGCGTCTCGATCCGAGTGTCGTCCCGCTCCCCCTGCTCGATCTTCCGGATCAGTGACACCGAGACAGCCGAATTCGCGGCCAGCTCCCGCTGCGTGAGCCCCCGCCGCTTCCGAACCGATTGCAGCCGCTGACCAAGGTCGCCGCTCATCGCTCCAGACTAGGTCGGCCACCCGGCAGGCGCAGCTGGTACCGGAACGTCCTGAGCCCCAAGCGGTCCGACCGCCGCCGGATTTGTCGGACCCGCGTGCTGAAGTATCGTGTGGCGGCCCGGCCAGTCGGTCTTACCTAGACCTTCGACCGGGCTCTTTCGTGAAAAGGAACAACATATGAAGAAGCTCGCAACGACCTCCCTGGTTGCCCTCGGCCTGATCGCCGCGATGGGCACCGCCCACGCCGGCAAGGACACCGAGTGGCAGGTTGACGGCGGCTACCCCACCGAGGCTGCCTGCGACGCCGACGGCGAAACCGGCACCTTCACCCGCCCCGACGGCACCCAGCTCGTCCCCGGCGACGACATCTACGAATGCAACCTCGGCGACGACGGCCTCTGGTACCTCTCCATCTGGACCGACTGACCCCACCGGCGACAGCCCGAGCAATCGGCCCGGGCTCGACCCGCCCGCCGAACGCGGCGAAAAATCCGTGGCCGACCGCGCTGGTTCGTGATCTGGTGTGGGAATGACGGATTCGGTTGCGGACAGACTGGCGATCCACGAAGTGGTCGCCCTGCACGGACATCTGAGCGATTCGGGCGAGTTCGACCGATGGACCGAGGTATTCACCGAGGACGTCGCCTACGACCTGACCGCTTTCGGCGCAGGCACCGTGCCCGGAGTGGAAGCCCTCCGCGACATGGCACGCGAACTGGGCGACGCCAACCCCCTAGCCCACCATGTCACCAATGTGGTGGTCACAGCCCTGGACCGCGACACGGCCCACGCGATCTCCAAGGGCCTGGCGGTCAACACCGACGCCACGACCACCAGCGTCACCTACGAGGACACCCTCCACCGCACTCCCCACGGCTGGCGCATCGCTCACCGCCGCGTGATCCCCCGCCAGAAGCCCTTGACCCCGTAGGTAGCCCGCCGGGATACAAACCACCACTCGGGTAGGGCAATATCCACAGGCCAGCGGAGTGCGGAACGCCGGGTGCCGGTCAGCTGTGGAGGTAGCGGACGAGGGCTTCGCGTTCGGTTTCGAGTTCGGAGATCTGGCTTTTGACCACGTCGCCGATGCTGACTATGCCGATCATCCGGCCGTCCTCGAGGACGGGGAGGTGGCGGATTCGGTGTTCGGTCATGATGGCGTTGAGGGTTTCGACGTTGTCGTCCGGGGAGCAGGTGTGGAGCGCCGCGGTCATGATGGTGGAGACCGGGGAGTCCAGGAGGGGTGCGCCGTCGCGGTAGAGGCGGCGGACGATGTCTCGTTCGGAGACGATGCCGGCCATGGCGGTGCCGTCCGGGGAGACGATGACCGCGCCGACATTGTGTGCCGCCAGGATTCTGAGCAGTTCGCGCACGGTTGCATCGGGTGCAATCGTGACGACTTCGCCGCCCTTCCGGCGCAGGATTTCCGAGATTCGCATGTGCCCACCGCCCAACCAGCTAGGACTATCGATGGTTACCAGGATGCCGCTGTTACGCGGGTGTGAACAGCAACGATTGCGATTCGATGCCTAAACGGACGCGAGGGCATCGAGCGCGGATTCGATGGCGCGGTGGAAGGTCGGGTAGGCGAGGATCATCTCCCGCAGGGTCGCGGTCGGGACCTGGGCGTGGACCGCTACCGACAGGGCGCTGAGGACTTCGCCGCCCTGCGGCCCGGCGGAGCACGCGCCGACGAGCACCCCGCGGTCGACGTCCTCGACCAGTTTGATGAATCCGGCGTTGCCCGCTTTGTGGATCCAACCCCGCGTGGACGCAGGTACTTCGGTGATTCCGACCCGCACGGTCAGCCCCGCCGCCCGGGCCTGTTCCTCGGTCATACCGACCGCCCCGACCTCGGGATCGGTGAAGGTCACCCGCGGTACGGCGTGATACCGCGCGACCTCGTCCCCGCTACCGAGAATGTCCTGTGCCACGATCCGCGCCTGATACATGGACACGTGAGTGAAAGCCCCCTGCCCGGTGACGTCACCGAGCGCCCACACCCCTTCGGCCGCCCTCAGCCGGTTGTCCACCGGTATTGACCTGGCCGACTCGTCCAAGCCGACCGCCCCGATTCCCAAGCCCGCCAGTTCGGTTCGCCGCCCCGCCGCGACCAGCAGCCGCTCGGCGCGCAGCACCTCGCCATTGTCGAGAGTCAGCGCGAACTCGCGCCCGTCGTGCCGCACCGCCGTTCCCCGAACCCCGCTCCGGACCTCGATCCCCTCCTCCGCGAACACCGTCGCCAGCAGCTGCCCCGCCTCCGGCTCGTCCTGCGGCACCAGCCGCCGCGGCACGACCACGGTCACCCGCGCCCCGAAGCGCGCGAAGATCTGCGCGAACTCCGCCCCCACCGGGCCCCCGCCCAGCACGATGAGCGATTCGGGCACCTCGGTAGCCGGCACCGCCTCCCGGTTCGTCCAGAACGGCGTTCCCGCCAGCCCGTCGAGCGGCGGAACAGCCGGTTCCGTCCCCGGATTCAGCACAATCCCCCGCCGTGCTCGAAACACCCGTTCTCCACTATCGGTCGCCACAGTCACCTCACCCGGCGCACTGATCCGCCCCCACCCGCGCACGAACCGCCCACCGGCCTTCTCGAACCGCTCCACCGCCGCCCGGTCGTCCCAATCGTCGGTGGCCTCGTCCCGGATCCGCGCGGCGACCGGCCGCCAATCCGCCTGCACCGTGGCCGACCCCGCGAGCCCCCGCACCCGCCGAGCCTCGGCCAGCACCCCCGCCGCCCGAACCATCATCTTGGTCGGCACACACGCGTAATACGGGCACTCGCCGCCCACCAATCGCCCCTCGACCCCGACCACGGCGAGCCCGCCCCGCGCCACCCGCGTGGCCACGTCTTCGCCTCCGGGCCCCATCCCGATCACAACGACATCAACGGATTCGGCAGTCACACGTGCTCCTTCGCTCGTCAGCTCCCTGTGACGCTATCCCCACATCCGACCGGATCGATCCAACCTCCGCCGTCAGCGTCCGTGCGGCGAGTCGAAGGTGAACACCCGTCCACCGAGCAGCAACTGGCTGCCGGGCGCCAGGACGGTGGGGTGGCCGGGTGCGGCGCGGATCCAGTCGGGGCGGCCGGGCGGGCGGATGTGCGTGCCATTGGCGGACCCGCGATCCATGACCAGGACATCCCAGTCCACGAGGCGGATCTCGGCGTGGACGCGGGACATGCCGCCGGTGGCGTCGGGGATTCGGATGGCTTGGGCGCCACGCCGCACCTGCGGTGAGCGGGCGGGCTCGCGGCCGATCACGAGATCGCTGTCGAGGACATAGGAGGTGCCGTCGTCGAGCAGCAGAACGCCCAGCGGCGGGCGGATCCCGGGGGCGAGGACACAGGTCAGCTGTTCCATGCGAATGCCGCACACGACGCAGAAGGACACGCGCGGGTCGTTGAGATGTCCGCGAGCGCAGGTGAATCCGTGCACGACGACACCGGTGGGAGCGGTCTCGATTCCTGCGGGAATGGCAGTGGGTGCGATGGTGCGCGCGCTGCCGGAATCGCGCGGAACCGGGCCCCGGCCTCCGGTTCCGATCTCGGCCTCGGGTGTATTCGCCTTCTCTCCCAACCACATCACCGCTCCCGAACCTGGCACCCGCCCGTCGCGCAGCGACCACACGCTCTCCCGGGGCAGGCTCGTCCGCGGTTCGCCGTCGTCGACGAAGACCGCCGCCGCCCGCCCCGGCGCGGGACTCACCACCCGATCGACACTGAATCCGGCATCGCGGCCGTGCAACACCTCCCGGTCATCCATCCCCTCGAGCATCGCGGTGACCCGCCCGTGCAGAAAGACCGCCAGCCCCCGCTTTCCCGGTGTGAGCACCCCGAATTCGACCTGCTCCTCGTCCGTGCGACCCATGAGCCACGTGCTCGCCAGCCGCGCGAAGGTGCGCCCGGTGCGCCGAGTCTCCCGCGACGACGCCTCCGCCACCATCTCCAACACCTTGTCCAGCACGGCAATAGCCTCGGACGCCGCGGTGATCACACTCGAATCCCGGTGCGCGACTACCACGACCACCCCGTCGACGCAGGCCACCAGGTGGCGGCCCGGCACCACCTCGACCCGCGCGGTCATAGCACCCGGCCCCCGGTATATCGCCAGCGCGGCAGCACCACCCGGATCGGACCGTTGACGAATCCCCAGTACACAAGCCAGGTCAGGGTGAAATCGATGCCGAACGCCGGCGCGGACGGCCGCAAATCCCGGGGCACGACCGCTGAGGTGTACCGCACCAGCAACCACAGCAGCAGTCCCTCGTTCGCAATGGTCACCAGCCCGAACACGGTCGGCCAGTCCTTGTCCCACCGGAACTGCTGCAGACCGTGATACGCCAGCTCCCACCCGACTCCGAGCAGGATGACCGCCGCCAATATGGTCAGCGTGACCCGGTAACCCTGCTCCAGCGACAGCCTCCCCATCGGCAGCAGCGGGGTGATCAGTAGCGTGATCACCGCCCCGATCACCCCGAGCACGATCACGCGAGTCTGAATCCGCCCCCACAGCGTCGGCGTCATGCCGGAATCTTCCGGTCGGTGACCCACAGCCACCACTGCGTCAGCGACCGCAGCGCATCCAGCCGCCGGCAGAACCCGTTCGCCGCCAGGTCATCGGCGATCTGCAGGGCCGCGTACTGCAATCCGGCGAACGAGTCCACGGGAGCGAAATACCCGCCCAGCGTCGCGCTGCCCGAGGCGTAGACCCGCCCGGCCCCGCTGCGGGTCCCGAACAGCTCGAAGGTCCGATCCACATCCAGCCGCTCGAGCGGATTGCACCGCGCCCCGGTGTGATCGAGCAGGTCGGCGAGCAGCCGATGCTCCCGGATGTCGGCTTCGAGCCCGGTGCAGTCGATGATGTAATCGGCGTGCACGTCAACCGGCCGGTCGGTCGACGCGAAGCTGCTCGGCCCGCCCGGCTCGGGCGCCACCGTCGTCACCACCCCGGGCCTGGTGCGATCGGGCCGCAGATTCCGCGCCGACCCCACCAGGATCTGATACCAGCCCTGCGCCCGCCCCCGCGCCAGCTGTTCCTCCCACCGCTTGCGCCGCGGCGTCGTGGTCCCGCCCAGCGTCTTCAGCGCCTCCGCCCGCTCCCGCCCTTCGAGCTTCCCCAGCCGCTGCTTGATCTGGCCGCCGAAGCTCGCCTTGGGAAAGTTGAAGGCTTGATACGCCCACCCGTTCGCTCCCGCCCGCCGCGCGAACACGCTCTCCCCTTGTGGTCCCGCCACATAGGTCCGGAACAGATGCAGGACCTGGGTGTTGAGCCGCAGCCGATCCCGGTCGTCGATCAGCCGTTGCAGCACACGACTGGCTACTATCCCGCTGCCGCGCACCATGACCGTCCCCGGTCGCCGCTGCAACGCCTCGTACACGTGCTCGTGCGGCTCGTAGGCGTTCACCACCCGCGTCGGATCGCGATACCGCTCGCGGTACTCCTGCAGATCCGGCAGCAGCCGCAGCCCTGGGTACCCGACGGCGATGTGAACATGACTGCTGCGAAACGCGATTCGCTTGGTCGCCGCCGCTCCTTCGGGCGGCGTGAGAATCGTGAAATACCCGCCGCCGTTCCGTTTGCGCACCATGCGAACCTGCCCTTTGTGCAAGGATCGCGCGTATTCGACCCGCTGGAATTCGCGCTCCAGCGCCACGAGGACCTGTCCTGCCCGAGGCGTGTGATACTCGGCGAGAACGGGCTCCACCAGCACATTCCACACAGCTGATAGCGACTTTTCAGCTATCGCCTCGCGCAGGGCATAGGACGGAAATCCCCAGATATTGTCCGGCGTTCCGCCCGAATCGCTGCGCAGCCGTTCCCCGCGCGGAATCTGCGACACCCGAGTCAGGTATTCGTACGACCCCCACGGCACGTCCTGTGGCCCGAGCACCGCCATCGCCGCCCCGGGCACCCCGTAGATCCGCAAGGTGTCGAACAGGGTGAACGATCCCAGCCCGCTGCCGACGCTCACCAGTGGCACATCGAAGACCGGAATCCCGGCTCGCCCCACCAACTCGTCGGTCCATACGTCGGTTTCGATGAGGCGTTGCGTGACGTCTCCCCTCATTCGCGGGATCGTACCGGTCTCGGATTACGAACAACCGGGCATCGACACATTGCGCGACAGGCGATTCCGCGACGCGTACACGGACTTCTCGCGAAGCTGCCCCGCACCGCCCCATCTGCGACGTAGCATGCGGAACGTGGCCGATGCCAAACGTCCCGCCGCTGTGCGGGTCCTCGTTTACAGCAGTGATGCCGATACCCGGAGCCAGATCATGCTGGCGCTGGGCAGACGGCCGCACCCCGATCTGCCGCCCATCGACTATGTCGAGGTGGCCACGGGCCCGGTGGTCCTCGAGCGCATGGACGCCGGTGGACTGGATCTGCTGATCCTCGACGGCGAGTCGGCCCCGGAGGGCGGTCTCGGCCTGGCCAAGCAGCTCAAGGACGAAATCGCCGACTGCCCACCGATTGTCGTGCTGACCGGTCGGCCCGATGATGCTTGGCTGGCGAATTGGTCGCGCGCGGAAGCGGCGGTGCCGCACCCCATCGACCCCATCCGGTTGACCGACGCTGTCCTGGGTGTGCTCGGTAATAGCTTCGCGGCCTGATCTTCCTCTGCCCTCGTGATCAGGGCAAACCCGTGTCACGTGACAAACGGGATTGCGTCCAATCGGTCATAAAAGACCGTTCCGAATTCGATCAAACGCGATCGCGAATCGTCATGTATCTTCTCGTCCGAGTTGTAATCTGTGCCGTAGCTCACAGGAGCGCGGGGAGATGCATGACTGCCATGCACCACTGACATCATCCCTCCGCGCCCGCTGCCGTCCGTAGTGCGTCGTCCAGCTCGCAGGAGGGGTAGTGCTGAAGTGAATATCGAGGTACCGACCCTGGTTCTCGGCGCGGTCGCCGCCGCGTTCGGGGTGTTCTCTATTTTCCTGGCGGCCCTGATCGGCCCCAAACGCTACAACCGGGCCAAGCTCGAGGCCTACGAATGCGGCATCGAGCCGACCCCGCACGCGGTCGCGGGTGGTCCGGGAAACGCTGCGGGCCAACGCTTTCCGGTGAAGTACTACCTCACCGCCATGCTGTTCATCATCTTCGACATCGAGATCGTCTTCCTCTACCCGTGGGCCGTGCACTTCGACGCACTCGGAGTGTTCGGGCTGGCCGCCATGGCGTTGTTCATCTTCAACGTCTCGGTCGCCTACGCCTACGAGTGGCGGCGCGGCGGTCTCAGCTGGGATTGATCGGCGCACAGGGGATTTCCATTCACACATCCCGTGCGAGGCGGGGTGTCCCGATCCGGGAGAAGTAGTCCGATATGGGTCTCGAGGAGAAACTGCCCAGCGGGTTCCTGCTGAGCACGGTGGAAGATTTGGCCGGCTATCTGCGCAAGAGTTCGCTGTGGCCGGCGACGTTCGGCTTGGCGTGCTGCGCGATCGAGATGATGGCCACCGGCGGCGGGCGATTCGATATCGCCCGCTTCGGCATGGAGGCGTTCCGCGCCTCGCCGCGCCAGGCCGATCTGATGATCGTGGCGGGCCGGGTGAGTCAGAAGATGGCCCCGGTGCTGCGCCAGGTCTACGACCAGATGACCGAACCGAAATGGGTGCTGGCCATGGGTGTCTGCGCATCCTCGGGCGGCATGTTCAACAACTACGCCATCGTGCAGGGCGTCGACCACATCGTCCCGGTCGACATCTACCTGCCCGGCTGCCCGCCGCGGCCCGAGATGTTGTTGAACGCGATCCTGAAGCTGCACGAGAAGATTCAGGAGATGCCGCTCGGCGTCAATCGCGAAGAGGCCGTGCGCGCGGCCGAAGCCGCCGCGCTCGCCAGCACCCCGACCATTCAGCTGAAGGGGCTGCTGCGATGAGCTTCGATGCACCTGTCGGCACGGAGAGCCCCCCGGAGGCGGCCGTGGAACCCACTGAGAAGACCCCGGACACAACGGAATCCGCCGCCGTCGAGTCTCCGGCCGCCGAGCCCGCGCCGCCCGCCGACGACGTGATCGGCGTGCGCCAGGGCATGTTCGGCGTCTCCGGCACCGGCGACACCTCCGGCTACGGCCGCCTGGTCCGGACCGTCTCCATGCCCGGCGGCACCCCAGCCCCCTACGGCCCGGTCTTCGACGAGGTCATCGCGCATCTGCGCCTGGCGCTGGCCAAGACCTTCGACGAGGCGGTGGAGAAGATCGTCGTGTTCCGCGGCGAGCTCACCCTGCACATCCGCCGCGATCACCTGGTGCTGGTCGCGAAGACGCTGCGCGACAACGAAGCCCTGCGGTTCGAGCTGTGCCTGGGCGCCAGCGGCGCGCACTACCCGGAGGACACCGGGCGCGAGCTGCACGCGCTCTACCACCTGAACTCGATCACCCACAACCGCCGCCTGCGGCTGGAAGTGTCGGTGCCGGACAGCGATCCGCACCTGCCCTCCCTGTACTCGGTGTACCCGACGGTGGACTGGCACGAGCGGGAGACCTACGACTTCTTCGGCATCCTCTTCGACGGTCACCCGTCGCTGACCCGCATCGCCATGCCCGACGACTGGCGTGGCCACCCGCAGCGCAAGGACTATCCGCTCGGCGGAATCCCGGTCGAATACAAGGGCGCGCGTATCCCGCCGCCCGACGAGCGGAGGACGTACTCGTAATGAACAACACCGGCACCAAGTCCCGTCGTGACACCCAGGACCGGCCCGAACGCTCGGTCACCGTGGTGGGAAACGATTGGGACGAGATCTCCGCGACCCTGGACGGCATCGCCGAGGAACGCATCGTCGTGAACATGGGCCCGCAGCACCCTTCCACGCACGGGGTGCTGCGGCTCATTCTCGAAATCGAGGGTGAGACCGTCACCGAGGCGCGCTGCGGCATCGGCTACCTGCACACCGGCATCGAGAAGAATCTCGAGTACCGCAGCTGGGTGCAGGGCACCACCTTCGTCACCCGCATGGACTACCTGTCGCCGTTCTTCAACGAGACGGCGTACTGCCTGGCGGTGGAGAAGCTGCTCGACATCACCGATCAGATCCCCGAGCGCGTCAATGTCATCCGCGTGATGCTCATGGAGCTGAACCGCATCTCCTCGCACCTGGTGGCGCTGGCCACGGGCGGCATGGAGCTGGGCGCGCTGACCCCGATGCTGTTCGGTTTCCGCGAACGCGAACTCATCCTCGACGTGTTCGAGACCATCACCGGTCTGCGCATGAACCACGCCTACATCCGCCCGGGCGGCCTGGCCCAGGACCTCCCGGACGACGGCGTGCAGAAGGTCCGCGAACTGCTGGAACTGCTGCCGAGCCGCCTGCGGGACATGGAGATGCTGCTCAACGAGAACCCCATCTGGAAGGCGCGCACCCGCAATGTCGGTTACCTGGACCTGACCGGTTGCATGGCGCTCGGCATCACCGGCCCGGTGCTGCGTGCCACGGGTCTGCCGCACGACCTGCGCAAGTCCCAGCCGTACTGCGGCTACGAGAACTACGAGTTCGAGGTGCAGACCGACACCGGCTGCGACTGCTACGGCCGCTACCTGATCCGCGTCAACGAGATGAAGGAATCGGTCAAGATCGTCGAGCAGTGCCTCGACAAGCTGCGGCCGGGCCCGGTCATGGTGGAGGACAAGAAGATCGCCTGGCCTGCCGACTTGCAGCTCGGACCGGACGGTCTCGGCAACTCGCCGAAGTACATCGGCCAGATCATGGGCACCTCCATGGAATCGCTGATCCACCACTTCAAGCTGGTCACCGAAGGTCTGCGGGTCCCGCCCGGCCAGGTGTACGTGGCGGTCGAGTCGCCGCGCGGCGAACTGGGCGTGCACATGGTGAGCGACGGCGGAACCCGCCCCTACCGGGTCCACTACCGCGACCCCTCGTTCACGAATCTGCAAGCGGTGGCGGCGATGTGCGAGGGCGGTCTGGTCGCCGACGTGATCGCCTCCGTCGCCTCCATCGACCCGGTGATGGGAGGCGTGGACCGATGACCGAGATCCTGCTGAACCTGACCACGCGGCCGATCCCGTTCCCGCCGGAGGCGCACGACCGGCTGCAGGTGGAGGCCCGGGAGATCATCGCCCGGTACCCGCATCCGCGTTCGGCACTGCTTCCCCTGTTGCACTTGATGCAATCGGTGGAGGGCTATGTGTCCGGTACCGGCATCGAATTCTGTGCCGAGCAGCTGGGATTGACCGATGCCGAGGTCACCGCGGTGGCCACCTTCTACTCCATGTACCGGCGCACCCCGACCGGCGACTACCACGTCGGCGTCTGCACGAACACGCTGTGCGCGGTCATGGGCGGCGACGAGATCCTCGCGGACCTGAAGCGGCACTTGGGACTCGGGAACGGCGAGACGACCGCGGACGGCATGGTCACCCTCGAGCACATCGAGTGCAATGCCGCCTGCGACTACGCGCCGGTCATCATGGTCAACTGGGAGTTCTTCGACAACCAGACCCCGGAATCGGCCAAGGAACTGGTGGATTCGCTGCGCCGCGACCAGCCGCCGACCGCCTCCCGCAGCGGCATCCCGCCGTGCAGTTTCCGCGAGACCGCTCGGATCCTCGCGGGCTACCCGGACCAGCGACCCGGCGCCACCGACGGTGTGGCCGGGGACGCGTCGCTGGCCGGTCTGCGTGCCGCGGAAGAGAACTCGACCGACGGAGGCGTTCGGTGACGACTGCTCTGACTCCCGTCTTCACCAAGCACTGGGCGGACCCGGACAGCTGGACCCTGGCGTCCTACCGCCGCCAGGGCGGCTATCGGGCGCTGCCCCAGGCACTGCGCATGCGGCCGGACGAGGTGATCGCCACCATCAAGGATTCCGGTCTGCGCGGCCGCGGCGGCGCGGGCTTCCCGACCGGCATGAAGTGGGGCTTCATCCCGCAGGGCCCCGGCCCCGACGGCGTCACCAAGCCGCACTACCTGGTGGTCAACGCCGACGAGTCGGAACCCGGCACCTGCAAGGACATTCCGCTCATGCTGGCCACCCCGCACACCCTCATCGAGGGCGTCATCATCGCGGCCTACGCCATTCGCGCCTCGCACGCGTTCATCTACGTGCGCGGCGAAGTGGTGTCGGTGCTGCGGCGATTGCAGGCCGCCGTGCAGCAGGCGTACGAGGCGGGCTATCTCGGCCGCAATATCCAGGGCTCGGGTTTCGATCTGGAGATCGTGGTGCACGCCGGGGCGGGCGCCTACATCTGCGGTGAGGAGACCGCGCTGCTGGATTCGCTCGAGGGCCGCCGCGGTCAGCCCCGACTGCGTCCCCCGTTCCCGGCTGTGGCCGGCCTCTACGCCTGCCCGACCGTGGTCAACAATGTGGAATCCATTGCGTCCGTGCCGCTCATCCTCGCGAATGGCGTGGAGTGGTTCCGGTCGTTCGGCACGGAGAAGTCGCCGGGGTTCACCCTCTACTCGCTCTCCGGTCACGTGACACGACCGGGCCAGTACGAAGCGGCCCTCGGAATCACGTTGCGCGAGTTGCTGACCTACGCCGGAGGCATCCGCGAGGGCCACACCCTGAAGTTCTGGACCCCGGGCGGTTCGTCGACCCCGCTGTTCACCGCCGAGCACATCGACGTCCCCCTCGACTACGAGGGCGTGTCGGCCGCGGGCTCCATGCTCGGCACCAAGGCGCTGCAGATCTTCGACGACACCACCTGTGTGGTGCGGGCGGTGCTGCGCTGGACCGAGTTCTACGCCCACGAATCCTGCGGCAAGTGCACCCCCTGCCGCGAGGGCACCTACTGGCTGGTCCAGCTGTTGCAGCGTTTGGAGAGCGGACAGGGCCACGAGACCGACCTGGACAAGCTGGCCGACATCGCCGACAACATCAACGGCAAATCCTTCTGCGCCCTCGGTGACGGCGCGGCCAGCCCGATCTTCTCCTCCCTGAAGTACTTCCGCGACGAGTACGCCGAGCACATCCGCCTCGGCGCCTGCCCGTTCGACCCGGCCCGCACCACGGCCTGGGCCACCCAAGGAGCACGATGACCTCGACAGTGAGCTCCACAACCGGTGGCGGGGTGACCCCCACCGACATGGTGACCGTGACCATCGACGGCACCCCGGTTTCGGTGCCCGCCGGAACCCTGGTGATCCGGGCAGCCGAACTCATCGGCGTCCAGATCCCCCGCTTCTGCGATCATCCGCTGCTCGACCCGGTCGGCGCGTGCCGGCAGTGCCTGGTGGAGGTCGAGGGGCAGCGCAAGCCCGTCGCCTCCTGCACCCAGACCGTGGCCGAGGGGATGGTGATCAGCACCCAGGTCTCCTCCCCCGTGGCCGCCAAGGCGCAGGAGGGCGTGATGGAGCTGCTGCTCATCAATCACCCCCTCGACTGCCCGGTGTGCGACAAGGGCGGCGAATGCCCGCTGCAGAACCAGGCCATGTCGGCGGGGCGCTCCGAATCCCGTTTCGACGGTGAGAAGCGCACCTATCCCAAGCCGATTCCGCTGTCCTCGGCGATCCTGCTGGACCGGGAGCGCTGCGTGCTGTGCGCGCGCTGCACCCGGTTCTCACAGCAGGTGGCCGGTGACCCGTTCATCGAACTGATGGAACGCGGTGCGCTGCAACAGGTCGGCACGGCCGCCGGGGAGCCGCTGGACTCCTACTTCTCCGGCAACACCGTGCAGATCTGCCCGGTCGGCGCGCTCACCGGCAGCACCTACCGCTTCCGCGCCCGGCCCTTCGACCTGGTGTCGAGCCCGGCGGTGTGCGAGCACTGCGCGAGCGGCTGCGCTCAGCGCACCGATCACCGGCGCGGCAAGGTGATGCGTCGCCTGGCCGGTGACGACCCGCAGGTCAACGAGGAATGGAACTGCGACAAGGGCCGATTCGCGTTCACCTACCTCACCGAATCCGATCGGCTCACCACGCCGCTGGTCCGCAGCTGGGACGGCAGCCTCCAGCCCGCGTCGTGGTCGGAGGCCATCGGTGCGGCCGCCCGCGGACTGGCCGCGGCGCGCGGAAAGGCGGGCGTCCTGGTCGGCGGCCGGGTGACCCTGGAGGACGCCTACGCGTACTCCAAGTTCGCGCGAGTCGCATTGAACACCAACGACATCGACTTCCGCGCCCGCGAGCACTCCGCCGAGGAGGCCGACTTCCTGGCCGCCCGGGTGGCCGGGCAGGGCATCACCGTCGACTACGCCGCCCTCGAACGTGCGCCCTTCGTGCTGCTGGTGGGGTTCGAGGCGGAAGAGGAATCGCCGATCGTGTATCTGCGGCTGCGCAAGGCCGCACGCCGCAACGGCACACCGATCTACTCGCTCGCGCCCTATGTGACCCGCGGCCTGCAAAAGCTGTCCGGCACCCTGCTGCCGGCCGCACCGGGTGCGGAACCGCATGTGCTGGAAGCGATCCGGACCGGCGAGACCGATGAGCTGACCGCCGGATACGCCCGGCTGCGCGAGGTCGCGGACCTGCTGCGCGAGCCCGGCGCGCTGATCCTCGCCGGTGAACGCCTCGGTGGCATTCCGGGCGGCCTGTCCGCGGTGGCGCGGCTGGCCGACGACACCGGAGCGACGCTGGCCTGGATCCCCCGCCGCGCCGGTGAGCGCGGCGCGCTCGAGGCCGGGGCACTGCCGGTGCTGCTGCCCGGCGGGCGGCCCGTCGCCGATCCCACAGCGCGCAAACAGGTTCGCGAAGCCTGGAACGTGAACGAACTGCCGGGCACTCCCGGCCGCGACACCGCCGCCATCCTGGCCGCCGCGCCCAGTTTGGGCGCACTGCTCATCGGTGGCGTCGAGGTCGGCGACATGCCCGACCCGCACGCCGCCCTGCAGGCCATCGACGCGGCGGGCTTCGTGGTGTCGATGGAGTTGCGCCGCAGCGACATCAGCCAGCGCGCCGACGTCGTGTTCCCGGTCGCCTCGGCCATGGAGAAGGCCGGCACCTTCCTCACCTGGGAGGGCCGCCACCGCCAATTCGAGGCCGCCCTGCGCGATTCCACCGTCCGCCGCGAGGCGGCGCCGCTGCCCGAGTACCGGCTCCTGGACGCCATCGCCAACGAGATGGGGGTGCGGCTGGGCCTGCGCGACGCCGCCGGCGCCCGCGCGGAACTGGCCGACCTCGGAGTCTGGGACGGCGCCCCCGCCCCGACGCCGGTGCACCGCCCACATCCGCCGGCCCAACCCCATTCGGGTACAGCGGTTCTCGCGTCCTGGCGGATGCTCATCGACCGCGGCCGGCTCCAGGACGGCGAACCCAACCTGGCGGGTACCGCCCGCACCCCCGTGGTGCGGCTGTCGGCCGAGACCGCCGCCGGGATCGGCGCCACCACCGGCGATCCGGTGACCGCCGCGACCGACCACGGCCACATCACCCTGCCCCTGGTCATCACCGAGATGCCCGACGGCGTGGTGTGGCTGCCCATGAATTCCCCCGGCTCCGACGTGCTGGTGCAGCTCGGCACCACACCCGGCCACCTCGTGCGTATCCGACGGGAGGACCACCGTGAGTGAGCTCGATCTGATGAGGGTGTTCGCGGGGCCCTCTGTGGTTACACACGCTGCCTCCTCCGGGCCTGACGCGAACACCCTGGGTATGTTCGGCCACGATCCGTGGTGGCTGGTGCTGGTGAAATCCATCGGGATCTTCGTGTTCCTGCTGCTCATCCCGATGCTGGCGGTGTACGCGGAGCGAAAGATCGTGGCGTTCATGCAGATGCGTGTCGGACCCAACCGGGTCGGGCCGCGCGGCTCGCTGCAGTCCATCGCCGACGGCGTGAAGATGCTCCTCAAGGAGGACATCATCCCGGCCATCGTGGACAAGCCGATCTTCATTCTCGCGCCGGTGATCTCGCTGATCCCGGCCGTGATGGCGTTCGCGGTGATCCCGTTCGGGCCGCAGGTCAGCATATTCGGGCACCAGACGATGCTGCAGCTGACCGATATGCCGGTGGGCGTGCTCTACATCCTGGCCATGGCTTCGGTCGGCGTGTACGGCATCGTGCTGGCGGGCTGGGCGTCCGGGTCCACCTATCCGCTGCTGGGCGGGCTGCGCTCGACCGCGCAGGTCATCTCCTACGAGATCGCCATGGCGCTGTGCTTCGCCGCGGTGTTCCTGCTCTCGGGCACCATGGCCACCTCGGGAATCGTCAAGGCGCAGGAGGGAACCTGGTACGTCTTCCTGCTGCTGCCGTCGTTCCTGATCTACGCGGTGTCCATGGTCGGCGAGACCAACCGCGCGCCCTTCGACCTGCCCGAGGCCGAGGGCGAGCTGGTCGGCGGTTTCCACACCGAGTACTCCTCGCTCAAGTTCGCCATGTTCATGATGGCCGAGTACATCAATATGGCGACCGTGTCCGCGCTGGCCACCACGCTGTTCTTCGGCGGCTGGCACGCGCCGTTCCCGATCAGCCTGTGGGCGGGCGCGAACAGCGGCTGGTGGCCCATGCTGTGGTTCACCGCCAAGGTGTGGACGTTCCTGTTCGTGTTCATCTGGCTGCGCGGCACGCTCCCCCGCCTGCGCTACGACCAGTTCATGAACCTGGGCTGGAAGCTGCTGATCCCGGTGTCGCTGGCCTGGGTCATGTTCGTCGCGACCCTGAAGGTGTTGCAGAACAACGGCACCCACATCCAGACCGCGGGCATGGTGATCGGCGGGCTGGTGGTCGCGGCCGTGCTGCTGGCGCTGGTGATCCGGGCCGGGCACGCGGGCTACGACCGCACCAACGCCTCCCCGGACCCGGACTCGACGCGGGCGTACTCGGACTTCCCGGTGCCGCCGATGCCCGCGACCCCGATGGCGTCCACACCGAAGCCGGATCTGCTGGCCCCACTGGGCGGATTCGTGGTCACCGCCTCGACGATGTTCAAGAAGCCGAACACCGAGCTCTACCCCGAGGTCAAGACCCCGACCGCGCCGCGCTACCACGGCCGGCACCAGCTCAACCGGCATCCGGACGGGCTGGAGAAGTGCATCGGCTGCGAGCTGTGCGCCTGGGCCTGTCCCGCCGACGCCATCTACGTGGAGGGCGCCGACAACACCGAGGACGAACGCTTCTCTCCCGGTGAGCGTTACGGCCGCGTCTACCAGATCAACTACCTGCGCTGCATCGGGTGCGGTCTGTGCATCGAGGCCTGCCCGACCCGGGCGCTCACCATGACCAACGAGTACGAGATGGCCGACGACAACCGCGCCGGGCTGATCTACGAGAAGCAGGATCTGCTCGCCCCGATGCAGCCGGGCATGGTCGCCCCGCCGCACGCCATGTACCCCGGCGCGGACGAGGGCTCCTACTACCGCGGCGAAGTCCCCGGCGCGGCAAGCGAACTCGCCGGAGCGGAAGGGACCAAGCAATCATGATCACCGACCGGATCGCCCAGCCCGCCCAGCAGATCGTCACCCACACCTCCACCGGCGAGGCCGTCCAGTTCTGGATCCTCGCCGTGGTGGCCGTGCTCGGCGCGCTCGGCATGGTCTGCGCGCGCAAGGCCGTGCACTCGGCACTGTGCCTGGCCGCCACCATGATCACGCTGTCGGCGTTCTACATCGCGCAGAGCGCGCTGTTCCTGGGCATCGTGCAGATCGTCGTCTACACCGGCGCGGTCATGATGCTGTTCCTGTTCGTGCTCATGCTCGTCGGCGTGGATTCCGCGGAGTCGCTGCGGGAGACGCTGCGCGGGCAGCGGCTCGCGGTCGTGGTGGTGGGCATCGGCTTCGGCATGCTGCTCATCGGCGGCATCGCCCGCGGCATGGCCGACCGGAGCGTCGCCGAGACCGGTCCCGGCCTGGGCGGCAACTACAGCGTCGGGGCGCTGGCCGAACTCATCTTCGTGCGCTACGTGTGGGCGTTCGAGCTCACCGGCGCACTGCTCATCACCGCGACCATCGGCGCCATGGTGCTCGCGCACCGCGAACGGTTCGGGCCGCCCACCGATCAGCGCACCCTGTCCAAGGAACGCTTCCGCGCGGGCACCCGGGTGACGCCGCTGCCCACGCCCGGCGTGTACGCCCGCCACAATGCCGTCGACGCGCCCGCGCGGCTGCCGGACGGCTCCTTCGAGGAGCTGTCGGTCAGCACCATCCTGCGGCACCGCCGCAATCGCGCCCACACCGAAGCGGTCGTGCTGACCGTCGGCGACGGCAGCGACGTTCCCGGCGACGACACTCACGAGGAAGGCCAGCGGTGAATCCGGACAACTATCTGTACCTCTCGGCCCTGCTGTTCACCATCGGCGCCGCCGGAGTCCTGGTGCGGCGCAACGCCATCGTGGTGTTCATGTGCATCGAGCTCATGCTCAACGCCGTGAACCTGGCCTTCGTCACCTTCGCGCGCACACACGGCAATCTCGACGGCCAGGTCTTCGCGTTCTTCACCATGGTGGTGGCCGCCGCCGAGGTCGTGGTCGGCCTGGCCATCATCATGAGCATCTTCCGGGCCCGCCGCTCGACCTCGGTCGACGACGCGAACCTGCTGCGGTATTGACATGGATACCGCACAGATGCTGTGGCTGATGCCCGCGCTCCCGCTCGCGGGGGCCGTATTCCTGCTGCTGATCGGCCGGATCGGCGACACGTGGGGCCATATTCCGGGCACCGCGCTGGCGCTCGCCTCGTTCGGGGTCGCGGCGTGGGCGTTCTCCGACATGCTGGACCGGCCGAATTCCGAACGGGCCGTGCACTACACGCTGTTCGAGTGGGTGCCGGTCGCCGGGTTGAAGGTCGACTTCGCGCTGCAACTCGACCAACTGTCGATGTGCTTCGCGCTGCTGATCACCGGCGTCGGATCGCTGATCCACATCTACTCGATCGGGTACATGAACGGCGACGAGGGACGGCGGCGATTCTTCGCCTACCTCAACCTGTTCCTGGCCGCCATGCTGGTACTAGTCCTCGCGGGCAACTACCTGGTGCTGTACCTCGGCTGGGAAGGCGTCGGCCTGGCGTCCTACCTGCTGATCGGATTCTGGTACCACAAGCCCTCCGCCGCGACGGCGGCCAAGAAGGCGTTCGTGGTCAACCGGGTCGGCGACATGGGGCTGGCGATCGCGCTCATGGTCATGTTCGCGACCTTCGGGAGCATCGACTTCCAGACCGTCTTCGGGTCGGCGAGCCACGCGGGCACCGGAACCCTCACGGCCATCGGGCTTCTGCTGCTGCTCGGGGCCTGCGGCAAGTCCGCGCAGGTGCCGCTGCAGTCCTGGCTCGGGGACGCCATGGAGGGTCCGACACCGGTGTCGGCGCTCATCCACGCCGCCACCATGGTCACCGCGGGCGTCTATCTGATCGCCCGCTCGAACCCGATCTTCGATCTCGCGCCGGGCGCGCAGGCGGCCGTGATGGCCGTCGGCGCGGTCACTCTGGTGTTCGGCGCGATCATCGGTTGCGCCAAGGACGACATCAAGAAGGCGCTCGCCGCCTCGACCATGAGCCAGATCGGCTACATGGTGCTGGCCGCCGGGCTCGGCCCGGTCGGGTACGCGGCCGCGATCATGCACCTGCTGACCCACGGCTTCTTCAAGGCCGGACTGTTCCTCGGCGCCGGCTCGGTCATGCACGCGATGAACGACGAGACCGATATGCGGCGCTACGGCGGACTGCGCAAGCTGCTGCCGATCACCTACGTCACCTTCGGGCTCGGATACCTTGCGATCCTGGGTGTTCCGCCGTTCGCGGGATTCTGGTCCAAGGACCGGATCATCGAGGCGGCGTTCGCGTACGGCGGGGTCGGCGGTGTCGTCACCGGCCTGGCCGCGCTGTGCGGCGCGGGCATCACGGCGTTCTACATGACCCGCGTCATGATCTTCACCTTCTTCGGCGAGCGCCGCTGGAAGGAAGGCACGCATCCGCACGAGGCGCCCGCCTCGATGACCGGGCCGATGATCCTGCTGGCCTTCGGATCCGTCTTCTCCGGCATGCTCTTCGCCTACGGGTCCTCGCTCACCAACTGGCTGGCCCCGGTGGTCGGCGAACATCACGGCGAACCGGTGATTCCCGCCTGGGCCATCACGTTCTTCGCGCTCGCGGTGGTCGCGGCCGGCGTCTGGGTGGCCTACGACCAGTACGCGAAGTCCCCGATCGCCGAGACCGCGCCCGCCGGCAACCCGCTCGTCGAGGCCGCACGCCGCGACCTGTACGGCGACGCCGCCAACGAGGCCGCGTTCATGCGTCCCGGCCGGCACCTGACCCGGTCGCTGGTGTTCGTCGACAACCGCGGCATCGACGGCCTGGTCAACTCCACGGCCGCGGTGATCGGCGGACTGTCGGCCCGGATCCGGCGCGTGCAAACCGGTTTCGTGCGCTCCTACGCCCTGTCCATGTTCACCGGCGCGGCCCTCGTGGTCGCCGCCCTGCTGGCGGTGAGGTTCCTGTGAATGAGCTTGCGAACGCACCGATGAACTCCGTGAGCGAATTTCCCTGGCTCACCCTGCTGTGGGCGGTGCCGCTCGGCGGGGCGGCGCTCGCGCTGCTGTTCCCGGCGGGACAGCGGACCGCGGTGCGGGCCTTCGCGTTGATCGTCTCGCTGGGCACGCTCGGGATCGGTATCTGGCTGGCCACCCGGTTCGAAACCGGTGGGGCGCAATACCAGTTCGTGGAGGACCGGCAGTGGATCCCGGCCTTCGGGGCGGGCTACACGGTCGGCCTCGACGGGATCGCCCTGGTTCTGGTCCTGCTCACCGCGGGACTGGTACCGCTGCTGCTGATCGCGGGCTGGCAGGACGATCGGGAGGTCGGCACCGGGCCGCGGGTCGCGCACTACTACGTGGCGCTCACCCTGGTCGTGGAATCCATGGTGCTGGTCTCGTTCACCGCCTTGGACATTCTGCTGTTCTACGTGTTCTTCGAGGTCATGCTGATCCCGATGTACTTCCTCATCGGCGGCTTCGGCCCCCGCACCGGGGACATGGCGTTGCGTCAGCAGCGGGCGCGGGCCGCGGTGAAGTTCCTGCTGTACAACCTGTTCGGCGGACTCATCATGCTGGCCGCGGTGATCGGGCTCTACGTGATCACCGCGCGGGAGAAGCTGGGCAGCCACGGCGGCGGCACCTTCGACTTCCGGACCGTCATGGAGGCCGCCAACTCCGGGCAGCTCGGGGCGACGCCCGCGGTGCTCAACGCGCTGTTCCTCGGATTCATGTTCGCGTTCGCGGTGAAAGCGCCATTGTGGCCGCTGCACACCTGGCTGCCGGACGCCGCGGTGGCGGCCACCCCGGCCAGCGCGGTGCTCATGATGGCGGTGGTCGACAAGGTCGGGACCTTCGGCATGCTGCGCTACTGCCTGCTGCTGTTCCCCTCGGCCACATCGACATACGCGCCGCTGATCAGCGTGCTCGCGGTGATCGGAATCCTGTACGGGGCGCTGCTGGCCATCGGGCAGACCGATGTGATGCGGCTGATCGCCTACACCTCGATCTCGCACTTCGGGTTCATCATCCTGGGCATCTTCGCGCTCACCACCCAGGGCGGCACCGGGGCGACGCTGTACATGATCAACCACGGCATCTCCACCGCCGCGCTGTTCCTCATCGCCGGATTCCTGGTGTCGCGGCGCGGATCTCGGTTCATCGCCGACTTCGGCGGCGTCCAGAAGGTCGCGCCGATCCTGGCGGGCACCTTCCTCATCTCCGGCCTGGCCACGCTGTCGCTGCCCGGGCTCGCCCCGTTCATCAGCGAATTCCTGGTGCTGATCGGCACATTCACCCGCTACCCGGTGGCGGCCGTGATCGCGGCCTCCGCGCTGGTGCTGGCCGCGGTGTACGTGCTGTGGATGTACCAGCGGATGATGACCGGCCCGGTGAAGGAGGGCAACGAGCGGCTCTACGACCTGCTGCCCCGCGAAATGGTGGTCGTGGTCCCGCTGATCATCGCGCTGCTGTTTCTGGGCGCGTACCCCAAACCGGTGCTGGACCGGATCGATCCGGCCGTCGCCCGCACCCTCACCACCATCGGACAGCACAATCCGGCCCCGGCGGTGCAGCCGGAAGCCGCCCAGACGAACACCGGAGGTGCCCACAAATGAGTGGAGGTCTGCTGCTCGCCGCCGCGACGGTCCCGGCACCGAGCATCGAATACCGGTACCTGTCACCGATGTTGATCGTGTTCGGTGTCGCGGTCGCCGGGGTGCTGGTGGAGGCGTTCGCGCCGCGCGCGTCGCGCTATGTGATCCACCTGGTGCTCGGTCTCGGCGGTATGGCGGTCGCGCTGGGCGCGGTCATCGGACTGCGCGATGTCCGGGCGACCGCCGTGGTGGGAGCCGTTGCCATCGACGGGGTTTCCCTGTTCCTGCAGGGCACCATCCTGGTGGTCGGCATTCTCGGACTGCTCTTCATCGCCGAGCGGCGGGCCGACCGGATGCCGGTGCGCCGCGAAGGACCCGGCACCTGGAGTCTCACGGCTTCCCGTGGCGGGGTCGACGCCTTCACCCCGCAGGCCGCCTCCACACCCGGCAGCCTCGACGAGATCGCCGCCACCACAGCGGGAATCGCGACCACCGAGGTCTTCCCGCTCACCATGTTCGCGCTCGCCGGGCTGATGCTCTTCCCCGCCTCGAACGACCTGCTCACCATGTTCGTGGCACTGGAAGTGCTGTCGCTGCCGCTGTACCTGCTGTGCGGCCTGGCGCGCCGTCGCCGTCTCCTCTCCCAGGAGGCCGCGTTGAAATACTTCCTGCTGGGCGCGTTTTCGTCGGCCTTCTTCCTCTATGGAATGGCACTGCTCTACGGCTACGCGGGAACGATCCGGCTGGTGGGCATCGCCGAGGCGGTGGCCCGTGACGACAGCAAGTCGCACACCCTGGCCGTCATCGGCGTCGCCATGCTGGCCGTCGGCCTGCTCTTCAAGATCGGCGCGGTTCCGTTCCAGTCCTGGGTCCCCGACGTCTACCAGGGCGCGCCGACTCCGGTCACCGCATTCATGGCCGCCGCCACCAAGATCGCCGCGGTGGGTGCCCTGCTGCGCGTGCTGTACGTCGCGGTCCCCAACCTCCGCAACGACTGGCGCCCGGTCTTCGCCGCGGTCGCCATCGCCACCATGGTCGTCGGCGCGATCCTCGCCGTCACCCAAACCGACATGAAGCGCATGCTCGCGTATTCCTCTGTCGCCCACGCCGGTTTCATCCTGACGGCCCTGGTCTCCGCCACCACCGCCGGCGTCTCCTCCATCCTCTTCTACCTCGCCGTCTACGGCCTCGGCACCGTCGGCGCCTTCGCCGTGGTCAGCCTGGTCCGCGACGAGAACGGCGACGAGGCAACCGCGCTCCCCGCCTGGGCGGGCATGGGCCGCCGCTCCCCCTGGCTGGCCACCACCTACTCCCTGTTCCTCCTCTCCTTCGCGGGCATCCCGCTGACGAGTGGCTTCATCGCCAAGTTCGGCGTCTTCGCCGCCGCCACCGGCGGCGAGGCCGCGACCCTCGTCATCGTCGGTGTCATCTCCAGCGCCATCGCCGCCTTCTTCTACATCCGAGTCATCGTCCTCATGTTCTTCACCGACGCCCCGGCAACCCCGCCCACCGTCGTCCACCCCACCCTCACCAGCACCATCATCGCCCTCACCGCCGCAGCCACCCTGGTCCTCGGCATCTTCCCCCAACCCCTCCTCGACCTCGCCAAGAACGCCGCCACCCTCATCCACTGAACCCACCGGATCCAAAGAATCGGGCTCGCCGCGAAATTCGCGGCGAGCCCGATTGGTGTTGACTTGGAGTGTGCTCCAGGTTCTAGGTTCGGGGTATGAGCAGAATTCTGATTACGGGTGCCAATAAGGGAATCGGGTTCGAGGCTGCGCGGCGGCTCGTGGTGGAGGGGCACACGGTGTATCTCGGGAGCCGGGATGCCGAGCGGGGGCTGGCGGCGGCGGAAGCGGTGGGGGCGCGGGCTGTTCGGATCGATATCACCGATGATGAGTCCGTGCGCGCTGCGGTCGCGGCGATCGAGGCCGAGGGTGGGCTGGATGTGTTGATCAACAATGCGGGGATTCAGGCGGAGATGAGTGCGGACGGGGGTGTGCTGGGGGCCGGGGAGATGACTGCCGAGATCATGCGGGAGACGTTCGAGACCAACGTTTTCGGGACCGTGCGGGTGTTGGAGGCCTTCTTGCCGTTGCTGGAGAAGGCGGAGGCACCGGTTGTGGTGAACGTGAGCAGTGGGCTGGCATCGTTGAACAGGCTCGCTACGGACGGGGACATCGCCGGTCGGTATCCGGGGGTGGCATATCCGGCGTCGAAGACCGCGGTGAATGTGCTGACGATTCAGTACGCCAAGGCTTTTCCGGGTATTCGGATCAATTCGGTGGAACCGGGCTACACCGGTACCGATCTGAACCACAACCTCGGGCATCAGACGGTGCAGGAGGCGGCCGAGATCATCGTGCGGATGGCGCAGATCGGGGCGGACGGGCCGACGGGCGGGTTCTTCGACGCGAAGGGGCCGCTGGCCTGGTGATCGGGTGGGTCAGATGGTGATTCCGACGAGGTGGCCGATGGCGTAGGTGGTGATCATCGCCAGCGCGCCGCCGGCGAGGACGCGGATGGTCGCGCGGGCGACGGGAGCTTGCCCGAGACGCGCGCCCAACGCGCCGGTCAGGGCCAAGGCGGCCAGGACCGCGCCCATGGTGAGGGGAACCCGGATCGCCTGGGGCGTCAGGATTGCCAGGAGTGGGAGCAGTGCGCCGAGGGTGAAGGACAGGGCCGAGGAGAGGGCCGCGTGGAGGGGGTTGGTGAGGTCGTCGGGGTCGATACCGAGTTCGGCCTCGGCGTGGGCGGTGAATGCGTCCGCGGTGGTGAGTTCTTCGGCCACAGCCTGAGCGGTGGCCGGGGACAGGCCCTTGGCGCGGTAGATGGCGGCCAGTTCGGCGAGCTCGGCTTCGGGTTGTTCTGCCAATTCACGGCGTTCGGTGTCCAGCAGGGCGCGTTCGCTGTCGCGTTGGGTGCTGACGGAGACGTACTCGCCGAGGGCCATCGACACCGCGCCCGCGGTGAGTCCGGCCACGCCCGCGGTCAGGATCGCGGTGCTGTTGCTCGTCGCGGCCGCGACACCGACGACAATCCCAGCCACGGAGACGATCCCGTCGTTCGCGCCCAAAACACCCGCACGCAGCCAATTCAGGCGAGTCGCCAATCCCGTCGCATGAGGTTCGGCGGGATGCGCGAGCGCCACCGAACCGGTCATTTCGTCCCTCACCAGGGGAACGGTAGTAGTTCACAACGTTTGCCGCCAGCAAAGAAAGGCTCACCGAAATTAGGTAATGCATTGCATATCAAGGGGTTTCGGTGCGACAGACACCCCTTGCAATCCGCGACACGGCGATCGCGACACGTTTGCGACAAGCAGATTCTCGGTGGATTCGGGTCATGCGCGGCGCGGGTTGGCCGTAGCGTTGTCTTCGGCGCCAAGCGGATCGGGTAAGAGAGCGGCAGGATGCGGCCACAACCATCAGCGATCGGATACCTCCGGCACGATGTGTCGGGGGCGCAGCAGCAGTGGGACGAGGCTCAGATCCAGCATCTGGCTCGCCGGCTCGGCTATGACCTGTGCAAGACGGTGGTCTTCGGTCCCGAGACCGACCGGCCGCTGGTCCGGGTCCGCACCCTGGTCTCCCGGATGGAGGCCGACGCGGTGATCATCCCCAGCCTGGCCCACTTCGGCGGTCGCATCCCCGATGACATCGTGCAGGTGGCCGACATCATCACGGTGAGTCCCGAAAACACCTATGCGCGCTGGGCGATTCCACCGGTGGAATGACCCGGCCACGCTACGCCGAACAATGCGTGGTGGCCCCGTTCACCTCACCCGGCAACCACGATTCCCCGGTCGCCATCCCGCCATTGTCCTGGCAGTGCACGGTGAAGTCGTCCCCGCGCCGCACGATATCGAATGCACCGGATATCAAGCCCATCGCGGGAGCGCCGCCACCCGCGGATACGCAGTTCCCGGTCCCGATACCGTGACCATCCGTGGTGATCTCCACCTGATCGCACACGTACCGCTGACCGTCTACATCCTGAGCGCTCGAAGAGCTCACCACTGTTCCCGCGAATACCGCGAGACACATCGCCGCGATGCCCACACCTCGGGCCATTGGAGTTCTCATCACCCACACCTCCCCGAATCGCACGGATAAGTGTGCCCCCAGCCTATTCCTGAATAGGCCGCACGGGGTCAGATGCCCGCCGCGCGCACCAGGCTGTCCGCCAGCCGCGGCGACACCGTCGACAGCAGCCGCAAGGCCGCCGCATACGTGGGATACAGCTCGACCGGACGGTCGCGCACCGCGGTGAGCACCCAGCCCGCGGCCTGCTCGGGCGTCAGCGCGGCCTGGGTGTCGTAGTCACTGGTCGGGCTGATCATCGGCGTACGCACGAGCGGGAATCCGATTGTGGTGACCGCGATTCCGGTGTCATGGCACTCCGCGCCGAGGCTACGCCCGAACGCGGCCAGAGCGGCCTTCGAGGCGTGATAGGCACTGAACTTGGGCATGACGCCGGCGGTGGTGCCCCAGGTGCCGATATTGATGATGTGGCCGCTGTTCGCCGCCCGCAGCGCGGGCAACAGGGCCAGGGTCAGGCGAACAGGCCCGAAGTAGTTCACGGCCATGGTGCGCTCGTAGTCGTGGGCCCGGTCGGTGGCGTCGAAGGCGTTGCGGCGGATGGACCGCCCCGCATTGTTGACCACGATGTCGGGGGTGCCGAAATGCTCGAGCACGGTGGCCGCCAGCTCGCCGACCTGTTCGGGATCGGTGAGATCGCAGGGCATCGGGTGGGCGACGCCGCCGTCGGCGGTGATGGCCCCGCAGGTCTGCTCGAGCCGTTCCCGGTCCCGGGCCACCGCGAGGATCCGCGCTCCGCGGTCGGCGAGCAGGTGCGCGGTCGCTTCGCCGATGCCCGAGGATGCGCCGGTCAGAATCACGGTGCGGCCGTGCAGATCCGGTGCGCCGGTCGCGCCGACGATCGATCGGATCGAGGGCGTCGGTTGCAGCAGCGCGGTGGCCAGATAGTTCTTCATATCGGTACCCGTCGTCGGTGGCGAGGTCGGCGGATGCGGGTAGCTGGATCTTGACCCACACGAATTGACTAATCGGTAAATTACGACGGGGGCAGTTCGCTGTCAATCGTCGACAGCCATGCGTCGGCGCCCCGGCTCGACACATGGCCGTCGACGAACCCGCTAGTCGGCCTCGATGACTTCGCGGACCCGCCCGGCGAACGCATCGGGCTGTTCCATGAACCCGGCGTGGCCACCCGGGAAGAGCGTCGGTTCGATGCCCAGCTCACCGCCCAGGGCACGCGAGGTCCGGTCGCAGAACAGGCCCGCGGACTCGTCGCCGATGCCGATGACGATCGTCGTCGGGGTGGCGCGCAGCGCGTCCAGGGAAGGCTGCCAGCCGGAGGTGGTGTGCAGTTCGTGGCGGTAGAAGAAGTCGTCGGAGGCGATCGCCCGGGGGTCCCGTTCGCCGCCGAACATCTGCTCCAGCATCTCCTCCGGCATGAACAGTCCTGACATCTCACCGAACTTGCGGACCGCGCCGATCACGTCACCGGTGTTGTAGACGTCCACGATCTCGTCGGTTCGCGCCCGCAGATCGTCCCGGTCGTCGAGCAGTTCGCGCAGCGGCGGCTCGTGCGCGATGAGTGTGGACACCAACTCGGGCCGGTCGATGGCGAGCGCCAGGCCGGTGATCGCGCCGCCGCTGGAGCCGAGCACCACGGCCGGGCCCTGACCGATGTGGGTGATCACGCGGGCCAGATCGTCGGCGCGCAGTTCCGGCGTCGAGTCCTTGTCGGCGTCGGTCACGGTGCTGCGCCCGTGGCCGCGCGGGTCGGGGCACAGCACGGTGTGGTCGGAGGCGAGTAGTTCGGCCAGCGCGCCGAAGGGGCCGGAATCCATCGGGGCGCCGACCAGTGCGATCAGCGGGCCGCTGCCGCGGACTTCGTAGTAGATGGTGCCGTCGGGCACCGCGACGGTTCCGGACGTGACGGGTGCGGTCGAGGTCATGGGTAGCTCCAGGTGTCTCGGAAGAGGGACACCTGAATTGACGGTACGACCGCGTCGAATTCATCGCCGCGAGAACGGAAGAGCCTCAGCCGACCTGACGGCGGGATTCCGGCAGCGCGCAGGCGACACCCTCGGCGGCGCCGAGCGGGCGCACCCCGAGCGCTTGGTTCAGCCGCGCCCGCTGATTCTCCCACGCGATGGCGGCGGTCAGTTCGGTCAACTGGGACTTGTTCATCCGGCTCAGCAGCTGGGTGCGCAGGTCGTCGAGGTCCAGTGCGGTCGGCGTGACCGTCATGGCCTCGGCGAAGGCGATCACCAGCTTCTCGGTATCGCTGTAGGCATCGCTGTCCTGATACGTCGGCAGGTCGGTGACCTGCGCTGCCGTGACCCCGCCGAAGTGGGCCAGCGTGGAGCCGATGTCGAGACAGAACTGGCAGTTGACCAGTGCCGCGGTCTTGAGCTCGGCCAGCTCCTTGAGGGTCGGGTCGAGTTTGTTGGAGAACAGCAGCATCGTTTCGTGGAGCAGGGTGCTGATCAGCAGCTGCGGCCGCCGGATGAGCCAGCCGAACAGATCGGTCTGATTCTTGCGAGCCCGACCGAAGGCCTTGACGTAATGCATGATTCGGGCAATTGCGCGCATGATGCCTCCCCATGGCGTTTCGCGGGATCTTCCCTGCGTATCAGCCTAGGCCGAACCTGCGACGGCTTGTAGTAGCAATGCGTGTCCGATTTCAGTGATATGCGTCTACCGCCTCGGCCCCCGCCCACCCTGTTCCTGGGCTGCGGTCCCCGGGAACGGCGGATTGCCGTTCCCGGCAGGTGATTTCGTCGGACTGACCTGTTAGCTTGCGCGCCATGACTGAAGAGGTGCGGCACGGGGTCGGCTTGACGCGGCGGGTGATCGAGTCTGTGCGGAGTGAGCCCGGGCGGGCGATGTTCGAGCCTGTCGCGTGGGTCGGTCACACACCGTGGGTGGCGGGTGAGCCACGGCCCATGGACGGGGAAGCGTTGGCCGGGGCGGTGTTTCCGTCGGGGCGGCCGCTCTCGCCGAGCCTTCGGGAGTGGCTCGCGTTCGATACCACCTTGTTCGAGCGTTGCGGATGGTTCGCGGAGGACGGCGGATTCGCGCCGCGGCCATTGGACGAGCTGGTCGGCGACGAGCTGGGGCAGCCCTGGGGTGAGACCTTCGAGGGGCTGGCCGAGCGGTTCCCGGAGTGCTTCCTGCTGCCGGGCGGGTCGGACTCACGACGGGTGCTGGCGGTGGGGGCGGCCGATTCGCTGGGTGAGTACCCAGTGGTCGCTGTGGATGTCGACGACATGCCGTACGCGGGGCTGATGTACCCGGGCTTCGATGTATATGTGGCGGAGGTGGCAGGATTCGTCCAGTGCGAGTTCGAGACCTATACGGATCTGGGCTCGGATGTGGTGTACGGGCGGCGGATGCGGGAGCATGCCGTCCGTAGTTTCTCAGGGCGGCTGTGTGCGGAGTATCCCTTCTGATGTTTTCCGCCGCGGGCGCCGAGTCGTGTGAGAAGGTGTCGTTTCACTCATGATGTCGGTGGGCCACCACCGGTTACCGTGTGGAAGGAATCCGGATGGAGGAGGGCTTGGTGGAGGCGACGTTCGACGTAGCGGGGCTGGTGGGGCATCACTACCGCCTGGACGACTACTACGAGGTGGGCAGGGAGAAGATCCGGGAGTATGCGCGAGCGGTCCAGGACTTCCACCCCGCGCACTGGAGTGAGGACGCCGCCCAGGGGCTCGGATACGCCGGGCTGATCGCACCGACCACGTTCATCTCCACCGCGGCGATGCTGGCCAATCGCAAGCTGCTGCAGACCGTGCTCGAAGGCTACGACGTGATCGTGCAGACCGATCAGGTCTTCGAGATGTACAAGCCGGTGGAGACCGGCGAGCGGCTGGTCAGTGATGTCGAGTTGTCCTCGGTGCGCCGGATCGGCGGCAAGGATCTGCTCACCATCACGAACACGTTCAGCGACATGGCCGGTGACATCATGCAGGTCATGCACACCACCGTCGTGGGGCTGACCGGCGACGACGTCAACGCCGATATCAGCGCCACGATCGACCGGGTCATGATGACCGGGCTCGAATCGACGCCCGCCGCTGCCGCCGACGCGGGTCGGGTGCCCGAGCCGGGCGACGCCGCACGGTTCTCTCCGGTGTCGCGGCTGCGGACCCCGCTCACGTCGGTGCGATTCGAGGATCTGGCCGTCGGTGACGAGCTTCCCCCTCGGACCGTGACCCTGACCCGCGGCGACCTGGTCAACTACGCCGGGGTCTCCGGTGACGTGAATCCGATCCACTGGCATGCCGAGATCGCCACGCTCGCGGGCCTTCCGGACGTGATCGCGCACGGCATGCTCACCATGGGCTTGGGCGCGGGCTTCGTGACCGGCTGGCTCGGCGACCCGGGCGCCATGCTCCGCTACGGAGTCCGGCTGTCGAACTACACGGTGATCGAAGCCGCCACGGCGGGCGTCGTCGAATTCACCGGGCGCATCAAGTCGCTCGATCCCGAGACCCGGACGGCCGTGGTCGTCATCGTCGCGAAGGCGGCGGGGCGCAAGATCTTCGGTCTCGCCACCGCGGACGTCCGACTCGCCTAGCCACGACTTCCAGGTGGTGTCATCCCCGGCCACGACACCACCTGGCTGCCGCCGGCCATCGCGGCGAATCTGATTGCCATGACAACACTTACGCTCGCCACCGCCGCACGCCCTCTGACAGATCAGTTGCCGCGGGGAACGAATTCGGCGTCGAGCAGGGTCGTGTAGTCCGGCAGTGGCGTCGAACGGTCGACCTTCCCTTGGTCTTTGGCCCAGGCGCCGAGCTCGGCGAGGGTATCGGCGAGCTCCGGCCGCAACTGCAGGGTGTAGTCGAACTCGGGCAGGATCTTCTCGAGCAACGCCCGGCTCAGCTGGGTGGCGGTGGCGACCGCGGACACCGCGTCGCCGGAGCGCGCGGCGAGCTGGGTCCCGGCCTCCCCCAGCGCGGCGAAGAACGCCGTCAGCGCAGCCGATTTCGACGCGATGGCGGTATCGGTCGCCAGGTACAGGCTGTGCTGGTTGTAGGTGCCGCCGGTGAGCTCGACGGCGTCGCCGCCCAGCGATTCGGCCACCTGGGCCTGGTAGGGCTGGAAGATCGAGACGGCGTCGACATTGTGCTGGGTCGCCGCGGTCAGCGTCGCGGACGGTGCGACCTGCACGAGATTCGCCGAAATACCGTTGTGCGAGAGCACATTCGACGCGAAGTAGGCGGCGCTGGTGCCCAACGGCGTGCCGATCGAATGCCCGGCCAGGTTCGCGACCGAGGTGATTCCGGCGCTACGGCGGGCGATGATTCGCGAACCCTGCCACCGCGATCCGTCCCCGACCACCCGCAGCGCGGGCGACCGGGTCAGGGTGGCCGAGGTGGGCACGTCGGCGGCGGTGGCGATATCGACCTGGTGGGCGGCGAGCGCCTGCAACGCCTCCACCCCGGTCGAGAAATTGACGACCTTCACTTTCACGTCGTGCTTGGTGAACAATCCGGTCTGCTGGGCGACGGGAATCTGCGCCCACGACGGGTCGACCACGAATCCGACGGTGAGGGTCTTCGGGTCGGAATCATCGGAGGATCCGCACGCGGTCAGCGGCAGTGCCAGGGCGAGTACGGCCAGGGCGGCGGTCAGGGGACGGAGGAGTTTCTTCACGGCTGTTCTCTTCTTCTCTTCACATCGCGTGCTGGATACCGAGTTCGTGGTGGAGCAGCCGGCGCAGTTCGCTGTAGCCGGGCTGGTCGGCCAGGGCGTCCGCGGGCCGGGGCCGGGACAGCGGGTTGGGGATCTGATTGGTGATCCGTCCGCCCGCGAGCACGCTGATGGTGTCGGACAACCGGATCGCCTCGTCGACGTCGTGGGTGACGAAGACGACCGTGCGTTGCAGGCGGGTCCACAGATCGATGAGCAGGTCCTGCATATTGAGCCGGGTCAGCGCGTCCAGCGCCGCGAACGGCTCGTCCATGAGCATGATCTCGGGTTCACCGGCGAGCATGCGTGCGATCCCGGCGCGTTGACGCATGCCGCCCGACAACTGGGCGGGCCGTTTGCGCCGCACCTCGGCGGGGAGCCCGACCAGGTCGAGCAGCTCGTCGATCCGATTGCCGCGCAAGCGAACCGGCACCCGATGGGCGCGCAGCGCGAAGTCGATATTGCCCGCCACGCTCAGCCACGGGAACAACACGTCCCGCTGGAACGCGACGCCGCGCCGCGGATCGGGGGCGAACACCGGCACGCCATTGTCGGTGACGGCGCCCGAAGTGGGCGTGATGAGCCCGGCCAGGCAGTGCAGCAGGGTCGATTTGCCGCTGCCCGACGCGCCCACCAGCACCGTGAACGACCCGTCCGGAACGATCAGATCGATGCCTTGCAGGGTGGGCTGTGGGGTGTTCGGGAAACGGACCGTCAGGTCGCGGGTGGCGATCGCCATGACTAGCTCACCTCCCGCGCCCAGCGCTGGACCGGGGCGCTGATCGCCGCGATCACGGCGTCACCGATCGCACCCAGGACCCCGAGCACCAGCAGGCAGAAGATCAGCCGGTCGGCCTGGGAGAACAGCTGCGCCTGATAGATCCGATACCCGAGACCCGCCGTGGTGCCGGTCATCTCGGCAACCACGATGAGCACGAACGCCATGGCCGCGCCGACCCGCACACCGGCCACCACATCGGGCAGCCCTTCGGCGATGACGACGCGGGTCAGCGTCTGCCAGCGCCCCGCGCCGAGGCAGCGTGCGGCTTGCAGGTAGTCGGCCGGGGTCCCGGAGAATCCGGAATGGCTGTTGATCCAGACCGGAACGAACACACCCAGGGCGATCACCAGAATCTTGCTGTTCTCGCCGATCCCGAACCAGAGAATCGCCAAGGGCACCAAGCCGATCGTCGGCACCGGCGACAGCAAACGCAGCACCGGCTGCAACAAGGCCCGCCCGGCCCCGGTGCTCGCGGTGAGGACGGCCGCGAACACGCCGGCGGCCACACCGATCAGCAGACCGAACACCGCCCGGCGCAGGCTCGCCGTGAGATCGGGGATCAGCAGACCCTCGGCCCACAGCGTGTGCCCGGCGGTCAGAATCTGGGGGACGGTCGGAAACAGCTGGCGGGGAAAGGGTTCGGCCGCGGCGACCAGGGACCAGGCCAGCACGGCCAATCCGATCCCGGCCGCCGTGCCGCCGATCGTTCGCCATCGCGGTGACCAGCGCGGATACGGCCGCCGCGTCCGGCGCGGCTCGTCCGTCACCACGGCGGACGGTTGCGACGTGGTGCGGCCCGAGGTGGTTTGCACGCTCGATGTCATGGGATTCACCTGAATTCGGCGGAGCTAGGTGGTGGGACGGACCGTCGTCCGCAGATCGACGGCGGCCAGATCGGGATGCGGCTCGAGCGGCACCCATTCGGCGGGGACGGCCTGCGAGCGGTACACCAGCGGGGTGTCGCTGAGCCGGTCCACGCCCGGCACGCGCGGCTCGTGCACCTCGGGTTCGCCGGCGACACCGCGACCCTCGTAGGGCGACACGTACTCCCACACCACATCGCCCCGCGGGGTGACCTGGAACAGGCGGCCGGTCATACCCTCGGTGATGAGGGTGTTGCCGTTCGGCAGTCGCTGGGCATTGCTGACGAACGAACTGAAGAACGTCCACGACGGCAGCCCGGAATCCTCCGCGGTGTACTGCCACACGATCTGCCGGGTCGTCGGATCGATCTCGAGCACCCGGGACCCGGCGTAAATGCCCAGGGCCGCGGGCGGATACCCCGCGCCGCCCTGATTGTCGAAGACGAGGATATGGCCCGCGCCCGGCAGGCCGTCGGCGATGAGATGCGGATTGTGTTGTCCGGAGATCTGATCGAGCGGCCGCGGCACCTTGTGCGCATTGATCCGCTGGTGCTGCGCCCCGGCCTCGGCGTCGAAGTACGGGCCCAGCTTCCAGACGATCGAACCCGACGCCTTGTCGATCAGTGCCACCACATTGGCCTTGCGGCTGCTGATCAGGATGTTGTCGGGCTGGAACACACTGTCGGGGTCGGCGCGATGCCAGCGGTTGGGTCCCAGCGTCTTCGCACTGTTGATCTCCAGACAACCCCAGGCATCGTCGGGGTCGCGAGCGACGGTCTCGCGCAAGGCATCCCACCCGGCCTCGGAGAATCCGAGTTCGTCGAGATGGTCACCGGCCCGCCACTCCCACACGATCGACCCGTCCGGAGCGACCTCGTACAGCCCCTGGTCGCCCACCACGGCCGAACCCAGCCGCGGAACCACTCGGGGAATGGTGACCAGCAGCAGGCGGTTGCCATTGGCCAGCAGTTCCCAGTCGTGGTTCTGCCGGGCCGCGCCGCCCGGAGCCTGCGTGCCCCACTCCCACACCCGGTCGCCGTCCCAGGTCAGTTGTCCCACAGTGCCATTGGCGTAGATCCCGCCGCGCGGATCGCCGCTGAGCGACAGCTGCACTCCGACGTCCCCGAGCCGCCCGGTCAGTGCCGGATCCAGGATGCGCGGCGGCACACCGGCATAGGACCATTCGTGGCGCACCGCGCCGTGCATGTCGATGAGCCGGGTGACGGAGTCCGCGCCGGTGAACACGATGTAGCTGTCATGGGCTGATTCCGGTTCGTAATAGGTGACACCGGTGAGTCGTACGAAGGCCATGCATTCACTCCATCAGTCGGCTGTTAAGCGGTCGGGTCGCGGATGTAACGAATCTAATCGATTTGCGCGGTACGGAACCGGTGCGGAGACTGTAAGAATCAGAACGATTTCAAGCCTGGGCAACCGGCCCGCGAGCGACGAGAGTTGGTACCAACGTGACTGCCAAACGCGCCACCCTCGCCGATGTGGCCCGGCGAGCCGGCACCTCCACCGCCGTCGTCAGTTACGTCCTCAATGACGGTCCGCGCCCGGTCTCGGACGCCTTGCGCGCCAAGGTGACCGCCGCCCTCGACGAACTCAACTACCGCCCCGATCGCGCCGCGCGCGCCCTGCGGCGCCCGCGACGCTGGCGGCACCTCGGCCTGCTCGTCCCCGACGTCCGCCTCCCCCTCTTCGGCACCCTGGTCGGCCACATCGAGATCGAGGCCCGCCACCGCGACCATCTGACGCTGATCGGCAATACCGCCTACGACCCCGAACGCGAGATCGAATTCGCCGCCGCCTTCGTCGACTCCGGCATCGAGGGGCTGATCGTGGTCGGCGGGGCCAACGGTCCCGCGACGGCCGAATTGTGCAGGCAGGCCCGCATTCCCATCGTCTGGGTGCACAACAACCGCGACCACGTCGACGCGGGCATGGTCGGCGCGGACCATGTGCGGGCGGGACGGCTGGCCGCGAACCATCTGGGCCAGGACCATCAGCGTCGATCCATCGTCTTCGTCGGCGGATTCACCCCCGACGAGGTCGCGCACGGCGACCGCGAAACCGTCGCCCAGCGCTACGAGGGTTATGCCTCCGTCGTCGGAGCCGCTGCCGCGCAACGGATTCCCACCGACCTAACCCCCGCGGGCGCGTACGACGCCGTGCGGCGCTACCTCGCCGACCATCCAGCGCCGGACGGGCTCGTGGTCGGAACCTACGCCCAGGCCGCCGCGACCCTGCGGGCGGTCGCCGATGCCGGACTGCGCATCCCCGAGGACGTTGCCGTCGTCGGCTACGACGCCGACACCGCGAACACATACGCCCCGTTGATCCTCACCACCGTCCAACAGCCGATCGACGACATCGCCCGCACGGCCCTGTCCCGCGTCCTCGACGCAGCCGGAAACACGAACTCCCCCAGCGCTCCCCCGTCACCGTTCGATGTCCATCTCAGCCTCGGTGAAACCTGTGGCTGCACCCCGTGGCGGCCGGCATCGACACCCGTCGGGTGACTCGGTCCGGCGGACTCACTCCACGCCGTGACGCGCCCGCGGTATCGGTCGCCAGGTACCGGCCGGCATATCGAGAGCTGAAGGAAAGCGGCGGCGGATCAACCGGCGCCCACCCCGTCCCCGAGCGGGGAAGAGCGCCGGTTGGCATGACGGCGAATTCGACTACTTGGGCTGCCCGCCGTTAGCCGAACCGGTGGACAGTCCGCCGAGCAGGCCGAGGATCGCGGCAGCCAGCGGCGAACTGCACGTCTGAGGCATGCTCGAGGTGCATCCGCCGGACCCGGTATCCGCCACCGTGGTGGGCGCATTCGCCGCGGAGGCCGTGGCTGCGGAGACCAGTTGGCCGGGAATGAGCAAACCCGCGGCGACGACGACTCCGGCAATAGAACGCTTCATCAAGTCCTTCTCTTCTGTGTACCCCGGCGGATGCCTCCTCCGGTTCGGACGCTACAGACCGGAATCGGCCGCGTTGCAGCCCTCGATTCCAGGGGCTGACGCTGCGCGGCAGGCAAGATGCGGCCCCGGACCGCGCCGAGCCCGAGCCGAGCGCCCGCGTCCGGATTCCCGAGTCTGTCTCGTAAAACGTTGAGGATCAACAACATCGGCTACTTTGGTGAAGGACCAGAAGCTGAGGGGGCGCTACACCAGCCCCCTGCAGGCAGGGTTCACGGTCAGATTGGAGTTCACATGAAGAGCCACACCGACGGCCCCATCGTCATCGACGCCTCAGGTAAAGACATTCAGGGTGAGATTGCCAGCATCCGCGCGCGAGGACCGGTCACCGAGGTCGAGCTCCCCGGCGGAGTACCCGCGTGGTCAGTGACCGATACGGAACTGCTCAAGAAGGTTCTCCTCAGCTCATTGGTTTCCAAGGACGCCAAGCAGCACTGGCCGGCGTTCCGGGACGGCAGGATCGGGACGGACTTCCCGCTGTTCAACTGGGTGAACACCCCGAGCATGTTCACCGCCTATGGGCCAGACCACCGTCGCCTCCGCGCCCCTCTGGTGCCGGTGTTCACCGACAGGCGGACCGCGGCGCTGGAGCCGCGGATCCAGGCGATCGCCGATGATCTGGTGAAAGGGCTGGATGCCAGGACGGGAGGTGACCCTGTCGACCTCCGCGAGCATTTCGCCTACCCGCTGCCGCTGCGTGTGATCAACGAGCTGATCGGAGTTCCCGCAAACCTGATCGAGCCGCTGCGGAAGTGCGTCGACGGAATCTTCGACGTTGCCGCGAGTCAAGAGGAGGCCCTGGCCAACTACCAGGCAATGCTCGCGCTCCTGGAGACTCTCGTCGAGTATCGTCGCGACAATCCCGCCGAGGACATGACCAGTGCCCTCATCGCCCACGCGGACGATCCCGCAACGGTTTTCAGCGATGCGGAGCTCATCGGAACCCTCTATCTCGCGATCAACGCCGGGCACGAGACGACAGTGGACCTGCTCGACCAAGCCATTTTCCTGTTGCTCACCCACCCGGACCACCTGGCTGCCGCGCTCGACGGCAGCCTGCCCTGGGCGGATGTGATCGAGGAAACGCTGCGGTTCGAACCGTCGATCGCTCACGCCCCACTGCGCTACGCGGTGGACGATTTCGTTCTCGGCGACGTCGCGATCACCGCAGGCGATCCGATACTCTCGTGCCCCGCCGGCGCCAACCGGGACCCGAAGGTCTACGGCGACAGCGCGGATATGTTCGACCCCACTCGGACGAACAAGGCCCACATGGCGTTCGGACATGGCCCCCATCGCTGTCCGGGCGCACCGCTGGCACGGCTAGAGGCCCTCGTCGGTCTTACCACGCTGTTCCAGGCGTTCCCCAACATGAAACTCGCTGTCTCGCCCGACGAGCTCGGCACAGTGCCCGGTTTCATCGCCAACGGGCACGACCGTCTGCCGGTTATCCTGCGATAGCCGCGGCATTCGAGAAGGAACTCGATACCGTATGGGCCGCATCGCTGTGGCAAGCGACTGATCGCTGAACCGCCGCGGGGCCTTCACCGAAGGCCCCGCGGCGACCGAGAAACGGATCGACCAATCCACGGATGACAGGCGCGATTCGAGGCGGTCGTCCGGATTGCTCCGAACCTGTGAGCCGTCCAGCGCGATCGTCGCAACGGGCGATTACCTTCTACAGGACTGGAAATGGCTTCGACGGCGGAAATGTGACGGGCAGCGCTGTCAGTGCGCGGTGAAACGGACCCGGCCGCCACACCAAATCGGGGACAGGCACCGCCAGCCTTGTTTCGGGTAGGTAGTCCAGGAGTTGATCGATGGCCTCCTGCGCGAGCAGGACCCCGAAGGGCCGGGCGTGTGCGGGGCAGGCGTGCGGACCCGACGAGAACGCCAAGTTCCAGCCGTTATCAAGGGGACTGCCCGGCTCCAACTCTGGGTCGGTGTTGCAGGCAGCCATACTGATGATGACCGGTTGGTGGGCCGGCAGCCACACCTTGTCCAGCATGACCGGCTGCTGCGGGTAGGTCACGCAGTAGTTCGCCATCGGCGGGTCGGACGTCAACCGCTCGTCGATCGCGACGCGCGTGGGCAGGGGGATCCCTTGAACGATGCTGCTGGTGAAGCGGGGGTCGGTCATCATCAGCAACAGCGTGTTGGCGATGAGGTTCGCTGCCGGCTCGACGCCCGCGGCGAACAGCAGGACCAGCTGATGCACCATCTCCTCGTCGCTGAGCCTGGCCGGATGTCGAACCAGTCGTGTGGTGACGTCGTCAGCGGGCTGGGCTCGTTTGAGCGCGGTGAGGTCGAGCAGTGCTTCGCCCATGAGCCGGTTCACTTCCGCGGTGTCCACGCCATCGAACATGGCAGCGTTGACCGCCGCGATACGCTCACCGATTTCCGGCGGGCAGCCCACTGCCTGGCAGAAGGCCGAGAAGACGAGCGGGAAGGCGTACTGACCGAGTAGGTCAGCCATGCCGTCCGCGCAGAAACCGTTGACCAGGGGGACAGCGGCGCGCTCCACCATGGCCCGCACAGCGTGGAGGTCGATGCCGGCGAGCGCGTCGTTGATCGTCTGACGGTAGCGGGCATGCGTATTCCCGTCGGTGCGGATGGCGTTGGGCCGGGCTTCGACCATGGGCATGATCGGGATATCGGCGGGCACAGTCTGCTGCCAGATGCTCGGATCGGACGGAAAGCGGACAGGGTCGTTGAGGATCCGCACCGCAGTCGCGTAGTTGATCACCAGGGTCGCAGGCACTCCAGGCCAGATCTCGACCGGCACCAGCGGCCCGTAGGTGGCGCGCATCCACCGGTAATGCCCATGAGGATCAGCGGCGAACTCGGGACCGTAGATCGAGACTCGCGCGTGATCGGGCGACCTCATGCTGAGGGACGCGCCCTGATGCGCGTACTGCGGATCCACATATGCTCCAAGATTTCATGAAAGCGGTTGCGGCAAAATATAACCCACGCCGGCAGTGGTCACGTGTGCGCTGAGAGGCACCCGGCGACCGCGATCAGCCCGACCACCGACACCGAGACCGTGCTGCGACGGTCCACCACCAGCGAATTCCGCGATCCCCGTATGGGCTCAGCGCAGCGGCCGAACGCTACGGCGGGGACGAGACCGCCCGCCGTCGCGCGGTATCCCTGGCATTCGAGGGACTGCGCGGGCGGTAACGGAAATCCGACGTAAGGGGCAACTGAGGTAACGACGTTCGCGACTTCCGGGGCGTTCACCGTGTTTTGACCCGCCGCCGAACCTAGGTATATTAGGTTTAAACCTAATGACCTTAGGAAGGGGTGGGCTGATGTCGCCGCGGGTGGGGTTGAACGCCGAACGCATTACGCAGGCGGCCGCCGAGATGGCCGATGCCATCGGGTTCGACAACGTGACGCTGGCCGCGGTCGCCAAGCACTTCGGGGTGAAGGATCCGAGCCTCTACTCGCATGTCCGGAATCTGCAGGATCTGCGTACTCGCATCGCTTTGCGGGCCGCGGTCGAGATGACCGACCGGATCGGCGTCGCGGTCCAGGGGCGGGCGGGTCGTGATGCGTTGATCGCCTTCGCGAACGCCTACCGCGACTACGCCCGCGAACACCCCGGCCGCTACGACGCGACCCAGCGCAAGCTCGATATCGAGGCCATCGCCGACGCCCCCGGAGCGGTCCGCAGCGTGCAGCTCACCGAAGCGCTGCTGCGCGGCTATGACCTCGACGGCGCCGAGCTGATCGATGCGGGCCGCTTGCTGCGCAGCACCTTCCACGGTTTCGCGACGCTCGAGACCGTCGGCGGCTTCAACCACTCCCGCGAGACCGACGGGTCCTGGGCGCGCATCCTCGACGCCCTGCATCTGCTGCTGACCCAGTGGCCGACATCGAAACAGGAGACCCCGCAATGAGATCCGAGACGCTTCCGGTACCAGGCGCGACCATTTACTACGAGGTGCGCGGCAGCGGTCCGCTCGTGCTGTTCCTGCCGGGCGGCGGCGGCGACGCGGCCTCGGTCGACCCGATCGCCGAGGTTCTCCAGGACCGGTTCACGGTGGTGTCGCTGGACCAGCGCGGCTATTCACGCAGCGTCCTGGACGGTCCGCAGCAGACGCAGCGGGTCGAGGTGCAGAGCGATGACGCCCACCGGCTACTGGGCCACCTCACCGACGAGCCCGCTCTCGTCGTCGGCGGCAGCAACGGCGCGATCGTCGGGCTCGATCTGCTGGCCCGGCATCCGGAGCAGGTGTCGCTGCTGATCGCGCACGAGCCACCATGCTTCGCCGTGCTTCCCGACGCCGCCGAACAGCGCGCCATGGTCGAGGAGGTCTACGCGCTGTTCCGCACCGAAGGCCCCGGCCCGGCGTCGGTGCGCTTCCTGGCGGGCATCGGCAATGCCATGAAGCCGTCCCCGATGCCCGACGAACTGCCGCCGCGCGCCGCCGAGATGTGGGCGCGACTGGCGGCCAACGGCCCGCTGATGCTCGAGCACGAGCTGCGGGAATTCACCTCGTATCGCCCCGATTTCGCGGCGCTCGCCCCGGTGGCCGATCGGCTGATCATGGCCGCCGGGCGCGAGACGCAGGGCTGCCTGCCGTACCGCCCCGCCGTCGAGATCGCTCACCGGCTGGGGATCGAGGTCACCGAGTTCCCCGGCGCCCACAATGGGATGCGCACCGAGGCCCCCGAATTCGCCGCGCAACTCGGCGACATCCTCACCGCGCACCTGCGCGCCGGAGCGGCCGGTCGCTGTTAGCGTCGGCACATGATCACCGGTGCGCACACCATCCTCTACGCCGAGGACGCCGACGCGGCACGGGCCTTCTTCCGTGACATCCTCGGCCTGGCCCATGTCGACGCGAACAACGGGTGGCTCATCTTCAAGTCGCCGCCCGCCGAACTCGCCGTGCATCCCGCGCAGGTCCCCGACAGCGGCAAGGCCGAGCTGTACCTCATGTGCGACGACCTGACCGCCACCGTGGCCGACCTGCGGTCCAAGGGCGTCGAATTCACCTCGGACGTCACCGATGCCGGGTGGGGCCTGCTCACCATGCTGAAGGTGCCGGGCGCGGGCCAGATCGGCCTGTACCAGCCGCGACACGCCACGGCCTACGACCTGCCCTGAACAGCGCGCCTACGCTGCCGGTTTCCGCCACGCGGGGATCGACAGGTAGGTCGCCGTGCGCAGCAGCCACTCGACCGGGCCATACGGATGAGTGCGCAACCACCAGGCGCTCAGCCGGATCTGCGCCAGATACGTGGCAACCGCGATCAAGACGACCCCGACCGGGGGCACGCGATCGGCCAGTGCCAGGCCGTATCCGGTGTAGATGAGCATCAGGACCACCGACTGCCCGATGTAGTTGGTCGCCGCCATCCGCCCGGCGGGTGCGAGCCAGCCCACTGCGCCGGCCCACCGGTAGCGGGCCAGCCACACGATGCTCGCCGCGTATCCGAGTGTCAGCAACGGATTCGCGAGTTCCTGCACCCCGTACCAGAACGACGGCAGTTCCCCGTGGAGTGTCATCAACGTCACTGTGACAGCGGAAACGGGCAGTCCCACACCGAATCCCACCGCGAGCGCCCGTGGCAGCCACCTGGTCGTCCAGTCCGCGTCCTCGAACACGCGGCGCTTGCCGGCCGCCACGCCGACGAGGAACATCCCCAGCGCCGGAAGGCCCTGACCGATCCAGGTGAAGATCATGAACTTCGGGCCGAACTCCAGCTGAGCGCGCAGCGTGTCACCGAAATTGGCGGTGTAGCCATCATGCATGCGCTGCAGATCGAACACCTCGCCCACCCCGGCCAGTCCCCCGTTGCCCGGGAGGAACGCCAGCGACGCGAACGCGAAATACAGCACCAGGCCGGTGATCAGGGCCGGGCGCGGCCGAATCCAGCGCAGCGCCACCAGGATCAGGCACAAGGCGGCGTACAGGGTGAGGATGTCGCCGATCCACAACAGCAGCAGATGCGCCAGACCGATCAGGAGCAGTGCGAGGCAGCGTCGCAACAGCCGGGGCGTGGCCGCGACGCCCGCACGTCCGGCGGCCGCGATCTGCAAGGTGAACGAGTACCCGAACAGGAACGCGAACAGCAGATAGAACTTGCCGAGGAAGAACCCGTCGATCAGCCCGTAGACGAACCGGTCCAGCGTGCCGTCGAACATCGGCTGCGGATCGGCGCCCGCGCCCGGCGACGACCAGAGCATCGTCGCCACCACGGTATTGGTGACCAGAATCCCGAACAGCGCGAATCCGCGCAGACTGTCGACCACCCCGATGCGCTGCCTCTGCGTCACACCGGCTACCTGGGTTTCGAGCTGTTCGGACATGCCCTCACGCTATTTCCGGCAGCGCCCCCGCCACATCCACCGCGGCCCCGGATTCCCGATCCGACCTCCGAGGTATTGACAGGCCCGGAAGTCACCCCATGGCAGGACCTCTGAGCAGGTCGATGAGCTTGGTTTCGGACAGATCGCCGTGTCCCGCCGCGACCAGACGCTCGAAGATCCGCTCGGCGGTATGACCCAGGGCCGCGGGAGTGCCGACCGCATCGGCCAGTTCGACCCCGATCCGGGTGTCCTTCAGGCGCAGGGCCGCGGTGAAGGCGATGTCGCGGTCGTGCACGCCGCCGATCATCTCCGCGCACATGCGGATCACCGTAGGGCTGGCCGCACCGCCACGCGAGAGGGTGTCGGCGACGACCGCCAGGTCCAAACCCGCGAGTTCCGCGGTGCGCAGCGCCTCGGCGGTGGCGGCGATCTGAACCGAACCGAGCAGGTTCTGGATCAGTTTGTAGCTCGTGCCCGAACCGACCTCACCGAAGCGCACGATGTCGGTGCACAATGGGCGCAGCAGTGGGCGCGCCGCGTCGAGGTGGGCGGCGGCCCCGCCGACGAACAGGGTCAGTCGTCCGGCGGCCGCGGCCTCGGGGAGCCCCGTGACCGGGGAGTCGAGGTACCGAAGACCGTGCGCGGCGGCATGTTTCGCCAGCTCCAGCACCCAGGGCCGGGAGATGGTCGAGAACTCCACCGCGAATGCGCCCGGCGCATACTCCCCCGCCAGCGCACCGTCCGCCCCCAACCAGGCCGCCCGCGACGCCGTGTCATCGGCCACCATGGCGAAGATCGCCTCCGCGTTCCGGGAGGCTTCGCGGGGCGTGGCCGCGAACACAGCGCCCTGTGCGACGAGTTCGTCGGCCTTGGCGGCGGTCCTGTTGTAGACCACCACCTCGTGCCCGGCGGCGACCATGCGCCCCGCCATCCCCGCACCCATCCGGCCCAACCCCAGAAACGCGATCCTCGCCACGAGCCGAACCCTACCGAGCCCCGGTGACCGGCCGCATCGCTCGGCCGTTGAGCGACAGGATTTCACTCAGCGCGTCGATCAGGGCGGTCCGCGGGTCGAGGGGCCGCTCGATCATGCGCCAGGCGATCACGTGGTCGGGGCGCACCAGAACCACGCCGTCCGGGCGCACGCCGATGCCGCCGGTCCCATCGCTGTCCGTCACAGGAATTCGATACACGGTCAATGGAATCGACAGTGCCTCCGCGGCGGCGTGCGCGGCGTCAGCCCAATCCTCGTCGGCGGTCAGGACGGTGAGATCCCTGCCGACCAGATCCAGTGTCGACGTCCTGCCTCCGTCGTGGCGAATCTCGGGCAATCGAGTAACTTCGGGAGGGCTAGTTATCCGAGGGAAGCACGAACGTCGCGCGGAGGATTTGTCAGAAAGTTCCGACGGTCACCGGCTGCACCCGCAGGCCGATCGCGATCTCCGAGACGCCGAGCGCGACCGTGAGCAGCCCCACGGTGATCGAGAGCGGCGGCAGCGTCGTGAACGGCGCGACCGCGACGCCCACCCCCGCGGCCACGGTCGCCAGCCCGATCAGCTCCAGTCCGCCCGCGCCCGCGTACTCCTCCGACCACACTCCGACGATCGCCTGCACGATTCCCCGCAGCACCCAGCCGATCCCGATCCACAAGGACAGCAAGGCAACCCACTCGCCACCGTCGAGGGTCCACAGCGCCAGCACGAGGGAGACGACCGCGCTGAACACCTCGAGCCATTTGAGAGCCGGGTGGATCCGGGCGCCGAACGCCATCACCACTTGGAAGGCCGCCGTCGCCAGCAGCACCAGCCCGAAGAGGATTCCCGCCACCTGCCAGGATTTGTCCGGCCAGACCGCCAGGACCACCCCCAGCACCACCGAGCAGCCGCCGGTGACGACCAGCGACTGCCAAGCCCAATCGGCGAAGACCTCGCTTCGCCCCTCTATCCGGTTGGCGGGCACCTCATCATGATATGACCGATTCGTGCAGGTAACTGGACGTTTGGTGTACGCTCGGCGCGTCGGACCCGTCCGAAGTCAGGGAGCACTGAGGAAAACCCCGCGCGGCGTGGTGCCGTCGGGGGCCGACCACGGCGCGTCCAGATGACTGCGGTCACGGCCCAGCGACCGGCCCGTGGCGAGGCGCCGGTGCACGCGGATCAGCTCCGCACCCGCATTGGTGGAACGGTCGGAGTCGAAGGCGATGTCGGTGTGGGCGTCGGTGTCGATCACCGTGGGCCGGAATCCCGGTGCGGGCGTGAGGATATCGCCCGGTACCACGTGCACCGTCAGGTCCGGGGTGTCACTCGTGTTCTGGTCCTGCGGGGTGGCCTTGCCGGTCAGCAGCAGGGCGGCCTGTTCGATGAACACCGGGTCGTGGGCGGCGTCGTAGAGCCAGCGCATGCCCAGCACACCGTGTTCGGAGTTGCCGATCAGCGCGTGGTCCAGACCCTCGACGCGGGCCCCGCGGTAGGTCATCGGAACCAGATACGCGACCGGCACCGGACCCGCGAGGTCGGTGACGACCATGAGTTCGATGCCGACCTCACCGTCGGGATCGTCGAGCCGGAATCCGCCCGACTTGACCAGGGCGGGCGTCCCGGCGCCGACATGCCAGTGCCGGGTGGGTAGCCACGCCGTCAGCAATTCCAGCTTGGCGGGCTGCATGGTCGTCTCGTGGATCTCGGCCATAGAGCCATCCTGCCAGAGTCCGGCCGGATCGCGGCCGAACCCCTTGCGGCGGGCCAATATTCGCCGATGTCAGCGCAGCTTTCGGAAGAAGTCACGCAGATCCCGGGTCAGCAGATCGGGGGTCTCCATCGACGCGAAGTGGCCGCCGCGGTCGAACTCCGACCAGTGCACGACGGTGTGCTGCCGTTCGGCCAGGCCGCGAATCGTGCCGTTACCGGGGAAGACCGCCACCCCGGTCGGCACTCCGGAGTTGGGCAGCTCGGCGCCCCAGTGCTGGGATTCCTTGTACAGACGCATGGACGAACCCGCAGTGTTGGTGAACCACAGCACCGAGAGGTTGGTCAGCAACAGGTCGCGGTCGATCGCCGCGTCCGGGGTCTCGCGGGCCGGATCGGTGAAGGTGTTCACCACGTCGAGCACCCACGCGAGCAGGCCCGCCGGGGAGTCGGCGACGGCCGGGGCGAGGGTCTGCGGACGGGTCGAATGCATGCCCGCGTACCCGGAGGTCTCGCTGCTGCTCCAATCCTTCAGCCGCGCCAGCTTCTGCTGATCGGCCTCGCTGTAGCCGGAACCGTCGTCGTTCCAGGACGGGATCGTGATGGGATCGTTGAGGTGCACACCCGCCACCCGATCGGGCACGAGCCGGCCGATGCCGGGCGCGATGAACGATCCGGCGTCCCCGCCGTGCGTGCCGTAGCGGGTGTAGCCCAGGCCGGCCATGAGTTTCACGATCAACTCGGCGGACCGCTCGGTCGCGGCCTCCCCCGCGTGCCGTGTCGGTCCGGAGAAACCGAACCCCGGCAGCGTCGGAATGACCACGTCGAAGGCGTCGGCCGGATCGCCGCCGTACGCGCGCGGATCGGTGAGCGGGCCGATCAGGTCGGTGAAGTCCTCGAACGGCCAGCCGTGCACCAGCACCAGCGGCAGTGCATTCGGCTCGGGCGAACGGACGTGCGTGAAATGCAGTCGCTGATCATCGATTTCGGTGACGAACTGGGGATGGCGGTTGCGTTCGGCCTCGTGGACGCGCCAGTCGAAGCCGCTGCTCCAGTACTCGCACAGCTCGCGCACGTACGCGGTCGGAATGCCGTAGGACCAGCCCACCTCGGGCAGGTCGGCGGGCCACCGGGTGCGGGTCAGGCGAGTCCGCAGATCGTCGATATCGGAGTCCGGAACATCGATTCGGAAGGGCTCGAAAACCGTCATGTCTTCACGGTAGGAACCAACTAGGTCAGGGGCGGTCCTGATCCGTTCGCCGATTCCGCTGCGGCGGCCCGCGTTCTAGGCTGGTACGCGAGCGTTTCAGCCGCGGCGAGGCGGCGCGACTGGAGGGAACCGGCTACGTGACCACCACCTTTCCACCCGGACCGGCCCTGCCGCCCATCGTGCAGACCGCCATCTACACCAAATGGCGCGGACCGCTGGTCCGGTCGGCCGCCCGCCGGCACGGGGACACCTTCACCCTGCATCTGGCCGCGCCGTACGCCGAGAACCTGGTCGTGTTCACCCGGCCCGAGCACATCCGCGAGATCTTCGCCGGCGACCCTGCGGACCTGCACGCCGGAGAGGGCAATCGGCTGCTGGCCGAGATCCTGGGCGAGCACTCGCTGCTGATCACCGACGAGGACGAGCACGCCCGCGCGCGGCGACTGCTCATGCCCGCCTTCGTGGGATCCTCGCTGCGCGGCTACCGGGCGCTGGTCGACGACATCGCGAAAACCCATGTCGACCGCTGGGTTCCGGGCACGACCCTGCACACCCTGGACCGCATGAACGACCTGACGCTCGATGTCATCATGCAGGTGGTGTTCGGTATGGCCGACGAAGCCCGCCGGGCCGCCCTGGTGCCGCGATTGCGCGAGGTCGTGAACGTCAGTCCGATCATCATGTTCGGCTGGAAGTACCCGTTCCTGGCGCGGCGCGGCATGTGGAAGCGGTTCCGCGCCACCCAATCCGCCATCGACGAGCTGCTCTACCGCGAGATCGCGGAGCGCCGGGCGCAGCCGAACCTGGACGCGCGCGACGATGTGCTGTCCCGGCTGCTGGCCGCCGGATCCGGCGAGAACCCCGACGACGCACCGCTGACCGACGCCGAACTGCGCGACCAGCTGATCACCCTGCTGCTGGCCGGGCACGAGACGACCGCGTCCGCGCTGTCCTGGACCTGCCACGAGCTGGCCGCCAATCCCGAGATCCAGACCCAGGCCCGCCGCGCGGCTCACGACGAGGACGAGAAGTACCTCGAAGCGGTGTTGAAGGAGTCGATGCGGCTGCACACGGTCATCGCCGGCACCGGCCGCAAGCTCACCCGCGACCTGACCATCGGCGGATACCACCTGCCGCGGGGCACGGTCATCGCCACCTCGATCATCCTGGCGCACGAACGCGCCGAAGCCTTCCCGGACGCCATCGCGTTCCGGCCCGAGCGATTCCTCGACGGGTCGGTCACGCCCAACACCTGGTTGCCGTTCGGCGGCGGCGTGCGGCGGTGCATCGGAGCCGGGTTCTCACTGATGGAGGGAACGGCGGTGCTGCGGGAGATCCTCACCCGCTACCGGCTTTCGCTGCCGCAGGGCAAGACCGGCGAGCCCGTGCGGATCCGGAACATCACGCACGTTCCGGCCCACGGTGCTCCGGTCGTGGTCTCCCCGCTCCCTTAACCGCGGTCCGGGAATTCGGGTGCGCGTCGCACGTGGGCCTGCGCCACGTACGCCGAGCACTCGTCGCATTCGCTGATGATGGCGTGACGGCAGGCGAGCATATGCTCGAGGAAGTGGTCCGTGGCCTCGAGCAACGCGATGCGCTCGCGCACCTCGGCGCGGCGGTCGTTGATGATGGCCCGCCGATCGGTGTGCTCGCTGAGTCCGAGCTGCCGGATCTGGCTCAGCGACAGGCCGGTTCGCTGCAGCGTCAGGATCGCGCGGGCGTAGTCGAGAATGTCCTCGTTGTAGCTGCGGTGGCCCGACGGACTGCGTGGCGGGGCGAGCAGGCCCACCGATTCCCAATGCCGCAGCACGTGCGTCTCCACACCGAGTGCCGCGGCGGCGTCACCGATTCTCATGTCCTGCGCTGTGGTCACGATTCTCCCCTTTACTTCATGTCGACCTTAAGTATTAGCGTTCCTCCATGTCCGATCCAGTACGCAAGCCCACGCTCATGCAATGCTGCACCGCCGCAATCGGTTCCCTCCACGGCGCGGTCCGGCCACGGCCCGCCGACCAACGGTTCCTGCGCTCGATCACCGATGCGGGACTCCCCCGCACCGAGCGCACCGTCACCGTGACGGCTCTGACCAACGTCCCCCGCCCGGTTCCGACCCAGGTCGTCGTGGAAGGCGTCTCCACTCCGCGCCGCATCACCAGCGCGCTGAGCTCCTTCGTCATCCAGCACCCGGAGGCCACCTTCATCGTGGACCCGGGCTTCTGCGTCGACGCCGAGCACCGCGCCATCGCGCAACTGCCCGCCGTGATCCGCCCGGTCGCGCGTCCGCCGGCCGAGACCGTTGCGACCGCCACGGCCCTGCAAGCCCAACCGGGCCTGCCCGCACTGGACTTCGCGCTGCCCACTCATGCCCACTGGGATCATGTGTGCGGTCTGCTCGACCTGCCGGGCCTGCCCGTCCACCTGCACAGCGTCGAGCGAGATTGGGTCATGACCGGTCCCGTCGCGCCCGTGGGCGGCGTCCGCGACTCCCTCGTCGACCGTCCCCACCAGGAGTACGACCTCGACGGTCCCCCGATCCTCACCTTCACCCGCAGCCACGACCTCTTCGGAGACGGCAGCGTCGTCCTGGTCGACCTCGGCGGACACACACCCGGCAGCATCGGCGTTCTCGCCCATACGACGCACGGCTGGAAACTCCTCGCCGGCGACGCCGCCTGGCACACCCTGCAAATCGACCGAATCCGGCAGAAGGCCACCTATCCGGGCGTCTTCATGGACCACGACCGCGACGCCACCTTCAAAACCCTCCACCGCCTCCACCTGGCGCAACGCCTCGTTCCGGTGATCCCCACCCACGATCACGACGCCGCCCTGCTGCTGGCAGCGCCCGATGCGGAGGTCGCCGAGCCGCTACCGTGAACCCATGGGGATCACCGTACGTCCGGCCCAGCTATCCGACATTCCGGAATTGGCGCGAGTGCTCGGCATCGCCTTTTCCGACGATCCGATCACCGCATGGCTCATCCGCGACGACGCCACCCGCGCTCGCCGCGCCGCCGCATTGTTCACCGCGATGGCCCGCCACCACTTCATCCCCCTGGGTGGGGTGGAGGTGGCCTGCAACGACGCCAATTCCATCGTGGGCGCGGCACTCTGGGCACCGCCCGGGCACTGGCACGCCCCGGAGAGCGCGACCCGGCGTCAGCTGCCCGGGCTGCTGTTCGCCTTCCGGCACCGGCTGCTGACCGCCGGCCGGCTCTCGGAGACGATGGCGCGGGCGCACCCCCGTGAACCGCACTGGTATCTGGCCGTCCTCGGAACCCTGCCTGGTGTTCGCGGACAGGGATTCGGGCGGGCCCTGCTCAATTCGCGTCTGGATCGCTGCGACCAGGAGGGCCTGCCCGCGTACCTGGAATCCAGCAAACCCGACAACGTGCCGTACTACGAGCGATTCGGCTTCGAGGTCACCGGCACCCTGGACGCCACCCGAGGCGGCCCGCCGTTGTGGCCGATGTGGCGTACGCCCCGCTGACGACAACGGTCGTTCATCCAATCTCGGTGCCCCACACGAACGTCAGCCACACCCGTCGGACGGCGGCCATGCTGCGTTCGGCATGCCGGACCGAAGACCTTTGCGTCCGTTGGACTTTGCGTCAGCGACCTCGTGCGGCGCGCTCGGCGCGGTGGGACAGATCAGCGAACGCGTCACGGAGCGCCTGCGGGCCGACGACTTCGACCTCGGCGTCGAACCTGGCCAGCATGGCCGCCAGCCCTGCCCACGACCAGGATCCGATCAGCAGTCGGGTGCGGGCGGGCCCGAGTTCCTCGGCGACGCCGTCAGCGGCGAAAGGCGCCACCTGTGCGGCGGGGAGGTCGAGGATCACCTCGCCGCGGCACCGCCAATTGTTCGCGCTGTCGGAGCCTTTGAACCGGCCCGCGACGAAGGTGGCGACGTCGCGGCCCGGCAGTGGCTGGGGTGTGAAGCGCGGTCCGTTGGGAGTGCGCAACACCATCCGGTCGACGCGGTAGATGCGCCAGTCCGCCCGCTGTGGACTCCATCCGATCAGGTACCAGCGTCCGCCCCGGATCACGAGGTGGTGGGGTTGCACTCGCCGCGGCGGCCGCGGGCTGGCGTCGGCTGCGGGCATCGGCGTCCGATAGTCGAACCGCAGCTCCTCAGCGGCTCGGATGGCCGCGCTCAACGTGAGCAGGGCGTCGGTGTCGACACGGGCCCCGATGCCGCGCCCGACCGATTCGACCGCGGTGATCTCGAGGGCGTCGATGCGGTGACGCAGCCGCTTGGGCAGGACCTGGCGGACGGTCGTGAGCGCTCGTGCCGCGGCCTCTTCGACACCCGCTCCAGCCCCGACCGCGATCCGCAACGCCACCGCGAGAGCGATCGCCTGTTCGTCATCGAACAGCAGTGGTGGCAGCTCGCTGCCTGCGTCGAGCCGGTAGCCGCCCTCAGGTCCCTTGACCGCGTGGACGAGGTACCCGAGCTCACGGAGCCGATCGACGTCGCGGCGCACGGTGCGTTCGCTGACACCGAGCCGCTGGGCGAGCAGGCCGCCGGGCCAGGCGCGGCGGACCTGGAGCAGTGACAACAACGAGAGCAGGCGACGGGAGGTTGCCGTCGAGGTGGCGGTCGGCATGGTCGCCAGATTGCCACGAATAGCGGACATTCCCTGTCCTGTACTACTGCGAGAGTGAATTCCGTTGCCGGAAGCCTCCGGCGGCGAACCATGCGTGAAAGGACAGGCCATCATGTCGGTCAACGCTGTCGCCCACCTGAATTTCCACGGGCAGGCTCGTGCGGCTCTGGAGTTCTACCAGTCGGTGTTCGGTGGGCAGATCTCGATCGCCACCTACGGCGACTTCGGGATGCCCGCGGAGGCGCCGGGTGCGAGCAATGTGGTGTTCGGCCAGGTCTCCGCCGACAACGGGTTCCGGGTCATGGCATACGACGTGCCCGGCCCGGACGAACCGGTCGCCGACTACGCGCCGACCACCCGCCGCGAAAACGGCACCACCATCACCACGGAACCGTTCTTCCTGTCCGTGCGCGGCGACACCGTCGAGGAAGCCGGCGCGTTGTGGAAGCTCCTCGCCGACGGTGCGACGGTCATCGAGGAGTTCGCCGCAGCCCCATGGACGCCCGGGTTCGGGATGCTGCGCGATCGTTTCGGCATCACCTGGATCCTCGACGTCGCAGTCGATGACACCCAGCCCTGACCAGAAATGACGATGCACCGGCAGCTGGTCGCTACCGGTGCATCCTCGTGTGCGGCGATCAGGGCTTGCGGGCCATGCCGCCGACCACCAGCTGTTCCCAGACCGTCAGCTCGGGCTGGTCCCCTTCGGAGTCCTCCCCACGCCACTGGACGCACGGGCGCAGATCGTCCTCGTCGAGCGCGAGCGTTCCGAAACAGGCGCGGATCTCGTCGTCGGTGCGGAAGCGTCCACGGCCGAAGGCTTCCAGGATCTTGCTCGCGGTCGCGATCGCCTCGCGCGAGGTTCCGGTTCGGAAGTGCGACAGGTAGATCCGGCTGCCGGAAGCGATCCGATCCGCCCAGTACTGGACCACAGAGGTCGGATTCTCTTCGTCATTGACGAAACTCAGCGTCATGGCGAAGAGCAGGCCGACCGGCTCGTCGAAGTTGATGAGCCGCTGCACCTCGGCGTTGTTCTCGATACCCGCCGGATCGCGAATATCGGCTTCCAGCACCGTGATTCCGTCGTCGACGGCGAGCAGCGCCCGGCCGTGGGCCACCACGAACGGATCGTCGTCGACGTACACGACGTGGGCCTCCGGGTAGACCTGCCGTACCACCTCGTGCACGTTCACGGCCGCCGGAAGTCCGCAGCCCATATCGATGATCTGCCGGATTCCCGCGTCCGCCATGGCCTTCGCGGCGCGCAGCACTGCGTCGCGATTGGTGATGGCCAACTTTTCCGACCCGGGTAGATCCTCGATGAAGTAGTCACCGAGATCCTTGTCGACACCGTAATTGTCGCGCCCGCCGAGGACGTAGCTGTATACGCGTGCCACGCTCGGCCGGGACTGCCGTGCTCGCATGGCGTTGATGTTCAAGTGTCACACCCCTCTTTCCCCACCGACGATACCGCTATCCACCAGGAAATCTTGCGTCATATTCGCAAACGGCACCAGGTGTCACAAGGGGTGGGTCCGAGCTATTTCTGGACGGTCGCGGCGGCCGGCGTGGTGGCCGGGTCGGCGGTGGGAGTCGCTGCGGCCGTACCGGTTTGCGGAGACGTCGTCTCCGCCGCCGTGGTGGTCGGAGCAACCGTGGTGGACGTGACGGTGGGCGCCGGATCGGTGGAGGTCGTCGCCGGTGGGGTTGTCGTCGCGGTTGCGGCGGCGGTAATCGGAACCGGGCAGTCGCCACCGTGTTGCTCACCGAGCAGATTGATTTCGGCGTTGCTGCGCGGGTCGCCGGCGTAGTTGATCTTGTCTGTGCACTTCACGTAGTGGTCGACGCCGCCGGGAGCCGGAGCGGGCTCGGGCGGCGGCGCGTCACCGGGTGCCACGTCCTGCGGCTGCTGCGGCGAGTTCGCTACCGGGTTACCACCGCCGGGATTGCCACCGCCCGGGTTCCCGCCACCCGGACTCGCCACCGGCGCACCGGAACTCGTCGGTACCACACTGGTGGCCGTCACACTGATGGACGGTTTGGTCGTCGTCGCCGATGAGGTCTTCGAATCGTCCGAGGAACACCCTGCCGCCAGTGTCAACACGGCCGTCAACATCAATACCGCCGCCGCGCCGACACCCTTCCCCGCACGCACCCGGCCACACCGATCCGCAATCGCGGACATGCTTCCTCCCGAATTCACCGCAGCCCCAGCCCCGACACATCCGCTGCGCGACAAGACAACTCGGGGGCGGAGGCCCCCGCTCCGACCTTAGGAGGCGAATCTCCGGTTCACCATCGGAGCGGTGCCCTCAATTTCTCTGTCCCCCGCAACGGGGCTGCATGGTGTAAGGGGCTACTTGGAGGGCTCGGGCTGTTCGTTTCGGGTTGCGAGGAGGGCGTCGAGTTGTTGCTCGGCGCGGGCGGCCCGCGCCAGGGTCTGGGCCCGCGCGTCATCGAGCGCCGCGATGCGGGCGGCGGACTCCTGATGCGCCTGGTCCAGTGCGGCTTTGGCTTCCGCACGGACGGTGCCGATATCGGCGGCGGCTTGTCGGCGGACATCGGCGAGTTCGGTCCTGGCGCGTTCGAGATCGGTGCGCGTCTGTTCCAGTACCGACCGCGTTTCGGCGACCACCTGGCTGCGTTCCGCCACCGCGGCTTCTGCGCGTTCGATGGTGCGCTCGGCATCGGCGGCGCGCTGCACCGCCAGATCCCGCTCCGCGCCCGCCGCGGTGATCCGCTGCGCCGAATCCCTCCGCACCTGCTCGATCTCGGCCGCCGCCTTGGTGCGCGCCAACTCGATGTCCTCGCTCGCCTGCTGCCGGGCCCGCTCGACATCCTCGCTGGATTCCCTGCGGATGGTGCGGATCTCGGCCTCCGCCTCGGCCCGCGCCGCGAACACATCATCGGCGGCCTGCTTGGTCACCCGCGCGACTTCCCGCAGCGCGTCATCGCGCGCCGCCAGCGCCTCCGCGATCCGCCCCTCGGCTTCCTCCGCAGCGAGCGCCGCGTCCTCGGCCGCCGAATCCGCCGCGGCCCTGGCCTCGTCGCCCTCCCGCCGCGCCTGCTCGGCCACCACGGTCGCCATCTCCGCCTCGGCAATCCGCCGCGCCGCATCGGCCTGCACGGCCTGGACCTGCGCCTCAGCCACCGCCGGGTCGGCCAGGGTGGACAGCTCCGCCACCGCCGTATTCAACGTCGTACCCAGCTGTTCGGCGATCGCCCGAAACTGTCCGAGCAGCTCATCCGCCCGTAGCCGAGCCACGGTCACCGGCCCCTGTTGCGTCACAGTGACATTGGCGACCGGCCCTTCCCCCTCCCCCGCCTGCTGCCGCTGCCGCTCCCGCCAAGCCCTCCACCGCGTGTGCTCGGGGTGCTCACAGTATTCCGACGGCCGCCCCGGCCCTCCGCCGCGCGTGATCGGTTTCGTACACCCCGGGTAGTTGCAAGTACTCGTCACGTCGCAAATCGTAGCGTTGGTTCCGTCACTTCCAACGGAACAACACGAAACGAAACCTGATCTGCCCCAAACCAATCGATCCGAGTCTGACCTCCGATAAGTGAACCTTATCGGGGGTCAGGATTCCCCACTTCCCCAATCGACGTCGCAAACAATACGTTTACGTTTGGTCGCAGCCAACGTTACGAAACCCCAACGTATCCCCCGAAAAACTGTGCTCGCATGCACGCCCGTACCAATTCCCGAGTCTGCTGGTGTCGCAGCCGTCCACGCTGCTGCGTAGCCGCGACCGACGGACCGTAGATTCTCGTCGTACCGACCACATCGCATCGACGGATAGGACCTGGATGCTCAACCTGAACCACGACGATGCCCCCGCCCTCCTGCGCGAACGCTTCGTCGTCGAAATCGGCATTCGGCAAGCCTGGCCGTACGTGACATTCGCCGATCATCGTGACGAGGCATCTCCGCAGGAAGTCCGCCTCTACATCGACAGCAGTTTCACCGTGATACCGGGCCCCGCTGTCCCGGTCCCTGCGGAAGAGGACGATGAGAAACTCAGGCTGCTACGCCTGGCCGAAGTGCTCAACCAGACCGTTCACGACGTCACCGTCGAGGACGACGGGAGCCTGATGGTGAAGTTCCACGACAACGTCTGCTTGCGTGTGTCTGGGCACAGTCAACCCTGGACTACACACGACGTCTGGTGGCTCGGCTCGTGCCCTGCCGGATAACAGCCGAAGACGGTATCGATCAGCGCAGCACGCCGGCCTGGCGTGCGGCCCGCAACCAGGAGGGGAATTCGCTGAGCAGCAAACGGTACAGCTCGGCGTCGGAGAGCTGATCGATGTCGCGCACGGCGAAGAAGCCCGCGTTGTCGACCACCCGGCCATCGAGATCGTCGAGTTTGGTCAGGATCCCGAAGTTGTTGGGCCCCAGCCCGATGAACTGCCAGAAGGCGGGCGCCCGCGACGCGGCACGCATGAGTTGGGTGATCTCGCGGCGTTTGCTGAACCCGCCGTCGGTGAAGAACAAAACGAGCGTCGGCTGGCCGGTGTTCTGCAGCGACCCGAGAATCGCCTGCATGATCGGGATCTCGTCATTCACCGCGCCGATGTGCCGGTAGTCGATGCCCGCGTGCACGCCGTTCAGGTGCAGGAACGTCGCGCACCACCGCTCGGCGTCCTCGACGGTGATATCGGGCAGCTTCGCGTACTTCTGGCCGTAGAGGAACGGCTCGAGCGCACCGTTGTCGTCGAGTTGAATGGCGACCGGGATCATCCGCTCCACCACCTGGTGCACGACCTTGCGCTTATAGAGCCCGGCCATACTCCCGGTCTTGTCGATCACCAGGATCACCCTTGCCCGCACGCCTTGTGCGCCCTTGGTCAGCAATACCTTGACCACTTCGCGTTTGCGCAGATCCAGAACCTGCCGCTTCTCGAGCGACAACTTCGCCTCACCCGGCATAGACCGCACCGACGCGATCGGCTCGGGCGCAGGCGTCGCCGTGGCGGAGCCGATCGCCGGTTGATCGACGACGACACCGTGATCGGTGATCAGATCCGCGAAGCCGCCCGCATAACCCTGCCCGACAGCACGCACCTTCCAGCCCGAACCGCGACGGTACAGTTCGATCGCCACGATCACGGATTCCCTGCCGAGGCCGTCGATCCGGTAGTCGTACAACGGCTTTCCGGCGGCATCCGCGAGAGTTGCGGTGGGTGGCGGATAGGCGCCGAAGGACGCGTGCTGATCATCGAGGGTGACCACCGCCCGGATCTGCGCGATCTCGGCCGGTACTTGACTCAGATCCACCCGCAGGGTTCCCGCCGACAGGTGGACACCGGATGCGTCAGGCTGGTTGTAGAACACGAAGTCGGCATCCGAGCGGACCTTCCCCGCAGCGGTGACCAGCAGTGCCGAAATGTCCACCGGGGCCGGGACGCTCACAGCGATCACCACCGCGGCCGTCGCTACTTCGGCGTTCTGCCCCTTGGTCAGCATCAGTGGAGACTCGGTCATCAGGTCGGCTCTCGATCCAGGTAGACGGTTCCCGTTCACCGTAACCATTCGCGCACCCTGCTTCTCGGCGAATGGTTACGGTCCTGCGGAATCCGCGTGCTGAGTTGGCTTACGGCTGCGAGTGCGACAGCAGGACCGCGAGCGAGTTCGTGAGCCATCGCTCGTACGCCGCGGGCGTCCAGCCGGCGTCGGTGACCAGGCTGTGGTAGACGTCGTCTGTCATCAGCGCGATGGCGACATCGGTGGCGTTGGCGTCGAGGTTTCTACCGGCATCGCGAATCTGCGCGATGACCGCGTCGATTTCGATGCGGTTGCGGCGCATGGCTTCTGCCCTGGCATTGGCGATGTCGGCGTCGATGCTGGCGCCGGAGTGCAGCAGCGTGAGGATGTCACCACACCGCTCGCGGACCTGTCGGCTTCCCTTGGCCAGCACCTGAATCAACTCCAGGGAATCGTCGAGGTGCTGGGACTCGGCTCGCAGATCGATCAAACCCGCTTCTTCCTCGAGCAGGTCGATCAGCCCTCGCAGCACTCCGGCCTTGGAACCGAAGTGCGAGTAGATCGTTTGCGGCGCGACCCCGGCCTCGCGGGCGATGTGCCGAATCGACGTGCCCGTGTAACCGCTCTCGGCGAAGAGCCGGCGGGCGGTGGTCAGGATGATCCGCAGCGTCAGTTGCTCACGTCGATCACGCAAGCGGACCACGCCGGATTGCTCCGCCGACATCTACTCCTCCTGTCCAACAACCACACCTGTGGTCAGTCAGCGTATCGAGCCCATCAGCTTCGACGTGCTCGTACTACGCCGAGTCTAGTTGATCATCGATCCACTCACTAGAACGTTGTTCCATTTACTGATCATCTGTTCTAGAGTGGTGGTCGTCATGATGGCCGACCGGCCGCAAGGATCGGGCAGGGCGCCCAGGGGAGGCCGGCACCCCACACTCCGACAAGGAACTCGATGAAACAGCTCTACTTCGCGGCGACCCTCTACACCGTCCTCGGACTGCTGTCCGGGTTGTTCTATCGCGATTTCACGAAGTCCCACAATTTCACCGGGAAGACCGAACTCGCGATCACCCATACGCATCTGTTGTCGCTCGGCACGCTGTTCTTTCTCATTGTCCTGGCTTTGGACAAGCAGTTCGCCATTTCCTCCCAGCGGCTGTACGGCTGGTTCTTCTGGACGTACAACACAGGCGTCCTCTGGTCGGTGACCTGTATGACGCTGATCGGCATGCGAACCGTCAAGGGCCAACCCGAGAGCGGGTTCCTTGCCCACATGTCCGGCGGCGGCCACATCCTCCTGACCATCGGATTCACACTGTTCTTCGTCTGCCTGTATCGCCCGGCGACGGCCCGTCAGGAAGTACCCGCCCACGTATGACGCACGGGCACACCAGATTTACGAATGAAGTCAGCACGAAAGGATGAACCAATGATCCAATTCCAGGCACTGGACCCCACGGTCCCGCTCCCTGTCCAGCTCCAGGAGAACACCGGCCCGATCAACGTCATCAACATCTTCGTCGTCCCCGCCGACCTGGCCGATGACTTCCTGAAGATCTGGACCGAAGACGCTTCCTTCATGAAGTCACAACCCGGCTTCGTCTCCACCCAAATGCACCGCGGATTCGGCGGCAGCCAACTCTTCGCCAATATCGCGGTCTGGGAATCCTCCGCGGCCCTCCTGGCAGCCCTCTCCAACCCACAGTTCCATCAAGGCGCAGCCAAGTACCCCGACGGAATCATCACCTACCCAACCGCATTCCAGAAGCTCGCCGTCGAGGGAATCTGCGGCGCCTGACCATCACCCCGATCGCTGAGGCGGGCGAATACGGCCGCCTCAACGATCGGATCAGGTTCGGTCGTCTGTCCCAGAGGCACTGATCCACGCGGCGAGGGTGGCGAAATCAGTGCGCTGTAGTCAGGCGCTGTAGGACCGAGCGACGGCGGCGAAGGCCTGCTTCGGTTCCCATGGCATGTCCGGGTAGGTGTCGCCGTGGGTGTGCTCCAGGACTTTGACGATGCCGAGGCTGGCCAGGTCCAGGTCGTCGCGGGGATCGCCGTCGGGGCGGTGCGGGTGGCTGTGCAGCGCGAAGAGGAATACGAAGGTGCTGTCGACGGCTTCGGTGTCGAAGATCTCGAGCAGTTCGGAGAGGTAGGCGGCTTGTTCGGTCTCGTCCCGGATGAAGCTGCCCGTCAATCGGATCGGGGCGCCGGTGGCGTCGTATTCGACGATTTCGTTGCTGCGTGGCGCGATATCGGCCGCGCCTTGCCAGGTGGCGGTGCCGAAACCGGTGATCGCCAGCGGCTTTCCCTGGGCGACCAGGTCGCGCACCCCGGCCCGGAATCGGTCGGCCACCTCGGCGGAGCGAATGAGCTCGATCGACATGATGTCGAAGGGGGTCCAGTCGATCCGCTCGAACGGGATGGCGCAGTAGGTGAGCTTGCCTGCGAAGTGCTCACGCACCACCGCCACGGCCTCCCCCAGGAACCTGTCGAGACGACCGATCACCTCGGCCAGCCGCTCACCGCGGGTCTCGGGATCGCCGAGCAGGAATTCGAGCCTCTCCCAGACAGAGTCGCCGGGCAGGAACTCCCGATTCATCAGGCTCAGCTCGACTCCGGTGACGAATACGACCTCGGCTCCGGACGCCCGCAGCCGCTCGGCCCGTCGCGCACAATCCGCGAACAAGGCCAGGATCTCCGCAGCCGTCCGTTCCAGCGGGTAGGGCGAGAACCACACCTCGAGACCCAGTTCCGCGGCATGCCGCGCCGCCACGTCGAGCCGGTCGGCATCGCCTCCGACAATCTGAACGGCCGTGCAGTGCAGGTCGTCTCGGATGATCGCCAACTCCCGGCGGACAACGTCGGGGTCGAAGTCCTGTCGTGACGTGTGGCCGTTCGCGATGAACCCGGTGTCATAGGTCATTCCCTTGGCTCGCATGTGCGATCCCTTCTGTCGATCGGGCGGTTCGGTCGACGCCAGGCTAACCACGAAACATGCGTGCACGCAATATTTCGTACACGCACCTTTGTATGGCAGGATCGGGTCGTGACACCGCGACCCGCAGGATTGCGCGAGCGCAAGAAGCAGGCCACCCGCGAGGCCCTCCGGGAAGCCGCGCTACGACTGGCCCTCGAACAGGGGCCGGACAATATGCGCGTCGAGGACATCGCCGAGGCGGCCGGCGTCTCGCCGCGCACCTACAACAACTACTTCTCCAGCCGCGACCAGGCGATCGTCGCGGCCGTCACCGGCGAGCGGGACGCCCGGGTCGCCGCGGCCGTCACCGCCCGAGCCCCCGAGGTGGGTCTCGCGGACGCGATCATCGCCGCGGTTCTGACGGAGTACATCGACCCGGGCGAAACCCGCCGCGACGCAGTGCTATTGATCACCACGCATCCGGCGCTCCGCGAAGTGTTCCTCGGAACCACGGGCGCGATCTCGAAACCTCTTGCCGCCGCGATCACCGAACGCCTGGGCGCCATCGACGAATTCACCGCCCCGGTACTCGCCGCCGGGGTGGCCGCCGCCATCCGGGTCGCGCTCGAACAATGGCTACAGCCCGCCTCCGACACCGCCATCGCAGGCTTCGTCGTGGTGTCCGGCTCGCTGTCCGATCTGCTGCGCGCCGCGCTCGCCCCACTCGTGCCCGCGCTCGACGACGCGGAGACCAGGGCAGGTTCCGCAGCGCGCACTCCGACGAGTCACGGTCCCGATCACGTTCGTTCCTAGCTCGGGCGTGAGAGCTTCTCTACCCCGGTGGATGATTCGTCACTGACGGCGTATTCGCCGGTGTTCGGGTATCGCATGCCTCATTGGGCAGCAGGACGCCCGGATGCTGGCGGGCAAGAGCGGTGGCGTGGTCGTAGAGCGTGGTGGAGAACTCGATTCTCTCGATCGACAGGCGTTGACCGCCCGCACAACAGGATCGGCTGGGTCGGTTCAGACGATCGGGCCGCAGCGGGCGGCGAATCGGTCGCGGAGGGTGTCGAGGGTTCGGCGGTTGTGGTCTTGGTCGTGGTGGTGGGTGCGGACGAAGTGAGCGGTGTCGCCGAGGCGGCGGTGCATGGGATACCAGCGGTCGAAGTCGAGTCCGCAGCGGAGGAACACCGACGGTCCGAGCGCGTCGTAGATGAGGCTCAGGTTGTAGAGGTGCAGGGTCAGGGCGCCGTAGGTGAGGGCGGCGGCGGTGGCCGTCTTCGTTCGCAGGTCGTCGCCGTCGACGGCGTACAGCGGCAGCTCACGGAGCTTGTCGCGGAACATCAGGTGGGTGAGGAAGTAGCCGGCGAACGACAGGAATCCGAATGTCGCCGAACGGGTCTGGATCGACAGCACCGATCCGCTGGGCGAGACGTACGGCTCGTAGGGGGTGCTCGTGTGCAGCAGATAGCCGGTGCAGTTCACGAGCCAGCTGCCGGCGGTGGTCTCGGTGGAATTGCCGCTACGGAATTGCAATTCAACGGAACCGTTGCGGTCGACCGCGTCCTCGAGGTGATCCATGACCACCGTGTTCAGTCCCTCGCGAATGGTCCGCTGCTCCGACTCCGACAACAGGCCCGCGAAGAAGTTGTTCGGGTGCGGGGTCACCGCCAGCCCGGCGGTACGCAGCAGCCAATCCTGAACCTCGGGCTCGTTGGTTCCGTCGAAATGGCGTGCGATGTCGATGAACAACCGGTTCGGCATGCCGCCGCCCCACCAGCGGCGTGCCCCGCGCGGCAGGATCCGGTCGCGATTGATGAAGACGGTTCCCGGCCCGGCAACCAGGTTGACCTCCCGTCCGGGGGAAGCGGTGATCAGTGCCGCCGCGGTGTCCATGGCGGTCTTGCCGCCGCCGATGATCCACACCGGCGCATCGCTGGCGGCCATGTCATCGGCGCGCACGTCGCAATAGTTGGGTGATACCGACCGCATCCGGGTGCTCGACACCTGGAGTGGTTCCAGCGGCGTCACATTGGTGCCGAACGCTTTGATCAGTTTGGTCGCGGTGATCACGAGTGGCGTGCCGTCGGGACCGGCACAGGTGATCCGCACGCCGCCGCTGGTCTCCTCATGCGACCGGTAGTCGAAGCCGAAGTACTCCTCGACCCGAACGCGTTGTCCGATCACCCGCATGCAGTGCTGGAAATGCTCCAGTACCTCGCTCTTCGTCGCGAGGTAGGAGCGTTCCTTGCCGATCGTCCACTTGATGTCGCCCGCGGTGAACAGTGGATGGGGCTGATGCAACCGAACGTAGGGATAGGCGTCGACCCACATCCCGCCGGCTCGTGGATGCCGGTCCACGAGAATGACTTTCTGATCGGGGCTCAGGTAGCGACTCGCGACGTAGAGGGCATTGAGCCCGACGATCCCCGCCCCGACGATGCATACATCGCAGGTCTCGCCATGCCCTGGATTCACGTCAGATGTGCTCATCGGCAACCCCCAGTTACCTCTGATGAGAACACCCACGGCCACGGATGTCAACGAATAGTCGACCTGCCGTCACGTCCGCGCGCGGTCGTGGGCGAGGGTAAGCAAATCCCTGGCCACCGGGGCCGTGGTGTCCGGGTTGATGATCGACAGCCAGGCGGCACCCGCATAGACCGGATGGGGGAACAGGGAGTCGACCTCGGCGGGGTCGTGCCGGTGGTCGGCGCTCTCACGCGGCGTATGCCCCAACCGGGCGATGAAGGCGTCCCGCCCGACACTGATATTGAGGCGGAAGAGGCCCGGGCGGTTCAACTGCGAGGTCGCGTCGTCGGGGTAGTCCTTGGTGATGATCGTGGCGAACGGCTGGGTTCGGGCGGGGACCTGGCCGTCGGGGGCGTAGTAGAAGAACCTGTCGCCCCAGGCGATCTCGGGGAAGGCGCTGTCCGGGCCCGGCGCGAGGGTCAGGACGCCGTCCAGGGACTCGATGTACTCGGTGATCTGCTCGATATCCATGAGTTCTATCGTGGACCCGAAGTGCTTGTGGAGACTTGGGTGAGGAAAGCCGAGGTGAGGTGGTCGAAAGTCGCAACTCCGCTGTTCTGCGGACCGCCGATGTGGCGCGCCGCGCGGGGTATTCGGTTCAGCAGATCCGCAATCTCGAACGTGATGGCGTCCTGCCGCCCGCGACACGGACGCCGACCGGGTACCGGGTCTACGACCACCGTCATGTCGTGGCGGCTCGGGCTTACCGCGCGCTCGCGGCCGGAACCGGGCCCGTGGTGGCCAAGGACATCGTCCGCGCCGCCCAGCACGACTCCCCCGCGCGCATGCTCGCCCTGCTCGACGCCGCGCACGCCGGCCTCGACACCGAACGCCGTGATCTCGAGGCGACCCGGGCAGCCGTCCGCCACATCAGCGAGGAACCCATCACCGAGGTCCGTGGTTCGGACTCGATGAGCGTCTCCGAGCTCGCCGCTGGTCTCGGCATCCGCCCCTCGACCTTGCGGCATTGGGACACAACAGGATTGGTGACCCCGGGTCGCGCCGTTCCTCGAGACGCACGCGTCTACGCACCCGCCGACGTCCGTGACGCGCGCATCGTGCACCAGCTCCGCCGAGCCGGGTACGGCATCCCGGCCCTGGCCATCCTCATGGCCGAATTCCGGAGCGCGCGCCGCTGGAACGAGGTGCTGGAGCGGCTGGCGGTCCGGGATGCCAGCATCGAATCCCGTTCGCTGGCCTTGCTCGACGGAGCCGCCGAGCTGCGCGCCCTGCGGTCTCGGGCCTAGCCTTGCAGCGCGGCATCGAGTTCGGCGAGGAGCTTGGTCTTGGATCGCGCGCCGACGAGGGTGCGGAGCAGGTGACCGTCGCGGAAGAGCAGCAGGGTCGGCTGCGACATGATTCGGTAATCCCGCACGGCCGTGGGGTTTTCGTCGGTGTCGAGCGTGTAGATGGTCAAGGTGTCGGACCGCTCGTCGGCGATCTGAGCGAGCACGGGCTTGATCATGTGGCAGGGCGGGCACCACTCGGCCGTGAAATCCACCAGGACGGTTCCCTTGCGGGCCAGTACCTGTCGCTCGAAGCTCTCGTCGGTGACGCGGGTTATCTCGGTCATGGTCAGGATTCCTTCTCGTGGAGCCAGCGCAGGAGTTCGGCGGCGTGTCGGTCGGGCGGGAAAACGGGGTAGAAGACGTGCTCGATCACGCCGTCGCGGATGACCAGGGTCAGCCGCTTGTAGAGCCGGGTGCCGTCGAAATCGAAGGTCGGCAGCGACAGTGCGTCGGCCACCCTGAAGTCCGGGTCGGACAGCATCGTGAACGGCAGCCCCAATCGAGTGACGACCTCGTGCTGATAGCTTGTGGTCTGGCTGGACAGGCCGAAGAGCCGGTCGACGCCCGCGGCGCGCAGCTCGGTGTAGTGGTCTCGGAAGCCGCAGGACTGGGGCGTGCAGCCGCGGGCCCCCGGGATGTCATTCCATCCGGCGGGGATGTCGGCGTCGGGTCGGCCGGTCAGCGGGTAGAGGTGGATGACGGTGCGTCCGGGGTCGAGCGCGGCGAGATCGATTCGCTCGCCGCTGGAATCGTCGATCGACACCGCGGGCACGCGCACTCCGGCCAAGTGTGCGGCCGCACCGTCGTCGATCGGCGCCACCAGATCAGCCGGTAGCTTCATCAGATCGTCCGGGCCCGGAACGGGAACGGCGTCGCTGCGCCGATACGAGGCCTCCCGCAGTCGCTGGATCAGACCGTCCCTGCGGGCGGTCAGCGCCTCGATCTGTGCGGTCAGATCGTCGATGGCTCGGTGATACTCGGCCAGCGACTCCGGGCAGTCGTCACCGTGCTCGCCGCCCGCCACCAGGCATTCCAGAAACGGGCGGGTCTCCTCCACCGGAATCCCGAGCCGATTGAGCACACGGATCTCGCGCACCAGCCGAATCGTGTCGTCGTCGTACTCGCGATACCCGTTCGCCTGCCGGGCCGGAGCCACCAATCCCAGCGCCTCGTACCGCCGGATCGCTTTCGGACTGACTTCCGCCAGCCGAGCGACTTCACCAATCCGCATGACGCCGAATCTAAATGCTGCCCCTAGGGGCAAGGTCAACCCGCCACCTGTGAATACCGGGACCGGCCTAGTCTGATGACGAGATGCGCCGCCGAGACGAGCAGGAGCGACCCATGGCCGTGCCGCCTATCCAGGTAGCGGTCTGCGGACCGCGTGACGCCACCGACGCAGACACCACCCATGCCCGTGAGATCGGCCGGCTGCTGGCCGAGGCCGGTGCCACCGTGCTGTGCGGCGGCGGCACCGGCGTGATGGCCGCGGTCGCCGAAGGCGCCTCGGCTGCGGGCGGTTTGGTCATCGCTGTACGCCCCGACACCGACCCGGCCGCCGTCTGCGCCGGCGTGTCCGCGGTGCTGTACACCAACATGGGCGCAGCCCGAAACGCTGTCCTGGTCGGGTCCGCGGACGCGGTCGTCGTGGTCGGCGGCTCCTGGGGCACGCTGTCCGAATACGCGCTGGCGAACGGCCGCGGTGTGCCCGTCGTGACGATCGGTGGCTGGCAGGTCCTCGACGCCGCCGGTGCACCCGTCGCGGGCGCGGCCGTCGCCACCACGCCGGCGGAAGCCGTCGACCTGGCGCTCACCGCCGCCACCGAGTTCCGGCGTCACCTCACCGGCGCACCGTGACGCGGCCGGGATCGACCGGCGACCATCGCCGTGGCGCGGAGCGCGAACCCCACGATGCGACAATGAGCGAATGGCCGACGCAGAACGGATCAACTGGGACCACCTCACATCACGGCAGCCCACCGACGCGGACCGCGCGGCTTTGAAGGCGACCCTGGTCGAGCGCGCCCTCGCCGTCAAGCAGCACGGTTGGGACGACTACCGAGAGGAGTGGTCCCCCACCGAACTGGCCGACGTCGCCTACCTGCTCGGGGACGCCGCCGTCCTCGAGGAACTCGACGAGCACGAGGGCTCCGTACTCACCCGCTACGCCGGCAACCTCTACGGCTTCAACGGCGCCCGCAAGGACATCGCCGCCGGCCTGGTCGGCACCCAGGAATGGTTCGCCGCGGCTCGCGCGGCGCTGGCCTCCGCCGGCTAGACAGGCCGGACCGCCGTGGAGATCTGGGCGACCAGCCGCCACGGCCGGTCGGCGTCGGCCTGGGCCTTGCCGCTGGTCAGGATCGCGCCGGCGAGGCTGCGCGCGGGGTCGGCCCAGCCGTACTGGGTGGTGAGTCCGCTGCGGCCGAAATGGGAGCCGGTGTCGGGGCCGAATTTGGAACGGCGCGCGCCCAATTCGTAGCCCGCCACCGATACCCGGCCCGCGACGCCCGGCAGCCGGCGGGCCGGACGGGTCGCCGCGGCCACGGTGTCGGGCCGCATGATCCGGACACCGTCGAGTTCGCCGCCGCGGGCCAGGATTTCGTAGAAGCGCGACAGCTCGGTGGCGGTGGTGACGAGGTTGCCGGAGGGGAGTTCCGCGGTCAGGAAGGCGCGGGCGGCGGATTCGTCGGTGGGGCCGGACAGGCCGCCGCCGAGGGCGCGACCGGCGAGGTGACGCCACACCTTGGACGGGCCGGGGCCGACCCGCACGCTGGGGACCACACTGTCCACGTCCTCGGGCCGGACGCCGAAGTTGTTCCAGCGGAAGCCGAGCGGTTCGAGGACCTGCTCGCGCAGGTGGTCGCGCATGGCCCGCCCGGTGGCGCGCTGCACCAGGAGTCGCTGGATCAGGCCGCCGGTCATGGCGTGGTAGACGCGGAAACGGTTGGGCCGCCAGCTCGGAACGAGATCGGCGAGGCCGCGCACCGCGAGTTCTTCGTCGAGGACGAGTTCGGAGCCGCGGTAGGGCGGGGTGATGAACGGGACGCCCGCGGAGTGCGACATGACGTCGCCGATGGTGATGCGATCCTTGCCGTGGCTGCTGAACTCCGGCACGTAGTCGCACACCCGGTCGTCCAAGGCGAACGCGCCCTGTTCGATGAGCATGAACATCACCGCCGCGGCTACGCCTTTGGCCGTGGAGAAGCCACAGAACGGCGAATCGGGCGTCACCAGCCGCTTGTCGGCATCCGGTGCGTCCTTCGGGGCGTTGCCCCAGCCGTAGCCGATGGCCCGGTTCAGGACGATGTGCCCGCGGTGGCGCAGGCACACCTGGATGGCGGGCGTGGTGCCCATCCGATACCAGTCCTGCACGGACCGCCAGATCGCCTCGATGTCGCCCCCCGGGAGGCCGGCGACGGCGGGGTCGGATTCGGGACCGATCGTGGTCACGGCGTCGAGGTCGGGGTCGATCCGCACCAGCGCCGTCATCGGAGGGGTCATGCGACCAGCATAGGGAGATCTTGGTTCCCAGGAAGCTCCCAGCTCGGAGCCAGGGTGTTCACCGGCTGGCCGGACACACTCCCGCGGTGAGCGTGACCACCGCCGAGCTGGCCCCGTCCGAACCGACCACCCCGCCGACCGCGCAACCGGACGGCCTCGCCCCCGCCCGACGCTGGGAACGGATCGCGCTGGCGGCGCTGCTCCTCGGCACCGCGGCCGCCTACCTGTGGAACATCGGCGTCAACGCGATGGGCAACAGCTTCTACGCGGCAGCCGTCTGGTCCGGATCACGGGACTGGAAGGCGCTGCTGTTCGGATCGCTGGATCCGGGCAACTTCATCACCGTCGACAAGCCGCCGGTCTCGCAGTGGGTGATGGGCCTGTCCGGGCAGCTGTTCGGATTCAGCAGTGCGAGCATGCTTGCACCGCAGGCAATCATGGCGGTCGGCGCGGTGGCGCTGATGTACGCGGCCGTGGTTCGCGCGACCGGCAACCGTGGCGCGGGCCTGCTGGCGGGCATCGTGCTCGCGGTGACGCCCGTGGTGGCATTGATGTTCCGGTTCAACAACCCCGACGCGGTCATGGTCCTGCTCATGACCGCCGCCGCGTATTGCACGGTCCGCGCGCTGCCGCGGGCGAGTCTGCGCTGGATCGTGCTGGCCGGTGTCGCACTGGGATTCGCGTTCCTGGCCAAGATGCTCGAAGGGCTGATGGTGCTGCCCGCACTGGGGCCGGCGTACGTGATCGCCGCCCCGGCGAGCATCCGCGCCCGCTTGCTGCACTCGCTGGCCGCCGTGGGCGCGCTGATCGTGTCGTCGGGGTGGTTCGTGCTGCTCACCATCCTGTGGCCGGCGGATTCCCGGCCGTATCTGGCCGTGTCCAAGGACAACACGTTCATGGATCTGGTGCTGGGCTACAACGGCTTCGCCCGCTACCTGGGCAAGAACCACATGGGCGGCGACAACAAGAACCCCTTCGAACTGCCCGAGGGCTATCAGATTCCGGAGGCGCTGAAGCAGGGTGGCTTCGGCGGCGGATTCGGTTCCGGCCCGGACCGCATGTTCACCGGTGAGATCGGCTTCGAGATCTCCTGGCTGCTGCCCGCGGCACTGGTCGCTTTCACCCTGGTGCTGCTGTCGCGAGGCCGGCGTCCGCGCACCGACCTGATCCGTGGTTCCGCGCTGGTGTTCGGCCTGTGGCTGGTGATCGACAGCGCGCTGTTCTCCGGTATGAAGGCGGGGATGCACGCTTACTACACGCTGGCCGTCGCACCCGCCATCGCGGGCTGCGTCGCGATCGGCGCGTACGAGGTGTGGCGTCGCCGCACCGAAGGGTTCGGGCGGGTCGGGGCCGCGGCGTTGATCCTGTCCGCGGGCATCTGGAGTTTCGTCCTGCTGCAACGCGATTCCGACTGGCAGCCGTGGCTGCGCTGGACCGTCCTCGCGGCCTCGGTGATCGTCGCCCTGGCCCTGCTGGTCCTGTCGCTTCCGCCCGCGGCGCGCTGGGACCGGCGACGTACTCGCGCGACGACCGCCCTACTCATCGCCGGAGTCCTCGCGTCCCTGGCCGGTTCCACCGCCTACGCCGCCGCCACGCTGCCGCAGGCCCACACCGGTGGCAGTCCCACCGTGGGCCCGGCCCGTCCGAAGCAGTCCGGTCCGGCCGACCAGTTCCGCCGCCGGCTCTCGACCCTGATGGGCGGGCAAGCGGATCCCCAACTGGTGGCCTTGCTACAGCAGACCAATACCCGGTGGTCGGCCGCCATCGACCGTTCCTCCCCGGCGGCGGGCCTCGAATTGGCCAGCCGCACACCCGTCCTCGCGATCGGCGGCTTCACCTCGGAGGATCCGGTTCCCATCCTCCCGAAGTTCCAGCAGATGGTCCGTGACCACGCCATCACCTACTACCTGATCCCCGAGGTCGAGCTCCCCGACTCCTGGCGCGTCGACCCCAAGCCGGCGGACCCCTCCAGTCCCGCGCAACCGAATGCACCCCACGGCATCTGGCGCCCAGCGGGCAACACGGAAATCCTCGCCTGGGTGACCGCGCACTACACCGCCACCCACCACTTCGGCGACATGGCCGTCTACGACCTGACCGCGCCACCGCACTGATTCGGCCGCCCGGCATACATCAGACCGATGGGTATGCGAACATATGTTCGTGTCCGGATCGATGTCGAGCAGGCAGGAGCGCCCCGAGCGGGCGGCGATTCTGCACGCCGACCTGGACTCGTTCTACGCATCGGTCGAGCAGCGGGACAATCCGCGACTGCGCGGCCGACCGGTCCTGGTGGGTGGCGGGGTGGTGCTGGCCGCCAGCTACGAGGCGAAGGCGTTCGGGGTGCGGACGCCGATGAATCTGCGTCAGGCGGTGAGCCTTTGCCCGCACGCGATCGTGGTGCCGCCGCGGATGTCGGCCTATTCGCAGGCCAGCAAGGCGGTGTTCGAGATCTTCCGGGACACCACGCCGGAGGTCGAGGGCATCTCCATCGATGAGGCGTTTCTCGACGTGGCGGGCCTGTGGCGGATCGCGGGAAGCCCGGTGGAGATCGCGCGTGGACTGCGGGAGCGGGTGCGGGCCGAGGTCGGGCTGCCGATCTCGGTGGGGGTGGCTCGGACCAAGTTCCTCGCCAAGGTGGCCAGCGCGGTATCCAAACCGGATGGGCTGCTGGAGGTTCCGCCGGACAAGGAGCTGGAGTTCCTGCATCCGCTGCCGGTGGAACGACTGTGGGGCGTGGGCGCCGTGACGGCCCGCGAGCTGCACGAGCGCGGGATCACCAAGGTCGGCCAGCTCGCCGACATGGGTGAGGGACCGCTGGCCGCGGTGCTGGGCCCGGGTGTCGGCCGGCACCTGCACGCGCTGTCGTGGGCGCGTGATCCCCGGCGCGTGGATACCGGTCGGAGGCGGCGGTCGATCGGCGCGCAACGGGCCATGGGGCGGCGGTACCGCAGCGACGAGGAGCTCGAAGCGTATCTGCACGGACTGGCCGATCGGCTCGGGCACCGGCTGCGCAGAGCGGGGCGGGTGTGCCGAACGGTGGTGTTGCGCATGCGCTTCGACGACTTCACCCGCGCCACCCGCTCGCACACCCTGCCGGAGGCCACCGACAGCGGCACGGCGATCCTGCGTGCGGCGCGCACCCTGCTGGCGACGGCGTTGCCCCTGATCGAGGAGCGCGGTGGGCTCACGCTCATCGGCCTGACCCTGACCAATCTCGATCGGGCCGACAGTATGCAGTTGTCGCTGCCGTTCGAGGCGCGCGCGGAATCGACCCTGGATTCGACGCTGGACGCGCTGCGGGATCGGTTCGGTGCGGGCACGGTCACCCGCGCGGCGCTGCTGCGCAAGGGTGAAGGGCTGTCGGTGCCTCTCCTCCCGGACTGATCAGTCGTGTTCGGTGGCGCGGGTAGCCTGTGACGCATGGCTCTCGACCACGGTGACCCCGGCGACGCTCCCTCGACTCCGCCGCCGCTGACCCCGATCGTGAACACCACGCGGCCGTCCGCGGCCGATGAGGCCAGAACGGTTGCCGCGGCGACGAACACGGCGACCTTGGCGACGCTGTCCGCCGACGGCGGACCCTGGGCCAGTTTCGTCACGTACGGGCTGCTCGAGGGTCAGCCGGTGCTGTGTGTGTCCCGCATGGCCGAGCACGGCCGCAATCTGGCGGGCGATCCACGGGCCAGCGTCTCGATCGTCACCCCGGATCTGCCCGAGGATCCGCTGGCCGGAACGCGATTGACGCTGGCCGGTGTCGCCGAGCGGCCCGAGGGCGCGGAGGCGGTCGCCGCTCGTGAGGCGCACCTGGCCGCGGTCCCGGCCGCCAAGACCTATATCGACTTCAGCGATTTCACGGTGTGGGTACTGCGCGTGCGGCGGGCCCGGTGGGTCGGCGGCTACGGCCGGATGGATTCGGCGACGGCCGAGGAATACGCGGCGGCTCAGGCCGATCCGATCATTCCCGCCGCGGCGCGGGCGATCGCACATCTCAACGATGATCACGCTGATGCCTTGCTCGACATGGCGCACGCGCGCGGCGGGTACCCGGATGCGACGGCCGCGGTCTGCGAACGTGCCGACCGGTTCGGACTGGATCTGCGGGTCACCACGCCCCGCGGCATCGCCGTGACGCGGATCGGCTACCTCCAGCCCATCGACGCCATCGCCGAATTGCGTGCGGCGACAGTCGAATTGGCACGAGCCTCGAAGGATGCGCCATGACCCACGGCGCCGCCGGTCAGGGGCCCGAACAGGGGCGCGGTACGAGCGGCGATCACCATCCCCATGGACAGCGGATGTCCTTCCGGCGCTGCGAAGACGCGCAGACCGCACGACAGTCCGCCACCTTTGGGGGATGATTGGGCCATGTCGGACAAGCCGTCTGTGCTCGAGCATCATCGGATGCCAGAGCATAGCGCCATGCGCTTGTCCGGCACGGTCGAAGCCATGCTCTGGACACACCGCAACTGCGTCGAAGGCGACGGCGGCACCGAGCAATCCTGTGGACGACGGCAGCAACTGCTCGAACTGCGCGCCCAGCACGGCTGGAGCTGGCCGCTCCCCAAACCCGACGCGGTCTGGCGGCTACAGCCCTGACCCGGCGCCGGACACGCGAAACGGGGTCTGCCGCAACGGGAACGCGCGCTCGATCTAGGGTCGAGACATGCCGGAACCGACCGAGATCAGCGAACGCCCGCCCGGGGATCAGTCCGCGGTGATCGCGGTGCCCGACGAGGTGCGCGGCGAACTGCGGCGCGGGGTGCGCAGCGTGCTGATCGACGCGGCGGCCTTGCGGCTGGTGCGGGACCGGTTCGACGAGGTCCAGGCGGAATCGTTGCGCCGCTATCTCGAAGCGTCGCAGTCGGCGAACACGCTGCGCGCCTACCGGACCGATTGGATCGCGTGGGCGGCGTGGTGCTCGGCCGAATCCCGGCAGGCGCTGCCCGCGGACGCCCTGGACGTCGCGGTCTATCTGGCCGCCGCAGCCGACGCGCGTCGGGAGAACGGCGAATGGGCGTTCAGCGCGGCCACTTTGGAACGCAAGGCCGCCGCGATCGCCGCGGTCCACGCCGCCAACGGGCTGCCCTCGCCGACCCGCTCGGACGTGGTGCGGCTGACCCTGCGCGGTATGCGCCGCACCCGCCGCAGCCGGCCGAAACGCAAACGGCCGGTCCTGCTGCACACCCTCGACCAACTGCTGGGCGAACTTCCGCCCGCGGCGTGGCCGACCGAACCGGCGCGCCGCCGCGACACCCTGCTGCTACTGGTCGGCTTCGCGGGAGCGCTGCGACGCAGCGAGATCGCCGCCCTGCGGATCACCGACGTCAGCGTGGCCACCGACCACACCACCGGCGAGCCGCTGCTGCTGATTCAATTGCCCGCCACCAAGACCGACGCCACCGGCGTGAACGAACAGCGGGTGGCCCTCCCCCGCGGTCAACGCCCGCACACCTGCCCGGTATGCGCCTACGCCGACTGGACCCGGCTGCGCGAAGCGCACGCCGATGGTGACCTCCGCACCTGGATCGACGCCCGCCCCGCCCCCGACCCGCGCCTGCACCGCTGCCACGGCTTCACCGGCACCACGCTCATCGACCCGGATCTGCCACTGTTTCCATCGATCTCACGCCACGGCGGTCTCGCGGCAACCGCCATGTCCGGCCGGGCGGTCGCAGAACTGGTCAAGCGCTACGCGGCCCGCGCCGGTCTCGATCCCGCGCTCTTCTCCGGCCACTCGCTGCGCGCCGGCTTCGCCACCCAGGCCGCCCTGGGCGGCGCCAGCGACCGCGAAATCATGCGCCAGGGCCGCTGGTCCAATCCGCGTACGGTGCACGGCTACATTCGGACAGCGAACCCCTTGGAGGACAATGCCGTAACCAAGCTGGGACTCTGAGGCGCGATTCCTCCGGTCAGGCGATCTCGGCGGGCGCCGACAGTGCGGCCTGCATCGCCACGCCGTCGACGTAGGTGTGCTTCTCGCGCACCAGACCGCCTTCGACCAGCACCAGGTCCGCGATGTCGACATGTACGGCGGCTCCGGTGATGGAGGTACCGGTCAGGACCCATTGGACGACCCAGAAGTCCTCGCCCACACGCAGATTCACCATCGTGAAGGTCAGATCCGGGACGAGGGCGAAGTTCTCGGCGGCGGCGGCGCGGATCGCGTCGCGCCCGCGCGCGGGTTCGCGACCGGAGTGCAAGTGGAAAATGGCGTCGGGCGTGTGCAATTGGGCGATGCGGTCAGGGTCGTGCGCGGCCCAGCAGGCGTGATAGCGCTCGAAGAGATCCTTGGTATCGGACATGAGAAGAATCCTTCTGAGATACAAACAGGATGACTGCATGTTCCCGGAGGGCGGGTGACCGGGTCAAGGGGTGTTCTGCCAGCTATCGAGTAGCTCAATACGCAGGTCGCGGTGGTAGCGGGGGCTTAGGCTGATGGAATCGCCGTGTGGTGTCTCTCCAAGGGGGCCCGATGTCTCAGAACGCCGAACTGCGAATCGCGCTCGTCTGCTACGGGGGCGTATCTCTCGCCATTTATATGCATGGCATAACTAAGGAATTACACAAACTCGTCCGCGCCTCCCGAGCTTTCGATGAGCGGTTCGGCACCGGGGCGGAGAACGTGAATCCCTTCGTCGGCGCCGACGGCAAGCCGGTCGATACGGAAGGCGTCTATTTCGACGCTCTTTCGCGGATGAATGCGCGAGGACGGCCGCTGTCGGTCGGCATCGACATCATCGCGGGCACCTCCGCCGGGGGCATCAACGGTGTCGTGCTGGCCAAGGCGATCGCCCAGAACGCCGATCAGGGACAGCTGAAGCAATTGTGGATCGACCAAGCCGATCTCCACCGGCTGCTGCGGGGCTGGCGGATCGGCACGCTGCCGCTGCGCTTCGCGCTGGCCTTCGCGGTCAAACTCGGCACGTTCTGGACCGGGCGCTCCGTCCTCAGGGGTGATCTGATGTCGCGCCTGCTGTACGGCGCCCTGTCGAGCATGGACGACCGAGGAACCGTCCCCTGGTCCGCCACCACGCCGGGTCCCGTGCCCGCGACGCTGATTCCGCAGGAGGGCGAGCTGTCGCTGTTCGTGACCACGACGGACCTGAACGGATTCGATGTGGCGGTCGCGTCGAGCGGCGGCGGGGTCGGGCAGCGCGACCGGCAGCACGCGCAGGTACTCCAGTTCCTGCGCGACGACGACGATCCGGCGGCCTTCGGTCCGCACGCCACCCCGACACTGTCCTTCGCCGCGCGGGCGACCTCCGCGTTCCCCGGTGCGTTCGAACCGGTCAATCCCACGACCTTCCCGGCCGAGGCGGGGTTCCCGCGCGGTACGCGGGTCGATACCGATCGATTCCGGTACAGCTACCAGGAGATCGGGCGGGACGCGGGCACCGCCTGGTTCGTCGATGGCGGCGTGCTGGACAACGCGCCCTTCGACCTGGTCATCGAGGCGATCGGACGCAGACGGGCGGCGACCCAGGTGTATCGCCGACTCGTCTATATCGAACCGGACCCCGCGTGCGGCCTCTCGGCCGCGGCCGCCGACACCAACGCGGGCAAATCCTCGAAACGCCGGTGGGCGGCCGATGTCCGCAAGGTGCTCATCGGGATCCGGGGCAGTCGGTCCCTGATCCCGGACCTCCTCCGGTTGCGCGACCTGAACGAGAAGATCGCCGAAGTGGGCGCCATCTCCATGCAGCAGGAGGCCGAAGTCCTCGACCACGTCGCGAGTGCTCTCGCCACGCTCCCCGGCATCGAGCGATCCGCGCCGCAGCCCGGCTCGCGGGGCTTGCGCGCGGCGATCGAGTCCATGCCGCCGCTGGACTTCCTCATGGATCAGGCGGACTTCCAGAAACTGTCGGACCGCCTGTACGCGGATGCGGTGACGGCGCTCGGATCGACCTGGAACACCTACCAGAGGCTCAAGGCCGACGCGGCCGCCCGGTGCCTGGCCGATGCGATCGTGGCGCATTTCGCCTTGCCCGGCGAATCGGGGACCGCGGTCTTCATCCGGTGCGCCATCGCTTCCTGGCTGCGCAGCCAACCCTGCTGGACCGCATCGGATTCCAGCGAACTGTCGCCGCTGCTGAAAGACATGGACGCCCCCTACCGGCAGCGCCGGATGCTGTTCATCGTGGCCGGACTCAACCGGCTCTACACCGTCGAGGGCGGGCCGCCACGCGAGGACGTCAACGACCTCAAACGCCAGGCCTGGGCACAACTGGAGACGATATCCCAGGCGCCGTGCACGGCGATCCAGGCGCTGTCCGAACAGCAGGTACTCGACTTCCTGGACCCGGTTCGCCTGCAGGCCGGGGACTTCCAGGGGGTGCGCTTCGGGACGCCGGAGGATTTCGCCGCCCGCGCGACGAAGAATTTCGACCGGCTGTTCACGGAGTATCGCGCAGTGATCCGGGGGCTCATCGGAAACGACGGGCAGACGCTCTGGGAGGCGTTCGCGCGAACGACATCGCCGTGGAACAAGCGCGACCGGATTCTCCTGGCCAGTCGCTACTTGGGATTCGGCCTCTGGGACGGACTGTTGTTCCCGACGATCTCGTTGTCGGAGCTCCCGCAATTCAGCCCCATTCCGGTGGTGCAATTCAGTCCCTTGCGCGCGACCGCGCTGACGCCACTCGGGCAGCGCAAGCTCAAAGGCGTTGCCCTGCACCACTTCGGCGCGTTCGCCCACGCACCCGACCGGGAGAACGATTACCTGTGGGGGCGGCTGGACGCGGTCGAGTTGATATTGCGGACGCTCGACGAAACATTCCAGAACGATGGCGATGTGGGACGAACCCTTCTTCCCCAGGCGCTGGCGGCGGTGCTCGCGACCGAGGGCGATCTGCGGCGCATCCCTGCGACATTGATGGAATCCCTGCGCGCGCAGATCGCCGCACTCGAAGCCGGGAAAATTGGTTATAACCGCTGAATCGAACTCTTTCCGGGTGCTGTGAAGTGCGTCACTACGCCCGAGGAAACAGCCGTAAAAACGGTGAGCGGAGTCACCGCGGGTGGACTGTCCACCCGATCGACTGCTTTCCTGTATGACGAAGATTCATTTCAGATTGTCTGGGTCCTGGATCGCGGTCCGGGGCCGCTGCCTTCCGCCGCCGTGGCGTGAACACTCCGCCAACGGCCAAAAAAGCAACAGGAATCCATAGTCATGCGTCTGATGTCCGCACCGTCGGAGGAAACAATTCGTGCCGCGCTGGAAATGGCACGGGAAGCCCCACTCGCCAACGGCACGCTGCCATGGATGTGGTGGCTCGACGGTGCCGCACTGCATATCAGGATGGACGAGCCGCACGTGCCGCTGATCTTCGATCCGGCGGTGGAGCGGGCCCGGATGATCGGCAACGGCGCCGCCCTGCATCACCTGCGGACCGCGCTGACCGCCTTCGGCTGGGCCGTGGTGACCGTGCCGCTACCCGACCCGCGCGATCCGAATCATCTTGCGGTGCTTCATCTCGCGCCGAGCACGGCCACCCGCGATCAGATCGGTCTGGCGGGTGCGATCTTTCAGCGGCAATTCCAGCACAACCGCTTCCGCCCCTGGGAAATGCCGGCCAACATGATCCGCTCGATCAGCGGCAGCACCGCCGGGACCCGGGCGGCGGCCCGGCATGTGCCGGATCAGCTGCGGCGCAATCTGTCGAACGCGTATCGCGCGGCCGCCGACCGTGACGGCGACTACGGCGAATTCCTGACCGGTGTCGCGGGACGAATCGACCAGCGTGACCTCTCGGCCAGGGCCGCACTGCCGAGCTGGAGTTCCAACCGGTGCGCGATCGAGCCGATCCCCGCCACCGGCAGCCCCTTCGACGACAACGACCCGGACTCGGCCGAACTGCTCATCCTCTGCACACCCACCGACGACCGGCTCGGCCATCTCAACGCCGGTGTGGCCGCCAGCTCCATCCTGTTGACCGCCGCCCGCAACGGTCTGGCCAGCTCACTGCTGACCCAGACCATGAAGGTTCCGGCGGTGCGGGAGGGCGTGCGCGGCGCACTGCTGCACGAGTGCGCCTATCCGCACGCGCTCATTCGGCTCGGCCGCCCCGACCAGTCCGATGCCGGGGCAGGCTACGTCCAGCCCCTGCCGGGCACCAGGAAGGCGGCCTGAACGGCGCCGGCCACCGGCTCGGCGGGCCGACTCGACCGCGACCGCTCAACCCACGCACCGACAACATGGATTGTCTTGACAAAATTATTTGTCGGTGCGAAGGTTGAGCCATGCTCGACGTCGCAGTGATCGAAGAACCCGCGGCGGCAGAGGCGTCCCTGGACCCGATCCGGTCTCGGATCCTCGCCGCACTCGCCGAACCAGGGTCGGCGGCCATGCTGGCCGGACGGCTGGGGCTGCCGCGGCAGAAGATCAACTACCACCTCAAGGAGCTGGCCCGGCACGGGCTGGTGGAGTTGATAGAGGAACGTCGCAAGGGAAACGTCACCGAGCGTGTGTATCGCGCTACCGCAGCGTCTTACGTGATTTCGCCCAGTGCGATGGGGGCGGTCAGTCCCGATCCGGCGCGATCGCCCGATCAGCTGTCGGCGCGGTGGCTGCTGGCGCTGGGGTCGCGGCTCGTGCAGGAGGTCGGGACGCTGCTGAGCGGGGCCGCGCGGGCACAGCGGCGGGTCGCGACGTTCGGGATCGACGCGCAGGTGCGGTTCGCCTCCGCCGCCGACCGCGCCGCGTTCGCCGAGGAGCTGGCCGATGCGGTCACCTCGCTGGTGAGCCGCTATCACGACGAGTCCGCACCGGCGGGCCGCAATCACCGGGTGGTGGTCGGGATGCATCAGATTCCCGACGCCGCCACCGAAACCGCAGCAGGACAGGGGAACTGACCATGGGACATCCGTTCGAGATCGAACTGGAGGAGCACCTGCCCGCCACCCCGGAGCAGGTGTGGGACGCGATCGCGACCGGGCCGGGGGTCGACTCCTGGTTCATGGGGCGCAATGAGATCGAAGCGCGCGAGGGCGGGATCTCGGCCATGGAGACCGGTGGGCAGCGGGAAGAAGCCGTGATCACCGCCTACGAGCCGGGTAAGCGGCTCGCGACCCGCACCGGGACCGCCGAGGACGGGCGGTTCATGGCCTTCGAGTATCTGATCGAGGGGCGCGAGGGCGGCAGCACCGTGCTGCGGGTCGTGCACAGCGGCGTGCTGGGCGACGACTGGCAGGACGAATACGACGCGCTGCGGCGGGGCTGGCCGTTCCACCTCAATACGTTGCGCGAATACCTCCGCTACTTCCCGGGGCGGATCGCGGTGCCCGTATTCGGTGTCGCGACAGGCTCTTCCGGCCGCGCGGTGCGGGACGCGCTCATCGAGGCTTTGACCCTGCCGACGCCGCTCGTCGCGGGCGCCCAGGTGCACGCCTCCCCCGCCGGCCTGCCGCCGATCGACGGCGAGGTGGTGTGGGCCGACGACGAACGGTTCGAGATCCGCACCGCCGATGGCCTCTACACCTTCCATCAGGCACCCACCGGTCTGGCCCTGATGTTCCACCACCTGTTCGGACCCGACACCGACGGCGCCGAAATCGCTTGGCAGCACTGGCTCACCGCCCTGGTGAGCTGAACCGACTCGATCATCACTCGCACCCCAGATATCAAGGAGAACAGCATGCGCACCCTGATCAGCACCGCCTTCGTGTCCCTCGACGGTGTCGTGGAAGGCCCCGGCGGCGAACCCGGCTACCGGAACTCCGGATGGACCTTCAAGGACATCGACTTCGTTCCCGAGGCCTACGAGATCAAGGGCCGCGAACAGGAGGAGTCGGCGGCGATCCTGTTGGGCCGCACCAGCTATGAGGCGTTCAGCCCCGTGTGGCCGGACATGGAGGACTTCGCCGGCTACAAGGTGATGCCGAAGTATGTCGTCTCCACCACCTTGAAAGAGGACGACCTGGTGTCCAACTGGGGCGAGACCACCATCCTGCGTTCGCTCGACGAGGTCGCCAAGCTCAAGGACACCGAGGGCGGCCCGATCATCGTCCACGGCAGCGCCACCCTCAACCGCGGCCTCTCCGACGCGGGCCTCATCGACCGCTACCACCTGCTCGTCTTCCCGCTGCTGCTGGGCGCGGGCAAGCGACTGTTCCCCGACACCGACAAGGATGTCCAGAAGCTGAAGCTGGTCGAGTCGGAGACCTATGCCAACGGCATCCAGAAGAACGTTTTCGACGTCGTGCGCTGACCATTCCCGGCTGCTTCGTATTCGGGCCCGGCGGATCGAATCCGCCGGGCCCGAATGTTCCTACCGGCACCGGTGGTCATCCGCGACTACGCTCACCCCGTGGGCTCAACCGATTACGGACCGGGTGACGTCGTCTACTTCCCGTCCGGACCCTTCTCCGGAATCTGCGGCGTAGTCCGCACCGTCGACCCCCACCGCGAAGAACTCCGCATCGACTTCGCCGAAGGCATCGTCCACCGCGAGGGCGGTGTGCTTCGCGAACGCCGCCACACCTTCACCGTTCGCTTCGACGAAGTAGAACTCGTCTGACCGCGTGAGAGCACGCCAGGGGCGGTGCGAAGCTACCAGCGGTCCCAGCGGCAGGGTTGTATTTCCCGGAGGCTGAGACTCTGCGGTGAGGAACCTGGGATAACGGGCGATGGTGGTGGCACCTGTCACAGTGCCATCCAGGAGGTCTGACCGTCGTGCGATTCCACTTCGCTGAGGCTGCGGGCGACCCTGCCCATTGGCTCCCGCTGGCGCGATCGCTCGAGGAGGCCGGGTTCACCGGCATCTGTTTGGCGGACAGCCTTGCCTATCCGGCGGAATCCGACGCGCGGTATCCGTATACCGAGGATGGGACGCGGGAGTTTCTGCGGGGGAAGCCGTTTATCGAGCCGCTGGTGTTGGCCGCCGCGGTGACCGCGGCTACCAGCAGGCTGGAGGTGACTCCATTCGTGTTGAAGTTGCCGGTGCGGCCGCCTGTGCTGGTCGCCAAGCAGGCGGCATCGGTCGCGGCGCTGAGTGGAGGCCGGTTGTCACTGGGCGTCGGGATCAGTCCCTGGCCGCAGGACTTCACGATGATGGGCGTGGACTTCGAGAAGCGGGGCAAGCGGCTCGACGAGTGCATCGATATCGTTCGCGGCCTGTGCGCGGGCGGGGCGTTCCAGTTCCAGGGGGAGTTCTATGACATTCCCGAGATCGAGATGAATCCGGTTCCCGCACAGCGGTTGCCGATTCTGATCGGTGGGCACAGCGAGGCGGCGTTGCGGCGGTCGGTGGTGCGGGGCGACGGCTGGATGAGCGCGGGTGGGAGCAGCGAGGAGCTCGACAGGATACTCGGGCGACTGGGTGAACTGCGGCGAGAATTCGCTCCGGAGAAGGAGTTCCGGACCTTTGCGGCGTCCCGTGAGGCATTCACGGTCGACGGGGTGCGACGTCTGGCGGATTCGGGGGTCACCGATGTGGTGGTGGGGTTCCGCGGGGTTCACGAGAACGGCCCCGACGAACGCACCCTCGATCAGCGGACCGAGCAGATCGAAAAGTACGCCGCCGCGGTCATCGCGGCGCTCTGAAATCCCGAGGAGAAGATCATGGATACGATCGAGTCGATTCGCCGGCTGAAGTACCGCTACCTCCGGGCACTGGACCTGAAGAACTGGGACGAATTCGCCGACACCCTCACCCCCGATGTCACCGCCGAATACGGTCACCGCCTCTCATTCTCGGACCGCGACGCTCTGGTCGGTCACATGCGCAACAGCCTGACCCCCGCGATCATCACCGTCCACAACTGCCACCACCCCGAAATCGACATCGACGGCGATACCGCCACGGGCACTTGGTATCTCACCGACCAGGTCATCTTCACCGAACAGCGCCAGATCCTCTCCGGCGCCGCCTTCTACTCCGACGAATATCGCCGCTGCGACGACGGAGTCTGGCGGATCAGCAAGACCGGCTACACCCGCAGCTACGAAGCCATGGAATCGGTCAGCGATACCTGGCAACTGCTCGAGAACCGCTGGCGCTGAGCGAATGCCGCGTGCTCACGCGGCATTCGCCGATGGCATCGGCTAGAGGCGTATCGCCGTGCGGACCAGGTCGGCGACGGCTCGGGATCTGCTGTGTGGTGGCCAGGCGATGGCGGTCGTGACGGCCGGTGCGTCCGGCACCGGCACGATGGCGTGATCGTCGCGGAGTTGGGCTCGCAGCGACTCGGGCATGAGCGCGCAGGCCCGTCCGAGCGTGATCAGTTGGGTCAACTGGGTCTGGTCGCGAACCTGCGGGCCGGGGCCGTCCGGATAACTCCCATCCGGTCGAGGCCACCGCGGCAGGGGCAGGTCCGTCAGGGTCTCGACCTCGGTCATCGACAGGTGGGGGCGGTTGGCGAGGGGATGCCCCGCGGGCAGGACCACGACCTGCTGTTCGGTGTGCAGGTCTTCGGTGTCGAGTCCGGCTGTCGTGTCATAGGGCCGGTGGAGCAGGGCAACGTCGGCACTCCCGTTGCGGAGCAGTCTTTCCGGCTCACCGGGCCCGCACAGCATCACCTCGACGGCGACAGCGCCGGGTTCGACGGCGTAGGCGTCCAGCAGCTTCGACAGCAGTTCTCTGGACGCTCCCGCCTTGGTGGCCAGCACCAGACCCGGCCGGTCGGCAGCGGCGCGCCGGGTGCGGCGCTCGGCGGCTTCGACCGCTTCGAGGGCGAGCCGGGCCTCCCGCAGCAGGACGGCCCCGGCCTCGGTCAACGTGATCACGCGCGAAGCGCGCTGCAGCAGAACGACTCCGAGCCGCCGTTCGAGCTGCTGGATCGCCCGCGACAGCGGTGGTTGCGCCATCGCGAGCCGTTGCGCCGCCCGCCCGAAGTGCAACTCCTCGGCGACGGCGACGAAATATCGCAACTCCCGCGTCTCCACCACGTCATCGTATCCGGCGCTCACCAGGACGAATACCCGTGCGGTATCGGCGCCCACCCAATCGGTCTTGGACGCCCCACCCGAGTCGGCAGCAGGATCGGCGGTGTGAGTGAACGAACGATTGCGCTGGTGACCGGCGCGAACAAAGGAATCGGATACGAGATCGCCGCGGGCCTGGGCGCCCTCGGCTGGCGAATCGGTGTGGGCGCGCGAGACCGGCAACGCCGCGAGACCGCGGTGGAGAAGCTGCGCGCGGCCGGGACCGATGCGTTCGCCGTACCGCTCGATGTGACCGACGACGCGAGCGTGGCCGCTGCGGCCGAGTTGATCGCCGAGGAAGCCGGCGGCCTCGACGTCTTGGTCAACAATGCCGCGATCACCGGCGGTATGCCGCAGACACCGACCACGGTCGATCCCGCGACCGTGCGAATCGTCGTGGAAACCAACGTGATCGGGGTCGTCCGGGTGACCAACGCGATGCTGCCGATGCTGCGGGCCTCGGCCTCGCCGCGAATTGTGAACATGTCCAGCAGCGTCGGTTCGCTGAGTCTGCAAACCACACCGAGCATCGATATGGGCCCGGTTCCCACCGCGTACTTGGCGTCGAAGTCCTTCCTCAACGCCGTCACCATCCAATACGCCAAGGAACTGAGCGGCACCGGCATCCTGATCAACTGCGGCTGCCCCGGTTTCACCGCCACCGACCTCAACGGCTTCAGGGGCGACCGCACACCACAGCAGGGCGCGGCCATCGCGATTCACCTCGCCACCCTGCCCGACGACGGCCCGAGCGGCGAATTCATCGACGACGCCGGAGCCGTGCCCTGGTGACAGGAACACCGGCGCCCCACCACATCCCGCTCGAGTGATCAGCGACGCCTCGCGCGCCGGAGGAGAAGCGAGGCCATGACAAGGGCAGTCAGGTCCGCCGAGTTCGGTGGCATCGGGGTGTTGCGGGTCGACGAGGTCGTCCGCCCTGTGCCCGGCGACGAGCAGCTCCTCATGCGGATCGAAGCGGCCGGCATCAATCCCGATGAGGCGGCCATCCGGTCCGGCGCGATGGCTGAGATCTTTCCTCGACCTCTCCGTTTGGGCAGGGCAGCGATGTCGCCGGGGTCGTCGAGGAAGTCGGCCTCGGAGTCGCCCGATTTTCGGTCGGCGACGAGGTGATCGGGTTCTCCGAGAAGTGGTCCGCCCAGACCGAGTTGGTCGTAGTCGACGTTGACAACCTCACACACAAGCCGCGCAACGTCTCGTCGGCAGTGGCGGGCGACCCGGTCGGTCGTCGGTGTGGCCGCGCTGCGCCCCGCGAATCACGATCGGGGGCACAGCGCGGCCGAGGCGGTCGGCGCCGGTTCGAAACCGCAGGGTCAGTGGAGGATCGGGAAGTTGGAGCGGAACATGCCGTGTGGGTCGCGGGCGTGCTCGAGCTTTCGCAGCCGGTCCAAGGTGCCGGTGTCGAAAACCTCGGTGGCGCTGTCGCCCGCGGACAGCACGGTGAACGGTTTGCGGCTACCGATTCGCGCACCCAGATCGGCGATGATGCGCTCGAGCTGACTGCCGGTCCTGATCGGGTGCTCGGGATACTGTTCGACTGTGGGAACGGGACTGAACGCTGACGGCTGGCTCGAAGCGACGCAGAGGTCGTACGACACCGTCGCGACTACATATGCGGACCTCACCCGTCACCTCTTGGACGAAACACCCCAAGAACGTTCAGCTTTGGCGTCGTTCGCCGAACGAGTGCGCGTCCAGGGCGGCGGCCTGGTCGCGGATGTGGGCTGCGGGGCGGGGCGGATCACCGCCCACCTGCGTCAACTGGGTGTCGACGCATTCGGAATCGACCTCTCGCCCGGGATGATCGAAGTGGCCCGCCGTGATCACCCCGATCTCCGGTTCGACGTCGGCTCCATGACCAACCTCGCCCTCCCGGACGCCTCGATAGCCGGCCTGGTCGCATGGTATTCGCTGATCCACATCCCGGATGACGAGCTCGGTTGCGTCGCCGGCCAATTCCGGCGAGTGCTTCGCCCGGGCGGGCCACTGCTACTCGGCTTCCACGTCGGAGACGAGTCGAATGTGAAGACCCACGGCTACGGCGGACACCCCCTGCATCTCCATGTCCATCGCCGCCGGCACAGCCGAATGCGCACGTGGCTCGAGGACGCGGGCTTCGTCGTCGAGACCGAGAAGACTCTGACCTCGGCCGAGAGTCCGCTCGGCGGGATCATCCTCGCGCGCCGCAAGACCGAGTAGAAGCCAGCACTCACGCACCGACGAACCCGCACCACGCGGCGATCACCTCGATCAGCGAATTGTGTGGTCGCGCCCACGCCAAGTCGGCTTGGGAGGGCGTCTCGTCTCGTCCTGCCCGCCCCGGCTTCAGGCGACGCCCTCCTCATTCTGTGGATCGGTGATTGTCTCGGCAGCATGTGGCCGTTGTGCGCCGAGGATCACCCGGCTGCGGGTTGCAGATCGTTCATGAGCAGGCGGAGGGTGAACTCGAAGCGCTCGTGTCCGCTGCCGGAGATCAACTCGGAGGCATGGCGTCGAGTCAGCGGGAATTTCTCGGCGGGCAGTGCGGTGAAGCGGTCCAGCAACTCCTCGTGGCCGAGCACCCAGTCCTGATCCTGGTGCTTGCGCCGTTGCTGGACCAGTGACTTTTCCAGTGCGTAGGCGCTGACGTAGAGCGACATCGCGTCGCGGGCCCATCCGGCGGCCCTCGGTTCGATGTCGCCCGCGAGCAGGATCGCCAGGATTCCCTCGCCGACCCGCAGCGTTTCCAGGTTGGTCGGCACCATGGCCAAGGCGGCTCGCGAGACTCCGGGGTATTTCAGGTACAGGTCGCGGATCTGCGTGTACACCCCGAGCAACTGTTCACGCCAGGCGTCCGAATTCGGTTTGGGGAGAATGACTTCGGCGTAGAGCCTGCCGATCAGCAGATCATCGATGTCGTCCTTGTTGACGATGTGCGCGTAGAGCGACGACGGACCGGTGCCGAGCGCGGCGGCGACCCGGCGGATGGTCAGCGCGTCATATCCCTCGGTGGCGACGACCTCCAAGGCGGCGTCGGTGATCCGTTCGACGGTGATGGGCTTCTTACGTTGCGCCGACACGGCCGCCTCGGCTGCGGGTTGGGCGTGGCGGGCTGCGCGGCGTTGGCGGGGATCAGCGGGCATACCGGCAACTGTAGCTTGACACGAACTAAGTTCGTTGCGTAGAACTTAGATCGTCATAGCGAACTAAGTTCGTTCGCGGTTCAGGAGGTGCGTGATGCGAGTTTCCGTCGTCGGAGCCGGTCTGGGAGGTCTGGCTCTCGCGCAGGGTCTGCGGAATGGCGGGATCGAGGTCGACGTGTTCGAGCGCGACCCGGGGATCGTCGCGCGGTTCCAGGGCTACCGGCTCGTGTTGAATCCCACCGGTTTCCACGCGGTGCGCGGCTGCCTGCCGACGTGCTGGCACCCCCTGCTCGACGAGATCGTCATGGACGCCTCCGCCGAACAGCTGATCCTGGACCCGCGGCTGAACGAGATCGGCAGGCTCGGCGCGGGCCGGACCGGCATCGTCGTCGATCGGCAGGTGCTGCGACACCTGTTGCTGACCGGTCTCTCCGTGCACACCGATGCCGCGCTGACCGGCTACGACGTGCTGGCCGATGGCGGGGTCCGAGCCCGGTTCGCCCGCCGCGACCCGGCCACCGCCGACCTGCTCGTCGGCGCGGACGGCGTCACGTCCGCGGTCCGCGGGGTGTTGTCGCCGCAGACCACCCCGACCGACACCGGTGTCCGGTTCGTCATCGGCCGCACCCCGCTGACCGACGAATTCGCCGGTCTGTCCAAGGCATACGGCTCGAAGATCACGGGCGGCGGCGTCAGCCTGCTGCTCGGTGCAATGCGATTCCGTACCCCGCCGAAGCAGGCCGCCGAGCAACTGGCTCCCGAAGTCACACTGCCCGATATCGGCGACTACGTGCGTTGGGCCATGATCCTGCCGCCGAACGGCTCGCTGGAGGACCTGACCGCCCAGGAAGCCGTGCTGTCCAGGATGGAAGGTTGGCACCCGCAGCTGCGCGCGCTGATCGAGCAGGCCGACCCCGACAACAGCACGCTGCTGTCCATCCGGGTGGTCGAGCCCGGTGAGCGCTGGGCGTCCGGCCCGGTCACGCTGCTCGGCGACGCGATCCACGCCACCTCCCCGACCGGCGGCAACGGTGCGAACACCGCGCTGCGCGACGCGGACCTGTTGCGCCGCTGCCTGATCGAGGCCAACGAAGCCCGTCGGGATCTGCTCAGCGCGGTCGACGACTACGAGCGACAGATGTTCGTGTACGGCAACGAAGCCGTGCGCAGCAGCCTCGAGAAGCTGCCCGCCTTCGCCCCCGAAGCCACACTGTCCTGAGGACGTTCACCTTTCGCCGCTGCGGATCCCGCGGCCCCAGAGCGTGACCGGTTCGAACGGCGGCACATCGTGGCCAGGAACCGGTGGCATCTCATCAGAGCTGAGGCAAGCGCTCACTTCGGAATGGTGAATTCAGGCGGCGGCCATCATGCGGTGACCAGCGAAGCGCGGAGGGCGGGCCATTCGGTGGCGAGGATGGAGTAGTAGGCGGAGTCTCGGACTGTGGCATCGGGGTCGGAGAAGTCGGCTCGGAGAATGCCGTCGAGGGTTGCGCCGAGGGATTCGATTGCCCGGCGGGAGCGGGTGTTGCGGACGTCGGTGCGGAAGCGGACCCGGTGGACTTGCCAGTCGGTGAAGGCGTAGTCCAGGAGGAGGAGTTTGGCTTCGCGGTTGGCTCCGGTGCGTTGCGCGGAATGGGCCAGCCAGGTGGAGCCGATTTCTACCGCGTCGGGGGTGGGTGGGGTGGTGGTGCGGCCGGGCCAGGGCCAGTGTTCGAGGTGGAAACTGGTGGTGCCGATGATTTCCCCGGTGTGAGCGCGACGGATGGCCCAAGGCAGCTGGCGGGAGGCGGCGCGCGCCGCCAGAGCTTGATCGACCCAACGGCGCATGGCCTCGACGTCGGCCGGGACGTGAGCGTGCGTGTAGGAGTCGCGGTTCTCGGCGGCCGCGGCCGACAGAGCGGCCGCGTCATCCAGCGTCAGCTCGGTCAGTTCGACGATCTTGCCGGACAGAGTCGAGACCATGGATTTCCCCCGAACAATCGCTTCCCCCATGGCTTTCGCCGATCACGGTGATCGTACAGGGCATCGGCCCGCACGCCAGAATGACGGCGGGCTGCTCTGATGCCGAACGAAAAGCTGTCGCGGGGCTACTGCGGAGGGGCGGTCAGGCGGTTGGTCAGGAAGGCGAGAATTTCGTCTCGGGCTTCGAGGGTGGGGTGGCCCGGTTTGTCCACGAGGTGGGCGGTGGCGACGCTGTGAGGGGTTTGGACTGTCTGGGCGAAGAAGGGGGGCGGGGTCGGGTTTGCTTGGGCGGCGGGGAGGACTCGGGCGTCGAAGCGGTCGCCCAGGAGGGACCGGTAGGCGGCGAATCGGGCTGCGGTGCACCATTTGTCACCCTCGAAGCGGTAGCCGAGGGCTCGGAGGTCTTCGCGTTCGAAGCGGGCGGCGATCGCGGAGGCGTCCGCTGGGGAGAGTTCGAGGGCGCCCAGGTCGTCGAAGGGCAGGGAGGGATGGTTGATCACGGGGGCGATGACGGCGGGGTCGAGAGTCATTGTCAGGGCGAAGTTTCCGGTCAGGCAGAGGCCGATGGCGCCTACGCCGGGGCCGCCGCAGTCCTGGTGGGCTCGGCGGGCCAGGCCGCGGAGCCAGCTGACGACGGGGCTGGTGCCGGTTCCGGCGAGGACTCGGAATTCGGCGCTCACGCAGATGTGGTTGTAGACGCGCTTCCCCAGTTCGACGGTGGGATAGGCGCCGTCCACCCCGAAGAGGGAGGGCATGTGAACGGTGAAGCCGGCGTCTCGGATCCAGCGGGCGAAGCGGGCTACATCGGGGCTGATGCCAGGCATCTCGGGCATGAGGATGACGGCGGGGCCGGATCCGGAGACGTGGACGATCTTGGTGATGCCGTCGACGGTGACAGCTCGTGCGGTGAAGTCGTCGAGAGGGTCGTCGTGGTCCATGACGAGGAAGGTAGGGCGTGGGCGCGGGCTGTCACATAGGCTGGATCGCCATGTACGAGGGTGATCTGGCCATCGGCTCGGGAGGTGTGGTGTGACGCGATTGCGGGTGGGGGTGCTGGCGTATGACGGGTGCTTCGCGTCGCAGGTGTACGCGGTGCCGGATCTGCTGACGATCGCGGCGCAGGTCGCGCCGGCGGGGCAGGCGCCGGAGATCGTGGTGATGTCGCCGCGGCGGCAGGTGGTGGCGGCGGGTGGGCTGCGGGTCGCGGTGTCGGCTCTGCGCGAGGTGGATGTGTTGATCGTGCCGGGGTTCGAGACGGGTTCCGGCGCGGCGTTTGTGGGTGTGCGGTCTCGGTTGGGGCCGGAGATCGCCGCGATTCAGAGGTTTCGCGCGCAGGGCACGACGGTGGTTTCGATCTGTGTCGGGGCGTTTCTGCTGGCCGAGGCCGGGTTGCTCGGTGGTCGCGAGGCGACTACCTCGTGGCTGTACGCGCATGATCTGGCGCAGACGTACCCGGATGTCAGTGTCGTGGCCGAGCGCACGGTGGTGGTCGCCGCGGCGGAGGTGATCACCACCGCCGCGTTCAGTGCGATGCACGATCTGGCGCTGACGCTGGTACGTGAACACCACGGAGATCGGGTGGCGCGGACGACCGCGAGACTGACGCTGCTCGATGACACTCGGACTCGGCAAACTCCGTATGTCGACCCGGCACTGGTTCCGACCCGCCGCGGTGGTCAGCTGTCGCGAGAGGTGAGGCGGTATCTGGATCGAAACCTCGACCAGCGCTACGACCTGGATGCCCTGGCCGCGGTCATCGGGGTCAGCCCGAGGACGTTGCTGCGCCGCTTCACCGGCGAAACGCAGCAGACGCCTTTGGAATACCTCCAGCGGGCCAGGGTGCGGCGGGCGAGCCTGCTCTTGGAGGAAACCGACCATTCGGTGGCGAGGATCAGTCACCTCGTCGGATATCGCGACGCCGCGACCTTCGCCAAACTCTTCCGACGGCACACCGGGTGCGCGCCCGGCGAGTACAGAACCGCCTTCAAGCGCTCGGCTACCAGCGCACCGGCAACGCCGTGAGTCCGCCGGTGAAGATGTCGTCACGTTCGGTGAGAGTCGCGGGGTCCACCGCGAAGGCCAAAGTCGGGAAGCGAGTCACCAACTGCGAGAACGCTATTTGGAGCTCGAGCCGGGCCAGCGGAGCGCCGAGGCAGTAGCGCGGGCCGTAGCCGAACATGAAATGTGCCGATTCCTGGCGGGTGATGTCGACCCGGTCCGGGTGGGTGAAGGTGGTGCGGTCGTGGTTGGCGGAGGCCACGCCGAGCAGGACCAGGTCGCCCGGGGCGATGTCGGTGTCGCCGATGGTCAGGGCGTGGCGGGCGTAGCGCGGCAGGCTGCTGGCGTTGCAGGCCCGCAGGAGTTCCTCGGCGGCGGAGGCGACCAGGTCGGGACGCTCGTGCAGGAGCTGGAACTGGGCGGGGTTCTCGAGCAGCATGCGGATGCCGACGCCGATCTGGACGGCGGAGGTTTCGTGGCCGGCGAACAGGAGAACCATGGCGTGCGTGGCGATCTCGTCGTCGGTGACGCCGTCGACGGCGCACAGGCGTGAGACCACGTCGTCGCCGGGGTCTCGGCGTTTGCGGCCGACCAGGTGCAGGCAGTAGGCGAACAGTTCGGCGACGCCCTGTTCGACCTTGGCGCGGTCGGCGACATTGCCGACGGCGTCGACCCAGTCACGGAAGCGGTTGCGGTCCGCGTAGGGGACGCCGAGCAGTTCGCAGATCACCAGCAGTGGCAGCGGGAGCGCCAGGGCGGCTTGCAGGTCGGCGGGCGGACCCTGGTCCTCCATGGCGTCGAGCAGTTCGGTGGTGAGTTGTTCCACGCGCGGGCGCAGTTCACGCATGCGTTTGGGTGAGAAGTGCGGTTGCAGCAGGGTGCGCATGCGGGCATGGTCATCGAGTTCGGTGTCGAAGTTGCCGATCGGGCCGCCGGAGAAGGCCGACTCCCCCAGGCGGGGCGCGGTTTCCGGGGTGCGGTGCGAGCGGCCCAGGCGCGGGTCGGTGAACAGGTCACGGACCAGGTCGTAGCCGGTGGCCAGCCAGGCGGAGTCGCCGGTGGGGGTGGTGGTGCGGGTGATGCCGGAGCCGACGACGCCGGTGACCGGGCAGACCGACGGGGTCGTGTCGCGCGCGGTGCCGTCGGCGGGCAGGGGTTCGGCGGGGGTGGTTGTCATCGGCGCTGTCCTCGGGTGCGTTCAGAAAGGTGTGGTGTTGAAGGGTTTCCGCGTCGTGGCGAAGGCGCGGTCGAGCGTGTCGGCGGCACCGGCGGTAAGTGAGCCCACGCGGCCCGCGCGCTCGAACTCGCTGATCGAGTGCGTGCCGAAGTAGGCGGTCGTGAGTTCGAGCGGCCCGATGCGGACGTCGGCGGCCGCCCCTTCGGCGGGCGTCCAGACGCCGTGGCCGCCGGTGATGTCGAGCCGGTAGGTGCCGGCGCTCAACCCCCACGGATCGGCCACCTCGATGACGCCGTGGAAGTCGGCCCGGAACTCTCGGGCTCCGATGGCCTTGGGCAGGTTGAGGATCCACGTCGACAGCCCGGCATCGACGCCGGTCACCGCAGCGGCGCGGGCATCCTCGAGCAGCAGCGGGGTGGGGTCGTCGATGGCGGTGTCGAGGAGGATCCGGGCGTATTCGCCCTGGCCGAGCAGACAGCGCAGCAGCTCGCGGTGGGCGGGCACGGTGAGCGCGCAGAAGTCGCGCACATGCACGGCGTCTCCGGCGAGTTCGTAGACGACGTAGCCGTCGGCGTGCGTCAAGACGAACGCCCGCGGATGCAACGCACTGGGCCACCAGGACTCCGCGCGATCCAGCGCCCCGGGCGTGCCCTGCTGCCAGCGGGCGTAGAGCCGACGCAGCTCCCCCATCGATTCGGCGTACGAAGACTCCCGCACTCGACCCGAATCCGGTTCGGCCGCCCGGAGTTTCGCCCGCGCGCGGTCGATCCGCAGATGCCGGGTGTAGGTGGTGACGCCGACATAGGCGTAACGGCCGCCGGGCCCGGGCATGGCGGCGAACACGTCGGCTTCGGTCTCCATGGCGATGGCCATCAGCTCGGCCTGCACCTTGGCGTAGATTCCGCGCTTCTGATGGGTGGTGGCGACCATCCCCTGCGCGCAGGCCGCGACGGTCAGCTGGGCCCCGCCCGGCGCGGTCACCGTGGTGCGAATGATGGCCGCGGTCCCCACGATGCGCGGTTCCCCGGCCTCGGTGACGTCCTCCACGACCGCGATGTCCTCGAGCCGGAACTGCCGTTTCCACGCCTCGAAATCGTGGGTCTTCACACCCCCGAACGCGCGGTCGTAGCGCCCGCGCAACGCCTCCCAGTCGGATTCGACGGCGCGGCGGGTGCGGATCCCGTCGATGGTGCGGCTCTGCCAGTCGGCCATGAGTTCCGAGGTCATGCCAGGCCTTTCGGGTCGAGGGCGGCGGCGTGGGTGCGCACCTTGTCCAGCGCGGTGAGGATGTCGTCGATGTCGGCGCGCTCGCCCAGCAGAACGCTGTGATGCATGAGCAGGGTGTGATCGCGGTAGTGGTCGGCGCCGGTGAAGTCGCGCCCGGTGGCGCGTTCGACGGCCTCGGCCCAGCGCCGCGCGAAGCGAGGCTTGGTCTGCGGGCGCAGCAGGGCGCTGCGGTGCAGTGGATCGCGGGGCGGGTAGACCTTGGTTCCGAGTTCGGCCGTGAGCGCCGCCGCCACCTGATCGACGGTTGCGAGACCGAAAGCACCGGGTTGCAGCCGGATTCCGTATTCGTAGACGGCGCGCCGGTCCACCGCCGCGGGGACGGGGATGCGTTCCAAGCCGGGAATGTCGGGCAGTCCGGCTTCCAGATCCTTCGCCCTGGCCTCACGCAGCGCGTGCTGGTCGTCGAGGCGCGGCAACTGGTCGAGCAGGAGCCCCGCCGTGAGTTCGGACATGCAGTAGTTCGCGCCCATGACGGTGGCCTGTTCGACGAGCTCGAACTCCCCGGGAGCGGGCGCATGTCGTGTGTACGCGCGAGAGTCCGCGCGCAGCATGAGCATTCGCTCGTACAGGTCGCGGCGGTCGGTGATCGCGGCCCCGGCCTCCCCCGCGGCCAGCGATTTGGCCGCACCGAGGCTGAACACCCCGATCGCGCCGAAGGTCCCGACCGCGCGACCGGCCCACCGAGTGCCGTGCGCTTGCGAGCAGTCTTCGATCAGCGCGAGCCCCTCGTCACCGGTGACCGCGACGATGTCGTCGAGTTCGGCCGCGGTGCAAGCCAGATGCACCACGATGGCCGCCCGCGTGCGCGGCGAGACGACCGCGCGCAGTTCATCACCTGTCAGGCAGCCGGTATCGGGATCGACATCGGCGAGTACCGGCACCGCGCCCACCCGCAGCACCGCCGTCGCCGGAGCGACCCAGGTCATGGCGGGCACCACCACCTCGTCCCCGGGCCCGATCCCCAGCGCCTCCAACGCGATCACCAGCGCACTGGACCCGTGGTCCACGCTGACCCCGTAGGCCGCGTCGTTGTAGCGGGCGAACGCCTCGCCGAACAACCGCTCGCGCGACTTGCCGCCGCGCGGGCTGTACCAGGTCACCGACCAGCGTGAGGAGTGCAGCGCGGCCAGCAGTTCCGCCGCGGTCCGATTGTCGTATTGCGGCCAGCGCGGCCAGGCCCGTCCCCCGCGGACCGACGCACCCCCGTGCAGTGCGAGCATGGCGCGCCTACCCGACCACGACCGGGGCGGACGCCCGCGCGACGACATCGAGCGCGGCCCGGATCTCCGACACCTCCACCGGCACCAGCGGAAGGTCCCCCGTATTCGCCGGATGCCCCAGTGACCGCAGCAGCACGAACGGCACCGTGTCCGGCCGCGGCGGCAGGTACCCCTTCTTGTTGTCGTCCGCGATCACCGCGAGCACATCGTCGACACTCACCGACGCGGGCAGCGCCGGCTCCACGCCCAGCCCGGTGACGATCTCGTAGTGGACGCTCACGTCGTCATCGGACAGCCACCCCCGTGCGTGCGAGATATGCGCGGCCACCAGCATTCCCAGCGCAATCGCCGCGCCGTGCGGAAGTCCCGCGACCCCGCGCACCCGGTGATCACAGATCTCGATGGCATGCCCGGTGGTGTGCCCGTATTCGAGGACCAGCCCGGCGCGGCGCTCGAAGGTGTCCGACCGGGTGACCGCGGATTTCGCGGCGATGCTCGCGTCCAGCAACCACAGCAGCGAATGCGGGCTGCTCAATTCGCCCGCCGCGATGACCCGCCGCAAGCCGTCCAGCGCCGACGGCTGGATCGCGAGGCAATTCTTCGCCATTTCACACAACCCCGAACGCAATTCACGCTCCGGCAGGGTGGTGAACAGTTCGACGTCGGTGAATATCGCTTCGGGCGCGTAATAGGTGCCCAGATGATTCTTCCCGACCCCGGAGTTGATCGCCTGCTTGAGCGACAGCACCGAATCCATGGCCGCGATCGTGGTGGTCGGCACGTGCACCAGCCGCACACCCCGGAACAGCAGGTTCGCCATCAGCCCGGCCAGATTCCCGGGCACCCCGCCGCCGAAGGACACCACGACCGAACGCCGCGTGACGCCCGCCCGCAATGCGGTCTCCAGATGGCTCGACAGGCAGGTCAGCGTTTTCATGGATTCGCCGGAGGGATGCGAGAGGATCAGCGCGGGAATGGATCCGGCCAGGGTGTCGAGGTGGTGATGGTAGCGGGCGCGGACGTCGTCGTCGGTGACGATCACGAGTTTGTCGGGTCCCAGGGCGGTGATCGCCGCACCGATCTCGGCTACGCAGTCGCGGCCGAAATAGTAGGGAAACGATTGTTCGCCGATCACTATCGTGCGCGACCGCAGACCCGATTCGTCGCGCGACAATGAAGTATTGGCCATTTCCGGTGCCGCTCCTTGCTATTGGCCGATCCCCCATCGACTCCCTTGCCGGCGCCATTGCCGACCCTCGCACGGCAAATATCGAATGCGCGCTCCCCACTTGGCAACCGCTGGGATTCCCCAGTCAGGTGCAGGCGAATTCGCGAGTACCACTGTGCGAAACACGGTGTTGCGCCGCCACCACCGCCGGTGGTACCGCCGCCCGCGGCCACCCCGGGTCGTCATTCCGTGCGGCCCCGGCCGGTGCGGCCCCCTAGGCTGGGGGCAGATGACCGTGTGCGAAGGGGTGCCGTTGGCCGACAACGAATTCGGGCTGCCGACCGTCGAGGTGCTGCGCGCGCCCACGCTGGCGGAGTTCGTGCGCGAACGCCGGGCGCGGGCCAGCACGGGCTATCCGGCGGGGCTGACCCGTAAACAGCTGGCCGAGGCCACCCACGCCAGTCTGGGCTACATCGCCAAGATCGAGCAGGGTGAGGCGCTCAATCCCGGTCCGGCCATTCTGGATTCGCTCGCCGTGGTGCTCGAGCTCGACACCGCCGAACGCGTGCACCTGTACCACCTGGCCCAGCAGCGTCCGGCGGCGTCGTCGGCGCGGGCGTTGCGTCACGGTGACGCGGCGGCCTCCGCGGTGCGCACCACGCTCGACGCCCTGCTGCCGCATCTGGCCGCCGCGATCGACGATGCCTGGAATGTGGTGGCCTGCAACAGCGCCTTCGACGAGGCACTGCCGGGACTGTCGTGCCGGGGGCACGTGCTGCGCTGGATGTTCACCGATCCGCGGGCGCGCATCGTGCTCGAGGAGTGGGAGCGTGAGGCGCGGTTGATGGTCGGGCGCTTCCGCGCCTACGCCGCCGGGGTTCCGGGAAGCGGCGACCTCGACGGTCTGCTGCGGGAACTGGGTCAGCAGCACGACTTCCGGCGGCTGTGGAACGAGGGGCATGTGCACATCGGCCGCCAGGACCCCACCTTCACATTGCGAAACCCCCGCACCGCCACCGTGTTCGACGTGCGGGTGCAGCGCTATCGCGCGACCGCCCCCGGTCCGGCGCACCAGTTGTTCATCGGACTGCTCGAGCCGTGATCAGCGGGGCACGCCCGCGAGGAACCCGCGCAACAGCGCGTTGACCTCCCCGGGATGGGTGAGTGAGGGGGTCATGGCGGCCCCGGCGATGGTGTGCACCGGCACCGGATTGCCCAGGGCCGCGGCCAGTTCCTCGACCTGCTCGGCGCTGATCGCCTGATCGGCCAGCCCGCGCAGCACCAGCGCCGGACACCGGATCTCGCCGAGCAGCTCGAGCACGGTGTCTCGGTTGACCAGGCACTCCCCGGCCAGCCGGATGCGTTCGCGGTCGGCAGCGCCCCATTTGTCGCGCCAGGGCTGCTGCTCCTCGACCGTGCCGCCGACCATGAGTGAGCCCACCATCCTGATGGTCGGCCCCGGGGTGGCGCCGCTCGTCCACTGCGCGAGCACCTCCTGGTACCCGGCGCGGCGTTGCGCGGTCATGGCGGTGCCGCTGCAACCGACCACGATCACCCCGTCGACCCGCGGCTGCGCCAGCAGCGCCATCCGCAGCGCCGTGAACCCGCCGTGCCCGACCCCGCCCACCACGACCCGGTCCAGGCTCAGTTCGTCCACCACCGCCCAGGCGTCGCGGGCGAGATCCCAATAGCTGAACGGGGTGTCGTCGTCCTCGGTCTCGCCGTGCCCGCGCGAATCGATGGCGATGATCCGGTAGTCGGGCGCGAGCGCCTCGATCTGGGGTGCGAACATCGCCTGATCCATGAACAGCCCGTGCCCGAGCACCACCGCCGGACCCGGCCCGCCGGTATCGGTGTAGTGGATCTTCACCGATCCTCTGCTCGCAAACGGCATTCCGAAACTCCTTCAGTTCACCCTGCAGGAATCGCTCACCGTACAGCAGATTCCACACCGGGTGACCGTCCTTGCGAGATCCGTCACGCCGCCCGTTCCGCCAGGCCTCCCACCACGAATGATGTTCTGCCCGTAGAAAATACGGCTAGACGCGGGGCTCCAGCAGATACTCGACCAGAGTGATCAGCGCCTGCAGGCAGGGGTTGCGGTCGCGGGCGTCCAGCCGCAGCAGCGGGGTGTCCGGATCCAGGTCGAGCGCCTCCCGGATCTCCTCGAGCGCGTGGCGGGGCGCTCCGTCGAAGTCGTTGACGGCCACCGCGTACGGCACGCCGCGCTCCTCCAGGATCGACAGCGCCTCGTCGGCCTTGTCCAGGCGGCGGGTGTCCACCAGCACCAGCGCGCCGAGCGCGCCGACGGCCAGGTCCTCCCAGATGGGCACGAACCGGCGCTGGCCGGGCGTGCCGAAGAGATACAGGGCCAGGCGGGGATTGAGGGTGATACGGCCGAAGTCCATGGCCACCGTGGTGGTGGTCTTGCCCGGCAACCCGGCCATATCGTCGACACCGACGCTGGCCTCGGTGATCGTCTCCTCGGTGCGCAGCGGCCGGATCTCGGACACACTGCCTACGAACGTGGTCTTCCCGACGCCGAAGTTCCCCGCCACCAGCAACTTCACGGTGCGGGTGACGGTCTCCGGCACATAGTCGACGACGCGCTCATGCGGAGAGAGCGCGGAGTCCATGGAGTACCTCCTCCAAGAGGGCTTGTCCCGGCAGCGCTTCCACCGGGGCAGGGTGGGCCAGATGGCCACTGTCGAGCAGATCGGCTACCAGGATCTTCACCACCGACGGCGGCAGATCCAGGTAGGCCGCCAGCTCGGCGGGGGTCAGCACCCCGCGCCGAGCGATCTGCAGGATGCGGCGAGCGTCCGGGGACGCACCGGGTGGCGGATCGGATACCGCGACAACCAGACTGACCAGATCCAGCGCCCGACTCGGACGCGATCGGCCACCGGTGCGCACGTAGGCCCGGACCAGGTCGGGATCGCGCCGGGGCCGGCTCATGACCGCGGCAGATCCACTCTGGTCCGCGACGTACTGCCGAGCTCACGCCCGACCCGCCCGGCCAGCTCGTTCATCCGGTGCGCGACCAGGCTGACGTCCACGTCCTGGGTGGTCGAGACGCCCAGCAGCGCACCGGCTCCGGCGGCGGTGATGAAGATCATCCCGTCGGCGTATTCGGTCATGTTCTGCCGCACCGAGTTCCCGGGCGAACCGCCGCAGAACTCGGCGAGCGCCTTGCCCAGGGCCCGCAGACCCGACGCCGCGGCGGCGAACCGCTCGGCATCGTCGATGCTGACGCCGCCGGTATGGGCGATGCGCAGGCCGTCCTCGGACAGCAGCACGGCGAACCGGACACCGGGGGCCTCGAGATCCTCGAGCAGCCAGGCCAGCCGGTTGGTATCACTCACTGCCGTCGCGGGCGTACCGGTCACGATGTCATCCCTTCGGAGTGCTCGTACGCGGCCGCACGGCCGCGCTGGGAGCCGCTGTGCCAGGCAGCGGCGATATCGGGACGCGCGGAGGCGGTGGCGTCCGCGGTGTCCGGGCCGGCGGTGGCCGCCAGGGCCACCGTCGCGGAGCGGCGGCGCCGTCGAGGCAGGCCGCCGGAGGTCAGTTCCTGGGGTGCGACCGAATCCATGGCCACCACGGTAGGTTCGGGATCGGGCGAGGGCAGCCGGGTGGGCGCGGGCGCCGGGGCGGGAGCCGCCACGGTCATCGGCACCGGGGCGGGAGCCGGCACCACGGCCGGGGCGGTCAGCTGCGCGGCGGCCGGTGCGGCCAGCAGGGTTTCGGGGATGAACACCATGGCACGCATACCGCCGTACATGTTCGGGCCGTCGATGTAGACCGAGAACCCGTAGCGGCGCGCCAGCGCGGCCACACCGGGGAAGCCGACGCGCGGCGTCGGACCCAGCGCGTGGATGTCGACGACCTGGTCGCCGGCCAGCACGCGGCGGGTCTCCTCGAGCTGTTCGGGATTCATCCGGACGCCGGCGTCATCGACGATGACGGTGACGCCGTGGTGGCCCTCCTGGAAACCGATGTCCACGAACGAGGTCGGCGGCGAGTAACGCAGCGCGTTGTCCAGCAGCGTCGCGATGGTGTGCACCAGCGGCTCGACCACGCGGCTCACCACCGGGCGGTCCAGTTCGCCCGAGCGCACCCGGGTGTAGTCGCGCACGCGGCCGGTGGCACCGCCCACCACGTCGGTGAGGGACTGCTGCGGCCAGCGGCGGCCGGGCAGACCACCACAGACGATCACGTAGGACTGCGCCTGACGGATCATCTGCTGCACGGAATGGTCGATGCGGGTGAGCGTCTCGAACGTCTCGTCATTGCGGTGGCGACGCAGCGCGGCGCTCACCACCTGGCTGACGTCGGCGCCCAGGCTCACCACGGACGCGCCGAACGCGCGCACAGCCGCGGAGGTGGCGTCGCGGGCCGCGCCTTCCACCTGCGCACGAGCGCTGTCGGCGGCGTCGGCGACCGCGGCGCGGGCGTTCTCGTTCGATTGCGCGACCGAGACGCGGGCGGCCTCCTCGGCCTGGGCGATGGCCAGCTGCGCCATCTCCTCGACCTGGGCGATCGCGGTCTCGCGGGTGGATTCGGCCTCGGCGAGGGCGAGCTGGGTCTCGTTGGCGCGTTCGCGCGCGACCCGCTCGGCGGTCTCGGTGGCGACCTTCTGCAGTTCTTCGCCGCAGCGGGCGGTCCACTGCCACACCAGTTCCGCGATGCGCGACTGTTCGAGTACGACCGGCAGGTTCACGGTCGGGTTGTCGGGGTCCGATCGACGCACCGCCGCACCGATGGCGGGCACGACATTCTCGGTCAGATTCGCGATCATGGCCTCGACCGCGGCGTCGCGGTCCACTTGCTCCTCGCGCACGGCCGCGACACGCCCACGTTCGGCGCGCAGGGCGCGCCACAGGAATACCACCCCTACCACCGCGAGCACGAGAGCGGCGGCGAGGACCCAGGAAAGCAGCACGGCGTTGTCTTGATTCATCAATTCTCTTGTCGTCCGGCCGATCCTGAAATCGGCGGAGCCACCATAGCAGAATCGTCTGTGTCCCCGAACCTTTCGGTATCTCCGAGCAAACCGCCGACCGGAGTCCATGCAGCTCATCGCATTTCAGCGCACTCTTGCAGGCCGAGGGCTCGCTGCGTCGGACCTCCCCGCCGAGCGGGTTCGAACCCGAGGTCCGAGCGCCACAAAATGGACGTCCGACCATTTCTTCCGAGGTCGTGGCCCGACGTGCCGACACCGGGCTTCGATCACCGGTCGCGCAGCCCCGAGAGGGGTCCAGCGGCCCAGCTACTCCCCCGCGCCCGCAGCGGGGACGCCCGGTGCCCTACAGCCCGCTGGGTCGCGGCCTGGTCACCGCCACACTCGATGCCGACACCGACGCCGATCTCCGCCGTCACGACCCCCGCTTCCAGGGCGAGCACCTCGACGAGAATCTTGCACAGGTGGCGGCGTTGCGCGAGATGGCCTCGCGGCTGGGCATTTCGGCGGGGTCAGCTGGCGCTGGAGTGGCTGCTCGCCCAGGGACCCGACGTGAATGCCGATCCCGGGCGGCCGCCGGGCTGCGCGGAATCCTGGAGAACGCCGCGGCTGCGAGCACGGAGCCGAGGAGCTCGGTACGCCCCAGACGCTGGTCCCGGCCGACGGATGGCCCGGTGACCGCACCTCGTTCGCGGTCCCTCGACCGCGCGTGTGGCCTAGACGCCGCGGACGGCCGGGCGATACAGCAGAGTGATCAGGCTGGAACCGGCCAGGCCGCCGAGGATCTGGGCCGCGGTGAACGCGGGCACCGAGGACGGGGCGATGCCGGCGAACGAATCCGACAGCATGCGCCCCAGGGTGAGCGCGGGATTCGCGAACGACCCCGAGCTGGTGAACCAGATGGCCGAACCGAGGTAGGCGGCCACGGCCGCGGCGCCGACTCCGCGTCCGAGCAGGGCGGCGGCGAAGCCGATCGCGACCAATCCGGCGGCGGCGACGATCTCGCCGAGCAGGTGACCGCCGGTCACACGCTGCTGGGTCGCCAGTTGCAGCGGAGGCCGGTCGAACATGGCGTTGGCCAGCAGCGCACCGACAATCGCGCCGGAGCATTGCGCGGCGACGTAGACGCCGAACGCCCGCGTGGACAGTCCCCGGCGGTCGCGCCGGCCGCCCAGCCAATCCGCCAGCGACACCACCGGATTGAGGTGCGCGCCCGAGATCGGTCCGAAGATCAGGATGAGCACGGCCAGCCCCAGCGCGCTGGCGGTCGAGTTCTCGAGCAGCCGCAGGCCGAGGTCGCCGGGTGAGAGCTGGTCGGCCGCGATGCCCGAACCGATCACGACGGCGGCGAGGGCGGCGGTACCGGAGAACTCGGCCACCGCTCGACGCCCGAGCGGCAGCGGGCCCGCGTCGGGGATGGCGCGGTCAGCGGCGAGGACGGGCGGTTCGGGGTTCGGCACCCGGTCACAGTGCCAGACCAGCGGTTTCCGAAGCCGGGCTCGGCACAAGATATTTCGTATATACCGCCGCCGGGCTATTCCAGGCCGCCCGCGCCCACCTCCGGCAGGCCCTCGGTGAGGCGCAGTCGCTCGGCCATGGTGATGAGCAGGTGCTGGGATTCCTCGCTCAGATCGACGGCCGCGATGGCGAGTCCACGCAGGCCGGGGAATTGCAGGCGGGCGAGCAGGTCCAGGTCGTGGCCGCGCGGGACGGGGTGGGCGGCGGTGGCGAAATGGTCGGGGCGGACCCGGAAGTAGCGGGCCAGGGCGGCGATGGTCTCGCGGGAGGGGTTGGTGCGCGCACCCGAGCGCAGCTGGCTCAGGTAGGGCTTGGAGATGGGGTGGCCCCAGGCGGTGAGCTGGGTCGCGACCGCGGAGTTGGTGTGCGGGCGTCCGCCGGGCGTGGGCATGGCGTCGAAGAGCTCGTTGAGCCGGGCCGCGAAACCGGTCACGGCCGACGGGATCGGGGCGGGCGTGCCGTGCCGCGCCGGGGTGCGATGCGGAATGCGGGTGTAGAGGCGGTCCAGGGCGGGGTCATTGAGTGAGGAGCGTTCGAGCAGGTCGGCGATGCGCAGCATCGGGTCGGGGGCGTGATCGGGGCTCATTCGGCCACCTCCTGGCCGTCGAGGCCGGTCATCCAATCATGGTCGCTGCGTAGTCCGGCCCAGCGCACTTCGACGGCCGGGACCGACGGGAACGCGAAGAGCTGCGCGATCTCGCCCGCGCTCAATCCCATCGCTTTGCCCCAGGCGAGCGCACGGTCACGCTCGCTCAGGCCCTCCAGACGGCTGCGGAACGCTAGGCGGGAGACGACGGATCCGGCGATGTCCTCGGCGGCGGCCAGGACCTCCGACAGCTCGGGGCCGTCCTGGCTCACCACCGCCACCGTGGACGCGGGCTGGTACCGGTAGAGATCTCCGCCGCGGCGGCTGCGGCGGAAGTGCTCGACGAAGGCGCGGACACACACGCCGAGGAAGTAGCCGCCCAGACTCTGTGCGCCGTCGGCGTCCCAGCCGTCGCCGTCACGGGCGGCGCGGCGAAAGCGTTCGAGGGCGCGGGTGATGGTCTCGCGCACGAAGTCCTCGGCGAAGCGGGTCTCCACCAACAGCCGCTCCTGCGCGGTCGGACGCAAGGGCATCCCCTCGCGTTCGGCGACCGCGAAAATCCAGCCGCTGCGCACCCACGGCCCCAGGACGGCCAATGCGTGGCGAACCAAACTGTCCGCCAACAGCTTCCAGGCCGGTCCCTCGAATCCGGCCTTGCGAACCAGCTCGAACAGCTCGTGTTCGGCCGCGCATCTCTCTGGGTCGGTCATGTTTCAGGTGTCCTCCGCCCTGCACCTCCAGATCGCTGACGAACACGTTATAGGGGCGGCAAACAAAGCGCATTTCTTTCAGCTAATGCTCAGTAAGCGGGGTGTGTAAATCGTTCCTTGACAGCAGAATTCGCGTCAAGGCAGCATTTACATATGAGTGATTCCCCGCACCGGGATCCCGCCGACGAGCGAGCGATCCTGGCAAAACTGTTGTCCACCAATGCCGATGTCGTGGTCGAGGTATTGCGCCCCGGCCAGGGCGTTCCGCCACCCTCGGTGATGGCCGCGCTGCGGGCCGCACGCAGTCTCGACGGTGTCGTCGACGATGTGCTGCGGTCGCTGGTGCGGCAGGCCCGCGACGAAGGGCGGACCTGGGCCGAGATCGGCGAAATCTTCGGCACCTCACGTCAAGCCGCGTTCCAGCGCTTCGGCGGAGCCGGCACCGGGATCCCGATTCCGCCACTGCACGCCACGCCGCCGATTCCGCCGGTTCCCGCCATTCCGCCCATGCCGGGCATTCCGCCCTTGCCCTCGATGCCCCAGATGCCTTCCATGCCAGGCATGCCCGAATGGCCGACGGGGCCCGGCATACCGCCAGCACCGGGACGTCCGTTCGCCGGACCCGGGCACCACGGACCGCACGGTCATCGCGGCCCCGGTCCGCACGGTCCGGGCACCGCGCCGGGACCCGAGCCGCGCGACGACGAGCCGGGCGCATGAGAGCCGCCGCCGCGGGCCGCGAGGTCCCGCACCCACCCGGTGGTCGGAGCCGCCGACTGCTCGCGGCGGCCCGGCAGCGCTATGCCGAGGACCGGCTCGCCGAAGCGGTGTCGGCGGGTACACGTCAGGTCCTGGTGTTCGGCACTGCCCTGGACACTTTCATCGCCCACAATCCGTACCGTGACGTGCGCGTCATCCGGGTCACCGAGCGTGAGGGCGGAATCGTGCGGCGATCAGGGGATTCCGCACCCGGCGACCCGGCCGCGGCGAGGCAGATCGCGGAATTCGTCCGATTCGCACCCGGATTCGAGCCCGGGGACCCGGTGTTCGCCATTCGGCTCGACGACCCGTACCGCCGCGATTCGGGCCACGCCGCCGCGGACACCGATCCCGGGAGCGGCCCCGCCTGTCCCGAGACGACCGCGACGGTGCTGCGGCTACTCGCCGGTTGCCCGGGCGGCGCGGAGATCGTGCTCGAGGTGCCTCGCGCGGGCGTCACCGGCGTGGCCCGGGCGGTGCGCGACACGGGGTGGGTGGTGCAGGAGGACCTGAGCGCCGACACGCTGGCCTCTCGCTATCTCGAAGTCTCGGCCGGACAGGACTATTCGGTCGAACCCCGCATTGTGCGAGCGCGGGTCGCGCACTGAGGCCGACCCGGTGACGCTGCCTCGCCAAAACGACGCCGGGTGGTTGCACCGGACTGCGACTCCCCCTCCTGGAACCGCTTGGGCCACAGGCCGGTACAGCACGAACGGTAGGCGGCATGAGGACGGCTCGACACCGAGATCATCAACGGGGCCCGCCATCGCGGCAGGTGAGGTGCGCAAGGGTTTTCCGGTCCGGAAATCCGGCGCTGATCGGCGGGTGAGCGGAGCGCACCGGTCCCCGCGACACGCCCCTCGCTGCCCCGGAATTCAGCTAATAGACAGCTACGCTCCGAATGGGACATTCCGACCAGGCGTCCCGGAGAAGGAGCCCCGATGCGCCGTCGCCTGCACCGACTAGTCCTAGCTGGGCTCGCCGCCGCCGCGACGCTGCTGCCGGTGGCCACAACCGCCCACGCGACTCCCGCACTGCCGCCCGCGACCCCGGGCACCCACGGCGGACTGGGCCCGGACTTCCTGTGGGGCGTGGCCGCGTCCGGCTTCCAGTCCGAGGGGCACGCCCCCGACAGCAACTGGATGCACTACATCGACGCCAATCCCGACTGGGACCGCTACCGCAACTCCATCGACTTCCGCTCCCGCTACCAGACCGACATCGCGCTGGCGGCGGGCCTGGGCTCGAAGGTGTTCCGCATCGGCATCGAATGGGCGCGCCTCCAGCCCGAACCGGGGGTGTGGGACGAGGAGGGCTTCGCCTTCTACGACCGCGTCATCGACGACATCGTGGCCAACGGCATGGAACCCATGCTCACGCTCGACCATTGGGTGTACCCGGGCTGGGCCGCCGAACGCGGCGGCTGGAACGACGACGCCATGGTGGGCGACTGGCTGGCCAATGCCCGCAAGGTGGTCGACCGCTACACCTCCCGCAATCCGGTCTGGGTGACGGTCAACGAGCCGGTCGCCTACATCATGCACGAGGTACGCCAGAACGACACCGACGCCGACCAGATGCTCGACCGGGTCGCCCAGGCACACAACGAGATCTACGACTACATCCACCAGGTGCAGCCCAAGGCGCTGGTCACCAGCAATGTCGGCTATGTGGCCGGAGCCGAGGCGCAGGTCAACGGGCCGCTCATGGAACGCATCGGCGACAAGCTCGACTTCATCGGCGTGGACTACTACTTCGGCTACGAGCCACCCGAGGCCAATACGGTCAATATGCCGGACGGGTCGGTCGCGCCGCCCGCCGGGATGTGGGATCTCCCGATCCGCCCCGAGGGCATCTACTATGCGCTGCAACACTATTCGCGGATGTTCCCCGGCAAGCCCCTGTGGGTGGTCGAGAACGGCATGCCCACCGAGAACGGCAAGCCGCGCGCCGACGGCTACACCCGCTCCGATCATCTGCGCGACACCGTGTACTGGCTGCAGCGCGCCAAGGCCGACGGCATGAACCTGATCGGCTACAACTACTGGAGCCTCACCGACAACTACGAGTGGGGTTCGTTCGCACCGCGTTTCGGCCTTTACACCGTGGACGTGCAGACCGATCCGAGCCTGACCCGCAAACCCACCGACGCGGTCGACACCTACCGGCAGATCATCACCGCCGGCGGGGTGCCCTCGGGCTACGAGCCGGTGCGCTTCCCGTCCGACTGCAAGCTGGTCGATCCCCCGGCCAGCTGCGAGAACCCCGTCACCGTCCCCACCGCGGTCCCCGCACCCTGATCCGGGCGCGGCGCGCGTCAGCGTTGGCGGACCGCGCGTTCGATCTCCTCGGCCAGGGTGGCGCCGCCGACCTCACGGGCCGTGGCGAGGAACCGGTCCCGGAATCGATCCAGGTCCAGATCGATGCCCTCGCCGGTGTACTCCCGGCCCGAGGCCTCGCGCACCACCCGGATCATCTCGTCGGCCAAGGTGGCGATGTGGGTGCGGATCAGCTTGCGCAGCACGCCCGACAACGCGATATCGGTGCCCACGTCGTAGAGGATCAGCGCGCCGGTGAGCATGGCAGGTTCGGGCACCCGCCAGCGGGTGCCGAGCGGTTGGAGGTAGCCCTCCGACAGCAGGTCGTCGAGGATCTCGGGGCGGCGATCACCGAGCAACTCGGTCAGGGCGTCGTCGTCGAGGACGGTGCCGGTGTCGATGTCGCCGCTGTAGCGCGGATCGAAGACCTCCCGCCAGTCGCCGTCGCCGGGGACCTCGGCTTCGAACACCTCGCGGATCGCGTCCAGGCGCAACCCGCGCGCCTGCATGGTGGTGATGGCCCGCAGTCGCTCCAGGTGGTCGGGACCGTAGACGGCTTCCTTGCCCGCGCGCCCGGGCTTGGGCAGCACGCCGACCGAGTGGTAGTAGCGGATGGTGCGGGCGGCGACACCGCTGAGTTCGGCGAGTTGCAGGCGGCTGTATCGGTCCACGCGAACAGCATAGATACCGCAACCCGGCCCGACGTTGACAGCCACAACTGTCCGCATTAGCGTAACCGCCGCCACACTGTCGACGACGACAAGGGAGTCCTCATGACCCAACGCGACACCGATTTCGACGTGCTCATCGTCGGGTCCGGCTTCGGCGGCAGTGTCAGCGCACTGCGCCTCACCGAGAAGGGCTACTCGGTCGGCGTGCTCGAGGCGGGTCAGCGCTTCACCGACGATCAGCTCCCCGACACCAGCTGGGACCTGCGCAAGTTCCTGTGGGCCCCGAAGCTGGGCTGCTTCGGCATCCAGCGCATCCACCCGCTGCGCGATGTGCTGATCCTGGCCGGCGCGGGCGTGGGCGGCGGCTCCCTCAACTACGCCAACACCCTCTACGTGCCCCCGGCCCCGTTCTTCGCCGACCCGCAGTGGCGCGAGATCACCGACTGGCACGACGAGCTGATGCCCTACTACGAGCAGGCCCGCAAGATGCTCGGCGTCGTCACCAACCCGCACATGACTCCCGCGGACGAGGTGTTCAAGCAGGTCGCCGAGGACATGGGTGTAGGCGACACCTTCGTGCAGACCCCGGTCGGGGTGTTCTTCGGCGAGGCGGGCAAGACCGTGCCCGACCCGTACTTCGGTGGCGCGGGCCCCGAGCGCACCGGCTGCATCGAATGCGGCGAGTGCATGACCGGCTGCCGCCACAACGCCAAGAACACCCTGGTCAAGAACTACCTGTACCTGGCGGAAAAGGGTGGCGCGCAGGTGTTCCCGATGACCACGGTCACCACCGTGCGCCCGCTGCCCGACGGCACCTGGGACGTGGAGACAGAACGCACCGGCGCCTGGTTCCGCAAGCAGCCCAAGACCTATACGGCCAAGCACGTGGTGTTGGCCGCCGGCACCCGCGGCACCCAGCAGCTGCTGTTCGCCATGCGCGACAAGGGAGTCCTGCCGCAGCTGTCGTCGCGGCTGGGCCTGCTGACCCGCACCAACTCCGAATCCATCCTCGGCGCGGCCACCCGCAAGGTGAACCCCGACATCGACTACACCCGCGGCGTGGCCATCACCTCCTCGATCCACCCGACCCCCGACACGCACATCGAGCCGGTCCGCTACGGCAAGGGCTCCAACTCGATGGGCCTGCTGCAGACGCTCATGGTCGACGGCGGCGGCAGCATCCCGCGCTGGCTGCGCTTCCTGGGCATCGTGCTGCGGCACCCGCTGATGCTGCTGCAGTTCATGTCGGTGAAGAACTGGAGTGAGCGCACCATCATCTCGCTGGTCATGCAGCATCTGGACAACTCCATCACCACCTACACCAAGCGCGGGCTGTTCGGGCGCAAGCTCACCTCCAAACAGGGCCACGGCGAACCGAATCCGACCTGGATCCCGGCCGGCAACGAGGTCACCCGCAAGGTCGCCGACACCATCGGCGGTGTCGCGGGCGGCACCTGGGGCGAAGTCTTCAATATCCCGCTGACCGCCCACTTCCTGGGCGGCGCGGCCATCGGCGCGGACGCCGACCACGGTGTCATCGACGCCTACCACCGCGTCTACGGCTACCCGACGCTCTCGGTCGTCGACGGCGCCGCGGTCTCGGCCAACCTGGGTGTGAACCCGTCGCTGACCATCACCGCCCAGGCCGAGCGCGCCGCGGCCATGTGGCCCAACAAAGGCCAGGCCGACACCCGCCCTGACCAGTCCGCAGGCTATGCCCGCATCGCACCCGTCGCACCGTCGCAGCCGATGGTCCCCGCCTCGGCCCCCGCGGCCCTGGTGCTGCCGATCGTCGAAATCCGGGGCGGCAGCTCCGAATCCACGCCCGCCTGACCACCCGCACACGAGTAGGGCCCCGGCCGATCGACGGCCGGGGCCCTACTCGTGTCGACATCAGATCAGGTCCCGCTCGTGGCTGTAGACGAAAGTGACACCGCCGGTGGCGAAGTTGGGGACATCGGCGACCGCCGCCTGCCCCTGCGGACTGGCCAGGACCGCCTCGAGCTCGGCACGCGAATCGGCGTAGAGGCCCACGACCAGGTAGTAGGGCGAAGGTTGGCTGGGATCGACGCTCTCACCGTGGCCGATGGTCCACTTCTTCAGGCCGGTCATCTCCCGAGCGATCGGGATATGGGTGTTCCAGTAGTACTCGTCGAAAGCTGCCGGATCCTGCGGATGTCCGTAGAGGATCGAGAGTCGGTACATCGCACCGAGGCTACGGGGCGGTCCGGCTCAGTGGGCGTGGATGTGGGAGATGCCCATCGGGGAGGTCGGGGGCGGGACGTCGCCGAGGGGAGCGCGGAATTCCTGGAGGGCGGCGAGGACGTCGACGTGGCGGGCGGCGTAGCAGCGGACCTGGGGCAGGGCGTGGGCGACCTCGCTGCGTTCGAGGGGTTCGGCGTCGATGTAGCCGACCTGGCCCAGGCCCACGCCGAGGGTTTCGGCGATGCGGGCGATGGCAGCGGACTTGCGGCCCCAGCCGACCTCGACGGCGGCGAAGCGGTCGGCGACGCCGTGGCGGCGCAGCTGCTCGACCGTCCAGGCCCATTCCCCGCGGGAGGCGACCGCGTGCATGACGCCGCGCTCGCTGAGGATGCGCAGTGAGCGCGCGGCCTCGGCGCGCAGCGCTCCGGCGGTGGAGTCGCACACCACCCCATCCCAGAGCGTGTTGTCGCACTCCCACACAAGCAGTTTCACGTTCGCGGCATTCATCGTTCCCCTACCAGTCAGCAACCATCCGGTACCAAGGGTGCCGGACGGTCCCCTCTTTCACGAACCGCCCCGCGCGTGACATCGTAGGGGCTGTCTGGGCCAATACACCAGCGCGGGCAAAACCGGAGCACCGAAGTCCGGGGCTGCCCTGCGTGTTCCGCGTGTGCGCGATTGTCGCTGGTAGTTTCGGATCCCGGCCGGACGAATCGAATGAAAGGGGCGTATGCCCATGCGGCGGCGCTGGAAACTCGCGGGTGGCCCGCCCGTGCTCGCGCTGGCACTGGTACTGACCGGTTGCGGCGCGGCCGAGAACTCGCCGCCGGTGGTGGTCAGTTCGCTGGGGCCGATCTCGGCGACCGTCGCACCCGTACAGCCGGTGCCCACCGCGAGTGCGGTGGCCCCCACGACCGCCACCGCGATCTCGAGCGCGGCGACGCCGACGGTGGACCCGATGGCCGATCAGGCGCTCATCGATCACACCGAGTGGACCGACGAGATCGACGGCCGCCGGTTGAAGATCTTCCCGACCCGCGCCGGGCGCGTCGACCTGTTCCCGACGGCCGGGGATCGCGCCTGGGGCGAGGTGCTGGCGCTGGCTCCCGACGCGGACTCCCCCGGCATGTACGACCAGTTCCGATGCCACTGGGAGTGGGCGCGCGCGGTCGCGCCGGACAAGACCAGCTGGAACATCGAGCCGTGGCGGCCCGCGGTCGGGTACGACGCGACGGTGTCGGCGCTGTGCAATCCGGGCGGTCCCGAACGCTGAGCGGTTGTTCGATGCGGTAACGAAACCGGTTGCCCGCCAGAACCTTCGAGCCGATCGCCAAATGTGCGTATCGTGGGTGACGTCCAGCGCTCACTCCTGGGAGGGAGGGCAATGGTGCGCGCCTCGGCACCCGAGACCTCTACGCCCACGCCGCCCGCCGCCGCCCGGGGACCGGCGCACCCCGGCGTGCGCACGCTGTTCCCGGCGCTGACCCAGGCCACCGAGGTCTACCTCGATTCCGCCTCCACCACTCAGAAACCACGACCGGTGATCGACGCGGTGCAGCGCTATCACCGCGAACGCACCGCCAATGCCGGGCGCGGCACCTATGCGTGGGCCGGCGCGCTGACCGCCGAGGTGGCCGCCGTGCGCGCGGCGATGGCCGAATTCATCGGGGCCGCACCGGATGAGGTGGTCTTCACCGGCGGCGCCACGGCCGGGATGAACGCGGTGGCGCTGTCGTGGGGGCTGGCGAATCTGCGCGACGGCGACGAGATCCTCTACAGCCCACGCGATCACGCCTCCAATGTGTATCCGTGGCAGCATCTGCGCGGCCTGCTGGCCCGGTTCGGGCGGCGCATCGAGCTGGTGCCCTACCGGGTGAACGAGCTCGGTGAGGCCGATGTCGAAGATGTGGCGGCGCGGATCACCCCGCGCACGCGGATGATCACCGTGGCCCATCTGCACCATGTCTTCGGCGGACTCACCACCCTGGAAGAATTGCGCGGGCGCATCGATCCGCGGATCGCGCTGTGCTTCGACTGCAGTCAGTCCGGCGGACATGTGCCGGTGCGGATGGCGGAGCTGGGCGCCGATTTCGCGGTGTTCGCCGCGCACAAGATGTTCGGAGCCCCGGGGACGGGCGTGCTCTATTGCCACCGCCGCCGACACAGTGAACTGCTGCCGTTTCTGCCGGGCGGCAATTCGGGAGTGTCACTGGACGATTCGGGCCTGGTGGGCGGGGCGATGCCGCAACTGCTGGAGGGCGGCACCCACAACCTGCCCGGGATCCTCGCCCTCGGCGCGGCCCTCGGGGTGCTGGGCGAGCTGGGACTCGACGCGATCACCGCCCACAATCGGGCCCTCACGCAGCGGTTGATCGCAGGTCTGCGCCCGATCACCGGGGTCGAGTTCACGCCCGGCCCCGCGTACGCGCCGTGCGAAACCGGGTACGGGATCGTGTCTTTCACCGTCGCCGGGATCAGCGCCACCGACCTGGGGTTCGTGCTCAGCGAGCTGGGCTTCCTGGTCCGCACCGGAGCGCATTGCGTCCCCACCGCCGGTGCGGTGGCCGACGAGGATTCGGTGCGGGTGAGCACGCACGTCTATACCACCGTCGACGAGATCGACCGGTTCACCGAGTGTGTCGCCACGATTGCCGAGGAGGTCTCGTGACCACGTCAGGCCCCGAACCCCGCTACGACCGCCGCGCCGCCTCCCGGGTGCTGGCCGGACTGGCCCGGCCGGGATTGGGCGCGGCCCCGGTGCCGCCGCCTCCGCGTCGCGTCGAATACACCTGCACGCCGCTGGCTTCGGAGTCCGGCTCGCATCTGACGCTGTCGCAACGGCTGTATCTGGAACGGTTCATGCGCCCGTGCCGCGCCGACCAGGTGACCAGCGCGACCCACCGCATCACCTGGACGGACAGCGACGGCATCCCCAATACCGGGCATTTCCGTACCGGCGGGCTGGGCCCGGTCGTGCCGATCGCCATGCGCGAGACGGTGCTGGCGCTGTGGCACGCCCTCGACGCCGATCCCGCACTGGACCAGCGGATGGCCAAGCTCGGCCCGCGCGAGCAGGCGGTGCTCAACGGCACCACCACCGATCACGTGCCGCACGAGATCTTCCGGGTGGGCATCGAGGCGGCGGGGCGGGCGCTGGCCCAGCACGCGCTGCTGGCGCGGGAGACGCCGTATCGCACCCCGGCCGAATTCGCGATCGGCATGCGGGATTCGGGCATCTACGCGGCGGTGGCGACGCGCTGGTTCTGGGAGTTACAGGCCTCGAGCTACCGGCGCGGCATGATCGCGGTCACCCTGACCACCCAACCCGATGGGACCGTACGGTATTCGGCGGAGACGGTGGCGACACTGCGCGCCATGAAGGACATGACCATCGAGGACGCGCACCGGGTCATGCGCCGGGCCACCAACGCCGAGGGGTTGAGCGTGAGCGAGGCGATCGCCAAGTATCACGACGAGCTGGATCTGATCTCGCGCCAGTACGCGCTGCTGCCGCCGGGCACCCGCCCGGCCTGCCTGGCCGCCATGCCGCATCAACTCGACGGCGCGCACTACAGCATCCTGCCGCTGGTCGTCGACCGGTTCACCGAGGTGTTCACCCATATCGTCGACCGGATCACGGTGGCCGAGGTGGCGGCCGAAACGGGCTCGGAGACCGGTGAGCTCGCCGCCGAGGACCAGGTGTTCTATGTCCCGGACATGACGTGCAAGCATTGCGTGCGCACCATCGGCGGGGTGCTGGACGCGATGGGCATCGGGGTCGGCGATATCGATCTGGTCAGCAAGCGGGTGGTCGCGGAGTTCCGCAGTCCGCGCAACCGGCATCGTGCTTTCGAGGCGCTGCGCGACAGCGGCTACAACCCGACCCTGGTCACCCCGGCGACCAGCGAAACCGCCGTATGACGGCTGCGGCGCCGCCGGGGTTGCCGGCGAAGATGCATGCGCTGGTGTCGGAATTCCTGGACACGCCGGGCGCGGTCCGGGACGCGGTCACCGAGTTCGGATCCCCCGCGCATCTGGTGTTCCCGCAGGTCTTCACGCAGAACCTGGAGCGGTTGCGGGCGGTTCTGACGGCGCGCGGTGCGGGGTTCCGGATCTGCTACGCGCACAAGGTGAATCAGTCGCGCGCGTTCGTGGCCGCCGGGCGCGCGGCGGGCATCGGTATCGACGTGGCCTCGGAGGCCGAGCTGCTGGGTGCGTTGAAGGCCGGGTTCGAACCCGAGCGCATCGAGGTCACCGGTCCCAAGGGTGAGGGGCTGTTGCGCGCACTGGTGGGCACCGGGGTGACCATCAATGTCGACAATCTGTGGGAACTGGAACGCATTGCGGCACTAACGGATATCCCCGTGCCGGTTTTGGTCCGAATGTGCGGATTCCCGGGCACGCCGGTGAGTCGATTCGGGGTGCCGTTGACCGAGAGCGACCAGCTGCTGGAGCTGCTGTCGACCCAGCGGGATCGGATCGAGTTCCGCGGGTTCGCCTTTCACCTGGATTCGGGCGAACCGGCCGAACGGGTCCGGGCGGTGGAGAGCTGCCTGGAGTTGACCGAGCGGGCCTACGGGTACGGATTGACGCCGACGGTGCTGAATATCGGGGGCGGCTTCCGGCAGGTGTTCACCGCGGACGCGGGCGCATTCGATGCATACGTGCACGCGCTGCGCGAATCACTGGTGGGCCGTGGCGAGCAGATGGCCTGGGGCGCCAACACTTTCGGGTTCCACGTCGAGGACGGCGCGGTGCATGGGACACCAGTTTTTCACAAATACGCCAACATTGTGGATGCCGACCGCATGCTCGCCGATCTCCTGGATACGGGCCTGGACGCGCAGGGCGGGCGCAGTTTTGCACAGGTGGCTGGGGAGAACCTCCTCGACATCTGGCTGGAGCCGGGCAAGGCGCTGGTCGACCACGCCGGAATCACCGTGGCGCGGGTGGAATTCGTGAAGCGGACCGCCGACGGGTCGACCCTGGTCAATCTGGATCTGAGCCGCGACACCGTCACCCCGGCCGATCAGGAGGTGATGGTCGACCCGATCCTCCTCCCCGCCCGAACCGGCGCTGACGAGCCGGTTTCCGTCCCGGGCGTTCCGAATCCCGATGCGGCGGGCGTGTTCCTGGCCGGGCGGCTGTGCCTGGAACGGGATCTGATCACCAACCACAAAGTGTGGCTACCGCGGTATCCACAATCGGGGGATTTCGTGGTGTTCCCCAATACCGCCGCCTACCACATGGATCTGTCGGCCGCGCGGGCCTCGATGCATCCGGTGCCGCCGAAATTGGCGGTGTCGCGCGAATCCGGGCTGTTCCGGGTGTGCCGCGACGTTGATTGGCACGAGGTGCACTGATGCGCTATGACCACATCACCGAACTGATCGGCAATACCCCACTGTTGCGGCTGGATCCGGCCGTGCACGGGCTCGCGCGGGTGGAGCTGTACGCGAAGCTCGAGTTCTACAACCCGTTCGGGTCGGTGAAGGATCGGGTGGCGTGGGGGATGATCCGCGACGACCTCGACGAGATCATCGCCGGGAAGCAGACTTTGATCGAGGCGTCGAGCGGCAATACCGCCAAGGCGTTGCGGGTGCTGGCGGCCTTGCACGGGATCGGGTTACGCGCGGTCACCAATCGGATCAAGGTCGCCGAGGTGCGAGACCTGTTGCAGCTGTTGGGGACCGATATCGAAGAATTGCCTGGTTTGTCGGAATGCCCGGATCCGACGGCCCCCAACGACGTGTACTCGGTCATCGAATCGACCATGGCCCGCGCACCCGGCGCCTGGTACCACCCCTCGCAGTACACCAGCGAGAAGAACATCGAGGCCCACCATCACGGGACCGGGCGCGAGATCCACGAGGACCTGGCGCGCGACGGCATCACCCGTGTCGACTATCTGATCGGCGGGCTGGGCACCACCGGGTCCACCCGCGGCACGGCGACCTTTCTGCGCAAACACAATCCGGAGTTGAAGACCGTCGCGGTGGTCTCCGAACGCGGCGACTTCATTCCCGGTATCCGCTCGGAGACCGAGATGTGGGACGTGGGCCTGTTCCAGCCCGACTTCTACGACCGCATCATGGCGGTGGAGGCCGGGCGCGCGGTCGACGCGACGCTGACCCTGGCCACCGCCCACGGGGTGCTCGCCGGGCCGACGAGCGGGGCGACCTATGCCGCGGCGCTGGAGTTCCTGGGGTCGGTGGAACCGCCTTCGGCGCAGGCGGATCCGCTGATCGCGGTGATCATCGTGTGCGATCGACTCGAGCCGTACCTGTCCTATGTCCGCAAGCGCCGCCCAGAACTGTTCGGCAAGCCGGGACGCGCCCCGGCTCCGGACGCGGCCGAACTCGCCGCGACTCCGGCCCTGTCCCCCGACGAGCTCGACCAGCTCGATCGCACCGCGCGCCCGACCATCGTCGACACCCGCGGCGCGATGGCCTACCGGATCGCGCATGTGCCGGGCGCGTTGAACATCCGCGACGATCAGCTCGACGACATGCTCGTCCAGGGTGTTCCGTTCTCACGGTCGCGGCCGGTGGTCTTCGTCTGCCCGGTCGGTGAGGTGTCCTTGCGGTTCGCGGCGCTGGCCCGCCGGGCCGGGTATGACGCGCACAGTCTGGCCGGCGGCATCACGGCCTGGCGCGACGCGGGCAAACCGATGGAATCCGCACCCCGGCACAGTTGACGCCAATATGCCGCAGCCCCAGTAATTTCGGCTGTGGCGACCCCGGCCCGGGCGATAGGATTGCTGTGCTGCCGCACATGCATGGAACAAGGGGCGCTCGTGCTCGAACAGTTCTCGCAGTTCTTCTCGCCACTGTGGACCCCATTCTCCCAACGGGTGCTCGCACCGTTGCTGAGGCGCGTACCGGCGTGGGCGCTGGCCGTGATCGTGGTGGCGGTGGCCGCCGCGGTGATCATCACCCCGTTGATCGTCAACGTCGTCGGTGATCGCACCCAGTCCTCGACCGCGCCGAGTGTGCCCGCGTCCACCTCGATCGGCGGGCTGGATCTGGCGCAGTACTGCGTCTCCTACGGGTACGGCCAGGTCGACGGCCAGTCGTGTGAGGCGGTCATCGATTTGGGCAAGGCGTGCGACTGGCAGTACAAGCAGACCGGTCTGCACATGTCCTTCTCGATGAACGACCCCTACAGCGGTATGTGCTTCACCCCCGAACAGGTGGCCAAGGGCGGTATCCGGGATATGCCCGGCTACTGCAAGGCGACGTACCCGACGAGCAATGAGGTGCGTCCGGCCGTGATCGACAAGACCACCTGGGTGTGCCAGGCCCCGATCGACATGCAGATCGCGTGCATTTGGCAATACCAGTCACCGAAGGTGGAGGCCCGCAAGGACGGCGAAACCTGGATCTGCGTCAAGCAGACCCCCTGATCCGACTCGCGAATTCCGTTGAGCAACACCGCCATCACGCCCCGCAAGCGAATACGGCGGGAACGGTGAGCTGCTGGACTCTGCACTTCCGGCTTCGGGACGCTATGGTGCCTGGGGCCGAATTCAACAGTGTTGCCAGGAGTTTCACCATCAGTATCGAGCGCGCCGCGGGTCCGGACACCGACCTGCGCATCACCCTCACCGTCTGTCATGCCGCCACCGTGCTGTGTTTCTCGGCGGGTGTCGTCTCCATCCTGGTCGGCTCCTACACCGGCGCCGGTCCGATGCTCAATATGGTCGGCGTGGTGCTGTGGGTGGTGGCGCTGGCCGCGCGCATCGGGGTCTTCGCGATCACCCGGTCCCGTTCGGGCCACGCCGACTGACCCATCTGCGGTGCCGCTGCCGGAATCGGACACCGCGACTGGCACGATGATCACGTGGAGTGGGCGTTCGGACTCGTGGTGCTGGTGTCGGTCGCGGTCGCACTGGCGGCCGGTGCGCGCCGGCTGGGGGTGGGTGAGCCGTTCGTGCTCACCGTGGCCGGGGTAATCGCGTCGTATCTGCCGTTCGTGCCCGAGTTCGACATCGAGCCCGAACTGGTGTTGCTGGGGTTGCTGCCGCCGTTGCTGTACACGACGGCGATTCGCACCTCGCTGGTGGATTTCCGGCCGAAGAAGACCTCGATCACGCTGCTGTCGGTGGGGTTGGTGTTGTTCACCGCGTTCGCGGTGGGCGCGGTGGTGTATTGGCTGCTGCCGGTGCCGTTCTCCGCGGCGGTGGCGATCGGCGCGATCGTGGCCCCGCCGGACGCGGTCGCGGCGACCGCGGTGGCGCGACGGGTGGGGATGCCGCGCCGGATCGTGACCCTGCTCGAAGGCGAGTCGCTGTTCAACGACGCGACCGCGCTGGTGACCCTGCGGACCGCGGTCGCGGCCATGGCGGGCAGTGTGACGCTGTGGCAGGCGGGGGCCAGTTTCATCGGCGCGGCCGGCGGCGGCGCGCTGATCGGGGTGGCCGCGGCGATGATGCTGGCGTTCCTGCGCCGCCGGATCACCGATCCGGTGCTGGACACCAGTGTGTCGCTGCTGGCGCCGTGGATCGCGTATCTGCCCGCGGAGTCGGTGCACGCCTCGGGCGTGATCGCGGTGGTGACGTGCGGGCTGATCCTGGGTCACGGTGCGCCGCACTGGCAGAGCGCGGCCTCGCGCATCGCCGAGCACACCAATTGGCGGACCATCGCGTTCATTCTCGAGTCCGCGGTGTTCCTGCTGATCGGGTTGCAGGTGCGCCATATCGTGGAGGCCGCCTGGCACAGCGATCTGCCGCATTCGACACTGCTGTGGACGTGTGCGGCGGTGCTGGTGACGGTGATCGTGGTGCGGCCGGTGTGGGTGTTCCCGGCGACGTACGCGGCCTGGCAGATCGAGGGGCGCCGGCAGGGAAAACCCAAGCCGGAGTGGACCGGACCGGCGGTGGTGGCGTGGGCCGGTATGCGCGGCGTCGTGACGCTGGCGGCGGCGCTGCTGCTGCCCGGCGATACACCGGAACTGGACACGCTGCGGCTGCTGGCGGTCGTGGTGGTGGGCGGAACGCTGCTGCTGCAAGGGCTCTCGCTGCCGTGGCTGGTGCGGATGCTGCGCCTGCGCGGGCCCAGCCGGGCCGAGGACCTGTTGCAGGAGGCGAATCTGCTGCAACAGGCGACGACGGCGGGATTGAAGGCGCTCGAGGAGAACATCGCGCCCGAGACACCGCCGGATGTGGTGGACTCGCTGCGCAACCGGGTGGTGGTGCGGGCGCAGTCGGCGTGGGAGCTGTTGGGCCGCTCGGAATCCCAGCGGGTCACCCCCAGCGGCGAGTACCGGCGGCTGCGCCTGGCGATGCTGGCGGCCGAGCGCGAGACGGTGCTGCGGATCCGTGACGCGGGGCAGGTCGATCAGGAGGTGCTGCAGGCGGTGATGGCCGCCCTCGACATCGAGGAGTCCACCATCGACCGGGTCACCGAGGCCGAGGACGACGACGGGCTGGGGTTGCGGGCGCCGATGCCGCCGGGGGCGTGTGAGCACCTGCGGGAGGCGCCGTGCGTGCGGGTGCCCGATACCCCGGACGCCTGCGGGGAATGCCTCGAGGAGGGTCTGGTGTGGGTGCATCTGCGGATGTGCCTGGAGTGCGGGCATGTGGCGTGCTGCGACTCCTCGCCGGGCAATCACGCGACCAAGCATTTCGACGGCACCGGGCATCCGGTGATCCGCAGTGTGGAGCCGGGTGAGTCGTGGCGCTGGTGCTATCTGGACGAACTGCTGGGCTGACCCACCCTTGACTTTCCTAGCGGGAAAGTGGAGTCTTACTTTCCAAGTAGGAAAGTAAGGAGTCATCATGGACGGCATCACTCCGGAGCAGGCGCGTTCGGCACTCGACGCGGCTGGTCAGGCGCGGCAGAAGATGGCCGCGGAAGTCGGATTGCCCCGCGGTTACTGGTGGGGAATGGCCTGCGGCTGGCTGGCTTTGGGAGCCCTGGGCGATCTGGGCCCGGACTGGTTGGCAGCGGTCGCGACCTTGGCGTTCGGAGCCGGGCACGCGACGGTGGCGTCGCGGCTGCTCGATGGCCGCCGCCGCACCGGCGGGGTCCAGGTCAGCGCCGAGGTGGCCGGGCGGCGCACGCCGCTGGTCGTGATCGGCATGCTGGTGGGCCTGGTCGCGCTGACCGTGGCCGCGGCGATCGCGCTCGACGCCGACGGGGCGGGGCATCCGCGCATCTGGTCGGCGCTGCTGGTGGCCGCGGTCATCGGTTTCGGCGGGCCCGAGCTGCTGGCGGCGGGACGGCGGTGGGTGCGCGCGTGAGCGAGGCCCGTTTCGACGAACTGATCCACCCGAGCACGCGCCTGACGCTGGTGGCCACGCTCGCCGCGGCCGACTGGGCGGAGTTCGCGTTCCTCAAAGAGCGCCTGGGACTGTCGGATTCGGCGCTGTCCAAGCAGTTGGCGACCCTCGAGGAAGCCGGGTACGTCAGTACCGAGCGTCGCCTCGAGGGCAGTCGCCGCAAGGTGCGGGCCCGCTTGACCGACGCCGGGCGCATCGCCTTCGACGGGCATATCGCGGCGTTGCGCGAGATCGTCGCGGGCGCCACCGCACCCGGCGAGCCGCTCGGGTAGGCGGCCGCCGATGGGCTGGGAGCGGTTGGTCAGGTGCGGGCCGGGCGGCGGGCGGGCTGTTCACCGCGCGCGGGGCGGCGCTGCTGGGGCGGCTCGGGTCGCGCCTGACGGCGCTGGGGCTCCTCGGCCCGGGCCTGCCGGCGCGGCGGTTCCTCGGTCCGCGGCTGGCGGCGCGTCGGCTGCTCGGCCGCGTGCCACTGGTGTTGCTCGGCGACCGCGTAGTGCTCGGCCTCGTAGTGCTCGGGCCCGCCGTTGCGGTCGGCCATGGCGCGCGCCGACCACCGGATGGCGTAGGCGACCCAGAAGCACGGCAACGACGCGGCCAGGAAGATCACTCCCGCGGCGAGCAATCCGGAGCCGACGCCGAGCACCAGCAACTCCCAGCGCGGATAGCAGGTGGCGGTGCCCGTGCAGTCGCCGTAGGTCCGCTGACCGTACTCCCAGGCGAACAGGCCCACACCCGAGCCGAGGGTCGACGCGAGCAGGAAGTTCGCGATGTACCAGCAGCGCACCAGTTTTCGGGCGAAGATGAGCGCGCCGAGCTGTCCGGAACCGAGACTGTCCGCGATGTCGTCCCCGACGCCCAGATGTCGGCCCCAGCCCGACGGCTCGGCAGGCTCGGCTACATCGGAGTTACTGGCATACCGGCTTGCGGTCATCCTGCGCGATCCTTCTGCACCTCGAACAGTCCACCGGCACAGGTTGATTCGCAATGCCTACCCGAACTGAATCCAAACTGGGTCGATCATCGCAGCGTCACGGCATTCGCGCCGTCCTTGTGGCGGAATCGGCGCTTATGAGACGGCGTCGCCGGGCCGGGATCGGGGTTCGGCCCGGCGACGCCGGGGTTCGCGGCGCCCGCTGCGCGGCGGGGACGCGGGAGGCGAGTCTCGGGGAAGAGGACTCGCGTGGTGTCCGATCACCGGTGGGTGTCTGCGCTTCGTCACCCCGGCGATTCGGACAATCGGAACGTTAGCGATGTAGTAGCTGAATTGCGCTGTGAGCGCAGGAATTAGGGGATTGTTAGGGGAACCCCCACCTTTCGACCTCGGACCTGGGCAGCCGACTGATTGCCGGAGATCGCGAATTGCGTTGGCGGGGTGACCGGTTCGCACCGAGTAGTCCGATACGCGCCTATCGCGGGTGCTGAACACCGACACTTGCCTCTATGCGCCAATGGCGTCGCAGGGTTCTCATTCATCCCGTTCATCTGGGGAGATGATCGACAATGATCCGCTCACGCACCTCGGCCGTGTCCGTGTTCGCCACCTGTCTCGCCGCGGCCGCGGCGCTCGTGCTCGCCGCGCCCGACGCGTCGGCCTACGTCAGCAGCGTGACCATCGCGACCGGCACCAGCATCGGCGGCGGCTACGGCACCAACTGCGCCTACACGGTCACCGTCAACGGCAGCCCCAACGAGTACGTGTGGCTCTACGACAGCGCCTCGGCGACGTTCAGTCCGCAGCAGTTCAGCCTGGGCAGCGGCGGCACCGCCACCTCGAGCTGGACGCCGACCTCCACGGGCACCCATTACGTGCAGGCCTGGACCTACAACGGCTCGCAGTGGGCGACGGTCACCGTCGGCACCGGCATCAACCTCGGCAGCGCGTGCGTGGTCACCAAGTGAGCCGGTCCGGGGCCGGGTGTGCGCTCACACCCGGGCCCGGGCATTACTCTTGACCCGGTGCAGACCGAGCAGCCTCCCGCCGAGGAGCCCCGCATCTGGGGCGGAACCACCCTCACCGAACGCCGTGAGGCGCGCCGCACCGCGCTGCTCGAGGCCGCACTGGACCTGATCGGCGAATCCGGGGCGGGCGCGGTCACCATGCGCGCGGTGTGCCGGCGCGCCACGCTGACCGACCGCTATTTCTACGAATCCTTCGCCAGCCGCGACGAACTGCTCGACGTGCTCTACCGCCAGATCGCCGACGAGTTCCTGGATCCGATGACGGCGTTCGCGGTCGCCGATGATCCCGATCGGGATCGCGCGCTGTCGGAAGCGCTGGTGGACAAGGTGCTGCAGGATCCGCGCAAGTCGCGACTGTTCCTGGTGGAGCCGTATTCGTCGACGGGGCTGGGCCAGACCACGATCGCGGTCATGCCCGCCTTCACCCGCCTGATCCAGGATCACCTGTTCGCCCACATCGATGATCCGGTGCGGCGGCGGCTGGCCGCGGTCACCATGGCCAGCGGCAATGCGGGCATGTTCTCGGCGTGGCTCAACGGCACGCTGCGCGCCACGCGCGATCAGATCGTGGACCATCTGGTGGCGACCATCGACGCCTATCGCGGCATGTATCCCTGACCCTCCCACCAGATCGGTTGCGGCGTGGATGCGGGCGACCGCGGTCACATCGGGTTGCGAGGCGCGGCGCCGGGGTGTTTACTCGCTGACGCAAGGTGCCGTCGTTAGCTGAGGCTCCTTCACGGATACAGGCCGGCGATCCCGAACGTCGAGAGACGCCCCGGATCAGGACAGGCTTCCCCGAGCTAAGGGGATGCCCCGACCGGCTCCCGCCCTGGTGGCGGGTTACGCCGTGGAGTGCTGAAGGTCTTACGAGGGGTGGTACCCGTGCCGGCGATTCCCCGCCGGTCCCACTCCCCCGGCATGGACGCGACCCGATGGTCGCGTTGCGCGCGTGTGCCGAGGAGGTGGTGGTCGTGCCCGATGGACCGGACCGAGTTCCGTTAGCCAATCGTTCACCAGGCGACACTCCGCTTATCCTCAGGCCGCTGCCGCGCACCCGGTAGCGTCCACTTCCGAGTGCGCCGTCATCCGCTGGGAGATCGAGATGACCACCTGGGAAATGCTGCTCCGCCTGGCCACCGGCGTCGGGTTGGGCGCGATCATCGGGTTCGAGCGCCAGTTCCGGGCCCGCATGGCCGGGCTGCGCACCAACGCACTGGTCGCCGCCGGTGCGACCCTGTTCGTGCTGCTGTCCGCGCACGGCTTCAACGGCGCCACCGCCGACCCGACCCGCGTTGCGGCGCAGATCGTTTCGGGTATCGGCTTCCTGGGCGCGGGCGTGATCCTGCGCGACGGGTTCAATATCCGCGGCCTCAATACCGCTGCCACGCTGTGGTGTTCGGCCGCGGTCGGCGCGCTGGCGGGTGCGGGCATGTACTCGACGGCCGCGGCGGGCACGGTCGCGGTGGTGGTGGTCAATACCGCGCTGCGCACGGTCGCCCGATCGGTGGACCGTCCGCTCGCCGACGGCACCGACGCCCAGGACGCGTTGTACGCCTTCCACGCCGACACCGACGACGCGCACGAGGCGCAGGTGCGGGCGTTGCTGGTGCAGTCGTTGACGCGCACCGACTTGCGGCTGGTGTCCATCTCGAGTCACGACACGTCCCCGGGGCGGGTGCAGGTGCGGGCCGAGCTCACCGGCGATCGTCGCGACGATCGCCAGATGGAGTCCGCGGTGAGCCGTCTGAGCCTGGAGCCGGCGGTGACCAGCGTCGGCTGGCGCACGGTGCCACGGCCGGTGGAAACCGAGCAGTGAGCCGCTTCAGACCATGGCCGAGGGAATGACGGTGGTGAGCCCGCCGTCGACGAGCAGGTCCTGGCCGGTGATGTAGGAGGCGTCCGCGGAGGCCAGGAACGCGACCGCGGCGGCCACATCGTCGGAGGTGCCGATGCGACCGAGCGCCACCCGCGAGGCCGCCTCGGCCTGGGTCTCGGGTGTGGTCTCGGCACGGAAGGCGGGGGTGTCGGTGTAGCCCGGGCTGATGGAATTCACCCGAATCCCCCGGGGCGCCAGCTCCGCCGCGAGGGTCCGCGCCAAGGAATCGACCGCGGCCTTGGTGGCGGTGTACAGGGCGGTACCGGGCGCACCCCGATAGGTGGCGAACGAGGCGTTGATGACGATCGCGCCACCCGCCGACACCAGCGGCAGGACCTGCTGGACGGTGAAGAACACCGACTTGAAGTTGAGGCCCACGATCCGATCGAACTCCTCGGCGGTGACAGCGGTGAACGGCTGGAACGCCCCGACCCCCGCATTCACGAACACCACGTCCAGCCGCCCGAACCGCTCGCCGACCGTTCGACCCAGCGCGGCAAGATCCTCGGCGTCGGTGACATCGCCGGGGATCGCGGTCGCGCGCTCCCCCAGCTCGGCGACGGCGGCGTCCAGCCGACCCTTGTCCCGCCCGGTGATGATCACCTCCGCGCCTTCGGCAATGAGGCGCTGCGCCGTGGCCAGCCCCATCCCGCTGCTGCCACCGGTAATGAGGGCGATCTTGTTCACGTAGCGGATCCCGTTGTGCGTCATGGCTTCAGCGTGCCGGGCCACGCCATGGGTAAACAGTGCGCACTCATCGTGGGTGTGACACCACCACCTTGCGCGGCCGCCACCGTTTCACGCGGGTGGCGCGAGGCGGAGGCGGTGGAGGCGGTCGAGGGCTTCGGCGGTGTCGGTGTCGGGGCGCGGGTTGTAGAGGACGACGTGTTGGTCGGGGCGGTCGGCGAGAGTCAATGTGGTGGTGTCGAAGTGGAGTTCGCCGACTTCTGGGTGATGGAGGGCGTTGACGGCTTGAGCCGGGGTGCCGACGTCGTGGCGGGACCACAGGTCGGCGAATTCGGGGCTGCGCCGGGCGAGGTCGGTGATGACGGCGTCGAAGCCGGGGTCGTCGGGGCAGGGGGCCGAGTCGGCGCGGTAGGCGGCGACGACGGCGGGGGCGGCGCGGGTCCAGTGGTGGGGCATGGCCATGTAGCGGGGGTTGGTGAAGTAGGTGATGAGGCAGTTGTGGCCGGGGGCTTCGTAACCGAAGACGGCGCGGGCAGCGTCGTTGTAGGCCAGCACGGTCCAGTAGCGGTTGCGGAGGACGGCGGGGCGGGGGCCCCAGGCGTCGAGGAGGTTCCGGGTCTCGGGGGTGATGCCGGCGGTGGCGGTGCCGGAGCGGCAGGGTGGGTTGAGGCCGGCGAGGACATACAGGTGGGCGCGTTCGGGGCCGTCGAGCAGCAGGGCGGCGGCGATGGCGTCGAGGACGTCGGTGGAGACGGTGATGTCGCGGCCCTGCTCGAGCCAGGTGTACCAGGAGACGCCGACTCCGGCGAGGACGGCGACTTCTTCGCGGCGCAGGCCGGGGGTGCGGCGGCGGCCGGCGGTGGGAAGTCCGACCTGGTCGGGGGTGATGCGGGCGCGTCTGTCGCGCAGGAACTCTCGCAGTTGGTCGCGGCGCGCACCCGGGGTGGTCATATCTCACGCTAACAATCACGGGGGCCCCTTTCGTTCCGGCGGCGGTTAGCATGTGACCGGATTTCGGGTTTCGAGGGGGGTGCGATGCGGCAGATTCTGGTGGCGGCGCTGGTGGCACTGGTGGTGTCGATCACGGTGACGCCGTTGCTTATTCGGCTGTTCACGCGGCAGCGGTGGGGGCAGGCGATCCGCTCGGACGGCCCGGCGAGTCATTTGTCCAAACGGGGCACGCCGACCATGGGCGGGTTGGCGATCCTGGTCGCGATCTGGTGCGGGTACGGGGCGGCGACGCAGGTGGGGCGGCATTTCGACGGGCGGGGCGCGTCGGCGTCGGGGCTGCTGGTGCTGGGGTTGGCGACGGCATTGGGGGCGGTGGGGTTCGCCGACGACGCGATCAAATTGTCGCAGCGGCGCTCGCTGGGGTTGACGGCGTCGGGCAAGATCGTCGGCCAGTTGTGCGCGGCGGTGGTGTTCGGGGTGTTGGCGTTGCGGTTCCGCGGCGGGTCGGGGCTGACGCCGGGCAGCAAGCAGATCTCGATCGTGCGCGACATCTCCACGGTGTCCCTGGCGGTCGCGGGGTTTCTGGTGGTGGCGTGCATCATCGTGGTGGCCTGGTCGAACGCGGTCGACATCACCGACGGCCTGGACGGTTTGGCGGCGGGTTCGGTGGGGTTGGCGCTGGGTTCGTATGTGCTGATCACGTTCTGGCAGTACGCGCACGCGTGCGCGACCAGGGCGGTGCCGGGCTGCTACACGGTGCGCGATCCGCTGGATCTGTCGGTGGTGTGCGCGGCGGGCGCGGCGGCGTGCGTGGGATTCCTGTGGTGGAACGCGGCTCCGGCGAAGATCTTCATGGGCCACACGGGGTCGCTGGCGTTGGGCGGGCTGCTGGCGGGGCTGTCGATCACCACGCGCACCGAACTGCTGATGATCGCGGTCGGCGCGCTGTTCGTGGCCGAGATCGCGTCGGTGGCCTTGCAGATCGTCATGTTCCGCACCACCCGCACCCGGGTGTTCAAGATGGCCCCGTTCCATCACCATTTCGAGCTGACCGGCTGGCCGGAGACCACGGTGATCATCCGATTCTGGCTGCTGGCGGCGATCTCGGCGGCGACGGGCTTGCTGTTCTTCTACGCCGAGCACCTGGCCTCGTCGGGGCCGCGACGCTGAGAAACGCGAAAGCCCACCCGGGACAATGGTTTCCGGGTGGGCTTTCGACGGTGTTATCTCAGTGCACGACCGCGGGCGCGTCGGCCGCGGCCGGGGTCGCCGGTTTGGTGCGCGGCAGGAAGAACGCCGGGATCAGCGTCGCCAGCAGCAGCACGGTGGCCACCACGAAGGTGTGGGCGAACGCCTGGGCGGCTTGATCGAAGCCGTCGGCGAGGACCTGCGGCGGAACCTGCTGGGAGATGCGCGGATCGTAGTGCGATCCGATGGCCAGCTTGGCTTCGGGCCGGTGGTTGAGCAGGGTGGTCAGCACCACGGAAATGGTTGCGGTGCCGATGGATCCGGCGGTCTGGTTGACGATGTTCATCAGGGTGGAACCGCGCGCGACCTCACCGTGGGTGAGGGTCTGGATGGCGGCGGTCATGGTCGGCATCATGGTGCAGCCCATGCCCAGACCCATGACGAACAGCACCCCGCACAGCAGCGGGTAGGGGGTGTCGGCCTTGACCTGGGTCAACGCGGCCATCGACAGCGTCATGATGGAGATACCGGTGAGCACGATCTTGCCGGGCCCGATCTTGTCGACCAGGCGGCCCGCGATCGGCATGGTCAGCATCGCGCCCAGACCCTGCGGTGCGATGAGCAGACCGGCGGCCAGGGTGGATTCACCGCGCACCTGCTGCAGATACGAGGGCAGCAGCAGACCGGAGCCGAAGAACGCCATGGCGAACAGGGTCATGGTCATGACGGCGTAGCGCAGCGACTTGTTCTTGAACAGCCGCAGGTCGATGAGCGGGTGTTCGGTGCGCAGGGCGTGGAAGACGAACGCGATCAGCAGGCCCGCGCCGATGATGGCGGGGATGAGCACCTTGGCCGATTTGATGGTGCCCTCACCGGGGATGGAGGACACGCCGAACAGGAAGGCGGCCAGGCCGGGCGAGGCGAGCAGCATGCCCAGGAAGTCGAAACTCTGCGACGGCTCGGGATTGTCGCGCGGGAAGATCGTGTAGGCCAGGACCAGCGCGATGATGCCGATGGGCAGGTTGATCAGGAAGATCCAGTGCCAGCTGAAGGAGTCGATGAGCCAGCCGCCCAGGATGGGGCCGCCGATGGGGCCCAGCAGCATGGGCACGCCGAGCACGGCCATGACGCGGCCGATGCGGGTGGGGCCCGCGGCGTGGGTCATGATCGTCATACCCAGCGGCATGAGCATGCCGCCGCCGAGACCCTGGATGACGCGGAAGGCGATGAGGGACTCGATGTTCCAGGCCGTCGAGCACAGCACCGAGCCGATCACGAAGAACACCAGCGCCATCATGTAGAGGCGTTTGGTGCCGAATCGGTCGGCGGCCCAGCCCGTGAGGGGGATGACGGTGGCCAGCGCGAGGGTGTAGCCGGTCATGGACCAGGCGGCGATGGCGTAGGTGGTGTCGAAGTCGTGCTGGAAGGTGGGGATGGCGACGGTCACGACCGTGACGTCGAGGATCGACATGATGGCGCCGAGCACCACGACACCGGCGATTTTGAAGACGCCGATGTCCAGCTTGTCGTCGGCGGAGTCGGCCGCCTTGGTATCCGGAGGGGTGGTCACCGCTTCAGCCTGCCAGCCGGTCGGTGCGGACACCAGCACATTTTTCTCTCGGCGTGGATCGGAATGCTCACGAGCGGGTCCTTCCTGCCGCGCGACTGTCGCTCCGAGGTGGGACAAGCGAATCATACCGAGCAGTAGCAAACATGAGGCGACCGCGCAGCGGCCCGAGCAGCACACTCCGCGCGCGTACGCTGGCGTTTTCAGCGAACCCCCCGGCGAGGAGAACATCGCGATGACCGACCCGGTAGTGGGCCTGACCGGTACGCTGACCTCGCCGATCCGGGGCGCGGGAGCCCTCGGTGAGGTACTGGTCGCCATCCGAGGGGGAACCGAGCTCTACATCGCGCGCGCGGACGAGCCGCTGCCCGCCGGTGCGCCGGTACTGGTGGTCGCCGCTCATCCCGGCCGTCTCGTCGATGTTGTTGCGTGGGTCCCGCTTCCGGGCGATTGATTCAACGGAAATGCTCGGGAACCACGTTCGAGGGGAAATACACGATGCTGGGTTATCACGTACCCGATCCCGATGAGGCGATGCTGGTCAGCGGTGGCCGTCACGGCAAGGACGGCGGCGCGCCGTTCCGGGTGATCATCGGTCACGGCGCCTGGGTGGTGCCGTTGTTCCGCAAGGTGCGGTATCTGTCGCTGGCGATGTTCGAGGCCGAGATCGGTGAACGCTGCGTCACCAAACAGGCCATCCAGCTCGACGTGCGGGCGGTGATCGCGTTCAAGGTCGCCAATGACGAGCAGTCGATCGTCAATGCGGCGCAACGGTTCCTGTCCGAGCAGGAGAAGGAGATGAGCGTGCTGACCGGGCGCATCTTCTCCGGTCATCTGCGCTCGATCGTGGGGTCGATGACGGTCGAGGAGATCATTCGCGAGCGCCAGAAGCTGGCCGACGAGGTGCTGGTGGCCTCGAAGGTGGAGATGAGCAATATCGGGTTGTGGGTGGACTCGTTCCAGATCCAGCACATCGACGACGGCAATCTGGGCTACATCTCCGCCCTGGCCGCCCCGCACAATGCCGCGGTGCAGCGTGACGCGCAGATCGCGCAGGCCGCCGCCGCCCAGCTGGCCGCCCAAGCCGAGCAGGAGTCCCAGCGCAAGCAGGCCGAGTATCAGCGCGAGACCGCGATCCTGCGGGCGCAGTATCAGCGCGATATCGACAAGGCCAATGCCGAAGCCGCGCAGGCGGGTCCGCTCGCGCAGGCCACCGCCATGCAGGAGGTGCTGGCCGCCCAGGCCGAGCAGGCGCGCAAGCAGGCGGAGCTGCGGGAGCAGCAGTTGCAGGCCGAGGTGGTCAAACCCGCTCTGGCAGAGGCGGATCGGGTACGCATTCTCGCCGAGGCCGAAGCCGACCGCACCCGGATCCAGGCCGAGGCGGCGGCGTCGAACAATCGGATCGCGCTCGATCAGCTGCTGATCGAGCAGTTGCCCGAGATCGTGAAGCAGGCCGCGAGCGGGCTGTCGAAGGCGAATCTGACGGTGCTCAATGGTCCCGACGGGGTGTCGGAGATCGTCAACGGGATGGTGGGCCAGGGGTTGACGGTCTTCAATTCGTTGCAAAAGGCACTTTCCTCCAACAATGATCAGCCCGCGGACTAGAGTGACCGCCAGAGGGACGCGGCGACGAGGAGCGGGTGTTTAGGTGTCCATCGGGAAATTGGTGTCGTTCGACAGCTCTCGGGGTTTCGGGTTCATCCGTCCGGAAGACGGCGGCCCGGATGTGTTCGTGCATGTCAACGACATCGGGTTGGATGAGGACGAGCTGCGCCAGGGGCGGGTTTTCGAATTCGATGTGACCGAGGGTGATCGGGGTCCGAAGGCGATCAATCTGGCGGTGGTGCCGGGTCAGCCGGCGGCGCCGGTGCGGCACAAGGGTAAGGAGCATCGCGCCGCGGGGCAGATGACCGCGGCCGAGCATCGCCGGTTGATCACCGAACTGCTGTTGGATGCCTCGCCGCAGTTGACGGCGGCGGAGATCATCACGATTCGGGATCGGCTCACCTCGTTCGCCGACGCGCACGGGTGGCTCGAAAACTGACCGGTTCGCATTACGATCGGTCTCGGATCCGCCGCGAACCGAGGAGGCCGTGTGCTGTTGCCCGTCATGCCGCCGGTGAAACCGATGCTGGCCAAATCGGTGTCGGAGCTGCCCCGGGAGCCGGGGTTGCGGTTCGAACCGAAATGGGACGGCTTCCGCTGCATCGTGTTCCGCGATGGACCCGAGATCGAGCTGGGTTCCCGCAATGATCGGCCCCTGACCCGGTATTTCCCCGAACTGGTGGAACTCCTGGGTCAGGCGCTGCCGCCGCGGTGCGTGGTGGACGGGGAGATCGTGGTCGTCACCGAGAACGGCCTGGATTTCGACACGCTGCAGCAGCGGCTGCATCCGGCGGCGTCACGGGTGAAGAAGCTGGCCGCGGAGACCCCCGCGAGTTTCGTGGGCTTCGACCTGCTGGCCTTGGGTGATGAGGATCTGACCGGGCGGCCGTTCGCCGAGCGGCGCGCACTGCTCGAAACGGTGCTGGACGGCTCGCATCCGGGCACGCATCTGACGCCGATCACCGACGATCCCGATGTCGCCGCGGACTGGTTCACCCGGTTCGAGGGCGCGGGGTTCGACGGGGTGATGGCCAAGGCATCGGATCTGGCGTATCTGCAGGACAAGCGGGTGATGCTCAAGATCAAGCATGAGCGGACCGCCGATTGCGTGGTGGCCGGGTTCCGCTGGCACAAGGACGGCCAAGGGGTCGGGTCGCTGCTGCTGGGCCTGTTCGACGACGACGGCAATCTGCATCATGTCGGGGTGGCGTCGTCGTTCACCGCGGCCCGGCGCAAGGAACTGGTCGACGAGCTGGCCCCGTTGCGCGAGCACGCCCTGGACAACCATCCGTGGCGTTCCTGGGCCGATGCCGCCGCACAGGCCAAGGCCGACGGGAAGATGCCGGGCGGGGTGAGCCGCTGGACCGGCGGCAAGGATCTGTCGTGGGAGGCGTTGCGGCCGGAGCTGGTGGCGGAGGTGCGCTACGAGCATGTGATGGCCGGGCGTTTCCGCCACGGCGGCCGGCTGGTGCGGTTCCGCACCGACCGCACCCCCGACTCGTGTACCTACGCTCAGCTCGACGAGGTCGCGCCCGCCGAGCTGGCCGACATCTTCGCCGAGGCCAGAAATTCGAAAGGGACCGCGCGGTGAGTGATTCGGTGCAGATCGAGGTGTCCGGGCGCACGGTGCCGGTGTCGAATCCGGGCAAGGTGTACTTCTCCAAGCGCGGGGACACCAAGCTGGATCTGGTGAATTACTATCTGGCCGTCGCCGATCCGATCATGCGGACCATCGGCGGGCGGCCGGTGCTGCTCAAGCGCTACCCGGACGGGGCGTCGGGCAAGTCGTGGTTCCAGAAGCGTGTCCCGTCCTCGGCGCCGGACTGGTTGCAGACCACGGTCGTGTCCACCCCGAACGGCACCACCAGCGACGCGCTGGTCGCGGTCGATATGGCGCACATCGTGTGGGCGGTCAATCTGGGCTGCTTGGGTTTCCACGTCTGGCCCACCCATGCCGGGGCCGAGGCGGCGTCCACGTTCCCGCCGGTGCTCGACGCGGCCGGGAACGTGCTGCCGCCGACCGGCGTCACCGATGAGCTGCGCATCGATCTGGATCCCTCCCCCGGCATCGGTTTCGACGATCTGCGTGCCGCGGCGTTCGCGACCCGCGAGTTGTGCACGGAACTGGGTATCGATGTGCGGGTGAAGACGTCCGGTTCGCGCGGTCTGCACCTGTACGCGATGCTGGAACCGAACTGGGACGGCTACCAGGTCCGTGCCGCCGCGGTCGCGCTGGCTCGTGAACTCGAACGCCGCCACCCCGACGACATCACCGCGGCGTGGTGGAAAGAGGAGCGCGGTTCGCGGGTGTTCGTCGATTTCAACCAGAATGCCCCGCACAAAACGGTTTTCGGTGCGTGGTGCGCCCGCCCGAAGGTCGGCGCGCAGGTCTCCACCCCGATCTCGTGGGACGAGCTGGCCACGATCGTTCCCGACGACCTCACGATCGCCACCGTGCCCGCCCGCGTCGCCGAACTGGGCGACCCGTGGGCCGATCGCACCCCGCAGTCGCTGACTCCGCTGCTGGAGATGTCGGACAAGGACATGGCCGCGGGCTTGATGGACGCCCCGTGGCCGCCGGTGTATCCGAAGATGCCCGATGAGCCGCCGCGCGTGCAGCCCAGCAAGGCCCGCAAGGACGCCGACTAGCGGTACCGCATCCTCACAGCCAGGCGGCGTTGACGTTCGAGCGGCTCACCGATCGGGTGAACGACACCATGGCGGTCGACACACCGGGCGACGGTCACGGCCGATCCGACGAGGAAGGCTGACCACATGCGGGTGCGACGCCGACGGGTCGCGGACACGGGCTAGGCCGAGAGTGTCTGCGCGGGGGCGTGTTCGGTGCCTGCGCACCAGATCTTGCGGATGGCGCGGGTGGCGGTGATGTCGGCCAGCGGGTCGGCGTCGAGCAGGATCAGGTCGGCGCGCAGGCCGGGGGTGATGGCGCCGCGGTCGGTGAGGCCGAAGTGGCGGGCGGGCAGGGTGGTGGCGGAGTTGAGAGCGGCGGCGGGGGTGAGACCGGCTCGGACGAGGAGTTCGAGTTCGTGGTGCAGGCTCGCGCCGTGGGGCGGGTGGAAGGGGATGCCGGGCATCTGATTGGCGTCGGTGCCCGCGAGGATGGGGACGCCCGCGGCGTGGAGGGCGCCGACGGTTTTCAGAGAGACGGGGAAATACTGTGCGACGCCGTGGATTTCGGCGACGCCTTCCATCATGACGAGGGTGGGGATCACCACGTGGGCGCCGGTGGCCAGGCGGTCGATGTCGGCGGCGGGCAGGCGGGCTCCGATGGGGACGTGGGTGAGGGCGTCGACGCCGGCGTCGATGGCCATGGCGTACGCGCCGGGGGTGGAGGTGTGGGCGACGACGGTCAGGCCGCGAGCGTGGGCGGCGGTGACGACGGCCTTGGCGGTGTCGGTGTCGGGTCCGCCTTCGCCGGGGGCTTCCAGGATCAGCTTGATGTAGTCGCTACCGGCCGAGACGCGTTGCGCCACCATGGCTTCGGCCTGGTCCGGGTGGCGGATGATGCCGACGTCGGCGATGCCGGGGACGTGGGCGTGCACGCCGGCGGAACCGATGATCGGCGCTCCGGCGCAGCGCACGGTGGTCGTGGCGGTGCGGGCGCGCGCCCGCTCGATCAGGGCGGTGTCGACCGAACCCATGTCCAGGGCGGTCGTGACGCCGTGGGCGGCATAGGCATCCAGCGCGTGCGGGCTGTCGAGGTGGACGTGGGCGTCGATGAGGCCCGGAATGAGGACGGCCCCGTCGGCGTCGAGGGTCTCGGCGCCGACGGGGTCGGTTCCCAGGACGGTGCCGTCGATGACGACGGTGGTCGGTGCGGTGATGGTGTGGCCGTCGAAGATTCGGACGTGACGGATGGCCAGCTTGTGGTTCGGCTCCCCCTGCATGCAGCCAATCTAGAACCCGTTGCAGCAGTGGGCAAGATCGACTCGCGGGTCAGGCGGCTCCGGCGGTGCGCTGCTCGGCGAGCGCGGCGGGTTGGCGGGCGCCGCGCAGGATCAGGTGCAGCAGGGCCACGAACAGGGTTTGGTCGACCGGACTCCAGCCCGCGGACATGCGGTTGTGCACGAACCCGACGGCGACACCGGAGTCGGGGTCGGCCCAGCCCATCGACCCGAACAGGCCCATGTGCCCGTAGCCGCGCGGGGCGTGCGGGGACGGGAAGCTGTGGTAGCCGACGTGCCAGAACGGGATGACCAGGGCGCGGTCGAGTTGGTAGGTGCGGATGCGTTGCAGGCCCCGAACGGTTTCCGGCGACAGGTAGGTGCGGCCGTCGACGGTGCCGCCGCCGGCCAGGGCGCTGTACATCTTGGCCAGGGCGGGCGCGGTGCACACCGCATTGCCGGCGGGCAGGGCGGTGTCGAGGATAGCGGGCCGGTCGCCGCGGAAGATCGATTCCAGACCGGGGACGTAGATGGAGGAGATCGGGGATCGCAGCAGGCGCGGCAGTTGCGGGACGGCGGTGGCGACCGGGCCCGGAATGGTGTGCTCGGCCAGGTTCTTCAGCGATCCGACCAGGTCGGCGGGGCGGGTGCGGGATCCGGCGGGTGGGCGGCCCAGGTGGATGCCGTCGACGCCGAGGGGTTCGGCGACCTCGCTGCGGTAGAGGCGGGTCATGTCGTGGCCGGTGATGGCCCGGGCGAGGCCGGCCATGAGCCAGCCGATGGTGAGCGCGTGGTAGATCGGTTTGCCCAGCAGGTGATCGGGTTTCGCGGCCGCGAGGCGTTGTTCCATGAGTTCGTGGTCGAGGACTTCGTCGGGGGTGACGGCGGGCAGGCTCGAGAGTCCGGCGCGGTGGCTGAGCAGTTCGGTGACGGTGATGCGGGCTTTGCCGTTGGCGGCGAATTCGGGCCAGTATTCGGCGACGGGGGCGTCATAGTCGAGCAGGCCGCGATCGGCCAGGCGCGCGAGCACGGTGGCCGAGACACCCTTGGACGCGGAGTACACCATGGCGCCGGTGTCGGCGGTCCAGGGTGTGCCGTGGGCGTCGGCGGCGCCGGCGTGGATGTCGACGACCGGTTCGCCGTCCTGATACACCGCGAGTGCGCCGCCGTTGCCGCGGCGTCCGGCCAGGACGCGGGCGAATGTCCGTATGGCGGAATCGAATCGGGGGTCGGCGGCGCCGTGGACTCCGGCGGGCAGTCCGGCAGCGGTGGCGGAGCTGTGGGTCGTCATCGGTCCACGGTAGCGGCGGCACCACCACCCCGGCAAGATGTGTCTGGGACAATTTTGGGGCGGGGTGGGAGGTTTCGACACCGGTGATGTGGGAACGGTTGCGCGCCCGGTCAACCCAGCGCGGTGCGCAGGGTCTCGCGCAGCCAGCGTTGGGCGGGGTCGGCGTCGAGGCGGGCGTGCCAGCGCAGCCGGATGTCGACTTCGGGGAGGGGCGCGGGGATGCCGAACCAGCGCAGGCCCAAGGTGTCGCCGTACTGTTCGGCGAGCCGGTGCGGGACCAGCCCGACGTAGGGGGTGTGCGAAACCAGCAGGGCGGCAAGGGCGGAGGTGGGCACGACCGCGGCGACGTGGCGGTGCAGGCCCGCGGCGGTGAGCGCGTCGTCAAGGGGGCCGCGGGCGCGGCCGCGACGCGACGCCGACACGTGCGGGTGTGTGCAGAGTTGGGCCAGGGTGGGGCGGCGGTGGCGGCCCAGCGGATGCTCGGCGCGGACGATGCCGACGAGGTGTTCGCGGTAGAGCTCGGCGGTGTGGATGTCGGGGGCGGCGGCGGTATCGGCGCCGATGTCGAGGTCGATGCTGCCGTCACGTAACGCTTCGAGGCTTTCGTCGCCTTCGGGCACGAAGCGCAGGACCACGCCGGGTGCGGCGGCCGCGGTGGCCGCGACGGCGGCGGTGACCAGGGTGGCGGCGACACCATCGTTGATGCGGATGGCGAAGGTGCGCTCGAGCGCCGCGAGGTCGATGGTGCGGTCGGCGCTGATGAGGGCGGCGGCCTCTTCGAGCAGAGACCGCACGCGGGGTGCGGTGCGCAGCGCGAACGGGGTGGGCGTCATGGCGCGCCCGGCTCGCACCAGGATGGGGTCGCCCATGGCGCGGCGCAGCCTGCCCAGGGCGCGGCTGGTCGCGGGGATCGACAGGTGCAGGCGTTCGGCGGCCGCGGTGACGCTGGCGTCCTGGAGCAGGGCGTCGAAGACGCGCAACAGGTTCAGGTCGAGCTGCTCGGTCATTGTTGCATCGTATGCAACTCTGGGTTGTCGAACTTGCGTCGCGCGAATACACACCTGATCCATAGCGTGCACCGCATGCAAACAAACCTTCTCCCCCAAGCCGGGACCGCGCCGAACGCGGTGGTTCGTCGGGGGCTCGTCTCGTTGATGTGCGCGTGTGTGGTGTTGGTCGTGGGGATGGTGGCCGCGATCAATCTGGCTGTCCCGATGCTGGCGGCGAGTCCGCTGCGGCCGTCGGCGTCGGCGCTGGTGTGGATCGTGGACACCTATGTGATCGTGTTCGCGTGCCTGGTGATTCCCGGTGGCGCGGCCGGTGACCGGTTCGGGCGCAAGGGGGTGCTGCTGGCCGGGCTGGGCTTGTTCGCGGTGGGCGCGCTGGTCTCGGCGCTGGCGCCGTCGGTGGGCGTATTGCTGGCGGGGCGGGCGATCACGGGGGCGGGCGCCGCGGCGGTGTTGCCCAACACGTTGGCGGTGTTGCTGCACGCGGTGCCCGCCGATCGCAAGGCCGCGACGATCGCGACGTGGGCGTCGATGACCGGGATCGGCGGGGTGCTGGGCAATGTCGGTGGCGGCGCGGTGCTTTCGGGCGGGTCGTGGCGGTGGCTGTTCGTGGCGGCGGCGCCGCTGGCGGGGCTGCTGGCCGGGTTGGTGGCGTGGATCGCGCCGGTGTCGGGCCGTCACGATCGGCGGCTGGATCCGGTGGGGACGGTGTTGCTGGTCGCGGCGTCGGTGGCGCTGCTGGTCGGGATCGTGGAAGGTCCGGTGGCGGGTTGGGGCAGTGTCGTGGTGGTCGCCGGGTTCGGGTGCGCGGCGGTGTTGTTCGCGGTGTGGACGGTGGTCGAGTTGCGGGTGCGGCATCCGTTGCTGGATCCGCGGCTGTTCGCGTCACCGGATCTGCGCAGCGCCTGCCTGGGGATGACGGCGGTGTTCTTCGGGATGTTCGCGCTGTTCTACGTGAACGCCTCGTTCCTGCAATACGCCAAGGGGTTCGGGGTCCTGCGCACGGGGCTCGGGATCATTCCGTTGACGGTTCCGGTCATCGTGGGCGCACGCCATGTCGGACGCTTGTCGGGGCGGATCGGGGTGGACGCCACGATCGCGATCGCGTTCGGTTTCGTCGGCGGCGGACTGCTGGGCCTGTCCACCACCGGCCCGCACACCTCCTACCTGGTGTACGCGGCGTGGCTTGTGGTCACCGGAATCGGTGTGACGCTGGCTCTTCCGACCTTGTCGGCGGCGATCACCGGCGCATTGCCGCAGTCGCTGGCCGGGGTGGGTGCGGGATTGCAGGCCACGACCCGCGAATTCGGGAGCGCGTTGGGTGTTGCGGTGATCGGCACCGTCCTGACCTCCCGTTTCGTCGCCGCTCTCCCGCCGGAGGTCCGCGCGGGCGGCGCGCACACCGTGGCGCAGGCTCGAGGCTTCGCACCCGAGCGTTCCGATGCGATTGTCGCGGCGTTCGTCTCGGGCGCGGACGCCGGATTCCGAGTGGTCGGGGTGGCGGTGCTGGTCCTGGGTGCGCTCGTGCTCGGGCAGGCGTTGATGTCGCGGCGGGTGGCCCGGTAGCGGCGATCAGCGGTGGTGTCGGTGCGGTCTGCGACAGTGGCGGGTATGGATTCGGTGGCGTTCGGTGACGCGGAGGCGTTCGATGCCTGGCTCGAGGTCAATCACTCGCGCGCGGAGGGGGTGTGGATTCGGATGGCGAAGAAGGGATCCGGGATCGCGTCGCTGACCGAGGACGAGGCGGTGGATGTTGGGCTGTGCTGGGGCTGGATCTCCGGGCAGCGCAAGGGTCTCGATGCCGAGTTCTATCTGCAGAAGTATGTGCCGCGGCGGCCCGGGAGTTTCTGGTCGCAGGTGAATGTCGACAAGGTGGCGGCGTTGACGGCGGCGGGGCGGATGCGCGGGCCTGGGCTGGCGGAGGTGGCGGCGGCGCGCGCGGACGGGCGGTGGGCGGCGGCGTATCCGTCGCAGGCGAACTTCACGGTGCCCGAGGATTTGGCGGCGGCGTTGGCGGCGCGGCCGCGGGCCCGGGCCGCGTTCGAGGCGCTGGACCGGACGGGCCAGTATCTGATCGTGTTGGACGTGGTGCGCACGAGAACGGCGAAAACACGGGCTTCCCGGCTGGAGAAGGCTGTGAACGAGCTCGAAAGCCGGTGACACCGGCTGATTCCGGGCGACAGGCGGGACGCGTGTCGCCCGGAATCGGTGTCAGTCCCGGTTCGTGGTGAGGATGGGGGCGAGGGCGCGCAGGGCGGCGGCGGTGTCGTCGCCGAGGACTTGGATGGCGACATGGCCGGCTCCGGCGCGCAGGTGCTCGTTCAACCGGTCGGCGACCTGGTCGGCGGCGCCGTGGGCGACGACGGCGTCGATGTAGCGGTCGCTGCCGGGGGCGGCGAGGTCGGTGTCGTCGAATCCGAAGCGGCGCAGGTTGTTGGTGTAGTTGCTCAACCCGAGGTAGAAGCCGGCGCGGTCACGGCCCTGGGTGCGGGCGCGGGCCGGGTCGTCGTCGAGGACCACCTTGTGTTCGACCGCGAGCAGGGAGTCGGGGCCGAGGATGCCGCGCAGTTCGGCGGTGTGTTCGGGGACCGTCAGATAGGGCAGGGCGCCGGCGGTGCGGTCGCGGGCCAGGCGTGCCACGCGCGGGCCGAGCGCCGCGAGGGCGCGGCCGTGCTGGGGGACGCCGCGGGCGTCGAGGACGTCGAGGTAGTCGACCAGCGCGTCATAGGGTTTGGTGTAGTCCGCGGTGTGTTCGCGGTGGCCCGCGCCGATGCCGAGCAGGAAGCGGCCGGGGAATTTCTCGTCCAGGCGCAGGTAGGTGTCGGCGGCGGCGTCGGGCGCCGAGGCCCACACATTGACGATGCTGGTGGCGACCACCAGTGATTCGGTGGCGGCGAGCAGCTGCTCGTAGCCGTCGAAGTCGGCGGGCGGGGAGCTGCCCAGCCAGATCGTGCCGTAGCCGAGTTCCTCTATTTCCCGCGCGGATTCCGGGGTGAACTGCGGATAGGGCTGCCACACGCCGAATGTTCCCAAGCCGTCGAATGCCATACCGGGCACCAACCGTCGATGATCGGGTTGCATTCCCCGATTCGATATCGAATTCGCTCAGGCGGCGTCGGGGCGGCCCTGGGCGCGGAATCGTCCCGGTGCGACCCCGAATTCGCGTTTGAAGGCTTTGGCGAACGCGTATTCGGAGGTGTATCCGGACTTTTCGGCCACGACGCGCAGCAGCAGGTCGGTGTCACGCAGCAACCGGGCCGCGCCGGTCATGCGCCACCAGGTCAGGTAGGTGAGCGGGCCGATGCCCAAGGTGGCGGTGAACCGTTGCGCGAACACCGATCGTGAGATGCCCGCGCGGTCGGCCAGTGATTGCACGGTCCAGGCCTGGCCGGGGTCGGCGTGGATGGCTTGCAGGGCGGTGTGCACGGCCGGGTCGCGTAGCGCGCCGACCCAACCGGTGTCGGAGGGGTGGGCCTCGTGCCAGGCGCGCAGCAGGAACAGCAGCAGCACTTCGAGCAGTGGCGCGATGGCCCCGGAGCCGTCGGCGGCGTCGAGTTCGTGGCCGAGCAGGTCGATCGCGGCGCGCAGCGGGCTGTGGTGCCCGACCCGGGCGGGCAGATGGATCACATCGGGCAGTTCGGCCAACGCGGGGTGCGGGCGCGCGTCGTCGAGAGAGTAAGCGCCACACAGCAATACGGTGTCCGACCCCGCCGCGCCCGGACCGGGGTCGCCGTCGGGGCGGTCGGCGATGGCGTGGCCTCGACTGCGGGGCAGGAACGCGACGTCACCGGCGTGCAGGTGGATCGGGTCGCCGTCGTCGGGCAGCAGCCAGCACGAACCTTGCAGCACCACATGGAAACCGGCGCTGTTGCCCGCGGCGGGAAAGTGGGTGCGCCAGCTGCCGCGCCGGACGGTGCGGGTGGAATGCGGTGTGCCCAGCCGCATCGCGGCGACCGCGTCACTGAGGATGTCCACGAATCCCACCGTACCGGCGGCGCCCGCGACTCCGGACGATCGGATATCGGAACCGGACTTTCGAGCATGGATCGTCCGAACGGGCGTGCCTAGCGTGGATTGCGAGCCGATTCCCGGCCCGTATCCCCTTCACCCGATGGAGTTGTCCCTCATGCGTATTGCCGTGCACGGCGCGAGCGGTTTCACCGGTTCGCTCATCGTCGCCGAACTCGCGCGCCGCGACCTGTCCCCCATCCTCGTGGGCCGCGACGAGACCCGGTTGCGGGCCGTCGCCGCCCGCACCGGGGTCCCTGACGCCGAGATCCGGGTGGCCGCCCTCGATGACACCGCCGCCCTGGCCGCCGCGTTCGCCGACAGCGACGCCGTCGTCAATGCCGCCGGCCCGTTCACCCTGTGGGGCGAGCCGGTGCGGCGGGCCGCGATCGCCGCCCGCCGCCATTACATCGACACCACCGGCGAACCCGGCTACCTGCACAAGATCCTGTCCACCTATGACGAGCCCGCGAAACAGGCCGGGGTCGCGGTCGTTCCGGCGGTCACCGATGACGGTGTGCCCGGTGATCTGATCGCCGCGCTCACCGCGGCCCGCCTCGACACGCCGCTGCGGGAAGTCCGGGTCGCCGATCTGCGTCGCCCGGGCGCGGCCTCGCGCGGCACGGCCCGTTCGATGGCCGCCATCGCCGTGCTCGATCAGGTCGAATACCGCGACCGGACATGGCAATCGGCGAACGAATCGGCCACCGCCCTCCTCGAACCCGGCGAACCGGAACCGGTGTCGGTGACGCCGCTGGCCCTGCCGGGCGTCTACACCATTCCCCGCCACCTCGACACCCCGATCGTGCGCGGGGTGATCCGCACCGAGATGGGTGAGATCTTCGCCGGCCTGGGCGGTGAAGTCGCCGAGACGATTCCGGAGATCCCCGACCCCGACGCGTTGGCCGCGTCGCGCTGGCTGATCCTGGCCGAGGCGACCGGCGCCGACGGCAGCCGGGCGCGGGGCTGGGTGACCGGGTTCGACCCGTACGCGGCCACCGCGGTCATCGCGGTCGAGGCCGCGCGCCGCCTGGCGCTCGACGGCGCCGCGGCCGGAACCCTCGCGCCCGCGCAGGCTTTCGACGCCGCGAGCTTCCTCGACCATCTCGCCACCACGGGCGTGCACTGGCAGGTCGAGGAGCTCGCGAGCGTCTAGGGGTTCGCGTCGACCTTCGGGAACGTCTCGGCCACCAGCGTGGTGAGCGCGTCGGCGAGCAGGTGGTGCACCTGCTCGCGGGTCAGGCTGCCGCGCACGATCCATTCGCGCCCGGCGGCCTTGACCAGACCGCCGTAACAGCGCACCAGCGCCCGCAATTCGGCCGAATGCAGCGAATCGTCGAGACCCATCATCGCCACCATGCGGTCGGCGGCGGCGTAGTCGGCCTCGTCGAGGATGCGCTGCACCTCCGGATCGTCGCCGACGCCTTCGTGACCGGTGACCTTGACCCAGGTGCTGCCGTGCTCACCGATGGTGTCGAGCAGCCATGCCACGCTGGCGTCCACGCGTTCCCGCAGCGTCCCGGCGGGCACCGCCATCTTCTCCGGCCGCGGCAGCGTGACCATGCGGCGCACCACCGCCAGGTACAGGTCGCGCTTATTGCCGAAGTAGTGGTTGATCAGCCCGCGCGCCACCCCGGCCCGCTGGGCCAGCTCGGCGGTGGACACCGCCGCGTAGGGTCGCTCGCCGAACATGTCGATCGCGCAGGACAGAATCTGCGCGCGACGTTCGTCGGGCTCGAGGCGGCGACGGCGCGTGGCGCCGTCGTCCGCCGTGAGGTCGGTGCTACCGCCGGGCCTTGGTGGCGCGGTGGGTTCGGAGTTACCGCCGGGCCTTGGCGGCGCGGTGGGGTCAGAGTTACCGCCGGGCCTTGGCGGCGCGGTGGGGTCAGAGTTACCGCCGGGCCTTGGCGGCGCGGTGGGGTCAGAGTGAGCGGGCAATGAGATCCTTCATCACCTCGTTGGCTCCCGCGAGGATTCGCAGGACCCGAGCGCCGGTGTACAACTGCGAGATCGGGTATTCGGTCATGTATCCGTAGCCGCCGAAGAACTGCAGGCAGCGATCCACCACATTACCGAGTTGATCGGTCAACCAGTATTTCGACATGGCCGCGGTGGGGATATCGAGCTCCCCGCGCAGGTGCTTGCTGATGCAGTCGTCGAGGAACACGCGTCCGACCTTGGCGATCGTCGCGCACTCGGCGAGTTCGAACCGGGTGTTCTGCATGGCGTAGAGCGGCTTGCCGAACGCCTCGCGGCCCTTGGTGTAGTCGACGGTCAGCTGCACGGCCTTCTCAGTCATGGCGACCGCGAGGATGGCGGTGACCAGTCGTTCCTGGGCCAGCATCTGCATCATCTGATAGAAGCCCTGGCCCTCGGCCTGCCCGAGCAGGTTCGACGCGGGCACCCGCAGGCCGTCGAAGAACAGCTCGGCGGTGTCCTGGGCCTTGCCGCCGATCTTGGACAGGATGCGGCCGCGTTTGAAGCCGGGGGTCTCGTCGGAGACCTCGGCGAAGATCAGCGAGACGCCGGCCGCGCCCTGGGTGGGGTCGGTCTTGCAGGCGATGATGATGCCGTCGCACAGCCAGCCGTTGGAGATGAAGATCTTCGAGCCGGTGATGACGTACTCGTCGCCCTCGCGCACCGCGCGGGTCTTGATGTTCTGCAGGTCCGAGCCGGTGCCGGGTTCGGTCATGCCGATGGACAGCACCATCTCGCCGCTGGCCGCCTTGGGCAGCACGCGCTGTTTGAGTTCCTCGGAACCGAACTCGTGGATGTAGGGCGCGATGATCGAGGAGTGCACCGACATGCCCAGGGAGCCGTCCCCGGCGTGGGTCTGGGCTTCGATGATGGCCGCCTCGTGGGCGAAAGTACCGCCGCCACCGCCATATTCGGCGGGGATGGCCGCGCACAGCAGGCCCAGTTCGCCGGCCCGGTTGTACAGGGCGCGGTCGGGGTGGCCCTGTTCGATGAACTTCTCGGTGTGCGGGATCACCTCCTTCTCGAAGAAGGTGGTCGCCAGAGTTCGTACCGCCTCGACCTCGTCGTCGCTCCATGCGGGGCGTGCCATCGCAGATCCTTCGCTTGCCTGAACGGGGTGCGCACATGCGCCTCGCCCCTAGGGTGCACGGCTATTGGCGTGGTGTCAACAACGTGTCAATAGTCGGACGACCGGGCCTGATTCACCTCGGCGAACATCGTGAAGATCGGGACGTCCGGATTCGCGGCGATCCCCTGACGCCGCAGAAAACCATCGATCAACCCCCACACCAACTCCGTGGCCTGCGCCACGAACTCCTCGGTCTGCGCCGCCGACGGCGTATCCGAATCCGAGAGCCACAGATCGGTGATCGACACCACCGCACCGGTCAGCGCGCGCGACAGATAGTCCAGCCCCGCCGTATCCAAAGGCACCGCCTCGGCCACCGACCGCGCCAGCTTCTCCAACCGCAGCGCCGCCTCACGCCCCAGATCCAGCTGCAGCACCCCCGAGCCCGACTGCTGGATCACCGGGGCCTGCCCCAGATACCGGAAGACGTTGGGATGCTCCAGGATTCCGCGCGCGTACTCCCCGAACACCCGCGTCAACGCCAGCCGCGGCGGCTGCAGCATCAACGTCATATCCGCACCCGCGGCCGCGAACGCCCGCCGCGACATCCGCGCCGCGATCTCGGTGAACAGATCCCCCTTGTCCGCAAACTGCCGGTACAACCGCGGCTTGGTGATCCCCGCCTCCCGCGCGATGTCATCCATGCTCGGGCGCGGACCCGCCCGATCGATCACCCGGATCGCCGCGTCCACAATGTCCTCACGCGACACCAGCCGAGTCCCCCCGGCGCTGCTACGAACCACCCGCGCAGCATACATGTACCGCCGGTACGGCAGGTCCACGCGACAATCCCACTTGATTTCGGACCGAGCGTACTGCCAGTATCGAATCCCGTACCGGCAGTACGCACAACCGGAAAGACGACGATGTCCGACCCCGCCCGCCAACTCGGCGACACCCTGCGCGCACCCCTGCCCGCAGCCTTCGACCAGCTCCCCGACAGCGACCTGGCCGAACTCCACCGCCTCCTCGAAGCCGCCAAGACCCACCGCCGCGACACCCTCGACGCCGCCCTCGGCTCCTCCCTCGACTTCGTCCCGCGCCTGCTGCGCCCCGCCGTCAAGAAAGCACTGGGTCTATGAGCGACCACCTCGCCGCCGTCGCCGAAACCACCAAACTCGCCCGCGTCCTGGGCCTCGACGACCCCACCGACCTCGACTTCCTCGTCGACCTCCCACCCGCCGCCCTACGCGAATACCGCGAACGCGTCACCGACCTGCTCTTCGACCGCGACGCCCAACGCATGAAAGCCATCGCCACCGCCAGCGCCATCGTCCCCGTCGCCATCAGCTCCAAGATCGCCGAACGCGCCTTCGGACCCATCCTGTGCGCCGCCGTCGCCAGTGCCGTCGAACCCCGCCGCGCGGTCGACATCGCCAAGAACCTCACCCCCGCCTTCCTCGCCGAAGCCGCCGTCCAACTCGACCCCCGCCGCACCGCCGCCATCATCGCCGCCGTACCCGCCACCATGGTCGCCGACGTCGCCCGCCAACTCCTGTCCCGCGGCGACCACATCACCATGGGCCGCTTCGTCCACGTCATCCCCGAACCCGCCCTGCGCGCCGCCGCCCCCGTCATGAGCGACCCCGACCTGCTGCGCATCGGCTTCCTACTCGAGGACAAAACCGCCCTCGACCACGTCCTGCACATCGTCGCCGACCGCGTCCCCGGCATCATCCGCGCCGCCCACGACCAGCAGATGTGGGCCGAAGGCATCGACCTGCTCGACAACATCGCACCCCACAACCGCGCCTGGATCGGCGACATCACCGCCGGCCTCGGCGACGACGTCCTCGACAGCCTCATCGCCGCCGTCGCCGAACTCGACGCCTGGACCACCCTGCTGCCCATCACCAGCGCCATGAGCCCCGACAGCCTGCGCCGGTTCGCCCAACGCCCCGCCATCCACGACGAACACATCCTCACCGCCATCATCGACGCCACCGCCACCCACGACCTCTGGCCCCAAGCCCTGCCACTCGTCGACGCCGCCCTCACCACCGACACCCCGGACACGGTGTGGCACACCCTCATTCAGCTCCGCGACCACATCCCCGCGGACCTGCTCACCCGGCTCGCCGACCACGCCCGCGAACTCGGCCACGACCACCACGCCACCCGACTCGAACCCCTCGGCACCGCCACCACCTGACCCGACCACCACCCACCGCGCCCGGCCCCAGGTCACGGCCGGGCGACCCGCACCTCCGACGCTCTGGGAGAATGGCTCGGTCCACCGCCCCGCACACGAAGGATCATCGCAGCTCCGATGGCCGAGCAGACCACCCCGACCGACGCCCCAGCCATCGACCCCGCCGACCTGGCCACCTGCCTGCGCGTCCTCGAACAAGCCGGAGAGCTCGACAAGGACCACCCGGACTCCGTCACCGTGCAGCGCGCCGTCGGGCACATGTTCAAGAAGTTCAAGCGCAACAAGCGCATCGCCACCCGCGACGCCATCTCCGCCGCCGACAAGGAAGTCGTGGCCGCCACCGCCACCGGCTCTCCCAACCGCATCGACGACGAAACCGCCGGGATCCCGATCAGCTCCGCCACCGAACGCGGCAGCGCCGGAACGCTGCTGCGGGCACGCCCCTGCTACATATGCAAACAGCGCTATACCCGCGTGGACGCCTTCTACCACCAGCTCTGCCCGGACTGCGCAGCCAAGAGCCACGCCAAGCGTGACGCGGGCACCGACCTCACCGGCAAGCGCGCCCTGCTCACCGGCGGCCGCGCCAAGATCGGCATGTACATCGCGCTGCGCCTGCTGCGCGACGGCGCCCACACCACCATCACCACCCGGTTCCCCAACGACGCCATCCGCCGCTTCGCCGCCCAGCCCGACAGCGCCGACTGGCTGCACCGGCTCCGCATCATCGGCATCGACCTGCGCGACCCCGCCCAGGTCGTCGCCCTCGCCGACGATGTCGCCGCCCAGGGCCCGCTCGACATCCTCATCAACAACGCCGCCCAGACCGTGCGCCGCTCGGTCGGCGCCTACAGCGCCCTCGTCGAAGCCGAGAACGGACCGCTGCCCGCCGGCGAACTGCCCGACGTGATCAGCTTCGGCAAGACCATGCAGGCCCACCCCACCGCGCTGACCGCGAGCCTCACACCCAACCTCACCGCCGCCGACATCACCGACCTCGCGCTGATCGCGGGATCGGCGACCCCCGAACGCATTTCGCAGGGCGTCGCCATCGACGCGGGCGGCCTGGTGCCCGACCTCGCCCACACCAACAGCTGGGTGCAGAACGTCGGTGAGGTCGAGGCCACCGAACTGCTCGAAGTGCAGCTGTGCAACTCGGTCGCGCCGTTCATCCTCATCTCCCGACTACGCCCGGCCATGGCCGCCGCCCCCGCCCGCCGCAAGTACGTCGTCAACGTCTCCGCCATGGAAGGCGTCTTCGCCCGCGGCTACAAGGGCGCGGGCCACCCGCACACCAATATGGCCAAGGCCGCGCTGAACATGCTGACCCGCACCAGCGCCCGCGAGATGTTCGAGTCCGACAAGATCCTCATGACCGCTGTCGACACCGGCTGGATCACCGACGAGCGACCGCACTACACCAAGATCCGGCTCGCAGAGGAGGGCTTCCACGCACCCCTCGACCTGGTCGACGGCGCGGCCCGGGTGTACGACCCGATCGTCCGCGGCGAAGCCGGTGACGACCTGTACGGCTGCTTCCTCAAGGACTACGAACCTTCCAACTGGTAGCCAGACTTCCGTACCGACCCAGCCCCCTCCCCTCCTTGCTGTTTTAGAAGGCGAGGGGGCTGTTTCTCGACAGTTTCCGAGTAGGTGAGCATTCATGTTTAGATGCGCATATGTACGTACTCATATGCCTTGATTGCCGGAATCAGCTCCGGCGAGCATCGGGCTGCCGCCAGAATTGGACGAGAAACTCCCCTACCCTGCGGGTTTCCCGAGTCCGATCCATGCGCGGTCCCCCACCCCGCGTTCCCACCGCGGCCCATAATCGACACACGCACTCCCCCACCAGGACGGGTGATCTCATGAGCGCTAAGTCTGTGGCTGATGCATTGCGCGAGCGGTTGCCGTTCCTGCGCTGGTCGGTGATCCGATTCGCCTTGGGCGGGCCGACTTTCGCACGCACGGGGCAGGTCGGCGACGGCCGGGAGGAGGCGGCGCGGGCGTACGTGCTGGCCCACGGGGCGGCCGGCGATCCGGACAGTGTGCTCGCCGCGTACGACGGCTTCGCGCGGACCCGCAGCATGCTGGTGAATGTCGGCGACGAGAAGGGGCTCATCCTGGACGCGGCCGTACGCCGGGCCGGCCCCGCGTTGGCCCTGGAATTGGGTGGTTACTGCGGGTACAGCGCGGTCCGGATCGGCCGGGCGCTGGCGCCGGGCGCGCGGCTGGTGTCGGTGGAGTTCAATGCCGACAACGCGTCGATCGCGCGGACGCTGCTGGCGCACGCGGGGCTCTCGGATCGGGTGACCGTTGTCGTGGGCACCATCGGCGACGGCGGTGACACCGTGAAACGCCTGGCGTCCGAGCACGGATTCGCTCCCGGCGCACTCGATTTCGTCTTCCTCGACCACGACAAGAAGGCTTATCTTCCGGACCTGAAGACGATCCTGGAGGCCGGTTGGCTGCACCCGGGCAGCCTCGCCGTCGCCGACAATGTCCGCATTCCGGGAGCGCCGGATTACTTGCGGTACATGCGCGAGTCCGAGGGCGCCACGTGGCGCACCGTCGAGCACGACACCCACGTCGAATACCAGTCGCTGCTGAAAGATCTCGTACTGGAGTCGGAGTACCTCGGCTGACCCGCACCTATCCTGGGGTCATGGTCTACCGGCTGCTGGCCGACGCGACCGCGATCGCGCATTTCGCGTTCGTGGCCTATGTCGTGGTGGGCGGGTTCATCGCCTGGCGCTGGCCGCGCACGTTCTGGCTGCACCTGCTCGCGTTCGGATGGGGGTTCAGCACCGTGCTGTTCAAGGTCGAGTGCCCGCTGACGAACCTGGAGAACTGGGCGCGCCACCGAGCGGGCGAGGCGGGCCTGCCGCCGAGCGGATTCATCGACCACTACATCACCGGTGTGCTCTATCCCCGTAGCGCGCTGGAAGAGGTCCGAGTGGTCGTGGTGGTGTGCGTCGGCGTGTCCTGGGTGGGCCTGTACCTGCTGTCGCGGCGGCGGGCCGCCGCACCCTCGTGATCACCGCCGATCCGGCCGCTGCGGGCGAATCCGCTTCGGGGCGTGCATAATCGCGCTGGTTGTCGAAGTGACTTAAGGGGTTTTCATGGGTGGCTCATCGATCGCGTCGGTGTTCCTGGAGCGGGTGGTGTATCCGGTGCGCACGGCGGTCAGCACCGTGTGGGGAATCGGGACCTTCACCCGCACGGGCCAATTCGGTGACGGGCGTGAGGCCGCGGTGCGCGATCACGTGCTGGCCAATGCCGAGCAGGGCAACCCGGACAGCGTGCTGGACGCGATCGACCGGTTCGCGCGCACGCGCAGCAATCTGGTGAACGTCGGCGACGAGAAGGGCCTGCTGCTGGATGCCGCGGTGCGCCGGGCGAATCCGACGCTGGCCCTGGAGCTGGGCACCTACGTCGGCTACAGCGCGGTCCGCACGGCGCGGGTGCTGCCCGAGGGCGCGCGCCTTATCTCGGTCGAGTTCAGTGCCGCCAATGCCGAGGTGGCGCGGGCCATCATCGCGCACGCCGGGTTCGCGGATCGGGTGACGGTGGTGGTCGGCACCATCGGCGACGGCGGGGACACCATCCGCGCGCTCGCCGAGGAGTACGGGATCACCGAGGGCGCGGTCGATTTCGTTTTCGTCGATCACGACAAGTCGGCGTACCTCGCCGATCTGAAGCACATTCTGGACGCGGGCTGGCTGCACCCGGGCACCATCGTGGTGGCCGACAATATGCGCATTCCCGGCGCGCCGGACTACCTGGCCTACATGCGGGAGGCCGAGGGCTCGTCCTGGCGCACCGTGGAGCACGACACCCACATCGAGTACCAGTCCCTGCTCAAGGACCGGGTGCTCGAGTCGGAATACCTGGGCTGACGGCGAACTCGCCGCGGCGGCGCAGGCGCTGTCCGCGGCAGCCCGGCCGACCTACTTCGAGGGGCCGGGCGACGCCGTGGCGAGCGCCCGGGTGATCGAGTCCGCGAGCGCCTTGATGTTCTCGGGCAGATCCAGATAGAAGTGGCCGCCTTCGAAGGTGGCGAGATCGAAATCGGCGGTGGTGAAGTCGCGCCACTGCCCGGCCTGGGCGGCCGAGGTGGTCGGGTCCGAGGCGCTGATCAGCGCGGTGATCGGCGTGCGCAGCGGTGCGCCGGTCTGGTGGCGGTAGGTCTCCACCGCGCGATAGTCGGTGCGCACCGCCGGGAGGACCAGATCGGCCAGCCCCGGTTCGTCGCGCAGGATCTTCACCGAGGACGGATCGTTCGACAGCCGTTCGAGTTCGGCGATGAGGCCCTCGTCCGGGCCTTCGTGCAGACGGCCGGACTCCTCGTGCACCGGTGCGGGACGGCCGGAGACGAACAGGTGCGTCACCTCGCGTCCGCCCGCCTCGACCCGGCGGGCGGTCTCGTAGGCGACGGTCGCGCCCATGCTGTGCCCGAAGATGGCCAGCCGCACGTCTTTCGGCCAGGCCAGCAGATCGGTGGCGGCGTGCCCGGCCAGTTCGGTGAGCGCGGGGACGGGCGGGTCGCCGAGGCGGTCCTGCCGCCCGGGGTACTGCACGCCGAAGACCGCGGTGCCCGCGCCGAAGCGCTGGGCCAACTGCCGGTAGGCGCCGACGGAGCCGCCGCCGGGCGGGAAGCACACCAGTACGGTCTCGGGGGCGGGATCGGGCTTCAGTTCGCGCAGCCAGGTGGTTCCGGGGAGTCGATGGGCGCTCATCGATCGAGTATGCCCCGAGATCTCGCGTCGGGCTCGCACCTGGTCCCGGCGTTAGAGTCGGCTCGTGGCCACCTCTGACGCATTGGTTCGCGACTACGAGACCGGAATCGGGGTTGCCGGGACACCGGTGCCGGCGCTCGATCCGGGCGCGAATCTGGCTGCGACGCTGCCGTTCTGGGCGCTGGCGGGTGGCGCGGTCGCGGCCTTCGCCGGTGCGGCCGACCGGTGGCGCGAAGTCTGCGGGGTGACGCCGCTGCGCGGCGTCATCGATCCCGGCCGTGTCGCGGCGGCCTTCCAGAGCGACCAGCTGCTGCGGATCGATGGGCAGCAGCCGCGAATGTTCGCGGAATTGTCGGGTTTCTTCCGAAGCGCGGACGGCTGGGTGCGGACGCACGCCAACTACCCGCACCATCGGGCACGCCTGCTGGCGGCGCTGGATCTGTCCGCCGAGGCCACTCCCGAGGATTTCACCCGGCGGGTCGCGACGCTGACGGCCGCCGATATCGAACAGCGCGCCGCCGAGCACGCGGCCATCGCGTTCCGGGTGCGCACCGAGCGGGAGTGGGCCGACAGCCCGCAGGGCACAGCGGCCGCGTCCGGCCCGTTGGTCGCGCTCGACGCCCGCGACGATCGGGGCGCGCTCGACTCACTCGGCGCCGCAACGGCAATGCTCCCGCTGCGCGGAATCCGGGTGCTGGATCTGACCCGGGTGATCGCCGGTCCGGTGGCGACGCGGGCATTGGCCCTGCTGGGAGCCGATGTGTTGCGGATCGACCCGCCGGACCTGCCGGAGATCGACTGGCAGTTCCTGGACACCTGTCAGGGGAAGCGTTCCACTGTAGTCGATTTGCGCACCGGACTTCCGATCTTTCGCGAATTGATCAGCAATGCGGACATAATCATCTCGGGTTACCGACCGGGCAGCTTGGAACGGTTCGGAGTGCGGCCCGGCGATATTCGACCGGGAATTGTGCACGGACGAGTTTCGGCGTGGGGCGAACGGGGCCCGTGGGGAGATCGGCGCGGTTTCGACAGCATCGTGCAGGCCACATCCGGAATTTCTCTTATCGAAGGCACACGCGATAATTCGCGTAACGAACCGGCCGTGGGCGCCCTCCCGGCCCAGGCCCTCGACCACGCCAGCGGGTACCTGCTCGCGGCGGGCGTGCTGGACGCGCTGTGCGCGCGCCGCGCCGACGGCCGCGGCCGCGATGTCCGGGTCGCGCTGGCCCGCACCGCATCCTGGCTGATCACCGCGCCGGGCCGGACGCCCGGGCACGTGCCCGCGCAGGTCCCGGATCCGCGTTACGCGGTGACGCACGCGGCGGTGAGCACCGCGGGCCCGGCATTGAGCGAGTATCCGGACTTTCCGTGTCCCGCTCCGGCCTACGGATCGAGCGCTCCCGAATGGAAAGCCCGACCGGACGGTTCGTAACTTCGGCGAATGTATACAAGCTGCTGCACGCACACCCGCAAGTACATCCGAGAAATAGTCGAATTGCCTTGCAATGCAGCACTTTCGACACGCCGCACTTATCCCCCGTCCGGCGTTAATAAATGAGACCCTGAAACCGACATCAAAATTGTCGACATGTGTGTCGACATGCGGATGGAGGACGTCACCGTGGACACACCTGCTCCCTTGCTCACCGCCGCCAGCGACGCCGGCGCCACCAAGGTAGGGAGACGGGAATGGGCCGGACTGTCGGTGCTCGCACTGGCGTGCCTGGTCTACTCGATGGACCTGACGGTCCTGCACTTGGCGGTGCCGCAGATCAGCGAGGTCCTGCGGCCGACCAGTTCCCAATTGCTGTGGATCATCGACGTTTACGGATTTCTCGTCGCGGGTTTGCTGCTCACCATGGGCACCATCGGCGACCGCATCGGCCGTCGCCGGTTGCTGATGGTCGGAGCGGCCGCGTTCGCGGCGATCTCGGTGATCGCGGCCTTCGCGCCGTCCGCGCCGGTGCTCATCGCCTGCCGGGCACTGCTCGGCATCGCCGGGGCCACCCTCGCGCCCTCCACACTCTCGTTGATCTTCACCATGTTTCGCGACCCGGGGCAACGGTCGGTGGCGGTCGGGGTCTGGGTGGGCTCCTACTCGGTCGGCGGCTCCATCGGGCCGCTGGCGGGCGGGCTCATGCTCGAACACTTCTGGTGGGGGTCGGTGTTCCTGCTCGCGGTGCCGGTCATGGTGCTGCTGATCGTGCTCGCGCCCCGGGTGCTGCCCGAGTTCCGGGATCCCGACGCGGGCCGCCTCGATCCGGTCAGCGCCGCGCTGTGCACGGCGGCGGTGCTGCTGGTGGTGTTCGGCATGAAGAAGGCCGCGCAGGACGGGCCCGGCCCGATCGCGGTGGCCGCGCTGGCCACCGGCATCGGGATCGGGGTGATCTTCGTTCGGCGTCAGCTCAATACGCCCGACCCGATGCTGGACCTACGCCTGTTCCGACTAGGCAGCTTCCGGACCGCGCTGACCATCAATATGGTCTCCATCTTCGTCGCCTTCGGATACGCCCTGTTCGTGGGACAGTACTTCCAGCTGGTGCTGGGCATGTCGCCGCTGCGTGCCGGTCTGGCCACCATCCCGGCGGGCCTGGGCTTCATGGTCGGCTCGCAGCTGGGGCCGCGCATCATGAAAGTGGTACGGCCCGCGTACATGATCGGCGCCGGCATGACCATGGCCGCCGCCGGACTGCTGCTGCTCACCCAGATCACCACCTCGGGCGGGGTGGAGCTCACCATCGTGGCGTCACTGCTGGTGTCGTTCGGACTGGCACCGGTGTTCGGGGTGACCACCGAGCTCATCGTCGGCACCGCGCCGCCGGAGCAGGCGGGGGCCGCCTCCGGGCTCTCGGAGACCGGGGCCGAGTTCGGCGGCGCGCTCGGGATCTCCATCCTCGGCAGCATCAGCATCGCCATCTACCGCAGCCAGCTCAACGCCGGCCTGCCCTACGGCATGCCGGAACCCGACGCGCGCGCGGCGCGGGACACGCTCGGCGCGGCATTGGAAGTCGCGCGCACCATGCCCGGCAGGCTGGGCACCACGGTGGCCGACGCCGCCAAGCACGCCTTCCTCACCGGCATGCACCTGACGGCTGCCATCGCGGCGGGGGCCGCACTGCTGCTGGCCGTCATCGCCGTGACCCGGCTGCGGCACGTGCCGCCCAGCTGAGATCACTTGCCTCGGATCGCCTCGATGGCGGTGGTGAGCGAATCACCGTCCAGCAGTTCCGCGCTCGGAGCGATGACCATCTGGATGGCGAGGCCCTGGAACACCAGGAACAGCAGCTTCCCGACCGCGACGGCCTGATCCTCGCTCAGATCCGGATGGGTGGATCTGACGATGGCGACGATATCGCGGTGCGCCACCTCGGTCGCCTCGGCCATGAAGATCTGCTGCGCGGGATCGCGCGCGATCTGCAGGCCGTTCTCCATGCTCAACAGCAGGCCGTCGCGATTGCGCTGCACGACGTCCACGAATCCGTTCCAGGTCGCGGCCAGCGACTCCCAGAGCGTGTGGCCCTCCCCCGCGTCGCGGATGGCGGCCTCCATGCCGTCGCCGATCCGGGTGCCGACCCCGATGGTGATCGCCTCGGTGATCAGCTGGTCCTTGGACCCGAAGTGATAGCCGATGGCGGCGAGGCTGACACCGGCGGCGCTCGCGATGTCCCGGGCGGTGACCTTGGCCAGGCCCCGCTCGAGGACGGCCTTGCGTGCACCTTCCAGCAGGTCTTCTCGATTTCCCATGACCTCACCCTAGCAGCGTCTTAGACATTCGTTCCAGACACCCGTATCAAACGCCCGATCGGGCCTCGGTCTCATCGGGCATCGATCCCGCTACCCTCGAACCCGTGCGGCAGAAGATCCTCATGGACAACGACACCGGCATCGATGACGCCCTCGGTCTGCTCTACCTGCTCGCCTCCCCCGAGGCCGAGATCATCGGAATCGCCTCCACCGCGGGCAATGTGCCCGCGCCGCGGGTCGCGGCCAATAATCTGGCGCTGCTCGATCTCGCGCGGGCCCCGGAAATCGAAGTGACACAAGGGGCGTTGACGCCCCTGGCGGTGCCGCTGCGCACCACCGAGGACACCCACGGGCCGCAGGGTGTCGGGTACGCGGAGCTGCCGGCGAGCAAGCGGACGCTGTCGAACCGGCCGGCCGCGCAGCTGTGGGTCGACCTGGCCCGCGAGCACCCCGGCGAGATCGTCGGCCTGTGCACCGGCCCGCTCACCAACCTCGCGTTGGCACTGCGCCTGGAACCGCGACTGCCGCAACTGCTCCGGCGGCTGGTCATCATGGGCGGGGCGTTCAATCACCCGGGCAACACCACCCCCACCAACGAGTGGAACGTGCACGTGGATCCGGAGGCGGCCAAGGAGGTCTTCGACGCCTTCTCCGCCGCGCCCGCCGACCGCCGACCGATCGTGTGCGCGCTCGACATCACCGAGACCATCGAGATGAAGCCCCCACACCTGGCACTGCTGGCCGAACGGGCGGGCAGCACGCCGGTGGAACTGGTCACCGAGGACGATCCGCCACACGCCCGTTCGAAGGCGAGCAATCCGCTGGTGCGGTTCCTCACCGACGCGGTGCGCTTCTACTTCGACTTCCACAAGCTCTACGACCAGGGCTATCTGGCGCACATGCACGACCCGTTCGCGGCGGCGGTGGCACTGGACCCGAGCCTGGCCGTCACCAAGCCCGCGACGGTCGACGTGGAGTTGACCGGCACCCTGACCCGCGCCACCACCGTCGCCGACTGGGCGGGGATGTGGGGCCGGGAACCCAACGCGGACATCGTGGTCGCGACCGGGCCCGAGGAATTCTTCGAGCGGCTGATCGGCCGCGTCGGCGATTACGCGCGGACGGTGTTCGCGGAAGGAGACACCGACCGGTGACCGGCGGAACAGACCTCGACTACGTCACCGGATTCCGCGAGCGCCTCGGGCTGCCCGGAATCATCGACGTGCACACGCATTTCATGCCCGAGCAGGTGCTGCGCAAGGTGTGGACCTACTTCGACACGGCCGGACCGCTGGTGGGCCATCGTGAATGGCCGATCACCTACCGCGACGAGGAGCAGGTGCGGCTGAAGACGCTGCGCGGGTTCGGGGTCAGCGCCTTCACCTCGATGATCTATCCGCACAAACCGGACATGGCGGCCTGGCTCAACAGCTGGTCCGCCGACTTCGCCGCCCGCACGCCGGACTGCCTGCACACCTCGACCTTCTATCCGGAGCCGGGCGCGCCCGAGTACGTGCGCGCGGCGCTGGAGTCCGGGACGCGAATCTTCAAGCTGCACATCCAGGTCGGTCACTACCACCCGGCCGATCCGCTGCTGGACGAGGTGTGGGGCCTGATCCAGGACGCGGGCACCCCGGTGGTCATCCACTGCGGATCCGGGCCCGCCGCCGGGGAATTCACCGGTCCCGAGCCCATCACGGCCCTGCTGCGGCGCTTCCCGCGACTACGGCTGATCATCGCGCACATGGGCGCTCCCGAATACCGCGAATTCCTCGATATCGCCCAGGCTCACGCCGGTGTCCTGCTCGACACCACGATGAACTTCACCGACTTCTTCGAGGCCGCGGACCCCTTCCCCACCGCCGAACTCCCCCGCGTCCGCGATCTCGGCGACCGGATCCTGTTCGGCAGCGACTTCCCGAACATCCCCTACCCGTACGGGCACGCGCTGTTCGCGCTGGAACGCCTGGACCTCGGCGACGACTGGCTGCGCGCGGTCTGTCACGATAACGCGGCACGCGTGTTCACTCTCGGATAACACCTCACGCCCTGGCGATATCGAGAAAGGCGGGCCGGTCATGCGGTTGGTCGCGGAGATCCTCGTCGGATTGCTCGCCGCGTTGCACGTCTACATCCTGGTCATGGAGATGTTCCTGTGGACCACGCCCCGGGTTCGCGCGAGCTTCGGCACCACCGCCGAGTTCGCCGAGGAGACCAAGGTGCTGGCCGCCAATCAGGGCCTCTACAACGGTTTTCTGGCCGCGGGCCTGATCTGGGGCCTGATCGCGTCCGATCCGGTCGGGCAGGCCGCGAAGATCTTCTTCGCGGCCTGCGTGGTGGTGGCCGGACTCTATGGCGCGGCCACCGCGAGCCGGCGGATCCTGTTCGCCCAGGCGGCGCCGGGCGCGATCACGCTGGCCGCGGTGCTGCTGGCCGGATAGCGGCTAGCCGCCGGAGACGCTGAGCGCGATCTTGGCGTTGCGGCCCGGTCGTTCGCTGGCCGCGGCCGCCTCGGCGGCCTGCTCGAGCGGGTAGGCGGTCTCGACGGGCAGATCCAGCACGCCCTGAGCGGCCAGGGTGACCAGTTCGGTGATGAGTCGGCGGCGCTCCTCGCCGCCGATCTCCTCGGCCCGCTTGGAGCCCCAGAAGCCCTTCACCACGGCCTGTTTGAAGATGATCGGGCCGGGGTCGAGCACCAGCGGCTGACCGGAGAGCGCACCGAACGTGATCAGCTCGCCGCGCGGGGCCAGCACCGTGAGCAGGTCGTTGGCGGCCTTGCCGCTGACCTGGTCGACCGCGCGCACGATCGGCTCACCGCCGGTGACCTCGGCGGCCCGCTCGACCCAGTCCGCGGACTCGGTGTCGAGCACCGGCTCGAAACCCAGCTCCCGCAAGGACTTCGCGGCGGCCTCGCTGCGCACCAGATTGAGCACATGGACGCCGCGGGCGCGAGCCAGCAGGTTCAGCAGCCGCCCGACCGCGCCGTTGGCGGCGTTGATCGTGATCCATTGCCCGGGTTCGACCTTCAGGTCCTCCAGCAGCATGAGCGCGCTCAGCGGCATGGCCAGCAGCTGGCTCGCGGTCGCGTCGGACACCGAGTCCGGCACCGGCACCACGCCGCCCGCCTTGGCGACGAAATACTCCGCCCACGCGCCCTGCACACCCGAGACCGTCACGCGCTGACCGACTTCCAGGCCGGTGACTCCCGCGCCGAGGGCGTCGATGCTGCCGACGGCCTCGGTGCCGGGGACGGCGGGCAGCTCCGGCCGGTAGCCGTAGATGCCGCGAATGATGGCCAGGTCGTGATTGTGGATCGGGGCCAGGGTGGTCGCGACGCGCACCTCACCCGGGCCGGGTTCGGGTACCGGCCGTTCGGACGTGGTCAGCACGTCCTTCGGCTCGCCGAATGCTTCGATGACCACCGCGCGCATGGGAGCGTTCATGAGGGGTTCTCCTTCGATCGAGGGTGGGCGGCCAGGGCCGCGGTGAGCCGGTGCAGGGTCGTCCGCAGGTCGGCCAGTTCGGTGGTGGACATGCCGGAGATCTCCTCGGCCCGTCCGGGGATGTGGCAGGCGGCCGCGCGCAGGTCGCGGCCGCGGTCGGTCAGGCTGATCTCGACGCGACGTTCGTCGGTCGTGGAGCGGCGGCGGGTCACGAAGCCCGCCGTTTCGAGGCGCTTCAGCAGAGGCGAGAGCGTGCCCGAGTCCAGGTCCAGCGCCGCGCACAGATCGCTGACAGTTCGCTCGTCGCGCTGCCAGAGCGCGGCCAGGACCAGATATTGCGGATAGGTGATGCCGAGCGCGTCGAGTTTGGACCGGTACAACCCGGTCATCGCGCGCGACGCCGCGTACAGCGCGAAGCACAGCTGGTTCTCCAGTGCCTGCTCATCGGTCACCTCAACACGGTAGCCAACAATTAAATTGTGCACAATCTATCTGTCCGTCTGCTCCGTCACACCGGCAGCCCGGAGACGATGCACGGTGATAGCGATCGGGTTTGTCCGGCAAACCGCGGGAATTCGGGATACGTTGCCCTGGAACGCGTTCCAATCGAGGGACGCCGAACAGCGGGGAGTTGCAATGACGCATGAGGTAGTGAGCCGGATCGAGGAGCTGTCCGGACAGCTCGCGGCGACTGCCCCGGAAACCGAGCGGCTGGGGAAGCTCTCCGACGAGAGCGTGAAGCTGCTCCGTCAGACCGGCATCATGCGGATGCTGCAGCCGACCGAGTACGGCGGCCTGGCCGCGCACCCGCGCGACTACGCCGAGGCGGTCATGGCCGTGTCCAAGCACTGCGGCTCCACCGGGTGGGTGACCGGCGTGGTCGGCGCGCACCCGTGGGAAATGGCGCTGATGGATCGCCGGCTGCAGGACGAGGTGTGGGGCGAGAACCCCGAAGCCTGGATCGCCTCGCCCTACGCGGTGATGGGCGTCGCGAAGCAGGCCGACGGCGGGTACACGCTGAACGGGCGCTGGGCCTTCTCCTCCGGCACCGACCACTGCGATTGGATCTTCCTGGGCGCGTTGCTCGCCGACCCCGAGGGGAATCCGGTGATGCCGCCGACCGTGCTGCACGTGGTGCTGCCGCGCAAGGACTACACCATCGTCGACGACTCCTGGGACGTCATCGGGTTGCAGGGCACCGGGTCCAAGGACATCATCGTCGACGGCGCGTTCATTCCGGCCTACCGGACCATCGAGATGGAGGCGGTCGCCGAAGGCGAGCGGGCCGCCGAGCGCGCGGGCCGCACCGACACCGTCTACAAGCTGCCGTTCTGGTCGATGTTCCCGCTCGGCATCACCGCCGCGGTCATCGGCATCGCCGAGGGCGCGCTCGCGGCCCACCTCGACTACCAGCGCAATCGCGTCACCGCCACCGGCACCATGATCAAGGACGACCCGATCGTGCTGTCCGCCATCTCCGAGGCCGCCGCCGACATCGCCGCCTCCCGCAGCCAGCTGCTCGACGGCATCAGCCGCCTCTACGATCTCGCCGACGCGGGCAAGCCCATCTCCTTCGAGGACCGAGCCGTGGTGCGCCGCAATCAGGTCCGCTGCGCGTGGCGGGCGGTGGCGGCGGTGGACCAGATCTTCGCGCGGTCCGGCGGCAACGCGGCGCGGCGGCAGAACGTCATGCAGCGGTTCTGGCGCGACGCGCACGTGGGATTGCAGCACGCCATCCACACGCCCGGTTCGATCTACCACTCGACGGCGTTGACCACCATGGGCCTGGAACCCGAGGGCCCGCTGCGCATGATGATCTGACATCCTCGGCGCGGTCCGATAGCTGCCAGGATGCGGCTATCGGACCGCGCGACTTTACCCATTTTCGCCCACCGCGAAACCCCTCGGCGGAGAACACGCGTGCTGATGTCAAAAACAATCGACGTCATCGGCGGGATACTCACTGTCATGCATCGACTGACGCGTTCTCTCGTTGCCCTGATCGCCATATTTGCCGCCCTGGTGCCGGCATCCGCGCACGCCGACCCCGGCGGCGGTTCCGGCATCGTGGACGTGCGGCCGCTCGGCGGACGCCAGTACGAAGTGACCGTCTACTCCGCGGCCATGGGACGCGACATCCCGGTCTGGGTGTCGCATCCCGACGAACCGGCCCCCGCCCTGTACCTGTTGAACGCGGTCGACGGCGGTGAATCCGGCGGACCCTGGTCCAATCGCACCGACGTCGCCCAGTTCTTCGCCGACAAGCCGGTCAACGTCATCACCCCGATCGGCGGGCGCGCCAGCTTCTACACCGACTGGATCTCCGACGACCCGGCGCTGGGCCGCAACAAGTGGTCCACCTTCCTGATCCACGAACTGCCGCCGCTGCTGGAATCCCACTTCCAGATGACCGGGCGCAACGCGATCGCGGGCGCGTCGATGTCCGCGACCTCGGCGCTGAATCTCGCCATCGAAGCGCCCGGCATGTACCAGGCCGTGGGGGCCTTCAGCGGCTGCCCGCGCACCACCGACGCGATGGCCCGCAATTTCGTGCGCACCGAACTCAGCCTGTTCCGGGCGAACGCCGCCAACATGTGGGGGCCCGACAACAATCCGGCCTGGGACGCCCACGATCCGGTGATCAACGCGGACCAGTTACGCGGGGTGGCGCTCTACATCTCGGCGGGCAATGGCGCATCGGGCGTGCACGATTCCCTCGCGGATCCGAGCATCGGCGGGAACGTGGCCACGCTGGCCGATCGCATGGCGGTGGGCGGGGCCATGGAGACGGTCGTCCGCAGCTGCACGGACTCCCTGGTCAGCCGGCTCGGGGAGCTGGGGATTCCGGCGCAGGTCGCCTACCGGAACGGCACGCACGCCTGGCCGTATTGGCAGGATGACGTGCACGATTCCTGGCCGCTGATCGCCGGCGCCCTCGGGGTCTAGCCGGCGGGCGTGACAGGCCAGGTGATTTCGAGATCCTGGACCTCGAAGCCCTGCGGGAAGCGGTAGGTCCGCGGCGCACCGGCCCGGCCGCCATGGCGTTCGTAGAACGCGATGGCGGCCGTATTGCCTTCCAGCACTTCCAGGTACACCGGGTGGCCGGGGAATTGGGCGGCGGCCCACTCGAATCCGTGCCGCAGGAGTCGTGTCCCGATGCCGCCACGCTTGCGGGCCGGGCTGACGTGCAGATTGTCGATCAGAACGCGACCGTCCGGTTGCGGCGCCAGATAGATGAATCCCAGCAGTTCCGAGCCGGATTCGGCGACGAAGAGGCTGCCGGGCGCGACCTCCGCGGTCAGCCGGGACAGCCACATGGCTTGGTGGTCATCGGCCAGCGCCCCGTCCAGATACGCCCCGGGCATGATCCCGACGTAGGCGGTGCGCCAGCTGGCGGTGTGCAGCGTGGCGACCGCGCCCGCGTCGGAGGCGAGACCGGGGCGGATCCGGATGGTCATGGCGGTCAGGGCCGTTCGTCGAAGGCCCACAGGATCTCCTCGGCGGCCAGCGCCGGGGTGAGGGAGCCGTCGCGGATCTGCTTCTCGACCGGGGCCTTCAACGCCTTGACGGCCGGGTTGTCGGACAGGCGGCGCAGCAGGTTGTCGTGCACCATGGTCCAGGTCCAGTCGACCTGCTGGCGGCGGCGCTTCTCGGCGAACTCCCCCGCCTCGGTCAGCACCCGGCGGTGGGTGAGCACCGCGTCCCAGAACGTGTCCAGGCCGGTGCCGTTGAGGCCGGACATGGTGAGAACCGGTGGCCGCCACAGCGATTCGCGCGGATGCACGAGCCGCATGGCGCCCTGGAGTTCGCGGGCGGCGGCCTTGGCCTCGAGCTCGTGACGGCCGTCGGCCTTGTTCACGGCCACCAGGTCGGCGAGTTCGAGCACGCCCTTCTTGATGCCCTGCAGCTGGTCGCCGGTGCGGGCCAGGGTGAGGAAGCAGAAGACGTCGACCATATTGGCGACGGTGACCTCGGACTGGCCGACGCCGACGGTCTCCACCAGGATGACGTCGTAGCCCGCGGCTTCGAGAAGCACGATGGTCTCGCGGGTCGCCTTCGCGACGCCGCCGAGCGTGCCCGCGGTCGGCGAGGGCCGGATGAACGCATCGCGCTGCACCGACAGCCGTTCCATCCGGGTCTTGTCACCCAGGATCGAGCCGCCGGTCAAGGTCGAGGACGGGTCGACGGCCAGCACCGCCACCCGATGGCCCTGGCCGATCAGGTACATGCCGAGCGCGTCGATGAACGTCGACTTGCCGACGCCCGGAACGCCGGTGATGCCCACGCGATTGGACAGCGCCTTGCCCGCGTCGGGAGTCAGCTTCAGCAGCAGCTGCTGAGCCAGTTCCCGATGGTCGCTCCGGGTGGATTCGACCAGGGTGATGGCGCGGGCCAGTCCGGCCCGCTCCCCCGCCCGCACCTGCGCGGCCAGCTGGTCGACGTCGATCACCCGGCGCGCCACCGGGGTGGCGGGCCGGACGCCGGGGCCGGGTCCGGGGACCCCGACACCGGCGGTGGTGCCGAGCCGGGGGTGGTTCTCGCCACCCCCGGTCGCGCGTGCGGCGTCGCTCATTCCGTTGCGCCGCTGCCGATCTCGTGGCCCAGCTGTGCGGCCAGCTTCCCGATCAGGTCGATCGCGGCGTCGGCGATGATGGTGCCGGGGCCGAAGATGCCCGCGGCACCCGCGGCGTACAGCTCGTCGTAGTCACCGGGCGGGATGACGCCGCCGACGGTGACCATGATGTCGGGGCGACCGACATCGGCCAGTGCCTGCCGCAGGGCGGGCACCAGCGTGAGGTGGCCTGCGGCCAGCGACGAGACGCCGACGACGTGCACGTCGTTGTCGGCCGCCTGCTGCGCCACCTCTTCGGGGGTCTGGAACAGCGGGCCCACGTCGACGTCCATGCCGAGGTCGGCGAAGGCGGTCGCGATCACCTTCTGCCCGCGGTCGTGGCCGTCCTGACCCATCTTGGCGATCAGGATGCGGGGGCGACGGCCCTCGGCTTCGGCGAACTCCTCGACCAGTTCGATGGCCTTGCTGATATTGGTCACCTTGCCCGCCTCCTCCCGGTAAACGCCGGAGAGCGTACGGATTTCGGCCTGATGGCGGCCGTAGACCTTCTCCAGGGCATCGGAGATCTCACCGACGGTGGCCTTGGCGCGGGCCGCCGCGATGGCCAGGGCCATCAGGTTGTTCTCCATGCCGCCCTCGGTCGAGGCGGCCGCGCGGGTGAGCTCGGCCAGCGCCTGCTCGACCGCGGCCGAATCACGTTCGGCGCGCAGCTTTTCCAGCTTGGCGTTCTGCTCGGCGCGCACGCGCGAGTTCTCGACCTTGAGGACCTCGATCGGGGTGTCTTCCTCGACCAGGTACTTGTTGACGCCGATCACCGGCTGCTGACCGGTGTCGATACGGGCCTGCGTGCGAGCCGCGGCCTCCTCGATGCGCAGCTTCGGGATGCCCTCCGAAATCGCCTGCGCCATACCGCCGTGCGCCTCGATCTCGGCGATGTGGGCGCGGGCGCGCTCGGCCAGCTGGTGGGTCAGCCACTCCACGTAGTACGAGCCGCCCCACGGGTCGGCCGGACGGGTGGTGTTGGACTCCTGCTGGATCAGCAGCTGGGTGTTGCGGGCGATGCGGGCGGAGAAGTCGGTCGGCAGGGCCAGCGCCTCGTCGAGGGCGTTGGTGTGCAGCGACTGGGTGTGGCCCTGGGTGGCGGCCATGGCCTCCACGCAGGTGCGCGCGACGTTGTTGAACACGTCCTGCGCGGTCAGCGACCAGCCCGAGGTCTGCGAGTGGGTGCGCAGCGCGAGCGACTTCGAGTTCTTCGGCTCGAACTTGGCGACCAGCTCGTTCCAGAGCAGGCGGCCCGCACGGAGTTTCGCGACCTCCATGAAGAAGTTCATGCCGATGGCCCAGAAGAACGACAGTCGCGGCGCGAACTTGTCGACCTCCATGCCCGCGTCCAGACCGGCCTTGATGTACTCCACGCCGTCGGCGAGGGTGTAGGCCAGCTCCAGGTCGGCGGTCGCGCCGGCTTCCTGGATGTGGTAGCCGGAGATGGAGATCGAGTTGAACTTCGGCATCTTCGCGGAGGTGTAGGCGAAGATGTCGGAAATGATCCGCATCGAGGGCTTGGGCGGGTAGATGTAGGTGTTGCGGACCATGAACTCCTTCAGAATGTCGTTCTGAATGGTTCCGGCCAGCTGCTCGGGCGCGACGCCCTGCTCCTCGGCGGCGACGACGTAGAGCGCCAGGATCGGCAGCACCGCGCCGTTCATGGTCATCGACACCGAAACCTGGTCCAGCGGAATCTGATCGAACAGTTCCCGCATGTCGAGGATGGAGTCGATGGCGACACCGGCCATGCCGACGTCACCGGTGACGCGCGGGTGGTCCGAGTCGTAGCCGCGGTGGGTCGCCAGGTCGAAGGCGACCGACAGGCCCTTCTGACCCGACTGCAGGTTGCGGCGGTAGAAGGCGTTGGAGTCCGCGGCGGTGGAGAAGCCCGCGTACTGGCGGATGGTCCACGGCTGGTTCACGTACATGGTCGGGTAGGGACCGCGCACGAACGGCGCGATACCCGGCACGCTGTCCAGGGGGTAGCCCTCGGCCACGATGGCGTCCCGGTCGGCCTTGGTGAACACCGGCGGCACGTCGATGCCCTCGGGGGTCGACCAGGTGAGCTGTTCGGGCGCATAGTGATTGGCGGTCGCGGCGGTCTTGACGAACTCCTCGACCTGCGCGGCGCTGACCTCGGCGGGGGCGGTGTCGCCCTCGGTCAGCGGTACTTCGGCGAAATTGCCGATCCGGTGCTTGATATCGCTCATCTCTACGCTCCCAGCTTCTCCAGCAGACCGGACAGAGCCGCCACCGCATCCATGCGCGCGGTCACGAAACCGTCGGGGCGCTGGGCGCCGGTCAGGTCCGCGACCGCCTTCTCGGGTCCGGCCAGCAGCACGGTGGTGACACCGGCCGCCCGCAATTCCTCCACCGCCGCGGCCGCGTCGGTGCCGTACCGCTTGTCCGAACCGCACAGCACCGCGATCGACGGACCGGCCTCGGTGACCGCCTCGATGCCGCCGGAGGCCAGCAGGTTGGTGGAGAAGGTGACACGAACATTGTTCTCCGACACCGGGCCCAGCGGAACCAGGCGCACCCGCGGGCGCGCGCCGTTGGCGGCCAGGTAGGCGTCGGAGCGGTTGCGCAGCGCCTCGAAGGCGGCGCCGTAGCGGGCCGAGGACTCCGTGGCGCGCGCGGCCTCCGACAGCGGCTTCTCACCCAGGTTCGGGAACTCGTTGACACCGGTGACGGCCGTCTTGCGGTGCGCCACATCGGAATCGCGCTCGGCCTTGGTCTCGCCGATGCGCTCGGCGAGCAGACCCGCCTGCAGCGCGGCCAGGTAACCGCCGGCGGCCTCGATCTCCTGCATGAACTCCCACGCCTTGGCGGCGAGCTCATCGGTGAGCGACTCCACGTACCAGGAGCCCGCGCCCGGGTCCTGCACGTGGCCGAGGCGGGATTCCTCGAGCAGCAGCAGCTGGGTGTTGCGGGCCATGCGCTCGGAGAACGCCTGCGACACCTCGAGTTCCCCGGCGGGCAGGGCGGCGTCGAAGGGCAGCACGGTGACGATGTCGGCGCCGCCGACGCCCGCGCCGAACGCGGCGAGCGTGGTGCGCAGCATGTTCACCCACGGGTCGCGCTGGCTCATCATGGCCGCGGAGGTCACGGCCTGCTGCGGCGCGTTGCCGGCGGACGGAGCGCCGCAGACGTGAGCCACGCGGGCCCAGAGCTTGCGGGCGGCGCGGAACTTCGCGACCGTCTCGAACTGGTCGTCGGTGGCGGCGAAGCGGAACTCCAGCTGCCCCAGCGCATCCACGATGTCGGCGCCGGCGTCGGTGAGCGAGCGCAGGTACTCCAGGCCCGCGGCCACGGCCGCACCCAGCTCCTGCGCGTCGGAGGCGCCCGCGTTGTGGAAGGCCACGCCGCACACGGTGATCGCGCGGATGGTCTCCGGCCGGGCCACCGCCTGCTGGGCCAGCGCGACCGCGCCGTCCAGGTCGATGGCGGAGGTGCCCGCGAACAGGCTCGTCAGCGGGGTCGCGCCCAGCGAGACGCGGATGTCGGCACGGTTCGGCACCGTGGTCGCGTTGGCCGCGGCGTAGGCGTCGAGCACCGAGAACAGCTGGGCGGCGGCCTCATTGGCGGCCGGACCGGCGTCCAGGGTGAGCGGGGCCAGCTCGAACAGCAGGCCCTTCAGCGCGGTGGCCAGGCCCTCGACCGGGACGCCACGCTCGGCGACGCCCAGCTGCACGGCGCTCACACCGTTGTCCAGCGCGAAGAGGATGTCGGCGTTGACGGCCTTCGCGTCCGCACCGGCGAACTTCTGGCTCACGAACCAGCCGCGGTGCACGTCGCGGGTGGCGTCGCCACCGCGCACGTAGGGGAACTGCCCGGGCAGCGGCTGCTCGGGCAGTTCGTCCCGGCGCGTGTAGAGCGGGTTGACGGTGAGACCGTCATAGGTCGTGACCGCGAGCAGCTTCTCCGGCTCGTCCGGCAGTTCGCTCGCATCCACCCTGCGGGCCTTCGCCAGCACCCCGGCGACACCCTTGCGCCAGGCGGCATACTCGGGCACCGGATCGGTGTCCGAGTCGGAAGCAATCGGCATAGCTGCTGTTCCTTCTTCCACTCCCTGACCGCGGTGCCCGTTGGGCCGGCATACGCGCAGATCAACGGTCACTTTGGTTAACGAGCATTCCTCGTCTTTCCCCTGATGCTAGCGGCACCCCCGTGATTGCCGTCTCCGGAGTCTCGCTACCAGCGGGTAACCTGGCGCGGTGCCAACAACCGTGAGCTCCCCGCTCGAGCGCGTATCCGGGCTGCTCAGCCGCCTGCGCCAACCCCGCACCCTGGCCTTGCTGATCGGCTGCGGACTACTCTTCGCGCTCGCGGCCTTCGCGCCGCATCCGGCACCCCAGCAGATCCGGCAGTGGGCCGACTCGGTCGGGCCCATGCTGCCGCTGGTGTTCTTCGCCGTGCACACACTCGTGTGCGTCGCCCCGTTCCCTCGAACGATTTTCACGCTCAGCGCGGGGATGCTGTTCGGGTCGGCCGAGGGGCTGACGCTCGCCATCACCGCCACCACCCTGAGCGCGGTGCTGGCATTGTGGCTGGTGCGCGCGCTCGATCACGAGCGAGTTCGCGCCCGGCTCACCCATCCGACGGTGCAGGCGGTGGACGCACGGCTCGCGCGGCGGGGCTGGCTGGCGATCGGATCGTTGCGGCTCATCGCCTTCGCGCCGTTCTCGATCGTGAATTATTGCGCGGCACTGTCTTCCATCCGGTTCACGCCCTACCTCGCCGCCACCTTCCTCGGCATCATCCCCGGCACGGTGGGGACCGTGCTGCTCGGCGACGCGCTGACCAATCGGACCTCCCCCGCCCAGATCATCGTGACCGTCGCCTGCCTGGCGGTGGGTGTGATCGGCCTGGTCGTGGATGCCCGCATGACGGTCGGCCAGGCAGACCCGACCGGCGTGGGTCGCTGACCCGGGGACCGGTCAGTCTGGGGTTGCGGCCCGGTCGGATACGAGGTGGGTGTCCAGGTACTGCCGGACCATGGTGGTCAGGGCGGCCAGGCGCATGGCATCCAGCTCCGGCTGCGGGAAGGTGCCGGTATGGATGGCGAAGCCGTCGAAACAGAACACCACGATCGAGCCCAGGGCCAGGTTCTGTTCGGGGGTGAGTCCGCGGGTGGCGGGCAGGCCGCCGCCGGAGAGCAGGGCCACGGCGTACTCGTCGCGGACCACCGAGAGGTGTTCGCGCAGTTGCTCATCGGTGCGGGCCGCGATGGTCAGCTCCAGCCACACCGTATTGATCGGGTCGCGGGCGGCGTCGAGCCAGATCGCGAGCACCGCGTCGACGTCGCGCGGATCGGGCAGCTCGGCGACGTTCGCGCCGAAGCGCTCGATCTGGCGGCGGCCGACCTCGCCCGCGGCGGCGGCCACCAGGTCGAACAGCGAGTCGAACCGGCCGAACAGTCCGCCGTGCGAGACGCCGGCGCGGCGGCACACCTCGTTGACCGTGAGCTTGGAGTAGCCCTTCTCGACGATCGCCCGAATGGTGGCCTCGATCAGCGCCTCTCGCGTCTCGGCGCGCCGCTGGGCCTGAGTCCGCCGTACGGCCGTCACGACACTCTCCTCCGGGCTCAGCTCATAACCGATCAACCGATCGTTTTCCTGCGACCACGCTACCAACCTGCCCCCACCTGCTCACAGTCCACCGGCCACCGGCGTGATCCGCGCGAGGACGGTGGGGTCCCCTCCTCCCCACCGTCCTCGCGCCTTCCATGGTCGGCCGCCGCGCCTGCCCCGGGCAGCCTGCCGATACCACTGATCAACGTGGTGCCTGCACCCCCTCGCGGGCAAGGGGCACACCGGGATTGGCGCGTGCGGATCCGCGTCGGCGTGATCGGGTAGCGCGGTACCCGTGCGCGGGGGCCACGGTCGGAGGATCCTTGGACACTGTGAGTAGTACAGCGGTCACGGTTGTGGTGGCCGAGGACTCGATGCTGATCCGCGACGGGGTACTGCGGGTACTGGCCACCGACGGCAGCATCGAAGTGGTCGGCACCGCCACCGATTTCGACGCCACCGCCGCACTGGTGCACCGGCACGAACCCGATGTGCTGATCACCGATATCCGCATGCCGCCCACCGGGACCGACGAGGGGATCCGGCTGGCCCGGCAGCTGCGCGCCACCGGGCGGCGCACCGGCGTCATCGCCCTGTCCCACTACGCCGAACCCCGGTACGCGACCGGGCTGCTCGATGGCGGGTCCGCCGGGCGCGGGTACCTGCTCAAGGAGCACATCGCGCATGTCGACCAGCTGCTGAGCGCGGTGCACGTGGTCGCGGGCGGCGGGTCGGTGCTGGACCCGGTGATCGTGCAGACGCTGTTGTCGCGCCGCCGCGAAGACGAACTGGTCGGCCGCCTCACCGCCCGGGAACGGCAGGTGCTCGCCGAGATCGCGGGCGGCGGCAGCAATCGGGTGGTGGCGCAGCGGCTTTCGCTGTCGCAACGCGCGGTCGAGAAGCACATCAACTCGATCTTCGCGAAGTTCGGACTCACCTCCGATCCCACCCTGGACCAGCGGGTCACCGCGGTGCTGCTGTATCTGGCCGCGCACCCCGGGTAGGGGTGCCTGCACCCTTTCCCGAGGCCCGGTCCGCGTCGCACCATGACATTCATGACCGAGCCGGGGCGCACATGACCGAGCAGGTGCTGGTGTGGATCGTCGACGACGGGCCCGCTTTCCGGCGCGCGGCCGCGGCGATGGTGGCCGCGAGCGCCGGGTTCGTGCTGGCGGGCGAGGCCGACAGCGGCGAGGCGGCCCTCGAACTGACCCGCGGCGCGGGCGCCGGCCTGGTGCTGATGGACATCCACATGCCCGGCATGGGCGGTATCGAGGCCACCCGGCGGCTGCGGCAGGCGCATCCCGGCGTGGCGGTGCTGCTCATGTCGACCTATGACACATCCGATCTCCCCCACGAGGTATACCGGTGCGGCGCAGCAGGTTACGTACACAAGGAGACGCTGAGCCCGCAGTTGCTGCGCAGCATCTGGAGCGGGCTCACACCGCCCTGAACACCGGCGGGTCGAACCCGGGTGGCGGCGTGGACTCCGACGGCACCGACGTTCTGGCCCGGATCCGGTTGCGGCAGCTCATCGTCGCGCTGCTGATCGCGAACGGCGTGTTACTCGGACTGACCGTGGCCGTGGCGATCGGGCGGCCGACGATCTGGGTGTTCGCGATGCTGGCGCTGCTCGTCGTCGAATGCGTGGTCTTCTCGGTGGCGCTGCGGATCGCGGCGCGGGGCGCGTTCGAAATGGCCATCGCCACGCTCTCCGTGTGCATCTGGACCGGAGCGCTGGCCGCGTCGTGGCTGTCGCCGTTCACCCTGCCCTTGCACGTGGTAGCCGCGATCATCCCGGCCATCAGCGCGATCCCGTATGTGCAGCGCCGCCGCCTGCTGCTGTACTGCCTCGCGACCCTGGCCACCACCTTCGGGTGCGCGGCGCTCGCGCTGCCGGTGGTCGCCTCGGTCGTCGCGCCGATGGTCGCCAAATACCTTGCCACCATCGGGTTTCCGGCCGTGACCGTGCCGATCCTGCTGGTGGTCTGGCACACCGCGGCCACCCTGGGCGATATGGCGGTGATCGCGCGCCGCAATGCCGACGCGCTGCGCTCCTCGCAGCGGCTGCTCGCCGAACGCGCCGACCAGCTCACGTCCTCCCGCGCCCGCCTGGTGGCGGCCACCGATGCCGAACGGCGGCGGCTGGAACAGGATCTGCACGACGGGGCGCAGCAACAGCTGGTCGCGGTGGCGATCACGCTGCAGCTGGCCCGCCAGACCGTGACCACCGATCCGGTCGCCGGCGTCGGATTGATCGGGGAGGCAGGCGAACTGCTGCAAACCGCCATCGCCGAGATCCGCCGCCTCGCCCAGGGCATCTACCCGCCGCTGCTGGCCCGCGAAGGTCTGCCGGGCGCTCTCCCCGCCGCGGCCGCCCGCTCCCCCATTCCCGTGCGGGTGCGCACCGACCGGATCGGGCGGTATCGGCCGGACATCGAGACAGCGCTCTACTACTGCTGTCTGGAAGCGCTGCAGAACAGCGCCAAACACGGCGGGCCCACCGCCACCGTCACCATCGCCGCACACCAGAGCGACACCGGCCTGGTGGTCACCGTCACCGACACCGGCCGCGGGTTCGACCCCGATCGCGCCACCGACGGCACCGGGCTGACGAACATGCGCGACCGGCTCGCGGTCATCGGCGGCAGCATGCGCGTCGATTCCCGCCCCGGCACGGGCACCCGGCTCACCGCGACGGTTCCCACCCGGCCGCTGGCGGAGCCGGTTTCAGAATCACGCTGATCCTGGTGCTGTTCGCCGCGACGCCACCTCGACAGGATCGGGCCGGACGGTTTCGGTCTCGCACCGGCACCGCAGGCCCACCCGTCGGATAGAGAGGCGCACCCACGTGAGTCCCCACCACGTGCCCGGAACACCCGCATGATCAGTATCGGCGCGACCCGATCCACGACCGCCTCCGCAGACCGGACCCGAATCACCCTGCCCGCCGGACCGATTCGCGGTCTCGCCGTGCGCGCGGCGTCCCCCTGCTCGCGGCGCTCACCGCCGCCGGGGTCGAGCGCGACGTGACGCTGGTGAACATGCAGCCCGATGCCATCGCCGCGGCCTGGCGTGGCGGCGATATCGACGCGGCGTTCGTCTGGGAGCCGACACTGTCGGAGCTGGTCAAGAACGGACATGTGGTCACCACCGCCGCCGAGACCGCCAAGGCCGGCAAACCCACCTACCTCGACGCCGCGGCCCAGGCCGGTCCGGCCTACCTGGGCGAGCAGCTGGGCGCGGACCTGAAGGCCTCGGCCGAGTTCCTGTTGAGCCAGGGCGAGATCCAGGGCCTGGCGGCGCCGGAGGCGTACGCAGGAGCGGTCTACGCGGCGGCGGCCACCAAGGTCAGTGCGAAATGACGACGGCGCTCGACCAGCGCGACCGGGTGGTGCTGACGGAGGTCTCCAAGACCTACGACACCCCGACCGGCAGCACCGTCGCGCTGTCCCCCACCGATCTGGTCATCGAGCCCGGCGAGTTCGTGAGCATCGTCGGGCCGTCCGGTTGCGGCAAGACCACGCTGCTGCAACTGCTCGGCGGGTTCCTCGAACCCAGCACCGGCACCCTACTGGTCGGCCAGGACCGCATCGACGGGCCGAGCCCGGAACGCGGCGTCGTCTTCCAGTCGCCCACCCTCTATCCGTGGCTCAGCGTCCGCGGCAATGTCGAGTTCGGCCCGAAGTGCCGTGGCGTGGACAAGAAGGCGCGCCGGGTCGCGGCGGATCGGCTACTCGAGCTGGTCGGGCTCGGTGACGTCGGCGGCAAGCGGCCCTACGAGCTGTCCGGCGGGATGCAGCAGCGGGCGCAGATCGCGCGGGTGCTGGCCAACGATCCGCGCATCATCCTCATGGACGAGCCGTTCGGCGCGCTGGATCAACTGACCCGCGAGCGGTTGCAGGTGGAGTTGCTGCGACTGTGGCGCGAAGCCGGGAAAACCATTGTGTTCGTGACCCATTCGGTGGAGGAAGCGGTATTCCTGTCCACCCGGGTCCTGGTCATGAGCGCCCGGCCGGGGCGCGTCATCGCGGACCGGGCCATCACCCTGCCCGGCGACGACAAGCACGGTGTCCGGGAGTTAGCTGTCACCGCGAAGCCCGAATTCCAGGCCCTCGAGATCGAATTGGCGCAGGCGATCTACGAAGCCCATGCGTGATTGCATGAAATACGACAATGGCTCGTGCCGCATCGTTGCGGCACGAGCCATTGTGAATTCCGACTGAGCGGAACGCCTATTACAGGTAGGCGCCGCACACGGGCCAGGCGCCCCGGCCCTGGCCGGCGAGCACGTTCTCCGCGACGCGGATCTGCTCCTCACGGCTGGCGTTGGCGGCACTGCCCGCGCCACCGTAGGCGTTCCAGGTGCTCTGGGTGAACTGCAGGCCGCCGTAGAAACCGTTGCCGGTGTTGGCGGCCCAGTTGCCACTGCTCTCGCACTGCGCGACAGCATCCCAGTTGCCCGAGGCGGCCGAGGCGGTCGCCGTCGACAGCGCGAACGGGACGGACACGAGCGCGCCCACGGCCGCGGTGGCGGCGGCGATACGAGTGCGGGTGGTGAGCTTCCGGTTGCGATGCATAAGTTTGTTTCCTTGCCCCGCTCCCACCGGCCCGTGCTGCTCGCTGCGGGTCCCCGTCCCCAGGGGTATCGGTTGCTCTCGAATCGCGGGACGGAGTTGCCGGTGTTCGTCGATTCGAGCTGGAGCCCGGGTTTCTCCGAGCCGCTAGCGACGGTAACGGAAAGATCTCCGCAAATCACGTATCGATCACGAGCAGTTGACGAAACGATTGCGACCGTACTTTATGTGGTTTACGCAGTTCGTCGCGGAGTGTCGGAGAATGACATTTCTGGAATTCAGCCGTGAATTTGTGAGCGAGGTCACGCATAAAAGGTGACCCCCATCGCGTAATACAAACGCGACACAAAACGATGCGCGCGCGGAAACGCGGGCCGACCGGCTCGGATCGCGGTGCGCACAACCGTTGCCCCAGGTCAGAGCACTCGGGATAGTGCCTGGAACGTCGTTTCGGGTCCCCCAGGAGGAACCATGGCCGCCATCGATGAACCCCGGTCCGGAGCCCGCGCTGTCGACCGCGCGATCCACGTCCTGAACTGCCTCGAGGGCGACGATCCCGAGCTGTCGCTGAGCGAACTCGCCCACCGGGCCGCGCTGCCGGTCAGCACGACGCACCGGCTGGCCCAGGCGCTGGTCCGAGGCGGGCTGCTCGAGCAGGACCCGGCCACCGACCGGTATCGCGTCGGACAGGGGCTGGCCACACTGGCCCGGCCCGCGCTGGCACGGCTGGGCCTGGACTCGATCGCACCGCACCTGTACGCGCTGGCGGCGGGCATCCGCATCACGGTGAGCGTGAGCGTGCCCGAGGCCGATGACGCGGTCACGGTGTTCCAGGCCCGCCCGCCCGTCCACTTCTGCCACCATCAGGTGCCGCGGGCCCGGCAGTCGCTGCACGCCAGCGCGACGGGCCACGCGTTGCTCGCCTACTCCGCCGGCCGGGCCGCGGCCGATGTCGACCTCGACCGGGTCCGGCACCGGGGGTTCGCCAGCGAGCTCATCGAGACCGACGATCCGATCCGCGCGCTCGCGGTACCGATCGTCGGACCGCACCGGCAGGTGCGGGGCGCGCTGGCGGTGCAGGCCCGCTCGGCGCGCCTGGATGGCGAGCTCATCCGCGCCGTCGTCCCGGCCATGCGCATCGCGGCGGGCCGGATCGCGCCGCTGTTCCAAAACACCGGCGACGCAACGCTTTCCGCCGCCGAATTTCGCTCACGCTGATTTCCACATCGTGAAATGGCGGTTGCCGGGGCCTCCCGGCCATCGCAGCATGTGAGCACTCCGATCGACCGTCCCCACCCCCGAAGAGGAACCCCCATGCGGCTCTGTTGTCGTCCCCGCCACGAAACCCATTCCGCGACGGACACACTCACCGAAAGACATCCCCATGGCCTTCTCTCTCCGCCCCGCGCGGGTGCGACGTGCGGTCGCCGCCGCGATCGCGGTCACCAGCGCGGCGGTCCTGCTCACCGGCTGCGCCGAGACCGACGCGGGCACGACCGCCGACGGTAGGACCGTCGTCCGCTATCAGGGCAGCACCGGCCAGGTCACGGCCTTCGAACTCGCGGCCGACCTCGGCTACTTCACCAAGATCGACCTGCACTGGGAGGGCGACACCACCTCCGGCCCGGCCAATATCCAGGCCGCCGCCACCAAACAGGTCGAATTCGGCAGCGCCTTCAACGGCGCGGTCATCAAGCTCATCGCGGGCGGCGCGCCCGTCACCTCGGTGCTCAGCTCCTACGGCGCGGACGAACTCAACTTCACCGGCTACTTCGTGCGCGACGACTCCCGCATCACCTCGGCGCGCGACCTCATCGGCAAGAAGGTCGGCGTCAACACCCTGGGCGCGCACCACGAGTTCATCACCCGCCAATGGCTGCACGATCAAGGGCTCAGTGACGCCGAGATCAAGCAGGTGCAGCTCGTCGTGCTGCCGCCCGCCAATACCGAGGACGCGCTGCGCAACGGGCAGATCGACGTGGCCGCGCTCGGCGGCGTCTTCCGCGACACCGCCATCGGGCGCGGCGGCATCCATCCGCTGTACACCGACAAGGATCTGTTCGGCCAATTCGACTACGGCACCTACGTCTTCCGCAACGACTACCTGAAGTCGCACGCCGACGCGGTGGCCGACTTCGTCCAGGGCACCGCACGCGCCACCCGATGGCTGCAGGTGACCCCGCGGGACGAGGTGGTGGCCCGGTTCGCCGACATCATCCACAAGCGCGGGCGCAACGAGAACACCTCGCTGCTGCAGTACTACAAGAGCTCCGGCGTCCCGGTCCCCGGCGGCGTGGTCGCCGAACGGGAGCTGCAGATCTGGATCGACTGGCTGGTCCGCAACGGCGAACTGCCTGCGGGCAAGCTCTCCGCCAAGGACCTCTACACCAACAAGGACAACCCGTACGCCAACGGGAAGTACCCGGCGACCGGCGGCCCGAGCGGCGAGGCGGTGGCCAAATGAGCACCGCCGCGGTGAAACTCGCGCTCTCGGGCGTCCGGAAGGAATTCCCCGTGCGGGGTGAGCGGGAGCCGCTGACCGCGCTCTCCGACATCTCCGTCGATGTTCGCGACGGTGAGTTCCTGGTCCTGGTCGGGCCCAGCGGTTCGGGCAAATCCACGCTGCTGGATCTGCTCGGCGGGCTGGACCGGCCGACCGCCGGGCAGATCCTGCTCGACGGCGCGCCCGTCACCGGGCCCGGACTCGATCGCGGCATCGTGTTCCAGCAGTACGCGCTGCTGCCGTGGCGCACGGCGCGGGCCAATATCGAATTCGGGTTGGAGGCCAAGGGCATTGCCCGTCGCGCCCGCAAGGGAATCGCCGAGCACTACCTGGAACTGGTCGGACTGGCCGGCTTCGGCAACCGGTACCCGCACGAATTGTCCGGCGGCATGAAACAGCGCGTCGCCATCGCCCGCAGCCTGGCCTTCGATCCGGAAGTGCTGCTGATGGACGAGCCGTTCGCCGCGCTCGACGCCCAGACCCGGGAGTCGTTGCAGGACGAGCTGTTACGGATCTGGCGGGCCACCGGCAAGACGGTGCTGTTCATCACCCACGGCATCGACGAAGCCGTCTACCTGGGGCAGCGCGTCGCGGTGCTGACCTCGCGACCCGGGCGGATCAAGGCCGTGGTCGACATCGACCTGGACCGGGCCGCCGACCCGGATATCCGGTCCAGTGAACGGTTCCGCGAACTGCGCCACCACGTGTGGTCGCTGCTGCACGACGAGGTCGCGCGGGCCCAGGACCTCGAGCAGGCCGCGCTCACCGCCGATCGGAGGAATTCCCATGTCTAGCGCTGTGCACCTGGTCGACGCACCCGTCGAGATCCCGTCCCGCACCGCCGCCGATCGCGCGGCGCCGCGACCGAGCCGGGCCTCCTCGGTCCTGCCCGCGCTCGCCCGCATCGGCTGGCGGATCGGCAAACCGGCCGTGGTGATCGCGGCATTCCTCGCGGTGTGGGAGGCCGCGCCACGACTGGGTCTCGTCGACGAGGTCTTCCTGCCGCCGTTCTCCACGGTGGTCAGCGCCGGGCTCGAACTGATCCGCAACGGTCAGCTCTGGGAACACGTGTCCACCAGCCTGACCCGCTCGCTCATCGGCTTCGCCATCGCACTGGTGACCGCGATTCCGGTCGGTGTGGCGATCGCCTGGTACCGGCCGGTCGCGGAATTCCTGAACCCGGTGCTGGAACTGTTCCGCAATACCGCCGCCCTCGCCTTGCTGCCGGTGTTCATCCTGATCCTCGGCATCGGCGAGACCTCGAAGATCGCGCTCGTGGTGTACGCCGGATTCTTCCCGATCCTGCTCAACACCATCAGCGGCGTGCGGACCGTGGACCCGCTGCTCGTGAAATCGGCCGTCTCACTCGGCTTCTCACCGCTCCGACTGTTCCAGAAGGTGATCCTGCCCGCGGCCGTGCCGTCCATCTTCACCGGTATCCGGATGGCGGCTTCGGGCTCGATCCTGGTGCTCATCGCCGCGGAGATGTTCGGGGCCCGCGCCGGGCTCGGGTACCTGATCACCGCCGCCCAGCAGAACTTCCAGATTCCGGACATGTACGCCGGGATCGTCGCCATCGCCGTGGTCGGGCTCACCTACAACGGCGTGCTCGTGGCCATCGAGCGACGGCTCTCCCGCTGGCGCGCGCACCGCTAGCCGCCGCCATTACTGAAACCATCGAAGGATCACTCCCCTATGCCCAACCCCCGCAAGACCTTCCATCTCAACGCCTTCCTCATGGGCGTCGGCCACCACGAGGCCGCCTGGCGGCATCCGCGCACCCGCGAACACCAGGTGCTCGAGGTCGGGCACTTCCAGGAGCTCGGCCGCATCGCCGAACGCGGCAAACTGGACTCGGTGTTCTTCGCCGACGGGCTCGCGGTCGGGCCGCGCATCAAACGCAACGCCCTCGCCGTCTTCGAACCGGTCACCCTGCTCGCGGCCATCGCCACCGCCACCGAACACGTGGGCCTCATCGCCACCGCCTCGACCAGCTACAACGAACCCTTCAACCTGGCCCGCAAATTCGCCTCCCTGGACCACATCAGCGGCGGACGCGCAGGGTGGAACATCGTCACCTCCGGCAGCGAGGACGAGGCGTTCAACTTCGGCTTCGACGCCATCCCCGAACACGCCCGCCGCTACGAGCGGGCCGAGGAGTTCGTCGACCTGACCGTGCGGCTGTGGGACAGCTGGGAATCCGACGCCGTCGTGCTCGACCCGGAGACCGGCGTCTTCGCCGACCCGGACAAGGTGCACACCCTCGACTACCGCGGCGAACGATTCCGGGTCCGCGGGCCGCTGAACTCCCCGCGCAGCCCGCAGGGGCGGCCGCTGCTCGTGCAGGCCGGATCCTCGGAGAGCGGTAAGGAATTCGCGGCCCGCCACGCCGAGGCCGTGTTCACCGCCCAGCGCACCCTCGCCGAGGGGCAGGCGTTCTACCGGGACCTGAAGGCCCGGCTGCCCAAATACGGGCGGTCCGCCGACGACCTGAAAGTGCTGCCCGGTCTGGTGCCGTTCATCGCCGGCACCGAGGCCGAAGCCCGTGCGCTGGAACAGGAATTCACCGACCTCATCTCCCCCGACTACGCGCTGCGGCAGCTGTCGACGCTGCTCGGCGTCGACCTCACCGAGCACGCCCTCGACGCGCCGCTCCCGCCGCTGCCCCCGGAAAGCGAGATCGAAGGCGGCAAGAGCAGATTCACCCTCGTCAAGGAGCTCGCCGAGAAGGAGGAGCTGACCGTACGCCAGCTCATCGGCAAGCTCGGCGGCGGCCGCGGCCACCGCACCCTCGCCGGCACCCCCGAACAGATCGCCGACGACCTACAGAGCTGGTTCGAGCAGGGCGCCGCCGACGGCTTCAACATCATGCCGCCCTACCTGCCCGGCGGGCTCGAGGACTTCGTCGACCAGGTCGTGCCGATCCTGCAGCAGCGCGGCCTGTTCCGCACCGAATACACCGCCACCACACTGCGCGGCCACTACGGCCTCGACGCGGTGGAAAGCCAGTTCACTCCCGTCCGCACCCAGGCCACCGCCTGAGCACCGAAAGGAAACCCTCATGACCACCGTCACCGAGAACCCCGTCGCCACCTTCCAGATCACTCCCGTCGCCGGGCACATCGGCGCCGAGATCAGCGGCATCGACCTGCGCGACGACTTCACCGACGAGCAGATCGCGGTCCTCACCGCGGCACTGCACGAATACAAGGTGCTGTTCTTCCGTGATCAGCGCATCGGGCATGCCGAGCAGATCGCCTTCTCCCGGCGCTTCGGCGCGGTCACGCCGTCGCACCCCTATGACGACGACGCCCCGACCGAGCACCCCGAGATCCTGGCCGTCGACAGCCGGCTCTACGAAAAGCGTTTCGGGAAGAAGAAATTCAGCTACACCAATCAGTGGCACACCGATATCTCGCCGCTGATCAACCCGCCCGCCGCCTCCCTGCTGCGGGCCGAGATCGCACCCGACCGCGGCGGCGACACCCAGTGGACCAATCTGGCGGCCGCCTATGCGGGACTGCCGGATTCGCTCAAAACGCTGCTCGACGGGCTGCGCGCCGAGCACCGGTTCGGCGGCAAGCTGCCCGTGTGGGACGCCGACAGCGACTACGCCAAACGCGTCGCGGCGGCGCCGCTGGTCACCGAGCATCCGGTGGTCCGCGTCCACCCGGTGACCGGGGAACGCGTGCTGTTCGTGAACCCCGGCTTCACCACCCGCATCATCGGACTGAGCCCGCGGCAGAGCGACGCGCTGCTCGAGCTGCTGTACGCCGAGATCGCCGACCCCGCGTACACGGTCCGATTCCGGTGGGAGAAGGACAGCGTCGCGTTCTGGGACAACCGCGCCACCGCGCACCTCGCGCCCAGCGACCTCGACCATCTCGACGTGACCCGAGTGCTGTACCGCACGACCCTCGAAGGTGAAGTCCCCGTCGGCGTTGACGGCGAGCCGTCGCGGTCGATCTCGGGGGAACGGTTCGACGGTTCCGCGAACTGACCTCGACCGACGACGAGGCCCTCCCGGCGCTACCGGGAGGGCCTCGTTCGGTTTCGTGACCGGGAAATCCGTCAGTGCCCCTGCGGGCGCGGCGGCTGCGGCGGGTTCTGCCAGCGCTGGTCCGGCGGTTCCGGCCGGTACTGCGGCTGCACGGGCGGAGCCGGACGCTGGGTGTGCGGCAGCTGCTGCGGCGCGACCGTCGGCGGCAGGCTCATCGGCTCGACCGGAGTGCGCGCGTCGGCCTCCGCGGCGCGCACGGCCTGCTGGGTGGCCGGGTCGGTCGCGGTGTCGAACCAGTCGGCGACCTCGTCGGAGTCGTCCTCGGTCGCGGATTCCGCGCCGTCAGGGGCCGGCTCGTAGCGGAACACGCCGTCCTCGCCCTGCTTGCCGAAACCGCGCGCGAACCCTTCGAGGGCCTTGCCGAAGTCACTCGGCACCAGCCACACCTTGTTGGCGTCGCCCTTGGCGACCTGCGGCAGGGTCTGCATGTACTGGTAGGCCAGCAGCTCGGGGGTGGGCTTGCCGTTCTTGATGGCGGCGAACACCTTCTCGATGGCCTTGGCCTGGCCCTGTGCCTGGAGATACGCGGCCGCCCGCTCGCCTTGGGCGCGCAGGATGCGGGACTGCCGCTCACCCTCGGCGGACAGGATCATCGACTGCTTCGAGCCCTCGGCGGCGAGGATCTGCGCCTGCTTCTGGCCCTCGGCCGTCTTGATCGACGCCTCGCGCTGGCCTTCGGCGGTGAGGATGATGGCGCGCTTCTCGCGGTCGGCCTTCATCTGCTTCTCCATCGATTCCTGAATCGACGGCGGCGGATCGATCGCCTTCAGTTCCACGCGCGCCACCCGCAGGCCCCAGCGGCCGGTGGCCTCGTCGAGGACGCCGCGCAGTTCACCGTTGATCTGGTCGCGGGAGGTGAGGGTTTCCTCGAGGGTCATGCCGCCGACCACGTTGCGCAGCGTGGTGATCGTCAACTGTTCAACGGCGGCAATGTAATTGGAGATCTCGTAGACGGCGGCCTGCGGGCTGGTGACCTGGAAATACACCACCGAGTCGATCTGCACGGTCAGGTTGTCCTTGGTGATGACCGGCTGCGGCGGGAAGGACACCACCCGCTCGCGTAGGTCCACCTTGGCGCGCACCCGGTCCGCGAACGGCACCAGGAAGGTCAGCTGCCCGGACACGGTCCGCGAATAGCGGCCCAGCCGCTCGATCACGGCGGCCTCGGCCTGCGGCACCAACGCCACCGACTTGAAGACCACCACGACGACCAGAAGTATGAGTACGACGGCGACTATCAGTACACCCATCACTGCCCTTTCATGACGACGGCGTGCGCGCCGTCGATCCTCATGACGTACACGGTCGAACCGATGGGATAGGTCTCCGAGGCGTCGTACGGGCGCGCACTCCACACCTCTCCGCCGAGCTTCACGCGACCACCGTGCTCGTCGACCGTTTCGAGCACCTTGGCGGTCCTGCCCGGCAAAGCGTCCACCCCCGTCTGATGCGGCGGCGGAGTCGCGTAGCGCCGCAACAGGAATGGGCGCACCAGCACCAGCAGCGCGATCGAGGTGACACCGAACACGACCGCGTCCACCAGCACCGGGGCCCCCGTGAGCGCGTTCACGCCCGCCGTGATCAGCGCGGCGACCCCCAGCATGATCAGCACAAGAGTGCCCGTGAGCATCTCGGCCGCCGCGAGCAGGATGCCCGCGACCAGCCAAACTATTGCGGCCACGCCACAACAGTAACTGTATTTGCGGGGCCCGGCTGATATTCGTGATCACTCCGAGCCCCGCGACCGGGCACATCGGACACCGATCACCGGAAACCGTGCACAACCTGCCCAGCAGCCGCCCGACCGCCGGAATGGGCGCGGCGCGAGCGGGATTCCCGTCCGCCGCCGGTAACCTCGACGCGGTGAGTGGGCACCAGAAGTACGGCGACATCTTCACCGGGCACGCACGGAAACAGAAGCGGGAAGTGCCCCGCGTGGTCGCCGAACGCGACCTCGTCGCCGAGGACGCGGCCACCGGATTCTGCGGCGCCGTAGTCGGTTTCGACCGCAGCTACGACGGAGAGTTCGTCAAACTCGAGGACCGCGCCGGACGCGTGCGACTGTTCGCGATGCGAGAAGCCGCCTTCCTCATCGACGGCCAAGCGGTCACCCTGGTCAAGCCGACCGCCACCGTACCCGCGAAATCCACCCGATCCGCCTCCGGATCCACCCGCGTCGAAGGCCTGAAAGCGCGCGTCGCCCGCGCCAGCCGCATCTGGGTCGAAGGCATCCACGACGCCGCCCTCGTCGAACGCGTGTGGGGCCACGACCTCCGAGTCGAAGGCGTCGTCGTCGAACAACTCGAGGGCCTGGATCACCTCGGCGCGAAACTCGCCGAATTCCAGCCCGGCCCGAACCACCGCGTCGGCGTCCTCGTCGACCACCTGGTCACCGGCTCCAAGGAAACCGGCCTCACCCAGGGCCTCGGCGCGCACGTCCTCGTCACCGGCCACCCCTACGTCGACGTGTGGCAGGCCGTCCGACCCACAGCCGTCGGCATCCGCGCCTGGCCGGACGTACCCCGCGGCGAGGACTGGAAGACCGGCATCTGCCAACGCCTCGGCTGGGGCACCCCGCAGGACGGGTGGCGGCGCGTCTACAACGCCGTCAACTCCTACCGCGACCTGGAAACCCCCCTCATCGGCGCGGTCGAACGACTGATCGATTTCGTCACCGAGCAGGAGTAGCCAGCCAGTTATCCTCGAATACATGAGTTCCCCAAGCGCCTCGCTCACGGTCTGGGCCGGTTCCTGGCTGGCAGGCTGTAGCGCCCCCGACGATGTGCTCGATGAACTGCGCGCTTGGGCTTCGCGGCAGACCGTGGCCGCCGGGGACCCTGTCACCGGTGGGCACACCGGGCTGCCGTGGGCGTCCGACGACGACCCCGCGGCGGTCGCCGGGGCGGGAATCATGGCGCTGCTCAAGATTATTCGCGAGGCGTACACCGGGCCCGAGGCGCAGGTTCGGCTGGTGCTGCCGATCCCCGGAGACGTGCGGGGCATACCCGTCGGCACCGAGTTCGCGGCCGCCGCAACCGAAGCCGAGGAAGGCATCCTCGTCGGAGCGCCCGGAACCACCGGGACCGGACTCGTACCGGTGTGGACCGATGAGGACGCATTGCAGTGGCGGGTGTACTCCACACCCATTCCGCTGACCCTCGCGCCGGAAATGCCGTTGGGTGAGGCCGAATACACGATGCGGGAAGCCGTGCGGGATGCGGCGGACGCGTTGGCGCAGATGCACACCACGCGGCTCGGGTCGGGTGGGGTCGCGCCGCGGGATCTGGTGGAGGCCGAACTGGCCGGGCATTCGCGGCACAAGTATCCGGATTCGATGCCGCTGCGGGCGCGGCGAATTCTCGATACCGCCGATCAGGTCGCGGCGATCCTGACCGTGGCCGAGCGGGAGCCGGCTTCGGCGCCGACCTCTGCCACTGCGGTGGCTGCTCAGGAAGCGTTGTTGCGGCCGTTGTGGAATGCGATTCGCGCCGCGCGGCTGGCGGCTGTCCACGCTCGCTGAGTGTCCGATTCGTTCAAGAGAATCGGTGTGGCCCGCGCTTAGGGTTCGGGCATGGGTATTCGACTGAATGTGATCGGGATCGTGGTCGCCGACATGGGGGCTTCGCTGGCGTTCTATCGGCGGTTGGGCGTGGCTTTCGCGGACGGGGCCGAGACGGAGCCGCATGTCGACGCGGACCTGGGTGGGGGAGTGAAGCTGATGCTCGATACCGAGGAGACGGTTCGGTCGTTCCGGCCGGACTGGGTGGCTGTGCCGGGGGCTGGGCGGATCGGGCTGGCGTGCGACTGTGGGTCGCCGGGTGGGGTGGATGCGAAGTTCGAGGAGCTGGTGGGGGCGGGGTATCGGGCGGAGTTGAAGCCGTTCGATGCGTTCTGGGGGCAGAGGTATGCGACTGTGCTCGATCCGGATGGGCACCGGGTGGATCTGTACGCCGCGTTGGGCTGACGGACAAAGAGCCAAGAACTCAAAGACAAAGGGACCAAAAGATAAAAGACGCCTGGAGAAGGAAGAGAGGGTGGCCCAGCTTGCGAGGCCCCTCACCTACCAGCCCCCTCACGGCTCGGCCGCGCATCGTCCCGGTGTAGAGGAAGAGCTGCGGGTGAGCTTCTCGAAGTGGCTTGTTGCCTATAGGTTCTTCGGGTTCTTTTCTCGAGAAGGTGATGCGTGCAGTCCGTGGGCTGGGATCGGCGGAATGCGGATCTCAGCCCGGCGTCAGCCCCAGTCCGGCAGGGCAGGCGAGGTGACCACACTCCCCGTCGCTTTGCGCACGCCAGTGCGACATGAGCAGCCGAGTGTCACGCTGCCCGTGAGCGCCACGTTCGGCAACTGGAATCGACGGCAGCGGCGATCGCCTGCCCCACGTGATGACGATCGTTCACACGTGGGGTACCGGTCGGATCAACACTCTTCGGCGCAATCCACCCAGTGCGGCCCGCATGAGGTGAATCTTTACCCATCACAACGGTTTTCCAGCCATCCGGGCCGTCGTTGATCAACGCGTGGCAGTGGTCGCACGCGAGTGTGAGGTTGTCGATGTCGGTCGGCCCGTTTTTGGCCCAATCGGTGATGTGGTGGGCGGCGCACATGTTGGCGGGTTGTTCACACCCCGGGCGAGTGCATCCCTTGTCGCGGGCGAGGAGCGCCAATCGTTGGGCGCGGTTGGCGGTGCGGCGGGAACGGCGCAGGTAGAGCGGCATCCCGTCGCCATCGAGGACCGCGATCACCGGGCGGGTGCCCTCGGCCATCTTCAGGGCTTCGTTGACCGAGATCTGGATGCCGGAAGCGGTGGTGGCAACCCCGGTGCCGTTCTCCAGGTCGGACAGACTCATGGTCAGCACGACCTCGACCGGCAGCCCACGGTGCATGCCCAGGGTCCGCATGTTCACACCCGGCTGCACCAACGCCAGCAACGCATCATGAGTCCGTTGTCCGGCGTCACGACGGTCGCGACGCGCGGCAGCATCAAGGATGCTGTCGGCGATGAACCCGCCAGTGGCCGACGGGCTTTCCGGATCCTCGACATTGCACATCCCGGCCGCGCCAGCTTCGCGAACACCGCATCCAGGCACGCACGCAGTTCTGGCGTGATCCAGCCCTCGATCCGCGTCATCCCGTCCACCCCGGGGCGGCACAACGTGATCCCGCGACGGCGGCGACGGTCAGCGTCGGAGACGACCTTCCCATCCGGGTCCAGGCGGGCGAGGATGTCACGGCCGATCTTCAACAGATCATCCGGCCACCCATGACGGGAGTAGTCCACCAGGATCTGCTCGGCCTCTGCACGCGCTTCGGTGGGCACATCAACCGGCAGGTGGTCCATCACGTCCACGATGTGACGCACGTGATCCCGCGAAATATCACCGACCGCAAACGCTTCGGCGGTCACCGGCAATACCGGCGGCGCGACATGCCCGGTCTGCTGGACGAATTCGCCGCAGTGGTGGGTGATCTTCACACGCACGGACGCGTCGTAGCGGGAGAGTCCGAGGGTGTGGCGCAGGAACGGCACCATCTTCCCCGCGCCACTGCGCGAATGCAGGGAACGTTCTCCGGCTTCGATGATCAGGCGGGTATCGAGTGCGGCGAGTTGACGCTTGCAGGTTTCGAGCTGCCGCATCAACGACACAACATCTTCGTCGGAGAGCTCCGACATCTTCCCGTTCTGCAAGGATTCGGTCAGGGTCGAGACCGCGGCCGCCAGTTCAGCGATACCGCAGTCGTCGAGTGTCACCCCCATCGAATTCATGCATCAATTCTATCGCCAATGCAAAGCATCTACGCCCGAATCACGAAGTGATATAATAATATTCAGAACGAGAGCGGTTCCAATTTCGATCCGAGCAACTTCATCGGCGACATGCCCGAAAACTCCCGAACATCCCGCGTCAAATGTGCCTGATCCGCATATCCAGAAGCGACCGCTACGTCCGCAAGCCCCATTCCGCCGCGCGCCAATGCCAACGCACGCTGCATCCTCAGGACCCTCCCCAGCGTCTTGGGCCCATACCCGAACGCCGCAAGCGATATTCGATGCAACCTGCGCGGCCCCGTCTGCAACTCGCCGGCGATGGCCGCGACCGAACTGCCCGATCTCAGCGACGCCACCAGGAATCGCACCACGGGATCGATGGCATCCGTTCGGCCCGCGCACCAGCGAGCGATTGCTTCCAGCCCGACGGCCGGATTTGATGCTCGTGCGATCAACCCCGAAGCGGTGCGCAGATCCGCGGGCGACCACAGATCGGCGAGATCGGCCCTGGCGTTCCGGAGTTCACGTGCGGGCACCCCGAGCAGTGCCGGCGCCGCCCCCGGGGAGAGGCGAACACCAGCGATCCGGTCCGCGAAGCCGGGCTCCGGACGGTAGGCCCGGGTGTCCGGGCCCGCCACCGACAATCGTCCATCGATCCACAGCAGATCCATGCAGCCGTCCGGCAGCACCGGCGGGTCGGCGTCCGAGATGCCGTCGCGACACCAGATCACCGCGTCACCGACGCTCGACGGTCGCTCCCGATAGCCTTGTGGGGCACGGACAGTCGTCACGACGCACGCACCCGATCGCGCATTGACCTCGAAATCTGCTGAAAATCAGCAATATTCGGCATCCCGTGCACTGTTGCACGAGATGCCGTCTTGCACTGCATGCAATATTGCACGTTATGTAGTCGCCGGGTCGGCGCTGTCGGAAACTTCGACGACGTGCTCATCCTGCCCCGGCTTCCACACCGTCACTTCCATGCGGCCCTCGACGATCTCGACCGACGAAGCCCCGGTCAGCTCCACCGCGTAGAACGGCTCGAACTTCCGTCCGCGCAGGTCGAATCCGCTCTCGGCGAAGAGGTCTTCGGCCCAACGGCGCTGCAGCTCCGGATCTTGCACATCACGCACGCTGCCGAAGATCTTCACGTCGCCGTCGCTGACCTGGGTGTCGACGGTCGCCGTGTGCAGGCAGAAGCGCGGGTCGCGGGCCAGATCGGCGAACTTGGTGGTGCCCGGCATGCCCACCAGCCAGAGCTCACCCTCGAAGATGCGCGGTTCCAGGGGGCTGATGCGCGGTGAGCCGTCTTTGCGCAGGGTGGCGAGCATGCACAGGTTGCCGGTGGCGGCGTGACGACGAGTGAAGATTCCCGAGATGCGAGGGGCGGCCGCAGCGAACTCGTTCCAAGACGTCATGACCGCGACCGTACGCCGAGGGTCCGACATATCCGGCCACCGAAACCCAGTTCCCTCTGTTTGAATGGCCTGATGTCGTACTCCTGTCGGCTCGCAGTCCTCGCCGCGGCGCTCATCGGCTGCGCGGTGCCCGCCCCCGCTCACGGCGTGGTCGGCGGCACCGAGGCCAAGGCCGGCGACTATCCCTGGCTGGCCGCGGTCGGCACCCCGATGTTCTTCCCGCGCGCCTCGGGTCAGTTCTGCGGTGGCGCACTCATCGCACCGGACCGAGTGCTCACGAATGCGCACTGCGTGCAACTCGCACAACTGTTGCCGCAAGCGCTCACCGTCACCTTCGACCGCAGCGATCTGACCACACGTGACGGAACTACCGTGAGCGTCGCGGATATCCACTTGCACCCCGACTTTCGCATCGACACCGTCGACGGCGTCGATGTCTATCACCATGACCTCGCGATCCTGACGCTCGCGCACCCGCAGTCCCGACCGACCGTCCCGATCGCCGCACCCGACGGCGGCACCGGCACCGTGCTCGGTTGGGGCGCTACCAGCGACAGCGACATCTTCAACACCGTTTTGCGGCAAGCCACCGTCCCGATGGTGTCCGACGCCGAGTGCGCCGCCGCCTATCCCGGCGCCTTCGACGCCGCCGACATGGTGTGCGCCGGCTCCACCGACGCCGACACCGGCGAGCTCGACAGTGGCGGACCACTGCTCATCGACGGGAAACTGGTCGCGATCACGTCCTGGGCGCGCGGAACCGCGCTGGCCGGGTACCCGGGCGTCTACGCGCGGATACCCGCGGCATTCTGAGTTTCTGCCCTCGACACCGGCTACCAGCCGCGAAGTCGAGCAGCGACACCCCGCCTCCGCCGGAGCTGCGCGTTCCACGACAAGGAGATCCATGAACGGCGTGCACCCACGCTCCCGCACCGGCGAAATCGACTGGTCCGCGCTGGAACACGCGTACGGCGACGCGAGCGACGTGCCCGGCTGGATCGAGGGGCTGGAGGATTCGGCGACGGTCGAGCAGTCGTTGCACGAGTTGTGGGGCGCGGTGTTGCACCAGGGCACCCTGTACGACTCGACCGCACCGGCGATGACATGGATCGCCGCGGCCCTCGGCGCGCGGCGAACCGCGGACGCGGAGAGCGCCGCGTGGCTGCTGCTGATGTTCGCCGACACGGTCAACGACTACGAACAGATCGACAACGACGCCGAGACCGCCGCCCTGGTCCGGTCCGCCCGGGCCGCGCTGACCGGGATCGCCGCGCTGGTGCGGCCGCTGATCGACGACGACGGCCCCGAGGCCGCGGCCGCGGCATTGCTGCAGTCCGCCGCGCTCCCGGCCGATTCCGGCAAGCCCGCGGTCGATTCCACGGTTATCGACACCCTCGTGGTCCGGGCGGCATCGCGACCGGCAGGTCAGGTCGAGCAGGCTTGCGTCGCCGCGCTGACCACGCTCGGGGCCGACGCGACTTCGGCTCTCGCGGACAGGGATCCCGGTCTGGTCATGGCGGGCACGCTCGCGCGGGTCGCGTCCCGGCGCGAGGAGCCTTCCGATCTCGACGCACTGATCGCAGGATGGGAACTGGCTGTCGAGGTCGCGCCGAACATCGCCTTCGGCGTCGACAATCTTCCGGAGTGGCTGAGCGCGGTCAACCCGGACGCTGCGGCTCACATCCTCGCGAAACTGCCGGTTCCGGACGAGTCGACAATCGGCGGACTGGTCGATGTCATGCTCGGATCCCGCGGCAATGCGCCGGCGGCGGTCCGCCGATTGCTGACCATCGCGGCCCTCCCCGAGTCCCGGCCCGAGACGATGATCGCCGCGCTGCGCCAATGCCCGCCGACGCCCGAGGTCCGCGACGCGCTCGTCACACTCGCCGAGCAGGTCACCTCCGGCGGCATCTCCACCTTCGGGTCGAGCAGCTTCGACACCGATGCTCGCGTGGACGCCGGCTTCGCACTACTGCGGGCCGGGGACGGACGGTGGTCGCGCCCGCTGGCTCAGGCCCTGCTCACCAACCCGGCCGCGCGCGGCCTCATGGTCGCCACGTCGGCATCGGCGCGATCCGCACTCGGCTACGCGCTCGTGCGCGTGCAGGCGCCGGCCGCCACCCTGCTCACCGCCGCGATCCTGCAGGCCCTGCGGCAAACGCCGCCCGCCGATCCGTCCCGCGACGGCGCGGGTCAGCTCATCGCGCTCCTCGGCTCCTGGCCCGGCGCGGCCACGGCCGACGCGATCTCGGCGGTCCGGGCGCTGCTGGCGTCCGCGCCGAAACAGGCGGCCGACACGCTGGCGGGCTGGAACGACACGGCGAGCATCGGCCATGTCCGCGAAGCCGCGCGCGGCGGCGATGCGACAGTGCTGCTGGCGCTCGCGCGATTGACCAAGGACCCGAACGACTTCCACCGCGTCCTCGACGCCGACCTGCGGTACACCGAATCAGAGGTCCTCGCGCACTGGGACGATCGCTCCGACCCGCGCTTCCTCGACTGGTGTCGCGGCCTCGTCGGCGCTGAGCCCGCGACCAGCATCCCCGAACGCGGCAACCAGCTGGCCGCGCTTCGTGTTCTCGCCGAGGGTGACGCTCGCGAGGCCGCACTCGGCTGGCCCATCCTGCGCGGCATCATCGACGCCGGGACCGAGCCGATCGAGGACGCCGTCCGCCTCGCGCTCGATTGGCATGCCGGGCAACTCCTTCCGCCCGAGGCGGTGGCCGACTCGAGCGCACTGCTGGCCGACCTCGTGATCACCGACCGCAAGAACTACAACGGCCCGCTCATCAAGGCCGGCGTCACCGCGACCATGGCCCTGCTCGAGCTCGGACTGCCGCTGCCTGGAACTCCCGCACGCATCGCGAAGATCGTGGCGCGGGCGGTGACCGACAGGTGGGCGCGCGACCTCGGGCTCCGACTCACCGAACGACTCACCAGCGCACCGGCGGCGGTCCGCGGCGCGGTGGTGAAGAAGCTCCGACCCCTGGTCGAGCGCGACGAGCGCTTCGACTCCACCGACGACATCGCTGTCGAGGACGAGCGGGCCCTCACCCGCCTCCTCGCGATCCTGCACGCCGTGGAATCCGCCTGAGACGCCACACAACTGGGCAACCGTCCGACAGGCCGCGCTGAATCGCTCGGCAACGCCGTGGACCCGTTTACATTGGGGACCTCGATCGCGACGAAACGACGATTTCACGAGGCAGGTCCGAGATAGCAGCGACAGCGGAAGAGGCGACCCCGGCGAACGCACGTCGCCGGTGGCGAGTTGTCCGGGGAGTGGCGGTCATCGCCGTCGGCATCGTGGTGGCGATCGTGGCCGGAGGACTCGCGGCGGTCGTGGTGGCATACGTAGTGGACACCCCGTCGCTGTTCCTCGGCATCGGTCTCGCGGTGGCGGTCGGCGTGTGCTTTCTGATCAGCCGCTGGGGCTTCCGTATGGCAGGGGTGCGCCGCGCGACCGTGGCCGCGGCCGGATCGAGCACGGCGGTCGGCGCGGCGATCGTCGCGTTGGCGGCTGCGACGATTCTCCACCCCTTCCCGTCGCAGCCGAACTCCGAAGCGCCCGCGGCTGTCCGGTATTGGGAACTCCCCACCGGGTCGCGGATCGCCTTTGTCCACACGCCGGCCGCCGATGTCCCTTCACGGAAACCGCCGGTGATCTTCCTCCACGGCGGGCCGGGAACCCCGGGAGAAGGAATACCGATCGGCGGGGCCGAACTCGCGGCCCGGGGGTACGACGTCTACGCGTACGACCAAGTGGGCGGCGGCCGGTCGACGCGACTCGGCGACGTCACCGACTACACCGTGCGGCGTCAGGTCGACGACCTCGAAGCGATCCGGCGCCGGCTCGGCGCCGACCAGCTCATCCTCATCGGACGATCCTGGGGCGGATCGCTGACGGCGCAGTACATCGCGGCTCACCCTGACCATGTCGCGAAGGCGGTCTTCGTCGCGCCCGGCGCGATCTGGCCGGAGGCCTTCCCCGACACGAGGTCACCACGCCGGCACATGACAACCTGCAGGGCTTCTACGTGAATCAGCGGACGACAGCCGATTTCGCCACCATCCCCGATCCCCGGCCCGCCTTGCGGAACGCACGCGTTCCGGCGCTGGTCCTGGCCGCGCAGTGCGACTTCCTCCGATGGCCCGTCTCCCGCGAGTACCGTGACACCCTCCCCCTCTCGACCCTCGTCGATGTTCAGGGTGCGGGCCATGCGGTTTCGACCGACCAGCCCGATCTCTTCACCCGACTGCTCGAGACCTTCCTCGACGATCAGCCGCTGCCGCTGCCCGCCTACACCTCGATGGACCCGCCGCCCGGACGCTGGACCCGTTGAACCTCAAGCCCTCGACGCCGACTGGTCGAAGGTGAAGACTCCGGCGGGGTCGTAGTGTTTGGCGATCCCGCGCAGCCGGGAGGCGTTGTCGCCGTAATAGGCGGTCGCCCAGTTGGATAGGCCGGGGTCGATGTAATTGACGAAGGCCGTATTGCCGGTCAATGCGCCGAGGCCATCCCGCACTTCGTTCACCGCCGTCCGCGCCTCCGGGGTTGTCGCACCTACGTAAATCTGTGCTGTCGCCAACGCACCGCGATAGGGAAATGCCGTGTCCTTCGCTCCGATTCGAGTGGGTGCGCCGGACATGCTGTCGAGCAGGACATCCATTCCGCTGCGCCCGGTGAGCAATGCGGTCAATCGGCTCGGGTCCGCCAATGGTTTCGTCAGCACTCGCGAGGACGCCGTGAACGACTCCCGCCCGAGCACTCCCCCGCCATTCCAGTCCGGCCGGCACTGCTCGACCGAGTAATTCGCGCAGCCACCGAAATACATCATCGCCGAGAGGTAATCCTTGGACAGCGAATACCGGTTGGACGGTTGCGTCCTCGTGGCCGCGACCAGTTTGTCGAGCAGGGCATTCATAGTGCTCTCCGACCCGACATAACATCCGTTGATCCGGCACGTCGGCGGGCTCCCGGCGGAAATGCCGAGGGTGGACCAGAATTCGTCGGGCGCGGAGGCCGTGAACGTCTGCCAGGCTCCGAGGACCTCCGTCAGCGACCCGGCCGGGAAGCGGACCTGGAAGACCGCCAGTCGCGGCGCCGCGACGGTCTTGAAGGTGAAGGAGGTGACGATGCCGAAGTTGCCGCCGCCGCCACCGCGCAGCGCCCAGAACAGGTCGGGTTCGGAGGTCGCCGAGGCCGTGCGGACGGTTCCGTCGGCGGTGACCACCTGCGCCGAAATCAGGTTGTCGCAGGTCAATCCGTACTTGCCGGTCAAGACGCCGAGGCCGCCGCCCAGGGTCAGACCCGCGATGCCCACCGTCGGGCAAGAGCCTGCGGGCAGGCAGCGACCGGCCTTCGCCAGAGCCGAATACACGTCCATCAGCCGGGCGCCCGCACCGATGACCGCGGTGCCGTCCGGCTTCACCTCCACACCGCTCATCGATCCCAGGTCGACGACCAGGCCGTTGTCGGGCGTCGAGTACCCGCCGTAGCTGTGGCCACCACTGCGCGCGGCCACCGGGATCCTCGCGCTCGCCGCGGCGTTCACACACGCCTGGACGTCGGATGCGTTGGTCACCTGAGCGACCGCCGCCGGACGGCGACTGTCGAACACCGGATTGAAGGCCAGTTTGGCTGTCCCGTAACCGGAATCGGACGGCAGGTTCAGGGTCCCGGCCAGTCGCCGCCGGAGCCCTTCCCAATCCACCGGCCCCGCAGGTGTTTCCGCACGCGGCAAACCTTCCGGTCCACAGCCGGTCACCGAACTCAATCCGGCCACACCGACTCCGAGCGCGGTCGCCCGCAACAGGTTTCGACGATTGATCGCCATGACGGCGCACCTCCCCCGAGGTCACGCCCGACTGCCCGGGCGCGATAACGAACCACTCAACGGTTCGTTATCGCGCCTCGCGACCGATGTGTTTACGCCAGCATGCCGTCGGCGAGTCGTGCCCAGTCCGAGAGAACCTGCTTGCGCCGCAGACGATCTCGGCCCACCATCTCGTCCAGGGTCGCGCCGCGCACCAGGTTGATGGTGAGCCAGAACGCCGCTTCCAGGCGCTCGCGCGGCACGTCCACGAAACGGCCGCAGGCGTCGAGCAGTTCGGCGGTCAGGTCGTGCTGCACGCGCAGCATGTTGCGGCGCAGTTCCTTGTCATTGGCGATGCCGACGTACAGCTCCACCGCGGCCTTGCCGAGCTTCCCCGCGAAGGGCGCGGTCACCAGCTCGACCAGCACCTCCCCCGGCGACGACTCCCCCGGCAGCGTCCGTTCCCGCCGCCGCAGCGCCTCGCCCTGCCGCTGCGTCAGGTGCTCGATGGTCTGGGCGAACAATTCCTGCCGGGTGTGGAAGTGGTGCAGCTGCGCGCCCCGGGTCACCCCGGCCCGCGCGGTGATGTCCGCGATGGAGGCGCTCGCGTACCCGACCTCGGCCAGGCTGTCTATGGCGGCGTCGAGCAGCAGCGCACGGGTGCGGAGGCTCTTCTCCTGGTGCTTGTTCGGGGGTAGACCGGATACCACCTGGTCAGTCTAGCCGCCTTGCGAAATTGCGTGCTGCCTTGCACGCAATTGGGTGTCGGTCGTACTGTGACCTCATGCCCGTCGATCGTTTGCTGCCCACGTCCGAAGCCCGCGACCTCATCGAGCTCACCCGCGATATCGCGGACAAGGTGCTCGAACCGATCGCGGCCGAGTACGAGAAGCAGGAGCGCTATCCCGACGAAGCGTTCCGGGCGCTCGGCGCGGCGGGGCTGCTGAGCCTGCCGTATCCGGAGGAGTTCGGCGGGGGCGGCCAGCCCTACGAGGTGTACCTCCAGGTGCTCGAAGAACTGGGCGCGCGGTGGGCGGCGGTCGCCGTGGCGGTCAGCGTGCACAGCCTGTCGTGCCACCCGCTGTTCGTCTACGGCACCGACGAGCAGAAGCAACGCTGGCTGCCGGACATGCTGTCGGGCAATCTCATCGGCGCGTACAGCCTGTCCGAATCGCATGCCGGGTCCGATGCCGCGGCGCTGCGCTGCCGGGCCGTCGAGGCCGAGGGCGGCTACCGGATCACCGGCACCAAGGCGTGGATCACCAACGGCGGCAAGGCCGATTACTACACCCTGTTCGCCCGCACCGGCGAGGGCTCACGCGGCATCTCCTGCTTCCTGGTTCCCGCCGGCACCGAGGGCCTGACCTTCGGCAAGCCCGAGGAGAAGATGGGCCTGCGCGCGGTTCCCACCACCAGCGCCGCCTACGACGACGCGTTCGTGCCCACCGAACGCCTCCTCGGCGAACCCGGCCAGGGTCTCCCGATCGCATTCAGCGCCTTGGACTCCGGCCGCCTGGGCATCGCCGCCGTCGCCACCGGCATCGCGCAGCGCGCCCTCGACGACGCCGTCGCCTACGCCAAGCAGCGCGAAGCCTTCGGCCGCGCCATCATCGACCACCAGGGCCTGGGCTTCGTGCTCGCCGACATGGCCGCGGCCGTCGACTCCGCCCGCGCCACCTACCTCGACGCCGCCCGCCGCCGCGACGCCGGACTCCCCTACTCCCGCCAGGCCAGCGTCGCCAAACTCGTCGCCACCGACGCCGCCATGAAGGTCACCACCGACGCCGTCCAGGTCCTCGGCGGCTACGGCTACACCCAGGATTTCCCCGTCGAGCGCTACATGCGCGAAGCCAAGATCACCCAGATCTTCGAGGGCACCAACCAGATCCAGCGCCTGGTCATCGCGCGGAGCCTGGCAAACGGCTGATTCTCCGACGACGTAGCGCCCCAGCAGTGACCCGATTCGCCCGCGCAGGCCGTCTGTAGGCCGTGGGCGAATCGGTCCGACCGAACGCTGAATCGATTGCCGAACGCGCGCGATCGAGGCTGGACGGCACCAGGTGGGTGTAGGTCCGCAAGGTGAAGCCGGGATCGTTGTGGCCGAGGAAGTCGGCCAGCTCCTTGATGGAGCAGCCCGTCGACAGCAGGACGGACGCGAAGTAGTGCCGGAGCGCGTGCATGCCATCAGCACGCCGACCGAAGGTCAGCCCGGCTGCTACAAACGCTGGACGCCAGATCAGCTTGTTGAACACGTCGCCGCTGTAGATTCGGCCACCCTCACCAACGACGAGCAAGCGGACCGATACAGGCTCGCCGTCCGGCCGTCCCCATGGGAGCGTGACCAGCGCGGTCCCGAATTCCTTCGTATGGGCATCGATGTCGGCCAGGACCGAGTCCGCCAATGGCACCTCGCGGGTCTTGCCGCCCTTGGGCAGCGCGAACATGGTGACGCCCTTGACTGTCTTGAGCTGCCGCTCTACCCGGGCCATTTTCCGGACGCGGTCGATGTCGTCCGCGGAGAACCCAAGGATCTCACCCTGCCGAAATCCCAAGCCCGCCCCGAGCTTCGTGACGATCCCGAATCGCGGCGGAAGTCCCGAGCCCACGCTGCGAAGTCGTTCCGCGCGCCACACGACGACTTGTGGGCTCTTGCCGATGGGCCGACGCACAGTCTTGGCCTTACAGGGGTTCTGCCGAATGATTCGGTCGTCCACCGCGGACTCACAGACCGCCGATACGACCGTGAACAACACGGCCTTGTAGTTTTCGGAGAAGCCCAGATCGTCCAGACCACCCACCCAGTCGCGAATGGTTGCGGGCCGTTCGATCCGGTCGAAGGTCAGATCGCCGAGCGTCGGATAGATGCGCCGTTCTAACCGCTGCCGCAACACCAGCCGGGTCGCTGGATCCGGCGATTGTGCCTTGTACCAGTTCTCCGCCTGCTGCCGGAAGGTCTTCCGCGACGCTTTCGGATCGATGAACCGACCCTCGCGCTTGTCGGATTCGACCTCGATCAGGAAGTCGTCGGCACGCTTCTTCTGCCTATCTGGGAACGACTTCGACCGTTCGGCTCCGTCCGGAGCGATGTAGCGCACCCGGTAGCGCAAGCCCTTCCCATGGAGCTCGGTCGGTTCCATCACTGGCTTGCCGCGCCCATTGAGAACAACTTGGCCCGACTGGTCACGCTGCGGCCGGAACCAACGATCTTCTACATGTCCCATGTCACGCCGCCTCACAATGGGTTTCGACCCACGCTTTCACCTTGGCCGAGTGATAGCGCAAGCGTCGGCCAACGAGCACCACCGGGGGACCTTGACGAAGCCACTTCCACTGATAGAGGGTCTTCACCGACACCCCGAGGAAGTAGGCCGTCTCCTCGGCGGTCCACAACCGATTCTCGGGCAAATCCATCAGTCCGCCCTCCCTGCTGGCGAGTACGCGACTCCGGCTCCCGAAACACGTTGTGGTTCAGCGATGTCCGCCAGCACTCCCTTTGCGGTGAGGTATTCGTTCTGCCACACCGAGCGTTGAGCAACCGAGGACATGATCAACGTCTCGCGAGGCGGGACCTCCACGTCGCCAGGTTCGGTCAGCCGCACGACCCACCGTTGCGCCTGTTCGGCTTTGGCGATGCCGACCGCGGCGAGGACTTGCCGAACGAATTCGATGCGGTCGGCCTTGTGGTCGGGCAGGGTCTTGTTCGACCAGCGGCGCGAGACCAGCACCCGGCGCCCACGTAGGCCGAGAGTGTCACGGCGGTGGGCGCGCCCTTTGCAACGACCCGGTTGGGTCTTGGCCTTGGCTCCGCGAGGGACGATGCCGAAGCGCAGCCAGACCGCACACTGTGGCGAGCACGGGGTGCGCTGTAGCTCGGCGTGCAACCGTTCGTAATGGCGCTGGGTCCGCTCGTTGGGTGCTTCGAGAACTTCACCGATGGACTTGGTGAGGTACTTGGTCAAGTAGCCGATCAGCCTGCCTGCATCCTCGGTCCCGCCGAGCACACCCTTAGCCTTGCGCGCACGCACTGGCCCGTGCTCGCCGTCGGGATCGGTGTCACCGATGTCCACCGTCTTGGCCTGCACACCGAAACGCAACACATGCGCCGGTTCAACGTCGTCCACTTCGTCCATAAGCGCGAGTGCGTCGTCAAAGGTGGGCAGCACGGATCCTGTGTCGGGATCGACGAATGTGCCGGCACCGCCGTCCCACACCGGCATCGCACCATCGCTGTACTGCTCATGGTCGAAGTGCGGCCACCACACTTGGTGATAGGTCGCCTCGATCACCTGCGCGATCAGCGCGTGCGGATCGGTGCCGCGGATCGCGATATGGGCGTGCGGGGCGCCGCGGCGTTGGGGTTCGACCGCGGCGAAGTACTGCACGTCCCGCCCGGCCGCGCGGCGCAGGTTCTGCATGAGGCGGTCGAACAACAGCGGGAAGAACATCGAGTCACGGGCCGCCCGCTGGTAGTCGTAGGCTGCGGGATCGACAGGTGAACCGTCACCGCAGATGTGACCGTTCTTGTCCGTCGCCCCATCGCGGTGACAGACACCGTAGGAATCCATCGTCACCGTGAGGAACATCGAGGGTTGATGCTTGCCCGCGTACTTTCGGCCGATGGTGGTACGGGAAACCTTCTTTCGCGGCAGGTCCGGAACATCCTGGCGCCGCTTAGTCGAGCGAGCCCGACGGGGCTTTCGTGGCAGTGCATCAATGCCGGGGATCCTCCCGGACATGCCCGACTCCCGCAGTTCGCGATCGAGATCGGCGATCACTTCCCGGAACCCGTCCGCGGTTTCCTCATCTCCCGCGTCCCGGGCAGCCCGATACCCGACGAGCATGTCAGCGCGCGCGGTGAGTAGCGCCGTCTGCTGTTCGGTAGGTTCATTGCGGTCGCGGACCGGTTCCTCGGCGATATGCCAGCCCTCGCGCAACTGCGCGATTCTCAGGGCACGGGCCTTGGCCGCGCAGCTGGGGCACTCCGAAGAGCGGGTCGATTTGCACGCCGCACCAACATATTTCGATTCACCAGTCTCGGGGTTGAACGCACGCATCGGGATTGGCCGGCGGCACACGCCGAACTTCTCCGCGGCAGCCTGGGCGATGTCGACCAAGTTCGGCAACGCCCGGCGCTCCGCGGCAGTCAGAGTGGCAGGGACAGTGGTATGGGGGTCGGTGGTGGTCATCGGGACGAGCCCCTGTTCGTGGGGATCATCCCCATCAGCTGTCCATGGCAGTCCCAGGCGAGCACCTCGACCGCAGGTACTCCGCAGCGCTCACAGTGGCCGTGGGGAAGCCAGATGCTCCCGGTGTGGCCGTAGACCTCGCAGGTCACGACGGTCAATTCTCTGGGGGTGTTCATCGCGGCATCTCCTGGTCGAGCACGAACAGTTCGGCGTAGACGTGCACGTCGAAACCGTGGCGATTGGCGTGCGGACGTTCGTTGACCTCGATCCGGAATGCCCTGGATGCGCTGAGATCTGCAAGGACCTTGGTGATGTCGCCGAGGGTGCCGGACAGACGGAGGTGGACGCTGCCCTTCAGGACGGTCATGCCGCCGCCCCCGATTCGCCGAACCCATCGAGGCCGTCATCGCCGAGGTCGTCCGGGTCGAAGTCGCTGTAATCCTCCGCAGGCCCGTCGATCTCGGGTGCGACCGCGAAGAGATCCACGATGGCGTCTGCATCGTCGTCGCTGACGTAGAAGGCGCGAACGCGCACGAACTCGCGGGTGCCGTCTTCGCCGACGTAGGCGACGCCGGGTGTGGTGTCGGGGATTTCGTGGCAGCGGGCGCCGCGGTCCTTGGCGCCTTGGCCGTGGACCATGGCGTTCTGGGTCGGCTCGTCGAGCTTGAGGCCGATCCGGACCGGGAACAGCTGCCGGTTGGGCATGTTCTCTTTGGATGGATCCTGCAAGGCCACGATGACGCTGAACCCGATCGCGCGGCCCTGGGTCAGGATCAGCCCGATGTAGCGCAGGCCCTCCTGCATCTGCTCCTTGGTCGCGAACGCCGACAGCGCCGCGTATTCGTCGATCACGATGACCTTCAGCGGGTCCTCGACGCTCGGGACGAACTTGCGGATCCGGGCTTCCCGCAGCCGCGCCGCCCGCTCGGGCATGTCCACCTCGGCGACCTTCTTGAGCATGCCGATGATGCCGTCGGCGCCATATTGGAAGTCGGTCCACAGGCGGTGTTCCCCGCGGCCGAATTCCATGCCGCCCTTGGGATCTCCCATCAGCACATCCACGAGACCGCTACGGATGGCGGGTCCGAGTCCGCCGATGATCGACCACAGCACCGACCCCTTGCCCGAACCGGTCGCCCCGGCGATGAGGACGTGGGCGTAGAGAATCTTCAGCCGCCACAGTTCGCCGTCTTCGCGGATGCCGACCGGGACCGCCTCCAAGTCCACGTCGTTGTGAGCCCACACCAGCAACGCTGCCGGGTCGGCGAGGGTGTCGTGCACCCTCACGTGGAGACGGATCCAACTCGGAGCAGGCGAGGTCACCGTCACCTGCTCCACCCCCAGATAGGTGGCCAACTGGGCGCGGGTGTGGTCGTTGTTCCAGTCGTCGAATGTTTGCCCGCACAGCGCCCACAGATCGATGTCGAGGCCGTGGCGGGCGTAGTTCCAGCCCTGGAAGCCGGGGAACCCGCGGTCGGGGTGGCCGAGCTTGAGGGTGGTGAACATGCGGTCGGTCTGGTCCGGATCGGCGAACACCTGCACCGCGGGCCGCAGCACCGTCGGAGCCTCGTCCACGATCTCGGCCACCGTCGGCGGGCCAACCGGGTCCGGACCGTGCCACGGGCCGGGGACGATGTACGCGCCGAAGGCGAGCGCACCCGCAACTGGCACCCCGAATTGGATGAGCGATGGGATCAACATGACAACCCCCTGAGGGAAGTACGGAGACTGGAAAAGGGGAAGGGACGCAGCTGATTACGGCGTTGCTACCGGCAGGTTCGGGCGGAGGATGGGCGCGGGAATCGGCATCATGCGCGGCGGCGGAGCAACCGCGACCGACACCGCCACGATCGGCGGATCAGCAGGCGCAGGCGCCAACTCCACCGGCTCTCGGGTCAGAATGGCCGGCGCGGGCGCAGGGCTCGGAGTTCGAGCCATGGATGCGATCAGCAGGATGAGACCGTGGACATCGGCGAACACAGCGATCGGAGCCACCGCGACGACCAGGACGCATCCCCAGGTCGGCAGCGGTTGACCACGCAGAACCGAGTGCAACCCATTCCCAGCGATGCTCACCAGCGTGCCCACGATCAGCACACGGGAGAACCACTGCCGCACAGCCTCATCGGTGGCCGCCACCGCCAGCGCCGCAGCGATGGCGGTGGTGATATCGATGACCACCGGGAACAGCCAAGCGTCCCCGGCGGGAATCGCCGCAGCCACCGCGAGTTCCCGCAGGCCCACGAAGGAGAGTCGGAAGGCCGCCAATCCCACGGCGAGGATGGCGGCCACGGCCAGCCCGAGAACAAGCAGGTTGGCCGTGACCTTGGTATACATCACGGTGCCTCGCATCCGAATTCGAGACCACGCAACGGCAGCTTGGAGGCCATCGTGCGGACATCCTCCGGGGCGCAGTGCAACAGCATCGCCACCGCGCTTTCAGCCGCGAGGAGATGATCAGCATTCACCCCGAGCTCGGGGTGCTGCGCGGCGTAGTAGCACAGGCTTTGAAACTGGAGGAACAGGTGGTCCAGCTCCCCTGCGATCCGCTGCAATCGATCAAGGGTGCACGCCGCAATATCGGCATGGTGTTGCGCAGGTGTTCGCCGATCGGCCATCCGGATCACCACCGCTCGAATTCGCAGAACGGCGGACATAGGGTCTTCGGGTCCGCCGTCGGCATTGCTGAATCGGAGGTCCGGGGCGGTTCGTCGCAGAACATCACACAGGGCACCCCGGTCGGGTTCGACACGAGCACCGCCGTCGGCGCGAGCTCGGTCGAATCGGAGTGATGCCCGAACGCCAGCAGCACCGCGGCCGCGGGGATGATCGCGGCCGGAGCCAGCAGTGCGCAGGTGATGCCCACCGCGCCGCGGACGAACATGCGAGGCTCGTCCGGGGAGCGCTCCATGCTGTTCTGGGCCAACGCGATTGCGGTCCACAGCGACATCACGCCACCTCCTGACTCGGTTCGACGTACGGCAGTCCGGTGGCGGCCACAAGCGCCAGGCGGGCGCGGGCAGTGTTCTTGTCCTGCGTGGAGGCACCGAGCCCCGGCACCCACACCGAGGCGAACACGCCATCGGTCACACCCGCTCGCGCCGCCCACTCTGCACACCGGGTCAGCAGCGGGCACTGCACACAGATCTCGACAGCCTCCGCGGCTTCGGTGATGGTGTCCGGGAAGAACACCTCGGTGTTCAAGCCCGCACACGCCCGGTCGGCAGCATGATGCGGGTCGGACAGATTGCGGCCCAGCATCTTCGGCTTCACCAGCCCACCCCGGCGCATCACGACGCCGCCTCATCGGGCTCGTTGGGCGAACTGATCTGTGCGAGACCGTGTTCCACGAGCACCGCCCCAAGCGCCTCCATCAGCGACTGGGCGTCCTCCACCGACATGTACAGCGACATGTCCGGTTTCAGAGTCCCCGCGTCCTCCGGGCCGACTTCGACCCGCACGATGGCGGGCGCGAACCACCTGCGGCCGCTCGGGTAGATGTTCCACTGCCCTGGCAGATACGTAACCGCCTGGACGCCGTCAGTGCGGCCGTGCACGTTGAAGCTGATGCACATCACGCAACCGCCTTGCCCTCACGCGCCGGGCGGGAGGCGGGGACGTCCGCGGGCGGCACCTTCGCGCCCGAGTTGTCGCCCGCGATGCCGGTCGCCCGGATGTTCCAGCCGATCGACTTGAACTCGCCCGCGCCCTGCATCTTCGGCTTGATCTGCAAGCCCTCCAACACGACCGGGGTGAAGCCGGGGCTGATCGGCGAGGACGACGGGACCGGCTGCACGTCCGCGATGAACAGCACGTCGAAGGTCTGGTTCCTCGAGCCGCTACCGGTCGGGTCGGTCACCGTCCCCTTCCACAACCGCTTACCCGTGCCGTTGCCCTGGTCGTCCAGGTCGACCTTCTGCCGCTTGGGCGCGTTGCGCTCACGGCTGAACTCCGTCACCGCTTCGATCACCCCTACCAGCACCAGTCCCATCGGGAACGCCTCGCTGAACTCCGGGGTGAACCACACATCCTTGAGAGCCATGCTCGAACTCCTTTGCGTCCATTAGCATTTCGGAGCCTTGCTGTTGTCCGTAATGCCTGATGAACTCAGAATCCCGCGAAGCATGGGGCCGCTATAACCAGCAAAAAGGGACACTTAGGGACACTTGCAGGCGTACCATGTCCCTATGGGGAACGAACGGCTCAGGGGGGCAATGGCTTCCGCTGAGATCAGCAAGAACAGCCTTGCCGAAAAGCTAGATGTCGGCCCGAAGACGGTGGAGCGATGGCTAACTCAAGATCGCCGTCCACATCCAGGAATTCGATTGAAGGTTGCCCGGATACTCGGATGCGAGGAGACCTACCTCTGGCCCGAACTACTAGCTGGAGCCCGATCGTCCGCCGCGTCCCTGTCAGAGATCGTTCAGATTTGGCCAACCCGATCGGAAGTGCCGCACGACGTTTGGCGCTCACTGATGCGCCAGGCGAGCGAGAACATCGAGGTACTCGTCTACGCGGGCGGATTCCTGGTCGAGTCGCTCGATTTCGTCAACGTTGTACGCGAGAAGTCCAAGGCTGGCGCAGAGATTCGAATCCTCCTTGGGGAGAGCGATTCGGCGAATGTGAGGGCACGGGCCCGCGAGGAAGGTTTGCCCTCGCTACCTCAGCGATGCCACTCCACCCTCGAATACCTCTGGGAGACAGTCCAGCTACCTCGGGTTAACATCCGAACCCATCACACAGTGCTGTACAACAGCATCTACCGCTTCGATGAATCAATGCTGGTCAACACCCATAGCTATGGCGCGTACGCAGCCAAGTCACCAGTGCAGCACCTCCAGCAGGTTCAAGGTGGGCACTTGTTCAGCTACTACCACGACTCGTTTGAAGCAGTCTGGGCAACAGCTGAACCCGCAGTACTCTGATCAACATGGGCCGTCGCATTGACTACCACCAGGACCCGAACGCACCCACCGCGAACAGCGTCCGGCCGAGTGCCGGCGCTTTCGTTCGCCGCGGCGATGAAGTCCTACTCATCTGCCGATCCGACAACGGCAATTGGTCGATGCCCGGTGGCGCACATGATCCGGGCGAGTCGCTGAGCAGAACCGCCGTCCGGGAGACCCAAGAGGAAACCGGCGTCGACATCCGACTCACCGGGCTCGTAGGTGTCTTCACCGACCCCACGCACGTCATTCACTACACCAGCAATGACGAGGTACGCCAGGAGTTCACGGTCATCTACCGCGGTGAGGTTGTCGGTGGGGAGCCAACCACCAGCAGCGAGAGCACTCGAGTCGAATGGGTTCCGGTCGAGCAGATTCCGACGCTGACGATGGACCCAAGCCAGCGCAAGCGCATCGATTGGGCGCTGTCCAAGCCAGAACCCTACATCGACCCCGAAGCTCGCTGAACCGCTCCACGCAACAGCGGTTCGGCCCGGTCGATCGCGATGCGTACCAACGTTCCTTCCGGGTATCGAACCCGGATGTCTGCCAGCCGTTCGTCCAGTGTGAGTGTCTCGCCCGTCGGTCCGGTGGTCATGTCGGCCCACCACACCAAGTCGCTGGCGATATCGAGCCCTGGCACATCTGCAGACATTGTGAATTGATCAAGCGTCTCTTGGGGGATGCCGCGGACATCAGCCTCCACCGTGCTCGCGGAGTGGAAGGCAACCAGGTGGCAGACCGTCAAGGAGTATCCCCGCGCCGCCAGCAGTTCCGCCCCGTCTAACGGATGGAAGCCGGTTGCGGGGTAGCCGTAGCCCACATCGTGAAGGTATGCCGCTGTAACCACCTCCGCACGGAGAAGCTCCGGCACGAGGCGAGCAACCCGTTCAACCTTGCGCCCCACTGCAATCGTGTGTGCACGCCGCGAGTCGGTCAGCGGTACAAGCAGTTCTGCCGTCGCAGCGTCCATGACCGGCCATGTTACGCGCACGTGGTCGCCGCCGTGATCTCGGCGACGTACTGGCGGAGGCCTACGGCCTGAGCTAGAACAGCAGTTCTGATATCGGCCAGGCGAACACTCACGCCCGCTTCTGTCGAAGTGTCAGCGCCGCCCGTCGCCCCGCTTCGTCTCGCGATGAGATTCGGAAATATGCGAAATATTGGTCAAAAGGTACATAAATACCAAGAGGGAATTAGTTCACATTTCTCCGTAGCTCCGAGTCAAAGTGGCAACCTTGCCACTTGTTGGATGGGCTCCCGAACTGCGGTTATGCTCGGCGAGAAACTTACTGTGGCAATGTTGGCGACCTACGTCGACTTTTCGCACACGAGTGCCTACCATTGCTGGCGTGATGCAATCGCAGATGCAAGCACATCTCTGTAACTCTAATTGGAAGTTGGATCCCGATCAGGCAACTGGCCGCCCCTCCGACAGATACAGGAGGCTGGGGGGTTGAGGGCGCGCATCCGCGCAAACACGAACCGCGTGGAATGTTTCTATCCGGGGAGTGTAGCGGACATCCGTACACCAACTCAGGCGATCAACACCCGCCTTGAACAGACAAGATACGGAGCGGCCCCACCTGGTCGTGACCCAGGTGAGGCCAGTTGCTCCGTTTTGGCGAACACGAAAGCAGGTCAATGATAGCGAGGAACTCGGGTTCATCTTCGTCGAACGGGCAAGATGGCCCTAGCCGAGGGGGCACTATGATGGCCCTAGCGCTCATAGTTGCGTTCCTGTTGGCAGTGATCGGTTCACTGATCACCTACATCTTGAAGATGGCGGCAGGCAAGCCGCTCGTGGAGGCGATCTCGGCTAGTGGCATCGCCTTCGTTCCGCTAGCGGCACTCGGCGTGGCGGTGGTTCAGCTGTTGATGAGGCGTTAAGACACCACAATGAGCGGGATTCCCCATAGCGCGGAAGAAGTGGCGGAACTAGAAGTCCAGAGTAGCGACGTCCCGGAAAACTGGCTTCGTCTAGCAGATTATGTTCGCCTACGAAGAAAATCCGTCGGACTCGAGACGCGCCAGAAGCTTGCACAGGCGACAGGACTCAGTTACCGCGTTCTGGGGGATCTTGAGCGTGGCACCCGCAGGGTTTCAGATGGAACGCTTTCGCGGGTAGAGCAGGCTCTTCTGTGGTACTCGGGGAGCGCTAGAGAGGTCCTTCGTGGAGGTGAACCAACACCCACTGATCATGAAGGGCCTCTCGTACTTCGTGGTGGCGAACCTACGTCCACAGAGCAACAGGCTGCCGTTCAGCCCGAAGTCGCGCGTCCCCTTGCTCGTGCGCGTGGCATGGGCGAGGCGTTTCAGATTGCTGGCGACCTTATCGAATCGGGTCAGCGTTCAATCGGTCTGCGACTGTTGCGGGCGTTACATGATGCCGGCCCGCAGATCAATGCGACTTCACTTGAATTTATCGAGGATCTATCGTCTGACGAAATTCGATCAACACAGGGATCGGAGGATGTATATCCCACGGTCTTGAGTATGGCGCTCGGTAGGTACATGAGAGAACTCCGAGAATCGCAGGGTTTCACACTGGATAGGGCCAGTGAAATTCTCGATTGGCCGACCTCTGAGATTCGGCTCTTGGAGCTTGGATATGTAGATCTTGGCAAGAACAGAATACGGCAGCTCCTGAGGCTATACGGGAAGACCGAGCGGAGTATTCATCACGAGTGGATGCAGGTTGCCGAAAATGCCGGGCAGTCCGGCTTTTGGTCTAAATATGATGACATTCTGCCAGACTGGCTTAGGGGATACCTTCACCTTGAGCGGAATGCGGCAGCTATCCGAACCTTCGAAGGGCACTTCATACCAGGACTGCTGCAAACATCAGAATACGCCCGAGCAATTATAGAGTTTCCGCACTCTCCGAACAAGTCCGACCCAATCAAACGTATGGTCGATTTGCAGCTCAAGGTGCGCATGGAGCGTCAGGATCTACTGAATAGCATGGTATCACCAACCTTGTGGGCAATAATTGATGAGAGAGCCATCCTTTGCGCACCGGTCAGTCGAGATATCATTTTTGAACAGATCGAGCACCTTATTGCAATGTCTCAACATCGTAGGGTGGTAATTCAGATTCTCGGACAAAAGGATGGCTCGTTGAGTGGATTCTCACCTTCTTTTAGCCTGCTTCGATTTAGCGAGCCGAGGTTGCCTGATATCGTCTACACGGAGCAATTGACGAGCGCGCTCTACATTGACAGAAGGGAGGATGTTTCGGAATATTTGAAGCTGTTGGATATGCTAGCCGTTAATGCTCTTAATCCCCGGGCATCTATTGAGCGGTTGATCAAGCTGCGAAATCAGTTGTATCCGACCAGGGTTAATGGTGCGTTATGAACCAGCGCAACGACCACCCTGTTGCCGAATTTTCCTCTGCAGGTTCAAGAGCGGCGCGCGTGCGCGCGCCGCCCCGCGCGTCGACGCACACGGGCCGGTTCCGCACGCTCCACCGCCCCGGAGCGTCGGCGCGTTGCGGCTCCCGCCCCCGCACCACTCATGACACTCCAAAGAGCAATCCGGCATCTGTCCGCATGACACGCGCCCAACGATCAGACCCGGCAGCACCAAACCCGCTCGGCGCCAGCCGAAGCCGACCAGTGGTCCGCCGACGCCAGTGCCACCGCCGCCACGGCCACTCCGACCAATCTGCGCGCCCTGCCACTCCAGCCCGCTCACCACCGTGCCAACACCCAGTCACAGCCCAGCCCACAGTTCGGAGTCCTCGCCGATGCGGGTCCGCCGACCAGACGCTGACCGCCGACGCCGCCCCAGCAGCCTTCGACCAGGCTGTCAGCAGCCTTCTGGGCAAGGCCACCCCAGCAACCGCCACACACGCCGCCCTCCCCAGCACCGACCCACCGATCCCGCTGACGATCGAGCCCACGGCCATCGCCGCCGCCAGCGAAGTTCGCGCCGACCATCCCGATGCCGCCCGTTCACGGCCCGCAATCATCACCAAGCCGCCCGGCGCTGACGACAGCCGCGGCACCAGCCACGCCGATGCCCTCCCGATGGCGAAGTCCGAGCACCGTTCTCCCGATGTCCGGTAGGCCGAGTGCCACCATGGCAGACCCCGCACGGCCACGCCAAGACCAAGCGGTGTCACCGCGGCTACACCTCCCAATCGAGCTGACGCACAAGTCTTTTGGGAGGCGCATCCACGGCAAGTCTTGACGAGGCCGCACAGTGCCCACCACAGCGACTCCCGTCCCACCAGACACCGAGAGCCCGGCACCACCCGGACTCCACCACCAGGAGGTCACCGTCATGGCCAGCACCGTGTCCATCACCATCACCGGCCATCTCGCCGACGATCCCGAACCGCGCACGACCAACACCGGCAAGCTCGTCACCAACTTCACCGTCATCGCCAACGACCGCGTGTTCGACCGCCAGCAAAACCAGTGGGTCGACGCCGGCAAGACCGTCATGCGCATCGCCTGCTGGGGCGACCTCGCCCAGGAGACTGCCGACAGCCTGGTCAAAGGCTGCCGCGTCACCGTCACCGGCCACCGCCTGGTCCCCGACGCCTACATCGGCAAGGACTCCAAACCGCACGCTGCCCTGCAACTGACCGCCGACACGGTAGCGATCGACCTGAAATACCAGTTCGCGAAGATCACCCGTCGCATCCGCGGCAACGGCAGCACCGACGACAACGAACCGCCGTTCTGATCCGGCCGACACAGACCGGGCCTGGCGCCACCAGGTCCGGTCGCTGACCACCCGTCACGCAAACAGCTGCCGAATTCCCCTTTTACGTATTTAACGACGTCCGCGCCGAGCACTCGATGGGGCGGACAGACCGAGGGTTCCCCGCCTCCTCATAGGCCCGATTGTCTCGCTCCAGGAGGCCGCGTCAAGGGCGCTCCTTCGTCGCGTCGGCAAGCCGATGGGCAAAGCCCACCCTTGACCCGACCTCCTTGCGCAGAGGAGGGCCAGTATGAGGAAGCAGGGAGAAGAACAGTCTCCGTAGCGGCGTGTGCTCACATCGACTAGCTCGGTGCGGATCTGGCCCGACGACTGGAACGAACCCGTCAGGCCAAAACCAGTGTCGATTCCGAAACACGCGTGGAAAGCTTCGGCGGGTGACCACACAGTTCCGCTTCCGCAACACAATCGACCTGGTGCCGGGTGAGTACATTGCCGCGGAAGGCAATCGGCTTGTGCTGTTCTCCGAGTCTGGGGTCGAGGTAGTCCTGCGCCCTTCGGCCGACAACGAGCTGTTCCCGGCGGCGGCAAGACTACTTCTAGCTGGTGGTCCATACCCAACTGCAGAAGATGCGCTAAAGGCAGGCATGAGCTGGCGCAGACGGCTGCTACTGGCCTGTTCAGATCGCTTCGTCGGGATCAATATTGGCGATGAAGCCGAGCCGCATCCTTCCCGGATTCCGCTCAGTCAGACGGACTTTCCGCCGGAGGCACCGGTCTTGCTGAAGGACCGCCATGGGTTGCTGGTCCACCCCGAGTCCGACAACCCGCTGTCGGCGTTCGTATCGTTCACAGCTGACCTGTCAGTCCAACGGCCATCATCCGAGCTGCTCAACGCGATTCGTGACGCTGGGGCGGCATCTTCGACGATGTCCGCACGACAGACTCTGGCTCTGACTCTGCTCCACGCATCAAGGTTCGATCAAAACCCTGAAACGCAATACATCACGCTGGTCACTGCCATCGAAGCACTCCTAAAACCCGCGCGGCAGTCAGCCACGATCCGCGCAGCACTCGAATCGTGCCAGCGTCATGCCGAGGAGCTTGACCTCAGCCCGGAGGAGCTCGAGACGATCATTCAGCACATCGGCTACGGGAAAAAGGAGTCGATCACGGAATCCGGGCGCAAGCTGGCATCCACCTTGGGTGACAAGGAGTACGGCGGTTTCGATCCGTCGACCTTCTTCGGAAGGGCGTACACGACACGCAGCAAACTCGTGCACGGGAACACCAGCCGACCGACGCACGACGAACTTCGGGCGGAGCTTGGCACCCTGCACGGATTCGTTGTCGACTTGCTTCACCATGCGATCGTCGGAACCTGAGGATCGATCCCGACCTCGGTCCGCAGGCCGTCACCAGGCCGTCAAGGTCGCGGAACGCGGTAGAGCTCGCCAGAAGCCCAGAGATGCACCTGCACATGTCAGTGCGGTATTGCGAATATTCCTGGAGGTCCGCAGGATTGGCTGCGAGATCACCCAGATCTTCGAGGGCACCAACCAGATCCAGCGCCTGGTCATCGCGCGGTCGCTGGCCGGCAACTGAGGGTCGGGCGGACAGAGTTCAGCCGTCCCGCGCCGGGACGGCACGGGACGGCACGGGACGGCGACGAATTACCGTCAGCAGCTGCCGAATCGGCACCACCACGGCGACTGCTGGTAGCCGCGGTTGTTGCCCCAGTCGTTGCCGTAGTGGTCCGGCCTCAGGCTAATCCCGGCAACGGGCGAAAAGAAGGGCCTCAACGGGGCGAATGCCGCGGTGAGGCCCTCGTTTTCACTGCTATGCCGTCGTCTCGCGCCGGGGCAGCTTCCAGCCCGGACGCGGGAAGTGGCAGGTGTAGCCGTTCGGGTAGCGGACCAGGTAGTCCTGGTGCTCCGGCTCGGCGTCCCAGAACGCGCTCGCCGGGGTCACCTCGGTGACCACCTTGCCCGGCCACAGGCCCGAGGCGTCCACGTCGGCGATGGTGTCCTCGGCGACCCGCTTCTGCTCGTCATCCAGGTAGAAGATGGCGGAACGGTAGCTCGAGCCGATGTCGTTGCCCTGCCGATCCCGCGTGCTCGGATCGTGGATCTGGAAGAAGAACTCCAGCAGCGCACGGTAATCGGTCCGGGCCGGGTCGTAGACGATCTCCACGGCCTCCGCGTGCCCGGGGTGATTGCGGTACGTGGGGTTGTCGTTGCTGCCGCCGGTGTATCCGACCCGGGTGTCGATGACACCGGGCTGACGCCGGATCAGATCCTGCATGCCCCAGAAACAGCCACCGGCCAGAATCGCCTTGCGTGTGTCGCTCACGCTTCCTCCTTCGTGAACAGCGTCTTGTACTGTCCGTAGCCTTCGGATTCCAGATCGTCGAGATGCACGAACCGCAGCGACGCCGAGTTGATGCAGTAGCGCAGCCCGCCCGCGTCGCGCGGGCCATCGGGGAACACATGGCCCAGATGGCTGTCACCGTGCACCGATCGCACCTCGGTGCGCACCATGAAATGGCTGACGTCGCGCTTCTCGGCCACATTCGTCGCGTCGATCGGCTTGGTGAAACTCGGCCACCCCGATCCGCTCTCGAACTTGTCCGTCGACGCGAACAACGGCTCCCCGGACACCACGTCCACGTAGATACCGGGCTCGTGGTTGTCCCAGTACTCGCCGGTGAACGCCCGCTCGGTGCCGTTCTCCTGGGTGACGTGATACTGCTCGGGCGACAGCGCCGCCACCGCCGCCGGATTCCGGTTGTACTCCCGTGCCACATGACCTCCTTGGTAGGCCTCAGCTACAACCCACCCTGCCCGACGGAAAGTCCGTTCGCGAGCCCGCGTCATACTTCTGTCACCTTTGCCCGCCGGGCATACTCACGATCGTGAGCGCAGCCAGGAACGACGCCGACGACGACCAGGTACCCGCGTGGGCGCGGCGCACGACCGGGGAATCGCGCTGGGCGGCCACCGCGGCCGTCATCGGGATCCTGCTGGTGCAGTACCTCCTGCCGCCCGAATACTCGGCCGGGCCCAACTGGGTCGTGCCGATCGTCGGGTTCGCGCTGCTGCTCGTCCTGGTGATCGCCAACCCGGTACGGCTCGACCGCGAGGACGAACGACTGCGGCGATTCAGCCTGCTGTTGATGGCGCTGCTCGGCTTCGGCATGGTGTGGTCGGTGTCCCACCTGGTGAAATCGCTGATCAACGGGACGGCCGCGAACAACGCCGCCGGTCTGCTCGGCTCGGGCGCCGCGGTCTGGCTGTCCAACGTGCTGGTGTTCGCGCTCTGGTACTGGGATTTCGACCGGGGCGGTCCCGCGGCGCGCGCCCACGCCCGCAAGCCGTATCCGGATTTCCTGTGGGTCCAGATGCAGAATCCGGAACTCGCCGATCCCGAATGGGAGCCGCAATTTCCGGATTATCTGTATCTGTCGTTCACCAACGCGACCGCATTCAGCCCCACCGACGTGATGCCGATGACCCGCTGGGCCAAGCTCCTCATGATGGTGCAGTCCGGGGTCTCCCTCGTCACCGTGAGCCTGGTCGTCGCCCGCGCGGTGAACGTCCTGCACTGACAGGCGAATCGTTCAGCGGTTGAAGAACATGTCGGCCACCAGCATGACCACCGCGATGGCGACGCAGGCGGCGGCGAACATGATGGACTGGCCGATGGTGCCGACGATGCCGGCGGCCAGGAACAGGGTCAGCACGGGCGCCCAGACGAACATGTCCGGCGGGCCGAAGGTGCGCTGCGGCTTGCGGGCGGCGGTGCCGCCGGAGGCGGGCTGACGGCGTTGCGGGGTTCCGCGTCCGGGTGTAGTCACCTGGGCGAGACTACAATTCGGCGGCCGCCGGTGCCACCGCGGGCCTGCGCGGCGGCAGGGCGCAGCAGCCGACCACGCACGGCGCGCCGTCGACGGTGCAGCCCAGGCCGGTGATGTCGCTCAGACGCGCCGGGGCGGCGGCGGTCAGGTACTCCTGCACCAGATCGGCGACCATGCGCGCGAAACGCGGGTCCGGGCCGGGGGTGGCGGCGCGGGCGAAGGCCATACCCAGTTCGGCGGCACGCTCTTTCGCCTCGTTGTCCAGGTCCCAGATGACCTCGAGGTGGTCGGAGACGAAACCCACCGGGCACACCACGACGGAGTCCACGCCCCGGTCGGCGAGCGCGTCGAGATGGTCGACGATGTCGGGGTCCAGCCACGGCACCTGCGGCGGGCCCGAACGCGACTGCCACACCAGGTCGTAGGCGTCGAATCCGGTTGCCGCCGCGCACAATCGGGCCGCCTCCGCGACCTGACGGCTGTAGAGACGCTGCTCGGCGGGCGGACCGGAGGCGATATCGGCGGAGACCGGCACGGAATGCGCGGTGAAGACCAGGCGGGCCGAATCCCGCTTGTCCTGCGGCAATTCCGCGACCGCCGCACGAATCGCGTCCGCGAACGCCTCCACGAACAACGGATGATCGAAATATTGGCGCAACTTCACCAATTCGGGAGCATCGGCGACCGCGGCGCGGGCACGCGTGATGTCCTCCTGGTATTGCAGGCAGCCCGAATACCCGCCCCACGCGGACGTCGGGAACACCAGCGCCGAGCGAACACCGTCGGCGCGCATGCCCTCGACGGTCGCCTCGACCATGGGATGCCAGTTGCGATTGCCGAAATACACCGGCAGATCGATACCGCGCGAGCCGAATTCGGCCTCGATCGCCTTGATGATGTCGAGGTTCAGCGCATTGATCGGGGACACCCCGCCGAAGTGCAGATAATGCTGCGCGACCTCGGCCAGGCGTTCCGGCGGCACGCCCCGGCCCCGAGTGACGTTCTCCAGGAACGGCATCACGTCCTCGGGGCGCTCGGGACCGCCGAAGGACAGCAGTAGCAGGGCGTCCACTTCACGAGCCGCGGGCTCCGCCTGCACTGCTCTCCTCCTCAGAAAATCGAACCGATGACGATCAGTTGGCGCCGAAACCGGATTCCGGGAACCAGGTGTTGTGGCTGGCGCCGCCGTCGACGTAGATGATCGAACCGGTGGTGCCGGGCAGCCAATCCGACAGCAGCGCGCACACGGACTTGGCGACCACGGTCGGGTCGTCGACATCCCAGCCGATCGGGGACGCACCGTCCCAGTACTCGTTGAGCATGTTCAGCTGCTTGGCGTCATCGGTGGCGGTGCCCGCGATGGCCTTGGCCGCGAGGGTCTTGATCGGACCGGCCGCGATCAGGTTGGAGCGGATCTTCTTGGCGGCGCCCACCTCCCGCGCCACGTAGCGGTTCACCGACTCCAGCGCCGCCTTGGCGACACCCATCCAGTTGTAGAACGGCATCGCGGTACGCGGATCGAAGTCCATGCCCACGATGGAGCCGCCCTCGTTCATGGCGGGGAGCACGGCGCGCGCCAGCGAGGCGTACGACCACGCCGAGATCTCGAACGCCTTGGCCGCGTCCGGGCCGGGGGCGTCGAGGAAGTTCACCGCGTCCGGGCCCATCAGGGTCTTGGGCGCGAAGGCGATCGAGTGCAGCACGCCGTCGATGCCCTCCGGAGCCAGCTCACGCAGCTTCTCCGGCAGCTCGGCCAGGTTCTCCTCGCTGGTGACGTCCAGACCGATGGCCGGGGGCACCTCCTGCGGCAGGCGCTTGGCGATGCGGTCGATGAGGCGCAGCCGCTCCGGGATGCCGGTGATGATCACCTTCGCGCCCTGCTCCTGCGCGACCGCGGCCGCGTGGAAGGCGATGGACGAGTCGGTGATGATGCCGGTGATGAGTACGGTCTTGCCTGCGAGCAATCCAGCCATGGGGTGGTGGGTTCTCCTCGTTAGAAATGCTGGGGGTGAGGGTTCGGGTCGGGCCTGAGCGGAAGGCTCAGTGGCCCATGCCCATTCCGCCGTCGACGGGGATGATCGCGCCGGAGACGTAGCGAGAATCCTCGGAGGCCAGGAAGCTGACGACCGCGGCGACGTCCTCGGCCTGGCCGAGACGCTGCAGCGGAATGAACTTCTTGGCGGTCTCCTTCAGGTCCTCGGGCAGCTCGGCCGTCATATCGGTCTCGATGAAGCCGGGGGCGACCACATTGGCGGTGATGTTGCGCGAACCCAGCTCGCGGGTCACCGAGCGCGCCAGACCGATGACACCGGCCTTGGAGGAGGCGTAGTTGATCTGACCGGGGCCACCGCCCAGACCGACCACGGAGCCCAGGAAGATCATGCGGCCCCAGCGGGCCCGCAGCATGGCGCGGTTGGCGCGCTTGGCGCAACGGAAGGCGCCGGTCAGGTTGGCGTCGATGACCCGGGTGAACTGCTCCTCGGTCATGCGCATCAGCAGGGTGTCATCGGTGATGCCCGCGTTCGCGACCAGCACCTCGACCGGACCCTGGTGCGCCTCCACCTCGGAGAACGCCCGATCGACCGATTCGCTATCGGTCACATCGCATTTCACGCCGAAGAGCCCCTCGGGAACGCCGGACCCGCGGTGGGTGACGGCGACCTTGTGTCCGTCGGCGAGCAGGCGCTGGGCGACCGCGAGCCCGATGCCGCGATTACCGCCGGTCACCAGGACCGACCGGGATGTGATGTTCGACATAGACGCAAACCTATCTGTTCGTGTTCGGGACTCGGCGCGCGGTACCGATTTACGGCAGACGCTGACGATAGAGCAACGCGGCCACCAACCCGGCGGCAGTCACCACCAAACCCAGCAGCAACCACGGGCGACTGGCGTCGGCGACGGTCGTCTCGAAGCCGATCTGCTCTTCCAAGTGCGCGTAGACGTTCTTGAGTTCTTCCAGCGTGGAGGCGGTGAAGAATTCGCCGCCGGACAGTTTCGCGATCTCGCGCAGCGAATCGTCGTCCACCGGGACGCGGACCCGCTGGGAGCCCTTGCCGTCCTGGTCGGGGATCTCCACGGTGCCCCACGTGGTGCCGAACGAAATCGTCGACACCGGAATGCCTTTCTCCTTCGCCAGACGCGCGGCGGTGAAGCCGTGGCGGGGATTCTCGACATCCTTGTCGTCCGGGACGGTCTGCTTACCGTCGGACATGAGCACCACCTGGGCCGGCGGCGGCTTCTCCGCACCCGGCAGCACCGAGGCCAGGGTGTCGATGGACTGCAACGCGGTCAGGATGCCCTCACCGGTGGCGGTGCGCTCGGCCAGCTTCATGGTGTCGATGGCGGCCTTGACCGCCTCCCGATTCGTGGTCGGCGACACCTGCACCGACGCGGTACCCGCGAAGGTGACCAGGCCCAGGTTGATGCCCGGGGTCAGATTGTCCGCGAATTCCTTGGCGGCCTTCTTGGCCACCTGGATCCGGCTGGGCGGCACGTCGGTGGCCTCCATCGACAGCGACACGTCGATCACCAGGATCACCGTGGCGCGGTTGCGGGGCACCTTCTTCGCCGCGGTCGGACCGGCCGCGGCGAAGGTGAGGAACATGAGGCCCACCAGGGTCACCGCGACGGGAATGTGCCGCCACGGCTTGGGCTGGCGGGGCGCCACCTTCTCCAGCATCTCCATATTGGAGAAGCGCAGCATCTGTTTGCGACGCCGCTGCTGCATCAGGATGTAGATCAGCGCCGCCAGCGCGATCACGGCCAGGAAGGCCAGCCAATACTGGTAGGCGAAATGCGAAAGGCTGAAGGTCAGCTCGCCGATAGTCACTGGCGCGGCACCCGTCCGGCGTTCGGGGCGCCAAAGGTGTGGCGCCGGGTGGACACGAATCGAACCACGTCCGCGATCCAGTCGCCGTCGGTGCGCAGGGTCATCACCGGCGCACCACAACTGCGCAACGCCTGCTCGACCTGATCCCGATGGCCTTGCGCGGCGCGCGCGAAATCGGCGCGGAGCGTGGGGGTCACACTGAATTCCCGTGTGCGTCCGGTCTCCGGGTCGTGCAGGACCACATCGCCCAGATCCGGAAGCTCCAGATCGCGCGGGTCCAGGACCTCGACACCGAGCAGGTCGTGGCGGCCGGAGATGGCGCGCAGCGACCGCTGCCAGTCGATATCACCCAGGAAATCGGAAATGACCACGGCCAGACCGCGTTTGCGCTGCGGTCTGCGCAACGCCTCGATCGCGTCGCGCAGGTCACCGCGGACACCGTCCGGGGCGTGCGGGGTAGTCGCGATCTTGCGCAGCAGCGACTGCTCGTGCACCCGGCCGCTGCGGGCCGGAATGCGGATCAGCTCATTGCCATTGGTCACCACCGCACCGATCCGGTTGCCGCCGCCGCTGGTCAGATGCGTGACCGCGGCCGCCGCGGCGACCACCAGATCCCGCTTCTCGCACAGCGCGGTACCGAAATCGAGGCTGGCCGACAGGTCGACCACCAGCCAGGTCTCCAGCTCACGGTCGGCGATCATCTGCCGCACGTGCGGGTGGGTGGTGCGGGCGGTGACCGACCAATCCATCTGCCGCACATCGTCGCCGGGCTGATACATGCGGGCGTCGCCGGGCTCGGAGCCGGGACCCGGGATCAGGCCCAGGTGGTCACCGTGCAGCACGCCGTCCAGGCGCCGGCGCACGGTGAGTTCGAGCGTCCGCAGCGCCGCCGACAACCGCGGGTCGGTGAGCTGACCCTGCCGGAACGAGGGCGGGGCGTGCGGGGAGTCGCTGGGAGTTGAGATCGTCACGGGCGCAGTCGATTCCGTGGCCACCTACTTCGGCTGCGGCTGACCGGGGACGCCGGGCATCTGACCGTTCGGAGGCTGCGGGATGCCCTGCTGCGGCGGCTGCGGAATACCCTGCGCGGGCACGCCCGGCTGCTGCGGAATGCCGGGCTGCGGCACGGCGGCGGGCATCGGGGCGGGCGCGCCGGCCGGAGCGTTGGCCTGAGCGGCGACCTGCGGCAGGCCGACGGTCTGCAGCACGCGCTTGATCACGTCGTCCGGGCTGACCTCGTCGGCCAGCGCGTCGTAGGACAGCACCAGGCGGTGACGCAGTACGTCCGGGATCACCTCGACCACGTCCTGCGGCACCACGTAGTCGCGGCCGCGGATCAGGGCCACCGCGCGGGCGGCGGCGATGATGCCCAGCGAGGCTCGCGGGGACGCGCCGTAGGAGATCCAGCCGGCGACATCCTGCATGCCGAAGTCGGCGGGCTTGCGGGTCGCGGCGATCACCCGGACGACGTAGTCGACCAGGGCGTGGTGCACGAAGGTGTTGGCGGCGACATTCTGCAGCCGCACCAGCTCAGCCGGGTCGAGCACCCGCTTGGGCTCCGGCGGGGTGACACCCATCCGGTAGATGATCTCGCGCTCCTCCTCGACCGAGGGGTAGTCGACGACGACCTTGAACAGGAAGCGGTCGCGCTGCGCCTCGGGCAGCGGGTACACACCCTCCGACTCGATCGGGTTCTGAGTCGCCATGACCAGGAACGGATTCGGCATCGGGTAGGTCTTGCCGCCGATGGACACGTGCCGCTCGGCCATCACCTCGAGCAGCGCGGACTGCACCTTGGCGGGCGCGCGGTTGATCTCGTCGGCGAGCACGAAGTTGGCGACCACCGGGCCCAGCTCGGTGTCGAACTCCTCGCGGCCCTGCCGGTAGATGCGGGTACCGACGAGGTCGGTGGGCACCAGGTCCGGGGTGAACTGCACGCGCGAGAAGCTGCCGCCCACCACGGTCGCGAAGGTCTCCACGGCCAGGGTCTTGGCGATACCCGGCACACCTTCGAGCAGCACGTGCCCCTTGGCGAGAACACCGACCAACAGCCGCTCGACCAGCCGATCCTGACCGACGATCACACGTTTGACTTCGTAGATCGCCTTTTCCAGGGTCTGGACATCGCGCTCGAGGGTGCTCGGAGCCGAAGGTGCGTCCTTCACCGTGCTTACCCCGCTCACACCGTCAGTCGAAGTCACCAACATCCCCGCTTTCGCCTTGGTCCTGTGCGTTCCGCCCCAACTATTCCAGGTATCTCGCGCGATTGCCGCACCCGCCCGCGATCGGGGCGCGAAATTTCGGCGCGAAATGTGGCTTTCAGCTAATCCGGAGCCGGATCGGCGGCCGGGCGGGTCAATTCGCGCAGCGCCATGGACGACGCCGTTCCGAGCTCGGCGCCGTAGACGACCAGGGCCCGGACGCCGGGATCGGCGAGCCGATTCAAGACCGGGATGACCGTCGCCACCGGCGCGGCCGCGGTGACCGCCTTCGGTTGGCGCACCGCGGCGCTGCGGTGGCGGTGGTCGACCCCGGCCGTCGGGCCGCCGCGACCCCCGGCCGCGCGGCGCTAGCGGCGGAGGGTGGTCGAGCGGTCGAGCACGAGTTCGATCGCGTCCGCGACCGGCGTATGGCCCTCGGTGAGTTCGAGGATCACGCGATTCAGGGCCGGGCGGTGCAGGGCCACATCGATGAACGCGGCGACGTCATCGCGGCGCACATCCCCGTATTCGATCGCCAGTCCGGCGGTGACCAGGCCGCTTCCGGGTTCGTCGCGCAGGGTTCCGGGGCGGATGATCAGCCAGTCCAGGTCGGTGCCGACCAGGTAGGCGTCGGCGGTCTTCTTCACGCGCATGTAGTGCTCGAAGCCCGGCGTGGTTTCGCGATCGCGGCCCGCGTCCGGAAACACCGAGACCAGGACGAAGCGGGCGACACCGGCGAAGCGGGCGGCGTCGGCGGCCTTCTCCAGGCCCCGGCCGTCGATGAGGCTGGTCTGGTCCGTGCCGGTGCCGTGCGCGCCCGCGGAGAAGACGATGGCGTCGTGGCCGTGGAACTTGGCGGCCAGCTCGTCGACCGAATCGGCGATCAGGTCGCCGTGCAGCGGGGTCGCGCCGGTCGCGGCGATGATCTCGGCCTGCGCGGGGCCGCGGTGCATGCCGGTGACCTCGTCACCGCGAGCGGTGAGCAGGGTCGCCAGGCGGCGGCCGATACCGCCGGCCGCGCCGATCTGGAACACCTTCACGATGACTCCTCTCGTAGGCGGTACGGGTCCAGCTTCCCACCCCCGCCGCGGCGATGGCACGCAGGCATTTCGGGCCGGTGTCGAGAAAGTTTCCGGACCCAGGATCGCTGGGGCGGAAGTGCGCCTATTCTTGCGAATGTCTCTGCCGCCGACCGTTTCTCCGCCGGTAGCGTTATCCATATCGGTCGACGGTGTCCGGTGATACGGGATGTGGTGTGCAGTGTGGGATTTCGAAGTTTCGCCCGGGCAGTCCATCGGCGAAACGGTGTTGCAGGAACTGCGGGAGCGGGCCGCCGCGGAGGGAGTCGCGCTACGGGTAGGGGTGGTCGTCGAGCACAATGACTCGGTACTGATGCTCGAGCACGAGGAGCACGTCGAAGGGCGCAGTCCGCTGCACCTACCGGGCACAGTGGTGCGCCCGGGCGAGTCGCTGGCCAGCGCGGTGGTGCGGGCCGTGCGCGAGGAGACCGGGCTGGCGGTCACCGATATCTTGCGCCACCTCGGCAGCTTCGACTACCTGTCCAGCGCCGGGAAACCGGTGCGCCGGGAGCATTTCGCCGCGGTGGTGGCCAGCGCCGGACCGGTGCGGGTGACCAACTACGCCGAATACCGGTGGGTGCCGCTGACCGGGGACCTGCCGGTCACCTCGTCGATCCGGCGCATCCTCACGACCTATCAGGAGTAGCCGGGGCCGCGCCGCGCCCGAGATACGACAGGGCCTGCGCGGCAACGTGATCACGCAGGCGTGCCACCGCGGGAGTCGGGCGGTGGCTGCCCGAGACCAGGCCGATGCTGCGGTCCCGCGCACCGGCCAGGCTCACGCGTGACAGGCCCGGGTGGGCGACCTCCAGTGCGGGCAGCACCGCGATGCCGAGATTCTGGGCGACCAGGGCGCGCAGCGTCTCGAACTCGGTGATCTCGAAGCCGACGCGCGGGGTGAATCCGGCCTCGGCGCACCAGGAGTCGACCAGGCGACGCAGGTGGTAGGTCGGCGGGTTCGCGATGAACGGCTCGTCGGCCAGTTCGGCGAACTCGACCTCGGCACGGGTTGCCAGCGGGTGGGCGTCGGCGACGTACAGATGCAGGCGCTGGTGGCCGAGGATGATCCCGGGCAGGTCGTCGGGGGCCGGGATGGTGACGGCCAGATCCAGGCGGCCGTCGCGGACCATCGCGGTCAGGGCGCTGCCGTGAGCCTGCACGAGGTGCAGGCGGATACGGGGTGCGCCCGCGTGGAAGTCGGCCAGGAGTGACGGGATGCTGACCGGGCCGAGGGTGAACGGGAAACCGAAGCGGACCAGGCCGCTGTCGGGGTCGGCGTCGCTGCGGACCACGTCGACGGCATCGGTGAGGGCCTGGACCAGGCCGCGGGTGCGTTCGTAGAGTTCCTGGCCGGCGGCGGTGAGGGCGATGCGCCGACCGACCGGTTGGAAGAGTTTCACCCCGACCGCCTGCTCGACCGCCTTCAATCGGCGGCTCAACGACGACTGCGGCACGCCCAGCCGCTGCGCCGCCCGGGTGACGTGTCCCTCCCCCGCGGCCGCATCGAACGCCGCGAGCAACGGGATCAGGGCTTCCACCTGCGATGACGACAATTCATCCATATTCGGATCATAACGGCTCGGAATGAACATTGGACGGATGGATACGCGTGGCGTGACGATGACGGAGTACCCGCCGACCAGGAGGTCACGCAGATGAACGACCACACCACACACAGCGAAACCGCCACGGACACAGAGATTCTCGATGTCGTACTGATCGGCGGCGGCATCATGTCGGCCACCCTCGGCGCGATGATCGCGGCGCTGCAACCGGATTGGTCGATGGCCTTGCTGGAGCGGCTCGACCGGGTCGCGGCCGAGAGTTCGGATCCGTGGAACAACGCGGGCACCGGGCACTCGGGCCTGTGCGAACTCAACTACATGCCCGATCCGGGCGATGCGGGCAAGGCGGCCGAGATCGCGTCGATGTTCGCGCTGTCGCGGCAGTTCTGGACGGGACTGGCCGAGCGGGGCGCGCTGGCCGACACCGGATTCGTCACGGCGACACCGCATATGGATGTGGTCTTCGGCGAGCGAGATGTCGACTACCTGCGGCGGCGATTCGAGACCCTGCGCGCGCTGCCCGCGTTCGCCGCCATGGAGTACAGCGAGGATCCCGCCGTCATCGCGAACTGGGCTCCCCTGCTCATGGCGGGCCGGAAGCCGGGGCAACCGGTGGCCGCCACCCGGTTCGAGGCGGGCACCGACGTCGATTTCGGGGCGCTGACCGGGTCGCTCGTGCGGGCGATGACCGACGCGGGCGCGCGGGTGCGCACCGGTCACGAGGTGAAGGGGCTGCGACGCGACGCCGACGGCATCTGGACGGTGACGGGCCGGGATCGGCACGGCGAGCGGCGCTTCACCATCCGCGCCCGCTTCGTATTCGTGGGTGCGGGCGGCTACGCGCTGAAGCTGCTCCAGCGGGCTCGGATCCCCGAGGTGCGCGGTTACGGCGTGTTCCCGGTCGGCGCGCAGTTCCTGCGTACCGACAACCCCGAGGTCGTGGCCCGGCACGACGCGAAGGTCTACAGCCAGGCCCCGCTGGGCGCTCCCCCGATGTCGGTGCCGCACTTGGACAAGCGGAATGTCGACGGTGAGTCGTCACTGCTGTTCGGCCCGTACGCGACGTTCAGTACGCGGCTGCTCAAGTACGGCAGGTTGATCGACCTGTTCACCACGCTGCGGCTGACGAACATCGTGGTGCTGGTGGCGGCGGGACTGCAGAATCTGCCGCTGGTCCGCTATCTGATCGGCGAGTTGCTCGCGACCCGGCGGCGCAAGTTCGCTCAGCTGCAACGCTTCTACCCCGAGGCCGATCCGGCCGACTGGTATCTCGTCCAGGCCGGACAGCGCGCGCAACTGGTGAAGCCCGACCTCGACCGGGTGGGTGTGCTGACCATGGGCACCGAACTGGTCACCGGCGCCGACGGCACGATCGCGGGCTTGCTGGGCGCGTCCCCCGGTGCGTCGACCGCGCCCGCGATCATGATCGAACTCCTGGAACGGTGCTTCCCGCAGCAACGTTCGGGCTGGGAGCCGCGCCTGCGGCAGCTGGTGCCGGGCTACGCCGAGGGCTCGAACTCCCAGAGCACGGGCCCCGCCGCCGCGGCGGGGATCGGGAAGTAGCTGTGATGATCGGCCGGATCGACCACGACGACATGCGCGCCGTCGGCCAGGTGCTCGGCTCCGATGGGAGCCGGGTGCCCGGCCCTGGCGTCGAACATTCCGACCCAGCCGCTCTCGGCGGCCACGTAGACGCGCTGCGCGCCGGGATCGTAGGCGAGTACGTCGGGGGTCGGGCCGACGCTGTTCCGGTCGGTGACAGCGTGTTTCGCCAGATCGACCGTGGCCAGCGTGGCGTCGTCCTCGCAGCCGACGTACATCAGCTGCCGGGCCGCGTCCAGCGCCTGACCGTGCGGTCCCGAGCAGCCGGGCGTCGGAATCCGGTCGGTGACCGACAGCGCGCCGGGGTCGATGACCGCGAGATCGCCTCGGCCCTGCACCGCCACGATCATGCGGTCGGGACCCGGGTCGTAGACGACATTGCCGACTTCGCCGCCCAGAGTGACCGTGCCGCGGGCATGGCCGGTGTCGGCGTCGAGGACCGACTCGCTGCCCGCGCGCTCATTGGTGGTCCAGACCGCGTCGCGCACCGGATCGTAGGCCAACCCGTCCGGGTACGTCCCGGTCGGCGCGGTGAACAGCACCGACCCGCTGTCCTCGTCCAGGGCGATGAGCCGATCACGCCCGGTCACGGTCGCGTACACCCGGTGCTTCTCCGGAACGACCAGCACGCCGTGGACATCCGGGGTGTCGGCGATCGTGCGCACCACGCGGTGCGCGCGGACGTCGACCTCGACGATCTCACCGGCTCCCATGTGTGCCAGGAACAGCAGTCCACGACCGGAATCCAGGCTCGCGTAATCGAATCGGGCCGAGCCGCCCGGCAGGGCCACCTGGGCGACCTTCCGCAGCGGCAGCGGTCCGCCGGTGGTGGCCGGGCCGGACGAGCAGCCCGCGACCAGTGCGATCGCGGTCAGCGCCCACCCGGCTCGTCTCGGCCACATCCGGCTCACCTCACGCGGGTCAGCAGACGCCGCGGAACAGGTCGGCGGCCGCGTCGGCGGCGGGCTCGATCAGGCGGGGATCGTCGTAGAAGTCGATCTGGCCGACCGAGTCCAGCCACAGCTCCGATTTCGGGGATGCCACCCCAGCGTAGAACTTGCGCGCCCACGGCGGGACCAGGGCGTGCTCGGAGTGCACCAGCAGGAACGGCACCGACAGCCGGGCCGCCGCCTCCTGGGCGTCGAAACCCGCGGTGTGCTCGAAGGATTCGACGGCGAAACCGTTCGTGTAGTTGGGGACCACGCCGCGCGGGGTGCCGTAGTACTCGAACGCCTCGGTCAGGGGCATGGCCACGTCGCCGTTGTCCGCGGCCACCGCCGGGATGGTCTCGACCTCGCCGGTGGCGAGGCGGCGCTCCCGTGCCAGGCGGCCGCGCTCGACCACCGCCGGATCGGCGGGGTTGGCGGCCGCGTCGGCATACACGCCCGCGACGCCGGCGAACGCCCGCAGGCGCGGGTCGTCGGCGACCGCGCGGGCCATGTAGCCGCCACCGGCGCAGACGCCCAGCGCGACCACGGTCTTACCGGTGAAACGCTCGTCCGCTTCCAGCGCCGAGACGGCGGCGCTGATGTCGGCGGCCTTGCCCAGCGGGTCCTCCAATTGCCGCGGCCCCCCGGCGCTCTCGCCGAAGGTCCGGTGATCGAAGGCCAGGGCGGCGAACCCGCGGCGCGCCAGCGCTTCGGCGTAGACGCCCGCCGCCTGCTCCTTGACGGAGGTCAGCGGGCCGGTCGTGACCACCACGCCGGTGGGCTCGCCCTCCGGCACATACAGGGTGCCGACCAGTCGGTCTCCGGCGCGGGTGAAAGTGAACGGAACTGTGCTGACAGTCATCTGGTGCTCTCGTCCTCGAAGTCGTCGCATTACGGTGAAACACGACGGTAGGCGCGGACCCCCGCCACCGATAGAAGGCACTTCGAAGTGCCCTTCCGAACGGAGGCGCGATGGACCTGGTGATTCCCGACGTACTCGAGGAATCCTGCACCACCCGCCAGGCCCTCGAACGCCTGGCCGCCAAATGGCGCATCCTGCTGATCTACGCGTTGCTCGACGGCGCCCAGCGCCCGGCCGCGCTGCGCCGCCGCCTTCCCGGCATCACCCAGAAGGTGCTCACCGAGACCTTGCGCGGCATGGAATCCGACGGGCTCGTCGAACGCCACGTCTTCAAGGAGACCGCCCCGCAGCACATCGAGTACTCCCTCACCGAACTCGGCAAGTCGCTGCAGACCCCGCTCGCCGCCATCTGCGCCTGGGCCGCCGACCACCCGTGACCGAACGGTCGGCGGACCACACGGCTCCGGCCCTCACCCCTCCCGAGGGCCCGAGCGTTCCGCGATCCCGGCCAATCGGGCCAGATCGGAGTGCAGCGCCGACCGGCGATCATGATGGGCCGGGGTCGCGACCCAGACGACGCGGTCGAACCACATCGGCATGGACAGCACCTGATAGGTCTGCACGATGCGCGTGCCGCCCTCGGAAGGTTCGAGGGTGTAGCGCCATTCGGTGTTGTCACCGCAGACCCCGCCGTGGGTGACCCAGCCCAGTTCGCGCGGCGCGTCCAGCACCGTGATCGTGCAGGCGCGGCTCCAGCGCATGACACCGGACTTGCTGTACCCGACGAATCGGGCGCCCGGGGACGCCGCGGTCGCGCCGTCGAGCCAGCGCGCGGAACGGCACTCGTGACTCCACTCGCCGACGCGGGTGACGTCGGTGAGAATGTCCCAGATCTGTTGCGGTGAAGCGGAAGTCGTGTATTCCTGGCGGCCGCCGAGTGTGGTCTTCAGGGAACTGAACTCGCTGGTGCGCCACCGCTGGAACGCGCCGTGCCGGTAGCGGTGGATCATCAGGTGGAGAATGATCCAGCGCGGCACCGCGGGGACCAGTTCGGTGATGGCGGTCCGATCCTGACCTCGCAGACCGTCGAGGATGAACAGGCCCTGATCCGATAAATCGATGGGCCCCAACGGTTTCACGTTGTATTCGAGATCCCAGTGCCGCCACTCGGCGTCGGTGAGGGTCTGCGAGACGATCGGCATCATCTCCGCCTCCTCGCGCGCGAGATGCGGAAGCAGGACGCCGGTCAGCGCATCGAGGGCGTCGACCACGCGCGGGCGATGCTCGGCCGAGTCACGGTAGGTCCGGGCGGCGGCGGCGAGGTCGTCCATGGCGGGCGCGATGGACCGATGATCGGTGTTCATGGTGTCGAGGAGGGCCCAGGCTCCCGAATTGCGCTCACGGACCAGCGGATACAGGTGCTCGCCCTCGGATTCGTGGTGATGGTGCAGGAAGTCCATCATCCAGAGCAGATGGGCGGCCAGCGCCCGGCGTTGTTCGTCGAAGGGATAGGGCCATTCGGTGAGCGCGTGGCGGGCGCGTCCGAAGTCCCGCCGCAGGGCCGAATGAACGATTCGCATGACTCGGGTATCCGCGGGTCCGGCCAGGCCGGTGTCGGCGGTCATGGCATTGCTACTCCTCGTGAAGGTCGAGCAGCCGCACGATCGCGTCGGCCGCCCACTGTTGATACTGGGCATGACTCCACCCGCTGACCGTGGTGAGGAGCCGGTAGATCTCATTGCTGAACACCGACTGGACCGCATCGGCTTCCAGCTCGGTCAACGGCCGTCCGGCCGCCGCGGACACCAGCGCGGTGCGCGAGATGCGTTCCTGTGCACGGCTTCCGGCGTCCAGCTCGGCGAGTTCGGCGTTGCTCCGAGCCGCGCTGTCGAGGACACGGCGCAGTTCGGCGGTGCGCCGGTAGATCCCGGCGCTCACCTCCGCCAGTGCGGCGACGCGGGTCGCGAGGGGACCTTCCCCCACGCCGAACCACGGGCGATCGTCGAGTGCGATCTGCGCGTCGTCGCCGACGACCGCGATGTCGAGGACGGTCTTCAACAGTGCGGTCTTGTTCCCGACGCTCGCGTACACCGTCTCCACCGAACATCCCGCTTCGCGCGCGACATCGCGCATGGAGGCGCCCTCCCAGCCGCGCTCGACGAACAGTCGCGAGGCGACCTCGACGACCCGCCGGCGGGTCCGCGCCGCCGTCTCCTGGCGGAGCGGCGACTCGTAGCGGCGGGACTTGGCGGGTGACACACAAAAAGTATGGAACGACCAAGTATTCAACACAAGACTGTTCCAGTGATTCACCACGGAGCCATCGATTGACAGGTTGCGCCAAGTTCGCCAGTGACCCTCCCCTTGAGGGTTCGAGGCGTGTGAGAGGCCAGCTTTCAATCTGGTCTCGGCTCACGTCTCTGTAATTTTCACGACTAAACTGCACCAATATCGCAGGTCAAACCCCATGAACCAACGTTCGCCCATCCGGATCTCATGCTGTGAGGCACAACCTTTTCCAACATTTTGATCAATAAACCGACTGGTTGCGGCATCGGAGCGCAGAATCATCATGGACAGTCGCTTTTCAAGTTGGGAAGTTCGGCATGGTCTCAGTCGACACTGCGGTCGAAGGCATACTGGACGGTTTTCCGGGAGGTCTGAGGGTGATTCGGGGGTCGGGGTGGATGCGATGTAGCGAACGAATGCCGGGAATCGAGCGCCGACGTCGGCACATACGAACCGGTTGGTACTCGCTGTAATGATCTCAGCGGCGGACCCGACGTACACAGCAATGCGGGTGTCGGAGTCACACCCTGCCGCCATATTCCATGGTCCCCGGACCCGGCGCGCGTGAGCGTATCGACAGCCGGCCCTCGGGCGTTTTGAGTTCCTGACATGAACGTTGTTTGCTGGAGGTCGAAATGCGCCAACTGCACAATGGCATCGAAAGCAATCCTGACCAGCCAGAATCGTTGCCAGATGGCACATTTCATTCATCACACGAGGTCTTTCCGCTGACATCCGCGCAGCGGGGAATCTGGTTCGCCCAGCATCTCGCGGTCTCCACACCCATATCCGTCGCCCAATACGTCGAGATCGTCGGCGAATTGGACGCCGAACTCCTGGTCGAAGCCTGCCGAACGGCCGGCCGGGAGTTCGGGTCGGGGCATACTCGCCTGGTCGAGATCGACGGCGAGCCATTCCAGTACGTCGACGCCGACAACGGCGCCTCGGTGTGGGTCGAGGACTTGCGACAGGATGCCGATCCGGTGGCGACGGCACATCGCAGAATGACCGAGGACTATTCCGCACCCCTGGATCTATTGCGCGACTCCCTGGTGATCGCCATTGTCTTCCAGGTCGGCGACGACCATTACCTGTGGTACCAGCGCGCGCACCACATCGCGCTCGACGGATTCGCCGCCGTGACCATGCTGCACCGCATGACCGAGCTGTACAACGCGTGGATCAAGGCCGAGGAGCCCCCCGCGTGCGTGGCCCAGGACCTGCGGCTGGTCGCCGAACAAGATCTGGCGTACCGTGATTCGACGCGGATGGAGAACGATCGCGCCCACTGGATGGAGCATCTGACGGGCGCACCGGCGGGCGCCAGTCTGGCCGCCCACGTCAACAAGCCCACCATTCATCCGACGCTGGTCAGCACCGAACTCGCCGAAGACACCGCACACCTGCTCGATACCGTCGCGCTCGACCACGACAAGAGCGTGACCCCGATCATCGTCGCCGCGTTCGCCGCCTATCTGGCGAGAATGACCGGCAGCGACGAAGTTCTCCTGAGCCTGCCCGTGTCGGGCCGGCATTCCGCGGTATTGCGGCGTTCGGGCGGCATGGTGGCCAATGTGGTCCCGTTGCGCATCCGAGTCGCGGATCGCACCGTCGGCGAACTGATCGCGGCGGTGAAAAGCGAATTGACGAGCGCCCTGCGACGGCAGCGGTATCGCCAGGAGGACATATTCCACGATATGGGAATCGCGCGCGACGAGGCCGCCTCGTTCGGCCCCGCCGTGAATCTCATGATGGTGGAGAACGAAGTCGTCCTGGGCGAGACGACGGGCCGTTTGCACGTGCTCACCTCGGGCCCCACGTCCGACCTTTTCGTCAACATCTACCCGGGCGCGGGCAAAGAGAGCACATATATCGACTTCCAGGGGAATCCGAATTCCTACAGCCACGACGAACTCGCCGGTCACCATCGACGATTCCGCATGTTCCTGCACGAATTCCTGGCGGGCGGATCCGACGGCCGGATCGGCGGTCTGCCGCTGCTCGACGGCCAGGAACGCGATGAGCTGCTGCCCGTGCGCGGGCCCAGCGCCGTCGACACCCGCCTGCTGCCCGACATGCTGGCCGAGAGCGCCCGCCGGAACGCGGCCGGCTGCGCGATCATCTCCAATGGCCGGAGCATGACCTACGCCGAACTGGACTCCGAGTCCTCACGGCTCGCCCGGCAGCTGATCGCGCTGGGTTGTGGCCCGGACACGGCGGTGGCGATCATGCTGCGCCGGTCGACCGATTCGGTGGTGGCGACCTGGGCGGTCGCCAAGAGCGGCGCGGCCTTCGTGCAGATGGCCCCCGACTACCCGGCCAAGCGGATCGAGCACATGGTCGCCGACAGCGGTGCGACCGTGGCGATCACGGTGAACGCGCTGCGCGAGACCCTCCCGGCGGACCTGCGTCAAGTAGTGCTCGACGACCCCTCGACCCTGGCTCTGTCCGACGCCGCGGCCGGGCCGATCTCCGACCTCGACCGCAGCCATCCGCTGCGGCCGTCCAATGTCGCGTACATGACCTACACCTCGGGCTCCACCGGAACGCCGAAGGGCGTGCAGGTCACGCACACCGGTCTGGCGAATCTGGTCGCCGATCGCGCGGCCACCTTCGGCATCGACACGACTTCCCGTGTGTCGTACGCCCTCTCCCCCAGTTTCGACGCCTCCCTCGAACAGTTCCTGACCTGCTTCGCGTCCGGGTCCACGCTGGTGGTCGTGCCGCCCGAGGTGGTCGGCGGCGACTCGCTGACCCGGCTGCTGGCCGACGAGCACGTCACCCACCTGACGCTGACGCCGACCATGCTGGCGACGGTGGATCCGGAGCTGCCGACCGATGTGCGAGTGGTCGTGGTGGGTGGCGATGTCTGCCCGCCGCATCTGGTCGAACGCTGGACGCTGTCGGCGGCCATGTTCAACGAGTACGGGCCCACCGAATCGACCGTCACCGCCGCGGGAGCGATGCTCGAGCCCGGGCAGGTGCACACGATCGGCGGCCCGATCCGCGGCGTCGAGGCCATGGTCCTCGACCGCGCGTTGCAGCCCGTGCCACGCGGCACCGTCGGCGAGTTGTATCTGGCCGGACCGGGATTGGCCCGCGGCTACAGCCACCGATTCGTCGAGACCGCCGCCCGCTTCGTCGCCGACCCGTACGGCGGGACCGGTGCGCGCATGTACCGCACCGGCGATATCGCGCGCTGGACCGGCGAGAACGGCGACACCGCGCTCGAACTGATGGGCCGCAGCGATTTCCAGGTCAAGATCCGCGGCTACCGGATCGAGCCGGGCGAGGTCGACGCCGCGCTCACCACCCACGAGGACGTGGATCTGTGCGTCACCGTGCCGGCACAGAACAATGTCGGCACCACCGTGCTGGCGTCGTATGTCGTGCCGGTCGAGGGCCGCGATATCGATCCGGTCGAGATCCTGCGCTTCGCCCGCGAAACGCTGCCGCCGCACCTGGTTCCGGCGATCGTGCTGCCCCTGGACAGCCTGCCGATGAACGCCTTCGGCAAGGTGGATCGCCACGCCTTGCCGAAGCCCGAGTTCGGGACCGCACCCGCCGGGCGGGCCCCGGCGACCGAACGGGAGAAGACGATCGCGGGGCTGTTCGCGGAGGTGCTCGGGGTGCCCCGGGTCGGGGCCGACGACAGCTTCTTCGTCCTGGGCGGCGACAGCATCCTGTCGATCCGCCTCGTGGCGCGCGCCAAGGCCGAGGGCCTGGGCTTCTCGACCCAGGACGTCTTCGTGCACAAGACGGTCGCCGGGCTGGCGGCCGTGGCCACCGAGGTCGGCGATGCGCCCGGGCTGGCCGAACTGCCGGGCGGCGGCGTCGGGCGGATGCCGTTGTCGCCGATCATGCACGCCATGCTCGACCGCGGTCACTACGACCGGTTCGCGCAGGCCGCGCTCGTGGAACTCCCGGACGGAGTCGATCGAGCCGGTCTGGTGCGCGCACTGGGCTCCCTGATGGACCGCCACGACATGCTGCGCGCGGCCTTGCGCGGCGTCGGATCGGGTGGCTACGTCGAGGTCCTCGAGCGGGACGGGGTCGACCCGGGTTCCTCGCTGCACGAGGTGCGCCTCGGCCGTCGCGACGCCGACGAGATCGACCGTCATCTCCAGGACGCCGCGGATCGATTGGATCCCGGCAACGGCGTACTCGTTCAGGCCGTGTGGCTGCGGGACGACCGCGATTCCGGACCCGACCTGCTCTGGCTGGTGATCCACCATCTCGCCGTGGACGCGGTGTCGTGGCGCACCGTGCTCACCGATCTCGCACAGGCCTGGACACAGGGCGATGAGCCGCGGTGGGGTCCGGCCACCACCTCGGTGCGGCGGTGGTTGCACGGTTTGGCCGAGCGGGCGCACGGTAGGCGCGCGACCGAACTCGAGCACTGGAAAGACGTTCTCTCGCACGAGGACCGACTACTCGGCTCGCGTCGCCTGGACCCGGACGTCGACACCGGCGCCACGGCGGGCCGGATCCACGAACGGATTCCGGCGGCGGTGACCGAGGCGGTCCTCACCACCATCCCGGACCGATTCCATTGCGGCGCCAACGATCCGCTGGTCGCGGCACTGGTGCTGGCTCTGGCAGAGTGGCGACGCCGGCGCGGCGTGACCTCGACCGGGGAGTCGATCCTGTTGGAAGGCCACGGCCGCGAGGAACACGCCGTCCCGGGCGCGGATCTGGGCGCCACCGTCGGCTGGTTCACCACCCGCTTCCCGATCCGCATCGAATGGGACGACCTCGACCTCGACGACGCCCTCGCCGGCGGCCCGAGCGCGGGACGGGCGATCAAGCTGGTCAAGGAGCAGCTGCGCGCGGTGCCGGGCAACGGCATCGGCTTCCCGGTGCTGCGGCATCTCGACCCCGTGGGCCGCGCCGAGCTCGCGCCCCTACCCAAACCGCAGATCAGCTTCAACTACCTCGGGCGCGTGAGTTCGGGTGAGCGGTCCGGGCCGTGGGCCCCGACCACCGAGTTCACCGCGCTCACCGGGACCAGCGATCCGGCCATGGCGCTGGCCGCCCTGCTCGATGTCAATGCCATCGCCGAGGCGGGCAACGATGGGCTGGAGCTCGCTGTGACATGGGAATTCGCGTCGCAGGCAATGGCGGCCGAGGACGTCGAGGAACTCGCCGGACTGTGGACCCGCGCGCTGGAGTCGCTGGCCGATCACGTCCGGTCCGCGACCGGACACAGCTACACACCCTCCGACTTCCCGCTCGCCACCGTCGCCCAGGAGCAGATCGACCGGTGGCTGCGCGAATACCCGTCGATGACCGAGGTGTGGCCGCTCACCGCCCTGCAGTCCGGGTTGCTGTTCCACACCATCTACGACCGGGGCGGCGAGGACGGCTACATCGTGCAGGCCGCGCTGACGTTCGACGGCCAGGTGGACGGCGAGCGGATGCGGCGGGCCGCCCAGGTGCTGCTGGATCGGCACGACGCCCTGCGGACCGCGTTCGTCGAGACCGATGCCGGGCCGCGTCAGATCGTGCTGCGCGACACCGCGGTCGAGTGGGCCGAGTCCGATGTCAGCCTGGTCGACCGGCAGGACGAAGCGCTGCGTGACATCGCGCGCGTCGCCGCCGCGCCCTTCGATCCGGCGCGGCCGCCGCTGGTGCGTTTCCACCTCGTGCGCACCGGTGTCGAACAGTTCCGGCTGCTGGTGACCAATCACCATCTGGTGCTGGACGGCTGGTCGATGCCGCTGCTCATCCACGAGTTGCTGACGCTGTACGTCTCCGACGGCGACACCGCCGGCCTCGCGCCCGCGCGGTCGTTCCGCGAATACCTGCGCTGGCTCCAGGAGCAGGACGGCGACGCCACGGCGGCCGCGTGGCGGGACATGCTCGCCGGGATCGACCGGCCGACGCGGATCACGAACGGCCCGGAGCGGACGGTCACCTCGGACGCGGGCGAGGTGGGCCTGCACCTCGATACCGCCACCTCCGCCGCGATTCTCGACCTCGGCCGCTCGCACGGCGTCACCCCCAATACCGCCCTGCACGTGGCCTGGGCGCTGCTGGTGTCCGTGCTGGCCGGGCGGCCGGACGTGGTGTTCGGCAATACGGTCTCGAACCGTCCGCCGCGGATTCCGGATGTCGAGCGCATGGTCGGGCTGATGGTGAACACGCTGCCCGTGCGGATCCGGCTCGAGCCCGGCGAGACCGTCGGCGATCTGCTGGTGCGGGTGCAGGCCGAGCAGGCCGCGATGCTGGATCACCAGCACATCGGCTTGGCGGAATTGCAGCGGGTATCCGGGATCACCGACATGTTCGACACCGCGACGGTGCTCGAGTCCTACCCGTTCGATCGGGAGTTGCTGGCCCACGACCTCTCGGCCGCCGGTTTGCGGCTGGTCGAGATCGACGCGCACGACGCGACGCCGTTCCCGTTGAGCCTGCAGGTGACCCCACCGCGCCCGGGTGGCGACGGCGGAGCCGACACCGGAACCTATTCGGTGACACTGAAATTCGCCACCGACCGCTTCGACGACAATGACGCCCATCAGCTGCTCGGTCGCTTCGAGCTGCTGCTCATGCAGCTCGTCGACGATCCGGCCGCCACGGTCGCGTCGATCTCGTCCTGCTGGGATTCCGAACGCGCCAAGCTGCTCTCGGTCAGCGGCGGCGAGCCCGCCCCCGAGCGGGTGCTCCGCGACATCCTGTCCGCGACCGCACGCCGGCACCCCGACGCCGCGGCCGTCCGGTACAGCGACACGACGTGGACCTATCGGGAGCTGGACGAGCGGGCCGACGCGTTCGCCCGCCGGCTGATCGCCCACGGCGCACGCCCCGAGTCGACCGTGGCTCTGGTGCTGCCCCGCTCGGCCGAACTCATCGTCGCGATCTGGGCCGTCGCCAAGACCGGCGCCGCGTTCCTGCCCCTGGATCCCGGCAATCCGGCCGCGCGGATCGGCGAGCTGCTGTCCGGCTCGCACACCCGACTGGGTGTCACGACAAGTGCTGTCGCACAGCAGCTTCCGGCGGCGGTCGACTGGCTGACGCTGGAGGCTCCGACGTCCGACGCCGATGAGCTTCTCCCGCACCCGCCCGAGGTGGACCTGTCGGTCGACCACGCGGCGTACGTGATCTACACGTCCGGCTCGACCGGCACGCCCAAGGCGGTCCACCTCAGCCACCGGGGTGTGGCCGATCTGGTCGCGGCGCAGGCCGACGCGTTCCGGCCCACCCCGGAATCCCTGGTGTTGCAGGTGGCCTCGCCCGGATTCGACGCCTGCGTCTCGGAGATGCTGTTGGCGCACGGCAGTGGGGCGTGCCTCGTGGTCGCGCCGCCCGAGGTGTACGCGGGCATCGACCTGGAGGAACTGCTTCGGTCGCAGCGGGTTTCGCACGCGATCATCACCCCGTCGGTGCTGAACACCATGGACCCGTCCCACCTGCCGTCGTTGACCACCCTGGCCGTGGTCGGTGAGGCGGTCGGGCCCGACACCGTGAACCGGTGGGCCCCCGGCCGGCGGCTCATGAACCACTACGGTCCGACCGAATGCACCGTCTGGGCAACGGGATCCGACGATCTCGCCGCCGGTGACCCCGTCACGATCGGCGGACCCGTCATCGGCGCGTCCGCGCTGGTGCTGGACCCGTGGCTGCGACCGGTGCCGGTCGGCGTCGCGGGTGAGCTGTACATCGGCGGCCCGGGCCTGGCCCGCGGCTACCTCGATCGCCCGGAGGTGTCGGCGGCGCGGTTCGTCGCCGATCCGCGGTCCACCCGCGGTGAACGGCTCTACCGCACCGGTGATTCCGTGCGCTGGGTTCGGGCGAACGGCCGTCTCGCGCTGGAGTACCTGGGCCGCATCGATCAGCAGGTCAAGATTCACGGGCTGCGCATCGAGCCCGGCGAGATCGACGCCCACATCGCGCGCCACCCCGCCGTGTCCAGCGTCGCCACGGTGACCGTCGACGGGCCTACCGGCGAACCGTTGCTGGTGTCCTATGTCGTGGCCGCACCCGGCGAATCGGTCGACGTGACCGCCATCGAGGGCGATCTGGCGGGCAGCATGCCGCGCTACATGAACCCCGCCGCGATCGTGCGGCTCGAAGAGATGCCGCGGACTCCCACGGGCAAGGTCGATCGAAGAGCCTTGCAGAAGCGCGCCTTCGAGGTGGGCGCGACCGGCGGCAGAGCACCGTCGACCCCCGCCGAGCAGGTGATGGCGCGGCTCTTCGCCGAGGTGCTGCACCTGGAGTCGGTGTCCGCCGACAGCAACTTCTTCGCCCTCGGCGGCGACAGCATCGTGTCCATGCGGCTGGTGGCGCTGGCGCGGAACGCGGGGTTGACGCTGACTCCGCGAGATGTCTTCGAAGGCAAGACCGTTGCGGCCCTGGCCGCGCTGGCCGACGGCGGAGCGACCCCGAAGGCCGTCGAGGAGCCCCCGCGGCCCGCCACCGCGCATCACGCGTATCGCGCCGTGGGTACCCAACTCGTCAAGCTCACCCGCCAGGACATCGATCAGCTCGAGCGGCAGTACCCCCGGCTGTCCGATGTCTGGCCGTTGTCGCCCATGCAGTCCGGCATGCACTTCCACACGATGTTCGACCCGGACGCGGACGACGGCTACACCGTCCAGACGATGATCGGCTTCTCCGGCGCCGTCGACGCCGAGCGGCTGCGGCGGGCCGCGCAGGCACTGGTGGACCGGCACGACATCCTGCGGGCCGCGTTCGCGGACACCGCGGCCGGGCCGTGCCAGGTCGTGGTCGATCACGCCGAGATCCCGTTCCGGGTGGTCGATCCGGCCGCCGGCGACGACGCGGACGGCCCGACCGACCCGGCCGCGATCGCCGCGGCGGACGCGGCCGAGAGCTTCGACCTGGCGGCCCCGCCGCTGCTGCGCCTGACCCTGATCCGGCTCGGTGCGCAGTCCTACCGGCTGCTGGTCACCAATCACCATGTGATCCTGGACGGCTGGTCGATGCCGCTGCTCATGGCCGAACTGCTCGACTACTACGGCTCGCCCGACCACATCGACGCCGCCGGACCGGCCCCCACCTACCGCGACTACCTGACCTGGCTGGGTCGGCAGGACAACGCCGAGTCCAAAGCGGCCTGGGCGCGGGAATTCTCGGATGTCGACGCCCCCACCCGGGTGTCCCGTGAGGCCGACGCGGGCCCGACGTCCTCCGGCGAGGTCGGGGCCGAGCTGGCCGAGGACCGCTTCGGCGCACTGCGCCGGGTGGCCGCGGACGCGGCCGTCACCCTCAATACCGCCGTCAACGCGGCGTGGGCGCTGAATCTGCGTGTGCTGACCGGTGAGACCGATGTGATCTTCGGTGCCTCGGTCGCGGGCCGGCCTCCGGAATTGCCGATGGTCGACCAGACGCTCGGCATGTTCCTGAACACGATTCCGGTGCGCGTCCCGCTCGATCCGGCCATGACGGTGCGCGAGTTGCTGAGCGAGATGCAGTCGCGGCAGGCCCGCATGCTCGACCACCACCACATCGGCCTGCCCGAGATCCACCGCAGCGCAGGCTTGTCGGAGCTGTTCGACACCGCCATCACCTACCAGTCGTTCCCCGTCGACCGCTCGGCCCTGCAACGCCTTGTCGATTCGGCGGGCCTGCGGGTGACCGACCTCGACGGCGTGGACGCGGCCCCGTACCCGTTGAGCATGGTCGTGGAACCGATGCAGTCCGAGCACGGTGCGGCGAACGGCCTGAAGATCATCCTCCGCTACCACGAACGGGTCTTCGACCACGACTCCGCGCGGCGCGTTCTCGACCGCTTCATCGACCTGCTGGGCCGGATCGGCGCGCACGCCGGCACCCGGCTGGGCGAACTGCCCCTGGACCGGGAACCGCTGCCCGCGTGGCCGGAATCGGCTGCCGAGGTGGCGCTCCCGGAGACCCTGGATCGCATCCTCGCGGCCTCGGTGATCGCCGATCCGGATACGGTCGCGGTTCGCTGCGGCGCGGATTCCCTGACCTACCGGCAGCTCGACGACCGATCCACCAGGCTGGCTCGAATCCTGTTGCGGCGCGGGGCCCGACGCGGTCAGGTGGTCGCCTCGGTGCTGCCCCGCTCGCTGGCGGCCACGGTCACTCTGTGGGCGGTGGCGAAGACGGGTGCGGCGATCCTGCCGATCGATCCGACGCTGCCCGCCGAACGGATCGAATTCCTGCTGTCGGACTCGGGCACCGTGCTCGGGCTGACCGACGGTTCCGTCCGCAAGCGCCCGCCGGACGGCGTCGACTGGCTGCTGCTGGACGGGTCGCAGGCGTTGCACGCCCTGGACTCGGTGTCGGGCGCGCCGATCACCGATGCCGAACGCGGCGCGCCGATCCGGCGCGAGCAGATCGCGTACGTCAGCTACACCTCCGGCTCCACCGGAACCCCCAAGGGCGTGCTGGTGAGCCATCGCGGCCTGGCCGATATCGTCGCGGCGCAGCGGCGGCGGTTCGGGGTGGACCCGATGTCGGTGGTGCTGCAGGTCGCCTCGCCCAGCTTCGACGCCTCGGTGTTCGAACTGCTCATGGCGCATGGGTCGGGCGGCCGCCTGGTCGTCTCCCCCGGCGAGATCTACGCCGGGCCCGACCTGGCGGAACTGATCGCGCGCGAACGGGTTTCGCACGCCGTGGTGACCCCCTCGGCGCTGGCGACGGTCCCGACCGCCGGTTTGGACGGGCTGCGGCTGCTGGCGACCGCCGGTGAACCCCTCGGGCCCGAACTGGTCGAGCGGTGGGCCCCCGGGCGCACCATGGTCAATCTGTACGGGCCCAGCGAGACCACCATCTGGGCGACGGCCACCGACGCGCTGACGCCGGGTGCGGCCATCACGATCGGCCGACCGGTCGGTCCCGTGGCGGCCGTAGTCCTCGACACCTGGTTGCGGCCGGTGCCGCACGGCGTCGCGGGTGAGCTGTACCTGTTCGGCGCGGGCCTGGCCGACGGCTACGTCGCCAGGGCGGCCTTGACCGCGGCGCGCTTCGTGGCCTGCCCGTTCGGTGAGCCCGGCCGCCCCATGTACCGCACCGGCGACGTGGTGCGCCGCACCGCCGACGGCGAGTTCGAGTTCCTGGGCCGCAACGACTTCCAGGTGAAGGTGCACGGCACCCGCATCGAACTCGGCGAGATCGACGCCGCGCTCGGCGCGCGGCCCGAGGTCGCGTACGCGGTCACCGTGCCGCGCCACGATCCCGGTCGGCCGGTCCGGCTGGTGTCCTATGTCGTGCCCGCGGCCGGAATCCAGCTCTCGGGTGCGGAATTGCGTGCGGCACTGGCCGAGTCGCTGCCCCGGATCATGGTGCCGTCCGCGGTGATCGTGCTCGACGAGGTGCCGCTGACCGCCAACGGCAAACTCGATCGCGACCGACTACCCGAGCCCGTCGCCGTCACCCGCGAATTCCGGGCCCCGACACCGGGTGCGGAAGAACTGGTGGCACGGATCTACGAGCGGGTCCTCGATGTGGCCGGTGTCGGCGCGGACGACGACTTCTTCGAACTGGGCGGCGATTCGCTCAGCGCCTCGCTGGTCGCGGGACGGCTGGGCGCGGCCCTGCAGGTGCAGGTGCCGGTGCGGTCCATCTTCGAAGCGCCGACGGTCGCCGAATTGGCCGCTCGCACCTGGACATTCAGTGACTCGGACCGGCTGCCGCTGCTGCCCGGGACCCATCCCGACCCGGTGCCGCTGTCGCTGGCCCAGCAGCGGATGTGGTTCCTCAACCGCTTCGAGCCCGAATCCCCGGCCTACAACATCCCGGTCATGCTGCGGTTGTCGGGATCGCTGGACACCGAGGCCCTCGCGGCCGCGCTCGCCGATGTGGTCACCCGCCACGAGGTGCTGCGGACGGTCTACCCCGAATTCTCCGGTGAGCCCCGGCAGGTCGTGCTCGACGAGCCCGCGACCGCGGTCGAGCCGAAGCGCGTGCCCGAAGAGGCCGTCGCCGAGGTGGTCGGCGAGTTCGTGCGCCGCGGATTCGACGTCACCGCGAACGTTCCGATGCGGGTGGGCCTGTTCGAACTCGCCGAACACGACGATGGCACCGGCGAATTCCTGCTGGTGCTGGTGGTCCATCACATCGCCGGTGACGGCCAGTCGATGGGGCCACTGGCCCATGACGTGATGACGGCCTACGCCGCGCGAACCGCGGGGCACGCGCCCGAATGGAAGCCGCTCACCGTGCAGTACGCCGACTTCGCGTGGTGGCAGCGCGAGATGCTCGGCGCCGCGGACGATCCGGCCTCCCTGATGTCCGCCCAGCTGGAGTTCTGGCGCACCACCCTCGACGGCGCGCCGGACCGGTTGGACCTGCCCGCCGACCGCCCGCGCCCCGCCGTCGCCTCCCTGGCGGGGGGCCGGGTGCCGGTGCGGATCGACGCGGACCTGCACCGGCAACTGGTCACCCTCGCGCGGTCGCGTGGAGCGTCGCTGTTCATGGTGATGCACGCCGCGCTGGCAACGGTGCTGGGACGGCTCGGCGGCACCGACGACGTCGTGATCGGCACCCCTGTCGCCGGGCGCGGCGAACCCGGCCTGGAACAACTGGTCGGCATGTTCGTGAACACGCTGGCCCTGCGCACCCGGGTCGACACCACCGAGCGGTTCGCCGAGCTCCTCATGCGCGCCCGCGACACCGACCTGCTGGCCTTCGAGCACGCCGACGTGCCGTTCGAGCGGGTGGTGGAGGAGCTGAACCCGGAGCGATCCGCGGCCCGGCATCCGCTGTTCCAGGTGGCCCTGGCGTTCGAGAACCTGGCGACGGTCGAGGTGGCGCTGCCCGGCGTCCGCATCGCCCGCGCCGAGGTCGATACCGGGGCGACGCAGTTCGACCTGCAACTCGTGCTCTCCGAAGCGGCCCCCGAGGCCGGTGTCGCACAGGGCATCTCGGGCATGCTGACCTTCGCCCGGGACCTGTTCGACGAGTCGACCGCGGCGGCGATCATGCGCCGGTTGGTGCGGGTGCTCGAAGCCGTCGCCGCCGATCCGGCCGTGGTGGTCGGCGATATCGACTGGCTCGACGCCGCCGAGCGCGCCGCGCTCACCTCCCGGGCCGGAGCGCGCACCGGCACCAGGCCGGAGCCCTCCGGACTGCTGCCGGAGGTGTTCGACACCGCCGTCCGGAACAACCCGCACGGCATCGCCGTGGTCGCCGGCGACACCGCCTTGACGTACACGCAACTCGATGAACGCTCGAACCGGTTGGCGCGGTTGCTGATCGGCCGCGGCGCCGGACCGGAGACCCCCGTGCTGGTGGCGGCCTCGCGCTCGCTGGAGACCGTGGTCGCGTGGTGGGCCGTGGTCAAGTCGGGCGCGGCTTTCGTCCCGGTGGACGCCGGATACCCGGAGAGCCGGATCGCGCAGATGGTGTCGGATTCGGCCGCGACGCTGGGTGTCACGGTGTCCGCCGTCTCCGGCCGGCTGCCCACGTCGGTGGACTGGATCGTGCTCGACGACGCGGCTGTCGCCGAGCGCCTCGACGGGTTGGCGAGCGGGCCGGTCGGCGATCCCGACCGGCTCCACCCGATGCGCGCCGAGAACGTGGCGTACGTGGTCTTCACCTCCGGGTCGACCGGAAGACCGAAGGGCGTGGCCGTCACCCACACCGGCGTTGCCGACTTCCTCGCCTCGTTCCGCGCCGACTTCGACCTCGGGCCGGCCTCCCGGGTACTGCGCTTCGCATCGCCGTCGTTCGACGCCGCCCTGCTGGAGACCCTGATGGCGGTCAGCGGCGCCGGTGCGCTGATCATCGCGCCGACCGGCGTCTACGGTGGCGCCGAGATGACGGAATTCCTGCGCGAGGAGCGCGTCACCCACGCCTTCATGACCCCCGCCGCGCTGGCATCGGTGGATCCGGCCGGGCTCGACGACCTGCGGGTGGTCATGTCCGGTGGTGACGAGGTGTCGGCGGAGCTGGTGAACCGGTGGGCCGGAACCGATCTCGCGGGCATCCGGATGTTCCGGGAGCTGTACGGTCCGACCGAGGCCACGATGGTGACCACGGCGACCGGACCGCTGTGGCCCGGCGACCGGCCGACGATCGGCGTTCCGTTGCAGGCCGTCCAGGCGCTGGTCCTCGATGCCCGGCTGCGGCCGGTGCCCGTCGGGGTGGCCGGTGAGCTGTATCTGGCGGGCCCGTCCCTGGCGCGCGCCTACCTGGACAAGCCCGCCGCCAGCGGGTCCCGCTTCGTGGCGCACCCGTTCGGGGAACCCGGCAGCCGCATGTACCGCACCGGCGACGTGGTGCGGTGGAACGCCGAGGGCAATCTGGAATTCCTGGGACGCAACGACTTCCAGGTCAAGATCCGCGGCTACCGGGTCGAGATGGGCGAGATCGACGCCGTCCTCGACGCGCGGCCGGATGTCGCCTACGCGATCACCACACCGTGGCGCACCGACACCGGGCCCACCCAGCTGGTGACCTACGCGGTCCCCGAGGCCGGGGCGAGCCTGTCGAGCGAGGAGCTGCGCGCGGCACTGGCCGAGGCGCTGCCGTCGTACCTGGTCCCCGCCGCCGTGATGATCCTCGACACCATCCCGCTCTCGCCCAACGGCAAACTCGACCGCTCGGCGCTGCCCGCTCCCGTGGTGCAGGCCAAGCGATTCCGGGCCCCGTCCTCCCCCGCGGAGGAGATCGTGGCGGGCATCTTCGCCGACGTCCTCGACATCGACACCCCCATCGGCGCCGACGACGACTTCTTCGAACTGGGCGGCAACAGCCTGGTCGCCACCCGTGTCGCCGCCCGCATCGGCGCCGCGCTCGACGGGACCGTCCCGGTGTCGACCATCTTCGAAGCGCCGACCGTGGCGCGGCTGGCCGCACGCGCCGAATCGCGGGCCAATACCGGCCGGATCGGGTTGACCGCACAGCGGCGGCCGCAACGGATTCCACTGTCCTACGCCCAGCAGCGCATGTGGTTCCTGAACCGGCTCGAGCCCGACTCGGCCGCCTACAGCATCCCGATCATGCTGCGACTCACCGGAGAACTGAACCTCGACGCGCTGCGCGCGGCCCTCACCGAGGTGGTCGACCGGCACGAGGTGCTGCGGACCGTCTACCCGTACGCCGAGGGCGAACCATCGCAGGTCGTGCTGCCCACGGCACGGGCCGTGACGCCGATCATTCCGACCCCGGTCACGGAATCGGAACTGGCCGAAGCGATGTCGGCGTTGGTTGCGACGGCCTTCGACGTCACCGTCGACGCGCCCCTGCGGGTCCGGCTGTTCGAACTCGGGCAGCACGAATGGGTCCTCGCCGTGGTCGCGCACCACATCTCCTGCGACGGCTCCTCACTGGGCCCGCTCGCCCGGGACACCATGACCGCCTACGCCGCCCACCTGACCGGGGAGACCCCGAATCTGCCCGAACTGCCGGTGCAGTACGCGGACTACGCGATCTGGGAACGCGCGGTGCTGGGCACCGAGGACGATCCCGACTCGCTGATCCGAGCCCAGATCGACTACTGGACCCTCGAATTGGCGGAACTCCCGCCGCTGCTGGAACTCCCGACCGACCGGCCGCGGCCGCCCGTGCAGACCTACGCGGGCGCGACCGTACCGATCAGCATCGACGCCGACCTGCACACCGGCCTGCAGCAGGTCGCGCGGGAGCACAACACGACGCTGTTCATGGTGGTCCACGCCGCGCTGGCCGCCACCCTGGCCCGGCTCGCCGACATGGACGACATCGCGATCGGCACCCCGTACGCGGGACGCGGCGAACCCGAACTCGACGACCTGGTCGGCATGTTCGTCAACACCCTGGTGCTGCGGACCCGGCTGGCGCCGGAGATGACCCTCACCCAACTGCTCGAGCATGTGCGCGGCACCGACCTCGCCGCCTTCGGGCACGCCGACGTGCCGTTCGAGCGGCTGGTGCAGGAGCTGAATCCGATGCGGTCGCACGCGCATCACCCGCTGTTCCAGGTGATGCTGGCGTTCCAGAACGTCGACAAGGCCGAATTCGAACTGCCGGGCCTGTCGGTCTCGGGCGTCACACCCGACGCCGACACCGCGCTGTTCGATCTGCTGGTGTCCGTACAGGATTCCTACGACGCCACCGGTGAACCGGCCGGAATCTCCGGCGCGGTGACCTACGCGAGCGACCTGTTCGACGCGGCCACGGCGAGCACCATCGCCGACCGGCTGCTGCGGCTGCTCGGCGCCCTGGCGACCGACGCGACCCAGCAGGTGTACGACGTTGACCTGCTCGGAGTCGAGGAACGGGACACCGTACTGCGGCACTGGAATTCGACCGACCGCGACCTCCCCACCGACGAGACGCTCGCCTCGCTCTTCACCGACTCGGTACGGGCCTACCCGGACCGGACCGCCATCGTGACCGCCGACGAGTCCCTGACCTACGCGGCATTCGCCACCCGCGTCAATCGGTTGGCGCGCTGGCTGATCGGCCGCGGCGTGGGCCCGGAATCCCTGGTGGCGCTGCGGATGCGGCGGTCCCTGGACCAGGTGACCGCCATGTACGCCGTGCACGCCGCGGGCGCGGGCTACGTGCCCATCGATCCGGACCTGCCGGACGATCGCGTCGAGTACATGCTGTCGATCGCGGCGCCCGCGCTGGAACTGTCGACCCTCGACGGCCTGGACCTGTCCGGATTCGACGACGGTCCGGTGACCGACGCCGACCGGATCGTGCCGCTGCGACCACACAATCTCGCCTACGTCCTGTTCACCTCCGGGTCGACCGGACGGCCGAAAGGCGTGGCGGTGACCCATGGTTCGGTGGTGAACCAGGTGCGGTGGCTCGGCGGCACCTACGCGTGGTCACCCGACGACGTGGTGCTGCACAAGTCCCCCGCCACCTTCGACATGTCGGTGTGGGAACTGTTCGCGACCCTCGCCATGGGGGCGCGCATGGTGATCGCGCGCGCCGACGGGCACTCGGACCCGCTCTATCTCGCGGAAACCATTGCCGCCCAGCGGGTCACCATCACCGCGCTGGTGCCGTCGATGCTGGCGGTGTTCGCCGACGCGGTGCCCGCCGGATCCCTGGACTCCGTGCGGACGCTGCTGGTCGGTGGTGAGGCGTTCGGTCCCGACGTCGTCGCCGAGGCGCGGCGCACCATGCCCGGGGTCGAATTGCACAACCTGTACGGGCCGACCGAGTTCACCGTGTGCGCGACCTCGCATCCGGTCACCGACACCGACAGCGGGAACATGCCGATCGGCGCACCCGCCTGGAACACCCGGGCCTACGTGCTCGACAGCCGGTTGCACCCGGTGCCGCCGGGCGTCGCGGGCGAGCTGTACCTCGCGGGCGTCCAGCTCTCGCGCGGCTACCAGTCGCGGCCCGGCCTCACCGCGGAACGGTTCGTGCCCGACCCGTTCGGCGACGGCGGACGCCTCTACCGCACCGGCGACGTGGTGCGCTGGAACAGCGACGGCGAACTGGAATACCTGGGCCGCACCGACTTCCAGGTGAAGCTGCGCGGCCTGCGGATCGAGCTCGGGGAGATCGAGGCGGTGCTGGCCGAGCACCCGAGCGTCGCCCGCGCGATCGCGCTGGTGCACAACACGGGCGCGGCCGAACACCTCGTCGGGTACGTGGTGCCCGCCGCGGGCGCGACCATCGACACCGCCGCGATCCTGGCGCACGCCGCGGGCGCGCTGACCGACTACATGGTGCCCACCACCGTGATGGCCCTGGACAGCATGCCGCTCACCGTGTCCGGCAAGCTGGACCGGAAGCTGCTCCCCGAGCCGGTGCTCCCGGTCGGCGAGTTCCGCGAACCGTCGTCGTGGCTCGAGGAAGAAGTCGCCCGAGCCTTCGGCGCGGTGCTCGGCGTGGACCGGGTCGGCGCGGACGACGACTTCTACGCCCTCGGCGGCAACTCGCTGAAGTCGGTGCAGGTGGTCACCCACCTGCGCAAGGAGATCGACTACGAGGTGCCGATCCGGTGGATGCTGTCCGATCCCTGCCCGGCCGATCTGGCCAAGCGGATCGAGTCCGGCATGCGCTCCGGCAGCACGGTCGACGGCACCGCGCTCGGCTTCGACGTGCTGCTGCCCATCCGGACCGGCGGCGACCAGCCTCCGCTGTTCTGCATCCACCCCGCCCTGGGCCTGTCGTGGTGCTACCACACCTTCGACCGGTACCTCGCCGGCGACCGGCCGATCTACGGCATCCAGGCCCCGCAGATCACCGGCGAGGACCCGGGACCGACCACGATCGTGGAGATGGCGCGACGCTACTTCGCGGAGATCCGCGCCGTGCAACCCCACGGCCCGTACCACCTGCTCGGCTGGTCGCTCGGCGGCGCGATCGCCCATCAGATTGCCGTCGAAATGCGTTCCGCCGGTGAGGAAGTCGCGCTGCTGGCGCTACTGGACGCCGAGGCGAGCGGGGTCGACGAATCCACGCTGCGCACCGTCACCGCGGGCGAGCTGATCAGCAACCTCGGTCCGGTCATGGGCGTCGACTACGTCAGCCCCGACGCGACCGCCCAGGAGGCCGCCGACCTGATCGAACAGCACCTCGGCACCGCGATGGGCATCGACGCCGCGCAAATCGAGCGCCTGACCGACGCCTACAACCTGGCGATCCGGGCCGCCAGCACCTGGCAGCCCGCGCTCCTCGACAGCGACATGCTGTACTTCACCGCCACCCGCGACCGGCGGGCCGACGCCACCGGACACGCCGGATGGGCCGACGTTGTCAGCGGCCGGATCTCGGCCTTCGACATCGATGCGGCCCACCTCGAGATGACCGACCCGGGCGCGGTCGCCCAGATCGCCCACATCCTCAACGCCTACTTGGAGCGCTGAGGATGGTCGTTACTCCAGAGCGGTGGATACGCCGGCCCCGTCGTCGACCGGCGCGTCCACCGGCAGCGGCGTCGTGAGGCCCACGATCGCCCCGACCGACGCCCCCAACGCCGCGCCCAGCACGGCCGCGGGCCCGGCCACGACGGCCACGCCGACAGCCGCCCCGACGAGCGGTCCGACCACCAAACCGGTGGGCAGGAACGGGATTCCGGCGACGAATCCGAGACCGGCGCCGACCAGTCCGGTGGCGATCGCCAGCGGCGCGGACACGCCCACCCCGATCCCCGCCCCGATCGCCGCGCCGACACCCGCGTCGACCACGGTGACACCGCACCGCTGCGCGTCGACCGGAATGGACGCGCACAGCGAACCCACGAACTCCGGATCCACGCCCGGCAGCGGCTCCGCCGCGTCGATCGCGGGTAGATCGATCGCGGGTAGTTGGCCGTTCATCAGCCAATCCGGTGGCGCCGGTAGCGCGGCGGGCGGCGGCGCGTCGGCCTCCGGTGCCGCCGAGGCGACTCCGGTGCCGAGTAGCACGGCGAACGGCAAAGCACCCGCAATCAACAGTGGTCGCGACCGGATCCACCAATTGGCTTCCAGCATTCCGCACCTCCTGAGCGAAAAACTGCTCTACATCGAGCAATTGCCTGATGCCCTAGAGATCTTAGGCGGAGCGCATGGCGAAATAAGGACGAAACTCCAATATCAATTCACAATCAGCAAATCCACCGTCACACCCCATATTCCGCACCCTCCACCGCCTCCGGCGCGCCGCCGGCCGACCTCCTGCGGGCTCGTGCCCACAATTAGCCACCCACCCGATACAGCACTACGGGCGGCGAATTCTCCTGTCCACCAGCCGATGTGATGGCGGATATCTGTCACCATCGATATATGTCGCAATACAGAGAAGCCGTAGAATCGGCGGACGGCACCCGCATCGTCTTCCACTCCCGAGGCGACGGCCCGGCCCTGGTTATCGTCCCCGGCGCGCTGGTCACCCTCGACTTCTATTTCCAGCTGGCGGAATTGCTGGCCCCGGCCTACCGGGTCCTCGTGGTCGAACGGCGAGAATACGGCGAGAGCGGAAACGGCCCGCGCCCCGCCGAATTCACCGCCCAGGCCGCCGACCTGGCAGCGGTGCTCGCGACCCTGGACGACCACGCCTTCGTCTTCGGGCATTCCGCGGGCGGCCTGGTCGCTCTGCATGCGCTCCACCGGGATCAGTCGATGGTCCGCGGCCTAGCGCTCTACGAGCCCCCGGTGTCCCTCGCCGGTCCCCCGCTGACGTCGACCCTCGCAACGATCCGCGACCACATGGCCGCCTCGCGCCCCGCGGACGCGATCATCGAATTCTTCACCGCCATTGTCGAACCCACCCCGCCCCGCGCGGCCTTGCAGCCCCTCGCCGACGCCCTGACCTTCCGAGCCTCGGGCCTGGTGGCCGACCTCGAATGCCTGACCGCCATGAACGCCGACATCACCCCCTGGTCGGCCATCGATGTCCCCGCCCTCCTGCTCGCGGGCGGGCTCACCGACCCCTACGGCACCGAGAGCGTCGAACTACTCCAGGCGACGCTCCCGGATGCGCGCACCATCACCCTGCCGGGGCAGTTCCACCATCCCCACGACGCCGCCGTGGTGGCCGCGGCACTGCGGGAGTTCTTCGTCTGAGTAGACGTGTTGACACCGCTTACATTCACTCCTAGCCTGATGTTAACACCGCATACATTAGAGCGAGGAACCCGGAAACATGCCATCGACCTCTCAGAACACAGTCAAGGTCGCCCTCGACGGCCGCGTCGTCACCGTCCCCGAAGGCGGCCTGTACGACACCTACCGGATGCGGCCCGACCTCGACGCCATCGCGGCGGATCCACGGGTGAGCAGCGTGGACTTCTTCCGCCGGATGCCCAAGACCGAGGTCGACTCCCGCATCGGCAAGACGCTCACCCCGAACTTCTACTACCGCATCTCGACCGCCCGGCTGGTGATGCTCGCCCGCACCCGCGCCATCCGCGGCCGGCTCCCCCGCGAGCTCGCACCGCTCGAGGTCGTGCCCGGCATCGGGATCGTCTCGCTGATGGTGTTCCGCTACGACGTGTGCGATATCGACTTCTACACCGAGGCCGCGGTCGGCATCGCGGTCCGCCCGGCACGGCACGGACGTCTCGGCACCGTGGACCTGCTCGCCGGACTCGCCGGCGACCATCTCCACTCGTACGTGTTGTCGCTCCCGGTCAGCAGTGAGATCGCCCAGGTGCGCGGCCACGACGGCTACGGATTCCCCAAGTGGGTCACCGACATCGACATCGACATCCGGGCCGACCGGGCCACCGCCCGGGTGGCGAACGACGACGGCGGCACCGATATCGCCCTGTCGGTGCCGACACCCGCGCAGACCACCCATCGCACCGGAGCACATGTCTCGTCGCTCACCTCCTACACCCGGATCGACGGGGCGTGGCACTCGACGCTGAGCCAGACCAACACCCTGGCGGCCGGAAGCTCCCTGCTGCCGCGCGGTATCGACCTCGAACTCGGGACCGGCCGCATGGCAGCGGACCTGCGCTCGCTCGCACCGGTCCGGACCGTCCGGCTCGATGTCATGACCGAAGGCCAACTCGCCCTCCACATGCCGGTCCCGACCTCGGTCTCCACCCTCGGAGCAGCGGCATGACCATCGAGTACGTCTCGCCCATCCGCGCAGCCGGTGGCACCGGCCACCGGTCTCCCGCCCCGGCATCGACCGCCGAGCTCATCTCCCGACTGGCCACCCGGGTCACCGCAGCGCCCGACGCCGCCGCGGTCACCAAGACGATCCCGTACACGGGCGCGCCCCTTGCCGATCTGCCGGTGTCGACGAACGCCGACGTCGAAGCCGCGTTCGCCCGCGCGCGGGCCGCGCAGAAGCGGTGGGCGGCAACGTCTTTCCGTGACCGCAAGTCCATCATGCTGCGCTTCCACGATCTGCTGCTCGAACGTCAGCGCGAGGTGCTGGATCTGATGCAGGCCGAAAGCGGCAAGACTCGGCGCGACGCCTTCCTCGAAGTCGTCGACGTCGCGATCGTCGCCCGCTATTACGCGCGGCGCGCCGCGGGGCTGCTCGCGCCCACCCGCCGCCGCGGCGCGATCCCGCTGCTGACCTACACCACCGAACTGCGCCACCCCAAAGGCGTTGTCGCCGTGATCTCCCCGTGGAACTATCCGCTCAGCATGGCGGCGAGCGATGCGATCCCGGCGCTGCTGGCGGGCAACGCGGTGGTCCAGAAACCCGACACCCAGACCGCCCTCACCGCGCTGTGGGCGCTGGACCTGATGCGTGAGGCCGGTCTGCCCGACGACGTGTGGCAGATGGTGGTCGGGCGGGGCAGCGATATCGGCGACGCGCTGATGGACAACGCCGACTACATCATGTTCACCGGCTCGACGGCCAGCGGCCGCCGCATCGCGCGCGACGCCGGTGAGCGGCTCATCGGGGCATCCCTGGAACTGGGCGGCAAGAACGCCATGCTGGTCCTCGACGACGCCGATATCGATCGGGCCGCCGCCGGCGCGGTCGATGCCTGCTTCCCGTCGGCGGGTCAGCTCTGCGTCTCGGTCGAGCGTCTCTACGTCGCCGAATCGATCCGAGCGGAATTCGTCGCGGCCTTCGTCGCCCGCACACGCACGCTGAGCACCGGCGCGGCCTACGACTTCAGCCGCGACGTCGGGTCGCTGACGACGGTCTCCCAACTGGAGACCGTCACCGCGCACGTCGACGACGCGGTGGCCAAGGGCGCAACGGTGCTGGCGGGCGGCCGGGCGCGACCCGATCTGGGTCCGCTGTTCTTCGAGCCGACGATTCTCACCGATGTCACGCCCGAGATGACGCTCTGCGCGCACGAGACCTTCGGCCCGGTCGTGTCGATCTACTCGTTCGACAGTCTCGACGATGCGGTCGAGCGGGCCAACGCCACTCCCCACGGTCTCAATGCCAGTGTGTGGACTCGCGATGGCGCCAAGGGCCGGGCCGTCGCGGCCCGCCTGCACGCGGGGACGGTCAACGTCAATGATGCGTTCGCCGCCGCCTGGGGCAGCATCGACGCTCCGATGGGCGGGGTGGGCGACTCCGGGCTCGGACGACGTCACGGGGCGGAGGGCATTCTCAAATACACCGAAGCGCAAACCGTCGCCCACCAGCGCGTCATGGGATTCACCCCGCCGGCCGCCGTGCCGTACCGAGCGTGGGCGGGCATTCTCACCACGTGGCTGAAGGTGATGAAGCGCTTCGGCGTCCGGTGAATCGACCCGCCCACCCGTCTCAGTCCCGGAACTCGCAGACCACGACCGGAATCTCGCGGGCGGTCCGCTGCTGATAGTTCGCATAACCCTGGTACGCCGAGGTGATCTGCGGCCAGAGGACCGCCCGCTCCTCGGCGCCGGCGGTGTGCGCGTGCACTTTTCGCCGTCGCCCGTAGATCACGACCTCGGCGTCGGGGTTGGCCCGCAGGTTGCGGTACCAGTCGGGATTTCGGTCGTCACCGCCTTTCGAGGCGACCAGGACGATCCGGTTCGGATCGTGCACGGGGGCCGTCGGATAGCACGACCGCGGTTGCCCCGATTTCCTTCCGATCGTGTGCAATTCGACCACCGGCATTCCGAACGGATTGGCCAGCAGCTTGTTTCCGCTGACCGTGAGGACGAGCCGGTGTGCGAAGTTCATCAGCTTGGCTCCGCGGTCTGCCACCGTGTTCTTGTTCATAGCGCACCCCATGTGTCGAGTTAGCGGCGCTGACATTACCAAGGGTGTGAACAGTGTCAACATTCATTCTCGCCGGTCGGCGACCCCGACCGGTTGTGGAGGTCAGTTGGCGTGAGGCGTGTTCGAGACCTGGCTCGACGCGCCGAGCACCGCGAAGACCGCGGCGCGAATACGTTCGGCGACAGCTGTGTCGGAGACCGCCTCGAACTTGCCGTCGAGGTGCAGGAACGCCAGGCCGTGGACCAGCGCCCACACCGCGGTGGCCATGGCGTCCGGATCCGACGCCGGAAACGCCTGCCGCACAATGTTCTCCACGTACTCGTGGATCGCCTCGGTGGCCGCCACCCGCTCCGGACTCGTCGGATCACACGGATCGGCGAACATCACCAGGAACAACCCCGGCCGATCCAAGGCGAACCGCACGTACGCGACGGCGATCAGGGCCAGATCCTCCGGCGTCACCGGCGCGGGATGCACGGCGGCCAAACGGCTTGCCAGATCGCGGTATCCGACGGCGGCGACCGCGGACAGCAGGGCTTCGCGGTCCGCGAAATGGCGGTAGGGCGCGGCGGTCGACACACCGGCACGTCGGGCCACGGCACGCAAGGACAGGTCGGCGGCGCCGTTCTCCTCCAGCAGCTCGACCGCCGCACGCAACAGCGCCGAGGGCAGGTCGCCGTGATGATACGGCTGAGTGGTCGACGACGTCACGCGATCGAATCTATCAAGCGGCGACGCCACGCCGGACCGCCCACCGGCCGATCTTCCGCTGGAACACCGCCCTAACGCGGCCCCGCCCACCACCGATAGCGGGGTGTGGTCGCCGACCGTCGCACCCGGTTCGCGGCCCCACCCGGTGCTGGTTCCGGATCGCCGCCGCGTCTACGATCCACCCATCGACCGGGGGACGACGATGCGTAGGAGGGGCATTGCGCACTGATCTGACTCTGCTGCACCAGTTTGTGCTCTCCCAGCTGACCTCCATGGGCCTCGACCGCACGCGGCTGATCCAGGAATCCGGTGTGCCGGAGTGGACATTGACCGGCGGCGGCGTCCACGTTCCCAGCGAAACCTTCTGGCGACTGTGGGAGACCGGGGCGAGGATGCTCGACGACCCGGACGTGGCGTTGCGTGTCGCGAGCCGGTACCAGCTCCGCGCAACGGGCCTCTACGACTATTTGTTCACCAGCGCACCGACCTTGGGCGCTGGATTGGCGACCTGCGGCCCCTATGTCAGCGCCGTCACCACCAATCACAATTTCACCCTCGTCGACGACGACCGCGGACCGACACTGCGCCTGGACATGGTCGACGGGGCCGACGCGACCCGTGACCACACCCAGCTGTGGGGTTTGGCCGCCGTGCTGACCCGGGCCCGCCGCGTCGTCGACGCCCCCGTGGACCCCGTGCGAGTCACCGTGCGCCGCAACGCACCTCGGCGGCTCGATGCTTACCGGGACGTATTCGGCGACGCCACCATCGAATTCGGCGCGGACATCGACGCGATGACCTTCCGCCCGTCCGACCTGGCCCTGCCGCTCACCACCGCCGACCCGGTCCTCGCCGCCGTCCTGCAACCCCTGGCGGACGCGCTGCCGCCTCCCCCGCCGCTGATCTCCGCGTGGCCCGAACGGGTCGCCGTGGCCGCCGCCGCCGCCCTCGACGAGGGCGACGCGTCCTTGGAACGGGTCGCGCGGCGACTCACCACCAGCCCGCGCACCCTCCAACGCCGGCTCGCCGAAGCCGGGACGACCTGGCGGCGGGAGCTCGACCGGGCACGCTCGGCCCGCCTCGGCGCGGCACAGGCGACCGGACCGCTGAGCCGCGGCAAACAGGCACAACTGCTGGGGTACGCCGACGAGTCCTCCATGCGCCGGGCCGCGCTGCGCTGGGCGGTCGCCAACAGCACGCACCGCTCACCGCTGCAGCCGTGAACGACAGACGATCGAGACCACCGATCCTGCACCGAATAGCTGCATGTCTGCCTGTCATCGGCGATAGGCTGGACACCGTCGAAAGGTGAGTCGATCATGGCCCGTGCTCGCAGCCATACCGTGAGGATTGCGCGCGGCCGATGATCGACGACGCGACGAACCGAACCCCCCGCGACATGAGCCTGACGGTAGCGGAAGAATTGCGCGAACTCGGCTTCGAGAACGCCGAAAAGATCGGTCGCGGCGGTTTCGATGTGGTCTACCGCTGCCGGCAGCCGAGGCTGGATCGCACGGTCACGGTGAAGGTCCTGACCGAGAACCTGGACGAGGAGAGCCAGGCGCGGTTCGTGTCGGAGCAGCAGGCGCTGGGCCGCCTGACCGGGCATCCCAATCTCGTCACCGTGCTGGCGGCCGGTGTCACCAGCGGCGGGCGCCCTTATCTCGCCCAGCCGTATCACCCGGTGGACTCCCTGGATACGCGGATCCGGCAGCGAGGTCCGCTTCCTGTCGATGACGTGCTGAAGCTCGGAGCCGGGATTGCCCGGGCACTCGAGAGCGCGCACCGACTGGGCATCGTGCACGGCGATGTGCGGCCCGGCAACATCCTGTTCCCCGAACACGGAGAACCCGCCCTGACCGACTTCGGAATCGCGCGCGTTCCCGGGAGCCCCGAAACGTCAGCCGAGGGACGCACACCAACTCTCGCCGCCGATATCCACGGGCTCGGCGCCACGTTGTTCTGGGCACTGACCGGACATGCGGCCTCCGAGCCGCAGGCACCCGACCTGCGCGATCGCGGCTTCCCCGCCGAGCTGTGCACCGCCGTGGAAGCGGCGATGCACCGCGATCCCGAACAACGGCCCTCCGCGGCGGAGTTCGGCGCGACCATCCGGCAGATACAGCAACACGGCGTCGCGGCGCGAACCACGCGACACCACCGCACTCTGCTGCCCGAGTTGACCAGCTTCATCAACCGGCGCGCCGAGTTGACCGCACTCAAGCACCAACTCACCGTGTCGAGGCTGGTGACTCTGGCCGGGATGGGAGGCGTCGGCAAGACCCGGCTGGCGCTGCGAGCGGCCTCGGCCGCGCAACGCGATTTCGCCGACGGGGTGTGGGCGATCGACCTGGCCGATGTGCGCGACCCGTCACTGGTGGCTCCCATCGTCGCGGCCGCTCTGGGTGTGCGGGCCGATTCGGCACGGCCGGTCCACGACACGCTCGTCGAATATCTGCGATCCCGGGAAACCCTGCTCGTCGTCGACAACTGCGAGCAGGTCGCCAAGCCGATGGCCAACCTGGCCGAGACATTGTTGTCGGCGTGCCCGGACCTGCGGATGCTGGTCACCAGCCGCGAGCCGCTGGATATCGGCGGAGAAGCGGTGCAGCGGCTACTGCCGCTGAGCGTTCCCGCCGCCGGCCGCGAACCGACGCTGCGACAGCTACGTAAGTACGACGCCGTGACACTGTTCGCCGATCGCGCCGGCACGGTCGTGCCCGGTTTCGAGGTGACCGAGGAGAACAAGGCCGCGGTGGCCGGGATCTGCGCCCGATTGGACGGTCTGCCCCTGGCGATCGAACTCGCGGCGGCTCGAATGCGCACGATGTCGCCGGACCAGATTCTGCAACGGCTCACCGACCGGTTCGCCCTGCTCACCCGGGGCCACCGGACCGCGCCGACACGGCAGCAGGCCCTGCGGTGGTGCATCGACTGGAGCTATGAGCTGTGCGCCCCGGCCGAACAGCGGCTGTGGGCCCGATTGTCGGTGTTCGCCGGCGGTTTCGAACTCGAAGCCGTCGAGTCGGTGTGCGGCGCCGAGGCCGAGGCGGCAGAGCTGCTCGACGTGCTGTCCTCGCTGGTGGACAAATCGGTGGTGATCAGGGAGGAGCCCGAGGGCGCGGTCCGCTTCCGGATGCTCGACACCGTCCGGGAATACGGGCAGGACAAGCTGCGGGAGGCCGGTGCGGACGAAGAATTCCGGCGCGGGCACCGGGACTGGTACCGGCAGCTGGTGCTCGACGCCGAGGACGACTGGATCAGCGACCGGCAATGCGACTGGATGGCCCGGCTCGACCGCGAGCAGGGCAACATCCGGGCAGCGCTCGAATTCTGCATGTCCGACCCGACCGAACAGTCGGCCGAAGCGGGGCTGCGCATCAGCGCCGCGTCCCTCACGTTCTGGAGCTTCCGCGGCCTGTTCGGTGAAGGCCGCCGCTGGCTCGAGCGCGCCCTGGCCCATCCGTGCGCGCATTCGACCACCGACCAGGTCCGGGCGGTGCACGCCAGCATATTCATGGCCACCCGGCAATGGGACCTGGAGACGGCGGCCGCCCTGCTCGCCCACGGGCGGGTGCTCGCCGAGCGCGATCCCACACCCCTGAATCAAGCCTTGATCGCCTACGCGGAGGGAGATCTGGCGCTCTATCGCGACGAGCCCCCGCGCGCGGTGGCGTGTATCAATCGAGCCATCGAGGTGCTGAGCTCCGACCCGCGCGGATCCCTGCACGTTTCCGCGCTGCTGTTGCTCGGTGTGGCGTACGCGCAGCAGGGGGACGCCGAGCGTGCCGCCGAGTGCCATCAGCGGATCCTGTCCATCACCGAGGAGTGCGGCGAGTCGCTGTTCCGGTCGACCGCTCTGGGAATGACCGCGATCGCGGCCTACCGCGGGGGTGAGAGCTCCCGCGCACGGGATCTGCTGCGGGAATCGCTGCGGCTCAACCGGCGCGTGCGCAGCCTGCTCGTCGCGGCGCTCGATCTCGAAGTGCTGGCCTGGATCGCCGCCGGGGCCGACGACCAGCGAGCCGCCGTGCTGATGGGCGCGGCGGCGAACATGATGCGGACCGCCCCCGGCGTGGCGATCTACTTCCCCCAGATGGTCGAAGCCCACCTCGACTGCGAGCGGGTGGTGCGTGGCGCGCTCGGCGCCGCGCGCTTCGATACGGCATGGCGACGAGGGCAGGCGATGCGGGTCAACGCCGCGGTCGCCTACGCCCTGGACGAAGAACGCCCCGCCGACACGCCACGCGCCCGCGCGACGACTCTGACCAAACGGGAACGCCAGGTGGCGGGCCTCGTCGCCGAGGGGCTCACCAACAAGCAGATCGCGACCCAGCTGGTGATCGCCCAGCGCACCGTGGACGCGCACGTCGAGCACATCCTGGCCAAGCTCGGGTTCAACTCTCGCGCCCAGATCGCGGCGTGGATCGTGGACGCGACCCAAAAATAGGTATACCCAGTGGCCATTCCACCGTCGTGCGAGCCGTGCGGACCGACGATGCTGAAAACCGAAATCCACCAGCACCGGTCCACGGAGGTTCGGTTCCATGTCCCTACCGATTGCCCAGCACACAGCGGGTGTCAGCGACAACGAAGACATGTTCGCGATCCGGCGATGCGCGGCCTGCGACAAGCTGTTCGGGCCGATGATCGGCGCCTGTTCGGCGTGCGCGTCCGCCGATCTCGAGTGGGTGCCCTCGTCCGGGTCCGGTTCGATCGTGTCCTCGCGGAGGGTGCACCGCTCGGGTGATCCGCACGGCGTGTCGACGCCGTTGACCATCGCCATCGTCGAACTCGACGAGGGCCCCTGGGTCTACACCTCCCTCGAAGGCGAGGTCCCGCTGGTCTCCATCGGGCCGGTGCGGGTGCGCTTCCAGCAGAGTCGCCGCGAGGACGGATTTCCGGTCGTCACCGTCGCCGACCGCCCGAACCGGCTGCTTCGATGACCGCTCTGCTGCCGCTCGCCTACGGATACGTGCGCGACGATCTGTTGAGCAACCGCGACCCGAGTGTCAGCGACACGCTACTGCGCGCCGCCGCCCGATCACTCGGGTACGCGCTCGGCACGGTTTTCCATGAGCCGGGACCGCAGGGCGCGACCCTGCCCCCGGTGTTCATCGACCTCGTCCACGAATGCCGGCGGGCCCGAGCCTGCCACGTGCTGACGCTCCCCGGACACCTGTCGGGCACGTCCGTGTGCCGCAAGGTCCTGCTCGCGATCCTCGAGGCTCGAGCCGAAGCCGCGGTACAGGAGGTCCGCCCATGAGCCTCGTCTCCGCGCCGCTGACGCCGGTAGCGATGCTGTTCATCCTCGGGTATCGGATCCTTCAGATCACCGAAGCGACCTACTACCGGTGGGGTAGCCGACACCACTGCTCATCCGACGGCGCCACGCGGGTGTAGCCCGGCGGCCCGATAGACATCGTCGATCAGTTCCATGGTGACGACGGAGTCCTCGGGCGGTGTGAGGTTGGTGTCGGCGCCGGACACCGCGCTCGCGAAGGCGCGCAGCTGACGGACGTAAGTGGGTTCGCCCGGGATCCGCTCGCGGCGGGTGACACCGTCGACGGTCACCGTCACTCGGTGGAAGGCCTGCGGCAGTACGTGATTGAGGACCTTCATGGTTCCGCGCTCACCCTCGACCCGCAGCCCGATCCGCAACAGCGAGCGCGACCACATCGACGCGTTGATCCGGCCCACCGCGCCGGACGGGAAACGGAAGTCGGCGGTCATGGCCCGATCCACGCCGGGACCACGCAGCAGGGCCCGCGCGGCCGTCACCTCCGGGCGGTCGGGATCGAACAGTCGCATGCTGTGGATCGCGTAGCAGCCCGCGTCCATGGTGGCCCCGCCCGCGAGGTCCAGCCGGTAGCGGATGTCGCCGAACTTGGGCAGCGGGAAGCACATCGAGCTCTCCACCCGCCGGATGGCGCCCAACTCGGTCGCGGCGATCTCCCGCATGCGCTCGGCCAGCGGGTGATACCGATAGTGGAAGCCTTCCATGACGGTGAGCCCGGTGCGCCGCGCTTCCTCGGCCACCTGCCGGGCCTCGGCGGCATTGGCGGTGAGCGGCTTCTCGCACAGGACATGCCGACCCGCGGCCAGAGCCCGCAACGTCCACTGCGCGTGCAGGGCATTGGGCAGCGGAATGTAGACCGCGTCCACCGCGCTCAGCAGGTCGGTGTAGGAGTCGTATACCTGCGCGATCCCGTGCTTGCGGGCGAATGCCTCCGCTCGTGCGCGGTCCCGGGCCGCGATCGCGGTGACCTCGACCCCCGGCACCACCGCGGCGGGTCCGATCAGCGCGGTGGGCGCGATCGACGCCGCACCCAGGATCCCAATCCTCAAGACACTCTCCCTTTTTCGATCGACCCCGATCCCGCCGCGGTCCGCGCGGCCGCGCTCGACAACGACGCCACGGCCGTGGCGATGCGCGATCCCGACATCTCCCGGCCCGGATGCAGCCAGAGGTGCGCGTCGACGTAGCCGTCCGCTCCGAAGACGGGCACGCCCAGCACCGTCACCTCGATCGATTCGTCGCCGTCGGGCGCGGTGGGGAAATACTCGGCGGGGCCGAGCCGGGCCAGCAGGGACAACACCGCGTCCCGCAACCGACCATCGGCACTCGACGACGATCCGGCGATATCGGCCAGGACGTCACGAAGTTTCGTGGCGGCCGGGGTGAGGCGTTCGAGGACGAAACCGCGCCGCGCGGTCTCCTCCAGCGCACGCCGGAGCTCCTCGCGCTCAACGGAATTCGTGGTATCCGGCAAGCGGTTCATCCAGTCCTGGTGCCCGGCGGGATCGAACGCGGCGAACACCATCCCGACCGGCGGCGCGTACGGAACCCTGCGGCCGATCAACTCCGCCGCACCCGGGCCTACGGCATCGACCAGCACGATCGAGTCCCCGTCCAGCACCGACACCCCGGCGGTGAATCCCGTGGTCGCGGCGAGGGACGGCAACTCCGAGGCAGCCGCCCGCGCCATCGGATACCCCGACGCGGCGGCCCGGCCGATCGCGAGCATCGCCGGTCCCAGGCCGTAGGTCAGGTCGGTCCGGGTCACCCACCCGGACCGCACCAGGCTGACCAGGATGGCATGGCATGTGGCGGTGGTGATTTCGGCCGCGCGAGCCAGCTCGCTCAGCGAGAACGATCGTCCCGGGTGCGCGGCGAGGACGGCCACGATCCGCACCACCCGCTGCGTGGGAGGCGACCCCGAGTCAGCCGGAACAGCCACCGGATTCCTTTCGACTATTCGAAAGCGTTCATCGCTATTTCGAATACCCGGCGAGAATACCCGGCATCACGGCCCACCGCTCAGCGGGCGGGCGATACGCTCGGTCAGAACCCGAGACCGGTGTGGATTCGATCCAAGAGTTCGCCGGTCCGGAACGGTTTGGGCAGATAGCCCGACGCGCCCGCGCTGATCGCGAGGCCCACGAGGTCGGGATCGGTTTCGGTGGTCACGATCAGGATCGGCACCGACGAGGTCGCCCGCAGTCGCAGGCAGAACTCGGGTCCGGAAAGGTCCGGCAACAGCAGATCCGTCAGCACCAGATCCGGCTTCCAGCCGGCGACGGCGGTGAGCGCCTGTGCGGCCGTCGACGTGTGCACGGCGTCGAAGCCGGCCGCGGCCAGTACCAGCAGAGTCATCTCGGCGGTCGCGGGATGTTGCTCGACGATCAGCACGCGGGCCGCCGGCCGCATCTCATCGGGCACGTCGATCGGCGGACGGCTGGCTCGAATGGTGGAGAGTTGATGAAGGTTCATGGACGTATCCCTTGCTCACCGGATCCCCGACCGGGTGTGACCCGCCCCACTTATCCGGACGGAACTCGACGCTAAGCCGAACAGCAACTTGTCAGCAATAGCTGCGTGCTCTAGACCGTCCGATTAATCACGATCGTCACGTTCCCGTGATCTTGTGGCGCCCAGTCTGCCGCCACCGTGTCCGTATCGAGACCGAACAGCCACTTGGAGTTCATCGAAGCGGCTTCGAGAACGGCGCCCGAGGCCGACCAGGGACAGTCACTGGTTCGACGACGCCGGCCGAAGCGCACCCTGGGACATGCGAGCAACACCGCTGCTACAGGAAACGAGGAACAGGCCATGACAACCACAGGGGTTCCCGCACTGAAGCTCGAGGCGGTCGTCATCCCGGTCGCCGACGTGGACCGGTCGAAGAAGTTCTACGACGGTCTGGGCTGGCGCCTCGACGCCGACTTCGAATTCGACAACGGCTTCCGGGCCGTGCAGTTCACGCCCCCGGGCTCGCCGACGTCGATCCAATTCGGCACCAGCATCACCACCGCGAAGGCGGGCACGGCGGAAGGCATCTACCTGGTGGTGTCCGATGTCCAGCAGGCACGCGACGCGCTCGCGGCCCAGGGCGCCGACATCAGCGAGGTCTTCCACACCGGCGCACCCGGAGCCCAGTTCCAGCCCCTGTCGGGCGACGGGCGCGTGGCGGGAGCCGCCGACGAGCGCGCGAGCTACGGATCGTTCGCGACCTTCCGGGACCCGGACGGCAACACCTTCCTGCTGCAAGAGGTCACCGCCCGGATCCCGGGCCGCGTCGAAGCCACCGAGACCTCCTACGCCACCACCAGCGACCTGGTCGACGCGCTCGTGCGCGCGGCGACCGCCCACGGCGAGCACGAGGCCCGCAACGGCGGCCGGTACGACGCCGAGTGGCCCCGGTGGTACGCGGCCTACATGGTCGCCGAAGCCCACGGCGATCAGCTACCCGAGTAAAGGAGAACAGCCCCATGACCACCATCCATATGCACGCGAACGCGCATGTGACGCCCGAGCAGTTCGTCGCGGCCCTCACCGACTTCGGCCCGGACCGTTCGGAACTGTTCGGCAACAGCGCGGGGTCGTACCTCGCGGTGCACGCCCAGGATGCCCATCACGCGGACGTCACCGAGGGATCCACCGGAATCTGGGAGCGGCTCGTATACGACTGGACCAACCCGGACCACGTCGTGCTGACCACCACCGATTCCAACGCGTGGGGTCACCACTCCGGGCACACCTACGATCTGACCCCGCGTCCCGACGGCACCACCGATATCGACTACGTCGTGGTACGAGAGGGCAAGAATCCGCGCGGCTGGTTCCTCGGAGCGGTGCTCGCCACCGTCGGCAGGGGCGTACTGACCAAGGCGTTCAAGAACTCCGTGACCGCGATCGAGGCCCGAACCGAGACCGGCAGGTAGACCAGGCCCGGTGTCGACGAATTCCTCGCGGGCACAGCCGAGTAGCAGCGCTGTCGCGCGACGACGGTGGTCTGGCGTGGCGGAACGGCCGCACAGACCACCGCTCGTCGCGGTCGGATGGAGGAAGGTCTTCGGCAGACACGGGATCAGCGCTCGACGCGAATTGCGCACCGTGACCATGAATTGCGCACCGTGACCATATGGAGAGCAAACAGCCATGTGGATTTCATCGCGGTTCCGGAACGGCACTCGACCACGAGGCGCGACCATGAGGTATGGCAGCGAATGATGAAGATCAGCAGATCAAGGAACTCGTTCGTCGACTCACCACCAAGTTTCCGGCCGTCGGCGCCGGGACGGTCGCCGATATCGTTCACGACGCCCACCGCAGCTTCGACGGACGTCCCGTCCGCGACTTCATCCCGCTGCTCGTCGAGCGGATGGCCGCCCGCAGGTTGGCCACCGCCCCACAGTGATTCGACTGTCGAGGGTGCCGGCCGATCGATGACCCAGGCGATCCCGCGGGCAATGTCCTCGGGCTACAGGCCGATACGCTCGCCGGCCTGTGATCGCTACGCGCACATCGGGTTTCGTGGCCGCCTCGGCGAACCGGTCGCGTCGGCCCTCAGCCTGCGGGCTCGTGCCGGATGCCTCGCCAGCCGAGTGGAAGTTGGACGCGCCCCGCGCGGATATCGCTGATGAGGTGCGCGTAGCCGTCGCGAACCTCGCCGAGATGGACCCAGGCCGAGTGTCGAAGATCCTCGCAGTCACTGTGCAGCACCGTCCACCACGCTTCGGCGTAGGTCTTGGCCACGTGACTGATCACCTCACCGAAGGTGTGGGTGTGGCGGCGGGCGCAGCGGCTGTGGCGTACAGCGGACGCGGCCCAAGAATTGATCTTGTCGATGACCTTCGCGATATCGGCACACAGCGCCGCCTCGGTGACCTCCGGCGCGTTCCGCCGCGGATTCAGAACCGCCGCGATCAACGCGGCGTGCAGATCGCCGAGCTCTCGCGCCCACGTGACGAGTGGGAACGGTTCGGCGAGCCGCCCGGCGATCGCGGCCAGCAGTTGCTCCGGCGACAACAGCGATTCGGAATCGGTCGCCGGGTCCTCGTATGCCGCCACGTCCGCGTTCATGCGCGCCCGCCCGTGGGGCTGTCGGAGGAGCCGGTCATGCGATGCATGCGAGGGCTCGTCGCTCATCGACAGTTTCGGTGAGATTGGCGTGCTGATACATGGGCGGTAGGTCAACTTTTCGAGATGAATGGTTGATGTAGAGAACGCGCCGCTGCGACTCGGGGCATAATGCTAATACTGACTGCGCACTCAGTCAACGACAGGTCGCGGGGTTGATCGGTTCTCAGGGGCGTCGGAGAATACGAACGAAAAGGGGCGGGATCGATGAATGGACGTGCGGCGGGACCCGGCAAGTCGGGCGCGATTCTCGATACATTCACGCGCCATGTCGCCGAGAAAGGCTACGACGGAACGAGTTTCAGCGATGTAGCACGCGAGCTCGGTATCTCCCAGGGCTTGATCGTGCACCATTACGGCACCAAGGCGCGGCTTCTGGAAGCGCTGCATGTTTCCTATATGCGGCGCCGTGTCGACGAGGCGGAACGAATCGTCTCGACCTTCTCGGCACCACCCGAACAGCTGGCCGGATTGTTGCACGCGGCCATGCTGTATCAGGTACACGACCGGAACCGGACCGTCGCATTCCAGCGCGAGGTCGCCCGGTTCGCGCAGCAGGAGGAGGATTCCGAGGGGCGCAAGCTGCGCAGGTATTACATCGGAATCCTGCGTGGCGTGCTAGAGGCGGGCATCGCATCCGGCGACTTCCAGCCCGTCGACACCAGCATCCGGAGCCTGCTCATCTTCGGCGCCGCGCAATGGGCGTGGACGTGGTTCGAGCCGGGCGGGCGCAATTCCGCCGAACAGGTCGGTGCTGAACTGGTAGATCTCACCCTGGGATCGCTTTTGCAGGACAGGGCGTCGCTACCGCGCCTGCGCGATCCCGGCGGCGATCTCGTCGCAACGGTGATCGGAATTATCACCGCATAGGAGAAGAGTGACCGCAGCGGCGCATGTCCTGCCCAGGTGCGGACGACGCAGCGCGGGGACGTGGCGCGGACGGTTTCGATGAGTTCGGAGCGGGATCGGCACGCCGACCATCAGGCGGTTGCGCGGATCCCAGGATGCTTCTTGTAGCCTCAGCCCTCGTCCGAGACATCTGGCCGTCGAGCTCAGCTGTCTTACGGCATAGGACATCTGACGGGCGGGAGTAGTTCTGATTTCGCGGCAATCATGGACAGCCTGGTCGGCGACGCTCACCGCGGAGGCCGACGATAGTCTGACCGATGTGTCCCGGTTGCGAGCGACAGATGCCTGACGACGGCCCGAACGGGAGCCTGGGCGGCATCGACATCGACTCCACATCCGAAGACGCTGCGGCACACAGGATTACACATTTCCGCAGCGACAGCTTCCGGTCGGGACTGGGAAATCTGCCCTTGCAGTTGACCAGCTTCGTCGGCCGCAGGACACCGCAGTCCGACGTCAAGAACCTGCTGGCCGGCTCGCGTCTGGTGACACTGACCGGGATCGGGGGCGTAGGCAAGTCACGGCTCGCGCTACGGGTCGCGCACAGCATGCGGCGGAACTTCGCGAATGGGGCATGGCTGGTCGAGTTGGGCGACGTGCGTGACGAGGAGTCGCTGCCGGACGTCGTGGCCGCCGCCTTCGGCCTGTCCGACCACGGCGGCGGATCGGCGCCCGACGCGCTGATCCAGTTGCTGGCCGCCCAGGACCTGCTCCTCATCGTGGACAACTGCGAACACCTGGTCGCGGCCGTCGCACGGCTGGTCGAATCGATCCTGAGAGCCTGCCCGAACGTGCGGATCCTCGCCACCAGTCGCGAGACCCTCGATATCGAGGGTGAGGCGGTATATCCGCTGTCGCCGTTGGATGTACCCGATCCGGCCGCCAATCCGTCATTGCGGACCGTCACCCGCAATGACGCGATCGCCCTCTTCGCCGAGCGAGCGGCCGCGGCGGTCCCAGGATTCGAGGTGAGCGACGACAACAGGCTGTCCATTGCCCAGGTCTGCGCACGGCTGGACGGCCTGCCGCTGGCGATCGAACTGGCCGCGGCGCGCCTGCGCACGATGTCCGTCGAACAGATACTGAACCGGCTGGACGACCGGTTCGCTTTCCTGACCCGGGCCAACCGTAGTGCGCCCAGACGGCAGCAGACGATGCACACCTGCATGGACTGGAGCTATGACCTGTGCACATCGGACGAGCGGCGGCTGTGGCGCCGGCTCTCGGTGTTCACCGGCGGGTTCGAACTCGACGCGGTCCTGCACGTGTGTTCCGCCGGCGCGGCCGAGCCGGACTTGCATGACACGCTGTCGGGCCTGATGGAGAAGTCGCTCCTCATCCGCAAGGAGGAATCCGGCTCGGTACGGTTCCACATGCTCGAGACGGTCCGTGAATTCGGCGCGCAGAAGGCCGACGAGTCCGGGGAGTCCGAGCTGCTGCATCTCCGGCATCGGGAGTGGTGTGAGCAGTTGGTGCACGACTGGAGCGCCCACTGGATCGGGCCGCGCCAGATGTACTGGGTCGAACGGCTGGAGCGGGAGCAGGCGAACGTGGTGAACGCACTGGAGTTCAGCCTCACCGAGTCCGAGGACAGCGGACTGCGGATCGTGACCGCCCTGTATGTGTTCTGGATGTTGCGGGGCCGGATCGGCGAGGGTCGCCGGTGGCACGAGCGGATTCTCGCGCGCCCGTCCTCGGGCCCGTCGACGGAACGGGCCGAAGCCCTTTCGCCGCGAGCTTGATGGCGGCCCTCCAAGGTGACCTGCGGACCGCCACCGACCAGGTCGAGGAACTGGCGAAGCTGTCCGAGCAGACCGACGATCCGACGGTTCCCGCGCTGCTCGCGCACACCCGGGCGAACTACGCGCTCACCGGAGGCGGGGGTGATCCGCACCGGTTGGTCGCCGATCTCGAGCATGCGCTGCGTACCTACGAGAGTTGCGGTGCGGTAGCACGGCAGTTGGATGCTCGGGTCTCACTCGGCTGGTGCTATTCACTGCTGGGCGAGACCTCCCGAGCCCTCGACGTTCTGGAGGAGGCACTCCGCCTCACGGAAACCGCGGGCGAGACGATCTACCGATCCTATGTGCTGTGGACGGCGGGATTCGCGGCCTGGCGCGGCGGTGAGACCGAGCGCGCCAGACGCTCGCTCGCGGAGGCGATTCGGTTGGCCCACAAGGTCGCTGATCCGCTGGTCATCACGGGCCGCCTGGCGACGCTGGCCTGGATCGCGGCCGATGAGCTCGAGGCCCGTCGTGCGGCTGTCCTGCTGGGCGCGGCGGATGCCCTGGGGCGTCTCGCCGGCAGCCCCACCATTCTGCTGATGCCCTACCGTCACGAATGCGAGCAGAGCGGCCGCCGAACCCTCGGCGACAACGCGTTCGATGCCGCCCTCCAGCACGGCGCGTCGATGAGTCTCGAGAACGCGGTCGCGTTCGCACTCGGGGACCCATCCCCGGGCGTCTCCCCAGCCGATCGTTCGCCGGAGGCACTCACCGCGCGGGAACGCCAGATCGCCGACCTCGTCGCCGAAGGACTGACCAGCAAGGCGATCGCCGATCGCCTGGTCGTTTCGCCGCGCACCGTGCAGGGGCATATCCAGCACATACTCACCAAACTGGGCTTCACCTCGCGCGCGCAGATCGCTGTCTGGGCCGCGGCTCAGCCTGCGGACACGGCCGAGTAAGGGCTCTCCGCGCCGGGAGCGGAATTGACAGACAGCTATTGATAATCCGCAAAGAGAATTGATTTCTCGAATACCCGGACAGCAAGTAGGGTTTCGAAATCAGCCGGATAACCTCGGCTTCGCGCACACCATCGGGCGGCGATAGATTCTTCCACGCCGCCGAGAACGGATTGAACTCGGCCACCCGGCACCGTCAGTCCTCCGCCAGCAACAAGATTCGAAACCGGAAGCGGGCCGATGAGTGCGCCGAGTCGAATTCTCCACCTTCACCTGGAATTGGGACCACTGGTCTTGGACTATCGGGGCCACGCCGATCAAATCGGCGAAGTGGCCTTCGAGCTGAGCGCCGCCGGCGTGGTCGCGGTCACGGTCGACGAACTCGTGACCTCCGAGATGCCTTGTCTCCCTTGCTCCCAACTGTGGGGCGTCTAGCCGGACCGCGGCGGGAATGGAGGTCGGCACCGCTGGCTTTCCCGCCCCTTCACGGGCATTCACCAGCGATGCCGACATTTGCCTCACTGCGCTCGGTGAGGCGGTGCGAGCCTGGAATTGGAAGCGGGCTCGCACGTCTGGAAGGCCGCCGTGAACGGCGTCCGCACATTGGATTTCGCGAACCGCCGCACATGAGGGGAACTCAATTCTTCTCGCCGCGGACGCATGAATCATGCTAGTGCAACCGCGCTGCGAAGAGAAACCGCTGTCGGTGGATTGTCCACAAGTTCCGCTTGTCAATTCGATCGCAACGTTGTCCAGCTCATCCAAGGCGATTCCCCGGGCTCGTCAGCGGCATCATCCCGCGGCTTCGAACCCGTGCCCGCGGCCACCGTGCTTGCCTGGAAGGCCCCCGTCGGAACAGAAACAGGTATACCCACACGTAATTCCACCGTCGCGGGATCACTCGCCGATGACCATGCTCGAACGAGTCCACCAGCACCGTTCCGCAGAGGTTTCCATGATCCCATCGAAAGCCCGGCTCCCGCAGGATGGCACCGACGAGAGCGCCTGCGCCACCGTAGACACATTGATGATCCGGCGTTGCACGGCATGCGACAAAATCTTCGCCCCGCTGACCACGGCCTGTTCCGTCTGCGCCGCCGATGATCTCGAGTCGGTGCCGGCGTCGGGCGCCGGTTCGATCGTGTCGTGGCGGATGATGTACCGCCCGAGCGGTCCGAGCGGCGAGCCGGCGCCCGTGGCGACCGCCATCGTGGAACTCGACGAGGGCCCATGGATCCACACCGCCATCGAAGGACACCTGCCGCTGATCTCCAATGCGCCGACGCGTGTGCACTTCCAGCCGAGTCCCCGGCCGGACAGGTTGCCAGTCTTCACCGTCGATGCCGATCCTTGGCATCCGGCATTCTGGAGCGTCTCCCCCGCCCGCGTGTCCGGCTGATCGCGCGCCATGCGATCCCAGCATCCGCCGCACGGCCGCCATGACGAGCCGACCGTCGCGCCGCGCTCTATGGACGTTCATTCCCGCCAGTTGCGGAATTTCATCGTCGTCGCGGAGGAATTGAACTTCACCCGGGCCTCACAGCGCCTCGGCGTGACTCAACAGGGGCTCAGCACCCAGATCAAGCAGCTCGAGCAGCATGTGGCCGTCGCATTGTTCGCCCGGAGCACACGGCATGTCGAGCTCACCGCGGCCGGAGCGGCGTTTCTCCAGCATGCGCGGGACGCGCTGCACCGCTTGGACTTCGGCGTCGAGCAGGCGCGGGCGGTGCACCGCGGCGAGCACAACCGCCTGGTGCTCGGCTGCATCGAGGGGGCGGCGCTGACACTCACCGCACCGATCCTGGCCGCATTCCGGCAACGCCACCCGAACATCACCCTCGAGTCGAACTACTTCACCTACGAGACGCCCTCGGCCGGATTGGCGGACCGCCAGGTGGATGTGGCGATCGTGCGGCGGCCGTTCGAGGATGACGGGCTGCGATTCGAACCCCTCTTCCGCCAGCCGCTGATGGTGATGCTGCCGGCGAACCATCGCTTGGCGAACCGTGCCGAAGTCGCGGTGGCGGAACTGCTGGACGAACCCATCCTGTCCTCCGCCGCCACCGACTCGGTGTGGAATGCCTACTGGCAGTTGAACTCCCATCGCGGAGGACGGCCCGCACGCGTGGCCGCGCGCACGAAGACGCTCCTGGAGGAACTGCACCATGTGGCGACCGGGGCGGCCATCGCGATCACCGTGCCGTGCGCGGCGTGGATCAAGTTTCCCGGCGTGCGGCTGGTACCGGTGACCGGCACGGCCCCGAACGAGGTCGCCGTGAGCTGGCGCGCGGGGAACGACAGCCCCCTCGTGCGGTCCTTCGTCGACGTCGCGCGCCGCATCCGCGATACGAATCCGGGCATGCTCGCGCGGCTGCAGGCACCCCGTTGCCGCAACCGCGCATCCCAACCCGTGGTGTAGCTGGCTCTCAGAGCTTGTAGCCGATGGCGCGGAGCAGTTGGTGCCGGTCGGCCCGGTCGGTCTCGGTTTCGATCCCGAGGGGCGGTGCACCGTCGACGACGCCGATGATGCCGCGTCCGAGCGGAGTTTCCGCGATGAGGACTTCGACGGGGTTGGCGGTGGCGCAGAAGATGGTGCAGAGCTCGGGGATGTGGCGGATCGCGTTGAGGACGTTGACGGGGTAGCCGTCGCGGAGGAAGACGATGAAGGAGTGGCCGGCGGCGAGGGCCGTCGCGTTCCTGGTGGCGAGATCGACCAGGCTGTCGTCGTTCCCCGACCAGCGGATCAGGCGGGGGCCGGAGGCTTCGCAGAAGGCCAGCCCGAAGCGGAGTTGCGGGCCGGTGCCGACGAGGGCTTCGTGGAGGTCCTCGACGGTCTTGATGAAGTGGGACTGCCCGATGACGACATTGAGCTCATCGGGATTCTCGATGGGCACCGCTGTCAGTTCCATGGGGCTATCGTCCCTCGTCACGTCGCTGGGAAACAACCCGCCCGACCCCGCGCGTCTGCTGCGGCATGGTCAACGGCGGCCTGCCAAGCCGAGGCTGACGAAGAACGCAGTCACGGCGTCGAGGTCGGCAACGGTGATACCGACATGGTCGAATCGCTGAACGAATCCCATACCCACTGCCCACGTTTCTGGAAACTCTGCCTACGCTTCTGGAAACTCAGTCACTTCCCACGACATCGGCGCGGACACGGACAACGTCAGCGAGGTCGGCCCAACGGTTTCGCGTTGCGGTCAGGGTCGTGTCCGGTTCGGCGCGGGCCTTGCGACGCTGGTGCGCAGCCCATCTCGAGAGCGCATCCCTGAGGACATACCGCATGTCCGGGTCCGCCAGATCGAGCACCAGCTCCTGGTTTCCCGGCTCGGCAAGGGCCGACCGATGCGTCCGCCGTTCAGGCGCCCGAGGCTGGATCGAAGCCGGGCGGGGAAGAGCCGTGTGGTCGACTCGCATCCATTCTTTGACGACATCCAACGGTTGTTCGCCGAGGCGGAACGCCTCTGCGGCTTTGAGCGCACAACGCAGGCAGCGCGCTCGCCCCGGCGCGGTTTCAGGCGTGGCGGGCCGTCCCGTGCATCGCTGCGTCCAATCGCCCGTGTTGTGCGGGTCCACGATCAGGTGCACCACATCCTGTTTGTCGACCGCGCTTCCCTCGACGATCCAGCTGTTCATCTCGAAAGCCTAACGAGCAACGCGGCTATTTCGGTCTACGATGACAGCCGTGTCCTCGGGTCTCATCGGGCCCGCGAATCGCTACGTCGATGGCACACACGGAATTGATCACGCTACTCGCGATCGCCCCCTCCGCGGGGCTCAATCAGACGGTGCACGTGGCGATTCGGGGCGGGCCAGGGGTCAGGGCGTCGGCCGGAAGCTTTCGGTGCCGAGCACCAGACGCAATCCGGGAATGCCGGAATGTGCTCGGGCATAGTCGAGTTCGTGCCCAAGGTCGCCGATGGTGTTGACGATCGGCGCGGCGAGACCGAGTGTCGATAATGTGCCCAGTGCGCGTCCGTTGGGGTCGAGCGCGGCGCCGCCGCTGTCTCCGGACGTGCTGCGGCTTACTGCGGCGAGCGAATGCGTCCAGCCTCCCTGGGCAGAGTCGTCGGCTTTGCCTTCGTTCCGATGAGGTGAGAGCCCCGTCGAGTCCGTACGGGCATTTGTCTCTCCGTACGTGTAGACCCGATCTCCCGCACCTACGCCGGAGCTTGTTATTCCGACCGGACCACCCCAGAACGGCACACTCGGATTGACCCCCGCTACCTGCCCGGGCGCGATCTTCACCAGCGCGAAGTCGTTGTACGCGCAGACATTCCTATCGGTTTCGCCAGCCTGTTGCATCGACAGCCAGCTGCTGTATACGAGTCGACCGACAGCTGGGGTCGCACCATCCAAGACTGGCGCGCCGCCGCGCTCCAGCGACACGAGGGTGCCGAGTGACCGGCTGTTTCCCCAACGGCACCCGTTCATGCTCATCACTTCCGCGGTCATGGCGCAGTGTGCGGATTGACCGAGGTAGACGTTGGCAGCATTGTCGATGAATACGTAGTTGGCGGTGCATTGCCCCACCCCCTGGGTGGTCAGCTGGGTGCCGGGCCCGAGGGTCGCCGATCCAGCAGGGGCCCACTGTGGTCCAGCAGCGTCCGCCGACACCATCATTTGCGCGATCACGTCGTCCTCGAAGCTCGGTAGACGTGTGGGTGCGGCCGATAATGGTGCGCCGTCCGGCGTGAGCGAGTCGGCTCCCGGCCGGCTACAGGAGGAAATCGACGCGACTCCGACAGCAATCACAGCCAGAAATGCGAGCTTGGTGATGTGATCGCCGCGCGATGCGAGCATGGGCTTCCTTACCTTCGATTCGGCCCCTCTCGCACCTTCACAGCCTGAGCGGTTGCGGCCCATTCACCTACAGATGATGAGTTTGTCATATTCGATAGATACGTCAAGTCACATGACGGCGTGACGAAGCATGGCGGCAGAACGGCCAGTTGAAGCGTGCGCAAATGTCGGCGACCGCCGGCGCCATACGGCGGAGGAGTTCGGTCAGAACTTCAACCGCGGGAACAGAGCTTCGCTGTTCCCATGATCGATTGCCGTACGCAGTGCCTCCTCGAGCGGGTAATGCTCGTATTCGTTGTCGATGAAGGCGACCGCTGCCTCGGGAGCGAACGGGAAGTCGCTGCCGTAGGTGATGTGTGACGGGTCCGCGACGGCCAGCAGGCTGGGCAAGGCGGCGGGGGTGCCGGACAGGGCGATGTCGTAATAGAACTGGCGCAGCACAGCTTTGTACGCCGCGACCGGATCGTCGGAATCGTCGAGCTGCGGCACAACCATGTTCGTTGCGAACATGACAAGCTTCACGCGGTAGGCGATGTAGGGGACGAAGCCTCCGGCATGCGCCAGAATGAACTTGATACCCGAGTACTTGTTCAGGCGGCCGGACAGTATGAGGCTGATGGCCGTGCGAGTGGTATCGAGCAGAAAGTCCGCGGCGAAGGTCGGAATCCCTGGCACTGGTGCGGCGGGCAGCTCCCCGGGGTGCACGAACACCACCGCCTGCCGGTCGTGGAGGAACTGCAGCAGCGGTTCGAATTCGGGATCGCCCAGGTAGCGGCCGTCGTTGTTCGCCAGCAGGACGACGCCGTCCGCGTGCAGCGTGTCCAATGCGTACTCCGCCTCGGCGAGTGCCCCCTCGACATCGGGCAGCGTGAGGGTGGCGAAGAACCCGAACCGATCCGGATTCCGCCGGACCACGTCGGCGCTGTACTCGTTCATCTCCCGCGACCATCGGCGCGCCTCGGCGGCGTCGCCGAAGTACACGCCGGGCGTCGACAGGGACAGCAACCCCGCCCGGATACCGCGCCGGTCCATGAAATCCAGTGCCGTCGATTCCGACCAGTTCGGCACGTCGATTCCGCCGGGCTGCACCCCCTTGGAGTTCAACCACTCCGCGTACTTCGGCGGGGCCAGGTGCTGATGAGTGTCGATGCGGTGAGCGCGACTCATGGGAACTTTCTCCTTGCTGTACATCATCGTATTGCGGTCCGGCAACATCTCGCCTGCCGGGGCGTCCTCTCCCGAAGGGCTCCCACCGGGCATTACCGGTTCGGGTTGAATTGCTCGGTGCCGAGCACGAGACGCAGGCCCGTGATTCCGGAGTGCGCTCGGGCGTAGGCCAGTTCGCGGCCGATATCTCCGACGTTGTTGACCACGGGTACGCCGATGCCCAGAGTTGAGAGAGTGCCCAGGGCTTGTCCGTCCGCGGCGAGGTAGGCGCTGCCGCTGTCGCCCGGGATCCCAGGCGTGCGGGACACGAGCGCATGGGTCCAACCGCCGGTGGAGTTGTCATCTGCCCTGCTCTCGCCGCGTTGCGGAGAGAGGCCGGAGATTCCGGCACGCAGGCTGGAGTTGCCGTAGCTGTAGACCTTGCCGCCGGCGGTGCCCGAGGTGTTGAGGCCGGCCGGGCCGCCCCAGTGGGGCAGGCTGGGATTGACCTTGTCGGCGAACTGCTGGTCGACTTTCACCAGCGAGAAATCGTTGTACGCACAGGTATTCGGATCGCTCTCCCCTAGCGCGCGCATCGTCGACCAGCTGCTGTAGGCCAGTTGTCCGGTGCCGATCGTGGTGCCCGAGGAGTGCAGCGAACCGTTGTGGGTGAAGTTCACCGCGGTGTCGAGCGGGAGGTTGTGGGCCATACACCCGTTCGTTTCGGCGGAGTTCCCCGCGCCCGCACAGTGCGCGGCCTGTCCGAGGTATACGCCGCCGGCATCATCGACGAAAACGTAGTTCGCCGTGCACTGACCTCCGCCCTGCGTATAGGTCTGCACGCCGGGCGCGAGTGCCGCCGACCCGGCCGCAGCCCACTGGTGACCGGCCCGCTCGGCTGCGACGACTACCTGTGCGGCCGTGTCGTTTCCGGCCGACGACGGTCCGATACCCGACGCTCCGAAGTCGCGCGACGCCACATTCTTCCCGATGCCGCTGCACCCGGTTACCGCGAACACACCCGCCACGGCTAGCGCAACCGTCACGGGAACCGCCAACCACCCGCGCAGACCGGACATTCGAACCAGCTCCATTCGGTCTTCGAATTCGTGAGATGCAGGACTGCGGCACCGGTTTTCCGTTACTCCGGAGGGGTCTGTTCATGCGGTGCGAACAGGAGCGCACCGACACCCGCGACGGCGACGATGATCGTCACTGCGACCAACGAGTGAGACAGTCCGCTGATGAAGGCCGATTTCACCACCGCCTCGAGCGCGGGCCCCTGTTGCCCGACCAGCCCGGCCACATGGATACCCGCGGCCGCCGACGATTCCACGGCATGCGCCGCTTGCGGAGGCAGTCCCTGCAGGGTGGGCAGGGCCGACTTGTAGTGGCTCGTGAAGACCGATCCCATCAACGCGATGCCGACCGCGGAGCCCACTTCGCGGGTGGCGTCGTTCATCGCCGACGCGACGCCCTGCTGTTCCGCCCGCAGCGAGCCGACGATGACAGCGGTGCCGACGGCACTGGTCATGCCGACTCCGAGCCCGGAGATGATCAGGCCGCCGAAGAAGAGCCAGTATCCCGAGTCGGCTTCCAGGAAGGACAACGCGAACATTCCTGCGGCCAACAGCAGCAATCCGACACCCATGACCGTCTTGATCCCCACACGCCGAGACAATTTCGGCGTCAGCACGCTGGTCGGTAAGACCACGACCGCGATCGGGATCAGCGCCACGGCACTCTCGAGCGGGCTGTATCCCAGGATCAATTGCAGGTATTGCAGGCCGACGAAGAAGAAGCCGAAGACCGCCATGAACTGCACCAGAATGGTGATCGCCCCCGCCCGGAAGCCCCGAATGCCGAACAGCCTCGGGTCGAGTAGGGGATGACTGTTGCGGAACCCGAGAACGGCATACAGCACCAGCGCCGCGACGGCCACGGCGAGGCCGGCGACCACGCGGCCGCTGGTCCACCCCGCCTCGCTGCCTTCGATGATGCCGTAGACGAGGCCACCGATCGCGACCGCGCTCGTCCACGCACCCGCGTGATCGAGCGGACGCTGATCCTCGTCCCGGGTATTCGGGGCGAGGAGCACCGCCAGTAGCCCACCGAGGAGTGCGACGACCGCGCTGGTGATGAAGATCGAGCGCCAACTCCATTGCCGCAGTAGAAATCCCGCGGCGAGCAACCCGATGATCGCGCCGGCCGCGGCGAACCCCGACCACACCGCGACGCCACGGTCCCGACGGTCGGCGGGGAACGCGGCTGTGATCGTGGACAGAGTGCCCGGCATGATCATCGCGGCACCGATACCCATGACCGCACGCCAACCGATCAGTGGATCCGTCGAGTGGACCAGGCCCGCCGCGATGGACCCGACCGCGAAGACGATCGTCCCGCCGACCAGCACATTCCGCCGACCGATCCGGTCTCCCAGAGCGCCGATCGGCAACACGAACGCGGCCAGCGCGACCGTGTAAGCGTCGGCGATCCACGTCAGCGAGGTCGTCGACGCCGACAAGTCGATAGCCAGATCCGGCATCGCGAGATTGAGAGCCGACACCGACGCGACGACGAGGACGAGGCACGTACACATCGCGGCGAGAACTCCGCCGGTTCCGGCACGCCCAGCGGCGAGGACACTCGCGTGCTCGCTGGACGGCGGTGCGGATGGTTCGTAAGCCATCGGTCCCTCCTCCCAAATCCGACTGCCTCGTTGACGCGGGCCGTGGTTGTCAGCCGCCGCACGAGAGATATTGTTGATGATGTCGTCAATTATGACGCTATGATCGAACTAATGGCAATGATGAAACCGTCACTAATGATGGATGCCAACCGGAATCTTGTCCGGCACCACGCCCGGATGTGCCCCGACATGAAGAAGGACCGACCGTGAACAGAAGCCCGGACACCGCGACAGCACCCGCAGACTTCCCGGTCCGCCACAGGAAACGCCGACTACGACTGACTCTCATGAGCAGTGCGCTGGCAGTCACACTCGTCGCCGCATGTGGCATGGCCGCGGAGATCTACTACCGCGATCGAATCGAGCGCTGCGTCGCAGCCCAGGCGGAGCAGGAGCTCGGCAGCTCCGTCACGGTCGGTTTCGGCGCACGCCCTTTGCTGCCGGCCGCGATCGACCACCATATCCCGAGCATGACGCTCGACACCGAGAACGCGGCGTTCGGCCCGGCGGTCGACATGCAGGCCCAGGCGAATCTGAAAGACGTCGACCTCGCCGACAAGTCCAGTGGCGGCGCGAGTGTCACGAGTAGCCGAACGACTGCGACATGGAGCGACACCGCGATCCTGAGAACACTGCACGGCCTGGCATCGGAGGTGACTTCCCACCCCGACACGAACTCCATCACCATGCAACTGCTCACCGGCTTGGCCGCAGTCGAGCTGCACCCCTATGTCGCGGACGGCAAGATTCAGATCGAGATCGTCTCTTCCCGCGGGGTCCCTGCCGGCATGGCCGACCGGATCCTGGGCGTGGTAGCCCAGAGCCTCCAGGACTATCCGCTGAACCAGCAGCCGACAGATATCACCGTCACGCCCGCGGGACTGCGAATCCAACTGGCCGGAGGCTTCGCCGAGTTGCCCGGCAGCACAGGTAGTTGCTGATCACCTCAGCGCCCGGAGGCCACAACCGCCTTGTAGCCCGCGCGACACTCCCCCGCCTCTCGCTACGAGATACTGCGCCGGTCGGGCCGCAGCACGGATTGGATGTGAACCACTGCGGCCCGATCAAGACCGGAACCCTCTGCGCGCCCGACCGATACGGCATGCTCGAGTTCATCGAACCCGTCTTCCAGATAGAGCGCGAGGTTTTGAACGTGCGGGAGGGCGCTGCGGCACGCGGTGAAGCCGAAGTTCATTCGGCCGTCGTGCGAAACCGCCGTGATGTTGAGTGCCTCACCCCGGAACAACAGGGACAAGGGATAGAGCCCCACCATGCGCGCACCGGCCAGATACAGACGCTGTTTCGGTCCGGGCACATTCGAGATGATGAGGTTGAACATTGGCGGAAGCTTGCGAACGGCAGTAGGTACCAGTTGCCGCAACGTGTGCGGCGCCATGGCGAGGATGGAATACGCAACCAGCGCACGGTGCGGCACCGCGGAGTGATGCTCCTTCGCCGATCGGGTGGAATCGGCTATGACCGACAACCTGACCAGTGGATCAGGTTCGTCGGTCGCCAGGTTCGCGAGCATGATGCCGACCGAACTGTCCGTTGACGATCCCGTCGGCGCGATGGACACCGGGCAGCCCGCTACCAGCGGCATCCCGGGAAGGCCATCGATCTCGAGCAGGTACCGGCGTAGCGCAGCCGCGCAGGCGGCGAGAACGATGTCATTGAGGCTGGTTCCACTGAGCGTCGCGAGATGTTTGATTCTGGCGAGGTCGATCGACGCGGTGCATACCCGTCGCTGTGGCCCGACTTCCACGTTGAGCGGTGATCGTGGGGCCACAAAGGGGCCGACCAATGAAGAGTCCGACCGCCTCGCCTTCCGCAGGGCATTGACCGCCTTCAGCGAGGCCATCAGCAGTTTCGGCCGACTCGGCCGGTTCTGATCGTCGACGTCTCGAACACTGCGCACCGAACCTTTTCGTCGAGGCCGTTCGAGCGCCCACGCCGGGTCGGACATCGCCACTTCAGGTTCGTCCGCGAGCGATCGTGCGAGCAAACGTATCGCGTCGACGCCGTTGATCAACGCGTGATGGACCTTGATGTAGATCGCGAATCGATTGCCCTGCAGGCCCTCGATGACATGCACCTCCCACATCGGTCGACGCGCGTCGAGCTGGATCGAGTGCAGGCGCGAGATGAGCTGCGCCAGTTCCAGTTCACCGCCAGGCGCGGGCAGAGCCTTGTGCCGAAGGTGGAAATCGATATCGACGTCTCCGGCCTCGCCGCGCCCGGCCGGCAGGGGGAAACGGCGCTCGACGATGAGGGAACGGAACCGCGCCTCGAAATCGGTTCGATCCCGGAAGGCGTCGACGATCCTCTTAGCGACCTCGGTGGCAGGTTCGGACTCCGACTCGAAGACTGCGAGTGCCGCGACATGCATTGGTGTTTCGGGCGATTCGAGCCACACCCAGAACGAGTCGTCGATTCCGAGCCGCTTGCGATCAGCAGATCCACTCACGATATCCCCTATGCATGAAGGTGTTGAACACGTGGATTTCGCGCGACATCGGCGGCGCACAGTCAGCTTCTCGGCGAGACCGCGGGGTCCATCCACCAGGCCTTCACACCGAGTTTTGATGATTTCATCATATACGAAGCAGATCATCAATATGGTGCGCTCGCCGGTGATCGAACCCACTCGCCACGCGAGGACCCAGCTAATTTGATGCTTTGGTCAGTTATGATAGAAGGTGCGATAGCAGGCGGAAGGAGGGGCCGTGACCGACCCCGCGGTTCACAACCGCATCGACAGGCGTCGTGAGCGCACGCGCAACGCCCTACTCGGAGCGGCCCGCAAGTTCCTGGCCGAGGGCCGCTCCACAGTGAGCATCCAGGAGATCACCGACGAAGCCGACGTCGGCTTCGGCTCCTTCTACAACCACTTCGACTCCAAGGAACAACTCTTCGACGACGCTCTGCGCTCAGTCCTGCAGATCTACAGCGAGTTTCGTGACAGCATCGTCGCTCCATACGACGACCCCGCAGAGGTATTCGCCGTCAGCTTCCGCATGACAGGCAGGCTCCAGCGGCAGGCACCAGAACTGGTGCGGGTACTGCTGCATTCCGGCATGTCCGTGCTGCTCTACGAGGAGGGTCTGGCCCCTCGTGCTCGCAGGGACATCACCGCCGCCCAGCAGGCGGGTCGGTTCGAACCGATGGATCCCGATGTAGCGATCATGGCCGCCGGAGGAGCACTTCTGGGCCTACTGCAGTTGCTGGACACGCAGCCGGAAGCCGACGCCGACGCCTTATCCGATGAGATGACGCTGCATGTGTTGCAGATGTTCGGCATGAACAAGCACTCGGCGCAGACGCTGACCACGTCCGTGTTGCCATCCGAGCCAAGGCTCGACCTCTAGTTGACAGTCTCGAGTCCGGCCCGATATCAGCGCAGATCAGGCCGTGGCAGTTCACCGGCGGTGTGCGCAGTGATGCGGGTCAGCGCTGACTGGCAGCCCGCGCTACCGCTCGGAACACACGCGTCCGCAGCTCGCGCCGTACCCGCGTGCGCAGGGACTGCCCGGGCGCCGATACCGGCGCACCGCCCTCACCGAAGCGCGGGAACAGCACCGTGGCGTTCGAGCGTGCTATCGCGGTGCGGGTCGCCTCGTCCGCACCCCGATACTCGGTGAGACCGGCCTGGAAATAGCGCACAGCCGGTTCGGGCGCGAACGGCCAGTCGCTGCCGTACAGCACATGTCCCGGCGCGGCGAACTCGAGCAATGTCGGCAACGCGGCCGAACTCGAGGTCAACGCGGTGTCGAAGTAGAAGCTCGCGAGCTCCTCGAGAACCTCGATCGGACTGCGCCCGGTCTGAGTGAAGATGCTCAACGCCATGCGATGCGATGCATAGGGGACGAACCCGCCACCGTGACTGAGCACGAACCGAATGTTCGGGTATCGCTGACGAACACCGTTGCGCACCAGTAGATAAGCCGCGCGGCTGGTATCGAGGAGGAAGTCCGCCGCGAACGGCAGCACTCCCGGGACAGCGGGTCCGCGAAGGTCCGCAGGGTGCACGAACACCACAGCCGCGCGCTCATCGAGCACCCGGAACAACTCGTCCTGCCCTTCCTACCGGCACCCGCCATGGTGTCGATGGCATCGCGAGGACTCCACTCCGGGAGGTCCCGTCCGCCCGCGGATGCGATGCCGTGCTCACGCAGCGCTTCCGCGTACAACGGGGGGATCATGTGCTGGTGCACATCGATTCGGTTCAGCGGCATGCCGAACATCCTCTCTGCCGAGCTTTCCGTCGCTTGATCTGAGCGCCAACTAATGCGACAAAATGATCATTTCTGAGACTATCATCAATACGACCAGGCTGTATACCAGCAGGCAGAGACCGCCCAGAGACAACTGACCCGGTGGACTGAATGCCGCGGTTTCGACGGTGAGCTTCTTGGTCACCGGGCGAATCTCACGATCGTGCGCTGACGACCGAGATCCAGTAGGCCGTCGTCGGTGCCGACCGCGACCTCCATCACGTCGCCGTCCTGGAGATACTTAGGATTCTTGGCCTGCCCTCGGAAGAACAGCTTCCACCTGACCTTCGGCGGCAGCAGGGAGCCGATGATCTCCACCGGCTTGGGTGGGGCGCTGATCGCGGTGCCGACCGGCGTGCCGGTGAGTAGCAGGTCTCCGGATTCCATTCGCTGGAATCGAGTCAGTTCGCGCAGGGTCCGCACCGGTCGGTAGATCATGTCGGCGACCGCCATGTCCTGACGTATTTCGCCGTTGACCCACAACCGCAGCCGTAGGTCGGTGAATCGCTTCAGCTCGTCGGCATCGAGGAGCAGCAGCGCCGGACCGACCGGTGTGAAGGTGGGATACGACTTCGCTTCGTAGAACTGAGTTTTCGGCAGTTGGACGTCACGCGCGGAGACATCGTTCGTGACAACCACGCCCGCGACGTAGTCCGGGAGATTGTCCGGCGTGATCTCCGATCCGACCGGCATGTCCGCACCGAAAACGAGGCCGATCTCCACCTCGTAGTCCAGTAGCCGCACATGCGCGGGGCGGATCACCTCGTCGTAGGGCCCGCTGATCGATCCGGATGCCTTCCGGAAGAACGTCAACGGCACAGTCTCGGGGTCCCCGCCGGAATCCTTGACATGGGAAGCGAAATTCGTCATCTGGGCGACAACCCGACAGGGCGCCGTCACCGGAGACAACAACGAAAGACTCTCCACCGCAACGGTGTCCGAACTCGCAGACGCGGCGGTGATCGCCGCGCGATCAGCCAGCAGCTCCCGTGTGGTGGTCGCGGCGGTGTCGACGCGGGCCGCGCCGGAGGGTGTGCTCACCCACCAGGCTTCGGCGGTGCGGAGGACGGAAACGCTCATGAGTTGGCTACTTTCAACAGGCCGCGTAGGCGGCGAAGGTCGAATTCGTTGTCCTCGCGCAGTGCGCCGAGCGTCGCGCGCAGTTCGCGAACCGATTCCCGGCTCGGGGAAATGCCGAGGAAGTCCTTGGTGGCCGGCGGTCCCCACTGGGCAAGGCCGGACGCGCTCATGGGAGCCCATCCGGGTTCGAGGGTGCAGTCGAACATGTCGCCGTCGCTGAAGTGCTCGACCATGAAACCGTCGGGGTCACGCCAATAGTCGAAGATCTGGCTGCCCTGGATGTGACGGCCGATCCCCCATGACCGGCGGTAGCCGTGGTCACGCAGATACTCGCCACCCGCGGCGAGCGCGTCCAGGTCGGCGACCTGATAGGCCGAGTGCACATACCGGTTGGACGGCCCCAGCGTCAGCGCCAGGGTGTGGTGATCGGCCGGATCCGAACCTCGATCGCAGCGGATGAAGCTCATGACCGGTCCGCGCTCGCGCAGGCCGGGGTAGTAGAGGAAGTCGCTGACGATCAGGCCCAGATTCTTCAGGTACCAGTCGAGAGTTTCGCGGTGTCGGGTCGTCTGCACCACCACGTGGCCGAGCCTCCGAACCAGTGCGGGGGTCCGCCGTGGCCGTTGTGTGGCGTTGACCCGCAGCACCTCGTGGCCGACGTTGAAGACCTGCGTCGGCTGTGGCGCCGAGGCGGGTAGTTCGTGGGTGTCGGCGACGACCCCGGACGCGCAGCCGACTCGGATCGGCGAGGTCGACGGTCAGCCCACCAAGTGATTCCGGCAGCGGTACAGCCTGCTCGCCCATGGCTGCCGCAAGTCGGATCAGATCCGCGGAGTCAGCAGCCCGGAAGGCCGGTCCGGCGAACCGTGACCGAGGTCCACGCCGGATCACAATGCAGGGTGAACCCGGGTCGGTTCCTCGGAGCTGCAACTCGTCGGGCGTCCGCAGGGCGGCAGCGAAACCGAAGGCGTGCGCGAAAGCTTCGGCCTTGTCCAGGTCCGCCTTCTCGAACTCCAGCCAGGCGAGGTCGAGAACCTTCACCACCGGGTTTCGCGCACGTCCGGGATGCTCGCCCGCCAGCGCGCCGTGCTCGCTGTGCAGGCCACTGTGCACATCGTGATGGCCGCTCATCGACCACTCCCTTCGAAGTACTGACGATATCGTCACTCACGCCGATTCGATCAGTCAAGAGTTTCTGACATGTTCGTCAATACTGACAAGAGCAACTAACATGTAGCTGGACATGTGAGAGAGAGGCGAGCAACGATGGCCCCGCGGAACGACATGGAGCCCAGCCGGCTGGAGCGCCGCAAGGCGAAGACCCGCGCCTCACTCGTCCGCGCGGCACAGTCGCTCTTGGCAGCGGATAGGACCGGCGCGCCGATCCTCGAGATCACCCAGGCCGCCGATGTCGGCATGGGGTCGTTCTACAACCACTTCCAGAGCCGAGAGGAGCTGTTCCACGCCGCGATCGAGGAGGCGCTCGACCAGCACGGTGCGCTCCTCGATCTCCTGTGCGAAGACCTGGACGATCCCGCGCAGGTCTTCGCACAGAGCTTTCGGCTCACAGGCCGCCTGCACCGCTCGAGTCCCACGCTGAGCAAGGTATTGCTCAACAATGGCCTCAATCTCACCGGCTCCGAGAAAGGACTCGAGCCCAGAGCCCTCCGCGATATCGAAACAGCCATGCGTGCCGGGCGTTTCCAGATCCGCGACCCGCAGCTGACCATGACGATCATCTCCGGAACCGCCCTAGCGCTGGGCAAACTCCTCCACGACCACCCGGAGCGCGACGACGCCGCGGCAACGGATCAGATCACCGAGGACCTACTGCGCATGCTCGGCCTACCGGCCGACCAAGCGCAGGACATTTCCCGTCGCCCTTTACCTTCGCTCAACATCGCGCCGCCGGCCGAACCCGCCACATAGCCGGCTCGGCCGGCAGCTCAGCCGAGAGTCGGGACACGAGACCGCGTTTGCACCGGACCTTCCGGCATCGGCTCACAGACCATCTCGTGCCGGTGGTAGCGCCGCAGGATTCGGGCGCCGCCTCCGAGCACGCGACGTGTCCAGTCGGTCGCTAGCCGACCGCCTGCGCCAGCCGCGGCAGCTGCCGTAGCGGGTTCAGACGTTCGACCTCCATCCGCTGATCAGCGTTGAATACATCGCTCAGCCCCGGTGCCGGATCGTGGCTGCCGGTCTGCGGAAGCGTCATGGCACTGAACGGCCAGTCCGACCCGAACACGATGTGCTCGCGGGCGGTGACGGCGAGCACGCCGGACATGGCCGCTGCCGAACCGCTCAGCGCGGTGTCGTAGTAGAAGTTCGCGATCTGCTGGCGCGTGTCGAGCAGCGACGCCTTCGGCAGGTCCTGCGGCCACATCTTGCCGATCACGGTCTCGGACGCGATGCCGATGCGGTGGGAAAGGAACGGGACGGTGCCGCCGGCGTGGGCGAGTTGGAACCGGATGTTCGGATATCGCTGCGTCACGCCGGTGAACATCATCATCGTCGCCGCGCGGGTGGTGTCGAAGGTGAATTCCTCGAGGAAGTCCGGCAGCGGCAGTGCGGGCTTCGCGTTGTCGGGGATCGCGGCGGGATGCACGAAGACGTAGGCGTTGCGCTGGTTCAAGGCGATCATGAGCGGTTCGAAGCGCGGATCGCCCAGGTAGACCCCGTCGTACGCGGACAGCAGGATCACGCCGTCGAGTTTCAGCTCATCGAGCGCGTAGATCGCCTCCGCGATGGACGCCGCGATATCGGGCATCGGCAACACGGCGAAAGCGCCGAATCGAGTGGGATGGGATTTGAACAGGCCGGCTGCATAGGTGTTGCAGTAGCGGGCCATGTCGTTGGCCTCTTGACCGGACAGGAACGAAACTCCCGGATCGGAAACCGAAAGCGCCTGGGCCGCAATTCCGTAGTAGTCCATGAACGAGATCGCCTGTTCCGGCGACCAGTCCGGCGTCGGGTAGCCACCGATGGTGAAGTGGCCGTGTTCGAGCAACGCGGCCCGGTAGTCGGGCGGCAGAAAGTGCGCGTGGAGATCGATCCGGTAAGTGCCCTCGGGCGCACTCTGGCGCCCGAGGATCGGGGCGGCCGAGGCGAGCGGGCCCGCCGCGGCCGTCGCGGCCACACCGAGTGTTCCGGCGATCGCACCACCGAGCATGCGGCGGCGGCTGACACCGGTTTGGGACTGCGAAGCGGCGTCGGTCACAACTGACCTTCCTTTCGGTTAGAATCACGATCGGCACTGATCGTTTCGTCAGACATGAGTCAAGGGCGATTTTCGATGGAGATGAGCAACTGATGGCTTCAGAACCCGTGGTCCGCAATCGCATCGATCGGCGGCGTGAGCGCACGCGCAACGCCCTACTCGGAGCAGCCCGGAAGTTTCTGGCCGAGGGCCGCTCCGCGGTGAGCATCCAAGAGATCACCGACGAAGCCGACGTCGGCTTCGGCTCCTTCTACAACCACTTCGACTCCAAGGAACAACTCTTCGACGAAGCGGTCCGGTCCGTGTTGCAGGTCTACAGCGAGATGCGGGACGGCATCGTCGCCCTGTACGACGATCCCGCCGAGGTCTTCGCCGTCAGCTTCCGCATGACCGCGCGGCTGCAACGGCAAGTGCCCGAAATGATCCGGGTGATCCTCAATTCCGGCACCTCGGTGCTGCTGCGCGACGAAGGTCTCGCTCCCCGCGCCCGCCGCGACATCATCGCCGCTCAGGAAGCGGGGCGCTTCGAGCAGATGGACCCGGACATGGCGGTGATGGCGGCGGGCGGATCGCTGCTCGGGTTGCTTCAGCTGCTCGACGCACAGCCCGACGCCGACGCCGGCGCCCTGGCCGACGAGATGACGTACCACATGCTGCGCATGTTCGGCATGAACAAGCGCTCCGCGCAGAAGCTGACCAGCACCGAACTGCCCGCCCAGCCGCAGCTGTAGCGGCAACCCCCGCCCCGCGGCGGGCCTGGCCGGGCGAGTGCCGCCGCCCACCCTCATCGGGCACGGCCGCCGGTGAGGTCGAGTGCGATATCGACGATCATGTCCTCCTGGCCGCCGACGAGACCTCGCCGGCCCGCCTCGCCGAGCAAGGTCCGCACATCGACTCCGTAGGTGGCGGAGGCTTTTTCCGCGTGCCGCAGGAAACTCGAGTACACGCCCGCGTAGCCCAGGGCCAGGGTTTCCCGGTCGACCTGAACCGGCCGGTCCATCAGGGGCCTGATGAGGTCGTCCGCGGCATCGGTCAGCTGATCCAGCTTCGCGGAGTGCTTCCAGCCGGTCAGATCAGCCACGGCGACGAAGGCTTCCAACGGTGTGTTGCCGGCGCCCGCGCCGAGACCGGCGAGCGACGCGTCTACACGGGTGACGCCCTCCTCGACCGCGACCACGCTGTTCGCGACGGACAGCGACAGGTTCTGGTGAGCGTGGATGCCGATTTCCGTGTTCTGGTCGAGCACCTCACGGTAGGCCCGCACGCGATCGCGAACACCGTCCATGGTGAGCCTGCCACCCGAGTCGGTGACGTAAACGCAGTGCGCTCCATAGGATTCCATGAGTCTCGCCTGAGCTGCCAGCCCAGTCGGCGTGTTCATGTGGCTCATCATCAAGAAGCCCGACACATCCATACCGAGGTCCCGGGCATAGGCGATGTGCTGGGCCGAGATGTCGGCTTCGGTGCAGTGCGTCGCGACGCGCACCGAGCGGACACCGAGGTCGTAGGCGCGCCTCAGATCTTCGATGGTGCCGATGCCCGGCAGCAGCAGCGTGGTCAGCCGTGCGGTGGTCAGCGCCCCCGCCGCGGCCTCGATCCATTCCCAGTCGGTGTGGCTGCCGGCCCCGTAGGTGAGGCTGCCGCCGTGCAGACCGTCGCCGTGCGCGACCTCCACCGCGTCGACCCCGGCGGCATCCAGCGCCGCGGCCACCGCGGCAACGGTTTTCGGCGTGATCCGATGGCGCAGCGCGTGCATGCCGTCGCGCAGCGTCACGTCCTGAAGGAAGATCTTGGTCATTACACGGTCTCCTGGGTCAGGGCGGTGGTCGCGATCCGCTCGGCAACCCGCAGTGCGGCGGAGGTCATGATGTCGAGGTTCCCGGCGTAGGCGGGCAGGTAGTGGGCCGCGCCCTCGACTTCGAGGAAGACCGAAATCTGGTGCGTGACAATCGAATCACCCACGAGCGTGCGCATCGCGGCCGCGTTGACCGGAACGATCTGCACGGACTGCTTGAGTCGGTAGCCCGGCACGTAGCTCGCGACCTCGGCGACCATCGATTCGATCGATGCCCGCACGGCCGCATGGGTTTCCGGATCGGGGTCACCGATCAGGGCGAGCACGGTATCGCGCATGATCAGCGGCGGCTCGGCGGGATTGAGGACGATGATCGCTCGCCCGGACGCCGCACCGCCGACCGCCTCGATCGCGTGCGATGTCGTCTCGGTGAATTCGTCGATGTTCGCGCGGGTTCCCGGGCCGGCCGACTTCGACGCGATCGAGGCGACGATTTCCGCGTACGGCACAGCCGTGACCTGAGAGATCGCCGAAACGATCGGGATCGTGGCCTGCCCGCCGCAGGTCACCATGTTCACATTGGGCGAGTCCAGGTGCTGGTCGAGATTGACCGGGGGCACGACGTACGGACCGATCGCCGCGGGAGTCAGGTCGATCAGTCGTTTCCCGAACGGTTCGAGCGCGGCCGCGTTGGCCTGGTGAGCGCCCGCGGAAGTCGCGTCGAAGACGATGTCGATCTGATCGAAATCCTCCATGCCGATGAGTCCACTGACGCCGCGCGCGGTCGTGGGCACCCCCATCCGCGCGGCGCGGGCCAGCCCGTCGGAGTCGGGATCGATGCCGACCATCGCCGCCATCTCGAGGACCTCCGAGTGACGCAGCACCTTGATCATCAGGTCGGTGCCGATATTGCCCGAACCGATTACCGCTACCTTGATGCGGCTCATCACAGTTCCTCCCATACGAAGTCGACGGCGCCGAGTGTCTCCGCGCTGCTGAATATCTCGGCGTGCACGCGAGCGCCGGGGCGTAGCGACGCCATCGGGCCGAGAGCGCCGGAGAGCACCACCTCCCCCGCACGCAACGGATTACCGAAGTCGCGAGCGGTTCGCGCGAGCCAGGCCAGCGCGTTGAGCGGGTCGCCCAGGCAGGCCGACCCGGTTCCGGTGGAGACGACCTCGCCGTCGATGGCCATGGTCATGGCTATCTCGCGGGGTTCGAATTCCTCGAGCGACAGTCGCCGCGAGCCGAGCGCGAACCAACCGCTGGAGGCGTTGTCGGCGACGGTGTCGGCGAAAGTGATGTCCCAGTCGGCGATCCGGCTGTCGACGATCTCGAGGGCGGCGACCGCGTACTCGATCGCGCCGCGCACGGTGATCGGGTCGAGCTGCTCGCCATCCAGGTCGGCACCGAGTACGAAGGCCAGTTCGGCCTCCACCTTCGGCTGCAGCAGCCGCGGCCGCTGGGCCACAGTGGTTTCCGATACATCCATGTCACCCAAGAGCACCCCGAAGTCGGGCTGGTCGACACCCAGTTGCTGCTGTACCGCAGGCGAGGTCAGCCCGATCTTGCGCCCGACGATCCGGGCGCCGGAGCCGAGGCGGCCCTGGACGCCGATGCGCTGCACGGCGTACGCCGACACGACGTCGTCCGGGCCGATGAGGTCGCGGACCGGTGCGACGGGCTCACCGGTGGCGGTCGCGGCTGCCAGCCGGTCGGCCGCCGCGCGGATGGCCGGGGAATCGGTCAGGGTGAAGGTCATCGAGCCTCCTCGAGGTCGCGGTCGGACTCCGGCGATGCGGACGGCCCGATCGCGGAGGTATCCGGAACGGGGACGCCGGTGCGCGGCGCGGCCAGCCGACCGAACAGTTCGGCCACGAGCTTGTCGCCTGCTCCGGCGGCGGCGGTGCCGAAGACGTAGCGGTCCGGCCGCAGCAGGAGCAGCCCGCCGGTGCGGACGCCGGCCTTGCCGAACCATCGCGTCAACACGCCGGTGTGGTCCTCGATGTCGGCGTAGTCGTCACCGGTGAAGCGGCCGTCGCCGGGCGCGCCCTGGGGGCGCCCGCCGATCGGGTATACGGTGACGAACCGCGTGCCCAGGGTCTGCAGTGCGGCCAGATCTTCGGCGGACAGTGCTTTCCGCGGGTCGACTCCGTATCCGAGGACCGAAAAACCCTGGCCCAGTACATCGTCGAGGCGGCAGTGGTGTCCGTCGAAGGTTCGGACCTCCGGTTGCGGAGCCAACGCGCCTTCGACGCCGAACAGCCCGCGCCGCGACAGACCCAGGTACTTTCCGCGGCGGAACCGCGGAGCCGGTTTCATCTTCGCGGCTCGGATCCAGCCGCCCACTCCCGGCGTGTGCAGCGCGGCCGTCAGCATCAGGTCCCGCGCGCCCGCCAGCAACTTGTTGTCGACGGAGACGAGGCTCTTGTTCAGCACCGACAAGTCGATCATCGCCTTGGCGTGCGGGCGGCGCTCGGCCTCGTAACTGTTCAGAATCTCCAGCCCGGCACCGTGCTTCAGGATTGCGATGAGCTTCCAGGACAGGTTGTCGGCGTCGCGGACACCGGCGTTCATGCCCTGCCCGATGAATTGCGGCGTCATGTGAGCGGCATCGCCCGCGATCAGGATCCGGCCGACCCGCCACCGGTCGGCGACCACCGCGTTGAAGGTGTACACCAGCTTGCGCAGCACCTCGACCTCGTCCGGATCGACGAAGCGGGAGATGTAGCGCCGGACGGTGTCCGGGTCCTCCATCTGTTCCTTGGTCTGATCATCGCTGAGCAGGAACTCGAAGCGATGGTGGTTCCCCGGCTGGGGGCACGACACGATCGGAAGCGCCGGATCGCACACGAAGTCGAAGTAGGGCAGATGCCGGAACGCGTCGACGCCCTCCTTGGCCTCGAGGTCCACGACCAGCCAGCGTTCGGGAAAGCTGGTCCCGGTCATGTCGATTCCGAGCTTGGTACGCACCACGCTGCGGCCACCATCGCAGCCGACCAGAAACTTCGCGCGGACACGCTCGGCGGTTCGCGCGTCGCTCTCGGGGGCGTTCTTGCCGTACGAGGTGCCTCGGCACGCGGCGTGCTCGACGCTGACACCCGTGGCGTCCTGATCGAAGTCGGTCACCTCACGACCTCGGCGAACCGTCACGTTCGGGTAGCGGCCGAGCGCACGCTCGAGCGTGTTCTCCAGGTACGGCTGGTAGAGGAAGTTCACCACGGGCCAGCCCTGCGGCCGGTCGGTCTGGTGGAACTGCACCAGCACCTCTCCATTGGCGCGCACCCACTGCACGGTGGAGTCCACGTTCATATCGGCGGCGAGTTCGTCGGCGGCACCGGCGGTTTGGAAGATCCGCATGCATTCGTCGTCGGTGTAAACCGCGCGCGCGAGCCCATAGAACTCCGGCTCTCGTTCGAGCACCAGCACGCTCGCTCCGCGCCGCCCGAGCAGATTGGCAAGGGTGAGCCCCGCCGGGCCCAGGCCGACGACCACCACGTCGTAGTCGGTGTTCATCGTGAAAGTCCTCCTGCCAGTTCGGGAACGGTGATCTCGGGGGTGACCGTGTTCAACAGGCCCTGCCGGAACTGCTCGAATTTGGTCAGCACGGTCTCGCCCACCGGGGTGTGTCCCCAGATGCTGATCCCTTGGTATGTGGTCGGTTCCCACGTCGCTTCGAGCTCGGGGCCGATCACGATCGGGTTCCACCCGACCTCGAGCTCGAACCCCGACGGTGTGACGCAGTAGTACGACAGCTCGCGGTCATTGGTGTGCTGTCCCACCGACCACTGCATACGGAAGCCCAGATCTTTGACCCGCTGATACGAGGCGAGCATGTCATCGAGCGTCGCGGACTGAATGTTGATGTGCTGCACCGAGGTTCGGATCGGATCGATCTTGACCCCGCGGATGTTCGCGATCGCGATGGAGTGGTGCCGTTCGTTGACCCGCAGGAACCGGATCTTCATCTTCAGACCGGAGACGTTCTCATCGATGTAGTCGCTGAGCCGGGAATCGAAAACCGTGTGGAAATAGCCGCGAATGGACTCCGGCTCACGCGACAGGATCGCCACATGGCCCAGGCCCGCCTCGCCGGTCACCCACCCGGAACTCTGCATGCGCAGCGGCTCGGACGTGGTCACCGGGACCGTGAAGATCTCCTGCGCGATGCCTTTCGGCCCGGCGAAACGCCACAGGCGTTCCACACCGCGCAGGGCCGCTTCCTCCTTGGCGCCCTCGATGATCGGCACGCCGCGATCGGTGACCCTGGCGATGATGCGGTCGAAGGTCTCGTGGTCGTCGACCTGCCAGCCCAGCGCGATGACATCCTCGGCCGAGCCACGGCGGATGAGGAATCGACAGGACCGGTCGTCCAGGCGGAACCGCAGCGTGTTGGGGTCGACGTCGTCGACGTGCAGACCGATCGCGTCGGCGCCGAAGCGCCGCCAATCGGTCAGCCGATTCGACTGCACGACGACGTATCCCAGGTGGACCGCGCCGAAGACCGAGTCGTCGGTGGGCGGCGGGACACCGATCATGACGCCGCCTCCAGGAAAGCGGTGGCCAGAGCGTTGAACAGGTCGGCGCGTTCCCACTGCACCCAGTGACCGGTATTGGCTGCCAAGTACAGGTCGCAGTTGGGCATCGCCTCGGCCAGCATGCGGCCGCCGGCGGGTCGATTGACCTTGTCGTCGGCTCCCCAGATCACCAGCGTCGGATGGGCGACCTCACGCAGGCGCGAGTCGCGGGTGAAGTCCATCCGCCACACCGTGCGCAGGGCCAGCGGACCCGAGGGTCGGCGCAGTGGCGGGTTCGCCACGACTTCCGGGTCCAGGCTGTCGCGATAGCGGGCTTCGATCAGCTCGGCAGGCACCGCGTCGCCGTCGTACACGAGGTATTCACGGATGAACTTGGTGATCTTCTCCAGGCTCGGACCGCTCCCGCCGTAGTAGTTCAGCAGCTCCTGCAGCCCGGCGGTGGGCAGTGCGCGAGTTGTGCCCACGCCGCCCGGACCCATGAGGATCAGACGGTTCACCTTCTCCGGTCGTTCCATCGCCAACCGCAGGGCCGCCGCGCCGCCGTAGGAGTTGCCGACCAGATGCGCCGAGGCGATGCCCAGTTCGTCCAGCAGGCCGCCGATCGCTCCCGCCAGATCGCCGAACGGATCGGAGTGATCGATCCACTTCGAAGACCGTCCATACCCGGGCATGTCCGGCACGATCACCCGGAAGCGCTGTGCCAGCGCTTCGACATTCCGCGAGTAGTTCGACATCCCGGATGCTCCCGCGCCGCCACCGTGCAGCAGCACGAGCGCGGGGCCCGACCCAACCTCCACGAAGTAGATCTCTCGCTCGCCGACCCGGACCGTCCGGCCGGTGCCGACACCTTTGTCGATGCTCGTCACAGCTACCTCCAGAACTTGTGTTGACTAAATCATCAACTTCGATCACCTACTCTGTCAAGGGCAAGTTGATGAAACCATCAGAACTTGGCGACCGGTCGCCACGAACGACCCGCTCCCGCCCCTCGATTGCGTGAACGGTCAGTTTCGATCTTCTGAACGACCTTGATAGACCTCTAAGACACTGAGCTTCTTATCAAGAGAACTCTGAGAATTCCGGCAAAATCCCCCGCTCCAGGTTGTCGGTGGCCTAACGCTCTCCTACCGTTCCTCCCGTCCGGTCAAGTCCTGGCGAACCGCACTGTCGGCAGGCGACATATCGATCCACTCGCTCGCGGCCGGACCGCGCCGAATCACCCCCACACAACGCCGTAAGCGGGCTTCTCCCGGCATCGATGACGCGCGCCTGATGAGGGAAAACACAGAAAGGCTCACCGCCGTGAGATTCACCGAAATCACCGGAACCGCCTTGACCGTCGGCACCGCCATCGTCCTGGCCACCGCGGGGAACCAGGCTGTCGCACACGCCGACTCGCCAACCGGTCAGGCCATCGATTACACCGTCACGAACACAGAGTCGACCACCCTGATCCGGACCAGCGCGGGGTCTCTGGTGACAGATAATGGCGTCTTCAAGGTCAAGGCCGCCGACGGCACCACCGTCGCCGGCACCGAATTGAATTTCCGGGTCGACGATTTCGTGTTCCCGATCGAAGCCGCCATCGACGGCCGAGCCGGACCCTGACCCCGCAGTTCGACCTCGCGCATGCCCGGTACAAGCCGGTGGCCCTTCCCTACGAGGACCAGGCGACCTGGAAGAACGAGCAGGAACGCGAAACGGCCGCCTGGAACCGCATGACCAGCACCATCAGCATGGGAGCCACCATCGGCACCACAGCGGGTGCCGTGGGCGGCGGTGCCGTCGGTTGCGTCATCGGCGGAGTGTCCGGCGCGACCCTGACCGGGACGCTCGCCACCATGTTCGGCGGCCTGCCCAGCGAGGTCCAGGGCTGCATCGCCGGTGTGGCCGCGGGCGGATTCCTGGGCACCCTCGCCGGACAGGTCTTCGTCACCGCGCCGGTCGCGATTGCCGCGGCCGCACAGTACTTCACCACCATCAACCAGCCCATGCCGAACAAGCAGCAGAGCCAGCAGGGGCAGGACCTGGGGAAGAAGTAGCCCAGCCCAGCGGGAGGACGCCAACGAAACGGCTTCGCCGGAGCCCGGGTTCGCTCATCGAACCCGGGCATCTCCGTCCACTCCCTCTGTGCCGCATCGCAATTCGCCACTCATCGTGCGTACTGCATGTCGCTTGGGAGCAATATCACCATTCCTGACTTTCTCATCGGATTCGATCAGCAACTACGTTAGGGGATAGTTGATGAAATCATCACTGTCTGTCGCTTGTCTCCACCGAACGGGACAGCACGACCCCGAGGAGGAACCTTGCGATTGAAGAGATCGGTCGCGGCAGTGGTCGCCGTAGCGGCGTCGGGCCTTTCCAGCGCCATGTTGGGTACAGGCAGCGCAGACGCGACATCCGGCTGCCCGACGCTCTATGTCGTCGCGATACCCGGCACCTGGGAGACGGGAGCGAACCGGTCCCCGATAGCCAACGGGCCGGGCATGCTGGCGGGAGTCACCGACGGGCTGCCCCACTCCACGGAAGTCGCCTACGTCGACTACCCGGCCACCGCGTTCCCTTGGGAAGGCGACATGTACGGCTCATCCAAAAAGCAAGCAGTACAGAACGCGCGCGCACTGATCGGGGCGATGGCCCAAAGGTGTGACACCACCCGCGTCGCTCTCGTCGGATACAGCCATGACGCGGATGCCGCGGGAGACGTCGCGGCCGAGATCGGCACCGGCACGGGGGTGGTCGATGACATCGCGCGCCATGTGGGAGCAACAAGCGTGGTCCGTACGGTCGCCAGCGCGGGCACGGTCTGGGCGTGGCTCGGCGGGATCGATACGGGCCGGCTGAGTTCCGTTGAAAGCGTGATCGACTCACGATCCCTCTGGCAGGTCGCCATCGGGTCGACAGGATCCGGAGTCGACGGATTTCGGACCTCACACCTGGACGCCGTCAGCACTCAGCGGATGATGGCGCGCCAGGAAACCAGTCGTGCGGTCGCGTCGTTCGGTGACGTCGAGGGTGTCCTGCTACTGATGGCATCGCCTGATCTCGCAGACCGTTTCGTCGCGTCCACGCTCGGGCCGTTGGACAGTGGCCACCCGGAACTACGGGAATCACTGCGCGTCTATTTGAGCGAACTCTGCAACGTGGCCAATGCAGCCGACCGACTCTTCACACACCGGAACACGATGCTCCGGCGCATCAGACGCGTAAACGAGCTACTTCCCCGCCCCCTCGAAGACAATGCGCTCAACATCGGTATGGCGCTCGAAATCCACCACTGGCGAGGTGGCCCCGGCGCCTCCGCAACGTAACTGGCCAACCCGCACTTTGGTGCAGTCGCACCGCCGCGTCCGGAGCCCGGCCGGCTCCAAATTCGCGCTGTAGATGGCATCGCCCACTGCGGCCCCGGAAAGTAGGGGCTCCGGCCCCGCCGACGCGCAAGCTGTTCCCGACGTAATGTTCGAAACCACCTACAGCGGAGCGGATTACGTCATGGGCACACCACCACAGCCACCCACCGACGACGACTACTGGAAGCCGCAGGCGCCCGGCGCGATTCCACCCGCGCCACCTGAATACCTTCAGGGCAGTGGCGAATACATCCCGCAATTCGACTATCCCGAGCAGGCGGTGCGGCCCACCCCACAGGTGCCGCGCTACCAGGCCCACGCCCACATCCCAGTGAGCTCGCCACCGGAGGGCAAGGGGCTGGCGATCACGGCCCTGATCTTCGCTGTGCTGTCGCTCGGAGTGCCGTGCCTATTCGGTTGGGCCGGGATCTTTCTCGGACTCACGGCCGCCAGAAAGGGACATCCGCTGGGCAAAGTGGCGATCTGGATGTCCAGTGTCTGCATGTTCATCGGGTTTGTACTGGCAGCCCTGGCGAATAAGTACTGGCTGTAGCGAGGGTGGTACCGACGCCGCAGCGACCGGCCATGGCACGCATTGGCCGCCGGGCACCTGCTGGTCGAGTACATGCTCGGCGACCAGGTGACGCTGATGCGGGATGCGCGCGAGGACGGTGCCGGCGGCGTGTAGCTTCTCAAGTCCTGCTTCATGTTGGAAGCGCTTGAGCTGCAGGTTCTTGCATTGGTTCCATGTCCGAACTGAAGGAATTTCCCAGGCACCGCTTCATTTCCTAGGCGGCTCCCTGCTCCGGCGTCCTTAGCAGTGCCGCGCTGATCCTGGCCGACATGCGAAGGCCGCCGATGGACAGCCGCCGTCCGGCGTGTGGCATTCGAATTCACCAACTAGGACGCTCGCTGATCACCGCCACCACCCGAAAGACGGGGTGTCCGGAACGCGATGCGTGCTGGCAGGTAGCGGTCCGCGCGGTCGCAACGGCTCGTAGCGTGTCGCGAACCTGTTGCATGTGAAACTCGACCACCAACGCCGGGGCCGGTGGAGCCAGACCGCGACAATCAGGTTCGCGCGCTTCGACGCCTTCAAGTACGCCGAACCCCGTTGCGCCGCAACTTCATCACCGCCGTCGCGAACGAACTCGAGATCACCGACAACCGATTCCACGACGATCGACCTGAGACGTCGCGATGTAGTCCGTGTCGTGAAGGCGTTCGCGGCGGCGCTAGCAGTGGTGATCGTGCTGGGCGACATCGTCGCGGCTGTCCTGGCAGGCTTGCGCGACGGACCGTGGCGGCACAACTTCACCACGCCAGCCGACCAGTTCTCCGTGACCGGGATGCTGCCCGCAGCGTTGCTCACCGCTCTGGTCTCACTGGCCAGCAAACCATTTCAAGTGGAACGCAAGTCGGAACGCCCCGACAGCGACGAGCAATTGGAGAAACTCTTCGACAAGCTCGTCGACCAGAGCGGAGCGCAGCGGCGGGTTCGGGTTGCCGGGGGGCGAGATGAGGGTCCTGCATCGGGATAAGAGATTGGCCGATACTCTGTTCGCCCGCACCGACGGCGGATCATCGGAGTCCTGACCCTAACCCCCAACCCCGTTACATTCCGCGCGACGAGGTGGGGGGCACCACCTCGTCGCCGATCCAGCTGGTTGAACGAACCCGGCGATGAGATTCAGTGGGTTGGGAATTTCGCGTCGATTTTGGCGGTGGTCAGGCCGAAGTCGCCGAGGCTGTAGTTGTGGGAGGGTTTACGGTCGCCGCGGCGGCTCTCGTCGTACGTGGCCTGGATGGCCGTGTGGGCCAGGTCGGTCAGGTCGAGGTCGAAGTAGTTGTAGATATTTGCGACTGTGCCCATGGGGTCGGTGATGAAGTCGCGGTAGTCGATGTCGAGGAACTGTTGTGGGTTGTAGGCGCGGCGGGCCTGGGTGAAGGCGTCCAGCCCGCGGGACCAGAGGTCGAGTTGGGTGCGGCCGATGGTCTGGGGGTCGAAGGCTTCGGACAGTCCTTTGGTGGCTTGGGCGTTGACGCTGCACATGGAGGTGATGGCCTCACTGGGGGCGCGATGGGTGTGGATGATGAGGGCGTCGGGGTAGACACGCATGATTGCGTCGAGGGCGAAGATGTGGCTGGGGTTCTTGAGCACCCAGCGTCGGTGTGGGTCGTTGGATCCGATGAGTTGCAGGTTGCGGCGATGGCGTTGGTAGGTGCGGGTCCAGTCCTGGGTGGCGAGCCACGCGGAGTAGGACGGGACGAAGGACAGGCATTCGAAGGAGATCGATTGCATCGACTGGTGTAGGAGTCGCCAGCATTCTTCGACTTCGGCGGCGTCGAGGAAGTGCATTCCCATGATGTCGGGGTGGGCGGCGCGGTGTGCTCGGTACTTGGCGTCGACATGCCCGAAGTCGGTGTTGGATTCCCAGTGCCGACGGGGTGGGCGCGGCTGCGGCCGTTCGGTAAGCCACATCTCGAGTCCTTGGTGGACCGGGTCGGCGGTGAGTAGGCGGTGCAGGGCGGTGGTTCCGGTCCTGGGGAGCCCGGTGACGAAGATCGGGCGTTCGATCGTCGCATCGGCGTGTTCGGGGTGTCGCTGCCAGGCTGCTTCGCTGAGCACGCGTGCGACCAGCGCCCCGCGGACGGCGTCTTGTACGACGGCGGCGCCCATAGGTGTGAGGCGGGATTCGTGCCGGTAGGAGTCGAGCAGGATGCGCAGGCCCTCTCGGTAGTCGTCGTCGCCGAAATCGGTGAGTCCGGTGGCATCGGTGACGAGGTCGTGGAGTTCGCCGAGGGTGGCGACGGCGCTCGAGGTTGTCATCGTCGGTCCTTTCAGTGGTGGTATTCGCCGCAGTTGATGTCGAGGCACTGGCCGGCGATGGCGGCGGCCATGTCGGAGGCGAGGAAGACGATGGCGTCGGCGATCTGGTCGGGTTCGGGCAGTCGTCGCAGGTCGGTGTTGGCGGCGGTGGCCCGGTAGATGTCGTCGACGGAGCTGCCGGTTTCCTCGGCGAGGGTCTGGAAGTAGCCCTCGAGCGATTCGGCCCAGATGTAGCCGGGGGCGACAGTGTTGACGCGGATGCCTTGCGGTCCGAGTTCGCTCGACAGTGATTGCGACATGGCCAGCAGAGCGCTTTTGGCGACTTTGTAGCTTCCGTAGATGGGGTCGGAGTGGCGCACGACCATGGAGTTGACCATGACGATCGCGCCGCCGGTGTCGGCGAGTTCGGCGGTGCACAGCTGACTCATGCGTAGTGCGCCGATCACCGATAGTTCGATGCCGTCGCGGATGCTCTGGTGGTCGGTGTGGGCGAAGTCGGCCATGGAGGGTTTGAGGAAGGCGTTGTTGACGAGGGTGTCGATGCGTCCGAGGGTCTGTTTTGCCCGGGTGACAACCTTGGCCGCGGAGTCGGGGTCGGTGATGTCGGCAGCAACGGTGATGGCTCGTCTGCCGAGCGCGGTGACTTCGGCGGCGACATCGTCGAGCGTGGCTTCGGTGCGCGCGACGAGTACGACGTCGGCGCCGGCGCGGGCGCTGCGCACCGCGATCGACCGTCCGAGTCCGGCGCCGACGCCCGAGACGACGACGACCTTGTCCTGCAGTAGTCCTGTGGTGGCGTTCATCCGAGCATCCGGGTGGCGAAGGCGGCCTGGCGGTCGGCGATGCGGGCGGTGAATTGTTCGGCGGTGATCTGGTTTTCCTCGTAGTACGGCAGTTTCGACGGCAGGTCGGCGATTCGGACGATTTCGGTGGTGGGTCCGTCGGCGATGCTCAGCGCGCGGTCGAGTCGTTGCCATCGGAACTGGAGGTAGCCGCGGGAGTGGCCGAGGGTTTCGAGCCAGTTGGCGATTCCGGGGTTGCGTTCGCTGACGACGAGGCGGATGTTGCCGTCGGGGTCGGTGGCGGCTTGGTCGGTGGTGAGTGAGGTCTGGTGGTTGATGTAGTCGAGCGACAGGTACCACAAGCTGCCGAGCTGGAATCCCTGGTAGGGGGCTTCTGATTTGGGGACAGTGATGATCATGACTTCGTCGTCGGCGAGGTCGTAGTGTCCGACCGAGGAGTACTGGGTGGCCAGGCCGCCGGGAGTGAGTCGTGGTTCGGTCAGCGTGTTGACCGGCAGGTTGAGGTAGAACCACTGCGGGAATTGCAGCCAGGTGCGGATACGGGTGACCAGTGCGGCGCCCGCTGCGGCGTATCGGCGCTGGACCGTGTGCGTGGTCAGTGCGGGCAGAGGTGCGCCGGCGGTATCCGTGCGGCGAATGGCGATGGTGCCGCGCTGTTGGGTCCAGTCGTTGTAGACCTCGCGGACGAGGAGTTGGCTGGATCCGGGTGCGAGGGTGATGTGGTTGCGGCGGCCGGCGGCGGGTTCGGGGCCGAAGGTGATCTCGAAGGTGCCGTCGGCGGCGATGTCGAGGTCGCGGTCGTCGAAGGCGGCGACGCTGGCGGGGACGTTGGTGTCGGTGTAGTCGCCGGCGAGGATTTGGAAGCTGAGATCCGTTGTGGTGCCGCGTTTTCCGGTGACGACGTATTCGGCGTCGTCACTGATCGCGGCGGAGAAGTAGAGGGTGTCGGGGTTGTCGAGGCCTTGTTTGGTGAACGGTCCGGCGCCGGTGATGAACATGGGCGCGGCGATTTCGGCTGCCCAGGCGGCATGCAGGGTCGCCAGAATGCTGGCGGCAAGGTATTGGTGGCCTTCGTTGAGGTCCTGTTCGGCGCGGATGTGGGGTGCGGTGCTGATGAGTTGTTCGGCCGCGGCGATGTCGGCGGCAAATGCGGTGGTGATCATCGATGCCCTCGGTTGTTCGAAATATGGAACGGTGGGGTAGAATTGTGATGGCGACGACAGTGAAGCACCGCGACGCATCACGGGTCGGGGGCTGTCCCGATCGGTGGGACTCCCCCGCGGTGCCCGATGGCATTCGCGCGACGCGACAGCGGTGCAAGGTGTAAGGCACGTTGCCGAGTCAGCCGCAACGAAGGGACAGATCGGTCATGAGTCAGGGCGCGTCGCCGACCGCCGCCGAGCCGGACACGCTCGAGCGCACCTCACCGCCGACGGCACGCGTGGTGCGTGTGCTCAATTTCCTGGTCGCCCATCAGGGGCGGCGGTTCGGATTGGCCGAGGTGTCGCGGCGCTGCGCGATCAGCAAGCCGACCTGCCTGGGCATCCTCACCGAACTCGTCGCCGCCGGCTATCTCACGCGTGAGCCGCACGCCAAGACCTACGGACTGGGTCCGGCGTTGATCTCGGCGGGTCGTGCCGCTCGTCGTGATCTGCCGAATTCGCCGCTGGTCCATCAGGAGCTGGCAGCGCTCAGCGCCCGGTTCGGCACGATCTTCACCGCGTCGGCGGTGATCGGGGACAAGATCGTGGTCATCGACATCGTCTGCCCCCCGGGCATGTCCGCACCCGCCACGATCGGTCAGACCTATCCGTTCGCTCCCCCGGTGGGCTTGATGTATGTGATGTGGGAGCCCGATGAGGACCTCGACCGGTGGCTGGCGCGGGAACCGGCGTTGCCGGTCGATCTCGATCGCGATCATCTGCGCCGCGTCGCGGCAGACTGCCGCAGCGCTGGATATCTGGTCGAAGGCACGACCAAGGAAGCGATGCGGCTGCACACGCTGATGGCCGGCATCGGGGCTCGCGATCTGCCCGCCGATGTGCGGTATCTGCTCGGGGAGATGGTCTCGGGACTGGGTGACCGCAGCTACTTCGCCGATGCGCTGGCCGATCCGGTGGGCTCGCACCGCGTAGGACTGATCGCGGCCCCGGCGTTCGATGCCGACGCACGCCAGATGCTGGTGCTGAACATGTATGTCGATCGGATCGTCCCCAATCCGGAGATCCTGGACCTGGGTGCGGCATTGCGGGCGGCCGCCGACCGTATCACTGCTGAGGTGGGCGGCCGGGATCCGTTCGCGGCCCCGACGGCGCGGTGAATGGCCTCTCCGGACTTTTGAACCGGCGTCCAGTGGTGTCCCACTGACAGGGAGACCCGATGGACGGGTGGTGACGTGGCTCATACCTTCCCCCTATTCCCCATGCCGAACGGTCCATTCCATATTTGGAATCTCGGATGGGGTCATTCAGGAGGAGTCGCCCGTGAAGTCCCCAACCGCCCCCGCCTACGAACTCACCCACCTGCAGTCACTGGAAGCCGAAGCGGTCCACATATTCCGGGAGGTCGCCGCCACCCTCGAACGCCCGGTCCTGCTGTTCTCCGGCGGCAAGGATTCGGTGGTCATGCTGCATCTGGCTATGAAGGCGTTCTGGCCAGCACCGATCCCGTTCCCGGTAATGCACGTCGACACCGGACACAACTTCGACGAGGTCATCGACTTCCGCGATCGCACGGTCGACACCTATGGCCTGCGCCTGCTGATCGCCAGCGTCCAGGACGAGATCGACGCCGGCCGCGCGGTCGAACAGACCGGTCCGGGCGCCAGCCGCAACCGCTTGCAGACCGCCGCGCTGTTGCGCGCCATCAACGAGGGCGGCTTCAACGCGGCATTCGGCGGCGCCCGCCGCGACGAGGAGAAGGCCCGCGCCAAGGAGCGCATCTTCAGTTTCCGCGACGAATTCGGGCAATGGGATCCGAAGAATCAGCGTCCGGAGCTGTGGAAGCAGTACAACGGTCGGCATCGTCGTGGCGAGCATATTCGGGTGTTCCCGTTGTCGAACTGGACCGAGCTCGACATCTGGCAGTACATCGCCGACGAGGCGATCGAACTGCCCTCGCTCTACTACGCCCACCATCGCGATGTCGTCGCCCGCGATGGAATGTTGTTGGCCCACACCGAATATCTGACCCTGCTGCCCGGCGAAACCCCCTACACCGAGCTGGTGCGATTCCGCACTGTCGGCGATGCCACGTGCACCGGGTGTGTCGAATCCGCGGCCAGGACCGTCGAGGACGTGATCACCGAGGTCGCCGCGACCCGGCTCACCGAACGCGGCGCGACCCGCGCCGACGACCGAATCTCGGAATCCGGAATGGAAGACCGCAAGAAAGAGGGGTACTTCTGATGTCCCAGATGCTGCGCCTGGCCACCGCCGGAAGCGTCGACGACGGCAAATCGACTCTGATCGGGCGGTTGCTGTTCGACTCGAAAGCCATCTTCGAAGATCAGCTGGAAGCTGTCGCGCGCACCAGCGCCGATCGCGGTCACGAACACACCGACCTGGCCTTGCTCACCGATGGTTTGCGCGCCGAACGCGAACAGGGCATCACCATCGATGTCGCGCATCGCTATTTCGCCACCCCGAAGCGCAAGTTCATCATCGCCGACACCCCCGGGCACAGTCAGTACACCCGCAACATGGTGACCGGTGCCTCCACGGCCGATCTCGCGTTGATCCTCATCGACGCCCGCAAGGGCATTGTCGAGCAGACCCGACGGCACACCTTCATCGCGACACTGCTGGGGATCCCGCATCTGGTGGTGTGCGTCAACAAGATGGATCTGGTCGGCTGGTCCCAGTCACGGTTCGACGAAATCCGTGACGAGTTCCGGCAGTTCGCGACGAAACTCAATATTGGTGACCTGACCTTCATCCCGGTCTCGGCGCTGCTGGGAGACAACATCGTCGAGCCGACCGCGAATATGACTTGGTACGAGGGCACGTCGCTGCTGCACCATCTCGAGCACGTTCACATCGCCTCCGACCACAATCTCGTCGACGCACGCCTGCCGATCCAGTACGTGATCAGACCGCAGCAACAGCGCGACGCGACATTGCACGATCACCGCAGTTACGCGGGCACGGTAGCCAGTGGTGTGTTCAGACCGGGCGATGAAATCACTGTTCTCCCTTCAGGTGCCACCACGACAGTGAAGCGGATCTGGGGTCCGGGCGGGCGCTCGATCGACGCGGCGTTCGCATCGTGCGCGGTGACGATAGAACTCGAGGACGATATCGACATCAGCCGCGGTGATCTGCTGTGCCGGCCGAACAACCGTCCGCACATCGGTCATGAGATCGACGCGATGGTGTGCTGGTTCAGTGATCAGGCCGCGCTCACGCCCGGCTCCCGTTACCTGATCAGCCATACCGCGCGGGAATCGAAAGCGCGGGTCACCGCCATCGACTACCGGCTCGATGTCAACACGCTGCATCGCGATGAGTCGGCCGATCAGCTGGCGTTGAATCAGATCGGCCGGGTCCGGCTCCATACCCAGCATCCACTGATGTTCGACCCGTACCGTCTCAACCGCACCACCGGCAGTTTCATCCTCATCGACGAGGCCACCAACAACACTGTCGCGGCCGGGGTCATCACCGCGCCGACCCGAAACTCGTCGAATGTGGCATGGCACCACACCGCCGTGAACCGCGGTGACCGGCATACGCAGGGCCGGACGATCTGGTTGACCGGGCTGTCCGGTTCGGGGAAATCATCGGTCGCGGTCGAAGTCGAACGCGCGCTCGTCGCGGCAGGCACACCGGCGTACCTGCTCGACGGCGACAATCTGCGGCATGGGCTGACCAGCGACCTCGGGTTCACCGCCGCCGACCGCGCCGAGAACGTCCGTCGCGTCGGCGAGGTCGCCAGAATCCTCGCCGACGCCGGAATGGTCGCCGTCGTCTCCTTGATCAGCCCCTACGCCTGCGAGCGAGACCGGGTCCGGATCTTGCACGACACAGCCGGGCTGCCGTTCACCGAGGTGTTCGTCGACACACCGCTGCCGGTGTGCGAGCAACGCGACCCCAAACAGCTCTATGCCAAGGCGCGCGCGGGTCAGATCACCGGATTCACCGGTATCGACGCTCCCTACGAGCAGCCCACTGACCCGGACCTGACCCTCACCCCTCACGACGGCACGCCCGCCGCCCAAGCTCGGATCATCCTCGACCACCTCTACGGACTCGGACAATGACGACAGACGTACAGCTGGCCCAGCGATTAGCCCGTTCCGCGGGAGAACTGCTGCTTCGACTGCGCCACAACAACATCGGCTCGGCCGACCCCACCGAACTGCGTCGCCGTGGTGACAGCGTGTCCAACACGTTCCTGCTCGAGCGGCTCGCGGCCGAACGCCCCGACGACGCGGTGCTCTCCGAGGAGTCCCCCGACAACCGCGCACGGCTGACCGCGTCGCGGGTGTGGATCATCGATCCGCTCGACGGCACCCGTGAATTCGCGCTACCCGGCCGCACCGACTGGGCGGTGCATGTCGCACTCTGGGAACGCGACCACGGTATCCGCGCCGCGGCCGTCGCCCAACCCGCTCTCGGCGTCACCTACTCCAGCGCGGATCTGCCCGCGATCTCACCACCACGGCGGCTGCGCATTGTCGTGAGCGACTCGCGGCCACCGGATTTCGCCGGTGAGCTGGCCGACGCCGTCGACGCGGAACTGGTCCCGATGGGTTCCGCGGGTGCGAAGGCCATGGCGGTCCTGCGCGGGGACGCCGACGCCTACATCCACGCGGGCGGCCAGTGGGAGTGGGATTCCGCCGCCCCGGTCGGCGTCGCTCGAGCTGCGGGCCTGCACGCCAGCCGGATCGATGGTTCAGCGCTGCGCTACAACGCCCGCCACCCCTACCTGCCCGACCTCATGATCTGCCGACCCCACCTTGCGGCACAACTGCTGACCGCTCTGCGCGCGCACGCCACCGCCATCTCCTGACCACACGTGAAAGAAGAGCTCATGACCACGACCAGCATCGACAGCCAGCGCATCACCGCCGCCCGCGCCTACCTCGATTCGCTCATCAGTCACGACGCCAGCGCCGTCCGGCTGGCCCCGAACACCCTCCGAGTAGAGAACGGCCAGCCCTGCGGGACTACCGGAGCCGAGATCCTCGAACAGCTCGAAACCGGCGAACAGTACAAACCGCTGCGGCGCATTCACCACCTGACATTCCGGGAATGGGACAACAACGTCGTCGCCCGCTACCTGCTCGACCTCGAACCTATCCCCGGACACACCACCACGCTGCATATCACCGAGCATTTCCAGATCGACACCGACACCATCAACGCCATCACCGTTGTCTACGAACCCGCGCAGCACCACACTCCCTGACCACCACTGCGACCGCGTCGGCCGCCCCGACGAAGCAGCCGTAGCCATCTGCCGAAGGGCGAGGATTTTCCTCGCCCTTTTCGGCCTGGCTCGGCCTGGCTCGGTCTGGCTCGGTCTGGTCAACGGTTGTGTCCACGAGAACGCGGGCGCGATCATGTGATGGCCCGTCAAAGCACCAGCTGAATCTGCCCGTAACTCTGTACGGGTACCCAGAACTGTGTCTTCCAGGCCGCAGACTTCCTGCTTCCCCTCTATTGCACGGTAGGAATAACCGACTCAGCGCGGAGATGCTCGAACGAATAGCTGCACCCCAAGAGGAAACAGGCTATTTCCAGGTCGACGATATTGTGAACATCAGTGCGTTCCCCGACGAGTTGACCTCGTCGATAGACCTTGGTACTGAGCGATATCCGTCCGGGGATCCGACACCTGGCCAGAGGAGGGGGGCGGTGGTGGTGGTGGGTCAGGAGATGATGCGGACGGCGTAGGGCATGATGCCGTCTTCTCGGACCGGGGAGACCTTGACGACGTCGCCGGATTGGGGGGCCTCGACCATCTTGTTGTTGCCGATGTAGAGGGCTACGTGCTGGGAGCCGCCGGCGCCCCAGAAGAGCATGTCGCCGCGGGCTCGTTCGGAGACGGGAACCCTTGTGCCCATGGTGTATTGGTAGCCGGAGTAGTGCGGGAGGGAGACGCCTACGCCGGCGAAGGCATAGATCATGAGGCCGGAGCAGTCGAAGCCGGTCTTGTTGTAGTCGCCGTAGCTGTCGGCGGTGCCGCCGTCGCGGATGCCGAGGGTGGGGCCGTCCTCGTCGCCGCCGCCCCAGGCGTAGACGACGCCGAGCTGGGACATGGCGCGGTCGACGACGGTTTCGATGAGTTCGGAGCGGGAGCCGCCGCTGGGACGGGTGGTCTGCGTGTCCGAGCGGTTGGGCTGGGGGCGGCGCGGGGGTGGGGAGGAGTCCTGGACCTTGTGCGGGCGGTGGCTCTGGCCGACCTGATTGGCGCGGTCGGCGGCGGCGCGGTCGGCGGCCACGCGAGCGGCGGCGGCGACCGCGGCGGCGTGGGCGGCGGCTTCCTCGGCTTTGCGCTGCTGATCCCAGGCGACGAAGGCGTCGCGCTGATTCTGCAGGCCGGCCACGTTGGCGCGGGCGGAGTCCAGGCGCTGCTGGGCCGAGTCACGCTGGGAGACAAGGCCGTTGCGGACATTGTTCTGCTGGTTGAATTCGGCCTGGGCGGTGGTGACGGCGTTCTGCGCGTCGGCTTTCTTGGCGTCGGCGGCGGCCGCGGCCGCGTCGGCGGCCTGCTGGGCCTGTTTGGCGGCGGAGGTCTTGTTGGCCTGGTCGACCTGGGCGTGGCGGAGGCCGTCGACGACCTGCTGCTGATTCTTGGAGGCGATGGTCAGGATCTGGGCGCGGTTGAGCGCGATCTCGGGGCTCGGCGCGGCCATATAGCTGATCAGCGAGGTGGAGCCGGGACGCATGTAGACCTGCGCGACGTACTTGTCGAAATTGCCGTGCGCGGTATCGACTTTCGCGCCCGCGTCGGTGAGCTCCTGCTGGCACTGCACCACGGTCTGGGCGGCGGCATCGGCGGCGTCGCGGGCGATCTGCAGATCCACCAGGGCCTTGTTCACCGCTTCGCGGCGCACGGCGATGGCGTCGTCGAGCTGTTGCAGCTGCTGTTCGGCGGTGGCGACCTGGTTGATGAGCGCGCCGACCTCGCCGACACCGGCGTCGACCTGGGCTCCGGCGGCATTGAGGTCGCCGTCGCTGGGATTGGGGGGTGGGGGTGGGACCGCGTGTCCGGAGGCCATGCCACAGGCCAGCACGACCGCCGCTACGAGCAACTCCGTAGCGACTCGCGCTGGACGTCCGCGCCGCTTCGCCGGTCGTCGCATCGCACCTCCCTGGAGTCCCATTCGGCACATCTGTCCCAGCCGTGCCATCGCGAAACCGTACGACATGTCATGAACCGCTCAGATCAGCCACGCCACAATCACACATATGTAATTCGTCAGTAGCCACATATTTGCAGGTAGATCACACAATCACCATGCGTCACATGACACGACACGCGTCACCAATCGGGCGTGTCGCGTACGAACCGGGCGGTTTGCTTTACCGCGCACCCGGATTCAGGCAATGAAAAAGGGGCCCGGGACGAACCCGAACCCCACCCGGCGACCCCGTCGCCGTCGGCAGTGGAACCCCTACCCCACCGGAGTCGGCGGCTGCGCCCCATCCGAGGACCGCCGCGACTTCACCACGTACAGCCCGCCGATCCCCGCGACCAGCAGACCCAGCAGTACCAGCGTGATCACCGTCCAGGACACCGCCTCCGGCTGCTGCAGCCGATCGACGAAAACCCGTGCGGCATCGGCGGTGTGCTCGGATCCGCGGTACTTGGCCCCGTCCTCGGCGCGCTCGAGCCGCCCGCGGGTGAATTGATCGCTGAAGGTGCCGACCCAGTCGTCACTGAAGACCACCACGGTGCCGTGCTCGATCTTGCCGACCTCGTTGGCCAGGTCGCGCAGATTCGCCTCGATCCCCGGATTGCCCGGCACCACAACGATATCGAGCTTGACGCCCTGATCGCGCGCGTCGGCGGCGATGGCCGCGAGGGCCTCCTGGTCGCGTCCCTCGGGGGCGGCGACATGGTTGTCGTCGAGATCGGCGATGATCTTATTCAAGTCGGTGTTCGGCGGTAGTTCCGCCTTCACGGGCGTGAAAACCGAGGGGTGCGAGACGGTCACGAACGCAGGGTACGGGACGGCGTGTCAGATCGCCTCACCGCGCCACGCTCTTCCCGCCCCCGATGTGCTCACAGGACAAGCGTACTGTTAATGTCGGAAAACGGACGAGGCCCGCGCCTCGACGAGGCCATCGGCACAGCCCCGCCGCTGGCCCTCCCATTCACAGACGAGTGGAGCTGAACGTGACGAGTATCGATACCTTCGGCGCCAAGGGCACCCTCGAGGTCGGAAGCAACTCTTACGAGATCTTCCGGCTCTCGGCCGTGCCCGGCACCGAGAAGCTGCCCTACGCCCTGAAGGTCCTCGCGGAGAACCTGCTTCGCACCGAGGACGGCGCGAACATCACCGCCGACCACATCCGCGCGATCGCCAAATGGGATCCGTCCGCCGAGCCGGACACCGAGATCCAGTTCACCCCCGCCCGCGTGATCATGCAGGACTTCACCGGCGTGCCCTGCATCGTCGACCTGGCCACCATGCGTGAGGCCGTCACCGCTCTCGGCGGCGACCCCAGCAAGGTCAACCCGCTCTCCCCCGCCGACATGGTCATCGACCACTCGGTCATCCTCGACGTGTTCGGCACCGCCGACGCCCTCGAGCGCAACGTCGACCTGGAGTACCAGCGCAACGGCGAGCGTTACCAGTTCCTGCGCTGGGGCCAGGGCGCCTTCGACGACTTCAAGGTCGTCCCGCCGGGCGTCGGCATCGTGCACCAGGTCAACATCGAGTACCTGGCCCCCACCGTCATGGTCCGCAACGGCCAGGCCTACCCCGACACCTGTGTCGGCACCGACTCGCACACCACCATGGTCAACGGCCTGGGCGTGCTGGGCTGGGGCGTCGGCGGCATCGAGGCCGAGGCCGCCATGCTGGGCCAGCCGGTCTCCATGCTGATCCCGCGCGTCGTCGGCTTCAAGCTGACCGGTGAGATCAAGCCCGGCGTCACCGCCACCGACGTGGTGCTCACCGTCACCGACATGCTGCGCAAGCACGGTGTGGTCGGCAAGTTCGTCGAGTTCTACGGCGCCGGTGTGGCCGAGGTTCCGCTGGCCAACCGCGCCACCCTGGGCAACATGAGCCCCGAGTTCGGCTCCACCGCCGCGATCTTCCCGATCGACGAGGAGACCATCAACTACCTGCGCCTGACCGGCCGCACCGACGAGCAGCTCGCGCTGGTCGAGGCGTACGCCAAGGAGCAGGGCCTGTGGCACGACGCGGCCAACGAGCCCGCGTACTCGGAGTACCTGGAGCTGGACCTGGGCACCGTGGTGCCGTCCATCGCCGGCCCGAAGCGCCCGCAGGACCGGATCCTGCTGTCGGACAGCAAGAACGCCTTCCGCAAGGACATCCGCACCTACACCAACGACCCGGTTCCGCACACCGCGCTGGACGAGGCCATCGAGGAGTCCTTCCCGGCCAGCGATCCGGTCGCCCCCGGCACCGCCACCGACGAGACCGCCGTCCCGACCGCCGCCAACGGCAGCGCGGGCCGTCCGTCCAAGCCGGTCAAGGTCTCGGACCCGGAGCGCGGTGACTTCGTGCTGGATCACGGCGCCGTCGTGGTCGCGGGCATCACCTCCTGCACCAACACCTCGAACCCGTCGGTCATGCTGGGCGCGGCCCTGCTGGCCCGCAACGCGGTCGAGAAGGGCCTGGCCTCCAAGCCGTGGGTGAAGACCAACATGGCCCCGGGCTCGCAGGTCGTCGCGGACTACTACGAGAAGGCCGGCCTGTGGCCGTACCTGGAGAAGCTGGGCTTCTACGTGGGTGGCTTCGGTTGCACCACCTGCATCGGCAACACCGGTCCGCTGCCGGAGGAGATCTCCAAGGCGATCAACGACAACGACCTCTCGGTCACCGCGGTGCTCTCGGGTAACCGTAACTTCGAGGGTCGTATCTCCCCCGACGTGAAGATGAACTACCTGGCCTCCCCGCCGCTGGTCATCGCGTACGCGCTGGCGGGCACCATGGACTTCGACTTCGAGACCGACGCCCTGGGCCAGGACCAGAACGGCAACGACGTCTTCCTGAAGGACATCTGGCCGTCGCCGCAGGAGATCGACGACACCATCAAGTCGGCGATCAGCCGGGACATGTTCACCAAGTCCTACGCCACCGTCTTCGACGGCGACCAGCGCTGGCAGGGTCTGGACACCCCCGAGGGCGACACCTTCGCCTGGGACGAGTCCTCCACCTACGTCCGCAAGGCGCCGTACTTCGACGGCATGTCGATGGAGCCGGCTCCGGTCGAGGACATCAAGGGCGCGCGCGTGCTGGCGCTGCTGGGCGACTCGGTCACCACCGACCACATCTCCCCCGCCGGTCCGATCAAGCCGGGCACTCCGGCCGCGCAGTACCTGGACGCCAACGGCGTCGAGCGCAAGGACTACAACTCGCTGGGCTCGCGTCGTGGTAACCACGAGGTGATGATCCGCGGCACCTTCGCCAACATCCGTCTGCGCAACCAGCTGCTGGACGACGTCTCGGGCGGTTACACCCGCGACTTCACCCAGCCGGGTGGCCCGCAGGCCTTCATCTACGACGCCTCGCAGAACTACCAGGCCGCGGGCATCCCGCTGGTCGTGCTGGGCGGCAAGGAGTACGGCTCGGGTTCCTCGCGTGACTGGGCCGCCAAGGGCACCAGCCTGCTGGGCGTCAAGGCCGTCATCACCGAGTCGTTCGAGCGCATCCACCGCTCGAACCTGATCGGCATGGGCGTTGTGCCGCTGCAGTTCCCGGCCGGCCAGTCGGCCGCGTCGCTGGGCCTGGACGGCACCGAGACCTTCGACATCGAGGGCATCACCAAGCTGAACGAGGGTGTGACTCCGAAGACCATGAAGGTCACCGCCACCAAGGAGAACGGCGAGAAGGTCGTCTTCGACGCGGTCGTCCGCATCGACACCCCCGGTGAGGCGGACTACTACCGCAACGGCGGCATCCTGCAGTTCGTGCTGCGCAACATGATTCGCGGCTAGTCACTGCGATGTAGCTCGGTTCTCGAAGGGCTGTTTCGAAACCGAGTCGTGTTGGCGGGCACCGGAATCGCGTGAAAGCGCAGTTCCGGGGCCCGCCACGCGACCCCTCACCGGGTCGCTTCGCTCGTCGCTCGTGCGGGTTCTCCGATTTGGTCGCAAGATCGATAAGGAGAACCCGCACAACACGTTTCGGAGGAGTCCAGTGCCCAAGGTGTCAGACGACCACCTCGCCGCCCGGCGCAGCCAGATCCTCGACGGAGCCCGCAGTTGCTTCGCCGAGTTCGGCTACGAGGGCGCCACCGTGCGTCGTCTCGAAGAAGCGACCGGTCTGTCGCGGGGCGCGATCTTCCACCACTTCCGGGACAAGGACGCGCTGTTCCTGGCGCTGGCCCAGGAGGACGCGGGCCGCATGGCCGAGGTCGCCGCCAACCAGGGTCTGATCCAGGTCATGCGCGATATGCTCGCCCGCCCTGAGGATTTCGACTGGCTGGGCACCCGCCTCGAGATCGCCCGCCGCCTGCGCAACGACCCGGAGTTCCGGGCCAACTGGGAAGAGCGCTCCGAGGAGCTCACCGCCGCCACCGTGGCCCGCCTCGAGCGCCGCAAGGCCGCGGGCGCGCTGCGCGACGACGTCCCCACCGAGGTGCTGCTCGGTTACCTGGACCTCGTCCTCGACGGCCTCATCGCCCGCATCGCCTCCGGGCACGCGGGCAACAACCTCGAAGCCGTGCTCGATCTGGTCGAGGCCTCCATCCGCCGCAAGGCGTGATCACCCGGGGCGGATTCGCCCCGCGCTCGTCAGCCCTCGCGTTCGAGATCGGCGAGCAGTAGCCGCGAGATGCGGTCGAGTTCCTTGCGATCCGCGGCGCTCAGCACCGACAGGATGCGGGTCTCGTTCTCGAAGTGGTCGGTGACCACGATGTCGATCAGGTGCAGGCCGCGGTCGGTGAGCGCCACCTTGATGGCGCGCCGGTCCCCCGCGTCGGCGATGCGGCGCACCAGACCGGCCTGCTCCAAGCGGTCGAGCCGGCCGGTCATGCCCGCGCGCGACATCATCAGGGTGTCGGCCAGGGCGGAGGGGTTGAGCTCGTAGGGCTCCCCCGAACGGCGCAGCGCCGCAAGCACATCGAACTCGCCGCGCTGCAATCCGTGGGCGGTGAACACCGTTTCGACCTTCGCGCCCGCCACCGCGGCCAGCCTGCCCAGGCGGCCGATGATCTCCATGGCCTCGCCGTCCAGGTCCGGCCGTTCCCGCCGCCACTGCGCCGCGATGGTGTCCACGGCGTCGGTCTCGTTCTCACCCATGGACAACACTCTATTCGATGCCATATAGTTCGGTAGCGAATTATCAATTACCGAATGATTCGGAGCTTGTCATGAACCCCGCTTCCCGCCCCGCCGCCATCCGCCGCCCCGAGGACTCCGAGATCATCGGGGCGGGGCAGCCCGCCTCGGTGCGACTGCTCATCGACTCCGAGGAGGCGGGCGGGTCGGTCAGCACCGTCGAGGTGACGCTGGCCGAGGGCGCCGACGGGGCCGCGCCGCACTATCACACGCTCTCCGACGAACTGTTCTTCGTCGCGGACGGCGAACTCCAGGTCATGGCCGGGGACGAGATCGTCACCGTCGGCGCGGGCGGGGCGTTGGTGGTCCCGAAGTTCATGCCGCACGCCTTCGGCGCGGTCCCCGGCTCCTCGGCCCGCCTGTTCATCGCCCTCATGCCGGGCGTGGAGCGGCACGGGTACTTCCGATTCCTGGAGCAGCTGGCACTGGGGCAGACCACCCCGGCCGACATCGAGGCGGCGCAGAAGGAGTACGACAACTACTTCGTCGACGCTCCGCGGTGGTGGGCCGAGCGCACCGCGAACCGCGCCTGAACACGCGAGTTCGCCTGCCGCGCCGCGCATTCGCCGAGCCGCCGGCGCGGTTCACCGGCAACCGATCGCGACACCCGCCGAGTCATCCCGCCCGGCGGGTAGCCCGAGAATCGCCGGGCTGAATGTGCCATAGGCCACCCGACACGCGGAATGATCATCGGGTCGGCGCGGGTTGGACCTTGCATGGCATTCTCTGTTCCCATCACCGTGCGCGGCTATGAGCTCGATATCAACGGGCATCTCAATCAGGCGGTCTACCTCCAGTACGCCGAGCACGCGCGCTGGGAGCTGCTGAAGGCCGCGGGCATCGCCGGGGACAAGATGGTGACCGCGGGCATCGGGCCGGTAGTGCTGGAACAGACCATCAAGTACCAGCGCGAACTGCATCTCGGCGACGAGGTGAATGTGACCTGCGAGTTCGAATTCACCGGCGGCAAAATCTTCCGGATGCGCCAGCGCATCGTGAAACTCGACGGCACCGTGTCCGCGGAGATCGACGCCGTATCCGGCATTCTCGACCTCGCGGCCCGCAAACTGGTTGCGGATCCCGGTGCGGCACTGCGGGCCGTGGCCGACTCGCCCGAGGCCCTGGGCCTCTAGCCCCGCGACGCCCGTCCGCACCCACCCCGGTTGTTCAGCGAAAATCTTTCAGCGGGAGCGATTTCCGAAACCCCGGCAGAGTTTGCCGAGAAGGCTGAAATCTGTCGATGCGGACCGAATTCGACCGGTCGCGGGATATGATTCAGATCACGCTCGGCCCCGCAGCAAATCCCGAGCAGATCGGAGTTCCGCATGACCGGCGCCCTGCACCGAACGGGATCGGCGACCCTCGCCAACACCGCGCGACAGCTACCCGGCTACCTTGTCGCAGCCACCGAGCGAAGTATCAGCGTGCGCGTCGGCGACGGCACCTGGACCCTGGATCGCGCGGATGTGCTCGACATCGCCCGGTGGGATGCTGCGAGTGCGCAGAGCGGTTGCGAGGGCCGTCCGGTACTGGTGCGGGTACGGTCCGGCGCCACAGCCGATTTCACCCAGCGCCGTCGCGTGGAGGTCACCGATCGTCCGCTCACGCTGGCGCCGGAACAGAGTCCCGCCCGCGGTGACGACGAGCTGCGGCGGCAGACCGAGATCTGGGCCCGCGGACTGGATCTGACCGCGAGACCCGGGGTCGGCGGGGCCACCATGACCTGCTGCCAGACCCGGTCGCAACACGGCAGCGACGACGGCATCGCCTGCGACAGCCTCGACTGACGGGGGCCGCGCATGGCCCGCACCATGGGTTCGGTCCTCATCGTCACCGAGGCCGAAGATCTGCACGGCGATGCCCTCGCCGCTACACTGCGTAAATTTCACGGGCACAATCCGATTCGTCTCGACATGCGTGACTTCCCGCGCGAGAACGGCACTTTCCGGCTCGGCGCGGACGGCTCCTACCGGAGCCTGTCGCACATCTTCGGACTCGACGACGTCACCTCGGTGTGGTGGCGGCGCCCGCACCCCACCCTGGTGCCGGGCGGGCTGAGCGCCGAGGACGACGACTACCGCCGCGCCGAGTGCGACGGCTTCCTGCAGGGGCTGCTGTGGTCGATCCCGGCCCTGTGGGTCAACGACCCCGGGGCCGACCGCACCGCGGGACGCAAGATCGTGCAGTTGGAGACCGCCGCCCGGGCCGGATTCGCGATTCCGGAGACCCTCGTCACCAATGACCCCGACGAGGCCCGCGCCTTCGTCGAATCCCGGCCCGGGCCAGTGGTTTACAAGCGCACCGGCACCGGACGCGGGGCGTTCACCGAGACCCGCCTGTTCACCCCGGCCGATGTCGACCGGCTCGCCACGATCCGCAACTCCCCCACCATCTTCCAGGACTACATCCAGGCCGAGAGCGACCTGCGCATCGTGTGGGTGGACGGCATCGAGTGGGTGGTGCGCATCGACTCGCAATCCGGTGTGGGACGGGTGGATTCGCGCCTGGACACCTCGGTGGCGTTCACCGCCGATCGCCTGCCCGCCTCGGTGAGCAAGTCGCTGACCACGCTGATGGGCGCGCTGGGACTGGCTTTCGGCGTGCTGGACCTGCGGGTGGGGCTCGATGGCGAGTTCTACTTCCTGGAGGTGAATCCCCAGGGGCAATTCGCCTATCTCGAGATCAAGACCGGTCTGCCGATTTTCCGGAGCCTGGCGAACCTGCTGGTGCTCGGCGACGGGACCGTGACCCCGTAGCGGCCGCACGCCATCGCGAGCGGAGCGAGATCGCAAGTCCCCGACCGGCGTTCACCGGCCGAGTCCCCGCGATCGTGTTCCCGGAACGGGACGCTACTTGCTGACGGGCTTGCCGGCCTTGCGGCGGTTGGCACCGCCCCGGCTGCGGAGTTGCACATGCGACTCCACGAGCACGTTGTGAATGAAGCCGTACGACCGCCCGGTTTCCCTGGCTAGGGACCGGATACTGGCCCCGGCCTCGTACTGCTTCTTGAGCTGGGATTGCAAGCGATCGCGGGATTTCCCGGTGACGCGCGTGCCTTTACCCAATACGGCTTTACCCTGTGCGGGCCTGTCACTCATGGCTTCCTCCGAGTCGCCGTGGGCGCCTCATTCCAGGGTAGAGACTCGGATGCCTGTGATCAACGAAACGGTGTGATGTGAATCACCGAGTTTTGGCGAACACGCGTTTTTCGGTGCGGGAAGCGAGTTTCCGGGCGCGGACGGCGGTTTCTCCGCGCCCGGAACGCGCGCGCTCAGGCCAGCTGGATCAGTTCCAGGTAGTCCTGCGACCAGTGGTCCTCGGTGCCGTCCGGCAGCATGATGACGCGCTCGGGGTTGAGCGCCTCGGCCGCGCCCGGGTCGTGGGTCACCAGGACCACCGCGCCCGCGTAACTGCGCAGCGCGTCGAGCACCTGCTCACGCGAGACCGGGTCGAGGTTGTTCGTAGGTTCGTCCAGCAGAAGGACATTCGCCGCCGAGGACACCAGACCGGCCAGGGCCAGACGGGTCTTCTCACCACCGGAGAGCGTGCCCGCGGGCTGCTCGAGCTGCGGCCCGGAGAACATGAACGCGCCCAGCAGACCGCGCAGGTCCTGTTCGCCCGCGTCGGGGGCGGCGTGCCGGATGTTCTCCCAGACCGTGGCCTGATCGTCGAGGGTGTCGTGTTCCTGGGCGAAATATCCGATCTTGAGGCCGCGACCGGGGTCGATCTGGCCCGCGGTCAGGGTCTCCACGCCCGCGAGCAGCCGCAGCATGGTGGTCTTACCGGCGCCGTTGAGGCCCAGGATGACCACCCGGCTGCCCTTGTCGATGGCCAGGTTCACCCCGGTGAAGATCTCGAGGGACCCGTACAGCTTGGTCAGGTTGGTGGCCATCAGCGGCGTCTTGCCGCAGGGGGCCGGCTCGGGGAACTTGATCCGGGCCACCTTGTCGGCCACGCGGATGTCGTCGACCTCGCTGAGCATGCGCTCGGCGCGCTTGACCATCTGGTGTGCCGCAGCGGCTTTCGTCGCCTTGGCGCCGAGCTTGGCGGCCTGCTGCTTGAGCGCGGAGGCCTTCTTCTCGGCGTTGGCGCGCTCGCGCACGCGGCGCTGTTCGTCGGTGGCGCGGGCGTCGAGGTACTTCTTCCAGCCCATGTTGTAGATGTCGGCCTCGCCACGCACGGCGTCGAGGAACCACACCTTGTTCACCACGTCGCCGAGCAGTTCGACATCGTGGGAGATGACGATGAGGCCGCCGTCGTGGTTCTGCAGGAACCCGCGCAGCCAGTTGATGGAGTCGGCGTCGAGGTGGTTGGTGGGCTCGTCGAGCAGCAGCGTGGTGTCGGACTTGCCGCCGCTGCCGTCGGAGGCGCTGAACAGGATGCGCGCCAACTCGATTCGACGACGCTGACCACCGGAGAGAGTGCGCAGCTGCTGATTCAGCACCCGGTCGGGCAGGGCCAGGCTGTGGCAGATGCGGGCGGCTTCGCTCTCGGCGACGTAACCGCCCAGGGCCGAGAAACGCTCCTCGAGGCGGCCGTACTTGCGGATCGCCTTGTCACGTTCCTTCTCGTCGGCGACCTCGGCCATCAGCGCCTGCTGCTTCTCCATCTCACGCAGCAGGGTGTCCAGGCCGCGCGCGGACAGCACCCGGTCCTTGGCGAGCATGTCGAGGTTGCCCTCGCGCGGATCCTGGGGCAAATATCCCAGTTCTCCGGAACGAATGACCTTGCCCGCGTAGGGTTCACCTTCACCGGCGAGAATGCGCAGCGTGGTGGTCTTGCCGGCACCGTTGCGGCCCACCAGCCCGATCCGGTCACCGGCCTGCACCCGCAGCGCCGAGCCCGGCGCCGTCAGCAGGGTGCGGACTCCGGCCCGGACCTCCAGGTCGGTCGCGGTGATCACAAGCTTCTCCTCGGGTGCAGCGGATGCCGATGGTTAACTGATCGATTGTGCGTCGCGTCGACACACAAGAACCACCGATTTTATCCCAAGCGGGCGGGACCCCGAGGTCAGGGGCATGGTCAGGCGTGCTGGCCTGCGCGGATGCGCTCGCGGCGGCGACGGGCCACCAGGAAGACGCCGCGGGCCGCGACGGCGATCAGCCACAGCGTTGCTCCGAATCCCCCGCAGAAGATCACACCCCACATCGTGATGAACGGCCCGTAGTACGCCACCCGAGCCCAGTAGCCGCACGGGCCCACATCCTGCGGGATGCTGGCGCATTCGGGGTGCCCGATGGCGGAGAACGCGAGGGTCGCGAGCATCGGAATCACCACGGCCGCAGCGAGAACGAACGCCAGTTCGCGGAGCGGACGGAACGGGACTGCCATGCGGTCGAACCCTACCGGGTCGGCGCCGCCGGATGCGCCAGAAGCGAATCCGGCTTACAGGTTGACATTCACCGGTGATTTGTAACACACTCGCTGAGCTCAACTGGTGAGGGAGGGTTCGGCGGTGACCGATCACGCGCGTGTGGCGCTCGAGCTATTACGGGACAGCAGCCAGTTCAAGTGGTACGTGATTCCGCTGTTGCTGGTCGTCATCTACATCTACGCCACCGAGGTCGAGCGGCGGAACTGGAACGTGCTGTTCGCGGGCCTGGCGCTGTGGGGCATGGACCTGTTCAACGAGATCTGGAACTCGCTGGTCTTCCACGGCACCGGGCGGGCGCCGGTGTGGGCCGCGTCCGGGCCGACGGCCTATCAGATCCTCATCGGGTTGAACATCGAGATCTGCTTCATGTTCGCCATCATGGGCATCGCCGCGGCGAAGATGCTGCCGCCCAAGGAGACTCGTATTCTCGGGCTGCCCAACCGGCCGGTGCTGATCGCGCTGAACTCCGCGGCCGCGGTCGGGGTCGAGGTGCTGCTCAACAAGATGGGCGTGCTGACCTGGGACTGGTCCTGGTGGCACGCGGGCTTCCCGTTCCTGATCTGGCTGGTCGGCTACGTGCCGTTCTTCGCGGCCTGCTTCTTCGTGTACGACCTGCCGACCGTGCGGGCCAAGGCCATCGCGGTCGGCGCGATCCTGGGCGTCGACGCGCTCGCCATCGCGATCTTCGGCACCCTCGGGTGGCTGTGATGACCGATCTGTCCTTGCGCCACGGCGTGCTCGCGGCCGCCGCCGGGCTCGCCTTCACCCTCGCCGCGCCGCAGCAGGCGGCCACCGCCGCCCCCGCCTGCGATCTGCTCGGCACCGTCGGCACCCCCGAGCCGGGTGCGGACGAAACCACCGCCGGCCTGGACGCGTTCCCCGCCGCCACCGTCGCCCTGCCGGATCGGGTCCTGCTGCGCGGCACCGCGGAGACCTTCAACCGCCGCTGGTCCTTCGCCACCCGCGACGGCGCGATCTACGTCAAACCGGCCGCCGCGCAGGGCGGTTGGCGCACGCTGCCGCTGCCGGGCTGCCTGGCGGGACGCGTCGCCGGGGTCTCGGCCGACGACGACGAGCTGATGGCCATCGATGTCGACGGCCGCTTCTTCACCATGGACCGTATTCTCAGCGCCCCCAAGGACTGGAACTGGTCCAGCCGCTACGGCTCCCCGCTGTGGACCGGTCCGGGCAACACCCTGCCGCCAGGCACGACGGCGTGGACCTGGTCGGTGCTCTCACCCGGCGAGGACCACGTCTGGCGCGATATCGCGGGCAACGACCACACGGTGGGCGGCGCCAAGGTGTCGCACGTGTACGCGCTCACCGACGACGGCCATCGCATCCACTACGTGGACCCGTGGCTGCCGCTGGACCACAGCTACGAGATGTCCACCCCGGCCGGCGGCCGTTTCCGGGCGGTCGGTATCTCCACCAGCGGCTCCACCACCCTGGTGGTGAACCGCTTCGGCGACCTCTACACCCGCCTGTACGACTTCGACATCTCGGGCGCGGACAAGGTCTTCTTCCGCTACTCCTACGAGGATCAGCGCGGCCGTCCCGAAGCCCCCGACATGCTCTCGGAACGGATCGACGACCACTACGCCGCGATCCAGCTGCCCGCGCCCGAGTGGACCGCGCAGCCCAAGATCCCCGGGCAGATCACCGACCGGGTCTCGGTGCACAAGACCGGGATCGGCTCGGCCGCACGCGAACTGCGCGTGGAGGGCGTCGCCGACGGGCATACCGGGTACTGGGTGAAAACGCTGACCGCCGAGCAGTGGGGCTTCGTCCCCACCGATCAGCCGCTGGCGGGCAAGATCCTGGACAACACGCCCGCGGACCATTCGGTCGACGACAGCGTGCCCGTATCCCCTTACACCTATGCGGGCACGACCCCGTCGGGTGTGGGAGCGCGGATCGAGAACTTCGATCTCGCGGTCTCGCCGACGCCGCTGCGGCTGGAGTTCGCCGACGGCAGCCGGCTGGATCTGATCCTGCACACCGTCGACGGACTCCGCCAGACCGTGCAGGCCGCCGGAATCACCGATCAGCCACGGGGTTTCGACGGCAGCATCGAGGTCCCCGCGGCCACCCTGGCCACGCTCGCCGAACAGCCCGACACGGTCCGCCAGTTCGTGCGGACCACCCTGGGCGACCGCCGTTTCACCGACACAGCGGTCCGCGTCACCACGAGCGGCTTCGCCGTCGACGCCCTCGCGATGACGCTCCCCCGCACGCACTGACGACGGAGAACGGCTGTCCGGCCGAGGAATCAGAGGTCGGGCAGCCAGTTCCCGTGGAACCCGTGCGGCACACGGCGCGGCAGGTGGATGGTGCCGATCGGCTCGCCGCCGAGGTCGTCGGCGTCGAGAATGACCAGGTCACTGCTGTTTTCGGCGGCGTCGTAGACGTAGGTCATGAGATAGCCCGCACCGCCGGGGGTTTCGTCGGCCGCCGCGAACGCGGCTTCGGCGGGCACGCGGCCGGGACCGAAGTCGTGGACGGTGGACGACCCCGTGTGCAGGTCGTAGCGCAGCAGCGCGCCGGTGCCGCCGCCGGAGACCGAGGCGTGGCCGTAGCGGACGTCGAGCCCCGCCAATCGGTCGTCGATGCGCGGGAATTCGGCGATCCGGTCGTCGATCCGTTCCTCACGAACGGCCCCGGTGACGAGGTCGAGGGTCCAGCGCCACAGGTTCGCGCCGGTGTCGAAGCCCTGTGAGGTGTCGCGCCACATGCTCGGATAGCGCATGGCGTACAGCACGATCCGGCCCGCGTCCTCGTGGGCGTTGAGGGTGTGGAAGACGTAGCAGGGTTCGATATCGAACCAGCGCACCGGGCCGTGCGGGTCGTCGCGGCGCAGCACGCCGATGCGCGCCTGATAGTCGTCGCTCCACCGGAACGGCATGGCCCCGCCGGACATGGCGGTCCGCATGTCGAACACCACCGGCAGATCCAGGAACAGCACATGGTTCGCGGTGAGGGCGAAGTCGTGGTGCATGGTGGCGGCCGGGACATCGATGGCGCGGCTGAGTTCGAGATCGCCCGCGGCGTCGGCGCGGTGGTAGGTCAGGTACGGCTCGCGGAAGTCGTAGCCGAAGAAATGCAGTTCCCCGGTGACCGCGCAGGTCTTGGGGTGCGCGGTCATGGCGGTGGTGAGCTTGCCGTCGAAGTCGTAGGGGCCCACGGTGTCCAGCTCGCTGGTCAGTTCGTAGGGGAACGAGGATTCGACGAGGGCGAAGCTGCGGCCCGCGTGCCGGACGATGTGGGTGTTGGCCGCGCCCGCGGCGTAGTCGCGGTTGCCCTGCGCGTCGATGCCCTGCGCGCCGTCGGTGAACCGGGTGGTCCGCACCCACCGATTGCGGTAGGACACAGCGCGTCCGCCCTCGAGGCGTACACCGTGCACCATGCCGTCGCCGAAGAACCAGTGCGGAGAGGCGGCATCGTGCGGGTTGGGCCCGTTGCGCACGAACCAGCCGTTGAGGTCCTCGGGAATCGTTCCGGTGCAGGGCAATTCGAAAGCCGTGATCTCGTCGGGGACCGGTGCGTAGTTGCCGGAGAGATGAGGAGGAGTGGTCATGATCGATACCTGTCTGCCCGAGCAGCGGCGTGCTCACGGCTGCGACATTCCAGTTCTGACATGTCCAAGATTGAGGCTCCAGTTCCGACATGTCAATAGTGGAATGTAAGCTGATTCCATGAGTCTTCGGTACGCCCTGCTCGGATTGCTGTCGGACGGTCCCGCCAGCGGCTACGACCTGCTGCGAACCTTCAAGCTGTCACTGGCCAATGTCTGGCCCGCGACGCAGAGCCAGATGTACACCGAACTCACCAAGCTCGCCGGCGCCGAACTCATCGCCGTCACCGACGAGGGCCCGCGCGGGCGCAAGGAGTACACGATCACCGCCGCCGGGCTCGAGGACCTGCGCACGTGGCTGACCACCACCACGCCGAAGGAGGTGCACCGCGACGAGACGCTGTTGCGGATCTTCTTCCTCGGCGTCATCCCGCCCGGGTTGGCCCGCACGTATCTGACCGATATCGCCGAGCGGGCCGAACGCGAGCACGCGAATCTGCGCGAACTGGAGCAGGGCATCGACTGGAACGAACGCGACCTGTCCCGCTACGGCCATCTGGCCCTGGAATACGGGGCGCGCGCCACCGCCCTGAAGGCCGAGTGGGCCCGCTGGGCGCTGGAAAACCTGCCGCCCGAACAGGATTGATCCGGCGGGACCGAGCGGCTACAGGCCGAGCCCGTGCGCCAGCACCGGCCAGGACGCGGGCAGCTCGTCGTCCCAGTAACCCCACGAGTGGGTGCCGTACGGGTGCAGTTTCACGGTGGCGGGGATGCCGAGCTCCTCGAGCCGATCGCCCATGGCGCGGGTGCACTGATCGGTGGCCGCCTCGAGGATGCCGCCCACTAGGATCTGGTTCGCGAGATTGTCCCCGGCCCCGGCGAAGTGCTTGTCCAGGACCTTGTCGTGCGGTCCCGGCATGCCATTGCCGCTGGACAGGTACAGGTCCAGGCCGCGCAGGCCCTCGGCGTGCAGGTAGGGATCGTTGGCCGCCCACTGCGGGTCCCCCGACGGACCGTACATATTGATGGCGTCGCCGCCGCCGAAGGCGACCGTGATCCGCACGAACGCCTCCCCGATCGGATCGGCGATCCGCGCGCAGCCACTGTAGGCGGCCACCGACCGGTACAGCCCCGGCTTGACGATCGGCAATTGCAGCACCGAGGTGCCGGACATGGAGACGCCGACCAACCCGTTCAGGCCGTTCGCCCCGAGCGCGGCGTCGATGAGCGGAGGCAGTTCCTCGGTGAGGTAGGTCGTCCACTTCATGACGCCCAGCCGAGGATCCGGGTGCCGCCAGTCGGTGTAGTACGACGCCGCGCCGCCGATCGGCTGCACGACGTTCACGTTCTTGTCGGCCAGGAAGTCGAAGGCGTTGGTGCGCTGATCCCAGGACGCCGCGCCCTTGCCGCCGCTGCCGCCGCTGAGCATGTACAGCACCGGCCGCGGCACGGAGGTGTCGGCCGGGCGCTGCACGTCCACCGGGAAGTCCATGTTCATGGCCGCGGAATGCACGGTGAACTGCAGGTGCCGATCATCAATCACGCGGGTTGCCACGATTCTCGAACCGTCCGGCGCGCCCTCCCCGCCACTGCCGGTCGAGAAGGGCAGCGCGTCGGGTTCGGCGTTTGCCGCGAGATCGAAGGGCGTCGAGGTCAGCGCGAGCAGGCCCGTCGCCGCCATGACCGCCGCACTGCACATGATCGAGCGGAATCGCACGTCCGGGGTTTTCCTGGTTCTCGCATGCCGCGCCGGGTTCGAATCCGGGCGGGGGTGTTCTCCGACGGCCGTGGCCGCCCACGGCCCGACAAACTGCGCATCGGGCACGCGGCGGACAGTCTGGCACACGCTGCCGAACGGTAGGTTGCCGGATCGTTGCACGCAGCGAACAGCTTGCGCACCGGCTCCCGAGGCGGGAGTGAACTCGGCGAGTTACCCGAGAGTCAGGAGTTTCGCCGTGCCGGACACCACGGTCTGGCTCTGGTCGACCAGCGCGACCCGAACTTGTACGGGCGCACCCTTTTCCAGGGCCGGCTCCCCCGCGGCCGGGCTGAGCGCCACGGTGGCGGTGTGCTGGGACCCGTCACAACTGAACGTCAGCTGCGCGCCCGTGGCGGCCGGGCGGTCGGCATTGGGATCGCCGACCATGGCTTGAATGCTGTCTACCCCCGCTGACGGCTCACAGGTGTAGTCGATCCCGATCGAGGTCGCGGCGGCGGAGGTGACCGCGATCGAATTGGCGGCGAGAGCGGGGGCGGCGGTACAGACCAGGCTCACGCCCAGCGCCGCGAACGCGGAGACGGACAGGGCGGAGCGGTACCGATTCCGGATGGTGACCATGGATATTCATGCCTCCTGGGTGAGGGACCTGAATCACTGAACACACTCGGAAAAAGACGCCCGGCCAGTATGGCTGGGCGTCGTCATGGTCCAGCGCGCGGGTCCCGCGCCCGGGAGAACCGCACCGCCCGGCGAGGGCCGGGCGATGCGAGGGTCTATCAGAGGCGGGTCACTCGACCGGGTTCAGCACCACCGGCAGGCTGGTGTGGCCGTTGGAGATGAAGCTGCCGATCGGGGTCAATTCCGTTGCGGGCGTGGCCAGCCGGAGGTTGGGGAACCGCTCGAACAGCGCCGGGAGCGCGATCGCGGCTTCCAGGCGGGCCAGCGGCGCGCCGAGGCAGTGGTGGGCGCCGTGGCCGAAGGCGACGTGCTGGTCCTTGGTGTCGCGCTGGATATCGAACCGGTCCGCGGTCTCGCCGTGGATCTTCGGGTCGCGGCTCGCCCCGGCGTAGGAGGCGAGGATGGCCTCGCCCTTGGCGATCACGACGCCGCCGACCTCGATGTCCTCCACCGCGTAGCGCAGCGGCAGGTGGGCGACCGGAGCCTGGTAGCGAAGCGTCTCCTCGATGACGTCGTTCCAGGACGCCTGCCCACCGACGACGGCGGCCAGCTGCTCCGGATGCGACAGCAGCGCGACGATGGCCTGGCCGAGCAGGTTGACCGTGGTCTCGTGGCCGGCGTTGATGACCAGCATCAGCGTCTCGACGAGTTCCTTGTCGGCCAGCTGCGAGCCGTCCTCGTCGCGGGAGGCGATCATGGCGGTGGTGATGTCGTCGCCCGGGTGCTCGCGGCGGTAGGCGACCAGTTCGCCGACCCGCTCGTACATGTCCATGAAGTTGGCCATGGCCTCCTCGGCGGTCAGCGACCCGTCGAAGAAGCCGTCCACGCACTTGTGGATGGCGGCGTCGAGATGCTCGGGCACCCCCATGAGCCCGCTGATCACGCGGATCGGGACCGGGTAGGCGTAGAGCGAGCGCAGGTCCGCGGTCGAACCGGCCGGGAGCTCGGCGAGTTCGGCGAGCAGTTCGGCGACGATGGCCTCGATGCGCTCGCGCATGGCGGTGGTGCGGCGGTGGGTGAAGGCCGGGGAGACCAGCTTGCGCAGGCGGCGGTGGTCGGCGCCGTAGGCGGTGAACATGTTCTCCACCGCGACCCACGGCAGCAGCGGCCAGGCCTCGGTGATCTCGCCATTGCGGAACGCCGCCCAGTGCTGGCGCGGGTCCTTGGAGACGCGCTCGTCGGTGAGCAGGCTCTTGAGCACTTCCTGGTCGGTCACCGACCACGCCTGCACGCCGCCGGGCAGCTCGACCAGCGCGACGGGGCCCTGCTCGCGAATCCGGGCGGATTCGCCCTGGATATCGGTGCCGGTGACATCCAGCACGATCGGGCTCTGGGACATGAACAGCTCCTTCTACACCGCGCGCAGCGCGGGACTGATCGGGAATTCGACCGGCAGTGCCACCATGGCGCGGTGGAACGGGCCGGGACGCCAGGAGATCTCGTCTTTGCCGACGGCCAGCACGATGTCGGGCAGCGCGTCGAGCAGCTGGTCGATCGCGGTCTGCGCGACCAGATACGCCACCGAGCGGGCGGGGCAGGCGTGCGGGCCCGCGCCCCACGCCAGATGTGAGCGGTTCCCGGTGCGGTCGCCGCCGGCGATCTCGGGATCGTTGTTGCAGGCCGCGAGGCTGATCATCACCGGCTGGTGGGCGGGCAGCCAGGTGGTGTCGATGAGCACCGGCTGGCGCGGGTAGCTGATCGAGAAGTTGGCCATCGGCGGGTCGTTGAAGAGGACCTCGTCGAGGGCGTCGCGGGTGGAGAGGCTGCCGCCCAGCATGTCTCCGCCGAAGCGGTCGTCGGTGAGCATGAGCAGCAGCGTGTTGGCGATCAGGTTCTGCATCGGCTCGAGACCCGCGCCGTAGAAGCTGACCAGCTGGTACAGCATCTCCTCGTCATTGAGCGCGGCCGGGTGGTGCGCCATGCGGGAGGTGACGTCGTCGCCGGGCTCGGCGCGGCGCAGCGCGATCAGCTCCATGAGCGCCTCGGCCAGGGTCTGCATGCCCCACGCGGCATTGACGGTGTCGAACAGCGCCGCCATGCCGGTGGCCACCCGCTGCCCGATATCGGCCGAGCAGCCCACCACCTGGTTGAGCACCTCGAACACCAGCGGCAGCGCGTAACTCGACACCAGGTCGGCGCCGCCCTCGGCGGCGATCCCCGCGATCAGCGGGCCCGCGATCTCCTCGACGGTGGAATGCACCGCGTGCAAGTCGATTCCGTCGATGGCGGCGGAGTAGGCCTGCCGGTAGCGCAGGTGCTCGGCGCCGGCGTTACGCAGCGCGTTCGGGTACCACTGCATCATGGGCCGGATCGGCGAGTCCTCGGGGATGGTCTCCTGCCAGACGCGCGGGTCGGCCGGAAAATGCTCCGGATCGTTGAGGATTCGCAGGGCGGTCCGGTAGTTCACGACCAGGGTGGCCGGAACGCCCGGGGACAGTTCGATGGGCACCATGGAGCCGTGGCGTCGCCGCATCTCCCGGTAGGCGGCGTGCGGATCGGCCGCGAATTCCGGTGTGCCCAGCAGGATCCTGAGCTCCTCGGGCGCGACACCCACTCCACCGCGAACCGGACATCCCTGCACCCCCGCGAACCCGCCTCGCGACCCTGTCGTGTCCACGACCGAAACTCCCTATCGACGAACAACTTTCACCGCGCCCCACCGAGCTTTCCCGATCGGGCCACCGCATCGCAGACTAGCAGCCCCGCAGCACACCTACCGATTTTGTGAAACACCAACGGCCGCCGGGACTCCTCGGGCGGGCCGCTATTCCTCGACGATCGAGGTGATCAGGGTGCGGCCGCTGACGGTGCGGGTGGTGACCGTCTGGGTGAACGCGTCCGGCAATTCCCCGGGCCGCTGCTGCATGACCTTGACCGCCCAGTGCTCGTCGTCGCCGGGGGTCATGCGGCCGATCTGCACGCAGTAGCGGGTACCGACCGGCAGCGAATCGATGCCGGTCTGAATGGTCGCCGGGTTGGCCACATTGGAGGCGTCGCCCGCGACGAATTGGCTTGCCACCGAGCCGGAGCGGAGCACGTAGTAGGCGTATTGGAAGGCCAGGATCGCGTCGGGGCCGCTGGCGATGCCGCCCGGATCGGTGCCGGTGACACTGTCGGGGGTGCGGCGGGTCTGGCAGCCGTCGGCGGCCGCGGCGGCGGCCGGGTTGACCGATGTGGCCACCGCAGCCGTACTCGTGCGGGCCGGGGCCGAGGTGCGCGGGCTGGTCGTGGGCGCGGCCGAATCCTTCGAACTCGGTTCCATCAGAGCCGAGAGCAAACCGACCGCGGCGGCCGTGGCGCCGACCGCCACGACGACCGCGAGCACCACCAGCAGGGTGCGTGACCGCGCCCAGGGCTCCGACGCCGGCACTGCGGCGTGCCGGTTCTTGTCGCGCGGGTCCTTCGCCTTGGGCGGCGGAACCGCCGGCGCCGACCGTGATTCGGTGAGCACGCCGCTCACCGCCGCGGACAGTTCGGCGCAGGTGGCGTAGCGGTGGCGGGGGTTCTTCGCCATCGCGCGCGCCAGGATCGGGTCCAGTGCGGCGGGCAGGGCCGGGTTGAGCGCGTGCGGCGCGGGCACGGGGGCCTTGACGTGCCGGTAGATCAGCCGGGGCAGGTCGGTGTCGGCGTACGGGGGTGTGCCGGTGAGCATTTCGAACAGCGTGCAGCCCAGCGAGTACACGTCGGCGCGGCGGTCGACGCGGGCCTCGTCGTTGAAGCGTTCCGGCGCGGTGTACTGGAAGCTCGCGACCACCTCGCCGCGCCCGGTGATGCCGCGGACCTCATGCCTGGATTCGGCGATGCCGAAGTCGGTGAGCAGCGCCCATTCTCGCGGATGCGCGGTGAGCAGGATATTGGCGGGTTTGACATCGCGGTGCAGTACACCCGCGTCGTGCGCGTAGTCGAGGGCGCGCGCGACATCGGCGGTGATGGCGGCGGCGCGGCGCGGTTCCAGGGGCCCGGCCAGCAGTTCGGCCTCCAGGTCCGAACCGTCGACGTAGGCCATGGCCAGCCACAGCCGCCCTTGTTCCTCGCCGCGCGCGTAGATCGTGACGATGTTCGGATGGGTGAGCCGGGCAATGATATTGGCCTCGCGCAGGAATCGCTGCCGGGTCTCGGCGCTGTCTCCCGCCACCACATTGAGCAGCTTCAAGGCGACGAATCGGGGCAGGTCCCGGTCGTGGGCCAGGTACACCTCACCCATTCCGCCGACGCCGAGGAGCCGCTCGACCCGATACCCGGCGAAGGTCACTCCCGGCCGGAGCTGCTCAGCCAAACAATCCTCCCGATTCACCTGCACCGCAGACAATACCGGGACCGATCGGCGGCGGGAGGAACGGTTCGGATCGGATGCGGCGGGGCGCCGGTGCGGCGGGATTTCCGCTGGCTATGGTCGGTGCGACCAGTACCGCACCGATCCGGGAGGCCCATTGACCGCCGCCGCTCGACCACACATCGCGGTGGTGATGGGCGTGGCGGGATCCGGCAAATCCACTGTCGCGAGCATCGTGGCGCGGACGCTGGACTGGGATCTGCTGGAGGGCGACGACCTGCACCCTCCCGCCAATCGCGCGAAGATGGCCGCCGGTCGACCGCTCACCGATGCCGATCGGAGGCCGTGGCTGGCGGCCGTGGCGGAATGGATGTCCGCGGAGTTCACGGCGGGCCGTTCGGGAGTCGTCGCCTGTTCGGCGCTGAAACGCTCCTATCGGGACATCCTGCGCGCCAGCCGCATCGGACGCCCGGACGCGGTCCTCACCTTCGTGCACCTCACGGGCGCCCCAGAAGTACTGCGCGCCCGCCTCCTCGCGCGCACCGGCCATTTCATGCCGCCGGACCTGCTGACCTCGCAGCTCGAGACCCTGGAGCCACCCGGCCCGGACGAGCAGGCGGTCACCCTCGAAATCGATCGTCCGCCAGCCGAAGTCGCCGACGCCGCGCTGGCCGCCCTGCGTCCGCACAGCTGACCCGAAGCTTCAGCTCAGCTTCAGGCCGCGTCTCTACCATCGACGGCGTGTACGCACCGAGAATCGCCGCCGCGGTCCTGCTCTCCACCGTGTTCCTGGCCGCGGGGTGCACGTACCCGCGGGCCCGCGCGGCGGCCGACACGACGGTCACCCTCGAATTCGGCGGCCTGCAACGGCAATACCTCGTCCACTACCCCGCCAACCGCCCGCAGGGCCTGGTGCCCGCGGTCCTCGCCTTCCACGGCGGGGGCGGCACCGCCCGGAACCTGGCGGAGACCTCCGGCTTCGACGAGCTCTCCGACACCGAGGGCTTCATCGCCGTCTACCCCGACGGCTACGAGAAATCTTGGAACGACGGCCGCGGCGCGGACACCAAGGCGGGCGCGGCGGGAATCGACGACGTGGGTTTCGTTGCGGCGGTGATCGACCGGCTCGTCGGCGGTGACGGCGTGGACCCGTCCCGGGTCTATGCCACCGGGATGTCCAACGGCGGCATGTTCACCGAACAGCTCGGCTGCCGGCTGTCGGGGAAACTCGCCGCCATCGCCCCCGTCGCGGGACCGCTCCCCCAGGCGGACGAATCCGGCTGCACGCCCGCCCATCCCCTGCCGGTCCTCGAGATCCACGGCACCGCCGACCCGATCGTCGCTTATGACGGCGGCGTCGTCCGGATCACGTCGGGGCGGCTCGGCGCGGGCACCAGCCCCGTGCTGTCGGTCGACACGACCCAGCAGTGGTGGCGCGAGCGCGACGACTGCTCCGGCGTCACCACCACCCAGCTGCCCCCGCGCACCGACGACGGGACCTCGGTCACGCTGCGGTCCGCCGACTGCCGGAACGGATCCGCGGTGCAGCTCTACACGGTCACCGGCGGCGGTCACACCTGGCCGGGTGGTCAGCAGTACCTGCCCGAGGCCATTGTCGGCAAAGTCACGCGCCAATTCGACGCCGCCGACGTGATCTGGCGATTCTTCGCTCGATTCGCGGCATAACCGCCGGTCGAACACTGGACAACCAGGACTTACCGGTACCGTGGGCCAATGGCCGCCCCACAGTTTGCCTGTCGGTAACTCTCATATGAAACAACCAACGCAGAAGCGCCGGATGGTTCCATGAGAGGTGGGCAGCACGTAATGCCGCGACCGCAGGCCGATATCGAGACAGACGCGAACCCGATGGTGCGGGCCGCCCTCGCGCCGCGAGCCCGCACCCTGGTCGACGTTCTCGCCGCGACCGCCGCGGCCTACCCCGACGCACCCGCCATCGACGACGGCGAGGTGGAACTCGGATACGCGGAGCTGCTCGCGGAGATCGCCGTCGAGGTGGATCGGCTGGCCGCCGCGGGCGTGCGCGCCGGGGACCGGGTCGGGGTCCGGATGCCGTCGGGCACGCGCGGGCTCTACATCACCATTCTGGCCGTCCTGCACGCGGGCGCGGCCTATGTCCCGGTCGACGCCGACGATCCCGACGAGCGCGCCCGGCTGGTGTTCGGCGAGGCCCGGGTGTCGGCCATCGTGACCGCCGCCGGCATCGAAACCACCGGCTTCCCACGGGAATCCGGCGACGCACGGACCCGACCGGCCGCCCCCTCCCCGGCCGACGACGCCTGGATCATCTTCACCTCCGGATCCACCGGCACCCCCAAAGGCGTTGCGGTGACCCATCGCAACGCCGCCGCGTTCGTCGACGCCGAAGCGAACCTGTTCCTCCAGCACGAACCCATCGGCCCCGGCGACCGGGTACTGGCCGGTCTGTCGGTCGCCTTCGACGCCTCCTGCGAGGAGATGTGGCTGGCCTGGCGGCACGGCGCCTGCCTGGTCCCGGCCCCGCGCGCGCTGGTGCGCACCGGCGCGGACCTGGGTCCGTGGCTGGTACGCCGCGAGATCAGCATCGTCTCGACCGTCCCGACGCTGGCCGCCACCTGGCCCGCCGAGGCCCTGGAACCGGTGCGCCTGCTCATCTTCGGCGGCGAGGCGGTCCCGCCCGAGCTGGCCGAACGACTGGCGGGCAACCAGGATTCCGAGCGCGAGGTGTGGAACACCTACGGCCCCACCGAGGCCACCGTGGTGGCGTGCGCGGCACTGCTGGACGGCGGCTTCCCGATCCGCATCGGCCTGCCCCTCGACGGCTGGGACCTGACCGTCGTCGACGCCGCCGGAAACCCCGTGGGCGAGGGCGAATCCGGTGAGCTGGTGATCGGCGGCGTCGGCCTGGCCCGCTACCTCGACCCCGCCAAGGACGCCGAGAAGTACGCCCCGCTGGAATCGGTGGGCTGGGAACGCGCCTACCGCAGCGGCGATCTGGTCCGCAACGACCGCGAGGGCCTGGTGTTCCTGGGCCGCGCCGACGACCAGATCAAACTCGGCGGCCGCCGCATCGAACTCGGCGAGATCGACAACGCGCTGCAGCACCTGCCGGGCGTGACCGGCGCGGCCGCCGCCATCCGGACCACCAAGGCGGGCAACAAGATCCTGGTCGGCTACCTCACCGGCCCCGACGCCAACTACGACCTGACCGCCGCCAGAACCATTCTGGCCGAACAACTTCCGGCTCCCCTGGTGCCGCGCCTGGCCGTTGTCGGGGAACTGCCCACCCGCACCTCCGGCAAGGTCGACCGCGACGCCCTGCCCTGGCCGCTGCCCAAGGCGGTCGCCGCCACCCCCGAGGCCGGGCTCACCGAGACCCAGCGGTGGGTCGCCGGACTGTGGGATTCGATCCTGGGCGCCGAGGTCACCGATCCCGACGCCGACTTCTTCGATCTGGGTGGCGGCTCCCTGGCCGCGGCCCAGCTGGTGGCGGCACTGCGCGAGCGGCATCCGCGGATCGCGGTGGCCGACCTCTACGACCATCCGCGCCTGGGCGCGCTGGCCGCCTTTCTGGACGGCTTCGCCCCGACCGAGACCGTCGAGGAGCGCGTGGTCCGGCCGGTGCCGCTGTCGGCGCAGCTGTTCCAGGTGCTCGCCACGATCCCGCTCACCACCCTCACCGGTCTGCAATGGCTGACCTGGCTGGCCACGGTCGGCAATATCGCCGCCTGGTCGGGCTCGCTGCCGTGGCTGCCGCACCTCTCCTGGTGGTGGACTCTGGCGGCGTTCGTCCTGTTCATCTCCCCGCCCGGCCGGATGGCGCTGTGCGTCGCCGGGTCCCGGCTGCTGCTGCGCGGCGTCGCGGCCGGCACCTACCCGCGCGGTGGTCTCGTGCACCTGCGACTGTGGACGGCCGTGCGGCTGTCGGAGGCCAGCGGCGCGGAGAACCTGTCCGGCGCACCGTGGATGGTGCCGTTCGCCCGAGCGCTCGGCGCGACCGTGGGCACGGGCGTCGACCTGCACACCCTGCCGCCGGTCACCGGCATGCTGCGGCTCGGCGACGGCTGCAGCGTCGAACCCGAGGTCGACCTGGCCGGGTATTGGATCGACGGCGACGTGGTGCACATCGGCCCGATCGAGATCGGTCCCGGCGCGGTGGTCGGGGCGCGGTCGATGCTGCTGCCCGGCACCAAGATCGGCCGCAATGCCGAGATCGCGCCCGGCTCGTCGGTGTCGGGCAAGGTGAAGGCCGAACAGGAGTGGGCGGGCTCGCCCGCGGTGAAAGTCGGCCGGGCCCAGCACCGCTGGCCCGACGCCACGCCCGCGCGCGCCCCACACTGGGTGGCCATCTTCGGCATCACCTCCATGCTGCTGGCCTCGGTGCCGATCCTGGCGCTGGGCAGCGGCGGTCTGCTGATCGCCTGGTGGATTCGCGACACCCAGACGCTGACAGCGGGTTTCGGTCGCGCGTTCGCCATGCTGCCGGTCGCCATGCTGCTGGTCCTGGGCGTGTACGCGACGGTCACCATCGTGTCGGTGCGGCTGCTGGCCATCGGGCTCACCGAGGGCCATCACCCGGTGCGCAGCCGCCAGGGCTGGCAGGCGTGGGCCACCGAACGCCTGCTGGATTCCGCGCGCACCTTCCTGTTCCCGCTCTACGCCAGCCTGCTGACCCCGGTGTGGCTGCGCCTGCTGGGCGCGAAGGTCGGCAAGCGCGTGGAGGTTTCGACCGTGCTGCTGCTGCCGAAGTTCACCGTGGTCGCCGACGGCGCGTTCCTGGCCGACGACACCATGGTCGCCAGTTACGAATTGGGCGGCGGCTGGCTGCGGATCGGTGAGGCCAAGGTCGGCAAGCGGGCCTTCCTCGGCAACTCCGGCATGACCGCGCCGGGCCGTCGCGTCCCCAAGAACGGCCTGGTCGCGGTGCTGTCGGCCGCGCCGTCGAAGGCGAAGGCGGGATCGTCGTGGCTGGGCAGCCCACCCATCCGATTGCGCCGCGCCGCCGAAACCGCCGACACCGCACGCACCTTCGACCCGCCCGCCCGGCTGCGGATCGCCCGCGCGGTGGTGGAGACCTGCCGATTGATCCCGGTGCTGGTGACCTTCGCCATCGGGCTCGGCGTGCTGTTCGCCCTGGCCTGGCTGGCCCAGACCCTCGGTCACCTGCCCACCGCCCTGCTCAGCGGCCTGGTGCTGCTGACCGCGGGCGCGGTCGCGGGCGCGTCCTCGGTCATCGCGAAATGGCTGCTGGTGGGCCGGATCGGCGCCGAGGAGCATCCGCTGTGGAGCTCGTTCGTGTGGCGGAACGAGGTGGCCGACACCTTCGTCGAGCATGTCGCCGCACCGTGGTTCGCGCGGGCAGCCACCGGAACGCCTGTCCTGAATGTCTGGTTGCGTGGACTCGGCGCGAAAATAGGCCGCGGGGTATGGTGCGAATCCTATTGGCTTCCGGAGGCTGACCTGGTGACACTCGGCGACGGCGCGACCGTGGAACGCGGTTGCGTGGTGCAAACCCATCTGTTCCACGACCGCATCATGGCCATGGACACCGTCACCCTCGGCCCCGGCGCCACCCTGGGTCCGCACTGTGTCGCCCTGCCCGCCAGCGTGATCGGCGCGGGCGCCACCATCGGGCCCGCCTCGCTGGTCATGCGGGGCGACAGCGTCCCGCCGTCCACCCGCTGGTGGGGCAACCCGATCGCACCCTGGCCGGACGGGAGCCGCTGATGGTGAATCCGATCGACGAACCCATCGACGATTACCTGCCGCAGAACGGGAATCGCGGCTACCGGGTCTCGCGCTACGACCTCGAACTGGTCTACAAGGTCTCGAGCAACCGGCTCGCCGGGCGCGCCGACATCACGGCGGTGACCACCGGCGCGCGAGATCGCTTCGCGCTGGACCTGTCCCAGGCGCTGTCGGTGTCCAAGGTGCTGGTGAACGGCGCCAAGCCCGCCAAATACGTCCACCAGCGCGGCAAATTGGTGATCACCCCGCGCCAGCGCATCCCGGCGGGCGGCGCGCTGGTACTCACCGTGCAGTACGCGGGCCCGCCCACGCCGGTGCGCGGTCCATGGGGCGAGGTCGGCTGGGAGGAGCTCACCGAGGGGGCCCTGGTGGCCAGCCAGCCCAATGGCGCGGCCTCCTGGTTCCCCTGCGACGACCACCCCAGTTCCAAGGCCAGCTACCGGATCTCGATCACCACCGACTCCCCGTACTACGCGCAGGCCAACGGCACCCTGGTGCGCAAGCAGACCAAGGCCAGCCAGACCACCTGGGTGTACGAGCAGCCCGAACCCATGGCGACCTACCTGGCGACCATCCAGATCGGCCACTACCGCAAACAGCGGATCGACGCGCCGCGCGGATCGGTCCCCATGCAGGCGGTGCTGCCGCCGCGGCTGCGCCTGCCCTTCGAGCACGACTTCGCGCGCCAGCCGCGCATGATGGAGGTCTTCACCGAACTGTTCGGGCCCTACCCGTTCGAGGCGTACACGGTGGTGGTCACCGACGACGACCTCGAGATTCCCATCGAGGCCCAGGGCATTTCGGTGTTCGGCGCGAATCACTGTGACGGGCAACGTGGTTCGGAGCGACTGGTCGCGCACGAGCTGGCGCACCAGTGGTTCGGCAACAGCCTCACCATCCGGCAGTGGCGCGACATCTGGCTGCACGAGGGTTTCGCCTGTTACGCGGAATGGATCTGGTCCGCGGCCTCGGGCGGCCCGTCGGCCGATCAGCTGGCCCGCACCGCGCACCGCAACCTGGCGCGGCTGCCGCAGGACATCCTGCTCGCCGACCCGACCCCGGAGTTCATGTTCGACGACCGGGTCTACAAGCGCGGCGCGCTCACCCTGCACGCCCTGCGCCTGCAGCTGGGCGACTCTGCCTTCTTCGACCTGCTGCGCGCCTGGACCGCGCGGTACCGGCACGCCTCGGTCGGCACCGACGAATTCACCGACCTGGCCGGGCATTACAGCAACCAGACGCTGCGACCGCTCTGGGATGCCTGGCTGCACGCCCGACCGCTGCCGCCGCTGCCCGCACTCCCCGCGTACCGGACCGATTTCGAGGCCGGGTAGACTTCCAGCGAACACGTTGTTGATCATGGCTGTGCCGGTGCGAACCGTCACACCAGCGTCGTAGATCGCTACAACTCCCAAGCAGCCCCCACTGCGCGGCTTAGCTTTCCTTACGGCGATCGATTTTGCCCACTGGCAATCTCGCCACCTTGTGCCCCCGGCGCGGACCCGATGTCCGCCGCACGGCTCGGGCACGCCCCCGATGCCCGAAAGGCACTGCAGCTCCGATGACTTCCGCCCCCACCTCCTTCGCCGCGCTCGGTGTGCACGAGCCGCTGATCCGCGCCCTCACCAGTGCCGGTATCACCGAGCCGTTCCCGATCCAGGCCGACACCCTGCCCGACACCCTGGCCGGGCGCGACGTGCTCGGACGCGGAAAGACCGGCAGCGGAAAGACCTTGGCGTTCTCCATTCCGATGATCGACATGCTGGGCCGGGACCCGCAGCCGTGTGCGCCGAATCACCCCGCCGGGCTGGTCCTCGCGCCGACCCGCGAGTTGGCGACCCAGATCGCGGCCACCCTCGAGCCGCTGGCCGCCGCGTACCGCATGTCGGTGACCACGATCTTCGGTGGCGTGTCCCAGCACCGGCAGGTGCAGGCGCTGAAGAAGGGCGTCGACATCGTCATCGCCTGCCCGGGCCGCCTCGAGGACCTCATGCGGCAGGGCCTGATCAGCCTCGACGATGTCGAGATCACCATCATCGACGAGGCCGACCACATGGCCGACCTGGGCTTCCTGCCCGGTGTCACCCGGATCCTGGCCGCCACCCCGAGCGACGGCCAGCGCCTGCTGTTCTCGGCCACCCTCGACAACGGCGTCAACAAGCTGGTCAACCGGTTCCTGCCCAACGCGGTGAAACACGAAGTCGACGAAGCGAATTCGCCGGTGGCCGCCATGACCCACCATGTGTTCGAGGTGCCCACCAACGACGCCAAGCGCGCGGTCGTGCACCGCCTCGCGTCCGGCACGGAGCGGCGGATCCTGTTCACCCGCACCAAGCATCAGGCCCGCAAGCTGGCCCGCCAGCTCACCACCGCCGGCATCCCGGCCGTGGACCTGCACGGCAACCTGACCCAGCCCGCCCGCGACCGCAATCTGGCGGCCTTCGCCTCCGGCGCGGCCAAGGTCCTGGTCGCCACCGATGTGGCCGCGCGCGGCGTGCACGTGGACGGCGTGGAACTGGTCGTGCACGTCGATCCGCCCGCCGAGCACAAGGCCTACCTGCACCGTTCCGGTCGCACCGCGCGCGCGGGCAATGACGGTGATGTGGTCACCCTGGTGCTGCCCGATCAGCGCGGCGATATGGCCGCGCTCATGCGCAAGGCCAAGATCACCGTCTCCCCGCAGTCGGTGACGCCCGACTCCCCGCAGGTGCGCGAGCTGGTCGGCGAGGTCGCCGCGCTGGTTCCCGTCTCCGGCGGCGATACCGCCCCGGCCCGCGGCGAGGCGGCCGCGGCTCCCGCGCGCGGTACGCGTCAGCCCCGTCAGCGCACCCGCCCCGTGGGCGACAAGCCCGCCGCGCCGCGCCGGCGCACGTCCGGCGGCCGTGGCGACGAGGTGCGCAGCGACCGCCCGGCCGACCGCAAGCACGAGACCGTCAAGGACGGCCGCCCCGGTGGACGCACCGGCGGGCGGGCCTCCGGCAAGCCGCGCACGGCCTCGGGTGCTCCCGCGGCGTCGGGTCACGGCTCCCGCGGCGGCGAGACGGGCGGCAAGCCCGCGTCGCGCGCCCGGTCGGATCGCCGTGCCGCGGCGCCGGCCCGTCAGCGTGACCACGGCCAGAGCGCTTCCGACACCGCGGGCGGCCGCTCCGGGTACCCGCGTACGGGCGGCGCGCCCCGCCGTCGCCGCAACGGCTGACCCCCTCGGCGACACTCGCAGCACGCTCGGCGCGACCGTTCTCCGGTCGCGCCGAGAATGTAACCTTTGTCCGTATCCACACGGCGTGGAATTTCCTACAGTTAACTGAGAGCAAGCAGCAGCCCGCTCCCACGCCGTGAATATGTTTCCACCGCCCCCCGACGTCCGCGCAGGGTGAGGAGAGAAGCAATGGTTACGCACGCCGCCCCACTGAGCGAATCGGTCACGGTCAAATTCGAGCGGGTGGACGAACACCGCTACAAGGTGTCGGTGACGCCGATCGACCGGCTGCAATGGCGAGTGGGGTACGCGCCGGATATGAAAGCCGCCGTGCAGCTGGCTCACGAGCTCGCGAAATAGCCGCTACAGCGCCGGCGCGCCAGGTTCCAGCAGGCGCTTGGGATGCATGCCGTCGACCTGCCCGATGAAGGGCGGATGAATGCTGTAGCCGAGCATCCGGCGAATGTCCTCGGAGACCGCGCGCACGGTATCGCGGGTCATCGACAGGGTGAACGCCTCCTGCGGGCGCAGCCACGGCTCGCAATACTGCGCGGTGAGCGCGAGCCGCGGATTCGCGGACCGATTCGCGCCGCCGCCGTGCCACAGGGTGCCACCGAAGAATACGCAGCTACCGGCCCGCATCACGATCGGTTCCCGCGGCGTGGATTCGTCGGGGAGTTCGTCGCCCCACAAGTGGCTGCCCGGCACCATATCGGTGGCGCCATTATCGGCGGTGAAGTCGTCGATGGCCCAGATGGTCGCCGCCCCCAACGCCTTTCGCGGCCGCGGCAGCGGGTAGAAGCCGTCGTCGGTGTGCAGCATCTGCGCGGCTTCGCCGGGCTGGATATTGATCACCTGCAGCATGGACAGCAGATAGTTGGGCATGAACAGCCGGTCCAGCAGCGCCAGCACGCGCGGGTGGTCGGCGATGCGGTCGCAGGATCGCGTCTTGTTCAGCACGCTGTAGACGCGCTGGGTGGAATGGCCCTCGAAGTTGTTGCGTCCACTCCGATCCAGCAGTGGCGCAACGCTTTCCCGGATCTCGTCGAGTTCGGCCGCCGTCAGCAGGTCGGGCAGGATGACGTAGCCGTCGCGCTCGAGCGCGGCCAGATCCGCGTCGACCACCGCCGGGTCCACGCTCGCGCCGCTGCTGCCGGTGCGCCGATAGGTTCCGGCCAGATCGCCGTCGAGATCCCGTAGCGAGGTCACCTTCGTGCTCATCGGGCCATCCTTTACATAACTGAGTTCTGTTATCCTCCGACTGTGGCACGAGCACCGATCGGACGTCAACAACTTCTCGACGCCGCGCGCGACGAACTGGTCCACGCCAACGGACTGCTCGAGCTGAGCGCGCTGACCCGCCGCACCGGCCTGAGCACCGGCGCGCTCTATCACCACTTCGGCTCGAAAGTCGGTCTGCTGGCGGCGATCTGGGACGACTTCTACGAAGGACTCAGCCGGGCCATCGCCGACGATCGCCTTCCCGACGGCGACTGGGCCACCCGCGAACGCGCCCGCACGCAGTGTTTCGTGGCCTACCACTTCGACCACCCGCTCGCGGCGCTGCTCCTCAATCGCGCCGCCCCCGATCCGGGTCTCACCGAGATCGAGGCCGTCTACATCCGCAATCTCGGTGATGCCGCGGCCGCCAATCTCCGGCGTGGGCAGGCCACCGGCGAGATCCCCGCCGATCTCGACCCCGACAGCGGGGGCGCGTACGTGATCGGCGGTCTACGCCACGGCATCGGCCAGCAGCTGCGCACCCACCCCCGGCCCGCGGTCGACCTGGCCGCGGAACGCCTGTGGCGCTTCACGGCCGCGACGCTGGAGCTGTCCTAGAGTCCGCGCGACACCCGGCGTAAAGACCTCAGGCCGCCAGCCCGAGGTTGGCGACGAGCCGGCGCACCCGCTGCTCGATGTCGTCGCGAATGGCGCGGATCTCCTCGATCCCGCCCCCGGCGGGGTCGGGCAGCGGCCACTGCTCGAACCGATGCCCGCCGATGATCGGGTTGTCGTCACCGCAGCCCATGTCGATCACCACATCGGCGGCCCGCATCAGTTCGTCGGACCACGGCTTCGGGAATTCGTCGGCGATATCCACGCCGCGTTCGGCCATGGCCGCGATCACCAGCGGGTGGATCGCCGCGCTCGGGGCCGAGCCGCACGACCACGCGGCGGCCTGCCGCCCGGCCATGCTGGTGAAGAATCCGAGCGCCATCTGTGAGCGCCCGGCGTTCTGGGTGCAGACGAACAGGACCGTGGGCCCGGTCGGGGCGCCGTGCCCCCGGGTACGGGCCAGGGCGGTGAGCCGCTCGCGGGCGAACCGCTCGGCCAGTACGGGCAGCCGCTCCGCCGGCAGCCCGATGGCCGTGAGATGGTCCAGCGAACCGTCGAGGATGCGCTCGACCGTGCCGCGGTCCGCGGACGGTCCGAACTCGTCCATCAGACGTGCCACCGCGTCGCCCCGCGTCGCCGGTTCCGTGTCGGTGCCGGAAGGCAGGGCGGTGCCGGGATTCTCGTTCACGCTCACTCCCTCCGCTCGAAATTCCAGCGTATCGCTGTTGGCGCCGTCCGGGCCGAACGCCGAACCGGACACGAGACCTGTTAATAGCCACACGCTATCGTCGATCGTCCGCACTCCGCCACCCGCGCACCCGGTCGCCCGACGACTTCGCGGTGAGCGAACGACCACATCGAAGCCGGCAGTGTGACGACGGCCATGGTCCTGGTGCGCCCGCGGCCCCGTCACTCGGATCAGGAGCGGTGTCAACGGCCGCCGCTAGCGCGCTGGGCCGAGCTGGTCGCGGAACTGGCCGGGGGTCAGACCGGTCTCCTCGCGGAAGGCGCGGTAGAAGTGACGGTCGGTGGAGAATCCGCAGGCGGCGGCGACCGCGGCCAGCGAGCGGGTGCGATCGGCGCGAATCAGGCGGCGGGCGTGGGCGATTCGGGTGCGGCGGATCAGCGCGCCCGGCTCACCGAAACCCTCGCACACCCGGTAGAGGGTGCGGCGGGAGAGCAGGCAGGCGTGGGCGATCTCGTCGACCGTCAGGTCCGGATTGGTGAAGTTCTTGCGAATGTAGGCCAGAACCTGCTGACGGGTGTAGAGCGAATCCGACGGGGCGGGGGCGCCGGTACCGGTGGACAGCAGCAGGGCCGAGGCCATCATGCCGGCGGCGTCACCGCCGAATACCGTGACCGCGCGGGCGATGTCGTCGGCGGGGAGTTCGGCCAGATTGCGGAAGAAGCCGGTGACCACGCCGAGGGCTCCGGTGGCGGGGACAGCGGTGGCGGTGGGCAGCTGTTCACGGGTGAGGCCGGAGTGCTCGAGGACCTGCCGCATCGGGGCGCGAATCAGGGTGGATAGGCAATTGTCGGTGGTGCGACTCTCGAGCGGCAGGCCGCTGTCGAAGAATGCGATGGTTCCGGGCTTGGATTCGGCGGTACGGCCGCCCTGCTCGGTCCAATTCGTCCCTTTCAGAACGATATTCACGAGCAGGAAGTCACCGGTGGTCCGCGCCACCATCTTCGGTGTCCGCAGGGCGCGTTGCGCACTGGCCTGCATGCGCGACACCGAGAATCCGTCGTATTGGGTCGATACCACGCGGCCGTGCCAGTGACCGGTGCGCAATGGCTCGATGGCGGTCGGCGCGACCGCGTCCGACATCAGGGCTTCCCACTGTTCGAATGCCTGACGTGGCGAAAGGGCCGAGGATGACGAGACCTCGACGACGCCGGAAACGGCATGGTCCACACAGGCAATCCTCCCACCGCGATGCGCCGGGCAATCCCCTTTTCGCGGGATATCTCGAGGCATGGGAGAGCCGCTCATGAGCAGTGCGGTCGATGTCACGAGGCGTTCGATGCGGAGCGGCGATCCGAGATCTTTGCAGTGCCACAAGGGAGTTCGCACCGAATCCGATTCCGCGGCGTGTCTGCGCGAGCCCGAAAGTCGAGCGGGTCGTCGCCGTTGCGCCGGCCCGGCGACGCGGCGCTAGGGGGAGTCGCGCAGCGTGTATCCGACGCCGCGCACCGTGTGAATCAGTGGCGGATGGTCGGTATCGATCTTGCGCCGCAGCTGGCTGACGAACGTTTCGACCACTCGGTCGGCTCGTCCTTCCTCGGCCTGCCACACACGGTCGAGGATCTGCCGCTTGCTCACCACCTTGCCCGCATTGAGCATCAGGTACTGCAACAGCTTGAATTCGGTGGCGGACAGCCAGATCAGTTCGCCGCCCCGGAACACCCGGTGGGTGTCAGCGTCGAGTTCCAGGTCGGCGAAGCGCAGCCGCTCGGGCGCGTCGTCATCGGCGGGCTTGGTGCGGCGCAGGATGGCGTGCAGACGCAGCACGACTTCCTCGAGGCTGAACGGTTTGCTCACGTAATCGTCGCCGCCGGCGCTGAGTCCGGCGATGCGGTCCTCGACGGCGTCGCGGGCGGTGAGGAACAGCACCGGCACCTCGCTGCCCGCGGCGCGCAGCCTGCGGGCGACGGTGAAACCGTCGAGGTCGGGCAGCATGACGTCGAGGATCATGACGTCGGGCGGCCGCCGGGTCGCGGCTTCCAGCGCGCCCCGGCCGCTGACGGCGGAGCTGACGTCGAACCCGCTCAGCCGCAGTGCGGAACAGAGCAGGTCGAGAATGTACGGCTCGTCGTCGACGACCAGCACGGTCGCCGCCGGGGTCGCGGCGCGATCGCTCACGCTGGTCACCCTAGGCGCTCCCGCACCGGATTCGTGCGCGCACTCGCGCCGCTCTGTGTCATACGGGCCATCCTCGGGGCGGGGCCCACCGGGCAAGCTCGGTGTCAGCTGGGCGTTTCCTGTGAACCGGCGGCCTCGGGTCCGGACTGGTCCGGAAGCGGGAACACCATGCGGAAGAGCGCGCCTGCCCCAGACCGGGTGAGCAGTTCGATCCGCGCGCCGTGCGCGGTCAGCACGGCGGCCACGATGGCCAGTCCCAGCCCGGAACCGCCTGCGCGCGAGCGGGATTCGTCGACCCGATAGAAGCGGTCGAAGACGTGTCCGGCCTGTTCGAGGGGGATGCCGGGGCCGGTGTCGGATATCTCCGCGATCACCGCCGGACCACCCGCCCGCAGGTCGGCCCCGGCGGCGGCGACCACTCCGGCCGCGTCCGGCACGGTGCCCATGGCGATCCGAATGTCGATCTCGGCCGTGGCGGGTGTGTGCACGAGCCCGTTGCCGACCAGGTTGGTTAGCACCTGCCGCAGCCGATGCTCGTCCCCCACCACGCGCACGGCGCCGTCGGGAAGCCGCAGCCGCACAACGCGTTCCGGCTGCCGGGCCAGCGCGTCGCGCACGATGTCCCCGGCGAGGGCGGACAGGTTGACGTCGGTCAGGTCCAGCGGGCGTTGCTCGTCCAGGCGCGCGAGCAGCAGCAGGTCCTCGACCAGCAGTCCCATGCGCGCGGCCTCGTCCTCGATGCGGCGCATCATGGTGGCGACCTGGCCGGTATTCGCGGCGCCGCCCATCCGGTACAGCTCGGCGTACCCGCGGATCGAGGTGAGCGGGGTGCGCAGTTCGTGCGAGGCGTCGGCCACGAACAGCCGCATCCGCGCCTCGGATTCCCCGAGCCGTCGCATGCTGGTCGACAACCGTTCGAGCATCACGTTGAACGCGGCCCCCAGCCGCCCGACCTCGGTGTGATCGTCGGTGTGCTCGACCCGCCGATCCAGATCTCCGGCCGCGATGGCCTCGGCGGTGTGCTCGATCCGCGAGAGCGGCCGCAGCCCGACCCGCACCACCCAGGTCGCCACGGCGGCCATCACCAGCACCAGCACCACTCCGGAGATCACTTCGATGGTCCGCAATTCCCGAGCGGTCGCGTAGTAACCGTCCAAGGGCATGACCACGGCCGCCGTCGCCCCCTGCGGCTGCATCCGGCTCGGCGGCTGCACCACCGTCCGCACCCGCCAGGGCGACCCGTGCGAGTCGTTCACCTCGAAGATCCGGTCGCCGCGCGCGGCGACTGCCGCCTTGTTCATCGCGGGCAACGACAACTCGACGCCACCGACACCGATCTGCCCCGACGGAGCGCCCGTGCTGTCGAAGAACAGGATCTGGAAGGTCGAGGGCAGGTCCTTCACCGGTTCGTCGGGCCGCGGCGGCGGGGGCGGACGGCTCTCGGTGGCCAGATCCCCCGCGACCGCGTTCAACTGTCCATCGATGCGCGCCAATTCGGAGCGGCCGAGCATCGCCTGGGTGAGCACCCCGAACGCGGCCAGCCCCGCCGTGGCGATCACCAGCACCGACACCAGCAGCCGGGTCCGCAGCGTCCACCGCCGCAGCCTGGGGAAACGACGCCCCGCATCGGCGCCGGCGGAGGGGGAGGCGACCGCTCGATCACGCACGAACCCACCTAAACACAGCCCGTCGACGGCCCACGCCGATCTCCCTTCCGCCGCGCCGCCGCGCGAACCGCCCCGACAGTAGGCGCCGAACCTCCGGCGAACTCGAGAAGCCGCGTCGCCGCGCGCCGATTCCGGCCGGCACCGGCCCACGGCACCGATCCCGGCCACCACGAACCCCGACCCGCGCCAGGCGGCGGGCCGGATCGCATCGACCGGCGGCCGGGCGTGAGTGGTGGTCGACCGGCGACACCACGCCGCGGCCCACCAGCCAGACCTCTGGCACCGGTCGCCACCCGACGCGGGGATCCGTGTGGAGCGCCCCCCGGCCCACGCACCTCGTCGGTGCCAGAGCTGCGCACCACCATCGCTCGGCCTCGCAAGCCGCTGTCGCGAGTCCACACCGCGCTCCCAGCGGACTCCCAGATTCGCACGCCATTCGCCCCGAGCCGCGGCGAACAGGATCGGCTGCGACGACCGCGCCGCGATCACGGTGTCGCGGTGAGCGAAGGGACGGGATATGACATCGACAGTGTGGCGGCCGGAGGTGGCCGCGGCGGACCGACCGGATGGGGGCGAAGGCGGGCGGGGTGAAACACGGTTCGCCCGGCTGGTTTTCGGGCCGGTTGGACAACCCCGCTGGGCGCGGCCGGGTCTGCTCGGACTGCTCGCGGTGACCGCGGTGCTCTATGTGTGGGATCTGACGAACTCGGGTTGGGCCAATGAGTACTACTCGGCGGCCGCCCAGGCGGGGTCGCGGAGTTGGAAGGCGTTGCTGTTCGGGTCGTTCGACGCCGGGAACGCCATCACGGTGGACAAGCCGCCCGCGGCGCTGTGGGTGATGGGATTGTCCGGGAAGCTGCTCGGCTTCAGCCAGTGGTCCGTGCTGCTGCCGCAGGCCCTCATGGGTGTCGCGTCGGTCGGGCTGCTCGCGGCCACCGTGCGTCGCTCGAGCGGGCCGGGCGCCGGGCTGCTGGCCGGTGCGATCGCGGGTCTGACACCCGTGGCGGTGCTGGTCTTCCGCTTCGACAATCCGGACGCGCTGCTGGTGCTGCTGCTCGTCGCGGCCGCCTACTGCACGGTGCGCGCCATTCAGGCCACGGGCGACCGGGTGTGGTCCGCGCCGACGGGCTGGCTGATGCTCGCGGGCGCGGCGGTGGGGTTCGGCTTCCTCACCAAGATGATGCAGGCGTTCCTGATCCTGCCCGGGCTGGGCCTGGCCTTCCTGATCGCCGCGAACGGTCCACTGCGGCAGCGAATCCGGGCACTGATCCTGGCCTGCGTCGCCGTCATGGCATCGGCGGGGTGGTATATCGCCCTCGTGGATTGGTGGCCCGCGGATTCCCGGCCGTTCATCGGCGGCTCCACCGACAACAGCCTCTGGCAGCTGGCGGTCGGCTACAACGGCCTGGGCCGCATCTTCGGCGGCAGCGGCAATATGGGTTCCCATGGCCCCGGCGGCGACCTGCCCGAAGGCATGTCCGGATTCGCCGGGTTCAGCGGATCTTCGGGCATCACACGGCTTTTCAACTCGGCAATGGGCGGCGAGATCTCCTGGCTGCTCCCGGCCGCACTGATCGGGCCGGCCGCCGGGCTCTGGCTCACCCGCCGGGCGCCGCGCACCGACCGCACCCGGGCGGCCTTCGTCCTGTGGGGTGGCTGGCTGCTGATCACCGGAGCGACCTTCTCGTTCATGGGCGGCATCGTGCACCCGTACTACACCGTGGCCCTCGCCCCGGCGATCGGCGCGCTGGTCGCCGTGTCGGTGCGCGAATTGTGGTCGCGCGCGGCCCATCCCGCCGCGCGCCTGACCTTGGCGGTCATGGCGGCGGGCACCGGCGCGTGGTCGTTCGTGCTGCTGAACCGCACACCGGACTGGCTGCCGTGGCTGCGCTGGACAGTGCTGGCCGGTTCGATTCTGGTGGCGCTGGCCGTGGTCGCTGGTACCCGCGAGTCTCGCCGCTACGCCGCCGTCCTGGCTCTGGCGGGCGCGCTGTTCGGCCTCGGCGGCGCGAGCGCTTGGGCGGTCTCGACCGCAGCTCATCCGCACAGTGGCGGCAATCCGCTGTCCGGACCCGCCGCCAGCCAGAGTTTCGGCCCTGGCGGCGCTCCAGGCGGGGACGGCGAGCGCTTCACGCCACCGGGCGGCACGAGCGGCGCAGCGCCCGAAGGGGATCGGGCCGCCCCGAGCGGCGAGATCACGACCGGGCCGACCGACGTGATTCCGGTCCAGCAAGGCGGCACAGGCGACGGCGCGCCAGGCGACGGGCGCGGCCCGATGTTCGCGTCGGCGAACAATACCGAGCTGGTGGCCCTGCTCGAGCACACCGACGCTCGCTGGGCGGCCGCGACCATCGGGGCGGGTTCGGCTGCGAGCCTTGCCCTGAATTCCGGCAAGTCGGTCATGGCGATCGGCGGCTTCACCGGTAGTGACGACTCCCCCACCCTGGCGCGGTTCCAGACCTATGTGTCCGCCGGTCAGGTTCGCTACTTCATCGACGGCGGAATGGTCATGGGCGGCAACGCCGATTCGAGCGGCTCCCAGATCTCGGACTGGGTGAAGTCCCACTTCACCGCGCTCACCGTCGGCGGCAGCACCGTGTACGACCTGTCCCGGCCGGTCACCGCCTGAGCGACCGGGCGATCAGATCAACGCCTTGTGCACCCGCAGCCGACGGCGCACGTTCGCCATCATGCTCCGGGTGCCCGCGTTGCGAATGAATCGGGGAATGAAACGGTTCACGAAGCCCACGAACACGAACAGGTGCTCGAAGCGACGCTGGTCGGCGGCCGACCAGTTCACGCCGAGCTGCTCACGGAAGTACGGGGGCAGGTAGCCGACGGTGAGGAAGCGCAGCAGACCGCCGAAGATCACCCGCAGATACCAGTGGATCATGCGCAGGTGCAGCAGGTCGTCGATGAAGGCGCGGATCTTCTCGTCGGCCGCCACCTGCTCGCACGCGCGCACCCAGTACTCGTCGAATTCGGCGCGGGTGGCGGGCCACATCTCGTCGGTGACCTGGAGGGTGGTGCCCAGGGGCGCGGAGGTGGAGTAGAACGCCTCGGCCTGTTCGGGATTCATCTTCCCGTTGAGCAGCTGATACGAGTCCTCGAAGCCGATGTAAAGGCAGGCCGCGACCCACAGTTGCAGGTCGCGGTCGAAGGCGTTGTAGCGGACCGCGGCCCCGGGTTCGGACTTCACCTGGCGGTGGGCGACATTGACCGCCTCCCGGAAGGCGACCTTCTCCTCGGGCGTGCCGAGGATGGCGACCGCGAGATAGGACGCGGTGGTGCGCAACCGTTTCCACGGATGCACCATGAGCGCCCCGGAGTGCACCTTGCTGTCGGCCACGCCGTGCCCGACGCCGGGTCGCGCCATCTGCATGGCGACATTGGCGGCCGCGCCGGAGAACTGCCAGAAGTCCAGCGCGTCCTCGAGTTTCGGCGGGCGTTTGGTGTCGGCGCGGTGCACGCCGGGGATGTGGATGCGGGTCTGCTCGAGGGTGAGGGTGGCGTCGCCGGCCGGCTGCGGTGCCGCGATGGTCATGGATCTCCTTCGATCGGGCGCGGGCTATGTTACCGAGGATTCCGCAGCGCGGTCTCGGATTCAAGAGGGGAATAGAAAGTAACTTAAGGCCGCCCGTGTTACCGCATTACCGCTGCGTGAGACGTTGCATCTTCCCAATCCCATCCCCGAAGAAGATCTCTCGATTCTCTTCCATTCGCGAGAATCATGAGTAACATACGTCGCTGCGGCAGCTCGTGCACAGAGGCGCGGGGCGGGGACGTGAGAGGACGTTCGCAAGATGCTGAAACGGTTGGATCGCATACTGGGCTACGAGATGAAGGTGTCCGAATTCCTCGGGACGCTGATCATTCTGGCCATTCCCTACGGGCTGGTGGGGGTGGTGTGGACGCTCACCCACACCGCACATCTGAAGCAGTTGCACGGCCTCGACGTGATCATCTCGTTCCTCGGATCGATCGTGTGCTGGCCGGTGCTCACCTTCTCGAATGTGTGCATGACGTAGATGATGGTTCTGGTCTGGCTCATCGACATCCTGGTAATCGGGATCAAGATTCTCGGTGGGCGTATGCGAGTGAATCCCGTTCTGCGCGTGGGCCTGTGGGTGGCCGTGCTGTGCACCGTGGCCGCCGGTCTCTCGGTGGCCGGGTATCTGCTGATGCTGTTGCAGAGCTACCTCGAGGACATGGCCTGATGACGACACTCGAAAAACCTTCCGGCGCACCGGAACCCTCCGAACTGGAGCGGATCGGCCGGAGCGCCCGCCGGTTGTGGCGCGATCATCCGCAGCGGTCCCTGGAAACCCTGGGGCGGCAGGTCGATCTGGGCCGGGACGCGCTGCGTCAGCTGGTGGTGTCGATCCTGTCGCGGCGGTTCCCGTACCGCGAGTTCATCAAACAGTGCGCGTTCATGACGAGCGTGTCGGCCGCGCCGACGGTGCTGGTGGCCATCCCCATCGCGGTGGTGGTGTCGATCCAGGTGGGCGCGTTGGTGAATCAGGTCGGCGCGACCACCTTCATCGGCGCGGTGGCCGGACTCGGCATCATCCGCCAGGGCGCGCCGCTGGTCACCTCGCTCATGATCGCGGGCGCGGTCGGCTCGGCCATCACCGCCGACCTGGGCTCGCGCACGATCCGCGAGGAGATCGACGCCATGATGGTGATGGGCGTCGACCCGGTGCGGCGGCTGGTCGCGCCGCGGCTGGCGGCGGCGGTGCTGGTGAGCATGCTGCTGTGCGGCTTCATCGTGTTCGTGGGCTTCGCGACGGCCTACATGTTCAACGTCTACGCCCAGTCGGGGACGCCGGGCTCGTTCATCGGCTCGTTCGCGTCCTTCGCGGTGGCCAACGACCTGGTGATCGCGGTGCTCAAGGCCGCCATCTTCGGGCTGCTGACCGCGGTGATCGCCTGCGATATCGGCCTGCACGCGCACGGCGGCCCGGGCGGGGTGGCCAATGCGGTGAACTCGGCGGTGGTGAGCTCGGCGCTCATGCTGTTCGCCACCAATATCGCGCTCACCCAGCTCTACAACACGCTGCTGCCGACGAAGGTGGTGTGAGATGGGCAGTCCCTACACTCCCCCGGCGCTCAAACCGGTTCGCCTGGCCGCGAACGTGGTGTCGGCGCCGGTGCAGGCCAATCAGCGCCTGGGGCATCAGGTCATCACCTTCTTCCAGGCCCTGATCGCGATTCCGTTCGTGCTCAAGCACTATCGCCAGGAGGTGCTGCGCCTGACCGCCGATGTCGGCTGGGGCAACGGGTCCCTGGTGGTGGGCGGCGGCACCATCGGCGTGGTGGTGGCGTTGTGCGGGTTCGGCGGCATCACCGTCGGCATGGAGTCGTTCACGGCGTTGAACCTGCTCACCATGAGCCCGCTCACCGGCGCGATCTCCGGTTTCGCGACCACCCGGGAGCTGGCCCCGATCATCGCGACCCTGGCGTTCGCGATCCAGGCCGGGTGCCGGTTCACCGCGCAGTTGGGCGCCATGCGCATCTCCGAGGAGATCGACGCGCTGGAATCCATTGCCATCCGCCCGCTTCCGTACCTGATCAGCACCCGCATGATCGCCTCCACGCTGACCATCGTCCCGCTCTACAGCGTGGGCCTGGCGGTGGCGTACCTGGCGACCAAGCTGTCGGTGCTGATCCTGGGCGGCACCACCGCCGGCACCTACGACCACTACTTCTTCCAGTTCCTGCTGGGACCGGACGTGTTCTGGTCGCTGCTCAAGGTCATGGTGTTCGTGATGATCTCGACGTTCATCCAGTGCTACTACGGCTTCGTCGCCACCGGCGGGCCCGAGGGCGTCGGGGTGGCGGCCGGGCGCGCCATCAAGATGGTCATCGTCGTCATGGTCTTCGTCAATCTCTTTCTGACCCTTGCGATCTGGGGCATCGACCCCGGCTTCCGCATCTCGGGATAGGTGTATCGATGATTCTCGATCCCAGCGGGCGGGGCCCCACGGCCCGCCACCTCACGCTGGCCGGACTCGCGCTGCTCACCACGGTGGCGCTGCTGCTGTATCTGCTGGCCCTGCGCTACAACGGCCGCTTCGAGGACAAGGTCCCGGTCACCGCGGCGCTCACCAGCACCGGCGACGGGCTGCCCGCCCACGCCGACGTCAAGTTCCGCGGCATGATCGTCGGCCGCGTCGAGGACGTCACCGTGGTGGCCAAGGGCGAGCGGCAGGAAGCCGCCATCGCACTGAAACCGGTGGTGGCGAACACGATTCCGGCGAATGTGGCGGCACGGGTGATCCCGAACAATATCTTCGGGGTGACCGCGGTCGAACTGGTCGACACCACGCCCACCACGGACACGCTGCGCGCGGGCGCGACCATTCCGGAGGACACCAGCACCGCGACGGTCCAGTTGCAGAGCACCCTCAATGTGCTGCGCGCCGTGCTGAACAATATTCAGCCCGAGAAGCTGGGCCGGGTGCTGTCGACGCTGGCGGCGGCGCTGGATCCGTCGGCCCGGGTGCCCGGGTCCACGGTGGAGCGGCTCGACCGCTGGGTCACCGAGATGCGCGGGATCGAAGGCGTCGGCGATCTGCTCGGCAATCTGGGCCGGGCGGCGACCGCGTTGAGCGAGTCCGCCCCGGATCTGGTGGGGACCCTGGCCAAGTCGGTGACCACCGCGGGCACCCTCACCGAGCAGCGGGCGGCGCTGGTCAGCCTGCTGACCAATGGCGGCAGCGCGGTGGACACGGTGAACGGGCTCTTCGCCCGCAATCCCGATTCCGGCAAGTTCCTGGTGTCGGGCCTGAACCAGCTCTTCGGCAGTCTGGCCCAGGACCCGCAGGCGATTCCGTTCGCCATCGCCAATCTCAATACCGCCCTGCAGCGGTTGCAGGGCGTCTTCACCTTCGGGCCCAAGAAGCAGATGGTGTGGCGGATGGACGTGACGTTCACGCCGTTCCAGCAGTACACGGCGGCGGACTGCCCCCGCTACGGGGAGCTCGCGGGACCACGCTGCGGCGGGTCGACAGTGCCGGATACCGCTCCGGCGCAACAGTTCCCGCAGCAGCAGCTGCCCACCTGGCTCGATGCCGCCGGTCCCGCGCCGACACCGGCGGCCACACCCGCGATTCCGGGTCTGCCTGCCATTCCCGGTCTTCCGTCGATTCCGGGACTGCCCGCGATTCCCGGGCTCACGGCGCCGGCCGGCGCGACCCAGCCCGCACCCCAGGCCGTTCAGCCCGCCGGCTTGCGCGGCAGCGACGCGGTCGCCGCGATCGTCGGCCATCGGCCGGACGCGGCTCAGCTGCTGTTGCTGACTCCTCTGCTCGCGGGCGGCGCCCTGGTCCCGGCCGAGACGGGAGGCGCGTCGTGAAGTCCGGAAAAGCCTTGGCGGGCTTCGGCCTGTTCGCGGCGGTCGCGGTCCTGCTCACCTACACGATGTGGTCCACCCTGCAACGTTCGGTGCCCGGCTCCACCAACTCCTACTCCGCCGTGTTCTCCGATGTCCTGGGCCTGCGGGTCGGCGACGACATCCGGATGGCGGGCGTGCGCGTCGGCCGGGTCGACAAGATCGATTTCACCGACGGCTACCGCGCTCGGGTCGACTTCCGCATCGAGGCCGAGCAGCATCCGACGACCTCGACGAAAGCCCTGGTGCGCTACCAGAACCTGATCGGGCAGCGCTATATCGCGCTGCTGCCGGGCAAGGAGGCGGGCGTACCGCTGCCCGACGGCGGTCGGATTCCGCTCGACCGGACCGAGCCGTCCTTCGATGTCTCGTCCCTGCTGTCTGGCTTCGAGCCGCTGTTCAGCGTGCTGCAACCCGATCAGGTGAACTCGCTGTCGGAGACCCTGATCCAGGCGTTGCAGGGCAATGGCGTCTCGTTGAGCGCCCTGGTGACGCAGGCCGCGCAGCTGGCCGGAACCTTCGGGCAGCGCGACGAGATCCTGGGCCAGGTGGTCGGCAATCTCAGCAGCGTCATCTCCGGCCTCGCCCACCGCAGCAATGAGCTCGAAACCCTGATCACCCAGGCGCGAGCGCTCACCGATGCGCTGTACGCGCAGGGCGGCACGCTGAAATCGTCCGTGGAACGCGTTGCGACCGCGACGGATTCACTGGTGGGCATCCTGGCCCAGGTGAAGCCCGGCGCGGCCCGCGCGCAGACCGACGCCAGTGCCGGTGTCGCGTTGCTGCTGCTCAATGGCGCGTCGCTGGACAAGGCGGCCGTCGAACTGCCCGACGTCCTCAATGGCGTCGCGCGGTTCAGCAGCTACGGCGCCTACGGCAACGCGTACCTGTGCAGCCTGGACGTCTCATTATGGGGCGTGCTGCTGCCACCGGGCCTGTTCAACCAGATCGGCGGCCAATCACATTCGGAGGTGTGCCGATGAGGCGGCTTCGCTACCCGGGCTTCCTGGCCAACCGGCCGCTGCGGCTGGGTCTGTTCGCGTCCGGATTCGTGGTGGCGCTGCTGGCCGGATCCACCCTGATCGAGCAGGCGCACGTGGGCGACAAGACCATTCACGCCGAGTTCGCCCAGGCCGCCGGGTTGCGGCCGGGCGCGACAGTGGATGTCTCCGGCATCGAGGTCGGTCAGGTCGGCACCGTGAAGCTGGACAACGGCAAGGTGCTGGTGGACATGAAGGTGCGGCGCGAGATCACGCTCGGTGACGATGCCCGCGCCGCCATCAAGATGTCCACCATCCTGGGCCGCCTGCACGTGGAGCTCACCCCCGGCAGCGGACGGACCCTGCTCGGCGACCGGATCAAGCTCGACCACACCTCGGTGCCCTACAACCTGGGCAAGGTGGTGCAGGATCCGCAGTACAAGAACGCCTTCGAACGCGTCGAGAAGCTGGATCCGCAGAAGCTGCGCAGTGCCTTGGACCTGGTGGACCAGCAGATGGGCAACTCCCCCGAGCTGACCGTGCAGGCTCTCGACAGCGTGGGCGCGCTCGCCAAGGTGATCAACGATCGCCGCGACGAGGTGGACACCTTGTTGAAGGGCATGGACACGGTCTCGCAGCTGGCCTCGGACAACCAGAACAGCGTGCTCATGCTGCTGACCCGCGGCGAGGCCATCGGCAGCGCGGTGCAGAAGCGGCAGGCGCTGCTGAAACAGCTGCTCGACAATGTGGCTTCGCTGTCGAAGCTGTTGCAGCAGATGGGACTCGAGAACAACAACCAGCTCGGGCCGCTCATCACCGACCTGAACACCATGTCGGCGGGCCTGGACAAGAACAAGGACAACCTGGCCCGGCTGTACCAGATCATGCCGGTGACCTTGCGGCAATTCAACAATGTGCTCGGCGACGGGCCGTACGGAAACGTGTACGCGCCGTGGCTGTTCCCGGACAACTGGCTGTGCTTCGCGCAGGCCGTGCAGGGGTGCAAGTGATGCGATCACGCAGACGATTCCGGCTGGCCGCGGTGTGCGGCGCGCTGCTGCTCACCTCGGCGTGCGGGCTGTTGCCCGATTCGATCGGCTCGCTGCCCCAGGAGTATCTGGGCGCGCGCATGAAGGTCACCGCGGATTTCGAGAGCGTCGCGGGCCTGTACGCGGGCAATGAGGTGGCGGTGCTGGGGGTTCCGATCGGGACCGTCGAAACCGTCACGCCCAAGGGCAGTTACGTCCAGGTCACCATGTCGTTGGACAAGGACGTCAAGATTCCCGCGGATGCCATTGCGGCGCTGGTGAATCCACAGTTGATCACGAATCGTCACGTGGAGTTGGCTCCGGCCTACACCGGTGACGGTCCGACCCTCGCCGACGGCGCCTATATTCCGTTGCAGCGCACCCGCGTTCCGGTCGAGCTGGATCGGATCCTGGCCACCTTCTCCCAGCTCGGCGATGCGCTCAAAGGTGACAACACCACCGGGCCGATGGCCAGCCGGGTGCTGTTCCCGCTGCTCAACGGCAATGGCGACAAACTGCGCCAGACCCTGGACCAGCTGTCGGGCGCGTTCGAGGTGACCTTCGCCAACAAGGACCAGATCTCCAACACCATCGTCAAACTCAATGACATCACCCAGGTCATCGCCGCCAACGATCAGACGGTGCGCGACTTCAGCGGCCGGCTCACCGACCTGGTGAACCTGATGGGCGAGCAGGCTCCCGGCATCGACGCGGTGCTCCGCCAGCTCGACGACTTCGTCACCAATACCGCGACCCTGGTGGGGCAGAACAAGGATCAGCTGGCTGGGGCGCTGACCCGCTTCGTGGCCATCACCGATCAGATGCGCGCCAATGCCCGCGGCCTCACCGAGATCGTGGACGTCGGTCCGCTCATGTTCCAGAACCTGGCCAATGCCACCAGCACCGAACATCAGGCGCTGCGGCTGCATGGCCTGCTGGACAAGTCGGTGCTCGACGGCGAGATCCTGTCCACCTTCTGCGAGCGCATCCAGATGCGGCTGGACGGCTGCCGCACCGGCAAGGTGGCCGACTTCGGACCCGACTTCGGCATCACCGCCGCACTACTGGGGATCACGAATCTGAAATGACACTACGCACAACGGCTCTCGGCGGAGTCCTGACCGCCGCCACGCTGCTCACCGCCACCGGGTGCGCGGTCACCGTGGACAGCCTCCCCCTGCCCAAACCCGGTCTGGGCGCACCCGGTTACACCGTGCACGCGTCCTTCGCCGACGCGCTGAACCTGCCCGACCACGCGCACGTCAAGATCGGCGGCACCGATATCGGGGTGGTCACGAAGATCGCGACCACCAACTTCCTGGCCGACGTGCGCATGCTGATCCGCGAGGACATCCGGCTGCCGCGCGGCACGACGGTCGAACTGCGCCAGGCCACCCCGCTCGGCGACATGTTCGTGGCCATGACGCTGCCGTCGGCCGCCGACGCCGGGGACCCGCTGCGCGACGGCGACACCATCGGCACCGACCACACCGCGGCGGGCGCCTCGGTGGAGCAGCTCATGATGTCGATCTCGCTGCTGCTCAACGGCGGCGGCATCAATCAGGCCGCCAAGATCACCGGCGAGATGAACTCGATGTTCGGCGGACGCGCGCCTGAACTCTCACATCTGATCACCGAGATGACCGCCGCCATCGGCGCGCTCAACGCCCGCACCGGCGATATCGACTCCGTCCTCGGCGGGATGAACTCGCTCTCGGGTGAGTTGGCCCGGCGCAAGGAGCAACTCGGCGCGGCCGCGGACACCTTCCCGGCGCTGATCGGACTGCTGACGGAGAACAATCAGCAGATCGTGGACCTGCTGACCAAGGTAGCGACCACCACCGACGCGCTCGGCGACTTCGCCACCACCACCGGCGGCGACTTCGTGGGACTGTTCAACAGCATTCAGGCCCTGATGTCCGGCTTCGCGCAGAGCGATCAGCTGACCGGGGCGCTGGATGGGCTGCACGCCATCTATCCGTCGCTGATGGCCAGCCTGCGCGGGCCCGCTCTCGCGGTGGCGGCGACGGTGTCGTACCTGAGTGTGGGCGCGCTGACCGATCCGCACGGTAGCCGGTGGCCGGAACTCGGTGACGCCGGGCAGTTCATCGGCAGCCTGACGCAGGTCCTGGAGAAGGTGTTCGGCCGGCTCACCAGCCCGCCGCGACCGCCCGGCGTGCAGCCGGGTCAGCCCGAGACCCAGCCCGTGCAGCCGGAGCAGGGAGGGGATCGATGAATCCGCCGCTGTGGCGCTGGGTGGTCCAGCGCCGGATCGCCATCGCCAATCTCGGGCTGATCGTGGTGCTGATCCTCGGGTCGGGCTATATCGGCGGTTATGTGCTGCGGTTCAATCCGATTCCGCACACCTATACCGTGACCGTGGAACTGGTGTCCTCGGGCGGGCTGCTGCCCGGCAATGACGTGACGTTCCGGGGCAGCCGGGTCGGCAAGGTCAGCGACGTGCACGTCGCCGGGGACGGGGTGGCCGCGGTCGCCGAGATCGACGACAGTGCCCGGATTCCGCTGGGCGGGACCGTGGCCGTGGGTCGGCTCTCGGCGGCCGGGGAACAGTATCTCGACTTCCGTCCCGACTCCGACACCGGGCCTTACCTGCACGACGGGTCACTCGTGGAGCGGGCGCGCACCAGCGTGCCGGTGCAGATCCAGTCGGTGTTCAGCAATCTCGGCGACCTGGTCGGCGGCATGAACCCGGATCGGCTCACCGTGATCGTCGACGAGCTGGACAAAGCCCTCGCCGGCGGACCGGATCGGTTGCGCAACATGATCTCCGGGCTGAGCCGGGCCATGGCGGGCCTCACCGACCTGCTGCCGCAGACCCGGCAGCTGATCGAGAATCTCGAGGTCATCGCCGGCACCACCCAGCACGCGCAGCCCGACCTGGGCACCCTGACCAAGGCGGGCAGCGTGCTGTTCGACCAGTTCGCCTCCGCCGACCAGGAATTGCGCACACTGCTCCGGCAGGGTCCCGGTCAGCTGGCCACCCTCACCGGGTTCATCTCCGAAACCCAGGACCCCATCACGAATCTGGTGACCAACTTCGTGGCCGTCACCCGCGCGGCCAAGCTGCGCGCTCCCGCCATCGCCGCGCTCTTCCCGGCTCTGCGCGCCGGATCGCAGGCGCTCGGCGTGCCCGCGCACGACGGCGCGTACAACACCCTGGTCGATCCATGGCCCCGGCCCAGCTGCGACTACCAGACCATCCCGGTGGTACCGACCGATATCCAGGCCGACAACCGGGTGCGGCTCTACAACTACTGCGTCACCAGCGATCCGGCCCTGCAGGTCCGCGGGTCGGCCAACGCGCCGCGACCCGATGTGCCCGACAACGGCGCCACCACACCGCCGGGGGCCACCGGCAACGAAATGTCCCAGCCTGTCCCCCGTTAGGAGACTTCCCATGAGCGACAACACCATCGAGCAGCACCCGGACGAGACCTCCGACCCCGAGGCGACCCCGGCCGTGCCCGTCGATCTCGACAAGACCGACACCGCGGCCGCCGAGATCGCGGAGCCCGAGACCGCCGCGGCCGTCGCGGACACCGCCGCCCCGACATCGACCGGGCGCACGTGGAAGTCACGCCTGCGCACGACGTCGCTGCCCACGCTGGGCCCACGCGGCCGCATCGCCGCCTGCGCCGCGGTGGTGCTCGCACTGGCGGCGTCGATCGGGTCCAGCATCGTGCTCTACCGGCACGATGCCGAGCAGAAGGACCTGCTCGCCGCCCAGGAACAGGCCCGGGCCGCGGCCTGCGCGTACGCGCCGATACTGGCCACCTACGACGCCAAGAACCTCGACGCCTACTTCACCGGCGTCCTCGACGGCGCGACCGGCGAGTGGCGCAAGCAATTCGACGCCACCAGCAAGGATCTGCGCGACGTGCTCACCCAGGGTCAGGTCGTGTCCAAGGCCACCGACGTGCAGTGCGCGGTCCGCAATACCGAACGCGACTCCGCCGAAGCCATCGTGGTGATCGGCCAGACCATCACCAGCCTCGGCACCCAGGGCAAGCCCGCCCCCGGCCAGCTGTCGATGGTGATGCGGCTGCAACGGTCCGGCGACCGGTGGCTGGTGAACAAGGTGAATTCGCCGCTGGCGCAACAGCCGCAGTCGTGAACCGGGCGAGGACGCCCGCCCCCGAGCCGGGCGCGCGGGCGGTTCGGCGGCGGCCGAAGAACCGGCGCGCCCAGATCGCGGCGGTATCGGCCGCGGAATTCGCGGCGCAGGGCTACCACCGGGTGAGCATGGACGACATCGCCGCCCGGCTCGGCATCACCTCCACCGCGCTGTACCGGCACTATCCGAGCAAGTACGCGCTGTTCGCGGGTGAGCTGCTGCGACTGGGCGAGGTGACGGTGGCGGCGGTGAGCCTGCCCGAGGTGGCGGCGGGCTGGCCCGCGCGGCGGCGGCTCGGGTACGGGATCGACGGGATCATCGCGGAGACCATCGTGAACCGGACGACGGTCGGGCTGGCCCGGTGGGAGCACCGCTACCTCGACGACCCCGACAAGCGCACTGTGGACCAGCATTTCAGCACCGCCCTCACCGACCTCAGCGCCCTCATCGACGCGGTCCGGCCCGGCCTGTCCGCCCGCGAACTACGGGTGCGGGCCATCGGGGTCTTCAGCACGGTGAGCTGCCTCGGCGACCACCGGGTCGTACTCGCCTCCAAAACCCTTGCCGTCCTGCTGAATACGGCCTGCTGGGCGATCATCGCCGCCGACCTGCCCGAGCCCGCCCAGCCGCCGCCCGCCCCGCGCGCGGTGGAGACGCCGCTCTCGCTCACACACGAACTGCTGCTGCAGCGGGCGGTGCGGCTGTTCTACGAGCGCGGCTATCCGAATGTCAGCGTCGAGGACATCGCGATCGCCGCGGGCCTGCCCTCCACCTCCGCGGTGTACCGCTACTACCGCGGCAAGAGCGATCTGCTCGAGGCCGCCTTCCGCCGCGCCGCCGACCGTATGTCGGCCGTCATCGCCCCCACCCTGGCCGAATCCTCGGGCCCCGCGGAGGCTTTGGCCAAGCTCATCGACATGTACGTGGCCGGAGCCTTCGACGAACGCGAACTGATCTTCGTGTACTTCGCCGAATTCGGCCACGTCCCCGACGACGAGCGCGCGACCCTGCGAGTGGTGCAGCGCATGGTGGTCACCGAATGGGCGGCCCTGCTGACCCGCGTCCGCCCCGGCCTCAGCCCCGCCGAGGCGGCCGTCCTGGTGCACGCCGCCCTCGGCCTGGTGGTGGACTACGCCCGCGTCTTCGGCGACGACGAGCGAATCTATCCGCGCCAGTGGGTGATTCGCCTCATGGAGGCCGTCCTGTTCGGTCCGGCCGAGGTCCGGAACTAGGCCGGAGTGACGATCTGGATCAGATTGCCGCAGGTGTCGTCGAACACCGCGGTGGTCACCGGGCCCGCCTCCACCGGCTGCTGGGTGAACTTCACCCCGAGCCCGCTCAATCGCTCGAATTCGGCCCGCACATCCGCCACCTGGAAGGAGGCCGCAGGAATTCCGTCACCGACGAGAGCGTCCTTGTACGGCTTCACCGCCGGATGCCCGTCGGGCTCGAGCAACAATTCCGCCCCCTGCGGGTCCTCCGGCGACACCACGGTCAGCCATCGGGCCGCGCCCAGCGGAATGTCGTGCTTCTTCTCGAAGCCGAGCACCCCGCTGTAGAAGTCGAGCGCCTTCTGCTGGTCGTCCACGAAAACACTGGTGATGTAGATCCGCATGGCTCCTACCCTTCCTGTGCGCCGGCCGCGTGGCGACCGGATTCGTGAGAGTCCCTCGTCCGGCTAGTTGGCGACGTGCTCGCCGTCGCACCACTGCTCGGCCGGAACAGCCGCCTTGACCTGGTCGATGTGGTCGCCACACCCTGCCCAGGTGATCTTGCCGCAGGTCTGGCAGGGGGTCGGTTGACACATGGTTGCTCCTCGGGCCGACCGGATGGGTTCGGGTGGATGGTATCGGGTTCGCGGCCCGGTTCGTGGTGTCGGGCCCGGCCGGGACCACACCCCAGAATACCCCCTGGGGTATGCTACGGTGATTGACATACCCGGAGGGGTATCTGTGAAGCAGCCGAAGGAGTAGGCATGTCCGCACCGCACGAGACCACGCAGGCGTCGCCGCACGGAAAGGCCGTGCTCAACGAGCTGTCGCCGTTACACCGGGAGCTGCGGCGTGCGATTCCCGAGGTGTACAAGGGTTTCGGCGAGCTCAGCAAGGCGGCATTCGCACCGGGTGCGCTCGATCGCAAGACCAAGGAGCTGATCGCGCTGGCCATCGGCGTCGTCGAGGGCTGCGACGGGTGCATCGCCTCGCACGGACAGGCGGCCGCGCGGGCCGGGGCGACCAAGCAGGAGGCCGCCGAGGCGATCGGCGTGACGTTCCTGATGCACGGTGGTCCGGCCACGATCCACGGCGCGCGGGCCTACGACGCGTTCTGCGAATTCGCCGACGCCATCGCCTCCGGCGAAGCACCCGCCTGAGAACTCGGAGGACTCTCGAATGTGTCGAGCGATGCGGTGCCGGACCTGCGGCAAGACCACCTGGACCGGATGCGGGGCGCACATCGCCGAGGTACGCGCCCGGGTTCCGGCCGGGCAATGGTGCGCGGGGCACGAGCGGGCCGCCGAGGGCGGCTGGATTCGGCGGATCCTCGGCCGGTGACGGTACCGGTACACCGGTGATGACGCCGCCGTTCCGGTGACGACAGCGTCGTGCCGGCCCGCGATCCCCTCCGCCACGGGCCGGCACGACGGATCGGGCAATCAGGCCAGCTGGCGCGCCAGGCGCGGAATACCCTCTCCCGCAACCTGATCCAGCGCCGCGGTGCGGCCGGTGACCAGGAGCAGCAGGGCGAGGATCGGTCCCGCTATCTCACTGCCGGCGCCGTGGGTCCAGTCGACGTCGGTGGCGACGAGCCGGATTCCGTCCAGGCGGTGGCGATCCCAGACCGGCCACCCGCACGCGGCGGCGGTGCCGGCTCCGGCGGCGGCCGCCCCGGCATCGACGTCGAGGACCCGGCCCAGCGGGATCGCGATGTCCTGTCCGTGAACGATGGTGTCGAACAGGATGTTTCGATAGTTCGTGAGTTTCGGCAGCCGACGCGAGGCGGCATGATCGCGGAGCTCGCGCACCAGTTCCGAGGTCGGCCGTTGCGCGTGCCGGGTGGTCAGGTCGTCGATCATCCGGTTGTAGTCGCCGCGGACGCGGAGCGCCGTGCGCAGCAGCACGCCAGGAGAGGGCGGATTCGGCGTCGCGGCGATATGCGCGGCGACCTCGCGCACGCGCCAGCCCGCGCACAGCGACGGCGTCTCCCATTCGGAGGGCGTCAGATCCTCGAGCAGGGCGGCGATGGCCCGGCGCTGCTGTTCGATGTGCCGCCAACTGTTCTCACGGTCCATGGCGTTCCCCATGCCTCCGATTAGTCAGATACACTGACTAGTATGGTCAGCGTCTCTTACCAAGTCAAGGAGCGGGGATGTCCGGCGGCGAGCTGAATGCCGGGCTGCTCATGTTCATCGCGTACCGGGCCATGGAGGACCGCATCTTCACCGCGCTCGCCGAGGCCGGGTACGCGGATATCAGCGTGGCGCAGGGCAGACTGGCGGCCCGGATCGCGGCCGAGGGGTCGCGCATCACCGAGCTGGCCCAGCAGGCGCAGGTGACCAAGCAGACCGCCGGGTTCCTGGTCGATCAGCTCGAACGCGCCGGGTACGTCGAGCGCACGCCGGATCCACGCGACGGCCGCGCCCGCCTGGTCCGGCTCACCGCCCGTGGCCGCGCGCTGGCCGAGTACTCCAACACCATCGCCGACGCGGTCGACGCCGAATGGGCCGCACACCTGGGCGAACGCCGCATGCGCGCGCTGCGCGAAGCCCTCACGCGGCTGCGCGACATCACCGACCCCTACGCCTGACCCTCGCCCGGGCTCCGCAGCCCGATGAAGATCTGCATGCGCCCGGGGTAGGCCGTGCTGTTGACATTGAACAGCTGCCCGACGATCCGAACCGTCGCACCGTCGCCGTCGCGCAACCGGATGACCGGACGGGCGCGCTCGTAGCGGGCGGTGGTGTCCGACCAGATCTCCAGGAAGAGCGGGAACCGGGCCAGTTCCTGCAACAGGTCGTCGAACCAGCTGGTGTCGCCGTGCTGGGCGATGTAGCCGTGCAGCCACTGGATGGAGATCCGTAGCTCCTGCTCCCATTCGGCCAGCGCGTGCCGCGCGCGCGGATCATCGAGCATCCAGCGCAGCAGATTGCCGTCCTCGGTCAGTCCCGGGAAGCCCGCGGCGAAGCTGTCGTTCCACATCAGGATGTTCAGTCGGGTATCGACATAGGCGGCCAGGTGCGGCTCGTACAAGGCCAGCGCCTGCGGAATACCGCGCCCGAGATCGGCGCGCAGGTCATCGGTCGAGGGCTGCTCCACCGGACCGAGTCCGGCCAGATCCGATAGTTGCCGGAATTCCTCCGGGGCCAGTGCCGCCAGGCGATCGAGATAGCGCATCAACGCCGTCACCACTTCCCGGGTGGGCCGCTCGCGTTCGCCCTTCTCCAGGTGATTCACATAGCTGGCGCTGACCCCCGAATTGAAGGCCAGCCGCTCCCGCGACACGCCGCGCGCATCGCGCAGCCGTCGCAATACCGACCCGAACGTGGGCGCGTTGGGAAGCCCCTCCCCCGCCCCCTCGGTATCGAACTCCTCCATCGCCGCCTCTCCCACGCGCGAACCGTCCGGTGTGCTGATTCTTCCATTCCCCCCAATCAGCGCGTGCCCCAGGGGAAAGTGGGCGATACTGGACGAATCGGGCGTGATCGGATGGCGGGGAACCGGCTCGCACTCCAGGGTCGGCGGATGAGGCCACGCGGATTCGCGCTCGCCGAAGGAGCTGTGCCCCATGGTTTCCGAGCGAATCATCCTTCCCGACTTCTACATGCCGTATCGGCCGGAAGGAACCAATCCCAGAGCCAGAGCCGCCGAATCCAAGATGTGGGAATGGCTGGTCAACCTGGATCTCGTTCCCGAGGAGTTGTCCCGACGCAGAGTGGCGGGTTCCCGCCCCGTCGAGATGTATTCGATGTGGTGCCCCGACGCCGACGTCGAATCGCTCGCACTGCTCGCCGAATTCACGGCGTGGGCGTTTATCGTGGACGACCAGTTCGATATCGAAATGCCCGACCCGCGACGATGTTTGGCCACCATTCAACGTCTGGAGACAGGCTTTCACCTCGACGGCACACCGTCCGGCGTGCTGGCGACCGGCTTCCAGGACCTGTGGCGCAGACTGTGCCGCGGCCGCTCACCACAGTGGCGACACGCGGTGCGCGCCGAGATCGTCGAGTGGTGGTGGAGCTACTACACCGAGAGCATCCGCACCATCACCCGTGACCTGCCGAAACTCGACGAATACCGCACCCACCGCCAGATCTCGGTCGCCATCTACATGCTGCTGGATCTGAGCGAGATCACCTACGGGATCGATCTACCCGACGCGGTTCGGCAGCTGCCGGCCATGAAGACCCTGCGCGCGGCGGTCACCGAGCACATGGGGTTGATCAACGACGTGCATTCCCTGCCCGCGGACGAGGCGGTCGGTTACGCCTACAACGCGGTGCTGCTGGCCGAATATCACCTCGGCTGCACCAGGACTCACGCCCTGCGCGTGGTCAACGAGATGCTGACCGATTGCATTCTGCGGATCGGCCGGATGGAGGAAGCCCTGGCCGAGGAACTCGACGTGCTCGGCATCACGGGGCAGGCCCGCGCCGACACCCTGCACACGCTGGAGGATTATCGCCGATACGTGCGCGCGAACTTCGACTTCCACTACCGCGCACCGCGTTACACCAGCCCGCCGATCGAGGCGCTGGCACACGGGCAGCTGCTGTCCTAGTCCGCGGCCGGACGGCTCTCGCGCCGGGCGCCGGAGGCGTCGATGGCGTACTGGGAGCGGAATTCGCCAGGCGTCATACCGGTTTCGAGCTGGAACGCGCGGTAGAAGTGCCGGTCGGAGGCGAAACCCGAGGCGGCTGCGATGGAGTTGAGGGAACGGGTCGGCTCCGACCGCAGCTGCCGCCGGGCGTGCTCGATGCGCATGCGCCGAATCAGCGCGCCCGGGCCGCCCAGCCCTTCGCACATGCGGAACAGGGTGCGCCGGGATACCAGGCAGGCCTTGGCGATCTCGTCGACGGTGAGGTCGGGATCGGTGAACCGTTTTCGTAGGTAGGCCATCATCTGCTGGCGGGTGTAGAGCGAATCCGCGGGCGCCGGTGAGGCTTTCCCGACCGCGAGCAACAGCGCCGAGGCCAGCATGCCGGTGGTTTGCCCGTCGAAGGCGAGGTTCGCGCGCTCGGCTTCCTCATTGGTCAGTTCGGCCATGTCGCGGAAGAAGCGGGTGACCACGCCCATGGCGCCGTCGGCGGGAATCGGCACGGCGAAAGGCAATTCGTCGCGCGCCAGCCCGGCGTAGTCGAGCACCGGCTGCAACGGCGCGCGCAGCAGCGTCGACATCGCATTGTCGGTGGTGCGGCTGAGCAGCGGCTGCGCGCTGTCGTAGAAGGCGATGGACCCGGCCACCGATTCCGCGGTCCGCCCCTGCTGCTCTGTCCAATTCGTCCCTTCCAGCACGATATTGGCGAGCAGGAACTCCCCTTGCGACCGCGAGACCATCCGTTGCGTCCGGTTCACCTGCTGTGCGCTGGCCCGCATGAGCGCCACCGACACTCGATCGAACTGGGTGCTGGTGATCTTGCCGTTCCAGCACCCGTCGTGTAGCGGCGATATCGCTGAAGGCACGATGGCATCCGCCATCAATGCTTCCCACTGCTCGAAGGCATCACGCGGCTTCAGCGTCGAGGACGAGCGCACCTCGACTGTCACGGAGGCGGTTTGCTCCACGTCCGCATCTTCCCACCGCATGTGCCCGCGCGGGACTGGATTCTGAGGAATAGCGAGACCCGGAGTCGTTCGATCACCGCCGATCAGAGCTGGAACGCAAGGGTTTCGGTATGTGCGGGGCCGTCAGGACGACACTGGATGTCGTCGCCACCCGTTCGAGCGCCTCGAGGTCCTTCTCGATGACGCCGTACAGCAGATACGCGAGCACGAAACCGATGATGCCGCCGACGCACAGGATCCGCACCGCCCAGATGATGGACTCGATATCCACCCCGGGCAGGAACGTGACCCCGGTGACGCCGACCAGCGGCACCGCGGCCGCCACGGTCAGATAGAAACCGGTGCGCCCGGCGAGCCGGTGCAGGTGGTCGATATCGGCGGCGTCGGACCGTCCGTGTTCCAGGAACACCGGGTACAGGCAGCGCACCACGTACCAGGTGAGCCCGAAGTACGGATACGCCACGGCCATCGCGCCGCACACCACGACCGACAGCAGGAAGTGCACGTAGGTGGAGGACGGCACGCCCCCGGCGATCAGGTTCAGCAGGACCGGGAACACGATCCCGCCGAGCACCCAGAACACGAAGGCGATCCACACCACCCGGGGACCGAGCCGGAGCGCATCGATGCGTGCGCGGGTGAGCGTCTCATCGGTGAAGTCCCAGCCGATACGCAGGCCGACGAGCACCAGGACGAGGCGGCGCGCGGCGAAGAGAATCAGGACCGCGGCGACCACGATGGCGAGCGGATACAGCACCAGCGCAACGTATTCGAAGGTGTGCCGAGCCTGCGGCGTGAGCTTACCGACGATCAGAGTCCTGCTGTAGTAATAGTTGTATCCGACCGCGATCAGGTTCGGTATGGCGATCGCCAGCGCGAGGATCGGGATCGCCCACAGTGGTGCGGTCGGCAGCCAGCGGCGCTGTGGCGCGTCCACCAGCTCCCGGGCCCGGGGGTCGAGGCACAGTTCGAATTGCTGAGCCAGCTCCGCGCCATTGGCCCAGCGGTCCTCCCGTTTCGGCGCCAGGCAGGTCAGCAGCACGCGGCGCAGCGAGGGCGGAGTGTCCACGGGGAGGTCGTCGAGGAATTCCGGTGCGATCGGACGGCGACGCACCTCGAGCAGTTGCTCGACCGCGGCCTGCGAATCCTTCGCCTCGAGCTCGGGAAACGGCCGCCGCCCGGTCAGCAGCTCCCACAGCACGACGCCGAGCGAATAGATGTCGCTGCGCGTGTCCAGGTTCTCGACGGTGCCGGGCAGAGCCGGGTGGCTGGCCGCGAGATGCTCCGGCGACATGTAGGCCAGGGATCCACCGAAGTACGCGACCGGGCTGCTGCCGGCGACGTGGTCGCTCGCGCTGATGTTGAAGTCGGCCAGTTTCGGGACGCCGTCGGCGGTGAGCAGCACGTTCGCCGGTTTGATGTCGCGGTGCAGGACACCGCGCCCCTCGGCGTAGTCCAGGGCCTCGGCGAGCCTGCGACCGAGCCAGGCCACCGTCTCCGGCCACGACAGCGCGGCGATCTCGTCGCGCACCCGGGCGCCCGAGGTTCGCAACTCGCCCTTTTGTTCCAGCGCCGCGTCGGCGGCGTCGAGCAGCAGTTGTCCGCCGCGTTGTTCCGGCGGGGTCTCGCGAACGCGGTGCAGGACCGCGGACAGCGTGCCGCCGGGCAGGTACTGCATGTACATGAGTTTCAGCGCGCGGTCCGCCAGCACCCGCTGGTCGTAGACGCGCACGATGTATTCGTGGTCCAGCTGGGCCAGCATCTGCGGTTCGGTGCCGTGGTCGGTGGAGACCTTCACCGCGACGAGTCGCTGCATCGAGAGTTGCCGTGCCAGAAAGACTCTCGCGAACGCGCCGCGGCCCAGTTCCAGGAGGAGATCGAAGTCGTCGATGCGGTCGCCGGGTTCGAGTTCCTCACTCGCGACCGGCGGGCCGGTCCGATCGACGAGGGTGCTCTCGTAAGGGTCGTCCGGCCGCAGGATCGCGTCGATCCGGTCGGCGTACGCGGGATAGTCCCGCGCGTACTCGGCGACGTCGATCCGGACGCCGGCGCGGCGCAGAATATGGAACTCCTCGTAGAGCAATTGCCGCGGCATCGGTCCGGACGCCAGTTCCGGAAACCGGGCGCGATATTCGGCGAGCCGCTTCGGGTGCTCGTAGCGCAGCCATCGGTATTTCAGATCCACCTTGATCAGTGCGATCAGCGAGGCCCGGCGGGCGGTGTCACCGGTCAGCGCGAATTTCGCCAGATCGGGGGGCAGGCCACCGGATTCCCATGCGGCCGTGAACTCCTCGACCGCGTCGACGAGCCGCAGCAGAGTACTCGCGGCACGATCGGCCAGCGGATCGAATACCGCGGTTGCGTTCGCGTTCGGCTCGGTCATGGCGGTCACTCCGGGGTGAAACTCCGAGGCGTCTTACCCAGACCACGGTATCCGGATTTCCGGACATCCACGAGATCAGGCGTGTTCCGCCACCCAGGCGGCAATCTGTGCGCGGGAGGTGAAGCCCAATTTCACCAGGATGTGCTCGACGTGGCCCTGCGCGGTGCGCTGGGAGATCACCAGGCGGGAGGCGATCGCCCGGTTCGTCAGGCCTTCCGCGACGAGCTCGGCGACCTGGCGTTCCCGTTTGGTCAGCACCTGCGGGGCGGTCTCGCCGGCCGGGGACGGTTCGTCGAGCGCGAGCCGTACGGCGGAGTCGAGGCTCATGGCGGAGCCTTCCTGGCGGGCCCGGTCGAAGGCGCGCGGGCCGAGCGCCTCGCGGCTGCCGCGCATGCAGTCGGAGCGGTAGGTGAGCAGGTCGCGGACCATGAGGGTCGCGGTTCCGGCGAGGCGGCCCAGTTTGTCGGCCGCGCCCATGAGGACGGCCGCGCGGCGCGGTTCGTTCCGGTCCGCGGCGATCCAAGCCAGGGTCTCCAGGCAGCCCGCGGCCACCAGCGGCTCGGTGATCAGGGCGGAGAGCCGGACGCCTTCCTCGAGCAGGCGCTTGGCGCGGTCGACGTCGCCGTTTCGCCAGACGGCGAAGCCCGCCGCGAACAAGGCCCACGAGCGGTAGATGGATTCGCCGGAGGTCGCGGTCGTGGCGAGCGTCTTCTCGTGGCAGGCGACGGCTCGGGGGGCGTCACCGCCCAGGGCGTAGGCCCAGCCCAGGGACAGTTGCGCGTCGAGTTGCATGCCGAGTTCACCGCACGCCTCGTACTTGCGGATCGCGTCGGTCAGCAGGGCCGTCGCGTCGGACTCACCGACATTGCCGCGGGCCAGCGCGGCATTGGCGTCGACATGCTCGACCAATGCCTCGACCAGGGGGTCCGGGGTCTGCTCGGCGAGTACACGGAGCGCGTCGAAGCGCTTGTTCGCGGTGGCCAGGTCGCCGGTCAAACCCACGAGCGTGCCCGCGGCGAACAGTGCCCGGGCGCGATCGGTGGTGCGGCCGCCGGGATGACCGAGCGCACGCTCGTACCAGCGGCAACCCTCGTGGAGCCGCCCTCGCAGACCCCAGAACAGGTACAGATCGGTGACCATCACCAGGCCGCCCTCACCGGTCTCGGACAGGCTGTACTCGAAGGCTTTTCGAAGATTCGGCAGTTCGCGGTCGAGCCGGGCGACCCAGTCGAGTTGACGCGGGCCGATCATCTCGGCGTTCGCATCATGGACCAGTCGCTGACACCAATCCCGGTGGCGCTGATGCAGATCCGGGTACAGGCCGGATTCCTCGGCCTGCTCCCGGCCGAATTCCTGCACGGTCTCGAGCATCCGGAAGCGCACCGCCCCGTCGGTTTCCTGCCGGACCAGGATGGACTTGTCGACCAGCGCGGACAGGGTGTCGAGGACCTGGTATTCGGGCAGGTGACCCGCGCACACGTGCTCGGCCGCGTCGAGTTCGAAGCCGCCGGTGAACACCGACAGGCAGGCCCACAACCGCTTCTCGTCGGGGGTGCACAGGTCGTAGCTCCAGTTGATGGAGTATCGCAGGGTCTGCTGCCGTTTCGGGGTGCCCCGGCCACCGCGGGACAGCAGGGCGTACCGGTCGCTGAGTCGGGTGCGGATCTGCTCGACCGACATGGTGCGCAGGCGCGCGGCGGCCAGTTCGATCGCCAGCGGCAAGCCGTCGAGGCGGGCGCAGATCTCGGCGATCGCGGGCTGATTCGCGTCGGTCATCTCGAAGCCCGGCACAGCCGCGGCGGCGCGCTCGACGAACAGCGCCACCGCGTGCGACTGCGCCGACGCGCGTTCCTTGCCCGACTCGGGAACGGTCAGCGGCGGAAGCGGATACGCGGCTTCGCCACCGATGCCGAGAGCCTCGCGGCTGGTGGCCAGGATTCGCACGTTCGGGCAGACCCGCAGCAGTGCCTCCGACAGCTTGGCGGCCGCGTCGATCACGTGCTCGCAATTGTCGAGGACCAGCAGCAGATCGTGCGGGGCCAGCGCTTCCACCAGGGTGTCGAGTACGGATATGACGCCCTGGCTACGGATTCCGAGGACCGCGGCCACCGCATCGGGCAGCAAGGCGTCGTCGCGCAGCTCCCCCAGTTCGACGAGCCATGCGCCGTTCGGGAACCGCTGCCGGGTCTTGTGCGCGACTCGCAGTGCGAGCCTGGACTTTCCGACCCCGCCGATCCCGGTCAGGGTCACCAGCCGCGACCCGGCCAGGAGGTTCACGACCTCGGACAGCTGGGTCCGGCGATCGACGAAGCTGGTCAGTTCGAGCGGCAGATTGCCGGTCCCGTCGTGCAAGGCGTCACTGTGCAGACGCGGAACTCCGTGCGATGCGATCATTTCCGATCCTGGGAGTGATTCGGATTCGGCGCCCGGTTCGTCGCGCACCGCCATGTCGTCGACCGGGAAGCCGCGTTCGAGCTGTATTCGGCGCAGCTGGTCGCCCAAGGAAGCCGCGGTCGGACGGTCCTGCGGGTCGCGGGACATGGCCGCTTCGATCACCGCGCGGACATCGCGTGGGATCCCGATCTCACAGAGTTCGGGATTCGCGGGGGTGGCGATCCGCATGAGCTGGGTCGCCCGCTCATCATCGGGTTGCTCGACGCTGACGCGGCGGGTGAGCGCGCAGAGCAGGCTGGCTCCCAGCCCGTAGACGTCCGAGCCACGGCTGGGGGCCTGGCCGTCGAGCACTTCGGGCGCCGTGACGGCCTGCGAGCCAGCGACGTCCGCGATGCCGAAGTCGGTCAGCACGGGCTCGTCGTAGTCGGTGAGCAGGATGTTCGCGGGCCGGATATCGCGGTGGACGACTCCGGCGCGATGCGCGGATTCGAGCGCCCCCGCGATCCGCACCCCGATGTGGAGGGTATCCGGCAGCGACAGCGGGCCGTCGACGTGGAGCCATTCGCCCAGCGAGCCCCGGGGAAAATACGGCATGACCAGGTAGGGACGGCCACTGCCGGTCTCGCCGACCTCGAGCATGCTGACAATGTTCGGATGCCCGGTGAGGCGTCCCAGCGCACGCTGTTCGCGGAAGAACCGTTCCCGATCCTCGTCCAGGTCACCGGTGAGAACTTTCACCGCCACATCCCGTTCGGCCGCGACCTGCGTGCAGCGGTAGACGATTCCGAGTCCACCGCGCCCGATCTCGTGCGCGCCTTCGAATCCGGCAGCGTTCAGCTCCGTGACGACGTCGGAACCGGCATCACGCTGCACTTCGAATGGATCGGCTTGGACCATCGGTAACTCGCAAATCGCCAGCAGCGGGCACCAATCAGCTTATCTCCCCCGCACGTGCGCGGCGGAAATAGGTATATGCCCGGCAGAACGACCGTCGTGCGCAGGTATTCCCCCGACCGACGCTGTGTTCACCGCCGAGCGACCGCACGGCATCAGAAAACCCTCAGGAGAACCACCATGGCTACCGGACACCGTTCCCCCTCCCGGATCGCCCGCCGTCTCGCCGCTTGCGCACTGGCCGCCGCATCGCTGTCGATCGTGGCAACCGCCCAGGCCTCGGCACTCGTCCCGGACGCTCCGGCGCGGACCCTGCCCGCAGCCGTCAACCTCTCGGCCACGAAGATCGCGCCGACCGCCGCCTCGAACGACCTCGACGGCTGGATCCGTGAAGCCCTGGGCATCATGGCCGCCCACGGCATTCCCGGCAGCTACGAGGGCATCCACCGCAACGTCATGCGCGAATCCGGCGGCGACCCCGGCGCCATCAACCTCTGGGACTCCAACGCCGCGGCGGGCATCCCGTCCAAGGGCCTGCTCCAGGTGATCGACCCGACCTTCCAGGCCTACCACGTCGACGGCACCTCCTGGGACATCTACGATCCGGTCGCCAACATCGCCGCGGCCTGCAACTACGCCGCGGCGCGCTACGGCTCGATGGACAACGTCGACTCGGCGTACTGACCACTGGATTCGCTCCACCCGCTCGGGCGGTGATCCACTCCCCGGATCACCAGCCCGGCCGGAGCATTCCGGGATGCGCGTCCCGGACGGCTCCCAGCTCGATCCCGAACTCCAACAAGGCTTTCGCCCCGCTCAACATCCAGGTGAAGCCCCCGGTCGAATCCGCCGCGTACGCGACCATCTCCTCGACCGTCCCCGTCACACCGGTGGATCCCGGCGAGCATGGGCGGACCGCCGCACCGACCTGAACTCGAGAACATCCGGGTGTCGGCTCCCCGGAACTGCTCCAAAGCCGCCCCGGAAGCCCGCGCCCGAATCATGATGGGACACACCATGTTCGCAGTCGGCGGGAGTCCACACATCATGTCGGTGAAAGCCATATCGGTGAGCGTGACGGCCGTGTTCGCCGCACTCGCTCTGACCGGGTGCGGCTCCAGCAGCAGCGCATCCGACCAACCGAGCACCACGATCGCGTCCACGACCACCCAGCCCGCGCCGACCACAGCGGGGTCGTCGCTGTCCCCGGCCGCGGCGGCGGCACGACGCTCGGCATGCGTCGGCATGCACGCGGTGCTCGCCTTGGCCGCCAGAAGCCACGCCGGAGATCCCCGATGGTCGTTGCAGAACGCCGCCGACGACCTTCTGACCGAATGGCTGACCAGCCCCGACGCCGCAGCCGCGACACCCGACGAGAACGCCGGCTTCACCGCCGGCGCGCGCGACGCCGTCACCCTGGTCTCACGCGGCCAGAGCTACGATCAGTGCCCATGAACCCGCCCAGCCCGCGCGCGGCATGCGCTCAGGAGGGTGCGCCCGACAGGACCTCGACCTCCCCGGTATCGAGGGAGTAGTAGGCGCCCACCACCGCCATCCGGCCCTCTCCCACCATCGGCGCCAGATCCGCGTTGCCACGCAACCGATCAGCGACCAGCCGCACCTGGGCGCGCGCCATGGCATCGGGACGATCCTGGTCATGACGCGCACCTGCTCGTAGGCCGGGCGCACAGCGAGCGCTATCTCCTGCAGATTGCCCGGCAGCGCCTTGCCCGTACGCAAGGCCTCCTCCGCGGCGATGACCGCACCGCACCGCTGGTGCCCGAGCACCACGATCAACGGCGTGCCACCGGTGAGCGGCCCGTACTCGGCGGACGCCTCCACCAGTGGTCCCATCACCTGCGCACCGGTCCGCAGGACGAACAGATCGCCGAGACCGACATCGAAGAGCAGTTCCGGGGGCACCCGAGAATCGATGCAGGACAACACGACACAGTACGGGTTCTGCTTCATGGCAAGGAGTTCTCGCCGATCCGGATCGCGGTCGGGATGATCGAGATTGCCCTTGACCCAGCGCCCGTTTCCCGCCATCAGTCGCGACCACGCCGCCGCGGGAGTCGACGGCGCCGGAGCCTCGGGCGAGGCCGACGCGATCGGGGTCGATGTTTGCCCCTCCGACCGAGACGAGTCCGAACACGCGGCCAACGACCCCGCCGCGAGCATCACTCCACCCGCCAGCACCCCCCGACGCGACAGACCCTCGTGAGCCGAACCCATAGGCATCCACCTCCGGTCGACATCGCGACAGACAGCTATCAACGGGTTACTGTACGCGCGATTCCGCTGGCCCACGCGGAGGATCGTGAAATGTCTTGCGCTCGAGCCTGTTCGGCGGCGCTCGCACCCATCCCGGCGCAGACTTTCCATGGTCGCGACCGCCGCGCCCATGCGGTCAGCGATCGCTGTACCGGTCGACCCACGACCGCGTAGTCGGATCGGCCACGCGTCAATCATCATTTCAATCACTGATTGAAACAGTGATTGAAGACATGATTTACTGCCCGTATGACAGAGAACACTCGATGGCTGGATCGAGCATGAGTAGGCGTGTGGCGGGCAAAGTGGCCCTGATCAGTGGTGGCGCGCGCGGAATGGGCGCCGCGCACGCGCGTGCTCTGGTCGAGCACGGGGCCAGGGTGGTGATCGGCGATCTGCTGGATTCCGAGGGTGAAGCGCTGGCGGCCGAGTTGGGTGCAGCGGCGCGTTTCGTTCACCTCGACGTGACCGACGCCGAGCAGTGGAAACGGGCGGTCAATGTGGCGGGCGAGGAGTTCGGCTCGCTGAGCGTCCTGGTGAACAATGCCGGAATCGTCAACGGCAACACCATTGCCGACTTCGACCCGGCGGCCTGGCGGCAGATCGTCGACATCAACTTGACCGGCACCTTCTTCGGAATCCAGGCGGCGACGACGGCGATGACGACGGCCGGCGGCGGTTCGATCATCAACATTTCCTCGGTGGAGGGTCTGCGTGGGAGCGTCGGATTGCACGGCTACACCGCCACCAAGTTCGCGGTGCGCGGTCTGACCAAGTCGGCCGCACTGGAGCTGGCGCAGCACAATATTCGCGTCAATTCGGTGCATCCCGGCATGGTGCGCACACCGATGACCGAGGGCATTCCCGAGGACTTTCTGCAGATCCCGCTCGGCCGTGCCGCCACCGCCGAGGAGGTCGCGAATCTCATCGTGTACCTGGCGAGCGACGAGTCCAGCTACACGACCGGCGCGGAGCACGTCATCGACGGCGGCCTGATCGTCGGCGTGCCCCACAAGACGTTCGGATGACGCACGCACTACCGATTCGAGGATTTGATTCATGACCAACGCCGTTGACCTCCAGAAGCTCGCCACGCAGGTGACCGCACAGCTGACCGGCCCGGGAGGTCCATTCGAAATAACCGTCGAGCAGGTGCTGGGTGCACCGCAGCCGGTCTTCAAGCACCGCCGAGGATCACTGTTGGAGCTGTTGGAGGCCTCCCGTGACCTGGGCGAACTCGACTATCTGGTGTCCGCGCGCACCCGCTACACCTTCGCCCAGCACTACGCTGCCGCGGGCGCGCTGGCCGCGGCGCTGGCCGAGAAGTACGGCGTCGGCAAGGGCGACCGGATCGGCATCCTGGCCGCCAACACCCCCGAATGGGTGGTCGCCTTCTGGGCCGCGCAGCGCCTGGGCGCGATCCCGGTCGGCTACAACGCCTGGTGGGCGCCGCGCGAGATCGAGTACGGCTTAGCGCATTCCACCCCGACGGTGGTGATCGCCGACGCCAAGCGCGCGGCGGTCGTGGCGGAGACCGGCACCGAAATCCCTTTGCTCACCATGGAAGACGACCTGCCCGCGCTGATCGCGGAGTTCGCGGGCGGCAATCCGGCCTCCGAGGTGACCGAGGACGATCCGGCGATCATCCTCTACACCTCCGGCACCACCGGCCGCCCCAAGGGCGTGGTGCACACCCAGCGGAACCTCGTCGCGGTCGCCGACTACCACCGCTTCACCGACGCGCTGGCCGCCGGCTTCCGCGGTCAGGCCTGGGACGGTTCCCCGGCCGGCCGCCGACATCTGGCGACCATGCCACTGTTCCACATCGCCAGCCTGCACAACATCGCGATCCCGCGCCTCACCACGGGTGACGCGATCATCTTCCCGACCGCGGGCGAGTACGATGCCGAATCGCTGCTGCAGCTGGTCGAGACAGAGCAGGTCACGAACTGGGCGGCCGTACCGACGCTGGCCAGTCGCATTCTGGGCGTGGACATTTCACGCTATGACCTGTCCTCGTTGGCGGCGTTGTCACTCAACTCCGCCCCGTCGTCCCCATCGCTCGTGCAGCGGCTGCGTGAACGCTTCCCCGTCGCATTGCAGGGCCTGACCACCAGCTATGGCTGCACCGAGTCCGGCACCGCCGCGACCGTGGCGACCCCGCCGGAACTGGCCGCCGACAACGAGACCGTGGGCCGCGCGGTGGTCGGCGTCTCGCTGGAGGTCCGGGATCCGGACGGCAAGCCGGTGCCCGACGGCGAGGAAGGCGAGATCTGCATCCGCAGCCCCTACGTCATGCTCGGCTACTGGAACAACGACGACGCCACGAAGGCCGCCATCGACGAGAACCGCTGGCTGCGCACCGGCGACTTCGGAACCCTGCGCGGCGGCAAGCTCTACATCTCCGGCCGCCGTTCGGATCTCATCCTGCGCGGCGGCGAGAACGTCTACCCGCAGGAGATCGAGAACGTCCTCGACGAGCACCCGCTGGTGCGCGAGTCGGCCGTGATCGGCATCCCGCACGAGGATCTCGGCCAGGAGGTGGCCGCCATCGTCGTGGTCGACGATCCGCAGACCCTGACCGAGGACGAGCTGCGCGACCACGTGGCCAGGCAACTGGCCTACTTCAAGGTGCCCGCCCGCTGGCTGGTCACCGCGGATCCGCTGCCGCGCAACGCCACCGGCAAGGTGCTGCGCCGCGACCTCACCCTGGGGAAGTGAATTCCACCCGGGCTCGGCGGTATGTGGCAAGCCCAATACATCACCGGACCGTCGTGGACTGGATGGTGTCGCAGCTGCCCGTCTACGACCTGCGGGTGGAGCCCGGGAACCGGGCCGACGAGGAGCGGCCGGACCGGCTGCTGTCGCTGGCCGAATCCGCTGAGCACGAACTGTCCCGGAAGAACGACGCCGATTGCACGGCGTGCTCAACAGTCGCGGGCCGGACGACTATCTCGAGCCGCCTCTCGCGGACTTCGAGGAGAAGCTGAAATCACTCCAGGATCTGGCGCTGTTCCTCCAGCGAACCGAACCCCAACTGCGGCAGACGCCGTAACCGGCCCCGATCCGAGCTCGAACCCCGCGGGTCGAGTTCAGCGCATCCGGGCTGATCGGCCCGGGAGCGCGCGGGACGCGCCCGCCGATCCGGCACTGGACGAACCGGAGTGCCGGGCCGCGCCGACCGCGCCGCATTGTCGACTGTGTCGTGGCTCTCTTTGCGGCACATTAACTGCGACATCACAGGTCACGCGCAGGGAGTTGAGCAGATGCATCTCGGAGCCGTCGGCATGCTGGACGAGGATCGGACGGAGGCCGCCCCGCGCCTCCACTTCGACCCCGATTCGCTGCCGCCTCGTGCGAGGCTGACCTGGCCCGGCGCCCCGGCGTCCCTGACCGAGCTGATCGAGATCTTCTCGGCCCTGGGCCTGCACGTCACCACCCACGAGGTGAGCGTGGAGGGGCTGTGCACCGAGCATCGATTCACCTTCGGGCCCACGGCCTTCGGGCTGAGCGAGCCGACGGCCGGACTGCTCGCGGAGGCGTTCACCGCCGCCACCGCGGGCACGCTGGAGATCGACGGCTTCACCGGTCTGATCCCCACCGCGGGCCTGGCCTGGCAGGACGCGATCCTGGTGCGGGCCGCCTGCCGGTATCTGCGGCAGGCCGGGCTGCGCATGAGTGAGCCCCGGATCGCCGAAATCCTCACCGCCCATCCGGATTTCGTGCGCGCGTTCGTCGCGCTGTTCCACGCGCGCTTCGATCCCGAACTCCCGGATCGCGCCGCCGCGGTGGCCGATGCCGACGTCGAGGCCAAGCACCGCCTGGAGTCGGCCAGCACCCTGCCCGAGGATCAACTGCTGCGCGGGCTGTACACCTTCTGCACCGCGGTGTTGCGCACCAACTGGTTCCAGCCGGACCGGGCGGTCGCCGCGTTCAAGATCGATCCCGCGCGGTTGTCGCTGTCCACGCCGATCACGCCCTATCGCGAGATCTTCGTGCACTCCACCCGGGTCGAGGGCAGTCATGTGCGCGGCGGCGTGATCGCGCGCGGCGGTCTGCGCTGGTCGGATCGCGTCGACGACTTCCGCACCGAGGTGCTGGGCCTGATGAAGACCCAGACGGTGAAGAACTCGGTGATCGTGCCGATGGGCGCCAAGGGCGCGTTCGTCGTGCGCGGCGGCCGCACCGATCCGGCCTCCGCGGAATTCGCGTACGCGGCCTTCATCGGCGGCCTGCTCGATGTCACCGACAATCTCGTGGACGGCGCCATCACCGCGCCCGCGCACACCGTCGCCTACGACGACCCGGATTCGTACCTGGTGGTGGCCGCCGACAAGGGCACCGCCCGCTTCTCGGATCTGGCCAATTCCATTGCGGTGGCCCGCGGTTTCTGGCTCGGTGACGCCTTCGCCTCGGGCGGCTCGACCGGCTACGACCACAAGGCGCTGGGCATCACCGCGCGCGGCGCGTGGCGCTCGATTCGGCAGCACCTCGCCGAACTCGGCATCGATCCCGATACCCAGCCCTTCACGGTCACCGGTATCGGCGACATGTCGGGCGACGTCTTCGGCAACGGCATGCTCGAGACCGACCGCATCCGCTTGGTGGCCGCCTTCGACCACCGGCACATCTTCCTGGACCCCGACCCGGATCCGGTGCTCTCGCACCAGGAACGCACCCGGCTGGCCGGATTGGAACGCAGCAGCTGGGCCGACTACGACCCGGCGCTGATCTCCGCGGGCGGCGGCGTGTGGCCGCGCACCGCGAAATCGGTGCCGCTCGCACCGGAGGTACGCGCGCGGCTGGGCGTCACCGCCACCGAACTGCCCGCACCCGAGCTGATCCGGGCCATGCTCGGCGCGGAGGTGGACCTGCTGTTCAACGGCGGCATCGGCACCTACGTGCGGGCCCGGGACGAACAGGACGCCGACGTGGCCGACCCGTCCAACGACGAGGTGCGGATCACCGCGGATCGACTGCGCTGCCGGGTCATCGGCGAGGGCGGCAATCTGGGGCTCACCCAGCAGGCCCGCATCGAATTCGCCGTCGCCGGCGGCAAGGTCAACGCCGACTTCATCGACAACGCCGCCGGCGTGGCCACCTCCGACCGCGAGGTGAACCTCAAGATCGCGCTGAACTCCGCGGTGGCCGCCGGACTGGCGACGGTCGACGAACGCAATCGGCTGCTGGCGGCGGAGGCCGACGCCGTGGCCCGCGCCGTGCTCGCCGACTGCGATCGACAGGCGCTGGCCATCAGCCTCGCCGAGACGCACGCTCCCTTCCTCATCGACCGGCACGGCCGCCTGATCGAGAACCTCGAGCACGCGACCGAACTCGACCGAGCCGCCGAATTCCTGCCCACCCCGGCCGATCTCGCGGCGCGCCGCCGGGCGGGCAAGGGCCTGGTGCGCCCGGAGATCGCGGTGTTGCTGGCCACCGCCAAGAACCTGGTGCGCGAGGAACTACTGGCGTCGGACGCGCCGACCGACCCGGTGGTGACCGGCGCGCTGGCGAGCTACTTCCCCGACCGCATCCGGGACCTGCTGGGCGAGCGGCTGCTGCGCGAGCATCCAGTGGCCCGCGAGATCATCGCGGTGGCCGCGGCCAACCGAGTGATCAACCGGGTCGGCCCCGGCATGATCCACCGGCTCGAGGAGCGGCTGGGCGCGGGCACCCCGCAGATCGTGCTGGCCTGCGCCGTCGTCGACGCCGTCCTGGACGTGGACCGGTGGTGGCGTGAGGCGCTGGCACTGCAGGGCGTCTCCCCGCAGATTCGGATGGGCATCCTGAAAGGCATTCAGGACGCGGTGGAACAGGCCACCGCCTGGCTGCTCACCCATCGCAGCGCGGCCACCTGGTCCGCCGAGATCGACTGCCACGCACCGGTTGTCGCCGAACTGATGACGGTCCTGCCGCGCCCCGGCGGCCATCCCGGGCGGGACCTGGCCAACCTGCGCCTGCTCGCCCAGGCCCTGCCGCTGAGCGCGACCGCCCGCCGCACCGGGCTGCCGGTCGCGCTGGTCAGCCAGACCTACCGCGAGCTCGGCGACTTGATCGGCCTGGACTGGCTGGCCACGACCTTCGCCGCCACCCGCACCTCCGACCATTGGGAGACGCTGGCCGCCGCGGTGCTGGCCGATGAACTCCAAGCCCGTTGGCACGCCCTGGCGGCGGCGGTCCTGTCCTCGGCCTCCCCCGCCGATTCGGCCCGCGACCACATCGCCACATGGAAGTCCACGCCGTCCGCGCGGCGGCTGGTGGAGTTGGTCGCGCGCCTGCGCCGTTCCGGCACAGTCGATCTCGCCCGCCTCTGCGTCGTCAACGCCGAACTGGCGACCGCCGCCCTCGGTAACGAATAGTCCCCACACCACCGCGAGCGATCAGCGGCGGGAAACCACAGCCAGCAGCAGTTCGGCGCGGACCAGCGCCTGATCGAGCTTGCAGCCCAGAATCGATTCGATCCTGGCCACGCGACTGCGCAGGGTGTGGCGGTGCACGCCGAGCGCGGTGGCGGCGGTCTCCCACTGGCCGTGGGCCTCGAGGTAGGCGCGCAGCGAGCCGATGAGATCGGTGCCGTGCCGGTCGTCATAGTCGATCAGCGGCTGCAGCATGGCCTCCGACACCGCGCTCAGCACCCGCTGGGCCTCCGGAAAGGCCAGCAGCGCGTGGCCCGCCAGCGCCGCCAGCTCCAGCGGGCGGGCCCCGGGCGCCGCCGCCGAGGCGGCCAGCTCGGCATTGTCGACAGCCGCGCTGAAGCGGCGCAGCGGATGCGGCGAGCTCAGCCCCGCACGCACGGTGGCACGCACGTCGCCGGGCAGATCGGCCAGGAGTTGTTCGGCGAGCTCGTCGGTGTCGGAGCCGCGGAGCAGGACCGCGGCGTGGTCGCCCATGACGTGCGCGAACAGCTGCCGGTTGAGCAGGCGCAGCCGCGCGTCGATCGCGTCGAGAGCGACCGCCGCGGCCTCGGGCCCGGGGCACCACAGCACGAGGGCGCGGATGCGGCCGGTGCGGTCGGCGGCCGCGGTCAGGTGCTGCCACATACTGTCGGGGTCGCCCGGCTGTTGCAGCAGCATGGCGATGGCTTGAGAGTTCAAGTGGTTCTGGGCCATTCGCAACCGGGCCGGCTTCTCGAAGTCGAGGGCGAGCAGCGAGCTGGCGTGACCGAGCAGCACCTGATCGACCGGACCGAGCGCGGTGGCGGTGACGATTGCCAGGTGCCCGTGCACGGTCTGCCCGGCACTGATGGCCTGCAGCACGATGTACTGCCCCGACGACACCTGGATGACGCCGCTGCCCGCGCTCTCACCGTGCGCGGCGATGAACTCCCCGATCCGGTCGAGGATCTCGGCGGCGGGCGACCGCGGATGCGCCTCGGTCACGACGCTGTCGCCGCCGACCACGAGCACCGTCGCCGACAGCGCCACCGACAGCTCCTTGATGACCGCGCGCACGCCCTGCACGGCCGCCCGCGTCATGCGCGGCTGCGCCCGCGAGGCGCGCAGCACCTTCTCGTACTCCTGCTCGGCGAGCCGCTGCATGACCTTCTTGGTGATGGCCGCGAACGGGGTCGGCAGCGGCACCTCGAACAGCGGCAGCCCGAGCCGGTCGGCGGCCTCGACCAGATCCGCGGGCACCGTCTCGTGCGAGAGCCCGATGCCGAATCCGACGCCCGCCACACCGGCCGCGCCGAGGTCCTCGAGGTACCGCGACCGGTCGGCGCGACTGAGCGGCAAACCCATGCCGGTGGTCAGCACCAGCTCGCCCCCGGACAGCCATTGCTGGGGTTCGGTCAGCTCGGAGGTCAGGACGAGGGTGATCACCCGTCCGAGCCCGCTAGCGCCGCCCCTGAGCACCAGGCCCAGCTCGGGTTGGGACAGGACCCATCGGACAGGTATTCCCGCGTTCACAGCGCTCCCATAGCAATCTGGACGATCTGTCGAAACCGAATTCTGCTCCCACGCCGATCCGGCAGGTGACGCAGGGGTGTGTTGCGCAGCACACTAACTGGCAACCACACAGAACGCACTTTCGAACGAGATCGGGCACACACATGACGACTGAGCTGCTCCGCAACTACATCGATGGCCGGCTGGTGGCCGCCACCACGTCGGAGTCGTTCGAACTGATCAGCCCCGTGGACGAAGCGGTGACCGGCCTCAGCCCGATCTCCGGCCGGGCCGACATCGATGCCGCCGTCGCCGCCGCCACCCGCGCCCTCCCCGCCTGGAAGGCGACCACCCCGAGTCAGCGGCAGGCCGCGCTGCTGAAGCTGGCCGAGGCCATCGAGGCCAACTCCGACGCGCTCGTCGAGGCGCAGTGCCGCGAGACCGGCCAGCCCAAACATCTGGTCGCCTCCGAAGAGGTCGCCGCCGGCGCCGATCACCTGCGCTTCTTCGCGGGCGCCGCCCGCATGCTGGAGGGCAAGTCCGCCGGCGAGTACATGTCCGGGTTCACCTCGTATGTGCGCCGGGAGCCGATCGGTGTGATCGGCCAGGTGACCCCGTGGAACTACCCGCTGATGATGGCCATCTGGAAGATCGGCCCGGCGCTGGCCACCGGGAACACGGTGGTGCTCAAGCCCAGCGACACCACCCCGGGCAGCACCCTGCTGCTGGCCGAGCTGTCGCAGGGCATCCTGCCCGACGGCGTGCTCAATGTGGTGCTGGGCACCGCGAGCACCGGCGCGACCCTGGTCAGCCACCCCGGCCTGGACATGGTGGCGATCACCGGTTCGGTGCGGGCGGGCATCGCGGTGGCCGAGGCCGCCGCCGCGCAGGTCAAGCGCGCGCACCTCGAACTCGGCGGCAACGCGCCGGTGGTGATCTTCGGCGACGCCGATCTGGCGCTGGCCGCCGACCGCATCGGTGACGCGGCCTTCTTCAACGCCGGTCAGGACTGCACCGCCGCCACCCGGGTGCTGGTGCACGAGTCGGTGCACGACGACTTCGTCGAGGCGCTGGTGAAGAAGGCGCGGACGGTGAAGCCGGGCCTGCCCGACGACCCCGAGGCCGCCTACGGCCCGCTCAACAACATCCGGCACTTCGAGTCGGTCGTCGGCAAGATCGCGGAGCTGCCCGCGCACGCCACCGTCGTCACCGGCGGCGAGCGGGTCGGCGAGCGCGGCTTCTACCTCGCCCCGACCGTCATCACCGGTGTGCGCCAGGACGACCCGATCGTGCAGGAGGAGATCTTCGGCCCGGTCATCACCGTGCAGACCTTCGCCGACGAGGCCGCCGGCGTGCAGCTCGCCAACGACGTCGTCTACGGCCTGGCCTCGAGCGTGTGGACCCGCGATCACGGTGTGGTGCAGCGTGTTTCGGCGGCACTGGACTTCGGCGCGGTGTGGGTCAACTGCCATATCCCGCTGGTGGCGGAGATGCCGCACGGCGGGTTCAAGCGCTCCGGCTACGGCAAGGACCTCTCCGCCTACGGCGTGGAGGACTACACCCGCGTCAAGCACGTGATGAGCGCGCACGACTGAGTTCACCACGCCACCCGACCCGTAACTCCTTTCCGCAGAAAGACTTTCGATGACCGAGATCACCTACCGGCTCCCGCAGCAGCGGGTGCTGACCACCGCTCTACCGGGCCCGCGCTCGCAGGAGCTGGCCGCCCGCCGCAAGGCCGCCGTCGCGGCCGGGGTGGGTTCCACCGCGCCGGTGTACGCGGCCGACGCCGACGGCGGTGTCATCGTCGACGTCGACGGCAATTCGCTGATCGACCTGGCCGCCGGCATCGCGGTGACCAATGTCGGCGCCTCCCACCCCAAGGTGGTCGCGGCGGTGCGGGAACAGGTCGAGCGGTTCACGCACACCTGCTTCATGGTCACCCCGTACGAGGCGTACATCGAGCTGTGCGAGCAGCTCTCGGCGCTCACCCCAGGCGATCACGAGAAACGCAGCGTCCTGTTCAACTCCGGCGCGGAGGCGGTGGAGAACGCGGTCAAGGTGGCGCGCCTGGCCACCGGCCGGACCGCGGTGGTCGCCTTCGACCACGCCTATCACGGCCGCACCAACCTGACCATGGCGCTGACCGCGAAATCCATGCCCTACAAGTCGCATTTCGGTCCGTTCGCCCCCGAGGTGTACCGGATGCCGATGTCCTACCCGTTCCGCGACGGCGGGCAGGACGGCGTGGCCGCCGCCCGCGAGGCGATCACCCGGATCGAGAAGCAGATCGGCGCGGATTCGGTGGCAGCGATCATCATCGAGCCGATCCAGGGCGAGGGCGGATTCATCGTGCCCGCGGCCGGCTTCCTGCCGACGCTGGTGGAGTGGGCGCGCGCGAACGGCGTGGTGTTCATCGCCGACGAGGTGCAGACCGGTTTCGCGCGCACCGGCGAATGGTTCGCCTGCGATCACGAGGGCGTGGTCCCCGACATCATCACCATGGCCAAGGGCATCGCCGGCGGTATGCCGCTCTCGGCCATCACCGGCCGCGCCGAGCTGCTCGACGCCGTGCACGCGGGCGGCCTGGGCGGCACCTACGGCGGCAACCCGGTCGCCTGTGCGGCGGCACTGGCCGCCATCGAGGCCATTCGGGACCACGATCTGCCCGCCCGTGCCCGCCGGATCGGCGAGACGGCGCTGACGCGCTTTCACGCACTGGCGCAGGAGGTTCCGGCCGTCGGCGACGTGCGCGGCCGCGGCGCCATGCTGGCGCTCGAGTTCGTCCGCCCCGGCACCACCGAACCCGATGCCGCGCTGACCGCCGCCGTCGCCAAGCGCTGCCTGGAGCAGGGTGTGCTCACCCTGACCTGCGGCACCTACGGCAATGTCATTCGACTGCTGCCGCCGCTGGTGATCAGCGACGAACTGCTCGACGAGGCGCTGACGGTGCTGTGCACCGCCATCGCCGACCTCGCGGGCCGATAGGGGGCTGGGACAACAATGGTGGAATACGACAACATCAGCGCCCTCGTCCCCACCGGGATGTGGATCGACGGGGCGTCCGCCCCGGCCGCCGGCGGCCGCACCTTCGCTGTCCACGATCCGGCCGGTGGCGGGGTCCTCACCGAGGTCGCCGACGCGAACGGCGAGGACGCCCTGCGCGCCCTCGACTCGGCCTGCCGCGCTCAATCCGCGTGGGCCGCGACGTCCCCACGGGAACGTTCGATGATCCTGCGCCGCGCCTGGGAGATCCTGCTCGAACACACCGAGGACATCGCGCTGCTGATGACCCTGGAAATGGGCAAGACCCTCGCCGAAGCGCGCGGCGAGGTCGCCTACGGCGGCGAATTCCTGCGCTGGTTCAGCGAGGAGGCCGTACGCGTCGGCGGCCGGTACACCGAATCCCCCGCCGGGACCGGGCGCATCCTGGTCACCCAGCAGCCGGTCGGCCCCTGCCTGGCGATCACGCCGTGGAACTTCCCGCTGGCCATGGGCGCTCGCAAGATCGCCCCGGCGCTGGCCGCGGGCTGCACCGTCATCGTGAAGCCCGCCGAGGACACCCCGCTGACCATGCTGGCGCTGGCGCGGATCTTCGCCGAGGCCGGTCTGCCCGCGGGCGTGCTGTCGGTGCTGCCGGGCAGCGATGCCGCGGCCATCACCGCGCCGCTGCTGGCGGACCCGCGCCTGCGCAAGGTGACCTTCACCGGTTCGACCCGGGTGGGCAAACTGCTGCTGCGCCAGGCCGCCGACAATGTCCTGCGGACCTCGATGGAGCTGGGCGGCAACGCCCCGTTCATCGTGTTCGAGGACGCCGACCTCGACCAGGCGCTGGCTGGCGCGATGGCGGCGAAGATGCGCAACGGCGGCGAGGCGTGCACCGCGGCCAACCGCATCTACGTGCACAACTCGATTCGCGCGGAGTTCGCCGCACGCCTGGCCGAGCAGATCGGCGCGCTGCGCGTCGGACCCGGTTACGCACCGGGCGTCGACACCGGCCCGCTGATCAACGAACGGCAGCGCAAAACCGTTGCGGCACTGGTCGACGACGCCGTCGCCGGCGGCGCGGTCGTCCGCACCGGCGGTCAGATCATCGACGGGCCGGGCTGGTTCTTCCAGCCAACCGTGCTCGACGAGGTGCCGCGCACCGCGCGCATGCACCGCGAGGAGATCTTCGGCCCGGTCGCCGCCGTCTACGGCTTCGACACCGAGGAGGAGGTCGTGGCCCTGGCCAATGACACCGAATACGGCTTGGCCGCCTACTTCTACACACAGGATCTGGATCGCGCGCTGCGCGTGTCCGCGGCGCTCGAGGCCGGGATGGTCGGCGTGAACCGCGGCGTCATCTCCGACCCGGCGGCCCCGTTCGGCGGGGTGAAGCAGTCCGGTCTGGGCAGTGAGGGCGGGTCCGAAGGGATCCACGAGTACCTCGACACCAAATACGTCGCGCTGACCCGCTGACGTCATCCCCCGGCACCCCGGCCCCTGCGCCGGATCCGGTGCCAACCCGGTCTCCGGCAATGACGCCGCTGATCGGTTCGCCACCGCGGCGCGGTGCGGTCGAGGGCTCCGGCCTTCGACCGCGCCACACCCCGTACCAGGAGCTTGAATGCTCGTACAGAACACCTCCGAGACGGCAGAGCCCGCTCAGGACCACACCGCTTCCGGCGGTAAGGGATTGGCCACCGACAAGGTCGGCACCCTGGCCGGCGCGGTGCTGAGTATCGCGTCCATCGCCCCCGCCTACACCACCACGGCCAGCGTGGGCCTGATCGTCGCCGCGGTCGGCCTGAAGATGCCCGCCCTGCTGATCGCCGGGTTCGTTCCGATGTTCCTGGCGGCCTTCGCCTATCGCGAGTTCAGCGCCGAGACACCGGACTGCGGAGCCTCCTTCACCTGGTCGGCGCGCGCGCTGGGACCCTACGTCGGCTGGATGGCCGGCTGGGGTTCGGTGATCGCGGTGGTCATCGTGCTCGCCAATATCGCCGCGGTGGGAGCGGAGTTCCTCTATCTGACCATCGGTCGGATGACGCACTCGGAATACATTGCGGCACTGGGTGAGAACAAGCTGATCAATATCGCCACCACGCTCGTCTTCCTGGCAGCGGCCGGATGGGCGGCCAGTCGCGGCATCAGTTCCAGCGAGCGGGTGCAGTACGTGCTCGTCGGATTCCAGCTGGCCGTGCTGCTGCTGTTCGCGGGCATGGCCCTGGCCAAGGCCCTCAGCGGCGATACGCCGTCGGGGCTGAGCTTCAGCCTCGACTGGTTCAACCCGCTGACCGGACTCACCCTGGGCGCCTTCGCGATCGGACTGATCGGCTCGGTGTTCATGTACTGGGGCTGGGACACCGCGCTCACCCTGGGCGAGGAGTGCAAGGACCCCCAGCGCACGCCCGGCCGCGCCGGACTGCTGTCGATCCTGACCGTGCTGGGCACCTATCTGCTGCTGGCGGTCGCGCTCATGTGGTACGCCGGGGTCGGCGACACCGGCATCGGCCTGGGCGGGGAGAAGGCCCGCAACAATGTCTTCGGCACGCTCGCCGAACCGGTGATGGGCAGCGCGGGCGAACTGCTGCTGTTCCTGGCCGTCCTGGTCTCCACCATCGCCAGCCTGCAGGCCACCTTCCTGCCCGCCGCGCGCGCCATGCTCGCCATGGGCACGTTCAAGGCGCTGCCCCAGCGGTTCGCGTCGGTGCACCCGGTGTATCAGGTGCCGCGGTTCGGCGCCGCGGTCGCCGCGGTGGTGGCGGGCGGTCTGTACGCGATCACCGCGCTGCTGTCCGAGCACGTGCTGCTGGACACCATCGCCGCCCTCGGCATCATGATCTGCTGGTACTACGGCATCACCGCGTTCGCCTCGGTCTGGTACTTCCGCAAGCGCTGGTTCGCCTCCGCGCGCGACACCGTGTTCAAGCTCGTGTTCCCACTGCTGGGCGGAGCCATGCTGCTGGTGGTGTTCGGCATCTCGGTCCGCGAGAGCCTGAAGCCCGAAGTCGGCAGCGGCGCTTCGATTCTCGGCATCGGACTGGTGTTCTACCTCGGCTTCGGGATCCTGGCGCTGGGCGCGGTGCTCATGCTGATCCAGCGCTGGCGTCAGCCGGAGTACTTCCAGGGCAAGACCTTGCCGCGCGCGGTGTCGGGCGATCCGATGCCCGAGCCGGTCGCACCCCATCTCAGCGGCCACTAGGGCGCCGCGCCCTTTCGACCATCAGGAGTAGTCATGCACGTCATCACTTGTTTCGAACCGCCCGTTTCGCATGCGCGAGTACAGGATCCGGTCCGCCCGCCGCTGCGGGTCGCGCTGGTCCAGCACCGCTGGCAGGCCGACGGCGAGGCCATGATCGCCGAGCTGAACGAGGGCATCGGACGCGCCGCCGAGCTGGGCGCCAAGGCGGTCTTCCTGCCCGAGGTCACCTTGAGCAAGTACCCGGCCTTCGTGCGCGGCGGCGAGAATCCGGGCGCCGACGCCGAGGACCTGACCACGGGCCCGACCTTCACCTTCGCGGCCAAGGCGGCCATCGAGCACGGCGTGTTCGTGCACGCGTCGCTGTACGAGCGCGCCGACGAGGGCGACGGGCTCGGCTTCAACACCGCGATCCTGGTGTCCCCCACCGGCGAACTGGTCGGCCGCACCCGCAAGTTGCACATTCCGGTGTCGGCTGGCTACTACGAGGACACCTACTTCCGGGCCGGACCGGCCACCGACGAGGCGTACCAGCCGCACAGCCACCCCGATCTCGGCCCGGCGCGCATCGGCATGCCGACCTGCTGGGACGAGTGGTTCCCCGAGGTCGCCCGCATGTACTCGCTCGCGGGCGCCGACATCATCGTCTACCCGACCGCCATCGGCTCCGAGCCCACCTTCCCGGCGTTCGACACCCAGCCGCTGTGGCAGCACGTGATCGTCGGAAACGGCATCACCGCGGGCACTTTCATGGTGGTGCCCAACCGCTACGGCGACGAAGGCGAGATCACCTTCTACGGTTCCTCCTTCATCTCCGACCCGTACGGCCGGGTGCTGGTGCAGGCCCCGCGCGACGAATCCGCCGTGCTGGTGGCCGATCTGGATCTGGATCAGCGCAGCGACTGGCTGACGCTGTTCCCGTTCCTGGACACCCGCCGCCCCGACACCTACGCCCGGCTCACCGCGCCGGTCGACACCGAGCACCCCTTCGGGCGGGCCTGATGACCTGGCGTATGCCCGCCGAACACGGGCCGCACCGCCGCACCTGGATGGCGTTCCCGCCCGAGGGTTCGGAGATCACCGCGACCCCCGAGGCGACCGACGAGGCCCGCACCGCCTGGACCGCGGTCGCGCACGCGGTGGCCGAGTTCGAACCGGTGACCATGGTCGTCGATCCGGCCGACGTCGGCGCGGCCCGGCGCACCCTGTCCGCGGCGATAGACATCGTGGTGGCGCCGCTCGACGACGCCTGGATGCGCGATATCGGGCCGACCTTCGTGCACGCCGCCGAGGGTTCGGTGGCGGCCGTGAACTGGGTGTTCAACGGCTGGGGCCAACAGGAGTGGGCCGCCTGGGACAACGACCGCGAGATCGGCCGGGCGGTCGCGGCGGCGGCCGGGATCCCGGTCGTCGAGTCGGCGCTGGTGAACGAGGGCGGCGGCATCCAGGTCGACGGCGCGGGCACGGTCATCCTCACCGACACCGTGCAGCTGGACCCGTTCCGCAATCCGGGCCTGTCCAAGGCCGAGGTCGAGGCCGAACTGCGACGCACCATCGGCATCGACACCGCGATCTGGCTGCCGCGCGGGCTGTGGCGCGATTCGCAGCGCTTCGGCACCCGCGGGCACTCCGACATCGTGGCCGCGCTCCCCGCGCCCGGGGTGGTGCTGGTGCACGACCAGCGCGACGGCGAGCACCCCGACCACGCGCTCAGCCTCGAGCTGATGAAGCAGTTCGCGAACGAGACGACCTCCGCCGGAAAGCCTTTCACGGTGGTCCCGCTGCCCGCGCCGCGCACGCTGCGCGACGCGGAGGGGTTCGTCGACTACAGCTACATCAATCACTACGTCTGCAACGGCGCGGTCATCCTGTGCGGGTTCGACGACCCGAACGACGCCGAGGCCGCGGCCGTACTGGCCGAGGTCTATCCCGGCCGGACCATCGTCACCGTCGACGCGCGGCCGATCTTCGCGCGCGGCGGCGGCATCCACTGCATCACCCAGAACGAACCGCTGCCGGTCCCTGCCGGGCGGTAGCGGGCTCACCCCGCACGGACACCGGACCGTCACGCCACTCCGGCGAATGAGGGGCGGTCCGGTGCGCCGAATCGGCGCGGGCATGATCGTGACCGCGCCCACATACTGAAAATAGCAATCTCCGGGCTATCCGGAGGTCCCCCGAATTACCGGTTAAGGAGCTCTCGTGGCTGTCATCACTCGTGACGTCGTGATCGTGGGTGCCGGACCCTCCGGCCTCACCGCTGCGGCGGAATTACGGAAGGCCGGCCTGACGGTGGCGGTCCTGGAGGCCCGCGATCGGGTCGGCGGGCGCACCTGGACCGGCGACATCGACGGCGCCACGATCGAGATCGGCGGCCAGTGGCTGTCGCCGCACCACACCGCCGCGCTGGCGCTCGTCCAGGAACTCGGGCTGGAGACCTTCTCCCGCTACCGTGACGGCGAGTCGGTCTACCTGGCCGCCGACGGCACCCGCCAGCAATTCGTCGGCGACGTCTTCCCCGCGGCCCCCGAGACCGCCGCCGAGATCGACCGGCTGATCAAGCTGCTCGACGAACTGGCGGCTGAGGTCGGCGCCGAGGCCCCGTGGACGCATCCGCAAGCGGCGGAACTGGATTCGGTGCCGTTCAGCATCTGGCTCGAACGCCAGTCCGACAACGAGTACGCCCGCGAGACGGTGTCGTTCTACGTCGCCGGCGCCATGCTGACCAAGCCCGCGCACACCTTCTCCACCCTCCAGGCCCTGCACATGGCCGCCGCTCAGGGCTCCTACACCTCGCTGGCCACCGACACCTTCATGCTCGACAAGCGCGTCATCGGCGGCATGCAGCAGGTGTCGCAGCGTCTGGCCGCCACCCTCGGCGAGGATCTGCACCTGGGTGCGCCGGTGCGCCGGATCCAGTGGTCCGAGGCCGGGGTGACGGCCTTCGCCGACGGCGATCTCGAGGTGCGCGCGAGCCGCCTGGTGCTGGCGGTGCCGCCGAACCTGTACGCGGGCATCAGCTTCGATCCCCCGCTGCCGCGCCGCCGCCATCAGATGTACCAGCACATGTCGTTCGGCTTCGTGGTCAAGGTGCACGCGGTGTACGAGACCCCGTTCTGGCGCGCGAAGGGCTTGTCCGGCACCGGTTTCAGCGACACCGACATGGTCTCGGAGGTGTACGACAACACCAACCACGGCATGGACAACGGCGCCATGGTCGGCTTCATCGCCCACGAACAGGCCGACGCGTACTTCGCCATGGGTCCGGCCGAACGCAAGCGGGCCGCGCTCGACTGCCTGGTGCGCTACCTGGGCCCCGAAGCCGCCGAACCGGTCGTCTTCTACGAATCCGATTGGGGCTCCGAGGAATGGACGCGCGGCGCCTACGGCGTCAGCTTCGACCTCGGCGGCATGACCCGCTACGGCCACGATCACCGTGACCCGATCGGGCCCATGCACTTCGCCTGCTCGGACCTGGCCGGCCACGGCTTCCAGCACGTCGACGGCGCGGTCCGGATGGGCAAGACGGCGGCCGCCGCCATCGTGGCGCAGCACAGTCTGGTCTGACGCACCGCGATGGGCGATCGGTCGGACCGCTACACTGGCGCACTGACTGAAATTTCAGTCGATGGGGTTGCCCGGCGCCCAAGGAGGTAGGGCGCATGGATACATCGGCGTTCGGCCGCTACGAAGGGGTCGACCATGTCGCGGATGTGATGCGAGAGGCGGTCGAGACCGCGCACGGTACCCCCGCGCCCGAGCTGACCGGCGCGGCCGAACGCCTCACGACCCTGGTGGAAGGCTTGAGCAAACGGTGGCTCAGCGGGTCCTGCACCATCGAGCGGACCCGCGAATTGCTCTCCGGCGCAATCGCTGCCGAGCTCGCCACGATCTGATCGGTGTCAGACCCGGCCCAGTTCGGCGACGACCGCGCCCGCGAGCAATTCGCGGGCGCGGGCCAGGTCCAGGGAGCCGCTGAGCCAGCGCTCACTGAGGCCCTCCACGAGGGCGGTGAGGCGTTCGGCGGCGGCGGTGGGGTTGACGTCGCGGACCGCGAGCCCCGCCTCGCGGGCCCGCTCGATGAGGGCGGCCGCTTCCTCGACCCAGCTCTCGGTCGTGGTGCGCAGCTGTTCGCGCAGATCCTCGGAGAAGACCGCGCTGGCCCGGAGTTCGCCCCAGGCGATGCTGTTGTTGCGCACGTCGGGAACGTCCTGAATCTCCAGCAGCAGCATATGTTCCAGCGCGGCACGGGGATTGGCGATCGCGAACGCCGAATCGGTATAGCGCTGCGCCTGGTCGTTGATGAATCCCAGCGCGGCGTCGAGCACGCCCGACCGATCCTTGAAGTGGTAGTAGATCAGCGCCGTGGAGACTCCGGCTTCGGCGGCGAGCTTCTCGATACGCAGCCCGCGCACGCCGTCCTGGGCGATGACGCGAATGGCTGCTTCCAGGATCTGAGTCTGACGGTCGGACACGGAACCTCACTTTACGGATGTGCCGGATGATCGGACGTATACGGGTCCCGAGGGGTGGATCGAGGGGGCAGGATCGCGGGCTCCTGCTGGGTGGTGCAGTGGATGCCGCCGCCGCCCGCGGCGATGCCGTCGATCGGGATCTGTGCGACATAGCGGTCCGCGAACAGGCGGCGCAGGGTGGCGTGTGCCGCCGAATCCGCTCGGGGGTCACCGAATTCGGGTACGACCACCGCGCCGTTGCAGACGTAGAAGTTGATGTAGCCCGCCGCGAAGTCCTCGCCGTCGAACTGCGGGCGGACCTGCGAGGGCCCCTCGATCACCTCGACCCGCAAGGGCCTGCCCTGAGCGTCGGTGGCCGAGCGCAAGATCTCGAGATGCGTGTGGGTGACGTCGTAGTCGAAGGAGTCCGGGTCGGTGTCCAGGCCCGCCACGACCACACCCGGCCGGGCGAAGCGGGCGTAGAAGTCGGTGTGCCCGTCGGTGATGTCGTAGCCGGCGATGCCCGGCAGCCAGATGATCTGCTCGAGGCCGAGCAGGTATCGCAGCTCGTCCTCGACGTCCTTCTTCTTCCAGCCCGGGTTCCGATTGTTGTTGAGCACACAGCTTTCGGTGATGATGGCGGTGCCCTGACCGTCGACCTCGATCCCGCCGCCCTCGAGCACCAATTCGGCGGGCAAGGACTCCACCCCCGCCGTGCGGGTGACGAAGTCGGCCACCTTGCGATCCTGCCGGGCCTTCTGTTTCCCGCCCCAGCCGTTGAAGTTGAAATCGACCGCTGCCCTGCCGTTCTCGCCGTGCACGAAGACCGGTCCGGTATCGCGCATCCAGATGTCGTCGAGCGGCGCGGGGATCAGGTCGATATGGGGGTCGGTGAGCAGGCGGCGGGCCAGATCGAGGTCCTCGGGGCGGACCACCACCGAGACGGGTTCGAATCGCGCGATCGTCAGCGCGATCCGCGCCAGATCGTGCTGGACCTGCGGCAGCAGACGTCTCCCCCACACCGCCTCGTTCGCGCCGAAGGCCATCCAGGTCCGCCGATGCGGATCGCCTTCCTCCGGCATCGACCAGCGGCGGCCGTCGTCCTCGAAGTCGCGCGAATCTCCCAGCAGACGGCTCAGCGCACCGCTCGCGAATCGGCCCATACCCATGCGTTCTCTCCCGTAGTTTCCGAAAGCCCCGCACACCAACCCTAGTCTTGACTGAAAATTCAGCCAATACGGCGCGCGGGGCGGCCTCAGCGATCTCGCAGGTTGTCTAGTCCACCGGTTCCTGCTGCGTGGTGCAGTGGATGCCACCGCCACCCCAGGCGATCCCGTCGATGTTCACCTGCACGATCTGCCGGTTCGGGAACAGCCGGGCCGAGGCGGCCTTGGCGGCGAGGAGCACCCCGCCGGTCCGAGCCCGGGGTGCGTTCCGGGCTTCAGGGAAGGTCGTCGTCGTTCTCGCATTCGACGGTCGTGCGGTTCCCCGCCGCGGCGCGGCGGTAGGTGGTCTGTCCGGCCAGCCAGGTCTCCACCACCTGAATCTCCGGGATCGACTGCGGGGCAGACGATCTCGGGTCGGTGTCCAGCCACACCAGATCGGCGGCGGAACCGGGGGCCAGAGTCCCCCACGGGGCGTCGCGGAGGTCCGCGAAGGCCTGGTGGGCGACGCCGGCGGTGTAGGCGTCCAGGGCGGTGGTGATGTCTAGGAGCTCGGCGGGAATCCAGCCGCCGCGCGGTTCGCCCTCGGCATTGCGGCGGGTCACCGCCGTCGCGATGCCGTCGAGCGGAATCGCCGACGACACCGGCCAATCGGAGCCGAACGCCAGGCGGGCGCCGCCCTCGGCCAGACTCCGGAAAGGGTATTGGCGTTCGGACCGCCGGGCGCCGAGCCGGGGCATGGTCAGATCGACCATGACACGGTCGAGTTGCGCCCACAGCGGCTGCACATTCGCCACCACGCCGAGTTCGGCGAACCGTGGAATGTCGCCGGGGCTGATCAGTTGCGCGTGGGCGATCACCGGTCGCCGGTCGCGCGGCCCGTTGCGATCGGCGCAGGCCGCGACCGCGTCGAGTGCCGACCGGACCGCCGCATCGCCGATGGCGTGGATGTGCAGCTGGAACCCGGCGGCGTCGACCGCCGCGGCGGCGTCGGCCAGCGCCGCGGGCTCCCAGGTGTCCATGCCGCGCGAATGGCGGTGGGTGCAATACGGTTCGAGCAGCGCCGCGGTCTCGTTCTCGATGATGCCGTCGGCGAAGAACTTGATCGAATTCGCGGTCAGCAGTGGGTGATCGAGGGTCCGGACCCGGGCGCGGGAGGCGAGCAGGGTGGGCAGGTCCTCGGCGAACCGGTGCGGGTCGGCCAGCAACGCCAGATTCACGCGGGTCGACAGCGCACCGGAGCGAGCGGCCTCGAGGTAGACGGCGACGTCGGACGCCTCCACCCAGGCGTCCTGTACCCAGGTGACACCGTGCCGGGCGTACCGCGCGGTCGCGCGTTGCAGGGCGTCGACCCGCGCGGCGGTCTCGCCGGCGGGTGCGGCGGCCAGGAGCAGGTCCACCGCCCCGGCCTCGCGCAGCGTGCCGAGCGGGCTCCCGTCGGGCCGCCGCGGGATTTCGCCGAGCACCGGTTCGGGTGTGTCGGCGGTGATGCCGGCCAGTTCCAGCGCCGCCGAATTGCACCAGACCGTGTGATAGTCCCAGGCCCGCAACATGACCGGGCGGTCCGGGACCGCGTTGTCGAGCCAGGCGGCGTCGAAGAGCCCGTCGGGGGCGAGACTGCTGTCGTAACCCGCGCCGATGATCCAGCTGGGGCCGGGATGCCGCCCGGCCCATCGACGCAGCACCTCGGCGATCTCGGAAACGCTTGTGCAGGTTCGCACCTGAGGGCCGACGGCCTCGAGTCCGCCGAAGATGGGATGCGCGTGCCCCTCGCCGAACGCGGGCATCAGGAAGCCGCCGCGTAGATCGACGGTCCGCAGATCACCGGCCGGTACGGTCCGGGACCACCGCAGGGCGTCCGCGCCGACCGCTACGACCCGGCCGTCCGCGATGCCGAGCGTCTCGCAATCGGGCTCCCCCGGCGACCAGATCGACCCACCGATGAACAATGTGCGGCGTTTCCGTGGGCCATGGGCACGCAAATGGCGATCCTCGCTCTCGCACAGCATTTGTGATGTGAGTCACGTGAATGGAAGTCATTATGCGGCGAATTCAAGAATATGCAACCTGCCTTGTCGGCGAAACTCTGCAATGGGTCCGCGCCGAAACGTACATTGGCTTCGAGCGGACGATTTGCATGCGTACCCGTCGCGCCCATCCGCCGATTTCACGCCTCCTACCTGCACCTATGTCGAACACTCCGGTCGAAATCCGGCCCGGGACGACACCCGCGCAGCCAGCCCCCGCTGAGTCATCGGTCACACTTCCGGCCGCGGCACGGATCGCGACAGAAACCCTGCCCAGCCCTTATTGCCTCGCACTATCAATCAAAGAATGAATTCCGATTGGTTCTATCAATTTGCGCTCGATAGTTTCGAAAGCAGAGATCCCATCACCTTTCGGAATGAGGCCAATTCATGTCGCTGATCAACAAGCGGATCAAGTCCTTCTCGGCGGAGGCGTTCAAGGACGGCTCCTTCGTGACCGTTTCGGACGCGGACATCCAGGGCAAGTGGGCGGTCTTCTTCTTCTACCCGGCCGACTTCACCTTCGTGTGCCCGACCGAACTCGGCGACCTCGCCGACCACTACGACGAGCTGCAGCGCCTGGGCGTCGAGGTCTTCTCCGTCTCCACCGACACCCACTTCACGCACAAGGCGTGGCACGCGTCCTCCGACACCATCGGCAAGATCAAGTACGCCATGATCGGCGACCCCGCGTTGCGGATCAGCGCCGACTTCGGGGTGCTTCGCGAGGACGAGGGCCTGGCCGACCGCGGCACCTTCCTGGTCGACCCGGACGGCGTCGTCCAGTTCACCGAGGTCACCGCAGAGGGCATCGGCCGCAACGCATCCGAGCTGCTGCGCAAGGTCAAGGCCGCCCAGTACGTTCGCTCGCACCCGGGCGAGGTCTGCCCGGCCAAGTGGGAAGAGGGCGAGGAGACCCTGGCCCCGTCCCTGGAGCTCGTCGGCAAGATCTGATTCGCCGACGCCTGCCCGCACCCGTTCCCGACCCATCGGAGTAGACCGCATGCTCGACGCCTCGCTCGCACGCCAACTGAAGACACTGCTGGAGAAGGTGACTCAGCCGATCGAGCTGGTGTCCACCCTCGATGACCGCCCCAAGTCCGCGGAACTCGCCGAACTCCTCGACGAGATCGCCGGTCTGTCGGATCTGGTCACCCACGCTCGCACCGGCGACGACCCGCGCCGGCCGTCGTTCGTGATCCGCCGCGCGGGCACCGGCATCGAGGTCGGGTTCGCCGGAATCCCACTCGGACACGAGTTCTCGTCCTTGGTTCTCGCGCTGCTGCAGGTCGGCGGCCACCCCTCGAAGGAGGCCGCGGAGCTGCTCACGCAGGTGCGCGATCTCGAGGGCGAGTTCCACTTCGAGACCTATTTCTCCCTGTCCTGCCAGAACTGTCCCGATGTCGTGCAGGCGCTCAACCTGATGTGCGTCCTGAACCCGACCATCACGCACACCGCGATCGACGGGGCACTGTTCCCGGACGAGGTCGACAACCGCCAGGTGATGGCGGTGCCGAGCGTGTTCCTCAACGGTGAACCGTTCGGCTCGGGCCGGATGACCCTCGAGCAGATCGTCGGCCGGCTAGATGTCGGGGCCGCGGCGCGCACCGCCGCCGCGATCTCCGAGAAGGACCCATTCGAGGTGCTCGTCGTGGGCGGCGGACCGGCGGGAGCCACAGCGGCGATCTACGCGGCGCGGAAGGGAATTCGGACCGGAGTCGTGGCGGAGCGCTTCGGCGGTCAGGTGCTCGACACGGTGGGCATCGAGAATTTCGCCTCAGTGCCCTACACCGAGGGCCCGAAGCTCGCCGCCGCGCTGGACGATCACGTTCGCCGGTACGACGTCGACATCATGAACGCGCAGCACGCCACGGCGCTGACCCCGGCGGTCGGGGAGCAGGGCCTGGTCGAGGTGGAGCTCGGGAGCGGTGCGCGGCTGCTGGCGCGCAGCGTGATCCTCTCCACCGGGGCGCGGTGGCGGTCGATGAACGTTCCCGGCGAGACCGAATACCGGAACAAGGGCGTCACCTACTGCCCGCACTGTGACGGCCCCTTGTTCAAGGGCAAGCGCGTGGCGGTGATCGGCGGCGGCAATTCCGGCGTCGAGGCCGCCATCGATCTCGCCGGGATCGTCGCGCACGTGACGCTGGTCGAATTCGACGCCGAGCTGCGTGCCGACGAAGTCCTGCAGCGCAAGCTCCGCAGCCTGCCCAATATCGACATCCTGATCAGCGCGCAGACGACCGAGGTGGTCGGCGACGGCGTCAAGGTCACCGGCCTGACCTACGCCGATCGCACGACCGAAGCCTGGCATTCGCTCGCCGTGGACGGCGTCTTCGTCCAGATCGGACTGCTACCCAACACCGAATGGCTCTCCGGCACTATCGATCTCACCCCGCGCGGTGAGATCGTCATCGACGATCACGGCCGCACGTCCGTGCCCGGCGTGTACGCGGCGGGCGACTGCACCACGGCCCCGTTCAAACAGATCATCGTCGCCGCCGGCGCCGGAGCGACGGCGGCCCTCGGTGCGTTCGACCACCTGATCCGCACCAGCCCCGCCCTCGACACCGGTGCGCGATCGCTCACCCGAGCGGACTGACGTACCCTTCGGTCCCGTTTCGTCCGCGAGTCCGGTGCCGGGTCCGCCTGGTGTTCTCGATCACGGGACCAGCGGGAGGGAGGGCGGAAAGGTCACCGGGACAGTGACCGGCGCACGATGGAAAGTGCTGGTGCGCCAGGGCAATTCGGACAGCGGGACCGCGAGTTTGATGTCGGGGAGGGCATCGAGGAGCTGGTCGAGGGCCTCGCGGGCGATGATGGAGGCTATCGGCTGGGCCGGGCAGGCGTGGGCGCCCGAGCCCCAGGCGAGGTGGGAGCGGTTGCCGGTGTGGTCGCCGGAGACGGCGGGGTCGTTGTTGCACGCGGTGATGCTGATCAGGACCGGTTGGTTCGCTGGGAGCCAGGAGTTGCCCACCAACTGGGGCTGCTGCGGGTAGCGGGGGCATGCGTTGGCGAGTGGGGGGTCGGTGAACAGGACCTTGTCGATGGCGTCGCGCAGTTGGAGGGAGCCGGCGAGGAGGTCATCGTGGAAGGAGGTGTCGTCGGCCATCAGGACCAAGGCGCTGACGATGAGATTCCAGGTCGATTCGGCGCCCATGGCGTAGAGCTCGGCCAGTTGTTCGACGATCTCGGCATCGGTGAACCCGGCGGCGTGGCCGATCAAGGTCGAGGTGACGTCGCGGTCCGGGGAACGCCGCTTGGTGGCTACCGATTCGGCCAGGACGGCGCGGAATCGGCGCTCGGCGAGGTCGGCGGCGGACGTGTCGGCGGCCTCGATCAGATCCATCAGCGCGGCACCGGCTTCCGCGCCGAAGACGGGCGGCAGGCCCATCAATTCGTTGAGGACGCGCAGGGTGAGCGGGCGGGCGTAGTCGGCGAGCAGGTCGGCCTGCCCGATGCCGCAGAAACTGTTGATCAGTGGCACAGCGGCGGATTCGACCGTGCCGAGGAGCCGGTACTGGTCGATGTCGGCCATTGCGGCCAGATAGGCCGAACGGTGGGCCGATCGGCCCCTGTCCGCCGATTCCACGGGACCCCACTCCATGATCGGCATGACCGGGCAGCTCTCCGGAATGGTCGATTCCCAGGCACGCGAATCGGCCGGAAAGCGCTCGGGGTCACCGAGAATCCGTAGCGCCTCGCGATAGCCGAGGACCAGAACGGCAGGAATTCCGGCGGCCAGTTCGATGGGCGCCACGGGCCCGTACCGGCGGCGCAGATCCTCGTAGGCGCGGTGTGGGTCGGCGGCGAATTCCGGCGAGTGCAGCTTCACCCGCGCGGCCCCGCGCAACGGTTCGGCGTTGGAAACTCGAACATCTTCAACGTGCAACTCCCATGAGCGGTGAAACATGGTCGGTGAGAAGTGCTCAGAACAAACGACGTCACGTCGGTGATTGCTGCGGGGATGCGATCCGCATCGATATCCCGGAGCCTGCGCGGATCCCGCAGTCCGGCCCGCGGCGATGCTACCGACGCAACGGAGAGACCGTGATACGCCTGCCTATCCGGCGACACGTTAAACATGCTCCGCTGTAACAGGTTTCGCTCACTAGTCGAATGCTACCCCCAGCTACCATCGCGCGCATCCCGGATCAGATGAGGACAGTCGAGCCGCAGTCGTAAAGTCGCTCATGGTATGTCGAAGATTAGCTGATCCGTGTGATCGGCTGTGGTGCGCCACCCTTCGCCGAATTCGGGCGCGCACCTTGCCGATTGAGTGTCAGCCCGGAATCTGGCTGGCCAATCCGTTTCGCCGGAAGTCGGAGAACTGTTGGGAGTCCACGCAGAAGCCGCAGTTGGGGCCGAAGAATTCGGTGCGGGCGTTCGCGTCGTCCATCAGCCAGTACCGGAGCCAGGCGGTGGACGGGCCGCGCATGTCCCCGCCCGTGATGCCGGTGCCGAAGTGGGTGGCGCCACGCAGTTCCGCGTACTCGGCCGGGGCCTGGTCGACGGCGTTGTACATGGCCTTCACCAAGACCGGCCACACGATGGCGTCGAACTGGCCGGCCAGGAACAGCGCCGGCTTGTGGAGCTGGCCGGGGTCGTTGAGGGGTCCCGGCTGGATCGCGACGGCCGTGTCGACCCGGGGGTCGACGGCGGCGTTGATCGCACCCGAGCCGCCCTGTGAGTATCCCGCGGACCCGATCCGGTCCAGGTTGACCTTGCCGTAGAAGACGCTGGAGGGATCGCCGTTGAGCTTCTCGATGAGGTCGATCCCGCTGCGCATGGTGATCGCGAAATTGCTCACGGGCGTATTGGCCGCCACCACGATGAAGCCGTGGCTGGCGTAGTGGCGCAGCAGCAGGGTGTACGCCCCGGGCAGCACGCCGGTTCCGTTGCCCCAGATGATCACCGGGTGTTTCTCCCCGTGCGCGCCCATGGTCTGCGGGTAGTACAGCGTGTGCACGACACCGATGCTGACCTCCGGCGAATAGGGGCCCGGCGCGGCCCAGTTCCGGCCGACGCCCGGAATGCCGTCGGCGTGGGCGGGCGCCGCGACGCCGGTGAGAGTCAATGCGGTGACCGCGGCCGTGACGAGGGCCGTCACGGCCGCGCGGAGGATGGAAGTGCGAATGCGCATGCGCGAACACCTTCCCTTTCGAATGCGGCCCGAAGGGCGGAATACGTACCGGCGCAGCGTGACTGCGGTCCGGCGACTAGGCCGTTTGCCTGGCGGAAAGCTATTGCGCGTTCCCGCCGCGTGCGGCCGGAATCCGTTTCCCGGCGAAAGTCTTGTGCCTGAGCACAGACGAGCGGTCGTGAGACTGTTTCGCCTGCCCAGACCGGGCTATCGACGGGCCGCCTCGACCGCCAGCGCGAGCTCGATCATCGCGCGGGGTTCGGTGATGGACCGGCCGGTGAGCTCCTCGATCCGCCGCAGCCGGTTCAGCACGGTGTTGCGGTGGCAGTACAGAGCCGCCGCCGCACACGCCGCCGAACCGCCCGAGTCGAGCCACGCGGTCAGGGTCGCGAGCAGCATGTCGCGCTCGGCCACCGGCAATCCCAGGATCGGGCCGAGTACGACGGTCCGGAGTCGCTCGGCGAGGTCGGACTGCGCGGCGACCAGCGCGGCAGGCAGGCGCCGATCGAGGATCACCACCTCGTCGGTGTCGGGCGCGCAGGTCTGCAAGGCGATCTCGGCCAGCCAGCGGGCCCTGGCCACTTCGGCCAGCGAACCCACCACCGGACTGATCCCGGCAGCCACCCCCCGCTCCCGGAGCAGCCGGGCGGGCTCGGTCAACGCGTCGGCGCCGAGCGCGATCAGCCCCACCTCGTGGTCGGCCCGGATCCGCCACAGGATGTGGAAGCCGTCGGTGGCCGGGCGCCCCTGATCGCGAGGCAGACCCGCACCGGCCCCCACCGACCGCACCGCGGCCACCGCGTAACGAGCGCGCTCGGGCAGGCCCAGGAACGCCGACGCCTCCGCGATCAGACCGGCGCCCCCGCCCGCGGGGAAGACCGCACCCGGACCGCCCAGCAGCACATCGAGAATCGCGTTGCGCCGCTCGCCGTCCCGCGCCAGGCGCTCCGATTCCACCGCCTGATAGGCCTCGGTGACGGCGCCGATCAGCAGATCGACGATGTCCCACAGATCCCCCACGCACGGCAGCAGATCGGGCAGCGCCGCCGGATCCCGCTCCGTCACCGTCGCGATCATCGCCTCCCACAGCAGCCGGCAGCCGCGCCGATACGCGTCCTGCAGCGAGGCCAGCGGCAGCCCTTGCCGGGCCCGCGTCCGCCCGGTCCAGGTGGCGTCGGAAAGATCGATCGGCTGGTCCTTCGAACGGTCCAGCATCGAGGCCACGGTCTGCCGCAGGTTGTGCAGGATGGTGTCCCGCAGCTCCGCGGGCGCGATCAGCGCCGCGTACGCGGCGTCCTCGGCGAGGATCCGCTCGGACAGCCCACCGGCGATGCCGGGCAACCGATCCGAGAGCGGCTCGGCCACGGCGGTCAGGATGTGCGATGTCTTGCCACGGTCCAGCACCCGGCCGCCGCCCTTCTCCACGAACGATCCCGCCGCCGCGCACCGGTGCGGGACCAGCATGGTAGCGCCATGCCGAAACAGCATTGCCCGTACAGGTGAAGTTCCGGCGGCCCTGATACCAGTGCAAGATCGCTCGGGCGAAGGGACTCGACGCGAAAAGCGCTGAGGCGCCCATCGCGTCGAGCTGGTCAGCTGTTCGACGATCTCGTCGTCGTCGAGAAACGACGGCGTGGCCGACCAAGTCGTTGAGAACGCGGAGGGTGAGGAGGACGGGCATAGTCGGTGAGTTGGATCTACTTCCAACACACCTGGCGCGGAGGCGCGGCGGATTGGGCGAGTCGGCTCACCGTCTTGGGTATCGCGGCAGACGGCGCATAAGCCCCATACCGTGTATCCGAATGAGCACGGCCGTTCTTATCGGAACGACCGGATTCCCAACGAAATGTCTCCCGAGGACCGACCTCGTCGCAGGCACCGGCAGCCCGTGAAACGCGGTGGTCAGCACCTGTTCTCCACCGACGACGAGACTCACACCAACCGTCACCGCGTGGCCATCGAGCCGGAATCGCAGCTGGTACCGGCCGGTTGGGTCGCAGAACGGTGATACATACAGATTCTTCGACGTTTCCGCTCTGCCTTCCGCGTCAGGTGCAAGTACGTAGACGTGCCGCTCCTGATAAGTGTTGTGGACCTCCGCGAGAACACGGACGAGCTCTCCGCCGGAGTCGAAGCACCAGTACACCGATAGCGGGTTGAAAACATAGCCGAGGGTGCGTGCGCTGGCCAGCATGATGATTCGGCCGGTTGCGCCGATCTCGACACCATCGGCGCGAAGGAGACCGATGACGTTGTCTTTCGGGGATCGGGTCGGTTCCCCGAAGTGATCGGTCGGGTCGAATCCGGCCAGTAGCTTCCAAGGCCACCCCCACCGTGGAATCTCGTCGAGATCCACCAACCACAAATAGATCCGGTGCCGGAAGGAATACGGCCAGCCGGTATGCCTGGTATGCCGAACCACTCCGTTCACCAGCGCGGGCAGCTGCGGCAAGCTCGTGCCGGATGCTTCCGATGGGATCATGTAAGGTCTCCGACGCTTGCGGCCGCCGCGATTCCGGATCTGCAACCGTCCTCGTGAAACCCCCAACCATGATAGGCACCTGCCAGAGCGAAGCGGTGGGTGTTCAATTCGGGGAGTCGCTTTTGGGCATCGATCACTCGCGGGGTGTAAATCGGGTGCCGATACTGCATGACCTCCACTACCAGTGTGGGCGCGATATGGTCGCGTGCGTTCAGCGAGACGAGGTACCCCGGATCCGGGTCGAGTCCATGAAGTTTGTTCATCCAGTAGCTGACCAGCGGCCGATCCTGCCGTCCGGCACAGGAATTCAGCCGGTAGTTCCACGCGGCCCGTGCGGCGGTGACCTGCGGCAGCAGGGCATTGTCGGTATGCAACACAGTCTCGTTGGTCGTGTAATCGAACACTCCGAGGACCCGCCGCTCCGCTTCGGTCGGGTCTGCGAGCAATCGCAGCGCCTGGTCGGCGTGAGTCGTGATCACCACCTTGTCGAACGACCGCACCTGGCCCGTGATATCGGCTACCTCGACTGCGTCCTCGTGCCGGACAATCGCAGTAACCGCGCGATCGGTGCTTACCGCCGGCAATCGTTCGACGAGCTTGTCGACGTATGTTGCCGCACCGCCCGCAATGGTGAACCACTGCGGTGAACCATTGATGCTGAGCATCCCGTGCTGTTCGAGGAACCTGAAGAGATAGCTCGCGGGATAGTCCAGCGCCTGTGTCTCACCGGTCGACCAAACGCACGACACCAGCGGGACGACGTAGTGGGTGACGAAGTACTGCCCGAAGGACCAGTGCCGGACGAACTCGCCAAGGGTGAGGGTGCTGTCGTTCCCGGACTCCAGCCAGCGAGTCGCGCACCGGTGAAACCGTGGAATCTGCCTGAGCAGGTTGAGAAAACGGGGCCGCACACAGTTGGCCGGTTGCGCGAACACCCCCCGCCCACGGCGACCACCTGCGAATTGCACGCCACACTCGGCACACGAGATACTCATGCTCATCTCGGTGGGCCGAACCTGCACCCCAAGCTCGCCGAGCAGCTTGGTCAGCTGCGGATACGTTCGATCGTTGTGCACGATGAACGCGCTGTCGATCCGACGCGAGGAACCATCAGGTGCTCGCAGAGAATGCGTGTGGACATGGCCGCCAACACGCGTATCAGCTTCGTACAGGTGGACATCGTGAGTATGTCGCAAGGCATATGCAGCCGTGAGCCCGGAAACTCCGGAGCCGATGACAGCGACCGTGGGGCGAGTTGCGGGGTTTGGTTGGCGCACAGGATCACTCGCTGTCCGGAGTGCGATGAATAGGTTCCAGGAGGTGGTGGGAAATCATCCATTCCTTGCCGCCGTTGGCCGACCAGATATCCGCGGTGCAGATCAGGAATAGTCGCCAGGTACCGAAGAGCTGTTTCGCTTGACGTTCGGTGCGTCCGATCCGAAGGATATCGATTGCGGCGTCTCGGTTGTCGTCGAGACGATGCAGCCAGGCCCGCAGTGTTCGCGCGTAATTCAGACCATTGACCGACCAGCGTTCGACAGTAGCCATGTCCGCAGTGAAACGAGTGATCAGATCGTGCGAGGGCATCACGCCGGCGGTGAAGAAGCGTTCCGCGGCCCACGTACCCTGAAATCGGTAGGCGAGATCGCGATGGGAGAAGGTCTGAACGAATAGTTGGCCTTCAGGCGTCAGCCAGCTCGCGATCCGCCGAGTGAGTTCGGCCCAATTGCGCATGTGCTCGAACATTTCGATGGAGATGACACGGTCGTACGTAGCCGACGGGTCGAATTCGTTGATGTCCGCAGTGATGACATCGATTCGGTCCGAAAGCCCTCTGTCCTTGGCTCGGACTTCGATCCAGTCGCGCTGTCGCGCCGAGTTCGAGACCGCGAGCACTCGAACATCGAATCTCTCCGCGAGCCACAGCGAGAGCGCACCCCAGCCACAGCCCAGGTCCAGGATTGTCATGCCGTCCCGGACATTCGCCCGGCGGCAGGTGAGTGCCAGCATCGACTCCTCCGCGGCTGCGAGGGAGTCGTCGCGCTCGGGCCAATAGCACCCGCTGTACTTCTGGCGCGGACCGAGGAACAGGGCGAAGAATTCCGCAGGCAGTCCGTAGTGCTGCTCATTGGCGGTGTTCACGGCCTCCGCGATGGGTCCGCTGGACATATGAGCAACGAGTTCGGCCGTTCTCGCGCGTACCGCCACGGGGCCGCCCCGCATCTCTCGACGTCGGCGGCCGCGGGTGGCAAGTCGAGTCCCTGCCCGCAGCAGGGCGTCGGGGATCAGGTCGCGACCGAGCAGAAAGTCCAACGTCGCGTATTGCAGCTTAGTCAAGGCCGACTCCTCGGTCTGTCACTGAAACCGGCTGAGGGCGAGTCGATTCACATCGACCGACCTCTATGACCGCGAAGTGCGAGGGCTTGACGATCGTCGCGTGGATGAGCCGGATCCGGTGTTCGAGAAAGCCCGCCTCGCAGTAGGCCAGGTAAAGGCCCCACAATCGCTGAAACCTCAGATCGTAACCGCGTTTCTGGATATCGTCCTGTGCGCGACCGATATTCGCTCGCCAACAGGCGAGCGTGCGAGCGTAGTGAGAGCTGTAGTCGTCCAACCCCGTGATGTACATATCGGTTCGCCGAGCGACCGTCCGCGAGATCACCTCCAAGGACGGCAGACAACCGTTCGGGAAGATGTAGGACCGGATGAACGTGCGCGCCAACTTTGCGACCTCGTAGGCCCTGTCGTCGATCGTGATCGCCTGGAGCAGCATGAGCCCTCCCGGCTTCAGCAGCTCAGAGCAGCGGCCGAAGAACGTGCCGAGATTGTCGGCGCCGACGGCCTCGACCATCTCGATAGACACCAGCTTGTCGAAACTGCCCGTCGTATCCCGGTAGTCCTCGAATCTGACGTCGATAAGGTCGGTCAGGCCCAATCGCTGGACATGTTGCCTCGCGTAGGTGTACTGGGCATTGGAAATAGTCGTCATCGTCACGTGGCAGCCTCGGGTGCGGGCCGCATAGACGGCGAAACCGCCCCAGCCACCACCGATTTCGAGAACCCGGTCATCCCTGCGGAGATCGAGCTTGGCGCACACCAGTTCCATCTTGTGATGCGCGGCCTCCGACAGCGTGGAATCGGGTCCAGGGAATACGGCACAGGAGTACGACATCGTCTCATCGAGCATGGACGCGAACAGGTCGTTCCCGAGATCGTAGTGAAACGCGATGTCGCGCCTGCTCTGTGCGCGCGTATGCCGCCCAAGCCCCGCGCGCAGCCGCAGTAACGGTACGCGTACGAAGGCCGCTTTTCGGCGCAGATCATCGCCGACGCTGACATTGCGGGCCGCCAGACGGAGGACCGCCACGAGATCGGGCGACTCCCAATCGCCCGCGCAGTAGGACTGGACGCATCCGTGCATGCCCCGCGCGAGACGTGTCCATGTCTCAGGTGAATTCACGTCGATGCGCGCGGTCGGATGTCCGCCCGGACCGATCGAGACAGTCTCACCGTATTTTTCGGCCACGACCAGCTCCCCGACCGAGATGCGACCGGCCAGGGCGAGGATCGCGCGGCGCGCGTAGCGCTGAGAGACCGTGAGTGGAACCTGGTAGGGCGTACCATTCGGAACCATCGCTCGGCCAGCGAAATCCCGGCTCAGGTGGAAGTCTCCAGCGAGCCGTTCGACTGCGTTGAAGGCCGTCCGCGCCGCGCCTTCGCCCGAGTCGACCGGGTAGCTGTTCTTCGTGTACGACCCGGCGAAATAGATGTGTTGTGCCGGCTCGACCAGAATCGCATTCTGGTCGACGAAGTCGGCGCTGAAGATCGCTTCGTTGTCCGCCTGGTTGTCGCGTTCGCGGACCTCAACGAAGTCGTGCTCGAGGTCGAGATATTCCCGCAGCCTCGCGGTGACGAAGTCGCGGCTGGTGCTTCTGGAGCGCAGGCACAGCACCACGCATCGATTGGCGCGAGGCTGGAAGAGGATGTTGAGTCCCTGGCGACTGTAGATCGCGGGTTCACGTTCGAGAATCTTCTCCCGTGGGTCCAGCACGAGGGTGAATACCTTGCAGTGAATGTGGCTGAGACGCGGGATGCGGTGTGGCAGCCCGGACGACTCCAGAAGCCGACTCGCATCGCTGGCGTAGGCGGTGACGACGACCGCATCGAACCGTTCGCTGTGGTCCGCGAGCTCTACCACCACTCCCGACGAGTCGGGATGCAAGGACAGGACCGGTGTATCGGTAACGAGAGTTACGCCTCTCGTCCGCAGATTATCCACCCACGGACCGGTCAGAACTCGGTCGGTCCGGCCGCCGAGGTCGTAAACGCTCGTGAATCGGGCCAGGCTCATGATGATTCGGAGAAGCGACCGAAGGCTGTAGTTGCGCCACGACCCATATCGGTTCGTGTTTCCGGAGAATTCCTGCTCGGCGATCAGCGGCGAGATTCGCTTCGCGCGGAGTACCCGGAGTCGGTCACCAATCGGTACCTCATCGGCGAAGATCGAGTACGTGTGGGATAGCTCGACCCAGCCGGATCTGCTACTCGCCCAGTAGCGTTGCAACGTGGTCAGTGAGTCATAGACCGTCGACCCATCACTCAGCCGGAGGTCTTTGAAGATCTCGAATAGATAGTGGTAGTCGTTCAAGAACACTCTCGGACAATGCTCACCGCCGTCGAGTATATTCGCCCTTCCACCGAACGTCGACGATTGCTCGTACACAAAAACTTCCACATCGTGGTATCGCGACAAATACTGGGCGGTGGACAGCCCCGAGATGCCGGCGCCGACGACGCAGACCTTCATCACTTCTCCAATCGGGCAGAACTCACGAGTCACTCTCAACAGCCGAGTGCTCAAAGGTTGAACAAGAACGTCATTCGATCCGCGCGATCCATCGCTGGTCTGCTTCGTGGCGGAACTGGTAGACGCACGCGCAGCAGGTCGAGTAACAAGCAGACCGCCAGAGCTGTTTTACCGGCACCGGCTTCACCCACAGCGGGCAGTCGACGCGACGGCGGTAGCTGCCGGCACTGTCGCCCAACATTCGACAAGAGGCCAACTCGCTGGTCGAGTCGCTCTGGCATTGCTCTTGAACCGTCATATCCATCACGGCGTCGGGGCCGCCGCGCAACTGATCGAGTTGGATGGTTTCCCGGCGCCGGATGGTACCGGCAAAGGCATCGGTGTGGCTTGCCGGCGAGCTGCACGAACCTTCAGGATGGATACGGCGCCAAAACCAAATACCAACCGGTTTGGCAATACCTGCCGCGGCCTTGGCACCAAAGCTGGTATCTACACCGGTCACAATCCATTAGCTTGCCACCCGTGCCGTCACCCGTCCGCGAATTGACAGAAGATCCAGTAGAATTGCTGTAGAGATGCTCTGAATCCATTGTCGCGATAGACGTCCGGGATCACCCTGCAGGAGTTCGAAGCTCCAGGAACCGATCTCGATAGCGTAGGCTACCTTCCCTTCCAGAATTCAGGCCAACTGTCCAGTTCCAAAACGAGTATCGCGTATTGCCGATGTAATCCAGCCCCGACCCCGCGAGATAGTGACGGGTTTCGGTTGCGCAGCAGACACTTCCGTCGTCGTGGGTTTGTTGGACAGCCGTGGTAGCGGTGAGTGCGCGTAGATGAGTCCAGCACCGCTGCACCGCCCACATATGCGACTGCACCGAAGGCGGTCGCCGCTTCCGGTCCGCGGTATTGCCGCACCGATCCAGCGTGACGGCACGATCCCGAACCGGTGCAGGATCGCTGGTGGGTGAGGTGATCGCCTGGCCACCCCTGGTGATCTCCGACATCGAATTGCACTGACCGACGGAGTCCGCGGATCAGGAATCAACCGCCCGCGGGGCAGCTCCCGAGACCGCGGTCACGGTGTTGCGTGTCCGACCCAGAAGTCGATCTCGCGGTACTGCGGGCTGTCGGGTTTGAGGTGCCAGTTCTGCCAGGAGTCGCTGTCCACGAGACCTTTCCACCGCTTGTCGACGGGTTGCAGGTGCCGGCGGAAGCGCCACCGATATTGGTTGTACACGGACATGATGTTGGTGGCGTAGGCGTCAGCCAGGCCCGGGGTGTCGCGGATGATGAGCAGATTCTCGTCGTTGGTGCCGCTGGCCTTCGGGCCGAGGTTGTGCGATCCGGTGAGCAGGACGGGATTCGGCCCGAAGGGGTCGATGACGATGACCTTGCTGTGCACCATCGCGAACGCGCGGTCCAGCTTCTTCAGCTCTTCCCGGAAGAAGGCCGTGGGTGCGTCGATCGCCGCGGGCAACACGACGTCGAAGTCGGCCCGTTCGGTGTTGTCCTGATCGAACAGGTGCACCGGGTTGGCGGTGGTGCTGGGGTCCTGATTGAGCACGCCGCGGATGTAGAGACGCCCGGAATGAGCGGTGTGCGCGACATCGAGGATCGTGTTGAGCAGGGTGTCCTTCGGGCCCGGGTTGAACATCAGGAACAAGATGGCGGTCCGAGCGCCGGTAATGGCGGTGCGGGCGTCCTCGAGGTCGACGCGGTCGCGGGTCGGGGTGAACCACAGTCGCAGGTGGGCCGGGTCCACCGTGAGGTCGCGCGGCGCGCTGTTGGCGGCGCGCAGGGTCTCGGGAGTGTCGTCGCCGGCGTCTTTCAGGCGTTCCCACTGTTGCCGATACTGTTCGGCCAGGGCGGGATCGTCGATCAGCAGCGAGTTGTTGGCCTGGGTGCACAGGCCGGTCATGGTCCAGTTCTGGCTGCCGGTCCACACCCAGCGCGGCCGGGCGTCGTGGTCGCAGATGATCAGGAACTTGTTGTGCCCCAAGGCACGCGGGGAACACATTCGGTCGTGCAGCTCGACCTGCCCCCGCAACGTGGCGCGCGCATCGGCGTTCTGATCGTCCCCCTGGTTCTTCACACTCCCGTTCGCCAGCACGACATGCGCACGCTCACCCATCCGCGCCAGCGCGGCGATCAGCTGCGGGTCATCGAGTTCGTAGAGCGCCGCGTACACCTCGCGGTGGTCCTGGGCCGCGGATTCGAGCAGCGTGAACAAGCGGGCACCGAGCGGCCCGGCCAGATAGTCCCGCAGCGGGTCCCCGGAAGTCCGGATCACCGTTTCCAACTTTGCGTTCTGCAGGTCGTGGCCTGTGACGCCCAACCGGCGTGAAACCCATTGCGCGGCAACGATTCCACGGTTGAACACCGCCTCGATACCGGGTGACTCCTCCGGGCTGAGGGTGATCTCATCGGTCCAGTCGCCGGCCGAGCCCGGATCAGGACGAAGGTTGGCCTTGTCGGGACCGACCATCGGAAGCACGCGATACGCCAACCTGTCTCCGGGGTCGGCCATGTAATCGGTCCACTGATACTTCTGGATCGGCCAGTTCGTGGACGCTCGCCGTTCACCGTCCACGGCCTGGTCGCCTTCGAACCCGACCCAGGTGCTGACCACCTCTTCGATACCGTTGCGGCGACGCAGCAGCGCGAACCCGCGACACCCGGCGATGAAGCCGTCGGGCTTCCACGCGATCAGTACATCGTCACCGTTGTGATGAATCTTCACCAGCATGACCTCGCACCCCCGTCGAGGTTTTGGTTTGCCAAGGCAAACAAACTAATACAGGCCGTTCCGGAATGCCGCCATCCAGGAACAGGCTTCCTCATGGTGTGTGCGGCGTGAGACCGTCACCACCACCATTTCTGGTCCAAAACAGGTATGACACAACTGATTCTAGAGCCGCACTGTCGCCGAGCACGCGTAGGCGACTACTCGGTTCGCGGCACGAATCGGAGCCCGACCCAGGTATTCCGATTCCTGCCACCAGGTGCCCGGTTCAGCCGCCGCGTTTCCGCATGCCGGACAGTGTTCGGCGGACGACCGCAGGGGGAACTCAGAACCGGTACCGCAAGATCGCGGCGGCGGGGGTGCCGTCGGGCATGTCCTCGGTGCGAACCGCCAGCACCCGGCCGTCGGACAGGAGCACTCGTCTGCTGATCTCGTCGACGACACCTGGTGCGCCGGAATCCGATTCGGTCTCCAGAGTCACCGCTCCGTCATCCGCGGCGACCTTTCCGGGCACGGTGACGTCGATGTCGACCAGCAAGGTGTCCACCATGCCGAGGGTGGCGGCGCGGGCGATATCGGCGATATCGGTGGTTGCTCGCCCTTCCCCGCGTCGCTGGTCGAACAAGGCGTGCAGGTCGGCCAGTTGGCTCGCGTAGTGGGTATCGAGAATGATCCGGGACCGAGCACCGAGTTCGGCCGCGGACAGCTGCTCGGGATTGCCTGGAATGGATTCCGCCAGCAGGTCCGGGTAGCTGTTGACGGACCGGTACAGCGAATCGATCGGCTCGGCCGCCGCGAGAATCAACGGCACTTCTCGCCCCGTCAGCAGATCCCTGAGCCCCTGGTCCACGGCCCTGGCGTATTGCCGCACCCGCACTTTGCGCCCCTCGGTCCCCTGAATCCGGCCTTTGGGCGCACGGCCGCTCAGCGATGCCTTGCGGGCGTGATCGGCGGCGCTCACCGGAAGACCCGGTATCCGAGTCTCCTCGGCGCCGCCATCCGAACTGACTTCGATCAGGCGGACAGCCCCCTCCGACAGGGCGAGTACGAAGGCCGCCTGTGGAAAGGTGGTCGCCCGTAATAACGGCTTGAGGTTGAATCGGGATCCTACGAAGACGCCTTCCCGCAAGCGATTCGGGAGGCGATAGGTCCGCACCCGTTCCGGAGTGGCCAGGGCAACCAGCGTATTGGATTGGAATCGCCAGAAGTCCTCGTCGTCGACCAGATCGTCGAACTCTTCCTGCAGCGCCGCGCGGGCGTGGCGATCATCGATCCCGCCCAGCGCATCGCGCACATGGTTCGAGAATGCGATGCGGTTCTGGTCCGGCGCCGCGGTGTCGGCCACGGTCGGGGTGTATATCGCGACACTCCACGGTTCGGCCTCGGCGGCCAGCGCCTTGATCTCGCCTCGCGTCGGAACATCGGTATGCAACATCTGGCCTCCTGCATCATGCGTCGAGCCGGCGTGTTTCCCTGATGTATCGCGCTTCTCCCGTATCGACCATACCGAATCGAACCCTTCGGCAACTAGTCAGCAATTTTTGCCGCAGCCCCTCGCGAGATCGCTCACACCCAGGGACTGAAGTAACGTGCCATCACATGAGTGAGAACTTGGCGGGTAAGAGTGCACTGGTCACCGGGGCGAGCCGGGGTATCGGGTTCGCGGTGGCGGCGGAGCTGTTGGCTCGGGGGGCCAATGTGGTGATCTCCGCCCGGAAGGCCGAGCCGCTGGAGGAGGCGGCGGAGCAGCTGCGGGGATTGGGGCACGCGGGGAAGGTGGTGGCGGTGGCCGGGAACTCCGGGGACGCGGCGGCTCGGGCCGAGCAGGTCGCTGCCGCGGTGGCGCAGTTCGGGTCGCTGGATGTGCTGATCAACAACACCGGAATCAATCCGGTGTACGGGTCGCTCATGGAGGCCGATCTCGACGCCGTGCGCAAGATCTTCGACGTGAATGTCGTTGCGGCGCTGGGGTATGTGCAGGAGGCGTACAAGGCGTGGATGGGTGAGCACGGGGGTGCGGTGGTGAATGTGGCCAGCGTCGCGGGGCTGCGTTCGACCGGGGTGATCGCCGCATACGGGGCGTCGAAGGCGGCGCTCATCCGGCTCACCGAGGAACTGTCGTGGCAGTTGGGGCCGAAGATCCGGGTGAACGCGGTGGCGCCGGGCGTGATCAAGACCAAGTTCGCGGACGCGCTGTACTCGGCGGACGAGGAAGCGGCCGCGGCGGTCTATCCGATGAAGCGGCTGGGGTCGCCGGAGGATGTGGCGCAGTTGATCGGGTTCCTCGCGTCGGACGAGTCGGCGTGGATCACCGGGACGACGATCCGCGTGGACGGCGGTCTGCTGGCCACCGGCGGCATCTGAGCGTCGGAATCGAAAAGACGTGCCCGGCACCGGGATTCGGTGCCGGGCACGGTCGTTTCGGGGAGCGGGTCAGCGGAAGGCGAGCGCGCCGAGGGTGTCGCTGTTGCGGTACTGCAGGTACTTGCTGACGGTGGCCTCGTCGACCGCGGCGGTGGCGGTGGCGACGGTGACGACGACGAACTTGCTCTGGCTGCCGTCGCGCCACTTGCCGGTCTCGAAGTCGGCGATGTAGCTGCCGTCAGGCAGTTCCAGGTCGGTGTCCTCGAACTGGTCGTGCGCGGCGGACGCCTTCGCGTCGTCCGACATGGTGAGAACCAGCTGGGTGAGCATGAGCCCGCCGCTCTCGGCCTTCCACGCCATGGAGGAGGCGCGCTTGCAGCCCAGGCCGGTCATCTTCCCGGCCTTCTCGATCGGGGCGCAGGAGTCGTAGTCCTGGCCGGTCACGTAGGTGGCGTGCAGGGCGACGTCACCGAGCTTGAAGTTCCAGTCCTTGCCGTACTCGGTGTAGCTGAAGCGGCTGCCGCCGGGCGCGGCCTTGGAGGTGGTCGCGGTGGTGCGGGGCGGGGCCGAGGTGGCGGGCACCAGGGTCGGGCTCTCCGTGGTGGAGGTGGCGCCGGCCTGGGTGGCCTCGTCGCCGCCGGAGACGAGCACGATCGCGCCGACCGCCACCGCCAGCAGCACGACCGCGCCCAGCACCACGCCGATGATCAGGCCGGTGTTCGACTTCGGCTGCTGCGGCGGATAACCCGGCTGCTGCGGAACCCCGGTCGCCGGCAGGAAACCGAGCGGCTGCTGCTGGCCATACCCCAGGCTCTGCGCGAATCCCGGCGGCTGCCCGTACCCCGCGTCCTGCGGCTGGCCCGCCTGCGGATATCCCTGCTGCGCAGGCCAATTCGTTTGCGTCGGCTGCCAGCCCTGCGGGTCGGCCGGCTGCTGCCCCGGCCAGCCGGGCTGCTGGACCTGGTGTCCACCGGTTCCTTGGGCGGGCTGATCCCACCAGGCGGCATCGGGCTCGCCGGGTTGCGGCTGCCGGTGGACAGTGGGATCGCCCCCGGATCCGGCTGGTGGATAGGTCATCTGATCACCTTTCGCGGACGGCCCGAGCCCTCCCCGGCCCGGCATTCAATTCCCGAAGAGTATGCGGGCGATCCGGCATGATCCAATCACGGGGTGACCGATGATCTGCTCATCTGCGGCGCGGGCCCGGCAGGACGGGCCCTCGCCCACCGCGCCCTGGCGCACGGGCTGACGGTCACCGTGGTCGATCCGCACCCGCGCCGACGGTGGACGGCGACCTACGCGGCATGGGCGGACGAGCTGCCCGAGTGGGTCGCCGACGCGGCCGTCGCGACGAGAATCGAACGGCCCGTGGCCTGGACGACCCGCCGCATCGAGATCGATCGGCCCTATATCGTCTTCGACACTGCGGCACTGCAGGATTCGCTCGATATCGCGGGCGCGCGCCTGATCCAGGACTCGGTCACCGCGATCGACAGCGCGGCCCGCCACCGCCACGACGGGCTGGAACTCCCCTCGGTGCGGCTCGCCTCCGGCCACACCCTCCCCGCGGGCCGGGTCATCGACGCGCGCGGCATCTCCCGCTCCCCCGGCCTCGCCGAGCAGACCGCCTACGGCGTGATCACCGACCGCGCCCGGTACCCCGATACGGACACCCTGTTCATGGACTGGCGCGACGACAACGGCGCGGCCCCCACCGAGCCGCGCTCGTTCCTCTACGCGGTCCCCCTGGACGAGGACCGCATTCTCCTCGAGGAGACCTGCCTGGCCGGGCGTCCCGCCCTCGGCCAGCGAACCCTCGAGGCCCGCCTGACCCATCGATTGCGTTCCCGCGGAATCACTCTCACCGGCGCCGAACCCGTCGAACGGGTCCGCTTCCCCGTCCACGGCGGCAAACCGAACCGGTCCATGTTCGGAGCGGCGGGAGCCTTCACCCATCCCGCCACCGGCTACAGCGTCGCCACGTCACTGCGGCTGGCCGACAGCGTACTGGCCGGAGAATCAGTCTGGCCCGCCTCGGCCCGAGCCGTACACCTGTTGCGCCGGGCCGGATTACGCGCTGTGCTGGCGCTTCCGCCCGCCGAGCTCCCGCTGTTCTTCGACGCCTTCTTCGCGCTGCCGATCTCCGCCCAGCGCGCCTACCTGTCCGGCCGCGACGATCTGCGCGGCACCGCGACGGCCATGGCCTCGCTGTTCGCGGCACTGCCCTGGCGGCTGCGGCGCGTCCTCGCGGCCGGGGTGGCCTCCCCCGGCAGGTTCTAGATCAGGTAGGGAATCATCGCCTTGCGGTCGCTCGGATAGTCCTCGAACCGTTCGCGGTACCACCGATGCGTGGACACCGCCCGCGGCAGCAGGTTGGCCACGGTGAACAACACGAACACCAGGCCCGCCCACGTCCACGACATGAGCGCCCAGCCGATCCACAGCACCAGCTCACCGAAGTAGTTCGCGCTCGACACCCAGCGGAACGCGCCGCCGTACGGGATGCGGTAGCCGGTGAAACCGTCACCGCGCAAAGCGATCAGAGCGCGGTCGGCATGGAAGTTGATCACCCAGCCCGCCACGGCCACCACCAGCCCGACGAGAAAGCGCGGGTCGGTGAACCACCCCGAGTCCCGCAGGTGCTGCGAGTCGGCGACGGCGTACCCGTTGACGAATCCGTTGGCGGCGTTGAACACCATTCCGAAGGCGATCCCGTACACGGGGAATCCCTTGGTGGACGCCCGCAGCAGCGGATAGACCAGCCCGCGATAGAGATAGTGCACCTGCCACAGCGCGTACAACACCACCGCCGGTGGCTGCGGATCCTTCACGACCAACCAGAACGTGACGGTGAAAGCCCACCACTGCGGGTTCTCGAACAACAGCCACGCCCACGGCCCCCGCACCGCGAAACGCTCACCATCCTTGGCGAACCGCCCATACGGGTTGGTGTAGCCGAATCCGCTGGCGAACGTCACCACCGTGAGGACGATGAGAAATCCGAGCACGAACTGAAAAGCATCCCGCATGACGTATGTACTTACTCCCCTTCGTCCCGGTAAACAATCAAGCACTTGCTTGGTTTGAGCCCGTTCGCTATGAACAGAGTGGAGCAACCGAGGAGGAATCGTGGACGACTTCAGTCACCGGGCAGGCGCGGCGCTGGTCCTGGGCGCGAGCGGCGGGCTCGGTGGAGCGTGCGCGCGGATGCTGCTCGAACGCGGCAGCCACGTCGGACTGACCTACTTCCGCTCGCCACAGTCCCTCGACGGGCTCCTCACCACTACGCAGACTGCCGGCCCGCGCGCCCGGGCCTGGCAGCTCGACCTGTCCGACGCCGACCGGACCGGCGAAGTCGTCACCCAGGTCGCCGCGGAGTTCGGCGGCCTCCACACGCTCGTCTACGCCGCCGGCCCGCACGTGCCCATGCGGCACCTGAGCAAGATCGCACCGGCCGACTTCCGCGGCCAGATCGTCGACGACGTCTCCGGCTTCTTCAACGCCGTCCACGCCGCCCTGCCGCACCTGCGCGAGTCCAAGGGCAGCATCGTCGCCATCACCACCGCCGGCACCGCCCGCTTCCCAGTGCGCGACGGCCTGTCCATCGCCCCCAAGGGCGCGGTCGAGGCGCTCGTGCGCGGAATCGCCGCCGAGGAAGGCAGATTCGGCGTGCGCGCCAACTGCGTCGGCCCCGGCATGACGACCGACGGCATGGCTGACCGCCTCATCGCCTCCGGCGACCTGGACGCCCACGCCCTCGAGGTCACCAAGAACAACATCCCCCTGCGCCGTTTCGGCGACGCCCAGGATATCGCCGAGGCGGTCTGCTTCCTCGCCTCGGACCGAGCCGACTTCATCAGCGGCCAGAAGCTCGACATCGACGGCGGCTACGGCGTCTAGCCGCCCTGGACGAGGACAACCACATGACCGACCACGCCGAGCAGATCCGATCCCTGCTCGCCCACCTCTCCCATCTCGCCGACGAGGGCCCCATCGACGAGTACTTCGAGCACTACACGGCCGACGCCGTCTGGGAGCGCGAAGGCGACGCCGAGTCCGGTCGCGCACCGCAGATCTTCCGTGGCGCAACAGAAATCGCGGCCAGCGCGCAGGCCCGGCGCGACGCGGGCATCGCCGGCCCTGGAACCAGAACCCGCCACGTAACGAGCTGCACGGCCATCACCCTGCTCGGCCCGGATTCCGCCCGCGCGGAATCCGTCTGGCAATTCTTCGCCGACACCACAACCGCCCCGCGCGTGATCGGTATGGGCAGATACACCGACACCCTGGTCCGAGTCGACGGCCGCTGGCGCGTCTCGGTCCGCTCCATCACCAACGGCTGACACCCGTCGAGTGGCACATCCTGGAGGCGAACCTGGACAAATCCCCTCCAGGGTGCGCCACTCGGCGGAAGGGGTTAGGGGTTGTGCTCCCGTCCTCGGGAATTCGGAACGCGGCGCGGTCCATTGCGGTCCGAAGGCTACGCCGGAATCGGAATATATCCAGGTTTTTTGGACCCAGATGCATCCGAAACGTCCAAATCACCTGTTCCAATCGATCGCCAATGGTTTCCTGAATCTCGTCCAGTACCCGTATGACGGGAGGTTCCAACGATGTTCGGGCTTCCAGCGACCGGGCACAGTGCCCTGGCGGTGATGAATGTGGATGCGGCGAATCGCGCACTTCGTGAACATGCGGAGTGTCCGATTACCGTGTGCCCGGCCAAGTTACAGGCCAAGACATATCTGGTGCGGATGGGCAGGCCACCGCGGCGACCGCTTCGGGGGAACTGAGATGGACGATATGGCCGAGGTGGAGATCGGCGTCCTCCGGGATGTTATCGACGCGGTCGAGGAGCGGTTGCGGGCGCACGAGTCCGGGGGCGGGCATGTGATCGCGCCGCGGGCACAGTTGTACGCGGCGGTGATCTACGCGGTGCTGGCCAGTGCCCGGGGATCCGGGTACTACGGGGCGGGGAGTCTGGCGCGAGCCCCGCTCTTGGACGAGATCCTGGCCGGGGTGGAGTCGAATCCCAGGGACAAGGCCATCTACACAGTCGTCCTGGACGACGCGTTGACCCAGTGAGCGCGGGAACCGCTGACCCCTCATCGGTCAGCGGCTCCCTGCGCGGGGTGAGTGGTCGGTAGGTCGTCCACGACCGGAAGCTGGACGGTGAAGCGCTCGATCACCCAGCCGGCGGGCAGCGTGATGCCGCAGTGCCCGTGCGGGGTCCACGCCAGGGCTGCGGCCGGGGCGGGGGTCATGCGATCCAGCTCCAATCATGGTCGAGGTCTTTGTATTCGAGGCCGATCCAGCCGTCGTAGCCCGCGGTGTCGAGGGCGGTGAAGAGGGCTTCGAAGTCGAGGGTGCCGGTGCCGGGGCGGCTGCGGGCGGGGGCGTCCGCGATCTGGACGTGCCCGAAGCGGTCGGCGTAGGTGGCGATCACGGCGAACAGGTCCTCACCCATGCGGGCGAGATGGTAGAGATCGCAGAGGAATCGGAGGTTCGGCGCGCCGACCTCGTCGATGACCTGAATCGCGTGGGCGGCGGAGACGATCGGATAGTCGGGTGACTCGATCGAATTCAGCGCCTCGAGCACGACCTGGGCATCGATGCGGGCCGCGGCATCGGCGGCCAGGCGGAGGTTCTCGAGAGCCAGCTCGTCCTGCGCCCGCGGGTCCACATCCGGAATCCGGTTGCCGTACAAGGCGTTCAGGGACCGGCAGTCCAGCTGTTCGGCAATGCCGACGGTGACGTCGATATTGTCCCGGAACTCGGATTCCCGCCCGGGCACCGAGACCAGGCCGCGGCCCACGGGCACCAGGTCGATGAAGTTGAGACCGATGAGCCGCACACCGGCGTCGGAGACAGCGGAGACGAACGCGTCGACGTCCTTGTCCCCCGGCACCGGGTTCTCGCCGAACGGCCACCAGAATTCGACGGCGTCGAACCCGGCCGCCTTCGCCGCCGCCGGACGTTCCAGCAGCGGCAGATCGGCGAACAGGATCGAGCAGTGCGCGTCGAATTTCCGCAACGACCCGTCGGCGGTGTACTTCATCGTGTCGATTCCTCCCGGTAGGTGTGCCAGCTGCCGTAATCGGTGATGTCGATGAGCTGCGGGTCGGAGATGACCGGTCGCCGCAGCAGCATGGACAGCACCGAGCGGTTGTCGTCCAAGGCAATCACACCGAGTTCCAGTTCCGGCGGCTCGGCCGGGAGCAGCCGGTTGCGCAGCACCTCCATGGGGACGTCGAACAGTTCACCGGTGATGGGCGCCCCGCCGTAGGCGACGGGGTGCAGGCCGGGGAAGCGGTCGCCGACCGAGTAGAAGCGGTACTGCGGCGCGGTGGTGACCTCCCCTGCGCAGGGCGCGCCCTCGAGCAGGTAGTTCAGGGGTTCGCCGCGCATGGCACCCCCGTTCAGGAAGATCAGAGGCATAGCCGTGGGCTCCTTCTCGGTCGGACGATCACAGTTCAGGCGGTGATCCGCAGGGCGTCCGGGGAGTCCGGGACGATCACCTCCGGCACCACGACCGCGTCGCGGTGGATGGGTCCGCCGTGGGTACCGAGAGGCACTCCGGTGCCCCCACGGCGGACCGCCACGATCTCGGCGGCGATGGAGACAGCCGTCTCCTCCGGGGTACGCCCGCCGAGATCCAATCCGATGGGCGACTTCAGCCGCGCCAGTTCGGCATTCGTCATCCCGGCCGCACGAAGCCGCTGGAGGCGGTCCTCGTGTGTCCGCCGGGATCCCATCGCACCCACGAACGCCACCGGCAGGCGAAGCGCCACCTCCAATAGCGGCACATCGAATTTGGCGTCGTGGGTGAGTACGCAGACCACGGTCCGGGCGTCCACCCGGGTCCGGGCCAGATATTTGTTCGGCCATTCCACGACCACCTCGTCGGCGTCGGGGAAGCGCGCGGGCGTCGCGAAGACCGCCCGCGCGTCGCACACCGTGACGTGGTAGCCGAGGAACTTGCCGATCCGGGACACCGCGGCCGCGAAGTCGATCGCCCCGAAGACGATCATCCGCGGCGGCGGCACATGCGATTCCACGAACACGGTGACGGCGGCGGGCCGCCCATCCAACTCAGCATCGGACCCGCATCCGATGGTGCGCACCGCGGTCGTGCCCGCGTCGAGCATGGCCTGGGCTTCGGCGATCACGCGATCGTCGAACTCGTGGCCGGAACTCCACCAGGTGCCCAGCGCCATCACGGCGCCGCTGTCGAGGTCGCGGACCATGGCCACGGCCTCCCCCTCAGCTCGCAGGACCTGTTCCACCGCGTCGCGGTTGGCGTCGGTCACCGACTGGACGAACACCTGAATCGTTCCGCCACAGGTCAATCCGACGGCGAAGGCGTCGGTGTCGCTGTAGCCGAAGGTCTCCCGGATGGTGGCGCCGGTAGCCAGCGACTCGCGGCACAACTCGTAGACCGCGCCCTCGACGCAGCCGCCGGAAATGCTCCCGACGACGGTGCCGTCGGCGTCCACGGCCAGGGCCGCGCCGATCGGCCGCGGCGCGGAGCCGCCGATCCCGATGATGGAGGCCACGGCGTAGTCCTTGCCCGCCGCGTGCCATTCCAGTAGTTGTGCCGCGATGTCGCGCATGGCTAGCCTCCCAGGGCCAATTCGATGCCGTTGATACCGAAGTAGGCGACGAAGACGACGCTGACCACGGCCACCAGCCAATGGATGTCGCGGTACTTCCCGCGAGCGAGCTTGATCACGGTGTAAGCGATCAGGCCCGCGCCGACACCGTTGGTGATCGAGTAGGTGAACGGCATGAGCACGATCGTGATGAAGGCCGGCACCGCGACCTCGAGATCGTTCCAGTCGATCTTGCGGGCCTGCGTCATCATGAGCGCGCCGACCAGCACCAGGGCCGGAGCGGCGGCCTGGATCGGCACCACGGCCGCGATCGGCGTGAAGAAGATGGCGGCGCAGAACAATCCGCCGGTGATCACGCTGGCCAGACCGGTACGGGCGCCCTCACCGACACCCGTCGCGGACTCGACGTACACGGTGGAACCCGCGCCGCCGGACAGGCCGCCGACGATCTGGGCGACACCGTCGGTGGTCAGGATCTTGCCCATGCCGGGCACCTGACCCTTCTCGTCGGTCAGACCCGCCTCGTCACAGACGCCGAAAACGGTTCCCATGGCGTCGAAGAAGCCGGTCAGCACCAGGGTGAACAGCACCACGGTGGCGGTCACCGCGCCCGCGGTGGCGAAGCCGCCGAACAGGTCGATGTGGCCGATCAGACCGAAATCGGGAGAGGCGAACAGCGATTTGGGCTTCTCGGGGACGACGGTCCCCCACGCCTTCGGATCGATCTTCGCCATGGCGTTGACCACGATGGCGAGCACCGTGGAGATGGCGATGCTGATCAGGATCGCGCCCGGCACCTTGCGGATGAACAGCCCGAGCATCAGCAGCAGGCCGACCGCGAAAATCACGGTGGGCCAACCGGCCAGGTGCCCGTCCACGCCGAGCGTCACCGGAGGACCGCCGGGCGCGCCGTGGCCGACGACCCCGGAGGAGACCAGGCCGATCATGGCGATGAACATGCCGATGCCGACGCCGATGGCGTTCTTCATGGCCAGTGGAATAGCGTTGATGATCATCGTCCGCAGGCCGGTCGCGGCCAGGATGACGATGACGATGCCCATCAGCACCACCAGACCCATGGCCTGGGGCCAGGTCATGTGCGGCGCGGCCTGGTAGGCGACGACGGGGACCAGCCCGAGACCGGCGGCCAATGCGAGGGGCACATTGCCCACCAGGCCCATGAGGACGGTGGTCAGACCGGCGGAGAAGGCGGTCGTGGTGGTCAGCTGAGCGATACTCAGCTTGTCCCCGTGCGAGTCGGCGACGCCGCCGAGAATTAGCGGGACCAGCAATATGACATACGCCATAGCGACGAATGTGGTGATGCCGCCACGGATTTCACGGGTTATGGTGGTCTTGCGCTCCGATAGCCTGAAGAACTTTTCGAGCGCGGACCCCCCGGTTTCCGGGGTGGTGATCGGTGATTGAGTCTGGGTCATGGCTGCCCTCCTATGGGCGTAGCCGACCAACGGCCCGGGGGTGCTGGGTAATCCCCGGGCCGCGGATTCGGTGTTGTGGGGTCCCTACCGCGCTCCACTGGTGTGGGAGGCGCGGTCTGCCCCTGTTAGTCAACTGTTCCGGATGATGTCTTCCGGACGCACGGGCACGCGGTTGATGTTTCCGGTGCCGCCCCGCTTGCGGCAGGCGTCGCGAATCGCTGCGGCGATCGCGGGCGTGGAGGAGAGAGTCGGCGGTTCGCCCGCGCCGCGCAAGCCGTAGGGGGCGTGCGGGTCCGGGTTCTCCAGAATCTCCAGCTTCTGCGGAGGTGTATCGAGAATGGTGGGAATCAAGTAGTCCGTGAAGGACGGGTTCCGCACCTTGCCGTTGGTGACCTGAATTTCCTCCATAACCGCCAGACCCAGGCCCTGAATGGAGCCGCCGTGGATCTGGCCTTCCAGCGAGAGCCGGTTCATGATCTTGCCGACGTCCTGGACGGCGTCCAGGGCAACGACTTTCACGAGCCCGAGTTCGGTGTCCACATCGACCACTGCCCGGTGCACGCAGACCGCGAGCTGGGTGTGGCTCGAGCCCTGACCGGTGATCTTGTCCATACCGGTCGTGGGCTGGTGGTGGTATTCGCGGGTCAGGTCGATCACGTCGTCGCCGAGGACGTCCTCGATCGACGCGACCACCTCTCCGTTGTTCTTGACGACCTTGCCGCCGTCGAGGTGCATGAAGCCGTGGACGTCGAACTTCTTGCGCGCCAGCACGAACAGCTCGTCGGCGACCGCGCGGCAGGCGGTCATCACCGCGCCGCCGGTCATGTACGACTGGCGCGAGGCGGACGACGAACCGGAGCTGCCGACATTGTTGTCCGACGGGTGGCTGACCACGCGGTCGACGGTCAGTTCGGTGCGCGCGATCTGCGCCTCGAGGGTGATCAGACCCTGACCGACCTCCGCGCCGGCGGTGTGCACGAGCGCGACCGGCTCGCCGCCGATCACTTCCAGGCGCACGCGGGCGGTCGAGTAGTCGTCGAAACCCTCGGAGAAGCAGATGTTCTTGATGCCGACGCCGTAGCCGACGCCGCGGTACACGCCCTCGCCGTGGGTGGTCTGGGACGCGCCGCCGGGCAGGTTGCGGATATCCGAGGTATCCACGGATTCCGGCAGTTCCATCTCGCGCAGGCTGTCGAGCATCTCCACCAGCGGAGTCGGCGCGTGCACGATCTGACCGGTGGCCAGCTTCGAGCCCTGGGATACGACGTTCACCTGGCGAACGGTCACCGGGTCCATGTCGAGGGCCTCGGCGAGCTTGTCCATCATCGACTCGTGCGCGAAACACGCCTGTACGACACCGAATCCGCGCATCGCGCCGCACACCGGGTTGTTGGTGTACACGCCGTAGGCGTCGATCTCCAGGTGCGGGACCTCGTAGGGGCCCAGCGCCAGGGAGGCGGCGTTGCCGATCACGTTCTGGGTGGCCGAGGTGTACGCGCCGCCGTCGAGGACGATGAGAACCTTGGCGTAGGTGATCTTTCCGGTCGCGGTCGCGCCGTACTCGTAGCGCATGCGCGCCGGATGCCGGTGCACGTGGCCGAAGAACGACTCCTGGCGGTTGTACATCATCTTGACCGGCTTGCCGGTACGCATGGCCAGCATGCCCGCGTGGATCTGCATGGACAGGTCCTCGCGGCCGCCGAACGCGCCGCCGACGCCGGACATGGTCATCCGGATCTGGTCCTCGTTCAGCCCGAGGCAGGGGCCGATCTGGGTGAGATCCCAATGCAGCCACTGGGTCGCGACGTAGAAGTCGAGGGAGCCGTCCTCGTTGGGGATGACCATGCCGGACTCCGGGCCCAGGAAGGCCTGGTCCTGCATGCCGACCTCGAACTCCTCGCTCACCACGACGGTGGCCAGGGTCTTGCCGATCTCGATGTCACCGGACCGCACCGGCTGGTAGCGGGCGATGCCGCCGCGCTCCTGCACGGCCAGCCCGACCGGGTCCTCGATCACGGCCATCGGGTCGGTGATCGGTTCCAGCACTTCGTATTCCACCTCGATGGCGGCCACGGCGCGGCGCGCGATCTCGGGGTGGTCGGCGGCGACCAGGGCGATGGCCTCACCGTGGTGTCGCACCTCGCCGAAGGCCAGCACGGGCTGGTCCCAGGTGTGGTCGAGGCCGTAGACCTTGCGGCCGGGCACGTCCTCGTGGGTGAGCACGGCGTGGACGCCGGGCATGGCCAGGGCCTTGGACGTGTCGATGCCGATCAGCTTGGCGCGGGCGTGCGGGCTGCGCAGGGTCGCGCCCCACAGCATGCCGTCGATCCACAGGTCCGAGGAGTAGGCGAACTCGCCCTTCACCTTGAGGGTGCCGTCGGGACGCAGCGGGCTCTCACCGATGCCGCCGGCGCCCGGGATCGCGACATCCTCGGGGAACCGCGTGGTGCGTGCGATGGTCATCGGTTCTCCTGCTTCATGATTCGCTTGCGCGCCGCCACGCCGTTCTGCCCGACCTGATCGTGCGGCATGGTCTTGAGCTCGTCGTTCTCGACGACGGTGTTCCCGCCCACGAGCAGGCGCGCCAGCGGCGGCTGCGGGCCGAACACCAGCGAGCACACCGGGTCCTCGATGGCGGCGCGGAAGCCGTCCACCTTCCAGACCGCGATATCGGCGAGCTTGCCGACCTCGAGGGAGCCGATCTCGTTCTGGCGGCCCAGGTTCCGCGCACCGCCGAGGGTGCCGACCTCGAGGGCCTGGCGGGCGGTCATGGCGCGGGGGCCGTGCACGGCGCGCTGGAACAGCATGGCCTGCCGCATCTCCCCCGCCATCGAGGTGAGTTCGGAGGAGGCCGCGCCGTCCACGCCCAGGCCGACCGGTGCGCCGGCGGCGAGCAGGTCCATCACTCGCGCGATGCCCGCGCCCAGACGCGCGTTGGAGGTCGGGCAGTGCGCGGAACCGGTGCCGGTCTTCGCGAAGGCCGCGATGTCCTTGTCGTGCAGGTGCACCGCGTGGGCGAACCACACGTCGTCGCCGAGCCAGCCCAGCTTCTCCATGTATTCGACCGGGGTGCAACCCATCTGCTCGATGCAGTGCTCCTCCTCGTCGAGGGTCTCGGCGAGGTGGGTGTGCAGGCGGACGCCGTGCTGACGGGCCAGGGCGGCGGATTCCACCATCAGGCCCTCGGACACCGAGAACGGCGAGCAGGGGGCGACGGCCACGCGCAGCATCGAGTCGAACGACGCGTCGTGGTACTTGTTGATGATCTCCTCGGTGTTGAGGAGGATCTCCTCGCGGTTCTCGACCACCTCGTCCGGCGGCAGACCGCCGTGCGACTGCCCGCGGTCCATGGAACCGCGGCACGGGTGGAAGCGGATGCCCAGCTCGCGGGCGGCGCGCACCTCGGCGTCGAACAGATCGCCACGGCCCTGGGGGAACACGTAGTGGTGATCGGTCGAGGTGGTGGTGCCGGTCAGCGCGAGCCAGCCCAGGCCGGCCGAGGCCGCGCCGTAGACGATCTCGGCGTCCATGGTGGCCCACAGGCGGTACAGCCCGGTCAGCCACTCGAACAGGGTGGCGTCCTGGAACAGGCCCTGGGTGGCCCACTGGTAGAGGTGGTGGTGGGTATTCACCAGGCCCGGGGTCACCAGGCAGCCGGTGCCGGAGAGGCGTTCAGCACCCACCACCATCGGCGCAGGTCCTGCGCCGAGAGCTTCGATCCGGCCGTCGTCGCCGACGATCAGATAGCCGTTGGGGATTTCGGCACCGACGACCGGTGCGATATAGGCGTTCTCGATGACGAGCTTGCGCCCGCCCGTCGCCCCACCGCCACCCCTGACGGAATCGCTTCGCGATGCAGTACTCATTTCGCCGCCTTCCGCTCGGCCGCCATGCGCACGGCATCCAGAATCTTCTCGTAACCCGTACAGCGGCACAGGTTTCCAGCCAGCGCCTCACGGATCTCGACGTCCGACGGGTTCGGCACGCGCTCGATCAGGTCGTGCGCCTGCACGATCAGGCCCGGCGTGCAGAAGCCGCACTGGACGGCGCCGGCCTCGACGAACGCCTGCTGCATCGGGTCGAGCTTGTCGCCGTCGGCCAAACCTTCGACGGTGCGGACCGAACGGCCCTGCACCTGACCGGCGGCCACCAGGCACGAGCACACCGGGGTGCCGTCCAGATAGACAGTGCAGGAACCACATTCGCCCTGCTCGCAGGCGTTCTTCGCGCCGGGCAGGCCGACCCGCTCGCGCAGCAGGTACAGCAGGCTCTCGCCTTCCCAGACGTCGTCGGCGGTTTCCTGGGATCCGTTGACGGTGAAGTCGATACGCATCAGGCCGCCCTCCTCTCCGCGGTGTAGTCGTTCCACGCCCAGCCGAGGGTCCGGCGGGCCATCACCGACAACGCGTGCCGGCGGTAGTCGGCGGTGCCGCGCACATCGTCGATGGGCTTGGCCGCGGCGCCGACCAGACGGCCGAACTCGTGGGCCAGCTCCTCGTTCAGCGCGCCGCCGTTGTCCCAGTCCAGGTTGGCGGCCAGGAAGTCCTGGGCCTCGACCGGACGGATCGGGGTCGGACCGGCCGAGCCGATGCCCGCGCCCGCCGTGCGCGAATCCGCGTGCAGGGCAACCGAGAACGAGCACACCGCGATCACCATCGCGTTGCGGGTGCCGACCTTCGAGAAGTACTGCGGGCCCGAGGCGGGGCGCAGCCACACCGCGCGGATCAGCTCGTCCGGCTCCAGGGAGTTCTTCTTGACCCACACGTAGAAGTCGTCGATGTCGATCATGCGGGTGCCGCGGGCGGCCGACTCGACCTCGACCACGGCGTTCGCGGCCAGCAGCGCCGGGTGGGCGTCGCCGGCGGGCGACGCGCCGCCCAGGTTGCCGCCCACGGTGCCGCGGTTGCGGATCTGCGGGGAACCCACGGTGCGCGAGGCCTGCGCCAGACCGGGCAGGCGATCCTGGTACCGGTTGATGATCTTCACGAACGGGACACCGGAGCCGAGCCGGATGCGGCCGTCGGCCTGCTCGTCCACCCCGAACAGCTCCCGGCACGGGTTCAGATCCAGCAGGGCGTCCGGGCGGTGCACGTCGAAGTTCATCTCGACCATCACATCGGTGCCACCCTGGATCGGAACCGCCTCGGGGCGTTCCGCTTTCAGCTGGAGCGCCTCGGCCCAGCTGCCCGGTTGTAGGAAATCCATTGCGTTCCTCTAGATATCGGTTCTGCGCAGGTACGACAGCCTCGGCTGCCCCGGTACGTAGAGAAGGAGTAGGGACTCAGTTGCGGGGGTCGTTCATCGCTCCTCCAGGAGCTTGCGCACCCGGCGGCCGGTGATGTCGGCCAGCTCGTGGCGCACCACGCGGTGTTCCTCGGCCACCGGGTTGCCCAGGCGGTGCCGCAGCTGCGCGAGCATCTCGGCGGCGCTGCGGCCGGCGGCCCGGATCAGGAAGACATGGCCGAAGTGTTCCTCGTAGGCGAGGTTCCCGGCGGCCAGCTCGGCCAGCACCCGGGCGTCGGCCTCGGACGCTCCGGACTGCTCGTCGGCCGACCACCGCGCCTCACGCTCGGACTGGTGCCGGGCCGCCTCGCGCTCACCGATGCGGGGGTGCGCGTCGAGCGCTTCCTCGACATCGGCCCAACTCAGTTCGGCGACCCCTGCCACGGCCGCGGCGATCAGACTCGACTCGTCCGCGTACGGCCGGTTCGCCACCATCTTGCGAGCCCAGGTCCGCGACGCGTTGCAGGTCAGCAGGTGCGTCTCGGCTTCTTCCAGGGGCAGCGAACCGAGCCATTCCAGGCGACTCGACATCCGACCTCCATCCGTGTTTGGCGTGTGTCAACCACTAAACCCGGGGGGTGGTCATGCTCGATAGGACGAGACCTCCGAACCTGTGGCCTGCTTCACAGGGGCGCGTTCGTAGTTACATCCAAGTTCGGTAACCGTCGCGTCACTCACTGTTAGCCTCGAGAATCATGCGGTTACGTTCCCTGCTGACCATGCACGATCTGGGCCTGCGGCTCGTCTCCGGAGAGGACGAGCTGGACCGCTTCGTACGCTGGGTCGTAACCACCGACATGCTCGACCCGGGCCGGTACCTCTCCGGCGGCGAATTCGTGCTCACCGGGCTGCAATGGCGGCACGGCCCCGAGGACAGCGACACCTTCGTCGGCGCGCTCGCCCGCGCCCGGGTCGCCGCGCTCGCCGCCGGTGACGCCCTCTACGGCGAAGCGCCCGAGGATCTGGTCGCGGCTTGTCAGAAACACCGAATCCCGCTGTTCCGCGTCGAGGAGCGGATCGCGTTCGCGACCGTCACCGAGACCATCAACCGGAAATTGTCCTCCGGGCGGGCCGCGGACCTGAGCGCCATTCTGGACCGGCATCGGCAGCTGGTGTCCGGCGGCGGACTGGACTCGGTCCTCGACCTGGTCCACCGCACCCTCGGCACCCGCTGCTGGGTGGTGTCGTCCATCGGCCGCGTGGTCGCCGGGCCCACCCGCGACCTTCCCGAGCAGGTGCGGTCGGCGTTCCTGAGCGCGCGGCGGCTGCCACATGTGCTGTCCCACAACCAGATCCGGTACACACTGTTCGCCGTCGACGCCGACGCGACCTCGCGGATCGCGGACTGGTTCCTGGTCTTCGAGAGCGACTTCAAGGACTGGCCCGAGGAACGCCGCGCGCTCATCGGCGAACTCGCGGCGGTGGTGTCGCTCGAACGCGCCCGCCACGACGACCGGCACAGCGCCGAGGGCCGCCTCGCGCAGGAACTGATCGAACTGATCATGTCCGAGGCCAAGTCCGCCGACATCATCTCGCGACTGGAACTGACCGGGCTGGGCCTGTCCGACCGCTACCTGGCCGTCGCCGCGACCGCCGACTCCGGCGCGGTGCGGCCCGGTGAACTGCGCGCGGTGCTGCGCGAAATCCTGTACGGCAGAAGCCCCGCCATCGGCGTCGTGGACGGCGAGGTCATCCTGCTGGTCGCGCTCGGCGACGAACAGGCCCTCGACGACCACATCCACCGCGCCATCGAGGCCCTCGAACCCGGGCTGCAACTGAGCCGCCTGTCCGTCGGCATCAGCGGCGCGGTCGACGGCGAGGGGCTGCGCGGCGCGGTCGAGGAGGCCCGCTACGCCCGCCGCATGGCCGCCGAACGACAGCAACCCACCAGCGTGGTCCGCCACGACGAACTCGCCACCCACATGCTGCTGCTGGCCAGCGTCCCCGACGAGGTCCGCCGCATGTTCCGGGTGCGCCTCCTCGACCCCCTGCGCGTCTACGACCAGGACAACCGCGCCGACCTGGTCCACACCCTCGAGACCTTCCTCGAAGTCTCCGGTTCCTGGACCAAATGCGCGGATCTACTGCACGTCCACGTGAACACACTGCGCTACCGCATCCAGCGCATCGAGGAACTGACCAACCGCGACCTGTCCCGCCTCGAGGACCGCGTCGACTTCTTCCTGGCCCTGGCCCTGCGCTGAACCCTCGCAGTCGCACCGGGCGCGGGCGAGGGCGGGCGGCCCGGCATTGGAGGCAATCACAGCGACGCGGATGTGACTGCACCGAAAACTCAGGGCACTACGCGCCGGTGGCCGGCGCGGCGTCCTGGCGCGGCCGCCGGAAGATCGGCATTCCGGCGATGGTCTGGACGGGCGCGTGTATCTGGTTGCGCCATCGCTGATCTCGGCTCCCGCACCCCGTCCGCTGCCGGGTTCCAGCTGCCGACGGCGGCGGGGACGTTCGGCATCGGCGACGTCTCGGTCATGTGGCCGATCGCCCGGTCTCGATCAGCCGGGGCGGCAGGGCGCCGTGCGGCAGGGCCGGGCCGACCGCGACGAGACTGCCCGGGGCGCGGCCCTTTCCCCAGCCGAGCTGCTCGCGGTAGCGGCCGATGTGGGATTCGGGGATGGCGTCGCGGTCCGCGAGCGGGGCGGCGTCGGGCGCGACATAGAGGGCGTCGGCCGGGCAGTACGCCTCGCACATGAAGCAGGTCTGGCAGTCGGATTGCCGTGCGATGAGCGGGATTCCGCTCTCGGCGCGGTCGAAGACGTCGGTCGGGCAGACGTCGACGCACTTGTCGCAGGCGATGCAGTCCGCGGCGCGCACCAACTCGATCATGACGCCACCGCCGCCGAGACGGGTGCGGTCGCCGACGTCGCGGTCCACACCTCGCCGAGACCGCCGGACAGGATGTGGTGGTGCTGGCCCGGATCCAGCTCCGGGTGATCCGCGCGTTTGCTCATACCGCGAGTCTCCGTGCGCGCCAGAGTGGATCGGTACATCAGGCGACCGACGGCGGTGATGGCGGCGGCCTGCCGGGCGCGGACCCGGTCCGCGCCGGACCCGCCGCCGAGGCCACGCGCGGCCCGCTCCCAGAGGGCATCGAGTTCGGCCAGTGCGGGCACGATGCGGTCACCGTGGCGCAGATAGTTCTTCTCGAACGGGATCAATTCGTGCTGCGCGCCGGACACCACCTCGTCCGCGGACACCGATTCGGGTGTCTCGGGCCGTAATCCGACCCGTCCGATGCCCTGGACCGCGGCAGAATCGACCCGTCCGGAGCGCCGCGCGAACCGCGCCGCTCCCGAGCCCGCCCAACTCCCCGACGACATGGCCCACGCCGAATTGTGGCTGCCGCCGCCAGTGAATCCGCCGCAGATCCGCTCCCGGGTCGCCGCGTCGCCCGCCGCGTACAGGCCGGGAACCGTTGTCCCGCAGTCGTCGTCGACGACATCGATCCCGCCGGTGCCGCGCACCGTGCCCTCGGCGAGCAGGTCCACTTCGAAGCGATCGGTGAACGGGTCGATCCCCCGGCGGTCGAACTGGAGGAAGAAGTTGGGCTGACCCAGCCGCATTCGGGCCTGCACGTCGGCGTCGGCTCGGTCCAGCTGCGCGAAGACGGGCTCCGACAACAGGGTCCGGGCGATCACCGACCGCCCCTGCGCCGAACCCGCGCCCTCGAGGACGCGGCCGTCGGCGTGGAAGAACGTCGCGTAGCCGTAGTAGGCGGTCTTGGTGATGGTCGAACCCTTGGGCACAATGCCGTAGGCGTTGGAGAACTCCATGCCCGAGAACCGCGCTCCGGCCTCGGCCGCCATGAGCGCGCCGTCACCGGTGTCGACATTGGTGCCCAGGGCCCGGGACAGGAAGGCACAGCCGCCGGTGGCCAGCACGACCGCGCCCGCCACCACGCGATAGTCCCGCTCGGCGTGCCGCTGATATCCGGCGGCCCCACGGACGACGCCGTCGGCGTCGACCAGCAGTTCCAGCGCCGGGGCGTGGTCGAGGATCCGCACGCCGAGCCGTTTCACCCAGGCGCGCATGCGCCGCATGTACTCCGGTCCCTGCACACCCGTGAGCAGGGACTCGCCCGTCTCGGGATCGGCTGGGAACGGGTAGCGGCCCTCGACGGCGAGCCGGTTCATGTTCACGTAGGTCTGATCGAGGACCCGGTCCATCCAATAGTGGTCGGCCAGATGCCCGCCCAGCGCCTCGCGACTGGCCTTCGCCTTGGCGCGGGCGGCGGTCTCGGGGGCGATGTACCAGACGCCGGTGCCCGAAGGCGCTGTGGCGCCGCTGGTTCCGCAGTAGCCCTTGTCGACCAGCACCACCTCCGCCCCCGCTTCCCGGGCGTGTACCGCCGCCCAGCACGCGGCGGGTCCGCCGCCGATCACCAGCACGTCGGTCCTGGTCTGCCATGGTTCGCTCATCGGCACAGTCCTCCCGGGAGAGTTGGTGCCGGAACGGTAAGGCGGCCGGTCCCACTCGCCGAAGAGTTGCGATCAGGCCGATCCTTTGGCGGCGGAATTTCCCGCATCGTGGCAAACCGCTTGCGTCTGGCGCCGCGATCACCCTTCGGCTCAGCGGCAGGCTTCGGCCATGCCGGTGAGCCATTCGCGGACCGCGGCGCGCTGTTCGGGTGTGAAGTCGGCTTCCAGTTCGGCTTCGCGGCGGTTCACCGCGGCATGGGCCTTCGCGTAGACCGCGCGGCCCTCATCGGTGACGAAGATCTGATGGGTGCGCCGGTCGGTGGGGTGGGGGCGACGTTCGATCAGGCCCGCCTTCTCCAGGCCGCCCAGCATCTCGTTGGCGGCCTGACGGGTGCTGCCGACGTCGCGGGCGATGTCGGAGACCGACTTTCCGCCCTGCTCGCGGGTCATCATCAGCGTCGCGTACTGCGAGGTGGTGAGCCCGAATTCCGCCAGCTCGTCACCGATGGCCGAGCGCATGCTCAGCCACACCGTGCGGACCATGAAGGTCAGGGATCCACCCTGCGATCCGGAACAGCTCACCGGGACAACCCTTTCCAGAGATTGACAGGTTCCTTACAATCACCCACACTGGCGATCGTCAGGTTCCTACCAATCTTAGCGAAGGTATCCATGGCCGTGCCCGCGACGCTGCCGAAAACCCGGCAGCGGCTCATCCTCGCCGTCCTCCTGCTGTCCTCCCTGCTGATCTGGCTCGACAACACCATCCTCGCCACCGCCCTCGAGACCCTCGCCGACCCGGTCCGCGGCCTCGGCGCGAATCCCGCACAGCTGCAATGGGCCTCGGGGTCCTACACCCTCGTCTTCGCCGCGCTCATGTTCAGCGCCGGAGCGCTCGGCGACCGCTACGGACACCGCAGCGTCCTCTCCGCGGGACTGATCATCTTCGCCGCCGCCTCGATCTGGGCCGCCTACGCCGGGAATCCGGGACAGCTCATCACCGCCCGCGCGGTCATGGGCGTCGGCAGCGCGCTCATCATGCCCGCCACCATGGCGACGGTGACCTGGACGTTCACCGGACCGGCCCGCGCCTCCGCGATCGGACTGTTCTCCACCTCGGCCGGCGTGGGGCTCGCGGCCGGACCGCTGCTCGCCGGAGTGCTGCTCGACCACTTCTGGTGGGGCTCGGTGTTTCTGGTGAACGTACCCGTCGTCGCGGTCGCGCTGATCGGGATCGCAGCCCTGGTCCCCAACTTCCGCAGCCCCACGCCGCGGACGCTGGACCTGACCGGTCTCGCGTTGTCGATCAGCGGCTTGACCGCCCTCGCCTACGGATTGATCCGGGCCGGACAGCTCGCGGCCTGGACCTCGATCCAGGTCTGGGCACCGATCGCCGCCGGACTGGCCCTGCTCGCGGGCTTCGTCATCGTCGAAATGCGGTCCGCGCAGCCCAGCTTCGATCCGCGACTGCTCGCCGATCGCGTCTTCGGCGGCGGCAACGCCACACTCGGGCTGCTGTTCCTGGCCATGACCGCGGCCGGGTTCTACGGCGCGTTCTATCTGCAAGGCGCGCGCGGCTTCTCACCACTGGCCGCGGGTCTGATCAACTCCCCCGCCGCCGTCGGCGTAATCATCGGCGGGCCGCTGGGCATCCGCCTGGTCCGGCGCTGGTCGCTGCGCGCGGTCTCGGCGACCGCCCTCACCGTCGGAGCGCTGTGCATGGGCAGCCTCGCGTTCTTCGGCCTGCACACGCCCGTGGTCTGGAACGTGATCGGATCCGCGATCCAGGGCCTCTCGATCGGCCTGGTCATCGGCCCGGTGACCAGTGCGCTGATGAGCACATTGCCCCTCGACCGCGCCGGCGCCGGATCCGCGGTGACCAATACCGTCCGGCAAACCGGCAGCGTGCTGGGTATCGCGCTGGGCGGCACCATCATGGCGATCGCCTACCGGACCGGCGTCGAGGGCGCACTGGGCACGCTGCCCGAGGACGCGCGGGAGCCCGCGGGCGCCTCTGCCGAGCAGGCCAGGCACGTCGCGGCCGTGCTCGGCCGTCCCGATCTCGCCGACGCCGCCGATCACGCCTTCGTTCACGCCATGCACGTGGGCGCGCTCTGGTCGCTGCTCTTCGCGCTGGCCGGGGCCGTGATCCTGGCAGTCACGCAGCGCCCCGGGTCCCCGCGACCGGCCGAAACCGCGGCTCGACCCGTCGAACGCGCGGAAATTTCATGACACGTGACCGAAGAGGTCTTGTGTGTAACTTGGATTAGCACTTACCTTGGAGTGTGTCGCACCGCACAGGACAGGCCACGGCCGCGGAGAGCCCGGGCGGGGCGGCACACAGACGAGGAGGCAACGATGGCTCTGACGACGAGGTCGGACGCAGGTACCGAGGCACACGCGTACGCGGATGTGCTCCACACCCTTTCGGAGGGATCGGTGTACCGCCGGTTCGATCCGTATCTCGATATCCCCTGGGACTCCCCCGAATTCGCGATCGACCCGCACGATCCGCGCTGGGTGCTGCAACCCGATATCGACCCGCTGGGCGCGACCCGCTGGTACCGGGACCAGCCGATCGAACGGCAGATCGAGATCGGCAAGTGGCGGATCGCCAATGCCATCAAGGTCGGCGCGGCCTTCGAGAGCATTCTGATCCGCGGAATGATGCAGTACATCATGAAGCTGCCCAACGGGTCGCCGGAGTTTCGCTACTGCCTCCACGAAATGACCGAGGAGTGCAACCACATCCAGATGTTCCAGGAGCTGGTGAATCGGATCGGCGTCGATGTTCCGGGAATGCGGCCCTTCTTCCGGAAACTCTCACCGCTCATCGGAGTTGCCGGCGGATACGCCTGGCCGATTCTGTTCATCGGCATTCTCGGCGGCGAGGAACCGATCGACCACTATCAGAAGGCCGTCATCCGCAACGGCGCGAATCTGCCGCCCGCGGTCGTGCGCTGCATGGAGATCCATATCGCCGAGGAAGCCCGGCACATCTCCTTCGCCAACGAGTTCCTGAAAAGGCACATCCCGCGACGCAGCCCGATGTACCAGAATCTCTGCGGCATCGCCTTCCCGCTCGCCATGCGCTGGCTCGCCGGGGAGATCATGGCCCCGCCGCCGGAATTCGCGCGCACCTTCGACATTCCGCGCGCGGTCATCAAGGAAGCGTTCTGGCAGTCGCCGACCGCGTCGAAGATCCTCACCGGCTATTTCGGCGACATGCGTTCTCTCGCCGACGAACTGGGCCTGATGAACCCGGTCACCAAGCGACTGTGGAAGACCCTCGGCATCGACGGCGACCACTCCCGCTACCGCAGCGAGCCCGACCGCCGGGTGGCCTGACCCCGACGGGTCCCGGTCACTCGTCGGCCTCCAGGCAGAGCACCGGGACCCGCTCGACCAGATTCACGGCGAAACCACCGCGATTCCAGGAATGGTCCAGCGGCTGGGTGTTGCCATCGGCATCGGTCGCCCGGGCACCGAGGACGTGGTCGCCCGGGGTCGCGGTCCAGTCGAAATGCCAGCGCCGCCAAGCCCATCGGCGGCCCTGGTCCGGATCCAGCCGCGCCGCCTGCCAACGGTGCCCGCCATCGGTACTCACCTCGACGAGGGTGACCGGCGCCCGGCCCGACCAGGCTCGCCCTTCGAGCGGCACCGGGCCCGGTCGCACGACCCGCGATCGCGACATGTAATCCGGGAAGCCGGGCGGAACCAGCAGCGCGCGCGGCGCGATCCGGGTCACCGGCTCGCCCGCCTCATCGGCGTCCTGCCGGATCCGATACGCCACCGCCTGCTGGTACCCGGTGAACGGAGTGTCGGTCACCGTGATCTCCCGCAGCCACTTCACATGCGCCATGCCATACCAGCCGGGCACGATCAGCCGGACCGGATAGCCGTGCTGCGGCGGCAGCGGCGCCCCGTTCATCTCGTAGACGACGAGCACCCCCGCCTCGACACCCATGGCCACCTCGACCGGCAGCGCCCGCTGATAGTCCTGTTCGACCCCGTGCTCCACCCCGTGATCCGCGCCGGTGAAGACCACCTCGACCGCGTCGGCCTCCACACCGGCTTCCGACAGCAGCAGCCGCAACGGCACACCCGTCCACTCGGCGGTGCTGACCGCCCCGAGCAGCCAGGGCTGACTCACCGGACGCGGCGTCAGCAAGGCCCGGCCATTGCCCGCGCATTCGAGCGTCACCCGCGTGGTGACCTGCGGGAGCGCCTTCAGCGCGGCCACATCCAGCCGCAGCCGACGCCGTACCCGGCCCCCGATCTTCAGCTGCCAGGGCTCGTTCGGCGGGACGAAAGGAATGTCGAAATGGGTCAGCACGTAATGCAGACCCGGCGGCGTGATGTCGTACCGCAGCGCCTCGAGCGGCAGTCCGTGATTGCGCGCCGCGAGCGCCAGCTCATCCAGGCCGATGCCCTCGTCGGGGGCGGCCAGCCGGGGGCGGGTGCTCGAATCAGCGAGTCGACGACCCATCGGCTCATTATCGCGCCCGAACGCCTCGACCGTGGCGGGAGTCGATGGCATTCCCCGTCCGGAGCCCACCGCCCAAGTACGATCGGACTATGCGGTCCATTTGGAAGGGCTCCATCGCGTTCGGATTGGTCAATGTCCCCGTGAAGGTGTACACCGCCACGGAGGACCACGACATCAAGTTCCACCAGGTGCACGCCGCCGACGGCGGGCGTATTCGGTACGAGCGGCTGTGCACCGTCGACGGGCAGCCGGTGCAGTATTCCGATATCGATCGGGCCTACGAATCGCCCGACGGTGATCGCGTGATTCTGACCGATGAGGACTTCGCGAAACTGCCCGCCGCGGAGAAGCACGAAATTCCGGTCCTGCAATTCGTGCCCTCGGAACAGATCGATCCGATTCTCTTCGACAAGAGCTACTACCTGGAACCCGATTCCACCACGCCCAAAGCGTATGTGCTGCTGGCCAAGACCCTCGAACGAGTGGACCGGGTGGCGCTGGTGCATTTCACCCTGCGGCAGAAGACGCGGCTGGCCGCGCTGCGGGTGCGCGACGGGGTCATGGTGTTGCAAACCCTGCTGTGGCCCGACGAGGTGCGGTCGGTGGCTTTCGACAAACTCGACGGCGTCGCCGAACCCAAGGCGCAGGAACTGAAGATGGCCGAGACCCTCGTCGACACGCTGTCCGACGACTTCGATCCCGGCCTCTACGTGGACGAATACCAGATCGAGCTGAAGAAGCTGCTCGACGAGGCCATCGCCAGCGGCTCCAGCAAGGTCACCCGGGCGCCGGAAGCGGCCGCCCCGGAGATGGACGCCGAGGTCGTCGACCTGGTCGCGGCCCTGCAGCGCAGCCTCGAGGCGTCCGGGCGCAAGACCGGATCGGCCCCGGCCGCCAAGGCCGCCCCCGCCAAGAAGGCCGCCGAGAAGAAGCCGGCCAAGAAAGCCGCGAAGAAGGCTCCGGCCAAGCAGACCCGCAAGGGTGCCTGAGCCTCCAGCACCCACCTGGCAAACTAGCGGCATGGATCCTGACATATCCATCCACCCGGACATCGCCGTCGTGCCCATGGGGCTCGGACACCTGCGGCAGGTCATCGACCTCGGCTACCAGGTGTTCGACACCCAGGCCAAGCCCTACACGTCGTGGTCGCTGACCTCGGTCGCCGAACACCTCGACAGCCCCGGCAAATCCTGCTGGGTGGCGGTGGATTCGGATCAGGTGGTCGGATTCGTGCTGGCCTCCATGGAATTCGAGCTCCGCGAGGACTGGGCTTACCTGGAGTGGATCGCCGTCTCCCCCGAGGTGCAGGGGCGCGGTGTCGCCAGCAAACTCATGACCGCCTGCTGCGACCTGCTGTTCCGGCACGGCGCGGCCCGCATCGTGACCGACGTCGAGATCCACAACACCGCCTCCGCGGCCATGATGCGCCGCAACGGATTCTCCGAAGGCACCACCGTGACCCTGTTCGTGCGCCCCAACCCCGACGACCGCGTCGCCGGCGAGGACGAGCAGGTCACCCTCGGCCCCGGCACCAAACGCGACCTCATCCGCCGCGGCCGCATCACCGGCGACGGACGCCACGGCCGTCCCGCCCGCTAGTTGTCGGTCCCGCCCGCTACGGTCGCCGTCATGACCGCCCCCGATCCGACCATGACCGCCATCAACGACGCCGTAACCCTTGGACGCCACGGTGATCCGGCGACGGCCCGCCAACAGCTGACCTCGCTGTGGGACGAGATCGGGGCGGGCGGCGACCCCCTGCACCGAGTGTCGCTGGCGCACTTCCTCGCCGACCTGCAGGACCACGCGGCCGACGCCCTCACCTGGGACCTCCGCGCCCTCGACGCCGCCGACTCGCTCACCGACGAACGCGCTCAGGCCCATCACGCCGGCCTGAGCGTGCGCGGCTTCTACCCCTCGCTCCACCTCAATCTGGCCGACAACTACCGCCGCCTCGGCGCTTTCGACACCGCCCGGCGGCACCTCACCGCCGCCCACGCCCGCCTGGACGCGCTTGACGAGGACGGATACGGCCTCGGCGTGCGCGCCGGACTCGCCAATGTCGAAGCGGCGCTGGCCGATCAGTCCACCGAACCGCTACCGACGCATCCGGCCCCGTAGCAGCCGAGTGCGCACGCATGTCGGCGCGGTGCGTCCGCGACGTGCACCCCTCACCTGCGCGCTCGGCGAACCGCGCGAGCACTCGCCCCGCCGCTTACTCCGCCGAGCCATCGCGGCCTGTCGCCGGACGGACGCGGGTGGCGAGGCCGTCTCACGGGTCGGTGTCGGGCAATCACGGTCCGAGCCGCATTGCTGGGCCGCAATGGCCGATATACGCTGGCCGCGATCACCAGCCAGCGAAAGGAACGCGTCGATGCCGGAACCGCTACCGAATGCCGTTGCGCCGCAATTGGATTCTCGGGGACGACGCTTCTTCGCGGGTGCCGCTGCGCTGCTGGCGATGACGGCCGTGATGAGCGGGCCGGTCGGCACGGGCGGCCAAGCCGCCGCCGAGGCGCCCGGAGCACCTATCGCGGGATCGGTCTCCTGCGCGCCCACCGAGGCGCGGGTGGCGCTGCCCACCCGCGCTCCGCTGCTCGACTGGTCGGAGAACCTGACGTTCGACGAGGCGACGGGGAGCTTCTGGGTCTCGCGCGCGCAGCGCAACGTGGTGGAGAAGTACGACGGGGACGCCCGCCCGGTCGCGAGTGTGCCGGTGCAGGGTCCAGGTGCGGTCCGGCGCGGCCCGGACGGGCTGATGTACGCGACCTTCGGCAATTCACCGCTGTCCGGACTCTCGGGAGGCAGCGGCGTGGTGCGGTTCGATCCCGCCGCCGCCGAACCGAAGCCCGAGGTGTTCGTGACCGGGCTCGGACAAGCCAACGGCGCGGCCTTCGACGCCGACGGCACCCTGTACGTGGCCGACACCTCCGCCAACACCGTGGTACGGATCCGGCCCGACGGCAGCATCGACGCCGACTGGACCACCCGCAGCCATACGGCGCTGGCGGCCCTCGGCCTCGGAGCCGACGGTATCGTCGCCGCGGGCGGCATCCTCTACGTGACGCTGCTGGAGAGCCCGACCGCGCGGGTCGTCGCCCTGCCGATCGACGATCCCGCGCGGGCGACGGTGGCCGTGGATCTGGCCCCCGCTCCCCTGTCCGGCCCGCTGCTGCCCGACGACCTCGCGATCGTCGACGGGCTGCTCTACATCGCCACCGGCAGCGGGCAATTGGTGCTCGCGGATCCGGTCACGCACACCAGTTGCACCCTGTTGTCGGGGCAGCCGCTCACCTCCGTGGCCGTCGCCCCGGCCCCGGCGCGCACGCTCCTGCTCGGCACCGAGGGCGGCGACGTCCTGAAGGCCCACTACCGCTGACGTCAGTTGTCCTGTGCCGCATGGGCTCTGCCCTCGTGGAAGAACTCCATGAGGCCCTGTACCGTCGCGACTTCGGTGCGGGGCCGCATGGCTCCGAAGGGCGCGTTCCAGAACTCGCCGCGGCGGCGGCTCCACGGGCCGACGTAGGCGTAGGGCGTCGGGTTGTCCCAGTCGCCTGGGGAGACACCGTAATTCACCTCGTCGACCGCCACCGACAGGTCGAAGTGCTCGGGCCACAGCACCGGCTGCTGTTCGGCGGCGAAACGACGTAATGCGGTGTCCCCCACCGCGAACCAGTCGTGCACGGCGGTGGCGGCCGCGGAGTCGACCTTGAACGGCTCGTCCGGATCCATCCGGGTGCCGTCGGAGTACAGCCCGTCCGGCGGGCCGTCGGCCTCGAAACCGGCGGTCGAGGCGAGGTCACTGTAGGTGCCGTGCAGGCGGGTCCGGCCCTGCGGCCACACCAGATCGGTGCCCGTCACCGACACCGGCCACTTCATGCCGGTGAATCCGCCCAGCACGATGCGCATGCGGATGCTGCCGAACCGGCGATACTGCGGACCGGCGATCAGCAGTTCGGCCGCCGCGTGCAACGCGAAGCGGGTGTCCTCGTAGGTGATGTCGTCCACGGGGAAATCATCGCCGCCGAGCCCGGCGTGTTGCTGGAAAATGGACTCCGGCAAACAAAACAGCGCCACACCGGACGAATCCGGTGTGGCGCATGAGTGTTTCGTGGAACGTCAGCTCGCGTTGTCGGTGCAGGCCGAGAGAATGACCTTGGCCTGACGCGGCGAGGACGAACCCGTGTCCGGGAAACCCGGCGCACTCTTGCCGAGCACATTGATGGCGGCCGACTCGGCCTCCACCTTGGATGGCGCCCACGCCCAGCCGAAGCGGGTGTCGGCGCCCTGGGCGACCGCGCCACAGGCATTGGCGAAGTGCACGACGACGGCACAGTCGCCGCCGCCACACTGGCTGACCGCGGAGGAGTCCGCGGCGTCCCAGCTGCCGTAGTTCACGGCATACGCGACGTTCCCGGTGCTCTTGGACAGCGCCAGCGCGCCGTACAGGTCACCGGAGGTCGCGATGAAGACCGGCTCGCCGTTCTCCGCCGCGGAGGCGGATCCGGCGGCCACGGTGCCCATCGCGGCCATCGACGTAACGGCGAGGCCGACACCGGCCTTGCGCAGCAACGACATTCGATACTCCCCGGGGATGGATGGTGATAACGGCGGTCATCATGCCAGACGCTCAGACCCGGCGCATGACCGAGACGACCTTACCCAGTACCTGGGCATTGTCACCATCGATCACCGGGTACGCGGGATTGCGCGGCTCCAGGTAGACATGCCCGTTCGCGCGCTTGTAGACCTTGACCGTGGCCTCGCCGTCGATCATGGCGGCCACGATCTCGCCGGTGTGCGCCTCGTGCTGTTTGCGCACCACGACGATGTCTCCGTCGCAGATGGCGGCGTCGACCATGGAGTCGCCGCGCACCCGCAGACCGAACACGGTGCCGCGGCCCACCAGCTCCCGCGGCAGCGAGAGCACATCGTCGGTGTGCTCCTCCGCCAGGATCGGGGTACCGGCCGCGATATCGCCGACGACCGGCACCGGCACCGAGTTCTCGTCCTGCCGCCGCGCGGGCGCGGACGCACGCAGGAACAGCCGCACGTCCATGGGACGCGTCACCGACTCACTGCGCTTGAGGAACCCGCGCTCCTCCAGCTCACGCAAATGCCTCGACACCGATGACGCCGACTTCAGGCCGACCGAGTCCCCGATCTCCCGAGTACTCGGCGAATACCCGTGCCGCTGCACCCAATCCCGAATGCTGCACAGGATGCGTTGCTGGCGTTCGGGCAACGTGGAGGTGTCGAGATGCTCGAATCCGTCGAAGTCGTCATAGGTCACCGAAGAATCGTACGGCGAGTCGCCACCCGAACCCCGGCACGACCGGCCGTAACACGCCAGCGCGCTACATCTCGGAAGGCCCGAGCACCGTGTCCCCGGCCGCCGGTGCCGGCTCCTTGAGTTCGATGAACAGCGCGTGGGTCTCCCCCTCGCCGATGTTCTCGCCCGAATGTTCCTGCGCGCTGAGCCACCGCACCTGCCCCGCGGTGAGCTCCACCTCCACTTGCTCGCCATTGGCCGTGATCCGACGCCGGAAGGAGTTCAAGGGGTACAGGACGCTGTCGGGATGGCGGTGGGGCGATGTGCGGTCGCCGGGCTTGTCGCGGTACTCCAGCACCCGCACGCGCTCGTTCTCGAAGACGACCCGGTACAGGTCCGGATTCACGACAGCGGGATCGGTGCTCATAGCAGCCCTCCGGGACTCGATATGGGATCAGAGTACCATCATGGGCATGGCCGTACCATATGAGAACACCGGGCGCACCAACCAGAAATCCCGCACCCGCACGGCCCTGGTCACCGCGACCCGGAAGCTGTTGGCGCAGGGCGCGATACCGACCGTCGAGGACGCCGCGCAGGCCGCCGGCATCTCCCGCACCACCGCCTACCGCTACTTCCCCAACCAGCGCGCCCTCCTCGCGGCCGTACGCCCCGAGATCGACCGGGAAACCCTGCTCCCCGACCCCGCCCCCACCGACCCGCGCCAACGCCTCGACCTCGTCATGCGCGAATGCGTCCGCATCAACCTGGAGTGGGAACCCGAACTACGCACCTCCCTGCGCCTGTCCCTGGACCCCGCCGCGGGCAACCCCTCGCCGCTCCGCCGCGGCCGGGTGATCGGCTGGATCGAACACGCGCTGGAACCCCTGCGAATCACTCACCCGGACATCGACATCCACCGCCTGGCCATCGCCATCCGCTCCGCCACCGGCATCGAATCCTTCATCTGGCTCGTCGACATAGCCGCCCTCCCCCGCCCGGAGGCCGCCGAGATCCTCTGCGCCACAGCCAGAGCCCTCCTGAACGAGGCACTGGGCCACTGAAACGACGATGCGGACCGATCCACCAGGGATCGATCCGCATCGTCGGAGTGTGTTCCGTTTACACCGTGAAGCCGAGGGCGCGCAGCTGTTCGCGGCCGTCGTCGGTGATCTTGTCGGGGCCCCACGGGGGCATCCAGACCCAGTTGATCTGCAGGTCCTCGGCGAGGCCGGAGCGGACCAGGGCGTTGCGGGACTGGTCCTCGATGACGTCGGTGAGGGGGCAGGCCGGGGAGGTCAGGGTCATGTCGAGTTTGGCGATGCCGTCCTCGAAAGCCATGCCGTAGACGAGGCCCAGATCGACGACATTGATGCCGAGCTCGGGGTCGACGACATCACGCATCGCCTCCTCCATGTCGTCGAGGTGCTGCAGCTCCTCGGGAGTGAGTTCCGTGGCCTGCTGCTCTGTCTCGCTCATCGCTTCTCCCCGTTGCCCATCGTCTTCTTGGCTTCCTCGGCCGAGGCTATCCGCACCACGGCGTCCTTGAACGCCATCCAGCCCAGCAGCGCGCACTTCACGCGGGCCGGGTACTTGGCGACGCCGACGAACGCGACACCGTCGCCGATCACGTCCTCGTCACCCTCGACGGTGCCGCGGCCGGTGATCATCGCGTCGAACTCCTCGACCACCTTCAGCGCCTGCTGCACCGGCAGGCCGATGACCTGATCGGTGAGCACCGAGGTGGAGGCCTGGCTGATCGAGCAGCCCTGGCCGTCGTAGGACACGTCCTTCACATCGCCGTTGTCGTCGATGTGCACGCGCAGGGTCACCTCGTCACCGCAGGTCGGGTTGACGTGGTGCACCTCGGCGCCGAAGGGCTCACGTAGCCCCCGGTGGTGCGGGTGCTTGTAGTGGTCCAGGATCACTTCCTGGTACATCTGCTCCATGCGCATGGTCTATGCAACTCCGAAGAAGCTCTGGGCCTTCCGCACCGCGGCCACCAGCTGATCGACCTCGTCGAGCGTGTTGTACAGCGCGAAGGAGGCCCGGGCGGTGGCGGCGACGCCGAAATGCCGGTGCAGCGGCCACGCGCAGTGGTGACCGACGCGGATGGCGACACCCTGGTCGTCGAGGATCTGGCCGACATCGTGGGCGTGGATACCGTCCACCAGGAACGACACCGCGCCGCCGCGGTTCACGTTCTCGGTCGGGCCGATGATCCGGACACCGTCGATCGCGCCGAGGCCCTCGAGCGCCGCGCTGACGAGCGTGTGCTCGTGCGCCGCAACCGCATCCATCCCCACCTCGCCGAGATACTTGACGGCAGCGCCCAATCCGACGACCTGCGAGATCATCTGCGAGCCCGCCTCGAACCGCTGCGGCGGCGGGGCGAAGGTCGAGTGATCCATGAACACGGTCTCGATCATGGAGCCGCCGGTGATGAACGGCGGGGTGTCCTCGAGCAGCTCACGCCGCCCGTACAGGATGCCGACGCCCGAGGGGCCCAGCATCTTGTGGCCGGAGAAGGCGGCGAAGTCGACGCCCAGCTCCTTGAAGTCCACGCCCATGTGCGGCACCGACTGGCAGGCGTCCAGCACGACGATCGCGCCGACTTCCTTTGCCCGGCGCACCAATTCGGCGACGTCGGCGACCGCGCCGGTCACATTCGACTGATGCGTGAACGCCACCACCTTGGTGGCGGGCGACAATTCGAGCGAATCCAGGTCGATGCGGCCGTCGTCGGTGATGCCGTACCACTTCAGCGTCGCACCCGTGCGGCGCGCGAGCTCCTGCCACGGAACGAGATTCGCGTGATGCTCGAGCTCGGTGATGACGATCTCGTCACCGGGACCCACGTGGTACGGGAAGCGGTCGTCGGAGAAGGCGTAGGCCACCACGTTCAGCGACTCGGTCGCGTTCTTGGTGTACACGATCTCGTCCGGGCCGGCGCCGACGAACGCCGCGATCGCCGCGCGCGCCGCCTCGTAGGCCTCGTTGGCCTCCTCGGCGAGCTGGTGCGCGCTGCGATGCACGGCCGCGTTGTGCTCGAGCAGGAATTCCCGCTCGGCGTCGAGCACCTGCAGCGGACGTTGCGACGTCGCACCGGAATCCAAGTACGCCAACGGTTTCCCGTCACGCACGGTCCGGCTCAGGATCGGGAAGTCGGCCCGGATCCTGGCGATGTCGAGAGTCCCCACGGTGCTGGTCATATTCAGGCTCCTACAGCAGCTGAAGTAAAGCGCACGTAGCCGTTCGCGTCGAGTTCCTCGGCCAGCTCGGCGCCGCCCTCGGCGACGATCTTGCCGCCCACGAACACGTGCACGAAGTCGGGCTTGATGTAGCGCAGGATGCGGGTGTAGTGGGTGATCAGCAGGATGCCGCCGGTCTCCCGCTCCTTGTAACGGTTCACACCCTCGGAAACAATCCGCAGCGCGTCGACGTCGAGGCCCGAGTCGGTCTCGTCGAGCACGGCGATCTTCGGCTTGAGCAGGCTCAGCTGCAGGATCTCCTGGCGCTTCTTCTCACCGCCGGAGAAGCCCTCGTTGACCGAACGCTCACCGAAGGCCGGATCGATCTCCAGCTCGGCCATGCCCTCCTTGACTTCCTTGACCCAGGTGCGCAGCTTGGGGGCCTCGCCACGGATGGCGGTGGCGGCGGTGCGCAGGAAGTTCGAGACCGAGACGCCCGGCACCTCGACGGGGTACTGCATGGCCAGGAACAGGCCGGCACGCGCGCGCTCGTCGACCGACATCTCCAGCACGTTCTCACCGTCGAGGGTGATGGTGCCCTGGGTGACGGTGTACTTGGGGTGGCCGGCGATGGCGTAGGACAGGGTCGACTTGCCGGAACCGTTGGGGCCCATGATCGCGTGGGTCTCACCCGACTTGATGGTCAGGTTCACGCCCTTGAGGATCTTGATGGGCTCGGCGTTCTCGTCCGGGTTGGCGACCTCGACGTGCAGGTCCTTGATTTCCAGGGTGGTCATCGAATCGGATTCCTTTGCGGGGATGGGAAGTTGGTGTCAGACGCCGACAGCGCCTATTAAGCTCCGACAGCGGCGAGCTCGGCCTCGATGGCCGCCTCGAGCCGCTCCCGGACCTCGGGGACGGAGATCTTCTGCAGCACCTCGAAGAAGAAGCCACGCACCACCAGGCGGCGGGCGACCTCCTCCGGGATACCGCGCGAGCGCAGGTAGAACAGCTGCTCGTCATCGAAACGGCCGGTGGCCGAGGCGTGTCCGGCCCCGACGATCTCGCCGGTCTCGATCTCCAGGTTCGGCACCGAGTCGGCGCGCGCACCGTCGGTGAGCACCAGGTTGCGGTTCAGCTCGTAGGTGTCGGTGCCCTCGGCGGCCGCCCGGATCAGCACGTCGCCGACCCACACGGTGTGCGCGTCCGGCTTGTCCGAGGTCGGATCACCCTGCAGCGCACCCTTGTACTGCACGTTCGACTTGCAGTTGGGCTGCGAGTGATCGACCAGCAGGCGCTGCTCGAAGAACTGGCCGTCATCGGCGAAGTACACGCCCAGCAGTTCCGCGTCGCCGCCCGGGCCCGCGTAACGGACATTGCCGGTCAGGCGCACCAGATCGCCACCGAGGGTGACATTGGTGTGGCGCAACACGGCGTCGCGACCCAGCATGGCGTGGTGCGCGGTGACGTGCACGGCGTCATCGGCCCAGTCCTGCACCACGATCACGTTCAGCGCGGCGCTGTCACCGAGGATGAATTCCACGTTCTCCGCGTAGGTTCCGCTGCCCCGCTGGTCGATGACCACCGTGGCGCGCGCGAAGTTGCCCAGACGGATCTGGGTGTGGCCGAAGGCGACCTTGCCCGCACCCGGACCGGTGATGGTCACCGTAACCGGTTCGGCCACTTCGGTTTCCGCGCCGACCGACACGATGGTCGCCTGCTCGAAACCGGAGTACGCCTGCGCGGCGACCCGATCGGTGGGAGTGCCGCCCTGGCCCAGGCGGGCGTCGGCGCGGGCCACCGTCTCGGCGGTGACGCCGGCGGGCGCGGTCACCTCGACGGTCGACTGACCGTCACGCACGGCGGTGCCGTCGTGCAGGCCGTTGAGGCGGCGCATCGGGGTGAAGCGCCACGCCTCGTCACGGCCCGACGGGATTTCGAAGGCGTTCACGTCGAACGACGCGAACACCTCGCCCTTGTTCAGAGCAGGGGTACGAGCCTCAGCGGCCTCGGCAACGTTGTCGACGGCCATCAGCCGACGGCTCCTTCCATCTGCAGTTCGATCAGGCGGTTCAGTTCCAGGGCGTACTCCATCGGGAGCTCCTTGGCGATGGGCTCCACGAAGCCGCGCACCACCATGGCCATCGCCTCGTCCTCGGTCAGACCGCGGGACATCAGGTAGAACAGCTGGTCCTCGGACACCTTCGAGACGGTCGCCTCGTGGCCCATGGTCACGTCGTCCTCGCGGATGTCGACGTAGGGGTAGGTGTCGGAGCGGGAGACGTTGTCCACCAGCAGCGCATCGCACTTCACGGTCGACTTCGAGCCGTAGGCGCCCTTGTTCACCTGCACCAGGCCGCGGTAGGAGGCACGGCCACCGCCGCGCGCCACCGACTTGGAGATGATGTTCGAGGAGGTGTGCGGCGCCAGGTGCAGCATCTTCGCACCGGTGTCCTGGTGCTGACCCTCACCGGCGAACGCGATGGAGAGCACCTCGCCCTTGGCGTACTCGCCGGTCATCCACACGGCCGGGTACTTCATGGTGACCTTGGAGCCGATATTGCCGTCGACCCACTCCATGGTCGCGCCCGCCTCGGCCTTGGCGCGCTTGGTCACCAGGTTGTAGACGTTGTTCGACCAGTTCTGGATCGTGGTGTAGCGGCAGCGGCCGCCCTTCTTCACGATGATCTCCACGACCGCCGAGTGCAGCGAGTCCGAGGAGTAGATGGGCGCGGTGCAACCCTCGACGTAGTGAACGTAGGCGTCCTCGTCGACGATGATCAGCGTCCGCTCGAACTGACCCATGTTCTCGGTGTTGATGCGGAAGTACGCCTGCAGCGGGATGTCCACGTGCACGCCCGGCGGCACGTAGATGAACGAGCCACCCGACCACACCGCGGAGTTCAGCGCGGAGAACTTGTTGTCACCCGAAGGGATGACCGAACCGAAGTACTTCTGGAACAGCTCGGGGTGCTCCTTGAGACCGGTGTCGGTGTCGAGGAAGATGACGCCCTGCTTCTCCAGGTCCTCGCGGATGGAGTGGTAGACGACCTCGGACTCGTACTGGGCGGCGACACCGGCGACGAGACGCTGCTTCTCGGCCTCCGGGATGCCCAGCTTGTCGTAGGTGTTCTTGATGTCCTCGGGCAGCTCTTCCCAGGACGCGGCCTGCTTCTCGCTCGAGCGCACGAAGTACTTGATGTTGTCGAAGTCGATGCCGTCGAGCTTCGAGCCCCAGCCCGGCATGGGCTTCTTGTCGAAGATGCGCAGTGCCTTGAGGCGGAAGTCGAGCATCCACTCGGGCTCGCTCTTCTTGGCCGAGATGTCGCGCACGACCTCCTCGGACAGTCCGCGCTTGGCAGCGGCACCGGCGACATCCTTGTCGGCCCAGCCGTACTCGTAGGTACCCAGGGACGCGATGGTCTCTTCCTGGGACAGCGGCTGCACCTGGTCGGTGGTCGTCGTCATTCGGCACTCCTTCCGGAGTCATGTGTAGAAGTCGTTGCGGGCTGCACAACGGGGGTCTGGGCGGAACTTTCGGGGGCGGTATCGGGCATAGCGGGCGAAGCAATGAGGGGAACGTGCGTGGTGCAGGCGCAGTCACCGTTAGCGATGGTCGCCAGGCGCTGCACATGCGTGCCGAGAATCGCGCGGAAGGCCTCCAGCTCGGCCGCGCACAACTCCGGGAATTCCTCGGCGACGTGCGAGACCGGGCAGTGGTGCTGGCAGATCTGGACGCCGGCGCCGACCTTCCGAGTCGAGGCCGCGAACCCGGCATCGGTGAACGCTTCCGCGATCTCCTCCGCCTTGGCCTCGGTCTCGGCCGGGGCGTGGACGGCGAGATCGCCGACCCCGGCCACGATGGACGCCACCCGCTTGCGCGCGAAATCGGCGATGGCCTGATCGCCGCCGATCTCCCGCAACTGCCGCATGGCCGCTCCGGCGAGGTCATCGTAGGCGTGCGCGAGGCGGCCCCGGCCGGTGGCCGTCAGCTGGTACTGCTTGGCGGGACGACCGCGGCCCTTCTGCTGCCACGGCGCCGACCTGGTCGCCTGCGCCTCACCGGACTCGATGAGCGCGTCCAGATGCCGCCGCACGCCCGCCGGACTCAGACCCAGCCGCTCGCCGATGGCGGTCGCGGTGATCGGGCCCTCCTCCAACAGCAGCTTGACGACAGCTTCGCGCGTGTGTCCCTCACCCGCCGGCCCGGACACGACAACAGACCGGGCACCGTCGTGCTGGTGCCCGGTTTGTTCCGCGTTCCGCAAACCCACGGTTTTCACAACACAAGTGTGACGGAATTCCATTCCACGATCCAGTAAGGGTCCCCTGACCGAAAATGCGCGACCTGGGGATATGGCATCGCATGTGAGCTGGCACACCATATACATCCCGGCAATTCGGAAATCAGGGCCGGTCATGAGGGGTTCTGGACGGTGTGAACAGTGTGCTCGTAGTGGGCGGGACGGGAAAAGTCGGCCGAAAAGTCGTCGCGGATCTGACGGTGGCGGGTGTGCGGACTCGGGCCTTGGTCCGGGATCCGGCAGCCGCGGGGCTTCCACCGGAGGTGGAAGTGGTGCGCGGCGATCTGGCCGAACCGGGCTCGCTGGCGGCGGCCGCCGACGGGGTCGATTCCGTCCTACTCATCTGGCCGTTCCACGACACCGGGAACGCCGAACGCGCGGTGCGGGCGTTGAGCGGACCGGACCGGCGGCTGGTGTATCTGTCGTCGACCACCGTGAACGACGAAGGGCCGCAATCGGATCTGATTCCGCTCTTGCACGCGGAGATGGAGGCGGTGGTCGAAGCGCACGCCTCGGAGTGGACGGTGCTGCGCGCGGACACCCTCGCGTCCAATGCGCTGAGCTGGGCGGGTCAGATCCGCGCGGGTGCGGTGGTGCGCGGGTTCGCGGTCGCGCCCAGCGCGGTCGTGCACGAAGGGGATGTCGCCGCGGTGGCCGCGCGGCTGCTCACCGAGCCCGGGCACGCCGGGCGGAAATACCTCGTGACCGGGCCGCGAGTGGTCGGCCGGGCCGAGCAGGTAGAGGCCATCGGGGCGGCGCTGGGGCGTGAGCTGCGATTCGAGGCGCAGCCCGTGGGCGTCGCGCGGGAGTCGATGACAGCGGCCGGATTGCCCGTGCACCTGATCGAGGTGTTGTTGTCGATGGCCGAGTTCCGGCCGCCCTCGGAGCTGGTCACCAGCGTGGTGGCCGACCTCACCGGGAGACCGGCGCGCGATATCCGGGACTGGGCGGCGGAGCACGCGGCGGCATTCCGGTAGCCGACCGGTCGCTTGCCGGCGCGGGCCGGGGGCGCGGGCACCAGAAATCCGGCGGGCGGGCATAAGTTCGACGCTGATCGAATTAGTACTGAGAAGTGGGCGCACCCCGCCCGCCGTCCGACGAACAGCCGATCCACGAAAGCCGGTGCTAGCATGCCCTTCGCCGTATCCATCCTCGACCTGGCGACGGTCGCGCCCGGGCAGACCGCGCGCGACAGCTTCCAGCACAGCGTGGCGCTGGCGCGGGCGGCGGAACGCAGTGGGCATCGGCGGGTCTGGTACGCGGAGCACCACAATATGAAGTCGATCGCCTCGAGCGCGACCAGCGTGCTCATCGGGTACGTGGCCGCGCACACCGACAGCATCCGGCTCGGTGCGGGCGGGGTCATGCTGCCCAATCACTCGCCGCTGGTGATCGCCGAGCAGTTCGGGACGCTCGAATCGCTGTATCCGGGGCGGATCGACCTGGGGCTGGGGCGGGCGCCGGGCAGTGATCAGGAGACCATGCGAGCGCTGCGGCGCAATCCGTCCTCGGCGGACACCTTCCCGCAGGACGTGCTCGAATTGCAGGGGTTCCTCACCGGCAACAGCCGGATTCCGGGCGTGCAGGCGGTGCCGCGGGCGGAAGGCGTTGTGCCGCTCTACATTCTGGGGTCGTCGCTGTTCGGGGCGCAGCTGGCCGCGCACCTGGGACTGCCCTACGCGTTCGCCTCGCACTTCGCGCCGGACGCGCTGCACCAGGCGGTCACCGAGTATCGGGAGCGGTTCCGCCCGTCGGAGCAGTTGGCCGAGCCGTATGTGATGGCCGGGGTCAATGTGTTCGCGGCCGAGGATCGCGACGTGGCCGAGGAACAGAAAACCGTCTCGTATCGGGCGCGCACCCGGGCCTTCATCAAGCGGGGCGCGGCGGGCATGGACTTCTCCGACAAGGAGATCGACGCCTTCCTGGCCTCCCCCAACGGCCGCCATCTGGCGGCGATGACCACCTACACGGCGGTCGGCACGCCCGCCGACGTGGTCGACTACCTCGAGGATTTCGCGGGCGGAATTCAAGCCGACGAACTCATCCTCGCGCACCACGCGCAGAACATCGACGACCGCGTCCGCTCGGTCGAGCTGACCGGCGAGGCCGTGGCCGCGCGCGCATCCCTCGCCTCCTGACCGAATCCGCCTCTCGCCCGAGGGGCCGGCTTCAGCAGCCGTGCCCCTGAGGCACCAACCGTTGGTCCGTCATTAGAAATCCATTCGCGGGCGGCGGGACCCTTTGTGCGAACCTCCTCCAACCAGCACAAGGAATGCCCCGTGAACATCAAGACCACCGCCGCAGCAGCCTTGGCAGTCGCCGCGGGCGTGAGCCTGTTCGCCCTCCCGGCCGCCCACGCCGAGACGTTCACCCACTGCGATGTCGACAGTGCCGCGCTCAAACTCAATGGTGAAGAGCCCGAAGTCTTCACCGCCATCAACAAGATGCGCACCGATGCGGGCCTGCGGGCCCTGACGTACAGCGAGACCATGGCGCGCCCGTCGGAGTGGGCCGGCAACGACAGCGCGAATCGTGGTGTGGCACCGGCCAACCACGTGGACTCGCTGGGTCGTGACATCAAGACCCGGTTCGCCCAGTGCGGTGTCCCCGCGAACTCGTCCAAGATCGCGGAGATCAACTATTACGGCACCAATGTCACCCCGTCCGACGCCATGACCTGGTGGAAGAACTCGCCCACGCACAAGGCGATCATCCTGGACGGCGCATTGCAGAACGTCGGCGTCTCGGCGATCTACAAGAACGGAAAACAGTTCTGGACGGTCACTTTCAACGCCGGCGGGACCACGGTCGACAACGGCACCCACGTGAAGTTCACCGAAACCCGATCCAACCTGACCGGCGCGCAGCACCAGGCGGAATTCGACAAGCTGACCGCCGCGGGCTACCGGCTCACCGACATCACCGCCACCAGCGGTAGCGATCCCCGCTACTCCAGCACCTGGGTGCTGAACGACGGCCGCGCCTGGCAGGCCCGCCACGGCCTGACCTCCGCCCAGTACCAGGCGACCTTCGACCAGCTCAAAGCGCAGGGTTACCGGCCGACCCTGGTGAACGGCTACGAGGTCAACGGTTCCTCCCGCTTCGTCGCCATCTGGGAGAAGACCGACGGCCGAGCGTGGGAAGCCCGGCACGACATCGACCTCGCGACCTACAACGCCACCGCGACGCAGCTGTCGAACCAGGGCTACAAGCTGGAGCACCTGAGCAAGTACATGGTGAACGGCACGATGCGCTACGCCGCCCTCTGGGACAAGTAGTCCCCACCGACCAGGCCCGGTGCGGCGCCGTATGCGCGCCGGGCCCGTGGACAAGACCTGACAAGACCTGCGCGCTCGTTACGGGCGCGGGATATTGCGGAGGTTGGAGCGGGCCATGTCGACCATGCGACCGACGCCGCCCGCCAGCACGATCTTGCCGGCCGCCAAGGCGAAGCCCTTCACCTGTGCGGCATCGATTTTCGGCGGCAGTGACAGCGCGTTCGGATCGGTGACGACGTCGACCAGCATCGGCCCGGGTTCGGCGAAGGCCTTGGTCAGCGCGCCGCGCACCTGAGCGGGGTCGGTGACCCGGATCGCGGGCATACCGACGGCCGCGGCGATCTCGGCGTAGTTCACCGGTTCCTGATCGGTGCCATAGTCGGGCAGGCCGTCGACGAGCATCTCGAGTTTCACCATGCCGAGGGTGGAGTTGTTGAACACCACGATCTTCACCGGCAGCCGGTGCCGCCAGACCGTCAGCAACTCCCCCATCAACATGGCCAGGCCGCCGTCGCCGGACAGCGAGATCACCTGCCGCCCAGGGAAGGCCGACTGCGCGCCGATCGCGTGCGGCAGCGCGTTGGCCATGGTGCCGTGCCGCCAGGAGCCGATGATGCGGCGGCGGCCGTTGGGGGTCAGATAGCGGGCGGCCCAGACATTGCACATGCCGGTGTCGACGGTGAAAACCGCTTCACTGTCGGCGATTTCGTCGATCAGCGACGCGACGTACTCGGGGTGGATGGGCGTGTGGTGGTCGATGTCGTGGGTGTAGGCGTCGACCACATTCTCGAGGGATGAGGCGTGGCGGCGCAGCATGTCGTCGAGGAAGGCGCGACTCGGTTTCTGGTGCAGCAGTGGCAGTACCGCGTCGATGGTCGCGGCCACGTCACCGTGCACGGCGACGTCGACGATCGCCCGGCGGCCGATGCGGGCGGGGTCGCGGTCGATCTGGGCGACCCGGCCGTCCTGCGGCAGGAACGTGTCGTAGGGGAAATCGGTGCCGAGCAGGATCAGCAGATCTGCTTCGTGGGTGGCCTCGTAGGCGGCGCCGTAGCCGAGCAGGCCGCTCATGCCGACGTCGTAGGGGTTGTCGAACTGGATCCACTCCTTGCCGCCGAGGGCGTGGCCGATCGGGGCGTGCACGCGCTCGGCCAGGGCCATGACCCGCGGGTGCGCGCCGCGCACACCCGCGCCCGCGAACAGGGCGACGGTGTCGGCGTCATTGATGGCTTCGGCGAGGCGGTCGACCTGTTCGGCGGGCGGGACCACGGTGGCCGCGGACGTCACCAGATCCGAGGGGCGGCCACGGTTCTCGGCGTCCGCGCTCAACACGTCACCCGGGACGACCAGGACCGAGACGCCGTGACGGCCCAGAGCGGTCTGCATGGCGATGGTGGCCAGGCGCGGCATCTGCGCCGGGGTGCTCACCATTTCGCAGAAGTGGCTGCATTCCACGAAGAGTCGTTCGGGGTGGGTCTCCTGGAAGAAGCCGGTGCCGATCTCGCGGCTCGGGATGTGCGAGGCGATTGCCAGCACCGAGGCGCCATTGCGGTGCGCGTCGTAGAGGCCCTGGATGAGGTGGGTGTTGCCGGGCCCGCAGCTGGCCGCGCAGACGGCGAGGCGTCCGGTGAGGACCGATTCCGCGCCCGCGGCGAAGGCGGCGCTCTCCTCGTTGTGGCAGTGCACCCAGTCGATGCCCTCGGTGCGGCGCAGCGCGTCGACGAAGGGGTTCAAACTGTCGCCGACCAGTCCGTACACCCGTTGGACGCCGGCGGCGACGAGGGCGTCCACCAATTGACTGGCAACCGAGTTGCGGCCCATCATCGCTCCGTTCGCCGTGCCGGGACCGAGCATGATCGAAGGTCACTGTAACCGAATTCGGGCCGTCCGGTAGCTAGATAGTTGCCGATGCGTCCGTTCCCGCGGGCTTGCCAGGGACGAATCGGCGATCGGCGGGACGGGTCGCCCAGGAGACGGCAGTCAATGTGGCCATGACGAGCAGGATCGGCACCTCGATGAGCTTCTCCCCGGTGGTCAGGTGCGAGGCGATGGCTCCCGAATAGACGAAGAAGGTCCCGGCATAGGCCCACTCCTTCACCAGCGGCAGCCGCGGGGCCAGCAGCGCCACCGCGCCGAGCAGCTTCCAGACGCCCAGGATGACCAGGAAATAGGTCGGATAGCCCAGTGCCGCCACGACCTCGCGAACATTCGCGGTCCGGGCGACATCCCACCAGCCGCCCACCACCAGTTCGGCGGCGACCAGCACGGTCGAGGTCCAGTAGAGGAAGGCGCGGTCGGGAACGATTCGTGTGACGATGGTGTGTGTAGTCATGTCACCGCGACGTTCGGCGAGCACGAAATATGTCGGTCAGCGACTCCGGATCCCCCGCAGCCCGATTCGAGCGGCGGCGCGCCCGCCTGACCGCCCAGGCCTTCCGGATGCTCGGCGCGTCCGGCGAGGCCGAGGACGCGGTGCAGGACACGTGGATGCGATTGAGCCGCACCGATATCGACACCATCCGCAATCTGGACGGCTGGCTCACCACCGCGCTCTCCCGGATCTGCCTGGACGTGCTGCGCGGCCGTCGGGTCGACGACCGGTTCCCGCTCGGGCCCGGCGCGCCGGAGCCGTTTCCCGAGGCCGCGATCCTGGAAACCCCGGAGGACCGGGCGATCCTCACCGACGAACTGGAACGGGCGGTACTGGTGCTGCTGCGGCGACTGCCGCCCGCCGAACGGGTCGCGTTCGTCCTGCACGACATGTTCGCGGTGCCGTTCTACGAGATCGGCGAGATCCTGGACCGGACGCCGAACGCGGCGCGACTGCTGGCCGGCCGAGCCCGGCGCCGGGTGCTCGACGACGGCGACGGGCTGCGGCCCGAGGCGCTGCGGGAGGACCGGATCGTGCGGGCCTTCCTGGCCGCGGTCCGGGCCGGAGACATCGAGGCGGCGCTGACCGTGCTGGATCCGGAGATCATGGTGTCCGCCGACCGGGTGGCCGCGCCCGGATCCGTGCCGGTCACCGCGCAGGGCACGCGGGTGGTGGCCCGGCTGGCGGCCGGGTTCGCGCGGCGCGAGGAGTTCTCGGCGGTCATTCTGATCGATGGTCGGCCGGGCGCGCTCGTGGTGTCGCACGGCGAATCGCCGGAGGTCATGGCCTTCACCATCACCGCCGAGCGGATCACCGCCATCGACGTGATCGCCGAGCCGGAGGTGCTGGCGCGCCTGAGGCTCACGGTGCCTGATTTCACCGCGTGATCGGGAAGCCCCTCAGGGTGAATGCGCCTCGACGGCAACGGCTTCGGCGAGACTCAGGCGCAGCAGCCGGGCCATCGACTGCGACACCGTGTGCAGCGGCTCGTCGGTGCGCCGCACCCGGGCCAGGATGGTCGCGCCCTCGTAGGCCGCGACCACCGTGGTGGCCAGGCCCCGCGCCTCCCCCGGCTCCAGCCCCAGCTCGATCAGCAGTTCGGCGAAGCCGCGCCCCATGGCATCGAATGCCGAAACGCACGCCGTGCGCACTGATTCGACGTCGCTTCCGCCGTCCAGGGCGGGCGTGCCGACCGGACAGCCGGTGGTCCAGTCGGTCTCGTCCAGCTTCCCGGCCATGAAATCGAACAGCGTTGCCGCGGTATCGAACACATCGCCGGGCGCCTGCCGGATCATGCGGCCGACCAGCACCCCGGTGCCGGTGATGGCCGCGACCGCGATCTCCTCCTTGCCGCCCGGAAAGTGGTGGTAGATCGACCCATACGGCAGCCCCGCCGCCTCGCTCAACTTCTTCAGCCCGAATCCGTGGTAGCCGTGCCGGGCTAGCAACCCGGCCGCGGCCGCCTCGATTCGCCGTTTCGAATCGGACACCATTCATCCAGAGTATGAGCGGGGTCCGACACCGGCAGGGCGAATCGTGTTCGGGCAGTGGAGCTACCGGGCCTGAGCGGCCCGGATCCGGGGTGGATCAGCCCAGGGCAGCGATGGCCGCACCGAGCTTGGCGGCGGCGGTGTCGGCCACCTCCTTCAGCCCGGGATCGCCCGCGACCTGCACCAGCAGCTGCGGGTCCATGGCTTCGACGAGCACCGCGCCCTCGTGTGAACGGTCCTCGCGCACAATCACATTGCACGGCAGCAGCAGCCCGATCTGGCGGTCGACCTCGAGGGCGGCGTGGGCCAGCGGCGGGTTGCAGGCGCCCAGGATGAGGTAATCCTCCAGGTCGGCGTCGAGCTTCTGCTTCATGGTGGCGGTGACGTCGATCTCGGTGAGGATGCCGAAACCCTGCTCGGACAGGGCCTTCCGGGTGCGCTCCACCGCGGTGGCGAAATCGGTGTAGAGGGTGGTCGACAGGGCGAGGGTCATCACGCGGTCCTTTCCGTTGCGGGGCTGCCCGTCCGGGGCACCCCCAAGCGTCGCAGGAGCAGGGTCGCCGGACACCAGCCGACGAACCCGTAGAGCAGCAGGTTGGCCGCCACGAACGTGGTCAGCAGCAGCCACCAGGGCGAGAACGCGAGCACCAGCGCGATGCTGAGCAGCACCATGGTTCCGGCCAGGACCGGCACGATGCGGTCGATGGTCCAGCGGCGGGTCGCGGTCATCATGACTTCCTTTCGATCCCGGCGTCAGGCGAGCGCCAGGAAGAGTTTCTCCAGTTCCTCGACCGTCATCGGCTCCGAACCCTCGGCCTGTTCGCCGGTCAGGCAGTCGCGCAGACCGGTGGCCACGATCTTGAAGCCCGCGCGGTCCAGCGCCCGCGAGACCGCGGCGAGCTGGGTGACCACGTCCTTGCAGTCGCGGCCCTGCTCGATCATGGAGATCACGCCCGCGAGCTGGCCGTGTGCGCGGCGCAGGCGGTTGAGGACCAATGCGATGCTGTCTTCGTCGCCGATCATGAGGGTTCCTTCCCTGAGTTCGATGACTCCATCATACCCCTGGGGGTATGCGAGGGCCGTGAGAGCGGGCTCACCGTTTCCCCACGGCCCCCACCGTTCAGTGCGCGACGCCGATATCCGCGACGCTGCTATCTCAGTGCGAGAAGCTGATGTCCGGCAGCACCTTGCGCAACCAGCGCGGCGACCACCAGGCGGCATGCCCGGTCAGGCGCAATAGCACCGGCAGCAGGATCAGGCGGATCAGCACGGCGTCCAGCAGCACGGCGACGCCGAGAATGATGCCCATCTCCTTCGGCGGCAGCGGATCGGCCAGGGCGAAGGTGAAGAACACCGCCACCATGACCGCCGCCGCGGCCGCGATCACCCGGCCCGAATGCGCGATGCCGTCGATATGAGCCACCGCGGGATCACCCGAGCGCTCGTAATGCTCCTTCGCCGTGGCCAGCAGGAAGACCGTGTAATCCATCGCGATCGCGAAGATCATGGCGAAGAAGAACACCGGGCCCCAGCCGTCCAGGAAACCCTGCGGGGTGAAACCGAGCAGGCTCGCGCCGTGGCCGTCCTGGAACACCAGCTTCGCCACGCCGAACGCGGCCGCGGTGGACAGCAGGCTGACGCCCGCGCCGAGCAGCGCGATGAGCGGGGCGCGCAGGGCGACCAGCAGGAGCAGGAAGCCCAGCACCAGGATGATGCCGACGACCAGGGGCAGGTAGTCGTTCAAGGCCTGTTGCAGGTCCAGGTTCTCGGCGACCGCGCCGCCGACCAACGCGTCGGCCGGGAGGGCCATACGCAGGGAGTCGACGATGTCGCCCATGGCCGGATCCGAGGGATCGACGCTCGGAGTCGCCTGGATCATGACCAGTCCGCTGCCGTCGCCCGCGGGCTGGGGCGGCGAGACCATGCCGATCCGGCTGTCCGAGGCCGCGATTCGCGTGACATCGGCGGCGTCCGAGGCCGGGGCCACGATCTGCAGCATGCCCGGTGCGCCCAGTCCAAACTCACGCTGCACCAATTCGTAGCCCTGGCGCACGGACGAATCCGCGGGCACCACCTGAATCGAGGGCATGGCCACCTTCAGGCTCGTCACCGGAATCGCGAGCGCGATCAGCACCAGCAGCGAACCGATGGCGAACGGCCACGGGTGGCGGTGCAGCAACTGCCCCCACCGGGCGAAGACCGGCGAACGATGCTGCTGGCGCGCCACATACGGCAGCGAGCCCGCGTTCACCCGCTTGCCCAGGGCGCCGAGCACGGCGGGCAGCAGGGTCAGCGTCGCCAGCAGGACGAACGAGACGGCGAACATGATGCCGACCGCCATGGTGCGCACGGCCGGCGCGGGCACGACCAGCACCGCCGACAGGCTGACCAGCACGGTCAGGCCGGAGAGCAGGACCGCCTTGCCCGCGGTGGCCATGGTGACCGCGACCGCGGTGCGCGGTGGGGTGTCGCCGCGGATCGCGTCGCGGAAGCGCGAGACCAGGAACAACGCGTAGTCGATGCCCAAGGCGAGGGCGAACATCATGGCGAAGTTCATGGCCCACACCGAGATCGGCGTGATCTGGTTGAGCAGGACCAGCCCGCCCGCGGAGGCGACCAGACCGGTGAGGGTCAACAGCAGCGGCAGACCGGCGGCCACCAAGGAGCCGAAGGCCAGCACCATGATCGCCAGAGTGACCGGCCAGGAGAACATCTCGGCCTTCATCATCGCGTCGTGGTTGGCCTTGTTGAAGTCGCTCCACAACGCGGAAGAGCCGGTCGGGTAGATGTCGAAGCCGTCGGCGGAGAGGTTCTTCAGCTTCGGGCCGAGGTCGGTGACCGCGGTGACCATGTCGTCTGTGCTCGCGTTCGCGCCCGCCAGCAGGATGCCGGTGTGGCCGTCGCGGCTCACCGATTGGCCGGGCGTGGGCGCGACGATCGCGCCGAAGCGGCTGTCCGCCTGGAGGACCGCGGTGATGTCGGTGACCAGACGCTGCGCGTCACGGCTGTCCATGGTCGCGGTGTCGGAGTGGATCACGACCTGCACGGCGGCGGCCGAGTTGCCGCCGAAGTGTTCCTGCGCGAGGTCGCGGACCTGCACGGATTCGGAGCCGTCGGCCTGCCAGCCCGCGCCCGCGAGGGAGTCGAACACCGAGGGCGCGGCCGCGCCGAGGGCCACCGACAGGATGAGCCAGAAGCCGAACACCCAGCGGGCGCGGCCGGCCATGACCGCGCCGAGGCGGCCCAGGAGACCGCCGGGGGCGGCCGTGCTCGGAGAAGCGTCGGCGTCGCCGACTGTCGTACTTCGCATCTGAGACTCCTTCCATACCCCCAGGGGTATGTCACGACTATACCCCCAGGGGTATCTGAGGCAAGCGGGTGTGACCGACGGCAACCATCGGGCACACCCTCGACCCCCCGCTACGGCCATGCGATCGGCGTCCGACCCGCGGCTCCGGACTAGGCTTCGGTCCTGTGGCGGTAGCGGAAGGCGCGGGGCGCAGAGTCATCGATATCGGACGCCGGGCCCTGGGCCTGGACGTCCCCGCCGCCGATCACACCGTCGCCGTGCTGCACAGTGTCGACCACGACGTGCCCGGCCTGGACCGGCGAGAAACCCTGCAGCTGATGCGAATCCGGCTGCTCGGGGCGACCGGCGCGGTCATCATGGCGATCTCGGCACTCGGTGTCGGGGCGCAGCCGGTGCATCAGAACCCGACCTCCGGGCTGCGGGTGCTCGGCTTCTTCGCCCGCGCCGGCACCTCCACGCTGGCCATGTGCATGATCGGCACCGTCCTGGTGATCATGGCGTGGCTGCTGCTGGGACGCTTCGCGGTCGGCGGGTGGGGCGGGGATCCGCGGCACCGGCTCAGCCGCTCGCAGATGGATCGGACGCTGCTGCTGTGGATCATTCCGCTCAGCGTCGCGCCGCCCATGTTCAGCAATGACGTGTATTCGTATCTGGCGCAGAGCGAGATCGCGAACCGCGGCCTGGACCCGTATTCGGTGGGGCCGGTCGACGGGCTCGGGCTCGACAATGTGCTGACCAACAATGTGCCCAATATCTGGCGCTCCACCGCCGCGCCCTACGGGCCGCTGTTCCTCTGGATGGGTCGCGGGATCGCGCAGATCACCGGCGACAACATCGTGCTCGGCGTGTGGCTGCACCGGGCGCTCGCGCTGGCCGGCGTCGCATTGATCGTGTGGGCGCTGCCGCGGCTCTCGCGTCGCTGCGGGGTCGCGCCGGTGAGCGCGCTGTGGCTGGGCGCGGCCAATCCGCTGGTGCTGTTCCACCTGGTCGGCGGCGTGCACAATGACGCGCTCATGCTCGGACTGATGCTGGCGGGCCTGGAGTTCTGCCTGCGGGCCATCGACGACTCACCGGAGTTCGATCGGCGGGCGTGGGCGCTGCTGATCTTCGGCACGGTGGTGATCACACTGTCGTCGGCGGTGAAGATCACCTCGCTGGTGTGCCTCGGATTCGTGGGCATGGCGCTGGCCCGGCGCTGGGGGCGTGGACTCAAACAGGTGCTGCTCGCGGGTGCGGTACTCGGCGCGGTCGCCTTGGCCACCACCTTGTTCGTGAGTTACGCCAGCGGGCTCGGATTCGGCTGGGTCAATACCGTCGGCACCGCGACCGCAGTGCGCAGCTACCTGTCGCTGCCGACGGCCATCGGCATCATCACCGGATTCGGCGGCGTCCTACTCGGTCTCGGCGACCACACCACCGCGCTGCTCGACATCACCCGGCCCATCGCCGAATCCGTCGCGGGCTTCGTGACCGTGCGCATGCTCATCGCCGCCTGGACCGGACGCTTGAATCCGATCGGCGCACTGGGTGTTTCACTCGGCGCGATCGTGCTGCTGTTCCCGGTAGTTCAACCCTGGTACCTGCTGTGGGCGATCGTCCCCCTCGCCGCGTGGGCGAACCGCCCCGCCTTCCGGGTCCCCGCGGTCGTCCTGTCGGTGATCGTCTCCGTGATGGTGATGCCGCGCGGCGCCGATTTCTACGTCTTCCAGATCGTCGAATCGGCCATCGCCACCCTGATCGTCGGCGGCTCCCTGATCTTCCTCACCCGAAATGTGCTGCCGTGGCGCAATCAGCCGGGGGTGTCGGCTCGGTCACAGCAGCCCACGCCTTACGGTGTGTCCTCGTGACCGCAGCATCCGGACCCGCCGTACACGTCGACGGCGTCGTGAAACGCTACGGCGAGACCACCGCGGTCGACGGCATCAGCTTCGACATCGAACGCGCGCAGGTGCTGGCCCTGCTCGGACCCAACGGGGCGGGCAAGACGACCACCACCGAGATGTGCGAGGGGTTCGTGTCTCCCGACGCCGGGAGCGTGCGGGTGCTGGGGCTCGACCCGATCGCCGACTCCGATCAGCTGCGACCGCGCATCGGGGTGATGCTGCAGGGCGGCGGGGCGTATCCGGGGTCCAAGGCCGGGGAGATGCTCGATCTGGTCGCGTCCTACTCCGCGAATCCGCTCGACCCGGCCTGGCTGCTGGACACGCTCGGACTCAAGGACGCTCGCCGGACGCCGTATCGGCGACTATCGGGCGGGCAGCAGCAGCGGCTCGCGCTGGCGTGCGCGCTGGTCGGGCGGCCCGAGATCGTGTTCCTCGACGAGCCGACCGCCGGATTGGACGCGCAGGCGCGCCATCTGGTGTGGGAGCTGATCGACGCGCTGCGCCGCGACGGGGTCAGCGTCCTGCTCACCACCCACATGATGGACGAGGCCGAACAGCTCGCCGACCAGCTGGTCATCATCGACCACGGACGGGTCGTCGCCCAGGGCACGCCCGCCGAGGTCACCTCGCACGGCGCCGAAGGGCGGCTCGCGTTCACCGCGCCCCCGAAACTCGACCTGTCGCTACTGGAAGCCGCGCTGCCGGAAGGGTTCACCCCGCGCGAGACCGCGCCCGGCTCCTACCTGCTGCAAGGCGACATCACCCCGCAGGTGCTGGCCACCATGACCGCGTGGTGCGCGCGAATCGACGTGCTGCCCACCGACATTCGCATCGACCAGCGCCGGCTGGAAGACGTGTTCCTCGAACTGACCGGGCGGGAGCTGCGCGGGTGACCGAGACCGAGAACCGATTCGCGGCGGGCACCTTCTCCCCCGCGCCCCAGCCGACCACGCGCGCGAGGATGCTGGCGGCGCAGACCCGCATGGAACTGATCCTGTTGCTGCGCAACGGGGAACAGCTGCTGCTCACCATGTTCATTCCGATCACGCTGCTGATCGGGCTGACGCTGCTGCCGGTCAGCGGGCTGGGCGAGCATCGGGTGGATCGGGTCGTGCCCGCGGTGATGATGGTGGCGATCATGTCGACCGCGTTCACCGGGCAGGCCATCGCGGTCGGCTTCGATCGGCGATACGGGGCGTTGAAGCGGCTCGGGGCGACTCCCCTGCCGCGGTGGGGCATCGTCGCGGGCAAATGCTCGGCCGTGCTGATCGTGGTGGTGTTGCAGTCGATCCTGCTGGGCGGCATCGGGGCCGCGCTGGGCTGGCGGCCGTCGCTGGGCGGGCTGCTGCTGGGCGCGGTGGTGATCGGGCTCGGGACCGCGACCTTCGCGGCGCTGGGGCTGCTGCTGGGCGGGACGCTCAAGGCCGAGGTGGTGCTGGCGCTGGCCAACATCCTGTGGTTCGTGATGCTCGGGACCGCGAGCCTGGTGTTCATGTCCGACGATCTGCCGCGCGCGGTGAGCGTGATCGCGCGGATCATTCCGTCCGGGGCGCTGTCGGAATGTCTGGATCGGGCGATGCGCACCAGCGTCGACTGGTACGGGCTGGCGGTGCTCGCGGGCTGGGGCGGTCTCGCGGGGTGGCTGGCCACCCGGTTCTTCAAGTTCGACTGAGACGGCCGCGAAACCCGGTCCGCGACCGGGTGTTTAACGACACGTTGTAGTAGGGCGGGTGAGGGGGCGAAATACGCCCCCGCTACCATCGGTGCGTGCTGTCTCGCGCCTTCCAGCGACTTGCCGACCTGTTCCCGATGCCCTCCTTGCGGGTGCAGCGGCTGATCGCCTTCCTGGTCATCCTGTCCCAGGCCGGAATCTCGGTGACCGGTGCGGTCGTCCGCGTCACCGCCTCGGGACTGGGCTGCCCCACCTGGCCGCAGTGCTTCCCCGGCAGCTTCGTGCCGACCGCGGTGGCCGAGGTGCCGGTGGTGCATCAGGTCGTCGAATTCAGCAATCGCATGCTGACTTTCGTGGTGTCGCTGGCCGCCGCGGCGATCGTGCTCGCGGTCACCCGGGCGCGGCGGCGGCGTGAGGTGCAGATCTACGCGTGGCTGATGCCGGGCGGCACCGTGTTGCAGGCCGTGATCGGCGGTATCACCGTGCGCACCGGGCTGCTGTGGTGGACGGTCGCGGTGCATCTGCTGGCGTCGATGCTGATGGTGTGGCTGGCCACGCTGCTGTGGGCCAAGGTCGGCGAACCCGACGACGGCATCGACACCGTGCGGGTGCCCCGGCCGCTGCGGCTGCTCACCGCCCTGAGCGGTGTCGCGATGACCGCCACCCTGATCGCGGGCACCCTGGTCACGGGCGCGGGCCCGCACGCGGGTGACAAGAGCGCCGAGCGACAGGTCGAGCGCCTCCAGGTCGAGATCGTGACCCTGGTGCACCTGCACGCCGAACTTCTCGTCGCCTACCTCTCGTTGCTGGTCGGACTGGCCTGCGGGCTGGCCGCGATCGGTATGAACAAGACCCTTCGTCAGCGGATGATCCTGGTGATCGCGCTGGTGTGCGGGCAGGCGTTGGTCGGCATCGTCCAGTACTTCACCCACGTGCCCGCCGTGCTGGTCGTCGTCCACGTGGGCGGCGCGGCCGCCTGCATCGCCGCCACCGCCGCCCTGTGGGCCGCGATGCGCACCCGCGAACCGCTGCCCGACTCGGCTCCGATTCCGGCGGGCCGGAGCGCCGCGTAGGTCTCGCACTCGCGATCGCCTGCCGCGCGGTTCAGCGCAGGGCGACGAGTTCGTGCAGCGTCGTGCCGGATTCGCGGTAGGGCGCGCCACCGTTGTGGACGGTCAACTCGAAGGTGGACCGGAACCGGAAGTAGGCCGGGTGGCCGATCAGCCTGTGCAGGAGCGGGCGCAGGGCACGCGATCGCACGAGCGGGACGTCGTCGAGCAGGTCGTGAGCGTGGATGACCGCGTCGACGGTGAGGCGTAGATCCAGCTGGTCCGGTACACGCAACTCGATCCATTCCGGATAGTCGCGCCCGGCGATCGGGTCGTGGCGTTTCGGCCCCTCGGTGAGAACCGCCTCGCCCGTGGACAACACGACGTCGTCCTGACACGCGAGCATCAACGGCGCGATGGCGTGCGAGCCCTGCCTGGGCTGGGTCAGAACCTGCGCGTACAGCAACGAGTAGTCGTCGGTGTAGAGCCGACCCCAGTGCCAGCGGTCGATGATGCGTTTCATATCGCCGGCGCCCCAGTTGTGGTCGGCGTAGCCGCGGCCGGTCACCGTCGACCGTCGCCCATCGATTTCCAGCGTGCCGTGCACTCTCGCACGCGGTGCGCCGACCATCCACCCGAAGCTCTCGCCTCCGGCGAAGCGAGTCTCGCCCTTGCCCGGCATCCACGCGGGCGTCTCGTTCTCGAAGGTCAGCTCGAAGGCCAGGCCATCTTCGGCCAGGCGGACGTGATGCCTGGGCAGCCCGTCGGTGGCGACCTCCGACCAGGCACGATTGTCGCCGATGCGCACATCGCACCGGTCGGCCGAAAAGCTGGTCGCCGCGGGCGAATACCGTTTGGACGTCTGCAGCCGGTCGCCGTCGGGTGTGTAGACGATCAATTCGACCCAGGGCCGCGCCCACGGCAGGTCCTCCGGGCGGCGTTTGATGAGGAAGCCGACGACGACGTGGCCGCTGTCGAGTTGCGCGTCGAAGTACCAGTGCTCGAACGCCATTCGGCTCGGCGATGGATGCCATCCGTTGTGATGGGGTTCGACTGTCGTGAGGACGCCGTCGCGACGTCCCGGCCCGTTCCAAGCCTCGGTGATCCCGATGCTCGTCACTGTCCGGCTCCTTTCAGCGCCGCAACGCGCCGGTGGCGTCGAATTGCGCTTCCCGGCCCAGCATTTGGGCGCGATACCAGTTCTCCCGGTGGCGCACCATGACCCGCTCGTGCAGCCGCGCGAACGGCGGGCAGGTCCGCCTTGCCAGTTCCATCGCGGTGATCAGCGGAAACCGTGCCACCGGCACCAGAATCCACGGGAACACCGCGGGCATGCGGTAGCGGCGGCGGGTGCCGGGGGCCATGTACATCGCCGCGTAGACGGAGTTGATCCGGTAGCCGTAGGCGGCGCGCACACGTTGCAGCCCATGCTGATTCGCACGCGGTGCGAACGCCGCCGGATACGATTCGATCAGCTCCGCGCCGTGGGCTCCCGCGTCGTAGGATCTGGCGACGATCGTCATGGCCAGCACCCGCAGGCTGTCGGCGATCGACTCGGGATACCAGCGCACCCGCACGCCGAGCAGATGGCCCAGGTAGCGCTGGAAGTGCAGGAGCGCACGGATTTCCGAGGGCGTGGTCTGATAGCCGAGCAGCCACAGGCCCAGGGCCGGGGTGACGCTGCCGCCGAGCAGGGTCAGCAGCTGGTAGGTCTGGCTGATCGGCAACCCCCACCGTTGCGTGTCCCATTCCGGATGTCCGGCGACGCGGGCCCGCACCGAGACGTGCATGACCCGGACCTTCATCGCGGTGGCGCGGCCGGCGGACCCGGGTGTCAGCAGCGCGCCCGGCTGGGAGACGTCGATCCAGAAGCGGCAGGTCTCGAGGAAGCGCCGCAGCGCGCTGTCCCCGGCGTATCCGCCGGCCAGCGAGAGCGGGGTGGCGACAGCCGCCTCGGTGTACATCTCCAGGGTCTCGGCGCCGGCGAAGCTGAACAGCATGGTGCCCCACCGCCGCCAGATGGCCGCGCCCTGCTCCACCAGGTCCGGGTCCACCCAGGCGGGACGAGTGTCGAACTCGGCGAACAGCTCCCGCATGGCCGCGGGCGCGTCGGGCACCGCGTCGAGGCCCGAGGCGAGCGCGGTGTCGAGCATGGCCCGCCCGGCCCGCGGTCCGGCCTCGCCGTGTATCACCTCGGCCACGAAGCGTTCGGCGACCGGGTCACCGGTGAACAGGTCCTCGCACAAGGCGCTCGCCTGCGCATCGGTGGGGAACGGCCCGCGGCCGGTGAGCGCGGTGAGAAGGCGTTCGAAACGCTTGGCGGCGGGCGTGTTCCGGCCTTCCCAATAGCGGAAGGCGGTCGGGCAGCGCGCCGGAACGGGCTGGTCAGCAGTGGGAGGCAAGGGAGTGTCCACCGACATGAGGATCCTTTCGATCCGATCCTGAACGGATCACACCATACTCCAAAGTATGGAATCGGTACCCTGAAGTATGGAATCCGCCTTCTACGATCGAGGAGTGCAGACCATGAACAGGCCCCGATGACCGCCGAGCCACCGCGCGCGGCCGCCACACCGCGCAGGTCCAGGAAAGCCGAAACACAGCAGCGCGATTCGGCGACCACCGCACGCACCGGAGGCCGCGCCCCCCGGCTCTCCTACGAGGACTGGGTGGACGGCGCGCTGGCCTTGCTGGCCCGCGAAGGACCGTCCGCGCTGCGCATTCCGCGCCTGTGCGCGGAACTCGGGGTCACCAAGGGCAGCTTCTACTGGCATTTCGATGACATCGGCCGGCTCGAGGAAGCCATGGCCGACCATTGGATCACCACCCAGGCCCGGGTGATCGCCGACCTCGCCGCGGTCGACTCGATTCCGGTGGAACAGCGCATCGAAGCGATGGGCGCGCTGCTCGTCGAACGCAACTGGCTGGTCGAGGCCACGGTGCGCGAGTGGTCACGGACCCGCCCGCAGGTCGCCGACGCCGTGCGCGAACTGGACCGCCGCATCTTCCAGGTCATCCAATCCGCCCTGACCGAACTCGGTTTCGACGCCGAAGCCGCCCGGCTGCGCGCGGGCGCGATGGTCTATCTCGGCATCGGTTTCATCCACGGCCACGACAGCCTGCCGACCCCGACATCCGAACAGATCAACACGGTCCTGGCGCTGCTCACCGCACCCGAACGGAGCTGAGCGAGCGCCTGGTCGACGTCCATCCACACCCGGCAAGATGGGTAGCGTGCCCGACCTGCTCGACGACGCCCACCTGGAACGGACTGCGGTAGTGGCGAACTCCGCCATGAACCGCGACCGCCGCCTCCCCGCCTATCGCCGCGAACTCGGCTTCGACCCCTCGGCCTGGCTGAGCGCACGGCCGGGCCCACAGCGCTGGCTCGATGTCGGATGCGGCAGCGCCCTGGCGCTTTTCGAGGCGGCGGAGGCCCTGTCGGGGCACACCCGGATCACCGGATTGGACCTGGTCGGCTACTTCGGCGGAACACCTCGCCCCGGCGTCGACCTGGTCACCGGTTCGGTCCTGTCCTGGGAGCCCGACGCCCCGATCGACCTGATCACCAGCGTCCACGCCATCCATTATGTCGGCGACAAACTCGACGCGCTGAGCCGCATGTCGTCGTGGCTCGCGCCCGACGGCCACCTCGCGATCAATTTCGACGCCACCGCGATTCGCGATGCCACCGGGTCCCCGCTGGGCCGCCGGCTCTCGACAGCCCTGCGTCACAACGGTTTCAGCTACTCCGCACGAACCCACCGTCTGACCCGGACCGGCCACGGCACGCCCCGGTGGGACTTCCACTACCTGGGCGCGGACCCGTCGGCGGGGCCGAACTACACGGGTCAGGAGGCGGTGACCTCCCACTACGCGTCCGAGGCTGCGGCGACCGCCGATTCTCGACGCTGAACTGTCAGCGCAGGAAGTGGGTGGGGGCGACTCGGACGGCGGGTTGGCGGCGGTCGGCGTGGCGTTCGAGGAGGAGCGCTTTCACGCCGCGGTCGCGGAGGCACGCGTCGAGGTAGGCGGTGGAGCCCGCCAGCAGGCGGGTGCGGCCGGGCGGGTGCGGGGCGATCGCGGCGTCGATATCGGCTTGCAGGCGCTCGTGGAATTCGCGGTGCAGGGCCAGCAGGTAGTTGGCGCGGGAGCCGAAGTGGTGGAAGAACGTGCCCTTCGAGACACCCAGTTCCGCGACCAGGATGTTGACGCTGACCGCCGCCAGACCCAGACTCTCGGCCAGCCGCAAACCGCTGTCGACCAGGGCGGCACGCGTGCGCGCGGCGGAATCCTCCCGCAAATTCACCGCGCGAATTGCTAGCGCAGATTCAGAGTCGGTCGGCGGTGAGGATGTGGCCGTCGGCTCGGAGGGAGCGGTGTTTGCCCTCGACTTTCGTTTCCACGGCCAGGGATTCGAGGTCTCGGTCGGCGGTGACGGTGAAGCCGTGGGTCGCGAGAAGGGTTGCCAGTGCCGCGGGGGTCCAGGTGGAGCGTTGGGGTTCGTGGGCCATGGGGTTGGGGCGGCCGGAGAGGGTGAGGATGAGTTGCATTGCCTTGCGGCCGTATTTGTAGGCGCGGTTGGGGGTGGGGTAGGTGACGATCAGGCGGCTGGCCGGGGCGCTGCACTGCGCGATCGCGGCTACCGTCGCGGTGACCTGGGCCGGGGTCAGGTAGGGGACGACGCCTTCCCAGATCCAGGTGGTGGGGACGGAGTCGTTGTGGCCGGCGGCGGCCAGGGCGGCGGGGAGGGAGTCCTTGGCGAAGTCGACCGCGACGAAGTGGATGTCGGCAATGGATTCGTGGTCGCCGAGGCGGGCACGTTTCTCTGCCTGGGAGGACGGGTGGTCGACTTCGTAGACCGGGGTGCCGCGCAGGTCGGACATTCGCCAGGCGCGGGCGTCCAAGCCCGCGCCGAGGATGACGAGTTGGGGATTGGCCGCGGCCAGCACGGCGTCGTCGATGGCGATGGTGCGGACCGCCATGACTTCGGCCGTGGCGGAGAGGAGTTCGTATTCCATGCGGGGGCCGAAAGAAGCCGGGACCGCGCCGGCTCGGACCAGGGTGACGAGGGCGCGTTCGTCGTCGGTCAGGAGTTCGGTGGCGATCGGGTCGGAGAATCTCCCGATACCCAGTCGGCCGTCGGCGACGGCCCGGCCCTCGCAGACCAGGATGGCGGTGCGGCTCGCTGCGCGCTCGGTCACTGGACCATTATTGGCGGTGAGGAGGGATTTCGCGCAGCGGCAGGCCGGGGCGGGTCGATGAGACAGGGATGGGGTCGAGTCTCACGGCGAGAAGAGGGTTGACAGTGCCGGGGTGGGGCGGGAGTTTGGCTGCTGTAGGTCAGGTCCGTCGCAGGAAAGGTCTCCCGCAGCAGTGAGCATCGAACACTCCAGCCAGTCCCCCGCCGAGGTCGTCAACGCGTTGTGCGCCGAATGGCTCACCGGCACACCGGAATCCATCGCGGAGTTCTTCACCGAGGACGCCGTGTACCACAATATTCCGATGGATCCGTTCGTCGGCAAGGCCGCGATCCTGGAGTTCCTGCGCGGGTTCATCGGCGCGTTCGGCGGGATCGAGTTCTCGATCCACCATCAGGCCGTCACCGGCAACATCGTGCTCAATGAGCGCACGGATCGATTCAGCCTCGGCGACAATAAGATCGAACTGCCGGTCACCGGCGTGTTCGAGGTGCGCGACGGGAAGATCGCGGCGTGGCGGGACTACTTCGACATGGCCCCGTTCGCGGCCATGCAGGCGGGCGCGTAGCGGTCAGAAACTCTGCCAGGAAGGCTTGTTCGCGACCGCGAAACGGTAGTAGTCGACGGCCTTCAGGTTCGCCGCGGCGGCCGGGTCGACGATGACCGTGACGTGCGGATGCATCTGCAGGATCGAGGCGGGGCAGAACGCCGAGACCGGGCCCTCCACGGCGGTCGCGACCGCCTCGGCCTTGCCCTCGCCGGTGGCGATCATCAGCAGATGGCCCGCGTCGCTGATGGTTCCGAGGCCCTGGGTGAGCACGTGGGTGGGCACCTGCGCGAGGTCGTCGTCGAAGAAGCGGGCATTGTCCTCGCGGGTCTTCGGCGTCAGGGTCTTCACGCGGGTCCGCGAGCGCAGCGAGGAGCCGGGCTCGTTGAAGCCCAGGTGGCCGTTGGCGCCGATGCCGAGGATCTGCACCGAGATCGGACCGTTCGCGGCGATGGCGCGCTCGTAATCGGCTGCGGCGGCGGGGATGTCGGCGGCATTGCCGTCGGGGCTGTGCACGTCGGCGTCGGCGAAGTCGACGTGGGCGGTGAATTCGTCGCGGATGAACTGGCGGTAGGACTGGGGGTGCCCGGGCGGCAGGCCGATGTACTCGTCGAGCAGGAACGCCTGCACCCCGGCGAAACTCAGCCCTTCCTCCCGGTGCTGCCGGATCAGCTCCCGATACGCCCCCAACGGCGAGGACCCCGTGGCCAATCCGATGGCGCGGGCTCCGCGGCGGACGTGGTCGGCCATGATGCGGCCGGCCAGAACACCGGCCTCGGCGGCGTTGTCGGTGATCACGAGTTCCATATCGCTCCGTTCTTGTACACGCTCACGGGATCCAGGAAGTGGTCGGTGACCAGCAGGTCGGCGCGCATCCCCACCGACAGCGCGCCGAGGTCACCGGCCAGGCCGAGCAGCCGGGCGGGTGTGGCGCAGGCGGCGGTCACGGCCGCGGTCAGGTCGACACCGGCCTGGAAGACGGTGCGGCGCAGGACATCCGACGCGGTGGCGGTGCCACCGGCGATGGGTCCCTCACCGTTCGGGTCGTAGATGCGGGAGACGCCGTCCTTCACGACGACATCCAGACTGCCCAACTGGTAGCGGCCGTCGGGCTGACCCGCGGCGGCCATCGCATCGGTGATAAGGGCCAGATTGTCGGGGCCGATGGTGTCGAAGACCATGCGGACGACCCCGTCGGCCAGATGTACGCCGTCACCGATCACCTCGGCCACCACGTCCCCGCGCCCGGCGGCGGCCATGGCGGCGGTGAGGAAGTTGGCGTCGCGATGCGCCAGCTCGGGCATGGCATTGAACAGGTGGGTGATCGACACCCGCCGCCCGCGTCGCAGCGCGTGCACCGACCGGGCGTAGTCGGCGACGGTGTGTCCCAGGGAGAGAATCACATTCGCGTCGGCGAGCACGCTGGCGACCTGGTCGAAGTTGGCGGTTTCCGGGGCCACGGTCACCGACAGGATGCGCCCGCCCGCGTAGTCCAGCAGCCGCTCCAGCAAAGCCGGATCACCGGGCAGGATGCGGTCCGGGTCATGGGCCCCGCACCGGTGCTCGCTGATGAACGGACCCTCCAGATGGATACCGGCCAGCAGTCCCGCGTCCACGGCGGTGCCGACCACATCGATGCGGTCGCGCAGTTCGGCTTCGGTGGCCGACACCAGCGAGGCGACCAGGGTGGTGGTGCCGCGCCCACGGTGATAGCGGGCGGCGGCGGCCACACCCTCGGCATCGGTCTCGGGGAAGCCGAATCCGCCGCCACCGTGGCAGTGCACGTCGATCAACCCCGGCAGGATGATCGGCGACTCCTCGTTCGTCTCCGGCAGCCGACCGTCGAATTCCGCTGCCGGACCGACATAGTCGAGAAACGGGCCGTCGAACGACACCACCCCGTCGGCGAGCTCGCCCACCTCGGTGAGTGTGACGACCCGGCCCCGCAGGGTGGTCCTCACGTATCCGCCCCCAGGGCGGCTCGCGCGGCCGATAAGGCGTCCGCGGCGGTGCGGGCCGACACCACCGCCGCCGCGGCGGCTGCACACTGGGCCCGGGTCACCGACGCGAGCCGGGCGCGCACCCCGGCGAGGGAGCGGGGCGCCATGGACAGCGTCTCCACCCCGAGACCCACCAGCACACAGGCGAAGTCGGGATGGGACGCGGACTCCCCGCAGACCCCGACCTTCACGCCCTGCTTCGCGGCCCCGGACACCGCCAGGGCGATGGTCGCGGCCAGCGCGGGCTGCCACGGATCGTGCAGCGCCGCCACCGCCGAGGACATCCGGTCCGCGCCGAACAGATATTGCGACAGGTCGTTGGTCCCGAGGGAGAAGAACTCCACCTCCGCCCCGAGCTGCTCGGAACGCAGTGCGGCGGCGGGGATCTCGATCATGATGCCGGGCGTTTCGAGCCCGGCCTCGCGGGCGCGGGCGGCGAAGTAGGCCGCCTCCTCCACGGTGGCGACCATGGGCGCCATGACCTTGACCGGGGTCCCGGTCGCCTTGACCGCGGCCTCGATCGCGGCGAGCTGGCCGAGCAGCGTCCCCTCATCGACGCTGCTCAATCGCAGTCCGCGCACACCCAGTGCCGGGTTCTCCTCGTCCGGGAGGTCGAGATACGGCAGCGGCTTGTCCGAGCCCGCGTCGAGGGTGCGGACGATGACCGGCCGGTCGCCCATGACCCGGAAGATCTCCGCGTATCGCTCGGTCTGCTCGGCCACGGTGGGCGCGGATTTCCGGTCCAGGAACAGGAATTCGGTCCGGAACAGGCCGACGCCCTCGGCCCCGAGTTCGACGGCTAGCCGCGCATCGGCGGCGGAGCCGACATTGGCGAGCAGGGGCACCGCGTGGCCGTCGGACGTGCGCCCCGGACCGGTCGGCGCGTCTGCCTGACGCGCCCGAACAGCCGCGACTTCCTGGCGACGGCCCGCGTTCGGTTCGAGCTCCACCACACCGGCGGTCCCGTCCAGCACGATCTCGGTGCCCTCGGTGATCCCGGCCGCGTCCGGCGCGGCCACCACGGCCGGAATGCCCAGGGCCTTGGCCAGAATCGCGGTGTGCGAGGTGGGCCCGCCCGCCACGGTGAGCAGCCCGATCACCCGCTCGGGATCCAGCGTCGCGGTGTCCGCGGGCGCGAGATCCTGGGCGGCGAGTATGAAAGACGTCGCGCTGTCCGGGATTCCGGGCGGATCCACGCCCAGCAGTTCCGCGACCACCCGCTGCCCCACGTCACGCAGGTCCGAGGCCCGTTCGGCCATCATCCCGCCGAGCGCGGTGAGCTGTTCCCCGAAGTGCGCGACCGCCCGGGTGACGGAATGCGCGGTCGGCGTCCCGCCCCGGATCTCGGCGCGCACCTGGTCCAGCAGGGCCGGGTCGGCGGCCAGCGCGGAGGTCATGAACAGGATGTCGGCCGCCGGCCCGGCGGCCTCGAGCGCCTGCGTGGAGTACCGGCCCGCGACGGTCTCGAATGCGGTGTCCGCGCGCGCGATCTCGGCTTCGACGTCGCTCCCGGGTGCGTCGTCCGGACTGGTGACGGGCGCGGCGGCCAGCCACTTCACCGATCCGATCGCGATCCCGGGGGCGGCGGCGACGCCGCGCACCTCACGCGTCAAGATCTGTCTCCAGCATCGAGACCAGCTTATCGAGGGCCGTCTCGGCCCCGTCCTCGGCGTGCAGGGTGACGGTGTCGCCCTGTTCGGCGCCGAGGGTCATGATCTGCAGCAGCGAGTTGGCGGCGACGGGATCCTTGCCCTCCTTCGAGATCTTCACGGGCACACCGGCCTCCCCGGCGGCCTTGGCGAACAGGGCAGCGGGCCGAGCGTGCAGTCCGGTCTTCGAGGCGATGACGGCGGTTCGGGTGATCATGCTGCGATGTTCTCCTTCTCGATTTCGGACTCGTCCGGTTCCCGGCCGGGTGTCGGCAGGTTCCAGCGCTTGATGATGAAGCTGAAGGTGACGTAGTACAGCGCCGCGTACCCGAGTCCGATCGGGATCAGCAGCAGCGGGTGCGTGGCCTTGCCGAAGTTCAGCAGGTAGTCGATGGCGCCGGCCGAGAAGGTGAAGCCGTCGTGGATGCCCAGCGCGTTGGTCAGCGCCAGCGCCGATCCGGTGAAGAGGGCGTGGATCAGCAGCAGCGGCCACGCCACGAAGATGAATGAGAACTCCAGCGGCTCGGTGATTCCGGTGAGGAACGCGGTCAGACCGGTGGACAGCATGATGCCGCCGATCATCTTGCGGTGCTCCGGGCGGGCGTGCCGCCAGATGGCGATGGCCGCGGCGGGCAGGCCGAACATCATGATCGGGAAGAAGCCGGTCATGAAGGTGCCCGCGGACGGGTCGCCGGCCAGGAAGCGCGGGATGTCGCCGTGGACGCCGTTGTAGTCGCCGATCACGAACCACACCACCGAGTTGATGATGTGGTGCAGGCCCAGCGGCAGCAGCATGCGGTTGGCGAAGCCGAACACGCCGCCACCGGCGACCGAGTTGTCGGCGACGGTGGTGCCCAGCCAGGTGAGCGCGGCATTGAAGGCGGGGTAGATGAACGACATGAGCACGCCGATGACGACGGCGGCGCACGCGGTGAGGATGGGCACCAGGCGGCGGCCGGAGAAGAAGCCGAGGTAATCGGGCAGCTGGGTGCGGTGGAAGCGGGACCACAGCGAGGCCGCGGTCAAGCCCATGACGATGCCGCCGAGAACACCGAAGTTCACCAGCTGCGAGGCCTTGGCGGTGGCCATGTCGGCCACGACGGGGCAATCCCAGTGCGCCGCACGGAACAACCAGCCAAGCACCGGACCACAGCTACCATCCAGCACCACCGGCGACATGGCCTTGAGGACGCCGGTGAAGGCGAGGTAGCCGACCACTGCGGCCAGCGCGGTGGACCCGTCGGACTTCTTCGCCCAGCCGATGGCGATACCTACCGCGAACAGCAGCGGAAGGTTGTCGATGAGGGTTCCGCCCGCGCCCGCGAGGACCGCGGCGACCGAGTGCAGCGGCGAGAATCGGCCGAGCATGTCGTCTTGTCCCAGCCTCAGCAACAGTCCTGCGGCGGGTAGCGTGGCAATCGGCAGCATCAAGCTACGGCCGAGCTTCTGCAGTCCGGATAGATCGAGCTTCTTACGAGAGCTCTCGGCGGCGGCGTCGGCCATGGCGGGTCCTCAGTTTGTGAATGGTGTCACGCGCACTGCCTACGATCAGTTAGCGTCACTGGTTATAACCAGACATATACTGGTTATAACCAGCTTTGTCTACTCGACACGCACGGAGGAAATATGTCGAAAGCGAATCAAATCGTCGCGGGCCTGGGTGGCGCGGACAACATCGTCGAGGTGGAGGGCTGCATCACCCGCTTGCGCGTGGAGGTCAAGGACGCGGGCAAGGTCGACGACAAGGCGCTCAAGGCCGCCGGCGCGCACGGCGTCGTGAAGATGGGCGACGCGGTGCAGGTCGTCGTCGGCCCCACCGCCGACGCGCTCGCCGAAGACATCAACGACATGATCTGACGGCCATGAGCACCGAGATTCTCGCACCGCTCGACGGCCGCTCCATGCCCCTGTCCGAGGTTCCCGATCCGGTCTTCTCCGCGGAGATGGTGGGCGCGGGCGCGGCCATCGAACCGCCCGACACCGATGCCGCGACCACCGTGGTCGCCCCGGTCGCCGGATCGATCGTGAAGCTGCACCCGCACGCGGCGGTCATCGTGACCGCCGATGGCACCGGCGTGCTGCTGCACGTCGGCATCGACACCGTCGGCAAGCCGGATCTGTTCGAGGTCAAGGCCGCCGAGGGCGATCGGGTCGAGGTCGGCGATCCGCTGATCACCTTCTCCCCCAACGCGGTTCGCCGCCTGGGCCTGAGTGCCGCGGTGCCGGTGGTGGTCATGGACAGCACCCCCGGCTCGGCCCGCGGAGTCACCGCCGGTGAGATCGCCACGGGCGCGGTCCTTTTCACCATCTGACCCCGCGACGACAAGAACCGCTGTCCCGGACGGGGCAGCGGCTCAGTCGTTTCCAGGCGTCGAAAGGCTAGGCGTCCTCGGCCGAGACGGTCATGTACACCTGGTAGCGGTCGGCCCGGTACCAGGACTGCGCGTGCTCGACGGCCCGATCACGCGAGTACGAGATCCGGTCGAAAGCCAGGAGCGGGGAACCGGTTTCGGTGCCCAGCCAGCCCGCGTGCCGTTCGTCGGCGGCCACCGCGCGCACGCTCTGCTCGGCCCGGTCGATCGGGCAGTCGTACTCCCGCGACAGCAGCGCGTACAGCGACTGCGTCAGTTCATGGTCCAGCAGATCCGGCAGCAGATCGACGCGGTACCAGCCGTCGTCGATCGACATGGGCAGGCCGTCGGCCAGCCGCAGCCGGACCAGGTGATACGCCTTGGTGTTCGCCGCCAGCCCCAGCGCGCTCGCCGACGCGGCGGGCGGCACCGCGTAATCGGTGTGCAGCACCACGGTGCCGGGGGTACGGCCCAGGCGGCGCATGTCGTCGGTGAACGACGCCATGTGCAGCCGCGATCGGGCCACCCGTTCGGCCACGAAGGTGCCCTTGCCGGGGACGCGGGTGATGACGCCCTCGGATTCGAGCTGGCCCAGCACCTCGCGCACGGTCATGCGGCTGACTCGGTAGTCGTCGCAGAGCTGGCGTTCGCTGGGCAGCATCTCACCGGGACGCAGGGTGGCGCACAGGGTGGTGAGGGCCGACCGCAACTGCGCCTGTTTGGTCACCCGACCCGGCACGTCGTTCCGGTCCTTTCCGCCCCCGCCTGCTGCGGGCGCGGTCATTTCTCGTTGCGCGCCTTGGGGAATCGCTTCTGACGCGCGACCCAGCCCGCCATCTTGGCCCAGTGCCCCTTCGCGGGGGTCACCTTGGAGATCAGCTCGCGGTCCCATTCGTCGGCCTCGGTCAGGCCGTCGACGGTCTCGACGAGGGACTTGGCGGACTCCAGCGAGCCGACGACCCGGTCACCCAGCACGCCGTCGGCGCCGACGAGGGTGACCCGGACGCCGACGCGGCCGATGGGCTGCAGCACCGCGGTCGCCGAACCGCCGTGCTCGGCGACGAATCCCTTGACGGAATCCACGACGGACGGCGACAGCTTCTCGGGTGCCGGGGCGGCGGTAGCGCTCATGTGTCGCAGTTTACCCACCGGTAAATCAGCGTCCATGGACCGCCGTGCATCTCACACTCGGCGTGCCGCCGCACACGCCGATTCCGCGCCGGTGTCAGACTGGTCGGCATGCGCGCCATCCAGGTTTCCGAGCACGGCGGTCCCGAGGTCCTGCGGCTGGTGGAGGTGCCCGACCCGCAGGCGGGTCCGGGGCAGCTGCTGGTGCGGACGCAGGCCATCGGAATCAACTTCATCGACACCTACATTCGGACCGGGCGCTACCCGCAGCCGGTGCCCTACATCCCGGGCGCCGAGGGCAGCGGCGTGGTGGAGGCGATCGGGGACGGCGTCACCGACTTCCGGGTCGGGGACCGGGTGGCGTGGGCGGCCGCGCCGGGCAGTTACGCCGAACTGGTGGTCGTGCCTGCGGCCGTGGCGATTCCGGTGCCCGCCGGGGTGGACGCGCCGGTGGCGGCGTCGGCGCTGTTGCAGGGCATGACCGCGCACTACCTGATCGAGTCGATCTACCGGCCCGAGCCGGGCGAGACGGTGCTCGTGCACGCGGGTGCGGGCGGGGTCGGGTTGATCCTGACCCAGCTGCTGAGCGCGCGCGGGGTGCGGGTGATCACCACGGTGTCGACCGACGACAAGGAGAAGCTGTCGCGCGAGGCCGGGGCAGCCGACGTGTTGCGCTACGACGACGACATCGCCGCGCGCGCCCGCGAACTCACCGACGGGGAGGGCGTGGCCGCGGCCTACGACGGGGTCGGCGCGTCCACCTTCGAATCCAGCCTGGCCGCGACCCGGATCCGGGGCATGGTGGCGCTGTTCGGCGGGGCGAGCGGGCCGGTGCCGCCGTTCGATCTGCAGCGGCTCAACCCGCTGGGCTCACTGTTCGTGACCCGGCCGACACTGGTGCACTACACCCGCGATCGGGCCGAATTGCTGTGGCGGGCAGGCGATATCATGAACGCCATCGCCGAGGGGACGCTGCGGGTGCGGGTGGGCGGCAGCTATCCGCTCGCCGACGCCGAGCAGGCGCACCGGGACCTGGAGGGTCGCCGGACCACGGGCTCGATCGTGCTGGTGCCCTGAGGTTTTCGTCAGTCCGGATCGCGGCCGGTGAGGCCGCGGTAGATGAATCGAGTGAGGGCGTCCACGGCCTGCTCGTCGGTGAGCGTCAGGCCGCCCTCCTCGACCGCCTGCAGCAGGCCCGTCGCCGAGGCGAACATCATGGACAGGCTCGCGTCGTCGGAGCCGGGTAGGCGCGGGCCCGCCGGACCGAAGCCGTCGAGATGGTCGGCCACCTCGTCGCGCTGTTCGGTCGCGAAACGCGTTGCGATGCGGGCGAAGTCGTCGTTGACCAGGGCGGCCTGCTGGACGGCGCGCAGGACCGGCCAGTTCTTGCGGGCGAAGGCCCAGTAGCTCGCGATGTGGAAGCGCACCGAGGCCGGATCGGTGAAGTCGGCGATGTGCGCGGGATCGGCGGCGGAGATGTCGCTCTCGTCAGCCAGGTCCTTCAGCAGCGCCTGGAGCAGTTCTTCCTTGCTCGCGAAATGGTTGTAGAACGAGCCCGCGGCGCGATCGGCCGCGGCCGTGATGTCGGTGATCTTCGTATTGAGGTAGCCGCGCTCGGCGAACAGCCGCCGGGCGGCGGCTTTGAGCGCCTGCTCGGTCTCGGCCGACCTCTCACTGCGGCGTGCTGCCACGATCCACCTCCTTGACAGCGGAAGGTACCACCCAGAATACTGAATTCCAGTTCAGTGAATTTGCATTCAGTATTGGAGTTGTCATGAATCCGCAGGTCATCATCGCGGGAGCCGGACCGACCGGGCTCACCCTCGCCATCGATCTGGCGCGCCGCGGGGTCGCGGTGCGCATCGTGGACCGCGCCGCGGAGTTCTTCGCCGGATCGCGCGGGGACGGACTACAGCCGCGCACCCTCGAGGTCTTCGACGATCTCGGCGTACTCGACGCGGTGCTCGCCCACGGCGCGCCGCAGGCCCCGCTGCTGGTCCACCTGGACGGGGAGTTCGTGATGGAGCGGCGGATGAGCGCCTGGCGCGAGCCCAGCGCCGATGTGCCGCACCCGAATCCGTGGGTGCTCGCCCAGGCCGACACCGAGCGGGTACTGCGCGAGCGGCTGGCGGAGTTCGGCGTGCGGGTCGAATCCGGCACGGCGCTGGCCGATTTCAGCGCCGACCCGGACGGGGTGACGGTGAGGCTGGAACACGACGGCGTGACCGAGCAGGTGCGGGCCGGGTACCTGGTGGGCGCGGACGGCGGGCGCAGCACCGTGCGCAAGGCGCTCGGGATCGCGTTCGAGGGCGTCACCGACGAGTCGATTCGCCTGTTGCTCGGGGATGTGTGCGCGGACGCGCTCGATCATTCGGTGGGCTACTGGTTCGCCGATTCCGACTCCCCCATGGACGGAATCGCGTTGATGCCCTTGCCCGGCGGGCGGAAATTCCAGTTCGCGACCGGACTCGACGCCGACTCCGGAACCGGCCTGGAGGTGTTGCAGGAGCATGTGACGCGCCGGTCGCGCCGCGCCGACATCGTGCTCAGCGACCTGAGCTGGTCGACGGTGTGGCGGCCGAATGTCCGTCTGGCGCAGCGGTATCGGTCCGGGCGGGTGTTTCTGGCCGGGGACGCGGCGCACGTGCATCCCCCGACCGGCGGGCAGGGTCTCAATACCGGCGTTCAGGACGCCTACAACCTGGGCTGGAAACTCGCGGCCGCGCTGCGTGATCCGGGGGCCGCGACCGACGCCCTGCTCGACAGCTACGAGACCGAGCGGCGGGCGGTGGCCGCACGGGTGCTGGGCCTGAGTTCCGAGCTGCTCGACAAGACCGTGAAGGGCGATCCGGACGCCATGGATCGGGAGGGCACCCATCAGCTCGACATCAGTTATCGGGACGCTCAGGACAATTCGCCCGCAGTGCGGGCCGGGGACCGCGCACCGGACGCACCGCTGATCGACGCGAACGGCAAGACCGTCCGATTGTTCGACCTGTTCCGCGGTCCGCACGCCACCCTGCTGGTGTTCGGGCGGGACACGACCGGCGATCCGGACCGCTCCCCCGTGACCGACCTGCGGACCGTACGCCTGATCGGAACCGAAACCGCGCTGGTCGAGGGCGAATTCAGCGATGCCGAGGGGCACGCGCGCCGCGGCTACGACGCCACCGACGGCACCTGGATGATCGTGCGCCCCGACGGCCATCTCGGCGCCGTCGGCACCGCTACCGCGCGGTAGCTCGCGGGTCCCGGGTTCCCGGTCCCGAGCTGTGCAACCCCTGGGAACCCGGGCGCCGGGTGAACCGTGCAGAATGATCATGCTGCCGCGCAAGACGATTCGCCCGGACCGAACATTTTCGGCCACGCGAGGGAGTCGCGACCCCGTAAGGTGGTCGCGGCGAGGGTTCGGGCGGCCGGCAGGTAGAGGCGCATCGGTCAGAGGTGGTCTGGGATGTTGGTGAAGGTCCGTAACGACGACCCGTCGCGGCTGTCGAGCACCGAGCGCACCGTGGTGAACTGGCTCAAATCCTGGAGCGGGCCGCACGCCGTGCCCGGCATCGCCGTGGTGCAGTGCCAGGACGCCGACGTGGTGGTGTGGACGCCGCAGACCTGTGTGGTGGTCGGGGTGCACGGATTCACCGAGCGGGTCAGCGGGACGCTGTCGTGCGCACAAGACGAGCCGTGGACCGTGGACGGGGAGCCCGCGCCGATCGACGGCGACGGCGATCCGCTCGACGGGGTGCACCGCCAGACCATGGACCTGGCCGAGCAATTGCGTTCGGCCCCCGGCCGGGAGGCGGTGCCGGTCAGCGGGCTGGTGCTGCTGGTTCCGCAGCTGGGCAGCCGGGTCAAGCTGGAAAAGGGCGATCTGCCAACGGGTATAGACGTCCTCATCGGTGATGGCCCGTCCTCCCTGCGCGCCTATTTCACCTCCCTCGCCGAGGGCGCGCCCGCGTCGTGGGACGCCGCGCAGGTCGGGCAGGCGCTGGGCGCGCTCGGGTTCGCCGCCGCCGCAACGTATTCCGACCTGGTGTCGGAGGGCTTCCCCGTACCGGACTCCGCGCGCGACGCACCGCTGCCGTTCGCGAACCGGCCCACCGAGGTGATGGTTCCCTCGGTGCCGCCGGCCGCTTCGATCCCCGAGGACAGCAGACCCCCGCTGTCCAAGCGGGAGCCGGGCGCGACCGGTCACGGCAGCGCCGAATCCCGGAGCGGCGCCTCGGGCACGCCCCGGCCGGGCGATCGCCCTGTGGCGCAGCAGGAATCGGCCGCCGGGCGCGGTCCCGGTGTCGGCGCCGCCATCGCGGGCGCGACCTCCGCGACCGCCGCCGAGCGGGCCTACCGCGCACTCGCGGGCACTTCCGAACCCCCGCAGGGACCCGGCCGCACCCCGCCACCCCCGACGCCTGTTCCGGGTGCGGCCCAGGCCGGACGACCGCCGGGACCGCCACCGGCCGGGCAGCCGCCGCAGCCCCGGCCGGGCATCGGCGCGGGCCCCCAGATCCGGCCCGAGCCCGCCCAGTCCGGTCCCCCGCAATGGTCGGTGCCGACCGCCCAGCAGGAGCGCGACCGGTTCCCCCTCTGGAACGAGCCGCAGCCGAGCGGGGGCGGCCGCAAGCGCCGTCGCGACCTGCCGATCCTCGGCGGGCTGCTGCTGGCGTTGGTCATTCTCTTGATCGCCATCGCCTGCGTGGGCGGCGGGAGCACCCCGACGAAGTCGCCGGACAAGCAGCCGCAGCCGACGCGTTCGGCTGTCGTCGACAGCCCCACGTCCGGGCATTCCGTCGATCCGACGCTGCCCAAGACCACGGTGCCGCCCGCCTGCTTCCCGTTGCAGCCCTGCCGCTGATCCGGTCGGTCGTGTCGATCGAGCGGATCGCCGTTCGATGAGAGGGTAGGGGCGGAACCGCCGCCCACTCACCCGAGAGGCTCGCGCCATGCCGAAGCTCCGCGTCCACAATTACGCCGTCTCCCTGGACGGTTTCGCCGCCGGCCCGGATCAGGGTCCCGACACGCCCCTCGGGGTCGGTGGAGAACGCCTGCACGACTGGGTGTTCCGCACCCGCTACGGCCGCGAGATGATCGGCGAGCCCGGCGGCGATCCCGGGCCCGACAACGACTTCCTCGCCGCCGGTGACGTCAATATCGGCGCCACCATCATGGGCCGCAATATGTTCGGCCCGGTCCGCGGCGAGTGGCCCGACCACTCCTGGACCGGCTGGTGGGGCGACAACCCGCCGTATCACCACGACACCTTCGTGATGACCCATCACCCGCGCCCGGCGCTGCCCATGAAGGGCGGCACCACCTTCCACTTCGTCTCCGGCACGCCCGAGCAGGTGCTGGCGCAGGCGTTCGAGGCGGCGCGGGGCCAGGATGTGCGGCTCGGCGGCGGCGCGAGCACGGTGCGCGCCTTCCTCGCCGCCGGGCTGATCGACGACCTGCACATGACGATCGTCCCGACGCTCCTCGGCACGGGTGAGCGCCTGTTCGACAACCTCGGCACGCTGCCCAGCTACCGGGTCAGCGACATGCTCGCCACGGCGGCCGTCACCCACGTCTGGCTCACCAAGGTGTCCTAGAGCCCGCTCCCGAGCGCCGGCCTCCAGACCGACGGTCCGCCAACGGATCACCGTGGCGGACCGTTCGGGGTTGCGGGCCTCAGCCCTGATCCGTGTCGAGGATCTCGCGCAGCCGCGCGGCGAAGGGCTCGGGCTGACCCGGGTAGCCGGAGTCGGGGTCGCTGAAGCCGCCGTGGTGGCTGGGGAAGACGGCCGGGGTCGAACCGAGCAGGGCGGCGGTGGCCTCGGCGGTGCGGGCGGTGAAGGTGCCGGCGGACTCCTCGCCGACGGCGATGACGACGCGGGTGGGCGCGGCTCGCAGTGCGGCGGGGTCGGGGGTGTAGCCGGTGATGGCCCAGGACGCGTCGGACAGCAGGGGGTCGTCGCGGGTGCCGTCGTCCTCGGTGGGCATGCCGAACATGGCCGGATCAGCCGGGGGCTGGGCGAAGTACGCATCGGTGAATTCACCCTGCCAGGAGGTGAGGGCGATGAAGGCGGCCATCCCCGCGAAAGAGCCCTTGGCCTGGTAGGCGTCGCGGACCTGGGCCTGCGCGCGGGCGGCGGCCTCGGCGTCGGGCAGCACGGTGATGATCGGGGGCTCGTGCGCGACGAGAGTGGTCACATCGCCGGGATGGGCGGTGACCAGGGCCAGTGCGGTGACCGCGCCGCCGCTGCTGGCGAACAGGTCCACCGGGCCCACGTTCAGGGCGGCGACGAGGGCGTGGACGTCCTCGGCCTGCACGGTCGGGGAGTTGTCGGTCCGGCCGTCCTTGCGGACACTGCGGCCGAGCCCGCGCGGGTCGTAGGTGATGACGGTCCGGTCCGGGAAGTACGCCGCCAGCGCGGTGAAACCTTCCGCGGTCATCGGCTGGCCGATCATCAGCAGCGGCCGGTGCGCGCTCTCCGACAGCGCGGGTCCCCGCAGATCGTAGGCGAGGTCGACGTCGGGCAGAGCCAGGATGTGTTCGGTCATCGGGCGGCTGTTCCTCTCGGTGCGAGGGCGGAGGTTCCGCCCTTCACCTTCCCATCGAACAGCGACGGGCCGAATCGACACGCACGCCCGAAAATTCACCGCCGCCGCCCGGCGGCGGGGGTCAGGACCAGCCGAAGAGGGTGTGTCCGATGGTGTTCCAGCCCAGCACCGAGTCCACGGCCAGACCGCAGAACACGACGGCCAGATAGTTGTTGGACTGCAGGAACAGTCGCAGCGGCTTGACCGATTCGCCCTTGCGGACACCGGAGTACAGCTGGTGCGCCATCAACAGGAACCAGGCGCCCGCGACCAGCGCGGTCGCGGCGTAGATCACGCCCGCCGCGGGGACCAGGGCGAAGGTGGCCAGCACGGTCGCCCAGGTGTAGAGGACGATCTGCCGGGTGACGGTCTGCTCGGTGGCCACGACCGGGAGCATCGGGACGCCCGCGGCCTTGTAGTCCTCCTTGTACCGCATGGCCAGCGCCCAGGTGTGCGGCGGCGTCCAGAAGAAGATGACCAGGAACAGCACGATCGCGGGCCAGCCGATAGTGCCGGTGACCGCGGACCAGCCGACCAGGGCGGGCATGCAGCCCGCCGCGCCGCCCCACACCACGTTCTGCGAGGTGCGGCGCTTGAGGCCGAGGGTGTAGACGAAGACGTAGAACAGGATGGTCGCCACGACCAGCGCGCCGGAGAGCAGGTTGGCCTGCCACCACAGCCAGGCGAACGACGCCAAGCCGAGGGTGACGCCGAACACGAAGGCGTTGCGGGTGGGGACGGCCTCGCGGGCCAGCGGACGCTTGGAGGTCCGCTTCATCACCTTGTCGATGTCGGCGTCGGCGACACAGTTGAGGGTGTTGGCGCTGGCCGCGCCCATCCAGCCGCCGAACAGGGTGACCAGGATCAGACGGATGTCGACATTGCCGCGGTCGGCCAGCAGCATGGTGGGAATCGTTGCGACGAGCAGCAATTCGATGACCCGGGGCTTGGTCAGCGCAATGTAGGCGAGCACCCGCCTGGTCGCCGCCGAGATCGGGCCGCTACCCGTCACCCGGTCGGCGAGCACCGCCCCGGAGGAGCCGTGAGCGCCACCCGGCTGTTGCCCAATCCCCACAGTTTCTCCTCGCACGCCGTGCATCATCCGATCGGTCTGGATTCAGTGGTGCGCGATCCAGACCCGGTCCGGTGCGAAATCCGGACACGGTGCGGCGCGGCCACTACTACAGAGCATGGTAGACCCACGGCGACCATGCTCCCGACCAGGTCCACCCCGACGCGCACCGAGACCGGTTCGCGACGCGTACACCGGGCAGTCACGAACAGGTCCGCGAAACGCCACGAACCGACGACGCGGCGGCAAGTGAATGCGGGTTCCCTTATGACCACGAAACGCCGCCCTTTAGGGTGGTTGTAGATCGGTGCGGCCGCGTCGCACCCGGATCGAACGCAGCGATTCCCGCCGCCGCCCACAACCGCATCGTTGACGAATGGTCAGGAGAACCTCGGTCGTGTCAGTCACAGACGACATCCGCGCGCTCACTCAGCCGAACCACCCCACCGACTGGACCGATCTGGACACCAGAGCCGTCGACACGGCCCGGGTCCTCGCCGCCGACGCGGTCCAGAACGCCGGCAACGGCCACCCGGGCACCGCGATGAGCCTCGCTCCGCTGGCCTACACCCTGTTCCAGCGCGTGATGCGCCTGGATCCGGCGGATCCGGCGTGGGTGGGTCGCGACCGTTTCGTTCTGTCGTGCGGCCACTCCAGCCTCACCCTCTACATCCAGCTGTACCTGGCCGGCATGGGTCTCGAGCTGACCGACCTCGAGCACCTGCGCAAGTGGGGCTCGCTGACCCCGGGCCACCCGGAGTACCGCCACACCGACCACGTCGAGATCACCACCGGCCCGCTGGGCCAGGGCCTGGCCTCGGCGGTGGGCATGGCGATGGCGTCGCGGCGTGAGCGCGGCCTGTTCGATCCCGAAGCGGCGCAGGGCGAGAGTGCGTTCGATCACTTCATCTATGTCGTCGCCTCCGACGGTGACATGGAGGAGGGCGTCACCTCCGAGGCGTCCTCGCTGGCGGGCACCCAGCAGCTGGGCAATCTGGTCGTCTTCTACGACGACAACAGGATCTCCATCGAGGACGACACCCGTATCGCGTTCACCGAGGACGTCGCGGCGCGCTACGCGGCCTACGGCTGGCACGTGCAGACCGTCGAGGGCGGCGAGAACGTCACCGCCATCGAGGAAGCCATCGCCGCCGCGCAGGCCGTGACCGACAAGCCGTCGATCATCCTGCTGCGCACCATCATCGGCTTCCCGGCCCCGAACAAGATGAACACCGGTTCCTCGCACGGCGCCGCGCTGGGCGTCGACGAGGTCGCGGCCACCAAGAAGATCCTGGGCTTCGACCCGGAGAAGAGCTTCGACGTGGACGCCGCCGTGATCGCGCACTCGCGCGGCAATGTCGCCGACCGCGGCAAGGCCGCCCGCGCGGCCTGGCAGGAGCAGTTCGAGGCGTGGGCCGCCGCGAACCCGGAGAACAAGGCGCTGTTCGACCGCCTGCAGGAGCGTCGCCTGCCCGAGGGCTGGACCGAGACCCTGCCGGTGCACGAGCCGGGCAAGGCCATGGCGACCCGTAAGGCGTCCGGCGCGGTGCTCGCGGCGCTGGCCCCGGTGCTGCCGGAGCTGTGGGGCGGTTCGGCCGACCTCGCCGAGTCCAACAACACCACCATGCCGGGTGCGGCGTCCTTCGGCCCGGAGTCGATCTCCACGGGCGCGTGGAAGGCCAACCCGTACGGCCGGACCCTGCACTTCGGTGTACGTGAGCACGCCATGGGCTCGATCCTGAACGGCATCGCCCTGCACGGACCGACCCGTCCGTACGGCGGCACCTTCCTGGTGTTCTCCGACTACATGCGTCCCGCGGTGCGCCTGGGCGCACTCATGCGCACCCCGGTCACCTACGTGTGGACCCACGACTCCATCGGCCTGGGCGAGGACGGCCCCACCCACCAGCCGATCGAGCACCTGGCCGCGCTGCGCGCCATCCCCGGCCTGAACGTGGTCCGCCCGGGCGACGCCAACGAGACCACCTACGCCTGGCGCACCATCCTGGAACGCGATAGCGCCGAACGGCATTCGCACTTCCTGGTCTCCGAGCCGCCGCACCAGGACGGCCCGTCCGCGCTGGCGCTGACCCGTCAGGACCTGCCGATCCAGGAGGGCACCAGCTACGAGGGCGTCCGCAAGGGCGGCTACATCCTGGCCGAATCCTCCACCGGCACACCGCAGGTAATCCTGATCGCCACCGGTTCGGAACTGCAGCTCGCGGTCGACGCGCGCGCTACGCTCGAGGCACAGGGCATCGGCACCCGCGTGGTGTCCATGCCGTGTGTGGAGTGGTTCGACGCGCAGGAGCAGTCCTACCGCGACGAGGTGCTGCCGCCGTCGGTGCGGGCCCGCGTCACGGTGGAGGCCGGCATCGCGATGCCGTGGCACCGTTTCACCGGCGACGCCGGTGAGAACGTCTCCATCGAGCACTTCGGTGCCTCGGCCGACTTCAAGACGCTGTTCCGCGAGTTCGGCATCACCGCCGATGCCGTGGTCGCCGCTGCCACCCGCTCGCTCGCCAAGGTGAAGGGATAGTTGTCATGACCCAGAACACGAACACCGCGGCCCTGTCGGCCGCCGGGGTTTCGGTGTGGCTGGACGACCTGTCACGCGATCGCATCAAGTCCGGAAATCTGAAGGGCCTGATCGACTCCCGCAATGTCGTCGGTGTCACCACCAACCCGACCATCTTCCAGGGCGCGCTGTCGAAGGGCCACGCCTACGACGAGCAGGTCACCGAGCTCGCCGCGCGCGGCGCGGACGTCGACTCGGCCATCCGCACCATCACCACCGATGACGTGCGCGCGGCCTGCGACGTGTTCGCCGACGTCTTCGCCGCGTCCAAGGGCGTCGACGGCCGCGTCTCCATCGAGGTCGACCCGCGCCTGGCCTTCGACACCGACGGCACGGTGGCCCAGGCCATCGAGCTGTGGAAGATCGTGGACCGGCCCAACCTGTTCATCAAGATCCCGGCGACCGAGGCCGGCCTGCCGGCCATCACCCGGGTCATCTCCGAGGGCATCAGCGTGAACGTGACGCTGATCTTCTCGGTGCGGCGCTACATCGCGGTGATGGGCGCCTACCTCGACGGTCTGCGCAACGCCACCACCTCCGGACACGACATCGCCAAGGTCCAGTCCGTCGCCTCGTTCTTCGTCTCCCGTGTGGACACCGAGATCGACAAGCGGCTCGAGGCCATCGGCACCCCGGAGGCCCTGGCGCTGCGCGGCAAGGCCGGAATCGCCAACGCGCACTTGGCCTATGCCGCCTATCAGGACATCTTCGACGGCGGCAAGCACACCGACGTGTTCAACAAGCTGTCGTCGCAGGGCGGCAACAAGCAGCGCGCGCTGTGGGCCTCGACCGGGGTGAAGAACCCCGAGTACTCCGACACCATGTACGTGACCGAGCTGGTCGCCCCCGACACGGTGAACACGCTGCCGGAGAAGACCCTCGAGGCCGTCGCCGACCACGGCGTCATCGTGCCGAACGCGGCCGTCGGCAAGGCGGAGCAGGCACAGGCGGTCTTCGACCAGCTGGTCGCGGTGGGCATCGACCTGGACGACGTGTTCGGTGTGCTCGAGACCGAGGGCGTCGACAAGTTCGTCGCCTCCTGGCAGGAACTGCTCGACGCCACCACCGAAAAGCTGCAGGTCGCGGGAGGCAACTGACCGTGGCTCGCGCGGCGACGACGGTCGCGATGCCCAACCCGCTGCGCGATGATCGCGACAGCCGGGTGCCCCGCATCGCCGGACCGTGCAACGTGGTGATATTCGGCGTTACCGGTGACCTGTCGCGGCGCAAAGTGCTGCCGGCCATCTACGATCTGGCGAACCGGGGGCTGCTGCCCCCGGGCTTCTCGCTGATCGGATTCGCGCGCCGGGACTGGACCGACGAGGACTTCGCGAACCTGGTTCACGAGTCCGTGTCGTCCTCGGCGCGCACCCCCTTCCGCGAGGAGGTGTGGCAGCAGCTCAAGGAGGGTCTGCGTTTCGTCCGCGGCACGTTCGAGGACGACGCGGCCTTCCACAAGCTGGCCACCACCCTCAAGGATCTGGACCGGGATCGCGGGACGGGCGGCAATACCGCCTTCTACCTGTCGATCCCGCCCAGCGACTTCCCCATCGTGCTGGAACAGCTGTCCAAGAACGGGCTGGCCAAGCCGACCGATTCCCCCGCGGGGCAACCGGATCCGTGGCGGCGAGTGGTGATCGAGAAGCCGTTCGGGCACGACCTGAACAGCGCGCAGGAACTCAACGCGCTGGTCAACACGGTGTTCCCGGAGCGGTCGGTGTTCCGCATCGACCACTATCTGGGCAAGGAGACGGTCCAGAATATTCTGGCGCTGCGCTTCGCCAACCAGCTGTGGGATCCGATCTGGAACGCCAACTATGTGGACCACGTGCAGATCACCATGGCCGAGGACATCGGCCTGGGTGGTCGCGCGGGGTACTACGACGGCATCGGCGCGGCCCGTGACGTCATCCAGAATCACCTGCTGCAGCTGCTGGCGCTGACGGCCATGGAAGAGCCGGTGAGCTTCCAGCCCAAGCAGTTGCAGATCGAGAAGATCAAGGTGCTCTCGGCGACGAAACTCGTTGCGCCGCTGGATGAGACGACCGCGCGCGGCCAGTACACGGCGGGCTGGCAGGGCAGTGAGCCGGTGGTGGGCCTGCTGCAGGAGGAGGGCTTCGACCCCAACTCCCGCACCGAGACCTACGCCGCCATCACCCTGTCCGTGGCGACCCGCCGCTGGGCGGGCGTGCCGTTCTACCTGCGCACCGGCAAGCGTCTGGGCCGGCGCGTCACCGAGATCGCGGTGGTGTTCAAGCGCGCCCCGCACCTGCCCTTCGACCAGACCATGACCGAGGAACTCGGACAGAACGCGCTGGTCATCCGGGTGCAGCCGGACGAGGGCATCACCATGCGATTCGGGTCCAAGGTGCCCGGGTCGTCCATGGAGGTGCGCGACGTGAACATGGACTTCAGCTACGGCGAGGCGTTCACCGAGGACTCCCCCGAGGCCTACGAGCGGCTCATCCTGGACGTGCTGCTCGGGGTGCCGTCGCTGTTCCCAGTCAACGAGGAGGTCGAATTGTCCTGGCGCATCCTCGATCCCGCGCTCGAACACTGGGCCGCGACCGGCAAACCCGACCCGTACGAGGCGGGCGGCTGGGGTCCGGAATCCGCCGACGAGATGCTCGCGCGCAGCGGGCGGGAATGGCGGCGGCCGTGACCACACCCACCCAGGAGCCCGCCCGATGATCATCGACATGCCCGACACCGATACCCGCGAGGTGTCGAAACGCCTTGTGCAACTGCGGGAATCCAATGGCGTGGTCACCATGGGCCGGGTGCTCACCCTGGTGGTGTGCACCCTCGACAGCTCCGAGGCCGAGGACGCCATCGACGCGGCCAACGACGCCAGTCGTGAACACCCGTGCCGGGTGATCGTGCTGGCCCGCGGCGACCGCATGGCCCAGACGCGGCTGGACGCGCAGATCCGCGTGGGCGGCGACGCGGGCGCGGCCGAGGTGATCGTGCTGCGGCTGCAGGGCGATCTGGTGCCGCACGAGGCCAGCGTGGTGATCCCGTTCCTGCTGCCCGACACCCCCGTGGTGGCGTGGTGGCCGCGGGGCGCGCCGGAGTTCCCGTCCAGGGATTCGGTGGGCCGCCTGGCTACCCGCCGGATCACCGACGCGACTTTCGCGGCCGATCCGCAGGCCACCATCAAGGGTCGCCGGCACTCCTACGCGACCGGCGACACCGATCTGGCGTGGAGCCGGGTCACCTACTGGCGGGCGCTGCTGGCGGCGGCGCTCGACGAGGCCCCGTTCGAAACCGTTGAGTCGGTGACGATTTCGGGCCTGAAGGAAGAACCGGCGCTGGACATGCTGGCGGGCTGGCTGGCCGCGCGGCTGGACTGCCCGGTGGTGCGGCGCACCGGCGAGCTGAAGGTGGAGATGCACCGGCCCTCGGTGTCGATCGCCATCTCCCGCCCGCAGCACGGCCGCACCGCGACCCTGTCCCGCACCGGCGAACCCGACCAGCGTTTCGCGCTGGCGCGCCGCGAGACCAAGGACTGCTTGGCCGAGGAACTGCGTCACCTCGACGCCGACGACATCTATGCCGAGGCCCTCACCGGAATCGAAAGGGTGACCTATGAGTAAGCCCGCCGTCACGGAAACCTTCACCACCGTCGACGATCTGGTGATGGCGGCGGCCGCCCGCTTCGTCGCGCAGGTGGTGGAGGCGCAGCGGCTGCGCGGCTCCGCCTCGGTGGTCCTGACCGGCGGCGGCACCGGCATCGCGCTGCTGGAACTGGTGCGCAAGGCCCCCGGCGACATCGACTGGGCCAAGCTCGACATCTTCTGGGGCGACGAGCGTTTCGTGCCCACGGGCGACCCGGAGCGCAACGAACTCCAGGCCCGCCACGCGCTGCTCGACCACGTCCCGGTCGACCCGTCCCGGGTGCACCCGACCGAGACCTCGAGCGGCGACTATCCGGACCCGCTGGAGGCCGCGGGCGAGTACTCGGCCACCGTGCACGCGCACCTGGCCGAGCACGGCGCGTTCGACCTGCACCTGCTCGGCATGGGCGGAGAAGGGCACATCAACTCGCTGTTCCCGCACACCGACGCCACCCGCGAGGAACACGAGCTGGTTGTCGCGGAGACCAATTCGCCCAAGCCGCCGGCCGTGCGGATCACGCTGACGCTGCCCGCGATCCGCAAGTCGCGCCACGTCATGCTGATCGTGTCCGGTGAGGCGAAGGCGGCCGCGGTGGCCGCCGCCCTCAACGGGGCGTCGCCGCTCGATATCCCGGCGGCGGGTGCTATCGGCACCGAGTCCACCACCTGGCTGCTGGACGAGAGCGCCGCGGCGGACCTGCCGCGCTAGTTCCCGCGACGGCGGGCCCGGATCGATCGATCCGGGCCCGCCGTTCGTCGTTTCCGCCGACATCCTGGCCTCCCCCGTCCGACGCACGGCGTCCCCGCATGCCCTGATCGGCTCGACCGCTGTAAACGGGTAGCCGACTACTCGCGATTAGCTGGTAGGACGCTTCTATCGTCGAATCCGCGCCGAAAGGTTCGGTGCATGGAGGGGAAGGCCATGATCGACATCATCACCCTGCGCGGCACCGGGGAGCAGCGCAATTCGGACGGGGCACCGGCGGGCATGCTGCACGATGTCGCCAAGCTGCTGGACCCGAGCAAGTTCAGCACGTTCGAACCGGACTGGCCCGCCGAGATCGGCCCGGTGCCCAGCACCTGGGGCTCCTCGCTGAACACCTCGGTGCGGCTCGGGGTCGCGGCGGGGGTCAAGGCCATCCAGGATTCGCCGAATGTGTGCGGCCTGCTGAGCTATTCGCTCGGCGGGATCGTGGCCAGCACGATCCTGCAGGGTGTGCGCGCGGGTGTCTACACCAATGTGGACGGGTCGCCGCTCGAGATCGCGTTCACGGTGAACATCGCCAACCCGATGCGCCGCAAGGGCCAGTCGGTCGGCGACCTGTGCCCGCCGCACACCTACGGCCTGCACGGGCAGCGCGGCTCCTGGCCGGTGGGCCTGGACGTGCGCGAGTACGCCAACCCCGACGACATCATCACCTCCTCCCCCGGCGACTCCCCGCTGCGCGCCATCGACACCGCCATCTCCCCCTTCTCCCTCGTCGAGGGCGCGCGCATCGGCAACCTCACCCCGATGCTGTTCCACGAGCTGCTGAACTTCCTGCTCCAGAATCCGGTCGCCAATCTGGACCGCTACACCACCGCGATGCGCGGCCTGCTCGGCTACCTGACGCCGTGGCCCGACGGCGAGCACGTCCGGTACTCCGGCCACAACATGCCCGGCACGAACGTGCTGTGGACGACCCACGCGGCGGAATACCTCAACGCCCACTACTGAACGCCCGTCCACGCCGCCGCGCGGGCGGCGGGATAGATTGCGGGAGAGTAGTAGCGAGGTGATTCGTGGGTGGTCCGCCGAGTGACGCCGAGGGGGTCGGCGTTCGGCCGGAGGTGTTGGTGAATGTCCTGGGTGGGCTGGCCGCGACGGTCTCGGGGCGGCCGGTCGACCTGGGCGGGTTGCGGCAGCGGAGTCTGCTCGCGGCCCTGATCGCGGCCTATCCGCGGGAAGTGTCCGCGGACCGGCTGCTCGAACAGGTGTGGCACGATGCGGCCGAGCCTTCGGTCAGCTCACTGCATTTCGGGATCTCGAAGCTGCGCGACCGGCTCGAACCCGATCGGCGGCGCGGCGCCGAAAGGGTGATCGTGCGGTCCGGGACGCGGTACCAGCTGGCCCTGGACGCGGACCGGATCGACGCGCACCGCTTCGCCGGACGGCTCGCCGCCGCCGAATCGGCCTGCGCGGCCGGGGATTCCGCGGCCGGGCTGAGCGCCTACGAAACGGCGCTGAGCGAGTGGACGGGCGCGCCCTACGCCGATATCGCCGACGCCGATTTCGTGCGGCCGGAGATCGCGAGGCTGACCGGGCTGGAACTGCGGGCCCGGAAAGCCTTGGTGGAGTTGCGACTCGGCGCCGGCCGGATCGAGGCCGCGCTCGCCGACGCCGAGGCGCTGGTGGCCGCGCATCCGCTCGACGAACGGGTGTGGGAGCTCGCGGCGCTGGCGCGCTACCGGGCCGGGAGGCAGTCCGAGGCGCTGGCGGCATTGCGGGATGTGCGGCGGCTGCTCGACACCGAACTCGGCATCGAGCCGGGAGTCGGGTTGCGCGAGCTGGAGACCGCGATCCTGCGCCATGACGAGGATCTGCTGCCCGGGTCGGCGGCCGCGGTCCATGCCGTCACCCCGTTGATCGCGGCGACCTGCCCGATGCCGGTTCCTCGGACCCAATTGATCGGGCGTGCGGACGAACTCGACGAGATCCATCGCGCGGTGCGCGAGAGCCGACTGGTGACCCTGGTCGGTACCGGCGGGGTCGGCAAGACCCGGCTGGCGGTCGAGACCTGCCGCCGCCTGCCGAGGAACCCGGCCACCGGGGATCAGCTGTGGTGGGTCGATCTGGCTCCCGTCGAATCCGATGAACTGGTCGCCGCCACCGTGGCCGCGGCCATGCAGGTGCGGGGCGCGAGCACCCCCGCGCGGCTCGCCGACATTGTCGCGACGCAGGAATGCACGGTGCTGCTGGACAATTGCGAACACGTCCTCGATGGGGTCGCCGAGGTGGTGAATGTCCTGCTGACCCGCTGCCCGCGGGTCCGCATCATCGCCACCAGCCGTGAACCGCTCGCCCTCGACGGCGAGCGCGTCATCGACGTTCCGACGCTGGACGAGTCCGAGGCGGTGCTGTTGTTCGCCGCGCGGGCCGCGGGCATGGTCGAGGGCTGGAGCCTCGAAGACCGTGTGCGCGAACCGGTTCGGCGTATCTGTGCCGACCTCGACGGCATCCCGCTCGCCGTGGAGTTGGCCGCGGCCCAGCTGCGGGTGCTGTCCGAGCAGCAGATCGCCGACGGTCTGGCCGACCGGTTCACCCTGCTCGAGGGAGGTTCACGCACCGCGCCCGTGCGGCAGCGCCGCCTGGCCGACACCATCGACTGGAGTTACCGGCTGCTCGATCCCGCCGAAGCGCGGCTGTTGCGCGATATCTCGGTCTTCGCCGGAAGTTTCGACATCGACGCGGCCGCCGCCGTCCACGGGGCGAGCTCGTCGATGGCCGTCCTGGCCCCGCTGACCGGTCTGGTTCGGCGATCCCTGCTGCGGGTCCAGCCCGCCTCGTCACCGCGCCGGTACCGGCTGCTGCAGACGATTCGCGAATTCGCGCTCACCCGTTGCGAAGCCGAGGAGCTCGAGCGGGCCCGGGCCGCGCACCGGCAGTGCGTGCTGGAGCGGGCGCAGGCCGCGGCCGCGCATCTGCGCGACGCCAGATCGGCGCAGTCGATGGACACGCTCAACCGCGATGTCGCCGAACACCGCGCCGCCATCGCCTCCGCCTTCGCCGCCGGCGACCCCGCGTACGTGCTGCGGCTGGCGGCGGCGCTGTACTGGTTCTGGTACCGGCGCGGATTCATCGAGGAGGCCATCCCGGCCATCACGACGGCGCTCGCCTCGAGCGAAGCACCCGACCACGGCGTGGACGCCGCGACCCTGTCCCTCGCCCTGGGCGGACTGGGTGGGCTGCATTATCTTTCCGGCGATCCGGTGCGCGGCGTGGCGATGGCGGAGCGCGCCGCCTCCCTCGCGAACGCCGAAGGCGATCGCGACACGGCCACCTGGATGCGCACCTGGACCACCTATCTGCGCGCGGTCGCCGACCCCACCCGCGACACGGCCGCGGACGCCGCCGTGGCCGTCGCCTCGGCCCGCCGCGACGGCCGCCCCTGGCAGCTGGCCGACGCGCTCATGGTGCAGGGCCGAATCCTGCGCTACGCGAATCGGCCCGCCGCGGCGCGCGCCGCCCTGACCGAGGCGATCGCGGTCGCCGAACGCTGCGGCCACCGCCTCACCGTCGCCTCGGCCTCCTGGACCCTGACCCGCTGCGCCCTCGAGGCCGACGACCACGCCGAAGCCCGAACCGCCCTGCGCACCATGCACACCGCGGTCGAGCTCGACGGCGACGTCACCTCGTGGCTGGTGATGGCTCACCTGGCCGCGGCCCTGGCGATGCGCACCGACCGGCCCACCGACGGGGCCCGCCTGCTCGGCGCGGTCCGTGCCCTGGGCGTCCGGATCGGATTCCAGCCGGAGGTGATGGACCCGATCGACGCGGCTCGTGAGGCCGCCGCCGTCGAGAACGCGCTGCCCCCAGCGACATTCGAGGCGAGCTTGACGGCGGGCGCGACGATGTCCCGCGACGAGGTGAATGTGCTGGTCAGCTCTATTCTCGGCGAGCCCGCGAGGCTGCCGGGCAGGGCGCTAAGTTCGCGCTAAGAGGCAGGCACTCTGCTGGACGTCAACGACCCCGTCGAGTGACAGGAGCTTCATGTCCAGCGTCTGCGATCCGCCCGCGCCCACCGGTGCGCGTCCGCTTCCGGCCTATCGGGTCGCCGAGCGAGTGCGGGCGGCGGTCGCAGGCGCGGTGCCGACGCCGGGAGCCGACGCCTACCGGCACCCGGCCGCGGATGCCGTTCCCGCCGTCCTGGTCTCGACCAGATCCGGCGCCCTGTACGCGGGTGGTCTCACCTATCGCGTCGAGGACTCGGGAACCGTACTGCGGGCCTGGCGGGGCTGGCTGGCGACAGCGCCGGACTGCGTCACCAGTTCCGTCGCGGTGCTGAACCTGCCCGCCGTCCCCGTCCTCCCCGCATCGCTGCACGGGGCCACGGTCCTGCACCTGCGCTACGCCCACTCGGGAGATCCGGCCCGGGGCGCCGAGTTGCTCGCGCCGCTGCGGCAGGTGGCCACACCAGTGCTGGACACCACCTGCATCCACCATGACCCGGACCATCCGATGCCCGTCCCGGCCATCGACGCGCTGCTGGCGGCCGCGGCCGGGCAGCCGATCACCTTCGCCGAGATCCGGGCCCTCGGCGGCGCGATCGCCCGGCAATCGCTGTCCCCCGGCATGATCGCCGGACGCCACGCGCTCGGCCATGCCCGGGGGCTGATCGGCTATCCGGCACCGGAAGCCGACGGCTAGGCGCGGCACGCTGATACGTTTCACGGTTCTCACAGCGATAGATTGCCGAGTGAGAGCTAGTGAGGTGATTCGTGGGTGATCTACCGGGTGACGGCGAGGAGATCGGTGCGCGGCCGCGGGTGCGTTTGCACGTCCTGGGCGGGCTGGCGGCCACGGTCGAGGGACGGCCGGTCGATCTGGGCGGGCTGCGGCAGCGGAGTTTGCTGGCGGCATTGATCGCGGCGTTCCCGCGGGAGGTGTCGGCGGATCGGCTGCTCGAGCAGGTGTGGCACGACGCCGTGGAACCGTCGGTGGGATCACTGCATTTCGGGATCTCGAAGCTGCGCGATCGACTCGAGCCCGACCGCCGACGCGGCGCGGCGGGCGTGATCGTCCGGTCCGCCACCAGCTATCAGTTGGATCTGGCCGCCGACCGAATCGACGCGCATCGCTTCACCGGGCACCTCGCGACGGCCGAAGCAGCGTGCGCCACAGGTGATTCCGCTACAGCGCTGCGGGCGTACGAGGCTGCGCTCGACGAGTGGCGCGGCGCGCCGTACGCGGATATCGCCGACGCCGACTTCGTGCGGCCGGAGATCGCACGTCTCACCGCGCTCGAGCTCCGGGCGCGAAAAGCGCTGGTGGAGTTGCGGCTCGAGACGGGCCGCGCCGAAGCCGCGCTGCTCGACGCGGAGGCCTTGGCGGTCGCGCATCCGCTCGACGAACGTGTCTGGGAGTTGACGGCGCTGGCCCGCTACCGGGCCGGACGCCAATCCGACGCGCTGGCGGCACTGCGGGATATCCGCGACCGGCTCGACACCGAGCTGGGTATCGAACCCGGGCTCCGGCTACGTGAGCTCGAGACCGCCATCCTGCGCCATGACGAGGAGCTGCTGCGCGGATCGGAGGCCCCCGCCCGGGTTGTCGTCACCGTGCCCGAGACCGCGGCGGCCTGTCCCATGCCGGTGCCGCGGACCCAATTGGTCGGCCGCACGGCCGAACTCGACGATATCGGCCGCGCGGTCGGCGCGGCCCGCCTGGTGACCCTGGTCGGCACGGGCGGCGTCGGCAAGACTCGGCTGGCGGTCGAGACCTGCCGGAGGCTGCCCCGGGTCACGGGCTCCGAGGACGAGCCGTGGTGGGTCGATCTGGCCCCGGTCGAATCCGATGACCTGGTCGCCGGCACGATCGCCGAGTCACTGCAGGTCCTCGGCGCGAGCACACCCGATCGCCTCGCCGACATCGTCGCGAACCGGGAAGGCACACTGCTGCTGGACAATTGCGAACACGTCCTCGACGGGGTCGCCCACATGGTGCACACCCTGCTGATCCGATGCCCCGGCCTGCGGGTCCTCGCCACCAGCCGCGAGCCGCTCGCGGTCGACGGCGAGCACGTCGTCGAGGTACCGCCGCTCGATGAGTCCGATGCCGTCGAGCTGTTCGCCGCGCGGGCCGCGGGCGTGGTGGCCGGCTGGTCATTGAACGAGTCGGTGCGCGAACCGGTCCGGCGGATCTGCGCCGACCTGGACGGCATCCCCCTCGCGGTGGAATTGGCCGCCGCGCAATTGCGGGTGCTGTCCGAGCAGCAGATCGCCGATGGTCTGGCCGACCGGTTCACGCTGCTGGCCGGAGGCGCTCGCACCGCACCCGTGCGACAGCGCCGCCTCTCGGACGCCATCGACTGGAGCTACCGGCTGCTCGACCCCACCGAAGCGCGGCTGCTGCGCGACGTCGCGGTCTTCGCGGGGAGCTTCGATATCGACGCCGCCGCAGCGGTACACGGTGTCGCGAACTCGATGGCCGTGCTGGAACCGCTGACCGGTCTGGTGCGCCGGTCGCTGCTGCGGGTGCAGCCCGCGTCGTCGCCGCGCCGCTACCGGATGTTGCAGAGCATCCGCGAATTCGCGCTCGCCCGTTGCGAAGCCGACGAGCTGGAGCGGGTGCGCGCGGCGCACCGCCGCTGCGTGCTGGACCGGGCGGAGGCCGCCGCGGTCCATCTGCGGGACGCCCGCTCGGCGGAGCTGATGGACGCGCTCGGCGCCGATGTCGCCGAGCATCGTGCCGCCATCGCATCCGCTGTCGCGGCCGGCGACCCCGGGTACGTGCTGCGGCTGGCCGCGGCCCTGCACTGGTTCTGGTACCGGCGCGGGTTCATCGCGGAGGGCATCGCGGCCATCAGCAGCGCCCTCGACGCGACCGCAGCGCCCGGGCACGGGGTCGAACCCGGGACCCTGTCCTTGGCGCTCGGCGGATTGGGCGGGCTGCACTATCTTTCCGGTGATCCGCTCCGGGGCGCGGCGGCCACCACACGGGCCGAGCGGGTGGCGGCAGCCGCGGGCGATCTCGACACCGCCGCCTGGATGCGGTCGTGGACCACCTACATGCGCGCGATCGCCGAGCCCACACCCGAGGCGGCCGTCACCGCCGCGGCCGCTGTCACCGCCACCCGCGCGGACGGCAGACCATGGCAGTTGGCGGAGGCCTTGATGATCGAGGGCATGATCCTGCGGTTCACCGATCGTCCCGAGGAGGCTCGGGCAGCGCTGCGGGAGGCCGTGGCGGTCGCCGAGCGCTGCGGGCATCGCTGGTCGGGGGCTTCCGCGTCGTGGACGCTGGCCCGCTGCGCATTGGACGCCGGTGACATCGCCGACGCGCGGACCGCGTTGCGCACCATGCAGACCGCGCTGGAACTGGACGGGGACGTGACGTCGTGGCTGGTGATGGTGCAGCTGGCCGCGGCGCTCGCGGCGCGCAGCGGCCGTCCCGCGGACGGCGCCCGGATGCTCGGGGCGGTCCGCGCCCTGGGTGGCCGGATCGGATTCCTGCCGGAGGTGATGGATCCGGTCGATGCGGTCCGCGAGGCCACCGAGGTTCGGTCGGCGCTGTCGGAGGCCGAGTTCGAGGCGGGTGTGGCGGCGGGCGCGATATTGACTCGCGCCGACGTGAACGCGCTGGTCAGCGCCCTCGCCTCCGGGACCGCCGGTGATGCTGGGCGGCAGCTAAGTTCGCGATAAGCGTCGTGCGGTCTCCTGGATGTCGATCAGCACCATCGACTTTCAGGAGCCCCATGTCCAGCGTCTTCGATCCGGCCGCGCCGGCCGGCCTCGACCGACATCCGATTCCGGCCGCCACCGTCGTCGAACGCCTGCGCGCCGCCGTCGCCGGTGCCGTCCACACCCCCGGCGAGGAAGGGTATCAGCGCTCGGCGGCCGGATTCAATGCGGCGATCGAGCACGCGGCCGCGGCCGTCGTGGTGGCCAGCAGCGCCGCCGACGTGGCGGCCACCGTCCGCGTCGCCGTCGAGACGGGGTACACCGTCGCGGTGCGGGCCACCGGGCACGGGGTGCTGCCGACACCCGCCGACAGCATCCTCATCGACACCACCCTGCTGGACGCGGTCTCGATCGACCGTGATCAGCGGACGGCGACCGTGGGCGCGGGTGTGCGCTGGCAGCAGGTCCTCGACGCCGCCGCCCCGTTCGGGCTGGCCGGGCTCGCCGGGTCCTCGACCAGCGTCGGTGTCGTCGGGTACACCCTCGGCGGCGGTCTGGGCCCGATCGCGCGCACCTACGGTTTCGCCGCCGACCATGTCACCGCCATGGAGGTGGTGACCGCCGACGCGACCCTGCGCCGCGTCACCCCCGACTCCGAACCCGAACTGTTCCGGGCCCTGCTGGGCGGGGGCGCGGCCTTCGGCATCGTCACCCAGATGACGTTCCGGCTCTTCCCGATTCACACGCTGTACGCCGGTAGCCTCACGTACCGCATCGAGGATGCGGCGGTCGTGCTGCGGGCGTGGCGGAATTGGGTGGCTGCGGCGCCGGAGACGGTGACCAGTTCGGTCGCGATCCTGAATCTGCCGCCGCTGCTGGAGATTCCGGAACCGCTGCGCGGGGCCACCGTGCTCACCCTGCGCTACGCCCATGTCGGCGACGCCGCCGAGGGGGCCGCGCTGCTGGCCCCGCTGCGTCCGGTGGCCGCGCCTTTGATGGACACCGTCGCCGAAATGCCTTACACGGCTTTGGCTTCCATTCACAATGATCCGACCCACCCGATGCCCGCGCTGGATCGGGGGACCTTGCTGCGGGAATTGCCGGACGCGGCGCTCGACGCCCTGCTCGGGGCGGTCGTGGGGGCCCCGATCGGCATGGCCGAGATCCGGGTGTTCGGCGGAGCGATCGCGCGAGAGTCGCAGTCGCACACTACGATCGCGGGTCGCCACGCGGCGTTCCAGGTCTTCGCGGTCGGCGTGCTCGCCCCGCCGGTCGCCGAAGTGGTTCCGGCCGCGCTCGACCAGGTGGCAGCCGCGATGGACCGGTGGAGTCTGGACGCCGCCACGCCGAACTTCGGCCTGAATCCGCTCGGCGGGTCGTCGGAGACCCTGGCGGCCTGGACCGAGCCGCAGCGCGCACGCCTCGTCGACGCGCGCCGCCGCTACGACCCGGCCGGGGTGTTCGCCCCGGCCGCGCGCTGGAATCCGCCGGTGCGCTGAGCTCCGGTTTCCGCGCCGAGCGCCGGCGGGACCTGCCGCTGGTCGAGAGACCACGCGGGGTGCGGCAGGTCCCGCCACCCAACTTCTTACCCACCGGTAGGGTCTGCTGGCAGAATGACAGGGCGCTCCGGCGGCGGGTGCGTGAACAAGGAGGTTGCGCGTGGCATTCGGTGATTTTCAGAACGAGATCTACTTCAACGGGTTGCGCGGGGTGGTGCCGGCGATGCCGGTGAGCTACGCGGATCTGGCCGAGCGGGCGCGGGCGGCGATGCCGCCGTCGGTGTACTCGTACGTGGCGGGCGGCGCGGGCGACGAGCGGACCCAGAATGCCAATGTGGCGGCGTTCGATCGCTGGGGGCTGATGCCGCGCATGTTCGTCGGCGCGAAGGAGCGCGACCTGTCCGTCGAGTTGTTCGGGAGCACCTGGGCCGCACCGGTGTTCATGGCGCCGGTCGGGGTGATCGGGCTGTGCGCGCAGGACGGGCACGGGGACCTGGCGACCGCGCGAGCGGCGGCGCGCACCGGGGTGCCGATGGTGGCGTCCACGCTGACGGTGGATCCGATGGAGGATGTCGCCGCCGAATTCGGTGACACCCCCGGCTTCTTCCAGCTCTACACCCCCACCGATCGTGACCTGGCCGCGAGCCTCGTCGAGCGCGCCGAGAAGGCCGGATTCCAGGGCATCGTCGTCACCCTCGACACCTGGGTGACCGGGTGGCGGCCGCGTGACCTGTCCACCGGCAACTTCCCGCAGCTGCGCGGGCACTGCCTGGCCAACTACTTCACCGACCCGGTCTTCCGGGCGAGCCTGGCCAAGTCGCCGGAGGAGGATCCGCAGACGGCGATCCTGCGCTGGATCCAGGTCTTCGGTAATCCGCTCACCTGGGCCGACCTGCCGTGGCTGCGGTCGCTGACCAAGCTGCCGCTGATCGTGAAGGGCATCGGTCATCCCGATGACGCCCGCCGCGCCAAGGATCTGGGCGTGGACGGCATCTACTGCTCCAATCACGGTGGCCGCCAAGCCAATGGCGGGCTCCCGGCCCTGGACATGCTGCCGGGCGTGGTGGCGGCCGCGGACGGACTGCCCGTGCTCTTCGACTCCGGGGTGCGGTCCGGCGCGGACATCATCAAGGCGCTCGCGCTGGGCGCGTCGGCGGTCGGCATCGGACGGCCCTACGCCTACGGGCTGGCATTGGGCGGGGCGGACGGGATCGTGCACGTGCTGCGCACGCTGCTGGCGGAGGCGGATCTGATCATGGCGGTGGACGGGTATCCGACGCTGAAGGATCTGACACCGGACGCGCTACGGCCCGTCACCGTCTAGTGCGCCGAATTGCTGTATCACTCCTGGATGCGACGGAAGGGCCGCTCCGCCTCCAGGGTGTAGGCCAGTTCGAGGAGGGTGCGTTCGTCGCCGTGCGCGGCGGAGAACATCATGCCGATGGGGAGGCCGTCGGCGGACGCGCCCAGGGGCAGCGACAGGGCCGGCGCACCGGTCACATTCGCCAGCGGAGTGTAGGTGACGTAGTTCAGCAGGCGCTCGAAGACCTCGTCGAAGGGCTGGTCGGGGCTCAGATAGCCCAGGTGCGGCGTCACGCTCGCCAGCACCGGGGACACCACGAGTTCGACATCGCGGAAGGACGCGGCGTAGGCCTGACGGATGCGGGAGAGCCGGTAGAGCACCGCGGGCGAGCGCAGTGCGGATCCGCCGAACCGCGCGGCCAGGCCACGGGTGAACGGGTCCAGGCGGGCGGCGTCGAAGGAGCGGTCGAGGGTGAGTTTGCCGGTGCGGCCCAACAGGAACGCCAGCATCGCCCAATAGGTGGCGAAGTCGTCGGCGAAGCCGCGATCCACCGGGTACGGGAGGGGACGCACCTCGTGGCCCAAACTCTCCAGCAGGGCGATGGTGTCGTCGTGGACGGCCCGGACCTGCGGGTCGAGCGGGGCGCCGGTGATGGGTTCGGTGAGCACCCCGATCCGCAGGCGGCGTTGCGCGGGACCTTCGACCAGGCCCACCGGCGGCAGCGACGGATTCCGCCAGAAGCGCTCGGCGGCAGCGAAATACGTGGCCGTGTCGCGGACGGTACGGGTGAGCACGCCCTCGGAGACGAGGTTGATCGGCATGGACCGAGCCTGCGGGCCGTCGATGTGGCGGCCGCGGGTCGGCTTCAATCCGACCAGCCCGCAGCAGGCGGCCGGGATGCGGATCGAGCCGCCGCCGTCATTGCCGTGCGCGATCGGCACCACGCCCGCGGCGACCATGGCGGCCGCGCCCCCCGAGGACGCGCCCGAGGAGTATCCCGTGGCCCACGGATTGTGTGTCGGTGCGGCATCGGCGAATTCGGTCGTGGCGTTCAGCCCGAACTCCGGCAACGTGGTCTTCCCGAGCACGGTCATCCCGGTGCTGAGGAACTGTTTCGTGAAGGGTCCGTGCGCTTTCGCGGGCCGCGCCCGCCACGCCGCACTGCCGTGCTGGGTCGGTATGCCAGCGACGTCGGTGTTGTCCTTGACGTAGGTAGGCACGCCGTAGAGCAGCGCGTCCCGCTCGCTCGACACCAGCGGCGTATCCAGGTCCACCACCACCGCGTTCAATTCCAAATTCACCCGGGCCGCCCGCTCGCCTGCCGCCTTGGCGACCTCGGCGGCACTGAGCTCCCCCCGCCGGATCAAAGTGGCGATGGCGACTCCATCGTGGTCGCCGAGCGCGTCGTCGGTGAATGCGTGAATTCGCGCTTCTACTGCTGCCATGACCGGGCCTCCTCTTGACGTCCTCTCTCACACACTCGTAAGAGATTTCTAACCGGTGAGGGCTAGCGGTTCCTGTTTCACAGACCGGGCAACCCCGAGGTCTCCGCAGGCTGTCACCGCCCGTCCGGCGGCGAGAACGTTAAGTGCAGCATTTACGTCCGCGTTCACGGTGTAACGGCAGCGGGTGCACCGGAATCGTGCTTGGCTCTCACGCGATTTCGAGTCCACATAACCACATCGAGAACACTTTTGCGACGTATGGGCTGCCGGGACTTTCAGTACCCGACTACCCGTGTATCGGGCGGCACTGATGAGGGCAACTTCCAGTTGGTTCCAGCCCTTGCCGAGGATGGCTCGATTCAACCCAGCCTTTTGCGCCACCTTTGCGCCCGGCGCTGCGAGACTCCCCCGTGCGCTTTGGGTCATGTTCCGGATGCGCAGATCCTCCAACACAACAAGGGCGTTCTTCGTCACCAGTGCGCCCGCTGTCTTTGCGACAAAGTCCGCACGTCGCGCACGTTCTCGACCGCGGACTGCACGCATCGAGGCAAGCGTGCGCATCCGATTTCCGGAACCCTTCCGCTGCCTTGCAAGACGTTGTTCCAGCCGACGGTAGCGGCGACCCTCACCAGATCGAGTAAACGCTCGGTTGAACATCACTCCGTCCGAACATGCCACCGCGGTCACGACGCCCCGATCCAGCCCGATGGCGGTACCCGGCCGCGAATGCCGTTCTGGCGTGCACGTCCCATCCTCCACGAGGAATGCTATGTACCAGTAATTGCCGGAGCGAGAAATCGTCGCCGATCGAACCGGTCCACCGAGAGCGCGGGACATCCGGAACTTGACCCATCCGAGCTTGGGCAGCTTTGCTCGTCCCCACCGGCGGGAGAGACGTTCGACAGCAATCTTTCTGCCCTCGGGAAACCTGAACGACGGCATCCAGCGACGCGTCGATCGCCATTGCACGGCAAATGGACCGCACCTCAAACAAGCTCGATCCAGGTCCATCAGAGTCTGCTGCAGCGCGTGGCCGGGCGCCGCCTTCAACCATGGGTTCTCGGGCTTGGCGGCGGCGAGCTCCCTTGCTTGCTGAACATAGCCAATAGACGCACGGCGCCTGCGGTACTCGCGGCGCTGTTCCAACCCAACATTCCACACATACCGGCAGGCGTCACCAAACTCCCCCGCCTTATACTCTTGTTCGGGTGTAAACCACACCCGAAATTTCCTGCCGGACAGCATGCTCACGACCCTAGCCACAGTTCCGCCAATTAGTCGCACATACGAGCGAACCCAATGGCTGGACACGGCGTGTCCAGGTCGGGATCGGATACGTGTCGCGGCGACGTCACCCTGCGAGAGCGCGGCGCGCGCACGGGTCGTGCCCGCCGCTCGCGCCGCCGACCACGGTCCCCGCGCCGACGCTAGGCGTTCCGGCCACCACGGCGGTTCCGGTCACGAGCGGCCAGAACTGCCGGGCCGTCAACTGAATTCGACTACGAGCCCGCAGCGTGCCCGCCGACCGCTATGCGTCGGTTCGGGCCGGGAAGACCGCGAAGGTGCCCAGCGCCTTGGCGACGAGGCGACCCTCGTTCCGAATCTCCGACTCCAGGGCGATGACGCGCTTGCCCCGGTTGATCACCCGGGACTCGCACTCGACCACGCCGCCGCGCACCGCGGCGAGGTAGACGATCTTCACCTCGATGGTGGCGCAGGATTCCCCTTCGCCCAGAACGCAGTACACCGCCGCGCCCATGCCCTGGTCGGCCATCGAATACATCGCCCCGCCGTGCAGCACGCGATGGGGATTGAGGTGTTGGGGCGCGACCGTGAGCCGGCAGACGCTGCGCGCACCGTCGCGGTCGAACTCGACCATGTCCAAACCGATGAGCGCACCGAAGCCCCCATCGAGATTCACCGAGGATTCCACAAGGCGGACAGCTTAACCGAGGGGATCGACCGGCCCGCGCCGGTCGATCATCACGCGGCTACCGGTCGAGGTCGAGACCCTTCAGCGCCTCGATCAGGAATTCGTTGACGGCGTCGGGGCGTTCGAGCTGGACCAGGTGGCCCGCGCCCGGCACATCACGGACCTCGCGCAGGTCGGTGACATTGGCCCGGAGCGTGGCCAGGGGGTCGCGGCCGGAGAAGCCCTCCATGTCCGGGTCGTTCTCGCCGTAGAGGAAGTAGGTGGGGACTTCCACCTTGGCGTCGGCGTAGGCCTCGGTCAGTTCCCAGTTACGGTCGAGGTTGCGGTACCAGTTGAGGCCGCCGGTGAAGCCGGTGCGCTCGAAATCGGCGACCAGGGTGTCGAATTCGGCCTGGGACAGCCACGGCCAGGGCAGGGCGGGGGCCTGCGGGAGGACGTCGAGGTAGCCGAGCCCGGGCGGGTTCTTCCAGGTGTCGAGGTAGTGGTAATCGCCGGAGAGCGAGTAGTAGACCCGGGCCAGGAAGGCACGCGGGTCGGCGGCGAGTTCGGCATCGGCGACGCCGGGGGTCTGGAAGTACGACAGGTGCAGGAAGTGGCGTTCAGCCGCTTTGGTCCAGAAGGCCGACGGCGGGCGCGGGGGCCGCGGGGCGAACGGGTTGTTCAGGACCACGACGCCGGCGACCCGTTCGGGGGCGCGCAGGCTCAGTTCCCACACCAGTTGCGCGCCGAAGTCGAGGCCGACGAAGACGGCCTTGTCGGCGCCGATGTCGTCGAGCAGGGCCGTCAGGTCGCCGATGACGGCGGCGTTGGTGTAGGCCTCCGGGTCCGCGGGGGCCTCGGTGCGGCCGTATCCGCGCAGGTCGGGGGCCAGGGCACGGTAGCCCGCGGCGGCGACCGCGTCGAGCTGGTGGTGCCACATGTACCAGGTGTGCGGGAACCCGTGACAGAACACGACCGGGAAGCCCTCGCCCTGATCCGCGACGTGCAGGCGGACCTCCCCGGTGTCGATCGTCCGATGCGTCAGTTCCACTCCGCCTCCAATTTCTAGAACACGTTCCTATTTCAAGGTAATGTCCAGAGGTCGTGAGCGAAATACCCAAGATTCTCGCCGGAACGGTCGCGGTGGTGACCGGGGCCAGCCGGGGCATCGGCAAGGGCATCGCCCTGGAGCTGGGCGCGGCCGGGGCGACCGTGTACGTCACCGGGCGCACCGTCACGGCCGGGCACCTGCCGGGCACCGTCGCCGCGACGGCCGCCGAGATCGACGCCCTCGGCGGGCACGGGGTCGCGGTGGTCTGCGATCACCGCGACGACGCCGCGGTGGAGAAACTCTTCGCGCAGATCCGCGACGAGCAGGGCCGCCTGGACGTCCTGGTCAACAACGTCTACAACTCCCCCGCCTCGGCACGCTGGATCGGGCGCAAGTTCTGGGAGGTGCCGCCGAAAGCCTGGGACGAGGGCTTCGACATCGGCGTCCGATCCCATTACGTGGCCAGCGTTTTCGCCGCGCCCCTGCTCATCGAGTCGCGGGGTCTGATCGTGAGCGTGTCCTCCCCCGGCGCGGTCCGTCACATGCACAACGCGGTCTACGGGGTCGGCAAGACCGCCGTGGACCGGCTCACCGCCGACATGGCCCACGACCTCGAGGGCACCGGCACCACCGCGGTATCGATCTGGCCGGGCATCGTCAATACCGAACTGCTGCAGATGGTTCCGGCCGACGCCCAGGGCCGCCGCCTGGTCACCCTGCCCGGCGAGGGCACCTTCGACCTGGTTCAGGCCGAGACCCCGCACTTCGCCGGCCGCGCCGTCACCGCCCTGGCCGCGGACCCGGATCGCCTGGCGCGCACCGGGAAAGCCTGGAAGGTCGCCGACCTGGCCGAGGCGTACGGCTTCACCGACATCGACGGCCGCGTCCCGCGCGCCGACTAGACACCCGAATTACGTTCCCGAAGAACAGGAGTGGACAACCCAATGCGACGCGTTTTCGTCGTCGGCGTGAACATGACGCCGTTCGTCAAGATCGGTTCCCGCGAGTGGACCTACCCGGAGATGGTCGCCGAGGCCGTCAACGGCGCGCTGAAGGACGCGGGCGTCACCTATGACCAGGTGCAACGCGCCGCGGTCGGCTACGTCTTCCAGCCCTCGGCCGCCGGTCAGCGGGCGCTCTACGACATCGGCCTGACCGGCATTCCGGTCGTGAACGTGAACAACAACTGCGCGACCGGCTCCACCGCGCTGATGTTCGCCCGCGAGTGGGTCGCCTCCGGCATCACCGATGTCGCGCTGGCGGTCGGCTTCGAGCAGATGACCAAGGAGGCCATGGCGGGCCCGGCCACCAAGCCGAAGGTCACCACGGTCGACCACCACCTGAAGGTGAACAGGGAGCACTTCGAGTTCTCCGCCGCGCCGATCACCACCCAGTTCTTCGGCAATGCCGCCCTCGAGCACATGAAGCGCTACGGCACCACCCCCGAGCAGCTGGCCGCGGTCGCGGTGAAGAACCACCAGCACTCGACCAACAACCCGCTCGCGCAGTTCCAGGACGCGTACACCCTCGAGCAGGTGCTCGGCGACAAGCCGGTGCACGGCCCGCTGACCCGCTCGCAGTGCTCGCCCATGTCCGACGGCGCTGCCGCCGCGGTCGTGGTGAGCGAGGAGTTCGTGAAGGCCAACGGCCTCGAGGGCCAGGCCATCGAGATCCTGGCCCAGGAGCTGGCCACCGACGACGGCACCTCCTTCTCCACCGGCTCCATGATCGACGTGGTGGGCGCGCCCATGACTCGCGCCGCGTCGTCGAAGGTGTTCTCGCGCGCCGGGATCACCGTCAACGACGTCGACGTGATCGAGCTGCACGACTGCTTCTCCATCAACGAGCTCATCACCTACGAGGCGCTGGGCCTGTGCGGCGAGGGCGAGTCCGGAGCCCTGGTCGAGTCGGGCGCGACGACCTACGGTGGCACCTGGGTGGTCAACCCGTCCGGCGGCCTGATCTCCAAGGGCCACCCGCTCGGCGCGACCGGCCTGGCGCAGTGCACCGAATTGAGCTGGCAGCTGCGCGGACTCGCGGGCGACCGTCAGGTGGCGGGCGCGCGCACCGCACTGGCGCACAATCTGGGCCTGGGCGGCGCGGTCGTCGTCACCCTGTACGCGGCCCACACGGCGTGACCATCGGATGAATTGAGAACCCCATGAGTGCAATCGATCCCGACACCATGCTCCGGCTGCCCGTGCACAACGGGCACGCCCTGGTGGCCGGGCTGAAGCGGCATCGCAACCGTCCGGTGCTCACCCTCGGCGACCACATCCTCACCGGCGGTGAGGTGCTCGACGGCATGAGCCGCTACATCGACGCCTTCGCCGAGCACGGCGTCACCACCGGCACCCCGGTCGGCGTGCTCGCCCTGAACCGGCCCGAGGTGCTGTTCACCATCGGCGCCGGTCAGATCGTGGGCTCGCGGCGCACCGCGCTGCACCCGATCGGCGGCCTGGACGATCACGCGTATGTGCTTGCCGACGCGGGCATTTCGACACTGATCCTGGACCCGGTCCCGGCGTTCGTGCAGCGCGCCCGCGAACTCGTCGACATGGTGCCGACGCTGACCAAGATCCTGGTGCTGGGTCCGGTGCCCGAGCAGCTCGCCGACGTCGGCGTGGATCTGCTGGCCACCGCCGACAAGTACGAGCCGCGGGCGGTCGAGGCGACCGAACTGCTGCCCTCGGACGTCATCTCGATCAGCTACACCGGCGGCACCACCGGCAAGCCCAAGGGTGTCATCGGCACGGCGCTGACCATGAACACCATGACGCAGATCCAGCTCTCCGAGTGGGAATGGCCCAAGCAGCCGAAATTCCTGATCTGCACGCCGCTCTCGCATGCGGGCGCGGCGTTCTTCCTGCCGGTCGTGCTGCTGGGCGGGCAGTGCGTGGTGCTGCCGCGATTCGACGCGGGCGAGGTGCTGCGCGCGATCGAGGAGCACAAGATCTCGGCGACCATGCTGGTGCCGTCGATGCTGTACGCGCTGCTCGATCACCCGGACTCCAAGACGCGGGACCTGTCCTCGCTGGAGACCGTGTACTACGGCGCGTCCGCGATCGACCCGAATCGGTTGCAGGAGGCCATCGATCGGTTCGGGCCCATCTTCGCCCAGTACTTCGGGCAGTCCGAGGCGCCGATGGCGATCAGCTACCTGGGCAAGGACGAGCACGACAAGGCGCGGCTCACCTCGTGCGGCCGGCCCTCCACCGCGGTGCGGGTGGCGTTGCTCGACGGTGAGGACAAGCAGGTTCCCCAAGGCGAGGTCGGCGAGATCTGTGTCTCCGGGCCGCTGCTCGCGGGCGGCTACCTGAACCTGCCCGAGGTCACCGCGGACACCTTCAAGAACGGGTGGCTGCGCACCGGTGACCTGGCGCGTCAGGACGAGGACGGATTCCTGTTCATCGTCGGGCGTTCCAAGGACATGGTCGTCACCGGCGGGTTCAATGTGTTCCCCCGTGAGGTGGAAGACGTTGTCTCCGAACACCCCTTGGTGCACGAAGTCGCGGTCGTCGGTGTGGCGGACCCCCAGTGGGGTGAGGCCGTGACCGCGGTCCTGGTGCTCGACGCGGCCACCGCCGCCGATCCGGCCGCGGTCGAGACCGTCACCGCCGAGATCCAGGCCGCGGTCAAGCAGCGCAAGGGTTCGGTGCAGGTGCCCAAGCACGTGCTGGTCATCGAGCAGCTGCCGCTGACCGGTCTGGGCAAGCCGGACAAGAAGGCGATCCGGGTCCTGGCGGCCGAGCGCCTCGGCATCGCCTGATCCCCCGCGGGCGTCCGGCTAGGCGAACCTGCGGGTTCGGATCAGCCGGGCGCCCCGTCGGGCGCTGTCCACGCCCGCCTCCACCACGGCACGGGTCACGAAGTGGCCCAACGCCGTTGCCACGAACACCGCGGCGATCAGCACCGGGGCCCAGTTCCAGCTCAACGCCAGCATCATGCGGTCGAAGGTGCCGCGCGGCTGCACCACCGGCTCCCACGAGTTCAGCCGGACCCAGCGGCCCAGGAAAACGCCTACCGCGCACAGCAAATGGACGGCGAGGGTCACCGGGGTCCGCCACGCGGCCAGTCCGCGCGCCGCCAGGAATCGGCCCATCTCGGCCAGCACCAGGTAGTAGGCGACGAATCCGGACACGATGAACACGCCGTACACCGGCAGGATCGTCGTCACCACAGGGCCGTTGCCCGCGGCGCGGATGTCGTCGCGCAGATGCACCAGATCGGTCACCACGTACGGCGCGTTCGGCAGGAACAGCAGCAACAGCACGACACCGGCCCACCAGAACGGCGAAATCGGTAGTCGTCGTTCATCTTCGGGCGGGCGGCGGAACACCAGCAGCGCCAGCGCCACCGGGATCCAGGCCAGCACGGTGTTCCACACCATCCAGAACAGATTGCGGTCCAGCACCCCCGCGAGGCTCGGCGCGACCGTTTTCACCGGGTCCATGCGTTCATGATGCCTGGTGCGGCGCGCCTCGTCCCGCGTGTCGAGGACGCCGCCCCGGCAACACGCCCGCGATCGACGCGCCCATGATTCTCTCGAAACTCTGGTCGACAGGTGGCGACCAGCTGTTTTACGATCGTATTATGCGGCCGTGGGATATGAGATTCCAGAGTGGGCCCTCGACGTCGCGGCCCGGCTCGGTGTCGCGCCGGAGGAGGTCCTGCGGGTCCTGACCGGACCCGGCCGGCGCTGGCCGCGACCGGTGCGCGGGACGGGCGGACTACCCGCCCTCATGATCATCGGCCGCACCGGCGCCGGGCTGCCGCTCGCGGTGGTGGTTCGCCCGCTGTCGCAGTGGGACCAGCAGGTCATCGGCGTCCGGCCGGTGACCGGACGGCTTCTCGCCCAGTTCGAACAATGGGAGGCGGACCATGAGTGACCATCCGGACCAGGGGTACCCGAACACGGCGGCCGAGGCGCGCGATTTCCTCGACAGCCTCACCTTCGACGAGGACGCCCCCGAACCCGACCTCCCCGGCCCCGACACCCCCGTCACGGTGCTGCGCACGGTCCGGCTCCCCTACGCCATGGATCAACGCATCCGCGCCGAGGCCGACCACCGTGGCGTCAGCATGTCCGACCTGATCCGCGACTTCCTCACCATCGAGCTGGCCGCCCTCGACGACGACACCCCCATCAGCCGCGCCGACGCCCGCCGCGCACTGTCGGCCGCCCTGGCGAATCTCTCACCGGTCCACGGTCATCGGAGCTGACATGACGAATCGCCCGGGCACCTTCGCGGGCGCCCGGGCGATTACGGAAGCTGTGGACTTAGGAGAATTTGATTTCGAGGCCGATCCCCAGAATGGAGATCAGCCAGATCACGCCGAGGAAGATGGTGATCCGGTCGAGGTTCTTCTCGACGACAGTGGAGCCCGACAGGCTCGACTGCACTCCACCACCGAAGAGGCTGGACAGACCTCCGCCCTTGGCGCGGTGCAACAGCACCAGCAGCACCAGCAGCACGCTGGTGATAACTAGGAGGATATCCAGGAACATCCGCATTCCAGGGAGTATAGGTGGTCGTCAGGGGTGCTTTTGACCAACCCCCTGGTGAGGGGCACGTTCATCGGGCGTGCCCCGGCCCGCCACTGACCGTCCCGCGATGTCCCGCAAAATTGTGGCACGAGATCTGACACTGCACGCCCGCGATGTCCCGGAAGCCAAGGCGCAGAACAAGATCATTCCGCACCAGGCAGGGCAGCTGGACGCACTTCTCAACAGTTCGCTCAGCAAACATTCCGCAATGCTCGATGGCGTGCCGCACGCGCGCCAGCATTCGCAACTATGTTCGAATACTGGCCCGCAGCCGATCACTTCCGCTTCTCGGTAACCCAGGCCGCGATCTGGCTTCTCGATGTGAACCCGAGCTTGCTCAGGATGCGCTCGACGTGACCCTGGGCTGTGCGGGGCGAGATCACCAAGGTGGAGGCGATCTCCCTGTTGGTCAGTCCCTTCGTGACCAGGTCGGCGACCTCGGTCTCGCGGCGGGTCAACACCGGTGCGTCCGGGGTCACCGGGGGCTCGTCGGCAGGGCCGTCGCCGAGCGCGTACGCGATGGATTCGTAGAAACTCATGTCGGTTCCGGCGCGGAACGCGTCTTGGTAGGCGCGGTTCCCGAGTGCCTCGCGGGTGAGCTGCTCGCACTCGTCGTGGTTGTCGAGCAGGTTCGGGAGCGTCACCGAGATCCTTCCGACCGTCTGCGCGAGCGTCGCCGCGGCGCCCATCAGGACGGCGGCCCGGGTCGACTGGTCCTCACGTATCGCGGCCCAGGCCAACGACTCGAGGCACCAGCCCGTCACGACCGGGTCCTTGACCCGCCGGAGGAGCCGCAACGCCGATTCCACGAGGGCTGTTGCCCGATCGGTGTCCCCCGCCCGCAGTGCTGCCAGCGCGAGAGCCCACGACGAGTACGCACGGTAGACGGACTCACCACGCGGTGCGGTGATCGCAAGCACCTGCTCATGACAGGCGACCGCGGTCTCATCGTCCCCTGACAGTCCGCTCGCGATCGCCAGGCCGAGAATCCCGCCTATCGATCGTGCGATCTGGAGTCCGGTCCCGGTCAGGTGGGAGCCGGCGGCGGGTGCGCCGGCGAGGGCCGACCGGAACCGCTCGACCGCCGCCGCGAGGTCTCCGGTGAACATCGCCAGATATCCTCGAGCGTAGTTCGCGATCTCGATCGACTCCGCGCGCCCCAATTGCTCTGCGAGCGAACAGCATTCCACCGCCAGAGCCGCGGCCTCATCGAGTTGACCCTGCATCCCCGCGAACAAGGAGTCACCGTACAACGTCTTGACGCGTTCCTCGGCCCCCGCGGTGTCGGAGCCGTTGAGGCAGCGGCCCATCCAGTGCCGGGCTTCCGTCAACAGACCCCGGCACTGCCAGAACAGCCACAAGGCGTTCACCATGCGCGCCGTGACATCCGGGTCGGTGGCGACGACCGATTCGGTCATACTGAACGTCAGCGCCCCCCGCAGATTCGGCTGCTCCCGATCGAATCGCTCGATCCAGCCCGCCTGGTCGGGGCCGATCCAGTCGATCTCGGCCCGCTTCACCAACCGCTCATACCACGAGAGGTGCCGCTGCCGCGCCCGGGAAAGGTCGCCGGATTCGCGCAGTTTCTCCCTGCCGTAGTCGCGGATCGTCTCGGCCATGACCAGGCGAACGACGTTGCCGACCTGCTCACGGCTCAGGATCGACTTGTCCACAAGCAATGCCACCGTGTCCAGGAGGTCGTCTCCGACCACCTCCTCGGGACAGACGCCCTCGGCCGCGTCGAGCTCGAATCCGCCCACGAACACCGACAGCCAGGCCCACAGCTGCTGTTCCTGCTCGGTGCACAGTTCGTAGCTCCAGTCCACGCACGACCGCAACGTCTGCTGCCGGGTGGGCGCGAGCCTGGAACTGACGGTGAGCAACTGGTACCGGTCGGTCAACCGTTGCAGGATCTGGCCGGCGGACAACACCCGGATCCGCACCGCCGCCAACTCGATCGCCAACGGAAGCCCTTCCAGCCTCCTGCAGATCCCCGCCACCTCAGCACAATTGGCCTCACTGAGGGCGAAGTCGGGCACTGACGCGGCCGCCCGGGAGGCGAACAATGCCACCGCCTCGTACTGGGGCATCGCCTCGAGCAGCGGAGACTGGTCGTCCGGAACCGACAACGGTGGAACCTGCAACATCCGTTCCCCGTCCATCCCGATCAGCTCCCGGCTCGTCGCCAGGATCCGCACCCCGGAACACGCCCGAAGCAGCGTCTCCACCAACTCCGCGACAGCACCCAGCAGGTGCTCGCAGTTGTCCAGGACCAACAGCGCCTGCCTGGTCGAGAAGTGATCGATCAGCAGTTGGGACAACGACCGGCCCGGTTGATCCGGCAGTCCGAGCGCGGCGGTCACGGTCTCCGCCACCAGAGCGGGATCGTGCAGTTCACCGAGTGGAACGAACCACACCCCGTCGGCGAACGACCGCCGGGAGTCCTCCGCGACCCGCATCGCCAACCGGGTCTTTCCCACGCCACCGGTGCCCGTCAACGTCACCAAAAGCGAGGTCGCCAGCAACCGCCGCGCCTCGGCGACCTCCCGGCGCCGACCGACGAAACTCGTCAACTCCAGCGGCAGATTCCCGGGCGCCGCCTTCACGGACGTCTGCATCGAGCAAGCCCTCCTCTCGCCGCCAACCTGGTTCGAACGCTACCCCTGAGGGGCTTCCGACCAGCCGATCGTCGCCATGTCGTTGCCCGAGGTGATACACGGTGGGGAATCACTGGTGCACCGCGGCCGCACAACAGCCTTATCGCCGAGTACTTCAGGCGTCTTCTCGAAACGTGTACTCACCGGGATGACTACCGAGCATCGGTGGTGCGCGTAGAGCCAAGGACGGGCGGGATCATCGTAAAGAACGTTCGGTCCGAATATCCCGCGTCACCATGCTGACGTTTATGAATTAGCTTGCCTTACAAAACATTTCGTGATCAACAGTTGAAACGCAGTGACCGCGGCGAGCGATCCCGCAAGTACGTTGCATCTTGCGACTACCAAAGGAGCTCATCGTGATCGACTTCGACGTCCAGGCGATCGTGGCCTATCTCGCCACGGCGGCAGGAGTTGCCGGCGCAAAGTGGGTCGACCGTCACTTCGATCTAGCCCTCACGTCGCTGACCGATCTCGTCAGCCGCAGGATCGGGATCCAGTCTGTTACGCAGCTTCAACAGAACCCCGACAGTGTGCGGTCACGAAACCAGATGGCCGAGGCGATCACTCGCGAAGCCGCGACGGATGAGCAGTTCGCCCACAGCCTCACCGAGATCCAGCAGAAACTCGACGGCCTCAACGGACGGGCAATGATCGTCGCCTTCGACAACTCGGTTTCCACCGTCACGTTGACGGGGAACACCGGCATGGCCGCGGGAAAGGACATCAACCAACACATCAACAACCACGTCGATGTGCCGTCCCCCGACGACATGTCGAGGGCGCCCATGTGGACACGGACGCTCTTGTGGGTCGGTACGGTAATCGCCGTCATCGGCTGGTTGACCATGATGTTCTCGATGCAGTCCAGCGGCCACCCCGCGGATGGAGCAACCGGATTCGCCGTCTTCGCCATCGGCGGCGTGATCGCGATGTTCGGACAGCTCGGCGCCCAGACATCCGCGCCGCGGCGGAGACGCTGATCCGATACACCGGTCCAGGTCGCCGCATGTCGTAGAAGCACGCGATGAGGTGCGGGCGGGCGCGCAGCAATCAGCCCTGGTCCGGCCCGACTCGATCGATCATGGCCGATCAACCGCCCACTCGGGACTGTAGTCACGGTGGTCGGACCAGAGGGCGGCGATCGCGCGCACGGCCGGGCAGGGCCAGGCCACCGGGCCGCGGTCGCCGGGGTCACGGCATACCGAGCATCGGTGTTGCGCGTCGGGCGTGTGCTCGCTGACGATCAGCCGCAGCACGGCCAGGTGCCGCAGCGTCTGCTTCGGTGTCAACGTGCCCGGCACGAACACCGTCGACGGGGCGGAGCGGCTGTGCTTGGGCCGCACGAGGCGCACCCACTCGTATTTGATCTCGCGACCGGAGTCCCGGAAATCGCGCTCCAGGCTCACCGCGAACTCGGCGGCTTCCTGCTGCCGCTCGAGCCGCCGGGCGATGAACTGTTCGATGGTCATCATCGCCGGACCAGCCAGAGTGCGGTCGCGACCACGACCAGAGCGGCCCACAAGACCCAATACAGCGAGGACGCGTCTGTGGCGACCAGCACCGCGGCGGCGACAGCGAGCACTACGACCGTGGAAGTGCGCATGATCGATTGTCTCTCATCCCGCGCTGCGCGCTACGCAGGCCAGGCATCGCAGCCTTCACGGCCCTCTGGGGTCACCGAATGTTTACTGCCATAAGAGGATCCGGCCGTGACAGCGAGAGTGACGCCGGTCATATTCAAGTGAAACGCGCACCATTCACTTTCTGCGCTCAGTAGCGTTCCCGGCTGGTCGAACTGATCGGCCAGGGGAACAAGGCGTTCTACAAATGGGGAGTTAAACAAGTGAAGAAGACCTGGTTGGCACTGCTGGTCGCGGTGCTCGCCATACCCGCCGCGGGGGGGATTCCCGCCGGCGCCGAACCTGCCGCGCCCACACCGACGATCTCGGTGGATCGGGCACAACCCGGGCGTGGCATCCCGGACGTCTATGTCGTCTCCGTGAAAGAGGGGGCGAACATCGACGATGTGCTGTCACAGGCGAAGATCAAGGAAACCCGCGTGAAGTCGGCCGGGCTGAGGTCCTTCGCGGCGAAGCTGTCGAAGCCTCAAGTCGAAGCGCTGCAGGGCAATTCGGCGGTCGAGATGATCCTCGAGGACCGGGTCATCGCGGCGACCTCGAGCATCGACGGCTATACCCCGACCACCGAACCGGGCCCGGGGTGGGCAGCTGACCGAATCAATCAGTCGGCGCTGCCGCTGGACGGAAGCTACACCACCACCGCCACCGGAGCGGGTGTCACGGCCTACGTCATCGACGGTGGCATCGATGTGAGTCATCCGGACTTCGAAGGGCGAGCCTCCGAGGGCATGTCGGTGATCAGCACCGCGCCTACCCTCGATTGCGGGGGTTACCAGCACGGCACCGGCGTGGCTGGTGTGCTGGGCGGAGCCAAGTTCGGTGTGGCCAAGAAGGTGAAATTGGTTTCCGTCCGGATCACGAGATGCGATGGGACGGCCGACCTTTCATCGATTCTGAACGCCTCGGACTGGGTACAGGCGCATCACCAGAAGCCCGCCGTGGTGAATATTTCCTTGAATGTCAACGGGACCGGCTCATTCCTCGACAATGTCCAGGCGGCGTATCTTCGCGGGGTCTTCAACGCCCTCGCCGACTCCGGCCTGTTCATCGCGAATTCCACCAGCAATCGTGACGCCGACGCCTGCCTCGGCTCTCCCGCCGACGCCGCCGGAGTGGTGGCGGTAGCCCACACCGACAGCGAGGACCGCGCCGCCCAGAGCTCGGACTGGGGCCCCTGCGTCCAGCTGTACGCGCCCGGACGCGAGGTCCCCTTCCCAGCGATCGGCGGCGGCTTCGTGAAGTCCAGCGGTTCCTCATTCGCCGCCCCGATGGTCGCCGGAGTCGGCGCCCTCTACAAGTCCACCTACGGCGACACCTACTGGCAGACGATCGCCAACTGGATCAAGGACAAATCCACCAAGAACGTGGTGCAACCCAAGCTCAACCCCAACCCCAATGCCACACCCACGATAAACCGACTGCTCAACACCGGCGGTCTGTAACCGTCGCCCGATAACAGTGCGCCGTGCCCGGCCTCGAGCACGGCGCACTGTCGTACGCGACGCCGCGTCCACGGCGGACAGCACTGCGGCGGCGCCCTGTTTACAGCCGCGGGTCGTAGACGAGCTCGAATCCGCGCAACCCCTGCAAGTCACCCGTCGCCAGGAACTCCCTCCCGGCGACCTCGCTCACCGGGAGGTCGCAGTCGCGCGCGATCTCGGCCGCCGACAGGATCATGGGCTCTCGACCGGTATGCCAGGGGGTGACCGCGTAGGCCTGATCGCCACAGGTGAGAATCACTCGCAACACGGCCCGACCGTCCGGCTGCACCTCGTACGTACGCGTGGGCTTGTGCCAATCCCGCAACTCGCTCATGCCACCGATCCTTCACCCACAACGCCTTTCGGCCACCGTCTTCCGATCAATTGCCCAGGCGGCGAGCTGGTTGAGCCTGGTGTGGTTCCGGAGAGCTAGGCGACCCCGCCCGGTGAGCCGTAGTAGCACCACTCGTCGTCACAGGATTCGAGACTGTAGGCAACGACTTGCTGGTGGCCCTCCGGGCCCTCTACTTCGAGGGCTGTGGGCTCACAGTCGCCGCAGTCCGCGGCGTCCGCAGCTATGGAAGCCGGCGGCTGGGATGCTTCGCTGCCTGCCCGGCGCCGCCGAAGAAGCGACGCGGTTTCGACTACCTTGCCGGTGTCGTCCACCGTGCGGACTTCCATTCTGACCGCCGTCGTGGTCGTCGTAGTGCCATCCTCGTTGCGGACAGTCCGTACGGTCCATTCTGGGTTGGGCGGATACTTCAGCGACATCGCACACGCTCCTTCGAATCGACCGATAGTGGCTGGTTCGCCGCATTCCATTTTTCGCCAACTCGTCGTCGCTGTTGCTGTTTCCGCCGGAGTGTCGGGGTTTCCACGACCGGCCGTCCCCTACCGGGCCGGAACCTTCCACTTTCGCCGCCGCTCAATCGCGCGCGCGATGTAACACCGCGACTGTTCGATCGAGGCGCTCGGGCTCGGCGGCGCGACTCGACTCGACTGTGGCGCAGGTAAATCGCGCCGCTGCCGCGTGAAACCGAGCGCGGTGGCCGGTGTGGCGATAGGGTCGCGACGTCGGATGAGGAGTTCACATGAGAGCGATTGCCGTAGCTGCGCTGTCCCTTGCTGTGCCGCTGCTGGCGGCTTGCAACCCCGGGGGCGAGACGACATCGAGTCCAGCGTCGCCGACGTCGGCCTCAGCGGATTCGGTGCACTGTGATGCGAAGGCGTGGCCGGTGGCCATGCCGGATCTGCGGGGGCAGCGCCTCGACGCGGCGCGGGCCGGCGACGCGGCGTGCTTCCTGATCGCCTCGGCGACCGCGCCCGACGGACGCAACGTCCTCGACGGCCAGGACAACTCGGCATGGGTCGTGAAAGATCAGTCGCCCGATCCTGGCGCGTTGGTCGCCGAGAAGCAGCCGATCACCGTGACGGTCAAGTCGGCCGGCGCGAAATAGGCTTTCCCGCCCCGCGAACCGACGGTCGCCGGCGTCGGCAGCTTCGAGTGACGTAGGTCGGAGTCGAACCGACGTGGTTCCTGAGTGAAAATCAGGCTGCCCATCCCGACAGAGCAACTACGCCATGAGTCCGGCCGGATGGAATCGAACCACCTGTGCCCGAAGGCGGGAGGTTTACAGCCTCCGTGCACACCATGTGCTCAACCGGTTGGTGGCGGTGGTCGGATTCGAACCGACGACCTGTGGATTATGAGCCCACCGCGCTGACCTAACTGCGCTACACCGCTCCACGATCCGCCATTCGGCGGACCCTGCGGAAGACAGAGAACTCGAATCCCAAGCCCTGAGGCTCAACACCGCTAGCAACGGGTTCCGGCCGGCCTGACCGGTTTATCTTCCATCGCGGAAAGTTGAGGAGTCGAACCCCCGGGACACAATGCCCGCCTCCGGTTTTCAAGACCGGCTGGCCTCCACAGACCGGAACCTTCCCTTCTCACCGCGCTCGGTTGAGTTTGCGGTGTAATCACATTCGCAGGAGGGCTGAAGGCTCGCAACTGAATTTCACCCGACCGGTTTGCCGGGAAGGTCGGGGTTGTGGGGACAGATTGTGCCAAGGGGTTGCTGAAAGGTGTACAGGCGCAGGGAAATGGCGCAGGGTCGGTCGGCATGAAAGGCCACGTTGTGCGATTGCTATGTCGTAGCGTTCCCGTTGTCGCCGCTGCCGCGGTTGGGGCGGCGTTGATGTCCGGTTGCGGACCGGCGTCGTCGTCACCTGCCGGTGTTGCCAGTACCTCGCCGGCCTCGGTGCAGACGACCACTACCCTTGCTCCGCCTACCAGTACGACGACGACCACGGTGACGACGTCGGAGGTTGCGCCGTTGAGCACGTCGACGGAGGTCGCGCCGCCTCCGGCGCCGGTGCCGTTCGTTGCCCCGGCGGCACCGCCGACCGCAGTGCAGCCACCGGCTGTGGCGCAGCCGCCCGCACCGGTTCCGGCGCCCCAGACGACCAATGCTCCGTCGGTGTATTACGGCAGTTGCGCTGAGGCCAAGCGGGCGGGAGCCGCGCCGCTTCGGCGGGGTGATCCCGGTTATCGCTCCGGGCTCGACCGCGACGGTGATGGGATCGCCTGCGAGAGATAGGTTTCGGGGAACCGGCGGTCGTCTCGGCCGCCGGGGATCGGGATTTCACAAGGAGCGACGGACGTATTCCTCGAGTGAATCCCTCACGAAGGCTGCGCAGTCCGGGTTGCCGTAGGCGGCGGCGTAGCGGTCGTCGTCGGCATACATGTCGGCCATGGCGGTGACCATGGCGATGGAACGCTCGCGGTCGCCGTCGGCGAGGGGTGTTCCGGGGATGGCTCGGAACCAGGCGATGTGGCGGGCTGCTTGGGATTGCGCGGAGGTGGAGTCGGGGGTATGGCCGGATTTCCAGGTGGTGATCCAGGTAGCGATCATGTCGTCGAGGTCGCGTTTCCAATCGCGTTGTTGCTGGAGGGATTTGGCGTGCCACCACTGGTTGCTGGCTTCGAAAGCCTCCTCGCCCCAACGGGCGATGACGTCGTCGCGGTAGGGGTCGTTGAAGCCTTCGAGCATCATGCGCAGGGAGCCTTCGGCGCCGGCGCGGGTGTCGAGGGTGTGGCGGAGGGCCCGGATTCGGGTGTCGATCCGGGCCCGTTCGGCTTCGAGGAGGCGCAGGTGGGCCTGTAGCGCCGCGTCCTCGGCATCCGCGGGGTCCTCGTCGGATGCGCGGTCGAGGATTTCGGCGATGGTCGGCAGGCTCAGGCCGAGTTCGCGCAGCAGGAGGATGCGTTGGAGGCGGGAGACCGAGTCGGTGTCATAGTGGCGGTAGCCGTTGTGGCCGACTCGGGCGGGTGGGAGGAGGCCGATCTCGTCGTAGTGGCGCAGGGTGCGGCTGGTGATGCCGGCGCTGTCGGCCAGTTGCTGAATCGTCCACTCCATGAAGGTCTCCCGTCAGTGTTTGCCGACCCAGTCGCCCTCGAAGGTGGCCGCCCATTCCTTGGCGTGGTCGAGTTCGGCCAGGCGGGGTGCGGTGAGGATGACGCGGTTGCCGTCGGGGTCGGTGATGGTGACATCGCTGGTGTACCACGCGGTGTCGGTGGGGCCGGTGATCGTCACGCCGGGGAAGGCGTGCTCGCGCAGGGTCGAAGCGAGGGTCGCGAGGTCCTCGCCGCCCGCGGAGAAGCTGACGATGGTGCTGCCGGGGACGGGTTCGCCGGGGACGAGCAGCAGGTCCTGGTACTTCATGCGGCGCAGGTGCACCACGACGGGACCGTTGTCGCCGGGAATGGTTGCCAGCGCGATGAATCCGGCGGCCTCGTAGAACGCCGTGGTGGCGGCGATGTCGCGCACCTGGAAGGTGGCGAACATGGGCATGGGGTAGATGGTGCGGTCGATGTCGGGGTGTTCGCTCATGGGCTCGACGGTAGGAGTTGACGTAGCGGCAAGGTCAACTCGGCGGTGTGGTGTGCCGGGAGTAAACCGCCAGCATGTCCTCGACCAGACGCAGGATCGCGACATCGAGATCGGGGCGCTGATACACCCCGCGCACCACGGCCTCGCCGGAGAAAAGGTGCAGCATCATGAAGAAGATGGATTCGCGCAGGTCGGCGGGGAAGTCGGCGAGGACGCCGCTGGCGTCGAGGGCGGCCACGATCTCGCGGTAGTAGTTCTCGGCGATGGGTGCGACGCGGTCGCGCAGTTCGGTGTCGGAGCGGGCGGCCAGGAAGATCTCGCGCAGCGCGTGGGTGAGGTTGGACTGCTGGGCCTGGCGCAGGAACCGCAGTGCGACGTCGAGTGGATTGTCCTGGGCGCCAAGCTGTTCCATGGTGACGCGGTAGCCGATGAGCTGGCGGGCGAAAATCTCCTCGGCGGTGCGCACGATGAGGTCCAGGCGGGTGTCGAACTGACGGAACATGGCCCCGGCCGATAGTCCGGCGCGGCCGCAGATCTCCTGCACGGTGGTGCGCTGGTAGCCGACCTCACCGATGGCCGCGATGGTGGCGTCCACCAGCTTGGCCACGGTGGCTGCCCGGCGCTCCTGCTGGGTGCGCCGCGGGCGGGAAACTTCGCTCACGACATCCCATCCTGCCCCGTGAACACGGGCAGCAAATATCCGGACCACGGTGACCGTTGACACATTCGCCGCAGGCGGCATATGGTCGCCGCGCAACTTAGGAAATACCCACTCTCTTTCTTGGGCGGGTGGGTACGCGGCCGCCGCAGCGGCGTGGAGGAGTGCGATATGACGGGGACCAGGACGATCGCGAGGGCGTGTGCGGCGATCGCGGCGGGAATGACCGTGGCGTTCTGCCCGACGGTGACCGCGGGCGCCGATCCGGTGCCGGTGCAACCGAACCTGCCGTTCCCGATCCCGCCGGCGCCGCCATATCTGGATCCGGGCTTCTACCAACCGGATCCGGCGCGGGTGGCGGCCGCGCAGCCGGGAGAGATCCTGGCGGCGCGGCAGGTGACCCTCGCCAATGTGTGGCTGCTGCCGCTCAATGCCGATGCCTGGCAGTTGTCGTATCGCAGCACGAACACCCGGGGCGAGCCGATCGCGGCGGTGGCGACGGTGGTCGTGCCGCATCGGCCCGCACCGAGCGTGCAGCGCGGGCTGGTCTCGTTCCAGATGGCCGAGGACTCCTTGTCGGTAAACTGCGCACCCTCCTACACGCTCCGCGTGGGTTCGCTGCCCAATCCACTGAATCCGGTGATGGAGGCCGAATTCGTGGAGGTGCAGGCCATGTTGCAGCTCGGGCACGCGGTGGTGATCCCCGATCACGAGGGCCCGAACGCCGCGTACGCGGTGGGCCCGCTGGGCGGGCGGATCACTCTCGACGGGATTCGCGCCGCGGAGCGCTTCGATCCGGCCGGCCTGCCGGGCACCGACACCCGGGTCGCGTTGTGGGGCTACTCGGGCGGCGCGATCCCGACCGCGCACGCCGCGGAGTTGCAGCCCACCTACGCGCCCGAGCTCACGCTGACCGGGGCGGCGGCGGGCGGGCTGATGGCCGATATCCGCGCGGCCATCGACTACAACAACGGCACGTCGAGCTTCGGCGGCGCGGTGCTGGGCGGCCTGTTCGGCGTGGCGCGGGAGTATCCGCAGGTGGATCGCTTCATCGCCGACCATATGAACCCGCTGGGCAAGGCCACTCGGCTGGTGCACGAGAACCAGTGCGTGGCGCTGCAATTCGCGGCGTTCCCGTTCGTGAACATCAAGGGCTTGTTCGACTATCCCGGTGATCCGATGCTGGCGCCGGAGGTGCAGCCGGTGCTCGACGAGCTGAGTCTGGGCCGCCGCGGGACGCCGCTCGCGCCGCTCTATATCTATGAGGGCACTTTCGACGAGGTGATGCCGCTCAACGCGGTCAACAACACGTATGACATTTACTGCCACGACCCGAGCGCCCGGGTGCAGTACACGCGTGATCTGTTCAGCGAGCACGGCATCGCGGCGGTGTCGAATACCGCGAGCGCGGCGCTGTGGATCGATGACCGCCTCCATGGCGTCCCCGCGCCGCAGGGCTGCCACAACCGCGATGTGTATTCCGGCATTCTCGACCCGGGCGCGGTCGGCGCGTTCGTGAACACGATCGGGCAGACCCTCGCGTCGGCGCTCGGGATGCCGATGTAGCGGCCGTACGATCGGGTTCATGCCGGCAACCCGGGTTTCGATCCTGCTCGCACTGACCGCCCTGGCCGCCGCCGGATGTTCGTCGGGCGGCGGCGGGGACGAGACGCCGCCCGCCTCGCTGGCCGGTCGCACGTTCGTCTCGACGGCGGTGTCGGGGACCCCGATCCCGGGCGGCGGGCCGTTGACGCTGACCTTCACCGAGGGCCGGGTCTCGGCGTCCTCGGGCTGCAATACCGCCAACGGTTCGGTCGACCTGCAGGGCACTACGATGCAGGTCGGCGAGCTGTCGTCGACCTTGATGGCGTGCCCCGGCGATCTGGCGGGCGCCGACGAATGGCAGAGTGCCCTGCTGCGTTCCCAGCCCACCTGGACCCTGTCCGGCGACACGCTCACGGTGAAGGGCAGCGGCTCCACGGTCACCATGCTCGACCGCGAGGTCGCCCACCCCGACAAGCCGCTGGTCGGCACCACCTGGGTCGTGACCACCCTGCTGCGCACGCAGGCCAAGATCCGTTCGGCCACTCTCGACGAGGTTCGCCCCACCCTGACGATCACCCCCGACGGCAAGGTCTCCGGCAGCGCGGGCTGCAATCAGATGACCGGCACCGCCGCGATCGACGGCGAGGACGTCACCTTCTCCATCGCCACCACCCGCATGATGTGCGCCCCCGAGATCATGGAGGTCGAGCGGCAGGTCCTCGAGGCGTTGGACGGGAAAGCCGAGGCCACCATCGATTCCGACGTGCTGACCCTGCGTAACGCGGGTAATGGCGCCGGAATCGAACTGCGCGCCGAGTGAGACCGGGTCCGGCGAAAATCATTGTCGCCGGACGGTATCGGCGCGCTAGCGTCCGATTCCATGACGACTACGAGATTCCTGAATGTGGTGGATGTGGAGGCCACCTGCTGGGCGGGACCGAACCCGCCGGGACAGCCCAGCGAGATCATCGAAATCGGGGTGTGCGTGCTCGATACCGTGACCAGGGAACGGGTGAGCAAGCACAGCATTCTGGTGCGGCCCGAGCATTCGGCGGTGAGTGAATTCTGCACGAGCCTGACCACACTCACTCCCGAACAGGTGAGTACGGGCACTACTTTCGCCGAGGCGTGTGAACGGCTGCGCACCGAATTTCACGCCGATTCGCGGCCGTGGGCCAGTTGGGGCGATTACGACCGCAAACAGTTCACCGCGCAATGCCAGGGCACAGGTGTGCGCTATCCGTTCGGTCGCAAGCACACCAATGCCAAACTGGCGTTCTCCGCGGCGCACGAGACCAAACGCCCCTACGGCATGGCGGGCGCGCTGCGGCTGTCCGGGCTGGCGTTGGAGGGAACACATCATCGTGGTGGGGACGATGCGTGGAATATCGCCGCCTTGATCGCGGAGCTGATGAGTAAGGGTTCGTGGCCGGGCTGACGCTTTGTGCCATTGCCCGAAAGCCCTGCGCTACATGGTCTTTTATGCATGGTCGACTGACAACGGAATGTTGTGAACTAACGGCATTTCAATGTTTCAGCTCTGCGGCCCGACGACCCTAATGTTCATTTCCACGCCGAGGACCAGCTCCGCGGGCGTAGACCATCGAACATCTAGGAAATCCATGGCACACAGAGTTATTGCGCGCGGTATGGCCGCCTGCGCGGCGACCACCACGGCGGCGGGCGCGCTGGCGCTGTTCGGCGCGGGCGCGGCCCAGGCGGACCCGGGAACGATCACCTGGAGCGACGGCTCCTCGCAGTTCACCCGCACCGTCAGCAACACCACTCCCGCCGAGGGCGACACCGTCACGGTCAGCACCAAGTTCGAGCGCACCAGCTGGACCGACGAGTTCCTCTACAACATCAAGGACCGGCACGCGGCGTGCCTGACCTATGTGGCGGGCTCGGCCAAGATGACCGGCAATGACGGCGACTACCCGTACGCGAATCCCGAGGTCAATGCCGACGAGGGCAATGGCTACGGCTACGTGCGCGTGTCGTTCGGGGTCACCGAGTGGTCCGTGCAGAACCGCCCCGGCTTCCACCGCTCCCCCATCTTCACCGTGCAGTACAAGGTCGGACACGACTGCGCGCGCGGCGCGGCGCTGACCAGCGGCATGGATTACGGCGGGTCGCTCGGTTCGGGCAATTACGGCACCAAGGGCCCCTCGATCACGGTCGGCAAGAACGCGACCACCACCACGCTGGCCCCCGTGCAGAACGCGCGCGTCGGTGTGGCGACCACATTGACCGCGACCGTCACCGGCGGCGCGGCGGGTGACCCGGTCGACTTCTTCGACGGCACAACGAAGATCGGCTCCGGGGCGCTGGACGCGGCCGGGACCGCGACCTTCCAGTGGACCCCCGCGGTGAAGGGCGACCACGGCCTGTCCGCGAAGTACGCGGGCACCGCGGCCGCCAATGGGTCGGCCTCGGCGACGATCACCGCGCAGGTGTCCGAGCAGAACCAGACCTCGACGGTGAGCCTGACCGCCGCCTCGGGCGCGCAGGTCGGCAAGGCGACCACGCTGACCGCCACGGTGAGCCCGGCCGCGGCGGGCGGCACCGTCGAGATCCGTGACGGCGACGCTTCCCTCGCGGTCGTCCCGGTGGGCAACGACGGCACCGCCGCCTACCAGTGGACCCCGGCCACCGCGGGCGCGCACTCCCTGACCGCGACCTTCTCCGGCCGCGACGGCGTCACCGGCTCCACCACGTCCACGCAGGTCACCGTGGCCGAGGCCCCGGCCCAGAACACCGACTCCACCACCACCCTGTCCCCGGTCTCGGGCGCGCAGGTCGGTAAGGCGGTGGCGGTGACCGCGACGGTGAAGCCCGGAACTGCCGGTGGCAGTGTCACTTTCAAGGACGGCAACACCGTGGTCGGCACCGCGCAGGTCTCCGGTGACGGCACCGCCACCATCCAGTGGACTCCGGCCACCGCGGGCCAGCGCACGCTGACCGCCGAGTACTCCGGCCAGGGCACCGTGAACGCGTCCTCGGACCGGGCCTCGGTCGTGGTGGCCACCGCCGCGGGCGGGGTCGACACCGGCAGCGGGACCGGCAGCCTCGGCTCCCTGCTCGGCGGCACCGGCTCGAGCAAGTAACGAGGTGATGTCGCCGGGCGGTCCCCTCCCCGCCGTCCGGCGACATCTTCGCGAAATGGTCCCCGGCCGCGCCGATTCGCGGCAGGCTGGACGGACTGGCCGAGGGATCGGATGTTGCCGCAGGTGGCGCCGCGTCACCTCTACGCTGAGTTCCCGGCGTACGCGACCTATAGGGCATATGGGAGGGCGTCATCAACGACCGCGAAGCGGATCTGGATCAGTGGTTTCGCACGGAGGTCGCCGCGGCGACACCGGGACCGGCTCGCGCGCAGGGGGAAACGATCGACACCGCCTCCGGACTCACCGGTGAGCTCGCCCTGGCGCTGTTCGACTCCCAGGCCACCTCCCGGCACCTGGATCTGGCCGCACGGCGGCTGGGCCGCGACGGGCACGGCTACTACAGCATCGGATCGGCCGGGCACGAGGGCAATGCCGCGGTCGCGGCAGCGCTGCGGGTCACCGATCCGGCGCTGCTGCACTATCGCTCGGGCGCGTTCTTCGTGCACCGCACCCGGCAGGTCCCGGGCCTGGACCCGATCCGCGACGTCCTGCTGGGCGTGACCGCGGCGGCCGCCGACCCGATTTCCGGTGGGCGGCACAAGGTTTTCGGCAGCAAGCCCGCCCACATCATCCCGCAGACCTCCACCATCGCCTCGCATCTGCCGCGCGCGGTCGGCCTGGCCTTCGCGCTGGGGCGGGCCGCACAGCTGGGGCTGCGCACCGAATGGCCCACCGACGCGGTGGTGGTGTGCAGTTTCGGCGACGCCTCGGCCAATCACTCGACCGCCGCCGGGGCGATCAATACCGCGATCCACACCGCCCACCAGGGCGTGCCCATGCCGATCCTGTTCGTGTGCGAGGACAACGGCCTGGGCATCAGCGTGCCCACCCCGCGCACCTGGATCGAACAGGCCTACGGCTCACGCCCCGGCCTGGCGTACTTCGACGCCGACGGCGCGGACCTGCCCGCGGCGCTGGCGGCGGCGACCGCGGCCGCCGATCATGTTCGCGCCCACCGCACACCGGCCTTCCTGCGCCTGCGCACGGTGCGGCTGCTCGGCCACGCGGGCTCCGATGTCGAATCGGCCTACCGGCGCCCGGCCGACATGGCCGCCGATCTACGCCGCGACCCGCTGGCCGCGACCGCCCGGCTGCTGGTCACCGCCGGGGTGGCGACCCCGGGCGCGATCCTGGCCCGCTACGACGAGATCGCCGAACAGGTCGCCAAGGCCGCCGACAGTGCCTGGCACGAACCGAAATTGGGCTCGGCCGCCGAAATACAGGCCCCCTTGGCTCCCGCGCGGCCCGCGGCGGTCCGCACCGACGCCCTGCGCGGCACAGAGGGCCCCGAGTCGGGGCACGGCGACCCGCTCACCCTGGCCCAGGCGGTGAATCAGACCCTGGCGCACCTGCTCGCCCGCGACCCGGACGTGCTGGTGTTCGGCGAGGACGTGGGCCGCAAGGGCGGGGTGTACGGAGTCACCAAGGGCTTGCAGCAAAGTTTCGGCGTGCGACGGGTTTTCGACACCCTGCTCGACGAGCAGAGCGTGCTGGGCACCGCGCTCGGCGCGGGCTTGGCGGGCTTCGTACCCATCCCGGAGATCCAATACCTGGCCTACGTCCACAATGCCGAGGACCAGTTGCGCGGCGAGGCGGCGACGCTGTCGTTCTTCTCCGGCGGCCGCTATCGCAATCCGGTGGTGGTGCGCATCGCGGGTCTGGCGTATCAGAAGGGCTTCGGCGGTCACTTCCACAACGACAATTCCCTTGCCGCGCTGCGGGATATCCCCGGTCTGGTGCTGGCGGTGCCATCGCGCGCCGACGACGCCGCGGCGATGCTGCGCACGTGTGTGGCGGCGGCGCGGGTGGACGGCCGGGTGTGCGTGTTCGTGGAGCCGATCGCCCTCTATCACACCCGCGACCTGCATCGCGACGGCGACGGCGGCTGGCTCGCGCCGATTTCCGTTGTGCGCCATGCCGAGATCGGCCGGGCCCGGGTCCACGGCACGGGCACGCACCTGACCATCGTGAGTTTCGGCAACGGGGTGCCGATGAGCCTGCGGGTGGCGCGGCGACTGGCCGAGCGCGACATCCACGCCCGGGTGCTGGACCTGCGCTGGCTGGCCCCGCTGCCGGTGGAGGATCTCCTCGACCATGCCCGCGCCACCGGGTGGGTGCTGGTCGCCGACGAAACCCGCCGCAGCGGAGGCGTTTCCGAGGCGGTGTGCGCGGCGCTGCTGGACGCCGGATTCGACGGCGGGCTCGCCCGGGTCACCAGTGCCGACAGTTTCGTGCCGCTGGGCCCGGCGGCATCGTCGGTGCTACTGGACGAGGATGCGATCGAGGCGGGCGCGCTGAGCCTGCTGGCCGCGCGCCGGTGACCACGGACGGAGCCGGGCCTGCTCGCTTGGAAGCCCGGCCCCGCCCGTGGTCGACGCCGGTTCCGGTCGGCGCCCCGGTGCCGTCGGAGGACGACACCCAGCCCATCTACGTATCAACTACGTAGATACGTAATACCGTAGACGCGGGACCGCCCGCAAGGGGCACGTGGCGACCCGCACACGATTCGCAAACTCGCGCGCGACAGTAAGGCTGTCCTCAGTTTTGCCCCCTACACTCGGGCGGATTCCACGGGAGGAGATCGGATGCGGGCCGCGCGATCGCGGGTGGGCCGATGAGTGTCGCCGTCTGTCTGTTGCTGTACGGCTTCGCGGTCGCGGTGCTCGCGCCCCGGGTGCTGCGGCGGATCAGCGCGTCGGGGGCCGCACCGCGCATCGCGGTCGCGGCGTGGGTGGCGGTGATGATCTCGACCCTGCTGGCATGGACGGTGACGGTGACCATCATCGTGGTCGACATCGGCACCCATAAGATCTCGGTGCTGCCGGCCCGCTTCCTCGACACCTGCCTCCTACACCTGCACGACGCGGCGATCGGCCACTACGGGCGCCACCTGCAGACCGGCCTGCTGATCCTGTCCTTCTTCGCGGCCCTCGCGGGCCTGGTGGTCGCGTTCCGGCTCGCCACCACCCTGTGGCGATCGCACCGCAGCGCACTCGAGCACGCGCGCATGGCCCGCCTGGCCGGACGCCACCACCCCGAACTGGACGCCGTGATCCTCGACGTGGATCATCCCGCCGCGTATTGCGTTGCGGGCAAACCCCATACGATCGTGGTCAGCCGCGGCGTGCTCACCGCCCTCGACGACCACCACCTCGAAGCGGTGCTGTCCCACGAGCGCGCCCACCTGACCGGACGCCACCACCTGCTGCTCAGCCTGACCCGCGGCCTGGCCACCGTGCTGCCGCGGGTCGACCTGTTCACCATCGGCGCGGCCGAGGTGGCGCGCCTGCTGGAAATGCTGGCCGACGACGCGGCCGCGCGCATCCACGGCCGCGACACGGTCCTGCAGGCCCTGCTCACCATGGCCGCGCTGCCCGAACAGTCCGACACCACCCACGCGGTGCTGCGCTCCCGTGTGCGGCGACTGTCCGAACCGGCCGATGTCGCCCGGTCCCACTCGCGCACCGCGGCCGTGGCCGCCACCCTGACCGCCATGCTCATTCCGGTGGCCGCGCTCATCGCGGCCACCATCGGCATCGAGGTCTGCCTGACCTGACAGTGGGCGATGTCAGCGCCGGGCCGACAGCGGCTGGGTCGGGTAATCGACCACCCGGCCGGACGGGGGCATCCCGTGCGACGGGCGTTTACGATGGCGGCCGCCGCGCGTGGGCTCGCGTCCCGAACGGTCCAGCACCGCCAGCGCCACGGCCGCGATCGCGCCGATCACCACCAATCCCAGCCAGACCGCCCACTCCGCGCCCGCGGCGTGCGCCGCGCCCAGCAGCGCGCCCGTGACCAGGTTGCCGATCAGGATTCCGATGCCCACGACGGTGTTGTAGAAGCCGTAATGCGTGGCCACCAGCCGACTTCCCGACAGCGACACCACGGTGTCCATCTCGAACGGGAACACCGCCGCCGTCCCCACCGCCAGCACCACCGCCGCCAGCAGCAGCGCGCCGAGCGCCACCGCGTCACCGAAGATCCCGCTCGACGGCACGATCGCCAACGGCAGGAACGACACCGCCAGCAGCGCCACCCCCACCACCAGACCGCGTCCGGTCCCCCACCGGCCGCGGAACCAGGCCGTGATGCGCAACTGGCCCGCGACCGCCACGACACCGGAGATCACGAACAACGCCGAGGTCACCGCCTGCGCCCGGTCCCCCGCCAGGTATTCCGCCTGCAACGGCAGCGCCAGATACACCTGGAACGACAGCACATACGAGCCGACCATGGCCGCCGCGAACGCCACGAACCGGCGATTCGCCACCACCGTGCGCCAATCCTCGAGCACCGAGGTCCGCACGGCGGACTCGGCCGCGCGGCGCGCGGGCAACGCGAACAACTGGGCGACGGTCAGCGCCGCGAACACCACCGCCGCCGCGGCCGCCGTCACCCGGAAATCCAACGCCAGCAACGCCAATCCGACCAGCGGGCCCGCCAAGGTCCCGGCCTGATAGAAGACGTTGAACACCGCGAACGCCTCCACCCGCCGCTCCCCCGCCTCGGCCGCGAGATAAGCGCGCACCGCCGGATTGAACAGCGCGCCCGCGAAACCCGTCGCCGCCGAGGCGATGATCAGGCTCGGCAGATCCGAGGCGAACGCCAGCAGCGCGAAACCCGCTGTCCGCAACAGACATCCGGCCACGATCAGCGGCTTGTACCCCAGCCGATCCGCCAGCGTGCCGCCCACCAGGAACATGCCCTGCTGCGAGAAGTTGCGCACCCCCAGCACCAGCCCGACCGCCCACGCCGCCAGCCCGAGGGGGCCGGACAGGTATCCGGCCAGGTAGGGCATGAGCATGTAGAAGCCCAGATTGATGCCGAACTGGTTGACCATGAGCAGCTGGGCCGCCCTGTCGAACCCGCGAAACTTAGCCAGGACACTCACGACAGCGGTCCCGGGGTCGCGTCACGCGCGCGCTCGGGTATGCGGGGGTCGATGACGGTCGTGCAGCGGGTCCATCGTTCGACCTGCCGCTCGCGGGGATGGGCGATCACATCGGGACCCGCCGGTTGGCCCGCGTCCAGCAGACCGTGTGCGGCGCAATAGGAGTCGTTGTAGACGGTGTCGAAGTAGCGGTGCGGACCATCCGGGAAGACGGCCGCGATGCGGGTGCCCTCAGGCTGGGTGCGGGCCGCCCACCCGGCCACCAGCGCGACCGCGCCGACGCTCCAGCCGCCACTGGACAGGTAGCCCGAGGCCAGGGTCCGGCAGGCCCACACCGACTCGGCCGGTGCGACCCAATGGATTTCGGTGAAGGCGGCGTAGTCGACATTGCGCGGATGGATGCTCGACCCGAGCCCGCGCATGAGGCGGGGACCGGCCTGCTGACCGAAGATGGTGGAGGCCACGGTGTCCACGCCGATCAGCGACAACGCGGGATCGGTGCGGCGCAGGGCGCGCGCGATGCCGGCGGAGTGGCCGCCGGTCCCGACAGCGCACACCAGCACGTCCACGCCGCCCAGCTGCTCGATCAGCTCCCGCGCGAGGGACTCATAGGCGTCCACGTTGTCGGGGTTGCTGTACTGGTCGGGGCACCAGGAACCCGGCTCCGCCGCCAGGAGCTCGGCGACGCGGTCACGGCGCGCCTGCTGCCAGCCGCCGTCCGGATGCGGTTCCCGCACCAGGTCCACCCTCGCACCGTAGGCCGCGAGCAGTTGGGCGACCATGGGTTCCAGGCCGGGATCGGTCACCACCGTCACGGGGTGCCCGTACACCAGCCCGGCCAGGGCCAACCCCAGACCCAGAGTGCCACTGGATGATTCGATGATCCGCGCGCCGGGTGCGAGCTCGCCGCGCTCGCGGGCACGACGCACCATGTGCAATGCGGGCCGGTCCTTCATGCCGCCCGGATTGCGGCCTTCGAGTTTGGCCCAGAAGCCGCGCCCGGCCGGCGCGAAGGGCTCGCCCACCCACAGGACCGGCGTATTGCCGACCAGGGCGCGCGGTTCGCGGGCCAGTACGGGCAAGCCGGAGCTGGTGGTGAGCATGTCGAATTCGTCGAGCAGACCTCGGTCCATGACTGTCGCTTTCGGTATCGGATCGCCACGGGGGGCGGAATGACGTGCACGGCAACGGACTCCGGCCGCGGGCGCTGGGCCCCGGCCTGCCGCTGACCGATCAGCGTCGGGCGATACACAAGCGCGTCAGCAGTAATCGGCCGCCGACCGCACCTCCCGGCGGTCCGCGCACCCCGTGGACGGCGGTGGCGACACCTTGGTTCGCGAGACCGACCTCGACCGCGATCCGTTCGGCGGTGAACTCCGGAGCATGCTCCTCGCCGGGTGACACCGAACGGATGGCGTGCTCGACATGCGGGTCACAGTGTGCGGATTCGCCGCCCAGCGGCTCGCCGGAGACTCCGGCGGTCTGGGCATGGCTCAATCCGGGCGAATGGTCGGCGCCCGCCCCGGCGGCGCAGTCGGTGATCGCGGCGACCAGTACCAGCACGGCGAACAGCAGTCCCCACAGGAACCGGCCCGAACCGCTGCCACGGCTCACGCCGCCACCTCCTGCCCGAATTCGACTGTTGCGCCGTCACTTTCACCGGTCGAGCGGCCCTGGCGCCGTGCGAGGTCATCGCGCCGGAACCTGGTTGACACGCTCTCGAAACAATCTACTATCTACGTACGTAGTTCGTAGCAACCCCGTGACCGGGTTCACGTCCGCGCGAGGCGAATACGGAGCAAAAGGACAGGACACGCATGGGGTTCGCGCCATCGAAACGCCCGACACGCCGAACTCGCGCCGCGCCTACGACAGGCCGGGCCACCGGCCCCCGACGATCAGCGCTTGCCGCGCGTGAACTTCCGCAGCGCCGCGCGCAGTCCCTCGGACTCCTCCGCGCTCATCTGCTCCACGAAATGCGCGAGCACCAACTCCGAACGGCCGCCGCTGCCCAGCGCCTCGCGCATGAGCCGCGCGCTGTACTCCTCGCGGCTGAGACTGGCCCAATAGCGGTAGGCCTTGCCGACCCGCTCACGCTCCAGCCAGCCCTTGCGGTGCAGGTTGTCCATGGTGGACATGACGGTGGTGTACGCGATGTCGCGCTCGGCGGCCAGCTCGTCGAACAGCTCGCGAACCGTCGTCTTCTCGGGGCGATCCCAGATCCGTTCGATGATGACGGATTCCAGATCGCCGAAGCCTCGTGCACTCACGTCCGACGTCTCCTCACCTCGGCGCGCCATTCGTACGTTCTACGTACGTAGACAGTAATGTGGGTGGCACGACCTCACAACATTTGGCGTTGTCCGGGTCCGCCGAGCCGCGCCGGGAGCGGCCTCACTCCGCCAGGCGGTGCCCCGCGTCCCGCAGAGCCGCCGACGCCTCCTCCAGCCGATGCGCCGGAACCAGGATGAGATCGGCATGGAAGGTCGAGGCGACGAACACCGGGATCGACGATTCCGCCAGCGGCCCGATCAGCGCGGCCAGCGTGCCGGGCGAGTTCAGACTCCCGGCGTCGATGCCGTAGAAGCCCTTCCAGGTCTCCCCCTCGGCCCACGCCGGCGCCTCACGAATCACGGTGAGCCCCTCCGGCGCTCGCACCAGCGCGATCCACTCGTCGTCCTCCGGAAACGTCGAATTCGGCAGATGATCCACCGCGAACTGCGACGGGACGATCCGCAAACGCTGGGAGCCGCTCATGGCCACATCGTAGGCGGCGGGCCCGACACTTCCGGTTCTCCCACCGCGCCGACCAGTATTGGTGTCAGCGACTAAAATTCGGATGACGGTTCCGGAACCGGGCCGTAGAGTCGGCGAAATGACCACCAGCCCACGACAAATCGCCACCGAGAACGAGCAGATCGCCACGCTCGGCAGCTACCACACCAGCGACGGGACCCTCGTCGACATCAGCGCCCCGCTGACCCAGGCTCGCGCCGGGACCCTCTGCCACGAGCCCGAGGAAGACCTCGGCACACCGGTCACCGGACCCTTCACCGGACGCCCCGAGGTCACCGCCGAAGGCAGCGTCCAAGCCGCGCGCCGACTCCACACCGAAGGCGGAAAACGCCTGGCGGTACTCAACTTCGCGTCCGCTCGCAACCCCGGCGGCGGCTACATTCGCGGCGCCCGCGCCCAGGAAGAGGATCTCTGCCGCAGCGCACTGCTCTACCGGTGCCTGCTCGAGGCACCCCGCTACTACGAAGCCCACCGCGCCTCCGACGACCTGGGCTACAGCCATCGCGTCATCTACGCTCCCGAGGTCCCGGTCATCCGGGACGACCGCGGCGAACTCGACCCGCACCCGTTCACGACCTCTTTCCTGACCTCGCCCGCCCCGAATGCCGGTGCGCTCGCGGACCGTTCGGGCCACCCGGTCGATGTGCGCGGCCTCCTCGCCGAACGCGCCACCCGAGTACTGGCCGTCGCCGCCCATCACGGGGTGCGCGAACTGGTGCTCGGCGCCTGGGGTTGCGGCGTGTTCCGCAATGACCCGAACGAGGTCGCCGAAGCGTTCGACCTCGCGCTGCGCGCGCACGGCGCCGCCTTCGAGCGGGTCGTCTTCGCGGTGTGGGACCGCTCCCCCGTCTCGGCCAATCGTGCCGCGTTCGCAGCCCGATTCGGCTCGGCCGCATCCTCGTAGCCGCGGTTGCCCGCGGAACTCACGCCGGGTCTCGCGGCAGCCGCGACATTTTCGCAATCCATATTCAGATTGCAATATCTACAGACTTGGATACCCGTGATCTGAATCAGCCGAGACGCGACTGAGCGCGATGGTCGGCCTCGCCCCGTCAATCGGGCCAGACAGGCGAGCGCTTCTCCAGGAAGGCGGCCATTCCTTCACTCGCGCCGGGCAATTGGGAGGCGGCGGCCATGACTTCCCGCGCGAGCGTGTACGCGTCCGCCTCGGGGCGGTCGAGCTGCGCGTAGAGGGTGCGCTTGCCTAGCGCCTTGCTGGCGCGACTCCCCCGCGTGGCCCGGCCGAGCAGGTCTGCGACGGCGGTGTCGAGCTCGGCGGCCGGTACCGCGTAATTGATCAAACCCCAGTCGACGGCGGTCCGAGCATCGATCACATCGCCGGTCAGCGCCAGCTCCATCAAGCGCTTTCGGCCGATGGACCGCGAGACGGGAACCGCCGGGGTGTGGCAGAACCAGCCGCCCTTGCCACCGGGCAGCGCGAAGCCCGCGGAGTCGGCGGCGACGGCCAGGTCACAGGAGGCGACGAGCTGACAACCAGCCGCGGTGGCGAGCCCCTGCACCCGCGCGATCACCACCTGCGGAACCTCTTCCAGGGTGGTCATGACCGCCTGGCACAACGTGAGCAGATCGCGAACACCGAGCAGGTCCCGCGCCGCGACATCCGCGAAATCATGGCCCGCGCTGAACACGGGCCCGGCCGCGGCCAGCACGATGCCGGACGCGTCGGTCTCCCCCGCCGCCCGGAACGCCGCGAGCAGTTCGGACAGATGATCGGCCGACAGCGCATTACGCCGATCGGGCCGGTTCATGGTGATGGTGACGGTGTCACCATCGGTTTTGACGAGCAGGTACTCGTACTCCGCGGTCATACTTCCACGGTAGTCCGGCGGCTCCCGTTCGCGGTCACACCGGCGAAGGCGCGGCCACCCCCAGTCGCAGCCATTGGCCGACCGAGGGAATCCCGTCGGTGTCCACGACCGCCACGAGGTACCAGCCGGGCGGCGCCAACGCCGGATTCGAGGGCATGGCCACCGAGACCGTGTCGGCCCCGGTCGCGGTGATCGGCAGATCGATCAGGCGCTGATTGTTATCGCAGGAGTGGGTGCACGAGGTGGGATGCATGAGGCTCACCTCGCGGACGGCGGCCGACGTGGTCAGCGTCAGGGTCGCACCGTATTCCGCTGTGCCCGAAGTCATCTCGAATTCCGGTCGAGCGCCCCGGAACAGGTAGGGCGGCCAGAACACTTCGATGCGCAGTTCCTCGGTCTTGCGCTGCGGATTCGATCCGGCCGTCACCACTGTGCCGTCGGGAGTCAGGAGCGCCACCGAGTGGTACAGCCGCGCCACCCGCTGCGGGGCGGTCGGGGTCCAGGTTTCCGCGATGGGGTCGTAGATCTCCCCGCTGGGCGGGACCGCGTCGGCCATCTCCTCCATCGCCGAACCGCCCGTGGCCAGCACGGTGCGGTCCGGCAGCACCACCGCGCAGACGTGCATGCGGGCGTAGGTCATGGGCGGACCCGCCTGGTAGGCGGGTACGGCGGCGCTCAGGTCGGCGATGCGCGTGTCGGACAATGCCATTCCGGGGCCGTGCGCGTCGACGGTGCCGCCGCCGAGGATCATGACCCGCTGCGCCTGCGCGGGCGGCAGCAGCACGCTGGTCGATTGGCTGCGGGATTCGGGATCGTAGAGGCCGGGCACCTCGGTGACCGAACCGAGCACGGGATCCCAGATCGAGGGCCGCATCCCGTTATTGGTGCCGTATTGCCCGCCGGTGTAGAAGATGCGGCCGTCGGCGAGCAGCACCAGATGCGCGTACATCGGGATCGGACCGGGCACGGGCAGTTTCGACCAGGTGAGCTTCTCGGGATCGAACAGTTCCGGTGTCTGCGACAGGAACCCGTCCGCGCCGAGACCCGAAACAGCCACCACCTCCCCGGTTTTCAGCGCTGTCAGGGTGGGGTACCAACGCCCGTAATCCATATCGGGCTGCGCGGTCCACGTGAGCGTCGCCGGATCGAAGATCAGGGTGTCGCGCAGGCCGAAGAACGGGTCGTACTGCCCGGTTCCCCCCGCGGCCAGCACCCGCCCGTCCGGCAGGTACGCCTGTCCGGAACAGAACAGGTCGATGGGCGTGGCGGGCGCGGCCAGTCCGGGATTCGGGTAGTGCCAGACCCGGGTGCGGAACTCGTGGGCGTCGAGCCGGTCCGGATCGTTGCCGGATCCGGCGAAGAACAAGACGTCACCGGTGTGCAGCAGCGCCGCGTGCACCGGATTCACCTCGGTGCCGAAATCCAGTATGCGCCAAGCGCCTTGGGTGGCCGCGGCGGACAGATCGGTATCGAGGTCCAGGACGCGCAGGTAGCCGGAGTTGCCGCCCGCGGGATGATCGATGGTGCCCACCACCAGTTTCGGGAGCTCGCCCGCGCCGGGCAGCAGCGCGACGGCCGCGCCCTGGTTGGCGGCGAAACCCCAGTCGGGCACGGGCGACCAACGGCTCCAGCCGTCCACGCAATGCCCGGTCCCGTCCAGTCCCCAGCCGACGGTGTACCGCCCGCCGTTCCCGTTGGGCGGGTGGTCGACGGTGAAGACGATGAGCTCGGGGCGGCCGTCGCCGTCCAGGTCGGCGACGGTGAGGCCCGCGCCCTGGTTCTCCCAGCCCCACCAGTCGGGCACCTCGAGCCACGGCGTCCACTGCCCGACCGAGCCGTCCGCGGCCAGGCCCTTGGCCAGCCGGAATCGGCCGCTGTTCTGGCCGTCGGGATTGTCGACGGTCAGCACCACCAGGACCGGTTCGCCGTCGATGCTGGTCAGGCCGATGTCGGCGCCCTGGTTCTCCCAGCCGTACCAGTCCGGGATCTGCCGCCAAGGGGTCCAGCCGCCGGTGACGGCGCCGTCGGGGGCGAGGTCGCGGCCGATGCGGTAGTAGCCCTGGTTCTGGCCGGCGGGGTTGTCGACGAGGAAGACCACCAGGTCGGGGCGGCCGTTGCCGTTCAGATCGCCGACCGCGATGCCCGCGCCCTGGTTCTCCCACCCCCACCAGTCGGGCACCGCCAGCCAGGGTCCCCACTCCCCGGCCGTGCCGTCGGCGGCGAGGGGGTGGCCGACGCGGTAGCTTCCACTGTTCTGGCCGGCCGGGTCGTCGACCATGAGGACCACGATGTCGAGTGCGCCCTGACCGCTCAGGTCGGCGACGGCGATGCCGCAGTCCTGATTGTCACGCGAGAACCAATCGGGAATGGGAACGAATTGCCCTGCCACACAGCACATTATCGGTGTCGCGCGCCGTGTGCGGGAGCCGATGTCCAGATCTCGCCGATGGCCGTTTACGCCACGTTACGGAAAACCCTCCCGGCGAATGGGAAACCCATTACCCTGCGAAACGCTCTCGTTTCACACACTGAGGATTTCACCATGAACAAGGCACTCTGGGCCAACGGCCTGGCGCTCACCGCCGCCGCCCTGCTCGCCGGCGCGGGCACCGCGGAGGCGTCGCTGGCCACCGTCATCGGCTCCGACTCCACCTTCAAGGTCGGCATCGATATCCAGCCGGGCGTCTATAAGACCACAACCGCGACTCAGCTGTGCGCCTGGGCGCGCCTGTCCTCGCTCGCGGGCGGCACCGGCGCCACCATCGAGGCCGGCGGCGCGGTCGGCGGCAAGGCCACCGTCGAGATCAAGTCCACCGATGTCGCCTTCTTCACCAGCGGTTGCGGCACCTGGACCCTGGACACCACCACCACCGTGTCCGGCTCCTCGAACTTCAGCACCGGCAGCATCGGCGGCTTCATCCCGACCGGCTCCGCCTCGGGCTCGTCGCACTGATACGCGAGTGGTGAGCCGCCCACCCGGTGGGGGCGGCTCACCACACCCGCGCCGACCTCAGCAGTCGCAGCAGGTTTCCTCGCAGCAGCAACAGCCCTCGCCACAACAGCAGCAGCCCTCACCGCAGCACACGCAGCCTTCACAGCACGGCAGGCAGCAACCGCTCCGGCGACGCGGCGCGCGCCCGTAATAGCCGGGCCCCGGGCCGTATCCGCCGTAGCCCGGCGGTGGGCCCCACGGGTCCGGACCGCGCCGACGCCACCGCGACCGCGGCGCGATGACGGCATGATTCGCGCACGCGGGCGCGGAGCCACCGAAGGTCCGGGTCACCGAGCGACCCAATTCGTGTTTCAGCAGTTTGTGAATCAGCCGCGAATCGGTGAATTCCACTTCCGCCAAAGCCAATTCGATGCCCAGCACAGCATCGACGCACAGCCGGTGCGCCTCGGCGACATCGGTACCCGTGGCCACCAGCGGATTCCATGTGCCGCGGGCCACGTCATCGGTCAAATCCTCGACCGAGTCGACCAGATGCGCGATGCGGCCGAACAATCGGCCGGCCTCGGTCAGGGCGGCCACATTACCGGGGCGGCCCGCCAGGATCGCGGTGTGCCCGAAGGCGGCCGCGGTGGCGGTCTCGGTGGGTTCGGTGACCGTGAGCAACGGGGTGCCCACCGCGGCGGCGGCCTCGATCTCGGTCTGCCGGTCCACCGCCGTCACCAGGACGCCGGTATCGAAACCCAGTCTCGCGCCGGTGGATTCACCCTGACGGGCCCAGCGTTGTGCGATCCGCCGGGCGGCAGGACGGAATCCGGCCGTGCCCGCGACCCCGTCGTGGTCGTCGACATGATCGCGCACCTTGGCGGCGGCCAGGACCAGTGAGACCGTGGCCGCCAGCCGGACGCAGTCACCGGTGGCGACATCCGCGCGTCGCATGCCGCGCAGCGGGCAGGGCCCGGCCGCTCGGCGCGTGGGCGGCGCGGTGGACTGCGCCTCCACCAGGGCCGAGATGATCAGCCCGTCGTAATTGGTTGCCATGCGGGCGCTCTGACCGTGGTCGTCCCGCAAAGCCAGGCACAGGCCGCACAGTTGCGCCAGCCACGCCCGCCCGAGTTCCTCGCCCAACCGGTGACGGCAGGGCCGGATGATGCCGAACACCCTATCGACGGTAACCCTTCACGGGGGCATCCGTCGGGCGGATCGCGAATCCGCACCGCGTGTTCGTCGCCGACACCGCATGGACGGTGTAGATCGAATCCAGTTGGGCGGCAGCGCGACAGCTCGCCCCGCGACCACCGCCACCGCTGCCGTTCTCACGCTCGACAGCGGCCCGGTGCCGGCGCTGACGCCGGAGCGGCTATTTGCCCGCCGCGTGCAGGGCGGCGAGGTAGCCGTAGACGATGGCGGGGCCGATGGTCGCGCCGGGACCGGCGTAGGTGTGGCCCATGACGGGGGCACTGGCGTTGCCCGCCGCGTACAGGCCCTCGATCACCGAACCGTCCGCGCGCAGGACGCGGCCGTCGGTGTCGGCGCTCAGGCCGCCCTTGGTGCCGAGGTCACCGGGGACCAGCTTGGCGGCGTAATACGGACCGGTCTCCAGCGCGCCGAGGTTCGGGTTCGGGCGATTGCGCGGGTCGCCGTAGTAGTTGTCGTAAGCGCTGTTGCCGCGGCCGAAGTCGGGATCGGTTCCGGCGGCGGCGAATTCATTGAAACGGGTCACCGTGGCGCGGAGGTTCTCGACCGGGATGCCGATCTTCTCGGCGAGTTCGGGGAGCGAGTCGGCGCGGGTCAGTGCGCCCGACTTGAACCAGCGGCCCGGCAGCGGCTGCCGGGGCGGGACGCCCGCGAACTGGTAGCGGTTGCGGTAGCGCTGGTCGAAGATCAGCCAGGCGGGCAGGTTCTCCGCCGGGCCCGTACCCTGGCCGTATTCGCCGCCATACATCTCGTGGGTCGCCTCCACATAGGGCAGGCACTCGTTCATGAACCGCTCGCCGCGCTCGTTGACCACGATGCTGCCCGGCAGGTTGCGTTCGGCCAGGCAGAACCAGGGCAGCCGGGGCAGCGGGATGGACGGACCCCACCAGGCGTCGGCCATGAACTCGACCGCGCCACCGGCATTCTCGCCCGCGCGGATACCGTCGCCGGTATTGGCCTTCGCGCCGACGGTCCAGTCGGTGCCGATGGGTTCGCGCTGGTACTGCTTGCGCATGGCCTCGTTGTGCTCGAAACCGCCCGCCGCGATGATCACGCCGCGGCGAGCGGTGAGCATCAGCTCGCGGCCGTCGCGGCGCACCACCGCGCCGGTGACCCGGCCGTCCTCGGTACGCAGGTCGAGCAGCGGCGTCTCCAGCCACAGTGGGACGTTCGCCGCCAGCAGACCCGCGCGCAACATGGCGCTCAGGGCCTGGCCGCGGGCGAGGACGCGGCGGCGCAGCACGGTCGCCGCCAGCCAGCGGCCCGCGACGCGAGCCCCGGTCAGCGGGCTGCGCGGGTTGCGCAGGCCCAGGTGCAGCTGCCGGAACTCGGCCTGGGTGATCACGACATTCTTCGGGGCTCGCACGTAATCCGGTTCCAGGGTGGACAATTCGGCACCCAGACCGGTGGCGTTGTACGGCGCGGGCTCGACCGATCGGCCGTGCGAGCGGCCGCCCGGAGCCTCGGGGTAGTAGTCGGAATAGCCGGGAACCCACCGCATGCGCATCGGCGAGTGCGCTGAGAGGAAGTCGAACGCCTCCGCGCCACGGTCGAGGAAGGTGTCGATGCGTTCGGCCGGCACGCCCGGACCGATGATGTCCTTCAAATAGACCCGCGCGGCCTCGAGGTCATCGGCCGGAGCGGATCCTCGCAGTGCCGAGTTGCCCGGAATCCACACACCGCCACCGGATCTCGCCGTCGACCCACCCCAGTAGGCCGCTTTCTCGACGATCACCGTCGACAGCCCGTGCTTCGCGGCGGTCAGCGCCGCCGCCATCCCTGCCGCACCGGATCCCACCACGATCACATCGAAGCTCTGGCCGGTCGCCTTGTCGTCCTGCATTGTTCCTCACCCTGTTCGTTCTGTTCGAAGCTGTTCACTGACACGCCAAGGCTTTTCAGCCGCGCCAGCGCTCCCCGGTCACGGCGTCTAGCGCGCCCTCGACGCACACCGCCAGCGACATCTCCGGATGCGCCGAATTCCGCAGCCACTGCAGGTATCCGAACTCCGCCGCCGCCAGCATGAGATGCACCAGCAGGCCCGGGGTGCTGTCCTGGCCCGCGTCCCGCCCCATCCGCTCCGCGACCAGCTCGACCAAGCGCGCCCGATGTTCCGGCGTGATCAGCGCGACTCGCTCCAGCAGGTGCGGTGCGGTCTGGAACGCCGCCCGCCACTGCTCCAGGTCCTGTGCGGCCGAGCTCGTGGATCGAGTCAGAATCGCTTGCGCCAGCGCCACATCCGCGGATTCGGCTTCGTCCCGCTCTTCCAGCAGCGTCACGATCCGAGCCCCGCCCTCACGCACGGGATCGAGCAGCAGATCCTCCTTGCTGCGCACATGCCGGAAATAGGTACTGGCCGACACCCCCGCGGCCGCCGCGATCTGCTCGGTGGTCACCTCGCCGAATCCCTGCGCCGCGAACAGCTCGAACGCCGCCCGCTGAATCTCGGCCCGGATCTGCCGCCGTTGCCGCTCCCGTAGTGACATCCGCAGACCTCCTTCCCTCACCGACAGCATCTCCCTTTATGACAGTTACTGTCAAGAGTGGATTCACAGTCACCTAGCCGTCGATCCACGCAAACCGGGCAGGTACGGGCGACACAGCCCATGACATGCCGCGATTCGGCCGGACTCGCGTTCGGGCGCAGCATTACCCCGCATCATGGACGGCTGAAAGGAGGTTCGAATGGCCACCGTCATCGGCGCGGGCATCGCGGGCTCGGCCCTGGCAGGCGCACTCGCGCGCCGCGGCGCAGAAGTGACGCTCTACGAGCGGTCCGCGCGCACCGACGCCGGGGCGTTCCTCTTCATCGACGGCCGCGGCCACGATGCCCTCACCGGCCTCGGCGTGAACACCGACGCGCTGATGGCCGCGTCGTACCCGCTGACCGGCGGACTCTCCTACGCCGACAGCGCGGGCCGGCACGGCACCTCCCCCAGCCGCGGCCACCGATTCTGGTTGCGCCACAATCTGATGCGCGTCCTGCACGGCTTCGTCGAGTCGTCCGGCGCGCGAACGCACTACGGCCTGGCGGTAACCCGGTCGGCACTCACCGATGACGTCACCGATGGCCTACTGATCGGAGCCGACGGCATCGATTCGGTAGTCCGGTCCCACATCGAACCCACTCGCGTCCCCGTCTACACCGGCGACAACGTCGTGTACGGCATGACCACCGAGCCGGTCGAACTCCCCACTTCCCCCGCCACGTTGCACTTCTTCGCCGAAACAGATTCCACCGGTAGGGTTTTCAGCACGCTCGGCCATCTCTGGCGGCCGGGTGATTCGGCGGCCCTGTGGTTCGTCCGCATCGTGGCGCCACCCCTGCCCGACCGCGGTGCCGCGTCCGGCGTCAGGCCCGTATCCGAATGGGCCGATCGCATCCGCGCCGCGTGTCCCTCCAACCTCGCGCTCGTGGATACGTTCCTGGGCGCCACCGCGTCGGTCCACGTCAGCAATGCCCGCACGATCCCCCTCGAAGACGCAGCATCGCCCTGTGAACGGATCCTGCTGATCGGCGACGCCGACCACGCCATCACCCCCGCCGCCGGAGTGGGCGCCCGCGACGCGCTCGAAGACGCCTACGCCGTCCACCGGGCCCTCATCTCGGGCGCATCCCCCGCCGACGCGATGACCGCCCGTCGTCACCGCATCCTCACCGATCGGGCCGCAGCCCTGCGCGCCCGGCCGTCCGCGAGCCGAGCCCCGGCCTCATCCGAGGCCGGGCCCGACCGGTCCACCGACCTCAGACGCGACGCAGCGCCAGCACCGGAATAGCCCGGATTCCGGCCGTTTTCTCCGCGTACTCCGCGAATCCCGGATACCGCCGGGCCTGCTCGGCGTAGATCCGGTCGCGGTCCGCGCCCTTCACCTCGGTGACGACGACCGGGAAGGTCTCGGTGCCGATCTCGGCCTGAGCCTTCCCAGCGGTGGTGAGGTTGTAGTACCAGTCCGGGTTGGTCGGCGCGCCCGCCTTGGAGGCGAAGACGTAGACGACCGCCGGGTCCTGCTCATCGGCCATGTACATGGTGGGCGTGACCAGCTCACGACCGGTCTTGCGGCCGCGGTGATGCACCAGGATCATCGGCGCGCCCTCGAACGGCCCGCCCACCCGGCCCGCATTGGCCCGGAACTCGTTGATGATGTTCGTATTCCAGTCGCTCATACCGGTCATTCTGCCGACAAGGGCCGGGCATCCGTGGGATGCCCGGCCCTGTGCGACGGAAACCGTTACGGCAGCGGACCGCCGGCGGCGATGGCCGAGAGGGTGGCGAACTCGTCACCCTTCAGCGACGCGCCGCCCACCAGGGCGCCGTCGATATCGGCCTGACCGACCAGTTCGCCGACGTTCTTGGCGTTGACCGAACCGCCGTAGAGCACGCGGACGCCCGCGGCCACTTCGGGATTCGCCAGTTCGGCGAGCTCCTTGCGGATGGCGCCGCAGACTTCCTGCGCGTCGGCCGGGGTGGCGACCTTGCCGGTGCCGATGGCCCAGACCGGCTCGTAGGCGACGACGACCTTGGAGATCTCCTCCGCCGTCAGGCCCTTGAGCGAACCGCGCAGCTGCTCGAGGTTGTACTCCACGTGGGTCTTGCTCTCGCGGACGCCCAGGCCCTCACCGATGCAGACGATCGGGGTGATGCCGTACTTCAGCGCCTGCTTGGCCTTGGCCAGCACGGTGGCGTCGTCCTCGTTGTGGTACTGACGCCGCTCCGAGTGGCCCACCACGACGAAGCTGCAACCCAGCTTCGCGAGCATGGACCCGCTGATCTCGCCGGTGTAGGCGCCCTCGTCGTGGGTGGAGACGTCCTGGGCACCGTAGGTGATCAGCAGACGGTCACCCTCGACCAGCGTCTGCACGCTGCGCAGGTCCACGAACGGCGGAACCACCGTGACGTCGACCTTGTCGAAGTACTTCTCCGGCAACGCGAACGCGATCTTCTGCACCAGAGCGATGGCCTCGAGGTGGTTGAGGTTCATCTTCCAGTTGCCGGCGATCAAAGGCTTACGTGCCATGGCTCAGTCCTCCAGAACCGCGAGACCGGGGAGTTCCTTGCCCTCCAGGTATTCCAGCGACGCGCCGCCACCGGTGGAGATGTGCGAGAAACCGTCATCGGGCAGACCCAGGGTGCGCACCGCCGCGGCGGAGTCGCCACCGCCGACGACCGTGAACGCGCCCTTCGAGGTGGCCGTGGCGATCGCCTCGGCGACACCGCGAGTACCGGCCGAGAACTTCTCGAACTCGAACACGCCCATCGGGCCGTTCCAGAACACCGTCTTGGCCTCGGTCAGCAGCGCGCCGAAGCGAGCGGCCGAGTCGGGGCCGATGTCCAGACCCATCCAGCCGTCCGGAATCTCGTGGGCGGGCACCGTCTTCGACTCCGCGTCCGCGGCGAACTTGTCGGCCACCACGATGTCCACCGGCAGGTGGATGACGTCGGCGTACTTGTCGAGCAGGCCCTTGCAGGTGTCGATCATCTCTTCCTGCAGCAGCGAGGTGCCCACCGAAAGGCCCTGTGCGGCAAGGAAGGTGAAGCACATGCCGCCACCGATGACCAGCGTGTCGACCTTCGGCGCGAGCGCCTCGATGACCGCCAGCTTGTCGGAGACCTTGGAGCCGCCGAGCACGACCGCGTACGGGCGGGCCGGGTCCTCGGTGAGCTTCTTCAGCACCTCGGTCTCGGCCGCGACCAGGTTGCCCGCGTAGTGCGGGAGCAGCTTGGCCACGTCGTAGACCGACGCCTGCTTGCGGTGCACCACACCGAAGCCGTCGGACACGAAAGCGCCGTCGTCGCCGACCAGTTCGACCAGGGCGTTGGCGAGCTTGGTGCGCTCGGCATCGTCCTTGCTGGTCTCACGCGCGTCGAAACGGATGTTCTCGAGCAGCATGACATCACCGTCGGTGAGGCCCTCGGAACGGGCGAGCGCGTCCTGGCCCACCACGTCACCGGCCAGCTGGACATTGCGGCCCAGCTCCTCGGCCAGTCGCGCGGCGACCGGGGCGAGGGAGAACTTCGGGTCCGGCTCGCCCTTGGGGCGGCCCAGATGCGCGGTCACCACGACCTTGGCGCCGGCCTCGGCCAGCGCCTTGATGGTCGGCGCGGACGCGATGATGCGGCCCGGGTCGGTGATGACGCCGTTGTCGAGCGGCACGTTCAGGTCCGAGCGCACCAGCACGCCGCGGCCCTCGACGCCCTCGTTCAGCAGATCCTGGAGAGTCTTGATCGTCATCGGCGCTTAGAGGGACTTGCCGACGAGGCCGACGAGGTCGGCGAGACGGTTGGAGTAGCCCCACTCGTTGTCGTACCACGAGGCGACCTTGACCTGGTTGTCGATGACCTGGGTCAGCGGCGCGTCGTAGATGGAGGAGTGCGGGTCGGTCACGATGTCGGAGGAGACGATCGGGTCGACGTTGTACTTCAGGATGCCCTTCATCGGGCCGTCCGCGGCGGCCTTCATGGCGGCATTGATCTCCTCGACCGAGGCGGCGCGCGCCAGGTCGACGGTCAGGTCGGTGAGCGAACCGGTCGGAACCGGCACGCGCAGCGCGTAACCGTTGAGCTTGCCGAGCAGCTCGGGCAGCACCAGGCCGATGGCCTTGGCGGCGCCGGTGCCGGTGGGCACGATGTTCAGCGCGGCGGCGCGGGCGCGACGCAGATCCGAGTGCGGGCCGTCCTGCAGGTTCTGGTCCTGGGTGTAGGCGTGCACGGTGGTCATCAGACCACGCTCGATGCCGAAGGAGTCGTTGAGCACCTTGGCGATCGGGCCCAGGCAGTTGGTGGTGCAGGACGCGTTCGAGATGATGTTCTGCGAACCGTCGTACTTGTCGTCGTTGACGCCCATCACGATGGTGATGTCCTCGCCCTTGGCGGGCGCGGAGATGATGACCTTCTTGGCGCCGGCGGCCAGGTGGCCCTTGGCCTTGGTGGCGTCGGTGAAGATACCGGTGGATTCGACGACCACGTCGACACCGAGGTCGCCCCACGGCAGGGCGGCGGGGCCCTCCTTGATGGCCAGCGCGGTGATGCGCTGGTCGCCGACGACGATGGTCTCGTCGCCGTCCAGGGAAACGTCCTGCGGCAGGCGGCCCAGAATCGAGTCGTACTTCAGCAGGGTCGCCAGCGACTTGTTGTCGGTCAGGTCATTGACCGCCACGATCTCGATGTCGGTGGTGCCGAGGGCCTTCTGCGCCTCGACGGCTCGGAAGAAGTTGCGCCCGATACGGCCGAAGCCGTTGATACCTACCCGGACAGTCACGTTTTCGCTCCTCAGCTTTGCGGATCGTTTCCGTTGCGGTGCTAACCCTAGCCCTGTAACAGAAACATCACGGACACACCCCCGCCACGGTGAACATACGAAAACGATCATTTTCGCCACAGACGACCGGAAGCGTCGCGACCAGGGGGTTGCGACGCTTCCGGACGGAATCACCGTGCGGTTCCGCTCAGTGTAAGCGGCACCGCGGCCGTTTCAGGCCTCTTCGAGCAGCTCTGCGGTGACCGCACTTTCGGTGTCGGGCACACCGAGTTCCTTGGCGCGCCGGTCCGCCATCGACAGCAGCCGCCGGATCCGGCCCGCCACAGCGTCTTTCGTCATGGGCGGATCGGCCAGCTGCCCCAGCTCCTCCAGGGAGGCCTGGCGGTGCAGCACGCGCAGCTTGCCGGCGGCGGCCAAGTGGTCGGGCACATCGTCGCTCAGGATCTCGAGCGCGCGCTCCACCCGGGCCGCGGCCGCGACCGCCGCACGGGCCGACCGACGCAGGTTCGCGTCGTCGAAATTGGCCAGCCGGTTCGCGGTCGCCCGGACCTCGCGGCGCATGCGCCGCTCCTCCCAGGTGAGCCGCGTGTCCTGCGCACCCATGCGGGTGAGCAGGGCGCCGATGGCCTCACCGTCGCGCACCACGACGCGATCGGTGCCGCGCACCTCGCGCGCCTTGGCCGAGATGCCCATGCGCCGGGCCGCGCCGACGAGCGCGAGCGCCGCCTCCGGCCCGGGGCAGCTCACCTCGAGCGCCGAGGACCGGCCCGGCTCGGTGAGCGAGCCGTGCGCGAGAAACGCCCCGCGCCAAGCCGCTTCGGCGTCACCGATGCTGCCGCCCACGACCTGCGCGGGCAGACCCCGGACCGGCCTGCCGCGCACGTCGAGCAAACCGGTCTGGCGCGCCAGCGCCTCGCCTTCCTTGGAAACTCGCACTACATACCGGGAGGTTTTCCGGAGCCCTCCGGCGCCGAGAACATGCACATCCGAGCCATATCCGTACAGCTCGAAGATCTCTCGACGCAGCCGACGCGCTATGGAACCCATATCCACTTCGGCTTCGACGATCACCCGACCGCCGACGATGTGCAATCCACCGGCGAACCGCAGTAGCGCGGACAATTCCGCTTTGCGCGAGCTCACCTGTGATACAGAGAGCCGGCTCAGCTCGTCCTTCACTTCCGCTGTCATCGCCACGAGACGCGCTCCTTTCCACCCAACCCGGACCGCACACGTTGGCCCATATGCCGTCCTTCGACTCGAAGCCCTGCTGATTCCGGCCGAGGTTGCCGGATCACCTGATCCAGTGCGGCGGCAAGCTTTCCGGGGTGGTGCCGGTCCGTCCCCGCCTCGGCGACATCAGCGAAGGTTACTCGCGCACGCAGCTGTTCGGCAGCTCTTGCCAGATGTTCGCGTTCCCTACCCTCGGGTACGGAACCTGAGTCCACCACAACATGGTCGACTGTGAAATCCGGTGCGTGCTGGGACAATACATGCAGGTGCCGTTCCGCGGAGAATCCGGCCGTTTCGCCCGGTTCGGCAGCGAGGTTGAGCACCAGCACTTTCCGCGCCCGCGTATGCAGGAGCGCTTCGTGCAAATCCGGCACCAGCACGTGCGGAATGACGCTCGTGAACCAGCTCCCGGGGCCCAGCACCACCACGTCCGCGTGCTCGATCGCCGAGGTCGCCTCGGGGCAGGCGGGCGGATCCGAGGGAATCAGCCGCACCCGGCGCACCTTGCCCGGCGTGGTCGCCACCGCCACCTGACCGCGGATGCAGCGACTCACCCGCGGATCGCCTTCCAGCCCAGAGACATCCGCCTCGATGGTCAGCGCGATCGGCGACATGGGTAGCACTCTTCCGGTGACCCGCAGAATCTTTCCGGCCTCGTCCAGGGCCGCGACGGGGTCGCCCAGCTCCTCGGTCAAGCCCGCCAGAATCAGATTGCCGACCGAATGCCCGGCCAGCGCGCCGGTGCCGCCGAAGCGGTGTTGCAAAGTTCGCGCCCAGTGCCCGTCGGCCTCTTCGGCCAAGGCCACCAATGCCATTCGCAGATCGCCCGGCGGCAGCATGCCCAGTTCGGCGCGCAAGCGTCCCGAAGAGCCGCCGTCGTCGGCGACGGTGACCACCGCGGTGATCTTGCGCGTGAGCCGCCGCACGGCGGTCAGCGTCGCGTACAGCCCGTGCCCACCGCCGAGCGCCACGAAGGCGGGATTGGCGGTGCGGCCGGAAGTGCTCTCACTCATTCCCGCCCCAGATCTCGGTGGACCACGCGCACCACATCTCCAGGTAGTTCGGCACCCGAATCGCTCTCCGCCGCACGGCCCGCCAGCGCGTCGCCCAGCGCCTCCGCTATCGCCACACTGCGGTGTTTACCGCCGGTGCAGCCCACTGCCACGGTCATGTATCGCTTCCCCTCTTGGCGGTAGCCCTCGGTCGTCAGGTCGACGAGATGGTGCGCGGTGCTCAGGTAGTCCTGTGCGCCCGGGCGCGACAACACATACTCGCTGACCGGGGCGTCCTGCCCGGTTTTTTCGCGGAGTTCGGGAATCCAATGCGGATTCGGCAGGAAACGCAAATCGAACACCATGTCGGCGTCGAGCGGCACTCCGTACTTGAACCCGAACGATTGCACGGTCAACTGCAATACGGTGGCGGCGTCACCGCCGTAGACCTCCTCGAGCTTGCGGTGCAACTGGTGGATCGACAGCGCGGTGGTGTCGATGACGACGTCCGCGGCGGTCTTCACCGGGTCGAGGCGGCGACGTTCGGCCGCAATGCCGGCGGTCAGGGTGCCGTCGGCGCTCTCGCTCTGGAGCGGGTGGCGGCGGCGCGCGAAGCCGAAGCGGCGGATCAGCACGTCGTCGGAGGCCTCGAGGAACAGGATGCGGGTGCGCACGCCCGCGGACCGCAGCTGTTCGACCACCGCGGACAGATTCCCCGTGAAGAAGCGGTTGCGCACATCCATGACCAGCGCGAGTTTGCGGATCGGTGGTTCCGCGGAGCGGCCCAGATCGACCATGCGGCCGATCAGTTCGGGCGGCAGATTGTCGGCGACGTAGTACCCCAGGTCCTCGAGCACCTTGCCCGCGGTGCCGCGGCCGGCGCCGGACAGGCCGGTCACGATGACCACCTCGACCGGAGCGGGTTCGGAACCGGGCCGCCCCTTGCGGGGATTCGGCTGGGACTCGCCTGATTCGGTTGCCGGGCTGTTCTCGGCAGTAGCTGTGCTGTCTTCGACGCGCGTCATGTCCTACCGGTTCGTGTCTGGAGTTCCCTCGATCATCCTGCACCGACGCCCGCGAACCCGGCAGGCGAGCGACGGGAGCGCAACACAGCTGTGATTTCCGCTCCCGACCAGCACACACGGCGTGTCGCAAATTTCCCGTTCGGCGTGTCGCACTCTACCCGGTGGGTCCCCGTCCGACGCGCCGCGAAACGCCGACGCTCTACTGCTGACGCAACGCGTCCAGGACCGCCCTGGCCGTCGCCACGCCGATGCCCGGGACCTCGGTGATCTGCTCCACCGTAGCCTCCTTGAGCTTGGCGACCGATCCGAAATGCGTCACCAGCGCCGTCTTGCGAGTCGACCCCAGGCCCGGCACCGAATCCAGCGCCGACGCCGTCATCCGCCGCGACCGTTTGGAGCGGTGGAAGGTGATGGCGAAGCGGTGCGCCTCGTCGCGCACCCGCTGCAGCAGGTACAGCGCCTCACTGGTGCGCGGCATGATCACCGGGTCCGGCTCGTTGGGCACCCACACCTCTTCCAGGCGCTTGGCCAGGCCGATCACCGCGACATCGGTGATGCCCAGCTCGTCGAGCACCTCCGCGGCCGCGTTCACCTGCGGCGCACCGCCGTCCACCACGTACAGGTTGGGCGGATAGGAGAAGCGGCGCGGCTTGCCGGTCTTCGGGTCGATGCCGGGCAGCCCGGGTTCGGTTGCCTCGGAATCGGATTCGAGCTCGGCGGCCTCGGCCGCGTCGAGCTCGCGGCGCAGCTTGCCGAAGCGACGCCGCGTCACCTCGGCGATGCTGCCGACGTCGTCGGAGCGGCCCTCCCCGGCGGCCTCCTTGATGGTGTAGTGCCGATACTCCGACTTGCGGGCCAGCCCGTCCTCGAACACCACCAGCGAGGCCACCACATCGGTGCCCTGTACGTGCGAGATGTCCACGCACTCGATGCGCAGCGGGGCGCTGTCCAGGTCCAGGGTGTCCTGGAGTTCCTGCAGCGCCGCCGACCGCGCGGTCAGGTCACCGGCGCGTTTGAGCTTGTGCTGGGCGAGGGCTTCCCGCGCATTGCGCTGCACCGTCTCGGCCAGGGCCTTCTTGTCCCCGCGCTGGGGCACCCGCAGCTGCACCGCCGACCCGCGCAGCCCCGACAGCCACTGCTGCACCTGCTCGTGATCGTTGGGCAGGGCCGGGACCAGCACTTCCCGCGGAACCACCGCACCCGGTTGCTCGTCACCGCTCTGCGCGGCGACCGCGGTCTGCTCGCCGTAGAACTGGGTCAGGAACTGTTCGACCAGCGCGGGCAGCTCACCCCCGGCCGCCGCCGCGTCGATGGCGTCGCCGGACTTGTCGACCACCCAGCCGCGCTGGCCGCGCACCCGCCCGTCGCGGACGTGGAAGATCTGGACCGCGGCCTCGAGCTCGTCGACCGCGAAGTCGATGACATCGGCGTCGGTGCCGGTGCCCAGCACCACCGCCTGTTTCTCGAGCGCGCGCTTGAGCGCCTGCACGTCGTCGCGCAGCCGGGCGGCGTTCTCGAAGTCGAGCTCGTCCGCGGCCTCGTGCATACGGCGTTCCAGCTGCTTGACCAGACGGTCGGTCTTGCCGGAGAGGAAGTCGCAGAAGTCGTCCACGATGTCGCGATGCTCGGCCGCGCTCACCCGGCCGATGCAGGGCGCGGAGCACTTGTCGATGTAGCCGAGCAGGCACGGCCGCCCGATCTGGCTGTGCCGCTTGAAGACTCCGGCCGAGCAGGTGCGCACCGGGAACACCCGCAGCAGCAGATCCAGGGTCTCGCGGATGGCCCAGGCGTGGGCGTACGGCCCGAAGTACCGCACCCCCTTCTTGCGCGCGCCGCGGTAGACGAAGACGCGGGGGTACTCCTCGTTCAGGCTGACCGCCAGCACCGGGTACGACTTGTCGTCGCGGTAGCGGACATTGAAGCGCGGATCGAATTCCTTGATCCAGTTGTATTCCAGCTGCAGCGCTTCCACCTCGGTGGACACCACGGTCCACTCGACGCCGGCGGCGGTGGTCACCATCTGTCTGGTGCGCGGATGCAGCCCGGCCACATCGGCGAAGTACGAGTTCAGCCGCTGGCGCAGGCTTTTCGCCTTGCCGACATAGATGACCTGGCCGAACTTGTCCCGGAACTTGTAGACGCCCGGTTCGACGGGGATGGTGCCCGGGGCGGGCCGGTAGGTCGCGGGATCTGCCACAGGTCCAGGTTAGTCAGTGCCTCCGACACCCCATCCGGGGCGCAGCCTCGGGCACCCCATCCGCGGCGCTCTCGGCGACGAAGTATGGACAAGATCATTCATCAGGAGAGGGAACCCCACATGAGCCGTCTGCGCACTCGCCGCCGCTCACTCGCCATCGTGGGAGCGGTTTGCCTGGCCGCGGCCGCCCTGATGGCGGTGTCCGTGCCCGCCACGGCCGAGTCCGCCGACGCGTCGATCCTGGTGTCCGGGGAGCTCGCCGGGTACCGGGCGCCCACCCTGTTCTGTGGTGGGGCGGTGCTGAATCCCCCGGCCGACCTGCAGGCGGCCTGATCGAGCGCGCCACGCCGGAACATCGATCTCCGCGAGTTTCGACGGTGCGGAGGGTCTCGCGGGTCAGTATGGACGAACCGTTTCGCTTGATCTGTCCGTACACGAGGGAGCCTGATCGATGACGAACCATCACCATCTCCACCCGCGCCGCCGGTCGCTGGCGATCGGGTCCGCACTCGGCATCGGCGCGGCGGGCCTGATCGCGGTGGCGGCTCCGGCCGCACACGCCGATTCGCCCTGCCGTATCGACCGGACACTCGATACCGCCACCTTCACCTGCCCCGCGGACACCTGGTACGCCGCGGTGGTGCAGTGCCTCGGGGCACGGCAGGTCGGTAACGGCTACCAGTCCCCCACCTACATCGTGGGCGACTCACCGCGGCCGCTCATCCCCATGACCATCGAGTGCAGGGGCGAGGGCAAGAACGGCATCGTGCTCAACGCCTGGACCGACGGCCCGTTCTGAACCATCGGTCATCCGGGCGCGCCTGGAGCGCTAGGCGATCTCGCGCCGCAAACACGGTGCGAGATCGCCCTTTTCGCCCACTTCCACGGTGTCCAGTTCCAGCCAGTCCGCCATCTCCCGCAGTGCACGGCCCAGCGCCCCGGCGATCCGGGCGTGATCGCGTCCCGGTTCGGCGAACGCGCCCGGCACCAGCAGCCGCCCGCTCGCGCGCTCGGCGCGCAGGTCCACCCGCGCGACCAGTTCGCCGTCGAGCAGGAACGGGAAGACGTAATAGCCGTGCACCCGTTTGTGTTCCGGCGTGTAGATCTCGATGCGGTAGTGGAAGTCGAACAGCCGCTCGGTGCGATCGCGGAAGAAGATCAGCGGATCGAAGGGGCACAACAGGGCCGCGCCGGTGACCCGGCGGGGCGCGCGGGCCTCGGTGTGCAGGTAGGCGGGCTTGTCCCAGCCCTGCACGGTGACCTGCTCCAATTCCCCGCTGTCGAGCAGATCGGCGATGGCGGGCTCGGTCTGGCGGCGGGTGAGCCGGTAGTAGTCGCGCAAGTCGGTCTCGGTGCCCACGCCGTGCGCCCGGGCCGCGCGCCGCACCAGCTCGCGGATCGCGTCCGCCTCGTCCGGTTCGCGGGAAACCACGTCGGCGGGTAGGACGCCGGCCGCGAGGTCGTAGTGCCGCTGGAAGCCGACCCGGCGGGGCACGGTCAGCTCCCCGGCCGCGAACAACGCCTCGCACACCACCTTGGTGTCGCTGTAGTTCCAGCCCCAATTGTCCTTGGCCCGTGGCCGATCCAGCTCCAGGTGCCGTTCGATCTCCCCCGCGGTGCTCGGTCCGTACTCCTTGACGACGCCGAGCACATCGTCGGCCAGACCCGGATTGCGTTCCAGCACTTGCCGCATCCCGTTCCAGCGCCCGTGCCGGTACTGCACCATGCGCCAGCGCATCAGCGGCCAGTCCTGGACGGGGATCAGCGCCGCCTCGTGCGCCCAGTATTCGATCAGCTGCCGCGGCTTGCGCGCGCTGTGCCCCCACGCGGCCTCGTCGAGCAGGGTCCGGTCGTAGGCCCCGATACGGCTGAACACCGGCGCGTAGTGCGCCCGCACCACCGCCGACACCGAGTCCAGCTGGAGCAGCCGGGTGCTGTCGAGGACCTTCATGACCGTGCGCCGGGTGGGCGGTGCGCTGGGTCGCGCGGACCCGAACCCCTGGGCCGCGAGTGCGATGCGGCGCGCCGCCGCGAGTGACAGGGATCCGGTCGGCGATGTCGGCACACTCGAACCATGCCACGACCCACCGACAACCCGGCTCGATACACGACTGTATCGAGCATCTGTACAGCAGCCACCTCGTTCGATACATTCGTGTATCGAACTTCGACACCAAGGAAATGGGCATGATCGAGAACCCGGATGTCATCGTGGTCGGGGCCGGTCTGGCCGGGCTCGTCGCCACGCACGAGCTGGTCAAGGCGGGCAAGCGGGTCCTGATTCTGGATCAGGAGAACCGTGCCAACCTGGGCGGGCAGGCGTTCTGGTCGCTGGGCGGACTGTTCTTCGTGGACAGCCCCGAACAGCGGCGGCTCGGCGTCAAGGACAGCCTCGAGCTGGCCATGCAGGACTGGCTGGGCTCGGCCGGCTTCGACCGCGAGGACGAGGACCACTGGGCGCGGCAGTGGGCGCGCGCCTACGTGGAGTTCGCGGCCACCGAGAAGCGGCAGTACCTGTACGACCTCGGGCTGCGGGTGACGCCGCTGGTCGGCTGGGCCGAACGCGGCGGCGAATCCGCCGACGGGCACGGCAATTCGGTGCCGCGCTTCCACCTCACCTGGGGCACCGGACCCGAGGTCGTGCGCGTGTTCCTCGAACCCGTGCTCGAGGCCGAGCGGCGCGGTCAGGTCGGATTCGCGTTCCGGCATCGCGTCGACGAGCTGATCGTGGAGGACGACGCCGTCACCGGCGTGCGCGGCAGCGTGCTGGAGGCTTCCACCGAGGACCGGGGCGTCGCATCCTCACGCACCGTGACCGGCGAGTTCGACGTGCGCGCCGCCGCCGTGATCGTCTCCTCCGGCGGCATCGGCCACAATCACGAACTGGTGCGGCGCAATTGGCCCACCGAGCGGCTCGGGCCGTGCCCGGAGCACATGATCGCGGGCGTCCCGGCGTACGTCGACGGCCGCATGCTCGGCATCACCGAGGCCGCGGGCGGGCGGATCGTGAACCGGGATCGCATGTGGCACTACACCGAGGGCATCCACAACTGGGATCCGGTGTGGCCCGACCACGCCATCCGCATCATTCCCGGGCCGTCGTCGCTGTGGTTCGACGCCAACGGAAAGCGCATGACCGCACCGGCTTTCCCGGGTTTCGACACCAATGCCACCATGAAGCAGATCCTGGCCACCGGCCACGACTACTCGTGGTTCATCCTGACCCAGTCGATCATCGAGAAGGAGTTCGCGCTCTCTGGTTCGGAGCAGAATCCCGATATCACCGGCAAGGATCTCAAGCTCACGCTCAAGAGCCGGGTGGCCAAGGGCGCCCCGGGTCCGGTGGAGGCGTTCAAGCAGCACGGCGTCGACTTCGTCGTCGCCGATACGCTGCCCGAACTGATCGCGGGGATGAACAAGATCTCGCGCGGCCCGCAGCTGGACGCGGCCGACATCGAACGTCAGATCGTGGCGCGCGACCGGGACGTCGAGCACAAGTTCAGCAAGGACGCCCAGCTCATGGCCGTCAACAATGCGCGGCGCTACCTGGGTGACAAGCTCGGCCGGGTCGCCACGCCGCACAAGATCCTCGATCCGGCGCACGGCCCGCTGATCGGCGTGCGGCTCAATATCCTGACCCGCAAGACCCTGGGCGGCTTGCAGACCAATCTGGACTCGCAGGTCATCCGCCCCGACGGCACCCCGTTCCCGGGGCTGTACGCCGCGGGTGAGGTCGCCGGTTTCGGCGGCGGCGGGGTGCACGGCTACAACGCGCTGGAAGGCACCTTCCTGGGCGGCTGCATCTTCTCCGGCCGGGCCGCGGGCCGGGCCCTGGGCCGCACCCTGAAGTGACGATTTCGGTTGCCGCCCACCGGATTCCGGTGGGCGGCGACCGTCGTCAGTCGACGGCGAACCAGCGGTAGCAGTCGCGGCGCAGCAGCAGCGCCAGCACGATGCCCGAGACCATGATGCCGCCGAGCACGGTGAACGGCCCAACGCCCGTGGGCATTTCGGCCGACATCAGGGTGAACACCCCCAGGAAGACCTGCAGGCTGGACACGCCCAGCGCGGTCACCCAGATCCAGCGCGACCGCAAGCCGAACAGCAGCGCCATGCCGCCGGTGACCCAGGCGGCGAAGAAGTGACCGATGCTGCCCGCGACGCAGTCCAGGCCGCCGGTGGTCGAGAGCAGGCAGTGCAGCATCGCGAGCCCCATCGCGCCGAGGGCGGCGAATTGAGTTTCGCGCACCTTGGCGGGCACCTCGGCCGCAGCGCTCTCGCGGCGCAACCCCCGCACGCCGTCGATCACCCGCTCGAAAAATGTGGCAGGAACGCCGTTCCCCGTGACTGTCGGTGTCATTTCCACCTCGTCGGCAACAGCCGATAACGAACTCACAGCACTCCTCGTTGAGTAACCCCTGGTGGCGTGCCCCCTGCGACCCGCCGAACCAGACGCTAACCAAATGTTCAGAGTCCGGACAATCTCATTCCCGAAGTTATGACCATGACCACAGCCGATAGGTGCACTCTGCATACAGTGATCTCGAACACATAACGGCCGCACGCTATTTCGCGTGCGGCCGTTGAAAGACCAGGTCCGGAGGTAGTTTCCCAGCGTACTACCGGGAGCCGGAAACTACTTGTCGTCCATGGGGATCGGCGGAATGACGGGGAATTCCCCGGTGTAGCCCTCGCGCATCTTGGCGATGGCCAGCACCCGCGGGCTGGCGATGCGCCACCCGATGGCGAGCGCGGGCACGATGATCACCAGGCTGGCCACCGTCCACGTACCGACCGGCCGGTCAAAAGCCATCAGGATCAGCACCAACCCCAAGAACACCAGTGTCGCGATCCCGGTATAGGGAGCGCCGAACATCCGGAACGCGGGCCGCTCGGCCAGACCCTGCTTCGCCAGGTAGAACAGCTTCAACTGGCACAGCACAATGGTCGCCCAGGACGCCAGAATGCCCAGCGAGGCAACATTCAGCACGATTTCGAACGCCTGCGACGGCACGATGTAATTCAGCCAGATACCGAACAATGCGATGCCGCTGGTGAGCAGAATTCCGCCATAGGGCACACCCGCACTCGACATGCGCGCGGTGAATTTCGGCGCACTGCCGTTCATCGCCATCGAACGCAGAATGCGGCCGGTCGAATACAGGCCCGCGTTCAAACTCGACAAGGCCGCGGTGAGCACCACGAAATTCATGATCGAGCCCATGTGCGCGACACCGAGTTTGGCGAAGAAGGTGACGAACGGGCTCTCCCCCGCCTGGTAGGCGGTATAGGGCAGCAGCAGCGCGAGCAGAATCACCGAACCGCAATAGAACAGCGCGATACGCAGGATGACCGAATTGATGGCGCGCGGCATGATCTTCGCCGGGTTCTCGGTCTCGCCCGCCGCGATGCCGACCATTTCCACGGCGGCATAGGCGAACACCACGCCCGAGGTGACGGTGACCAGCGGCAGCACGCCGGTCGGGAACCAGCCGCCCGCCGCGGAGATCATGCCGAAGCCGGTGGCCTGGCCGTCCACCTCGAACCGCCCCGCGAAGAAGACGGTGCCGACCACCAGGAAGGTGACCAGGGCGAGCACCTTGATCATGGCGGCCCAGAATTCCATCTCGCCGAACCACTTCACCGACGCGAGATTGATGCCGAGCACGATGACCAGTGCGCCCAGCGCCAGCAGCCATTGCGCGACCGGCTGGAAGGGACCCCAGTAGTGCAGATAGGTGGCGACCGCGGTGGTATCGACGATGCCGGTCATGGACCAGTTCAGGAAGTACATCCACCCGGCCACGAATGCGGCCTTCTCACCGAAGAATTCGCGCGCATAGGAGACGAACGAGCCCGAGGACGGGCGGTGCAGCACCAGTTCGCCGAGAGCGCGCAGGATGAAGAAGACGAACGCGCCACAGATCAGGTACACCAGGAACAGCGACGGCCCGGCATTGGCGAGGCGACCGCCGGCGCCCAGGAACAGGCCGGTGCCGATGGCGCCACCGATGGCGATCATCTGCAATTGCCGGGGTTTCAGGGCTTTGTGGTAGCCGCTGTCCTCGGCATTGAGGCTGGTGGCAGTTGTCCGGATCTCGGTCATACGCCGGGTTAACCCTCCGCTATCGTGAAACGAGGCCGTCCGAGAGTACCCTGTCGTTTGCTGACAGCCGTGTCGGCGCTCCGGGCCGGGTCAGCGCGGTCGTTTCCAGCTGTTCGAGCAGCGATTCGAGCCGATTCATCAGCGATTGCCATGGAAGTGCTGATGATCCATAGGTGAGCAGACCGGTCAAACCGCCGCCCCCGCGCGCTCCCGGGGCTAGAGTCCGGTCATGAGGCGCTTGCGACGAACCGGGAGCGGCGCTGCCGCACTGCTGCTGTCGATCGGAATGCTCACCGCCTGTTCGTCGGCGACGAACGAGAGCGCGTCGTGCACGGTGTCCCCCAACGGAACTCCGGTCACCTCCGGTGTTCCGGCCGGGCCCAGTACCACGAATCTGGCGCTGCGTCCGGAGGTCGCCACCGGCTACCGGACCGGCATGACACCGGTGCGCACCGGCGGATTCGCGGTCTCCACCGCCAATCCCGTCGCCACCGAGGCGGCCTGCCGGGTGCTGCGCGACGGCGGTACCGCAGCGGACGCGCTGATCGTGGCGCAGACCGTGCTGAACCTGGTCGAGCCCCAGGCCACCGGCATCGGCGGCGGCGCGTTCCTCATGTACTACGACGCCGCGACCAGGACCGTCGACGCCTACGACGGCCGCGAGACCGCGCCCCGGGCCGCCACCGAGGACTACCTGCGCTACATCAGCCCCACCGATCACACTGTGCCGCAACCCAACGCGCGCGCCAGCGGCCGCTCCATCGGCGTGCCGGGCGTGCTGCGCATGCTGGAACTCGCGCACACCGAGCACGGCAGGCAACCCTGGCGCGACCTGTTCACCCCCGCGGTGAACCTCGCCGACGGCGGCTTCACGATCTCCCCGCGCATGGCCACCCAGATCGCGGCGTCCACCGCGGATCTGGCCCGCGACGACGCCGCCCGCGCGTATTTCCTGCTCCCCGACGGCAATCCGAAGCAGGCCGGCACCACGCTGGTGAATCCGGCCTTCGCCAAGACCCTCTCGGCCATCGCCGCCGACGGCGCGAACGCCTTCTACACCGGGGCCATCGCGGCCGACATCGTCGACACCACCGCCACCACCTCCGGCGGCCGCACCCCCGGACTGCTGGCGCTCGCGGATCTGTCGTCGTACCAGGCCAAGAAGCGCACCGCGGTGTGCTCGCCGTATCGCAGCCACGAGATCTGCGGCATGCCGAATCCGTCCTCGGGCGGCATCGCCGTCGAGGCGGCGCTGGGCATCCTGTCGAATTTCGATCTGGCCGCGATGAAACCGACCGACGTGTCCGGCGACAGCAGCGCCGCGCGCGACGGCGGCAGACCCACCGCCGAGGCCGTGCACCTGATCGCCGAGGCCGAGCGGCTGGCCTACGCCGACCGCGACAAGTACATCGCCGACTCTGATTTCGTTCCGCTGCCGGGCAATTCACCGCAGACCCTGCTGGATCCGGACTACCTGAAGCAGCGGGCCGCGCTCATCAACCCGAGCAAGAGCCTGGGCACCGCCCAGCCGGGCGACTTCGGGCCGGTCCCGGTCGGCAACGGGCCGCAGCAGCCCGAACACGGCACCAGCCACATCTCGATCGTCGACAAGTACGGCAACGCGGCGTCGATGACCACCACGGTCGAATCCGCGTTCGGGTCCTTCCATTTCGTGGACGGGTTCATTCTCAACAACCAGCTCACCGACTTCTCCGCCGAACCCCGGGACAAGGACGGCGCGCCGGTCGCCAACCGCATCGACGCGGGCAAGCGGCCGCGCAGCTCCATGGCCCCGACCCTGGTGTTCGACCGCAATCCCGACGGCAGCCGCGGCGCGCTCAGCCATGTCACCGGGTCGCCGGGCGGGGCGGTGATCATCCAGTTCGTGGTGAAAACCCTTGTGGCCCTGCTGGATTGGGGGCTGAATCCGCAGCAGGCGGTGTCGATGATCGACTTCGGCGCGGCCAACACGCCCACCACGAACGTGGGCGGCGAGCACCCCGCGGTGAACGCCACCGACAACGGCGACCACGACGCACTGGTCCAGAAGCTGCGCGCGTCCGGCGATCAGGTATCGGTGGCGCCGCAATCGAGCGGGCTCTCGGCGCTGGCCCGCGACGGCGACGGCTGGATCGGCGGCGCGGATCCCCGCCGCGAGGGCGCGGTGCTCGGCGGCCCGCGCTAGGCCGCCTCAGGCGCGCCCGACCGCGAGCCGGACGGGTCGAGCCTCACGAACGAGGCCAGTGCTTACCGCGGTAGCTCTCGATATCGGCGTTGAATCGGGCCAGCAACGACGCGAGCGCCGACACGTCCTCGTCGGACCAGCCTGCCAGGATCTCGTCGAGATGCCGAAGGCTCTGCGCCCGTTCGGCATCGAGCCGGGCTACCCCCTCGGCGGTGACCCGGAACTTGCGGGCGATGCCGCCGTCGGGGTCGGGGATGCGTTCGGCCAGGTCCGCGCGCAGGAGCGCGGCGGTCTGCCGATTGAGGGTGGAGGCATCCAGCCCCAGCGTGTCACTGAGCTGACCGATCGACATCGGCCCCTCCCCGCGCAGCAGACTGAGCAGCAGATAGGCGCTGCGGTCGAGGCCGTTGTCGCCCTTGCGCGGAATCAGGCTGTACCGGCCGAACAGCATGGTCTCGAACTCGAGCAATTCGGTGGGCTTGGTCAATTCCATCCTTTCCGCGGTCCCCACACCCTACGTGTGACGGGCGCCGGACATCGATTATGCATCATGCACATGATGTGTATAGTGCACATAGATCGATGATGAGGAGAACCCCTATGACCAGACCCGAGTCCGCTGCTCGGTCTGCCGGCGCCCCGCCGGAGCCCACACGCGCCGGCAGCACCCTCGCGGTGCTGGCCTACACCGGCGTCGTCGCCTCACTGATGCAGACGCTGGTGGTCCCGCTCCTGGGCGACCTGCCCCGAATCCTGGACGCGTCCGCGTCGAACGCGTCGTGGGTCGTCACCATCACCCTGCTGGTGGCGGCGGTGGCCACGCCGGTCGCGGGACGGCTCGGCGACATGTACGGCAAGCGCCGCATGCTCATCGCCTCGACCATTCCGATCATGGTCGGCTCGATCGTCTGCGCGGTGTCGACCTCGCTGATCCCGATGATCATCGGACGCGGGCTGCAGGGCCTGGGCGTGGGCACCATCCCGCTGGCCATCGCCCTGCTGCGCGACGTGATGCCGCCCGAGCGCCTCGGTTCGGCCATCGCGCTGATCAGCTCGTCGCTGGGCATCGGCGGCGCGCTCGGCCTGCCGATCGCGTCCGCGGTCACCGAGTACAGCAACTGGCGTGTGATGTTCTGGGTCGCAGCGGTTCTCGTGGCGATCGCCACCGCGCTCATCGTCCTGGTCGTCCCCGAGGGCACCTCCGAAGGACCGTCGGGCCGCTTCGACGTTCCCGGCGCGCTCCTGCTCGGCGCGGCCCTGGTGTGTCTGCTGCTGCCGGTGTCGAAGGGCGCGGCCTGGGGCTGGACCAGCGGCTCGACCCTCGGACTGTTCGCCGCGGCCCTGGTGCTGCTGCTGGTGTGGGGCTGGTGGGAACTGCGCTCCCCCGAACCGCTGGTCGATCTGCGGATCACCGCTCGCCCGCAGGTCCTGGTCACCAACCTGGCCAGCATCGCGGTCGGCGTCGGCCTGTACGCGCTGCAGCTGAGCCTGCCGCAGCTCATGCAGCTGCCCGAGGCGCTCGGCTACGGCCTGGGCCAGTCCATGGTGATGATGGGCGTGTGGATGGCCACCGGCGGCATCATGATGATGGTCATCTCACCGATCGGCGCGAAGCTGTCGGCGGCGCGCGGCCCGAAGACCACGCTGGTCACCGGCACGCTGATCATGGCCGCCGGTTACGGTGTGGCACTGCCGCTGATGGGGTCCATCGGGGGCCTGGTGGTGGTCAACATCATCTGCAGCACCGGCGTCGCCTTCGCCTACGGCGCGATGCCCGCGCTCATCATGGGCGCGGTGCCGCAGTCGGAGACCGCGGCCGCCAACAGCTTCAACACCCTGATGCGCTCGATCGGCACCTCGGTCTCGGCCGCGGTGGTCGGCGCGGTGCTGGCGCAGATGAGTGTGCAGATGGGCAGCCACAGCATCCCGACCGAGCACGGCTTCCGCACGGTGTTCCTGATCGGTAGCGTCGTGTGCCTGGTCGCCGCGCTGATCGCGGTGCTGATCCCGGTGCGGCGCGCGGTGCAGTCCGTCCCCGCGCAACCGCCGGAGACCGCGAAAGCCTTCGCGGAGAACTGATTCCGAACCGGATCGGGCGAGGCACAGCCATCCGTCCGCCGTGGCCACGAAGGCTCGGCGACGGATGGCCTACTTGTTCTCGCCGGTGTACTTCGCGCCGAGTTCGCGGAACCGGTCCATGGCCTCGGCCGCGCGCATCTTGTCGTTGGAGCGGATGGCCATCATCGGCACGTACTCGTCGTGCACCAGCTCCAGCCGGGCCCAGGACTTCTTGTCCGGGAAGGAGATCCCGCGGATGTCCTGCCACCCGAACTCGCTGTCGCCGACGATATTGCGCACCATGACCCCGCGCTTGCCGACCCGCACCCGGGGCCGGGTCAAGGTCAGCACACCCGCCGCCAGCACCAGGCCGAACGCCGCCAGGCCGATCTGATCGGAGACCCGGAAGTTGACGCCGGTGGAGCCCTGGCGCAACACGATGCCGCCGAAGATGAAGACGGCGGCCAGCACCGCGGCCACGATCCGCACGGTGATGATGGCGTGGCGCGGGCGGACCTCGAGGTCCCACTCGCCGTCGGTGTTCGCTGCGGTGTCGGGCTTCGTCTCTGCCATGGGTGGATCGGACTCCGGCTTCTGCTGCTCGCTACCGGCCCGCGTCGGTTGCTCGGCAGGCCCTTCCGTCGTCGCGGGGTCGCGCGGCGGTTCCTCCTCGGAGCCGCCGCGCTTCCAGATCCGGACGACGGGCATGACTAGGCGGTGAGTTCGCGCAGGGTGAGCGCGGCGTCCAGCGCGGCCGCGGCCGCCTGCTCGCCCTTGTTCTCCGCCGAACCCGGCAGGCCCGCGCGGTCGAGCGCCTGCTCCTCGGTGTTCACGGTGAGCACGCCATTGGCGACCGGGGTGCCCTCGTCCAGCGACACCCGGGTCAGACCCGCGGTCACCGAATCGCACACGTACTCGAAATGCGGTGTGCCGCCGCGGATCACGACGCCGAGCGCGACCACCGCGTCATGGCTGCGGGCCAGCGCCTGCGCCACCACGGGCAGCTCCATAGCGCCGGCGACCCGGACCACGGTGATGTCGGCGACGCCCGCCTCGCGGGCGGTCTTCTCCGCGTTCGCGACCAGCGCGTCGCAGATGGTGGTGTGCCAGCGCGAGGCCACGATCCCCAGCTTGAGGTCCTTGGCATCGGCGAGCTCGAAAGCCGGTACGCCGGTACCGCTCATCGTTGTTCCGCCCTCTCGGTTGTCAGTTCGCGGTCTCGCCCAGGTCCAGGTCTTCCAGGCCGACCAGGTCGTGGCCCATCCGATCCCGCTTGGTGCGCAGGTACCGCAGATTGTGCTTGTTGGCGCGCACCGGCATGGCCACGCGCTCACTGATGCTCAGACCGTAGCCCTCGATCCCGGCGCGCTTGTCCGGGTTGTTGGTGAGCAGCCGCATGGAGGTGATGCCCAGGTCGACGAGGATCTGCGCGCCGATGCCGTAGTCACGGGCGTCGGCGGGCAGGCCCAGGTTCAGGTTGGCGTCCACGGTGTCGTCGCCGCTGTCCTGTAGCTGGTACGCCTGTAGCTTGTGCAGCAGACCGATGCCGCGGCCCTCGTGGCCGCGCATGTAGAGCAGCACGCCGCGGCCCTGCTTCGCGATCAGCTCCATGGCGGCGTCGAGCTGCGGGCCGCAATCGCAGCGCAGGGAGCCGAAGGCGTCGCCGGTGAGGCATTCGGAGTGCACGCGCACCAGTACGTCGCGGCCGTCGCCGATCTCGCCCATCACCAGCGCGACATGCTCGGCGTCGTCGTATTCGCTCTCGTAGCCGATGGCCAGGAAGTCGCCGAACTCGGTGGGCAGCTTGGCCTCGGCGACCTGCTTGACGTGCTTCTCGTTGCGGCGGCGCCAGGAGATCATGTCGGCGATGGAGATGAGCGCCAGATCGTGTTCGTCGGCGAAGACGCGCAGCTCGTCGGTGCGCGCCATATCACCTTCGTTCTTCTGGCTCACGATCTCGCAGATGACTCCGGCGGGGCTGAGTCCGGCCATCCGGGCCAGATCCACGGCGGCCTCGGTGTGGCCGGGACGACGCAGCACACCACCGTCCTTGGCGCGCAACGGAACCACATGCCCCGGACGAGTCAGATCATCGGATTTGGCGGTGGGGTCGGCCAGCACACGCATGGTGGTAGCGCGGTCGGCGGCCGAGATCCCGGTGCTGATGCCTTCCCGGGCATCGACGGCGACGGTATAGGCGGTGCCGTGCCGGTCCTGGTTGACCGCGTACATCGGCGGCAGGCCCAGGCGATCGCAGTCCGCCCCGGTGAGCGGCACACAGATGTAACCGGAGGTGTAGCGGATCATGAAGGCCACCAGCTCGGGGGTCGCCTTCTCCGCCGCGAAGATGAGGTCGCCCTCGTTCTCCCGGCCCTCGTCGTCGACGACGACAACCGCCTTACCGGCGGCGATGTCGGCGACTGCGCGCTCTACGGTGTCGAACCTGGTCACGTCTGTTGTGCTCCATCTCGAATTAGGTGCCTCATTACAGTAAGGCAGTGCCCGAATTGCGCCGCCTCCGGCGTCGCGGGTCCGGTCAGCCGCGCTGTACGAGCCGCTCGACGTACTTGGCGATGATGTCGACTTCGAGATTCACGACGGTGCCGACCGGGGCGGTGCCCAGGGTGGTGAGCTCGCGGGTGGTGGGGATGAGCGAGACCTCGAACCAGTCCTTGCCGCCGTCGGCGAAGGCGTCCTCGGCGACGCCGATGCCGGAGACGGTCAGCGAGATGCCGTCGACGGTGATCGAGCCCTTCTCCACGACGTAGCGGGCAATGCTGTCGGGCAACGAGATTCGCACGACCTCCCAGTTCTCGTGCGGGGTGCGCGAGACGATGGTGCCGGTGCCGTCCACGTGACCCTGCACGATGTGCCCGCCCAGGCGGCTGTTCACCGCCGCGGCGCGCTCCAGGTTCACGCGGGATCCCGCGGCCAGGGCGCCGATGCTGGAACGGTCCAGGGTCTCGGCCATCACATCGACGGTGAACGTGTCGCCGACGACCTCGCGGTCCACCACGGTGAGGCAGACGCCGTTGACGGCGATCGAATCACCGTGTCCCGCATCGGAGGTCACCAGGGGGCCGCGGATGGTCAGCCGCGCCGAATCGTCCAGCCGCTCGGTGGCGACGATCTCGCCCAGCTCCTCGACGATGCCTGTGAACATGCGTACCTCTCCCTGATCGCGACTGCGTACTCGCTCGAGCCAACAGCGCGCCCCACACGCGGTATTCCCGCACGGACGGCCGTCCCCCTCAGCCTAACGACGCGCAGTCGTAGGCGACATGCGGCCTCGTTCACTGGAGCGTTGGATACCGGTGGATGGACGAAATCGGGCATAAGCCAACTTGCGATCAGTAAATTGCCCGAATTGCTCGGAATCACCTATTGCAGGATCGGAATCGAGTGGATTTATCCATGGCCTGACCGGGCCCAACGCCGGGAGTTACCCAATCCACGACTCGCTTACACCTGAATCTTGCGCGGCAGCGAAAATGGTCGCAAGATTGTTATGCAGCTGATTCCAACAGTTCAACTCTCCGCGAGCAGTTCAGAGCAGAACGGTCAACGCGTCCACGGCCGGCCGGGCCGGGTGACGATCTACGCCAGCAAACGAACCGAAGGAAGTTGGACCCCGCGCGGGTCGGATCCAGGTGGCACACAACACAATCGGCACAGTCAGGGGTGTGGCGTGACAACGCTTCTCGATTCGACACTCGAAGTTCGCTGCGTGCAGTACCGGCGCGAATTTCACCTGCCGGCATCGATCGATCCGACATCACGGCACATCCTGCTGGAGATAGGCAGTCGTTACGGGGCCGTCACCATGCCCGCCGACCTCGGCGAACGCGTCCGCCAGCGGCTCACCCAAGCCGATCTGGCCGGGCCGGTGGTGCACCACCCCCGCGCCCGGCGCTGGACCTTCATCACCGGTCCCGCCCGGCCCGAGACGCTCAGCACCGCGGTGACCGCGGCCCTGTTCCGGCTCTACGCCACCATCGCCTGCCCGGGCGCCCAGGTCGTGCTCCCCTCCGCCGAGGACGAGCGCACCGGCTACCGCACCTGGATCCGGTCGCCGGAGACCATCGACACGGTGCCGCCGCTGGAATCGGTGATCGAAGCGCTCCTCGAGCACTGAGCGCCGATCCCGGCGGCGTCCGCGAGCTACTGGGCCGACGCCGCCTCGACGGCGATCACCTTCTGCCGCAAGGCTTCCACCGTCGCGGCCGGATCCGGAGTGCCGTACACCGCGGAACCCGCCACGAAGCAGTCGATTCCGGCCTCGGCGGCCTGCTCGATGGTGTCCATGTTGATGCCGCCGTCGATCTCCACCACCAGGCGCAGCTCACCGGCGTCCACCAGGCGGCGCACCTGACGGGCCTTGTCCAGCACGTGCGGGATGAAAGACTGTCCGCCGAAACCGGGTTCGACGCTCATCACCAGCAGGGTGTCGAAATCACGCAGGATCTCGAGGTAGGGCTCGATCGGGGTGTTCGGCTTCACCGAGAGTCCGGCCTTGGCGCCCGCCGCGCGAATGTCACGAGCGACCGCGATCGGGTTGTCGGTGGCCTCGGCGTGGAAGGTGACGTTGTAGGCGCCCGCCTCCGCGTACCACGGGGCCCAGCGCTCCGGGTCCTCGATCATCAGATGGCAGTCCATCGGAATGTCGGTGACCTTCAGCAGGCTCTGCACGATCGGCGGGCCCATCGTCAGGTTCGGCACGAAATGGTTGTCCATCACATCGACGTGCACCCAGTCCGCGCCCTCGATCGCCCGCAGCTCGGCCGCGAGGTTCGCGAAGTCGGCGGACAGGATGGACGGGGCGATCATCGGGGCCGGACGCTGGAACGGGGAGGAAGAGGTGCACACACGCGGCAGTCTATCGGCACCACCGAGTGCGTCCCGCGTCACGGGAATGGCTGATTGCCGCGCACCGGAATGGGTAGCCTCTACAGGGTGATCAACATTTCGGCGGAACAAGGGTTGCGCGGCACACCGGTCGAAATCGGTGTCGCCGCCTCCGTATCCCAGTTGCCCATCGTGCGCGGACTCGCCGAAACCCTGGTGCTGCTCAGCGATTTCACCCTCGACGAGGTGGCCGACATCCGGCTCGCCGTCGACGAGGCCGCCTCCACCCTGATCGCCATCGCCGCCCCGGGGTCCACGCTGCAGTGTCTGTTCACCGTCGGCGAGTCCGACCTGATCGTGCGGGTCCGCGGCACCGCCGCCGCCGAAGGGCTACCCGACCAGCGCAGCTTCGGCTGGCATGTGCTGCGGACCCTCTGCGACGAGGTCACCGCCACCCAGGAACCCTTCGATCCGGCGATCTCCGGATACCCGACGGCGGTGGAGTTCCGGCGGGTCCGGGGGAAGGCGTAGTGACCGGAGAAGACGTGTTCCCCTCCCCCGACGACGCGGCCCGGCCCGAGGATCCGACCGCCGACACCGAAGCCCCCGACAAACCCGAACCCGAGGAACCGGCCGAGGACAGCGCCGAGGAGACCGTCGACGCCGAGGAGGCGGAGGAGGTCGCGCGCACCGTCTCCGGCTACGACGACGTCGCGCTGCTGTTCGAGGAACTCGCCGCCGCCGCACCGGGATCCGCGGGGCGCGCCGCCCTGCGCTCACAGCTGATCAACCGGTGCATCCCGCTGGCCGACCACATCGCCCGCAAATTCAGCGGCCGCGGTGAGCCTTTCGACGACCTCACCCAGGTCGCGCGGGTCGGCCTGGTGCACGCGGTGGACCGGTTCGACATCTCCCGCGGCTCCAACTTCCTGTCCTTCGCGGTGCCCACCATCATGGGCGAGGTGCGCCGCTACTTCCGCGACAACACCTGGGCCATGCGGGTGCCGCGGCGCGTCAAGGAAACCCACCTGCGCATCGGCTCCGCGATCGACGCGCTCTCCCAGCAGTTGGGCCGCTCCCCCACCGCCAAGGAGATCGCCGCCGCCCTCGACATCGACGCCGACGAGGTCACCCAGGCGGTCATCGCCGGAAACGCGTACCAGCCCAGCAGCATCGACGCCGTCTCCGTCGGCCGCGACACCGAGGCGTCACTGCTCGACACCCTCGGCGAGGAAGAATCCCAATTCGACCGTGTCGAGGAATACGTCGCCATCCGCCCGCTGCTGGCCGGTCTGCCGGAACGCGAACGCCGCATCCTGACCATGCGATTCTTCGAATCCATGACCCAGACGCAGATCGCCCAGCAGATGGGCATCTCCCAGATGCACGTCTCCCGCATCCTGTCCAAGACCCTCGCCCGCCTGCGGGAGCAATCCGCCCGCGAGTGACCCCGCCACTCCAGGCGGGCGACCTCGACTCACCGGTCACCCCTGGGTTGGAACGGCGCGCAGCGACTGGTGGATCTGCGATGTCACCCGAATCCCAGTGGCCGAGCAGCCCTTGCGAGCCGGACATGCATGCTCCGCCAGCGAGGACATCCCGCGTGCGGGAGGCCCGGCCAACCGAGGTGGAAGCAACCCGCCTGGGCGAACGCTCCGTCATTCGGATGGTGGTGCTCGCGGCCGGTCATAGCCGGCCAGGTGGACCGGCCACTGGGACCGCCGAGGCCGGGCCGAATTCGACGGCGAGGTCGATGCGGGAGGCGGTCCGCGCGGGATTGCCGGTGGCACGGTGGGTGCCGAGGTAGGCTGCGGCGACCGGTTGAGACGGCGCCCCGGACCCCGACGGGACATGCGAAAGCCCCTGCGGCGGTGAGTGGTCATCACGCCGCAGGGGCTTTCGGTGTTCGAGCGGCTACGCGTCCAGAGGCTTGCGCAGGGCCGCGAGGAACATGGCGTCGGTCCCGTGGCGGTGCGGCCACAGCTGGGCGCCGGGGCCGTCGCCGAGTTCCGGGACGCCGGGAAGCAGCTCGCGGGTGTCGAGCTGTTCGGCGCCGGTGCGGCGGACCATGTCCGACACCACCGAGACCGTCTCCGGCAGGTGGGGAGAACAGGTCGAGTAGACCACCACGCCGCCCGGGCGGACCAGATCCCATGCGGCGGTGAGCAGTTCACGCTGCAAGGTGACCAGGTCACGGACGTCGGAGGGCTGGCGGCGCCAGCGCGCCTCCGGGCGGCGACGCAGTGCGCCCAGGCCGGTGCACGGGGCGTCGACGAGGATGCGGTCGAAGCCCGGGGTCAGGCCCGAGTCGCGGCCGTCAGCTACGTGCACGTCGACCGGCATGCCTCGAGTGGCCTTTCGGACCAGGTCAGCACGGTGCTCGGCCGGTTCGACGGCATCGACGCGGAAGCCGTCGATCTCGGCGATCGAGGCCAGAAAAGCGGTCTTACCGCCCGGACCCGCGCACAGATCCAGCCAGCGACCGCCGTCCTCACCCTCGAGGGGTGCGCGGGTGACCGCCAGCGCCACCAGCTGACTGCCCTCGTCCTGCACCGCGGCCATGCCCTCGCGGACCGGTTCCAGCTTCGCCGGATCACCGCCGTCGAGGTACACCGCGTACGGTGACCAGCGGCCTTCCTCGCCGCCGGTGATCAGTGCCAGTTCCTCGGCGGTCATATCGCCGGGCCGCGCCACCAGGTGCACCAGCGGCCGGGCGTCGTCCGCTTCGAGCACGTCGCGCAGCTCGCCCGCCCGCGCGCCGAGCGCGTCCGCGAACGCCTGCGCGATCCACACCGGATGTGCGAATTCGAACGCCAAGTGCCCCAATGGATCCGACGGCGCGAGCCGCTCCACCCACTCCTCCGGAGTGCGCTCGGCCACCCGCCGCAGCACCGCGTTCACGAACCCGGCCCGGCCCTGCCCGTACTCGGCGCGCACCAGCGCCACCGACGTATCGACGGCCGCATGCGCCCCGATCCGGGTCCGCAGCAACTGATAGGTCCCCAGCCGCAACGCATCCAGCAACGGCCCGTCGATCTCCGCGACGTCGCGCCCCGCGCAATCGGCGATCACCGCGTCCAGCAACCCCACCGACCGCGAGGCCCCATAGGCCAACTCGGTCGCCAGCGCCGCGTCCCGCCCACTGATCTTCCGCTCCCGCAACAACCCCGGCAGCACCAGATTCGCGTAGGCATCCCGCTCCCGCACCGCCCGCAGCACATCCCGCGCCACGATCCGGACCGGATCGGCCCCCGCCTTCTCCGCCCGCCGCGCCGCCGCGGCACCCGGATCACTCGCGCGCGCCTCGGCACCGGCTTGCTTGGAGCCCCGATCCTTCTTCCCCGCGGCCCGTTCGCGATCGGACGGCTTGCGCTGCCCGCCACCGCGATTGCCGCCGGAGGAACGGCCACCCGAGGCAGCGTCGGCCCGGTCACGCCCGCCGCCACGCCGATCGCCGCCGCCCGGCCGATCCGACCCCGAATCACGTCCGCTCGCAGCGAATCCACCGCGTCCGTCATCGCTCCGACGCCCGCCGCCGGATCGCTCCGAACCGCCGGAGCGGTCGTACCCGCCCGAGCGGCCACGGCCACCGCCCTCACGCGAGCCGTAGCCGTCGCGGCCGCGCAGGCCGCCCGAGGAGCGGTTCGAGCCCGAATCGCGCTCTCCGGCGGGGCGATCGCCGCGGCCGTAGCCCGCGCGGCGGTCACCGCTGTCGGAGCCGCGGGTCGGGTTCGAGTCGTCGGCCGACCCGGCCGAGGAGCGGCGGAAGGGGCGGCGGGGAGGGTTGTTGTCGGGGTTGGTCATTCGGTCACCGTGCCCGGTTCCAGGCGGGCGCCACGGGCCCAGTCGAGGGCGGGCATCATGCGTTTGCCCTGGGGCTGGACCTGGGTGAGGCGAACCGCCGTGGTGGCGGTGCCGATGAAGACGCCGGACTTGCGCACATCGATGGTGCGGGGCGGGAGGGTTTCCTCCACGAGTTCGACGGGGCCGAGTTTGAGGCGTTTGCCGTCGATCTCGGTGAACGCGCCGGGCGCGGGGGTGACCGCGCGGATGAGGCGGGAGATGGCGAGGGCGGGCTGGTCCCAGCGGATGCGCCCCGCTTCCGGTTCCACCTTGGGGGCGTAGGAGATGCCGTCCAGGGGCTGCGGAACCGCTTGCACGGCACCGTCTTCCACGGCGTCGAGGGTGGATTCCAGCAGCACCGCGCCGCTGTCGGCGAGACGCTCGAGCAGGGTGCCCGCGGTGTCGGCGGGCGCGACCTTCTCGGTCATGGTGCCGAAGACGGGCCCGGTGTCGAGGCCCTTCTCGATCAGGAAGGTGGACGCGCCGGTGTACTCATCACCCGCCAGCAGCGCCGACTGCACCGGCGCCGCGCCGCGCCAGGCGGGCAGCAGCGAGAAGTGCAGGTTGATCCAGCCGAACCGGGGAATCGCGAGCACCGTTTCGGGCAGCAGGGCGCCGTAGGCCACCACCGGGCAGCAGTCCGGCGCGAGTTCGGTGAGCTGGGCGATGAATTCGGGCTCGGACGGCTTGCGCGGCGTGAACACCGGAATCCCGTGCTCGTCGGCCAGCTGCCCGATGGGCGAGCGCGTGATCTTGCGGCCGCGTCCGGCCACCGCGTCGGGCCGGGTCACCACCCCGACCACCTCGTGTCGCTCGGATTCGATGAGTCGCCGCAGCGACGGCACCGCCGGTTCGGGGGTTCCCGCGAAGACCAGACGCATATCAGCGGCTCCGTTCCCGGCCACCGGCCGAGGCGCGGCGACCGCCGCCGATCTCGGACGCGGGCAGCACCGTGATTCCCTGTGTGAACCAAGACGATTCGCGAATCGTGCGCATGGCCTCCTTGCGGAAGGCCGACTCCAGCCGCTGCAGGAACAGCACGCCGTCGAGGTGATCGGTCTCGTGCTGCACGCAGCGCGCCAGCAGCCCTTCGGCCCGGAACTCCACCGGCTTGCCGTCCAGGTCGACGCCGCGCGCCAGCACGGTCATCGGCCGGGTCACGTCGAAACGCACGCCCGGGATCGACAGGCAGCCCTCGGGCCCGGTCTGGGTCTCCTCGCCCTCGACCTCGAAGACCGGGTTGATCAGATGCCCCTGGGCGTCGCCGGTGTCGTAGACGAATACCCGCAACCCGACCCCGATCTGCGGGGCGGCCATGCCGACGCCCCCGCTCTCGTACATGGTGTCGATGAGGTCGGTGACCAGCTGGCGCACCTCCCGGTCGAACGTCTCGACCTCCGCCGCGCGGGCGCGCAGGATCGGATCGCCGAACAGGCGGACAGGCTGGATGGTCACGGGCAGCTCCCGATAGCGAACGAATACGGTCGTCTCATTTTACGGACGCCCGTGACCACCCCGATCAGGAATGCGCCGCCAACACGACATCGCTGATCCCGGTGCCGAACGGCACCGGCACACAGGCCGGTGTCACGGCGTGTCCGGGATCGAGCAGATTGACCGCCAGCTGCTGCGCGAACGGGTCGTAGACCAGGTGAAAATGCCCGGTCAGGTCGGCCTCGCACAGATCCTGCAGCACGATATTGGTCGCGCCCGGACCGCGCAGGGCGATATTGGTGTTGGGCTGGATCATCTCATCCACCCGGCTGCCGATGGTCGTGTATTTCACACCCGGCACCGTGTCGCCGCCGGCGTTGAGGTCGGTGATGAACGGCGATCCCGCGGCCTGCTGGACGGCGGCGAGCGAGGAGCCGAACTCGACGAGCTTGTAGATGCCCGGCACCGCGTCGGCGATCGGCACCAGCCCGTACATGATCCCGCCGTAACTGGGCGAGGCCATCCCGATCCACTGCCCGACCTTCGGCGCGCCGCCGAGTTTGTTGATCCAGTAGCGAGTCACGCTCGCGCCCTGGGAGAAACCGACCAGATCCACCTGCCTGGCCCCCGTGGCGGCGAGCACCTGGTCGACGAAGACGCCGATCTGCGCGGAGCTGGCCCACACATCCTCGGTGCCGAAGGTGTCCTTGCCGGATTTGCCGCCGTAGTTCAGGGCGAAGACGCAGATCCCGGCCTTGGCGAGCAGCGGGCTCAGGCCCGACCAGTCGGAGTAGGCCGAGGAATCGGTGCCGTGTGCCAGGATCACCGGCCGCGGATGTTCGGCGGTCGGTGTGCAGCCGAAGTCGTTGGCGCCCTGGGGCGCGGTGTCCGGATGCTCTTTCAGATACTTGGCCGCCGCCAGATGCCCGGTCTGCGGCGGCCCCTGCTGAGCAGGCACCCGCAGGACCGGTGCGGCGGCCGGCTCGGCCCGCGCGTAGGTCCCCGGCGGGGTGGCGGCCGTACCGATCACGGCGGCCGCCAACGCCACTACCCCCACCGGTGCGACGCGGCACAGGAATGCACCACGCGTCCGGTTCCTCTTTTGTCCCATGTCACAAGATCGCATGGGGCGCTGTTGTCCCATGTCACGATCTTGACCGGTTTCGAGCCGAAAGTCCCGGTGGTTTCCGGTGATTCGGACCCGTCACTTTTCGGGTGTGTCGTCCTCGGCGAGGATCCGGTACAGCGATCGGCGGGCCTCGGTGAGCACCTCGGCCGCCTTGGCCGCCTGATCCTTGGTGCCGACGGCGGCCACCTGGGCCACCGCGCCCATCAGCTGACCGACCAGTCCGCGCAGGTCGAGAGCCTGATCGCCGACGCCGTCCTTGACGTCCTGCCAGGGGTCGCCCAGATCGGTGCGGTTGGTCTCGACGTACTCGAGTCCGGCCTCGGTGAGCTTGGCCGTCTTTCGACCCGACACCTTCTCGATGAGCACCAGGCCCTCGTCCTCGAGCTGAGCCAGCGCGGGGTAGATGGAGCCGGGGCTGGGACGCCAGACATCCTCGCTGCGTTCGCGAATCTGCTGGATCAGCTCGTAACCGTGCATGGGCCGCTCCTGCAGCAGCAGCAGAATGGCGGCGCGGACATCGCCGCGTCGGCCGCGTCCGCCGCGACCGCGGCCGCGACCGAAGTGCGGCCCAGGACCGAAGCCGGGTCCGAAGTCCGGGCCGAATCCACGGCCGTGGCCGTGACGGTGCGGGCCGAATTCACCGCGCGGGCCGCGAGGCCCACCTCGACGCATCCGCGGATGTTCGGGGCCCTGCTGCTCGTCGCCGCGTCGCCGCCAGGGGCCGCGGCCCCGTTCGATGTTGTCCATGTGTTCCATGGTCGTGCCTCCCTCAAGGCTCGTCGTTGCATTTGCTGCTATCGACGATATATCGACAATCTATCCGGAGCAAGGGTGAACCGGAGCACGAACCGACTGGTTTGGCGGCTATGGAGAAAGGAGGTCGTGCGCGCGGACCGCATCCCACAGCCCGGTCGCGCGATCGTCCGTCGGCAGCGGCTCGACCAGGGCGAACGCGCAGCCCAGCGCCTTGGCGCCGCCGTCGGCCTCCAGGCTGTCACCGACCATGAGGGCCCGACCGGCAGCCACACCGAGGGCATCGAGGGCCGCCTCGAAGATGCGCGCATCCGGCTTCACGGCACCGATTTCGTACGACAACGCGAATTCATCGATATATCGGAGCCAGCCGCGGGCGGCGAAGGCCGGGCGGATATCGAAGGCGATATTGCTGACCACACCCACGCGCAGACCGCGCTCGTGGAGCGCTCGCAGCACCTCACCGGCGTCCGGATACGGCGACCATTCCCCGGGGTCGCGCATGAGTTCGTAGAGCCGGATCGCCTGCGGCTCGGGGACACCGGACTGCCCGAGCACCTCGAGGTAGGCGCGGCGATGCAGCACGGGATCGAGATCCCGGTTCTCCCAGGCGTATTGGCCATCGGCGTCGAACTCGACGAACTGCCCGACGGGAGCGGTCATCCGGCGCATGATCTCGGCGATCTCGTGGGAGTCGAGCAGGCGGCCGCCGGCATCGGTGAGGCGCGCGCCGTGGAAGGCCGCGTCGTCGAATCGGAAGAGTGTCCCGGAGAAGTCGAACAGCACCGCGTCGATCGCCATGCCGCCACCCTACACAGCGAATGCACAGCAAACCGTCAAATACGGACACACCTCCGCTTGTCTGAGGCGTTTGTTAGGCTGTGAACATGGCGGAACCGGTACTGAATGTCGACGACGTGACGGTGCTGCGGAGCGGAAACCCTATCCTGCAAGGGGTTTCGCTCACCGTTCGGGCCGGTGAGCACTGGGCGCTGCTCGGCCCGAACGGCGCGGGCAAGACCACGCTGCTGCGGATGCTCGGCGCGTTCGAGCATCCGACACGGGGAACTGTAGAAGTGCTCGGGCGGCGACTGGGCCGCGTCGACATGCGCGCATTGCGGGCGGGGATCGGCCATGTCGACCCGCGCCACGTCCCCAGCGGTGACCTCACCGTCCGCGAGGTCGTCCTCACCGGCGCGACCAATACCGCGGCCCTGATCCCCCGCCGGCAGCCCTCCCCCGCCGAACTGGCCGAGGCGGACCGACTGATCGATCTCCTGGGCCTGTCCCACCGCCGCGACGCCGACTGGCAGATCCTGTCCCAAGGCCAGCGCGGTCGCACCCTGATCGCCCGCGCACTGATGCCCAGTCCGCTCCTGTTGCTGCTCGACGAACCGGCCACGGGCCTGGATCTGGCCGGGCGAGAACAACTTCTGGAGCGGGTGGACCTGCTCCAGCGCAGCCACCCCGAGCTGGCGTCGGTCCTGGTCACCCACCATCTGGAGGAACTGCCACCCGGCACCACCCATGCCATGCTGCTGAGCAACGGTAGCACCCTCGCGGCCGGACCGGTCGAACGCGTGCTCACCACCGACCACATCAGCGCCTGCTTCGATCACCCCGTCCGCATCCTGCGCGACGAGGGACGGTGGAGTGTGCGGCCCGCCCAATCCCAGCCCGCCTGAATGGAATCCGGTGCGTGCGGCGACGCCGCACGATTCTTCCGGCGACCTGGCACGCGTCGAACGCCCCGAACCGGTTGGCGCGCTCGACCCCGGCTACGTCGCCGGAACCAGTGAGTCGATCCAGCGTTCCAGGCGCGCACCCTCGGCCGCCATCATCGCCGGGTCACGGAAGGTGTTGGTGAGCAGGGAGATCCCCTGGTACGCCGCCAACAGCGCGACGGCGAGCTCGCGGGAGTCCGTGCGCCCCAAGGCAGCGAACTGCGCTTCGATCCAGTCCAGCAGTCCGCGCATGACATCAGCTAGTTCGCGTTCGAGTCCGTCGGCGCGCTTGTCGAGCTCGGTGGCGAGAGTGCCCGAGGGGCAACCGAATCGGGCGGCCAGCTCACGCTGTTCGACCCAGCCGCGCACGAGCGCCCTCAATCGCTCGGCGGGCCCGTCGACTTGCTCCAGCGCGGTGATGATCTCCTGCCCGGTGCGCGCGTGCGCGCCGATCGCCGCCTGGACCAGCTGATCTTTGGTCTTGAAGTAGTAGTACACATTGCCGACCGGCACCTGCGCGGCGCGCGCGATATCGGCGATGGTCGTCTTCTCCACGCCCTGTTCGTGGAAGACCTTGGCGGCGGCGTCGGAGAGCCGCTCCCGCTTCCCCGCCGGCCGGACCACTGAGTCAGTCATACGACTAACTATAGACAACGCCGGGTCATATGGCCTATGTTCGATTTAGTCAGCCAACTAACTCAGGAGTGAGACAGATGATCGTGGTAACCGGAGCAACCGGAAATGTCGGCGGCGCCCTCGTGCGGGAACTCGCCGCGGCCGGTGAGAAAGTGGTCGCGGTATCCCGGGGCGAGAAACCGATCGACCTGCCCGAGGGCGCGGAGCACCGCCGCGCCGACATCGGAGATCTCGACAGCCTCGCCGAGGCAGCGGCGGGTGCGCGGGCACTGTTCCTGCTCATCACCGGACCGCAGCTGGTCGAGGGCCCCGCACCCGCCGAGGTACTGAAAACCGTTGCGGCAGCAGGTGTCCAGCGCGTGGTGTTCCTGTCCTCCCAGGGCGCGGTGACCCGGCCCGACAGCGACGGCTACGCGCGCAGCATCGCCTTCGAGCAGGCGCTCGCCGACTCCGAACTGGAGTGGACGGTACTGCGGCCGGGCGGCTTCTTCAGCAACACCTTCGCCTGGATCGAACCGGTCCGGGCCCAGCGGATGATTCCCGCGCCGTTCGGGGACGTCGGTCTGCCGCAGGTGGATCCGGGCGATATCGCGGCCATGGCCGCGGCCGCGCTCCGGGAGGACGGTCACCACGGGCAGTACTACACCGTCACCGGGCCGGAACTCGTCACTCCGCGCGGGCAGGCGGACGCGCTGGCGGACACGCTCGGGGAATCGCTGCGGTTCGTGGAACTCACCCGGGCGCAGGCACGGGAGAACATGCTGCGCTTCATGCCGGCGCCGGTCGCCGATCACACGCTCGACATCATCGGTGAGCCGACACCGGAGGAGCAGCTCGTCAGCGGCGATGTCGAGAAGGTGCTGGGACGGCCCGCGACCTCGTACGCGGAATGGGCGGCCCGGGTGGCCCCCGCCTTCCGCTGACGTCACCATTGATTATTTCGTATGCATCCGCCTATCGTCTACACATGCATACGAAAACATTCTCCGAAGGCACCGTGCTCATGCCCTGGAATCCCGGCCCGAACGATCGGCGTCCGGGTCCGGTGTTCGTCAGCGTGACCGACTTCCTCGCGGACTCCGAGGCCGAGGCACGCGACATCTATACGGCGGGGCTGGAATTGGGCCGGACGTGGCCGGTCATGCAGGGCGCGGTGGGTTTGTGGTTGTGGGGCCGGCCCGCGGAGTTCCGGGGCGGCTCGATCTCCGTGTGGGAGTTCGAACGGGACATGCGCCGCTTCGTGCGCTGGCCCGTCCACACCGAGATCGTGCGCGCCTGGCGCGGCCGCATCGGGATCGGCCTCGACTCCTGGCAGGCCGACGCCTTCGACGCCGACGCCGTCCTGACCCGCGCGGGCGAGACGATCGACAGGACGCACCGGCTCGCCGCATAGTCTGGTCCGCATGACAGACCGTCCGGACCTCGCAGCGATGATCGTCCCCCTGGGCCGCGCCCTCATGGCGGCCGAACAACCGGTGCTGGCCGGGCACGGGCTGACCATGTGGGCGTATGTCGTACTGCTGCATCTGGATGAAGGCCCGGCACGGGGTCAGGGGGTGCTGGCGCAGGAGATCGGGGCGGACAAGACACGGATCATCGCGGTGCTCGACGACCTGCAGGAACGTGGGCTCATCGCACGTCGCCCCGATCCGGCCGACCGCCGGGCGCGGCTGCTGGCCTTGACCCCGGAGGGTCGTCGCCTGCGCGACGCGGCACAGACCGAGATCCAGGCGCGCGAGGATCGCCTGCTCGCGAAACTCCCCGCCGCCGACCGCCGCGGCTTCCTGAACGCCCTCACCACCCTCGCCGCCCTCCCCCGCGACGAAATCACCAGCGCTTGAACAGGATCAGGGAGCAGTCAGCGCGATGATGCGGACATCATTCCGCGCCGGGAGCTCCCTGATCTTGTTTCGACGCTAGCCGATGTCGATCGGGTCGATCTGGACGCGCAGGGGGGCGTCGGAGCGGTGGGTGCTGCGGATGGCCTGGGCGGCGGTGAGGGCGCGGGAGAGGGCGGCCCCGCCGGAGCGGTCGGCGCGCAGGATCATGCGTTCCACCTCGGCGGGAGAGTCGCCGGAGGAGAAGGGCTTTCGGGCACCGGGGGGCAGTGGCACCGGGCCCAGGACTTCGACATCGCCGGAAAGCTCGGCCTCGCCGAGCAATTCGGCGATGGAGTCGGAGGTGCCGTCGATGGCGGCGAAACGGACCGCGGGCGGGAAGCGGACCTCGACGCGCTGGTCGAGCTCGAAACCGGCGTGCCACACCGGGTCCCAGCGGACCAGGGCCTGCACGGTGGGGAGACCGGCGTCGGCCATGACGATGACCCGGCCGTCGGAGCGGACCAGGGCGGCGGCCGACATCCAGCGGCGCAGGGCGTCCTCGGCGGCGCGCAGGTCGGCGCGGCCGAGCAGGGCCCAGCCGTCCAGGAGCATGGCGACCGCGTAGCCGCCGGGCACCGGGGGTTCCGCGCCGATGGTGGAAACCACCACCTGCGGACCCTCGGGGACGGAGTCGAGAATCGCGGAACCGCCCGAACCCCGCACGGGCACACCGGGAAACGCGCGACCCAGCTCCTCGGCGGTGCGGGACGCACCGATGACGACCGCCCGCAGCGCACGAGACCCGCAGGATCCGCAGCGGAACGCGGCCTCGGTGATTCCACACCAGCGGCAGGCCGGGCTCTGCGCCTCGGCGACGCCCTCTCGCCCGGTGCGCAATGCGCCACGTGACGCCGGCGCGGAGTCCGGCAGCGCCAGGGGTCCATTGCAGTGGCGGCAGCGCGCGGGGGTCCGGCACTTCGCGCACGACAGGGCGGGGATGTAGCCGCGCCGCGGCACCTGAACCAGCACGGCCCCACCGGCTTTGAGCGCCTTGCGCGCCTCCATGAACGCCACCGCCGGAATGCGGATCGCCTGCGCGATGGGATCCCGCTCCAAGGCCGCGTCGGTGTCGCCGGGCGCGGTGATGCGCGGCATCGCCTGCCGCACCACGGCCCGATCCGCGAGCAGGTCGTGCGCCCACCCGGATTCGACGATCGCCTGCACCTCGGCGGTCCGCGCGAACCCGCCCGCCACGAACGCCGCCCCCGTCTCGTGCGCCCGCAGCATGGCCACTTCGCGCGCATGCGGATACGGCGACCGCGGTTCGGCGAACGTGTCGTCCCCGTCGTCCCAGATGGCGATCAACCCGAGATCCCGCACCGGCGAGAACACCGCACTGCGCGTCCCCACCACCACCTTCGCCTGCCCCCGCAGCACCGACAACCACCGCCGATACCGCGCCGACGGCCCCAACCCCGCAGCGAGCCCGACCGCCGACTCCCCCATCAGCGCGACACATTCCGCCAGCACCCGATCCAGATCCCGCTGATCCGGCACCATGATCACCGCCCCGCGCCCACCCCGCACGGTCACCGCCGCCAACTCCGCCAGCCGCTTGGCCCAATCCTCCCCCGGCAACGCCTGCCACCCGGCCCGCGGCCCCCGTCCCGCCGCGAGCGCACCCAGGAACGAATGCCCGTGCGCATACCGGCCCCACTCGGCGAACTCGGACACCCACGACTGTGACGAAGCAGCGCTCACCGCACTCGGCCCGATCGCCCTGTTCGATGCCGCCGGCGTGGCCTCGGTTCCGTCCACGGCCGCGGACCGATCGTGCTGTGCGGCAGGATCGTCCGCGGTGTCCGCAGGAGCGACCGCGGCCTCGATGCTCGCCGATTCGACCGTCGTGGGAGTCCGCACCTGCTCCGAGCCCGTACCGGCGACCGGCTCGCCGCGGGTGAGGACATCGCCGTCGGCGGCGTCGCCGGGCACGCCACCGCCGGTAGCGCCGCCGGTCGCTGCGGTGTCGGAGTCACCGGACGCTGCGGTGTCGGAGTCAGCGGACGCGGCCTCGACGTCTCGCGGATCAGTCTGCGCGGCAATGCAATCAGCGGTTCGGTGTGCCGCGCTGACCGACGCGGCGGCCGCATCGCCCGGCTGCTGCGGGCCGGCGGGCGCGATCGCGTCGAGGTCGACCACACCGCCCGGGGCTGTCATCGGATCGACGGCGGTGCTCTTCTTCGTGGTGCGCTTGGGCTTTTCGGGCTTCTCCGTGCCCTCGGTTTCGACCTTGGCGTGGCGGGGCGGGATGGCCAGGCGCAGGACGTCGGCTCGGGTGCCGGCGTAGCGGGCCGCGACGGCGGTGACGAGCTTCAGGATCTCGGGGGTGAGGACGCGCTCGCCCGACACCACGCGTTCGAGGCGGACGAGTTTGCCGGTGTGGGCGGATCTTTCGAGGCGTTCGAGGAGGTAGCCGTCGATGAGGCGGCCGGAGAAGCGAACTCGGACCCGGACGCCCGGTTGGGCGATTTCGTCCAGCTCAGGAGGGACGACGTAGTCGAAATCGCGGTCCAGGTGGGCGGGTTCGAGCAGGGGCAGGACGCGGGCGATGGGGTGTGCTGTGCCAACGACGCTGGGAGCGGTGCCAACGACGGCGGGAGCGTCGGGCTCGGAGGGGGACTCCGTGCCCGACGCTCCCGTCGAGAACTGTTGGGTGCCGGTCAATTACAGCCCGGCGGCCGCGCGCAGCTTCTCCGCGCGGTCGGTGCGCTCCCACGGCAGATCGACATCCGTGCGGCCGAAGTGGCCGTAGGCGGCGGTCGGCGCGTAGATCGGGCGCAGCAGGTCCAGGTCGCGGATGATCGCGCCGGGACGCAGGTCGAAGACCTCGCCGATGGCGTCGGAGATCTTGATCGGGTCGATCTGCTCGGTGCCGAAGGTCTCGACGAACAGGCCGACCGGGGCCGCCTTGCCGATGGCGTAGGCGACCTGGACCTCGACCCGCTCGGCCAGGCCGGCGGCGACGACGTTCTTGGCGACCCAGCGCATGGCGTACGCGGCCGAGCGGTCCACCTTCGACGGGTCCTTGCCGGAGAAGGCGCCGCCACCGTGGCGGGCCATGCCGCCGTAGGTGTCGACGATGATCTTGCGGCCGGTCAGGCCCGCGTCACCCATCGGGCCGCCGAGCACGAACTTGCCGGTCGGGTTGACCAGCAGGCGCACGTCGGAGGTGTCGAGCGGGTTGGGCAGCCGCAGCTCGGACAGGACCGCGTCGACGACCTTCTCGCGGATGTCGGGGGCCAGCAGGTTGTCCAGGTCGATGTCGGCCGCGTGCTGGGTCGAGATGACCACGGTGTCGAGGCGCTTCGGAATGGCGCCGTCGTACTCGATGGTGACCTGGGTCTTGCCGTCGGGCCGCAGGTACGGCAGCACGCCGGTCTTGCGGACCTCGGTCAGACGCCGGGACAGCTTGTGCGCCAGCGAGATCGGCAGCGGCATCAGCTCGGGGGTCTCGACGGTGGCGTACCCGAACATCAGGCCCTGGTCGCCCGCGCCCTGACGGGCGATCTCGTCGTCCTCGCCGCCCACGCGGGCCTCGTGCGAGGTGTCCACGCCCTGGGCGATATCGGGCGACTGCGCGCCGATCGCGACGTTCACGCCACAGGACGCGCCGTCGAAACCCTTTGCGGACGAGTCGTATCCGATCTCCAGGACCTTCTCGCGGACGATGGTCGGGATATCGGCGTAGGCCGAGGTGGTGACCTCACCGGCCACGTGCACCTGACCGGTGGTCACCAGGGTCTCCACCGCGACCCGGCTGCGCGGATCGGCCGCGAGCAACGCGTCGAGGATGGAATCGCTGATGGCATCACAGATCTTGTCGGGATGACCTTCGGTCACCGACTCACTGGTGAATAGGCGGCTGCCAGACGTGCGCACAGTTGTTCCCTCTCCCTCAACGGGTTTCTCGTATCGGGTGGCGACAGTAGCGTCTCCGCGCCATCGCACAACCCTTTGTCTCAGGTTATTCCAATATGCGCGTCACAGGGGCGAGCGCCACCGTGACGAGCACATTGTGACTCAGACACCCGCCGCGACCTGCGCGGCAGCCGTCCGAACCCTGCGGTGCCGAGGCTTCAGCGGAGCAGAGGACCGAGTGCGTCGAGCACTCGGCTAGCCAGTAGGGCCTTGGACCCGTGGTCCAGGGCGATCTCGGTGCCGTCGGCGCCGAGCAACCAGCCGTCGTTGGTGTCGACCTCGAAGGCCTTCCCCTCCCCGACGGCGTTCACGACCAACAGGTCGCAGCCTTTACGGGCCAGTTTGGCCCGGGCGTGGGTGAGCACGTCGGCGTGCTCGTCCCCGGTCTCGGCGGCGAAGCCGACGATCGCGGTGCCCGGTAGGTGTCCGTCGCGACGGGACTGAACCAACCCGGCAAGGATATCCGGTGTCTTGGCCAACTCGATCGAATTCGGTTCGCCCGCACCCTTTTTGATTTTGGACGCGGCGACGTTGACCGGCCGGAAGTCGGCGACCGCGGCCGCCATGATGACGGCGTCCGCGCCGAGCGCGTGCTTGTCGACGGCCACCTTCAGCTGGTCGGCGGAAGTCACGTGCACCACCTCGACGGCGGCCGGAGCCTCCAGGCCGATGGTGTTGCCCGCGATCAGCGTCACCTGCGCGCCGCGCTGGGCGGCCAGGCGGGCGATCGCGTAGCCCTGCTTACCCGAACTCCGGTTGCCCAGGAAGCGGACCGGGTCCAGCGCCTCGCGGGTGCCACCGGCGGAGACCACCACGCGGCGGCCCTCCAGGTCACGCGGCAGCGCGTCGGCGCGCTCGAGCAGCAGACGGGCCAGACCGAAGATCTCCTCCGGCTCGGGCAGCCGGCCCGGACCGGTATCGGTGCCGGTCAGGCGGCCCGAGGCGGGTTCCATCACGGTCGCGCCGTGCGCGCGCAGCGTCGCCACGTTCGCCCGGGTGGCCGGATGCTCCCACATCTCGGTGTGCATGGCCGGGGCGAACAGAACCGGACAGCGCGCGGTCAGCAGCGTCGCGGTGAGCAGGTCGTCGGCGCGGCCCTGGGCGGCGCGGGCCATGAGGTCCGCGGTGGCGGGGGCGATGACGACCAGGTCGGCCTCCTGGCCGAGGCGCACGTGCGGCACCTCGGGCACGTCGGCGAAGACACCGGTGTGCACGGGATGGCCGGACAGCGCCTCGAAGGTGGCCTTGCCGACGAATTGCAACGCCGACTCGGTGGGAATGACACGAACCTCGTGCCCGGTTTCGGTGAACCGGCGCACGAGGTTGCAGCTCTTGTAGGCGGCGATACCGCCGCCGACGCCGACGACGACTCGGGTCACCGCGGTTTTACTCCCCTTCGGAGTGCTCGAGCAGGTCGGCGTGGATCTCGCGCATGGCCACCGACAGCGGCTTCTCCTGCAGACCCGGCTCGACCAGCGGACCGACGTATTCGAGAATGCCGTCGCCGAGCTGGTTGTAGTAATCGTTGATCTGACGCGCGCGCTTGGCCGCGTAGATGACCAGCGCGTACTTGGACGACGTCCGCTCCAGGAGTTCGTCGATCGGCGGGTTGGTGAGGCCGACCGGAGTGTCGTAGGCGGGAACGGTCTTGAGGTCCGTACTCACTAGGAAGGCTCCTGCGGGGTTGTTCGGAAGGATGGCTTCCCGGCTCACTTCGAAGACGAGCCGGATGTTCGGGTTCCGCAGTTCGAGAACTAGGACCCCGAATTTGTGCTAACGAACAACGATACCAACTGCTCGCAGGCGCTGGTCACGTGGTCGTTCACGATCACGATGTCGAACTCGTCACACGCGGCCAGTTCGGTGCGCGCGGTCTGTAGCCGACGCTCGATGACCTCGGGCGATTCGGTCCCGCGCGAGGTCAGGCGGGACACCAGCTCGTCCCAGCTGGGTGGGGCCAGGAAGACCAGCAGGCCCTCCGGCATGGATTCGCGGATCGAGCGCGCGCCCTCGAGGTCGACCTCGATCAGGACGTGGTGTCCGGAGGCGAGCGCTTCCCGCACGGGTGCGGCCGGGGTGCCCGACCGCTGCAGTCCACCGTGGATATCGGCCCATTCGAGCATTTCGCCGCCGTCGATCATGGCGTCGAACTTCTCGCGGGTGACGAAGTGGTAGTCCTGACCGTCGACCTCCCCGGGCCGCGGAGCCCGGGTGGTGGCCGACACACTGAATACCAATTCGGGCAGTCGTTCGCGCACGCAGCGCACGACGGTGGACTTGCCGACGGCCGAGGGGCCGACCAGTACTACCAGTCGACCCTTCCGAGTGTGTTCGACCACCCTCGGATTATTCGGCGCTGAAGTCGAACCGGGCCAGCAGCGCCTTACGCTGCCGGTCGCCCAGTCCGCGCAGGCGGCGGGTGGGAGCGATCTCGAGCTCGCTCATGATCTCGGCAGCCTTGACCTTGCCAACCTTCGGCAGGGCCTCGAGCAGGGCCGAAACCTTCATCTTGCCGAGGACTTCGTCCTTCTCGGCGTCCGCAAGGACCGTCTTCAGATCGGTGCCACCACGCTTCAAGCGCTCCTTGAGCTCCGCCCGAGCGCGGCGAGCGGCAGCCGCCTTCTCCAAAGCAGCGGCGCGCTGCTCGTCAGTCAGCTGGGGAAGGGCCACGGTTCCTCCGTCTCATCGTTCATTGCTTGATCTACCTCCGGTAACCCGGTGGTCTCAGCGACCGTACCCACGACGCTTGCCGATTGCGAACCCACCCCCCAGGTCAGCGCGTGATTCGGCGCGCGACCGGGCCGGATGCACACCGCCGCGGGCGCCGCCGCACCGGGCGCGCCCCACGGCCGCGCACGGCCGCGAATAGCCTTGCGGCCAGGGGTTTTTGGGTTTCTCGACCGCGCGTTCGAGGGGCCGGACTGGCCCCGGATGAAACCGTGACCGAGCTGTAATCACGCGACCTGGATTTTTCTTGGATTTCTCGGCGTGTCGTTCGAATCCGTAGCGCGTGTCGCGCATCACCGGGGCCCGTTCCGAGACCTTGAAAACTCGCAAATCAGACACCCTTCGATGCAGGTCGGACCCGGTGCGGCCACCGGGGACGACGCCCGAGCGGCCCGTTTCCGCCCCTCAGGCGGCCGCTGACGCGCGAAACCCGGCCGATACATGCGAGAACCCGCCCATCGCCCGGGCGGGCGGGAGCGGGTCGATCCGGACAAGCGTTCGATCGGGCCGCCGGATGGTTCGCCGAGAGCGAACAGGATCGGATCAATCCGCGTACTGGCACAGCTCCACGAGCGTGCCCTCGGGTGCGCGCACGTGACCCACGCGCATGCCCCACGCCGGCTGGTCGGCGGGCTCGCCGACGACGACCGCGCCGCGCTCGCGCAGCACGGCGATCGCCTCGTCGACATCGGCGACCCGCAAAACCACCACGGCCGTATCGATCTCGCCGCGCGGCCGGTGCTCGGCGCCGATGGCCGCGTCCATGTAGGCGCGGGTGAACAGCGCGAGATCCTGCGTGCCGACGGCGAAGCAGGCGTAGGGCCCTTCCTCGGTCTCGGGCACGTCACCCTCGATCTCGGCCTTCAGGCGCAGACCCAGCACGTCGCGATAGAACCGGAAGCTGGACGCGAAATCGTCGACCAGGATGCGGGTTTGGGCGTACGAGAGCAGGCCGAGGGCGGCATCGGACATGAGAAATCCCACCTTTCTACTGAGCGGTCCGATTCAGGCCCGCCAGAAATCCCGCAGCCCGGGCGCCGCCTCCCCGCCCTGCCGCACCCCCGCCTCGTAGGCGGGCACCAGCGCGTCCGCGCTGAACAGGTTCGGGCCGAAGGCGGCGATGGCATCAACGTCGGGGACGATGAACGTCGTTGCCGCGCCGCCCAGGTCGCGGTCGGAGGGGGCGTGCGGGAACAGGTGCGCCAGGGGTTCGATGACCAGCATCCGCTCGGCTCCGGCCGCCAGATCGGCGTTGATGGGTGAGCGCATGCCGCCGTCGAAGTAGTGGACGCCGTCGATCGGAATGGGCGGGAAGACACCGGGAACCGAGGTGCTCGACGCCAGCGCCTCGGGCAGGGTGGCCTTGCCGCCGGGGGTCCAGGCCTGCAGTTCCCCGGTGTCGACGCTGATCGCGGTGATCAGCAGATCGCGCTGGGGCCAGTCGCTGTGGCCGACGAACGCGCCGATGCGGGCGATGTGGGTGGCCGGATCGCCGAGATTCATCTCCAGGGCGCGGGCGCCCGCGCGCCGACGCGCCTCGGCCGGGTCCAGACCGGGCGTGCCGAGCAGGCCGAGGATCTCGCCGAAGCTGTTCGGGTCGAACTCGATCGGCTCGAGTTCGGCGGTCTCGGTGGAGGGCCGCCGCAACAGCAGGTTCAGGTCGACGTCCGCGGCCAGGGCCGCGCCGACGACCGCTCCGGCGGAGGTGCCGACGATCCGGTCGGCCGCGGCCGGGTCGATTCCGGCCGCGCGCAGGGCGATGACGACACCCGCCATCCAGCTCAGGCCGACCGCACCACCTCCACCCAGGACGAGCGCACGGCGAATTCCCTTGGGCGGCATCGCGGCAGACATGAGGCCACTGTATCCGCCGCGACAAGGAAGCGGAGGATATCCCTCCGAAAACACTCGCGGCACCGGATCGGACCCGGTGCCGCGAGTAACTGTGTTCTGGAATCAGCGCTGCAGGAAGGCGAACTCCTCCGACAGCTCGGCGACCTTCTCCTTCAGCGCGGCCACCGACGGACCGGCCTTCAGCACCTCACGCGAGACATTGGGCAGCACCGCGCCCAGGTCGCGCGCGGGCACCAGGGCGCGAATGGAGTCCGCTCCCCCGCCCTGCGCGCCCACACCCGGCATCAGGATGGGCCCGTTGAGGGCGCTCAGGTCCGGGGCCTCGGTCAGGGTCGCGCCGACAACCACACCGACGGAACCGAATTCGGCCCCGACATTGGCCGCGGCGGCATCGTCGACCATGCGCTGGGCGATGCTGCGGCCGTCCGCGCCGGTGATGCGTTGCAGCTCGGCGCCTTCCGGATTGGAGGTCGCGGCCAGCACGAACACGCCGCGCCCGTTGGCCGCGGCCAGCTCCAGAGCCGGTGCGAGCGAACCGAATCCGAGATACGGCGACACCGTGACCGCGTCGCTGCCCAGCGGGCCGTCACCGAGCCAGGCGTGCGCGTAGGCGTCCATGGTGGAGCCGATATCGCCGCGCTTGGCGTCGGCCAGCACCAGGGTGCCCGCCGCCCGCAGCGCCGCGATGGTCTCCTCCAGCACCATCATTCCGGCCGAACCGTAGGTTTCGAAGAACGCCACCTGCGGCTTGACCAGGGCGACCCGGCCCGCGAACGCCCGCACGCAGGCGTCGGCGAACTTGGCCACCCCGGCGGCGTCCTCGCTCAGGCCCCAGGCCCGCAGCAGCGGCGGATGCGGGTCGATGCCCACGCACAACGGTCCGTGCGCGCGCATCGCCTCCCGCAGCCGTAGCCCGAAGCCGGTCGTCCGCGCAGCACCGGAGGCGCTCATCCGCTCAGCGCCGGAGGCGCTCATCCGCGCAGCACCGCGTGCAGTTCCTGCAGGGAGCGCACGCCGATGCCGCCGCGGATGGTGGCCTCGATGCCCTGCACGGCCGCGGCCGCACCCTGCACGGTGGTGATGCACGGGATGTTCGCGCCGACCGCGGCGGTGCGGATCTCGTAGCCGTCCACGCGCGGGCCGTTGTTGCCGTAGGGCGTGTTGAACACGATGTCGACGTCGCCGTCCTTGATCATGTCCACGATGCCGGCCTCGTCCGGCGCGTTGTCGGACTGCTTGCGCACCCGATCGCACGGAATGCCGTTGCGGCGCAGCATCTCCGCGGTGCCCTCGGTGGCGAGGATGCGGAAGCCCAGGTCGTGCAGGCGCTTGACCGGGAACACCATGGCGCGCTTGTCGCGGTTGGCGATGGACACGAACGCGGTGCCCTCGGTCGGCAGCGACCCGTAGGCGGCGGACTGCGACTTGGCGAAGGCGGTCCCGAAGTCGGCGTCGATGCCCATGACCTCACCGGTGGACTTCATCTCCGGCGAGAGCAGCGAGTCGATGCCGGAGCCGTCCGGGCGGCGGAAGCGGTGGAACGGCAGAACCGCTTCCTTGACCGCGACCGGGGCCTCGATCGGCACGGTGCCGCCGTCGCCCTCGGCCGGGAGCAGGCCCTCCTTGCGGAGGTCGGCGATGGTGGCGCCCAGCGCGATCCGCGCCGCGGCCTTCGCCAGCGGCACCGCGGTGGCCTTGGAGACGAACGGCACCGTGCGGCTGGCGCGCGGGTTGGCCTCGAGGACGTAGAGCACGTCGTCCTTGAGCGCGTACTGCACGTTCAGCAGGCCCTTCACGCCGATGCCCTTGGCCAGGGCGGCCGTCGAGCGGCGCACGGCCTCGATATCGCTGCGGCCCAGGGTGATCGGGGGCAGGGCGCACGCCGAGTCACCGGAGTGGATGCCGGCTTCCTCGATGTGCTCCATGACGCCGCCCAGGTAGACCTCGTCGCCGTCGCACAGGGCGTCGACGTCGATCTCGATGGCGTCCTCCAGGAACCGGTCGACCAGCACCGGGTGGTCCGGGGTGATCTCGGTGGCGCGGGAGATGTAGTCGGCGAGGGTGGCCTCGTCGTAGACGATCTCCATGCCGCGGCCGCCCAGCACGTAGGACGGGCGCACCAGCACCGGGTAACCGATCTCGGCCGCGATCTTCTTGGCCTGCGGGAAGGTGGTGGCGGTGCCGTACTTGGGGGCCGGAAGACCCGCCGCGACCAGCACATCGCCGAACTCGCCGCGGTCCTCGGCCAGGTCGATGGCCGCCGCCGAGGTGCCGACCACGGGCACGCCCGCGTCGGTGAGGCGCTGCGCCAGGCTCAGCGGGGTCTGCCCGCCCAGCTGGCAGATGACGCCCGCGACGGTGCCGGACTCGGTCTCGGCGTGGTACACCTCGAGCACGTCCTCGAAGGTGAGCGGCTCGAAGTAGAGGCGGTCGGCGGTGTCGTAGTCGGTCGAGACCGTCTCCGGGTTGCAGTTGACCATGATGGTCTCGTAGCCCGCGGCCGACAGCGTCTGCGCGGCGTGCACACACGAGTAGTCGAACTCGATGCCCTGGCCGATACGGTTCGGACCCGAGCCCAGGATGATGACCTTCTCGCGCTCCCGCTGCGGCGCGACCTCGGACTCCGCGGCGGGATCGAGCTCGTAGGCCGAGTAGTGGTACGGGGTCTTGGCCTCGAACTCGGCGGCGCAGGTGTCGACGGTCTTGAACACCGGGCGGATCTGCAGGCGGTGGCGCAGCTCGCGCACGCCGCCCTCACCGGCGAGTTCCGGTCGCAGCGCGGCGATCTGGCGATCGGAGAGGCCGTAGTGCTTGGCGGTGCGCAGCAGCGGCTCGTCCAGCACGGGGGCGTCGATGATCTCCTGACGCAGCTCCACCAGGGCGGCGACCTCGGCGACGAACCAGGGGTCGATGCCGGAGGCGGCGGCGGTGTCCTCGATGCTCGCGCCAAGGCGCAGCGCGCGCTCCACCTGGTAGATGCGGCCCTCGGTGGGGACCTTCAGGTCGTCGAGAATGGCCTGCACGTCGGTCCATTCACCGTCGGGCAGGGTCCAGAAGCCGGTGGCCTTGGTCTCGAGCGAGCGCAGCACCTTGCCCAGGGCCTCGGAGAAGTTGCGGCCCATGGACATCGCCTCGCCGACCGACTTCATGGTCGTGGTCAGCGTGGTGTCGGCGCCCGGGAACTTCTCGAAGGCGAAGCGCGGAGCCTTCACGACCACGTAGTCGAGCGTGGGCTCGAAACAGGCCGGGGTCTCCTTGGTGATGTCGTTGACGATCTCGTCGAGGGTGTAGCCGATGGCCAGCTTGGCGGCGATCTTGGCGATCGGGAAGCCGGTGGCCTTGGACGCCAGCGCCGACGAGCGCGACACGCGCGGGTTCATCTCGATGACGATCAGGCGGCCGTCGCGCGGGTCCACCGCGAACTGGATGTTGCAGCCGCCGGTGTCGACACCGACCTCGCGCAGGATGGCGATGCCCAGATCGCGCATCTTCTGGTATTCGCGGTCGGTGAGGGTCATGGCCGGGGCGACGGTGACCGAGTCACCGGTGTGCACGCCCATCGGGTCCACGTTCTCGATCGAGCAGACGATGACCACATTGTCGTTGCGGTCGCGCATGAGCTCGAGCTCGAATTCCTTCCAGCCCAGGATGGATTCCTCGATGAGCACGTTCGCGGTCGGCGATGCGGCCAGGCCGCCGCCGGCGATGCGGTCGAGGTCCTCGTGGTTGTAGGCCATACCCGAGCCCAGGCCGCCCATGGTGAACGAGGGGCGCACGACGACCGGGAAGCCCAGTTCCTCGACGGTCTCGCGGACCTCGTCCATGGTGAAGCAGACCTTGGAGCGCGCGGACTCGCCGCCGACCTTGGCGACGATGTCCTTGAACTTCTGGCGGTCCTCACCACGCTGGATGGCCTCGAAGTCGGCGCCGATCAGCTCGACGTTGTACTTCTCGAGGATGCCGTTCTCATGCAGGGCGACAGCGCAGTTGAGCGCGGTCTGACCGCCGAGGGTCGCCAGGATCGCGTCGGGACGCTCCTTGGCGATGACCTTCTCGACGAATTCCCAGGTGATCGGCTCGACATAGGTCGAGTCCGCGAACTCCGGGTCGGTCATGATGGTCGCCGGGTTGGAGTTGACCAGCGACACGCGCAGGCCTTCGGACCGCAGGACGCGACACGCCTGGGTTCCCGAATAGTCGAACTCACAAGCCTGGCCGATGACGATCGGGCCCGAGCCGATCACCAGGATGTGGTTGAGGTCGGTACGGCGTGGCATCAGGCTCCTTCCATCAGCATGGCGAAACGGTCGAACAGGTAGGCGGCGTCGTGGGGTCCGGCCGCGGCCTCGGGGTGGTACTGCACGGAGAAGGCCTTGCCGTTCACCAGCTGCACGCCTTCGACGACACCGTCATTGGCGCACACGTGGCTGACCTCGGCCTTGCCGAACGGGGTGTCGAAGACCTCGCCGCGCTCGCCTTCGAGGGCGAAGCCGTGGTTCTGGGCGGTGATCGAGATCCGGCCCGAATGATGTTCGACGACCGGCACATTGATGCCGCGGTGGCCGAACTTCATCTTGTAGGTGTTGCGGCCCAGCGCCCGGCCCAGGATCTGGTTGCCGAAGCAGATGCCGAACAGCGGGATGCCCTCGCCCAGGACGCCCTGGGTCAGCGCGACCTGCGCATCGGCGGTGGCCGGGTCGCCCGGGCCGTTGGACAGGAACACGCCGTTGGGGTTCAGTTCCTTGATCTGGTCCAGGGTCACGTTGGACGGGACCACGTGCACCCGCATGCCGCGCTGGGCGAACATGCGCGGGGTGTTGGACTTGATGCCCAGGTCGACCGCGACCACGGTGAAGCGGTGCTCGCCGATCGGGTCGATGGTGTACATCTCGTCGGTGGAGACCTCACCGGCCAGGTCCGCGCCCAGCATGGACTGCTGGCCGTTGACCCGGGAGACCAGCTCCTCGTAGTCGGCCAGCGAATCGCCGGAGAAGATGCCCGCCTTCATGGAACCGGCGGTGCGCAGGTGCCGCACCACCGCGCGGGTGTCGATGCCCGCGATGCCGACGATGTTCTGGTTCTCCAGCTCGGCCTGCAGGGTGCGGTTGGCGCGCCAGTTGGAGGCGCGGCGCGCGGGGTCGCGCACGGCATAACCCGCCACCCAGATCTTCGAGGACTCGTCGTCCTCGTCGTTCCAGCCGGTGTTGCCGATCTGCGGCGCGGTGGCCACCACGATCTGGCGGTCGTAGCTGGGGTCGGTGAGGGTCTCCTGATAGCCCGTCATGGCGGTACAGAACACCGCCTCACCCAGGGTCTGCCCGACGGCGCCGAAGGTCGTCCCGCGGAACACGCGGCCGTCCTCGAGCACCATCACGGCAGTATTTCCGCTGCTCATGCCTCGTCTCCCGTCTTCGTAGCTGCTGCGGTCCATGCCGGGTACACCGCTTTGTCGTCACCGCGGAAACCGGTATCCACCTCGGTCCCGGTCGGCAGCGTCCAGCGAATCACCAGCACACCGTCTTCTGTCATCACTTTGCCCGCGTGCCCGCGCTCGGCGCGCACCGCGGTGATGGATTCCTGCGGAATCCAGATCGTCGCCGCGCCATCCCGCTCGAGCAGGATGCCGCGTTCGAACCGGGTCAGCTCCGCGGTGGCGCGGAAACCCAGGTCGCCCACCGTGATTCGCTGAATCCAGCTGGGGGCGAGGGTGCTGCCGAGGTAGAGCCCCGTGGTGGGCTCCAGCAGCTGCGCGCCGCAGTCGGCGGGCACCGCGGGCAGGTCACCGATCGCGCCCGCCTGCTTCTTGGCCCGGCCCGTCCACGCCCAGTACATGAGTCCCAGGCACAGCACGAACAAGGCCAGCAGAATCAGCACTTGCAACAGTCGCATGACGGTTCTCCGTGTCCATTGAGCAATGAGCGGGGAGCCTGCGTGGTTACGCAGGCTTCCGCCTCCGGCTCCTGACCGTTCATTGCTGGGTTCCCCACCCGCCGCTATCCGGCGACGATCCTGCCGTCCCGGGCGGTGAGCCGGCCGCGCAGGAAGGTGGCGGTCACCTTCGCGGGCAGGGTCATCGCCTGGAAGGGCGTGTTGCGGGCGATCGAGGCGAGTTCGTTCGCCTCCACCGTCCATTCGGCGGCCGGGTCGATCAGCGCCAGGTTGGCGGGTTCGCCGACCGCGAGCGGCCGGCCCTGATCGTCCAGGCCCACGATCCGCGCCGGGTTCTCGCTCATGACCCGCGCGACACCGCGCCAGTCGAGCAGTCCGGGGTTGACCATGGTCTCCACGATGATCGACAGCGCCGTCTCCAGGCCCAGCATGCCGGGACGGGCGGCCGCGAACTCGCAGCACTTGTCCTGGTCGGCGTGCGGGGCGTGGTCGGTGGCGACACAGTCGATGACTCCGTCGGCGAGGGCTTGACGCAGCGCCGCCACGTCGGAGGATTCGCGCAGCGGCGGGTTCACCCGGTTCACCGCGTCGTAGGTCTCCAGCCGCGAGTCGTCGAGCAGCAGGTGGTGCGGGGTCACCTCGGCGGTGATCGAAATACCCTGGGACTTGGCCCATTTCAGCAGTTCGACGGTGCCGGCGGTGGAGGCGTGGCAGATGTGCACGCGGGCTCCGGCGTCGCGGGCCAGCAGGGCGTCGCGGGCCACGATGGACTCCTCGGCGGCGCGCGGCCAGCCGGCCAGGCCCAGACGGGAGGCGGTCGGGCCCTCATGGGCGACGGCGCCCTTGGTCAGGCGCGGCTCCTCCGCGTGCTGGGCGATGAGCACGCCCAGGGAGTTCGCGTATTCCAGGGCGCGGCGCATGATCAGCGGGTCGTAGACGCAGTGGCCGTCGTCGGAGAACATGCGCACCGCGCCGACGCCGGCGGCCATGGTGCCCATCTCGGCGAGCTGCTTGCCCTCGAGGCCGACGGTGACCGCTCCGACCGGGTGCACGTCGACCAGGCCGACCTCCTGGCCGCGCTTCCACACGTGGTCGGTGATGACCGAGGTGTCGGCGACCGGGCTGGTGTTGGCCATGGCGAACACCGCGGTGTAGCCGCCCAGAGCGGCTGCGGCGGAACCGGATTCGATGGTCTCGGTGTCCTCGCGGCCCGGCTCGCGCAGGTGGGTGTGCAGGTCGATGAAGCCCGGCAGCAGGAACTGGCCCTTGCCGTCGACGATCTCGGCGTCCGGGGCGCTCAGGCCCGCGCCGATCTCACGGATCTCGCCGTCGGCGACCAGCACGTCGACCGCGTCGCCCTCACCGTAGAGAAGGACGTTCTTGATCAGGATGCTCATGCTGCTTCCTTTCCGCGCACTCGGGGGCCCTGCGTGGTTACGCAGGCTTCCGCCTCCGGGCCTGACCCGATCACGCGACCACCTCGTCGGTTCCGACCAGCAGGCGGAACAGCACCGCCATGCGCATATGGACTCCGTTGTTGACCTGTTGCAGCACAGCCGCTTTCGGGGAATCGGCGACGGAGAAGCCGATCTCCATGCCGCGCAGCATGGGCCCGGGGTGCAGGACCACCGCGTGCTCGTCGAGCATCTTCATGCGGCGCTCGTTGAGGCCGTAGCGGATCGAGTACTCGCGCGCCGACGGGAAGAAGCCGCCGTTCATGCGCTCGGCCTGCACGCGCAGCATCATGACCGCGTCCGCGCCGGGCAGTTCGGCGTCCAGGGAGTCCGAGACCCGCACGGGCCAGGCCTCCACACCGACCGGCAGCAGGGTGCGCGGCGAGACCAGCACGACCTCGGCGCCCAGGGTGCTGAGCAGGAAGGCGTTCGAGCGGGCGACCCGGCTGTGCAGGATGTCGCCGACCAGCACGATCCGCTTGCCCTCCAGATCGCCGAGGCGCTGACGCAGGGTCAGCGCGTCCAGCAGCGCCTGGGTGGGGTGCTCGTGGGTGCCGTCACCGGCATTGATGATGGCGGGGCCGGGACCGGCGTAACCGCTCGCGGCCTCGTCCATCTCGGCGAACCAGCGCGCGATCTGATGCGCCGCGCCGGAGGCGGGGTGGCGCACGATGAGGGCGTCCGCGCCCGCGGCGTGCAGGGTCAGGGCGGTGTCGCGCAGCGATTCGCCCTTGGAGACCGAGGAACTCGACGCGCTCACATTGATGACGTCGGCGCTCATCCACTTGCCCGCGACCTCGAAGGAGACCCGGGTGCGGGTGGAGTTCTCGAAGAACACGGTCATGACCGTGCGGCCGCGCAGCGTCGGGAGCTTCTTGACCTCGCGGCCCAGCAGCGCCTGTTCGAACCGCTCGGCCTCGTCGAGCAGGCCGTTGGCGGTCTCGCGGTCCAGGTCGGTGACCGAGAGCAGGTGCTTCACTGGGCGTCACCCTCCTGGCGCAGGTACACGCCGTCGCGGCCGTCGTGCTCGCGCAGCAGCACCGAGATGTCCTCGGTGCGCGCGGTCGGCACGTTCTTGCCGACGTAGTCGGCGCGGATGGGAAGTTCGCGGTGGCCGCGGTCGATGAGCACGGCGAGCTGCACCGCGCGGGGGCGGCCCAGGTCGCGCAGGCCGTCGAGCGCCGAGCGCACGGTGCGGCCGGAGAAGAGCACGTCGTCGACGAGCACGACCAGGGCGTCCTCGATACCGCCCTCGGGCACGGAGGTGCGTTCGAGCGGACGGTGCGGCTTGGAGCGCAGGTCGTCGCGGTAGAGGGTGATGTCGAGGGAGCCGATCGCGGGGCGGACGCCGGAGAATTCCTCGATCCGGCCGGCCAGGCGATGGGCCAGAGTGGTTCCGCGGGTGGGGATTCCGATCAGCACCACGCGGGCAACCTGCGGATCACCGGAGTCCAGGGCGGTCTTCTCGATGATCTGGTGCGCCATGCGGGCGATGGTCCGGCCGACGTCGGAATCGGAGAGCAGCTCGCGTCCGGTCTCGACCCGGTCCGGGTCGTGCCGCTGCGAGAACTCGGCAGCGCTCGACTTGGCCGCCCGGTCTTCGGGCACAGCCATGCCGACCTCCTTCCCCGCCTCACGGGACGGTCCGTTAAAGGATGTCTTTCGGGCAGTGACCCTACCAGCGCGCGAATGCGCCCCCGACCCCGCACCCCCCGCGCGTCCGCGGTCGGCGCACCACCGCCGTACCCGCCGCGACCTGCCGGAACCCGCGTTCGCCGGGGTCACCGGCAAGTCCGCAGCAATACGGTCGTCCGGCCAGTGTGGCGGGGTTCACGCCGCCTGATCACTCCCCCGGTCCTAGCTACCGGCCGGTTGTCATACACCGTATACCGACGTGTGCGATGCTCGGAGAGTGAGCAATGACGCTGAATTCACCGAACCCGCCCGGGTCAACTTCCGCGGGTACGGCGGCATCACCATCGCCGGAGACAGCTGGGGACCCCAGGACGGCCCACTGGTGGTATTTCTCCACGGCGGCGGGCAGACCCGCGGATCCTGGAAGGACTCCGGACTGGCCTTGGCCAAAGCGGGCATGCATGCGGTGCTGCTCGACGCGCGCGGCCACGGCGACAGCGACTGGGATCCGGACGGCAACTACCGCCGCGAGGCCATGGTCGAGGATCTGATGGCGGTGCTCGAACAACTGGGCAAGCCCGCCTTCATCGTCGGCGCGTCCATGGGCGGGCTCACCGGCCTGATGGCCACCACCCACCCCGAGGCCGCGCGCATCACCGGCCTGGTCCTCGTCGACGTCGTGCCCCGCCCCGAACGCAAGGGCGTCGAGCGCGTCATCAACTTCCTCTCCAGCAATCCCGAGGGCTTCGCCAGCCTCGAGGAGGCCGCCGACGCCGTCGCCGCCTACCTCCCCCACCGCCGCCGGCCCCGCAATCCCGAAGGGCTGCAACGCAATCTGCGCAAGCGTGCCGACGGCCGCTGGTACTGGCACTGGGATCCGGCCATGATGGGAGGCCCGCGCGACGGACGCGGCGAGGAGATCGACGTGCACACCGAGGCCCTCGAGAACGCGGCGAAGCAGCTGAGCATCCCGACCCTGCTGGTGCGGGGCGCGCTCTCCGACGTGGTCAGCGAGGAGGGCGTCACGGCCTTCCGCGCCCTGACCCCGCACGCCGAGTACATCGAGATCGGCACCGCCGCCCACACCGCAGCCAGCGACGCCAATGACGAATTCACCGACGCCGTGGTCGATTTCGTCCGCGCCCATATCGGCGACCAGCAGGGCTGACCGCCCTTACGGCAGCATCCTGTCGAGCAGGCGGTCGAGCAGTTCGACCGCCCGCTCCCGGGTAGCGCCACCCGCCAGCACGAACTGGGTGATGCTGCTGACCCCGCCGACGATGATCTCGGCGTCCAATTCCGCCGTGTGCGTATCGGATTCGGCCCCCCGAACGCGCAGCAGCTGGTCGGTGATCACGGTGACCAGATAGCGCGGCGCCCCCATCATCTCGTCGGAGGTGACGGTGTTCCCGGTCAGATTGGCCGCATGGAAGGCCGCGAACACCAGATTGTCCTGCCGCCGCTGATCATCGAGCGGCAGGAGTCCGACTGCGAAGGTCCGGATGATCTCCCGCGGCGTGGCCTCGGGCCCGAGTTTGGTGAACTGCTCGGTGAACCCCACCCCGAAGTCCGCCACGACCGCCGTATGCGTGGCGAGCATCAACTCCCGTTTGGTCCCGAAATAGTACTGAATCAGCCGCACCGAGATCCCCGCCTCGGCCGCCACCGCCTGGAAGGTCGCGGCGTCGAGCCCACCGGTGGCGATGACAGTCCGTGCGGCAGTGGTGATCTCCCGACGACGCTGCTCGTGATCGACCAAACGAGGCATCTGACCAGCTCTCTCACTACTTCTGGGGCAACGAAGATTTTGATGGTACGCCCATATCATTTTTATGGTACGTTCGTATCATCAACGATGATGAACGGGGAGGCTCACATGGCCAAGATCGGGCGATTCAAGAACGCGCAGGCCAAGGCGGACTACCTGCGGGCCTACGACGACCTGGCCGCGCAGTGGCCGGTGGCGGCGACCGACCTCGATGTCGAGACCTCTTTCGGCACAACGCGAGTGCGCAGGTCCGGCAATGGCGAGGGGGTGCCGATCGTGTTGTTGCCCGGGATGCCGGGGATGGGGTTGTTCTGGATGCCGTTCATCGAGGAGATGTCGCGGGAGCATGTCGTGTACACGGTGGATCCGCTGGGGTGGGCGGGGCGCAGTGAGCAGACCGCGCCATTGAAGGGGCAGGACGACATCGTGCGGTGGCTGGTCGAGGTGTTCGACGGGATCGGGGCCGAGCGGGTGCATTTGGCCGGGTATTCGGGGGGATCGTGGATATCGCTGCTGTTCGCGTCGCAGCGGTCGGATCGGCTGGCCAGTATCACCATGCTCGAACCCGATGCGGCGTCGTTCGCCAAGCCGAAGTGGGGGCTGCTGTTCAAGTTCCTGCTCGGCGGGATCCGACCCACTCGGGAGAAGATGGAGAAGTTCATGGAGTGGTTGACTCCGGGGGTGAAGCTCACCGAGGAGATGTGGACTCTGACGTTGGCCGCGTTGAAGTTCCGCATCGCGATGCCGTGGTCGCGGCTGCTGCCCGACGAGCAGCTGTCGAGGGTCACCGCGCCGATGCTGGTGCTGTTCGGGGAGCAGACGATCGCCAATGACGCGCACGCGGCCGCGGCGCACGCGCGGGCGTGCATTCCGGCGGCCGATATCGAGATCTACCCCGGGGTCGGGCACGAAATGCTGTGGGCGATACCGGAAACGGTGATTCCGCGCTTCCTCGGATTCGTGGAGCAGCACGATCAGGTGCGGGCCTGATCAAGCCGTCGCGCAGAAGATGACCGCCGGATAGGTGGCCAGGAATGCCCACAGGAAAGTGTTGAGGCGCATGAGGATCGCGGTGCCGATGTGCAGGAGAGCGCCGCCGATCACGAGCAGGCAGGTGAGCGGTCCGATACCGAGTAGGACCAGCGGGAAACCGCATTCCAGCAGGATCACCGACCAGCACATCGCCGCCGCGGCGGTGCGATGACGCGCGAGGAGCTTGGCGGCCCGCCGATGCCCGTAGGCTCGGGTCGCCAAGATCTCCGGCAGTGCCGTGCCGCTCCGCCACACCGGGCTGACCAGCTTCGCCACCCCCGCGGTGACATACGCGAGGCACACCTGGGCCGCGATGAACCAGAGCACGATCACCTCGGCGCGCTCCTGCCCGATGGCGAAGGCGAGCGCCAGGGCCACGAAGACGACGATCGTCATCTGGTCCGCCCCATCACCGCCGAAGCGGGAACGCATGCTCAGCAGAATGTAGGTCACCGCGATCACGGTGGCCGCCAAGGCGTTCAGAGCGGACGACGGATGCAGGACCAGCAGCACCGCGCAGGCCAGACAGGCGGCGATGAGGCCGAGCACTCGCGGGTAGACCAGCAGCCGTCCGACGCTGCTCTGGAAGGACCTCCTGGTCAGCAAGGGGATGCTGGTGGCCGAGACCGGCCATCCGGCGAGGGCGCCGTCGGCGAGCAGCCGGGGCGCCGCCAGCCGCTCCGACGATCCGATGACGACGGCGACCGAAGCGATCGCCGCCGACAGATACAGCGCGTCCGAGGGAGCGAACATCGGCCGACTACCGGGCGCTCAGCGCGGGTTCGGACGAATGCATGGGCGACAGGAAGATCACGTCGTGGTCCACGTCCTCGTCCATTCCCTTCGACCGCATGATGAGAAATTGGGTGCCGTCGGCGCGGTAGTCCCGCGGCAGACCGCTCACGAAGTTGAGCGTCGCGATATACGCCAGCGAGAGTTGGATCCCGGCGGTGTCGCCGGCCAGGGACACGGCCGTCTTCCCGAGTTCGACCGAGATGTCGATCAGCGCCTTGTTCTGCCGTCGGCGCGGATTCCACACCGGACCGATCCATTTCGGTGACGCGCCCGGAGGTATCTGACGCCAGCGGGTGATGCGCCCGTCCGGCAATCGATCGCGGTACAGCAGATGCAGATCATCGGTGGCCGGTGTCGGCGCGAAGAAGTGCCAGCGCGGGACGAGTCCGCAGACGTCGCGGGTGCGGATCCACCGCTCCCACCGGGTGGCCTCCCATTTCTCGATGTCCCGGGGTATCTGGCAGAGCGCCGACAGCGCCAGCCACGACGACAGAAATATCGCGAGTGCGACGAATATCAGGTCATCGAGCGTCATGTCAGTGCACGTGCCCGAGGGCTTCGCGCCGGATGTCGAGCAGTTCCCGCGCCGTGGCCGCCGGGCCCAGACTCCGTATCCGCTCGTCCGTCAGATGTTGCTGTTCGTCCACGTCGGCCATGACCGCGGCCGTACAGATGACCGCGACGGTGACGGCCATGGCGGCCCACATGATGAAGGTGGCGTTGTCGCAACAACTCGCGTTGATGGTCAGGTTGCCTTCCAGCTGGTCCTCGGGCACCTGCGCCAGGGCGGCGCGTTCGGCCGGGGTCAGCCGCGGCTCGAATCTGAGGGCTATGGCCTGCAACCCGGCGTCCGTACCTTCGCGCCGGTGCTCGACCAGGGTCAGATGTGTCGGGCTCAGCGCGCCACCGTTGTACGGATTGTCCAGGACTACCAGGCCGAGACCGTCGGGCGGGAAGACGTTCGTCGCGAGGGTGCGGCCGCCGTATCGAATGGTCGCGAATACCGGAGCGCGCTCGAGCAACCGCCAGGCCTGATAGGGCGACAGTTGGGTACGCCCCTCGAAACGAGGCTTGATCGCATTCTCCATCAGGTCGATATCGTCGCCGTTGCGCAGGGTGACGGCCTCTCGCACCCGTTGCAGCAGCGGATCGCCTTCGGGGGCGACGATGACCCGCACGCAGCCTTCCTGGCACAGCAGTGCCCGATCCGGTTGTGTCGGGACGTAGTCGAGAATCTCGATCTCGCGGAATCTGAGCGACCGCTTGGCGAGCTCATCGGCGGCGAGTTGCAGCAGTGTCTCTTGATCCATGTCTCAACCTCCGGAAGTGGTGGTGATGCCTGTGGACCCAGAGCGAAAAGTAGCACACGCGCGCGGCGCGGAGTCGGTAATTCGATGGGAACACATGTTCGAACTGTGGTAGTTTCGTGCGCATGTCGACGCCATTGCAGGGATCTCTGCTCGACGGGTTCGGGGAGGTCGAGCTGGGTGCGCTGGATTCGGTCCGGCGTACCGAGCTCGGCGACGGCGCGTGGGTGGATGTGCTGCCCGGCTGGCTGAGCGGGGCCGACGTACTGTTCGAGCGGCTCGCGAGCCAGGTGCCGTGGCGGGCGGATCGGCGGGCCATGTACGACCGAGTGGTGGATGTGCCGCGGCTGCTGTCGTTCTACGACGAAGAGCGCGAGCTACCCGACCCCATCCTCACCGAGGCACGCGACGCGCTGAGCGCGTTCTACTCCCGGGAACTCGGCGAGCCGTTCACCACGGCGGGCCTGTGCTACTACCGCGACGGGGACGACAGCGTCGCCTGGCACGGGGACACGAGTGGGCGCGGGGCGACCGAGGACACCATGGTGGCGATCGTGTCGGTGGGTGCGGCGCGGTCGCTGCTGCTGCGCCCGCGCGGCGGCGGGGCCAGTGTGCGATACGCGCTCGGACACGGGGACCTCATCGTGATGGGCGGCTCGTGTCAGCGCACCTGGGAGCACGCGGTGCCCAAGACGAGGCGGCCGGTGGGGCCGCGCATCAGCATCCAGTTCCGTCCGCGCGGCGTCCGGTAGCGCGGGCGAATTCCGGGATCGGTTCGGACACGACGCCACGAGCCACCAGGAAGACCGGGAGTTCGCGCAGGACCGGGATGCGGCGGAAGATCCGCAGCGGCAAGGGCGTTCGCGGGAGGTCGGCGATATTCAACCGGCCCGACACCGCGGGCCGCACGACCTGCGCGTGAGCCAAGCGCTGCATGCCCTGGATGACGGCGGTGGGCAGCCGGCGGCGGCGCTGGACGCGGGCCAGGTCGGCGGTGGTGACAGTGTGGGACAGCAGTTTGGGGGCGAGGATGCGGGCGGCGGCCACCGCGTCCTGGACTGCCAGGTTGATGCCGACCCCGCCGATCGGTGACATGGCGTGGGCGGCGTCGCCGAGGCAGAGCAGTCCGTCGGCGTACCAGTGGTCGAGCCGATCGAGTTTGACGTCGAGGAGTTTCACCTCGTCCCAGTCGTGGACGGCGTCGGCGCGGTCGGCCAGCCACGGGACCACCTCGGCGAGGGCGCGCATGATCTCGCCGACCGGCTTCTCGGCCCGCAGCCGCGTGTCACTGCCTTTCGCGATGAGGGTCGCGCTCTGCCAGTAGTCGCCGCGATCGAACAGGACGGCGACGCGGTCGGCGCTGACCACCGGGATCAGTCCGGCGGGATCGGTGCCGTGGCGCGGGATCCGGTACCACCAGGCGTCGAAGGGCGTCGCCCACTGGCGACCGCCGAGACCGGCCGCCGCGCGCAGCGCCGAACCGCGGCCGTCGGCGGCCACGGTGAGGTCGGCGTGGATCTCCCCGGTCGCGCCGTCCGCGGTGCGATAGCGGACGCCGGTCACCGTCGGGCCGGTGCGCAGCAGGTCGACGGCCTCGGTCCGCATGCGCAACCGGAAGGTCGGTTCGTTGTCGCCCGCGCGGGCGAGCAGATCGAGCAGATCCCACTGCGGCACCATGGCGATGTACTTGTGCCGCCCCGGGATGTGGTCGAAGCTCGCCAGCGGAACCAGCCGCCCGCCGATCGGGGTCTGGATCGAGGTGAGCCGCCGCTGCGGCAGTTTCGCGAAGCCCTCGCTCAGGCCGAGGGCCTCGATGAGGTCCAGGGTGGTGGGGTGCACGGTGTCGCCGCGGAAGTCGCGAAGGAAGTCACCGTGTTTCTCCAGCACGGTGACCTCGACGCCCGCCCGGGCCAGCATCAGCCCCAGGAACATGCCCGCCGGTCCCCCACCGGCGATGAGACAGGTCGTGCGTTCCATCGGGACCTCCCGAGCCGAAGACGCCGTCACCGTCGATGGTAGGACGAGTCCGGCTCGGGCACAGCCGTCGCACCGCGGCTAGCGGTCGCGGTACAGGACGAAGAAATACGGTTCGCCGAGTCCGCGCATATCCATGACACCGAGCAGCGTGTCCGCGTCGACGCGGCGGAAGATGTCGATGATCGGCAGGTGGTCGTAGATCATTGCGGCGCTGGACTTTCCACGGAACTCGAGATTCCGCAGTCGAGCCTTCGGGGCGGCCGTCCGCAGCATCGGCCGCAGCACGCCGAGGGAGCGGCGTACCGGGGACAGGGCCGTCACCGGCACCCTGCCCGCCAGGAACAGCGGCACCCGGCGCGGGTCGACCGGGAAGATCTCGCCGTCGGGGGCCCGGAACAGCAGCGGCTGGACATGGTCGGCGCTGTCGAACTGCTTTCCGTACCAGCCTGTTTCGACCAGCATGCCGTCCCACGGGTGGCCGGTGCCCACTTCCGCGCCGCGCCAGCGACCGGTGGTGACCTCGTCCACGTCCACCGGCGGCAGGCTGTCGAACAGATCCCAGGCCTGGGCCGCCGTGGCCACGCCCGCGATCAGGGTCTCCAGGCGCGCGGCACCGTCCGTCGCCGAGTCGGCGGCAACCATCATGATCTCCTTGGTGAGAGTGGACGACAGGATTTCTCTCACCCTAACGGCGGCCCCGGCGGTGGCCGGTAGAGCTCCAGTGACATTCTGACGACCGGATTGGCCGAATATGTCGATACTGGTTCCCGCGGGGCCGCGGGCCGTTCAGCCCAGGGCCGCCGGCGATTCGGCGTGCGGCACGAGCAGCCGCGGACTGCCCGAGCCGTCGGCCGGGACCGCCCAGATGTCGGCGTCATCGCCGCCGCGCGAGACGGCGTAGCCGATGGTGTTCGGGTCCAGCCACGCCGCTTGGTCGTCCACGCTCCGGGTTTCGGCCAGCGGGGTGCGGACGCCCGAAGCCAGGTTCAGTACCGAGAGCCGCCAGCCCTTCGCGGGGTCGCCGTCGTTCGCCGACTTGAACGCGATCCGCTTGCCGTCCGCCGACAGCGACGGGCATTCCACGTTCTGCGCGATGGTGCGGACGGTCTTCGCCGCCATATCGCCCTGCACGAGATAGCGGCGGCCGTCGGTGGACATGGTGGCGTAGAAGGTGTTGTGGTCCGCGGCGAAGGTGATGCCCCAGAAGTTGAGATCGGCGGCGGTGTAGGGGCGGCCGTCGACCACGACCGACAGGAATTCCAGGGAATCGATCATGTCGCCGGTCGTCAGGTCGACCAGTCCGGCGCGGGTGGAGAAGCGGCCGTTGTTGTAGGAGTCGCCCGCCACGAACACCGTCCAGGCCGCCATCCGCCCGTCGCCGGACAATCGGGTGCGATTGGGCACGCCGACCAGCGGGATCTCCCGCGTCACGGTCAGATCGGCGTCCAGGATGGCGGCCTGGAAGGTGGCCAGCGGGCCGTCGGGCCGCAGGCAGATGCCGGTCCCGGCCGCCGCGGCCACGCGCAGGCATTCGAGTTTCGACACCGAGCGCGCCGCGCCCGGGTCGGCGGCGGACACCATCGCCACATGGCCCTTGCTCTCGGCCGCGGTGCTGCGGAACAAGATTCGGGGCCCGGGCGCGATGTTCAGCGCTTCGTACGCGGTGGCGGGTTGCGCGCGCGTCCCGGTGACCACGCCGTAGCCGACGGCGACCGCGGCCAGGACGACCGCCCCGAGCAGGGCCAGTACGATGCGACGGTTCACGCGTGCTCCTCCGCGGTCTCGGTAACGTCCTCGACGGTCCCGGCGGCCTGGACGCCGCGCAGCAGCAGGGCGATCACGACCACGGCCACCGCCACCAGACCCGCGGCGACCCGGCTCGCGTTCTCCGGACCCCACAGGCTCCAGGCCAGCCCGAACAGCACCGACGACACCAGGTACGACAGCGCCTGCCCGGTCTGGATCAGCGCGATCCCGGTGGTGCGCAGGGCTTTCGGCAGCACCGGACCGGCCAGCGCCATCAGCACGCCGTCGGTCGCGGCGTAGAACAGGCCGTAGAGCGCGAGCACCACCACCAGCAGTGCGGTGCCGCCGAACGGCCCGAACAGCAGCAGGTACACCAGCACCAGCGCGGTGTAGCCGCCGAGCACCACGATCAGGCGGCCGATCTTGTCGGCGAGCATGCCCAGCGGGGTGGCCAGCACCAGGTACGACAGGTTGGTGCCGACCGCCAGCAGCGGAAACCAGCTGACGCTCAGGTGTTCCCGCTGCTGCAGCAACAGGTAGACGAAGCCGTCGCCGATGGTCACCAGTCCCGCCAGGCAGGCCGCGGCCACCAGCCTGCGCACCGGTGCGAGCCGGATCAGCCCGCCCAGCGCGCGGGGTGACACCGCGCCCTTGGCGGGTTGCTCGTCGCGGTGGTCGCGGACGAACAACACCAGGATCAGGACGCCGAACGCGGCGATGCAGAAGCTGGCCACGAACACCGCGTCGTAGGCCTGCGCGGTGGCGGCGAGGATGCCGATCGCGACCAAAGGTCCGGCGAACGCGCCGATGGTGTCCATCGTCCGGTGCACGCCGAACGCGCGGCCGTAGAGCCGTGGCGGGGTGGACAGCGTGATCAGGGCATCGCGGGGGGCGGTGCGCAGGCCCTTGCCGGTGCGGTCGACGGCGATGACCGCGCTGATCGCGCCGACGGCGCTGCCCGCGGCCAGCATGCCGAGTTTCGCGATCGCCGACAGGCCGTAGCCCAGTCCGGCGATGAGTTTGCGGCGGTTGGTCAGGTCGGCGACGTAGCCGCCGATCAGCCGCAGCAGCGCGGTCGCGCCGGTGTAGGTGCCGTCGACGACGCCGTAGGCGGCGGGGCTCAGATGCAGTCCGACGACCAGGTACACCGGCAGCACCGCGGTCATCATCTCCGAGGAGATGTCGGTGACCAGGCTGACGGCGCCGAGCGCGAACACATTGCCGCTCAACAGGAAGAACGCCTTGCGGCGCGACGGTGTCGCGTCGTCGCCCCCGGAATGCGGGCGGTCGATCGTGGACATGTACATGGGTGTACTACCTCAGGGAGTCGCCGGGAAGCCGCTCGGGACACATCGTCGGGTCCGCGAGCGGGGTCATGTCAGCTGCCGATCGGTCCGGTTGCCCGGTGAACGGTCAGTTCCACACGTTGGTGATCTCCGCCGCGGGGTTCAGGTGGGTCAGGCCGTAGGCGCTCTCGATGGTGCTGAGCACGTTGTAGTGGTTGATCTGGTTGGAGAAGCTGCCGACCTGGGTGTGCGCGCCCACGAAGGTGGTGAAGATGTGGTTGGACGAACCGCCGTTGTCCTCGTCGAAGGTGACGATGAGCAGGCTGTTGTGGGTCTTGGCCCACTGCGCGTAGGCGTCCATCTTGTTCTTCAGCCAGGTGTCACCGGTGCCGACCGAGCAGTCGTGCATGTCGTTGCACATGTCGGGGGCGATGTAGGAGACCGTCGGCAGGGTCGAGAAGTCGGTCGGGAAGGTGCTGAACCGGACGTTCGCGCTCGCGGGCACATTGCTGAAGTTCGGGACCGCGTTGTGCTTGCGACGGTAGGTGCCGCTCGAGCAGCCGGTGTAGCCGTCCGAGGGCATGGCCTCGGAGTAGCTCTTGTAGCTCTTGCCGGCGGTGAGCAGCTGGTTGGCGATGTTGTTGCCGCTGTAGGTGTGCGGGCAGCTGTCGTCGGTGACGCCCTGGGTGGAGCCGGAGAACATCGCGAGGTAGTTGGGCTCGCTCGGGTGGGTGACGCCGTAGGACTGGGTGAACTTCGCGCCCTGCCCGGCCAGGTTGTTGAAGTACGGCGCGCTGGAGCTGCCGTTGATCTGCGAGTACGAATGGTTCTCGAACATCACCAGCACGATGTGGTCGAACACCGGAACGCTGCCCGCCGCAGCGGCTTCCGACGAATTGACGACCGCGGACGTCGCCATACCGATGAACGCGGCGGCCGACATGACGGCGGCAGCGATGCGCTTCCTGAACACAGATCCTCCTGAAGGACTCGAGCGGGCCCCGGCAGCACCGCCGGGGCCGCGCAATATTAAGAACCGCCATGCGCCGGAACGACGAATGCTCTGCGGCCATCCGATGTGGGGAAAGTGAACAAATCGCATGGCCACTTTCCGCTGACTCGGACCGAGTCCCGCTGCCGCAGCACGAGTTTCGAGACAGCAAACCAGTGACCACCAGCGTTTTTGTCGAAACTACAAAAAGTTGGCGAAATCGCTGGCGTTCCTAGTTTTAGTCATCTAACCTAAAACCATGACGACAGCGCGAGAGACCGTGGAGACCATCCGGGCGGCTCGGCGGCCCGAAGACCTCTTCGGTTTCGCCGCAACGGATTCCACGAGCAGACAGACGGCTCGACGCCGGTATCACCGGCTGGCCGCGCTGGTCCACCCCGACCGGGTCGAAGCTGTCGACGCGGCGGCCGCGGGCGCCGCCTTCGCCCGGCTCTCCGAGCTGTACCAGCGGTGGCTGGACCTGGACGAAGCCGCCTTCGAGGTGACCGGGGCGCGCGGGCGGCATCCCGTCGGCGCGCTGCACGCGGCCGGATCCATCGCCGACGTGTACCGCTCCGGCTCGGATCGGGTGGTGAAGATCCCGCGCCGCGCGGCCGCCAACCGGTTGCTGGCCGGTGAGCGAAACGCCTTGCGCGACATCGCGACCGTGGCCGACGAGCACGCGTGGCTGCGGCCGTACTTCCCCGAACTCGTCGACACCGTCGACCATCTCGACTCGGGCACCGGCGAGCAGCGCACGGTCAATGTGCTGGCCGGCCTGACCGACGGCTTCGTGACGATGGAGGAGGTCCGCGCCGCCTATCCGGACGGGCTCGACCCGCGCGACTACGCGTGGATGCACCGGCGGCTGCTGCGCTGCCTCGCCGGGGCGCAGCTGGCGGGCTGGGTGCACACCGCGATCAGCCCCGCCAATGTGCTGGTCCATCCGAGACTGCACGGAATCGTGCTGGTGGGCTGGTCTTTCGCGACCCGGCCGGGCAATCCCGCCGCGGCCACACTGAAGTCGCTGGACTATCCGCCCGAGATCCGCGACGCGGTCTCCCCCGCCACCGACGTCCACCTCGCGCATCGCCTCATGCTCACCATGCTCGGCGACCGCGCGCCCGACCCGATGCGCGCCTACGCCACCGGGTGCCTGCAAGCCGATCCCGGACTGCGGCCCGACGCCGCGGACCTGCTCGGCGAATTCGACGACCTGCTCGACCGGCTCTACGGGAAGCGCCGCTTCCGGCCCTTCGAGCTCACGAAAGGTAAGTGATCACCATGGGTTACGGAAGCTGGGACGACAGCGCCTACGACGCGGCGCGGACCTTCCGCGCGGCCTCGGGACTCGACGACTTCGGCTACACCGCCGACATGCGGTCCACGCCGTGGGAGCAGTGGAAGGCGCACCCGACGTTGGATCCGTTCGGGGTGGGCATGCGGGAGTCGCGCGACTCCGACGACCACGGCAACTCACTGCCCATCGCGGTGCTCTTCGACGTCACCGGATCCATGGGCCGGGTGCCGCGGGTCATGCAGGAGAAGCTGGCCACACTGCACGGACTGTTGCAGCGCAAGGGATATGCCGACGATCCGCAGATCCTGTTCGGGGCCATCGGCGACGCCGACAGCGACCGGGTGCCGCTGCAGGTCGGGCAGTTCGAATCCGACAATCGCATGGACGAACAGCTGCGGCTGATCCTGCTCGAAGGCGGCGGCGGTGGGCAGAAGTCCGAAAGCTATGAGCTGGCGGCGTATTTCATCGCCCGCCACACCGTCACCGACGCGTGGGAGAAGCGCGGACGCAAGGGCTACCTGTTCATCGTCGGCGACGAGCTGAACAAGAAGCGCCTGCCCGCGCGACACATCCAGGCCGTCATCGGCGACGACGTGCGCAGCGATATCGCCGTCGACTCCATCTACCGGGAGCTGGGCGACCGGTGGAACGTGCACTACATCCTGCCCAATCAGTCCAGCTACTACCGGGATCCGGAGATCGCCGAACACTGGCGGGAGCTGCTGGGCGAGCGATTCCTGCGGCTCGACGATCCGGCCGCGGTGTGCGAGCTCATCGCGCTGACCATCGGGATCGGCGAGGACCGCGTCGATCTGGGGGCCGGGCTGGCCGACCTGCGCGATATCGGGTCGACCGGTGAGGCCGACGCGGTCGGCAGGGCGCTCGCACCGCTGGGCGGGGTCCGCCGCGGCCGCAGCGTGGGCGCGCTGCCCGCCGCCACCGGAACCGACGACGTCGATCTCTGATCACGAAAAACGAAGGGAAAGCTCATGTTCGGCGACCGGCACCTGATCGTGGTGGATCTCGGCTTCGGTGACGCCGGGAAAGGGGCCACCGTCGACTGGCTGTGCTCACCGCGGGCCGGGCTCGACGTGGCCGCGGTGGTGCGGTTCAACGGCGGGGCGCAGGCCGCCCACAATGTGGTCGCCGACGGCCGCCACCACACCTTCCGGCAGTTCGGGTCCGGCACCCTGTCGGGGGTGCCGACCCTGCTGTCGCGGCACATGCTCGTCGAGCCCCTGACGCTGGCGGCCGAGGCCCGCGAACTCGCCGCGCTGGGGGTCGCCGATCCGCTGTCGCTGCTCTACGTCGACGAACGCGCGCTGCTCACCACGCCGATCCACGGGGCCGCCAACCGCTGCCGGGAGGATACGAGGGGTACCGCCCGGCACGGTTCGTGCGGCATCGGCATCGGGGAGACCGCGAGCTACGCCCTCGACCACGACGCGCCGCGGGTCGCCGACTGCGCGCGACCGGATGTGCTGCGGCGCAAACTGATCGCGCTCGAGGAGCACTACGCGCCGCTGCTCGCCGGTGGGCGGCACCGCTACGATCCGATCGACGATCTGGTCGCGGCGTACACCGCCTTCGCCGGCGCGGTCGCCATCCTGCCCGGTGAGCAGCTCGCGGGGTTCGCGCGCAGCGGGCGGCTGGTCTTCGAGGGCGCGCAGGGCGTGCTGCTCGACGAATGGCGCGGAACCCACCCGTACACGACTTGGTCGACCGTGGAACCCCGCAACGCGCGGGACATGCTGGCGCGCATCGGGGCTCCCGGCTACGTGCTCGGCGTGACCCGGGCCTACCTGACGCGGCACGGGGCGGGGCCCTTCCCGACCGAGGACCCCGCGCTGTCGATTCCCGAGCCGCACAATGGAACCGGCGTCTACCAGGGCGCGTTCCGGCGCGGGCACCTCGATCCGCTGCTGCTGCGGTACGCGATCGACGCCTGCGGCGGGATCGACGGGCTGGCCGTCAACCACCTCGACGCGGTCGGCGACATCCGCACCGCCACTGGGTATCTCACCCCCGACGGCTGCGTCGACCGGCTCGACTGCGGGGTCTGGCAGGACCTGAAGCACCAGCGGGGACTCACCGATCTGCTCAGCGCCGCCACCCCGGCCCTGGCCGACCTGCCCGGCGACGTCCCCGGCTACCTGGAGGCCGAACTCGGCGCGCCGGTGGTGCTCACCGCCCACGGCCCGGATCGAGCCGATCGCACGGTCCGGATCACCGCTCAGGCATGATTGTCCATTTGTGGAGCAACAATCCGCGGTATCCATCGACGTGATCGCCCTGCGCTACGGGCCCGACGACCCCACCGCCACGCTCGGCATCGCCGCGCGGCGGTGGGAACCGTTCGCCGGAGAGCTCGCGCTGCCGGGCGTGCTGCTCGGCCTCGGTGAACGCCTCGCCGAGGCCGCCCACCGCGCGGTGCACACCAAACTCGGGGTGCCCGAGGACGCCATCCTCGCCGTCGGACAGGTCGCCACCTTCGACGAACCCAACCGCGACCCGCGTGGCCCGACCCTGTCCATCGCCATGTGGGCGGTCGTCGGAGCACACGAATCCGACACCGCGACCTGGGTGCCCTTCGACGCGGTCCCGCCGCTGGCGTTCGACCACAATCAGATCGTCGCCGCCGCCCGGGACCGGCTGGCCGACATGCTGTGGAAGGACCTGACTTTCACCCGCGCCCTCACCGGCGACCAGTTCACCGCCACCCGCGCGGTCGGCCTCACCACCGCCCTGCACGGCGCCAAACCCGATCCGGGCAACCTCAACCGCACCCTGGCCGCGCTGCCCGGCCTGTCCCGCACCGGCGAACGCGTCCGAGTGAAAGCCACCGGACGCCCGGCCGCCGTGTGGTCCTTCGCCTGAACGCGGTCCGGCACACCACCGCCGGGACCATCCGCGCGACGAGCCGCCAACGCGGAAACGCCGGCCTGGATTCGGCCCGGCTCGGTGAGCGTCAGGGGATCAGCACCGGGCGACCGCGCAGCTGCCCCGCGGCCAGTAGGCGGTGAGCGTCCGCGGCGCGGTCGAGTGGGAAGGTCTCGGCGACGCGCGGGGTCAGGCGGCCCGCGTCGACCAGGGCCGCCAACTCGGCCAGGCGGCGGCCGTCGGCTCGAATCCAGGTGTTGGCCACCCGGATTCCGCGCAGCGCCGCCGGTTCGGCACCACCCACCAGGGCGGTGAACGCACCGGACGAACGGACGGCGTCGAGCGCCTCCACGCCCAGCACCGCCGCGTCGAGCGCGCCGTCGACACCGCCGGGGACCAGCGCCCGCACCGCGTCACCGAGTCGTTCGCCGCGCGGGACGAAGAACTCCGCGCCCAGCTTGCGCACCGCGTCCGCGTCGGCGGACCCCGCCGTCGCGACCACTCGAATGCCCTGCGCCACGGCCAGTTCCACCGCGTAGCCGCCCACCGCGCCGGCCGCGCCGGTGATCAGCACCGTCGCGCCGGGGGCCAGGCCGAGCAGGTCCAGGGATTGCGCGGCGGTGAGAGCGTTCAGCGGGACCGTCGCCGCCTCGACCGCGGAGACCGTGCGTGGTGCGAGGGCGACGGCCGACGAATCCAGGATCACCTGGTCGGCGTGTGTGCCGAGGGCTACATCGAGCCGATCGGAGAGGCCGAACACCGCGTCACCGATGGCGAATTCCGTGACACCGGAACCGATGTGGTCGATGGTCCCGGCGACATCCCAGCCCAAGCCGATCACCTCGCGGGCCGGCATCAGACCCGCCTGGGCCAATCCGCCCGAGCGGGTGTGCAGGTCGACCGGCTGCACGGCCGCGGCGGCGACCCGGATCCGCACCTGCCCGGGGCCCGGCGCGGGCACCGGAACCTCGGCCACCTCCAGCACCTCGGGGCCTCCGAACGATCGAACGATGACGGTACGCATGTGAAATCTCCTCCGCTGTACGGTTTCCCACCCCGTCACCGAACCTAGGGAGTGTTACTCTCCATCGGGAAGTACGCACCTCGGAGTGCGTACCGAACGTCAGGGAGAGTCATGGCGACCAAGACCGCCGCCCAGCGGCGCACCGAGGCCCGGCGCGACTATGACGCCTACATCCAGGAATGCCCCACCCGGCACCTGCTCGACCGGATCAGCGACAAATGGGTCAGCCTGCTGCTCAACGCGCTCGCCGACGGTCCCCGCCGATACAGCGATCTCAATCGCATCGTCGCCGGCGTCAGCCAGAAGATGCTCACCCAGACCCTGCGCGGCATGGAACGCGACGGACTGGTGAGCCGCACCGTCACACCGTCGGTCCCGGTGCGGGTCGACTATCGGCTCACCGCACTCGGGCAGAGTTTGCTGCCGGTCATGCGGGCGATCAAGAACTGGGCCGAGACGCATATCGAGGATGTGCTCGCGGCCCGCGAAAGCTACGACGCCGCGGGCTGATCGATCACCGAGAGGACCAGTTGCCGGACACCGTCGAGGAGGCGGTCGCGCTGGCCCGAACGGACCAGGTAGGGCACCAGTTCACCGCCGAGCGGCGCGAGCAGTAGACCGCCGACCACCTCGGCGTCGAGATCGGGGCGGATCTCGCGGAGCAGGGTGCTGATGTGGTTCGCCCAGAAGGCGTGGAATTCATCGCGGCGTGGATGCGGCGGGAGCGCCTGGTAGGCGACGTTCAGTTCGAGGTCGTCGGCGATCAGCCGGGTCATGGCGTCGAAGTAGGCGAGCAGGCGGTCGCCCGCGGGCGCGCCCGGGCCCAGCGGCGGCGGACCACTGGTCACCGCCTCCATCAAACCGACCGCTCCCTCCGCGACCAGCTCGTACAGCAGGCCCGCACGGTTGCCGAACCGGTGGAACAGCGTGCCCTTGGCCACCCCCGCCGCGGCGGCGATGCGGTCCATGGTCGCCGCATCCGCACCTTCCTCGGCGAACAGCGTGCGGGCCGCCGCCAGGATCGCCTGACGGTTGCGGGCCGCGTCGGCGCGTTCCTTGGGCGGATTCATATCACCACTTCCATTGACAACTTGACCGACGGTCAATATCTTCGCAGACATATCTTGACCGTCAGTCAACTTGTGAGGTTCTCCATGCAAGCAATCCTATTGACCGGTACCGGCGGACCCGACGTCCTGGTGGCCGGAGAGGTCCCCGCGCCGCGCCCACAGGCCGGGGAGATCCTGCTGCGCGCCGAGGCGATTCCCGTACTGTTCCCCGAGACCATGATGCGGTCGGGGGCGTTCCCGCTGCCGGTGCAGTTCCCCCTCGTGTTCGGCACCCAGGCCGCGGGCGTCGTCACCGAAGTCGGCGCGGGCGTGGACGCCGCACTCGTCGGGCAGCGAGTCGTGGTGAGCAGCAACAGTTTCGGCACCTACGCCGAACAGGTCCGCGTCCCCGCCCACGCCGCCACCCCGATTCCCGACGGACTGAGCACCGACGGCGCCGCGGCCGTCGCCATGAGCGGGTCGGTCGCCATTCCCCTGCTCGAGACCGCACGGCTCACCGGCACCGAGACCATCCTCGTCGAAGCGGCGGGCACCGGCGTCGGGGCCTATCTCACCCAGCTCGCCAAGGAGTACGGCGCGGCCCGCGTCATCGCCACCGCGGGTGGTCCCGAAAAGGCCTCGCGGGCACGCGAATTCGGTGCGGACCTCGTCGTCGACCACCACACGCCCGGCTGGACGCGGCAGCTGGCCGACCTGCTCGGCGGCGCGACGCTGGATGTCGTCTTCGACTCCGTCGGCGGCGAATCCGCGCTCGAACTCCTGGACCTGATGACCCCGCTGCGCGGGCGCATGCTCAGCTACGGCTTCCTGTCCGGCGCGCCCGCGCAGGTCGGCGCGATGGATCTGATCATGCGCGGCCTGACGCTCACCGGCTGCTCCGGTCCGGCCTGGCTGGCCGGGGTGGCGGCGGCCCGCGAACCCGCCCTGCGGCGGGCGGCGACGGGTTCGCTGACGCCGCTGGTGGATCGGGTGCTGCCGCTCGACCAGGCCGCGCACGCCCACCGGCTGCTGGAGGATCGCGCCGCCCAGGGCACGATCATCCTGCGCGCCGGCTGAGCGGAGCTCAGAGGTCCTTCAGGCAGAAGGTCGTCGGCTGCTCGGTCAGCGTGATGACCTTGTCGGCTTCCTCGCCGCACAGGTTCTCGTCGGACTGGCCGTCGATCCGGGTCAGCACCTGGAAACTCGCGTTGCTGGTGCCGCATTCGGCGTACTGATAGCCGGTCATCATGCTCTCGTGATAGCAGGCGCCCGGCTGGAAGTTCGGCGCCAGACACAGGTAGGCCATCGAGGCGCCGTTGAGCGTCTCCTCGTAGGAGGTGTAATCGGCGGCGCACTCGGCCTTGGCGCTGGAGTGCTTGGCCACCTTGTACACCGCCTTCGGGGAGGCGCAGTCCACCGGCTCGGTCTTGGAATTGATCATCGACCCCTCGATAACGTTGATGCAATCGCCGACCTTCGAACGTCCGGTCTCGGACTTGCCCGCGTCCTTGATGCTGTCCGCACCCTTTTGCACGACCGAGCAACCCGCCAGCGCCAGTGCGAAAACCGCCACGGCCACCGGAATCAGCCGCCACCAGCGCCGCGTTCCCACCGAACTCACCTGCATCGTTGCCACGAACCTCTCTCACCGGTCATCATTCGAACCCCGACAACCAAACCCGGACCGCGATCGGCGAGCATCCGTGGAACCACGGGATCGGCCCGGCATCGGCCCGAACCCGGCGTCGAGCTAGGCTCCGCTCGGGACCGTTCGCCCGGAAAGGAGTGCGTGATCGAGCCATTCGTCGGCCGCGTTCACGAACTCGCCGCACTGGACGCGACCCACCACGTGCGGGGCCGGCACCGTGTGTTCCTGGTCGAGGGTCCGGCGGGCATCGGAAAGTCCAGACTCCTGGCCGAATCCGTGCGGCATGCCCGCGCGGCGGGGCTGCGCGCGATCACGGTCGCGGCCACCGAGTACGAGCGGTCCACGCCCCGCCAGGCGCTGCTGGATCTCGCCGACCAACTCGACCACGACGCCCCTGGCTACGGCGAAGGCAACGGCGATGCCCGCGGGGGCGATCCCGGCGGCCACACACCGGATCACGGGATCGCGACGGCCGACACCAGGGAGTCGGCGCGGTGGCTGCGGCACCGGCTCGCAGGCACTCCCACGGTCCTGATCATCGATGACGCGCAGTGGGCAGACCCGGCGTCACTACAGGTGCTGGCCGTGCTGATCCGGCAGTCGCCGATGCCCGCGACCGTGGTCCTCGCCTATCGGACCGGACAGTTTCCCGCCGAACTCGGTGCCGCCCTGCGGAGCCCGCGCGCCGACGTGACCCACCTGAGCGTGCCGCCGCTGTCCACGGACGAGGCGACCGCGCTGCTCCCGGACCTGACGCCGGCGCACCGGGCCCGGCTCGTCGCCGCGGCCCACGGCAATCCGCTGTACCTGCAGGTCCTGGCCGAACTCACGCCCGCGGAACTGGATCAGGCACTGCGCGACGATCGTGTCGACACCGGGTTCGGGCACGCGGCACTGGACCGCACCCTGCGCGCCGAACTCGCGCATCTGGCGCCCCGCGAACAACTCGTCGCCCAGGCTGCCGCGGTCTGCGGCGCGACCGCCGATACCGAACTGCTCGGCGCCACCGCCGAAGTCACGCGCACCGACCTCGACGCCGCCGTCGACGATCTCGCCCGTCGCGGCTGGCTCACCGTCACCGGCGGCACCCTCGCCTTCCGCCACCCCCTCATGCGCACCGCCGCCTACCGCCTCGCAGGTCCCGCCTGGCGCGCCGCCGCCCACGACCGCGCCGCCCGCTTCCTGCGCACCGTCGACGCCCCGGTCCTGAGCCGCGCCCGCCACCTCGAACACGCCTTCGGCAGCCGCGACGACCTCGCCGCCACCGAACTGATCCGCGCCGCCGAACAAGCCCTCGCCACCGCCCCCGCCACCAGCGCCCGCTGGATCGAAGCCGCCCTCCGCCTCACCCCGAACCGTGCCCCCGACCCGGGCTCACCCGGTGCCACCACCGCCCTCGACGACGATGCGGACGCGACACGACTACTGCTCGGGCGGGCGCTGCTGTTGTCCGGGTCCGCCGAGCGGGCACGGGACGTGCTGGAATCACTTCTGCCGGCGACGGACGTCCCCGCAGAGCCGGCGAGCAACGAGGCAGTGTTGCTGTACGCGCGATGCGAGCGGATTCTCGGCCGGATCGACAGTGCGCGACAGCTGCTGGCATCGGCGGTCGAACGGCTGAATCCGGGCGAGAGTGGTTCGGTGCAGCTGGAACTGGCGATCCTGGAGTCCCAGGACAACCGCGATCGGGAGGCGGAGGTGCGGATTCGGGCGCTGTTCGCGTCGGGAGCCGTGCGGGATCCGGCGATTCGAGCGGCGGCACGCACCCTGCGCAGCATGGGGCAACTCAACGGCCTGGACCTGAGCGCGGCGCGGGCCGAGTACCGCATCGCCGAACGAGAATTCGCGCAGCTCAACGACACTCGCCTGCTCGACGGCGTGCACGCGGTAGCGGCGCTCGGCTGGATGGCGTACTTCCTCGACGACCAGCGCACCGGCCTCACACACATCGAACGCGCTATCACCGTCAGCCACCGGCACGGTCGCAGCTTCGTACTGCCGGAGCTGCACACCGTCCACGCCTACTCCCTCGCCAAGCTCGGCCGCTACGACGACGCGCTCGCCGCCGCCGAGGACGCCCTGGAAACCGCACGGCTGTACGGATACCCGGGCATCGCGCCACTGGCCGGGGCCGTCAAACTCCGCATCCTCCAGGACACCGCGCCCGCCACGGAGGTGCTGCGCTGGTGGCGCACCCTCGACGCCCTCCCCCGGCCCGCCATGCGGTGGTGGTGCGCCACCGTCGACGCGGCCCTCGCCGAAATTGCCGCGCGGCTACCGCATCCGGCCCGGCCCCGGGCCACCGAAGCCATGGCATCCGACCTGCCCACCGCCACAACGTCTGTCGCACTCCCCCGGGTTGCGACCGCACCGTCGTCGATGGGCTCCGCCGAGCCCGTCGCCGATACGGCCGTGACACCGGAACCCGTGGACGCGGCGTCGCGGGAACATCCGATGCGGGCCGCGGAGCTCGCGGTCGGCGCACTGGCCTGCCTCGCCCACGGCGACCTCGACGCGGCGGGGGCGCTGGTGGAGCGGGCCCACGACGTGGCCGAACGGCTCGACCTGCCCGGACAGCGGGCCTCGGCCGCGCGGGCGCGCGCTGGATATCTCTGTGCCCGAGGCGATCTCGAGGCCGCCGCCCGGGCGGCCACGGCGGCGATCGCGCACTACGGTCAGGCCGGGATGCCGGTCTTTCGCGCCCAGGCCATGTTGGTGGCCGCCGAAATCGACGGGAAGCGAGGCGATTTCGCCACCGCGACCGCGCGAATCGCCGCCGCCCGAGAGGAATTCACGGCTGCCGGCGCACACGAGCTACTCACCGCCGCCACCACCGCGCAACGCAAGCTGGCGGGTCATCGCAGTGTGAGTGGCGCGACCATATTGAGCGAACGTGAACGCGAGGTCGCCGAGCTGGCGGCGCGGGGACTCACCAACAAGGACATCGCCGAGAAGCTCTTCCTGAGCCCGCGCACCGTGGAAGACCACCTGGGTCGCGTCCTGCGCAAACTGGGACTCACCGGTCGCGGCGGGATCGCGCACAAGCTCGCGGAATTGGACCGGACGGACTGAACGCAGGTCCGTGACGCGGCGAGCCGAGCTCAGCCGGTGATCTCCCACTCGTACACGGTCAGTTCCGATGCGCCCGTGGTGTGAATCGGGTCGGTGAGGATCAATTCCTGTGCGGCGGCCAGATTCTCCGCGGTGATCACGTACGCGCCGCCGCTGCCGTCGGTGAACTTGCCGGTTTCCACCAGCTGTCCGCGCTCGCGGACCGCCGCCAGCCATTCCTTGTGCGGAACGACGACGGAATCGTCGAAGCGCGGGGTGCGCATGGCCATGACCAGATATTTGCGCACCCTGCGCTTCTCCTTCGAACTACTTGTCGTCGTCGGCGACGGTCGAGCGGGTGGCCGCGGCGGCGGCCCGCACCTGCGGAGCCACCTGGACCACCTGGCCGAGCACGCCGTTGATGAACGACGGGGAATCGTCGGTGGACAGCTCCTTGGCCAGCTCCACCGCCTCGTCCACGGCCACCACGGGCGGAACGTCGTTGGCGTGGAACAACTCCCACACCGCGACCCGCAGGATGGCGCGGTCCACGGCGGGCAGCCGCGGCAGCGTCCAGTCCTGGGACAGGTACGACTCGATGGTGCCGTCCACCCGGTCCAGATCGTCGGCTACGCCTTCGACCAGGACACGGGTGTAGGGGTTGATCGGCGCGATGGACTCCTCACGCACCGACAGGGAGACCCGCTCGGAGAGCAGGTCCGCCGGGTCGATGTCGCGGGCCTCCGCCTCGAACAGCAGATCCACCGCACGCCGACGCGCCTTGTGCCGTGCGCCGAGCTTCTTGAAAGACTTCTTGTCCGATTGATCGGCCACGGAAGACATTATCCGTCGCGTCAGTTGTTGACGCGGCTGATGTAGCTGCCGTCGCGGGTGTCGATGCGCAGCTTGTCGCCCTGGTTGATGAACAGCGGCACCTGCACCTCGGCGCCGGTCTCCACGGTGGCGGGCTTGGTGCCGGCCGAGGAGCGGTCGCCCTGCAGGCCCGGCTCGGTGTGGGTGACGATGACGTCGATCGCGACCGGGAGCTCGACGAACAGCGCCTCACCCTCGTGCATGGCGATCTGGACGGCCATGTTCTCCAGCAGGAAGCCCGCGTTGCGGCCCAGCAGCGCCTCGCCCAGGTGGATCTGGTCGTAGGTGTCGCCGTCCATGAAGATGTAGTCCTCACCATCGTGGTAGAGGTACGTCATGTCGCGACGGTCGACGGTCGCGGTCTCCACCTTGACGCCGGCGTTGAAGGTCTTGTCGACGACCTTGCCCGAGACCACGTTCTTCAGCTTGGTGCGCACGAAGGCGGGACCCTTACCCGGCTTCACATGCTGGAACTCGACGATCTGCTGCAGCTGATTGTCGATCTTCAGCACGAGGCCGTTCTTGAAGTCGCTGGTGTCCGCCACTGTCCTCGGATCTCCTACTCTGTGTCCAATTCACGGCTCGCCGTGGTGTTGCAACCGCGCGTCAGTCGACGACGGTCAGGTCTTTGCTGGTGCGGGTGAGCAGCTCCGGGCCCCCCTGGCGAACCACGAGCGTGTCCTCGATCCGGACGCCACCGCGGCCGGGGAAGTACACACCTGGCTCGACGGTCACCGCCACGCCATCCAGCAGTGTACCCGTGCCGGTTTTGGCGATTCCGGGCGCTTCGTGAATCTGCAGGCCGACGCCGTGGCCCAGACCGTGCACGAACAGGTCGCCGTGACCGGCCGACTCGATCACCCGGCGCGAGGCGGCGTCGACGGCTTGGGTGGAGACGCCGGGGGCCAGGGCCTCCCGGCCCGCCTTCTGCGCGGCGCTGACCAGGTCGTACACCTCGCGCTGCCAGTCCGTCGGCTCGCCCAGGACGAAGGTGCGGGTCATGTCGGAGTGGTAGCCGTGCGACACCGCACCGAAGTCGAGCTTCACGAAATCGCCGGTGGCCAGCACCGCGTCGGTCGGACGGTGATGCGGGACAGCCGAATTCGCGCCCGCCGCCACGATGGTCTCGAAGGACACCGCCTCCGCGCCGTGCTCGAACATGAGCCACTCCAGATCGCGGGCCACCTGCCGCTCGGTGCGACCCGGACGCAGACCACCGCGTTCGAGCAGGGCGGCCAGGGCCGCGTCGGCGGCGTCGCACGCCGCGCGCAGGCAGTCCACCTCGTAGTCGTCCTTGACCATGCGCAGCTGCTCGACCAGGCCCGACACCGGGACCAGGTCCAGACCGGTGCCCAGGGCCGCCAGGCCGCGATGTTGTTCGACGGTGACCACGTGGCTCTCGAAACCGACCCGTCCGGTCTGCCACTCACCCGCGATCTCCATCACCCGGCGCGCGCACGACCGGTTGATCTCGGCGCGCAGATCCGGCACCTGCACGCCGACCTGGGTGAGGTAGCGGCCGTCGGTGCTGATGATGGTGCGGTCCTCGCTGGAATCCCAGGCGTAGACCAGCAGCGCGGCGTTCGACCCGGTGAAACCGGTCAGGTACCGGATATTGATCAGGTCCGTGACCAGCAGCGCGTCGACACGGTTCTCCACCAGCAGATTCCGCAGGTTGGCCCGGCGCAGCGCGTAGTCGGGTCGCCGGGCCGGATCGTGATCAGCAGACATGCGTCAAAGCTACCGCCGACACGCCGCGACACGGGCCCGCAACACGTGAATGGGGTGGTGAGGGAAACCCCGGTATTCACAACCGAAGCAGTTATCCACATTTCGCGATGGCAGGTCCCACGCTGGCCGCGGACGCGAGAACCTCGAAGCATGGATTCTACGGCGATGCTGGTGCTCACGGTGTGGTGCGCGGCCCTGAGCGCCTTCGATGCGCGGGAGCGCCGGCTGCCCGACACCCTCACCCTGCCCGGGGCGGCGGTGATCCTCGGCTACGGATTCGCCGTGGGCACACCCGGATTGGCGGTGCTGGGCGGGCTGATGCTCGCACTCCCCTACCTGGTCGTGCACCTGTTATGCCCGGCCGCCCTCGGCGCGGGGGACGTGAAGCTCGCGCTGGGCCTGGGCGCGGCGACCGCCCTGGGCGGCGCCCAGACCTGGTCGTGGGCCGCGCTCGCGGCCCCGATGCTGACCGCCTGCGTCGCGGTGGGAACGCTCATGACGCCCACCGTCGGCACCCGCCGCCCGCTCGCCCCGGCCCCAGCGTGGTGGCCGGGCAGCAGGAGGCCGTGGTCCCCCGCCGCGACACTCCCGCACGGGCCCGCCATGTGCGCGGCGAGCGTGGCGGCGTTGCTGGCCGGGCGCTGACATCGGGCGTCGCGCGGGCCGTGTGTCCGGGCACCTCGGTATTCATGAAAGGATGTCACTCGTGTTGCGCTGGATAACTGCCGGAGAATCCCATGGTCCTGCTCTCGTCACCATCCTCGAGGGGATGGTGGCCGGTGTCGAGGTGACCTCCGCCGAGATCGGCGCGCAGCTGGCCCGGCGTCGACTCGGGTACGGGCGTGGCGCGCGGATGAAGTTCGAGGCCGACGTGGTGACCATGGTCGGCGGCGTGCGGCACGGCCGCACCATGGGCGGACCGGTCGCCATCGAGGTGGCGAACTCGGAGTGGCCCAAGTGGACCCAGGTCATGGCCTCGGACCCCGTCGATCAGGCCGAGCTGGCCGAGCTGGCGCGCAATGCGCCGCTGACCCGTCCGCGGCCAGGCCACGCCGACTACTCGGGCATGCTCAAGTACGGCTTCGACGACGCCCGCAATGTGCTGGAGCGCGCCAGCGCCCGGGAGACCGCGGCTCGCGTCGCGGCCGGCACGGTCGCCAAGAACTTCCTGCGTCAGGCGCTCGGGGTCGAGGTCATCTCGCACGTGGTGTCGATCGGCGCGGCCGCCGACACCACCGGTGTGGTGCCGACCGCCGCGGATCTGGACGCCATCGACGAGTCGCCGGTGCGCGCGTTCGACAAGGACGCCGAGGCCGCCATGATCGCCGAGATCGAGGCGGCCAAGAAGGACGGCGACACCCTCGGCGGTGTGGTCGAGGTCGTCATCGAGGGCCTGCCGGTCGGTCTGGGCTCGTTCACCTCCGGTGAGGCGCGCCTGGACTCGCGGCTGGCGGCCGCCCTCATGGGCATTCAGGCCATCAAGGGCGTCGAGGTCGGCGACGGTTTCGAGACCGCGCGCCGGCGCGGCAGCCAGGCCCACGACGAGATGCGCCCGGGACCCGACGGCGTGCTGCGCTCCACCAATCGGGCCGGCGGCCTCGAGGGCGGCATGACCAATGGCGAGGCGCTGCGGGTGCGCGCGGCCATGAAGCCGATCTCGACGGTGCCGCGCGCGCTGTCGACGGTGGACATGACCTCCGGCGAGGAGGCGGTGGCCATTCACCAGCGCTCCGACGTGTGCGCGGTACCCGCGGCCGGTGTGGTCGCCGAGGCCATGGTGGCGCTGGTCGTGGCGCAGGCGGTGCTGGAGAAGTTCGGCGGCGACTCGCTGCCCGAGACCATCGACAACATCCACGCCTACCTGAAGCGGATCAACGCCCGCCCGCACATTCCGGGCAACGCCGGGCAGTGACCACCGAGGACAGTGCGGCGCCGGGCGAAACCGACCGGCCCGCACCGAATGTCGTCTTGGTCGGCCCGCCGGGCGCGGGCAAATCGACCATCGGGCGCAAGCTGGCCCGTGAGCTCGGCGTGGAGCTGTACGACACCGACGCCGGAATCGAGGAGCGCACCGGGCGCACGATTCCGGAGATCTTCGCCACCGATGGCGAGCCGGAGTTCCGGCGCATCGAGGAAGAGGTCGTCCGCGACGCCGTCCTCGCCGGACACGGCGTGGTGTCGCTGGGCGGCGGCTCGGTGCTCTCGGCGGCGACGCGCGAGCTGCTGCGCGACCGTACGGTCATCTACCTGGAGATCAGTGTCGGCGAGGGCCTGCGCCGCACCGGCGCGAGCACCAATCGCCCGCTGCTCAACGGCGACGACCCGGCGAAGAAGTACCGCGAACTCATGAAGACCCGCCGCCCCCTCTACCGCGAGGTGGCGACCGTGCGGGTCCGCACCGACGGCCGCAGCCCCGGCCGCGTCGTCCGCATGATCCTGGCCAAACTCGGTATCGAGCCGGTCGAGCGCCCCGAGGATCCGGCCACCGACACCACGCCCGCCGAGCCCGCGGCGTCCTCCCGCTCCCGCGCGCGCCGCAAACGCCGCCGGGGCGGCAAGAGCCGCGGCGAGAACCCCGCGACGGGACCCGAAACGACCACCGCCACCGCCGATTCCAGCGCTCCCGAGCGCAATGGCCGCAGCCCCGGCGGCCGGTCCGAGGACCCCGCCGACGGATCCGACACCACGAAACGTGGTCGCCGCAACCGCCGTTCGCGCCGCCGGGGCGGCCGGGTCGCCGAATCCGGTACGCCCGCCGCGGTTTCCACGGCCGCACCGGCCACCGAACCGGGGTCCGCCGTCTCGGAGCGACCGGTCGGCGGACGGCGTCGCCGCGCCGCACGCGCGGCCGGTGCGCCCTCGAACTCCATCACCGGCGGCCAGAGTTCATCCCAGGCAGCATCGTCACCGGCGTCCGAGACCACCGCAGCCGCCGCGCGCCCGGACACTCCCACCGCGCAACCAGGTTCGGACCGGGCCTCCGGCACCGTGGCTGCGCCCGGTAGCGGCCGGTCCCGCCGCGCCCGCGCCAGGCGGGCACGCGCGCGGGCGCGCGCCGAGCACAGCGCAGATCAATCCGCACAAGCAGAATCGGAGCAGCAAGCATGAGCGAGCCGACTCGCATCGAGGTTCGTACCGCGGACCCGTACCCGGTGATCATCGGGCGGGGCCTGCTCGGGGATCTGGTCGAGGAGGTGACCGGGCGGTCCGCGGTGCGGACCGTCGCGATCTTCTACCAGCCGCCGCTGGCCGAGACCGCCGAGGTGGTGCGCAAGGCCCTCGTGGACAAGGGGATCGACGCGCACCGGGTGGAGATCCCGGACGCCGAGGCCGGTAAGGATCTGCAGGTCGCCGGGTTCTGCTGGGAGGTGCTCGGGCGGATCGGGCTGACCCGCAAGGACCTGATCGTGAGCCTCGGCGGCGGCGCGGCCACCGACCTGGCCGGGTTCGTGGCCGCCACCTGGATGCGCGGCGTCGACATCGTGCACGTCCCGACCACGCTGCTCGCCATGGTGGACGCCGCGGTCGGCGGCAAGACCGGCATCAACACCGAGGCGGGCAAGAACCTGGTCGGCTGCTTCCACGAACCCGCCGCGGTCATGGTGGACCTGGCCACGCTGGAGACGGTGCCGCGCAACGAGATCGTGGCGGGCATGGCCGAGATCATCAAGGCCGGTTTCATCGCCGACCCGGTGATCCTGGAACTGGTCGAACGCGACCCGCAGGCCGCCCTGGACCCGACCGGCGACGTGCTGCCCGAGCTGGTGCGCCGCGCCATCCAGGTCAAGGCCACGGTGGTGGCCGCCGACCTGAAGGAATCGGATCTGCGCGAGATCCTCAACTACGGCCACACCCTGGGTCACGCGATCGAGCGCCGCGAGCGCTACCGGTGGCGGCACGGCGCGGCCGTCTCGGTCGGCCTGGTCTTCGCCGCCGAGCTGGGCCGCCTGGCCGGGCGTCTCGACGACGAGACCGCCGATCGGCACAAGGCGATCCTGGAGAGCATCGGCCTGCCCACCACCTACGACGCCGACGCGCTGTCGCAGCTGATGGACGCCATGCAGACCGACAAGAAGACCCGCTCGGGCGTGCTGCGCTTCGTGGTGCTCGACGGCCTGGCCAAGCCGGGCCGGCTGGAGGGCCCGGACCCGAGCCTGCTGGCCGCGGCCTACTCGGCCATCGCCCGCGAGGACGGCCCGACCGGCGGAGCCATCCTGCTGTAGGACGCGGCCCGCGCGTAGGACACGGCGGTAGTCACGACGACGCCCGTCGCCGGGAATCGGCGACGGGCTTCGTCGTATCCGGGCGGGTCAGCCGCCCTGCATCCGGATCTCGGAGTCCAGCAGCGCCGCGTACTCGACCAGCGCCAGTTCCTGCGGATCCGAGCCCAGCCGAGCCAGCACCTGGGACCGGTCGATCAGCCTCATGCCCGGCGCGTCGGCGCCGGTGGCTACCTGCGTGCGGCCTTCGGCCAGCACCAGACATGCATCGGGGTCGTCTGCGGCCAACAGTCTCCGCAGATCAAGAGCGGTGACAGTATCCATAGCCTCATTCTGCCCCCACGATGCCATCGCGGACCCGGCAACTCCTCGGCCTCGCGGCGCCGGGGTGAACCGTGCCGCGACTGTCCATACGAAAAACCCCGCGCCACAAGGAATGTGGCGCGGGGTCGAGTTCAGCGGGAGCGTCAGGCGCTGACCGGCTCCTGGGTCGGCGCGGCGGGGGCCGACTTCGTGCCCTCGCGGCCGACCAGCCAGCGGCCGAGCACCACGCCGAGCATGCTCGGGATGAAGATCAGCAGCACGATGAACGCGGCGGCCGAGGTGACGTTGAAGACCAGGCCCTGGTCGCCGAGATCGAAGCCCGGGACGAAGTCGAGGATCCAGGCCACCAGCTGGGAGCCCACACCCGCGGCCAGCGCCGCCTTCAGCCAGCGCATGGTGAGGTCGGTCCCGTGCTCGGGATCCGGGTTGGCGCGCCGGTCGGCGCGGCCGTCGAGCAGGCCCCACATCACCACGGCGCCGACCAGGACGATCAGAGCCAGGATGCGCATCCACACACCCGCGGTCGGCCAGTACCGCATGCCCACTCCGAGCAGCGTCTCCAGCACAACGGTCAGCGCCCCCAAGCCCACGGCGCGCAACACCCACGCATTCATGTGATCACCTTAACCCGCGCGGCCGTCCGGCCGAACCGAATGAACTGAAACTTGTTACAGAACCATAGCCGACCGGGCCGTCAGCACCCATCCGGGGCCGACACGCGGCGGCGGTCGAGCCGAGCCGCGGGATCACTCCCGCAGCGCCGCCGCCATCTCCGCGCGCGGAGCGGGCTTGCCGGTGAACTGCTCGACCTGGCCGTAGGCCTGGTTCAGCAGCATCTCGAGGCCGCTCACCACGGTGTGGCCCGCCCGTTCCACCGCCGCGGCGAGCGGGGTGGGCCACGGGTTGTAGATGGCGTCGAGCACCACCGGCGCCGCGGCCACCGAATCCGCCACGGCCGCCGCCGCTTCCGCGGGCACGGTGCTGACGACGGCGTCGACGTCGGAGCAGACGAACAGCAGGCCCTCGGGGTCGAAGCCGAGGATCTCGGCCGACATGCCCAATTGCTCGGCCAATTCCAGGGTTTCGGCGGCGCGGCCGCGGTCGCGGGCCACGATGGTGACCGTGTGCGCGCCCAGATCGGCCAGCGCGAGCAGCGCGGGCCGGGCGGTGCCGCCCGCGCCGAGCACCAGGGCACGCGAGATCTCCTGCACGCCCGCGCCTTCCAGCGCGCCGCGCACGCCGTCCACGTCGGTGCAGTCGGCGCGCCAGCCGGAGTCGGTGCGCACCAGCGTGTTCGCCGATCCGACCAGTTCCGCGCGTTCGGTGCGCTCGTCGGCGTACCCGAGCGCGGCGACCTTGCCGGGCATGGTCACCGACAGGCCCACCCATTCGGGGCCGAGTCCGTCGACCAGTCCGGGCAATTGCTCGCCGGTGCACTCGATGCGCTCGTAGGTCCAGTCCAGGCCCAGCGCCCGGTAGGCGGCCAGATGCAGTTGCGGCGAACGGGAGTGGGCGATCGGGCTGCCGAGCACGGCGGCCCTGCGCTTACCGTCCACTGTCGAGAATTCCACTCTGCCTGGCCTTTTCGATATTGCGCAGGTGCTCGTTGTAGTTCTCCGTGAACAACGTGGTGCCCTGCTTGTCGATGGTGACGAAGTACAGCCACGGGCCGGGCGCGGGATTCTCCATGGCGCGCATGGCCCCCAGCGACGGCGCCGAGATCGGCGTCGCGGGCAAGCCGGGCATGGCGTAGGTGTTCCACGGGGTCTTGTGCGCGCGGTCGGAGTCGGTGGTGGCGACCTCGGTCTTGTCGAGCGCGTAGTTGACGGTGGAGTCGAACTGCAGTGGCTGCTGCACGGCGAGCCGGTTCACGATGACCCGCGCCACCTTCGACATGTCCTGCGGCAGCGCCTCACGCTCCACCAGCGACGCCGCGATGAGCGTGTCGTAGGCGCTCAGGCCGTTGGCCGCGCCGGACTGCATGAGCCCGGACGCCTCGTAACTGCTCGCGCTCGCGGTCACCAGTTGCTTGAGAATGTCCTGCGGGCCCGCGGTCGGATCGAAATCCAGGGTGCCGCCGGCGATCAGGCCCTCGAGCTGACGTGAGCGGTCCGGCACGGTCTTGACCCGTTCCAGCGCCCACGTCGGAACCCCCAGCGCCATCGGATCACCCGTGGACCCGGCCTGGTCGAGCTGCTCGTAGGTGACGCACTTGGCGGCGCTGCCGGCGCCGACGCAGCTGGCCTCCGCGATCTTGCGGTAGATGCCGTCCTTGCGGGCGCCGGTGTTGACGTCGCTGGAGTCGTGCAGCTGGCGGCCCTCGGAGATGACCACATTGCCGACCCGGGCGTCCTTGCCGAACAGCGCGGTCACCGCTTCGGCGCCCTTGCTGTGGCTGGGGATGGCGTAGTACCCGGGCTGGATGGAGTTCATGTTGGTATTGCGCACGGCCGCTTCGTAGAACGCGCCGCTGCTGGCCACCACACCCTTGTCGGCCATGGTGTCCGCGATCTGGGTGGCGGTGTCGCCGGGCTTGATCTGGATGATCGCCAGCGGGCCCTGGGGTCCGGAGAAGTCCTCGGGACCGCTCAGCTTGCCCAGGAACTTCCAGCCCGCGAAGCCGACCGCGCCGACGAACAGGACCGCGAACACGCCCGCGATGACGAACAGGTTGCGGCGACGGCGCTTGCGCTCGGCGGCTTTCCGCGACGCCATCCGGGAACGCTTGGGCCGCTGGCCCCGGCCACCGCCCGCTTTCGCACCCGCACGGCCGGGCCGCTCGGTGCGGCGGCCGCGCTCGGCCCGTCCGCGCTCGGTGCGCTGGGGAGCGCTGCGGCGCGGGGGTTCGGGGTCGAGCGGGGCATTGCCGTCGAATTCCTCGCCCGCGTAGGGCTCACCCTCGTAGAGCTCGTCCTCGTAGCGCGGGATGACGGTGGTGTCGTCCTCGTAATCGTCCGCCTCGGACCAATCGAGATCGTCGCGGCGATAACGCCGTTCGGCGTTCTGCCGGTAGCGTTCCTCGGCCCGCGTCCAGCGGTCGGTCATGCGTCCTCACCACGCGGCTTCAATAGGGCACTCCGTTCGTCCAACCATCCTTGCAGGATCGACACGGCGGCGGCCTGATCGATGACCTGCCGCTGCCCGCGTGCGCGAACTCCACTGTCTCGCAACGCACGTGCAGCAGACACCGTAGTCAACCGTTCGTCGGAAAGTCGCACCGGCACAGGCGCGATGAGGTTCCGCAAACGTCCCGCGAAGGTGGCCGCCAGCTTAGCCGACGCGCCGCTTTCTCCGCGTAAGGTGCGCGGCAAGCCGACGATCACCTCGACCGCCTCGTACTCCCGCACAATCTCGGCAATTCTGGACAGGTCGGGCGCGAGTGTTCCGGGCGCGACCTTCTTGGCCTTCGGCACGGTTTCGACCGGGGTGGCGAGCAGACCGTCGGGATCGCTGGAGGCGACACCGATCCGGACCGATCCCACGTCGATGCCGATGCGGCGGCCACGCCCCGGATCGGCCTCGACACTGGGCCGCTCGGACGCGAAGCCGCGCCCGTCCGCGGACACCCCGGACGCCTCGGTGGGCGTCCGGGCAAATCCGGAGGAATCTCCCGAATCAGTCCGCGATGTGGCCGGCTCCGGCCGTGCTGTCCCCGGCTCCGGCCGCGATGTGTCGGAGTCGTCCATCTACCCGGCGAGCTCGGCGACCCGCGACCGCAGGGCGGCCAGACCCGCCTCGATGCCCGACGGATCGGAGCCGGCGCCCTGCGCCATCTCCGGCTTGCCGCCACCGCGGCCCGAGATCGCGGGACCGAAGGCGGACACCAGGTCCCCGGCCTTGATGCCGAGATCCTGGGCGGCCTTGGTGACCGCGGCCACGAACGGCACCTTGCCGTCGGCATTGCCGAGCAGCACCACGATGGCGGGCTCGGAACCGAAGCGGCCCTTGATGTCCTGCACCAGGGTGCGCAGATCGCCCGCGCCCACCCCGGCCGGGGCGGCGGCCGCGACCAGCAGCACCTTGCCGACCCGCTGCGCCTGCTCCACGAAGGTGCCGGCGCTGGACAGCACCGCGGCCATCTTGGTGCGCTCGAGCTCCTTCTCGGCGACCTTGAGCCGCTCGACCAGCTGCTCGACGCGGCCCGGCACCTCTTCCGAGGGCACCTTCAGCGAGGAGGCGAGACCGGCCAGCAGCGCGCGCTCCTTGGCCAGGTACTTGTACGAGTCCAGGCCGACGAAGGCCTCGACGCGGCGCACACCGGAACCGACCGACGACTCACCGAGCACGGTGATCGGGCCGATCTGCGAGGAGTGCGCCACGTGGGTGCCACCGCACAGCTCCATGGAGAACGGTCCGCCGATCTCCACCACGCGCACCTCGTCGCCGTAGTTCTCGCCGAACAGCGCCATGGCGCCCATCTTCTTGGCGGAGGTCAGGTCGGTGACGAAGGTGTTGACCGGGAAGTCGTCGCCGACCGCGCTGTTGGAGACCGCCTCGATGTCGGCCTTCTGCTGCTCGGTCAGCGCGCCCTGCCAGTTGAAGTCGAAACGCAGGTAGCCGGGCTTGTTGAGCGAGCCGGCCTGAACGGCGTTGGGGCCCAGCACCTGTCGCAGCGCGGCGTGCACCATGTGGGTGCCGGAGTGGCCCTGGGTGGCGCCGTGCCGCCAGGTCGGGTCGACCTGCGCCAGCACGGTGTCGCCCTCGGTGAGCTGACCGGCCTCGATGGTGGACTTGTGCACCCACACCTTCTTGGCGATCTTCTGCACGTCGTTGACCGTCACCTTGAGCCCGTGCGAGGAGCTCAGCGAGCCGCGGTCGGCGATCTGGCCGCCGGCCTCGGCGTAGAGCGGGCTGCGGTCCAGGATCACCTCGACGTCCTGCCCGGCCTGGGCGACCGGGACCCGGACGCCGTCCTTGATCAGGGCGAGCACGGTGGCCTCGGTGGCCAGTTCGTCGAAGCCGGTGAACTCGGTCGCGCCGCGGTCCACGAACTCCTTGTAGACGGTGAGGTCGGCGTGCGCGTGCTTGCGCGAGAGCGCGTCCTCCTTGGCCCGCTTGCGCTGCTCGGCCATGAGCGAGCGGAAGCCCTCCTCGTCGACCTGCAGGCCGGCCTCGGCGGCCATCTCCAGGGTCAGGTCGATCGGGAAGCCGTAGGTGTCGTGCAGGGTGAAGGCGTCGGTGCCGCTGATCTTCTTGCTGCCCTTGGTCTTCACCTCGTCGACGGTCTCGTCGAAGAGCTTGGTGCCGGTGCTCAGCGTCTTGAGGAAGGCGGCCTCCTCACCGACGGCGACGTTCTCGATGCGCTGGAAGTCGGTGAGCAGCTCGGGGTAGGACGGCGACATGAGGTCGGCGACGACCTTGATGAACTCGCCCATCACCGGCTGATCGGCGCCCAGCAGGCGGGCCGAGCGCACGATGCGGCGCAGCAGGCGGCGCAGCACGTAGCCGCGGCCGTCGTTACCGGGGTTGACGCCGTCGCCGATCAGCATGGCGGCGGTGCGGGCGTGGTCGGCGATGACGCGGAAGCGGACGTCGTCGGCGTGCTCGACACCGTAGGAGCGTCCGGTCAGCTCCTCGGCCTTGTCGATGATCGGGCGCAGCAGGTCGGTCTCGTAGACGTTGTCGACACCCTGCAGCAGGAACGCGACGCGCTCGATGCCCATGCCGGTGTCGATGTTCTTCTTGGGCAGCGGGCCCAGAATCTCGAAGTCGTCCTTGCCGCGTCCCTCGCCACGCTCGTTCTGCATGAACACGAGGTTCCAGATCTCGAGGTAGCGGTCCTCGTCGGCCTCGGGGCCGCCCTCGACGCCGTACTCGGGGCCGCGGTCGAAGTAGATCTCCGAGCACGGGCCGCAGGGGCCGGGGATGCCCATGGACCAGTAGTTGTCGGCCATGCCGCGGCGCTGGATGCGCTCGTCCGGGACGCCCAGCTCACGCCAGATCTGCTCGGCCTCGTCGTCGTCGAGATAGACGGTGACCCACAGCTTTTCGGGGTCGAAACCGTAACCGCCGTCCTCGACCGGGCCGGTCAGCAGCGACCAGGCCAGTTCCATGGCGCCGCGCTTGAAGTAGGCGCCGAAGGAGAAGTTGCCCGCCATCTGGAAGAAGGTGTTGTGGCGGGTGGTGACGCCGACGTTCTCGATGTCGCCGGTGCGCACGCACTTCTGCACGCTGGTCGCGGTGTCGAAGGGCGGGGTCTGCTGACCGAGGAAGTACGGCACGAACTGGACCATGCCCGCGTTCACGAACAGCAGGTTGGGGTCGGCCAGGATCAGCGAGGCACTGGGTACCTCGGCGTGTCCGGCCTTTACGAAATGCTCCAGGAAGCGCCGTCGAATCTCGTGGGTCTGCACAGGTATCCAGCCTACCGTTCCCAGTCCAGGGAGTTTCCACCCACCACCGGGCGATAGCTACCATCGCCTGGGTGACTGTGATCCCCGACCCATCCCAGCGCTTCCCGCTCCCCCACGCGCACCGGACCGTCTTCCTGAAACCCCACGTCACCTCGCCGAACATCGAGGTCGGCGACTACAGCTACTTCGACGATCCGGTGGCGGCGACGGCCTTCGAGACCGACAACGTGCTGTACGCGTTCGGGCCCGAGAAGTTGATCATCGGCAAATACTGCGCCATCGCGAGCAACACCCGGTTCATCATGGCCGGGGCCAACCATCCCACCGCGGGCGTCTCGACCTTCCCGTTCACGATCTTCGGCGGCACCTGGGCCGAGGAGACCATGGACATCATCACCTCGATCCCGTCCCGGGGCGACACCGTGGTCGGCAACGACGTGTGGTTCGGCTACAACAGCCTGATCATGCCGGGGGTGCGGATCGGCGACGGCGCGATCATCGCCACCGGCGCGGTCGTCACCGCCGACGTGCCGCCGTACTCGATCGTCGGCGGCAATCCGGCGCAGGTGGTGAAGCAGCGCTTCAGCGACGAGGAGGTGGCCATGCTGCTGCGGGCGTCCTGGTGGAACTGGCCGATCGAACTGATCACCGAGCACGTGCGCGACATCATGGGCGGCGCCCCCGCCGAGATCGAACGGATCGCCCGCCACCACGATCTGCTCATGGACTGAGACGACCCGCTCATGGACTGACCTGCGGCGCAGACGTATTCGGGACGCGTCGCACGACCGTTTGTGGCATCCACTGCAATTCGGCGCGCGACGCATACTCACCCGGGGCGCTATCTGCCCCGGACGATGCGGCGGAGCTTGGTCACGCGCGGGCCGACTTCGCGTTCGTAGCCGTGGTCGGTCGGGTGGTAGTAGTCGGTGCCGACCAGTTCGTCCGGCGGATACTGCTGGCCGAGAACACCATCCGGGTGATCGTGCGGGTACTTGTACCCCTGGGCATTGCCGAGCGCGGCCGCGCCCGCGTAGTGGCCGTCACGCAGGTGCGGGGGCACCGCGCCCGCCTTGCCCGCGCGCACGTCGGCCATGGCCGCCCCGATGCCCTTGACCACCGACCCCGATTTCGGGGCGGTGGCGATGTGAATCGTGGCCTGGGTCAAGGCCAATTGCGCCTCGGGCATACCGACCAGCTGGACCACCTGGGCGGCGGCGACCGCGGTCTGCAACGCGGTGGGGTCGGCCATGCCGACCTCCTCGCTGGCCTGGATCATCAAGCGGCGGGCGATGAATCGCGGATCCTCACCGGCGCTGATCATGCGGGCCAGGTAGTGCAGCGCGGCGTCCACGTCCGAACCGCGCAGCGATTTGATGAACGCGCTGATCACGTCGTAGTGCTGATCGCCGGAGCGGTCGTAGCGCACCGCGGCCTTGTCGACGCTGGCCTCCACCAGTTCCACGCCGACAGTGCCGTCGAGGGAGGATTCGGCGGAGGCTTCGAGGGCGGTCAGCGAGCGCCGCGCGTCACCGCCGGCGATTCGCACGATGTGGTCGAGGGCCTCGTCGGTGACCGTGTACTCCCCCGCCAGCCCGCGCGGATCGGCGATGGCGCGGGTCAGCACCTGACGGATCTCGGCCTCGGTCAACGACTGCAGTTGCAGCACCAGCGACCGCGACAACAGCGGCGACACCACGGAGAACGACGGATTCTCGGTGGTCGCCGCGACCAACAGCACGATCCGGTTCTCCACCGCCGCCAGCAGCGCGTCCTGCTGGGTCTTGGAGAACCGGTGCACCTCGTCGATGAACAGCACGGTCTGCTCGCCGACGGTGAGCCGCCGCCGCGCCAGATCGATGACCGCGCGCACTTCCTTCACGCCCGCCGACAGCGCCGACAACGCCTCGAACCGGCGGCCGGTGGCCTGCGAGAGCAGCGAGGCGAGGGTGGTCTTGCCGGTGCCGGGCGGACCGTACAGCAGCACCGACGCCGCACCCGACCCCTCGATCAACCGGCGCAGCGGCGAGCCGGGACCGAGCAGATGCTGCTGACCCACCACCTCGTCGAGGGTGCGCGGACGCATGCGCACGGCCAGCGGCGCGAACCGGTCGTCGCCACTGGGAATGCGCGCCGCGCTCGCGTCGAAGTCGTCGGCCACGGCCTGCGCGCCCGGCGCATCGAAGAGCCCATCACTCACCCGCACGACCCTACCGACCGGCTCCGACACAATCCCCCGCCCACGGCACCCGCGCGGACGGGGTCCGGAAGAACGGGAGGATCGGTCCTCGTCGTGCGAGGCGGAGGACTACTCCTCCCAGCGCTCCTCGAGGGTGGCCGAGACGTGCTCGGCGAAGTCGCCGAGGGTGTCGTCGCCGGTGCAGCGTGCGTCCTCGGCGAGGGCGGCCCAGCGGTTGATCAGCGCGGCAGACCGCGGAATCGACAGGCCGTGCTCGCGGGCGGCGGCGATGCGGGCGTGGTCGGCGGGCAGGAACCAGTAGGTGGACAGCCACACCCAGATGAGCCGGGCCTCGAGGATGCGTTCGGCGAGCACTGCGTCGTCGGCCAGTGCCGGCCAGACCGCCACCACTTCCGACCGCCACGCCTCCACCATCTGGCGGGCGCGTTCGCGGGAGAGCTCGACATCGCACAGGCAGCCCGGGAACGAGACCAGCGCGTAGGCGATGTCGAGGGTGGCGTCGCGGAACCCGCCCCACTCGTAGTCGAGGAAGCGGGCGCCCTCGTCATTGAGGATGACATTGTCCGGGCACAGGTCCGAGGGGCTGAACGCGCGGTAGCGTCCGGCCGAGAACAGGCGGTTGCCGCGCACGATGCGTTCGGCGATCTCGCCGGGCACCTCGATGCCGAGTTCGCGCTGCAGCATGACCGGCACCTCGGCGACCGCGGACTCGGCCTGCTGGGCGATGCCGTCCACCCGATGCACCACATCGACGCGGCGGAGCAGGGCGACGAAGTCGGCTTCGCGGCCGACGGTCGCGGCGTGCATGCGGCCCAGCGCCTGCGCGAACGCCATGAGCGCGTTGCGCTTGTTGGGTTCGACGCCGGACCGCAGGACCGCGGTGAGCGACAGGTTCTCGCCGAGGTCGCTGAGAATGAGCAGGCGGCCGGGCAGGCTGTAGCCCAATAGGTAGGCGCCGGGGCGATGGTCGCGACCGAGGGCGGTGGTGAATTGGTACGACACCGCCTCGCGGAGGAACGCGGAATCGATGCTGGCGACACCCGGCGCCATGCCGCCGGTACGTCGCTCCGACGCCGGACCCGCTACCTGCTTCACAATGAGTGTGCGAGGGAGCGAGAAGGCGTTCTCCGCTACGCGGACACGTAGGACCGTCGTCCTACCACTGCCGCTGAGCTCCATGGGGTCACTCAGCTTTACCGCAGCACCCATTCGCTTTGTGAGCAACTGTTGTGCCGCGGACACGACTTCGGCGGCGCGTTCGGCCAATAGTGCGGTCATCGGAACCCAAGGTACTCCCGCCAGGTCACTTTCAGCGAGCGGTTGCACAACCTTTCGCGCGTCGGACGGCGTGTCTTTGTGAAGGGTTTGCCCACGCGGCGCTGGTTGCTTGACACAACCAGCGGGGTCTAGTTGTCTCTTGGATCAACTGCTGTGCGCCACACCGTAAACCGGGAAATGTGAAAGGCTTGCGACCATGACTGGCACGCCGCCCTCAGCACCGTACGACCCCTCCGGCGACCGTCCCGTCGCCCGGGGCGGCGAACAGTACCCACCGCACTCCGGACACCACCAAAACCCCGATCCCGCACCGGTTTCCGGCGCCGCCGAACCTGGCCCCGGGCCCGCCCGCCACCAGCTGCCCGGTCTCGCCGGGTACCCGCAGTTCGACGGACCCGGCGCGGCGCACTACGGCAGCGAGCCCGTGGAGCCCCCGCCGGCCCTGGCCCCGCAGCCGGGCGCGCCCCAAGGGCCTCCCGGCGTCGGCGGCGGCGTGCCGCAGCAGTTGCCGCCGGGCGCGATGGCGCCGGGCAATCCGCCTCCCCCGGGCGGCTTCCCGCCGGGCTCGACACCGCCGCCCGCCGCGGGCCCCGACACCGAGCCCGTGCCGCAGCAGTCCTACAGTCCGCCGCGCGAGCGCCTCGATGTGGGCGGCGCCCTCACCTACGGGTGGGATCGGTTCCGGCTCAATCCCGTTCCGTGGGTGGGCATGGTGCTGATCGGCCTGATCGCCTGGCTGCTGGTCACCCTGCTGGTGAGAATCATTGACGTCCAGTCGCTGTCGGCGGTGGTGCTGCTGTTCGCGGTGGCGTCGCTGGTGGTGTGGCTGTTGCAGGCGGCCATGATCCGCGGCGCGCTCTACGAGACCGACGGCACCCCACCCGATTTCCCGGCCTTCTTCGGATTCGTGAACGCCGGCAATGTGCTCATCACCGCCCTCATCGTGTTCGCGGCGTGCTTCCTGGCCTCGATCCTGTGCCTGTTCCCGGCGGTGATCGTAGGGGTGCTGTGCATGTTCGCGCTGCATTTCGTGATCGATCAGGACCAGAATCCGATCGCCGCGATCCAGTCGAGTGCGCGGCTGGTGATCGCGAATGCCCTGCACGTGTCGCTGCTGGCGCTGGCGGTGCTGCTGATGACGGTGGTCGGCACGCTGTTCTGCGGGCTGGGCCTGCTGATCGCCGGGCCGGTGACCGCGATCGCCACCACCTACGCCTACCGGACCCTCACCGGGCGGCTGGTCGTGTACTGACCGCCGCCCGACCGAGTCGGCAAACGACGACGCCGCGCTGCCCGGGCAGCGCGGCGTCGTCGTATTTCCGTGTCGAGGCTACTTGCCCTCGTCCTTGACCGGGTTGCCGTTCGCGTCCAGCTTGGCGTTGAGGCCCGCTTCCTGACGCTGCTGCGGCGTGATCGGGGTCGGCGCGTCGGTCAGCGGGTCGACGCCGCCGCCCGACTTCGGGAACGCGATGACCTCACGGATCGAGTCCACCCCGGCCAGCAGCGCGGTGATGCGGTCCCAGCCGAAGGCGATGCCGCCCATGGGCGGGGCGCCGTAGGAGAAGGCGTCGAGCAGGAAGCCGAACTTCTCCTGCGCCTCCTCCTCCCCGATGCCCATCACCTGGAACACCCGCTCCTGCACGTCGCGGCGGTGGATACGGACCGAGCCGCCGCCGATCTCGTTGCCGTTGCAGACGATGTCGTAGGCGTAGGCCAGCGCCGACGCCGGATCGGTGTCGAAGGTGGCCATGTGTTCGGGCTTGGGCGAGGTGAACGCGTGGTGCACCGCGGTCCAGGCCGAATAGCCCAGGGCCACATCGCCGCTCGCGGTGGCGTCGGCGGTCGGCTCGAACATCGGGGCGTCCACGATCCAGACGAAGGCCCAGGCGTTCTCGTCGATGAGACCGCACTTGCGGGCGATCTCGCCGCGCGCCGCGCCCAGCAGCGCCCGGCTCGACTTCTGCTCACCGGCGGCGAAGAAGACACAGTCGCCCGGCTCGGCGCCGACCTGCTTGGCCAGGCCCTCGCGCTCGGCGTCGGTCAGGTTCTTGGCGACCGGGCCGCCGAGGGTGCCGTCCTCGTTGAAGGTGATGTAGGCCAGGCCCTTGGCGCCACGCTGCTTGGCCCATTCCTGCCAGGCGTCGAACTGGCGACGCGGCTGCGAGGCGCCGCCCGGCATGACCACCGCGCCGACGTAGGGAGCCTGGAACACGCGGAAGGACGTGTCCTCGAAGTACTCCATCATCTCGGTGATCTCGACCTCGAAGCGCAGGTCGGGCTTGTCCGAGCCGTAGCGGCGCATGGCCTCGGCGTAGGTCATGTGCGGGATCGGGGTCGGGATCTCGTAGCCGACCAGCTTCCACAGCGCGGTCAGGATGTCCTCGGCGAGGAGGATGACGTCCTCCTGCTCGACGAAGCTCATCTCGATGTCGAGCTGGGTGAACTCCGGCTGACGGTCGGCGCGGAAGTCCTCGTCGCGGTAGCAGCGCGCGATCTGGAAGTAGCGCTCGATGCCGCCGACCATGAGCAGCTGCTTGAACAGCTGCGGCGACTGCGGCAGGGCGTAGAACTTGCCGGGCGCCAGGCGGGCCGGAACCAGGAAGTCGCGCGCGCCCTCCGGGGTGGAGCGGGTCATGGTCGGGGTCTCGACCTCGATGAAGGCGTGCTTGGCCAGCACCTCGCGGGCGGCGGAGTTCACCTTGGAGCGCAGGCGGATCGCGTGCGCCGGACCCTCGCGACGCAGGTCCAGGTAGCGGTACTTGAGGCGGGCTTCCTCACCCGGCTCGTCGTCGAGCTGGAACGGCAGCGGCGCGGCCTCGTTGAGCACCTCGAGCGCGGTCACGTTGACCTCGATCGCGCCCGTCGGCAGGTTCGGGTTCTCGCTGCCTTCGGGACGGTTCTCGACCACGCCGGTGATCTTCACGACGAACTCGTTGCGCAGCTTGTGGGCGGCCTCCGCGGGCTCGCCTTCACGGAAGACGGCCTGGGCCACACCCGAAGCATCACGCAGATCGATGAAGATCACGCCACCGTGGTCTCGCCGCCGGGCCACCCAGCCGGTGAGGGTGACGGTCTGACCGGCGTGCTCGCTTCGCAGCGAACCAGCCAAGTGGGTGCGCAGCACGGGATTCCTTTCGACGGGACTCGAAGCACCGGTGCGGGTGACCAGGTGCAGACCCATCGTAGAGAGACACGTGGGGCGAGTGGAAACCGATATCCGCTCGCCCGTGTCAGAGTGATACGCATGACCTTCAACGAGGGCCTGCAAATCGACCCGAACCGGGTGAGCGGCGGCGGAGGACCCGATCTGGGCGGCGGCCTGGCTCTCGGCGGTGGCGCGCTGGGCATCATCGCCCTGATCGCGTCCCTGCTGCTCGGCGGCGATCCGGGCAGCATTCTGGGCCAATTCACCGGCGCGGACTCGAACGCCAAGTCGGGCGCGGCCACAACCCCTGATCACTGCAAGACCGGCGCGGACGCGAACAAGTACGTGGACTGCCGTGTCATCGCCACCGTCCAGAGCCTGGACAATGTGTGGGGCACCGAGCTACCCAAGCAGACCGGCCGCAAATACGTCGCCCCGAAGGTGACGCTGTTCTCCGGCGCGGTGAACACCGCCTGCGGGCGCGCGTCCTCGGCGGTGGGCCCGTTCTACTGCCCCGCCGATCAGACCGCCTACTTCGACACCAGCTTCTTCCAGGAACTGGTCGACCGCTTCGGCTCCAGCGGCGGCCCCCTGGCCCAGGAGTACGTGGTCGCCCACGAGTTCGGCCACCACATCCAGAACCAGCTCGGCGACATCAACAAGGCCCAGCGCGACCCCAAGGGCCCGACCTCCGGCGCGGTCCGCACCGAGCTGCAGGCCGACTGCTACGCCGGCGTCTGGGCCGCGTACGCCGACAAGCTGCCCGCCCCCGGCGGCGGCCAGCCCTTCCTGAAGCCGCTGACCGACAACGACATTCGCGACGCGCTCTCCGCCGCCTCCGCCGTCGGCGACGACCGCATCCAGAAGGCCTCCACCGGCCGCGTCAACCCCGAAGCCTGGACCCACGGTTCCTCGGTGGAACGCCAGAAGTGGTTCCTCACCGGCTACAAGACCGGCCAGGTCAAGGCCTGCGACACCTACTCCGCCCAGGATCTCGGCAACCCGCCCGCCCTGCGCTGACCCATCCCGACCCGAGGTCCCCGTCCGAATCGGCCGGGGACCTCGTCATTTCCACACCTGTCCGATCCCACCTCCGTGGCGCTACCCCACGGCGGGGTGGCCGAACCCAACTGGTATCCCTCCGATCCCGCCGAGCACCCACCGGGTATTCGACCGACGGCACCCACGGCGGGCGACCGGCGCCGGGGTGCCGTTCTCCACCTCGGACGGGTGGCCGTGCTGGTCAATGCCCGCTCCCGGATCACACCCCCTTCCCGATGTCGATCATGGATGTATGCCCTGGCGTTGACCTGAGCGAACGGGGTGTGTCGCCGCAGGTCGCGGTCCCTCGATGGCGGTCGTCCGATGCCGGTGTGCCGGTGGGCCACTCGATGGACCGGCCCGACGCGACCGGGGGGCACCTCGCCACGGGCGAATTCGGGCTAATCCCGCGAGCCGTGACTCCTTCCGGTGCGGCGTCGGCGTGGCGCTCCGCGCCGGGATGGGCGCGGGGCAACAATCTGCGGGCGGCGGGTGCACGCTCGCCTGGGAACTTCGGAGGGATGCGATGGGAACGGCAGGGGTGGCGGGACAACTCGGCGGGGCGGGAATCGCGGGTGGGCGGCGGGGGTGGCGGGCCGCGCTGACCGCGGCGGCGTGTGCGGTGTTGCTCACGGGCGCGGGCGGATTCGCGGGAGTGCGGCCGGCGGCGGCTGCTCCCCCGGCGCTGTTCACGCTGACCGCCCTGCCCGCGGGCTGGCAGACCCGGACCGATCTGCGGCCCGCACTCGAGGTACAGCCGGACGGGCACGCGGTGAAGCGGTCCGATCCCACCGCGGAGCCGGTGAACGGGACGGTGCCCGCCGATGTTCTGACCGCGGCGGCGACCGAGATGAAGGCGCTGGTCACCGCCGATATGGGGACCCCGGAGGCCACCGACAAAGGCACTTCGATCATCGATTACATGCCCGAGCACCGTGACCAGGATCTGCATCTGATCGTGTACGCGCCGGAGATCGCCGACGGCCTCAGTGACGAGCAGAAGGCGTCCCGCAAGCGCTTCGACGATCTGTTCCAGCGCCTGCTGAACGCCTTCGCTCCGGCGTAGCCGTGAGCACCCCTCAATCCCGTCACACGCCTGAACTAGATGATCGCGGACGGAGTGTGCTTGCTCAGGTAACTCTTGAAGGTGCGCCGAATCTCTGCTTCCAGGTAGCCGACTTGCGGAGATTTCGGCAGAACATTGCCTTCGAACTCGCGGTTGCGTGCGTCGAGGTAGCGAACGATGCTGGCGGAACGCGTATTTGAAACAAAAATCTCCCGCTGCGTCCGCACATCAGCTCGAAGGCCCTCGAAGTTGCGCGCAAGCCCAATTTCTAGGCTGCTCGCCGCGTAGTACTTGCATTCAACAACAAGGATGCAGTGTGTCCCACGTGGGGCCATCCGCTGGACACGACTTAACGCAGCTTCGTCAGCGGAAAGCACGAGAACGTCACATTCATGCAGGACACCGGAAGTACCCTGCACGCGGACACCGAGGTGTACCTCGAGTGGAGGCGCACCATCGAACTCAACAACCGCGTGCGTGTAGGACTGAGTCGTGCTGTAGAGCTGACCTGGACTCGTCCGAAAGACCAACTTGTTGGCTTTTGCACCATGGACGTCCTCGTATCGAACAGTTGCTCCATGCCGGCTGGCAGTACTTACGATCAAGGCGAAGATATAGCCCTCGTATGTATCAGACCCTTCCGAAGCAGAGTTGTACGAGATCGCACCTGTGGATAGCAGCGCCTTGATCTCGGCAATCAGCTGATCTACGGCGGTCAAGATCGGACCTCCCCAGTGACAGTCGCGAAGAGCCCATCAAGGCGTTCTCGACGGGATGCAGCGAGCGGCTGCGACGAAAGGTCGCGACGCCGGTGTCGCTGCCTCGGCGCCTCTTCCGGCTCAAAGGCAACTCCGTCAACCTCGCCGCGGACTCCAGGTTCAGTACTCGGCACGGTCTGCAGCACCGTCAGTGCTTCGGACTCAATCGCAGGCAACTCAACGAAAACTCGCCGCAGCGCCTCAAGAAGATGCTCGACCCGTTCGCTGTCGGTCATCGGGCGTGTCGTGATCACAAGCGTTCCACGTTGTCTGGAAGCCGCGTATTCAGCGCCGGTAACCGACGACCGATCCACAACCTCGTAGCTGTTGGCCTCAAGATCTGGCGTCGACCGGTCACGGTTGCGGGTCCGCCGTCTCCGAAGGACCTTCTCCTCCTGGACACCAGCTACGACTGCCGCGTCGACCTCATCCAGCACCCACTCAAGTGGTGTCCTGATGATCGCTGCCCGGAGCTTCTCTTCGATACTGCGCAATTCGTCGGTGTTCACCGGTCCCCTCCCATGGCCGCACTTCCGACCGACCCCGCCTTACGCGGCTGGGATCTGATTTCTGCAACTCAAAGCTTCAGGTACGGATACGCCATGGCGCACTCGACGTCAAGACGAACCATTGGGCAGCAACGTCACCTGCCAAGCATTCGCCTCCTGGACCTCAACGGCCGGCAATCTGTGGGCGAACAGATCGATAGTGTTCACCCACAGACTGGTTGAGCTAGGAGGCGAAACTCAGCCGACCGTCCAGGTTTCGTTGCCGGTGAGCAACTCCTGCAAGGAGTTCGGGCTCACCGGTTTGCGTTCGACGGCGGTGCCGAGCTGGGCGCGGACGCCGTCGTCGTAGGTGGGGCGGGTGACGCTGCGGAAGACGCCGGTCACCACGTGGGTGAGGTCCTGGTCGGACAGCCGCGACAGGGCGTAGGCGTATTCGGGCTGGTCGGTGTAGGCGTCGTGCACCACGATGTCGGATTCGGCGACGCTGTCGGCGCGCGCCACCTTCAGGCCGAAACCGTCACGGACCACGGCGAATTCATTGTCCGCGCCGAAGCGGATGGGCTGCCCGTGCCGCAGCCGGACCAGATGTGATTCGGCGTTCTCGCGGCGCAGCGCGTCGAAGGAGCCGTCGTTGAAGATCGGGCAGTCCTGCAGGATCTCCACGAACGCGGTGCCGCGGTGTTCGGCGGCGGCCCGCAGCACCTCGGTGAGCCCGGCCCGGTCGGAGTCCAGGGCCCGGGCCGCGAAGGTGGCTTCCGCGCCCAGCGCCACCGACAGCGTGTTGAACGGATGGTCGATGGAGCCCATCGGGGTGGACTTGGTGACCTTGCCGGTCTCCGAGGTCGGCGAGTACTGGCCCTTGGTGAGGCCGTAGATCCGGTTGTTGAACAACAGGATCGTCATGTTCACATTGCGCCGCAGCGCGTGGATGAGGTGATTGCCGCCGATGGAGAGCGCGTCACCGTCGCCGGTCACCACCCAGACCGACAGGTCGGGCCGGGTGACCGCCATCCCGGTGGCGATGGCCGGGGCGCGGCCGTGGATGGAGTGGATCCCGTACGCCTCCAGGTAGTACGGGAACCGGCTCGAGCAGCCGATCCCGGAGACGAACATCAGGTTCTCGCGCTCGAGACCCAGCTCGGCCAGGAAGCCGCGCACGGTGGCGAGGATGACGTAGTCGCCGCAGCCCGGGCACCAGCGCACCTCCTGATCGGAGGTGTAGTCTTTGACCTTCTGCGGTCCCGCCGCCCGCGGCACCCCGGACAGTCCGGTGAGGCCCAGATCGGTTCCCACGAGCAGGTTTTCGACAATGGTCATCACTTGCTCCCTGGGGTGCGGTAGGTCGCGCGCGCCCGTGCGGCGAAGGCCTTGTCCTGCTCCATCTCCGCGATGGAGCCGTCCAGGGCCGCGTCGATGACGCCGACCAGTTCCTGTGCTTGGAAGGCGGTGCCGGCCACCTTGGTCCACGGCTGCACGTCGACCAGGTAGCGGGCGCGCAGCAGCATGGCCAGCTGGCCGCCGTTCATCTCCGGGCAGACCACGGTGCGGTAGCGGCGCAGCACCGCACCGAGGTTGGGCGGGAAGGGATTCAGATGCCGCAGGTGCGCCTGCGCCACCGGCACCCCGCGCCGCCGCGCCCGCCGGCAGGCCTCGCCGATCGGGCCGTAGGAGCTGCCCCACCCGATGAGCAGCAGTTCGGCGCGGCCGCCCGGATCGTCGACCACCAGGTCGGGCACGGCGATGCCGTCGATCTTGGCCTGCCGCAATCGCACCATGAGTTCGTGATTGGCCGGTTCGTAGGAGATATTGCCGCTGCCGTCGGCCTTCTCGAGCCCGCCGATGCGGTGCGCGCGGCCCGCGGTGCCGGGCACCGCCAGCGGCCGGGCCAGGGTCTCGGGATCGCGCGCGTAGGGCTGGAACGAATCGTCCTGCGCGCCCGCGGGTTCGAAGGCCGGGTCGATCGGGGCGAGCTGCTCGACCCGCGGAATCGCCCACGGCTCGGAGCCATTGGCGATCGATCCGTCCGACAGCAGCAGCACCGGTGTCCGGTAGGTGAGGGCGATACGGGCGGCCTCCACGGCGGCGTCGAAGCAGTCCGCGGGCGAGCGCGGCGCGACCACGGGCACCGGGGATTCGCCATTGCGCCCGTAGAGCGCCTGCAGCAGATCGGCTTGTTCGGTCTTGGTGGGCAGACCGGTGGACGGGCCGCCGCGCTGCACGTCGATGATCACCAGCGGCAGTTCGGTCATGACGGCCAGGCCGATGGTCTCGCTCTTGAGCGCCAGCCCGGGACCGGAGGTACTGGTCACCCCGAGCGCCCCGCCCAGCGAGGCCCCCAGGGCCGCGCCGATTCCGGCGATCTCGTCCTCGGCCTGGAAGGTGGTCACGGCGAAGTTCTTGTGCTTGCTCAGTTCGTGCAGGATGTCCGAGGCCGGGGTGATCGGGTAGGTGCCGAGGAAGACCGGCAGCCCGGACAGCTGCCCGGCGGTGACGATGCCGTACGCGAGCGCGGTATTGCCGGTGATCTGCCGGTAGGTGCCGGCCGGGAGCGTCGCGGGGGCCACCTCGTAGGTGGTGGCGAACGCCTCGGTGGTTTCGCCGTAATTCCATCCTGCCCGGAATGCGAGGATATTTGCTTCGGCGACATCGGGGGTGGCGGCGAATTTCTCCCGCATGAACTGTTCGGTGCCGCCGATCGGCCGCCCGTACATCCAGGACAGCAAGCCGAGCGCGAACATATTCTTCGCGCGCTGCCCATCCTTTTTACCCACACCGGTCGGTTCGGTTGCGCCGAGCGTCAAGGATGTCATCGGCACCCGGTGCACCACGAAATCGGTCAAGGTGTCATCGGTGAGCGGATCCCCGGCGTACCCGACCTTGGCCAGGGCGCGTTTGGTGAATTCGTCCGTATTGACGATCACCGTCGCCCCGCGCGCCAAATCCTCCAGATTCGCCTTCAGCGCAGCGGGATTCATCGCGACCAGCACATCGGGCTGGTCACCGGCGGTCAGGATGTCGTAGTCCGCGATCTGGATCTGAAACGACGACACGCCGGGCAGCGTGCCCTGGGGTGCGCGGATCTCGGCGGGGAAATTCGGTTGGGTGGCAAGATCATTGCCGAATGCGGCGGCCTCGTGCGTGAACCGGTCACCGGTGAGCTGCATGCCGTCACCGGAGTCGCCCGCGAAGCGGATGACGACCCGTTCCAGTTTCTCGACCGCCAATTTCCCTGTGCCGGCCCCATTTCCGGTCACCACAGAGTCGTCGTCATGCTGCGAAACCATGCGCGTGCATCACTTCCCTCGTCAGATGTGAGGTACCAACGCCAAACTACTCCGCAATATTCGCGACACACCCGTGAAGCGCAATGGTTTCGATCAAAAGAACCGCTGTCAGGCGAACAACGCCAACTGCGGGTCGGGCGTGTGCGATTCGACGGCGCGAACCTCGGGCTCGGCCGGTCGATCACGGTTCAAACGGTGTTTCTCCAGCAGCGGCTCGATGCGGCCGCGTAGCCACGCAGAATACTCCGGTGTCACCGAAGTTCCACGACCATACAGTTGCCGGTAGCGGCGCAGCAGCGCCGGGTGAGCCTCGGCCAGCCAGGCCAGGAACCAGCCGCGGGTGGAACCGCGTAGATGCATGGGGAACGCCGTGACCCGGGCCGCCCCGGCCTCGGCGATGGCGGCGAAGAGCGCGTCCAGATGCGCCTGGGAGTCGGTCAGATACGGAATAACCGGGGCTACCATGACATTCACGGCGAATCCGGCATCCGACAGGGCGCGCACCAGTTCCAGCCGCGCCCGCGGCGACGGCGTGCCGGGCTCGAGCCCGCGATGCAGTTCCTCGTCCAGGATGGCGATCGACACCGCGAGCTCCACCGGCACCTGACCGGCGGCCTCGACCAGCAGCGGCAGATCCCGCCGCAGCAGGGTGCCCTTGGTGAGGATGGAGAATCCGGTCCCGGATTCGGCGAGCGCGGTGATGATGCCCGGCATCAGCCGGTAGCGGCCCTCGGCGCGCTGATACGGATCGGTATTGGTGCCCAGCGCGACGTGTTCGCGCCGCCAGGACCGCTTGTGCAGTTCACGCCGCAGGATCGGGACGACATTGGTCTTGACCACGATCTGGGAGTCGAAATCGGCGCCCGCGTCGAGATCGAGGTACTCGTGCGTGCCGCGGGCGAAGCAGTAGCGGCACGCGTGCGAGCATCCGCGCATGGGGTTGATGGTCCAGCTGAACGGGAGGGTGCCACTGTCGGGCACCCGGTTCAGCGCACTCTTGCAGAGCACCTCGTGGAACGTGATGCCCTCGAACTCGGGTGTCTGTACGCTGCGTACGAAACCCGCACGTTCGAGCCCGGGGAGCGCGCCGTCATCGGCGCCGAGGGTTTGCCTTTGCCAACGCACCACCCCAGTCGAACATGTGTTCTATCGAGTGTCAAGCAATCTTCTGCGTGTCGGCCTCGATCGGCCGGCCGTTGTAGAAGGCGACCAGGTCCCGGATGGTCTGCTCGGCGGGCCGCGGACGGTAGCCGAGCTCCTCGGTGGCCTTGGTGTGCTCGACGATCGGGGCGGCCAGCAGCGCGCCCATGGCCGCCTTGGAGATGCGGTCGCTGCCGAACGCCTTGGCCACCGGCTCCATGACCGGCATGCAGGCGTTGATCACCTTGGCCGGGATCGCGAAGGCGGGCTTCATCTTCCCGTTGACCTCGGCGGCGGTGCGGGTGGCCTGGAACATGTCGGTGAAGTGGCCACCGAGCAGGTAGTTCTCGCCGGTGCGGCCGCGCTCGCCGGCCAGGACCAGGCCGGTGGCGACGTCACGCACGTCGACCAGGTCGAAGCCGCCGCTGATCATGACCGGCACCCGGCCGCGCGCGGCGTCCCACAGCGTGGTGTTGATGCGCGAGGCGGTGTTGTCGATCGGACCGTACACACCGGTCGGGTTGCAGATGACCGCGTCCAGGCCCTTGTCGATGACCGAGCGCAGCTCGATCTCGCCCTGCCACTTGGACCGGTCGTACACCGGCAGATCCGGGTCGATCGATCGCGGCGAGCGCTCGTTGATGACGCCGCCGCAGGAGTACTGGTTGAACGCGTGGATGGAGCTGGTGTGCACCATGCGGCGCGCGCCGACCTCGAGCGCGGCCTCGGCGACGACGCGCACACCCTCGGTGTTGACCCGCCAGGCGACATCGTTCTTGTGGGCCAGGGTGATCAGCGCGACCAGGTGGTAGACCACCTCGGCGCCGTCGAGCGCGGACCGCATCGAGACCGGATCCAGCACGTCACCGTTCACCCAGGTCACCCCGGGCTGGGTGGCACCGGCGACCCGGTCGATGGCGGTGACCTCGTGACCGCGATCGGTAAGCAGGCGAAGCAAATTGGTGCCAAGGAACCCGGCAGCGCCGGTGACTGCGACCTTCATGGTCAGAAGAATATAGAACTTGTTCTAATTTGCAAGAACGGTCACATCACGAGCGGGATGCGGACGGCGTCACGGTCGGATGCGGACGGCGTCACGGTCGGATGCGGACGGCGTCACGGTCGGATGCGGACGGCGTCACAGTGCCGACACGCCCGCCGGAGCCACGCGGCAGCCCCCACCCCTCGGCGTGGGCGCGAACGCCACGCCGGGCTGGACTCTCGACGGGATATATTCACCCTTCGCATGTCCATGACGCTTGGGGGGAGCTGATATGGCCGATCTCTCGGTCGACACCGGCGCGGTCCGCGCCTTCGCGGCGACACAGGACGGCGTGGCCGCTGACATCGCCGCCCAGGGCGGTCTGGACACCGTCGCCCACGTCGCCGCCCTGACCCCGGTCTTCGGACTCATCGGCGCGGACTTCCTGGCCGGCTACGCCGTCGCCGAACTCCTGCACGACCGCGACATCAACGCCCTCTCCGGCCGCTTCGCCGAGCTCGGGCAGGCGGCCCGCGGCTCGGCAGCCACCTACGAGAGCGCCGACGCCGACTTCGCGGGCAGGCTCGGCGCGGTCGCCCGGCAGATCGGCGACAAGGCATGAGCCCGCTCGAATCCGGCGTCATCGGAGTCGCCGCGACCAGCTCGGACCTCGGCGCGATGGGAGCGCAGCGCGCTGACGGCGTCGCGTCCGGCCCGATTCCGGAGTTGCCGGTGGGCGTGCTGCCCGCCGATGCGCCGCCGCTCGAACCGCCCGCGTTCGTGCTCGCGCGCAAGCAGTCCGACCAGGGCGGCACGCCGGTCGCCGGTCCACCCGGCCCGATCCCAGACTACGAGCCCGGGGCGGGAACTCTCGGCGGCACGGTCGCGCCTGCCCTCGATGGCGCGCACGGCGTGGTGACGGGTGCGCTGGCCGCCCTGAGCTCGGCGCAGGACGTCCTCGGCCCGGCCCGGGCCGCGCTCGGTGGCGGCCAGGCCGCGCTGGGCGGGGTACCCGCCGCACTGAATGCCGCGCAGGCCGCGTTCGCACGGGCCGCCGCGAGTCCGGCCACCGCCCTGCCGCCGCTGCCCGCCGATCCGGTCGGCGATCTGATGAAGGGCCTGGCACTGCCCGCGATTCCGGGGCTGGACGCGCTGTTCGCGCCCTTCCTGCAGCTGCTGCAGGCGTTCGGCACCGGCGTGCTGGGCCAGCTGAATCCGACGACGCTGCTGAGCGCCGGGTCCACGGTCATCGAGTCCGCGGTGCGGGTCGGCGGCGGCGCGCTGACGGCGGTCGAATCCCTGTGGCAGGGCGAGGCTGCCCGGAGCGCGCAGGAGTCGGGCAGGCGGGCCGGGGATCACGGTCAGGAGACCGCCCAGCGCGGTGTCGACCTGTCGGTGATCACGAATCAGGCCGTGGCGGTGGTGCGGCGCGGCAACGTGCAGCTCAGCGCCATCGCGCAGGCTTTCGCCACGGAGGCCACCGCGCTGGCCCCGCTGATCCTGACCCCGCTCGGCCAGACCACGCTGCTCGCCTCGGCCACCCGGCATCTCGGGGAGGCCGTGACGGTCGTGAACACCGCACGCGGCGAGCTGTCGGTCTGCACAGCGCGGGTGCAGGGGCTGATCGGGCAGCTGGCCGGACCGGGCGGCGGCCCGAGTCCGGCGGAGGTCGCCCAGGCCCTCGCGCGGAATGTGGGCCGGCCGATTCTGGAGCAAGCCGAGGGATTGCTCGAAAGCGGCTGGCAGGCAGCGACTTCCGCGCCCAGTGATCCGTCGACATTCGATCTCCCCAGCGGGCTGCCGGACACGTCGGCGGCCGGTGCCGGTGGCGGCCCCGGAAGTGGCGGCGGCGCGGGCGATCTCGACGGCAGCCTGTCGCCGGCTCCCGGCGGACCGGGTTCGTCGATTCCGGGCGGCAAGGTCACCAATCCCGCGAATCCGTTCGGCGCGGGCGCGGCCGCGGTCCCCGGTTTGGGCGGACCGGCCGGTTCGGGATTCCTGGGTTCTCCCGCCGCCGCGGGGGCGGGCAAAGGGGCTGCGGGCGACGCACCGCACGGCCGGACGGTGCATCCGCACCGAAGTCCCACGGCCGACAGCGAACTCACCGGCAATCTGGGCGCCTTCACCCCGGGAGTCATCGGCGATGGCGAGGATTCGGCCGATGCTGCCGAGCCAGTTCAGCTCTGAGACAGCCCGATCACTCCGGAAAAGGGTGATGCCACGGTGATCTGGACGGGTACCCAGACCACCGCGGCATCGGTGGAGACCGAAAGCGGATGTACACCCCGCGGGCTCGGCCACCGTTTCAGGGCGCGCTCGCGCACGCCGCGGTGGGTTACACCGCGGTCGGGCGCGCCTGCGCGTCGACTCCGCCGTCGATGACGAACTGGGAACCGTGGATGAATCCGGCCTGCGGACCCATGAGGTAGGCGATGAGCGAGGCGATCTCCTCGGCGCGGCCGTTGCGGCCGATCGGGGAGACGAAGTTGCGGATGGCGTCGCCGTAGCGCGGGTCGTCGAGCCCGGCCTGCAGCAGCGGGGTGTCGACGCTGCCGGGGGCGACGGTGTTGAGGCGGACGCCGGCGGCGCCCCACTCGACAGCGCGCTCGCGCACGGCCACGGTGACGGCGTTCTTGGAGGCGGCGTAGGCGTAGCTACCCGCGTAGTCCCCGGCCTGGGCGAAGGCCTCGGCCTCGGCGCCCGTGGCGATCGGGTTGTCCTCCCACTTGATGTGGGTGGAGGCGACCGACGAAACCACCACGGCCGCAGGGTTTTCGCCCTTGGTGAGGGCGGGCAGCAGGGCGTCGAGCAGGGCGACGGTGGCCCGGTAGTTGATCTCCACCACCAGGTTGGGGTCGGGCACCTGGGGGCCGACGCCGGCGCAGAGGATCAGGCCGTCGAGGCTGCCGCCCGAGCGCTCGAGCACCGCTTCGACCGCGGCGTTGCGGGCGTCGGCGTCGGTGAGGTCCACGGTGATGTCCGCGTTGCGCAGGTCGATGCCGATGATGTCGTGCCCGGCGGCACGCAGGGCGGCGGCGGTGGCCGCGCCGATGCCGGAACCGGAGCCGGTGATGGCGATGGTCATGGGGCGATTAGAACAAGAGGCAGAACAATCCAGCAAGCCCCGGTCGCGGATCATCTCGGCTACCGGGACGGTGCCGGCGGGGCGTCCGGCGGGTGGATCGACTGTCCGGATCGCCTCGGAACTGATGCCTTTTGGCGAGGGTGGCGCTAGCATCAATCGCAAAACTAGAATCGGTTCTAGTTTTTGGCCCTTGCTCACTGTCGAGAGGACGATCGATGCGCTTCACCTACGCGGAGGCGATGACCAACCCGGATTACTACATCCCCCTCGCTCAGGCTGCCGAAGCCGCCGGGTTCCACAGCATCACCGTGGCCGACAGCATCGCCTACCCGGCCGAGTCGGATTCGAAGTATCCCTACACCGCGGACGGCAATCGCGAGTTCCTCGACGGGAAGCCGTTCATCGAGACCTTCGTGCTGTCGGCGGCCATCGCGGCGGCCACCACCACGCTGCGCCAGACCCCGTTCGTGCTCAAGCTGCCGATCCGACCGCCGGTGCTGGTGGCCAAGCAGGCCAGCTCGCTGGCCCGGCTGAGCAACAACCGCTTCGCGCTGGGCGTGGGCATCAGCCCGTGGCCGGAGGACTTCCAGATCATGGGCGTCCCGTTCGAGAAGCGCGGCAAGCGCATCGACGAGTGCATCGAGATCGTGCGCGGTCTGTCGACCGGTGAGTACTTCGAGTACCACGGCGAGTTCTACGACATCCCGAAGATCAAGCTCACCCCCGCCCCCACCGAGCCGCTGCCGATCCTGCTCGGCGGCCACAGCGACGCCGCGCTGCGCCGCGCGGTCCGCCTGTGCGACGGCTGGATGCACGCCGGCGGCAATGCCGAGGAGCTGGACAAGTACCTGGCCCGGATCAACGAGCTGCGCGCCGAGCGGGACCACAAGGGCGACTTCGAGATCCACGCGGTCTCTTACGACGGCTACACCCCCGACGGGGTGAAGCGCTGCGAGGAGAAGGGCATCACCGACCTGATCGTCGGTTTCCGCAACTCCTACGCCAAGGAGCAGGACACCGAGACCCTGGAAGAGAAGATCACCAAGATCAAGTGGTACGGCGACAACGTGATCGCCAAGCTGAGCTGATCACGCCTGCCCGGCGGGGCTGATCACGCCTTCTTCGCGAAGCCCAGGTCGATCACGGCGTCGCGTTCGCCGACCAGTTCCGCGACGCTGTGATCGATTCGGGTGCGGGCGAATTCGCCGATCTCCAGGTCCGGCACGATGGTGTACTCGCCGTCGGCGCAGGTCACCGGGAACGAGCTGATCAGTCCCTCGGGCACGCCGTAGGAGCCGTCCGAGGGCACCGCCATCGAGGTCCAGTCGCCGGGAGCGGTGCCCAGCACCCAGTCGTGGATGTGGTCGATGGCGGCGCTGGCCGCGCTCGCCGCCGAGGACGCGCCGCGGGCGGCGATGATGGCGGTGCCACGCTGCTGGACGGTGGGCACGAAGTCGCCGGTCACCCAGGCGGGATCGTCGATGACGGTGAGCGCGTCGCGGCCGCCGACGGTGGCGTGCGCCAGGTCGGGGTACTGGGTCGCGGAGTGGTTGCCCCACACGGTGATCCGCGCGATGTCGGCGGCCGCGGCCCCGGTCTTCCCGGCCACCTGCGCGATCGCGCGATTGTGGTCGAGGCGGGTGAGGGCGGTGAACCGTTCGGCGGGAACGTCGGGGGCATTGTTCATGGCGATGTAGGCGTTGGTGTTGGCCGGGTTCCCGACCACCAGCACCCGGACGTCATCGGCGGCGTTGGCATTGATGGCCGCGCCCTGATCGGTGAAGATCGGGCCATTGGCAGCGAGCAGGTCCGCGCGTTCCATTCCCGCGCTGCGCGGCCGCGACCCCACCAGAACGGCGATGTTCGCGCCCTCGAAGCCGAGCCACGGGTCGTCGGCGATATCGATTCCGGCCAGTAGCGGGAACGCGCCGTCCTCGAGTTCCATCGCGACGCCTTCGAGGGACCCGACGGCGGCGGGAATCTCGAGCAGCCGCAGGCGCACCGGCGTGGACTCCCCGAGCAGGGCTCCCGACGCGATGCGGAAGAGCATGCCGTAGGCGATCTGCCCGGCGGCTCCGGTCACGGTGACGGTCACTGGCGCAACGTTGCTCACGGCGATCTCCTCGCGATAGCGGCTGATCTCTCTTCGACCCTATCGACGCTCACCCCGCATCACGCCCGGCCGTGAGCAACGGAACACCGGCCGCTACCAGGCCCCGGCCGCGCGTCGGAGTGCGCGACGATTGGCAATCACGGCCGGGTGTACCGCGGCGTTCATCGGCGACAGCGCCCACACCGACCCGAGGGCCGCGGCAGCGTGCGCCGTCGTGCCGCGGGTGTCGTCGGTGATCGACACGTCGGAGTGCGCGACGACCGCCATCACGGCCCGGGTGTACCGCGGCGGCCATCCTCGACAGCGCCCACGCAGACCCGGGGGCCGCGGCAGCGTGCGCCGTCATGCAGCGGGTGTAGATCGGTGGTCGATGTCCGGTCCGCGTCGCCTCAGCGGGCGAGGTCGGCGATGTCGGCGTCGGCGAGGACGATCGGCCCGGCCTCGTCGCGGGCCCGCACCAGCTGGACCGCGCGGTAGAGCGGGCGTTCCTCGGCGTTGGCGTCGCGGGCCTCGGCGCGCAGTTGCTGGACCAGCATCCCGGAGATGGCCAGGGCGGCGGCGAGCGGGCATCCGGCCAGGGCGTCGGCGAGTTTGCGCAGGCCCAGGATGTGGAGTTCGCGGCCGCTGCCGGAGTCGCTGTAGATCGCCAGCGGCACGACCTGGATGTCGGGGCCCGCGGTGGCGCGCAGCACGATGCGGCTGATCTTGCCGGGGTGGACGACGATCTCCACGGCCGTGGCCGCGGCCAGGTCCAGGTGGCGTTCGCCGCGCCAGGTGCGGGCGTGGATGACGCTGCCGGACACGGTGATCCGGCGGCGTTGCACGGCCATGGCGTACAGGGCGGTCGGTGCGCCCAGGACCAGACCCACCGCCAGCGCGGTCGGCCAGTGCACGAACAGCGCCATCAGCAGGCCGACCCCGATGCCGATGCCGAGCGCGGCGAGGGTGAGTTTGCGCAGCGCGGGGGCCAGCAGTTCGGGGGCGATCAGGTCGAGCCCGACCTCGCCGGATCCCGGCGTCGATTCATGAGTCACAGCGGTGCATTCGTCCAGGTCCGTAGGGTTCACGCGGTCCGCCGGCGGGCACCGGCCCGTGCGGCGTGCGCGGGTATGTCAGCTGGCCTCTACCTCATACCCCGATTCGCGCACGCGTACGCGGATTCGGCGGAGGTTCGCCGGGCCGTAACAATGCCGCACCGCCAGGTAACACCATGCCGCGCCGCCCGGTGGCACTGCCGCGCCGCCGGGAGCGGTCGCGTCGCAGCCAGCCCAGCCGGTCGAGGACATCCGTGGTGGGTCGCAGCCGCTGATCGCGTCCCGGACCGGCCATGGGCCAAGCGGTGGCTGCCCACCATGCTGACCACCGACCTGTCCATGCGGATGGACCCGATCAGGCGGATGCGGCCGCCGTTGACGCCGCCGCGCATGCCGGAGCCGCGGTGGGACGAGGCCGCGGCCCAGGCCACGCCCGCCACGGCGGGCGCGGCGGCAGCTGTCACCGTCGCGTGGCGGCAGTTGCCACGTCGCGTGACGGCAGTTGTCACCGTCGCGTGACGGCAATTGTCACGTCGCGTGACGGCAGTTGTCACCGTCGCGTGACGGCAATTGTCACGTCGCGTGGCGGCAGTTGCCACGTCGCGTGGCGGCAGTTGTCACGTCGCGTGGCGGCAGTTGTCACGTCGCGTGGCGGCAGCGGTGGAGCAGGTGCCGTCGTGTGGCGGGAGCGGGTGGCGGGACCCAGCGCCTCTCGGTACTGCCGGGTCCCGCCTACGCGATCAATCCTGTTCGCTCGCAAGGGCGGCCGCGACCTGGGCGACGGCCTCGTCCAGCGGGATCTGCCGCTGTTCGCCCGTGCTCAGGTCCTTGAGCCCGATCTCGCCGTCGGCGACCTCGCGGTCGCCCAGGACCAGCGCGAGCCGGGCGCCGGACTTGTCGGCGGCCTTCATCGCGCCCTTCATGCCGCGCCCGCCGTAGGCGAGGTCGGTGCGGATTCCGGCCTTGCGCAGGTCGGCGGCCAGCACCACCAGGCGCTGCTTGGCGACGTCGCCGAGCGGGATGCCGAAGACCTGCACGCGCGGCCCGTCGACGGCGGTCTTGCCCTCGGCCTCGAGCGCGAGGACGGTGCGGTCGACGCCGATGCCGTAGCCGATGCCCGACAGCGCCTGCCCGCCGAGTTCGGCCATCAGTCCGTCGTAGCGGCCGCCGCCGCCGATGCCGGATTGCGCGCCGAGTCCGTCGTGCACGAATTCGAAGGTGGTCTTGGTGTAGTAGTCGAGCCCGCGCACCATGCGCGGGTTGACCACGTACGGCACGCCGAGCGCGTCGAGGTGGCCGAGCACCTGCTCGAAGTGGTTCTTGGCGGACTCCGACAGGTGGTCGATCATGAGCGGCGCGTTCGCGGTCATCTCCTTGACCTCGGGACGCTTGTCGTCGAGCACCCGCAGCGGGTTGATCAGCGCGCGGCGGCGGGTCTCCTCGTCGAGCGGGAGCTTCATGAGGAATTCCTGCAGCAGTTCGCGGTACTGCGGGCGGCAGGTCTCGTCGCCGAGGGAGGTGATCTCGAGCCGGAAGCCGTCGAGGCCGAGGGTGCGGAACCCGGCGTCGGCGATGGCGATCACCTCGGCGTCCAGGGCCGGGTCGTCGATGCCGATGGCTTCCACGCCGACCTGCTGCAGCTGCCGGTAGCGGCCCTTCTGCGGGCGCTCGTAGCGGAAGAACGGTCCGGCGTAGCAGAGTTTGACCGGCAGCGGGCCGCGGTCGAGGCCGTGCTGGATGACCGCGCGCATGACGCCCGCGGTGCCCTCCGGGCGCAGGGTGAAGCTCTCTCCATTGCGGTCGGCGAAGGTCCACATCTCCTTGGAGACGACGTCGGTCGACTCCCCCACGCCGCGCGCGAACAGGGCGGTCTCCTCGAAAACCGGCAGCTCGACATGCCCGTATCCGGCCAGTCGCGCGGTCTCCACCAGTCCGTCACGGACGGCGGCGAACTCCGCGGAGGTGGGGGGCAGATAGTCGGGGACCCCCCTCGGGGCACTGAAGCTGCTGGTCTTGGTCACGATTGTCAAGTTTCCACCACGGCCGCGCGACAAGTCCAACCGGTTCCCGGCCCGGCCCTCATATGTAGGTTTTTCTCAGCGAATGCAGGTAATGTCTGCCGCGGCCGCTGGGCTGACGGGCTCGTTTGTGCTGACGGCCCCCGTCTGTACAGACATCAGATACCGACCGTTCACGGAGGGACAGTTAGTGCCGAGCAATGAACAGCGACGCGCTGCGGCGAAGCGGAAGCTGGAGCGTCAACTCGAGAACCGGGCCCAGCGGGCGCGCAAGCGCAAGCAGCTCACCATCGCGGCGTCGGCGCTGGGCGTCGTGGTCGCCGTGGCGGCCGGTGTCGGCATCTACTTCCTGACCAAGGGCGATGACAACAGCACGAGCGCGAAGGCGTCCGAGACGCCCGACGCCTCGCTGACCGCCGCTCCCCCGCCGGCCGCGAAGGCCAAGCCGGCCTCGGTGAGCTGTGAGTACCGTCCGTCGCAGAAGCCCGCCGACAAGGCGGTGAGCGCGCCGGGGACGGCCAACATCACGACCGCCGGTCAGGTGAAGGCCACCATGGACACCAATCAGGGCCCGATCTCCATGACCCTGAATCCGGGCGAATCCCCCTGCACGGTCAACAGTTTCGAGTCGCTGGCCAAGCAGAAGTACTTCGACGCGACCAGCTGCCACCGCATGACCACCGGGAAGGGTCTGCAGGTGCTGCAGTGCGGCGACCCGTCCGGCACCGGAATGGGCGGTCCCGGTTATGAATTCGACAACGAGTACCCGACCGACCAGTACGCGCAGACCGATCAGGCCGCGCAGTTCCCGGTCGAGTACAAGCGCGGCGTGCTGGCCATGGCCAATGCCGGTCCGGGCACCAACGGCAGCCAGTTCTTCCTGGTCTACGGCGATTCCCAACTGCCGCCGCAGTACACGATCTTCGGCACGGTCGACGAGGCCGGGCTGGCCACCCTCGACAAGATCGCCAAGGGCGGCGTCGCGGGCGGCGGTCAGGATGGCAAGCCGGCCATGGATGTGAACATCCAATCGGTCCAAATCAACTGACCAGCATGGTCTTTCGGCCCCGGCGCGAATCGCGCCGGGGCCGTTGCTTTTCCGGCGAAAGTCTCGGGAAGGTCCCGTTGAACCTCTCGCGTAAGGCTTCCCTAACCAAAGAAAATCCTGAGTTTTCCCTCACCTGCCGGAATTGTGCGATATATGCTGGATCGCGACGCGCGCGTACGGCGGTTTCGGAGTTTTCGCTGGTAATCTCGTAGAACGGAGTACCAAGGCGAAGTAAAGCCCACCGGGCAATCCCCACTCGGGCCGCCGCTTCGCCCCATGTTCTCCGGGTGTCCGCGTTTGCAGGCGGGACAACCTATGCGCAACCACCGTTCGTATAGCGATGTCCGTGACGAAGCACCATCATCCACAGTGATCCAACTGCAGCATCGGGGAGCAGGCAATGGCCGAGGAACTCGACGACATCGGCCGCGAGACGGCGGCGATGATGAGGCAAATGTTGCAGCTCGCGACACTTGTCGCGCTGCGCACCCGGGAACGTGGCCAGAAGGAAGCGGAAGCGCGTGTCAGGGTCACCGAGGCCCGCCAGAAGGAAGGCCGTGAGCGCCGGTTGCGTGAGGCCGCCGATGCCAAGGCCCGCGATCCGCGTAACCGTGAGCTCTCGCGAATCCTGGAGCGCCCCACGCTCGAACGCGGTGGCGTCTCCCTCGAGAAGGATCGCTTCTCGGCGGCGACCGAGGCCTCCCGCATGGCCGCGCAGCAGGCCGGTCGCGGTGGCGCCCGGTACGACTCGGTGGAGCGGCGAACCGCTCTGGCCCAGCATCTTTCGCGCATGGGCATCTCGCCGGAACTGCAATCGGTGCGCATGCTGATGGAAGTCGGCCAGGCGCAGTCCGCTCAGGACGCCGTGCGGATCCGCGAGCAGGAGGCGGCTCAGCGTCGCGTCCGCGAGCAGGAAGCCCACGAGCGGGAGCGCGAACGCGCCCGCTCCCGCGAACGAGTCTGAGTACCAGTCGTTTCGGCCGTTGTGATGTGTACCGTGGCGGATCGCCTTGCGATCCGCCACGGTCCGTTTCCGGGGCCTAGAGCGGGAACTCGCCCATGGTGGGGTTGCTGAACAGGCCCTGCTGCGGCGACTTCAACGGCAGCGGCGTCAGCATGTCCTTGTGCCCGTTGCGCACACTGCAGTACTTGAACGGGCCCTTGGGGTCGAACAGCTTCGCCATGTGCGGGTCGGCGTGGTCGAGGAACCACACGCTCAGTCCGGTCTTGCCGTCGTGGCGGAAGTGTTCCCACGCCCGCCACATGGCATCCAGTCGTGCGACCGCCTCGGCGTGCTTCCACCATTCCGGACACCACACGGTGTCGCTGATGTCGGTCACCTGCCGGCGGTACACCAGACTCAGGTAGTTCTCGACGAACTCGACCACGCTCTGGTAGACCATGCGCTGCGGCTCGTCGGGACGACGGCCACGAGAGTCGTCGAAGGGGAAATTGTCGGGGTGCTGCTCGTCGCTCACAGCGGTCGGACCTCCTTGGGAGCCGCGACATCCGGGATTGTCTCTTTGATCAGCGCGGGACTGGTCAGATCATCGATGGTGGTCTTCTTCGTCGGTGACGGGTCGTGTGCCTCGATGGAACGCTCCACCGCGGCCGCGTCAGCGCCCTCCCACCACGGGACGGTGCGCACCAGCACCGCCGGTGTGCCGGAGGAGAACAGGATGGCGCGCCCGCGCGGCAGGGTGGCCAGGGCGTGCGCGTTGAAGGTGCGCGAGGAGCTCAACGAACGCGAATAGCTCTTGCCGCCCTTGGATTCCGACACCGACTGCGCGATCGAGTCGTAGTCGCCGATGGCCTCGGAGCGCTGTTGCAGGAAGGCCATATCGTCGATGCCGCTGCCGATCACCTTGATATTGGCCGCACCCCAGAGCGCTTCCATGCCGTCGGGTCCCCAGCAGCGCGCGCCCTGGGCCCAGGACTGCAGCACCGTCATCACCACGATGCCGCGAGATCCGAAGTGGCTGTACTGCTTCGGCAGATCCTTCCAGCGCACCACGTTCGCGGCCTCGTCGAGCGCGGCCAGCAGCGGGACCGGCAGGCGGCCGCCGGGCGAGCGGGACGCCTTGTGGGTGGCGACCTCGATGACCGCCGCGGTCAGCGCGCTCACCAGCGGCGCGGCCGAGCCCCGGCCTTCCAGGGACAGGCAGTACAGGGTGCCGTTGCCCTCCAGGAAGGCGAGCTCGTCGAAGGGTTCGCGACCGCCGTTGGGGATGATCCACGGCTGGATGTGCGGCAGTTTCAGGCACCGGATCATGGCCTTCGCGCCACCGAAGATGCCGTCGCGGGTGCGCACGTCGAGGTTGTACTGCCCGGCCAGGCCCTCGGCCATGTAGTGCTTGGCGCTGCGGCGCAGGATTTCCACGGGCGTGGTGTCGAGTGGGTTGTTCACCCATTCCCACGCGCGCAGGATGTTGCTGCCCTCCAGGCCCGCGGCCAGGAACAGCGCCGCGAGCAGGTCCTCGGCTTCGGGGTCGAAGTAGGAGTCGGCGCCGCCGCCCGCCGAGGGGCTGCCCTCGGCGTCGGAGAAGTGCCCGGCCAGGCTGACCGCGCGCACCTCGGCGCCGGCGCGGTGCACGTCGACCCAGGCCAGCGGATCCCAGTACCACTGGGGTTCCTGCTGGGCCTGCCAGTCGTGCGAATCCGGGGCCACGCCTTGCGGATCGAAGACGAAGATCGGGGAACCCTTGCCCGCGCGCACATCCCGGGTGGCGTCGACCACGTCACGCTTGTTGGAGGTGACGACCACCGGGCCGATCGCGGCCAGCACCGCCGGGATGACCCGGGAGGTGGTCTTGCCCTGGCGCGGTCCCCAGATGTCGACCTGCAGGTCCTCGTAGGAGCCGTACATCATCTCGCCGTCGGCGACCGACATGCCGATCGGAATGCCCGGCACCAGGGCGTCTCCCGGCCGCATGAGCGATCCGGGGATGACCTTGTCGCCGGTGAGGTGGGTGTGCAGCGGGACGCCCATCTTCCCGGCCTTCTCCCGCACCCCGGCGAGGGTGAGCGCCTTGATCGCGCCGCCGGACCCCATGTGGTCGGCCTTGTCGTCGATGGCCAGGCGCCCCTTCTTGGAGGTCTCGGTGCGGTGGCGCTTGTAGAACACCCAGCCCGCCGTCCCGGCGACCACCAGCACCACGATGACCGTGGCGGCGGTCGGCCAGCGCACCTGGCCTTTGATCAGGTTGACCACGATGGCGATCGGGTTGATCGGCAGGTTCTGGCGCGGGGAGCTGAGCAGATTGCCCAGTTGTACTGCCAGCCACAGGGTTCCGAAGATATAGAAACCCGCGTACACGAGGTGCAGGGTGCGGTCTGGACCCGGATCGGCCGGGTCCTGCACCGGTGTCTTCGCCATCTCTATCCTCCTGGGATGACCTGTGAGTCGTTGCCGCTCAACGGAATTCGTCCAGCAACCAGCTACCGCCGGGGCCACGCACGACGGTGGCGACGACCGTGGCCGGGGGTAGCTTTTCCCGCTTGCCGTCCGGGTGGACGACCGTCTGCTCGATACCGATCTTGTACTGCTGCCGGTTCGGGTCGGCGCCCGCGGGCGCCTTCTCGCCGGAGGCGAACGCGAACGCCTCGACGTGCGCGTTCTCCTTGGCCCATTCGGCCCACCGCAGCGTCGGGCGCGGTGTGTCCACGGCGGTGGACGGATTGTCCAAGGTGCGGATCAGGGTGGGGCCCAGCCATTTCCGAGCGCGCCGCAGGGCGTCGCCCTCGGATTCGGTGGCCGGGTTCCAGGTGTAGATCTGCTGCAGCGCCGCCACCGCGACCCCGTCGGGGGTGGTGGGGTCGGGCGCGGGCGCGACCTCCAGCAACCGGGTGGTGGTCGTGGGCGCTTGCCCGGCAGGCGGATTCGAGCCGCCGCCGTTCGAGCCGCCGCCGGAACAGGCGGTGGCCAGCATCGTGACGCTCACCACCAGCATCACCACCCCAATCGGACCACCCTTCCAGGCTAGTCTCCGGGTGCGGCGCGCGCGCCATACCAGCCGGTTTCGATGCTCGGCGTGTCCAGCCCCGTTGCGGCCGTTCGGGTCTTCGTCGCGGGAGCGGCTCATGTGCCGCGCTTGGCGTCGTGGAGCGTTTCCACCAGCGAACGGTTCATCTCCGCGGCCGCGGCCAGCTGTTGTTGCAGCAAAGCCACCTTGCGGCGCAACGCGACCGCGTCCATACGCTCGAGGCCGGGGGTCTCGGCGGCACGCACCCAGTTGCGCACCGAATTGGTGTGCACGCCGATCTGTTCGGCCACCACCCGGCACGCCTCGGATTCCGAGCGCAGCTTGCCGGTCAGCGCGATGACCTGTTCGACCGCGGCCTGCCGGACCTCCGGCGACACTCTTCGATACGACCGGTGCGGCATCATGCGGCGCTCCCCTCGTCCGAGCCGGACTCCGCGCCCGCGCCGCGCGTGGCGGTGGTCTCGGTGAATTCGCTGAAACGCTGGTTGGTGTCGTGGATTCCGCTCTCCCGCTCCGAGATGGTGAACTCCATGTGGAACGGGATGCCGGGGCGGCGGTCCTCGCCGATCTTGAGCAGGAACTTGCCGGTGCCGGGCGCGGGCGGGCGCTGCTGGCCCGGTTTGAGCGCCTCACCGGTGAGCGCCTGCGGCGCGGACCAGCTGGTCACCATGTCCTCCTCGGCGGAGGTGAACGGCACGGTGGAGTCCAGCCGTGCGATCTCCTCGGCCGGCAGCGCGCCGAAGATCTTGGCGCGGGCGCGTTCCAGGAAGCCGAGCGCCTTGGCGATGGCGGCCTCGGAACCCAGCGCCTGCAGGTCCTTGATGGTGTGACTGATCATGATCAGGGAGGTGGCGATGCCGCGCTGCAGCCGGGTGAGCTCGTCGACGCGGTCGACCATGAAGTCACCCAGGCCCAGCACCTGCCACAGCTCGTCCATCACGACCTGGAAGTAGCGCTGCGGGCCCAGGTCGGCGTCGGCCAGCACGTGCGCCGCCTCCACCGAGGCGAAACCGTCGGCCCAGCAGGCCAGCATGACCGCGGCCTTGAGCTTCTTGTCGCCGGTGGGGATGTGGGAGACGTCGATGCAGACCGCGGTCGCGGCGGTGTCGATGGGAGTCGTGGTCTGGCCGTTGAAGATCGCGCCGAACGGGCCCTGGGTCAGCGCGCGCAGGGAGCGACGCAGTTCCTTGATGGCCTCCGCGTACTCCTCGATATCGTCCGCGCCCGCGTCCAGGCGCAGTTCGTCGCCGCCGGCGACCACCACATCCAGGAGATCCTCCATGATCGGCGGATTCTCGGGGGTGAAGGCACTGCCGTCGCGGTAGAGGATGCGCAGACCGGTCGAGATGAGGGTCTCCTCGAAGTCGCGCACACGCTCGCCGCGCACCAGCTCCACCAAGCCGGCGACCAGGGTGACCTGGCGGGCCCGCATCTCCTGCATGACCTGCGTCTGGAGTTCGGGAAAGTCGTCGAGCAGCGGCACGATCGAGCCCAGCACGCCCGCGGCGAGCGGGTTCAGCTTGCCGTGCCCGTAGCCCAGGTCGATGACCTGGCCGCCGACCAGCTCCACCAGCTTGCGGTAGTCGGGCTTGACGTCGGCCAGCACCAGCGGCGTGATGCCCTGCGCGACACCGCCGAGCACGATCCGGCGCACCAGCGAGGACTTGCCGAAACCGTTGAGGCCCAGGACGAACAGGCTGGGCGCGGTGATGAAGCTGCCGCGCATGAACCAGTTCATCGGGTCGAAGCAGACCGGCGCGCCGGTGTGCAGGTGCGAGCCCAGCGGGGTGCCGATGAGCGGCGCGCCCGCGCCGACCGACCACGGCCACAGGCCCGCGACCTGCGCGGTGGTGGCGCGATACTCGACGGGACGGCCGACCACGTTCATCCGCCCGCCGCCCGCGCCGATGTACCCGCGATCGGTGAGTTGCGCGGTGGTCCGGTCGAATTCGTCGAAGCTGCCGTACTCGATGCGCTCGGCCCGCGCCGCGAAGTTGCGCCGCCGCAGGTCGTCGGTGTGCAGCCGGAAGGTGGCCCAGGCCGCCTTGATGCCGTTGCCCTCCCGCGCGGTCACCTCCAGCTTGGCCCGCTGGGTGTCGTCGAGCAGCTTGGGTCCGGACTGCTTCTTCTTGGCCGCCGCCTTGCGCGCCGCGGCCCGCTTGGCCGCCGCCTCCCGTTCGGCCTGATCGAGGTCCTTGTCCCGCTTGTCCTTCCGGAGTCCGCCGCGCCCGCGCTCCTCCGCGGTGGACCGCTCGGGGCGTCCATTGCGCGTGGGCCGGTTGCGCGCCGGCCGCTCCCCCGCGTCGCTCTCGGGCCGCGCCGATCGCGTTCGCCCGGGCGTTCCGGTCCGGCCGCCCAGATGCACCCGATCCGCGTCGGTCGCCCGGCCGCGTCCTTCGGAGCCGCTGCCGCGCCGCGCATCCCGCTCACCGTCACCTCGCCGCGCGTCCCGCTCGCCGTCACCTCGCCGCGCATCACGCTCGCCCTCACCACGCCGCGCATCACGCTCGCCGGTGCCGCGCCGCGCATCACGCTCGCCCTCACCGCGCCGCGCGTCCCCGTCGCCGGTGCCGCGCCGCTCGCGTGGGAGGTCGCCTTCGCCGCGGCGGTGGCCGTCGGCGCCGCGGTGAGGGTCGGCTGTGCGGTGTCCCTCAGCTGTGCGGTGTCCGTCTGCCGTGCGGCGGTCACGTGCGGGATCTCCGTCGGCACGCCGACGTTCACGCCCGAGTTCGCCTTCCACGCCGCGACGTTCACGGCCGGAGTGTCCCTCGCCCTCACGTCGTTCACGGCCGCTGTGCCCGTCGCCGTCCCGCCGTCCACGCGCGGAGTCACCCGCGGCGCTCCGGCGGTCACGCCCGTCGCCGCTCTCGGCAGCACGCCGGGTGCGCCGGGGATCGTCGTCGCCGGGGCGTTCGCGACGTGGACGCTCGCCGGTCTCCGCGCGGCGCGCCGTGTCGCTGCCGGGCTCGACCTCACGAGTCCGCTTGCGCTCCATGCGATCCCCCTCGGTTCGTTCCGGCCCGCGCGCCCGACCGCGCTCCGCGGCCACGTCACCGGCGCCCGCGCCGCCGTGCACCGCGGCACCGGGGTCCGGCGCGTCGCGCACCGCGAGCTCGCGCCCCCGGGAAGCGGTGTCACGCGAGGACGTCTCGGACGCGCGGCGGTCACCGAGGGCCGCACTCGAATCGGTGTTCCCGCCACCGGGTTCGAGGGCGGGCAGAGCCGGCAGCCGCCGCTTCGGCGCCGTACCGCTCCGCTCCAGGGCGATGTCATCGCGACCGGTCGGTTCGACCGCTCCGGAAACCTCCTGCGTGCCACGGGTCACCGTTGCCGTCCGGGATGCCACCGGGTCCGGCCCACCCGCTTCCGCGCGCACGCCGCCCGGCTCGAACTCACCGCGGCCGGCCGACACGCCCGTTTCCCCGGCGTGATCGCCGAGACCGGGTGCGGGAATGACCGATTCGGCACGATCGGCCGAGGCCCGGCCGCTGGTCGAGTGGGACTCCGAATCCCCGTGCCCCTGGCCGGTCACTCCCGGCGCCGAGCCCCGGGCCGGATCGTCCTGGCTCGCACCGAGAGCCGCGTTGTCCCAGGCCCCGGTGTCGGCGCGACGCGCCTCGCCGGCGCCTCCGTCGGCGCCGGACTGCGCCGCGGTGTCCGCGAACTCCGCCGAGTAGTCGATCGGGGTGTCGCGGCGGAGCATGCGACGGTCCGGGAGGGTGCCGCGGCGGGGGCGGTGCTCGTCGCGCATGACACGGGAGCCGGTGGGCGGGTAGGGCTCCGCGTCGTCGTAAGGGTCGACGGGGGCCTGCTCCCGTCGCGAGCCGCGGCGCGCAGGAGGCGGCGCGGCGTCGCGTTCGCGGACGGGCGGGTCGAGGTCACGTGACATGGTGGGTTACCCCGCGAGTGCTTTCGGGATGGTGGCGTGTTCGGGGAGGATCACCCCGCAGCCGAGAGAGGCCGCGAAGGCCGCGGCCTGATAGCGGTAGCAGCGGCGGATCTTCAAGCGGGCCTGGGTGGACAGGTCCCGGGTGATGGACTCGATGCGGGGCAGGTCGCCGCGCAGCGGTTCGGTGATGGTGACCAACGCGCCGAAGCGGGTCACGCCGTGGCCGCGGGCCTGCTCCTCGCGGGCCTGCTGGGTGGCTCCGACCCGCAGGGTGGCGGCGGCGGACACGACGCCGCGCTCGGATTGCTGTGCGACGAGGGCGTTCTTGTAGTCGTCGTCGACGATCTGGGCGGCGTCACCGGCCGAGTGCGGGCGGTAGACGATGGTGATGCGCTTGCGCGGCACCTCCGGATTCGGCGCGAGCAGCCGCTGCAGCACGCGTTCGTCGACCGCGCCCTCGGGAGCGGTGTCCATCTCCCAGGTGACCGAGCGGCCGCCGTCGTGGATGAAATGGTCCCAGCGCTCCTCGTGCGAGACCGGTCCGGCGTCGGCCCAATCCAGGCCGTGCCCACCGGGTTCGCCCGCGGCCACCTCGAGGTCGGCCTGCGCGGCCGGGTCGTAGCTGCGGCGGATGAAGGAGATGATGTCGTCGGCGGCCATGGGCTGGCAGCGCACGCCCGCCTCGGCCAGCGCCGCGCAGATGCCGGGCAGACGGCGGCCGATCTCGACCGCCTCCTCCGCCGGATTCTTGCGCCGCTCCGCGGTGGTCGCCTTGAAGGTGATGGCGACCCGCGGCAGCAACTGCACCCGTTCCTGCGGCAGCTCGGTGGCCAGCTCGTACATGACCTGCTGGGCCAGATCGGGGGCCTCGGGCCGGGTGATGGCGGAAACCTCGGTGAGCAAACGGTTTCCGGTCTCGGGCACGGTGTCGATGACCGGCACCACCGCCACGATGTCGGAGGTCTGGCCCAGCGAGGCCAGGAAGGTGCCCCACGCGCCGACCCAGCGGTCGATGACCGGCTGGTCGACGGCCTCGTGGCCCTGCGGCCAGGCCCGCAGCACGACCGTGTACTGGGCGAACTGCGGTAGGTGGATCATGCCGAAGCTGTAGCCGCCCGCGTCGATGCCTTCGTACAGGCGCGACGGGGCCATCAGCCCGGGCAGCCGGGTGACGCCGCCCGGGATCCGCGAGAAGCGCCCGCCCCGGTACACGTGCTCGCCCTTGGACCGGCCGCGCAACCAATGGAACATCATCAATCCGTTCTCGTAGCCGGAGCGGCCCCCTGTCCGCCACACCAGTGGAACCATCACGACCGTGCCGATGCCCGCCACCACGGCGGCCGGTTGCGGACCGGCCACCAGCGCCGTCAGCAGCGCCGTGATGACGACGGCGAATCCGACCACGGTCTCGCCCCAGCGCAGGCCGAAAAGGCCGGCGCTGCGGGGCTTCTGCCACAGTCCGTACGAGCGCCGCTCGTAGGTGTCGGTCATCGTCATCGCGGGATGGTGCTCCTGCCGAGGTCGGGTGCACGGTTGGCCCAGCGGTCACCGGCGACGTCGCCCGCGGCCGATTCGGCCTTGCCCAGCGAGGCGGTCGCCGCCCGGGCCTGCGCGACCCGGCTCGCCACCGCGGACGCGCCTGACGGTACTGCGCCGCCGCCCCCTTGGGCCGCAGGACTCGCGGCCGCGCCACCACCGGCGGGACGCGGCGGCGGGGTCGGGCGCGGCGCGCCGCCACCCGGGCCGCCGCCGGGACCGGGCCGGGGCCGTCCGCCCCGGCCGCCGCCGACGTATCCGGCCGCGCCCGGACCGGCGACCCCGCGCGGGGCCACCGCGCGCGAGCCGACCGCGCCGAGCGCCGCGATACCGACCAGGGTGCCGGTGGTGGCGGCCAGACCCGAACCGCCGGAACCGACGATGGCCACCTCACCCGCGGTCGCCAGGCGCATGAGCGCGGGCAGCACGAACGCCACGGTGCCCAGCAACACGATGGCGACCAGCATGCGCTGGGCCTCGTCGGCGTCGGGCAGGTTCGCGGTGCCGGTGCGGTCGTCGGTGACGCCCGCGGTGGTGAAGGCGATCATGTAGACGATCGCGGCGACCGGCTTGTACAGCATGAACGCGATGATCCAGCGAATCAGCTTGTTGTAGGACGACATTCCGATGCCGGTGCCCGAACCCGCGGCGGCCAGCGGCAGCACGCCCGCCGCGACCACCAGCATGCCCTGGCGCACGATGGCCAGCACGATCTGCGCGAGCGCCCCGAGCAGGCCGACGATGGCGATGATGAGCACCAGACCCGGCGAGAACGCCTGCAGCTTGGAGGTTTTCACCATCAGCTCGGCCATGTTCTTGGCATTGCCGTTGGTGGAGTCGTTGATCACCCACTCGGAGAACTTGTCCGAGGCCTGGGTGGCGGCCACGATCACCGCGCCCAGCATCCAGGAGCTGAACACCACGCGGGCGAACATCCAGAACGAGTCCGTGGCCTGGTCGACCGCGGCCCCGCGTCTGGCTCGCGCCAGTTTCAGGCCGGTGAGTATCACCGAGGTCATCAGGAACAGGATCTGGACTTGATAGGTGTAGTCGTTGATCTTGGTGAATAGTGTTCCGGCGTCGCTGACTCTCTCGTTCGGGATCTTCATCCAGAACGTGAGCGCCAGGATCAGTGCCTCACCGAGACCACTCATCAGCGAGTCCACGACCTTGCCGAAGGTGGAGTCCCACGCCTTGTCGCGCACGGTGTTGGCCACCTCGTTCGGGTGGGTGGCGACATTGCCGGCCTTGCACGCGGCCGAGGCCGCGTCGCCGAGCGAGATGCCGGGCACGCCCAGTCCGTCGAGGGAGTCGTGTAATTCGTTGCAGGCCTGGTCGAAACCGTAGGTCTGGCCGTAGGCCACCGTCGGGGTCGCGATCATGACGGTGAATACGACCGCGAGAATCGTGACTAGCCGCCTCAGCATGTGGTCCACCTCTCGATGGGTCGCGATGCCATATCTTCTTCTGTCACCTGTGGAGCTGTTGTCGTCACCAACGGGTCCACCCCGCCAGCGAATCCACGTACTCGGTCTGCGAAGTCCGGGACGTGGAGGGCTTGAGCCGCCAGTCGCCGGCGTCCCAGACCATGATCAGGCGCACCGCCGCCCACAACTGCCGGCTGTCGACGACGGGCCCGCGCGCGGCCAGCCGCACGATGGCCATGTCGTCGGCGTAGTTCTCGACCTGGAAGCCGTCGGGGGCGACCAGGTAGCGGGTCACCTTCTCGGGCTGCTGTTTCGGCAGTCGCTGATCGGCCAGCGCCTGGTCGTAGGCGGTGAGCTGTTCGGCGGGCACACGGACCTGCCGCACGTACAGCTCCCGGTCCGCGGGCCGGGCGTTGAGCCGGTAGGTGATCTGCGCGGCCGCCAGGGCCGCGCCCTGCGGGGTGTGCGAATAGCCCACGGCCAGGCCATTTTCCAGGCGAGCCGGGCCGTCGGACGTGGAGAAGGGGACCGACGCCCCGTACACCCGCTGCCAGCCGTGCGGATCGGTGATGCCCAGCGGGGCCGCGGTCAGCCAGTCGGTGTCGGTGGCCTTGCGCTGCTTGCCGGATTGCTGCGGCAGGGGCTGGCCCGCCACGTTGTTGGGGATGTCGATGCGGCGGCCGAACAGATCCACCTCGGGGGAGGCGAATCCGGTGGCGCCGGTGTCCGAGGTCGCCGGCGTCGCGCCGGGTTCGGGCTTGGCGCTGGGCTTGGCGTCGCCGTGCCCGAAGTAGACCACCAGACCGGCGATCAGGATGACCGCCACCAGGGCGGCCGAGGCGATCACGCCGAACGAGACGCCGTCGCGCTCGGGCGACTCCTTCTCGCTCATCGCAGTGCCTCCACGGTGTCGTTTTCAAGAGCGTGTGTGCGGGTGGACAATTCAGCCGACCGGCCCCTCAGGTCGGCAGCAGGGCCAGCGCGATGCCGCTGGCCGAGGTCGCCATGATCGCGCCCAGCAGGCTCATCACCACCCCGTGCGTCGCCTCGTTGGCCGCCAGGTCGCCGCGGAACGCGTACCACAGCCGGCCCGCGGCCAGGATCATCCAGGCCAGGCAGAACAGCAGGACGCACCACAGCAGCCAGTCGATGAGCTGCATCATCGGCCGGAGCACATCGGCCGGCATCTGTTTGTAGGCCAGTACGGCCACCGCGTCCGCGCGGGTGGAGAGCGCGGCGTGCAGGGCCTGCGGCACCAGCGCGGCGGGCATTAGGTGATCACTGCGTTCATGATCGTGCCCGCGCTGGTCGCGACGATGCCTCCGATCATCGCGCCGGCCACCATCTTCGGGGACTCCAAACCGCCTCCCGTCCACTTCTCCCAGGCGAACCGGCCACCGGCGTAGGTGATGCCCAGGATTCCCGACAAAAGTACGAACCAGGTGAAGTACCGAACCAGTTTCAGCAACTTGTCCGACGCGGGCGGCGCCTCGGGGGTCGGGTTACCGACCTGGGCGAGGATCTGACCGTACGCGTCATGTACGGCGAGGAGCATGCTCATTGTCTGTCCTTCTCCAAAAGCGAACTGCTAGTAACAATCTCGCCGATCACCGGCCCCGCCGTCCAACCGGAGGCGGCGCCTACTTCGGAAATCTTTCCAGCACAATGCAATCCAAGGGTGTTCATGATCACTCCCACCGGTCCGTGAACACGTCGCGGGGGGAGTCGAGCGCGTCCTGGGCGGCGGCCACGATGCCCGCGCCCAGATCCCGCACAGCCTGCGTAACCTCTTCCAACGGATCGGGTTTGCGCTTGCGCTGCACCGGCGGCGGGTCGCCGGGCGACCAGATGGGCAACTGGTCGGCTTCGACCAGCGTCCACTCCTCGTGCCAGGGCAGCTGCCACACCTGACCGGCCAGCGAACCGACGACGTCGCGGTAGCGGCGGATCTCGGCGGGCATCCGGCCCGGGCGCGCGGCCACGGTGATCAGCCCCAGCACCTCACACGGACCGGCCAGTCCGGCGTGATGCTGGCGCAGCAGGTCGTGGGCGCGGGTGAGCCCGGCGATGGTCTCGCGGGCCACCAGCACCACGAACGGGGACTCCCGCTCGAAGACGCCGGGCCAGCGCCGGTACGAATCCGCCGCCGGCGCAAGCACATGCGCGAGCGTGGTCGCGCCCGCGCCGCCGTGCACGCCGAGCAGCCACACCAGCGGCGCCCGGCCGCCACCGGGTACGGGTCGGTCCCACAGGGGTGCGCGGCGGGCTTCCGGCGGTGGCACCACACCGGCCGCGGAAGCGGCCCCTGAATCGATGTTCCGGTCGGCGGATCGGCGTTCCTTCATGGCTGCGGTCATGATGCCACTCCAGCAAGCAGGCGGCGATACGCGCGGCGTGTCTCGGCGGCCAGCTCGCTGTGCCGCACCAGCTCCCCCCGCGCGAGGTGTGCGTCATAGGGTATCTCGACGACCTCGTTCACCCAACCGTCCAGATGCTCGCGCAAATGTTCAGCGATTCGAGAATCGCTGCCCGGCAACTGATGTGAGACGACGATCGTGGTGTCGCCGACAATTCCGTCGCCGGGGCCCTCGCCCTGCCCGCCGAACTGATCGTCGAGCCACTCCAGGGTGACGCGCAGCCGGTTGGCGGCGTCCACGCGCGCCGGAATCGCCAGCACCAGTGCGATATCGGCGTCCTCGAGCAGCGGGCGCAGGTGCCGGCTGGCGATCGGATTGCCGCCGTCGTAAACCGGGGTGTACCCGGACTCCCCCAGGGCGCGGGCGACGGTCAGGTAGGTGGCGCGGCGGCGCAGCGGCGCGGGATCGCGCCACAGCAGCCCGATTCCGGATGTCGCCCGCGAGAGGCACTCCTTGAGCGGCGCGGGCTCGTCGTCACCGCGGCCGTAGAGCCAGGCCTGCAGGCTGATCGGGCTCAAGTGCTCGTCAGCGCCCCGCAGCGCTAGGTCGCTGCCCGCGAAAGTGCCGTCCACGGCCACGGTTCGGTCACCGGCGGCGCCCAGCTCCCCCGCGATGCCGAGCGCGGTGGTCGTCGTCCCGGCACCACCGCAGCCGCCCACCACCAGAATCGGGCGCGGGGCGGGTCCGGCTTCGCCGGAATCGCCACGGCGCTTGCGCAAGCGCACCACCGGAGTCTTGGAACGCGCGGCACGACCCGACGATTCGCCCACTTCGGGCACCTCGTCGAGCCAGCGGCTCCAGTCCTGATCCATTGTCTCCGCTCTCTTCTTATCCGGCCGGAACGCCCGCGGTGGGTCCATGGTCGCCGATGATCGCGGGGGCCGTCATTTCGTTGTACGCCGCCGCGACCGCGATCGGGTGAGAACCGGCTCCGGCGCCGGGTTCGCCGAGGGATTGCGCCGAGCCGCCATGGGAATTCAGCACATACAGGGCAACCGCGCCGACGAGGGCCAGCAAAACAACGGCAACGATCAGCAAGGCGAGCGTGAGCAGCCGCCGATCCGGGAGGCGTTGAGCGAGTGCGGGTTCGGGGATTTCGAAGGTCTCGCGCCACTGCGCGGTGGTGTCGACGGCCGGGATGGCGGGTTCACCACTGTCCGTGGGGAATTCGATCACGGTGTTGCCGCGATAGCGCGGCGGCGTGTAGGAGTCGGTCTCGCCGGTGCCGGTCATCCAGTCCGACCAGGCGCCGTCGAAGCGATTGTGCCGCAGCACCGATTCGGGGACCGGCGGCAGTTCGACCTCGGGCTCGGCGTCCTGAATGTAGTGCGGGAAGCGGGCCGGGCCGGCGCTCTCGTCGAAGGCGGGCGTCTCGGCGGCCGCGTCGCGACCGGGCGGTTCGGGGGCGGCCGGGTCGAGGGCCGGGTACCAGCGCGACTGTTTTTTGTACGACTTCAACATTCCCGCTGCGGGCACGTCGCTCGGCATCGTCTGACCCTCTCGGCGGTCGGTCGTGGCTGACGGTGTGTTGTCGTCGGTGATCGGTGGTACCGGGTGAGTCCGCCGGTACCACGTCGCCACCGGCTCCGCGTCCGAACGGTCCCGATCGGAAATTCTCTCGCATGAACAGGATTCCAACGACTCGACGCGCCGGACGACACACCGTTCAATCCGCGCGTGCGCGCGAGTAGCAGGGTTCGTACGGTCTCGTGAACGCCACGCCGACGGGGCGGTCTTCCCTGCGATCCGTGCGGAATCTACATTAACAAGACCAAGAATTTTGGAGGTTTTGTGAAGACAGCAGATATCGTCGCGGTTGTGACCGGCGGCGCGTCGGGACTGGGCATGGCCACCGTGCGGGAACTGCACTCGGCCGGCGCGAAGGTCGTTATCCTCGACCTTCCCTCGTCCGACGGCAAGGCTTTCGCCGAGGAACTCGGTGAGCGCGCGGTGTTCTCCCCCGGCGACGTCACCAGCGAGGCGGACGTGAGCGCCGCGCTGGATGCCGCTCAGGCGCTCGGCACCCTGCGAATCGCGGTGAACTGCGCGGGAATCGGCAATGCCGTCAAGACGGTCGGCAAGCAGGGCGCGTTCCCGCTGGAGGCCTTCTCCAAGATCATCAACGTTAACCTGATCGGCACGTTCAACGTGATCCGCCTGGCCGCCGAGCGCATGTCCGCGGTCGAGGAGGCCGACGGCGAGCGCGGCGTCATCGTCAACACCGCCTCGGTCGCGGCGTACGACGGCCAGATCGGCCAGGCCGCCTACTCCGCGTCCAAGGGCGGCATCGTCGGCCTGACCCTGCCGGTCGCCCGCGACCTGGCCTCGTACAAGATCCGCGTCATGACCATCGCGCCGGGCCTGTTCCACACCCCGCTGTTCGCGACCCTGCCGCAGCAGGCCATCGACGCGCTCGGCGCGCAGGTGCCGCACCCCTCGCGCCTGGGCGACCCGGCCGAGTACGCCGCGCTGGTCCGCCACATCGTGGAGAACCCGATGCTCAACGGCGAGGTCATCCGCCTCGACGGCGCGATCCGCATGGCCCCGCGCTAAGCAGCGGGCAGCGGCGTCCGGCACGCCGCGAACACGCCAACGGCACCGGCGCGAGCTATGGCTCGCCCGGTGCCGTTCGCGTTCCGGATCAGGAGCAGGCCGCCGGCTCCATCTCCCACGGCGCCTGCGGCAGCACCGCGCCGGTCTCCAGCAGCGACTTGAGGTTGGCCAGCACCGCGGGCCAGCCGCTCGAAATGCCTTGCAGCATTTCCTGGTTCGGCAGGTTCTCGTGAGTGACGGTGAGCCGCACGATGTCCTGATGCGGCTCGATCGAGAAGGTCACCACCGAGGGCGAGCGCTCCTCCTGCGGGGAGTCCTCGAAGGTGACGACCAGACGGTTGGGCTGGTCGGCCTCGAGTACCTTGCCGACGACATCGAGCTTGTCCGAGCCGTCGACGCGGCGGTGCTCCCAGCGCGAACCCTCCTGCCAGTCGGACACATTCGCGTGTCCCCAGTATTGGGCGGTCAGATCGGCGTCGGTCAGGGCCTTCCACACCTGCTCGGCGCTGGCCCGGATGTAGGTGACGTAGACGTAGTTCGGCACGGTGGTGGTCATGGCGTACTCCTCTGCCTGGTCTTTGATGGCGCGCAGGACGTCCAGCCGGGGTCGGTCGAACACGGAGATCCAACGCTGTTCGATGTCGTGAATCGGGGTCGGATTGATGTAGTGCACCCGTTCGCGGCCGCGGCGTAGCACGGTGACCAGCCCCGCCCGCTTGAGAATGTCGAGGTGCTGGGTCACCGATTGCCGGGCCATCGCGACCCGTTCGCACAGTTCCCGCAGCGTCTGACCGTTGTGTTCACGCAGCCGGTCGAGCAGCTGCCGCCGAGTTGCGTCGGCCAGAGCCTTGAAAACGGTGTCCATGTCGGGTTCGGGTTGCACGGCTCAAATTATGCAGGCATTTACCTGCATATGTCAACGGGGGCGCCGCGCACGCCGGAGCGCACCCCTGATTTCGTGGGAATTTCGTTCTCGGGCATGACAATCCGCGTCCGAGCGGTCAAGATGGTCAACGGCCTTCAGCCGAACCGACATCGTTGTCTCTTCAGCGCCTCCTGCCGTGGCGCGGACAGGAGTGCCCGTGGCGACCACGCCGCAGCCCTCACACCCCGTGCCCGCGGGCGAGGATCCCGCGTCCCCGGTGCACCCCGCATCCTCGGTGGTCGTGGAGACGATCCCCCCGGCCCGCATCGGGACCCGGCTCGTGCACCCCGTCCTGCGCACCACGCTCCAGCAGTTCCTGCGTGCCGGAGCCTGGGTCGCCGACCTGGGACCGCGTCCGGCCAACCTGATCTTCCGGGTGACCCGGCTGTCCGAGCAGCCCGCCCGGGTCATGGGCACCCCGCGCGGCACCCGCCGCGAATCCCTGCGCTTCGAGCACTTCGAGGCCGAATGGCTGTGGAGCGCACCGGTTCCCGATCCGCGCGTGGACCGCGACGCCGCCATCCTCTACCTGCACGGCGGCGCGTTCATCGCGGGCGGACTGCACAGCTACCGCCGCCACACCGCGCGCCTGGCCGCGCTGAGCGAGCTGCCGGTGCTGACCGTCGACTACCGCCAGCTGCCCGACGCGCACCCCAACGAGAGCCTCGCCGACGCGCTCACCGCGTACCGGCATCTGCTCGACGAGGGCTTCCCGCCGGAGAAGATCATCGTGGCCGGCGATTCCGCGGGCGGCGGGCTGGCATTGCGGCTGGCGCTCACCCTGCGCGAGCGGGAGCTGCCCTTGCCGGTGGCGCTGTCGGTCACCTCGCCGTGGGCCGATTTCGACTCCACCGCTCGTCTCGCGCACCCCAACAGCCGCGACGACGCGGTGTTGCCCGCGCTCGGACCGGACATGGTGGTGCGCCGCGGTATCGCGGTGGACGGGGAGCTGGATCCGGCGTGGTCGGTGGTGAATCACGACTTCACCGGTCTGCCACCCATTCTCCTGCAGGTCGGGTCCCGGGAGATGCTGCTGACCGACGCGCTCGCGGTGGCGCGCCGGGCCGAGGCGGCCGGGGTGTCGCTGCGCCTGCAGATCCGGCCCAGCGCGCCGCACACCCTCATCCACCTGGGCGCGGATCTGCTCGCCGACGGCCGTGACGCCGCCCGCGACGCGGCCGAGTTCCATCGTGCGATGATCGATCCGGGTCGCCTCGGCCGCAGCGCGGCCTGACCGCGAGCACCGCCGGCGGCCCGATCCCGCGATCCGAGAGGCTCCGATGTCCCAGCCCGACAGCGCTTCCCGCCCCGCGGTCCTGGTCACCGGCGCGGCCGCCGGGATCGGCCGCGCCATCGCCGCCCGCTTCGCGCGGGAGGGCTGGACGGTCGGCCTCTATGACATCGACGCCGACGCCGTGGCCCGTACCGCCGCGGAGATCGGCGTGCACACGATCACCGGCGCGTTCGACGTCACCGATGCGGCGGGCTGGGATCGGGCGCTGCAGGACTTCGCCGGGGCGACCGGCCGTCTCGATCTGCTGGTCAACAACGCGGGCATCCTGGTGTCGGGGGCGTTCGGCGAGATCGACGTGGATCGCCAGCACCGCGTGGTGGACGTCAATGTGAAGGGCGTCCTCAACGGTTGCCACGCCGCGCTCCCCTATCTGCGCCGGACGCCGGGCAGCCGGGTGATCAACCTGGCGTCGGCGTCGGCGCTCTACGGACAGCCCGGGCTGGCCGTGTACGGCGCGACCAAGGCGGCCGTTCGCAGTCTCACCGAGGCCCTCGACCTGGAGTGGCGGCAGTACGGGATCACGGTCAGCGACCTGCTGCCCCTGTTCGTGGCGACCGACATGATGACCGAGGTGCGCCGCGGCTCGAAATCGGCGACCGCCCTCGGGGTGCGGCTGACCCCGCAGGATGTGGCGGACGCGGTGTGGCGGACCGCGTCCGGTCGCGGACCGCTGCGCGGCCCGCACGTGCTGGTCGGACTACAAACCAAACTGACCGGTCTGTCGATGCGGTTGTCCCCGCCGTTCATGACGCGCGCGATCGTCGGCTGGATCAGCAAGGCCGATTCGCTGCACTAGCCGCGGGTTCAGAGGGCAGCCAGGTCGCCCACGATGAAGATGATCAGACCGACCGTCATGGTCAGCGCGCCCGCCAGACCGAGTGGCATGGTCCGGGCCTTGTCCGCGAATTCGTCGTCGACCCCGGTCAGCCAGTTGATGGTGTCCTTGGCGGCGATGAATGCGCCCGCGGCCACCACCAGCGACGCGGCCGTGATGTTCCAGCCGTCGGGCAGGTCCGACAGCCGGGCCGCCCAGACCAGGCCGAGCACCAGCGCGCCCTGCAGGATGGCCCCGACGTGAGCGACGTTGAGATAGCGGGGAGCCGGTGGATTGCCCTCCCGCCGGCGCAGCGCGACCAGGGGATATCCCAGCAGCGTCCCGTAGGTGAGGGTCAACAGTCCGCCGATGATGAGGATCTTGTCCGTTGTCGTCATGACGACCCCTTCCGGATGGCTTCACGATAGAAGTGCCCGTCCGGGGCCGCCGGGGTTCACCCGAATCGATGCCCGACCTTGATCCGGGTCAGCCGGTGGCGGTTCTTCCGCTCGCCGCGGTCCGCGCCGCCAGAGCGAATCGCAGTTCGCTGCGGCGGGCGACGGACAGTTTGCGGTACACCCGGGTGAGGTGCTGCTCGACCGTGCTGGTGGTGATGTCGAGGGTTTCGGCGATATCGCGATTGCGATTCCCGCTCGCGGCCAGTTCGGCGACGCGCCGCTCCGCCGGACTCAGGGTCTCGAAGCCGCTGCCGCCCAGCGTGTCTCGCGTTCCTGGTCCGGAGTCGACCTGCAGCCGGGCCAGGAGCGGTTCCGCGCCGGAGGTTTCGGCGAGCCGCGCCGCCTCGCGCAGCGGCGGGCGCGCTCGATCCGCCTCCCCCAGCGCGCGGTAGGCGGCCCCGAGATCGGCCAGCACGGTGGCCAATTCGAGTTCGTCGCCGCCGGAGCGGGCCAGGGCGGCTGCGCGGCGCAGCAGGGTGACCCGGCGCAGCGGGTCGCCGGTGGCGGCCAGCAGTCGCAGTGACACCCCGCCGCTGTGATGCCGTTCGGCCCCGCCGATCGCGTCCAGGTGCCGGGTGGCGAGGGCGCGGGCCTGCCGCGGCTCCCCCGCCGCCAGGCTGACCGCGGCCAGGTCGTTGCGCCACGGCGCGAGCCACGCGAAGTCCAGGCCCCACTCGGTCATGAGGCGACCGCAGCGGCGGAAGTGGCGTTCGGCCTCGTCGAGCAGCCCGATGGCCAGGCAGTGCTCGCCGCGGGCGCGCAGATAGCCCAGCGCGAAACGGGTTTCGAACACCGCGCGCGGCAGCGGGCGGTCCAGTTGGGCGGCGGCCTCGACGTGACGCCCCTGCGCGGTGAGGGCGCGCACCATTACCGCGACCGCCCGGCCCAGCCACACCCCGAGCTGTTCGGCGGGCAGCAGGTTCAGCGCGGCGGCGGCGTGCCCGGCGGCCTCGACCGGATTGCCTTTGCGCAGCAGTGTTTCCGCGCGGGCCGTGGCGAACAGCGCCTGCCAGGTCGGGGCTCGCCGCGCGGTCGCCTCCGCGAGCAGCGACGCGCACCAGGCGTCGGCGGCGTCGAGGCGGTCGGTGTACAGCAGGCAGTCCACGGCGGCCACCAGCACTTCGACGGTGTCGGGCGCGAGGCGGTGCTGGGCCAGCATGCGTTGCGCCGCCGCGGCGGTCTCCTCCGGCGGACGCTGTTTCCACAGGCCGTCGAGCAGGTCGGCGGCCTGCCGGTGTGCCGAATCACGCTGCGGCGCACGCGGACCGGACGTCGCGGGGCGGGGTGTGCTCCGGGGAACGGGAGACCGTTTCGCGGCCGGCGAGCCCGCGGGATCGGCGCGTCCACCCGAGTGCGGGTCATGGTGTGCGATGGCGGGTGCCCGGGAGCCCGACGTCGCTCCGACGCTCGGTGCGGCGAGCAGCCAGGAGTGCCGCTGGGCTTGGACCGGGTGGGTGTAGCGCAGCCACGCGCCGAGGAACTCGAGCCGATCGCCGAGCGCGGCGTCCGCCTCCCGCCGCAGCCGCAGCAGGGCGTGGTCGGCGTGCAGTATGTGGCCGTGCCACAGCATCTGCAGCACGGTCATGGGTAGCTCCGGGCGCGGCACCCGCCCCGTGCGCAGCGCCGCCTTGAGCCGCCCGAAGTTGCGGGTGCGACCGGACGGATTGATCCGCCATTCGACCGCGACCAGCTTCGTCGCGATCCCCGCCCGCTCGTCGGCTCGGCGACTGGCCCGATAGGCGAGCTCCAAGTAGGTTCCGGCACTATCCCATTCGTCCGCGTCGAAGGCGTGGTCGGCGACTTCCAGCAGCACCTGCGCCGCCCAGGACCCGCGCGTATCCCCCGCCGCGACCAGGTGCGCCGCCACCACCGCCGCCGGAAGCCCCTCCCGGCACAGCAGTTCCGCCGCCGCCGCGTGCAACGCGCGCCGCTCCTCCTCCGGCAGTTCCCGCAGCACCAGCGTCGCCATGTCCGGATGCGGCCGACAATCCCCCACGATCAGTCCGGCCCGCACCAATTCCGCCGTCACCGCGCGGATCTCGCCCACGCCGCGGTCGAGTAGCGCCGCCACGCGGCCCAGGGAGGCGTGATCGCCCAGCACCGCCGAAACCCGCGCCACCCGCAACCGCTCGGCCTCGGCCGCGTTCGACCGAGGCACGGAGGCGTTCACCCGCCCGGCTCGCGCGATGGCCGGAACCGCGGGGGCGGACCGTGGCTCGCCCGAATCCGTGTGTGCGCCGGACGCATCCGGCCGCGCTCGCGTCGCCGCCGGGCCGACCCGGCCCGCGGTCGTGCGGGTGGCGGGCGCGCCGCTCGTTCCGCCACCGGCCCCCACCGGTAATCCCCCTCGGTCCCGTGCGACCGACCGTGCCATCTGAGGTCCCTTCACCGAATCGCGGGCGCCCGGCTGTCGGACATGGCACGGCGAGCTTCGGTGTGCGCGAGCGGCATCATTGCAGCGAGGGCGTGTGGACGCCCAGGATCAGCCGGGGCACAGCGGGTTTCGAAATCTACTGCCAAACAGTGTATTTCACTTTCCCCTAGGAGGTGGGGGCGAGCACTCGCGGACGGTAGACCAGGGCGGCGGCCGCGTCGCCGTCCACGCCGAGGAACACCACGGACCGGGCCTCGTCGAGCATGCCCTGGCCGGCCGCGCTCAGGTAGGCGTGCACCGGGCCCGCCGAATACGGGTCGCCCGCGAAGGGATCGATTCCGGCCACCGCCGCCGACGGCACCCCGACCCGGTAGGCCACGCGCTCGCGGAATCCGGCGACCGGGGCCGGCGCGAGCAGCACCGCCGCGCCGGTCGCGAAGTCGCCGGGCTCCAGGCCCTCGCCGGAAAGGCACTCCCGCAGCACGGTTTCGACGAGGTCCAGCGGATCGGAGGTGGCGGCGCGCACGGTCAGCGCGCCGCGGCCCGCGGTTCCGGCGGCTTCGAGGTCGGCCCACGCGGTCGGGGTGAGCGGGCCGCTGTTCCCCGCCGTGTAGAGGCGGCCGAAACCGCCCGCGCCGCCGCTGGCGTGCAGCAGGATCGCCGCACCGCTGGCGGTGTACGGGAAGTCCTCCCGGCCGCGCTCGGTGGTGGGGTGGGTGTCCCCGGCGACGATGAGCGCGTACTCGACATCACCGAGCCCGGTGAAGCAGTGCGCGGTCATGAGGGCGTGCAGCACCCCGGTGCCGCCGTTGAGCAGATCGAAGGAGAAGGCGGGCAGGCGGCCGGTCTCGTACTCCAGGCCGACCTCGAGGCGCTTCTGGATCAGTGCGGCGACGGCGGGTTCGGCGATATTGCTGTCGCGGAACACCCCGGCATTGATCACCAGGCCGACCCGGTCGGCGGAGATCTCGGCGGCCGCCAGCGCCTGCCGTCCCGCGCGGGCGGCGAGTTCGAAATAGCTGCCGGTGTCGGCGTCGGTGCACACGGCCGCGGAAACGATTGCGGTGGTCATGGATTCAGGCCTCCAGCCGGGAGATCGTCGCGGCGAGGTGACCGGAGACCACCCCGGACGCCTCGGGGATCAGCAGCACCTTGGAACCGCGCGGAATTCGCCCCTGCGCCAGATGTTCGCGCAGCACCAGGAAGTGGGAGGTGGACGCGGTATTGCCGTACTCGGCGTAGATATTGAGCGCCTGCGGCATGGGGGTGTCGAAATGGCGTTCGGTGAGCGAGCTGATGTACTCGATGGCCGGGCCGCTGAACTGGTGGTGGATCCAGTAGTCGTATTTCTCGCTCTCCCAGGCGCGGCCGGTCTCGAAGAGGAAATCGGCCATGCGGGAAATGCCCTGCAGGAATCGCGATTCGCTGGCCAGTGCCCGGTTGTCGGTGTACATGGCGATGCCGGTCGTCTTGTCGCTCGGCATGCCGATGCAGTGTTCCGCGCCGGCCGAGGTGGTCATGAGTTCGATGTAGTGGATCTCGTCGTCATCGTCGCCGCGGTCGTCGACCACCACCGCCACCGCGGCGTCGCCGACGGTGAGCGCCGCGAACTGCGGGTCGTAGGGCTTGGAGATCTCGCGGGTGGCGGTCTCGGCGATGGGGGTGATCTGCTCGCCGCTGACCACCAGGCCGCGGCGCACCACGCCGGCCTTGATCATGCGGTCCAGCACCAGCACGCCGGTGATCATCCCCGCGCAGGCGTTGGACAGGTCGAAGTGCAGGGCCTTGCCCGCGCCGATGGCGGCGCCCAGCTGGGCGGCGAACGACGGGGCGAAGCAGTATTGCCCGGGCGCGGTGAAGCGGGTGATCGAGACCGAGATGATCACGTCCAGGTCCTCGGCCGTATAGCCGGAGCGTTCCAGGCAATCCTCGATGGCTCGCTGCGCGAGCACGAAGGAGGATTCGTAGTCGCCGGGGTCGCTATTGTGCACGCGGCGATTCTTGATTCCGGTAATTCGTTCCAGATCCAAGGCCCGCGGTACCGACAGGGCATTGATGACGTCTTCGGTGGAACGGATGGTGCTGGGTGTATACGCGCCAATGGATTCGAAGCGTGTACGCATGTGGCCCCCTGCTCTCTCGGGTGATTTTCGTAGGCCCCGATGCCGAGTCGAAAGCTACCGTACGGAGGGGTGGACGAGAGTCGGGCGATGATCACGGATCAGCCTGTTGTACACAGTATTTCGAATCCCCGTAGGGGTGGGATAGGGGGTGCGGAGTAACCGGTGTCGGTACCGCGAGACACACTAAAACTGTTGTATATCAAACGAATTCGAATCGCACGGCTGGCGGCCACGGTGAGCCCCGTGTAGCCTCACCGACATATTTCTCGCATTCCTCGACAATTCCCTGGGGGAAGTGTGTCGCATTCCTTGCCCACTGTTTATTGGCGCGCCCTCGATCGATTCACCGATATCGTTTCCGAGCATCCCGGCCGGGCGGCGGTGATCCATGCCGAGGGCCGGACCCGGGCCGGCCTGCCCGACTACCGGCAACTCACCTACGCCGAACTCGACGCGTGGTCGGACACCATTGCCGAGCGGTTCCTCACGGCCGGGGTGGGCCCCGGCGTGCGCACCATCGTGCTGGTGCGGCCGGGACCGGAGCTGTACGCGGTGCTGTACGGACTGTTCAAGATCGGTGCGGTGCCGGTGGTGATCGACCCCGGCATGGGGTTGTTCAAGATGCTGCGCTGCCTGCGTGCCGCCGACGCCGAGGCGTTCGTCGGGGTCACCGAGGCGCAGGCGCTGCGCATCGTGTTCCGCGCCTACTTCCGCAAGGTGCGGGTGGCGGTCACCGTGGGCCGCTCCTGGTGGCAGGGACCCACCCTCGAGAGCTGGGGCCGCACACCGGCTTCCGCCCTGCCCGAGCGCGAGCCCGCGCCCGATGACGAGCCGCTGCTCATCGCCTACACCACCGGCAGCACCGGACCCGCGAAGGCGGTGGTGCTCACCCACGGCAATCTCGCCGCCATGATCGATCAGGTGGACGCCGCGCGCGAGCACGTCGCGCCGGAGACCTCGCTGATCACCGCGCCGGTGGCGGGCATCCTGGAACTGCTGCTCGGATCCCGGTGCGTGCTACCGCCGTTGATCCCGTCCAAGGTCGGGGCAACCGATCCCGCGCATGTGGTGGACGCGGTCGAACGGTTCCAGGTGCGGACCATGTTCGCCTCCCCCGCCGTACTGATCCCGCTGCTGGACCACATCCGCCGCACCGGGGCCGCGCTGCCGAGCATCCGCAGCGTCTACTCCGGCGGCGCGCCGGTGCCGGACAGCTGCATCGCCGGACTGCGCGAGGTGCTGCCCACCGACGCCCGGGTGTACTCGGGATACGGCGCGACCGAGGCGCTGCCCATGGCCACCATCGAATCCCGGGAACTGCTGGGCGAACTCGTGGCACAGGCTCACACCGGGCACGGGGTCTGTGTGGGCGCGCCCGCGCTGCACGTGCGGGCCCGCATCATCCCCATCACCGATGATCCGCTGCCCGACTGGTCGGATGTCGAGGGTCGGGGCGGCCTCGCGGGCCCGCTCGGGATCGGGGAACTGGTGGTCTCCGGGCCGAATGTCAGCACCCGCTACTTCTGGCCGCCGACCGCGGACCGGGTCGGCAAGATCGCCGACGACGAGGTGATATGGCATCGCACCGGCGATCTGGCCTGGCTCGACGACGCGGGACGAATCCGGTTCTGCGGCCGCAAGAGTCAACGACTGGAGACCGCGCGCGGTCCGATGTTCACCGTCCAGGTCGAGCAGGTGTTCAACACCGTCGCGGGCGTCGCCCGCACCGCGCTGGTGGGCGTGGGCACGCGCGGTGAGCAAGTGCCGGTGCTGTGCGTGGAGCTCGCGCCCGGCGCCGACCGCGACGCCGTCGAGCGCGAATTACGCGGGCGGCGCGACGAATTCGACATCACCAAGCCGGTGACCGAGTTCCTGTTCCATCCGCGCTTCCCGGTGGACATCCGCCACAACGCCAAGATCGGCCGCGAACGGCTGACGGTGTGGGCGGACAAGCAGCTCGGGCAGGGGGCGTCATGAAGGTCCTGGTGACCGGGGCCTCGGGGTTCCTCGGCGGCGCGCTGACCCGCCGCCTGGTCGGCGACGGCGAGCACGAGGTGTCGATTCTGGTGCGGCCCACCAGCGATCTGCGCGACCTGACCCCGGTCCTGGACCACGTCGAGCGGGTCGTCGGCGACCTGAGCGATCCGGTGTCCCTGGAGCGGGCGGTCGCGGGCGTGGACGTGGTGTTCCACAGTGCGGCCCGGGTCGACGAGCGCGGCACCCGCGCCCGCTTCTGGGCCGAGAACACCACGGCCACCGCGCGTTTGCTGGCCGCGGCCGCCGCCGGTGGCGCGCGCCGGTTCGTGTTCGTGTCGAGTCCGAGCGCGTTGATGAATCGTGACGGCGGCGACCAGATCGATATAGACGAGTCGGTTCCGTATCCGTCGCGCTATCTGAACCACTACTGCGAGACCAAGGCCGCCGCCGAACGCCTGGTGCTGGCGGCCGATGCGCCCGGCTTCACCACCTGCGCGCTGCGGCCGCGCGCCATCTGGGGCGCGGGCGATTGGTCCGGGCCCATCGTGCGGCTCCTGGAACGGGCGGCGGCGGGGACGCTGCCGGATCTGTCGGGCGGGCGCGGCGTCCACGCCTCGCTGTGCCACGTGGACAATATCGTCGACGCCATGGTCAAGGCCGCGGCCAGCGAGAATGTCGGTGGCAGAGCGTATTTCATCGCCGACGCCGAACGCACCGAGGTGTGGGGGTTCCTGGCCGAGGTCGCCGCCGACCTCGGGTATCCGCCGCCGGGCCGGACACTGGACCCCCGTCTGGTGGCGCTGGTGGTGTCGGTGATCGAGAACCTGCGGCGGGTCCCCTATCTCGCCGAGCACTGGACCCCGCCGCTGTCGCGCTACTCGGTCGCGGTGCTCACCCGCACCGGCACCTACGACACCTCGGCCGCCGCCCGCGATTTCGGATACCGGCCCGTTATGGACCGCGACACCGGCATGGCCGAACTGAAATCCTGGATCCATCGCACGGGGGTGATCGCCGGATCCACCCACTGACCAGCGTTCGGGCGCTCTCCGCGAAACCTTGTGTTACGCGCGGTACCGGCTAGCATGGCTTGGATACAGCGCAGTACCGCACTCAATGAGGAGAGCGCCCGATGCCGGCATTCGACTATCACGGCGTATCCGTCGCCTACGACCACGCCGGATCCGGCGATCCGATCCTGTTCCTGCACAATATCGGCGGCGACCGCCACATCTGGGCCAACCAGACCCGCGCCCTGGCGGCCACCCACAGCGTCTACGCGCTGGACCTGTTCGGCTACGGCGACTCCGACTCCCCCACCGGCGGTTATACCGTCGCCAACTATGTGCGCCTGGTGTCGGAGTTCATCAGCGCCCACGATCTCACCAATGTGACGCTGGTCGGCAACTGCTTCGGCAGTGCGCTGTCGCTGCTCTACACCCGCGCCAACCCGCAGAACGTGCGCGCCCTGGTGCTGTGCAGCCCGCTCACCGCCGCCACGCTGCGGCCGACGCCCACCGGTTGGACCGCCCGCGCCGCGTCCCGCATCCCCCTCGACTCCGTCGCGAGCGCCATCCGCCTGCCCGGCGTCGCCGCCAACCTGGTGGTCCGCGAACAGCTCGGCCCGCGCGGCCGCGCCATGACCTCCCCATCGTTCACGGCCCTGCGTCACCGCTGGTCCGAGCCGCGCCGCCTGTACCCGCCCGCCGCCATCGCGCGCGACCTCCCCACGCTGGCCACCCTCGACACCTTCCGCCCCTCCCCCGCTTTCCCGCCCATCACCACGGTCTGGGGCGAGAAGAACCGCATCCTCTCCGCCGCCGCGGGCGCCCGTCTCAACGAAACCCTCCGCCCGGCCCACGCCATCACCCTCCCCGACTGCGGCCACCTGATCATGCTCGAGCGGCCCGAAACCGTCACCGCCGCAATCCGTTCCGCGACTACGACCGCTCTCGCGGGCTGAATCCATCAGCGCGCGATCCGCTCAGCCGCCCCCGGCCGCGCGGTGCAGGAGCGTGGACAGTTCGCGCAGGCGGTCGACCAGTTCCGGTGGTTCGATGACCCGGAATTCGAAGCCGAAGCCCGCGACATGGACGAGTATCGCGTCCAGAGAGTTCGCGCCGGTGTGCAGGAGGCAGGTGGTCGCGTCGACGGCTTCGAGGACGCCGACCGTCGGGGAGATGCGGTCGGCGGCCCGATCGGCGGAGGTCAGCAGGGTGATCCGGGCGTGGTAGCGATAAGGCGCCGAGGTGACCCCGCGTGAAACCTGGTCGGCGGGGTCGGGGGCCTCGCGCGGGGTGAAACGCGGACCGGTGGGGATGCGCGGGGTGAGACGGTCGACGCGGTAGGTGCGCCAGTCCTCGCGGTCGACATCCCAGCCGGTCAGGTACCAGCGGCGGCCGTGGTGGACCAGGCGGTGGGGTTCGGTGGTGCGGTAGGAGGTTTCGGCGCCCGCGTGGGTGCGGTAGTCGAAACGCAGACGGTGCTGGTCGCGGATGGCGGCGGCGATGGTGGTGAGGGTGTCGGGGTCGACGCGGGGGCCGCCGGAGGGGACCGACACGGTCGCGTCCTGGAGGGCGGTGAGCCGGTGACGCAGCCGCGACGGGAGCACCTGTTCGAGTTTGGTGAGCGCGCGCAGCGAGCTCTCCTCGATGCCCGCGATGGTGCCGCCCGCGGCGGTGCGCAGGCCCATGGCGACCGCGACGGCCTCCTCGTCGTCGAGCAGCAGCGGCGGCACATTCGCGCCCGCGCCCAGGCGGTATCCCGCGGAACCGGGCGTGGCGTCCACGGGATAGCCGAGGGCGCGCAACTTCTCGATATCGCGGCGCACGGTGCGCACGTCCACCGCGAGCTGGGCGGCCAGATCCGCGCCGCTCCACTCACGCGGGGTCTGCAACAACGACAGCAGTCGCAGCAGTCGAGCCGAGGTTTCCAGCATGACTTCGATTCTTCCCGACAGCTAGGGCAGAACCTGTCCTAACCGGCTCGTAGCGTAGTTCTCATGAGCGAACAGGTCACTCCCTTCCGCATCGACATCCCTCAGACTCAGCTCGACGATCTGCGGCGGCGGCTCGAATCCGCCCAGCTGCCCGCCCCGCTGCCGGGCGACGACTGGGACACCGGCGTGCCCGTGCACTGGCTGCGGGAACTGGTGGAGCACTGGCGTACCGGATACGACTGGCGCGCGGCCGAAGCCGAACTCAACCGGTATCCGCAGTTCCACACCGAGATCGAGGGGCAGCGGGTGCATTTCCTGCACATCCGCTCGGCCGAACCGGGCGCGGTGCCGTTGCTGCTGACCCACGGCTGGCCCGGCTCGGTGGTCGAATTCCTCGACGTCATCGGGCCGCTCACCGATCCGGCGGCGCACGGCGGCGACCCGGCCGACGCGTTCCACCTGGTCATTCCGTCGCTGCCCGGGTTCGGATTCTCCGGGCCGGTCGCCGACACCGGGTGGACGCGGGCGCGGATCGGCCGGCTGTGGGCCGAGCTCATGCGCCGCCTCGGCTATGAGCGCTACGGCGTACAGGGCGGCGACATCGGCGGCTCGGTCAGCCCCGAAGTGGCGCGGTCGGCACCGGACAAGGTGATCGGCGTGCACGTCAACGGCGGCACCAATCTGCCTCCGCAGTCGGCGGTGAACGACCTCGACGAACTCACCGACCTCGAACGCGACCGGATCCAGCGCATCCAGGCGTTCATGCGCGAGGAGTTCGGCTACATCGCGATCCAGTCCACCCGGCCGCAGGCGCTGGCCTACGGGCTGGTGGACTCCCCGGTCGGGCAGCTGGCCTGGATCATGGACAAGTTCCGCGAGTGGACGCACCCGCGCAATGTCGTGCCCGACAAGATCATCGACCGGGATCGCCTGCTCACCAATGTGATGCTGTACTGGCTGACCGGCACCGCGGGCTCCGCGGCCTATGTGGGCTACGCCCAGACCGGCGAATGGGGGGCTCCCGCAACCAATTCCGGTGTCCCGACCGGCGTCATCGCCTTCGCCCACGATGTCTGCATCCGGCGCTACTGCGAGCCGTCGAACACCATCACCCGCTGGACCGACGTCGACCGCGGCGGCCACTTCGCGGCGCTGGAGGAACCCGAGATCCTCGTCGACGACATCCGCGAGTTCTTCCGCGACCTGCGCTGAGTGCCGGCGCCCGGAATCCGGTGCGGTCCGGCCGGATTCAGGGCACCAGCGGCCTGACATGCTCGGCGGCGAAGCGGACGAAGCCGACCGGGTCAGGGTCGTCGCCGGTGGGTTGCAGCACGACGCCGGTGGCCCCGGCCTCGGTCCAGGCGATCACCGCGTCGGCGATGGCCCGGGCGTCCCCGGTGACCCCGATCCCGGGGATGGTGTCGCGATTCTCGGCCCGCAGTTCCGCCGCCACCCGGTCGGCGGCTCCGGGCCCGGTGGCGGCCAGTAGGTACACGACGATCGGATACGTTTGCGCCGCCGGGGATTCCGGCCGGGCGGCCCGCACGATCTCGGCAGCCGTACGGACGCCTGCGGCAGGGGTGGAGCTGGTGAGGATCACCCCGTCGGCCGCCGCGCCCACCAGTTCGAGGGTGCGGGGCCCGGTCGCGGCGGCCAGGATCGGCGGCGCGGCGGGCGGGGGCCAGTCGAGCGCGACGCCGTCGAGCTGAACATACCTGCCCCGCACCGAGATTCGCTGCCCGGCCAGCAGGGCCCGCAAGGCCTCGAGGTATTCGCGCAGCAGCGTGATCGGCGAGGCGACCCGCTCCCCCACCTGACCCATCCAGTCCTGCACCCCGTGCCCCACTCCCCAGATCCCGCGCCCGGGGAACATCCGTTCCAGTGTGGCCAGCTCCATGGCGGTGATCGCGACATTGCGCAGCGGCACCGGCAACACCCCGACGCCGATGCGCACGCGCTCACTCCAGGCCAGTGCGGCCGCCGCGGTGGCGATCCCGCCTTCGAGGAAGCAGTCCTCCCACAGCCACAGTTCGTCGAGCCCCGACGTGTCGGCGGCCCGCACCACCTCCCGCAGCCGCTCCGGCGGTTGCTGCGGCCGGAACACCACTCCCAGCGTCGTCATCCCCCATGCCTACCACGCGGACGGCGGAAACGACTGCGGCCCGGCCCCATTCGAGGGACCGGGCCGCGGGGAAGTGCTGCTCAGCCGAAGTGGCAGACGTAGTGGACCGGCTCCACGACCTCGATGACGAAGCTGGAGTCGCCCGGGACGGAGAAGGACTCGCCGCCCTTGTAGGCGACAGCCTCGGTCTCACCGGCGAGGGTGACGTTGCACTGGCCCTCGAGCAGTTCCATGATCTCCGGCGCGCCCGTGTTGAAGGTCAGGGTGGCGGGGAGGATGACACCGACCGACTTGCTGGTGCCGTCGGCCAGCTCGATGTTGTGGCTCACGCACTTGCCATCGAAGTAGACGTTGGCGCGCTTGGTGACGGTGACATTCTCGAACTTCATGCTGCTACGGAGTCCTTTGCTCGGGTGGGGACCCGCCCTGGCGGGCGGTCCGGTTCGCGCCGATCGTACCGGTGACCTCCGGGCAATCGTTCAGTCGGGCAGGGCGCCGGCGCCCGCGTCGGCAAGCGCGTCCAGGGCCGCGACGGCCAGCGCCCTGCCCTGCTCGATGATCGGGGCGGCGCGATGGAAATCCATGGTGCCGCAGATGTTCTGCGGCACCGAGATCACCAGGTAGGGCGGGTGGGCGGCGAGATGCTGGCGGGTGATGGAGGCCAGCATCAGATCGATCGCCCGCTGCGCGACATCGGTGGCGCGCACGCTGCTCAAGGCGGGCGGCTGCTCCTCGACGGTCGCGTCCGGGGTGCGCCCCAGCCGTTGCGCGGACGCCCGCCACCACTGGGTGAACCAGTTGGTCCGCGGTTGCGCCCGGTCGTAGGCGGGGTCGGGCGGACCGGACAGGTCGACCCCGACGAGCAGGTCGGCCGATCCCAGCGCCATGGTGGCGACCACCGGCAGCGGATCGAGGACGCCGCCGTCGACGAGGACATGACCCTCGCGCAGCACCGGGGTGATGAACCCGGGGATGGCGATCGAGGCACGGATGGCGGCGTCGAGTTCGCCGTCGCGGAACCAGGTCGAGCGACCCGTGGTGATGTCGGTGGCGACCGCGATGTAGGGAATCGGCAGCTGCTCGATGCACAGTTCGCCGAGCATCTCCCGGATCCGGTCCAGGATCTTCCCCGCCCGGATCACCCCGGGCTCACTGAATGCCGGATCCAGCAGGCGCGCCACCTCGAACTGGCCGAGAGTCGTTGCCCAGGACGTGAATTCGTCGAGCTTGCCCGCCGCGTACGGTCCGCCGACCAGCGCGCCCATCGACGACCCGGCCACCCCGGTGATCTCGTAGCCGCGTTCCCGCAGCTCCGCGATCACGCCGATGTGCGCGTATCCGCGTGCCCCGCCGCTGCCCAGGGCGAGGGCCACCCGCTTGCCGGTCGGCACCGCGCCGCCCAGGGGCATCGCGCCGCCGATCGGCGCGGTGCTGCTCGTCGGCACCGAGTCGCTGCTCCTCGACACCGACTCGCTGCTGGTCGACACCGAGTTGTCACGCGTCACCATGGCGTTCTCCCATCTCCACGACGACCGGACCGACGGGTTTCGGCTGCTCCCGCCGCCAGCGCCGCAGCAGGTAGACCCCCAGGGCACAGCCCGCGGTGATCCCCAGCGCCGCGTAGGCGGGCACCGGTTCGTGCGGCACCTGCGGCAGTCGATACCAGTGCGGTGAATACCCGATCCGCCCGAACGGCCTGCCGCGCAACGCGACCGCCGCCGACGGCACGAACAGCACCGACAGCGCGACCACCGCGCTCGTCGCGCGCCGCGGCAGCGCGGACCCGAGATTGCCGCCGCCCACCAGGCTGATGGCCACCACGCCCAGCACCGCCCAGGTCGGATTCGCGACCCCGGTCACCGCGAGCAGCGCCGCCACGGCCGCCAGCACCGCCGACGCCGCTATGGCGATGGAGGGGCGCGGCCGCAGCCAGGCCACCAGCAGTCCCGCCGCGACCGCCACGTCGATCAGCAGATTCGCCCAGCCCGGACGCGGCACGGTGACCACCGCGGACGCCGCGGCGGAGAAGGCGACCAGTAGCAGCACCAGCACGCCGTCGCGGCCGGGCAGGATCAGCGCGGCCACGAACGCCCCGCCGATCACCAGCGCGACACCCGCGACGACCACCTCGACCCGGTCACCGCTCTCGGCGAGCCAGCGCGCGGCCCGCGCCAGCGTGAACACGGCGACCGCACCGGACAGGATCGGGGCCAGCGAGAAGTCCGGGCCCTCGCCGGGCATCGGCCCGAGGTGATCGCGGGCCGGAAGATTCGCCGCCACCAGCGCCAACGCCACCAGGATCAGCCACACCGGCGGCGCACCGCCGAACAGGCGGTCCAGGGTGCTCGACCACCGATCCTCGTCCGGAGGCTGGGCGAGATCCCCGAAGATCACCGAGCTCAGGCAGCCGAACAGATAGGCGCCGCCCGCCAGGGACGGCGTCCACACCACGGGTGCGAGGCAGCCGATGATGACACCGGCGCACAGGGCGTCGACGTAGTTGACCGTGGTCAGCGAATCCATGCCGACCCCGGACATGCCCACGTGATTGACCAGGATGCCCAGCAGCGCGACCGCGACCGCGCACCAGGCGGCGCGGCTGCTGCCGATGCTGACCACCGCGGCCGCGCAGATCACCGCGACCATGGCGCCGGACTCCATGGCCAGCGGCACGCTGCGCACCATGAGGTCGACCCTCTGGGGTGCGGAGGTGAACCAGCCGTAGCTGACGGGCATCATGATCGCCAGCCCGGCCGTCGCGGTGGCGGCGTACACCGCCGCGAACCGCACCAGCGCCCGCCACTCCACCATGTCCTTGACGGTACGGCGATCAGCGAATGGCCCGCAATCATGACTCGCGGGCGCGCCGGACCGGATGACGGGCGCTATCGTTCACCTATGTCTGCTGCAACTGAGAATGTTCGCGTAGATAGTGAGTTCGCGCCCCTGCGGACCGTGGTCGTCTCCCAGAGCGAATTCCGCGCTCCGGACAACACCGAGCTACTCGGCCACGCGATGCCGGTGGAACCGGCCGCGGTGGGCATCCTCGACGCTGTCTGGGGCAAGACGTTCGGCGAGGTGTACCCCGACAAGCAACGCGCGTGGGAGGCCGAACGCGACGAGCTGGCCGCGGTCCTGGAACGCCACGGCGTGGAGGTGCTGCGCCCGCGCCTGTTCACCGCCGCCGAGAAGGCGGCCGCCGGACCGGAGGGCTACGCCAACTTCTTCGTCCGCGATCCGTGGTTCACGGTGGGCGAGAACGTGATCGAGGGCGTACTCCAGTTCCCGCACCGCCGCCGCGAGGTCCTGCCCAGCCGGGATCTGCTGCTGGCGCGCGTGATGCCCGCCGCCGCGCACTACGTCTCGCTGCCGCAGCCGGGCATCGGCCATCCGGGACCCGGACCGTTCCTCGAGGGCGGCGATGTCCTGGTTCTCGGCAAGCAGGTCTTCGTGGGCTTGTCCGGGATGGCGAGCAACGCCCTCGGCTACCACTGGCTCGCGAAATATCTTCGCCCCCAGGGCTTCACCGTCACCCCGGTCCGCATGCCCGAACACGTCCTGCACCTGGACTGCGCCCTGGGCCTGGTCCGCGAGGGCCTGCTCATCGCCTGCCCCGACCGCCTCCCCGACGGCTTGCCCGCGGCGCTGCGCGATTGGGAGCGCATCGAGGTCACCGAGGACGAGGCCGCCGCCATGGCCACCAACGGCCTGCCCGTCGACAGCGAAACCTACATCACCGACCCGCGATTCGACCGGGTCGGCACCCTGCTGAAGGAGCGCGGCATCACCGTCGAGTACATCGACTTCTCGGTGTCGCGGCTGTTCGGCGGCGCGTTCCGCTGCTCCACCCAGCCGTTGCTGCGCGCCGAATGACCGCTCCCCCACCCCGTTTCGGGGCGGAGGGCGTCACGCGGCGGAGGTCACGCGGTAGACGTCGTAGACGCCTTCCACATTGCGGACGACATTGAGCAGGTGCCCGAGGTGCTTCGGGTCGCCCATCTCGAAGGTGAACTTGGAGATGGCGACTCGATCACCGGAGGTGGTGACCGCCGCGGAGAGGATATTGACCTTCTCGTCGGCGAGCACCTTGGTGACGTCGGAGAGCAGGCGGGTGCGGTCGAGGGCCTCGATCTGGATGGCGACCAGGAAGACCGACGACGGCGACGGCGCCCACTTGACCTCGATGATGCGTTCGGGCTCCGAGCGCAGCGAGTCGGCGTTGGTGCAGTCGGTGCGGTGCACGCTGACCGCGCCGCCGCGGGTCACGAAGCCCATGATCTCGTCGCCGGGCACCGGGGTGCAGCACTTGGCCAGCTTGGAGACGGTGCCGGGCGCGCCCGGAATCTCCACGCCCGCGTCACCGGTCGTGCGCTGGCGGGCCGGCACCGTGGACGGCGTGGACCGCTCGGCCAGTTCGTTCTCGACATCGCTGACGCCGCCGAGCTGGGCCATGAGCCGCTGCACCACGTGGTGCGCGGACACCTGGTTCTCGCCGACGGCCGCGTACAGCGCGGAGATGTCGGTGTAATGCAGTTCGTGGGCGAGGGCGCTCATGGCGTCCACGCTCATCAGACGCTGCAGCGGCAGGCCCGAGCGACGGACCTCCTTGCTGATGGCGTCCTTGCCCGCCTCGAGGGCCTCCTCACGGCGTTCCTTGGCGAACCACTGCCGGATCTTGGCCTTGGCACGCGGGGACACCACGAAGTTCGACCAGTCCCGCGAGGGTCCGGCGTTCTGCGCCTTGGAGGTGAAGATCTCGACGACCTCACCGTTCTCCAGCTGCCGTTCCAGCGCGACCAGGCGGCCGTTGACGCGCGCGCCGATGCAGCGGTGCCCGACCTCGGTGTGCACCGCGTAGGCGAAGTCGACCGGGGTGGACTTCTGCGGCAGCGTGATCACGTCGCCCTTGGGGGTGAACACGAAGATCTCCGGCGACTTCAGGTCGAAGCGCAGCGACTCCAGGAATTCGGCCGGGTCGGCCGCCTCCCGCTGCCAGTCGAGCAGCTGACGCATCCACGCCATGTCGTCGACTTCGGTGGAGTCGTTGGAGTGCTTGCCCTTGGTCTCCTTGTACCGCCAGTGCGCGGCGATGCCGAACTCGGCGGTCCGGTGCATGTCCTGGGTGCGGATCTGCACTTCCAGCGGCTTCCCGTCGGGACCGACCACGGTGGTGTGCAGCGACTGGTACACGCCGTAGCGCGGCTGGGCGATGTAGTCCTTGAACCGTCCGGCCATGGGCTGCCACAGCGAGTGCACGACGCCGACCGCGGCGTAGCAGTCGCGCACCTCGTCGCAGAGGATGCGGATGCCGACCAGGTCGTGGATGTCGTCGAAGTCCTTCCCCTTGACGATCATCTTCTGATAGATCGACCAGTAGTGCTTGGGGCGGCCCTCGACGACGGCCGTGATCCGGCTCGACGCGAGCGTGTTGACGATCTCGGCGCGCACCTTGGCCAGGTAGGTGTCGCGGGAGGGCGCGCGGTCGGCGACCAGGCGCACGATCTCGTCGTACTTCTTGGGGTGCAGGATCGCGAACGCGAGGTCCTCGAGCTCCCACTTGACGGTGGCCATACCGAGGCGGTGGGCCAGCGGCGCGATCACCTCGAGGGTTTCGCGCGCCTTCTTGGCCTGCTTCTCCGGCGGCAGGAAGCGCATGGTGCGCATGTTGTGCAGCCGGTCGGCGACCTTGATCACCAGCACGCGGGGATCGCGGGCCATGGCGATGATCATCTTGCGGATGGTCTCGGCCTCGGCCGCGGCGCCCAGGTTGACCTTGTCCAGCTTGGTGACGCCGTCGACCAGGTGGGCGACCTCGGTGCCGAATTCCGCGGTCAGCTCGTCGAGCGAGTACCCGGTGTCCTCGACGGTGTCGTGCAGCAGCGCGGCCACCAGGGTGGTGGTGTCCATGCCCAGCTCGGCCAGGATGTTGGCGACCGCGAGCGGATGGGTGATGTACGGGTCGCCGGACTTCCGGAACTGGTGCTGGTGCTTCTCGTCGGCGACGTCGAAAGCCCGTTGCAGCAGAGCCAGATTCGCCTTCGGGTACAGCTCGCGGTGCACACTGGCGAGCGGTTCCAGGACCGGCTTGACCGCCGCGATGCCGCGCTGCCCGGTCATACGGCGGGCCAGGCGGGCGCGGACGCGGCGGGAGGCGGAAGTGGGGACGGCGGTGGTGTTGCGGGCGGCGGCCGCGGACTGTGCGTTGGCCGCCGGGGTGGCGGATCCTTCCTCGGGCGATTGCCCCGAGTTCGCCTTCTCCAGATGCTGTGTCATGCCACCTCCGCTCGCGGCCTCGAAAGGAAAACCATATCGGACCGTTCAACCACCCAGATCATCCACTTTAGTCCTGGAATCGGATCACGACCGGGGCAGCGTCCACCGCCGGTGCCAACCGCTCCGGAGCGATGAACGATACCCGTCCTGCTCACCGTTCGCTCGGACTCGCCGCGAGCCCGTCGCGGGTCAGTTCCAGCCGTCGTGTCACCCCGATGCCGGCCAGGAATCGCGGGTCGTGGCTGACCACCACGAGCGCGCCCTGGAAGCTCGCCAGCGCCTCGGTGAGATGCGCGAGGCTGGGCAGGTCCAGGTTGTTGGTCGGCTCGTCGAGCAGCAGCAGTTTCGGCGCCGGTTCGGCCAGCAACAGCATGGCCAGCGCCGCCCGCAACCGCTCCCCGCCCGAGAGCGCCCCGGCCGCGACGTCGGCGTCGGCGCCGCGGAACAGGAACCGGGCCAACTGGGCGCGGATCCGCTCGGGTGCGGCGTGCGGCGCGGTGGCCGCGACGTTCTCGAACACGGTCTTCGATTCGTCGAAGACGTCGAGGCGTTGCGGCAGCATGCGCCACGGCACGGCCGGCCCCTCCTCCTGAATGCGGTGCAGCAGCGTGGTTTTGCCGATGCCGTTGCGTCCGGTGAGCGCGATGCGTTCGGGCCCGGTGATTTTCAGGGTCACGGTGGGTCCGCACGGCAGTCGCGCCTCGGTCAGGTCGAGGACGTCCTGGCCCGGGTAGAGCCGGGTGCCGGGTAGGTCGACACGGATCTCCCGGTCGTCGCGCAGCCGGTCCTGCATGTCGGTCAGATGATCCTTGGCCTCCTCGACCTTGCCGATGTGGTTGTTGCGCAGCTTGCCCGCCGACACCTGGGCCTGGCGTTTGCGTTCGCCCATGACGATCTTGGGTTCGCGCTTCTGGTCCCACATCTTCTGCCCGTACCGCTGGCGGCGGTCGAGTTTGATGCGGGCTTCGACGAGTTCGCGCGACTGCTTGCGGACATCGCTGCGCGCCTCCCGGATGGCCGCGCGGGCGGCTTCCTGTTCGGCGTCGATGATCCGTTCGTAGTCGGTGAAGTTGCCACCGAAGATCCGCACCTGCCCGTGCCGTAGTTCGGCGATGGTGGCGACCCGGTCGAGCAGTTCGCGGTCGTGGCTGACGGTGAGCACGGTGCCGGGGAACTGGCCGACGACCTCGTAGAGCCGCTCGCGCGCCACCCGGTCGAGGTTGTTGGTCGGTTCGTCCAGCAGCAGCACATCGGGTTCGCGCAGCAGTTCGGCGACCAGGCCGAGCAGCACGGTCTCCCCGCCGGACAGGGTGTCCAGGCGACGGTCCAGGTGCGCGACATCGCCTGCGACGTAATGCAATCCGAGCCGCCCCAGCAAGGCCACCGCGCGTTCCTCGATGTCCCAGGCCGTGCCGACGGTCTCGAAGTCGGCATCGTCGCCGGTCCCGGATTCGATGCGGTGCAACGCCTTCCGGATATCCGACAGCCCGAGCACCTCGTCCACGCGCTGCCCCGCGGCGAGTCCGAGATCCTGCCGCAGGTACCCGAACCGCCCCGGCATGGTCACCGAGCCGCGCTGGGCGCGCAATTCCCCGGTGAGCAGGCGGAACAGGGTCGATTTCCCCGCGCCGTTGGTGCCGACCAGGCCGACGTGACCCGGCCCGAACTGGGCGTCGAGTCCGTCGAACACAGGGGTGCCGTCCGGCCACGCGAAGGTGAGATCGGAAACAGAAATAACAGGCATAGACATGCGGGCCTCCCGAGAGTGAGCGAATGCGGCGCGCGACTGCGGGCCACTCGGCGATCACCTCAGAAGATCAACGGCATGTCTCCGATCAGACGGGAATGAGAACCGAACTACGGTAACCGAGATCAACGGGCCGGGGCAAGAACATATTTCGTGAGCCGAGTCTCAGCGCACGTCAGCGCGCGGTGACACGCAGATACCCGAGCGCCGCCAGCGCCAGCACGGCCGACGCACCGCACATGACCGTCACGCCGTGCCCGAGGGCGATCCCGCCCAGCAAGCTCCCGGCCCCGATGCCGAGGTAGATGCAGGAGGCGTTCAAGGCCACCACCAGCCCGGATTCCTCGGGTGCGGCGGCGATGAGCCGGTGCTGCTGTGCGGGCGTCTGGCACCAGGTCGCCGCGCCCCAGCCGAGCGCAAGCACACCGACGAGCACGGGCAACCGCGCACCGGTCGCGGCCAGCGCGGCCATGACGCCGAGGGAGACGGCCATCAGCGCGTACCCGGAGGTGAGCACCGGGACGGGTCCGAACCGATCGGTGGCGTAACCCGAGAACAGATTGCCCGCGATCGCGCCGACCCCGTACAGCCCCAGCACCCACGCGGTGGCCGAGGACCCGATTCCCAAGGCCCCCAACGCCGGAACCGCGTACGCGTACACGGTGTAGGCCGCACCCATGCCGAGCACGGTCAGTGGCAGCACGGCCGCCACGGACCGATCGCGCAGCACCGCCAGCCGAGTCGCCAACGGCACCATCGGATTTCCGGGCAGCGCGGGCACCCAGGCCGCGACTCCGGCCGCGGCCACCGCGCAGACCACCGCGACGCCGATCAACGCCGACCGCCACCCCATCCGCTCGGCCAGCAGGTCACCGAGCGGCACCCCGAGCGCGGTCGCGACGGTCAGGCCGCCCACGACGACGGCCAGCGCTCGCGCCCGGGTCCGCGGCGGGACGAGCGCCGAGGCTACGGCCGCCGCATTGGGGGTGAAGGCCGCGGCTCCGAGCGCGGCCACGATCCGGGTGGCCAGCAGCATCCAGAACGCCGGCGCCAGCGCCGAGCCGACATTGGCCAGGGCCAGCACCAGCAGCGCCGAGACCAGCAGGGTCCGGCGCGGCAGCCGCGCGGTCAGCGTCGCCAGCACCGGCGACCCGAGCGCGTACGTGGCGGCGAAGACGGTCACCGCCAGCCCCGCGCTCGCGAGCGAAACCCCCAGCGTCCCGGCCACATCCGGGAGAAATCCGGCGAGGATGAACGAGTCGGTGCCGACCGCGAACGTGCCCAGGGCCAGGATCCCCGTGCGCCGCAACCCGTTCCACGCACCCACCGCGCCCGACCCCGCTTCACCACCCACTCCCACTGCCTGGTCCTCGGCTCGCACCGGACGTCTAACCGGGATATTTCGCATCCCGAATCTCCTTCCGAAAAAACCCGGCGTATGCCGGGTCGGTTTCTCGCGGACGCGCGAACCGGTCAGCCGGTCCTGTTCTCGTAGAAGCGCCGCGCGTACTTCGAGGCGTTGGCCGGGGTGCCCGCCATCACGTCGGCCACCGTCTGCGCCGTCAGCTCCCGTCGCCAAGCCAGTTCGGCCCGCCCCATGGCCGCGGCGATGCCGCACGGTTTGGCGAATTCCTCACTCCCCCGCGCGGCCCCGGCGCCACGACGGCGAATCTCGGTGCACCGGAACGCCTCCGTGCGCCCTTCGACGGCGGCCACCACGTCCATCAAGGTGATGCGCTCGGGCGCGCGCGCCAGCCGGTATCCCCCGCGCGCTCCGGGCGTGGACTCGAGGATCCCTTCCCGCACGAGCGGCTGGAGCCGCTTCTTCAGGTACTCCGGCGGCAGTTCGAAGATCTCGGCGAGCCGGGCGGTGGCGATCGGCGCGTGGTCGTCGAGCCAGCCCAGGGCCACACAGCAGTGCAGCCCCCATTCGACGCCTTCACCCATCAACATGAATAGGGATACTACATGTCCCGATACCCCGGGCCAACCCCGTTCAGCTGCCGATGCGGCGAGCCTTCATGCCATTGGCGAGGGGCACCTCGCCGACCTTGCCGCCGGCTTCGGCGTGCAGCATGCGGCCGCCACCGGTGTAGATGCCGACGTCGGAGGGCCCACGCGGCCCGAACGACCCGAAGACCAGGTCACCGGGCTTGGCCGACAGCAAAGGCACCTCGACGCCTTGTTCCCACTGCTGTTCGGCGGTCCGCGCCAGGGTGATGGTGCTGCCGCTGCCCGCGAACACCGCGGCCGCGGTCAATCCGGCCTGGTCGAAGCCGCCGTCGCTGGGCCCGCCGGGTCCACCGCCGCCGAACACGTACGGCGTCCCGATCCACTGCTCACCGGCGGCCACGATCTGCGGCCCGAGATCGGCCCGCGAGTCGGCCTGGAACCGGCCCTCACTGCCGAGGCTGCGGAACCCGGGTTCGGCGGCGAGGATGCGCGCCACGTAGGGCCGGGTCTCGGTGTAGTGCCGCGAGATCTGGTTGGGCATGCCGCCCGAGGCCAGTACCGCGCCCTCACCGGCGTTGTAGGCCGCGACGGTCAGCGCGGTCAGATCACCGGACACCGTGCCCGCGGCCATCCAGCCCTCGATGGTCTTGGCGATGGCGCACATGTAGCGACCCTGCCCGATGATGGCGTCGGCCGGATCCAGCACGCTGGCATAGCCTTTGCCGTCGGCGTCGATCACGTAGGGCTGTCCGTCGGGGGCGAGGGCGCGGGCGGTGCCGGGCATGAACTGGGCGATGCCCTGCGCGCCGTCCGGGGAGACCGCGTCGGTGCGGAATCCGGATTCGGCCTGCCCCTGCGCGGCCAGCAGTGACGCGCCGATCTCCGGGCACAGCGAACCCGCGCGCCGGTACCAGATCTCGAGTTCGGCGGGCACCTTCCCGGAGGCGAGATTGCCGCCCGCGGTACCGAATCCGTTCTCGCAGTACGGCCCCGAGGGCGCGGGGATGCTGCCGCCGGCCAGCCACGGCATCGGGTCGACCTGATGCCCGCCGGTCATGCGCCCGCCCGGAACCAGCTCGAAATGCAGGTGCGGGCCCGAGGATTCGCCATTGCTGCCGACGTCGGCGATGTGGCGGCCCATCTGCACGATGTCGCCGGTGCGTACGAAGATGCCGTTCTCGTACATGTGCCCGTACACCGTGGAGTAGCGGCGGCCGCTCTCGTCGAGGGAGTCGATGACCACCCAGTCGCCGAAGCCCGAAGCCGCGCCCGAGGCCACCACCAGACCGTCGGCGGCCGCGTAGATGGGGGTGCCCGCGGCGGCGGCCATGTCCACGCCGAGGTGCGCGCCACCGCGCGCGCCGAAGGTGTCGGAGACGGTGAATGTGCCTGCGGCGAGCGGGTATTGGTGGCGGCCGGCGCCGGTGAGGCTGCCCGCCTCGTTCACCCGGCCGGGCGCGGCGGCCATGGAGGCGTTGGCGGGGGCGAGCACGGTCGAGGTGGGTGCCGCGTCCTTGACGCTGACCAGTACCCGGTCCAGGCGGTTGCGGGCGGCGTCGCCGCGATCGCCCAGCGGCGTCCACTGGATCCCGGCGGCCGCGCCGGGAGTCCAGCTGCGCTGCTTCCAGATCAGATAGTCGACGCGGAAGGCGGCGGCGTTCTCCTGGAGGAACGACACGATGGCGTCGCCCTTGCCGGAATCGCCGCCGACGATGAATTCCACGGCGCGCCCGGCCTTCAGGTCCGGGGTGGCGTCGTCGTCGACGACGCCGCGCATGTCCATCATCCCGAAGCGGGCCACCGTGCAGCGCAGGACGCGCAGCGCGCCCTCCTGTAGCCCCGCCTCGACGGGCGAGCCGGTGGACGGGCAGCTGGGTTCGGTGCGCGCGGAGGTGAGCGCGGGGATGGCGGGCGATCCGGGGCCGCAGCTGGTCTCACTGGCGGGCAGGATGATGACGAGCAGCAGCGTCATCATCCCCAATATCAGGCAGATCGCCCCACCCACGAGGTACTTGGGCCTCACGCCCGAAAGCTCCCGGCCGCCGCGCTGATCACTCGGACATCATGCCATGGCGGACACGCGGTTTCACGGACGTCCGCATCCGTCACACCCGTCGTGCGTGTCTCCACCGAACCGACCCGCGTGTCTGTTTCGGCGGGCGCAATGCGGGCATTCCTCGGATATGCCGTACCTTGCCCGCAATGAAGTCCGCGCCGCTGGCATCATCAGCGGCGTCGGCGCGCTCTTCGCCCTCATCGAGGGCATCTACATCCTGCTGCTGGTCTTCGACGCGGACCAGTCCAACAAGTTCTTCGGCTTCATCAAGCGGCTGGCCGAACCGCTCGCGCTGTTCTTCCCGGGGCTGTTCCACACCAGCAATGCCGACTTCAACATCATCCTGGACTACGGCCTCGCCGCGATCTTCTGGCTGGTGGTCACCGGATTCGTGGCCCGCATCATCGCCCGCTGACCGAGCGGCGCTGCGGGGACACGCCCCGCAACCCGATCCCCTTCCCCGCGGCGGCCGCGGGGAAGGGAAGGCGCCGGCCTGAACGGATCAGAGCTTGACGATCGACGTCACCGGGTAGTCGCCCTGCCGTTCGCGGCCGTTCAGGAAACCCAGCTCCAAGACGACTGCCGCCGCCGTGACCTCGGCACCCGCGGCGGCGAACAGCTCGGCCGCGGCCGCCAGGGTGCCACCGGTCGCCAGAACATCGTCGAGCAGCAGCACCTTGCGGCCCTTCAGATCGATGCCATCGGCCGGGATTTCCAGTGCGGCGGAACCGTATTCGAGCGTGTATTCGCGGCTCAGCACCGGCGGCGGCAGCTTGCCCGCCTTGCGGACCGCGACCACGCCGGTGCCGAGGATGGCGGCCACGCCCGCGCCCAGCAGGAAGCCGCGCGCGTCGACACCGGCGACCAGATCGGCGTCGGGGGCGCAGGAAGCGAAGCAGTCGAGCACCGCACGGAAGCCCGCGGAATCGGCGAACACCGGGGTCAGATCGGCGAAACGCACGCCCGGCGTCGGGAAGTCATCGTGCCAGCGGGTCAGCCGCCGCACCGCTTCCTCGGCCCGCGCGGCCCGCTCCCCCACCAGTTCGGCCGTCTCCAGCATCTCGTGCTTGCTCATCTACACCCACTCCTCGTTCACCACGCCGGTCCGGCACAACTACCGTTTCAGTACCCAGCGATCCATATTCCAGCCCGCGCCCGCCTTCGTGGCGCTGGCGATCCCGTTCTCCATGCCGTTGCCGAACCCGATGGTGCGGGGGGAGGCGAACAGCGGAATCGACGGCATCTCGCTCCAGAGCAGGTTCTCCTGCTCGTTGAGCAGATTCAGCACGGCTGTCGAGTTGTCGTCCGCCGCAAGCTGATCCGCGATGGCATCGTAGCGGCCGTTGCCGAACCGCCCGAAATTCAGGCCCGCGCCGGTGCGCAGCGCGGCGATGGCGTCGGCCGAGCCGAGCGTGCCGGAGGGGCCCGGCATGGCGGCGGTGCCGCCCAGGATCGCGTCGACCTTGCCCTCGGTGAGCTGCGCGGCGGTGAAATCCGGTGCGCCCGCGTCGATCACGTTCACTCCGGCGGCCTTGCAGGCGTCGGCGATGGCGGCGACCATGGCCGCGCGGCGTTCGTCGGGCTTGACGTAGCCGATCCGCACGGTCTGGTTGGCCACGCTCGAGGACGCGGCGGCCTGGGCGGCGGTGCCGTCGCCCTTGTACTTGTCGCCCGCACCCGAGATCGACTGGTAGTACACCGAATCCTGTTGCACGGTCCGCGAATTCAGCGGCCCGGCGCCCAGTCCGATCTTCACGGTGTAGTCCGGGTGCCCGAACTTCTCGAACAGCGCCTGCCGCGGCACGCACGAGGCGAACCCACGCCGCGCGTCCGCGCGGTCGAACACACCGCCGGTGGCGAGCACCAGCTGCTCGACACCGCGACCGGGCAGGTTCTGCCGGTGGAAGCTGCCCAGGCCCACGTCACCCAGCGATCCCGCGCCCACGTCCAGCACGCCGATCGAGTTGTCCGACACCTTGGACTTCAGGTCCGAGTGCCGGTCCCAGACCACGATGCGCCCGGTCCGGGGCTGGTTGCCCCACCACTTCTCGTTCTTCACCAGGACCAGGCCGTCCTTGTCGGTGAAGGAGTCGATCCGGTACGGGCCCGACGACGGCAGCACCGTGGTGTCCACCTTGCCGGGAGTGAGCTTCCAACCGTTGTTCCAGAAGTCGGCGACCCGCTCCAGGGTGGGCTGGTCGCCGGTCTGCACCGGGGTCACCACGTTCGGGATCTTCACCTGGGTGGCGACCACGTGCGCGGGCATCAGCTCGGCGGCGTTGAACAGCGTCTTCCACGCCGAGTAGTGCTTGCCCGGGCGGAACAGCACGGTGGCGTCCTTGGATCCGGGCTGGCAGTCGACGCGTTCGATATCGCGGTAGCCGTCGGTGCCGGCCGCCTCGAACAGCGGGACCGGTCCGCCCGGAGCGGGCTTGGTGAACCGCCCGCTGCGCGCGGCCCAGGTCAGCACCAGGTCGTCGCAGGAGGTCGGGATGCCGTCGGAGTAGACGCCCTCCGGGTTGAGCCGGTATTGGATGGTCTGGGCCTCGCCCGGCACCTCCTTGGCGGTGCCGGTGTCGGTGTCGGCCACCGGCTGCCCGTCGGGCCCGGTGTAGAAGAACCCGGTCAGCACCCGCGAGAACACCGCGGTCGCACCGCTGTTCGCGCCGAGCGCGCTGCCGCCGTTGTAGGAGGCGACGACCGCGTCCACGCCGTACCCGATGGAGGGCACCTGGTTCTTACCCGCGCAGCCCGCCAGCGCGCCGGCGGCGAGCGTGCCCGCCATCAGCGCGACGACGGTCCGGCGCACGGTCCTGTCGACGGCGGTCCGGCGCACAACCTTCTGGTCTTGCTTCACCCGCGAAACCCCCTGTGCGCCTAGTGCCGTCGCTGCTGTCGTTTCCCACTCGGCCGGGCGCCCGGACGCGGCGCCCGGGTGCCCTGGCTGCGCGGCCCGTGCTCGCGCGCGGCGCCGTTGGCGTCCGAACCGCGACCGGCGACCCCGGCCCGCTCGGCCGCCGCCGCGCCCACGCGGGCCCGGCTGCCGCCCGCGCGGCGGTTGAGCACCTTCTTGGTGTGCGCGGCGACCGGACCCCAGGTCTCCTTGAGCGACACCAGGATCGGGACGGCGAAGAAGATCGACGAGTAACCACCGACGATCATGCCGACCAGCTGCACCAGCGCCAGGTCCTTGAGCGTGCCGACGCCCAGCAGCCACACCGCGATCACCAGCATGCCGATGATCGGCAGGATGCCGATGACGGTGGTGTTGATCGATCGCATCAGGGTCTGGTTGGCGGCGAGGTTCGCCTTCTCCGCGTACGTGTGCTTGGTCAGGTGCAGCACACCGCTGGTGTTCTCCTCGACCTTGTCGAAGACGACCACGTTGTCGTAGAGCACGTAGCCCAGAATCGTGAGCAGACCGATCACCGCCGCGGGCGTCACCTCGAATCCGACCAGCGAGTAGATGCCCGCGGTCACGATGAGGTTGAACAGTAGCGAGGCGATGGCCGCGAACGACATATCGCGTTCGAAGCGGATCGCGATGTAGAGCATCGTCAATCCGACGAACACCACCAAGGCCAACAAGGCCTTGTGGGTGACTTGGCCACCCCAGGTCTCACTGATCTCGGCCACGCTGATCGCGTTGCGGTTGGGTTGTCCGCTGGAGTCCTTCGGCTGGAACGAGTCGTACAGCGCGTTCTGCAGCTTGTCGGCCTGCTCGGCGTTCAGCGAATCCGAACGGATCTGGATGGTCGACGACGAGCCCGAGCCCACCTTCTGCACGGTCACCGGGTCGTGGCCGAGCGCGGACCGGTAGACATCCTCCACCTTGGAAGTGGTGACACTGTCCGAGGCGGGCAGCTGGATGCGCGAACCGCCGGCGAAGTCGATGCCGAGGGTGAACCCCTTGAACACCATGCTGGCCATCGCGATCGCGATCAGCGCGGCGGCGATGCCGTAGTAGACCTTGCGCTTGCCGACGATCTCGAAACCGCCGGTGCCGGTGTAGAGCCGCTCGAACAGGCTGTGCCGCTTGTCCGCGGGCGTGGCCTCGTAGTCGAGCTCGGAGTCGGAATCCACCACGATGGGTGAGGACTTGGCCATGGTCACGCCTCCTTCACCAGAACGCCGCCGGTGGCCTTGCGTTCCTGTGCCAGCTCTGCAATTGCGCCCAGGCCGTTCACCGACGGCTTCGCCCAGAACGGCGACCGCGAGACCAGCATCATCAGCGGCGCGGTCACCAGGTACAGGACGATGACGTCGAGGACGGTGGTGACACCGAGGGTGAAGGCGAAGCCCTTCACCTGACCCGCGGCCAGCAGGTACAGCACCGCGGAGGCGATCAGCGAGACCGTCTTACCCGAGAGGTTGGTGCGCTGGGCGCGCTGCCAACCACGCGGCACCGCGGAGCGGAAGCTGCGGCCCTCGCGCATCTGGTCCTTGATGCGTTCGAAGAACACGACGAACGAGTCCGCCGTCATACCGATACCGATGATCAGACCCGCGATACCGGCGAGGTCGAGGGTGAACCCGATCCACCGGCCCAGCAGCACGATCAGCGCGTACACCGCGACACCCGCCGCGAGCAGCGAGAAACCGGCCAGGAAGCCGAGCATGCGGTAGTAGAGCAGGCAGTACAGCAGCACCGCCACCAGGCCGATCGCGCCCGCGATCAGGCCCGCGCGCAGCGAGGACATGCCCAGGGTCGCCGAGACCGTCTCGGCCTCGGAGGTGGTGAACGACAGCGGCAGCGAACCGTACTTCAGGGAGTTCGCCAGCTCCTTGGCGGTGGTGGCGGTGAAGTTGCCGCTGATCTGGGTGCTGCCGCCGAACTGGTTGCCGGACTCGACCCGCGGCGCGCTGACCACCTTGGTGTCCAGCGCGAAGGCCAGCTGCTTGTTCAGGTACTCGTTGGTCAGCTTGCCCCAGGCGTCCGAACCGCTCGACTTGAACTCGACGTCGACGACCCAGCGGCCCTGACGCGAATCCAGCTGTCCGGTCGCGTTCTTGATCTCCTGGCCGTCCAGCTTGGACTTGTCGAGGAGGTAGACCTCGGTGCCGTCACTGCTGCAGGCGACCAGCGGCAGGTTCGGATCGTCGTTGCCCTGCAGCGGATCCGGCTTGGTGCAGTCCATGGTGGCCATGGCCTGCAGCTGCGCGGCCTGATCGGTGCTCTGCCGCAACGCCTTCGCGGCCGCGATCTCCTGCTGCGACTGCTGCGGGCTCGGCGCCGGGGTCGGGGACGGGGTGGTGGGAGCCTGGGCCGGGAACACCCGGTTCTGCGGGACGGTCGCCTCGGTGGTCGCCGCGGCCGACGTGGTCGGCGCGGACGAGGTCGTCTCGGGCGTCACCGTGCTGGGCGCGGCCGGGGCGGTGGTCGGGGTGCCCGCGGGCGGCTGCTGCGGCTGAGTCTGCTTGCCGACCTGCGGTGCCGTCACATTGAGCACCGGGCGCACGTACAGCTTGGCGGTGGTGGCCAGCGACTTCGCCTGCGCGCCATCCTCGCCGGGGACCGTGATCACCAGGTTGTCACCCTCGATGACGACCTCGGAGCCGGCGACGCCGAGTCCGTTGACGCGCTTCTCGATGATGTCCTGGGCCTTCTTCAGGCTGTCCTGGCTGGGCTTGCCGCCGTCCGGGGTGCGAGCCGTCAGGGTGACCCGGGTGCCGCCCTGCAGATCGATGCCGAGCTTCGGGGTGTGGACTTTGTCGCCGGTGAAGAAGATCAGGCCGAACATCAAAGCCACCAGCGCGGCGTAGACGCCGAGCAGGCGCAATGGATGCGCCGTTCCCTGTGAAGGTGGCACAGTACTTATCTCCTAGGCGGGATCGAGGGTGGAACTAGCGGGTACACACCGCAGCGCCACCGGCCGCCGGTGTACGTCGAGTACAGCCCGGAGCGGCCGATGGCGCCGGATGTGTTCAGTCCTTGGTCAGCCGCGGCGTGTCGTCGGCGGCTTCGGAGGCGGCGTCCCCGGCGGCCGCGGTGCCGTTGGCCGCAGCGGCGGTGCCGTTGGCCACGGAGGTGGCGGCGGTGTCGTCGGCCGCAGGGGCGGCGGTGTCGTCGGCGGCGGCCGTGTCGTCGGCCTCGTCGTCGTTGCGCACCTCGAGCACCGACTTGCGCAGCCAGGTGGTGACGACCTCTTCGGCGATCTCCAGATCGACGGTGGCGTCATCGAGTTCGACCACGGTGCCGAACAGACCCGACGTGGTGACCACCCGGTCGCCGACCTTCAGGGCGTCCTGCATGTCGGTCACCTTCGCCATCTCCCGCTTCTGGCGGCGGACGCCGAGGAACATCGGGATGAGCAGGGCAACCAGCAGCAGTGGCAGCAGAAGATCCATCGTCGAAGTCAGCTCCTGGTCAGTGGTCAGACGGTTGTTTTCCAGACAGTCTGCCAGTAATCCCTGAGAGAACGCGCGGCGACCTGTCCCAGAGTCCACCCGTTTTCGCCCAGGGCTGATTCCCCGGGCCGCGCGGTCGGCCCCCGACTGTGCCGACCGCGCAGTCTCACTCAGGCCGGCTGTTGTCCGTAGTTGTAGTCGTCGAGCGGAAAGCTGGACGCTTCGCGGTGGGCGTTCAGGGTGCTTGTCGGGCGCAGCAGGGCGGCCTCGCCGTGCTGGTTGAAGTAGTAGCTGCGCGCGGTCGAGCACTGGCCGCCGTAGAAGACCGAGGAGCCGAGCTTGTCGGTGACGCGGTCCAGGAATTCGGCGTTGGCGCGCTCGGTGACCTCGAAGACCTGCTCGCCGCGGCGGAACATCTCACCGAACAGGCGCGTCATGTGCTTCATCTGCGCCTCGATGGTGGTGAAGTAGGACAGGCCGCTGTAGGAGTAGGGGCTGTTGAGGCTGACGAAGTTGGGGAACTTCGGCACCGTGATGCCCTCGTAGGCCTGGAAACGGTTGTCGCGCCAGAACTTTCCGAGGTTCACCCCGTCGCGGCCGATGATCTCGATGGCCGGGAAGTTGACGTCCCACAGGTTGAAGCCGGTGGCCAGGATGAGGGTGTCGACCTCGGTCTTGTGGCCGTCGGCGGTGACGATGCCGTCGGGCTCGATGCGCTCGATGGAGTTGGTCTCCAGGCGCACGTGCGGCTCGTTGAAGGTCTTGAAGTACAGGTTCGAGAAGGTCGGCCGCTTGCAGCCGAAATCGTAGTCGGGCGTGAGCTTCTCGCGCGTCTGCTTGTCGCGGACCTGGGTGCGCAGGTGGGCCTTGGCGAGCAGTCCGGCGGCCCTGTTGAGCGGCTTGGCCTGCTTGAAGTGCAGCACGCCGACCACCATGAGCGCCTCCAGCATGGAGGTGTTGACCAGGCGGGCAGCCTTCTGGGTGGCCGGAACTCGCGCGAACAGCTTCTGCACCGAGGGCGGGATGGGGGCGTCGACCTTGGGCACCACCCAGATCGGGGTGCGCTGGAAGACGGTGAGCGCCTGCGCCTTCTTGGCGACCTCGGGGATCAGCTGCACGGCGGTGGCGCCGGTGCCGATGATGGCGGCCTTGGTGCCGGTGAGGTCGAAGCCGTCCTCCCAGGCGGTGGTATGGATGATCTTGCCCTCGAACGTGTCGATGCCCGGGAACGGCGGGGTGTAGGGCTGCGACAGGAAGCCGGTGGCGGCCATCAGGTAACGCGCGGTGAGGGATTCACCGTTCTCGACCGATACCACCCAGTGCTGCTGCTCGGCGTCCCAGCGGGCGCCGCCCACGGTGGTGCCGAAGCGCATGCGGCGGCGCAGGTCGTATTTGTCGGCGACGTGTTCGGCGTACTTCTTGAGCTCCGAGCCCGGCGCGAACAGTCGCGACCAGTTCGGGTTGGGTTCGAAGGAGTACGAGTAGGTGACGGAGGCGATGTCCACCGCCAGGCCCGGATAGTGATTGACGTGCCAGGTGCCGCCGAGGTCGTCCTCGCGCTCGAGGATGAGGAAATTGCCCAGGCCGAGCCGATCCAGCTCGATTCCCGCACCCATACCGCCGAAACCCGCCCCGACCACGATGGCGTCGTACTGAGGTGCCACGCCGAACCTCCCGCTGAAGCTGTGTTCTCTACGAAAACTGATTCGTCTGTCACGGAATGACATCTCATTCCGTTTGTGATCACCGTATCATCGGCCTGGTGACGAAGCCATCCTCGAGAATCGAACGACGCAAGGCCGAACTCCGCCGGGAGATCATCGACACCGCGTTCGCGTGTTTCGCCGAGAAGGGCTATCACGCCACCGGCATCGCCGATATCGCCGCGGAGCTCGGCATCGGGCACGGCACCTTCTACCGGTACTTCGAGAACAAACGCGACATCATCGACCACGTCATCGACGACCTGGCCGCGCGGATCATCGAAGCGCTGGGCACCGACAACGCCCCCGACGCGGCCGACAGTCTCGAGGAGTACCGGGCGCAGGTGGACCGGATCGGCGACGCGCTCAACCGGATCTTCCTGGAGGACCGGCGGGTGGCGCAGCTGCTGCTGTTCCAGGCCACCGGGATCGACTCCGAATTGACCGAGCGGCTCTACGGCCTGCTCGACACCGCCGACGCCCTGACCGCCGGATACCTCGAGCACGGGGTCGAGCACGGTTATCTGCGTGCGGATCTCGACACCGTGAACACCGCGCGCGCGGTCACCGGCATGCTGCTGGCGGCCATCGTGCACGGCATCCGCACCCCCGACCCGCAGGCGGTGGACAATCTCAGCCATGCCATCCGAGCGCTGCTCATCGACGGCGTGCGCAAGCACTGAGGCGGCGATCCGGCAGGCGGTGAGACCCGTGTACAAACAGACCCGTATGTCCGGTGCCGCCGGATCCGCAAGGGGCGGAAGTAATTCGGACACGAAGCTCTTGGCACAATGGGGCGAGTGACCCCTGAGGACGTCCGCCGCCGCCGGTTCGGCCCCGCACCGCACGGGCCGCACGGCTACCACCCCGCCCAGGTGGACGCCTTCTGCGCGCGCATCGCCGACACCATGGCGGGCCACGACCATCTGACCGTCGCCGAGATCCGGCTCGTCGAATTCGACGGTCCCCCACCCGGGCAACACGGTTACGACATCGAACAGGTCGACGATTTCCTCGACCGGCTGTGCATGGAACTGGAGTACCTACGCCTGGGCCGGACCCACCAGCCCGTGAGCCGCACCCACGACCAGCTCACCCCCGACGACGTCCTGCACATCCAATTCTCCACTCCCCCTTACGGTTTCCGCGGCTATCGAGCCGAGGAGGTGGGGGCGTTCCTGGACCGCCTGGCCGCCACCCTCGCCCATCACGGCCCCAACGGCCTCACCCCGGACGAGGTCCGGGCCATCACCTTCCACCTCGCGCCCATCGGCGATCCCGCCTACCACCTCGACGAGGTCGACGCCTTCCTGGACCTGGTGGTCCGCCAACTCGAAGCGGTGCGCGCGGAGCCACATCAGCCCCGCGCACACTCCTGACTGCTGTTCTTGAAGCCCCTTTTCTGACTACTTTTCTTGACTGCCCTCTTCTTTTCTTGACTGCCCTCTTCCTGACTGCTGTCCCGACCGCTTTCTGTCGGCCCGCCGGCTCGAGTTCAACCCCGCTACACGAGCCCAACCGCGCTGCTCGAATTCAACCGCGCTGCTCGAGTTCAGCCCTGCTGTTTGAGTCCTCGTGCGGGGTCGATGAATTCGTTGGTGACCAGGGTGGTCGCCGTCAGATTGTCGGGGACCTCGCGGCCGCGGGCCTTCAGCAGCGGGGTGACCTGGGCGATGGACCGGGTGACGCGGTCGAGGTCGAAGTTGCCGAGGGTGTTGCCGGGGCCGTTGGCGACGATCTTCTCCTGCAGCTGCACCTTGACCGAGTCGGTGTTGCCCGCGGCGGACATGGGCGGGCCGTCGGGGATGGTCTGGGCGATGTGGAGCAGGGCCTGGTTGGTGGGTTCGGGGTTGGTGACGTAGTCGATTTCGGCCTGCTGCAGCAGGGGTACGAGTTTCTGCAGGCAGGGGCGGAGTTTGTCGAGTTCGCCGCTGCGGACCGACCAGGCGTGGGGGTAGCTCTCGTAGCCGGCGTCGGCGACCAGGAGGTGGCCGGTGGCCTTCTGCCAGCCCTTGACGTCGTGTTCCCAGCGGTAGGGCTCGTTGGAGACGTAACCCTGTTGCATGACGCGGCCGTGTTCGGCGACGAAGCGGCTGGGGGTGCCGTCGTAGGAGGCGTCGGCCTGTTCCTTCTTCACGTCTCCGTGGGCGATCAGGTAGTCCATGTAGATCTTGCCCTCGGAGTACAGGATCGGGGCGTTGGTGCCGGGCACGTCCTTCCACGAGTTGACCGTGTAGGTGGCCGGATCCCACATGACGATCTGCGGGTTCTTCTGCAGGGACGCGAAGACGCCGGTGAGCGGGAACTTGGCGGCGGCGCGGACCTGCTCGTCGGTGGGGACCAGGCCGAGGGTGATGGAGGTGTCCTGGTACATCTGGGCGGGTACCGGCTGCCCACCGAGGAACGGGCCACCCAGTCGCACTTCGACATTCACGCCGGTGTCGCCGAGCGGGCCGGAGTAGGCGCCCTTCTTGGCGTCGACGGTGCCGTTCGGGCCGACCAGCTGATACGCGGCGGCGCGTTCGGGCGTCGCGAACCAGTCGGTCTGGATGACGACGGTGGCCGGACAGACCCCGGCCAGCGCGCCCTGCCCGGTGGGCTTGGGGGTGGTGGCTCCCCCACCGCAGGCGGCGGTGAGCAGGACGCTACCGGCGAGCGCGGCAGCAGCGAGGACACGTTTCTTCACGAGCATTCCTTGGGTTGGGCACAGTGGGTTGAGACACGGTGGGGTTGAGACACGGTGCTGTTGAGACACAGTGGCGTTGAGACACGGTGCAGTTGAGACACCGTGGTGCTGCTAGCGGCGAGCGCGCTTGCCGTGGGCGCGGTCCACGCGTCCGGCGAGGAAGTCGAAGATCCAGAACAGGATCAGGCCGACGAGGGAGGACAACAGCAGCGCGGTGAGCAGTTCCTCGGTGGCGAGCCGCTGCCGGTAGACGTCGATCATGCGACCGATGCCCGGATTGCCCTGGCGGAAGAAGAAATCCGCGACGATGGAGCCGATCACGGCCATACCCGCGGAGATCTTGAAGCCGGAGATCATGGCCGGGAGGGCGGCGGGGAGCTGGAGTTTCAGCAGGCGCTGCCACCGGTTGGCGCCGTGCAGGGTGAACAGATCATGCTCGGAAGGCTGCACCGATTTCAGGCCGAACAGGGTGTTGGTGATGACCGGGAACAGCGACACCATGACGCAGACGATCACCCGGCTGCCGAACTCGTAGCCGAACCAGAATCCGAACAACGGCACCACGGCGAGCACCGGAATCGTCTGCAGGATGACCGCGTACGGGTAGAGCGAGTACTCGGCCCAGCGGGCCTGGCTCATGATCACCGCGAAGGTGACGCCGAGCACGATCGCGATCACCAGGCCCACCAGCGCGATCTGCACGGTCGCGCCCAGCGCCTGCAGGATCTCGGCGCGGGTGGCGGCGTCGAGCAGCCCCTTGGACACCACCGCTTCCGGCGGCGGCAGCAGGAACCGGGATTCCGGCGCGATCAGGACGTGGCTCGCGATCGACCACGCGGACATGACCAGCACGAACACGAGGATGGGCGCGAAGACCCGGACCGGCGCGATCGCGAAGGGCCAGCGCGGCTTCCGGATTCGACGCACGGGCTGCCCGCCTGCTTCGGGCGCGGCCGTGGTGCCGGCCGCCTCGGATACCGGGGTCGCATCCCCGTCATCGGGCGACGTCGTCAGGTCACCCGCCTCACGCACCGTCGTCGGGTCGCCCGCCACGGATGCGGCGATCGGCTCGTCCGACCCGGACACAGCGATCTCGCTGTCAGCGGCCGCGGTCATGCCGCCCTCCCCAGCGTCTGGGCGGTGCCCCGTTCGGCGTCGTGCAATGCCGCCGAGACCTCCGCCGCGACGGCGCCGAACTCGGCCGTGTACCGCAACTCGGGCGAGCGCGGAAAGTCCAGCGGCACCGCGATATCGGCCGCTACGCGTCCGGGCCGCCCGGTCAGCACAATGACCCGGGTCGACATGAAGACCGCTTCGGCGACCGAGTGGGTCACGAAGACTCCCGTGAATCCCGAGCGCCGGTACAGCCCGCTCACCTCCTCGTTCAACCGTTGCCGCGTAATCTCGTCGAGAGCGCCGAAGGGTTCGTCGAACAGGAACAGTTCGGGCGCTCCGGTGAGGGCGCGCGCGATCGAGGTGCGCATCCGCATGCCGCCGGAGAGCTGCGCCGGCTTGTGGTTCTCGAATCCGGTGAGCCCGACCAACTCCAGCGCCTCCCTCGCCGCGGCCCGGCGAGTCGTCTTGTCCACGCCCGCGAGCTCGGCGGGTAGCTCCACATTCCGCAGCACCGACCGCCACGGCAGCAAGGTCGCCTCCTGGAAGACGTAACCGAGCTTGCCGGTGCCGAGGGAAATCGTTCCGGCGGTGGGCTTCTCGAACCCGGCGGCCAGTCGCAGCAACGTGGACTTGCCGCAGCCGGAGGGACCGACCAGCGAGACGAATTCGCCAGGCCGGATGGCGATATCGATGCCGTCGAGCGCGTGGGTGCCGTTCTCGAAGGTCAGGCCCACATGATGAAGGGCCAAGGCCTGGTCGGTGTATACGGTGTCGGCGGCGGCGGTGGCATTCCCGCTCGCGGTGGCATCCGTATTCCCGTCCGGGCCTTGGCCTTTGACGGTGGTTGAGGCGGTGGTGCGCATGTCCACATTTCTATCGGCGGCTCGTTGCCGAATGCGGTCCAGGCGATTACACCCTTGTTTCGTATACGATCAGCGTGGATCAGTTCGGCGGTCAGTCGCCGAGCAGGCGGCCGTCCCGCGCGACCACGCGGCCACGCTTGACCACCAGCGAACGTCGCGGCACGGAAACCACGGCGGCAGCGGGTGTTTCGGCGTCCACCGTGAACAGGTCGGCGGTCGCGCCTTCCCGCAGCCCGTAGTCCTCGATCCCGAGCAGGGCCGCTCCCCCGTAGGTGCCCGCGGCCAGGGCCAGTTCGATGTCCTCGTCGAAGACCAGGCGATCCCGGAACGCCACCTGCATGACCCGGCGCAGCATGTCGCCGTCACCGTAGGGGGTCCACAGGTCCCGGATGCCGTCATTGCCGAGGGCCAGCCCGGCCCCGGCGGCGTGCATGACCCGGACCGGCACCACGGGCGCGCTCCCGACGGCGCAGGTCACCATCGAAACCCCGGCCTCGGCGAGGCTTTCCGCGATCCGGCGCTGTTCGCCCGGCTCCAGCTCGCCCATCGCGTAGGCGTGGCTGATGGTGACCCGGCCCGCCAGACCGGTGGCCTTGGTGCGAGCCACGATCAGGTCGTACTGCCAGGCGCCGAGCGCGCCACGGTCGTGCAGGTGGATGTCGATGCCCGCCCCGTACTTCTCGGCGAGGTCGAACAGCACATCCAGCTGCCCGGCCGGATTCCCGTCGTACCCGGCGGGATCCAGCCCGCCGACCACCTCCACCCCGTCGGCGAGCGCGGCTTCGAGAAGCTCGGCAGTGCCCGGCCGGGTCAGCAACCCGCCCTGGGGGAAGGCCACGAGCTGGACGTCCACCCGATCGGCGTGCCGGGCCGCGGCCGCCCGCACCGCTTCCACGCCCCGCAACCCGACTTCGGGATCGATGTCGATGTGGCTGCGCACGTGCGCGGTCCCCGCGGACACCATGGCCCCCAGCAGGTTCGACGCGTAGTCGGCGCTCGGCAGCCCGAGTTCGTCGCGGCGGCCCTCACCGTTGGCGATCCGCCCGGCGAGCGTGCCGCCGCCGGTGTTCGGCACCCACGGCCCGCCGTACATGGTCTTGTCGAGGTGGCAGTGCGAGTCCACCAGGCCCGGGAGCACCAGCGCCCCCGCCAGATCCACGGACTCGACGCCGTCGGCGGTGAGCCCGTCCCCGATCGCGGCGATCCGCCCGTCGCGAATCAGGATGTCGGCGAGCGTGACCGGCGTACCGGGCGTCCAGGGCCGGCCGCCGCGGAGCAGGAGATCGTTCATGAGATACACCACCTGTGTCGTAGGAGAAGGGAGAACGGAGGGGGGGCCGAACAACGTCAGGACAGCAGCATGGCCGCGCCCGCCCCGACGCCGAACACGATGACCACCGCCCGGAAGGCTCCCGGCCGCAGCCGATCCGCCACCCGGGCGCCGAGAACGCCGCCGAGCAGGCAGGCCGGGGCGAGCACCGCGACCGCCCACCACTCGACGGGCCCGAACAGCGCGACCGCGATCACCGCGGTACTCGACACCGTGAGTGTGAGGAGGCTTTTCAACCCGTTGAGCCGGGTGATCGAGGCATCGATCCCCAGGGCCAGCGCGGTGAGCAGCACGATCCCCATGCCCCCGTTGAAGTACGCGCCGTAAGCCGCGCCGAGGAACACGCCCGCGAACAGTCGCAGGCGTGAGTCCCCGCCGTGCTCGGACAGTTTGCGCGACACCAGCGGCTGCGCCGCGAACAGCGCGGTGGCGGCGAGAATCAGATAGGGCACCAGCGCCGCGAACACCTTGGGCGGTGCGGCCAGCAGCGCGATCACCCCGCCGGTGGCGCCCACCACGCCGGTGAGGACCAGCCCCGGGACCAGGGTGCGGTGTTCGTCGAGCCGCTTGCGCAGCGCGGCGGCCCCGCCCAGATAGCCGGGCCAGACCGACACCGAGTTGGTGACCGTCGCCGTGACCGGCGGCAGCCCCGTGGCCAGCAACGCCGGGAACGACAGCAGACTGCCGCCCCCGGCGATGGCATTGCAGACGCCCGCCCCTACTCCGGCGGCGAACAGGAGCACGAGATGCGCGAGATCCATGAGTTCCTTCCGAACAGAATGGCCGCATCGTATACAAACTGCCGCAGGACGGCGACCCGAAAACGCTGTGGCGCAGTCGGACCCGTGAATACGACGGCCGTCCAGTGACTTTCGGGCGGATACAGTAGATTTGCCACATCCCGTCGGCCGAGGCCACGATGGATCGTATGCAACTCCCTGTTCCACCGAATCCCTGATGAGGCTGCCGTGACCAGCACCGCCGGGCGTATGACACCGCAACAACTGTGTCGCGCCATCCGTGACGACATCATTCGCGGCGCTTACGCCCCCGGCCAGCGCCTGACCGAGGACGCGCTCGCGGAGAGCTACGGGGTGTCCCGGGTGCCGGTCCGGGAGGCGCTGCGCACCCTGGAAGCCGAGGGTTTCGCCTCGTCACGGCCCTACGCAGGTGTTTTCGTGGCGGCACTGACCGAGGACGAGGCCGCGGACCTCCTGGAGATCCGGGCTCGCCTGGAACCGCTGTGCGCGTCCCGCGCCGCCGTCCGGCGCACCCCGGAGCAGCTCGGCCGCCTGAAGGAGCTCACGGCCCTCGGCCAGGACGCCGTGCGTGCGGGCCGTCTCGACGAGCTCGCTCGCCTCAACAGCCGCTTCCACGAGGTCCTCGCGGAGGCGTCCGGAAGTACCCTGCTCGCGCAGCTGATCATGCAGCTGAGCTGGAAGATCGCCTGGGTCTACTCGGTCGAACTCCCCCGCCGCGCGACCGACTCCTGGCACGAGCACGAACAGATCTGCGCCGCTCTGGAAGCCGGCGACCCCGACCGCGCCGCCGCCGTGGTCACCGCCCACATCGCCCACGCCGCCACCGCCTACCGGTTCCGGCAGCGCGCCGAAGACCCTGCGCCACAGCCCGGTTCGGCTCCGCGCGCTTCGTAACACCGGGGAAGCAATTGCCGCCCCCGGACGAAACACGGCTCTCGTATACAAACGGAGTCACTTTCGTTTCCGGGAGGTAGCCATGACGGATTCGACTCCGCGCCAGGTGGATCTGCTGCTGCGGGCCGCCCGCATCGCCGACGACGCGGACCTGGTGGACATCGCGATCTCCGAGGGCGCCATCGTCGCGATCGGCCCCAAGCTCCCGGAGCGCGGCGCCGAGGAGATCGACTGCGCCGGCCGCGTAGTCATCCCCGGCCTCGTCGAATCCCACGTCCACCTGGACAAGGCACTCCTGGACGCCGAGAAGTCCAATCCCGACGGCACCCTGGCCGGAGCCATCAGCGTCACCGCCGAACTCAAACGCGGCTTCACCGTGGCCGCCATCCGCGACCGGGCCCGCCGCGTACTCGACATGGCGATCGCCAACGGCACCACCGCCATTCGCGCTCACCCCGACGTCGACCCGATCGTCGGTCTCCGCGGCGTCACCGCACTGCTCGACCTCCGCGAGGAGTACCGAGACCGCCTGGACCTCCAGATCGTCGCCTTCCCCCAGGAGGGCATCCTCCAGTCCCCCGGCACTCTCGACCTGCTGCGCGAAAGCCTGCACGCGGGCGCTGATGTACTCGGTGGCTGCGCGTACAACGAGCGCACTGTGGAGAACTGCCGCCGCCACATCGACCTCATCTTCGATCTGGCCGCCGAATTCGATGTCCCCCTGGACATTCACGCCGACTTCGCCGACGACGCCACCGATCCGCGGTACGCCATGGCGGACTACATCGCCTCGGTCACCGAGCTCACCAGCCGTCATGGTCGAGTGACGCTGGGGCACATGACGTCCCTCGCCGGTCGATCTCCATCGGATCGTGCACTGACACTCGAGCGTCTCGCCTCCGCGGGGATCTCCGTGGTTCCACTTCCTGCGACGGACATGCATCTGGGTGGTCGGTCGGACGTCGCCAATGTGCGTCGTGGGATCGCGCCGATTCGGGAGCTGTGGGAGGCCGGGGTGACCACTGCGTACTCGTCCAACAACATTCGGAACGCCTTCACGCCGTATGGGAATGCCGACATGCTCGATATCGGGCTATTCCTGGCTCAGACCGGGCATTTGTCGGGGCCCGAGGACTTGAATCGGATTCTCGGGATGGCCACTACTGAGGCCGCGCGGACCATCGGGATCGCGGATCGATATGGCGTGCGGGTGGGGGCTGAGGCTGATCTCGTGGTGCTGTCGACCTATCGCGTTGCTGACGCGCTACTCGATCGGCCTGACCGGAACTATGTGTTCAAGGGTGGGCGTTTGACGGCTCGGACCACTCGGGTTCGGGAGCTTGTCGGGACTCGAGCCGAACCCTAAGAACGAAAACCCAAAGACAGAGAAACTCAAAGATAAAAGACGCCTGGAGAAGGAAGAGAGGGTGGCCGAGCTTGCGAGGCCCCTCACCTACCAGCCCCCACCGGGGAGGACAGGAGCAGGAAGAGAGGTGGCCGAGTTTACGAGGCTCCCTCACCTACCAGCCGCCACCGGAGAGGACAGGAGCAGGAAGAGAGGTGGCCGAGTTTACGAGGCTCCCTCACCTACCAGCCCCCACCGGAGAAGACAGGAGAAGGAAGAGAGGGTGGCCGAGCTTGCGAGGGCCCCTCACCTACCAGCCCCCACCGGAGAAGACAGGAGCAGGAAGAGAGGGTGGCCGAGTTTACGAAGCTCCCTCACCTACCAGCCTCCTCGAGGTTCGGCCGTGCATCGTCCCGGTGTAGGGGGACAGCGGCGGGTGGGCTTCTCGAAGTGGCTTGTCGTCCAAGGGTTCTTCGGGTCTTCTCTCTCGTGATGCGTGTAGTCCGTGGGCCGGGGGCGGCGGGTAGCGGTTCCCGGCCCGGCGTCAGCCCCAGTCCGGCAGGGCAGGCGAGGTGACCACACCCCGCGTAGCTTTGCGCACGCCGGTCAGGCACGAACGGCTCGGTTTCGACGACACCCGTGAGCGCCACTGCCGGCAACTCGAATCGACCGCAGCAGCGATCACCTGCCCCACGTGATGACGATCGTTCACACGCGGGGTGCCGGTGGGATCAACACTCTTCGGAGCGATCCACCCCGTTCGGCCCGCGTAGGGCGAATCTTTACCCATCACAACGGTTTTCCACCCATCCGGGCCATCATTGATCAACGCGTGGCAGTGATCGCACGCGAACGCCAGATTGTCGATATCGGTCGGCCCGCCCTTGGCCCAGTCGGTGATGTGGTGGGCTGCGCACATACTGGCTGGTTGCTCACACCCGGGTCGGGTGCATCCTTTGTCGCGGGCCAGGAGTGCGAGGCGTTGGGCTTCGCTGGCGGTGCGGCGGGAGCGTTGCAGATACAGCGGCATCCCGTCGCCGTCGAGAACCGCGATCACCGGGTGCGAGTCCGCGGCCATCTTCATCGCCTCGGCGACTGACACCTGGGTCCCGGAGGCGGTGGTGGCGACCCCGGTCCCATTCTCGAAATCCGACAAGCTCATCGTGAACACAACCTGGACCGGCATCCCACGATGCGAACCCAGATCACTCACATCCACACCGGGCTGCAGCAACGCGAACAACGCATCGTGGGTGCGCTGCCCCGCATCACGACGGTCACGACCGGCAGCAGCATCCAGGACCGCGTTCTCGATGAAACCGTCACGCGCGGTCGGGCTCTCAGCGTCCTCCAAGTTGCACATACCGGGCCGCGCCAGCTTCGCAAAAGCAGCGTCCAGCAGCGCCCGCAGCTCGGGGGTGATCCACCCTTCGATCCGCGTCATCCCGTCCACACCGGGACGGCACAACGTGATCCCGCGACGGCGACGACGATCCGCGTCGGAGACGACCTTCCCATCAGGATCCAAGCGCGCGAGAATGTCACGCCCGATCTTCAACAGATCATCCGGCCACCCGTTACGGGAGTAATCGACCAGGATCTGCTCGGCCTCAGCACGAGCCTCAGCGGGAACATCAAGGGGCAGGTGGTTCATCACATCCATGATGTGACGCACATGATCACGCGAAATCTCACCCGCCGCAAACGCTTCAGCCGCCATAGGCAACACCGGCGGCGCGACATGGCCCGTCTGCTGCACGAATTCCCCACAGTGGTGAGTGACCTTCACCCGCACCGACGCGTCATAACGGGACAGCCCGAGGGTGTGACGCAGAAACGGCACCATCTTCCCCGCGCCACTGCGCGAATGCAGCGACCGTTCTCCGGCTTCGATGATCAGAGGGGTATCCAGAGCGGCGAGCTGACGCTTACAGGTTTCGAGCTGCCGCATCAACGACACAACATCCTCGTCGGAGAACTCCACCATCTTCCCACCCTGAACAGATCCGGTCAGGGTCGCCACCGCGGCCGCCAGTTCAGCGATACCGCAGTCGTCGAGTGTCACCCCATTCGAATCCATGCCCCAATTTTACGCCGGTTCGATCACGCCGGGAACCCGAAATGTCCAGTATCCCTTATCTTTTCACCCAATATCGAAATCACATTCAAATCCGTACCGGGCGCCCCAACCAAACACAAACCACTCGGAATTCCCCGGATCCTCGCCAAGGGAAAGCTAACCGCCGGCCCGCCCACAATCGACGCCAAACACGTCAAATGCAACGTCCGCGCCCGCCCCGACTCCAACGCCCCAGCGGATGCCACCCGAAGCGGCGGAAGCGTAGCGACCGTCGGCAACACAAGAAAACGCCCACGCAAGGCATCCCGAAGCACGCCCGCCGCATCCCGAAGCACCGAGCGCGCCGAGCACGCGTCCTCCGCAGTAACTGTCGAGGCGATGTGAAACCGCTGCGCCACTTCCGATTCCAGCGAACCCGGATGCGCCGAGATCCACGTGCCGTGGTTCCTCCAGGCTTCGAACGCCTGCACTGTCCGGAATGCCGTGAACCACGATTCGAGGTCGGCGTTCAGGCGGTAGTCGACCGCACCGAGCTGCCGGGCCGCCTTCAAGCCGGCTTCGGAGACCTCGGCATCGGCCACAGCGCACAAGTCTGGGTCGACGATGAGCTCGTAGGGTCCCGAATTCTGTTCGGGTAGCAGGCATTCCGCGACCGCTCGCAGCGTGTCCAGGTCCCGTGTCATCCAGCCCATGGTGTCGAAGGACTCCGCCAGCGGCAGTAGTCCCGCCGTGGAGATGCTCCCGTGCGTGGTTCGCATCCCCCACAGCCCCTGATACGCCGCGGGCACCCGAATCGATCCCGCCGTGTCGGTTCCCAACCCGATGGTGGCCTCCCCGCGTGCGACCGCCACCGCGGATCCGCTCGATGATCCACCCGGAATCCGCTGCGGAGCAGCCGGATTGATCGGCATCCCATAGCGCCCATTGCCGCCGGTGATGCTGTAGGCGAATTCATCGGTCTGCGCGATCCCGGCGATATCCGCCCCGGCCGCAAGCAGAGAGGCGACGACCGGTGCATGCGCATCCATGGGCGCTCCCAGAAACTCCGGGACCCCGCCGCCGAGTGGATACCCGGCGACAGCGTAAAGATCCTTCACCGCCACGGTGTGTCCACTGAGCACCCCGTCACCGGTAGCGGCAACCAGCGGCGCGCCCCGCTCCCGCCACACCCGGGGATCGAACTCGGCTGTCTGCTCGGCCGATTCGCGTGCCGCCGTCATCAAACCCTCGCCAGCACGCGCCTGGCCAGCTCGGTAGCGGCATGACCGGCGAAGTCCGCCACCCGCACCTCACCGTGCACACCCCGCACCTGGTCCACAGCCTGCGAGATAGTGAAATCCGCCGCGGCACTGAGATACAGATACGCCTGCTGCGGATCCGCGTCGAACAGCGACACCACCAGCTCGATGGCGTTCCGGACACACAGTTCCAGCGCCTGGTTCAGATCCTCGCTCAAACCCGTCGGGATCAATAACCCATGTGAAGCCGCGAACGGTCCGATTCCCCGCCCCAGCCCGGCCGCGACCTGGGCCGCCGGAATGACATCGACCGTCAACGTGGCCCGCAGCGGCGCTTCCAGCGCGGTGAGCGCCACTTCCCCGTTCCCTTGGGCGAAGTGCGGATCCCCGATATAGAACAGCGCCTCCGCGACCTGCACCGGCAGAAACAGTGTCGCCCCCGCCGTCAGCCTCCGGATGTCGATATTGCCGCCGTGCGCCCCGGGCGGCACCGACGACACCCGCGTATCCGTATCGGTCGCGACGCCGATGATGCCCAGGAACGGGTGCAGCGGAAACCCGGCCTGCCCCGGCCGATCCGGATGCAGCGGCATCGTCCCGTACCAGGCCCCGCCCCGCTCTTCGACGGCACAGAACTGCCCGTAATTGCCGTCGAACCCGGGCTTGTCTGCCAGCACACCACGTCCGTGCCGAGTGGATACGACGCCATAGGGCGCACGCATGGCCAGCGCGTCGATCCGGATTGCGAGCAGGTCCCCCGGTTTCGCGCCCGCGACCGCGATCGGCCCGGTGATGATGTGCGGCCCCGCCAGCGAGTCCCGCCGGCGGGTTCCGGCCACCTCGATCGCGTCGGCGAGCACCTGGTCCCGCTCGACCCCGTGCCGCCCGAAGTAGACCAGCGGATCGGACCCCTGATCCTCCAGAATCCCTTCGTGACTCACGGTGTCGACCACGATGGTCCCGCCCGCCTCGACGGTCGCCACCGGCTTGTCGCCGACTCGCGGCAGCCGCCCCCACAGCACCGCCGTGGGGTCGACCGGCAGATACCCGGCGTCCCCTATCCCCGCCCCCGGTTGCAGTACCGGAAACGCCGGGGCGAACCCCCGCACAATCGACGTCACGCGCCCTACCTTCCCTACCCGGCCAGCATTGGTCGGACCATCCGATATGCCGACCATAAGTCGGCCCGACCGGCGGTGCGGGGCCACGAAACCTAACGTAACTGCCGTTTTACCTACCCGAAATGGTCTGCCTGGGAAGGGATTTAGACTCGGGGCGTGACGGCATCGATTCCGCCGCTCCGCCGGCGCGCACGCAGCGTCAGCGCGGAGGTCGCGGCGCACCTGGAGGGTTTGATCACCCGCGGGGAACTGCGGGCCGGGGATCGGCTGCCGCCGGAACGCGAGCTGGCGGCCGGCTTGAGCGTGTCGCGATCCTCGTTGCGGCAGGCCATGTTCGAGCTGGAATCCAAGCAGCTCATCGAACGCCGTCAGGGCCGGGGCAGCACCGTCATCGAGAACCCGCGCCGGGCAGGTGATCTCGCGGGCGGGCTCGCGGATCTCGATATCGAGCTCGGCCACGCCATCGAACTCCGCGACCTGGTGGAACCGCGCATCGCCGAACTGGCCGCGCTCCGCGCCGTCGAATCCAACCTGCTGTCGCTCGACGACGTCCTGGCCCGCTCCAGCGACGCACTCTCCCCCGCCGAATCCCTGCGCCTCGACATCGAATTCCACACCCTCCTCGCCCGCGCCGCCCAGAACCCCTTGCTGGTAACCCTCTGCACCATGACCACCGACTGGACCCGCCGCACCCGAGCCCTCTCCCACCGCACCCGCCACGCCCGCGCCCTGTCCATAGACGGCCACCACCGCATCTACACTGCCGTCGCGGCCCACGACGGCCCGGGCGCGGCGGCGGCGATGGAACAGCACCTGCGTGAGGTTCGCGAGGTCAGCCGCCCGCGCCGGTGAGCACCGCTTCGCTCCGGAAGGTGCGGCGATAGGCCAGCGGTGCGACGCCGATCGCCTCGTGCAGATGCTGTCGCAGCGAGGCGCCGGTCGCGAACCCGACCTCACCGGCGATCCGGTCCACGGAAAGCTCTGTGGATTCGAGTAGTTCGCGCGCCCGGAACACGCGCTGCTGGATCAGCCACCGGCCGGGACTCGTCCCGACCTCGTCGCGGAAGCGTCGCGCGAAGGTGCGGCCGCTCATGCGCGCGCGATCGGCGAGGTCGGCCATGGTCAGTGGCCGGTGCAGGTTTTCCAGTGCCCACTGCCGGGCCTCGGCCGTGCCCGCGGCTGTCGGCGGCGGGACCGGCTGCTCGATGAATTGCGCCTGCCCGCCCTCGCGCCACGGCGGGACGACGCACCGCCGCGCGACGGCGTTCGCGACCTCGCTGCCGTGGTCGCCGCGAATCAGGTGCAGGCACAAGTCGACTCCGGCGGACGCGCCCGCGGAGGTCAGGAGGTCGCCGTCGTCGACGTAGAGCACGTTGGGGTCGACGCGGATGCCCGGAAGGGCTCGCTGGAAGCGGTCGGCGATGTTCCAGTGGGTGGTGGCGGGCCGGTCGTCGAGCAGTCCGGCCGCGGCGAGCACGACAGCGCCGGTGCAGATGGACACGAGTCGCGTACCGGGACGGATCGACGCCAGCGCCGCCGAAACCTCGTGCGGCAGTCCCTGTTCCAGGATCGGATTCACATCGCACGGCGGAATCACCACGGTGTCCGCGTTTTCCAGCACGCGCGCGTCGTGCGCCACCGCGATATCGAAGTCCGAGCTGCTGCGCACCGGTCGACCGTCGAGCGAGCAGGTGATCACCCGGTACCGCCCGTCCGCGGTCCCGAACACCCGGTTCGGGATGCCGAGCTCGAACGGATACACCCCGTCGAGCGCCAGCACCACCACGGTGTGCGGCCGAGCAACCTCCGACTCCATGGCACGATCCTATCGAATAATGGCGATCATGCCATTTCCCGGGCCCGCCCCTGACGGCAGGCTGAGAGGCATGAGCGACAAGGACTACACCCTCCCCACCACCATGACGGCCATCGGACAGGACGTGCTCGGCGGACCCGAGGTCCTGCACGAGGTGAAAGTGCCGGTGCCCCAGCCCGGTCCGAGCGAGCTGCTGGTCCGGGTTCGCGCCACCGCGCTGAACCCGACCGACTGGGGGCACCGTGCCCGCGCGGGGCTGTTCCTGCCCGCACCCCCGTCCGTGCTGGGCTGGGACGTCTCGGGCGAGGTGGTCGCCACCGGTGTCGGCGTCACCCTGTTCGAGCCCGGTGACGAGGTGTTCGGCATGCTGCCGTACCCGCACGGGCACGGCGCGGCGGCCGAATTCGTCACCGCACCGGCCCGCGCCTTCGCCCGCAAGCCCGCCAATCTGGGGCACCCGGAGGCGGCCGCGATCCCGCTGGCGGCACTGACCGCCTATCAAGCCCTGGTCGACACCGCGAATGTCGTGGCCGGGCAGCGGGTCCTGATCCACGCCGCCGCCGGGGGCGTGGGCCACTTCGCCGTACAGATCGCCAAGGCCCGCGGCGCGTCCGTGATCGGCACCGCGAGCGCGACCAATCACGATTTCCTGCGGAGCATCGGCGCGGACGAGGTACTCGACTACCGCACCACCGATTTCGCCGAGAGGCTGCGCGATATCGATGTGGTTCTCGACCCCATCGACGCCGACCACGCGCTGCGCTCACTGCGGACCCTGCGCCCCGGCGGCCTCCTGGTCACGTTGCGCGCCTTGGGCACCGACCATCTGAAGGCCGCGGCCGAGGAACTCGGCGTCCGGGCCGCGGTCATGCTGGTCGAGGCCGATCACACGGGCATGAACGCGCTGCGCGAGCTCGCCGAGACCGGTGCGTTGCGGCCCGCCCTCGCGGGAGTGTTCCCGCTCGCCGAGGCCGCCGCGGCGCACGCCCTGGGCGAAACCGGCCACACCGTCGGCAAATTGGTTCTCACCGTGGGCTGACGGCGCGCGACGCGCACCGGCTGTCGCGAGACGGCCGGTGCGGCACCGCCCTACGGCTCGAACAGGTCCATCTGCGGTTCGTGCCGCCGCACCTCGATGGAACCGAAGACCAGGTCCGGGGGCGGGACCAAGCCCAGGTGCTCCCAGGCGGCGGCGGTGGCGATGCGGCCGCGGGGTGTGCGGGCCACCAAACCTGCTCGCACCAGGAACGGTTCGCAGACTTCCTCGACCGTGGTCGCTTCCTCGCCGACGGCGACGGCCAGGGTGGACACGCCGACCGGGCCGCCGTTGAAGCTGCGGATCAGGGCGCTCAGGACGGCGCGGTCCAGGCGGTCGAGGCCGAGGGAGTCGACGTCGTACACCGCGAGTGCGGCGTGGGCGATTTCGGGAGTGACGAGGCCGTCGGCCTTGACTTCCGCGTAGTCGCGCACGCGGCGCAACAGGCGGTTCGCGATACGCGGCGTGCCACGGGAACGTCCGGCGATCTCGGCGGCGGCGTCGGATTCCAGGCGTACGCCCAGGATTCGGGCCGAGCGTTCGAGGATCTGCTGCAGTTCGAGCGGCTCGTAGAAGTCCATGTGGCCGGTGAAACCGAACCGGTCGCGCAGCGGGCCGGTCAGCGCGCCCGAGCGGGTGGTCGCGCCGACCAGGGTGAACGGGGCGATGTCGAGGGGAATCGAGGTGGCGCCGGGGCCTTTGCCGACCACCACGTCGACGCGGAAGTCCTCCATCGCGAGGTACAGCATTTCCTCGGCGGGGCGCGCCATGCGGTGGATCTCGTCGATGAAGAGGACGTCGCCCTCGACCAGGTTGCTGAGCATGGCGGCGAGGTCGCCGGCGCGTTCCAGGGCGGGGCCGGAGGTGAGGCGCAGGGCGGTGCCGAGTTCACCGGCGATGATCATGGCCATACTCGTCTTGCCCAGACCCGGTGGGCCCGACAGCAAGACGTGGTCGGGGGTGCCGCCGCGCAGTTTCGCGCCGCGCAGCACCAGGGCCAGCTGTTCGCGCACCCGCGGCTGGCCGATGAAGTCGTCGAGCGACTTCGGGCGCAGGCTGGCCTCGATCTCGCCGTCGGACTGCAGATAGCTCGCGGTGACGCTGGATTCGTCCGCGTCGAAGCCCGCGTCGTCGAAGTCGTCGAAATCCTCTGCCATGACCGGTTATCGATTCTTGCCGAGCAGGCCCAGCGCCGTGCGCAGCGCCTGGGAGGTGCCGATGCCGGGTTCGTCGGCGAGCACCGCGTCGACGGCGCCCTCGGCCTGCCGGGCCGGGAAGCCGAGACCGATGAGCGCGTCCACCACCTGCTCACGCACCGGCGTGACCATGGGCGCGGGACCCGATCCGGGCGGACCGGACTGCACCGGAACCAGATTCACCTTGTCGCGCAGCTCCACCACCATGCGCTCGGCGCCGCGCTTGCCGACACCGGGCACCCGGGTCAGCGCGGTCACGTTCGATTCCGCGAGCGCCTTGCGCAGCGCCTCGGGCTCCAGCACCGCGAGCACCGCCATGGCCAGCTTCGGGCCGACGCCGGATACGGTCTGCAACAGCCCGAACAACTCTCGCGCCTCGGTGTCGGCGAAGCCGAACAGCGTCATGGAGTCCTCGCGCACGATCATGGTCGTGTAGAGGCGGGAATCCTCGCCGCGGGTCAATCCGGCCAGGGTCGCCGGGGTGGCGTTGAGCCGGTAGCCGACTCCCGCCGCCTCGATCACCACATGGTCGAGCCCGATCTCGAGCACCTCGCCGCGCACCGACGCGATCACCGCGTTACCGCCTTCCGATTCGGAGATTCACCACGCTGGGAACCAGCACCGCGCTGGCCGTCTCCGCTGCGCGGAGGGCGGCCGTTACCGCGTTGCTGGGCAAGCCTTTCCTCGTACAGCCGCCGCTGCTTCTCGGCCATCGCCTCCGCCTTGGCCATGCGATCCAGCATGGGCGCCCGCCAGCAATGGCAGATGGCCAGGGCGAGCGCGTCGGCGGCGTCGGCGGGTTTCGGTGCGACGGACAGCCCGAGGATACGGGTCACCATCGCGGTCACTTGCGCCTTGTCCGCCGAACCGTTGCCGGTGACCGCGGCTTTCACCTGCGACGGGGTGTGGAAGTGCACCGGGATCCCGCGGCGCGCGGCCGCGAGGGCGATCACGCCGCCCGCCTGCGCGGTGGCCATGGCGGTGCGGACATTGTTCTGGGAGAAGACCCGTTCGATGGCGACGACTTCGGGCCGGTGATTGTCCATCCAGGCCTCGGCGGCGTCGGAGACCCGCAGAAGCCGTTGCGCCAGATCCATTTCCGGTGGGGTGCGCACCACGCCGACCTCCAGCATGGACACCTGCCGGCCGAGAGCTCCGACCACCATGGACAGACCGCACCGGGTGAGCCCGGGGTCGACGCCCATCACCCGCACCGAAACCCCTCTCACCGTGAACGAACAACTGTTCGAGAGTCTAACGGACCCCCGCCGCGACATTGTCCATCGACACGGCCGGTCGGGGGCCGGATCCAGCGCTCACACCGCGAAGACGCGACGCGGGCCGCCTCCCGGAAGGGAAGCGGCCCGCGTCGTGAGAGCCGATGCCGGTTCGTGAGAGCGGACGCTAGGCGTCGAGCTCGGCCAGCACCTCGTCGCTGATGTCGACATTGGTGTAGACGTTCTGGACGTCGTCGCTGTCCTCGAGCGCGTCGACCAGCTTGAACACCTTGCGGGCCAGGTCCACGTCCGCGGGCACGGTCACCGACGGCTGGAAGCCGGACTCGGCGGAGGTGTAGTCGATCCCGGCCTTCTGCAGCGCGGAACGCACCGCGATCATGTCGCCCGGCTCGGAGATCACCTCGAACTCGTCGCCCAGGTCGTTGATCTCCTCGGCGCCCGCGTCGAGCACCACATCGAGGATGTCGTCCTCGGACTGCCCGGCCTTGTCCAGCACCACGACACCCTTGCGGGAGAACAGGTACGACACCGAACCGACGTCGGCCATATTGCCGCCGTTGCGGGTGACGGCCAGACGCACCTCGCCGGCCGCGCGGTTGCGGTTGTCGGTGAGGCATTCGATCAGCAGGGCGACACCACTGGGGCCGTAGCCCTCGTACATGATGGTCTGCCAGTCCGCGCCGCCCGCCTCTTCACCGCCGCCGCGCTTGCGCGCGCGCTCGATGTTGTCGTTGGGCACCGACGACTTCTTCGCCTTCTGGATGGCGTCGTACAGCGTCGGGTTGCCGTCCGGGTCACTACCACCGGTGCGGGCCGCCACCTCGATGTTCTTGATCAACTTGGCGAAGAGCTTGCCGCGCTTCGCGTCGATCCCGGCCTTCTTGTGCTTGGTGGTGGCCCATTTGGAGTGGCCGCTCATTCCCTACTTCCTCGTTTCAGGGGGCTGAATGGTTTCCGACATTCGAGCGTACGTCAGACCCCGGCGCGCGGACGCACCGCGGTGTCGACGAACAGCCTGTGGACCCGCAGATCACCGGTTACCTCCGGATGGAAGGACGTGGCGATGACATTGCCCTGCCGCACCGCCACGATCCGGCCCGCGGCCGGACCCGACGGCACTCGCGCCAGCACCTCGACGCCGGCACCGGCGCGCTCCACCCACGGCGCGCGGATGAACACCGCCCGCACCGGTCCGTCCGTGAGGCCCGCGAAATCCAGATCGGTCTCGAAGGAATCGACCTGACGACCGAAGGCATTGCGGCGCACCGTCATATCGATGCCGTGCAGCGCCTGCATGTCCGGGCGGGTGTCGAGCACCTCCGAGGCCAGCAGGATCATGCCCGCGCACGACCCGTAGGCGGGCAGGCCGTCGCGCAGCCGCTGCCGCAGCGGCTCCAGCAGCTCGAAGACTTCCAGCAGTTTGCTGATGGTGGTGGATTCGCCACCGGGGATGACCAGTCCGTCGACGGCGGCGAGCTCGGATTCCCGGCGCACCGGGACCGCCTCCGCACCACAGGCCTCGAGAGCGTGCAGGTGTTCGCGCACATCGCCCTGCAGGGCCAGCACACCAATCGTCGGTTTCACGCCGTCGAGCATACGTTTGCCGGGGTGTGTGGCCCTGCTCACCCAGGGCGTCAGGGTTTCGTCAGGACGCGTGTCCACCGGGGATTTCGGGTGAACACTCGCGGATGTGACCGATGTACTTCCGCAAACCTCGCCCGGGCCGCGCGGCGGAGACCATTCCCCCTCCGCGCAGCCCGGGCTGACCGAATCCCGCTCCGGGCAGCCGACGTCACGGCCCGGGCAGACCTCATCGCACCATCGGCAGACGCGGCCTTCCCTCCTGCGTTCCCCGTCCTCGAACAGCCGGACGCGATCCCGGCGTGGTCCGAGTCGGTCCATGTACGGGCTGACGGTGGCTACAGGGCTGGCCGGGCTCTCGCTCGACGCGATGGCCTCGGTCGCCTACGGACCCGAGGCGATCGTGCTGGTCCTGGCCGCCGCGGGTGCGGCCGGACTGGGCTTCACGGTGCCGGTCACGCTGGCGATCGTGGTGCTGCTGGCGGTCCTGATCGCCTCCTACCGGCAGGTCATCGCGGCCTTCCCGAACGGCGGCGGCGCGTACGCTGTGGCGAAGGCACGGCTCGGGCGGCGAACCAGTCTGGTGGCCGCGGCGTCACTGATCGTGGACTACGTGCTGAACGTCGCGGTATCCATCGCCGCGGGTGTGGCCGCACTGACATCGGCGTTCCCACAGCTGTTCCCCTACACGGTTTGGATCTGCCTGGCGGTGCTGGCGGGCATCACGGTGCTCAATCTCTACGGCATCCGCGAGAGCGCCCGCGCCTTCATGGCCCCGACCGTGGTGTTCGTGCTGGGCATCCTCACCGTGATCGTCGCCGGGCTGCTGCGCACGGAACCGGCGACCGTCGCCACCGGCGCCGCGGTCTCCGAGAACGCGCGCACCATCGGAATCCTATTGCTGCTCAAGGCGTTCTCCAGCGGCTGTGCGGCGCTGACCGGTGTCGAGGCCATCGCCAACGCCGTACCCAGCTTCGCCGAGCCCAAAGTCAAGCGCGCGCAGCGGGCCGAGGTGGCGCTCGGTGCGCTGCTCGGCGTCATGTTGATCGGACTGGCCACCCTGATCGGCAAGTTCGCGATTCACCCGATCGAGGGCACCACCGTCCTGTCGCAGCTGACCGAAGCCGCGCTCGGTCACGGCATCGCCTACTACATCGTGCAATTCGCGACGGTGATCCTGCTGGCCCTGGCCGCCAACACCTCCTACGGCGGCCTGCCGACACTGACCAAGATCCTCGCCGACGACAACAGCCTGCCGCACCGGTTCGCGGTGAGCTCACAGCGGCAGGTGTACCGCTTCGGTGTGCTCACGCTGGGCATCTCGTCGGCGGTGCTGCTGGTCGGCTCCGGCGGCGATATGAACGCACTGGTGCCGCTGTTCGCGATCGGCGTGTTCGTGGGCTTCACCATCGCCCAGGCCGGGATGGTCCGGCACTGGCTGGCGGTGCGTGGCCCGGGCCGGCAGTGGCGTGCCGTCCTCAACGGTTTCGGCGCGGCGCTCACCTTCGTGGCGCTGATCGTCACCACCGCAATGAAATTCACCGAGGGCGCGTGGATGATCGTGGTGGTGCTGCCGCTGCTGGTGGCCGCCATGGAACGGATTCGGACCATCTACACCCGCATCGACGGCTGCCGGGGCGCGGGCTGCGTGCCCGCCGAGCCGAAGGCCACCGAGACCGCGATCGTGGTGCCGGTGTCGGAGGTGTCGGAGCTCAGCCGGGAGGCGCTCTCGGCGGCGATGTCGCTGGGCCGGGACGTGACCGCGGTGCACGTGTGCCTGCCGGGCGAGAACATCACCGTCTTCACCAAGGAATGGGAGACCTGGCATCCGGACGTGCGCCTGGTCCTGCTCGAGGACGGCGATTCGACCGTCGGCGGCCCGGTGGCGCGCTACGTCGCCGACCATTTCGCCGGGCGCCGCAAGGTGGTGGTGATCGCGGAGGTCGAGCCGCCCGCCGGATGGAATCACGTGCTGCCCAGCCATCGCAGCGACGAGCTGGAACGGGTGCTGCGCAAGATGAACGACACCGTCGTGTGTCACCTGCGGGTGCAGACCGCCTGATCGCGAAACAACGAGCGCGCCGCCGGATTCCACCGGCGGCGTGCTCGATTCGTTTGTCGCTCAGGCGGTTCCGGGCGGGTACGACTGCGCCTGCGGATCCTTCAGGGTGCGGGTCAGCCCCTCCTGCATGACGACCGCCACCAGTTCCCCGGCCTGGTTCCAGATCCGGCCGCCGGTCAGCGCCCGGCCCGCGCCCGCCGAGGGCGACTGCTGGTCGTAGAGCAGCCAGTCGTCGGCGCGGAACGGGCGCAGGAACCACATGGCGTGGTCGAGCGAGGCGTTCTGGGTGGGCTCGTCGGGGTGGATGACCTTCGAGGAGCCGAGCAGGGTCATATCGCTCATGTAGGCGAGCGTGCACACGTGGAACAGCGGGTCGTCGGGCAGCGGGTGCCGGTAGCGGAACCACACCTGCTGCTGGGCGGCCAGGCCGCCACGGCGGTCCACCTCGTCCTGCGGGATGGTGCGGATGTCCCAGTGCTCCCATTCGCGCATGGCCCACAGCCGTTCCGGGCTCATGGACTCCTTGGCGTCGGGCAGGTCCGCGGGCGGCGGGACGTTGGGCATCTGATCCTGATGCTCGGGCCCCTCGTCGCCCACATGGAACGAGGCCGACATGGTGAAGATGGCCTCGCCGTTCTGCACCCCGGTCACCCGGCGGGTGCAGAAGGAGCGGCCCTCACGGATGCGTTCCACCATGTAGACGGTGGGCCGCTCCGGGTTACCGGGCCGCAGGAAGTACCCGTGCAGCGAATGCACCTGATAGTGCGGATCCACCGTGCGGACGGCCGCCACCAGCGCCTGTCCGGCCACCTGCCCGCCGAATGTGCGGGGCAGCTGCGTCTTGATGGACGCGCCGCGGAAGATGTCGCGTTCGAGTTGCTCTATTTCGAGCGCCTCTTCGATCGTCGCCATGCACCCGTCCCTTCGCGTTTGTCCCGCTCAGGCTAACAACCGGAGCAATCTATCAATGTGTGTACGATCGTTTCTGATATGATAGAATCATGTCCCGGAAGCGCCGCCTCCTGATCGCCGCGAGTTGCGTTGCCGCCCTGCTGTTGTCGGCGGGCGGATGCGTCGTCGTGCAGCACGACTTCGACATTCGCACCGAACAGGTCACCATCACCGGCGGAGCACAGCCCCTGCACGGCACCCTGGCGCTACCCGAAAAGGGTGACGGCCCCTTCGGACTCGTGGTTTTCGTCCACGGCGACGGGGTGGCCACCGCCGACCGCGACCGAAGCGGCCATCGCCTGGTCACGCGGACGCCCCGAGATCGACGCGCAGCGCATCGGCCTGTGGGGCATCAGCCAAGCCGGATGGGTGCTGCCCGAGGTCGCGGCCCGGCACCCGGAACTACGGTTCATGATCCTCGCCGGTCCGGCGATCAACTGGATCCGGCAGGGCGAATACAACCTGCGCGCCGAGCTGGATCAGCGCAACGCCTCCGCGGACGAGCTCGCCGACCAGCTGCGGCGCGAGAACGATCTGACCCTCTTGCGCGAGGGCGCCGACTATCCCCGATATCGCACGGCCACCACGGATTCCCCGCCGATGTCCGAGGATCGGTGGCGGTTCGTCGGCAAGAACTACCTCGCCGATATCACCGAAGCCCTGCCACGGGTGCGCGTTCCGACGCTGCTGGCACTGGGCGAGCGCGATCTCCATGTCGACGTCGCCGAGACCGCGCGCGTGTACCGCGAGTCGATGCCCGCGAGCCTGCACACGGTGCGCACCTATCCCGACGCCTCGCACAACATCGTCACGTTCGAGCTGGACAAGCCCGACAGCGTCCGGTCCTTCCTGGTCGCCCGGTTCGCGCCCCGATCCCTGTACGCCCCCGGCTATCTCGACGCGCTGCGCGACTTCGCCGCCGATCCTTCGAAACACTGAACCACCGAGTCACGGGAGCACCGCCATGAAAGTCCTCGCCCTGGGCGCGGCCGGCGCGATGGGAGCCGCCGCCGTCGAGACCGCCGCCACCCTCCTCGGCGTCGAGCACATCGTGATCGCCGATCGCGACGGCGACGCGGCCGCCGCCACCGCCCGGCGGTTCGCCGCGGCGCGGGTACCGGTCGCCGCGCGCACCGTCGATGTCACCGACGCGGCCACCCTGCGCGACGCGCTGTCCCGAGCGGACCTGGTGCTCAACACCGTCGGCCCCTACTACCGTTTCGGCCGCACCGTGCTGAGCGCGGCCATCGACACCGGCACGCACTATCTCGACATCTGCGACGACTGGGAACCGACGCTCGACATGCTCGGGCTCGACGACGCGGCGCGCGAGGCCGGGGTGTGCGCGATCGTGGGCATGGGAGCCAGCCCCGGGATCAGCAACCTGCTGGCCGCGCTGGCGGCGGCCGAGCTCGACACCGTCCACGACGCGTATACCGCGTGGCCGGTGGATGTTCCGGGCGCGGGCGAGGACGAGTCGCTGCTCACCGGCGGGCAGCCGACCGCCGCGGCCGTGCACTGGATGCGGCAGAGCAGCGGCACCATCGCGGCGGTGACAGCGGGACGTCTGGTCTCCCAGCGCCCGCTGCGCCCGGTCGAGCTCACCCTGCCCGGCGGGCGGCACGGCACCGCCTACACCGTCGGCCATCCCGAGCCGATCACCTTGCAGCGCAGCCTGAAACCGGTCGGCGACGCCGCCAATCTGATGGTGGTGACGCCCACGACGCTGGCCTACCTGGACATGCTGCGCCGCGACATCGACGCCGGGAAGCTCACCGACGAAGCCGCCGCACGAGAACTCGCGCGCCCGTCGCTGGGCCGGATCGCCCACTCGGTGCCCACCGCGCTGCGCACCAGAGGGCCGGGCAATCTGCCGCCCTTCTTCGCCACCGTCTCGGGCCGGCGCGCCGGTCGCGAGCACCGGGTGCTGGCACACCTGGACCCGAACGCCGCCTGCGGTCTCGATAGGCTGTTCGCCGATATGGCGCGAGCGACCGGGATCCCGTTGGCACTGGGTATGTCCCAGGTCATCGACGGCTGTGCCCGCCGCCCGGGCGTGCACCCGCCGGAGGCCGTCATCGACGCGCCCCGCTTCTTCGCCGATCTGGGACGCGAATTCGGCGGCGCGTCACCGGTGGTCATCGAGCAGGAACCGGCCGGACAGTGAGGTGTACACAGTGGACGACCTGATTCCGGCCACCGAGATTCCCACCCGGTCGCTCGTGGAGAGCATGATCCGCGAGGACGCCACCATCGACGCCGGCGAACTCTACGATGTCGCGGCCGCGCTCGGCATGACCGATCAGCAGGTTCGGTTGTGCATCAAGAGGGTTGTCGCCGAAGGGCTGTTCACGCACGAGGGTCGCGGCCGCAAGGCGCTCCTGCGCGCCACCGAGGACACCCGCGCGGTGCTCGCACCCGAGCTCGAGTACCTGCGACTGATGTACGCGCAGGACCGCGGGCGGGCCGGCTGGGACGGCGTCTGGCATGTGGCGGCGTTCGCGGTGCCCGAGACCGACCGGACGGCACGCGATGCCATGCGCAACACCATCGTCGAACTCGGCGGCGCGCCGATCCAGGGCGGCCTGTACGCCTCGGCGCACCCGTGGGAGGAACGAATCCGTTCGGCAGCAGGCGAACTCGGTATCGCAGGCTCCCTCACCACCTTCTCCACCCGCGACCTGACCGTCGGCGAATCCACCGCGGCGCGTGCGCTGGCAGCCCACCTGTGGCCGCTCGACCGGCTCGCGGCCGGCCACGAACGCCTCCTCGGCATCGCCGAACACGTGCGCTCGGCCCTTCCGACCGCGCAGGAGACCGAACGCGTCACCCTCGCCATCACCCTGGCGGCCGAATTCGACCGCGCCCACAACCCGGACCCGCTGCTACCGCCCGAACTGCTCCCCCAGCCCTGGATCGGCGCGGCCGCGCGCGCGGTGGTCGCCGAATGCTGGGCAGCCCTGGACGCCGCTCCTCTGCCGCCGATCCGCCTGTTCCGCTGGTACGCGGACGCGGTCTCGGAGATCACCGACACAACACCCCGCCGCTGACCGAACGCACGGCTCGGCACAATGCGCACACCTCGCATTCAGTGACTCCCACACAACGGCCGCCGTGAGCACCCCATCACCACCGCGCCCGCAGTGCTCGGTGCTCGGCGGCGCCGAGAAGGGCCCCAGTGCAGCGGGATCGGCCCTGACGCCGGTGCGCGGGTTCGCGCCAGGGGAGCTCGCCGATCACGGTGGGAGCCGTCCGGGGGTCGCGCCCGATGACCGGGCAGGCCGCGGGCGACGCCCAGGCCATGTGGTGGTCGGTGGCCGTTGCCCCCACGGGCGTCGGGTGTGAGACTTCCAGCAAGATGGTGCAGTGCCCGATTTCACTGCCCTCGCTCCGGACGCGCTGCTCGAGCTGATCGCCGAGCGGGCCGGGGCGCTGCCGGGATACGCGGTGGTGGCGGTGGACGGTGCGGATGCCGCCGAGCCGCTGCGGGTGGCGAGTGGCGTTGCCGACGTGCTGCGGACGCGCGGGCGTCCGGCCGAGGTGATTTCTCTGCACGACTTCGTGCGACCGGCGTCGGTGCGGCTGGAATACGACCGGGACAGTGAATTCACCTATCGAACAGGGTGGTTCGACTATGCCGCCGTGAATCGCGAAGTCGTGAAATCGCTTCGGGACAGCGGGCGATTCCTGCCCGCGTTGTGGAACGAGCGCACCGACCGGTCGGCCCGCGCCCAGATTCGGGACGCCGCCGGCTCGACGGTGTTGTTCGTCGCCGGGCCCATGCTCCTCGGGCGGGGCCTGGACTTCGATCTGACTGTCTCCCTGCGCATGTCGGAGGGGGCGCTGCGGCGGCGGACCGATCCGGAGCAGGCGTTCACCGTGGACGGCTTGGTGGAATATCAGCGCGAGCACACCGAGCGACCGGACATTCTCGTCGCCTGGGACCACCCCGACCGCCCGGCCGTGCAGGCCGGGTAGGTCCGGGCGCGGTCGAAGAGTCTCAGGCGGCCCCGGTTTCGAGCAATATCCTGGCGCGATCCAGCCCTGAGACCTCCGCGGTCATCGTCTTCTGGACCGGGCCGCTCATGAGCAGTTTCTTCAGGCCGGACAACTGCGCCGACAGCGAGAAGGTCACTTCGGTGGCGGCGTCTCCCACCGGCACGAATGTGTAGCTGACAGTGGGCCGCAGCGGTCCGGCGATGCCGTGCAGCACCACCGCCCGGTTCGGCAGGTATTCGGTGATCTCGACATCGGCGGGAATACCGCGCCCGCCCGGCCCGGAGACCGTCTGGCGATAGATGGTGCCCACGGCCGGCACGCCCTCGGCGGTGATCTCCTTGACGCCGCTGCGCCACCGCGCGCTGTTGGTGGTGTCGGCGAAGAACGCGAAGACCTGGTCGATCGGGCGGGCAATGGTCACCGTGCGGGTCGCGGTGGGCATGACGGTCCTTTCCCCGGGGTGTGCGGAGCGATGCTGGCGTTCATGACACCAGCAACCGGACCGTCAGGCCACGACCGTCGCGGTGTGTCTCACCACTGCCGATGCCGGGCGTCGAAGGTGTCGGTCGGATACTCCTCGGCCGAGGGGGCGCTCCCGGCGCGGCGCGCGGGCCAGAACCGGCTGGCGTACTGCCCGCGGATGCGACTCAGATCCGGCTCGTCGATCTCGGTGATCCCGACCTGGAACAGCAGGATCATGGTCGCCATGCTGACCGCGATGATCAACGGCGTCAGCAACTGCGCGGGCTGCGCCCCCGACGGCGCGTGCATGTGCGCCGCCATGTGCGCGTGCATCGAGAACATCCCCGTGTAATGCATGCCGCATACCGCGACCCCCATGATGAGCGCGGCGCTGACCGTGGAGATGATGCCGTTCACGTGCAGCGTGAACCAGAGCGCCGCGATGGCCGCGACCACCGCGATCACGATGGACAGCAACACCACCCACGGGTCGTACGCCACCATCGCGTCGGTCTTCATCGCGTACATCCCCGAGTAGTGCATCGCCCCCACCCCGAGCCCCGTGATGGTCCCGCCGGTGATCAACGCGAACGCCTCCCCGTGCTGATGCACCACGATGTAGAGCCCCAGCCACACCACCCCCATCGCGATGGCGGCACTGAGCAGTGTGATCGGCACGTTGTACCGAATAGTGCTGTCCTGCACCGAGAACCCCAGCATCGCGATGAAATGCATGACCCAGATCCCGGTCCCCCCGAGCGCGATCGCCCCGGTGATGATCCACCCGCCGTGCCCCTGTTGATTCCGCGCCCGCACCATGCACCGCAGGGCCAGCAACGAGCCGGTAACGGACATGACATAGGCCAGGACGGGTGTCAGCCAGCCATAGGTGAAATGGTCGATCGCCAGCATGCGGGCTCCTTGCCAGAAACACGATATTTGACTGTTCACCGGTGACTCAGCCGAACCCTAGCCACGAAACACCAGGTAGTAAATTTGCCGAACCCCACTGCCCGAAAAGCGATCACAGTTTGCCAGCCGGTATGCACGCAGGTAGCCACCGGTATGGACACCCCCACGCCCCGCCACGCTCCACGTCTGCCGCCCTTGACAGCTAGCACCCATCCCGCAAACTCAATAGGGCCGAAAGTCCCTCGCGCACAATGAAAAACCGCCGGGTGGTCACGAGGACCACCCGGCGGTGTGAATCAGGCTGCGGCCGAATCGATTACCGGCCGCGCTCGGCGAGGATTACCAGCCGCGCTCGGCGAGGCGGTGGGGCTGGGGGATCTCCTCGACGTTGATGCCGACCATGGCCTCGCCCAGGCCGCGCGAGACCTTGGCCAGGACGTCGGGGTCGTCGTGGAAGGTGGTGGCCTTGACGATGGCGGCGGCGCGCTCGGCCGGGTTGCCGGACTTGAAGATGCCGGAGCCGACGAAGACGCCCTCGGCGCCGAGCTGCATCATCATGGCGGCGTCGGCGGGGGTGGCGATGCCACCGGCGGTGAACATCACGACGGGCAGCTTGCCGGTCTCGGCGACCTCGCACACCAGCTCGTAGGGGGCCTGCAGTTCCTTGGCGGCCACGTACAGCTCGTCCTTGGACAGCGAGGTCAGGCGGCGGATCTCGGCGCGGATCGTGCGCATGTGGGTGGTGGCGTTGGAGACGTCGCCGGTGCCGGCCTCACCCTTGGAGCGGATCATGGCCGCGCCCTCGGTGATACGGCGCAGCGCTTCGCCCAGGTTGGTGGCGCCACACACGAACGGGACGGTGAAGGCGAACTTGTCGATGTGGTTGGCGTAGTCCGCGGGGGTCAGCACCTCGGACTCGTCGATGTAGTCGACGCCGAGCGACTGCAGGATCTGCGCCTCGACGAAGTGGCCGATCCGAGCCTTGGCCATGACCGGGATGGAGACGGCGTTGATGATGCCGTCGATCATGTCCGGATCCGACATGCGGGACACGCCACCCTGAGCACGGATGTCGGCCGGAACCCGCTCGAGCGCCATGACGGCGACCGCGCCGGCGTCCTCGGCGATCTTGGCCTGCTCCGGCGTGACGACATCCATGATCACACCGCCCTTCAGCATCTCGGCCATGCCGCGCTTGACGCGGGCGGTACCGATGGTGGGCGTGGTGTCGGGCGTGGTCACGGCAAACTCCTGGGTCATGTGGGCCAATCGGATCGTTTGAATTCGAACACCGGCTCGGAATCGAACACCACGATTCTAGGCTGCGGGTTCAGGCCACTTCATAGCCAGTCCGACACGACTGGACTGCCCACCTGCACCGGAATGACGGGCGTCACAATTCCGGGGCTACCGCGTCGCAAATACTCGTTGACCCGAACACGCCTCGCCCGCCGGGATCGACGGCGATGACAAGTGAATCGCACGAGGTCCGCGCGCTGCTCGCCGCGGACGATGTGAGCGGCCCGGCACGCACACTGCGCCGGATCGCCGACACCCTCCCCGTCGATGAAATGGCCTCGATCACAGCCGAATTGGCGGACCGCACAAAGCCGACGGCACCCCGGACTCGGGGGACGATCGCACTCCGCCCGACCCCGACCAGGTCCTGGCCGATTTCGTCGCCACCACCCGGGACACCTGGCAGCTGGGCTCCCGGGCCCGGTGAATTCACCGGGCCCGGTGCGCAGCTCGTTCTTCGGCTGAGCGCTCGAGACCGGTGAACGTTCAGCTCAGCTGAAAGAAGTAGCGGCTGGTGGGGACGAGGTCCAGGTTCAGGTGCGCCCCGAACCGGACCACGCTCTCCATCATGGCCGTGACCCGGCGCTGCAGTTCGGCATCGTCGCCGCCGCTGCCGTAGAAGGCGTGCGCGCTGGTCATGGCGGCCATCGGGAACAATTCCTCGACGAGCGCGTCGACCTGCTTGCCCTCGGTGACGGCCTGGGCGACGGTGTTCTGCACGTAGCCGAAGGTGTCCTGGGTCTCGATGGCCACCGGGGTGTGCAGGACGTGCCAGTTGTGCAGCCACTCCTCGCGGGTGAGGTTCTCGGGGATGCGCAGGATGGCGATATTGGCCAGTGCGTCGGTGCGCTCGCCGTCGGCGACCTCGGGCGGTTCGATCGGGCGGCGCTCGTGCACTACCCACCCGTTGACGTCGTCGGCCACCGCCCGCAGCGCGGCCGTCACGGCCTCGTGGTCACCCTCGGTCCACACGCTGACGATGGCGTCGATCGGCGCGTCATAGGTGGTGTGCCGCACCTGGGCGGCCTCCACGTCGGCGTCCCGGACGTTCACCTGCAAGGCGCTGACCCCCAGCCCGGTCAGCTCTTTGCGCAGCTGCTCGCCCCGCAGCCGCTCCCCCAGATCCGCACCCCACAACGCGTACATCAACTTCATGCCGTAAGTCCTTGCCACAGATCACCATTGATCGGCCCACCGTAACCGCGGATCGGCTCCGGCGGACGGGTTCGCGCTCGCGGTCCCACCCAGCGGACGCGCCCGGGGTCAGCGGATGGAGCGGACTTCGGGATCGGTGTCGGAGTCGGCGGCGGTGATCGCCTCGGCGAGCAGGTGATCGAGGTGGTACGGGTACACGGTTTCGCCCGAGTGGTCGAGGTGGGCGATGTCGGTGGGGGTGCACCACTTGTTGCCGGTGATGGAGCGGCGTTCGATGAAGTTCAGGTTGGTGGGGACCGGGTCGAAGCTCTTGGCGCGCAGGGCGAAGAAGAGTTCCTCCGAGCGGATCAGCTCACCGTTGAACGGGAACACCGCGACGCGCCGCCACAGCGGACCGCGCAGCGCCGACGAGTCGGCGGCGTGACCGGTCTCCTCGTAGAGTTCGCGGATCGCGGCCTCACGCAACGTCTCCCCCGGATCGACGCCGCCGCCGATGGTGAACCAGAACGGCACATCCGGGATCTTCGGGTCGACGCCCTGCAACAGCAGGACCCGATCCTGCTCGTCGATCAGCACCACGCGGGCCGAGGTCCGGACGGTGTCGACCTCGAGGCCGGTCGAGGCGGCCGCGGTGACCCGTTCGGCGATCTCGAAGTACACCGGCAGCGGGGCGGTACCGCCGAGGTGCAGCCACCGGACCAGGCGGCGGGTGCGCAGGGCGAGGGTGTCGCGGACGGCGTCGTTGTGGAAGCGGCGGGCGATGAGCACCCGCGCCTCGGCGTCGGCCAGCTCGGCCACCAACTGCGGCGGCAGCAACGCGATGTCGACCGCGGACAGCGCCGCGGCGAGCTGATTCTCGACGGTCTCCCGGTCGCGCCAGTTGGAGCGTTCGGCGCGGTCGGCCAGCGCGGTCAGCCGGCGGGCCTGCTCGACCAGCGCCGGATCGTAGAGACCGGCCAGCGTGGTCGCCACCGAGCGCGCGACGACCGCGCGCCGGGCCAGCGCCGCGTCCAGCGCGTGGCGGGCCTGGTCGGTGCGCACGTGCAGGCGGTCGAGGCGGTTGGCGGTGGTGTACGCCCAGACCGCGGCCGCGATGAGGGCCGCCGCGACGAGCGCGAGAACCAGAATGGTCGTCGCGGAGAAAGTGATCATCCGGCGGTCCTGACGCGCACGTCGCCGACGGTGACGGTCTCGTAGACCCGCAGGATCTGCTCGGCCACGACCGGCCAATCGTATTCGCCGACAACCTGATTGGCGGTGCGGATGTACTCCTCGCGCCGCTCGTCGTCGGTGAGCATGGCGCTGATCGCCGCCGACAGCCGCGCGGAGTCGCCGACCGGCACCAGCATGCCCGCGGTGCCGTCGCGCAGCACCCGGCGGAAGGCGTCCAGATCGCTGGCCACCACGGCGGTCCCGGCGGCCATGGCCTCCACCAGCACGATGCCGAAGCTCTCCCCGCCCAGGTTGGGCGCGACGTACACGTCGGCACTGCGCATGGCCGAGGCCTTCTCCGCATCGGTGACCTGCCCCAGGAACCGCAGATGACCCGCGTTCTCCCCGGCCTCACGGCGCAACCGGTCCTCGTCACCGCGCCCGACGATCAGGATCTCCACGTCGGCATGCTCGCGGACCAGCTCGGGCAGCGTGCCCAGCAGGACCTCCATGCCCTTGCGCGGCTCGTCGAACCGGCCCAGGAACAGCACCGATTTGCCGGGTTTCGGATAGCCGTCCAGCAGCGGCGCGTGCGCGAACGCGGGCACGTCGACCCCATTGGGGATCTCGACCGCGTCGCCGCCGAGCGCCTCCACCTGCCAGCGCCGCGCCAGCTCGCTCACCGCGATCCGGCCACTGATCTTCTCGTGGTACGGCCGCAGCACGCCCTGGAAAGTACTCAGCACCAGCGATTTCGTGGTCGAGGTGTGGAAGGTGGCCACGATCGGCCCCTCCGCGATCTTCAACGCGAGCATGGACAGGCTGGGCGCGTTGGGTTCGTGGATGTGCAGGACATCGAAGTCGTTGTCGGCGATCCAGCGCCGGATGCGGGTGTAGGCGGTGGGCCCGAAGGACAGTCGCGCGACCGACCCGTTGTAGGGGATCGCGACCGCTTTACCGGCGGAGACCACGAAGTCGGGCAGCGGCGTGTCGTCGGCGGCGGGCGCGAGCACGCTCACCTTGTGGCCGCGCTCGATGAGCACCTGCGCCAGCTCCACGACATGCGACTGCACCCCGCCCGGAACGTCGAACGAGTACGGGCAGACCATGCCGATCTTCATAGTGCCCCTGTCCCCGGCTCCTCGGAGCCCAATGCCTGCTGCTCCCGAGAGCCCAGCGCCTGCTGCGCGGCCGCGATGCGATCCAGCCTGGCCTGCGATAAATCACTCTTCCACACCGGCTGCAACATGTGCCAGTCGGCCGGATGGGCGGCGATATTGGCCGCGAACACATCGGTCAGCGCCTGGGTGGCGGGGGCCATGCCGCCCGCCAGATCGAGGGCCTCGAACACCTGCATGCCCCAGCCTTCACGGCCGTCGGCGTCGACGGTGAACCAGCAGTGCACCGGCAGCAGCGCGGCCCCCGTGTCCTGGGCGAGCTTGGCCGCGCCCGCGGGCAGCCAGCTGTCCTCGCCGAAGAACGTGACCGGCACGCCCTTGCCGGTGATGTCGCGTTCCCCCATCAGGCACACGATCTTGTTGTCCCGCAACCGATCCGCCAGCTGCGGGAACGGCGGCTGCTCACCGCCGGTCAGCGGGAACACCTCGAAGCCGAGGCTCTCGCGGTATTCGACGAACCGCTCGAACAGCGACTCCGGCTTCAAACGCTCGGCGACCGTGGAGAACTGGCCGTAGTTCTGGACCAGCCAGACTCCCGCCATGTCCCAGTTGCCCGAATGCGGCAGCACCAGCAGCACGCCCTTGCCGCGGGCCAGCGCGGCGTCGACGTGCTCGATGCCCTCCACGCGCAGCGACTTGCCCAGCGCCACGTGGTCCATCGACGGCAGCCGGAACGCCTCACGCCAGTAGCGGGCATACGAGCGCATGCTGTCGCGGATCAGGCTGTCCGGCACCAGGTCCGGCGTGGTGCCCAGCACCCGCGCCAGGTTCTTGCGCAGCTGGTTCGGATTGCCCCGGCGCGCGGCCTTGTTCGCCTTGCGGGCGGCGAGATCCGCGCCCCGGTCGAACAGGCGGCGCGCGGTGCGTTCGGGCAGAGCGCGAACCAGCCGCCATCCGGCCGCGTATGCCTTGTCGGTCATCGCGGACGTGAAATCGGTTGTCACCGCTGCGGTTCCTCCGGGGACTGCGCCGCGGGGGCGATGATGTCGCGGGCGCCGGGCGAATTGCGAACCGCCAGCACCCGCTGGAAGACGGTGACGATGCTGAGCACGGCCAGGATGTACATGGCGACATAGACCGCGTACGACAGCCATTCGATGCCGAAATAGCCGCCGATACCGGTCAATCCGGCGCCGACCAGCACGATGACCAGCCGGTCGGGCCGCTCGATCAGGCCGCCGTCCGCCGAGAGCCCGCTGGCCTCCGCGCGCGCCTTGGCGTAGGAGATGACCTGCGAGGTCACCAGCACCACCAGCGTCGCCACGAACAGGTGCTTCGAGTGCTCGGTGTACACCGCCCACCAGGCCAGCGCCGCGAAGATGGCGCCGTCGGCCACGCGGTCACACGTGGCGTCCAGCACCGCACCGTATTTCGTGCCGCCGCCGCGCGCGCGGGCCATGGCGCCGTCCAGCATGTCGAACATGACGAACAACCAGATCACCATGGTTCCCCAGAACAGGTGATCGGTCGGGAACAGCGTCACCGCCGCGGCGATCGAGGCGGTGGTGCCGATGAGCGTCATGGCGTCGGGGGTCAGCCCCGTGCTCACCAGCGCTTTGCCCAGGGGCGCGGTCGCTTTGGCGAACGTCTCGCGACCGAAGAAGCTCAGCACGCTACAAACTCCCGGCCGCTACCGCTCATACGGGGCCCTTCGGGCATGAGCGGGGGCCCTCCATGGTCACGCTTCGCTACCGCTTCCGGGCCTGACCCGCTCATGCCGTATCCGCTTCCTTCCACGCCTGTGCCAGCAGCGCCCGGGTCTCCCGGAGCAGCTGCGGCATCACCTTCACTCCGCCGACGACGGTAATGAAGTTCGCGTCCCCACTCCAGCGCGGCACGATATGTTGATGCAGATGATCGGCGAGTGAACCCCCGGCAACGCCACCGAGATTCAGCCCGACATTGAAGCCCTCGGGCCGCGACACCTGCTTCATCACCCGGATCGCCTGCTGGGTGAACGCCATCAGCTCGGCGCTCTCCGCGGCGGTCAGGTCCTCCAGGTTGGCGACGCGACGGTAGGGCACCACCATCATGTGGCCGGGGTTGTACGGGTACAGATTCAGCACCGCGTACACCGATTCACCGCGCGCGATGATCAGCCCGTCCTCGTCCGACATCTCGGGGATGTCGGTGAAGGGGTGCCCGGTCTTCTTGGGCGCGTCGGCCTTCGGCTCGGTCGCGGTGTCGCGATCCTCGGCCTCGCCGGTGATGTAGGACATCCGGTACGGGGTCCACAACCGCTGCAGGCGATCCGGATCTCCCGCACCGGTGTCCACGATCTGCTCGGGCACGGGTACGAATGCTTCGCTCATCGACCCGCCTTGCGGATCTCGAAGCCCTCCGCGGTCGGCGAGCTGTTCTCCCGCCGCTGCACCCAGTCCACGACGGTGGCGACCGCGTCGGCCACCGGCACACCGTTGACCTGGGTGCCGTCGCGGAAGCGGAAGCTGACCGCGTCACCCTCCACGTCGCGCGCGCCGGCCAGCAGCATGAACGGCACCTTCTGCGCGGTCTGGTTGAAGATCTTCTTCTGCATGCGGTCGTCGCTGCGGTCGAGCTCGGCGCGAATCCCGTTGTCCTGCAACTGTTCGATCACCTTGTCCAGGTGCTCGGCGAAGGCCTCGGCGACCGGGATGCCGACGACCTGCACCGGCGACAGCCACGCCGGGAACGCGCCCGCGTAGTGCTCGGTGAGCACGCCGAAGAAGCGCTCGATGGAACCGAACAACGCGCGGTGGATCATGACCGGGCGGTGCTTGGCGCCGTCGGAGCCGGTGTACTCGAGCTCGAAGCGCTCGGGCAGGTTGAAGTCGAGCTGGATGGTCGACATCTGCCAGGTGCGGCCCAGGGCGTCCTTGGCCTGCACGGAGATCTTCGGGCCGTAGAACGCGGCGCCGCCCGGATCCGGGACCAGCTCCAGACCGGAGTCGGTGGCCACCTTCCGCAGGGTCTCGGTGGCCTCCTCCCACAGCTCGTCGGAGCCGACGAACTTCTTCGGGTCCTTGGTCGAGAGCTCCAGGTAGAAGTCGTCGAGGCCGTAGTCGCGCAGCAGCGAGAGCACGAACTGCAGCGTGGAGGTGAGCTCCGCGTGCATCTGCTCCTTGGTGCAGTAGATGTGCGCGTCGTCCTGCGTCATGCCGCGCACCCGGGTCAGGCCATGCACGACGCCGGACTTCTCGTAGCGGTAGACCGAGCCGAATTCGAACATGCGCAGCGGCAGTTCACGGTAGGAGCGCCCGCGCGACCGGAAGATCAGGTTGTGCATCGGGCAGTTCATCGGCTTGACGTAGTAGTCCTGGCCGGGCTTGCGCACGGTGCCGTCCTCGTTGAGTTCGGCGTCCAGGTGCATGGCCGGGAACATGCCCTCGCGGTACCAGTCCAGGTGGCCGGAAACCTCGAAGAGGTGCCCCTTGGTGATGTGCGGGGTATTGACGAACTCGTAGCCGGCGGCGGTGTGGCGGCGACGCGAGTAGTCCTCGAGCTCCTTGCGGATGATGCCGCCCTTGGGGTGGAACACCGGCAGGCCCGAGCCCAGCTCGTCGGGGAAGGAGAACAGGTCCAGTTCCAGGCCGAGCTTGCGGTGGTCGCGCTTCTCGGCCTCTTCCAGCAGGCGCAGGTGCTCGTCCTGGGCCTCGGTGGACTCCCAGGCGGTGCCGTAGATGCGCTGCAGGTCCTCGCGGGACTGGTCACCGCGCCAGTAGGCGGCCGAGGAACGGGTCAGTTTGAACGCGGGGATGTACTTGGTGGTCGGCAGGTGCGGGCCGCGGCACAGGTCGCCCCAGATCTTCTCGCCGCTGCGCGGGTCCAGGTTGTCGTAGATGGTCAGCTCTTTGCCGCCGACCTCCATGACCTCCGGATCGTCGATGCCCGACTTGTCGGAGATGAGCTCGAGCTTGAACGGCTCCTTGGCCAGTTCGACCCGGGCCTCGTCGATCTCGACCACCCGGCGCGAAAACCGCTGCGCGCCTTTGATGATCTTCTTCATCCGGGACTCCAGCTTGGCCAGATCCTCCGGGGTGAAGGGACGGTCGACCTGGAAGTCGTAGTAGAAGCCGTCCTTGATGTACGGGCCGATGCCCAGCTTGGCCTCGGGGAACTCCTGCTGCACGGCCTGGGCCAGCACGTGCGCGGCCGAATGCCGGATCACATTGCGGCCGTCCGGCGAATCGGCGGTCACGACCTCCACCTCGGTGTCCAGCTCCGGCACCCAGGTCAGATCCTTCAACGCGCCGTCCGCGTCCCGCACCACGAGCACCGCGCCCGGGCCCTTGCTCGGCAGGTCCGCCTCGCGCACCGCGGCCCCGGCGGTAGTCCCAGCCGTGACCCGGACGCGGGCGGCTGGGGTCTGCTGGGGTGAGGTGGTCACGGCTGGACACTCCTAGGCGTTTCACGGCGGCGATCCATCCGCCGTACAGGTTGGACATGACGACCGGGCACCCCCCTCGTGAAGGGCAGAGCCCCGGCGGCCACCACTCTATCGGCACGGTTGTCCCCGCGCGCCGATGGACCACCCCTGCGCCCCAGGGTGTTCGGCCCCGCACACGCCGTCAGCCGCGCGCGGCGACCTCGGCGAGCAGCACCTCGCGCTCCGCGGCGGGGCGTTTGGGGCAGCTGGTGCACATGGTGCAGCCGGGGACCTCGAAGACCAGGCAGCAGGAAATGCGGCGGACGAAGGTGCGGCCGCCGACGTCCTGGAATCGGGGTACGGGCAGGCGTCCGGCCACGTCGCGGGCCAGCCGCGCACCCGCTTCCTCGGCTCCGATGTCGAGGGCCCGGTTGCCGATGGCATCGGCCACGATCGCCCACAGTGCGGCCACGCCCGCACCGGACACCTCGGCGACCACCGGGATCACCCGGGAGAGGGTGTGGCGCAGCGCGTGCCCGACAGATGCTGTCGCGCAGCCGCTTTCGGGCCCCGAGACGCAGCCTCCGAGGTCGGTGGAGCGAACTTCGGGCTCGGTGTCACCGGTGGGCGCGGGCGTCAGCGGATCCACGATCGACGCGGCGGCCATGTCCGGGGCGGTCGCCGCGTCCGATCCGAGGGCGATCAGGCGGGCGGCGATCCGGTAGCCATGCGGTTCGCCCAGCACACGCTCGACGCCGCCGTCCGGCCGGATCTCGAGGACGATGCGCTCGAGTGCGGGGTCGAACGCGGGCGCATCGCTGGCGATCGCCGCGACGATCGGGTCCACCAGGGACGACGCGGCCATGCACCACCACAGGGTGCCCGAGACCCGCGAGTCGGCAGTCCCCCACGAGATCCCCATGTCGGCGATCCGTTCGGCCAGCCACTCCGGGCGTAGCAGCTCGGTGCCCGGCACGAGGGCCTGTGAAACGGGGGGCTGCGCAACCATTTCCATTCGACTCCGATCCGGCCGTTCACGGTGATTACTACCCACGATGTCACGTTTGGACGCCGAAGTGGACCGCTCCCCCGCGACCCTCCCGCGCACCCGATCAACCCGCGATTCCGCGAGGCGCGCTCAGCGTACGGCGCGCGCGCCGAACCGCCCGGCAGACGCGCCAGGCGAACCCGCCCGAGGACGGTGCGGCGTCCCTCGGTCGACACCGGTCGGCGGAGGAGACCGATCACGAAGGGCCATGCGGCCCGACCACGCGACCGTGCGAGCTCGACCCACCGGCCCTTCATGATCCACGGGACCGAAAAGCACGGTGGCGCGGGCAATCCCGGATGGGACTGCCCGCGCCACCGCGCGGTGCGGGTCGATCAGTGGGTGTGCGCCAAGGCCGATAGCTCGGGGGCGTCGATCTCCCGGATGCCCGCCGAGGTCACCTCGAGCACGCGGGCGGTGCCGATGTCGAAGAACAGGCCCTTGATCTGCAGGCCGTGTTCCGCCATGGCGCGCCGGACCACGGGGTGGGCCCGCAGGGTGTCCAGCTGCACCGCGACGTTGACGATGGAGAGCTGGTCGTCCACGCCGTAGCCGGCCCGGGCGGCCGCGGCGGCGACCGGGTCGTCGGGGTGGAAGCGGTCCAGGCTGGCGCGGCCGTGGACCAGCCAGTTGCCCAGGCCGGGTCCGGTGGGTCCGCCCGCGACCAGGGCTTTCATCGCCCCGCAGGCAGAGTGGCCGCACACCACGACATTGTCGACGCGCAGTTCCTCGATGGCGAACGACAGCGCCGCCTCGACGGAGGTGTCGCGGCCGCCGGGGACCACGAAATTGCCGACATTGCGGATCGTGAACAGGTCACCGGGTCCGGTATTGGTGATCACATTGGGCACGATCCGCGAATCCGCGCAGGTCAGGAAGAGCGAGTGCGGGTTCTGGACGTCGCGTAGCTCGTCGAGGTGCGGGCGCACCACGTGGGCGTTGCGGCGGTGGAAGGCGGCCACGCCGTGGGTGATCGGGTTGCCGTCGTCCTCGCGCCACGGTCGCAGCACGTCGTCGAGCAGGGTGCGGGCACGGCCCCGGACCGGCGGGCCGGCCAGGGCGTGCGCCATGCGGGCGGTGCCGAGTTCCACGTATTCGACTGTGCCGCCGGTGTTCTCGTGCTGGCCGGCCCAGTCGTGGATGGCCTCGTAGGCGGCGTGGTCGAGGAAGTCGACGCTCAGCTCGACCAGCACGTCGGCGCCGGTCGGGACCTTGCCCAGTTCCGTGGACAGTTTCGGCAGCGCCAGGAAGGTGCAGGTGCCGTCGATGCTGACCAGCCAGCGATCGGTTCCGGCGACCTCGCCCGCGGTCACCGACACGCGGACAACTCGCCACAGCAGGAGCCCGAAGGCCAGCACCAGGCCGATGATGACGCCCTCGAGCAGGTTCAGGAACACCACGCCGAGCACGGTCACCACGTACACCAGCAGGTCGCCGGTGCGCCGGGCCAGCTTGATGTGGGCCAGTTTCACCAGCTGCACGCCGACCACGATGAGCAGACCGGCCAGCGCCGATTTCGGAATCTGCTGCACCAGTCCGACCAGCGCGACCGAGAACACCAGCACCCAGACGCCGTGCATCAGGGCGGAGGCGCGGGAGCGTGCCCCGGCCTGCACATTGGTGGCGCTGCGCACGATCACGCCGGTGACGGGTAGTCCGCCCAGGGTGCCGGAGATCATGTTGGCCGCGCCCTGACCGATCAGTTCGCGGTCGAAGTTGGTGCGCGGGCCGGTGTGCATCTTGTCCACCGCGACCGCCGACAGCAGGCTCTCCACGCTGGCGATCAGAGCGATGGTCAGGGCGGCGAGCACCACCGCGCCCCAGTTGCCCGACGGCATTCCGGGCAGGCCGATGGCGTCGAACAGCGAGCCGCTCAACACGATTCGCTCCGGGGAGCCGGGCAGCACCAGCGACAGCACCGTGCCGACGACGACCGCGACCAGCGGGCCGGGCAGCACCTTCACCTTGCCGGGCACGTACTTCCAGCCGAACATGATGGCCATCACGACCGCGCCGATCAGGAAGTCGTCGCCGTGGATGCTGGACAGCTCACCGGGGAGCTGGATCACGTTCTGCCAGGCCGAACTATGGGACGCGCCGCCGAGCAGCACATGCAGCTGCTGCAGCGCGATGGTGATGCCGATTCCCGCCAGCATGGCGTGCACCACCACGGGTGCGATGGCCAGGGCGGCGCGGGCAATTCGGCTGAGCCCGAACAGAATCTGGAGCAGACCGGCCAGGACGGTAATGAAACACGCCGTCTTCCAACCGAACTGGGTGATGGTTTCGGCGACGACGACGGTCAGACCGGCCGCGGGGCCGCTGACCTGCAGCGGGGAACCGCCGAGCAGGCCGACCACGATACCGCCGACCACGGCGGCGATGAGTCCGGCCGCGATGGGCGCGCCGGAGGCGACCGCGATGCCGAGTGACAGCGGCAAGGCGACGAGAAAAACTACGAGGGATGCAGGCAGATCGTGACGCAGCAGGCTGTCGAGCCTGCCTTCGGATCTACCTGGCGGTGAATCGGTGTCGCGAGACATATCGCTCCTCAGCGAGCATGTACAGGGGCATCGAATAAAGACCGCGGACGGCGTTGGCCGCGCACTCACCGGACGAGCAAAGGCCAGGCTAAAGGTAAAGTCTTAGCAAAGTCTGAGAAAAACTGCCGCCCAACGTAACAAGGGGGTGAATCCTGCCGGATTCACGCCCCTTTTGCCCGAAAACCCTCACTAACACCCCAAATCACACGCGCCTCACGCCGGCTGGGCCACCCTCCCCACGCCGTCGATCTCCGCGATCCCGTCCACGGTGACCTCCACCACCCGCGCCGTGGCGATGTCGAAGAACAGCCCCGACAGCACCACCCCGCGCTCCTCGACCCCGCGCCGCACCACCGGATGCGCGTACAGCGTCTCCAGCTGCACCGCCACATTCACCATGCCGAGCTGATCGATAGGACCGAATCCGGCTGCGGCGGCGGCTATTCCGACCGGATGCCCGAGCCGGAACCGGTCCAGGCTGGGCCGGGCGTGCGCGAGCCAGTCGTCGAGCCGGGACCCGGTGACCAGTTCACTGTGCAGCGCGCCCATCGCGCCGCATCCGGAGTGCCCGCACACCACCACCGAGCGCACATCGAGCTTGTCGAGGGCGTAGATCAGCGCGGCCTCCATGGACGAGTCCTGGGCGTCGCGCGGAATCAGATTGCCCACGTTGCGCACCGTGAACAGATCGCCGGGACCACTGTTGGTGATCACGTTCGGCACGATGCGCGAGTCGGCGCACGTGACGAAAAGCGAGTCCGGTTCCTGCCCGTCGCGCAGTACACCCAGGTGTGGCCGCACGACGTGCGCGTGACTGCGGTGGTAGGCCGCCACACCCGCGACGATCGGGTCCATATCGGTCGCGGTGCGACGCCACGGCCCGAGCACCTCGTTGAGCAGGTGCCGCGAATGCCCGCGCGCGGACGGACCCGCCGCGGCATCGGCCATGCGGACCGCGCCGACCTCGATGAACTCGACCGTGCCACCGTCGGCGCGGTGCTGGTCCACCCATTCCTGCAGGGCGTCGTAGGCGGCGTGGTCCATGAAGTCGACCGTCATCTCCAGCACCACCTCGGCGTTCGGCGGCACCTTGGCGAGTTCACTGGTGAGCTCGGGCAAGGCCAGGAAGGTGAAGCTGCCGTCCACCGTGACCCGCCAGCGCACGGCGTCGGTACCGCCCAGCCCGACCTCCTCGGCGGTCACCGTCACCCGCACCACCCGCCACAGCAGCAGCGCGAAGGCCAGTGCGAGACCAACGACCATGCCCAGCAACAGATTCCAGAACACCACCACGAACACGGTGGCCGCGTACACCACCAGGTCGCCGGTGCGTTGAGCGCGCCGGATGTGGGCCAGTTTGATCAGCTGGATCCCGACCACGATGAGCAGTCCGGCCAGCGCCGCCTTGGGAATCGAGCGCGCCACCTCGACCAGCGCCACCGAGAACAGCAGGATCCACAGCCCGTGCAGCATGGTCGAGGCCCGGGTACGCGCTCCCGCTTTGACATTGGTGATGCTGCGCACGATGACCGCGGCCACGGGCAGGCCGCCGATCAGGCCGGAGACCACGTTGGCCGCGCCCTGCCCGATCAGTTCGCGATCCAGATCGGTTCGGCGAGTGGCGTTTTGACGCATCCGGTCGACCGCGACGGCCGATAGCAGGGTCTCCACGCTGGCGATGAGCGCGATGGTCACCGCCATCAGGGCGATGGCGGCCCAGCTGCCGTGCGGCAGCTGCGGCAGCCGCAGTTCGTCCAGCAGCGATCCGTCGATGGTGATGTGCTCGACGCGCACCGGCAGCATCCGGGCCAGCACCGTGGCGACCAGCACCGCGGCCAGCGGCGCGGGCACCTTGCGCACGGGTTCGGGCATGTGCCGCCAGCCGACCAGGATGGCGATCACCACCAGCCCGATGCACAGGTCGCCGGCCTTCACCGAGGCCAGCTGGTGCGGCAGCCCGGCGATGGCCGCCCAGGACGAGGTCAGGGTGTCACCGCCCAGCAGCACGTGCACCTGTTGCAGGGCGATGACGATGCCGATCCCGGCGAGCATGGCGTGCACCACGACCGGCGCGATGGCGAGCACGCCGCGCGCGATCCGGCTGAGCCCGAACAGGATCTGCAGTCCGCCCGCCAGCATGGTGATGAAACAGGTGGCGGCCCAGCCGAACTGGTTGATGGATTCGGCGACCACCACGGTCAGCGACGCGGTGGGCCCACTGACCTGTAGCACCGAGCCGCCGCAGAGCGCGGCGACCACCCCACCGACCACCGCCGCGATGAGACCGGCGGCGACGGGGGCGCCCGCGGCCACCGCGATGCCGATCGACAGCGGTAGCGAGACGAGGAAGACGACGAGCGAGGCCGGGAGGTCGTGGCGCACCAGGGTGGCCCACGAGTCCCGGCGCGCGGGACCGGGAAGCGACGTCCGTGGAGGCTGATCGGTGTCGGTGGACATATTTCTCCTTCGCCGGCACGGCGGGGCCGCCCGGTTCATCGGTCAACATGTACTGGCATCGAGAGGCAGCGGCGGGCGAGGCTGGAGAACCACGACGCTAGGCAGAACGCGGTAAGCGTAAAGACAAGGCAAAGGGAACGAAAAGCGTTTGCGGCGATTGATGCGAACCGCTACCAAACTGTGACACAGCTCACGCGTTGGCGCGAATCGGATATCACCGTTCGTTCACCCGATACACCCTGCGAGTTCGCCCGCGATACCTACTGTGCGCGCGAGATTGCTGTGGAGCCCGGAGTGAGTCGGGGTCCTTCGGAAAGGATCCCCGCGGAATGTCGCTGGTGGTCAACACGAAGCTGTCCCCGCGCCTGCCCAACGACTGGGCCGACCTGGCCGCGCCGGAGTTCCGCGGCAAGGTGATCATGCCCGACCCCCGCGAATCGGGCACCGCACGCGACCTGCTGGCGGCCATGGTCAGCGCGTGGGGCAAGGACGACACCTGGGCCGTCTTCGACGCGCTGTTCGCCAACGGGATGGTGGTGCGCGGCGGCAACGGTCCGGCCCTCGACGATGTCGGCTCGGGCAACGGCTGCGCGGTGATCCTCGGCGGCGTCGACTACGCGGCCTACGACGCGGCCGCCAAAGGCGTTCCGCTGCGGGTCATCTCGCCCGCCTCGGGCACCATCGTGACGCCGCGCCCGGTCTTCATCCTGAACACCACCAAGAACCCCGCCGCCGCGAAGGCGCTGGTGGACTACATGTTCACCCCCGAGGCCCAGCAGATCTCGGCGGCCCACAAGATGATTCCCGCCCGCACCGACATCCCGGTGGCCCCGGGCACCCGCACCTACGCCGAGGTCAAGCAGCTGCCGTTCTCCTGGGATCAGATCAAGGGCAACGGCGCCGCGATCCTCGCCGAGTTCATCCAGCGCTACCTGCACTGACCCCACGCGACCTCAGCCGCGCCCGTGCGCCCGCTCGTAGGCCGCGCGGGCGTCGGCGGCGCGGGCGCGTTCGCGCTGATCGGCCAGATTCGGGTCCAGGCCGTGCTTGGCCAGGCGAGCCCGCCGGAACACGTACATCAGCGCCGCGGTGAAGTAGATGAGCGGCAGGTACAGCAGCGCCATCATCGACGCCCCCATCCACAGCGGCCCGGGAATCAGCAGGAACAGGCACAGCGGCGGAATGATCGGGATCAGGATGCGCAGCATGTAGCGGCGGGCCGCCCCGGGCCCGGTCAGATCCTCGATCACCCACGGGTGCATCGACGCGGGCAGGGCGCCGCCCGCGATATAGCGCAGACGCTGCCAGGGATTCGGGGTGTCGTTCGTGCTCATCGATGCCTGCTTTCGGCGGGATGGGAGACGAGTTCGCGGGCGACCGCGATGGCGTCGGGGGTCTGATCGAACAGGTGGCCCGGGCCGGGCAGCGCGCCGACGGCCGCGAGCGTGCGCCGGTGGTCCTCGCGCAGGCCGGACATGAGCACGGTGATGTCGCGATGCTCGAGCTTGCCGACGGCGTCGCGCAGGGTGAGCGCGCCGGTGGTGTCGAGCGCGGTGAGGTGGGACATGCGCAGGATGACCACCCGCACCTGCGATACCTCGGCCAGTTCCAGCAGGAAGCGGTGCGCGGCGGCGAAGAAGAGCGGCCCGTCGAGGCGGTAGGCCACGATGTGGTCGTGCAGCAGCTCGTGCTCCTCGGCCAGGTGGTCGGCGTCGTCGAGCGGAATCTGGTGCAGCCGCGCCTCTTTGGCGACCGTGCGCAGCGCCAGCAGCACCGCGATGCCCACCCCGACGGCGACCGCGCTGACCAGGTCCAGTGCGACGGTGACCCCGAAGGTGATCGCCATGATGGCCGCGTCGCCGCGGGAGGCGCGGGCGATGGCGGCCAGCGAGGCGGTCTCGACCATGCGCACGGTGGTGGCCAGCAGCACGCCGGCCAAGGCCGCCAAGGGAATCGACGCGACCAGCCCGGAGCCGAGGAAGACGATGCCCGCCAGCACCACCGCATGGGTGAGCGCGGCCAGCCGGGTCCGCGCGCCCGAGCGCACATTCACCGCGGTGCGCGCGATCGCCCCGGTGGCGGGCACTCCGCCGAACAGGGGGGCGGCGATATTGGCCAGGCCCTGCCCGAACAGTTCGCGGTCGGGATCGTGGCGGGTGCCCACGGCCATGGAGTCGGCCGCGGTCGCCGACAGCAGTGATTCCAGCGCCGCCAGCGCGGCCACGGCCACCGCCGGGGCGATCAGCCCGCCGAGCTGGTCCAGGTGCACGAAATCCAGTGTGGGCGCCCGCAATCCGGACGGGATGGCCCCGATCAGGGTCAGGTCCAGGTGAAAGACCTTGGCCGCCAGGGTCGCCAGCACCACGGTGAGCAGCGCGAACGGCAGTCGCGGCAGATAGCGGCCGCCGATCAGCACGACCGCCGCCACCACCAGCGCGGTGCCCGGGGACACCCAGCCGGGGGCGACGGCGAACTGCCGCACCGCATCCCACGCCGACTGCCACACCTTCTCGCCCTGCGCGTGCGCGACCCCCAACGCGGAAGGAAACTGCTGCAGCGCGATGACCACCGCGATCCCCGCGGTGAATCCCTCGATCACCGGGGCGGGCATGTAGCGCACGGCGCGCCCGACCCCGGCGATCGCGAGCACCACCAGCACGAGCCCGGCCAGCAGCCCCACGGCCAGCACCCCGCTCGCTCCGTGCCGGTGGACGATCGGAACCAGCACCACGGTCATCGCGCCCGTGGGCCCGGTGACCTGGAACCGGGAGCCGCCGAAGACCGCGGCGAGCGCGCCCGCCACCACCGCGGTCGCCAGCCCGGCGGCCGCGCCGAGCCCGGAGCTGATGCCGAAGCCCAGCGCGAGCGGCAGCGCGACCAGCGCGACGACGAGCCCGGCCAGCAGGTCCGCGCCCGGGGCGCGCACGGCGGGCAGCCAGTCGGCGCGGTTCGGCAGCAGGTGGGCCACGGTCAGAGCGCCTCGGCCAGACGTAATCTCAGCGCGGCCAGTTCGGCGCGCAAGGCGTCGGGCAGGCGGTTGCCGCCGATGCTCGCGTACCACTCGTCAATGGATTCCAGCTCGCGCACCCATTCGTCGACGTCCACGGCCAGGGCCGCGCCGGCCAGGCCGCGGTAACCCGCGCCCAGGCCCTCGAGGTCGAGCGCGTCCGCGGTGGGCACGTGGCCGATGGGGGTGCGCACGGCGTCGGCGGTGCCGTCCAGACGTTCGAGCGCCCACTTCAGCACGCGCACATTGTCGCCGAAGCCGGGCCACAGGAACTTGCCGTCGGCGCTGCGGCGGAACCAGTTGACCTGGAAGATCTTCGGCAGCTGCGCCCCCTCGCGGGCGCCCATGGCCAGCCAGTGCGCGAAGTAGTCGCCCACGTGGTAGCCCAGGAACGGCAGCATGGCCATGGGGTCGCGGCGCACCACGCCGACCGCGCTCGCGGCGGCCGCGGTGGTCTCCGAGGACAACACCGAGGCGGTGAACACGCCGTGCGCCCAGTCGAAGGACTCGGCGACCAGCGGGATGGTGGTGGCGCGGCGGCCGCCGAAGAAGATGGCCGAGATCGGCACCCCGCGCGGGTCGTTCCATTCCGGGGCCACCGACGGGCACTGCTCGATCGGGGTGCAGTAGCGCGAGTTCGGGTGCGCGGCCGGGGTTCCCGATTCGGGGGTCCAGTCATGGCCGCGCCAGTCGATCAGGTGGGCCGGGGGCTGTTCGGTCAGGCCCTCCCACCAGGCGTCGCCGTCGTCGGTGCGGGCGGTGTTGGTGAAGATGGAGTTGCCCGCCTCGATGGTGGCGATGGCGTTGGGATTGGTCTTGGCGCCGGTTCCCGGTGCGACGCCGAAGAATCCGGCCTCCGGGTTGACCGCGTAGAGCCGTCCGTCGGCGCCGAAGCGCATCCAGGCGATGTCGTCGCCCACGGTCTCGGCCTTCCAGCCGGGCAGGGTGGGTTCGAGCATGGCCAGGTTGGTCTTGCCGCACGACGACGGGAACGCGGCGGCGATGTAGTGCGTCTTCCCCTGCGGCGAGGTCAGTTTCAGGATGAGCATGTGCTCGGCCAGCCAGCCCTCGTCGCGGCCGATGACCGAGGCGATGCGCAGCGCGAAGCACTTCTTGCCCAGTAGCGCGTTGCCGCCGTAGCCGGACCCGTAGCTCCAGATGGTGCGGCTCTCGGGGAAGTGCGCGATGTACTTGGTCTTGTCGCACGGCCACGGCACGTCGGCCTGGCCCTCCGACAGTGGAGCGCCCACCGAATGCAGGCACTTCACGAATTCGGTGCCGGGGGTGAGCTGTTCCCAGACCTGCGCGCCGGAGCGGGTCATGATCTGCATCGAGACCGCCACGTATTCCGAATCGGTGATCTGCACACCGTATTTCGGTTCCCCGGCGTCGAGCGGGCCCATGCAGAAGGCGATCACGTACAGGGTGCGCCCGGCCATCGCGCCGCGGTAGTGCTCGGTGAGCACGGTGCGCATGTCGACCGGGTCCACCCAGTTGTTGGTGGGCCCGGCGTCGCTCTCGCGCTCGGAGCAGATGAAGGTCCGATCCTCCACGCGCGCCACGTCGTCCGGATCGGAGACGCACCAGAAGGAGTTGGGTTTGGCGGGCAGCGGGACGAACGTGCCCTTGGCGACCAGGTCCGCGGTGAGCCGGTCCCATTCGTCGCGGGACCCGTCGCAGTAGACGATCCGCTCGGGCGCGGTCAGCTCCGCGACCTCGGCGACCCAGGCCGCGATGTCCGGGTGCGCGGTCGGGGCCGCGACGGTGGCGGTAGGACGTTCGGGCACGGCGAACCTCTCTTCACGAAACAACTAGGTTTTCATTTTAGAAAACATGCAATCAGTGGGTCGGCGGACCCCCGGGAAAACCGTGGGCCCCACGGCTACGCGGAGTGCTCGAGCGCCTCCGCCTGGCCGGTCACCACGCCGGTGAGGATGGCTCGCGCGACCGCCAGCAGCTCCGCGACCTGCGGCGAGGTCAGTTCGTAGGTGACCGAGAGTCCTTCGCGGCGGGCCGAGACCAGCCCGGCGCGGCGCAGAATCGACAGCTGCTGCGACAGATTCGCGGCCTCGACGCCGATCTCGGTCAGCATCTCCGAGACCGCGTACTCGCGCTGGCTCAGCAATTCGAGGACCCGGATCCGCACCGGATGGCCGAGCGTCTTGAAGAAATCCGCCTTCATTTGATAGAGCGGCCGTTGCAGTCCTGGCATGTCGCGAGCCACTCCTTCCGAGGGCGGATGGGCATCCGGATGCGCTGCCCGACCCGGTGATTGCAGAGTTTAGCAAACAGGACAATCATGCTAGGTTCGGTCGTTCCCCGGCCCGCCCACAGGAAGACCGAACGTGCCCATCGCCACCCTCAACGGGATTCGCCTCAACTACGACGTCACCGGCAACGGACCCCTGGTCGTCCTCGTCATGGGCACCGGCAGCCCGGGCCGGGTCTGGCGGACCTACCAGGTTCCGGCCCTGGTGAAGGCGGGTTTCCGGGTCGCCACCTTCGACAACCGCGGTATCGCGCCCTCGGAGGAGAGCGCCCACGGCATGCGGATCGAGGACCTGGTCGCCGACACCGCGGCCCTGATCGAACTGCTCGGCGGTCCCGCGCACGTGGTCGGCACCTCGCTGGGCGCGCGCGTCACCCAGGAACTCGCGCTGGCCCGGCCGGATCTGGTGACCAAGGCCGTCATGCTGGCCACCACCGGCCGCTCGCATCCCCTGGCCAGCACGCTGAACAAGGGTGAGCAGGCGTTGCAGCAGCAGGGCGTGAAGCTGCCGCCGGAGTACGCGGCCGCGGTCAAGGCGATGCTGAACCTCTCCCCCGCCACCCTCGAGGCCGACGACTCCGCGCAGCAGTGGCTCGACATCTTCGAATACTCGGCGAGTGTCGCGCCCGGGCCGGGCGTGCTCGCGCAGATGCGCATGGACCGGACCGGCAACCGCCTGGCCGACTACGCCCGCATCACCGTCCCGAGCCTGGTGGTCGGATTCGCCGACGACCGCATGCTGCCGCCGACGTTCGGCCGCGAGGTGGCCGAGGCGATTCCAGGGGCGCGGTACGTGCAGCTCGACAAGTGCGGCCACTACGGGTATCTGGAGCAGCCCGAGGCGGTCAACAGCACCATCATCGACTTCCTCACCGGCGTCCACGCCTGAGCCCCACCGACTTCCGTCCCCGCCACTCACCGAGGAGCCGATCGTGTCCGACTCGCTGCCGCCGTGTCCCGCCTGTTCCAGTGAATACACCTACGAGGTGGGCGGATTGCTCACCTGCCCGGAGTGCGCGCACGAATGGACCGCCGAGACCGAGGCGGCGGCCGAGGACGGCGTGATCCGGGACGCGGTCGGCAACGTCCTCGCCGACGGCGACACCGTCACCGTGATCAAGTCGCTGAAGGTGAAGGGCAGCCCCACCGGCATCAAGGCGGGCACCAAGGTCCGCAATATCCGCCTCGTCCAGGGCGTCGGCGACCACGACATCGACTGCAAGGTCGACGGCATCGGCGCCATGCAGCTGAAATCCAGTGTGGTGAAGAAGGTCTAGAGCGGACTTCGCGCGCGGGTCAGTCGACGGGTTCCTGCTGGGTGGTGCAGTGGATGCCGCCGCCGCCCGCGGCGATGGCGTCGATATTGATCTGCACCACCCGGCGATCCGGGAACAGCCGGGCCAGCGTGGCGTAGGCCGCCGAATCGGCTTCCGCGTCACCGAATTCCGGGGCGATGACGCCGCCGTTGCAGACGTAGAAGTTGACGTATCCGGCGGCGAAGTCGTCGCCCGCGCCGCGGTAGCGCAGATCGACCGGCGCTTCGAGGGTTTCGATCTCGAGCGGCCGTCCCTGCGCGTCGGTGGCGTTGTGCAGGATCTCGAGGTGGCGGCGGCTGACGTCGTAGTCGAAGGACTCCTCGTCATTGTCCAGCGCCGCGACCACCACGCCCGGGCGGGCGAAACGGGCGTAGAAATCGGTGTGGCCGTCGGTGATGTCGTGCCCGGCGATGCCCGGTAACCAGATCACCTTCTTGATGCCCAGCACATGGTCGAGCTCGGCCTCCACGTCGGCCTTCTTCCAGCCGGGATTCCGATTCTTGTTCAGCACACAGGATTCGGTGATGAGCGCGGTGCCCTCGCCGTCGACCTCGATGCCGCCGCCCTCGAGCACCAGATCGGTGTGCGTGGTCTCCACGCCGGCGCGGCCGTCGACGACGGTGGCGACCTTGCTGTCGCGCTTGTGCTGCTGTTTGCCGCCCCACCCGTTGAAGTTGAAATCGACACCGGACTTGCCGTGATTGCCGTGCACGAATACCGGTCCGGTGTCACGCATCCACAGATCGTCGAGGTCGGCCACGATCAGTTCGACGTTCGCGCCGCCGATCAGCCGCCGCGCCAGATCGAGTTCGTCCTGGCGCACCAGCATGGACACCGGCTCGAAGCGGGAGATGGTGGAGGCGATGGTGGCCAGGTTCTCGCGCACCTGCGGCAGCAGCTGCCGGCCCCAGATCGCTTCGCTCGCACCGAAAGCCATCCAGGTGCGCTTGTGCGGCGCGCCCTCGTCGGGCATCACGCCGGAGTGACCCTCGTGGGACGAGCCCGTCGAGGGCTCGCCGTTGAACCACGACGAGATGGATCCCTCACAGCCCGCGAGCAGCAGCCCGCCCATCGTCAAGATTCCCGATCGCATGAACCGGCGTCGTCCTTGCATTGCACTGTCTCCTTTGAAAGAAGGCCCGGCGCGGCGATTCCTCTCCGGCGCGCTGAATCCACTGAACCCGCTGATCAAACGGCCGCCACACACGGAACGGCCCGAGCCGGGCACCATCGACTCTAATCCCTGACTGAATTTTCAGTCAAGGCCGGTCGGTGTGATCCGGCTCCCTCCGCGACCGGGCGCGCGCAGACTGGGACAGATGACCACCGCCCGCGTTTCCGCTGCTCTGGCCTCCGCAATCGTCATCACCGGGGTCGTGGCCGTCGGCCCGGCCACCGCACCCGTGCACGCCTACGGACCGGCCTCGTGCGTCCCCGGCGACCCCACGCGCCCCACCGGCGAGCTGTTCGCCACCACCAACACCGCCACCATCACCGACCCCGCCGACCCGCGCCTGACCGATCGGCTGGAACTGCTCGAGCTCGACGAGAACTTCACCGCCCTGACCGAACTGGCCCTGCCGGTCGCATCACAACTGGTCGACGGCGTGGCCTGGTCGGCCGGCACCGGCCTCACCTACGAACGCTCCAAGCGATTCCTGCTGGCCTGCACCGACTACAAGAACCTCTGCTGGGTCGCCGACGACCTGCGCGGGCGCTATCGCCAGGAAACGGTCCTGACCTTCGAATACCTGCCCGGCGCGGACACGCGCGCCGACGGCTTCAGCGTGACCGTCACCGGCGTGGACCGCACCCGCTTCGGCGAGGCGCTCGCCGCGAATCCCGCGGTGGCCGAACGGCTCGGCGGCGGCTCGTTCACCACGTCCGGCGATCTGATCCTGGTCGGCGACCGCGCCGACACCGCGGTGATCCACGACTTCGTCACCGGCCTGGGCGGCGACTGGGATGGCACCCAATTCCGTTACGGCGACCGGGAATTCGTCCGTTCCACCGGCACCGACGCGCTGGCCTGCGCCGTGTGACCCGACCGGTCCGGTTAGTCTCGAATCATGGTGTCGCGCAGGAACGGGACGGTGCTGCCACCCAGCCTGGTGGAAATGGCGACGCGGCATCTGCGGGCGGAGGTGCTCAGCGGCGCGTTCGCGCCCGGCGACCGCATCGGCGAGGAAGCGCTGTGCGCGCGGCTGGGCACCAGCCGCGCGCCCGTGCGGGAAGCTTTGCGGCTCTTGGCACAAGAAGGGCTGATCGAGCATCTGCCCCGGCGCGGATTCCGGGTGGCGGTGTGGTCGCGGACCGACATCCTGGAGCTGTTCGAGTTGCGGCGGGTGCTCGAGCGCTACGCCATCGACAGCGCGTTCCCGCTGGCCGCCGACGGCGACCCACTGCGACGGGTCCGAGCGGCACTCGAGGAGATGCGTGTCGCCGACGCCGCCGGGGACGCGTTCGAGCGCGACAATGCCCACCGCCGGTTCCACGCGGCCATCGTGGCGCTGTCCGGTAATCGGCAGCTGGAACTGGCCTACGAGCCGATCCTGGTGAAGCTCCAGCTGCCCATGGCGCGCAACCTGCGCGCCGAGGCCCGGCTCACCCAGCGCCACAACGGCATTCGACGGCACGAGGAGCTGCTGACGGCCCTGGAATCCGGTGACGCCGCGACCGCGCGCGAGGCGCTGTTGCGGCACGGGGAGCGGGCCTACCTGGACCTGGGTATCCGCTAACACAGCGGATACATTGCGACACCGCCGATTTCACACATTCTGTCGACAATCGACAAATGGTGAACCCGAGCCCCACGGTCGCGGAAATCCTGGCCTCGCACGAAAGCGGCAGCGGCTCTCCGACCCACACCGCCGCCCGGGTCGCGGACGCCATCGCGGCGCGCGGCGAAGACGGCACCTGGATCACACCGGTCCCGCGCGAACAGCTGCTGGCCGCGGCCGCCGAGATCGAGCGACGGCCCGGCGCGCGCACGCTACCGCTGTACGGCGTGCCGTTCGGGGTCAAGGACAGCATCGATGTCGCGGGCCTGCCCACCACACTGGCCTGCCCCGACTACGCCTACACCGCCACCAGCACCGCACCCGCGGTCGAGCGGCTGCTGGCGGCGGGCGCGCTGTTCGTCGGCAAGACGAACCTCGACCAGTTCGCGACCGGCCTCAACGGCACCCGCACGCCGTATCCGATCCCGCGCTCGGTGTTCGGCGGCGACTTGATCTGCGGCGGTTCCAGTTCCGGGTCCGCGCGCGCGGTGGCCCTCGGCGAGGTGCCGTTCTGCGTCGCCACCGACACCGCCGGGTCGGGGCGGGTTCCCGCGGCGCTCAACGGAATCCTGGGCTGGAAGCCCTCGCGAGGGCTGATCAGCGCACGGGGCCTGGTCCCGGCGTGCAAGTCGCTGGACTGCCTGACGCTGATGGCGGGCACCGTCGAGGACCTCGATCGGGTCTTCGAGGTGATCGCGGGCGTGGATCCACGCGATCCGTGGAGCCGGGCGCGCGGGCCGCGCTTCGGCGGCGGGCGGCTGCGGGTCGGACTGCCCGATCCCGGCGAGCTGGAGTTCTTCGGGGACGAGGTGTTCCGCACCGCGCACCTCGACACCCGGAATCGACTGGAACGCCGCGGCTTCGACCGCGTGCCGACCAGCCTGGAACCGTTCCTGGCCGCGGGCGAATTGCTCTATCAGGGCCCGTGGGTGGCCGAGCGGCTGGTGGAGTTCGAGGACTTCCTCGCCGAGCGACCGGATTCGATCCTGCCGGTGATCCGCGAAATCCTCACCGGCGGTTTCCGATTCACTGCGGTGGACGTCTTCCGGGCGCAGCAGCGCCTGCAAGAACTGCGCGCCACGGTGGCCCGGGTCTGGGACGCCGTCGACGTGGTGATCACGCCGACCATCGGCACCACGTTCACCGTCGCGCAGGTGCTGGCCGATCCGATCGCCACGAACACCGTGCTGGGCCACTACACCCACTTCGGCAATCTGCTGGACCTCACCGCGATCTCGGTGCCGATGGGACTCGCCGCGGACGGCCGCCCACTGTCGGTGATGGTGTTCGGCCCGGCGTTGGCCGACGACGTGGTGCTCGCCGCGGCGGCCCGCCTGCTCGACGAACCGCGCCCGGTCGTGGCGCACGCGGATCTCCGGCTCGTACAGAAGGAACGGCAATGACGGCACTCTCCCGCGTCCCGGCGCAACCGGGCGACTTCACCTTCGACCCGAACAGGGTGGCGCTGCTGGTCATCGACATGCAACGCGACTTCCTGCTCCCCGGCGGCTTCGGCGAGAGCCTGGGCAATGATGTGGCCCTGCTGCGCACGGTCATCGAGCCGCTGGCCGGGCTGCTGGCCACCGCACGGGCGGCCGGGATTCCCGTGATCCATACCCGCGAAGGCCATCGGCCCGACCTGTCGGATTGCCCGCCCGCGAAACTGCTGCGCGGGGATCCCGCCCAGCGCATCGGCGACCCGGGCCGGTTCGGCCGCATCCTGATCCGCGGCGAGTACGGGCACGACATCATCGACGAGCTCGCGCCGGTGGACGGCGACATGGTGATCGACAAGCCCGGCAAAGGCGCGTTCTACGCGACCGAGCTGGCAGATGTCCTGGCGGACCGGGGAATCCGCTCGCTGCTGGTCACCGGGGTCACCACCGAGGTCTGCGTGCACACCACGGTGCGCGAGGCCAACGACCGCGGATTCGAGTGCCTGGTGATCTCCGACTGCGTCGGTTCGTATTTCCCGGAGTTCCAGCGCGTCGGGCTGGCCATGATCGCCGCCCAGGGCGGCATCTTCGGCTGGGTCGCCGACTCGGCCGCGGTCCGCGCCGCGCTCGCCTCCGCAGTCTCCCCCAGCCCGGCCCAGTGAACAGGAAAGCCCATGTCCGTCGAAACCCCGATCGCCGGTGAAACCGGCAGCGCCGCACCGCTGTCGCTGCCGTGGTGGACCCGCGGCGACACCAATGCCTTCTTCGGCCTGTCGTTCAACATCCTCGTCAATGTCCTGACCCTGACCACGCTGTCGATCGCGGTGGTGAAGATCCCGAGCGCCGACGTGCTGGGCACCGTACTGCCCGCACTGGGTGTGGCGCTGGTGCTGGGCAATCTGTACTACATGCTGCTGGCGCGGCGGCTCGCGCGGCGTGAGGGCCGCGCGACGGTCACCGCGCTGCCCTACGGGCCGAGCGTCCCGCACATGTTCATCGTGGTGTTCGTGGTGATGCTGCCCATCTATCTGAAGACCAACGACCCGATGCGGGCGTGGTCCGCGGGTCTGGCGTGGGCGTTCATGATCGGCGTGATCGTCATGATCGGCGCGTTCGTCGGACCGTACATTCGCCGGATCACCCCGCGCGCGGCCATGCTCGGCACGCTGGCGGGCATCTCGATCACCTTCATCGCCATGCGGCCCGCCGCGCAGATGTGGGAAGCGGCCTGGATCGGGTTGCCGGTGCTGGCCATCATTCTCATCGGCTTCTTCACCGATGTGCGACTGCCCGGCAATATTCCGGTCGGCCTGGTGGCGCTGCTGGTGGGCACCGCCATCGGGTGGATCGGCGGTTACATGTCGGTCCCCGACGTCTCCCGGGCCGCGCAGGATATCGCCCTCGGGTTGCCGGACCTGCGCCTGCACCTGCTCTTCGACGGGCTCGGGCACCTGGCGCCCCTGCTGGCGACCGCGATTCCGCTGGGCGTCTACAACTTCACCGAGGCCATGAGCAATGTCGAGAGCGCCGCCGCCGCGGGCGACAACTACAACCTGCGCAGCGTGCTGCTGGCCGACGGCTTCGGCGCGATCATCGGCTCCGGTTTCGGTTCGCCCTTCCCGCCCGCCGTCTACATCGGCCATCCCGGTTGGAAGGACGCGGGCGGACGCACCGGCTACTCGCTCGCCAGTGGAGCGATCATCGGATTGATGTGCCTGCTGGGCCTTTTCGGTGTGCTCGCCACCTTGCTCCCCATTCCGGCGATCGTCCCGATCCTGCTCTACATCGGCCTGCTGATCGGCGCTCAGGCTTTCCAGGCCGTCCCGCGCCTGCACGCGGTCGCGGTGGTGGCCGCGCTGCTGCCCAATCTGGCCGAGTGGGGCGTCGGCCAGATCGACAACGCGCTCAGCGCTGCCGGGACCTCCGCCGACAAGATCGGCGCGGGCGCGCTCGGCCAGGCCGGCGTGGTCTACGACGGCCTGAAGACCCTGGGCGCGGGCGCGGTGCTCGCCGGGCTGGTGCTCGGGACCATGGTTACCTTCATCCTCGAAAAGCGCTTCCGCGCGGCCGCTCTCGCCGCCACGGTCGGCGCCGCGCTCAGCTTCGTCGGCCTCATCCACGCCGCCGAGGTGGCCTGGGCCGCCGCCCCGAAGGTCGCCCTCGGCTACCTCTTCTTCGGACTCGTCTGCCTCGCATGCTCGTTCCTGCGCGGCACCCGCGCAGCCCCTGACGCCGTCCTCCCCGACTGAGCCACCCGGACGGTCACCGTCCCGCATCCGACGGCGGCCGCCCCGCACCGCCCCCATCCGTCTCGTCCAGAAAGATCCGCAAGCCCTCCCCGATCTTGCCCGCGGCATTCTCCAACTGTTCGGGCGAGAGCACCTTTCCGAACGACGCCGCCTTCAGCAGCTGCCGCTGCACCTCTTTGAGGTTCATCGTCGCCCAGTCGCGTCGTGAGAGTTCCGGCATGGTCCGGGACAATACCTCGAGTAGAACGTTTGTTCGAGTGACGATAATCGTGACAGTGGCACGTCAGGGCGGTGTCAGCTCCGTGTAAGCGCGGGTGGGGATTGTCAGTGGCGTGAACAGCACCCTGATCGCCGATTCCGGACTGCGGACGATGCACGGCAACCCGATGGACTTCGAGGCCATCGATCTGGGCATCGAGCGTGGGCTCGACGCCGCGAGCCGGTTTCTGCGCGGGGATCATGTGGTCGCGCAGCTGATCCGGTTCGCGGTGGTCGGCGGAGTCAGCAATATCGCGTATGTGCTGATGTTCATGGCGGTCAACGACAGTGGGGCGCTGGTGGCGAATATCGCGGGGTCGGTGGTCAGTACGGCGATCGCGAACGAGCTGCACCGGCGGTTGACCTTCCGGGCGGCCGGGCGGGTCGGATGGTTCAGCGCACAATGGGAGGGCGGCGGGCTGGCCGCGGTCGGGCTGGTGATCAGTACGGCCGCGCTGGCGGGACTCGATGTCTGGGCGCCCGGGCTCGGGGAGCTCAGCCAGGCGACGGCCGTGCTCGCGGTGATGGCGGCGGTCGGGGGGATGCGGTTTCTCGCCTTGCGCGGGTTCGTGTTCTGAGGCGGGCTGTCACATGTCGATCGGCCGCGGTGTCCAGTGGATGACACGAAAGACGGGAGCCCACCCATGATCGGTACCACCGCCGCCACCGATGCGTTCGTCGCGCACCGGAATCTGTTGTTCACGGTCGCCTACGAGATGCTCGGGTCGGCGGCCGACGCCGAGGACGTGCTGCAGGAGACGTGGCTGCGCTGGATCGGCGTCGACCTCGCGGAGGTGCGGGATCAGCGGGCATATCTGGTGCGCATCACCACCCGGCAGGCGCTGGGCCGGTTGCGGACGCTGGGCCGGCGCAAGGAGTCCTATGTCGGGCAGTGGCTGCCGGAGCCACTGCTGACCGCGCCGGATGTGGCCGAGGACGTCGAACTGGCCGAAAGCGTGTCGATGGCCATGCTGCTGGTACTCGAGACGCTCGCCCCGACCGAGCGCGCGGTGTTCGTGCTGCGCGAGGTGTTCGACCTGCCGTACGACGAGATCGCCGCGGCGGTGGACAAGTCCGCGGCCGCGGTCCGGCAGATCGCGCACCGCGCCCGCGCGCACGTGGCGTCCCGCCGCCCGCGCGGCCCGGTGTCACCCGCCGAGTCCCGCGAGGTGCTCGACGCGTTCCACCGCGCGGTCGAGACCGGTGACCTGCGAGGTCTGCTGGATCTGCTCGCACCGGATGTCGTGGCGTTCGGTGACGGCGGTGGGCTCCGAGCCGCACTGCCGCACCCGATCGTGGGCGCCGACACGGTGGCTCGCGTACTCACCACGGGCTGGCGGCGATTCGGCGACAGCGCGTCGTTCGACACCACAATGGTCAACGGCCATCCCGCGCTGGTCATGCGACGGGAGGGCGAGGTGGACACCGTACTGGCGTTGCGGATCGACGACGGCCTCATCACCGGGCTGTACGCGGTCCGCAACCCGGAGAAGCACTCGCACATGGACCAGGTGACCGCCCTGAGCCGATGACCCGGCCGGGCGTCAGGCGGGTGAGGGTTGCGTTTCGCCCGGGCCGATAATGCCGTGCAGCACAAGGCCGACGAGGCGGTCGGTGGCCGCCGCGGCGACGTCGGACCGGTCACTGGTCCACGCGATGGCGGTAGCGAGCTTGACGATGTCGTCGGTGCTGACCTCGGGGTGCGCGCGTCCTGCCCGTTGGGCGCGGACCAGCACGGCGCCGGCCGCATCCAGTGCCGCGGCGCAATGCGGGGCCAAGGGGCTGTCGGGGATTTCGAGGGCTCGCAGGATCTCCTCGGACAGCCCCCGCACCCGGCGAATGTGCGATACCAGCGCGGCAATCCACCGCGCGAGAGCGGCCGCGGGGTCGGGTTCGGCGTCGAGAGCGCTCGCGAGCGCGGTGACCTCGTCGAGGCTGGTGCCGACCACGGCGGCGATGAGGTCTTCTCGCCGCGGGAAATGCCGATAGAGGGTGGCCGGGCCGACGCCGGCACGGCGGGCGATCTCATTGAACGACACGTCGACGCCATCGCTGGCGAACATCGCGCGGGCGGTGTCGAGCAGTCGGGCGCGGCTGCGCCGGGCATCGGCTCGGGCCCCGCCCGGCGGCGGTGATTCTGCTTGCTCCACAGGACTCCTCGGGCGAATCGGAATGCCATTCCGTATATTCGGAATGGCATTCCGAATTGTAGTGGACAGGAGTCGAACATGACGTTGCCGACCAACTTGCCGCGCACCGGCATCTGGGTGAACGGGCTCGATCTGCAAGCGCCGACGGTGGCGACGGGGCTGGCCGCGGAGCTGGAGGAACTGGGGCTGGGCGCGATCTGGCTCAGCGAAGGGCTCGCGCACGACCCGTTCGTCACGGCCGCCGGATTGCTCTCCGCGACAAGCAGACTGGTGGTCGGCACGGGGATCGCGGTGACATACGGCCGCCATCCGCACTGGATGCGAGCCTCGGCCCGAGCCGTCCTGGATGCCTATCCGGATCGGTTCGTGTTCGGGGCCGGCACCTCCAATCCCCGCGTCGTCGAAGGCGTGCTCGGACTCGAATACCGCAGACCGCTGGCCGCGCTGCGCGACTACCTCGACGATCTCGACACACCGGACGCCTTGCGGGCCCAGCTCGGATTGCCGGACGCCGGCCGGTTGCCTCGCGTGCTGGCGGCGCTCGGTCCGAGCGCGTTGCGGCTGGCTCGGGACCGGGCCGACGGCGCGATCACCTATCTCGTGACGCCCGAACACACCGCGCAGGCCCGCGCCGCGCTCGGACCGGACCGGACGCTCGTGGTCGAACAGGCTGTCGTGGTCGGGGCCGCCGGCGCGGACGCCCGGACCCGCGCACGGGCACACGTGGGCGCCTACCTGTCCAACCCCGGCTACCGTGCGAGCTGGCAGCGACTCGGCTTCACCGACGCCGATCTCGGCGGCAGCGACCGGCTCGTCGACGCGTTGGTCGCGATCGGGGAAGACCAGGTCCGGCAACGGATCACGGACCACATCGACGCCGGCGCCGATCATGTGTGCTTGCAGGCCCTACCGGCGGAGCCGTTCACCATCCCGGCACAGCAGTGGAAGCTGCTGGCCTCTCTGGATGACGGCCCCCGCCGACGACACGATGACACCGGAACGGCGGTCACCCCGTCCGGTCAGCCGCGGCCGATGTAGGGCATGCCCGTCGCCATCACGGTGACGAACGGGACGTTCACGTCCAACGGCAGGTCGACGGTCTGGGCGACGATCCGGGCGACATGCGCGGCGTCGATGGTCGGTTCGGGCCGGATGCTGCCGTCGGCCTGCAATGATCCCGCCGCGATGCCCGCGGTGAGTTCGGTTGCGGCATTGCCGATGTCGATCTGCCCGACCGCGATGTCGTACGCGCGGCCTTCCAGGTTGAGCGCCTTGGTGAGACCCGTGATGCCGTGCTTGCTGGCGGCGTAGGCCACCGTGTTGGGGCGGGGGGTGTGCGCGGAGATGGATCCGTTGTTGATGATCCGCCCGCCCCGCGGCGTCTGGGTCTTCATGAGCCGGAACGCGGCCTGCGCGCACAGGAACGCGCCGGTGAGGTTGATGTCGACGACCTGCCGCCACTCTCCCGCGGACAGTTCGTCGATCGGCTTGCTGGGCCCGAAGATCCCGGCATTGTTGACCAGTGCGTCGAGCCGCCCCCACTGCCGCGTGATGTGCGCGAACACCTCGTCCACCGCGGCGGGATCGGTGACATCGGCGGGGACGACGTCCACGCCGCCCGCGCCGGGTGCGGCCGCGGCGGTCTCGTCGAGGGTGGCACGGGTGCGTCCCACCGCGACGACCTGATGCCCGGCGGCGGTCAGCGCGTGGGTCATGGCGCGCCCCAATCCGGCTCCGGCTCCGGTGACGAGAACGATCTTCGATGTGCTCACGGGATCCGAGCGTATTCGGTCAGTCCGCGGCCCGATCCGCCGGAAGCACGTTGGTGCGCAGGTGCCGGACCAGCGCGACCAGCCGTTCGAGGGTGGCGTGCTCGGGATCGGCGAGCCGCAACTGGAGCAGTTCGCGACCGGAGGCGTGCAGGATGCGCGCGGTGTATTCAGGATCGGGCAGTTTCGGAAACGCCTGCCGCAGTTCCTGTTCCAGGAATCCCCGGACGGCCGCCTGGGAGACGGCCTGGCGCTCGTGCAGTTCCGGCGGCGCGCCGGCGGGCGGGAACAGGAACAGCCGCCACGTCTCAGGATGCGCGTCGATGGCTCGGACCGCGCCCTCGAAGGCCCGCACGAACGGGTCCGGGTCGGCGGTCTCGTCCACCTGCGCGAAGCCTTCCGCGAACTGGGTCGCGGCACGGACGCTCTCCCGGTCGATGAGGGCGACGAAAAGCCCTGCCATATCGCCGAATTGCTGATACAGCACGGGCCGGGTGACCCCGGCCGCCTCGGCGATCCGGTTGGGGGTGGCCGCGGGGAAGCCTTCCGCCCCGACGATCTCGTGGGTGATGTCGAGGATCTGCTCGCGGCGGTTCTCTGCGCTCATCCGCCGCCGCGTCCGGGGAGCGGTGGTCACCCTTGACAGGGTAACTTACAACCTGTCAGCCTCTAACTAACAGGTTGAAAGTTGAGGTGCTCCGATGTCGCCGCACTACCCCGAACTCGCCGAGCGCGTGCGCAGTCAGCGCGCACTGCAGCCCGGCCTCTACGGCTCGATCGACTTCGACGAGTCCCCCTTCCGCTTCACCGTCGATCCCGGCGACAAGTCGTCGCTGCCCGGCTGGGTCGCGCAGCGCGAGCCGCTGCTGGCCGACGATCGGGTCGTCGAATTGATGCGCACCGCAACGATGCTCGGCGATGTGGTGGCCGACCCGTACGCGGCGCTCGCCCCGGAGTACGGCGTCCAGGGCTTGATCGGGATGCTGCGGCAGGCGTGCCGCGCGGGGGTCGACTCGGTGCCCGGCGCACCCGATGAACTGCGGGCGTTCCTGGCGGTCATGGAGGCGACGCCCGCCTGGCTGGACATGGAGCTGGTCGAGGAGGGCGCGCGACATTCGCGGGTCGGCGCGGCGTTCCTGTCACCGGTCCTGATCCGGGGCGCGTTCCTGGCGACGTTCCTCAATACCTATGCGGCCCTGCCGATGACATTGACCGGGGCGCTGTCGGGGCGGCGGGCGGCGCGGCGGGTCAACGAGACCGCCTCGTTCTTCGCGGTGACCACGCTGCCCGGTGCGCTGGAACGGCACGGCGAGGGTTTCGAGGCCGCGGCCATGGTGCGCCTGATGCATTCGATGGTGCGCTACAACGCGTTGACGCGCGGGGACCGGTGGGACGCCGACGTGTACGGGGTGCCGCTGCCGCAGGTCGATCAGATGCCCGCCGGGCTGATCAATATGTATCTGCTCGCGACGATGGCGATCCGCCGGGGCCGCACCGAGTTCAGCGCCCGCGAACGCGCGATCCTCGAATTCAGCCGCTACCGCTGCTTCCTGCTGGGCCTGCCGGAGGAATTGCTGCCGACCACCGCGGCGGGCATCCTCGAGGTCTTCCACGGCCGGGCCGCCGTCCTGCGCGACGACTTCGACGACGCCACCTGCGGTGCGCTGGTCCGCTCCACCATGTCCGCGTACCTGCGCCCGGGCCGCTCGCGCTACGACCGGGTCGCCGACGCGATCGAGAAGAGCTGGAGCCGGGTGTTCTTCCTCGGCTTCTGCGGCGGCAATCGCAAGGCCGCGGCCGCCATGAGCGTGACGCTGACCCTCCCCGACGCGATCCGGGTGGGCCTGACCGCGCCGTTCATCATCCTGCGGTTCATTCTCATGACCGTGGCGAGCCAGTCGCCCACCCTGCTCCGGGCGGCCGACGCCTACACGGTCCGCAAGGTGCGCGAGCAGCTCGTGGTCTACGGCAACCCCGAGTTCACGACCGACTCCCGCGCGTATCCGGGAGCCGATTCGGGGGAATGACGCGCTGTCAGGCGGATCCGGCCGCCGTCACCCGGGCCGCCAGGCCGTCGAGCACCACGGCCCGCTCGGGTGGCACGCCGATGTGCATGTGCACCAGATCGGTTCCCGCGGCGGCGAATTCGAAGGTGAAGAAGGAACAGCAGCTGGTCTCACGCGCGGCGAGTTCGCGGGCCCGAGGCTCGGCGCTGCCGTCGAGGTCCAGCCGCAGCCGCGTCGCCGAGATCCGGTCCCAGCCGAGCACCGCGTCACGGAAGAGGGCGTCGAATTCGGCGACGCGCAAGGGTTGTTCGGCGGTGGGTAGCGCGCAGGCTTCCACCGGGACCCACGACGGCGCGGAGAGGTTGCCGATCGATCGAATCTCGGGTTTGCCGGCCATGACTCGCACCTCCTGCCGCCCGGGCCGTCGGTCCGGGATCTCCCTACGATGCTAGGCCGTTCCGGTGGGCGCGCCAGGGGCCGTTGTGATGTCGGCGCAGGTTGTCACATCCGCTCGCACAGGAGGAGATAGGCGTCGAGTTGGGCCGCGCCCGACAGCAGGGCGCGGCCGCGGGCGTTCAGGCGCTGCTGCCAGGCGGTGAGGAAGGCGGTGAGCGCCTCGGTTCCGCCTGCCTCGTGCAGGGATTCGAGGAAGTGCGCAACGCGTGCCAGCGGATATCCGCCGCGGCGGAGCTGCCGGGCGATCTCCGCGTCGCGCACGGCGTCGGGCCGGTAGTGGCGGTAGCCGGTGGCGGGGTCGCGTTCCGGACGCAGGATGCCTTCGGTCTCCCAGGTGCGCAGGGTGGCCGCGTGCACGCCGAGGCGGTGCGCGAGTTCGCCGACGGTCAGGGGGCGGCCGGGAATCGGGTCGGGCGGGGTGGCGGAGAGGCTGTCGAGCGCGGCCGCGACGTCGGTGTGGGTGCCGCGTTCGGTGTGCAGCGCGGTATGGGTGGCGTCGATGAGCCGGTAGGCGGATTCGGTGTCGCCGCGATGGCAGGCGCGCAGGATCTCCGCGGCGCGTTCGTGGCCGTGGCCGGCGCGCAGGGCGAGGAAGGCGCGCAGGGCTTGCGCGTGCGCGGGGGTGTAGCGGCGGTAGCCGTTGTCGGTGCGCTCGGTGGGCGGGAGGATTCCCGCATCGTCGTAGTTGCGGATCGCCTGTGCCGACAGGCCGTGCTCGCGGGCCAGATCGATCGGGCGCACCGCCACCTCCTTTGAGGGTTCTCCCGCTCCGAACAGGAAGAACATCACACAAGTTTCACTCGAACCTTCAACGATACTGTCGAAGGCAGTCCTGCTGGAAGGAGTGCCATGTCCGCAACCACCCCCACCTCGCCGAGCGCGATCGGCCACCGAGCCGATGATCTCGCGACCCTGGGCCTCGCTCTGGACGAGCTGTTGTCCGCCCGCACCACACCACCGGCCGTGTTCGCGCTCGGCGAGCCGACCCATGGGATCGCGGCATTCCCGCTGCTGCGCAACGACATTCTGAGCCGGCTGGCCGACCGGGGGTTCCGGTCGATCGCGCTGGAGATCGATTTCCTCGCGGCGGGGATCGTCGATGACTACGTCAATGGGTCGGCGGTGGCGATCGACACCGTGCTGGACAGCGGGTTCAGCCACGGGTTCGGATCGATACCCGGTAATCGCGAACTGGTCGAGTGGCTGCGCGAATACAACGCGGGCCGCGCGCCCTCGGAGCGGGTGCGGTTCTACGGATTCGATGCGCCGGTGGAGTATTCGGGTGCGCCGAGCCCCCGGTCCGCGCTGTGCGCGCTGGCCGACCGGCTGCCGAAGGCTCTGCTGCCCGCATCGGTCGCCGAGCTCGACGGGCTGCTCGGCGCGGACGCCGAGTGGACGAACCAGGCGGCCATGTACGACCCGTCCGCCTCGATCGGCAGCTCCGACCGCGCCCGCGCGCTGCGCCTGATCGCCGACGACCTCGCCGATGCCCTGCACCGCGCGGGACCCTCGCTGCGCGCGACCGATCCGACCGGTTACGCCCAGGCCGTCACCCACGCGCGGACCGCGCTGGGGCTGCTGCGCTACCACGCCGCCATGGCCACCCCGGGCCCCGACCGCATCGGCGGCCTGTCCGGTGTGCGATCGGAGATGATGGCGGACAACATCCTGGCGATCGCCGAGCGCGAGCAGCAGCGCGGGCCGACGCTCGTCTTCGCGCACAATGCGCACCTGCATCCCCGGGTGCCGGACCAGCCCGTATGGAGCAACGCGGGCGCGCTGACCGCCTTCACCCTGGGCGAGCGCTATCTGTTCGTGGCGACCGACGCGACCCCCGCCCCGGTTCCGGGCACCCTCCAGGGTGTGCTCGCCGAGGCGACCCCCGGCCGCGCCCTGTTCCCGGCCCGGGCGCTCGTCGCCGCCCTGTCCCCCGCGATCGTGTCCGCCGAACCGATTGTGCGCGGCCATTTCCCGCTCACGATCGCCGATCTCGACGGCGCCGACGCGGTCGTCTTCATCACCGACACCGACGGCGCACAGCATCAATACTGGTTGACGTCATCTCCTGCCTGAAGGCCGGAGATTCCTGCCAGCGCCCGACGCAGCCGATCGATCTCGATGCGGCCCCGATCCAGCGCCGCATTCACACTGCCATGACCTCGGCGATGCTGGCCGAAGGGCTTCATTCAAGATCATCTGGGGCCCATGACACAGCCCGCAGAGCTTGAAACTCGAGCTAGCGGAGGTACGGCGCCGGCTGGACCCAGTGGAACCCACGCGAGATCAACCGGAAGCGGTCGAGATCGACCCGGGTCAGGCGCAGATGGACCGGACGGCCGGCCAGCTGACCGTCCAGCATCAGCCGATCAGGCTGGGGCTGTTCGTAATTCAGGACGGCAAGCTTCCACTGGTGCGCCAGATCCTTCGTAATGGTCACGGTGTGCAGATCGGTATTGATCTCCACCGGGAACGACACCAGCGAGTCGTCCATGCGCTGAGCGGTCACGCCCTGCGGGATGTCGAAGATGAGACGGCGGAATCGGTCCGCCGGACCGATGAGACGGCCATCCGAGGGCGCGGACCGGAAGTCGACCAGCGCCGGGACCTCCTGGCCCGCGACCGTGTACTCGGTGACATTCCAAATCCCGTAGAGCGGCGAGTGCGGTCGGCCATTTCCGTACGTCTGCCAGGCGTCGTGCCCCTCGCCGAGAGTCGTGAACAGTATCCACATCCCCAGAATCACCTGTGCCGCCACCAGGATTCGCCGCCCGCGCGGCGAGGAGACCAGCGGCTCGGGCCGGCGCACCGGCACCGCGCGCCCGACCAGCGCCCGGACGGTGCGTGCGATATCCGGGGCAGCCAGCACCATCGCATACACCAGCAGCTCGCCGGAGAGTATTTTCACCGGCACATCGAAGCTGAGGTTCAGCAGGAACACCTGGAGGGTCACCACGACTGACAGGAGCGCACCCAGCCCCGCGGTGAACGGCAGGATCAGCAGCAAACCTGCGGTGACTTCTGCTGCGCCCAAGGCGATTTCGTACGGCTCAGAGCTGGCCGTCTGCGACCACAACACCGCCATCGGGCTCAGATCGCCGAACGGCTCCACCAGCCGATCCAGCGCGAACGCCATCTGCGAGGGCAATAGTTTCGTGACGCCGTACAGCAGCAGGGCGCTCATCAGGGCCAGACGCACCACCATCCGGAACCACGCGTACAGCCGCACATAGTCCGGCCGCCGCCGGTCCAGCACCGACCACACCGCCGTGATCGGCACCGCGACGAACAGCAGGGTGAAAAGCGACACCCAATTCGCCGCGGTATCTCCGCTTCCCGTGTACGACCAGTCGACATGGACGCCGAAGACATGCTCCCCCAGCCAATCCGTGAGCGGATGCAGTGCCGTCCATTTGGCCACACCCACCACGGTCTGCTGCGAGACTCCCACCGACCGCAGCAGCATGTGCAGCACCCACACCCCGGCCATTCCAACACCCAGCGTCACGAACGAATACCGGAACACCATCCGCCGCAACGGACTCCATCGCGGCTCACCCGTCACCGCGACGTCCGCCTCGACGGCCAACTGCACAACCACACCGATTCCTCCGAGAGTTACCGCACCTGACTACCCTGCGACGCTGAACGTTAGGTCAGCGAACGGTCGGTGCGTACCCGGCAAATCCCTTGCCCCTACACCCCTTGCCCCCGGGATCGGGGCCAGGAGCGGCGGCTCCCGGCCGACGGCCCCGGCTGGGGCGCATCCTGCGTCGGAGGCTTATCGTGCGCTGGCTCTTCGTCCGGTCGTCTCGCTTCGAGTCCGATCCAGCGCAATGGGGGCGGGCCCTGACGGACCTGCTCGCCAGGGCTAAAAACTCCAGCTAGCGGACATTCCGGTAGCGCCGCCCGCCCCGCGGACACCCGCCACGGTCGGGTGTCACGGAATTGTCTGTGCCCACTGCCAGACTCACCGGTATGCGGTGGGCGGTGGCGGAGACGGGTGACGGCGGGGCACGGGTGTGCCCGCTGGACGAGCGCGGCCGTCCGGCGGGCCCGGTGGTCGAGGAGTCCTCGCTGGCGGAGGCGGTGCGGGTGCGGCCGGAGGTCGAGCGGTGGGTGTGGCGGTCGACGGCGGCGATCTACAAGCGGCTGCTCGACGCCGGGGTGCGGGTCGACCGCTGCTATGACGTGGAGTCGGCCGAGGCGCTGCTGATCGGGCACGAACAGGGCCAGTCCGGGCAAGCCCGGTCGCTGGCCGCCGCGTGGGCGCGCCTGCACGGCCTCCCTGTCCCCCAGGACGCGCCCGCCCGGGCCGCCGACACCGAACCGACCCTGTTCGAATCCGGGCCGGTGCCACTGCCGTCCGGGACCGACGAGTTCACCGCGCTGCTCGAGGTCTATGCGGGACAGGTGGCGCGGACGGCCGCGGCCGAGTACCCGGCCCGCATGCGGATGTTGCTCGCCGCCGAGTCGGCGGGGCTGCTGGTGGCGACGGAGATGTCGCGCGCCGGGATTCCGTGGCGCGCCGACGTCCACCGCGAGCTGCTCGATTCCCTGCTGGGCGAGCGCGTGCCGAGCGGGTCGGAGCCGCGACGGCTGGCCGAGCTGGCCGACGAGGTGTCGCGGGCGTTCGGGACGGGGGTGCGGGTCCGGCCCGATCTCCCCCAGGACATCATCCGCGCGTTCGCCCGCGCGGGAATCCTGTTGTCCTCCACCCGCAAATGGGAGCTCCAGGACATCGATCATCCGGCCGTCGAACCGCTGCTGGAGTACAAGAAGCTCTACCGCCTCCACACCGCCCACGGCTGGTCCTGGATCGACCAGTGGGTGCGCGACGGCCGATTCCGGCCCGAGTACCTGCCGGGCGGCACGGTGACCGGCCGCTGGACCACCAATGGCGGTGGCGCGCTGCAGATTCCGAAGATCGTGCGCCGCGCCATCCGCGCGGACCCCGGGTGGCGGCTGGTGGTCGCCGACGCCGACCAGATGGAACCGCGAGTGCTGGCCGCCATCTCCCGCGACCGCGGGTTGATGGAGGTGGCGGGCCGCGGCGAGGACCTCTACGCCGATCTGGCCGCCCGCGCCTTCGGCGGCGACCGCGCCCAAGCCAAGATCGCCATGCTGGGCGCGATCTACGGCCAGACCTCCGGCGACGCGCTCACCCACATGGCCGAACTGCGGCGACGCTATCCGGCCGCGGTCGCCTTCGTCGACGACGCGGCCACCGCCGGCGAACAGGGCCGCCTGGTCCGCACCTGGTTCGGCCGAACCTGCCCGCCCGCAACCGCTTTCGACCAAACCGACGACGAGGCAGGCGGTTCCCCGGGTTTCGGCAGCACCCCGCGTGCCCGGGCCCGAGGCCGCTTCACCCGCAATTTCGTCGTCCAGGGCAGTGCCGCCGACTGGACGCTGCTGGTGCTCGCGGGCCTGCGCCACGCCCTGCACACCGCCGGACTGCGCGCGGAACTGGTGTTCTTCCAGCACGACGAGGTCATCGTGCACTGCCCCGCGGAGGAAGCCGCGACCGTCGCCGACGCGATCGCCCGAGCCGCCGACACCGCCGGTCAGCTCGCGTTCGGCCCGACGCCGGTGCGCTTCCCCTTCACCACCGCCATCGTCGAGTGCTACGCGGACGCGAAGTAGGGCCGAATCAGCAGCGAGCGAGCCACGTGTGGTGGCGGAGAGTGTGCCGTCGTCGTGCACTCGCCAAGGCCTGCGGCGTGGGTCGCCCTTGCCGCGTCGGGTATTCACCGCGCGTTGCGGCTACCCGCCTCCGGCATGGCCGCTGTGACAGGCCCGCGTGCACCGTCCGCCACGGCGACTGCTCGGGGTGGCTCAGCGCGGTCGCCCAGTGGTCACTGCCCGCCCGCACCCTCGAGCAGTCGCGCCTGGTAGTGCCGCATGCCCGCCAGCCAGCGGTCGTAGTCGGCGCCCTTGCGGCGGTACATGTCGAGGACTTCCGGGTGCGGCAGGATCAGGAAGCGCTCGTCGTCGACGGCGGCCAGGACCAGTTCACCGACCTCGTCGGGGGTCAGGACCGCGCCCGCCGAGGTGACCGCGCGGGTGGCGGCCATGCCGAGAGTGTCGCCGGAGTGTTCGCCCGCGCGCAGCAGCGCGGTCTCCACGCCCATCGGGCACAGGCAGCTGACCCGGATCCCGGCATCGCCGTAGGTGACCGAGAGCCATTCGGCGAATCCGACGGCGGCGTGCTTGGTGACCGAGTATGCGGCCGAACCGATCTGGGTGAGCAGCCCCGCCGCCGAGGCGGTGCTGACGAAGTACCCCTCGCCGCGTTCGACCCAGCCGGGCACCAGCAGCCGCGCCGCCCGGATGTGCGCGTTGAGGTTCACGTCGAGGGTGACACCCCAGTCCTTGTCGTCGCCGAGCCCGACCCCGCCCATGACGCCCGCATTGGCGAAATACAGGTCCACCGGCCCGAATTCGGTCTCGCACCGGGCGATGAGCTCGGCGATGCGATCGGTGTCGGCCACATCGGCGCCGACCGCCACGGCCGCGCCCGGGAACTCCGGTTCCAGCGCGGCGACCACGGCCGCGGCCGCGTCGGCGTTCAGATCCGCGACCACCACCCGCGCCCCGGCCCGCACCAGCCGGGCGGCGATCGCCCCACCGATGCCGCCGCCTCCTCCGGTGACGATGGCATTCTTACCCGCGACCTGCACGGATGCTCCCTCCAGCCGATTCCGGCCGCCGATCCGGGCCGTCGGAGGCTGGATCGAACGCGCCGGCTCATGGAAATATGAACCCTGCGTCGGATTCAAGTTCATGACTCCCCCGGCGTCAACCGTCCCGGTCTCGAGAGGTGAACAGCCGATGCGGACAGCACATCCGGTGGACGAGTGGAATCGCCTGGGCAGTTGGCAGGTCGCGACCAATGGCATCGACCTGCGGGTGGTCGAGCACGGCGAGGGCGCGCCGGTGGTGTTCTGCCATGGGTTCCCGGAGCTCGGCTTCTCGTGGCGGCATCAGGTGTTCGCGCTGGCCGAGGCCGGTTTCCGGACGCTGACACCGGATATGCGCGGCTACGGCGGCAGTTCGCGACCGGCCGGGATCGAGGCGTACGACCTGCTCACGGTGTGCCGGGATCTGGTCGGGCTGCTGGACGCGTACGGGCTCGAGGACGCGATCTTCGTGGGCCACGACTGGGGCGCGTCGGTGGTGTGGCATCTGGCTCGCGAGTTCCCGGAGCGGGTGCGGGCGGTGGCGGGGTTGAGCGTGCCCGCCACCCCGCGCTCGTCGGCGCCACCGCTGCCGATCATGCGCAAGCGGCTGGGCGAGGACTTCTACATGGTGTGGTTCCAGGAGCCCGGCGTCGCGGACGCGGTGCTGGCGGCGGATGTGCGGCGCACGCTGTTGCGTGACGACATCGTCACCGCGGGAACGTTCCTGGACACCGGTGAGCCGGAGCCGCCGCTGCCGCCGTGGCTCAGCGAAGCCGAATTCGATTACTACGTGGAGGCTTTCACCCGCACCGGGTTCACCGGCGGGCTGAACTACTACCGCACCCTCGATCTGACCTGGGAGCTGACCGCGCACCTGGAGGGCGTGAAGATCGACTGCCCGTCGCTGTTCATCGCCGGGTCGACCGATCCGGTCATCCGTTTCACGCCGATGCACAAGATGGCGGCGGTGCTCGGCGATCTGCGCGGCTCGCTCATCCTCGACGGCGCGGGCCACTGGATTCAGCAGCAACGGCCCGAGGAGGTCAATGCCGCGCTGATCGAGTTCGCGCGCGGCCTGGGCTGATCGGTCAGTCCGTCTTCAGTTGCAGCGAGTTCACCCACAGCTGGGTCAGGGTGGTGACGAGCTTCTCGAACGGAATCCGTTGCTTCTGAACGAAAACCATCGACGCCATCCGGCTCACCATGGCCGACAGCGCGTGCGCGGTGATCATCGGATCCAGGTCGGCGCTGGCCTGCCCGGACTCCTGCAGTTCGCGGATCATGCGCGCGTTGCGCTGCGCGAATGCCTTCCCGCGTTCCATCCGCATGCGCCGGAAGTTCTCGTCGATCTGGGCGACCTGTTCGAACAGGGCCATGAGCCGGGCATTGCGCTTGTAGGACAACAGGTAATCGCGGTTGGCCGCCTCGATCAGGGCGCGCGGATCGGTGATCCCGCTGCGCTCACGCACATGCGGATGCAGCATCTCCTCCGACACCTGCTCGACCAGCGCGGCGAAGATCTCTTCCTTGCTGTCGAAGTAGGTGTAGAAGGATCCGGCCGCCATGCCCGCCGTCTTGGAGATGTCGGCGATCTTGGCGTCCAGGTAGCCGTCCCGCTCGAACACCTCCCGCGCGGCCGCGATCAGCGCACCCCGGGTCCGCTGTCCACGCCGGGTGGGCGGCGCGGCCCGCCGCGACGCACTCTCGCCTGCCATCGATTCGGACGCCAAAACTGATCACTGCCTGTCGTTTCGCGGATGATTCTCCAGGCAGCAACCGTATCAATACGGGCGGGCCGGACAGCACAGGACGGCGCGCGACCGCCCATCCCGCGTTCCGCGGCGGATCGGGTGGAGACTGGGCGGATGCAGGATTCCTCGCAGGTGATCGTGGTGGACGCTGCCAATGTGGTCGGGTCGCGGCCGGACGGGTGGTGGCGCGACCGGGCCGGGGCGGCGCGGCGGCTGCTCGGCGAACTGGGTGCGTTGCGGACGCGACTGCCCGGCTCGACGCGGATCATCGTGGTGCTGGAGGGCGCGGCCAAGGCCGCCGCCGACCGGGGCGGTGACGGGCACGCCGACGCGGGTGAGAGCGGGTCGGCGGGATTGCGCGTAGTGCTGGCCGGCGGGTCCGGCGACGACACGATCGTCGAGGTGGTGGCCGCCGAGGTCGGGGGCTCGGATCCCATGCCCGCGATCACGGTGGTGACGGCCGATCGCGGATTGCGGGCGCGGGTCGAATCCCTGGGCGCGACAACGGTCGGGCCCGGCTGGCTTCGAAACCACCTGTCGTAGGCGGCCTTCCACCCCCTCGTGATGCGTTTACCCTGATACCGCCCTGAGGCGATATCCCCCGCGGGTGGGATTTCCCGGGCGGCGGTTTTCGGTAGGTTCGGAACGGTGCAGCCGCCGTTGAACGTTCGTCTGCGCGGGGTGGGCCTGATCATCGGTGTGCTCTGCGTGTCCCTGCTGGGTTCCTGGTTCGCGCCACAGGCCCGGGCCGACGGGGCCGCCAGCGGCGGCGATCTGACGGTGGCGCAGTCACTCGGGGCCCGGGAGCTGACCGTTGTGGTGCGGCGGGCCGAGGCCGGACCGTTACGGGTCGAGGTCGTGACGCACGCGGGGACGGCGCCGGGGACGCTGGCGCTCACCGCGACGCCCGTCGATCGTGGGGGTGAGACGTCCACGGGGACCGTCGAGCTCGGGGATCGGCCCGGCATCTACGCCGCGACCCTGCGGGTGGATCACACGGGACCGTGGGAGTTGACCATCGCCGATGGCGAACGCACCGCGCGGATTCCGTTCCTCGTGGCCGCGCGGGTGGTGACGCCCTGGGAGCGAGCGGCTTACGGCGGATTCTTCGCGGCCGGAGCGCTGCTGCTGGTGGCATTGGGCACCGCGCTGCTCTCCAAGCGGGGTTGGCCGACCTTGATCCCGGTGGGCGCGTTGATCGCCGCGGTGACGGTGGGCACGACCGGGGCGATGTTGTCGTCGCACGCACCGCAGCCGCGGCCCGCGGGCAGTCTGCTCGATCCGACCTCGGGCAATGTCGGAAATCCGTATCCGGAGCGGGATCTGCCGCTGACCACGAATTACTCACGGCCCCCGGCCAATCTGGCGGTGCGCGCGCAGCCCGCCGACGCGGGCAAGCCGGCCGAGCTCGCGCTGTCGCTGACCGATTCGGCGACGGGGCGGCCGGTGGACGACCTGCTGGTCAGCGATGACGCACTGCTGCATCTGATGGTGGTCGGGCCGTCCGGACGGCTGTGGCATCGGCATCCGATCCGGGTCGCGCCCGGCGAGTATCGGGTCAGCCTGGGGTCCATCGCATCCGGTGATTACGCGGTGGCCGCCGAGATCGCCCGGCGCGGTGGCGGCGTCCAACTGCTGCGCTCCTCGCTGCGGATCGGTGGCCGAGGCGACTCCGGTCCGGCCGACGCCCAGGGCGTCGCGCCGAGCGGGGCGACGCTCACCACGACCGAGGCGGTCGCGGGCGAACCCACCACGCTCACGGCCGCATTCGGCGGCCCGGCCGATCTCCAGCCCTGGCTGGGCATGGTCGGCCATCTCATCGCGGTCGGCCCGCTGCCCGACGGGGTGCCCGCCGGAACGGCCGCGGCCGGCGTCCCCGTCTGGGCGCACGCGCACGCCATGGCCCCGCTGCCCGCCGTCGGCTCGCAACCACCCGACGAGACCGTGGCCGCGTTCGGCCCGAATGTGGCTTTCACCTTCACTTTTCCACTGCCGGGCCGGTACCTGGTGTGGGCGCAGGCCGAGCGCGGCTACTCGGTGATGACCGTGCCGGCCACCGTCGACGTTCGAGCGGGGGTTCCGCAATGACCAAGCGCACCGGAGTGATCGTGGCCGTCGTCGCCGCGCTGGCGGCGGCCGCGGCGTGGCTGTGGTGGCCCGCCGATGCCGCGCCGTCGGTGTCCCGCAGCGCCGCCGGGCCCTATCAGGTGGAACTGCGGGTGTCGGGCGGCTCCGCGCACGCCGGTGACAACACCGTCGATCTCGAGATCACCGACGCCCGGGGCACGGCCGCGACACCGGACAAGGTGTCGGTGGAGCCCGCCATGCCGCAGATGGGTCATGCCCTCCCGCCGAGCACCGCCACCGCGGTCACGCCGGGCCACTACCGGGCGACGGTCACGCTGCCGATGCCCGGGCAGTGGGAGATCGCCGTGAAACTGTCCGGCGCACCGGGTTCCGGGAGCGCCGTCTTCTCCGTTCCGGCCCATTGAATCGAAGGAAAGAGGATCAGGAGCAGCACATGGACCTCACCGCCAATGGTCGCGGGCTCACCGCCGAAGCGACCGCACCGATCACCGTCCGCCCGTGGCTACCCGCGGCGATCCTCTTCGCCGCCAGCATGACCTTCGCGGTCGGGTCCACCTGGGACATCCAGTGGCACACCGATGTCGGTCCCGACACCTTCTTCACCCTGCCGCACCTGTTCATCTACGCCAGCGCGGCGGTCGCCGGATTCACCGGTCTGACAGTCATTCTCATCACCACCGCCGCCGGGCGTGCGGGCCGCCGGGTGGACGGCGAACTGGGCGGTCCCGGTATCGGCGTGTTCGGCCGCACCTTCACCGCGCCGCTCGGCTACATGGTGGCGGCCCTCGGCGCGGCCTCGTTCCTGCTGTACGGGCTGTGGGATCTGTGGTGGCACAGTCTCTACGGGTTCGACGCCATCATCGACTCGCCGCCGCACATCGGATTGTTCCTGTCCAGCACGGTGATCTCGGTCGGCACGGTGATCGTGTTCGCGGCGGCGCGGGCGCACCGGTGGGGCCGGGTGGGCGCGCTGTTCGCGCTGGCGCATCTGGCGACGTCGAGCACCGTCACCGCGCTGGCGGTGCAGCGGCTCAGCGTCGGGTCGGTGCGGTGGACCGTGGCGGTCACCGCGTTCATGGTGATCCTGCTGATGGTGGTCGGCGCCGGCTTCGAACGGTGGGGCGCGACCGTCACCGCGGTCTTCGCCTCCGGCATCCAGGGCGTGTTCTGGTGGTTCGCGCCGTGGGCGGCCCGGACCTACGCCGATTTCGTGGGATTGCCTCTGCGCGAACACATTCGGGGCATTCCGGCGACCCCGGCACTCATCCCGTTCTGTCTGATCCCCGTCGGCATCGTGATCGACCTGCTCCTGCGCCGCGCCGACGCCCGGGCCCGCCTGGTGCCGGTCCTGGCCGGCGCCCTCGGCGGGGCGATCATCGGCGGCTTCAACCCCGTCCAGCAGATCATCATCTACGACGCCCACCTACCCCGGACCACGGTCATCGTGGCCACCACCGTCGCGGCCGCCGTGCTCGGCGCGCTGGCCGGGTACCTGGGCCGGCCGTTCGGCGAGATGCTGCGTCTGGCCGCCCCCTCCGAGAAGGTCAGCGCATGATCAACCGCCTCGTCACCCTCACCGCAACGCTTTTCGCGATCATCGGACTGACCGCGGCCACCGCGGGCACGGCGTCGGCTTATCAACCGGTGAATATCGTGCACACCGAACACGTGCAGGCCGGTCCCTATTCGATAACCGTCGGCTTCAGCGAATGGCCCCTGCGCGCCATGCAATCCCTGGACTTCACGTTCATCCCCGACGGCGGTGTCGAGGACAAGACCGGCACCCTCACCGAATACCAGCCCAATGGCAAAGTCCGTCGCGCCGAACCCCTTTCCAGGCATCCGCGCAAGCGCGATGTGTGGGGCCTGGACGTCCGCTCGCTCGACCAGGAGGGGGTGTGGAAGTTCCATTTCGTCATCGACGGCCCGCAGGGCCGCGGTGAAGGCGATCTCGCCGACCTCCAGGTGCTCGAACAGCCCGGCCCGCCACTGGGTATCAGCTGGGCGATCAGCACACTTCCGCTGATCGGCCTGATCGCGTTCCTCGTCTACGCGTGGCGGCGCAACCGCCGCCCGGCCCCGGTCATGCAGCCTGCGTGACGGCCTGATCGGTAGTCCCGGCGACAGCGCGGGACTACCGCCCGAAGGGGCGGGCGCGGACGAGGATCTCGTCGACGGTCTCGGAAACCGTCAGGTCCGAGGTATCGAGCCAGAGACCCAGAGGTGGCGTGTTGTCGCGAAGGCCGATATCGAGATCGGCGACCGTGAAGGTGCCGTACGCCTTCTTGGTTCGGGCCGACTCGCGCCGTGCCACCGCCTCCCTACTCGGTGCCAGGACCACCACGTACAGCGGATCCGTCCGGATCTCGCCGATCAGATACGGCAGCATCTCGCCGAGCACAACGTCCTGGACCACCGCCGTGAACCCGGCGTCAGCGTAGGCATCGGCGGTCCGTGCCGCGAGCCGGTGCCGCAGGCGCAATTGCTCGACCGCTTCGGAGGTGGGATCGGGTGACATGTCCTCACGACCGTTCACCACGAAACGCCGATAGACGTCGCCTCGAACATGGGCCGACCGTGGAAGCCGCTCGGCAAGTGCTTGGGCGACAGTCGATTTCCCGGACGCTTGAATGCCGGTGATCAGATACACCGCCGGGGCGGGTGGGGCCGGGGAGGATTCGTCGGTTCCGGGCATGACCCGAACGTAGCCGACAGATACTGGGCAGCGGGGGTGCGTTGTTCGGTGTTTTCGGGAGTAAGGCGGGACCGATATGAACTCTCCGCATTGGCAGGGATCCGAGGCTTCTCGGCGGGCGGTGCGGGCCGCACAGGAGTCGGGGCGGCTGGCGGGAGCGGGCAGCGGAGGGTGCTTGGCCAGCATGATCGTCGCCCTGTTGATCGCGCTGGCCGTATTGGGCATCGCGGCACCGTTCACTCGGCGGATTCTTACCCGGGCCGGAATTTAGTGTCCGGTAGAACATAATTCGCTCCGGACGGATGGCGAGCTTCGAGCACAAGATGATTCGCGAGGTGGAGAACCGCGGGTTGCCGGAGAAGGCCGGGGTGAAGCGCACCTCGAAGTACCTCGAGCAGACTTTGCGGATCGGTCATGCCGAAGCTAGCGCTCGTGTGCGGGCCGCCGAGTTGCTCGGGCGGCGCCAGGAAGCCGGGCGGGTGGCCGAGCCCTGGCTGGCATGGACGGCCGCGTTCCAGGAAATGGGTTTGGTGTCAGTCGATTCCGCCCGTGCGATCGCGAAGATCGTGAACCGAATTCCCACCAAGGTCGACGCTGATACTCGTGACCGTGCCGAATTTCAGCTGGCCCACTTCGCTGCCACCTCCACCCCTGACGACCTGCCCAAAGTCGGTGACCGACTCCTCGGTTACCTCGATCCCGATGGGCGTCTCACCGATGACACCGACCGGCAGCGCCGTCGCGGGATCACCCTCGGCAAGCAGGGTGTTGATGGGATGTCCACCCTCACCGCCGAGCAGCGCAACCACGACGCGTTGGTGGCGTTCCTGCGTCCGGAGATGGGCCCGGCGAACGTGGGTCAGCATCGCGGACTGCCCGTGTCCACGATCATCACCATGAGCCTGGCAGAGGTCGAAGCCGCTGCCGGTGTAGCGACCACCGCTTCAGGCGGGACCGTGCCGCTGGAACAGGCTTTGCAGCTGGCGCAGAAGTCCAAGCCGTTTCTTGCGATCTTCGACCACGCCGGACGCCCCCTGCACCTGGGCCGCTCCAAGCGCCTGGCCAACTCGGCCCAAATGAACGTCACCACGCCGGTGAGTTGATGGCAGCGTCGCTGGCGCGACTGCGTGATCGCACGCGCCCACCGGCCCGCTGGTGGTCTCGCCCCTCATACATGTCCGAGCCTCACCAACGGTGGGGCCCTTCGGCCTGCGTCCGTCACGAATGCTCGTGCGACAAGCGCGTTCGCAAAACTACAAAGAGTGTGGTTGCCTCGCCTGCCCTACCGCACTGGGGCTGACGCCAGGTTGGGAGCCGTTACCCGTCGATCCCAGCCCACGGACCGCACGGATCACCTTCTACAGAAAACGCCCAACCCCATCCCTTCGTCTTCCCCTGGATGACGCGCGGCCGAGCCGTGAGCGGGGCTGGTACGTGAGGGGCCTCGCAAGCTCGGCCACCCTCTCCCTTCTCCAGGCGTCTTTTGTCTTTGTCTCGAGTCCTCTTTTGTCTTTGGTCTTCTTGGCTTCGTGACACTCCGATGATCTCTGCGTGTATCGACTACACCCGCGGTCCGGTTCGCCTAGCGTGAGCACGTTGGCGTCGAGAGGGGTCGAAGATGCGGGCCGGAATGTTGAGCGTGACGGACCTGGTGGCCAGGGTCGCGGCGGGCACGGTGGACACGGTGCTGGTGGCCATGACGGACATGCAGGGCAGGTTGCAGGGAAAGCGTTGTTCGGCACGGTATTTCGTGGAGGAAGTGCTCAACCACGCCACCGAGGCCTGCGACTACCTGCTGGCCGTGGATGTGGAGATGACGACTGTCGACGGGTATGACATGTCGTCCTGGGACACCGGCTACGGCGACTTTGTCCTGCGGCCGGACCTGAGCACCCTCCGCCTGTTGCCCTGGTTGCCGGGCACCGCCCTGGTGCTGTGCGACGTCGAGCAGGTCGACCCCCATGGCGACCTGGGGAAGCCCGTCACCGCCTCCCCCAGGCAGGTGCTGCGCGCACAACTGGATCGCCTGGCCGAGCACGGGTTGTACGCCTACGTCGGCACCGAACTCGAGTTCCTCGTCTTCGACGACACCTACGAGTCCGCGTTCCGCGGCGGCTACCGGGACCTGACGCCCGCCAACCAGTACAACGTCGATTACTCGATGCTCGGCACCGCGCGCATCGAACCCCTGCTGCGCCGCATCCGCACCGAAATGTCCGGCGCGGGAATGTATGTCGAGTCCGCCAAGGGCGAATGCAATCCGGGCCAGCACGAGATCGCCTTCCGCTACGACGAGGCGCTGGTCACCTGCGACAACCACAGCATCTACAAGACCGGCGCGAAGGAGATCGCGGCGCAAGACGGCCGCAGCATCACCTTCATGGCGAAATACAATGAGCGGGAAGGCAATTCCTGTCACATCCACATCAGCCTGCGCAATGCGGGCGGCGAGCCGGTATTCACCGACGGCGACGGCCCCTCGAAGCTGATGCGGCACTTCATCGCCGGGCAGCTGGACTCGCTACGGGACCTCACCTACTTCCTGGCTCCGAACATCAACTCCTACAAGCGCTTCCAGGCCGGAAGCTTCGCCCCGACCGCGCTGGCCTGGGGTCGCGACAATCGCACCTGCGCCCTGCGCACCGTCGGCCACGGCCCGTCGCTGCGCTTGGAGAACCGCATCCCCGGCGGCGACGTGAACCCGTACCTGGCAGTCGCGGCGGTCATCGCCGCGGGCCTGCACGGTATCGACCAGCAGCTCCCCCTGGAGCCGGAGTTCCACGGCAACGCCTACAGCTCCAACCGCCCGCGCGTACCGAAGACCCTGCGTGAGGCGGCGCACCTGTTCGGCGAGAGCAAGGTCGCCCAGCAGGCGTTCGGCGCGGACGTGGTGCGGCATTACCGCAATGCCGCACAGGTCGAGCTGGACGCTTACGATGCGGCGGTGACCGATTGGGAGCGCATCCGTGGCTTCGAACGACTCTGACCCCGCACCGCGGCCGATCATCGGCCTGCCCACCTACTCCGAACGCACCCGCTTCGGCCACTGGGACGTGGACGCCGCCGTGCTGGCGCGCACCTACGTGGACCTGACCGAGCGGGCGGGCGGGATTCCGGTCCTGTTGCCGCCCACCGGCGCCGCGCGGCCCGAGCTGATCGAGCGCCTCGACAGTCTCGTGCTCACCGGTGGCGCGGACCTGGATCCGGCCCGCTACGGCGCGGCGCCCCATCCCGAGACGGGCAGGCCGCGGCGCGACCGCGACGAATCGGAATTCGGGCTGTTCGAGCTGGCACGGGAGGCGGGTCTGCCGATCCTGGCGATCTGCCGCGGACTCCAGCTCGTGAACGCCGCCCTCGGCGGCACCCTGCACCAGCACGTCCCGGATGTGGTCGGCCACACCGATCATTCACGCACGCCCGGCGTCTTCACGGTCACGACCGTCACCACCGTGCCGGGCACCCGGCTGGCGGAGATCACCGGCCCGGAGTTGAAGGCGCACTGCCACCACCATCAGGCCATCGACACCCTCGCCCCCGAGCTCACCGCCGCCGCGCACGCCCAGGACGGCATCATCGAGGCGGCCGAGACCCGCGACGGACCGTTCCTGCTGGGCGTGCAATGGCATCCGGAGGAGAACGCCACCGAGACCCGCCTCATGCGGGCCCTGGTCGATCAGGCCGCACAGTACGCGAAGGAGCGCAACCGGTGACCACGACCGACGTCGTCAACCCTGCCACCGAGACCGTGGTGGCCACCATCGAAGCGGCCGACGCGGCCGCCACCGACGCCGCCATCGAACGCGCCCACCGCGCGTCGGCCGGCTGGCGGGCCGTCTCCCCCGGCGATCGGGCGCGGCTGCTGCGCCGCTTCGCCGAGGCGGTCGACGCCGAGAGCGAACAGCTCGCCCGGCTCGAGGTGAGCAATGCCGGCCACACCATCGGCAATGCCCGCTGGGAGGCCGGCAATGTCCGTGATGTGCTGCACTACAGCGCGGGCATGCCGGAACGGTTGACGGGCAATCAGATTCCGGTCGCGGGCGGGGTGAACATCACCTTCTGCGAACCGCTCGGAGTCGTCGGCATCATCGTGCCCTGGAACTTCCCGATGCCGATCGCGGCGTGGGGCTTCGGGCCGGCGCTCGCGGCCGGGAACACGGTGGTGCTCAAGCCCGCCGAGCTCACCCCGTTGACCGCGATCCGGCTCGGCGAGCTGGCACTGGAAGCGGGCCTGCCCGAGCATGTCTTCCAGGTGATCCCGGGCCGCGGCTCGGTGGTCGGGGCGCGCTTCGTCACCCACCCGGCCGTGCGCAAGGTGGTGTTCACCGGCTCCACCGAGGTGGGCAAGCAGATCATGGCCGGTTGCGCCGATCAGGTGAAACGGGTGACCCTCGAGCTCGGCGGCAAGAGCGCCAATATCGTGTTCGCCGACGCCGACCTGGAGCGCGCCGCCGCGACCGCCCCTTACGGCGTGTTCGACAATGCCGGGCAGGACTGCTGCGCCCGCTCCCGGATCCTGGTGCAGCGCAGCGTCTTCGACCGCTTCCTCGAACTCCTCGAACCGGCCGTGCACGGCGTGCGGGTCGGCGATCCGGGTGACGAGTCCACCGAGATGGGCCCGCTCATCTCCGCCGCCCACCGCGACCGCGTCGCCGGATTCCTGGAACCGTCGACCAAGGTGGCCTTCACCGGCGCCCGCCCCGACGGCCCCGGATTCTGGTTCCCGCCCACGGTGGTGCTGCCCACCTCCCCGACCGACCGGGTGCTCACCGAGGAAGTGTTCGGCCCGGTCGTCGCGGTGCTCCCGTTCGACGACGAGGCCGACGCCCTGCGCATCGCCAATGACACCGAGTACGGCCTGTCCGGCTCGATCTGGACCTCCGACGTCGGCCGCGCCCTGCGGGTGGCGCGCGGCGTCGAGGCGGGGAACCTGTCGGTGAATTCCCATTCCTCCGTGCGGTATTGGACGCCGTTCGGCGGATTCAAGCAGTCCGGCCTGGGCCGGGAGCTGGGACCCGACGCGGCGAGGGCCTTCACCGAAACCAAGAACGTCTTCCTCGCCACCGAATAGCCCGCACCGCCGACATCCATCAACCGAAGGAGATACGTTGCAGCGCTTACAGGATCGGGTCGCGGTCGTCACCGGCGGCGGCAGCGGCATCGGACTCGCCACCGTTCGCCGGTTCGCCCAGGAGGGCGCCAAGGTCGTGGTCGGCGATATCGACCCCGTCGCCGGTGAGGCCGCCGCCGCCGAGGTCGGCGGGCTCTACGTGAAGGTCGACGTCACCGACGAGGACCAGGTGCGGGCCATGTTCCAGACCGCCGTGGACACCTACGGCGGCCTCGACATCGCCTTCAACAACGCGGGCATCTCACCGCCGGACGACGATTCGATCCTCACCACCGGCATCGACGCCTGGCGCCGCGTGCAGGAGGTCAATCTGACCTCGGTGTACCTGTGCAGCAAGTACGCGATCGAGCACATGCTCGAGCGCGGCAAGGGTTCGGTCATCAACACCGCGTCGTTCGTGGCGGTGATGGGCGCGGCCACCTCGCAGATCTCCTACACCGCCTCCAAGGGCGGCGTGCTGGCCATGAGCCGGGAACTGGGGGTGCAGTTCGCGCGCCAGGGGATTCGCGTGAACGCGCTGTGCCCCGGACCGGTCAACACTCCCCTGCTGCAGGAGCTGTTCGCCAAGGATCCGGAGCGGGCCGCCCGCCGGCTGGTGCACATTCCGACGGGCCGGTTCGCCGAGCCGGAGGAGATCGCCGCCGCCGTGGCCTTCCTCGCCAGCGACGATTCCTCCTTCATCACCGCCTCGCAGTTCCTGGTCGACGGCGGCATCTCCGGGGCGTACGTCACCCCGCTGTAGTCAGGCGCTGACGGGGGCCTCCTCGGCCCCCGGCGGCTCCTCCACGGTTCGCTTGGGCCCGGTGAACCAGCGCCGGGCCGAGGCGAACCACCAGATGGCGATCGCGCCGACCACCCCGACCAGGGTGATGGGCGCGTAATTCACCGAGTTCCAGGTGAATCCGTCCACCCACGGATACCCGTGATCGTCGGTCGGCAGGATGAACAGCACACTGATCAGCACGATCCAGATCAAGGCGATGACCCCGACCGGCCGGTACCAGCGGCCGAGCTGCCACGGCCCGGCCTGGAATCGATCGCCGCGCACCAGCCGCAGCAGCACCGGAATCCCGTAGGCGATGTAGAGGCCGATGGTGGCCACCGAGGTCGCCGCGGCGTAAGCGGTCGGCGCGTTGGCGGCGGGCACCAGCATCGACGGGATCAGCAGGATGAACGCGAACACCGACACGAAGATGACCGCGTTCACCGGCACCCGCCGCGAGGACAGCGTCGCCCACAGCTTGGATCCCGGCACCGCGCCGTCGCGGGCGAAGGCGAACAGCATGCGGGAGGCCGCGGTCACCGAGGCGTAGCCGCAGAACAATTGGGCGATGGCGGCGATGATCAGCAGCAGTCCGGACCAGAACGAATTCAGCGAATTCTGCAGGATGTAGATGACCGGATATCCGCTGTTCTTGGTCGGGTCCAGGGCGTCGTCGAGATTCGGGATCGCGAACGTCACCGCCATGATGAGCAGATAGCCCGCGACCGCCGACACCACGATGGTGTTGATGATCCCCTTGGCTGCCATCCGCGAGGCGTCGTGGGTTTCCTCCGACATGTGCGCCGAGGCGTCGTATCCGGTGAACGTGTACTGCGCGTGCAGCAATCCGAGCAGGAAACTGAACGCCACCCCGCCGAAGCCCACGGCACTGTTGTCGACCGTCTTAGTGAACACGAATCCGATGCTCTGATGGTGTTGCGCACCGAATCCCAGCACCACCACGAAGATGGCGACGCCGCCCACATGCCACCAGGCCGACACATTGTTGATGACCGCCGACAGGTGCGGGCCGATCACGTTCAGCACCGCGTGCAGCACCAGGATTCCGGAGAACACCAGGAAGATGGCGGTGCGGTCGGTGCCGATGTCGATGCCGATCACATTGAGCACGGCGGTGGTGAAAATTGCCGCGCCGTAATCGATCGCGGCGGTCACCGCGATCTGCCCGATCAGGTTGAACCATCCGGTGAACCAGCCCCACACCGGCCCGCCCAGTTCCGACGCCCACCAGTACAGGCCGCCCGAAGTCGGGTAGGCCGAAGCCAATTCGGCCATGGCCAGGCCCACGAACAGCACCATCACCGAGACCAGCGGCCAGCCCCACGCCATGGTGATGGGGCCGCCGTTGGCGAGTCCGATTCCGTAGCTGGCCAGGCCGCCGGTGAGAATGGAGACAATGGTGAAGCTGATCGCGAAATTCGAGAATCCCGACCAGGATCGGGCCAATTCCTGTTTGTAGCCGAGTTCGGCGAGCCGCCGTTCGTCATCATCGGATCGAGACTGGGTTGCGGTCATGGGCACTCCCGAGTGAAAACGCCGCCCTCACACGGCGTTTGCCAGGAGCCCAGTGTGCGGCAATCCCGCTGGGTCCGCAGGGCCAACGCCGAAACCGGTCGCCCGGTAAGGTCGACGGCCCGGTACACGCGGACAACGAAGCTTGACCGTAGACACAGTGTCTCGATAAATTCGAAGGGTCCCCGCACGACCACGCTCCCGGCAGGAGATCCCGGTGACACCTCCCCCGCGCGATCCGCACCCCGAGTACCACGACCCGGACGCCGCCGACACCCTCTACGCCAGCAAGCCGCCCTGGGACATCGACCGCCCGCAGCGCCCGTTCGCGGACCTCGCCGCCGCCGGTGAACTGCGCGGCCGGGTACTCGACCTGGGTTGCGGCACCGGCGAACACGCCCTGCTCGCCGCGAGCCACGGCCTCGACGCCACCGGCATCGACCAGTCCGCCCACGCCCTGGACCTGGCCCGCGCCAAGGCCGCGGAACGCGGCCTGCGGGTCACCTTCCGCCGCCACAGCGCCCTCGAACTGCCGACCCTCGGCGAAACCTTCGACACGGTCCTGGACTGCGGCCTGTTCCACCTCTTCGACGGCGCCGACCGCGCCGCCCTGGTGACCGGCCTGGCCGCGATCCTGCGCCCCGGCGGCCGCTACTTCCTGCTGGGGTTCAGCGACCGCCAGCCCGGCACCTGGGGACCGCATCGCCTGCGCCGCACCGATATCGAGCGCGCCTTCACCGACGGCTGGCGACTGGACTCGCTCGAGCCCGCCACGCTCGACATCCTGCCCGACCCCACCCCCGTGGCGGCCTGGCTCGCGGCGCTGACCCGGATCTGAACCGACGCGCGCTCACGCCAATCCGGCACGGAGCACGAGAATCGCGATCTGCGTGCGGTTCTCGAGGCCGAGCTTGGCGATGACCCGGCTGATATGCACCTTCACGGTGGACTCGCTCATGTGGAGGGTGCGGGCGATCTCGGCGTTGCCGGCGCCGGTGGCGACCGCCTGGGCGACCTCGCGTTCCCGGTCGGTGAGCGGCTCGAGCTGGGCCAGGGCGTCGGGCTGCTGCGCGCCGGGCCCCTGGGTGAACGCGGTGAGCATGCGTTTGGTGATCGAGGGGGCCAGGATGGCGTCACCGGCGGCGACCACCTCGACAGCGCGGGCGAGTTCCCGGGGCGGGGTGTCCTTCAGCAGGAATCCGGCCGCACCGGATTCCAGTGCAGCATAGACGTATTCGTCGAGTCCGAAGGTGGTCAGCACGACGACCGCGGGCGGTGCGGGCAGGGCGCGCACGCGGCGGGTCACCTCCAGCCCGTCCACGTGCGGCATCCGGATGTCGGTGACGACGACGTCGGGCCGGTGCTTGGCGACCAGGTCCACGATCGACCGTCCGTCCCCGTCCTGCGCCACCACCTCGATCCCGCCGCCCGCCTCCAGGATCATGGAGATGCCGGAGCGCACCAGCTCCTCGTCGTCGAGCAGCACCACCCGGATCACGAAACCTCCCTCACCGCACCATTGTTCGCCCGACCGCTCATTCCGCCACCGCCAGCGGGAAGCTCGCGTGCACCCGATAGCCGCCCGAGGGCAACGGCCCGGAATGCACCGTGCCCCCGGCGAGTTCGACCCGCTCCCGCATGCCGAGCAGCCCGAACCCCGATCCCGCCGCGGCCAGTGCGGTCCGCTCGCCGGGGCCGTTGCGCACGTCCACGTCGAGGTGTTCGCCGTCCACGGTGAGCGCCACCCGCACCTCGGCCCCGGCCGCGTGCTTGGCGGCATTGGTCAGCGCCTCCCGCACCAGGCGATGGGCCGCCCGGCCCACCGGCCCCGGCACCGGCGGCAGTTCGGGCGGCGTCGACAGGTCCACCAGTTGCCCGGCTTCGGTCGCCTCGGCGATCAGTTCGGCGATGGCCGACAGGTCGGGGGCGGGTCGCAGCGGCGCCTCCTCCCCGCCGTCGCGGGCGCGCAGTACGCCGAGCAGTTCCCGCATCTCGGTGAGCGCGAGGGATCCGGTGGCGCGGATGGTGCCCGCGATCTCGGCGGGCTTGCCGTCGGCGGAGACCTCCAGCGCGCCCGCGAGCACGGTGATCTGCGAGATCCGGTGCGCGACGATGTCGTGCAGTTCGCCCGCGATGCGCAGCCGTTCGGCTTCCACGGCCGCGGCGGCGCGCAGACCCTGTTCACGTTCGGCCTGCTCGGCGCGTTCGCGCAGGGCGGCAAGGGTTTCGGCGCGCTGGTTGGTCCACAGGCCGTACAGCAGCGGGACGGCCATGGTGACGGCGACGATCACGCCGCGCGCGAAGAACAGTCCCCACGACGATCCCGCGCCCCACGGCACGACGGCCACGATCAGCGCGGTCACCGACGCCAGCACGGTCGGCCGCCGGGTGCCGTAGCGGCGGGCGACCGTGTACAACGCCGGCAGCGCGGGCGCGAGCGCACCGGACAGCACATGCCCGAGCAGCGTGACCGCCAGCACCGCAAGCGGCTCGTAGCGGCGGAACAGCAGGGCGACCCCGGCCACGATCGCCACCGCCGGTCCCGCGGCGGCGGGCAGCAGGCCGATGGGCGAGGTGTGGACCTCCGAGAAGCCGACCGCCCCGAAGGCGACGGCGAGCACGACATCGAGGATCAGCAGGCCGATCCGCCGTGTCGTGCTCATTCCGGCAACCCTAGTCGGCACGCGATCCCTACACGTCACGGCACGCGAGCAGGACGCCGCCGACCGCCAGCACACCGGCGGCCAGCGCGGCCAGCGGCAGCGCGAGCAGGACCGGATTGCCATTGCCGGGCGTCGCCAGCTGTCCGGCGGCCAGGAAGGGCATCAGCTTCGGGCTGGCGCCCGCCAGCACCGCGCCGGTCTCGGCGACGGTCGGGATGCCGATGGCGGCGACCATGGCGAGGGTGGCGTTGCGGGTCACGGCGGCGATGCCCATCCCGGCCAGCGCGGCCAGGGTGACGTACACCGGCGCGGCGGCGAATGCCCGTGTGATGTCCGAGGTCTCGGCGGGCAGCTGCGAGGTCACCAGCTGGACCAGCACGGTCACGCCGATCAGCGCGAGGCCGTAGACCGCGGCGAGCGCGCCGGTGGTCACCGCTTTGGCGGCCAGCACCCGGCCGGGGCGGCGCACGGTGAGCATGGTGGTGGTGATGGTGCCGTAGCGGTATTCGTGGCCGAAGGCGTTGACGGCCACCGCCGTCGCGAACAGCGCGCCCAGCAGCAGCGGCAAGCCCGACGCCGAGGCGGTGAACTGCTCGTTCGGGGTGGCGTAGTCACGGATCGCGGAGAAATAGGCGATGACCCCTTGCAGGGCGAGCCCGGCGGCGAGCAGCACCCAGGTCGAGCGGACCGTCGCGAGCCGGGTGACTTCGTAGCGAATGGCGTTGAGCATGAGAGTGATTCCCTTCGGAGGATGCGGGCGGTCAGGCCGCGACGTGGCCGCGGTAGCGAGCGGCGTCGGCGGTGGCGTGGAAGTAGGCGTCCTCGAGGCTGCTGCGGGCCTGGGTCAGCTCGGTGACGATCAGCCCGGCCCGCATGGCGAGGGCCGCGACGGCCTGGCGGTCGTCGCCGTCCACCAGCACCGCGCCGTCGGCCTCGACGTGGGCCCGGAATCCGTTGCGGCCCAGCAGGTGCGCCAGTTCGTGCGGCCGATCGGTGCGGGCCACGACGGTGGAGGCGGAGTTGCGGCCGATGAACTCGCGCACCGACTCCGCGGCCAGCAGCCGCCCGCCGCCGATGACCACCAGCGAATCCGCCAGATGCGCCATCTCGTTGAGCAGATGCGAGGACACGAACACGGTGCGGCCCTGGCGCGCCAGGCCTTTGAGCAGATCGCGCAGCCAGCGCACGCCCTCGGGGTCCAGGCCGTTGGCGGGCTCGTCGAGGATGATGGTCGCCGGATCGCCCAGCAGCGCGACCGCGAGCCCGAGCCGCTGCTGCATGCCGAGGCTGAAACCGCCGGCCCGCTTCCCGGCCACGTCGCACAGTCCGACCTGGCCCAGCACCTCCTCGACCCGGGCCCGGCCGATGCCCGCGCCGTCGGCGATCATCTGCAGGTGCGCGATGGCGGTGCGCTTGGGGTGCACGGCGCGGGCGTCGAGCATGACGCCGACCGAGCGCAGCGGATCGGTGAGTTCGGCGTAGGTCTGCCCGTCGAACAGGGTGCGCCCGCTGCCGTGGTCGAGCCCCAGCATGAGCCGCATGGTGGTGGACTTGCCCGCGCCGTTGGGGCCCAGGAACCCGGTCACCACGCCCGGCGGCACGTCGAAGGACAGCTCGTGCACCGCCGCCACGTCGCCGTAGCGCTTGCCCAGTCCGCGTGCCTGAATCATTCCGTTCACCTCGTCTTCGGAGGGCGACGCCCGGTGCGCCGCCTGTCCTCTCCGAGATTGCCGGGTGGGCGCGGCCCGGAAATCAGACGACAGCACACGGCCGTGTACCACTTTCGGCTTACCCGGGGCCTTTCGCGGTTCGCACGGATGCGAAAAGCAGGGCGCAATTGTGGCTAGCCCCCTCGACAGAACTCCAGGCCCGCAGCCTGGAGTGATACCTTTTCTCTATGGTCGATTCGACCCATTAACTCTTCTTCGCGCATCAGGGAGATGGCGTGTCCAGAACTGTGAAGGTTTCCGTCGCATGGATTTGCGGGGGCATTCTCGGGATTGTTGCCGGTTTGTCAGGAGCCGGGGGTGCGTCCGCCGACACGGCGGGCGGCCCGGTGCAGGTCGGGGATGCTCAATATTTCAGCCTGGGCGGATGGAACTGTTCCATCGCCGCGGACGGCGCGGTGGGATGCGATCTCATCGTCCCGGCCGCCGTCATGAATGTGCTCTACCTCGGCGCGCAGGTCCCGCTGCCGAATGTGCCCGCGATCGTCATCGATTCGACCGCGGCCCCGGCGCATCCGGAGTGGAACTCCAACGGCAGTCACACACTGCCGGGCGGTAATCCGGCGCTGGCGCCCATCGCGCAGGTGAGCGGGCACGATCCGCAATTCTCGGTCTCCTTTGCCGGAGCGACCTGTCAGATCACCTATTCCGGTGCGGCCGTGTGCACTTCGATGGGGCACGGGTTCAGCCAAAGGGGACCAGAGCCTTTCGGCTACTGATCCCCTTCGGATTCGTTCGATGACCGATGTCACCGGTACCAGACGCCGGAATCCCAGTCGCCGTAGTCCCAGACATTGAAATCGTAACGACCATGGGCGCCTCCGAAGAGGTAGCCCCACCAGCCGGCCGAAGTGTCGCAGATCTGGTCGTCGTGGTTGCACACCGTCAGGACCGGGAAGCCGCCGAACCAGTCGTCGACGCCCGCGAGCGGGTAGCCGATGATGCCGCTGCCGGGCGTGGACGACAAACCGCCCCAGCCCGGACCCGGAGCCCGCTTGGGATCCGACAGCAGAATGGCATTGGCATTGTCGACGTCCTGGTGTGCGGTGACCCAGGCGTGGACGAGACCCGCGCCCTCACTGTGCCCGATCAACCGGATGTGGTCGCCGGGACATTCGTTGCGATGCTGCCAGAACAACCGGTTGAGTTCGTTCAACCCCGACATCGGGTCGGCGGAGTTGTAACCCACCGGTTGATTCACGAACGGTGCGAAGATGGACGAGGTGTTGTCGCCCAGTCCGCCGATGCCGATGGCCCAATCGCCGGTGCAGTCATCGGCATGGGCCCGCGGAGCCGTCAGGTGTGTGATGGAAAAAAGGATGGCCAACAGTAATGCGGCGAAGAGCGCCGTTGCTCTACGCATGGTCGTAACTCTCTGAATTGTCTTGCCTCCGGGGCGAGCCCGGCTTCAGCAGGATGTACCCAGAAATTGCTGGGGTGTCTGATTCCTGGCGAAACGGTTACATCCGCACCGGTTTTGTAGGCCGTACCGCGATGTCGCCGCGAAATCGCCCGGGCAGCGGGTCAATTGCGCAGACGGACCAGCGCGATAGGGCATTCACTGCCGTGCAGCAGCGCGTGACCGGTCGATCCGAGCGCCATCCCGGGATATCCGCGGGTGCCGTGACTGCCGACCACCAGCAATTGCGCTCCCGCGGCGGCATCGAGCAGGATGCGGGCCGGATGCCCCTCCATGACAAGGGTTTTCACCTCGACACCGGGAAAGGCCGCGGCATTGCGGTCCAGCATGCCGGTCAGCAGTTCGACGGCCTGGCTGTGGCTGTCGCCGGACAGTTCTTCCCACGCGTGCACCACCAGCAGCGGCACATCGCGCCGCGAGGCCTCGTCGAAGGCGATCTCGAGCGCGCGCACGCTGTGCACCGACCCGTCGACCCCGACGACGACCGGTCGGTCCGAAATCGACTCGGTCCCACCGGGAACCACCACCACCGGCCCCCGCGCGTGCCGCGCCACGCCGGTGCTCACCGAGCCGAGCAGGCTGCGGTGGTAAGCGCTCATGCCGCGCACGCCGACCACCACGAAGTAGGCGGTCCCGGCCTGCGCCGACAGCACGGTGACCGCCGGCGCGTCGACGAGGAAGGTGCGAATGTCGGGAACCGGCCGGTCCCCCACCGCTTTCCGGGCGACCTCGACGGCATTGTCGAGCGCGTCCTGCGCGGTGCCGCGCAGCCGGTCGTGCAGCAGCCGGACCGGGCTCTCGTCCAGGGGCGCGTCGGCGACCGGGGGCACCGCGAACACCAGGTGCAGTGGCGCGCCCCGCAGGGCGGCGTCGACCGCGGCCCAGCGCACCGCGTGCAGTGCGGATTCGGAGGCGTCGACGCCCACCACGATCGACCGGTCGAGACTGTTGGCAGGCACCGCGTTCCGCCTCCTCCCAGGCCCCCTCCCCGGGCGATCCTACGGACCGACCACCCGGTCTCGCGGCTGACTCGCCGTGGGCAGTCCGACCACGAAGATCGGCTGCCCGGGACTCATGGTCGCCGACTGATCCCGCAGGATCTGCCACATCAGGGAATACGGCACCCCGGTCACCGCGTCACGCAGCCGCATGACCGTGGGCGCGCCGGTGAGAATGCCATGATCGCCGGTCCAGATTCGCCGGAACGGCTCGAACCGCCCGAGTTCGGCCAGCACCCGCGCGTCCTCCTCGGTCTCGCCCTCCTCCATGGCCAGCAGCCCGCGCAGGGTCGAGATCGCATGGCGCAGCGAGCCGGTCCAGTCGACGAGGACATGCCGCGCGAGATCGTCGGTGAGCATCCAGTGCAGGAAATTGCCGTCGTCGCCGAGCCCGGGGAACGTGCGCAGATGGACGGCGTTGGCGGCCAGCACGTTCAGGCGACGGTCGAGATAGGCCGCGGGATGCGGCAGGTGGACGTCGAGGTTGTCCAGCATGGCCGCGGTCAGCGACGGCTCGTCGCGCGGCGGGGCGTGCTGCCCGAGCGCGGCCAGGTCGTGCAGGTGCCGGTATTCGGCCATGGTCAGGCGGGCGACCCGGTCCAGGTAGCGGACCATGGCGGTGAGCACCTGTTCGGTGGGGCGGCCGCGTTCCCCGCGTTCCATCCGGGTGATGTAGCTGGCGCTCACCCCCGCCCCGAAGGCCAGCCGTTCCCGCGAGACTCCCCGCCGCTCGCGCAGTCGCCGCAGCGTGCCGCCGAAATTCGGCGGCACGGGTGGGCCGGGGTCGTGGACCCCGCCGCGATGCTCATGCCCTGCGCCGCCGATGGTCGACTCGGTCATCATCCCGCCCCCGGAATTCGCCCATCCGCCATGGATGGACCCTGAACATGTGGCTACTTCCTAGCAGCCTGCTTCAGGGTCGGCAACTCGGGAATCCGGCAGAAATTGGGGCAGCGCTGCGAATTTACAGTTTCGGACAGAAAATACGGCCGTGACGGGCGGAATTTAGCGGACCGGCCGGTCCCTATCCGGTGTCCAGCCCCCTACGACAACCGGTCGGTCGAGGAGATGTGCCCCGGCGGGCGTGGATGCCGATCGCCGAACCCCGGCTCCGCACGGGTGGATTCCGTGGTGGCCTGCGACCACCGCGACGTGGCTTCCCGGCCCGCGCCCCGAATCCCTTGCCCGCGATGTCGGCGCAACCCGTGCCCGGCTGGACGAAACCGACTGTGGGAGCGGGTATTCCGCGCGGACATTAGTGGGCCATTGGTCGATTGTTGGTGGGCCCGGCGAATCTCGGGTCGTACCGAACGACCACCGGTACCGAACGATCAAGGGACGACATCATGCGATACCGGATTCTGACCCTCGCCCTCGCCGCCGCGGCGCTGGCGGGCTCGACCGCCGCGTTCACCGGCGCCGCCGGCGCGACCGCGCCGTGGTGCACCACCTCGCGGATCCAGGCCTCGGTGACCGCGGGCGAGCAGCTCGGCTCCAACCTGCGCACCGCGAACATCACGCTGCGCAATATCTCCGCGCAGACCTGCCGCACGCAGGGATACCCGGGCGTGGACCTGGCGGTGTGGGGACAGCCCGGGCAGCACGCGGCGCGCAACGGCGCGACCGGCCACCCCATCGAGCTCGCGCCGGGACGATCGGCGTCGGCCACGCTCACCTACACCTACGGCGGGACCGACTGGATCGCCAACGAACTGATCGTGACCCCGCCCGACAACACCCGTCCGCTGCGCCTGTACTGGGATTGGCGCAAGCTCGGCGCGGTGACCTTCGGCCAGCCCGGCTCGGTCACCATCGGCCCGCTGCGCGCCTGACTCCCGCTGTCCCTGGCGGCGTGTCGAGAATTGGTGTCGGTTGGACGACGGATCGGTGGAGACACAGCCCGTCGGCGTGGCTGCCGCGTCACGCCCACCGATGCTGATCCACTGATCATGATCATCGGCACCCGGTGAAGGAGGCACGCGATGGCAGTGCGACGCCGTCAACTACTGCTCGGATTCGCCGGAGCGGGCGGGCTCGTACTCGCGGGCTGCGGCCGGGAGCCGTCGACACCGCCCACGCCCGCCAAGATTCGCTTCGAGCCCGCACCGGCCCCACAGCCGGTGTCGGCCCGCGCGCCCGGCACGGTCGCCGTCACCGACGGCACCCTGACCTCGGTGGAATGGCTCGACGAGACCGGCCGCCCGCTGCCCGGCGCACCGGCCGCCGATCGGAAGAGCTGGGTCAGCGCCGAACCGCTCGGCTACGGCCACACCTACACGGTGAAGGCCGTGGCCAAGGGCGAGACCGGCGATATCACCGCGACCGCGAATTACACGACGCCCCAGCCGGATCGGATCGTCGACGTCTCGCTGCGGTCGGCGAATCAGGTGGAGCTCACCGAAAACGATACGTACGGCGTCGGTTTCGTGCTCGTCGCCCATTTCACCGAGGCCGTGGACCGGACGGCCGCCGAATCCGCGCTGAAGGTCGTGACCGCCCCCGCTGTCGCGGGGGCCTGGTACTGGCTCGACGATCGCAACGCGCACTGGCGGCCCGAGCTCTATCACGCGCCCGGCACCCGGATCACGGTGACGGCGGACCTGTTCGGCATCCCGCTCGGCGACGGCGCGTTCGGCCTGCGCGACCAGCGGGTGTCGGTGACCATCGGCGCGGCCCACGTGGCGATCGCCGACGACGACACCAAGATGATCGACGTCTTCGACAACGGAAACCTGGTGCGCTCCATGCCGACCTCGATGGGCATGGGCGGCTCCGCGGTGATCGGCGGACGCCGGCTGTCGTTCTGGACCCGGCCGGGCACCTACACGGTGCTGGACAGCTCGGATCCGGTGATCATGGATTCGGCGAGCTACGGCCTGCCCACCAACGCCAGCCTGGGATACCGGACCACCATCCATCACGCGGTGCGGATCAGCCACGACGGCATCTACGTCCACGAACTGGCGCAGAGCATGTGGGCGCAGGGCAATACCAATGTCTCGCACGGCTGCCTCAATATCTCCCCCGACGACGCCACCTGGTTCTTCGACTTCGTCGTCCCCGGCGATGTGGTGGAGGTCCGCAATACCGGCGGCGAGCCGCTCGATATCTGGCAGAACGGCGACTGGTCGGTCCCGTGGCCGGAGTGGCAGCAGGGCCGGGCCCAGTCCTGATCTAGCGGCGCGCGCCGACGATCCGCAGCGCGAGATCGACGTAGTAGTCGCCGATCTCCTCCGGCGAGAGCGGCCCGTCGTCGCGGTACCAGCGGGCCAGGTCGATGCCCAGCGACAGCAACGCCACCGCGGCCATGCGCGGATTCGGGTTGTCGAACACGCCCGCCGCGACGCCGCGTTCGATGAGCTGCCGCATCTCGGTGTCGATGACGCGGCGGATGTCCTTGATCTCCCGCTGATGTTCGGGGCTCAGGGCGGCGAGCTCATAGTTGACGACCCGCGCGCCGGTGTGGCCGCGCGCGTGGTCGATGGCGAAATCCCGCATCACCGCGACCAATTGCTCCACCGGATCGTCGGAGGTGGACAGTGCGTCGCGCAACCGGGCCAGGGTGTTCTCGTGCCCGGCGCGCGAAACCTGGTAGAGCAGTTCCTCCTTGGACCGGTGGTGCACGTAGATGGCCGCGGTGCTCAATCCGGCGATCGAGGTGATGTCGCGGGTGGTGGAGCCGTGGAAGCCGCGCTCGGCGAAGGCGACGATCGCAGCGTCCAGCAGCCGTGCCCGCGTCTCGTCCGCGCGCGAGCGATCCTCTGATCCGGTCACCGGTACAGTCTCGCAGCCACCGGAGAACTTCCGGCGCGCGGCTAGCGGGCGCGCTTTCCCCAGTCGGGGTCGCGGCGGCGCAGTTCCCATTGGGCGATGGATCGCTTGTGCACCTCGTCGGGGCCGTCGGCCAAGCGCAGAGTGCGCATGTGGGCGTACATGTTGGCGAGCGGGAAGTCGTCGGAGACGCCGGCGCCGCCGTGCACCTGGATGGCGCGGTCGATCACCTTCAGCGCCACGTTCGGGGCCGCGACCTTGATGGCGGCGATCTCGGTGCGGGCGGCCTTGTTGCCGACGGTGTCCATCAGGTAGGCGGCCTGCAGGGTGAGCAGCCGGGCCATATTGATCTCGATGCGCGCCTCGGCGATCCAGTCCTGGACATTGGCCCGGTTGGCCACCGGCTCGCCGAAGGTGACGCGGGACTGCGCCCGGTCGATCATGAGGTCCAGGGCCCGTTCGGCCATGCCGACGGCTCGCATGCAGTGGTGGATGCGGCCGGGGCCCAGGCGGGCCTGGCTGATCATGAATCCGTCGCCCTCACCGGCGAGCAGGGCGGTGACGGGGACGCGCACGTTCTCGAAGAGCACCTCGGCGTGGCCCTCGCGGTCCTGGTAGCCGAAGACCGGCAGTCCGCGCAGCACGGTGACGCCGGGGGTGTCCATGGGCACGACCATCATCGACTGCTGGCGGTGGGTGGGCGCGTCCGGATCGGTCTTGCCCATCACGATCATGACCTTGCAGTTCTTGTGCAGGGCATTGGAGGTCCACCATTTGCGGCCGTTGAGCACGTACTCGTCGCCGTCGCGTTCCATGCGCAGCTGGATATTGGTGGCGTCGGAGCTGGCGACCGCGGGTTCGGTCATGGCGAACGCCGAGCGGATCTCGCCGTCGAGCAGCGGGCGCAGCCACTGTTCCTTGTGTTCGGGGGTGCCGAACAGGGTCAGCACCTCCATATTGCCGGTGTCGGGGGCGTTGCAGTTGGTGGCCTCGGGCGCGAGAACCACACTGCGGCCCATGATCTCGGCCAGGTGCGCGTATTCCAGGTTGGTCAGGCCCGGGCCCCATTCCGGGTGCGGGTGGAAAAGGTTCCACAGCCCGCGCTTGCGGGCCTCGGTCTTCAGCTCCTCGAGCACCGGCGGATGGAAGTGCGGATCCCCGGATTCCGCCATCTGCGCCTCGTACACCGCTTCGGCCGGGTAGACGCGCTCGTCCATGAAGGCGAGCAGCTCGTCCCGGTATCCGCGGGCCCGCTCCGACAGCTCGAACATCGACAACTCCTGATCGTGGGTCGCACACAGTGGTTACTGTCTCGCCAGGAACGTTATCCGAACTTGATTCCGGATTCAAGTATGGTTCCTTGGCGCTTCATGTGGGTTGTGCACCAACAGATTTCGCTTCCCCTGAGCCGTCCCGGCTGCTGAGCGGATACGAAAACGGTGCCGTGACACCGGGTGTCACGGCACCGTTTTCGGGCGGAGCGGCCGGAGTCGGATGTACCTGGCCCCGACTCCGTGCCCCGCCATCGGCGGATCGATCAGGGTGGCGAGCGTCGCGCGGTGACGCCCTGCGCTTCCCCGACCGATCCGGTCCACCTCGGCGCGCCCGAGGTACGGGGCAGGGTTTCCACCGCGCGCCGGAGTTCGTCTCGGACCGTGCCGGTCATCGGCCGCTCTTCCTGACGGCGTCGATCCCGGCCAGCAGCAGGGGTTCGACGGCGTCGCCGATGGCATCGAATCCGGCGCCCACGGTCTGGCCGTGCAGGTAGCGGTAGTGGATGCCTTCGAGGATGGCGGCCAGTTTGAAGGCGGCCAGCCCCTGGTAGAACCCGAGGTTCGCGAGGTCGCGGCCGCTGCGCTCGGCGTAGCGGGCGAGGGTCTCGGCCTCGGTGAGATAGCCGGACGCGCCGGACATGTCGCCGGGCACGCCCAGATCGCCCAGCCGCTGATACAGCACCAGCAGCGCGACATCGGTGAGCGGGTCGCCGACGGTGGCCATCTCCCAGTCGACGACGGCGGCCACCCGGTCCTGCGCGTCGACGAGGACGTTGTCGAGCCGGTAGTCGCCGTGCACGATGCCGTCCGGCGACTGCTCGGGCTGCTCCGCGGCGAGCAGCGCGTACAGCGCCTCGGCGGCGGGCAGGTCGCGGGTGTAGGAGGCGTCGAGCTGCTTCTTCCAGCGGTGCACCTGCCGGGCCAGGAAGCCGCTCGCCTTCCCGAAGTCTCCGAGCCCCACCGATTCCGGGTCGACTCTGTGCAGTGCGGCCAGCGCGTCGACCATGCCCTCGGAGATCACGCGGGTCCGTTCGGGTCCGAGCGCCTCGAGTTCGGCCGCCTCCCGATAGGGCACGCCCGCAACGTTTTCCATGAGATAGAACGGCGCGCCCAGGATCTCGGGATCGGTGCACAACACATAGGTGCGCGGGACCGGGACGGCGGTGTCGGCCAGGGCGCTCATGACCCGGAACTCGCGACCCATATCGTGCGCGGTGGCCAGCACGTGCCCCAGCGGCGGGCGGCGCAGAATCCATTCGGAGACGCCGTCTCCCACCACATAGGTGAGATTGGAGCGGCCGCCCGAGATGAACCGTCCGGCCAGCGGACCGGCCGCGAAGCCGGGCCGGGCGCGCTCGAGCCACGCGGCGAGGCGGGTCAGGTCCAGCCCGGGCAGCTCGCCGCCGGCCGGGGCGCTGTTCGGCGCGCTCATCACGGCACCAGCAGGGCGACGTGCTCGGCGACACAGGCCGGTTTGGCGGAGCCGTCGATCTCCACGGTGACCCGCGAGACCAGTTGCGCGCCCGCGTTCGTCGGAGTCAGCGACACCAGCTCCACCCCCGCCCGGACGCGGGAGCCCACCGGCACCGGGGCGGGGAACCGAACCTTGTTGGTCCCGTAGTTGATTCCCATCGACAGCCCCTCCACGGTGTAGACGCTGTGGGCGAGCATCGGCAGCAACGACAGGGTCAGGAAGCCGTGCGCCACGGTCGCACCGAACGGTCCGGCGGCGGCGCGCTCGGGGTCGACGTGGATCCACTGGTGGTCGCCGGTGGCGTCGGCGAACATGTCGATCTGAAGCTGAGTCACCGTATGCCAGTCGCTGTAGCCCAGATGGGTGCCGACCGCCTTCTCCAGCTCGGGCAAACCCTCGAATACCTGCATCGCTCGCGTTCCTTCCGTTCCGATTGCGCTGCGCCGCTAGTTCTTCGGCCCGCCGGCCACGTAGATGACCTGGCCGGACACGAAGCCCGCGCCGTCGCTGACCAGGAACGAGACGGTGTGCGCGATGTCCTCCGGCTTGCCCGACCGCGCCACCGGGATGGTGGCGATCAGAGCCTGGCGGAAGTCCTCGAAGGACATGCCCAGGCGTTCGGCGGTGGCGTGGGTCATCTCGGTCTCGATGAAGCCGGGCGCGATCGCGTTGGCGGTGACGCCGAACTTGCCGAGTTCGAACGCGAGTGTCTTGGTGAAGCCCTGGATCCCGGCCTTGGCGGCGGCGTAATTGGCCTGGCCGCGATTGCCCAGCGCCGAGGTGCTCGACAGGTTCACGACGCGGCCGAAGTTCTGCTCCACCATGTACTTCTGCACGGCCTTGGTGCACAGGAACGCGCCGCGCAGGTGCACGCCCATGACGGCGTCCCAGTCGTCGACGGTCATCTTGTACAGCATGTTGTCGCGGATGATGCCGGCGTTGTTGACCAGCACGGTCGGGGCGCCGAGCTCGGCGGCCACCCGTTCCACCGCGGCGGTCACCGACTGCTCGTCGGACACGTCCGCGCCGATGGCGACGGCCCGGCCACCGGCCGCCTCGATGTCCGCGACCACCGGTTTGCAGGCGGATTCGTCGAGATCCAGCACGGCGACGGCCATCCCGTCGGCCGCCAGCCGCCGCGCCACGCCCGCGCCGATGCCGCGCGCGGCCCCGGTGACGATCGCTACCCGCTGTGTTTCGTTGCTCATAGGGTTCTCCCGAGGGGATTAGGGGGTGTAGACGACACGGCCGACGGTCTTGCCGTCGGCCAGGCGCTGGACGGCGCCGGCGAGGTCCGCCAGGGCCAGTCGCTCACTGATGAGGGGGCGGATCGCGCCGTCAGCGGCCAGCCGGGTCAGTTCCCGGTGGCAGTGGGCGACCGCCGCGCGGTCGTGGGTGTTGTAGAGACCCCAGTGCAGTCCGACGATCGAATAATTCTTCACCAGCGCGTGGTTCAGGGCGGCGCTTTGGATCTCTCCGCCCGCGAAACCGACCACCAGGACGCGGCCCTCGAACGCGACGCACTTGGTCGACCGCGCGTAGGTGTCGCCGCCGACCGGGTCGTAGACGACGTCCGCGCCGCGGTTGTCGGTGGCGGCCTTCACGATCTCGACGAAATCCTGTGTCCTGCGGTCGATCACGATGTCCGCGCCGAGTTCGCGGGCGTACTCCGCCTTCTCGGGCCCGCCGACCACGCCGATGACCCGGGCGCCGGCGGCCTTGCCGAGCTGGATGGCGGCGCTGCCGACACCGCCCGCGGCCGCGTGGACGAGCAGGGTCTCCCCCGGGCGCAGGGCGGCGCGCCGATGCAGGCCGAACCATCCGGTCTGGTAGCCGATGTACAGGGCCGCGCCCTCGGCGTCGTCGAGATCCGGTGGCGCGGAGAAGGTCTGGTTCGCGTTCATCACCGCGTATTCGGCGAACGCGCCGTGCGGCAGGGCGGTCCCGCCGAGCACGCGCTCGCCGACGGCGAATCCGGTCACGTCCGCGCCGAGGGCCACCACCTCACCGCACAGCTCGACGCCCGGCGTGAACGGCAACTCCGGCCGCACCTGGTACCGGCCGCGGCACATGAGGACATCGGGGAAGTTCGCCGCCGCACCGAGCACCCGCACGACCAGCTGCCCGGGCCCGGCCTCGGGACGGGCGACCGTGTCCAGGCGCATGACCGTCGCGGGTTCACCCAGTTCGTGGACCCGCCACGCCGACATGTCCGCCACTAGACGCCACCGGTGAGGGTGATGCCGCCGTCGACGACGAGCAATTGCCCGGTGAGCCAGGCGGAGTCGGCCGACAGCAGGAACGCGACCACGCTCGCGATGTCCTCGGGCACACCCAAGCGCTTGAGCGGGTACGTGGCCGCGATGGCTTCCTCGCGTCCCTCGTAGAGCGCGGTCGCGAACTTGGTCTTCACCACCGCCGGAGCGACCGCGTTCACCCGGATGTCCGGGCCGAGTTCGACCGCGAGCTCCTGGGTGATGTGGGTCAGCATCGCCTTGCTCGCGCCGTAGAAGCCGATCCCGGGCGCGGGCTTGAGCCCGGCCACCGAGGAGACGTTCACGACCGCGCCGCCGTGATCCTTCATCCACGCGCCGTACGCCTGCTGCACCCACGACAGCGCGGCCAGGCAGTTGACCTCGACGATCTTGCGGGCGGCCTCGAGGTCGAGCTGCATCATGGTCCCGTAGACCGGGTTGATGCCGGTGTTGTTGACCAGCAGGTCGGCGCTGCCGAAGGTGTCGACGGCCCGCTTCACCACCTCGGCCTGATGGGCCACATCGTCCGCGCGCCCGGCCACGGCCAGCGCCTTGTCCGGTCCGCCCAGCGCGGCCACCGCCTCGTCGAGCGCCTCCTGCTTGCGGGCGGTGATGACGACCCGCGCACCCTCGTCGACCAGGCGCTGCGCGATGCCGAGCCCGATCCCGCGGCTCGCGCCGGTGACGATGGCGGTCTTGCCCTCGAATCTGGTCATGTGAGAGTCCTCCGATGGTCGGTGCGGTCCGGCGAGCAGGCAACTTACTAAGCGCTTAGTTCTTCGGACACCATGCTGGAAAAGCCCATCCCGGTCAATACCGGCAGTATCGAACCCCACGTGTGATCTGTCGCACACGCCGAGTGAAAGTGCAGTTCATACACCGGCTATCAGGCCATTGTTGAAACCTGATTCAGATCTGCGGCCGTCGGCGCGACCGCACGCGCGGCTAGCGGCGCAGCCGTCGGTTCGGCGGCGCGGGCTCCGAGCGCGCGAACTGCCCGGGGGTCTGTCCCTTCCAATCGCGGAACGCCGTCGCGAACGCCGACACGCTGGTGTAGCCGAGGCGCGTGGCCACCGTGTCGACGGTGAATCCGGTGGCCAGCAATTCCTCCGCGAGCAGGCCCGTCGTCTCGCAGGCGAGTTCCCGGAAGGTGGTGCCCTCGTCCGCCAGGCGGCGGCGCAGGGTGCGCACGCTCATGTGCAGGTCGGCGGCGATGGTGGCCTGGTCGATGGCGCGGCCGTGGCGCATGAGCAGGGCGCGCACCTGGCCGGCCAGCCCGACCCGGGCGCGGCGGCGTTCCACGATCTCGGCGCACAGCTGCTCGTACTGGCGGCGCAGCATCGAATTCGCCTGCGGCATAGGGCGTCGCAGGTCGGCGGCGTCGAGGACCAGCACGTCGGCGGGCCGGTCGTAGCCGATATCGCCGATCCCGAGCAGCATGCCGACCGCCTCGTAGACCGGCGCGTAGGGCAGGGTCAGCTCCAGGCGGTGCACCCGGATGTCCCAGTTCAGCAGCTCGCGCTGGATGATGCGCAGGGCCGCCAGGTCGCGTTCGATGGCGAAGCGGCGCAGTCGTGGCGGCGCCGGCTCGGTGTCGAGGGTGACCAGCACCCGGCCCTGCGCGTCCTCGATGCCGAATCGGCAGTAGGCGAAGGACAATTCGGCGTGCCGCGCCCACAGCTCGGCCATCTCGCGCACGGTGGAGCAACTGCTCATGGCGATGCCGAGGCTGCCGAGCATGCTCAGATGCACCGAAAACCCGGCCAGCAGGCCCAAACCCGGCTCGTCGCCGGTGGCGTCCAGGATATTCTCGATGAGCCGGAACTCCTGGGCGATATCTATCTCGATGTCCGGGTCGTCCAGATCGGCCTCGGTGAGCCCCGTCCCGGCCAGGACGGCGGCTCTGGTCATCGCGCGGCTAGCGGCGAACTCGACCAGCACGGCAGCGCTGTGTATCGAACGGACACACCAGGAGTCGTCGAGCATGTCGCAGATGATCTCCCATCCGATCGCCGCGACTGGCCCAATTGAGCAATTCTTCAGCTAATTTCGAGCGACCTCGGGCGTGTCGCCCGCGCGCCCCTTGTCCGCGCCCCGCGCGCCGCACGGCACGCGCGTCCGTGGCGTGGCCCAAAACCGCAGAGGCGTGACCCCGCGGTACACCCCGGACGCGACGACCTCCGCCCTAGCCTTGTCGACGTTGGCCGCTCGCCCTTGGCGGCCTCCACGGTTCCGCGCGCACCACGGGACCGGACGCTGTACACGGCAGTCCCCCTCGGCGGGCGTGGTACCCAACCAGGCACATCCTGCCGCGACCGCCGAGGACCCGCAGCCCCTTCGGACCCGGCGGAGACCAGCCCACCGAGGACATCCCCCGCATCACCGACCGACCCGCGCTATGCGCGCCCGATTCCGAACGCGCGCAAGGTGCCCAATACCACGCCCGGCGGCACCAGCACCCACACCCACCACGGGTAGAGCCACTCCAGGGTGACCCCGAGCAGCAGCCACACGACCAGGCTCAGCCCGCTCAGCGACAGCCACACGATGGTCAGCACGGTCATGGCGATCCGCCCGCCCGAGGGTCCGGGCTCCTTGTGCTGCGGCAGATCCGCCTCCACCACGGTCAGTTCGCCGCGGGTGCGGGCCTGCCAGATCGCCTGCACCCGGGTGTCGTACTCGCCGAGGTCGAGCAGCCCGGCATCGACGGCCTTGCGCAGCCGTTCCTCACCCGCCCGACGCTCGGCATCGGAGATCCGAATGTCGTTGGGGTGCAATGGTTCGTTCACCGCATCGATCCTGCCACTCCGGGCTCCGACGCGCCCCGTTTCCGATCAGGGGCGGGACGTCAGCGCGCCCATCGTGAGCGCCACCAGCCGGGCGATGCCCGCGTCGTCGCCCGCCTCGGCGGCCGCGCCGAGGGCGTGCAGGCTGTAGGTGGCGAGTTCGGCGGCGGGCATGTCGTGGCGCAGGTCGCCGGAACGCACTCCCTCCTCGACCAATTGACCGATCAACTCGCGAAGCTGGTTGTGCGCGTGGACGACCTGCTCGTCGGGGTGCAGGAAGGTCACCAATTCCCGGTCATGGCCTCGGCTTTGCCGGGCGATGTGCGCGTAACTGGTGAGCACCGCCGCCAGCCGCTCTCCCGGCGTGCCCACACCGTCGCGTACCGCGGCGAGTTCGCGCAGATGTCCGTCGATGCGGCGCACGTGCCAGGTCCGCAGGATGGTCTCGACATCGGAGAAGTATTTGTACAGCGTGGCCCGCCCGATCCCGGCCCGCTCCGCGATCTGCGACATCGTCACCCCGCGCAGCCCGCGATCGGAGGCCAGCGCGCCCGCCGCGTCCAGGATCGCCTCCCGCACCTGACTCCGGTGCGCCTCGATCGTCTCGTTCCACAGCTTCGGCACAGCTCGACTATACGTACTGACCCCCATCCGAATAGAGAGTATCGACCATGGACACTCTGTCTCGATGAGATGGATGTTGCCACGCCGCAACGGATTCAGGGCGGCATCGAGCGCGACCTCGAGCGGCTCGGCCGCCGGTCCCCTGTCGGACCAGCGGCCGATGACCGATCCTCAGCGCACGTAGGACAGGATGCCCATCATGCCCGCTTCGCCGTGATAGGCGTTGTGGCAGTGCAGCATCCACTGGCCGGGATTGTCGGCGTCGAAGTCGACTTCGACGGTCTGCATGGGCGTGACGATGGAGGTGTCCTTGCGCGGGCCCGTGCCGTCGCGGTTGACGACCTGATAGGTGTGGCCGTGCAGGTGCATGGGGTGGAACATCATCGACTGGTTGCGGAAGCGCAGGCGGATGCGCTGACCCTGGGAGACGTTCAGCAGGGCGTGGTCGGGATAGGCCTTGCCGTTGATGGTCCAGACGTAGTTCTTCCTGTCGGAGCCGAGGGTGACGTCGAGGGTCTGGTCGGGCTGTTTCGCCTGGAGCCGAACCGGTTCGGCGGAGGTCAGGCGGTCCGCGGTGAGCGGGGCGACGGCGAGTTCGGCGGGTTGCGCATCGGCCGGGGGCGGGGTGCCGCCGCCGGTGCGGACCAGCGCGAAGGCGCGGCCGTTCTTGCCTTCGGCGGCGGCGACCAGCGGGAAGACGCCGCCGGTCAGTTCGACGATGGCGTCGTAGCGCTCGCCCATGCCGATGAGCAGGCTCGCGGTGGTGACGGGCCGCACCGGGAAGCCGTCGGTGTGGGTGACGCGCAGTTGATGCCCGCCCAGCGCGACCCGGAACGCGGTGTCGGCGGCGGCATTGATGATCCGCAGCCGCATGCGCTGACCGGGCCGGGCGGTGAATACCGTTGGGTCGGTGCCGAGTTTGCCGTTGACGAGGAAGTACGGGTAGGTGACGTCGCCGGCGTCGGAGCCGAGCGGCGCGTTGGGGTCGGCCGACCTGGCCATGCCGCCTCCGCCCATGGTCATGCCGCCGTGGTTCATGCCGGAACCGCCCATGGTCATCCCCGCCATGCCCTGGTCCCGCAACTGCCGCAACTCCTGGTCGGGGTCGCGGCCGTCGACGCCGTCGAGCCAATCGTCCAGTACCACTACGGCTTCCACGTCGTAGTCCTTGCCGTCGGCCGGATCCTCCACGATGAGCGGCGCGTACAGGCCGCGGTCGAGTTGGACGCCGACGTGCGGGTGGAAGAAGTAGGTGCCGGGGTCGGGCGCGGTGAACTCGTAGCGGAAGGTCCCGCCGGGCGCGATCGGCGGCTGGGTGACGTCGGGGACGCCGTCCATGTCATTGCGCAGGGCGATGCCGTGCCAGTGCACGGTGGTCGGGGCGGGCAGTGCGTTGGCGACGTCGGCGCGCACCACTTCGCCCTGGGCGACACGGATTTCGGGTCCGGGCACCCGGCCGCCGAAGGCCCAGGTCGGCACCCGCACGCCACCCAGGTCGACCACGGTCGGTTCGGCGCGCAGGCTCAGCTCGCGCACGCCCGCGCCCGCCGCGCGGCGAGCGGCCTCGGCGGCACGGACGGCCTCGGAGTCGGGTGTCACGAGACCACGGGTCGCGGCCGGGTTCTTCGAGCAGGCGGCCAGCGTCGCGGCGGCCGCGGCGCCGGCGCCGACGGCGAACAGCCCGCGCCGGGTCAGCGGACGCGCGAGCGGGGAACGGTTGGAGGACATGATTTCTCCCTGAGTCGTCGGGTTCTGGGCGCGCCCACGCAGGGCGTCGGCCGGGATCGGAAGGTCGGCCGCGAACCCGGGTCCGGGCGCGGCGCACGACCTGTCAGATCCGCAGAATCGACAGTTCGGAGAGGGAGAGCGAGGTCCAGGGCGGGGGACGTTCCCGGTGAATCCGCCAGGACGCGAACGCGGGCGGACGGAGATCGCGGGACCGATCGGCGATCCAGTGCAGGAGGACCAGGCCGATGCCGAGCGCCAGACCCGTAAGGATCAGGTAGTCACATCCGTGCGAGCTCGTGTGCCCGCCGGAATGATCACCGTGGGGATCGGGCGCGTGACCCGAGGCCGTCATCGATGCGGCCGTCACCACGCTCGGCGCGGAGGCCGCGGGCATATCGTGGCCGACCGAGAACACCCCGGCGTGCATGGCCGCGATCCCGAGCAACAGCGCCAGCACACCGAGCAGCCGGACGTATCCGGTCGCTCCCGGCGCAACGCGCTGATCAGCCACGTCCGCCATGATAGCCGCCGACGGACGGCAACCCCCCAGGGGTATCGAACGCCACAGTGCCCGGACCGGCGGCTACAGCAGGCTGTCGGTGGCCAGCCGGGCCAGGCAGGTGTCGAGAACATCGGCGGCGGAACCGGATTCCTCGCCCGCGGCCCACAGTTCGGTGGCCAGCCGCACCGCGGTATTGGCCATGGCCGCGGCCAAGGCCACATCGAGGTCGTCGTCGGTGCGGCCGGTGCGGGCGGCGATGATCGGGATGAGCTGGGTCTCGCAGTCGTACTGCACGCGCAGCCAGGTCGCGCGCAGCGCCGGGAGCTGGGTGGCGGCCCGCACCAGTGGCCGCAGCCGGTTCTCGACGATGCCCTCCGCGGCCAGCGTGCCCAGGGTCGCGACCCGGTAGGACCGGCTCAGCGCCTCACGCAGCGGCAGTTCCGGCGGGCAGGCGGCCAGTTCGTCGGCCCAGGCCTGGGTGCCGATGGCCAGCAGTGGCGCGACCACGTCCTCCTTGCCCGCGAAATAGCGGTAGAAGGTGCGCAACCCCATCCCGGCGGCCGCCGCGATCTCCTCGACCGTGGTTGTGGCGTAACCGTTTTCGATGAACAGGTGCGCCGCCACCGTGGCCACTTCGCGGCGGGTGGCCGCGCGACGGGTCTCGCTCAGGGCCGGTCGCCCGGCGCGGTTTCGCTCGCTGCTCACCCGGGGAACTGTACCGAGGCCGAAAACGTTTCCTGGCGTCGCGTGCCATTTTCGGCATATCGTGTCAGAAACTAGCTTCACCGACGAAGCTGGTTCCACCGATCAGGAAGTGACCCATGAACCGTCTCGAGCAGCGCCGCATTCTGGTTACCGGCGCCGGATCCGGCATCGGCCAGGCCACCGTCCTCCGCCTGCTGTCCGAAGGCGCGGTCGTCGCCGGGGCCGACGTCAATGTCGAGGGCCTGGAACTGACCCGCAAGCAGGCCGCCGAGGCCGGTACCGACGCCCGGCTGACCACGGTCGAGCTGAACGTCGGCCAGGAGGCCGAGGTCGTCGCCGGGGTGCGCACCGCCATCGAGGCGCTGGGCGGGCTGGACGCCGTCGTGAACGCGGCGGGCATCCTGCGCGCGGCCCACACCCACGAAACGTCGCTGGATCTGTGGAACCAGATCATCGCGGTCAACCTCACCGGCACCTTCCTGGTGATCCGGGAGGCCCTGCCCGCACTGCTGGCGAACCCGCGCAGCACCATCGTCAACTTCAGCTCCACCTCGGCCAGCTTCGCGCACCCGTACATGGCCGCGTACTCGGCGAGCAAGGGCGGCATCCAGAGCATGACCCACACGCTGGCCCTGGAATACGGCAAGCAGGGTCTGCGCGCGGTGTGCGTGGCGCCCGGCGGCATCAAGTCCGGCATCACCGACGCGACCCCCGGCTACTTGCCGCAGGACTCCGACTGGTCGCTGTTCGGCCGCCTGATCGCCGTGCTGCCGCAGGACAATCCGGAAGAGCTGGCGGGCCCGGAGAACGTGGCGGGCGTGATCGCCATGCTGGTCTCCGACGACGGCCGCTTCATCAGCGGCACCGAGATCCGCATCGACGGCGCGGCGCACACGTAATCACCTGGCGCACAATCGCTTCGAATACGGCTGGGCCCCGATCGGTGATCCGATCGGGGCCTCGCCACCTCGGCCGGGTGGCCGGCACGACTAACTCGCGGCGCCGACCAGTCCGCGCACGATGCCGTCCGCGGTGCCCGACGGCCATTCCAGCGCCGCGTCGAGCTTGGCCAGCAGATCCTCGGCGGGCTCCTCGATCAGGCACCGCTCGATCTGACTGATCGCCCCGGCGGACGGACCGCCCTTCTTGGCCACATCGGCCTGCGTCCAGCCGTTCTCCTTGCGCCGGGCCTTGACCCGTTCGGCCAGCGCCTTGATATCGCGCTGCCCGGCAGTGGATTCCGAAGCCACAGCCGCGGCATCCCGCTCCGCGACCGGCTGCGCCGCGACGGCCACCGGCTCGGCGGCGACGGCCGCGTCCCGCTTCCCCTGCGCGGCCTCCGGCCGCGTCTTCCCGGAAGTCATCAGTCCCTGCGTAATGAGCCGAGACCGCTTCCGCCTACCCATCTTCCCCATACACCGCTCCTCGATCCGCATCCCAGCCTTCGCTGAAGCACCGGATAGGTTGCCATAAGTTCGCGAGAATCCCTCGCCATCGGCGAATGTCGGCGTGGCAACACGCGAAAGCGGCAGATACCGAGGAGTATCTGCCGCTTTCGGGGTGAATGCCGGATCAGTCGGCGAGGGCGTAGCCCGCGTCGGCGACCGCGGTGGCGAGGACGCCGGGCGCGATCGGGGCGTCGCTGTCGACGACGACGCGGCCGCTGTCGACGTCAACGTTCACGCCGGTGACGCCGGAGATCTTGCCGACCTCCTTGCTCACGGAGTTCGCGCAGCAACCGCAGGTCATTCCGGTGACAGTGACGGTGGTGGTGCTCATGACGTGGCGCTCCTCTTCGCTCGGGACAGCCGGTTCCGGCTGCCTTCTCGTGGCTACCATACCCCCCTATGGTATTTAGTCAACAGGTTCGACCCTCCCCGGGGCCCGTGGGCCGCATCACAGGAACCAATGTTGCATATACCCCATGGGGGTATTAACGTCCCTCCTGTCGAACACCACGAAGAGGAGAATTCCGATGCGATCCACCCCCATGCTCAGCTCCCTCTTCCGCAATCGGGACTATCTGCGGCTGTTCACCGCACAGGTCTCGGGCCTCTTCGGCACCGGATTGACCACCGTCGCACTGGGTTTGCTGGCCTACGATCTTGCGGGCGGCGCGGCCGCCGCGGTGCTGGGGACCGCGCTCACCATCAAGATGCTGATGTACGTGACCGTCGCGCCGGTGGTCGCCGCCTACGCGCACCGCCTGCCTCGCCGCGGCTTCCTGACCGGGCTGCATCTGGCGCGTGCCGCCGTCGTGCTGGCGCTGCCGTTCATCGATCAGATCTGGCAGATCTACGTCCTGATCGCGATCCTGCAAACCGCCTCGGCCGCATACACACCCACCTATCAGGCGGTCATCCCCGACATCCTGCCCGACGAGCGCGAGTACACCCGCGCGCTGTCGGCGGCGCAGCTGGCCGCCACCATGGAGACGCTGCTGAGCCCCATGCTCGCCGCGGCCGCGCTGACGGTCATGAGCTTCCACTGGCTGTTCGTGGGCACCGCGATCGGCTTCGCGGTCTCGGCCGTCCTGGTGCTGGCCACCCGGATCCCGAATTCGACTGCCACCGGCGGTGATTCGTTCCGGGAGCGGATCACGGCCGGGGTGCGCATCTTCGGCGCGACCCCGCGGCTGCGCGGACTGCTCGGCTTGAATCTGGTGGTCGCGGCGGCCGGTTCGGTGATCATGGTCAATACCGTCAACTACGTCCGCGACACCCTCGGCGGCTCCCAGTCCGGGGTGGCGATACTGCTGGCGGCCAATGGTTTCGGCACCATGCTGGTGGCGCTGTCGGTTCCCCGCGTGCTGGATCGGATCGGCGCGCGCCCGGTCATGCTGGCCGGCGCGGTCACCCTGCTCACCGGCCTGGCCGCCGCCATCGCGCTGTCACCGGCGGACGCGGGTGGCTGGCGATGGGTCGCGGCCGTGGCGGTGTGGGCCACCGTGGGCGCCGGGACCGCGGCCATCCTGACCCCGACCGGTCAGGTGCTGCGCCGATCCTCGCAGGCATCGGATCGTCCCGCGCTGTTCGCGGCCCAGTTCTCGCTCTCGCACCTGGCGTGGCTGCTGACCTACCCGGTCACCGGATGGCTCACCACCACAGCGGGATTCACGGTCACGTGGGTGACCCTGGCGGTGCTGGCGACGGCGGGCATCACCGTGGCGGCGCGGCTGTGGCCGCGCGAGGATCCGGAGGTGATCACGCACCTGCACCCGGTCGGCAGCATCGATCCGGAGCGGCTGGGCGACGCGGAACTGCGGGCCGACGGCTTCTACGTCCACACCCACCCGTACGTGATCGACGCCGATCACCTGCGGTGGCCGGTCCGGACGCGGCGGGGACTCGAGGTTCCGACCGCGGCCTGAGGCCGGACGACCGACGGCAGGCACCCACCCCGGTGCCTGCCGTTTTTCTATTGCCCACCGACCCGACACCGGCGAGCGCCGGTACAGAGCAGGTTTGTGGGAGCGGCGCGGCGGGCTCAGCGATGCGGTCACCTGGCTGGTCCTCGACGAGCCGGCGACCTTGCGGCAGTACCGGAGCACATCGGGCACTCCCCCGACGGCCGCCGAGCTGGACGCCGCGGGCCGCCAACCACGCCGACCCCACGGCCGGAATCCGCCAACCACGCCGACTCGACGGCGGCGGATGATCGGATTCACCACTCCATCAGGCAGACTCGGAGCCGATAAACCGAACCTTGCTTCGAGGAGTAACCGTATGCGCAAAATCCTGCCCGCTTCCCTCCTGGCCGCCAGCGCCATCGGCGCCATGCTCGTCCTCCCCGCCGGCACCGCCAGCGCCCTCTCCCCCGCCTGCCAGACCGCCGGCGACATCTACAACAGCTACGGCTCCCTGGGCCCGAGCCCGCAGCAGCGCAGCGAGGTCGCCGACCGCCTGCGCGCCATCGAGGCCTCCGGTGACGAGCGCACCGCCATCGACAACTTCGCCAACGCCCTCGCCAACGGCGACGTCGCCCAGATCAGCAGCATGGGCGTCCTGCTGAACGGCATCTGCGGCCGCGGCTAGTCCGCGCACTCCGCAGCGCGCTGCGGGCCGGGTCACCAGACGGTGTCCCGGCCCGCAGCGTCTCCGTTCCAGGGGTGGATCGAGCCTGGTCACTTCAATGCGCATCCGCATGAACACCAAGCAGTGTGTGTGATGAGCATCACACTCTCTTCCCCTCGGGTGTGCGAGCGCGAATTCTCGGGTGATGTCGATTGCTCGGAGTTCGCTAGCATCGGGCCTGATCACCGCCGCCATTGCCGTCGGCACGCTGACCGCCGGCACGGCCTCGGCCGACGTGACGGTGCCGCTGGGCGGCGGCTCCGGCATCGTGCTCGGCAACAGGGCGATCTGTTCGCTCACCACCATCGGGTACGACGACGCGGGCAGGCTCGTGGGATTGACCGCGGGCCACTGCGCGCCCACGGGCACCAAGGTGGAAGCGGAGATCAACCGCGGCGCGGGCCCCATCGGCACGGTCGCCTACTCCGACAACGGCCGGGACCTCGATTACGCCGTCATCGAATTCGATCCCGCCCGTGTCGTTCCCACCCGCACCGTCGGCGGCAGCACCATCGCGGGCACCGCCCCGACCCCGGGCCCGGGCGCCCAGGTCTGCGTCAACGGCCGCAGCACCGGCTTCAACTGCAGCATCAACTGGGGCCCGTTCGAGGAAGTCGCCCTCAGCCAGACCTGTTCCAACCACGGCGATTCCGGCGGCCCCATCACCGCCGGCGACCGCCTGGTCGGCATGCTCCAGGGCGGCATCGTCGGCTACGACAACATCCCCCTCGACTTCCCCTGCATCACCCCCGCCAACCCCCTCCACTCCCCCGCCTTCTACCGCCCCATCGACCAGATCCTCACCGACATCAACGTCGCCGGCCGCCCCGGCGCCGGCTACCACCCCATCTGATCGACCCGATCCGTACACCGTGCGCCCCACAACCACGGGGGCCTGTAATGGTTACCGATCGGCTACCTATAGATCAGATGTCCAAGTGTTGATGCACCATCGGCCAGGGAGGTCGCCCGTGAAGGGTTTCGCAGCAGTTCTGACGGCAGGGGTCGCGGTAGCCGTTCCGTTCTTCGCCTCCGCTACCGCGAGCGCGGATGTGTGGCAGCCGGTGCCGGGGATCTCGATTCCGTTGCCGGACGGCCTGTTCACCGGGAGCGCGGGCGTGACGCCGTCGAAGCCTCCGGCGCCGGCGCACGTCGAAGGCGAGCCGTGTGATGACGGGCGCGGGACGTGGGTGCATCTCGATGGCGGGAATGCCGCGCATTACGGCACCGAATGGCTGTGCAAGACCAATTGAGTCGTCCCGCAAGGAAATCGAGCCGCAGGTCGATATGACATGGGGCTCGATTTCTTCGGCGGGTCATGAGCGGTATAGCGCGCGGGTCAGGTCGTTCGGGTCGAGCACCATCGGCTCGCCGTGGCCGGGGACGAGGATGCCCGCGGGTTGGGCAGCGAGTTGGAGGGCGCTCTCATGAGCGCGGGCTTCGATCCGCATGGGCGTCTCCTCTACGTCTCGATGCGGTGTTCGATGACACCGATGCCGTCGATTTCCAGGCGCAGGTCGTCGCCCGGTTCCAGCCAGCGGCCCAGTTCCATGCCGCTGCCGCCGGGCAGGGTGCCGCTGCAGAGCAGTTCGCCCGGATAGAGCTGTTCGCCGCGCGACACGTGCGCGATGGCCTCGGCCATCGAATAGCGCATGCCGTGGGTTCCGGTGCGCGACACGGTGTTCCCGTTGATGGTGACCGTCGCGATCAGGGAATCGAGCCGGTCGACGACCGCCGGTCCGGCGACCGCGGTCGCCGACATCGAGGTGATGAAGTGTTTGGACCGCTGCGGCCCGAAACCCGAACGCATCTCCGGCAGTTGCACGTCTCGGGCGGAGAAGTCATTGACCACGACGACCGCGGCGATGGCGGCCGCGGCCTGCTCGACGGTGGCGTCCCGCAATGGTTCGCCCAGCACGACGCCGAGTTCGAGCTCGAAATCCAGTGCGCGGGTGTACGGCGGCGCGGCGACCGGAACCCCGGACGGGACGATGGTCAGGGCGTTGGACATGTAGTAGATCGGCTGGGAGTACCACAGCGAGTGGGGCCGGAACGGCGGGAAGGTCCGGCGCGTGACCGCCTCGTAGAGCTTCGCGATCCGGTACCCGGACGGCATGAAGCGCTTGGTCAGCCCGCGGGCGGCGTCCACGGCGTGTTGCTCGAAGAGCATGAAGTCGCGGAACGAGGGCGGGCACACCGGCAGGACCGTGGCGCCGTCGGACAGTCCGAGGGCGTCGTAGCGCGCGATCTCGAAGTCGGTGGAGAACACGGACGGGATCACGGAAACTCCGCTGCCGCCGGTGGATTCGTCGAGGTCGCGCCAGCCGTCGCCGGTGTCGATCTGGGTGTCGATGCGGTGTTCGCCGCGATGGAGGATCCGCCGGGTTCGGGGCAGGGTCGTCGGGAGGGTCATCGTTTCGTCGCCTTCGCTTCGGATTCGACAGTGGGGGTGGAGGCCGGCAGGTGCTCGCGTAGGAACTGGGTGGTGAGCTCGGACCAGAGTGGGGCATGGCCCATGGCGCAGTGATCGTCTCCGGCGTACAGCGCCAGCACTCCGTGCGGGGCGTGGGCGGCGATATCGATCGAGTCCTGGGTGGCGGCCAGGGTGTCGTGGGTGCCGTTGATGATGAGGATCGGTATCGCGATGTCGCGATAGTGCTGTGCGAGTGAGAGTTTCGCAAGTTTTCCGGACAGCTCCAGCGGGCTCCGGGCGCCCGTGGTGGCGGCCAGGGTCGACACCATGATCTCCGGCAGGCCGATCGAGTTGCGCCCGCCGAAGCTGCGATGGGTGAGCGGACCGTTGGACACCGCGACCGAGAGCCGGTCATCGACCGCGGCCATGCGCGTCGACCAGTATCCGCCGAAGCTGAACCCCACCATGCCGATCCGGTCCGCGTCGATCCGCGGTTCGGCGGCCAGGAAGTCGATGACCTTCGTGTACACCTGCTGGGAGGCGGCCGAGAGCGGTCGGCGGTAGGAGTAGGTGCCGGGCATCTCCATGACGAACAGGCCGATACCCGAATCCCGCTGCGTCAGCATCGGAATGAGCAGTTCCGCGATCGTGCCCTCGAGTCCGTTGGTGACCAGTGCGGCGGGGGCGGGCGTCGCCGATCCGGCCGGAAGCACCAGCATGCCGCGCACTTGTTCGCCGTCCCCGACCGGGATGCGCACCACCTCGATGGTCACGCCCATCGCGGGCGCGAGAGCGAGCGTCAGGACCTCGCACAACCGGTGGGACCGCTCGTAGGCGCGCAGCCGCCGCGGAGTCCACCCGGGCCAGGCGGCGACGAACTCGTACACCAGCGCCTTGATCAACTCGTCCAGCGCGATCGCGGCATCGGTGGCCCCGGGATGCTCTGCGCAGAAGCGGGCCACCGCGGCGGGATCGGCGACTGTCCCCCGGTCGGCGAGGATCGTCACCGCCGGTGCGAGCAATTCACCGAGTTCGCGCAGGTCGACGGTGGCGTTCGGATCGGCCAGCCGCTCGGCCCGGGGTCCGCCCAACCGGAGGAGAGCCGCGTCGGCCAGGGCCAGGTGCTCGTCGGCGAAGCCTTCCCAGTGCCCGGCCCAGCGGGCGTCGTCGAAGGATCGGCATCCGGCCAGCCGGGCGCGGAACTCCTCGATCGGAATACCACCGAGGCAGGTGAACCGGTCCGCGAACAACCGAGGTAGGAAGGGGGCCACTCCCATCCGCTGAGCTGCGCGTTCGGTGGTGTGGGTCAAGGCTCGCGCGCTGACCATCACCTGCTTCCCCAGTTCCGGCAACGACGTCATTGTGCGCCTCCCACTCCAGCGGTTCGCAGAACCTTCTGCTTTTGTGAGCGTACGCACGGCGACTAGCTAAAAGCAAGACAATCTGCTTTAAATATCCTTATGACCGAACCCGAGAACGCCGCGCCACAACGCCGCCCCGGAGGCCGAGCGGCCAAGGTCACGGAGGCCGTCCACCGCGCCGTTCTCGAGGCTGTCACCGAGCAGGGCGTCGAAAACGTCGGCATCCCCGACATCAGCCGCCGCGCCGGAGTCCGCGACAGCTCCATCTATCGCCGCTGGGGCACCCGGGAGAACCTCATCCTCGACGTCCTCCTCACCGCCAGCGAACTCACCCTCCCCCTACCCGACACCGGCACCGCCCACGGCGACCTGACTGCTTTCGCCACCGCCCTGATCGGCTACCTCGACACCCCCCTCGGCGACGGCCTGGCCCGCGCCCTGGCCTACGTCGTCGACTCCGAGGAGATCGCCGAAGCCCGGAACACCTTCTGGGAAACCAGATATCGCGCGAACCAGCCAATCATCGATCGCGCCGTAGTCCGTGGTGAACTGCCACCCGACACCGACGGCCGCCTCGCCATCGAGCTACTGATCGCCCCAATCCACTTCCGCCACTTACTGACTCGCCGACCCGCCGATGCCGCGTTCGTCGATACCTTGGTCACCTCCATTCTCGGCGCGATGCGAACTGCGCCCGCGAAGCGCCCCCATCGCGCCTGAACGCACCGACGTCGATCCGACAGACGACGAACCCGGCCCCCTCTCGGCAGGACCGGGTTCGTGGCGTGAGGCCGCAGGTCAGTGCTGGTTGCCGTTGTTGTGGTGGTAGCCGCCCTCGCCCTGGTTGCCCTGGGTGCCGTGCGCACCCGGGCCACGGTCGTCGGTGCCCGGCTCGGCGTGGTTGGTGGGGGTGTGGACGATGTCGTAGTAGACGCTCGGGTCGGCGGCGTTGGGGGTGACGCGGTAGGTGAAGGCGTGCTTGTCGAGCTGGATGATGGGGACGACGCGGGTGAAGAGGACGTCGCCGGCGTCGTTCTTGGCGGCGATCCAGCGGGACGAGCCATCGGGGGCGACGGTCCAGTCGCCGTGCATCTTCGGGGTGTCGTCGAGGTTGTACATGGTGAACGTGCCGTCGGCCTTGAAGTAGGCCCAGCCCACGAAGTTCGACACGGCCGGGTTGTCCAGGGCGACGCGGTTGCCGTTCCGGTCCAGGGCGCCGGTGGTCTTCCACGGGGTGGAGGCCAGCACGGCGGACGGCGAATCCTCGTCCGGGGCGACCGCGGCGATGCCCGGAGCCTCCGGAGCGGCGAAGGCGGCGGCGGGCAGAACACCCACCGTGGCGACCACGAGGGTGGAGACGGCGACTGCGGTGCGGCGGGAGATCAGCGAGGTGATGTCCACCTGTTCAACGCTACGAATCGGGCCGCGACTCCCACACCAACCGATCGGCTACACCTGCACGCGCTGATGAGTTGACGCTCGAACGCCTGGACAGCAGCGCGGACGCTGGGACGCGAAGCGCGGGACATACTGAAATACCAGCTTTTCGATTCGTACGCGCGGGGTCTCGCTACGCGGTTACCGTCGGAGCGGCACTCCGGTGCCGGTAACGACAACGTCAACGTCAACGTCAACGGGAAAGTACAGATGAGGCAAATGAGTTGGGCCGCCCTCACGGTGGCCACGCTGGCGATACCGGTCGTCGCGGCGGCATCGGCGTCGGCCGCGGTCGACAATGTGAATCTGACCCAGATCGACACCGGCATCGGAGGATGTGAGGGGGCAGGCAATACCTGCACAATCTTCGTGGCCACCAGCGGCGCGGACGCGCTGGCGCCGGTCACGGTCACCCTGGACGGGCAGAACGTCGGCACGTTCACCCCACAAGCCGGATCCAAGGCCGGTACCGGGATCATCCAGTACGTCTATCGCTCGAAGCTTCCCGAAGGCGTCTACAGCCTCACCGCCACACAGGGTTCGTCGACCAAGTCCATGACGGTGCAGAACTGCGGCAGCCAGCCGACCGGCAGCTCCAGCGCCTCGGCCCAATGCACCGCAAACGACATCCTCGGCACCCTGATGATGCCGCTGATCATTCTCACCGGCTCCGGGCACACCCAACTCTGACCGACCAGCCGGGACGGTGGGCCGGTCGCCGGACTCATGTCGCATCCCGACGGTGGCCGGGAATTCTCATGCCACACAGCGGCACCGGCTGCAGCCCGATGGCCGCGGCCCGCGCATCCCGACCACGATATTGCACGTATATTGCACGAAAAACGGCCGGTCATCGCAAACCTGCGATGACCGGCCGTTTCTCTGTGGTTCTAGCTGGGATCGAACCAGCGACCCCTCGCGTGTGAAGCGAGTGCTCTCCCGCTGAGCTATAGAACCGGGTCTCGCCGCCGAAGCGGCTGTCCGGCTCGGGGTTTCCCGTGCCGGAGTGAGACAACACTAGCGCGTTACCCCGCCCGTTTGCCAAATCGACGCCCGGGCGGCGGGGGACGTCAGCGTTCGGGGAGGGGTGGGGTGGGGGTGAAGGTGACGGGGAGGGCGAGCAGGGCGCGGTGGAAGGGGCCTGGGCGCCAGGACAATTCGGGGGCGGGGATGGCCAGGTGGAGTTCGGGGAGGGCGTCGAGGAGTTGGTCGACGGCTTCCTGGGCGATGAGGTAGGCGAGGGAGCTGGCGGGGCAGGCGTGGGGGCCGACGCCCCACGCGAGGTGGGAGCGGTTGCCGGAGAACCCGGCGCCGCGGATGGTGGGGTCGGTGTTGCAGGCGGCCATGGAGATCACGACCGGCTGGTCGGGTGGGAGCCAGGTGTCGTCGATGAGGACCTGCTGGGGCGGGAAGCTGATGCAGAAGTTGGCCATCGGCGGGTCGTTGAAGAGGACTTCGTCGAGGGCGTCGCGGGTGGAGAGGCTGCCGCCGAGGGCGCTGCCGCGGAAGCGGTCGTCGAGGAGCAGCAGGACCAGGGTGTTGACGATCAGGTTCTGTTGCGGCTCGATGCCCGCGCCGTAGAGGGTGGCCAGCTGGTGCACCATCTCGGTGTCGGTGAGGCCGGCGGGGTGGCGCAGCATGCGGGTGGTGACGTCGTGGGCCGGGTGGGCGCGCTTGTGCTGGGTCAGCCGCAGCAGGGCGCCGATGAGCAGTGTGTTGCCGTGTTCGGCGCCGACGCCCTCGAAGATGGCGCGCATTCCCTCGGCCGCCTGAGCCGCGATCTCGACCGGGCACCCGAGCAGGGTGTTGAGCACCTGGAAGGCCAGCGGAAATGCGTAGTCGCGCACCAGATCCGCGGACCCGGCCGCGCAGAACGAGTTGATCAGCGACACCGCGACCCGCTCGACGGTGCCCTGCAACCCGTAGTGGTCGATGCCGGTGAGCCCGGCGGTATTGGTCTGCCGATACCGCGCGTGCTCGGATCCCGCGTTGCGCAACGCATTCGGCCGCCACTGCATCATCGGCAGCACCGGGCAGTCCGCGGGCACGCCCGCCTGCCAGGCCCGCGGGTCGGCGGGGAACCGTTCGGGATCGTTGAGAATCCTTACCGCCGTGCGATATCCGACCACCAGTGTGGCCGGCACCCCCGGCGCGAGCTCCACCGGAACCAAAGACCCGTACTGTTCCCGCATCTCGCGATAGACCCGGTGCGGGTCGGCGGCGAACTCGGGGGTATACATCGGTACGCGCGTACCGACTTGCTCTGACATCGAACCCACTTCACACGGTACGCAACACTCCACCGCCGCCGAACAGCACACATCCCGGACGCGGAAGAGCCACCTTACCGACGCGACCGCATCGGCGTGCACGGTTTCGACGACCCCGCGCTCAGGGACCGATTTCGGGAAAGTGATTGACAGCGGCGGTCCGCAGGGGCAGGCTCTACGAGGCGCAATTGTTGCTCAACAATTGCTGCGATTTCCCGGCTGTCGGCGTTCCCGCCCGGTTGGTGAACGCCGGTCGACAGCGCTCGGAGATTCGGCGGACGCGGACGCGTCCCTTTTCCTTCAGTTCGGACCCCAGACCTACCTATTCGGAGGTTGGAATGTCTAGCAAGCACGGCCGAAAACCCAGCCAGATCGCCGACAAGGCCAAGAAGGGCATGAAGGGCCAGGCCCAGCGCATGGAATCCGACATGGACCAGATGGCCGACGACGCCCGGCGCGACATGGACCGCCTGGGCGCCGGCGTCAAACGGGAAGCCCAGCAGGCACGGTCGGACGCACAGGGCCTGGACAAGGAGATGAAGCGCAAGCTTCAGCATCGCTGACCCGGTGACGCGAATGGCCGGTCCATCTGACGGACCGGCCATTTCGCCTGTCGGCGTCGCCATTTCACCTGCCGGTGGGGCGCCGATCGTGGATCATGAGTGCGACTGGCATTCGAACTGCCCGTCCAGTCTGTGGGGAGTCCGCGATGACGGCCGTCGGCGATCGGGAATTGTGGTGTCCACTGGAGAGTTCGGTGCATCCGCTGCTGACACCGATCGAAGCCGAGAGCATGGCCTGGCTCGACGCGCACGACGTGATGCCGCCGCACCGGCGAGCCGAATTCCGTTCGGGCGCACCGGCCGCGCTGGGGTCCTACACCTATCCCCGGGGAACCCGCGAGGGCACGCAGCTGGCGACCGACTTCATCACCTGGCTGTTCGCGTTCGACGATCTGTACTGCGACGCGAACCGAATCGGGAGCGACCCCGTCGAATTCAGCGCGAGCATCGGCGACCTCGTCCATGTGCTGGAATCCCCGGCGGACAACCCCACACTGCCGGTCGCGCGAGCGCTGCGCGACCTGAACGGCCGGGTCGCGGCGGCAGGCTCCCCGGTCCAGCGCCGCCGCTGGGCGGATGACACCGAGAAGTACCTGCTCACCAAACTCTGGGAGGCGGGGCGGCGACAGGCCAGATCCCTGCCGCCGCTGAACTCGTACGTCCATCTGCGCAGGCTGGGCGGTGCGAATATCGCCTGCCTCATGCTGACCGACATCAGTCTGGGCCGCGAGGTCCCGGCGGAGGTCATGTGCGGCGACCGGATGACCGAGCTGGTGAAAGCTGCCGCCGATCTCGCCGACCTCGACAACGATCTGTTGTCCTACGCGCGGGAAAGCGGTCCTGGCGAAGAGTTTCCGATCAACGGGATCACCGCGGCGGCCCTGCACGGCACGCCCGATATCGCCGTCGCCACCGCCCGGGTGCTGGAATTCCGGGATTCCCGGATGCACACGCTCCTGGCCGAGTCGGCGCGATTCGCGGAGTTCCCGGAAACTCCGGCAGCGGAGTTCAGTCGTGGTGTCTGCGACTGGGTCAGCGGCCACATCGCCTGGATCATGAAGTCCGGTCGGTATTCTCGGCTTCCCTTCGGCGTTCAGGAGTAGCCGAGACCGCGGAGTTGACGCGCATCCGCAGCCCCCGGGGTTGCAAGGTCGCCGACAGCGCCGGTCGTGGATCGGTCCCGGGCAGGGCATGCAGTCGCCAGCGGGCGGTGATGGACGCCAGGGCCAGCGTCATCTCGGTCATGGCGAAGTCCTCACCGATGCATTTGCGAGCGCCGCCCGCGAAGGCCAGGAAACCGCCGCGCGCCGTGGACCTTCCGGCGGTCGCCCATCGATCCGGGTCGAACAGCTCGGGGTCGGGATACAGCTCCGCCCGCTGCTGAATGGTGAAGGCGCTGTACAGCACCGTGGTACCCGCGGCCAGCGTCTGACCGCCGAGTTCGGTGTCCTCCCGCACGGTGCGGGTCACGAACCAGACCGGCGGACGCAGCCGCAAGGTCTCGGTGATGACCCGGCCCGTGATCGGCAAGCGGGGCAGGTCGCCATAGCCGGCGGTCCGTCCGGCCAGCACTGAATCGACCTCCGCCCTTTGCTGTTCCGCGATATCGGGGTGCGCGTCGAGCAGACTCAGCGCCCACGCGAGCGCGGTCGCCGTGGTTTCGGTGCCCGCCACGAAGAAGGTGATGACCTGGTCGCTGATCTCGAGGTCGCTGAGCCCGCCCCCGTACTCGTCCTGCGCGGCGATCAACGCGGAGAGCAGATCCCCCTGATCGGCACCCGCCCGCCGACGCGCGGTGATGATCTCGGCCAGCGCCGCCCGCAGATCGGTGATCGCGCGTTCGTAGGCCCGATTGCCCGCTGTCGGCCATGTCAGCAGCGGAGCCGGTAGCAGGGTCCGCGCCATCAGCATTCGCACGACGTCATCGACATCCCGCAGCATCTGCCGCAGGACCGGCCGCGGGACGGAGTGGGTGAACAGGGTCGCCGCCGTCACCGCCGAGGTCATCGCGTGGAGTTCGGCTTTCATGTCGAGCTTCTGGCCGTCGTCCCAGGATTCGACCATCTCGCCGATGCATCGGCTCATCACCGCCGCGTAGTCGGCGGTCCGGCTCGGATGAAAAGCGGGCTGCACCAGTCGCCGATGTCGGCGGTGCGAGGAGTACGGGCAGGTGACCAACCCGTCGCCGAGCACCTCGCGGACCCGATCCAGCAGGGGCCGCCCTTGTCGAAGACCCGGTCCCGCCGCAACAGTTCCTGGGTCAGACCCGGATCGCAGACCGCCACCGCGTCGACCGGGCCGAGCCCGATCCGCACGAGATCCCCGTGTGCGGGCAGCGAACTCAGGAATCCGAGTGGATCACGCAGCAGCGACACCATGTGGCCCAGCAGCGGCAGTCGATTCGGAGCAGCGGCAATCCCCGACGGGAATGTCATGGCGACTCCCAGGATTGGCGGAGGCACTCCGAAAGATGATTCTACGCTGGGGATTTGCGCCCACACCGGGAATCGCCGGAACGCCGGGCGCTCGTGTCAGACGCGAAGTCGCGCGATCACCGCACGATGATCGGTGTCCGGAATCGTGTGCGAGGACAGCGCGACCGCGTGACCGTCGGCGACGAGGATGCGATCGATGCCGATCACCGGTCCCCACCAGCGGTCGGTCGGCCAGGTCGGCAGGGCGCCGACGCCGAGGAGTTCGGCGGAGTCGGCGTAGCGGCCGCTCACCAGGTTTCGGTAGGCGGCGTGGTCGTAGGTGGAGTTGAAGTCGCCGCCGACCACGACCGGGCCGGTCGCCTGGCCGAGGATGTCGCGGATCTTGCCGAGTTCGTCCGCCCACACCCCGGCGTTGAGGAGCGGCGGGATCGGGTGGACAGCGAAGACCGATACCGGGCCGCGGCCGGGGTGAATCATGGTGGCGCGCAGATTGTTCAGCCAGAAGCCGTCGAACTTGACGCCGTCCTCCAAGGGGTAGCGGCTGAAGATGCCGGTCCCCTGCCCGCCGCCGGAGGGCGCGGTGAATCGGTGGGGCAGCAGGTCGGCCAGTCCGGCGGCGTCCAGCTTGCCCAGAAGTTCCGGGGTCAACTACTCGAGGGTCAGGACCTCGACCGAGCGCTCACGCACCGCCTGTACCACCGCTTCGGCCGACCCGTGGCCGAGAAACAGATTCGACTGCATCATCACCAGATCCGTACCGGGCGGGGCACTCCCGTCCGGCCACAGCATCGGCGCGTGCGACCACAGCGCGGCGGCCGACACCAGCACGGCCACCGCGGCGCTCACCCACCGGCGGGCCAGTCCGAGCACCACGACCGCGACCAGCGCGCCGACCATCAGGTACGACGCGAACGACGCCGCCAGCACGGCCGGTTCCCACACCCGCGAGTTGTAGTGCAGCCCGATCCCGGCCGCGCCCGCGGCGAGCAGTAGCCAGCCGAGTACCGGCAGCACCCACCGGAGCAGGCCGCGGCGGCGTGCGATCGGCTCGACGGCAGCCTGCTGCTGCCCTAACGCGTTGACCATTCAGCCCTCCCCTATTCGCCGATCACGCTACGCGATGCCGGTCCGATCCACGAAAACCGCCCCTATTTACGACAATAAAGATTGTTGCCGGATACTCGCCGAGTTCGATCGAATGGCATCGAAGTCTTGATGAAATTAACTTTCCACCGTAAATATCTAATTGCAGTTAACGATCTGCCAGAACTACCTCCTGACCGGCCATCGATACCAAACCGTTATTTCGAATTCCAGCCGCCGCATGATGCGAACAGGTTACATTTCAAACCCCTGAAGTTGCGGCACACCCCACCGGGAACGCGCTGTTGCTTCACTATTTCGGGAGTTAGTTATGAGAACGACCGCCTCCACACTGCTTCGCGCCGGTATTGTTTCTCCGGTGGCCCTGGCCACTGTTTTCTGTTTGGCCGCGCCCGCGAATGCGGCGCCCGTCACCGTGAACTGGAGCTGCCAGGGCACGATCTTCGGCATCGGCCAGACCTCGAGCATGACCACCACGGTCACCGGCACCGCGCCGGGCTCGGCGGCGTCGGGATCGGCCGTGGCCATCACCCTCACCCCGGGCTCCTCCACGGTCCCCAGTTCGGCCTCGGGCTTCTCCGTGACGAACATCAGCAACCTGAAGATGACCTTCCCGACCCCGGCGAACTCGACGCTGGTCTCGGCCACCGCTTCCGGCGGCACCGTGGCCGGCACCGTGTCCACCTCGGGCGGGAATGTCGTTCTGACCGTGCCGGGCCCGATCGCGGGCGGCACCAGCTTCACCCCGCCGGCGGTGACCATCAATGTCACGGCCGGCAGCCCGGGCACCCCGATCACCAGCAAGTACGCGGGGACCAGTTTCGCCAACCCGGGCATGACCATGACGACCAAGGTGGCGTTCATCGGCAATGTCGCGACGTCGTGCTACCCGAACCCGTCCCCGACGCTGACCACCACGACCGTCAGCTGAGTCCGCAAGAATGCCTGGACCGGGCTGTGTCCACCAGCCCGGTTCAGGTTCCGCCCATCGGATGGGGTCCCTGTATTGTCCACCGAACCCGCTCGGATGGCAGTGGAGCTCCGAAAAGCCCTGGAGCTCTACCACGGAACGGTCGAGGATCTGGCGCGTGAACTGCTCCGGCTGCTGGGGGTGAACGAGACCGACCGGCGCGCACTGGAAATCGTCCTCGTCGGCGGACGGTCGACGACACCGGGCATGCTGGCCGAACGGCTCGGTCTGACCGCCGCGGGCGCCACCGTCCTGCTCAACCGGCTGGAGAAGCAGGGCTATGTCACGCGCTCACTGCACCCCACCGATCGCCGTCGGGTGATCGTGGTCGCCACCGATCTGACCACGCGCCGCGTGCGCGAGCTCATCCGCCCGCTGGCCGAGGAGAGCTTCAAGATGATGCTGAACTGGTATGACCCCGACGAACTCGAACTGATCGCGGGATTCCTCTGCCGGGTCGGCGAACTGCAGCGCATTCACCGGGAACGGCTGCGCGATATGGATCCCTACCCGCGGTGATGGCGCATGGCCGCGACGACCTCGTGCGGCGAGGCCGGCATCGTCTGCGTGGAGAACACCGCCGGACTGAAGCCGAGGCCCTGATTCAGCCGCCCGAGCACTCGGATCAGCGGCGAGGAGCGGGCCAGGAACGCCGCCGGATCCCGGAGCGCCACATCGACGAACGGCTGCCCGCCGATGCTCGACACCTGCACCCGGTCGACGTCGGCCCAGTCGACCGACCCGAGCCGGCGATGCGTGAAGCCCCGATCGGTGATGACCAGCTCCGGCTTCCGCCGCGGCAGTTGCAGCACCAGCAGCACCCAGCACGAGCCGAAGAACACGAACGCCATCGCGCCCACGACCATCGAGCTCGCCTCGGTGGTCAGCATGAGCACGCACCCCACCAGGACGAAGAACCCCGCCCCCGCCGCCAGCAGCAGCGTGCGCAGTATCGACGACTTGTAAACCGTTGTCGTCTCCAGCTTTCCGCCCCGCCCGTCGGATTCAGTCACCACACTCCACCTGACTAGCCCTCACCGCTACGGCGTCAGTATGCGTCACCCGCACCGCCGGGAGAAACCGAGCGCATCCCACGCCGGGTCGCTACTAGAGCTTCGGAATCCCGAGCAGCCCGCCGAGGCAGCCGCTGGGCCCGGTCAACATGCCGATCGAGAGCCGGTAGTCACCACCGGTCAGCTTGCAGAGCAGCATCGCCGTCGCCAGATCCAGTCCCGCCGAGCCGGTGCCGAACCCGGTCTGCGCGAGCGTGGCCGATCCCGCGTCGGCGATGGGCGCGCCGGTCGGCACGTTCGCGGCAGCCGCTCCCAGCCCCGAGAGCAGGAGACCACCGGAGAAGCCCACCGCCACGGCCGATTTCACCAGAACGTGCGTCATACAGATCCATCTTTCGTTGCGAAAACCATAGAGCCGCAACAGTAGTCGCCGAGACAACGGGTGAAACGACCACAATTCTAAGGGCGACAGGCTGGACTATGCGCTCTTCGAACCGTCCTGCCGTCACGTCGTCTCGACGCGCGACGCTTCCGTTCGATCCGACCGGCTCGCCGCGGGTGGTGACTTGTGAGTCTCCTGGACCGGATCATCACCATGTTCGTCACCACGGGCAGCGCATAATGGCTCGGCGTCCAGGAGATGCGACGCCTGCGGAACCTCGCCGACAACGAGGACCGCGTCGAGCAGGCCGACGCCCGCGGCGCTGAGCAATCCGTCCGACCCGTCCGTCCGCCCTCACAGATGCGTTCTCGGAACCGCGACGAATTTCGGCGGCCGGCGCGGTCATATCTGTCGAAGGTGTTCCGTGCGAGGACGCGGGCACCCGGACCGCGAGGAGAATCGCATGAACCAGACGTCTGACCTCGCCGCGCCCGCGGTCGAGCATGCGCTGGCCGAGCTGCGACCGGCCCTGCTCGCCTACTGCTATCGCATGCTCGGCTCGGTGCTGGAGGCCGAGGACGCGGTGCAGGAGACGATGATGCGAGCGTGGCGGTCCGCGGCCCGGCTCAACGATCCGGCGGGCCTGCGGCCGTGGACCTACCGCATCGCCACCAACGTCTGCATCGACGCGAGCGCCGACCGGCGGCGGCGGGCGCTGCCGATGGATCTGGTCGCCGCGGCCGACCCGCGCGGCGAGCTGGGCGCCCCGCTGCCGGAGTCGACCTGGGTGCAGCCGTTCCCGAGCAGCCCGACCGTCGATCCGTCCGAGCAGGCCGTGTCGAACGAGTCGGTCCGGCTCGCTTTCGTCGCCGCCCTGCAGTATCTGCTGCCGCGCCAGCGCGCCGTCCTGATCCTGCGGGACGTACTGTGCTGGCGGGCCGCCGAGGTGGCCGAACTGCTGGATCTCAGCGTCGACGCCGTCAACAGCATGCTGCGCCGGGCCCGGGCGGCACTGGCGCAGGCACAGCGAGCCGGCGGCGCGCGGCCGCTCGATCCGATCGACACCGGTCTACTCGAACGCTATGTCGCCGCCTTCGAGCGATTCGACATCGCCGGTATCGTGTCGCTGCTGCGCGACGACGCGATCATCGACATGCCGCCGGTCGCGTTCTGGCTGTTCGGCCGGGAATCGTTCCGCCGCTGGCTGATCGGAACCGATATCGGATGCCGTCGCAAGCGATTGATTCCGATCCAGGCCAACGGGTGTCCCGCCGCCGCACTGTACCGGGAGACCGACGGGCGGATGACCGCCTTCGCCATTCAGGTGCTGGAATGCTCGGGCGGTGAGATCGCGCGGTTGCACACCTTCCTGCAACCGGAACTGTTCGGGGCCTTCGGGTTACCGCACCAGCTGGACTGATGGTTCACCCACCGCAGTCGGGCGCGGCGGTGTCGAACACCGCGCTCAGTCCCGCCAGGTCGAGCAGGATCAGCAGGCGATCGTCCGCACCCACGAGCACGCACCGGCATCCGGAGCGCCTGGCCGTCAGGGCGATTCGTGCCAGCGCCTGCACCACCGCCGACGCGCAACCCGAAAGTGCGCGCACATCACACAGAATCGCGCGGTGCCCGTCGGCGCGCAGGGCGCTGACGCGGGCACACCACGCGGCGGTGTGGCCCGCATCGGGCTCGCCGGCCAGCACCACGATGCCGCCACCGGACGGCGATGCCTGTTCGAAGTACATACCGTGCACCACCGTCACGGCCTCGGAAACTCGTCGCGGACCGAGCACACTGCCGCGACGAGTTTCCGGCGTCCGGCCGGTTGTCAGGAGCATGGTCAACGAAACACATTCCCCAGTAGGGCAATCCGCACCACCGATGCGGCCGCCTACCGCCATGAAGCCGGGAGCGATCCTCGCATTGATGTGCGGCGCCCAATTCATCGTCACCCTCGATATCGCGATCGTGAATGTCGCGCTGCCGTCCATCCAATCCGATCTCGGCCTGGCCGCCGGTGATCTGCAATGGGTGGTCATCACCTACGGGCTGCTGCTCGGCGGCCTGCTCCTGCTCGGCGGCCGCGCCGGTGACCTGCTGGGCCGGCGCCGGATCCTGCGGACGGGTCTGGCACTGTTCGCGGGCGCCTCGCTCACCGCCGGGCTGTCCGGATCGTTCGCCCCGCTGGTCGCCTCACGCGCGGTACAGGGTGTGGGCGCGGCACTCGCCGCTCCGGCCGCCCTGGCGGTGGTCGTCGCGACCTTCCCCGAAGGGGCCTCCCGAAACAAGGCGCTCGGCGTGTTCGGCGCCGCCGGCGGCAGTGCCGCCTCGGTCGGGGTGGTGCTGAGCGGCGCGCTCACCGCGGGCCCGGGCTGGCAGTGGATCTTCTTCATCAATGTTCCGATCGTGGCCGGCATGGTCGCGCTGATCCCGAGATATGTCCCCGCCGACCGGAAGATCCACCGGGGACCGTTCGACATCGCCGGGGCGGTCACGGTGACCGCCGGGCTCACCGCGTTCGTGTACGCCATCAACAAGAGCGTGGATCACGGCTGGACCTCGGCCACGACGCTGGGCTTCCTGATCGCCGGGTGCGCGCTGCTGGCCGCGTTCGCCGCCATCGAAGCTCGATCCGCGTCGCCGCTGGTGCCGCTGTCGATGTTCCGGCGTCCGACCTTGAATGCCGCGAATCTCGTTGCGGCACTGGTGTTCGCCGCCTTCTTCGCCACCATCTTCCAGGCCTCGCTGCTCATGCAGCAGGCGCTCGGATACTCGGCCCTGCGCACCGGGCTCGCCTATCTCGCGATCGCGGTGACCGCCGTGGGGGCCGCGGCGGGCATCGCACCCGTCGCGCTCACTCGACTCGGTGCGGGATGGTCGCTGGCGCTGGCGCAGGGGATCGCGGCGGCCGGGCTGCTGTGGCTCGCCCGGATACCGGCGCATGCCGCGTACTGGCCGGATCTGTTCCCCGGCTTCGTCGCCGTCGGAATCGGCATCGGGCTGTCCCAGACCTCGCTCCAGGTCGCCGCGTTCATCGGAATCCCGGAGAAGGTCAGCGGTTTGGCGGGCGGCATGGTGGAGACGGCGCGCGAAATCGGCGGGTCGCTCGGTATCGCCATCGTGGCGGCAGTGGCGATCGCGGTGGGCCGCAGCGTGTCGACCGGCCCGGCCGCGGCAGTGACGGCGGGATTCCAGCGCGGCTCGCTGGTGGCGGCCGGGTTCAGCGTCGTCGCGGTCGTGACCGCGGTCGCCGTGGTGCGCCGCGCCGAACGCTCTGCTCGCACAACCGCGCCCGTCGTGGTGGAGGCGCTCTAATTCTCGGGCTGATGGTCCGGCGCGGTATCCGGCAAGAAGTAGAGCTGTGTCCGGTGTGGATCGAGGATCGTCGATCCACACCGGACGCGCGAGAGGCGGGACTGCTCAGCCGAGTTCGAGGTCCAGGTAGGACTCGGAGTACTCAGGTGAGGTGATGGTGGTGGTGCCGGGCGGGCTGTAGGAGTAGAGCTTGTCGTAGCCGTTGACGACCAGTGCGAGGCGGTGCCCGTCCGGGATGTCATAGCAGGCGCCTTGCAGGCGCCAGCGGACGACGCGCTGCTCCCCCGGCCCCAGCTCGAGCACCGTGCAGGGCTCGTGGGTGATGATCCGGGCCGTGTCGTCGGGGGCCACATCGAACAGGTAGGCCACCAGGGTGGCCGCCGAGGCCGTGCTGCCCACCGACAGGCGCAGGGCCGGGATGCCGCGCACGCGGCGACCACCCGTCAGCGCTTCGGACTGCCAGATCAGCAGGCGGTCCCGCTCGAAGTCCCCGACCTGATAGAGCTGCGGATTGCCGTAGCATTCCCGCTGCCCGGTCTTCAGGAACTCGGCGACCGCGGTGGCCGAGGTGGCCGCGGAGTCCTTGTCGCCGACGGTGAAGCTGCGCGTCCACCCGGTTTCCGGCTTCGGCACGAGGGTGCCGTCCGCGCCGCCGTTACCGAGGTACCAGCGTTCGGTTTCGGTGCTGACCTCGCTCCAGTCGAGCTTGGCTTCGCGTGGCGCGGGCTCGGTGATCCGTTGCGCGCCACCGGCGATCGGCTGGGTGCGGTAGGTGAACATGATCTGATCGCTGACCGGTTCGGATGGGCCGCGGTCGATGCCCCGCAGGTGAATGTCCAACCAGTCACGCGCTTCTCGCATCGGCGTGAGCAGGCCGGGGAAGGGGAAACCCAATGGGATTCCGACCAGTCCGGCGGCTTCGGGTGCCCCGTGATTGCCGATCCACACGTTGAGTCGCTTCGGCACGGTCAACCGGTTGAACGTGTCGAGCGCTTCGTTGACCGGAAAGAGGGTCTCGTGCCAGGTGTTCGACATGAACGTGGCGATGCCGAGCGAGTTGGTCAGCTCGACGAAGGTTTCCGGCGAGCGGTCCAGTCCCCAGGCCACGACCTCGTCCATGTTCTCGCCCCGCTCGAAAAGGTCGAGGATCCGGAGGGTGTCCGGGTCGAACTTCTCCTCGCGCGTGCCGCCGGTGAAATCGACCAGCAGTTGCATCGCGGCCAGGTGCCGGGTTCCGTTGTCGTACAGCGACGTGGCCAGGTTGCCCCAGGTGCTCAGTGCGACGACCGCCGACACCCGCTCCCCCGGGTCGGTGGCCGCGATCAACTGGCTCAGCCCCGAACCGTAGGACTCGCCGAGCATGCCGACGGGACCGGGCCCGAACAGTTCCCGCACGTAGTCCAGCACGCGGTGGCCGTCGGCCCGGTCCTTCTCACCGGCGACGTCGATGAACCCCTGCGACGTGGTGACCTCACCCGGCGTGCCGAGACCGCGCGGCGTGTAGGCCAGCACGTGATAACCCGCCACGGCCAATGTCAGATAGGTCCACACGAACGGCAGCCAGCCCAGCGGACTCCACCCCGCGGGCACCACCACCACCGGACGCGGCTCGTCCCCGTTCAGCTTCACGGTCAACGCCGACAACAGCACCCCGTCGGCCCCGGGAATCTGCGTGATCTCCACCCCGGCGCCACCCCGGACGGTATCCACCACCTCCTGCAACTCCGGCGGCAGCACCCCGGCCGGCGCGACCCCGCGCACCGCCGCCAGCAGCGCCCGCGCGACCTGCACCACCTCCGGCGTGAAGGTCAGTCCATCGGCCCACATGCCATTGGCCGCAATACTTTCCAGGGTTTCATTGGTTACGTTCTGGACAGGTTCGGTCACTATCGACACACCCCGATTCCACTCATGTCGTGCATGATGAAAATGGTGAAAACCTGTGCCAGGAAACGCATCTGGCACTGATTTATCGTAGGAGCGGACCATACGAGCGCGTGGCGAACCGGCGAAACAAACCGCGACTCACGCTCTCGCAGAACACATTTCACCGAGCATCCCCGGCGAACAATGGACTGGATTCAACCGACTGGTCGCGATGACCAGTCGGGACATCCCGTTGTGCCGAATCGACGCGGCCGGGCGTGGTCAGGTTTCGGGGAGGGGTGGGGCGGGCGTGAAGGTGACGGGGAGGGAGGCGAGGGCTCGGTGGAATGGGCCTGGGCGCCAGGATAATTGGGGGGCGGGGAGGGCCAGGCGGATTTCGGGGAGGGCGTCGAGGAGTTGGTCTACGGCTTCCTGGGCGATCAGGTAGGCGAGGGAGCTGGCAGGGCAGGCGTGGGGGCCGATGCTCCAGGCCAGGTGGGATCTGTTGCCGGTCGATTGGCCGCTGCGGATCTCGGGGTCGGTGTTGCAGGCCGCCATGCTGATGACGACGGGTTGGTGGGCGGGCAGCCAGCAGTCGTCGATGAGGACGGAGCGGGGCGGGTAGCTGATGCAGAAGTTCGCCATCGGCGGGTCGTCGAAGAGCACTTCGTCGAGGGCGTCGCGAGTGGAGAGGCTGCCGCCCAGGGCACTGCCGGCGAACCGGTCGTCCACCAGGAGCAGGAGCAGGGTGTTGACGATCAGATTCTGTTGCGGTTCGATGCCCGCGCCGTAGAGGGTGACCAGTTGGTGCACCATCTCGATATCGGTCAGTTCGGCGGAGTGGTGGAGCATGCGGGTGGTGACGTCGTTGGCGGGATGGGTTCGTTTGCGCACCGTCAGCTGGTGCAGGGCGTCGGCCAACAGCATGTTGCCCTGTTCGGCGCCGATGCCCTCGAAGATCGCGCGAAAGCCCTGCGCCGCCTGCCCGGCGAGGTCGACCGGACAGCCGAGCAGGTGGTTGAGCACTTGGAAGGCGAGCGGAAAAGCGTAGTCGCGCACCAGATCCGCCGAACCCGAGGCGCAGAACGAATTGATCAGCGAGACCGAGACCTGTTCGACGACGCTCTGCAGCCCGTATCGGTCGACCCCGGCCAGGGCGGCGGCATTGGCCTGCCGGTACCGCATATGTTCGACCCCGGTGGTGCGCAGGGAACTCGGCCGCCACTGCATCATGGGCAGTACCGGGCAGTCGGAGGGCACCCCGGCCTGCCACACCCGCGGATCGGCGGGAAATCGCTCGGGATCGTTGAGAATTCTTACCGCCGTGCGATATCCGACCACCAGGGTGGCCGATACGCCCGGCGCGAGGTCGACCGGAACCAGCGCCCCGTACTTCTCCCGCATCTCGCGATACGCGCGATGCGGGTCGGCGGCGAATTCCGGGGTGTACATGGGTGCCCGGGTACCGCCCGGATCGGCCGGCGCGGCATCCCCGGTACGGACAAACGGCACAGACTCTGACATCGAACTCACTTCACGCGGTGCACAACACTCCCCGCCGCCGTAAACCGCACATCCCGGACGGACGCAGAACGGTCACCCTACCGACGCGTGCCACCCGCGTGCACGGCTATCGCCCGGTTCGGTGTCGACCCTCGAGATGGATATCGCGATCACCAAGGACGGCCGCGAGGTCGTCACCCACGACAGCACGGACACAGTTTCGAGGGTTGATACCTGGCACGAAAAAAGCAGGCCAGCACCTTTTAGGGCGCTGACCTGCTCTTTTGTTGTGGTTCTAGCTGGGATCGAACCAGCGACCCCTCGCGTGTGAAGCGAGTGCTCTCCCGCTGAGCTATAGAACCCGGGGTCTTGTCGCCGAGGCGACTGTTCGGAGCGGCGTTTGTGTGCCTCTCGAACGAGAATGAAGATTACACACCCCGTTCGCATCACACCAAATCGCGTGCACAACGGCGTAAAACTGAGGTTTCAGGGGGTGGTGGGGCGGGTGAGGTTTCACCGGGGTGTTGCCGGGGCGTCATGAGGGTGTCGCCGGGGCGGGGTGGGATGGGTGGCGACTCGTGCGCAGCGGTCGCCCATCTCCCGGGCCGACCGGCGGAACCACATGCCTGTAGTTCGAAATTACCCCGATCTACCAGGCGATTTGTTACCTGCGCAGATCGTCGGCTAGTGTTCTACCTCGTCAGCGGGACAGCCGAAAGGCGCCCGGGACGAAATGCGGATGTAGCGCAGCTGGTAGCGCATCACCTTGCCAAGGTGAGGGTCGCGGGTTCGAATCCCGTCATCCGCTCGAGGGGCCAACACGGCCTGCTTGGCGGTGTGGCCGAGTGGTGAGGCAACGGCCTGCAAAGCCGTGCACACGGGTTCGATTCCCGTCGCCGCCTCTTCTTTTTGAAGAGCAAAAGACCCGCGCGATTAGCTCAGCGGGAGAGCGCTTCCCTGACACGGAAGAGGTCACTGGTTCAATCCCAGTATCGCGCACCAACGTTTGACCAGATCAGGCCCGGTTTCCGCCGGGCCTTTCTGCTGTCGTGAACTCAACGTGAACTGAGGTCCGTGAACTCAATCTGAACTGAGTTCAGACCCTCAGGTTCGCCCTCAGTCACGAACTCACCCCCACAGGTACCGCAGTAGATCGGTCCAGCAGCGAGAGTCGTTCGGGATACCCGAATCTTGCGGCCACACATACACGCTGCGGACAGGCCGTTGTTGCTAGACGTACGGCCGCCGCGCCGATTCGGTTCCCGCCGGCGGTAGGCCACGAGCGCGAAAGCCAGTTCATCCAGCACCTCGCTGTACTGCTGCTGGGTCAAGTCCGGCACGGTCGTGACCGACCATCCGAATTTTGGGTGATGCGCCAGCGCCAGCCCGAGTTCCACGCCAAGGGCGCGGTACCGCTCGTTGTGCCAACGGCCCTGGCGGCTGGTGTCCTTGATCGCTCGCGTCACCGCGACACCGTGCGCGGCCTCGTGCAGCAGCGTGCCGAACACATCGACACCGCCACGCTGGAGCCCTTCCCCGCCGACGAACAGTTCATGGAGTTCGTAATCACCGCGTACCCATCGCTGAGGTGCGAAGTGGCCAAGGGTGAGGTCGCTGCCGCCGGTCGAACCTGCTCCCACGGTCAGGACGACCTCGGGCACATCAGGATGGCGGGATCGGATTACTGCCCACACATTTTCCAATGCGGTCACGAGTAGTCCGGTGATGGTGTCGGAGTCAGTCATGATCTCCGAAGTCCTTCCGTGAGTCGTTGACACGTACGTGTCAACAGGATTGGAGACCCGGCGAGAGCGTGGATTCCCTGGGCGCGCGCCGCGCTCTCAACGGGGCAGGCCCCGCGGCCTGCCCCCACCGTCTGCCCGCCGCGCCGCAGAGGCTCCCGACCTAGGACGAATTTCCGATCACCACCCGCCGCCGGCCCACCGGCCCGCCGGTCGGAAAATCGTCCTAGGACGCGGAGGGGCGGCACGGCTACCATGCGGCGCGCACCCAGGGAATCCACCAGCCGCACAGCACCTTCGGACCGGACTTAGCACCGGACTGGCAAACGCAACCGATCCCGCCGGACACGGCCACCTCGACGCCACAGCAAACGCCGGACTTCACCACCGCTCCAGCGCTCCGGACCTCGCCACCTACGCCACCGTCACCTACGCACCCCACGTCACCGAACGCCACCACCTACCCAACCGCCACGCTGATTACCCAACACAACCACCACCACCTACCCACCAAACCCTTTATTCACATAACTATTACCCCCGACACACTTCTCTCTTCACTCACCTGCTCCCCTCGAAAGGATCACCAAGTACACATTGATGTGGGTACTTGGTGATCCTTTCGAGGGGAGCAACCATCACCGCAGGTCGGCCTGCGTGTCGGGGGGCGCGAAACACAGGTCAAACTCTGGGACTGATCTGCCCACGTTCCGCACACGTTTTTCCGCGATGCGGCGAGTAGATCGCGGGTTTTGCACCGCAGAGGGCCAACTTCTACACGCCTTCGACATGGGTTTGGCCTCACGGATTGGCTTGATCAACAACCGATTCCGGCACTTGGGCCTCCGTGGCCGGCTCCGACATGTGGTCATCTCCCGGGTGCCCGTTATGCCCGGGGCGGGGTGGGGGCGCTCGATTCTAACGGCACCGCCCCTCCGCGCCCGAGGAGGAATTTCCCTGTGCGGCCAGTGGTCACGCGGCGGCCCGGGATCGGGGAATTCCTCCTCGGCCGGGAGCCTCTGCGGTGCCGAGACGGACAGGGGTGCCGGGCAGGCAGGGGCCTGCCCGTCTCGTTCACGCGCCCCCACCCCGCCTCTCCGCAAACATCCCACAGCCAAGCCGATCTGGATCCCCGCGGGGTGCAGGGCGTACGTGATGGCGACCGACGCCCCGAATTCGCGCGCCGGACCATCCCCGCGGGTGCGGGGCCGACGCCGGGCACGTCTGGCTGAATGACCGCTGCGGCGGACCATCCCCGCGGGTGCGGGGCCGACGGCCCATCGATCACGATCACGTCATGGCCGGACGGACCATCCCCGCGGGTGCGGGGCCGACATGGGCGGCGCGATATCGGTGCGCACGTGCTGAGGACCATCCCCGTGGGTGCGGGGCCGACACGTTGCCTGCCAGCCCTTCTGACCCGTCCGCTGGACCATCCCCGCGGGTGCGGGGCCGACGGAACCTGTTGGGCCGCTACAGCTGTCTACACCGGACCATCCCCGCGGGTGCGGGGCCGACACCCGCACGGGCACGTCGGGCTGGCTGCCGAGCGGACCATCCCCGCGGGTGCGGAGCCGACTACATCCCTGCCCGCGAGGACATCGCCCAAGCCGGACCATCCCCGCGGGTGCGGGGCCGACAACGTGTGGGCGCAGCTGGCCGGCCGCCGCTGGGGACCATCCCCGCGGGTGCGGGGCCGACTGGGCCAAGGTCATGCGCCGCGTCGGGTCTCTCGGACCATCCCCGCGGGTGCGGGGCCGACTGATGAGGACACCGGAGTAGTCGCCCTCTTCTAGGACCATCCCCGCGGGTGCGGGGCCGACACCCGGACGAACGTGGTCAGGCCGGGGATCATCGGACCATCCCCGCGGGTGCGGGGCCGACGACGAGAAGGTCTCAGCCTTCGCGACGCGGTACGGACCATCCCCGCGGGTGCGGGGCCGACCGTGTGTCGGCGCGGCACAGCCGTGTTTCCGTCGGACCATCCCCGCGGGGTGCGGGGCCGACCATGGCGACCACCGCCCTGGCGGCCGCGCTTAAGGACCATCCCCGCGGGTGCGGGGCCGACGGCTCGACGTGGAATGTCGTGCTCAGTGAGCAAGGACCATCCCCGCGGGTGCGGGGCCGACCAGCGTTTCCAGCAACGCTTGCGCGCTGATCGCGGACCATCCCCGCGGGTGCGGGGCCGACGCGCATCGGCAGCAGCCAAAACGCCGCGTTCGTCGGACCATCCCCGCGGGTGCGGGGCCGACTGATCGCCCGAGATAGTCCACGGGCCGCGCCAAGGACCATCCCCGCGGGTGCGGGGCCGGCACCCCGGGCGGTCGTTGCGGGGTCTGTCGAGACGGACCATCCCCGCGGGTGCGAGGCCGACAACATGCCGAAGACCAGGGCGTTTCCGATGATGGGACCATCCCCGCGGGTGCGGGGCCGACACCGCGATCGGGGGCGGCGGTCTGGGGCCGGTCGGACCATCCCCGCGGGTGCGGGGCCGACCCACGAGCTTAGAACGGGGACTGAGTAAGTTCCGGACCATCCCCGCGGGTGCGGGGCCGACTTCATGGCGTCTTTGCGGGCGGTGGTCAGGTCCGGACCATCCCCGCGGGTGCGGGGCCGACGGATCCGGCCGGAGCCGCGGAGATGATGAGCCGGGACCATCCCCGCGGGTGCGGGGCCGACGTGCGCAACCTGCTACCGCTGGTGCGTGACAGCGGACCATCCCCGCGGGTGCGGGGCCGACCAGGGCACGACCCGCGCGGTCGCCGCGAGCGACGGACCATCCCCGCGGGTGCGGGGCCGACCTGGGCGTCATTCCCTCCGGCACCGCGAACAGCGGACCATCCCCGCGGGTGCGGGGCCGACCTCCGGCGGGATCGTGCCGTCGGTGATCAGCGAGGACCATCCCCGCGGGTGCGGGGCCGACGAGGTGTGGCAGCCACACCCTGGACACGTCAGCGGACCATCCCCGCGGGTGCGGGGCCGACCTCGGGGGCGGGCGTGTGCTCGGGCACGGCGGGAGGACCATCCCCGCGGGTGCGGGGCCGACGGAAGAGAACCCCGCAGTCCTCATGCTGCGGGGGGACCATCCCCGCGGGTGCGGGGCCGACCAGGTCTACCCGGGACTGCGCTGATGCCTGACCGGACCATCCCCGCGGGTGCGGGGCCGACGCGTGGTACGCCTTGATGACCGCGCCGGCCATCGGACCATCCCCGCGGGTGCGGGGCCGACCCTCGCGCCGCAGCATCGGGGCGACACAACCGAGGACCATCCCCGCGGGTGCGGGGCCGACTTATCGATCGAAGCCTTATCGCCCTGAACAGCCGGACCATCCCCGCGGGTGCGGGGCCGACCTGCCCGCGGTTCGCCGCGCCAGCCAGTACGCAGGACCATCCCCGCGGGTGCGGGGCCGACAACCCCAGCTCGCTCGCGATGGTGGGCATGAACGGACCATCCCCGCGGGTGCGGGGCCGACGCCAGGGTTTGCATCACCCGGACTTCTGTCTGGGGACCATCCCCGCGGGTGCGGGGCCGACTTCGGTGCTGACGCGTTCCTAGGCCAACTCGGAGGACCATCCCCGCGGGTGCGGGGCCGACCCAAATCGACTCAACTGGCTCGTCATAGATACCGGACCATCCCCGCGGGTGCGGGGCCGACCGCCTCGAGGAATTCACCGATGCCCTGCAGCAAGGACCATCCCCGCGGGTGCGGGGCCGACGTGCTGAAGGCGCTGGAGAAGATCCAGGAGCTTGGACCATCCCCGCGGGTGCGGGGCCGACGTCCCGAAGGTGTTCGAAGCATTCGCCACCAATGGACCATCCCCGCGGGTGCGGGGCCGACGACCCCGAAGGCTGATCATGCAGACCAAAACGAGGACCATCCCCGCGGGTGCGGGGCCGACGGGATTCGAGCGGCGACCAGGTGGAACCCAAGCGGACCATCCCCGCGGGTGCGGGGCCGACCCCGATGAACGTGGCCTCTTTCGGGATCTGCGCGGACCATCCCCGCGGGTGCGGGGCCGACCTTGTCGGGCACCAGCTGCAGCAGCGCCGCGGTGGACCATCCCCGCGGGTGCGGGGCCGACACTTGCTGACCTGCCGGTTTTCTGGCATGGAGCCACGTTTTCATTGACTTCGATTCGGCCACGCATAAGCACCGTGGCAATGCACTGGCCCCTTCGATCACGTGCGCCATGTTGGAAATACCTACCGTTGTCGCCGTCTCGCGGAGAGAATGAGACCGTCGAAGTCGACCGGGTGCCACCGATCTCGCCCCGCTGTGCGAACTGTCCAGCCTTGTTCGTTCTTCGCAGGTTCGATCATGACGGCCTGGCCGTCGTTGACTCGGTCAGCAAGCAACTGCCACAACCGATCGCGGACGCGGCGGCTCGGTTTGCCAACGAACACCCCGGCATCGACTTCGATCATCCACCGGGTGAGGTGGCCACGTAGTCCGGGCGCTACAGCGATCAAGACGATGACTGTCACAGGCTTACCACTCGATCGGTGTGTCGAGCTCAGGTCCGATGACTGTCACATGCTGGTCACCGAACGCAGGCTGTACGAGGTCGGCTTCTCGGCTGGCCCAATCCGTGCCTCCGTCGACGACACCCACCCGCTCATCCCATAGTTGGGGCAGTTCGGTATCACTTACTGCCAGATCGTCGACCTTCAACAGTGATCGCACATCGTCGACAATCTGTGCCAGAAGCCGTCGCTCGGCAATAAGGTCACGTAGGCCCAGGCGTGCGTCACGTTCGTCGGTGAGCCCGTCGGCAGTCAGGTCGAACGCCAGCGGGATGCTGTATTCGGCCTTGTACAGGTCCGCGATGTCGAGAACGAACGACAACGCAGACCCGGTATGGACGAATCCCAGGCCGGGGCTCGCGCCGAGTCCGGTGATCACGGCATGGCAAATCCCGTACAGCGCAGCGTTGGCTGCCGAAAGCACCCGGTTGAGGTCGTCACCGGCAGCGTGGGCATCACCGGCTACGTACTTTCGACCGTTCCATTCGACGCCCGTGCGTGCAGCGTGATCACGGTAGATCCGCCGTATCCGGGTACCTTCCCGGCCGCGAAGTTGCTGCATGGTCAGCTCGCTGACATCCTCGCCGGGGAACCGCATCCCATACATCGTGCGAGCGACCTTGATCCGTTCCTTCGGGCGGGTCACCAGGTATGCCTGCTGGGTGAGTAACCCTGCCCCGCGGGAAGACCCCATTCCTGCCGCGTACATGCGAACACCTTGCTGGCCGATCCAACAGACCGTGGTGCCGGAATCGGCGAGCAAAGCGACTGCGGCATGGGTGATACGAGTGCCGGGCCCGAGCAGCATCGCGGCCACCAATGCTGCTGGGATCCGAACCGTTTCCTTCTTGTTGATCACTACGACCGCGTTTTCGTCTCGGTCGACGTGGGAGCGTTCCACGTACACCGTAGAGATGCGGTCCTGTAGGCGATGCAAGTCATGTGGGTGGGCTTTCCACCAGATATCGGCCATTTCAGGCGGCAGGCAATGCGGCCAAGGTCAATAGCCCGCACCCGTAAGCTTTCGACGGCCCGATCCCGGCCAGCAGGATCTCGGTGAAGCGTTGAGCGTCGGTGATCTCGAGCCGTCCTTCGAAGGTGGCGGTGTGGATCACCACCGGGTGTTTGGTGCTGCGTGAGGTGCCGTGCCCGAAGCTCAGTCGCTGCCGGTTCCGGATCAGCACCTCCGAGGCGAGGCTGTCATCGAGTTCGATACCGGGCACCTGAGGTTCGATCTCGGTGGCAGGGATCCGGAATCCCCAGCCGGGTGTGCGTTCGGTGAACCAATTCATCTGGGCGGCCGCGGTGCGGTGTCCCAGGCGTAGCGAGCGGGGCCGCCGGCCTGTGGTTTGGGCAGCGTCGAGGCGCTCCTGGGCTCGGTCTTTCTGGGCTTGTGTGAGTTTGGTTGGTGCTTTTGTGTTTTGGACGGGGCTCGCGGTGACACGGAAGGCGTAGCTGTCGCCGGCGCGTAGTTTGTCCAGCAATGGCCGGTAGTCGGCGATATGGGCGTGTTCGCCTTCGGCGCCGGGCCAGCCTGCGGATTCGATCAGGTGGGTCCAGTCGGGTTTGGTGTGGGTCAGCACGTACAGCCACGGGCGGTGTGGGTTGTCGGCATCGAGGCGCCACAGGATCCGCTCACCGGTCGCGTCGCCGGGAACGCCGTGCATCACGATGCTGTGCATAGCGCGCGCATTGCCCAGCAGGTTGCGGCTCGGGGACCGCAGCGGGTTGATACGGATTCGGGACAGGTAGGTCATGGTCGCTCTTTCACCAGTTCAGGAGGGAGAACGGGTCGTGCCCGACAACAGCGCCACCGTCAGCGGCGGGATCGGGATCGATGACGCCGCTGGGGATACGCACGGTGGTGTGGCGGACGCGGCGTTGCCGAAATTGCCTGTCGCGCAGCCCGAACGAGACGGGGACGTCGTTGCGGACCTCCCCGCCGATCGGGTCGTCGATGGTGACGGGCAGATCGACGGTGGCGGGCTTGGTGTTGCGCAGGTGGTTTGCGCGGCCGCGGTCACTGGCCTGCCACTCATGTGTGGACAGGGCCTGCAGGAGGTTGGTCGCGTGGTGGCCGAGCATGATCGGCTGGGTTGGTGGGCAGCTGCGTCGACCTAGCGCGAGCGGGAACGCTGGTCGCTGTACGGCGGCGGCGAGGTCGGTGACCACGTCGGCTCGCCCTTCGAGTCCGACGACGAACACGGCGTCCTGCAGGTAGTAGCGATAGGTGACGTGAGTGTATTTCGCAGGGCCCGTTGGCTTCTGAAGACCTTTGGCGTTCACACCGGTCTGCTTGAGCGGGACGCCGCGATAGTCGGACACAGTGTGGAAGTCGCGGAGCAATGTGCCGGGCTGGTCGGTGCGCACCCCTATCGAGAGGTCGGTCAAGTCGGTCAGGTCGGCGCCGCGTTCGAGGCCCAGGGCGGCTGCGAGCAGACCGACGATGCCGGATTTCGTTGGCTCAGGCTGGGTTTCGCGGCGGTTGAACCTGCTGTTGTCGCCCCAGGATTGCAGTGGTCCGGCCAATCGCAGCAGCAGCACCACGGTGTCGGCGGGAGCGGCCATCAGGCGAGGTATCCCTGCAGTTGAGCGCGAAGTCCTTCGCGCAGTGCGGTGAAGGTGACCGAAGTGCCGAAGGCTTTGGCGAGCTCGGCTTCGGTGTCTTTTCCGAAGGCGTGGGCGAATGCGGTGTGGGCGGGTTTGTCACCCCACAGCTCGACGCTGCGCTGCTGCTCGGTGGCCAGTGCCCGTGCCGAACGTTCGGCGATTCCGCCTTGGGGTGCGGTGATCGGCTTCTCGAACGCTGAGACGAGGTTGACCGGTTGGTCTTCTCGCACCACGACCGCGACCAAAGAGGGCAGGGTGCGGTGGGCGAAGGAGTTGCCGTAGCCGGTGGGCATCGATCGGGTGAAGGAGTCGACGAAGGCATCGACCGCATCGAGTACTGCGTCGGTCTCGCCGAGGTTGTGGTGCAGCTGGTTGAGCCCGATCGTGGCGTATCGGTAGAGGGTGGCAGAGTTGAAGCCGATCGAGCCGATCATGCCCGCGCCGGGGTCGTCGTCTTCGTTGGTGTCGTCTACTGCGGTGAAGTAGTCGAACTCGGCTTCGGTGGCATGGGTCGACAGTGCGTGTGCAACCTGCACGGCGGCATCGACATTCAACGCGGGGATGTCGGCGACCATCCGTCCGAACAGAGCGACGTCGAGCGGATGGTTCTCGCGGAACTGCTCAGCGATCGGCAGCGCCCTCATCTCCTCGGCCAGCGCCGCGTCATCAAATGCGGCTAGTTCGGTGGCACGACCAGCGACCAAGTCGACTATGGCGTCGAGCTGACCGTTGCCGACGAACAGCAGATACGCTGTCGCGCCGGCCTTCTTGCCCGCCGAGATACCCACAGGAGCCAGCAGCGCAGACCCGATGCGTGCGGCTTGCTCATCGTCGAGTGTGGTGCAGGCCTTCAATCGCTTGGCCAGTTCACCGGCCACCCGCCGTGTGCGAGTGCCCAGATCCTCGGCGGGTATCTGGTCGGCGAACTGCATCCGCGTGGCACGCTTCCACGCTTGCGAGGACACGCGGGATCGCCGAACCCCACCGTAGATGGCTTCTTTCGGGTTGCCCTGATCGTCACGGTTGAGGTTGGCCGGCGGGACAGTCTGCAGGATGTGCAGGTCGATACGAACCTTCGTCTTCATGAACGTAGTCCTTGTTCGAATATGTATGCAGTACAGGATGTTTGGAATCAATTGCCAGCAGGTTCGGTGGGGTCCCCCCACCTCTGGTAACCCTGGGCCCAGCCTTTGCGGACGCTCTGGCGTCCCGCAGGCCAGTGCCAGCGTTCGACTTGGTTGACCAGCCGGTCGTAGTCCAAAGGCTGACCGATATCACGCAACTGGATCACCAGCCCACGTAGCCGGTAGGTCATCATCGCCACCGAAGTCGACGTGACCAGAGCTTCCACGCGTCGGTCCACCGCGTCGCCGCTGCTCTTGTCATGGCGGCGCAAGGCACGTAGCGCCGTACCGAGCCCGGCGTCGCGCTGGTGCATCAAGACCCGCTGGGACTGCTGGTGGACTCCGAAAAGCGTCAGGGCTGCATGCTCCGCCTGCTGGCGGGTATTGGCCGCACCGAACCGTTCCAGATCGCCGTCAGGTTCAGCGGTGACCGAGTAGAACTGCCACATCTTCGGTACCGTCAGCGCTTCACGCCCCAGCCCCGACCGCAGCGCGGCCAGGTCCTCCCCGGGCGGAAGGACCTCGGTCCACTTACCGGTTTCACCACTGATGTACTTGTTCCAATATCGTTGGGCCATAGTGTTATTCCTCTCCATCGAGGCGTGCTCGCATGGCGGCAGCCCTACCCAGGATCTTGTTTACCGTGCCGTGGAAGGAATTTGCCGCCAACCCGAGGCTGTAGTGCTGCTCCTTGGACCCCGACTTCACCGTCCGTCCCATGAATGCCGCCGAGGGCAGCGCGAACAACGGCTCGGCGCAGCGGAACACCGCGTCGTAGGCCATCAGCTCCCACGCCAATTGCCCTCGTGTGAGCTTGTCTTCGTCAGCCGAGTCAGCCGACACACCGGCCAGCAGACGCCGCACGACCGGATCCAGCGCGACCAGCAACTGCTCGCCCGGTCGCTGGCCTTTATCCCACGGGATTGGGTCGGCACCCACCGCGCGGCGCAGATCCGCCGAGAGCCGGTTGATCGCGTTCACCAGTCGCTCCGCTTGATCGGCAGCCTCCACCAGCACCTCGTATGCCCGCCCGCTACCGCGTAGTGCCGCGACCGGCAGAGAGATAGTGTCGTGGACCAGGTCCTCGATGACCGCGGACTGATTGCCGTAGACGATGCCGAAGATCTCCACCCGCAGCGGATACTCCTCGTCGATCACGTTCGCGCCTTCGACTTCTGCGAGCTGATCGAGCAATTCGCTGGTCTGCACTGCATCACCAGGGACCGACTCCAGTGCCAGCAGCGCATCCAGCCCACGCCATGCCGCCTTGCCTGCCATATGCCGTAGCGGCCGCAACGGCGTCGCTGGGGATCCCGTGGCCGGTTTATCTCTTCGCCACGCAGTGTGGGTCTCCCAATCGGGAACGCCAGCGGCGAAGCGGTCCCCTGCCGCGACGATTACCCGCTCGACCACGGCCTCACCATCGACAAGTTCGACGAAGAGTCGGATCCGCCGCGACTGCCACGTCCACAGATCCAACACACCGTCCGGTGAACGCACCTCCCACTGCGCACCGAGCGGATCACGCGCCCACTGCGGGACACCGAGACGTTTCGCTACACCGATCGGAGTGTTCAACAAGAGGGTTTCAAACAGGGTGCGCCCGATCGGCATCACCACACCCAATTGACCGAGCGGCCCCGTGGGGTTTCCAGATGTTTTGCCGCCCTTAGCTTTTGGGTCGCCGATTACTCCGGTCTTGATCGCTGCGGGATCCCAGCATTGGGTGTGCAACATCCACCGCACCGCAGCATCCAGAGGCAACCGCAGCGGATCAGCTTCGGTCCTGACGGCAAACAACGGAACATTGTTGCCCGACGGCGCGGTCGCCACGAGCAACGCCGCTCCCTTGGTATCCCCCTTCTCCGTCCGCAGATCGGCCACTTGCCCGAAGGGCGATACGGGGCTTAGCACATCGAACCGATCGGCTCGCTCGGCCAGATACCGCTCGATGCTCTCCCACTCGTCCTGACCGAACCGACCTCGCTCGAAGCACTCACCCCACTGGTCTGGAGTGGCCGGTGACCCCAGCGCATGCACCGTGATCGGTAGCAGAAGCTGCCGCAGTATCGCCGGCAGCATTGTCGGTACTTCGACCTCAACGCCCACGATCCGGTGGCTGTTCGCCAGCATGTCCGCGACTGGCAACGTGGCGACCGAGCCGTCGTCGAACCTGCAGGGCGCCAAAGGAACTGATCTGATCAAATCACCTGAATTCACATCCCACCCCTCGCTTGAAACGATTAACGTCTAAAGTGTTTGCCACGGTAGCGCAATGGAGATCGAGCCATATGCGAGACCGATAAGGAACCCGCCGGTATGTTCGCGGTGGGTATGGCCCGGACTAACGTCTGGCATCGAAGTCGGCCCCGCATCTGCGGGGGATCTTGCGGCCCAACCATGTGCGCCGCGAGGTCATTCGAAAATCAGTCCCTGCGCCGCGTCGTAGCAGACCCGATACTCGCCTACGGCTGTGCGACCGTCGTTGTCGATCGCAAGGGCGTGGCTGTAGCGCAGCCATGGGTGGTCACGCCATCCGTCCAGCGGCCGTAGCGTGGCCAGGACAGCGGCCCGTAGCTTTCTGGGGAGTCGCAGGGTCCCGCCGAGGACATGGTCGAGTACCTCGTCGGCGACTTCGCCGTTGGGCCCCAGACGTTGTCCGTTCTCGCTGCGATACCCGAGCTCGTCGGCACGGACGAGGATCACCTCGATCCCTTCCTCGCCGTCACGCACCCGAACATCGCTATCGGAGACGTATTCGCCTGAGCCGCGATGCAATCCGGCCAGCGTCGGGTTCTCGTGTTCCCCGAACCGAGTCAGCACGAACCGCGCAGCGTTATCGGCTCGCTGGCGTTGATCATCCGACCATTCCTGCCATGCCTCAGCTACAGCGTCGGCCCAACCCTGCGGACTAGGAGTTTGCGGATCGTAGGCAGTGTTCACGAGTTTGGGAACCTTGTCCGGGATGTCCCACTGCCTGCCCGACGCCTGCAGGACCGCGGCGGCGCTGCGCAGCAACGGGTAACGGCCATAGATCGCTTCACTGGCGACGTCGAAGCTAGGCACGGCATTCGCGTAGGGAGTGAAGCCGGTGACCACCACGGTTGGCTCCCGCACTGCGGGCGGGCGCGACACGCCGTCGTGACGGTGCATACGACCGATCCGCTGCAACAGCAGGTCCATCGGAGCGAGATCGGTGACCAGCAGGTCGGCATCGACGTCGAAAGATTGCTCCGCGATCTGCGTCGCCACCAAGATCGTCAGCGGCCGCTGCGTGCCATCTTTCCTCGGTCCCAGCAACATCAAGCATTCCTCGGTGACTTCAGCCCGCTGACGCACACACATCTGGGCGTGCAACAGATGGACGGCCGCACCGAACACCGCATGCAGTTCCCGATACGTCTGTTGTGCTCGGGCCACGGTGTTGCGGATCACCAGCACACACCCGCCGTCGGTAAGCCGATCGGTCAACAGATCGCTGATCGAGTCCTCCTCGGGCAGCACCTGTACCCGAACCTGTAGCGGCTCACTTCGCCATGGTGGCGCTGCAACCTGCTCGATCACTGCTTCACCGGCGTCGTCTGCCCATGCAGTGGTCACCCGTGGATACCCGGCTTCCTCGATCATCGACGGCAGGTCGAGCTCTTCTCGGTGGCGAGCTCCAGCCAGGTAGGCACTGAGCAGTTGCTCACGCTGGCTTGGGGGCAAGGTCGCCGACAGCAAGATCACCGGAATACCCGCCTGTCCAAGCCACCGCAACCCCTCGACAAGGAACGCTGACATGTACACATCGGCGGCGTGGACCTCGTCGAGGATGACAACCTTGCCCGCCAACCCGGCCATCCGAAGCATCACATGCTTGGTACGTGTGGCCGCCAGCAACAGCTGGTCGACAGTGCCGACCACGAACGGCGCGAGCAATCCCCGTTTCGGTCCGAAGAACCACTCCGCCGGCACCGTCCGCGCAGGCCGATCACAAGTGCACGGATCGAAATCCGAAGTCCCGTAGAGATCTTCGAGCCCGAACTCGTCCTCGCCCACAGCCGCGAACCCGGTGTCGCGGCCTGCCTCGACCAGACCCTGCCATTCCTTGTTGAAGCGACGCTTGCCATGCAGCAACGCCACCCGACCCGCAGCATCCTTGTCGACCTTCGCAACCCAAGCACGCACCGCGGTAAACATCGGGTCACTCGTCGCCTGGGTCGGCATCCCCACGAACACACCGTCGAATCCGAACCGCGCCGACAGCACCTCCGCGCATAGCAATGCCGTCTTCGTCTTCCCCTCCCCCATAGGCGCTTCCACGATCATCAACCCCGGACACGCCATCCCAGCCGCGCATTCGATCGCCACCCGCTGCGAAGGCCGCGGCTCGACGCCGAACCGCACCGTGAAATCAGTGACGGAAGGCGGAACGATTCGCCCCCAGCCACCAGTCAGCCCGAGCCTGTCCCACGCGGCTCGCGCCCTCTTACGGGCTCCCTCCGCGCTGACCTCACCCAGCTGATCCAGTCCACGGAAGTGTTCCTCGTCGCTGGCGATCCAGTCAGCCATCACCACGAAACCGCTCAGCTGTAACTGCAATGCGCGCGAGGGCACCGCCTTCGGTTCGACAGCCTGAAGATCCTCATAGCCAACCGCTTTGGTGAACGCCTCAAGCAGTGCCAGCTGGGCAGCGGGCCAATCGCCACCCCCGCGTAGCCTCAACTCGGTCCGAGCCTTCGGCCGCAAATCGCCGAAGGACGGGAACCTGCCGTGGTGCCCCGCCACTAGTGGCCACACCCAACCATGTTGCGCAGCAGACCATCCCGCCTGCTTGAGGAACTCCGCGAGAACCTTCGCACCCGCGTGTTCATGCCGCCAGTGATGAACTTTGACCACGGCCTCGTCCCAGACCAGGCCGACGGCCCTGACCGCAGCAGCGCCCTCGACATCCACGCACTGAAATGCTGGCGTCGCCTTGCCCACATCATGGACACCGCACAGCCACGCGAACAACCGACGCCCGTCCTCCTCATCGCCGGCTGCCTCGGAAACCTGCCACCGAACGGACTCGGCCAGGTACTCGTCCCAGATCAACGCAGCAACAGCCGCGGTGTCCAGCATGTGCGACAGCAGCAAGTTCACCGTGCCACCCGCACGACCAGCCGACTTGCCCCACAACACCGACAGCCAAATCTGCTCCTGCTCAGGCAGATACGCCCAGCAACCCACCCCGGCAACGCCTCCAGCGGTCATGGCCGACACCATAGAGACACCCACCGACACATAACCCGGAGCACCCCGTGCGGATGCAGGCCAGCAGGCTACCCATGGTGTCTGGGCGGCAAGAAGAGACCATGCCAATCGATACGGGTCGACTCCATATGGTCCTTGGCCGAAGTTCGGCCACGAGCCGCGTTGAGCGAACAGGTCATGCACCGCAGCGCAAACCTCATCGTGACGGAGCTTCAGCAAGTGTCGAGATCAGTAAGGATCACCTGGTAGAAACAGGGGCGGAGCCCGTGCCTGATAATGACAGGCACGGACTCCGCTTAATCAATATTCGGTTGTGGCTGGAGCGTTCAGTCGAACAAGGTCAACTGATTCTGGTGAGCTCTCCGGTCACAGTCCTCCCGGTAGATTCTGGCCAGCCGCTGCACCTTGTACTTCGGTAGGTCGAAGTCCACGGTGATCGCGGCCCAGCTGGCACCTCGGTCGTACTGTTCCTGGATCTCCCGCCCGAGCCGTAGCTCCGTTCGCCGGCTCATCGGTTTCTTGGCCTTGGCCATGATCGGATGCCTCAACCTTCGTAGGCGTCGTCTCGCTGGCACTCGCCTTCCTGAATCTCGCACCCTGCCTCTTCGCAGAGCCCGCACAGGATCAGCACCGTTGCTGGTCCGACCACGATGTCGAAACAGTCCCGGCAGCCACACCACTGGTATCCCGAGCCGGTCATGCCGGTACCTCCGGGCTGTCGGTGAACACCGTCCACCGGGCCTGGATCGCCGACACGATCTGTTCGTCCGCGACAGCGATGTCACCGACGATGACTCCGACCTCGGCCAGGTATTCCAGCGCGGTCCCGATCACCGCGGACAGCGCTGATCGGTCGATGACGTGAACTTCGGCCATCATGACCATCACGCCCTCCCCGCGGTCCGGGCCCATTCCCACTCTCGGGGCAGGTAGCCGCCCTGGGACAGTGAATGGTCCAGCGCGGCCACGCCATCGGCGAGGTCGATGAGGATGCGGACTGCGTCGTTGCAGTCGTAGTCCCGTTTCCACAGCCCCAGTTCGTCTTTGGACTGGAGCAACTGCCGGACCTGGGCCAGTGCGACGTTCGGGTCCATCACTTGCTCCCGTTCGCCGACCGTTCCGGGCACAGGTTGTGCTGGGCTTGGAGCGCACCGAGGTCCCACTGCAGGCACTGCACCTGATCGAGCAGTTCCTTGCAGTAGTCCTTCAGTTCGTCGCGTTCCTTGATCAGCTCGGCCACCCACACGGAATGGCTTTTCGCGTCCGCGACAGCGGGTTCACTGTCGACGACGGGAGTGCCGTCCCGGAGGGCGTCGGTGACCGCGGCCATCAGTTCCACCAGACCCGGGCGAGTCAGTTCAGCCGTCACCGACCGATACTCACCGCCGAGGGCGTAGAGGAACGTGAACCGGAACTGCGCGCCCGGCTGCATGGCCACCATCAACCGTCCGTAGCGCTCGGCTCGCGCGGCGAGGGTACTGCGTCCCATCACGCCACCTCCCCGATCTCCGGCGCGGCGGGCGCGGGGATGGCGGTGTGGCTGTTGATGGAATCGACCCTGTGGACCCAGTAGACCTCGATTCCGTCGTCGACCAAGTCGACCGCCGCACCGCACTGCGCGCACGGGATCGGTTCGGTCAGGACGGGTTCGTGGTCGTTGATGGAGAACGGTTCGTGGGTCCACCAGTAGTCATTCCTGTTGGACACCAACGCGATCCGACCACCACACCGGCAGCAGTGCACCGGGTGTTCCGGCGACGTCAGCACGGTGCCGTCCACGTTGACGGGCACTGTGTTGTCGACCTCGTTGTCGATGTCGCCAGCCGTGGTGATTGGTTCGAAGGTCGCGATCGCCGCGGTCAAGTTGTCCCGCAGGGTGCGGGCCTCGTTGACCGTGAGGTTGGCGAACATTCCCTCGATGGTGGCGTCGAACCGCCAGCGGATCCGGATATCTCCGCGGCAGTCCTCGGCGGACAACAGTTCGACCGTGGCATCGGGCATGTTGTGCCAATGCATTTCGATCGCTCCGCGGCCACCGAAACCGGATCCGTCCGCACAGGCGTGTGCAGCGGTCCCCAGGTACGCCATGATCAGATTCCTTTCCGGGCGTTGTGGTGAATGGCGTTGCGGCACAGGAGGATGTTCATCAGAACTCCTCCAGCGGCCGCGCGTCGGGACCGAAGTAGCGCGGGATCCCGTTCGGGGACGAGTCGCGCACCCAATCCGGCACCGAGTCCTGACCGTCGTTGCTGGTGAACGACTCGCAGTGCTCCAGCGTCGTGATCAGCGCCTCGGCCAGCGCGGCGGCCTCGACGAGACTGAGGTACGCCTGTACCCCGGTCTCGGGGTCGGGCTGCCACGCGAGAACGACCGCCGGGTCGGACTCGCCCAGGTCCAGCACCACGTTGGTGGGCAACTGATGCCAGTGCTGGGTCGACTTCTTGCCGTTGGGCTCCTCGGCCCGGCTCAGTGCGCACGCCATGATCAGGCCACCTCATCGGTGCTCGGCTGGAAATCGCTGAACGGGTCATCGCTGACACCGAGAGCGTTCCCGTCCTTCGGATTCGGCCGCCCGCCATTGCGGTTCTTGGACCGGACCGGTCTGGCCACCGCGTATTTCAGCGACGTCCCCACCTCGTCGGCCACCAACTCCATGACGGTGCGCTTGACGCCGTCGCGGTCGGTGTATTCGCGCTGGGACAGCTTTCCGACCACGATCACCCGATCCCCCTTGGACAGGGAATCAGCGACGTGCTCGCCGGCCTGACGCCACTGGGTGCAGCGCAGGAACAGCGCTCTCCCGTCCTTCCACTGCTTGGTCTTCGCATCGAATTCCCGCGGGGTGGAAGCGACCGTGAAGTTGACCACCGCGTCACCCGTGTCGTTCATGAAACGGATACTCGGGTCGGCGGTCAGGTTGCCAATGATGGTGAGAGTCGTCTCTCCGGACATGTCATAACTCCTGAAAGTTGTTGAAATAATTCAGATTCCGAAACCAGTGGTCTCGGTGAGGTTGTCCAAGCCTCAGGGATGTGATGCCAAGGCATCACGGGCGTTGCAGCTGTCGTATAGCGGTTCCTCCATTTCTGTGTTGTTGTTAAAAACCCTTAGGGCACAGCAGTCCTGCTACGCCTCGGCCTGCATCCGCGCGGCCCACTCCTCCCACGCAGCCTCCGAGCGAGGCTGTTCGGCGGCGAGCCGCGGCGCCTGGGAGTCCTGCTCGGGCTCGGCGGCGGCCTGCGGGGTCATCGACGTGCCGTGGGCCTGGTCGGCTTCGGGGTGTTGTTCCTGCCGCTGCCCGGCGCTGGGGCGGGGCTTGCGGGTCCCGGGGAACGCGCTGTAGCCGTTGGTCGCCAAGGTTGCGGTCTGTTCGGGTCGCAGCTGGCTAATCTGGCCTTCGAGGCGTTCCAACCGCCCGGCGAGGTCATCGAAACGGCGGGCGTTCTCCTGCCGAAGCTCCGTGATATCGGCGCCGGTCAGCTGCCCGGCCGTGGTGGCTGCGGCGTGGGTGAGGCGTTCACGGTGCTCGTGCACTCGCTGCTCGCTCGCGGCGGCCGTCAGCCGGGCCCGGACTGCGGCGTCACCCATGATCGGTTCGAACACGTTGCGGGCGACTGGCTTCGACGGATCGTTGTCGATCCCCTCAAGGGTCTTCACAATCTGGCCGCGTTGTTCGGCGGTGAGGACGGTGTCGTGGATGGTGTGCTCGATGCTGGCCCTCAGCCCGGACAGGTACGCCGCCTCCTTGGTCTGCTCTTCAGCCGAAGCGCCAGCGGTGGCGCGGCTTCTGGCAGCACGGGATTCGCGCTGGTAGTCCTCGGTGCGGGCCTGATACCAGGATTGGGTGTTGCTGATCTCGTGGGTGAGGGTCTTCTGGGCGTCGCGCAGTTCGGTGACGAACTGCTTGTAGTCGGCCCGGGACAGGCGGATCGATCCATCGGCGCTGGCACGTTGGATCCGCTGCAACAACTGGAAGATCAGCGCCGCCAGCTGCGGCCAACTGCGAGCCAGCTCATCAACTTCGTTACCGGACATAGGATTTCCTTCCTCTTTCAGGGATGTGAGTGATCGGGTGATCAGGCGGTCGCCTCGCCCGTGGCGGCTGCGCGGTCGCGTCCGGCAGCGGTGCGCCAGGCCCGCCACCGGGCACGGGCCGGTCGGGAATGGGCGAAGCAGAACCGCGACACCGCGGCGAAAGCGATTCCGCCGTGGCCGGCGATGGCGTGCGCGGCGATGGTCGCGTCGGGGCGGCCCAGGCTGATCCACGCGCCGTACCCGACCCAGCCCGCCAGCCATACCAGCAGCGGGATGACGGCCGCGGCCGGTGCACCGGACGCGGTGATCACCCACATCAGCGGGCCGGTGACGGCGATCACGGCCAGGAAGGGGCGGGCGCCCAGGGCCTTTCGGCGGGCGCGTGTCGCCCAGGTGGGGCGGGCCAGTTCGGCGTGTTTGATGCCCGAGGACTCCATGAGCGCTTGCAGCTCACCGTCCCAATCGATGCCCTTGTTCGTGCTCATGCCAGAACTCCTTGATGGTTGTCGTGATGGTTGGGCTCGATCCCGGTCAGCCAGTCCGCTGCGGTGGCCGTCAGCTCGGCGGCAGCCTCGGCCGTGTCCTCGGGGGTGTCCGCCCGGCCGGTGTCGGCCCGGGCGGTGTCCGCCTCGCTGGCCAAATAGCGGCGGACGGTGCGCTTGCTGACCGCCAGTTCGGCGGCAATACGCGCATGCGTCCAGCCCTGGCCGTGTAATGCACGGGCACGCTCTCGGCGGTCGGCCGCATCGCCGTCCTCCCCGATGTCCGCGCTCCCGGAGGCGGTGTCCGCCTGTCCGAACACCGGGAACACCTCTTCGGCAACCGGGAGGGTCGGCTCGGCCAGTGCCTCAATCTGGGCTGCCAGCGGAATCTCTCGCGATGCTCGCGGCATCGGTGCAGCTGCTGGAATCGGTTGTGCTAGATGGTGAACCGCGTGGTTACACAGGTTCGAGTCGGCGGTGGGCGGGGTCAGGGACAGGAGCGCGAACCCGCAAACCACCATCAGGCCGTCGAGAGTGAGGGGACCGAATTCGGCGGCGGGGTGCCCATATCCCCAGGCCAACAGCACTTCTCGGACGTGGCTATAAGAGATCACCGCCGATCCGAACGCGACCGCACCAGCCCCACCGAAACGCGCGGCAGTCCAGGCGGGGCCGCGTCGCCACGCCACCCGCGCCAGCACCTCGATACTCAGCAGCAGACCGATGGGCCAGATCGCGGCCCCGAGCCGGGCAGCGATGACCAGTGCCATCCCATCGGGCATTTGCACCGTCGGCAGGTAGGTGTGCAGGACGTTGGTGGCCACCGAGGTCAGCGACCCGAATACGAATCCGGTGCGCGCCACCAGCTGACCGCGGGGCTTGTCGGTTCGAGTGGTCATCGTGTCCACCCCCTGTCCGCCTTGCTGTCCGGGGTGGCCTCGGTGGTGTCCACCTCGCTGTCCGGGGCGGACACGCAGCCCTGAATGGTCTGGTCAGGGCGGTCAGTGTTGTTGTGGCGGTGGCTATTCTGGGTGACCACGTAGGCGGTGATGGAGCGCAGGTAGTCGGTCATGCGACCTCACCGCCCTCGCCGTCGAACCCGAAATCGGCGCGCCGGGCCCGCCCGGAATCCAGATCGCGTACCGCCCGCAGCGGTACCCGCGGCTGCATGTTGCGCGCCCACCGCTCCGGATACGGGTCCGCCGGCAGTTCAGCAATCTCATCCAGATCAACCGGGATCACATGTCCCCATTGGGCTTTGAGTGCGTGTACCCAGACGACGTCGCCGCGGTCGAACTCGGCGAGCCGGTTCGGGTCGATGAAGAACGTTTCCCGGTTGCCCAGGGTCCCTTCATCGCCGACCTTGCCGCCCTTGGAGTGGCGGGAGTTCTCGGTGACCGGGCGGGTCCCGAATACCTCCGACACCTTGCCAGCGCCCTCCAGCGCCATCAGCAGCGCACCCGACGGGCAGGCTTCCAGCAGTCGGCGCCGCTCGTCCTGGGTTTGGCCGAGGCCGTACTGGTTCTGTGCGGAGAAGATCGCGACGACGCCCATGCCCAAAAGCCGTTCGGCGATGGTGAATTGGTTGATACCGCCGGTCTTGTCCGACACCGCCGACATCTCATCGACGATCAACACGATCTGCCGGTCATGCTCCCCACACGCGAACTGCGAAATCAGCGTCGTGATCGCAGCGACCTGAGCACGCGCGTACTCGCCGCGCACCGTGCCCGGTGTGGTCGCGTAGATGACGTCGAAGCTGTCGAGGGAGCGGCCGCCATCGAAGCCTTCGCCGATGGCGTTGAAGATGTTGCGGAACTTGCCCGCCACATCCCCGACCGCGGGCGGCTTGTTCTGCTGCAAATCCGCGATCTCGGCCAGGATCGCGTCATGCCCGGCCCACGCGTCCTTCAACCAGTCCAGGCTCAGGCGCTGCTGGAAGTCGTCCTTGCTGGTCGGCTTGCCGCCAGGCGCGGTCACCGCCAGCTGAACAACGCGGATCCGGTTCTGTTTGAAGTGTTCCGCGCCCGCGTCGGTGGCCTGGACCGGGTTGATCATCGATTCCAACGTGGCGCACTGGTCCTCGGCGGACATGTCCCACAAGTCGAAGCGATTCGTGATGGGCCACAACGCGATCCGCTCCGGCCGCACCCCCTGCCGGTGCGCGATCTTCACCACCTGACGGCCCGTCGCCAACCCGGGCTTGCCGCCCTTGCAGTCCAAGAAGATCAGCAGCGGGCGTTTCTCCCCGGTCCGCACGTAGCGCCGCCAGTACGCCTCGTACAGGGCGGTGCCGAGACGGATCTGCATGGTGGTCTTGCCGGCCTTTTGCGACTTGCCCAGCACGATCATGTGTCCGAGACCCTCGATCGGGATCTCCAACTTCGCCGACCGCTTCGCCACCAACTGCGTCACCGTCGTCGGCTGCGTCGCATCCGTCCGCTCCGACAGCGGCCCGAGGACCACCCGGTTGTTCAACCAGCCCGTGGTCAGTGGCGCACCATACTTCGCGGCCTGCCGCGCCGCGCGAGCCTGACCGTGCTGCTGACGGCGCAATAGCCGCCGCGTCTTCCACGGGGAATCCACGCCCTCGGTCCCCAGCCGTGACAGGAACCGCGCCCGATACACCGCAGCCGCACCCCATGCCACAGGCAGGCACCCAGCGGCCATCGCCACCAGAGCACCGGATCTGGGACCCGACGCCGTCAGAACGTGGAGGCCCTGCCACCACAAGCGCGGCGCGGCGAACCAGGAGTTCGTGAGCACCATCGCCCCGACCGGCAACATCAGCGAGCCGAGCGCGTAGTTGCGGACCTGCCGGGCGTCCCAGCGCCGCCAGTTCGCGAACCAGTTCATCGCGACCGCGACCGCGGCCACGAAGCCGACGCCGAGCAGGACCGTGCCCAGAAACGCGAGGACCTCGGTGACGCTGGAGAAGTGCAAATGCCAGTCCGGGGCCCGCCACCCGCCCGGAAGCTCCGAATTCTCGAACCGGTCCGGCGAAGGAGTCTGCGGGGCAACCGAACTCACCACCAGCGGTTGCGGTGATCCGGGCACGGGCAGCGCCGACGTCAGCCCCGGGGTCGGGACCGCGGCGGTTCCGCAGTCCAGCGGGGTGATCAAGGGAACGCAATCGGTCATCTCAGCTCACCTGCTCTCGCGGCTGCATGCCACGCGCAACCGTGGCGTCCAGATCATGGATTTCGAGATTCGGCAGCCGATCGACGTTGCGGTCGTGCGCAATCCGCGTCGCGGCCGTCTCAACCGCGCGCCGCAGGCCCTCGCCGCGCACGAAGTACACGACGCCGGCCAAGTCGTTGCGGTCGGCCGCGTCCAGCGCCGCCGAAATCGCCCGCGTCAGACGGCCGTCTCCGAACTTGCGCGACAGCTCGACCTCGACCGCCCACACCTTGTCCGGATCGGCGAAGTCCCGGAACCAGCCGTCATGGATATGGACCTCGGGTCGTCCGGACTCGCCCCGGAGCCGACGGCGCAACAGTCGCTCACTCGTCCACACCCGTGGATCGGTGTCCAGACCGGTCAGCGCCAACCGCAATTCCGTGACGGCGGTCAGGTGCGCGGCCGTCGACGCCTTCGGGGTCCACTCGCCGGGATCGAATTCCAAATAGCCCCACGCGGTCGCGCGGGTCAGCGACAACCACAGCGGACCGTGCGGCACCACGTCGGACTCGTCGAAGGTCGTCGAGTTCCGCCACGGCCCGCGCGACCCGTAGTCGATCCGGGCCACGTCGGCGTGTCCGAGCTTCTTCAACCGGCGGGCGAAATCCGACGCCGCCCGCGGGCCCCGGCCCATCGCCCGGCCCACCGTGTCGAACGACAACCCGTACTGCTGGGCGATGAACTCCTCCAGGCGGGTCTCCCACGCCTGCAACCGAATCTGCGGCTCACTCATCGAGTCACCGCCTCACGCGGGCACTCCCGCGGCCACACCGCCACCTGCGCCGTCCCCGGCGCCGGACAGGTCACCACCGTCGTCGGCAAACCCTCACGGGCCCCGAATAGCAGGACACCCGCATACAGGCCCGTCGCGAACACCAGGCCGAGCAGGATCAACACCGCGAGCGCCAACGGGGAGATCGGCACGCCCGCCCGGTCATGATCTCTGAACATCAGATAGTCGTTCATCGCCGACCGCCCCGCCGCCGCCTCCCGCCGAACGGACCCGAGTAGGTCCAAACGACACCGACGACACCCAGCAAGAACACCGCCATCAGCAGAAACACCGCAGCCTGAGGCACGAACACAGTGAGCGCCAGCACCACAACGATCAGCAGGAAGGAAACCCGGATCATGCCGCACCTCCAACCGTCGGGATGGGATGCGGCAAGGCCATAACCTCATCGCGATGCACTCGGATCGTGTTCGGCCCAACCATGTAACCGGTCAGCCGACCTGCGGAGATCCAACGGCGCACGGTGACTTCGTGCACACCGAAGAGCTCGGCTACTTCCTGCAATCGCATATACGTGGCGCTCGACCTGGGCTTTTCGCCTCCCCTGCGCTTCTTCGACCTTGTCAAGATGATCAGTCCTTTCTGTGATCCTCGGGCGCTGAAACCCGTTGAGATACAGAAGAACTCGCGAAGGCATAGGTGCAGTAGTGAGCACACAAGACGCCAAGGGTGTGCACCCCCGAACCCGTGCACCCCCGTACACCCCTTTGCCGGAGTGCCGGTACTCCACTGACACGGGCGGTATGTTGGTGCGCGTGGAACATCTGCTACCGAGCGCGACATCTGCGGACGTACAAGCGCAGAAGCCCACCGTCGCCGTGCTACCGATCGGGAGTTTCGAACAGCATGGTGCGTTTCACCCGCTGACTACAGACACTGTGGTCGCATGCGCAATCGCGAAGCGGATCGCTGACGACTACGACCTGTTCCTACTGCCGCCGATCACGATGTCCCTCTCCCACGAGCATTCTGATTTCGTTGGCTCGGTGAGCATTCGGACGACAACCCTGATCGCAATCATTGACGATATAGCCGACTCGCTCCATTCTTCCGGTATCCATCATCTCGTTCTCGTCAATGGCCATGGCGGTAATTACGTCTTGCAGAACATCGCGCAGCAAGCCAACGCCACAGAACGCCGAATGACCCTGTTCCCGCTGCCGATCGACTGGAATCAAGCACGCGCCGACTCCGCCATGGAGACAAACGCCCATGAGGATATGCATGCCGGCGAGCTGGAGACCTCCGTACTTCTTCACATCGCACCGGAACTTCTTCGCACCGGTTACGATCGCGCAGATTGGCGGGTCGACGACAGAAGATTCTTACTTCTGAAGGGCATGTCCGAATACACCCAGAGTGGTGTTATCGGATTCCCGTCACTGGGTACCGCAGAAAAAGGAAAGCGAGCGCTGGAATCACTATCGGCGTCGTTCAAGCAACATCTCGAAGCACTGACCAAATAACGCCGATTTCCACTACAGGACCTGCGACAGAGTCAGTTTCAACTCGCTGACAGCATCACCACGAATTGTTCCCGCTCGCTTTGAAAGGTCGCGCAGGACAGCCAGGGATCGAGCGGACGGTGCTGAGCGGAACAATTCCGTGGCCTGTGTTGCCGCCCGAGTCGCCTCTTCGAACTCACCGGCACCCAGGCATGCGGAAGCCATCCGGGCCGAGCAGAGTCCTTGATCGCGACGCTGAGAGGTCGGCCAGTCGGCCAGACCTGAAGCGTAGGTCTCAATCGCACGCCCCGGCTCGCCCAAGCGGACCCAGCTGTGCGCGGCCTCCATCTCGATGTAAGACGGCGTGCAGTACTTCGCCAGGTTTCCGGGGCTATTCGGGTCGATCTCCAGAGCTTCGGCCATGGCCTTGTCGAGCGCCCTGCGACAATCGTCAACCTCACCGATCATCGCGTGCGCGTTCGCCAGCTGGCGGAGAGCGACGGCTCTCAGCTCTGGAGTGATGTGGTCCCAGCGCCGCAAAGCGGCATTCGCGAGTCCCAGCCCTTTCGCGGCGTATCCACGATCCGTCGCGATATTGCTCTTCCGCATCAATACGTAGGAAGTTAGGTGGGTGCTTCCCAGCTCCTCGGCGTAGTCCATCGCGATATTCGACCAGTACATGGCCGCTTCGAGGTCGCCCGAGTCCTGGAACAGCCAGCCAGCGAATTCGCTGAAACGCGCACCAACCTCAAGCAACGACTGTCTCATACCCCCTCGCGCCTTCCCGCAGAGCTCCTCAACCACAGCCAGTTCACCCCGCAGCGCATCGAGGACGTAGCGAGGGCCGGTGAGCGCGTCCATCCGGACGTGCTCATCCAGCAGGAACCGCAGATGGTCAACGAACGCTGGATCGATCACATCGGACGTGAACGGCATGAGCCCAGAACTAACGCCCAGGTAACCACCGTGAAGCAAGCCGGACTCGACTCGATCGGAATTCTTAGGCGGATAGCCGATTTCCTCCAAAGCGATCGGCCGACCAGCAAACTCGCTCAGCGCCGCTGCGAGCACTTCTGCGCTGCGGGCGTTCGGCCGATGAACACCTGACCGATAACGCCCGATTGTGCTACCGCCAGGGCTGACCGGCTCTCCCCCATCAGCCGCACTGCACTCGACCATCTTTCGAGCAACCGTCTTGTTCCCAACGCCAAGCTTGGTAATGAGCTGGTTCAGGCGCTCATTCGGCCGAGTGAGCTCTTGTCCAGTTACATTCATCCGTGCCTCCCCATGCCGCCCCAGTACAACATGGAATGCCGACACATTTTCAAGATTGCATGCATGGCTTCCTCATCATGACCGCGGCCGCCTTCGGGAGCCGGAACCGCTCGGCCGGGGTCGGCGGGCAGGCCGCAACGTCGCTCGACCATTGCCCGGATCATCGATATCAGACTCGGGCTCAACGAACTTCGAGAGAGCGACCGCGATCGCGGTATCCCGGTCATTGGCTGTGTGTTGGTAGCGCATCGCGGCACCAGGAGTTGAATGCCCGAGGCGGTCCATCAGCTCCTTCAGGGTCGCGCCGGTGAGAGCCGCGAGTACCGCGCCGGTATGGCGCAGGTCGTGCAAGGTGAGGTCGGCATGATCCTTGCCATCCGGATCGTCGCTGTCTCCTTCAACCCAGCGTCCCGCAACGCGGCACGCACGGTACCAGTGGCGTGAAAATGTAGACGGGGCAAGATGTTCCGTGTCATCAGTCACCGACGGGAACAGAAGCGCGGCAAGTCCGGCACCCACGTGATCACGCAAATGGTCTTCAATCACGGGGATAAGATGCGGCGGAATGGAAACATCCCGGATGCCGGCGTCAGACTTGGGAGACTTAACCTTCCGGACCGGTATACCTCGCGTCTTGCTCTTGAGACGAACAACACCGCGCCGGACGTAGATCCTTCTCCGTGGAAGGTCGATATCACTGCGACGAAGCTCAGTAAGTTCACCAAACCTCAGGGCACACCAGGTTGCGAGCAGCGCCATCAGCTTGAATCGCGGCGGCAAGGTCATCACGATTGTCTCGAGTTCGCCGAGAGTCGCCGGCCGGATCACCTTCGCCCTCGGCGCGCTTCCAGCGCCCTTGATACAACACGGATTTCGGTGAACGGGAACCTTCTTGTCCGTGAGCGCCGTGTTGAAGATCGTTGTACACAACCCATACACCCTCGCTCGTAGGGTCGGCGTATCCGGGTTCAGCTTGCCGTACCACAGCCGGATATCGCTCTCCTCGATCGAGCCGATCGGATAGCGGCCCAGAACCGGAAGGATGTGACTATCCAGCCAATCTCGATAGTCCTCTCGCGTTCGGTCGCCAAGATCCCGTTCTTTGATCCAACGCTCGGCATACTCCTCGAACGTCAGCTTCACTTCCTCGGCGACCTCGACGCCGGGCGGCTGCCACGCCTTCTTGATGATGTCCGCCTGCACAACCGACAGGAACGCCCGTGCGTCCTGCTGCGTGAGGAAGTTGGTCGGCGCTTTGTAACGACGACCATCCGGTCCGAAGTACTGCGCGCGATACCGCCCGCTCGGAAGGCGATCGACCGATCCGAAGGTGCCGGACTTCCGGTCTTGCCTCCCCTTCCCCCGCACCATGCCACCACCGTCCTAACTCGCACGGTCTCCGGATCTCAGTTCAGATTGAGTTCACGTCTACTGAATCTGCCGACAGTCCAACTGAACTCAACGTGAACTGAGAAAAGTGTATCGATGCACCTTCCTGACCACCAGCGCAATCGGCGATGTCCGCGAAAGATACTGGTAGCTAGCTATTTTCACTGTTCAAAGCATGTGGCGTCGCACCGCGCGATACTGGTTCAATCCCAGTATCGCGCACCACGTTTCATACAGATCAGGCCCGGCTCACGCCGGGCCTTTCTGCATTTCCGAGTCAGGCCAGCGCCTTGTCCAGACTCCAGTCGAGGTGGTCGGTGCGCTGCACCCGCATGTGGTTGGCGCCCGGTTCGGGGCCCAGATCGCGCTGGTGGAATCGGAACCGGTAGCTGCGGTCCACCGGGTCGGCCACGTAGTTCCACAGCGTGCGCTCGGGCAGCCCGCCGGTGATGCCCGCGGCCGTGTTGTCGACGAAAGCGCACAGCACGACATCGAGCAGGGCGTCGACATCGTCGGGGCCCCACAGCCCGTCGTGCGCGGCGATGGCGTCGGCCAGCATGCGGTAGCGGACGAAGGAGTCGTGCTCGCGTCCCGGATCCACCTGCGGGAAGGTGTCGATACCCGGATAGGTGTGCAGGGCGTGGTTGGTGATGATGAACGGCGCGTCGCCGGGGGCGTCGGTGAAACGGTACTGGCGTGAGGTGCGGTCGATCTCGAAGACCGTGGCCGCGCCGTGGGCGTCGGCGATGAGCCAATGCTGGCTTTCGGCGACCGGCACGAAGATGTGCTGGGTCAGCAGCGCACGCTTGGCCTCGGCGACGGTGGTCGCGGTCGCGAGCACGTAGCCGACGAGCTGCATCGACGACAGGCCGTGGTCGAGGAAGCCCGCGCCGCTGGTGCCCGGATTGCCGGGCGCGGTGTGATCGACCAGCAGCGCCATGATCAGGCCCGCGTCGTTGACACCGTCGTAGCCGGGGTTGATCAGGTCGTGGCAGCCCAATTGGGCCACCGCGCGGCCGGATTCGCCGAGGGTGGTGATCAGCACCGTCCGCGAGCAGGACGGGTGCTCGTCCGGACCGGGCGCCATGCCGGTGGTGGCGCTCAGCGGCAGGGGGAACCAATCCATATTGCGGCCGAACAGCGGCCGCCCGGTGGTGGTGATCGACGGCGGGAACCACACCGCCGAACACGCCGGACCGCCCGGGACGTCGTATCCGACCGCGGTGGTGTCGAATTCGTCGCCGTCGACCGGAACGCCGAACACCGACGCCACACCGCGGGCCCGCGCCGCCAGCGCCGGATGATTGCGTTCGAAATAGATGCGCCGGGCCTGCGCGTACGCCGGATCGCTGTACGGCGCGATCCGGGCGGCGAAGTCCGAGCGGCCGAGCCGGGCGAGATCGGCGCCGATCTCCTCGTCCCCGCCGCGAACCGTCACCGCCCGCACCGACATGAAATCGCCCACGACCGGGGCGAGCAGATACGAATCCTCAGAGATCATCGCGAACCTCCCGGTTGCCGAATCCTGTTCAGCAAACGTATCGCAACCCATTCCCGCGAAGATCGCAATCAGGGCGTCTGTCACCTGATTCGGTTACCGCGCACCGTGATCGATACCGGCCAGACTCCGCGCGGTCTGACCCGTACACGCCGAGCCCGCAGTGTCAGTTACCGCGCCGGGAGCGAATCAGAGCGCCGGGGCGGGCCCCGGTGTCCTCGCCGTCACGCAGCACCACCTCACCGGACACGATCGTGTGACGGTAGCCCTCGGCGCGCTGGAGCAGACGGCGGGCGCCGGCCGGCAGGTCATGGGCCATGGTGGGCGGCAGCAGGCGCAGGGCCTCGAAGTCGATGACATTGAAGTCGGCCTTCTTGCCGACCGCCACGACGCCGCGGTCATCGAGGCCGTACATCTGGGCGGTGTCGAGGGTCATCTTGCGGATCGCCAGCGGCAGGGAAATCCGCTCGCCCCGGGAACGATCGCGCGCCCAGTGGGTCAGCAGGTAGGTGGTGTTGGAGGCGTCGCAGATCGCGCCGACGTGCGCGCCGCCGTCGCCGAGGCCGACCGCGCTGGCCGGGTGCATGAGCATCTCGCGGATCGGGTCGTGGGTGAAGCCCGAATAGTTCAGCAGCGGACGGTAGAACAGGGCCGTGCCGTCGCGGGTCAGCAGCTGGTCGTAGATGTACTCGAACGGTTCGATGCCCGCACGGGCCGCGTCGGTGGCGAGGCCGGCCGCCGGATCCGGCTCGTAGTCCGGCGGATCGCCCAGGGTGAAGGTGCGGTCCAAACCCATGCTGACGAAGGCCATCGGGTTGTCGGGGAGGTCGGCCTCGGTGAGGATCGTCCGGCGCAGGACCGGATCGCGGAGTTCGGCGACCAGGGCGTCGAGACTGTGCCCCGCGCGTTCGACCGCGGCCTGATAGCTGGGACGGAACGAGAACGGGTTGAAGGTCTGCAGGCCGATCAGCAGGCCCAGCGGCCGGGCCGAGACCTGCGGGCGGATCGGGATCCCGGCCTCGAAGGCCGCACCGGCGGTGTCCAGCAGCCGCTTCCAGTCGTCGGGCGCGCCATCGTGTTGCAGCAGGCCGTAACTCACGGTGCGGCCGGTCTGTTCGGCCAGGCGCACCATCCAGGCGAGTTCACGGTCGGGCGCGGCGAGGTCCTCGCCCATGATGCCGGCGGGGGCGAGTTCGAAGACTCCCGCACCCGCGTCCGCCAGGGCTTGGCCGATGGCGAACAGCTCCTCCTCGGCGGCGAAGGTGCCGGGAACCGGCTCACCGTCGATGGCCCGGTGCACGATGGTGCGGGAGGTCGAGAAGCCCAGGGCGCCCGCCTCGATGCCCTCGCGCACGAGTTTGGCCATCATGGCGATGTCCTCGGGTGAGGCGTCCTCGTTCTTCGCGCCGCGCTCCCCCATCACGTACGCGCGCACCGCGCCGTGCGGGACCTGGGTGCCGACGTCGACGGCCAGCGGCAGCCGGTCGATCGCGTCCAGATACTGCGGGAAGGATTGCCAGTCCCAGCGGATTCCGGCCGAGAGGGCGGCGCCGGGAATGTCCTCGACGCCTTCCATGAGGCCGATCAGCCACTCCCGCTTCTCGGGCGTGACCGGCGCGAACCCCACCCCGCAGTTGCCCATCACCACGGTCGTCACACCATGCCAGCAGCTGGGGGTCAGTTGGGGATCCCAGGTGATCTGGCCGTCGTAGTGGGTGTGGATGTCGACGAAGCCGGGGGTGACCAGCAGCCCCTTCGCGTCGATCCGGTTCTCCGCCTCGGTGTCCGCGAGCCGGCCCGGTGGGGTGATGGCGGCGATGCGCCCGTTCTCGACGGCGATATCGCCGGTGTACGGCTCGGCGCCGGTCCCGTCGACGATGGTGCCGTTCTCGATGATGAGTGAGTAGCTCACGCGAGATCCTAGCCTTCCAGGTTCACTAACACCGCACAGATTAACTAGACACAGCGTCAGCGATATCCGATTCGGCCAAATCCGCTACGACCTGTGGCGAAATTTGCTCCGCCACGGGGTCCCAGGCCGGAAATCATGGTGGCGCCCAGGAGGATTCGGCGGTGGCGGCGGGCTTACCTGGCGGCCGAGCAGATCGCGCCGCGGCAGATCGCCGCCCCGGCCGCGCGAATTCAGTTGGGGGCGGACAGAACTGTCTGATCCCGGTCCGCCGGAGCGGGCCGGGCGAAGACCGCGATGGCGATGATGATCAGGAAGGCCAGCAGCGCCGTGCCGGTGCGGGCGATGTGGAACAGCTCCCAGCGGTGCAGGATCTGCGCGTAGTCGTCGGGACGGGGGCCGACGGCCCACTGCTTGATCTTGCCGTTGATCGGGACATTGCCGAATCGGGTGATGACGAAGGACGTGAGCACGAGGCCGAAAGCCGTTGCGGCCGAGCGGCGCACGACTCCCCCGCTGTAGATCGCCAGCAGCAGTGAGGTGAGGGCGGCCAAGCCCATCGCCGATTGCATGACGGGGCCGTTGACCTTCATCAGCGCGGTATGGAAGGTGAACCGCACGTCCAGCGGCACCGTCTTGAACGCTTGCGCGACATTGATCAATCCGTATCCGAAGGCGCCGCACAGATATCCGGTGGTGAGCAGGGCGGCCGCGGTGAGCAGTCGAGTGCGCATGGGTGAGCCTTTCGCGGAGAGCACCGTCTCCTATTGGTTCAGTTTTCAGAATAGTTCAAATCTTCGAACCTGTATCCTGGATCTGTCAAGACCGCAGTACGACATCGATGGGAGGGGTTCGTGCCTCGGCCACAGCGAGCGGCGGACGCCGCGGGCGCACCGGTGAGTGCGGAACACCAGCGGCAACTGGAGGCGCTCGCACCCCTGATCGCCACGCATTTCCGGCGCGCCCACGGCGATATGCCCGCCGCGTTGCGCGAATCCTTCGACGCGGGCGGGCTCGGCAATCGGCACGGCGCGGTACTCGCGCAGGTGCTGGCGGCGGGCAGTCTCAGCGTCAGCGATCTGGCCCGCCGGCTCGGCATCAGCCTGACGAATGCGAGTCAGCTTGCCGGGGAGCTGAACCGAGCCGGGTGGTTACGCCGGCACAACGATCCCGCCGACAATCGCCGCACCCTGCTGTCGCTGCCCGACGATCGCCGCGACGACGTGGCAACCTTCATCAACCGGCGGTCGGACGCGCTGCTGCGGGCGATGGGGCGGCTGACTCCGACGCAGCGGCGAGGGTTTCTGGCCGGGCTCCAAGCCTGGGCCGACGAGATCGACTGACCACGGTCCACGGGGGCCGGGCCGCAGCGCCCGATGGTTCGACCGCCGATTTCGGGCCCCGTTCGACGGCCCCGCCAACCGACCTGGACGACCTTGTCGGGCAGACTTGACCAGGTGGGAAACCTACCTGTGGCAGCGGTGGTGTGCGCATTCATCGGCGCGGTGTTGTTCGCCGTGTCCGCGGTGGCGCAGCAACGGGCGGCGGCGGATGTCCCCCAAGGGGATGCGTTGCTGGCCAATCTGATTCGCAGTCCACGATGGGTGGCCGGGGTGATCGGCGACGCGGGCGGGTTCGCGTTCCAGGTGGCGGCGCTCGCCCTGGGCTCGGTGCTGGTGGTGCAGCCGATCCTGGTGACGGCGCTGGTGTTCGCGCTGCCGCTGGCCGCGCACTACAGCGGGCGGCGGGTGACCACGGTGATGTGGTTGCAGGCCGCGGCGTTGTCGATCGCGCTGGCGTGCTTCCTGGTGGTCGGGGAACCGACCGAGGGGGTCACCGAGGCGCCCTGGCATCGCTGGGCGCTGCCGCTGGGCCTGGCGGCCGGTGTCATCGCGGTCAGCATCGTGGTGGCTACCACCGTGCGCGTGCCGACCCTGCAAGCCCTGCTGCTCGGCAGCGCGGCCGGTCTGCTCTTCGGCGTCTCGGCCGCCCTCACCGACAACGTCACCCAGTTGTTCACGATCAGCGTCGGAACCGCCCTCACCAGCTGGGAGCTGTACGTCCTGGCCGCCTGCGGCCTGCTGGGTCTGTATCTGCAACAGCGCGGCTATCAGGTGGGTCCGCTGTCGGCCTCGCTGCCCGCGTTCACCGTCGCCGAGCCGCTGGGCGCGGCCTTCCTCGGCATGACCGTCCTCGACGAGCGGCTGCGGTCCGGTCCGGTCGGCACCGCCTTCGTCGCTCTCTCGGTGGTCGTCATGTGTGTTGCGGCGGTGCGCCTTTCCCGCGCCCAGGCCGCGCCGCTGGCCGACCCGCTGCCCGAGACCGACTGACCGGCACCGCGACATGCCCGAAATCGCCCGTTTTCCTGGCGATTTGCATTAACCACCCACCCATAGGCTAATGTTCTGTCCCGCAAGCCGATCGGCCCACAAGGCCGGGTGAGCACGCGGATGTAGCGCAGCTGGTAGCGCATCACCTTGCCAAGGTGAGGGTCGCGAGTTCGAATCTCGTCATCCGCTCAAAGGGGGATTTACCCGCGCGATTAGCTCAGCGGGAGAGCGCTTCCCTGACACGGAAGAGGTCACTGGTTCAATCCCAGTATCGCGCACCACGTTCATACAGAAAGGCCCGGCTACCGCCGGGTCTTTCTGCGTTTCCGGGTACCGACGTCGTCGGGCTCCCTCAGCCCGACTCGCCGGAAAACAATGCCGATCGAGCCCGAAGAGGTGGGGCCGCACCGCCGGTTCCAGCCGATTTGCATTACCCACCCACCCATAGGCTAATGTTCTGTCCCGCAAGCCGATCGGCCCACAAGGCCGGGTGAGCACGCGGATGTAGCGCAGCTGGTAGCGCATCACCTTGCCAAGGTGAGGGTCGCGAGTTCGAATCTCGTCATCCGCTCAACCGAAGTCCGGATCAATTGATAACGATCCGTTCCAGATCCATTCCGGATCGATTCTTCTCCCCGCCGTAGCTCGGCAATAACCTGTTGGCATGACGACAAACGTTGTGACCGAACAGAATCCGAAGATCGCCGCCATCGCCGCCTTCTTCGAGGCCTACGCCCGCTACGACCTCGACGGGATGCGGGCCGTCCTCACCGAGGACATCAGCTGGACCATTCCCGGCCGCCACCCGCTGTCGGGCACCAAGCACGGTATCGACGAGGTCGTCGAATTCTTCAACCAGCTCTCGACCGCGGGGATGAAGGCCGAGACGTTCTTCCTCGAGGCCAATGACGAATATGTCGTCGACATCCACCGCGGCTACTCCACCGCCGGCGAGGGCAAGGTCGACACCATGTGGGCGCTCGTCTGGCATTTCAACGCCGACGGCAAGGTCGACCGCGTCGTGAACCTCTCCGGTGACCAGCACCAGATGGACAACTACGTCTGGCAGAACTACACCCTCGCCCCGCTGCCGACTCGCCTGGCGTAGGCGCGACAGCCTCGGCGCGTCCGCTACTCGCCAGCCCCCGCCCGGACATCGATTCCCGGACTGGCAGAGTGAAGCGGACGCGCCCCGAGCGAGGAGGTTCAGACCATGAGCGGACGCACCCCCAGCCAGTGGGAGGAGATCATCGCCGCCGATCCCACCCACTCGACCCGCTACGTGGAGCGTTTCCGCAACCTGGCCGCCGAGGGCACCGACATCGTCGGCGAGGCGCGACTCATCGACGCCATGCTGGGGCGCGGCAGCCGCGTCCTGGACGCGGGGTGCGGGCCGGGCCGGATCGGCGGCCACCTGCACCAGGTGGGTCACACCGTGGTGGGTGTCGACGTCGACCCGGTGCTGATCGCCGCGGCCGAGCACGACCACCCCGGCCCCACCTGGCTGGTCGGGGACCTGGCCGAACTGGACCTGCCCGGGCGGGGCGTGCCCGCCGACTTCGACGCCATCGTCTGCGCGGGCAATGTGATGGCGTTCCTGGCGCCCTCCACCCGCCGGGCCGTCCTGTCCGCCTTCGCCCGGCACCTGGCTCCCACCGGCCGCGCGGTGATCGGGTTCGGCGCCGACCGCGGCTACGACTTCACCCAGTTCCTCTCCGACGCCCAAACCTCCGGGCTCACACCGGATCTGCTCCTGTCGACCTGGGATCTGCGGCCGTTCACCGCCGACGCGGACTTTCTGGTGGCGGTGTTCTCCCGGGCGAGCTGACATCGAAGGACCGACCAGCTGATCGACGCCGCCCTGGGATTGGATTCAGCGGCAGCAGTTCGGGTCGAGGACCAGGCACAGCGCCGACAGGGCATCGCGGTAGGCGCGGTGAAAAGTGTTCATGCCGCGGCGTTCCGATTCGATCAGGCCCGCCTTCTTCAGCTGGCCGAGGTGGTGGCTGACGGTCGATTCGGCCAGGCCGACGGTCTCCGCGAGGTCACCGGTGTTCACCTCGCCCGCGGGGCTGGTGAGCAGCAACGACAGCAGTTTCACCCGAGCCGGGTCGGCAATCGCCTTGAGCCGCAGCGCGATTTCGAGCGCGGCGGCGTCGTCGACCGGGCCTGCGGCGACCGGGGCACAGCAGACCGGGGCGGACATGTCGATCACTGGTAGTGCCTTGGGCATGCGATCAACCTTACCGACCTTCTTGACATATGTCGAAGAGGTGGCGCAGACTCGGTCACAGAAGTTCTTCGACATATGTCTCACAAGTGGAGGTACGGTCCCATGTCCCGCATCCAGCTCGCACTCAACGTCGACGACCTCGATCAGGCGGTCGCGTTCTACTCGACCCTGTTCAAGACCGAGCCCGCCAAGCGCAAGCCGGGTTACGCCAACTTCGCCGTCGCGGAACCCCCGCTCAAGCTGGTCCTGATCGAGAACCCCGGCCACGGCGGCAGCCTCAACCACCTCGGGGTCGAGGTGGAATCCAGCGAGCAGGTCCACGGCGAGATCGCCCGCCTGTCCGAGGCGGGCCTGTTCACCGAGGAACAGATCGCCACCACCTGTTGCTTCGCCACCCAGGACAAGGTGTGGGTGACCGCCCCCGACGCCGAACGGTGGGAGGTCTACACCGTGCTGGCGGACAGCGAAACCTTCGGCACGGCACCGGTTCTCGCCTCCGGGGAGCCGGCGACGGATGCGCAGGCCACGGCGGTGTGCTGCGGCACCGCCGAGGAAGCCGCCGCGGAGGGAGCCTGCTGCGGCAGCACCGCGAAGGCCGAGGCGGTCGCTTCGGGCCAGTCCTGCTGCGGCTGACGTCGCTGTGAGTTCGCCGGTTGTTCGCTTGCACCCGACTTCGACACCCGTCAATATCGACGTGTGTCGAAACGAGAACTGCCGCTCACCGCGGTGACCTCACCCGGTTGTGAGGTCACTCCCCTGGTCCGGCAACCCTTGACCCCGCCGGCCGCCACCGAGTTGGCGGCGGTGTTCAAGGCGTTGTCGGATCCGGTGCGGTTGCGGCTGTTGTCGGTGATCGCCAGCCACGTCGGCCAAGAGGCCTGTGTGTGCGATATCTCCGACGGGTTCGACGTCTCCCAGCCGACCATTTCCCACCATTTGAAGGTGCTGCGGGAAGCCGGGTTGCTGTCGAGTGAGCGCCGTGGCTCGTGGGTGTACTACCGCGTCGAGCCCGATGCCCTGCGACAGCTGTCGTCGCTGCTGGACATCGCTCTCCCCGAGGCGGCCGTCCGATGAGCGCGCTGACCCGGCGGCTGCTGGCCGAGTTCGTCGGCACCGGACTGCTGGTGTGCGTGGTCGTCGGGTCCGGCATCGCGGCGCAGCAGCTGTCCGCGCAGGATGTCGGCCTCCAGTTGCTGGAGAACTCGACCGCCACCGTGTTCGGGCTCGGTGTCCTGATCCTGATCCTCGGGCCGGTGTCGGGGGCGCATTTCAATCCCGTTGTCTCGGTGGCCGATTGGTGGGCGGGCCGTCGCCGCGGCGCCGGTCTCACCACCGCCGAGATGGTCGCCTATATCGGCGCGCAGGTGCCCGGCGGCATCGCCGGGGCGGTGCTGGCCAACATCATGTTCGATCAGCGGGCCGTGCAGATCTCGACCCATCACCGGGTCAGCACCGGCCATCTGGTCGGTGAGGTGGTGGCCACCGCCGGGCTCATCGCCGTCATCTTCGCCCTGGTCCGCACCGGCCGTACCGCGCTGGCGGCCGTCGCGGTGGCCGCCTACATCGGTGCCGCGTACTGGTTCACCAGCTCCACCAGTTTCGCCAATCCCGCCGTCACCGTCGGCCGGATCTTCTCCGACACCTTCGCCGGTATCGCGCCCGCCTCGGCGCCGGCGTTCGTCGCCGCCCAACTCCTCGGGGCCGCACTCGGATTCGCGCTGGTCGGCGCACTGTACCCCGACTCCGCTCCGGCTGAGCGCGCCGCGCTCGACGTTCCGACTTCGTGAAAGGGCCCGCCCACCAATGACCTCCGTCACGCCGAGCGTCCTGTTCGTTTGCGTCCACAACGCGGGCCGCTCCCAGATGGCGCAGGGCTTCCTGGCCCACCTGGCCGGGGACGCCATCGAAGTCCGCTCGGCCGGAACCGCGCCCGCCGACACCATCAATCCGGCCGCGGTCGAGGCCATGGCCGAGCTGGGTATCGACATCACCGCCCAGACGCCGAAGGTCCTCACCCCCGACACGGTGCAGACCTCCACCGTGGTGATCACCATGGGTTGCGGCGACACCTGCCCCTACTTCCCCGGCGTCGACTACCGCGACTGGACCCTCGACGATCCCGCGGGTAAGGGTGTCGAGGCCGTGCGGCCGATTCGCGACGAAATCCGTACCCGGGTGGAACGACTCATCGAAGAGTTGCGGACATCAGGAGTGGATCCGCGATGAGTGCCGTCTCCCGACCCGCGCAGTCGCCGGCAGTCTGGCGCGGCGCGGACCTCAGCGACTCCGCCGAATGGGCGACCGTCCTGACCGACGCGCAGCGCGCGGAGATCGTCGACGCCACGCGCGCGGCCCGTGCCGCCGGGCGTGACGCCACGAACCTGCGCCGCGAGGACTTCCCGCTGCCGGGCCTGGCCGATCTGCTGCGCGAGTGGACGGTCACATTGACGCAGGGCCGCGCCTTCGTTCTCCTCCGCCGGTTCCCCGTCGATCTGCTGACCGAGGCCGAGACCGAGCTCGCCTATGTCGGTCTCGGCCTGCACCTGGGCACTCCGGTCAGCCAGAACGCGGCGGGTGACCTGCTGGGCCACGTCCGCGACGAGCGCCTCCCGCGTACCGGCCCGGCGGTGCGGCTCTACACCACCAATGAGCGTCAGGACTTCCACACCGACGGCTCCGACCTGGTCGGGCTGCTGTGCTTGAACCCCGCGAAAACCGGTGGGGAGAGCCGCATCGCGAGCTCGCTGGCCGTCTACAACCACATCCTGGCCGAACGGCCCGATCTCCTCGAAGTGCTGCGCAGCCCCTTCCACTGGGACCGCAACGACGAGCAATCCCCCGGCGAGGCACCGTATTTCACCCTGCCAGCCATCCATGACATCAACGGCGAACCCCGGATCTTCTACATCGGCTGGTACATCCGCGACGCCCAACGCCACCCCGGCGTCCCGCCCCTGACCGGCCTGCAACTCGAGGCCATGCGCATGCTCGAGGACACCGCCAACGACCCCGCCTTCTACCTCCCCATGGAATTCGCCCCCGGCGACATCCAGATCCTCAACAACGCGAAGATCCTGCACAGCCGCGAGGCCTACACGGACCACGAGGACCCCGCCCGTCGCCGCCACCTGCTGCGCCTGTGGCTCACCGCCCATTCCTTCGCCACCGTCGAGGACATGCTGCGCGAGGGGATCCCGCCACGCCGGGGCTGATCACCGGGCGCCTTCCGGGACGTGACCGGTCCCGGTAAGGAAATCGATAGCGATCGTTAAGCGCCGGACCATACATTTTCGGGGAGTCCAGCTCCGAGGGGGTGAAAGGCTATGGCGCTACGTATTTCCGGACAGGCGATCACCAGTGACATGACGCCTGAGACCGCGCATCTGGTTCCCGGTCCCGCCGGGAGCCGGTGGGTGCTCAGCTGGCTGCCGGGGCGGGATCTGACCCGGGAGCAGGCCATCGACGGGATGGCCCTCGACGAGATCCTGAGCGACCTGGCCTCCACCGAGGAGGAATTCGTCCTGGAGTTGGCGGCGCTGCGAGCCGAATCGCTGGGGATGCGGCTCGAGGAGGCCGTCGTCCGGTTGGCGGCGCGCATCATCGAACGCGACCGCCGGCAGCGGCGCACGGACGGTGCGGACCGTCCCCCGGGTGATTCCCCGGAGGGACGGTACTGCATCCGACGCGCGAATCCTCCCGTCCCCCACTGCCACTCGCGCGCGCACTGACCGTTCGCCCTAGAATTGCGGCCACAGACCAACCGGGGAGGATCCACGTGGCCGCAACGATCACCATCTCGATCACCGACGCCGACGACGACATCGCCGAACTGGCCTCGCTGTTCGAGGCGATCGTGGTGGACGACGACCTACGCGCCGTCCACAAACGCCTGATCAGCGGCGAACCCGTCCCGGACGCGCTCGGCGCAACGGAACTCATCAAACTGGTGGTCGAATCCGCGCCGTTGATGGGTGCGGTCACCGCATGCGTGACAGCCTGGATCGCCAGCCGCACAACCAAATTCACCTTGCGAATCGGCGACTCGGAAATCTCGGTCAAGGGCGACGTCTCCGAGGACGTCGTACGGCAGGCCCTCGAACAGATCCGCCCCAACGGGGTCCAGAAGCCGGACCCGGAGCACATCGAGGAGGCGTAGTCCTGTCCCGACCGAGGTCAAAGAGGGGCTCGGGCGAATCCCTAGGACTCGTCGGCGACACACGAAGTCGGCAGCAGCAGATGGTTCTGCGCCGCAGTCGGTCTCGACTGGCATCCGCCACGTGCCAGCCGGTTCGGTCGGCGCGGCATTACAGTGCATCCGGATCCCGTCGCCGAGTGGCACATCCTGGAGGATTTTGTCCAATATCACCTCCACCATGTGCCACTCGGCATTTCGGCATGAGCGGACGTTCTGCGCTGCACCGAGTCCCAGCACCCCGCTCTGGCCGCTTCGGGCAGCGCGGTATGCGGCTAGTAAGAGACTGGTGTCAGGATCGGATCCCGGCCAGGATTTGATCCAGGTGCCCGGTGGGATGCTCCGTTCATGCGGCTGCCCACCGTCTGGATTGGTGTGGCTCTCTAATGGCTTGCCTCCCGCCGGGTGCCGTGCAGGGAGTGGCTGAAGAGGGGTCTGCCCGACGCTCGTACTAGCGGTGCCCTCCCGCACGGACACCATGTTTCGCTGACACGGGAGGAACAGCGATGACCGTCATCATCGGAATGGACCCGCACAAACGCTCGGCCACCATCGAAGCCATCGACCCGACCGGACGGGTCCTGGTCACCGGCCGATACAGCACCGACAACATCGGCTATTCGGAAATGCTCGCTGCTACACAACAATTCAACGACCGGGTATGGGCGGTCGAGGGCTGCAACGGCATCGGCCGGCACCTCGCGCACCGTCTCGTTCACGACGGCGAATCCGTGATCGACGTGCCCGCGAAACTGTCGGCGCAGGTGCGGGTCTTCGCCACCGGCAACGGCCGCAAGACCGACCCGGTCGACGCCCACTCGGTCGCGCTGGCTGCCCTGCGCGCACCGAATCTGCGACGCGTCACCGCCGATCCGGAACTGATCGCCCTGGGCATGCTCGCCGACCACCGCGACGAACTCGGTCGCGCCCGCACCGAAACCCTCTGCCGGCTGCACCGATTGCTACTGGAATTGATCCCTGGTGGCGCAAAAGTCTTTCTCTCCGTGCGCCAGGCCCGCGAGTTGATCGCTGCAATCACACCATCGGACGCGGCCGTCGCGATCCGGCTGCGGCTGGTTGCCGAGCTGATCGAAGACCTGGAAACCATCGACCGCAAAACCAGGGCCGCGGACAAAGAACTGCGGCAACTGGTCCTCGAACGCGGATCCACCCTGATGGATCTACACGGAATCGGACCTTCCTCCGCGGCAAGGCTTTTGGCCGACGTCGGTGACATTAGGCGATTCCACGACCGGAATCGGTTCGCGTCCTGGAACGGCACCGCACCCCTGGACGCCTCTTCCGGTGATCAGCAGCGACATCGGCTCTCCCGAGCCGGCAACCGCAAGATCAACCGGGTCCTGCACATCATGGCCATCGTTCAACTACGAACCCGCACCACCACCGGCCGCGCCTACTACGACCGCCGCAAAGCAGGCGGAAAGACCTCGATGGAAGCAATCCGCGCCCTCAAACGACGACTCTCGAACGTCATCTACGTTCGGATGCTCACCGATGAACGACACCGCGAATTGGCAGGCCCGGGAGGGCAATCGGGAACGACTCCTGACTCCAGCGCGACCGGCTCCAACCCGCACACCGATCCTTCGGACAAGCCACATCCCGGACCCAACAACCAGGCTAACCCCGCACCCGCGCCGACGTCTTGACATAGAGGGGAGCCATTTCAGTGCGTCACGTCAGCCGCTCAGTCCGGTGCCCGCCCCACCACCGACGGAGCAATCGGCGATCCTCCCGCTGGCGTGGACTTATTCACCACACGTTGTTCTCGGGCATCGAGACCGGCAGGTTGCTTTCAGGAACCGAGATCGAGCAGGCCGAGATCTTGACCACCGCGCAGAGAACAGTGGCGACAGTCTCGGCCGAACCCGAGGCCGAACCCGAGGCTGAACCGGTCGACAGCGGTTCGGCTGCGGCCAAACCCGTTCCGGTGGTGAGGACCGCGGCGGTGAGCACGACGAGGGCAAGGATACGACGCATGAGTATTCCCCGATACTTGATGTGAAACAGTTTCGCTTCGCAAGATACTGGCTCACCGGCATGCGCCACTCGGTATTCGCAGTTGCGGACGTTCCAGACACACGAACGCCCCGAGATGATCTCGGGGCGTTCGATTTTCAGCTGGACCGTGCCGGCCGCTCCGGATCGACCCGTGAGCGGCATGAGCGGATGGTTCCGTAGCGCCTGAATTGCCTGCGTCAGCGACCAGATCGAATGGAGTGCAACCGTGCACTCACGGCATTTCTTCGGAGGCTGACCCGCTCAGCCCGACCCACGGCGTCAGCTCGCACTGAAGCTGTCCCCTGCGGAGATGCCGCCCCTCGTGGACTCGGGGAGGGGTCCGCTTCTGTATTCCTCGAGATACGTGATGCGCCACTGTTGCCAATCCAGATACTTGTCACCGGCCTTTTCCCGGTAGCGCCGATACTGGTACCGCTTTGTCCTTACCAGGGACTTCCGCGCGTCGCGAGCCGCTTGACGAGCTGCCCGCTCGCCCCGTTTGCGTTCCGCGTCTGTGAGTTCCACCGGCGGATCAGCGAAGACTCTCGATCGCATCCAGCGCATAGTGGACCATCCTCGGTTCGAGATGCTGAGAGTGTCTGCCCAACAACCAACTCGATGGTAGCGATCAAGGAAATCAGCCGCTATCGGTCAATCGCCCTAATCATGTTGTGGGGCAATGCGGAACACAGGAAGGGGCCCGTGGCGGCCGATCAAGCGCGGAAGCCGTTGCGACTGATGACGGCGGGGATCGGCACAGCGTCGATCGATCTTCGAAGCCGGAGTCATCCACACCCTCAACTCGGCATGAGTGCGCATTGCCGGCGGCCCTACGGCGGTCTGCCCGTTGATCTTCCGAGGTGCCGCGCTGGCCGGTTCGGGCAGCGTGGTATCCGGCAAGACAGGATATTCCCGGTCTGCGCCGATCTTCCGGCGGTGAGGTGGCGGCTACTCTCCTCGCCAGGGCAAGCCGTGGAACGCGAACACGGCCTTGCCCTGATCCAACACGCTCACGACCACCTCCGCCGGCGCCGGCGCGAAGATGTCCACCACCTCGAGCTCCGCACCTCGCCGATCATGGTCGAGAACGTGTGCGCGCCGGCCATTGTCGAACTGCCGCAACGTGCCCGACGGCCACACGTCTGGCCGAGCGCCCTGACAGCACAACAGTCGGCCCCTGGCCTCCAGATACTCGCGGACAGCGAGCAGGCAACTCAGGTAGTCGTCATCGGCCGACCCGAACACGCCATGACCCACTAACTCCACCCGCGCCACGGAAGGCTCACCCAGACGAAGCACGACCGGCCACTGCACGCCCGCGGAATCAACCGCCGTCAAGTTCACAACCTCGGACATGTTGTTCAGTCGACTCGGATCACGATGGCGGAGGCGTTGTCGTTTCCGCCCGCTGTCTCGCAGGCCGCCAGAAGGGCGGTGACGACGGAGTCCGGCGGTGTATCCCGACCGAGGAAGGTCCGTAGGTCGTCGTAGCCGACCTGCTCGGATACGCCGTCGGTGCACAGCAGGTATCGGTCACCGGGTCTCATCGTCACGCTGAACACATCGGGTTCTGGCGCGGACCCATGGCCGACATAGCGGGTCAGTTGATACCGCGCTGCCGCGGCCTGTGCCGAGTCGAACGGATACAAACCGTGCACAGCCCCTAGCCATGCCATCGTGTGGTCGGTGGTCAACAGTTCGAGCAGCCCGGCACGCCACCGATATACACGCGAGTCACCGATCTGAACGAGCCAGCAACCCTGTGGCGCAGCGATCATGGCGGTAAGAGTGCACCCGGCGAGGTCCCGCAATTCACGGCCGGCACGGCTCACCCTGGCATGAGCTGCTGCCACCGCGTCGCGCAGCGTGTCGGGCCCCGGCTCTGCCACACGCGTGGCGTAGTCGACGAAGGTATCGACGGCGATCCGCCCCGCGGCCGCGCTGCCCGCTCCATCTCCCATACCGTCGGCCAGCACCGCGAACAAAGGTTTCTCAACGAGGTAAGTGACGTCGAAGTTCGCCGAATAGCGGTTACCCGTATCGCTGCCCACGGCGGTTCTGATGTCGAGACCATCCACAGCGTCAAGGCTATCCACGGCGAAACGCCGACGCCCGATTGGGCGAGCGCCTCGGCAGCAGATCACTCCGTTGGAATCGTCGGCTGTTCCGGTCCGACCGGCACGATCGGCTGGTAGGCCAGCGCCTTGTCCACGATCTGTTCAGGAGTCAGCGGCGGGTCGGAGAAGTCCCAGAAGATGTGGTCGGAGATGTGCGGGTCCGCCACCGAATCGTGTAGCTGAGTGAGCCATTCATCCAGCTGCTCGTCACTACCTTCGGCGCGCGCCACACGCGCGACCAGTTCGATGAGCTGCTCACGATCGAGCTTGGCCATGCCGACTCCCGACTCCATAGTGATTCCCCGCCCATGATCGCAGCGGATGCCGGAGAACCTGCACGGCCGGCCGAAGGCGTGACCAGTTATGAACCGTGGGGTTCGCGTGCTGTCCGGAAGACTCGGGCCTGGGTGGTGGCCGATGCCCGTACCGCCCCGGTCGTATCGCGGAGAGTCCCTTGCATGCCGGCCAGTTGGTGGTCGATTCGCCCGTCGGCTTCCAACAGCGTGGGCGCGGGTGCTGCGTGGCCTGACGACCAGATGACCGACAGATCGAGGCTGACCATGCGAGTCAGGGGAGACTCGGTCCGCATCCCGGCGTCCAAGAGGAATGCGTCGAAGAACATGATGTCGGTCAAGCGTCCGCAGATCTCGGTGGATCGGTGCTCGGAGTCTGTGGCGTCCGGCACCGCCCACAGCGCGACGCGCGCTTGTCCGTCATAGAAGTCGTCGTAGGTCAGCGGGTAATCCACTGCTCGCAGGTTCAGTCCCTTCAAGAACGGTGCCCATTCGGTCACCCAGGGCACACGGTCGCAGTCGCTGAACGAGATCCGCTGGGTGCCTTCACCTTCGAGGCCATTCACCATCTGCGGGTCTACGAACCACGCCAAGGCGGTCAACACCAGGGCGCCTTCCTGTTCGATGGTGACCTCACACAATCCGCAGCTGCGGCCGGCCGACAGCACCCGCGCCGCCACCCGCAGCGCGCCGGGCTTGGTGGGCGCGGTGAACACGGTGTGGATGCTGCGCAATGTGCGGCCCGGCATGTGCGCGAACCCCGCCAGCGCGGCGACCGCCGCGGAGTAGCCCCCGAAACCTATTCCCTGATAGCACAATTCGGGCGGCACGATCGATCGGAACCCGGAGTCTTCCGCTTCCAGGCGCACGTCCCCGAACGGGGTCGGAATCTGCAACGGCGTCGTCATGGTGAACCGCCTATCAGTCGCGTAGGAGAAGGTCGAAATGCCTCGATCAAGCTTGCCCTCCTCGATGGTGTACGTGACCTGTTGGCTGCGGAGGTCTTCCTCACGTTCGAGCCACGCCTTGTGCAGTTCATCGGCCAGCTGATCGTCGTTGCATGGTCGGGCTGTCGGCCCCGCGTCTTATGGTGGCGGCCACGCCGCACAGGGCAGCCAGTCAACACATGAGGGAGAACGTGTCGTGCTGTACGTCGTGGTCAACGGATTCTGGGGCCTCCGCGGGGAATCCGTGCCGGGCATCGCTGAACGGTGGTACGCCACGCTGCGCGTGCTCGCGGACATCGATGGCTCGACGTTCGAGCGATGGCACGAGGCCGGCGCGGACCTCCCGTCCGATCCCGTGGTGGAGCCCTCGGTCCCCGCACTGGCGGACTACATCGAGCGCACGAATACCGGACCCGACCTCGACGTCATCGGATACACGACGTCGCTGTGGGCGAAGAACACCGGTACAGCGCACGTGTCCATGGCGATTCACGCGGGCAGTACCTCGCGCTACGCGGTGAACTCCGTCGTACTCGCCTTCCGGTCACGCGAGATCGACGAGACCGCGCAGGTGATTCGGCGCGCTCCGCAGATCCTGCGTCTGCTCGCGGAGCACTGGGAGATCGACGCCGGACAGGTCTACGACAAGCACCAGTACCGCGCGGTGACCGAACGATTCGACTTGGCCAACAGCGCACCCCGTTGTGGGGGTGCGGTCTTCCTCTCCGCTCGCCGGGCCGCCCTGGCGCCCGAAGGGCTGCCCGCAACCTACGTCCACACCGCACACGATGGGCTGGTCATCGACCTCACCGGTGACGGCACGCAGTCACCGGCCATCGAGACGATCCTCGAAGCGAACATCCGACTACGTGCCGCCGGGGCAATGGACGAGCTCCCGATCCCGTTCGACCGCGCTACGTTCTGATACCCGCGCTCGCCCTCACCCTGCTATTGGGCGGCCATGGGCTGGAGCGGAATGCGCCCCCACTTGATGATTCCGCTCATGATGCCAGCCGCTACATCGCGACGAGGTCAGCCCTTCCGAACATCGGACACTCAATTGCTCGGCGGGAATTGTCCCTTCGCCACCACCTTGCCGCCCGAGAGCGTGAAGGTCACCACGCTGGGGCCGCCGCTAGGGCAGCACAGGGCGTCACTGGATTTCGCCCACTTGTATTGCACCGAGACGGTATTCGCGGTCTTTCCGATGACCTTGGTGTAGCCGTAGGGGCTGGACGTCGCGGTACCGAGGTAGGTGCCGTTGGTGAAGAACAGGACATGGGTGTACGGGTGAATATTGCCCGATTCCACCGTCATCCACGACAGTATGCCCTCGCAGCCCGCCGAAATCGGGTCTTCGCTCGCGAACGGATTACCCCACGCGCCGGTCGAGGCCGGGGCGAGGCTCTTGATCGCCGAATTGGAGAGCCCGGAATTGAGGTCGAAGCACATTCCGTGGCCGCTGCCGTTGGGTGCCGGATTCGTGGTCACCGGCACGATCGTGGACTGCGGCGAGTCGGTCGCGGCACCGGTGGCCGGTGCGGCCTGTGGCGGATTGGCCTCGCCCGCAGAGGGATCGCCGCCCTGGTTGCCCGGGGCCTGGGCGGGCGGCGGAGCCGACTGGTCGCCCTGCGCCGGTGCGGTCTTACTCGGGGATGCGGCCACTGTCGTGCTCGCTGGTCCCGCCTGGGTCGACGAGCTGCCGGAGCATCCGCTCGCGGCCGCCACCAGGGCGGTGGCGAACACGGCGAACAGCACTGGTTTGGCCTTCATGTTTCTCCTCGCATCGACACCTCATCCCCGACTTCCAACCGAATGGAAGGACATACTGGTCATCGGGTTCAATCAGGCGGGCGTTAATCGGAACGCCTGCGGGCGGTATGCCCCAAAAATCAAGGGCGGCTGCGCAATCGGTACTCAGGCTTCCGCAAACAGCATGTTCGACAGATAGATTCAACCAACGGCAAGAAGTTGCGGCTGGCGGCGGCTCGGCTCATGACAAGCACACGCGGTCGAGGAGCGGCGCGGCGCAAGTGGTTCGCTACGCATAGCATTCGGGATATGCGTGGTGGCGGGTGGTTTCGTGTCGTGGTGTGCTTGGCCGTGCTCGGGAGTACCAGCGGGTGCATCGGGGCGGTGGATCGGGCGGATTTCGAGAAGGAGATACGGGCCCGCGGGGGCGGGTTGGTGAGTGCGCTGCCGCAGGGCGCTATCGCCGCGCTGGCGCAGCGCATCGGGGCGAGCGATCCGGAGGTGAATGTCATCTTGCTGACTGCACCGAACTCCACCCAGTTCCGACTGGTTGTGAACAACCAACCCGCCCAAGTGACCAGGTTCTTCGACGGGGGTGATTTCACCGCGCGCGAACCCACGGTCCGGGTGCGGGTCCGGCCGCCCGGACCACCACGCGTGCTGGACGACTACTCGTTCACGCTCGGCGACCTGAGTGACCCACGCCCCGTGCGGGTTTCCTCCTTCGACGACCTGGACGGCGAGAACTTCAGGGTCAGCGAGGTTCCGGGGCTCTCGCGGATCGAAGACCTCGTCGATACGGCCCGTACACGCAGCGAGATCCCCGACGGGCAGGTCACCGCCGTCCTGGTGAGCCGCTTCGGCCGGGACATCCGCATGGTCGCCAATGTCGTCTCCGCGCGCTCGGAGGTGGTCGTCGAGTTCGACCGCGCCGGCGTGTTCCTCCGAGCCCAGTAGGTGTAGACGATGCCCCGTGTGATGGCAGCCCTGTCGACCGGCCTCGCCGTCGGCGCTTTCAGCATCGTCGTGCCCGTCGCCATCTGGCCCGGCGAAGCGAAACTCACCGCTCCCCTGTTCTGTTCGGCCACCGAACCCATGGTCGTCTCCGACACCTTCCACGACTCCGAAGGCACCTCCACCAACTACACCCTGTACTGCGTGGGCGACCACGGCATTCTCACCAATGAAGGCTTCGCCCTCCCCATGGCGGTGATGCTCACCGCCCACGTCCTGATCGTCACGGCGTTGGTACTGCTCGCCACCGCGTTCAGAACCAAGGCGGAGCCCGCGCGCGACCAGCCGGATGGAATGCAGGACGCCATCGAGCACTGACCCTTGTTCCGGCGCGGCATCAGGAGAACCTGCGGGCCTTGGTGGCGAGGGCGGCCCGGCCCCGAGGGGTGATGCGGTAACGGCCCCGGGGGCGGCTGGGGGTGATGAGGCCCCGGGATTCGAGGTGGGACAAGGCGGTCCGGGTGCGATGGCCGGTGAGGCTGGCCGACTGCTGGATTTGCGGGGCGGTCAGGGTGCGGTCCGGGTGGAGAGCGGTGAGGACCGCTATTTCGGCGGGGGTCATGGGGTCACCTCGGGTCGTGGGTGCGGTGGCGGCCGGTGGGATGGCCGGGCGGGCAAGGGATGTCGAGGTGGCCGCCGCCGGTGAGGGACAGGCGGAGGGTGTCGGTGCGGGACTCCCGCGAGAGACGGTAGGAGTCCACGGCGGTGCGGGCAGTGATCGCGGTGCAGAGGGCGATGATGGCGAGCAGGGCCCATGCGTCCCAGGGCATTTCGGCCTCCTTGTAGCGAATTCTTGGTTGACTCAACTGTGATCGCACAGCCACCATTGCGGAAGAGCTTCAACGAATTGCGCTGGCGTTCCACGGCGGGCCACCCCACGAAAGGCACTCCCCAGATAGAGAGGCTAACGAAATGGTCGGATCCACCATCCCCAAAAGGGCATTCGGTCGATTCCTGCGCGGACTTCGCGAGCATGTCGGGGCCTCATTGCTAACCGCCAGCCTGCAAATAGACACCTCCAAGCAAACGGTGGTTCGGTTGGAGGATGGGCTCCCGACCAAAATCACTACGCCACAGCTCAAATCACTCCTGGATCTGTACGAAGTCAGTCCCGAGGTCAGATTCGAAGCCCTCGAGATGTGGCAGGAGGTGCGGCAACAGGACAAGGCCGCCAAGCTACAGGGCACCTACAAGGGGTGGTGGCAGGCGTACGCCGATCAGTACGCCCCACATTTCGACCATTACCTGCGACTCGAAGCGACCAGTAATCATTGGATCAGCCACCAGCTCGTACACGTGCCAGGCCTGTTGCAGACTGCCGAATATCGCCGGAGCATTATCGGAGCCGCATACCCGGACCTGGCCGAGAACGATATCGAGCGGCGATTGGAACTCGCGGCCCGACGGCAGGAACGCAGCGCCGAACCGGGATTCCGCATGGACGCGATCCTGTCGGAGGCGGTGCTGCGCCACCGACTCGGCGGCCCATCCGTCATGGCCGCCCAATTGCGCTACCTCGCGCAGGTCGGAATGAGGGACAACGTCTCGATCCGCGTCGTACCGTTCAGTTCCGACTCACATGCGGGGCACGGGATCCTGTCGTTCACGTTGCTCGAATTCCCGCCCCTGTCATGCCATTTGAAGGAGCCGCCGTGCGTCTACATCGACGGCGCGGAAGGTGCGCTCTACCTCGAGAGCGACCGCGTCATCGAGCGGTTCAGGAACGCGATCTCGAGCCTCCAGCGAGTAGCGTTGAGCGAGAATGACACCAGAGCTCTGATGTCGGACATCGCGAAGGAGTACGCGGCGTGATAACCGATCAGTCGAATGCCAGATGGTTCAAGTCGTCCCACTCGGCCGACGCCAACGAGTGCGTCGAGGTCGCATTCCTCGACGACAGCGCCACCGCCGTCGGGGTGCGGGACTCCAAGGATCCGTCGGGCCCGATCCTCACCTTCTCCGGGGAGCAGTGGGATCGGTTCCTGGGCAGCGAAGTCTGGCGTCGTTAATCGCGGCGCTGGACTCGGCGCTCGGTTACTGTGCGGGAGATGAGCATCGAGTTTCTGTTGACGACGCTTGTCATTGTGGCGACGCCGGGTACCGGGGTGCTGTTCACGCTGGCCGCGGGGTTGGCGCGCGGGGTGCGGGCCAGCGTGATCGCGGCCTTCGGGTGCACGCTCGGGATCGTGCCGCATATGGTGGCGGCCATCACCGGGCTGGCGGCGCTGCTCAACGCCAGTGCCGTGGCGTTTCAGACCTTGAAGTACCTGGGCGTGGCGTACCTGCTCTACATGGCGTGGAATACGCTGCGGGACAAGGAAGTTCTGGTCATCTCGGAGGAGGGTTCCGAGGCCGCGCCCACGGCGGGACGGGTGATCGTGTCCGCCGTTCTGCTCAATGTGCTCAACCCGAAGCTGACGATCTTCTTCTTCGCGTTCCTGCCGCAGTTCGTGCCGACCGGTTCGACCGGCGCCACCGTGCGCATGCTGGAACTGAGCGGGCTGTTCATGCTCGCGACCTTCGTGGTGTTCGCCGTGTACGGAGCCTTCGCGGCGGGGGTGCGCGGCCGCATCATTTCCCGCCCCGCTGTGATGACGTGGATGCGCCGTGTGTTCGGGGTCTCGTTCATCGCACTCGCGGGACGGCTGGCCGTGCAGAACCAATAGGTGTGAGCTGTGCGGGGTCGGGGGTGGAGGCCGATATCACCATCTGGAAATTTGCCCGGATCGCTGGGCGTTTGCGATGGTGGAGGTAGTCCCGATCAGGGGCCCGGACGAGGGAGCCGTACCCGGCGTGCGACAAGACGGCCTTCGGAGGTTGTCATGTCGTGGCTGGTGCTGGTGGTGTCCGGGACTTTCGAAGCCGTGTGGGCTACCGCGCTCGGGAAGTCGGAGGGATTCACCCGGCTCGGGCCGACCGCCGTGTTCGGCGTCGCACTCGTGGTGAGTATGGCGGGGCTGGCGTACGCCATGCGCGGGCTGCCCGTGGGGACCGCATATGCCGTCTGGGTGGGCATCGGGGCCGTGTTGACGGTCGTGTATTCGATGGCCACCGGGGAGGCCGCAGTCAGCGCGGTCAAGCTGGTGCTGCTCGGCGGGATCGTCGCCTGTGTGATGGGGTTGAAGCTGGTCGGGTAGAAGGCTATTTGGCCGGGGCCAGCTTCACCGCGTCGCCGGGGATGGCGGGGACCGATTGGATCGTCGGGGTTTTGGCAGAAGGGTCGGGCAGCTGGAGTCGCCAGTCGTCCGAGACCCAGACGACGGTTTCGGTGGACGCGGTGACGCTGGCGTCGGAGTACGTGGCGTAGACGGTGAGGTCGGCGCGGTCGGGGGTGTAGGCGGTGAGTTTGTAGGCGGCGATGTGGGGGGCGACGGTCTGGTTGGCGGGGGCGGTGATCGAGATCTGGGCTCGGGCCAGGACCCAGGAATCCTTGGCGACGCCGGGGATCAGGGAGATCGCGGCCACCTGGGGCCAGATGCCGTCGGGGGCCAGGGACAGGCGAGTGCTGTGGTTGATGGCGGCCAAAGCCGCGCCCTGGGGCGTGCGGGTGTAGCCCGCGGCGGTGGTACCGAGTTTGCTGGGGCCGTCGTGGCCGCCGATGGGGAGTTGGACGCCCTGGTAGTTTTCCCAGCGCACGTCGGCGGGCGGGCGGGACGGATCTGCCGCCGTGGTGGTCGATTTGGCGGCGGGCTCGTCGCCTAGACCGCAGGCAGAGACGGTGACGGCGGTCGCCGAGACGAGTAGGGCCGCCAATGCGGCGGTGAAAGTTTGCGCGTGGTGTGCTGAATTGGCGCGCACGATGATTCCTCCCGGACAACCCGAGTACGGTCGAGAAGCGTTGCGGGGACGCGAGTTCGGCGGCCGCGCGGTCGGGCTCACTCTATGACGCGGACGGGCCGGACGGAGGGTCCAGCAGTGTTGATCGGATCGGTTTAACAATTCGTCACTCCTGTCACGGAACCGGTTGCGGGGACCCGCGATCCGGGTAACATCAGGGCCGCAACATGATCATCGCAGGTGGTGGGGTTGATGATGGATCATCGGGACCTGGTTCCGGTGGGCCGCCTGTGTCATCTGCCAGTGGTGCGTAATGCCCTGGCGTTCGGGGGGATCGGGTCGCGAGCCCGCTGCTGTCCGTTCGGGGAAGGGGAACCGGGGAGATGAAGACCAAACGAACGTCGATCCTGCTGTCGATGCTGCCCATCGCGCTGGTCGCGGGCCAAGGGGTCGCCGTCGCGGCGCCGGGGCAACCGGGGCTCGCCGTGCCCGGCGACGGGCAGCCGGGTTTGAGCACCCAGCCCCCACCGCCCGCGGCGCCCAGCCCGGCGGATTACATCCCCGACCCGCCCATCCCGGCCCCGAACCGGCCGCGACCCAAGCAGCAGACGACGCCGCAGCAGGACACGATCATCCAGCCGAAGGCCACGCAGCCACAGAGCACGCAGCCCGACGCGACCCAGCCGGATCAGCCGGTAGTCGAAGCACCCGAAGTCATTCCCGCCGACCCGCACAAGCTGCGCGTCGGCACCGGACGGGTCGATTTGCCCGACTGGATCGATCTGAAGACCCGCGATAAGGCCCAGGCCTATCTCGATATGGCGGAATGGCAGATCGCAGCCGCCTACGACCGCATGGGCTTCTCTCGAGATGACGCCGATCGAATGGCGGCCTCGAGCTCGATGGGCGCTTTGATCGGTGCCGGAACAGTCGGCATCGCCGCGCCCGCCGTTCTAGCCCCAATCGGATGTGGCGTCGGTGCAGCAGTCGGTGCCCTCGCCGGTGCAGCCATCGCTGGCATCCCGACCGCCGGAATCGGAGCGCCCGCAGGCGCAATCGTCGGTGGTATCGCAGGATGCGTCGGCGGCGGTTCGCTCGGCGGACTTGTCAGTGTTCCGTTGGTCGTCGGGGGCGGCGCTCTCGCTGCGCTTGGAGCGGGTGCACTCAGTGGCGGAGATGCAACCCAACCAGCGCCTCCCGCTCCCCCTGCCTTGATCGATACCGCTGCGCAGGTGCCGGGGTCGGGGCCTGCCGTGGGTTCACCTGGGGTGCAGCCGGTTTCGGCTATCATCGCACTGCCCTGGGTGCCCGCGCAGGTCGCGCAGATGCTCGCGCCCGCGTTGCAGCAGCTCGGGGCGGCGATCGAACAGGTCGCGCCGATGGCTCAGAGGGCGGCTCCGGTTGTGCAGCAGGTCGCTACGGCGATCGAACAGGTTGCGCCGGTGGCGCAACAGCCGGTGCCCGCGGTGCAGGAGGTCGGGGCCGCGATCGAGCAGCAGGTGACGCCGGTCGCGCAGGCGGTGGCTCCGGTGCTGGAGCAGCCGGTGGCGCAGGCCGCGCCGGTGGTGCAGCAGGTGGTGGCCGATGCGGGGCAGCAGGTTGCCGCGGCGGTGCCGCAGGCCGCGCCCGTGGTGGAGCAGGTGGTGGAAGGCGTGAACGCGCAAGTCGATTCGTTCCGGGCCGCGGTGGCGCAGATGCCCGCGATCACCCCGGAAGCCTTCATCGCCGCCCTGCAGCCCGCCCCGCCGGGCGCGTGACCGCAACGACACGGATGACGCCGTGACCGCAGACGACAACGCCGGCAGCGACTCCGCCCCCGGCCCCCTACCCGCCCAGCATGAACCCCGCGCCGCCGACCAGGCCGCCGCGGCGCACCACCACGAGCCCGGACCGGACCGGCCGGACAGCGATTTCCTGCGGCTCGAGCCCAGCGCGCCCGAGCCCCAACCCGTCTCGACCGCGCGACCAGGCAGCCACGCGCGTCCAGAAACCGCCACGCCCCGAACCGAACCCACCGCCCAGCAGGCGGAAGCGGGACCAGCCGGGACTCACCGATCACGGGCCGAGACCGCCGATGGGACGGAATCCGGGGCGCGGCAGACAGAATCCGGGGCGGATCAGACCGAATCCGGTCCGCACCGGACTGAATCCGTTGCACTCCAGGCCGACTCCGCGGCCACGCCCGTTGCACTCCCGGCCGACTCCGCGGCCACGCCGGTCGCACACCAGGCCGACTCCACGGCCACGCCGGTCGCACACCAGGCCGACTCCGCAGCCACGCCCGTTACACACCAAGCCGACTCCGCAGCCACGCCCGTTACACACCAGGCCGACTCCGCAGCCACGCCCGTTACACACCAGGCCGACTCCGCAGCCACGCCGGTCGCACACCAGGCCGACTCCGCAGCCACGCCCGTTACACACCAGGCCGACTCCGCGGCCACGCGGCGGGTGCCCAAGCCTGGCGCGTCGCGGCATCGACGCGAATCGGGCCCGTCCGAGGATCAGGAGCCGGTGACCGAACCTGCGGTCCGTGGGGAATCGGTGGCGGGTGAAGGGGCTGGGCGGCGGCCGGTGATGCCGGAGATCGTGCCGGTCGGGGGCGTGCCTGAGGCCCGGACCCAGCCGGTGGAGGTGGCGGGGTGGGCCTCGTGGCTGACGGAAGGGGCCGTCGCGGAGCCGGTTTCGGTGGGACGGGACTCCGGGTGGGACGACGAGTGGCGGGCCGTGGAGGATCTGCGGGCCGAGGATCCGATGGCGGCGCTGGTCGACGAGGCGCGGCGGCGGGCAGTGCAGACGCAACGGCGGATGCGGATCCGGGCACGAGCCCTGGCGATTGCCGGGGTTTCGCTGGCGCTCGTGATCGTGGCGGGCGTGGCGTGGCTGGTGTCGTCGGCCGGGGATTCGAGTGAGCCGCAGGCCGTTCCGGGGAACAGTGCGGGGAGCACGTCCGCGGGCCCGGCGGGCACAAGTACCGCCAGCGGGAATCAGCCGGGACTGGCCGTGTGGTGCCGGGAGTCGGATACGCCGCAGCGGGTGAGCGGGGCCGGGGCCGGGAACCTCGACAGCGGGCCCGGGGTGATCATGCGGCTCGAGTACGCGTGGTACGTGCTGCGGGACGCGGCGGCGGTGCGGTCGGTGCTCAGCGCCGATGCCCGCGTCGCGCCGGAACAGGCCACACGCGACGCGATCTCGGCGACCCCGGCCGGGACAAAGCATTGCGTGACCATCACCGAGGCCGACGGCGACCGGTGGAACGTCACCGTCGACGAGAAGCACCCCGACGGCACCCAGACCTCGTGGCAGCAGGTCATCACCACCGCCACCCGCGACGGGCGCACCACCATCACCTCGATCATCGCCGGAAGCCGGTGAGCCATGGTCGATATCGACGACCGGATCCGGCCACCGGCCGGCCACGGCGGCGACGGGGAGTCGTACGACAGTGACCTGATGCGGCCCGGCCCCGCCGGGTCACCCACCGATGCGGTGCCACTGCACGGCGGGCGGGGCCGACTCGTGCGGGCCGCGGTGCCCGCGGCGCTGGTGCTGGGCGGATCCGGGTCGTCGGGAGCCAGCACCACCGCGCTCGGCTTGGCCGCCGCGGCCGCGGTGGACAGCGACGGCGACGTGTGGCCGGTCGTGGTGGACGCCACGCTCGGCGGCGGGGACGTGGCCTTGCGGGGCTGCGATACCGCCGCACCCGTGAGCTCACTCCAGAATTGGCTCGGCACCCGCGATCCGGGGACCGCCGCCAGCGTCGGGGCCTGCTCGGGACAGACCTCCACCGGCGTGCGGGTGCTGCCCCGGACACCGGACCCGTTGCCGCGCAGGGAATCCCTGACCTCGGTGGCCAGATATCTCGAAAACGCCGGACTACTGGGTGTTTTCGACGCCGGCGCGCCGGTCACCAGCCGGTTGGCCGCTCCCCTGCTGTCCGATCCCCGCGTCGGGCTGGTGATCACGGTGGCCGCACGGCCCGACGCCATCAACCGATTGCAGCCCGCGCTCACCTGGCTGGACGAGAACTTCAGCGAATTCGTCGTCGGCGACGCCGTCATCGTGCTCACCGAACAGGTGCCCGGCTCCGCCGCCACCGTCATCGACCACGTGCGCACCCACCTGGGCTCCTGGGTGCGCGCCGTCGTCCAGATCCCCTTCGACCTGCACCTCGCCACCGGCGGCCCCATCTCCTGGCACCGGCTCGCCGCCGAAACCCGCGACGCCTACCTCACCCTGCTGGGAGCGCTGCGATGACCAGCACCCAGCTCCCGGGACCGGCGACGCCCCGACCGTCCGCCTCGTGGCAGCCCCGAGGGGCCGGAGCCTGGCGTACAGCCGCCACGCCCCCAGCCGACCCGAACCGGCCGCAAACACCCTCCGGCACAAACCAACCGGCCGCAAGTAGCCCGGCCGAGCGGCCCCCGAGCGAACCGATCCAGCCACCCACGAGCAGCACGCCACGAACAACCCTGGTCAGCACGAACCCGCCGCCCCCGGACGGCGCGACTCCAATCGTTGCCAGCGGCACGCCTCCAACCGTTCCGAACGGCACAACTCCAACTATTCCGAGCAGCACGAGCACGACGACGCCGCCCACCGCGAGCACGACGGCTCCCAGCGGCACGAGGACGACGACTCCGCGCACCGCGAGCCTGACCGTTCCCGGCAACGCAAATAGGACAAGCCCCGGCAGCGCGAACCCACCGGAACCGGACGACGGACAGCACCATCCCCAGGGCGACGTCAGCGAGCGATCGCGCGGCCGCGACATGCTCTTCGAGGCCGTCGACCAGACTCCCCCGCCGACAGGCGTGCCCCCGGTCGCGATGTGGCATCGGGCCGTACCGAACCGGCCGCCCCGGCCGCCCCTGCTGTGGCTGGTCGGCGTGCACGGCGGGGCGGGGGTCAGCAGTCTCGCGGCCAGTCTGCGCTGGGCCGGGGATGCCGGGCAGCGCTGGCCCGCGCGGATCGGCGCGGGCGCGGATATGGACTCGCCGCTGGTGGTGCTGGTCGGGCGGAGTCATCTGCGCGGGGTCAACGCGCTGCACCGCGCGCTGCTGGCGCATCAGGCGCGGGCGACGCCCGCCGGGAGCGCGGTCGTCGGGGTGCTGACGGTGGCGGATTCGGCTCGGCCGCTGCCGGTTCCGGTCGCGCAACGGCGCGAGGAGATGGAAGGACTGGCCATCGAGCTGGGCGCCCGCACCTGGCGGCTCGGGTGGCTCGAACAATGGCGGGCGCTGGAACCCTACGAGATGGCGGCCTGGGATCCCGCCGCCGGAGTCTCGCCGATGGAAGAAGGCGATCCCACCCGCACTCCCCCGCAACCGGTTCGGCTCCTGGCCGAGCAGATCCTCACCGCGGCACGCACAGCCGGGACCCGGATCACCGAACGCGCGCAACACGGCGCGGACCCAGTCGGCCCATAACCTGAACGAGGTGCGTCGTGCATCGACAACTGCTGTCCACCCGATGGTTCCGAAGCGCGGCGCTGCTCACCGCCGCCGTCTGCGTGGTGGGGACCGCGGCCACCGGGCCCGGCGTGTTCGACCTCGCCGTGGCCCACGGCGGCCCGCCCGACACCACGGTGCCGATCGACACATGCCCGGCCCTGTACGCGCTCGGCATCCAGGGCACCGGCGAATCCTCCCCCGACGCCGCCGTCACCACCGACACCGGGATGCTGTCGGAAGTGTTCCGGCCCATGATGGCCGACGCCGGGGACGGCCTCGTCGACCGCGCCTACGTGCCCTACGAGGCGTCCTTCGGCGGCGTGGTCGCCGTCTCCAAGACCACCTACAGCCAGTCGGTGACCGGCGGCCTGGAACGGCTGCGGTCCATGGCGAAACAGATCACCGACCGGTGCCCGAACACGCGGCTCGCCATCGCCGGATACTCGCAGGGCGCGCACGTGGCCTCGGTGTTCGCGCAGGAGGTCGGGGCGGGCAAGGGGACCGTGCCCGCCGAGAAGATCGCGGCCGTGGCCCTGTTCGGCGACCCGAACCGCAATGCCAACGCGCCGCTGTTCCCCGGCAAACCGGACCAGAAACTGCCCACCGCCGCACCCGGAACCGACGGGAAAACGGTTGCCGGGCTGGGTGATCCGCCCGCCACCAAGACCGCCTCCGGCGCGGGCATCGCACCCGACTCCGGCACGCTGGAGAACTTCGGGTCGCTGGTCGGGCGGGTCGCCGAATTCTGCACCGAAGGCGACCTGGCCTGCGACACCCCCGTCGGCGCGCCGCTGGTGCGGACCGTCGCCAATATCGCCGGGCAGGTGGAGCTTTCGGCCGGAGACCCGATCGGATCACTGAAGTCGATCGCGGAGGCGCTGGCGTTCACCTCCATCAAGACCGCCACCTCCGTGGTGAACAAGGACCTGTCGGGGACCTCGCTCACCGACATGTCCTATCAGCCGCAGAAATCCATCTCGCAGCGCATCGCCGACGCCTCCAACCCCAACACCCAGGTCGACATCCCGGGCGCGTTCCAGGCGCTGCTCAAGGTCGGCACCATCGCCATCAACTCCATCGTGGCCGTGGTGAAAGACATTCTCACGCCGGGCAATATCGCCGAGATCGCCACCGCCGGACTCGCGAATCCGATCGCCGGACTGGCCGTGTTCGGGGCGAAACTGGTCGGGGCCGCGGCCAACCTGGTGCCGCCCACCACCATCAGCAGACTCACCACGCAGGCGTTCTCCGCCGTCACCCAGAACGTCACCGACAACAAGGATCTGCTCGACATCACCACCTGGGTGCGGTACTGGGACACCGCGCAGAAGCACGACTACACCCACGCCCAGGGCGCGGGATTCGGGGCCAGCCCGACCGACTGGGTGGGACGGTGGTTCGCTGCCGTCGCACACGACCTGTCGGGAGCCGTGACACCCGGGGCCACACCGCGAGGCGGTAGCGACAAGCCCAGCGTGGGAATGGATTTCGCGGGCACCACCACCGCGACCACCACGGTCGTGCCGGGTGGGCAGTTCCCGCTCGGCGGGGCCACGACCACGCCGTCGAGCGGCGCGGCCACCACCGTGCCGAGCGGCGTGCTCACCACGACGCCGAGCAGCGGGGCACCGCTGATTCCCAACCTCATCCCGCAGGCGACGCCATGAGCACCACCGAATCAGGGTCGCGGACAACGGGTCCGGGGGCGGAACCGCCCACCCCCGCAATCGAGGGCGCGTACACCGGCAGCTGGGCGGACTGGATCACCGGCGCGAGCGGGCCGCCGCCGCGGAACTCGTATGCGGGGTCGACGCGCGGCCACGACGTCCACAACGCGTACGACGACGATCCCGACGACGGATACGACGAGTTCTACGACGACGAGACCGGGGACTACGAAGCCGCGGAATACGAGGCGCGGCACCGGGCCGAACACAGCACGACCGACAACCGATCAGCCCATGGACGATCCGATGTCTGGACCGCGGACCACGTTTCCCCGGCGCGGACCGGCGATAGGCCGTCGCACGCGAGGAGTTCGGAGCCGCCGCGGACCCGGGAGAGCGAGCCTGCCTCGCGGTACCGGGCGGCGCACCCGGCATCGCCGGTACACCAGCCGTCCCCGCACCCGGCGTCGTCAGCACACCAGCCGTCCCCGCACCCGGCCTCGTCAGCACACCAGCCATCAACGCATCCGACACCGTCGTCCCGTGAGGCCGCCGCGCACCGCACCCGGACCGCACACGATTCCCCTCGCGCCCAGGCGGTGTACGACTCCCTGCAGGATCGGGCGTCCAGCGACTTCACTCCGCCCCGCGAGCGCGGATCCTCGGAATGGGGGTTCCCGGACGAACGCCGACCGCTGAAGCGAGCGCCCCACCCGACCCGATCGGGGCCGCGATTCCGGTTCCCCGCCACCGGCGAACGCGGGTGGGCGGTCCCCGTGCTGGGCGCCCTGGCCGCGATCGTGGTGACGGCGGCGATCGTCGTGCAGATCGCCAAGGTCGGCGAGGGCGACGACCAGCGTGCGAAGGCCGCGGCCACCACGCCCGCGGCGGCCCCGGTCGCCGGCGCTCCCGCCACGACCGCCGCCACCGATCAACCCGCGTCCGGGCTGCCCGCCAACCTGTGCCCCAACGAGGCCAAGGGCGGCACCGTCCGCGGCAACGGACCGGGTAGCACGCGGTCCGGGCCGGAGGCGATCCTCGCACTCCAGAACCGGTATTACGTCGACCGATCCGGCAAGGCCGTGCGCGAGATGTACGCACCCGACGCACCCGCGCCGTCCATCGAACAGATCCAGGCGGGCATCGACTCCATACCGGTCGGCACCACCTACTGCGTGCAGATCATGCCCGGGCCGTTCGACGGCCAGCACATCATGGTCGTCACCGAGCAGCATCCCGACGCCACCAAACGCACCTGGGCCCCGCAACTGGTCATCACCACGCAGTTCGGCGGCGCGACCCTCATCTCGGCACTGGTCCCGATGAACGAGGACACCCCGAAATAGCCGGTACGACCCGGCCCGGAAGGCGAGGTGGCAGGCAGGGGTACTCAGGGTTAGCCAGGGCGTTTTGGAATTGGCGCGCGGGTGGGCTAATGTTCTCTCTCGCAGCCGGACGGGCGGAGACGCCGGAACGGAAGCGATGCGGATGTAGCGCAGCTGGTAGCGCATCACCTTGCCAAGGTGAGGGTCGCGAGTTCGAATCTCGTCATCCGCTCAACACGACAACGAAAGTTGTTCTCGCGCACTAGATCTGGCGCACATTCCCGGGCATGTCGGCCCGAATTCGCGGTACCTTTGCAGGGTGACCATGTTGCTCAGCGCCTTCCACGACACTGTGCTCTCCCAGTATGACCTCGTGTCCGCCCCACTCGCCCAGCTCGGAAACCCGACCCCGGAGACTCCCCCGGTCGCGGACAAACTCATGAAGCTGGTTCGCTACTTCACCTGGTTCGTGCTGCTGTCGGGCGTCATGGCCATCACCTACGCCGGCGGCCGGTTCGCCTGGGAGAAGTGGTCGGGCAGCGGGCTCGCCTCGCCGAAGATGGTGGCCGGCGCGATGATCGGCGGCATCGTCGCCACCAGCGCGGGCACCATCATGAACGCCGTCCTCTGACCCTCCCGCGCGTACAGCGCCGACTGTCAGTGGCCCCGGCTACGCTCGTCGAACAGACTGGCGAACACGGGTAGGGGCCGCCTTGACGACGAGCGACACACGCACCGCGCGCACCTTGTTGCGCGACGACCCGGCAGACGGGGTCGACTTCGGGCTGGAGCACGTCCACGAAGTCTTGGCGGGCCTCGCCGCCGAGGTGGCGGCCGACCGGCCCCGCGATGCCGAACTCATCACCTGCCGACTCGGACTCGACGGCGAGAACCCCGAAACGCTGACGCTGCTCGGCGCGCGCTTCGGGGTCTCCCGCGACCGGGCCCGCCAGCTCTACACCCGCGCGGTCGGCGCCATGCTGCGCCAGACCCTCGCCACCGGCCAGCCCGACCTGTCGGTATTCGCCCAGCGGTACCCCGTCGGCCACGGCGACGAACGCCTCGTGCGCGCCCTGCTCGCCGAAACCTATGCCACCGACGGCGATATCGCCGCCCAGGACTGGGCCTACCTGAAACTCCGCCTCGCCGGACACGACCTCCAGGACGCGAAACGCCTGGCGGGCTTCGTCTTCCAGCGCATCGCGGGCTGGCAGCAGAAGGGACGCTGGCATCTACTGCCCGGGCCGGGGCAGGACGGGACCGCCGCGGTCACGACCGCCGATGCGGGAGACGACGTCTGGGCTCCGTGGCCGCGCCGCGTCGAATGGCCCGAGGGCGGGAGCCCCGAGCCGCTGCCCGCGCTCCCGGCGGGCCGCCTCGACTACGACGACGACAGTCGCGGCCACATGTTCTCCGAAAAGCTCGGCCGCGAAGTGACTTTCGACACCGCATTGCAGGCCCGCCTGCTCCGGCTGCTCGACACCAGCCCGCGGGTCGAGACCTTCCGCGAGCTCCCCGTCGCCGTCACCTACGACCTCGACGGCAGCGAGCGCGTCCACTACCCCACCGCCGCAGCCACCTTCACCGACGGCCGCACCGTCCTCATCGACGTCTCCCCCCTCGCCCACACGGCCCTGCACCCCCAGCGCACCCGAGCCGCCGCCTCCCGCGCGGCCGCCTTCACCCGCGGCTGGGGCTGGCTCACCTGGACCGGCAGCCGCCATGGCCTCCCAGAACTGCTGTCCCGCAAGGTGGACACCCACCACGAGTCCACCCTGATGAGCCGCCTCTCCCAAGGCCCGCTCACCTGGCCCGCCCTCGACGCCTTCCGCAGCGAGAGCGGGCTCACCCTCCTCGACCTCGCCGCCCTGGTCCACCGCCACGACTGGCAGTGGCACCGAGGCCCCTTCCGCCTCACCCGCTGACCACCGAGATCAGGGAGCATTCACCGACGAATCTCGCCCGATTCTCCGCCAGGACCGCTCCGTGATCTTGGTACGGACCGCGCCGGTCACGGCTGTGACCGGCGCCGGTACGGAAACACGAAGCGGCGCACCGCGATCACGCCGGACCGCTCGTCGGATGTCTCGCCGGTGGCGAGCAGGTGCGCGATCACGGGGTGGCGGTCCCGAACCAGCGGGACAGCGCCATCAGGAGGTCTTGTTGGTCCGAGCCCGCCCAGGCTATGTGGCCGTCGGGACGGAGCAGGAGTGCCGGGGCGGCGAGTTGGTCGCTGATGTCGACCACGTGGTCGACTCGGTCGGACCAGCCGGTGATCGAGAGGGCGCCGGTTTGGTCGAGGAGGAGGCCGCGGGCCTGGTGCAGGTGTTCGTAGAGGCGGCCGTTCTTCAAGGGGACGTCGCGTTGGCGGCGGCCGATCAGGTCGTCGGCGGAGCCGAGGTCGTAGCGGATATTGAGGGCGGTGACCTTTTCGATGAGGTAGCGGTGGACGTCCTCGAACTCCATGAGTTCGGTCAGGATGCGGCGGATGGCTTGCTGGCCGGGGTCGAGGGAGGTCAGTTCGCTGGAAGCGCGGGCGGTGGTGAGGACGTCGGCGGCCACGGGGCGGCGTTCGGATTCGTAGGTATCGAGGAGATCGGCCGGGGCCCAGCCGGATACGGCGGCGGCCAGCTTCCAGCCGAGGTTCACCGCGTCCTGGACGCCCAGGTTCAGTCCCTGGCCGCCATTCGGGGGGTGGATGTGGGCGGCGTCGCCCGCGAGGAAGACTCGGTCCACGCGATAGCGGTCGGCGAGGCGGGTGGCGTCGCCGAAACGCGACAGCCAGCGCGGGGAATGGGCTCCGAAGTCGGTGCCCGCCAGGGCGCGAACCTGGCGGGTGAGGTCGTCGAGGGTGGGCGGGGTGTCACTGTCCCCGGCGAGGCCGTCAGCGGGGGCGCCCAGGCGGTAGACGCCGCCACCGAGCGGGACCGCACCGAAACGGCGGTGGGTCTTGTGGACCTCCATGACCGTCGCCATCACCTCGTCCTGAGGGGCGGTCAATTCGACCTCGCCGAGCAGGGTTTCGAAGCGGGCCGGTTCGCCAGGAAAGTCGACGCCGACCAGTTTGCGGATGGCAGAGCGGCCGCCGTCACTGCCGACCAGGTAGCGCGAGCGCAGTGTCGAACCGTCCGCCAGGTCGGCCGTCACGCCCGTCTCGTCCTGGGTCAGCCCGGTCACCAGCGCGCCGTAGCGGATCTCCGCGCCGAGCTCGACCGCCCACTCGGCCAGCAGGCGATCGGTGATCGGCTGCGGCAGGCCGAGCACGAACGGGAACGAGCTGTCCAACGTCAACGGCTTCGACGGGACGATCCCGGCGAAGAACGCGCTCGGGTCGTGCTGCTTGCCCAGCGCCACGAACCGATCCGCGACCCCGCGCTGATCGAGCACCTCCAGACTGCGCGCGTGCATCCCCATCGCCCGCACGACCTTGGTCGGCTCCGGATCGCGCTCCAGCACGACCACCCCGACCCCGTGCAACCGCAGCTCCGCGGCCAGCATCAACCCCGTCGGCCCGGCCCCGACAATGATCACATCGACCATGAACGCCCTCCTGATTTCCGCAGGTCATCGCCTTACGGTCGACGATTCTGCGGCATACCCGGGGCCTTGCCGCAAGCCCCCCACTGCGATATACGTTGAAGGGGGAGGGAAATCCGAACGCGATCGTCTACTTCAGGACGAGTCCCGCGGCGATGAACGTCACGATCACCAGGACCGCGAACCAGGTGATCAGCTGCCAGTGCATGATCGCCGACTTCTGGGCCGCGACCGTCAGGCGCAAAGTGGCGTCCACCCGATTGTGGTCGGCGATGCGGCGACGGGTCTGAGCCAGGTCGTCGGCCTGCTGCTGAGCCGCGATCTCGGCGCGCTCCAGGCGGTGGTTCAGGCGCAGCAGCTGTTTGGACTTGTCGCGGGTGGCCTTGCGGGCCAGCGCCAGCGCGGTGCGCTGATTGGTGAGTTCCTGACGCTGGCGTGCGATGACCGCGGCCTGCGTGCGGGTGTGGCGCTCCCAGTCGGTCACTGTCGCCCATCCTCCCGTGTGTTCGTCGCGGCAGCCGAACGCTATTTCGGCGGCCACCCAGCCCGTCACGAATTCGTCCAGTTCGCACGAGGTTTGGCGCGCCGACACTACACCGCCCGGCCCGGCGGTCAGCAGCCCGCCGGTCACCCGGTACTCGCGGCCCGCGGCGGCGAAATCGTCGAGACCCAGCGCGGGCAGCTGCGCGGTCCAGAACCCGGGCGGGCAGATCCAGAGGACTTCACCGCACCCGCCGGTCCGCAGCTCGGCCGTGATCAGCCGGGCGCGCGTCAATTCCGGTGGCGCACTGGATACCTCGATCGCACAGGTGCGATCACCCCTGCGCCACAACACATCAACAGTGTGCGCGCCGACCACCGTACCCAGGCGCACCTCCTCGGCTCCGGCCGCGAGCAGCTGCCCGCGCAACCAGAACTCCAGCCGTCGCACATCCTGACGGCAGTCCGCACAGTCGGTTTCCCGGCACCGCTCCCCCGCCGCATGACCGTTGCCCGCGGCACGACCCTTGCCCGCCGCGGCCGGCGAATCCGTCACCGCCGCCGCGGGATTCACGCGCGAGACCGGGTCGGCGAGAGCCACCGACCGGTCGCGCTGACCATCCGCTCGCCTCATGCTCACAAGATCACCCCAGCCACCACACTCACCGCAGGGGCCGCTCCCGCCTCATCGGAAACCACCAGCCCTAGCTGTCACTTCCAGAGTGCCGCAGCGCATGCACCCACCGGCAGCAAAGCGACCAGATTCGTTACGCAACCGCGAGCCGCGTGTGATCAAGCGCGTCGCGGTTCGTAATCGTCGACCGCGATGCCGAGACCGAACTTCGCGCCATGACCATAGTCGTGACCGGCCACGCCCCAATCGGTCCATCCGCGATGCCGCCGGTGATGTCCGGGATGCCCGCTCGCGCCCCCGCCGCTACTCTTTCGAAATGCTCCCGCCGCAGTCCCCGAACCCGCAGCTCAGCGCGCTACACCCGACCCTGAGGGCGGCGCGCGCCGCCAACTCGGTGGCGTTCGCGCTGCAGGGGTTCTTCCTGGCCGTCATCCTCACCGAACTTCCGCAGCAGAAGGACAAATTCGGGCTCACCGACGGCCTGATCGTGGCCTCGGTCGCGATGATCTCGCTGCTCGCCGGGGCCGGCAGCATCACCGCCGAGCGGATCGCGCTGCGCTGGTCGAGCCGGACCGCGCTGCGGATCGGGCTGGCATTGATCGTGGTGGCGGGCGTGGCGATCGCGGTATCGCCGAACAAGATCGCGCTCTTCGCGGCGCTCGCGGTGTACGGCATCGCGCTGGGCATCGTCGACGCCGGAACGAACATGCAGGCGGTGTTCATTCAGCACGGCTATGGCCGCTTCGTGCTCGTCTCGTTCTATGCGGCCTGGAGCGCGGGATCGGTCGCGGGCGCGCTGCTGGTATCGGCGTTCGAGACGCTGGACATGCCGCTGACGATCTCCATCCTGATCGCCGCCGCCGTGGTGCTGGCCGGGTGCCTGGCCGCCGGGCCGCGCCTGCTGGGCACCGACGAGGCCGAAGCGGGTCCGGCCGAACAGGAAACGACCAGTTCGGTGCCAGTGCGCATCTTCTGGATCTTCGGCACGGTGATCGCGCTCGCCTTCGCCATCGACCTCGCGGTCGGCAACTGGTCGGCGCTGTACCTGAAGGACGAACTGCTGTCGTCCTCCCGGACCGCCGCGCTCGCACTGGCCGCCTATCAGGGCGCTTCGCTGCTCGGCCGCCTGACCGGCGACCTGTGGGTGCGCCGCTTCGGCCCGCGCACCGTGGTGCGGACCGCCGCCGCGGTCGGCTCGATCGGCCTGGTGATCGTGGTGTCCGCACCCGGACCGGCGGTGGCGATCCTCGGATTCCTGGTCGCCGGAATCGGCTTGCCGGTGATTGCGCCGCTGTGCTTCAGCGAAGCCGGGCAACTCACCAGTGGCCGCGACCTCGACGCGCTCATCGCGCGGCTCAACCTGTTCAACTACGCGGGCACCCTGGTCGGCGGTGCGGTGGTGGGTGTGCTCGCCGACGCCGTGAACATGCGGGCCGGATTCGCGATTCCGCTCGCCTTCGCGGTGCTGCTGATCGGGTTCGCGCGCGTCTTCCACCCGCGCGCCACCACGGTCCCCTCGCCCACCGAGCCAGCGGCGGAGCCTGCTTGACTGGACGCATGAGCGACGCCGTAGCAATCGAACCGGCGGTCGCGGACGATGCCGACGAGCTCGCCGCCGTGGCCGCCGTGACCTTTCCCCTCGCCTGCCCGCCCGGATCGACACCGGATGACATGGCGGCGTTCATCGCGGAGGTGCTGTCGGCAGACCGGTTCCGCGAGTACCTCGACGACGGGGAACGGTCGGTGCTCAAAGCGGTCCTGGACGAGAAGATCGTCGGCTACGCGCTGCTCAACGCGATGCCGCCCGCGAACCCCGACGTCGCCGCCGTCGTCACACAGCGCCCGGTGACCGAACTCAGCAAGATGTACGTGCTGCCGGGCCAGCACGGCAACGGAGTGTCCGCGACCCTGATGCGCGCCGCCCTGGAGACGGCGCGCACCGGCGGCGACATCGCGGTGTGGCTGGGCGTGAACCAGGAGAACGTGCGCGCCCAGCGCTTCTACACCAAACACGGCTTCACCGTGGCCGGCACCAAGACCTTCACCGTCGGCAGCCGGCTCCACCACGACTACGTCATGCTGCACCGGTTCTGACCCCGGTTCTGACACGCCGCCCGCGAGCGGCGACCGCACCGGCAACCGCCGATTCGGCATCGCCCGCGACCAATTCGACGTGGCTGCCCCGGAACCGCTGCCGCATACGGCGATCGTGGGTCACCAGGACCACCGCACCGGTGTAGCCGTCCAGGGCCTGCTCCAGATCCTCGACCAGGCTCGGGGACAGGTGGTTGGTCGGCTCGTCGAGCAGGAGCAGATCCACCGGATCGGTGACCAGCCGGGCCAGTTCGACACGGCGCCGCTGACCGTAGGACAGCTCGCCCAACCGCAGGCCCAGGTCGGCCGGGCGGAACAGGCCCAGCGCCAGCAGCGCGTCGGCATGCTCGTCCGGATAGCCCGTGCGGCCGGCCGCGAACGCCTCCAGCACCGTTCGATCCGCCGGACCCGACGTCTCCTCCTGTCGCAGATGCCCGACCCGGCCGCGGACCGTGACCACGCCCGAGTCGGCGGCCAGCTCACCGGCCAGCAGCCGCAGCAGCGTGGTCTTGCCCGCGCCATTGGGCCCGGTCACCAGCAGCCGATCGGCCGCACCGATCCGCAGCCCGGCCAGACGCAAACGGCCCTGCACCACAACCGAACTCAACTCGGCGACCGGCGGCAGCGCCGCGCCGGACGGCATCGCCCGACCCAGCAGCTCCGCAGCGCCGAGTGACCGCGCCTGTTCCGGCGACACCACCGGATCGAACGACGCCAGGGACTGCCGCGGCACCGCTGGATCTGGTGACGCCACGGACTCGTGCAGCACCACCGGATCTACCGAGGCCACCGGCTCCTGCGACACCGCCGGATCTACTGGCAGAACCGACTCCGGCTGCGGCGCGGCCGGCGCGCCCGGGAGGGCGAGATCGGCGGTGAAGCGGAGCGGGTCCGGGGGTGGGGCGATGGGATTCGTGGTCAGGCGGGAGACCCTTTCCTTGGCGTTGCGGATGCGGGATTGCGCGCCGTGGCCGCGGCTGCGGGTCCGGAAGGGACCCGCGGCGAAGACCGCCAGGGGGAGTTTGCGCGGAATCGCGTCCAGGCGTGCGACATTCGACTCCGCGAGGCGGCGGTTGCGGGACAGTTCGGCACGCCAGCGGTCGTGCTCCTGGTGCCGGCGGTGGCGTTCGGCGGCCTTGGCGGTGAGGTAGCCGGCGTAGCCGTTGCCGTGGCGGGTGACCGCGCCGCCGTCCACCTCGAGCACGATCTTGGTGATGCGCTCGAGGAAGACGCGGTCGTGGGTCACCGCGACCACCGTGCCCGAATGCTCCCGCAGGTGACGTTCCAGCCATTCGACCGCACTGTCGTCGAGATCGTTGGCGGGCTCGTCGAGCAGCAGCAGTTCCGGCGACGAGGCCAGGGTGGCCGCCAGCGCCAGCCGCCGCCGCTGACCGCCGGACAGCGTGCCCAGCAGTCGATTTCGGTCCAGGTCCGGCAGGCCCAGGCCGTGCAGGGCCGCGTCCACCCGGGCATCGACCGTGTAGCCGCCGCGCGCCTCGAAGCGGGCCACCAGATCGGTGTACGCGGCGAGCCGCTTGCCGAGCGGGCCCGGGGCGACGAGATCGGCTTCGGCCGTGCGCATCCGGGACTCCAGGTCCCGGAAATCGCTGAGCGCCAGGTCGATCGCGTCGGCGACGGTCGAGGCGGGCGGGAGCTCCAGGGTTTGCGTCAAATAGCCGACACCGCCCGCCGCCCGCACGACGACATCACCGTTGTCGGGCCGGTCGCGACCGGCGATGAGCCGCAACAGAGTCGACTTCCCGGCCCCGTTGTCGCCGACGATGCCGACCTTCTCACCGGGCCGGATGGACAGGCTCACCTCGTCGAGCACCACGCGATCGGTGTAGCGCTTGGTGACGCCGGACAGGGTCAGCTGGGATACCGCGGAGGGTTGGAGGGTAGGCACAGGGGTCTCCTGTTCTGGCTCGCGGACGAGCCGGATCGTGGCGGAACCCACGCGAAAATCTGTCGCCGACAGGCGAATACGAGCCACTGACCAGCGGATACACGTGGGGAGGGAGTCGCGGCGGAGCAGGTGCTCAACGCGGCGACGCGATCACAAGAAAAGGAAACCGAAACCCATGAGGACTCGAACGGTAGCGGTGACGCGGCGGGGTCGTCAACCACTTTGATCTGGATCACAAACACGGCGAGCGCCGGGCGGGATCACCCGCCCGGCGCTCGACCGTGCTGCTCACGCAGTGTGAAACGCCTTGTCAGGCCAGCAGTTTCGCCTTCAGTGCGGCGATGTCCGCGTCGGTCAGCTTCAGCCCGTCGCGCACGTAGCCGTCGAAGCTGCCATAGCTCTTGGTCGCCTGGTCGAAGGCCGAGTCCAGCGCCGAGGCGGTCACGCCGTTGAGCATGTCGCCGTCCTTGGCGCCGCGGTAGTAGTTCGACAGCAGGTAGTCGTAGTAGACCGTGTCCTTGTCCACGCCCAGGAGGGTGAGCAGCACCGCCGAGGTCCAGCCGGTGCGGTCCTTGCCCGCGGTGCAGTGGAACAGCACGCCGCCGGGGTTGTAGGCGATGTCGCGCAGCACGTTCGCGAAGCCCTCGTTCGCGCCGGGCGCGGTGATGAAGGCGCTGTAGAGGGCGGTGCCCGCGGACAGGGTGGAGGCCAGCACCTGCGGCGGGGCCTGGCCGATGATGTCGTCGTGGTGCTCGGTGGCGCCGGCGGGCACCTTGTCCCGACCCATCAGCTGCTCATAGCTGGTGCGCAGGTCGTGTACGGAGACCACGTTGTCGGCGGTGAGCTTGGCCAGGTCGGCGTCGGTGGCCTTGCTCAATTCGCCGGTGCGGAAGACCAGGCCGGTGCGCACGGTGTGGCCGTCAGCGGTCCGGTAGCCGCCGGCGTCGCGGGCGTTGAGCACACCGGTCAGGCCGAGGGCCCGGCCGTCGGTGTTGACCAGCACGCTGCTGGTGGCGGCCGGCGGGTCGGCGGCGAAGGCGGTCGCCACCGAACCGAGACTCGCGGACAGGGCGATGGTGACCGCCGCGGCGGCCTGAACAGCACGGTTACGCAAGGTGGGGCTCCCTTCCGGGGCCGAAAACCGAATTCGACCCGGTTTTGGCTGACCACCGAAATCTATTACCCCGGCAAACTATGAAAGCCACCGGGGTGGGCAACGCCCGGGATCTCACCGGAGACCCCGAGCCCACCGGAACCGGATCAGGCGTGAACCGGAGCCTCGAAACGCGACAGCGCCAGCAGACGCGAGATCGCGCGCAGGTACTTCTTGCGGTAGCCGCCGTCGAGCATCTCCTGGGTGAAGATCTCGTCCAGCTTCGCGCCCGACACCGTCACCGGGGTACCCGCGTCGTAGAGCCGGTCGGCCAGCACCACGATGCGCAGTGCGACAGCCTGATCGGTGACCGGGTGCACGCCCGAGACGTACACCGCCGACACGCCGCTGATCAGCGCGCCGTAGCGGGACGGGTGCAGGGTGCTCAGGTGCTTCAACAGCTCGTCGAAGTCGTCGAGCGTGGAATCCGGTGTGGCCGTGGCCCGTTCGACCAGCAGCTCCTGCGAGGTCGGCTCCGGGGCGGGCGGCAGATCGCGGTGCCGGTAGTCGGGGCCGTCCACGCGGATCGGCTCGAACAGCGAACCCAGCTTCTTGATCTCGCGCAGGAAGTCCTGCGCCGCGAAACGGCCCTCGCCCAGCTGGCCCGGCAGGGTGTTGGAGGTCGCCACCACCGAGACGCCGCGCGCGGTCAGCTCGGTCAGCAGCCGCGAGACCAGCATGGTGTCGCCCGGATCGTCGAGCTCGAACTCGTCGATGCACAGCACGCTGTTGGCCGACAGCCGCTCCACGGCGTTGTTGAAGCCCAGCGCGCCAACCAGATTGGTGAGCTCACCGAAGGTGCCGAACGACTTCGGGTTCGGCACGCTGTGGAAGATCGAGGCCAGCAGGTGGGTCTTGCCCACGCCGAAGCCGCCGTCGAGATACAGGCCGATGCCCTGCACCGGCTTCTTCTTGCCGAACAGGCTCTTCTTGTCCGCTGCCTTACGCAGCTTGGTGACCTGATCGGCGAACAGTTCGGCCTTCAGCACGGCCGCGGCCTGCGACGGTTCCTTCGGATCCGGGATGTAGGAACCGAAGCTCACCTCGTCGAAGGTGGGCGGCGGAACCATCTGGGCCACGAGCTGGTCGGCCGGAACCTCCGGGTGGCTGTCGACGAGGCGTTTCTGCACTGCGTCAGCGTAGATCCGGGCCCGCGTGGGGCTTTACGCAGCATGTGCCGAATGCGATTCAGCTCACAGAACCCGTCCGCGCCCGCACCCGGATCGCATCCCGCACCCGACGCGGATCGCATCCCGCACCTGACGCGGATTGCATCCCGCACCCGACGCGGATTGCATCCGATGTCCAACGCGCCCGCACCCGAGGCTGAAACCGCGTGCCCGACCTGGCAGGCTGTAGCGCATGCGCTGGACTCGGGCCGCTCTGCTGGCGTCGACACTGACGGTATTGGTGACCACCGCCTGCGGGGCCGGGCCGTCCGACCGGCCCGCCGTCGCCGTGGAACACCCGCACCAGGCCGGAAACGCCCCCACCACCGCGCCCGCCGACACGCCCCCGCCCGCACCCGAGGTGCCCAAGGCGGAATTGCAGTGGAAGGACTGCACCGCACCGACGTTCAGCCTGCTCTCGCTCGGCGCGCCGCCGCAGGGTCTGGTGCTCGAATGCGCCGAGTACACCGCGCAGATCGATATCGCGGGCAATGTGTCGGGCATCTTCAAGAACGCGGTGCTGCGCGCCCGCTACGACCGGACGCCCAAGGACGTGGCGCCGCTGGTGCTGACCTCCGGATCCGACCGGTCCTCCACCTCCACCCTGGCCGGACTCGCGGCCGGGCCCGCCAGCGCGCTGCTGGCCGCGCGGCCCGTCATCGCGGTGGACCGGCGCGGCATCGGCAGCTCGGTGCCGGTCAGCTGTATGACCGACCCGCAACGCCGGGTGCTGGCCGACCAGGCCCAATTCACGCGCGGCACAACCGATCCCGTGGACGCCATGGCGACCGCCGGCCGCGAGGCCACCGTGGCCTGCCTGGACTTCCTGGCCCCGGGCCAGGGCCTCTACGACGCGCCGCACGCCGCCGACGACATCGAACAGCTGCGCAAGCAGTTGCAGGTGGACCACATCGCGCTGCTGGGCACCGGCACCGGCGCGAACGTGGCGCTGAACTACGCGCGCAAGTACGGACCGAAACTGGGCCGTCTGATCCTCGACTCGCCCCAGGCTGTCGGGCTCGACGCCAACGGGCGCGCCGAGCAGAAGGTGAAGGGCCAGGAGGCCGCGCTCACCGCCTACGCGCAGCGTTGCGCCTCCCTGAACTGCTCGCTCGGCGCCGATCCGCGCGCGACGGTCGTCGACCTCGCCAACCGGGCCGCCGCCGGGCAGCTGCCCGATCTGTCCGCCTCCGCGTTCGTGACCACGCTGAGCGGTTACCTCGGCGACTCCCGCGCCCACGGCAACCAGCAGATCACCGAATTCGCCGACGCCCTGACCGCCCTCGGCAAGGGCGACCGCGGCCCGATCACCCCGTTCGTGCTGCGCGCCACCGCCGCGATCGCCACCGACGGCGAATACGTCAACCGCTGCACCGACAATCACGAGCCCTCCACCCCCGGCAAGGCCAAGGAACTCGAAACCGCCTGGGCCACCCACTATCCGGTGTTCGGCAAGGTCGCGGCCATCGACCTGATGGCCTGCTCGGCCTGGCCCGCCGCCACCCCCATGGCACTGCCCGACAAGCTCACCCTTCCGGTGCTGGTCATCGGCGGCAGCGCCGACCCGGTCACCGGCCAGGACGGGCGCCCCACCGTGACCGGTGCCCTCGGCACCGCGGGAGCCCGCACCGCCACCGTCGTCTGGCAGGGCTGGGGCCACCCGACCTTCGCCCACTCCGGCTGCGCCCAGCAGTCCCTCGCCGACTACCTGAAGGAAGGAAAGCTCCCCGCCGACGGCACCGCGTGCCCCGCCTGACACCGCGGCCGCGCGCCTTCGCGGGCTCGAGAATAGGGACCGGCAACCTCCATCGACTATGGCCGACCGCGCCGGCGACGACCCGTCGGCTGTCCCTCAGCGGCGGCCGACACCCTGGTCCGGCAAGGCCGACCTTCGCGACGATGGTGCGTCGAGCTGTCCCTCCGTAGGCCAACGCGACCACTGATCTCGCAACGGTCGGGGTAACTCCCCGGGTACGCCCAGAATCGGTTCGGCTCCCAGCCGCCGGCACGGATGCGAAACCGGCGACGGGACCCGAGCCACCCGCTGAATATTCGGGGAGGCGGGGGAGTCGGCGCATGTGTGACGCGGGGATTCGGTGTACCGTGCCCGAGTGTTCCTTCGCCAGCTCGAGCCCCGCACCGCTCGCACCACATCCGAAGTACTGAACTTCGTCCTGTGGCCGTTCGCGATACTCACGGTGCTGAACCGGGTGTTCATCAAGGCTGTCAACGGGTTCATCACCGACGACTTCCGTCCGGTGTACAACGCCTCGCTGGCGTTCCTCAACCACCACGCCATCTACGGTGAGAACTACGACACCACCGACCCCCACTACCTGTACCCGCCGAGCGGGACGCTGCTGATCTCGCCGCTGGCCATCCTGGACCCGGAGAAGTCGCGGTGGGGGTTCATCCTGGTCAACGCGATCGCCATCCTGCTGGCCTGGTACCTGCTGCTCAAGCTGTTCGACTACTCGCTGAAGTCGGTGGCCGCGCCCGCGCTGCTGCTGGGCATGTTCGCCTCCGAGACGGTCACGAACACGCTGGTGTTCACCAATATCAACGGCTGCCTGTTCCTGTCGATGATGGTGTTCATCCCCCTGATCCTGAAGCGCAAGGATCTGTGGGCGGGCGTCGCGCTCGGCCTGGCGATCGCGGTCAAGGGGCCGCTGCTGGCGCCGCTGCTGCTGATCGCGCTGGCCCGCGGGCAGTGGAAGGTGTTCATCACCGCGCTCGGAATCCCGGTGGCGCTCAACCTGATCGCATGGCCGCTGATCGTCGACTTCGACCAGTTCTGGTCGCACACGCTGCCCTACCTGACCGAGTCGCGCGACTACTTCAACAGCGCGATCGTCGGCAACGGCGCCTACTACGGCGTCGCCGACTGGCTGGTCTGGGTCATCCGGATCGCCATGGCCGCCATCGTGGCGCTCACGCTGTGGATGCTGTACCGCTACTACCGCGAGGACGAGGTGTTCTTCGTGTGCACCTCGGCGGGCATCATGATCACCGCGACCCTGCTGCTCGGCTCGCTGGGCCAGATGTACTACTCGATGTACCTGTTCCCGCTGCTGATGACCGTGGTGCTGCCGAACTCGGTGATGCGCAACTGGCCCGCCTGGGTCGCGGTGTTCGGGTTCATGTCCTACGACAAGTGGCTCTCCGACCGCTGGCAGCACCCCGGCCGCGTGGTCGAGTACCTGCGCACCACCTTCGGCTGGGGCCTGCTGCTCATCGTCGCGTTCTGCGTCCTCGGTGATCGCTACCTGGCCGCCAAGCGCGAGGGCCGGCTGCGGGCCGGCAAGTCCCTGGACCCGGCCTGGATGCACCCCGAGTGGGCCGCCGCCGAACCGGAACCGGTCGTCGCGCCCCGGACCAAGGCAGGCGCGGCGTACTAGCGTGGAGCCATGAGTTCCGACGCCGAACCCACCCCGACCGCTCTGCCGGTCCCGCGCATCCAGCTCACCCCGCAGGAATGGCGCACCAAACTGACCCCGGACGAATACCGCGTCCTGCGCGAAGCGGGCACCGAGCGGGCGTTCACGGGCGAATACACCGACACCGAGACCGAGGGCGTCTACTCCTGCCGGGCCTGCGGGGCCGAATTGTTCCGCAGCACCGAGAAATTCCATTCGCACTGCGGCTGGCCGTCGTTCTTCGACCCGGCCGAGTCGGACGCGGTGGTGCTGGTGGAGGACGACTCCCTGGGCATGCGACGCGTCGAGGTGCTGTGCGCCAACTGCCACAGTCACCTGGGGCACGTGTTCGAGGGCGAGGGTTACCCCACGCCCACGGACAAGCGCTACTGCATCAACTCCCTCTCACTGCGACTGCGGCCCGCGGAGGACTCCACCAGCTGAGCTCACCGGCTGGCGGCGAGACCGCTCTCGGCCTTGGCCGCTTCCCGCGCCAGGATGCGGGCCCGCTGTTCCTCGAATCGGATGACGTCCTTCTCGAGGTTCTCCATGTACAGGCCCAGTTCCTCCCGGGCCTTCTCGCCGCGCGCGGTGAAGTCGTCGCGCTCGAAGATCTTCCAGATCTTCAGCACGGGCCACAGGACCTCGTCGAGGTGCTGCCGTAAATCGTAGATGCCGTGCTTGACCATGAGTACGCCGTTGCGCCGCCAGTTCGGCATGCCGTGGCCCGGCATCGCGAAGTTCATCACCACCGAATTGATGCATTCGATGGCCTGATCCGGGGCGAGGTCGATCGCGGCCCCCGCGACATTGCGGTAGAAGATCATGTGCAGGTTCTCGTCCGCGGCGATGCGGGCGAGCAGGCGGTCACAGACCGGGTCCTCGCACACGCGGCCGGTGCTGCGGTGGCTGACGCGGGTGGCGAGCTCCTGGAAGGTGACATAGGCGACCTGGTCCATCACCCCGCCGAAGCCCACGGGCGCGTTCACGCCGCGGGTCATGTGCACCATCCGGTCGTGCTCGAGCGCGACCGGATCGACCGCACGGGTGACGACCAGGTAGTCGCGCATGGCGATGCCGTGGCGGTTCTCCTCGGCCGTCCAGCGGCCCACCCAGGTGCCCCACGCGCCGTCCATCGAGAAATTCTCGGCGATGGTGCGGTGGTAGGACGGAAGATTGTCCTCGGTGAGCAGATTGGTGATCATCGCGACCTTGGCGACCTCCGAGAGCCTGGATTGCCCGGGCTCCCAATCGGTTCCGCCCATCGCGGCGAAGTTGTAGCCCTCGTCCCACGGAATGTAATCGTGCGGATTCCACTCCTTGGCGATGGCGAGGTGCCGATCGATATTCTGGCCGACGACCGGTTCCAATTCGGTCAGCAGCTCGAGTTGCGTCAATTCTTTCGCCATGCAAAGCCCTCCGATGTCGGTAGAGACAAACTTGCAGACCAATCGATCGCGCTCACAGTAGTCTGTCGGGCTCCCATGCCGACTGCCGCATCGGCGAGTCCTGCCGGCATTCGACACCCGACGGGTCCGCTATATCCGAGTTGTGCACATATACCGGATCTTTCGCGGCCAGATTGACCAGCGCCATCACGCCCATGAATACATCGACGAGATTCCACACCAGGTTCGGTGACCCCAGCGCACCGCCGAATACGGCCGGCAGCACCAGCATTCGATAACCGAGCTGCACCGGCCGGCTGGTGGTCAGGAATTCGACATCAGCCTCCCCGTAGTAGTAATTGCCGATCAGAGAACTGAACGCGAGCATCACCACGATCACCGTCAGCGTGTGACCCGACCACGCGCCCAGGGTCTGCTCGAGCGAGCGCCGGGTGATGTCGGCGCCGCGACGCTCCGACCTCACCGGATTCGCGGTGAGGATGATGAACGCCGTGCACGATGGCGTCATTGATGTCGACGATCGCGGAGTCGAGGGTGTGCACCTATTGAGGCTATCGACCGGCAACTGTCAGATGTGGCTTCTCGAACCCGGCCAGTCGCGATGCGCCGCGGGGAGCACGTGTTCGAGGGCGAGAGATGTCCCGCGCCCGCAAACAAGCGCTACCGCGTCGAACCGACCACGCGCGGGCCACACCCCTCGGGCGGCACAGGCGGATCGGCTCGCAGAAACTCTATGGGCGGCCCCCGATGTCGCGCATGCCCCGAATTCTGCGGGCAGGCAGCGGGTTACCGTGCGGCAACGACCGCCGCGGCAACCCGCCGAACACGTCAGGGCAGCGCGTTGATCAGCTGCTCGAGCTCCACGCGCGGACCGGTGAAGAACGGAATCTCCTCGCGCACATGCCGGCGCGCCTCGGTGGCGCGCAGATCGCGCATCAGGTCCACGATGCGGTGCAGCTCCGGGGCCTCGAACGCGAGGATCCACTCGTAGTCGCCCAGGGCGAAGGACGCGACCGTGTTGGCGCGCACGTCCGGGTAGTCGCGGGCGGCCTTGCCGTGGTCGGCGAGCATCTTGCGACGATCCTCGTCGGGCAGCAGGTACCAGTCGTAGGAGCGCACGAACGGGTACACGCAGATGTAGTTGCCCGCCTCCTCGCCCGCCAGGAACGCGGGGATGTGGGACTTGTTGAACTCGGCCGGGCGGTGCAGCGCGGCCTGGCTCCACACCGGGTTCGAGATCTGGCCCAGCTCGGTGACGCGGCGGAAATCGGAGTACGCGGCCTGTAGATCCTCGATCTGCTCCGCGTGCCACCAGATCATGAAGTCGGCGTCGGCGCGCAGACCCGCGACGTCGTAGATGCCGCGCACCACGACACCGCGCTCCTCGAGCGACTCGAAGAAGGCCGTGGCCTCCTTGATCGCCGCCGTGCGGTTCTCACCGAGCTCGCCGGGCTCCACCTGGAACACCGAGAACATGAGGTAGCGGATGGTGTCGTTGAGGGCCTTGAAGTCGAGTCGCGCCATGGCCCCCATCGTGCCACTGCCCCTCCGACCGCCCGGAATCGGGCAGGACGGACAGCGGATTCAGCGGGCGGTGGCCGCCCAGGAGGCGATGATGCGGCGCAGGCCGTCGTGGAAGACGGCGTCGCTGGTGAGCAATTCGGTGACGGTGTCCAGATGGGTTGCCATGATCGGGAATTCATCGGGATCCAGGGCGGCCAGGCGGCCCCGGGTGGCGAGCTGGGTGGGTTTGCGGTCGCGGAACTCGACCAGGCTCGCGCAGCCCAGCGTGTAGAGATAGCACTCGCGGTAGGCGAAGAACGACTGCTCCGGGGTCAGCCCGAGCGAGATGTTGTCGGCCAGTTGCGGTTCGGTGAGCCGGGCCAGGATGCGGTGACCCACCCACGGGCGCGGGCCGCGCAGCATGACCAGGCCCGGGTAGGCGGTGAGCAGGTCGTACCAGGCCGAGAACCGGCGCTCGGTGGACTCCGACCAGTCGCCGGAGCCGGGCGGAACCTCGGGGAGGTCCAGGGCCAGGACGTCCGCCACGAGTTCGACCAGGCCGTTGAAATCGCCGCCGCCGCGGCGCACCACGGTAGTGTGCGAGACCCGCAGATGCGCGGCGATGCCGCGGAAACTCAGCTCGCTCGCGCCTCGGGATTCGATGATCTCCAACCCCGCGCGGGCGATCGCCTCGGGAGTCGCCTCGGCCAGCGACTGGGAGTTCCTGGGCATGTATCCATCGTAAGTTACAGTGTAACCAGGGGGTCGATCGGCCCGGGGGTTCCCGCAGGCCGTGCGCGCGGAACAACGTGCCCGACCGGAAGTCTGACCAGATCGAGCGAAAAGAGCGCACGTGCAGTTGACCCATGCCGACGTGACGACCGCGGCCGAACGGATCGCCGGACACACCCGGTCCGTCGTGCTCGCCCGGGCGGACACCGAGACGGTGCCGGTGGCCGGGGACGTCTGGCTGGCGCTCGAGCACATGCAGCACACGGGCAGTTTCAAGGCGCGGGGGGCCGCGAATTTCGTGCTGGCGCACCAGGCCCGGGGGCGGCTGCCGAGGGTCGGCATCACGCTGGCCTCCGGCGGTAACGCGGGCGTGGCGGGAGCGTGGGCGGCGCGACTGGTGGGCTCCAGCGCCACGGTGTTCCTGCCCGACGCCACCCCCGCCGTCAAACTGGCTCGGCTCCGGACGCACGGCGCGCAGGTGCTGTGCGGCAACGGCGGATACGCCGAGGCGGCCGCCGAATGCGAGCGGTTCGCGGCGGTCAGCGGGGCGCTGCGCTCCCACGCCTACGACGACCCGTACATCGCGGCGGGCGCGGGGACCCTCCTGGAGGAGATCGTCGCCCAGCTCCCGGACCTCGACACCGTGCTGGTCGCGGTCGGTGGCGGCGGGTTGCTCGCCGGAATCACGGTGTCCGCCAACCACCACGGCGTGCGGGTGGTCGCCGTCGAACCCGAGAACTGCCGCGCCTTCAACGCCGCCCTCGCCGCCGGGGCACCCGTCGACGTCGACATCGACTCCGTCGCCGCCGACTCCCTGGGCGCGCGCCGCGTCACCCCCATCGCCCTGTCCGCCGCCGCCGCGGGCGACGTCCGGTCGGTCCTGGTCACCGACGAGCAGATCGCCTCCGCCCGCCAAACCCTGTGGGACACTCGGCGACTCGCCGTCGAACACGGAGCCGCGACCGCCCTGGCAGCCCTGCTGTCCGGCGTCTACGTCCCCTCGCCCGGCGAGACGGTGGCGGTTGTCGTGTGCGGCGCGAACACCGACCCGGCCGACCTCGTCGCACGATGACACTCGACGATCACTGACACCACCGGCGCGCACCGCCGGGCACGCTCGGCGGATATCCGGCGCCGCAGAGCGTCCCCGCGGCGGCAGATATCCAGTGGCGCAGGCCATCCTCAGCCGCGCGTCGGCACGGCCGGGCGGGGATCCGCCCCCAACAGGATCAGGGCGAGCGCCGCAGGGCGTTCCCGCGGCGGCAGATATCCAGTGGCGCAGGCCATCCTCAGCGGCGGGTCGGCACGGCCGAGTGGGGATCCAGCCGCCGAGGATCAGGGCGAGCGCCTCAGGCCAGGTGGGCGGCGATGCGGGCGGCGGCCTTGCTGCCGCTGGCGGCGCAGGCCGGGACGCCGACGCCGTCGAGGTAGGCGCCCGCGAGGGCCAGGCCGGGGAGATCCGTTGTGGTGGAACGCAGGTCGAGGATGCGGGTGACGTGGCCGGGGGCGTACTGCGGGAGGCCGCCGGGCCAGCGTTGGACGACCGCGTGCAGGGGGCGGATGTCGGCGCCGGTGACGGTGGCGAGATCCTCGACGGCGGCGGTGGTGAGGGCGGCGTCGGACCAGGACTGGGTGGAGTCGTCGCCGAAGCGGCCGAAGGAGGCGCGGACCAGGGCCACGTCACGGGTGGCGAGGTGGGGCCATTTGCGGCTGGAAAGAGTGAAGGCCTTGGCGCGCAAGGGTTCACCGGTGGCGACGAGGATGCCGGAGTTGTCCGGCAGGGCGGTGTCGGCGGGCAGGGTCAGGGCGACCACGGCCGAGGAGGCGAGTTCGATACCGGCGGCCAGGTCGGCGGCGTCGGGGGCCACCTCGCGCAGGAGACGCGCGGTCACGGGGGCGGGGGTCGCGAGCACGACCGCGTCCACCTCGCCGATCGGGTCCAGCTGCCAGCCGGTCGCGGTGCGGGTGAGACGGGTTGCGGCGGTGCCGGTTTCGGACTTCACGTCGGCGGCGGCGCGCAGGGCGTCGAGCAGGACGCGGTAGCCGTCGCGGATGCCGCCGAACACCGGGGCCGTACTCGGGGGCGGGAGGGCCTCGGAGACGGCCCGGGTCAGGCTGGTCGCGCCCCGATCCAGGGCCGCGGCCAGGGTGGGCAGGGCGGCGCGCACGCCGATCGAATTCGCCAGGCCCGCATAGACTCCGCCGAGCAGCGGGTCGACGCTGCGACGCACCACCTGCTCGCCGAAGCGGTCACCGACCAGGTCCCCCACCGAGACATCCGCGCCCGGCTTCCAGCACAGCGGCCGCGAGGGCTCCGCTTCGACCTGGGCCAGGGTGTCCGCATCCACCAGTCCCGCAAGCGATTCCGGTGTGGCGGGAATACCCATCAGGGTGCGTTCGGGCAGGCGATGCCCGGTCCCCTCCGACCACACCAGGGGCCGCTTTCCGGCCGGGAACACGAGCTGATCCTCGATCCCCAATTCCCGCATCAATTCCGGGATCTCGGGCCGTCGTCCCACGAACGCCTCGGCCCCCAGATCCACCGGATCCCCGTCGATGTCGACGGTCCGCAGAATCCCCCCGACCCGGTCGCGCTCCTCGACGAGCACCAGCTCCGCCGACTCCCCCAGGGCCTGACGCAGCCGGTACGCGGCCACCAGCCCGCTGATCCCGCCACCGACCACCGCGACCCGCATCGACCACTCCTCGCCCGCTCGTCACCGCCGCGAACGCACGGCTCGCAGCGCGCGACCCGCACCTCGACGTCGAGCCGCTCCGACGCCAAACCTACTCCCGCCGCCCGGCCCGCCCCGCGTCGGTGCCACGTCCGCGAGCCTGTTCCCGCGCCCTGGCGTACCCGTACGCGCCAACCCGGACCGGCCATCGTCCACGCGCGGGAGCGTCCGAAGGATCATCGCCCGACCGGCCCGCTGTGACCGTCCGAGCGCGACCGAGCGATCTCGCCCGGCGGATCTTCCACACCGAGCCGGCGACCGGCGACAGCGGCCCGACCGGTCGCCCGCACGCGCTCGTGGGTGCCGCGCCGACGTCGCCCGAGAGCAGCGCTCAGGCCCGCACCGCCGTGGTCAGAGCGGGGTGGGGAGGCTGTGGATCAGGGCGACGGTGTCGGTGATGACCGACGGGTCGGTGTTGGGGAGGACACCGTGGCCCAGGTTGAAGATGTGACCCTTCGCACCGAGGGTGATCGCCTCGTCGGCCTCGCGGGCGATGCGGCGGACCTCCGCGTCGATGGCAGCGGGTCCGGAGAAGAGGACGGCCGGATCCAGGTTGCCCTGCAACGCTTTTCCGGGGCCGACCCGGCGGGCGGCCTCGTTCAGCGGGATCCGCCAGTCGACGCCGACGACATCCGCGCCCGCTTCGCCCATGGCGCCCAGCAGTTCTCCGGTGCCGACACCGAAGTGGATGCGCGGCACGCCGGCGTCGGCGATCTCGGTGAAGACCCGTTCCGAGTGCGGCATAACGTATTCGCGGTACTGGGCCAGCGACAGCGCGCCCGCCCACGAGTCGAACAGCTGCACCGCGTCCACGCCCGCGGCGATCTGCGCGCGCAGGAACTCGATGGTGATGTCGGTGAGCACGCCCAGCAGCTGGTGCCAGGTCTCGGGGTCGGCGAGCATCATCGCCTTGGTGCGCTCGTGGTTCTTGCTGGGCCCGCCCTCGACCAGGTACGACGCCAAAGTGAACGGGGCACCGGCGAATCCGATGAGCGGGGTCTCGCCCAGGGCGTCGAGCAGCAGCTTCACGCCCGCGGTGACCGCGCCCACGTCCTCGGGGCGCAGCCGCGGCAGGGCGCGCACGTCGGCGACGGTGCGCACCGGGTCGGCCACGACCGGGCCGACACCGGCCACGATGTCGAGGTCGATGCCCGCGGCCTTGAGCGGAACCACGATGTCGGAGAACAGGATTGCCGCGTCGACCTGATGGCGGCGGACCGGCTGCATGGTGATCTCACACACCAGTTCCGGGTCGAAACACGATTCCAGCATGCCGATTCCGGCACGCACCTCCCGGTACTCGGGGAGGGACCGACCGGCCTGTCGCATGAACCACACCGGACGCCGATGCGGCACGCCACCGGTGGCGGCGGCGAGGAACGGGGCATCGGTCAGCTGGCGGCGGGCGTGAGTAGTCATCGCCGCCCATCGTAAAGGGGCGCGGCGGCGCGCCTCGCACTGCTGGGTGCCCGAGAGGTCTACGGTTGCGTTTCGTGACACCGCTCGACTTCCGCGACGGCGCTGCCCCGACCCCGGAGCCCGAAGAACCAGCCCGGTTCCGCGCCGCGGTCGAGGCCATGGGAACCGCGTCAGTGCATCCCCGCATCGAACTCGCACCGATCCGCCCGCCCCAGCGCCTGGCGCCGTACTCCTACGCCCTCGGCGCGGAAGTCACGCGACCCGACAGCAATGTGGTGCCCGTCGACTCCGACGGCGACGCGTTCGGCCGCCTGATCCTGCTGCACGACCCGGCCGGGCAGGACGCCTGGCACGGCGTGTTCCGCTTGGTCGCGTACTGCCAGGCCGATATCGACTCCGCCCTCGCCGCCGACCCCCTGCTGCCCGAGGTGGCGTGGAGCTGGCTGGTCGACGCGCTCGACTCGCGCACCCCGTTCACCGCCCTGGGCGGCACGGTGACCGCCACCAGCTCGGTCCGCTACGGCGACATCGCCGGGCCGCCACGCGCCCACCAGCTCGAGGTACGGGCCTCCTGGACCGTCACCGACACCAACCTGCGCCCGCACGTGGAGGCGTTCTGCGAGGTGCTGGCCTACGCGGCCGGGCTGCCGCCCGCCGGGGTCACCCGACTGGACGTGCGCCGGGGCGAGGGCACCGAGTAGTTGCGGCCCCGGTCGCGCCCACCGCTCGCCGAATTCCCGCCCGTCCGGGCGGGAAACCCCCTCTCGCCTGCGAGAACATCTGTACTGCAACGAAATCGCTAGCCGATGAGTACGATTCCCCATGGCCCGACGCAGTGTCACGGCCGGTCGTTTCACCGACGTGACGCGGCTCGCCCTTGCCCAACCCGTAGAGTTCAAGACCATGTCCGTACCAGATGAACCCGAAGCCACTGCCGCGGTACCGTTGCTCGCGCCAGTGGACGGTGTACCGCCGGTACTGGACTCTGCCTCCGAAGTGGTCGCGGCCGCCCGCCGCCTCGCCGCCGGCACCGGCCCGCTCGCGGTCGACGCCGAGCGCGCCTCCGGCTTCCGCTACTCCAATCGCGCCTACCTGATCCAGCTGCGCCGTGAGGGCGCCGGCAGCTTCCTCATCGACCCCATCCCCGTCGACGGCGACCTGGCCCCGCTCGCGGACGCCATCAACGGCCTGGAATGGGTGCTGCACTCCGCCGACCAGGACCTGCCCGGGCTCGCCGAGCTGGGGCTGTACCCGGCCGAACTGTTCGACACCGAGCTGGGCGGACGCCTGGCCGGATACGAGCGGGTCGGGCTGGCCGCCATGGTCGAGAAGCTGCTGGGCCGCGAACTGAAGAAGGGCCACGGCGCGGCCGACTGGTCCACCCGCCCGCTGCCCGACGACTGGCTGAACTACGCCGCCCTCGACGTCGAATTACTGCTCGAACTGCGCGCCGCCGTCGCCGCCGACCTGTCCGACCAGGGCAAATCCGAGTGGGCCGCACAGGAATTCGAGCACGTCCGCACCGCCGAACCCTCCGGCCCCAAGGCCGACCGCTGGCGGCGCACCTCCGGCATCCACACCCTGCGCCGCACCCGCCAGCTCGCCATCGTCCGCGAACTATGGACGACCCGCGACCGCCTGGCGCGCCTGCGCGACGTGGCCCCGGCCCGCATCCTCCCCGACTCGGCCATCGTCTCGGCCGCCACCAGCGAGCCCAAGACCATCGCCGCCCTGCGCGCCCTGCCGATCTTCGGCGGCCCCCGCCAGCGCCGCTACTCCCGCGAATGGCTCGGCGCCGTCGAACGCGCCCGCGCCCTCCCCGACACCGAGCTCCCCCCGCTCACCCAGCCCTTCGACGGCCCGCCCCCGGTCAACCGCTGGGAACGCCGCGACCCGGCCGCCGCCGCCCGCCTGCAACGCGCCCGCGCCGCCATGACCGAACTCTCCACCGAGGTCGCGGTCCCCGTCGAAAACCTCCTCACCCCCGACCTGCTCCGCCGCATGTGCTGGGACGGCCTCCCCAAATCCGTCACCAACGGCGAGGCCCCGACCCTCATCGAGGACTTCCTCTCCGTCGGCGGCGCCCGCCCCTGGCAGCGCGCCCTGACCGTGCCGCGCCTCAGCGAAGCCCTCTACCCGAAGGCGTAGCGGCGGACGTCGCCGAGCCACCCTCGCGGCCCCCTGCTCTGTGGCCCAAAGAAGTTGGGGCACATGGGTTTTCCGCTTCCTTCTCATCACCCGGGGCGCGCGGGATAGATTCTGCCGACCCCCACACCCAGGGGATGCAGAAGGAGCTCACGAATGGCGAACAAGAACCGGACGTTGCGACATATCGGCTGGGGCGCAACCACTTTGGCCGTTGGTGCGGCGGTTACCGCGTTGACCGCGCCGATCGCGCTCGCGGACATCGGTCCGGTCCAGATCCTGGCTTGCCCGTCGGACCCGGCAGCATCGGCACCGTGCGTGACGCCGGGGTCGTATGTGGTGGGCCAGGCGTACACGATTTCCGCTCCGTACGGGACGGACTACGGACTCGACGGAGCGGAGACCAACCGCTTCGTGGACGCCTTCGACAACGGAGCGTGCGTCGCGGGCACCGTGACGACCGGCGTCTCCGACGGGATCCACGATTACACGCAGATCACCTGGTTTCCGACCACCTCGGGAACGCACAAGATCCGAGTGATCAAGGGCTCCTACTTCGCCGACGCCACCGTCACCGTCGTCGCCGCGCCGCCAGGTTCGACCAGCGTCACGCCGCCCGCGCAGGCCCCTTGCCACGGGGACGGCACGATCTCCGGCAGCGCGGCGCTCCCCAAGATCGTCATCGGTCCCAGCTCGGGCAGCTCGCAGCTGTTCCCGACCGGTAGCGGCAGCCGCCGGTGATCCGCCCCTCGGCTCGGCAGGGAGCCGAGGGATCCGGCCGTCGCTCAGTCCAGGAAGTTGGGTGGGCGGCGGTCGCGGCGGGCGCGGACGGCCTCGTCGAAGTTCTCGGTGGTGAGACGGACGTAGAGCTGGGCCATGCCCTCGGTCTGCATGTGGGATTCGAAGCTGCCCGCTTCCAGACCGCTCCACAGCAGGCGCTTGGTGAGTTCGCCGCCGCTGCGGCTCCAGCGCAGGATCTGGTCGGCGGTGTCGTAGGCAGCCTCGAGGAGTTTGTCGCCGGGGACGACGCGGGAGACGATGCCGATGCGCTCGGCTTCGGCGGCGTCGACGTCGCGGCCGGTCAGCATGATCTCGAAGGCGCGGGTCGAGCCGATGGCGCGCGGGAGCGTGTAGCTGATGCCGAGTTCAGCGGCGGTGAGACCGTTGTTGATGCCCGCGGCGCGGAAGTACGCGTCCTCCGCGGCGATCCGGATATCGGTCCCCATGGCCAGGCAGAAGCCGCCGCCGATGGCCGCGCCGTTGATGGCGCTGATCACCGGCTGGTGCATGCGCTTGATCGTGAGCATCACATTGTCGAGCAGTTCCATCGAGCGGCGGCCGATGGTGGTGCGCGTCAAGCCCTCTACACCCGGCACCTTGCCCGCGTGTTGCAGATCCGCGCCCGAGCAGAAGCCGTGCCCGGCGCCGGTGAGCACGACCACGCGCACCTCGTTGTCGGCGGAGACCTCCTCGAGGGCCTCGCGCAGCGGCACCATGACATCGAACGCCATGGCGTTTATCCGCTCCGGCCGATTCAACGTGACCAGCGCGATCTGGGGACGCGGCTTCTCGACCAGCACAAACGACATCCGAACTCCTGACCAGAAAACTGTAACCTGTTACAGAATCTACGCGAGAAGTCCAGCTCCGCCTAGAAAGACGGACCCGCGATCCGAGGATCGCGGGTCCGTGAGCTGCGAGCCGGTCACCCGGCGTCGGTCGGCCGGCTACTCGACGGCGGGCAACAGCGCTTCGGCGAGATCATCACCGGAGGCCGTCAGGTCGCCGGTCGACACCGCACCGAGCCAGCCGTGCACGCGCTGCGCCACCTCACCGGGCACCAAGCCCAGATCCTGGTGGATCTTGCCGCGCGCGGAATGGTCCAGGAAGAGCTGCGGCACACCGAGATCGCGGGCGGGCACGTCGACACCCGCGCTGCGCAGCCGCGCGGACACCGTCGAACCGATACCGCCGTGCAGACCCGAATCCTCCAGGGTGACCACGAGCCGGTGGTTCCCGGCCAGCTTCACCAGCGTGTCCGAGACCGGCAGCACCCAGCGCGGGTCGACCACCGTCACCGAAACACCCTCGGCCGCCAGCAGATCCGCGACCTCCAGGGCGAGCCCGGCGAACGCGCCGACCGCCACCAGCAGCACATCGGCGTGCACGTACGCGGCGTCGCCCGTGTCGGGCAGGCGCAGCACGTCGACATCCTCGAAACGTTCGACCGCCTCGATCTCCTCGACGGCAGCGCCCTTGGGGAAGCGGATCGCGGTGGGCCCGTCACCGATGTGCAGGGCCTCCCCCAGCTCCTCGCGCAGGCGCACCGCGTCACGCGGCGCCGCGACCCGGATGCCGGGCACGATGCCCAGCACCGACAGGTCCCACATGCCGTTGTGCGAGGCGCCGTCGTCACCGGTGATGCCGGCGCGGTCGAGCACCAGCGTCACCGGGAGCTTCAGCAGCGCCACATCCATGAGCAGCTGGTCGAAGGCGCGGTTGAGGAAGGTGGAGTAGATGGCCACCACCGGGTGCAGACCACCCAGGGCCATGCCGGCCGCGGAGGTCATGGCGTGCTGTTCGGCGATGCCGACGTCGAACATGCGGTCCGGGAAGCGGTTTCCGAACGGGGTCAAACCGGTCGGTCCGGGCATGGCGGCGGTGATCGCCACGATGTCGTCCCGCTGCTCGGCCTGCGCGATCAGCTCCGAGGAGAACACCGAGGTCCAGCTCGGCCCGGACGGGCCGCCCACCGGCACACCGGTCTCCGGATCGATCCGATTGATGGCGTGCATCTGATCGGCCTCGTGATCCTCGGCCGGTTTGTACCCGCGACCCTTCTGCGTCACCGCGTGCACGATGACCGGACCGCCGAAGTCCTTGGCGCGACGCAGCGCCGCCTCCAGCTGGACCTGATCGTGCCCGTCGACCGGGCCCACGTACTTCACCCCGAGATCACTGAACAGCTCCTGCGGGGCGACCGCGTCCTTGATGCCGGTCTTGATGGCGTGCAGCATCGAGTACGCCGAATCCCCCACGCGCGGAATGCTCTGCACGATCCGCTTGGTGGCGTCGAGCGCGTGCTCGTAGGCGGGCTGGGTGCGCAGGCCCGCGAGCCGCTCGGCCAGACCGCCGATGGTCGGCGCGTAGGAACGGCCGTTGTCGTTGACCACCACGATGACCGAGCGGTCCTGCCCGGCGGCGATATTGTTCAACGCCTCCCAGCACATGCCGCCGGTGAGCGCGCCGTCACCGACCACCGCGACCACGTGCCGCTTCTGCCGGGTCAGCGCGAACGCCTTGGCCAGCCCGTCCGCGTAGGACAGCGAGGCCGACGCGTGCGAGGACTCCACCCAGTCGTGGGCGCTCTCGGCGCGGCACGGATACCCCGACAGCCCGCCTTCCTTGCGCAGCGTGTCGAACCCGTCCTTGCGGCCGGTGAGGATCTTGTGCACGTAGGCCTGATGCCCGGTGTCGAAGATGATCGGGTCGGCAGGCGAGTCGAAAACCCGGTGCAGGGCGATGGTCAGCTCCACGACGCCGAGGTTCGGCCCGAGGTGCCCGCCGGTGACGGCGACCTTGCGCACCAGGAACTCGCGAATCTCCTCGGCCAGCTCCTGCAACTCCGGTACCGACAGCCGGCGCAGATCCTCGGGCATGTCGACCCGGGAAAGCACTCCCACGGCTATTGCTCCCTCCGGATGTCTCCTGTGTTTGCAACAGTCTACGGAGCCCTTTCCGGCCCCCGATGCCAGGAACGAAACACCACCTGCGACATCCGTGACAGATGTGAGGCTCAACACAGATTACGCCCGTTACGCTGGGCCTGTGCTCCCCTCCGGCGGCGTCGTGGCGCGCATCATCGAGGAAGTGTACGAGCTCTGTCGCGCCGACACGTCGGGAACGCTCGCCGACTACATTCCCGAACTCGCCGCCGTGCAACCCGATTCGTTCGGCATCTGCCTGGCAACCGCGGACGGGCGTATCTACGGCAGCGGAGATCTCGACGCCGCCTTCACCATTCAATCGATCTCCAAGCCCTTCACCTACGCGCTCGCCCTCGCCGATCAGGGGCCGGCCGAAGTGGCTCGGCGCATCGACGTGGAGCCGACCGGCGAGCCGTTCAACGAGATCAGCCTCGATCCGCGGACCCAGCGGCCGCGCAATCCGATGATCAACGCCGGGGCCATCGCGGCGGCCGGACTCGTCAAGGGGACCGATGCCGCCGACCGATTCGCCCGAATCCGGCGCAGTTACGGCCGATTCGCCGGACGCGAACTGACCATGAACGAGGACGTGTACGCCTCCGAGGCGCGCACCGGATACCGCAATCGCGCCATCGGATACCTGCTGCGCGGGGCCGACATCATCGACGTCGAACCGGACGAGGCGGTCGACCGCTACTTCCGGCAGTGCTCGATCGACGTCACCTGCCGCGATCTGGCCGTCATGGCCGCCACCCTCGCCAACAACGGCGTCAACCCGCTCACCCGGGAACGCGCCCTGACCGGACCGCTCGTCCAACAGGTGCTCTCGGTCATGACCACCTGCGGCATGTACGACGCGGCCGGGGACTGGGTGACCACCGTCGGACTGCCCGCCAAAAGCGGTGTGGGCGGCGGCATCCTGGCGGTACTGCCGGGACAGATCGGAATCGCGGTGTACTCACCGCGATTGGACGCGCACGGCAGCAGCGTGCGCGGAGTCAAGGCGTGCCGGGAACTGTCGACCCGGCTGGGACTGCACTTCCTGCACGTGACCCGGGCCGCGCACACCGCCATCCGGACCGCCTACACCGTCGCCGACGCGCCCTCCCGGCTGCGCCGCGACCCCGACGAACTGGCGGTGCTGCACGAATTCGGCGACCGCGCGCGCATCTTCGAACTGCACGGCGACCTGCTGTTCGCCGGAGCCGAATCCGCCGTGCGCGCCGTCGAGGACACCGCCGGTGAACTCGAGGCCCTGGTCCTGGATCTGAAGGAAGTCGGCGACGTCAGCCCGATCGCGGTCCGCATGATCGAGGACCTGCGCACCGAGCTGGCCACCGCCGGTTGCCCTGTGGGACTGGTCGATCCGGACGCAAAACTCGGACAGCTCGCCTCCAGTCTGGATCCCGCCGACGTGCACGGGCGGGTGTTCATCGACCGCGACGCCGCCACCGAATGGTGCGAACAACTCATGCTCGACAAGCATCGGCCCGCCGGGCAGCGACAGCCCGCCGCCCTCACCGTCGACCAGCATCCCGCGCTCGCCGACATGCCCGCCGACGAGCGGGAGCGGCTGGCAAAGGAATTCGAGACCCGCACCATCGCGCGCGGCGAACTCATCGTGCCCCGCGACAGCGAACGCTGCGGGCTGTTCCTGATCCTCGACGGACGGGTGCGGTTCACCTTCACCGACCGCGACCACCGCCGGCACCGGCTGATCACCCTCACCCCGGGCATGTCGTTCGGCGAGACCTCGATGCTGGCGGACATGCGCTACGCCAACGACGTGTACGCCGAGACCACCGTCCGGCTGGCCGTGCTGCCGCCCGCACGCTTCGACGAGCTCACCGACCAGGCCCCGGAGATCAAGCTCGCGCTGTTGGAACGGCTGGCGGCCGCGGCGTACGCCCAGGCCGAGGCGGCCGTGCGCGCGGTCTCGGCACACGACGGGGCCTGACCACGGCAGCACTCCGCCGACCCCCGCCGGCTCGAGGGCTCGTGCGCCCACCGTGCGCGACACCCGGAATTGGCTCGACGATGCGACCGCCACTGCTCGCGGGACGGTGCGATTGCGAGTGCTCGCGCGGCCGATCATCGGGGCCGCCCGGCGGCCCCCGCGACCGGGCCACCGCCGAGCGGGCGCCGGATACGTCGGCGGGCGTACGCCCGATTACGCCAACGCGTGCAGGCGCGCCGCCGGGAACACGCCTACGCTGGCGGACAACGAAATTCCTTCCCTCCCACGAGGCGGATGTCATGACCGATTTCGATCCCGCGGTCTACGGACCGCCCACCGTGCGTGTCGGCACCGCGGAACGCGAGCAGGCGGCCGCCGCGCTGGGTGAGCATTTCGCGGCCGGCCGCCTCGACCTCGCCGAATACGACGACCGGGTGGGACGCGCCTACGCCGCGAAAACCGCGGGCGAGCTGGCTGTCCTGTTCGGCGACCTACCCCGGCCGCAACCTCCGGCACCGCGGGTCCAGGCCGCGCCGCCCGCTCCGCGCCGCGCGCTGCCGCTGGTGCCGGTCGGGGCGGGCGCGCTGGTGGTGCTCGCGCTGGTGTTCGCGATCGTCACCCACATCTTCCCGTTCTTCCTGTTCCCGGTGTTGTTCTTCGTGTTCGCGCGGGGCCGGCGCGGCTACGGCTATCACGGTCCGCGCTACCACCGCGGCTGACGGCTATGGTGGATCCGTGGGTGTATTCGGTGAACTGTTCCCCGGCAAGAAGCTCGAGGACGACGGCAGCGAGGACGGCGGCGGCCAGCTGCACCAGCCGCGCGTGAGCCTCGACCTGGACGCGGGAGTCATCCGCGTGTCCCCCGCGCCCCCGGCCGACCCGGACACGCCCGCCGAGCACGCCTGATACCCAGCCGCTAGGGTGGGCCCCGACAGGCGACGAGCCGGGGACGAGGGGCGAAACACCGTGACGGACAACCATGATCAGTGGCGCAACCCCGACAGCCCGGCGACGCCCGCGCACTCCCCGCAGGACCCGAACCGCGCCTGGGGCGAACAGCCGACCACGAATTACCCTGGGCACCAGCCGATAACGCCGGACCCGACCATGGTCCACCCGGGCTATGACCCGACGGCCGTCCACCCGGGACCAGCGCCCGTCCCGAATCACCCCGGCTACGAACCGACCGCCGCGTACCCCGGCCAGAACCCGGTGACCAACCAGCCCGGATACGAGCCCACAGCGGTGCACCCCGGCAACACACCGGCCCCGAATCATCCTGGGTACGAACCGACTGCGATCTACCCCGGGCAAGCGCCAGTTCCGAACCAGCCCGGCTACGAACCAACGGCGGTGCACCCCGGCAACGCACCGGCCCCGAATCATCCTGGGTACGAACCGACTGCGATCTACCCCGGGCAAGCGCCAGTTCCGAACCAGCCCGGCTACGAACCAACCGCGGTCTACCCCGGCCAAACACCGATCCCGAACCCGCCCGGCTATGAGCCGACGGCGGTATACACAGGGCAGCAGCCGATTCCGGGATACCCGGGACAGGATCCGGCGGCGGTCTACCCCGGTCAGCCCGTTCCCGGCTACCCGCCCGGTGCGTACCCGGGTCAGCAGTCGGCACCGAATTACTTTGGCCAGCAGCCCGTTCCGGGGTACGGACAGTCGCAGCCCACGCCGGGCGGCGGAGGCAATCGCACCTGGATCGTGCTGGCCGCCATCGTGGCCGTGATCGTAGTCGTCGGCGGCGGGATCGCGGCGTACGCGCTGACCCGGGACTCGTCGAGCTCCACCACCGCCGCTCCCGGTACCACCACGGGCCCGGCTCCCACCAGCCGCTCCGGAGGACCGTCGACCGGGCCGTCCAAGTCCGGTGCGCCCAAGCCGGGCGCGGGGACGGTGGCCGTTCCGGCCTACGGCGTCAGCTACGACGTGCCGAGCGGTTGGTCGGTCGGCGACCCGTCCGACACCGTGCCGCAGAGCGGGATCGACGGCACGTTCACCGGGCACGGCAAAGCCACCGAGGGCGGCGGCTACTGCCCCGGCTCGGCGTACCGGTCGCTCGCCTACGTCACCCGCGCCGACGGCAGCGATCCGGCCGCGGCCGCGCTCAAGATCGCGAAGATCTCCGCCCAGGGCGGCTACATGGACAAGTCCGGCGGCGCCGCGGGCGCGCCCAGCGCGGTGACCACCAAGAGCGGCATCGCCGGCCAGCAGGTGGAGACCTCCGGCAGCTGGAAGCCCGAGCCGGCCGGCTGCACCACGACCACCTACTCGATCTACACCTTCGCCTTCACCGGCCCCAAGAACGCCCTGCTGGTGCTGGCCATCCTGGCCGACCGCGGCACCACCGGCGAGCTCGCCGCCGACCAGGCCAAGCAGATCATCGCCAGCGTCCGCACCTCCTGACCCCTGCGCTGACGCCATGGCCACGATGGACGACGACGCCATCGCCGACGCCTTCCTCGTCGAGGTGCGGCCCTACTCGGCGCCGGTGATCCTCGAGGAGTACGACCGGCGGTGGCCCGCCCGGTACGAGGCCGAGGCGACGGCGATCCGGGAAGCGCTGGCCACGAAGGTCTTACGGCTCGAGCACACCGGTTCCACGTCCGTCCCGGGTCTGGCCGCCAAGCCCATCATCGACATGCTGCTGCTGGTCGCGCGCGCCCTCGACGCCCGCTGAATCGCGCTCCATAGACTGGGGCGATGCCCCTCGTCGAGGTGACCCACAAGGCGGAACTGCCCGAGACGATCCTGCGGGAGTTGGGTAAATGGCTGCCCCACCTGGTGTCGCAGGCGGTCGAGTGCCCCGAGGAGCCCTACGACGGGGATCTGCAGCCCGGGGACGTGGAGATTCGCTTCCGGCCGTTGGGCACGTTCGACCGGTCCGGACTGGACGTGGTCATCGAGATCCGGTCGAAGTACTTCGCGAGCCGCGCCGACAACCGGCAGGAGCGCTGTGACCGGCTGCTGGCCGATATCGAGAAGTTCGTCGACGCCACGATCGGCGTGTATCTGACACTGCCCGTCGCCGCGTGGGCCCAGAGCGAGTAGCCGCTCACCGGGACCGCTTCCATCAGTATTTCAATCACTGATTGAAATACTGATGGAACCGTGTTTCACTGCTTGGCATGGTCGAGAAGGTGTCCGCGGGAACGCGGGAACGGCTGATCGCCGCGGCGGAGCAACTGCTGCTGACCGAGCCGTACGACGAGGTCTCGGTGCGGGCGGTGTGCGCGGCGGCCGGGGCCAATCCGGCGGCCGTGCACTACCACTTCGGGTCCAAGGAGGCGCTGGTCGGCGCGCTCATCGAGGATCGGCTCGGGCCGTTGTGGGCCGAGGGACTCGCCGGAGCGCGGGGCGGGCGCGATTCGGTGCCCACGGTGGTGGACGCCATCCTCGCGCCGTTCGTCACGCTGGCGGCGGATCCGCTGGGGCGCTTGCACTTACGGCTGCTGGCCCGCTTCGTCCTGGGACGGCATCTGACCACCTGGCGAGGGCCGTGGTTCCAGATGGATTCCTGGGCGCCGCTGCTGCCCGAACTGTCCCGGGGCCAGGCCGCGCAGCGCTGGATGCTGGCCTTCGACCTCATCATCATGCGATTCGGCGCACCCGAGATCGAGGATCACGGCATGCCGGAATCGGCGCTCACGGCCCTGCGCACCTTCGTGGTGGCCGGACTCACCGCATCGGGAGAACAACCATGAACGACATCTTCGCACCGGCGAAACTCGGCCCGATCACCCTGCGCAACAGGGTGATCAAGGCCGCCACCTTCGAGGGCCGCACCCCCGAGGCGCTGGTCACCCCCGAGCTCATCGACTTCCATCGCGAGGTCGCCGCGGGCGGGGTCGGCATGACCACGGTCGCCTACTGCGCGGTCGCGCCGGGCGGGCGCACCGACCGGCACCAGATCTGGATGCGGCCCGAAGCCGTTGCCGGACTGCGGGAGTTGACCGACGCCGTGCACGCCGAGGGCGCGGCCGCCAGCGCGCAGATCGGGCACGCCGGACCGGTCGCCAATGCCGCCTCCAACCGAGTGCCCGCGCTCGCGCCCAGCCCCCTGTTCAGCCCGCTGAGCATGAAGGCCATGAAGGTGCCCGGCGACGCCGAGATCCGCGAACTCATCACCGCGCACGCGCGGGCCGCGCTGCTCGCCGAACAGGCCGGATTCGACGCCGTCGAAATCCATTTCGGCCACAACTATCTGGTCAGCTCGTTCCTGAGCCCGCTGCTCAACCGGCGCGGCGACCGCTGGGGCGGGCCGCTGGTCAACCGGGCCCGGCTGGCCCGCGAAATCGCCTGCGCCGTCCGCGAAGCCGTCGGCGACCGGCTCGCGGTGACCGCCAAACTCAATATGGAGGACGGCCGCCGCGGCGGGCTCACCATCCCCGAGAGCGTGCAGGTGGCCGCCTGGCTCGAAGCCGACGGCGCCCTCGACGCGCTCGAATTGACCGCGGGCAGTTCCCTGCTCAACCCGATGCTGCTGTTCCACGGCGACGCGCCGCGCAAGGAATTCGCCGAGGTCCTGCCCGGTCCGGCACGGCTCGGCTTCAAGGTGGTCGGGCGCGCCTTCCTCAAGGAGTACCCGTACCAGGAGGCGTACCTGCTGGAGCGGGCCCGCCAGTTCCGCCGGGAACTGTCCATGCCGCTGATCCTGCTGGGCGGCATCACCAATCTCGACACCATGAACCTGGCCCGCGCCGAGGGCTTCGAGTTCGTCGCCATGGGCCGGGCGCTGCTGCGCGAACCGGACCTGTTGCGGCGCATCCAATCCGAGGCGGGCACCCAGTCCGCCTGCGTGCACTGCAACAAGTGCATGCCCACGATCTACACCTCCACCCGCTGCGTGTTCCGGCCGGAGCGGACCATCATCGATTTCGACGGAAGGCAACGAGCATGAGCGGGGCAAGCCCGGAGGCGGCGGCGGAGCGTAACCACGGAGGGCTCCGCTCAGGCTCGAATGGACACGGCATGAGCGGACGGCTCGACGGGCGGGTCGCCCTGATCAGCGGCGGCGCATCGGGAATGGGCGCGTCGCACGCGCGCGCGTTCGTGGCCGAGGGCGCCTCGGTGCTCATCGGCGACATCTCCGACGAGGCGGGGACGAAGCTGGCCGCCGAACTCGGTGACGCGGCGGCGTTCATCCACCTCGACGTGACCAGCGCCGCGGACTGGCGGGCCGCGGTGGACGCGGCCGTCGAACGGTTCGGCAAGCTGAACGTGCTGATCAACAATGCCGGCATCCTCGACTTCGGACCGCTCGGCGAATACACCGAAGAACAGTGGCAGCGCGCGCTTTCCATCAATCTGACCGGCCCGTTCCTGGGCTTGACCGCCGCCCGTGACGCTCTGGTGGCGGCGCGGCCCGCGTCGGTGGTGAACATCTCCTCGGCCGCCGGGATCCAGGGCGTGCCGGGCGCGCACGCCTACACCGCCTCCAAGTTCGGGGTGCGCGGGCTGACCAAGTCCGCGGCGATCGAGCTCGCCCCGCACGGGGTTCGAGTGAATTCCGTGCACCCGGGCGGAATCCTGACCCCGATGATCGGGGTCCCCGAGGGCACCACCGCCGATCGCGCGGCCAACCCCCTGGCCCGCCTGGGCACCCCCCAGGAAGTCACCGACGTGGTCGTCTTCCTGGCCAGCCAAGAATCCAGCTACTGCAACGCCGCCGAATTCGTCGTAGACGGCGGCATGACAGCCGGCCGCCCCGCCTGATCCGCCGAGTGGCACATGCTGGAGGCGGAATCGGATATATCCCCTCCAGGATGTGCCACTCGGTGAATTGTCACTGCTTGTAGGTGGCCAGGAAGCGGCCGATGCGCTCGATGATGGCTTCGAGTTCGTCGGCGTGGGGCAGCGTCACGATGCGGAAGTGGTCGGGGCGGGGCCAGTTGAAGCCGGTGCCCTGCACGATGTGGATCTTCTCGCGCAGCAGCAGATCCAGGACGAATTGCTCGTCGTCGTGGATCTTGTACATGTCGAGATCGATGCGCGGGAAGGCGTACAGGGCGCCCTTGGGCTTCACGCACGAGATGCCCGGGATCGCGTTGAGCGCCTCCCACGCGCGGTCGCGCTGCTCGCGCAGGCGGCCGCCGGGCAGGGTCAGGTCGTAGATGCTCTGGTGGCCGCCGAGCGCGGCCTGGATCGCCTGCTGCGCGGGCACATTCGCGCACAGACGCAGCCCGGACAGCATGGTCAGGCCCTCGAGATAGTTCTCGGCGTGCTCGACCGGGCCGGAGACCACCAGCCAGCCGCCGCGGAAACCGGCCGCGCGATAGGACTTCGAGAGCCCGGAGAAGGTCAGGCACAGCACATCCGGGGCCAGGGCCGCGGTCGCGGTGTGGGTGAGGTCGTCGTAGAGGATCTTGTCGTAGATCTCGTCGGAGAAGACCACCAGGTTGTGGCGGCGCGCGATCTCCAGCATCTGCCGCACCACCTCCGGCGAATACACCGCGCCGGTGGGGTTGTTCGGGTTGATGATCACCAGGGCGCGGGTGCGGTCGGTGATCTTGGCTTCGATATCGGCCAGATCCGGCATCCAGTCGGCCTGCTCGTCACAGATGTAGTGCACCGGACGGCCGCCGTTGAGCGCGGTGGCGGCGGTCCAGAGCGGGAAATCCGGTGCGGGAACGAGGACTTCGTCGCCGTTCTCCAGCAGCGCGGTCATGGCCATCATGATCAGTTCGGAGACGCCGTTGCCGAGGAAGACCTGCTCGACGTCGATCTCGCTCAGACCCAGGGTCTGGTAGTACTGCACCACCGCGCGGCGCGCCGAGAGCAGGCCCTTGGACGAGGAGTAGCCGCTGGACTGCGGCAGGTTGCGGACCATGTCCTGGAGCAGTTCGGCGGGCGCTTCGAAGCCGAAGGGCAGCGGGTTACCGGTATTGAGCTTCACGACGTGATGCCCCTCGGCTTCCAGCCGTGCGGCATGCTCGGCGACCGGTCCACGGATCTCGTAGGACACGCCCGACAGCTTGCTCGACTGCTTCACCTGCATGAACGACCTCTTCTCGGTGTGGTTGCCGCACACTCTACTTGGAATTTCCAAGTTTGCACTTGGTATTTCCAAGTTGTTGGTTACAGTGGGATCGTGCCACGCCGAAGCTACGACCACTACTGCACCGTGAGCCGCGCCCTCGACATCGTCGGCGACCGGTGGAATCTGCTGGTGGTCCGCGAACTCTGTTCGGGCCCGCGCCGCTACAGCGACCTGTTCGCCGACCTGCCCGGCATCAGCACCGATGTGCTGGCCGCCCGGCTCAAGGACCTCGAGCGTGACGGGATTCTCACCAAACGCCGCATCGGGCCCAGGGCGGGTACCGCGCTCTACGAACTCACCGACTCCGGCGCGGCGCTGCGGCCGGTCCTCGACACCCTCTCGGCCTGGGGCACCGCCCAGCTCGGCGAGCAGCGCGCCACCGACGCCGTCCGCGCCCACTGGTTCGCGCTCCCCCTCGGGCGGGCCGTCGCCGAACTCGTCCCCGCGGGCACGGTCACGGTCCGTATCGGCGACACCGCCTTCCACTACGTGATCACCGAGACCGGCCTCACCCACCACGACGGACCTGCCGACACCCCCGACCTGGACCTGCGGCTCGACCTCGCCGCGGCGAGCGAGATCGCCACGGGCGCACGCTCACTCGCCGACACCCTCGCCGAGGCCACGGGCACCGGACATCCGGCCGCCTGAGGCGGACCGTCCGCGCGGCACGGGCGACGGGTCACCCGACGTCGGTAGCATCGGCTGGGTTGCGCCCGCATCGACCGAGGAGGACCGCGTGACCAGCGATAACGTCGGCACCATCACGATGATCGGATCCGGGAGCGCCAGTGCGACACCGGACATCATGCGGGTAGCCATCTCCGTGGACACCCGCGCCGACACCGTGGCCGCGGCCTACGCGCGCGCCGGGGAACAGGCCGACGCGGTGATCCAGTCGCTACGCGGGGACGGAGTACAGGGACGCGACATCTCCACCAGCGGGCTCACCGTGCGGGCGGAAACCGTATGGACCGATGGCAATCGGGAGAAGCTGGTCGGCTATACGGCGGGGACGTCGCTGACCGTGACACTGCGTGACATCGCCGGGCCCGACGGGGAAGCCGAGTCCGGCAAGGACGGCGGGCCCGCCGCGATCATCGCCCACGCCGTCGCCGCCGGAGGTGACGATGTGCGGCTCGGCGGGCTCACGCTGACCGTGGCCGATGAGGAATCGCTGATGGTCCGTGCCCGCGACGAAGCCTGGGATCACGCGGTGAGCAAGGCCGAACAGTACGTATCGCGGGCGGGCCGCACACTCGGGCCGATCGTCGAGATCACCGAGAACATCTCGGGACCCACCCCGGCCCCGCGCATCGCCTTCGCCGCCGCCGCGAAAGCCGGAGGGGCCCCGGCCATGCCGGTGGAGCTCGGCGAGAGCGAGCTGTCCACCAGCATCCGCGTCACCTGGCAGCTCGCCTAGCTTCGATTCAGTGCTGGACTCGAGCCAGCAGGGCGGTGGCGTGGACGAGGGTCAGCTGGACGCGGAATCTGGTGGCGTCGGCCCTGGTTCGGTGCGGGAACGGGTCCTCGTCGGTCAGGCCGCGCAGGTCGTGCAGCAGGCGGGTGCCCTCGGCGATGGTGAGGCGGCCGGTGTCGACGAGGTGGCGGACATTGCGGGTGCCGTCGAGGTCGCCGGTGCCCGTGGCGTAGGCGGTCACCTGGAGCAGGGCCGAACGCAGACGCTTCTCACACGCCGGAAAACGGCCGCGCCCATAGTGTTTGACGGCGGCACGCAGATGGTCGAGGGCGGTCTGCTGGCCGCGCACCTCCAACTCGGTCTCCAGCAGGGTGACCCGGTCGGCGAGCCGCACCGGCAGCTCGCCGGTGGGTTTGAGGCGGCAGCGCACGGTTCCGTCGGGGCCCTCCCCCGTCACCCGGTCGACCTTCATGCGATACCCGTCGGCCAGCAGCGCCCGGCGCAGCTCCGGCATCCACGCCGGAAGACTCTTGCGCTGCAACGACTCCCCCCGCAGGAAGCGCGACACCGTCACCTCGACCAGATCCAGCAGCGCCCGATCCGCCTCCGCGTTCCCGCCCTGCGCTGCGACCCGCGCCCCGTACACCGGACTCACCAGCCGCCCCCAGTAGCTGTCGGCGTTCACCCACATCGGGACCCCGTACTCCGGCCGCTTGAGATCCACCCCCAGCAGCAGAGCCTCGAGCGAGTGGAACTTCGACTGATCCCCGTAGATCAGTTCCAGGACCGACGCCAGCGTCGGATCCGACAACGTACTCATGGGCAACATCTTGGCGCAGCCCCCGACGCCGCCGCCCGCCAACCCACCTGCGCCACAACAAGATCAGGGAGCGGTCGAGGCGGGGAATCGGAGGGAATCCCGCGATGACAGCTCCCCGATCCCGGAGGTCAGCGTTCGAAGGCGGCGATGCACTCGACGTGATGAGTGCCGGGGAACGCGTCGAAGACCCGCAGGGCCACGGGGCGGTACCCGGCGGAGCGGTAGAGGCCCACGTCGCGGGCGAAAGAGGCCGGGTCGCAACCGATATGGATGATGCGGCGCGGAGAATGCTCGCTCAGGGCGTTGATCACGTCCTTGCCCGCACCCGCGCGCGGCGGGTCAAGGACCACGACATCCGGTGCGGCGCCGGACTGTTCGTGAATCCAGCGCTCGACCCGCTCCGCGGTCAGATCCACCCACGGCATATCCCGCAGCGCGGCCCGGCCTTCGCTGACCGCGGTGCGGGCGAACTCCACACCGTGCACGACACCGGTGTCGCCGACCTGCCCGGCCAGTCGCGCCGCGAACACGCCCACACCGCAGTACAAATCCCACACCAGCGCGCCCGGCGCGGCATCGGCCCACTCGGCCACCACATCCGAATAGCACTGCGCCGCACCGTAATGCGGCTGCCAGAACCCGGTCGCCGACAGCTCCCACCGGCGCTCGGCGACATACTGCACCGCCCGCCCGGTGCCATCCACCACCCGCTCGGTCCGGGCGCTGTGCGCCGCCGCCCGCCGCGCGGCGGTACTGCGCCGATCCCCGGCGCGACCGCCCCGCTCACGCCGCTCCCGCTGCCCACTGCGTTCGTCCCCGGCGGGCGCGATCTCGACCAGATGCCGCATCCCGTCCCCGTCGACGGCCACCACAAGATCGGCCCCGGGCGTCCACTCGCGTTCGGCGATCCCCTCCATGGCCCCCGCCATCGGCTGTGGGCACCCCAGATCCGTGATCACCTCGGTGCTCCGATACCGGTGCACCCCGGCCCGCCCGTCAGCGTCCACCACCAGCCGCACCCGGCTGCGCCAGCCGCCGGCATACGCGTCCGCCGACGGCGGCCCGACCAGCCGCACGCCGTGTCCGGGCCCGGCGTCGTGCGTCGCGGAACTGCCGATGAGGGCGCTCGCGACATGCGTGGCCACTCCCCCGATCCGGCCCGGCGCGACACCCGTGTCCGGGCGGCCCCCGGCGCGCGATTCGGATACCGGTCCCGACTGAGCCTTTTCGGGCACGGCAGGCTCGGAGGCACCCGCGGTCGGCTGCGATTCGGGGCTCGAGCCCGCCAGCAGGGTCGCGCCGAGACTCGTGGTCACGCCACGGGTCCGTCCGGAACTGCCCGGCAGGGCGATCAGTCCGGTGCGGGAGTCCGGTTGCGCCGCCGCACCGGTCGGCAGCCCGAGGGGCACCGGGATGGGTTCGACGGTGAAGTCCGGCTCCCAGTCGGCGAGGCGACGCAGCTGGTCGGCGACGACCTGATGCTTGAGGGCGCGCTGCGCCTCGGGGGTAGCGAAGGTGAAGTCACAACAGCCCGCGCCGCCGGGGCCCGAGACCGGGCAGGTGGCGGGGACGCGGTCCGGCGACGGGTCGAGGATGTCGATGACGTCGGCACGGCAGAACGAGCCGCCACGATCCTCGGTGACCAGGGCGCGGACCAGCTCGCCCGGTAGGCCGTGGCGGACGAACAGCACGCGGCCCTCGTGGCGGGCCACGCAGAATCCGCCGTGGCCCGGCGGGCCGAGACGAACCTCGAAGACCTCGCCGTACCAGTCGGGTCCGCTCACGATTCGTCCCCGAAACCACGACGCACCGAACCGGGCGCGTTGACCACACGGCTCGGGTGAGCCCGCCCCGCCGACGAGGACAGCTGCCAGGGGACGCTGGTCACCATGACGCCGGGCTCGAACAGCAGACGCCCCTTCAGGCGCAGCGCGCTCTGGTTGTGCAGCAGCTGCTCCCACCAGTGACCGACCACATATTCGGGGATGAACACGGTGACCACGTCGCGCGGTGAGGTCTTGCGCACGCGCTTCACGTAATCCACCACGGGCTTGGTGATCTCACGGTACGGCGATTCGATCACCTTGAGCGGCACCGCGATATCGCTGGACTCCCACGCGCGCACCAGCGCCCGGGTGTCGGGTTCGTCGACATTGACCGTGATGGCCTCGATGGTGTCGGGCCGGGTGGCGCGGGCGTAGGCCAGGGCGCGCCGGGTCGGCATGTGCAGCTTGGACACCAGCACGATGGAGTGGGTGCGGCTGGGCAGCACCGCGTCCCAGTCGGCCTCGTCCAGCTCCCGCGACACGGAGTCGTAGTGGCGGCGAATGAGTTTCATCAGGCCGAAGATCGCCGCCATGGTGATGATGGCGATCCAGGCGCCCGCCAGGAACTTGGTGACCAGCACGATGATCAGGACGGTCGCGGTCATGGTCAGGCCGACGGCGTTGATCACTCGCGACCGCTTCATCCGCATCCGCTGAGCGGGATCGGTCTCGGTGCGCAGCAACCGGGTCCAGTGCCGCAGCATGCCGGTCTGGCTCAGCACGAACGACACGAACACGCCGACGATGTAGAGCTGGATCAGGCGCGTCACCTCCGCGCCGAACAGCACCACGAACGCGATGGCCGCACCCGCCAGGAACAAGATGCCGTTGCTGAACGCCAGCCGGTCACCACGGGTGTGCAGCTGACGCGGCAGGAAACGGTCCTGCGCCAGAATCGAACCCAGCACCGGGAAACCGTTGAAGGCGGTGTTGGCCGCCAGCACCAGGATCAGCGCGGTGACGATGGTGATGAAGTAGAACCCGGCCGGGAAGCCGGAGAACACCGCCCCCGCCAGCTGCGCCACCAGGGTCTTCTGCTCGTAGCCCGCGGGCGCGCCGATCAGGTCCGAGGTGTTGTGGGCGTAGACGATGCCGACCTTCTGGGTGAGCACGATCATGCCCATGAACAGCGTGACCGCGATGCAGCCCAGCAGCAGCAGGGTGGTCGCGGCATTGCGCGACTTGGGTTTGCGGAAGGCCGGGACACCGTTGGAGATGGCCTCGACACCGGTCAGCGCCGCACAGCCGGAGGAGAAGGCGCGGGCGATGAGGAATACGAACGCCAGGCCGAACAGATGCTCGTCCTCGGCTTTGAGCCCGAACCCGTACGACTCGGCGTGCACGGTCTGGCCCAGGAAGATCCGGACGAAACCCCAGATCAGCATGATGAACATGCCGATCATGAAGGCATAGGTGGGAATCGCGAACGCCGTGCCGGACTCGCGCACGCCACGCAGATTGATCGCGGTGAGGATCACAATCGCCGACACCGCGAACAGCACCTTGTGCGTCGAGACGAACGGCACCGCCGACCCGATATTGGACGCCGCCGAGGAGATCGACACCGCCACCGTGAGCACGTAGTCGACCAGCAGCGCGCTGCCGACCGTCAACCCCGCGGTGGGTCCCAGATTCTTGGTGGCGACCTCGTAGTCGCCGCCGCCGGAGGGATAGGCGTGCACGTTCTGCCGATAGCTGGCCACCACGACCGCCATCACCAGCGCGACCGCCAGACCGATCCAGGGTGCGTAGACGTAGGCGGACAGACCGGCCACCGACAGCACCAGGAAGATCTCCTCGGGCGCGTATGCCACCGAAGACAGCGCGTCCGAGGCGAAGACCGGGAGCGCGATCCGCTTGGGCAGCAGCGTATGACCGAGAGAATCGCTGCGGAATGGGCGGCCCACCAGCATGCGCTTGGCGGCCGTCGTCAACTTCGACACTCCTGGCAGCATAGGTCAGTCCGCGGGGGACCGTGTTCGCGGCGCGACGTGGCCGGTCCGCGGCCGTAGGGTGACCTCGGGCGCTGTGAGGTTTTTCCGGTTCCGGTTTGAACATGTTCCGGAGGGGGAAAGTGCCCGCAGTGAAACTCGAGCGGTACGGTTGCCACCCGGCCGATATTTCGATCAAGCAACCAGACCGCACACCACGGTTTTCGGGAATGGGGTTCGTACGGTGTACGTCGTGATCATGGGATGTGGGCGGGTCGGATCCTCGCTCGCCCGCGCCCTCGTCCGCATCGGCCACGAGGTCGCGGTGATCGATCAGAACTCGAGCGCCTTCCTGCGCCTGGGCCGCGACTTCCCGGGCCTGTGCATCACCGGTGTCGGCTTCGATCGAGATGTGCTGACCCGGGCCGGAATCGAACGCGCCGGCGCCTTCGCCGCCGTCTCCTCCGGCGACAACTCCAACATCATCTCCGCGCGCGTCGCCCGCGAGACCTTCGGCGTGGAGCGCGTGGTCGCCCGCATCTACGACGCCAAACGCGCCGCCGTCTACGAGCGCCTCGGCATTCCCACCATCGCCACCGTGCCCTGGACCACCGACCGGTTCCTGCGCACCCTGGTCGCCGACCAATCCACCACCACCTGGCGCGACCCCACGGGGACCGTCGCGGTCACCGAACTCGACGTGCACGAGAACTGGTACGGGCGTTCGGTACACGATCTCGAGGAGGCCATCGGCGCCCGAGTGGCCTTCGTCATCCGCTTCGGGCAGGGCGTCCTGCCCACCGGCAAGTCCATGCTGCAGGCCGACGACCTGGTCTACATCGCCGCCACCTCCGGCACCGTGGGCGAAGCCGTCGCCCTGGCCGCCAATCCCCCTGCCCCCGAGCACTGATCGTGAAGGAATCCCGATGAAGGTAGCCATCGCCGGGGCCGGAGCCGTCGGACGCTCCATCGCCCAGGAACTGCTACGCGGCGGTCACCAGGTCATGCTGCTCGAGCGCCGCCTCGACCACATCGACCCCACCAGCGCGCCCGCCGCCGTCTGGACCCACGCCGACGCCTGCGAGCTCGAGACCCTCGAGGAAGCCGGACTCGAGACCTACGACGTGGTCATCGCCGCCACCGGCGACGACAAGGTGAACCTGGTGTTCAGCCTGCTCGCCAAGACCGAATTCGGGGTGCAGCGGGTGGTGGCCCGGGTCAACGACCCACGCAACGAGTGGCTGTTCGACTCCTCCTGGGGCGTCGACGTCGCGGTGTCCACGCCGCGGCTGCTGGCCTCGCTCGTCGAGGAGGCGGTCTCGGTCGGCGACCTGGTGCGACTGATGACGCTGCGCCAGGGTCAGGCCAACCTGGTCGAGATCACCCTGCCCACCGATACCCCCCTGGCGGGCAAGGCCGTTCGCACCCTCACCCTGCCCCGCGACGCCGCCCTGGTCACCATCCTGCGCGGCGGGCGCGTCATCGTCCCGCAGGCCGACGATCCGCTGGAAGGCGAGGACGAACTGCTGTTCGTCACGTCCATCGAGGCCGAGGACGAGCTGCGCAAGACGCTCGGCGTCAATGGGGTCAACGGGCTCGGCTCGGCCGAAGCCACCGCCTGACCCGCGACCCCCGCATACGGCGATGGGCCGGGCGCACCCCCTGCGCCCGGCCCATTCGCCGTCTTCACCCCCCGAACCCTCAGGACGCCTCCCGCAGTTCGGCGCGCAGCCGGTTCAGCGCGCGGTGCTGCATGACCCGGACCACGCCCGGGCTGGTGCCGATGGCCTCGGCGGTCTCGGCCGCGGTCCAGCCCAGCACGATCCGCATGACCAGCACCTCACGGTGGGTCGAGGACAGCACCTGCATGAGGTCGCGGGTGGCGCGACGGGTCTCCATCGCCAGCGCCCGCTCCTCCGGGCCCGCCTCGGTGTTCGGGGCGTCGGGGAACTCCGCCACCGGGTAGGCCGGGTGCAGCTGCGCCCGCCGGAACGCGTCGGCCACCTTGTTCGCCGAGATGCCGTAGACGAAGGCCAGGAAGGACTTGCCCTGGTCGCGATAGCGCGGGATGGCCTGCACCGTCGCCAGGCAGATCTCCTGCGCCACATCGTCCGCGGTCACGTGCAGGTGGCCCGCGCCGCCCATGCGAGCCGCGCAGTAGCGGCGCACCAGCGGGTACACGATCTTGAGGATCTCGGAGACGGCGGCGCGGTCACCGGCGGCGGCCGGGCCGATCAGCTTCTCCAATTCCGCTGCGGCGCGCCGGGACTCCGAGGTCGCCACACTGCCGGACTTGCTGCCTCCCCGCCCCGCCGGGTGCCGGCGCGAGGCTGCAATCTGCACCGCGGTCCCGAGCCCCTCGCCCCGTTCCTGCGCTGCCACTGCCTTGCCGTCGGTACTCAACACCGCGTTCCTTTCTCCGTAGCCTGTGAGAGCTTCTGAGAAAGATCGTGCTCGCCGGGAGGCCGCCGAAATAGGTACCCCAGGGGTGGGTTGGTCACCCCCTTCCGTCCCCCGACGGCCCCGAAGGTGTTGCGCGACGCGGATTTAGCGCGATAAGTGCCCGAAATGGACGATTGAGCTAGACGGCGGAGTCCGCGGCCCCGGCCGCATTCGCCCTGGCAGAGGGCAGATGACCGGCCTTGCGAACCGCCCAGAAGGTCACCAACGCCGCCACCGCGGTCAACGGCCACCCCATGGCGATGCGCGCCACCGCGAGCAGACCGGTGCTGTTGGCCGCGTACAGGTGGTTCTGCACCAGGTACCGGGCCACGAACACCAGCGCCCACACCGCGGTCGCGATGTCATAGAGCCGCATGGCGCGCTTGTCCGAACGCCACCCGGTGCCGTGCCCGTTCAGGGCGCCCCAGATCACGCCCGCCAACGGCCAGCGCACCACCAGCGACAGCAGGAACGCCCCGCCGTACACCAGGCTCGCGTAGATGCCGAACAGGAAGAAGCCCTTCGCCTCACCCATCCGGTAGGCGATGAACGCGCACACGCCCACCCCCAGGAAACCGGAGATGGCGGGCTGGATCGGACCGCGACGCACCAAGCGCCACACCAGGATCGCCGCGGCCACGGCCAGCGACGCCCAGATCGCGGCGGTCAGGCCGCGCAGCGAATTCACCGGCACGAACACCAGTACCGGCAGCGAGGAGTAGATCAGGCCCGACAGGCCGCCCATCTGCTCGAGCAGGGTGGGCTCGGGGCCGTCCTCGGCGCCCTCATGGTCCTGGTCGGCGGCGCGTTCGGCGTCGACCATCGCCTGCATGTCGTCGTCCAGCAGCGCCTTGTCCAGCCGCCACGGGGTCTCACCGGCCTCCGGTACCGCGTTGAGCTGGACCGTGGGCGGATCGAAGGCGGGCGCGCCAAAGGGCTCGGCGGGGCCGCGGCCCTCGTCGCCGCTGCTGGTGGGGTTCGGCATGAGTGTCAGGAATTCCCGCGCAGTTCGTAGTAGGGGTTGTAGATGACCTTGCCGCCATCGCGTTCACCGACGCGGCCGCGGACCAGAATACGACGGCCCGGTTCGATTCCCGGGATACGACGCCTGCCGATGAACACCAGGGCCACACTGTCGGTGCCGTCGAAGAATTCGGCGGCGACCTCCGCCCCGCGGGCCTTGGGACAGGCCTCGACACTGCGGAGCCGGCCGACCATGGTGACTTCCTCACCACGCCGGCATTCCGATGCCCGGGACGCGCCCGACGCCTCCGACGTCTCGGCGAGCTCCTCGGCATCCAAACGATCCAGGTCCTCCGTCAGTCTGCGGCCGAGCCGCCGGAAATAGCCTGACGGGGTGTCCTTCCCACCCGCGGATGGCATCTCGCACGCTCTCCTGTAGAGCTCGGACGGCGTGGGTCTCACGTCGTTCGTTCCTTCCACGTCGACCGGGCGGTTTGCCACCCGGCCGCTCGTGGCCGTACCTCCGCCACTGTAGATGGGACGGGCTGCACCCGCCACGCGCGCCCGTCCCCGCTACAGTCGGCCGGTGCCCGATCTTCCCCGTCCGGCGGTCGCCGTCGCCCTGCCCGGAACCGGCTCCGACGCCCATTTCGCCCGCCGCGCCTTCGGATCCGCCTGCGCCGCATTGGATCTGCCGTTCCTGGCGGTCGACCCGGACCCGCGCGCCGTGATCGAGAGCTACCGGGCCGCCCTCGACGCCGCCGCCCGCTCCGGACCCGTCCTGGTCACCGGGATCTCGCTCGGCGCGGCCGTCGCCGTGGACTGGGCCGCCGAGCACCCCGACTCGGCCTTCGGCGTGGTCGCCGCCCTGCCCGCCTGGACCGGCGCCGACACCACCGGCTGCCCCGCGGCCCTGTCCGCCGCCGCCACCGCCGCCCAGCTGCGCGCCGACGGCCTCGACGCCGTCATCGACCGGATGCGCGCATCCAGCCCCGCCTGGCTGGCCGACGCCTTGACCCGCTCCTGGACCTCCCAGTGGCCCGAACTGCCGTCCGCCCTGGAGGAGGCCGCCGCCTACGCCTGGCCCGAACCCGGGCTGCTCAGCCGGGTCAGCGCACCCGTCGAGATCATCGCCGCGGTCGACGACCCGGTGCACCCGCTGGCGGTGGCCGAGCAGTGGGCCGCGCACCTCCCCCACGCCACGCTGCACCGGATCACCCTCGACGAGTTGGGTTCGGACCCCTCGATTCTGGGTACCCGTGGCATCAATGCCCTCTTCCCTCGCCGCGTCACCACCCCCTGACCGAATTCCGGCCCACCGCAGCACAACTCCGGCCCAGCGCAGCACAACTCCGGCCCAGCCGACCGTGTTCGCCGGGTCCGAGGCCGGGCCGTCCGCCGCGCGGACACCGATTCCGCTGACAGCGAAACGGGGCGCCGCCCGTGTGGCGATGCCCCGTTTCGTCGTGTGTCAGAGCCGAATCCGGGTCGGTGATCGCGACCCGGACAGCTCGGTGCGGACCTCTACCGCTCGGTCAGTTCAGACCCAGCTGCTGCATGGCCGAGCCCTCCGCGCCGCGCCGCGGCTCGGTCGGGGCCTGCTCGGGCTGGAAGGCCGGACCGCCCTGCATGGCGTCCATCTGGGCCTGCATGGCCTGCTGCTGGGCCGCCAGCTGCTGCTGGTGGGCGGCGGCCAATTGGTCGGCCAGCTCCTGGGGTAGGACCACGGGGAGGGGTTCGCGGACCGGTAGCGGCTCGTCGCCACGGCGGACCACGGTCTCACCCATGACCGCGCGAGCGGCGGCGACCAGCGGCGTGTTCTCGTCCGCCGCGCCGGTCGGGCCCGCCGCCACGAGGCGAACCATCCAGCGGTGACCGTCCACACCGATGAACCGCAGATCCGCGCCCTGGGTGATGGCGTGCAGCTCGCGGCCCCACGGACCCTGCACCACCGACACCTGCGCGCCGTCCTTGCGCAGCGTCTCCGCGAGATCGGCTGCCACCGAACGCCATTGGCCCGCCGACTTGGGCGCGGCGTACGCCGCCACGGTGATGCGGCCGTGCTGGGTGGCCAGGTGCACCGCCTGCGGGGTGCCGTCGGGGGTCATCTCGACCTGCAGCTGCCCGCCCGGCGGCACCGGCACGATGACCGAGCCCAGGTCCAGGCGCTGTTCGGCGATGGCCTCGAGCCGGTCGGCGACGTCCTCGTAGTCGTACGGGCCGATCTCGGGGCCGCGCGCGGGCGCCGGCTCGTCGTCGTATTCGTCTGCCGCGTCGGCGGTTTCGTCGTACTCGTCCTCGTACTCGTCGTACTCGGCGTACTCGTCGTCGTACTGCGGCGCGTCGTCTCTGTCGCCGCCCTTGCTCTTCTTGCGTCCGAACACCATCGTCATGCCTCCTTGCCGGTCGCCTGACCCGCCCCACCGGACTGCGCGAGGCTGGCATGCCCACCGCTGGATCCGTATCCTCCCGCGCCGCGCGCGGTGTCGTCGAGGGTCTCCACCTCGACGAAGTCCACCAACTCGACCTTCTGCACCAGTAATTGTGCGATGCGGTCACCTCGCCGGAGCTCGATCGCGGTGCGCGGATCGTGGTTGATCAGGCATACCTTGATCTCACCTCGGTATCCCGCGTCGACCGTGCCGGGGGTGTTGACAACCGACAGGCCCGCCTTGGCCGCCAGCCCGGAGCGCGGATGGATCAGCCCCACCGTGCCGATCGGGAGGGCCACCGCGATGCCGGTACCGACCAGCACCCGCTCCCCCGGTTCGATGATGACGTCCTCGGTGGTGCACAGGTCCACGCCGGCGTCGCCCTCGTGAGCACGCGTCGGTACGGGGATGCCGGGATCGAGCCGCAGCAGGGGAATAGGTGGAATACCGGTCACGTGCGCCGAGCCTACGCGTTCGACCGCCCGCGGCGGAGTCGACGGGGCCGGAGTAGGTAGCGGAGCGTAACCACGCAGGCACCCGACTCCGCCGCCGTCGAGCAACAGCCATTGACCTAGTCTGAGGTCGTGTCCGACCAGCCCCCTCAGGTGAAACCTCAGCCGCAGACCAAGCCCCTCTACACCGAGCGCCTCTGGGTGCCGCTGTGGTGGTGGCCGGCCGCGCTCGTCGTGACCGGACTGCTGGCAGCCGAAATCCACATGGGCGCACCGGGTGTGCGGGCCTGGCTGCCTTATGTGCTGCTGTTCCCCGTCGCGGCGTGGGTGCTGCTGTGGTTCTCGCGTCATCGCCTGGAAGTGGCCCCGGACGCGGACGGCGTCCCGGAACTGCGCACCGGCCGCGCGCATCTGCCCGCGACCTTCGTCAAGCGGGCTGCGCCGGTTCCGGCCAGCGCGAAGAGTGCGGCGTTGGGTCGACAACTCGACCCCGCCGCCTTCGTCCAGCATCGAGCCTGGATCGGGCCCATGGTGTTGCTCGTCCTCGACGATCCCGAGGATCCGACGCCGTACTGGCTGGTCAGCACGCGTCATCCGGAACGTGTGATCGCAGCGCTCGGCCTGGAGAACGCGGCCGAATCGGCCTGATCCCCTTCGATCACATTTCCTGAGAAGTACTGCGCGATCCGGCCCGGCCCGCGCTCGGCGAACCGAGCGCGGGCTGGCCGGACACGCTCCGAGGGACCGAGCCTTAGGCGGCGCAGTCCATGCAGATCAGCTGACCGCCGGCCTCGCTGGCCAAGCGGCTGCGGTGGTGCACCAGGAAGCAGCTCGAACACGTGAATTCGTCCGCCTGCTTCGGGATGACCCGGACCGAGAGCACTTCCTCGGAAAGGTCCGCGCCGGGAAGCTCGAACGACTCCGCGGTATCGGATTCGTCGATATCCACGACGGCGGACGCGGCTTCGTTGCGGCGAGCCTTCAGCTCCTCCAGCGAGTCCTCCGAAACATCGTCGGATTCATTGCGCCGCGGTGCGTCATAGTCGGTTGCCATGTCGTCTTCCCCTCGTCCTCACTCCGTATATCCCGGACCGGCACCCGTCCGACCGCCTCCTGCCGGAGCCTGATCGGGCCGCGGTACCGCCCCGCCCGTGGTGTACGTCACGCGTACACCGGTCACAGATCCGGGCCGGATAGTTCCTCATCCGCACCGGATCGCGCTCGGTCAACGCAGGACATGCCCTTGTTGTTCCCGAAATCGAACCCCAGATTCACCTGGGTTGTACGATCTGGGCCGCCAGACAATAGCGGACCCCGGGACCAAAGTCGCAATCAAAACCCGCGCGAGTTGAAACTGAGGGGCAATCGTCACCGCTGAGGGAACTGTCCGAGATCTTCCGCACCGCCTCGAGACCTCCCCTCCACCTTCGCGACACCCCGGGCGCCACACCGGTGCCCGACTTGCCGCAGCCGTTCACGCGACATTCCCGACGTTTTCGTAGAGTGTGGGCGTGGTTTCACTGATCACCCAAGGTAAAACGACCGATCCGACTGGGCGGACGTTCATTCGCCGACGCTGGGAGCCCTGGGCCGCCATGGTCGGCGTCATCGCCCTGATCTGCGTCGTCGTGTGGTTCAAGGCGCTGACGACGAGCGAGGGTGACCAGGGCGCGATGGCCTGCAACTCCCCCAGCCCCGCCTCCAGCACCGCCGCGGCCAAGCCCACGCCGCTCGGCGAACGGGTCGGCAACTCGCGGCTGCGCGATGTGCAGCCCGCGGCGCTGGCGGCCTCCAAGGTGCGGGTGTTCAACGCCAACGGACAGCGCGGCCAGGCCGCGCATGTGGCCTCCCAGCTGGGCGATCTCGGTTTCGCCAGTGCCCCGGACGTGCAGATCGGCAATGACCCGGTCTATGTGAACGGCGACCTGGAGTGCACCGGGCAGATCCGCTTCGGTGTGAAGGGACGGCCCGCCGCGGCCGCGGTCCAGCTGGTCGTGCCCTGCGCCGAGCTGATCGAGGATCAGCGCCAGGACGAGACCGTGGACATGGTGCTGGGCTCGCTGTTCCGCGACATCCGGCCCAGTACCGATGCCGAAGAGGTGCTGCGGGCGCTGAAGAACCCGACGCCGGGCACCGCGCCCGCGGTGGACCCGAAGCTGCTCGACGCCGCGCGCCACGCGAAGTGTTGAGAATCTCTTTCGCGACGGCGCGGCTCTGACCGTTCGCGCCGTCCGCGAAACTCGCGCCGTCACAGTCGAATAGATGCCCCGGGGCCCGATGCCCCGGGACGAATCGATCGCCGCGACCGCCTCGGTCGCGGCGATCGGCTGTCCAGCCCTCTGTCAGGGAATCGGGATAGGGGTGGTGACATCGAACCGTTCGAACATGCCGAACAGTTCGTCAGCGATGCCGGGCGCTGCCGCCGACACCAAATCGCCTGCCGTGCCCGGCGAGTCGAGCTCCGGCGGCAGGATCAGCCGTGCGCCCGCCTCGGTGGCGATCAGCGCGCCCGCGGCCCAGTCCCACAGGTTCAGGCCGTGCTCGAAGTAGGCGTCGGTTCGGCCCTCGGCCACCGCGCACAGGTCCAGGGCGGCCGAACCGAAGCGGCGGAGGTCGCGAATGTGCGGCAGCACCTTGCCAATCAGTTCACCCTGGCGGGTGCGGCGCTCGGTGGCGTAGGCGAAGCCGGTGGCCACCAGCGCCATGGACGCCGTGTCGACCGGGTTGGCGCGCAACGTAACCGGGTCGCCGCCGGGGGCAGCGCCGTCGGGGCTGGAGTCGGCGCGGTGCGCGCCCAGGCCCAGCCCGGCGCTGTAGGTGACGGCGTGCGCGACGTCGGCGACCGCGCCCGCGACCGGTCGGCCGCCGCGGACCGCGGCCACCGACACCGAGTAGGACGGGATGCCGTAGACGAAGTTGACGGTGCCGTCGATGGGGTCGACCACCCAGTGCACCAGGTCCGGGTCGTCGGCGATGGTGCCGCCGTCCTCCTCGCCGACCACCCGGTCGCCGGGGCGCAGCTCGGCGACCAGCTTGCGGACCAGCTGCTCGGTCTCGGTGTCGACGATGGTGACGGGGTCGGTGGGGGTGGACTTGGACTGCACGGCGGCGGTGGCGTGCGCGCCCGGCCCGAAGACCTGCGGGCGGCGCTCGCGGACGTGGGCGGCGGCGGTCTCGGCGAGATGCACCGCGACCCGGCGCAGTTCGGCTATGTCTGAAGTGTCGGTGTTCGTGGCGTCGGTGGGGGCGGTGGAAGTGAAATTCGATTCCGGCACGAGCTCCATCGCAGCACAGATCCGGCATCGCGCGCATTAGGCTTGTCGTGCACGACACAAGGTGCAGGTCGAGGGAGAGAACGAGGTGTGGTCCATGTCCGATCCCGGGCACGCGTTCGGCATCGATATCGGTGGCAGCGGTGTGAAGGGCGCCGAGGTCGATCTCGCGACCGGTGAGCTGGTCTACGAGCGCATCAAGATCGCGACGCCGCACCCGGCCACCCCGAACGCGGTCGCCGAGTCGGTGGCCAAGCTGGTCGCGCAGGCCGGCTGGGAGGGCCCGGTCGGCATCACCATGCCCAGTGTGGTGTTGCACGGCCAGGTGCGCACGGCCGCCAATATCGACAAGACCTGGATCGGCATCGACGCCCGGCACCTGTTCTCGGTGGCGCTCGGCGGCCGCGACGTGACGGTGCTCAACGACGCGGACGCCGCGGGCATGGCCGAGGACCGCTACGGCGCGGCAAAGGATCTCAGCGGTCTGGTAATGCTGCTCACCTTCGGCACCGGTATCGGTTCGGCGGTCATGTATAACGGTGTGCTCATGCCCAACAGCGAGCTCGGGCACATCGAGGTGGACGGCCGCGAGGCCGAGCATCGGGCGGCCGCGTCGGTCAAGGATCGGGTCGGCATGAGCTACCCGGAGTGGGCCGTGGAGGTGTCCAAGGTGCTGGTCACCTTGGAGAACCTGTTCTGGCCGAACGTGTTCGTCGCCGGTGGCGGCATCAGCCGCGATCACCAGGAGTGGATTCCGTTGCTCACCAACAGAACCCCCGTGGTGCCGGCCGCTCTGCGCAACACCGCGGGCATCGTCGGAGCCGCCATGGCGGTGTCAGCCGGTATCGCACCGTAAGTAAGCTGGTTCGATCGTTACAATGGAACGCATGCCCGGCGGTGAGCCGGAAACCGACACCGGCACGAGAGCCGGCTTATCCCCCCGACAGAACCGCTCCGCCGGATGATCACTCTGGCGTGACGCCGCACGAGACCGTCACGAAAGGGCGTACGTGGTAGCCACGAATACCCAGGACACCGCCGATTCGGCAGCAGCCGCCGACTCAGCAGACACCACCGCAGCACCCGCGGTCAAGAAGGCCGCCGCCAAGAAGGCTCCGGCCAAGAAGGCCGCTGCGAAGAAGGTCGCGGCCAAGAAGACCGCGGCCAAGAAGGCCACGAAGGCGACCGCCAAGAAGACGGCCGCCAAGAAGGCGTCGCCGAAGAAGGCGGCCGAGCCCGGTGCCGAGGGTGGCGAGGGCGACGAGGCCATCGACGACGAGTCGTTGGAACTCGACGACCTGGGTGACATCGAGCTCGACGAGGACGAGCTCGAGGACGAGGAGATCGTCGACGAGTCCGTCGACGAGGAGGAGGGCGAGGCCGCCGCGCCTGCCGCCGCCGCCGAGGCCGACGACTCCGAGGAGGCCGACGAGCCGTCCGCGAAGGACAAGGCGTCCGGTGACTTCGTCTGGGACGAAGAGGAATCCGAGGCGCTGCGCCAGGCCCGTAAGGACGCCGAGCTCACCGCTTCCGCCGACTCGGTCCGCGCGTACCTGAAGCAGATCGGTAAGGTCGCGCTGCTCAACGCCGAGGAGGAGGTCGAGCTCGCCAAGCGCATCGAGGCCGGCCTCTACGCCACGGAGAAGCTGCGCGAGTTCGCCGACAAGGGCGAGAAGCTGCCCGTGCAGTCGCGCCGCGACCTGCAGTGGATCATGCGGGACGGCAACCGCGCCAAGAACCACCTGCTGGAGGCCAACCTCCGCCTCGTGGTCTCGCTGGCCAAGCGCTACACCGGCCGCGGCATGGCGTTCCTGGACCTCATCCAGGAAGGCAACCTGGGTCTGATCCGCGCGGTCGAGAAGTTCGACTACACCAAGGGCTACAAGTTCTCGACGTACGCCACCTGGTGGATCCGTCAGGCCATCACCCGCGCCATGGCCGACCAGGCCCGCACCATCCGCATCCCCGTGCACATGGTCGAGGTCATCAACAAGCTCGGCCGCATCCAGCGCGAACTCCTTCAGGATCTGGGCCGCGAGCCCACCCCGGAAGAGCTCGCCAAGGAAATGGACATCACGCCGGAGAAGGTGCTGGAAATCCAGCAGTACGCGCGTGAGCCCATCTCGCTGGACCAGACCATCGGCGACGAGGGCGACTCCCAACTCGGTGACTTCATCGAAGACTCCGAAGCTGTCGTCGCCGTCGACGCGGTGTCGTTCACCCTGCTACAGGACCAGCTCCAGTCGGTCCTCGAAACGCTCTCCGAGCGTGAAGCAGGCGTCGTCCGCCTCCGCTTCGGCCTGACCGACGGCCAGCCCCGCACCCTGGACGAAATCGGCCAGGTCTACGGCGTCACCCGCGAACGCATCCGCCAGATCGAGTCCAAGACCATGTCGAAGCTGCGCCACCCCAGCCGCTCGCAGGTTTTGCGCGACTACCTGGACTAGTCCAGTTCTGAGAAGGGCTGCTGAGCTGCTGCTCGGCGGCCCTTTCTCATATCCGACGCCGCGTGGGCCACACGCAAATAGTTTGCCTAGGCACGACTTGATCGCCGAGGCTGTCCCTGTCCAGCAGTGGGTTGGGTAGGGGGAATCATGAGCGATACGAGCGGTGGGACATCGAGCGGGGAGAGCGGTTCGTTCTGGTCTCGGCCACGCGTGCTGAATGCGTTGTCGTTGACGACTTTTGCTGTGCTGGTGATCGCGCAGTATCGGTGGTGGCATGATCACGGGCGGCCGTTCTCGTGGGTGTTGCTGCCCGCCACTCCGCTGCTGGCGTTCGTGCCCGCGGGGATCATCGTGAAATCGCTCCGTAAGCGGTGGACTGCGGGGTGGGCCGAGGAACACGGGTTCGTCTACCGTCGGGTGAGCGACTGGCCGGTGCCCGCATGGGATTTCCCGCCGTTCACCATCGGCCGGGCACGACGCTTCCGGGTCCGTGACACGATGCAGGGCACGGTCGGCACCTATCCGGCGCGCTTCTTCCATCTGACCTGGCTGCACAACAACCGGATCAATGTCAGCACCCACTATCGGAATGTCTTCACCATGAAGCTCCCCACGGCATTGCCGAGAATGACGGTCGGCGTGACGCTGGACGGCAGCATCGGCGATCGGGTGGAGTTCGAATCGGCCAACTTCAATGATCAGTTCTCGGTGCATTCCTCGAACCCTGCGTTCGCACACGCGGTCCTGACGCCCCGCACGATCGGCAAGCTGGTGGACCTCGCCGGACAGCATGGCGGCGCGGTGACCCTGACCAAGTTCGAGATCGTCGGAGATCTTCTCGTCGGCATCACCACCCTCGGCAATCGGCCGCACGAGATCGGTGGCGTATTCGACGCGATGCGCATAATCGCCGACGGCATCCCACGATTCGTGTGGAACGACTACGGAACACCCGCGACAAGGACCATCGCATGAGCCCCGCTGTCATCGTCATTGCTGCCGCCATCGCGCTGGTCGCGATTCTGTGGTACTTCGCCGTGCACAACGATTTCGTTCGGCTGCGAAATCTGATCGCCGAATCATGGCAGCAGGTCGATGTCGAATTGCAGCGGCGCCACGACCTGGTGCCGAATCTGGTGGCCACGGTCGAGCGTGCCGCCGCATTCGAGCGCGGAACCCTGGAGGCCGTGACAACTGCGCGGAATCACGCGCGCGCACTCGCCACCGGCCCGGGCCGAACCAGCGCTGATCTCGACGGGATCGCAACAGCCGAGAACACTCTGACCACAGCGCTGTCGCAACTGTCGGCTCTCGCCGAGCAGTATCCCGACCTGGGAGCCATCCACAACTATGGGGCATTGCAGCGCGAACTGAGCGATGTCGAGGATCGAATCGCCGCCGCCAGGCGGCTCTACAACGCGAACGTCCGCGCCCTGAACACGAAAATCCAATCCATCCCCGCCGCCATAGTGGCTTCGCTCCACCATGTGTCGCCCGAACAGTACTTCGAGATCAGCACGCCCGACGCGCGCGCGGCGGTCGAAGTGGGCCAACTCTTCAGGGCACAGCCGGACCGATAATGGTGCCATTCCGTTGTCCTAGCTGATCGGATCGGCTTCGGGCTGCGCGAAGCGGGAGACGGCGTGGGCGAGTGCCTCGCCCATGGCGGGGCTCCCCGTGTGGCCGGAGTCGTCGATGATCCGTAGGCGGGCGTCCGGCCAGGCCTTCGCGAGTTCCCACGCCGTTTCGACCGGGGCGCTGAGATCGAGGCGGCCGTGGATCAGTTCGCCGGGGATCCCGGCCAGCCGCCAGGCCTCGCGTAGCAGCACACCTTCGTCGAGCCACGCCGCGTGGGCGAAGTAGTGCGTGCAGATCCGGACGAAGGCGAGCATGGCGTCGTCCGGCTTGGCGCTGTACTGCCCTGGGCTGCCCAGGGATTCGTGTGCGATCACCGCGTCCTCCCAGCGACACCACTCGATCGCGGCGCTGCGACGTATCGCTGGGTCCAGGTCTTCCAGCAGCCGGCGGTAGCCCTCGACCAGGTCACCGTCGCCGGGCACGGCGGCCCGGAATCGCTCCCACTCGGCGGGCAGCAGCCGCGCGAGATCGCGGTACAGCCAGTCGATCTCGCGGCGTCGGGTGCTGGTGACGCCGATCAGCACGATCCCGGTGACCCGTTCCGGGTATCGCTCGGCGTAGGCGAGGACGAGCGTCGAACCCCAGGAGCCGCCGTAGAGGAGCCAGCGGTCGATGCCGAGGTGGGTACGCAGCCGCTCCATGTCGGCGATCAGGTGTTCGGTGGTGTTCACCGCCATATCGGTGGCCGGGTCGGCGGCGCTCGGAATGCTCCGTCCGCAACCGCGCTGATCGAACTGCACAATCCGAAAAATGTTCGGATCGAACGACTTCCGAGGACCGGGGCTGCTCCCACTGCCAGGCCCGCCGTGCACCACCAGCGCCGGCCGACCCACCGGGTTACCGCTGGCACACCAGTACACCTGGTTTCCGTCGCCGACCTCGAGCATTCCGTCGGCGTACGGGTCGATCGGGGGAAAGAACATCGGCACGAATGCTATCGCGAACCAAGACTCACCACGCCGACCCTGTCATAGACCAGGTGATTCTTGTCGTCCGGGTAGCGTGGGCGCGTGGGAAGCACCAGGGCTATGAGGAATCTGGCGACTGCGGCTGCCGCGGCGATGGTTCTGTTGGCGGGGCAAGGCGGCGTGGCCGAGGCGGACGCCGGGAGTGCGGAGCGGCTGGTGGGGTTGCTTGCGGAGCGGCTCGCTACCGCGGATACCGTCGCGGCGATCAAATGGGAGGCCGCGGTTCGGGATGGGGCTGAGCCGGTGATCGACGATCCCGGGCGGGAGGCGGCGATTTATGACGCGATGGCTCAGGCGGGGGCGGAGCGGGGGTTGCCCGGCGAGCTGGTGCGGGAGGTTTTTCAGGGACAGATCGAGGCCAACAAACTCGTGCAGCGGGGGTTGGTGACGGAGTGGCGGTATGGGCTGGCGGCGGCTGGGGTGCCGGGTATGGATCTCATGGGTGTGCGGCCGGTGATCGATGGGCTGAATACCGCAATAATCACCGAATTAGCCTCTGACCGAATGGAATTGGCTGCGGTCGATTGTCCGGCGCGGGTCGCTGCGGGAGTGGTCGCCGTCGCCGGGAGCAAGCAGCTCGACGCGTTGCATGCTGCGGCGTTGGTGCGGGCGTCGACGCCTTTGTGCGACGGCTGATCGTTCGGCCGACCCACATTAGGATGCGCCCTGGACCGCCGGCCCACCAGCTTCGAGCAGACGATCTACGAGCTTCCGGCTGAGAGCGGGTCGCGCACCTGATCCGAGAACCACCGCTTCTCTCGGCTACTTCACAGCTTCGCCCGAGGTCGAGGCGGCGCGGGGCTCCATACGGTTCGAAATCGAACAGTGAGGACGACGAAAGAGGTCTGCGGTGGAACAGCATTCCGGCGGTGGTCACGAGCGGCATGAGCACGATCTCGGGCTGGCGCACGATATGCGGCTGATGAATCGGCGGCGCGCATTGCGGGCGGTCGGGGCCGCGGGTGTCGCGGCGGTGGCGGCCGGTTGCTCGCGAAGCGGCGGGTCGAACGCGTCGGCGACGAGCGGCGCTACCAGCTCGGCGGCGAACGGCTCCGGCACGACGGCCGCCACACCGCAGGAAACGGCGGGGCCCTACCCGGGCGACGGTTCCAACGGACCGAATGTGCTGATCGAGTCGGGGGTGGTGCGTTCAGACATCACTACCAGTTTCGGCGCGTATTCCGGTGTGGCCAAAGGCGTTCCACTGACGCTCACACTGAATCTCGAGGACCTCACCAAGAACGGGGCGGCCGGTGCGGGCATGGCCGTCTACGTCTGGCACTGCGACCGCGACGGCAACTACTCGCTGTACAGCAGCGGAATCACCGATCAGAACTATCTACGCGGTGTGCAAGTCGCCGACGCGAACGGCACCGTCACCTTCACCTCGATCTTCCCCGCCTGCTACTCGGGCCGCTGGCCGCACATCCACTTCGAGATCTACGACTCGCTGGCCAACGCAGTCGCGGGCGAAAATGCCCGTCTCACTTCGCAGATCGCACTGCCACAGGACGTGTGTACCTCGGTCTACGCCTCCGACTCCGGCTACTCGCGCAGCATCTCCACGATGAGCGGTGTATCGCTGTCGTCCGACAATGTCTTCGGCGACGGCTGGGATGCCGAACTCGCTACGGTGACAGGCACTCCCTCTTCGGGGCTGACGGTCGGCGTTGCCGCGAAGTCACAGAATGCCCAGTCCGGCAATGGTTCCGGGCAGCCGCCAGGCAGTGGTTCCGGGCAGCCGCCAGGCAATGGTTCAGACCAGCGCGGCGGGCGGGGTCCCGGCGGTAATCCGCCCGAGACCGGTGTGGGCAGCCCGCCGCCGCACCCTTGAGCGCGGATACGTTCTCCAGCAGGATGCCGATCCGCTGACCGGACGTCAGTGGCGCAGTAGAGGACTCCCTTCGAGCGCGGCTGCCCAGAGCTTCTTCGCGGCATCTTCAGCGTCATCGTCCAGGAACTCGGGCAGCAGGATGTCGGCCGCGTCATCCGCGTTCGCGTCCTCGAGGTAGTCGCCGCCGGATACGCGCAGATGCCGGGCCTTCAGATCCCCGTTGAACGCGACTTCGCCCCTGTCCCAGGTTTCGAGCCATGCGCCCGCCGATGTCGCCCCGTGGACGACGAGCAGCCCCATGTCGGAGAGTTCCGTCATCAACAGGCCCCCGACGGTGAGCGAGCCGCCGATGAACAGATTGCTGTCCATGAGGCACATCAGGTGCTGTGCGGTGACCGAACCGGTGACATACAGAGGCGTGTAGACGTCTCCGTTCAGCATGCGCATCGGACCGTTGACCGTCAGGTCGCCGTCGATCACGTACACGGTGTCCGGTGCCAGATCGGGGTCGTTCCCGATCGACAAGGGCCCGTCGATGGTGAGGTCACCCTGGTGGACGAAGAAGCACTCCGGTTCTTCCCCGAAGACTTCCTCCAGATCCTCCACGCGGGTGTCGCTGGCTTCACCGATGTCGTAGCGCTCCGCCGCCTCCGACAGCGGTACCGATTCCCAACGTGTGCACCATTGTTCGAAGGACACCTGACACCTCGCGTTCTATTCGATCCTGATTGCTTTGTAGCACAGCACAACTCTCCAATCGAGTCTTGCGCACCCTAACGCTCGACCACCCCCCTCACGATCCCCAGAAGATTCTCCAGGTTCCGCCTTCCTCCTGGTCGATGCCTTCGAAGAAGACGTGATGCACGTCGATGCCGCCGAACCACTGCGACTGGGGGCGAGTACGCCGCTCCGTTTCGGTGATAGCGGCGATCAGGTCACGGACGGTGAACCATGTGCCGTTCGGCGCCGAGTGGGCGACGGGTTCACCCTCACCCTGCAGATTCAGCATGGTCGATTCCAGAACCACCCGCTCGAGCTCATCAGCGGTCAGGTCGCGAAAGCTGTTGTCCTGAAAGACCTGCGGTGCGAACGAGAGCTCTTTGATCTCCGCAGTCGCTTTCGCCCGCTGATTCGAGAGGTTCGCCGCGATGTCTATCGTCGGCTCGGACAGCTCGATCGACAGCGTTCCGGACAACCCGTTGAAGAACTCCAGTGACATGTCGGCATGGTCGCATGGCGCACCGACATATCAGCTCGGGTCAGTGCCTCATCGCCGCAAGGGTTCTGGAGTCGGCGGGGTCGGCGGTGGCCAACGCGTCGGCGACCGGGATGCCCTCGCGTTCGGCCAGCCCCAGCCGCTCGCGAACCTCGCGCGGAGTACGCGGGCGATAGCCGGGACCGGTGCCGCAGCAACCGCCGTAGAAGGTCAGGCCGGAGTCGAGGACAGCGGTGAGGGCTCGCCACCCGGCCGTGTCGGCTCTTCTGGGCACCTCGAGGTGCGGCCCCGCGTCGATGAGCTCCCCCGCACATCGCACACACCGGCCTGAGCCGACTCCGATCGAGCCCTTGTAGGAGACCCGGCAGTGCAGGCAGACGCGATGTGTCCGGCTCGGGTAGATGCACATGCCGGCACCGTACGCAGCCGAACCCGTCTCGGTCGAGCCATTTGCCAGGAAGCGAATGACTCAGTCCTTCTGCGGATCTTCCTCGTCGTCGCCCTGGGGAAAGAGGTGGTCGAAGCCGATGGCGAAGGAGTTGTCGGTGGGGTCGACCATGAGGTTGAAGGTGTGGCCGCGGGTCAGGCCGGAGTGGTTGTCGAGGGTGCATTCCGCGGTGAAGGAGTCGAGGGTGGGGCCGGTGATGCGGATTGTCAGGTCGGCTGTGTCCGGGTTTTCGCCGCCGGGGTGAATCTCGTTGACGGAGAGGACTTCTCCGGTGCCGGGAACTCCGACTGTTTGGAATCGTCGCTCTGCTCGGCGCCATTCGTATGTGCTGGCGACCAGAGCCAGGCCGATCGGGAAGGTGAAGACGCCGGCGCACAGGCCGTCGGCCCACCCGTCGCCGGTCAGGCCGAGGATGGGGCCGAGCAGCGTCAGGGCGGCGCCTGTGGTGTAGGTGAATACACCGGCGTATGGGCCGATGAGTTCGACCTGTCTCGGTCCTTCGTTCTTGCCGCGAGCCATTTCAGTTGCAGCGTAGCCGGTGAGGCAGCGGGACGGAGGCGTGTCCGATCGGGGCGGGGAAGGCTTGTTCGAGCTGCTGATCGAAGGGAGGCCGCAGGCATACCAGCGATGGGCTGAGGACTATTACGGAACCACCGTCAGCCTTTCGGAGGTGGAGCACGTGTACGCGCTGCGACCGTTGACGCCGGCTGTGGTGGCGCGGCTCAATCCCGAGGTCGAATTTGCCGATCTCGACGGCGATATCGGCGACATCGGATACCCGCGTTGAGGAGGTGACGCTCGCTGTCGGGGTACGCGGTTAGGGTGCCGGGCATGGGATATGAGTTTCAGGTCGTCGTGGACTGCTCCGACCCGCATACGCAGGCCGACTGGTGGGCGGAGGCGCTCGGGTGGGAGGTCGAGCCGCAGGATGAGGGGTTCATTCGGAGCATGGTCGAGCAGGGGCATGCGACCGAGGAGGAGACGACCACTCATCGGGGGAAACTCGTGTGGAAGATCGGTGGGGCGATTCGGCATCCTGACCGGCCGCGGGTGTTGTTTCAGCTTGTGCCCGAGGCGAAGACCGCGAAGAACCGGCTGCACCTGGATATTCGGGTCGGGGACGAGAAGCGGGCGGCGGAGGTCGAGCGGCTGATCGGGATGGGCGCGAAGGTGCTGCATGACGGGAGGCAGGGGCCGTTCACGTGGGTGACGATGGCCGATCCCGAAGGTAACGAATTCTGCGTGGCCTGAGCTGCGGCTGGTTACCATCTAGAGCGATTCTTCCCGTGGCAGTTGATGTTTCAGGAGGTTGCGCGATGTTTGTTACCAGGTGTGCGGTGGTCGCGGTCGTGGGGGCCGCGATGACGCTGCTGGGATCGGGCCCGGCGAGTGCCGCCCAAGAGGACGAGTTCATCACGCTGAATTCCGTGGTGACGTCGACGCCCGATGGCTTGAACGCCACCGGAACCTATCTGTGCGACGGCGGAATCGGATATCTCGATGTTTCCGCGCAGATGGGCACCAGCGGCAGCGGCACGATCCAGCTGACCAGCTCGCCGCCGGGAGTGACCCTGCAATGCTCGGGCCGGGTCGAGACCTGGTCCGTGACGCTGAAGCCGACCAATGGCCTGCCCGTGCTCGTGCCGTACACCGAAGGCACCGGCAAAGCCCAGCTGAACCGCAAGTACTGGAAGACCGACTCCGGTCAGGTGGCCCTCCACCTCTGACGGCCCGTAGTTCTGCGCCGCGAGCTTGCGGTGATCAGCTGCGGGCTGTGCACAGAAACAGACCGTGGGGGTTCGGCGGGACGGTGCAGCTCCGGCGCGCATACTCGTAGCGCCGCAAGGAGTTTCGATGGATCCCGCGGCGCGCGTGTGCATTGTCGGAGCAGGTCAGACGGGCGTCCTGGTGGCGGCTGGGCTGCGGCGGCTCGGGTATGAGAACGTCGATGTTCTCAAGGCGGGGGCGGAGCTTCCGCACCAGCGACGCCCACACCTTGTTCTGCGAGCTGAATTGCCCACCGGTGTGGACTCGGCGCTATCTGATCCGCGCGGATCACGAACCTCTCACATTCCCCCGTCACCCCGATTCGGCTGAGCCCCTGGGCTTCTGGCTGATCAACCCTTACGGCAGCTTCACCGACACCGACCCCGAACAATCACTGCACCGGATCACCGCCGTCAACAAGCAGCATCCCGGCCCCTACTGGGTCTGCTTCAGCAATTCCGACCTCTCCATCTCCGACGCCGAGGCGTGGTCTCTGGCCAAGGACAGCCTCTTCCTGTTCCCCGAACCAGAACTCGTCGCCGAGCGGATCGCCGAATGGCCTGCGTACCCGAGCTCCCGGGCGATCCGGGACGGCTGGCTCGAGGACGTGGATGCGATCCAGGGCCGGGACAGCATCTACTTTCTCGGTGAGATCCTTTCCAGCCCAACCCTGGAATGCATCAGTGACTACGTCCGGACAGTCATCCCAAACTGGTTGACCGAAAGCGCCCCAGCCGGCCGCTTAGGTCAGTGTTCGCGGTCGGACCACGCTTCGGGCGACAGTTCCCGCAGGTAACGTTCGAGCGCTTCGTGGGAGAAGCGGTACACGGCCCCGGATTGGCGGAACATGTGACGGCGGTGGGCTTCCTCGAGGAAGGGCAGAAGATCGGTGGGGAGATCCCCGGTCATACGGAGCCAGCCTCGAGTCAGCAGTGCCCACCGACCCCAGGCGTTGTTGGCGACGCCCGCAGCAACCGCCACGACCGCACCGTAGGTTGCCGCACCGACGAGGCCGGTCAGGGTCGGTCCGATCACGAAGATCGTTGACGCCGTGTACGTCACACCGATCACTGACGTGTAGTAGACGAAGTGGCGGCGGCTGTTGCCGACCATCTCGATCGGAGTGGCAGGCTCGTTGGCGTCGATAGGGGCCTGCGGACCATAGACGAAGGCGAGCAGAACGCCGTAAACGACCGCCGCTGCGAGCCAGATCGAGAAGGGACCGGCACACCGGTCGAGGATTGCGCCGATCAGCGCCAGCACCACACAGGTCAATGCGCCACCGCTACTGGCGATCTGGATTTCGGTGATCAGAGGTTTGCGGCCGGGCTGCTTTGCCCAGTGCTGAACCAGGGAGGGCGGAATCGCCGCAACGATGCCGCCGATAACGAAAAGGAACCAGCCCCAGCGCCCGGATGCGTGCAGCCCCAAGACAACCAGGGGGTAGCCGACACAGACCGCGGTGATGCCGTACAGGGGAGCTTTGACAAGCTCATAGCGCAGGTTCCGCCTGCCCGCCCGGCTGAAAAGCTGCACCTGGATCGGCCGTTCGCCCTGGTAGATCCAGCCGTACGCAGCGCCAGCGAGTGCGCCCAGTACCAATCCTGCCGCTGTGCCGCCGATGGGCGGCGCCAAGCCGAGCAACGTTACCCGGCCAGCGATGGCCAGGCCCGCGGCCGCACCCATCAGTCCAGCGCACACACCGAAGATCATCAGCCGAAGAGCACGGGACGCCCCATTTCCCAGTCTCCACCACTGTATTTCGCCGTCCTCGACCTGACCCGCGATGAAGTGCAGCCAATGCTTGGCGTCGGCGGGAGCGTAATACCGCTTGGGCCGCTCGTTGCCCTCATAGCCGGGTGGGGTGTCGTTCCTGGACTTGGGATAGAGCGTGTCGACGAATCCGGCGCACAGGTGACGCTCGAGCTCCCGGGGGCTCTGCCAGGTAGTTCGAACCAATTCCAGCGGATTCTTGTGCGCCGCCGCTGACCCGTACATGACGTGTGCCAGCGACACCATCAACGGACTGTCGAGCACGGTGCGAAGAACCTCGGTATCGGGTTCCTCCTGTCCCATACGGTCGAGGACCTCACGCCACAGCTGTCGCCCCTCCTGGGAATGCGCCTTGGCGGGCAGGAAGTCCCGGACGTCGTCCAGGGTCAGCGGTTCGAGCTGAATCGCCCATGCCCTGCGCAGCGGACGACTCTGTTGAACGGTTTCGCTGTACTCGTCGACACGGCAGGCCACCACAAGCGGGATATCGACATCACTCAATGCCTCGAGCGCATCAGCACGACGCGGCACATGCTTGTATTCGTCCAGACCGTCCAGGATCGGCAGAATGCGGTTGCCGGCCAGGAGCCGACCGCCGTCCTCGATGCTGATGCCGGGATGGTCTCGGTTGATGACCCCGGCCATCCATTTGTAGATGCCGGTCTTTTGCGGATTCCAAGACGCGAGGTTGAAGATGACCGGCACCGGAGTCGCGGGATCCCGCGAAGCCTCCTCCCCCAGCATGGCCAGCGCCAGGAAGTTCACGAGCGTGGTCTTGCCGGAGCCGATCTTGCCGAGGACCGCCAGGCGTCCTGAGGGAATCTCCTCGTACAGCTGGGCGATGTCCTGGAATACGCCGCGCTGCAACGTCTGCTCGTCCTGACCGACGGGGACTTCAGCCCACGGAACGATCAGCCGATCCGGCGCGACCCGCCAACGCACCCCGAGGATCGGCGGATAGTCGACCCGCCAACGCCGCACCTCGTCCTTGAGCTCGCGCCGAACGACGTTGGCCAGCTGGCCGGCCAGACCGTCCAGGGTGCGGTTGACTTCGAGTAGGCGATCGCGCGGCTGCTTGCGCCGCGCGGTCGGCCACTGCTCCTCGATCACCGACAGTGCCTGCTGCACAGCATGATCGGACGGATCGAACGAGGTCCGCAGCCCCTCGGTCAGCTCGCGGTAACCCAGACCTTCATGTTTCAAACACACCTCGGCCAGGCGCCGCAGGTCCAGTACCGGCGGGTGGTCGGCATCGAAGGTCATCCGGCTCTTGATGCACTCCGGCATACCGCCAACCATGGCGTGACGCCCGCCGTAGCCCGCCAGGGCCGTGATCCGTGCCAGCGCCTGGGCGATTGCCTGCGCGGGCGGTGCTGGTTCAGTGCTCATCATCGGACCGGCCAGGACTCCTCGACCGCTGCGATAGCACGACCGACCGCCGGATCAGCGGCTTCGAGCAGTTCACTCATCGCCGTCATCAAGTCCCCACGCCCGGTCGCCTCATATCGGAGGCAAACGTCGACGATCTGTCTAAGGTCCAGCATCGGCGGGTTGTCCGGGCTCAGCACCACGTAGTTCTTGATTCTCGGAGGCATTCCGGCCACGAACGCGTGCCTGCCGCTGTACTTGCCGAGCGAGTTGATCTCCGACAATGCCCGTGTGATGACCGAGCGCTGGTCGCGTCCAGCCGGCGGCGAGCCTGGGGGCTGTGGCACATTGATTTCGTTCAGCAAGCGCGCCTGCACGATTCGATAGACTTCGGACTCGCGGTCGCGCGGTCGAATGATCGACGAGTGGTCACCGCTGAGCGCGCCGCGGTATGGGAAGACGAAGGTAGCCGACGTGTGCTTGACCACGTTGTCGGACAGCCCGGCATAGGCCTCGAACGGTATCGGCGTAGTCGTAGCAGTCAGTGCCGCGGCGTTCACGACACGATCGAGAAGCTTGTTCTGGGTGTCGGTGACCTGTTCGGCGATCGGCCTGAGTTCTGCTTCCTGGGCGTTGGATACGAATCGACCGGCGATCTTACGAAGCATCGACGCGTATTCCGACCCCGAGTTGGGTGTTGCGAACATCAGTACACGTTTTACGCGCCGCAACTCCTCACCCCGGCCCGCGTCGAGCTCCTGTACCAGATACCGCTGTACGACTAGCCCGCCTTGGCTGTGCGCGGCGAACACGACCGGAATATCCTGCGGCACTGTTTCTTTCAACCTGGTAGCCAGACCGCGCGCGATCGCGGCGATATTCGGGAAGCTGCGTTTGGAACGCCATTCGGCCTTGCCGGTCGGATATTCGAAGTTGGAAATCGAAAAGTTCCCACGGAGCTTGTCATCACCGTCGAGAAGCTCGATCAACCGATCCCAGGAATGACCGTCTGAGTCGATGCCGTGCACCAACACAAGGACAACTTTCTCCATCGCGTTGCTACTCCCCCATCACCTCAGAGCCAGATCAGCACAGCTGATGTCGCGAAGAGAATTCTAACTACTCCGGCTCCAAAATGAACTGGCTAGCATCCCCTTGAGTGAACCAACCGTCTGGTCCCGCGGACAAGGAATCCAACACCGAACCCTGAGTCTCTTATGACCCCTTGTACCCCTGGAGTATCCCAACCAAGGATGGCCGGGTGGACACATGACAGCCGGCTGGGCAACCGTGATCGATCCATCACAGGGAGGGCGTACAGGAAGCCTGGTTCGTCTTTGACTCGAAGGGCTTTCGCTTTCCACAGAAGCACGACCTCGGAGACGACATACGGGACGCCATCCGCTCAGAGGATCAGCTCGTCATAGGAGAGCGTGATCAAAGGATCGAGCCCGTAACCCCACCGGTCCCCGTCGTGCGGTTCGCGGAACACGTCGGGGCGGTTCTCCCGTCGCATTCCGCGGCTGGCGTTCGGCATCCGGCCAGTTCGGCGTCCTCCTGCTGATCGACCGAATCAGCTGGTCATTCGGCGAATGCGCGGTGTTCAGTGTGGCCGCCGAAGGCTTTTCGCATGGCGGACAGGGACTTGTTGGCGTACGAACCGCCGTCGCGGGAGGCGAAGCGGGAGTACAGAGCGGTGGTGAGGACGGGGGCGGGGACGGCCAGGGCGATGGCGGTTTGGGCGGTCCAGCGGCCTTCGCCGGAGTCGGGGACGTGGCCGGTGAATTCGGTGAGGTCGGGGTCGGTGTGGAGGGCGGTGGCGGTGAGGTCGAGGAGCCAGGAGGTGATGACGCTGCCTCGGCGCCAGAGTTCCAGGAGGGCGGGGACGTCGAAGGCGTAGGCGGGGGCGGTGGGCGAATCGGGTTCGGCTACACCGGTTCCGGCGGCGCGGAGGATGGACATGCCCTCGGCCAGGGCCGCCATGTGGCCGTACTCGATGCCGTTGTGGATCATCTTCGCGAAGTGGCCCGCGCCGGACGGGCCGCAGTGGAGGTAGCCCTGTTCGGCGGGGGTGGGGATGCCGTCACGGCCGGGGGTGCGTGGGGCGGCGTCGATGCCGGGGGCGAGAGTGCGGAAGATCGGGTCGAGGCGTTCGACTGCTTCGGCAGGGCCGCCGATCATGAGGCAGAAGCCGCGGTCGAGGCCTGAGGTGCCGCCGCTGGTGCCCACATCGAGGTAGTGGATGCCCTGCTCGAACAAGGCCTGGGAGCGGGCGACGGCGTCTCGGTAGAAGGAGTTGCCGCCGTCGATGACGACATCACCGGCGGCGAGCAGCGGCGTCAGGTCGTCGACGACCGTGCCGGTCAGCTCGGCGGGGACCAGGTCCAGACCGTGCACGGTTTCGGCAGCGCCGCAACCAGTTCCGGGAGGGAACCGGCGGCGGGGATGCCGTCGGCGGTCAGGGTGGCGACGGCGGCGGGGTTGGGGTCGTAGACCGTGTAGGTGTGGCCCGCGCGGACCAGTCGGCGGGCCAGGCCGGAGCCCATTCGGCCCGCGCCGACCATTCCGATATGCATGGGGGGATCCTTCGGAGCGGAGATCGGTGGTGGCTCAGCCGAGTTCGCGCAGGCGCGGGAGGAGGTCGGTGGCGAACTGGGTGAGGAAGCGTTCCTGGTCGTGGCCGGGGCCGTGGAAGACGAGGTGGTTCAGGCCCGCGTCGAGGTACGGCTTGATGCCCGCGATCGCCTCGTCCGGATCGGAGGCGACGATCCAGCGCTTGGCGACCTGCTCGATGGGGAGCTGGTCGGCGAGGGCTTCCATTTCGACGGCGGAGTCGACGCTGTGCTTCTGCTCGGGGGTCAGCGACAGCGGCGCCCAGAAACGCGTATTGGCCAGGGCCAGTTCGGGATCGCGGTCGTAGGAGAGTTTGATCTCGATCATCTTGTCGATGGTCGACGGGTCGCGGTGGGCGGCGGCCGCGCCTTCGGCGACGGCGGGCATGAGCTTGTCGTTGTAGAGCTCCATGCCCTTGCCGGAGGTGCAGATGAAGCCGTCGCCGGCGCGGCCCGCGTACTTGGCGACGACCGGGCCGCCCGCCGCGATGTACACGGGGACCGGCTGCTCGGGGCGGTCGTAGATATTGGCCTTCACGGTGGTGAAGTGCTCACCCTCGAACGACACATCGGATTCGGTCCAGAGTTTGCGCATCAGGCTGACGGCTTCGCGCAGGCGGGCGAAGCGTTCCTTGAATTCCGGCCATTCCCGGCCGGAGACCGCGATCTCGTTGAGCGCCTCCCCGGTGCCGACACCCAGCATGACGCGCCCGTTGGACAGCAGCGACATGGTGGCGAAGGCCTGGGCGATGACGGCGGGGTTGTAACGGAATGTCGGGGTGAGGACGCTGGTGCCGATCTGGACGCGGCTGGTGCGCTCGGTGACGGCCGACATCCACGACAAGGCGAAGGGCGCGTGCCCGCCATTGTGCCGCCAGGGCAGGAAGTGGTCGGAGACGACCACGCTGTCGAGGCCCAACTCCTCGGCGCGCACGGCGTATTCGACGAGGTCGCGGGGGCCGAACTGCTCGGCGGAGGCCTTGTAGCCGATCTTCAGGGTCATCGCGGTACCGCTTTCTCAGGGTGATCGGCCGCCTTGCGCAGGCGGCGGTAACGTTCGATGAGGGCATTGGTCGAACTGTCATGTGACAGTGCGGATCCGGACTCGATATCGTCGACAAGGCGTGTCGCGAGGATCTTTCCGAGTTCGACGCCCCACTGGTCGAACGAGTTGATGTTCCAGATCCATCCCTGCGTGAACACCTTGTGCTCGTACAGGGCGACGAGCGCGCCCAGCGAATATGGGGTCAGCTCATCCAGCAGGAGGGTGCTGCTCGGCCGGTTGCCGGGAAACACGCGGTACTCCCCCGCGTCGTCGCCGGCGCGCCCGAAGGCCAGCGCCTGCGACTGGGCGAACAGGTTCGCCATCAACAGGTCGTGGTGCCCGATCAGATCATGCGCGGGCGTGAGGACGCCAATGAAATCGCAAGGGACCGTGATGGTTCCCTGATGCAGCAGCTGGAAGAAGGCGTGCTGGCCATTGGTGCCGGGCTCGCCCCATACGATCGGCGCGGTGCCGACAGCGACCGGATTCCCGTCCCGATCGGCCGACTTGCCGTTGCTCTCCATCTCGAGCTGCTGCAGATACGCGGGCAGCCGGGCGAGCCGCTGATCGTAGGGCAGCACCGCGTGCGTCTGGGCGTCCCAGAAGTTGCGATACCAGATCCCGAGCAGCCCGAGCAGGATCGGCAGGTTGCGATGCGCCGGCGCGGTGCGGAAGTGGACGTCCATCGAATGCGCGCCCGCGAGGAACGACCGGAACTGTTCACCGCCGATCGCGATCATCACCGACAGTCCGATCGCCGAGCTCAGCGAGTAACGCCCGCCGACCCAATCCCAGAACTCGAACATATTGGCCGGATCGATGCCGAAGGACGATACCTCCGCGGCGTTCACCGACACCGCGACGAAATGCTTGGCCACAGCGGCAGGATCGTCCAGCGCGTCGACCAGCCAATCCCGGGCCGCCCGCGCATTGGCGAGAGTCTCGACGGTGGTGAATGTCTTCGACGACACCACGAAAAGCGTCGTCGCCGGGTCGAGATCGTGCAGCGCCCGGGTCAGATCATGCCCGTCCACATTGGCGACGAATCGCGATTCCAGTGTGCCCGTGCCGTATTCACGCAATGCCAGGCACGCCATCGCCGGTCCGAGATCCGAACCTCCGATCCCGATATTGACCACCGCCTCGATAGGCTCCCCCGTCGCCCCACGCCACTCCCCCGACCGAACGGCCTGCGCGAACCCCGCCATCCGCTCGAGGGTGCGCTGCACGGCGGGCACGACATCGACGCCGTCGACCTCCACCACCGCGTCCGCGGGCGCGCGCAACGCCGTGTGCAGCACCGCGCGCCGCTCGGTGACATTGATCGGCGCACCGGTGAACATCGCCTCGACGCCCGCGGCCAGGCCACGTTCGGCGGCGAGTTCGACCAGGAGGTCGATGGTTTCACCGGTGACCAGATTCTTCGAATAGTCCAGCACGATCCCGTCGTGCTCGACGGTCATCGCCGGACCCCGATCGGGCGTCCGCCCGAACAGCTCCGAGATCCGCTCTCCCGCAAACTCTTCGCGGTGCGCGGCCAGCCGCGCCCACGCCGGGGAGCCGGTCATCCCCGCACCGCGGCGCCACGATCGGCCAGCGCCGATTCGACGCCGGCGATCAGCTCGCGCCATGCCTGCTGGAACTTGGCGATGCCCTCCCGCTCCAGCTTGGCGGAGATGTCGTTCATGTCGATGCCGAGCACGTCGAGCTCCGCGAACACCCGGTGCGCGTCGTCGTAGCGGCCGGTGACCTGGTCGCCGACCACCTTGCCGTGATCGATGACCGCCGCGAGAGTCGGCTCGGGCACGGTGTTCACGGTCCCGGGCGCGACCAGATCCACCACGTAGCGGGTGTCGTCGTAGGCGGGATCCTTCACCCCCGTCGACGCCCACAACGGCCGCTGCGGCCGCGCACCCACCGCGGCCAGCGCCGCCCAGCGCTCCCCGCGCAGCGTCTGCTCGAACGCCTCGTAGGCGAGCACCGCGTTCGCGATGGCGGCGCGGCCACGCACCCCCCGCGCCGCGTCAGTGCCCAGCGCGTCGAGCCGGACATCGACCTCGGAGTCCACCCGCGAGATGAAGAACGAAGCGACAGAAGCGATCCGGGCGATGTCGTGCCCGTTCTCGCGCGCCAGCTCCAGCCCGGCCTGGAAGGCGTCGAGCACATCCCGATACCGCCCGAGCGAGAAGATGAGCGTCACGTTGACACTGATCCCGCGCCCCAGGATGGCGGTGATCGCGGGCAGTCCGGCGGGCGTGGCCGGAACCTTGATCATCAGATTGGGCCGGTCGACCAGCCACGACAGCAGCACCGCTTCGCTCACCGTGCGATCGGTGTCGTGCGCCCACGCCGGATCGACTTCGAGGGACACGTAGCCGTCGAGCCCGTCGGTCGCGGTGTGCACCGGCCGCAGCACGTCGCAGGCGGCCCGCACGTCCCAGCTGGTGAGGATGCGTGCGGCGTCCGCGGTGCCCATGCCGAGTTGCGCGAATTCACGCAGCTGCGTGCCGTACTGCTCGGACCCGCGCAGGGCGGCCTCGAAGATCGCCGGGTTGGTGGTCACGCCGGTGATGCCCCGCTCGACCCATTCGGCCAGTCCACCGGATTCGATCCGGCCGCGGCTCAGGTCGTCCAGCCAGAGGGAGACACCTTCTCGGGCGAGGAGCTGCAACGGATCACTCATAGGAATACCTCTGCCATACACAGTCTGCGATTGCTCGTTTTCGAGCAGATGTTGCACGAAATCATGCAGCCGGGGCCGATTGCTGTCAATGTTTCGCGCAGGATCGCGTACCATCCGAGACGGCGACGATGGCTCGACAACCCTTCAGGAGGTCCGTTGCTCTCCAGCACCCGCCGGCGTCAGATCCTCGACAGGCTGACCACCGACGGCTACGTCGAGGCGAAGGAATTCGCCCGCGAGCTCGGAGTGGACACCTCGACCATCCGCCGTGACCTGGAAGCGCTCGAACGCGACGGCCAGATCCAGCGCACCCACGGCGGCGCGCGGCCCATCCCGGGCGTCACCTCGGATCTGCCGTATTCGGCGAAGAGAAACACACGGCTGCAGGAGAAGTCGGCCATCGCGCGCGTGGCCGCGGGCCTGGTCGCCGACGGTGACACGGTGATCCTCGACAGCGGCTCGACCACCTACGAGGTCGCGGTCGCGTTGAGCCGCCGCGAGAATCTCACCGTCATCACCAATGATCTGCGCATCGCCGAGTACATCGCGGGCCTGCAACGCTTCCGGCTGCTGGTCGCGGGCGGCGAACTGCTCGGCTCGGTCTACACCCTCGCCGGCGACCGCACGGTCGAGTTCCTGCGCGATTACGCGGCGGACTGGGCATTCCTCGGCGCGGACGCGGTGGATACGAACGCCGGGATCACCAATACGAACACCCTCGAGGTTCCGGTCAAGCGGGCGATGATCGCGACCGCGCGCTCCACCGCCGTGGTCGTCGACAGTTCGAAGTTCGGCCACCGCGCCCTGGCCCGGGTCGCCGGACTCGACGAGATCCACACCCTCATCACCGATCACGGCCTCGACGAGGAGGCCGCGAAACCCTACGGCGACCATCTGATTCGGGCCGACGTCACCAAGCCGCCGCGACCCAAGCCCTGGCCGACCGTCGCGGCGGCGGCCTCCCTGGCCTCGCGCGGCAAGACCGCGCGCGAGTCAGGCGAGGCGGCGGAGTAGTTCGGTGCGGTAGCCGGCGGTCACTTCGGCAGCGGGCTGTAGAAGACCAGACCGTTGCCCTTGTTGTCGTAGACGACCGCGCGGCGCTCGTGCGCGTCGTTGTAGGGCGCGGTCACGATGCCGCCGCCGCCGGCCTCGATCGCCTTGGCCGCGGCGTCCACGTCCGCGGTCTTGATGCCCACGACCACCTGCCCGTGGATCGGGTGGTCGACGGCGGTGGCCAGCGCCAGGGTGATGGGCCCGCCGTCGATCGCCGCGAAATGCGCGCCGTCGCGGAACTTCAACGGCATGCCCAGGGTCTCGGTGTAGAAGCTGATCGACTCGTCCAGGTCATCGGTGGACAGGATGATCATCTTCACTTCGTGGTCGCTCACTACAGCCTCCTGATCGGTTCCGGCCGGGTGCGCACCCGGCACGGTCCCCCTCATAATGACCGTTGCGCGCCACCGGGATCGGACAACGACACGCGTGCGGGGCGGCCGGTTCAGGCGGTGGCGGCGCGCGCGGCGATGAGGGCCGCGAGTTCGGCGGGGCGTTCCTCGGGGATCCAGTGGGTGGCGTCGAGGATCTCATGGGTGAAGGGCGCGGCCATGTAATCGGGAGTGAGGGCGGCGGACTTGGCGGCGATGAACGGATCCCGGGTGCTGGAGACGTGCGTGGTGGGGGCGGTGATCTTCCGCGTCGTCTCGCGCGGGTCGACGATGAGCATGGCGCGATACCAGTTGAGCGCGTACGGCAGCGCCCCGGCGGCGATGACATCGCGAGCGAGCCGGTCGAATTGGTCCTCGTCCATGCCGGACACGGCCAGCGCGCGCACCCGGCGCTCCGGATTGCCGGGCGCGTCGAGAGCCCGGAAGAGTCCTGTGATCACGGCTTCGGGCAGCCACGGAAGCTGGAACAGCACCATATAGAAGGTGCGGAAGAACTGGGTGCTGCTCACCATCGACCGCATGAACGCCATCGGATGCGCGACCGACACCGAGGTCAGGGTGCGCACCAGATGCGGATGGGTGGCGGCCGTGGACCAGGCCACCGTGGAACCCCAGTCGTGCCCGACCAGATGGACCGGCCCGGCGCCGAGGGTCCTGATCAGCGCCGCGATATCGGAGACCAGGGCGCTGACCCGGTAGGAGGCCCGGCCGCGCGGCCGGGCCCCGGGCGAATAGCCGCGCTGCGTCGGCGCGATGGTGCGGTAGCCGCGCTCGTGCAGGTGCGGCGTCAGTCGCGCCCACTGGGCGGCGGTCTGCGGAAACCCGTGCAGCAGCACGACCGGGACGCCGTCGAGCGGACCCTCGTCGACGACATCGAAGGCGAGTCCGTCATTGGTGAATGTCGTCAGTCGCGTGGTCATGCGCCGCCCCTGGGCCGTGAACGAAGGGTTACCGGATCGGCACGCTACGCGACACGATCCGGCGTCGCGGCGAAAGCCGTTCGCCGACAATGCTGCCGAATGATAACTACGCCACAGAATCTGCCCAGTCGTCATGCGTATGACACATGATTCGAATCGGTCGCACCAGCCAAAGTCGCACGGGGACATGACATTCCGGCAACCAGCAGGTTGCTGTCCACCCGGAAACGTCCCAGCCGGAATTAATTTAGATGAAACATTCCCTTTCAATTTCCCAATTCGAATCATGCCCGGTAGTGTGCCCCCGTCGCGACTGCGATTGCGAAACCCCTGTTCTGGCAATGGAGTTCGAGTGCTGGAAATTCACCACTTCAGCTATGGATGGATCACCCCCGTCCTGGCCTACATCATGTCCGTCACCGGATCGCTGCTCGGTCTGCGGTGTACGGCGCGCGCTCGGACAGGGGATGGGCGCGGCGGCTGGCTCATCTCGGCGGCGATCGCGATCGGCGGCACCGGCATCTGGGTCATGCACTTCATCGCGATGCTCGGCTTCAGCATTCGCGGCGCCGTCATCCGCTACGACGTACCGCTCACCCTGCTCAGCGCCGTGATCTCGATCCTGGTGGTGTGGGCCGGGTTGTTCGTGGTGGCGCGCGAGCCGTTCGGCCGCTATTCGCTGTTCGCGGGCGGCGCGGTCACCGGCCTGGGCGTCGGCGCGATGCACTATTCGGGCATGTACGCCATGAAGTCGGACGCCATGATCGGCTACGACGTCTGGATCGTCACGCTGTCGATGGTGATCGCGGTGGTCGCGGCGACCGTCGCGCTGTGGTTCACCCTGGTCATCACGGGCATCTGGGCGACCATCGGCGCGGCCCTGATCATGGGCGTGGCGGTGTGCGGCATGCATTACACCGGCATGGCGTCGATGAACGCGCACCACATGGACCACGCCGAGACCCCGCACGGCGCGGGCGCGATGGAGCTGCTGGCGCCACTGATGATCAGCGTCAGCATGGTGACGCTGGTGCTGCTCATCCACGTCGGGCTCACCGAGGTGGACGAACGGTCGATGATGCCCGGTCCCGCACGGCCCATGCCGGAAACCCGGCCCGCCCCGGAACACCGTCCCGGCTGGTCGCTGCAGGCCGGCTCGGCGGCCGCCGCGCGCGGCTCGGGCCAGGACGAACCCGTACCGCACGACTACCGGACGGCGGGCCTGTATCCGCCCGCCGCCGACTATCAGGCGCCCGGCCGTCACGAGATGGCCGTCCCCGGCGACTGGCATTCGGACCGCTACCGCGCGGGCTGAACCGCCCGGCCGGGCAGGCTGAGAACCACCTGCCCGGCAGCCTGAGAATCACGGGTCGCGTTCGCTGAGAATCGGTCTGCGGTGTTCGACTTTCAGGCGCATCCACAGCAAACTGAGGGCCGTGGACCACCATCAGCTGGAGTTGATCTTCGCGGTCCTGTTCGCGACCATCCTCGCGCAGCCGCTCGGACGACGGCTGGGCCAGGCCCCGGCGGTCCTGATGACCGCCTTCGGCGTGGTGCTCGCGCTCATCCCGCAGGTCCCCAATATCCAGATCGAACCGAAACTGATTCTGCCGCTGGTCCTTCCGCCGCTGCTGTACGCGGCCGCGCGACGCACCTCGTGGCGGCAGTTCGCCGAGAACTGGGCGGCCATCAGCCTGCGCGCCGTGGTGCTGGTCATCGTCACCACCGTGGCCGTGGCCTGGGCCTTCCACCTCTGGTATCCGGCCGTCCCGATCGCGGCGGCGGTCGCGCTGGGCGCGCTGGTGGCGCCGCCGGATCCGGTGGCGGTGTCGGCGCTGGCCGGCAGGCTGGGGCTGCCGCGGCGACTGGTCGCGGTGCTCGAGGGCGAGGGGCTGTTCAATGACGTGACCGCGATCGTGCTGTACACGGTCGCGGTGCAGGCGGTGGTGTCGGGCACCTTCTCCGCCTGGGGCGCACTGCTCGACTTCGGGGTGTCGGCGCTGGTCGGGGCGGCGGTGGGGCTGCTGTTCGGCTGGGCCGGAAGCAAACTCATGCAACGGCTCGACGAGGCCCCGTGGCGGGTCGCGCTCGGGCTGCTGCTGCCGTTCGCGGCGTACGGGTTCTCCGAATCGCGTGGCGGGTCGGCGGTCCTGGCGGTGCTGGTGTGCTCGATGTACCTGACCGACGCCGCCACCGACTTCGGCGACAGCGACTACCGCCTGGTCGGCGACTCCTTCTGGGAGATCACCGAAATGCTGGTCACCGGGTTCGCGTTCGGGCTGATCGGACTGGAACTGAGCACGGTGCTGCGCGACTCCGGACCGGACTGGCCGCGTTTCCTCGGCGGGGCCGCCGTCGTCATCGCGGTGGTGGTGGGATTACGACTGATCTGGCTGCTGATCACCACCAAGCTCTTCCAATCCTGGTGGCGCGCCCGCGATCGCGACGAGCCCTACAACTGGCGCGAGACCCTGGTCACCTGGTGGGCCGGTATGCGCGGGGTGGCGACGGTCGCGCTCGCGCTGGCCATTCCGTTCACCACCGACACCGGGAAACCGTTCCCGGGCCGCACCGAGATCCTGTTCACGGCCTTCGCGGTCGTGCTGTTCACGCTGCTGCTGCAAGGCCCGACCCTGCCCGCGGTGGTGCGCGCCACCGGCGTGCGGGCCGACACCGGCGCGGAACGCGTCATCGAACGCGAGCTCTGGACCCGGGTGCTGCAGGCCGAACTCGCACGCCTGGAAGAGATCTCACAGACCGAGCACCTGCCCGAAGAGGTCTACGACCGGCTGCGGTCCGGCTTCGAACGCCGCCTCGCCCACGCCGACCCCGAGGCCGCCGACAGCAATGCCCGCATGGCCACCGACCGCGCGATCGCCTTCACCGCCAAGATGCGGGCCATCACCAGTGACGTACTGGAAGCGGGCCGCGCCGAAGCTCTGGCCGCCCGCCGCGAACCCGGCGTCCCGCCGGATGTGGTGGACCGGGTGATGCGCCGTCTGGACCTGCGCGGCGCGGCCAACTGAGCAGCCCCCGCCGCAGGCCGGCACACCTGATCGCGCGACTATCCGTTCCGGCCCAGCGAGACGAGGACGGCCACGAATTCGCGTGCGAAGGACTTGCGGGTCAGCAGACGGGTGGTCCGCGCCCCGGTGACTTCGGCCCGCAACCCCAGCCGCCGAGCCAGCCGCCGCGTACGCAATACGTGAAAATCACTGGTGACCACCGTGATTCGCGCCACGCGCGGGTCGATGCCGAGCGAGTCCAGTTCCTCGGCGGTGAACCGCAGATTCTCCTCGGTGTTCCGGGACCGATTCTCCGCGACGATGCCCGTCGCCGGAATCGTGTGCGCCACAAGGTAATCAGCCATCGCCATCGCCTCCGGCACGGTATCGCGGCCGCTCTGCCCGCCGGAAACGACCACGAGCGGCCTGCGCCCCCGCTCGTCCCGGATCACCTCGAGCGCCCGATCCAGCCGCCGGGCCAGCATGGGCGAGACCCTGTCGCCGCGCAGCCGGCAGCCGAGCACGACCACCACCTCCGCGCCCGGCCGCGGCGCCCGCCGGGCCCGCCCGAGGGTGTATCCGGTGAATCCGAGGAACGGCGCCACCACCACGGCCCCGGCCCACAGCACGACGCCCCGAAACATCCGCACCCGGTCACCCCTCCTGACAACGGCTCCAGCATCGAATACTCGCGCACCGGCCGATCGAATGCCCGCGCACCGCATCGACGGTAGTCCCCCGCCGCCGCGCCGCCATCGCCCCGGGCCGAGCACGATCCGCGCAGGTGCTCATGACCCGTGATCGCGGCTCGCGGCGACTGCGACCCCGGTCATGGATCGGGTATGGAGCGCGGCACCGCCGTGACCGTGGCCGAATACGGCTCGATCGCGCCGGTCGCGGTGCGCAGGCGGGTCGCGGCGATGCACTGACCGGGCCCTGACCTCGGGTTAGCATGACGCAATGGCATTGGGCACCTATCAGCCGCCCTGGCTGCGGACCGTTGACCTGGGTGAGCGGTTCGGCGCACTCGTCCAGTGGTGGGCGCAGCCGCATCGGGTGCGACGCGGGATCCAGGCCTATCGCGATCTGCTCGCGGTCACCCCGGCGTGTATCGCCTACGCGTTCACCCTGTTCATCACCTGGTGGACGCTGCGCGGGGCGAGCGACATCGTGGGCCGGCGGCTGATCTTCTCGGCCTCGACGAATCTGCGCAATATGCAGCGGGATCCGATCCAGGTGCTGGTGGCCTCGGCCTTCTGGACCGATGGCGGCTTCCCCTGGGGCGAGATCGTCATCCTGATCACGTTGATGGCGCTGGCCGAACGGTGGCTGGGTTCGCTGCGCTGGATCGTGGTGGTGGCGATCGGCCATGTCGGGGCGACCCTGATCACGGTGCTCGGCATCGCGCACAAACTGGACAAGCAGCTGATCCCGACCCGGGTGGCGTTCGCCTCGGACGTCGGCCCCAGTTACGGCATCTCGGCCATGCTGGCGGTGCTGGCCTTCCGGTTGCGGGGTCCGGCCCGCTGGATGTGGGCGCTGGCCATGTTGGTCTGGTACGGGTACGGGGTGTGGCACGGGCGCACGTTCACCGACTACGGCCATTTCTTCGCGCTGCTCATCGGTTTCGCGGTGGGCGCGGTCGCGGTGGCGCTCTCGCACCGGCTGATCGCGGTGCGCGAGCGCAAGGCGGCGAAGCGGAATCCGGCCGCCACCGGTGGGACGCGACCCACCGATACGGCCGGAAACAACGCGAATTCAGCTGGGGACGGGATCGATCCGCCCGCGGTCGCGTTGGACCAGCCGGATGGCGGGCTCGACGACGCGGGCCGCGATCGGGCCGAGCACGGCCATCATTAGTACGTAGGCCGAGGCCAGCGCCGCCAGCCGTGGATCCACCCCACCCACCGAAACCGCCAGCCCGGCAATGACGATGGAGAATTCGCCGCGCGCCACCAACGCCGCGCCCGCGCGCGCCCGGCCCATCCGCCGGATCCCCTGCCGCGAGGCCGCCCACCACCCGGTGCCGATCTTGGTCAGCGCGGTCACGACGGCCAGCAGCACCGCCCAGCCCAGAACCGGCGGAATCGCGGTGGGGTCGGTATTGAGCCCGAAGGCCACGAAGAAGATGGCCGCGAACAGGTCTCGCAGGGGTTCGAGGAGTTTGGCCGCCTCCTGGGCGGTGGATCCGGAGATGGCGATGCCGAGCAGGAACGCCCCGACCGCCGCCGACACCTTCAGCGCCGAAGCCGCGCCCGCCACCAGCAGCGCCGCGCCGAGCAGCTTGAGCAGGAACACTTCCCGGTCGTTGCTGTCCACGATGGCCGACACGTAGCGGCCGTAACGCAGGGCCACGATGAGCACCACGGTGATCGCCACCAGCGCGATGGCCAGCGATCGCAGTCCGCTGGCGAAACTCAGCCCGGCCAGCATCATGGTGAGGATCGGCAGATACACCGCCATGGCCAGATCCTCGAACACCAGGATGGACAACACCACCGGCGTCTCGCGGTTACCGAGCCGCCCGAGGTCGTTGAGCACCTTGGCGACGATGCCCGAGGACGAGATGTAGGTGACGCCGCCCATGGTCACCGCGCCGACCGGGCCCCACCCGAGCATGAGCGCGACCACCACGCCCGGCGTGGCATTGGCGACGATGTCGAGCAGACCCGCCACCCAGGAGCGGCGCAGACCGGTCACCAACTCGGCGGCGGTGTACTCCAACCCGAGCAGCAGGAGCAGCAGGACCACGCCGATCTCGCCGGCCATGTGCCCGAATTCGGTGGCGGCCTTCATCTTCACGATGCCGCCCTGACCGAAGGCCAGGCCGCCCAGCAGATAGAGAGGGATCGGCGACATGCCGAAGCGAGCGGCCAGCCGGCCCAGCATGCCGAGCGCGAACAAGATCGCGCCGAGTTCGAACAGGGCTAGGCCGGTCGAGTCCACCGGGCTCAGCCGTCGGCCAGGATGCGAGCGGCCGCGTCCAGCCCGTGCGGAGTTCCGACCACGACCAGGATGTCCCCGGAGTCGAGCACCTGATCCGGACCCGGCGACGGCTGTACCTGCCCCGCCCGCATGATCGCGACGATGGACGCCTTGGTGCGGGTCCGCATGGCGGTCTCCCCGAGCATGCGCCCTCGATACGGCGAGCTCCCGCTGACGCTGAGCTGCCGGGTGGTGATCCCGGGTAGGTCGGAGTGTTCTTCCCTGAGCTGCTGCACCAGCTGCGGCGCGCCCAGCAGGTTGGCCAGCACCGCGGCCTCGTCCGGGGTCAGCGGCACCTGCGCGATACAGGCGTCCGGGTCGTCGCGCTGGGAGACGATGAGGTCGATTCCGCCGTCCCGGTGCGCGACGACTCCGATCCGCCGGCCCGATCTGACTTCGAAGTCCTTGCGGACACCGATACCGGGCAGGGCAGTCACATCGACGTTCACAGGTCCAGATTAGGACAACCCGCTCGAATCGCGGGGAGCTGCGTCCGGGGCGTGATCAGTTCGCTTCCAGCGGGGCGAAGCCGCCGTCGGGTCCGGGCACGAAATCGGTCACCGCGGTGACGGCCGCCAGCGGCAGCGGGCCGTACAGGTGGGGGAACAGCATGGAATCCGGATCGGTGGGCACACCCGGCTCCCATTTCACCGGCGAACCGAGCGCGGCGGGATCCAGGTGCAGCAGCACCAGATCGGTCCGGCCGGCGAAGAGGCGATTCGCGGGCAGGTGCGCCTGGTACGGGGCCGACAGGTGGATGAATCCGGCCTCGGCCAGCGACGGCGCGCGGTATTCGCCTGCGGCGCGGGCGCTCTCCCATTCGTCGCGGGAGCAGATGTGCAGCAGGGTGGCCGGTGTCGTGTCCTGTTCGATTCCCACCCGTCCAATCTAGGCGAGGGCGGCCGATCCGCATCGGCTCGGCGCGACTCGGTACGGCTGGGGCCGGGCCACCTGCGGGCCGACGTCGTTTGATGGCGACCCGGGCGGGGGCGAGGCGGGCGGCGGCGCGTCCCGCGGCGACCGGCGGCCATCGCCACCGTCCAGCAGGACCTTATTCCGACCCGCGTCCCCGCCGTGCGCGTCGAGCTCTCTCTCGACACCCACCCCATCTACGAGATGTTCGGCGCGGTCTTCGGCGTCGAGGACGTGCGCTTCTCGATGCCGCGGTCCCGCATGGAATTCCAGACCGTCACCTTGGAAACCCCACTCCCCCAGGCGAATCTGTCCTGGAAGGGCCAGTCGCCCGGACACTTCGGCCGCGCCCACCGCGGCCGCCACGCGGTGCGATCGCGACGGTGCCTTAGGCAGGCGCGACGGCGCGGTCGTGACAGTGCGCGCGGCGTCGGGTGATGGTTCGGCCATCCGTGCGCGGAGTTACCGGAACTCCCTACCGACCCTGAACCAGCTCCGGTAGGTTTCGGCGCGTCGATGCTGGTCAGCGCGGCGGACCGGTCATCTGGTAGACCGTCAGGTACGACTTCACGTACCCGACCGTCCGAGGAACCATGAACCCCTCCACCATCATGTCCGCGCGCGACCTCGAGTTCCTGCTCTACGACTGGCTCGACGTGGAGTCCCTGACCACCCGGGACCGCTTCGCCGACCACTCCCGCGACACCTTCGACCAGGTGCTGCGCCTGTGCCAGGACCTGGCCGCGGCCTACTTCGCCCCGCACAATCGCGAGAACGATCTGCACGAGCCCAGCTTCGACGGCGAGCGCGTGCACATCATCCCCGCCGTCGGCAAGGCGCTGCGAGCCTTCGCCGACGCCGGAATGATCGGCGCGGCAATGGATTACGAGGTCGGCGGGATGCAGCTGCCGCACTCGGTCTACACCGCGTGCATGTCGTGGTTCCACGCGGCCAATGTCGGCACCGCCGCCTACGCGCTGCTGACCACCGGCAACGCGAATCTGCTTGCCGCGCACGGCAGCCCGGAGCAGATCGACGCCTACGTGCGCCCCATGCTGGAGGGCCGCAGCTTCGGCACCATGGCGTTGTCGGAGCCGCAGGCCGGGTCCAGCCTGGCCGACATCACCACCCGGGCCGTGCCCGCGGCGGACGGCTCCTACCGCGTGTTCGGACACAAGATGTGGATCTCCGGCGGCGACCACGAACTGTCGGAGAACATCGTGCATCTGGTGCTGGCCCGGATCCCGGGCGCGCCGGAGGGCACCCGCGGCATCTCACTGTTCGTAGTACCGAAGTTCCTGCCCGACGCCGACGGCGAACCGACCGTGCACAACGATGTCGTGCTGTCGGGCATCAACCACAAGATGGGCTGGCGCGGCACCGTCAACACCGCGCCGGTGTTCGGCGACGGCAACTTCACCCCCGGCGGCGAGCCGGGTGCGGTCGGCTATCTGGTGGGCGAGCCGAATCACGGTCTGGCGCAGATGTTCACGATGATGAACGAGGCCCGCATCGGCGTCGGCCTGGCGTCCACCGCGCTCGGCTACACCGGCTACCTGAAGTCGCTCGACTACGCGCGCACCCGCCCGCAGGGCCGCCCGGTCAGCGCCCGCGGCGGCGCGCAGGTCCCGATCATCGAGCACCCGGACGTGCGGCGCATGCTGCTGGCGCAGAAGGCCTATGCCGAGGGCGCGCTGGCGCTGCAGCTCTACTGCGGCAAGCTGGTCGACGAGCACCGCACCGCGGCAACCGAATCCGGCCGCGAGCGGGCGGGCACGCTGCTGCGCATCCTGACCCCGATCGCCAAGTCCTGGCCCAGCCAGTGGTGCCTGACCGCCAACGACCTGGCCATCCAGATCCACGGCGGCGCCGGCTACACCCGCGACTACGACGTGGAACAGCACTACCGCGACAATCGCCTCAACCCGATTCACGAAGGCACCCACGGCATTCAGAGCATGGACCTGCTCGGCCGGCAGGTCACCCTCGACAACGGCGCCGCCCTGGCGGCCCTGCTGGAGACGATGGCGGCCACCGGCGCCGCGGCCCGCGGCGCGGGCGACGCCGAGCTGGCCGGATTCGCCGACGCCCTGGAGGCCGCCATGGGCCGGCTGGCCGCCACCACGGCGGGCCTGTGGGGCACGGGCAACCCCGAAGCGGCGCTGACCAATTCGGCGGTCTATCTGGAGGCGTTCGGCCATGTGGTGCTGGCCTGGATCTGGCTCGAGCAGGCGGTGGCCGCTCACGCGCTGCCCGAGTCGGCCTTCGGCCACGGCAAGCGACTGGCCGCGCGGTACTTCTTCCGCTGGGAACTCCCCCGCACCGCACCGCAATTCGACCTGCTCGACTCCGGCGATCGCACCACCGTGGAACTCGACGAATCCTGGTTCTGAACACGCCGAGCGGCGCGGCCGTTCGCGATGGGCGAACGATGCAGGAAGGGCATACCCCCTGATGGTATCGAGGCCCCCGGTGAACTCGAGGTCGCGCCGGTCGCGGCCAGGTCTCCGATTCAGCCGCCTTGATTACGGTTTGCTGGCGCGCAGGGCACGACAGCCAATCGGAGTGTGAGTGTCGGTGCGCCCGGGTAGTCTCCCGATAGACAACTCGATCAGCGTGTTCGAACGGGAGGTTCCTCCGTCCTAATGGGCAGTCACCAGGACCTGTTCGCTTTCAGCGAAATCCCAGGTCGTGTTACTGAAAACACACGGGAAACTGCACGGGAACAAAGTCCTCTCGCCGAACGTCTGACAGAGTAGTCAACAAGCCACTGCTGGGAAGTAGCGGTAGCGAGGTTCGCGGAATGGTCCGCGGGCCCCCACACCAGGCGAACGGTGCGTGAACACCCAGAGCCAGGACGGAGGAGTCATGCCAGGAACCCTGACAAGCACCCCACTGACCGCGGTCGATCGTTGCGACCGCTGCGGGGCGGCTGCGCGCGTGCGCGCGACCTTGCCCGCAGGTGGAGAGTTGCTCTTCTGCCAGCATCACGCCAATGAGCACATGGACCGTCTTCGTGAGCTCGAGGCCGTGATCGACTCGGAGTCGGCACCGGCGCTGTAACAGCTCCTCCCAACTCACGACAATTCCATCTTCCCAACAGAAAACCCCGAAAGCGGGCGACCGGCAGGTCGCCCGCTTTCGCTATGCATGGCTGCTATAAAACGTGGTAGCGATCACAACTGTGGCCGAAGACACGTGAAAAGTACTGCGCGCAACGCGAGAAGCGTCATGTGCGCCCGACAAGTCCGGCCGGGTACAACGGATGGGTGCCGCAGACCTCGCAAGCCACCTACCTGCTGGATCGTCATATGGTCGCGCTCTGGACGTGGACCGGCCACGGTCCCGGACCCGCGCCGCGCGAACTGGGTGAGGTGCAGACCCTCGCCCTGGCCGTCCCGGACCGCGACGGCATCGGCGTCGCCGACGTGGAATGCGCTCTGGTGGAACCGGAACGGTTATGCACTCTGGCTATCGCCAATCCCGGCGAATCAATACATCGGTTACGCGAAGCCCTCGACGACGGCCTCGAGATCCGCCTCCTGCCCACGGCCGCGCACGCCGTCCCCAACGCCACCGGAACGGCCGTGGTGTCCGCGGCCCGGACCCTGCGGGCGCTGCGCGACACCGTCGCGCTGAGCGCCGAGCTGCGCTCCGGGCTGAAGGCCGAGCTACGGCCGTATCAGGCGCGCGGCATCACCTGGCTGCGTGAGACGACCGCCACACACGGCGGCGCGGTACTGGCCGACGAGATGGGCCTCGGCAAGACCGTGCAGGCCATCGGCTACCTCCTCGGGAAGGCCGGAGACGGGCCACAACTCGTAGTGTGTCCAACATCACTGGTCGGCAACTGGACGCATGAGATCGAGCGATTCGCACCCGGACTGCGGGCCGTGGCCTGGCGCGGCGGCGACGCCCCGGACGCGGACGCGGGCGCCATCGTGGTGACCGGCTACCCGACCCTGCGCGGGCACGGCGAGGCCCTGGCCGGGCAACGCTGGGCGAGCGTCGTTTTCGACGAGGCTCAGGTGCTCAAGAATCCGCGCACCCAGGTCGCCAAGGCGGCGCGGGCGATTCCCGCCGACGCGCGCATCGCGTTGACCGGCACGCCGGTGGAGAACCACCTCGACGAACTGTGGGCGCTGCTGAACCTGGTCGTGCCCGGCGAGTTCACCCACAAGGCGCAGTTCCGGCGGCGGTTCGTGCGGCCCATCAGCGAGGGCTCGGCGAATGCGGTGCTGCGCTTGCGCGACGCCCTCGAGCCGGTTGTGCTGGGGCGCCGCAAGACCCAGGTCGCCGCGACCCTCCCGCCCAAGATCCACACCGACCTGGTGTGCGACCTGACCGCGGAACAGGAACGGATCTACGACCAGCTGCTGGACCGCGCCGAGGCCCAGGGCTTCGGCAGCGGCGCGCAACGGCACACCCGGGTGCTGGCCGTGCTCACCGAACTCAAGCAGGTGTGCAATCACCCCGGGCTGATCACCGGGGACCTGAGCGAATTGGCCGGGCGCTCCGGCAAATTCGACGTCTGCTCCGACATCCTGGCCGGCAACCTCGACAACGACTCCCCCACACTGGTGTTCACCCAGTACCGCAAGACCGGCGAACTGCTGGTCCGGCACTGCGCCAAGGAGTTCGGGGTGGCGGCGCCGTTCTTTCACGGCGGACTGAACGCCGAGCAGCGCGCCGAGATCGTCTCCGGCTTCCAATCCCCGGATGGCCCACCGATCCTGGTGCTGAGCCTGCGCGCCGCGGGCACCGGCCTGACCCTCACTCGGGCCGCCGACGTCGTGCACTACGACCGCTGGTGGAATCCGGCCGTGGAGGCGCAGGCCTCCGATCGCGCGCACCGCATCGGGCAGACCCGCACCGTCACCATCACCACCCTCACCTCGGGCACCACCATCGAGGAGCACATCGCGGGCATGCACGACCGCAAGTCCGCGCTCACCGACCTCACCGACGCGGCGGGTGTCGCCGAACTCGCCCGCCTCGACGACGAACGACTGCTGGGACTGCTGCGCCGGAAGCGGGGGAACTGACATGGCCGACAACGAATTCGGATACACCGCCTGGGGCAAGGACTGGGTCCGGCTCGCGGAACCGTTGAACCTCACCAAACCCGAGCCGCTGCTCCCCCGCGCCCGCAGTATCGCCCGTAACAACGGCGTCCGCACCGAGATCGAGGGCACGGTGGTCCGGGCCCACATCCACCGCGGCTCCGAAGCCTCGGTGACCCACCTGGAACTGACCTCGTTCCCGCGCTCCACCATCGACGCCATCGCCGCCGTGGTCCCCGCCGACAGCCTCACCCTCAGCGACGATCTGCACGCCGCGGTCCTCGCCGCGGGCATCTCGGTCACCCCGATCCTCGCGGCCACCGACTGCTCCTGCCGCGCCCGCAACGCCCGCTGCCTGCACATGCTGGCCGCCTGCTACGCGGTCGTGCGGCTGATCGACGAGAACCCCTGGCTCGCCTTGGATCTGCAGGGCTACCGCCTCGACCCGCCGGCCGCCGACGCCGAAGCCCCGATCTCGATTCCTCGCTGGACGCCTATCGACGCCCTCGACCCGGCGGTGTTCTTCGGCTGAGCAATCAGCCGTCCTTCACTGAGCGGCGGCAAGACGTGCCGATGGGGGTCGCCGCGCCACCCGGCGGGCCCAACCGCGCTGTGCGGCAATGGGTTCACCAGCGCCGGCCGGGGTGGCCGTCCAACCACGCTTCGGACCTGAGGGGCCGGTCAGCGGCGGCAGTCCGGCCTACTCGGGGCGGCGGGCGCGGAAGCGGAAGTAGGTTGCCGCGCTGTGGACTTCGATGTCGGTGAAACCGACGCGGGCGAGGCGGGCCCGCATCGTCTCGGGCGGGACCGGGACGCAGGTGTCGCCGAGGTGGATGAGGCGGAAGGTGAGGCGGTCGATGCCGTCGCTGCCCGCGAAGACGCCGCCGGGGCGCAGGACCCGGAAAGCCTCGGCGAAGAGCTCGTCCTGCAGGGCGGGGGTGGGGACGTGGTGGAGCATGGTGAAGCTGAGCACGGAGCTGAACTCGGTGCCGGGCAAGGGCATCGCGGTGGCGTCGCCCTCGATGATCCGCATCGTGCCGGCCTTGCGGGTGCGCAGGCGGGCGGCCAGGGCCGGGTCGATCTCGAGGCCGGTGAGGGCGGGGACGCGGGCGCGCAGGGTGTCGACGTTCGCGCCGTAGCCGGGTCCGATCTCGAGGGCGTTGTCGCCGAGGTCGATGTCCCGCAACGCCCACGGGACGATCTGGTTCGCGCTGGCCCGCTCCCAGGTGCTCGAGCGGCAGAGAAGCTGGTGAAAGTAGTTCATCCCCATGGCCATAACGCTAGAACGAGGCATGCATGGCCGCGAGGGACTACAGTGACAGATTATGTCGCCAAACGGTCAGACCCGGGTGCTGGCCCCGCCGCCGGGGCCGACCGCCATGGTCTTCGGCCTCGGCACACTGCCCGCCGGGTACTGGTTCGACGAACACGAGCATGAGCAGCACCAGATCGCCTGGGCCGCACAGGGAGTGCTGACCGTCGAGACACCGGGCGGACACTGGGTGCTGCCGCCGACGCGCGCACTGTGGATCCCCGGCGGGACGGTCCACCGGACCGGCACCCTCGAGGGCGCGATCATGCACGGCATCTTCCTGACCCCCGATCAGTCGCCGGTGCACTATCCGGACCCGGTGATGCTGCGCGTGGATCGGCTCCTGCACGAACTGTTCCTGCACCTGACCGCGACCACCACCACCGACGCCCAGCGCGAGCGCACCGAGGCGGTGGTGTTCGACCTGCTCGATCCGGTGGAGGTGATCCCCATCGGCGCGCGCACCCCCGAGGAGCCGCGCACCCGCCGGGTCGCCGAGCTGCTGCGCGCCGACCCGGCCGACCAGCGCACCCTGGCCGAACTGGCGGACGCGGTGGCCACCAGTCCCCGCACGCTGGCCCGGGGCTTCCTCGCCGAGACCGGAATCACCTTCGGCCAGTGGCGAACCCAGCTCCGGCTGGCCGCCTCGCTGCCCTTGCTGGCCTCGGGTCTGCCGGTCGCCCGGATCGCGGCCCGGGTCGGGTACTCCACCCCGAGCGCCTACGTCGCCGCCTTCCACCGCGAGGTCGGCGTCTCCCCGGCCCGCTACTTCACCCGCTGAGCGTCGCACCCCGAACCTGTCGGTCCTCGCGGCTATCGTCGGGGCATGGCGAAGTCCACGTACACGTTCACCGCCGAGCTCTGGGAATGGGAAGCCCAGGCCGCGTGGCACTTCGTGAGCCTGCCCGAGGCCGTCACCGACGAGATCGACGAACTCTACGGCCACACCGCCGCCGGATTCGGCTCGGTCAAGGTGAAGGTCACCGTCGGCACCAGCCGCTGGTCCACCTCGATCTTTCCCGACAGCAAGCGCGGCACCTACGTACTGCCGATGAAGAAGGCGGTGCGCACCGCCGAGGGGCTCGCGGCGGGCGACCCCGTCGTCGTCGAACTACGGATCGCCTAGCCACGCCGCCACGGCGGGATGCGGTCCGCGACATGCGCTCTCGTCACGGACCGGCGGTTCTCGCCCGGCCCTCGCCCCGGGACCGGCCTCAGCCTCACCTACCCCGCGCGCCAGGTTCACGCCGGCGTTGCCGTTCGTCCCATCCGGCTCGGCCGGTCACGTCGCCCGGCCGCGCGCCGATGTCTCGATCAGTCGGCGACGAACACCGTCATCGAGATCGGCGGGGTCCGCACCTGCGGTGGATGCCGGCCGAGATCGCGCCGCGATGACCGGATCCGGCATCGTCACAGACATGTCGGGACGCGGTCGGCGACAAGTGCTCTCGTCCGTGTCGGGCGCGGGACGCCCGGCTCAGACCCGGCGCAGGGCGGCGATGCGCTGCGAGAGTTGGTCGGCCGTGGCCAGCGCGGTGGGCGGGCCGCCGCATTCGCGGCGCAGGTCGCCGTGGATGACGCCGTGCGGTTTGCCGGTGCGGTGGTGGTGCATGGCGACCAGGCTGTTGAGTTCGCGGCGCAATTCCCCCAGGCGGTCGGCGGTGGCGGCGCGTTCGGCGGCCGCCTCCACGCCGGCCCCGGACGGGCGGGCCTCGGCGGCGGCGCTGCGGTCCTGGAGTTGGCGGGACTGGCGTTCGCGCAGCAGCGCGCGCATCTGGTCGGCGTCGAGCAGGCCCGGGATGCCGAGGTAGTCGGCTTCCTCGTCGCTGCCGGAGAAGGTGGCGGTGCCGAAGGAGTCGCCGTCGTAGATGACCTGGTCGAGTTCGGCGTCGGCGGCGAGGGCGATGAACTTCTTCTCCTCCTCGCCCGGCTCGTCCTTCTGCTTGTTGGCGTCGATGAGCAGTTCGTCCTCGAGACCGTCGGCCTCGCGGTGCGGTTTGCCGATGACGTGGTCGCGCTGCAGTTCGAGCTGCGCGGCCAGGTCCAGCAGCACCGGCACCGACGGCAGGAACACGCTCGCGGTCTCACCGGCCTTACGGGCACGCACGAAACGACCGATGGCCTGCGCGAAGTACAGCGGGGTGGAGGCACTGGTGGCGTACACGCCGACCGCCAGCCGCGGCACGTCGACGCCCTCGGACACCATGCGCACCGCGACCATCCACGGGTCGGTGTTGTTGCTGAACTCGCCGATGCGGTCGGAGGAGTCCGGATCGTCGGACAACACAATGGTCGGTTTGGTGCCCGAGATGTGTTCCAGCAGTTCGGCGTAGTCGCGCGCCTTCTCCTGGTCGGTGGCGATCACCAGCCCGCCCGCGTCGGGCATGCCGGTGGCGCGCAACTGCCGCAGCCGGGTGTCGGCCGCGGTGAGCACCTTCGACATCCAGTCGCCGGCCGGGTCCAGGGCGGTGCGCCAGGCCCGCGCGGTCTGTTCCGCGTTCAACGGTTCACCCAGGCGCGCCGAGTACTCCTCGCCCGCGCTGTCCCGCCAGTGCGCCTCGCCGGAATAGGCGAGGAACACCACGGGTCTGACGACACCGTCGGCGAGCGCCTCGGAGTAGCCGTAGGTGTGGTCGGCGCGTGACTTCTCGAACCCGGACTCGTCGGCCTCGTAGGTGATGAACGGGATCTTGGAGTCGTCGCTGCGGAACGGGGTTCCGGTCAGGTGCAGGCGGCGGGTGGCGTCGCTGAACGCCTCCTCGACCGCCTCACCCCAGCTCTTGGCGTCGCCGGCGTGATGGATCTCATCCATGATCACCAGCGTCTTGCGGTTCTCGGTGCGCACCCGGTGCTTGAACGGATGCGACGCGATCTGCGCGTAGGTGACGACCACGCCGTGATAGTCCGACGAGGTGGAACCGGTCGAGTTGGAGAAGTTCGAATCCAGCTGGATGCCGGTGCGCGCGGCCGAGGCCGCCCACTGATGCTTGAGGTGCTCGGTGGGCGCGACCACCGTCACCTGGTCGACCGTGCGGTCGTTGAGCAGCTCGGCGGCCACCCGCAACGCGAAGGTCGTCTTACCCGCGCCGGGCGTGGCGACGGCGAGGAAGTCCCGTGGCTTGGCAGTCAGATACTTCGTCAGCGCCCTGCGTTGCCATGCACGTAGCGAACCGCCACCACCCGAAGTCACTCGGAAGAGATTAGCGAGTGCGACCGACTGCTTTCCAATCCGACACAGCCCCTTCGAGTGCCGCACGACACATTGCGGGTCCCATCCCATTCGAAGCCCTGGTAGGCGATGCTTGGACCACGATGAACGCGCACGACGAATCTCCGCAACACGCCGACGCGTCCCCGCCCGGCGCCCCCGTCGTGCTCGCCGACACCCGCTGGGGTCGCACCCGGCAGCTCGTGACGCACGTCGCGGTCAAGGCGTGGGGCGACTCCATCTTCGCCAAATCCGCGGCGGCCGCCTTCTGGCAGACCCTGTCGCTGGCCCCGCTGCTGCTGGGTCTGCTCGGCAGCCTCGGCTATGTCGGGCACTGGTTCGGGCCGAACACCGTGAGCATCGTGCAGTCCAAGATCGTGAGCTTCGCACGGAAGGCGTTCAGCCCCAGCGTGGTCGACACCCTGGTCCAGCCGACCGTGAACGACGTGCTGCAACGCGGTCACGGCGGTGTGGTGTCGGTGGGCTTCGTGCTGTCGCTGTGGGCCGGGTCCTCGGCGATGGCGACCTTCGTCGACGCCATCACCGCCGCGCACGGCCAGGCCACCGCCCGCCACCCGGTCTGGCAGCGCATCTTCGCGCTGCTGCTCTATGTCGGCTTCCTGGTCGTGGCGGTGCTGATCCTGCCGCTGATCGCGCTGGGCCCGACCCTGATGGGCCGGGTCCTCCCGCACGGCTGGCGCGAACCGGGTCTGCGCCTGATCGACGCCTTCTACTACCCGGCCACCGGTCTGCTGCTGATCGTCGGGCTGACCTTCCTCTACAAGACCGCGCTGCACCGCACCCTGCCGTGGCATCGCCTCTTCGGCGGGGCACTGGTCGCGGGCGTCTTCTTCATGGCCGCCAGCGAGGGCCTGCGCCGCTACCTGGCCTGGATCACCCGCACCGGCATCTCCTACGGCGCGCTCGCCGCCCCGATCGCCTTCCTGCTGTTCACCTTCTTCCTGGGCTTCGCGATCATCCTCGGCGCGGAGTTCAATGCCAGCGTCGAGGAGTTCTGGCCCGCGCGCGCCACCCGCTGGGATCAGCTCCGCGACTGGTGGCAGTCGCGCAGACCGCCCGCGCCGGAATCGAGTGATCCGGAGCCCGGGCGATCACCTGAGCCGGACGGGTCACCCGGGCCGCAGTGCCGCGAACCAGTCCAGTAGTTCGGGGCGGTCGACGGCCCCGCGCGCGACGACCTCGCCGGGATCACGGCCCTGGAAGAGTTTCTTCAGCGGGACTTCGAGCTTCTTGCCGGTCCGCGTGTGCGGGATGCCCGGGGCGGCGATGATCTCGTCGGGTACGTACCGCGCCGAGAGTTCGCTGCGGATGGCCGTATTCACCCGGTGGCGCACCTCGTCGGTCAGCTCGGCGCCGTCGGCGAGCACGACGAACAACGGCATCCAATAACCGCCGCCGGGCTGCTCGACGCCGAGCACCAGCGCGTCGGCGATCTCGGGCAGGGCGCTCACGGCTCGGTAGATGTCCGCGCTACCCATGCGAATCCCGTTGCGGTTGAGGGTGGAGTCCGAACGGCCGTGCACGATCACGCTGCCGCGTTCGGTGCGGGTGATCCAGTCCCCGTGCCGCCACACACCGGGGTAGGCGTCGAAGTACGCCTCGCGGTATCGGGCGCCGTCGGGGTCGTTCCAGAATCGCAGCGGCATCGACGGCATGGGCGCGGTGATCACCAGCTCCCCCACCTCGCCCCGGGTGGGGCGGCCGTGTTCGTCCCAGGAGTCCAGCGCCACACCGAGATAGGGGGCGGACAGCTCCCCGGGCCAGACCGGCACCGTCCGCACGCCGCCGCAGAAGGCCGACACCACATCGGTGCCGCCGCTGATCGAGGACACCGGCACGTGCTCACCCACGGCGTGGCGCACCCAGAGTGAGGACGACGGCGGCAGTGCCGCACCCGTGACGCCGACCGACCGCAGGGCTGACAGGTCGTGGTCGCGGCCCGGTGCCGCGCCGGCTTTCTCGCAGGCGAGCAGGTATCCGGGGCTGGTGCCCACCACGGTCGCGCGGGTGCGGGCCGCCAACCGCCACAATCCGTCCGGCGTGGGGTGGGCGGGGCTGCCGTCGTAGCAGACGATGGTGGCCCCGACGAGCAATCCGGCGACCTGGTAGTTCCACATCATCCAGGACGGGCTGGTGTACCAGAAGAAGGTGTCCTCGGGCCCGATATCCGATTGCAGGGACAGCGATTTCAGGTGTTCGAGCAGCACCCCGCCGTGCCCGTGCACGATTCCCTTCGGTTTTCCGGTGGTGCCCGAGGAGTACAGGACCCACAGCGGGTGGTCGAAATCCACTGCCACCGTGTCGATTCCGGACCCGGCCCACTCCATCGAGGCGACGCTGTCCCAGGTCAGGGCTCCGTTCACCGCGAGCCCGAGCCGGGAGACCGCCACGGTCGCCCGCAGGGTGGGCAATCCGGCGCGCAATGCCGCGATCTCGTCGCGCTTGTCGTGCGCCCGGCCCGCGTACCGGTAGCCGTCGGCGGTGATCAGCACCGTCGGCTCCAGTTGCCCGAGCCGGTCGAGCGCGGCCTGGGCCGAATAGTCCTGCCCGCAGACACTCCAGATCGCGCCGATGCTCGCGGTGGCGAGGAAGGCGATGACCGTCTCGGCGATATCGGGCAGGTACCCGGCCACCCGATCCCCGGGTCCGACACCCAGGGTGCGCAGCGACCGGGCGAGCGCGCCTGTGCGCGTGAGCAATTCCGTCCAGGACAGCTCGCCCGGCGGGGCGTCCTCGCGCAATGTCACGATGGCGGGCCGGTCGGTGCGCGCTTGCCGCACCACCTGATCGACGTAGTTGACCGTGGCGCCGGGGAACCAGCGGGCTCCCGGCATGGAGTCGTCGGCCAGCACCGCACCGGGCACGTCGCCGAGCTCGAACCAGTCCCACACCGCTCGCCAGAAGCCGGGCAGATCATCGACCGACCACTGCCACAGCGCTCGATAGTCGGGCAGGCGCACGCCGGTCCGCGCGGTGACGAACCGCGCGAACCGGGTGATCCGCGCGTCCTCGATGACGTCGAGTCCCGGTGTCCACTGCGGCTCGGGGCCGCCCGCCGGCGCGAAGATCCCTGTCATCGTGCGCTCCATCCACCGTCCATGGTGTACGAAGCACCGGTCACCATGCCCGCCATGTCGGAGGTGAGCCAGCCGACCAGCGAGGCGACCTCCTCCGGTTCGACGAGCCGTTTGATCGCGCTCTCGGTCAGCATGACGGTCTCGACCACCTCCTGCTCGGCGATCCCGTGCGCCTTGGCCTGATCGGCGATCTGCTTGTCCACCAAGGGGGTCCGCACGTAGCCCGGATCGACGCAGTTGCTGGTGATCCCGAACGGCCCGCCCTCCAGCGCCGTCACCTTCGACAGACCTTCGAGGGCGTGCTTGGCCGTCACATACGCGGACTTGAAGGCCGAGGCGCGCAGGCCGTGCACGGAGGAGACGTTGACGATCCGCCCGAACCGCTGCCGCTGCATGTGCGGCAGCGCGGCGCGGGTGAGCAGGAACGGCGCCTCCACCATGAGCGCGAGCATGGTCCGGAACCGTTCGGGCGGGAATTCGGTGATGGGAGCGACGGTTTGGACGCCGGCATTGTTGACGAGGATGTCGACGTCCAATTCCAGGTTCTCCAGGGCGGCGACGTCGGACAGGTCGACTTCCCATGCGGTGCCGCCGACCTCGGTGGCCACCGTCTTGGCGGCCACCCCGTCGATGTCGGCGACCCGCACCGCCGCGCCGTGCCGGGCCAGTTCCCGCGCGCACGCCGCGCCGATCCCGCTTCCGCCGCCGGTGACCAGCACCGTCCGCCCGTGTAGGTCACCCTCGCCGCGATCGCCCGGCCTCATGCGCTCACCGTCTTCGAATCAGCCTGCGTCGCGGTCTCTTCCGCGTCGGCGCGGTCGACGGCCTCGAGGTCGAGGCCCTTCGTCTCCTTCGCGCACAGCACCGCGATCACGGTCACCGCGCACGCGGCCGCCAGGTACACGGCGATCGGCACCGCGGACTTGTAGACGTCCAGCAGCTTCACCGCGATGATCGGCGCGAGCGACCCGGCCACGATGGAGGTCACCTGATAGCCCAGGGACACACCGGAATACCGCATGCGGGTGGGGAACATCTCGGCCATGATCGCCGGCTGCGCCGCGTACATGAGGGCGTGGAACACCAGCCCGATGATGACGGCGAGCAGGATCAGGGCATTGTGCTTGGAGTCCATCATCGCGAATCCGAAGAAGCCCCAGGTCCCCGCCGCCAGTGCGCCGATGAGATAGATGGGCTTGCGCCCGTATCGGTCGCTGAGCCGCCCCGCCAGCGGGATCACCAGGAAATGCACGGCGTGCGCGGCCAGCAGCCACCACAGGATCACCTTGGTGTTCGCGCCGACGTGCACCTTGAGATAGGTGATGGAGAAGGTGACGACCAGGTAGTACATGATGTTCTCGCCGAAGCGCAGGCCCATCGCCGTGAACACACCGCGCGGGTAGCGCTTCAGCACCTCGAACGGGCTGAACGAATCGGCCTTCTCCCGCTCCGCCTGCTGTTGCGCCGCAAGGAAAATGGGCGCGTCGGTGATCTTGCTGCGCACGTAGTAGCCGATCAGCACCACCACCGCCGAGAGCCAGAAGGCGACCCGCCAGCCCCACGACAGGAACGCCGCGTCCGACAGCGACGAGGTCAGCACCAGCAGCACGACGGTGGCGGTCATGTTCCCGAGCGGCACCGCCGCCTGTGGCCACGACGCCCAGAACGCGCGGCCCCGGCTCGGGCTGTGCTCGGCCACCAGCAGTACCGCGCCGCCCCATTCGCCGCCGATGGCGAAGCCCTGGATGAATCGCAGCGTCACCAGCAGCACCGGAGCCAGGTAGCCGACCTGCGCGAAGGTGGGCAGGCAGCCCATCAGGAAGGTGGCCGCGCCGACCAGCACCAGGCTCAGCTGCAGCAGCTTCTTGCGGCCGTGCCGATCACCGAAGTGCCCGAACACGATTCCGCCGATCGGGCGCGCCGCGAAGCCGACCGCGTAGGTGATGAACGCGGCGAGGATGGCATCCAGATCGCTGGTGCCCTTGGCGAAGAACACCTTGTTGAACACCAGCGTCGCCGCGGTGCCGTAGAGGAAGAACTCGTACCACTCCACGACGGTGCCGGCCATGGAGGCCGCCACCACCCTCCGGAGTGCGGCGGGACCGGTTCCCGCCTGCCGCACCGCTTCTCGGACGCTCATGCCTGATCTCCTTCACACACGGGCCGCGTTGTGACGCAGCCCACAGCACTGAAGGAGAGTATTCGTGCAGACCGAAGTCGCTGCAATAACCACTTTCGCAACCGATATCTGCAAATATGCAGAAATGAGCGCGACCTCCGCCACCCCGAGCCCCGACGATCTGCTGGTGCTGCTCGCGGTCGGCCGCAGCGGTCGATACGTCTCCGCGGCCGACGAACTCGGCATCAACCACACCACGATCTCGCGCCGCATCGCAGCGCTCGAACGGGCGCTCGGCGGACGGGTCCTGGACCGCGGCTCGGGTGGATGGGAACTCACCGATCTGGGCCGTGCCGCCCTGCGGGCCGCCGAATCCGTCGAATCCGCGGTCAAGTCCCTCACCGGGGCGCGCGGCGAGCGCGTGCTCGAAGGCGTGGTCCGGATGTCGGCGACCGACGGTTTCAGCGCCTACCTGGCCGCCCCGGCGATCGCGGACATCCAGCGCCCGCACCCTCGGATCAGCGTCGAGATCGTCACCGGCACCCGGCGCGCGTCCCCGCAGCGCTCGGGCCTGGATCTCGAGGTCGTGGTCGGCGAACCCCGGCTCCGCCGCGCCGAGGCCCTGCGCCTGGGCGATTACGTGCTGGGCCTGTACGGGTCCCGGGCGTATCTGGCCGAGCACGGCGCTCCCGCCTCGGTCGCGGACCTGCCGGACCATCCCCTGATCTACTTCATCGACTCCATGCTCCAGGTCGACGACCTGGACCTGGCCTCCGGATTCGCCCCGGCCATGCGCGAATCCATCTCCTCCACCAATGTTTTCGTCCACGTGGAGGCGACCCGGGCCGGCGCGGGCCTGGGCCTGCTGCCGTGTTTCATGGCCGACCGCCACGCCGACCTGGTGCGCGTACTGCCCGACCAGGTCGGCGTCCGCCTCACCTACTGGCTGGTCTCGCGCGCCGAGACCCTGCGCCGCCCCGAGGTGGCCGCGGTGGTCGAGGCCCTGCGCGCCCGGGTGCACGCGGAGGCCGACGCCTTGCTCGGCACCTTCGGGAAGCGGCCGAGCGCCTGATCCCCGACTACTTCATCAGGCGCAGCAGCCCGAGTTCCGGCTCGAGCGCGCCGTCCTGGCCCAGAGCGAGGAAGTCCGCCTCCACCGCCGAGCGCTCCAGCACGCCTGCCCGCACGGCCCTGTAGCGGACGAAGGACCAGACGAAGACATCGAGGTTGTCGAAGCGGGTGCCGTCCTCGACCACCTCTTCCTCGTGAAACCACACGGCCACTTGACCATTGGTGAGCACCACGTACAGATTGCCGCCGCCGTCGGCGCCGACGGAGTACACGTCGTCGTCGGTCAGCTCGGTCGAGTAGTCCGAATCGAGGATGCCGCAGTCGTTTCCGGCGAAATCGAAGGCGTAGGACCAGTCGAAGATGTCGAGGAACTGCGGCATGCGTCCCGATCGGACGCGGTCGTCGAACGCGGCCAGCGCCGCCGCGTGCTCATCGTCCAGACGGGCGAGAAACGGTGCGACGGGACGGGATTCCTCCGGGATCCGCACCGGCTCGGCGTCCGGGAACCAGCGCACCAGATCGTTGTCGAGATCGCGATCGATATAGCCGACCAGGTCGGCGGGGGTGAGACTCACGCCGGGATTGTAGGCCCCGCAAATTCAGGTGTCCCACCATCCATTGAATGTCCGTAATGTCTGTTTCGTTCTGAATCACGACCCATAGACGAGGACGATGACGAATACCACTGCAACACTCCGACACTGGGCGGCCGCTGCCGCCGTAGGTTTCATCGCGCTGGCCGGGGTCACGGTGCCCGCGGCGGCGGAGGAAACACCGGACTACGCACCGACAATGCTGATCCTGGACGCTTCGGGATCGATGGAACGGCCCGATCCGGCGGGCACCATGATGGACGCCGCGAAGATCGCCGTGCACTCGTTCGTCGACACCGCACCTGCCCAATCGCGGGTCGGGCTGGCCGTGTACGGCACCGGCACCGGAAACACCGAGGCGGACAAGGCCGCCGGGTGCCAGGACGTGCAGGTCCTGCACAAGCCCGAGACCCTCGACCGGGCCGCGCTCGGCAGCGCCGTCGACGGCGTCAAGGCGCGCGGCTGGACGCCCATGGGCACCGCGCTGCGGCAAGCCGCCGCGGCCCTGCCGACTTCGGGACCGCGCTCGATCGTGCTGGTCTCCGACGGTGACGACACCTGCTCCCCGCCCGACCCCTGCGAGGTGGCGGCCGAATTGAAGCAGCGCGGCCTGGATCTGGTGCTGCACACCATCGGTTTCGCCGTGGACGGCAAAGCGCGGGCGCAGTTGACCTGCATGGCCCAGGCCACCGGCGGCACCTACACCGACGCCGCCGACGGGGCCGCACTGCAGCGCACGCTGCCGCGCGTCACCGCCTCCGCACTGCGCAACTACAAGGCGGTGGGCACGCCGATCACCGGCACCGGCAGCCATGACACCGCCCCGGTGGCGACGCCCGGGCTGTACCTGGACACCATCGGCCAGAAGGAGAAGCGCTACTGGGGTATCGACATCCCGGACGGCGCGACCGCGTATTTCAGTGGCACCGTGTCGTTTCCGCGGGTCGCCGGTGTCGGCGTCGTCGAGGACATGAACGTCATCCGGATGCGCGCCTTCGGCGCGGACGGCAAGGACTGCAATCTCTACGAGTTCCAGCAGACCACCAGTTCCAGTGACGGCGTGGCCATGACGGTGGCGAAGTCGTTCGAGCTGGCGACCCAGAAACGCGAGAACCCCTCCGACACCTGCAAGGGCGGCGGCAAGTACTTCTTCCAGCTGGAGTGGGACACGGTGGCCACCGGTACGCCGGAACGGCTTCCGATCGAACTGCTCTTCGCGATCGAACCGGGCGTGACCGACCCCGGGCCCGCGGCGGCCGCCAAGCCCATCACCTTCGTCGAGCAGAGCGGACCGGGCACACCGGTGTCGGGCGGTGCTTCATTCACCGTCGCCGCCGACCTCCCGGGCGGCGGGCGCTACACCGATGTGGTGCGGCCGGGCGAATTCGTCTTCTACCGGGTGCATCTGGACTGGGGTCAGGCGCTGTCGTACCGGGTCGATTACGGCGGGAACGGCGCGCGCGGATCGGACAACGTCTCCAATATCCGCACCGCGCTCTACAACCCGATCCGCGAGGAGATCGGCTCGGACACCGGCGCCTACACCGGCAGCGACACGGTGTTGCCCTCGAACAAGGCGCTGGCGACCACGCCGATCCGATACGCCAACCGCGCCGCCGACCGGTACGAGTCGCACAAGGAAGCACTGGCGGGCTGGTACTACATCTCGGTCAAGGTCGGCTCCAACCACACCACCATGGGTTCGAACACACCCGTCCCGGTGCGATTGGATCTGACCGTCGGCGGCACCGAGGAAAGCGGTCCGCGCTACACGAGTACCGCCGACATCTTCGGTGAGCACTCCGGCCCGAGCGTGAGCCGCACGTCCCCGTCGGGCAGGACGCCGGGCGCGCCGGTCGCGGCGGATTCCACGGATTCGCGGTCGAATTCGACGCTGCTGCTGATCGCCGCGGCGGTCGGGGCCATCGTCGTCGTCATCGGCGGCGTGCTCATCGCGGTCGTCGTCGCCCGGAGCCGGCGCCGCAGGTAACCGTGGACGCCCACGGGCAACCGCCGGGGCCGCGGGTCGTGCACGAGAGTGCGGTCCGCGGCCCTTTCCCTTGTCTGCCCGACCCGGGCGCGGGACGATGGCTGGATGAAGAACGACAAGCTGGACGAGCTGCTGGGGTTGCTCGACAACAACACCTGCATGCTCGAGGTCGTTCAGGACGAGCTGCTGGGTGAGGCGAAGCCCGCGCGGCCCCGCACTACCTCACCGCGCCCCGATTCCCCAGAACATCCGCGTCCAGCCGGGATGCCGGGCGGTGTCGACGTCGTAGAGTTGCAGATCGAGTCGGAATAGCTTGCCGGACACTCGATCTCGCAGCCTGACCGCGGGTTGCGCCAGCGAGTAGGCAACTCGCCCGGCCGCCCACCGCCCGGCGAATTCCGGATAGCGGCACAGGTCGGCCAGTAACTGACCCGCCCACACGGCATTGCAGGGCAAAGCGATACGCGCGCGGAGTGCGGCCACGGCCGACTCCACGACCAGGTCGTGCTCGGCCAGCACGGCGCCCGAACGCCCGTCCGACAGCAACCAATGCATGACATTGCCGATTTCCCGCAATCCCGGGAATGCTTGGTGGGCCGCGTCGTTGAGCGCCAAGATATTCCAGCGCAAATCGAAGTACCCGGCCGGATCGGATCCGCAGCGGTCGATCCGGCGCAGCATCTCAGGAGAGATATCGGCACGCAGATCGGCGACTTCGGGCACCTCGATATCCGGTAGTCCCGCCAGGTCGAACAAGTATCTCCGTTCGTCCTGCGAAAGTGGCAGCGCCCGTTCCAAATTCCCGGCCAGCGCCTCCACTATCGGCCGAGTCGGGTGGTCACGGCGTCCGATCTCCAGGTGGTTGATGTAGCTGGCGCTGACACCCGCGGACCTCGCCAACCCCTCCCGAGACAGACTCCGCTCATCCCGCAGGTGCCGAAGAAACTCCCCGAAACTCGGCATAGCCGGAGACATGATTTCGATCAAATCGACCATGCCGGACACCAATCCCCTTCCACTTGGTACCAATCGAACGAACAGTAGTGACTGGTCGAGTGCCCGAGTTGAAAAAGAGCAGATAGGATGAAAACCTGGCAAAGCTCAGGCAACCAGCCCTCGGGAATCGAACCCCGCCCGCCACACACAGGATCGAGAGCGGCACATCGTTCCCACCCCGACGCCGAGCGGGAGATTCGATTGCCAAAGGTTCGCTGCATCGAAAATCGGCATGGACGGTCGGTTCCAGCGGCACGATCTGGCACTCGAACCCGCCGACGCCGCCCACGACCGTCGGCAACAGCCCGGCCGCGATCCAGCCAGTGTGGCGGGTGCCGCCACCGGGCAGTGCGAACACCTGCGTCCGACCGATCCGCGACACCCGACACCCAGCGGGAACCGGGGCGCGCCTGATCGATTCAGCCGCTCGCGGATGCGAGAGCATCCGGGGTGAAGGCATAGCGCCGGAACCAGGCGGGCAGGCGGCGTTGCAGGGCGAGGTCGCCGTGCAGGCGGACCCCGGGGTGGCCGAGGACATCGGCCCACCGGCTTTCGCCGAGCCACCATCGGGTCAGGGTCTCGGTCGGCGCGGTCAGCCAGAGGTCGACCGGGGCGCCGGTGTCGTCGCGGCAGAGGTTGACGCCGCGGCGGGACAAGTGCAGCCAGAAGCGGCGGTCGGCGGGCGGGCGATCGGAGAATTCCAGCGCGAGCACGACCGGTTGCGCTGGGAGCGCGTCGATATCGATGCGGCGCTGCATGTCCCAGGTCAGCGCGGCGGTGTCGAGGTCGTGTTCGGCGAGAGCGACGGCGTCGGTGGTGACCGCCCACCGGGCCAGCTCCCGCACGACCGGCGCGAGCGCCGAGCCGGTCTCGGTGAGCCGGTAGTCGGCGTCGATGATTCCGGCGGCCCGCAGCGCCCGCAATCGCGCCGACAGCGTGGCCTTCGGGATGCGCGGCAAGCCCCGGCGGATGTCGCCGAACGAGGACGCGCCCATCAGCAATTCCCGCACGACGAGCAGCGTCCATCGCTCGCCCAGCACCTCCAGGGCCCGCGCGACCGCGCAGAACTGACCGTAACCACTCATCCGGCCAGCGTAATCCCGGCTCCTCACCGACCGTGGTTCAAAGATTGAACTGGATCATACGAGCCCGTGGTCCGAGCATGGATCGCATGAGCGATCAGCTAGCTAACGCCCGGCAGCGAACCATCTTCGCGATCCCGTTTCACCCGCAATGGTCGGATATGGACCAGAACGGCCACATGCGCACCAATGCCTATCTGGCGGCGGCGGAGAACAGCCGGATGCAGTACTTCACCGGATCCGGCTTCTCCGCGGCCGAATTCGCGCGCCGCGGCCTCGGACCGGTCATCCAGACCGACCAGCTGCACTACCGCGCCGAGCTGCGCCTGCTCGACCCCGCCGAACTCACCCTGGAACTGGCCGGCCTGGCACCCGACGGCGCGCGCTTCGTGCTGCGCAATACCTTCACCCGCGCCGACGGCAGAGTCGCGGCCACGGTCACCTCGACCGGAGGCTGGCTCGACCTCACCCGCCGACGGCTCACCGCCCCGCCCGAGGATCTGCTCCAGCTGCTGCGCGCGCTGGCCCGGACCGGGGATTTCGCCGACCTGACATCGCCGCTCGCCGAGCGCTGACAATTAGTTGCCAGCCTGATCTGGTTGAGCCAAAAGCTCTGCGCCCCTTACGTTCTCCTGACTCGCACATGGATTGTCGTGTGCGGGAAGGGAAAGGAACTGTCATGAAGGTGAGACTTCTGCTGGCGGCAGCGGTGACGATCGGATCGACGAGTCTGTCGGTGTTCGCCGCGCCCGCCGCGCAGGCGGGGCAGGCGTGCAACTGGTACCCCAGCGATGTGGGCCACGCGATCTACGGCGATTCGGTGATGGACGGCCCCTACAACACCTACAACCTGTACACCGGAAACTCCTCGAGCTGCGACCACACCGGATACACCGTGGCCGAGGGCGCCGCGATCAAGGTGGTGTGCACCGAGAAGAACAACGCGGGCAACCTGTGGGTCTACATCAAGAACAGCGCGGGCCACAAGGGCTGGGTCTCGCGGTCCAATGTCGGCACCATCTGGCCCATCGTCTCCGACTGCTGAGTCCGTCGGTTCCGCCTCGCCGCGTCGAGGACGACACCGGCCGGGAAGCGTTTCACCAGCTCACGCTCCCGCGCCGGTCATCGGTCCCAGTGACCGAGATCACCTGGTGATCGGCGGATTGTCTGGGTTACTGTCCAGTACGCAGGATGATCCACATCACACAACGGTGAGTGAAGCTATGAAACTGACGTATCTGTTGTGGGGGGCCGAACTGAAGACCAATCTGCACGACCGCGACCTGCGGATTACCCTGGCCCGCTCCGGTGTCAGCGAACTGCAGATCAACATCCGCGACGAGTACGTCGCCGCCTCGGAACTCTGGTTCTGCACCTATGACACGCCCGTCGACGCCGTGGTGACCATGCGCGGCGTGGAGGACGCCGACTTCGTCACCTCGCTGCTGCGACCGCTCGCCGATCGCCTCGAGGGCTTCCTGGTCGACGAGTACACGCCGGTGACCCCGCCCCGCACCGACAGCGGCGCCCGTGCGGAAGCCTTGGCCCGCATCGCGATTTTGCGCATCCCCCCGGGCATGCCCCGAGACGAGTGGCTGCAGACCTGGATCGGCGACCACACCCGGGTCTCCCTGGAGAATCAAGCCGCCGTCGGCTACATCCAGAACCCGGTGCTGGCCACCATGACCGCCGGCGCTCGAGCCGATGCCATCGTCGAGGAACTCTTCCCCATGGAGGCCATGTCCGACCCGCACGCCTACTGGGGCAGCGGCGGCGACGACGCCGAACTGGAACGCCGCCTCTCCAACATGCTCGACAGCACCTCCCGCTTCGGCGCCGACCGCGACATCGACGTCATCCCCACCAGCCGCTACGTCTACTCGCTGCGCTGAGCTCGATGGATACCATTGTGGGGTAATTGTTTCCAATGTCCCATATGTCGGATATTTGCTGAGGCGGCGAAACCTGTTGCTACGGCGGACGACTGACGAAGCGTGAGGTTTCGGGTCGTGTCGAATATCCGGAAGTCCTTTCCCGGGTGTTACGTTCGGGCGGATTTACATATTCGATCGGCTTGGCAACATGTGGGTCACTCGGATGGGTTGCCGCGCTGATCCGACACGGTGGGATGGCGCAATGCTGCAGGTGAATCCGGAGCTCGACGAACCCCGGTTACGACCGCCCACGTTCGGGGCGCTGCTGAGCAGATTGCGGCGGGCGCGAAGAATCTCGCGGGAGCGGCTGGCATTCGGGATCGGGACCAGCGCCAGTTACATCGTGCATTTGGAGAAGGGGTACCGCACCCATCCCGGCCACGAGGTGGTCGCGGCCATCGTCAGACACTTGGACCGGCACAGCCCGATCTCGTCCGCCGAACAACGGCACCTGCTGGACCTGGCCGGACTCGGCCACACCGCGCTCCCGACCAGCGAGGAGCTGACGGCGGCGGTCAGCCCGGAAATGCGGCAGGCGCTGGTTCTGCACGAACCCAATCCGGCCGCTTATCTGGATATCCGGGGCACAGTGCTGGCGTGCAACGAGAATTACCGGCGGTCCTTCCCCGGACTGGATATCGGCGTCAATCTCCTGCACTGGTATCTCACCGACGACAATTCCCGCCGGGTACTCCCGGACCTGGACAACGAGATCCGGTTCGCCGTCCAAGGATTGCGGGGACTGCTCTCCGACAACAGCGCCGCCGACGGGGCCCGCGAATTCCTCGCCGAACTCTCCCGTTTCGACATCGTCCGGGAACTGTGGGACGAAGCCCCCGCCAGCTACGGCCGACCGGAGCCGGCGATGCGCCTGCGCGACCCCGTGACCGGCCACGAGTACACCATCAATGCCCAGCTCTACGGCGTCACCGACGACCCGTCCTACCCGGGAAGCATGCAGTTCTTCCTCGGAATCCGCCCCGCGGACGCCCCACCCGCCGAATCCCGGTCCGCCCCAACGCCACCGGCCGACCGGGTCAGCGACCCGCCGCGTGAACCGCTCGACCCTCAGCGTGAGCCCCTCGAGCATCTGCCCGGCCTCGCCTGACAGATCGGCCCGCTGCTCAGGAGTGTCAGGCTGTACTCGCGCGGGGACTCCTGCTAGAAATCCATCGTGCTCAATGCATTTGCGCGTTCCCTGGCCGCCCTGTCCGTCACCGCAGCCACGATCGTCACTCCCGCGATCGCGTTCGCCGCGCCGGCCGAACCGTCGGACTGCGCGCCCACCCTGTCCCCCGCCGAGATCGACGAGATCGTGCGACTCTCCGATACCAGCGCCCTCGCCGGCGATGACGAGCTCGCGCGGCTCGACGACGCGGTGGCCCGCGATCACGGCCTCACCGAGATCCTCGAACGCCACACCGATCGGCGCGGCACCTTCGCGACCGGCCTGGACACGGTGGAGCAGCTCGCCGTGATGCCGCTCCAGCACAATCCGCGGGCGTTCGCCGATCCGGAATACGCCCATCGGGTCAGCTTCGATCTGCTGCGCCGGTTCCTCGACAATGTGCACGCGGAATTCAGCGGCGGCACCCCGGAACCGCACTGGCGCAACTACTTCGCCGCGGCCGCCGACTGCTCGGCCTCCCCCGCCCGCGTCGCGCTGGCCGGATACAACGCGCACCTGGTGGTCGACCTGCCCCGGGCCGTGGCCGCGGCGGGCTCCACTCCGGCCGACGCGGGCGACTACTTCACGATCGTCGCCGGGATCGCGAGCATCGGCGACGTCATCACCGAGCGCACCGACCGGATCTACCGCGCGAAGCTGGGCCCGCTGTGGCGCTTCTACTTCCTCGGCGAGGGACTCGACGCCGCGCTCGGTCAGGGTGTGGCGACCAAGCCGATGCTGGTGTTCGCCGACCTGGCGGCCAACACCACCATCTTCGCCAACGGTCTCGCGCTGGAGAATCCGTCGCTCGCACCGGCCGTGGAAGCGGAGATCGAGCTGGAACGCCGTACCGCCGAAAGCGCGTTCGACGTGCTGGCGCAATTCGACGCCATCTGACCCGGAGCTCAGCGTTCGCGAACCAGCGGCACGCGCCGACGGCGGCGACGGGCCGGGGCGGGGCGATCGGAACGGCGCCTGCGGCCGTGCCGCAGCAGGACCATCAGCAGGTCCTCCGCCGCGCGATACCGCGGGATGTCGACCCACAGCCGCCACAGGACCTCCGGGTCTCCGGCCTCGAGCACGGTGACGCGGACCGGGAGGACGTAGGCGGCCACACCGATATCGGAGAGTGCGAAGAGCACCCGATAGACCTGGGACTCGTCGAGGTCGGCGAGGATTCCCCAGCCTCGCGCGTCGAGCCCGTTGCTCAATCCCCGCGACGGGACCCAGTGCTGCCTCGCGCGGCCCACCGCCCAGGGATCGGGGATCTCACGCGCCGCGGTCATGACGGCAGTCTATGTGCCCGAACGGACCGGCGTCGCGGGTCAGCCCGCGGCGCAGGTCAGGAGCGCTACCGGGTGGCGTCTAAGCGGACCGCGGCGACGGCCTTGCGGGCGGCGACCTGGACCGGATCCCAGACCGGGGAGAAGGGTGGGGCGTAGCCGAGGTCGAGGGCGACGATCTGGTCGACGGTGAGGCGGGCGGTGAGGGCCACGGCGGCGATATCGATGCGCTTGCCCGCACCCTCGCGGCCGACGATCTGGACACCGAGCAGGCGGCCGGTGCGACGTTCGGCGAGCATCTTCACCGTCATCGGAGCCGCGCCCGGGAAATAGCCGGAGCGGCTGGTGGATTCGATGGTGACGGTGACGAATTGCAGGCCGGCGGCGTGCGCGTCCCGTTCAAGCAGACCGGTCCGGGCGACCTCCAGATCGCACACCTTGCTCACCGCGGTACCCACCACGCCGGGGAAGATGCCGTAGTCGCCGCCCACACCGGCACCGATGATCTGGCCGTGCTTGTTGGCGTGGGTGCCCAGCGGAATATGGCGTTCGGAGCCGGAGACCAGGTCGAGCACCTCCACGCAATCGCCTCCCGCCCAGATGTTCTCGTGTCCGCGCACCCGCATCGCGAGATCGGTGAGCAGACCCCCGGATTCCCCGAGCGGGAGTCCCGCGGCTCGGGCGAGGTCGGTGGCCGGGCGCACTCCGATGCCGAGAATCACGACATCGGCGGGATATTCGGCATCGTCGGTCGCCACCGCGGTGACCCGGCCCTGCGCGTCGGTGCGCACCGCGGTCAGCTCGGTATCGCCGATGACCTGAACTCCCATGCCCTGCAGGGCCTTCCGGATCAGCGCACCCATGTCCGGATCGAGCGTGGACATCGGCTCGGCACCCCGGTTGATCATGGTGACCTGGAATCCCCGATTGATCAGCGCCTCCGCCATCTCCACGCCGATGTACCCCGCGCCCACCACCACCGCGCGCCGTCCCGAGATCGATTCGAGGGTGTCGATGAGCGCCTGCCCGTCATCGAGGGTCTGCACCCCGTGCACCCCGGCCGCATCGATACCGGGCAGTTCCGGCCGGATCGGCGTCGCGCCGGTGGCGATCACGAGCTTGTCGTAGCCGGTCCAATCCTCCCGCCCGCCGTCGAGCCCGCGCGATCGCACCCGCCGCCCCGGCACATCGATCTCCAGCACCTCGGTCCGCAGCCGCAGATCGATATCCCGCGCCCGATGCTCGGCGGGAGTCCGTGCGATCAGCTCGTCCGGCCCGCCGACCTCCCCGCCCACCCAGTACGGGATCCCGCACGCCGAATACGAGGTGAAATGCCCACGCTCGAAAACGACGATCTCCAACTCCCCGACCGGCTGCAACCTGCGCGCCTGCGACGCCGCCGCCATCCCCGCCGCGTCCCCACCGATGATCACCACGCGTTCGCTCATGGCTCACACGGTACGAGGCGACCAGGCCCGAGCGAGCGCACAACGCCCTGCCCTACTCGGCCCAGTTGGATGACCAGGGGAAATGTCGATCATGTATCAGCGGAATTAAACTTACGCCGTGTCATTGACACGACGTAAGTAGCGTTTTAGCCTGTGACCATGACCACAGCAAAGAGAATCGTCTTCATCGGCGCGGCCGGCGATATGTGCCGCGTCGCGATCGATCGCTTCGCCCGAGCAGCCGGGCACGGCGCATGGAAGCTGGAGTTGTACGACATCCGGCCCGATGTGCTCGAGGAGTTCGTCGCCACGTTGCCCGTCGCGGGCGTGACGGTCGGCTCGTTCGACTTGTTCGACAAGGTCGCGCTCCGCAAGGCGATTTCGGGTGCCGCGCTCGTCGTGCTCGGCGCGGGGCCCTACAACAAGACCGCGGAGCCGGTCATGCAGGCGTGCATCGAGAAGAAGGTGCCCTACCTCGACCTCGACGACGATGAGGAAAGCACCCTCACCGCCATGGACCTCGATGCCCGGGCGCGGAAGGCGGGGGTGCCGATCTTCGTCGGATGCGGCGCCTCGCCCGGCCTGACCAATGTGATGGCCGCCGACGCCGCCCGCGATATGGACACCGTCGACCGCATCGATGTGTGCTGGGTGACCGGCGACGAGGGGCCGGTGCCCTACGGCCGCGCGGTGCTCGATCACGCCATCCGCGGCTATGCCGGACCCTGTCACACCTGGGAGCACGGGCAGTCCGTGATCCATCAGACGTTCCTGGAAACGGATGTGGTCGCACTGGGCAATACCCTCGGCGATTCCTACCGGCTCTACGAATGCGCCCATCCCGAGGCGGTGACCATGCCGCGACGGTGGCCGGGCGCCGATCGGATCCGGGTGCTCGGCGCGCTCGACCCGCCGCCGGTCAACGGGATCATGCGCGGCATCGCGGTGGCGGTGCAACAGGGCAAGATCTCGATGGACCAGGCGATCGACTTCGTCAACGACGTGATGACCGACAAGGTGGGCTCGCCCAGGGTGTGGAAGCACGCGCTGTCGGGGCTGTGGGGCACCGTTCGTCGCGGCGAGATCGGCGCCGGCGAAGTGCTGAAGTACCTGGCCGCCGCGGCGGGCGGCAAACACCCCGAGTTCCGCGGGACCAACTACGTCCGAGTGACCGGCACACGGGATGGGGAACAGGTGGTTTCGGTGCGCCGGGTGCCGGTCAGCGGTCCGGGGACCGCGTGGACCGACATGGCCTCGGCCACCGGCTCGGCGACCGCGGCGTTCATGCTGCTCGCCATCGAGGGACTCGGTGCCCGTTCCGGTGTGCTGGCGCCCGAGGACTGGGCCGATCCGGAACGCTTCTACGCGGCGCTCGCCAAGACCGGCGGATCGAAACCCCGCGAGGTCGTCGAAGCGGTGGTCACGCCCAGCACCGCGCTGACCGTGGCGAGGGTGGGCGCCTCGGCCAGCCCGAACGAACGGTGACGGGCATGGATCTCCTCACCGAAACCGGTTGGACCGCACCACCTGTCACCGCCGTGCCCGCACTAACCGAGGAAACCACCTGCGATGTCGCCGTGATCGGGGGCGGCGTCGGAGGCATGTCGGCGGCGCTGCGGCTCGCCGAGTCGGGGCGCGATGTGGTCCTGCTCGAAGCCGAAACCTGCGGGTGGGGCCCCAGCTCACGCAACGCCGGCTACGTGACCAACTCGATCGCCGCCGACCCCGCTCTGCTGGCAATGCTGTTCAGCCGCAGCAAGGTTCGCGCGCTGTTCCAATTCGCCGAATCCGCGGTGGAGTTCACCCAGGACACCATCGCGCACCGGGGCATCGACTGCGAGTTCGAGAAGGCCGGCATCGTGCAGGCCGCGATCTCGAAGGGTCAGCTGCGCAAGGCGCGGCGGAACGCGAGGATCATGGCCGAGGCGGGCTCGTCGGCGGAGTTCGTCGAGGGACCGGAGGCGGGGCTGCCCGACGGCTTCCTCGGCGGTATGCGCGAAGGCGTCGGCGGCACGTTGAACCCGGCCGAGTACGCCTTCGGACTGCGCGACGTCGTCCTGGCCTCGGGGGCACGGGTATTCGAGCGCAGCCGCGTGCAGGAGGTCACCGACGGCGACACCGGGGTGACCATCCGGACCGCTCATGGCAGGGTGCACGCGAACCAGGCGCTGCTCACCACCAACGCCTACGGCAAAGACCTCGCGATCAGCCCGCGCCGGTTGGTCTCGCCGGTCTGGACCTCCCTGGTGGAGACCGAGCCGATCGCGCCGGAACGCCTGGACGACATCGGCTGGACCAGCCGCGCCCCGATGGTGACCGCCCACATGATTCTCGAGAGCTACCGGGTCACTCCCCGGAACACGATCGTGTTCGGCACCCGGCGATTGGAGACGACCCGGGGACCGCTGCTCGCCCGGACGCCGTCGACCCGAGTCGTCGACGATCTCGTTCGCGGCTTCCGGGACCGTTTTCCCGGGCTGGGCGATGTCGCTCCGCGACGGGCGTGGGGCGGCTGGATCGGCATGAGCTCCACGTGGCTGCCGGTGGCGGGGGAAGCCTCGCCTCGAGTGCTGTACTCGCTGGCGTGCAACGGACATGGCTTCGCGCAGGCTCAATATGTCGGCCATCTGCTGGCCGGCCGGCTCACGGGTGAATCCATGCCCGCGGACCTGGAAACCATATGGCACGGCCGGGGCGGATTCTGGCCCAGCTTCGTCAGCTCACCGGCGCTGGATCTCGGCTGGTTCGGCGACCGCTTGTCCGATCGATTGGCGAGATGAACATGCAACTCAAAGACGCACTGCTGTTGCTCGCCGATCTCTGGATGGTCTTCGCCGGGTTCACGTACGGCTGGAAGTTCATCCGGGACTACGGAAATTACCTGCTCGGCCTCGAATGGATCATCGTCGCGACCTCCGGCACCAACTTCTTCGTCTTCGCGTTGACGGGTGCGCACCGGTCCAGTCCGATGTATCACATCGCGCTGTTCTTCGACGCGTTCTCCCGGTCGGTCGGAATCACCCTGATTCTGGTGCTGGGCTTGATGCGGGTGACGCACCGCTACAAGCCCTCGCTGCCCACCGATATCGGTGTCTTCGCGCTGGCTACCGTCGCGGGCCTGTTCCTGTCGATATTCGCCGATCGCGTCGGTATCGCGGAAGCGGTCTTCTACATCGCGGTCAATGTCGTCACGTCGGTGTTCCTGCTCTCTTTCGCGCGGCGGCTCTGGAACATCGATGCGCGTGGAGAAGCGGTCCGGGTCGTCATCGCGACCGCCGCGGGGTTCGTCATCGCCGCCACCTACGACCTCTATCACATCCCCGGCGATGACGAGAACCACACGCTGTTCTACATCGCCGCGCTCGCGACCTGGGGATTCCAGATGATGACGTACTTCTACGCCTATCGCGCGATGCGGCGCCACAACGAACGGACGGAGTGCGATCGATCTGTCGTCGGTGCCGGTCCGGCCAGATGACGGTGGATTCCCGCCGCCGGGTGAACACGCCCGGCGGCGGCTTCGCGTAATCACCGATGTCGTGATGTAGTGGGGAGACGATGAGCAGACGTCCGAAGCACGATCCGAAGGAATCGGAACGCGAGATTCTGAACGCCGCAAGGGAATTCCTGCGCGAGCGGCCGTTCCGCGAGATGACCGTCGACGCCGTGATGAGCCGGACCGGGCTCAAGCGGCCGGCGTTCTACGTGCATTTCCGTGACCGCCACGACCTCGCCCTCCGGGTGACCGACGAACTCGGGCAAGAACTGTCGGAGATGATCGATCGCTGGCTGGTGGGGACCGATCTGCTCAACGACGCCCGAGCGGCCTTCGAAGGTCTGGCCGATGTCTATCTGCGGCACGGCGCGGTCCTGCGCGCACTCTCCGACGCGGCCGGCAGCGACGAGAAGGTCGAGGCCGCCTACCACGGATTGGTGCAACTTTTCATCGAAGCGACTGCCAAGCGGATCATCGACGACCAGGACGCCGGCCGCATCAGCGCCGAACTCGACGCCGCCGAAACCGCCCGGGCCCTGGTCTGGATGGACGAACGCTATCTGACCCAGTCCTTCGGGCACACGCCGCCGGCGGATCCGAAGCGGGTCGTCGACGCGCTCTACAACATCTGGATATCCGCGCTGTACGGACCGCTCGCGCCGGAAACCGGCACGGACCGCGCATAACGCGTCATACCCGCGCACCGGTGTCGTCCGGGGGCGCGGGTTGAAGGGCATCGGATGGGGTGGGGGTCCCGGCTACCGGCCGGCCGAGCGATCGGCGCATTGATCCCGGAGCCGAGCGATCGTCGTGTTGTCGAGCGTCCGGGCGGCCGGGGAGGCGAGCAGGCGGGTCAGGCGGCCGTGGAATTCCGCGGGTCCGAGTCCGAAGCGCAGGAACGCCTCTTCGTCGTTGCCGCCGAAGGGAGCCCACTCGGCGGCGAATTCGATCATGGCGATGTCGAGTGGGCTCATCGGCGTCAGATCCCGGCGGAGTCGGCGATCTCGCCGGCCTTGTGCACGAGGCCGTCGATGTGCGCGAGAGTCGGTGTCCCCGCGGCGGATTCGTTGTGCGGGTCGTGCAACGCCCGGCGGCGGACGCCCTCGGCGATGATCGCGAGCTTCCACAGGCCGAACGCGTGCCAGTACCGGAGGGCGGCCGGGTCACGGCCGGTGGCGGCGAGGTAGAGCCGCGCCATTTCCGCGCGGTCGGGGAAGCCTTCGAGGGTGGAGGCTTCGAAGACGCCGACCGACGGCTCGCCGGGTTCGGGCCAGTAGGTGAGCAGGCTGCCCATGTCGGCCAGCGGATCGCCCAGGGTGGACAGCTCCCAGTCCAGCACCGCCGTCACCCGTCCGGTCTCGGGTGCGGTGATCAGGTTGCGCAGGTGAAAATCGCCGTGCACCAGACTGATTTCGCGTTGTTCGGGAATCGCGGCCGACAGCCGCCGGGTGAGCGCGTCCACCGCTGCCGACTCCCGGGTCTTGGTCAGATCCCACTGTCCGGCCCAGCGTTTGAGCTGACGTCGGGCGTACGGCGTGTGACTCGCCAAGTCCGCGAGGCCCGTGCGGGCCAGGTCGACGGCGTGAATCCTGGCCAAGGTGCCCGGCAGCGCGGTGGCGATCCGATGGCGGCCCTCCGGAGTCAGGGTCTCGGCGACCTCCATCGTGTCGACGATCAGGCCGTCGACGAACTCCATCAACACGACGGGTACGTCCGCGATCTCCGAATCGGTTGCGATACCGAGGATTCGGGGAGCCGGTACGCCGGTGTCGGCCAGGGCCGCCATGATGCGGGCCTCACGCACCACATCGTGAGCGGAATTCACCAGCTGCCCCAGCGGCGGACGGCGCAGCACCCAGGCGCGGCCTCCGGCGTCGGTGAGGCGATAGGTCAGATTCGAGTAGCCCTGGCCGATCCGCCGCAGCCGCAACGGCGGCGCGCAGTCGATACGCAGGGTCGCCAGCCAGTGCGCCACCGCATCGATGTCGATACCCGGCGCCGTCGTGGTGTCAGGCATGGGCCGCCGCCTCCGCCCGGAACAGCGCGGCGTCACCGAGGCGTTGTCCGCCGTCGATCACGAAGGTCTCCCCGGTGATCCAGCTCGCGGCGTCGGACACCAGGAAGGCGATCGCCGAGCCGACATCGGCGGGCTCGCCGATCCGGGCCGCCGCGATGCTCGAATTCAACTGTCCCTCATGTTCTTTCCACAACGACTCGGCCAGCGTGGTGCGCACCACGCCCGGCGCGACGGAGTTGACCCGCACCCGCGGCGACAGCTCCAGGGCCAGCTGCTTGGTGAGATGGATCAGCGCGGCCTTGGAGGCGTTGTACAGCCCGAGGTTCGGTTCGTACACCAGGCCGCCGATCGAGGCCATATTGACGACGGCGCCGCCGTGCTCACCCATCCACGCCCGGGCCGCCAGTCCGGTCCAGAGGATCGGCGCCCACAGGTTCACCTCGAAGGTCTTGGCGAACCGGGCATGATCCTGGTCGATGACGGGCCCGTAGGACGGGTTCGTTCCGGCATTGTTGACGAGAATGTCGATGCTGCCGAATCTTTCGAGCGTCGCGTCCAGGCACCGCCGGGCGCTCGGTTCGTCGGCGGCGTGCGCGCCGACACCGAGGGCGGCGCCCCCGACTTCGGCTGCGGCGGCGTCCGCCGACTCCTGGCTGCGGGAGGTCAGGACGACGTTTCCGCCCGCCGCCGCAATGGCTTTCGCCACGGCGAGACCGATACCGCGAGACGCGCCGGTGACGATCGCGGTACGGCCGGTGAGATCGAATGGGGTCATGAGTGGGTGAATTTCCTTCGTAGGCGGACGGCTAGCGCAGCGGGGCGCCCCAGCGCACCTGCTCACGCAACTGGTTCTTGAGCAGCTTGCCGCCCGCATTGCGCGGCAGGGGCTCGGTGCGGACCGCGGCGAATTGCGGAATCTTGAAGTCGGCGAGGTGATCGCGGCAGTGCGCGAGCACCGCGTCGATATCGACGGCGGCCACGTCGCCGAAGAGCACGGCCCCGACCTTCTCCCCCATCACGTCGTCGGGCACCGCGAGCACCGCCGCGTCTGCGACCCCCGGGGCCGAGAGCAGCACTGCCTCGACCTCGACGCTCGAGACGTTCTCGCCACCGCGAATGATGATGTCCTTGATCCGGTCGACGATGTGCACCCGCCCGGCCTCGTCGACACGCACGATATCCCCGGTGTGCAGCCAGCCGTCGACAATCGCGTCCGCGGTGGCCACCGGCTTGTTCCAGTAGCCGGCGGTGACATTCGCGCCCCGGACGACCAGCTCCCCGACAGTGGGGTCATCGCCGATCGGGGCGATCGCGATATCCACCGTCGGCACGGCGTACCCGACCGAATCCGCGTGCGCGGCCGCGTCCGGATCGGGCAGCACGGTGATCACCGCCGCCGTCTCGGTCATGCCGTAGCCGTTCATCAGAGACGCCTGCGGGAAGGCGGCTTTCAGCGCCCGCACCAACGACGGCGCGATCGGTGCGCCGCCGTAGCCGACGGTGCGGACCGCGGACTTGTCCGCTCCGGCGAACTCCGGGTGACGAAGCAGGAGGGAATACACGGCGGGCACGCTCACAACGAACGAGATCCGCTCCGCCTCGAGCACATCGATCAGTGTGGGCAGATCCAGCGCGGGCAGGATCACCGAGGTCCCGCCCGCGTAGGCGGCCACCAGCAGCTGCGAATTGCAGGCCGTGACGTGGAACAACGGGACGGAGATCAGGGTGCGCAGGGCCGGTCCGCTGTCGCGGGCGATCCCGGAACAGCGAATCATGTTCTCGGCGTTGGCGATGAACGCCTCATGCGTGGTCGGCACACCTTTCGGGTGTCCGGTCGTGCCGGAGGTGTAGAACAGTGCCGCCACTTCGCCGGTCCTGAGCGCGGACGCCAGGTACGGGTCACCGTCCGGCAGGGGCGAATCGGCCGTCAGCTCGACGGTGACGCCCGCGTCGTCCAGCACGTACCGGACCTCCGGCTCCGCCGACCGGGTATTGACCGGCACCGCGATCCCGCCCGCCAGCACCGTGCCCCAGAAGGCGAGCACCCACCGCACGCCCGCGGGATACCGGATGGCGACCCGATCACCGGGTCGCACACCCGCGGCGCGCAGCCCACCGGCCACGCGCGCCGCGCGATCCCACAGCTGCCCGTAGGTGAGCCGCTCACCGCCGACCTCGACGACCGCCTCGGCCTCGGGGCGGGCATCGACGTGCGCGCGCAGCATCTCCACCAACGTGGCGGGCAGATCGGCGTAGTGCGCGATACCCCGTTCGTCGGTCTCCACCGCGGATCGCTCGAAAGGGTTGTACGAGCGCGGGATACGGACGATCGCGGGGGTCATCCGACGGTCCCGGCGAGGCGGCCTGAATTCATGATGACGTTCTTTCTCCCTGTGAGCGTGCCGGCGGGGCCGCCGCCGGCACGTGCGAGCTGTTCTCTGGCAATCGGCCGGGTCGACCGAGCGGGCTCAACCGCGCAGCGCCGAGGCGAAGATCCCGGGCAAGGCGGCGAAACCGGGTTTGTGCGCGAAGCCGGTCAGGCGTCGCAGAGTGGTGGCGCCGGTGCGGTTGGTGACGAACCACGGCGGCTTCGGCGAGAGCGTGAACTCGCCGTTCAGCACCGATCTCGGGGCGGGCCGGAAGGGACCGCGCACCACGGTGCGTTCGGGGTCGGCGATGAGCAATCCGTTGTGCACGACGCCGATTCCGCTCTGGATGTCGGCGATGGTGTGCCCCGGGAACGCGCCCCAGGTGGCGCGGGCGGTGAGGTAGCCCAAGCCGGTCCAGGCGTTGACAGCCACGGTGCCGTAGCGCAGCGCGGCCACCGCGGCGTCGAACCGGTCGCCCAGCTCACGCATGGTCGCGGGGTGGGCGATGAGGTTCACCCCCAGCGTGCCCTCGATCTCCGCGTTGCACACCTGGACCGCGTGGTCCAGGAATTCGGCTGGGCCGCCGGGCAATTCGATGACGCCGAGGACCGGCGCGAAGTACTCGGTGTGCAACGCGGGCTCGTCGCGCTCGGGCGCCAGGCCCTCGATCAGCACCCGTGCGCCGATCCGCTGCGCCTGCGGATAGGCGGCACACGCGTCCGCCACCCGATCCGCCGATCCCGGGTAGTAGTCGGACCGGCGCGGCGCGCGTTCGATCGCCGCGCGCAGTTCGTCCAGGAATCGGTCCTTCTGCGGCCAGTCGGCGGGAATCACCGCGACCTGGGCGGCGACGCAGTTGTACCCGTTGTTGTGCAACCGCTGGGTGGCCAGGTGCTCGGCCTGGTAGCGCAGATCCGCGGCCGACCAGCGGCCGGGGACCACGATCGTCGGTGAGACGCCGCCCAATTCGCTCGTGATCGGTTTGGTGAGCAGCGGTGTGCCCGCGGCCCGGTTCCGCATGGCCTCGACGCCGGAGCCGAACACGATCGCGTCATGGGTCACCGCGCTGCCGGTCATGTGCACCGCGCTCACATTGGAGTGGTGCACCAGGGCCGCCCCGATGTCCGGTCCGCCGGTGATCAGGCGCAGGAAGCCGCGCTCGACCAGCGGCGCGAAGATCTTCGCGAAGACCGGCAACAGCGGATCGGTGATCGGGTTGAGCTTCAACACCACCACGCGGTTGTAGGCGTAGAGCTGATACAGCACATCCAGCGGGGCGATGGAGAAGATATTGCCCGCGCCCAGCACGACGCCGACGCCGCCGGTCGCGGTCGGGGTCAGCTGTCCGAGCCCCGCACGGGCGCGCACGGTCTCGGCGTCGACGCCGGGCCGCGACCAGACCTCGGCGCGAAAACCGTTGAGCAGCAAGGTATCGAACAGGCCGTGCGGGAACACGTCGACAGCCGTGCGACCGCCGGGCGCGGCGTGCACGGGGTAGCCGTCGACCGGGCTGCGCCCCTCCTCCAGGGCGAGCAGCGATTCCGCGAGCGCCGTGGTGGCGGTGAGCAAGGAGTACGGTCCACTGACCCATTCCTCACCCAGCAGCGGCGAGTCCGGGGACAGCTGCTTGATGCGGGCGGCGGCGTCCACCCACTCCTGCGCGAACCTGGCGGTATTGGCATGGATCTCGTCCAGCAGCACCCGGCGCGCGGACAAAGACGTACGCGCCCATTGAATTTCGCCGTTCCGCAGCGCGGCGACGGCGGCGTCGGCCGTCGCGGTCACCGTGCCGGTCATGAGTGACCTCCGGCGGAATCGGCGTCCTCGACGATCATGTCGGCGGCCTTCTCGGCGATCATGATGGTGGGGGCGTTGGTGTTGCCGCGGACCACCGACGGCATGACCGACGCGTCGGCCACCCGCAGGCCGTCCACGCCCAGTACCCGCAGTCGCGGGTCCACGACCGCGCCGATGGCGCAGGTCGAGGTCGGGTGATAGAGGGTCTGTGCCGTGCGCGCCGCGAAGTCGAGCAGGTCGGCGTCGGAATCGCTCGCCGGGGTGAGGAATTCGCCGGTGGTGAGCTCGCGCAGCGCGGGCTGCGCGGCGATGTCGAGGGCGGCGCGCAGACCCGCGATCACGCCGGCGCGATCGGCCTCGGTGGCGAGGTAGTTGTGGTGGATGCGCGGCGCGGTCGCCGAGGACGCGGAGCGCAGCGTGAGCGTCCCACGGCTCTCCGGGTTGACCAGGCACGGGCCGAACGCGTAGCCGTGCTCGGTCGCGACGCCCATGCCCTCACCGTGGAAGAGCACCGGGGCCATGTGGAACTGGATGTCGGGTCCCGCGAGTCCGGTTCGGGTTTCGACGAATCCACCCGCCTCACCGATATTGGAGGTCAGCGGACCACGGCCCGCGTTCTCCAGCAGGCCGAGGTTCTCCAACGAGAGCGCGGTCATCAGCGACTCACGGTCGGTCCGGTAGTTGAGGAACACCGACAGGTGGTCCTGCAGGTTCTCGCCGACCGGCAGATCGCTGACGACCTCGAACCCGAACGCCGCCGACTGCTCGGCCGGGCCGATGCCCGACAGCAACAGCAGCTGCGCCGACCCGTACGCGCCCGCGGTCAGAATGACCTCCCGTCGAGCGGAAATCACTTCGACGCCCTCGCCTCGGCCGACCACCACGCCCGTGGCGCGGCCCTTCTCGACCACTACCCGGTGCGCGAGCACATCGGTGAGCACGGTCAGATTGGGGCGCTCGAGCACCGGATGCAGATAGGCGACGGCGGCGCTGCAGCGCATCCCGTTGCGCTGCGTCACCTGATACCGGCCCACTCCCACCTGAGTGGCGCCGTTGAAGTCGTCGTTGCGACGATGACCGGCTTGTTCGGCCGCGTCCAGAAACGCTTCCGCCAGTGGATGTTCCGACCGGCTGTCACTGACCGACAGCGGGCCGCCGGCGCCGTGGTAGGTGTCCTTGCCGCGCTCGTTGTCCTCGGCCTTCACGAAGTACGGCAGCACCTCGTCGTAGCTCCAACCGTCCGCGCCGTTCGCCGCCCAGCCGTCGTAGTCGGCGCGCGCTCCGCGGATGTAGATCATCGCGTTCATGGAGCTGGATCCGCCCAGCACCCGGCCGCGCGGCAGGTAGGCGCGGCGGAAGTGCAGTCCCGCTTCGGGTTCGGAGTCGTAGTCCCAGTCCAGGGGACCCTTGAACAGCGACGGGAAGGCGATCGGCAGGTGAATCTCCTCGGCGGTGTCCCGCGGCCCGGCCTCGATCAGCGCCACGCGCACGCTCGGGTCCTCGGACAATCTGCTGGCCAGCACGGATCCGGCGGACCCCGCGCCTACGACGACGTAGTCGTACACGATCGGCACCTCTCTTGATTCATCCCGATATCGGGGCGCTATGACCCCGGTCACTGTCGATGTCGATACTGCGTGGCCAGGGCGATGAACACCATGTGCCGGCGCTCACCGATATGGGTGCTGATTGTGCGGGCGCACATCCCGACGCGGGGTCTGGCGCAAGTCTCGCGGCCGCACTATCCTACTCAAACTCGAACTCGATTCGACTACGAGATAGGCCCGGGCCACGGACGGGCCATGACCCACAGGAGAACGACCATGAGGACCCAACGAATCGTCTTCATCGGGGCCGCGGGAGAGATGTGCCGGCTGGCCATCGAACGGTTCGCCGTCGCCGGTGGCGACTGGGAGCTGGCGCTCTACGACATCCGCCCCGAACTGCTCGAACAGCTGGTACGGCGGCTGCCGCCGGGCCGCGCGAGCGCCGCGCGGCTCGACCTGTACGACCGCGAAGGACTGCGCGCCGCCATCGAGGGGGCCGCGCTCGTCGTGCTCGGCGCCGGTCCGTACATCCGCACCGCCGGCCCGGTGATGGCGGCATGCCTGGAGGCCGGGGTGCCGTATCTCGATTTCGACGACGACATCGAAAGCACCTTGCACGCACTGTCTTTGCACGAGGACGCGGTAGCGGCCGGGGTGCCGATGTACATCGGCTGCGGCGCGTCGCCCGGCTTCACCAACGTGCTGGTCGCCGACGCGGCCGCGGAACTGGACCGGGTCGACAATATCGACGTGTACTGGGTGGTCGGCGATGAACGCGGTTCCATCGGCCGCGCCGTGCTCGACCACATGCTGCGGGTCGCCGCCGGCCCCTGCATGACCTGGGAGAACGGCGGGCCGGTGCTGCACCAGTCCTGGGTCGAGACCCGCTGGACGGAGCTGGGCGGCGGACTGGGACTGACCATGGTGCACGAGACCGCGCACCCCGAGCCGGTGACCCTGCCCCGAAAGTACCCGGACGCCAAGAACATCCGATGTTTCGGCGGACTGGATCCGGCGCCCTACAACGGCATCGTCCGCGGTGTCGGACTGGCCGTGCAGAAGGGCACGATGCCCATGGTGAAGGCCATCGACTTCCTCGAGGCCCTGATGACCAACAAGTTCGGCAACGTCCAGGGCTGGCGCAACGCGTTATCCGGATTGCGGAACCTCGTGCGCACCGGAGAAGCCACCCGCACGGAACTGATCAAGTTCGTCGCGCTGGCGGCGGTGGGCCATACCTTTCCCCACAAGACCGGCCTGAAGGTCGAGGTGACCGGACTCCGAAACGGACTACCGACGACGGTCAGCCGGCGCACCCCGGTCAGTGGACCCGGCACCTATCTGTTCACCGATATGGCCGCGGCGACCGGAACGGCTTGCGCCGCGTTCATGGTGGTGGCGCTCGACGAGCAACCCGGCACGCGCGCAGGAGTTTTCACGCCCGAGGAATGGGCCGAGCCGGAGCGCTTCTACAAAGGCCTCGAACGCGTCGGCACCCCGCGCGACGAGATCTTCGACGTCTCGCACTAGGACCCGGGGTTGATCATGGATCTGAAAACCGCACTGTACGCGCTCGCCGATCTGCTGATGATCGTCGCCGGATTCAGCTACGGCTGGAAGTTCATCCGGAATTACGGAAACTATCTGCTCGGCCTCGAATGGATCATCGTCGCGAGTTCCGGAACCAATTTCCTCGTCTTCGGACTCGTCGGCGCCGGCGAAACCAGCCCGATGTATCACCTCGCGTTCTTCTTCGACGCGTTCTCCCGGTCGATCGGAATCACCGTGATTCTCGTCCTGGGTCTGATGCAGGTCACCCACGGGTTCAAGCCGTCGCTCGCCGTCGATGTCAGCGTCTTCGGGCTGGCCATCGTGGGCGGACTGGTGATGTCCTGCTTCGCCGATGAACTCGGCCTGGCGGGGTCCATCTTCTACGTCGCCATGAATGCCCTGACCAGCCTGTTCCTGCTCTACTTCGCCCGGCGGCTGTGGCGGGTCGGCGAACACGGCAAGGCGCTCGCGGTCGTGGCCGTCACGGCCGCGGCGGCGGCGATCGCCGGGATCTACGACTTCTACCGCATCCCCGGCGACGACGAGCACCACACGATCTTCTACATCCTGGCCCTCACCACCTGGGCGTGCCAGATGGTCGTGTACTACTACGCCTATCGCGCGCTGTACGACAGCAACGGTGGCCGCCAACGAATTCCGGCCCCGGACCGAACCGCGGTTCAGCCCTCCGGCGCGTAGGACGACAGGTAGACCGAGACCAGCCGCCTGGCCTGTTCGAGGGTGACGTCGTCGCCGTTCGGATCCTTCCGGAAGGCGACGTCGAAAATCCGGTCGCCGGCCTCGAATGCCAGCTCGACGACGAGTTCCGGGGTGTCCGGCCGGATCAGGTCCCGGTCCACCAGGTGCCGCCACAATCGAGCCGCCTGCGCCACATCGAAAATGCTCGCCAACTCACCGAGTGTCGAATTACGCCCGGCATACCAGAGCACCGCGAAACTCGGGTGCTCCCGGAAGTACCCGAGGTATACGTCGATGATGGCATCGCAGATCTCCGCCAACGTGGCGGGCGCGGCGTCCAGCATCGCGCCGACCCGTGCGTCGAGTTCGCGCAGATGCCGTTGTGCGAGTTCGGTCTCGACCTGGGCGCGATCGGCGAAGTAGTGGTAGACCGAGGCGAGCGGAATGCCTGCTCGCTCCCCCATCGCCTTGAGAGTCGCCGCGTCGTAACCCTGTTCGGCGAGCAGGTTCTCGGCGGCATCGAGAATGGCCTGCACGCGTTCCACGCCACGGCGTTGCACCGGGGCGGGGCGAACGGATGTCCGGGAACTCTGCCGATTATCGAACACGATTCGAGATCGTATCAAGGCGGGCCGCCCGCACCCGCGCTGGAGGGTGGCACAGGGATCCGAATTCGAATACGATTCGAGTTCGAGTTAATTTCATGAGGTAGCACTCATGATCGCCAGAGTCAGGAGTCGTAATGGCAGCGCAGGAAGTGCGTGAGGAATCCACCGAGGTAGTAGTCGTCGGCGCGGGAATGGCGGGCCTGGCGGCAGCGACCACGCTGGCGCGAGAGGCGGAGGTGGTCGTGCTCGAGTCCAGCGATCGCGCCGGCGGACGGGTCGAGACCGTCCGGCAGGGCGACTACTGGATCAATGTCGGCACGCAATTCACCGAAGGCACCGGCGCGCTGATCGATGCCCTCGACCGTCACGGCATCGAACGGGGCTCGCTCGCGGGCAAGAGCGTCGCGCTGTACCTCAATGGCGGACTGGTGGACACCGCGAATCCCGTCGCTCTCATGTTCCGGACGCGAATGTCCCTGATGGACCGGATCGGCATGGCCATGGTCGGCGCACGCATTCTCGCGGTCGCACCGTTCCTGGAGTCGCAGAGCCGATTCGCGCGACGTCTTCGCGCCAAGCTCGATGCCAAGTCGGCGTCCTATCTGCTGAAGGGCGTCCGGTCCGAGCTGGCCGCCGACATCGTCCGGTCATGGGCGGCGCAGTGGATGGGTTGCGAGGTGGAGGAAACCGCTGCCACCCAGTTCGTCACGTCGGTGGGCATCGCGTTGACCGACCCGGAGAAGGTTCCGAACTTCTCGCTGCCGGTGGGCGGCAACCAGACATTGACCGACGTGCTGGCGGAAGACCTCGGCGACCGCATCCGGTTGAACTCGGTCGTGCGGTCGGTCCGGCAGGACGGTGACGACGTGGTCGTCGAGTACCTCGACGGTGATCGACCGGTGCGCCTTCGTGCCCGGCACGCCATCGTCACCGTGCCGGCCGACATCGCCGAGCGGATCATCCCGGACCTCCCCCAGCGGTACCGGACCGCTTTCGACGACATCGCCTACGGTCGCTACCTGGTCGTCGGGTTCTTCACCGACGAGGTCGGTCCGCAACGCTGGGACAACTATTTCGGCGTCTCGACCCCGCAGATGTCGTTCCAAGCGATGTTCAATCACGCCGCGGCGATGCGCACCGCCGGCGAGCGGAAGCCGGGTGGAGCACTCGCCTGTTTCGCCGGCGGCGCCCAGGCCGACAAGCTGTTCGCCCTGTCCGACGACGAGGTCGTCTCGCGGTTCACGAAAGACCTGATCACCCTGTACCCCGAACTCGAGGGGAAGCTGAGCGATGGCATCGTGCGGCGGCACCATCGGGTCGTACCCTTCTGGGCAGCCGGGCGAAAGACCTCACTGCCGGCGTTGCGCGCCCCGCTCGGAAGCATCTACCTCGCAGGCGATTATCAACTCGAGATGCCGTCACTCGCCGAGGCAGCCGAATCGGGCGAGCAAGCCGGGAAGGCCGTGCTCGCGAGTCTTCACCGCGTTCGCTGAACGGGGTTCAGGCCTGGGACAGCACCCGGGTTCCGAGCCGATGCGCGATCTCCAGGGCGAGTTCCACCGCCAGCCGCCGTTCACCCGGCCGGTAGCCGAGCAGCTCGGTGGCGCGGGCGACGCGCTGTAGCACCGTGTTCCGGTGGGTGTGCAGCCGCGCCGCGGCGCGCGGTGCGTTCTCGGCCTCATCCAGGAATACCCGCAATGTTTCGCGCAGTCGCCAGGCCGCCGGGGTGTCCGCGGCCAATGGGCCCAGCGTGTCGGCGACGAATTCCGCTGCGCGGGGCGGGTTTTGCGCCGCCAGCGCGGTGACCTCGAGATCACGGAAGAGAGTCACCGGGGCAGCGTCGGGATGCCCGGCGAGCAGATTGTGCATTCCCAGCGCGGCCTCGTGCGAACGCCGGAATCCGGCGATACCCGAACGCGGCGGCCCGACCGCCACCCGGATGCCCGGCTGCGCAGCATCCCACGCGCCACGCAAGACATCGATGGAGGGCAGGGTGTCGCCGCTCATCCACGCCCAGAGCGCGGAACCGCCCGCGGAGAGAGTGAGCGGCGGCCGCGCCCCCGCCGCCCGGGCCAGCATGGTGGCCGCGGATTCCAGCGCGCCCTGCACCTCACCGGCCGAGGCCGACCAGAGCACCAGCGCGATATGGGTGCGGGCCAGGTCGTATCCGAGCCGTTCGCCGGCCCGGCGGCTGTCGATCGGCGCGCCGTCGAGGATCAGGCGGATGGTTTCGGTTCGGCGCGCCAGCGCCCCGCCGAGGATCTCCTCGCGCTCCCGCTGCGCGACCGAGATAACCCGCGCGACAACCTGATCGACGTACTCGAACATGCGTTGCGCCGACACCTCGAGCAACGGCACCAGCAGCGGGCCGGTGCCGGCGATACGGGTGGCATGGGCCAGGTAGTGCCGCCACGCGATGTTCTGCCCGCGCCGATAGGACTGGAAGATCACATCCAGATCCAGTCCGCGGCGCGCGACCGTGCGCGCCACGTCGAGCGCCTCGGGTGGGACGTCGATCGCGGACAGCCGGGCCTCGCGGCGGGCGAAAATGGTGAGCAGCCGTGCCGCATTGGCGCGATTGCTGGCCGACATGTCCGCCACCAGGGCCGCGTCCGCACCGACCATCGGGGTCAACTCGATCTCGGCAGCGTCCATCTCCGCGACCAACTGGTCGAGGTCGGCCAGCATCAGCTCGGCCACCCGGCCCATGAGGTCGATGAGCTCGGGCGCCGGGGCGGGACTGTTCATGAGGCCAGTGTGCCGCAGCACATATTCGAAGGCAAAGTGCGGCTCTGCGGACATACCCACGGGCCGGAGCCGCTCCTAGGGTGAACTGAATCACAGCCCGCGGCCAGGAGACCATTCGTGACAACGCAATCCAGCCATACCGGCACGACCGATTTCGACGTGCTGATCATCGGCGCCGGAGTATCCGGCATCAGTGCCGCCTATCACCTCGCCACGCGCCGCCCGCGCACCACGTTCGCGGTCCTGGAGGCCCGCGATTCCGTCGGCGGCACGTGGAGCCTGTTCCGGTATCCGGGCATCCGCTCGGACTCGGACATGCCGACCTACGGTTTCGGCTTCAAGCCGTGGACGCATCGCAAGTCGATCGCGGACGGGCACCTGATCCTGGACTACCTGCGTGACACCGTCACCGAAAACGGTCTCTCGGAACACGTTCGGCTCGGATACCGAGTGCTCGAGGCGCGGTTCTCCACATCGACCGCACGCTGGACCGTGCTCGCCGAACGGACCGGCGGCGAGCCGGTGCGGTTCACCGCGCGATTCCTGTTCCTGGGCACCGGGATGTACGACCACAGCGCCGGTTACACCCCCGATTTCGCGGGGGCCGACGAGTTCGAAGGCCGGATCGTGCACCCGCAGCACTGGCCGCAGCAGATGGACTACACCGGCAAACGCGTCGTCGTGATCGGCAGCGGCGCGACGGCGGTGACACTGATCCCCTCCATGGCGGACAAGGCCGCTCACGTCACCATGCTGCAGCGCTCGCCGAGCTACGTCTTCTCGATGCCCGCCGAGGACGTCATCGCCAACGCCTTGAACACGGTGTTCGGCCACGAGCGCGCCGCGGCGATGATCCGGCGCAAGAACATCGCGATGACTCGCGGGATCTACAAGGCGTGCAAGCGCGCTCCCCGGTTGACGCGCCGGTTGCTGATCGGCCTGGTGCGGCGGCAGTTGCCCGCGCATTTCGATGTCGACACCCATTTCACGCCCCGCTACAACCCGTGGGACCAGCGGCTGTGCGTGGTTCCGGGCGGCGACCTGTTCCAGGCGATCTCGAGTGGGCGCGCCTCGGTATGCACCGACCGGATCGCACGGTTCACCCCGACCGGCATCGAGCTCGAGTCCGGGCAGCACCTGACCGCCGACATCATCGTCACCGCAACAGGTTTCGCCCTCTCGCCGCTGGGACGCATTCGGCTCGAGGTCGACGGACGCGAGGTGGATCTGCCGTCGACGACGGTCTACAAGTCGATGATGCTGTCCGAGGTGCCGAATCTGGCGTTCGTCGTCGGGTACACCAATATCGCCTGGACGCTGAAGGCGGATCTGGTCAGCGAGCACTTCTGCCGTCTGCTCGATCACATGGACGCCAACGGTTTTCACACCGTCGCGCCGGTGGCTGCCGACCCCGGTATGGGGCGCGTACCGCTGGTGGGCGATCTGAACTCGGGGTATGTCCAGCGCGGAATCGAGGGCTTCCCGCGGGCGGGCACGACCGGCCCGTGGTCGGTCGAGATGGCGTACGAACGCGACGCCGAGCGCCTGCGCGGCGGATCGATCCAGGATGCGGCCCTGCGCTTCACCTCCGGTGCGCCCGGCTCCGCCGAGACACCGGCACTCGCGACCACGACGGGCGGAGACCGATGAGGAGCATCACCTTCACCAGCCACGGAACCAGCTGCGCCGCATGGCATTTCTCCGGGATCGGCGCCGCGCCCGAACGACCGTGTGTGGTGATGGCGCACGGCTTCGGCGGCACACGCGATACCGGCCTGCTGGGCTACGCCGGTGATTTCGTGGCCGCCGGGTTCGATGTGCTGGTGTTCGACTACCGCGGCTTCGGGGACTCCGAAGGCACTCCACGGCAGCATGTTTCGTATCGGCGGCAACGCGAGGACTATCACGCCGCCATCGCCGCCGCCCGGCGCCTGCCCGGCGTCGATCCCGATCGCATCGTGCTGTGGGGGACCTCGTACTCCGGTGGCCACGCGGTCGTGGTCGCCGCCCAGGATCGGCGGATCGCGGCGATCGTGGCGATCACGCCCGCCATGGACGGTCTCGCCACCCTGGCACATGTGGTGCACCGCAGCGGTTTCCGCGGGCTGGCGCGCGCCGCCGGGCACGGTCTGCGCGATCTCTCGCGCGCCCTGATCGGCCGGTCACCCCATCATGTGCCGATTGTCGGTCCGCCCGGATCGGCGGCCATGATGAGTAGTCCTGGAGCCGTCGAAGCCGTGCTCCCGGTTGCCGGACCGACCTGGCGCAACGAGGTGTGCGCACGAGCGGCCTTGGAGGTCGGCCTGAACCGGCCGATCACTTTCGCCGGACAGCTGCGGTGCCCGATCCTGGTGCAGGTCGGCACCGACGACAGCGTGGCGCCACCCGCTGCCGCCCGTCGCGCGGCAGCCAAGGCGGGGCGGCGGGCACAGATCCGCGAGTACCCCGTCGACCACTTCGATATCTATCAGGGCCCGTGGCAGCGCCGGGCGGCGGCCGACCAGCTGGACTTCCTGGCCGGCGTACTGCACTGACCTCGATCCCGTCATCGGCATCGGGACGCGGAGGCGCGACCGATACGGTCGCGGCCCATTGACGGACCCTCGGGCCGACTACTCGGAGCCGGCCGGGCCCTTCTCCGTTGCGCCGGTGGCCAATCCGCCGAGGAGGTCGTGCACGAGTGCCTCGGCCCGACTGCGCGCCTGGTGCGGGTCGTCGCTATCGGTGATCAGTAGCGACAGTTCGGTCAGCGCGCCGTAGAAGGCGCCCGCGATGAGTTCGGCCGGGTGGGGCCGGATAAGTCCGGCCTCCAGCAGATTCCGGACCGCCTGGACGATCAGGCTGCCGAGGTGGCGCTGATCCAGTTCGCGCCAGCGCTGCCAGCCCAGTCCGATCGGGCCCTGGAGCAGGACGATGTGGCGGTAGTCGGGTTCGGCGCAGACGTTCAGGAACTCCTCCACACCGCGGTCGACGCGGTCGAAGGGCGCGGAGGCCGACTCGATGGCGGCGCGGATGCGCTGTGCCGCGCGACTTTCCCAGTCGTCGACGACCGCCTCGAACAGGCCGCGTTTGCCGTCGAAATGGTGGTACAGCGCGCCGCGGGTCAGGCCCGCGGCGCGGACCAGTTCCTCCGCCGACAGATCCGCGTAGTCACGGTGGGCGAACAGCTGCCCGGCCGTCTCGAGCAGGGCCTGCCTGGTGTTCTCCGCGTATTTCCCGCGAAAGGATTCCATACAGAATGAATATCACATACAGTCCGTATGTCAGATACACGCTGTATGAAGGCTGGTTGTCATGGAGAAGTCAGTGGACGTCGTTGTCATCGGGGCGGGCATCGCGGGCCTCCTCGCCGCTCGTGACCTCACGCGGGGCGGGGCCGAGGTGCTCGTACTCGAGGCGCGCGACCGGGTCGGCGGGCGGCTGTTGAACCAGGAGCTACCGGGCGGCGCACCGATCGAGGTCGGCGGGCAGTGGGTCGGACCGGGGCAGGATCAGATCCTCGGGCTGATCGACGAGCTGGTCCTGACCACCTTCCCCACCTATGACACGGGTCGTCATATCGCCGAAATCGGCGGCGGCCGTTCGGAATACGTCGGCCGGATCCCCAAGTTGAACCCCTTGGCGCTGGCCGACTTCGCGCAGCTGCAATGGCGACTGGACCGCCTGGCGCGCCAGGTCCCGACGGACGCGCCGTGGCACGCCGACCGGGCCGCCGAACTGGACGCCCAGACCTTGGCCACCTGGCTGCAACACGCCGGTCGCACCACCGGCGGGCGGAGTTTCCTGCGTGTGATCACCGAGGCGGTCTTCTCCGCCGGGCCCGAGGATCTGTCCGCGCTGTGGGCCGCCTTCTACATCAACGCGGCGGGCGGACTGGACGCGCTGATCAATACCCGGGGCGGAGCACAGCAGGACCGCATCGTGGGCGGTTCACAGACCATCGCGCTGCGCTTGGCCGAGGAACTCGCGGACCAGATCGTCCTCGACGCACCTGTCACCGACATCGATTGGGACGCAACGGGAGTCGTCGTCACAGCACGCGGGATGACGGTGCGCGCCCGCCGCGCCGTGGTCGCGGTGCCGCCGCCCCTGGCGGCCCGCATCCGCTACACCCCCGGCCTGCCGGGTGATCGCGACCAGCTCATCCAGCGTATGCCGATGGGCCGCGTCATCAAGTTCAATGTCGTCTACGACGAGCCCTTCTGGCGCCGTGCGGGTCTGAGCGGCCAGGCCAACAGCGATCAGCGACCGCTGGGCACCGTCTTCGACAACACCCTGCCCGGAGACTCCCCCGCCGTGCTGGTCGGCTTCCTCGAAGGCCGCCACGCCGACCTCGGCGCCCGCCTCGACCCCGCCGCGCGCCGCGCCCAGGTCCTCGACGACCTCGCCGGATACTTCGGCCCGCAGGCCCGCAACCCCATTGCCTTCATCGAACGCGATTGGGCCGACGAGGAATACAGCCGCGGCTGCTACGGCGCCTTCACCACCCCCGGCACGCTCACCCGCTTCGGCCCCGCCCTCCGAGCCCCCATCGGCCCACTGCACTGGGCAGGCACCGAAACCGCGACCCGATGGGCCGGCTACATGGACGGCGCCGCCGAATCCGGCCACCGCGTCGCCCGCGAGATCGGCGCGCGCCTGGCGCCCGCCGAAGCCGGGCGCGATCACCGGCCGGCCGCGCGCCGCTGAAGCGAGGAGGAGCTAGTCCTTCTTCATCTGCTCGTAGATGCGCTTGCACTCCTGGCAGACAGGGGAGCCGGGCTTGGCGGACTTGGTCACCGGGAAGACCTCGCCGCACAGGGCCACGACGTGGGTGCCCATGACGGCGCTCTCGGCGATCTTGTTCTTCTTGACGTAGTGGAAGACCTTGGGGGTGTCGTTGTCGGTCGAGTTGTCGGTGGTCTCTTCCGGACGGACCAGGGTGTCAGTGCTCACGGGTTCAATGATGCCAGGTCGGCTTGCCACCGGGCGGGCGGCGTGTGCATCCGACGCGCTGTAGTGGAAGACTCGGGGTATGCAGCGTGACGGCGAATCCCAGGCCGACGGCAGTAGCGGCGAGGGTCGCCCGGACGTCGAGTTCCACCCCGCCGGTTCGATCCCGAAACCTCCCCGGCCCTCCCAGGGGTACTTCCCGGGCGAGGGGAAACAGCATCCTGCCCTGATCACCGAGGCGCAGACCTCGCTCGAACAGCAGCATCGGGACCGGGTGCGGCGGTACATCACCATCATGGCGTTCCGCATCCCATGCCTGATCGGCGCGGCAGCCGCCTACGGGCTGTGGCACAGCTGGTGGATCTCGCTGCTGATCATCGGCGTCTCGGTGCCGCTGCCGTGGATCGCGGTCCTGATCGCCAACGACCGGCCACCCCGCCGCAGCGACGAGCCGAGCCGCTGGGACGGGCGGCGCGATCAGACCGCCCTGGAATCAGGACCGCACAAGTCCATCGACGGAACGCCGACCCCTAAGGGCTTCCAGGGGTGAGCCCCGACTCCCCCGCCGCCGTCCGGCGGGCGGGTATGGCCGCGGACAGCAGTGCCGCGATACCGCACAGGGCACCCGCTACGAACCACGCCGTCGTGTAACTGCCCTGCACGTCCCGGATCACGCCCGCGCCGAAAGCGGCCAGCGCCGAACCGATCTGATGTGAGGCGAACACCCAGCCGAACGCGACCGGACCGTCCTCACCGAAGTGCTTGCGGCACAACGCGACCGTCGGCGGCACGGTGGCGATCCAGTCCAGGCCGTAGAAGATGATGAACGCCCACATGCTCGGCTGCACGTCCGGCCCGAACAGCACCGGCAGGAACAGCAGCGAGACCCCGCGCAGCGTGTAGTAGGCGACCAGCAGGTAGCGCGAGTCCAGGCGGTCGGTGAGCCAGCCCGAGGCGATGGTGCCCGCGACATCGAACGCGCCTACCACGGCCAGCAGCCCGGCGGCCGTGGTCGCGGGCATGCCGTGATCGTGGGCGGCGCTCACGAAATGCGTGCCGATCAGGCCGTTGGTCGACGCCCCGCAGATGGCGAAACCGCCCGCCAGCATCCAGAACACGGGCTTGCGGACGATGGCGGCCAGCACCGTGAGCGCCCGCGCCGCACCACCGGGAGCCGTGGTCCGCACCCCGACCGCGCTGCCCGGCTCCGCGCCGTAGGCGCGCACCCCGACATCACCGGGGAAGTCGCGAATGAACAGCAACACCAGCGGAACTACCGCCAAGGCCGCCACCGACACCACGATCGACGGGGTGCGCCAGCCGTGATCGCGCGCCAGGCTCGCGATCAACGGCAGGAAGATCAGCTGCCCGGTCGCTCCCGCCGCGGTCAGCACACCGGTGACCAGGCCGCGCTGCTTCACGAACCAGCGGCCGGTGATGGTGGCCACGAACGGCATGGACATCGACCCGACCCCGACTCCCACCAGCAGGCCCCAGGTCGCCATGAGCTGCCACGGCCGGGTCATGAACACCGTGAGCCCCGCCCCGGCCGCGATCAGCACCAGCGCGCACGCCACCACCCGGCGGATGCCGAACCGGTCCATGAGCGCCGCCGCGAACGGCGAGATCAGGCCGTACAGCAGCACATTCACCGAGACCGCGGCCCCGATGGTGCCGTGTGACCAGCCGAATTCCTGATGCAGCGGATCCATGAGCACGCCGGGCACCGAGCGGAATCCGGCCGCGCCCAGCAGCGCGATGAAGCCGACCACGGCGACGATCCAGGCCGGGTGCAATCCCCCGCGCATCGGGAGGTCGCCTGGCTCGCCCGCCGCGCCTGTGCCCGAGCCGGATCCCGCCCGATCAACGGTGGACTCCGCCTCGGCCCAGACCGTGCCGCCGTCCGGCGATTCCCGGTCCAGGTCATCCTTCAGTTCGCTCACCGATCGAGCGTGACCGAAATCCCCTACCGGCACGAGTGGCCTGAATGCCACAATGCGTCAAGATCTAGCCAACCGTGAGGGGAGACACCGTGCAGGCACCCCACCTCGTCGCCGTCCTGGTCCTGGAACCCACCGTCGGCTTCGACATGACCATTCCGTCCATGGTGCTCGGCGCGGCCACGGGCGAGGACGGCGAACCGCTCTACGACGTGCGCATCTGCGGTCTCGGCAGCGGCGGCATCACAGCGGTCGGCGGATACACGGTCATCCCCGGGCACGGACCGGAACTGCTCGCGCTCGCCGACACCGTGATCGTGCCCGGCACCCGCATCCCCGGGCCGCGGCAGGACGGCACGCTGCCACCCGAGCTCGCCGACGCCCTCGCCACCATCCGCCCCGGCGCACGCATCGTGTCCATCTGCACGGGAGCGTTCGTGCTGGGCGCGGCCGGACTGCTCGACGGCCACCGCGCCACCACGCACTGGCGGTTCGCCGACCAGTTCCGCGCCCTGTATCCGCGGGTCGCCCTCGACGAGAACCAATTGTTCGTGCAGGACGGCAACCTCTGGTCCTCCGCCGGACTGGCGGCCGGAATCGACCTGTGCCTGCACCTGATCCGCACCGACCACGGCACCGCCGCCGCCAATGGCGCGGCCCGCTACTGCGTGGTGCCGCCGTGGCGGGAAGGCGGCCAATCGCAGTTCATCGAACGACAGGTCCCCGAGGCCGGCAGCGACGGCACCGCGCCCACCCGCCGCTGGGCGCTGCACCACCTCGACGACGAACTCGATCTGAACGCCCTTGCCGCGCACGCCCATATGAGCGTGCGCACCTTCACCCGCCGCTTCAAGGCCGAGACCGGCATGGCGCCGGGCGCCTGGATCCTGCAGCAGCGCGTCCGGCACGCCCGGCATCTGCTCGAGACCACCGACCTGCCCGTCGACGAGGTGGCGCGCAACGCGGGCCTGGGCACCTCCGCCTCACTGCGCCATCACATGCGTTCCGAACTGGGCGTGCCGCCGTTGACCTACCGTAAGACCTTCCGCAAGCGCGAAACTCTGGAGACAGCATGACCATTCGCTGGGTATGGGCCTTTCTCGACCGGCCCGCCGCGGAATTCGACGACTGCGCCGAATTCTGGACCCGAGTCACCGCGACCACACGGTCGGCGCCGCGCGGTGAACACGACGAATTCCTCACGCTGCTGCCGGACTCCGGCGCACCCACGCTCAAGATGCAGTCCACCGGCGGGCCGGGCCGCATCCACCTCGACCTCGATGTCGACAATGTCGTGGCCGCCACCGAACGCGCCGAACAGCTCGGCGCCACCCTCGACGGCGACTACATCCTCACCGAGCGCATCGGCTACGCCGTGCTGCGCTCCCCCGCCGGAATGCCGTTCTGTTTCACGCCGTTCCGCGACGCCACCGGCCCGCTCACGCCCACCGTCACCGGGCCGTCCGGCGATCGCAGCCGGCTGGATCAGATCTGCCTCGACATCGGGGCGAGCGACTACGACACCGAATCCCGCTTCTGGACCGAGCTGACCGGGTGGGCCTGGAAACCGGCCAGCCTGCCGGAGTTCTCCCGCCTCTCGGCCCGCCCCGGACTCCCCCTCGAGCTCCTGCTGCAGCGCCTCGGCGAGGACCGGCCCACCTCCGCGCACCCCGATATCGCCTGCACCGATATCGAAGCCACCGCGACCTGGCACGAGGGTCTGGGCGCGCGCCGCGTCGAGCAGGGCAAGCACTGGCTCGTCATGGCCGACCCGTCGGGCCTGCCCTACTGCCTCACCGGTCGCCAACCGGCATGAACGAGCCCGGCACCCCGGATCGGATCCGGGGTGCCGGGCTCGAGCTCGGGCAGGGCTCGGGAATCCCCGAGAGCCCCACCGAGGGTTGGTGTTACTTCCGTTCGGTCTGCGGCTGGCGCCGCGCCTCACCGGAATTGGCCAGCGCCTCCAGATCTTCGAGGAATCTCTCGATACTGTCGGCGCGGGACTGCGGTGATCCGATCTGCTCGCGCACCTTCTCCTCGGTGAGCGCGAGCATGGCGGCCGCCAGATCCTGTTCCAGGTCCCGGATCATCTGCCTGCGGTACTGCAGGATCTGATCGCGGCCCTGCTTGCGGACCCGCTCCACCTCCGCCGCGGCGGCCTCGCGCATCTGGAGAATGATGCGGTCGGCGTCGGCGCGGGCCTCCTCGCGCATACGCTCGAGTTCGGCCTGGGCCTCGGCGACGGCATTGTCGTAGGCGGCTTTGGCGGTGGCCAGCCGATCGGCCGCCGCTTCGCTCTCCTCGAGTTGCCTGCGGATCTGGTCCTGAGCGTTGTTCATGATCTTCTTCACCGGTGGCACAACGTATTTCATGATGAACCACACGATGACGGCGAAGCCGAACAGCTGACTGAGGAAGACGGGCCAATCGAAGGTGATGTGGTAAATACCCTCGGCGAGATGGGTATCGGTGAGGATCATGCAGACCCCCGTCCTCTCTGCTGGCCCGCACTGGTCCGGGCACGATCGTTCCCGCCCAGGACCCGGCCGGCCAGGTCCTGAGCGAGTGGTTCGACGGCTTCGCGTAGTTCGGCGGCGACCTGGTCGGCCTCGGCGCGCAGGTGCGCCGTGGACTCGGCCACGATCTGGTCGGCCTCTTTCTGGGCCTCGCCGCGCATTCCCTCGAGGATTGCCCGCCCCTCGGCCCGGGCCTGGTTGCGGATGTCGGCCGCTTCCAGTCGGGCCTTCTCGAGGGCTGCCTCGTAGCGCGCTTCGGCTTCGGCGAAGGTTTCGCTGGCTTCCTTGGCGGTCGCCGTCGTGACCTCGACACGTGCCTCCCTTTCCGCCAGCACCTTTCGGATCGGCGGAACCACGAAGAACCAGATGACTGCGAGCACGATCAGGAAGATCAATAACTCGGCGACGAAGGTGCCGTTGGGAACCAGAAAGTTCCCCGCGGCCTCCACATCCGTTCTGGGAGACATGATGACTTCTACTTACCGGGAGTAGCGAATACGAACAGTGCCATGAACGCTAGATTGATGAAGTAGGCCGCTTCGACCAGACCGACGGTCAGGAAGAAGTTCACGCGCAAGCGGCCTTCCGCCTCCGGCTGCCGGGTGACGCCGTTGATCAACGCCGCGCCGGCCAGACCGTCACCGATGCCCGCACCGATGGCACCGCCCGCCAGAATGATGCCGCCGCCGATGAGGGCGCCTTGAACGATACTCGCGGTTGCTGGGTCTGCCATTGTTCACTTCCTTGTTTTGAAAAATAGATGCAACCCAAATGGGCGCAACGCCGAACGGCCGAAGCCGCTCAGTGGTTTTCACTCTCCAGCGACATAGACTGGCTGAAGTACAGAATGGTCAGCAGGGCGAAGATGAACGCCTGAATCGCCCCGACGAACAGGTCGAAGAGTTTCCAGACGGCATTCGGCCCCCAGCTGATCCAGAACGGGAACAACGTGATCACCGAAACCATGACGCCGCCCGCGAACATGTTGCCGAAAAGTCGCAAGGAGAGCGACAGCGGCTTGGCGATTTCCTCGACCACATTGATGAAAACCATGGGACCCCAGCCGGTGTGGCCCTTGAGCAGCTGTTTCGCGTGCCCGCCCGCCCCGCGCCGCCACGCGCCCGCGGCGTGATAGAGCAGGAACACGAACAGGGCGAGCGCCAGCGTGAAGTTGAAGTCGGACGCCGGCGGCGCGATCAATTCGCCCGAACCGTACTGAACGGGCAGAACCGACAACCAGTTCGACAGCAGGATGAACGTGAACAGCGTGACCGCCAGCGGCAGCACGAACGGCGCGACCGTCATCCCGATGGCGGTCTCCACCTGGGAGCGCATCTGGACCGTGATGGTCTCGAAGAACAGCTGCACCCCGTTGGGCACGCCCGAGGTGATCTTCGCCCGCAGATAGAAGGCCAGGCCCAGCACGATCAGCGCGGCCACCGCGGTGGAGACGATGGTGTCGACATTGAAGGTCATGCCCAGCAGGTGCGCCTGGGCGTGATCGCCGACGTGGATCTTGGCCTCACCCGAGGGTTCCTCGGCGGCCAGTATGGCGTAGATGCTCATGACTGCTGTCGAAGCCCTTTCACCTCGGGCAGAGCCGTATGGAGAACCAGAATCAGCTGAAAGACCGCCAGCCCGAAGAAGATTCCGACGCCGTAGGGACGGGTCAGGAATGCCACCAGAATCGACAGCCCGGTCAGAATGATCAATCGAGACGCCGAGGACAGCGCCAACTTCTGTTTGCTAGGAGTTTCCGCATCAGTGATGCGCACGATGGACATCCACGTGAGCCGGGCATTAACCCAGCCGAGCGTCAGACCGGTAGCCATGAAAACACCCAGCAACAATCGATCCAACGCACCAGTGACCATCAATGCCAGTACGCCGAAAGCGATCGCAATTGCAGTCGCCCTCCGCATCCGGAGCCTGTTGAGGTCCAATACGACACCGCCTCGCCGTCATCCCACCTCGTAGTGGGGCCGTGCATGATCAATAGCATACACAGCCCAACCTCGTTGCGGGGCAGTATTTTTGATCTTCAAATTGTTGATCTTGAAATTCTGAAACGCTTTTCAGCGAACTTTCCGCCAATTAATTCGGACATCAGTGTTGCACAGCCTTTTCCGCTCCGATGCCGGTCAGCGATCGCACCTGCATCTCGGCGTACTTGCCGTCGTCGTGCTCCTTGGACAGCACGGTTCCCAGCCAGCCCAGAGCGAACGAAACCGGGATGGACACCAGGCCCGGGTTGGCGAGCGGGAACCAGTGGAAGTCATGGGATTTGATCATGGCGGTGGGCGCTCCTGAGACCGCCGGGGAGAACACGATCAGCACGATGGTGACGGCCAGTCCGCCGTAGATGCTCCACAGCGCGCCGGCGGTATTGAAGCGCCGCCAGAACAATGAATACAAAATGGTCGGTAGGTTTGCCGAGGCGGCCACCGCGAACGCCAGCGCCACCAGGAACGCCACATTCTGATTCTTCGCCAGAATGCCGCCCACGATCGCCAGCGCGCCGATCACCACCGCGGTGATCCGCGCGACCCGCACCTCGCCGTCCTTGCCCTCCCCCGCATCCGTGCCCTCACCACGGCCACGCCTGAGCACATTGGCGTACACGTCGTGCGCGAACGACGCCGACGCGGTGATGGTCAGCCCCGCGACCACCGCCAGAATCGTCGCGAACGCCACGGCCGCAACGAATCCCAGCAGCACCGGCCCGCCCAGCTCCAACGCCAGCAGCGGCGCGGCGGCATTCTCCTTGCCCGGCGCCTTGGCGATCTTCTCCGGCCCCACCAGCGCGCCCGCGCCGTAGCCGAGCACCAGGGTGAACAGATAGAAGACGCCGATCAGCCCGATCGCCCACACCACCGAGCGGCGCGCCTCCTTGGCCGTCGGCACCGTGTAGAACCGCATCAGCACGTGCGGCAGCCCGGCGGTGCCCAGCACCAGAGCCAGTGCGAGCGAGAGGAAGTCGAGCTTGCTGGTACCGGTCTTGCCGTACTTCGCGCCCGGCTCGAGCAGCTTCGCGCCGGTCTTGCCACCGTGGTTCACCGCGTCCTGCAACAGGCTGGAGAAATTGAAGTCGTAGCGGCCCAGCACCCACACGGTCATGGCGGCGGCCGCGCCGATGAGCAGCACAGCCTTCACGATCTGCACCCAGGTGGTGCCCTTCATCCCGCCGACGAGCACGTAGACGATCATGATCGCACCGACCACGGCGATCACGAGATTCTGTCCCGCCGAACCGGATACACCCAGCAGCAGCGAGATCAGCACGCCCGCGCCCGCCATCTGCGCGAGCAGATAGAACAGACTCACCGCCAGCGTCGAGGTGGCCGCCGCGGCTCGCACCGGCCGCTGCCGCATCCGGAAGGCCAGCACGTCGCCGAGCGTGAATTTGCCTGTGTTGCGCAGCAACTCGGCCACCAGGAGCAACGCCACCAGCCAGGCCACCAGGAATCCGATGGAGTAGAGGAACCCGTCGTAGCCGTACAGCGCGATGGCCCCGGCGATGCCGAGGAAGCTGGCGGCGGACAGGTAGTCGCCGGAGATGGCGATGCCGTTCTGCGGGCCCGAGAAGGCACGGCCGGCCGCGTAATAGTCAGCGGCCGTGCGGTTGTCGCGGCTGGCCCACACCACGATGCCCAGGGTGATGGCCACGAAGATCGCGAAGATGGTGATGTTGAGGCCGGGACGGCTGCCCTCGACGGCGGCGGCCAGATAGGTGGTCATCGGGTCGGCCCTTCCAGTTCGGCGCGGATCCCCTCGGCGATCGGGTCGAGGGTGCGGTCGGCGTAGCGGACGTAGAGGCCGGTGATGACGAAGGTCGAGACGAACTGCAGCAGGCCGAAGATCAGGCCGACGGTGATGTTGCCGCCCACCTTGTGGGACATGAAGCCGTGCGCGTAGTCGGCGAGCAGCACGTACAGCGCGTACCAGGCCAGGAACAGGGCGGTCATGGGGAAGACGAAGCGGCGGAAGCGCCGCCGCAGGCTCTGGAACTCGGGGCTGTCGAAGACCTGAGGCCAGTCGGGATCCGGTCCGCCGGTCTGGGTTTCAGTTGTCAACTGCGATACCTCCTGGTGATGCCGGTCACAGTAGCAACGAAAGTGGTTGTAACAAGGTCGAATAACCGCAGGTGAGATCATGAATTCATCGGCAAGTGAGCCGGGATTCGGCGGGAACGGCGGCCAGCAACCAACCGGTTTCCTTGGGTCCGGGCGACCCGGTCGCCCGGCTCGAACGCCCGCAACCGAGCCCACTGCCGGATGCCCACGGGTAGCGGTGGCAGAGTTCCGTACATGCCGACGAACCAGACGACCACATCGTCACTGCTCGCCGACCTCGCGCCCGATCTCCGCGCGGCGCTGACCCGCGTCCGCTACAACGCGGACACTCTGCTCGAGGCGCTGGGCGACGCGGCCCACGCCGCCCTCGGCCGCGGCGAACCCGTCCCGATCCGCCGGGCGGCCGCCGACCTCGGCGAGCTGGGCACCCTGGTGCGGCTGCTGCTGCTCGGCGATCCGGTCCCCGAACGCGAAGCGGCAGCGGCCCTTTCGCCGGTCGACCTGGACCGCGCCGCCGCCGCCGGGCTGATCGAGCGCGACGGTGGCGAGATCCGCGCCGCCTTGGACCTGCGCCCCCTCGACCTCGGCCACGGCACCCGCTGGGTGCTGTCGGACCTCGACGACTCCATGCGGCGCCGGGCCCTCGACGCCGACCACGTGCTCGGTGTGGGCCAGGCCTCACTCTCGCTGCTGCGCGCCACCCCGACCGCCGCCACCGGCACGGTGCTCGACCTCGGCACCGGCTGCGGCGTCCAGGCTGTGCACGCCGCCTCCTACGGCCGCCGCGTCACCGGCACCGACGTGAACAAGCGGGCCATCTGGCTGGCCGAGGCCACCGCCGCGCTCAACGACCTCGATATCGAGCTGCTGGAAGGCTCCTGGTTCGAGCCCGTCGCGGGCCGCCGCTTCGACCGGGTGGTGGCCAATCCCCCGTTCGTGGTGGGCCCGGCCCGGGTCGAGCACACCTACCGCGACTCCGGCCTGGCTCTCGACGGCGCCAGCGAACTCGTCATCTCCGGCATCCCGGAGCTGCTCAACCCCGGCGGCACCGCGGCGCTGCTGGCGTCCTGGGTCCACCACGAAGGCCAGGACTGGCGCAGCCGGGTCGCGAGCTGGCTGCCCGACCAGGGCATCGACGCCTGGATCGTGCAGCGCGATATCGCCGACCCCGCCCTCTACGTCGGAACCTGGCTGCGCGATGCCGGATTGGACCCGCGCGAGCCCGCCGCCCAGGCCCGCGCCGAACGCTGGCTCGACGCCTTCCGGGAATCCGAGGTGGAGGGCATCGGCTTCGGCTTCGTCTATCTCCGCGCCATCGACGGCCCCACCGAGCTGCTCGCCGAGGACCTCACCCACGGCTTCGACGGCCCGCTCGGACCCGAGGCGCTGGCCTACTTCGAGCGCTCGGCCTGGCTGCGCGCCGCGGCCGCCGACCCGGACCTGATCCTCGACTCGCGCTACCGGGTCGATCCGGCCACCGCGCTCGAACGCGTCTATCTCCCCGGCGACGAGGGCTGGGCGCAGGCCGTGGCCCGGCTGCACCGCGGCGACGGGCCGCGCTGGCAGCACGAGGTCGACGACACCACGGCCGCCCTGCTGGCCGGAATGCGGCCCGACGGGCTCCCGCTGCGCGAACTGGTCGACCTGCTGGCCTTCAGCGAGACCGGGGACGCGGCGACGCCCGACTTCGAGACCGCTGCCATGACCGTGGTCGCCGGACTGGTCCGGCACGGGCTCGTGCATCCGAACTGAGCCCCCTCGATCCACCCCGCGACGGCCGCCGGACTCCCCGGCGGCCGTCGGCGTTTCCGCAGGAAACCCGCGCTGACCGGCGGTGAGGTCGGTCACGATCGAATGTCGCGCGGATACCGATCCGGTCGGGCCGGGGAATGCGCTCGAACCCCGTTTCGTTCTATCGCGTACTCGCTTCACGACGCCCCCGGCAAGGGCCGTTCACACGTATTCGATTGCGGCATCGCGAAGTTCGGGTCCCTGCGGCGGCAACCACCCGGTCACCGAGGGCCCGTCCGCCGGCGGCCCGGGTTCCCGGCGATCCGCGCTTCTCAGGAACTTCTCAGCCGTGCACCGTAAAAACCGCAGCTCAGGTGCGGTTTACACCGGCTCCGGCGGGGAACTTTCCTGAAGTCGGGCCCGTTGTACGGAGCGAGACACCACCGACAGGAGGCAAGTCATGACAAGCCCCGCCACCACTGACGTGCGCACCAGCGAACAAGACCTCGACGCCGCAAGCCCCGCCGCCGACCTGGTACGTGTGTACCTGAACGGGATCGGCAAGACGGCGCTGCTCACGGCGGCCGACGAGGTCGAGCTGGCCAAGCGCATCGAGGCGGGCCTCTATGCTCAGCACCTGCTGGAGACGAGCAAGCGCCTGTCCGCCGCGAAGAAGAAGGATCTGGCGATCCTGGTTCGCGAAGGTCAGGCCGCCCGCCAGCACCTGCTGGAAGCCAACCTCCGCCTCGTGGTCTCGCTGGCCAAGCGCTACACCGGTCGTGGCATGCCGCTGCTGGACCTCATCCAGGAAGGCAACCTGGGTCTGATCCGCGCGATGGAGAAGTTCGACTACACCAAGGGCTTCAAGTTCTCGACCTACGCGACCTGGTGGATCCGGCAGGCCATCACCCGCGGTATGGCGGATCAGTCCCGCACCATCCGCCTCCCCGTCCACCTGGTCGAACAGGTGAACAAGCTGGCGCGCATCAAGCGTGAGCTGCACCAGCAGCTGGGCCGCGAGGCGACCGACGCGGAACTCTCGCGCGAATCCGGCATTCCGGTCGACAAGATCGCCGATCTGCTCGACCACAGCCGCGACCCGGTATCGCTGGACATGCCGGTCGGCAATGACGAAGAGGCTCCGCTGGGCGACTTCATCGAGGACTCCGAGGCCACCTCCGCCGAGAGCGCGGTCATCGCCGGGCTGCTGCACCGCGACGTGCGCGTCGTGCTCGCCACCCTGGACGAGCGCGAACAGCAGGTCATCCGGCTGCGCTACGGCCTCGACGACGGCCAGCCGCGCACCCTCGACCAGATCGGCAAGCTCTTCGGGCTCTCCCGCGAGCGGGTCCGCCAGATCGAGCGCGAGGTCATGTCCAAGCTCCGCAAGGGCGAGCGCGCCGACCGCCTGCGCGCCTACGCCAGCTAGTCCCGCGGTTCCGACCTCGTGGAGCCGGTCCCCCTGCCCGGCTCCACACCGGTCATCCGGCCATCTCGAGGCGCTGGCCCGATTTCGCCGGCCGATTCGCTCCCCCGTACGTCCCCCTCCGGGCGAGCCGAGTCGGCCGGCGTTTCCGTGTCCGGACCCCGTCGACACGCGGGACGAGTGGGATTGCGGGGCACCGGCTCTCGGGGATGGGAATCTGTCGCCCGTGACCGATTCGCTGACGATGATTGCCATCGACACCCTGTCGCAGCAGGTGAACACCTATGCGAGCCAGATCGCCGGTGAGCCGCTCCCGCCGGTGAGCTGGATGTGGGACTGCCGCGCCCGGCTGGACCCCACCGGCGCGGAGGCCGAGTTCTGCGGCATCGTCCACCCGGATCTACCCGCCGCCGAGTCGAATATCCAGCTGGTCACCTGGGCGCGTGCGCTCGCCCTCACCGACGCTACCGAGCTGCGCGACGCCGCCGCGGGCCGCCGCGTCTTCACCGGCAGCCTCGGCAACTCCCGCATCCGGCTCACCGCCGTCATCGAAACACTGTGGCCCGCGGGCGACACCCAGCCGTTGATCACGCTGCCCTGAATTAGCGCCGGGTCAGCGCCTGGCACGGCGTCGGGGCCGGGACGTCGCCGCGGAAGTAGGCGGTCGGCGCGACGCCCATGAGCGAGCGGAAGTCCGCGCTCAGGTGGGACTGGTCGTAGTAGCCCGAGGGGTGGGCCAGATCCGACCACGGGGTATTGCCGCCCGCCGCCAGCACCTGACGCAGCCGGGTGATGCGCGCGTAGTGCTTGGGCGACACGCCGATTCCGGCGGTGAACAGGTTGCGGAGCTGGCGTTCGGAGACCGCCAGCCCGGTCGCGAGCTCGCCGACCGGTGCGGTGGTGTCCATGGCGGTCACCGCCGAATTCAGGAGTCGACGATGGTCGCGGCGCACCGGATCCTCGGTGACCCGGTGCGGGAGTTCGGCTTCCAGGAAGGCCGTCACCTCGTCCGGGTCGAGCTCCAGCAGCACGTCGGCCAGCTCGGCCGCCGGGCCGGGCAGCGCCGACAGCAGGGTGACCCGATCGGTCAGCTCGGCCGCCGGGACGCCGAGCAGCGGCTGGGCGGCTCCGGGGGCCAGCCGGATGCGGGTGCAGCCCGCCGGCCGCTCCGGGTGGGCGTAGGTGGCGCGGGTGCGCGGGCCCAGCACCCAGGCGTCGCGGCGGCCGGATGCCTCGCGGCGCAACACGATCGAAGTGGCGGCCAGAGGCAGGTGGCTGAAGGCGACCGGTCCGGGATCGGTGGTCGGGATGTGGGCGATCTCGGCGATCCAGGGGCGCAGACCGGCGGGCGGCGTCGTGCGGTGCTCGAGGTCCTCGGCGGACACGACGGAGGCCAGAGTGTGCGCGGTGGTCACCGAATCCACTCTAGGCAGCATCGGCCGGTCCGGCTGTGCCGGTTTTTCCTATCTCGCGAGCAGGGCCCGGCGGCAGGGTGATGGACATGATCGTTATCACCGGTGCCACGGGCACCATCGGCAGTGAAGTCGTCCGGTTGTTGGCCGAGCGGGACGTGAAAGTCCGTGCGGTGACCCGGAATCCGGAGCAGGCGCGGGTTCCGGCAGGAGTCGAGGTGGTGCGCGGCGACTACGCCGACACCGACTCCATGGCCGCCGCCTTCGCCGGCGCGGAGGCTGCGTTCCTGGTCGGGCTGCTGGGCCCCGACTACGTGGAACTGGATCGGGCGCTGGTCGCGGCGGCGCGCGCGGCCGGGGTGCGCCGCCTGGTGAAGCTGTCCGCGATCGGCACCGGGGATCCGGAGCTGGGGCGCGTCGGCACCTGGCATCTGCCCGGCGAGCAGGCGGTGCGCGAGAGCGGGGTGGACTGGACCATCCTGCGGCCCAGCAGTTTCGCCTCCAATACACGTAGCTGGGTCGCGCCGATCCAGACCGGTCAGCCGGTCCCGAACATGACCGGCGCCGGCGCGCAGGGCGTGGTCGATCCGCGCGATGTCGCGGCGGTGGCGGCCGAAGTCCTGCTTTCCGACGACCATGCGGGACGGATCTACACCCTCACCGGTCCCGCGGCGCTGACCACCCATCATCAGGCCGCCGTGCTGGCGGCGGCGCTCGACCGTGCTGTCGAGGTCACCGACATTCCCCTGGATGTGGCCCGCGGATTCATGCTCGAATCGGGCATGTCCGAGGAATACGCGGACGGCGCCCTGGCCGGTCAGGCCTTCGTCCGCGACGGCGGGAACGCGATCGTCACCGGCGATGTCGAGCAGGTTCTCGGCCACGCGCCCCGCACCTACGCCGACTGGGTGCGCCACCACCGCACCGAATTCGGGGGCTGAGCCGGGGTCAGCCGGCTGTCAGGACCGAGCCGAGCCGGTCGTGCATGCCCCGCCAGCCACCGCCCATGATGCTGCGAGCGCGCTGCATGACCGGATCCTCGGGGTCGAAGCCGCTGTGGCTGAACAGGACTCGGGTGCCATGTCCCTCGGGACGCAGGGTCCAGCTGATCACCCAGCCCGTCTCCTGCTCGGCCTTGGCGTCGTTCCAGGTGAGGGTGAGCAGTTCCGGCTCGACGACCTCGAGCACCCGGCCGCGGATCTCGCCGGAGAAGTTCTGGCCGGGCATGGGCTGGGTGGTCATCTCGAAGACCGTGCCCACCACCGGCTCGAACCCGACCGGCCGCATCATCCACTGCCCCATGAGTTCCGGGGTGGTGAGCGCCCGCCACACCTTGGCGGGCGGGTGCGGATAGAACTGGTCGAGTTCGATTCTGGTGGTGTCGCCGGTCATCGTCGGTCCTTCTCGTCGGGATCGTGGGGATCGTCGGGCATGGCGTCGAGCACCGCGCCCAGGTCACGCAGCCTGGCCCGCCAGAACCGTTCGAACGGATCGAGCCAGGACTGCACGTCGTGCAAGGGGTCCGGTTCCACGCGGTAGAACCGTTGCCGCCCACGCTTGTCCTCGGCCACCAGGCCCGCGTCCCGCAGCACCTTCAGGTGCTCCGACACGCTGGGCCGGGCCATGTCGAAACGCTCGGCGATCACCTGCACCGACTGCTCACCCTCGAGCAGCAGCTCGAGGATGTCGCGCCGGGTCGGATTGGCCAGCGCGCCGAACACACGATCGGCGTCTCCGGATTTCAAGCGGTAGGGCACCCGACCACAATAGGTAGGAAATTACCTACGCGTCAAACCCCACCATCAGCCCTCAGCGGTGAGGGTCACGGCGACTTCCGACGCCGACGCCGACGCCGACACGGTCGATGTCGCCAGCCCGGCCAAGGCGCCGGTCGCCATCAAAACCACTGCGCCCCTGCCGATTTCGCGGGCGATCGCATGGCCTGCGCCCATGCGCTACTCCTGTTCGCGAACCCCGTACGCGAGGTTCACGAACAGGAGCGTTCGCAGAGTGTGGAATTCAGACATTCCACTCAACCGGGCCGCCCCAGGTTTCCGGGTCAGGGCCCTGGATCGATTAGCCGGAGTTGCGCAGGGCGGTGGCGAGACCGTTCATGGTGAGCAGGATGCCGCGCTCCACGAGTTCGGAGGTGTCCCCCGCACGGCGGCGGCGGAGTAGCTCCACCTGGAGTTGGTTGAGCGGTTCCAGGTACGGGAAGCGATTGTGGATGGACTCGGCCAGGGCCGGGTTGTCGGCGAGCAGTTCGTCGGCGCGGGTGATGGCGGCGTGCATCCGTGCGGTGCGGGCGAACTCGTCGCAGATCATGCGGAAGACGGTGTCGCGCAAGGCTTCATCGGGCACCAGGTCCGCGTAGCGGGCGGCGATGTCCATGTCCGCCTTGGCCATCACCTGAGCCAGGTTCGACATGACCGTGTTGAAGAACGGCCAGCGGCGGTACAGGTCCGACAGGGTGGCCAGGCGGTCGGGGTCGTCGCCGATCCACTGCTCGAACGCGGTCCCGGTGCCGTACCAGCCGGGCAGCATGACCCGCGACTGACTCCAGGCCATGACCCACGGGATGGCGCGCAGGTCGTAGACGGAGTCGGTGGGTTTACGCGAGGCGGGCCGGCTGCCCAGATTCAGGTCCGCGACCTCGGCCACCGGGGTGGAGGCCCGGAAGTACTCGACGAAGCCCGGGGTCTCGTGCACCAGCTTCGAGTACGCGATGCGCGCGGATTCGGCCAGCTCGTCGAGGATTTCGTAGGCGGGCTCGGCCTCCGCGCCCAGCCCCTCCACATCCAGCAGGGTGGATTCCAGAGTGCCCGCGACCAGCGCCTCCAGATTGCGATACGCGGTCCCGGAATCGGCGTACTTGGTGGAGATGACCTCGCCCTGTTCGGTCAGCCGCAGGGCGCCGCGCACCGCCCCGGCCGGCTGGGCCAGGATGGCGTCGTAGCTGCGGCCGCCGCCACGGCCGACGGTGCCGCCGCGACCGTGGAAGAGCCGCAATCGGATTCCGGTCTTGCGGGCCACGTCCACCAGGTTCTGCTCGACGCGGTACAGCGCCCAGTTGGCGGCCAGGTACCCGCCGTCCTTGTTGGAGTCGGAGTAGCCGAGCATGACCTCCTGCTGCATGCCGCGCGCGACCACCAGGCGGTGATAGGCGGGCACTTCCAGCGCGGCCGAGAGGATGTCGGCGCCGTGGCGCAGGTCATCGATCGTCTCGAACAGCGGCACCACGCCGACCGGGCTGGAGGGCGCGGTGTCCGCGTCGCCCGGATCGAGAATGCCCGCCTCCTTCAGCAGCAGCGCGGCCTCGAGCATGTCGCTGACCGAGGTGCACATGCTGATGATGTAGTTGGGCACGGTGTCGGGGCCCAGGTCGTCGAGCGCGTTCCTGGCGGCGCGCACCACCGCGAGCTCCTTGGCGGCCAGGTCGCTCAGCCGCGCGGCGGGCCCGACCAGCGGTCGGCGCGTGGTCAATTCGGCCGACAGCAGCGCTACCCGCTGGTCCTCGTCGAGCGAGGCGTAGTCGGGATGCACTCCGGCCCAGGCGAACAGCTCCGCCACCACCTGCTCGTGGGTCTCGGAGTTCTGGCGCATGTCCAGGCCCTGGAGGTGAAACCCGAAGGTCTCCACAGCCGATCGCACCGAGGCCAGCTGATCATCGGCCAGCAGTCCGTCCCCAGACGCCCGCATGGACGCGTCGACGATGTCCAGATCGGCCAGCAACTCCCCCGGCCCGTCGTAGGGCAGCGCCCCGGCATCGACGCCGTCCGCGGGGAGCTCGCCCAGCGCCCGGATCGCGGTGGCGCTCAGCCGGGCCCGGATCGCGCGCACGGCCCGGCGATACGGCTCGTCGGCCCGCTGCGGCGACTCGTCGAATCCGGCGTCGGCCAGCACCGCCAGAGCCGGTGTCACCGGCACCAGCCGCGCCGACTGCGACAGCGTCTTCTCCAGCTCGACCAGCGCGCTCAGGTACCGCTCGAACGCGACCGTGCCCGCGCGGTGGGTGGCGCGGTGCACCACGTCGGCGGTCACATTGGGGTTGCCGTCGCGGTCGCCGCCGATCCACGAGCCGGGCCGCAGGATCGGCCGGGCCAGCAGGTCGTGCCCCGGCCAGCGTGACCGCAACGCGGCCCGCACCTGGTCGTTGATGCGCGGGATGACGTCGAACAGCGTCAGGTCGTAGTACCGCAGCCCCACGTCGATCTCGTCCTGGATCCGCAAGCGCGCCAATCGGATCAGCGCCGCCCGCCACAGTTGCAGCACCTGGCGGCGGATGTCGATCTCGAGCTCGGCGAACTCGGGCTCGTACCTGTTGTAGCGCTGCCGCTGCCGCATCAGGTCGGTGATCTTGCCCTGCACGTCGAAGATGGTGCGCCGCCGCGTCTCGGTCGGATGCGCGGTGATGACCGGTGACACCAGCGCGTCCGACAGCAGGTCGGCGACCACCGCCCCGTCGGGCCCGGAGGCGTCGAGCTTCTGGTAGGTGGCGGCCAGGCTGGAATCCTGCGGCGGCTCCCCGGCCGCGACGTGCACCGCGCGCCGGCGATCGCGCTGCAGGTCCTCGGCCAGGTTGGCCAGCAGCAGGAAGTGACTGAACGCGCGGATCACCGGGATGGCGGTGCGGATGTCGACATCGCGCAGCATGTCCGCGACCGCGCTGCGCTCCACCTCCGAGCGGCGAATCCGGAACGCCTCCACCCGGACCCGTTCGATCAGGTCGAAGATCTCCGGGCCCTCATGGTCGCGAATGGTGTCCCCGAGAATGCCGCCGAGGAACCTGATGTCGTCGCGCAGCGGCGCGGTCGCTGTCTCGATCTGATTCGCCTGCACTACGTTCACCTCTCCGAGTTCGGCTACTGCTCAACCCATCCGGCGCGGCCCGATGTCGAACCGGTTGGGTTCCGGCCCGATTCGCACCCGCGCGTACAGCACCGCCGCGCCCTCGGGCGAGGCCAGCACCGGTTCGCACTGCAACTCTCGCACCTCCGGCAGGTCGTCGCAGAGCGCCGAGATCCGTTGCGCCAGTTCGGCCAGCGCGCCCTTGTCGACCGGCTTGCCGAGATCGCGCCCGCCGACAGTGCCCGACAGCAGCGGGGCCGCCCGGGGCGCGTCGATGAGCTCGGCCGACTCCGCCTCGGTCAGCGGCAACGCCCGGTACACCCGGTCGCCGAGCAGGTCGATGATGGTGCCCGACAGGCCGAAACTGATGACCGAACCGAACGACGGGTCGTCCTGCACCCGGAACGTGCAGCCCACGCCCTTGGTGGCCATGCGCTGAATGTGCACCGGGTTGCCGGAGATCTCGGCCAGGTCGGTGAAGGCCCGCCGGACGGCGTCGGGCCGCCACAGGTCCAGGCGCACGCCGGTGAGATCGGGCCGGTTGCGCCAGATCTCGCCGGTGGCCTTGGCCGCCACCGGGAACCCCAGTTCGTCGGCGGCGGCCACCGCGGCCTCGGCGTCACGAACCTCCCGGAACTCGACCACGTCGATCCCGTAGCAGCCCAGCAGTTCCGCGGCCTGCAGGTCGGTGAGCCACGCGGTGGTGTCGTCGGACATCCACCGCGCCACCAGTTCCCGCGCCCGCGCGGTGTCGGCGCCGCCGGGCCGGGCGATCGGCGACAGCGGCCGGGTGCGCCACTCGGCGTAGCGCCGCGCCCGCCCCAGCGCGCGGGCGGCCCGCTCGGGGTCGCCGTAGGACGGAATGGAGCCACGTTCGAGGATGCCGCCCAGCCCCCGAGTCGCGAGCAGGTTCGGCATGCCCTGATCGGCGACGAAGGTGGTGAGCACCGGGGTCGCCGGATCCGATTGCGCGCCCGCGCGAATCGCCTCGGCGAAGGAGGCCACGGCGGCGGGCACCGGCGGCGAGTAGATGACGATCACCGCGTCCACCGCCGGATCGCTGGTCGCGGCGGCCACCGCGGTCAGGTAGTCCGCCGGACCGGCCTGCGGCCCGAGGTCGGTGGGCTCGTCCACGGTCAGGCCCTCACCGCGCGCCGCGTCGACGGCCAGCCAGCTCAACGCGGCGCTGTTGCCGATCACCGCCAGCCGAGGACCGGCGGGCAGCGGCTGATAGGCCAGCAGCATGGCGCAGTCGAACAGCTCGGTGATGGAATCGACCTGGATGATCCCGGCCTGCGCGAACAGGTTGCGCACCAGCGAGCGATCCAGATCCTGATCCCCGTCCACCCGCGCCGCGTTGCGGCCGCTGTTCACGGCCACAATGGGTTTGGTGTGCGCCACCCGGCGCGCGATGCGGGAGAACTTGCGCGGATTGCCGAAGGTCTCCAAGTAGAGCAGCACCACATCGGTGTCCGGGTCGCTGTCCCAGTACTGCAGCAGGTCGTTGCCGGAGACGTCGGCGCGGTTGCCGGCGGAGACGAAGGTCGACAGCCCCAGCTGCCGGGCCGCGGCCTCGCCCAGGATGGCCGCGCCGAGGGGGCCCGACTGGCAGAAGAATCCGATCCGGCCGCGCCCGGGCAGCACCGGAGCGAGGGTGGCGTTCAACGCGATCGCCGGATCGGTGTTGGCGATGCCGAGCGCGCTCGGCCCCACCACCCGCATGCCGTGCGCCCGCGCGGCGTCGACCAGATCGCGTTCGGCCTGATAGCCGTGCGGACCGGTCTCGGAGAATCCGGCGGTCAACACGACCAGGCCCTTGACGCCCTTGGCCATGCAATCGTCGAGCACCGACCCGATCTCGGTGGCGGGCACCGCGATCACGGCCAGATCGACCTCGTCGGGGATGTCGCGCACGGTCGGATACGCGCGGACACCGCGCACCGCGGTGCGGTTCCGGTTCACCGGGAACACCGGCCCCTGGTAGGCCCCCGAGAGCAGGTTGGCCAGCACCGCGCCACCCACCCGGCTGGTCGACGGGGTGGCTCCGATCACCGCGATGGACTTGGGCGACAACAGGTTCCCGACGCTGCGCGCCTCCGAGGCCCGCTCACGTGAATCGCGCACCGACAGCAGCGCTTCGGTGGGGTCGATGGCGAATTCCAGGTGCAGCACCGACCCGTCGCGGCTGCGCTGCACCTGATAACCGGCGTCGCGGAACACCTGCACCATGGCGTTGTTCTCGGCGAGCACCTCGGCCACGAAGGTCTCGATGTCGTTCTCCGCGGCCGCGCCCGCCAGGTGTTCGAGCAGGATCGAGCCCAGCCCGCGGCCCTGATGCTCGTCGGCGACCACGAACGCCACCTCGGCCGCGCGCGGTCCCGGGCGGTCGGCCAGGTACTCGTAGCGGCCCACCGCGATGATCTCGTCGCCGAGTTCGGTCACCAGCCCGACCCGGTCGCGGTAGTCCACGTGCGTGGTCCGGTACAGGTCCTTGGGCGTCATCCGCGGGTACGGTCCGAAGTAGCGCAGGTAGCGGGTGCGGTCGGAGAGCGCGGTGTGGAAGCGCTCCAGCGCCTCGGCGTCGTCGGGGGTGATGGGCCGCAGCCCGACCACGCCGCCGTCGGAGGCCAGCACGTCGGCGAACCAATGCTCCGGCGGCGGAGGCGGATTCACCGGGGTGCCGGGGGTGTCCGGCGGCAGCGGCGGAGCCGGCGCCGGGGGCACGCTGCCGTTGCCGGACACCGCGGCCGGGTCGGCGGAGTGGGAGGGGTCAGTCACGGGGATCCTCCGGATCCAGGCCGAGCAGGCCGAAACTCGCCCGGCGCGTTGCCAATACGGATGTGTCGAGGGCCCGGCGGGCGCGGTCCACGCGCTCGTCGCCGGTGTCGCGGCCGCCGCCGGGGCCGTCCCAGCGCGCGAACGACGTGTCGGCCCCGTCGCCCATGGTCTCGGGCACCGCCACCATGGGCGCGTATCGGCCGACCAGCTCACGCCATTCGGGCGGCGTGGCGGTCGTGGGGTCGATGGTGCGATCCAAGGCGGTGGCCAAGAGGTGGGTCCAGGCCCGCGGCACCACCCGGATCAGGCCGTACCCGCCGCCACCCACCGCCAGCCAGCGGCCCTCGGCGTACCGGTCGGCGAGCTCACGCATGGCCAGGAAGGCGGCGCGCTGACCGTCGATGCTGAGTTCCAAGTCGGCCAGGGGATCCTCGCGGTGGGTGTCGACACCGCACTGGCTGATCACGATCTGCGGCCGGAACGCCGCCAGCGCGCCCGGCACCACGGCGTGGAACCCGCGCAGCCACAGCGAATCCCGGGTGCCGGGCATGATCGGCAGATTGATGGCGGTGCCCTCGGCCGCGCCCACGCCGGTCTCCTCCGGCCAGCCGGTATTGGGCCACAGGGTCGCCGGGTGCTGGTGGATGGACACCGTCAGCACTCGCGGGTCACCGTAGAACACCCGCTGCACCCCGTCGCCGTGGTGCACGTCCACATCGAGATAGGCGATGCGGTCGAAACCGTTGTCGAGCAACCACGAAATCGCCACCGCTACATCGTTGTACACACAGAACCCCGCTGCCGAGGCCGGCATGGCGTGATGCATACCACCACCGATGCTCACCGCCCGGCGGGTGTGCCCGGCCGCGATCGCCTGCGCGGCGGCCAGTGTGCCGCCCACGATCACCGACGCCGCCTCGTGCATGTGCGGGAAGACCGGGTTGTCGGCCGAGCCGAGTCCGTAGGGCGGGGCGGTGGGCGCCGAGCCCAGCGGTTGCCGCGCGTGCTTGACGGCCTCGATGTAGTCGTGGGTGTGCACGCGCAGCAACTCCGATTCACCCGCGGCGTCCGGTGTGAGTTGCTCCACGCCATCGAGCAGGCCCAGTCCGTCGGCCAGCGCCATGGTGAACTGCAGGCGCACCGGGCGCATGGGGTGCTCGGGGGTCCAGGTGTAGTCGAGGAATCGATCGGTCCATACGACCGTTCCATCCACTGCGAGGTTCGGTTCACCACCAGCTCGGCCAGGCATACCTGCCACGCTAATGCGTCGCGCCGGTTCGTAGGCTTGGCACACCGCGGTGCCCGCCGGGCTGTCGTACCGGGATGGCAGGCTGCCACCGAGCAAACCTGCTGGGAACACGCTGCCCGTCCTGGCTGTTGACCGTGCGTTCGCGAAATAAGCTGTCGCCCGGTGCAGCCGCCGTGCATGGGTAGAATTCGTGCCGACGAAGGGGTTTAACAGGTGAAGGATCTGGTCGACACCACGGAGATGTACCTCCGTACCATCTACGACCTCGAGGAGGAGGGCGTCACGCCGCTGCGTGCGCGCATCGCCGAACGCCTCGAGCAGAGCGGCCCGACGGTGAGCCAGACGGTCGCGCGGATGGAGCGCGACGGTCTGCTGAACGTCGCCGGTGATCGCCACCTCGAACTGACCGAGAAGGGCCGCGCCATGGCGGTCGCCGTGATGCGCAAGCACCGGCTGGCCGAGCGTCTGCTGGTCGACATCATCGGTCTCGAGTGGGAGAACGTGCACGCCGAGGCCTGCCGCTGGGAGCACGTGATGAGCGAGGAGGTCGAGCGCCGCCTGGTCGAGGTGCTCAACCACCCCACCACCTCCCCCTACGGCAATCCGATTCCGGGCCTGGACGAACTGGGCATCGATCCCGCCGCCGGGTCCGAGGAGAAGCTGGTCCGGCTCAGCGACCTGCCCGCCGGGCAGGCCCAGGCCGTGGTGGTGCGCCGGCTGTCCGAGCACATCCAGACCGACCCGGAGACCATCAACCAGCTCCGTCAGGCCGGTGTGGTGCCCGATGCCCGCGTCACCGTGGAGAACAAGCCGGGCGCGGTGGTCATCTCGGTGCCCGGGCACGAGGGATTCGAACTGTCCGACGAGATGGCGCACGCCGTCCAGGTGAAGTTGGTCTGATCCGTGAAGCTTCTGGTAACTGGCGGCGCCGGCTACGTGGGTGGCGTGTGCGCGCAGGTTCTGCTCGAGGACGGCCACGAGGTCGTGGTCGTCGATGATCTGTCCACCGGCAACGCCGACGGCGTCCCGGCCGGGGTCAAGTTCGTCGAGGGCGATATCGCCGCCGTCGGCACCGAACTGATCGCAGCCGAATCCTTCGACGGGGTGCTGCATTTCGCGGCCCAGTCGCTGGTCGGCGAATCGGTGGTGGCGCCGGAGAAGTACTGGCACGGCAATGTGGTCAAGACCCTGGCCCTGCTCGAGGCCATGCGGGCGGCGGGCACGCCGAAGCTGGTGTTCTCCTCCACCGCAGCGGTGTACGGCGAGCCGGAGCAGGTGCCGATCGTCGAGGACGCCCCCAAGGCGCCGACGAATCCCTACGGCGCGTCGAAGCTGTCCATCGACTACGCGATCACCTCGTACGCGGCCGCGCACGGCCTGGCCGCGACCAGCCTGCGCTACTTCAACGTGGCCGGCGCCTACGCCGGGCTCGGCGAGAACCGTGTGGTGGAAACCCATCTCATCCCCCTCGTATTGCAGACCGCGCTGGGTCATCGTGAGTCGATCTCGGTGTTCGGCACCGACTACCCGACGCCGGACGGCACCGCGGTGCGCGATTACATCCACATCCGCGATCTGGCGCAGGCGCATCTGAAGGCGCTCGAGCAGTCGCAGCCGGGTGCGCATCGCATCTTCAATCTGGGCAGCGGCACCGGTTTCTCGGTGCGCGAGGTCATCTCGGCCTGCGCACGGGTGACCGGGCTGCCGATCAACGCGGTCGACGCTCCGCGCCGCGCGGGTGACCCGGCCGTGCTGATCGCCTCCAGCGCCAAGGCCATCGCCGAACTCGGCTGGACGCCCGAGCACACCGATCTCGACGAGATCGTCTCCGACGCCTGGGAATTCCTGCGCTCTCTCGGCGACCGCGCGCACAGCGCCCGCTGAGCCCTTCCGGACCGGTCCGGGGTCCGCGGTGTGATCACCGCGGCTCCGGCCCGAGGCGCACGCCCAGATCGGCGGCGGTCTCACGACCGGAGTCCGTGAGCCGCCGCAACCGCTCCGGCGGCATGCCGGTCTGCAAGCCCAGTTCCAGCAGGCTCGCCATGCGGTGCTGCGGATCCGCGGTCAGCGCGGCGTCCAGCGCCACGCCGGCCAAGGGGCCGTCACCCCGCGTGTACGCGCAATAGCCCAGCAGCGCTGCCGCTTCGGCGCGATCCGGATCGGGCAGCGCGCGGGTCAGCTGGGTCCACAACGCTTCCGCGCCGTCGGCGTGCGGGCCCGGGGCCAACCCGAACATGATGTCGCGCAGCGCCGGATCCCGGAGCGCCACGGCCAGATCCGCCAGCTCGACCGGGGTGAGCCGGAGCCCGGCCTCGACCCGTTCGAGATAGCCCAGCACCCGGCACAATTCGAGCCGCAGTCGCACCCGCGGATCGCCGTGCTGCACCAGCCGGGCCGGCCGCCGGGCCGCGGCGGCGGCCGCGATCCCGAGGGCGGCGGCGGTCGCGTCCCGCGCCACGGGGTCGATCGCGAGCAGGTCGGTCAACTCCCGGCGGGACCCACGCAGCGGGCGGCCGTCGAGGACGTGGCGCAGGGTCACCATCGAGGTCGCCGGATCGTGTTGGAGCCCGCGCGACCACGGTCCCGACAGCGTCCACCACGGCAGTTCCGGCCCGATGGCCTGCACGGCCCACGCTCCGGCCAGCGGCACCGCGTCCGCGTCGAGCCGATGTTCGAGGGCGGCGACGAGGTCACCGTATTTGCGTGCCCGCACCCCCGCATGCCGGCCGGTGGGTTCGGTCGCGCGGTCGTCGATCACGAGGGCCAGCGCCGCGACGGCCCGGTGCCGCACACAGATTCCGGCGACCCGCTCGACCAGCAGTCCGGTCGCGGATCGGCCCCGATTGTCGAGATCCATGCGGGTCACCACCTCGACCGCCGCGGCCTCCGGCGACTCCGGGTCCGCCCGCAGCACGGTCACCACCAAGGACCGCGCGGGCATGAAGCCGAGCATCGCGGGGACGGCCGCGATCAGGTCACCGGGCTCGCGCAGCCGCGGCCCGCACTCCCCCGGATCCTCGAACGGCGGGTCAGTCGCGGTATCCGGGCGATCGGACAGCCCCGATGCCGGGCGCGGCGTGAACTCGGCGAGCGGAGCCGGTTCGACCGGCGGGGTGGGCTCGACGGGCGGCATGGGCTCGATGGGTGCGTTCATGCCGTCGAGCGTGCGCCCGGCCGGCACCCGTCCCCGATCGCCGACCTCGGGTTTCGCTGGGGCTGTGGATGATTCATCGCCCCGATCGCGCGTCGTGGAGTACTCGGCGTGGCCCGGGAGCCGCAGCGCGGACTGTGTCGGTGCCCGTTGGTATCGTCCGCCCGCCCGCGCGGCCGCCGGGCCCGGGCACCCGCGCCGAGCCCTCGGCACGCAAACCTGAAATGCAATCATTTCATTTCGCCCGCCCGGCCAGGTTTCCGCTGCTAGTGTCCGCCTGGCACTGCCCCGCGGCAGCGCCGGAAGGAGACCGTGTGCAACGAAAGACGCCTAGGCGGGCCGGGACTCGGCCAGGATCGCCAGGTAGTGCGGATTGGACATGATCCCCAGGACATTGCCGAACGGGTCCACCACCGAGGCCGTCACGAAACCGGTGCCCTCACCGCGCTCGATGATCGGCTCGTACACGGTCGCCCCCATGCCGAGCAGCCGCCGGAAGGTGGCGGCGACATCGTCGACATGCCAGTTCACGATCTGACCACCCGGGACATCCGGGTGCGAGGGCGCGAACTTGCCCGCGATGATGCCCAATTCGGCCTGGTAGTCACCGATGCGGAACTCGTAGTACCCGCCCGGCACGGCGAAATACGGCCGCACGCCGAGCAGTTCGCTGTACCAGTCCTTGGCCGCCTCGAGATCGTCGGCGAAGTAGTTGACGGTGGCCATTCCACGCAGCATGGCGGTTCTCCTCGGTCGGTTCAGCTGGTTACCACACCATCGTCGCGCGCAAAGTGCTCACCGAATGAGCACTTTTCCGGGCAGAATTCCAGCCATGCGCGCGGATCGATTGGTGGCGACCCTGCTGTTCATGCAGACCCGGGGCCGGGTGACCGCGGCCGAGGTGGCGGCCGAGCTCGAGGTGTCGGTGGCGACCGCGCGCCGGGACCTGGAAGCCCTGTCGACAGCCGGTGTCCCGGTCTACCCGCAGCCCGGACGCGGCGGCGGCTGGGCGCTGGTCGGCGGCGCGCGCACGGACCTGAGCGGTCTCACCGGCCCCGAGGCCCAGGCGTTGTTCCTCCTGCTGGGCCCGGTCGCGACGGCGAGCCCGGCCACCAAGTCCGCGCTGCGGAAGCTGTTGCGCGCCTTGCCGCCCACCTTCCGCGACACCGCGGAGGCGGCGGCGGGCGCGATCGTGGTGGACCCGGCCCGCTGGGGCGAACCCGACGACCGGCCACCGGCCCTGGTGGACGAGCTGCAGCGGGCGGTGGTGCGCCGCAGCCGGATCCGGCTGCGCTACGACCGCGCCGGACAGCGGACCGAGCGGCTGGTCGATCCGTGGGGCCTGGTCGACAAGGACGGCATCTGGTACCTGGTCGCCGGAACCGAGCACGGGCAGCGGACCTTCCGCGTGGACCGGATCGCGAGCGCCGAGCCGACCGGCGAGATCGCCTCCCGGCCGGAGGATTTCGACCTGTCGACAGCCTGGTCGGAGGTGGTCGAGGAGGTCGAACGGCAGCGTTCCTCACTCGCTGCGACGGTGTTGATCACCGCCGAGCTGGCCCCCGTGCTGCGCAAACAGCAAGGGCGGCACTGCGTTCTGGGTGGCCCCACCGGCGACGGGCGGGTCCGGGCCACGGTCACCGCGCCGACGGCGCTCATGATCGCCCAGCAGTTGGCCGGCTGGGGCGCGGCCGTGGAGGTGGTGGAGCCGGAATCGGTGCGTGCGGAACTGGCGCGCTTGGGCGCGGAGCTCGTCACCCGCTACCGTACCGGCGAGTAACCGCTTCTCTGTTATGCGAAAATCGAATGATGTTGCAGCACTGGCGATTTCGTGAACTTTCACAGTCCGCCACTGTTACAGTCCGCCCGGCGCGACCCCTTCAACGCGCCGAAAGGATTCTCCGTGAGTAAACAGCTCTACCCAGATCTGCGACGGCCCGCCGCGGGTGCGACGGCGGCCGTCGCGCTCGCCGTGGTGGCCGGTTCCATGCTCGCCGCCCCGGCGGGCGCCGCCATCTCGGACGTCAATGTCGCGGGCCTCACCAGCGACAAGCCGTGCAGTGTCGCCGACGGTTGCGTCATCCAGGCCTCGCTGACCGGCGCCGACCAGCTGACCCCGGTCGACTTCCTGGTCAACGGCGCGGTCATCGGCACCCTCACCCCCGTCTCCTACGGCGCCGGCGCGGCCGCGAACCTGGCCTGGCACCCGACCAATGACGGCACCTACACCGTGGGCGTCCGCCAGGGGCTGAGCACCTCGCAGACTGTCTACATCGTCGGCAAGGGCGGAACCTGCCCGCCGATCTCCTCGCTGATCCCGGGCTCGTCGGGTGGTTCGGCGGGCACCGGTTCGGGCGGCAGCGGCTCGGCCTCCGGCTCCGGCGACAGCGGCTCGGGCACCGGCTCGGGCGGCAGCGGTTCCAACTCGGGTTCGAACCAGCCGCTTCCCGCCTGCTGATGGGTCCGGGAGCCGAGCAGGCAGGGTCGGCTCCCTTTCCCGCGGCTTCCCGGGCCCCGGGGACGCTCAGCCCTTGCGCACCTTGCGGACGGCCGCGGTGAACAGGGTGTCGAGCGCCTCGGTATCGGAGGTGGACCCGGAAGTCATGTACGTCACAGCGACCCGCACCTCGCCGACCTGACCGATCAGCGTCTGCATGCTGCGGGTGAGGCCATCGCGGTTCTCCGGGCCGCCCGGCCGATTCTCCGGTCCGACCGTCCGGCGCAGGGCGAGCGAATCGTCGGCGATGACCGGCGGCGGCGGATCGAGCTGTGTGGTCACCACCGACGTCACCCCGGTATGCCCGACCTTCACGGTCCCGCACTGCCGCAACTGATCCCGCAGGGTCGACAGCGGCTTGCCCGGGCGGGTCAGCACCACCGTGAGCGTCGCCTGGCCGTGGTCGTCGGTCCCGACCGACACGGCCGGACCGGTCTTCGGCGCGACCGGCACGCACGTGCTCGGATCCACCTGCGCCCCCGGCAGATACCCCTCGAGGTCGTACGCGGCCTGGGCGGCGGTCTCCGGCGACAGCACCACCGCGGTATAGCGCGACGGGAATTTCGAGGGATCGGGCAGCATCGCGGTGAGCGTCTGGTCGGCGGTGGCGACCGGCGCCGGATTGCGCACGGCGGTCGGATGCCCGGTGACCGTGGTCGCGCAGGCCGCCAGCACCGTGCCCAGCGTGACGATCCCCACCATCCGCGCGGTCCTGCGGGTGCTGCGTACGGGGGGTGCGGAGGGCTCGGTCACTCGGCCCACTATGCCGAAAATCGGCTGTTCACACCGAATGCCACGCCGCGCGCCGGGACGGCGGGAATGCGGGTCCGGGGTCGGCGTGTTGCACAGCGGGTGCGGGTGCTGCGCGCCTGTCATGGGCATGAGGGACAATGGGGTTGGTCGCGAAAGTGGGCCACGCAGGAAGGAGTACGCGATGGACTACGAGTCGCGAATGTACGAGCTGGAATTCCCGGCTCCGCAGCTGTCCTCTCCCGACGGCTCGGGCCCGGTCCTGGTGCACGGCCTCGAGGGTTTCACCGACGCCGGACACGCGGTACGCCTGGCCACCTCGCATCTCAAGGACAGCCTCGAGCACGAACTGGTCGCCTCGTTCGACATGGACGAACTGCTCGACTACCGCTCGCGGCGTCCGCTCATGACCTTCAAGACCGATCACTTCGCCGACTACACCGAGCCGGAACTGAGCCTGTGGGCGCTCAAGGACACCGCGGGCACGCCGTTCCTGCTGCTGGCCGGGCTGGAACCGGATCTGCGCTGGGAGCGGTTCGTCACCGCCGTGCGTCTGCTGGCCGAACAGCTGGGCGTGCGCCGGACCATCGGCCTGAGCGCGATCCCCATGGCCATCCCGCACACCCGCCCGCTCGGCGTCACCGCGCACGCCTCGGACTCCGACCTGGTCGGCGAGCATCAGCGCTGGCCCGGTGAGCTGCAGGTGCCCGGCAGCGCGTCCTCGCTGCTGGAGTTCCGGATGGCCCAGCACGGACACGAGTCGGTCGGCTTCTCGGTGCACGTGCCGCACTACCTGACCCAGACCGCCTACCCGGAGGCCGCGCAGACGCTGCTGGAGAACGTGGCCGAGAACGCGGGCCTGGAACTGCCGCTGGCCGCGCTCACCGACGCCGCCGCGCGGGTGCGCGAACAGGTCAACGAGCAGATCGCGGGCAATTCCGAGGTGGAGACCGTGGTCGCCGCGCTCGAGCGGCAGTACGACAGCTTCGTCACCGCCCAGGAACGCCAGTCCAGCCTGCTGGCCAGTGAGAACGATCTGCCCACCGGCGACGAGCTGGGTGCGGAGTTCGAGCGCTTCCTGGCCGAGCAGGCCGGGTTCGCCGACGGTGACGGACCGGAGAACCCGCCGCTGCGGTAGTGGTCGTTGCGGGATTACCCGGCGCCGACCGGTAACGTCTGTCGGCGTGCAGCTGTCCGAATTGGTTCCCGACCGTGCCGTCTCCGACGTGGACCCGGACTGGTTGTACGAGACCTTCGCCGACTGGGCGGGCTCGGAGGGCCTGAACCTCTACCCGGCCCAGGAAGAGGCGCTGCTGGAACTGGTGACCGGGTCCAACGTCATCCTCAACACGCCGACCGGGTCGGGTAAGTCGCTGGTCGCGATCGGCGCGCACTTCGCCGCGCTCAACAAGGGCGAGCGCAGCTACTACACCGCGCCGATCAAGGCGCTGGTGAGCGAGAAGTTCTTCGCGCTGTGCGAGGTGTTCGGCGCTGACCGGGTCGGCATGGTGACCGGTGACGCGGCGGTGAACCCGGACGCGCCCATCATCTGCGCGACCGCGGAGATCCTGGCCAATCTGGCGCTGCGTGAGGGCGCGGCGGCCGATGTCGGCCAGGTCATCATGGACGAGTTCCACTACTACGCCGATCCCGATCGCGGCTGGGCGTGGCAGGTGCCGCTGATCGAGCTGCCCAAGGCCCAGTTCCTGCTCATGTCGGCCACCCTCGGCGAGGTCGACTTCTTCGCCGAGGACCTGACCCGGCGGACCGGGCGCGAGACCGCCATCGTCGCCGGTTCGGAACGGCCGGTGCCGCTGAGCTTCTCGTACGTGCGCACCCCCATCACCGAGACGCTCGAGGATCTGGTGACCACCAGCCTCGCGCCGGTGTACGTCGTGCACTTCACCCAGGCCGCGGCCATGGAGCGGGCGCAGGCGCTGATGAGCGTGAACATGTCCTCCAAGGCGGAGAAGGAGGCGATCGCCGCGGCCATCGGCGAATTCCGTTTCGCCACCGGCTTCGGCAAGACGCTGTCGCGGTTCATCCGCCACGGCGTGGGCGTGCACCACGCGGGCATGCTGCCCAAGTACCGCCGCCTGGTCGAGAAGCTGGCACAGGACGGACTGCTGAAGGTGGTGTGCGGCACCGACACCCTCGGCGTCGGCATCAACGTCCCGATCCGCACGGTCATGCTGACCGGGCTCACCAAGTACGACGGCGTGCGCACGCGGCGGCTCAATGCCCGCGAGTTCCACCAGATCGCGGGCCGGGCCGGGCGCGCGGGTTACGACACCATGGGCACCGTCGTGGTGCAGGCCCCCGAGCACGAGGTGGAGAACGCGCGCCTGATCGCCAAGGCGGGCGACGACCCCAAGAAGCTCAAGAAGGTCCAGAAGAAGAAGCCGCCCGAGGGTTTCGTGTCCTGGTCGGAGGAGACCTTCGACCGGCTGGTGGCGGCCTCGCCCGAACCCATGGTGTCGCGGTTCAACGTCACCAACTCGATGCTGCTGAATGTGATTGCGCGCAAGGGCAATTGCTTCTACGCCATGCGGCACCTGCTGGAGCAGAACCACGAGCCGCGCGCGGCGCAGCGCAGGCACATCCTCAAGGCGATCCGGCTGTACCGGGCGCTGCGCGACGCGGGCGTGGTGCAACAGCTCGACGAACCCGACGCCGACGGCCGGCACGCCCGGCTGATGGTGGATCTGCAGCGCGACTTCGCGCTCGATCAGCCGCTCTCGCCGTTCGCGCTGGCCGCGCTGGAACTCCTGGACAAGGAGTCGCCGACCTACACCCTCGACGTGATCTCGCTCATCGAGTCCACCCTCGAGGATCCGCGCCAGCTGCTGATGGCCCAGCAGCACAAGGCGCGCGGCGAGGCGGTCGCGGAGATGAAGGCCGACGGGATCGAGTACGAGGAGCGCATGGAGCTCCTCGAAGAGGTCACCTGGCCGAAACCCCTGGCCGCGGAACTCATCGAGCCCGCGTTCGAGACCTACAAGGCCGGGCATCCCTGGGTGTCGGAGTTCGAGCCCTCCCCCAAGGCCGTGGTGCGTGAGATGGTCGAGCGGTCCATGACCTTCGCCGAACTGGTGTCGGGTTACGAGCTGGCCCGCTCCGAGGGCGTGGTGCTGCGGTATCTGGCCGACGCCTACCGGGCGCTGCGGAGGACCGTGCCCGAGCAGGCCCGCACCGAGGAACTCGACGACATCACCGAGTGGCTGGGCGAGCTGATCCGGCAGGTCGACTCCAGCCTGCTCGACGAATGGGAGCAGCTCACCAATCCCGGCGCCGAGGGCGACGAGCAGCAGGTGGCGTTCGGGGCGGAGACAGTGCGCCCGATCAGCGCCAATGAGCGGGCGTTCCGGGTCCTGGTGCGCAATGCCATGTTCCGGCGGGTGGATCTGGCCGCGCTGCGACACTGGGACGCGCTCGAGGACATGGGCGACGACGTGGACTGGGCGGCCGAACTCGCACCCTATTTCGACGAATACGACACCATCGGGACCGGTCCGAACGCCCGGGGGCCACAGCTGTTCCGGGTCGAGCAGCGGCCGGGATTCTGGGATGTCCGCCAGGTGCTCGACGACCCCAATGGCGACCACGGCTGGTCAATCGACGCCATCGTGGATCTGGCCGAGTCCGACGCCGCGGGCGAAGTGGTCTTCGACGATCTGTCGATCACCGCGGGCTGACTCCCGGCGGCCGCCGATCGAGTGCGGGCCCGGGCCGTCCGCCGTCACACTCTCGTCAGACGCCACCTCGGGCAGATGAACGAATCCCGGCGTTAGAGTGACGTAATCGATCGTCCACCGGTTCGTTTTTCGAGGCTCAACGCGTGTATTGTCTCGCAGGTTGCCTGAGTCCCTGCCGCCCTGGCCGACAGAAAAGAGTTCCCTTAGATTGCCCGGTCGAAACATGCCCGAGTCGCCCTGTCTGGTCATCGACCTCGACAAGGTCCGCGCGAACTATCGCGCACTGCACGCCGCCCTACCTGCGGCACGAATTCGCTTCGCCGTCAAGGCGAGTCCCGTGCCGGAGATCATCCGGCTGCTGAACGACGAGGGCGCGGAGTTCGACGTCGCCAGCGTCGGTGAGATCGAGCTCTGCCTCGCGCAGGGCGTGGATCCGGCCGTCATGTGCTACGGCAATCCGATCAAGAAGGCCTCCCAGATCGCCACCGCCTACGCGGCGGGCGTGCGACGCTACGCCTTCGACACCGAGGACGATCTGGAGCGCATCGCCGAGCATGCGCCGGGCTCGGAGGTCGAGTGCCGGTTCCTGTCCTCGGCCCCGCAGTCGCAGACCCCGTTCGGGACCAAGTTCGGCTGCGCGCCGGGTGAGGCCAAGCGGCTGCTGGTGCGGGCGCACGATCTGGGCCTGACGGTGGTCGGCCCATACTTCCACGTCGGCTCGCAGCAGCTGGACCCGAAGGCCTGGGGCATCGGGATCGAGCAGGCCGGCGCCATCGCGGAAGCGTTGGCGATCAAAGACATTCCAGTGACGGCGGTGAATATCGGTGGGGGACTTCCGATTTCGTACGCCGATCCGGCTCCGGGGGTCTCGGAGCTGGGTGCGGCGATCGCCGATGCGGCGGCCCGCTATCTCCCGGAACACACCGCCCTGGTGGTGGAGCCCGGTCGCGCCCTCGTGGGCAACACCGGTGTGATCCACGCCGAAGTGGTGAATGTTCGCCGAGCGCCGGACGGGCGGCGCTGGATATACCTCGATATCGGCCGCTACAACGGCATGGCCGAAACCGAGAACGAGTACATCGCCTACCGATTCGAAACCGATCGGGACGCGGATCCGAAGGACGAGGCGGTAGTCGCTGGTCCTACGTGTGATGGCGACGATGTACTCTATCAACGCACGCGTGTCCTCCTTCCGACCACGTTGCGAGCCGGTGATCCCGTTCGGATCCTCGAGACCGGCGCCTATACGGCGAGCTATTCGTCGGTGTCCTTCAACGGTTTTCCGCCACTGACAGTCCATGTCACTGGCGCTGAGCGAGAGTGAGTTTTAGCCATGATCACGGCAGAATTCACCGGCTGGCACGTGCTGGCCGAGTTCGGTGGTGTCGACGCTGCCCTCTGCGACGACCTCGAACGACTCGAAACCGCGCTTCGAAAATCGTTGGTCGCCGCGGGGGTGACCATCTGCGATGTCGTGCGCAAGAAGTTCGAGCCGCAGGGTGTCACCATCCTGGCCCTGCTCGCCGAGTCGCACGCCTCGATCCACACCTACCCTGAGTCCGGCGACATCTTCGTCGACGTATTCACTTGCGGCAGCATCGGTTCCGGCGCCACCAAGGCCGTCGAACTGCTGCAGCAGGAGCTGTCCCCGGGGTCGGTCAACATCGAGGTCATCCAGCGCGGCCACACCGCCCGCCGGATCCACGAGCCGGTCGGCGAGGGTCTGACCCGGGTGTGGAACACGACGGAAACCATCGTCGACACCAACACCCCGTACCAGCACATGGTCATCGCCAGGACCGAGCAGGGCATCTCCCTGTTCTCCGACGACGACCGCCAGTCCACCGAGTTCTCGCAGCTCACCTACCACGAGGCCATGCTGGTCCCGGGGTACGCGCTGGCCGCGAAGCTGGACAAGGTGCTGATCATCGGTTCCGGTGAGGGTGTCGCCTCGCAGATGTCGGTGGCCGCGGGCGCCTCGCTCGTCGACCACGTCGACATCGACCAGCTGGAGGTGGAGCTGTGCGCCGAGCACCTCCCCTACGGTTACTCCCTGGCCGACCTGGCCGAGGCGGTCGCGCAGACCGGCCCGATCAAGATGCACTACGCCGACGGCTGGGACTTCCTGGCCAAGGCCGAGGCCGCGGGCGTGCGCTACGACATGATCTGCATCGACCTGCCGGACGAGCGGGTCGAGGACGCGCAGCACAACCGCCTCTACGAGGACGACTTCCTCAACCGCTGTAAGGCGCTGCTGGCCGAGGGCGGCGTGCTCGCCGCGCAGGCCGGCTGTCAGACCATGTGGCGCAACGAGACCCTGAAGCGTTCGTGGACCCGGTTCCACAACCTGTTCGAGACCGTCGTTCCCTACGTCAGCGACGAGCACGAGTGGACGTTCATCTTCGGTACCCCGGCCGCCATCGCGGACCCGGTCGCGAAGATGACCGAGACGCTGTCGACCCTGCCCTACAAGGCCGAGACCATCGACGAGCGGGCCCTGGTCCGCGGCGCGATCGAGCCGCACGCGCTGCGTGTGAGCGTGACCGTCTAATCGATCCGCTCCGTAGCGAAGCGCCCCGCACAGCCTGGCTGTGCGGGGCGCTTCGTTTTTCGTCGTTTCACACAACGGATTTCGTTGCCCGTGGACCGTCCGTCACGCGATCGCGGGGAGCGTGACGACCTGACCGGCGTAGGCCAGGCCCGCGCCGAAGCCCAGCAGCAGCGCGGTGTCGCCCGGCTTCGAGGCGCCCGAGCGCAGCAGCTGCTCCATCGCCATCGGGATCGACGCGGCGCTGGTGTTGCCCGCCTCCGCGATATCCCGTGCGACAGCGATGTTTTCGGGCATGTGCAGCGCCCGCACCAGCGCGTCGGTGATGCGCCCGTTGGCCTGGTGCGGCACGAACGCGTCCAGATCCTCCACGTTCACGCCGGCCTGGTCCAGCGCGTCGCGGCAGGCCTTCTCCAAGAACGTGACGGCCCAGCGGAATACGGCCGCGCCGTTCATCCGGATGTAGGGCCGCTCGGTGGTGCCGCCGGTCGCCTCCGCCGCGGCGACCTCGGCGAAGTAGGTCTTGAAGTCCTTGTCCTGCTTGATCGCGGCGGTCTGGCTGCCGTCCGAGCCCCAGGCCACCGGCCCGATGCCCTCGACGTCGGAGGCGCCCACCACGACCGCGCCCGCACCGTCGGCGAAGATGAACGCGCAGGTGCGGTCGTCCTGGTCGAGCAGGTCCGAGAGCCGCTCCACGCCGATCACCAGCACGTGGCGGGCCTGACCGGCGCGCACCAGGTTGGCCCCGTTGGCGAGCGCGTAGCAGAAGCCCGCGCACCCGGCCGAGACGTCGAAGGCGGCGGTGTCGTGCATGCCGAGTTCGGTCGCGACCACGGCTCCGGCGGACGGTCCCAACACCATCTGCGAGGAGGTGGCCAGGATGACCGCGTCGATCTGCTCGGCGGTGACCCCGGCGGCGTCGAGCGCGTCGCGGGCGGCGGCGGTGCTCATGCCGACGATGGTCTCGTCGTCATCGGCCCAGTGACGGGCCTCGATGCCGGAGCGGGTCCGGATCCATTCGTCGGAGGAGTTGATGCGGTCGACGATCTCGGCGTTGGGGACCACCCGGCGTGGCCGGTACACGCCCAGGCCGAGCAGGGCGGCGTGGGCTACCGGGGTGGCGGTGGCGATCTGGGCTGACATGCGCGGATTTCCTCTTTTCCCATATGAACCGATCGGTCCACATGGGTTAGGTTTAACATGGACCGATCGGTTCACACAAGGGCTGGAGGAAATTGCAATGACGGCGGGACCACGCGCCCGATTGATCGCGAGCACCATCACCACCGTCCAGGAACACGGCGTGCACGCGGCCGGTCTCAACGAACTCCTCAAACGCAGCAACGCCTCCCGAAACTCGCTCTACCAGCACTTTCCTTCGGGCAAGGGGGAGCTGGTGGCCACCGCGGCCCGCATCGTGTCGCGCATGGTCTACTCCCACGTGAGCCGCATGTCCGACGCGCTGCCGGTCGCGCCCTCCCTCGACGGGTGGGTCGACGAGTTACTCGGCTTCTGGCGCGGCCAACTCGAGACCAGCGAGTTCCGCGCGGGATCGTTCATGATGGCCGCGGCCCTCGACGAACTCGACCCGACCCTGCAATCGGCCGCCGGTCAGGCCTTCTCCGAATGGACCGCCCGGCTGGCCGACGGCCTGGTCGACGCGGGCATCGAGCGCGCCACCGCCTGTTCCCTGTCCGGCTTCGCCCTCTCGGTCATCGAGGGCGCGATCGTGCAGAGCCGCGCCCTGAAATCCGCCCTTCCCTTCACCGACGCGGGCACCCAGCTCACCGTCCTGCTGCATCACCACCTGCCCAACCGCCGCTGATCCCGCGACGCGGTTGACTTGGAGCGCACTCCAGGTCGTAGCGTCGTGGGCAGGCGGCGAACCGCCGCGAATTCCATTCCTACCGAGGAGGATTCATCGCATGATCGCGACCAGGAAGCTCGGCGAGCTGACCGTCGGCGCCCAAGGCCTCGGCTGCATGGGCATGAGCGGCGCCTACGGCGTCCAGGACAACGACGCCGAGTCCATCGCCACCATCCACCGGGCCCTGGACCTCGGCGTCACCCTGCTCGACACCTCGAACGTCTACGGCCCGGAGACCAACGAGCGACTGCTCGGCCGCGCCATCGCCGACCGCCGCGACCGCGTCGTGCTGGCCACCAAGTTCGGCATCGTCTGGGGTGAGCAGGGCACGCTCGGCGCGCGCGGCGACGCCGCGTATGTGAAGCAGTCCTGCGACGAGTCCCTCGCGCGGCTGGGCATCGACCACATCGACCTCTACTACCAGCATCGCGTGGACCCGAACGTGCCCATCGAGGAGACCTGGGGCGCGCTCTCGGAGCTCGTGCAGGCCGGCAAGGTCCGCTACCTCGGCATCTCCGAGGCCTCCGCCGACACCATCCGCGCCGCCCACGCCGTCCACCCGGTGACCGCGCTGCAGAGCGAATGGTCGCTGTGGACCCGCGACATCGAGGCCGCAATCGTGCCCGCCTGCCGGGAACTCGGGATCGGCATCGTGCCCTTCTCGCCGCTGGGCCGCGGCTTCCTCACCGGCGCGATCACCTCCACCGCCGACCTGCCCGCCGATGACATGCGCCGCCGCCTGCCCCGGTTCGCCGACGGCAATATCGACGCCAATCTCGCCATCGTCGCGGCCCTGCGGGAACTGGCCGACGAGAAGGGCGTCACCGCGGGGCAATTGGCCCTGGCCTGGGTGCAGTCCCGCGGCGACGACGTGGTCCCGATCCCCGGCACCAAGCGCCGCGCCTACCTCGAACAGAACGTGGCCGCGACCGAGATCGTGCTGTCTCCGGAGGATCTGGCCCGTATCGAAGCCGCCGCACCGGCCGAATCGGTGGCCGGGGCGCGCTATCCCGAAGCGCTGGCGCGCGTCACCAACCGCTAGTCCCCCCGATCCCGGCCCTCGATGAGGAGAACGACCGCATGAGGATTTCGGTTGCCGCAGACGAGGACACCGGGGTGGCCACGGCCGTGGTCGAGGAGCTGCGGACGCGCGGGCACGAGGTGACCGTGCACGGGGCTCTCGATCCCGACGAGCGCGACGACTGGGCGTGGGCCTGCGAGGCGGCGGCGCGCGATGTCGCCGACGGCCGGACCGAGCAGGCGATCGTGTGCTGCTGGACCGGCACCGGCGCGTCCATCGCCGCCAACAAGGTCGCCGGGGTGCGGGCGGCGCTGTGTGTGGACGCGTATACCGCTGAGGGAGCACGGAAGTGGAACGACGCGAACGTGCTGGCGCTGAGTCTGCGCCTCACCTCGCGCGCGCAGCTGAGCGAGATTCTCGACGCCTGGTTCGCCGGGGCCCCGAGTGCGGACCCCGGCGATCGGGCGAACATCGCCCATGTGGATCTGATCGGGTGATCAGTCCTGCGCGGCCAGATGCGCGTGCCGCGTGCGCAATTCGCGCTTGAGGATCTTGCCGCTGGGGTTCTTGGGCAGCGCGTCGACGAAGGTCACGTATTTGGGGACCTTGTATCCGGCGAGGCGCTGCTTGCAGTGGGCGAGGACGGCGGCCGCGTCCGGCTCGATTCCGGTGCGCGCCACCACGATCGCGGCGACCGCCTCGATCCAGCGCGGATGCGGGATGCCGACCACGGCGGCCTCGGAGACGTCCGGGTGTTCGTAGAGGACTTCCTCGACCTCGCGGCTGGCCACGTTCTCGCCGCCGGTCTTGATCATGTCCTTCTTGCGGTCGACCACGCTGAGGTACCCGTCGGCGTCCAGCACGCCCAGGTCGCCGCTGTGGAACCAGCCGTTGCGGAAGGCTTCCGCGGTCTTGGCGGGATCGTTCCAGTAACCGAGCATGGCCTGCGGGGACCGGTGCACGATCTCGCCGACGACACCGACGCCGACCGGATTGTCGTCGTCGTCGACCACCCGGGTCTCGACATTGAGCGCCGGGCGGCCCGCCGACCCGGGCTTGGCGAGCTGATCCTCGGGTGCGAGAACCGTTGCCAGCGGCGAGAGTTCGGTCTGGCCGTAGAAGTTGGTCAGGCCGACGCCGGGCAGGCGCTCGGCCAGTTCGTGCAGCACCTCGACGGGCATGATGCTCGCGCCGTAGTAGCCCTTGCGCAGGGACGACAGGTCGTAGCCGTCGAAGTCGGGGTGGCGCAGCAGCGAGACCCACACCGTGGGCGGGCAGAACAGTTTGGTGGCCCGTTCGGTCTCGATGGTGCGCAGCACCGTGGCCGGGTCGGGGCCGGGCAGCAGGATGCTGGTCGCGCCCAGCCACAGGTCGGGGGTGAGGAAGCAGTGCAGCTGCGCGCAGTGGTACAGCGGCAGCGCGTGCACCTCGATGTCGTCGGCGCTCATACGGCCGTCCACGACGACGCTGGTGTACTGCGCGATCAGCGCGCGGCTCGACAGCACCGCGCCCTTGGGGCGCGACTCGGTGCCGGAGGTGTACATGATCTGGATGGGGTCGTCGTCGGCGACGAACACCTCGGGGGCGGAGGCGTCGGAATGGGTTTCCCAGGCGCTCACGTCCTCCCATCCGGTCGTCGTGGGCAGGTCGCCGAGGCCGATGCGGCCGAGCAGCCGGATCTGGCCGTCGCCCAGCTGTTTCACCGCGGCCTCGGCCGGCTCGGCGAGGCCGTCCTCGGCAATGAAACCGACCGCCCCGCTGTGTTCGAGGATGAACGCCACCTCGTCGGCGGTGAGCATGAAATTGATCGGCACCGAGATCGCGCCCAGCCGGGCCAGCGCGACGTAGAGGAGCACGAACTCGCGGCAGTTGTGCGAGTAGATCGCGACCCGATCCCCCTGCCCCACACCGCGATCGGCCAGGCTGTGCGCGACCCGGTTCACCGCCGCGTCCAGATCCGCGTAGCTCTCGCGCCGATCGCGCCACACCAGCGCCGTCTTGTCCGGGACCCGGGCGGCGCTGCGCCGCAGCAGATCTCCGAGCGCCTGCGAGCGCGCGCCCGTCACGGTCCGATCAGTGCCCTGTGCATCCATGCGACCAACTTCTACCGCACGAGTGTGTCCCGTGTCATACAGTCTCGCTGAGCAGGACCAGATCCCGCCGCCACGCAGCACATTTCGACTCGTAATACGGCAGGTGCCCGGCCTCGAAGTCGGCGGCCGACCAATCGGCCTCGGCGACCTCGGCGGTCCAGGTGTAGGTCCACGCGTACCCGACGCGCTCCCCCAGATGCACCGACACCGGGGTCAGGTCGTACTCGTCGTCCTCGAAGGCGTCGAGCACCCGCCAGTCGTCGGCGGTGAGCCCGGTGAGCACGAAGCCCGCTGTCACGGCGTCGGTCGCGGTGACCAGTCCCGGATACGCCCGCCCGGGCAGCGCGGCGGCCCGCCGCCCGATCAATCGCGCGGGCTCCATCCGCGGGACGCGGCCTATCAATGCGGTCAGCACGGCTTCGAACCGCAGGGTGCCGTAGACGAACAGTGGATCACTCGCGGCCGGAAGCCTCCGTGCCCACCGGTCGTTCATCGCCCGGCGATTCGCGCGAACAGCCCCGCGTCGTGGGAGTTGACGACGGTCACCGTGTCCCCGTGCAGCTTCCGCAGTTCCCGCAATCGCCGCTGGTTCAGCCGGTACGCCTCCCCCGCGATGGACCCGGTCTCGTACACCTTCCACCAGAACGGCGTGAACGGCTCCTCGGGGTGGATGCTGGATTCGGTGAAGAACGCGTCACCGGCGTGCAGGAGCCATCCGTTGCCGTGATCGATGGCCACCCCGGCGTGACCGCGGGTGTGACCGAGCAGCGGCACCACCAGGATCTCCGGCGGCAGCCCGGGCAGGTCGCGCACCGCGGTGAAGCCGAACCAGTCCTCGCCGCCCTCGACCTCGTTCACCATCCACTTGGGTCCGTGCGCCCACTGCGCGGCCCGGTAGCGCAGCTTCTCGGACAGGGTGGGCGTGGCGGTGGCGGCCCGGAATTCGGGTCCGTGAATGTGCACGGTGGCTTCGGGGAAGTCCGAGAGTCCGCCGGAATGGTCCAGGTCGAGGTGGGTGAGGATGATGTGCCGGACGTCGCGCGGGTCGTAGCCCAGCGCCTGGATCTGGCGGATCGCGGTCTCGCCCTCGGACGGTTTCGCGCCCATCAGGAAACGGCTGGCACCCAGCATCTTTCCGGGCTGCCGCACGGTCTCGAGCCCGAACCCGGTGTCGACGAGCACGAGCGCGTCGCGAGTCTCGACGAGCAGGCAGTGATCGATGACGCCGAATCCCATGGTGCCGCAGTTGAGGTGATGGACGCGCATGGCTCGAGCGTTTCAGACACCCCAGAGTGACGCAACCGCGCAGGTTGTCGGATTTGTCGTGGCGCCCGGCGGGCCGGTCCGGCGCGAGGGCTCAGCGCGGACGGCCCTCGCGGATGATCTCGGCGAGCAGCTCGTAGTCGTCGCCGCGCGCGGTGGAGGAGCGGAACGCCAGCCCGACCGTGCGGCCCGGCGCGGGCGCGGCGAAGGTCGCCACCTCCAGGGTGCCGCGTGAGGTCTCGGCCGGGACCGCCATGGCCGGGATCAGGGTGACGCCGAGATCGCCCGCGACGAACTGCACCACCGTGGCCAGCGACGCGGCGCGGGTGTCGCCGACCGCGCCCGGGTGCGCGTCGTGGGTACGGCACAGGTCCATGGTCTGATCACGCAGGCAGTGGCCTTCGTCGAGAAGCAGCAGCGGCAGCGCGTCGAGGTCGGCCGGGGTCAGGTCGGAGCGGCCGGCCAGCTCGTGGCCGCGCGGCACGACCAGCACGAACTCCTCGGTGTAGAGCGGTATCTCGACGAGGCCGGGCGCGTCGGCGGGCAGCGCCAGCATGGCCACGTCGAGCACGCCCGAGCGCAGGCCGTCGAGCAGACGGGCGGTCTGGTCCTCGATGACGTGCGGCGCGAGAGCGGGTACCCGCCTGCGCAATTCGGGCAGCAGGGTGGGCAGCACGTAGGGGGCGACGGTCGGGATGATGCCCAGCCGCAGGGTGCCGCGCAGCCCCTCTCCGGCGGCCGACGCGACAAATCGGTCAGCGGCCTCGAGGGTCGCGATGGCTTGCGGCAGCAAACGTTTGCCGTCGGCGGTGACCAGCACACGGCGCGTACTGCGCTCGATCAGCAACAGCCCCAGTCCGTTTTCCAGTGATGCCAGCGCCTGGGATAACGTGGGCTGGCTCACGCCAAGCCGGGTCGCCGCAGTACCGAAGTGCCGGTACTCCGCGACGGCCACGAACGCACGCAGCTGTGACAGGGTGGGCTGATAAGTTTGATCAGTCACGCCTATGAGTGTAGTGCGACCGATCACCTTTACCTCTCACCGCTGTTCGGCCAGGATCGTATACAGAAGTCTCGACACAATCGGCATGACTACAACGAGGAGCATTCATGGCACTGCTGACCATCGGCGATCAGTTCCCCGCGTACAACCTGAAGGCTGTCATCGGCGGTGATCTCTCGAAGGTGAACGCTCAGCAGCCCGACGACTACTTCACCCAGATCTCGAGCGACGACTACGCCGGCAAGTGGCGCATCGTCTTCTTCTGGCCCAAGGACTTCACCTTCGTGTGCCCGACCGAGATCGCCGCCTTCGGCAAGCTGAACGAGGAGTTCGCCGATCGCGACGCGCAGGTGCTGGGTGCCTCCGTCGACAACGAGTTCGTCCACTTCCAGTGGCGCGCCCAGCACGAGGAGCTCAAGACGCTCCCGTTCCCGATGCTGAGCGACCTGAAGCGGGAACTGGCCGCGGCCACCGGCGTGCTCAACGCCGACGGCGTCGCCGACCGCGCCACCTTCATCGTCGACCCGAACAACGAGATCCAGTTCGTATCGGTCACCGCCGGTTCGGTCGGCCGCAATGTCGACGAGGTGCTGCGCGTGCTCGACGCCCTGCAGTCCGACGAGCTGTGCGCCTGCAACTGGAAGAAGGGCGACCCGACCATCCAGGCCGGCGAGCTCATGACCGCGTCGGTGTAAGCAAGGCTCGTAAGGAATTTCGTCGTGACCATCGATAATCTGAAGAACTCGCTGCCCGAGTACGCCAAGGACCTCAAGCTCAACCTGTCCTCCATGGCGCGCAGCACCGTACTCAACGAGCAGCAGCTGTGGGGCACCCTGCTGGCCTCGGCCGCGGCCACCAAGTCCGCGACCACGCTGCGGGAGATCGCCGAGGAGGCGGCCGACGTGCTGTCGGCCGAGGCGTACAACGCCGCGCTGGGCGCCGCGTCGATCATGGGTATGAACAATGTGTTCTACCGCGGCAAGGCATTCCTGGAGGGCCGCTACGACGATCTGCGCGCGGGCCTGCGCATGCAGATCATCGGCACTCCCGGCGTGGACAAGGTCGATTTCGAGCTGTGGTCGTTCGCGGTCTCCTCGATCAACGGCTGCCAGCACTGCCTGGAGGCGCACGAGCACACGCTGCGCGAGGCGGGCGTGTCGCGCGAGGTGATCTTCGAGGCGCTGCGCGCTGCCGCGATCGTGGCGGGCGTGGGCCAGGCCGTGGCGTCGACCGAGGCGCTGGCCACGGCCTCCGTCTAGTCGATCGCGGGCGTTGCCCGGGACGCGGATTCTCGGCGAGGGGCCGGACACCACAGGGTGTCCGGCCCCTCGTCTCCTCTGCCTGCATATTTGCCCGTAGATTGCTGCAATCCGGCAACAATGCCCGAAACATCCGAATTGCCCACCTAGACTCCCCCGCATGCCTCCGCGCTCCCGGACCCCAGCCCGGCGTCGCCGGCGCAGACTCTTCGCCTCCTCCGTGCTTCTCATCGCGCTCTCCGCGGGTGGCCTGGCGCTGTATCTGAATCGCCACGAGACCCCCGCCGCCGACTCGCCCCCGCCGCCCGAGCAGGCGGGCACCCCGATCCTCGACGCCGCCCGGGCGCGGGCCGGACTGGACCGCCTCCCCGTCGCGTGGAACCGCAACTGGGAGACCTACGACCGCAACGCCTTCGGCCCCGGCTGGTCCGGGCGCGGCGGCGAGCCGGCGCTCAGCGGCGGGTGCACCGCACGCGAACAGGTGATGAAGCGCGACCTCACGGAAACCCGTGTGGGCGACAGCAATTCGTGCCTGGTGCTGTCGGGGACACTCGACGATCCCTACACCGGGGAGCGAATTCCCTACGACCGCTTCACATCCTCCGATATCGAGATCGACCACGTGGTCGCGCTCGGCGACGCCTGGCGCTCGGGGGCCTCGCAGTGGCAGCCCGAGCAGCGCGAGAAGTTCGCCAACGACGTCGGCAATCTGCTCGCGGTCCAGAAGCAGGCCAATCAGGAGAAGGGCTCCAAGTCACCGGATCAGTGGCAGCCGCGGCAGGCGTACCAGTGCGAGTACGCGCGCCGCTGGGTCAGCATCAAGGAGCGCTGGGGATTGAGCGTGCAACCCACCGAGAAGAGCGCCCTGGTCGACATGCTCGATGCCTGTGGACCTCCCGCGAATCGATAACTGTCGGTAAGCTCGCGTGACATGACCGTTCCGGAAAGTGATAGCGCCCAGATCGAGGTCGTGCGTGTGTTCACCGACGCGGCCGGTCGATTCGGCAGCCCGCTCGGCATCGTCCGCCGCTCCGCCGTGGAGCACATCGACCATCAGGCGCTCGCCGCCCGCGTGGGCCAGGCGCTCACCGCGGTGGTCGACGACCCGGCCGACGGGCGGGCGGCGATGCGCATCTACACCCCGGCGGTCGAACTGTCCTTCGCCGGGCTGCCCAGCATCGGCGCCGCGTGGTGGCTCAACGAGCAGCGCACGCCGGTGAAGGTCATCGATGTCCCGGCCGGGCCGGTCGAGGTCGCGCTCACCGAGGGTATGGCCTGGGCCCGCGCCCGCGCCGCCTGGTCACCGTCGTTCGAATTCCACCAGTTCGAGGATCCGGCGTTGCTCGCCACCCTCGACCCGGCCGACTTCCCCGGCGGCCAGCACTACTGCTGGGCCTGGACCAACGAATCGCGGGCCGGCGTCCGCGCCCGAATGTTCGCCCCGGGCCTGGGAATTCCCGAGGACGACGCCACCGGCTCGGCGGCCATCGAGCTGACCGCGCTGCTCACCCGCGGCCTGCACATCACGCAGGGGCAGGGCTCGCAGCTGTTCACCGAATGGGACTCCGACGGCTGGGCCCGGATCGGCGGGCGGGTAGTCGCCGACCATCCCATCGTGATCTAGAGACTCACCGAGCGATGCGCTGACCGAAGGCGAGCCGGTGGCCGCCGGGAATGCGCAGCACGAAATCGCGCAGCCCCCAGGGGTGCTCGGTCAGTTCGGCGGTGATCTCGCCGCCGTGCCGCAGGCAATGCGCGTACAGCGCGTCCACATCGGCCACGCCGACATATCCCGCGGTGGTCTCGTTGACCGCCGGATTCGGCGTGCGCACCACCCCGAGCCCGACCCCGCCGCGCCGCAGCAGCGCCAATCCCATCGCGGGCTCGTCCACCTCGACCTCGAAGCCCAGCACATCGCGCAGGAATTCGACGGTGGGCGTGAGGTCGGCCACCTCGAGATTGGCCCGGTAGCTCTCGAATTCGACCATTTCCGCAGCATACTGCCACTGCCGGGCCGAAATTCGGTTGCGCGTCGGTCGGTGGGCGGTGAGATGGTGGAGGGCGCGCCGTCGCCCCCGCGGCCACACCCCCACCGGAAGGACGATTCGTCGTGGATACCGCCCTCGTCACAGCCGCACGCGAGCGGCCGGAGCTGGCGGGGCGCCGCGAATGGATCGGCCTCGGCGTGCTCGCGCTGGCCTGCCTGGTCTACGCCATGGATCTCACGGTGCTGCATCTGGCGGTGCCACAGATCAGTTCGACGCTGCATCCCAGCAGCGCGCAACTGCTCTGGATCATCGACGTCTACGGCTTCATGCTGGCCGGTCTGCTGATCACCATGGGCACGCTCGGCGACCGGATCGGGCGGCGACGTCTGCTGCTGGCCGGCGGCGTGTTGTTCGGAACGGTGTCGGTGGTGGCGGCTTTCTCCCCCACCGCCGAGTTCCTGATCGGGTGCCGGGCGCTGCTCGGTGTCGCCGGTGCGACCATCGCGCCCTCGACACTGTCGTTGATCTTCACCATGTTCCGCGATCCCCGCCAGCGGTCGCTGGCCGTGGGCACCTGGGTGAGCGCGTTCTCCGCGGGCGGCGTGGTCGGCCCCTTGCTGGGTGGCGTACTGCTGGAACGGTTCTGGTGGGGGTCGGTGTTCCTGCTGGCCGTCCCGGTGATGGCGCTGCTGCTGGTGCTCGGTCCCCGGGTACTGCCGGAGTTCCGCGATCCCGAGGCCGGGCGGCTCGACTTGACCAGTGCCGCACTGAGTGTGGTCACCATGGTGTCGCTGGTGCTGGCCATGAAGACGGTCGCGCAGGACGGCCTCGGCCCGGTGGCGGTGGTGGCCGTCGCGGGCGGCCTGGTGGCGGGCGCGCTGTTCGTGCGGCGGCAGCTCACGCGACCCGATCCCATGCTGGATCTGCGGCTGTTCCGGCTCGGCGCGTTCCGGACGGCGCTGGGCATCAATGTGATCGCCATCTTCGTGGCGTTCGGCTACTTCCTGTTCGTGGCCCAGTACTTCCAGCTGGCGCTGGACATGACGCCGATGGCGGCGGGCGTCGCCATGGCGCCGTCCAGTGTCGGGTTCATCATCGGCTCGCAGGCGGCCCCGCGCATCGTGCGCGCGGTGCGGCCCGCGTATCTGATCGGGGCCGGAATGGTGCTGGCCGCCATCGGTCTGGCCATGCTCACCCGGCTGACGGTGGACGGCGGACCGGTCGCGGCGGTGGTCGCGTCGCTGCTCATCGCGCTGGGGCTGGCGCCGGTCTTCGGCATCACCACCGAACTGATCGTCGGCTCCGCGCCGCCCGAGCAGGCCGGAGCAGCCTCGGGCGTGTCCGAGACCGGCGCGGAACTCGGTGGCGCGCTGGGCATCTCGATACTCGGCAGCATCAGTCTGGCCATCTATCGGGCCGATCTCGCCGACTCGCTGCCGCACGGTCTGCCCGGCGCGGACGCGGTGCGCGAGACCCTCGGCGAGGCGGTACAGGTGGCGGCGACGCTGCCCGACAACGTCGGCGCGACGGTGCTGGTCGCGGCACGCACGGCCTTCATCCACGGGGTGCACGTCACCGCAGGGGTGGCAGCGGTCGGCGCGCTGCTGGTGGCGGTGCTGGCCGTGGCCCGGCTACGCCACGTGCCCGCCGGAGAGTTGTCCGGCGGGCACGATCACTGATCCGGTCGCCGCTCAGCCCAGAGCGGCGGCGAACCGGGTGGCCATCTGCACGACCTCGGCCTCGGTGATGACGAACGACGGCGAGATCTGCAGCGCGCCCTGACCGGCCGCACGGGTCGAGACACCGTGCGCGCGCAGGGTTTTCACCATCCCGAGCGCCTCGGCCGGATCGGCGAGCTGGACCGCGGCGACCGCGCCCAGGCCGCTGCGGACCTCGGCCACGCGCGGGTGGTCGGCCAGCGGCGAGAAGTGCTCGTGCAGTAGCGTTTCCAGGTTCTTGCTGGCTTCCAAGAGGTTCTCGCGCTCGAAGATGTCGAGATTGGCCATGGCCGCGGCGGCCGCGCCGGCGTGACCGCCGTAGGTGTAGCCGTGCCGCCACCACACGCCGCCGGAGAAGAACGGCTCGGCGATGCGGGGTGCGATAAAGACCGCGCCCATCGGGACATAGCCCGAGGTGAGGCCCTTGGCGGTGGTCATGAGATCCGGTTCCAGGCCGAAACGCGAGGAGGCGAACCAGGATCCGCCGATGCGGCCGAAGCCGGTGACGACCTCGTCGGCGACGAACAGGATGTCGTTGTCGCGGCAGATCTGGCGGACCTCGGCCAGATAGCCCTCCGGCGGCAGGTAGACGCCGCCCGCGCCGATGATGGGTTCGGCGAAGAAGGCCGCGATGCGCTCCGCGCCGAGCTCCTCGATCAGCGCGGTCAGCGCCTTGGCCTGATCCCATTCGATGGTGCGGGTGTCGGGCATGAAGACGCCGGTGTAGCCCTCGCCGTTGACCGGAATCCCGGCCAGCGAGGTGCCGCCGACGTGCATGCCGTGGTACGCCTTCTGCCGTCCGACCAGGATGGTCTTCTCCGGGCGGCCCATCTCCTGCCAGTAGCGGCGGGCCAGCTTGGCGGCGGTGTCGATGCCGTCGGAGCCGCCCGAGGTGAAGAAGATCTTGCTGCCCGGTACCGGGGCGAGCGCGGAGAGCCGCTCGGCCAGATCGCGGGTCACCGGCGAGACCAGGTCACCGAAGTTGGAGTAGTGCGCGACATGGGTCAGCTGCGCGGCCACCGCGTCGGCGATCTCGCGGCGGCCGTGGCCGACATTGGCGAACCAGAGTCCGCCGGTGGCATCGAGATACTCTGTGCCACCCTCGTCCCAGATGCGGGCGCCCTCGCCCCGCGCCACCACGAACGACCCGTCCCGCTCGACCGCACCCATATCGGCGAAGCCATGCCACAGCGAACCCATCCAGAGCACCTCCATCACCCGATACCGGCCACCCCCAACCGGGCGAACCGACCTTTGCTCACTATCTAACCCCGTAGGACGGTGAACAGGTCGAACGGCCCCCGGCTGCGCCGGAACGGGCGGCGGCTCATCCGGCGGCGGCCGCCACCAGCATGTAGGCGGTGCCGAGGTCCATCACCAGGTGCGGCACCACGGCCGGGGCTCCGGCCGTGGTGACAGGGTGCGGGAACACTCCCGGCAAACGGCGGCGCAGGCCCGGGATCAGCATGACGACGGCGTCGAGTGCGAACAGCGCCGCGAGCGCCAGCAGCGGGGCGGGCGCGGGTCCCCCGTGCCCGGACACACCGTGCTCGTGCGCCCCGGGCCCGCTCATCGCGTACAGCATGGCCGCGGCCGCCAGCACGTGATAGGCGAACGCCCCGGCGGTACCCGCCCCGGCGTCTCCGATCCCGTTGCGCCACCGCAGGATCCGTTCCCCCAGCACCAGCGTGTACACGACCACCATGGCCGTCAGCACCCCGCGCACCGCGTGTGCGTCGACGGCGGTCGGGAACACCAGCATTCCCACCATGACCAGGCACATCACCAGATGCGCGGCATCGGATTCGCGATCCGCTCGCGGCCCGTCGCACCCGACCGGCCGTCCCCGTGCCAGCCTGGCGACGACCAGGGCGGCGGCCGAGCAGAAAGCGATCACCGCACTCCACCGCACCAGCCCGTACTGCTCCACGAACAACCCCACGCCCCACCACCTCTCACCGCGGCGACCGGCTCCCCTTCCATGCTGACATCCCCGGCGCGCGCCGCCCGGAACTTGCGCTGCCGAATCCCCCGCCCCCGCACCGCCACTCGTGACCGATTACCCAGCCGATTCACTCGCCCGGCTCCCCTGAAACGTTCGTATCGAGACAATGAACAGAGGAGTCACTCCATGCGTCACAGTCGAGCCGAGCGCCCGCGCCGAATCGACGATCCCGTCGACCCGATCGCCGATCTACGCGCGAACCTGAACCTGCTGCGCTATTCCGTCGAGCAGATGACCGAAGCCATGAAGGGCATCCTGCAGGAGATGCGCAGCTTCGACGCGCGCCTGAGCGCCCTGGAGGCTGGTGTCGCCGAGCGCTGACCGCAGGTATGGCCGAGCGCTGATCGGACTGCGGGCGCGGACATGGCAACGGCCCGGAGCCTTGCGGCTACCGGGCCGTCTTCAAGCTTCGGGCCGCCGTGCACGTATCCGACGCCCCGCGCCGGCACTCTCGGAAATGTGCACCTCACGGTTCGCCCCACGACGCTCCGAATACCGGCGGAGTAACCCGACAAGATCACGAAACCCTTCCGGCCACACCGAGTGTCGCCCGTCGGGCGGCTGCGCACAGGGCACCCGGGGCCCGGCGGCACGCCAGGTCGGCGAGTTGGCGCTCCAGGTCAGTCCGCTCAGGGCCCGGGACGGCGGCTCGCTAGCCTGACGACATGCGGATTGTGGTCGATGATCTGACCGGGCCCGAGGTGGTCGGTTTGCTCGAAGCGCATGTCGCCGAGATGCTGGCGAACTCGCCGGACGACAGCATGCACGCGCTCGACGTAGCGGCGCTGCGCAAGCCGGAGATCACCTTCTGGTCCGCGTGGGACGGGACCGAGCTCGCCGGATGCGGGGCGCTCAAAGAGCTGGATCCGACGCATGGGGAGATCAAATCCATGCGGACCACGGCCGGGTATCGCGGGCGCGGAGTCGCGTCACAGTTGTTGCGGCACATCCTCGCCGAGGCCGAGGCTCGCGGGTACGCGCGGTTGAGCCTGGAGACCGGATCGTCGGAGTTCTATCGGCCCGCGGTGCGGCTGTACGAGCGCTACGGGTTCGAGCACTGCGGGCCGTTCGCGGACTATACCGAGGACCCGCACAGTGTGTTCATGACCCGCGCGCTCTGAGCCCGCGGGGTCAGCGGCGGGCGACCGCCCGGGGTACCACGCCGGTCACCGCGGCCACGATCACACCGAGGATCGCGAAGACCACGGCCATCACCACCAAGCCGATGGTCAGGGAGCCGTAGCCCTGCTCGCGGGGGTCGATGAACGGGTAGGGGTACCAGTCGGCGAAGGGGCCGCGGATCAGGACGTACGCGCCGTAGGCCAACGGATAGGCGAGCCAGCCCAGGACCAGCTTGACGGTCGGCTTGATGCCGGGAGCCAGCACCAGCAACCAGTCCGCGATCAGCACGACGGGGATCAGCCGGTGCAGGATGTCGTTGATCCACTTCTCGGTCAGCTGGACGTCGATGTCCGACAGCAGCAGCGCGTAGATGATGAGGGTGATCGTCAGATAGAGGGTGGCCGCGCCCCGCACCAGTTCCCACCGGCGGCCATCGGGGTCGCGCAGGCCGCCGACCAGCAGCACGACAATGCCGATGATGTTGGACTGGATGGTGAAGTAGCTGAAGAAGTTCAGGTACGAGTAGTTCGGATTATCCAGGTTGCGCAGCGGGATCCAGACCAGCGCGACAATGCCCACAACGGCGAAGACGACCCGCAGCGCCCGGATCCACAAGGGCGTACCACCTCTGACGACCATGGCCCAGATCGTCGCATGACGAACCACTCGAATGCGGACGATACGCCGATGCGGCACACTTCCGGCAAGCGTGCGACCGGGCGATCCGAGACCGCGGCGACCGGCACGGACCGACTCTTCGCTATCGTTGACAGTGCAATGACCAGGACCGCCGCCACCTCTCGCGAGCTTCGTTCCCGCCTGGCCGATCTCTCGATCCGCGACGAACATCGCTTGCGTCGCCGGCTCGACAAGGCCCGCGGCGGCGATCTCACCTCCCTCGAAGCCGAATTCGACGCCGCCCAGCGCCGGGTGGAATCCCGCCGCGCCGCCATCCCGGCCATCGCCTACCCCGAGCAGCTACCGGTCTCCGCGCGCCGCGACGACATCGCCGCGGCCATCGCCGCACACCAGGTCGTGATCGTGGCCGGTGAGACGGGTTCGGGCAAGACCACGCAGCTGCCCAAGATCTGTCTGGAGCTCGGGCGCGGGATTCGCGGCACCATCGGCCACACCCAGCCGCGGCGGCTGGCCGCGCGCACGGTGGCCGAGCGCATCGCCGAGGAACTGAACACCGAACTGGGCGACGTGGTCGGTTACACCGTGCGGTTCACCGATCAGGCGTCGGATCGCACGCTGGTGAAGCTGATGACCGACGGCATCCTGCTCGCCGAGATCCAGCGCGACCGGCTGCTGCGCCGCTACGACACGATCATCATCGACGAGGCGCACGAGCGCAGCCTCAATATCGACTTCCTGCTCGGGTATCTCAAGCAGCTGCTGCCGCAGCGGCCGGATCTGAAGATCGTCATCACCTCGGCGACCATCGATCCCGAGTTGTTCGCGCGGCACTTCAGTGACGAGAACGGCACGCCCGCACCGATTGTCGAGGTCTCGGGCCGGTCCTATCCGGTGGAGGTCCGGTATCGGCCGCTGTCGCTGGAGGTTCCGGTCACCTCCGCGGATCCCGACGACGAGGACACCGCGATCGTCGACCGCGACCCCACCGACGCCATCGGCGACGCGGTGCGGGAACTGCAGGCCGAGGGCGACGGCGACATCCTGGTCTTCCTGTCCGGCGAACGCGAGATCCGTGACACCGCCGACTCGCTGCGTGATCTGCGCCTGCCGCGCACCGAGATCCTGCCTCTGTACGCGCGGCTCTCGGCGGCCGAGCAGCACCGGGTGTTCGAGGCGCACACCGGGCGGCGCGTGGTGCTGGCCACCAATGTGGCCGAGACCTCGCTCACGGTGCCGGGCATCCGCTACGTGATCGACCCTGGTACGGCGCGTATTTCGCGCTACTCCATGCGCACCAAGGTGCAGCGGCTGCCGATCGAGTCGATCTCGCAGGCCTCGGCGCGGCAGCGGTCGGGCCGCTGCGGCCGTGTCGCCGACGGTATCGCCATCCGCCTGTACTCCGAGGACGACTTCGAATCCCGGCCGCAGTTCACCGAACCGGAGATCCTGCGCACCAATCTGGCCGCCGTCATCCTGCAGATGACCGCGCTCGGACTCGGTGACATCGAGGGCTTCCCGTTCGTCGAACCGCCGGACGGCCGCGCCATCCGCGACGGCATCGCCCTGCTCGAGGAGCTCGGCGCGCTCGCCCGCGCCGAGGCCGACGCCTCCGCACGGCGCGAGATCCCGGACGCCGGACTCGTCCTCACCCCCATCGGCCGCGAGATGGCGCAGATTCCCGTCGATCCGCGCATGGCGCGCATGCTGGTGGAGGCCAACCGCGGCGGCTGCCTGGCGGAGGTCCTCATCATCGTGGCGGCCCTGTCGATTCAGGACGTCCGCGAACGGCCCGTCGAGCACCAGCAGGCCGCCGACACCAAGCACGCCCGCTTCACCATCGAGGGCTCGGACTTCCTGTCCTCGCTGCGGCTGTGGGACTACCTGCGCGAACAGCGCAATGCCCTGTCCTCCAACCAGTTCCGCCGCATGTGCCGCGACGAGTTCCTGCACTACCTGCGCATCCGCGAATGGCAGGACCTGCACGGCCAGCTCCGCACCATCACCCGCGGCCTGGGCTGGAACACCGAGGGCTCCGACGCCCAATTCGACCGCACCGCAACCGGATCCGACGGCGGCGGCGAGTCCACCCGTGGTCGCCGCGGCCGCGGGGCCGGCGCAGCGGATGACGCGAGGCCGGGTGCGAACCCGGGCCGTACCCCGGAAGCCAAGCGCGGCAACGACTCCCGGCAGTCCGGGGGGACACAACGCGCCGATGGCGAGCGCGGTCGTGACGCTGGGCGCGGTGGGCGCGCGGGCGACAGGACCGTGGGCGATTCGCCTGCCGCCGGCAACACGGCTCGTGGCGCGCGGTCCGGGCGCGGCGGTGGCTCGGGCAGCGGCACATCCGGCTCCGGCGGGCGCGGACTCGCGGAATCGCTCGCGGCCAAGGCCGGGTCGGCGGATGACTCGCTGCCGTGGGATGTGACGTCGATTCATCAGGCGCTGCTGGCGGGCATGCTGTCGCATATCGGGGTGCGGGAAGCGGAGAGCCGGGAGTTCCTCGGGGCGCGCAATGCCAAGTTCATGATCTTCCCCGGGTCGTCGCTGGCCAAGAAGCCGCCGCGGTGGGTGATGGCGGCCGAGCTGGTGGAAACCTCACGACTGTGGGGACGGACGGCGGCGCGGATCGAACCGGAGTGGGCCGAGCGGCTGGCCGGCGATCTGGTGAAACGCACCTACTCCGAACCGCATTGGTCCGCCAAGCGAGGTGCGGCGGCCGCGTACGAGCGGGTCACCCTGTACGGGATTCCGCTGGTGACCCAGCGCCGGGTGGATTTCGGCCGCATCGATCCGGAGCTGTCGCGGGAACTGTTCATCCGGCATGCGCTGGTGCAGGGCGAGTGGCAGACCAAGCACGACTTCTTCGCGCGCAACCGCGAATTGCTCGAGGATGTCGCCGATCTGGAGCATCGGGCGCGGCGTCGCGACATCCTGGTCGACGACGAGGTGCTGTTCGAGTTCTACGACAAGCGCATCCCCTCGGACATCGTCTCGGTACGGCACTTCGACAGCTGGTGGCGCAAGACCCAGCGCACCGATCCCAGCCTGCTCGACTTCACCGCCTCCACGGTGGTGAACGAGGACGCGGCCCTGCTGGATCCGACCGCCTACCCCGACAGCTGGCGTCAGGGCGAGCTGACCTTCCCGCTCACCTATCAGTTCGAGCCGGGCCAGGCCGACGACGGTGTCACCGTGCACATTCCGATCGCCCAGCTGGCGCACGTGCGCTCGGTCGGCTTCGACTGGCTGGTGCCGGGTATGCGCGAGGAGCTGGCCGCGGCGTTCATCAAGACGCTGCCCAAGCAGCTGCGCCGCACCGTGGTTCCGGCCCCGGACTTCGCCAAGGCCGCGCTGGACCGTCTCACCCCGCGCGCCGAACCGCTGCGCACCGGCCTGGCGCGGGAGCTGTCCCAGCTGGGCTCGGTGACCATCGCCGCCGCCATGCTGGACCCTGCGGGCCTGCCCGACCATCTGCGCATGACCTTCGCCGCCATCGACCCGTCGGGCACGATCGCGGCCCGCAGCAAGAGTCTGGCCGAGCTGAAAACCCGTCTCGCCGAACAGGTCTCGAAGTCGGTGGCGCGCGCCAACAATGCCGCGGAGCGGGCCCCGGCCGCCGTGTGGACCTCCGAATCCCTGGGCACCCTGCCGTCCGCGGTCAAGCGCCAGGTCGGCGGGCAGACCATCACCGGCTATCCGGCCCTGGTCGCCGAGTCCGACGGCGTGGCCGTGCGGGTGCTCAGCTCCCCCGCCGAGCAGGCCACCGCCATGCGCACCGGCACCCGCGCCCTGCTGCTGGGCGCGATCACCACCAGTACCCGCGCCGTCACCGCGGGCCTGCCGCCCACGGATCGGCTTGCGCTGAGCCAGAATCCGTACGGCACCCTCGACGCCCTGGTGGAGGACTGCCGCGCCTGCGCCGCCGACGAACTGATCGCCGCCAATGGCGGGCCGGTGCGCAGCCCCGAGCAGTTCCAGGCCCTGGTGGAGAAGGTCCGCCCGCGGTTCACCACCGCGGTGGCGAATATCGTCCGCTCGGTGGTTCCGGTGCTGGCCGAGGCGCATCGGGTGCGCGCCACCCTCGCCGACTCCCGTGACCGCGACGCCACCGACGATGTCACCCATCAGCTCGACGATCTGACCTTCCGAGGCTTCATCTCCGAGTGGGGTAGCGCCCGATTGCGGGAACTGCCACGGTATCTGGAGGCCGCCCGGCTGCGGCTGGAGGCGCTGCCCGCGGCCGCCAATCGGGACCGTGCGGGCATGATCGAACTCGATCGCGTGCACGCGGCCTACGACCGGCTGGTCGCCAACCTCCCGGAGGGCCGTCGCGGCGGACGCGACATCGTCGAGATCTGGTGGATGATAGAGGAACTCCGGGTCAGCCTGTTCGCCCAGCAGCTGGGCACCCCGTACCCGGTCTCGGCGAAGCGGATCGAGAAGGCGATCGACGCCGCGCGCCGCCCACCGCAGCAGCGCTGACGGATCCCGATCGGCGGCGCCGTCGGATACGGATCGGTCCGGCTCCGAATTGCTCGGGGCCGGACCGTGAATCAGTGGGACGCGGGGCGCAGCGCCCGGTGGGGACGCTCTGCTACTCCGCGGTCGCCCCGACCGCGTGCTCGTCGCGGTGCTTGCGAAGATCGGCGATCTCGCGCTCGAAATCCTCGGCGGAGCTGAAGGATCGGTACACCGACGCGAAACGCAGATAGGCGACCTCGTCCAGGTCGCGCAGCGGTCCGAGGATGGCCAGGCCGACCTCGTGGCTGGGCACCTCCGGGGAACCCTTGGCCCGCACGGCATCCTCCACCTGCTGGGCGAGCAGGTTCAGGGCATCGGAGTCGACCTCGCGGCCCTGGCAGGCGCGGCTGACGCCGCGGATCACTTTCTCGCGGCTGAACGGCTCGGTGACACCGCTGCGCTTGACCACCGACAGGATGGCGGTTTCGACGGTGGTGAACCTGCGCCCACATTCCGGACAGGCACGTCGCCTCCTGATGGCGGTGCCTTCCTCGGCCTCACGCGAGTCGACCACCCTCGAATCGGGATGGCGGCAGTACGGGCAATGCATCCGGGATCCTTCGTCGATGCCTGGGTTCCACAGCAACCTCGAGCAATCTCGAGGATACCGTGGCGGACGCGGTCGGCGGCGTCCGCCCGGGTCGGCGTGCCCGAATCAGGCCGTCAACCGCCATTGCGAGGTCATGTCGGCCAGCAGGTCCGGCAGCCGCTGGACCAGCCGCCCCTGGACCAGTTTGGCGGAGAAGGGTTCGGCCAGAACCGGTCTCGCGACGGCCGGGTTCGCGCACAGTTCCAGGTAGCGGGGCAGCAGGTCGTTGGTGATGTAGTTCCACCGCGTGTCGCGGTCGGCCCAGTTGAAGTCGGGCAGCGGGGCCCGGAGCGACATGGTTCCCGACGTCAGGGTGGTGGGCGCGAACACGCCGGGCGCCCGCACGCCGGGGACAGCGGCCTTCCCGGCGATGGTGCTGACGTAGGTCAGCACCCGCCCCATGGCCCCGCGACCGTGCGAGGTGACATCCCACTGGTCGGCGATGATCTGGTTCTGTTCGCGGTCGGTCATGCGCAGCGCGGCGTCGGCGAGCCCTTCCGGGGCGCCACCGGCCAGTTCCCGCCAGGCCGTGATGGCGTTCTCGTCGAGCACCCCGGCCTGGTACATCTCCTCGACCCCCGCCGCGCCCGCGGCGGCGTACGCCTCGTGCATGGGCACCTGGTCGATGAAGATGTGCTTCTGCATGATCATCAGCCGGGTCTGGTACCAGGCCAGGTCGTCGGCGGTGAGCCGTTCTCCCTCGGTCCCCAGGGCGCGGATGTCGGAGGGCAGGACGTCCAGCAGCGGCCCGGGCGTGCCGCGCAACAGGTCGGCGACCGCGTCGCCGAGTTGATGGATGCCCGGCACGCTGACGATCGCGGACACGTCGCCCATGTCGAAGAAGCCCGAGGCGAAGGAGCCGCCGGCCAGGCCGGCCAGGCCGGTCCACCAGTATTCCGGGTGAGAGTTGTTCAGCCGCAGGTAATTCACGTACACCTGGGTGAAGGTGGCGGTATTGGCCGCGACGCCGCGTCCGGGATCCCACCCGGCCAGGTCGATCTCGGCATTGCGGGTGGCGACCACCAGCCAGTATTGGTGCAGCAGTGTGGCGTAGTGCCGAGGCTGCACCCCCGCCGCACGCGCGGCGTCGAGCGCGCCGCGCAGGGTGTCGGGGTCCAGTGGCAGGGCGGGATTCAAGCCGCCGCCCGCCGCGCCGTCCCCGTTCACCGACGGCAGGTCCAGATATTCGGCATATCCGGTTTCGGCGTGCACCGCCGGTGCGGTCACCAACCCGATCATCAGGCAGGTGAGCACTCCGGCCACCCGGACCAACCCTCGAACTCTCGGCATTACGCCCCCTGTCGCTCGCGCGCCGCGATGCGGCCGCGCGGATGTAGCCTCTGTCACATTCAGGGGGACGGTAGCAACACGTTTCAGTTTTCAATCTGCAATTTCGGCCACGTCGTGGCCGGGGATCCCTATCCCGGAAACCCGCTACGACCGGGCAACCGGCCGAGCATCACCACTGCTATCGAACCGCGGGCTGCACCGTCTGCACCGTGGGCGGCGTGGTCTGCGCACCGAAGTCACCGGAGCGTAATTGCGCGAGGCCGATCAGTCCGGCCACAGCCAGAGCGCTCAGAAGCGCGGTGATCGCCAGCGCGGCGAGGCCGGTCTGGGCGCGCTGCACCCGGTCCAGCGGATGCGTTCCGCGGGCGCGTCCCACGGCGTGTCGCACGACGACATGATCGGTTCGAACACCCGGGCGAGGCATGGGACGCACTCGCGCACGGCAGGGCCGGCGGTTCAGGACGGGGTGTGCCGAGACCCCGGACGGGGTGACCGGCGACCGATCGGAACGCAGCGCCGAGGGGAGGCTGTCGAATCCCAAATCGCTTTCCAGAGTGTCGATCTCGCTGACCATGGCGCGCATCGAAGTAACCTCCAAGGTAGGGCGGGCCGCAGAGTGCTGGACAACTGACTCGATCATGTGTTCGATGAACTGATGTTCGAATTTCTACCACGGCGGCCCGACAATGTCACTGATTTCCGCGACATGCGTCGAACAGATGTTTGATCACTCGCGTCACACGGTCTACAGTCGAGTCACGAGTTGCCCGGACGTACGACACGGCGCGTGCGGGAACGAATTCCGGTGAGCGACAGCAGTGAACGGAGGACGGCGGCGGTGAGCGAACACGGCGGCGTGGACGGTGAGAACGGACCCCTTGGTCCCGAAGGTAACGGCCCCCTGTCCGAATCGTCCGGCGCCGGCGCCGATCTGACCGTGCGTCAGCGCCGGGTCCTGGAGGTCATCCGCACCTCGGTGCACGACCGCGGCTACCCGCCCAGCATCCGCGAGATCGGCGATGCCGTCGGCCTCACCTCCACCTCCTCGGTGGCGCACCAACTCCGGGCGCTCGAGCGCAAGGGCTACCTGCGCCGCGATCCGAATCGGCCACGCGCCGTGGACGTCCGGGGCCTGGACGAGACGGCGGTGCGCGCCACCGCCGGGGTGTCGCAGCTCCGCGCGGTCAATGCCGAGGCGGAGTCCTCGGACGACCACCCGATCCCGACCTACGTCCCGGTGCTGGGCCGGATCGCCGCCGGTGGCCCGATCCTGGCCGAGCAGGCGGTGGAGGATGTCTTCCCGCTGCCGCGCGAACTGGTCGGCGAGGGTTCGCTGTTCCTGCTGAAGGTCGTCGGTCAGTCCATGATCGACGCGGCCATCTGCGACGGCGACTGGGTGGTCGTGCGCCAGCAGAACGTCGCCGACAACGGTGACATCGTGGCGGCCATGATCGACGGCGAGGCCACCGTGAAAACCTTCAAGCGCACCGGTTCCCAGGTGTGGCTGATGCCGCACAACCCCCTGTTCGAGCCGATTCCGGGCAATGACGCCCAGGTTCTCGGCAAGGTCGTCACGGTCATCCGCAAGATCTGACCGTGCCGCACTGTCGTGACTCGGTGGCCGCCCCGCAGACCGGCCGCCGGGTCACGACAGTCGCTTTCTCAGTGATTCACCACGCCGTTCCACACCGCGTGCGCGCCCGAATCCCCGGCCCGGAAGGTCTGCCAGGTGGCGGCCCCGCCCGCGGCCAGCGCGAGCACCGCGATCACCGCCACCAGCGCCCGGCCCAGCGGCCGTTCCCGCCGGGACCGCAGCTGCGCAAAGGCGAGCAGAGCGGCCGGAACCAGTAGTGGCGCAACGAAGTACGGCATCTGCCGCCCGAGCCGCGCGTGTTCGTCGAGCAGCGGCGGCATTCCCAGCTGACGCTGGAACCACTCCCCCGCGTCGACCGTGATCGGGGTCAGCACTGTCACCAGTACGGCCAGCACGACCACGAGCCAGATCAGCCGCGCGCGGGCCGCGGGCCACACAGCGCACAGGATCAGCAGGCCCGCCGTCAGCGGGACCAGTATCACTACCGCGTGCACCAGCAGGACATGGGCGGGCAGCCCATTGATTGTCGACATATATCGGCTCTTTCGAACTCGGTGAATGCCCGGCGTAATCGGTACAACGTACGCCGGGCCCGACCGGTTCGATCGTGAGCCGCGCGGTCAGTCGGTTTCGGCCGGCTCCACGATGCGAGTCAGCAGCTGGGTGGGCGCTTCGTCGGCCGGGGCCTCCGACTTCGCGGCGACCGGTTCGGTGGCTCGCGGCGCGGCGGCTTCCGGCTCCGGGGTGGGCGCGGCGGCCGGCTCGGGGGCCGGGATCACTTCGGTGACCTGGGGGATCGATAGATCCGGCACCGCGGCGGCGGCAGCCAGATCGGGCGTGCCGGCAAGAGCGGCGGCAGGGGTCAGATCGTGGACGGCCACCACCGCGGGGGCGTGGACGATCCGGCGGGTCGGCACTTCTTCGGCCGGGCCGGCGTCGACGGCGCCGGGCAGGCCCGCGCCCGCCACGAAGCCGAGCACCTCGTACTGCGTGCCGAGGGTCATGACGGCCGAGCTCTTGTCGTGCGCGATGTAACCCTGATTGGTACCCAGGACCCGGCGCAGGGATTCGAGCCAGCGGTGGTCGAGCACGCGGCAGTCGGCCCACGGGAAGTACTCGAGTCCGGTGCGAAGGTAGAAGCGGTCACCGATGCGGGCGCCGCGCAACAGCTCCAGCAGCCAGGCGTCGATGAGATTGGGCTGGGCATTGCGGTAGATGCGCGAGCGCGGCGGGATCGAGCCGTTCGCGAATTCGCCGAAGTAGTTCAGCAACTCGCCCGGAAACTCATCGGGTTTCCCAAATCCGACAACATCCAAACCAACAAGTTGCTCGGGAAGTTGGGCGGCGATCCTGCGCTCGTCATGCAGTTTGAACTTCCTATTGATGTTCTCAGTGCGCATTTGTCTCCGACTTCCCATTCCAACTTCACGAAACCCTAGCATGAACCCAACCGTTTCAAACTAGTTTGGTCGGCCGCCCACAGTAGTGGTACGGCATGGTCCGCAACGAATCCGCTACCCGCAGTTGCGGCTATCTCGGCGCAACGAACAGGCCGCTCGGCCTCATTGGCGATAGCGGCCCGCAATGACGTCACCCTGGGTGCGAAGGCCCGGATTGCCCGGCTCCCAGTAGTTTCCGTGCGACAGCACATCGAATGGCAAGGCCCGCAACACGGGCAGGTCGAGAGTTGCCCCCGACGATGTGAAAACCGTTGCGCGGAATTCGCGATCGACCGGGTTAACACCGTGTACTAATTGACCGAACGCGGGAACCGGGTCAGCGGGGTCGGCAGTGGCATAGACATGCGCGCTGTTGTGGCCCGCCGGAATACCCATCAAACGCAATTCTGAAACATTGTCAACTTCTATCCCAGGACTTCCCACCAGTACCACGTCGTCGACGGCCAGCGTGTTCGCTCCACTGGCGGCCGCCCCGATCACCGTGCTCCCGTAGCTGTGGCCGAGAACGGTCTGATGGGACGCGAGGCCCAGATGGCTTGCGCGCAGTCCGGATTCGAACCGATCCAGCGCGAGCGCCCCCGCGTGGGCTCGCCGATCCCCCAGCGCCCCGGCCAGATCCGGTGGTGCGTCGTAGCCGTACCACGCGATGACCGATGTCCGGGCCAGCGGATCGGACCGTTCGGCGGCGCCCAGCAGCGCTCGGACCCGTCGCACCCCGACCCCGATCGCGGTGAGCGGTGAGCCGGTGCCCGGCACGAAGGTCGCCACATTCGCGGCGGTGTCCGGATTGTTCAGTGCGATCGCGCCGTGCCCGGCGGTGTCGACCGCGAGCAGAAGGCGGCCACGCGGCGCCGGACCGAGCTGCGCCTCCAGCGCCTCGTATCCCGCGACCCTGGTGAGCGCCTCGGCTCGCGCTGCCTCCCACTCCCGCAGCCGCGTCCAATCCCCGCTGCTGGTGGGCAGATTCTCACCCCGATACCAGTCGGGGTGCCGGTCGACCAGCCGTCGGTCCTCCGCCACCGCCGCCGCGCGCAGCTTCCGCACGACGAGCCGGTTGTAGTGGTCGCGGGCGAGCGCGGGCAGGCCGTCCCGATTCCCGATCAGCGGATCGGCCGCGAACAGCTCGTCGCGCTCGGCGGGGCCGAGCGTCTTCCACAGCGCACCCAGCGCTTTCGGATCCTCCGGCAGCAGCGCGGCGCCCTCGAGGAACCCGCTGATCCGGGTACTCGGCCCACCGCCGCTCGGATCCGCCCGCAATTGCGCCAACGTCATCGCGGCCGCGGCGAGCCGGGCGGCGACCCGCTCGTCGATCTCCCCGGCGGTGTCGAGCAGCGGCACCAGCCGCGCCTGTAAGGCCAGCGCCTTCGCGTCGAACCCGGCCTGGAAGATGAAGTCCAGCGCCAGGTCTCCGATCTGGGAGTGCGGGCCGGTGACCGTGCCGTCCTCGGCGATCCGGCATCCATTGTCGTGTGCCTCGTCGCGGATGTGGCCGACCAGCGCGCACACCCGATCGAGTGCGCCGGCCTCGGCGAGCGCGTCCGCGACCTCGATGAGCGCCGCGCCCAGATGGTTCGCCGCCAGCTGGGATTCCACGGCCCGCAGTGCCGCCGCGGTCGCCGCCGCTCCCCGCCACCCGGCAACGGCGGTGTCGACCGCTCGCGCGACCCGGGTCTGCGCCGCGGCGAACTCCGAATCGGCTTCCACCACAGCGGTACTCGCGCGGTCGGCGGCCGTGGGATCCCACCCGCACACCTGGGACAGGCTCGCTCGCGCCACCGCCCCTCCCGCCCGTGACCGGATCGCCTACCGAACCTGCTTCCTGGCATCGCGTGCCGGTCGAGGCTGGACGCCGCCGGTCAGGAGGTGGCGTGCAGGTACCCGTCCAGCTCGGCGGATAGCGCCAGCTGCGTGGCCTCGTAGGTGGTGGCTCCGTGATCGGCCGCGGCAGCGAAGGAACTGAGCCGATCCGCCATGTGCCCGAGCGAGGCGAGCAGCGGCTCGCCGACGGTGACCGCGGCCGCGCCGATAGCCGAATTGGGCATGGCCTGCCCGACTTTCGCGATCAGATCCACCGGGTCGATATTCGTGACGGCGTCGGCCTCACCCCTGAGGCTCGCCGCCATGACGCGCAACGCCGTGATGTCGGCGCGCAGCATGTCCGCCATGGTCCCCCCTGTCGTCGTGCACCACACCCTAGCGGCGGTCGGCCGGGTGGGCTCGGTGAGAACGGCGCGCTGTGGACAACGCGGTGGCTGTTCACATTTCGGCGCCGGGGTTCACTCCTCGCGGCGGGCAGCTTCGCGCGCCAGGGCGCGGTCGCGCTGTTCCTCGAAGCGCAGGACGTCGTTTCCGAGGCGCTCCAGGTAGGCGGCCAGGTCGTCGCGGATCCGCTCGCCGCGGCCGGAGTAGTCGGTGCGATCGAAGATGTTCCAGCGGCGCAGCACCGGCATGACCACCTCGTCGAGGTGCTGGCGCAGGTCGTAGATCCCGTACTTGGCGATGAGGACGCTGTTGCGCCGGAACTCGGGCATGCCGGCGCCGGGCATCCGGAAGTTCTGGACGACCGCCGCGACGGCCGCCAGCGCGTCGTCGGGAACCAGGTCCAGGGCGGCCGCGCAGATATTGCGGTAGAAGACCATGTGCAGGTTCTCGTCGGCCGCGATGCGCGTCAGCATGCGGTCGGCGCGGGGTTCGTGGCAGGCCTTGCCGGTATTGCGGTGCGAGACGCGGGTGGCCAGCTCCTGGAATGTCACGTACGCGACGCCGTGCAGGATGGTGTTGTCGCCGGTCCCGGTGGGGTCGTCGATGCCTTGGGAGAGGCAGATCATTCGCGCGTTTTCCAGCGCGACCGGATCGACGGCGCGCGTCACGATCAGATAGTCGCGGATCACGATGCCGTGGCGATTCTCTTCGGCGGTCCAGCGGTCGACCCAGGCGCCCCACGCGCGGTCGCGGGAGAAGGCGTGGGAGATCAGCCGATGATAGGAGGGCAGATTGTCCTCGGTGAGCAGGTTGGTGACCATGGCTGCGCGCGCGACCGGACTGAGCCGAGATTGATCTTGTTCCCAATCGATTCCGCCCATGGCGGCGAAATTGCGGCCTTCGTCCCACGGGACGTAATCGTGCGGGTGCCATTCCTTGGCCAACCCCAGATGCCGGTTCAGATTCGCTTCCGCCACGGGTTCGAGTTCCGCCAGCAACTCCACCGGAGTCATCGAGCCGGTCCCGCGGGTCTCGGTGATCATGGATTTCGTCATGTCGTGTCCCTGTATTACGACTTGTCTCCCCATCCGTTCGTGAGCCTACTCGGGTATACGGCGTATCACCGGGGCGCGTTCACAAGACGACCGTTCCGTTGCCGATGGCGCACAGGACTATTCGGACAACCCTGGTCACGGCCCTCCGATCGCGTTAATGTTGACCCCCGCGTATGCGATTCACCGGGGAAATTTCGTCTGCGATACCTGAGGAGAGGCGGATGGCGGCCGTTCCCGCAACAGCGAGGAAGGCCCTGCCCACCGTCGTGTGCACCCTGCTGGTGGCGGCCGCGGCCGTCTGGCAGCGGGACGCGGTCCTGACCGGAGTGCACGCCCTCGCCGGAGCGGACCCGCGCTGGCTGCTGGTCGCCGCGCTGGCCACCCTCGCCCTGTGGCCCACCTCGGTTTTCATGTTGCGCGGCTCCATACCCGCGCGGCCGACCACCGGGCAGTTGTTCGCCCTGCAGCTCGCGGTGCCCGCTATCGGGCTGGTGCCCGCGGCCTCACTGTTGCTGCGCCTGCGATTCCTGCGCCGGACCGGGCTCAGCCATACCGGGGCGATGGCGTCCATGGGATTGATGGGGTTCGCCGCGCTCATGGTCCGGGTGCCGCTGGTGGTGGTCGCGGTGCTGGCCGCGCCGAGTTTGATGAGTCGCCATGGCGCACAGCCCCCGTGGCACGACCTCGGTGCGCGAACGTCGGGTACGTGGCATCACTTCGTGGGCGAGAACCCCTGGCGCACAGCGCTGATCATGGTCGCGATGCTGATCGCGGCAGGCGTCGTGGCGGCCGTGGCGGGTCTGGTCCTGCATCGGCGGGTGGCCGCGCAGGGCGGTTGGCGACGGCTGCCCGAACGGCTGCGGCATGCCCGTTCCGATGCCGAGTTCGCGTGGAAGTCCGTGGCCACCACCGCTTTCCGACCGCGGCGGGCGGCGGCGCTGTGGATCTGCGCGCTGTTGCAGCCGCTGCTCATGGTGGTGGCGTTGTGGGCGGTGTTGCACGCGGTCGGGGCGGATCTCAGCCTGCCGGACACCTTCGTGGTGGAACTGGTGACCGTGGCGCTGGCACCGCTGCTACCGTCCCCCAACGGCGTGGCCACCAAGGAGATCACCATCGCGGCGGGCCTCACCGCGGTCGCGGGCCTGACCGCCGGGGTGGCGGTGGGCGCGGCCCTGGGGTTCCGGCTCCTCACCTTCTGGTGCCAGATCCCGCTGGGCCTCGCCTCCTTCGCCTATCTGAACCACCGTCGCGCCATCTGACGCGACGGGTCCGGGCTCAGTTGTTGGGCTTGCAGTCGATGGTCGCGTACTTGGCGATGCCGCCCCACTTGGTCTGCGCGACGCCCGCGGCCTGATGCTTGCCGCGCTTGGCGTCGACGGTCAGGGTGGGCAGGGTCTGGCCGTCCCAGGTCTGGGCGTTGCAGGTCCAGGTCGGCGCGGCGGCCTGGGCGGTCGCGGCGTCGACGGCGGCGACGACCGGGGTCAGCGAGAGGACGGCCACCGGCAGGCCGACCAGATACTTCATGCGCACGTGGACTCCTTGTGCGGTCGCGGGCGAGCTGAGCGAACAGCAGCCCAGATTCTCGCACGGCTCCGGCGAGCCCGCCCGCGAACCGGACGGTCATGGTCGACGATGGGGGCACTTTCGACCGACGCCGGGCGTTGATCGACGTAAGGCCGGCCACGAAGAAGGAGTCCGCCGCCATGTCATTCCTGGGTTCACTGATCGGGCTCGCCCTGACGCTGTTCATGCTGCTGCTGATCGCCCGCCTGATCATCGACTGGATCGGCGTCCTCGGCGACACCCCGCCCGCGCTGCGCAAGGCCCGTGATGTCGTGCACCGCCTGACCGAGCCGGTGATCGCCCCGGTCCGCCGGGTCCTCAAGCCGATTCGCCTCGGCGGCGTCCAGATCGACCTGGCCTTCACCGTCGTCTTCATCGCCGTGCTGGTGCTGCGCGCGATCGCGTTCAGCCTGTAGTAAGCCCGGAACATCCTCCGTCCCTCGACGATCGGATCGAACCATGACAAGCGCTGACCTGCTGGTGGACGCCTTCGGCCGGATCAAGGAGAACGTCCACGGCGCCGTCGCCGACCTCACCCAGGCCGAGCTCGGCATCCAGCCCGACGGCGACGCCAACTCCATCGCCTGGCTGATCTGGCACCTCACCCGGGTCCAGGACGACCACATCGCCGACGTCGCCGGCACCGAGCAACTCTGGACCGCCGGTGGCTGGTCCACCCGCTTCGACCTCCCCTTCGACGCCACCGCCACCGGCTACGCCCACAACCCCACCGACGTCGCCGCCCTCGCCGACGTCCCCGCCGACCTCCTCCTCGCCTACTACGACGCCGTCCACGCCGCCACCATCACCTACGTCTCCGCTCTCACCGACGCCGATCTCCCCCGCATCGTCGATACCCGCTGGGATCCCCCGGTCACCCTCGGCGTCCGCCTCATCAGCGTCATCGACGACGACATCCAGCACGCGGGGCAAGCCGCCTACCTCCGGGGAATGCTCCTGCGCCGCCGGTGAACGTTCCCAATTCAGTTCTGCGGCACATTGTTTCGCGATCACGCGGACTCAGTAGTGGGTGGGGCCGGTGGACTGGGGAGCGCGTGACGATCAGGACCAGGCGTAGGTGACGCCGGTCAGCTTCTCGCTCAGCTCCCAGAGCCGCCGCGCCTGGAAACGGCTGTAGGCCAGCGGATTCCGCAGCGTCCGGCGCGGATATCCGAACGCTTCGAACGCGGGCCCGCAGTAGGAGTTTCCGGCCAGCCCCGGCGTGGTGGCGGCATAGAGCTGCGGCAGGGCGCCCTTGGCGTCGGATTGGGCCAGCGAGAGCAGCATTCGCTGCTGCATCGCCGCAATGACCGCCGCCACACCCCTTTCCGGCGCGGACGTGTAGAGATTGGTCGCCGACAGACCCGGATGCGCTGCCACCGCGGTCAGATGCACCCCCGCCGCCCCGGCCCGGCGGTGCAGTTCCGCGGTGAACAGGAGATTGGCGAGTTTCGATTGGCTGTAGGCGGGCCAGCGCACGTACACCCGCCGCCAGTTCGGATCCAGCCAGTTGATCATCCCGCCCCACGCCGCGATGGACGACACGGTCACCACCCGCGGTTCGGGAGCGCGCAGCAGCAGCGGCAGCAATGATCCGGTCAGCGCGTAGTGGCCCAGGTGATTGGTGCCGAACTGGGCGTCGAACCCGTCGGCGGTGCGCTGATCCCGCGGCAGGGCCATCACTCCGGCGTTGTTGACCAGGATGTCGATCGGCGTACCGCGGACATCGAGGTGGTCGGCGGCGCGGCGGATGGAGGCCAGGTCGGCCAGATCCAGTGGCAGCACTTCGGGTTTCGGTCCGGTGGCGGCGGCCCCGACCTGCTCCAGGGCGGCCGCGGCCTTGATCTCGTTGCGGCAGGCCAGCAGGACGTGCGCGCCCTTGGCGGCCAGGGCTTCGGCGGTGCGCAGGCCGAGTCCGCTGTTGGCGCCGGTGATCACGGCGGTGCGGCCGGTTTGGTCGGGGATGTCGTGGATGGTCCAGCGGCGGGCGATCACGGGCGGGCTGGTCACGGTGGGCCGGTGCGGGGCCTCGGTCATGCGATCGGTCTCCTTGCAGCGAATCTCCGTCTGAGACAATGTACCCGGAGCTGCCGAACCGCGACAGTCGAGCGGGCGGCCGAAGAACCCGCCCGAATCCGGTCGGTCGCATTTCCATCGGAGGCCGCGCAGGTTACCAACCATTTCTGAGTGTCGGTGCCGCACTCCGGCGATTCTCGGGTTAACCTCGCAGGCGCTCGCGAATTCTCTGCAGGACTTGCCAATTGGCCGAAAAGGACACGCGAAAAGTGAATAGCCTCGCAGAATTCTCCACCCGGAATGGCGGATTCCGAAATGTCGTGGTCACCGCCGTGGAGATGACGACCTCGATTGCCCCCGACACCGAGGGCACCTGGCAGGGACTTTTGTCCGGAGCCAGTGGCATCAGCACCCTCGACGACCCGGAAATCACCAAGCTGAACCTGCCGGTAACCATCGGTGGCAAACTCGCGGCTGATCCGACCGACGAACTCGATCGGGTCAAGAAGCGCCGCATGTGTTACGTGCAGCAAATGTCGTACGTGATGGGAAAACGCCTGTGGAACACGGCGGGCAACCCCGACGTCGACAAGGACCGCCTGGGCGTGTGCATCGGCACCGGGCTCGGCGGCGCGGACACCATCGTGGACGCCAATGACGCCATGCGTGACCACGGCTACCGCAAGGTCTCGCCGTTCGCGGTGCCGATGTCCATGCCCAATGGCGTCTCCGGCGTGGTCGGCCTGGAGATCGGGGCGCGCGCGAGCCTGGTCACCCCGGTCTCGGCGTGCGCGTCCGGCAACGAGGCACTGGTGCACGCCTGGCGTTCGATCGTGCTCGGCGAGGCCGACATGGTGGTGGCGGGCGGCGTCGAGGGCTACATCAATCCGGTGGCCATCGCCGGATTCTCGATGGCGCGCGCCCTGAGCACCCGGCTCGACGAACCCGAGCGGGCTTCCCGCCCCTTCGATCGGGACCGTGACGGTTTCGTGTTCGGTGAGGCGGCCGCGCTGCTGCTGGTCGAATCCGAGGACCACGCGCGGGCGCGCGGCGCGAAGCCGTTGGCGCGCTTGCTGGGCGCCGGTCTCACCGCCGACGGCTATCACATGGTCGCCCCGGATCCCGAGGGCGCGGGCTGCGCGCGGGCCATGCGCCGGGCCATCGAATCCGCGGGCGTGCGGCCCGAGGAAGTGGATCACGTGAACGCGCACGCCACCGGAACCAGCATCGGGGATCTGGCCGAGGCCAAGGGGATCACCGCCGCGGTGGGCACGCATCCGTCGGTGTACGCGCCCAAGTCGGCGCTGGGGCATTCGGTGGGCGCGGTCGGCGCGCTGGAGGCGATCATCTCGGTGCTCACGCTGCGTGATCAGGTGATTCCGCCGACGCTGAACCTGGAGAATCAGGATCCGGACGTGGAGCTGGATGTGGTGCACACGCAGCCGCGCAAGACCGGAGTGGAGTTCGCACTGAACAATTCGTTCGGATTCGGCGGGCACAATGCGGCGGTGTTGTTCGGTCGTTACTGACCGGTACAGTCGGGCGCCGCGGGCGCGCGGCGGACCGTAGGTCAGCGGGTCGTGCGTTTCGCATTCGGCCACCCCGGTTTCCCCGGCGCGGCCGGGGAAATGGCAGTGTTTATGCCGGAACCCGGGGGACACCAAACATCTTGGGAGCCGCCGGAATACGATAGCCGCGCACGACCCGTTACCTACGAGGGAGATGAACGCATGGCCGACCAACCGCCCGCCGAACCACCCACCCAGAGCGCCCGGGTGATCCTCGCGGTGCTGGCGCTAGCCATTATCAGCGCGCTCGTGGCGGCGGCCATGCTCGCCGGAGGCTGATCGTCTGAGACATCTGCCCGAATTGCCCGAGATATCGGCCCGTTTCGTGGGTCCCGTGCAGCGCGACGCCTAAGCCGTCGCGCTGTGCGGACGGGTCCCCGAATCCGGGTCCAGACCCGCCAATTCGTCGAAGCGGGCCCGCACCTTTTCGTGGTACATCGCGAACAGGTCCTCGAACAGCGCCAATTGCGCCGGTGAGGGCCCACCCTCGGCTTCCCAGACCGCGAGCAGGGCGCGCCACACCAGGACGTGCAGATCGGCGGAGACCGCGAAGTACGCTTCGACCGCTTCGGGTACCTCGAACAGCATCTCCCCCACCGAGTTCAGCACCGCGCGCTGCATGGTGTGGCCCAGGTCGGTGAGAATCGCGCGCACCAGACCGAGCTCGATGCCGAGCAGGCGGGTGCGGTCGGGTTCCGCGCCGCGAGCCTCGGTTTCGAGCGCGTCGACCCGGGCGGTCAGTTCCCCGGGTGCGATGCCGCGCTCCGCGGCGGTGTAGTCGAGCAGGGCGTCGAGCACGATGGCGCGTTCGGCGGCCACGATATTGCCGAACATCTCCGAGGCGACCTCGGGCGCGTGCAGGCTGAGCCGGAACAGCCGCCGGTACACGTCCACCCCACCGGCGCGGCGCACGTCACGCACGCTGAACCCGCGGCCGCGGTGGGCGTCGACGAAACCATAGGACTCCAACCGGCCCAGCACCAATTGCGCCGTGGCCCGGTTCATCTCGAATTCCTCGGCGACCTGGCGCACCGACGGCATCAGGTCACCGGGTGCGTATTCCCCGGTCGCGACGCGGCGAGCGAGCTCGTCGGCGACATCGGCCACGACCGTCTGGGCACCCATCCCGTCACCTTTCGACAACTTTCGGATACGTCCCAGACAGTTTAGGCTCTGGTGTGCCAAACTGCACGTGCATGGGCTATTCCGCAGACCCTGACGCTGCCGTGCACTCGATGGCCCTGCCGCGCACACAATGGGGTGAGCAATGTCGATTCGGCGAATCCGGGAACGGACAGCGGGTGACCCCGGCGGGCCGCCGATCCGCGCTGCCGTCCGCAATGCCCGGATCGCCAGTCTCCCGGTCGCATTCGCGGGCCGCCAGGCCGCCGGCGTCGGCAAACGCGCCCTGGGCCGCTCGGCCGCCGAGGTGGATTCCGAGATCCGGCTGCGCACCGCCCAGCACATCTTCGAAGTGCTGGGCGAATTGAAGGGCTGCGCAACCAAGCTCGGCCAGCTGCTCTCGCTCTACGAGCTGGCCCTGCCCGCCGAGATCGCCTCGCCCTACCGGACCGCGCTGACCCAGCTGCAGGAATCGGTGCCCACCATGCTGCCGGCCACCGTGCACGAGGCGATGATCGCGGGCCTGGGCGCTCAGTGGCGTTCGCGGTTCACCGAATTCGACGACCGCCGGGCGGCGGCCGCCTCGATCGGACAGGTGCATCGCGCGGTGTGGAACGACGGCCGCCCGGTGGCGGTGAAGGTCATGTATCCGGGCGCGCACGCGGCGGTGCTCGCCGATCTCGAACAGCTGCGCCGACTCTCGGTGCTGGCGACGGTGTTCGCGCCCGGGGCGGACGTGCCCGCGGTGACCGAGGCGATCTGCACCTGCGTCGCCGACGAACTCGACTACGTCGCCGAGGCCGAACATCAGCGCCGCTTCGCACTGGCCTACGCGGGCGACCCGGACTTCGCCATCCCGGACGTGATCGTCCAGCAGGGCGATGTGATCGTCACCGAATGGCTTACCGGCACACCGGTTTCGCGGATCATCGAGTCGGGCACGCCCGCCGAGCGCAGCCGGGTCGGCATGCTGATCATCCGTTTCCTGCTGTCGGCGTGGACCCGCACCGGCCTGCTGTACTGCGATCCCCACCCGGGCAATTTCCGGATCCTCCCGGACGGGCGGCTGGGCGTGGTGGATTTCGGGGCCTGCACGCCCTGGCCGCCCCCGGGGTTCGAGGAGCTGGTCGGCGAGGTGATGGACGCGGCGTTCAACGGCGGCATCCCGGAACTGGACGCGGCGGTCCGCCGCCACGGCTTCGTCCGCCCCGGCCGCGACTACGACGTGGCCGCGCTCGCCGAGGGGTTGGACGCCGTCGGCGAGCCGCTCACCGTGCCCACGTTCCGCCTCACCACCGCCTGGCTGCGCGGCCACGTCCGCTCGGTCCTGGCGCCCCGGCTCTCGAACGTCCACCGCCAACTGGACATGCCCGCCTACTTCACCCCCTTCGCACGCTGTTTCCTCACCGCCCTGGGCGTGGTCTGCCAGCTGGAGACCGAGGGCCCGATCCGCGCCGAATTCGCCCGCTGGTCCCCGGAATTGGCCGCGGTGTTCGACCGCTACGACACCCTCCACGCCGCGCCTGCCGACCTGACGGTGGTGCGCCACCTGCGGCCGGTGCCGAACGATCGGCGCGCCTGGATCGTCGGCTGAACCGAGAACCCTCCGCTGAACCGAAAACCCGCAGTCGCGCAGCCGATCCCGATACCATCGACTGGGAGGTGCGCCATGACGAAGGTGCTCTTGATCACCGGCGATGCCGCCGAAGACCTCGAAGTCATGTACCCGTACCAGCGCCTGCTGGAGGAGGGGTACGAGGTCGACATCGCGGCTCCCGCACGCAAACAACTCCAGTTCGTGGTCCACGATTTCACTTCGGGCTTCGACACCTACACCGAGAAGCTCGGCCGCACCTGGCCCGCCGATCTGGCGTTCGGCGAGGTCGATCCGGCCGAGTACGCCGCCCTGGTGGTGCCCGGCGGCCGCGCGCCCGAGTATCTACGCGGCGACCCGGACTGCCGGCGCATCGTCCAGCACTTCGCCCAGGCCGACAAGCCGATCGCCGCCCTGTGCCACGGCCCGCTCATCCTCGCCGCGGCCGGGGTGCTGCGCGATCGCTCGTCGAGCGCCTACCCGGCCCTGGAACCGGATATCGCCGCCGCGGGCGCCCGCTGGGTCGACAGCCCGGATCACGTCGACGGCAATCTGATCACCGGCCGCGCCTGGCCCGACCATCCGCAGTGGATGCGCGCGTTCCTGGAGGTCCTGCGCAAGGCGGCCCCATCGGTTCACTGAACCAGGGCATAGACCGAGTCTATGCATCCATCGGAATATGCCTGCTACCGGCGGAAGTGCGGTCGGGCCAAGGTGGAGGCATGACCACCGTGACCTTCCGCCGAACCGTTCCCGCCGCGACCGCCGCCCGCGTGGGTACGACGACCGCGGAACGTTCGGGTGGCCGGGAGCCGCTGCGATACCTGGCGCCGAACTGGTTCGCCGTGGTGATGGGGACCGGGATCATCGGGAACGCGGCGGCGACCCTGCCGATGCGGTTCCCCGGATTGCGGGGCGCCGCGACTCTCGCGTGGGCGCTGGCCTCGCTGATCCTGATCGTCCTGGCCGGGGCGTGGGTGCTGCACTGGCGGCGCTATCCCGAGGAGGCCCGCGGGCACGGGATGCATCCGGTGATGATGCAGTTCTACGGCGCCGCGCCCATGGCGTTGATGACCGTCGGCGCGGGCACCCTGATGCTGGGCAAGGACGTCATCGGGTTGTCCGCCGCCGTGACCGTCGACTGGGTGTTGTGGTCGGCGGGAACGGTTCTCGGACTGCTGACCGCGGCGAGCATCCCCTATCGGATGATCACCCGGCACCACTTCGACCCCGATTCGGCGTTCGGCGGCTGGCTCATGCCGGTGGTGCCGCCCATGGTGTCGGCGGCGCTGGGCGCGTTGCTGGTGCCGCACACTCCCGCCGGGCAGGCCCGGCTGACCATGTTCGTGGCGTGCCTGGCCATGTTCGGCCTGAGCCTGATCGCCTCGCTGGTCACCATCACCCTGATCTGGTCGCGGCTGCTGCATCACGGGCTGCCGCCCGCGGGGATGGTCGCGACCGTGTGGCTGGTGCTGGGCCCGCTGGGCCAGTCGGTGACCGCCGCGAGCGCGCTGGCCGGTGTCGCCCCCGGCGCGGTGGATGAGCGCACCGCCGCCGGCATGGATGTCTTCACCGTGCTGTTCGGCGTTCCCACCTGGGGATTCGCCATGCTGTGGCTGGCCCTGGCGGTCGCGGTCACCTGGCACGCCCGCACCTCGATGCCGTTCAACCTGACCTGGTGGGGCTTCACCTTCCCGCTCGGCTGCTGTGTCACCGGCAGCACCGCCCTCTACGGCCACACCGGCGCGGATCTGTTCGCGGTCACCGCCGTGGCCCTCTACGCGCTGCTGGTCGCCGCCTGGCTGGTCGTGGCCGCGAAGACCGTCCGCGGGCTGGTGCTGGGCGAGCTGCTGCGGCCCGCCCGCTAGGGCACGGTCCGGGACCGATCGTGCCCGATCCGGTCGAAACGGCCGCGCTGTAACCCCGCCCGCTATCTACTGACAGACGTGAACACGCGTCGAGCTCTTCGATGGATGCGGGAAGCGGCGGTTCATGGTGCGACGGGTCGAATCCGAGCGCCGGACGCAGCCCGACGCAAGTTCCGGCTCGGGTCGGGAGTTGCGGCTGGTGTCCGGTGACAGCTACCCCGGCTGGGAAGCGGTGTACCGCGACAACGCGACGTGGGTGTACGCGTTGATGTTCGGCAAGGTCGGCAACCGGCCCGATGCCGAGGATCTGACCGCCGAGGTGTTCACCGCGGCATTGAAACCGCTGCGCATGACGGCCAGCGTCCCCGAGGTGCGGGCCTACCTGCGGACCACCGCCCGCACCGTGCTGGCCGCGCACTGGAAGGCCCGCATGGGCCGGGAGATCACCACCATCGACGGCGACATCGCCGACGATCCGCCGGAGGAGTTCCACGACTCGGGCGCCGAGGCGCGCGCGAAGGCGGTGTTGTCCGAACTCCCGGACCGCTACCGCCGGATCCTGGAACTGCGGTTCCTGCAAGGTCTCTCGATCCGGGAATCGGCGCAGACCCTCGGGGTGACGGTGGCGAATGCGAAGGTGTTGCAGCATCGGGCGGTGCAGATGGCGGCCCAGCTGACTGAGCGAGGTGTGCGGTGAGCGGGCGGGATGTGCGGCGGTTCGTCGACGAACTACTGGCGGGCAAGCGGTCCACGGGATTCACCCCCGGCGAGGCCGAGGCCGAGGAGATGCGCGCGGCCATCGAGCTGCGCGCCGCCCGGCTGGGCAGTGACGCGCCCAGCGAGGAGTTCCTGAGCGGCCTGCACCGGCGGCTGGCCGCCGAGATGGAGGAACCGGAGCCGGAATCGGCGTCGCCCACCGGGTATCGCCGCCGCAATCTGCTGATCGGGACCTCGGCCGCCGCGGCCGCCGCCACGGTCGGCGCGGTCGTGGATCGCACCCTGCTCGGACACGGCCAGGAGGGTTCGCCGCCTGCCGCGCAGCAGACGCCGCTGTCGCCCAATTCCGGTGTGTGGCTGCCGATCGCGCGGTCCGCGGATCTGCCGGAGGGCGCGACGGTGGCCTTCGACGTGGGGACGGTGAACGGATTCGTGCGCCGCGACAAGGGGAATCCGGTCGCGGTGTCGGGCGTGTGCACCCATCAGGGCTGCAAGCTGTGGCTGGACGCCCCGGCCGAACGGCTGCGCTGCCCCTGCCATTCGACGTCGTTCTCGATCGAGGGTCAGGTGGTCACCCATCAGCTGCCGGTGGCGCCGGCGCCGCTGCCGCTGGTCCAGGTGCGCGAGCACCACGGCACCATCGAGGTATTCGCGCCCACCGAGCCCGCCTGAGGGTCAATGGCGTTCAGGCGCAACGGTTCCCGTGTAACCCGCTCCCCTATCCATGGATGACCGGTTCGCAGCAGCGAACGGACCCATCCCGGACGGAGGACCGGATTCATGAGACCCACCCGCAGCCCGCGACGCGTAGCCGTCGCCCTCGGGGTCGCCGCGGCGGCCCTGCTCACCGCGACCGCGTGCGGCTCCCCCGGCGGCGGAAAAGCCGCGGACCCGGCCGCGCCCGGATTCACCTTCGCTTCCGGCACCGCCACGCCCGGCATGGTGCCGGACGGCGGGGGCCCGGCCATGCCCGGGATGACCTCGGCGGCGGGCACCTCCGCCGCCGGGAAACCCGCGGCGCCGGCCGGGCCCGATGCCGTCGCCATCGACAATTTCGCGTTCGGACCCAGCTCGCTGACCGTCACGGCCGGGACCACCGTGACCTGGACCAACAAGGACGAGGAGCCGCACACCGTCGTGGCGAACGACGGAAGCTTCCGCTCGCCGACGCTGGGCACGGGCGCGACCTACACATTCGCTTTCCCCAAGCCGGGCACCTTCGCCTACGTCTGCTCGATCCATCCGTTCATGCACGCGACCGTGGTGGTGACGCCGTGAGCACCGATCTCCCCGGCGACGACTACGAGGAAGACTCCCGCGATCCGCAGCGGATGACCCGCCGCCAGCTCATGCGGCACAGTGCCTGGTTCGGCGCGGCGGTGGGCCTGGCGGTGGTGGGCGGCGAGGTGGTGTCGCACGTGGCGGGCGGCGCGTCGGCCGCCCCGGCCCGGCCGACGCTGCGGTTCGCACAGGTCAGCGACAGCCACATCGGGTTCACCGGGACCGCGAACACCGGTGTCACCGACACCTTCTCCGAGGCCATCTCGCAGGTGAACTCGCTGGGCTATCAGCCCGATTTCGTGATCCACACCGGTGATCTGACCCACCTGGCGACGGCGGAGCAGTTCGATCAGGTCAAGCAGATGATGGGCGGGTTGTCGACGCCGCACGTGTTCACGGTTCCGGGAGAACATGATTCGAGTGATGATGGCGGCTCTCGATACCGGTCAGTCTTCGGTAACGGCACGCGCGGTGACGGCTGGTACAGCTTCGATATCGCGGGCGTACACGTGATCGGGTTGGTCAATACGCTCAACCTGAAGGACCTCGGCCATCTCGGGCAGGATCAGCTCGACTTCGTCCGGAATGATGTGGCCGGGTTGTCCAGCGACACACCGATCATCGTGTTCAGCCACATCCCGCTGTTCGCCATGTACCCCCAATGGGGCTGGGGCACAGACGATGCCACGCAGGCGCTCAGCTACCTGCGGCGGTTCTCGTCGGTCACCTGCCTCAACGGCCATGTGCACCAGCTGTTCACGAAGACCGAGGGCAATGTCACCTTCTACAGCGGCACCACCACCGCCTATCCCCTACCAAAACCCGGCGACGGGCCCGCGCCCAAACCGGTGACGCTGCCCGCGGGCAAGCTGCACCAGGCGCTGGGAATTCGCGAGGTGACCTTCCAGAAGGGGCGACAGCAACTCGCTATCAAGGAACAGGCGCTGAAATGACCACTGCCGACCGGCGTGTCGCTCGCGGGTCTCACATCGGTGTCATTTCACAGGGATGACCTCGTGCTGGAAGATCGAAAACGGCGAGTAATCTACTACGCTGGGCAGTAACAAGATGCTGTGCAGCGATGCGGCGCACGGCGATTACAGGAGGGAAGCCATGCCACCCCGCCGTTTTCGGACGAACGCCGCAGCGAGCGTATTGGTCACGCTCACGCTGGTGCTGGCGGCGTGCTCGTCCAATCTCCCGAGCGGGAAGGTCGGTCCGCGCACGCCGGTCGAGCAGTCCATCGTGGTGTCGCCCGCGCCGGGCTCGGACAAGGTGGATCCGTCGGCGCCGGTGAAGGTGAGCACCACCGGGGGCGTGCTGACCGACGTCGTGCTCACCAACGACGACGGCAAGGTCATCGAGGGCACCTACACGCCGGACAAGACCGCGTGGAAGCCCAATGACCAGCTCGGCTACGGCCGCACCTACACGCTGAAGGCTTCCGGCGTCGATGTGACCGGTCCCACCGGGCCGATCACCTCCACCTTCACCACCATCAACCCGAAGAACCAGACGAAGGTGTACCTGAACACCACGGGCGGGCAGGCCATCGTCGACGGCAACAGCTACGGCGTGGGCATGGTCATCGTCGCGCACTTCGACGAGGACATCCCGGACCGGGCGGCCGCGCAGAAGCGACTGGTCGTCACCACCGATCCGCCGGTGGAGGGCTCCTGGTACTGGCTGGACAACCGCAATGCGCACTGGCGGCCCAAGGAGTACTGGAAGACGGGCACCAAGGTGAACGTGGCGGCCAACCTGTACGGCGTGGAGGTCGGCAACGGGCTGTTCGGTCAGGAGGACGCGAAGTCGCGCTTCGTGATCGGGCCCTCGCATGTGTCCATCGCCGACGACAACACCAAACAGGTGCAGGTGTTCGAGAACGGTCAGCTGATCCGCACCATGCCCACCTCCATGGGGCGCGGCGGATCGGAGACCGTCGCGGGCAAGACGTTCACGTTCTGGACCATGCCCGGCACCTACACGGTGATGGACAAGGCCAACCCGGTGATCATGGACTCCTCGTCGTACGGGCTGCCGATCAACTCGCGGCTCGGGTACAAGGAGACCATCGGCTGGGCGACCCGCATCAGCACCGACGGCATCTACCTGCATCAGCTGGACTCCACGGTGTGGGCGCAGGGCAATACCAACCTCTCGCACGGCTGCCTCAACCTCAGTGCCGAGAACGCGCAGTGGTTCTTCAACTTCGCGCAGCCCGGCGATGTGGTGGAGGTGCACAACACCGGCGGGGCGACCCTGGAGGTGTGGCAGAACGGCGACTGGACGCTGCCGTGGGATCAGTGGCTGGCCGGTAGCGCCGGCTGACGCCGCTCGCGCGCGGCCAGTTGCCCGGTGCGCGCGAGATACCAGGCCGCGACACAGAATTCGGCGGCCACCGTGCCCCACACCAGCGTCCACACCGAGTGGGTGCGCAGGGTGAGCAGCAGGGCGGTGGCCGCCACCGCGGTCCCGATCACCGCGCCGATCATGATGCCGACGGTGTCCTGGCGGACGGGCAGGATCGCGGTGGTGACGAACGAGGTGGTGGCGGTGGCGACCAGGATGCACACCTCGACCCGCAGCATCGGTACCACGGCGCGGAATTCGTCGTCGTAGATGACCCGCACCGCGAGCGGCGCGGCGATCCAAATCCCCGCCACCGCAACGGCTGCCACCATCACGCAGGCGGCCAGGGCGCGCAGCTCGTGCCGCCAGAAGCCCGGGTCGGTGCGCTCGCGTGCCATCCGGGGCAGTAGCGCCAGCCCGATCGGATCCAGCAGGGACTGGGTGGCGCGCACGAGTTTGTCCCCCGCCGAATACAACCCGAGCGAGGCGGCGTCGAGCACCGACGAGTACACGGTGGCCGTCCCCTGCCCGTAACTGGTCACCAGCAGCCGGGAGGCCAGCACGGGCGCGCCCTTGCGCAGGATCATCGCCACCTTGCTCGGCCGCCCGGGTTTCCCGAACCGCTTGTTCGCATCCCACCAGGTCAGCGCGACCGTCACCGCGGACGACAGCAGCAGGCACACCAGGACCACCTCGGCGTGCGGCAGCCGTGGCAGCACCCCGACCAGCAGCACGAGATACACCACCCGCCCGGCGATCTGATACGACATCGAGGCCCCGAATCTGGCCTGCCCCACCAGCAGCCAGTCCTCGGACATCGACAGGAACCCGCCGACGAACAATCCGAGCAGGATCATCCGCAGATGTGCTCCGGCACCGAACGACAGTCCAGCCGCCAGCGCCACCCCGAGCGCGCCGAGCCCGGCCGCCCGCACCGCGAGGTAGCTCCCCCGCAGTTCATCGAGTCCTTCATCCCCGAGCAGCGCGGCCAGGAAGGTGTTGATCCCGAGATCCACGACCAGCGATCCGAGGAAGTACGCCGACATCCCGATGGCCAGCAGCCCGACGCCGCTCACCCCGAGCATCCGCGCGGTCAGCGGCACCGTCACCGCGGTCACCAGGAACTGCCCGTACTTCCCGAGGCTGACGAACCCGATGTCCCGCAGGACCGGCAGCAGCCCGTCCTCGGCCACCTTCGCCCGCACGCGTCCGACCAACGCGCCACCCAGGTATCGCCGATCCGCCATAGCGGTCCCTCTCTCCCCGACCGCACACCCCGGGCGGACGACGAAATTCTCCCGCCGCGCCACCCACCCCGCCACTCGATCCCGCCCGGAGCGGGGAAACCGTAACGCCCTGTTCAAATGAACCGTTCAGTCCCGCAACCGGACCCGCGACCGCCCCAAATACCGGCCGCCCTCCCCCGCTGCCTGCACACTGGTCCCCATGGAGATCACATCGGCCGTCGGAGCGATCCTCGGCGCGTTCGGATTGTCGGGCGCGGCGGGGCTCAATGCCTGGCTTCCCCTGCTGGTGGTGGGCGTCGCCGACCGCATGGGCTGGATCGACCTCGGCTCCTCCTACGGCTGGCTCTCCTCCACCCCGGCCTTGATCGTGATCGCCCTGCTGCTGGTCTTCGACCTCATCGGTGACAAGATCCCCGCCATCGACTCGGTCCTGCACGCCATCGGCACCCTCGTGGCGCCCGCCTCCGGCGCGATCCTCTTCACCGCCGAGACCAGCATCTCCGCGAACCTCCCGCCCGCCGTCGCCGCCATCCTGGGCGCGGTCACCGCGGGCAGCGTCCACGCGGGCCGCACGGTGGCGCGCCCCTTCGTCACGGGAACCACCGCGGGCGTGGGCAATCCGGTGGTCTCCACCGCCGAGGACGGCACCTCCCTGCTCCTGACTGTCCTGGCCCTGGCCGTCCCCGTCCTCGCCTTCGCCGCCATCCTGCTGCTGCTCATCTTCCTGGGCTGGTTGGCTTTCCGAGCCCGGCGCTGGCTCCGCGCCCGGCGAGCCCGCAAGGACCGCGAACCGGACCGGCTCCAGCCGTGACCCCCGCTTCGTCAGCCGGGAATCGCGCGCCTGGCCCGTAGCGGGATCCGATCGCGAAACGCCTCGATGGCGGCCGCGACGTCGTACGGTGTCGCCGCATCCTCGATCTCGTTGCGGTACAACACCTGTCCCGCGACGGCGTCCAGGTCGAACCCCCACACCATCGACATGAGCGGGTTGATGAACAGCTCGTAGTCCCCGCTCCGAGTCCGCGGCACCGACCGGTGATCCCCGAACTCCCCGCGCGCCGCATCGGTGATGGACGCACACACGATGCTCTCCCGATCAGGCGTGTTCCCCTGCACGTACGCCACCGCGTCGAGCCACTCGTCCACGGCCCGAATCCCCGGCGTCAAACCGAAAACACCTTGGTAGGCACCCATTGTGGCCAGCGCTGCCACGTTCTCGAGGAAATGCGCGTGGCACAGCCCGTGATGCGCGTCCACCCCGAACCCGACACACGCCACCGTCTTCACCGGCACATCCAGCGCATGCACCGCCAGCAGACTGGTGATGTCCTCGACCGGCGTCCCCAGTCCGGCCTCGTCCCCGGTCATCAGCAGATCGGTCCCGCCATCGACCAATACGACCCCGTCGACGCCCAATTCGTCTGCCAGCCACCGATAAGCGGCGCGAACCGCCTTCGTCCCACCCTTCTTGATCAGGTACACCCGGTCCCCATATCCCCGCTCGGCCAACCACGCGGCGAGATGCTTCTCCGGAAAATAGGGCCGCGGCCCATCGGAATCCGGCCGCGCGTCGAAAACCCCTGGTCCGACCTCCACCGCCGATGTGCGCTTCGCGGCGGTGAAGGTCAGATTCGCCAGGAACACCGTGCGCCCCCGCTCGATCAGGGACAGCGCGATCGGCAGCCCGCTGAGCACGTCGAAACCTCCACCGGCCCCGGCGATCAGAACCCGCTCACAGTCCCGCAGTCGATGCAGGACCGGAGTATCGAACAAGGTAGGCGCTGACACCGGGCCCAGTGTAGGCACGCTTCGTGTCGGGAAGGGGGCTCAGAGGTTGTGGCGGACCGCGCGCAGGATGAGGTCGGCGACCGCGTCGGGGCGGGAGACACTGACGGCGTGGGAGGCGTCGACCTCGGTGGTGTCGGCCCCGGCGCGTTCGGCCATGAAACGCTGGGCCTCGACGGGGATGTTCTTGTCGGCGGTGGTGAGCAGGGCGAAGGCCGGGATGGTTCGCCAGGCGGCGGCCGCGGCCGGTTCCTCCAGGGCGGCGACGGCGACCGGGCGCTGGGTCACCGCCATGGTGGCGGCGGTGGGGACGTCGGCGGCGAACTGCTGGGGGAACTCTTCCCGGCGGATGTAGAGTTCGGCGGCTTCGCTGCCGTCGGCCCGGTGATAGGTCGCGGGGCGGGTGGTCGGGCCGAGGGTGGAGCCCGGGAACTTGCCGGTCAGTTCCAGTGCGCTCTCACCGATCTCGGGAATGAAGGCCGCCACGTAGACGAGCGCGGTGACCTGCGACTTCCCTTGGGCGGCAACGCTGATGACGCTGCCGCCGTAGGAGTGACCGGCCAGCACCACCGGGCCGTCGACGCTGTCGACGACCGAGGCGATGTAGTCGGCATCGGAGGTGAGTCCGCGCAGGGGGTTGGCTGCCGCGAGGACCGGAATGCCCTCGGCGGCAAGGATGTCGATGACGCCGTTCCAGCTGGAGGATTCGGCGAAGGCCCCGTGCACCAGGACGACGGTCGGGGTTGTGGTCATACGGTGTGCTCCTGAGCTCGAGGTCGGTGGTCAGGCCGGGTACAGCGCCGCGCGCAACGTCGCGACGGCCTGGGCCACAGCGGCTTTCGCGGCGTGCGTGTCGTGCAGGGCGTTGACCATGACGAAGTCGTGGATGATGCCGCCGTACCGGACCTGGGTGACGGGGACGCCGGCGGCGCGCAGGTTCGCGGCGTACGCCTCGCCCTCGTCGCGCAGCACGTCGGCCTCGGCGGTGATGACGAGGGCGGGCGGCAGTCCGGCGAGCTGGTCGGCGGTGGCGCGACGCGGCGAGACGTCGATGCGGGCGCGGTCCTCGGCGCTGGTCGTGTACTGGTCCCAGAACCACTTCATGCCGTCGAGGGTCAGGAAGTAGCCCTCGGCGAACTGCCGGTAGGAGCCGGTGTCGAAGTTGGCGTCGGTGACCGGGTAGAACAGCACCTGCTGGGCGAAGGTGACGTCGCCGCGTTCCTTGGCCATGAGGGTCAGCGCGATGGCCATATTGCCGCCGACCGAGTCGCCGGCGACGGCGAGCCGCGTGGCGTCGAGGCCCTTGCTCGCGCCATCGGTGGTGACCCACTGCGCGATTCGATACGACTGCTCGTTGGCGACCGGGTACTTCACGTCCGGCGAGCGATCGTATTCGGGGAACACGACGGCCGCCCGCGCGCCGACCGCGAGGTCGCGCACCAGCCGGTCGTGGGTGTGCGCGTCGCCGAAGACCCAGCCCGCGCCGTGGGTGTAGACGATGACCGGCAGCGGCTCGGTCACGCCCTGCGGCTTGACGATGCGGGCGCGCACCGACCCGGTGGGACCGCCCTCGACGGTGATCCACTCCTCGTCGATCTCGGGCTTGAAGATGGGCGAATCCTGCACCGAGTCAACGGCTTTGCGACCCTCCTCGGGGGGCAGCTGGTACAGGAACGGCGGCTGGGAGGTGGCGTCCACGAACTCCTGGGCGGCCGGTTCGAGCGAGAGGTGGTGCGGGTTTCCGGACATGATGATCCTTTCCGCGACGCCGGGAATGGGGGCAGGCGCCACGGTAGTCATTTTCGTCCGGAAACACCTCGCGGCGCCCCGCCCTACCGGCCGCGAAATCCACGATTCAGGACACGGCCGCGACCGCCGATTCCTGGTCATCCGCCCAGCTAGCGGACCCGGTCGTCCGGAACCGCTGCTGGTAGCTGCGCGGCGAAACGCCCAGGCGCGCAACGAAGGCCCGGCGCAGCGCCTCACCACTGCCGTAGCCCGCGATCATGGCCGCTTCGGTCACCGTGGACCCGGCGTGCAGCAGGTCCCGGGCGACGCCGAAGCGGATGAAGGCCACGTATTCGGCCGGGGAGCGTTCGAGTTCGGTCCGGAACAGCCGGGTCAGATGCCGGACGCTGACCTGTGCGTGCGCGGCCAGGGTCTGCACGGTGTGCGGGAAGGCCGGATCCGCGCAGATCAGATCGACGACCCGGCGCACCAGCGGGCTGCGCGGCACCGGACCGGTCAGCGAGGCCGAGAACTGCGACTGTCCGCCCGCCCGCTGCATGTAGACAACGAGCAGTTGCGCCGTCCGCCGCGCCACATCCGCGCCGTGATCCTCCTCCACCAGCGCGAGCGCCAGATCCACCCCCGCCGCGACTCCGGCCGAGCTGTACAGGTTTCCGTCGCGCACGAAGATGGCGTCGGCGTCCACCTCGACCGCCGGGTATCGGCGGGCCAGGTCCGGTGCGAACTTCCAGTGCGTGGTCACCCGTCGCCCGTCCAGCAGACCCAGTTCGGCCAGCACCGCGGTCCCGCTGCAGATCGACACCAGCCGCCGGGTGCGCGCGGACAGATGCCGGGTCGCCGCCCGCAGTTCCGGCGTCACGAACACCGAGGCGGGCAGCTCACTGCCCGGGATCACCACGGTGTCGAAGGTTCCAGCCTCGGCCGCGGCCCCGTTCACCGCCATCTTCGCGCCGATCGAGGTCTGCACCTCCCGCCCGTCCGGGGACAGTAAGACCACGTCGTAGCCGTGCACCGCCTGATTGGCCTCCATGAAGACCTCGGCGGGACCGGCGAAGTCGAGCATCTTCACACCATCGAAGACGAGGATCCCCACCCTGCGGCGGTTCGTATCGGAAGATTTGGCTGACATGTCCACCAGTATTCTGGAGTCAAGCCTCCAGAACAAGTCGAGTGTGCGAGATCGCAGATTGATATTGATACGGTGACCCCATGGGCAGACCACGGCAGTTCGACGAGCAGGCATTGCTCGCCGCCGCGGTGGAACTCTTCTGGGCGAAGGGTTTCGACACCACGTCGGTCGAAGACGTCTCCCGCGCGACCGGTGTCGGCAACGGCAGCATCTACGCCGCCTACACCAGCAAGCGCGGGCTGTTCCTGGCCGCCTTCGAGCACTACTGCGAGCAGCGCGCCCACTTCGTGCGCGAGACCGTCGAGTCGGCTCCCGGCTCCGCGCGCGACGCCGTCCGCACCCTCTGCCGTGCGGTCATCGACGACTGCGCCGCCCACCCCGACCACCGCGGCTGCCTGATGATCAACAGCATCGCCCACCTCGCCACCCGCATTCCCGAGGTGGCCACCATCGCCACCCGCACCACCACGGCCATGGAAACCGCTGTGGCAGACCGGCTCCGCCCGGCCATGCCCCATCCCGACGAGGCCCTGCTCTCAGCCCTCGGCGCCAGCGTCATCATGACCACCCAGGGCCTCATCCAGCTGAGCCGGATCGGCGTCCCCGCAGCCCGTCTCGGCGAAATCGCCTACGTGTCCTGCGAAATCCTCCCGCCGGACTGGGCCGACCTGCCCCGGAGCTGAACGCTCCGGACAGGCGGCGCGGCCGCCGCTGTTCGGCCGGTGACTCCGGCCCGTCCGGGCAGCGGCTCAGGACAGGTCGGAGAAGCGGACGGTGCGGGCGACGGCGGTGACGTGCAGGCCGTCCGAAGCGGGCGTGATCGACGTCAGGCGGGCGCCCAAGGGGAGCTTCTCCAGCGGGATGGTGAAGGTCAGGGACTCGCTGAGCGCCGCCAGGGACAGGGTGGGGCCACCCGCCGCCGCTTGGATGGACGTCGGGGTCACGACGATGCCGGTGTCGGCGAGAGCCACGGTGACGAAGACCGTTGCGGGAACCGGGATACCGGCCACGGTGAAGGTTCCGGCGACGCGGAGGCCCTCGGGGCTGTCGGAGATGGACTCGACGCCCGCCGGGGCATAGCGCTGGACCGTGTCGTAGGGGACGCGGGCCGTGGCGGTGGCGGTTTCGGCGGTGAGGTTCTCGGTGCGCTTGTTGACGACATCACCCAGCGGCGCCGAGACATTGGTGAGCTCGACGTCCAGGTCGCGGACGGAGATATCGGGGTCGCTCCAGTCACCGATCCGGATGCCGATGTCGGAGTAGGTGCCATCCAGGGCTTGGGTGAGGAAGGGAAATCCGCCGATGGTGACCTTGGGCTGCTCGGGCAGCTTGTAATCGGCGGCGATCTGGCGGGCGATCTCGTTCTGGGCCATGCCGACCGCGACGCGGTCGCCGACGATCAGCGCGATCGCCAGCACGACCAGCAGGATCAGCAGTCCGCGCATGTGTTCATCTGTTCAGCCATGCCACCCATCATGCTGGCGAATCCCGGTGACGAGGACGGGCACTCCGAACCCGGGCGCGAATCCCCACGAAATCGCCACAATGTACGCATGAAATCCACCCGCATAGTGCTCGCCTCCCGCCCGGTCGGGATGCCCGAGCAGGAGAACTTCCGGACCGAGACCGTGGAGCTCGAGCCCCCGCGGCCGGGCGAGGCGCTGTTGCAGACGCTGTATCTGTCGCTGGACCCCTACATGCGCGGGCGGATGAGCGACGCGCCGTCCTACGCGCCGCCGGTCGAGGTCGGCGACACCATGTGCGGCGGCGCGGTGTCGCGGGTGATCGAATCCACCGATCCGGCACTGCAACCCGGCGATATCGTGCTCGGCTGGGCCGGATGGCAGTCGCATTCGGTGGAGAACGTGCAGGCGTTGCAGAAGCTGGATCCGGCGGCCGCGCCGCTCACCACCGCGCTCGGCGTGCTCGGCATGCCGGGGTTGACCGCCTACACGGGGCTGCTCACCATCGGCCGTCCGAAGCCGGGCGAGACGGTGGTGGTCGCGGCCGCGACCGGCCCGGTCGGCGCGACGGTCGGCCAGATCGCGAAGATCCAGGGCGCACGGGCCGTCGGCATCGCGGGCGGCCCGGAGAAGGTGGCGCTGCTGCGGGACCGCTTCGGCTTCGATGCCGCGATCGACCATCGCGCACCCGATTTCGCCGAGCAGCTGGCCGCCGACACCCCGGACGGCATCGACGTGTACTTCGAGAATGTCGGCGGCGCGGTGTTCGACGCGGTGCTGCCGCGGCTGAACACCTATGCCCGGGTTCCGTTGTGCGGCTTGGTCGCCAACTACAACGACACCGATCTGCCGCCCGGCCCGGACCGGCTGCCGCTGCTCACCTCGAACATCCTGCGCAAGAGCCTGACCGTGCGCGGCTTCATCGTGTCGGAGTTCTGGGATCAGATCGGCGAGTTCCGGCCGACCGCGGCGCAGTGGATCGCGGAGGGCAAGCTCACCTACCTCGAGGACATCGTCGACGGTCTGGAGAACGCGGTCGAGGCCTTCCAGGGTCTGCTCACCGGCAAGAACGTCGGCAAGCTGATCATCAAGGTCGCGGACTGACGGCTAGCGCATGGCGGTGATGTAGGGCCGCAGCCCGAGCGCGATGTCCACGCACACCCCCAGCAGCACATCGCGTTCCACGGGGTCGAGCGGGTGCTTCAGCCACAGCCGGGTGCCCAGGATCGGCACCGGCAGCGGCTGTCCCGCTCGATCCCACCAGAACGACTCGTTGTAGACGTCGTTCACGAGCCGGCGCACGGTCCAGCCGCCCGCGGTGCGCACCACGTCGAGCCGGCCGACCTCCGCGCCCATGCGGTCGAGCACGAGCAGCCGGAACAGTTCGGGTGTGCGGGGCTCGTCCGGGTCGGGCACGAAATGGAAAAGCGTTCCCGCCGTGGATCCGACGGCCGTGGAGGTGTCGGCGCGCTGGATCGAGCCGATGGAGGTGCCGTCACCGCGGCTGATGACGGTGGGCGCGGAGTCCTTGGACTCCACCCACACCACCGATCCGTCGGCGTAGGTGATGCGATGGCGGCCGGTCCCGCCGTTCTTGAAGCCGAACAGGATGGCGGCCTTGGCCGCGAATCCGTTGCCCGCGCCCTGCACCCCGGTGGCCAGCGCGTCCTCGGGCCCCACACTGAAGGTGATCTCCAGGGCGTTGTTCAGCTTGTGCACGACCCGGCCCTCGATCATGGTCGAGCGGTCCTGCGACGCCGGCATCGTTCGATCGTAGGCCGGTGGCATCAGCGTGAGGTGGTTTCGCGGCGGCACGCCGGGGCCGACGCGCGCCCCGCACTCACTTGCCGGCAGGGAAGCCCACCGTGGCCAGTGCGGTCGTCCAGTCGGTCGCGATGGCGACCTGCGCGTCGCTGAGGGCGACCTTGCCGTCGCAGATCAGCGTGTGCAGCTTGGACTCGACGCCGTCCTTGGGGTTGTTCGGCCCCGCCCCGTCCTTGTGCCCCGGGGACGGCGGCTCGACCCACAGGTTGTGCGCGTCATTGGGGTCGCCGCCGAGTTCGAGGGAGATGAGGTGGTCGTACTCGCCGTCGCGGGGGTCGCCGTTGTAGCCGTAGGACTTGATGTTCTCGGTCTTCTCGCGGCCGGTGATAGTGCTGTTGGGCCGAATCGAAGCGGTGTATCCCGACTTACAGATGGTGTCGGCCAGATTGGCCGCTGTCACTGTGGGATTCAGCGCGCCCGGCGTGCAGGCCGGGTCGGGCAGCGGCTGGCCGTCGGCGGTCTTGCGGTAGTGGCAGCTGCCGGGCGCGGGCTGCGCCTGCACGGTGTAGGTGCCCTGGGGTCCGGGCCCGACCGGGATCGCGGAATTGCTCTGTTTGGGCGCGGGCTGCGGAACCGCCTGAGCGGGCGCGTTGGCCGGATGGGTGGCGGCCTCCTTCGAGCATCCGATCGTCATGCTCAGGACCAGCAGGGCCATCGCAAGCCCTTTGTGCGCCTTCATAACATCCCCTGCTCGACCCGGACGGCAGCCTAATTGTGCGCTATCCCTTGGTGATCGGCCACTCGCCGACGACGACACACCGCCCGGAAACGCGGATCCCCGCCGCCCTCCGAGCAATACATACCAACCGGTTATGCTGCACCAATGACAGCAGATCTGTCGCACTCTCCAGCGACAATCCACCCCGTCGGCACCAATGGAATTCGGGGGCGCGCCCTCGCGCTCGCCGGCCTGCTGCTGGGTGTGGGCACCCTGCACTTCCTCATGCCCAAACCGTTCGACACCCTGATCCCGCCCCAGCTGCCGGGCGAACCCCGCGCCTACACCCACGTTTCGGGCGCGGCCGAGCTGACCGTGGGCGCCCTGCTCGCGATCCCGCGCACCCGCGGCCTGGGCGCGCGGCTCGCCGCCCTGCTCTTCGTCGCCGTCTTCCCCGGCAACCTGTACATGGCCTACGACTGGCTGAGCAGCGACCGCGCCCTGCCGTTGAAAGCCGGTGCCCTGCTCCGCCTCCCACTGCAGATTCCGCTGGTGCTCACCGCGCGACGGGTGTACCGCGCCGCGCGGTAACCGGCCTCAGTCGGTGGTCTGGAACTCGTCGAAGGACGGGTCCGGCAGTTTGAGCTGGGCGTGGATATCACCGCCCAGCCCGAAATGCCCTATCGCGCCGCCGTAGTTCTGCTGGTAGCTCTGCCAGAGCACGACCACGCTGATGATGCGGTTCGCGCCCGGCAGCGCCGGATCCGGGAACGGGTTGGGCAGCACCGCACGATAGCTCGCCGTGCCGTGCTCGTCGGTGACGAACACATTGGGCACGCCCAGCGGCCCGGGCCGGGTGGGCGCGTCCGGGTCCAAGTCCTTGGCCCGCAAGGACATCACCGTGTACAGCGAATCCGGAATGAGCCCGGTGAACTCGAACCGGAACTCCGCCTGCCGCGCATCGTCCAGGTCCACGGTCACGTCCAGGGTGCCGCGTGCCCGCAGCCAGTCCCCCAGGGTCACCGGGCCGGTCAGCCTGCGTCCGTCCTCGGGCCGGAAATCCGGGATGGGCGTCTCGTGGAACGGGTAGCTCGGCCGCGTCACGCTCGCGGCCTCGGGGAGCTGATCGGGAGCGAAAACCACCGGATAGTTGTTGGCGGGCAGCGGGAGCGGCAGCGTGTGCAGGACCCCCGCCGCGTCCTCCGCCGACAACTCGTCGGGCAGTTCCCGCACGATCGTGTAGGCCGCCAGCCCACCGAAAGCGGGCACGGGGGTGCCGGCCGCGACGATGGCCCGCCCCCAGCGTCGGGTGACGGTGCCGCCGGGCCCCGGGACGGTCAGGTATCCCACGACGATGAAATCGCCGTCCGCGTCGAGCACTTCGCTCGGCGGGTAGAGCGGCCCCTGCGTGGTCGGGGTCAGTTCATAACGCTTGGTCACCATACGGAGAGCACCTCCTGGTCGGAGAGAAGGCGGCCGGGGTCGTCGACGGACGCGCCGACCCGGTCGGACAGGTGGATCCAGCCGGTGCCGTGGACGGCGAGCACCGCGTCGTCACCGCGATAGCCGGGGTGCGCGACGGCCCGCAGGAACGGCAGGTCGCTGGCGTGATCGCCGTAGCCGTAACTGTTCTCCCGCGCGATCGCGTGTTCGCGCAGGAACTCGGTGACGGCCGCGGCCTTGGCCTCGCCGATCATGGGCCGCCACACCTCGCCGGTGAGCACGCCGTGCTCGTCGGCGACGGGCACGGTGGTGATGACGTGGTCGGCCCCGACCGCCGTCGCCACCGGTGCGACGGCCGCGCCGAACGAGCCCGACAGCAGCACCGTGGCGTGCCCGGAATCGCGGTGTGCGCGCAGCCTTTCCACCGCATCGGTGTAGTAGACGGTGTCGCTCGCGGCGAATTCCGCGAACCAGCGCCGCCCGGCCGCGTCCAGCGCCGCGGCCTCGACTCCGCGATAGGCCCGGTAGTAGTGCCGATTCACCTCCTCCCGCGGTGTGCCCGCGGCGGCCCGTTGCTGGATCTCCCCGGTCAGGCGCGCGTATTCGCCGCCGTCGTCGCCGTTCTCGGCCAGCCAGAACCGCAGGAACGCGAACATGCTCTTGACGGTGATCAGGGTTTCGTCGACGTCGAAGAACGCCGCGCCCGCGCTCATGCCACCTCGTCGAGGTAGGCCGCGATCGCCTTGGCCGCCTTGTGCCGTTCGATCTGCGAGATGCGCTCGCTGGGCAGTGCGGCGTAGCCGATGCGGGTGGTGGCGACGGCGCGGCCGAGCTGGCGCACCTCCACCTCGATGCTGAATTCCAGCTTCCCCGGATCGTCGATGGACACCGGGGTCAGCGTGGCGTGCAGGGTGGCCGGCAGCGGGAACAGGAAGGACTTGAACTCCAATTCGATGCTGTTCCAGACGATGTAGAAGTGCTGTTCGGGCCAGCGGCGGCCGTACTCCAGTTCGAACGCGCCGAGGAACAGCTGGCGCACGGCCTCCACGATCACGATCCCCTGCACGTGCTCGCCGGTCTGATGGTCGAGCAGTAGTTCGTTGTCGCCGTGGATCCGCAGATCCGCCCGGAACGCGGTCTCCGATTCCCGGACCAGCTCGGCCAGCAGCACATTCGAGTGCTGATACTTGTGCACCTGGTGGCGCGGGGCCGGTTCGGCGACCGCCCCGGCCACCCGCAAACCCGCCGGGGCGTGCACGATCGCCACGTGCTCGACGTAGTCGAGATCGTGGCGGGTGACCCCCTGCCCGAGCCGCACGGTCAGCGGCACCTCCGCCGTCCGCCAGCGACCCGCGCGCAGCGCGGCCACCAGACCGGACACGGTGAAGGCGCGATCATCCGCGGCGATCCCGCGGAACCGATCGGCCACCAGCAGCACCTCGCCGACGGCCACCTCCGCCACGGTCGCGGACGCTGAATCGAGCTGAGCTACAGACATTTTCCCTCCGAGAACAAGACGCTTATGGCGACGCTCGCCGCCATCCGGTCGTCACCCGGAGCACCCCACCGCCCGGAGGGTTGCCGCCCAGCGAGCCGGGGCTTCGCGCTGGAACTCATGACCGTGAGCGAAACAGTATGGGGGGCAGATACTTTCGAGAATCATTTCAACCACGCCGATCGAAACCCGGCCGCGGCGGCCAGAACGGCGCCTGAAGCCGAGAGCGCCGCGACCGCCAGGGCCACCGCCGAATAGCCGTGCCGGGCCACGAGATTGGCCAGTTGCGGGCCCGCGCTCGCGCCGACGAACAGGGCGAAGGTGTACAGCGCGGTGGCCGCGCCGCGGGCCGCACCCGCGCGGACCGTGATCGTCTGGACGGCGGCGGGGGCGGCCACCGCGATGGCGGCGACGAACACGAACAACCACACCGCCACCCAGAGCCCGCCGAGCGGCACCGCGGTCACGGCCACGGCGAGCGCGGCGGTCCCCAGCGCGGCGACCAGCCGGGTGGCCGGGGCGATGCCGCCGAGCCGCCCGGCGAGCAGCGGAATCGCCACCATGGCGGGAATCGCGCTGGCCCGCAGGGCGAGCAGCGCGCCGTTGCCGGAGCCCACACCCTCGGGCGGGGCGAGCTGGATGCCGGTGTAGACGCCCACGAAGGAGCCCAGGATCGCCAGGCAGCTCAGATACAGCAGGGCGAGGCGGGATTGCCGGAGCAGATCCACGAACGGCGCGAACACCGACCGCGACGGCGCCACAGCGGTTCCCGCATCACCGTCGGCCGTCAGGGGATCCGCCGACCGGATCGGCGGTTGCAGCACCACCCGCAGCACCACGGCCGAAACCGCGAACGCGATCGCCCCGGCCACGAAGATCGCGTGCCAGCCCAGCGCGTTCCCGATGAGCTGCGCCAGCACCTGCGCGACCACCCCCGCCCCGAGGAACGAACTCGTCAGGCAGGTGAGCGCGAAGATCCTGCGCTCCGGCGCGATCCGCTCCGACAGATAGGCGAACGCCGCGGGGGCGAAGAACGACGCCGTGAGCCCCTGCAGGATTCGCGCCGACAGCCCGGTCACCAGCCCCGGCGCGGCCGCCACCAGCAGGGTGCTGACCACGGTGGCCGTCAGCCCGCCGACGATGACCGGCCGCCACCCCCACCGGTCCGACAGCGGTCCGGTCACCAGGAAGCCCGCCCCGTAGGCCAGCCCGAAGGCCGTGGTCATCCAGGTGGCCGCGGATGTGGACGTATCCCAGTCCGCCGCCAGCCGATTCAGCACCGGCAGCACCACGTACAACTGCCCGACCACGAGGATCCCGACCGCGCACACCGCCCCCACGGTGCGCCCGACCGGCGCCCACACCTCGGTTTCCGCGGGCGCGCTCATGACCGCACGACCCGGACGCGGGCAGGAAGAAGCAGCGAGGTGGTCATCGAATTCCTTTCGTGGACAACGGAGTCCACGTCTATCAATCCGAGACCACCGGGCACGACGGTTACGTGCGCGCTGATCCGAAGCCGCCGGCGGCTCAGGCCAGGACGAAACTCAACTGCGGTACGAAGTTGCCGCCCAGGCGGAACCACGTGTAGCCGAGCCACACGCCGGGGGTGACCTGGCGGATCTCGTCGTACACGTTCGGGGTCGGAGACGGGGCGTAGTCGAGGATCCAGGCGGGCCCGCCGTCGACGACGGACGGCCCGGCATAGACCGTGGCGGGCCAGGCTTCCAGACCTGCGGGGGTCAGGCGGTTCTGCACGTATCCGCCGGTGGGACCGGTGTAGAAGTCCTTGCCGATCCAGACCAGCGGTGTCCAGGACTGCCTCTGGAGGGGTGCGGCGACCCAGCCGTCCTTCGCGCCGACCGGGACGTCGCCGCGCGGGGCGTCCCGATAGATCGCGTCCAGCTGCTCGGGCGCACATGCGAACCGGAGCGAGTCCACAGTTGCTGATGTGTTGTCGGAGTTCAGAGCACAGCCGCTTCCATAGTCCGCGTCGGCGTGTGCGAACACCGGGACAATCAGCGCCAGCACCCCGAATCCGACCGGGGCGAGACTTCTTATGAGGACATTTCGGAAGATCTCACGGTATGCGCTCATGGTTGTCTCCACCGGAATGGTTCCCAACCCAGCGATTATCTTAGTTCGCCACAAAATAGCCGGTCAGTGCCGTCGCCGAACCGAGATCAGATCGACGCGTGCTTAACAGGAAATTGACAGGTTTCCGCTGGAAATGTCTCGAGCTTCGTGTCGATGTAATGGAGCATGAGCTCGATTCAGGCCCGCACCCCGCGCGCACGGTGGTCGTGGATCGCGACCGGAGGCCTCGTCGCCGTGGTCGCCTTGTCGGCGCTGGGCGCGCCCGCCGCCTTCGCCACCTCGCACGACCAGGCCGGTCCGGGTCGGGCGCCGGAGGCCACCGCGGCGGTGGCCGCGCCGCATCCCATCTCGGTGACCGCCATCGCCCAGCAGATGCAGACCGCCATCCAGGCGGCCTCGCCGGGCACCACGGTCGGGATCGACGTGGTGGACACCACCACCGGGACGGCCATCGCCAGTCTCAATGCCGACCAGCAGTTCTACACCGCGTCGGTGGTCAAGCTCCTGATCGCGCTCGATACCTTGGGAAGCCAAGGCGCGCAATCGGATCCGGACACCGCGACGAAGGTGACCCAGATGCTCTCGGCCAGTGACGACGACATCGCCGATCAGCTCTGGGAGGCCGGCGGCAACAACGCGATCATCGATCGGATGGTCGCGGCGATCGGGCTGACCGCCACCACCGCGCCCGAGGACACCGCGCAGTGGGGCGAAACCCTCACCACCCCACGCGATGTCGTGGCGATCTTCCGCTACATCACCACCACGGCCCCGGCCGCGACCCGCGATCTGATCCTGGGCGCGCTGCGCGACGCCGCGCGGACCGCCGCCGACGGCACCGATCAGTTCTTCGGCATCCCCGACGCTCTCGCCCGCAAGAGCTGGGCGGTCAAACAGGGCTGGATGGACCTGAATTCGTCGACCACCCTCGACACCACGGGCTTGGTCGGCACCTCGCCGGATCAGCCCTACCGGTACGCCGTCGTGGTGCTGTCGACCCAACCGGCGGGCACCAGCTGGCCGGTCGCCGGCGCGGCGTTGACCGCCGGGGTGACGCTGCTGGACGCGGCGCTGAAGTAGTCCGAGCCCGTCACCTTCGACAACGAGGCCATCGGCCGGGCGCGCGGTACGCTCGCCGGGTTCATTCGATGTTGAAGGAGAGTTCGTGGGTAAGAAGAGCCGTCTCGCTTCGGGTTTCGCACTGGTTGCCGCCGCTGCCGCCACGATGGGCGCGACCGCCGGAGTGGCCGCCGCGGAGCGCGCGCTCACCGGGCAGGAGCAGGTGTTCGTCAGCTACCTGGAGGAGCACGGGGACATCCTGGTCGATCTGGACCAGAAGCTCGCGGCCGTCGATCTGGGCAAGGCGTACTGCTCGGCGCTGGCGGCCGGCGTGCCCCGGGAGCACCTGTCGACGCGGCTGCCGGGTGGCGCGGGCGAGGACGCGGAGGCCGCGCTGATTTTGGAGGCGGCCACGGCCCCGGGCAGCCTCTGCGGCTGACCCGTTGAGGTGATGCCTGCGGGCGCAACCGGAAACGGTTGCGCCCGCACGTTTTTTCATGACCGCCCGTTCTATCTGATTGCGTAAATTGTTAATTGCGTACCTTGCGGAATTCTTCAGCAAACCACATACCGTGGGGCCCGTACGGGCGTAGCGTCACCGATCGCGAGAACCCGTCACGGCTAGGAGAGGAAAACCCATGGCGGACTTGGAAGTTGCCCTGAAGGACATGATGATGCTGGACGGCGCCATCGGCGCCGCCGTCGTCGACTACGGCAGCGGCATGCCCCTGGGCATGCTCGGCGGCTCGAAATCCCTGGATCTCGAGGTGGCGTCGGCCGGCAATACCGAAGTGGTGCGGGCCAAACTGCGCACCATCGAGCAACTCGGCCTCAATGAGGAGATCGAGGACATGCTCATCACCCTGAACAACCAGTACCACCTGGTGCGCCCCCTGCGCGGCCGCCGCTCCCGCGGCCTGTTCCTGTACGTGGCGATCGACCGCACCCGCGGCAACCTGGCCCTGGCCCGGCACCGCCTGCGCGACATCGAGGAAACCCTCGAGGTCTGACCCGGAGCGCCGCCGGGACGGTGGCGTCAGCGCCGGGTCAGGCGCTCCATGGCGTCGTCGGGCATGCCGAAGGGGAGGTCGGTTTCGGTCTGCAGGGCCTCGGCGCGGGGCAGGTCGCGGGAATTGGCGTAGAGGGACTTGTAGATTCGGTTCGAGCCCGCTGAGTTGGCGGCGATCTGGGCGGCCAGGCGGGCGACGAACTCGTCGAGGCCGACGTCGGAGACGCAGTGGTTCACCAGGCCGATGTCAGCGGCCTCGACACCGCTGATGCGGCGGGCGGTGAAGCTGAGTTCCTTGGCGCGGGCCATGCCGACGCGTTCGGGGAGCCGGACCGACATGCCCCAGACCGGGGCCAGGCCCCACTGGCTGTGGGTGTCACCGAACTGCGCGGTGTCACCGGCCACCAGGAAGTCACAGGCCAGGGCGAGTTCGAGGCCGCCGGTGAAGCAGTGGCCGCGAATCTTGCCGATCACCGGGACCGGGAACTCCTCGAGCATGGTGACGGTCTTGGCCTCGTCGTAGCGCGATTCCACGGCGTCGCCCGCGGCGAGCGACTCCAGGTCGTGCCCGGCGCAGAAGGAGCGGCCCGCGCCGGTGAGGACGATGCAGCGCACGTCCGCGCCGGACAGCGCGTCCAGGTGGGCGCGCAGCTCCTCGAAACTGCCCGCGGTCAGGGCGTTCAGCTTCTCGGGCCGATTCAGGGTGAGGGTGGCGACGCCGTCTTCGAGGGTGCGGACAACCAGCTCTGAACTCACGCGACACGCCTTTCCTCGGTGATCCGGCCCGCCGCCGGTCCCGATGGGATCATGACAGATCCGAGGGCCCAGACAGGGCAAATGGACGCTTGGTGACCGCCAGCACCCATTCCGGCGAGCACGGCATGCCGACCGCGAGCACCGCATCGGGCACGACCCGCAGTCCGATGAGCAAGTGCGCCAGCTGATTCGAGCGCCGATCCAGGTCACGGTAGGTGGTCCGGCGGTCGCTCCGTGATCCCTGCATACGCCCGGCTCCTCCAGGATGCTCTGCCGACGCCCCGGAACATCAGCAGCTACCGACCGTGGAGCCTGCGCTGACGAGGCGAAAGTCCAGCCATAAGACAAGGTCCGGACCATTTTGACAGAGCCCATCAACAACAGGGCAACATTAGAGCAACCCATCGCGTGTCGGCCGGCGGACCACTCGGGCCCACTGCGGATCGGAGGAGTCTCCGATGCCGGGCGTCGCCACCCGGCATCGGGCCCGGCCGCCGCGGAAACCGGTGACGCGGAACATATTCCGGTCACCTGCCGCGGCGGCCGTCACCCGGGTCAGGTCAGCTTCAGGCTGCGGCCGATGATCTCCTTCATGATCTCGGTGGTGCCGCCGTAGATGGTCTGGATGCGGGCATCCATGTAGGCCTTGGCGATCGGGTACTCGCGCATGTAGCCGTAGCCGCCGTGCAGCTGCAGGCAGCGGTTGATCAGGTCGAGCTGCTCCTCGGTCGACCACCACTTGGCCATGGCGGCCTCCTCGACGCTCAACTTGCGATCGTTGAGCAGTTCGATGCAGCGGTCGACGAAGACCCGGACCGCGGTGGTCTTGGTGGCCAGCTCGGCCAGCACGAAACGGGTGTTCTGCAGTGCGCCAATCGGTTTGCCGAAGGCCTTGCGGTCGCGCACGTACTGGCAGGTCAGCTCCAGGCAGCCCTCCATGGCGGCGGCGGCCATGACGGCGATGGACAGGCGCTCCTGCGGGAGGTTCTGCATCAGGTGGATGAAGCCCTGCCCCTCGGTGCCCAGCAGGTTCTTGCCGGGGACGCGGACGTCGGCGAAGGACAGCTCGGCGGTGTCCTGCGCCTTGAGGCCGATCTTGTCCAGATTGCGGCCGCGCTCGAAACCGGCCATGCCGCGCTCGACCACCAGCAGCGAGAAGCCCATGGCGCCCGCGGCCGGGTCGGTCTGGGCGACCACGATCACGATGTCGGCATTGATGCCGTTGGTGATGAAAGTCTTGGAGCCGTTGAGGATCCAGTCGTCGCCGTCCTTCACCGCGCGGGTCTTGATGCCCTGCAGGTCCGAACCCGTGCCGGGCTCGGTCATCGCGATCGCGGTGATGATCTCGCCGGAACAGAAGCCGGGCAGCCAGCGCTGCTTCTGCTCCTCGTTCGCCAGTTCCAGCAGATACGGCGCGATCACGTCATTGTGCAGGCCGAAACCCAGGCCCGAGTACATGCCCTTGGTGACCTCCTCGGTCACGATGGCGTTGTAGCGGAAGTCGGACTCGCCCCCGCCGCCGTACTGCTCCGGCACCGCCATGCCGAGGAATCCCTGCTTGCCGGCCTCGAGCCAGACCGAGCGATCGACGACGCCGTCGTGCTCCCACTGCTCGTGGTTCGGGGCCACATGCTGATCGAGAAACTTACGGAACGACTCCCGGAACAGCTCGTGTTCGGGTTCGAAAAGGGTGCGCTCCACGCCAACCTCCTACAGTGACCACATCGGCACCATCGCCTGTGCTCAATACCGTACTCGAAAGTCGAACGGAGGTTAACTTCACGGGCCGAGAAAGTGGTCCGAACTGCGACAGTCGCCATTGACGTCGCGGAACGGAGGTCCTGAACCCGGGTAAACCTACCGGGGATTCATGGAGTCGGATCTAGAGGCCGAAGCGGCCCAGGGCGCGACCCAGCAGGCTGCGACCGCGGTCCCGGTCGCGTTCGCCGAGCAGGAAGTCCAGTTCGCCTTCGAGGGCCTTCTTCACCACGGCCTGCAGTTCGTTCGCCGCGGCGTCGGTGTCGGGGATGTCGCGCCAGGGGCTGGTGTCGATCGGCGTGCCCAGCGAGAAGTAGAAGCGCTCCGGCTTGGGGACCAGGGTGGGACCCAGCCCGCGGATCAGCGGCGGGGTCAGGGTCGAGCGCAGGCCCAGGCCCTCGACGGCCTTGCGGACCGGGAACATGGCCGGGTGGTCGCCGTCGAAGACGATGTCGAACACATCGTCGCCGCCGACCATGGCGATCGGGACGATGGGCGCGCCGGTCGCGATGGCCATCTTGGCGAAGCCGGTGCGACCCTCCCACACCAGTTGATACTTCTGGCCCTTGCCGCGCATGGCCTCGCGCCCGCCGCCCGGGAACACCGCCACCGCTTCGCCCTGCTCGAGCAGCGTGGTGCAGTTGCGGCGGTTGCCGCGCACGATTCCCCAGCGGTGCAACACATCTCGCAGCCCCGGCACGTCGATGAGGACGTTCTCGGCGAGCCCCCGCACCAGCCGATCGTGGCGCACCAGGATCTCGTGCGCGAGCAGCGGCGCGTCGGTGCCGCCCGCCAGGCTGTGATTGCCGACGAGCAGCACCGGGCCTTCGAGCGGGAAGTTCTCCATCCCGTAGAAGCGCGGGCTGAACCAGGCCCGCGACGGCGCGATGATCGCGTCGATAATCCGGCGATCGGTATCGGTGAGATCGACGTGCAACGGCGCGCCGTCGGTGAGCCCCTTCGGCGTTTGTTCTTCGGACCCATGACTGTCGTGAGACAAGGCAACCCTCCCTGCAGAACCTTCGATAACTTCATGGTAACGAAAGTCCGCGCAGGTCACCGAATCAGGGCTAGAACAGGTTCCCTCTACCGAATGAGACGAACTCGGCTTCGAGTTCCAATTTGCCGGAATCGGTCAGGGGTTCGTATTCGGGCTTCCCGCGGCCGAACCAGCGGAAGAGCAGCTCGCCGGTGTGCCAGCGCTGTTCCTGGAGTTCACGTTTGAGCACCTTGTTCGATCCCGTGACCGGGAGGCTGCCGGAGACACGGAGCAGGCGCGGCGCACCCTTGGAGCCGAGATCGTCCTGGGCCGTGAGGAATTCGGCGAACTCGGCGGCGTCGAAGGCGTCCGGGTCCGCGACCTCGATGGCCGCCATCACACGGTCGCCCGAGCGCGGATCGGGCACACCGTAGACCGCGGCGGCGATGACCGCCGGGTGCCGCCGGATGACCTGTTCGATGGACAGCGTCGAGGTGTTCTCGCCGTCGACGCGCAGCCAATCGCCTTTCCGGCCGCCGAAATACAGGAATCCGGCTTCGTCGATATAGCCCAGGTCACCTGTCCAATACCAACCGTTCCGCAAACGTTCGGCATCCGCGACATCGTTTTTGTAATAGCCCTCGAATACGATCGCGCCCGCCTTGTCGACCATCTCGCCGACCGATTCGTCCGGATTCAATACGCGACCGTATTCATCCAATACCGCGCGCGGACAATCCTCGAGTGTGTCCGGATTCACGACCGCCACGCCCGGATGCGCCGGACGGCCCAGCGCGGCGGCCGGAGCCTCCGGATCCAGCGCCGCCAGGGCCGGGCCCTCACTCGAGCCGTACCCCTCGAACAGTTCGGCGCCGAAGCGGCGGCGGAACTCGGCCTGGTCGGCCACCGACGCCTCGGTGCCGAAACCGCGGACCAGGGTGGTGTCGGCATCCTCGGGGGTCGCCGGGGTGGCGAGCAGATAGCCCAGCGCCTTGCCCACGTAGGTGAAGAAGGTCGCACCGAAATACCGCACGTCGGAAAGGAATCCGGTGGCGGAGAACTTCGGGGTCAGGCACACCGTCGCACCGTTCACCAGCGCCGGAGCCCACAACGCCATGATCGCGTTGCCGTGGAACAGCGGCATGCAGCAGTAGTCCACGTCCTCGCGGATGTGCCCGAACTTGTCGCTGGCCGCGTAGCCGAGGATGGCCAGGCGGCGCTGGGTGCACTTGACCGCCTTCGAGGTGCCGGTCGTGCCCGAGGTGAACAGCAACAGCAGCAGGGCCTCGGCACCGGCGTGCGCGACCGGCTCGGCCGCGTGCGCCGCCACCCGCTCGGCATAGGCCGGATCGTCCACCAGCAGGAACCGGTCCGGTTCCAGGCCCAGGTCCAGCGCGCCGAGCCGGGCCATGCCGGCGGTGTCGGTGACGATCAGCTGGCAGTCGACATAGCGGATGTCGGCCTCCAGCTGAGCGTTGCCACGCGTGGGATTGATGCCGACCACGGTCGCGCCCGCCAGCGCGGCCGCACCTAGCCAGAAGACGAAGTCGGGCACATTGTCCAGCAGCACACCGATGTGGAACGGCCCGTCGCGCCGCAGGTCGCGAGCCAGTTCGGCGCGCGCCGCCGACTCCCGCACCACCGCGTCCCAGGTCCAGTCCCGCTCCCGGGTGCGCAGGCCGAGCCGCTCGTCACCGAGCCGGTCGAGCAGCAGGCTCGCGATGTCCGCGCGCCGCTCGACCGGGGCCGGCGCCGCCGGGGTCGCCGGGGTCGCCACTGATAGGTCCGTCATGTCCGATTCGCCTTCCATCTGCCGAGTCTCGCCGTTGTCACATACCCGGGTACACGAGTTCGACGTATTCGCTGGGCAGTTCCTCGAACGACAGCTTGCGGATCTCCACCGGACCCGAGTGGTAGGAGTCCTCGCCGATGATCAGACCCGCCTCGTCCACCGGCCACAGCAGCAGTTGACGGAACGAGATCAGGTAGTCGGCCTCGGGGTCCTCGACCGGGAGGCCGATCTGGGCGGCGTACGCGCCGGGGTAGATCTGGCGCAGATAGCCCTCGGTGACCACGCAGTCGTCGTCGACCAGCAGGCGGTCCAGCTCGAACTCCAGGATGTTGGACTTGCTCTCCACGAACGCCGCGTAGTAGTCGCGCACGCCGTCCCAGCCCTTCGGGCCGACATCCTGGCCGAACTGCCAGAAGTGGTAGTCCGGCTCCGCCGTCAGGGTCTTCATCAGACCGTCGAGATCCGGCACGGCCTCGGCCTTCATGTGATCGATGACGATCGAGAGCACCTGACGGTGGCGCTCGTTGGTGGTGACGGCCAGCCGCTCCTCGAGCAGCTTCCAGGTCTTGGTGGGTTCCACGATGGCCATGCTGTGAATCTCCTTCTCCCGCAACGGCGGCGGTGCCGTGCCCATCGATCGTCGGCCATCGACGTGACCCGGATCACCCGCCGCCCGTCGCCGGTATCACCGCCGGGACCCGACGCTTGTCGGGTCGACCGCGGACGGACCCGCCAACTGCGCGGACGACAGCGCCATCCGGCGCACGAACAACACCAGCGTGGCCGTGAACCGGTCCAGCGCGTCGTCGACATCCCAGCCCATCACGGCCTCCACCTGGGCGATTCGCGCGGCCACCGTCGAGTGATGCAGATGCAGCTCGGTCGCGGTGCGCCGCAGCGTGCCGAAGACACAGAACGCTTCGAGGGTGTCGACCACGAGCGCACCCGCCTCGGTCGCGGCGAATTCGTTGATCCGCGTCACATCCGCGGTTCCCAGCAGGCGCTGCACCGGCAGATCCGCGAGCAGCTCCAGCGCCCCCAAGCGCTCGAACGCGATCACCCTGCGCCCGTGCCACGTCGAGGACGCGAACCGCAAGGCCCGCCGCGCCTGCTCCCACGACGCGGCCGCCGCCAGCGCGGGCAACCGCTCGCCCACCCCGATCCAGGGACCGGCCGCGCCAGTCTGAGAGGCCGGAAAGGCCTGTACCACAGCAGCGTTCAAGGTGTCCGACAGACCGCGATCCACCATGGAGGGCCGCCCGGGGCCGGACGCGGAATCCTCGCCGCCGCGGGGCGTCGCCGCGGAACCCGCCGCACGGGGGCCGGGCTGCCGCGTGGAGCTGCCCGCCCCGAGAACAGCGGCCAGATGACCGATCACGCCGCGACCGTCGAATCCCCCCAGGGCGGCCAGATCCTGGACCAGCACGGCCGTCGTCGCCCCGATCACCGCCTGCCGCAGGATCGGCACGTGCTCGCCGATGATCCGCACGGCCTCCGCCGCCCCTGGCCCGGTCACCGCGAGCACCCGCGTGGCGCGGCCGGGATCCAGACCGAGCAGCCGCATCGCCCGCACCCGATCCTCCCGCCGCTCCTTCTCCGACAGCACCACTTCCAGCAGCGCCGGATCATCCATCCGCAGCGGATCGGCCACCTGCCGCGCCGCCACCACCCGCAGACAATGCCGGAGCCGATCGAGCACCACGCCGTCCAAGGGATGCGGCCGGGCCGACGTATCCGCGGGCCACTGCTGCGGCGGCGACTCCTGCGCGCCCGTCCGGACCTCGTTGCCGCGCAGACGATTCCGCGTGCCGTCGACATCCGCACCGCAATCGCCGGGTCGGCCATCGACTCGGAGAGCGGTCCCTTCGCGCGCACGATCCGCTTCCTGCGCGTGGCCCCCGTCCGTGCCCGACGCCACCGGAAGCGAGGTCGGCGGGTGACGCTCCAGCCAGACGGCCGGGTCCGAGCCGGATGCGTCGGCGGGGGCGGCCGTGGCGGGGAGCAGCCGGCCCGCGGCGTCGTAGCGGATCACGGTGCCGGAGGGCCAGCTCGCGCCGGCCGGGCATTCGGCCAGGAGCGCGGCGGCGCGAATCACCGTGTCGGCGTTCGCGGCGGATTCGTCGAAGGCGTCGAAATGGGTGATCAGCCGCAGCACCGCCGCCGGGTCCGCACCGAGCTCGGACAGCCGGAGCGGATTCGCGGGCGGCGCGGGCTCGGTCACGCTGCTCCCTCCACACTGATGGGCATCCGACCAGACTGACGAGCCGCCGGGTCGGCAGGAAGAGGAACGGGCGAATCGTCCAACTGGGTGAGACAACCCGGCGGTGGCGAGGCTCGTCGATCCGCCCGATCCGAATACAACCGAACGGAAGGAATGACCGGTAGGTTCTGCGCATGAGCACCGCCGATGCCACCCGTGTCAGCCCCTCGGCGACTCGCCGGCCCTTCACCTACGGGCTGTTCGCGGTCGCGGTCGTCGCCTATCTGGCGATCATCCAGGGCCTCGGCCTCATCCTGAAGAACATCACCGGCGAGAGCGACTTCTACACCAGCCGCGGCGTCTTCTTCGGAATGATCATCCCGCTCGCGCTGGCACTGGCCTTCGTCTACGGCGTCACCGCCTACCTGGGCCGGCTCCGCCCGGTTCTGCGCGACGACCGCCCGACCCAGCGGTGGGTGTGGGTGGTGCCGATCGCGTTCATCGCCGCCATCGCGGTGGGCATCAACTACGGGGAGCTGGCCGACAAGGGCATCGGGTACGTCCTGCTGCTGCTCATCGCCACCCAGTTCGTCGGCTGGGGCGAGGAGGGCATGTTCCGCGGACTCGGCGTGACCGTGCTGCGCGAGCACGGACTCACCGAGGGCCGCGTGGCGCTGTGGTCGTCGATCATCTTCGGCGCGGTCCACCTGACCAATGTGGTCGGCCACGGCCTCAGCGCCCTGCCCCAGGCCATCATCGTCAGCCTGGCGGGCTACTTCTTCTACCTGATCCGCCGAGTCAGCCGCGGCAATGTGCTCAACTCCGTGCTGCACGGCCTGTTCGACTTCTCGCTGCTGACCGGCACCGCCATCACCGCGGGCCAGACCTTCTATCCGGGCACCATGCTGCCGATCCTGCTCTACCCGGTGCTGGCGATCATCCTGCTGGTCAAGCGCCACAAGATCGAGCCCGTCGCGGGTTAGCAGTACCACCCGGGAGTGACCTGTCGCGATCAGCCCCGGGTGAACAGCCGCAGCGATTCGCCGACCACCGCGTCACGCATGCGGTGGTCCGGGTCGGCCTCGGGACGCAGCCAGATCGAGGCGTGATTGAGAATGCCGTGCAGGCAGTGCAGGGCCACCGCGGGATCGGGGCAATCGAATGCGCCCGAATCCATGCCGCGGTCGATCACCTCGCGGAACATGCGGTCGTGGCGGCGGCGCATGGTCTTGATGGCCTCGCTGTGCTCGGCGGGCCAGGGGGCGGGGAACGAGAACAGCTTGCCCACCTCGGGGTAGAGCACGGTCAGGATGTGCAGCTGTTCGGCGATCAGAATCCGCAGCTGCTCGGCCGGTGACCGGTCGGCCGCGGCGTCGAGCGCTTCGCGCAGGCGGGTCAGCACATCGGTGGTGAGCTTCTCCAGCGCGGCCGAGACCAGCGCGTCCTTGCTCGGAAAGTAGTGGTAGAGGGTGGCTTTGGCGATGTCGGTGCGTTCCGCGACGTCCTCGAAGCGCATGCCCTGGTAGCCGCTGCCGGACAGGATCTGCAGCGCGGTCGCGATCATCTCCGCCTTGCGGCGATCACGGCGGCGGGCCGCGCGCCCGGTGGGGGCGGCTTCCTCGTCCACGGTCGTACTCATCGCCCGATCATATCCGCCCGGCGGGTTCGTTAGATCAACCACAAAGCTGGTCTACCGACTGGCCAGATCAAAACTCGACCCGTAGGTTGAGAAACGTGATGGATACGACCGCACCCGAGACCGCCTACTTCCGGCGCGTCGGCGACCACCGCTTCGTCCCCACTCACCACGCGGGCGGCGCCTGGTCCTCCGGCGAACAGCACTTCAGCCCGGTGGCCGGGCTGATCGTGCACGAGATCCTGCGCGCCCGCACCGATCGCCCCGACCTGGTGCTGAGCCGCATCGGCTTCGACATCCTCGGCCGGATCGCGTTCGAGGAGTTCGAGATTCGCGTCGAGACCATCCGGCCGGGCCGCACCATCGAACTGGTGGAGGCCACGGTGATCATCGGCGGCCGCGACACCATCAGCGCGCGGGCCTGGTTCCTCGGCGCGCAGGACACCGGCATCGTCGCCGGGGGCGAACCGGACCGGCTGCCGGCCCCCGACTCGCTCGCACCGTGGTCCCTCACCCCCGTCTGGCCCGGCGGCTACATCGAATCGATCGAGGCCCGGCAGGTCGGCGTCCCCGAACCCGGCCGCGCCACCGCGTGGATCACCACCGCCGTGGACCTGATCGAGGGTGAGGACGCCGATGCGCTGGCCTCCTACATCGCGCTGGTCGACACCGCGAACGGCATCGCCGTCCGGCAGGAACCCACGAAATGGATGTTCCCGAACGTGGACATGACCATCCACCTGTACCGGCAGCCCGAAACCCCGTGGGTCGGGATGGACACCTCCGTGGTGTTCGGCCACAGCGGCCAGGGCCTGACCACCACGGTCCTGCACGACCTGCGCGGCCCGGTCGGCTACGCCCAGCAGAGCCTCACCCTGCGACCGCAGCCGACCAGCTGACCCCGGTCAGGCGATGAAATCGCTGACCAGCTTCACGAATTCGCGCGGCCGCTCGACCATCACGACGTGACCGGTATCGATTTCCTCGTACACCGCGCCCGGGATGGCGGCCGCCAGCTCCCGGGCGTTCTCCACGGGCAGGAACCCGTCCTGGGCCGCCCCGATCACCAGCGTCGGCGCTTGGACGCGAGGCAGCAGGTCCCGAATGTCCAGGCGCAGAGCCAGTTCGATCTGGCGACGGCGGTCCGGGGTGGACTGGAACCGGACGGCGAGCTCCTCCACCGCGGCGTGACCGATCGATCGCAGGTGCGCGCGGCTGAACGCCAGCAGCATCGAATACCGCGCGAAAGCAGCCGCGTCACCGAGGAGATCGCGCCACACGGTCAGCGAGTTGCGCAGATACTCGTCACCCGGTCCGGCGAAGCCCGCGACCGGCACGAGGCTGCGGACCAGCTCCGGCCGCCACGCCGCCAGCGCGGCCGACACCACCGCCCCCAGTGAATGCCCCACCAGATCGACCGGCCCCGCACCCAGATCCGCGACAACCGCGGCCAACTGCTCGGCGAGCAGCTCGACGGTGAGCTCACCGCCATCGTCGCGAGCCGGATCACTGCCCGAAAGATTCGGCAGCACAACCAGATTGGTGGTGGCGAGCGCGCCCGCCACACCGTCCCAGGCTCGCGCGCCCGCACCGCTGCCGTGCACCAGCACCAACGGATGCCCCGCACCCAGCACCCGATACGGCACCCGCGCGTCACCCACCGTGACCTCCCGCATTTCCGCCTCACCCATATCCGGCTCCTCTCGTATCGCTCGACGTGATCGACCTTCTCGCGAACTCGGGGCGGTGAGGAGCGGAGAGCTTTCCCTAGTAGCGGCGGTCCCAGCCTCGAGGAGGGGCGACCTCAGCCTCCGCGCACCCGAGCGTCGTGGGCGCCGCACTCAGCGCGGCCGACGCGGACTCGTCGGCGGGCGCCCCCGGTGCGCGAGACGCTCGCGCAGTCGCACGCCATCGGCCCGACCCGCGACGCCGGCGGCTGGTCAGCGCCGCGGCAATGCCGAAGCGCTGCCACACGACTCGCAAGAATCCGGCTCCGCCGGCGGCGGGAATGCGTTCCGACGGGCCAGGGTCGAGGATCAAACGCGCCGATGACGCGCATGTTCGCGATCCAGCAGATTGCCGGCCGAGCAGCCGCTCGACGACGGGCCGGCCGAGGAACGGGCGCACGCCGGATTCGGCGCGGATAGTTCCACGGCGAGATGACCGCGACCACACCCTTGCCCGCGATGTGGAGGAGCTGAAGCGGCAGGACTGGCAGCGGGTGGTGCTGCGGCGCATGCTCAGCTACAGCTTCCCGTCCGGCGCACGCCGCCGGACAGCAGTCCGGTGACCGCGCGCGCTCCGGGGCGGTCGAGGATCGACTTCGGGTCGCGCAGGATGGAGGGCATGACGATGGACCGCGACAAGCTGGCGGACTTCCTGCGCCGGTCCCGGGAGCGACTACAGCCGGGGGAGGTGGGTTTGGCCGGTGGACCGCGTCGGCGCACGCCGGGCCTGCGGCGCGAGGAGCTGGCGCACCTGTCCGGGGTGTCCGCGGACTATGTGATGCGGCTCGAGCAGGCGCGTAGTTCCCAGCCGTCGGTCCAGGTGCTGGCCGCGCTCGCGCACAGCCTGCGGTTGAGCCTGGACGAGCGGGACCACCTGTATCTGCTGGCCGGTCATCGCCCGCCCGAGGGGGTACGCGCCGGGAACGCCGTGCGGCCCGCGCTGCGCTACCTGCTCGACCGGTTGAGCGACACCCCGGTCCAGCTCATCACCGACCTCGGCGACCTGCTCGCCCAGAACGCCTTGGCCGAGGCGCTGTTCGGATGCGTGTGCACCATCGCGGAATCGGACCGCAATATCGCGTGGCGCTGGTTCACCGAACCGTCGGTCCGTGAGGCCTATCCCGCCGAGGAACACGACCGGCTGGGCCGGCTGCGCGTCGCGGACCTGCGCGCCGCCGCGACCCGCCGCGGCTACGACCGGGCCTCGACCGCTCTGATCGAACGCCTCGAGACCGCGAGCCCCGAGTTCACCGACCTCTGGCGACGCCACGAGGTCGCCGTCCGCCGCGAAAGCCATGTGCGCGTTCGCCATCCGGACATCGGCACGATCGAATTCGACTACGAACTCCTGCACACCCAGGCCGAGGACCAGCGTCTGCGCGTGTTCACCCCGCCGCCCGGCTCCCCCGCCGTCGAGGCCCTCGAAGTTCTGCGCGCCCTGGGACCCGACACCGCCCACCGCTCCCACCGTGGCCAGGAGCCGGGCGTCACGACATCGTCTTGATCACCTCGCGGGAACGAACGTGATCGATCCCGATGATCATGATCTCCCGGTCGTAATCGGACACCGCGAACAACCGCAGTACCACGAACAACACCGCGGCCCCGGTCAACGACAGCCCCGTCGTCCAGGCGGCGCCGAACTCGTCGGAGCTCGAGTCGCCCTCCGGATCCTGGCAATCCGTCTGGCCGGTCACCTCGCCTCTACCGCGGGAAGCCATGCCGCGCAACATAGCCGCAGTTCACAGCGTCCAACCCGGGGCATGTCGCGGCGCTCCGACTACTGGATCGGCTGGACCTGGGGGAAGGTCCAGGTGCCGTCCAGGATGTTCTGGTGCGGGCGGTAGAGACGGACCATGTAGTTCCAGCCGGGCTCGATGGGCAGGCAGTTGGGGATCTGACCGTCGCAGCCGCCGAACTGGATGTCGTAGGAGCCGTCCGCGTTCTTCTTGGCCGTGGTGTTGTTGACCGAATAGGCGTTGAGCGGGTTGGCCTCGTAGTAGCCCTGGGCGTTATAGACGCTGATCGACCAGAAACCGTCCACGGGAACGTCTTTCACGTGCAGCTGGTAGTTGACCCGACCGGAGTTGTCGGGCGGCGTGACATTGAGGTAGAGGGCGTCCTTCTCGGGGTTGCCGCCCCAGGCGGAGGCGGAGGTGATCAGGTGGCGAACCTCGTCGACCTGCCCACGAGGACCGAAGGAGTTCCTGGTGTCGGGCAGCGTGGTGGCGAGGGCCAGCAACGCGTCACGCACCTTGTCCTGGCTGGGCTTGTCCCATTGGGGAATCTCGAAGACTCCCTTGCTGTCCTGCTTGATGGTGATCGCGTCCTGCAGCTTGTGGACGGCGTCGACATCGGCGGGATTGTTCGGGTCGACGAAGGTGCGGACCGCGGCGATCATGTACCGGGTGCCGATCTTGTCGCGGTCGTAAGTGTAGGTACCGGCCTCGTAGACGACGTCGGGGGTGTATTCGTCCTCGTCGATGATCTGCAGGGACAGGAAGCGGTCGCCGGCGTCGGGAAGCGTGATCGAGACCGGACCGGCATCGAGGTCGATCACCGCCGAGGAGTACAGGGTGTCGCGGTTGGCGCGGACAACCGTCTGGCGATCGATCGGCATGGGCTCGCGGATGTGGTGGAAATTGCCGATTCCGCCATCCTGCACCGACATCGCGAACTCACGGTCGGTTTCGGCTCTGGCGAAGTTCTCGACGGTGACGATCGCCGGTTGGTTCGGCGGATAGTCCGCGGCCTTGGCCTTGGTTCCGGACGCTGCGCTGGCACCGGTGGTGGTCGAGCTCGAGCTCGAGGAATCGTTGCCGCAGGCGGCCGCGGTGGCGCACACCAGTAGCGCACCGATAACCATGGCACCGGATCGCATCGCCTTCATGTACCCACTCCTTCACTGGAGACGTTGCAAGAGCCTCAATATTGGGTGCGTGGCAATCCGCGATACCCGATTGGCCAGCGCTAGTTTCACACCATGCCATCAGATAGCGATGCAGTAGCCAAAGCGGGTCGATCCGGGCCCACCGTGTCCCGGCGCGCAGCAATTCTCGGCGCCACCGCCACCGATATCGATCAAGACCTGGTCTCGGCCCGGGCGTTCGAAGCGGTCATCTGGGGTATGCCCTTGGTCAACTACGACCGGATGCTGCAGGCCGCCATCGGCATCGGCGGTGGTCCGAACCAGGTCGTGTACTGGTCGAAGCTCGTGGACTCGAAGAACCAGACCCTGACCCCGAATCCGAACGCCATCTACCTGATGCCGTTCTACGACACCTCGGCCGGACCCGTGGTGCTCGACATCCCGCCCGCCGAAGGCGATTCCACCATCACCGGGTCCATCGACTCGGCCTGGCAGACCCCACTCGCCGATGTCGGCCCCGCCGGGACCGACAAGGGCGCGGGCGGCCGCTACCTGATCCTGCCGCCCGGCCACGACGGCCGGATACCGGACGGATTCATCCCGCTGCGTTCGGAAACCACCACCGGCTTCGCCCTGCTGCGCTCGAACGTGAAGAGCGGCAGCGACGCCGATGTCGCGGCTGCGGTGACGTACGGCAAGCGCTGCGGCCTCTACCCCGCGAGTGCCGCCGGAAACCCGCCGCCGACACCGTATGTCGATGCTTTCGGCAAAGAATACGATGCCACGATTCCTTACGATCACGACTTCTTCACCGCCTTGAACCGGCGGGTGCAGGTCGAACCGTTCCTGGCCCGCGACATGGCCATGATCGACCAGCTCGCTACCCTCGGTATTACGAAAGGCGGTCAGTACCAGCCTGATCCGGCGGAAACCGCGCGCCTGGACTCCGCCGCAGCCGACGCTCACACCTGGATCGAACAGCAGTACGTCAAACTCTTCACGCCCGCCTACTTCGACGGGACGCACTGGGCGGTGCCGGTCGACCAGACTTTGATCACCGCGATGCAGAACGGGTACGCAGATACCTCGAACTACCCGGTCGACACCCGCGGCATCACATACAGTTTCGGGTTCTTCTCCGCGAAAAGGCTCGGCTCGGGCCAGTTCTACCTGATGGCTATCAACGACGAGAACGGGCACGACTTCGACGGTGGCAAGAACTACCGCATCACCGTGCCGGCCAATGCACCGGTCAGCCTGTACTGGTCGGCCACGGCGTACAACCGCGAAACTCACACTTTGATCCGCGATGTCGAGTGGCCCAGCCGCGCCTCCAATACGCCTGGCCTGCAGCCCAATGCCGACGGTTCGGTTGACGTGCACTTCGGTCCGAGCGCACAGGAGGACAAGAAGTCCAACTGGGTACCCACCAAATCCGGGCAGGCGTTCGAGGTTCTCTTCCGTTTCTATGGACCCCAGCCAGCGCTCCTCGACAAGAGCTGGAAGCTGCCTGATATCCAACCCGCCTGAGCCTGGCTCCGAATGTGAAATTAGTTGTGTAACAATATAATTCGGTGCTTGTGGCATTCGAGTCCGCGTTAGAATAGAGGTATGAATTCGGCAGGTCAGGTTCTCACGGACGACATCACGGTGGCGGATGCCATCGATATGATGCGTGTCGCGACCGAAGTCCTGATCGTCGAATCCCTCGACCCGATCGAGGATGACGACCTGGTGGATGTGCTGCGGGATTGGGAGAGCATGCGGCGCAGCACGGCCGCGTTCGAGCACAAGATGATTCGGGAAGTCGAGAATCGGGGGCTGCCGGAGCAGGCCGGGGTGAAGCGGACGTCGAAATACCTCGAGCAGACCTTGCGTCTCGGGCACGCCGAAGCCTGCGCGCGAGTGCGGGCCGCGGAGTTGCTGGGGATGCGGCGGGAAGCCGGGCGGATGGTCAAGCCGTGGCTGTCGTGGACGGCGGCGTTCCAGGAAATGGGTTTGGTGTCAGCCGATTCCGCGCGCCACATCGCGAAGATCATGGACAAGATTCCGGGGAAGGTCGACGCCGATACCCGCGACCGCGCCGAATTCCAGCTCGCGCACTTCGCCACCGAATCCACGCCCGATGATCTGCCCAAGATCGGGGACCGGATCCTGGGCTACCTCGACCCCGACGGGCGTCTCACCGATGATTGCGACCGGCAGCGGCGGCGCGGGATCAGCTTCGGCAAGCAGGGCGTCGATGGCATGTCGGCGATCGCCGCGCAGGTGACCCCCGCGCTGCGGGCGGTGCTGGACCCGATCTTCGCCAGCCTGGCCCGGCCCGGCATGTGCAACCCCGATGATGCTGAAAGCCCTTGGACCACCGAGGGACTCGACGACGCAGCCCTCGCCGGGCTGGAGCGGGCCGCACGCCGTGACAACCGCACCGCCGCGCAGCGCAACCATGACGCGCTGCTGGCGTTCCTGCGGCCCGAGATGGGTCCGGCCACTCCCGGTCAGCACCGTGGGCTGCCGGTCTCGACGATCATCACCATGTCGCTCGCGGAGGTCGAAGCGGCTGCCGGGGTGTCCACGACCGCGTCGGGTGGGACCGTGCCGCTGGGAGAAGCATTGCGGCTGGCCGAGAAGTCGAAGCCGTTCCTGGCGATCTTCGACCACGCCGGGCAGGCCCTGCACCTCGGGCGGACCAAGCGGCTCGCGAACTCCGCACAGCGGATGGCGTTGATCGCCACCGAACGCGGCTGCACCCGCCCGGGATGCAACGCACCCGCCACGCTGACCCAGGTGCACCACGTCACCGAGTGGGCCAAGGGCGGTCGGACCGACATCGAAAACTTGACCTTGGCTTGCGATGCTTGCCACGCGCTGATCCATGACGGGCCAGGCGGCTGGAAAACCGTTGTCATGCCAAAGGATTCCGGCCATGCGGGCCGGACAGGGTGGATCGCGCCACGTCACATCGACCGCACCGGAACACCCCGGGTCAACGATCGCCACCATGCGGGTGAGCTGATGGCCGCCTCCCTGGCCAGGCTGCGCGATGGCACACGCCCACCGGTCAAATGGTGGTCACTCGCCTGACAGGTGGCCTCCCCCGATCATGCAAAGCCCGCGCCCCGCCAAAGGTGGGGCCCTTCGGGCTGCGTGCGTCACGGCTGCTCGTGTCACAAGGGCGTGCGCAGAGCTACGCGGAGTGTGGTCGCCTCGCCTGCCCTACCGGACTTGGGCTGACGCCAGGTTGGGAACCATCACCCGCCACCCCCAGCCCACGGCCTGCACGCATCGCCTTCTACAGACAACCCGAAGATCCCTTTGCCCTTGCCCCGGGACGATGCGCGGCCGAGCCGTGCGGGGCTGGTAGGTGAGGGGGCCTCGCAAGCTCGGCCGCCCTCTCTTCCTTCTCCAGGCGTCTTTGGTCCTTGGTTGTTCCGGCCCTAGGCGGCCGTGCCGCCCGCGTGCGCGAATTCGGCAAGCTGACCAGCAAGGCTGTTCGGCACGCGAGCGTGAACCCGGGTACCGGTTTCCTCATGCTCGGAGCTGAGGATCTTGCCGTCCGCGTGGATCCGAGCCAGCAGGTCCCCGCGGGTGTAAGGCAGCAACACACTGACCTCGACATCCAACCCGCCGAGAATCTGACCGAGTCGGTCCCGAAGCTGATCCACCCCCTCGCCCGTGCGAGCGGAGACGAAGGCCGCATCGGGCAGCCATCCCCGCAGCTGCGTCACCTCCAGCGGATCCAGGGCGTCAATCTTGTTGACCACCAGGAACTCCGGCGGAGCAGGCGTCTTGGTTTCCTTCAGCACATCGGTGATGACCTCGCGAACCGCCTTGATCTGCTGATCCGGCAGCGCGTCGGAACCGTCGACCACATGCAGGAGCAGGTCCGCGCCGGTCACCTCTTCCAGGGTGGACCGGAACGCCTCGACCAGCTGCGTGGGCAGGTGGCGGACGAAACCGACGGTGTCGGTGAACACGACCTCTCGGCCGTCCTCCAGCGCCGCGCGGCGGGTGGTCGGATCGAGGGTGGCGAACAGCGCGTCCTGCACCAGGATTCCGGCATCGGTCAACGCGTTCATCAGCGAGGACTTGCCCGCGTTGGTGTAGCCGACGATCGCGACCTGCGGGATGCCGCTGGACGAGCGCTTGGCGCGCTTGGTGTCGCGGGCGGTCTTCATCTCGCGGATCTCGCGGCGCAGCTTGGCCATTCGCTCGCGAATCCGGCGACGGTCGGTCTCGATCTTGGTCTCACCGGGACCGCGCAGACCCACACCGCCGTTGCTGCCCGCACGGCCACCGGCCTGCCGGGACATGGACTCACCCCAACCGCGCAGACGCGGCAGCATGTACTCCATCTGGGCCAGCGAGACCTGCGCCTTGCCCTCGCGCGAGGTGGCGTGCTGGGCGAAGATGTCCAGAATCAGCGCGGTGCGGTCGATGACCTTCACCTTGACGATCTTCTCCAGCGCGGTCAGCTGCGCGGGCGAGAGCTCACCGTCACAGACGACGGTGTCGGCGCCGTGCTCGAGCACCATGCCGCGTAGCTCGTCGGCCTTACCCGAGCCGATGTAGGTGGACTTGTCCGGCTTGTCGCGGCGCTGGATCAGCGCGTCGAGCACTTCCGAACCCGCGGTCTCCGCGAGCGCGGCCAGCTCGGCCATGCTCGCGTCGGCCTGGGCGGCCGTGCCCTCGGTCCAGACACCGACCAGAACGACCCGCTCCAGTCGCAGCTGCCGGTACTCGACCTCGGTGACGTCCTCGAGCTCGGTGGACAGACCCGCGACGCGACGCAGCGCGGCGCGCTCCTCGAGCTGCTGCTCGCCGACGGTCGGCGCGGCCGACCAGCCATTGCGGCCGGTCTCGGGCGCGTCGTTGATCTCCTCGTCGAGGTCCTCGGCGGGAGTGAACTCATACGTTTCTGGCTTACTCATACACCTCCATAGTCCCACGTCCCAACGAACGACCGCACTCGGTTATTTCGGGGCGACCGCGGCCCGCCCGCGGGCCACCACTCACGACCTGGCCACGAACCGCTCCCCTGCGCGCACGATCACATCGTCGAGCACCTCGCGGGACCGCAGCAGGTCCGCGATGGTGCGGTCGATCTTGTCGCGTTCGGCGCGCAATTCGTCGACCAGCTCGGGTGTGGCGCGCTCGTTCGCGCCGCCGTCGGTGTCACGCATGCACGGGAGGATCTCGAAGATCTTCTTGCTGTTGAGGCCGGCCGCGAACAGCTCCTGAATGTGGATGACCCGGTCCACGGCGAGCTCCGGATAGTCGCGCTGGCCGCCCGGGGTACGCGTGGCCACCAGCAGGCCCTGCTCCTCGTAGTAGCGCAGCGACCGATCGCTCACGCCGGTACGTTTTGCCAGCTCACCGATTCGCATGCGGCACTCCGGAATCCGAGGCTTGCACCTCACATTGATGTCAGGTTTTACCTTACCGGCATGACGAACACAGACCTCTTCACCACCGGCCGCGTCGGCGCCCTCGAACTCCCCAACCGCCTCGTGATGGCCCCGATGACCCGCAATCGCGCGGCCGCCGACGGGACCCCGACCGAGCTCATGGCCACCTACTACACCCAGCGCGCGAGCGCCGGCCTGATCATCGCCGAGGCCGCCACCCCCAACCAGGTCGGACTGACCTACCCGAACATCCCGGCCATCTACACCGATTCGCACATCGCGGGCTGGCGGCGGGTCACCGACTCGGTGCGGGCCGCGGGCGGACGCATGGTGCTGCAACTCCAGCACGGCGGACGCGTCGGGCACCCCGACAACAGTGGACTGACTCCCGTCGCACCGTCGGCCATCGCACTGCCCGACACCGTGCACACCCCGACCGGGCATCAGGACGCCGTCACCCCGCGCGAACTCACCGTCGCCGAAATCCAGGACACCGTCGCCGATTTCGTCACCGCCGCCCGCAATGCGATCGCAGCCGGATTCGAGGGCGTCGAAATCCACAGCGCCAACGGCTATCTGCTGCACCAGTTCCTGTCCGACAACACCAACCAGCGCACCGACGCCTACGGCGGGTCGATCGCCAACCGGATCCGGTTCACCGTCGAGGTGGTGGACGCGGTGATCGCGGCCGTCGGAGCCGAGCGGGTCGGGGTACGGATCGCCCCCGGGGTGAACGTCAACGGCATCGCGGAAACCGACACCGACGAGCTGTACCCGGCGCTCGTGTCCGCTCTCGCGCAGCGGCGACCCGCCTACCTGCACGTGGTCTTCGCCGACCCGGAAAGCAGCCTCTTCCACCGCATCCGGAGCCTGTGGCCGACCACCCTGATCGCGAACCCGAACCTCGGCTGGGGCGTCCCGCTGCCCGCCGACGGCGGTGCGGCCGCAGCCGGCGCGCTCCTCGGCGCGGGCGCGGACCTGGTCTCGCTGGGCCGCTCGTTCCTGGCCAATCCGGACCTGGTGGAACGCCTGCGGATCGGCGCGCCGCTCAACACCGTCCGCGACGCGCACCTGATGTACGTCGGCGGCGCGACCGGCTACACCGACTACCCGGCGCTCGCCGACAACTCCGCGCCCGGCGATTCCGCGCTGGACAGCCTCGCCACGAAGCAGCTCTCCGCCGTCAGCGCGGCGTGAAGATCCGCTCAGGCGTCCTGCCACCACTTGGCCGCGATGCGGCCCGCCGCCACCAGCTCGGACGGGCCGCGCAGCCACGCCGAACCGTTCTCGATGCCGACGGTCACCACGCCGCCGGGAATGCGGACCTTCACGTGTCCGGTGTCCGAGGCGAGGTCGAAACCGTCGCGGGCGAGGGCCGCGGCGGCCGCCGCAACGGTTCCCGTGCCACAGGATCGGGTCTCGCCCACGCCGCGCTCGTAGACGCGCATGTCCACACCCCGCTCGCCGTCGGAGCCGACATTCAACGGGGTGAGGATCTCGACGTTCACACCGTGCGGGAACAGGGTGTGATCGAAGCCGGGGGCGTGCTCGAGGTCGAGGTCGGCGAGCAGCGCCGGGGTCAGGTCGGGGTCCACGCAGGCCAGGTGCGGGTTGCCGACGTCGATGCCGATCCCGGTGAATTCACGTCCGCTCAGCGTCGCCGTCGAGGGGCCGAGGTTCTTCACAATGCCCATGGCGACGGTCACTTCACCGTGCACAGGATCGGCGTGGTGCACGACCACCGGCCGCGCGCCCGCGCGGGAGCCGACCACGAACTCGGAACGCTGCTCCAGCCCGGTCGCGACCAGATAGTGCGCGAACACCCGCACCCCGTTGCCGCACATCTCGGCGATGGACCCGTCCGCGTTGCGGTAGTCCATGAACCAGTCGTCGACGTCGACGCCCTCGGGCAGTGCGGCCAGCACGCCGGTCTCGATCAGCGCGCCCGCGCGGGCCACCCGCAGCACCCCGTCCGCGCCGAGCCCCCGCTGCCGGTCGCACAGGGCGGCGATCCGGGATTCGGTGAGCTGCAGCCAGGCGTCCGGGTCCGGCAGCACCACGAAATCGTTCTGGGTGCCGTGGCCCTTGCTGAATTCGATATCAGCGGCGCTGCTCTCGCTCGTCATGGTCATTACGGTAGCGCCCGGCGCTGACGGGAGATTTCGTAGAGGGCCACCGCGGCCGCGGACGGCATACCGAGCGTGCCGTCGGTGGGGATGCAGACCAGTTCGTCGCACACCTGCCGCCAGCCCGGGGCCAGGGCCGCGGTCTCGTCGCCGAGTACCAGCACGGTGCCGCCGTCGAATTTCGCGTCGTCGAGGGCCAGGCCGCCGCGATCGTCGCTGCCGACGATCCGGGTCGGGACACCACGCGCCCGCTGCCGGTCCCGGAACGCCGCCACCTGCGCCGGACCGGAGGTGCGCAGCACGGGCACCTCGAACAGGGCGCCGTCGGAAGCGCGCACGCTCTGCGGGTCGTACTGGTCGACACCGGAACCGGTCACGATCACCCCGCCCGCCCCGAACGCCGCCGCGGATCGGATCAACGCGCCCAACCGGATCGCCGACGCGGGCCGATCCACGACCACCACGGTCGCCGGATCGTCCGCGGCGCCCGGCGCGAAGTCCTCGAGCTCGGGCCGTTTCGTCACCGCGACCGCGACCAGTTCCGGCACCGGCTCGCTCGGTTCGGCCAGTTCGGCCATCACCTCCGGCACCAAGCCGATACTGGGCACGCCGCTGGAGTCCAGCACCTGCCGCGCCCACGGCGACGGTTCCGGATCACCCAGCCGGTAGACCAAAGTCTCCAGCGGCCAACGGCATTCGAGGGCGCGGCTGATGGGCCGCGTGCCCTGCACCAGGAATCGGGAATCCCGGGTACGTGCGGCGCGGGTGGTCAGGTAGGCCTGCCACACCCCGACCGCGGCGGTGCGTGTGTTCGCGCGACGCGTCACTGTGGTTGTTCCTGTTCGTCCCTCATCGGTGAGGCTCGAGGAGGGCCAGCGTGGTCTCCGCCAAGGCGGGATCCGCGCCGTCCACCCATCGCACCCGCTGATCTCGGCGGAACCACGACCGCTGTCGCCGGACATAGCGCCGGGTGCCGATGAAGGTGCGCTCCTGAGCTTCGTTCAGGTCGTATTCGTTGTCCAGGAAATCGAGGACTTGGGCGTAACCGATGGCGCGGCGGGCGGTTTGGCCGTGGCGCAGACCGTGTGCGAGCAAGCCCTCGACCTCGTCGAGCAGACCGGATTCGAACATCTTCGCGGTGCGCAGTTCGATGCGGGCATCCAGTTCGGCGGTCTCCCGATCGACACCGATAATGGCTGTCCCCCACCGGGGTTCACCGATCTGGGGCGCCGAGGCGGCGAACGGCTGCCCGGTCAGCTCCACCACTTCGAGGGCGCGCACCATGCGGCGGCCGTCGGTGGGCAGGATCGTCTGCGCGGCCACGGGATCGGCCTGCTTCAGCGCCTCGTGCACGGCGACGGTGCCGCGGTCGGCCAGCACCGTCTCCCACTTGGCGCGGATCTCCGGATCGGTGGCCGGGAAATCCCAATCGTCCAGCAGCGCTTGCACGTACATCATGGAGCCGCCCACGATGACCGGGGTGCGGCCGCGCGCCATGATCGCCTCCACGTCGGCGCGGGCCGCCGCCTGATACGAGGCGACGGTGGCGGTTTCGGTGATGTCGAGGACGTCGAGCTGGTGGTGCGGGATGCCACGGCGTTCGGCGACCGGGAGTTTCGCGGTGCCGATGTCCATACCGCGGTACAGCTGCATGGCGTCGATATTGACGATCTCGCCGTCCAGGCGTTCCGCCAGATCCAGGGCCAGATCGGACTTTCCGGTGGCGGTGGGGCCGACGACCGCGACGGGGCGGGTCACGCGGTGACCCCGCCATCGGCGGAGAGCGTCGGGCGCCACACGCTGACGTGGTAGGCGACGCCGAACGGGGCTGCGGCGTAGCGGGTTTCGACCTGCGGATCGGCGGGGTCGGCGGTGAACAGTCCGGCCAGCGCCTGGTAGGCGGGCCGGCCCTCCACCTCGATCTCGGCGCACAGGGCGGTGTCGAGGGCCGCGAGGGTCGCGCGGTCGCCCGCGCTCAGGGCTTGGTCGATGTCGGCTTGCACGCCCTCCGCGCGCTCGTCGAGGTATCGGGGGGCCTTCAGCGAGAGGGTGGCCGCGCCGTCGGCAACCACCAGGACACCGACCGGTTCGGATTCTGCGTCGAGTTCCGCTCGCAGCGCCCGCCCGAAGGCCAGACTCTCTTCCGCGGTGGCATCGGCCGAGATCAGACGGCATTCCGCGACGGTCTCGGGCGCGACCTGCTCGCGTAGCCACCCCGCGATCAACGCGGGCAGCGGTAACAGGACATCCGCGACACGCTCGGCAACCGGGCCTGACAAACCGACCCGCACGTCCACGCCGTATCCCCGGAATGTGCCCACCGCGTCAGCACCGATCACCCGGCCCGAATCGCCCGCGCCCGAGCCCTCCCCCGGCTCCGCCACGCCGACGACGACCCATCGCGACACGCGGGCGGCCAACTCCCGGCCCGCAGCCGACACCGCAGCTCGCAGCTCTGCGACAGCCCCCTCGACGGCAGACCCGGCCGCGCCCTCCAGTTCGGGAACCAGCACGGGCGGCGAGGGGACCAGTGACGCAACACAGAACACGCCGTCAACCGTAGCGCTACCGCACCTCACCAGCCCCACCCCCGCCGATCGCCGCGCCGCCGAAGCGGCCTCAAAGACAGCATTTCGCATCTCAGCCTGGTTGAATGGGATGAGCTAGACCGATGAGCTAGGGCGTAACCAGGCAGCCGTGACGCGCGGCAGGGACGAGGAGCTATGACCGACAACAACGGAAACGAGAAGGCTACCCACCCGGAGTCGACCCCGACGCCCCAGCCCGGCGCCGCCGTGCCTGCCCCGAGCGAGAGCGCCAAGCCATCACCGGCGGCCGCCGCCGCACCCCGCCCGGGGGGCCCGCGCCGCAAACCCGAAACTCCCAAACCGCACGCCATGCCCGGCCCGGCCGCCGCGCATCCGCACCCGGTCGTCGTACCGAATGTCAGCGACCCCAGCCAGTGGGGACGGGTCGACGACGACGGCACCGCCTGGGTCAAGACCGCCGACGGCGAGCGGGTGATCGGCTCCTGGCAGGCCGGTGACGCCGCCGAGGGCCTGGCCCACTTCGGCCGCCGCTACGACGATCTGGCCACCGAGGTGGCGTTGCTGGAGGCCCGCCTGGCCGCCGGCACCGACGCCCGCAAGACCAAGACCGCCGCCACCGCGCTTGCCGAAACGTTGCCGACGGCCTCGGTGATCGGTGATCTGGACGGTCTGTCCGCCCGGCTGCAGGCCATCATCGAACACTCCGACGAGGCGGCCGCGCACGCCAAGGAGGAGAAGGACCGCACCCGGCACGAGCAAACCGAGCGCAAAGAGGCCTTGGCAGCCGAGGCCGAGCAGATCGCCAACGACTCCACCCAGTGGAAGGTCGCCGGCGACCGGCTGCGGGAGATCCTCGACGAGTGGAAGACCATTCGCGGCGTGGACCGCAAGGTCGACGACGCGCTGTGGCGCCGCTTCTCCAAGGCTCGCGAGGCGTTCAACCGCCGCCGCGGGGCGCACTTCGCCGATCTGGATCGCGAACGCGCCGCCGCCAAGGGCCGCAAGGAAGAGCTCTGCGTCCGCGCCGAGGAACTGTCCGGCTCGACCGACTGGTCCGGCACCGCCGCCATCTTCCGTGAGCTGCTGACGGAGTGGAAGGCCGCCGGTCGCGCTCCCCGCGAGGCCGACGAGCAGCTGTGGCGTCGCTTCAAGGCCGCACAGGACGTGTTTTTCGCCGCCCGCAACTCCGCGGCCAGCGAACGCGACCACGAGTTCGAGCACAACGCCTCCCTCAAGGAGGAACTGCTCGAGGCCTACGCGCACATCAACCCCGAGACCGGGCTCGATGCCGCTCGCAACGCCCTGCGCGAACTCCAGGAGAAGTGGGACGCCATCGGCAAGGTGCCCCGCGAGCGCATGCACGACCTGGAATCGCGTCTGCGCGTCATCGAGAAGAAGGTCCGCGAGGCCGCCGACGCCCAGTGGCGCCGCACCGACCCCGAGGCCATGGCCCGCGCCGCCCAGTTCCGCGAGCGCGTCGCCCAGTTCGAGGAGCAGGCCGCCAAGGCCCAGGCCGCGGGCAAGACCCGCGACGCGGAGAAGGCCTTGGAGCAGGCCAAGCAGTGGCGCGAATGGGCCGAGGCCGCCGAAGGCGCGGTCAGCCAGCGCTGAGCTGTGAAAAGAGCCCGGCGGCAACCTGATTCGGTTGCCGCCGGGCCTCTTTCGTCGAGCGGAGCAGCTGCCTTCGACCCCGCCACCGCGATCCTCGGCCACACCGCACCGCACTCCGACCGTGGCCCGGACGAGCCGCGTTGTCCGAGGGTGGCCGCGCGAACGCCCCCATCACGTGAAAAAGGCCCGGTGACAACCGATTCGGTTGTCACCGGGCCTTCCAGATCTTCGTGGTGCCGTAGTTCAGTCTTCGCCGAAGAGGCGGCGGCGCTGCTGGTCCTCGGCCTTGGCGGCGGCCAGGCGACGCTGTTCCTCGGCGGCCAGCTGGACCGAGGTGCGGGCCCAGACCACGCGGACCCAGTGGAAGGTCAGCACGATGATGGCGAGGGTGGCCAGGATGAGGCCGGCGCCGGGGCCGGCGCCGTGGTAGTTACCGAGGCCGGGGGTCTGGCGGTGCCAGATGGACAGGACGCCGAAGACGCTGCCGACGGCGGAACCGGCGACGGCGATCCACGCCAGCATCCAGCGGCGGGTGATGAGCGCGAGCACCGAGAAACCGATGCCGAAGATCACCACGAACCAGACGAACACCCGCGACGGCAGGCCGATGTGGTCGGCCTGGGCGACGGCGTCGTAGAGCAGCACGTCGAAGCCGCGGGTCTTGCCCGCGTGCGGCAGCACCAGCGAGGCCAGCAGCACGAACACCGAACCGGCGACCACCATGGCGCGCATGCCCGGGTCGATCTCGCCGGCGATCTTGCGTTCGACGGCCTCGAGGTCCGCGCGGAACTGCTCGAAGTCCTGACTGTGGTCGGCCGCCTTCATGCTCTCCTCGTTCGCGTCGGGCGCCTGCTGCGACGCCGTATCCGATTGTGCTGCTTCGTCTTCCGGCTGCTCCGGCCGGTCACGAGGCTCGTCGGAGCCGGTGGGCTGCTGCTCGGTCATGCTGATCCTCGCTGACGCCGTAGCGCTCCCGCGCCGTGACTGGGTGCGGCGTGCGCGGGCGAAGAGCCGACGGCGCACGTCCCCCGCGATCCTGCCCTATGACACAGCGTAGTTGACCAGCGACCCCCACGATCCCGGGACCGGTTCCGGCCCGGCCGCCGATCGCACGCGATTCGCCGCGGCGCGCGATTACTCGCCGCAGGCGGACCCGCAGCCCGCCGCCGCCGTCTCGACCACCACCGGCGCGCCGATGCTGGGCAGGCCCAAGCCGACGCCGATGGGCGCGGTCTTGGGGGTGATGCCCTGCTCGTGGGCGTCGCCCGCGCGGGTGCGGCGGTGGCTCAGCACCTCGCCGTCGGCGATCAGGTAGTGCGGGGCCGCACCGGTGACGTCGATGGTGATGATGTCGCCCGGCCGGATCTCGCTGCCCGGCGCCGGGTTCACGGTCGGGCGGAAGTGGACCAGGCGGCCGTCGCGGGCGCGGCCGGACATGCGGGCGGTCTTGTCGTTCTTCTTGCCCGCGCCCTCGGCGACCAGCAGCTCGACGGTCGAACCGATCAGCGCCTGATTGCCCTCGAGCGAGATCTGCTCCTGCAGCTCGATCAGCCGGTCGTAGCGTTCCTGCACGACCTCCTTGGGCAGCTGGTCGGGCATGGTCGCGGCCGGGGTGCCCGGGCGGATCGAGTACTGGAAGGTGAACGCGCTGGTGAACCGCGCCTGCCGCACCACGTCCAGGGTGGCCTGGAAGTCCTCCTCGGTCTCACCGGGGAAGCCGACGATGATGTCGGTGGTGATGGCGGCGTGCGGCATGGCGGCACGCACCTTCTCGATGATGCCGAGGAACTTGGCGCTGCGGTAGGAGCGGCGCATGGCCTTGAGCACGCGGTCCGAGCCGGACTGCAGCGGCATGTGCAGCTGCGGGCAGACATTCGGGGTCTCGGCCATCGCCTCGATCACGTCGTCGGTGAACTCGGCCGGGTGCGGGGAGGTGAAGCGGACCCGCTCGAGGCCCTCGATCGTGCCGGTGGCGCGCAGCAGCTTCGCGAAAGCGCCACGGTCGCGCGGCTCTTCGGGGTCGGCGAACGAGACGCCGTAGGAGTTCACGTTCTGGCCCAGCAGCGTCACCTCGAGCACGCCCTGCTCGACGAGCGCCTGCACCTCGGCGAGCACGTCGCCGGGCCGCCGATCGACCTCCTTGCCGCGCAGCGCCGGAACGATGCAGAACGTGCAGGTGTTGTTGCAGCCCACCGAGATCGACACCCAGCCCGCGTACGCGGACTCGCGCTTGGCGGGCAGCGTGGACGGGAACGCCTCGAGCGACTCGATGATCTCGACCTGGGCCTGCTCGTTGTGGCGGGCCCGCTCCAGCAGCACCGGCAGCGAACCGATGTTGTGGGTGCCGAACACCACATCCACCCAGGGCGCCTTCTTGACCACGGTGTCGCGGTCCTTCTGCGCCAGGCAGCCGCCGACCGCGATCTGCATGCCCTCGCGTTCGGCCTTGATCGGCGCCAGGTGGCCGAGGGTGCCGTACAGCTTGTTGTCGGCGTTCTCGCGCACCGCGCAGGTATTGAAGACGACCAGGTCAGCGGTATCGCCGGCCACGGCCTTGACGTAGCCGGCGTCCTCAAGCAGACCCGAGAGCCGCTCGGAGTCGTGCACGTTCATCTGGCAGCCGTAGGTGCGGACCTCGTAGGTCCGGGCCGGGGAATTCACCCAACCAGGGTAATAGCTGCCCGGCGGAGGCCCTAAACCCGTCCGGGCCTCGGGCGAAACCCGTCCGGGCCGCGCGCACCCGGACCCCGTGGCCGCGCCGTGGATGGTCGCCGAATTGTCGCCGAATCAACGCCCGACCGGCCGAGCTGGTCTCGGCAGCGTCAATCGCTGGTTACGCGCGGGTGTCGAGTCTCGGCACAACCCGGGCCGGACCGGCAAAGACGAGCATTTCGGGCGCAAGGTGGTTAGGGTCACTGGTCATGACCGACGTGGCCGATTCCATCAGCACTCCCGCGCCGATGATCTCGATGCGGAATGTGGACAAGCACTTCGGCTCGCTGCACGTCTTGCGTGACATCAATCTCGAAGTGCCCAAAGGGCAGGTCGTGATCGTGGTGGGACCCTCGGGCTCCGGCAAGTCGACGTTGTGCCGAACCATCAACCGGCTCGAGACCATCGATTCCGGTGAGATCGCCGTCGACGGGGTGAAACTGCCCGAGGAAGGCAAGGCCCTCGCCAAGCTGCGCGCCGACGTGGGCATGGTGTTCCAGCAGTTCAACTTGTTCGCGCACAAGACGATTCTCGACAATGTCATGCTCGCGCCGGTGAAGGTGCGGCGCCTCGACAAGACCAAGGCGCGGGCCCGGGCGCTCGAACTGCTCGACCGGGTCGGCATCGGCAATCAGGCCGACAAGTATCCGGCGCAGCTCTCCGGCGGACAGCAGCAGCGCGTGGCCATCGCCCGCGCGCTGGCCATGGATCCGAAGGTCATGCTGTTCGACGAGCCCACCTCCGCACTGGACCCGGAGATGGTGTCCGAGGTGCTCGACGTCATGGTGCAGCTGGCCAAGGACGGCATGACCATGCTGGTCGTCACCCACGAGATGGGCTTCGCGCGCCGCGCCGGCAATCGGGTGCTGTTCATGGCCGACGGGCAGATCGTCGAGGACACCGAACCCGAATCCTTCTTCACCGCACCGAAATCGGATCGCGCCAGGGACTTCCTCGGCAAGATCCTCTCCCACTGACTCCACAAGAGAACAGGACGTTCGATGAGGATCAACCCCGCGCTCAGGATCGCCGCCGGAGTGGCTGCCCTGGCCCTCGCTGTCACCGCGTGTGGCGGCAGCAGCAACAAGACGGCCAGCCAGCACGCGGCCGACGGCAAACTCACCATCGGCATCAAGTACGACCAGCCGGGCCTGGGCCTGCACAACAAGGACGGCAGCTTCAGCGGCTTCGACGTCGACGTCGCCACCTACGTGGCCGACAAGCTGGGTGTGAAGGCGGAGAACATCACCTTCAAGGAGTCGCCGTCCGCGCAGCGCGAGACGCTGATCGAGAACGGGCAGGTCGATTTCATCGTCGCCACCTACTCGATCACCGACAAGCGCAAGGAGAAGGTCGATTTCGCGGGCCCGTACTTCCAGACCGGGCAGTCGCTGCTGGTGCGGTCGGACAACACCGACATCACCGGGCCGGATTCGCTGAACGGCAACAAGAAACTGTGCTCGGTGAAGGGCTCCACCCCGGCGCAGAACATCAAGGACAAGTACGTCGCCGCCCATGAGGTGCAGCTGATCACGTACGACACCTACTCGCTGTGCGTGGAGGCGCTCAAGTCCGGCGCGGTCGACGCGGTCACCACCGACGACATCATCTTGCGCGGTTACGCGGCGCAGTCGCCGGGCGCGCTCAAGGTGGTCGGCAACACCTTCACCGTCGAGAAGTACGGCATCGGCGTGAAGAAGGGCGACACCGAATCGCGCGGCAAGATCAATGACGCCATCGACGCCATGATCGCCTCCGGGGCGTGGAAGGCCGCGCTGGAGAAGGAGTTCGGCGCCACCGGCTTCCAGGTTCCCGAGCCGCCCAAGGTCGACCGGTACTGATTCACGGACTCGTGCCGGGTGATTTCCTGCTGACAGAGTTCACGGAATCACCTGGCACGCTTCGTTTTCCGATCGGAGGAATGGGGCAGTCGTGTTCGACTTGATCTCCAACTATCACACCAAGTTGCTCGACGCGTTCTGGGTGACCATCAAACTGACGCTGTATTCGGGGTTCTGGGCGCTGATTCTCGGCACCCTCGTCGCGGGCATGCGGGTGTCGCCGATTCCGATCGCGCGCTGGATCGGCACGTTGTACGTCAACATCATTCGGAACACGCCGCTCACGCTGATCATCGTGTTCTGCTCCATCGGCCTGTACTCCACGCTCGGGCTGCGGCTCGCGGCGGAGGGGCCGAACAGCATCTCCGAGAACAACTTCCGGTTCGCGATCGTCGGGTTGAGCGTCTACACCGCGGCTTTCGTCTGCGAGTCGCTGCGAGCGGGCATCAACACGGTGCCGTTCGGGCAGTCGGAGGCGGGCCGTTCGCTGGGGTTCACCTTCGGGCAGAACCTGCGCATGGTGGTGCTGCCGCAGGCCTTCCGGGCGGTCATCGCGCCGCTGGGCAGCGTGCTCATCGCCCTGACCAAGAACTCGACCATCGCCTCGGCCATCGGTGTCGGTGAGGCGGCGCTGCTCATGGCGGAGATGAACGAGAACGAGGCGGCGGTGCTCAATATCGGCGCCATCTTCGCGCTCGGGTTCGTGATCCTGACCCTGCCGACCGGCCTGTTCTTCGGCTGGCTGGCCAAACGATACGAGGTGGCGCGATGACCGCGGCGTCCGTGCTCTACGACGCGCCGGGCCCCCGCGCCCGGGTGCGCTACCGGATCTATTCGGTCATCGCGATCGCCGCTGTCGCCGCGGTGTTGTGGTTCCTCTACCGCGGGCTCGCCGACAAGGGTCAGTTCACCGAAGCCAAATGGAAGCCGTTCACCGAGAGCCAGGTCTGGAGCACCTACCTGCTGCCGGGTCTGCGCGGCACGCTCGAGGCGGCGGCGCTGTCCATCGTGCTGGCGCTGGTGCTGGGCATGCTGTTCGGCATCCTGCGCATGTCGGATCATCGGGCGATCCGCTGGTTCGCGGCCGTGGTGGTGGAGGTCTCGCGGGCGATTCCCGTGCTGGTCCTGATGATCTTCCTCTACTACCTGTTCGCCAAGCAGAACGCCTTCCCCTCCGATCAGCTGGCGCTGGCCGCCGTGGTGACGGCGCTGACCGTCTACAACGGATCCGTCATCGCCGAGATCGTCCGCTCGGGCATCCGCGCGCTGCCCAAGGGGCAGACCGAGGCGGCCGTGGCGCTGGGCATGCGCAAGACCCAGGTGATGGTCTCGATCCTGCTCCCGCAGGCGGTCACCGCCATGATGCCGGCGCTGATCTCGCAGATGGTGGTGGCGCTCAAGGACTCCGCGCTGGGCTACCAGATCACCTACCTCGAGATCGTGCGCTCGGGCACCCAACTCGGTGCCGCGCAGCAGAACCCGATCCCGTCGCTGATCGTGATCGCCATCATCATGATCATCATCAACTACACGCTGACCGTGCTCGCCACCCGCGTCGAGAAGTGGCTGCGCACCCGCAAACGCGGCTCCCGCGCCGTGGTCGCGGCAGGCACCATCACCGCCCCGCCCGGCATGGACGCCATGGTGTCCGACGTTTCCCTGCAGAAACCGCCGAACTGACCGGTGCGGCTTACCCGACCGCCGGACAAGCCGCTCCCCCAGCTCGCATACTGAATTTCATGACCGAAGACGTCAGCGCTCGAAGAGAATTCGTCGTCGGGCTCTTCCTGGCCACGGTGCTCGCCCCGCTCCTCGCGGGGCTCACCAGCTTCGCCGCCATCCTCGGCGCCCACCTCACCCGCGAGGCCGCACACCGGCTGCGCGCCGCCCGCCGGGAGAAACCCGCCGACCCCGCCTCACCACACCTGACCGCCCAGCGCCCACTGCGCCATACCGGACACCGGCACGCCCGCCGCGCCCTGTCCACCCGCCGCCCGGGCGGCGTCCTGCACTGACCTCCGGCCGGGGCAGACATTCGGCCGAACTCCCCGATGCGCTGATATGGTCAGCCACCACCGCCGCGGATACCTACGCGCACTGGCGGAGTGAGCGGAGCGGGCATAGATGCCGTTGATCAGTCACCCGACAGGTTGGCCTCGGCCAGTTCGGCTTTCACCACCGAGTAGGCCGTGGCGGCGCTGAAGCCACGGCGGGCCAGGAGACCGACGAGGCGTTGGGTGGCCTTGGCGTGGTCCAGGTTTCGGGGGAGGGTGCGGATTTTCGCGCGCACCAATTCGGCGGCACGAGCTTGCTCGTCATCTTCGGCCGAGTCGGTAGGGGGCGGGGACGAGAGCTTCGAGCGGCGCGGGGAGGCCGCTGTTCCAGTGGATGTCCGGTCGGTTCGATCGGGGGCACCGCTGCCGAAGTTGGCGGCGTTCAGCTCCGTGGTCACGACCTTGTAGGCGGTGGCGGAGGTGTAGCCGCGGCGAGCCAGCAGGCCGACCAGTCGACGGGTGGCTGTCTCGCGGTCGAGGTTCGGGGACAGGGTGCGGAGCTTGGCGCGAATCAGTTCGGTCGCGGATTCGGTGTCGTCGGAGGGGGATTCGCGACGAACCTGGCTGGAGTTCGAGCCGCTGGTCGACCGGGGGCTGGAGGGAGGGGGATCGCGACGGGTTGTGGGTGCGGGCGGGACTTCGGTCGTCACCACTTCGAAGGCCGTGCCCGGGTTGTAGCCCTTGCGGGCCAGCATGGCGACCAGGCGGCGGACGGCCTTGTCGCGGTCGAGATCCGGGGACAGGGTTGCGGCTTTGCGGCGGACCAGATCCGACGCGCGGGTCAATTCGTCCGCGGCGGTGATCGACTCCAGGGCCGGTTCGGCGTGTTCGGGTGCGATTCCCTTGCGCCGCAATTCCTCGGCGAGGACCTTCTTGCCCTTGCCTCCATACGTGTGCCGCGAATGCACCCACTGCTGCGCGAAGGCCGCGTCGTCGATCAACCCGACCTCGGTCAGCCGATCGAGCACCCGCTTCGCCACGTCAGCGTTGAAACCCTTGTCGGCCAGCCGATCAGCCAACTCGAACCGACTCCGAGCCCGATCAGTCAGCAGACGCAGGCAGATATCCTTCGCCTGCGCTTCGGTGCCGCCACCCGCGGGCGCGCCCGATCCGGCCGATTCCTCACCGGACCCATTCCGCCCCCGGCGACGACCCCGCCCGCGACGACCCTCGTCATCTTCGAAGAAGTCTGGACCCTCAGCGCGGTCCGCATACGCCCCGCCCCGACGGCCGCCCCGCCCACGCCGACTGTCGTCATCCTCGGAGTCGGCACCGTCGCCCCCAGCCCTTTGCCCGTACTCGCCGCGCCGACGACCACCACGACGCCCGCGTCCACCGGCCCGATCCGCATCGGGCCTGCCGCCTTCCGACCCCGAACGCGAATCCTCATCGTCACGGCCGTACGACTCCATCGAAGCCGGATACTCGTCATCGCGTGAATACGACTCCCCCGCAACCGAGTTCCTGTCATCCCGACGTCCCCTGCGGTGGGTGTTCCCTTCATCGGCATCCTGATACCCGGCATTGCTCGACTGCTCCGCCGAGGCCGCCTTCGCCCGACTCCCCCGGCGCCCCCGCGGCTCCGCGCCCACCGCTGTCGCCGCCGCATTGGCCGCGGCGACAGCGGTGGCTTCGGCCAAGGCGGCGCGTGCAGCGGCCAACTTGTCAGCCGGCGCCGCAGACAGCGAACCAGGGTGGCGCCCGCTGACAGCCGCTTGCGCGGTCGAGGATTCGCTGTCACTGCGGGCTCGCTGCCCGGAGCCTCCCCCAGCGCTGATCGGTTCCGGTTTCGAGGCTGCCGGACGACCGGTCGCCGCAAATCCGTGCAGCGGCTGTGGCGCGTTCTGTACAGCCGCACCAGTGGCGCCCTGGCCTGGGTCAGCGGCGAGAGTGCCCTGGTCCAGGATAGGTTTGGGCCTCACCGGCCGAGTTACTCCCTGTGGCAACGGCTCTCGATCGGCGTCGCGCCCTGGACGGCTCCCGTCGTCGCCGGGGGCAGTGGACGCTTCCTCTCGCCACTGCCCCGGCGGACGGCCTCGCCCGGAGGACGAACGGCGGTGGGGGCGGGATGGATTCGGGGGCGGGACGTCGAGTCCCGGATCAGCGGCGGCTGGTGGACGACGTGCGGATTCGCCGGCACGGCGTGGAGGTTCGGAGTCGCGGGGCGACCGTGCGGGTGTCGCGCCCGACGAGACGTGATCGTCGCCAGGGGCTTCCGGATCGTGGTCCGTGGCCTCGAAGTTCGAGCGAGCCGAGTCGGACCGGTTCGGTGCGTCATCGGCGGTTCGCCAGGTGGAGCGGTCGTCGCTCGGCGAATCGTGTTCGGGGGCGGCGTAGTAGGAGGCGCGGCCGCCGGAGGGGCCGTAGTTCCAGCCGCCGCCGGAGGCGTAGGGGTCGGCGGAGTCGCGGCCGAAGAGGTCGTGGCTCGGCTCGGTGGAGCGGGGCGCAGCTGGTCGGGATCCGCGGCGGGCGGATTTGGCGTCGCGGGATTCCAGTTGGCGGCGGAGGCGTTCCACCGCGTCCAGCTGGGGGGTGGGCCCCGGCGGGGTGCGCCGGGGCCCTTCGGAATCCCGCGAGGTCATGTCAGAAGTCGGCGGCGGTTTCCTCGGCGGTGACGTCTGCGCCGATGCCGAGCTTCTCCTTGATCTTCTTCTCGATCTCGTCGCGGACGTCGGTGTTCTCGAGCAGGAACTTGCGGGCGTTCTCCTTGCCCTGGCCGAGCTGGTCGCCCTCGTAGGTGTACCAGGAGCCGGACTTGCGGATGAAGCCCTGATCGACACCCATGTCGATGATCGAGCCCTCCTTGGAGATGCCGAAGCCGTAGAGGATGTCGAACTCGGCCTGCTTGAACGGCGGCGAGACCTTGTTCTTGACGACCTTCACGCGGGTGCGGTTACCGACCGCGTCGGAACCGTCCTTCAGCGTCTCGATGCGGCGCACGTCCAGGCGGACCGAGGCGTAGAACTTCAGCGCCTTACCACCGGTGGTGGTCTCCGGCGAGCCGAACATGACGCCGATCTTCTCGCGCAGCTGGTTGATGAAGATGGCGGTGGTGCCGGAGTTGTTCAGCGCCGAGGTCATCTTGCGCAGCGCCTGGCTCATCAGGCGGGCCTGCAGACCGACGTGGCTGTCACCCATCTCGCCCTCGATCTCGGCGCGCGGCACCAGGGCGGCGACGGAGTCGATGACGATGATGTCGATGGCGCCGGAACGCACCAGCATGTCGGCGATTTCGAGCGCCTGCTCACCGGTGTCGGGCTGCGAGACCAGCAGCGCGTCGGTGTCGACACCGAGCTTGCGGGCGTAGTCCGGGTCCAGCGCGTGCTCGGCGTCGATGAACGCCGCGACGCCGCCGTTGGCCTGCGCGTTGGCGACCGCGTGCAGCGCGACGGTGGTCTTACCCGAGGATTCCGGGCCGTAGATCTCCACGATGCGGCCGCGCGGCAGGCCGCCGATGCCGAGAGCGACGTCCAGCGCGATGGATCCGGTGGGAATCACCGCGATCGGCTGGCGCGCCTCTTCTCCCAGGCGCATGACCGCGCCCTTGCCGAAGCCCTTCTCGATCTGCGCCAACGCCAGTTCGAGGGCCTTGTCACGATCGAAAGCCGGAGGTGCCATCGTCTGTCCCCTTCTCAACGGGTGAGTCTCATACTGTGGTTGGCGCCCACGTTAGAGGGAGGCACCGACAACTTCCGACGACGAGCTTAGACGAACAGGTGTTCGATGCAAGCGACGCGCTGGGCGACACGCGAAACACCTGGTAGCAACCGATCGGCAAGCTGACCGGGCTCAGGGCACGACCCCCACCTTTTGGTCATCCAACAGCGTCGACGACTGTTTGAACATCCGCAACGCCGACAGCACCTGAACATCGTTGATCCCCGGCAGCGCCCCCAGCGACTCGGTGACATACCGGTACAGATGCGCGGTGTCGTGGCACACCACCGCGGCCACCAGATTCACGGTCCCCGTGGTCGCCGCGACGAACGCCACCTCCGGATGCGTGGCGACGGCCCGGCCCACCGCCTCCAGATCCCCGGGCCGCACCCGCATCCACAGCAGGGCTCGCGACACGTAACCCATTCGCTCCAAAGCGAAGTCGAGGTCGAAGTACAGCACCCCGGATGCGATGAGCTCGCTCATGCGCCGCGCCACCCGGCTCGAACTCCACCCGGTGGCGGTGGCGATCTGCGCGTAGGAGGCCCGCCCGTCGCGCCCCAGGATGGCCAGCATCGCCTCGTCCTCGCGCGACAGCTGCACCGATTTCTCCGGCCCCCGCGGCTCCCACATGGGCGGCCGTGGCCCCAGTTCACGCAGCTGCCCGGCCGTGAGCAGCCTGCTGTAGCGCGGCCACTCCTCGGCGAACGGGAACTGCCGCATCACCTCGTGCACGGTCAGCTCGAGCACCTGGGTGGCGCGCGGGATCATCCGCAACAGCATCTCGTCCTGCCGCTCCACCGATCGCGGCCGGCACACGCAGGTGACCTCGAATCCGGTGGCCAGCAGGGAAACCCAGCTCACGTCCGGCTGCCGGGCGAGCGCTTCGGCCAGCGCGACCGCCCGATTCGGCGCGGTCCGCATGCGCAGGATCCACCGGGTGCGCCCGAGCGGCACCGTATTCACCTGCCCGGCGACATGGAGCATGCCGCGCTCCCGCAGCGACCGGTAGCGCCGGGCGACGGTCTGCTCGGAGACGCCGAGGATCGCGCCGAGCCGCGCGAACGGGATGCGCGCGTCGGTGACCAGGCAGTGGATGATCTGCTTGTCGAGCACATCCAGAACGGCGGATTCGCCCAGATCTTCGCCATCCATGGGAGGAATCCTTCGCATTCAGCGGCGTGACTAGGGGATGTACGCGCTCTCCCCCAGTCTAGGTGACGAAATCGTTCATTCCTTCTGGAGGTTCCCATGCGGAAATGGCTGCCGCTGCTGGCCGCGTGCCTCGGTTCGTTCATGCTTCTCATCGACGTCACCATCGTGAATGTCGCGCTGCCCGATATCGCCGCCGACCTGGGCACCGGATTGTCCGGACTGCAATGGGTCATCGACGGCTACGCTCTCGCCCTGGCCGCCCTGCTGCTCATGCTCGGCGCTCTGGCCGACCGGTTCGGCGCGAAACCCACCTATCTGATCGGTCTCGCCTTGTTCGCGGCCGCGAGTCTCGGCTGCGGGGCGGCCGGATCGGCGAGTGTCCTGGTGGCCGCGCGCGCGGCACAGGGCATCGGCGGCGCGGCCATGCTGGCCACCACGCTGTCGCTGTTGCACGCCACCTACACCGGCCGCGATCGCGGGATCGCGTTCAGCGCCTGGGGCGCGGTGTCGGGCGCGGCCGCCGGTGTCGGGGTGGTGCTGGGCGGCGCGTTGACCGATCTGCTGTCCTGGCGGTGGATCTTCTTCGTCAACCTGCCGATCGCCGCGCTGGCGATCGCCTTGTCCGCCATCGCTTTCGGACCGTCGCCACGCCGTGCCGACCGCCGGGTGGACCTGGCCGGCATGCTGAGCTTCACGGTGGCGGCGACGGCCGCGACCTACGGCATCATTCGCGCGGGCGAGCACGGCTGGGGCGATCGCGGGGCCGCGGCGGCCCTGATCACCGGCGCGGTCGCGCTCGTGGTGTTCGTCGCCGTCGAATCCGGCAGCGCCGCACCGATGTTGCCACTGCCGCTGCTGCGCGGCGCGGGCTTCACCGCCACGTTGATCGCCGCCGCCGGCCTGAGCTTCGCCGCGTTCTCCACGAGCCCGCTGCTGTCCCTGTGGCTGCAGCAGGACCTGCATCTGAGCCCGCTGCGGGCGGGGCTGTCCATGCTGCCGCTGTCGGTGTGCGCCTTCCTGGTCTCGGGCGTCTTCGGCAGGCTGCTGCACGATGTCGCACCGAAGTGGACGATCGGCGGCGGGCTGGCGGTCATCGGCGCGGGCAGCGCGCTGTTGACCCTCATCGACACCGGATCGTCCTGGACCGCGACGATTCCCGGCTATCTCCTGATCGGCGCGGGTGTCGGCATCATGGCCCCGCCACTGGTGGCGGTCGGTCTGGCGGCGGTCCCGCCGCACCAGAGCGGCACCGCGGCCGGGGCGATCAATACCGCGCGGCAGCTGGGCCTGGCCTTGGGAGTCGCCGTGCTGGGCACCGTCTTCCGGAACGCGGGTACCGGAAAGACGCCCGGGCACGCTTTCGTGGACGGCTTGAACACCGCGACGATGACGGCCGGGGTGACCGGAATCCTGTCGGGTGCACTGGTCTTCGCCCTGTACATGCGAGCTGCCCGCCCGGCTCCCGCCCCGGCCGTCGCCCCGCCGGAACCCGCACGGCTCGCCTGACCCGGCGCTCCACCCGAGGCGGTCCACCGCGCCCGTCCCGGCGCGGGTCCGCATCACGGGCAACCACGATCAGGGAGCTCGCACCGAGGAATCGTCCGAATTCCCTCGGTGCGAGCTCCCTGACCGTGTTGCTACCGCAGGGGAAGGGGCGCGTTGTCCTCTTCGGGGGTACGCGGGCCGAAGATGCGGCGCTCGGACTCGGCGATCGGTACATCATTGATGCTGGCCTCGCGGCGGGACATGCGGCCGTCGGGCGCGAACTCCCAGAGTTCGTTGCCGTAGCTGCGATGCCACTGGCCCGCGTCGTCGTGCCATTCGTACTGGAAGCGGACGGCGATGCGGTTCTCGGTGAAGGTCCACAGGTCCTTGCGCAGGGCGTAGCCGTTCTCGGTGGACCATTTGCGCTTCAGGAAGTCGACGATCTCGGCGTGGCCGGTGAGGAATTCGTCGCGGTTGCGCCAGACGGAATCCTCGGTGTACGCCTGCGCCACCTTCTCGGGATCGCGAGTGTTCCAGGCGTTTTCGGCGGCGCGAACCTTCTGCTTCGCGGATTCCAGGTCGAAGGGCGGCAGTGGGGGACGCATGGCGGTGAGCCTTTCGGGTTGACGGGGGATCGCGGGTCAGGGGTTGACCGGCGACAGCTCGGGGTCGGTCCAGCGCAGTGGCGTAGCACCCGAGATCTCGACGACCTCGGTGACGGTGAAATCGATGGCGCATTGCGCGCCGGGCGTGAAAACCGTCTCGTCCCAGGTGATCTCGGCGGTTCCGGTGATTTGCAGGGTGGTCCCGGTACGCCAGTCGGGCACGAGCAGGCCGCAGCGCGGGTCGGAGGCGATATTGCCGAGGGTCATGAACATGGAGTTGCCGCGATAGTCGGGCCAGCGCAGGCGGGTCGGGGAAAGCACCTGCAGGAACCCGGGATTGCCGCCGCGATGGGAGGCGTCGGCGTGCCCGTCGGCGTCGGCGGAGGCGACGAAGAAGGTGTCGGCGCGTGCGATGAGCTCCTGCTGCGCGGCAGCCAACTCCGTGCCGCGACGCACCTCCGGCGCCCCGCCCGCGACCCATTCCTCGACCCCTCGGCGGGAAATGTACTTCGGGCAGTTCGAATACACCTGTTCGGTGTCGATGCGGAGTCCGGTCGCTGTGGGTGCGATCACCCCGTTGACCCGCATGCGGCGGCGCGTTTGCGGTTGCACCGCGATCATCCCGACATGCCTTGTGCCGCGCAGTGATTCGGCCAGCGGGTCGCCCGTCACCGGTGTCGCCTCGACCTCGATGGCGCGCTCACCGGCGGCGTGGACGAATCCGGGCGACCCGGCCAGCTGGCCCGCCCACATGCGACCCGCGTCATCGGCGGCGGCCAGCACGATCATCGGCTGTTCGGCCAGGAATTGCGCGGCGGCGGCCGGAATGTCGGGCCGGATCATCCGGCCGACCCGCTGCGCGATGTCGGCCTGGCCGAGCCGCCGCTGCACCGCCAGTTCCCCGGGGTGATAGGCGACCCCGCCGGGCAGGTCCCGGACCCGTCTGTCGTTCATGTCCGTCTCCCTTCGGGGGCTCGGTTCGGTGTGGAGGCGCCGCGGTGGCACCCATGCGAATCCCGCGGTGCGAGTCCGATATTCCTGCTCAGAAGAACCCGCAGGTCGGGGCGCTGCCCGAGGGAGCGGGAGCATGCTCGGCACCCGACGGCGCGTACACCTCGAGGCGGATGCCGTCCGGGTCGACGAAGAAGATGCCGCCCGAGGCCGCGCCCTCGCCGTGCGCGACGACGCCGTCGTGGGCGAACGCGACGTCCAGGTCTTTCAGCGCGGTCTCCACCGCACGGACCTGATCGATGGTGTCGACCTGGAACGAGAGGTGATGCAGGCCGGGAGTTTTCGCCGAGAACTCGCCGTCGCTCTGCTGCCACAGCGTGACCTGCAATTGCCCGGCGCGCCCGAGGAAGGCGAAGCGCTGCGCTCCTTCCCCGCCCGCGCCGAGCTGCTCGAAGCCGAGCGCGCGTCGATAGAAGGACACCGAGCGGTCGAGGTCGGTGACATTGAGGCCGATGTGCCCGGCGGCGAGGACGGGTGCGGTCATGATGAATCCCTTCGGAATGATCTAACCCATGTTGTTTGTTTGACAGGTTAGAAGTTAATCGCAGGGGTCGCCCAGCGTCAACCCCTATAGTTGATTTGTCTGGTTAGAAGGGAGCGGATGATCCGATGACGACAAGGAGCCGGTTACCCTCAGACGTGCCCGAACCACGCCCCCACCTCGGTGAACCGCCCGCGTTGGACCTGCTCAACACGCGCTGGATAGCGCAGACGGGCCCGCAGGATCTGCTCACCGACGTGGCCGGCGCCGGGCAGTGGCTGGCCGACAACAACCTCGACGTCCCCGCCGACGAGGACACGCTGAACGCGCTGCTGGCCGCCCGGGAGGCGATCCTGCGCGTGGTCAAGGCCGGCTCCGCGGATGATCCGCACATCGCCGACGACCTCAATGCGGTGCTCGCACACGGCCGCATCCGCCGCGCTCTGACTCCCGACGGCCCCGCCGGGGTCCCCGAGGTCGCCGACCCGGCCTGGCTACCCGCCTGGCTCGCCGCCGACAACCTGCTACACCTGCTGGCGAACTCCCCCGAACGCATCAAGCAGTGTGCGCACCCGCACTGTGTCCTGTGGTTCCTGGACACCTCGAAGAACGGCACCCGCCGCTGGCATTCCATGGCGGCGTGCGGGAATCGCGCCAAGGCGACGCGGCACTACGCGAAGAAGACCCAGTCGGAGCAGTCCGCCGGGTAACCCGAATTCACCAGCGCGACCTCGGCACATCGAATTCCGCGCACAGCGCCCGCCACACGTCGCGGGGATCGACCCCCGCCTCGATGGCCTGCGCGCCGGTCCGCCCCATGGACGGCAGCACGTGATCGGCCAGCAGCGCGTCGGCGCGCGCCGTGCCGAACTCGGTATGCATCAACTCCTGAAACTCCGTCAGCCGCACGGCCGCGAGCCTACGCCACCGACCGGATCCGGCCGGTGGCGTACCGGTTCGACCGGATCGCCCGGCTCGTGCGCGACCGTTGGTTCGGAGGTCGCACCGCTGGTCCGGCTCTCGCCGAGCAGGCGGCGTCAGCGCACCGCGGCGTGACAGATCTCGACCGGGTCGACGGTGTCGGCGATGCCGGCGGCGGCCGACTCGGCGGCGGTCTTGTAGGCGGGGTCGTCGAGGATGCGTTTCACCGCGTCACGCAGGGCCTCGGGGGTGAGCGGCCGCACGAACAGGGAACTGCCTTGGCGGGCCGCGCGATTGGCGAGTTCCCACTGGTCGCCGCCGCCGGGGACGGTGACGATCGGGACCCCTGCCAGCAGAGTCTTGGCGAGCAGACCGTGTCCGCCGCCGCCGATCACGACCGAGGCGTGGCGCAGCAGTTCGTCCTGACGACCCAAACCGGCTGTGGCCCAGGTCGGGAGGTCGGTGGGCGGGGTGTCGAGGGTGGAGATGGCGAGCCGGACGCCCGCGCCCTCGAACGCCGCCAGCGCGGCCTCGGCGAGACCGACCTGGCCGGTCTGGGCGGTGGAGGGGGCGACCATGACCAGCGGTTCGTCGCCGGGCGGCAGGTCGAGGATGTGATCGGTGGGCTCCCACAGCAGGGGCCCGACCAGGTGGGCGTTCTCCGGCCAGTCCGGCCGCGGCACCTCCAGGGCGGGCAGCGTGGCGATCAGCCGGGCATCGGGCCCCGGATCCTGCGAGGGCAGGCCGATACTGGCCCGCGCCTGCTCACGCTGCACTTCCCCGCGGCGCACGGCGCGCGAGCTCAGCCCGCGCAGCACCGAGTCCCGCGCCCGTCCGCGCAGCCCCTCCCCCGCCGCGAGGCCACTCCCGATGGGCGGCAACCCCTTCGACTGCAGGTACAGCGGATGCGGCGACAATTCGACCCACGGCAGCCGCAACCGCTCTGCCGCCATCCCGCCGCCCGCGGTGAGCACATCCGACACCACGAGTTCGGGCAGCATGGCGCTCAGATCCGGCAGGATCTCCGTCGAAATATGCGCGGCCCGTTGATGAATCCGCGCCCCGGCGTCACTGTCGTCGTCCTCGGCCCGAGGCGCGAGGCCCTTGAGCCGCCGCACCCCGATCCCGGTCTCCCGCGCGGCGTCGAACCAGCGCGGGCTGGTGAACAGCACCGGCTCGTCCCCGGCCGCCAGCAATCGTTCACACAACGCAATCGCCGGAAACGCATGCCCCGGATCAGGCCCGGCCACCACCGCTACTCGCACGCAGCCAGCGTCCCACACCCGCCCGACACATCCGGAACCTCACCCACCTTCCGGTTCCGCGTCGCCGGGCGGGCGGCGAAGTCCCAGCTCAGCCCGCGAAGCGGTAGAGCTCGAAGCTGAGAGCTCGGGCGGCGGGGAAGCCCTCCTTGGGGCCGGTGGTCATCTCGATGACGGCCCGGGCCTGGGCCTCGACGGGTTCGGGGCTGAGGACCTCGAGGTAGCGGCGGTGGGCGGTGAGGGATTCGACGGCGGCCTCGACGGTGTCGGTGACGTCGAGGCCGTGGCTGCCGTCGCCGACGCCGTAGACGGCGGCCCAGCGCGGGGACCACGCCGGGAGGTCGGCGATGTCAGGGTGGATCCACTCGTTGCCCGCGTCGGAGACGGCGTCGAGGGCGGCGCGGCCCACGGCGCGGTGGTCGGCGGAGTTGACGTAGCCGCGGGCCCAGGTGTCGCCGAAGTTGAACAGGATCACCATCTCGGGGCGGTGGCGGCGAATGGCGGCGGCCAGGTCGCGGCGCAGCGCGAGGGATTCCTCGATGCGGCCGTCGGGATAGCCGAGGAATTCGACCGAGCTGACGCCGACGATCTTGGCCGAGGCGCGCTCCTCGTCCTCGCGCAGCGGCCCGGCCTCGGCGGGCGACAGCCCCGCGATGCCGGCCTCACCGCTGCTGACCAGTACGTAGCGAATGTCCTTGCCCTGCCCGGTCCATCGCGCGACCGCGGCGGCGGCCCCGTACTCGATGTCGTCGGGATGCGCCACGATGACGATCCCCCGCTGCCAGTCCTCGGGAAGCTGCTCCATGCCTGTATTCAACTCCGGCCGCGCGGGCCCGCGCCACCAGGGCACGAACTTCGCACCCGGACACGCATCGCACCGCGCCCTGCCCGCGCAGCGGACCGAGCCGTCACGCGCGGTGAACGGGGCCGTCTCACAGCATGCTGAGCACGCCCTCGAACGCCGCCTCGGCCGCCCCCAGCAGTTTGAGATCCGGTCCCAGACAGGACTTCTCGATCCGCACCCCGCCGAACGCGCGGCTCACCATACTGCGCCGGTGCACCTCCTCGCGCACCCGCGCGATCGCCGGGCCGGGCAGCGCGGTGAACAGGTCGCCCAGCACCACCAGTTCGGGTCCGAGAATGTTCACGACATTGACCAGCCCGAGCGTCATCCAGTCCAGGTACTCGCCGAGCGGCGATTCCCAATCCCCGCTCAGCGCACGCAGTTCGGCCACGATCGCGCCGCGCGGCCCGTGCTCGGGCATGCCGAGGGCCCGGCACAATGCCGCCTCCCCCACCTCGGTCTCCCAGCAGCCCTCGTTGCCGCAGTAGCACTTTCGCCCGCCGGGCCGCACCGTCATGTGCCCGATCTCGCCCATGTACCCCGCCTGCCCGCGCAGCAGCTCACCCTGTGCGATGAGCCCGCCGCCCACCCCGACATCGGCGGACACGAACACGGCATCGGCGGCGGTGCGCCCCGCGCCCCTGAGATGCTCTGCGAGAGCTCCGAATTCGGCGTCGTTGCCGACCGTGACCGGCAGCTCCAGCACCGCACGCAGCCGCTGCCCGAGGGCCACTTCGCCCCAGCGCAGATTCGCCGCGTTGTGCACCAGTCCGTCGGCGCGCCGCACCACCCCCGGCACGCAGACCCCGGCCGCGACCGGCCGCAGCCCCAGATCCTCGGCCAGGATCGCCGAGGATTCCGCGACGTGGGTGATCACCTCGTCCGGTTCCCGTTGCCGCCCCCGCAGATTCCAGCTGTTGCGGCCCATGATCTGCCCGCCGAACCCGACCAGCGCGATCCCCACGTGCTCGACCTGCACGTCCACCGCCAGCACCACCGCCGCCTCGGGCTGCGGCAGCACCAGCAGCGACGGCCGGCCGGCCCCGCGCGCCAGCCTCGGCACCTTCTCCTCCACCACGCCGTCCTCGGCGAGCCCGTCCACGAGCATCTTGATGGTGGATCGGTTGAGCCCGAGTTCGGCCGCGAGGGTCGCGCGGGTGGCGGGGCCTCCGGTGTGTAGCAGCCGCAGGAGGGTCGACCGGTTGAACCGGCGCACCTCGTCCGGACGGGCGACGGTCATGAACTCGGATATACCATCGCGCGGCTCACCGGCCGGACATCGCCACGCGGCGTCTCGACAGCGCGTCCACGGTGGCGGCCAGCAACAGCACCAGCCCGGTCACGATGGACACCACCGCCGCCGGTTGCCGCAGCAGGCCCAGCCCGTTCGACACCACCGCGAGCACCGCGCCGCCGATCACGGCGTCGGCGACCCGCCCGCGCCCACCGAACAGCGAAGTCCCGCCGATCACGGCCGCACCGACGGCGAACAGCAGCGTATTGAGCCCGCCGGCCTGCGGATCGACCGAACCGACCTTCGAGGAGTAGACGATCGCCCCGACCGCCGCGCACGCGGAACTGATGACGAAAACGCTGGCCCGCAACTGGGTCACATTGATGCCCGCGCGCCGCGCCGCCTCGACATTGCCGCCGACCGCGTAGATATGACGGCCGTAGGTGGTCCGCGTCAGCACGTAGGTTCCGGCGACCAGCAGCACCAGCACGATCGGAACCACGTACGGCACACCGGAAATGACGATGAGCGAGCTCGGCGACCGGTTGATGGTGAGCAGCGCCGTCACGACCACCGCGAAGATCACGAGCGCCGCGACCTTCACCACCACCAGCGCCGTCGGCCGCGTCACCAGCCCGCGCCGCCGGCGCAGCACGTGCCCGCCGAGCGTGACCACGGCGTACCCGCCCGCCGCCGCCGCGCACAGCACCCAGCTGCCCGCCGTCGACAGATTCCCGTTCGCCACCGCGTCGAGCACATGCGAGGAACTGATCCCCAGCACCCCGCCTTCGCCGATGAGCTGGAGAATCACGCCCTGCCACGCCAGGAACAGCGCCAGGGTCACCACGAACGACGGCATCCCGATCTTGGCGATCAGGAACCCGGTGATGGACCCGATGGCCGCGCCCACGCACACCGCGAGCAGCATCTCCACCCACGGATTCGCGGACAGGCCCAGCACCGTCAGCAGAATGCCGAGCAGCGAGAACGCCACGCCCGGCCAGATCCGCAGCAGCCCCGCCAGGATCGCCGCCAGCGCGAGCATGGCGTTGAACACGAAGAACACCGTCGACCCCATGCCGGTCAACAGGTTCCCGTTCTCCACGTAGTGCATGGCCAGCACCGCGCCCGCCACCCCGGAGGCCGTGCCCGCCGACAGATCGATCTCGCCGATCAGCAGCACGAACACGATCCCGATGGCGATGATGGTCTGCCCCGCGCCCTGCGCCAGCAGGTTGGCGATGTTGTTGAGAGAGAAGAACACGTCCGACAGCGCCGAGAAGAACACGATCAGGGCCACCAGGCCGAGAATCGCAGGCAGCGAACCGATCTCGCCGCCACGCAGCCGAGCCACGTAGTCGCCGATGGCTTCTCGCACGGACAGTGTCGTGGTGTCGATGCCGAAGTCGGTCACAGCGGTACCCGATTCGGCCGTCGCTTCCGAAACATTGGTCATACCGGCGGATTCCTCGCTCACATCGCCACCGCTTCCGGCCGCGCCAACCCCAGATCCCCCGAGCGCCCGGCGGTGATCAACTCCACCACCTGCCCGGTGGTGACATCGGCGGTCCGCACCTGCGCGGCCATCCGCCCCAGGTACAGCACCGCGATCCGATCCGCGACCTCGAACACGTCGGCCAGGTTGTGGCTGATCAACACCACGCCGAGCCCCTGTTCGGCCAGCCGCCGCACCAGATCCAGCACCTGTCGCGTCTGCGCGACGCCGAGCGCCGCGGTGGGTTCGTCGAGCAGCACCAGATTGCTGTTCCACAGCACGGCTTTGGCGATCGCCACGGTCTGGCGTTGCCCGCCGGACAGTGCCGCGACCGGGGTGCGCACCGATTTCACGGTGCGCACCCCCAACGAGGCCAGGGTGCGCCGCGCCGCCTCCTCCATGCTCGCCTCGTCCAGCAGCCACGGCTTGCCGCGCTCCCGGCCGAGGAACATATTGGCCACGATGTCGAGGTTGTCGGCCAGGGCCAGGTCCTGGTAGACGACCTCGATGCCGAGCGCCGCCGCGTCCTTGGCGCCACGCAGGTGAACGGGTTCGCCCCGGAATCGCACCTCGCCCGAATCGGCGGCGTGGATTCCGGCGACACATTTCACCAGCGTGGATTTGCCCGCGCCATTGTCACCGACGAGTGCGGTGACCTCGCCCGCCGGCACGGTGAGGTCCACGTCGTGCAGCACGTGCACCGGTCCGAAACTCTTGTTCAGGCCGGTGATCCGGAGCAGCGGCTCATTCATGCTGTGTCCTTTCGCGCATGACCGGAGCGCTGCGTGGTTACGCTGCGCTGCCTCCTGCGCGCTTGACCGCTCATGCGCGGCAATCCTCAGGCGATACCGAGCGCGGAGCAGGCGGACTTCACGTCGCCGGAGCAGACGTCGCCGGCCTTCACGAAGCCGGAGTCCACCACCTGCTTGACCTCGGTCTTGGTGATCGGTTGCGGTTGCAGCAGCACGGATTTCACGTCCCGCTTGCCCTTGGGGTCCTGGCTCACGGCCTGCGCCAGCGCGTCCGCGGCCGCCTTGTCGCCCTTGGCGAGCGCGACGGCGAGTTTCGCCGCGTTCTCCGCCTCCTCCTTGATGGGCTTGAACACGGTCATGTACTGGTCCCCGCGCAGCACCGCCTTGAGCCCGTCGACGGTGGCGTCCTGACCGGTCACCGGCACCTTGCCATTGAGGCCGTTCTTCTTCAGCACGGTGATCACCGCGCCCGCCAGGCCGTCGTTGGCGGCGACCACGCCGTCGACCTTGCCGCCGTTGCCGGTGAGGATCTGTTCGAAGGTGGTGCCGCCCTTCTGGTTGTTCCAGTCGTCGATGGGCTGGCTGCGCACCAGCTTCAGCGCGCCCGAATCGTAGAGGGGCTGCAGGGCTTTCTGCTGGCCCTGATGGAAGAGGGTGGCGTTGTTGTCGGTCGGCGCGCCCTCGATTTCGACGACCTGCGCGCCCGGCTTGTCCTTCAGCGCGGTCGCCATTCCCTGGCCCTGCAGCTCACCGACCTTCACATTGTCGAAGGACACGTAGTAGTCGGAGGATCCGCCGAGGTTGAGGCGGTCGTAGTCGATGGTCGGGATGCCGGCCTTCTTGGCCTTGGCCGCGACGGCGCTGCCGACCTCGCTGTTGATGGCGGCGATCACCAGGACCTTCACGCCCTTGGCGATCATGCCGTCGGCGAGGGTGGTGAACTTCTGGACGTCGCCCTGCGCGTTCTGCACGTCGGCGTCGAATCCGGCCTGGTTCAAGGCGCTTCGCAGCAGGGGCTTGTCGAAGGATTCCCAGCGGGCCGAGGTGGCCGTCTCGGGGAGGATTACACCGACCGTCCCGTTTCCCCCGCCACCGGCGGGAGCGTTCGACATGGAGGTGTCGGTACTGGAATTGGATCCGCAGGCGGTGAGGGTGAGCAGGCCGGACAGGGCCAGCGCGGCGGCGGCGAGACCCCGTCGACGTCCGGACTTCTTCGGCGGGAGCGCGCTTTTCGTCCTCATCAGGGTGACCTTCTTTTCCATGACGCTGCACGCGGCGGTCACTGGGTTGCGACCGCACACACGGCATATGTTGTGGGCAACAACATATGCCGTGTGTGGTGCGTACAGGGGACGATTCGCCAAAACAGGCGGGGCCGGTCAGGGCAGTAGAATGACCTTTCCACCGGCGTGGCCCTCCATCACGAACGTATGCGCCGCAGCCACTTCCGCCAGCGGGAACGTCTTCGCGATGGCCAGATCCAGCTTGCCCGCCGACAGCAGCGGCAGCAGTTCCCGCCAGGCGTTGGCACGGATCTCGGTGCCCGGGTCGGCGCCGGGCCCCTGACCGAGCACCTTGAAACCGTCCGCGGCGGCACGGCCGAAGGCCACGATGCTCGCGATCCGGCCACGGTCGGCGACCAGTTCGAGGGAGACGTCCACGGCCTCGTCGGTGCCGGCCGTGTCGATGGCGGCGTCGATTCCATTGGGGGCCAACGCCTTCACCCGATCGGCGAGGCCGGGACCGTAGGCGACGGGTTCGACGCCGTAGGCCCGCAGCCGCTCATGACGACTCGGCGAGGCGGTGCCGATCACCCGCGCGCCCCGCGCGACCGCCAACTGGGCGGCCAGGGCGCCGACACTGCCCGCCGCGCCGTGCACGAGCACGGTGTCGCCGGGTCCGACCGCGGTGGCCGCGAGCAGATGCACCGCGGTGCCGCCGACACTGAGCACGCCCGCGGCCTGCTTCCAGTCCACGTCGGCGGGCTTGGGCACGACCCGGGAGGCGTTCGCGGTGACGGTGGTGGCGTATCCGCCGCCCACCGTCGCGATGACCTCGTCACCGACCGCGATCGGCCCGGCCGGACCCACCGCGTCGGGGCCGACGGCGGTGACCACCCCGGCCACCTCGAGCCCCAGCCGGATCGGCAGCTTGCTCGGATCGGTGCCGAACGCACCGCTGTAGAGCTTGTAGTCGAAGGGATTCACCCCGGCGGCACGCACCGCGATGGTGACGTCGCCCGGCCCCGGTTCGGGCACGTCGACGTCGATGAGCGACAAGACTTCCGGTCCACCGTAGGCGGTGGCAACGACAGCAGTAGCCATACGGCGATCATACGGAGAACGGACCGCCCGCCCGGGTCTCCCCGGGTAGACGGTCCGTCGCGGGCCGTACGGTCAGAACTTGCTCAACGGCGACTTGTCCTTCGACCCCGACACCGCCTTGTACAGCAGGTACAGGCCGAAGATGACCGCGCTCACCATCAGGATGGGGAACAGGCTCTTGATCAGCGCGCCGAGAATCATGAAAGCGATCCAGACGAGGACGACGACGCCGAGAATCTTCCAGAACATTCCTTGCCTCCTAGTTTCCGAACCGCCGTCCGCGCGATCCGACACCATCCATACTGCGTCGGGCAACCGAGAAAATCACCAGGTCAACAGCGATATCGGGGAGGAAATCAGGGTTCACCCCGAGAGCTCCGGCGTGCACGGAACACGCCTGGATCCGGGCTATCGGCCGTCTACCTGCGGCAGGACCGCGTCATGATTCCGTGCGATGACGTGCACCGAGTAACCGGCCAGAGCTACCACCGCCCGAAGATCCGTAATGCCCGACGAGTACCCGCCACGCTCGTGGGAGGCGGAACTGTCGCAGGCCGCGTGATCTGGGGCTTCCCGAGGCACCGAGTGTGCTTCCGAAGCCGCCGGGGTTTTCGGGTGAGGTCAGGGATTGGCGCGGAAGCGCTGATCGGCCAGCTCGGTGAGCGCCTGCGCCCAGCCGTCGAGCCGATCGGCGGCATCGCGCAATCCGACCATGGCCCAGCCGAGATCATCGGCCACCGCGGCGCTTTCGGGCACCGCCAGCACCCTGGCGGCGGCCTCGACCATGCCCTCGAATTCGACCACGCCGCCGTCGAGTCGCACGGACACGGCCCGAACATGCTCGCCCAGCGGCGAATTCGATCCCAGCGCACCGGCGGCCTGCTCCATCGCGACCACATCCTGCGCGAGGGCGTGCAGTGCGGCGGCACCCGACGCCGCCGTCTCCAGCGTGTCGTCCAGATCCTCGGCGGGCAGCCGCCCCGATCGCGCGATCTGCGCGTGCAACCCGTGCAATGCCCGCTCCGCCCGCACCAACCGCGCGATCGAAGCCCGCGCCGCCGACCGAATCGGCGGCAGCTTGCGCGGCACGAAGGCCGCCTGCGGCAACGGTTCCCGCCGCATATCCAGATACCGTCGCGCCGTCACCGCGGTTCCGGTGACCAGCGCCACCGCGCCGCCACCGACCACGACCACCGCCCACGCCGGAGCCGAGATCAACACCAGCCCAACGGTTCCGGCCGTCGTCAGCCCCGTGGCCGTCCCGAGCCGGAAACTCCGCCGCCGGGCCCGCCGCCGCTTCCGCAGCTCCCGCTCCCGCGGATCGGCCCACTTCCGCACGGCCACCAACGCCTGCTCCCCCACACCCCGCAACGTGTCCGGCAGCCGCTGCGCCAACTCCTCGGGCTCGAACCCGGTGGGCGCCAACACCTCACGCACCGCCTCGGTGGCCCGCTCCCGCCGAGCACGCTTCTTCGCACGCCGACCGGACGCTCGAACCTCGGGACCCGGCGTCACAGAACCGGAGCCCGCTCCACGCCCGTTGACCGGCCGATCCGCGAATCCTGGCGCCTGGCTGAATGCTCCGTCCACGGGGTTCGGAGCCGCTGCGAACGCGGGACGCCCGACACCGGGTTCCGTCGACGGGGTGCGCGGCGCCGCCGCATCGATGTGCGCGCTGAATTGCCCGGTGGCTCCGGGCGGTACCGCACCCGATGGCTGCGATTCGGAGTTCGAGGAGGCAGGCCGCACGTCGCGTCCGATCAGACGCTTGCGGCTGCGCCACCCTGTCGGTGCGGCCGTCGGCGGCGTCTGCGGCACGGCGTGAGGCGCGGACCGGGGCGCGCGCGGCGGGGGCGTCGTCGTCGACGGCGAGGGATCGGATTGCGCGGGCGCGGTGGCGGCTCGGGCCGTGGAGCAGTCATCGAAGGGCGCGCCCGCTGCAGCGGCAGCGGCCTGACCGGCCGGATCGGGTTCCGGCGCTGGGAAACCGGCCGGAGAGGGCGCAGAAGCCGTTCCGGGCCCGGAGGTTTCGGGCTGCGCGGGCGGCTGGGAGTTCGCGGGCGCACCGAACGGTGACGGGAAGCCCGGGATGGGATCGGGGGTTTTCGTCCGGGTTCGGCGGAGAAAACGGGCAGGGGAGGTCGCGGGACTCTGGTCGGCCCGCGATCTCCCCATCGTGTACTACTTTCCGCGCAGCAGTTACTGCTGGGCGGCCTGGCCCTTGTTGAACGGCTGCGCGGCCGGCTGGGCGGGCTGGCCCTGCGGAATCTGCTGCTGGGCGCCGCCCGACGGCAGGGCGTCGCCACGCATGGAGGCGCGGATCTGCTCGAGGCGGCTGTGGCCGGCCATCTGGATCGAGGCCTGCTGGACCTCCATCATGCGGCCCTGCACCGAGTTCTGGGCCAGCTCGGCCGAACCCAGGGCGTTGGCGTAGCGACGCTCGATCTTCTCGCGCACCGCGTCCAGGCTCGGGGTGGTGCCGGGGGCCGACAGGGTGGAGTCCATCTGCTGCAGCGAGGCCGAGACCTGCTCCTGCATCTTGGCCTGCTCCAGCTGGGACAGCAGCTTGGTGCGCTCGGCGACCTTCTGCTGCAGCAGCATGGCGTTCTGCTCGACGGCCTTCTTGGCCTGGGCGGCGGCCTGCAGCGACTGGTCGTGCAGCACCTTCAGGTCCTCGACCGACTGCTCGGCCGTCACCAGCTGCGCGGCGAAAGCCTCTGCGGCATTGGTGTACTGGATCGCCTTCTCGGTGTCGCCCGCGCCGGTGGCCTGGTCGGCGAGCATAACCGCCTGGCGCGCATTGGCATTGAGCTTCTCGACCTCGTCCAGCTGACGATTGAGCTTCATCTCCAGCTGGCGCTGGTTGCCGATCACCGACGCGGCCTGCTGCGACAGGGCCTGATGCTGGCGCTGGGCTTCCTCGATGGCCTGCTGGATCTGAACCTTCGGATCCGCATGCTCTTCGATCTTCGAGTCGAAGAGGGCCATCAGGTACTTCCAGGCCTTCACGAACGGATTAGCCATCGATTGATCCCGCCTCCATATGACGTGCCGCGCCCCGTAGCGCGACAGTAGTGCGCGACCGTCGCGCACCCCTGTTGTCCCATATCTCCACTGTGCAACGGTCGTTCCGGAGATTTCGGCAACAGCACGACCTCTCCGGGACGAAGCCTACAGAGAATTTATCCCTTTCGGCCCCTCAGTACAGCGATCACTTGGCGGCCACCAGCACCAGACGATCCGACTTGGGGGCCGGAATCACGATGCGGGGGCCGAAAGTTCCATCCGCGGCCATCGCCACGTCACCGTCGCCACCCCGGACGGGCACCTTCGCGGCGGCCTTGTCGGCGTCGGCCATGGTGGAGCTCACATCGAACAGCACCTGCGCCAGCGGGACGTCCAGGGCCTGGCAGATGGCGGCGAGCAGCTCGCTCGACGCCTCCTTGCGACCCCGTTCGACCTCGGACAGGTACCCCAGGCTCACTCGCGCGGAGGTGGAGACCTCACGCAGCGTCCGGCTCTGGGCGACCCGAGCGCGCCGCAGGCTTTCCCCGATGGCTTCTCGCAGCAGCGTCATCTCGTTCTCCTCACACTCGTCTCGCCGGACCCAGCGTTTGACTGGACAACGTCCGGCGTCGGCCGCGCGTTCCCGGTGTCGTCACTCGCCCCGAACCAAGCGGACGAGTTCGGTGACCGCGGCGCGTACCGCGCCCACCCTGATCGTCCACCGGTCTCCCGGCAACTTCAACCGAAGCACCTCGGTGGACTCCGGACCCGCTATACCAACAAATACCGTGCCAACCGGTCGGCCGTCCTGTGGTTCGGGTCCGGCGACTCCGGTGAGTCCGATTCCCCAGTCCGCTCCGCACCGCTCACGTGCGCCGACGGCGAGTTGCTCGGCGGTGCTCGCGGCCACCGGACCATCGGAGGTCAGGGTGTCGGCACTCACACCGGCGAGCGACGCTTTGAGGTCGGTGGCGTAGACGATCAGCCCACCCCGCAACACCGCGCTCGCGCCCGGAATTCCCGCGATGGTGGCGCTGAGCAGTCCGGCGGTCAGCGATTCCGCGGTGGCCACCGTCTGATCGGCGGCGAGCAGCGCGGCCACCAGGTCGGCGGCGGGCGCGGAGGTGACCAGGGGATCGGGCGGGATGGGACCGGCGGTCGCTACGCGCGACAGCAGGCCGTCGATGTCCGGCCGGACCTCACGCGGCACGACTGCCGCCCGGCGACCCGAACCACAGCCTGGCCGCTTGCACGACGTAATCGAGACCGGTGACCACCGTCAGCAGCACGGCCACGTACATCAAGTCCATTCCGGCGGTGGCGAAGGCGCCCGAGAGCGGCAGCAGCAGCACGCCGATCGCGACCGACTGGACCAGGGTCTTGAGCTTGCCGCCCCGGCCCGCGGGAATCACCCCGCGCCGGACCACGGCCAGCCGCAGCAGCGTGACGCCCAGCTCACGGGCCACGATCACCAGCGTGATCCACCAGGGCAGGTCGTGCAGCATGGACAGCCCGATCAGCGCGGCGCCGATCAGCGCCTTGTCCGCGATCGGGTCGGCCAGCTTGCCGAAGTCGGTGACCAGACCGTATTTGCGGGCCAGTTGCCCGTCGATGCGATCGGTGATGGCGGCGACGCCGAACGCGGCCGCCGCGGCCCAGCGCCACTGGGGGTCGTGTCCGCCGCGGGCGAACAACGCCATCAGGAACAGCGGCACGATGAGAATGCGCAGGATCGTGAGCACGTTGGCGATGTTGAGCAACGGCACCGGCTTCGGCTCGACCAGCGTCTCCGCCCGGTGCGCGGCCATGGCGTCCGAGCGGTCGGCCTGCGGGCGGGCGGCGGGCGCGAAGCCCGGACTCACCGCGGGACGGGGGTCGGCCCAGCGCCCCTCGATCTCGTCACGCTGCACCGTCACCAGCGCCCCCACCGGCCGCGGGACCGGCCACGGTTTCCGGACCAGGCCGGGATGCGGGGGAGCTGGATGTGCGACACACCGACAAGCCTATCGGTACGCGGGCCGACTACTGTGCACCCCATGACAACACGGGCACCAGACAGCGGTTCGATCGGCGGGCAGGCGGCGGGAGCGCCGGTCGTCCGCCGAGCGCGAACCTCTGACGTGCCCGAGATCAAACACCTCATCGACATCTACGCCGGCCGCATCCTGCTCGAGAAGAACCTGGTCACTCTCTACGAGGCGGTGCAGGAGTTCTGGGTCGCCGAACGCGACGGGGTGATCCTCGGCTGCGGGGCGCTGCACGTGTTGTGGGCCGATCTCGGCGAGGTGCGCACGGTCGCGGTGCACCCCGATATCAAGGGCACCGGCGCGGGGCGGCTGATCGTGGAGCAGCTCATCGCGGTCGCGCGCGAGCTGGAGTTGCGGCGGCTGTTCGTGCTCACCTTCGAGGTGGAGTTCTTCGCCCGGCACGGGTTCGCGGAGATCGAGGGCACGCCGGTGACGGCGGAGGTGTACGCCGAGATGTGCCGGTCCTACGACACCGGTGTCGCCGAATTCCTGGACCTGTCCTACGTCAAGCCGAACACGCTCGGGAATACCCGAATGCTGTTGACGCTCTGACTCTTCCGTATCCGTCACCGATTTCGATCAGGAGCGCGCCCATGGCCGTCTTCGCCATCCACTACGTCTACTCCGAGGCCACCGTCCCGGCCCGCGACATCCACCGTCCCGAGCACCGGGCCTGGCTGAACGCGCTCGTCGACGAGGGCACCGTGCTCACCAGCGGGCCCTACGCGGACGGGTCCGGGGCGCTCATCCTGGTCTCGGCCGAGGATCTGGCCGCGGTCACCAAGCTGTTCGAGGACGACCCGTTCAATCGTGAGGGCCTGCTCGAGGACAAGCGGATCACCGAATGGTTGCCGACCATGGGCGCGTTCGCTCCCTGAACCACGCACTGCGCCAGATGATCACGGCGCTGGTCGCGATCATCAGCAGCGGATAGCAGCCCGCGTAGGTCGGCACGGTGAGGTAAGCCCACCACACCGATCGGTCTGCGCGGGGCAGCATGAACAGGCCGATGCCGATCGGATGCGGAGAGCCCTCCATGGGCGGACGGTCGGAGAACGTCCACCACCAGCAGAATCCGATGAGGACGACGCTCGCGGGGGCCAGCATCGCCCAGCGGACGGTGGCGGTGCGCGCGTACTGCCAGGCGAGAATCGCCAAGGGCATGAACCACACCCAGTGGTGTCCCCAGGAGAACGGGGAGACGCAGGCGGCGGTCATACCCGTCACGGTGACGGCCAGTAGCTCGCGGTTCGCCCGATGGGCCAGGACGGCGGCGAGCAGGCCGAGGACCGCGACCGGCAGAACCACGAGCACCCAGAGCCAGGCCGGCGGCTCGAACACCGTCATGCCGAGCGGGTTCGACGTGTAGCGCTCGATGTCGAAGAAGCGCAGCAGCTGCGCGAGGAAACCGTTCACGGACTGGTTGGCCGGGGAATCGACCGCGCCGACGCGTTCAGGGGCGGCGATCTGACGGCTCCAGTAGGACCAGGCCTCGTGCGGGCGTAGCAGGAAGCCGATCGCGACGGTCGCGGCGAACGCTCCCGACGCGACGCCCAGGGCCCGCCATTGGCGGGTGCAGGCGAGGTACAGCAGGAAGAAGATCGGCGTCAGTTTGATTCCGGCCGCGAGCCCGACGCCCGCGCCGCGCAGCGATGCCGCGCGCGGTCTCGTGAGGTCCCAGACGACCAGCAGTGCCAGGAAGATGTTGATCTGGCCCAGCCAGATGGTCGTGCGCACCGGTTCCAGCACGGTGCACACCACCGCGAGCGGGAGCGCGAACATCCACGTGCGCAACGTGTTCCGGTATCCGAGGGCGATCAGGCAGCGCCCGGCGAGGGCGACGAGCGCCGCGAGGGTGGCCGTCCACCACAGGGCTTTGACCGTGACGAGGGAGAACAGCGTGAGCGGCACGAAGGCCAGGGCCGCGAACGGGGTGTAGGTGAATTCCATGCCGAACACCACCGGACGGTCGTACAGGCCCGACCGCGCGCGGATGACCGCACCGCCCGCCCGGTAGACGTCCAGATCGACGCCATTGTTGAACAGTCCGTAGTAGGGATCGCCGATCGGCAGCGCGTAGATGTGCCACACCACCGCGGCCGCCGCGAGCAGCAGGCCGATGATCAGCATCCGGTCGGTCACCTCGGGCTCGGCGCGCGGGTTCCGCGCCCTGACGACAAACTCTTTAGCCCCCGCAACCATCAGTCCACGATAACCACACAATCCGGACAGCGGGCCCAATCATGCTGCGCCACACCAGATTTCACATCACATTCGACAGGCACGACCGATCGAGCCCCGGACCGGTCTGCGTCGGTTCGGGGCCCGCTCGGGGGTAATCGCCCATGGTGATCGCTCAGCATGTTTGACGAAATAGGACAGTACCGGCAGCGACACGCCCCGAAACGGACGTGTGAGCCGTACCACACGCCCTGGCCAGTGGCCCCACACGGTTGTGGGTGTCGCCGATTCGATCAACTTCCCGCGAGGCGCCGGAGCCTCAGCCCGAATATAATGGGCCACTGCGTATTTCGTGGCACGACAAAGACAATCAGCGCCCGATCACGCGAATCATCGTGCGCCGGAGCCGAACCGAAGCCACGCCGGATTCGAGGCGCCCGCGCTATGACTTCCGCGCCCAGCGGGCGAGCTGGAAGCCATCGGTATCGAAGATGATGTGCTTGCAGTCCATCCGCAGCCGCGCCGGACGCTCGGTGTGGGTGATGCGGCGGGCATCGCCGCAGACCACGGTGGGTGCGGTGGTGACGCAGAGTTCGTCGAGCACGTCATCGGCCGCCAGCTGGCCCGCGAGGCTCGGGCCGCCCTCGCACAGGATGCGGCGCATGCCCAGGCCGACGAGGGTGTCCATGATGGCGGCGGTCTCGACGCGATCCGGGCCCAGCTCGACGACCTGTGCGCCCGCGGCGGCCAGGTCGCGTTTGGCGGCGGCCGGTGCGGCGGCGGTGGTCAGGATGATCGGCGGGACGATCGTGTCGGTGAACAGCCGGGATCCCGGATCGATGTCGGCGCGGCCGCTGACCACCGCGAGCGGCGGAATCGGTTCCAGGCCCTGGGTTTTGCGGCGCCGCTGACCGGATTCGGGGACCCGGATGCCCCGGTAGTCCTCGACCCGGATGGTGGCGGCCCCGACCAGGACGACATCCGCGAGGCTGCGCAGCAGTTTCAGGACACGCTGATCCAACGGGCTGGTCAGGCCGCTGGAGGAGCCGTTCGTGCTGATCGCGCCGTCCACGGAGGCCACGAAGTTCGCGCGGACGCGGGGCTCGGTGGTGTCGGGGTAGGCGTAGAGATCGGCGAGGTCGTCGTCGGTGAGGCCGGCGGCGCCGACGATGTCGGGGATCCCCGCCCCCGAGGTTCCGCTGGTTGTCATCGGACGCCCTTTCCTTCTCGATCCGTACTGAGCCCTGCTCGATCCGTACTGAGCAGAGCCAGGAACAGCCGGGTGGCGACCGATTCGTACGGCTCGGTCATCGGGTCGCCGTAGGCGGTCGCGCCGGGCATGGCAGTAGCCCGCCTCCGCGCGGCGGTGGCCAGTGCGCCCATGATGCCCGCCGAACGCTGGATCGCCGCCTTCTTCGCCCAGGCGAGTCCCCGCGCCGATTCGGGCAGCAGGGCCTCGCAGGCCAGGCGCAGGCACAACTTGTCGGCAGGTTCTCCGTCGTGTTCGCCGAAAAGCGCTGTCGGGGAGAAGGTCTCGGCAACCTCCCACATGCGGACGGTTTGGAAGACGTGCACGAACCGGTCGGCGTACTCGCCCATGATCCGCGGATAGAAGTCCGGCACCAGGCGGGCGTGGACGAAGTTGTTCGCCGATTCCTTGCGGATGGTGCGGTCGAGTTCCTCGACGGCCTCGGGCGAGCCGATCGGGTTCCGCAGTTGTTTGCCGCCCGCGACGATCGCGTCGGCGCCGCTGCCGGTGAGGATCGGGCCGACCGCGCCGAGGCGGTCCAGGGCGGGCAGCGCGGCGAGCAGCGGGACGGCGTAGGTGACCTCCCACAGCTCCGGCACGCCGAGGCGTTCGATCGCGTGCGCGGCCAGGTCGACGATGGCTCGCTCGTCGATCTCGACGATGTCGTGGGTGAGGCCGAGGGCCCGCGCCGCGGCTTCCGCGTTCTCCCGGTCCGTACCGCCCTCGGAGACAATGGTTATCGCGTGCGGGCGCACACCGGCCGCGACGGCGGCCGCGGCGACCAGGATCGAGTCGACTCCGCCCGACAGCAGCACCACCGGGTCGGCGGTCGCGGCGTCGAGGACGGCCCGCAGCCGATCTCGCACCTCCTGCCCGATCAGTGCGGCCGCCACCTCGGGGTCGGTGACCTGCCGCAACCCCGGATCGGCCGTGGCGATATCGCGCAGGTCGGCGACGAACTGCATGGTCTCGCCGGTCTGGTCGGCGCGGACCCGCTCGTTGCGAGCAGTCGTCATGGGTTCGATACTCCTTCGCCGCGAGTCACGCAGTCGAACCTACAACACCCGGCCTTCCGGAAATTTCAGCCGTGACGGGGCAAATCGGGCACGCCGGACGGGTATCGGCCTCGAATAGGAAGCGTGGCGGACCGTGTTCGCGTCCGGGCCGCCGAGCGTTTCGAATTCACTCCCGCGCAGCGTGAATCCGTCTGCGCACCTCCTGGAAAGGATGAGCAGCGTCATGTCCGCCCGCGTCGTTCTCGTGATCGTGATTCACCTGATTCTCGCCGCAGTCACGATCACCCCCGCCGCCGCCGAGCCACTACGCCCGGGCCGGTATCGCATCTTCCTGGAGGCCCAACCGGCCTACACGCTGCGCCCGGCCGTGACGGCCCCCACCGGCGCGAAGGCGATCGTCGACGACGGCGCGGACGTGAATCGCTGGGAGACGGTGTTGATCACCTACAAGCCCGCGGGTCCGCTCTACCAGCTGCTCAATTCTTCGACCCGGTTGTGCCTGCAACCGGTCAAGCTCGATCCGGTCACCTACTCCGTGGGGCAGGCCGTCTGCGGGGTCGCCGACACGGGCCTGTGGTACGTGAGCGAGACCGCGGGCAATCATCGTGTCAGCCTGGCGTCGGACCCCAGTCTGACCCTCTACGGCGATACCGCGTCGGCGGTGCCGATCGCGCTGCTCGGTCACGTCAGCGACGAGCCGCGGGCACGCTGGGTCTTCAAGCGGATCTAGCCGCGATCGCCCTTGGTTTCGGGCCCGTCGCCGGATCCGATGCGGCGCGGTTTGGCGATGGGCCGGATGCCGGTGGCCGGGGAGTCGTCACCGGTTCGGCGCCGGCGCGCCGCATTGAAGTCGATCACGCTGCCGTCGCCGCGGCCCGCCTCGGGAGCGGGCGCGGGGTACTGTGCGCGGCCCGGGTCGATCGGCAGCCAGCCGGTCTCCCCTTGCAGTTCCGCGCGGGTCACCGGCCGGGTCGGCGCGGGATCGTAGGCGGAGCCGCCCGCCGGATTCCAGGGCATGGACGGCGGGCCGGGGGCCGGATCGGTGGTGCGCCGCGGGCGACGCGGCAGCCGGGTGAGATTCGAATCGTCTTTTTCGGGCGTGGAAGCCTCGCCTGCCCGCATGGCTTCCAGCTTCGCGCGCAGCCGTTCCACGGCATCGAACCGGTTCGCGCCGGGCCCCGGCAGAGATCCCCGCCCCGGCACTTCCTGGTCCGACATCGAACTATCCTCCGACGGGTGCCACGACACCGGCAGGCACCCCGTGCTGAATTCTGTACTTCATGATGGCGACGCTCACGTCCGCAATTCTCCCATTCCTGACCAATCAACGATAACCGGGCGGATCGCGTGGTGAGGTAGGGCGGGTCCGGGCGTCGCGTCGGCAGGACAGGTGGTCAGGCGAACGACCAGTGGCCGAAGCGGCCCACGGCGATGAACACGGCAATGGCGACGTACACCAGGTTCACCGCCACGAGCGTGTAATCGCCGCGTCGGCCGTGGGTGTACATCGCCCCGACCATCAGCGCGATCCAGGCGACGGCGGTGACCGGGACCAGCACCGGCGCGAGGCCCAGCACAGCGGGCAGGATGAGCCCGGCCGCGGCGAGGATCTCCAGGCCGCCGAGCGTGCGGACGAATCCCGCGCCCAGGTCGGTGACCCAGCCGCCGCCCGGGGCGGCCGCCAGTTTCGCCATCGGCAGGAAGGCCTTGTTGAGTCCGGCGACCAGCGCGACCGCCGCGAGCAGTCCGGCCGTGATCCACAGTGCGATGTTCATGAGATGTCCTTCACTCCAGGCGGTTTCGGCTCCGGGTCGGTAACCGGTTTCCGTGATGAACTCAGCATCGCGGCAGGTCAGCGGGGCAACAAGGTAAGGTTCGTGGACCGATCGATAAGTGTGGGGTTATCAATGGAGTTGCGGGACATCGAGATCTTCCTGACGCTCGCCGAGGAATTGCACTTCGGGCGCACCGCGGAACGACTCCACGTCTCCCAGGCGCGGGTCAGCCAGGCCATCGCCAAGCAGGAGCGCCGCATCGGCACCGCGCTGTTCGACCGCACCAGTCGCCGAGTCCGGTTGACCCCGGTCGGGCGGCGGTTGCGCGATGATCTCCAGCAGGTGCACGACCTGCTCCAGCAGGCGCTCGCCCGCGCCGAGGCCGCCGGGCTCGGTGCGGGAAAGACCGTGCGGCTGGGTGTCTTCGGACATGCCGGTCACGAATTGCGCGGCCTCGTAGACGCTTTCCGGACCCGGTATCCCGGCTGCGACATCCAGTTCGGCGAGATCAACGCCAGTGACGCGTTCCCGGCGCTGCGAGCGGGCGAGCACGATGCGGCCGTCCTGTGGCTACCGGTCTCCGAGCCCGACTTCAGCGTCGGACCGACTGTCCTCACCAGCGGCCGAGTCCTGGCCGCCCCGGACAACCACCCCCTCGTCGAACGTGGCGCCGCCTCCCTCGAAGACCTCGCCGACAACCAGGTGCTCGACTACGGCCCCGACGCCCCCGACTACTGGGCCGCGGCCATGACCCCGGCCCACACCCCGTCGGGCCGACGCATTCCCCGTGGCCCCGTGGCCCGAACCTTCCACGAGATCCTCACCCAGGTGGCCTCCGGCCGCTGCGTCCACCCGCTCGGCGAAATCGCCGCCCGCTACAACAATCCCCCCGGCATCGTCTTCCTCCCCATGCCGGACGCCCCACCCCTGCATTTCGCCCTCGTCTGGCGCTCCACCACCGACAACCCGGCCCTGCACGCCCTGGCCCGCACCGCCGCCGACCTCGGCCCGATCACACTCTGACCCGCCGCCCTCCCCCGTCCCGAAATTCGTTTTACCGCTGGGCAACCCGTTGCTACCGTGGTTCCAACACACCACGACGACAGGAAAGGCGGCCCCCGTGACCGAGCTGAACCAGCCCCGCACCACCTTCGACCTCGCCCGCCGCCTGCGCGTCCGCCTCGGCGTCCGGAGCGACTCCTAACGGCCTCGACCCACGAGCCGCCAGGGCCGCCTCCGCATCATCGCAGCGGGGAGCGGCCCTTTCGCCATCCACGCCCATTCCCTCGTAGCCCAACGGGAGAGGCAACGGTCTCAGATGCCGTCCAGTGTGAGTTCGAATCTCACCGAGGGAACCCACTTCTCACGCCCCGCGCACCTCAACGGCGAGTAGATGTCAACGGCAGACATCCGCGCGGGGCCGAGTGCCCGTAGCTCAGCGGAGAGAGCGCCTGCCTACGAAGCAGGAGGCCGAAGGTTCGAATCCTTCCGGGCACGCCGAGTTCAGCGTCGGTCGAACGAACCCGATGCGACCATGCCGATGAACGAATCCCATTGGGCTGGAGACAGAACCAAAGCGCCACCGGCCGGGTTCTTCGAATCACGCATCCCGATGCCACCGTCGCCGAGCCAGGCCACCTCGACGCAATCGGTCTGTCCGCCACTGTGACTGCTCTTGAACCACACCGCTCCCGATAGATCTGCACTCATGTCTGATAGCTCCTTGCCACCTGCCTGAGCAGGTCTCGCGAACGGGTCTCGTCCAGTGCGGTGCGGCGGACCGCGGAGGCAATGTCAATGTAGCGCTGCACATCGTCGACGTGCTCGAGGTAAAGGTCCGGTTTGCCATTGCCTTCGCAGTACACGAGCGGCGGCTCGACACGGTGGCCTCGCAGGTCATCGCCGAAATCCAGGATCACGAAGGGGCCGTGCAGGATTCCCCAGGCGTAGCCGCTGGCGAAGGGCTGAATGCGAACGGACACGTTGGACAGCGTGCTGATCTCGGCCAGATGCCTCATTTGCGCGGCCATGATTCGCGGACTGCCGACCACGCGGTGAAGGGCCGATTCGTGCAGCAGCAGTTCGAGCTGCACCGGCTCCACCTTGCGGGTGACGATCGTCTGCCGCTTCAGGCGCAACTCGACGCGGCGGTCGATGTCCTCGGCACTGCCGTCCCGATAGAAAGCACTGATCAGCGTTCTGGCGTAATCAGCGGTCTGCACCAACCCCAAGACCATCTCGTGAAAGGCGACCAGCCGCCGCGCCGACGCCGCCAGCCCCACATACATGTTGAATGTCGCATCGCTATAGAGCCCGCTGAACGCCGTGTACCAGGACGGGATTCGCGCCTGCTCCGCCAACTGGACCGCGCGCGCCGTGTCCGCCTCACTGACCTCGTACAACTCGCACAAGGCTCGAATATCCCGGACGCGCATCTTCTTCACGCCGCCCGTCTCGATCCGATGTAGCGCGGTCTTGCTCAACTCCACCAGGTTCGCCGCACGGTCCATCGAGAACCCGCGACCCTCGCGAGCTTCCCGCAGGAATCGCCCGAGCTGTCGCCGCGGCAGGGTGGAGGGTTCATCATCGTCGGCCATGTCTGCATCCTCGGCATTTTCGGAACGGAAGCGCACGCCATCGCGGAACAGACTGTACGCCGGGCGCGGACCCCACCCTGGCGATTCGGGCCAATCCTGTTCGGAACGTCCGATTTCACTGTGACCAGGCAGTTTCGGCGGTCTACTGGTGGCACAGCATCGGCAGGGAGGAGATCGTGATGTCCACCGTGAGCCCGTGGTCGGTCCAGTCCATCATCGACCGCATCGAATCCGAGCGGCGGAAGGGCGGGGGCGTCGGTCGTCGGCGGCGACGGCCCACGCCGCACCGCAGGCGCTCGTGCGGCGCATGGCGATTCGGCGTGGCGCTGCTCGCGCTGACCTTCCTCGACAGCCGCACGGCAGGATCGGGTGGCCGCCATGCCGTGCGATGAGTCCGAACAGATCGAGCTGCAGGTGATTCAGGATGTGCTGGACACCGTGGAGGCCAGGATCCGGGAACTGGAGCGGCGCGGGTGGCGGTTGATCGTGCCGCGGTCGCGCGTTTACGCCGCGGTGCTGCTCGCGGTCGTGGTGAGCGCACGAGACGCGCATCACATTCCGGCGACGCTGGATCGAGCCTCGATTCTGGACGAAATCCTCGACGGCACAGAACCATTCGACGGTTCTGACGTGCGGCGTTCGGTGGAGGAGACCGTCCGCAGGTACGCCACGCCCACGAACTGAACGATGCCCGGCGGTCGCTCTCGTCGAGCACGCTGATTCACGATTCGACCGGCCCGGCTTGACTCGGCTGAATCGAACTGATTCGATCTGAATCATCATGGTTTCATCGAATCAGCCGGCAGTGGGCGCGACGGAGGCGGCAGTCAGCGCCGCGAGTTCCGTTGTGCACCAGTCGAACCCGCGCCAGCAGCTGGCCGCGGAGTTGCGCCGGCTGCGAGACCTGGCCGGAATCTCCGGGCGAGAGTTGGCCAAGCGCGTCGGAATCAGCCAGTCGACCTTGTCCCGTATCGAGGCGGGGACCGTGGTTCCCCCGCTACCGCAGGTGCTCGGCTGGGCCGAAGCGGTTGGGGCGGAGTCGGATTCCCGGCAGTCGCTGCGCGCGCTCACCGAGGCCGCGCACTCACCCGAGGTGCAGGACTGGGCCGGCGCGCTGGCACACCGTCCGCATCTGCAGGACGATGTGCAAGCCCTCGAGCAGGATGCGCAGGTGGTGCGGAACTTCCAGCCCGCGCTGGTGCCGGGTCTGCTCCAGACCGCCGACTACGCCCGCCGGGTATTCGCCACCTTCGATCCGCCCTATGCGCCCGACGCGCTGGCGGCCGCGCTCGCCGCGCGCCTGGATCGGCAGCGCGTGCTGTACGACCCCGCCAAGCGTTTCGAATTCCTGATGACCGAGGCGGCCCTGCGCTTTCGGCCCGGACCCCATCGCCTGCTGCTCGCGCAGCTGGACCGGATCATCTCGATCGAGACCCTCGATACGGTCACCATCGCGGTGATTCCGCAGGACATCGAGGCGAGCACCACGATCCCGCACGGTTTCGTCATCTACGAGAACGAGGACCACGCCCTCGCCTCGTCGGAACCGATCGCGGGAAGCATGGTCACGCGCGGTCCCGAACTCGTCGACGCCCATCGCCGCCGCTGGGCGGCTCTGGCCGAAATGGCTTTACACGACACCGATGCTCGTGCATTTCTCTCCGAACTACGGAGCGAAATCCAGCGCACAGCAACCCATTGACCATTTTCCAGCGGCCGTCGAGGGGTCGGCCGCACGTGGGGGTGGTGGTGTCGCAGCGAATTCGCTGCGACACCACCTTCACGTCAGTCGGCGAAATCGAATTCGCCGGCCCGCACGCCCGACATGAACGCCCGCCATTCCGATTTCGTGAACCACAGCACCGGGCTGTGGCGATCCTTGGAATCGCGCAGGGCGATCTGTCCCTCGTGGTAGGCGACCTCGACACAGTCGCCGCCGCCGTAGCTGAAACTGCTCTTGGCGAACCTGGGCCCGCGACGCTCGCCGCGAATCGTCTTGCGGTTCATGGCCTTCATTCCTTCCCCCGGAGGGACACTCCCCATGCCCCTGCTGTTGAATCGCTGACGACAAGCACAGTGCTATCCGAACCACCGGCAGCGCAACTGAATTCATGCCATCTTGCACGCCGACTCATCGAAATGCTCATGACCGCAATTCTACGGCGACCCACCGACAGAAACGGGTGACGCAGGGACCGCGATAACGGCCCGCACCCGCGACAACGCTGTGCCTCAGCCGCGTTCGATCCGCTGCTGCACGGCGGCCGCGAGCGTCGAGTCGCCGCGCGCCGTGGGGTGCCAGGGGAATCCGAGCAAGTCGGTGCGCGGGTCGAAGGCTCCGGCCACCCAGGAGTCCGCGGCGCAGGCGCCGTGCCCGGCGGTGGCCGCCCGGGCGTCGAGGAAGTCCACGTTCAGCAGGCGGGCGGCCTCACGCTGGGCGGTGTCGATCCGGTCCAGGAACCCGGTGACCGCGCCGGCCCGGGGCTGCACCACGTCGACGCCGAGGATGCTCGCGCAGGCGGAGTCCTGGCCGGGGGTGTGGATCTCCGGGTATCCCACGAAGATGACGCGTGCGTTCGGGGCGTAGTAGCGGATGTACTCGACCGCTTTGCGGACCCGGTCGGCGTACCCCTGGCCGGTGACTGTCGCGGGGTCGGGGGTGCGGCCTTGCGCCGCAGCATCCGGACCGCAACCGGCGGCGAGGTCGGCCAGGCACGCCATCGACAGGACGACCGGATGGTCGGTCCCCCAGGCGTCGTTCATACCGAGCTGGATGGTCACGGCCCGGGTCCGCGGCCCGAACGCGCCGTCGGACGCCGCCCGCTTCACCTGATGCACCAGCGCCCAGCCCGAGGTGTCGATGGTGCCGCCCTGACACGAGGTGTCCTCGACGTCGTCCGCCGCCAAGCCCATCCGCTGGGTCAGCTGCGTCGGCCACGAGGTGGCTACATGCTTGCAGCCGGGATCCCCGTCCTTGTTCAGCAGGTCGAGGATCTCCCCATTGGCGGAGAAGGAATCGCCGATCGTCACGAGGGTTTTGCCGCTGGGCGCCTCCGCCGTGGCTGACGGCGCCACCGCGCCGAGCACCGCCGCGGTGCCGCACACCGTAGCCGCCGCAACCCACCGCAACCGAGCCGAACTCTTCACTACCCGCGTACCTCGATGCCCTTGTGAAAACCGATTGCTTCCAATTCGAAGCCACTGTAACCGCGCGACGATAGCGTCGAGGTTCGATTGCGAATTCGACCGCCGGCGACTCGATGGGCGGCAAGGTTGCGCTGGCCATCGCCGGCGCGGCGGTTCTCGCCGTCGCGTTGCCGAATACGGCGACAACCCGCATTCCGACCGACATCGTGAATCCGTGGATCGCCTCGACCAGTCGTGGGCAGGACAGCAGATTCGCGCGGTTCGGATCGGCCATGTGATGTCCGATCCGTCGGTCAGCTCGCGGTGTGGTGGGCGTTGCCGTCGAGTTCACGGCGCAGGACCTTGCCGCTCGGGTTGCGGGGAATCTCGGCGAGCGCCAGGAATTCCTTCGGCACCTTGTAGCGCTCGAGGTGGCGGCGGATGTGTGCCTTCAGCTCGTCCGCGGGCGGTACCTCGTTCCCGGCGGCGGGGACGAGGTAGGCGCGCAGCACCTGCCCGTATTCCGGGTCGGGCACGCCGATCACGACCACGTCGGCGATGGCGGGGTGATCGGCGAGCACGTCCTCGACTTCCTTCGGGTAGACGTTCTCACCGCCTGAGACGATCATGTCGTCGTCGCGGCCGTCGATGTAGAGCCGGCCGTCAGCGTCGAAATGACCCATGTCGCCGGTGTTCACGTAGCCGTCGACGACTTCCTTGGTGGGGGTGGGCGAGTTCGCGTCGGCGACATAGCCGTCGTAGGCGACGCCGCCGCGGGCGAACACGCTACCGGTCTCGCCGACCGCGGCGGCCGTGCGATCCGGCCGCAGCACCCGCACCGCCACCCCGATCGCGGGCCGGCCCGCGGTCTTCGGGGATTCGGCCAGATCCGCGGGCGTCGCCAGCGTCACCACTCCCGCCTCGGTCGAGCCGTAGCCGTTGACGAGGATGGGGCCGAAGGCCTCGATGAACGCGCTGATCGTCGCCGGGGCGATGGGTGCCGCACCGGTGACCGCCAAACGCAGTGAGCCGGTGTCGAATTCGCGGCGACGCGAGGCGGGGACCGCCATCAGGCGTTGCAGCATCACCGGGACGCCGACGAAGACGGTGGCGCGGTGATGTTCGATATCGGCCAGGGCGTGCAGCGGGTCGAATCGCCTGCGGGTCACGACGGTCCCGCCCAGGGCCAACCCGCCGACCAGGATCGCCAGGCCGAAGCCGTGGAAGAAGGGCGGTGCGGCCACCACCACGTCGCGGGAGCTCAGCCGCGTCACCGACATGGCGGTGGCGGTCATCTCCGCGATCGCCCGTGCCGGCAGGGGACGTGAGACGCCCTTGGCCAGACCGGTGGTACCCGAGGTCAGCAGCGTGATCTTCACCGGACCGCGGACCGGGGGCGGTGTCAGATGTGTCTGCCGGGCAAGGGAATCCAGCGACAGCCCGGCTTCGTCGTCCTGCCATGCGAGCACCCGCAGACCGGGTGTCTCCGTGACCATGGTCTCGTATTCCTGGTCGTGCACCAGAATGTCGGGGCGATGTCGTTCCAGGACCCGCGCCAACTGCGCCGCGGGCAGGTCGGTATTGAGGAACACCAGCTCGCAACCGAGTTGCGCCCCGGCCAGGGCCGCCTCCACGAAACCGCGGTGATTGCGGCACAGCACGGCCAGGGTCCGCGCTCGCGGGCGCAGCGCGTGCAGCGTGGCGGCGATGGCCTCGGAGCGGGCTTGCAGCTCGCGGTAACTCACCGCGCCGCGCTCGTCGACGAGCGCGACCCGGTGCGGGTAGCGGGCCGCCGACAACGCCACCACCATGGCCAGCGATGGCCCGAACTGGTGCAGCGACTTGATGATTCGCGCCGCGCCACCGATCCCGACCGGGCGCAGCGCGCCCGACGCCGCCAGCGGGACCAGTGCGTCGCGCCACCGGAATCCCGCCGTGCCGAGCGCTGCCGACGAGCTAGGCGACATGACGATCCCCCTTCTCGAGGCGCGCCAGCGAGGCCTCGGTGTCACCGAGGTGGCGGTACAGGCGGGTGGTGAGGATCTCGATCGTGGTCCGCAGCAGCGACACCAGCACCGCCGAGGGCCTGCCGTAGACGGGGGCGAGGACGCGCGGCTTGCGCACGATCGCCTTGGCCACCACGTAGCCCGCCTCTCGCGCGGACTGCCCGGGCAACGCGGAGATCCACCCGCTGGGGGCGCTCATCCGGGTGAACATGGATCCGGCGTAGAGCGTGGTCAGGGTGACGCCGTCGGGGCGGGCCTCCATGCCGACCGCCCGCATCCAGATGTCGAACGCGGCCTTGGACGAGAGGTAGAAGCCCCATTTCGGGGCCACCGGGAACATGACCGCGACCGTCGAGACATTCACGATGTGCCCGGATCCGCGTTCACGCATGCCGGGCAGCAGGGCCAGGGTCAACCGCATCGGGCCGATGTAGTTGGCGGCGGTGGTGCTGTTGAGATCCTTGGGCCGGTCGTAGGACAGGTGGATCGATCGGCGCAGCGATTTGCCCGCATTGTGGACCAGGTAGTCGACGTGGCCGAAGCGCGAGAGGATCTGCGCGGCAAAGGCTTCGATGGACTCCTCGGATGCCAGGTCCAAGGGGATCGCGACGGCGTGGCCGCCGTCGGCCTCGATCTCGGCGACGATGGTCTGCAATTGGTCGAGCGATCGCGCGCCCAGCACCACGGTCGCGCCCGCGGCGGCCAGCATGCGGGAGGTGGCCTCGCCGAGGCCGAAGGACGCGCCGGTGACCACGGCGATCTTGCCCTGCACCTCGCGGCGCAGCCGGTTCTGGTTCTTCAGTCCGCGCGGGCCGACGAGCCAGGCGGCGGCGCGGCCGAGCGGTCCGGCGGCGAGCCGGTTGTTGGGTCCGGCGTCCAGTGACGTCGTCATGCGTGAGGCTCCGATTTCCGATCGGCCAGTGGTTGAACCTGTTCGAGCAGTGCGTTGATCGCACGCGAGGACAGGGGTGTGGCGGGGTCCATCGACAGCACGGACTGGGCCGCCGAGAACAGGCCCGCCATCAGCAGTTCCCGCAGTTGGACGCGGGTGAGGGCGCGGTGCCGCAGCCAGTCGGCGACCGCGCCCTCCACGTAGGCGACCCAGCCCGATACCGCGGTGCGGGCCAGTGCGGTGCCGGGGCCGCCGGTGGTCTCCTGCAGCATCGCGGTGATGAGGCGGTCGACGTGCTGTTCGTGCAGGGTGCGCAGTTCCGGGTCGGCGACGCTGGTCGAAAGCGCCAGCGGCGAACCCTGATTCGCCTCGGCGTGGTCGATGTAGAGGTCCAGGCCCTGGATCAGGCGGGGGACGGCGGGGCCCCGCAGCGCCTGCAGGGAATCCCAGAACTCGGTGTACACCGCCTCGGCGGCCGCCAGGTAGAGCCCGCGCTTACCGCCGAAGTGGTAGTTGATCAGGCCGATGGCGGTCCCGGCTCGTTGTGCGATCTCGGTGGTCGACACCTCGTCGAAGCGTTTGGCGCCGAAGACGGCGCGGGCGGTGTCCAGCAGCGCGGCGCGCGATTCATCGCTGCGCGCATTCGTGGGCCTCGACTTTGAAACTCGTTCAGTTGACCTTTCAACCGCGACCCCGCCCCGGCCACCTTGAACATCTTTCAAATCAGTCGCCGTGCCCGTCGCCTCCAGCAGCGCGGGAATGAGACTCGCGATCAGGTCGACCGAGACGGTCTCATCCATCACCCGCTGCACGCTCACCCCGTACGCCGCGCTGAACAGCAGCTCACCGGCTCGTGCGGTCCGCTCCGAGCCCGGCCCGCCCAGCAATGAGGCCAGCAGGTCCGAGATCGCGGACCGCAGCGCCGCCAGATTGGCGGCCAGCTGCGCCCGCAGCCGCGCGTCCCCCCGGCCGGCCAGGCCGAGCTCGAGCTCCAACCGGGTGGATCGCACATCCTCGACCCGCACCCCGGCCCACTCCCGCACCGCGGCGATCCGCTGCGCAGCCGTCCCCGCCCCCGCACTCAATTCCCTGATGCGCGTGAGATTCTCGGCATGAATCAGCTCGACGACCTCGAGGCACAACTCGTACTTGCTCCGGAAGTTCGAGTACACAGCCCCCTTCGAATACCCCGCCGCCTCGGCCACCTGAGCCAGCGACGTCTGGTCCAGCCCGTCGGCGATGAACAGATCCCGGGCCGTGCGCACCAGATCATCGCGCGTCCGCGCCTTGCTCTCGGGTCGACTCATCCGTGCCATGCGCCGAAGATACCACCGGTATTCGAATACCGATAGTCTCGGGATTTGGGGCTCGGGTAGCGGCTACAGGTCGTCGAACCAGTCGACGACACGCTCTGGAACCAATCGAGAATCCGGCCCTCTGCGCAGCAGGCGATTCGGGAGCAACCCGCCGAACCGACTATGCCGCAACAACATTGCGGCTCCAGCAGATCTCTTGGTGGCATGCTGGAACACGTGTCGACTATCGCCCTGTACTACCCGTGGATGCGCTTCCGGAACGAGAATTGGCTCAAGCTGGCCATTTTGACCTGGGACTCGGTCGGACGGATTCAGCCGCGCCTCACCATGGACGTGGACTCGGAGCTGGTGACGCAGTTGCGGGCGGAGACGGACTTCCTGTTCGGGGTCGAGCCTTCGCGGCGGGAGATCGTGGCTGTCGCGGATGTGTTCCGGGAGATCGTGGAGTTGGGCGGTGACGACCTGCGTAAGCGATTCTCCTGGCAGCAAGCCGTCGAGGAGACCTCCGGCGAGCGGGCGGTATCGGGGCCGCGGGCCGACTACCCGGGTCTGAGGTGGGTGTACGCCGGGCAAAGCGGTCCGAAAATGACTCCGCCGCTGCTCAGTTCGTTCGAGGCGGCGGATCTCGCCGTTGTCGTCGACGAGGACGACGCCGTCTATGTCGGGTTGCATCCCGCGCTCGCCCGGATCTATCTCACCGCCCTGGCCGACGTGGTGTCCCAGCACCGCGCGCTGGCCCCGGCCACCGACGATGTGGACGCCCACAGCGCCGTCGGCACTCTGGACCGCCTGTACGAACTCCTGCTCGACGAGGACGTGGCCGTTCCCGCGATCGGTGACGTCGAGGGCGCGTACATCCATCTCGCGGTCGAGGCATCCATCCGGCCCGATCATCTCGAGACGGTCCCGCTGGACACCCTGATCTCCTTCCGGGACCGCTACGGCGGTGAGCTGGCGGCCTTCCGGGCGCACGTCGCGTCCCTGTCCGCCGATCTGGGAACGATTGCCGCGATCGAGGATCCGGTCGTCGCCGAGAAGCACTTGCAGAGCGTCTACAACGCCAAGACCAGGCCCCAGCTGGACGAACTCCGCCACGCGCTGCGGGCCCTGGGCGTCGAATCCGGTATCGGGCTGCTCGGAATCAAGGTCGATATCAGTAAGTCCACCGCCGGCACGCTGCTCGGGGCCGGTCTCGCCGCCACCGGGTCTCCGGCGGCGATGGCCGGCGGGACCGCGCTCGCGGTCGGGTCCTACGTGGCGGACCGGAGAAAGGCGCGGCGCGCAGCACACCGCGAGTCGCCCGTCTCCTATCTGCTGGCTGTCGACAAGGAGCTGTCGGGGCGGTCGTTGATCGACCGGATGCGGCGGCGCGGTCGATAGCGGCTCAAGCCAGGATGATCGACGCGGCGTGTTCGCCGATCATCATGGTGGCGGCGTTGGTGTTGCCGCCGACGATGCTGGGCATGATCGAGGCGTCGGCGACGCGGAGGCCCTCGATGCCGCGGACGCGGAGGGTCGGGTCGACTACGGATCGGGCGTCGGTGCCCATGCGGCAGGTGCCGACGGGGTGGTAGACGGTGGTGGCGCGGTTGGGGATCTCGGCGGCGAGGTCGGCGCGGGTGGGGTAGGTGGGGCCGGGGGAGATTTCGGTGTCCACGGCGGGGGTGATGGATGCGGCGGACATGACTTCCCGGGTGAGGTCCATGCCGTAGGCGAGGGTGTCGAGGTCGTTCTGGTCGGCGAGGTAGTTGGGGTCGATGGCGGGGGCGGCGGTGGGGTCTGCCGAGGTCAGGCGGAGGGTGCCGCGGCTGCGCGGGTAGATCATGGTGACCATGATCGTGAGGGATCGGCGGGGGTCGGGGATGTGGCGGGTGGGGGCGTCCTGGTTGGGGCCGGGGTAGCTCCAGGGGAGGACGTGGAGTTGCAGGTCGGGGATGCCGGTGGTGTAGGGGGTGCGCAGGAAGGCGACGGCTTCGAAGACGCTGCGGGCCAGCCAGGTGGTGTTGTTGCGCAACGATTCCCGGACGAAGGCGCGGGCGAAGTAGGCCGGGGAGGAGCGGCGCACGGCGGTGGGCATGGCGAAGGACATGGGGACGAACAGGTGGTCGTGCAGGTTGTCGCCGACGGGAAGGTCCGCGGCGACGTCGATGCCGAAGGCGCGCAGGTGGTCGGCGGGGCCGACGCCGGAGAGCATGAGCAGGTGGGGTGAGCCGAAAGCGCCTGCGCTGACGATGATCTCGCGGTCGGCGTGCAGGATCTCGGTGCCGTCGCCGGTGCGGTACTCGACGCCGACGGCCCGGCCGTTGTCGATCACGATGCGCAGGACTTGCGTATTCGCCAGCACGGTCAGGGTTTTCGGCCGGTCGTCGAGGTAGCCGACCGAGGTGCTGGAGCGCAGGCCGTTGCTGTTGCTCTGCTGCAGGATCGAGACGCCTTCCTGTTCGGCCCCGTTGTAGTCGGGGTTGAGCGGCAGGTCGGTGGTCTCGGTGAAGGCCCGCATGAACGATTCGGAGGCGGGGGTCAGGTCGCGGGCGCGGATCACCTTGATCGGGCCGGAGCCGCCGCGGAACTGGTTGGCGCCGTCCTCGAAGGACTCGAACTTGCGGAAGCTGGGCAGCACGTCCTCGTAGGACCAGCCGGTGTTGCCCTCGGCGGCCCAGTCGTCGAAGTTGCGGCGGTTGCCGCGCACGAACACCATGCCGTTGACGGAGCTGGACCCGCCGACCACCTTGCCGTGGGTCTGCGGGATCTTGCGGCCCAGGGCGTGCTTCTGTTCGACGGTGTAGTGCCCCCAGTCGATGAGCTTCTTGAGCTGGGGCACGCTGTGCATCGGGCCGATCATGCCGGGTTTGCGCATGAGCCGGGAGCGGTCGGAGCGGCCCGCCTCGAACAGGGTGACCGTGGCTCCGGTGTCGGCGAGCCGGCGCGCGATGATGGCTCCGGCGCTGCCGGAGCCGATGACGATGTAGTCCGTAGCAGCCATGATCAGCCCTTCCGCCACACAAGTCTCGTCCCGTCGGGGCCGCGAAACTAGAATGTGTTGCGAAAATACTCGAAAGCGACCGCACAGGAACCCGTTTCGGAGCGCGGATCACGGCGACAGTACTGTCACATCCGGATCGGCTCCGGCGCCGAAGACCACCTGGCGGTCGCGAAACCGTCATGCAGTTGTGTCGCCGCCTCGCACGTTCGTTCATCTGATGGTGGCCGCGGCGCGGCACCCTGGTGCCGGGTACGCGGGCCCGCCACGCACCACGACAGCAGGATGTGCAGAACTCTTGGTAATCCTCACGGAACGACGCCGCCCGGCGGAGCGGGAACAGACCCTCGCCCCGGTGACGCCCGCACCCACGCCCGCCCGCGACGGCGACTACCCCTCGCGCGGCAGCGACTACGCGGCTCTGATGCGGCGCGTACGGCAGGCGGGCCTGCTGGAACGGCGCCTGCGGTACTACGGGTGGAAAACCGGTCTCACCGTTGGCGTTTTCGCGCTGGGCTGGGCGGCGTTCGCGGTGATCGGCGACTCCTGGTGGCAGCTGGGGACGGCGGTGTTCCTGGCGGTCGCGTTCGCGCAGGTCGCGTTCCTCGGGCACGACGCCGGGCACCGGCAGGTCTTCCGGACGCGGCGGGCCAACCATTGGTTCGGCCTGTTCGTCGGCAATCTGGCGACCGGGGTGAGCATCGGCTGGTGGACGAGCAACCACAATCGCCATCACGCGCACCCCAATACCGAGGGTGAGGATCCGGATGTCGGCGGCATCCTGGCTCACTCGGCGGAGCGCGCGGTCACCGGAAAGGGCTGGCGGCGCTTCATCTTCCGCTACCAGGCGTGGCTGTTCTTCCCGATGCTGCTGCTGGAGGCGGGCAGCCTGCACTTTTCGAGTGTGCGCGCGGTCCTGACCTGGCCCATCCGGAACCGGGTCCGCGAGGGCGCGTTCCTGGCCGCGCACGCCGTTCTCTACCTGTCGGCGGTGTTCCTGGTGCTGTCGCCGGTCAAGGCGCTGGTCTTCATCGCCGTGCAGCAGGGCCTGTTCGGCTTCTACATGGGCTTCACGTTCGCCCCGAATCACAAGGGGATGCCGGTCCTCCCCGAGGGCGACACCACCGATTTCCTGCGCCGCCAGGTCCTCACCGCACGCAATGTGAGCGGCGCCCTGGTCGACCTCGCGCTGGGCGGCCTCAACTACCAGATCGAGCACCATTTGTTTCCCTCCATGCCGCGTGCCGCCCTGCGCTCGGCCCAGCCGATGGTCCGAGCCTTCTGCGCCGAGCGCGCTATTCCCTATGCCGAAACCACGCTCCTCACCTCCTACGCTCAGGCCCTGGGCCACTTGAACGCCGTCGGCCGTCAGGTGCGTTAGGCACCCGCCACGGACAGAACTGGTCAATTGTCTGAATTCGGTCATGGAACGCGGTTCCGGTTGCGAGAATCCCGGGACGATCGGTTTGCCCGGTCGTAGCACGGTCCGGACGACGGCGTCCGGACCACCGCGATGATCAGGAGTAACCGATGGCAGCGCTCGATCAGATCCCCGATCCGGTGGTGACGGTCGAGTCGGTGTTGATGTTCTGGCTGACCCGCGGCGATACCGTCGCGATACTCGGCGCGGCGCGGCTGCGGGACATGCGAACCCAGGTGGACGCGTTGGTTCGGCGGTTCGGTGGGGTGGCGGCGGCCGAGCTGACCCCGGACCGGGTGCGGGCCGCCTATCGGCTCGACCCGGCCACCGATGCGGCCGATCTGGCCGCGGGAGCCGAAAGGGCGCTGCTGCAACTGGCTTTCGCGACCGCGGTCGAATCGCGCTTGATAGCGGCCAATCCCCTACTCGGCCCGCTGGCGCCGGAGTCGGCCGCCTACGTGACCCCATCCGATCGCGACCAGCTCGACGGTTGGGCCACCCGGCCCCGCGGGGTTCGTTTCGGCTCGGCGAACGCGCCGCGCGGCGGCTATCTCCCACCACGCGGCCGGCTCGCCGCCGCGCTGGCTCGGCAATAGCCCAGGACCAGCGGCGAACACCATGCCCTCGAGCGCCGCCGACACCGAGTAGACAGCGTGGCCATATAGGTTGGGGGACATGCTGTATGGCCGCGCACACGAGGAACAGCGGATCAGCACGCTGCTGAACCGGGCTGTGGACGGCCAGAGCGGCGCGGTGGAGATCGTGGCCGACGCGGGTGGCGGGAAGACAGCGCTGCTGGACCGCGCGGCGGAGCTCACCGGCGGCGACTGGCGGGTAATGCGCTGCGCGGGCGTGGAGGGCGATTCGGAGCTGCCGTTCTCGGGACTGCAGGAGTTGCTGATGGCGGCCGGCGGTCATGTCGACGCCCTGCCGCTGGACGCCCTGCCCGGCCCGCAGGCCGATGCCCTGCGGGCGGTGATCGGGCTGCGGGTCGCGACCGAGCCGATCGACCGCTTCCTGGTCGGCCTGGCGACCCTGTCGCTGCTGGCCGAACTGGCCGAGGGCGGCCCGGTGCTGTGCACGGTCGACGATGTTCAGTGGCTGGATTCCGCTTCGGCGCAAGCACTTCGGTTCGCGGCCCGCCGACTCGGCGCCGAGGGCATCGTGATCCTGTTCGCGAGCCGCGCCGAGGCGGTCCTGCCGGGCGTGCCCGGCCTTCATCTGCCGCCGCTGGACACCGCGGCCTCGGCGCGGCTGCTCGCCGACAACTGGCCGGGGCTGCGCCGCGATATGCGGGAGCGGGTTCTGCGGGAGGCAGCGGGGAATCCGCTGGCGCTGCTGGAGTTTCCGCGAATGGATCTGGACGCGCTGCCGGTCGGGCCGCTGCCACTGCCGCATCTGTTGTCCAGCGGCTATCGGCAGCAGATCGCGGAGCTCTCGCCCGCGTCGCGCACCGCGTTGCTGGCGGCCGCGGCGGAGACGGCCGGTGATCTGCGACTGGTGCTGCGCGTGCTCGACGCCCTCGGCGTCGATCCGGCGGGCATCGCCGAGGCGGAGGCCGCGAGCCTGATCGACGTTACCGCGCAGGCGATTCGGTTCCGCCACCCGCTGGTCCGGGCGGCGGTCTATCACGGTGCGTCCTTCGCCGAGCGCCAGCCGGTGCACGCCGCACTGGCCGCCGCGTCCGACGATGACCCCGATCACCGCGCCTGGCATCTGGCGGCAGGGACCGTCGGCCCGGACGAGGAGATCGCGGCCTTGCTGGAATCGGCGGCGTTTCGCGCTGTGGACCGAGCCGGTTACTCGGCGGCCGCGGCGGCCGCGGAGCGGGCCGCCGCCCTGACTACCGATCTCGAAAGCCGTAACCGCCGAATACTTCTGGCGATCGAATGGGCCGCCGCCGCGGGCACCTATCACCGTGCCGCCGAACTGGGCCGGTCGGCCGGGCAGCTGCCGCTGGCTCCGGACGAGCGAGCGCGGCTGGGCTGGGTGAAGGCGCTGATCGCGTACGAGCAGGGCGACCTGCGCGGGTCGCAGGATTCGCTGTTCGCGGCGGCCGAGGAGGTGGCCGCGATCGACCCCGAGCGCGCCGGACCACTGTTCATGGAGGCGGCCCGCTCGTCCTGGGTGCTGGGTGATCCCGCGCCCGCCTACCACGCGCGCGCGCCCGGCTGGCAGAGCTGCGCCTGCCGCCCGAACAGCGGTCGGCGTTCCTGCGCGCGCTCGACGGAGCCCTGAATGTGCATTCCGGCGAGCTCGCCGAGGGCGTCACGCGGATCCGGGCCACCATCGCCGAGAGCCATCGTTCCGACGATCCGGCCCTGATGCTGGCCGCGACCGGGCAGGCCATGCTGATCGGCGATCTCGAGGACGCCCACGCGCTGGCACAGCGGTTCTCGGACACCGCGCAGTGCCAGGGCCGGGTCGGACGGTTCTCGACGGGGGCCGTCTACGCCGGTGCGGCGGATCTGATGCTGGGCCGGCTGTGGGAGGCCGAGGAGAAGGTGGCGCACGCCGTGCGGGTGTCCCGGGACATCGGTCAGCTGAGCGAGATCGGCTTCGGCGAAGGCTATCTCGCGCTCATCGCCGGGATTCGCGGGGACGAGCCGCGCTGCCTGGAACTGCTCGATCACCCGCGCCGATCGCACGGGCAGGACAATTTCATCAACTACGTCAACCACGAATGGGCGAGGGCCCTGGTCGATCTCGGACACGGGCGCTACGAACCGGCGTTGGATCGCCTCGACACCCTGCACCGTATTCCGAACCGGATCCGCGGCCACTGGCTGCACCTGCTGCGCGATCTGGTGGAGGCCGCGGTGCGGGCGCGCCAACCCGAACGGGCGACGCACGCGGTGGAGGAGATCGAGCGGTGGTCGGCAGCACTGGGTTCGCCTTACGCCGAGTCGATCTCGGTTCGCTGTCAGGCCATGCTGCACTCCGACGGCGACGCCTACGCGCGGGCGCTGAAACTGCAGGCCGCCGAGGGACTCTGGTACGACCACGCCCGAACGGCGCTGCTCTACGGCGAGTGGCTGCGCCGCGAACGCAGCATCGGCGAGGCCCGGACGCAGCTCCGCGCCGCAGCCGAGACCTTCGATCGGCTCGGTGCGATTCCGTGGGCGGCGCATGCCCGCAACGAATTACGCGCCGCGGGCGATATGGCGCGCCGCCCGGAGACGCCCCTGGCCGTGGAGACCGCCGCGTTGACGCCGCAGGAGCTGCAGGTGGTCCGGCTCGCCGCGGGCGGTGCGACGAACAAGGAGATCGCGGCCAAGCTGTTCATCAGCCCGAAAACCGTCAGCCATCACCTGTACCGGGCTTTTCCCAAGCTCGGCGTCAGCAATCGCGTCGAGCTGGCCCGGCACACGTCCTTGTGACCGGCACGGGGCGCCCTATCGGTAAGAAATAGGGCATTCGTCCGATGGACGCCACGGACCCCGGTTCCTACTGTCGACGATAGGTTGGCGAAAGGGTAGGAACATGATTCGAAAGTCTCTGGTGGTTCTCGCGGCCGGCGTGCTGATCGGCGCGCCCGCGACCGCGACGGCCCAGGCCGCACAGCCCGACTCGGTCGCGGGCGTACAGGACGTGGCGATCAGCACCGGGTCCGCAGGCGCAGACGTGGTGATCAACGGTTTGATCGCGGCGATCTTCGGGCCGAACGAACCAGGCAAGTGCAAGTTCCCGTACTGCTTCTGAGCGATATCGCGGTCGCGGAACAGGCGACCGATCGAGGAACCCCGGGCCCCGCGGCCCGGGGTTCTCATCTGAAAGGACCACCCGTGAAACGAATCATCGGAATCGCCGCGGCGGCCGCCGCCGTGAGCCTGGCGGTGGCGGGCTGCCAAGACGAAGTGACGACGCCCAGCGGTGGATCGCAGCAACCCGCCACCACCGTCAGCGCGGCGGGATCCGCGCCGGCCACCGTCCCCGCGCACTCGCCGGAGAATCCGCCGCAGCCCCAGGGTAATCCGACACAGTCCCAAGGGAACTCACGACCGCCGGCGGACACCGCGCCCGCCACCGCGGCCAACGGCCGGTGCGTCAGCCTGACGTCGCCGGTGGTCACGCAGGCGCTCGCGACACTCGGCGGCGGCGTGGGCGGGGACGGGTTCTATGCCGAGAGCGGCACCGACGCGGCCGTCGGCTCCTGCCCCGCGCTGCTGTGGGTCCGGGCCGGGACTCCGCACGGCACCGCCAGTTCGCCCTGGCACGTGATGCTGTTCAACCACGACGGCTACCTGGGCACGGCGACCCAACGGTCCACCTCCTACACGAGCGTGGTCGGATCCTCCGATCGCACGGTGCAGGTGCAGTACCGCTGGCTGGCCGGGAACGACGCGAACTGCTGCCCATCGGGCGGCCCGTCCGTGGTGACGCTCACCCTCGGATCCGACGGGCACAGCGTCACTCCCGACCGCGACTTCCCCGCACAGGCCATCGCGCCCAAGTGAGCCCGGTCCCGCCGATCAGCGCGCGACCGTCCGCAGGTGCAGGCCCTCCGGTTGCAGGGCTCCGTAAGCGGCCAATCGGACCGTCGTACCAGTCGTCAATCACGAAAGCCCAGGTGAACCAGCCCGCCAGTGGCTCCAGGCGGTCCTCGCCGACGAAAGGGAAAGTGCGAGCGATGAGTTCGCCGAGCTGGGTGCCCGCCAGCCGCTGCCGCTGCCGGGTGGTCTCGACCAGACGATAGCTGTCCGCCCAGTCCAGGATCGGGCTCTCCAAGCGGTTCCCGTAGCGCGAAACACGCACCGGCAGAGCGAGAATCGGATACCCCGGGGGCGGCAGGGTATCCAGTTCGGGCACACTGACCGGGATTTCGGGCGCGGACATGACGGCCTCGATTCGAATCGGCTGTGACGCGGCGATAGACACGACTCGACCGCTGCGAAGGTGAACGTGGGTATGCCGCAACAGGTTTCGATACCTACCTGCGGTCGGCGGGGCTGTCCGGCGGGGGTTCATCGATCACCGTGCGATGAAGTAACTGTAAGATTGCCAGAATCTTTTCGCCAGTGCGCTTTCGGTCACGAGACGCTGGTATTGGGACAACTCCGCGTGTCCCGGCGACACCCCGGTGCATCGCGCCGCTCCCCCACCGCGCACCCGCGTTCCTCCCGGCACCGGTCCCGATGAGATCGATTTCCGGCCCACGGGTGGACCACTTCGGACATCCGTGCGTGCCAGGCCCGCCGACACAGGATGGCGCGATCAGCGAAGCCTTGGCGCAATCGGGGCTGGCCGTGTTGCCCGCGATTCACGAAGCTGGAAGCGGGATCCGGGCGCACCGGCCGCGCCGCGGGTGTACCCGGAGACCTCCCACCGTTCCGCCGCGCCAGGTGCGTCAGCCGGGCGGCGGTGGCACTCCCGAGGACCAGAGGCAACACCGGTGATCAATCACAGGCCGGCCCAGCGTCGGTATCGCATGCGCCCGATCTTCAGTACCGCACTGCTGGTGGATTTCGCGCTGGGTCGCGGCCTGTCGATCGCATCGATCCTGCGGCACACCGGCATCCGCGACGTGCAGCTCGCCCACCCCGGCACCGAGATCACCTTCACCCAGCACGTGGCGGTGATCCGCAATATCGTGCACGGCATCGGCGACGAGGCGGGTTTCGGCCTGATGGCGGGACTCACCTGCCATCCCCCGCAGATCGGCGCGATCGAGCGCGTGGTGATGAGTCAGCCCACGGCCCGGCAGGCGTTCGAGGTGGCGATCCGGTTCGCCGAGCGGTCCTGCTCGCTCGCCCGCCACACCATCGAAACGCGCGGCGACGAGATCGAGCTGGTGCGTGACGATTCCATGCTGCCCGTCGAAATCCGGCGTTTCGCCCTGGAACACGACATCGGGGCGCTGGTCAGCATGCAGCGCGACGCGGTGCAGATGCGCCGGCCCATCAAGCGGGCCGAGACCACGGTGGCCGCCGATCCGGTCTACGAGGGCATCGCGGTGGTGCTCGGCGTCCGCGACCTCATGTTCGAGGCGCCCCGTACGGCATTGGTGCTCGACCCGCTCCTGCTGGATATGCCCATGCCGCAAGCAAATCCGCGCTTCGCGGGCCTGTACGCGGTCCGCGACGACGGCCGAGCCCCCCGCCATCCGACCCGCATGCGCTTCGACGACGGCCCCGGGCGGCACTGATCACGGTGTCCGTCACGCTGAACGCCGCGCCCGCCACGCTGTTCGCGTCAAGAGTGTCCCGCCAGTACGGGGCCGTCCGAGACGCGGCGTTCGGCGATGGACTCCCATCGGCGGGCGGCCCGCCGAATCGCCTGTGGGCCCGAATATCCCAGGATCTCGGCCTGTCTGGCGCGGCCCAGTTGCTGCCCGGCGGTGTCGGCGCGGCGTAGTCGTTCCAGTCGTGCGCGGTCGAGTTCCTGCCGCCAGGTGGTGTCCGCCTCGGTCAGCCGGCGCTGTAAGGTGCGGCGGCTCACCATGAGTCGTCGTGCGACGGTGGCGAGCGAGGCGTCGCCGGCGGCGAGGGCTTCGGCGAGCGCCTCGGATACCTGATCCACCCAGGCGCTGGCCAGCGGGGGCGGCGGCGGGACGGTGGCGGCGACCTTCTCGAGGATGGCGTGCAGTACCGGGTCCGCGGTGGTGAGCGGTACGTCCATATCGGCGGCGCGGAAGGTGATGGAGTCCTCCGACGCCCCGAACTCGATGGCCCGGGTGCCGACCAGGTCGTGCAGATCGGTGTGGTTGCGCGGGGCCCGCTGCCGCAGTCGGACCCGGACCGGGTCGAACGGCCCCGCCGCGACTCGGCGGGCCCGCCCGCGCAGGGAGACGACCGCCCACAGGTGGGTCAGGTCGCGGGCGGTGTCGTCGCCCTCGATGATCTCGAAGCCGAAGGTGACATCACCGTTGTCCTCCGCGGTGCGGGACAGCCGGTGGTTGGTGGTGATATCGCTGATGAACGGCCCGACGGTGGCCAGGCCCTCCCCGATGGTGGCCGAGGTGGAGAACAGGTAGTCGCACAGCCCGCCCGCGCCGAGGGTGAACCGGCAGCCCACCCGGGCGGGGACCAGCGGATCGTCGAGGGCGCGGGCGGCCACGTCCCACAAGCGCGCGTAGGCCGAGCTGGGGACCTGGATATCCCCGTCGTCCATGGACCAGTGCGGGATACCGGCCTCTCGGAGCAACCAGTCGGTATCCAACCCGTTCGCCGTCAGCTCGGTGATGGCGAACCTGTGCAGGGACAGGCGATACGTGGTCTCCAAGGTTCCTCCGGCCGCGCGCACAGGACCACTCGTTGCTTTCGCAGAACGTAGTCACAGACCGCGTGATCCGGGGGCGACATCGGCCGATTGGCCGAAAAACGAACCCTGTCGGCCGCACCGGATTTCGGAGGATTCACCGGGCCGGTTCGTGGCGAACCGACCCGGTGGAGGATCAGTGGTGGTGGTCGTCGTCGCCGTGCGGGTGGCCGTGGGCGAGCTCGTCGGCGGTGGCGTCGCGCACGTCGACCACCTTGACCGCGAAGTTGAGCCGCTGACCGGCCAGCGGGTGGTTGGCGTCGATGATGACCTCGTCGCCGTCGACCTGCTGGACGACCACGATCTGGGATTCGCCGTCCGGGGCCTCGGCGTGGAACTCCATGCCCGGCTCGAGCTCGTCGACGCCCTCGAACATGTCCCGCGGCACGCTGCTGACCAGTTCGGCCAGGTAGTCGCCGTAGCCGTCCTCGGGCTCGACCACGACGGTCAGCTCGTCCCCGGTGCTCTTGCCCTCGAGCGCCTGCTCCAGGCCCGGCACGATGTTGTCCGCGCCGTGCAGGTAGATGAGCGGCTCGTCGCCGACGGAGGTGTCCAGCACCTCGCCGTCGTCGGCCGTCAAGGTGTATTCGATGGAGACGACCTTGTCAGCGGCGATCGACATGGGTGACCCTTTCGCAGAGGAATGCGGACCGCGCAAATGTAACCCGGACCCACCGGTTCGCTACCGTCGGCGTCGACAACACGCGACACCCGAGGAAGACGGCCGATGAGAGTTTTCGCAGCCCTGGATCCGCGCCTGCCCCTGTCGCAGGTGCCCGCGGTGGCGCGCCGGATGGAGGCCCTCGGCTTCGACGGCATCCATATTCCGGAGACGATCCACGACTCCTTCGCGGTGGCGCTGCTGGCCGCCGAACACACCAGCCGCATCACGGTACGCACGGCGATCACGTTGGCCTTCGTCCGCTCCCCCACCCTGGTCGCCTACAGCGCGTGGGACCTCGCGAGCTTCTCGGGCGGGCGGTTCGAACTGGGGCTGGGCACCCAGATCAAACAGAACATCGAAGACCGGTACGCCATGCCCTGGACCGAACCGGTCGGCCGGATGGGCGAGTACGTCGAGGCCGTGCGGGAACTGTTCGCGGCCTTCGCATCCGGTGAATCGGTCCGCTACGAGGGCGACCACTACCGGCTCACGCGCATGCAGCCCTACTTCAATCCCGGGCCCAGCGAGATGGCCGCGCCTCCGGTGCTGCTGGGCGCGGTCAACACCGGAATGTGCACGCTGGCCGGACGACTCGCCGACGGCGTGATCACCCACTCCACCAACGCCGATCCGGGCTATCTGCGCGACGTGGTGCGACCCGCCCTGATGGCGGGCGCGGTCGAGGGCGCGCGGGCCACGCCCCCGATCTACGCCTCCGCGCCGGTCGCCACCGGTGCGAGTGCCGAGCTGGTGAGTCGCGAACGCGAGCGGATGCGCCGCCTGCTCGCGTTCCTCTACTCCACGCCGTCCTACAAACCCACGCTCGTCCGGCTCGGCCTGCCCGAACTATTCGACCGGCTACGGGAACTGACGCGGGCGCAGCGGTGGGACCGGCTGTCGGCCGTGATGACCGATGATGTGCTGGACACCTTGCTCGTCTGCGGCGAGTACGCCGCGCTGCCAGGACTCCTGTGGGAGCGCTACGGCGGGCTCGCGGACGGCGTCGTGATGGCGGCTCCCGCCGACGACGGGGCCGACGACCGCCTGCGGAAGGCCGTCGAGGAACTCCGGTCGAAGTGAAGCGCACCAGGGCCCGCGCGGAAACCCTACGCGCGGGCCCCGATTCGCCGTTCGATGACAGACAGCGCGAACTCAGCCCACCGAATGTTCTCCTGTTCCAGGGAGATTCCGCGCAATAGCGTCAGATACGGCCCGACCCGGTCGACTTCGGCCAGGTAGGCCTGTTCGCTGCGCCCGTCCAGCATCCGGGTGCGCAGCCGTTCGTAGCGGGCCAGCCGCGCCCGCGACCATTCCTGTTTGGCGGCGACGGCGGCTCGCACCGCCGGGGCGTCCTCGGGTTCCATGGCCTGGACCTTCACCATCATCTCGTCGCGGATGGCGGTGGGTTTGGCCGGCTCGGAGATGAATTCGCGCAACGCGGCCCGTCCGGCGGGGGTGATGGCGTGCAAGCGTTTGGTGGGGCGGCGTTCCTGTTCGACGACGCGGGTCTCGATGAGCCCGTCGGCGGCCATCCGCTCGAGTTCCTTGTACAGCTGCTGCGGGGTGGCGACCCAGAAGTTCGCCACGGGGGCGTCGAAACCCTTGGCCAGGTCGTAGCCGGAGGCCTCACCGTCCAGCAGGGCGGCCAGCACCGCGTTTCGTAGCGCCATCAGGTCAGGCTAACTGATCAATTAATTGACTGTGCGCGGCCGATACAGGCCCGGAGGCTCAGCCGATCCGGGCCCGGAGGCACGGCCGTGCGCCGCACCCCCGGGTTCGCGGCGCGCTACTTGGCCGAGAGGCTGCTGAGCAGGCCGGCGAGCGGGTTGCTCGCGGATGAGCCGGTGCCGGGGCCGGGGATCGGGGTGCAGTCCACGACGTCCACCGTGATGGTCTTGGTGCTGATGACTTCCTGGATCGCCTTGAGGGTGTGCGAGCCGACGGTGGTCGGGGTCCAGGAGAAGACGGCCTGACTGTTGGAGACCTTGGCATTGCCGACCGAGGCGTCGTTGTCGCTGAGGGAGACATCGAACAGGAATGAGGTCGGGGTGACGGCGACGGTCACGGTGGTGGCCTTGTTGAGGCAGACCTTGGCGTCGCTGACGGTGATCGAGTTGACCAACGCGCTGGCGTTGGGGGCGGTCAGCGCGGCGACGGCGGCCGCTGCGCCGATGGCCGTCGCGCCGATGCCGGCACGGTGGGAATTCTTCATGAAAGTGTGCTCCTCACTTGTCGCCCACAACTGCGTGAGCGATGAGAAACGATAGTGCTTCACTGCCGCTGACGAGGCTATTTCCGCGCATCCCCGGGATCGTCGGCCGACCCGCCGAGGCGAATTATGCGCGCGGAGCATTCTTCTCATGCGTAACCGTGCGTAGCGGTTGGTTTGCTACGCCCCTACCTTGAAGTCCCTCTCGCTCCACCCCGCTCGCGCTCACCCGGCCCCGGCAGGAGTTCGTAGATGGACACTTTGGCTCGCCGCACGACCGATTCCGGCCACCGTGCCGCCGATCCACCGCCGACGGCCATGGTGGCCGAGCTGTCCGACACCGTCATCGAGCTGTGCCGCGGACAGCAGCGCGACTGCGCGTTCGAGCACCGCACCGATGTGACGGGGCGTCACGGCCGCGCTGGAGGCGGGCGCACTGGGCGCGAAGCTGACCGGCGGCGGGCTCGGTGGATGCCTGCTCGCCCTCACCGATCACCCGGACACGGCGACCGGTATTCGCGAGCGGCTCCACCACAGCGGCGTCCGCCACGTGTGGACCCTTCCGATCGAAGGCGGCCCGAAATGACCACGGAAACAGGCACTCTCGACACAAGGCGCGCCGATTTCGACTTCCACACCAGAGTGCCCCGCTACCAGGCGATCTCGTAGGAGTACCGCGTGCCGTCACTCGATACGGGGTCCGCGTTCTCCAGAATCCTGGGCTGGATGGAGGCCGGTTCCCTGGGCATTCGGGAGCACTTCCGCCCGCCCGCGTCCCGGGCGGCGCTGGCGAATTATCGCGCGGCTTTCGGGCTGCCGCTGCCGGATTCGCTGGTCGCCATGCTGTCGGTCGCGGACGGCACCGACGACGACGGCGACTTCTTCCTGCACCGGCTGCTGGGGGTCGAGGAGATCATCGCGATCCAGACGGTGCAGGAGCGCACGGCCGAGTCCTTCCACCGCGCGGGCGTCGACTGCGACCGCTGGGTGCACTGCCCCGAACCGGGCGCGGTGTCGCGGAAGTTCTGGAAGCCCGGGTGGGTGCCGTTCACCGCGGACGACGGCGACTGCGGTTTCGCGGTGGACACCAGCCCCGGGCCGTTCGGCACCGCGGGCCAGGTCATCACCTACGGACCCGACCCGGCCGTGCGTGCGGTGATCGCGCAGTCGCTGGCCGGGTTCTTCGAATTGATCAGCGCGCGACTGGATCTCGGGTCGGCGCTGGTGGACCCGCACACCGGTGCGGTGTCGCTGTGCACGCCCGCGGGCAGCGCCAACCTCATCGAGACACTGATGGGGTGAGCCCGCGAGCGTGCCGACCGGCGACGGCCTAGCCGGCGAGCAGACCCTTGGCGATGTGGGTCACCTGGATCTCGTTGCTGCCCGCGTAGATCATCAGCGACTTGGCGTCACGGGCGAGCTGCTCGACCTTGTACTCGGCCATGTAGCCGTTGCCGCCGAACAGCTGTACCGCCTCCATGGCGACCTCGGTGGCCGCGCGCGAGGAGTACAGCTTCATCGCCGACGCCTCGGCCAGGGACACCTTCTCCCCCGCCGCGGTGCGCTCGATGGCGTTGAACACCATGTTCTGCACATTGATCCGCGCGATCTCCATCTCGGCCAGCTTGAGCTGGATGAGCTGGAACTGCGCGATCTCCTTGCCCCACAGCTTGCGCGACTTCGCGTAGTCGATGCTGAGCCGGTGGCATTCGTTGATGATGCCCAGCGCCAGCGACGCGATGCCGATCCGCTCGGCCGCGAACGACTCCTTGGCGCTGTCCTTGCCGTCGCCCTTGGCCGGGGTCTCGGTCTCGCCGAGCAGGCGGTCCGGGGTGATGCGGACATTGTTGAAGAACATCTCACCGGTCGGCGAGGAGTTCATGCCCATCTTCTTGAACGGCTTGCTCTGCGTGAAGCCCTCCATGCCCTTGTCGAGCACGAAGGTCAGCACCTTGCGGTCCCGCTTGTCGACGCCGTCGCCCTCGTCCAGCTTGGCGTAGACGACGGTGACGTCGGCGTACGGGCCGTTGGTGATGAAGGTCTTCTGACCGTTGAGGATGTAGTCCTCGCCGTCACGCCGCACGTACGACTTCATGCCGCCGAACGCGTCCGACCCGGAGTCGGGCTCGGTGATCGCCCACGCGCCGACCTTCTCGAACGTGACCAGCTCCGGCAGCCACCGCTTCTTCTGCGCCAGCGTGCCGCGGCTGCGGATGGTGCCCACCGTCAGCCCCAGACTCACGCCCATCGAGGCCACCAGACCCAGGCTGATCCCCGCCAGCTCGCTATTGAGGATCACCCCCATGCTGCCCGACCCGCTGAACCCGCCACCCGACTTGCCAGGCTTACCGGTGTTCCCGCCCTCTTCCTTCGCGAACGCCTTCTCCAGCCCTTCCTTCGCCAGCTCGTCCAGCCCGAAGGTGGCATACAGCTTGCGAATGATGTCGAAAGGCGGCAGCGCCCCGCTCTCCAGCTGCTCGACGTTGGGCTTGATCTCCTTGTCGATGAACCCACGCAGCGCGTCGCGGAACATCAGGTCTTCGTCGGACCACTGGTACATGTAGTGAACTCCCGAGGGCTCGCGGAACGGTTACCCCCGAATATAGAACACGTTCTACTTCGATTGAACGCCGCACGTGAGCTCGTCGGGGCGATCCGGGTGAGGCGGCTGGTCTGTATGGTCGGTTGGGTCATGCTGATCTTCCTACTGGCGCTCGCGGGGTTCGCCTTCCTCGATTCCCTGCACGTGTTGAACATAGGGATCACCGCCGCGGTGGTCGTCGACAGCCGGCTGGGCCGTCGCTCACCGGTTCCCGGGGCTTTGAGCTTCATCGCAGGACTCTTCGCTGTCACAACAGCATTCGGGATCTGCACCGTATTGGGGCTCGGCTTCCTGACAGACCTCATCCACTTCGACATCACGCCGACCATTCGCTATTGGGCCGAACTCGTCATCGGTGCGCTCCTGCTGATCCTCGGCGCACTTCGACTACCGAGCCACACGACCAACGAAATCCCGCCCTGGGCCATCGAGGCCAGACGCCGACCGCTACTCCTGGGCTTGATCGGAGCCGCGATCGGCCTCGCCCAGGCGCCAACCGCAGTCCCCTACCTGGCCGCACTGGCGATGCTCACGATCCGAGAACCACGACCGGCCCTGTGGCCCCTGATCGTGGCCGCCTACTGCCTCATCGCCCTGGTGCCACCCCTCCTGGTACTGTTCGCCGCGACCCGCCGCTCAGCCCGTGTACAGCGGTTCTACCGCGGTTTCGTCCGCGCCCTGACCCGATTCGGCCCCTTGTCGATTCGAGTCCTCTTCGTACTTTTCGGCGCCGCGCTCGTCGTGGACGCACTTTGGAACTACTCGTCCTTGTAGGGTCCACTCCGGATCGCGCCGAAGATCCGCGCGCGGTCACGCCACTCATGCTGCCGCGATCTCGATGACGAAGATCGAGTTGCCGTCCGGATCGACGTACGGAGCTTTGCGACCGGCTGCACCGTCCGGCCCGACGAGAATGAACGGGCCCGGTTCGACACCGCGTGAGCCGATTTCGGTCACGGCGGTCTCCAGGTCGGGCACGGCGATGTTCACCAGCGCCCGGCCGGCGCGCTCAGGGTCGATCACGATGTAGACGAACACGGTGTCGCCCAGCTGCCACATCGCTTCGATTCCGGGCGTCACCACGACATCGGCTGCTCGACCGAACAGGCGGGTGTACCAGTGGTCGGCTGCCGCGAAATCCGTGACCGCCAGGCCGAAGAACAAAGCGTTCGTGTTCATGACTCGACCAATCAGCGTCGGAGGGGTCGAACAGCGCGTCAGTCGATCGCGGTCTCGTGGACGGAGTGCCACAGGAAGCCGTCCGGTTCGGCGGTCAGTACCGCGGTCACCCGGCGGGCGGCGCTGCCGGTCCGGCTGTGGTGGACTTCGAGGAAGCGAACGACGACCATCCCGCCCGCTCGGTTCAGCTCGACAACCTCGTCGATCTCTATCCGCAGACCAGGCACCGCATTCCGCGCCGTGCGCAGGCCCGCGAGGAGCGCCTCGCGCGCAACCACCGACCCGTCGGTACTCACCATGGTGAACCCCGCATCCTGCGCGCCGGCGAAGCGTTCGAACACCTCGAGTTCCGCCTCGCTACCCAACCAGGCCGCGAGATCGTCGTGCAGGTTCTGAATCGCGAGGCCGAGGTCCACGGTGCTGACTGCTCTGTCGTCGGTCACACCAGCGATCGTACGGACGGCGCGCCGTCACCGGTCAGTCGAACCACTCGGGGTCGCCGCCCGCGATGAACCCGGACAGGACCGTCGAGTCACGATGCGCCTCCTGCAACAGCGCCCCGAGGCGCTGAAGCGCCTCCGCGTCGTCCCCGTAGGCGACGAACATCCCAGCCTCGGGGTCGTAGTTCAGCCGATCCGCCAGCTCGGGCGCCCGCATCGCCACCGCGGACCGCGCGACACCGGACCAGCCGTAACCGCCACCGTCGTAACCGAACTCAGCGAACACGGCCTCGGCGGCGAGCATGTGGTTGTCGGACAGCATCAGGCAGTAGTGCCCGGGCTTGTGGTCGTACTCGAAGAACACCAGCGGGGCGAAGGTCTCACGATCAGTCACGGCCCGGACCCTAGCGGAACACTCCGACATCGTGCCGCGGCGCGACTGGTCCTGGCAGCTACTACTGCGCGATCTTCCGGACGTAGAGCGTCTGGTGTGCGCGAGCGACCAGGGCGCCGTTCGAATCGACGATCCGGGTTTCGTGTTCGGTGATGGATTTCGAGCCGTCGGCGGTGGTGCGGCGGATGTCGTCCATCAAGTCGCGGGGCATCAGCATCGTGGAGCGGACGGTGCCGCGGCCGGGGGCGACGAACTCGATGTCGGCGGTGGTGTTCCAGATCCGATAGCCCTGGCCGAGTTGGCCGTTGGCCATCATTCCGAAGAACGGGTCGGTCATCGCGAACAGGGACCAGCCCGGTGCGGCACCGTTGTGGTTGGAGTTCCAGCGGCGCACCTTCAGGCTCACCTCGGTGGAGGTCCAGTCATCGGCGAATCGGTCGACGCGCACCCCGAGGAACAGGAGAGACGGGGCGAGGTTCATGACCGTTCGGAGCCTGCGGGGTGTCAGGACGACTGCCGGGATGGTCCTTCCTTCTAATCCCCCTGGTTTGAAACGCATTTCGCCACCATACCGACCGGACCGGTGCCTACATCGGTTCGCGGTCGGGAAGGCCGTACCCTTCGGACATGACGCCGAGGGAACTGTTCTTCCAGCTGGGAGCTGATCGCCGACGGCAGGTTCACCTGTCGCTGTGCGAGGACGCGCTGCCGGCTTGGATCGACTACACCCGGGGCAAGCGCGCCCAGCTTCGCTACCGTGACTCGGTTGTCGGAATGCGGCATCAGGTGGATGTCGAGCTTCCGGCCGACGCGCTGCTTTCCGCCCGCGCCGGTGAGGATCTCGCGGATGTCGGGAGCCGGTACCTCGAGCCCATCGCCGCGCTGCAAGACGACGACCTCACTTTCCCCGACCCGGTCGAGTTCGCGTATTACGCGATGTACAACTGCTTTCGCAAGTACGTCGGCGGCGATGACATCTCGGATTGGCTGATCGTCAACCAGGCCTTGTCGGTTCACGACGACAGCGAAGCCGCGTCACGTCTCACGCGCGCGATCGGCGACATCGATCCAACCGTGCGCGGGTAAGTCGAGTGACGCGGATTCCGCCGGCCACACCCGGTCAGTTCCGGGCCTGGAAGATTCCGTCACGGGCGAGCCAGACCAGGGCCGGGGTGCCCATCTCGTCGAGCCAAGCCGGGGGCTGTGCGGCGGTGAAGGCCGCGGTCATCGCCTCGAACCAGGCCGCGAATGACGGGAAGTCGGGCACGGCGTCGGCCTCTTCTTCCCACGCACCGTCCGCGAGGTAGCGCGCTCGCGGCTCGTCCTGATGGTGGTAGTAGACCGGGTACTCGCCGTCCGCGCCGGGCTGCGCGACATCGAAACACCACACCGCTTCATACCCGGCTTCAGCGAAACCGACCAGGTGATTGGTCGACAGGTACCGTCCCGGCTCGCGACTGACCCCCTCGGGCAGGTGCACCAGATCGGCGTTCAACTCGACCAGCTCCCCCTCGTCCACGAGAACGAACTCGCACTCGAGGTCCTCCTCCTCCCGAACGCAGCGCAGCCGATTGTGCTCCGCCAGCAGCGCCCGGTAGCTCGGCGGAACCGACCACTCGACGGCACCGAAGTGCGGCTCCAGCAAGGTTTCTCGGGCCTGGACCGCATCGCTCGACGCGGGATCGGACCCGTCGAGATCGAGCAGTCCCGCCGAGGCGGCCCGCCGCAGATCCAGCAGCGCGTCGCGAGGTGTAGCCATTTGTCTGACTCCTGGTGTCCTTGGGTACGTTTGCCCGCGGCCAGCTTAGGTCTTCCGAGCGGCTGGCGCCGGGACTGGTGAATCGTCGCCCCCACCAGCGAGATCTGCGTGCGGCGATGAGTTTCGACGCCTCGCGCCGTCCACACCACCGAACACGCGAACCACGATCGCGCATCGACGAAACGAAAGGGCCTCAGCCATGGAGACCATCACCACCCCTGCCGGAATCGAGCTGGCTTTCGACCGCTACATCGGTGGGGACGCCGGGACGGTGATCCTGATCGGTGGCGCCTTCGGTGAGCGGAAGTTCTCCAAGATGGTGAAATTGGCTGAGCAGCTTGCCGAAACGTATCGCCTGACCGTCATCAACTACGACCGGCGCGGCCGCGGCGACAGCACCGATACGCCGGGCGAGTACAACGTCGACAACGAGATCGACGACATCGCCGCGCTGGTCGAGGCGGCCGGCGGCTCGGCGGCATTGTTCGGCTGGTCCTCCGGAGCCGGTCTCGCGTTGCGGGCCGCGGCGCGGGTGCCGGGGATCGATCGGGTGGTCGCGTTCGAGCCGCCTTTCGTCGTCGACGACGAGAACTTCGTGCCCTCACCCGATCTGCAGGACCGGCTGCACGAGCTGATCGCCGCCGACCGGCGCGCGGAGACCGTCACGTTCTACATGACCGAGGCCATGGGTATGCCGCGCTTGTTCACCGCGATCATGCGGTTCACGCCGATGTGGAAGAGCATGCTCGCCACCGCACCGTCGACCGCCCACGACTGGGCCGTGATGGGGCCGTACATGCGCGGCACGGCGCTCGACGCCGCGGACTGGAGTGGGGTCACCGCACCGACCCTGGTCATCTCCGGGTCGAAGAGCGGCGCCCTGCTGCGTACCGGCGCGGCGGCGGTCGCGGCGGTGCTGCCCAACGCGATTCACCGGGAGGTGCCGAAGTTGAGCCACAACCCGAACATCGGGCTCCTCGCCCCGGTCGCGGGCGAGTTCCTCACCGGCACCGCGACCACCGGCATTCACTGACCCGCAAGTGGTTCGACCAGAACGATTACGGCCCGCTCATTCCTCCTCGGCCAGCGCCGCGAGCCGATCCACCGATCCCTGCAGCATCTGCGGGGTGGTGGCTCGCGCCCTGACCAGACGCTTCTCATCGGCCAGATTGGTCCAGTCGTAGGTGTGCCGCACGCGGGTCCGGTTGTCGCCCAACGGCTCCAACTCCCAACGCCACAGGTGCCCGGGCGGCTGCGCGCCGGGTTCCGAAGGCAGCCAAGCGATTCGGCGCGACTCCTCGAATTCGACGATCAGGTTCCGCCGGACGACTCCGTGGGTGAGGGTCATCTCGAAGACGTCTCCGACCGCCCGCACCCGTTGCCCGGGCGCGGCGTCGGCGAGATTGTCGTTCCCGTCCCAGCGGGGCTGCTGCGCGGGATCCGCGATCAATGCGAAGATCCGTGCGGCCCCGGCGGCTACCTCACGCTCGGCGGACACGACTGTTCTGGGTTTCCCGCTGTCGCTCATACCCCCGATCGAACCACTTCGGGGGTCGCCCACCGTCGTTGGGGAAGCCGACATGCGGCATGAGACTCGATTTCTCGGTGAACTAGGACCTTGTGTGTCCTATATCCCCGACAGACTCGAATCATGAGCGACATCGAATCGACTGCGGGACATCCGGATCAGGCCGACATCACCGACTACGACGATCCGAACGCGCCATGGAACCAGGCATGGGACCAGGAAGGCGGCATCGCCAACTGGAACGATGATGTGATCAAGGAGTTCCGGGAGAACTCGGGCAAGGTGGGCGGCGCATACGCGGGCGGCAACCTCATCCTGCTCACCACCACCGGAGCTAAGAGCGGCAAGCGGCACACGACTCCGCTGGGACCCCTCTACCGGGACGACACCATGTACGTGAGCTCGTTCATCGAGGACAAGTACCCGGCCTGGTGGCACAACATCAAGGCGAATCCGCGGGTCACCATCGAGCTCCGAGACAAGACCTACCAGGCCACCGGCGAGGTGCTCGAAGCCGAGGACTACGACGAGTTCGCGGCCTGGGTGCTGGCCAACAACCCGCTGCTCGCGGATTTCCAGTCCAAGATCGACCGACCGATCCCCCTGGTCGTGCTGACTCTCGAGGACGAGAGCTGAGCGCTCGCGCGGCAGACTGATGAACCACCTCAGCAGACGGGCTCCACGACCATGGGCACGATCGGGGTTCCGGCAGGATCGAACAAGTCCCGACCACACGAGTTGCACTCGCCCTCACCAGGCTTCGCTTCCATCTTGGGTAGCTGCCACACGTTCATGCCACCGCACGGACAATCGATGATGTAGAGCAACTCGGGAGAAGGCCGATCCAGACCCCACGCCAGACTCGACGCCGTCGTGCGACGCATGACGCCGACACGATACGTGTCGTCGCCGGAGCGCAGTTCGCCAAGCGCCAACCCCGCACTCGCCAGGGCAGCATCCACTGCGCGCAGGATCGCGGGCACGTGTTCACCACGCTCGAGGTCAGCCCCGGCCGCTTCCCCAGCTGCGGACTCGACGGCAGCGACAACCGCGCGATCCTTCCCAAAGGCCGCCACCCGGCCCGCCACGAACTGCGCTATCTGTCCGGTCCGTTCCTCGCCGGACCAGTCGACCGGCAAGAGAACCCCCTCCTGGATCAAGGAATCCACCACATCGTCCACATCGAGTAGGAACCTCTGCTCAGCCGCCGCAAGAAAATACGCCATATCGCTCACGCCGCCAGCATATGAGCGAGCATCAGACGGCTACGCGATCTCTCGGTTACTGGGACCGCTTTTCGCGTGGGGTCGAGCAGGTCTGCCTTGCTGAGATACCAATCTCCGGTTGATCTTGGCGGAGCTCGCCGCCGAAGATGGCTTGATGCAGGGCATACGCTTCGTGCGGCGGGTGGACGGATTGACCTACGAGTTCGTCCGCGACGGGGACGCATACGGTTACCCGTCATACAAGCGAGTCGACCTCGACATACGCTGCCTGCGCCTTCCCGATTTCGGATGGGCGGTGTGCACGTCGGATGGCGCAGTGTCGAGTCGTCCGTTCGACGATGCCGGGCGGGGTGCCTTTCCGCCCGAAGGAGTCTGGGTGAGCTTCAAGGGAGATCGCTCGTTCGTTTACGACCTGGTCTACCCCACTGCTCCGGTGGCGGCGGACTCTGAAGGTACATAGGACGACGCATTCCGGGCCGCAGTGTCAGAGTCCGCCAGTGGCCGGTCCGAACAGCCTTGTCAGCGGCATGTGCGGACATCCAGATCAGCGACGCCGATCAAACACCCCTGCCAGCGCGTTACTCGCTACGAGATACCGCGCCCCGAATCTGAGGCGTGTTCGTTCTGTCGTAGTCGTCATAGATGTAGGTCGCCGAAACCACCCGGTTACTGCCGGACTCACACTTCGGATCGCGCAGACGAGTAAACGCGAACCCGTTGCCTGTGCCATCCCGAGACAGCAGCACTTCGGCTACTGGCGGACCCGACCGAAATGGCAGCTCGTCTCGGAACGAGATCGCGGTCGGCGGGGTGGTTTCGACGCTGCCCATGCCGTTACGCAGTGTGACCACGACCCCGAACCGAGTGTCGGGCATATCCTTCGGCGGATACGACTGAGTTCTCGCGTCGCCCTTGTAGACGGTCGCCCGTCCCTCGTCGGTCCAGTCCGACACTTTCCTGCCGCAATGGGGGTCGGTGACGAACCCAGCCAGGACACCGGACGGAGTGCCACTGCCCGCGATCAGCGGCGGAATCGTGACCCAGGCACTGACGAGAATGGCGACCGCCAGCACTGCTCCGCCTCGAATCGAAGCGACACGCGTCCGACCGGACCGGTTGCCATACAAGTGCAAGAAAGCTGCGGCGAACGCTACGGCAACTGCGAAACACGCAGCGCCGAAGCTCGTTTCGAGGCGTCCGGGTAGCTCCCGCTTGTAGTCGGACAAGTACAGCTCGGTTCCCACCCACTGAGCGAACAAACTGGCAACTACCCCACCCACCATGGTGCCGCCAGGCGCGAACCGGTATGGCAACAGCCCGAACATGCCAGTGACGGCCAGCAGCGGGCTGATCACCAGCAGGAACGGCCAATAGACCGCGAGGTTGGCCTCGAAGCGGTCGCCCGCTTCGAGCGCGAACCGTGGATCCACTCCCCGGCCCGAGAACAGTCCGAGCCCGATCGCCGCCCACGCGAGAGCCAGCGCGCCGACGGCAACGACCTGCAATAGGTACGCGAAACTGCTCCAGCGATTCCACGGTTTATCACGAACCAACACGCGGTCACTGTATCGACGAGTTGTGTCCGATCCGTCGACCAAGTGTGGAGAGATCGTGTGGGTCCGGTAGAGACCCAAAGTCGCAGAGCCCCAACCACTCAGAGGACCAACACAGTCCTGTCCAGCTCGCCGGACGCGCCCGAGTATTCGGGGGCGTCCGGCGAGAGGCGGGGTGGCGAACAGCCCGACCGCCATCGGAAGGGCCGCGGGTACCTCCACAAATCGCCGCCCAACCCCATGGAATTCGGGGCTCTCGGCGCACTGAATCCGCCGGATGTTTTGAAATGGAAATGATTAACTCTTCACCGACGGGGCCGAGCGGTTCGGGCCCGCGCTCGATCGAAGGGTTCACCTGCATGCGCACTTTCCTTGCGGCAGTCGGCATTGCCACCGCGCTGACCGTCGGAGCCGGGCAGGCGGTGGCCGCGCCACCGGCCTTCGCCGACGCGCCAGCCCCGGTCGCGGAGACCGGTTCCTCCAGCGGATCGGTCGGTCTCCTCAACTTCCCCCTCGCCCTCCTGGCGTGCATATTCACGCCTACCGGTTGCACCGCCAACACGGGCGGCGGCAACGTGTAGCACCGCCGGCGCGCCGCCCCGGATTCGAGTGGTCCGGGCGTCTGGCGGTGGGCCCCTCGGACGGCAACCTGTCGGTTTGTTTAGTGGGTACGCTGCGGGTCATGGTGCGCCTTCCGGCGCCACCGTACCGGCGTGCCTGTACGTGTTCGACCTGCTGAGGTTCGGCAACCGCGACCTGCGCACACTGCCCTACCTGCAGCGCCGCGAGCACCTCGAACAGCTGGGCTCACCCATGGCCCGGTCCTGCTGTCGCCGTCCTATCGCGATATCCCGTCTCGCGGATGCTGGAGGTCGCCGCCGAACACGACATCGAGGGCGTGATCGGCAAGCCCGTCGACAGCACCTACCAGGTCGGGCGGTCCCAGGCATGGCGCAAACTCCCGCTGCGCCGCTCCGCCCAGGTCGTGGTCGTCGGCCGGCTGGCCGGCCACACCAGCACCGAGGTATTCGGATCCCTGCTCATCGCCGCGCACGACGAGAACGGAGACCTGACGCTGCTCGGCGCGGTCGGCACCGGATTCAGCGACCTCACCCGCCACTCCCTGCAGCGCGAGCTGCACGCCTTGACGGTTGCCGCGCCGCCGGTCGCCGGGGAGATCCCGCGCTCGATCACGGCCACCGCGCACTGGGTCGCCCCACACCTCGTCGGCGATGTCGCCTACCGCGAACGCACCGCCACCGGCCTGCGCCACCCATCGTGGCGCGGCCTGCGCTTCGACCTCTCACCAGCGGAAGTCTCGATCCCCGAGCGCAACTGATCTCCCACAGCGTGCACCTGGCCATCGTTTTCCGAACGCGGTGGCGCGACTGCTCACCCGGTCCCGGCGGTGGCCTCAGCGTCGGTGTCGTTCGGTTCGCTCGTTCCGGGGCCAAGGTCACGACTGGTGCGGATGTGCTGGTGCCGATCAGGTGACGCCGACCGCGGGCCTGCCCTCGACGTCGCCGGCGGGGTCGGCCTCACCGCACCGAGCCAGGGGTGCGGCGGCGCGCGGTACGCGCTGCGCCGAGCCGCTGGCCCCGAGTAGCACAGGATGGGAGAGATGTCGAGGACGACATCGTCCGATGAGTATGTCGCGCCCTCGCGTTCACTCGGGAACGGCGGATCGCCGCCATATCAACGGGTCCCCGAGCGGGTCGTTCAGCTCGAGGTCGCGCCGGGCCGGGATCGGAGGTCCGATACGAAATCTCCTCCGCCGCAGTCCGATACGCGGAGCCGTAGAAAAAGCAATCGAATTCGATCATCGAATTTGGGGGGCGGAATGAAGATCAAATAGCTTTACCTCGGCAAAGTCCGCTGTTTGCCAATTGTTAACGATGATTATTCGCACAGAACCAGGGGTGGTTTTTTGGGTTTCTTCTTCATAACATTTTGGTGTGCGTCGTGATGGCGTCGTTATCTGGACTGTGAAAGGAAGCTCCCTCCATGTTCTCTCGCAAGATTGTTGCCGCCGCGACCCTCTCGGCCGCCGCCCTGTTCCTCGGCCCGGTCGCGGCGGCCTCCGCTGCCGGTTCTCCCGCCACCGGCGCGGGTGCGGCAGGCTCGTCCTCTGGTTCGGCTGACGCCGGCTCGTCCTCGGGTTCGGCAGGCTCGTCCTCCGGTTCTGCCATGCTCGACTCCGGCAGCTCGGCACTCGACAACGGCAGCCACGCCATCATCAACATCCTCAGTCTGATCAACGGCACCGCGGGCCAGTCCGGCTCCTGATTCGGGGGTGCGATGCCCGGCTCTGAGGTATCCGACGCACCCTTCAGCATAATGGTGGGCCGGGAGGGGTGCGTGACCTCCCGGCCCACCAGGTGCTCATGTCACGACCAAACCGATTGCTGTGTCGCTGATTTCGCGTAGCCGTCGGCGTGTCGCCGGATCGTCTGCCTGTGTGTGCGGATGGCTCTGTCGGGTGCCGTTGAAATACCTGCCTGTTGTCTGGGCCAGGCTTGGATCGCAGATCAGGCGGAGAGTGGCGTTTGCGCCGCCGGCGACGGTGCTGATCGGTGTGACACCGGCTTCGCGCACCATGGTCGTCGGCATGAGGGTTGCGGGTTGCAGGGCATTCACGGTGACACCGGTTCCGTCGAGTTCCTCGGCATAGTCGATGGTTGCCATGATCATCGCCAGCTTGGCGCGGCAGTAGGCGGTGTACGCGTCTCCACATACCGGGCCGGAAGGTCTCAGGCCTGGCGGAACTCCCGCTGCGGCGCGCGACCGAAGCGGTCGTCGTCGGCTGGCTGCCCAGCCACGCCGGCGGCGAGGTGTTCGGATCCCTGCTCATCGCCGCCCACGACCAAGACGGGCAGCTGGTGCTCCTCGGCGCGGTCGGGACCGGGTTCACCACACGCCGCTGGCCATCGTTTTCCGAACGGCGAACTCTCAGGGTTGGCCGGATCCTCGTGTGGCATGGTCACGACCATGACGACGCGTGCGGGTTGGTGGCCACGACCGGGATTGGTATCGATCACTGTGATGATCGTGCTGGCGGCGTGGGTCGCCGCGATCGGGGAGCTGACCGACAATGTCGTCGATCGCGACGGGTTGACCCGTATCGACCCGGGCTGGCTGGGCTGGGTTATTGCCCACCGGGCACCGGACCTCACCGCGATCGCGCGGCTGCTCAGCGACGCCGGCGACACGATGTCCATGCTCGCGGTCGCGCTCACCGCCAGTGCGGTGCTGGCGTGGCGGCGGCGGTGGAACGAAGTCGCCACGGTGATCGTCGCGACAGCGGGCGCCGGCGCACTGGTCCTCATCGGCAAGCATGTGGTGGGCCGATCGCGTCCACCGGTGGTCGATCACCTGGTCACCGAGACCAACCAATCCTTCCCGTCGGGCCACAGCCTGAGCTCGCTCGTCGTGCTCGGCGCGGTCGTCGCCATCGCGGTCACCCATCTGCGGGTCCGGGCGCTGCGAATGGTCCTGGTCGCCCTCACGGCAGGCTTGATCGCCGCGATCGGATGGTCGCGGCTGTACCTGGGCGTGCACTGGCCCACCGACATCCTCGCGGGCTGGCTCGTCGGCGGCCTCTGGCTCACCGCCTGCCTGATGACAGCGCGTCGAATCCGACACGGCCACACCGACTCGCCGCTGCAGACCACCCCGGCGTAGGCGATCAGGGGCAGGTGCCGAACTCGCCGCCGCGAGCCCGACGGCCGATGCGTCCACTACGACCTGGGCGGTGGCCGAGCAGTGCACCGAGATGGAAGTCACCATCGGCAAGAACGCTGATTCCCTCTCCTCCGCAGGTACCGGGAGGTTCGTCGTCCTCGGCGATGACCGCCAGCTCATCAGCGAGGAGGTGATGGCAGCTGATCCTCCCCCGACCAATTCGCGTCGACATCTCAGCCGCTCCGGATCGACCCGTAAGCGGCATGAGCGGATGGTTCCGTAGCGCCTGAATTGCCTGCGTCAGCGACCAGATCGAATGGAGTGCAACCGTGTACGCACGGCATTTCTTCAGAGGCTGACCCGCTCAGCCCGCCCCACGGCGTCAGCTCGCACTGAAGCTGTCCCCTGCGGAGATGCCGCCCCTCGTGGACTCGGGGAGGGGTCCGCTTCTGTATTCCTCGAGATACGTGATGCGCCACTGTTGCCAATCCAGATACTTGTCACCGGCCTTTTCCCGGTAGCGCCGATACTGGTACCGCTTTGTCCTTACCAGGGACTTCCGCGCGTCGCGGGCGGCTTGACGAGCTGCCCGCTCGCCCCGTTTGCGTTCCGCGTCTGTGAGTTCCACCGGCGGATCGGCGAAGACTCTCGATCGCATCCAGCGCATAGTGGGCCATCCTCGGTTCGAGATGCTGGGAGTGTCTGCCCAACGACCAACTCGATGGTAGCGATCAAGGAAATCAGACGCTATCGGTCAATCGCCCTAATCATGTTGTGGGGCAATGCGGAACGCAGGAAGGGGCCCGTGGCGGCCGATCAAGGGCGGAAGCCGTTGCGACTGATGACGGCGACGGCATTTCGGGGATCGGCACAGCGTCGATCGATCTTCGAAGCCGGAGTCATCCACACCCTCAACTCGGCATGAGCGCGCGCTGTCGGGGGCCCGAGTGGCGCTCAGCCGGTTGGTGGGTATCCCCCGTCTGAATTGGGATCGCGTGACGGGAGCCGGGTGACTCTGAGAGGGTCAGCACATGAAGATCGGTGTTGCACTTCCGCAGATGGCTCCCGGGTACGGACCGGGTACGACGGTCGACTGGGCGCGGCGAATCGACGCGGGCCCGTTCTCGAGCGTCTCGGTGGGCGAGCGGGTGACGTTTTCGAATCCGGAGATGGTCGCGACGCTGGGCGCCTGCGCGGCGGTGACAGAGCGGGTGCAGGTCTTGGCGAACCTCTGGGTGCTTCCACAGCATCCGGTGGCGATGGTCGCCCAGCAGATCGGCACGCTCGACCAACTCGCGAACGGCCGCCTCGAGGTAGCGGTCGGCGTCGGCGGTCGCGAACACGACTACCGCGCTCTCGGCGCTGATTTCACGAGACGGCACCAGCAGCTCGATGACAAGGTCGCCGAGCTGAAAGCACTGCTCGACGGCAAGCCACCGTTCGAGGGTGCCGACCCGGTCGGGCCGGCGTGCGTGCAGCCGGGTGGACCGATCATCCTCGCCGGTGCGATGGGTCCGAAGGCGATGCGCCGGGCGGCGCGGTGGGCCGATGGCATCTCCGGTTTCAGCATCCCGGGCAACGCCGACGAGATCGCCGCGGCGGGCGAGCTCGCCGACCGTTGCTGGGCCGAGGCCGGTCGTGCGACGACCCCGCGCAAGGTGAGTGGCTGCTTCACGGCCCTGGGCGTCACCGACGCATCAGAAGCGTTGCGCTCCTTCACCGCTCGCTACCTCGGCTTCCTCGGACCCAAGCTGGCCGAGGTGATCGCCACCTCGGCGCGTGCATCGAGTCCGGAGGTGCTCGCCGACATTCTCGACGGCGCGGAGCAGGCCGGGTGCGACGAGTTCATCCTGGTCCCGGCCGTCACCGACCTGAACTTCCTCGAGGTGGCGACCGAGGTGGTGGCCGCACGGTCCTGACGCTCATACGCAACTCGGTGTGGGCTCAGGCGGACGTTCCGCACCGCACCGGGTTCCGGCGGTCCGCTGGCCGGTTCGGTCAGCGCGACCAGCGGCAGACGAGTGCGCGGTCAGCCCGTGACGGAGAGGTGCTCGCCGTAGAACAGCATCAAACCGGCGGCCGCGGACAGTCCGGCGAGAAGCCAGAAGCGGATGGAGACGGTGGTTTCGGGCCAGCTGCTGAGCTCGAAGTGGTGATGCATCGGCGCGATGCGAAACAGTCGTCGACCGGTTCTTCGGAACACCACGATCTGCAACAGGACCGAGAGGATCTCGGCGCAGAACAAAGCGCCGATGACCACCATCAGCAGTTCGGTACGGGTCGTGATCGACAGCCCCGCGAGCAGTCCTCCCAAAGCGAGAGATCCGGTGTCGCCCATAAAGATCTTCGCCGGCGCCGCGTTCCACCACAGGAAGCCCACGCACGCCGCTGCCGTCGCGGCGCAGATGAGCGCCAGGTCCAGCGGGTCGCGCACTGCGTAGCAGCCTGCGCCGGGGCGAGTGGTGCAGGCATTGAGGTACTGCCAGAACGTAATCAACACGTAGGCGCCCAAGGTCAGGGCCATGGATCCTGCGGCCAGCCCGTCGAGCCCGTCGGTGATGTTCACCGCGTTCGACCAGGCGACGACCAGGAAGCAGGCCCACAGTACGAACAGCGCAGGCACGAGCGACAGCCAGCCCACATCACGCATGATCGAGATGTGCCGGCTGGCCGGAGTCAGCCCGGTGCTGTCGGGGAATCGCAGGGCGAGGATGCCGAAAACGATTGCGGCACCGAATTGGCCGACGTATTTGCCCTTCGCGGTGAGCCCGAGGTTGCGCCGCTTGTAGAGCTTGATGAAGTCGTCGAGGAACCCGACCAGCCCCATCGCCGTGGCCAATCCGAGCACCAGCAACCCTGAGGCCGTCACGCCCGGCGCGTCGTAGCGCAGCCCGATCAGATGCGATCCCAGATAACCGGCCCACATGCCGGCGACGATGGCGATGCCGCCCATGGTCGGCGTGCCGCGCTTCGACTGGTGGCTCGAAGGGCCTTCCTGCCGAATCTCCTGGCCCATCTTCGCTCGGGTGAACCAGCGAACCAGCAACGGCGTCAAGGTGATCGACACCGCCAAGGCAATCGCCACCGCAAACAGGATCTGTCTCATCCGCCCCCACCGATCCGCTACCGGGCCCTACGACCCGGCAAATCCGATACGAACACAAACGGTATGGATGGTAGCGAGGAAGAGGGGATGAGCGCACAGTCACTCAGCGGCACCCACGCCGCGATCCGCGCCCGGGGACCTTCTACGGCCGAGGGCTTCGCGCCCGACGACGCCCTCCGGCCGGTGTAGTCAGCGCGCGTCGCCGTCCTCGCCCGCGTTGTAGGCCAGCAGCTCCCAGCAGTGGCCGTCCGGGTCGTCGATCGCCCGGTTGTACAGCCAGCCCAGGTCCTGGGCCTCTCGTGGTTCGGTGGCACCCGCGGCCAGCGCCGCATCGGCCAGGCGGTCCACTTCCTCACGCGATCCGGCAGCCAGCGCGTTGATCACTTCGATCGGACCATCGGCCGTGTCGCGCTTGGTGAAGGTCGCGAACGTCTCGCGCGTCATCAGCTGCACCACGACCGCGTCGGCGAAGACCACCTGGGCGGAGGTGTCCCCGGTGAAGTCCGGATTGATCGTGCCTCCCATCGCCGTGTACACCTTCGTGCTCGCGTCCAGGTCGGTGACCGGCAGGTTGACGTAGATCTGCGTGAGTGCCATGACGTGCCTCTCCAAGGATTTTCGGTGTGCCGGGCGTTCCCGGCGACACCACAAAACCTAGGGGCGTACCTCGACCTCGGTCTTGTACAGAAGCGACAGCATCTCCTCACCATCGGCGTGCTGCAACTGGGATGCCGTGCGGCCGATGAACCGGGTCATCGAGCGCGCGAGGTGCGGCTGGTCGTGGTAGCCCGTCCGCTGCACCACCTCGATCGCCGGGATCCCCTGCTGCAGCAGCAGTACGGCCTGTCTGGCCCGTTCGATCTGCCGGATCGCGCCCTGCGTCAGCCCGGTCGCCGCAGCCACTCGCCGCTGCACCGACCGAGGAGTGACCAAAGTTGTGGTCTCACCGCGAAGTACATCGGTGACCAGCGGATCGCGCACCAGCAGCCCAGCGCGAACCAGGCGGTCCGCAAAGACTTCCGCGTTGTCGTAGGCAGGGATCTCCCACTCCTCGCCCTGCAACACGAACGAGCGCGACGTGGTGTGCGCACTCGACACCGCGGTGTCGACCAGCGCCGACACCGGCATCGGCGCCAGGAACGCACCATGCCGAAAGATGATCCCGAGCGTTTCGCCCGTACTAGGCCCCAGCTCCAGCACCGTAGGACCGGTCTCCGGGCCGCGGACTGAAACGTGCGTCTCCCCACGGTCACGCCAGACGACGAGCTCCCAGTTCGAATTCGCCACCGACCGCATTCGCCCCGCTACCGTCCCAGCAGCCGACCCGGCCAGATAGACCCGCTCGACATAGGGAGAATCGGACAGGCGCTGCTCGACGCCACCGGCCAGCTCGACGCTCACGACCAGAAAACTAACACCGGCGGCCGTCCGCTGCTGCGCGAGGCTTCGCTCCCAGCCACAAGAATGTGGCGGGATGGGTCAGCACTGCATTCATGGAGTATCTGCCTGAACGGTGCGCCGCCGTAGTATTGGTCCCAGTTACCACGGCGTGGCCGAACAAGCGAACGGCGGAGGCGAAGTATGACCGACGAGGAGATCGTCGTCTCGTTCGCCCTGACCAGACTGGATAACGCGAACAACGAACTCGATCTGGAAGACGTTGCCGCCCTGGTAGTACGCCGCCTAACCCCCGATCAGATGCTCGACCTCGCCACCCGCAACCTCGCTGCACGAAATGAGCTACGGGGAGCATTGTTCGAGTCCGCGGTCGAGCACGTGCTCAGGATCGTCCTGACGGCCCGAGGGCCTGTCGACTAACGAATCGACGCAACAGCAGAGGGCCGTGAACGCCCACTCCCGGTTCAGCACGTAGGACAGCACGACGGCTCTGTGGACTTCGATGGCTTTTAGTACTGCAACGGCACTCGCGTGCAGTGCCAGAGCTGGGGAGGCATCCGGGGGAGTTTGCTTTGATCTGTGCATGGTGTTGCGCATGGATGGGGATTGGCACGTGGGTGACGACGCTGCTGACTTGGATGGGTTTCTCCGTGAGATCGGTGCGGATGGTTATCCCGTCGACGAGGTCCGACGCTCGGTGTGTTGTGAATGCGGAGGCGGGGTGTTCGGCGTGACTGGTGACCCGGAGGAGGGCACGATGCGTCGTGAGTGCCGGGGCTGTGGTGCCGAGCACTTCGTCGCCGGTTCCGGAGAGTACTGGTCCGATATCAACACCCAGATCCAGGTGTGCGTATGTGAGGAGGAGGACTTCAACATCGCGGTCGGATTCTCGCTGTATTCGGAAAGCGTTGGGGGCATTCGTTCTCTGGCGACCGCGGAGCGGTGTGTGGCATGCGGCAAGATCGGAACGTTCATGAGCTGGATGGTTCGCGGTGGAAATATGCACCCGCTAGACCTCGCCTGACTATTGGTGCGGCGATCGTGCTCACCTGAGCGGGTGTCCTCGCTGTCGGTAGTGGCTGACGCGGGCGGAGTTGTCGGCGACGCCGCCAGCGTCACCAGGCCCAGATGTGTTCGGCAGCATGTACCGGGGTGAGTATGAACGAGATGAGCAGGCGGCGGATCTCCGGTAACGTGAGTGCGATCATGTCGTCATCGAGGTCGCCGGTTCCCCTTTTGCGGCATGGTTTTTCGTGGCAGCGAGCCAGGCCAGGGCGAGCATCGACAAGGTGATGTGGGCATACCAGGCGCGCCATTTGCGGACCTGGTAGTGGTCAAGCCCGGCTCGCCCTTATCCCGTCCGGAACGCTCTCACCAGCGCGTTCGGCCAGCGTCCACCCGATCCTCGCCAAGAACGAATCCAGTTCCGCCACCGCACGATCCAACACCACTCGACAGGTCTACCAGCAACGAACCACGCGAGTGCCGTTGCAGTATTAGGCGATTACATCGGGATCCCTACATGCGTGTAGCCACCTCCCCGGGAGTGTCGGGATAACGGAGGATCCTGATCTCGGTCCGATTGGCCGAACCTGATGGTTCGGCAGGAAGGACCGACGAATGTCGGAGACACTGGCCGCCGTGACCAACGACGCGGTGGACACCAAGAAACTGGCCGAACAGCTTCTGTCCCAGGCCAAGGAGCAGGGCATCGACCTGGTCGGGCCGGGCGGGTTGTTGAACCAGCTGACCAAGACCGTTCTGGAAGCTGCTCTGGAAGCGGAGATGACCGAGCATGTCGGCTACGAGAAACATGACCCGGCTGGTCGCGGAACGGGCAACTCCCGCAATGGGACTCGCGGAAAGACGGTGATCACCGAGATCGGCCCGGTCGAGATCGGCGTGCCGCGGGACACGAGTTCCTCGTTCGAACCCAAGATCGTGAAGAAACGGCAGCGGCGGCTGTCGGGGGTGGACGAGATCGTGTTGTCGTTGACCGCGAAAGGCCTGACCACAGGCGAGATTTCGGCGCATTTCGCCGAGATCTACGGCACCTCGGTGTCGAAGGACACGATCTCGACGATCACCGATAAGGTGGTCGCGGAGATGGTGGATTGGTGCAATCGGCCGCGTCTATCCGGTGCTGTTCATCGATGCCATCCACGTGAAGATCCGGGACGGTCAGGTGGCCAACCGCCCGATCTATGTGGTCATCGGCGTCACCACCGCCGGCGAACGCGACATCCTCGGGCTCTGGGCCGGTGACGGCGGTGAAGGCGCCAAATTCTGGCTGCAGGTGCTGACCGAACTCAAGAACCGCGGCGTCGCCGATGTCTGTATCGCCGTCTGCGACGGGCTCAAAGGGCTGCCGGAGGCGATCAACACCGTCTGGGCGCAAACGATCGTGCAGACGTGTGTGATCCACCTGCTGCGCAACAGTTTCCGCTACGCAGGTCGTCAACACTGGGCCGAGATGAGCCGCGACCTCAAACCCGTCTACACCGCGGCGACCGAGGCCGCGGCCCGCGAACGGTTCGGCGATTTCGCCACGAAATGGGGTGGTCGCTACCCGGCGATCGTGAAGCTCTGGAACAACGCCTGGACCGAGTTCGTCCCGTTCCTGGACTACGACGTGGAGATCAGACGAATCATCTGTTCCACCAACGCGATTGAATCGTTGAACGCCCGCTACCGGCGCGCGATCCGCGCCCGCGGGCACTTCCCGTCCGAGCAGTCGGCGTTGAAATGCCTGTATCTGGTGACTCGTTCCCTGGACCCGACCGGGCAGGGCCGGGCACGATGGGCGATGCGGTGGAAACCGGCCCTCAACGCGTTCGCCATCACCTTCGAAGGCCGGATCCACCCGACCGGGCACTAACCCACACCGAGGTCGGATCCACCGTTAATCCGAAACTCCCACCTCCCCAGAGCTTCGGCCTTATGTGTTGGAAGCCCAGAGGGGGAGGTGGCTACAGCTGTGCGTTGCGAGGGAAGCAAGGGAGAGAAGTTCACCCCCGCAACGCCGGTTGCCTACCTGATGTAGTTGGCGTTCGCGACATTACACACGGCGATAGCAAATGTATAGCTAATATTGACTGCAATCTGCGGTAACTCGACAAGAGAAAGTTGTTGCAGCGCTCCGCGTTCGGATCCGGGCCGGCCAACGATTGCCCAATGTGGCAGAACCGGGCTTCGGGTGAGCAGGCGGGTTCGCGAATAGGATCGGTGTGTGGAGTTCGAGGCGGTCTACTCGGTTACCTATCGGGCGGTTGACGACGGCAGCGATGACCCGGACAACCCCTATGCCGGTGTGCGATTCGTCAGGGAGGGCGAGCCGCTCGCGCATGCTGCGGAACCGCCCGGGCGCGTCCCCGTTTGCGGAGCGACCACAAGGTTCATCGTTCCGGGTTTGCCCTGGTCGGATCCTGTTTGGCGTGAGTACCGACGTTGCCGGAATGTGAGGTGTTGCGCCCGTTGTAGCGGGTGTTCGTGTCTGACCATGATGGCTAGCAACCCTTATCGGTAGACCGCCCGCCGACACGTCGATCTCCGAGTACCCCGGGTCGTTGGACCGGCCCGCTCATCGGTTAGTCGCGGATGTTCCACCCGCCTCGGATCCACACGGCCAGTTGATTTTCCGATGCCGGCGCCGGCCGGTTCGGTCAGCGGGTATGCGGCGTGACAGGGCATTCGAACGTCGTCGCCGAGTGGCACATCCTGGAGGGGTTCTGTCGGTTTTCACCTCCACCATGTGCCACTCGGAATCCGGCAGTGGTGGATGTTCCGTCGGCCTTGGATCGGCATGTCCCAGTTGATCTTCGGATGATTCGCGCTGACGTTCTGCACCGCACCGGATCCGGCCGTCAGCGCCCTGCGCTGGCCGGTTCGGTCGGCGCGATATGCGGCATTATGGTGCGTTGCTGAAGTGTGGCATGGACCGTACGGTGCCGGCCAGGCCGGTGGCACCAAACTTATGAGATAAGTACCTAGAGCCGCTCGAGATAGAAATATGCGTACCGGCCGTTGTCGAGGGCGTTCTTGCCGTCCATGATGCCCATCACGGCGTCGTCGTCGATCTTCTTGAAATGGTCGTGAACGGGCTGCGCGTCGAACACCATCGTCGCGGTGACCTCGCCACGGAACTCCTCCATCCAGAGGCTGCCTTCGCCGTTCTCGGTGTTCGAATACTTGTTGCCGTCGGCGTCGACACAGATCAGAGGCTGCACGTCGGTGGCCGAATTGAAGGTCTTGCCGAACCAGTTGATCTGGGCCAGCGTTCCGTTTTCGCGATGGCCGGTGTCGAACTCGCCACCCTCCCATTCACCGATCATGAAGTCGACGGTCGCGGGCTCCAGCGTGGCCCAGAACTCGTCGAGGTCGGCGTCGGGGATGAGGAAACGCCGTGGTCCGGTCACCAGACGCTGTCCGGCGCGCTCCTTGAGCTCGGAGAATTTCTTGCGGGCCGGATCGTCGCTCACGGTGCTCTCCCATCCAACGGCGGAGGCTCGAATTCACGATACCGCCAGGCACCGGAGCAATCTACTGGCGAACTCATGGCCTGGCCGAAGCGAAGTCGGGCATGCGGCGTTGTCATTGACGCCGGTTCAACCTGCTGTGACGAGCCCGCGCGCTCGCAACAATCCTCATCAGATGGCACATCCAGTACGTGTATTTGCTGCCCGTCACGGAACGGTCAGTTGCGGATTCCGGTGGCGCGTTTGATGATCGCGTCGAAGGCGCGGTCGGGCAGAAGCCATTTCGCGAAGATCAGCGGGCGGGCGCCGAAGCCGACGGTGTAGCGGGTCTTGGGGCGGCGGGCAGTGACGGCCTTGCCGATCGCGTCGGCGATCACCTGGGGCGGAGAGTTGCGCCTGGCGTTGGCTTCCGAACTCAATAAGGTGGCTACGGCCTGGGCCTGGGAGGCGTACGCGGTGTCGCCGGAGACCTTGCGCAGGTTATTGGCGGCGATGCCGCCCCATTCGGTGGCGATGCCGCCGGGCTCGATCACCACGACGTTCACCCCGAATGGCCGCGCTTCCAGGCGCAGGCAGTCACTGAGTCCTTCGAGGGCGAACTTGGTGCCGTGGTACCAGCCACCGAGCGGGGTGTAGATCTTGCCTCCCATGGAGGTGATGTTCACGATCGTGCCGGAACGCTGTTCGCGCATGTGCGGCAACACCAGCTGTGCCAGCCGCGCCGCGCCGAAGACATTGACCTCGAACTGATAGCGGGCCTCATCGAGAGGCACGTCCTCGATGGCGCCGTAGGAGCCGTACCCGGCGTTGTTGACCAACACGTCGATACGCCCGGTCTCGCCGATGATCCGTGCGATACCCGCGGTCATCGACGCGTCGTCGGTGACGTCCATGGCCAGCGGGCGGATGGCGTGGTCGGCGAGTTTCCGCAGGCGGTCGACGCGCCGTGCCGCACCGTGGACGGTGAAGCCGAGGTCGGCCAGTGTGCGGGCGGTAGCTTCGCCGATGCCGGAAGAGGCTCCGGTGACGAGAGCGGTCTTGGTGGTCATGCTGCCTCCCAACAGTAAGATGAACTGCGGTTCATGTTCTATGATGAACCTCGGTTCACGTTATTGGCAAGTACCGATCGACCACGGTGAGAGACATTTCATGACCCAGCCGAGAACCCCACGCTCCGACGCGGTCCGCAACCGGACCAAGATCCTGGCCGCCGCCCGCGAACAGATCACCGCTCACGGCACCGAAGCGGGCATGGACCAGATCGCCGCGGCGGCAGGGGTCGCCGTCGGCACTGTGTACCGGCACTTCCCGACGAAGACCGATCTGGTCGCGGCCGTGGTCATCGAGTACGTCACCCATGTCGCCGATGACGCAGAGGCCGCTTGTGCGCGTGTGGAATCCGGAGCGCGCGCACTGGATGAGATCACCGGATTCCTGGCTGGAGTCGTCGAGTTGACCGCCACCAACCAAGCCGCCAAAGCCGCCGCACAAGCCCTGGGCGCGGACCCCGCCGCCAAGGCTGAGGAAGACCGCGCCACCACCGCGCTGGCAACTCTCATCGAAGCAGGCCAGGCAGCGGGCGACATCCACCCCGACGTGACGGTCGGCGACATCTATCTACTGTTCTCCGCCGCCCCGACCGGCCAACCGCATACCACCCGCGCTCGATGGCTCACCCTCGTCCTGCCCGGTCTGACGACCCATGCCCGGACCAGCAAACCCTGACACGCCCACACGGAGTAGGACACGCCAAACTTGGTGCGGTCTCGAGCGGTCATCGCAACACTGGGCCTAACCCATTGTTGCGCTAACCCATTGAGACCACAGGCAGACTTTCGTGTTTCGCTGTGGGCCAACGGAGTTGCCGCGCCACCATCGACTCGCGCGACCTGGGTTACCGGATCATGGCGCCGATTGTTTCGACTCGATCCGCCAGGGGGACGCTCAACTCGATCACCGGAATGTCGGCGAGGAGGTGCAGCGGGTCGGTGTAGGCCAACTCCAGGAGCGTGTCGTTGACCGTGCGGCGCAGACCGAGCATCTCCGGCGGGGGCAGGAGTCGTTCGGTTTCGGGGGTGATGGGCACCAGGACCAGGAGATCCAGTGTGGCCAAGGCATTGTGGACCGCAGAGGCACTAACGGCGGACTCGATGTCGAGGCCGGTCGCCGACAGATAGGCCAGGAAGTCCACAGGGGTTCGGTCGAAGACGGATCCGGCCGGCTCGCTGGTCAGCAGTTGGATCGAACGGGTCAGCTGGGCTCGATAGTCGGCGCGCGAAGGCGGGTATTCGAAGTCGTAGCCCTCTTCCTCGAGGAGGACATACGGTTCGTCGATCGGCGTGAGTTCGTCGAAGCGGGAACACAGTTCATGAACCAGTGTCGTCTTGCCGGTTCCATGCGGTCCCGATACCCCGATACGCATTCGACTCCTTCGATTCGATGTTGTACCGACATCGAACCAGCACGACCGGCTGATCTGGCGGCTGCGTCACGCCAGCCGGTCAGGTCAGCGCGACCAGCATCGGCGGGCGAGCCGCCGGCGCGGGACGAGAATCCTTCTACACGCCAGAATCGACGTGCTTCGGGGCATGGGGATGTTGCTAGGCTGGGCTCGCCAAAAGTATTCGGGCGGAGAGGTTGTCATGGGTGTCTGGGGTCCGGGGAATTTCGACAGCGATACCGCCGCGGACGGGCTCGGGGAGCTGACCGACCACATCATCGGCAATATCGCCGAGCAATTCCAGGATCCCTCTGACGACACGGCATTGGAGCCCGATGAGTGGGGCGGGGACATGGTTCCCGCCTGGCTGGAGATCCTCATCGGGATTGTCGAGCCCGCGCGAGTCGGTGCGAGCTTCCCCTCGGTGGCGGTGCTCGGCGAGTGGCGCGAACGGTATCTGCGGGCGTGGGACGAGAATATCGACGACCTCGGCCCCGACGATGACTTCAAGACGCAACGGCGCGCGGTACTCAGCGAAACATTCGACCGAGCCATAGCGTTGGCTACGACTCGTGAGGAAGACCAACGCATCTAGAGGCCTTCTTGATCCGAGAATATGGTCGATCCGAATGATGTACGACCCCAACTGAAACTCGCCCCCTCTCCGCGTTACGCCGCAGACGAAGCCACTGCACACAAATGTAGGCTGACGCGCCCCTGAACCATCCCGCTCGAATTCCGAGGGCTATGACGAACCGGGGTCAAGCGGATGCGGCGGAGAGCCGGGCCGCCTCGCGTCTCGAAGCTGCGGCTACGCGCTTCTCGCCTTCGAGGCGGGCCCGGATCGCGGCGACCGAGTAGGGGTTCGGAGGAGGGCGGTGGAGGAAATGGCGCCGGACGGGGCCGGAGAAGCAGAGGGACAGAACGGTGAACGTTAGTGCAGTGGTTGCGATTTCGGTGAACATGGGAGACTCCCGGGCTAGGACGGGTAGGTGCGGGGCGATTCGCGGAGGGCGATTCGGAGGGCTCGGAGGACTGTGCTGAGAGGCTGGAGGGTTTCCCACTGGGGGTATCGGAACCAGAGGGGCTCGGTTCCGCCGGGACGGCGAGGGGTGGGGAGGGTGAGATCCCTTCCAGGCGGGAGGAATTCGCAGTGGGCGCGGGCGCGGAAATCGTTGGCGGGGAGGGTGATGTCGAGGTGGGTGGGGGCGGCCAGGAGGATCAGGGTGCCGGCGCCGGGGCGTTCGTCGAGGATGGGGGTGGTTCGCTTGGTCCAGAACAACTCGTCGTCGATCGCGGCGGCGAGGGCGGACGGGGTGCGGATCGCGGTGATGCCGGTGGTGGACAGGGTGATTCGGGAGCCGGTTATCCGGCAGGGCAGGCCGTAGAGTTCGCGGTACAGCCACAGCTGGCGGTCGAGTGGGGTCTCGCCTGTCACGTGCGCGGGCATGGGGCGTGCCCTCCTTCGAGATAGCTGCGGGCGCTTTCCACGCGCGGGCACGGCGGGTCGCAGGTGGCGTGGATCTTTCGGATGCCTTGGGCACGTTGCCGGGAGATGGGGAAGATCGAACCGTTGCCGCAGTCGTCATTGACCCAGGTCGCCTTGGGGGCAGACCGCCGGTCTCGCTGGATCTTCATGCTTCAAGTGGAGCGAGGTGGCGAGGATGTGGGAAGTGAAAAGCGGGATCCCGGATTTTTCCTCTGTTTCACCAGGTTTCGACCCCCGAACGGTGAGATGATATTCCCGCTCCGGGAATCGCCATCGTCGCGGAGCGGGAAGCATGATGACCCGAGAGCGGGAAATTCCATGTCCGAAAGCGAAGGCACCCTCACCCGCCGCCAGCTCGGCAGGTACCTGAAGTCCGCCCGCGAAGAAGCCGGGTTCACCCTGGAACAGGCGGGCAGACAAATGGACTGGAGCAAGAGCAAGCTCCAGCGGCACGAGGCCGGCGAGGTCGCGAAGATCCGTCGGCCCGATCTGGACCTGCTGATTCGGCTCTACCAGATAGATGATCGCCAGGCCGCGCACCTACGTGGGCTGGCCGAGACCGCTGCCGGGAAATCCTGGTGGCACGAGTTCAGTCGCGTTCTGCCGGACGACTTCCGGATCTATGTGGACATGGAGTCGGCCGCCGCGGTGCTGACGACCTACCAGCCGGACCTCGTCCCCGGCCTGCTCCAGACACGCCCCTACGCACGCGTGCTGGCCTACACCGCCAACCCGGAGGACGGAGAGGATGCTCTCGCGGGTCGTTTGGAGTTGAAGGCCCGCAGGCAGCGCATCCTCACGCACAACCTCAAGAAGCCTCAGCTGAACATGGTGCTCGGAGAAACTGTGTTGCGCAGGGTGGTCGGCGGTCCGAAGATAATGTCAGACCAACTCAAACGCCTCGCCGAGGCGAGCACTTTACCCAACGTCACCCTCCGCATCCTTCCGTTCTCGGCCGGGATGCCGACCGGCGATCAGACCGGACCATTCGTGATCATCGATTTCACGACGGACGGGCGCGGCCAGCCTGTAGCTCCGACCACGATCTACAGCGAGGGCTACTCGAGCGACATGTACTCGGAGAAGCGCGATGTCGTCGATCGCTACGTCGAGGCGTACAGAGTTCTCCAGCGGGCTGCGCTGGACGAGTCGAGCAGCAGAGATCTGGTGCGCGAGATAGCAAGGGAGTACAGCGCGTGAACGACGAACTAGACGGCGCACGGTGGTTCAAGAGCAGCAGAAGCGGCGGTAGCAAGGAGTGCGTCGAAGCCGCGTTCTTGGCCGGGGGTGGGATCGGGGTTCGCGATTCCAAGGATCCCGGTGGGGCGGCGCATGTTTTCACCGCTGGGCAGTGGGATGCGTTTATCGGGGCCGTGGCGGCCGGGAGGTTCGATATTCACGGTTGCTCGTAAGGGAATCGGGGGGCGAAGGCTGGGGTGAGGTCGTCCAGCCAGCGGGCTGTGTCGCTGTAGTTCGCGAAGAACGGTGTGCCTACGAGGGATTCGTCGCGGGCTTGGAGGAGGCGCAGGGCGAAGACTCGACGGTCGGCGATCGTGGCCACGCCGTCGACGACGACCTTGCCGGGGGTGGCCGACATGACCGGGCCGCGGACCGTGCGGGCCAGGCCGGGGACCGCGCGGTAGGCGTCGGTGAAGATGGCGGTCGCGGCGGCCAGGCGTACCGCGAAGTGGTCACGGGGGCCGGTGTCGCGTTCGACGAACATGTAGTACGGGATCATGCCGAGTCGGACCTCGTTGCGCCACAGGCTGATCCAGTCGTCGGCGCTGTCGTTGACGGTGCGGACGATCGGGGATTGGCAGCGGATCACGGCACCGGTGGCCTGTAATCGGCGGATCGCGTGGCGGACCACGTCGGTCTCCAATTCCCGGGAGTGCGAGACGTGGGCCATGATCGCCAGGTGGCGTCCGGACTCGGTGATCCGGGTCAGCAGCTTCAGCAGTTGATCGGCGTCGGGGTCGGTGACGAAGCGGTGCGGCCAGAAGGCCAGCGCCTTGGTGCCGATCCGGATCGAGGTGATCCGTTCCAGGCGCGGGTCCAGCAGCGGCTCCAGGTGCCGGGCCAGGACGTCCGCGCTCATGATCATCGGATCGCCGCCGGTGACCAGGACATCGCTGACCTCGGGATGGCGGTCCAGGTAGCGGATCAGCACTTCGGGACCCGCGGCGGCCATGCGCAGGTCCGGCTCGCCGACGAACTGCGCCCAACGGAAGCAGTACGCGCAGTAGGCGTGACAGGTTTGACCGTTGCGCGGGAAGTACAGCACCGTGTTGCGGTATTTGTGCTGCAAGCCGTCGAACGACTCCCCCTCGGCCGCGGGGCGATTGAGGGTGCGCTGGCCCTCCGGATGCGGGTTCATCGCCTTGCGGATGCGGGTGGCGGTGTGGCGGATGTCGGCGGCGGAGGCGTCGTGCGCGAGCAGGGTCGCGATCTCGGCCCGGTCGTCGTCGGCGAGCATCCGCGGATGCGGCATGGTCAGCCGGAAGATCGGGTCGTCGGGCGCTCGCGTCCAGTCGATGAGTTCGTCCAGGACATAGCGATTCGTCCGGAACGGCAGCACCGCGGCCACCGCCGCCAGATCCCGCGCCTGCGCGGCGTCGAGCCCGGCGCGGGCGGCGATACTCGACAACTCCCGAGCGCCGATCGCGCGAAACCCATACCCCCTGGTGCCCAGCGACATCCGATGCCTCCAGCACGGCCCGACGGATGTCGAGCGACCGAGCACCGATCCTAATGATCCGCGGCGGCCTCGGCCCCGCGAGGTTGCCCGGGCGATGCCACCGGGCGCAGACAGAGGAAGTCGCCATCGGAAGAGTCACGGAAGATCCTGCCCGCCACCACCGTGAGCCGATCGATCAGCCCGGTGTCGACGACCCGGAACAGCTCGTAGTCGCTGCCGTCGTCGAGCCGCGCCCGGATCGGATCGGTCCCGACCCGGCCCAGGAAGCGATCGGTGCGAGCACCCTGCAGATAGCGAATATCGTCCACCACAATCGATTTCACCAAGGACCTGCGCCGGTCACCGGTTCCGTCGGACAGTGTCACGTCGATCAGGTGTTCCAGCGGAACCGACCGGCCCCACACGGCGTGGAATCGGTCGTTGACGAACTTGCCGAGCGGGGAATGCACCGACACCTCCAGCTGGCGAGAGTCACCGGAGAGGCCGTCGATCGTATAGAACGAGATCAGGCACCGGTCGTCGGCGCGATACATCGTCACATCGGGACCCGACGAATAGAGCCGCACCTGGAAGTCCGCGCCGGGACCGTGGCCCGGGTGCGCGCGCTCCAGCTCGCCGATATCCCGTTGCAGGGCGCGCAGGGAGATCAGATTGAGCGCCAGCTGCCGCTGCAGGTCCTCGGCCGCACCGAGTTCCCGGTCACGCTGCTCGGCCGCGAGCGTGGACGGGTTGATCAGCAGCACCCGCACGGACACGCCGCGCGCCAACGCATCCCGGGTGATCTGCCCGAAACGATCCGAATGCGGCTCGACCAGCATATTCGAGAAGGTGTCGACGATGCGGATGGCGTTCATACTGCGGTGCGCGCGGTCCAGGAAGCGCCGATAGTCGAGTTCGCGATGCTCACGCACCCGGGATTCGCCGACCCGCTGGATGATCGGGGTCAGCAGGAAGATCGTGAACACCGCGCCGATCAGGTCGGCCGCGGTGTTCAACTCGAAATTGCGCCAATAGTCCGGCATTCCGCGGGACAGCACCGCCAGCAGCAGGACAGTCGCGACACCGACGCCCAATCCGGCGATCCAGCGCGGTTCCGGCCTGCGCCACCGCCGCTTCCAGCTCCGGCCCCATGAAACTCCCCCGCGTGCCACACGATTCAGATTAGGGGCACCACGGAGGAGCTTCAATACGGAGCGGACCGCTCAAAACTACTCGGGCTCAGCGCCATCCGCGGCAGGTTCGCCGCCGCCCCGGATGGACCAGAGCAGTCCGTCGAGTTCGTCGGGCTTGATGAGAACATCGCGGGCCTTGGAGCCTTCCGACGGGCCGACCACTCCCCTGGTTTCCATCAGGTCCATGAGGCGGCCCGCCTTGGCGAAGCCGACGCGGAGCTTGCGCTGGAGCATGGACGTCGAGCCGAACTGGGAGGTGACCACGAGTTCGATGGCTTGCAGCAGGAGGTCGAGGTCGTCGCCGATGTCGGGGTCGACGTCCTTCTTCTCGCCGGCCTTGGCGGCGGTGACACCCTCCTGGTAGTCGGGCTCGGCCTGGGTCTTGGCGAAATCGACGACGCCGGCGATCTCCTCGTCGGAGATGAAAGCGCCCTGGAGACGAGTCGGTTTGCTCGCGCCCATGGGGAGGAACAGGCCGTCACCCATACCGATCAGCTTCTCCGCGCCGGGCTGATCGAGGATGACTCGGGAGTCGGTCAGCGAGGACGTGGCGAAGGCCAGGCGGGAGGGGACGTTCGTCTTGATCAGACCCGTCACCACGTCCACCGACGGGCGCTGGGTCGCCAGCACCAGGTGAATGCCCGCGGCACGGGCCTTCTGGGTGATGCGGACGATGGCGTCCTCGACGTCACGGGGAGCGGTCATCATGAGGTCGGCGAGCTCGTCGACGATGGCCAGGATGTACGGGTAAGGGCGATACACCCTTTCGCTGCCCAGCGGCGTGGTGATCTGACCCGACTTCACCTTGCGGTTGAAGTCGTCGACGTGGCGGACCTTGCTGGCCTGCATGTCCTGATAGCGCTGCTCCATCTCCTCCACCAGCCAGGCCAGCGCGGCGGCCGCCTTCTTGGGCTGGGTGATGATGGGGGTGATCAGGTGCGGAATGCCCTCGTAGGGCGTCAGTTCCACCATCTTGGGGTCGATGAGGATCATGCGCACCTCCTCAGGGGTGGCGCGGCACAGCAGCGAGACCAGCATCGAGTTGACGAAACTGGACTTACCGGAACCGGTGGACCCGGCCACCAGCAAGTGCGGCATCTTGGCCAGATTCGCGGTGACGAACTCGCCTTCGATGTTCTTGCCCAAGCCGATCACCAGCGGATGGTGGTCGTTGCGGGTGCTGGAAGCCTTCAATACGTCGGCCAGGCGCACCAATTCGCGGTCGGCATTGGGGACCTCGATACCGACGGCCGACTTGCCCGGGATCGGAGCCAGCAGACGCACGTTCTCGGTGGCCACCGCGTAGGCCAGGTTGCGGGCCAGCGCGGTGATCTTCTCGACCTTCACGCCCGGGCCCAGCTCCACCTCGTAGCGGGTGACCGTCGGGCCGCGCACGAAACCGGTGACCGCGGCGTCGATCTTGAACTGGACCAGCACCTCGGTGATGGCCTCGATCATGGATTCGTTTGCCGCGCTGCGCTTCTTCGGCGGATCGCCGTCGGTCAACAGGGACAGCGACGGCAGTGTGTAATCGCCGTCCACCTCGCGGTCGGTGACGAACTCCAGCTGCTCCGGCGGCGGCGGAGTCTGGTCGACCACCGCGGGAACGGGCTTGGGGGGCTTGGCCTTCACCGGGGCGGGCCGCGGCTTCTCCTCCGGCTGGACGATCTCCTTCGCGTCCTGCAACGGGGGCTCGCCGAGAATCTCGGTGACGGCGTCCGAACCGCCGAACTCGTCGGCCGGATAGTTCTCCGACGGGGTGCGGCCGCGACGCTTGCGCACCTCGGGAGCGTGCAGCGGGAAACCGTCCGCGTCGTAGTTGGACGGATCGTAGGGGTCATCGGAGTAGCGGTCGTATTCGTCGCCGCCCGCGCCGGTGCCGAAGATCTCCCGCAGGCGTTCGGGCACATCCCGGACCTGAGTGCCGGTCAACAGCAGCAGGCCGAAACCGATGGCCAGCATGAGCAGCGGCACCGCCAGGAACGCGGACATCCCCTCCGAGAGCGGTCCGCCGACCACGTAACCGACGAAACCGGCGGCGTGTGCGCGACCGTGCGCGTCCGACGGGGAACCCGCGGCCAGATGCCACAAGCCCAGGATCGGCAGACCCGCCATCAGCCCGCCCAGCACCAAGCGCGGCCGGATCTCCGGCTGCGGCTCGGTGCGCATCAGAATCACCGCGATCGCCACCAGCACGAACGGCAGTGCCGCCGAAGCCGATCCGGACACCGCCCGCACCGCGGTATCGACCCAGTGCCCGACCGGGCCACCCGCCGACAGCCACACCGCCGCCACGATCAGGAAGGCGAAAGCCACCAGGCCCAGCGCGATCCCGTCACGCCGGTGGCCGTGCTCGATCTCCCCCGCCCGGCTGACCGCCCGCGTCGTCGCGCCCAGGCCCCGCGCCATCATGGTCCAGCCGCTGGTCACACCACGCCGGACCACCGCCAGCGGGGCCGTATTGGACTGCGCTCGCCGGGGTGCGGGACGCCGAGCCGGAGCCTTGCGTGCCGTTGTGCCGCGGCCCTTGGCCGGGGTGCGTTGGGTGCGCGCGCGGGACTGCGCGGGAGTCTGCCCCCGCGTGGCCCCCGCTCGCGTACGTGACGTTCCGGTGCGGGCCTTACCTGCCATGCGTCCCAGGCTAGCCGCAACAGCACCACCCGGACCATCCGCAACACCCGGCCCACCCGAATCAGAAACTGTGGCGATCACAACGAAAAACCACCGTCGACGCCGCGATCAGGCGGGAAACCACCGGGTCAGTGGGGTGCCACACACCCCTCGGGGCAGATTAGACGCTGCGATCGAGCGCGTGCACCAACTCGACATCCTCCGGCGCGCCGGTCGCCTCCAGGCGGACCGCGTTGCGCCCGAAAGCGTGCAGCAGCAGCTCCGAGGGCGGACCGGCCAGCACGACCGTACGATCCCCGGCCTGCCGCGCCACCGTGCGGCGGCCGTCCGGCGTGGCCAGCGCGACGGTGATCGGCGACTTGCGATAGGCCATGCGGGCCAAGCCCGTCAGCACCTTCCACAGCCGGTCCTCGTCGGCCGCGGACAGGGTGCGGGGCTCCCAGCCGGGCGCGCCACGGCGGACGTCCTCGTGGTGGACGAACATCTCGGTGGTGTTCATCAGGGCGTCGACCGGGCGCAGGTAGAACGGCGGTCCGGAGCGCACCTCGTCGAGCAGCTGCGCGAACGGGCGCTCCGTGACCTTGCGCTGCACGCTGTCCAGATACGGGGCGAACGGCTTGAGCAGGATGCCGGGGGCGGCGTCCGGGCGACGCTCACGAACGACCAAGTGCGCGGCCAGATCCCGGGCCGTCCACTCCCCGCACAGGGTCGGCGCGTCGGGGCCGGCTTCGGCCATCGCCTGAACCAGGGCCTGGCGCTCACGTTGGGCCATATTCATAAGGGGGACCTTAGTCCGGGTTGTCCGGGTTCGCACCGGGGCGTTAAGGAAACCACACGGTCTCCCATAAGCGCCGCCGCTGATCATGATCTGGCACCGGATGTGACAACACAGCCGGAGGCGGCCCGCAACGCGCTGCCGCCGCACAAACCACAGATGCCGGTTGGCGTCAACACTTCCGTATCGGTAACTTGATCCCTCGGTCCATAGGGTCGTGGACCCGAAAGCACAAGAAGGGCAACACCTTGAAGAAGATCGTCAGCGGCGCAGCCGTGATGGTCGCGGCCGTCGGTTCCCTGCTCGCTGGGACCGCCGCTCCGGCCAACGCCTACCAGGACTACAACTACGGCGCCATCGCGCTGTCGGTGTCGACCGGTCGTATCGGCTACTCCTACGACTATTCCGACAGCCCCGCGGCGCAGAACGCCGCCATGAGCTCGTGCACCTACAACGACTGCAAGATCGTCGCGCGCTTCTCGAACGGCTGCGGCGCGGTCGCCTACTCCTCGCGCGACGGCTACTACACCTTCGGCGCCGCGTCCTCGCGGATCGCCGCCAAGAACCAGGCGCTCAACCGGAACTCGAGCGGCGCCACCATCATTCACTGGAACTGCACCACCGGTTACCAGCTCTGAAATCACGGGGAGAATTTCGTTGAAGCACACCGTTTTCCGCGCGACCGCCGCGCTGATGCTGGCCACCTCGGCCTTCGGCCTGGTGGCCTGCAGCAAGTCCGATGACACCAGCAAGGCCGCCGCCACCACCTCGGCCGCCCCCGCCGGCAAGTTCGACGGCAGCACCGACGGCGGCGACGCCAAGCTCACCGGCGCGGCCCCGGCCCCCACCACGGCGGCCGACCTGCCCAAGCCCTCGGTCGCGGACCTGAACGACAAGGTCACCAAGGCGTTCGACCCGTCGATCGACTCCAAGACCAAGACCGACTGGATCGAGAACGCCGGGCTGGACCCGCAGCTCGCCCAGAAGCTGGTCGACGCCGCCAAGGCCAACAACGTCAAGATCAAGATCACCAACGTGGGCGACCCCGCCGAGGGCAAGCTCAAGGCCGACGCCGACGTCACCATCGACGGCAAGCCGGTCCAGAACGCGACCGTCTCCTTCGTCGCCGACGGCACCGACTGGAAGATCGACCACAACTACGCCTGCAGCATCGTCAAGGCCGCCAAGCTCGACTCGGCCGCCTGCCAGGACAAGTAAAACTCTTGTGGTTCCCGCCCCGGGCGGGGTGCTGCCTCCGGCAGGGGTAATCGCCTGCGGCGGGATTGCCGCCTGCGGCAGGCAAGTTCGCCTGCGGCGGGCCTCAGCTGACGGCAAGCGGCGGGCTTTCGCCAGCGGCGGGCCTCACGTCAGCGCTGCGGCTGGTCGCCCAGGGCTGATCATTCGCCGGCAGAATGCAATCGCCCCGACAGCTTCTTGCTGTCGGGGCGATTTCTGTTGCGCTGCTCGACCTTTGGGGTCAGACGCCGATGACCGTGGGGACGATCATGGGGCGGCGGCGGTACTTCTCGGCGACCCAGCGGCCGACGACGCGGCGGACGGACTGGGCGATGCGGTGGGTGTCGGTGACGCCCTCGACGGCCAGGCGGTGCAGTTCGCTCTCGACGAGTTCCTGGGCGCCGGAGAGGGCCTCGGGGTCGTCGGAGAAGCCGCGGCCGCTGACCTCGGGGGTGCTGACGGCCTTGCCGGTCGCGGAGTCGACGGCGACATTGATGGAGATGAAGCCGCCCTCACCCAGGACCAGGCGGTCCGAGAGGGTGGACTCGCCGACATCGCCGACCGAGAGGCCGTCGACGTAGACCTGGCCGACGGGGACGCGGCCGGAGATCGTGGCGATGCCGTCGACCAGGTCGACCACGACGCCGTTCTCGGCCAGGATGACCCGCTCCTCGGGGACGCCGGTCGCCACCGCGAGGGCGCCGTTGGCGCGCAGGTGCCGCCACTCGCCGTGCACGGGCATGGCATTGGTCGGACGGACCGCGTTGTACAGGTACAGCAGCTCGCCCGCCGAGGCGTGGCCGGACACATGGACCTTCGCGTTCTGCTGGGTGACGACCGTCGCGCCCAGGCGAGCCAGGCCGTTCACCACCGCGAACACCGCGTTCTCGTTGCCCGGGATCAGCGAGGAGGCCAGCACCACCAGATCGTCGGCGCGGATATTGATCTGACGGTGGTCGCCGCGCGCCATGCGCGACAGCGCCGACAGCGGCTCACCCTGCGAACCGGTCGAGATCAGCACCAGCTTGTGCACCGGCAGGTTGGCGGCCTGATCCAGATCCACCACCAGGTTGTCCGGGATCTCCAGGTAACCGAGATCCTGGGCGATCTGCATATTGCGGACCATGGACCGGCCCACGAAGCAGACCCGGCGGTCGTAGCGCTGCGCCACGTCCACCACCTGCTGGATGCGGTGCACATGAGAGGCGAAGGAGGCCACGATGACCCGGCCCTTGGCCTTACCGATCACATTGTCGAGCACCGGGCCGATCTCACGCTCGGGCGTCACGAAGCCCGGCACCTCGGCATTGGTGGAGTCGACCAGGAACAGGTCCACACCCTCGTCGCCCAGGCGGGAGAAACCGGCCAGGTCGGTGAGGCGGCCGTCGAGCGGCAGCTGATCCAGCTTGATGTCGCCGGTGTGCAGCGCGATGCCCGCGGGCGTGCGGATCGCCACCGCGATGGCGTCGGGGATGGAGTGATTGACCGCGAAGTACTCGCACTCGAACGCGCCGTGCTGGGTGCGCTCGCCCTCGCTGACCTCGATCAGGTTGGGCTGCAAGCGATGCTCGCGGCACTTGGCCGCCACCAGCGCGAGGGTGAACTTGGCGCCGATCACCGGGATGTCGCGGCGCAGGCGCAGCAGGAACGGCACCGCGCCGATGTGGTCCTCGTGACCGTGGGTCAGGATCACCGCGGCGATGTCGTCCATCCGGTCCTCGATGGGACCGAAGTCGGGCAGGATCAGGTCGACGCCGGGCTGCTGGTCCTCGGGGAACAACACACCGCAGTCGACGATCAGCAGCTTGCCGTCGTATTCGAAAACGGTCATGTTGCGGCCGATCTCACCGATACCGCCGAGCGCGAACACCCGCAGGCCGCCCTTGGGGGCCTTCGGCGGGGTGCCCATGGCGTGCGGATCGCGCGGGGCCGGAGCCTGGTCGCGGCCACCCTGGCGGGAACGGCCACCGCCGCCGCGGCGGTTGCGGTCGCCGCGGTTGCGGGAATCGTCCTGGCGCGAACGGGATTCGTCCGGACGGGACCGGGGGGCCTCGTCGGCCGGTCTGGACTGGGCGGCCTTGCCGCGGTCCGAGGAGCGACCGCGGGCCGCGCGCTCGCGGGCGGGCTCGGCTTCCGCGCGGACCGGGGCGGCCGACGCCGGTTCCGGCTGCGCGGCAGCCGAACTCACGGTTTCGGGCGCGGCAGCGGGCTGCGCGGCGGGAGTGGGCTGCGCGGGAGCGGGAGCCGGGGCGCCGGCGGCGCGGCTGGCACTGCGACGGGGGCGGCGAGCGGGGCTGGTCACGCAATCACCCCCGCGGCACGCAGGTCCACGGCGAGCTCGTCGAGCTGGTCGCCGTTCGGCATGAGTTGTGGCAAGCGTGGTTCTCCGGTCTCGACTCCGAGCAGGCGCAGCGCGCCCTTGGTCATGGCCACGCCGCCCAGACGCGACATGGCGCGGTTCAGCGGGGCCATGCTGACATTGATCTCACGGGCCCGGGCGATGTCCCCGGCCTGGTAGGCATCGATCAGGGCGCGCAGGCGGTCCGGCACGAGATGGCCGATGACACTGATGAATCCGGTCGCGCCGATCGAGAGCCACGGCAGGTTGAGCACGTCGTCGCCGGAGTAGAAGGCCAGCCCGGTCTCGGCGATCAGCTCCGCGCCCGCGCCCAGATCGCCCTTGGCGTCCTTGACGGCGACGATGTTCGGGTGCTCGGCGAGACGGCGAATGGTGTCGGTCGCGATGGGGACCACCGAGCGCGGCGGAATGTCGTAGAGGGTGACCGGCAGATCGGTCGCGTCCGCGATGGCGGTGAAGTGGGCGAACAGGCCGTCCTGGTTGGGACGCGAGTAGTACGGAGTCACGACCAGCAAACCGTGGGCGCCCGCGCGCTGCGCATTGCGGGACAGTTCGATGCTGTGAGCGGTGTCGTAGGTGCCGGTGCCCGCGATGACGGTGGCGCGGTCGCCGACGGCGTCGACGACGGCGCGCAGCAGGTCGAACTTCTCGGACTCGGTGGTGGTGGGCGACTCGCCGGTGGTTCCGGAGATCGCGAGCAGATCGACGCCGCCGTCGATCAGACGGGCGGCCAGCGCGACACCGGCATCGACGTCGAGCTTGCCTTCGGCGGTAAAGGGGGTCACCATCGCGACACCTACTGTGCCGGACGCGCGCAGCTCGGTTCGCGTCGATTCACCGTTCGTCATAGTCAGAAGGCTACAGCGTCGCTGGAACGGGTTTTGCATCGTTATACCCGAACCGTGCCCCGCAGGTTGGCGATTCGACTCGAGCGCCCGATTCTGGCGTCAGAAGTTTCCTTGAATGACACCACCCATGACGTCACACTGGTGTCATGGATCTGAACAAGTACACCGCCCAACTCCGTGAGAACCTCATCGCCGCCGCGGCCCTCGGCGACGAGAAAACCCAGGCCACCGCCGCCGCCCTGGCCGCCGCCACCGAGAACTCCGCCCGCCTGATCCTGCTCTCCGCCCTCTCCGAGCTGGCCGCCGAGGTGAGCGCCACCCTCCCCGACCGGACCGCCCACGTCTCCGTCGACGGTACCGACGCCCACGTCGATGTGCGCAAGACCGCAGCCACCGACGAGCACCCCACCTTCGAGGAGGTCACCGGCGACATCAGCCGCGTCACCCTCCGCCTGGTCGAACAGCTCAAATCCCGCGCCGAGGAAGCCGCCGCCCAGAGCGGCGTATCCCTCAACTCCTGGCTGTCTTCCACCGTCCAGTCCGCCCTCCGCGATCAGATGAGGAAGGGCGGCCGCTGGGACGAGTCCTGATCCTGTCAGGGCAACTGGCCCGCCAGCGCCGCGCCGAACGTGCGCGCGTCGGCGCAGGAGTCGAAGCCGTCCTGCTGCACCCGCAAGGTCTTGGCGACGAAGGCGACGCTGCCGTCGCCGGTGAAGGTCGTGACATAGCAGCCCAGGTGATGGGTGTCCTGGGCCGCGCGGTACTCGACCGCCTGCCTGCCACCCAGCGCCACCGGGGTGAACTGCACGTATTTGCCACCGGCCTGGAGATCCGCCAGCGTGTCGGGGCTCGACACGATGGTCAGTTCCACCGTTCTCGCGGTGTCCTGCCACCGGCAGCTCCGTGAGCCGGGCACGCCGGGGTTGTCGAGCCTCGTCTTGGACGCGGCGTTCAGGCCCGCCGACGAGACCGCGGAATCCGACAGGCCGCACGGGTTCCAGAGCGCGGGTGGGGTCGACTCCGGAATCGGGGTCGGAGCCTTCGAGACGGTATCGACGTCGGGGGCGGCCGGGGCCGTGACGTCCGGAGTCGCCGCGCTGACGGTCGCGCTCGCCGTGGTGACGGTGACGCCCGGCGATGGCCGGTCGACCACCGTCGCGTCATCGCAGCCCACGAGCAGCAGGGCCGAGCCGACGGATGAGACCAGGACTGCGATGACAGAGGTTCTGGCGGACATTCAGGAAACCCTTTCCGATTCGGTTGCTTTCATGAGTGCGCTGGCGATCACCGCGATCGCCACCGCGATTCCGGCCGCTACGACGAAGACCCGGCCGTAGGCCGCCGCCGAGCCCGCGATCGTCGCGAAGACCGCCAAGCCGATCGCCCCGCCGACCTGATTGGCGGTGCCCGCCAAGCCGCCGACGATCCCCGCATCACTGTCCGGCGCGTCCGAGGTGGCCACGGCCATGAGAGTCGGGAACGTCAGACCGATGCCGACGGCGATGAGCAGCGTCGGGCCGAGAACACCGAGGAGATAGCCGCTGTCGGCGCCGACGCGGGTCAGCCAGGCGAATCCGGCGAGAAGGCAGGCGCTTCCGGCGAGGATCTGCGGGCGGGCGCCGGTTCGCGGGAGGAGGGTGGCGGACACTCGCGCGAACACCAGGAACGTCACCGCGGCCGGAGCCTGTCCGAGCCCGGTGCGCAATGCGCTGTAGCCCAACACGTTCTGAAGCAACAGCGAGGTGAAGTACCACATGGCGATGCCGATCGCGCCGAACAACAGCAGCAGGGTGTTGCCGACGGCGACCGGCCGAATCCGGAACAGCCGCGGCGGCACCAGCGGCCGGGCGGCGACACGGGCCTCCACCACGAGGAAGACAATCAGCAACAGCACGCCCAGGGCGACCGGACCTGCGACCACACCCGACAGCCAGCCATGATCGGCGCCGCTCATGAGACCGAAGATGACGGCGGCGAGCCCGGCGGTCCCGGTGACCGCGCCGAGGAGGTCCAGTGATTCGCGGTGCACGCGGCGTCCAGCGGTCAACGACAGCAGGGCAAGTCCGGTCAAGGCCACACCGATCGGCACGTTGATGAGGAAGACCCACCGCCACGACAGCCCGGTGGTGATGGCCCCGCCCGCCAGCGCACCGGCCATTCCGCCGATCCCGCCCGCCGCCGACCACGCCCCGAATGCCCGTGCGCGCGTGCGGGTCTCGGTGAATTCGGTGTTGATCACCGCCAGCGTCGCGGGCGCCAGCAGCGCGGCCCCGATCCCCTGCGCGAACCGAGCCGCTACCAGCAACTCCGCGGTGGTGGAGATGCCGCCGATCAGACTCGCCGCCGAGAACACCGTCAACCCGATGATCAGCATCCGCCGCTGACCGAACAGGTCCGCGGCGCGACCGCCGAGCAGCATGAACCCGGCGAAGGCGAGTAGATAGCCGTCGACCACCCAGGCCACGCCCGCGGCACTGAATCCGAGATCCCGTTGCACGGAGGGCAGCGCGACATTCACGATGGACGAGTCCAGGATGACCATGAACTGACAGGCGCAGACCAGCGCCAGGATCAACCGTACCCGCCCGGAATGCGTTCCATCCCTTGATGTCTCGACACTCGGGTCGGCGATGGCGTTCATTCCCGACCCACCAGGACGCCGGTGCGCAGCCGCGCGGCGATCCGGGCCAATCGCGCCCCCTGGTAGGCGGCGGCCTCCAGCGCGGCCTCGTCCGGCCCGTGACCGTCCGGTCCGGTGACATACGAAGTGCCGTAGGGATTTCCACCCGCCGCGGAGACGGCCGGATCGGTGAATCCGGGCGGCACGATCAGCGCACCCCAGTGGTAGAACACGTTGGCCAGGGACAGAATCGTCGCCTCGCTGCCGCCGTGCCGGTGGAAGGCCGAGGTGAAGGCCGTGACCGGTTTGTCGGCCAGAGCGCCCTCGCGCCACAGGCCGCCGGTCTGGTCGATGAACTGTTTGAGCTGTGCGGCCGGTGCGCCGAAACGCGTCGGCGTCCCGAATGCGAGCGCGTCCGCCCAGGCCAGGTCCTCGAGCGAGGCCTCGGGGACCGATCGCGTCGCATCGGCGTGCTTGCGCCACAGCGGGTTCTGATCGATCGCCGCGGCGGGTGCGAGTTCGGCGACGCGGCGCACGCGCACCTCGGCTCCGCTCGCTTCGGCTCCCGCCGCGACGGCCTGCGCGAGGGCGTGCACGGTTCCTGTCGCGCTGTAGTAGATGACGGCGACCTTCACGAGCATGGCGACTCCACGATTGCTAGGATTAGTTATCCGCATAATGTTATGCGGATAACTATCCTGTCAAGGAGACCCGTGGACTTCGAGCAAGCCGATGCCATCAACCAGGCCATACGCCTGTTGACCCTGCGCCACCGAGCAAGGGCCGCAGCACTGTTGGCGCCGCTCGGGCTGCATACCGGGCAGGAGGCGCTGTTGCTGGAGCTCGCCCGGAGCGGGCCGATGATTCAGGCGCAGCTGAGTGGCGCGCTCGGGTGCGAGCCGCCCAGTGTCACGTTGATGACGAAGAAACTCGAAGCGTCCGGGCACATTCGGCGGGCGCCCGCGCCGAACGACAAGCGGGCCAGTGTCGTCGAGCTCACCGAGAGCGGGCGGGAGCTCACCGAGAAGGTGAAGCGGCTGTGGCGGGACCTGGCCGAGGAGACCGTGACCGGACTGCCGGAGCGAACCGTGGCGGAACTGCCCGCGCTGTTGGCGACCCTGACAGGGAATGTGGACAGCAGACAGCGGTGAGGGGCTTCGACTCGTCCGAACGCATCGCACTGCCGATCGACTTCGGCGACGAGGGGGAGATCGAGAGCCTCACGCATCTGGGTTCGGGGCAGGTCGCCGTCGGTGCGTGGACGCCGGCCGGTCGACTCACCCTCGTCGTGCGCCTCATCGAAGGGAAGGGCAGTGACTGACAACGGTGCTTGTGCCTAGTCGGTCATGGTGGTGACTCGGCCGTCCTGGTCGATCTCGGTGCGGCGGTCCTGAGTGGGGGCGGTGGCGAGGACGGTCGCCAGGACGGGGCGGCCCAGGGGCAGGACTCGGATGGTGACCCGGCCCGCGTTGGTCGCGTCCAATTCCTTGGTGGCGGCATCGATCACGCGGCGGCGGACCCATTCGGGGACTCCGGCGAAGCCGCCGTCGTCGAGGAGGATCACTTCGACGCCGCGGCCACGGGCGCCGCGGGCGGCGCCGCTGAGTTCGTCGGTGACCAATTGGGGCGCGCGCAGACCGTCGCGGAGTTCGGCCTCGAGCAGGCGGCATTCCTCGCGCTCGGCGGCGGTGAGTTGCGCGCCGTCGGCGATGCGCTCGAGGATCGGGCGGGCCACGCGGTCCAGGCGGGCCAGTTGGCGGGTGCGTTCGCTGTCGCCGGCGGCCATGGTGGCCTCGGCGGTGGCGCGCATGAGAGCGTCCTCGCGCAGGATGCGCAGCGAGCGCTGCATGGGGCGCATGATGGCGGTGAACACCGAGATCGCGGTGATGGTGCCGACCGGGACCATCGAACCGATCAGAGTGCCCGGATCCAGGTGCGAACCGCCCAGGCCGAGGGTGACCAGGACCGCGGCCACGGCGATGACTCCGGCCCACGCGGTGCGAACCCGCCCGCGCAGCACCAGGACTCCGAGCACGTAGGACGAGGCGAACGCCGACCACACCGACTCGTGCGGCAGGTCGCGCACCGGGGTCATGACGGTCAGCGCGGTCGCGATCGGCGGCGCGGCGGCGCCGTACAAGGCGACGGGAATCGGCAGCGGGTCGACCGGGATCGCGGTGACCAGCGCGCCCGCGCTGAGCATCAGCACCAGTGCGGCCAGCGCCGCCCACAGCGGGGCCTGCCCGAAATTGCGGGCCATGTACAGCGCGATGACGGCTTCCAGGATGAGCAGGAACCACCACGCGGTACTGCCCCGCAGCCCGAGCAGATCGCGCAGCCCGAACCGGGGGTCCAGATCCATGCCGTCAGCGCGAGCCATCGCCACCCCACACCAAGGTCACGGTGGTGCCCTCGCCGGGCTGGGATTCCACGAACGCCGAGCCGCCCGCCAACTGGCGCATGCGGCCCAGGATGCTCATGGAGATGCCGAGCCGATCGGCGGACACGGCGGCCAGGTCGAATCCGGCCCCGTTGTCGCTGAACACGATCCGGATGCTGCCCGCGCTGACGGTGGCGGTCACGGTGCGCCGCACCTCGCGGCCCGGGACTGCGGCGTGGCGAAGGCTGTTCTTGACGGCCTCGGTGAGCGCGGCGGCGATGGTGCTGGCCGAGTGCACCGGCATGCGCAGGTCGTCGAAGCCGGGCCAGGTGCGGGTGGCGAAGCGGATGCTCGGATTGATCTCCTGCACCGCGGCGCGCAGGAACAGCAGCGCCGAACGGGCATCGAGCAGGTCCGGATCACGTTCCGCGCCACGGTATTCGTCGAGTTGTTCGAGGGTGCGTTCGGCCTGCCGCCGCACCACATCGGATTCGGCGCCGGCGCGCGAGGCCTCCAAAAGCGTGGAGAGCACGGCGTCGTGGATGAGCGCGGCGAAGCGCGAGCGTTCCCGGTCACGCGCCTGCGCGGCGGCCTGGGCGGCGGCACGGCGGCTCGCGATGGCGGATTCGCGGTCGACCCGGGCCGCGGCGCCGACGGCGGCGGTACCGCACCACAGGAACAGGGCCGCCAATCCCGCCGAGCGCAGGAAGTTCTCGATGATGTGCTGCGGCGTCACCTCGCCGACCGTGTACACGGTGGCCAGCGCGGCCGACGCGGACGCGGCCAGCAGATAGATCAGCGTCGTCCGGCCCGACCAGGCCAGCACGCCCGCGCTCACCGCGAGCGCGGTCACCCGGTACGGCCAGATATTGGTGGCGTCGACAGTGTGCGGGGCGAAACCGAGCGGGATGGTGGCGAGCGCGCCGAGGAAACTGACCGCGGCGCAACCACACACGAACCTGATGGCCTTGGTCCCCGCTACCGCCGACACCACGCCGATGATCGGATACCAGCCGAACACGAGCGCCATCGCCGCCACCGACCACCACACCGACGCGTAGCGGCCCTGTTCGGCGACCTCCGGCAGTTCGCCGCCGCCGATGATGGCGCCCGCGATGCCGATGGAGATGCCGAGCCGACGCATGATGCGGTCGTAGGCGGCGGTGGCCGGATCCTCGGTCGCCTTCACGCGGGCACGCACCCGCCGGGTGAGCGCCGTGAGCGAGGGCATGGACCGGGGAGCGGCCGTCGAGTCGAGGGCGCTCGTGGCGGTCATGCCCGCGGACTCCGCTCCGGAACGGGCAGCCACCCGTCCTCGACGGCCCGCTTGTAGAGGTCGGTCTTGGTCGGGGCCGGGCGTCCGGCGTCGGCGTACTTCTGCCGGATGCGGCCCAGATAGTCGTTGACGGTCTGCTCGGACAGCCCGGTCATGCGGGCCACCCGCGACGCCTTCTCCCCCGAGGCGTACAGCTGCAGCACCTGCTGCTGACGCGGGCTCAACCCGACGTCCTGCAATTGCGGGTCGCCGTCGATGGCGGCGGCCCAGTCGGTGGTGACCACCTGTTCACCATGCGCGGCCCGACGCACCGCGGCGACCACGGTCGCCGCGTCCTCGGACTTGCGCACCACACCCAGCACGCCCGCCCGCGCGGCCGATCGCACCAGGAACGGATTGTCCGCCCCGGTGAACACCAGCACCTCGATCCCCCGCTCGCGCAGTGCGCGCACATTGTCATCGGGCGAGGAGCCGTCGGCGAGCCGCAGATCCAGCACCACCAGATCCAGCTCAGGCCCGGCCGCCAGCAGTTCCGCGACGGTTCCCGCGGTGATCACCAACTCCAGATCGGCTTCCGGGGCCAGCATGGCCGACAACCCCAGCACCACCGATTCATGATCCTCGACCAGCCCGATACGGCGTGTCCCCGACTCTTGCGCCTCCACGGCGGCCGTCACCTCTTCCCACACTCATAAAGAGCGTTCCGGGAGAACGCCCCCTCGAGTATGACCGGACCACCCGCGAATGTGTCAGACACCAGAATTCGGGGGCATCCGAGTCTCACTCCATCAATCGCGCCGCGACGGTCGCGCCCAGCTCCCAGCACCGCTCGATATCGGACTTCTCGGGCTTGCCCGAAATGATCACCGGCGCGGCCGCTTTCTCCCACCCCAGCCCGGTGGTCGCGCTCTCGACGCTGCGTTCCGCGCCCTCGGTGCCCTGATTGCCGTGGATGTAGAGCCCGTACGGGCGACCCTTGGTCGAATCCAGGCACGGGTAGTAGAAGGTGTCGAAGGCGTGTTTGAGCGCCCCGCTCATGTAGCCGAGGTTGGCCGGGGTGCCGAGGAGATAGCCGTCGGCGGCGAGGACATCGCTCGCGGTGACGCCGAGGGCCGGGCGGCGGATCACCTCGACGCCCTCGATCTCCGGATCGGTCGCGCCCGCCAGCACCGCCTCGAACATCTCCTGCATGAACGGCGACGGGGTGTGGTGGACGATCAGCAGCGTGGGCACGGTGCGAGCCTACGATCCCTGGCCGCGATAGGGGTCGACCACGACGTGGACCAGGCGCAGGGCGGTGGCGACGGCGTGGTCGGCGTCGCCCTCGGCGAGGCCGAGCAGCGGGTCGAGGCCCTGGACGTGGGGAGCCAGGGCGATTTGCGGCAACAGCAGGAGGAGCAGGGCCAGCAGCGCCTCGGTGTCGGTGCCGGGGCGCAGTGCGCCGGTGGCGACCCCGGCGTCGAAGAGGGGACGCAGGACCGCGAGGTAGTGGACGTTGACCGATTCGCGGACGGCGGTCCGGGCGACGGGGTCCGGCTCGAGGTTGGCCGCGGCGGTCATGGCGCGTTCGAGCGGGTGGTCGTAGAAGTAGCGGACCCACGCCTCGAGCAGGGCTTCGAAGGAACCGAAGAAGTCGGTGTCCCAGCGCAATTCGCGCGCCACCGCCTCCATGCCGGCGCGGATCCGCTCACTCGACAGTTCGGCCAGGTAGACGTACATGTCGGCCTTGTCGGTGAAGTACTGGAACAGGCTGCCCTTGGAGACGCCGGCCTCCTTGCAGATGGTGTTGAGGCTGCCGCCGCTGAATCCGCGCGCGGCGAACTCGGCCTCGGCCGCGGCCACCACGGCGGCGCGACGCGGCGCGGGCAACCGATCCCATGTCCCTGTCGGCATCACCGATCTCCTCTGACTACCTGCGGCCTATTGACGTCGTGACCGTTTCGATCCTACAGTGACCAGTGGTCATATGACCACTGGTCATAAAGGAGTCTCAGCGATGTCCATCAATTCGAGTCCGAAGGTCTGCGTCATCGGCGCGGGGTCGGCCGGTATCGCGGCGGTGAAGGTGCTCGCCGAACGCGGCCTCGACGTGCACTGTTACGAGCTGTCCGACCGGGTCGGCGGCAATTGGGTGTTCGGCAATACCAACGGGGTGTCGGCGGCGTACAAGTCGCTGCACATCAACACCTCGCGTCAGCGCATGGAGTTCAGCGACTTCCCCATGCCCGCGCATCTGCCCGACTTCGCGCGCCACGATCAGATCGCCGACTACTTCGACTCGTACGTGCGGCATTTCGACTTCGCCGACCGCATCCGGTTCCGCACCGGCGTCCTGCACGTCGCGCCGCGCGCCGACCACGGCTTCGACGTGACCATCTCGACCGGCGAAACCCTGCGCTACGACGCGGTGCTGGTCGCCAACGGCCACCACTGGGATCCCCGCCTGCCCGAGCCGATGTTCCCCGGCGCGGACGAGTTCCGCGGGCAGCTGATGCACTCGCACGCCTACACCGAGGAAGCGCAGCTGACCGGGAAGCGGGTGGTGGTGCTCGGGATGGGCAACTCCGCCATGGACATCGCGGTGGACGCCTCGTATCACGCCGAGCAGACCTATCTTTCGGCCCGCAGCGGCGTGCACGTGATCCCGAAGTACGTCTGGGGCCGCCCCTACGACCGCCTCGGGGCCGCCGAGTGGTTCCCGTCGTTCCTGCGCTGGCCGTTCGCGCGCAGGCTGATGGCCGCGGCCACCGGGCCGATGTCCCGCTACGGGCTGCCCGAGCCCGATCACAAGTTCGCCCAGGCGCATCCGACCATGTCCAGCCGTATCCTCGACCGGCTGGCGCACGGCGCGATCAGGCCGGTCCCGAACATCGATCACTTCGACGGCGACGAGGTGGTGTTCACCGACGGCCGCCGGGTGGCCGCCGACCTGGTGGTGTTCTGCACCGGCTACAAGATCAGCTTCCCGTTCTTCGACCACGACTTCCTCGACCCGTCGGGTGACAATCGAATCCGCCTGTACCGGCGCGTGTTCCATCCCGCGGTGCCGGGCCTGTACTTCGTCGGCCTGGTGCAGCCGCTGGGCGCGATCATGCCGATCGCCGAACGCCAGGCCCAGCTGATCGCCGACCATCTCCAGGGCCGGTACCACCTGCCGAGCTCCGCCGACATGGACAGCGAGATCGCCGCGCACCGGCGCGGCATCCAGCGCCGCTACGTCGCCTCCAAACGGCACACCATCCAGGTCGACTTCGACGACTACATGCGCGATCTGCGCCTGGAGCGTGAACGCGGCGCCCGCCGACCCGCCGGGCTGTCGGCCGCCGACCGACCCGCCCGCCGCGCCGCCGAGGTGATCGCGTGATGAGCGGAAACCCCGCGGGCGCGGCCACACACGACGTGCGCTTCCCCTCCGGCAACGGCGACCACTGCGCCGCCACCCTCTCTCTGCCCGAGCCGCGCCCGGGGGTCCGACCGCCGGTGGTGGTGATGGCGCACGGGCTCGGCGCGATCCGCGCCATGGGCCTGGCCGCCTATGCCGAGCGGTTCACCGCCGCCGGATACGCGTGCCTTGTGTTCGACTACCGCCACTTCGGCGACAGCGACGGCGCGCCCCGCTATCTGCTCTCGACCCGTGAGCAGCGCGCGGACTGGACCGCCGCACTGTCGTTCGCCCGGCACCTCCCCCAGGTCGACAATGCCCGGATCATCGCCTGGGGCACGTCCTTCGGCGGCGGGCATGTCATTCACACCGCCGCGAAACGCCCGGCCGGACTGGTCGCGGCGATCGCGCAGTGTCCCTTCACCGACGGCGTCGCCTCCACCCTCGCGGTCTCGCCGATCAACTCGATCAAGGCCACCGCCGCGGGCGTGCGCGATGTCGCGGCCATGCTGCTCGGGCGGGAACCGCACATGATCACCACCGCCGGGCCCGCGAACGGCACCGCGCTGATGACCGCGCCCGACGCCGAATCCGGTTATCTGGCACTGGTTCCGCCCGGCGCCGACTTCCGCAACGAGGCCGCGGCCCGGGTGGTGTTCGACATCCTCACCGATCGGCCCGGCCGCCGCACCGCCCGCATCCAGGTGCCGATCCTGTTCTCGGTGTGCGAAACCGATTCCGTCGCACCGGCGAAACCCACCCTGCGCTACGCCGCGCGGGCACCGCGCGGCGAGGTCCGCACCTACGCGGACGGGCATTTCGACATCTATCGCGGTGCGGCCTTCGAGCGGGTGGTCACCGATCAGCTCGCCTTCCTCCGCCGCCATGTCCCGATCACACCGGAAGGAGACACCCCATGACCGGACGCATCGTGCTGCTGGGCGCGACGGGCTACACCGGCGACCTGGTGTTGCACGCGCTGCTGCGACGCGGCATCGAACCCGTTCCGGCCGGGCGCAATCGCGCGGCCGTGCGGGCGCTCGCCGAACAGGCGGGCGGCCTGGAATTCGCGGTCGCCGACGCCTCCGACACCGCGAGCATCACCGCGCTGGTGAGCCCAGGCGATGTGCTCATCACGACCGTCGGACCCTTCGAACGGTTCGGCTACCCGGTCGCGGAGGCCGCCGCGCTGGCCGGAGCCCACTACATCGATTCCACCGGCGAGGTCGGTTTCGTCCGCGAGTTGCAGGGCCGATTGCACGGCATCGCGCGGGCCAACGGCTCGATCATGCTGCCCGCCTTCGGCTACGACTACGTGCCGGGCGTGCTCGCCGGGACGCTGGCCGCGCTCGAGGGCGGGCCCGCCGTGCGCTCGATCGATATCGGCTACTTCGCGACCGGCCCGCTGTGGCGGGGCCTGAGCCAGGGCACCCGCACCACCATGCGCGACGGCGTGACGCTGCCCTCGGCGCGACGGCGGCGGGGAGTTCTGGTGGAGGAACGCACGGCATCCCGGGTGCGCGCCTTCCCGGTGCGCGGTCGTCGCAGGAACGCCTTTCTGGTCTCGGGCACCGAGGTGCTGCACCTGCCCGCCACCTTCCCGACCGTCGAGGACGTCAGTGTCTACAACGGCTGGTTCCCGGTGCTGAGCCGCGCGGCCGGCCCGCTGTCCGGGTTCACCGCCGTCGCCACCCGAATCCCCCTGGGCCGCAAGCTGATCGACGCGTGCACCCGGCCGGTGATCGGCCCACCCGGCGGACCCGATGCCGCCGAACGTGAGCGCACCCGCTCCCATGTGGTCGCGGTCGCCACCGGCTCGACCGGCCCGCTCGCCGAGGTCCATCTCGAAGGTCCGAGCATCTACAACCTCACTGGAGAGCTGATCGCCTGGGCCGCACAGCAACTCGCGTCCGGTGCGGGGCGCACCGCGGGTGTCGTCGGCCCGATCGAGGCGTTCGGGTTCGACGAATTGCGCGACGGCTGCGCCGACATCGGCCTGACCCCGGTGTGATCGATGAGCCCTGACGAGCAGGCGCTCATCGACCTCGCCCTGGTCTGGCAGCCTTTCGGCGGCCCGCCCGCCGGTGAGATCCTCACCACGCTCGGGCTCAGCGCGCCCGAGTTCCGGGCCCGCGTCCGCCGAATCCTGGCCACCCGGGGCACCCCTGCGTTCGTACCTCCACGACGCGGTCCGCCCTTGACGCGCACCGCTCGAATCACTGAATCTCGTTGCCTCGCAAGGCGATCTCGCGTTCCTTGGCTTCCGCGGTCTGGCGTGGATTGTCGATGGTGACGGGTTCGTCGCCGAGTTCGGTGTGGGATTGCATGGAGTAGAAGCGGACTTCGTGACCGTCGGGGTCGCGCAGCTCGGGCAGGATCCAGCCGAGGCTGGCGCGGTGCACCCCGGCATGGGATTCGCCGAGGCCGCTCAGATGCCGGGCCAGCGTTTCCAGGGCGGCTCGATCCGGGACGCCGATCGAGAAGAAGTCGAATCCCGCGGAGGCGGCGGCCATTTCGGGATGTAGGCGCAGGCCGAGCATCGGTCCGCCGGCGGCGTGGTGCAGGACGACACCCCTCAGGACGCCCTGCTCCTGGAATTCGAGGCCGACGGTGTAGCCGAGGCGGCTGCGGTACCAATCGATGGACCGTGCCAGATCCGACACGGGAACTTTGAGGTGATGCACCCCGGCGAGTGTGGGGATCATCGCTGCTATCCTTTGCAGTATCGATGTATTTATGCAGTATCACTGTAGTGATGCAGTTAGGATGCAGCAGTTGAGTCCGGGTGTCAAGAAGTCGTCCCCGCTGTGGGACGCCCGCAAGGCCGAGACCGAGCGCAAGATCCTCGACGCGGCGCGGCGGCTGTTCATCGCCGACGGCTACGCGGCGACCTCGCTGGCCGCGGTCGCCGACGCCGCCGAGGTGGGTTCGCGCACGGTCTACCTGCGCTTCGGCTCCAAGGCCGAACTGCTCAAACGCACTATCGACGTGGCGATCGTCGGCGACACCGAGGACGTCGACCTGGCCCACCGCGACTGGCACATCCGGGCCGGGACCGCGCCCACCCTGCACGAACGCGTCACCGCCTACGCCCAGGGCGCGCGGCAGCTCATGGAACGCGCGGCGCCGCTCATCGCGGCCGCCGTCGCCGCCGAGGCCAGCGAACCGGTCATCGCCGAGGCCGCCCGGGCCGGACGCGCCGCCACCCAGCAACATGTCGCGGAGCTGTGGCGGCGCATGCGCGCCGACGGACTGCTGCACCCCGAGGCGGATCTCGACTGGATCATCGGAACGGTCGGCCCGCTCGCCCAGGCCGACACCTATAACCTCATGGTCAGCACCCTCGGCCTGGACCCGGACGGTTACCAACGGTGGCTCTACGGCACGTGGATGCGCCTGGCCACGACGTCCTCGACGCTTGCGGAGTGCTGATGAAGATCGCCCACACGATCGGCGTTGTCGTGGGCCTGGCCCTGATGCTGATCGGATTGTTCCGGCTGTCGCTGCCCGTGGAATGTGACGGTCACTCCATGAACATCGGTCAGGTCTGCCATGAGACCAGCAAGGGCCGCCCGGTGGTGCGGAGCTACGACGAGCAACGCTCCCTGCGCGATTCGACCACGGGATTCCTGGTCGTCGGCGGCGTGATCGTGGCGGCCGGGTCGGCGGTACTGCTGCGCCGGACGCTGCGGGCGGAGTGAGCGCGGGCTCGCCGAGAACACACCGAGCGAACGCGCGGCGGGCACACTGGTAGCCATGGATCCTGTCGTCGCGCTCCGCATGATCGCGTTCTTCAAGGACCGGGCCCGCGAGGATTCGCGGCGGGTGATGGCCTACCGCAATGCCGCCGACATCGTCGAGGCCCTCGACGACGAGCAGCGTGAGCGACTGGGCCGCACCGGAGATTGGCAGTCCCTGACCGGGGTCGGGCCCAAGACGGCGGCGGTGATCGCGCAGGCGTGGGCCGGCCGCGAGCCCGACACCCTGGTCCAATTGCGCACCGCGGCCAAGGATCTCGGCGGCGGTGAGCTGCGGGCCGCGCTCGAGGGCGACCTGCACGTGCACTCGAACTGGTCCGACGGTTCGGCGTCGATCGTGGAGATGATGGCCACCGCGCAGGCCCTGGGCCACGAATACTGCGCGCTGACCGATCATTCCCCGCGGCTGACGGTGGCCAACGGCCTCTCGCCGGACCGGTTGCGACAGCAGCTCGACGTGATCGACGAACTGCGGGACCGCTTCTCCCCCATGGTCATCCTGACCGGCATCGAGGTCGACATCCTCGACGACGGCAGCCTCGATCAGGAGCCCGAACTCCTCGACCGCCTCGACATCGTGGTCGCCAGCGTCCATTCCAAGCTGAAGATGGACGCCGCCGCCATGACCCGGCGCATGGTGCGCGCGGTCTCGGGCGGCCGCGCCACCGTGCTCGGCCACTGCACCGGCCGCCTGGTCGAGGGCAATCGCGGCACCCGCCCCGAGTCGAGTTTCGATGCCGCGCAGGTCTTCTCGGCCTGCCGCGACCACGGGGTCGCGGTCGAGATCAACTCCCGCCCCGAACGCCGCGACCCGCCGACCCGCCTGCTGAAACAAGCCCTCGAGCTGGGCTGCCACTTCTCCATCGACACCGACGCCCACGCGCCCGGCCAGCTCGACTTCCTCGGCTACGGCGCCCAACGCGCCCTCGACAACGGCGTGCCCACCGACCGGATCATCAACACCTGGCCGGTGGACAAGCTCCTGGCCTGGGCGTCGCCCTGACCGCGTTCACTCGACGGTCGGGATCCCGCCGCCGCCGGTGCGGCGATGACGGCCACCCCGTCACGCGATACCGCGCCCGCGAGCACCCCGGCCGCGGGCGAGCGTCGCGTCTAAGCGGTGGCCCGCTGCCGACGGCGCAGGACCGTCGAGGCCACCGCCGCGACCACCGAGAGGGCGGCGAGCCCGGCGAAGGCGAGGTGGTAGCCGGACACCGGGTCCCATCCGGAAGCCGTTGCGCGGGACAGGATCACGGCCACCAGCGCGACCCCGACCGCGCCGCCGACCCGCTGCATGATGTTCACCAGCGCCGTGGCGTCGGGCAGCTGCTCGCGCCGGACCGCCGCGTAGGCCGCCGACACCAGCGGCATGGCGCCCACCGCGGTCGCCAATCCCGCCGCGAACAGCAGTGATTGGACGAGGAACCCGTTGGCGTCGACCGGCAGGAAGGCCAGCGGCAGCACGGTGGCGGCCACGGCGAGATTGCCGAGCACCGCGACGCTGCCGCCACCGAAGCGGTCGGTCAGCCTGCCGCCCAGGGGCAGCATGACGACCCCACCCAGCCCGAAGCCGAGCAGGCTCACGCCGGTGCGGACCAGCCCGGTGCCGTGCAATTCCTGGAAGTACAACGGCAGCAACACCATCACGCCGAACATGGCTCCCCCGGCGAAGAACCCGGCGCTGGTGGCCGCGCCGAAGCCGGGGTTGCCGAACAGCCGGATGTCGAGCAGCGGCAGCGTGCTCCGCAGCGCGCGCACCAGGAATCCGGCCAGCCCGGCCAGGCCGAGCAGCACCGGCAGCCACACCGACAGCGAGGTCACCGACCCCGTCACGCCGACCTCGGACAGTCCGTAGACGACCGCCGACACGCCGCCGCCCGCGAATACCAGCCCGAGCACGTCCAGCGGCTGCGTGGCCGTCCCGCTGCTCCGCGGCAGGTAGCGCAGGCCCAGTGCCAGTCCGATCAGGCCGAACGGAATGTTGATGAGGAACAACCACTCCCAGCTCCAGTGCGCCAGCAGGAGCCCGCCGATGGTCGGCCCGATGGCGGGCGCGCCCACCACGGCGATGCCGACCACACCCATGACCCGGCCCATGCGCTGCGGCCCGGCAGCCTGACCCAGGATGGTCTGCCCGGCGGGAATCATCAGCCCGGCGGCGAGCCCTTGCAGGATGCGCAATCCGATCAGCCAGCCCGCGTCGGGTGCGAGGGCGCACGCGGTCGAGGTGAGGGTGAACGCGATCAACGCCCAGAGCCAGAGCCGGGTGACGCCGACGCGCCGCGCGAGCCAGCCGCAGACGGTGAGTGAAACCCCCAGGGCCAGCAGGTATCCGCTGGCGACCCACTGGATCGTGGCCAGCGACGCACCGAGGTCCGCGCCGATGGTGTGCAGCCCGATATTGACCAGCGAGGTGTCGAGCATCCCCATGACCGCGCCGAACACCACCACGCCGGCGGTGCGCCAGACATGCGCGGGGATCTGGTCGGAGTCGGCAGGGGTGGCGCCGGAGTCGGCGGCGATGGATGTCCCGGTGCCCGAACGCGTTTGCGTCATCGGACCCCTCCTTCATTGTTGATGAGCAACTCAATTGCAGAGGGTAACAATGATTGAGCTACTCAACAATAGATAGAATCGGCGGGTGACCGACGAACCCTCCGCCGCCGCGGGCGCCCACCCCGCCGGGCTGCTGCGGCACCCGACCTACGCCCTCGGCAAGCTGCACAAGGCGATGCACGCCGAACTCGGGACGCCGCTGCGCGAGCACTGGGTGCTCACCTACCTCGCCGAGCGCGCCGAACCGTCCCAGCAGGAGATGGCCAATGTGCTCGAGATCGACCGCAGCGAGGTGGTGCGGCTGATCGACAGCCTGGAGAAGGCCGGACTGGTCACCCGCAATCGCGATCCCGAGGACCGCCGGAAATACCGTTTGGCTATCACCGCGGCCGGGAATCGGGTGCGCGCCGAGACCGACGCGCGGATCGCCGCGGCGACCGATGTGCTGCTCGCCCGCCTGTCCCCGGCGGAACGGGAAACGCTGCACCGGCTTTCGCTCAAGGCGCTGGGCTACGACGCCGACGAGATCTGACCCACACCGGGGGGCTTGCGGTGACGGTCTAGGGTTGGGGCGTGCCTTCTCGCCCCCGCCTACCCCGTTTGCCCCAGCTCAACCCGCCGCTGGACGTCCGTCGCGGCTACTCCCAGCAGGAGATCCTCGGCGAGCTGCGCCGTCTGGTCCTGGAGGGCAACCTGCCCCCGGGCACCGGCCTGCCCCTGGGCGAGCTGGCCCGTTCCTTCGAGGTGAGCGCGATCCCGGTGCGCGAGTCGCTGCAGACGCTGATCGGCGAAGGCCTGGTCGAGCATCGGCCCAACTTCGGGTACCAGGTGACCCTGCTGACCGCCGACGAGCTGCGCGAGCTGTACGTGGTGCGCGAGCGGCTGGAGTCGGCGGCGCTGGCCGCGGCGGTGCACAACGCGACCGAGGCCGACCACCAGCTGGCCCGTGAGATCCACGCGCGCCTCGAGCAGGCGGTACTCACCGAGAACGCGGTGGCCTATCACCGCGAGACCCGCAATTTCCACCTGGCGCTGGTGCGCCCGTCGGGGATGCCGCGGGTGGTCCACATGCTGGAATACGCCTGGAACATCACCGAGCCCGTGCAGCCCATGGTGCATGTGACGACCATGGACCGCGTGGTGCTGCACGCCGATCACTCGAAGCAGCTGCAAGCCTTCTTGGCAAGAGATGCTGAAGCGTTGCTGGCGGCCACCGAGGGCCATCATGCACGATTGAACGGTGTGCTCGCGCATCTCCCGAAGGACACCGGACTTTTCGCCGAACCAGCAGGTGAAGAAGATATATAGGCCCTGAACCAGGGGTTACGGAACATATATCGTTCAGGCAATAATCGGGCAATGCCTGTTGGATAGCCTTCGCACACTCGTCTCAATCAACGGGACACCACGACACGATGGGATGTGCGAAATGCCCGATACCGTTGCGCCGGCGGCCGGGAGTTCGCTCGCCCCGGTCCCGCCCGCGCCGGAGGTCCCGGCCTCGCCCGCCCCCGAGTACGACCCCCGCCTGGTCAACGAGGACCTGGCGCCGCTGCGGAAGCAGACCTGGGGCACGTACAACATCTTCGCGTTCTGGATGTCGGACGTGCACAGCGTCGGCGGATACGTCACCGCGGGCTCGCTGTTCGCGCTCGGGCTGCACAGCTGGCAGGTGCTCGTCGCCCTGGTCGTCGGCATCACCATCGTGTACGGCCTCTGCAACCTCGTCGCCAAGCCCAGCCAGGCCACCGGCGTCCCGTATCCGGTGATCTGCCGCAGCGCCTTCGGCGTGCTCGGCGCGAACGTCCCGGCCATCATCCGCGGCCTGATCGCGGTGGCCTGGTACGGCATTCAGACCTTCCTGGCCTCCGCGGCCCTGGATGTGGTGCTGATCAAGCTCTTTCCGGGCCTGGCCCCCTACGCGGTCGAGGCCGACCACGGCTTCCTGGGCCTGTCCGCGCTGGGCTGGGCCTCCTACCTGATCCTGTGGGTGCTGCAGGCCGCGGTGTTCTGGCGCGGCATGGAGTCCATCCGCAAGTTCATCGACTTCTGCGGTCCCGCGGTCTACGTGGTCATGTTCGTGTTGTGCGGCTACCTGATCCACAAGGCGGGCTGGCACGGCATCGACCTGAACATGGGCAAGGCGGCCACCCACACCGGCTGGTCGGCGGTGCCGGTCATGCTGGGCGCGATCGCGCTGGTGGTGTCGTACTTCTCGGGCCCGATGCTCAACTTCGGCGACTTCTCCCGCTACGGGCGCAGTTTCGCGGCGGTGAAGAAGGGCAACTTCCTGGGCCTGCCGGTCAACTTCCTGGTGTTCTCGCTGCTGGTCGTGGTGACCGCCTCGCTGACGATTCCGGTGTACGGCGAGCTCATCACCGATCCGGTCGCCACGGTGGCGCGCATCGACAACACCTTCGCGATCGTGCTGGGCGCGCTCACCTTCACCGTCGCGACCATCGGCATCAATATCGTCGCGAACTTCATCTCCCCCGCCTTCGACTTCTCGAACGTGAACCCGCAGAAGATCAGCTGGCGCACGGGCGGCATGATCGCCGCGGTCGGGTCGGTGCTGATCACCCCCTGGAACCTGTACAACAACCCCGACGTCATCCACTACACCCTCGAGGTGCTGGGCGCGTTCATCGGACCGCTGTTCGGCGTGCTCATCGCCGACTACTACCTGGTGCGCCGCCAGCGGGTGTTCGTCGACGAGCTGTTCACCATGTCCGAGCAGGGCACCTATTGGTACCGCAAGGGCTACAACCCGGCCGCCATCGTGGCCACCGCGCTCGGCGCGATCGCCGCGGTGATCCCGGTGCTGACCGCCGGCGATGTGCCCGGCATGTACACCGCCGCCCAGTACAGCTGGTTCATCGGCTGTGCCCTGGCCCTGGTCGCCTACCGCGTGCTGGCGTTGCGCGGTCCGCTGAAGATCGACGCCTCCCGCCACGTCCCGTCCTTCGAGAACCGGTGATTTCCATGCGCATTCGAGTCATCAATCCCAACACCACCGCGGCCATGACCAGCCTGATCGAGGCCAGCGCCAAGCTGGTGGCCGCGCCCGGCACCATCGTCGAGGGCGTGAACCCGGCCATGGGCCCGGCCTCCATCGAGAGCCACTACGACGAGGCGCTGGCCGTGCCGGGCCTGCTGGCCGAGATCGCGCGCGGCGAGGCCGAGGGTGTGGACGGCTACATCATCGCCTGCTTCGGCGATCCGGGCCTGGACGCCGCCCGCGAGCTCGCGCGCGGCCCGGTGATCGGCATCGCCGAGGCCGCCATGCAGTACGCCAGTCATCTCGGGCGCAAGTTCAGCGTGGTCACCACGCTGGGCCGCACCGCGGGCCGGGCCTGGGATCTGGCCGAACGCTATGGGATGGAACGGTTCTGCGCGAACGTGCACGCCTGTGAGATCCCGGTGCTCGAACTCGAGGACCCCAAGGCGCGCAAGGTCATCGCCGACGCCTGCCGTGACGCCGTGGCCGCCGACGGCTCCGACGCGATCGTGCTCGGCTGCGCGGGCATGGCGGATCTGTGCGAGTACCTGACCGACGAGGTCGGCGTGCCCGTCATCGACGGCGTCGCCGCCGCCACCCTGACCGTGCAGTCGCTGGTCACCATGAAGCTGCGTAAGTCCGGCCGCGGGGAATTCGCGGCCCCACTGCCGAAGCGGTATGTGGGATTGCTCGCCGATTTCGGCATCGAGGAGAAGGAGGCCCGTGCGTGAGGGTGCCACCGGAGACATTGAACGGGATCGAATCCCGTGTGCGGGACGTGGATTCGGAGCTGCTGCGGCGCTATCCGGGTGATCGCCCGGGACAGCCGGTGCACACCGCGTACGCCTCCGGCGCCGACGCCTCGATCGATCTGCCCGGCCAGTGGGGCGCGGCCGCGATCGAACTCGCCGAGGCCCAGCGCGACCTGCTGGTCGAGCTGGCCGGCGCCGACGTCACCGAGCGGGTCTTCACGGTTCTTCGCGAGCGGCCCATCCAGGACCTGCGTTTCGATTTCGAGGACGGCTACGGCACCCGCGGCGACGAGGTCGAGGACCGCGACGCCCTGCACGCCGGCGCGGTGCTGAAAGCCCTTGCCCCCGAGGTCGTCTCGCGCGGCATCCGCATGAAGGGCCTGACCTCCCTGGAATGGGCGCGCGCCGTGCGCACCCTGGAGAAGGTCCTCGAGGGCGCGGGCGGGGTGCCCGAGGGCTTCGTGTTCACCGTCCCCAAGATCCGCCACGTCGAGCAGGCCGACATCACCGTGGACCTGTGCGAGGCCGTCGAAGCCGCGCACGGCCTGGCCGCCGGATCGCTGAAGTTCGAGCTGCAGATCGAGAGCCCGCAGGCCATCATCGCCGCCGACGGCACCTCGCCGGTCGCCCAGCTGATCCAGCGCTCGGCCGGACGCTGCACCGGATTGCACTACGGCACTTACGATTACAGCGCCGCCTGCGGGATCGCACCCAAGTTCCAGTCGCTGGAGCACCCGGTCGCCGACCACGCCAAGGCGGTCATGCAGGCCGCCGCGGCCACCACCGGCGTGTGGGTGTGCGACGGCTCCACCCAGGTGCTGCCCATCGGCACCGACTCCGAGGTGCGCGCGGCGGTGTCGCGGCACTTCCGCCTGGTCAGCCGCTCACTCGAGCGCGGCTACTACCAGGGCTGGGACATGGGCGCGGGCCACCTGGTCACCCGCTGGCTGGCCACCTTCGCGTTCTTCCGCGAGGGCCTGGGCATCGCCGCCCCGCGCATCGGCCGCTACCTGGACCGCCAGGGCGGCGCGGTGATGGACGAACCGGCCACCGCGCAGGCCCTGGCGACAGTGGTGCTGCGCGGACTGGAGTGCGGCGCTTTCGATCCCGCCGACGTGATCGCGATCGCCCCCAAAGCCTCTGTCGAGGTATTGCATCAATTGCGAGAAAGGAAGATCCCGGCGCTATGAGCGACGCTGATTTCACGCTGCTTCCCGATCTGGCCGTGCGCACCCTGGGCGGTGCCGTGCTGTGGGCCGACGATGAGTCCTTCGCCGAGCGGGAGAACCTGATCCGGCCCGAGGCGGCCACCTACTCCCCCGCCACCTTCGGCCACAAGGGCCAGGTCTACGACGGCTGGGAGACGCTGCGCCAGCGCGGCGAGGACGGCGGCCACCCGTCCATCGACGCCTGCCACACCGCGATCATCCGTCTGGGCGTGCCCGGCGTGATCAAGGGCGTCGTGGTGGACACCGCGTGGTTCAAGGGCAACTACCCGCCCGAGGTGTCGGTGGAGGCCATCGCGGTGGCGGGCCATCCGTCGGTCGACGAGCTGGTCGCCGCGCAGGGCTGGACCACCCTGGTGGACCGCGCCAAGGTCGACGGTGATTCGGAGAACCCGTTCGCGGTGGACTCCGCCCAGCGCTTCACCCACGTGCGCCTGCGCATGTTCCCCGACGGCGGCATCGCCCGCCTGCGCGTGCACGGCGTCGCCAAGCCGGATCCGGCCTGGCTCGAGGCGGGCCCGTTCGATCTGGCCGCGATCGAGAACGGCGGTCTGGTCGCCGACTGCTCGAACCGCTTCTACTCGCACCCGCAGAACGTGCTCATGCCCGGTCGCGCCCGCAGCATGGGCGACGGCTGGGAGACCGCGCGCCGCCGCGACAAGAACACCAACGACTGGGTGCTGGTGCGGCTCGCCGAGGAAGGCGTGATCACCGCCGCCGAGATCGACACCTCGTACTTCCTGTTCAACAGCCCGGGCGCGGGCTCGCTCACCGGCATCCGCGCCGACGGCAGCGAGGTCGAACTGCTGGCGCGCACCCGCCTGCAGCCCGACACCCGCCACCGCTTCCTGATCGACGCCGCCGACCCGGTGGTGTCGGTCCGCCTGGACGCCTACCCCGACGGCGGCCTGGCCCGGCTGCGGCTCTACGGCACGCTCACCGACGAAGCCCGCGCACGATTGCGTGCCGAGCTGGACAATGAACGCGCATGAGCGATTTCGACCTGAACTACCCGCGGGACATGGTCGGCTACGGCCCGCACCCGCCGCATCCGCAGTGGCCGGGCGATGCGAACATCGCCGTCAACTTCGTCCTCAACTACGAGGAGGGCGGCGAGAACAATGTGCTCGACGGCGACGAGGGCTCGGAGACGTTTTTGTCGGATATCGTTCCGGCGGCGTCGTTCCCGGACCGGCACATGTCGATGGAGACCATCTACGAGTACGGCTCGCGGGCCGGACTGTGGCGGGTGCTGCGGCTGTTCGAGAGCCGGGGCGTGCCGCTGACGATCTTCGGGGTGGCTCGGGCGCTGGAACGCAACCCGGAGGCGGTCGCGGCGTTCAAGCGGCTCGGCTACGACATCTGCTCGCACGGCCTGCGCTGGCTCTCCTACCAGAGCGTGGACGTCGAGACCGAGCGCGCGCATCTGGAAGAGGCGGTGCGGATCATCGCCAAGCTCTTCGGTGAGGCGCCCAAGGGCTGGTACACCGGCCGCGACTCGCCGCGGACCCGCGAACTGGTGGTGGAGCACGGCGGATTCGTCTACGACTCCGACTCCTACGCCGACGACCTGCCCTACTGGGTGAAGGTCGGCGACCGGGACCACCTGGTGCTGCCGTACACCCTCGAAACCAACGACATGCGGTTCTCCTCCCCCGCCGGATTCGCCAACGGCGAGGAGTTCTTCACCTACCTGAAGGACGCCTTCGACGTGCTCTACGCCGAAGGCGAGGCGGGCGCGCCGAAGATGCTCTCGATCGGCCTGCACTGCCGCATCGCGGGCAAGCCCGCGCGGGCGAAGGCGTTGGAGCGCTTCGTGGATTACGTGCGATCGCACGACAAGGTGTGGCTCGCCCGGCGCATCGACATCGCCGAGCACTGGCAGCGGGTGCACCCCGCCTCCTGAACGCGAGACCCGAATGCGGCCCGGAACCACCAGGTTCCGGGCCGCATTCGGGTCGTCACGCGAAAACCGCTCAGAGCGTGCCGTTCTCGATATCGGCCTTCACCGCTTCCTGGGAGGCGAGGTGCGCGGCCACGCCGTTGTCCGCGGTGAAATCGATGAGCGGCTGATCGGCGACGAAGGTCAGGTGCTCGTTGACCGTGGTGGTGCCGTCGCCGTTGTCGGTGAAGGTGACCACCTGGTGGGTGGTGACATTGGGGATGTCCCAGGTGTCGGAGGTGTAGTAGTTCTGGTCCGGGTACAGGCGCTGCTCGGCCTGGGTGTGGCCGGGGAAGGTGATCGGCCCCATCGGAATGTCTTCCAGTGCCGTGAAATCGGTGACGCGCACGCCGTCCTCATCGCAGGTGCGGTGGACGATGATGTCCTTGAGGAAGGAGTGGCGGCCCAGGCCGTTGCGGAAGTCGGTGTACACCGACCACACCTTGTCCAGCGGGGCGTCGATGGTGATCGGCAGATCCACCTCGCGCACCGCCCGCGCGTCGGCCGGATTCCGCTGCTCGGCCTCATAGATCGACCAGCTGAGCTGCCATTCGAGTTTGTAGTCGTTCTCCGACTCGATACAGGACGGCGCGGTGTCCGCGCGCGCCACCGCCGATACCGTCGCAGGCGACCCCATCGTCGCGCAGGCGATGGCCAGCGCATAACCCACCGTGAACCTCACCCGGCGGACTTTACTCCGGTCGCAACCTACCGGCAGGTTTCCTGCGAAACACTGGCTACCGGGAGCCGGTACGCTCGGCGCGCTCCAAATCGACTGCGCGCTTCATCATTTCGCGCGCCCGGGTGCGGTCCCCGGCATAGTCGTAGGCGCGGGCCGCGCGGTAGCTGGTGCGCCAGTTCTGCGGGTCCGCTTCGAATTCGGCCTTCACCTGCTCGAAAAGCTCATCGGCGGCGGCCTTCTCGATCCGGCCGGAGGGGCGGCGCGGCAGCTCGGAGACGTCGAGCTCACCGCCCTCCTCGTGCATGCGCCGGGCCAGATGCTGGTGGGCGAACGCGGCGCGGACGCTGGTGCCCACGATCCACACCCCCAGCAGCGGCAGGATGAGCACGCCCAGGCCGAGGCCGATGGCGGCGGGCTTGCCGGAACCGATGAGGCTGAACGCGATCCGGCCCAGCAACACGAAATAGAACCCGAGGACCAGCACCAGGGCCGCGATGAAGCCGACCCGTTTGAAGACCTCGCGGCCGTTGTTCGCCTCCGGCGCGCTCACAGGTCGAGCAGCGGGTCGATGCCCACGGTCAGGCCGGGGCGCAGCGGGGTCTTGCGCACGCCCAGCAGCACGCCCGGCACGAAGGAGGTGCGGTCGAGCGAGTCGTGGCGGATGGTGAGCGTCTCGCCCTGGGTGCCGAACAGCACCTCCTGGTGGGCGACCAGCCCGGCCAGCCGCACCGAGTGCACCCGCACGCCGTCCACGTCCGCGCCGCGCGCGCCCTCGAGCTCCTGGCTGGTGGCGTCGGGGCTGCGGCCGACACCGGCCTTCTCGCGGGCGGCGGCGATGAGCGCGGCGGTCCGGAAGGCGGTGCCCGAGGGCGCGTCGGCCTTGTTCGGGTGGTGCAGCTCGATGACCTCGACCGAGTCGAAGAAGCGGGCGGCCTGCTCGGCGAACCGCATGGTCAGCACCGCGCCGATGGCGAAGTTGGGGGCGATCAGCACGCCGACCTCGGGCTTGGCGGCAAGCCAGCCCTTGACCTGCTCGAGCCGGTCGGCGTCGAAGCCGGTGGTGCCGACGACGGCGTGAATGCCGTTCTCCACCAGCCACTTCAGATTCGGCATCACCACGTCGGGGTGGGTGAAGTCGACCACGACCTCGGTCCCGGCGGCGGTGAACGCCTCCAGCGAGTCGCCCTTGTCGACCTGCGCCACCAGCTCCAGATCCGCGGCCGCCTCGACGCCCGCGCAGATGGACTGCCCGACCTTGCCGCGCGCCCCGAGCACACCCACCCGGATCCGGTTCGTGGCCACCTGGTCTCCTTCGCTATGACCGATCTGGAACCCGTCGAGCCTATCGGGTCGGCGAAACACCGGGACCACAGGCCGGTGACCACGGGCCGGCCGAATTGACCGAGTGGTAACTTTCGAGGGTGCGATCCACAGCCGGAACCAAGGGCGTCCCGCGTGCCGTACGCGAGGCGCAGATTCTCGATGTGGCCGCCGCGGAGATCGCCCGGGTCGGCTACGCGGGCCTGTCCCCGGCGACGGTGGCGGCGGCGGCCGGGGTGTCGAAACCCTTGGTGTACGGCTACTTCGGCTCCAAGGACGGGCTGTACGTGGCCTGCGTGCAGCGGGCCTCGGCGGTGCTCGGGGACGCCATCGACGCGGCCTTCGCCGGCCCCGCCTCGCTCGACATGGCCGAACGCACGCTCGCCGCGATCTTCACGGTCCTGGAACCGCGCCCGCACGACTGGAAGGTCGTGCAGGACCAGTCGCATCCGGACGAGGGGCCCGCGGCCGAGGCGGCGCTGGCCGCGCGCGCCCGCATCTCGGCGCAGGCCGATCGGGGCGTGTCGGCGTTCGTGTCGCTGCACGGACTGACCGATCCGCACGATCTGTCGGCACTGCGCGCGGTCTGGACGGGCGTGGTCGCCGCGCTCGTGGACTGGTGGCTGAGCCATCCGGAGCAGACGGCCGAGGCCATGGTCGCCCGCAGCAGCCGGCTGTTCGCCGCCCTCACCTGACCCGGGCACCCTCGACTGTCCGAATCGGCCTCTTGTCCTCGAATTGACCAATTGGTAACTTACGAATTGGGCAATTCGAGGAGGTCCGATGTTTTCGCAGGTCTGGCATGAGATCAATACACCGCTGCTGTACGCGGTCCCCGTCTTTCTACTGTCCATCGGCGCCGAGGCGCTGGCCCTGCGCGACGATCACGACGCCACCGGGTACCTGGCCCGCGACACCCGGACGAGCCTGAGCATGGGCGTGGGGTCGCTGGTGTCGAGCGCGATCTTCAAGGCGGGGTCGCTGGTGTTGTTCGTCTTCCTGTGGACCTACGTCGCGCCCTGGCACATCCCCACCGATGTCTGGTGGAGCTGGGCGCTGCTGCTGCTCGTCCTCGACTTCGCGTTCTACTGGAACCACCGCTTCGTCCACCGGGTGCGGATCGGCTGGGCGGCGCATCAGGCGCACCACTCCAGCGAGTACTTCAACTTCGGAACCGCCCTGCGGCAGAAGTGGAATCCGTGGACCGAGGCCATCTTCTGGGCGCCGCTGCCGCTGCTGGGCTTCACGCCCTGGACGATCTACATCGCCTTCACGATCAACCTGATCTACCAGTTCTTCACCCACACCGAGTCCGTCGGAAAGCTCTGGGGCCCGGTGGAATTGCTCTTCAACACCCCGTCGCACCACCGCGTGCACCACGGCAGCGACGCGCAGTACCTGGACAAGAACTACGCCGGGATGCTCATCATCTGGGACCGCGTGTTCGGCACCTTCGAACCCGAGATCCAGCGTCCCACCTACGGTCTCACCAAGCCGGTGGGCACCTACAACCTGCTGACGCTGCAGTACGGCGAATACGCCAAGATCGTGCGCGACGTGCGGAGCACCGCGAACTGGCGCGACAAGCTCGGCTACATCTTCGCCCCGCCGGGCTGGGAGCCCGAGCAGACCCGACCCTGACGCGCGACCGGTTCACGAGCTCGGCGGAAGGTGTTCAGGCAACGGCCAACCCGGCGACGGATCGGACGTATAGGCATCTCTGGTGAGAATTCGTCCCGTTACCCGCCGGGTTGCCGTCGCCGTCGTCGTCGGCGCAGCCGCCGTCACCGCCGCCTGCTCCTCCGGATCCGACTCCGCCGACTTCACCGCCACGGCCGGGCAGCCGCTGGTGATCTCGCTGGACCAGCTGCTGGACAAGACCGGGGGCCACGCCGCCGTCGCGGTCGCCGACCCGCAGCACGGCACCCTGAGCCGGCGGCTGGACGGTGCGCTGGTGTACACCCCCGCGGCCGGGTACACCGGTTCGGACTCCATCACCGTCACCACCACCGACGCGGTGCGCCTGTTCACCACCGACATCCCGCCGATCGGGGAATTCGGCGGAGTTCCGGTGCAGGCCAGCGCCTACGGCTCCGCGTTCACCCCGGTCCCGGGCTCGACCGACGAGTTCTACGGGCTCACCGATCGCGGCCCGAACGTGGACGGCAAGGGCAAGAACGAGAAGATCGCGCCGGTCCCGGACTTCACGCCGCAGATCGCCAAGTTCAAGCTGGTCGGCACCAAGGCCGTGGTGGAATCCACCATCCTGCTGAAGAATCCGGCCGGGCAGCCCTTCAATGGCCTGGTCGACACCTCCGCCACCACCGGCGAGACCATCAAGGACCTGACCGGCAAGGCGCTGCCGCCCACCGATCACGGCATCGACAGCGAGGGCCTGGTCGCGCTCGCCGACGGCACCTTCTGGATCTCCGACGAATACGGCCCGTTCCTGGTGCATTTCGACGCCAAGGGCGCGGAGCTGGAGCGGCTCGCGCCGGGCCGCGGACTGCCCAAGGAACTCGCGTTCCGCACCCCGAACCAGGGCATGGAGGGCCTGACCGTCACCCCCGACGGCAGCACCCTGGTCGGCGTCGTCCAGAGCGCGCTCAACGAGCCGGGTGTCACCAATGCTCGTGAGACCCCGATGACCCGCATCGTCACCGTGGACCTGAAGACCAAGGCGGTCAAGGAGTTCGCGCTGCCGCTCGAGTCGCCCAAGGAGAAGCTGGCGGTCTCCGAGATCACCGCGCTGTCCAACACCACCTTCCTGGTGGACGAGCGCGACGGCAACAAGGCGCCCAAGGCCAACAAGAAGCTGTGGACCGTCGACATCGCCGGCGCCACCGACATCGGCCCGGACGCCAAAGTCCCCGGCGCGCAGTACGACCCAGAGAAGGGCCTGCTGATCGACGGCAAGCCGGTCGAGGTCTACGTCGGCACCGTCAGCACCGCCGACGGCATCGCCGCGCTGAAGAAGGCGGGCATCACGCCGGTCGCCAAGACCGGCAACCTCGACCTGGGCGGGCTGCTGGACGGCCTCAATGCCGACGGCAAGTTCTTCGGCCACGACAAGATCGAGGGCGTGGCCACCAACGACCACGGCAAGACCCTCTACATCTCCAACGACAGCGACTTCGGCATCGAGGCCGTCTCCGGCGACCAGCCGCCGTTCGGGCTCAAGGCCAAGATCCTGCCCAACGGCGTTCAGGACACCGGCGAGATCCTGGCGGTGGACACCACCAAGCTGCCCGCCAAGACCGAGACCAAGAAGGTGACGCTGACCGTCGAGTAGGTCAGCGGAACTTCACCGGTTCACCGGGATTCGACGCGGTCCACGGCGCTCAGAGCGCGCCGTAGGCCGCGTCGATCAGGTCGTAGGCCCGGCGGTCGCCGGAGACCCAGTCGCGGCGCAGGTTCGGGGTGAAGGCGATCGCGAGCCGATTCGCGGTGTCGCCCAGGCCGATCGCGCCGCCCGCGCCGGGATGGCCGAAGGCCGTGGGGCGGGCGGCCTCGGGCAGGATCATGTTCTCCGAGGGCAGCATGTAGCCCAGGCCGAAGGCGCTCTCCAGGGTCAGCACGGCGTCGCGGCCGCGCACGCGCTCGTGAACGGCGTCGGCGAGGACGTCCGGGGGCAGGAGGTCGCCGGCCGCCAGGTCGGCGTAGAAGCGGGCCAGGGCGCGGGCGGTGGTGACCAGTCCGGTCGAGGGCCACCCGCCGGCGAGCACCTCCGGGCTGTTGTAGGAGCCCAGGGGGTTGGTGGAGGCGCGCAGGGCCAGCGATCGGGGGTCCTGAAAGGCGCGCGCCATCTCGGCCGCCGTCGCGGCACTGATCGGGGCGGGGTCGGTCCACGCCTGGTCGGCGGCGGGCGGAGCACCCACGCGGGCGGCTTGTTCCGCGATCTCGGGCGGCGCGCCGATCCACAGCTGCTCGCCGAAGTTCCGGCGCACGTACTCGCCGACCGTGAATCCCGTGTGGCGGCGGACGAATTCGCCGAGCAGCCAGCCGAAGGTCAGGGCGTGGTAGCCGTGTCGGGTGCCGGGTTGCCACACCGGGTGTTGTTCGGCCAGCCGGGCCGCCATCGCCCGCTGGTCCGCGGCGTCGGCGACGGAAACGGCACGCTCGAAGACCGGCAGACCCGCTCGATGGGTGAGCAGATCGGCCAGGGTCGTCGAATCCTTGCCTCCGACACCGTATTCCGGCCACCAGTCGGTGACCGGATCGTCCAGGCCGATGCCGCGCTCATGCGCTACCAGTAGTGCGGCGGTGGCGGTGACACCCTTCGTGCACGAGTAGGTGACCACCGGGGTGTCGCGCAGCCAGGGCCGGTTCGCCCGGGTGTCGGCCAGGCCGCCCCACAGGTCGACCACCGGACGGCCGTCGACGAACACCGCCACGGCCGCGCCCGCGTTCCGCCCATCCGCGAAGCTCGCTTCGAACACATCCCGCACCGCTCGGAATGCCGGGTCGACCTGGCCGTCCACGAATCCGCTCATGGCCAAATTAGAACACGTTCTAGTTCAGGTCGGAACCGGTATGAGGAATTGCGAGACCAGCCAACCCGGATGCGCGCCGGTGTGCACCACACCGGTCTGCACGAGAACCGTTCGCACCGTGCCGTTCCCGAGATCACGCAGCCGGATCCGCCACATGGGCGGGAAACTCGCCACCTCACCGTCGCCCCATATGCGGCGGAAGTCGGGGTAGCGGCTCAGTCCGTCGAGCAGTTCCGCGAAGGTCTCCGCGCCGCCGAAGCCGCCCACCGCCAACCGGAAGGCCCGCACCGACACGGTCGTGTCGTCCTCCCAGTCGACCATCGCCCGGCGGGCGAGCTCGCAGCCGAACAACCAGTGGAATTGATTGACGCCCTGCCCCATTCCGGGGAACGCGCGCTCCCAGCCGGGGTTGCAGGCCAGCACGCAACCGCCGACCGCGGTGATCGCGGCGGGCAGGGGCCGATCCAGTAGCTCGCGGAGTTCGGGGGTGACGGCGGCCCGCAGCTCGTCCAGCGGAGGGCAGCCGGAGACGGTGAGCCCGGCCAGATCCCGCAACTGCCGGCGGTCCTCGATCGAGAGGGGGGCGACGCGATCGAGATACCGGATGATCGCGTCGAGAACCTCCCGGGTGGGACGGTCGCGCGCCCCCTTCTCCAAATGCGTGATGTAGCTGGAGCTCACGCCCGCATTGAATGCGAGACGTTCGCGCGACACCTTGCGGGAGTCGCGTACGGAACGCAATACCGGACCGAGCGCCGGAACAGCCGGTGCGCCATTGCCTTCGCCATCGTCCGCGCCCCTGTCATTGTCTATCGATGTATCGATTGTCACGCCGAGCTCCTCCAGATATTCGCCCGTGTGCGCCCTGGCGAGAATCCAGGTTCATCCGACGTTTCGATACTGACAGAAAACCGACTGACCTGCATGTACGTGTCCTAGACAACAGTTCTCCGACCGGCATCAATGAATGCGCTCAGTGACGAGAACTACATTTCCCGCACAGAAAACAACGGTTGGCCGCGCCCCTCGGAAACAAATCCAACCGGTCGAATCCATTGGAGTATTCGGGGCGCGAGAATAGCATTTCGCGGCCTCGTTCTGAGATATCCAGCGGCACTGAAGAATTGAACCTGAACCGCATAGTGCGCCGGTCCTGCAGTAGTAGAATTCGATGCGGGATCACCGGGTGAGGCTGGGGGGCCGGAGCGCCACTGCTGAGGACGCCCCGCCTGACGGGAGAGCCGCCCCGTCCCGGACGCAGCCGACTGTGCACGCATTGTGCGCTGGATTCTTGCCGCGTCGTGAGTGTCTCTCAGGAGGAAAGACCATGTCCGCTCCCGCTCATCTGCTCGAGGACGCTTTCAAGGACGCGTTGGCCCGCGCCGCCAAACTCGACAAACTCGGGATTCCGCCCGGCGATACCAAGGAACTGTTTCCCGGCCGCACCCCGACCAATGCCGAACTGGTGCAAGTCTGCGTGAAGGAGTACAAGAAGAATCAGGCCGCGATGGATCGGGCCGTGCAGGACGTCATCGAGTTCCTCGACACTCCCGACGGCGCCGCGTATGTGAAGGCGCTCGAAGGGTCGCTGGAGAATCCGGTGCCCAACAACGCGCTGAGTGTCGAAATCGCCCAGGAAATTCTGCGGAACGGCGAATTCGGGCTCGCGAGTTCACATCCGCAGGGCTTGCGGGGGCTCGGCATCGGCGTCTCGGCCGGGGTGAGCGCGGTGGTCGGGCTGCTCGCGGGCGCGGACGTGGTCTTCGATTTCAAGGACGAGGCCACCGTCCACGGCCGGGTCTGGAAGGGCGCGTCGCTCAAGGGCGGGCTGTCGATCAGCGCCGGCCTGGAATTGAGCTTCTGGGTGCAGAAGCCGGTGACCGGCGCCATCGCGGGCTGGCTGCTCGACCTCTACCTTCCGACCAAGTACACGATCCTGCTCTTCATCCGCTTCATGTACATCAAGCAGCGGCCCGAGGGCATGAAGGAACTCGACTTCGGCGGTGTCTCACTGCAATTCCCGCTGGGCATCGGGCTGCCGATCCGCCACGACAAGGGCACCAACGGCGTGATCGCGCTCTTCGGCGCGAGCCAGACCGCGTACGACCGGCCGCGGCGGGCGACCTTGACGGTGGTGAACAAGGCAACGGGCCTGGGCACCATCGCCGTTCAGGAAACCGCGACCCTCGAGGTCACCCTCACCAATACCTCCAACAATGACGTCACGCTGAGTTCGGGCGCGACCATGACGATCACGATGCCGTCGTACTTCACCGACAGCGACGTCGCCGCCATGAAGATCGACTTCGCGGGGTGGACGTTCACCGACGTGGACGGCAGCCTGACGCTGACCCTGTCGAAGAACACCACCTGGGCCTCCGGCACCGACCTGTTCCTGAACATCACGAATGTGAAGAGCAGCAACCAGCCCGCCTACGGCCAGCAGTCCACGCCCGGCAAGGTGAAGGTCTCGGTCAACGACGTCTCCTTCGACGCCCAGATCCTCACCACCGCCGATTTCGCCCTGGTCTGGTCCACCTCCAAGGCCACCCTGGACTGGGAGGCCGCGGTGACCAAGCCCTTCACCCTCACCGGCCCGGCCAAGGGCACCATCACCGCCTACGCCCAGCCCGGCAACTACATCATGCAACTGACCACCGCCACCGACGGCGATGGCGTCCCCTGGACCCTGGGCTACGTCTTCAACTACAACACCGCCATCACCGACAAGGTGATCCCCCAGGTCACCGCCTGCTGGTGGAAGACCGACGCGCCCAAGGCCGGCAAGAACGTCTACTACGGCAACGCGGTCGACAAGTCCGGGCAACCCTCGGTCTGCTGGTACGGCGGCACCTCACAGAGCGGCAGCAAGATCACGGTCACCCCGACCTTCGGATGACCTGATAGCCGGTTGACTGCCGCGGGATCCACCCGCGGCAGTCATCACCATGCGCGCACGAATACGACACCCCCGGAAGTGAAACTGCTTTGCGCCCATAATAATTCGACTGCCCAGTAGGTAATAGTCGCAATTCACTTTCCCTCCAGGCGATCTCGCGGAGGCGTAGCCTGTACCCGATCGCAGGCACCAGAGGAGGTTCTGATGAACAGGGCAGTCGTCGTCGGAATCGATCGGTATAGCGGCGCGCCACTCCATGGATGCGTCAATGATGCGAACGATGTCGCGGATTGCTTGTCGGATAAGGGGTACGACTTCGACTGCACCAAGCTGCTCGACGGGCAGGCCACTCGCGCATCGATTCTTCGCACGGTATCCGAGATCGCATACGAGGAGAGCGGCGATACCCTGCTCTTCTACTTTGCAGGCCACGGCCAGGTCATCGGAAACGCCGGCCATCTGGTCACCTACGACGCGCAGCCGTACGACCCCGGAATATCATTGAGCCATCTCGCCCAGATCATGGAGTCGGCCAGCACGAACTTCCATCACGTGATCTCGATCCTGGACTGCTGCCATTCGGGTTCCGCATTCGGATGGACCGACAGCCGACCCCTGCGAGCAGCAGACATCGAGCGCGAAATACCGTCGGTGAACGAGAGCCGGTGCATCCTCGCCGCATGCCGACCCGAGCAGACCGCCGCGGAACAAAACGGCCAAGGGATCTTCACCGATGCGCTGACCAGCGCCCTTCTCGGCATGGCGGTCGACTGGGAAGGACAGGTGACGCTGCTCGGCGTATACGACTTCGTCTCCAAGGCAATCCCGGTCGAGACGCAGACTCCGGTGTTCAAAGGGGATATCGCCGGCACTGTAGTCCTGGGCAGAGGCTTCGAACCGCGGGCCGGAAAACCGATCGAGAGCAGTCAGCTCGGCGAGACTCTTGCCAAAGCTCACCAGTTCATCGACAAGTACCACTACCGCCAACTGTCCGAACTATCGGAACGCGGGGTGCGACTGCAGCGGGGAGCGAAGAACTGCGCGGAAGCCCTCGAACCGATCGTGCAGTGGTTCGAGAACACCGAGCACGACCTACCGGATCTTCGACGGCAACCGGACTGGAAGAGTCTGGTTGTCCGACTCAGAGAGTTCCGAAAGAATCTGGCGGACATCACCATCGGCGAGGAAACCCGATTCGGCAGAGTCGTTCGACACCTCGGGCACGGCGGCTACGGCCACGTGTGGGAGGTCCAAGGGCCGGACGGAGTTAATCGTGCAATGAAGGTCTTTCACGGCAACGAACTCGACGATGAAGTCAAGGTCAGCCGTTTCCGGCACGGGTACGAAAACATGCGTAGTCTGAGCCACCCGCGCATCGTGCGAGTCCACGAGATGGCAAAGGCACCCTACGGATTCATGATGGACGCCATCGCCGGCGACAATCTCCGTCGGGCGTATATCGACCGCGACGATCCCGAGATCGTGCTCCGACTCCTGCTCGATATCTGCCAGACCGTTCAGTACGCCCATACCAAATCGGTCAAACATCGAGACATCAAGCCCGAGAACATCATCGCCGAGCGCGGCAACGACGGCGAACTGATTCCCTACCTGACTGACTTCGATCTCGCCTACCACGAGACGAATCGGACCGTCACGACCAACATCGGCGTCGGCGGCGTCATCAACTACGCCGCGCCCGAGCAGCTGTTCGAACCGAATACAAAAACCGCCCGCTCGGAGACCGTCGACATCTACAGTCTCGCGCAGCTGATGTTCTTCGTGATCACCGGACGAGATCCCAGTGGCGAGAAGTTGAGGAAGAACGTCGAGGTACTCACCAAGACGCTGGGGAGCTGGGTCGACGACCGGGCCGCGACCATTCTCATAGCCTTGTACGAGCGGGCTACCTCGCGGCCCTCGGAACGTCCCCAGACCGTACTGGAGTTCATGAAGGAACTCCACAGCGCGGAAGCCATTATCCAAGCCGCGAGCGGAACCGATTTCGTCTCCGAGGAGATCTTCTGCCAACGTGTGGGCTTCTCGTATCGCGGTATCAACGGCTACACAGCTTCCGACCACGAATGCCGGATGAACAGCCTCTCTGGTCAGGTCGAGATCGTGGTCCGTCTAGTCGACACCGACGGCCAACAGCACGCGAACATCGAGGTCGAATGCTCGGTGACCGGGTCCCTGCCCATCCCGTCGCTGAAGTCCAGCAAGACCGGCAGAGAATCGATCAACGTTCGCCTGGACAAGTCACTCAAGCGGTTCCACAACGCCACGCGGCATCCCGGAAACAAGGGAACGTTCCAAACGTTCGTCCACATCCGGGATGTGCCGCTGGACGTCGGGGGTGTCAGCTCGGTTACCGAGATCGTCTCGACAACGGTCTGGGGTATCGAGCAGTGGTAGCCAGTCGAAGTCAGTCGAAGATGATGACCTGGCGCAGGGCGTGGCCGGCGGCCAATTCGTCCATGGCGTGGTTGATGTCGTCGAGGCGGATGCGGGAGGAGACGAGGCGCTCGACCGGGAGGGTGCCCTCGCGCCACATGCGGACGAATTCGGGGATGTCGCGGGCGGGGACGGCGGAGCCGAGGTAGCTGCCGACGATGGTGCGGCCCTGCGCCACCAGGGCCAGCGGGGAGATGCTGGCGCGGGCGTCGGGGGCGGGCAGGCCCACGGTGACCGTGGTGCCGCCGGGAGCCGTTGCGGCCACGGCGGTTTCGAAGGCGCGGATGTTTCCGGCGGCCTCGACGACGACTTCGGCCTGGATGTTGTCGGCGGCGATCTGCTGCGGGGTGTAGGCGGCGGTCGCGCCGAGTTCCAGTGCGGTCTTGAGCTTCTCGGGGACGGTGTCCACCGCGATGACCTCCTGCCCGGTGGTCGCGCGCAGGGAGGCGGCCACCAGCACCGCGGCCATGCCGACGCCGCCGAGACCGACCACCATGATGCGGTCCCGCGGGCCGGGCTGGGCCGAATTCAGCAGTGCGCCACCACCGGTGAGGACGGCGCAGCCGAGGACGGCGGCCACCTCCGGAGGCACGTCGTCGTCGACGGGGACCACCGAATGACGGTCGACGACGGCATGGGTGGCGAAGCCGGAGACGCCCAGATGGTGGTGGACCTCCACACCGTCACGGAGCAAACGCCGTCCGCCCGCGAGGAGTTCGCCCGCGTTGTTGGCGAGACTGCCGGGCTCGCACGGGGTGCGGCCGTCGGTGGCGCAGCCCGCGCAGGAGCCGCAACGGGGCAGGAAGGTCATGATGACGCGCTGGCCGACACGCAAGTCGGAGTCGCCGGGGCCGAGCGCCTCGATGCGACCCGCGGCCTCGTGGCCCAGCAGCATGGGGACCGGGCGGACGCGGTTGCCGTCCACCACGGACAGATCGGAATGGCACAGCCCCGCGGCCTCGATCCGGACCAGCAGCTCACCCGGGCCGGGTTCGCCCAGGTCCAGCTCGCTGATGGTGATCGGCTTCGAATCGGCGAAGGGCGTCGACGCCCCGATCTGTTCCAGGACGGCACCACGAATCCTCATGCGCCCGACGCTACTCCATCGCACCTTCCCAGACAGTCCGGAATCTGATTCCATGGAGCCGGACAGGAGCACACATGACCACTTCGCTGACCACCGGCAACCGCGCCTTCAACCAGGTGGTGACGCGGTTCTGGGGCAATGTCGCCCGCGCCTACGACACCGCCGCCCTGCAACACCTCGTCTACCGCCCGCCGCAGGATCAGATGGTCGCCGAGCTGCGCGCCGCCGGCTCCCGGCGGATCGCCGACATCGGCTGCGGCACCGGCATTCTCACCACCCGCATCCAACGCGAACTGCGGCCCGACGCCGTCTACGGCGTGGACGCCTCGGCGGGCATGCTGGAGCAGGCCCGCGCCCGCTCGGCCGAGGTCCGGTGGCGGCATTCCGCCGCCGAGCATCTCCCCTTCGACGACGGCGCACTGGACGCGGTCGTCACCACCAGCGCGTTCCACTTCTTCGACCATCCGGCGGCGCTGCGCGAATTCCATCGGGTGCTGACACCCGGCGGCCTGGTGGCCATCGCGACCATGCATCCCTCCGGTGCGGCGTCGCGCCCGATCCAGCAGCTGACCCGCAGCCCGCGCTTCCCCGCGCACGCGCCGTCGCCGCGCGAGACCCGCACACTGCTGACCGACGCCGGTTTCGAGGTCGTCGATCAGCGCAAGGTCGCGCGGCCGCTGCCGTCGTGGCTGATCCCGGACGTCATCACCGTCGGCACGCGGCGCTGACCGTCACGTCCCCGGGTTGTCGCCGCCGCGGAAACACACGGTGAGTTCGAGCTTGCGCCAGATCACCCAGACCGCGCCGCGGCCGTCCCTGGGACAGGACGCGCCCGAGGTGGCGTTGGCCAGCACGGCGGTGGCCTGGACGATGTGCTCGCCGGACGTCGCGCAGTCGACCTTCGACGGGGTCTCCATGGCGGTGGTGTCGTAGCAGACGCCGGTGCGCCAGTCGAAGGTCAGGCACAGGTGGTAGCGCGGCTTGCCGGTCTTGTCCTTGGGGGCGGAATCGAGCGTGTAGAGCGGGTCGGTGCACGGGTCGGGGCCGTTCTGCAGCACCCGGTAGTTCGCGTCCACCGAATCGCAGTCCGACGGTTCGGGTGTGCCCGCCTTCCAGGTCGGGGCGCCCGCGGCATCCCTGGCTCGCTCGATGGGGACCTCGACGCAGTCCCCCGGCTTCAGGGACGCCATGGGATCGGGGGCGGCGGGTTTGGCCGAAGTGGTCGGCCCGCCGGCCTGTACGAGTTCGGGTGGCGCGCCGATGGGGTTGCCCGCGACGGTTTCCCGGGTCATGGGTGAGAGGGTGGCCGTCACCGCCGCGAACGCGAGGATCCAGCCGGTCGCCGCGCAGGCCAGGGCGCTCGCCCGCCGCCGCTTCGATGCCGCTCCGGCCCGGCTCGCGAGAGCCGCGGCCAGGCAGAGCAGCAGAACCGCTACCGCGACAACCCAGCCGACGCCGTGGCTCCCCACCACCCAACCCCTTCAACTCCGCTCGTCTGCAAGCTATCCCACGGCCGAGTTCCGGGCAAAACGGGCGACGAGCCCGGCTGGTTCAGGAGGCGAGTTCGGAGGCGGATTCGGCCAGCACCGGCGGCCACGGGGTCGGGGAGACATGGGACGGCTTGGTCGCGGGGCTCTCGTCCCAGTCGAAGTGGACACCGACCCACGCCTTGGGGCGGTCGAAACTGACCTCGCGCGCATCGAAGGCGGCGCGGCGGAAGGAGATGTCGCCGAAGAAGTCACCCCCGGCGAAGACCACCTTGCGGCCCCCGAAGACGGTGTCGGCGAAGGAGACCGTGCCGTGGTACTCGGTGCGCGCGAACGACACTTCCTGGGTACGGCCGGTGCGCCAGCGGATCTGCGTGCCCAGGTGGGCGCAGTCGAAGGAGCTGGACTCGGTGTAGAAGCGGGAATCGGCGAAGGTGACTCGCGCGCCGGTGAATTCCGCACCCGTGAAGGTGACGCGCTCGCCGTCGAACACCGCGCGCTCGAAGGTGGTCTGGTCGGCGGCGAAGACGGCGTTGGCGAAGCTGGTCCGCTCCCCCGCGAACGTGGTGCGGTCGAACGCGGTTCGCGTGCCACGGAATTCGGCGGCCTCGAAGCTGCCGCCGCTGCCGAAGGTGGCCTCGGCGAAGGTGGCGGCGGTGTCGTCACGGTCGGCGCGGTCCACGGCGGTGTGGGCGAAGACGGCGCGGTCGAAGACGGCGGCGCTGCGGAAGATGGCCCCACGGAAGGTGACCCGCTTGCCGAGGAACCGCGCCTGCTCGAAGGTGACCGTGCGGCCGCTCAGGAACATGGCATTGGTGAAGCGGGTATTGCGGCCCGCGAAGACGGCGTAGCGGAAGTCGGCGTTCTCGAAGACGGCGTCGGTGAAGTCGAAATCGCAGGAGCTCCAGTGAGTCTCGGCCGAGGGGCGCAGGTGTTCGGCGATCACCCGGACGATGGTGTCGCGGACCTGCCGGTCGTTCTGGCGGTAGGTGTACACCCGTTCGACGGCGGTGCCGTGGTCCTCGATGCGCTGGGATTTGGAGACCAGGTGGCTGGCGCCCTCCTCCGGCTGGTACGGCAGCCGCAGGTAGCCGCACAGCACGTCCACGCACTGCTGGCGCCGCCAGCGCGCGGAGAACTCGTCGGCGACCCCGGCCATGGCGTAGACCCCGGCGATGCGCACCGCCACATCCGGGTCGCCGAGCTGACCGGCGGCGGCCCCGAAGACCTCGGCGAAGCGGCCGCGCTCGGCGTCGCGCTGCTTGCGGTAGGCCACCACCAGCGCGACCGCGCCGCCGATGCCCGCCGCCACCGCGAGCGAAATCCGGCTCAGATCCAGCTGATTCGGCGTCTCGGCCTTGGCGCCGAGGAAATGCCACAGCCCCCACCAGGTGAGGCCCGCGATGGCGAGCCCGCCTGTCACCGCGGCCAGCACCGACACCAACAGACCCGACCGGTGTACCGTCCGGCTCACCACCCCACCGAACCTCCACCGCCGCATAGCCGAAGAATAGCGATCCGGGACGCGTCACGCATCGGATGCGGCAATTCCACCCGACTTCGCGCACCCGAAAAATCGGGCATCGCAATCCGTTTCGCCCGGAATGCCGCGTCCGCCCCGGACATGTGGGGTTACCGGGGCGGACGGGTTGTGCGGACGGGTTGTTCCGAGAACGTGGACCGCAGCGCGATAGTCAGTCGACAGCCGCGGTGGCCACCACGGCTGCCGCGGCCTCGACGTTGCGACGCAAGCCGATCCCGGCCGCGCCCAGGCAGGCCAGCGCGACCACCGCGACGAACCACGGGAAGACCGTGCTCAGCCCCCACGTGGTGGCCGCCCAGCCCGCCAGCACCGTCGGCACCGCCATGGCCGAGTAGGCCAGCAGGTAGTAGGCCGACATGGTCTCGCCCCGCTTGTGTTGCGGCACAACGTTGGACAGGTGCCGCAGCGATCCGCCGAAGCCCAGGCCGAAGGTGCCGCCCAGCGCGAGCCCGGCCAGCAGCACCAGCACCCAGTTGTGGGTGTCGAGCGCCGGAATGGTGAGCAGCAGCGCGATCGCCATGCCGATGTCGCCCGCGATGGCCGCGCGGCGCGCCGGGATGCCGCCCGCGACGGCCTGGGCGAGTGCGCCCGCGGTCGCCGTGGAAGCCACCACCGCGCCGCCGAACACCAGATTGTGGATGCCGGTCTCGGCCGAGGCCAGCGAGGGGTACAGCGACAGCAGCACGCCCAGCACCGACCAGGCCGCCATCACGCCGAGCGCGGAGAACCAGAAGTCAGCGCGGATCTCCTGCGGCACAGCTGGTTTGGCGATGGTAATCCGCTGCTTCTGCCGCGCCGCGTGCGGTTCCCGCAGCGCCAGCACGCCCGCGGCGATCAGCAGGCACACCAGCGTGATCACCACATACGGCGTCCGCAGCGGATGCGGCGCGTACTGGGCCAGCACCGCCGACCCCAGGATCGCCACGGCCATACCGACATTGAAGGCGACCCCGGACAGCTGACCCGACCGCGCGCCCGCCTGCGGGCGCAGGTCCAGCAGCGCCGCCGCGCCCGCCACCACGATCGCGCCGACCGCGGCCCCGTGCAGCGCCCGCGCCAGCAGCAGCATGGCCACATTGTCGGCGAACAGGAACACCACCAGGCCGACGATCATGGTCGCGAACGCGCCGAGCAGGACCGGCTTGCGGCCCACCACATCCGAGATCCGGCCCGACACGAGGACCGCGCCGAGCGCGGCCACCGCGTAGACGGCGAACACGAATGTGGTGGTGAGCGGAGAGAAATGCCAGCTGCGTTGATAGAGCCCGTAGAGCGGCGCGGGCGCGCCCGAGACGCCGAGCGCCACACCACTGGCGGCGAGGACGAGCGCGTACGCCCAGCTCTGAGTGCCCCGTTCCGCACTGGTCTCCACCGCTGTTGCCGACGCCATCCCGGCCTCCATCAGGTAAGTTTGAATCTTATCGAACTCACCGTAGCCAAGGTTCGACAGTTATCAAACTAGTTTTCCCGTGAGGTAGGTCATGACCGACACCGACGCGCTGCCCGCCGTGGCCCCGCTCCCCGCGGTGCTCGGCGCGCTCCAGGACCCGGTCCGCCTGGAAATCGTCCGCCGCCTGGCCGAAGCCGGCGTCCCCATCCGCTGCAGCCTCACCTACGACGGCGTCAGCAAATCCACCGCCGCCCACCACTTCAAGATCCTGCGCGAAGCGGGCGTCACCGAACGCGTCACCATCGACGGCAACACCCACCTACGCCTGCGCGCGGACGACCTCGACGTCGCCCTCCCCGGCCTGCTCCCCGCCGTCCTCGCCGCCGCGAACCGCGAACACGCACCGGAGTAGCCGGCCACCGCGCGAGGCGATCAACCGCGCGCCCCCGCCGACGCGGGCATTCTGATCACGGTCGGCGCCATTCCCCGCGGGTGGGCCACCGACGCCGACGGTGTCGACTCCCCGGCCTTGCCGACGGTGTCGACTCCCCGGCCTTGCGGGCGCTGGTCGATGAACTCACCGACCTGATGAACGCCTACAACCACGAGGGCACCGATGTCGCCCGACCCTGCTCGGCGAAGGACAGCAGCCAACGTCCCGGACACGTGGAAGCGACAGGGAACCGGCCGCGCCCGTCGAGGTTTCGACGACGCGCCACAGCGGCGGCGCGGGTCGCGCTCGGGCCTGATGCCCGCGACCGGTCAGGACTGGGTGAGCGGCAAGGACTTCCACCAGTCGACGACACCGCTCGGGGTGGTGGGGATGCCGCGGGTGTACATGAGGAACTTCTCGCGCTTGGGGTCGTCGAAGAAGGAGGTGGCGAAGACCGTGGACGGGACGTCGGCGGTGGCGTCGAAGCGGTGGTTGACGTACTGCTTCGAGCCGCAGAACTCCTTGAAGGTCAGATCCTCCAAAGCGCTACCGGCGGGGCGGATCCGGCGGGCCGCCGAGCGCGCCACCGCGGCGGAATCGTAGGCGAAGACGATGTACTCGCGGACTTCGTGGTCGGCGGAGTACTGGCAGTCCCAGGCCGCGGCCCAGCCCTCGAAGGCGAAGGGCGGCAGGAAGTCCTTGGTGTCGTGATCGACCACGCGGCAGCTGGCCGAGTTGAATCCCGAGCCCAGCTCCGGAGAACGCGGCACCAGCCCGGGGAAGGCCGCACTGATCTGGGCGATCTCAGCCGCCGCCGGCTTCGGCTTGGCGCCGCGGCCGGACGGGCTCATGACGAACACCACCACGCCGAGCGCGACCGCCAGACCCACGCTCATCATCACCAGCATGCGCAGGCCGCCCAGCCACCGGCCCGTACCCGGAGCGGTCATACGAGGTGGCGGCGACTGATGCCGGTCCGTGCGCGGCCCGAACAGGGCGGGAATGTCGGTCAGCCGGCCCGAACGCGCCGCCGTCGATGGCGGAATCCGCCGTGCCCCGGTCGTTTCCGCTGGCGAGGTCCGACGCGCCCCGGCGGCGTCCGGCTGGTGTGCTCGCCGGGCTCCGGTGACCTCCGAGGGATGAACTCGCCGCGCGCCCGTGGTCTCCGAGGGATGCACACGTCGCGCGCCCGTGGTCTCCGACGGGTGCACCCGCCGCGCCCCGGTGGTCTCCGACGGATGTCTTCGGCGCGCAGCGGAATCCGGCTGCGATCCGCGTCGCGCCCCCGACGCCTCGGCCTGCTGTCCCGGCCAGACCGCGGGTGCGTCCGGCTGCTGCGCCCGACGCATCGCCGACGTGTCGGACGGCTTCCCGGGCCGGGCCGCCGGTGTGTTCGACTGGCTCCGCCGTGCCCCCGAGGAGTCGGGCTGCTGTCCGGGCCAGGGTGGCGGCGTATCGGACTGGTGCCCCCGCCGCACCGCGGTGGGGTCCGATTGCTGCCATCGACCCGCCGGTGAATCCGCTTGCTCCGCTCGCGAACCCGGCGCGTTCCTGGTCCCCCGGCGGCCGGTGGACGGCGCGGCGGGCCGTCGGACGGAGGCATCCGCGCCTCGGCGGCGCGGCGGTGCGTGGGGACTCTCGACCGCGACGCCCTCGGCGAGCGCTCGTTGCGCGGCCGCCGCGAATTCCGAACAGGTCGGGTACCGGTCGTCGGGGTTCTTGGCCAGGGCGCGGGCCAGGACCGGATCCAGGGTCGCGGGCAGGTCGGGTCGCAGGCCGGCGATCGGGGGCGGGTTGTCGTACAGGTGGGCTTTGACGATCGCGCCGAGGTCGTTCGCACGGAAGAGCGGAACCCCGGTCAGCAATCGGAACAGGGTGCAGGCCAAGGAGTATTGGTCGGCGCGGTGGTCGACCGGCTGGTTCTGCAGCTGCTCCGGGGAGGCGTAGGCCAAGGTCGCCATGACCGAGCCGGAGCCGGTGAGGCGGCCGGTGTCCTCCTGTAGCCGGGCGATGCCGAAGTCGGTGAGCAACACCCCCGCCTGCTGTTCGCGGGTCTCGCGCGCCAGCATGATGTTGGCGGGCTTGACATCTCGGTGGAGCACGCCGACGCGATGCGCGTAGTCGAGGGCGTCGGCGGTGGCGGCGACGATCTCGACGGCGCGCTCGGCGGTCATGTCGGTGACCGATTCGGCTTCGATGCCGTCGACGTACTGCATGGCGATCCACAGTCGCCCGTCCTCGACGCCGCGGTCGTAGACGGTGACCACACCGGGGTGATTCAGCCGGGCCGCGAGGTCGGCCTCGCGTTCGAATCGAGCGTGAGTCTCGCTGTCGCCGTGGTACTCCGCGTTCAACAGCTTCAGTGCGATCCAACGCGGCAGGCGCGGATGGCGCGCCAGGTACACCGCACCCATCCCGCCGCGTCCGAGCTCACGTTCGATGACATACCCGGCGAAGTTCTCACCTGGTTCGACCACGACCCCTCCCATTCCGGCGAGGTGATCATAGCCACAAACGGGCATACCTCACCGTCGGCTGGAGATTACCGCCGAGTAAGTATTTCAGCCGACCAGATTCCGGACGGCCGAGGGCAGGTCGCGGGTGCGCCGATACGGTCCGGCCACCGCCGCCCCGAACGGTCGCGCCAACAAGCTCGTCGCGATCGAGGACACCTCCTCGGTGGTGACTTCGTCGATGCGAGCGAGGGTTTCGGACACACTGCGGTGATTGCCGTAGCTGAGCTCCGAGCGCCCGATCCGGTTCATCCGCGATCCGGAGTCCTCGAGCCCCAGCACCAGGCCCCCGCGCAGCGAACCCTTGGCGCGAGCGCATTCGGCGTCGGTGATGCCGTCGGCCGCCACCTCCTCGAGCACGCCGTGCGCCAGAGCGGCTACGCGACCGAGGTTTTCGGGCTGGCAGCCCAGGTACACCGAGAACGCGCCGGTGTCGGCGAAGGTGTCGACACTGGAGTACACCGAGTACGCCAGCCCGCGCTCCTCCCGAATGCGCTGGAACAGCCGCGAACTCAGGCCGCCGCCGAGCACGGTGTTGAGGATCGACAGCGGCCAGCGCTTCTCACCCTCGTGCCGCCCGAAGGCGCGGGTGCCGAACACCAGGTGCGCCTGCTCGCTGTCCCGGTTGATGCGGATCAGTTCCGGATTGCCGCGCGGGCGGAACCTGCCCTCGCGGCGCGGCGCCGGTTCCAGTCCGGTCTCGAGCCGATTCTCGAAGGCGCGGAACACCAATTCGACGACGTGCTCGTGCTCGATATTGCCCGCGACCGCCACCACCATCCGGTCGGGCCGGTAGCGGCGCAGGTGGAACGAGCGCAGCTGGTGCGCGCCCATGGCCTCGATGGTCTCGACACTGCCGATCACCGGACGCCCGATCGGGTGGTCGCCGAACAGCGCGGTCAGGAACGCGTCGCCGACCATGTCCTCGGGATCGTCGTCGCGCATGGAGATCTCCTCCAGCACCACCTGCCGCTCCACGTTCACGTCCTCGGCGCGGCACAGCCCGTTGAGCACCACGTCGCTGACCAGGTCCACCGCCAGCGGCAGGTCCTCGTCGAGCACGTGGGCGTAGTAGCAGGTCTGTTCCTTCGCGGTGAACGCGTTGAGCTCGCCGCCGACCGCGTCCATGGCCTCGGCGATGTCCAGGGCCGAGCGCGAGGGCGTGGCCTTGAAGAGCAGATGCTCGAGGAAATGCGCGGCGCCGGCCACGGTCGGGCCCTCGTCGCGCGAACCGACACCCACCCATACGCCGATCGAGGCCGAGCGCACACCCGGCACATGCTCGGTCACGACCCGCAGACCGCCGGGCAGGACGGTCCGGCGCACTCCGATATCCATTGCGGGAGACTCGTTCCGGTCGATCGCCAGCGCAGAACCCCCCTGCTCCAGGTTGCGGAGCAAGGGGGCGTTGTTCTGCGCGGAGTCCTTCGCGGTGCGCGCGGAACCCGCGCGCACCGCGGACTGCTTCTTCGTCACAGAGAAATGATTACTCTGCGTTCGCGTCGACCGCAGCCGAGGTCGCGGAGTTGTCCGAATCCTCGTCGATCGGAACCAGCGAGATCTTGCCGCGGTTGTCGATGTCGGCGATCTCGACGCGGATCTTGTCACCCACGTTGACCACGTCCTCGACCTTGGCGACGCGCTTGCCGTTGCCCAGCTTCGAGATGTGGACCAGACCGTCGCGGCCCGGGAGCAGCGACACGAACGCGCCGAAGGCGGTGGTCTTGACGACCGTGCCCAGGAAGCGCTCGCCGACCTTCGGCAGCTGCGGGTTGGCGATGGCGTTGATCGCGTCGATCGCGGCCTGCGCCGACGGGCCGTCGGTCGCACCGACGAACACGGTGCCGTCATCCTCGATGGAGATGTTGGCGCCGGTGTCCTCGGTGATCTGGTTGATCACCTTGCCCTTGGGTCCGATCACCTCGCCGATCTTGTCGACCGGGATCTTGATGGCGGTGACGCGCGGAGCGTAGGGGCTCATCTCGTCCGGGGTGGCGATGGCCTCGGCCATCACGTCCAGGATGGTGTCGCGGGCGTCCTTGGCCTGGTTCAGCGCGCCGGCCAGCACCTGCGACGGGATGCCGTCGAGCTTGGTGTCCAGCTGCAGGGCGGTGACGAACTCGCGGGTACCGGCGACCTTGAAGTCCATGTCGCCGAAGGCATCCTCGGCGCCGAGGATGTCGGTGAGGGCCACGTAGCGGACCTCGTCCTCACCCTTGTCGTTCTTCACGGTGTCCGACACCAGGCCCATGGCGATACCGGCGACGGGGGCCTTCAGCGGCACACCGGCGTTCAGCAGCGACAGGGTCGAGGCGCAGACCGAGCCCATCGAGGTGGAACCGTTGGAGCCCAGCGCCTCCGACACCTGACGGATGGCGTAGGGGAACTCCTCCTGCGAGGGCAGCACCGGCATCAGGGCGCGCTCGGCGAGAGCGCCGTGGCCGATCTCGCGACGCTTGGGCGAGCCCACGCGACCGGTCTCACCGGTGGAGAACGGCGGGAAGTTGTAGTGGTGCATGTAGCGCTTGGAGGTCTCCGGGCCGAGCGAGTCGACCTGCTGCGCCATCTTCACCATGTCGAGGGTGGTGACGCCCAGGATCTGGGTCTCGCCACGCTCGAACAGCGCCGAACCGTGAGCGCGCGGCACCACGGCGACCTCGGCCGAGAGCGCGCGGATGTCCGCGAGGCCACGACCGTCGATGCGGAAGCTGTCGGTCAGGATGCGCTGGCGGACCAGCTTCTTGGTGACCGAGCGGAAGGCCGCGCCCAGCTCCTTCTCGCGACCGGCGAAGGACTCGGCCAGCTCGGAGAGCACGGCCAGCTTGATCTCGTCGGTGCGCTCGTCGCGCTCCTGCTTGCCCGCGATGGACAGCGCCTCGTTCAGCTCACGCTTGGCGGTGCCCTCGACGGCCTCGTAGGCGTCGGGCTGGTACGGCAGGAAGATCGGGAACTCTTCGGTCGGCTTGGCCGCCAGGGCGGCCAGGTCGGCCTGCGCCTTGCACAGGCGGGCGATGAACGGCTTGGCGGCCTCGAGGCCTTCGGCCACAACGATTTCCGTCGGGGCGGAGGCGCCGTCGGCGATCAGGGCCAGCACGTTGTCGGTGGCCTCGGCCTCGACCATCATGATGGCGACGTCACCGTCGACCACGCGACCGGCGACGACCATGTCGAACACGGCGTTCTCGAGCTGCTCGACGGTCGGGAACGCGACCCACTGGCCCTCGATCAGGGCGACGCGCACGCCGCCGACCGGGCCGGAGAAGGGCAGGCCCGCGATCTGGGTGGACGCCGAGGCGGCGTTGATCGCGACCACGTCGTACAGATCCTTCGGATCCAGCGACATGACGGTCACGACGACCTGGATCTCGTTGCGCAGGCCGTCGACGAACGACGGGCGCAGCGGCCGGTCGATCAGGCGGCAGGTCAGGATCGCGTCGGTGGAGGGGCGGCCCTCACGACGGAAGAACGAGCCGGGGATGCGGCCCGCGGCGTACATGCGCTCCTCGACGTCCACCGTCAGCGGGAAGAAGTCGAACTGGTCCTTGGGCTGCTTGGAGGCCGTGGTGGCCGAGAGCAGCATGGTCTCGTCGTCGAGGTAGGCGACCACGGAACCCGCGGCCTGCTTGGCCAGGCGGCCGGTCTCGAAACGGATGGTGCGAGTACCGAAAGCACCGTTGTCGATCAGGGCGACGGACTCGAAAACGCCGGGCTCGACCTCGGCGGCGGAACTGGTCTGGGTGTCGGACATCTTTGTTATCTCAACCTCTCGTCTTCGCCGGATCCGGCACGTGTTCGTTCACGTGCCCACCGGCAGGCAAGCCGTACCCGGCATGGGCGCGCGGCAGCCCTCGTGGCTGCCGCAACGCACACCCGGCCGGTATCCCCTTGGATACGGCGACGCGGAGGCGGTCATCGATCGAAGCCCTCCGGGCGCGCATGGTTCATCTCATACTTCGCGCCCCGAAAAGCCACTACCGAAGACCGACGCCACGCGACGGGTGCATACGGCTCGTGTCGGCGTATATCCGGCCGTGTCCCCCCTCGTGGGGAACCTCCGGCCACATATACGAAAGGCCAACGAGAAGGATTCTATGCCTCCTCGTTGGCCGGTTCGTCAACTACCTCCGCTCACCAGGTGTGTCACCTCGTGGGCCGAGGGGTCCGCGGCTGGAATCAGCGACGCAGGCCGAGACGCTCGATCAGCGAACGGTAGCGGTTGATGTCCTTGTCCTGCAGGTACTTCGACAGCCGCTTGCGACGACCGATCAGCGCCATCAGACCGTGGCGGGTGTGGTGGTCGTGCTTGTGCTTCTTGAGGTGCTCGGTGATGTCGGCGATCCGCTTCGACAGCAGCGCGATCTGCGCCTCCGGGGAACCGGTGTCCTTCTCGTGGACGCCGTACTCGGCGAGGATGGCCGACTTCTGCTCGGTGGTGAGAGCCACAGATACTCCTTGTTTCAGACCGCGCTCGGAGGAGGCCGGGACAACCCGGCCCGGGCAGCCGCCGCGGACCGCAGCAAACCCGACGTGACAGCCTACCGGAGGCGATACTGTCGCGGAAATCGGCCCTGGCGCGGCCTAGTCGTCGGCCTCGCCGCCGAGCACCTTGCGGGCCTGATCGCAGTCGCGGCGGATGGCCTCGACCAGTTCCTCGATCGACTCGAACTTGCGCATGCCGCGCAGCTGCTCGACGAAGTCGACGGCCACGTGCTTGCCGTAGAGGTCGGCGTCGAAGTCGAGGATATGGGGCTCGACGGTACGGTTGCGGCCGTCGAAGGTCGGGTTGGTGCCGACCGAGATGGCGGTCATGTGGCGGGTGCCCGCCAGCGGGTCGCCGGGCTCGAGGACGGTGAACCAGCCCGCGTACACGCCGTCGGCGGGGATGGCGGCATGCATGGTGGGGGCCACGTTGGCGGTCGGGAAGCCCAGGCCCTTGCCGCGACCGTCGCCGTGCACGACCACGCCCTCGACGCGGTGCGGGCGGCCCAGCGCCTCGGCGGCGGCGCCCACATTGCCCTCGGACAGGCAGCCGCGGATGTAGGTGGAGGAGAAGGTGACCGCGTGCTCGCCCAGCAGCTGCACGCCGTCGACCTCGAAGCCGTAGCGGTTGCCCAGCTCCCGCATGGTGTCGAGGGTGCCGGCGGCCTGCTTGCCGAAGGTGAAGTTGTCGCCCACCACGACCTCGGACACGTGCAGGCGGTTCACCAGCAGTTCCTCGACGTACTCCTCGGGGGTGAGCTTCATGAAGTCGCGGGTGAACGGCATCACCACGAACACGTCGATGCCGAGTTCCTCGACCAGTTCCGCGCGCCGGTCCAGGGTGGACAGCTGCGGCGGATGCGTTCCCGGGCGCACCACGTCCACCGGATGCGGGTCGAAGGTCATCAGCACCGACGGAACGCCGCGCACCGCAGCGGATTTCACCGCGCGGCTGATCAGCTGGGTATGCCCGCGGTGCACGCCGTCGAACACCCCGATGGTGAGGACACACCGGCCCCAGTCCGCGGGCATCTCCTCGAGGCTTCGCCATCTCTGCACACCGGAAGCCTACGCAAAGCGCGTCTCGGACAATATTCCGCCGTGCGGAAGTCCACGGCCGGAAGCATGCCCGTCACCGTGTGTTCACCGGTCCGGGGCGCTCGGCGGCGGGTGCCTCTACCAGCGAGCGCGCCGATGTGTGAAACCGCGCGGCATGTGCCTAAGCTCGGTTACGTGCCCGGAAAACGAGACATCGCCACCCGCCGCGAGCTGGCCGATCCGTCCGCACCTTCCGCACCCCACGGGACCACCCTCACCGCCGCGAGCGGGGCGTCCAGCGTCGCACCGGTGCTGTCGTCGGTGGCCCAGGACTATCTGAAAGTGATCTGGACCGCGCAGGAGTGGTCGCAGGAGAAGGTGTCGACGAAGCTGCTGGCCGAGAAGATCGGCGTGTCGGCGTCGACGGTGTCCGAGGCGGTCCGCAAGCTGGCCGATCAGGGTCTGGTCGAGCACGCCCGGTACGGGGCCATCACCTTGACCGAGGACGGGCGGCGGGCCGCCATCGCCATGGTGCGGCGGCACCGGCTGATCGAGACGTTCCTGGTCAACGAGCTCGGCTACGGATGGGACGAGGTGCACGACGAGGCCGAGGTGCTCGAGCACGCGGTGTCGGAGACCTTGATGGAGCGGATCGACGCCAAACTCGGGCATCCCGACCGGGATCCGCACGGCGACCCGATCCCGTCGGTGGACGGGGCGGTGCCGACTCCCCCGGCGCGGCAGCTCAGCGATTTCGGGGCGGGTGAATCCGGGCGGGTGGCACGGATTTCCGATTCCGATCCGGCGATGCTGCGGTACTTCGATTCGCTGGGCATCGCGTTGGATACGCCGATCGCGGTGGTGGAGCGGCGCGACTTCGCGGGGACCATCGCGGTGCGGGTGCAGGAGCGGACCATCGATCTGGGCAGCATCGCCGCCGAAGCCATCTGGCTGAGCGAAGCCCACTGACGCTTCGGATCGAGGGTCAGTACTCGCCCTTGATGACGAAGAAGGACCCTCGAATAGTGCCCGCCAGCTTCGACTTCTGCCGGGCGAATTTGAACGAGTCCAGCTCCTCGGGGACTTCCATGCCGTCGGAGAGTTTGAATCCGACGGCGCGCTTGCCGGAGTCCTCGAGCGTGTACATCACGTTGATCGACAGGCCGCTCTCGTAGAAGACATAGGCCATGCGAATGCCCTCGACTTCGAATTCCGTTGCCTCGAGCGGCTTCGACTCGATGACGATCCGGCGTTCGTCGGCGAGGATCTTGCTCACCCAGGCAATGGTCTTCTTCGCCTTGCTCGCGGGCTCGACCGTGAAGACGTGGTCGTATTTGTTCTTGAAGTAGCGGGCTTCGTTGGCCCGCAGGCCCGCCAGGGCGGGTGCGACCGGGGACGACTCCAGGCCGACGGTCGAGACCGTGGTGAAATCCACCGCATAGGACATGCCGAATCTCCTGAACGTGTCGGTCGTTTCGTGCCGGACCCTGCTCTCGAATTCTGCGCAATCCTAACTTCTTCGGACGGCTGTCCCGGTTAACCCGCGCCCGGGACGTCCGATAAGTACTCTTTGCCGCGGCATCACCCAGATGCCGGTGCAGCACAGCCATATCCGAAGGACCCGCATGAAGCGCGCATTCGTCACCGGCGCGGCCGCCGCCGCCCTCACCCTCGGCACCGTGGCCTCGGCCGCCGCCGCTCCCCTCACCCTCGAGCCCGCCGCTCCCGCCCCGGTCGCGGACAGCGGCAGCGGAGGCGGAGGCAGCGTCGGCGTCCTGGAGTACGCCTACCAGCACGGCGGCATCCCCGAACTGGCGAGCAACCTGCTCAGCTACGCCCTGCTCTCCCCCTCCGCGGTGGCGTGCGGGCTGTCGGTGGACTGCACCCACATCACCCTCTGACCAGCGCCCGGCACCGGCTCACACCAGCCGGTGCCCGCCGTCCACGTGCGCCACGGTCCCGGTGACGAACGCGCTCTTCAGCAGCGAAACCACCGCCACCGCAATATCTTCCGGCTGGCCCAGCCGCCGCGCGGGCAACTTCTCCGCCATCGCCCGCCACCGCTCCTCCTTGTCCGGCCACGGCATCGCCTCCCAGATCCCGGTCATCACCCACCCCGGCGACACCGCGTTCACCCGCACCGGCGCCAACTCCACCGCGAGCGCCCGCACCAACCCCTCCAATGCCGCGTTCACCGCCGCCACCATCGCCCCACCCGCCGCCGGCCGATACGCCGCGATCCCGGAAACGACGGTGAGCGACCCGTTGTCGCTGAGCCGCGCGTGCTTGGCCAAGAGCATCGACCCGATCAGTTTCGTCTCGATGAACCCGCGCCCTTTCTCGAAATCGAAAGTGGCGATCGGCCCATACGTCCCCGCCACATCCGCCGCGGTACTGATCACATGGTCGACGGTCCCCACCGTCTCGAACACCCGCGAAACCTGCCGCTCATCAGAGACATCCGCCGCGACGGCACTGACCTTCCCGTCCCCCAACTCCCGCACGGCGTCGGCCAGCCGTTCTTCCGACCGCCCGACGATCACCACCTCGTACCCCTCCGAAAGCAGTGAATCGGCAATGGCGAACCCCATTCCCGACCCACCCCCCACCACAACCGCACGCCCGGCTCGCTGCCCAATCCCGTTATCCGTCATGCCATTCAGCCAACCGCCCCGAATGACCCCGGTCCACGACGCAGCACCGAACCCGCGTTAGCCCCGCGCTAACACCCGAGGCCACCAGGTCTCGCAGATCCGAGCACATCACGAAAGGTGACCCGAGGCGCCCCGGCAATCCCGATCCGCCGGGCTACCGGAATGAGTCGCTCGGCAGCGAACCGCCGAAACGCCGCCTCCGACTCCCACACCTCGGCAACCCGAATCCCGCTCTCCGTGGCCACGACCCACCCGAACAACCCCCCATCCGGCATCGGCCCACCGGCAGGCGCCCCCACCACCCCCATCACACATTCGTACTGTTCGAGAGTCACCCCATCGAACTCGATCTCCACCCCGACCACCACGTTCGATCCCCCCTTTCACCGCTCAGAAGCCTATTGGGCCAGACCACTCCCACCGGGGCACGCCCCCGAAAGTCGGGGCGCTACAAGCCGCTTCGGACCTGGGCGAACAGCCGCGCGTCCGAGAAGACGGGGCGGAAAGCCGAAAGGCCCGCGCCGACTCGGAAGTCGGCGCGGGCAGAGGGGTCGGTCATGCGACGTGAAGGGCCTCGGTGATCTTGCGGGTCATTTCGGTGACGGCGGGGTGGGGGGTGGGGGTGGTTGCGGCGGCGGCTTCGAGGGCGGTCAGGACGGTGGTGCCGAAGTTGTCGGCTTCGGCGGGGTCCTGGTGGGTGAGGAGGGTGGTGGCGGTGGTGAGGGCGGGGAGGACCTGGTCGGCGAGCTGGGCGACGGTCTTGCCGGGGAGGTGGATGTCCTTGGACTTGGCGTTCAGCAGGTGGCCGACGGGGCCGGTGGCGGACAGCAGGGCGAGGGAGCCGGCGCTGGCGGCCTTGCTGGGCTTGGCGGAGGCGGCGGCCAGCAGGGAGACGGCGCCGTAGGCGGCCGAGCGGATGGTGGCCTGGTCCTGGGCGGTGAGGGTGAGGGTGGCGGACATGGTGGGCTCCTTCGAAAGCTGTTGTGGTGGCTCCCGATCCGGTCTGGTTCGGGGCCGTTCTTGCTCGATGGGAGTACCTTGTCCGGCGTCGCTGACAGCGCACTGATGGCGGGCTGACGCGGTCGCTGACACGCATGTCGGTCGGTTCCGAAATTTGTCGGCGGTGGGTGTCGAGAATGGGCGGGTGGCTCCGTCCCAGGGGTGACAGACACATTCGACCGAGATGGTCGGAGCGAACCTAGGGAGACATCATGGCCAAGTATCTGCTGCTCAAGCACTATCGGGGCGCACCGGCGGCGGTCAATGACGTGCCGATGGACCAGTGGACGCCGGAGGAGGTGACCGCGCATGTGCAATACATGCGGGACTTCGCGGATCGGCTGGAGCGGAGCGGGGAGTTCGTGGACGGGCAGGCGCTGGCGCAGACCGGGACCTGGGTGCGGTACGACGGGGAGGGGCGGCCGCCGGTGACGGACGGGCCGTTCGCGGAGACGAAGGATCTGATCGCCGGATGGATGGTGATCGACGTCGACTCCTACGAGCGGGCGATCGAGTTGGCCGGGGAGCTGTCGGCGGCGCCGGGGGCGGGCGGGAAGCCGATTCACGAGTGGCTCGAGCTGCGGCCGTTCCTGAGCGAGTCGGCGGCGGCGACCGAGTGAACGAGGCGCTGCTGCGTGAGCTGGTCCCCGCGGTGATCGGCGTGCTCGTGCGCCGCGGGGCCGAGTTCGCGGCCGCCGAGGACGCGGTGCAGGAGGCGCTGATCCGGGCGTTGGAGACGTGGGAGGCCGATCCGCCGCGGGATCCGACAGGGTGGCTGGTCGCGGTCGCGTGGCGGAAGTTCGTGGATGCCGCGCGGGCCGAGACCTCGCGGCGGGGACGGGAACTCGCCGTGGAGGAGGAGCCCGCGACGGGGCCGGTGTCCGCGACCGATGACTCGCTGTGGTTGTACTTCCTGTGCGCGCATCCCTCACTGTCGCCAGGATCGGCCGTGGCGTTGACGCTGCGGGCGGTCGGCGGGTTGACGACTCGGCAGATCGCGGCGGCCTATCTGGTGCCGGAAGCGACCATGGCGCAACGGATCAGCCGGGCGAAGCGGCGGATCACGGGGCAACCGCTGGATCGGCCCGGCGATCTGGGGACGGTGTTGCGGGTGCTGTATCTGGTGTTCAACGAGGGTTACAGCGGGGAGGTCGACCTGGCGGCCGAGGCCATCCGGCTCACGCGCCAGCTGGTCGCCGCGACCGAGGAGCCCGAGGTGTCGGGGCTGCTCGCGTTGATGCTGCTGCATCACGCGCGCCGCGCGTCCCGCACCGGGGCGGACGGCCGGCTGGTGCCGCTGGCGCAGCAGGACCGATCCCATTGGGACACAGTCCTGATCACCGAGGGCGTGGCGATACTGCAAGCCGCGCTCGCCCACGACCGGCTGGGCGAGTACCAGGCCCAGGCCGCCATCGCCGCGCTGCACGCGGATGCCCCGAGCACCGCCGAGACGGATTGGGTGCAGATCGTCGAGTGGTACGACGAACTGCTCCAGCTCACCGACACCCCCGTGGTGCGGCTGAATCGCGCGGTGGCGGTCGGTGAGGCGGACGGGCCGCGAGCCGGGCTGACGGAGTTGGCCGACCTGGACCCGAATCTGCCGCGCCACACCGCGGCCCGCGCCTACCTCCACGAACGGGCCGGGGACCTCGAGCAGGCCGCGGACCTCTATGCGGAGGCATCCCGCGTGGCCACCACCGTGCCCGAGCGTGACCACCTCACCCGGGAGGCCGCCCGGGTACGGCAGGCGCTCCGGTCCTGAGCCTGCGATCAGGACCGGGTGACCGCGCCGAGCTGTGGCACGAGTTGTGTTGCGACAGTGGAGACATGCTGGACGAAGGCGGCCCGGTCGGTGCCGAGACTGCCTTCGGTCCACTCCACGTACAGGGAGATGATCGCCCCGAACAGCCCGGAGAACCGCATCCGGATCGCCGGGTCGTCGGGCGATCCGGCGACGAGGTCGCCGAGCGCGGCGGTGGTGATGGCCGGAATGGTGTCGCGGACGTACCGGCGCAGGCGGGCGTCGGCGACGGGTTCCATCAGCAGGATTCGGCAGATGCGCGGGTCGGACTCCAGCAGCCGGGCGGCCGCGTCGAACAGCCCGGCCAGATCGCGGGCCCCCATGGCGGGCCGGATGGCCTCCTCGAGTTGCCCGAGCGCCGCCAGGTACACCGCGTGCAGCAGGTCGTCGATGTCGGCGAAGCTCTCGTAGAAGTACTTCTGGCTCAATCCCGCCTCACGGCACACGGCCCGCATGCCCAGTGCGGCAACGCCTTCCGTTCCGACGATCGCGGTCCCGGCCTCGATGAGCCGGACGCGCCGGTCCGCCACCCGGTCGTCGGTGCTGCGCCCGCCATAGCTCCTTGACACACCGAGACGATATCAGGAAGCATCTGCTTCAGAAAGCAGTTGCTTCCCGATGGAGTCGCGATGTTCACCGACCACCAGTTCCAGCAGGCCCTCGCACAATCCCGCCTGGCCCCACCGATCCCGAAGATCCTGAGCAACCGAGCCGCCCCGGTCGAAGTCCTCGACGAGCAGGCCCTGACCGCCATGACCACCGCATGGTTCGACGAATACGAGCAGAAGATCGCGTTCTACGCCGACCACGGCCTGGACATCGCCTGGACCCTGGACTGGGCCAAGAAGTACTGGTGGAGCTGGCAAGCCCGGGACATGAGCTACAACCACGAGCTCTACACCCCCGACCTCCGCTACAAGGACGTCACCACCCTGGGCGCCACCATCGTCGGCCTCGACGAGTTCGTCGCCTACAACTTCGCCTTCTTCGACGCCATCCCCGACTGGCGCTACGACCCCATCCCGGGCCAGTCCTTCGTCGACATCACGCCCGGCGGCGAGGTGCGAATAGTGGTGCGCTACTACGGCAGCGGTCACCTCCGCGGCCCCTTGAAACTGCACCCGTACGGCGACGACGCCGTCTCCATCCCGGGCAACGGCGCCTTCGTCCAGTGCACCGCCGTGGACCGCTACCACTTCAACACCGACCGCCTCATGTACGAGGGCGAAACCCTCTACGACCTGGTCGACGCCGTACAGACGGCCGGATTGCTGCCGGGCCCGCGGACCGGCTCCTTCAAATGGATGATGCGCGGCGCGGCCCTCGCGACGCGGGCGGCAACGGCTTTCGGCCGCACCGCTCGCTGACTCTCGGCTCGACATGTTCCCAGCGGCGGGGAGTTCGAGATTGCGCACGGTGACCAGCGCGGTCACGGCACAAGGTCTCCTCGGCGTGGCACAACCCACACCCGATCCCCCGCCTCGATCCTCTATAAATGTAGAGGGCACCCGATACCGATCGGGCGGGCGAAGGAGTTGAGCCGAATGTCGTTGCAGCCACTGGTCACTCATGTGTCCGATACCGCGCGGTGGGTGGCCGCGCACCGCGCGATCGAATCCGCCCGGCCGGACGCGTTGTTCCGCGACCCGCTGGCCGACCGCCTGGCCGGTCCGCGCGGCCGCGAGATCGCCGCGGCCGCCGGGCAGTCGATGGCGGACGACTGGTTCCTGGTCACCCGCACCCGGCTGATCGACGACCAGATCGCCGAGGCGGTCGCGGCCGGTTGCGATCTCGTGCTGAATCTCGGCGCGGGACTGGACGCCCGGCCGTATCGAATGGATCTACCGGCCGAGCTGCGGTGGATCGAAGCCGATCTGCCCGGCCTGATCGCCGAGAAGAACACGGTGCTCGCCGCGGAGACACCGCGGTGCCGGCTGACCAGGACCGCCCTGGATGTCACCGATTCCGTCGCTGTCACAACGTATCTCGACTCGGCGCTCACCGATGTACGCCAGGCGCTGGTGATCTCCGAAGGATTGGTGATGTACCTGCGCGAGGCCGACGTGACCGCGTTGTCCGCGGCGCTGACCCGGCCCGAAATCGCCGGATGGTGTCTCGATGTCAGTTCGGCCGGTGTCGCGCACCTGATGACCGACCGCAACGAGGGCCTGCTGCGGCGCGCACGGTGGACCTTCCTGCCCGCCGAGGGTGTCGCCTACTTCGAACACCTCGGCTGGGACGCCACCTACCTCGAATCGATTGTCGTCGCCGCCGCTCGCTTCGATCGGCTCGCGCTCCCGGGCTCCCCCGAGGAATTCGAAGCCCAGCAGCCGGACCCGCGGGCGCCCGGCGACCAGCCCTACAGCGGTGTCGTCCGTCTGACCCCCACTCGATCCGGGGCCCGCGCGCGCTAGCGGCGGAACTCCGGCACGGGCGTGAATTCGGCTTCGCGGTCGCCGACTTCGTTGCGGCACCACTGTTCTCGGCGGTGGCGCTGCACGCGGTCGGCGACCGCGAACATGCCTGGCGACTGGCTCACCGCCGAAATCCGATCGTCCGGCACCGCTGCGGCACAGTGGATTACGTGTCGCTCAGGCCCTTGTTCAGCAGGTGCAGGGCGGCGTCGACAGTGGCCGTGATGAGGGCGTCGTCGAGCGGTCCGGTGGCCGGGAGCATGGCGTGCAGCAGCAGCGGCCCGGTCAGGATGTCGGAGACGAGGGCGGGGTGGGTGCAGGGTGGGATTTCGCCGCGGTCGACGGCGCGTTGGAACATCGCCTCGGTCGAGCGGCGGCGCGGCGCCATGAAGCCCTCGTGGAACAGTGCGCTCCACCGGGGGTCGCTGCCGAGATCGCCGAGCAGTCCGGCGATGCCCGCCGCGACGACCGGGGTGTGGAAGAACTCGACCTGTCGGCGTTGCAGCTCGATCAGGTCGTCGCGCAGGTTGCCGGTGTCGGGCGCGGGGTCGGTGCCGAAGTGCGCGGCGATGGCGCTGGTAAGCAGTGCGACGCGGCCCGGGAAGCGGCGGTACAGCGCGGTGCGGGTGGTACCGGCGAGGGTGGCGACCCGGTCGACGGTCACCGCGTTGTAGCCGTCGGACAGCAGCAACTGTTCGACGGCGGCGGTGATGGCGGCATCCAGGGCCGCGTTTCGAGGGCGGCCCATGGCGGCGGACTTCTTCTTCTCAGACATACGCTACGAAGTGTAGCGAATGACCCTTGCCGTACATACGCTACAAGTTGTAGCGTATGTCCCATGGGCGAAATCTGGATCATCGGCGCGACCGGCCGCGCCGGACGCAGCATCAGTGCCGAGTCGACTACCGGCGGCCACCAGATCGTGCTGGTCGGCCGCAATGCGGAACGGCTGGCCGCGGCCGCCGCCGCGGTCGAAACGCCGGGCGGGCCGCCGCCGCGGACACTGGTCACCGACGATCCGGCGGGCCGCATCACCGCGGACAAGCCGGATGTCGTCGTCAACACGGTCGGGCCATTCGGTGCGACGACCGTCCCGACCGCGCGAGCCTGTGTGGAGGCGGGCAGTCATTACGTGGATCTGGCCAACGAATTCGAGCCCGTGCGTTCGTTGCTGGAGCTGGATTCGGCGGCCCGAGCCGCGGGGTCGACGCTGGTGACCGGTGCGGGATTCGGCGTCCTGGCCAATGAGTCGCTGGTATACGAGCTGTGCGCGGGACGCCCGGCCCCGACCCGGGTCCGGGTCGCGGCGATGCCTGTCGTCGACGGCCTGGGACCGGCGGTCCTGGCCAGCGTCGTGGACGCCGCGGCGACCGGCGGGCTGATCTACCGCGGCGGCCGCCTCGAGCGGACGCGGCTCGGGGCGCACCTGCAACACGTCCCGTTGCCCGACGGGACGACGCGTCCCACGGTGGCGGTACCGACCGGCGAGTTGGAAGCCGCGCTCCGCGCCTCCGGCGCCGGGGACGTGATCGCGACCTCCAGCGAGGTGCCCACCGGCCGCGCGACCCGAGCCGTGCTGCCGGTCGTGGGCGCGATCCTGCGGGTCGATGCGGTGCGGCGCAGCGTGATCCGGCTCATCGACCGCTGGAAACTGACCCCGCCGAGCGCGCAGGGCGATACGTCGTGGGCATACGCGTACGCGCAATGGGAAGGCGGAGAAAGCCGCCAGGCGTGGTTGCGGACGGGTGAGGGTTACGCGTTCACCAGCCGCGTGGCGGCCCGGGTGGCGGCCCGGCTGGCCGACGGCGACGGCCGCCCCGGCGCGTTCACTCCCGGCGCCTTGTTCGGCGCCGATCTCGCCCGATCCGCGGGCGGCACCATCACTTTCGACTCGACAGCCAAGGACCTGTGATGACCAGCTTCACCCGAGAGCATGTGCGTATCCCGGCCGGCGCGGACACCGAACTGGACTGCTGGCTCTACCTACCGTCGACACCGGGACCGCACCCGGCGGTGGTGATGGCCCACGGCATCGGCGGAGTCAAAGCCGCCGGGCTCGCGCCGTTCGCGGAAGTCTTCGCCGACAACGGCTTCGCCGTCCTCGTGTTCGACTACCGGCATTGGGGCCGGTCCGGCGGCACACCGCGCGAACTCCTGTCGATCCGCCGACAGCGGGAGGACTACCGCACCGCGCTGTCCTGGGCGCGCCACCACGAGTCGATCGACAACGACCGATTGTTCATCTGGGGAACGTCTTTCGCCGGCATGCACATCCTCGATGTCGCCGCCAACGATCCCGGATTGGCGGGCGCCATCGCGCAATGCCCCCTCGTCGACGGCCCGGCCGGGATGGCGAAGGTCCCCCCGGCTCGCGCGCTGCGGCTCACCGCCACCGCGGTGGCCGACCTGTTCGCGGGCATCGCGGGCAAGCCGCCGAGGTATTTGCCGGTCAGCGTCGGACCCGGCAGCCACGGCGTGATCGCCACCAATGACGCGCTCGATGGGCTGGATCGGCTCACCCCGGCGGACGGCGAGCCGTGGCCCAATCGGATCACCGCGCGTTCGTTGCTCGACATCGCCGTGCACCGTCCGGTCCTGGCGGCCGGTCGAATCCGTTGCCCCCTGCTGATGGTCGTCGCCGAAACCGACTCGATGGCTCCGACCGGACCGGCCGCCCGGGCCGCCTCCCGAGCTCCCCGGGGCGAGCTCTACCGCAGCCGCGGCGGGCACTACGACGTGTACGCGGGCGGTCTCGACCACACCGACGTGCTGCGCGTCGAAGTGGAATTTCTCAGCAGACACGCCGGCGACCGCGAGCGAGCGGGCCACGCCGCTGAAGCGTGAGCGGCTCGACTTCCGGTGGTGGCAGCGGGTATCCCCGCACGCGTCATCTCGGCATCCGACAACGCCCTGACCTCGGTCGCCGACCACCGGAACGACACCTGGGCCAGATGCGCACCCGCCGGCAACGCACGGTCGGCCCCGACGGCACCGTCAGCCACATCGACACCGGCCGAGCGTGATCCGACTGTCCATGCCGGCGCAGCCCCGCGGCCGACTTCGCGCAACGCCCGGCGACGATGGCGAACGTCGTTAGGATCGCGGCATGGGGAGTCACAGTGTCGATCACATGTCCGTTGGGGCCGTGAGGCGTTCGGTTGTTCTGGGTGGCGGCGGCGTCCTCGGTTCGGCGTGGATGGCGGGTTTGGCCGCTGAATTGCGCCGCCGGGGAATCGATGTGGGGTCGGCCGACTCGATCGTCGGCACGTCCGCGGGTGCGATCGTCGGGGCCGCGCTGATCGTGGGGCGGGATCTGGATTCGTTCGCCGACGATCCACGCCGTCCCGGCAGCGCGGAGTCGCCGAGGGCGGTGATACCGGAGCTGCTCGCCAAGGTCTTCTCGGTGATCGCGGACCGGACGGTGGATCGCGAGACGGTGCGGCGGGAGGTGGGGCGGTTGGCGATGACCGTGGAGCCCGCCGGGCCGGCGCATATCGCACCGATGGAGTGGCTGGTCGGCGGCAACGACTGGCCCGATCACCGGCTCCGGATCGCGGTCCTGGACGCGGCCACCGGTGAGCGCCGGGTCTGGGACAGCGGCAGCGGTGTACCGCTGGCCACCGCTGTCGCGGCGAGCCGTTCCTTTCCCGGTACCTTCCCGCCCGTCGTCGTCGCAGACCGCTACTACATCGACGGCGGGGTGTGGTCGCCCACCAACGCCGACCTCGCCGCGGACTCGGACGTCCTTCTCCTGATAGAACCGTTGGCACACCGTTTTCCACCGCAACTGGTTCAGGCCGAACTCGCGGCCACCGTGGCAGGCACCGTGGTCCGTTTCAGCCCCGACGCGGCCACACTCGACATCATCGACGGGTTCGACACCACTCCGGACGTCGTCACCAGCTGGCCGGCGGCGTTCCAGGCAGGCATCCGTCAGGCGGACGACCTGGCAAAGCAGTTGCTCGACGCGGGCTGGTCGCCACCGAAGCCCTGACGCGCGACCGGGCACGATGATCCGGCGGGCGAGGGGTGGCGGAGTCGGCGGGGATGTCCGGATAGCCGATCCCAGCGGCCGGGCCGGTAACCTGCCAGGCATGAGTGCAGGCCTGTTCGGACTCCTCGATGACGTGGCCGTGCTGGCCCGGCTCGCGGCTGCTTCCCTCGACGACATCGGCGCGGCCACCGGGCGGGCGACCGCCAAGGCCGCCGGTGTGGTCATCGACGACACCGCCGTGACACCGCAGTACGTGCAGGGCATCACGGCCGACCGCGAACTTCCGATGATCAAGCGGATCGCCATCGGATCGCTGCGCAACAAGCTGGTCTTCATTCTTCCGGCGGCTCTCATCCTCAGCCAGTTCGCGCCGTGGCTGCTCACGCCGATCCTGATGGTCGGCGCCGCCTACCTGTGCTTCGAAGGCGCCGAGAAGGTGCTGGGCCGGTTCCTGCACCACGACAGCCACGGCCCCGAATCCGAGGGCGTCGCCGATGAGAAGGCGATGACCGCGGGCGCCATCCGCACCGACTTCATCCTGTCCGCCGAGATCATGGTGATCGCCCTCAACGAGGTTGCCCACCAGTCGTTCTTCCCGCGGCTGATCATTCTGGCCATCGTCGCGGTGGTCATCACCGCCGCGGTGTACGGCGTCGTCGGCGTCATCGTGAAGATGGACGATGTCGGGCTGGCACTGGCCCAGCGCTCCTCGACGTCCGTGCAGGTCGTCGGCCGCGGACTGGTGACGGGAATGCCAAAACTGCTGGCGGCGCTGTCGATCATCGGCACGGTCGCGATGCTCTGGGTCGGCGGGCACATTCTGCTCAGCGGCACCGACACGCTCGGCTGGCACACACCGTACGCGTGGGTGCACCACGCCGAGGAGGCTGTCCGCGATGCCATCCCCGGCGTCGGCGGACTGATGGCGTGGCTGACGAACACGGCCGCGTCGGCGGTCATCGGATTCGTCGTCGGCACCATCGTGGTGCTGGTCGTTCAGGCGCTGCCCGTCACGAAGAAGCACTGATTCGGGAGGACCTTGACGAGTCTTCGAGGACCGGTCGGCGGTAGTCTCCAGGTATAGCCGTTTTCGCCAGGATCTTTGCGGCCGGATCGGGAAAGCAATCACCGGATCAGCACTCGCCGAGAAGGGGTTCGTTATGAAAGCCAGCGTAGGTGACCAGTTTCTGGTTCACGGCCGGACTGTCGGACAACCCGACCATACGGCCGAGGTTATCGAGGTAATGGGAGAGGAAGCCTCTCCGTTGTACCGCGTCCGATACGACGACGGGCACGAGACGATCATGAGTCCCGGACCCGACACCACCGTCCGGCACGTCGGCACCGGAGACTGAACCGAAGGAATGACGCCGACCTGGTCGAGCACCGAAGGAGCGTGTGATGGACCCGATGGCATTCCTCGAAGGCGGACCGGCCGACCTTCCCACTCGAATCGTTCCGCTCCCGTCACCGGGTGAAGAGGTGAAGATCCAGCACCGCGGTGGTTACGAGCATTTCGAGAACTCACCCGGACATATCGAGACTCCCGAAGGCCGGCTGCCCGTATACCTGTGGTGCCGGCGAACCGAGATCGCGGAGTAACGGAAACTCCGCGACCATCGGTTCCACGAGGTATTTCCTATCGGCGGCAGTGGCTTTCACGCCCATGTGCGGGTGATCCCGATTTGCGGGCCCTTGATGCCCTCGGCCGCTTCGACATTCACCTCGCTTGGGGCAGAACAACTGTCGAGAAAAAGAGGAACCGACCGGTAGTGATGCGGTCAGCGTCGCGCCTGTTCGACGACACTGACGCACATGCGGGCGCAGGAAGCGGCGAGTTGGTCGGCGGTCAGGTCCGTGGGGTGGTCGAGCCAGGTCTCGATGAGCTGGTTGACGCCGCCGGTGATGAACAGGGCTGCGCGGCGTAGCGCTTCGGGGTCGTAGTCGCCGGGCAGGGCGTCGGGGACATTCTGAACGACGAGGTCGGTGATGGTGGCCAGGACTTCGCGGCGGCGTTGAGCCAGGACCGGCACGGCATGGAAATCACTGGCGATAATGCGGTGGATGCGTCGGTCGTCGGCGATGGCTTGCAGGAACGCGCCCAACGCCGCGCGGAGCTTGTCCTCCGCGGTCCCGTCGGCGGTCAGACCGGATCGCACCAGAACGGACAGCAATTCCTCGCGCAGCTGGTCGGCGACGGCGGCGAGGAGTTCGTCACGGTTGGCGAAGTGCTCGTAGAAGTAGCGGTCGATCAGCCCGGCCTGCTTGCACACCCCGCGCACGGTCACCGCGGACAGTCCGGACTCGCCCCAGACTTCTCGCGCCGCGGCGAGCAGCCGGGTACGGCGTTCGGTGCGACGGTCCTCGGCGCTGATGCCGCCGTAGCTGCGAGCGGTTGCTGATCTGGCCATTGACAGCACTCTAACCCCTCCCTACATTGGCAGACATACGTCATCAGATGACAGTTGTCATCAGATTAGCGATTCAAAGGAGAATCCGCGATGACCGCCAGCCTCACCGCGTATCGCGCCACCACCGCACCCCTGCTCGACGAGCACGACTACACGATCGAGCAGATCGACGGCCGGCTGCCCCGCGAGCTGACCGGCACCCTGTACCGCATCGGACCGGGCAAGTTCCAGGTCGGTAAATCCCTGCTGCACAACGTGTTCGACGGCGACGGCATGATCTCGCAGTTCGTGCTCGACGGTTCGTCGGTGCGTTTCCGCAACCGCTACGTACGCACCCGACACTTCGAGCACGGGCAGACCAGCGACCGGGTGCGCTACCGCGGTGTCGGTGACCAGATCCCCGGCGGCCCGCTCGCCAATATCGGACGACTCCCCGCGAACGTGGCCAACACCAATATCGTCCACTACGCCGGTGGGCTACTGGCCCTGTGGGAGATGGGCAACCCGCACCGCATCGACCCAGACTCCCTGGAAACACTGGGCCCCACCGACTTCGGCGGTCGACTCGGATTCCTCGGCGCGTTCTCCGCGCACCCGAAGTGGGATCCGGTCACCGGCGACATGTACAACTTCGGACTCGACCTGCTACCCACGCCCCGCTTGCGCACCTACCGCATCGACCGCGCGGGACGGTGCCACCGGCTGGCGACGGTCCCCCTGTGGGATCTGCCCTGGAATCACGACTTCGCGCTCACCGGCTCCTCCATGGTGTTCGTGCTCGACCCCGTGCTCCCGAACATCCCCAAGATCGCACTGGCCACCGATTCGTTCATCGATTCCCTGGAATTCAAGCCCGCCAAGGCCACTCGATTCCTGCTCGTGCCCAAACACGGGGGCCGTCCACGCATCGTCGAGCACGACGCCCTGCTGCACGTGCACCTGACCAACGCCTACGACGACGGGGACGACGTCGTCATCGAACTGGTGCGTCTGGATACCGAGTGGGAGCGCTTCCGCGCCATGACGGGCATGGTCAATCTCGACACCCCCGACGCCCCGCAATTCCCGGACTCACGGCTCATGCAGTATCGGATCACCAAGTCCGGCGCCATCATCGAACGCGAACTCTCGAACCGCGCGGGTGAATTCCCGCAGTACGACTGGCGCCGCTCCACCCGCGCACACCGCTACACCTACCTCGCCGGTGCGGGTGGCCCCGCGGGATTGTTCAACGCCATCACCAAAATCGACCACCACACCGGCGCCACCACGATGTGCGAGCTCGGTGACAGCTCGGTCGGCGAACCCCTGTTCGTCCCCCGCACCCCCGATGCCGCGGAAGACGACGGATGGCTCCTCGCGCTCAACCACGACCTCACCGAAAACCGCTCCCAACTCCTCGTTCTCGACGCCCGCGACCCCGAACAAGGCCCCCTGGCCACCGCCTGGCTCAACCACCACATCCCGTGGGGATTCCACGGCACCTTCACCCACCGCCTCGCCCACCCGGACGGGCCCGTCCACGCCTGAGCACTCCCCCGCACACGCACTCATCCGGCCGGATACCGCGGCGAGAGAACGCCGGGTCGATTCGGCCGGGGATGTAGTCCGTGTGGAGTTCACCGTCGAACAGCTTCCAGAGGAAAGCGTTCATGGTTGCGGCGGCAGGGGCGTGGCGGGACAGGATGTCGGCCACCACGGGCGGGACGTCGGACGGGATATGACCTGCGGCGCAGTGGATTACGTATTCGTTGCGGGCTACCGGGCCGCCCGTGGTGGGCATGGGGATCCCGCAGACTTCGGTCACCAGCCAGTTGACCAGGCGCATGGCGACGTAGGCGGCGTCGTGGGTGGTGTGGTTCGACGAAGTCGCGCTCGTCGGGCGACAGGTCGAAGTGCGGTGAGGTGGCCAGGCCGAAGTCGGTGAGATAGAGCCGCTCGCCGTCGGTGCGAATGTTGCCCCAGTGGGCGTCCATGTGCAGCAGCTGGTGATCTCGCAGGAAGGTCACGATCTCGGCGAGCCGGTGCTCGATCGTCGCGGCCTTGTCGACCGGGTTGTCGCGCAACATGTTCGCCGCCGCGTGAGGGATGTATTCGGAGAACAGGAGCAGCGAGGACGGGGCGGCGGCCAGCGCTTCCAGGCGGGTCCGAACCGCTCGCGACCCGCCCTGGGCGGCGACGGCCTTGTCGATATCGGCGTGCTCGGCCGCGATCGGCGGGCGGCCCGGCAGCACCCTCCAGTGGTAGAGCATGGGGAACGACTCGGTCTCGCCGGCCAGGATCGCGTTGGTGACGACCTTGTTCGCGGCGAGCTCACGCCACGTGTTGACGCTCGGCCCGCCGATTCCGTAGTGGCAGTGCAGCGGGAGGTCGAAGAGGTTCGCGGTGGAGGCCGGGTGGGCCAGCTCCCGCTCGGACAGCGGGATGCGTTTGACGAACACCGGTACGCCGTCGACGTCGAGGACCGCGGCGCTACCGCCCACCCCCACGCTGACGGACCGGGCGTTGTCCAGGAGCTTGGTGAGCTCGTTGTCGCTGTGGTTACCCAGCTGATCCGAGAGTCGTTGGTGCCGCTCTATTCTGGGGGCCGTCACCGGACAAGTCTGCCACCGGTCGTGGCGGGGCCGGTGAATCGCACACAGAATGGGAGGGGTGGTCGGATCCGAGTGGAAGGAATATCCGTGGTCGGCTCGGCGGCTCCGGTGCGCTTCGACACGATCGTTCCCGGTCGCGTGTTGGGGGCGCTGACCGCTCTCGTGCTGGTCCTTGCCGCGGCGCTCGTTCTGACTCCTCCTCCACTGGCCGACACGGGGAACCGCGGCTTCGCTGATCAGGACACGCTGCGGCAGGCTTTGCGTGATGGCTTTGTGGCGTACTGGAATTCCGGTGGTTCGACTCGGCCGCCGGCGTTGACCAGCGTCATCGACTACTGGTTCCGCTTTCATGTGGTCAAGGGCGTGATCGCGGTGCTCTTGCTCGTCACGCTCGTCGCTCTGGCGGCGTTGCTGTGGAAGGCGTATCTGCGTGCCGGCGGGCTCGGCGCAGGGCAGCAATCCGCGCTGGCGACGGCGGGTGCGGTGGTCAGCATGTTCGCTTTCGGGGCGCTTCTGGTGGCGATCGCGAACATCCAAGGGGCGGTGGCGCCGTTCTCCTCCTTGCTGCCGATGCTGCCGTCCGGCGCGAACGACCCCCAGCTGACCACCGCCTGCGACCAGATCCGGCAGCAGCTGACCGAATCCACCGGCGCCACACCAACCGTGGACGACATGGTCCGCGATTTCGCGCGTTACCACGTCACCATGGCCGTCATCGCCGCGATTCTCGCGATCACGGCCCTCGGCCTCAGCGCGGTGTCGTGGAGCAGGTTCGTGCGGTCCGCGGACACCCGGAGCAGGCGTCTTTTGTGCGCGTCCGGGATCGTCACCGCCTTGCTGTCGCCGGCCTCGCTCGTCCTGCTGGCAGCGAACACTTCGGCGGCGATGAACTCCGCGACTGCGCTGTCCGCCTTCTTCGACGGCAGCTGGTGAGCAATGCGGAGCGCTCTCAGGCTCCCGGGAATCCGGGTGGGAGCGGCTGGTAGTCGGCCTTGAAAGCCGGCCCGGGTGGCAGGCCGCGCAGGATGGCGCTGGTCCAGGCGGTGGCGGGGATCCAGCCGGTGACCGCGTTGACGATGTGCTCGGGCGCCGGGACGGTGTAGAAACGCAGATCCGCGCCGCGATTCCAGTAGGAGTCGACCGTGGGCAGGATGATGCTGGGTGGGATGAGCTCGTCCCACATGCCGTGCCACCACAGCAACGGCGTATCGGGAACGTGGCGGCCGATGCTGTTCTCCGCCAGCACTTCCGCGAATTCGGGCACGTCCTCGAGCTTGGTGGCGGGGTCTTTCAGATACTCGGTGACCGGGCGATAGGCGCCGGTGAGCGCGAGCGTGGCGTAGCAGCGATGCTGGACATCGGCGAGGATCTGACGGCCCTCGGGGGTCAGCAGTTCATCGATGCGCGGCGCAAGCTCGGGGTAGGCGCGTGACCACATGGCGAGGCCGATCCACGCGCCGAAGCTCACCGTCCCGGTGAGGCCGGGCTCGGGGTTGGTCGCGTAGCTCAGCAGGGACGTCAGGTTCGTCGGCGCGGCACCGAACGCTGAACCGAGCAGTCGCACATCGGGGGCATAACTCTGCCGGAGTTCCGCGGCGTGGATCGTGGCCGACCCGCCGCCGGAGTAGCCGTAGAGCGCGATCCCGGAATCGGCGAGACCGAGTCCGGTGTCGTTCTTCATCGCACGCAGGCTGTCCAAGACCATCTTGCCCTCGGCATCGGTGATCCAGGTGACAGCCTTGCCGTCATAGTCCGGGATGTTGATCGCCATCCCCTGTTCGAGCCAGTACTGCAGCAGCAGAGACTCTTTCATCGTCCCGACCTGCAGGGTGTGCGACGGGTTGCACGAGGAATCGGTGGAATCGATCGCCTCCTGGAACGACACCACCGGCCGCGGGCTACCGATCCACGGGATACCCGGCACGAGCACCGTTGTGGCGGTGACGATCGGATTGTCATGGTCATCGTTGGTCCGGAACAGCAATTGCTTCGTGTACACCGGGAACGGGATTCCGAGCAGCCGAGTCTGCACCTCCCGACTCCGCACGATCTGCCCGGGCGCGTAGTCGGCGAGGTCCGAAGGCTCGTCGTACCACGGATCCCGGTCCGGTACCGGAATCGGCAGCCGCCCATACAGATCCGGCTCCGCCGGCAACCGCGGCAGCTGGTTCTGATCCGGCGGGAACGACGGCGGAAACTCCGGCTCGGCCCGCGCCGCCCCCGCAGTCATCACGAGGCACACCGACAACGCCGAGAACATCGTTCGACGAATTCCAGTCCTACGCATCCAGACCTCCTGAGCAACCACACGACAAAGCTGTCTGGGACAGCCTCTCGTACTGTAAGCAGCCCACCGATCACGATCAACGGTGAATCTTCCAGCCCTCCCCCGGCCGAACTGTGCACTGTGCCCGGCCAGCCGAACAGCGCCCCTGCGGCCACCTCGTTCATCGAAACGGCCTCGAGCCCTTCGGCATCGGCGCGAGCGACCGCGGCGGCGATGCCCGCGACGGTCAGCCCCGGCTCGGGTCCGCGAGCGGGCTGCGGTTGTTCACCTCAGAGCAGGGCATGCAGGTCACGGGACTTGCCGTCGCCGCCGCGAGCCGTGTCGAGGGTTCCTCCGGACGTCTTGTGTTGACATCTCTCAGAACTGTTTATACCTTAAACACAAATGTTTAGGTCATACACAGTTTAAGGAGTCATCATGCGTATCCCGGGCTCGAAGTACGCTCAGCGACTGCGCATCACCACCGAGAACGGCATCGACGAAGCCGGGTTCGTGCGTATCGGCGGGATCGAGCAGTGGATCTCGATCCGCGGCGAGGACCGCGGCAATCCGGTGCTGCTCGAAATCCACGGCGGCCCGGGTGCTTCCAATCTCATCTACACCGGGCGCACCCGCGAGTGGGAGCGCCACTTCACTGTGGTGCGCTGGGACATGCGCGGCGCGGGAAAGACTTTCGGCCGGACCGGGCCCACCGGGCAGGGCGAGATGAGTCTGCGGCGACTGGAACTGGACACCCTCGAGGTCACCGCGCACATGCGCTCTCGGCTCGGTGTCGACCGGGTTGTTCTGATGGGCTGTTCGTTCGGTTCGTTCATCGCGCTACGCGTCGCCCGCGAAAACCCGGAGTTGTTCTCCGCCTATGTCGGCACCGATCAGAACATCAGTGACGGCGGCCGCGACCACACCGCCTACCGAGGACTGCTGCGACGCCTGGACGAATCCGGCAAGAACAAGGACTTCGCCGCCGTCACCGCCATGGGCGCAGACCGTTCGGCGTGGACGACCGAGCAGTGGTCGCACTACAACAAACACACCGTCGGCTCGGACCCCCTCACCTTCGACACCGTCAAGAAGGTCGTCATGGGTTCGCTGCTGACCTCACCGCTGCACTCCCTCGGCGAGGTCCGCACCTACATGAAGGCCATGGGCTTCTCCGAATGCCTTGCCCCGCAGTCGGTCACGATCGACGAATGGGCCGAGGGCACCGACTTCTCGATCCCGTTCTTCCTCTTCCAAGGCGAACACGACGTCATCACCCCGGCGCAATCGGCCAAGCGGTTCTTCGACGACGTCAGCGCCCCGATCAAGGAATTCGCCCTCATCGAGAACGCGAGCCACTTCGCGGCCTTCCGCCGGCCCGACCGCTTCCTCGACCTCCTGCTCACTCACGTCCGCCCCGCCCTCGACCTCGAGTGGGTGTGACCGGATACACCCTCGGCGGCGGATTCGGCTGGTTCGCAAGGAAATACGGGTGGGCGGCGAACGCGGTGCGCGCCGTCGAGATCGTCGATGCCGGCGGGCGACCGCAGCGAGTCACGGCCGACTCCGATCCGGAGCTGTTCTGGGCGTTGCGTGGCGGCGGTGGCGATTTCGCGATCGTCACCGGCCTCGAATTCGAATTGTTCGCGCTCCCCCGGCTCTACGGCGGGCGGGTGATGTGGTCGGCCGACCGCACCCGCGAGGCCTTCGACCTGTTCACCGATCTCACCGCCGGCGCACCCGCCGAGCTGTCGGTGTGGCTGCAGCGCTACCAGATTCCCGGCGCGGCACCGACCGTCGCCGTCGACTTCGCCTACCTCGGCGATCCTGTCGAGGGACAGCGCCTGACCCGTCGGCTCGACACGATTGACGGCATCATCGCCGACACCCGCGGCGAACTCGGCCCGGCCGAGATCGGCAAGATCACCGCCGAACCCACCGATCCGAGCCCGTCGCTCTCGCGAGGCGAACTGCTCACCGAACTCGGCGACGCGGTGGTGAAGACCCTCATCGACGCACCCGTCGCACCGCTGCTCAACGTGCAGATCCGCGGACTGGGCGGCGCACTCGCCCAACACCGGTCCGATGGCGGCGCCCGAGGCGCGGTGACCGAACCGTATGCGCTGTACCTGCTCGGCCTCGGATTGCCACCCCTACTCGGCGCCATCGGTGACCGCTTCGAGGAGATCATCGGCGCGCTCGGTCCGAGCGTCACCGGCGCCAAGCCCTACACGTTCCTCGCTCCCGGGGAGTCCGCCGCCGCGGCCTTCGATACGAACACCCTGGCACGGTTGCGGGAAATCAAACGAAACCGGGATCCGCACAACGTCATTCGCGCCAACTTCCCAGTCCTCGGCTGACCTTGCCGAGACCTCACCGCTGTCGCCGCTGACGAGCCTGGTCAGTGTGCGACCTCGGAAGATCACCGGGCGGACCGCCCGGCGAGTCGTGGTGAGCTCTGCTCGCCGACCCGGCCCATCGCATCATCGATGAGCTCCGGGGCGAGCTTCACAGCGGCAGCGAAACCACCTCTTGCGCTTGCCGGTACGGATAACCAGAGCCCAAGTGGATCGTCTAATATCCGACACGCCACCTCCGGCTTGCACATGCGAGGGAATGTGAAGACCGACTCGAAACGCGCTACTCCGGCCGACCACGACCTGGACCCCGGATTCTTCGACAGCGACGCCCAGCAGTCCGCGGATTGGCTCGCGTGGAGCGACCAGGCCGCGATCGATGATCGGCTCGAGTCGTTGTTCGGCGAGACGTTGCCGAGACTGGAAGCGGTACGGGGCAGCGATGGGCGTCCGTCCCTGGACGACCGGTTCAGCGTCGCTGCGTTCGACTGGGTCGTTTCACTGATCGACGTCGCCGTGCAGGACGAGGATGGGCATTACGCGGCCGAAAACAGTGATCTCGCGGAGCAATTCATCACCTATGTCGGCGAGTGGATGGTGCGGCGGATCGAGGGGGTTTGGTTCAACTCGCCGGGGAACGGGGTGCCGATCCTCGACGGGTTCGGCCCGGCGATCGGCTACAGGTGGTCGCAAGAATCCGCGAACGATCTTCTGGTGCCGCTGTTCATGATGGCCGTCGAAGCCGACGATGCGCCGTACGCGTACTTCGTGGACCTGTTGTACGGGCGCGCACTGGAGTTCACCGAGGAGCGGGACCGGCCGGACCTGAAAGCGGAGCTCCTCTCCTGACGGTGGGCGGATGAATCCGAAGAACTGGATGGTGCATGCGGTCCGGTCGCGCTGACCGAACCGGCCAGCGCGGGTCGGACACCCGTCGAGACGGCCAACCACTCTCCCGCCCGAGGGTCACCGTTGCGGGTGATCACCGAGGCGGGAGGTACGTCTCCGACGTCAGTGCCGTAATGACACCAGCTTCCGCACCCACGAACGCTTCGGATCCTCATCCGACTGCTCATCCGTCGCTGCGGATTCGACCGATGTGAAGGGACACCGGGACCCCGCTGCCGGGGCATCCGCGTCCAGCGGCGCCCGCCGTACGAAGGCCGGCCGCAGCCGGGGGTCCGGCGGATCGTAGTACCGGTGGAAGGTCGGGGTCAGACTCGCCGACAGCGGCGGGTTGATCCAGCTCCAATCGGCCGGGCAGACTCGGCCCGCATCCGCTTCGCGCTCGACGTGGTCGATGAACTGCTTGGCGACCGTATGGTGGTCGACCAGATGGACGCGAGACTGCTTGTAGCTGTGCAGGATCGCACGACTGAGCTCGACCAGCGCGCGGTCGCGCCACAATGTCCGCTCGTTCGAGCAGTCCATACCCGCGTGCTCGGCGATCCTCGGGAGCATGTCGTAGCGGTCGGAATCGCCGAGGTTGCGGCCGATCTCCGAGGAAACGTACCAGCCGTTGAACGGCGAACACGGATAGCTGATGCCGCCGATCTCCAGGTCCATGTTCGACACCGCGGGCACCGCATGCCATTTCAAGCGGAGGTCGCCGAACCAGGCGTGGTCGGGATGAGTCAGCGGAACCTCGAGGATGAGATCCGCGGGCACCGGGAACAAGTGCACTTGCCCATCGGGCGACTGGATGAGCAGCGGGAGCACATCGAAGCGACCCTTGCTGCGAGGCCGCCATCCTCTGGCCATAGCGAGATCGGTGAGTTCGACATTCGCGGGATCACCGAGCAGGCCGCCGGGAACTCGATAGCCCGCATACCGGATGAGCTGGGCGTTGAGAATTCGGAATGCCCGTCCTTCGGGATCGGCGGGAGGCCCGATGGTGATGAAGCAGCGGACCGCGCCGCCATTGGTGGCTCGGCGCAGATGCTGCCAGCAGGCCTGCGCGATGTCGGCCGCGGTGCGTGCGCTCCGCGCATCGAGGACTTCCAGTGCGCGCCAATGCTTTCGACCGACGCAACGATCGTGGTTGCGCCAGGCCAGCCGGGCGCCGACGCCGAGTTCGTCCACAGAGTGCCGGTAGGTGCCGGTACTCCGGAACTCGCGCAATGCGGTCTTCACCCGGTCGGAGGGCAGGTGCGCCAGTTCAGGGTGAGCGAAGAACTCCGCACACTCACGCAGCCGCTCACCATCCACGCCGGTAGCGGGTGGTGTGTCAGCGTGCCCGACCGCCGCCTCCTCGTGCTGCCGACCGGGCGCGGGTGTGCTGCTCCGCCGTGATCCAGATACTGCGGTGGAGATCGTCATGAAGTTGTCGCCTTCGTGCTCGATTCAATCTCGCCTGATATCCAGCCTCGGCCCCTTTCTGACTTCCTTTCCCGCCGCTGAATATCGCACACTTCGCCCGTGAGTTGCCGCGGTTTGCCGGTTGGGGGTCACCCGAGATGCCGCCGAGTACCACCCGGGCCGCGGGAAGAGATTCCCGTCGTGCGGGGTTGACCACGCCCATGACCGTCACCGCGATATCCACCCTGCAAGCTCGACCCGGTAAGGAAGATCTGGTGCGGGCGCAGGCGCTGTCGCTGATCGAGCCGTCGCTGGCCGAACCCGGGTGCTCGAGTTACCAGCCCTATCAGCACCCGACCCGACCCGGGAGCTGGGTCGTGATCGAAACCTGGGACAGCCGTGCGGCTTTCGAGGCACATCTGAACAGCCCGCACCTGCGGCAAGCCTTCGCGGCGGGGGCCGAGTTGTTGACCGGACCGCCCCGAGAACAGGTCTTCGAGGTGCCCGACTCGCTCTGAGGTCGTGTGATGGCCGGCTTATCGTCGGAGCGAGGCCGATCTACGCGAGGCAGATCAAGAACTCTCTGACGTTGACGGCGGGCGGGAGGATCCACGGTAGGCAGGGCAGGGCGGAGAAGCCGGCCATGGCTTCGGTCCGTTGCTCCGTTCCGGGGGCAGGCGCCGGGTCGGCTGTGGCCGCGCCCGCACCGGCGGTGATGATGCACGCAATCGCCAGGGCTGTTGCCAGCGCACTCGATTTCTCGGTCATGACAACCTCGCTGTCGTAGTACCGGCCGACCTCGCCCAGCGCACTCGATTGCGCTCGGACCACTGGACAGGTCGACCCGGCGGGACCGGAATGCTTCACCATCAATTAACCCGCCAACCAGGGATGTTCCGCAACTGGACCTGCTCGGACACCGGGATTTGGCCAACCCGGGATCGACCGAGCCCACGGGCCTCACCAACACTCCGTCGTAGCGCCGCCTGAACACGACGTGCCCGAACCCAACAAAAACTAGAACATATGTTCGAAGGTGGGATACCCTGCTTCCCGTGAAGACACCTTCGACTGCACTGGCCCAGGGCGCTCCAGCACGAGGATGGTCGGAACTGGCTGATGTCGACTTGCTGCGCACCCTCGTCGAGACCGAACGCCACCGGCGTCGATTGGGTGCGGCCATGGTCGCGGCCGTCGCCGAAGCAGAGCGGCGTGGCCTCGCCGCCGATACCGGCTACCGCGACACGGCGGAGCTTTTGAGTGATCTGCTGCGGATCAGTGCCTCCGAGGCGCGGCGGCGGATCGAATACGCCGCACCGCAGGTCCGCTCACGTTCCAGAAAGGCGTGGAGGGCGTTGACGGCGGCGAGTTGAGGTCGGCATCGCCGGCCCGGAGAGCTTTGCCCCGGAGTCGGCGGCGCGGTCCGCGACGCCACCCACCGACGGTGCATCAGCACCGCGATGACAGGACCCCATCGGCCCCGGTGTCGCTGATGTGGGTGAGTTCGCGGGTGCTCACGCGGTGTTCGTGAGTAGTTTCTCGGGTATGGACAACGAGGGACCCAGCCGGACCGCGCTCGTGACTGCCTACGCCCGCGCCTACCATCAAATCGCTGACCGGCCAAGGATTCTCACCGATCCGCTGGCGGCACGGCTGCTGGGTGTCAGTGTGGACGAACTGACCGAATTCGGGCAGCCCGCGGAGGATCGTCCCGGGACTGATACGGACTCCGGAATTCTGCGGCTGGGGGTCAGTGATCGGCCGCGCCGCTTGTTCTTCGCTGCTCGTTCCCGTTTCGCCGAGGATCGTGTGGCCGAGGCCGTCGCTACCGGCGTGCGGCAGGTCGTGATCCTCGGCGCGGGCCTGGATACCTTCGCCTACCGCAACCCCCACCCCGGTCTGCATGTATTCGAGGTCGACCATCCCGCCACCCAAGCCTGGAAACGCCAACGCCTCGCAGCATCCGGCATCGACCTGCGCGAGCGGTTGACGTTCGCGCCGGTCGACTTCGAAACCGACTCACTGGCAGCACGATTGGAAGCCGCCGGATTCGTCCGGACCGATCCGGCCGTGTTCGTGTGGCTCGGTGTCGTCTTCTATCTGACTCCCGACGCCGCCCGCACCACCCTCGACTACATCGCCGGCCAATCGGAGCCGGTCGAGGTGATCTTCGACTACCTGCTGGCCGCGGACACCGAGGAGGAGCGCGCGAAGCTGCGGGCGCGCGAACATCGAGCGGCAGCGGTCGGCGAACCCTGGCTCAGCTATTTCACTCCCGACGGCCTCGCCGCACAGTTGCGCGCGATGGGCTTCACCGACGTCGAAGACCACTCCGCCACGGACCTCATCGCCGGATACCTCGATGGATCCGCGGAATTCGAGGGCGAACCACCCCAGGCACTGCGCCCGGTCCGCCTACTGCGGGCGAGCCGCCACCGCATCCGCGCCTGATCTCCCCGATCCGTCCGGCCGTGCCTCTAAAATAGAGGCATGACCGAAAGTCTCATACTGCCGGTGTGGCAATCGAAAAACCCCACGCGGCTGCCGGACCTGCTCGCCGAGGAGGCGACGTTCTCGAGTCCGGTCGCCGACTACCACGGCCGGGCTCGCGCGGCGCACCTGCTCGCCACGATCGCGACGGTGCTCGACTCGGTGCACCAGACCCGGCAGTGGACCGACGGCCGGGAGGGGATGTTCGCCTTCACCGCACGATTCGCCGACCAGGAACTCCAGGGAGTGCTGAGGGAAGAACTCTCCGAGGACGGCCACCTCACCCACGTGACGCTGTTCCTGCGCCCGTATCGGGCACTGCGCGCGGCCATCGCGGAAATGGCGCGGCGACTGGAGGATTCACCCGCGCCGCAGGAGATGTGAACGTGGCGGCCGGAACGCCGCGCCCGGGAAGCCCGGTCCGCGGATCGACCACCGGACGCCCGATCATGGCCCTGTTCGACCTGATCGGGCGACGCTGGACACTGCGGGTGATCTGGGAACTCGATCAAGCCCCACACCCCCTCACCTTCCGCGACCTGCGCACCGCATGCGGCGACCTCTCCTCGAGCGTGCTGACCCGCCGGCTGGCCGAGCTCGTCGAAGCGCGGCTCGTCGAACACGAGGAGGGCTACCGGCTGACCAGCGCCGGGCGCGAACTCGTCGAGCGGCTCGCACCACTGACCCAGTGGGCGCAGGAGTGGCAAACGACGACGGACGAGTCGACACCCCGCGCAGCGCGGTAGCCCAACACGCCGAACCCACACTCACCCCGAACACCGAGTGGCACAGGATGGAGGTGAAACTGGACAAACCCCTCCAGGATGTGCCGCTCGGCGGCTGGTGGTGCGGGGTGGACTGCTTGGGGGCTAGAGGTTTCGTTCGGCGCGTAGGCAGCCGATGGCTTTGACACCCGCCGCGTGGCTGTCGCGTTGCTCGGCGAGCGCGTACTAGTCAGCGCGGGTCGAATCCGGCGGAGGTGGGGATCGGCCAGTGCCCGGGGTGAATACTGGCCGATCCGGTTACCTCACTGCCGCTGTCCGCGCGCCGAGCTCAATCAGCTTGCGACAGTGGGGTCTTCGGGTGGGTGCCGCCGACCGTGGGGGTCGGGCCCGGTGGTCGGCGGCGCCCGGGTGCCTCATTCGGGGTGAGGCGGTGCGAGCGGGAGTTGGGGGTCACTCGCATGGGAAACGGTAGAGATCGGGCGGGCGGAAGGGAAACAGCTATTCGGGCGCAATTCATCAATGGCCGTTGTCAATTGCCGGTGTGCAGGGCGGCGGCGGTCGGGCCGGGCTGCATGCACTGCCGGAGGGTCAGAACGGGACCTGGGTGCTGAGCGGGGCGGGGGTGGTTCCTCGGCCGGAGAGGGCTCGGCAGAATTCGATGGCGTCGAGTTCGAAGGCTTCGCCGTCGGGGTCCGGGGAGGTCCAGGTGCCGCCGGCGGGGCCGGTGAGGGTGAGGCGGTAGGGCTTGTCGTGGCGGGCCGCCCATTCGCGGACCACGTCGTCGATGATGCGGCCGTCGTGGTCGGCGGTCAGGGCGAGGGGGCGGCCGGTGGCGCGGCTGAGGTCGATGCGGTGCATCCACGGGTCGCGGGTGAGGACGACGTCGATGAGGTAGCCGAGGGTCCATTGTTCACGCTCGCCGTTGACCAATTCCGAGCCCGCCATCGGGCGGCGGCGTAGGAATCCGGGGGTGCGGCGGCGGCCCTTGGCGGCCTTCGGGCCGATCCGGTAGAGGTCGGCCACCAGTTCGGCCGGTGTGTGCCTGCCGAATTCGCGGACCTGGAGGGCGGTGAGCGCGTCGACCATCTCGGCCTCCCCTCCGAGCCGTTTCTCCGCGATGCGCATCTGGCGGCGGCTCTCGAAGGGTGAGGAGGCCATCGTGGCCATGCCCACCACGTGCGAGACGAGTTGGTGCACCGTCCATTCCGTGCATTCGGTGGGTCGTTCCCAGTCGCCCGGGGCGAGGGCGGCGACCGCGTCGGCGACGCGGGTGTATTCGTCGGCCGCGAGGCGCATGGCGTCGGGGCGGGCGATTCCGGGCTGGAGCGGCGTCTCGATGGCGCCGCGCACTGTGGTCTGGTTGTCACGCATGGCTTCCCCTAATGCGGTTCGGGCCCCGATGTTTCGGAGTCCGGCGGCAGGCCCACGCCGTCGGCCCACATCTCCACGGCCCGATCCAGCAGGCGGCGACGGGTGTCGCCGCCGGGATCATTGGCCAGCTGCTGATCCACCAGGCCACCGATGATGGCGAAGAGGATCTCCACGTCGTCGCGGTCCGCGACCCCGGCCGAGCCCAGCAGGTCGATCGCCTGCTGGACGGTCCGCACCGAGGGCGCGAACGCCTCCTCGGACGGAACGAAGCCGGGGATCGTGCGCTGATTCATCAACTGGTAGCGGGCCAGGTCCGCCACCGAGTACTCGAAGAACGATCGCGCCATGACCCGGACCCGGCCCCGCGGGGAGTCCGGAAGGTCCCGCAGCTCCCGCCCGGACACCTGCTCGTACTCCAGCCAGGCCGAACCGAACATGGCGTCATAGATGGCGTTCTTGGAGGCGAAATGCGTGTACAGCGACGGCGCGCGCATCCCGACCCGATCGGCCACGGCCCGCAGCGTGAGCTGCGCCAGGCCGTGCTCGCGGGCCACCGACCACGCGACATCGAGAATCTCCCGCCGAGTCGCCTCACGACGTTCGGCTTTCCTATCGCGCGTAGTTTCGCCTAACACAGTTAGGAGTGTGAGCCGGGTCACGCCAGAAGTCAATAGCCGGACGACATGAGAGGCGGCCGGCGCGGTGTCGACATCGGCCGGACTCAGTCCGACGCGCAGCCCTCCGAGCGCTCCGAGACGAGGCGGAGGCCTCCGGAGAGGGCGTCCGCCATGGTGTGCAGCAGCGGGTTCCGGGTGGCGGTGCGCCAGGCGGCGGCGTAGGTGATGACCAGGGGGCGCGGGTGAAGGGGACGCCACACCAGGCCGGGGACCGAGGCCGTGCGGGACGAGCCGACTCCGATCGACTGCGGCCGCAGGGGCAGCAGTTGCAGCATCTGGGCGTGGCTCATGGCGCTGTCGCTCAACACCACCGACGCGCCCCGCTCACGCAGCTGGGCCAGCACCGAATCGTGGACTTCCGGGGCCGCGTCGCGGGCGAACATGATGAGCTCCTGCTGCCCGATGCACGCCGGTTCCACCGAAACCGCCGCGGCGAGCGGGTTTTCGCGAGACATGACGATGCCGAGCTCCTCGTCGGCGACGGGGGTGCAGGTGAGGTGGTCGGCCAGGCGGACCGGCAGCCGCAGAACCGCGAGATCCACCTCGTTTCGATCGAGCAGCCGCGCCTGATCGCCGCTGGTGCCGGTGGTCAAGGCGACCCGGACGCCTGGCTGGCGAGCTTTCACCAGCGCCTCGATCCGGCCGGGCAGCCAGGGCGGCGCGCCGTTCACGATGCCGAGCCGGAACACCGCGTTGCCCGGCTGCGCCACCGCCCGCGTCTCCCGCACCGCGATCTCGGCCGCTTCCAGCACATTTCGCGCCGACTTCAGCAACACCTCCCCCGCCGCGGTCAACTCCACCCCGTGATTGCCACGGATCAGCAGCGGGCCGCCCACCTCCCGCTCGATGGCCCGGATCTGCTGGCTCAATGTCGGCGTCGAGATGAACAAGCGTTCGGCCGCCCGCCGAAAATGCAGCTCCTCAGCCACCGCCACGAAGTACCGCAACTGCCGCAATTCCACCATTGAACTGTAGGCGTCCACGCCGCCCACGGGACCGCGACGGGGCATGGGTTCGCGATATCGCGACCGGCGTGGGGTCGGACTGGACGACGCGCCGCCGTGCGCATACCGCGACTCTCACCCCCGGCGAGCGACTCGGCCCGTGCCCACACTCCCGCCAGTAACGCCACCTGCGCTCACACCCCGCAAGCGACTCCACCAGCGCTCACACCCTCACGAGCGACTCCGCCGACTACGCCCAGCCCGGGTGCGGGGCGGGCTGGGTGACGGTGGCCCACCGCTCGGCGATGCGACGACCTTGGAAGCGCCAGAGCACGAAGCCCTGAAAGGTCATGGGCTGACCGGTGTTCCGGTCGGTCCAGCGCCAGATATTGCGGCACATGACCTTGTCTCCCTCGGCCAGCATCTCCACCACGGTGACATGCAGACCCGGCAGCGCCTCGTACATGCCGAGCATCATCTTCTCGTCGCCGATCAGGTCGGTCGGTTTCCCACCGGGGCCGTCGTGATCGAGGAAGTCGGGGGTCATGTTGCGGTGGATGACGGCGGCATTGCGCCGGTTGACGAATTCCTCGAAATGGTCCGCCACGAACTGCTTCATGGAATCGAGGGAGAGGTCGGTGGGCATGTTCGCCTCCTCTGCACGGCCGGACGACCATTCCATGGTGCCGCCCGATCGCTCACGCGGGTAAGCGATTGGGCGGCAACAGGTCAGAGGTTGGGCAGTGTCAGAGGTTGGCCGGTCGGACGACCATCACGGACGAGGCGCGTTTGCCGGACTCCTGGAGGAGGGCGATGGCGTGGCCGGCGGGGTCCAGGGCCGCGTAAACGCCTGGGATACCGACCGGTTCGAGCCAGCGGCCGTTGCGGAGGTCGTTCGCCTGGGCGTCGGTGATATCGCGGACCGGGAAGGCGGTGCGGACCGCGGTGTCGATGTCCAGGTTCAGGACCGCTTCACCCGCCTCGGCGGCGGCCTCGACCTGGGCCAGGCTGCGGGCGTGGTCGAGGGTGAAGGGGCCGACCGCGGTACGGCGCAGGGCCGTGAGATGGCCTCCGACGCCGAGCTTTTCGCCGAGGTCGCGGGCCAGGGCGCGAATATAGGTGCCCGAGGAGCAGTCCACCGCGACATCGAGGTCGACGAAATGGGTGTCGCCGGTGTCGACGTCGCGGCGGGTCAGGATGTCGAAGCGGCTGACGGTGACCGGGCGGGCCGCCAGTTCCACGTCCTCACCGGCGCGGGCGCGGGCGTAGGCGCGCTCGCCGTTGACCTTGATGGCGCTGACGGTGGCGGGGACCTGCTGGATGTCGCCGGTCAATTCGGCTACGCGCGCGGCGATCTCGGCGTCGGTGAGGTGTGCTGCCGACGCGGTGGCGGTGACCTCGCCCTCGGCGTCGTCGGTGATGGTGGACTGCCCCAGGCGGATGGTGGCCGTGTACGACTTCGTGGTCAGGATGAGCTGGCCGAGCAGCTTGGTGGCGCGTTCCACGCCCAGCACCAGCACGCCGGTGGCCATCGGGTCGAGGGTGCCCGCGTGGCCGACCTTCTTGGTGCGCAACAGCCTTCGGCTCTTAGCGACCACGTCGTGGCTGGTCCAGCCGCCCTCCTTGTCGACGATCAGCAGGCCGCCGAGGGCGTCCACCAGGGGCGGCAGCTTCTCCCGCTTGGGACCGGCCGGGCCGCGACGCTTCGCGCCGCTGCGCCCGGTGTCCGCCGAACCGGATTCCGTCGGCGCCGCGGCGTCCACCGCGATCGGTTCCTCGCCCATCAGGCCGTCACGATCGCGGTGAGGATGAGGCCGTCGCTGACGACCCAGCGGCCGTCGAAGGACGTCAGCGGAGTGCCGCCGTCGGTGACGGGGCCGGGGATCAGGAGGTCGCTGTGGAAGGTGCCCGCGCCGCCGTCCGCGGACTCCTCGTCCACGGTGAAGGTGATGTGGGCGTCCTCGAACCCGAGCCACAGGCCGGTGAGGGGGAACCACGCTTTGTAGGTGGCCTCCTTGGCGCAGAACAGGAGCCGGTCCAGGTGCAGGCCGGTGCCGGGGAGCACGGCGGAGAGCCACTCGCGTTCGGGCTCGAGGCTGACCGAATCCAGGACGCCGTCCGGGAGTTGACCGTGCGGTTCGGCGTCGATGCCGATCGAGCGGAAGCGGAGTTTGTGGCCCAGGGCCGCGGCGCGATAGCCGTCGCAATGGGTGAGGCTGCCGACGATGCCGCGCGGGAACACCGGTTCGCCGGTGCCGCCCTTGCCGATGGCGACCGCGGGCTCACCCAGCTGGGTCAGGGCCTGCCGGGCGCAGTAGCGGGCGCCGATGAAATCACGGCGGCGCTTCTCGACCGCGCGGGCGATCAGATGCTCCTCGCCGGGATGCGGTTTCAGATCTTCCGGGTAGGCCGTCAGCTCGGCCGCCGCGACCCCGCTCGGGAGAATTCTGCCGAGTATGCGCGCCGACTCCGTCGCCGCGACTGCCCGCTCCTCGATGACCCGCCTCCTGCTCGCTTCCACCAACTGCCGAATCGAGCCTACCGGGCAGGCCGGTCACGAACCGCTTCGCGCGGACCCGCGCGGCCCGGCCCGGCCTTGCCGCGACGGATCAGACCAGGCCGCGACGGCGTTCGGCCTGCTCCTTCATCTTCACCGCGGCCGCCTGCATCTCCGGGGTGATCTTGAAGTGGCCGCCCCACTCATTGAGGGTGTCGCCGTAGTCGGGGACCGGCAGGATCTGGCGCAGCAGCCGGTCCGGCAGGCCGCGGCGCTGCCACTCCCGCGGATAGCCGAGCGACACCTCCTCGAAGCGGACGCCGTCATACCAGGTGGTGCGTGGAATGTGGAGGTGGCCGTAGACGGCGCAGACCACGTTGTAGCTGGTGTGCCAGTCCGCGGTCAGGTCGGTGCCGCACCACAGGGAGAACTCCGGGTACCACATCATGTCGACCGGCTTGCGCAGCAACGGGAAGTGGTTGATCAGGACCAGCGGAGTGTCGGCGGGCAGCGCGTCGAGGCGGCGCTGGGTGTACTGGACTCGGGCGTGACACCAGGCGTCGCGAGTCAGGTACGGCTCGGCCGACAGCAGGAACTCGTCGGTCGCCACCACATTGCGGTCCCGGGCGATGGCCAGGCCCTCGGCCTTGGTCTTCGCGCCCTCCGGCAGCCACGAGTAGTCGTAGAGCATGAACAGCGGGGCCAGGGTGACCGCGCCGCCGAACTCCTCCGCGCCCGCGCCCTCCCACACCGGGAACGGGTCCTCCGGCGTGACGACGTCCAGATCGCGGCACAGCGACACCAGGTAGTCGTAGCGGGCCGCGCCGTGCATCTGCACGGGATCCTTTGCGGTGGTCCACAATTCGTGATTGCCGGGCACCCAGATGACCTTGGCGAAGCGGCCGCGCAGTGTCTGCAGGGCCCAGCGGATGTCATCGGTCTTCTCGCCGACGTCACCGGCCAGGATCAGCCAGTCCTCGGGGGAATCCGCGTGGATCGCCTCCACCACCGGCTTGTTGCCCTGATGACCGACATGGATGTCGCTCACCGCCATCAACTTCGGAATCACCCGGTTCCGCCTTCCTGTTCACGACCGTCCTGGCAGCAACCATCCCGGCCTCCACCAGATTCCCACGCGCGGGAGAAACCGGCGTCACCGCACCCAGCGAAGGCGAGCCGCGGCGCCGAATCCGGCCGCGACGGTGAGAGTTCCGGACGGCTCCCGGCGACACGACGCCACCGCCACATGGCAGGGGCGCGGGATCTCGGCGGGGATACGGACGCCGCCCTCGATCTCGTAGCGCATATTGGTGACCTTCCAGCGCCGCGCCCGAGGGTCATCGGGGTCGATCGGCGGAGCGTCGGCACGGGCCACGACCATGACCTCGGTGATGCCGGTCGGCCATTGGAAGACCAGCAGGCCATCGCGCTCGGCCAGGCCGCGCACGGTCGGCAGGCCGCTGGGCTCGGCGTCCGGTGAGGCGGACGCGCGATCCCCGGCGGAACCGGTGGCAGTCGAACTCCCCACGGATCCACCCGCCGTCGAGCTCCCTGCGGAACCCGCCACCGTCCGGCTCCCGGTGGCGGACGCATCGCCGCTGCGATGTCCGCCTGACGCCGCGGCTCCCGCACCGGCAGAAGTCCGGTCCGAGCGGGTCATGTCCGAGGCGCGGCCCGAGATCGAGGCGACCACGCCGTACACCGGCACCGGTCCGGCGGGTGCGCCGCCGTCCTCCATCGCCACGCCGCGGGTGCGGCCGACCACGCGCCAGGAACCGTCGGCGAGCAATCGGGTGATTCGGTACTCGGCCTGGTCGGTGGTGGAGGGGGTCCAGGTGATCACGACCGTGCCGTCCGGTTTGCGGCTGACGGTGACGTGCTCGGGCGCGGCGACCCGGAGTTCGGCCAGAGCCGCTCGGGCCTCGGCGTGGTCGGCGCAGACCTCGAGGACTGCGCGCACCGCCTGCATGCGCAGGCCGGGATCGGCGGGGAGGGCCTCGAACAAGCGGCCCGCCTCGATCACGGCGGCCCGCGCACGCCCGATCAGCAGTTCCCGGCTCGCCCCGCGCGGATCGGGATTCGCGACATCGGCGGCTCGTCGGTCCAGGAAGTCCAGGTGCTCGGCCAGCGCCTCCACGAATCGCCGCCCCGCACAACAGGACACGGCGGCGCGCCAGTGCACGACCGCCTCGGCGAGCACTCGCTCGACGTCCTCCCCCACCGCGCGCACCGAGCGCGCCGCCGCCGCGTCATCGCCGACCAGCCGCCGGGCGTCGGCGATGAAAGCCGCCGCCTCCTTGGGCTTTCCGGCCCGCAGTGATGCCCGCGCCGCCCGCAACGCGACCTCCCAGGGCCGCCCCGACTGGGTCGTGCCGTCGTAGGGCGTCCGCTGCCAGCGCTCCGGCTCGGGCGCGCCGGGGGCATCCGCCGCGCCCTGCGGTGGCACCGCGCCTTCCGAAGACCACTGTCCACCACCGGTTCCGGCCGCACCGCCGGCGGTTCCGGCGTCGACCGGAGTTCCGGCGGCGCGACCACCGGTTCCCGCGGCACCAGCACCGTCCGCCGGGGTTCGTGCCGCGCCGGTCGGGTAGTTCGACGATGGTGTGGCGGAGTCCGTGTGGGTCGAGTCGGTCGGCCGGGGCCGGGCGGCCCGGTGTTCGTGGCCCTCGACAGTCGTGCCGAGTTCATCGGCGAGGGCGATCAGGACGCGCTCGGCGTTGGCGCGGTCGAGTCCGCCGGCGATGGCCACGCCGAGCAGGTAGTCGAAATCCGGTGCCACCAGGAGGTCTTCGACGAGTACGGCCGCGCGGACCTGGGGGCGCAGCTGGTCGGTGACGGTTTCGGTGATGGTCAGCAGATAGGCGTCGACCAGCGGGCCGCCGGGCTCGAGCAGATCGCCGATGTGGATGAGGAGCTCGTCGAGGACCACGCGCAGGCGGCCGGGCGGGAGTTCGCGGGTGCGGGCGCGCAGGGCCTCGGCGCGCAGGCGGATCTCGTTGCTGCGGTGGGCCGCCGCGAAGTCCATGTCGAGCAGTGACAGCAGGGTGGGCACCGGGTCGCCGGCGATGAGCCGCTCGTATTCGGCCAGCAGCGACCGGATCTGGCGGCGGCGCTCGGTACTCAGCGCGGGCGCGGCCGGGGGCGGCGGCGCGGCCGGGGCCTCGTCGATGATGCGGTGGCGGCGCACCCGGGCGGCGACCTCGGCGACCGTCAGGCCGCCCAGGCGGCCGATGTCCTCGAGGCCCGCGATCTTCCCCGCGGGAATGCCGTTGTGCCGCTGGATCAGTCGCTCGATGGCGGCATCGAGCATCTCGTAGCGTTCGGCGTCGCGACGGTCGCGCAGCTGCTTGACCCGATCGGCCTCGATCAGCCGGGAACCGGTGTGCAGCAGCGGCTCGGACAGGTCCTGATGCGCCTCGACCAGTAGCCCGGCCAGCACCCGGAACTTGGGGTGGTCGCGCAGCTTCTGCCACAGCGCCCACACCTGCTCGACCCGTGCGGCGACGTCGGCGTCACTCAGCCGGGGCGCGTCGGCGAGCGGAATGTCGTACAGCTCGAAGGCATCCGACTCCGCGAGGCCGCCGCGGCGTTCGACGGCGGCGAGGACGCGTTTGCGATAGTCATTGGGATCGAAGGCGTGCATGGCTTTTCGTCGGAGAGCGTATACCGGTCAGGAATTGCGGCGGCGGGTGCGCTGCAGCTGATCCAGCTCGCGCTCCACATCCGCCTGCGACAGGGTGGCCCCGGTCTGCACCGACAAGGTCAGCGGCAGATCGGCGTCCACATGGTAGGCCGTCACGTGCAGCACACCGTCGAATCCCATCTCGAAGGTCACCCGGACTTCACTACCCTCCGGATACCCCGGCGGAATATCGCGAATCCTCCCCTCCACCAGCACCTTCGTGTCCTCGGGCCGGGTCGAGGCCGCCTGCCCCTGCTGCTCGACGATGGTCAGCTCGATCTGCTCCTGGTTCGCGCGCACCGTGCCGTAGGAGCGCCGCACCTTGATCGGCAACGTCTGATTGCGATGCACCAGCCAGCTCGCCGCCAGCCCGTTGAACGGATCCAGCGCCAGCACCCCGAATCCGCGCGACACCACGGTGTCCACCTGGATCTCGATCATGCGGCGCACCAGGCTCACCGGCTGGCCGAAGGATGCGGCCACCCGCGCCAGCGAGCCCTCCAGGTCGCCGGGGTCGGCGTCACCGAGCGCGGCGCCGTCACGCAGCCGCCCGCGGGTCACCAGGTCCGCGGCCACCAGCCGCTCCATCTCCAGCTTCTCGCCGTACAGCGCGGCGCCGCGCGCCACCGACAGGTCGGGGTCGCGGAGTTCGCCGGTGAGCCCGAATTCCTTCCGCAGCTGCTCGGCCACCATCGGCATGCGCGAGGAGCCGCCGACCAGCAGCAGCCGGTCCACCTGCCGCACTCCGCGCTTCTCGGCGGCGGCCAGCACCGCCTTGGTCAGGTCGAGGGTGCGCCGCATGAGCGAGGCGGTCAGCGATTCCAGATCGGAACGGGTCAGCGGGATCACCGCCCGCGCGCCGTCGTGCGCGATCACCACCTCGGTGTCCTCGGCGGCGGTGAGCTCCTGTTTGGCCTGTTCGGCGGCCAGCACCAGCAGCTGGGAGCCGACCGAATCGTCCAGGGGGTCTTCGGCATCGGGGTTGGCCGTGCAGAACTGCTGCGAGAGATACAGCGCCAGCCGCTCGTCCCAGTCCGCGCCGCCGAGCTGATGGTCGCCCTCCACGGCGAGCACCGAGATGCGGCGGTCGGCCAGTTCGATGACGGTGGCGTCGAAGGTGCCGCCGCCGAGGTCGTAGACCAGCACCGTCTCGCGCGCGGGTTCCTTGCCGAGTTCGATGCCGCCGTCGAGGCGCCCGAAACCGTAGGACAGCGCGGCCGCGATCGGCTCCGAGAGCACGCCCGCCACATCGAATCCGGCGTAGGTTCCCGCCTGGATGGTGGCGCGGCGCTCCTCGTCACCGAAGTAGGCGGGCACCGTGATGACCGCGCGCCGCACCGGTTCGCCACCGGAGAACTCGGCATCGGCGGCAAGGCTTTTCAGGATGAGCGCCGACACCGCGGGCGCGGACCACAGCTGCCCGTGCGCGCCGAACCGCCATTCGGCGTCGCCCATACGGCGTTTCACCAGGGTGCACACATTGTCGGGGTCGAGCCGGGCCTGTCGGCGCGCGCCCTCACCGACCACATGGTCGGTCGCGGAGGCGAACAGCACAACGGAGGGAACGGTCGGTTCCCCCTTCAATCCGACCAGCACCTGCGGCCGGCCATCTGCGTCGATTGCCGCAATTGCCGAATTCGTTGTGCCCAGATCGATTCCATAGACCCCCATGGACGGCGATGGTAGCAGTCACCGGCGACAGCTGGGTTTATCGTTCGTGCATGAGCGATCCAGCCCCGGCGGCCACGATTCCCCAGGCGCCCCCAGCGACCGCGGAGGAGTCCGCCCCGACTCTCGACCGCATCACCGAACGCATCGACGACCTCGCCCGGGTCATCGCCCGGCAGGCCGCCACCATCGAGCGACTAGCCGACGCCGCCAAACTGAAGATCCGCGACGAGCGCGCCGAGGCCGACGCGCCGCTGCTGCGTGATCTGTTCGCCCTGCACGGGCTGGCGCAGACGTTCGTCTCCACCTCGAACTCTGAACCGGACCGGCAGGGCTTCGAGGCCATCAACCGCCGGGTCGAGCGCATGCTGGCCGAGCGGGGCGGCGAGCTGGTGACACCGTTCCGGGGCACGGCGTTCGATCCGGAGACCATGGAGGCCGCCGAGGTCGCGGGCACCGACGACCCGGACGCCGACAAGACCGTGGAGTCGGTCATCCAGCCGGGCCTGACCATAGGGGATCGCTCCATCCGGCCCGCGAAAGTCGTTGTGCGGCGGTATCGCAGGCCGTAGTCCAGGTCTGGACCCACCCAAAAACTGACACTTGTTGCATTAAGCGAAGTCGCTTAATCTCGGGTCCATGACCTATTTCACGGCCACCGCGATAGTCACGGGCGCCGCCTCGGGGATCGGGCGCGCGCTCGTGATCCGGCTGCTGGGCCACGGGACGCGCGTCTACGCCGTCGATCGCGATGCGGCCGGGCTGGATTCGCTGGCCGCGAGCAGTTCCGGCGAGCTCACCACCCTGGTCGTCGACGTCACCACCCCCGAGGCCCTCGCCGAGGTGGTGGAGCGCGTCATCGCCGACCACGGGCGACTCGACTTCATGTTCAACAACGCGGGCATCGTGGTCGGCGGCGATTTCGCGGACATGACCGACGCGGCCTGGCGCACGATCGTCGACATCAACTTCTGGGGCGTCGTGCACGGCACCCGCCTCGCCTACGCGCGCATGCTCGAACAGGGCGGTGGGCACATCATCAATACCGCCAGCAGCGCCGGCGTCATGCCGGTAGCCCGCTCGACCGCCTACGCCGCCACCAAACACGCGGTGGTCGGCCTGAGCACCTCGCTGCGCGCGGAAGCCGCCGAACACGGAATCAAGGTCAGCGTTGTCTTGCCCGGCGTGGTCGACACCGGCATCTTCGACAATGCCGTGAACCTGCCCGGCTACAACTACCGCGCCAGCATCGACAAGCTGCCCTTCGCCAAGGTGACACCCCTCGACGCCGCCGACGCGATCCTGCACGGCGTGGCGAAGAACAAGCAGTACATCAGCTTTCCGGCCTACAACCGGATCATCATCGGGCTCAATCGACTGCTGCCCGACGTGATGGCGCCGATAATCAATCGCGGAGGACGCAAATGAAGCAGCAGTATCGCAGCATCGATATCGGCGAACCGATGACGAGGTTCGCCCGGGGGTGGCATTGCCTCGGGCTCGCCGAGACCTTCCGGGACGGACAACCACACTCTGTCAATGCCTTCGGCACCAAACTGGTGATCTGGTCCGACAGCACAGGCGAATTGCACGCCCTCGACGGCTACTGCCGGCACATGGGCGCGGACCTCGCCTACGGCAGCGTCAAGGACGACAACATCGCCTGCCCCTTCCACGATTGGCGGTGGCGCGGCGACGGCAAATGCGCCGCCATTCCCTATGCGCGGCGCGTTCCGCCGTTGGCGCGCACCAGGTCCTGGATCACCTGCGAGGAGAACGGGCAGTTCTTCGTCTGGAACGACCCCGAGGGCAATCCCCCGCCGCCCGAGGTCGCCATTCCGCACATCGAGGGCATCGACACCGACCAGTGGAGCGACTGGGACTGGAACTCAGTGCTCATCGAGGGCTCGCACTGCCGCGAGATCATCGACAACAACGTCGACATGGCGCACTTCTTCTACATTCACTTCGCCTACCCCGTGTACTTCAAGAACGTGTTCGAAGGGCATGTGGCGACCCAGTTCCTGCACTCCAAGGGCCGTCAGGACATTCACGCCAAATCCAACTACTCGCAGGAAATGTCGTTGCTGCGTTCGGAGGCCTCCTATTTCGGGCCGTCGTACATGATCAACTACCTGCACAACGACTTCGGCGACAACACCGTCGAGGTGGCGCTCATCAACTGCCACTACCCCGTGACCCACAACTCCTTCATGTTGCAGTGGGGCGTGAGCGTGCAGCGCATCGAGGGCCTGCCGCCGGAGAAATCCGAGAAACTCGCCAAGTCCTTCGGCAAGAGCTTCGGCGTCGGCTTCCTCCAGGACGTCGAGATCTGGAAACACAAGACCCGCATCGACAATCCGCTGCTCACCCAGGAAGACGGACCCGTCTACCAGCATCGCCGCTGGTACGAGCAGTTCTACGTCGACGTCGCCGATATCACGCCGGAAATGACGGCCCGGTTCGAATACGAGGTCGACACCACCCACGCCAACGAGAACTGGCAGGCCGAGGTGGCGCAGAACCTCGAGAAGCAAGCGGCCGCCCAGGCGAACGGCGCCGCCGACTAGCGACTCCGCCGGGACGGATCACGACATCCGTCCCGGCACCTCGGCACCGACGCGGGCCCAGCGGCCCGACAACGCCCGCCACGACACCGTGATCAGGCGCAGGACCAGGAAGGCGACCAGACCGGTCCAGATTCCGCCGATGCCCCAGTCGAATTCGAGCGACAGCCAGATCATCGGAAGGAATCCGAGCAGCGCCGAGCCGAGGGTGGCGTTGCGCAGGAAGGCGGCGTCCCCCGCGCCGAGCAGGACGCCGTCGAGGGCGAACACCACACCGCCGATCGGGATGATCGCGACGAAGAACCACCAGACCACATTGGTGCGGTCCAGCACCGCGGGATCATCGGTGAACAGTCGCGGGATCAGCGAGTGGCCCGCGGCGAAGAACACCGCCAGCACCGTCGCGAACACGGTCGACCAGGCCGTGACCCGCCGGGCCAAACCCTGTGCCCCGCGCGCGTTTCCAGCCCCGAGCGCCGCACCGACCAGTGTCTGCGCCGCGATGGCCAGCGAATCCAGCGTCAATGCGATGAAGTTCCACAGCTGCAACACCAGCTGATGCGCCGCCACCGACGCGGCGCCGAACCGTGAAGCCACCGCCGCCGCCGACACGAACGACGCCTGGAAGGCGAGACTGCGCACGATCAGGTCGCGGCCCAGCACCAGCTGCGCCTTCATGATCTCCAGATGCGGCGTGATCGGCACATGCGCCTGCCACAACGCGCGCACGAACAATGCGCCCGACACCGCCTGCCCGGCCAGATTCGCGACCGCCGACCCCTCCAGCTCCAGCCGCGGCGCACCCAGCAGGCCGTGCACCAGCGTCGGGCACAACACCCCCGAAACCACCAGCCCCGCAACCACATACATCAGCGGCCGCCGAGTCTGCTGCACCCCGCGCATCCACCCGTTCCCCGCCATCGACAACAGGATCAACGGCACCCCGAACAAGGCGATCCGCACCCACGACTCCGCCGCATCGGCGATATCGGACCCACCGGCGATGTCCCGCGTGATCGGTCCCGCGAACACCTGCACTACCAGCACGATCGCCAACCCCGCCGCCACGGCGATCCAACTGGCCTGCACGCCCTCGACGACCGCCCCGGGCTCATCACCGGCCCCGTGCCGCCGCGCCGCGCGCGCCGTCGTCCCATAACTCAGGAACGTCAGCTGCGAACTGACCTGCGCCAGAATCAAACCCCCGACCGCCAGCCCCGCCAGCGCCAAAGCCCCGAGCCGCCCCACCACGGCCATGTCGAACAGCAGATAGATCGGCTCGGCGACCAGCACACCGAGGGTCGGCACCGCGATCCCGAGAATCCGCCGCGGCCCCGCAGCCGCAGCCTCCGCACCCCGCGCCGCCACCCGCTCGCGCCTGGCCGCCTGCTCGCCTCCGCCCGGGAGCTCCGGGCCACCGCCGGCCGCTGATTCCCCTCCGGCCATGCTCGCCGCGGCTCGGCCATTTCCGGCCACGGCCGGGGATCCCGGGTCCTCCCCGCCGTCCGCCACGATCTCCGCACCGCTCATCCGCCCACCATCCCATACGTGCACGAGCCGAACCGCCCGCCGAGGGCCCTGAGCGGGCAAATATATGGTGCGAGTCCGGGCACCCGTCGACTGCCGATCCACTCCCGAGCTGTCGGCGCTGCACGGCGCACGCCGACGAGGTTGTTATGGCTCCCACCGGAAGCCGCGGCCTCGATCAGCTGCGAGTACCCCGAGGTGACCGACCCGGCGTCGGCGCGGGTTGCCAGCGGCTCTGGCGAGCAGACCGACAGCTCGGGTTCAGCCTAGGGCCGGCTCTTAGATCGAGCTCGCACGTCCATCGTCCGGCGCGCCCGGCAACCAAAGTTAAATGCGCATGTCCGCATTTGCGCATGCGGGCTGAGCGCAGACCATCGATGCCCGCCATCCCGGTGCCGCGCGGCGAGCTCGGAACATGGATGTTCGCGGTCGGACGACCGACGTTGCCACCGATGTGGATGCCCGCCGCCGGCATCCACGTATCTTGGTCCGCCCACCTGATCAGGTCCAGGTCTGCAACTACCCGAATCAGCTGACACCGTGGAGGTATCGCGCACGATCGGGATCTGCGGGCTGCCCGGCGTCAACCTCGACCCACTGTCCGGATGCGGGATTCGCCTCGCGCTGACCGCGGCCGCTCCCCCGGGACAGGGCCGCAGGCAGGCGGTTTCATTCGCGGCGGGAGGCCCACCACAATGCCGCGACAGTGAGAGCGGCGGCCGCGAGCGCCGGGCGGGTGTACGGGGATCGAGGGCGGGGCGATGTGGCGGCGCGGATGGCGGCCAGGCGTTGCGGGGTCGGGGTGACGGGGTGGAGTTCGAAGACGCGGAAGGTGCGGCCGCCGGAGAGGTCGTGTTCCATTTCGTAGCCGGGCCAGAATTCGACGGCGGTGTCCCAGGCGCGTTTTCGCTCCACGCCGGTGATCTGGGTGACGGTGACCGGGAAACGCCGGCCGCCGACGTGGACGGTGGCGACGTTCGCGGCACGCAGGTTCGCCGACCAGGACGGGTGTTCGGGGCTGCCCCAATTGGATCCGATGAGCAGGATGCTGTCGCCATTGGGGACGTAGAGCAGTGAGGTGGTGCGCGGGACACCGGTCTTGCGGCCGATCACGGTCAGTTCGAGGGAGGGCAGGCCCGCGATGTCGAGGACGCCGTTGCGGCCCCGGGTGATTCGCCGGACCGCGCGGTCGGACGCGAGAATCGTGCCGGATGCGTGCATGACCCAGCGCTGGGTGCCGAGACGGCGGGCGACGCGGGGCAGAATTGTGGACGCCATGGGAATTCCTCACCGGTATCGGGAGTTCCGCGAACGCGGTCGCGCATGCCTTCGCCCACTTCGAGAATGCTGAAACGTCCTTGTCATCAAGCGTATTCGCGCGGAAGCCCCCGGACTGTTCCCCCGGCAAGCCGTCGGCGGAGGATGGTTGTCGCATCCACTGTAATCACAAAGGCTTAATCGCGTGTGGCGAGCCGGAAATCAGCTGAGACCGGTCTCAGTCACTCAAACGGATTTTCAGCGTCTCGACCAGGTCGTCGTGCGATCCGGTGGCGCTGTACCCGGCGGCATAGCGATGCCCGCCGCCGCCCAGCGACACCGCCACCCGCGCCACATCGACGCCGGGAGTGCCATCGGCATTGGCGTGCGAGCGCAGCGACACCGTCCACCGGTCCGGCTCGGTCCGCGATTCCTTGAACACGGCCGCGACCTGCGCCTCGGCCGCGGTGCGGATGAGGTCGATGACGCTCTCCACCTCCTCGGACCGGACCGCCTCGGTGTCCTCGCGGCGGACCACCGCGTAGACCAGGCCCGCTCCCCCGGCCACGTCCGGCAACAACTGCGCCGACCCCAGCACCCGCGACAGCATCGGCAGCCACGCGAAAGGATGGGTGTCCATGAGGGTGCGGGTGATGGCCGCGCCGTCGATGCCGGTGGCCAGCAGCCGTTCGGCCAGGGCGTGCGAGCCCGGCCGCACCCATTTGAAGGAGCCGGTGTCGGTGACCAGTCCGGCGTAGAGGCAGTGCGCGATATTCGCGTCCAGCGGCTCGGACCAGGCGTCCAGGATGCGGGCGATGACACCCGCGGTCGACTCGGCGGCCTCGTCGACGATGTTCACGGCGCCGAAGCGGGTGTTGGAGCGGTGATGATCGATCACCAGAGTGGTTGCGGCACCGGCCAATCGGTCCCGCAGCACACCGAGACGATCCACGCTGCCGCAGTCCACCGCGACCAGTACATCCGTCTCGGCGGGGACCTGATCGGGCCCGACCAGCAGGTCGGTGCCGGGCAGCGACCGCATGGACACCGGCAACAGGTCCGGTTCGGCGAAGCAGACGACGACCGGGACCCCGCGCCGACGCAGGACCTGCGCCAACGCCAGCCCGCTGCCGACGGTATCGGCATCGGGCTGGATATGGCACAGGATGGTCACCGACTTCGCGGCGTCGAGAATCTCGACCGCCGGGGTGACGTCGACGGGGGTCACCGGGGGTCAGGCTTCGTCGTCTTCTTCGTCCTCTTCGCTCTTGTACGGGTCCTCGTCACCGGCGTAGGTCGCGCCGACGGCGACCTGCGCGACCCGCGCGTCGCTGGCGCGGGCCTTGGCCAGCAGCTCTTCCATCTCGCGCGCCGCGTCGGGCACGGTGTCGAGCTTGAACGCGAGCGTGGGGGTGAACTTCACACCGGTGCCCGCACCCACCTTGGACCGGAGAATGCCGGCGGCGGCCTTCAGACCGGCGGCGGCTTCCGCGTAATCGGGTTCGGCGTCGATGGTTTCACCCATGACGGTGTAGAAAATGGTCGCCTCGCGTAGATCCCCCGTCACCTTCGAATCGGTGACGGTGACGAACCGCAGTCGCGGATCCTTGATCTCGTACTCGATCGCCGTGGCGACGATGGACGAGATGCGCTTCGCGAGTCGGCGTGCTCGGGCTTGGTCAGCCATGAGAGCGCTCCTCACTTCTTCAGTCTTCGGGTCCGAAGATGCGGCGGCGTACCGACAGCAACTCTAACTCCGGACGATTGGCGACGTGCCGTTCACACTTGTCCAGCACCTCGATCAGGTGATTCATGCCGTAGCTGACCATTGCCACACCGAGCAATGACCGTCGATAACGGTCATGATCTCCGCCCTCGGTGACACTCACATCGAACCGTTTCAGGTCCGCGAGGATGGGGCGGATGACAGAGCGCTTCTCTTTCAGTGAATGCACATCACCGAGCAAGATATCGAACTCGAGCGCTCCGAAGAACATCTTTTCAGTCATATGAACGCGCCCCGGGGAATGCGCGCACAGTTACCCGGAAAGGTAAGGGGCACAACCCCGCCGGACCCTGAGGTCCGGCGGGATCGCGTGTACTGCTTCGCCTAGTCGCGCGGCTTCTCCCGCAGCTCGTAGGCCTCGACGATGTCGCCTTCCTTGATGTCGTTGTACCCGACGGTCAGACCACATTCGTAGCCTTCGCGGACCTCGGTCACGTCATCCTTCTCACGACGCAGCGACTGGATGGTGGTCTCGGCGACCACGACGTTGTCGCGGATCAGGCGCGCCTTGGCGTTGCGCTTGACCGAACCCGAGAGCACCCAGCAACCCGCGATGTTGCCGAACTTGGAGGAGCGGAAGATCTGGCGGATCTCCGCCCGGCCCAGCTCGTGCTCCTCGTAGATCGGCTTGAGCAGACCCTTGAGGGCCTTCTCGATCTCGTCGATCGCCTGGTAGATGACCGAGTAGTAGCGGATGTCCACGCCTTCGCGGTTCGCCAGCTCGGTCGCCTTGCCCTCGGCGCGGACGTTGAACCCGATGATGATCGCGTTCGACGCCGACGCCAGGTTGACGTTGGTCTCGGTGACGCCACCGACACCGCGGTCGATGACGCGCAGACGCACCTCGTCGCCGACATCGATACCGAGCAGCGCCTCTTCGAGGGCCTCGACGGTACCGGAGTTGTCGCCCTTGAGGATCAGGTTCAGCTCCGAGGTCTCCTTCAGAGCGGCATCCAGATCTTCCAGGGAGATCCGCTTGCGGCTGCGCGCGGCCAGGGCGTTGCGCTTGCGAGCGTTGCGGCGGTCGGCGATCTGACGCGCGATGCGGTCTTCCTCGACCACGAGCAGGTTGTCACCGGCGCCGGGCACCGACGTGAAACCGATGACCTGGACGGGCCGCGACGGCAGGGCCGCCTCGACGTCGTCGCCGTGCTCGTCGACCATGCGGCGCACGCGACCGTAGGCGTCGCCCGCCACGATCGAGTCGCCGACCCGCAGGGTGCCGCGCTGGATGAGCACGGTCGCCACCGGGCCACGGCCGCGGTCGAGGTGGGCTTCGATGGCCACACCCTGCGCGTCCATGTTCGGGTTGGCGCGCAGATCCAGGGCGGCGTCCGCGGTCAGGACCACGGCCTCGAGCAGCGACTCGATGTTGGTGCCCTGCTTCGCCGAGATGTCCACGAACATGGTCTCGCCACCGTATTCCTCGGCGACCAGACCGTATTCGGTCAGCTGCTGGCGAATCTTCTGGGGGTTCGCGCCTTCCTTGTCGATCTTGTTGACCGCCACCACGATCGGCACGTCCGCGGCCTGCGCGTGGTTGATGGCCTCCACCGTCTGCGGCATGACGCCGTCGTCGGCCGCGACCACGAGGATCGCGATGTCGGTGGCCTTCGCACCACGGGCACGCATGGCGGTGAACGCCTCGTGACCGGGGGTGTCGATGAAGGTGATGGTGCGCTCTTCGCCGTTGACCTCGGCCTCGACCTGGTAGGCGCCGATGTGCTGGGTGATACCGCCGGCCTCGCCCTCACGGACGTTGGCCTTACGGATGGTGTCCAGCAGTCGGGTCTTACCGTGGTCGACGTGACCCATGACGGTCACGACCGGCGGACGGACCTGCAGGTCATCCTCGTCGCCGTCGTCCTCGCCGTAGGTGAGGTCGAAGTTGGCGAGCAGCTCGCGGTCCTCGTCCTCCGGGGAGACCACGTGCACGACGTAGTTCATCTCCGAACCCAGCAGCTCGAGGGTCTCCTCGTTCACCGACTGGGTCGCGGTCACCATCTCACCGAGGTTGAACAGCGCCTGGACCAGCGAGGCCGGGTTGGCGCCGATCTTCTCGGCGAAGTCCGACAGCGACGCGCCACGGGCGAGACGCACGATCTCACCGTTGCCGCGCGGCAGCCGCACGCCACCGGCGATGGGCGCCTGCTGGTTCTCGTACTCGGCGCGCTTCGCCCGCTTCGACTTACGGCCACGACGCGGAGCTCCACCCGGACGTCCGAACGCACCCGCGGCACCGCCGCGACCGCCACCGGAACCCGGACGGCCACCGCCGCCACCACCGGGACGACCCCGGAAACCACCGGGAGCACCCGTGCCACCACCGGCACCGGCACCGGCACCAGCGCCACCCGCACCGGGAGCGCCGCCACCGCGGTAACCGCCGCCACCGCCACCGGGACGGCCGCCGCCGGCACCCGGACCACCCGGACGCGCCGGACGGCCTGCGCCACCCGGACCGGCCGGACGCTGAGCGCGAGCGGGCATGGCACCCGGGTTCGGCCGCGGGGGCATCGAACCGGGGCTGGGACGCGGACCGCCGGGACGGGGACCGCCCTGACCGGCGGCAGCCGGACGGGGACCACCCTGGCCGGGACCGGGGCGCGGACCGCCCTGGCCGGGACCCGGACGGGGACCGCCCTGACCCGGACCCGGACGCGGGCCGCCCTGCGGCTGACCCGGACGCGGGCCACCCTGGCCCTGACCCGGACGCGGACCACCCTGGCCCTGACCCGGACGAGGGGCCGGGCGCGGCGCGGGACGCTCGGGCGCGGAAGAGAAGGGGTTGTTACCGACACGCGGCGGCTTCGGACCCGGCTTCGGGCCACCCGGACGCGGACCGGACTGCGGGGCGGGGGCACCGCCCTGCTGCGCCGGACGCGGGGCCGGAGCGCCCGGACGCGGAGCGTCGGTACGCGGGGCCTGCGGAGCCGGAGCGGACGGCGCCGGAGACGCGGAAGCGGCTGCCGGAGCAGCGTTTTCGCGAGCCGCGGGCTTCACGCCCGCACCCTCTCCGGGCTTACCCGGAGCCGGACGCGCTGCGGGAGCGGCCGGGGTCGCGGGCGATTCGGCACGGGCGGCCGGAGCCACCGGTGCGGCGGGGGCCGGAGCCGGAGCCGCCGGGGCCGGAGCCGCCGGGGTCGGACGCGGGCCGGGACGGGGACCGGCACCCGGGGTGGCCGGCTTGGCGGCCGGACGCGGGGTGCTGTCACCACTGGGCTTGGGGGCCGCCGGCTTGGCGGCACCGGAGGGGGCGCTCTTGGGTGCGAGCGACTCCCGCAGTCGGCGCGCGACAGGTGCTTCCACCGTCGAGCTCGCCGACTTCACGAACTCGCCCTGCTCCTTGAGCCGTGCGAGTAGTTCTTTGCTCGTGACACCGAGTTCTTTTGCCAACTCGTGCACGCGGGCCTTGCCTGCCACTGCTCTCCTCACTCAGAGGCCGAGCGTGACAGCCCGCTTACAACGGGGCGTCCGCACGACCTCGACTAATTTCGAAGGCCGATCATTTCTGGGACTTCACGGTGTGCTCATGAGTGCTCGTGCCTGTTCTCTACGTAATGCTCCAGGGCTGAGATATCCAGATGTCCGGACACTCGTAGTGCTCTGCCGATTGCTCGGCGCCGAACTGCTTGACTCAGACAAACCGAAGAGGGGTGCAACCAAGCACCCCTTCCGGGAAGTCTGCGCCGCGGATCCGGAACGACCACGAGGGTTTGCCCACTCTCGGCAGACCCTTGCGCCACGACCCGCATCAGATCGGCAGCCAGCTCGCGTCTGCGACATCCGATGCAGGTCCGGACGGGTGCTGATCGTGCCGGCACCCGCTCGGCGCGCGGAGGAGTCGAAGACTCGCGCTGAGCCTGCGTCCACTCTACCGCTCTCACGTCCCGATCTCCGCATCCGTACCCCTTGGAAGTTACCAAGCTGTCATCCCAGGGGTCTGTTTCACAAATCCATTTCCGACCGGGCCGGACTCATCGAGCAAGATCAGCGCGGTGCCGGGCGGCCGCGACCGAGCTACCGTGGCGCCCCGATCCCGGCCGCACGACCCTCAGTTCCGGTGCGTGTCGGAGCCGCCGGTCGCCGCCGCGGGACGCGCGCCGCCCTGCGGGTCGGCCGCCGCGTCCGAGCGGATGTCGATCCGCCAGCCGGTGAGCCGGGCCGCCAGGCGGGCGTTCTGGCCCTCCTTGCCGATGGCGAGGGAGAGCTGGAAGTCCGGGACCACCACGCGCGCGGCGCGGGCGTCGGGGTCCACGATCGTCACCGACACAACCTTGGACGGGGACAGCGCATTCCCGACGAAGGCGGCCGGGTCCTCTGCGTAGTCGATGATGTCGATCTTCTCGCCCGCCAGCTCGCTCATGACATTGCGCACACGCTGACCCATCGGGCCGATGCACGCGCCCTTGGCGTTGACGCCCGGGACGGTCGATCGGACCGCGATCTTGGAGCGGTGCCCGGCCTCGCGGGCCACCGCCACGATCTCGACCGAGCCGTCGGCGATCTCGGGGACCTCGAGCGCGAACAGGCGGCGCACCAGGTTCGGGTGGGTGCGCGAGAGGGTGATCTGCGGGCCGCGCGGACCGCGGGAGACACCGACCACGTAGCACTTGATGCGGTCGCCGTGCTCGTAGGTCTCGCCCGGCACCTGCTCCGCGGGCGGGATGACGCCCTCGGCGCCGTGGGCTTCCGAGCCGATGCGGACCACGACGGTGCCGCGGGCGTTCATACGCGCGTCGCGCTGCACCACGCCGCCGACGATGTCGCCCTCGTGGGTGGAGAACTCACCGAAGGATTTCTCGTTCTCGGCGTCGCGCAGCCGCTGCAGCACCACCTGGCGGGCGGTGGTGGCGGCGATGCGGCCGAAGCCCTCGGGGGTGTCGTCCCATTCGGAGATGACATTGCCGTCGGCGTCGATCTCGCGGGCCATCACGCGCACGACACCGGTCTTCTGGTTGATGTCGATGCGGGCGTTGGGCTGGTGACCCTCGGTATGCCGGTAGGCGGTGAGCAGCGCGGACTCGATCGCGGAGATCACCGTCTCCATCGAGATCCCCTTGTCGGCGACAATCGCGCGCAGGGCTTCGATTTCGATGTTCATTCCACGATCCCTTCGGTCAGTGAATCGGATTCTGTTGTTTCGGTTTCGTTGTCGTCCCGGGCGCCCGGTTGAGGACGGCCCGGCGATACTCCCCCCGCGAGCTCCAACTCGGCCACGCCGGGCGGATTGAACTCCACCTGCACGACGGCCGATCGGATGTCGGCGAGCGGCACCGTCACCCGGTGTGGCTTCCGCTTGCCGCCGAGGACCAGGGCGATGTCGGCGCCGGTGAGGACGCCGACCCTGGCCTCGAACGTGGATTTGCCCTTCTCCTCCGGTGATTCGGCGCCGGGAGCCAGGGTGATCTTGACCTTGCGCCCCTGCGCGCGCTGCCAGTGCCGCGGGGTGGTGAGGGGCCGGTCGATGCCGGGGGTGGTGATCTCCAGCAGATACGGGGTCTCGCCGAAGTCACCGGCGTCGTCGAGGGTCTGCGAGATCTCCGAGCTCAGTTCCGCGACCGCGTCCAGGTCCGGAGATCCGTCGCTGTCGACGGTCACCTTGACCTTGCTCGCTGGACCGGCAGCCGAGATCGCGACGCCTTCGAGGTCGAATCCTCGGCGTTCGACGAGCTCAGCAACTAGCTGGCTCACCCTTTCCTCGGTCGGCATCGGCATATGGGGCGGCTCCTGGTTCAGTTGTCACGGGTTGAGTTGTCTGTTCGGCGAAATACCGGGCCGAAGGTCTAGCGTAACGCGCGGAAAGAGTGTAAAGGACCAGCCGACCCGCCCGAGTTCGGCATGGTCGGCCGTGCGGTACCGATGGCGCGTCGAGAGCGACGCGCCCAAGACGGTTGCCCGTCGTCGCTGATCACAGCCTATCCGACCGCCCTCGCGCAGCAAGCTGTCCGCGACGGCTGGCACCATGTATCCGTGCCCAGCAGTCAGAGCGGCCTCGTGGCCGATGTCGTCGGTCTCACGGTCCCGCCGGACCGAACCGGCTCCGCCCCCACCCCGACGTCGTCGCCCCGGTCCGATGCCGCGGTGAATCGGCGCTCCGCGCTGCGGCTGGCCGGGGGCGGCCTGCTGGTGGCGGCCGCCGCGGGCGCGTCGGCCGCGTGTACGAAGAACGAGCAGCCCGCCGCGCCGGATCCGCTGCTGGCGCAGGAGACCGCGGCGCTCACCGATGCCGCCGCCGCCAAGGCGGCCATCGCGACCACCCCCGATCGCGCGGGCGCGCTCCAGACCATCGCCGATCAGCGCACCGCGCACGCGCAGGCGTTGCGCACCGAAATCGACCGCGCCATCGGCGTTTACGGCGACGGCACCACCCCCAGCCGCCGCACCCCGCCGCCCACCGCGATCGCCGTCAACACCCCGTCCTCGGTGGCGGCGCTGCGCACCCAGCTGAGCGCCTCGCAACGTTCGGCCGCCGACCTGTCCACCTCCCTCTCCGGATACCGCGCCGGGCTGCTGGCCTCGATCAGCGCCTGCTGCGGCACCCACGCAGGAGTCCTTCTCGCATGACCACCCTCGATCAGCAGGCGCTCATCGATGCCCTGAGCGCCGAGTACGCGGCGGTCTACGCCTACGGCGTGATCGCCGCCTACGCCAACCACGACCGGGACAAGCTGGTGGCGGAATTCACCGCGGCGCACCGGGCCCGGCGCGACGCCACCATCGACGCGCTGAACGCCGACGGCGCAACGGTTCCCGAACCAGCGGCCGCCTACACCGCGCCGTTCCCGGTGAACGATCCGATCCCGGCGGCGAAGCTGGCGGTGACCGTGGAATCCGACGCCGCGGCCTCCTGGCGGGCGGTGGTGGAACGCGCCACCGATCCCGGCGTACGCCGCACCGGGATCGAAGCGCTCACCGAATGCGCTGTGCGCCTTGCCACTTGGCAGTCGATCCTGGGTGCGAGCCCGGTGACCGTGCCGTTCCCCGGTAAGGCCTGATCGGATACCGGGAAACCGGTCCGCAGGGTTACCGGGAATTCGCCGCGTCCGCACTTTCCGTTTCCGTTCTCGATCATTGGGCACAACCCTGGATCGATAGGGTCTGTGCGGCGCGGCTCTTTTCGCATTTTTCCTGCCGTGCAACGAAATTCGGTGCGAGGTCGGAGGGAGATACCGTGGCGGTCGGTGCTGCGCGGGAAGAGAAAGCTGCGCGGGAGGAGAAGTCGCTACGCGAGATGACGAATCGCCTGGTCGACGACTATGGCGAGGCGCATCCGCCGGAGCGGGTCGAGGCCGTGGTGGGTGCGGTGCGCAAGCGGTTCGAGGGGCATGCGGTGCGGGATTTCGTTCCGATTCTCGTCGAACGGATTGCGCGTCGGGAGCTGGATCCCAAACGTTCCAAGAACAGCGCGGGCCAGGTCGAGCTGAGCAAGTCCGAGCCGGTCGCGGAGAATGGCGAGAGCGCGTCGCCCCACGACCATGCGGCGGACACCACGAGCGTGTTCGCGGCCGTCGCCGGCCGGTTCGTTCCGGCGCGGCTGGTCGAGAACAAGCGGGTGCTGGGGGTCGCGGCGGCGGGCGTGGCGGCGGTCACCGCGCTGGGCGTGATTCTGGCTGTGCAGCAATCGGATTCGCCGTCGGACGGCGGCACCGCCGCGCCCGCCCTGACCACGGTGCGCGGGGTCGTCGGGTCGGAGAAGTCGGCGTTCTTCGACGATCCGAAGGTGGTCGACGTGTTGCGCAGGCACGGGCTCGCGGTGGACGTCGAGCCCGCGGGGTCGCGGCAGATCGCGACCTCGGTGGATCTCGGCAAATACGACTTCGCGTTTCCGTCCAGTTCGGCCGCTGCGGAGCGGATCCAGCGGCAGCGCGGAGTGAGCGGCAAGTACGTGCCGTTCTCCTCCCCCATGGCCATCGCCACCTTCAAGCCGATCGCGGACCTGCTGACCCAGTCCGGGATCGTGCAGCCCGGCGCGACAACGACTTTCGACGTCGAGAAGTACCTGTCGCTGGCCGAGAAGGGGGTGCAGTGGGCGCAGCTGGACGGCAACACCACCTATTCGGTGCCCAAGAACGTGCTGGTCTCCACCACCGACCCCCGCACCTCCAACTCGGCCGCCATGTACCTGGCCGTGACCGCCTACGTGGCCAATGACAACACCATCGTGCGCGGCGCGAAGGCCGAAGACTATGCGGTATCACGGGTTTCGCGCCTGTTCACCCGCCAGGGATACACCGAGTCCTCCAGCGACGGACCCTTCAAGGACTACCTGGCCAATGGCATGGGCACCGTCCCGATGGCCTGGATCTACGAGGCCCAGTACGTCGACGCCGCGGTGCACGACCAGCTCAAGCCCGACATGGTGCTGATGTACCCCAAGCCCACGGTGATGTCCCAGCACACCGTCGTCCCGTTCGACGACAAGGGCGACCGCCTCGGCAAACTCCTCACCACCGACCCCGACCTGCAGCGCTTGGCCGCCGACCACGGCTTCCGCCCGACCGACGTGAATCTGTTCACGAAAGCCACTGCCGCCCACCAGGTCCCGGTCGACCCGAACCTGGTGAACCAGGTCAGCCCGCCCGACTACGACACCCTCGAACACCTCCTCGACGGGGTCGCCAAGTCCTACAACTGAGCTGAGAACTACTCGTCGCCCGCGATGGTGACGGGCACCGAGCAGGAGGCCGAGCCCACCGCGAACGAGACCGCGGTGGGCTCCGGTGGTGTCTGTTCGCCGGCCGTCACCTCGACGGACAGTTCCGGCGTCCCCTCGGAGTCGATGGTGACGGCCTCGAAGGACAGCACATCGTCGCGAGCGTCCGCGCCCGCGGGGTAGTCGGTGGTGTCGACCGTCAGGCTGTTGTGGGGGAACGTCAGTCCCGATTCGGGGTCGACCCCGACGACCACGCGGACCTGCCCGGCCCCGGCCTTTCCCACCGGCCTCACCCGCACACCCACACGCACCGGCGCACCGCCCGGCGCGAGGGTCACCTGTTCGGGGCTGGGATCAATTACGAAGGGAAATCCGATCTCGCCGGTGTGTCCACTCGTTCCCATCATCAGCTCCTTGTCCACGGGGGTTCGTTGCCGACATCGGTCTTCTACCCGCTCGCGGGCCGGCTAATCGCCGAACGGGGGCTGGGCGGCGCTCGAGCCGCCCAGGTCTGCGCACGGCTTGGACGGCCTGCCGCTGGCGATCGAACTAGCCGCGGCGCGCCTGGTCGATGGCGATCGCGAATCCCGGCCAGGCGAAGAGGTCCGGACGCTACCGCGACCGATCGCCGCGACCCGGTAGCGACAGTGCGGGGATTCCGCGTTCGACGATGTCGGCGGTGAAACGGCGGACCAGCGGGTCGGCGGGGGTGGCGATGAGAGCGATGAGGTCGCGAGACAGGACCGGGTCCAGCGTTCTGAGGGTGCCGGGCAGGTCGGGGGTGAGCGCGGTCGTGGGAACCAGGGCGATGCCGAGGCCGGAGGCGGCCAGGTGGGCGGCGGTGGAGGCGTGGCGGACGCGGACGACGGGGGTGAGCGGGGTGCCGTGGCGGGCGGCTTCGGTGTCCAGCCACGCGGATAGGCCGTTGTCGGGGTGGTAGTGGATCAGGGGTTGATCGCGTAGGTCGGCGAACTCGAGGCGGTCACGCTCGGACAGCGGGTGGTCGGTGGGGAGGACCGCGATGACCTCCTCGGCGCCGATGAGTTCCTCCGCGCCGGTCCAGCGGGTGGGGCGGGGGCCGAAAGCCAGGTCGGCCGTGCCGGATTCGATGTGCTGGACCAGGTCGTCGGCGCTGGTGGCCTCGGTGAGGTGGATGCGGACTTCGGGGTGGTGGCGGATCCAGGTGCGCAGGACCGGGGCGAGCAGGCTCGCGGTGAGGCTTTCGGCGCAGGCCAGACGCACTCGGCCCGCCTCTCCCCGGGCCACCGATCGACCGCTGTCGACGACCCGGGCCGCGGCGGTCAGGGCCGCGCGGGCATCGGATTCGATGGCGCGGCCGATGGCGGTGGCGCGCACGCCGCGCGGCAGTCGCTCGACGACCGGTGCGCCGATCTCCCGCTCGAGGGCCGCGAGTTGATGCGACAGCGCGGGCTGGGACATGTGCAGGGCCGCCGCGGCATCGGTGATCGACCCGGCCTCCAGGACCGCGATCAGACATTCCAGGGCACGCAGCGTCGGCATTCGAGAATCTTATGGCAGGGATCGAAAAGATTCAGATCGCGAAGGGATGATCCGGATCCGATGCGCTGCTGAACCGGGCATGACAACACTGAACGACAAGAAGATGGTCATCGTCGGCGCCGGATCGGGCATCGCCCGCCGGATCGCCGAGGACGCGACGAACCAAGGCGCCCAGGTGATTTCGGTGGGACGGCCGGAGGTGGACCTTACCGACGAGGACACCATCGCCGCCCTGGCCGAGCGCGTCGGCGACCTGGACTACCTGGTGTCCCTGGCCGCCGACCACGCCAACGGCCCGGTCACCGACCTGGACCGGGACGCCGTGCACCGCGCCTTCGACGCCAAGGTGATCGGCCCGATCCTGCTGGCCAAACACTTCGCGCCCCGCTTCCGCGAAGGCGGCGCGATCCTGCTCTTCTCCGGCGTCGCCGCCTGGCGACCGGCGCCCGGCCGCACGGTCATGGCCAGCACGAACGCGGCCGCCGCCACCCTGGCCGAAGCCCTCGCCGTGGAGCTGGCTCCCCTCCGCGTCAACGCGATCTCCCCCGGCATCATCGACTCGGGCGCCTGGGACGGCCCCGGCAAGGACGCCTTCTTCCGAGCCATCGCCGACCGCAACCCCACCCGCCGCGTCGGCACCCCCGCCGACATCTCGTCCGCCGCCCTCCTCGCCCTCACCAACCCGTTCCTGACGGGCACGACCCTCCACGTGGACGGCGGCGGCCGCCTGGCGTGAGATCGGGTCGACGCGACGCAGCCCCCGTCGGGAAATCCGTACGGGGGCTTCGCCATTCGCGGGGGTTGTCAGCGATTCCAGATGCCGCTGTCGATGAAGTCGGACCACACCGTCGCGGGAAACTCCAGGATCGGCCCGAGCCCGCCGTCCTTCGTGTCGCGCACCAGCGTGGCCGCTGCGTCGTGCCGAACTTCGACGCACTGCTTGCCGGAATCGGAGAAGCTCGATTTGTACCATTCGCCCATGACCGGCTTGCTCATGCCGCGTACTCCTTTGCAGTTCGGACCACCAGATCCCTGGTGTCATCCGGTGACAACGCTACCGCTCGCAGACCGTTGATCGCCCTTCGATATTCGTTGACCTCATCGTCGTGTTCATGGAAGACGCTGCCGATGGCTCCTTCCGCGAATACCACCGGCGGCAATGCCATACCGCTTGTGCCCTTGGGGATTTCGAGCAGCATGAAGGCCTGCATGATCAACCCCGGGTGCGGGCCGACCGCGAACGGAATCAAGCGAAGCTCGACGTTGTCACGGGTACCGACCTCCGCGAGCCAGTGCATTTGTTCCACCATGACCTTCGGAGAGCCCGGCCGGTTCCGCAGAACCGCTTCGGATATGAACGCTTCCAACCGGAATCCGGATTCGTTCAAGCGGGCTTGCCGTTTGGCGGTCAGTTCGATCCGCCGTTCGGTATCCACCGCGGACAGGCTGGGCTCGGTGACATGGATGATCGCCCGTCGATAGTTGGGTGACTGGAGGATGCCGGGGACGATCACCGGCTGGTGCACGATGACCGCATCCGCCACGCCCTCGAGCCGTAGGAACTTCTCGAAGTTCGGCGCCACCTGATCCGTGTAGGCCTTCCAGAAGCCCTTCGAATTCCCTTGTGCTCTGGCGGCGCTGTCCTGGGCGCGGACCTCGTCCAGGAGTCTGAGCGCCTCGACGCGGTCCGCCGGCGCCGCGTGGTAGTACTCGAGCAGATCCTTGACCTGTGGCTTCGTGAGTTTGGTCGGGGAGCCCTCCTCCATCCGCATCAGAACGAACCTGGTGACCTCGAGATGCGCCGCCGCAGCCGACAGAGCTGTCCGAGGAGCCTTCGATCGCACCGACTTCATGAAATTGCCGAAATCCATGCGAGAGACCGTCAAACCGGCCATTTGTTAGCCTCGCTATCTGGGGAATGTTCCTTACGCACACGTGCGGAACGCACTTCTATCTTATTCGGCGCGACGTTGGCCATGCACGTATCGCCGCAATACTTTTGGGTGCATCCTTGACGTACCGAACATTCACCGGAAGCAACTGGGAGCCGTAATGCCTTGGGATGCTTGGGCTTTGACGTTCTTGTCCGTAGCTGGGGCGATAATCCTCGTCGTCTGCCTGGTCGAGGATCTGAGAAATTCCGGTCGGTATGGAAATAGGCCCCGCGGCCGTCACCGCCGGGGGCGGAAAGCAATGCGCGCGCGGCGGGAGGTGAATTCCCCATGGACTCCTACGACCGATTGGAGGACTGCGACGTCGGCGACGACGAGCCGACGATGAACTCCACGGAGGCCATGGAATCGCTTGTTCTGCATCGCGATTGCCTCACCGCGCTGTGTGAGCGGAAGATGGCGGCGAGTCAGGTCATCCGGGTCGCGCCCGAGCGGCGGAAGTCCGCCAAAGTCATTCCGTTCCCCGCCGCCCGAACGGAGTCGAACCGTGTCCCGCGTAACCGGTGACCGCCACCGCGCACCCCACCGCCCTCCGGCGACTCTCGTCGAGGCGAAGGCCGGGTGGGACCGTCACCGGGCGTGTGCCGACGACTGTCATGCCAAGCGGCACTACGAGTCCGCCGTCCAGCGGATGGTGCGCGGCCGCGGCCGCGGCTGGAACATCTGGCCTGCCGGGGATCGACCGCGCCCCGCCTAACGCCCGGCGAGCGCGGCCACCACGGGAGCGAACCGGTCCGCCACGTGGGCGCCGAAGACGAAGTAGGAGAACCCGATCTCCTCCCGGCGCCGCTGGATCTCGTCGATCGCGGCCGCCGGGTCGTCCGGCAGCACGGTCATCGCGTCGGCCGCGCGCAGCGCGGCGATATCGGTGGCGGGCGGGGCCATATGCGGCGCGACCGTATCGCCGACCACCGGCACGGCCAGCGCGAGCTCGGGTCCGTCGGTGGTGCGAAACTCCTGCGCCAGTTTCTCGACCTCGGCCCGAGGCTGATCGCCCAGCGCGAAGGTGACGGTATCCGCCATCTCCGCCGCCAATGCCCGAGCCTTCGGACCGAACACAGCCATCGCCACGGGCGTATGCCGCCCGGGCCCATCCCACTCCCGCAGCATTCGCACGGCCTCGCGCATCTCCCCCAGCCGCTGTCCCGGTGGCGGCACCCCATCGACGCCCTTCCCCGCCAACTCCTCCACGATGCCCGGCCTGCCCACGCCGATCCCCATCTCGAAGCGCCCCTCGGTGACCATCGACAGCGAATGCGCCTCCCACGCCGTCAACCACGCGGGCCGCAGCGGCGACGCGTAAACCCAAGTCCCGACCCGCAAGTCGGTCTCCGCGGCGACCGTGGCCAGCATCGGCGCGGGCGCCGGCTGCAGCTGCGGAAAGTCCGGCATCAGCAACGTCGAGTAGCCATGTCCCGCTACCCGCCGCGCCTGCTCCCGCCACCGCGCCACATCACTCCTGAGCGGCGCCACAACCCCGAATCGAAACGGCCTCGTCATCTCGAACTCCTGTCAGTAGGTATGCCCACAGGATTCGACGTCGCATCCCACCGAAATTCATCGCCCAGGATTCAGCTGCGGGCGAGAGGCTTCGCACCCGAAGTGGTGACGCTATGAATTCCGGCTTCTTGCGCTTCGACTCAGTCGTGGGTGTGCGAGTGGTCGTCGAGGAGATCGCTCTGGTGCACATGGGGATGCGAATGCACGGTCCCATCCTCATGGGTATGGGTGTGTTCGTGTTCGCTGTGGTCATGGTCGTGCGTGCTGTGGGCGTGGGTATGGGTCAGGGCGCCGTGACTGTGCGAGTGGGCATGGGGCTCGACGTGAGCGTGTTCGTCGGACATATCCCGGGTCCTTTTCTGTATCGAGTGAGCTCTACGGCAATGCATGCATACCAGTACGCCGCGGTGATATCCGGGATGCCCGCGTGGTCGGCGGGTGCACCGGCGACCGGAAGAGAACTCAACCCTCGCCGAACAGCGGGATCTGCCGCGAGGGCGCGGCGCCGCCGAGTCGGCGCAGACACCTCGCGCAGGTGACGTCCGCGCGGGTCGGTTCCAGCGCGGTCGGGTCCCATCCGGCGATACCGGTGTGGCACAACAGTTCCGGGACTTCCTCGCCGGCGACCCATTGGCCGAGACTGACGGCGTGCACGGTGCGCCCCCGCCGGACGACCGCGTGCACACCCGGCGCGCCGAAGGTGGCCCGGGTGGAGGCGGCCAGGGGCCCGATGTCGGTCATACGCCCAACGATAGGGACGGGCACCGACAATCGGGAACCCGCCGATCTGAGATCTTGCAGCCCTTGACGCGAGCAGCGATTCAGTGTGGTTGTTGCACTTGGCCTTTCGCCCACGCCCAGGCCGTCAGGAGCCAGTCGGTGCCGACCTTGCGCAATGCCAGAGTGAAGACCGCGCCGGTTTGTGTGACCGGCTCGCCACGAACGTTGTAGCTGAATGTCACCGGGACAACGACATATCCGGTGGTGTCGGTGACCTCGACATGATCGGGTTCACCGAGTTCGATGCGGTAGTCGGAAACGCCGAGGTGCTCGCCCTCCGCGAGCGCATCCCGCCACCAGTCCGCCGCGGCTGTGGTGCCCTGCCACACGTGCGGCGACATCCCGTCCAGAATCTGCATCGGGTCGGCACACGCCGCGACCATCGCCTTCTCATCGCCGCTGTTGAACGCGTCGACGTAGCGGCGCACTGTCGCCATGGGATCGTTCGAGCCAGTCACAACAGCACTCCTCGCCTGTCTTGTTTCACACGATGACTGCAGGTGAAGCACGCGCCCCTCTGCGGCCACGTTAGCACCGGGCGACGGGACGGCTGCGAGACCTTTCGACCCTGGCCGGTGTCAGCACCAGCCAGGGTCAGCGCGGCGCGCCCATCCACCGGCATGCGCATGTGGAGTTCGCGGGCCTCCTCGCGGTTGTAAGACGCAAACGACCTGTTCAGAAAGCATTGCGCGCCGGGGCGATTCGGGCCAGGGCGCCGATCTCCAATGCGGTCCATACGGCGCCGTCAGGACCGACGGAGATGCCGTGCGGCTCGGAGTGAGGGGTGGGCAAGTCGTGGACGGTGACGGACCCGTCGGGGGTGATCGTGCCGACGCGATTGCCACCCCATTCGGTGAACCAGACGCTGCCATCTCCGTCGACGGTGATCGCGTGCGGCCGGGCGGTGCGGTCGGGCAGCGAGAACTCGGTGATCTTTCCGTCGGGGGTGAGCCGTCCGATCTGACCGGCGGCGATCTCGACGAACCACAGCGCACCGTCGCGGCCCGCGGCGATTCCCACCGGCGCGGCCGCCTCGGTCGGCAGCTGGTGCAGGGTGATCACCCCGTCCATGCCGATCCGGCCGATGGCGTTGGCCTGGTTGAGCGTGAACCACATCCCGCCGTCGTCGCCCGCGGTGATCGCCGAGGGGAATGCGCCCGTGACGGGGAGCGGGAACTCGGTGACGCGGCCGTCGACGGTGATCCGGCCGATACGGTCGGCGGCGGTCTCGGTGAACCACAACGCGCCGTCGGGTCCCGCCGCGATGCCGAACGGACCGGAACCCGTTGCGGGCAGACCGAATTCGTCGATGACGCCGTCGGTGGTGATTCGCCCGATCCGGTCCGCCTGGTACTCGGTGAACCACAGCGCGCCATCGGGTCCCGGTGTGATGATGGTCGGCCCGCAGCCGGGGTCCAGCGGGTGGCTCGTCGGCTCCTCGCCCGGGACCAGTCGGCCGATCCGGCCGCTGTGGACGAGGGTGAACCACAGTGCGCCGTCCGGCCCCGCCGTGAGAGCGTAGGGTCCGGCCGCACTGTCGGCCACAGCGTGCTCTTCGATGGATACCTGGGTCAAAGGGACTCCTCCACATCGTGTTCGGCAGCGATGAGTTCGATGTCAGCCGGTGTTCCGGCCAGGGTCTGGTTCGGTGCGCTCACCGAGGCGCCCGGAAGCCGCCGATCTGCTCTTCGAGCAGCTCGGCCAGCCGCAGCGGGGTGCGGTCCTCGAACATCGGGCCGATGAGCTGCACCCCCACCGGCAGGCCCTCGGGGGACAGGCCCGTCGGGACAGCGGTGGCGGGCAGGCCGGGCATGGTGGCCATGCCGGCCCAGACGAGCTGGTCGAAGTACGGGTACTCGACGCCGTCGATGTCGATGTGCCGATTCTCCAGACTGCCGTTGTGGTCGTGCGGGAAGGCGGGAGTGGGCGTGATCGGGCACACCACAGCGTCGAACTCGGTGAAGAACCGCCGCCAGGCGTGGCGGTGGAGTTCGCGCCGGTTGTTCGTCTCGACCCACTCGCGGTGGCTGAGCACCATGCCGCGCACCCGCGCGGCATCGAGACTCCGGTCGTCCGCGCCCAGGGCGGCGGCACGGATCCGCAGCTGTTCGTACACGTCGACGGGAAGGTTCGCGGCGGCGTTCGACAGCATGAGCTGCATGTAGACCGTCGCCGCTTCGGTCGGGTCGGGCAGCAGCGGGCTGTGCCGTTCGACACGGGCGCCCGCGTCGGCGAGCGCGTCCGCGACCCGGTTCACGCCCGCCCGCACCGCCGATCCGGACGGAATCAGCGGATGGTCCTCGAGGATCAGGACCCGGAAGTCGGCCGGCCGCTCGTGACGCGCGGGCGGCAGAGCGAGGTCGTAGGCGATGCCGTGGGTCAGCGGGTCCGGTCCGGCCATCACGTCGAGCAGGAGCGTGAGGTCGCGGGCAGTGCGAGCCATCGGACCGACGACAGCGAGGTCGAGGTCGATCGGCAGGGCCGGCGCGGGCGGCGCGACCATGCCGCGGGTCGGCGCCAGTCCCAACGACGGCTTGTGCGCGTAGATGCCGCAGAAATGCGCGGGGGTGCGCAGCGAACCGGCGAGGTCGGAGCCGATGGACAGCGCGCCGAACCCGGACGCCAGCGCCGCCGCCGAACCACCGGACGACCCACCCGACGTGCGGCTGTGATCCCACGGATTGTTGGTGGTGCCGTAGATGTCGTTGAAAGTCTGGATGTCTCGCAGCATCAGCGGCACATTCGTCTTACCGAGCAGCACCGCGCCGGCGGCCTTCAACCGCGACACCTGGACCGCGTCCTCGGCCGGAACATGGTTCGCGTGCTGCGGGATGCCCCAGGTCGTGGGCAGTCCCGCCATGTCGTAGGACTCCTTGACCGTCACCGGGATGCCGAGCAGCGGCCGATCCTCGCCGCGGGCGCGCGCCTCGTCGGCGTGGCGTGCGGCGGCCCGCGCACGATCGAAGTCGGGTACGCAGATCGCGTTGATCGCCTTGTCGTCGCGCTCGATGGCGGCGATCGCCTCGTCGGTCAGTTCCACCGAGGTCACCGCGCCGGCCCGCAACGCGGCCGCGAGTTCTTCTGCCGATCGAAGATTCCATTGCATGAATACGACGCTATTGGCCTGCCACAACAGCCATAAAATGCCGGTTCTCGCAAACGAGAAATGCCGAACGGGGTGTCCTTCGGCGCGAATTGTCGGATTCGTTCTGCCCTATCCCAGGTCACGGCGTCGGCCGGGGCGAATACATGGGGCCGAGCCATGAAGTGCCTTTCGGCACAACGGGATAGATGTCACAGCCGGACCCGGCGGCCCCGCCATCCGCGGGTGCGGGCGGTCGGTCGCCGGATCGATCCGGGAAATACATGCGTAGAACGGCCGTGAGCGGCTACGCTGAACCGACAAATAGATAGCTGAGAGTTGCCTGGACCCTGCTCCGGCAGGATCGCCGCTGCACACCGCGTTGCACCGAAGTCACCTATTGGCCACTCACGCGAGGGCGAGCCCGGACGCGCGACAACCCCATCAGGAGGCCGGTCATGGCCGAAAACACCAAGCCATCACTGCTTTCCCGTATTTCCATGAAGCAGTGGTTCGCCATCGCTCTGGCCATCCTGGCCCTGGTGTTCATCGCCGAGAACCGCCACCGCGTCGACATCGAATTCCTGCTGCTCACCATTCGCTCCCCCATGTGGCTGGTACTCCTGGTGACCTTCGGCGTCGGCTGGCTCTCCGGCGTCCTCAGCCGACGCGGCCGCTGACCTCCCTCGCCACCGCGACGCCACTGTCGAAGGTGATCCCCGCCGCGGTGACCCGATAGCGCGGGTCGACGGCGTCCCATGCCTCGACGAGCGGATCGGCCGTGGTGAACGCGACCGGGGTGAACTGATGGTTCGGCTCGATGGTGACGCCGTCGGACTGGTAGGTGGAGAACATGATCCAGTTGTTCACGTCCCCCGCCTGAGCATCGAGGCGAACGTTCACCGGCGGCGCGTCACGGTCGGTGGTGGCCGCCGCGTTGATCGACGCGACGATCCGCTGGGTGTGGAGTTCGAGGGCGACCGATATCCGGGGTGTGTTGATCGGCGGGTCGGGCTCGTATCGGGTTGCGGCGATTCGGGAATCGAGCTCGTGGGCTGACAGTGCGCCGTGCAGCGGGACCGAATGGTCGCCGTTCGCGATGACGATCCCGTGATGGTCGGCGATCACCGCCGGGTAGTGCCGCAACTCGTCGTGCGGGCCGTCCTCGGTGGAGCGTGCCCGCAGCGCGACATCGCCGTCCCGGGTGGGATCGAGCACCCGAGCCTTGGACGCCCGGCTGCGGCCGGTCAGCACGACGAGCCCCTCCAGACACCCCCGGCCGTCGGATCGGAAGCCGATCACCCTCCCCGGGTACGGGTTTCGACGCATGAACTCCCGGATATCGATCGGCATCGCACTCCCTATCGGTCGACGACGTAGCGCTGCATCAGGACGGTGTTGAAGGGGCGTGTCTCGACCAGGCGGAGTGGGATGCGTTTGTCCAGCATGGGGAACATGGGGGTGCCGCCGCCGAGGATGATGGGCGCTACGAAGAGTTGGTACTCGTCGATGAGGTCATGGGGGATGAGGGAGGCGGCCAGGTTCGCGCCGCCGACCTCCATGACGCCGTCACCCTCGGACTTGAGCCTGCGGACCACGTCGACCGCGTTCTCACTGACCAAAGTGCTGTTCCACTCGACCTCGGTGAGGGTGCGGGAGAACACGTACTTGGGCTTGGCGGTCCAGAGCTCCCCGAACTCGCGCATGATCGGCCCTTCGTCCGCGGGGACGTGGGGCCAGAAGTCCGCCATCAATTCATAGAGGCGACGACCGTGCAGGGAAATGTCGATCTCGCGGTACCGATCGTTGTGGAACTGGTGAAGTTCCTCATCCGGATCGGTCCAGTCGATATTGCCGTCGCGATCGTTGATGTACCCGTCCAGGGACACGCTGATGCCATAGCTCAGTTTCCTCATAGCTGAGTAGACCTCCTCGACGCTCGAAACTCATCGGTGCGCTGCGGATCCCGGCCATCATCGCACCCGGAGGCCGTGGCCGGGACATACAGCGCGTTGGAATCACTCGGGTTGGAGGTCGATGGCGCTGGTGCCGGTGGTGACGTCGTAGGGGACGGAGACCTGGTCGTGGGCGATGAGCCAGGTGTTGTCGAGTTTGCGGAGGCCGTAGGTTACGCGAACCCACATGCCGGGGATTCGGTCGCCGGAATTCGTTGTGCCGGAAAGGCGGGCGAAGGCGTGGCCGTAGGCGACGTCGTCGCCGATGGTCAGGGTCAGGTCGCGGATCTCGTAGGTCACGGATTCGAAGAATTGGAAGACCTTTGCCCAGTTCGCGAGTTTGGCTTCGATGCCGACGTGCTGGAGTGGGGGTTCGACGTCGAAGGAGATGACGTCGGGGGTGTAGGCGTGGCGGATGGCTTCGAGGTCCCCGGCGTGCAGGGCCTTCATCACGCTGTCGATCTGCCCGCGGATCGCGGCCTCCTCCGAGGCGGTGCGATCGGATCGAACGTTGCTGGATGCGTTCATGATTCGCTCCTAGGAGTTCACGAGGGTGGATTCGGCGGACCGCAGCGGCGCGAGCGCGCCGGTCCAGGCGATCAGCTGGTCGAGGGTCTTGCCGAGGGTGGCGGCGTGTGCGGCGCTCGGGACGAACGTGGTGTGGTTCTCGAAGTCGGTGAGGACCGAAATCCCCACCTGGTAGCCGACATCCGCCATGCCGAGGGTGCTGCACACCGCGCGCAGCTGCACCACGGCGCGAGCGCCGCCGTTGACGCCGTACGAGACGAATCCGACCGCCTTGTTGTTCCACTCGGCGAACAGGTGGTCGAGGGCGTTCTTCACGACCCCCGGGTATCCGCCGTTGTACTCGGGGGTCACGATGACGAACCCGTCGCAGGCGGCGATGCGTTCGGCCCACGCGCGGGTGGGCTCGTTCGCGGAAGGGCCGAACATCGGCGGGACGGGCTCGTCGAAGTGCGGGAGGGGGTGGTCGCGCAGGTCGATCAGGTCGTACTCGGCGTCGCCGCGCGTCGAAGCCTGGTCCCGGACCCAGCGGGCGATCTGCGAGCCTTTGCGGTTGGGCCGGGTACTGCCGAGGATGATGCCGATTCTGGTCATGACCGAACTCCTGCTCTACTGAACGTTGCTTGCCCAACCGACGAAGCAGCCGTCCGGAATGTCAGGCCGCCGCCCGTCACCCCCGACCGAGACGCCTCGCGTCGCTCACATTCTTGGTCGCCGCATCGTCGATATCGGTAATGGCACGCAGACCGAAGGAGCCGACCATGACCGACCCGCAGCTGCCCGCGGTGATGAACGAACGCCGTCAGCTGATCAACCTCGCCTACCGGCTGCTCGGGTCGCTGGCCGAGGCGGAGGACGTGGTGCAGGAGACCTACGCGCGCTGGTACGCGCTGACCGAACCCCAGCGGCAGGAGATCCAGACGCCCGGGGCGTGGATGACCACCGTCGCCAGCCGGATCTGCCTCGACCTGCTCGGTTCGGCGCGCGCCCGGCGGGAACGGTATGTCGGCGAATGGATTCCGGAGCCGGTACCCGGCCGGACCGACTGGTTGGACGGGCTCGCGCCCGCCGATCCCGCCGACCGGGTCACACTCGACGAGTCGATCAGCATGGCGTTCCTCGTCGTCCTGGACTCCATGACGCCCGCCGAACGGGTCGCCTTCGTGCTGCACGACGTGTTCCGGTACTCGTTCGCCGAGGTCGCCGAAATCGTCGGCCGCTCCCCCGCCGCCTGCCGCCAGCTCGCCTCCAGCGCCCGACGCCGCATCGACACCTCCCGCGCGCCGTCCAGCAGCGAACGCGCCGACGTGGTCCGGGACTTCAAACGGGCTTGGGAGACACAGGATATCGAGGCGCTCATCGGGCTGCTCGACCCGCGCGCGACCGCCACGGCGGACGGCGGCGGCCTCGCGCTCGCGTTCCTCGAGCCGATCATCGGGCGCGAGCAGATCGCACGGGCCTGGATGGAGATCGCCGCACGCGGGCTCCCGATGACGCTGATCGAGCGGACCGTCAACGGACAGCCCGGTCTGGTCGCCGAGCTCGACGGCGCCGTCGTCTCGGTCTACGCCTTCGACATCGCCGACGGGCGGATCACCCGCATCTGGGTGATCCGGAATCCGGAGAAGCTGCGGCCCTGGACATCCGGGCTCGCCTGAGACGTCGCCGGGCCGGACAGCTGGTGTCGGCCCGGCGACCATCCTCTACTTCAGATGCCGGTCGAAGAAGCGGTTCGCCGCTTCCCCCGCATGCTGCGGGACGCCGGTGTGACCGCCCATATTCGCGTTCAACGTCTTCTCCTTCGAACCGAACGCGTCGAACAGGTCCAGGGCCATCTGCCGGTCGTTGCCCTCGTCGTCCCACTGCAGCAGGACGTGCAGCGGAATGGTGACCTGGCGAGCCTCCTCCATGATGGCCCGGGGCACGAAACTCCCCGCGAACAGGACCGCGGCCGCGATGCGCGGCTCGACCACCGCCAGGCGGGCGCCGATGGAGATCACCCCGCCCGAATACCCGACCGGGCCGCCGATCTCGGGCAGATCCAGGAGGGCGTCCAGGGCGGCCCGCCATTCCGAAACCGCCTGGCCCAGCAGCGGGAGTATGAGGCGGTCGACGATATCGTCGGTGACCGGCTCGCCGGCCCGCAGCGCCCGCTGCAGATCCGCGCGAGCCTGATCGACGCCGGCGAGACGGGGCCGCACACCGCTACCGGGGAGCTCGAGGGCGGCCGCCGCGTAGCCCTCCGCCACGGAGTACCGGGCCCTACCCAGCAATCGCGGATACATCGTCCCCAGCCCGGCGGCGGAATGACCGAGCAGGATCAGGGGCATCGGCGCGGATACGGCCGTGGGTGTCCACAGGATGCCGGGGATATCGCCGAGAGTGAATTCACGCTCGAGAACGGAGTCGTCGAGACGCTTTTCGGAAATGAATTGCATGGTCGTGCCTTTCGGAGTGCACAGAACGGCGCTCCCGGACGACCTATCGCCCGACCATGACTCCGGAGGGGAGCACCCATGTCGATACTGCGTTCACGGGTATCACCTCCTCGTCCTCTGGCACGGTCCCCGGAAAAGTAGCAATGGTCACCCGGGTCGTCAAAGGGTTTTCCCGAAGACTCCGAGGCGGTCAGAGCAGGGCGGCGACCTGCTTCGCCGTCTCCTTCGCCGACCCGGGATTCTGGCCGGTCACCAGATTGCCGTCGACCACGGCGTAGGAGACGAACGGCAGCATGGCCTTCTCGTACCGCGCGCCCCGCTTCTTCATCTCCTCCTCCGCGTTGTAGGGCACCAGCTTGTCGACGCGCGCGAGAACCTCTTCCTGCCAGGCGAATCCGGTGAGTTTGCGACCCGCCACCAGGTAGGAGCCGTCGGAGAGGCGGGTGTTGAGCAGGCCGCAGTAGCCGTGGCAGACCGAGGCGACGATGCCGCCGCGTTCGAAGATCTCGCGGGTGATGCGTTGCAGGCCTTCGCTGTCGGGGAAGTCGTACATGACCGCGTGGCCGCCGGTGAAGTAGATGGCGTCGTAGTCGGCCGAATCGATCTCGCCGGGGGCGGCGGTCTTCTCCAGCAGGTTCATCCGGGCCGGGTCGGCGCGCCACGCCTTCGCGGTGCGGTCGTAGTTGGGGAACTTCAGCGACCGCGGTTCCAGCGGGGACGGCCCGCCCGCGGGGCTGACCAGGGTCTGATCGAAGCCGTGCTGCTCGAAGACGTGCCAGGCGTGAGTGAGTTCGGACAGCCACAGGCCGGTCGGATGGGACGGATCGTCGTAGTGGCCGACATTGGTCACGACATTCAAGATGCGCTTGGACATGCTCGAAACTCCTTCTGGTCGTGGATTATTCGGATAAGTCGGAGGGGCTCGCGGCGGCGGGCAGGGAGAGGACGGCGGCGAACGCGGCCCGCACGTGATCGGCCACCTCTCGACTCGACTCCGCCGGGAGCTTGCCGTCCAGGTGCAGGAACGCCAGCCCGTGGGCGAGCGCCCAGCCCGCCGAGGACAGCGCGTCCGAGCCGCCGCCCGGGAAGACGCAGGCCATCGCGAGACGCAGGAGATCGTGGATCTCCTCCGCCGCCGCGACCCGCTCCTCGCCGCCCGCGTCGCAGGCGGTGCCGAACATCAGGCGGAACAGGGCGGGGCGGCGCAGGGCGAACTCGACGTAGACGACCGCCAGTTCGGCGAGGTCGGCGGGTGATTCCGGGAGCCGGCGGCCCTGGGTCAGGTCGGCCTTCAGGTCGCGCAGGCCTTGCGCGGCCAGCGCGGATTCCAGGGCCTCGCGGTCGGCGAAGTGCCGGTAGGGGGCGGTCGGTGAGACGCCCACCTCGCGGGCCAGGGCCCGCAGCGAGAACGGTTCACCGGCCTCGAGGCCGCGCATCGCCGCCGCCAGCAGCGAGACGCGCAGGTCGCCGTGATGGTAGCCACTCTTCACTGATGTTGACACTGCTTACACTCCCTCCTAGCCTCATGTTAGCAATGTAAACATACCGCGTTCAGGAGAAAGCTGATGACACCGGTCTTCGAACCGTTCACGCTACCCAACGGCGTCACACTGCCGAACCGGCTGGTCAAGGCCGCGATGGAAGAGAACATGGCCGCCGCCGGCCAACTCCCCGACCACGCCCTGTTCGAGCTGTACCGGCGCTGGAGCCGCGGCGGCGTCGGGCTGATCATCACCGGCAACGTCATGGTGCACGCGGACGCCCTGACCGGGCCGGGCGGCGTCGTCCTCGACCAGGATTCGCCGCTGGAACCGTTCCGGCAGTGGGCCACCGCGGCCACGAGCGGCGGGGCGCGGGTGTGGATGCAGATCAATCACCCCGGGCGGCAGGTGCGGGCGGATATGCCCGGCGTCGCGTGGGCCCCCTCCGCCGTCCGGGTCGATATCGGCAAGACCAGCAAGATGTTCGCCGAGCCGGTCGCGATGAGCGCGGCGCAGATCGCGGAAACGGTGCGGCGGTTCGCCGAAACCGCCCGCCGCGCAGCCGAAGCCGGATTCGACGGCGTCGAAATCCATGCCGCGCACGGCTACCTGCTGTCGCAGTTCCTCTCGCCGCTGGCCAACCGGCGCACCGATCAGTGGGGCGGCAGCCTGGAGAACCGGGCCCGACTGCTCCTCGACATCGTGCGCGCGGTCCGGGCCACGGTCGCTCCCGAATTCCCGGTCGCCGTGAAACTCAACTCCGCCGACTTCCAGCGCGGCGGCTTCGACGCCGACGACGCGGCCGCCGTGATCGCCATGCTCGCTCCCCTCGGCGTCGACATCGTCGAACTGTCCGGCGGCAGCTACGAGGCGCCCGCCATGACCGGCCAGGCCGGCGACGACCGCACCCGCGCCCGCGAGGCCTACTTCCTCACCCTCGCCGCCGAACTCGCCACCACCAGCCCACTCCCCCTCATGCTCACCGGCGGCATCGTCCGGCGACGCGTGGCCGAAGAAGTCCTGGCGGGCGGCGTCGACCTGGTCGGCATGGGCACCGCCCTCGCCGTCGACCCCGACCTCCCCACCACCTGGCGCCACGAACCCGACGCCGCCGTCGAACTCGCCCCCGTCCGCATGAAGAACAAAGCCATGGCCTCCGCCGCCTCCATGGCCCGTGTCCGCCGGCAACTCCGCCGCCTCGGCGCAGGCCGCCCCACCCGCCCCACCCTCAACCCCACCCTCGCCCTCCTCCAGGAAACCGCCCTCCAACGCCGAGCCCTCCGCCGCTACCGCACCTGGCTCACCACCCGCGCCGCCCTGGCGGATTCGGTGCACTGACCCGCGTCAACGCGGCCATCCGGCGACCCGCACGGCACCGAATCCTCGTATGACAGTGGCCATCAGGGGGGTTCATAACGAGCGGCGAGCGACGCGTTGGATCGGGGCCGGACCTCGGTAGCATGGCCGATATGCCGACCCCGCCCGTCGAGCGACCCGACCTTCCACAGTTCATGACGTGGGAGGAACTCGAGAAGCTGCCCGATGAGATCGCCGGGCAGATCGAGTTGTGGGAGGGCCGCGTGGTGTGGGTCCGCAGGGGCCCGGCCGAGCATCAGGACTATTCGGTGGAACTGCGCAACGCGCTGCGACAATGCGCCCGGGAAACCATGGCGGCACAGCCTCAGCACTGCTGGCGGGCCTCGACCGAGACGAACATCTTCTTCGGCGCGACCGGGAAGTCCGATTTCGTCACGCCGGATTTCCTCGTCTATCGGTGCCCCGAGCAGGACTACCAGGACATCCGCGCGACCGCCGTGCTCATTGCCGGTGAGGTGCTGTCACCGTCGAACACAGAACGCGACATTGAGGCGAAGAAAGCGCGATACGCGGGAGCGGGCATCCCCTGGTACTGGGAAGTCATCCTCGGCCGAGACCCGCGGCGGATCTCCACCATTCGCGTCTACGGCCTCGAGACCGGGCACGCGAGCCTGCCGGAAGGGGTCTATTCGCTGCGGCCCGCCAACTACATCGTCGCGGGCGAGTGGAATTCCGGCGCGTCGGCTGCGATCGCCTTCGACCACCCATTCCCCATCCACATCGCTTGGGACGACATCGAATTCTGATGCGGCGGGGCCATGCCGTTCATGTCGGCTGAGCCCTCGGCCATGACGTGTAGGACCAGGATGGCGGCGATCAGGGCGATGAGGAAGCCGAGAATCGCGCCCAGCAGGATCCAGGCCGCGTCTCCGAGTTTGCGCCGCATCGGGCCCCCTTCAGGGATTCGGGATCGAACCTGACGCTATCGGGAGGGTGTGGAGCGGGCGGGCGTTGGTGGCGATCTTATTCCGTTGCCCGCCTTGGGGTTTGCGTTGACAATGAGGCCCACTGTCGACGGGGGAGGAAGCTCGTGAATCTGGATTTCGGTGTGCACCCGCTGTTTTCGTGGTACGTCGTACTACTACTGGTCAGCGGGATCGTCCTCTGGATCCTGGTGATCCCGCCGCGGCTGGACTGGTGGTGGCGGCTGGCCAACGCGGCCTGCGGCAGCCTGTGCGCCGGATATGGAGTTTATCTCGCATTCTTCTACCACTCCGGGACCTACCTGGTGATTCTCCCACTGTTCCTGCTCCCTGCCATGCTGGTGGTCATCTCGGTGTCGGCACTGCGGGGGGACACGACGCGCGGGCAGAGGTGACACAAAAGCGGGCAGGGGTGACACAAAAGTGGCGCATCACCGGGAGGTGATGCGCCACTCGAGTGGGGTGGGTCAGCCGCGGATCTTGGCTGCGACGGTGGCCACGGCGGAGTCGGCGGGGAGTTCCTCCGCTGTGCCGGCGAAGCGGTCGCGGAGTTCGATCTTGCCTTCGGCCCAGCCTCGGCCGACCACCACGATGTAGGGCATGCCGAGGAGTTCGGCGTCCTTGAACTTCACGCCGGGCGACGCGGTGCGGTCGTCGAGGAGGACCTCGAAGCCGAGGGAATCCAGTTCGGCGGCAACCTGTTCGGCGCCCGCCCGGGCGGCGTCGTCCTTGTTGGCGATGACGACGTGGACGTCGAACGGGGCGACCTCGCGGGGCCAGCGCAGGCCCTTGTCGTCGTGCTTCTGCTCGGCGAGCACCGCGACCATGCGGGAGACGCCGACACCGTAGGAGCCCATGGTGAGGCGGACCGGCTTGCCGTTCTCGCCCAGGACATCCACCTGGAAGGCGTCGGTGTACTTCTGGCCCAGCTGGAAGATGTGGCCGATCTCGATGCCGCGGGCGGCCTCGAGCACGCCGCAGCCGTCGGGCGACGGGTCGCCGTCACGAACCTCGGCGGCCTCGATGGTGCCGTCGGCGGTGAAGTCACGACCGGCGACCAGGCCGACATAGTGCTTGCCGGGCTCGTCGGCGCCGGTGATCCAGCTGGTGCCGGACACCACGCGGGGGTCGACCAGGTAGCGGATGCCGTTGTCGAGCAGGGCCTTCGGGCCGATGTAGCCCTTCACCAGGAACGGGTTGGCCTTGAAGTCGGACTCGTCGAGCAGTTCGACGGCGGCGGGCTCGACCGACGCCTCCAGGCGCTTCTCGTCGACCTCACGGTCGCCGGGGACGCCGATGCCGAGCAGCTCGGTCTTGCCGTCGGGGTAGACCAGCTTGACCATGACGTTCTTGAGGGTGTCAGCGGCGGTGACCTCACGGCCCAGCACCTTGTCGATGCCCGCGCCGTTGGCCCAGTCCACCAGGGTGGCGATCGTCGGGGTGTCGGGCGTGTCGTGGACGGCGGCCTCGGCCTGGCCCTCGATGGCGATCGCGGGCGGCGCGGCGGTGACCACGGCCTCCACGTTCGCGGCGTACCCGGACTCGCGGCAGATGACGTAGGTGTCCTCACCGACCGGGCTGTCGGCCAGGAACTCCTCCGACGCCGAACCACCCATCGCGCCGGAGGTGGCGGCCACGATCACGTACTTCACGCCGAGGCGGTCGAAGATCTTCTGGTAGGCCTCGCGGTGAGCGTTGTAGCTGTTCTTCAGCCCGTCCTCGTCGAGGTCGAAGGAGTACGAGTCCTTCATGACGAACTCGCGGCCGCGCAGGATGCCCGCGCGCGGACGGCCTTCGTCCCGGTACTTGGTCTGGATCTGGTACAGCGTGACCGGCAGATCCTTGTACGAGTTGTACTCACCCTTCACGGTGAGCGCGAACAGCTCCTCGTGGGTGGGGCCGAGCAGGTAGTCCTGGCCCTTGCGGTCCTTGAGTCGGAACAGGCCGTCGCCGTACTCGGTCCAGCGGTTGGTGGTCTCGTACGGCTCGCGCGGCAGCAGGGCCGGCAGCGAGATCTCCTGCGCGCCGATGGCGTTCATCTCCGCCCGGACCACGTCCTCGACCTTGCGCAGCGTGCGCAGGCCGAGCGGCAGCCACGAGTAGACGCCGGGCGCGATGCGACGCACGTATCCGGCACGCACCAGCAGCTTGTGGCTGGGCACCTCGGCGTCGGCGGGATCGTCGCGCAGGGTGCGCAGGAACAGGTGGGAGAGGCGGGTGATCACGGATGAACACAGTAGCCGCTGCTAGCGAACAGTTCCCAAGGCATTACCGTGTTGGCTCGTGCTGGTGCTGCTACCTCCCTCAGAAACCAAGTCCGACGGTGGTTCGGGCGGTCCCCTGGACCTGGATTCCCTCGCGATGCCGCAGCTCACGGCGGTGCGCGACAAACTGGTCACCGAAGTCATCGGATTGGCCGCCGACGCCGACGCCTCCCGGGCCGCGCTCGGGCTGGGCAAGGGGGCTGACGCGGAGATCGCCCGCAACGCCGCCCTGCGCACCTCCGCCACCCGCCCAGCCCTGGACCGGTACACCGGCGTCCTCTACGACGCGCTGGACGCCGCGGGCTTCACGAAGGCGCAGCGCGCCAAGGCCGAAGCCCGGCTCGGCATCGGGTCGGCGCTGTTCGGCGTGGTGCGGGCCGGCGACCCGATCCCCGCCTACCGGCTCTCGGGCGGCTCCAAACTGCCGGGACTGCCGACGCTGCAGTCGCTGTGGAAGCCGGTGCTGCCGGAGGCGTTGCGCGCCGAGGCGGCCGGACAGCTGGTCGTGGACCTGCGTTCGGGCACCTACCAGAACCTGGGCCGCATCCCCGGCGCGGTCACCGCCACCGTCCTCACCGAACGCCCCGACGGCTCCCGAACCGTCGTGAGCCACTTCAACAAACACCACAAGGGCCTGCTGGCCCGCGCCCTGGTGCTGACCCGCACCGAACCGTCCACCATCGACGCCCTGGCCAAGGTCGCCGAGAAGGCCGGGCTGCGCACCGAGATCGCGTCCCCGACCGAGCTGCTCATCATCACCAACTGATCCGGGGCTCGATAGAGTGGCCGGGTGGAACCCAACGAGCTCTCCCCCGAGGTCCTCGAACTCGCGAGCAAGATCTTCGACCTCGCCCGCACCGGCGACGCCGCCACCCTGGCCGCCTACCTCGACGCCGGCGTCCCGGTGAACCTCACCAACGACAATGGCGACACGCTGCTCATGCTCGCCGCCTACTACTCCCACCCCGACGCGGTCACCGCCCTCCTCGACCGCAAGGCCGACCCCAACTTCGGCAACGACAAGGGCCAAACCCCGCTCTCCGGAGCCGTTTTCAAGGGCTCCGACGAGATCGTGAACGCCCTCCTCGCCGCCGGAGCCGACCCGGAAGCGGGCAGCCCGTCGGCCCGCGACGCCGCCGAAATGTTCGGCCAGACCAAGTATCTGAAGCTGTTCGGCCAGTAGTCACTTCCGCCAGAAGAAATGGTGGGTCACACCGCTCGGACTCGGGATGCGCTCCAACTCGAAGCGGTCGGTGAGTTCGTCCGGTGTGATCCAGAGGCGTTCGCCGTGGCCGAATTCGACCGGGGCGACGGCCACATGCAGCTGGTCGATGAGGTCGGCTTCGAGGAATTCCCGGACCGTGGCCACGCCGCCGCCGATGCGAACGTCCTTGCCGTCGGCGGCCTCGAGAGCCTGAGCCAGGGCCTCCTTCGGGGTGGCGTCCAGGAAATGGAAGGTGGTGGCGCCCCGGATGATCGACGGCCGCACGTGGTGGGTGAGGACGAACACCGGGGTGCCGAAGGGCGGTTCCGCACCCCACCAGCCCTCCCACTCGTAGTTCTCCCAGGGACCACGCTGGGGGCCGAACTTGTTACGCCCCATGATCTCCGCGCCGATATTCCGGTGCCACTCGCGGGTGCAGTAGTCGTCGAGGCCGTAGGTGCCGCCCGGCTCGGTGCGGGTGGGGGCGTGGGCGGTGGCCCCCGACCAGGAGAACAATGCGGTCGCGTCGGCATCGCCGAAGGGACGCTCGAGGCTCTGGCCGTGACCGGCCCCATAGCCGTCGCTCGAGACCCGCGACGACGATCCGAGCCATCGCCAGAAAGTCGAATACCACCTGACCGAGGCCGCGATCCAGCTCGTCCCGATACTGGCCAACCTCGGCGCGTGGGGCGCCCGCTGGCTCGACACGACCCCCGAACTCACCATCCGAGCCGAGCTGCTGGCCGCGGGCGGCCCCACCCTCTGGGATCGATTCATGGCCGAACTCCGCGACATCCATCTGCACGGCGCCCCGGCCCCGCCGGATGGCGTCCTGGCGGAATTGACCGCCGCCTACGAAGAAGTCGCCCGGCGCGAAGCAGCGGCCGGAGCCTGAGCCCGACGATCCGGCCCCGCCGGGTCGGCACTCCACCCCCACGATTCCGACGGCATGATCCCGGCACCCACCGCCGATAATGTCGATCCGGTGATACGAAGCGGCAGCACTGACTTCGAACAATCCGCCGAACCGCCCGAGCACGACAACGAGGCCGATACACCCTCGAGGATCGGCGACGCCATGGCGATAGCACTCGGCATGCTGATCGGCCTGCTCGTCTTCCTGGCCCTGCTCATCGCGTGCTTCTACGAGGTGAGCAAGGCCTTCGGTGATCAGAACGCCGCCGGCATCACCGAAACAATCGTGGACCTGCGAGGCCGGATCCGAATCGAGTCCAATGACGGTTCGGCGGTTATGCATTGGGGGTGGTCCGGGCGATTCATAATTCGTGATGGGAATCGTTCGGGGGACCGCCACGCGGCGGACCGTATTGGCGGGGGCCGGGGCCCTCGCGTTGGGGGCGGCGGTGGGGTCGACGGCGGCGTGTCTGCCGGAGACCGCGTCGATGCCCGCGCCCGCGGAGCGGGATCGACCACATCATCGTGGTGATGATGGAGAATCGGTCGTTCGATCACTACCTGGGGTGGCTGCCGGGGGCGAACGGGAAACAGGATCTCACGTTCGCCGATCGGAACGGGACGGCGCGCAAGACATTCCATCTCGCCACCACGCAGGGGTGTGAGTATCACGATCCGGATCACTCGTTCGAGGGCGGGCGGGTCGAGTTCAACGACGGGAAGTGCGACGGGTGGCTGCGGGCCGGGACCAATGACGAGTTCTCGATCGGGTACTACCGGAAGGAGGATCTCGGGTTCTACGGGAACGCGGCGCCGGCGTGGACGGTGTGCGACAACTACTTCGCGGCGATCATGGCCGAGACGCTGCCGAACCGGTTGTATCAGCATGCGGCACAGACCGATCGGATTCACAGTTCGACCGACGTCTCGAAGCTGCCGACCATCTGGGATCGGTTGAAGGACGCCGATGTTCAAGCCCGCTACTACTTCTACGACGCGCCGTTCCTGGCGCTGTGGGGCACGAAGTACCTCTCCATCGCGCGCCGGTTCCCGACCTTCCTGTCCGACTGCGCGGCCGGGACGCTGCCCGCGGTGTCCTTCGTGGACCCCAAATTCCTCGACGAAGCCACCGGAACCTCCGCCGACGACCACCCGCACGCCGATATCCGTGCCGGGCAGGCGTTTCTGAACCAGGTGTATCAGGCCGTCACCAAAAGCCCGGTGTGGCCGCGAACGCTGCTGATCATCAACTACGACGAATGGGGCGGGTTCTTCGACCACGTACCGCCGCAGGTCGCGCCGGATGCCAACCCGGACTGGGGATTACGCGGATTCCGGGTGCCGTGCCTGGTCATCTCGCCGCGAGCGCGGCGCGGGCACGTCGCGCACCAGGTGTACGACCACACCTCGGTCCTCAAGGCCATCGAATGGCGTTGGGGCCTCCAGCCGCTGACTCCCCGCGACGCCGCCGCCCGCAATATCGCCGAGGTGCTCGACTTCACCGGGGCACCGAATCCGGATGCCCCGCAATGGAATGTCCCGCCCGTGACGCCCGGCACCTGCGGCCCCGTCGCGGCCGACTTCGAGCAGTGGAACATCCTGCGCAAACTGGCCGCGACGGCGGGGTGGAGCCTGTGACCTACTGCGCGGAGTGACCGGGCAGCACGCAGACCGCGTCCAGGCCGAGCACGTGGTTGAGGCGGCCGAAGGCCAGCCAGGAGCCCAGGCACATGGACAGTTCCACGATCTCGGCGTCGGTGTAGTGCTTCTTCATGCGCTCGAAGAACTCGTCGTCGAGCGAGTGGTGGTCGAGGGTGTAGACCTCGGCGTATTCGGCGGCCATGCGGACGCGGTCGTCGAAGTTCTCGGTGGTGCGCCAGTTGGTGACGTCGTCGGCGAAGGACTCCTCGACCTTCTCCCCATTGCGGTCGGTGCGCCAGTCCAGGCAGAACAGGCAGCCGTTGATCTGCGCGATGCGCAGCCGCGCGGCCTCGAACTCGCGCAGGCCCAGGGTGCTGTGCGAGTACACGGCGAGGGAGAAGTTGGAGGCCGCCACACCGATACCGGGGACCATCTCGCCCCAGACGTAGCCGATGGGATCCTTGCCCTCGGGAATGTCGATGATCATGCGGGCTCCTTTGAAGGTTGCTGTCTTCCGAGAGTGCCGAACGGCAGGGGCACGTCGAGTGCGTCGTACAAACCGGGTTCCGCGGTGGCCAGCCACGGGAGCGCGTTCACCAATCTGCCCACCGCGGTGGCGTTTCCGCCCGCGGAGTGATTGCCGTCCTCATCGGTGGCCTGCACCGTGATCTCGATGCGGGGACGGCCCTCGACGATGACGCGGTGCGCGCCCGCGCCGCTCGGCGGCTGCGGCCAGTCGGGGGCGCAACTGGCGTGGATGCGGGTGACGTGTTCGATGACGATGCGCGGGCTGCCGTCGACGATGCCCTGCACCTCGAAGCGCACCGCGCCCTGGGTGCCGGCGTCGAACTTGCCCATCAACTCGGTCTCCACGGTCTCCTGGAGCGGACGACGCTCCACGACTTCGCGAATGTCGGTGAGCGCCACGCCGAGTCCGCGCGCGATGAGCCGAATCTGCCCGCCCCACACCATGGTCGGGATGGTCGGGGCCAGCATGGGCGGCTGATAGTCCATGGGCTGACCCATGCCGACCAGGTAGCGCACCGAATCGGGCTGGTCGTAGGTGGTGTAGTCGAAGATCTCCTGGCAGCGCAGCACGTCCACGGTGCTGCCCAGGCCGCTCATCAGCAGCGGCAGGATGTCGTTGCCCCAGCCCGGGTCGATGCCCGAGACGAACAGCGTGCCACCGCCTTCCGCGGCGGCCGCGTCGACCCGGTCGCGCAGTTCGGCGGGGGCGCTGCGGTGGTCGTAGAGCGCGTACAGGGCGGGGGTGACCACGACGGCCCCGGCGCGCAGGGCCCGTTCGATATCGGCGACGGCGTCGTCGGGGCGGATGTCACCGGAGGCGGCGTACACCACGGCCCGCGGGCCCGCGGCCAGCGCGGCGTCGATGTCGTCGACGGCCGCGACCCCCAGTTCGACGTCCAGTCCGGCGAGCGCGCCGGCGTCACGGCCGACCTTGTCCGGATTGTGGACCAGAACGCCGGTCAGCTCCAGTTCGGGATGCGCCGCGACGGCCCGGATGGCCGCACGGCCGACATTGCCCGTGCCCCAGACCAGGGTGGAAATCATGTCCGAAACGTAGCAAACGCTTGGTAGGTTGGTGTCCGATTCGGCTACATTGCGGTATGGATATCGCAGCACTCGAATCGATTCGCGCACTCAAGTACCGCTACCTCCGCACCCTCGACCTCAAGCAGTGGGACGAGTTCGCGGACACGCTGTGCGCCGACATCGTCGGCTCCTACGGGTCACCCTCGGGTGGCCTGCCCGCGCAGTTCACCAGCCGCGACCAGATCGTCGACTACATGCGGGGCGCCCTGAGCGGCAACATCATCACCGTGCACGTCGCCAACCACCCGGAGATCACCGTGGACGGCGACACCGCCTCGGGCAGCTGGTGCCTGGAGGACACGGTCATCGCCGCCGACTACGGCCTGCTGATCCGCGGCGCGGCCTACTACCACGACACCTACCGCCGCGAGGACGGCGTGTGGCGCATCGCCACCACCGGCTACCAGCGCATCTACGAGTCCAAGATGTCGACCGCCGAGCTGCCGGGCTACGCGCTCACCGCCAACCGCTGGGCTCCGGCCGAAGAGTCGCGCTGACACCACCGGCCGACGCGGAGTTCCGCTGTCACACCGGCGGTTTCCGCCGACGGCGGCATGCGTCAGCCCAGCGTGATCGCATCCAATCGGGTGCGCAGGAACTCGGCCGACACCACCGGCGCCAGGCCCGCGACGCGGCCGATGGGCGGGTCCAAGGGCGTCACCCGGGCGTCGTGGTCGAGCTCGTAGAAGTAGATCAGTGAGACCAGGTCCTCCTCGGGAGCGGCGGCCTGGGGCGGCAGCACGCGGTGACGGCCGGCGGGCCAGCGGTGGCCGCTCCAATACGCCAGCAGGTCACCGATGTTCACGGTGAGGGCCTCGGGGTCGTAGGGCGCGTCGGCCCAGCCGCCGTCGTCGGTGTACACCTGCAGGCCGCCCGCGCCGGGTTCGCGGTCCAGGACGGTGACGGTGCCGAAGTCGGTGTGCGGCCCGATGCGGAACTGTCCGGGTTCGGGCGGGCCGATCTCGGTCAGCGGCGGGTAGTGATTGATGTTGCAGGTCCAGGTGGGCCGAGCGGCCAGGCTCTCGAAGGGGTTGTGCGACAGGCCGAGTGCCGCCGCGAACAGCGCCAGCAGCTCGTCGGAGAGCGCGCGCACGGCGGCGGTGTAGGCGAGCAGCAGCTCCCGCAGTTCACCCACTTCTCCGGGCCACACATTGTCGAGGAACCAGACCCGGTCCACGCGCGGGTCGCCGGTCGGGGTGTCCGCGCCGACAGCGAAGGTCTCCTTCAGATCCGGCGGTGTCGCGGTGCCCTCGGAGTACCCATTGGCCTCGAGGCCCGGACCGATCCACCCGCGGCCGCCGACCGACACCGCGTAACGCTGCTTCACCGCCGGCGGCAGTGCGAAGAAGCGGCGGGCGGCGGCACGCACATCGCCCGGAAGTCCGTGCGGCACACCGTGTCCGCGCACCAGCAGGAATCCGGCGCGGCGCAGGCCCGCGTCCACCTCGCGCAGCACCCGCGCCGCGGACTCGCCACCGGCGCGCCAGCCGTCCAGATCGACGGTCGCGATGGGGGTCATCGCGGCACCCCGATGTCCTCGTACCAGAGTTCGGGGCGTTCGGCGATGAACCGGGTCATCATGTCGACGCAGGCCGGGTCGTCGAGCACGGTGACCTCCACCCCGTGCTCGGCGAGCCAGTCGTGGCCGCCTGTGAAGGTCCGCGACTCCCCCACGATGACCGCGCCGATGCCGAACTGGCGGACCAGGCCGCTGCAGTACCAGCACGGGGACAGCGTGGTGACCATGACGGTGTCGCGGTAGTCGCGGCGGCGACCGGCATGACGGAAGGCGTCGGTCTCGGCGTGCACGCTCGGATCGTCGTGCTGGACGCGGCGGTTGCGGCCGCGGCCGAGCAGCGTGCCGCTGCTGTCGAAAAGGGCGGCCCCGATCGGGATTCCGCCCTCCCGCAGGCCGAGTTGCGCCTCTTCGTAGGCGGTGGCCAGCAGATCCCGCGCAGTGATCATGCCGACCATGCTGCCACCGCCCACGCCTCGAAGCCGGGTATCCGCGCTCAGCGCTCGTGCGATTCCTCGAGCACCGTCCGGCCCAGCAGCGCGTACCGTGCCGGGTCGGTGCGGCGCAGATGGGCGGCGTAGCCGAGACCCGCGAGGGCGACGGCGGCGACCAGGTACGGCGTCGCCTTCAGAATCACCGACCCGGCCTCGGTTCCGGCGGCGGTGTCCATATTGAGGACCAGCAGCAGCACCACGCCGAGCATGGCCACGCCGCCGATCAGCGGGGCCACCAGCGTGCGGAACCAGTGGCGGCTCTCGGGATGGTTGGCGCGGAAGTAGGCGATCACCGCGAACGAGCAGGTGGCCTGGACGATCAGGATCGCCATGGTGCCCAGCACCGCGAGCAGGGTGTACAGGCCCGCGTACGGATCCTTGCCCGCGAGCCCGAACGCCAGCACCAGCAGCGCCGCCACGGCGGTCTGCGCCAGGCCCGCGATATGCGGCGAACCGTGTCCGGGATGGGCCGTGCCGATGGTGCGCTGGAGCACCGGCACCACGCCTTCGCGGCCGAGCGCGAACAGGTAGCGGGCGGCGCAGTTGTGGAAGGCCATGCCGCAGGCCAGCGAACCGGTGACCATCAGCCACTGCATGACCTCGACCGCCCAGTGCCCGACATAGCGTTCGGTGGGACCGAAGAACACATTCATCGGGTTGCCGGACGCGGCCAGTTCCATCGCCTTGTCACCGCCGCTGCCCGAGATGGCCATCCAGGACACGAACAGGTAGAAGACGCCGACGCCGAGCACCGCGATCATGGTGGCGCGCGGGATGATTCGCTTCGGATCCTTGGATTCCTCGCCGTACATGGCGGTCGACTCGAATCCGACCCACGACCAGAACGCGAAGAACAGTCCCAGGCCCGCCGACGGCCCGTGGAACGCGTTGGCGGGGTTGATGGGCGCCAGTGACAGGCCGTCGGGGCCGCCGCCGTGCAGCAGCACCGACACGGCCATGATGAACAGCACCGTGACCTCGGTGGCCAGCAGGACCACCAGCAGGCGTTCGGCCAACGCCACGCCGAACCAGGTGCCCACCGCGTTGATCGCCAGCATGAGGATCGCGAAAACCCACCAGGGCACGTCTTTTCCGAGCTGATCGAGCACCGTGTTGTGGGCGAAGCTGGAGAAGATGCCGATCAGCGACGGCTCGAACACCATGTAGGCGAAGGCCGCCAGCAGTCCGGCCGCCAGCCCCGCGCCGCGGCCCAGCCCGAAGGAGATGAATCCGTAGAAGGCGCCGGTGGCGGTGATGTGCTTGGCCATGGTGGTGAATCCCACGGTGAACACCGCGAGCACCGCCATGGCGATCAGAAACGCCGCGGGCGTGCCGATTCCGCTGCCCGACGACATCATGAACGGCACGTTGCCGGTCATGGCGGTGATGGGCGCGGCGGTCGCGACGGCCATGAACACCACGCCGAGCAGACCCACCACATTGGGTTTGAGCCGCGACACTCCGGGTTCGGGTTCGCCGGATTCTCCCGAAATCGCTACCGGTGTACTCGGTTCCATGGTGCAACTCCTCAATCTCTGGTCGATGACCTGCGAGGAATTGTGCGGACGGGAATGTTGCACGGATATGAAACGGAGTTACCACAACCGACCAATGGTGTGACTCAGGTCACTACTCTTACAGTCGGATTGAAAGACCGTCCAGCCCTTTACAAATCGTCGGGCGGACGCCGCGGACCCACCTGACTTCAGTTAGCTGTATTCAGCCGATACAGTGGGCCCATGGACAACGCCTTCGCCCGCGATCTGTGGCGTGTGCTGGAACCGCTGCACGCCGTCACCTACTTCGCCACGGACTGCATCGCCGCCAACAAAGCCGTTGGCCTGCGCGGGTTCTGGATGGGCTACTTCGCCACCCGCTCGGCCCCGTTCGGCGCCGCCGGCCCCTCGGTCGTGGAGGCCACCTTCTACAACTTCCATCCCGCGATGGTCCGGCGGGCGCTGCCCGACGCCTGGGGGTTCGCCACCCCCGACGCGGTCATCGCCACCCGCACCATCGCCGCCGCCGCGGTGCTGCGCGCCGTCGTCCCCGACATCGCGGGCATCGCCGCCCGCGCCGTGCCCGACCTGCAGCGGGCCATCGCCGACGCCCCGGCCGGGGGCCGCGCGCTGTTCGCCGCCAACCGCGATCTGCCCACCCCCGGCGACGCCGTGCACGCGCTCTGGCAGGCCGCCACCACGCTGCGCGAACACCGCGGAGACGGGCATGTGGCCTGTCTGCTCACCGAGGGCATCGACGGCTGCGAGGCGCATGTGCTGTTCTCCGCCTCCACCGGCGTCCCCGCCCAGATCTGGCGCGACAATCGCGGCTGGAGCGACACCGATTGGCAGACGGCGCGCGAACGGCTCGCCGGCCGCGGCCTGCTCGACGCCGAGGGCGGCCTCACCGAGGCGGGGCGCGCGCTGCGCGCGCACCTCGAGGCCCGCACCGACGCCCTGGCGATGACCGCCTACCGCGAGGTCCCCGGCATCGTCGAGACCCTCGCGGTGCTGACGCCCGCCGCCCGCGCCGTGGCCCGCAGCGGCGAGATCCCCTACCCGAATCCGATGGGCGCCGACCCGGCCTGAGCCGGGCTCACCGGGCGTCGCCGGCCGTGGCCAGGTCGCGGATCAGCAGCGCGGCGTGCAGGGAGGTCCGGGTCTCGCCATTGTCCAGATCGACGTCGAGGATGCGCTCGATCCGCGACAGCCGGTCGTAGAGGGTGGGCCGGCTGATATTGAGCCGCTTCGCGAGTTCGGTCTTGTTGCCCGCCAGGTCCAGGAACTGGCGCAGGGTGCGGGTCAGGTCGCTGGCGTTGCGAATGTCGTGGCGCAGCAGGGCGCTCAGTTCGGTCTCGGCGAACCGCTGGACCCCGGGCTCGTCCCGGATGAGCGAGAGCAGGCCGCGCAGCCGGACGTCACCGCTGCGATAGAACGGGCGCGGAGTCGAAGCGTCCAGGGAGAGCGCGACTTCCGCGACGTGCGCGGCCTGAGCCAGTTCGCGCGCGGTGTCGAGCAGCGAATCCGATTCACCGCCGACGCCGATCACCGCGCGCCCCACGCCGGGCACCCGGCGAACCTCGGCGAGCATGGCCACGCAGATCGCGGTGAGCGCGGAATCGAAGTCACCGCCGCGCGGCACGCCCAGCACGAAGGTGACCCGGTTGCCGCGATCGGGCGCGGCCAGCGCGGTCGCCTTGGCCAGCGCCACCCCGTGCAGCGCCGCGTCCAGCACGGCGGCCGTACGCCGTTGCTGCGCGACCGGATCCGATTCGGTGGCGGCGGCGACCTCCAACGCCAGCGACACATAGCGGACCCGGCGGGCCAGGCCCAGCGCGGCGGCCAGCGCGACCGCGTCGCGTTCGTCGGTGAGGCGGCCGTTGACCATGTCGTCGATGAGCCCGGTCTGCGCCTGCCGATGCAGTCCGAACCGGTCGCGCTCGATCATGCGGTGCAGGGTGAGGGTCTGGGCCGCGCGTTCGAGCACCATGCGGGCACGGGCGCTGGTCACGCGGTTCGAACGCAGGATGAGCCGGCCCCAGCGCTGCGTATGCGGGCCCACCGGAACCACATTCGGATCGATGTCCGACAGCAGCCGGGAGGTCGCCTCCCAGCGGTCGAGCAGAGCCGAGGTGCCGGTGTGGCGCGCGGTCAGCGCCAGCACCCGGTGCGCCAGATCCTCGAGCACCACCGAGGCGTCCAGCATCCCGGCGGCGGTCTTCACGATCTCGGCCAGCGACGCCCGCCGCACGCTGAGCGCGGTGAAGGTCTCGTGCACGGTGCGCGCGAACTCCAGCTCCTCGTACTGGTCGGCCACGATCACCCGGTGCACCGCCTCGGTGATCTCCACGAACCGCACCACCCGGTGCAGCGCCACCACCGGCAGACCCAGCCGGTCCGCGGTCCGCGCCACCACGGGCGTGAACTCCCGCACCGAGGTGCCCAATTCCACCACCAGCCCCGACACCCCCGCCGCGGCCAGGGATTCCAGATAGGCCACGGTCTCGGCGTCGCTACCGGTCAGCGCCTGCCCGGTGGTGAGAATGAGTTCCCGGCCGACCAGCAGCTTCGCGACGTCGGCCAGTTCGCTGACGTGCACCCACCGCACCGGCCGATCCAGCGGGCCGCCGCCCGCGACCTCCGGCAGCCCGGCGCGCACGACCGGCATGGCCAGCACGTCAGCAACGGAGAGGAGCACCGACGAATCGTAATACGAAGACGGAAAATGGATACACAATGTCGGGAATCAACCGGCCGGTAATGACGCAGAGTAGGGACGGACGAACCCCGGCCCGACCGGCGGAATCACGGAATCGAGGAGATATGCAGACCATCGCACACTGGCTCGACGGCAAGCCCTTCACCGGTTCCGCCGAGACGACCGCACCCGTCACCAATCCCGCCACCGGCGCGGTGACCGCACAGGTCGCCCTGGCCTCCGCGGCCGACGTGCGCACGGTGATCGACGCCGCCGTCGCCGCCTTCCCCGCCTGGCGCGACGCCTCCCTGGCCAAACGCACCCAGGTGCTGTTCCGGTTCCGCGAACTGCTCAACGAGCGCAAGGAGGAGCTCGCCGCGATCATCACCGCCGAACACGGCAAGGTGCTCGCCGACGCCCTCGGCGAGGTGTCGCGCGGCCTGGAGATCGTCGAATTCGCTTGCGGCATACCGCATCTGCTCAAGGGCGGCTACACCGAGAACGCCTCCACCAAGGTCGACATCTTCTCGGTGCGCCAGCCGCTGGGCCCGGTGGCGATCATCTCGCCGTTCAATTTCCCGGCCATGGTGCCCATGTGGTTCTTCCCGGTCGCCATCGGGGCCGGGAACACCGTGGTGCTCAAGCCGAGCGAGAAGGATCCCTCGGCCTCGCTGTGGATGGCCGAACTGTGGCAGGAGGCCGGGCTGCCCGACGGGGTGTTCAACGTGGTCCAGGGCGACAAGGTCGCCGTCGACGAACTGCTGGCCAACCCCGCGATCAAGGCGGTGTCGTTCGTCGGCTCCACCCCCATCGCCCGCTACGTCTACGAGCACGGCACCGCCGCGGGCAAACGGGTGCAGGCGCTCGGCGGCGCCAAGAACCACATGGTGGTGCTGCCCGACGCCGACCTGGACCTGGCGGCCGACGCGGCGGTCAACGCGGGCTTCGGATCGGCCGGCGAACGGTGCATGGCCATCAGCGCACTGGTCGCGGTCGGCGATATCGCCGACGACCTGGTGGCGCGCATCACCAAGCGCGCCAAGACCATTCGCACCGGCGACGGCACCCTCGGCACCGATATGGGCCCGCTGGTCACCGCCGCGCACCGCGACAAGGTGACGTCCTACGTCGCAGCGGGCGAATCCTCCGGCGCGACAGTGGTTCTCGACGGCCGCACGGTGTCCCCGGAGGGCGGCGCCGACGGATTCTGGCTGGGCCCCACCATTCTCGACCATGTCACCCCCGAGATGAGCGTCTACACCGACGAGATCTTCGGACCGGTCCTGTCGGTGGTCCGGGTGGACAGCTACGACGAGGCGCTGGCCCTGATCAACGCCAACCCCTACGGCAACGGCACCGCCCTGTTCACCAATGACGGCGGCGCGGCGCGGCGGTTCCACAACGAGGTCGAGGTCGGCATGGTGGGCATCAATGTCCCCATCCCGGTCCCCATGGCCTACTACAGTTTCGGCGGCTGGAAGAACTCCCTGTTCGGCGACTCGCACGCGCACGGCGCCGACGGCGTGCACTTCTTCACCCGCACCAAGGCCGTCACCACCCGCTGGCTCGATCCCAGCCACGGCGGCCTGAATCTCGGCTTCCCCCAGAACCACTGACGGCTGACACGATCGAAGGACCTGCGATGACCCTGCCCCATGGCCTGACCCCCGAGGCGGCGCGCGAACGGGCCGCCCGCGCCTACGACCTGGATCGCAAGCACGTCTTCCACTCCTGGTCGGCGCAGAAGTCGCTGAACCCCATGGTGATCACCGCGGCCCAGGGCTGCTACGTGTGGGACGGCGACGGCAACCGGCTGCTCGACTTCTCCTCGCAGATGGTGAACACCAATATCGGCCACCAGCATCCGAAGGTGGTGGCCGCCATCCAGGAACAGGCGGCCACGCTGTGCACCATCGGCCCCGCCTACGTCAACGACGCGCGCTCGGAGGCGGCGCGGCTCATCGCCGAACGCACCCCCGGGGAGCTGAACCGGATCTTCTTCACCAACGGCGGCGCGGACGCCGTCGAACACGCGGTGCGCATGGCGCGCCTGCACACCGGGCGGTACAAGGTGCTCGCGCGCTACCGCTCCTATCACGGCGGCACCGAGACCGCGATCAACCTCACCGGGGACCCGCGCCGCTGGCCCAACGATCACGGCAACGCCGGCGTCGTGCACTTCTTCGGGCCGTTCCTGTACCGCTCACAGTTCCACGCCGCCACCGAGGCCGAGGAGTGCGAACGCGCGCTGCGGCATCTCGAGCAGACCATCGAACTCGAGGGACCGGGCACCATCGCGGCCGTCATCCTCGAATCGGTGCCCGGCACCGCCGGAATCATGGTTCCGCCGGCGGGTTACCTGGCGGGCGTGCGGGAACTGTGCGACCGCTACGGCATCGTGTTCATCGCCGACGAGGTGATGGCGGGCTTCGGCCGCACCGGACGCTGGTTCGCCATCGACCATTTCGACGTGGCGCCCGACCTGATCACCTTCGCCAAGGGCGTCAACTCCGGGTACGTGCCGCTGGGCGGAGTCGCCATCGCGCCGCACATCGCCGCCACCTTCGACGACCGCCCGTATCCGGGCGGGCTCACCTACTCCGGGCATCCGCTGGCCACCGCCGCGGCCGTCGCGACCATCACCGCGATGACGGAGGAGCGCATCGTGGAGAACGCCGCCGACATGGGTGAGCGAATCCTCGGGCCGGGACTGCGCGAACTGGCCGAACGGCACCCGAGCGTCGGCGAGGTCCGCGGCCTGGGCGTGTTCTGGGCCGTCGAACTCGTCCGCGATCGCGCCACCCGCGAACCCCTCGCACCCTACGGCGGCACCAGCCCGGCCATGACCGAGACCGTCGCCGCCGCCCGGGCCGCCGGACTGCTGCTGTTCGTGAACTTCAACCGGCTGCACGTGGTCCCGCCCTGCATCGTCGGCGAGGCCGAGGCCAAGGAGGGACTCGCGATTCTCGACCAGGCACTGACCGTCGCCGACGGCCATACTGTGTGACCCATCCGCGGATTCGATTCTTCAGGAGCGCAGTGAATCAGCAGGACCTGCAATTCATCGGCGGCGCACGACGATCCGGGTCCGGAGCGCCGCTGTCGATCACCGCGCCGGCGACCGGCGCGGTGATCGCGACGGGCGCGGGCGCGAACGCCGAGGACGCCGCGGCGGCGGTGGCGGCGGCCCGGGACGCCTTCGGGGACTGGGCCGGTCGCACGCCTGGCGCGCGATCGGATCTCATGCACGAGTGGGCGCGGGTGCTGCGGGAACGCTCCGGGGAACTGGCCGCCGTCGAAAGCGTCAACGCGGGCAAGCCGATTCGCCTGGCCGGCGAGTTCGACGTGCCCGGCACCATCGACAACACCGCGTTCTTCGCCGGGGCCGCCCGGCAACTGGAGGGCAAGGCGGCCGCGGAGTACTCCGGCGATCACACCTCCTCGATCCGGCGCGAACCGCTGGGTGTCATCGGGTCCATCGCGCCGTGGAACTATCCGCTGCAGATGGCGGCCTGGAAGATCCTGCCCGCCGTCGCCGCCGGGAACACGGTGGTGCTCAAGCCGTCCGAGCTGACCCCGCTGTCGACTCTGCTGTTCGCGGAGGCGGGCACGGCGGCGGGCCTGCCGCCCGGGGTGGTCAATGTCCTCACCGGCACCGGCGCCGCGGCCGGGCAGCCGCTGGTGGAGCATCCCGCGGTGGCGATGGTGTCGTTCACCGGCTCCACCGCCGTCGGCAGGCGAGTGGCGGCCGCCGCCGCGGGCGCGGTCAAACGGGTGCATCTCGAACTCGGCGGCAAGGCGCCCTTCGTCGTGTTCGACGACGCCGACCCCGAGGCCGCCGCACGCGGCGCGGTGGCGGGCGCGCTCATCAATGCCGGACAGGACTGCACCGCGGCCACCCGCGCCTACGTGCAGCGGCCCTTGTTCGAGGAATTCGTGGGCCGGGTCGCCGAGCTCATGGACCGGGTCACCCTCGGTCCCGTCGAGGACCCCGACACCGATATGGGACCGCTCATTTCCCGCGCACACCGCGAGAAAGTGCACGGCATGGTCGAGCGGGCCCGCGAATCCGGCGCGAAAGTCGTTCGGGGCGGCCGAATCCCAGCGCGGACGCCGGCAGCGGGCGCGTATTACGAGCCCACCCTGATCACCGGCGCGGCCCAGGATTCCGAGATCGTGCAACGGGAGATCTTCGGCCCGGTCCTGGTGGTGCTGCCGTTCGACACCGACGACGAGGCCATCGCGCTGGCCAATGACACCGACTACGGCCTGGCGGCCTCGGCCTGGTCACGCGACGTGTTCCGCACCCAGCGGGCGAGCCGCGACATCCGGGCCGGCTGCGTGTGGATCAACGACCATATTCCGATCGTCAGCGAAATGCCGCACGGCGGGTACAAATCGTCCGGATTCGGAAAGGACATGTCCGCCTACGCATTCGAGGAGTACACGAATATCAAGCACGTCATGTCCGATATCACCGGGGCCGCCCGCAAACCCTGGCACGACGTGATCTTCCAGGCCGAATAACTCTCCACGAGGTCGCGGAAAGGCTTCGATCAGGACTTTCTCCGCATTCCTGAGCTATCCTCGAGGCATCAAGAGGAGGCGGAAATGGACCTGCCGATGATGCCGACACAGGTGTTGCGGTCCACCCTGCGCATGCCCCGCCGCTCCGAGGATCGCGCCGCCACCAGCTGACTCTCCCGCACGCCGCCGACTGGTCCCGTCATGGACCATCGGCGGCTTTTCACGTACCCCGATGCGTGCCGCGCGGTAGGAGAGAAGGAGTTGATCGGCCATGTCGGCCAAAGAGAGCAAACCGTGGGCGTCGGCGCTGGCGGACGCGGCGCCGACGCCGTACTGGACCGACCGGCCCGAACGGCCGGCCCCCACCGATCCCCTCACCACCGCCGTCGACGCGGGGCTGGCCGTCATCGGCGGCGGGTACAGCGGGTTGTGGACGGCGTTGCTGGCCAAGGAACGCGATCCGGAAACCGATGTGGTGCTGGTGGAATCGGGGCTGTGCGGACACGCCGCCTCGGGGCGCAACGGCGGCTTCTGCTCCGCCAGCCTCACCCACGGCCTGGCCAACGGGCTCGAACGCTTCCCCGACGAGATCGGGCAGCTGGAACGACTGGGACGCGCCAACCTCGACGACATCGAGAAGGCCCTCGTCCAGTACGGCATCGACTGCGACTTCGAACGCACCGGGGAACTCGAAGTCGCCACCGCGCCACACGAACTCGCGTGGCTGCGCGAGAGCCACGACGCCGCCGAGGCGCTCGGCCACCGCACCCAGCTGCTCGACGCCGGACAGGTCCGGGGCATGGTGCACTCCCCCACGTATCTCGGCGGATGGTGGGACCGCGACGGCGTCGCCATGCTCGATCCGGCGCGGCTGGCGTGGGGATTACGGCGCGCCTGCCTGGAATCGGGGGTGCGGATCTTCGAAGGCACTCCCGTGCAACGCATGTCGAAATCCTGCGGCGGACTGACCCTGCACACGCCGCACGGCGAGGTGCGCGCCCCCCGGGTCGCCCTGTGCACCAGCGCATTCGCGGGACCGCTGCCCAAGGTGACCCGGCACGTGGTGCCGGTCTACGACTACGCGCTGATGACCGAGCCGCTCACCGCCGACCAGCTCGACAGCATCGGCTGGGGCACCCGCACCGGCGTCGGCGACGCCTCCTACCGCTTCCACTACTACCGGCTGACCAGCGACAACCGCATCCTGTTCGGCGGCTACGACGCGATCTACCACTTCGGCAACCGCATCGCGCCCGGACTGGAATACAACGAGGCCACCTTCGAGACGCTGGCCCGGCACTTCTTCCAGACCTTTCCGCAGCTCGAGCGGGTGCGGTTCACCCATCGCTGGGGCGGGGTCATCGACACCTGCGGCCGGTTCTGCGCCTTCTTCGGTTCGGCCTACAAGGGCCGGTTGGTGTACGCGGCCGGGTACACCGGGCTCGGCGTCGGCGCGACCCGCTTCGGCGCGGAGGTCATGCTCGATCAGTTGTGGGGCCTCGACACCGAACGCACCCGGCTGCGGATGGTGCGTTCGCGGCCGTTGCCGCTGCCGCCGGAACCGTTGCGCTCCGCGGGAATTCACCTCACCCGCTGGTCCCTGGCCCGCGCGGACGCGCGGCAGGGGCGGCGCAATCTGTGGCTGAAGACCCTCGACTACACGGGGCTGGGGTTCGACAGTTAGTCGGCGGTCGCGCCCGGGCGGACGCCCAGGCGAGTCGACAGCAGCTCCAGGGCCGCGAGTACTTCGGTGAGGGCGGCGGGGTCGGCGTCGCCCAGGGCCGCGGAGAGGGTGTCGTCGATGCTGGTCGCCCGGACCTGCGACACCCGCTCGGACAACTCCCGGGCGGGTTCGAGCAGCGTGCGGCGGCGGTCGTGCGGATCGGTCCGGGCCACCAGGGAACCCGTCTCCCGCAGCCGGGCTACCGCACCCGAGACCGCGCTCTGCGGGAGCCCGGTGCGGGCGGTCACCTCGCTGATGGTGGTGCCCGGGTGTTCGAGCACGTCACCGATGACGACCAGTACCGCGCGGTTTCCCGTCCGCTCGCCCGCGCCGGGCAGGGCCTGCTCCCCCATCTTCATGAGGGCGCGACCCAGCAGGAACAGCTCGACTCCGTTCATACGGCGACGATACATCAGTTCAGATACATCACTCTTGATGCATCAGAAAAGATGGATTATGGTGATGGCATGACCACGATCGAGACCGCCACCCTCCCCGTCGACGGCGCCGAGCTGTACTACGAAATCCGCGGCACCGGACCGATGCTGCTCATCTCCCAGAGCGGCGAAGGCGACGCGCGGCGCAGCGAGGGCCTGGTGCGAAACTTGGAGAACGAATTCACCGTCGTCACCTACGACCGACGGGGGCTGTCGCGCAGCCGGATTCACGAGCCGAGCCCACGGCCGAGCGTCGCCGCCCACGCCGACGACGTGCACCGGCTGCTGACCGCTATTACCGACCAGCCCGTACTGATGCTCGGGTGCAGCATGGGCGCGTCCCTCGGATTGCACCTGGCCGCAACGCATCCCGAGCAGGTGCACACCCTCATCGCGCACGAACCGGTCTCGCCGTGGCTGCTCGCGGCCACCCAGCGCGCACACCACCAGCGCGAACTCCAGGAATGCCAGGAGGTGTGCCGCGCCGAGGGGTGGCGGGCCGCGCTGGCCCCGATGGCCCGCACGCTCGGCATCAACCCCGCCGATCAGGAGATCGAGGAGGGCGTGCAACTGCCGCCCATCACGCCCGAAAGGGCCGCGAACTTCACCTATTTCATCGAGCAGGACTTCACGGCCATTCGCGAGGACCAGCTCGATGTCGACCGGCTGGCGCGGACCAGCACCCGCATCCTGCCCGCCATCGGACGCCGCACCCCGGCGCAGGTCTTCGACCGCCTGTGCGCGTTCGAACTGGCCGAACTGATGGGCGTCGAGGCCACCGAATTCCCCGGCGGCCACAACGGCAACCTGACCCACCCGGCCGCCTACGCCGACACCATTCGGCGACTGGCGGATCGGTAGCTCAGCGCGGAGCGCGCAGGATCAGCAGGGTGATCTCGCTCGGGGCGAACAGGCGCAGCTGCGGACCCCAGAAGCCGGTGCCGCGGCTGGTGTAGAGCTGGGTGCGTTCACCGTGGCGGCTCAGGCCCGCCACCACCGGCTGCTCCAAGCGGACCAGGTAGTGGAACGGCCAGATCTGACCGCCGTGGGTGTGGCCCGAGATCTGGAGGGCCACATCCGAAGCCACCGCGTCGGCGACCTGACGGGGCTGATGCGCCAGCAGGATCACCGGCAGGTTCGGGTCCGCGCCGGCGAGGGCGGCGGGCAGATCGGGGCCGTGGCCGCTCAGGCTGGCGCCGGTCGGGTCGTCGATGCCCGCGATCACCAGGCTGTCGCCATCGCGGGTGACGACCTCGTGCTCATTGCGCATCGGCCGCCAGCCCAGGCCCGCCATGTGCTCGATCCAGCCCGGAGCGTCACCGAAGTACTCGTGATTGCCGGTGATGTAGAAGCGGCCGTACTCGGCCTCGACCTTGCCCAGCGGATCCACCTGCGCGCCACGCTTGGCCACCGAACCGTCCGCGAGATCGCCCGCGTGGCAGGCGATGTCGGGGCGCAGGGCGTTGACCTCGGCCACCACCTGCTCCGACCAGCGCAGCCGGTCCGTCGCGGCGAAATGGGTGTCGGTGACCACGGCCAGCCGGAAACCGTCCAATCCGGCTCCCAGGCGCGGAATCTCGACCTCGACGGTCCGCACCTTCGGCACCTTGCGGGCGCTGTAGATCGCGCACGCGGTCAGCACCACCGCGACCACGAGTACGCCGGCGGCCACGATCCGGGAGCGGGCCGGATCGTCCACTCCGGCCACCGCCAGGCCGCCGCGCACCACCGCGCCGATCGCCGACCAGCTGAACACCACCCACATCACACCCAGCAGGGTGTCGCCCACCAGGGCCGCCGCATCCGACTGCCGGGGCCCGTGCCCGAGCAGCATGCCCGCGGGCAGCGCCAGATATCCGAGCAGGAAGACCGCGGTGCCGAGCCAGAACGCCGCACCGGAGAGGGTGGTGTAGACCAGCAGCCACCACGGGAGCAGGAACAACAGCGCGGGTACGCAGAGGAACAGAACCGCGCGGGGAACGTACTTCACGGGAGATCATCCTTGTCGGACCGAATGCCGCCGGAGAAGGCGTGCTCTCCAACGTACCGGGTTTCTCGGGAAGGATGATCACACGTGACCGACCAGACCTCCGGACGCGGCACACCGCACCTCGACGACATCTCCAAACGCATCATCACCGAACTGCAGGAGGACGGGCGGCGGGCCTACGCCACCATCGGCAAGGTGGTCGGGCTGTCCGAGGCGGCGGTGCGGCAGCGGGTGACCAAGCTCGCCGACGCCGGCGTCATCCAGATCGTGGCCGTCACCGACCCGCTGCAGGTCGGACTGTTCCGGCAGGCCATGCTCGCCATCACCGTCGACGGGTCGGTGCAGCCGGTCGCCGACGCGCTCGCCCTGATCGACGAGATCAACTACGTGGTGATCTGCGCCGGACGCTACGACATCCTCTGCGAGGCCGTCTGCTCCGACGACGAAGCACTGCTCGACCTGGTCTCCCACCGCATCCGCGCCCTGGCGGGCGTGCGCCACGCGGAGATCATGGTCTACCTGAAACTCCGCAAGCAGACCTACAAGTGGGGCACGCGCTGAGCCACCGCCCCGCCTCGCGCACGCGGCCCGTCAACCCATCGGCTGGGGCGGCCGACCACGAGCGCCGCTATTCGACTGTGAGCGCGGCCATTTCGGCGGCGAGGTTGGCGCGGGCCGCGGCCTCGTAGCGCCGCAGCGCGGTCGGGGTGCGGAACAGGGCGGGGCCTTCCGCCAGGGCGGCCAGGACCGCGGCGCGGCCCTTGCGGAACAGATCATCGGGGACGTGGGCGTATTCGGCGCGGACGGCCGCGGTGTAGGCGGCGTATCCGGCCGGGTCGGCGGCGAGGATGGCCAGGTCGGCGTCGCAGAGGACCGCGCCGTTGCGGTCCGCCGGGGCCGGGTGGTGGCCGCCGGTGAGGCGGACCAGGCGGGCGACCTCGGCGACCTGGCCGGGCGCGACTCCCAGTGCGGGCAGGGTGGTTTCGGCCAGGCGGGCGCTGGCCTCCTCGTTGTCGGTGCCGTCCATGGCGTACACCGCGTCGTGGAAGAACGCGGCGTAGCGGACGGCGTCCAGGTCGTCGGCATCCGCGGCCAGATCGTCGATGACCGCGAGCATGGCGGCCAGGTGTTCGACGGTGTGATAGCGGCGGTGCGGCTCGCGATAGCGGCGGACCAGGTCCTCCCCCACCGCCCGCGCCTGCGGCCCGGCCAGTGTCGTCCAGCGGTCCAGCAGTTCCGCGTCCAGGCTCATCCCCATCCGGGCAGTGTGCCGAAAACCGGGGCCGGAGAAAACCCCTCGAGAACGGTGGCTTTCACCACTCGGCGGGTCAGGTCGAGGACAGGTAGCGCTGAATGGTGGGGCCGATCTCGGCCACGATCTGCTCCTGGGTGAGCGCCACCACCGGCGGCAGCCGCAAGATGTAGCGGCACAACGCGAGTCCCAGCATCTGCGCGGCGATCAGGCCCGCGCGGTGCGGCGCGTCGGCCGGGTCGCCGAAGCCCAGCACCGCGGGCATCAACTGCTGGGCGAAGATGCGCCGGGTGCGTTCGGCCACCGCATCATCGGTGAGCGCGGACCGCAGCAGGGTCAGCAGGATCTCGCTGGTCGGCGGCTGCTCCCACAGTTCCAGGAAGCGCGCCGCCAGCAGGCCGCCCACCGAATCCGGCGCGGCCGCACCGAGATCCGGCAGGGCCAGGTCGACATCGAGTGCGGCGTCGAACAATCCGTCCTTGTTGCCGTAGTACCGCATCACCATCGACGGATCGATGCCCGCGTCGGCGGCGATGGCCCGGATGGTCGCCTTGCGGAAGCCGTCCTCGGCGAACCGTTTGCGCGCCGCCTCGAGAATCGCCGCGCGGGTGGCGTCCGAGCGGCGGGGACCCGTCTCCACAGTCATGCCCACAAGTGTAGGCCAACACGTGTTGACACCCAAGCGTCCCCGGGCGCCTGGCTCAGTTCTTCTGCGCCTCGTCCTGCGCGTGCTGCGCCTGCGCCAGCTGCGCGGGCGTGTAGCGCAGCGTCAACGCCAGCAGGCCCATGACCGCGGTGCCGATGGCGCACACCAGCAGCACCAGGGTGTAGCCGCTGCCCAGCGCGTCGATCTGATGCTGGGTCATGGTGCTCACCTTGCCGGTCGCGCCCTTGTCCAGCGACAGCGTGCGCGACAGCGCCACCGGGCTCAGGATGCCGACCGCGAACGGCGTGCCCATGTTCATGAACATCTGCCCCACCGCCGAGAGCGGACCGATATGGGCCATGTCCACGCCGACCAGCACACACAGCGGCAGGATCACGATGCCGATGCCGATACAGAAGCCGACGATCGACATCATGACCAGCAGCGTCGGGAGGTAGTCGGCCGAACTGTCCAGGGTGGAACCGAAGTACAGCGCGCCCGAGAGCACCGCGGCCGCCGCCAGCAGCAGCCAGCGCGCCTTCACGTACATGCACGCCTTCGACGCCACCGCGGTGCCGACACCCGCACCCAGGGTGAACGGGATGCTGGCCAGACCGGCCTGCAACGGGCTGTAGCGCAGCACGTTCTGCAGGAACTGCGCCACGAAGAAGGTGGTCGCGCCGAGCACGCCGGAGGTCAGGAAGATGGCGATGAACGTGATCACGCGGTCGCGGCTGTCGAACAGCGACCACGGCAGCAGCGGGTTCTCGACATCACGTTCGGCCAGCACGAACACCACCAGCAGCACCAGACCGCCGATCACCGAACCCAGGATCACCGGACTCGTCCAGCCCAGCTCGGGCCCCTCGGTCGCGCCGAACACGATCGCCACACACGCCAGCGTGCCCAGCACCGCACCGCGCACATCCATGGACATGCGCTGGTGCACGGTGTCGCGCAGCTGGGTGACCGCGCCCCACACGATGAGCAGGCCGATCGGCACATTGATCCAGAAGATCCAACGCCAGTCCACCTGGGTCAGCGCGCCGCCGATCACCAGACCGCCGACCGACCCGACACCGACCATGGAACCGAAGATGGCCACCGCCTGATTGCGGGCCGGACCGGGCGCGTAGGTGCTCGCCACCAACGCGAACGCCGTCGGCGCGGCGATGGCCGCACCCGTGCCCTGCAGCGCGCGAGCCGCGATCAGCCACGCCTCGTTCTGCGCGGTGCCGCACAGCGCCGAGGCCACCGTGAACAGCGCGACACCCGTGATGAGCATGCGCTTGCGCCCGAACGAGTCACCGAGCCGCCCGCCCAGCAGCATGAGCCCGGCGAAGGGCAGACCGTACGCGGTCACCGTCCACGCGCTGCCCGCGTTGGACAGGCCCAGCTGCTCCTGTAGTCGGGGCAGCGCCAGGATCATGACCGTGCCGTCGAGCACGACCATCAGCTGTAGCCCGCTGAGGACGAGAATCGCGAGCCCGAACGCCCGCTTGGTCACCGGATACTGCATCGTCGCAGCGGGGTTATCGAGCACGGGCCCACTCTAGAGGATGCAGTGACCGGGGCAACCGTCCTCATCACGCTCGTCAGGAGTTGGCCGGGTCCGGAGCTCCGGCGGTGAACCCCGCGGTGGGGCCGATGACGATGATGGCCGGCGGGCGGATGCCCTCGGCCCGGACCCGTTCGGCGACCGTGGCCAGGTCGGCGCGCAGGACGCGCTGGGTGCGCAGGCTGCCCTCCTGGATGACGGTGACCGGGGTTTCGGTCGCGCGGCCGCCGGCGATCAGGGCATCGGCGAACTTCTCGATCCGCTCGACCGCCATGAGCAGCACGATGGTGCCGCGCAGACGGGCCAGGGCCGGCCAGTCGACCAGGGAGTCCGGATGGTCGGGGGCGACGTGGCCGCTGACCACCACGAACTCGTGGGTGACGCCGCGGTGGGTGACCGGGATACCGGCCAGCGCCGGAACCGAGATGGCGGAGGTGACGCCGGGAACCACGGTCACCGGGATGCCCGCGTCGACGCACGCCTCGAGTTCCTCGTAGCCGCGGCCGAAGACATAGTTGTCGCCGCCCTTGAGCCGGACCACGAACTTGCCCGCCTTCGCGCCCTCGATGAGCGCGGCGTTGATGTGCTCCTGCGCCATGGCCCGGCCGTAGGGGATCTTGGCGGCGTCGATGACCTCGACGTCGGGGCCCAGCTCGGCCAGCAGCTCCGGCGGCGCGAGGCGGTCGGCGACAACGAGATTCGCGCGGGCCAGCAGGCGGCGGCCGCGCACGGTGATCAGGTCCGGGTCGCCGGGGCCGCCGCCGACCAGGGCCACGCCCGGCGTGACGGGGGCCGAATCATCGGTCACCACACCGGATTGCAGGGCCTCGAGCAGCGCGTTGCGGACCGCGGCGGAACGGCGGTGCTGCCCGCCCGCCAGCACGCCCAGGGTCATGCCGTCGTAGCGGGCGGTCGCCGGGGTGACCGCGGTGCCCAGGCGGGCGGTGTCGGCGCGCACGCAGAAGATGCGGCGGCGGGTCGCCTCGGCGACCACGGCGGCATTGGTGTCCGGTTCGTCGGTGCAGGCCATGGCGTACCAGGCGCCGTCCAGGTCGCCGTCGGCGTAGGCGCGCAGCTCGATGGTCAGCTGCCCCATGGTGCCCATGCCCTCGACCGCCGGGGTGACCTCGCGGCTGATCACGTGCACGTCCGCGCCGGAGGCGATGAGCAGTCCGAGCCGCCGCTGCGCGACCGTGCCGCCGCCGACCACGACCACGCGACGGCCGTTCAGATCGAGGCCGACCAGGTAGTTCGGGTCACCGGTCTCGGCCCGGGACGCGGGAACCGGCTGGTCATCGGGGGTGGCTGCGGGGTTCTGCACAAGGATTCAGGGTACGGCGTGCACGGCCGCGCACGACAATCGCCTGGCGTCCGTGCAGCAATCGATAGGAAGTTCACAATCCGCGCGGGCAGCGCGCGGCGGTCCGCGTAACTTGCGACGGAACCGGCCCGGCAGTTCTTATGCTGAATAGCCATGACACGCAGGGTCGTCGTGGTCGTTCGCAGTCTCCTGCTCGCCGCGCTCCTGGCGCTCGGCCTCACCCCGGGCACCGGCCACGCGGATCCGCCTGTGGAGAGCGCGTATTCGCAACCGGGCCCCTGGCAGGTGACCGAGCGCACGGCCTTCACCTGCTGTGATTCCACCGGCGCGGCCTACGACATCTGGTATCCGACCGAAGTGGGGGCCAAGGGATTCCGGCATCCGATCATCACCTGGGGCGACGGCACCGACGCGCACCCGGGCCAATACGCCTACCTGCTGCGGCATTTCGCCTCGTGGGGGTTCGTGGTGATCGCCACCGAGAACGCCGCCACCGGCTCCGGCGTGGACATCGCGGGCGCGGTGGACAAGCTGCTGAGCCTGGCCGCCGACCCGGGCAGCGTCTTCCACGGCAACCTCGACCCGGATGCGGTCGGGGCCGTGGGACATTCGCAGGGCGCGACCGGAGCCCTCAATGCCATGGCGCATTCCGGCGGCCGGATCACGACCGCGGTGCCGATCGAACTGCCGATCCAACTACTGTGCGTCTTCGGCGTGTCGTGCCCCGATATCCGGGCGCTGACGGCGGGCTCGGTGTTCTTCGTCAACGGCGCGGCCGACACCATCATCTCGCCGTCGGACCAGATGCTGCCGTCGCAGGTCATCGGGCTGGAGTCCGTGCGCGCCTACTACGACGCGGTGCCCGCCGGCGTCCCGAAGGCGTGGGGCACCCTGGTCACCCCGGATCACAATGACGTGCAAGGCCAACCGGATTGCGCCGGCGCGGCCTGGCCGTGCGCGACCGGGGTGCACGGATACCTCGGGTATCCGACGGCCTGGCTGGCGGCCCACCTGCTGGGCCGGATCGACGCCCAGCAGGCCTTCGTGCTTGGCAGCGGCGAATTCCTCGCGCCGAATCCACTGTGGGACAACCAGTGCAGCACCGTTGTGGGACAACCAGTGCAGCACCGTCGGCGTCAGTTGAACCGCGGGACGTCCTGGACCAGGTGAATCCCGCCCTGCCGCAATCGGATACCGCTCTCGTCGACGAGTTGGAGGGTGATGGTCACCGGATGTCCGGACACCTCGCCGGTCAGCACCAGCCGCTCGGATCGCGGGCGCTCGACAGTGAAGGTGGCCAGTGGCCGCGGCCCGTCCGAGCCCTCGCCACCGGGCGCGAGCAGCGTCAGCGTGTGCGCGGACGCGTCGATCTTCGCGCCGACCGTGGTCAGCGTGTCGTCCATCGTCTGATAGGACGCCGCCTCGGGGTTGTCGAACACCAGTCGCCGCCACCGCGTTTCGTCGGTCAGCAACGGCGGCACGGTCCGGCCGTCGCGGGTGAACTCGGTGACCGTCCAGATGCCGTACAGCTCCGACTTCGGCCGCCCCGGGCCCCACTCGTGGTAGGCCCGCGTCTGCTGCACCACCTGCGCGACGAGGAACCAGACGAGCAGCGCCACCTGCCCGATCGCGAGGATCCGGCGGCCCTTGGCACTCGACACCGGCTCCGGGGTGTCCGCGGGTCCCGCCGCCCGGCCGGTGAGCACCGCGGTCAGGCGCCGCGCCTCCGGGACCAGCAGCACCAGGCACAGCAGCATGAGATGGAACGACAGCAGCTTGACCGGGATGTCGAAGGTCATGTTCAGCACCCACACCTGCGCCATGCTCACCAGACTCAGCAGTACGCCCGCCAGCGTGGTGCGCGGCAGCAGCAACAGGACGCCGCCCAGCACCTCGGCCCCGCCCAGCAGCATTTCGTAGACCGGCGAGGTGCCGACCTGCAGCCACAGCATGGACGAGTGGCTGATGTTGCCCAGCGGCTGGACCAACGCGTCCAGCGGCGGCACCGGCATCTGCGTCGGAACCAGTTTGGCGAAGCCGTAACCCAGCATCTGCCCGGCCAGGCAGAGCCGGATGAACAGCAGGAACCAGCTCGCGAGACGGCGGTATTCGGTGCGGTGGCGGTCCAGCACACTCCAGACCACGGTGCCCGCGACGGCGACCGCCAGCACACAGAAGACCAGCACCCACAAATAGCCTTGATCGCCGCTGCCCGATTGTGGATTCAGGGCGACATCGGCGCCGAATACGGTCCGCCCGACCCATTCGATCGGCCCGTGATACCAGTTCACCATGGTGATCTGGATATTCTCCGGCAGCCATTCCGCGATGACGCCGAGAAAGGCGAAGATCGGCTGCGGATAGAAAACGCAGAACAGTCCGAAATAGAGAAAGCCGAATCGGAAGAGAATCCGGGCGGCCGGTTTCCAGCCGGCGCGCTGCCCCGGCGGCCGCGCCGCCAGATCGGTTCCGTCCTCGGCCGTCAGCAGGCTCATCCCACATCCCCTCGTCGTCGATCCGGACCTTCGACGCTAGGTTCCGGACCCCACGCGGCGCCTCCGTGAAGACCCTGAGCCGACCCGGAATATGCCTAATCGGAAGTCCTCCCAAGGGATTACGGGACAGCACGAGTCCACACCTCCGACCAGCGGTCATCCCGGTCAGCGGTACTGCTTACACCAATCGCCGAGAGCACTTCCCACCCCCCACTAGAACCGGTTACATTTTGGGCACGTGTTACTCAGACCACACGGCTGCCGCCGATGCTGGTGCGCTAGAAGGGACGGCAATGTCCGCCGACGACCTCAATGAGAAATGGGAATTGACGGTCTCCGACCGCGATGACGACGAGCTCGCGACCAGATTGACCCAATGGCTGTCCACCAAGGTCGAATCGGACACCCCGCCGCGGGTCACCTCGCTGACCCACCCCCAGGCCGGCGGCATGTCCAGCGCCACACTGCTGTTCGACGCCGAATGGACCGAGAACGGTCAGCCCGCGGGCGGCTCCTTCGTCGCCCGGCTCGCCCCCGAAGCCGACTCCTTCCCGGTCTTCGAGAAATACGATCTCGGCGGCCAGTTCGCCACCATGGCGGGCGTCACCGAGGCCACCGACCTGCCGATCCCGCCGCTGTGCTGGTACGAGGCCGACGAGAGTATCCTCGGCTCGCCGTTCCTGGTGATGCGCCGCGTCGGCGGCCAGGCGCCGGCCGACAACCCGCCCTACGTGTTCACCGGCTGGCTCTTCGACGCCACCCCCGAACAGCGCATGGAGATCACCCGCAACACCGTGGACGTGATCGCGCGCGTCCACGCCATCGACAAGCCCGCCGAGCGGTTCCCGCACCTCGACGGCGACGGCCCCGCGCTGCGCCGCCACCTCGACGCCCAGAAGCGCTGGTACGCCTGGGCTCTCACCGACGACGGCTACAACATCCCCATCCTGGACCGCGCCTTCCAGTGGCTCGAGGACAACTTCCCCGAGGACCCGAGCGCCGACGTGCTCAGCTGGGGCGACGCCCGCCCCGGCAACATCATGTTCGAGGGCCTCACCCCCAACGCCGTGCTCGACTGGGAGATGGCCGCCATCGGCCCGCGCGAACTCGACGTCGCCTGGACCCTGCTCATCCACCGCTTCTTCCAGGACATGGCCACCAAGTACGGCCAGCCCGGCGTGCCCGACTACATGCGGCGCTCCGACGTCGAGAAGCTCTACACCGAGGCCACCGGCCACACCCTGCGGGACCTGGACTGGTACCTCACCTACGCCGCCCTGCGCCACGGCGTCGTGATGGCCCGCATCTGGCGGCGGATGATCCACTTCGGCGAGACCACCGAACCCGAGAACCGCGACGAATTCGTCATGCACGCGGATCTGATCGAAGCACTGCTCGACGGCACGTACAACTGGGATTGAGAGACGAGGACATGATCGGTCCGCTGGACGAATACCCCATCCACCAGACCCCGCTGCCCATGGCGCGGGTGGTGAGCAGCGATCGCAACTTCTACGACCGCAGCTACTACAACGCCATCCAGACCGGCGGCGACACCATGCTCATCACCGGGTTCGGCGTCTACCCGAACCTGGGCGTGACCGACGCCTTCGCGACCGTGCGCCGCGGCGACACCCAGCGTGCGGTGCGGTTCTCCGACGCGCTCGAACAGCGCGGCCTGGACCTCGCGGTCGGCGGCTACCGCATCGAGGTGATCGAGCCGCTGCAGAAGCTGCGGGTGATCTGCGAGCACGACGACCTGTCGTTCGACCTCACCTGGGAGGGCGCGCACCCCGCGGTCGCCGAGCAGCCGCACACCATCATCACCAAGCTGCACCGGCCCATCATCGACGCCCAGCGCTTCGCCCAGGTCGGAACCTGGTCGGGCACACTGAATGTCGACGGTGACGACTTCGCCATCGATCCCGCCGTGTGGTGCGGCACCCGCGACCGATCCTGGGGCATCCGGCCCGTCGGTGACGCCGATCCGGCCGGTCGGGTGGCCGACGAGCCGTCCGAGGGCTTCTGGTGGCTGTACGTGCCGCTGAAGTTCGACGACTACTCGATCATCGTCATCGTGCAGGAGGAGCCCAACGGCTTCCGCACGCTCAACGACGCCACCCGCGTCTGGCACGACGGGCGCGTCGAGCAGCTGGGCTGGCCGCGTGTGCATCTCACCTACAAGTCCGGCACCCGCATCCCGACCGCGCTGCGCCTGGAGCTCTCCACGCCCGACGGCAAGCCCCTGGAAGTCGAGGTCGAGGCCGGGACCTTCATCGCGCTCAATGCCGGCTGCGGCTACGGCGGCGACCCGGATTGGCTGCACGGGCAGTGGAAGGGCCGCGACTGGTCCGAGAGCAAGCTCTACGACCTGACCGATCCCGCTGTGGCCGGGCGGATTCCGTTCGGCGTCATCGACCACGTCGGCAAGGCGCGCTGTGGCGACGACGAGGGCTGGGGTTTGTTCGAGCACGGCACCATGGGCCGGCACGATCCGACCGGATTCGCCGATTGGGGTTCTGTCGCGCCCTGATCGCGGGAAGTCGCAGCCCTCGCCGGTACCCAACCAGTCGGCGGGGGCCGCGGCGTGTCAGCCGTTCGGCCACCAGTAGTGGTAGACGACGTAGAGGCTCAGGAGCAGGCCGGGGAAGAAGATCAGCGCCCCGATCGGGATGCTCAGGGACGGCCGCCAGCCGCGTCTGCGGGCCATTCGCCCCAACTGCCAGGTGACAGCTCCGCCCGCCGCCCACACGTACATCGGGAACGCCCCGACGGTCAGGGTGATCCACGGCGGGCAGGGATGCCGCCAGCCGCAGTAGGCGGGGACGCCGTCCAGATCGCTGATGATCAGGAACGTCAGGAAGGCCGAGCCGCAGAAGCCCAGGATGCCCCAGAAGCGCCACCAGGTCAGGAAGGTGCGCCAGCGGTCCGGGGTCAGGGTCGGGGTGGGGTCGGCCACAGCACAGAAGATATACCCGCGCTGGTCCGGTTCGGCGGCAGCGATGACGACGCCGGACACGATCGACTTGGCGACGACCAGATCCCCGCCCCCACTGGCCAGCACGGCCGCCGCCTCCGCGACACTCGCCGCGCCGACCGCGTCCGCGACCCGATCCGAGGGATGGGGAACGGAGACCGCTTCCAGTTCCGACGCCGAGAAGCGGACCGCCTCCGCGCCCAGCCGAGCTGCCGCCTCCACGAAACCGGGCTCGTCGGCGCGCCGGTCGAGGGTCGCCAATCGACCGACCGCCCTGTCCCCCAAGGCTTCCCGCACCGCCGCCACGATCACCTCGGCGGGCGTCCCGGGACGCAGCCCGACGCCGACCGCCAGGTCAGACCGAGACATCGGTCCGGGCGAAGTCGGCCGCCGCGGCGACGAACCGTCCGACCGCCGCCGGATTCCCGGCCGGGTGCGTGTGCAGGTAGGACGCGTGCACACGGTGGAGCACCGCACCTTCGCGGACCGTCTCCCCGGCGGGTGAACGCCAGGCCCACGCGGTGTCCGACGAACCGGCGTCGACGAGCCGGGTGCGGTGGAATTCGTGGCCGCGGACGCGGTCGCCCGCGCTCCAGAGCGGAGAGTCGGTGAGCGCCACCGCGTCTCGGTAGCCGAGGGTGAGACGCGGGCCGAACTCGGCGTCGACGTCGAGGACACCGGCCATGCGGTGGCCGTCGAGGGTGCGGGTCAGGTACAGCAGACCGGCGCATTCGGCGTGGATCGGGAGGCCGCGGCGGGCCTGGCCGGCGATGGCCGCCAGCAGTCCGGTGTTGGCCGCGAGGTCGGCGGCGTGTTCCTCGGGGAAGCCGCCGGGGATGACCAATCCGGCTGTGCCGGACGGCAGTTCGTCGCGCAGCGGGTCGAAGACGCGGACCTGGGCCCCCGCCGCCGTGAGCAGCTCGCGGTGCTCGGCGTAGCCGAAGGTGAAGGCCGGTCCCCCGGCGATGGCCACCACCGGTCCCGATTCCTGGACCGTCACTTCCGCCGCCGGATCCCACGCCCGGCCCCGCACATCGGATGCGGCCAGGGCGGCCACCGCGGCCAGATCGATGTGCGCCGCGACGAGATCCGTCATGGCGTCCACGGCCGCCTGCGCGGCATTGCCGTGTTCGACCGCCGGGATCAGGCCGAGATGCCGTGAGGGCACGGCCAGTTCGGCGAGCCGGGGCAGGGCGCCCAGCACCGGCAGGCCCACGCGGGCGCAGGCGGCGCGCAGGACCTGTTCGTGGCGTTCACTGCCCACGCGGTTGAGAATCACTCCGCCGAGCCGGATTCCGCTGTCGTAGGTGGCGAAACCGTGCAGCAGGGCGGCCAGGCTCTGGCTGTGGCCGCGCGCGTCCACCACCAGGATCACGGGTGCGCCGAGCATGGCCGCGATCTGGGCGGTCGAGCCCTCGGCGATGGGTTCGGTGTGGTGTTCGTCGATGCGGCCGTCGAACAGGCCCATGACGCCCTCCACCACCGCGAGATCGCTGTCGCGGCTGCCGTGCAGGTACAGCGGTGCGATGTGGTCCGCGCCGACCAGGACCGGGTCCAGGTTGCGGCCCGGGCGGCCGGCGGCCAGGCCGTGATAGCCGGGGTCGATGTAGTCCGGGCCGACCTTGAACGGCGCGACCCGGTGCCCGGCGCGGCGCAGCGCGCCGATCAATCCGGTGGCCACCGTGGTCTTCCCGCTGCCCGAGGCGGGCGCGGCGATGACGACGGCGGGGGTGCTCGCCGGGCTCACCATGGCGGGCCCGCTCACCACTCGATGCCGCGTTGGCCCTTGCGGCCGGCGTCCATCGGATGCTTCACCTTGGTCATCTCGGTGACCAGGTCGGCGGCGTCGATCAGGGCCTGCGGGGCGTCGCGGCCGGTGATCACCACGTGCTGATTGCCCGGCCGGTCGCGGAGCGTCTCGACGACCTCGTCGACATCGACCCAGCCCCACTTGAGCGGGTAGGTGAATTCGTCGAGCACATAGAAGCGATGCTGTTCGGTCTCCAGGCGTCGCCGGATCTCCTGCCAGCCCGCCGCGGCCGCGGCCGCGTGGTCGTCGTCGGAGCCCTGCTTGCGGGTCCAGGACCAGCCCTCGCCCATCTTGTGCCACTCCACCGCGCCGCCCGCGCCGGTCTCGTCGTGCAGCTGCCCGAGGGTGCGGAACGCCGCCTCCTCGCCCACCTTCCACTTCGCGCTCTTCACGAACTGGAACATCGCGATGTCGAAGCCCTGGTTCCACGCCCGCAACGCCATCCCGAACGCGGCCGTCGACTTCCCCTTGCCGGGTCCGGTGTGCACCGCCAGCACCGGCTGGTTGCGCCGCTGTCGGGTGGTCAGACCGTCATCGGGAATGGATTCCGGGAGGGGAACACCCTTCGGCATCGGTGGAGGCTCCTTTCACTGCGGCCAGGCACACCGCTCTCGACGTTCACCGTGCCATACGGCGATCGTGACGCTTTACGCCGCCCGGGTCGCGCGCACCACGTGCGCGACCGAGTCGCCGGTGAGTTCGCTCAGTCGCAGGTAGCCGCCGCGCAATTCGGTGGCGATGTCGCGGGCCAGGCCGAGGCGGATCATTCCGCGTTCGCAGTCGACGACCATGGCGGTGACGGAATCGTTGGCCAGCATGCGGGCGGCGGCGCGGGCGCGCGGGACCGGGTCGGTGCCGCCGGTCGCGCGGCCGTCGGTGAGCAGGACCAGCAGGGGGCGGCGGTGGGGGTCGCGGGTGCGTTCACGGCGGATCAGGTCTCGGGCCTGCAACAAGCCTTGGGCGAGTGGGGTTTTGCCGCCGGTGCGCAGGTCGGCCAGGCGGCGGACGGCGATGTCGACCGAGGAGGTCGGGGGCAGGACCAGGTCGGCTTCCTGGCCGCGCATGGTGATGACGGCGACCTTGTCGCGACGCTGGTAGGCGTCGCGGAGCAGGGCCACGACCGCGTTGGTGACGGCCGAGAGGCGGTCGCGGGCGGCCATCGAGCCGGAGGTGTCCACGACGAAGACGACCAGGTTGCCCTCGCGGCCTTCGCGATACGCGCCGCGCAGGTCGTCGGGGGCGAAGGCGAGGGGGCCGGTCAGGCGGCCACGCTCGAACTGGCGCGGGGCCGCGGCGAAGATGGTGCCCAGGAGGTGCAGGCCCGTGGAGGTGTCGTCGGTGGCACGGACGATGCGGCCCTGGCGGGTGCGAGCGCGGGAGCGACGGCCGGGGGCGCCTTCACCGACACCCGGGACCTCCCAGCGCGGAGGCTTGGGGGCGGTGGCGGTGGAGGCGGCGACGCTGCCCTCGCGGGCGGGGCGATCGGCAGACGGCTCGCGGTCGGCGCGGCCGTCGGAGGGATTCCGGTCTCCCCCAGGAGGATTCGGGCCGCCGCCGGGGAAGTCCGGGCCGCCGTCCGGCGAGTCCGGGCCGGCATCAGGCAAGTCCGGTCCGTCGGGTCGGTCCGCCGAGGCCGAGTCGGCGGGATTCCGACGCTCGGGTGAGTTCTGTTCCGCGGCAGGCGAATCGGCGTCGCCCTCCTCGCCCTGCCCCGGATTCCGCGGTCCCGCGCCGTTCGGCGGGACCGCCTCACCTTTTCCCAGGCCGTCAGCTGCATCCTGCTCGGCGCGCGCGGCTTCGTCGGCGGCTCGGCGCATGGCGTCGTCGAGTTGTTCCTCGCTGATGCCGGGTTCGTCGAAGGGGTCGCGGCGGCGGCGGTGCGGCAGCGCGAGTTCGGCCGCGACGCGGACGTCGGACTCGGTGACCTCGGTGGCGCCACGCCAGGCGGCGTGGGCGGTGGCGGTGCGGGCCACCACCAGGTCGGCGCGCATGCCGTCGACGTCGAAGGCGGCGCACAGGGCGGCGATGCGGCGCAGCTCGACATTGTCGAGGCTGACCTCGGCGAGGTGGTCGCGGGCGGTCAGAATGCGATCGGCCACCGCGCGATCCGCGCCCGCGTAGCGGTCGGCGAAGGCGGCGGGGTCGGCCTCGTAGTCGAGGCGGCGGCGGACCACGGCCATGCGCGTGTCCACGTCGCGGGAGGCGACGACGTCCACGGTGAGGCCGAAGCGGTCCAGCAGCTGCGGCCGCAGCTCCCCCTCCTCGGGATTCATGGTGCCCACCAACACGAATCGCGCCGGGTGGGTGTGCGAGACGCCGTCGCGCTCGATGTGCACCCGGCCCATGGCGGCCGCGTCGAGCAGGACGTCGACCAGGTGGTCGTGCAGCAGGTTCACTTCGTCGACGTAGAGCACGCCGTGATGGGCGGCGGCCAGCAGGCCCGGCTTGAACGCCTGCTCCCCGTCCCGCAGCACCCGCTCCAGGTCCAGGGATCCGACCACGCGGTCCTCGGTCGCGCCGACCGGCAGTTCCACCAGCCGCGCGGGCCGCGCGCCGGACTCGTCCACGACCGGGGGCAGCAGCTGCGCGAGCGCGCGCACCACGGTCGACTTGGCGGTGCCCTTCTCCCCGCGCACCAGCACCCCGCCGATGCCGGGATGCACCGCGCACAGGATCAACGCCAGCTGCAGCCGCTCCTGCCCCACCACCGCGGAGAACGGAAACCCGGCCTCGTCACCGGCCGCGCGAACACTCTCGGAGTAAGCCACAGGAACAGACACGCCCCAACTCTATGCGCGCCCACCAGCCGAACCCCCACGACCCCATCCCCGATGCGCCCGCCCGCCCGCCGTTCCGGAGCAGCGCCGATGAAACAGCCGCGCCCGCTGTGGGTTTCACAGCGGGCGCGGAAGGGTGCGGGGCGGGGTCAGCCGCGGCGCATGGGGATGTGCGGGATGCCGTCTTCGATGTACTCCGGGCCGTCGACCTTGAAGCCGTGCTTGGTGTACATGTCGAGCAGGTAGGTCTGGGCGTTCAGGCGGACCGTCGCCGAACCCGCTTCGGCCAGGGCGGCCTGCAGCAGGCGGGTGGTGTAGCCGTGGCCGCGAGCCTCCGGGGTGGTGCAGAGGCGGCCGATCCGGAAGGATTTGACGCCGTCCTCATGCTCCTCCATGAGACGGAGGGTGCAGATGGTCTCACCCTCGTCGTCGAGCCAGAAGTGACGGGTCTCCGGCAATAGATCGAACCCGTCCAGTTCCGGGTAGGCGCACTTCTGCTCGACGACGAAAACCTCCACGCGAAGTTTCAACAGCTTGTACAGCGTCGCGGTGTCCAGGTCTTGGGACCACGACCGTTTGAGAGCAACCGTTGACATCATCGCGTCTTGCTATCACATCTCCGCGTGAGAAGCGATACCCGCGGGCTTCGGCGTGTTGTCGGCGTCCAGCTGCAGGGCCTTGGTGGACCAGTCCCACACCTCGCGGAACAGGGCCTGGTTCTCGGAGAGCTTGACGCCCAGCGACGGCACCATTTCCTTCAGTTTCGGCTCCCACGTGGAGAATTCGCGCGGGAAGCACTTCTTCATCACGTCGAGCATGGCGCTCACACAGGTGGACGCGCCCGGCGAGGCGCCGAGCAGACCGGCGATGGTGCCGTCCTCGGCCGCGACGACCGCGGTGCCCAGCTCCAGCACGCCGCCCGCGCCCTTGCGGCGGATGACCTGCACGCGCTGACCGGCGATGATCAGCTCCCAGTCGTCGCCGTCGGCGCGCGGGATGAACTCCTCCATCGAGCCGATCCGGTCGTTCTGCGAGTTGAGCAGCTCACCGACCAGGTAGTTGACCAGGCCCATCTCGGTGACGCCGACGCCCAGCATGGAGAACAGGTTGTTCGGCTTCACCGACTTGATCAGGTCGGTCAGCTTGCCGTCCTTGAGGAACTTCGGCGTCCAGCCGGCGTACGGGCCGAACAGCAGGCCCTTCTCACCGTTGATGACGCGAGTGTCCAAGTGCGGCACCGACATCGGCGGCGCGCCGACCGAGGCCTGGCCGTACACCTTGGCCTCGTGCTGTGCCACCAGAGCCGGGTTGGTGCAGCGCAGGAACAGGCCGGACACCGGGAAGCCGCCGAAACCGCGGATCTCCTTGATGCCGGACTTCTGCAGCAGCGGCAGCGCGCCGCCGCCCGCGCCCACGAACACGAACTTGGCGTTGATGACGCGAACCTTGTGGCTGCGCAGGTTGCGCACCTTCACCAGCCAGGAGCCGTCGGACTGCTTGGTCAGGTTGACCACCTCGTGGCCGAACGCGATGTCCGCGCCCGACGCGCCCAGGTAGGCCAGCAGTTCCTTGGTGAGCTCACCGAAGTCGATGTCGGTGCCGTAGTCGGTCCAGTTCAGGCCGACCGGGTCGGAGAAGTCACGACCCTTGGACATCAGCGGTAGTCGCCGCGCGAACTCGTCGGCGTCGTCGATGAACTCCATGCCTTCGAACAGCGGATGCCGCGACAGCGCCTCGTGGCGCTTGCGCAGGTATTCGACGCCGTCCGCGCCGTGGGTGAAGCTCACGTGCGGGATGGGGTTGATGAAGTTCGACGGGTTGGCCAGCACGCCGTTCTCGACCGAGTAGGACCAGAACTGGCGCGAGACCTGGAAGCGCTCGTTGATGTCGATGGCCTTGGCGATCTCGACCGAGCCGTCGGCGTTCCGCGGCGTGTAGTTCAGCTCGCACAGGGCCGAGTGGCCGGTGCCCGCGTTGTTCCACGGGTCGCTGCTCTCGGCGGCCGCGGCCTCGAGGCGCTCGAAGACGGTGATCGACCAATCCGGCTGCACCTGACGAAGAAGGGCACCGAGGGTGGCACTCATGATGCCGGCACCGATGAGTACTACATCGGTCTTTTCAATCGTGGCAGCGTTCGACACGGCGGGGATCGACTTCCTTGTCTTTTTTGGGTCACCAGGTGGGGGTTAGGTTACCCGTCGTTCACTTGGACTCAATTCTGCCCCTGACCATTCCCGAATCCCGCTTCGAAATCCCCGAATGTGAGAGATCCCTCCCAAATAGACATCTACGCACCGCGGTCTATGTTGAGCGGGTGACCCGCGAAACGTCCTCCACCACGTCTTCGACCACCGCCTGGCAGCCCGACGTCCTGGGCGCCGACTACCAGCAGCTGACGCTGTCGATGGGCCCCGACCCCGACGGTCAGGGCGACGCCGTCGCCACCCTGGTCCGCTACACCCCCGCCGACGCCCCCGCCGCGACCGGAGCCGTGCTGTACGTGCACGGCTTCACCGACTACTTCTTCCAGGAACACCTGGCCCAGCACCTGGCCGCCCAGGGCTACACCTTCTACGCGCTGGACCTCCGCAAATGCGGGCGTTCCACGCGGGCCGGGCAGACCCCGCACTATGTCAGCGACCTGGCCCTCTACGACGAAGAGCTCAACCGCTCGCTCGAGGTCATCCGCGCCGAGACCGAGCTGCCGGTACTGATCATGGCCCACTCCACCGGCGGTCTGGTGACCTCGCTGTGGCTCAACCGGCTCGAAGCCGCGGGCGGCGTGCGCGCGCAGGGCATCACCGGACTGGTGCTCAACAGCCCCTGGTTCGACCTGCAGGGGCCCGGCTACTACCGCTCGGTGGGTACGCCGCTGGTCGAGGGCCTGGGCCGGTTGCGGGCTTTCGCCCGGCTCCCGCTGGGCGTGTCCACCAGCTACGGCGACAGCCTGCACCACACCCAGGCCGGTGAGTGGGACTACAACCTGGACTGGAAACCGTTGAGCGGCTTCCCCGTTCACGCGGGCTGGCTACGCGCCATCCGGCGCGGGCACCTGCGGCTGCACAAGGGGCTCGACATCGGGGTGCCCGCGCTGATCCTGCGCTCCAAGGTCACCAAGTTCATGCGCAACTACGGACCCGCCGCCGATGTGTCGGACGTGGTGCTCGATGTGCGGCAGATCCAGCGCTGGTCGGGCTGTCTGGGTACGCGCACCAATATCGTGCCGATCGAGGGTGCGCGGCACGACGTGTTCCTGTCGTCGGAGAAGCCGCGCACCGAGGCGTTGCGGGAACTGGACTCCTGGCTGAGGTGGCAGGCCGAAGCAGCGGCGGAGGCTACCGCCTCCAGGCCCGTCGCGGCCGCCGGCTCACCAGAAGCTGGTGCGTAGCACGACCTCGGTGGCCAGTTCGTGGCCCGCTTCGGCGGCCACGGCGGTGACATCCATGGGGACCAGCCGGAATTCGCCGTAGACGAACCGGGCCGAGCCCTCGGCCACCTCGCGCGGGAAGGGCTTGGTGGCCAGCAGGGTGGTGGGGATCTCCACCGGCGGGCAGGAGGCGTCGCGGACGGTGCCGTCCACACCGGGCACCGCCGGGTGGCCGCCACCGGCCACGATGAGGCTCATGAAATGGCTGAAGTGGCGGGCGGCCAGTTCCCAGGCCAGTTCCGCGCCCGCGCCGATACCGACCAGGTTGACGTAGGGGACCTTCAGCCGGCCCAGGATGTCGACCACCGTCGCGGCGTCGAGGCCGTCGATCGACTCGAAGGCGATGGTGTGCAGGTCCGAGGTCTGCAGCCGTTCGCAGACCTGGTCGTAAACATCGGCCGGATCACCCGCATCGGGGAGCAGCAGGACGTGGTGCCGGGTGTCGGGCCCGCCGACTCGCACCGCCCACTCGCGGTCACCGACCGTGATCCGCCGAGATTCCATGGTCGATCACGCTACAGGAGGGGTGTGGAGGCCGACCGCCAGTCGGTCGGATTACTGTGACCGGGGTCACTTTCCCACGGTCAGGGTCGGGAGATCGAGGGGCGCGCCGGCGTCGATCAGACGCTCGAGCGCCTCCGGATCGAGGTGCTTCTCCATCAGATCCGCGAGCAGGTCGAGCTGGGACGCGCGCACCTCGTCGACCGAGACGTCCTCGGCGACAACGAAACCGGTGCGACCCGCGCGCTGGGCGACCTGATGCAGCCAGGCCCGGCGAAACTCGTCCGCCGCCAAGGCCCCATGCAGGTGCGTGCCCCACACCGACTCGCGCACACTGCCTTCCGGAGTGCCGTCGAGCTCGAACCAGGGCCGGTCGGCGGTGCGGGTGACGCGGCCGTGGTGGATCTCATAGCCGTGCACGGGGAGATCGGTGTCACCGGCGCGATCCAGGACCCGGCCGCCGGAGCGGCGCTGCACCTTCGGATCCGCGAATTCGATGTCCAGGTCCAGCAGACCCAGGCCCGCGACGGTCCCCGCGTCGGACTCGACGCGGTCGACGATGGTGCGGGCCAGCATCTGGTAGCCGCCACAGATGCCGAGAATGGGGCCGCCCGCGGCCGCGCGGGCGGTGAGGGCGTCGGCGATTCCGGTGCGGCGCAACCACTCCAGGTCGCTGACGGTGGATTTGCTGCCGGGGATCACCACCAGGTCGGCCCCGGCCAGGCGGGACGGGTCATCGACCCAGCGCACCGAGACGCCGGGCTCGCAGGCCAGGGCCTCGATATCGGTGGAGTTGGAGATGCGCGGCAAGCGGATGGCGGCCACGGTCAGCCAGTCGCGGCCCAGTGGCGGCCGGGAGCGGCCCACGGGGGCGTCGGCGACGGTGCCGAGGGAGTCCTCGGCGTCGATCCACAGGTCCTCGGCGAAGGGGATGACGCCGAGCGTGGGGCGGCCGGTGAGTGCGGTGAGCTGATCCAGGCCGGGCCGCAGCAGGTCCACGTCGCCACGGAATTTGTTGATGATGAAGCCCGAGATCAGTTGCTGGTCTTCGGGTTCCAGAATCGCGACGGTGCCGAACAGGTGGGCCAGCACGCCGCCGCGATCGATGTCGCCGACCACCACGACCGGAAGTCCGGCGGCGCGCGCCAATCCCATATTCGCGAGATCGGTTGCCCGCAAATTGATCTCGGCGGGTGAACCGGCGCCCTCACAGATCACCACATCGAATTCGTCGCGCAGTGCGGCCAATTCCTCGGCGACCACGTTTCGCAGTTCCCGCCGATGCCGGAAATAGTCCTTGGCTCCGACGGTGTCGACGGCCTTGCCCCGCACCACGAGCTGCGACCGCCGATCACTGCCGGGCTTCAGCAGGATCGGATTGAACCGCACGCTGGGTTCGAGCCCGCAGGCCCGCGCCTGCAAGGCCTGCGCCCGCCCGATCTCCCCGCCGTCGAGGGTGACGACGGAGTTGTTGGACATGTTCTGCGCCTTGAACGGCGCGACCCGCACCCCGCGCCGCGCCAGCATCCGGCAAAGCCCCGCCACCACAACGCTTTTGCCCGCGTCGGAGGTGGTTCCGGCGACCAGCAGCGCACCCTTCACGCGCGCCGACTCACCGGGTGCTGTACTCCGCCCGCGGGCGGTAGACGTAGTGGTCGCGGCCGCTGCTGGTGTAGGCGTCCCGGTTGTCGTAATCGCCGCGGGTGTCGGCGACGACGTCCTGCTTCTCGGCGTCGTCGACCGGCCGACCGGCGGAGAGTTCGACGTGGCGGCGCATGGTGGCGCGCAGGGCGCCCAGGCCCTCGTCCCGGGGGTTCGGGGGGAGGACACGGGAGGGCTTGCGACGGGGGCCGCGGGAGCCGATGCCGCGCGTGGTGACGCCCCGCTGGGGCATGGCGATTTTCACGGCAGCGTCAGGATCTCTGCGCCCTCGTCGGTGACGACGAGAGTGTGCTCGAACTGGGCGGTCCACTTGCGGTCCTTGGTGACCACGGTCCAGCCGTCGTCCCAGATCTCGTAGTCGATACCGCCCAGATTGATCATGGGCTCGATGGTGAAGGTCATGCCCGGTTCGATGACCGACTCCACGGCGGGCTGGTCGTAGTGCAGGATGACCAGGCCGGAGTGGAAGGTGGGTCCGACGCCGTGGCCGGTGAAGTCGCGGACCACGCCGTAGCCGAAGCGGTTGGCGTACGCCTCGATGACGCGGCCGATCACATTGAGCGCGCGACCCGGCTTGACCGCCTTGATGGCGCGCTTGGTGGCCTCCTCGGTGCGCTCGACCAGCAGGCGCACCTCCTCGTCCACGTCACCGGCGAGGAAGGTCTTGTTGGTGTCGCCGTGCACGCCGTGGATGTAGGCGGTGACGTCGATATTGACGATGTCGCCGTCCTCGATCACGGTCGAGTCGGGGATGCCGTGGCAGATGACCTCGTTCAGCGAGGTGCAGCAGGATTTGGGAAATCCCTTGTAGCCCAGGGTCGACGGGTACGCGCCGTGGTCGAGCATGTACTCGTGGGCGATCCGGTCGAGCTCGTCGGTGGTGACGCCCGGCGCGACGGCCTTGCCCGCCTCTTCCAGGGCCTGCGCGGCGATCTTGCCCGCGATCCGCATCTTGTCGATGGTCTCCGCGGTCTGCACCCAGGGCTCGCGGCCTTCGTTGACCGTCTTCTTCCAGACGTACTCCGGCCGTTCGATGTTCTTGGGGACCTCGCGAATGGGCGACTGCGTGCCGGGTGCGAGGGGCTTGCGGGTGCGCACAGACATGGGTACCAGACTATCTGCCGGTCCGAATGGTGGGATTCCCAGGTCCGGGGCACGCGGGAATTCTTCCGGACCACGGTCCGTTTATCCTGTCGGTTGACTTGGCAACAAGACTCGAGAAGGGCAACGGCCGTGGAACTGGGACTGACGACATTCGCCGAAACGCATCCCGTCGGCGGCGACGGGCCGGTGCCGACCGCCGGCGAACGCCTGCGGCAGGTGGTCGAGGAGGCCGTGGCCACCGAACAGGCCGGGCTGCACGTGTACGGCGTCGGCGAGCACCACCGCAAGGACTTCGCCGCCTCCTCCCCCGCGGTCGTGCTGGCCGCCATCGCCTCGCGGACCGAGCGCATCCAGCTCACCAGCGCGGTCACCGTGCTCAGCTCCGCCGACCCGGTCCGCGCCTACCAGGACTTCGCGACCCTGGACGGCCTGTCGAACGGCCGCGCCGAATTGATGGCCGGGCGTGGCTCGTTCATCGAATCGTTCCCGCTGTTCGGCTACGACCTCACCGACTACGACGAGCTCTTCGAGGAGAAGCTCGCGCTGCTGCTGAAGATCCGCGAGGACGAACCCGTCACCTGGTCCGGCAAGTTCCGCGCGCCGCTGGACAACGCCATCGTCTACCCGCGCACCGAGAACCGGCCGCTGCCGGTGTGGATCGCCGTCGGCGGCAGCCCCGAATCCGTTGTGCGCGCGGGACTCCTGGGCCTGCCGCTGGCCATCGCCATCATCGGCGGGCAGCCTGCGCGGTTCAAGCCGCTGGTGGACCTGTACCACCGGGCACTGGCCGAGGGCGGGCACGAGCCGCAGCCGGTGGCGGTGCACGCGCACGGGTACATCGCCGACACCGACGAGCAGGCGGTGGCGGACTTCTACGGCTCCTACGCGCGGGCCATGACCGGCATCGGGCGTGAGCGCGGCTGGGGTCCGATGACCCGCGACCAGTTCGACGCGCTGCGCTCGCAGAGCGGGTCGCTGTTCGTGGGCACGCCCGACTACGTCGGCGAGAAGATCGCCGAGGTGCGCGACACCCTCGGACTGGACCGGTTCATGCTGCACACCAGCGTCGGCACGCTGCCGCACGAGAAGGTGCTGCACAGCATCGAGCTGCTGGGCGCGAAAGTGGCTCCGCAGCTGGGCTGACCGCGAACTCAGTAGTCGGTGAGCCTGGCCTGGAAGGCGATCCGGTCGCCGCGGTACAGCGAGCGCACGCGTTCGATCGGCACGCCTTCCCCGTCCACGCTGCGGCGGTGCAGCAGCAGCATGGGCAGGGCGGTCGTGCATTCCAGCAGGGCGGCCTCGCGCGGGGAGGCCAGGACGGTCTCGATGCGTTCGGTGGCGACCGCGTACACCACGCCCATGCCGCGGGTGGCGACGTAGAGCGAGGTCTGCGGGTCGTAGAACTCGCGCAGGACGGCGAAGCGGTGCAACGGCATCCAGGTGCTCTCCAGGCCGATGCGTTCCCCGTCGGCGAGCAGGATGCGTTCCAGGTGCATGACCGGGGTGCCCGGCTTCACGGCGAGATCGTGGGCGGTGTCCGGATCGGCGGGGACGTCGGACCAGTCGACGAGCAGACGGCCCGGTTTGCGGCCGAATTTGATCGCACCCTCGGTGTAGGAGCGTAAGGACAAGGGCTGCACCATCTTCGGGCGCGAGACCACGGTGCCGCGGCCCTGCCGGCGAATCCGCCCTTCCACCAGCAGTTCTCGCACCGCCTGACGCACGGTCTCGCGGGCGACGCCGCAGCGCAGCGCGAGTTCGCGCTCGGACGGCACCGGGTCGCCCTCGGAGAGCTCACCGAGCAGCGCCTCCAGTTCGGCACGCACCCGGTACGACTTGGGCATGCGCCCGGCGGCCGCGGAATCGGTTCCCGCGCCGGCTGTTCCGGCCGCCGGACGGCCCGGCCCCGCCTGGTCTTCCACCCCGGCGGCCTCCCTCGTATCCATGCCCCCAGCGTACACAGGATTGGTCTATACCAATTATTAACCTACCGTTTCCACACGAAACACCCGTAGGTCTAGACCATTGCCCACGATGACATCCATGCGATTGGTCATCATCGGCGGAGGGATCCTCGGTACCGCCCACGCTCTCGCCGCCATCGGGCGCGGCCACGACGTCGTCCACCTCGAACGCGAGGTGGAGGCGCGCGGCGCGACCGTCCGCAACTTCGGACTCGTCTGGGTATCCGGGCGCAGCGCGAACGAACTGGATCTCACGCTGCGCTCCCGGCAGCTGTGGGAGGAGATCGGCGGCAAGGTGCCGGGCGTGGGCTTCCGGCCCGCGGGCTCCATCACCCTGGTCCGCGGCGAGAACGAGCTCGCGGTCGCCGAGGCCGCCGTGGCGCACCCCTCGGCCGCCGAACGCGGCTTCGAACTGCTCGACCCGGAGCGGGTGCGCGCGCTCAACCCCGCGCTGCGCGGCAAATTCCTCGCGGGCCTGCACTGTTCGACCGATGCCGCCGTCGAGTCGCGGCAGGCGCTGCCCGCGCTGCGCCGCTACCTGGAGGCGAGCGGGCGCTACAGCTTCTTCGCCGGCACCGAGGCGCGCACCGTCACCGGCACCACCGTGATCGACGATCGCGGCCGCCGCCACGAGGGCGACCTGGTCCTGGTCTGCCCGGGTGCGGCGCACACCGGCCTGACCCGCGAACTGGCCGGCGACCTCCCGGTGCGCCGGGTGCGCCTGCAGATGATGCAGACCGCTCCCCTGGGCGAACCGCTCACCACCGCGATCGCCGACGGCGACAGCTTCCGCTACTACCCGGCCTTCGCCGGACCGGAACTGGACCGGCTCAATCGCGAAGAGGCGCAGCCGTTCACGGCCGCCCAGCACAAGATGCAGCTCCTGGCCGTGCAGCGTCTGCACGGCGGGCTCACCATCGGCGACACCCACGAATACGACGAGCCGTTCACCTTCGACGTGGACGAGGCCCCCTACGAGCACCTCACCGGCGTGATGGAGGAGCTGCTGGGCCGCAAGCTGCCGCCGATCGTGCGGCGCTGGGCGGGCGTGTACAGCCAGTCCATCGACCCGGGCGCCATCGTCACCCGCGCGCAGGCCGCGGACGGCGTGTGGGTCATCACCGGTCCGGGCGGACGCGGTATGACGCTGGGCCCCGCGCTCGGCGAACAGACCGCCGACCTCCTCGAGCTCTGACCGAACCTCACCTAAGGAATCATCGTGTCCGACAAGCAGATCGAACTCGCCGTCTTCGACATGGCGGGCACCACCGTGGCCGACGACGGGCTGGTGGAGCAGGCGTTCGAGGTGGCCGTCACCGCCGCGGGCGTGCCCACCGAGGGCCCGGAGCGCGAGGCCGCCCGGACGTTCGTGCGAGACACCATGGGTCAGTCCAAGATCTGGTGCTTCCGCACGCTGCTCGGCGACGAGGACCGCGCGCAAACCGCCAACCTCGCCTTCGAGGCCGCCTACACCGAGCTCGCCGAGGCGGCCGGGGTGACCCCGATTCCCGGCGCCGCCGAAGCCATCGCCGCGCTGCGGGCCGCCGGGATCAAGGTGGCGCTGACCACCGGCTTCAGCCGCGAGACGCAGGACAAGCTGCTGAACGCGCTGGGCTGGAACGACATCGCGGATCTGACCCTGGCGCCCTCCGACGCCGGTCGCGGCCGCCCCTACCCGGACATGGTGCTCACCGCGGTGCTGCGCCTGGAGATCGACGCCGTGGATCGCGTGGCGGTGCTGGGCGATACGTCCAGCGACATCGCCACCGGTCTGGCCGCGGGCGCGCGCATCGTCGCGGGCACGCTCACCGGCGCGCACACCGAGGAGCAGCTGCGGGCCGCGGGCGCGACCCACGTGCTGCCCTCGGTCACCGAGTTCGCGCAGCTGCTGCTCGCCGAGCGCGGCTAGAGAATTCCGCGGCCCCGGCGCGCCTCGCCGGGGCCGCGGATCCCCCCCAGTTCCTACGATCCGTCACCTCCCCTGAACTGAAAGTTGCAGTCACCGTGCGTAATCCGAACAACCGCCTCGCACGCACCATCGCCCGGACCGCCCTGATCCTGACCTCCGCCACCGCGGTCGCCTTCAGCCTGACCGCCTGCGGCGGCACCGGCGCCGGCGACTCCGGGGACAAGACGGTCACCGTCTACTCCGCCGACGGCGTCGGCGACTGGTACAAGACCCAGTTCGCGAAGTTCAAGGACCAGACCGGCATCGCGGTCAACCTGGTCGAGGCCGGGTCCGCCGAGGTCGTGAGCCGCGTCGACAAGGAGCAGTCCAACCCGCAGGCCGACGTGGTCGTCACGCTGCCGCCGTTCATGCAGAAGGCCGACAAGTCGGGTCTGCTGCAGACCAGCGGTGTGGACACCGCCGCCGTCGCGGCCACCGACAAGGACGCGAACGGCAAGTGGGTGACGCTGGCGGGCAACTACCTGTGCTTCATCGCCAACCCCTCGGTCGACGCGTCCAAGCTGACCTGGGACGACCTGCTGAAGCCGGAGTACAAGGGCAAGCTGCAGTACTCCACCCCCGGCCAGGCCGGTGACGGCACCGCGGTGCTGATCCTGCTGCAGCAGTTGATGGGCAAGCAGGGCGCGCTGGACTACCTGGGCAAGCTGCAGGCCAACAATGTCGGCCCGTCGTCCTCCACCGGCAAGCTCCAGGCCAAGGTCGACAAGGGCGAGATCCTGCTGGCCAACGGCGACGTGCAGATGAACCTGGCCACCGTGAAGGAGAAGGGCTCGAAGTTCAACGTCTTCTTCCCGGCCGCGGCGGGCGGCAAGCAGTCCACCGTGGCGGTGCCCTACCTGATGGGTCTGGCCAAGGGCGCGCCGCACTCGGACGCGGGCAAGAAGCTGATGACCTTCCTGCTGTCGGCCGACGCGCAGAAGGCGCTGCCGGACGCCTACGCGGTGCCCGCCCGCCAGGAGCTGAAGGACGCCGCGCCGTCCGCCGCCGGCGCGCAGTCGCCCGCGCAGGTGATCAAGAACGTCGAGGTCCTGCACCCGGATTGGACCAAGGTCCTCGACGAGCTCGACGCCGACCTGGCGGCCTACACCAAGGCCACCGGTAGCTAACCCACCCACAGGAGCAGCAGCCATGTCCTCCGCGTTGACGACATCCACGGTGGTCACCGACACCACCGCCGAACCGGCCATCGTGTTCGACCGGGTCGGGGTCACCTACGGCCGCGGTCGCACATCGACTGTCGCACTGGCCGATTTCAACCTGCGCGTCGCCGCGGGGGAAACGGTGGCGCTGCTCGGGCCCAGCGGCTCCGGCAAGTCCACCGCGCTCAAGGCCCTGGCCGGATTCGTCCGGCCCACCTCGGGCGCGGTGCGACTGGCCGGCCGCGACGTCACCGACCTGTCCCCCGCCAAGCGCGGGATCGGGGTGGTGGTGCAGTCCTACGCGCTGTTCCCGCACATGCGGGTGCGCGACAACGTGGCCTTCGGGCTGAAGGCACATCGGGTGGCGCGCAACGAGATCGGGGGGCGCGTCACCGAAGCCCTCGAGATGGCCGGCATGGGCGGCTACGCCGACCGGCTGCCGCGCGAACTGTCCGGCGGGCAGCAGCAGCGCGTCGCCATCGCGCGCGCGCTGGCCATCCGGCCCAAGGTGCTGCTGCTCGACGAACCGCTCGCCGCCCTGGACGCGCAGCTGCGGCAGAGCATGCTGGGCGAACTCCAGCAGCTGCGCCGAGCGCTACCCGACACGGCGATGCTGTACGTCACCCACGACCAGTCCGAGGCGCTGGCGCTGGCCGACCGCATCGCGGTGATGCGCGACGCCCGGCTGGTCGACATCGACACCGCCCGCAACCTGTGGCAGCGGCCCGCGACCGGGTTCACCGCGTCGTTCCTCGGCGGCGCGAACCTGATCGACTGCGAGGTCAAGCACGTCTCCGGCACCGCGGCCCTGGTCACCGCCGGTGAGCACACGCTGCGCGCCGACGCTCCGCCGCCCGGCGTCGGCCGCCCCGACTGGGTCCCGAACGCCGAAGCCCAGCTCTGCGTCCGTCCCCACACCGTCCGCGTCGTCCCGCTCACCGAACGAGACGCGTTGCGCGCCACCGTGATCACCAGCGTCTGGAAGGGCGCCTCGACCCGCCTGCACCTCGATATCGCGGGCCTGCCCACCGCGCTCGCCGCCGACGTCCTCGGCCACACCGACATCGCCCCCGGCGACCACGTGGGCGTCCGCTTCGCCGACCCGGCGGGTGTTCTGATCCCACCGGGCATCGGGACCCCCTCCGCCGCAGCGGAACCCGAGGTGCGCGCATGACCGCACTGCTCGAATCCCCCTCCGCACCTTCCGATCCCGAGGCCCGGAAGGCCGGACGGTCGTGGCGACCCGTGCTGTGGACCTTGCCGCCGGTGCTGGTGGTGCTGCTGATCGCGGTGTATCCGATCGTCCGGGTGCTGCTCGAGTCGACCGAGACCAAGTCCGGTCGAGGGGTCGGGACCTGGTCGAAGGTGCTGGCCGAGGAGTCGTTCCGGAACGCGTTGTGGCGCACCGTCACCATCGCGGTCAGCTCGACGGCGGGGTGCGTGGCGCTGGGGACGTTCCTGGCGATCGTGCTGGCGTTCGTGCCGTTTCCTGGATCGCAGGTGGTGGGGCGGCTCATCGATTCGGTGCTGACGCTGCCGTCGTTCCTGGTGACGCTGGCGTTCACCTTCCTGTACGGGACGGCGGGCGCGGTGAACGCGTTGATCGATCGGATCACCGGGGGCACGCAGCCGGCGCTGGACTTCCTGAGCACACCCTGGGGCGTGATCCTGGCCGAGGTCACCTTCTTCACCCCGTTCGTGGTGCGGCCGCTGCTGGCGGCGTTCGCCCAATTGCCCAGGGAACAGCTGGATGTGGCGTCCAGTCTCGGGGCCTCGCCGTGGCGGGTGCTGCGGCAGGTGGTGCTGCCCGAGGCGTGGCCCGCGCTGGCGGCGGGCGGCAGCCTGGTGCTGCTGCTCACGCTCAACGAATTCGGCATCGTGCTGTTCACCGGCGCCAAGGGCGTGATCACGCTGCCCGCGCTGATCTACACCCGCGGCATCGTCACCTTCGACCTGCCCGGCGCGGCCGTGCTGGCCTCGGTGCAGGTGCTGCTGTCGCTGAGCCTGTACCTCGGATACCGACTGCTGTTCGCGCGCCTCACCGGCGCGCGCGAGGAGAGCTGACCCATGCTGGTGTGGACGCGTCGCGGACGGGCCGTGGTGCTCGCGGTCTTCGGGATCGTCGTCACGGTGGTGTTCGTCGCGCCCATCGCGACCGTGGTGGCCGCGGCGCTGGCCGGGCACTGGACCGGGCCACTGCCCTCGGATCTCGGCTTCGCCAACTTCGATCGGGCGCTCTCCGGCGAGGAGTCCGCCAGCCTGTCCGTCAGCTTGCAGACGGCGCTGCTGGCGAGCCTGTTCTCGCTGATCCTCGGCACCTGGGCGGCCCTGGCCGCGATGGAGGCCCCGGCCTGGCTGCGGCGGCTCACCGACGCGGTGTTCCACGTGCCGGTCGCGGTGCCGTCGGTGGCGATCGGGCTGGGCGTGCTCATCGCCTTCAACGAGCGCCCGCTGCTGCTGGGCGGCACCAAGTGGATCGTCATCCTGGCCCACACCGTGCTGGTGCTGGCGTACGCGTTCAGCGGCGTCTCCGCCGCCCTGGACCGGCTCGATCCGGGCTACCGGCAGGCCGCCGAATCACTCGGCGCGGGCCCGGTGCGCGTCCTGCTGCGCATCACCCTGCCGCTGCTGCTGCCCGCCCTCGGGGCCGCGGCCGGCCTGGCCATCGCCCTGTCCATGGGCGAACTCGGCGCCACCATCATGGTGTACCCGGCCACCTGGAAGACGTTGCCGGTGAGCATCTTCGCGGCCACCGACCGCGGCGCGGTCTTCGACGCCGCCGCCAGCACCACCCTGCTGGTCCTCGTCACCCTCGTCGCCCTGGTACTGCTGGGCCGCCTGAAAGGACGTGCGGCGCTGCGCTGAACGGCGCGGCCGCACCCGCACCGCTGACCGGGTCATGAGGGGACGGTCAGCGGTGTCTTGCGTCGAGGCCCGGGCGTGGCGACGCCCGGGCCGGTAAACTCGCCTGGAACTCAGGTATCGGGCGGGGGCTGTTCGATGGTGGTTGTCACAGGTCTGTCCGGCGAGTCCTACGACGTCGACGGCGAACCCTTCTATGCCGCGGGCGCGCGCTCGGTGCAGTACCTCTGCCGGGATCCACGCGGGCACCAGCGGCTCTACAAGCTCTACCGGAACCCGGTCACCGCGCCGGATGCGATCGAATGGGCCCGGCAGGCCATGCTTTTCGGGCGGCAGACCGTGCTCGCCGCCACAGGCGGATCGTCCGGGGCGGCCGAGGCGGTGAACTGGCCGATCGACCTCGTCCAGCACGACACGGCGCTGATCGGCGCGGTCCTGCCGCTGATCCCCATGGACTATCTGCAACCCGACGGCAGGCCGCGCACCCTGGATCACCTGTGGGCCGCACCCGGGCAGACCACACCGTATCTCCGTGCGGGACTGACGGTTCGGCTGTGCGAGATCGTGCGGGTGCTCGAGGAACGGCAGCTGATCCACGGGGACCTGTCGGCCGCGAACGTGTTGTGGCAGCCCGCCGCGCCGCTGGCCTATCTCATCGACACCGCCGGGCTGATGCCCGCCGACCGGGCGCACGATCGGTACAAGGATCGGTACGACCTGGCGGCGCTGCTCTACCGGACCCTGCTGCCCGACAGCGCGGGCCCGCCCGGCGCGCCGTGGCAGCCGGGCGGCGTGCCCGCCGATCTCGATCCGCGGGTGCGGGCGCTGTTCGACCGGGCCTTCGGCAATGGCGGATTCGGGCCCGACGCGCGGCCGTCCGCGCAGGAGTGGGGCGACACGCTGCGGACGGTGTACCTGACGCCGGCGGGTTTCGGCTCGTCGACGGCGCCGCTGCCGCCGACCCATACCTCACCGACCGGCTGGTCCGCACCGCAGCCGCTGGTGACATATCACGGTGCGCCCCCATCGAATTCGGCCAATACCGCCCTCAAGGTGATCCTCGGCGTCCTGCTGGTGGTCCTCGTCATCTCCATCGGCGTGGGCGTGGTCGTGCTCTCCGGCGACGACAAGACCACCGACGGCGCCAAGGGCTCGAGCATCATCACCACCGCACCGACGACCACCACCAGCACCACCGCCCCGTCCACCCCCGGCACCCCCGGCACCTCCGGGGTCGACAAGGCCACCCTCAACCAGCAGGGCACCGACAAGACCCCGTTCACCGCCGACGCCCTGCTCCCGTCGAGCTTCACCGACAGCAAGGGTGTGGTGTTCACCCGCCGCTCCTCCGGCGTGAAGGACTGCGTCGCGAGCAATATGTCGCAGAACGTGAAGACCGCGCTGCAGGCCAACAAGTGCGTCCAGATGGTGACGGGCACCTACATCGACAAGTCCGACAAGCTCATGACGTCGCTGGAGGTGTTCGCCTTCCCCTCCAGCACCGAGGCCGAGGCCATCTACACCAGCCTCAAGGGCCAGAAGCAGACCTGGGACGTGTGGTGCCCCACCCAGGGCATCGGCGCCAGCGTCTGCCAGTCCGACCTCGATACCCTGTGGGCCGCAACCTATTCCAGCTGGGGTCGCTGGCAGTACCGGTACCTGTACGAGGCGTACTCGCTGTCGATCGATCTCGCGGTCGACGCCTCGCTCCAGCCGAGCCTGGACGCGCCGTCACGCACCGTCCTGCAGCTGGTCGGGCCCGACAACTACTGGAAACCTCGCTGAACCAACCACTTTCGCTCGAGCGGGGCGCGGGTCAGAGACCCGCGGCGGCGGTCAGGAGGGCGCGGGAATGGGTGTCGTCGGTGGCGCGGATGAGGCCCGCGGCGAGCAGATAGGCCGCGGCCATGTCCTCGGCGGAACTCCGCAGCGCGGTGAGCGCGCCGGTGAGGTCGCGGCCCTTGCGTTCGAAGCCGCGCCGCAATTGCCGGGCGGACCCGAAATCGCCGAAGCCACCGAGGGTGTGGACACGGTGGCTGCGGTCGATGTGCGGATCCAGCATGGCCGCGAACCGCAGGAAGGTTGCGGCGCAGCGGCGCGCGGTGGCGACGTCCAGCCGGAAGTCGCCGGCGCGGGCCCGTTGATACAGGTCGGTGGCGGCGCCCTCGCCCTGGTTCATGTCGAACTCCCCCCTCATAGTGCGGAACGCCGTATTTCACCCGCACGGTCATGAATTCGAGTCCGTGTGAATGAAATACTTCGCGAATAAAACACCGGACGGTTGGTTCTAAACGCTTCCCACTAATTCAGGGCGGGCGTGCCGCGCCAGTCGACCACGCGGCACGCCGGGCGGGGCGCCCCGTTGCGCCCGCCGTCTACGGGCGGGACGAATCAACGATTCGGTGGCAATACATCAATTGTGTCAATGCATTCGGAGTCACTGTTCCGGCAAACGGCGACGGCCACCGGCCACGTCGAATACGAGATCAGTGTAGCCGTCAACCAGTTCGGCCAGGTGGTACCAGTGTTTATGGGTGTTGTCACTGGAAGCGCCCTCGTGATCGATCACCTGGTTGGCTTCGACCCAGCTCCGGGCCATGCGGTCCACCACGGCGCCCAAGCTCTCGGTGTGCATGGTGGCGCCGTTGCGGTGCTGCGGCAGTTCCTGCTCCACCCAATCGTTGATATCGTCAACGAGTTCGCCGCGGCGGCAATCGATCTCGCTGACCATCATGGGATCCCGTACCTGGGCGCGACGTTCGTGCAGTTCGGCGAGTGCGTGCGCGGACCGCAGCAACACTCGATCTTGAAATCGCCTCCCTTGGAACGCACAGAGCAATTGCGGAGCGGTCGGCAGAACGCCGGCTATCGACATGGTCATCGAGACTCCCTATACGCACCCGACAGCATCACTAATCGCACCAACATGATTGGTCTCCGGATTCAGCTATACCGGTCATCGGATCGGTTGTTCACGAATAGGCTAGCTGGATCATGCTCTTACAAATGCAAGAACGCAATACTGCGTTCTAGCAAGTGCGCCAAGCGAAAGGGTCGTCATGGCAGGCAAGCGCACCGTGCTCACTGTCCGTTTGCGGAGGCTCGCCGCGATGCTCCACGAGATGCGCGAGAGCGCGGGGCTCAGCAAAGAAGTGGTCAGCGCCAAGACCGGCATCAACGTCACCACGCTGTACCGGATCGAGACCGCCCAGGCCAGGCCGCAGCGCCGCACCCTGACGGCCATGCTGGACCTCTACGGCATCGGTGAACCCGCGCGTTCAGATGCCTTGCAGTTGCTGGTCGACGCGTTACGCCCCGGCATGGCAAGGTCTTTCGAGGATGCGGTGTCGGAGGTCTACGGCGCATACATCAACTTCGAGGCCGAGTCGCTCTCGGCGCGGTTCTTCCAATCCACCTACGTCCCCGGACTGCTGCAGACCGAGGCGTACGCCAGCGCGGTCTACCAGACCACCATGCCCAAGGTGTCGGATCAGGTTATCGAGCAACGGATTCGGGCTCGGCAGGAGCGATCGAAGGTGCTCACCAAGGACAACCCACTGGAGCTGTGGGTGGTGCTCGACGAGGCCGTCATCCGCCGCATGGTCGGCGGCCCCGAGGTGATGAACCAACAGTTCAGTCAGCTGCTCGACCACACCAACAAGCGGAACGTGATCCTGCAGATCCTGCCCTTCGACGCCGGCGCGCACCCGGGCATGCTGGGCTCCTTCACCCTGCTCGACTTCCCCGACCCCGCCGACCCGGAGCTGGTGTACGTGGAGGGCATCGCCAGCGACGAGCTGATCGAGGGCCACCCGGAGGTGCGCCGCTACGGGGTGATGTTCGACCAGCTCCGGGCCATGGCGCTGAGCCCGCGCGACTCGATCACCATGATCTCGGCGGCCATGGACGCCCTGAACGGCTGATCTTCCACCCACCCCAGGGTGGGACAACGCGCACCCTCGGAGCGGATTCCGGCAGCACTGTGGTCGCTACCGGCGGCGGCTCGCGGCGGCGACAGTGGATACATACCGAACGCCACCGCAAGCGGCCCCTCCGAGAGGATGATGTTCATGTGCAAGACGGTCGAATCGCCCGCGGCTCCCACGGCCATCGCGGTGACCACCGCCGACTGCGACCTGAGCTACGCCGAACTGGATCGCTGGAGCAACCGGGTGGCGCGCATGCTGCTGGCTCTCGGGGTCCGCCCCGGGGCCAAGATCGTGATCGCGGAGACGCCGCGAGTCGAGGCCGTGGTCTCCCGCCTGGCCATCGAGAAGACCGGCGCCACTCCCGTCCCGGTGACCACCGAGTCCAGCGTGGCCCGCGCCGACTTCGGCGTCACCACCAAAGCCGGACTGGACCTGGTCACCGACCCGAGCCGCTGGCTGGTGCTCGATGACCGCAGCACGCTGGTGCAGTACCTCACCGGCTCGGACGCCCCGCTCAGCGAGGCCGAACTGAACCTGGCGCGGAAGGCCTCCTGACCGCGCCGAAGCCGCCGCAGCCCGCAGAAGGTTCCCGCAGTATGGCGTTCAGCAGTCCCCTGCCCTCCACCCCTGACACCTCGGCGGCATTCGCCCTCTCCGCCGCACAACGCGGCATCTGGTTCGCCCAGCAGCTGGCCGGGGACACCCCCGTCTCCATCGCCCAGTACGTGGAGCTGACCGGGCCGATCGACGCCGAACTGCTGGCCGACGCCGCACGCCGGGCCGGACGCGAGTTCGGCACCGGCTACCTGCGGCTCATCGAGATCGACGAACTGCCCTGGCAGCTGGTCGACACCACCCTCGACGACGCCGTCCAGACCGTGGACTGCACCGGCGCGCCCGACCCGCGCGCCGCCGCCCAGGAGTGGATGCGCGCCGAATACACCGCGCCGCTGGACCTGACCCGCGACCGCCTGTGCACCATGGTGATGCTGCGGCTGGGCGAGGACAGCTGGTACTGGTACTCGCGGTTCCACCACATCCTGCTCGACGGCGTCGGCGCGCTCACCATGCTGCAGCGCACCTCGGAGATCTACAACGCCACCGCCACCGGGCAGGAGGTCCCGGCCGGCAAGGCCGAACCGTTGCAACGCATCGTGGAAGCCGATGCGGCCTACCGGAATTCGGACAAGCTGCAGGCCGACCGCGACTACTGGCGTGAGCATCTGGCGGGGATGCCGGAGCCCGCGCTGCTGGGGCGGCGCACCGGCGCGGTCGACGCCCACCCGCGACTGCTGAGCGGCGCGCTGCCCGAAGACACGGCGGCCCTGCTGGATTCGCTGACCGCCGCGCAGTCCACCAGTCCGGCGCCGGTCGTGGTGGCCGCCTTCGCCGCCTACGTCGGAGCCATGACCGGGGCGGGCGAGATCGTGCTGAGCCTGCCGGTGTCCGGCCGCACCACCGCCACGCTGCGCCGATCCGGCGGCATGGTCGCCAATGTGGTGCCGTTGCGCCTGCCGCTGTCCCCCACCGCCACCGTCGGCGATCTGCTGCGCGCCACCCAGGGTGAGCTGACCGCGGCGCTGCGCCGCCAGCGGTACCGGCAGGAGGACATCTTCCGCGACCTGGGCTGGGCCATGGACGAGGTCGCCGGATTCGGGCCGACCGTCAACCTCATGCTGGCCGACACCCGCATCCGTCTCGGCGGGGTCACCGGGCAGCTGCACGTGCTGACCTCGGGCATGATCGACGACCTGTTCGTCAACGTCTATCCGGGCACCGGCGGCGAACCCACCCACATCGACTTCCAGGCCAATCCCAACCGCTACGACGAACCCGAACTCGCGGCACTGCACGCCCGGTTCCTGGACTTCCTGCACCGCTTCCTGGCGGGCGGCGTCGGACAGGCGCTGACCGCGGTGACCGCGCTGTCGGAGGCCGAACGCGCCGCGCTGGCCCCCGCGCGCGGCCGCGACGGCAGCCGGCCCCGCACCCTGCCGGAGATCCTGGCGGCGGGCGCGGCGAAGTCCCCGTCGGCCATCGCGCTGCGGGTGGACGGCACCGCCTTCACCTATCGCGAGCTCACCGAGTACGCCCACCGGCTGGCGCGGGTGCTGATCGCCGCGGGCGCGGGACCCGAACGCGCCGTGGCGATCTCGATTCCCCGCTCCGCCGAGTCGGTGCTGGCCATGTGGGCGGTCGCGGCGACCGGCGCGGCGTTCGTGCCCGTCGATCCCGGCTATCCGATCGACCGGATCGAGCACATGCTCACCGACAGCGGCGTGGTCGCCGGCGTCACGGTGGCGGGCTCGCGGGCCGCGCTGCCGGACCGGGTGCGGTGGCTGGTCCTCGACGATCCGGAGACCGAGAACACCATCGCCGCAACGGATTCCGCGCCGATCACCGACGCCGACCGGTCCGCGCCCGTGCGCCTGGACCAGGTCGCGTACCTCATCTACACCTCCGGCTCGACGGGTCTGCCCAAGGGCGTCGCGGTCACCCATCGCGGTTTGACGAATCTGGTGACCGGGTCCGGGGCGGCGTTCGGGGTCGGCTCCGACGCCGTGGTGGCGCACGCGGTCTCCCCCAGCTTCGACATCTCGGTGGAGGAGCTGCTGGTCGCGTTCGCGGTCGGCGCGACGGTGGGCGTGGTGCCCCCGGCCGCCTACGCGGGCGAGGATCTGGCGCGGGTGCTGCGCACGCTCGAGGTCACGCACCTGAATGTGACTCCGGCGGTGGCGAATTCGCTGGAACCGCAGACCTTGCCGCGGCTGCGGACCGTGGTGGTGGGCGGCGACTCCTGCCCGCCGGAGCTGCCGGTGCGGTGGGCCGGGCGGTGTGTCATCAACGGGTACGGGCCGACCGAGGCGACCATCACCGCGACCCTCAGCGCGCCGCTGACGCCGGGCGAGGCGATCACGATCGGCGCGCCGTCGCGCGGGGTGGGGGCGCTGGTCCTCGACCCGTGGCTGCGGCCGGTGCCGCCCGGGGTGGTCGGCGAACTGTATTTGAGCGGTGCGGGTCTGGCGCGCGGCTACCACCAGCGCATCGGGCTCAGCGCCGGACGGTTCGTGGCCAGCCCCGTCGATCCCGGCGCCCGGATCTATCGCACCGGCGACCTGGTGCGCTGGCGGCGGCGGTCCGGCCGCTGGGAGCTGGAGTATCTGGGCCGCGGCGACACCCAGGTGAAGGTGCGCGGCTTCCGCATCGAACTCGGCGAGGTGGACGCGGCCGTGGCCCGGCACCCGGGCGTCGAGATGGCGGTCACGATCGGCGCGACCACACCCGGCGGGGCGACCGCGCTGGTGTCGTACGTGCTGGCGGCCGATTCGGTGGTCGCGCCCGAGGACGTGAAAACCACCGTCGCCCAGCAGCTTCCGGCGCACATGGTGCCGTCGGTGGTGATGGTGCTGCACACGCTGCCGCTGACCCCCGCGGGCAAGGTGGACCGGCGCGCGCTGCCCGCACCCGACTTCGGATCCGGGCCGCGGGCGGGACGCGCACCCTCGACCGACGCCGAACGGGCGTTGGCCACGGTGTTCGAATCCGTGCTGGGCGTGGAATCGGTGTCGGCCGACGACAATTTCTTCGCCCTCGGCGGCGACAGCATCGTGGCCATCCAGCTGGTGGCGCGGGCCAAGACCGCCGGACTCGGGCTGCGCGCCCGGGATGTGTTCGAGCACAAGACCGTCGCCGGGCTGGCCGCCGTCGCCACCGCGGTCACCGCGCCGGTGATCGAGGAGCTGCCCGGCGGGGCGGTGGGCCCGGTGACCCTCACCCCGATCGTGCACGACATGCTCGAGCAGGGCGACACCTGGCCGAGATTCGCTCAGGCCGTGCTGATTCCGCTGCCGCACACTGAAGACATATTCGCCTCCGGCGAAGCCGCCCGGTCCGCGCTCGCCGCGGGCGTCCAGGCCCTGCTCGACCGCCACGACCTGCTGCGCAGCACCCTCACCCACGAGCCCGGCACCGGCGAGCACCCCTGGGTGTGGCGGGTCGGCGAGCCCGGCGCGGTGGAGGCCGGAGCCCTCATCGACACCGTCACCGCCGAACCCGACAGCGACGGCGAGGACGAATTGCAGCGCGCCGCCGACCTGCTCGACCCCTCGGCCGGGGTGGTGGCCCGGTTCGTGTTCATCGACCGCGGCGAGGCCCTGCCCCTGCTGTGGGTGGTGCTGCACCACCTGGTCACCGACGGCGTCTCGTGGCGCATCCTGCTGCCGGACCTGGCCACCGCGTGGGCGGGCGGCACCCTCGCGCCCGTCGGCACCTCCTTCCGGCGCTGGGCGCACGGGCAGTCGGAACAGGCCCCGGCCCGCGCCACCGAACTCCCCTTCTGGCGCGAGGTCCTCACCGCGCCCGACCCGCGGCTGGGCACCCGCGCCCTGGACCCCGAGCTCGACACCGTGGCCACCATGGGTCAGCTGCGCACCCTCATCGACCCCGATACCGCTACGGCCGCACAGGAACTCATTCCGGCGCGGTTCCACTGCGGACTCGAGGACGCGCTGTTGACCGCGCTCGCCCTCGCCTCGAGTCAGCTGCGGCAGACGCCGCGGACCCTGCTCACCGTCGAGGGCCACGGCCGCGAGGAAGCGGTGCTGCCGGGCGCGGACATCTCCCGCACCATCGGCTGGTTCACCAGCGTGTTCCCCGTCGCCCTCGACCTGGGCGAGCTCGATCTCGACGACGCCTTCCACGGCGGGCCCGCGGCGGGCGCGGCGCTCAAGGCGGTCAAGGAGCAGCTGCGGGCCATCCCCGACAAGGGCGTCGGCTTCGGCATGCTGCGCCGGCTCGACGCCGCGACGGCGGCCGAACTCGAGGGCGCGCCCACACCGCAGATCAGCTTCAACTATCTCGGCCGCACGGGCGCGGGCGTGGAGCATCCCGGCGGTGCGGAAACCCCGTGGGTACCGGTCCGATTCGCCGCCACCCAGGACGACGCCGCGCCGCTGGCCGCCGTCATCGACATCAATGCCTTCCACACCGCCGCCGGACTCGAGGTGACCTGGGCCTACGCGTCGCGGGTGCTGTCCGCCGCGCAGGTGGAGGAGCTGGCGCGGCTGTGGGGGCTGGCGGTGACCGCGCTGGTCACCCACGCCCGGCGCGCCGGTGCGGGCGGGCACACGCCCTCGGACTTCCCGCTGGTGGCCGTCGAGCAGGCGCAGATCGACGCCTGGGAACGCGAATACCCCGACCTCACCGAGGTCTGGCCGCTGTCACCGTTGCAGTACGGCCTGCTCTTCCACGCCCGCTACGACACCGACACCGCCGACGGCTACACCGTGCAGACCCAGCTGAACCTGGCCGGGCGCGTCGACTCCGGGCGGCTGCGCACCGCGGCGGCGGCCCTGCTGGAGCGGCACGAGGTGCTGCGCGTCGCCTACGTCGAGACCCCCGACGGGCCCCGGCAGCTGGTGCTCGGCCAGGCCGAGATCCCCTGGCAGGACATCGATCTCACCGGCATCGCGGAACCGGCCGAACGGCAGCGGGAACTGGCGCGCCTGATCGCGGTGGACGCGGGCACCCGTTTCGATCTCACCCGGCCGCCGCTGCTGCGCTTCAGCCTCATCCGCACCGACGCCGAGGCGTACACGCTGCTGATGACCAATCACCATCTGGCGCTGGACGGCTGGTCCACGCCGCTGGTGGTGCGCGAACTCCTCGCGGGCTATCTGGCCGCGGTCACCGGGCACGAGATCCCGCAGACCCCGGCGCACTCCTATCGCGAGTTTCTGACCTGGCTCGGCGAACAGGACGACGCCGCCTCGCTGGCCGCCTGGACCGAGGCCCTGGCCGGGGTCGACTCCCCCACCCGGGCGATCCCCACGCTGGCGGGCATCACCTCCACCGAATCCGGCATGGTCTCCGCCGATTTCGGCACGGCGAAACTGGAGCAGCTCACCGAGACCGTGCGCGCCGCCGGGGCCACGGTGAACACCGCGGTGCAGGCCGGGTGGGCGCTGCTGCTCGCCATGCTCACCGGACGCACCGACGTGGTCTTCGGCGGCACCGTCTCGGGACGGCCGCCGCAGCTGGGCGGCGTCGAGGAGATGGTGGGGCTGTTCATCAACACCCTGCCGGTGCGGGTGCGACTGGATCCCGGTGAGCGCGTGGGCGATCTGCTGGCGCGGGTGCAGACCGAGCAGACGCGGCTGCTGGACCATCAGCACGTCGGGCTGGCCGCCATCCACCGGGCGGTCGGGCTGCCGGAACTGTTCGACACCCTCACCGTGTTCGAGTCCTACCCCATCGACCGCGAAACCCTCTCGCGGGCACTGGATATCGCGGGCATGCGGATCCTGGACGTGTCCGGCACCGACGCCACCCCCTACCCGCTGAACCTGATGGTGATCCCGCAGCGCGCCGCCGACGGCAGCGAAAGCCTGCGCATCACCGTCAAATTCATGGCCGACGAACTGCCCGAGGCGGCCGCGCGGCGACTGCTCGACCGGTTCCTGCTGCTGCTCGACCAGATCGCCGAACACCCCGAACGCCGCACCGCGCAGCTGCAGCACTGCGACCCCCTGGAGCGGGCGCAGCTGGTGCCGGTCCGCGGCGGCGCGCCCACCCCGCTGCGCACCCTGCCCGACATCCTCGCCGCGGGCGCGCGCGCCAACCCCGATGGCGTCGCGATCAGCTCCGGCGCCGTGTCCATGACCTACCGCGACCTCGACGCCTGGTCCAACCGATTCGCGCGAGTCCTGTTGCGGCGCGGGGTCGGTCGCGAGACCTTCGTGGTACTGGCCCTGACCAGGTCGGTGGAATCGGTGGTCGCGGTGTGGGCGCTGGCCAAGACCGGCGCGGCGTTCCTGCCGCTGGACCCCAACTATCCGGTCGAACGCATCGAGCACATCCTCACCGACTCGCGCGCGCCCATCGGCGTCACCGTGTGCTCGGTCGGCGAGACCCTGCCCGGCACCATCGACTGGCTGCTGCTCGACGACCTCAACACCATCCGGCGCGTCATGACCGTCTCCGACGCGCACATCACCGACGACGAACGCGGCGGGCCCATCAACCTCGCCCAGACCGCATACCTCATCTACACCTCCGGATCCACCGGCAAACCGAAAGCCGTGCTGCTCAGCCACCGCGGACTCGCCAATCTCGTGGCCTCCCAGCAGAGCCTGCTCGATCTGGACCAGACCTCCAGCACCCTGCAGGTGGCCTCACCCAGCTTCGACGCCTCGGTGCACGAGCTGCTCATGGCGCACGGCGCGGGCGGGCGGCTGGTCATCTCGCCGCCCGACGTCTACGGCGGCGACGCCCTCGAAGAGCTGCTGCGCACCGGAGGGGTCACGCACGCGGTCATCACGCCGTCGGTGCTGGCCACCATGAACCCCGCCGGACTCGACGACCTGACCTGCCTGTCGGTCGCCGGTGAGGCCGCCGGACCCGAACTGGTGGCGGCCTGGTCGGCCGGACGGCGCATGGTGAACCTGTACGGGCCCACCGAATTCAGTGTGTGGGCCACCGGCCCCGGCGAGCTGCGGCCCGGCGAGCAGATCACCATCGGCGCCCCCGTGCGCGGCGCCGCCACCCTGGTGCTCGACAGCTGGCTGCGGCCGGTGCCGCTCGGGGTGACCGGCGAACTGTATCTGGCCGGGCCGGCGCTGGCCCGCGGCTACTTCAACCGGTTCGGGCTCACCGCGGCCCGCTTCGTCGCCAATCCCTTCACCGCGCCCGGCGCGCGCATGTACCGCACCGGCGACATGGTGCGCTGGGTGGAGGTCAAGACCGCGGACGGCACCCAGCTGGAACTGGAATACCTGGGGCGCAGCGACTTCCAGGTCAAGATCCGCGGCCTGCGCATCGAACTGGGCGAGATCGACGCCGTGCTGGCCGCCGACGAGCAGGTCGACTACGCCGCCACCCTCGGCTGCCCGGGCCCCGGCGGGCAGACCGTGCTGGTCTCCTACGTGGTCGCCGCCGCCGGACAGCGCCTCGACACCGAACTGCTGCGCACCCGCATCGCCGCGGCCCTGCCCGGCTACATGGTGCCCAGCTACCTCATCGAACTCGACGACGTACCGCTCACGCCCGTCGGCAAACTGGACCGGAACGCCCTGCCCGCACCGGATTTCGCGACCCTCGACCAGCGGTACCTCGCCCCGCGCACCGCCGTCGAGACCGCCGTCGCCCAGGTGTTCGCCGACGTCCTCGAGACCGACCAGGTCGGCATCGACCGGTCCTTCTTCGAACTGGGCGGCAACTCCCTCACCGCCACCCGCGTGGTGGCCCGAGTCAACGCGGCCCTCGGCGCGACCATCGCACTGCGCGACCTGTTCGACGCGCCCACCGTCGCGCAACTGTCCTCGCGCATCGTGCCCGGCGCGGAACTCCCCGGCCTCCCGACCCTGGCCCCGCGCATCCGGCCGGACCGGATCCCGTTGTCCCCCGCCCAGCAACGCATGTGGGTGCTCAACCGGCTCGACCCGAACTCGGCCGCCTACAACATCACCGCCGCCCTGCGCCTCACCGGCGAACTCGATGTCGACGCCCTCCGCCGGGCGGTCGCCGACGTGGTGACGCGGCACGAATCGCTGCGCACCATCTATCCCGCCGACGCCGACGGCCCCCGCCAAGTGGTGCTCAGCGCCGACGCCGCGGCCCCCGAGATCAGCTTCGCCGACACCGACGACGGCCCCGACCTGCACGCCGCCATCGCCGAGAACACCGGGACCGGTTTCGATCTCACCCGCGAAGCCCCGCTGCGCGTGCACGTCCTGCGCCTCACCCCGCGCCCCGGCGAACCCGCCGAACACGTGGTGGTGCTGGTGGTGCACCACATCAGCGCGGACGGGGCCTCCATGGCGCCGCTCGCCACCGACCTCGTCACCGCCTACCTCGCCCGCACCCACGGCGCCGAGCCCGAACGGCCGCCGCTGCCGGTGCAGTACGCCGACTACTCGATCTGGCAGCGCGAACTGCTCGGCGACGAGAACGATCCCGAATCCCGTGCCGCACAACAGGTCCGGTTCTGGAAGGAGCGCCTCGCCTCGACACCGGACGTGCTGGAGCTGCCCACCGACCGGCCGCGGCCCGCGGTGCAGAGCCTGCACAGCCGCGACCTCGAATTCCGCATCGACGCCGGCACCCACGAAGCGCTCACCGCCCTGGCGGCGGCCACCGACACCAGCCTGTTCATGGTGTTGCACGCCTCGCTGGCGGTGCTGCTGTCCCGACTGGCCGGCACCCCGGACGTCCTGATCGGCACCGCGGTGGCCGGGCGCGGCGAGGCCGCCCTCGACGACCTGGTCGGCATGTTCGTCAACACCCTCGCGCTGCGCACCCCGGTCGACCCGGCCCTGGGATTCCGGGACTTCCTGGCGCAGGTCCGGACCGCCGACCTGGACGCGTTCGCGCACGGCGACGTGCCGTTCGAACGACTCGTGCAGGTCCTGGACCCGCCGCGATCCACGGCCCAGCACCCGCTGTTCCAGGTCTCGCTGTCGCTGCAGAACTTCGAACCGCCCACCGTGGAATTCCCGGGCCTGCGGGTCGAGGTCGAACCCATCGAACGCGACGCCTCCCAGTTCGACCTGACCTTCGACCTGCGCGCCCCGCTGCCCGGCTTCGACGAGGCCGGACTCGACGGCACCCTCACCTTCGCCACCGACCTGTTCGACGAGACCACCGCCTCGCGACTGGTCACCCGCTGGCGGCGCGTCCTCACCGCCGTCACCGCCGACCCGGGCATCCGGCTCTCCGACATCGAACTGCTCGACCTCGCCGAACGCGCCGCCCTGGTCCCGGTGCGCGGACCCCGGACCAGCGGAATCACCACCCTGGCCGAGGTGTTCCGGGCCGCCGCCACCGCGCACCGGCTGTGCCCGGCCATCATCGCCGACGGGCGCGCGGTGTCCTACCGCGAACTCGACACCGCCTCGCAGCGGCTGGCCATGCAACTCTCCGCCGCCGGAGCCGGATCGGAAACCGTGGTGGCGCTGGCCCTCTCGCGCGGCGCGGAACTCATCACCGCGATCTGGGCGTGCGCCAAGGCCGGGGCCGCGTTCCTGCCTATCGACCCGCGCCACCCCCTCGACCGCATCGACCACATGCTCGCCGACTCGGACGCGGTGCTCGGGCTCACCACCGGTGCGCACCTCGAGGCGCTGCCCGACCGGATCGGCTGGCTGGTGCTCGACGACCCGGCCGCCTCCAGCGTGCGAATCCCGCTCGGGGGCGGGCGAGTTCGCGCCATGCGCAGCCACCCGGACCAGCCCGCGTGGCTGATCTACACCTCCGGGTCGACCGGCACACCCAAGGGCGTGTCCGTATCGCACCGCGGCATCGCCGATCTGGTGCGGGCCCAACGGGAACAGCTGGCGCTGGGCGAGCACTGCCGCGTACTCCAGGTCGCCTCACCGAGTTTCGACGCCTCCGCCTTCGAAGCGCTCATGGCCTTCGGATCCGGCGGCACCGCCATCGTGGCCCCGCCCGACGTGTTCGGCGGCGAACCGCTCACCGAACTCATCGCCACCCAAGGGGTCACACACCTGGTCATCACGCCGTCGGCGCTGGCCACCCTGGACCCGGACGCCGTGTCCAGCGTGCGCGTGCTGGCCGTGGCGGGCGAGGCCATCGGGCCGGATCTGGTGGCGCGCTGGGCCACCGGGCGCACCCTGATCAACCTGTACGGTCCCACCGAATTCACCATCTGGGCAACAGCTTCCGACCCGCTGGTGGTGGGGCAGCCCGTGACCATCGGCGCGCCGATCCGGGGCGCGGCCACCCTCGTCCTCGACGACCGGCTGCGACCGGTCCCCATGGGCGTCGCCGGCGAGCTGTACCTCGCCGGGCACGCGCTGGCCCGCGGCTACCACAATCGACCCGGCCTCACCGCCGCCCGCTTCGTCGCCGACCCGTACGGGCGGCCCGGCGAACGGCTCTACCGCACCGGCGATCTCGTGCGCTGGACCGGCTACCTCGACGAACCGCGCCTGGAATACCTGGGACGCACCGACTTCCAGGTGAAGGTGCGCGGACAGCGCATCGAACTCGGCGAGATCGACGCCGCGCTGTCCGCCGCCGACGGCGTCGAATTCGCCGTCACCCTCGGCGTTCCCGGCCCCGGCGGGGCCACCGCCCTGGCCGCCTACCTGCTGCCCGAACCCGGCCGCGAGATCGACCTCGCCGACCTGCGCGCCCACGCCGCCGACCGGCTGCCCGGCTACATGGTGCCCTCGGCCTTCGTGGTGCTCGACGCCATCCCGCTCAACGCCGTCGGCAAACTCGACCGGCGCGCACTGCCGGCCCCGGTGTTCGAGGCCGAGACCGAATACCGCGCGCCCAGCGGCGATCTGGAGACCGCGCTCGCCGAGATCATCGCCGAACTGCTGGGCCGCGACAAGGTCGGCGTGCACGACTCGTTCTTCGCCCTCGGCGGCGACAGCATCCTGGCCATCCAGCTGGTGTCGCGGGCCAAACTGCGCGGCATCGAACTGACGCCGCTGCAGATCTTCGAACACCGCACCGTCGCCGCGCTGGCCGCGCTCGCCGCGGCCGGAGGCGACACCGTCGTCCTCGAGGAACTGCCCGGCGGCGGCGTCGGCGACCTGCCGCTCACCCCGATCGTGCGATGGATGCTCGAACGCGGCGGCGACCACCGGCGATTCGCGCAGACCGCGGTCCTGGAACTGCCGCAGGGAATCAGCCGCGAACAACTCGTCGCCACCGTCACCGCCGTCGTCGACCACCACGACGCGCTGCGCGCCCGGCTCGCCCTGGAAGACGGCGAATGGCGGATGAGCATCGGGGAACCGGGCTCGGTCGACGTCGACGCACTGCTGTACCGCATCGAATTCGATACCGCCGACGCGGTCGACCTGCGCGAATACGCCATCACCGAAACCGATTCCGCACTCGGCCGCCTCGATCCCGCCACCGGCACCGTACTGCAACTGGTGTGGCTCGACCCCGCGCCCGGCAGCCCCGCCGACCGCCGCGGCCGGCTCATCCTGGTCGCCCACCACCTCGTCACCGACGGCGTCTCCTGGCGCATCCTCGTCCCCGACCTGATCGCGGCCTGGGCACAGATCAGCGGCGACGCCACCCCGATCCTCCCCGAGACCGGCACCTCGCTGCGCCGCTGGGCGCACGCCCTCGAGGAGGCCGCACAGCGCGAAACCCGCACGGCCGAACTGGATTACTGGCGCGAGGTGACCGCCACCCCCGACCCGCTGATCGGGCCGCGCGAACTGGACCCGGCCGTCGACCGGGTCCCCACGGTGCGCGCCGTGGAGATCGAACTCGACGCCGAGGCCACCGACACCCTGCTCACCACCCTGCCCGGACTCTTCGACGGCACCGTCGAGGACACCCTGCTGGCCGCGCTCGCCTTGGCCGTCATGCGCTGGCGCATGGACCCGTCCGAGGCGGTACTGGTCCGGCTCGAAGGACACGGACGGCAGCAGGAGATCGTCCCGGGCGCGGACCTGTCCCGCACCCTCGGCTGGTTCACCACCGTCTACCCGGTGCGACTCGACCTGTCCCACATCCCGATCCGGGACGCCTTCGCGGGCGGACCCGCCATGGGCGCGGCCATCCGGGCCGTCAAACACCAGCTGATGGCCGTGCCGGACAAGGGCATCGGCTACGGCCTGCTGCGCTACCTCAACCCCGAGACCGCCGCGGCCCTGCCGCACCGGGTGCCCGGGCGCATCGGCTTCAACTACCTCGGCCGCTACGCCACCGCCGACATCCCGGCCGGGCTCGAGGACCTCGGCTGGCTGCCCACCGACGAATTCGGCGACCTGCGCACCACCGAACACGCCGACGTGCCCGTCACCGCCGAGATCGAGATCAACGCGGTGGTGGCCGGAGACCGGTTGCAGGCCGCCTTCACCTTCCCGCAGACCCTGCTGCCCCGGCACGAGATCACCATGCTCGCCCACCTGTGGACCGACGCGCTCGCCGCCGCGGCGTACTTCGCCACCTCGCCCGCCGCCGAATTCGCGGCCGAGGCCGAACGCAAGCACATGGCCGAACTGCGCGAGCAGCAGGCGGCCGCCGCGCTGGCCGCCTCGCGCGCCGAAGCCGGTCCCGGACTCGGCCTGGATGTGGTGCTGCCCATCCGGCCCGGCGGCGACGAGCCACCGCTCTTCTGCGTCCATCCATCGTCCGGCATCGCCTGGACCTACCTCGGATTCGCCGAGGCCCTGGCTCCCGGACGGCCGATCTACGGCCTGCAGGCACCGGACCTTTCCGGCGAACCGCACGCCCGCAGCATCGGCGACTTCGCCGAACGCTACGTGGCCGAAATTCGCAGACTCCAACCGAACGGGCCTTATCATCTGCTCGGATGGTCATTCGGCGGCCTGATCGCGCACGCCGTCGCCGCCCAGCTCGAGGCAACCGGAGACGAGGTCGCCACCCTGGCCCTACTCGACGCGGACAGCACCGATATCGACGGTGACAGCATCGACAAGCTCACCGCCGGTTCCTTCGTCGCGACCTTCGGGTCCGTCTTCGGCATCACCGACATCCCCGCCGACACCACCGCCGCGCAGGCCGCCGCCATGATCCGCGACCGCATGGGCGGGGTCGATCTGGTCGACGCCACCACCCTGGAACGGATGGCCGCCTCCTACAACGCCTCCGCCGCCACCCGCACCGGCTACCAGCGGCCCGTCTTCCACGGCGACGCACTGTACTTCAGCGCCACCGTGCACACCTCCGACATCTTCGGCCCCGAAGGCTGGCGACCCTGGATCACCGGCACCATCACCAACCACGACATCGACGTCAGCCACGAAGAACTGACCGCACCGCACGCGCTCGCGGCCATCGCCCGAATTCTCGACGCGCACCTGGGAGGGACGCCGTGAACACCGACAATGGCAAACCCGATACCACCGATGTGAACACCACAGCAGGCACACTCGGCACCGCCGAGCCGGCCACCCCCGGCACCGCCGAACCGGCCACCCTCACCAGCTCGGCGGACACCTCGGTCGACGGCGTGGTCGTCGAAGGCGTCGAGAAGTCCTTCGGCGCGGTCCAAGCGCTGCGCGGAGTCACCTTCAAGGCCGCGCCCGGCGAGGTCCTGGGCATTCTGGGACCCAACGGCGCGGGCAAGACCACCATGGTCAATATCCTGTCCACCCTCATCGCACCCGACGCCGGGCGCGCGGTGGTCGCCGGGCACGACGTCGTCGCCGACGCCGCGGCCGTCCGCCGCTCGATCATGCTGACCGGACAGTTCGCGGCCCTCGACGACGCCCTGTCCGGCTACGAGAACCTCGTCATGTTCGGCCGCCTGATGGGTCTGCGCAAACGCGCCGCCCGCGCCCGCGCCGACGAACTCGTCGAGGAATTCGACCTCGTCCAGGCCGCCGGACGCCGCGTCGGCACCTACTCCGGCGGCATGCGGCGACGCATCGACATCGCTTGCGGACTGGTCGTACGACCCGAAGTGGTGTTCCTCGACGAACCCACCACCGGACTCGACCCCCGCAGCCGGCAAGGCGTCTGGGACCTGGTCGGCGGATTCCGCAAACACGGCATCACCACCCTGCTCACCACCCAATACCTCGAAGAAGCCGACGCGCTGTGTGACCGCATCATCGTCATCGACCACGGCCTCGTGATCGCCGCCGGCACCGCCGACGAACTCAAGGCGCGCACCGGCGGCAGCTACTGCGAAATCGTCCCGCTCCGCCTGGAAGACCTGCCCGCCCTCATGACCGCCCTCGGCGACCTGCTCCCGGGCACCGTTCGCGAAGCGCTGACCGAGGATTCGGACCGGCTCGCCATCCCCGCGCCCGAAGGCGCGAAAACCCTCGCCGAGGCGCTGCGACGACTCGACGCGGCCGGACTGGAACTGGTCGACATCGCGCTGCGCCGGCCCTCCCTCGACGACGTCTTCCTCGAACTCACCGGGCACATCCCCAAAGCCGAGGAACCCGAAGAGGATTCACCCTCGATCCGGCTCCGCGCCGACGGCGGCGGCCGCCACCGCGCCGCCGAGGATCGGACCCGGGCATGACCGCCACCGCCACCGCCGCACGCACCGGGTGGCTCACCGACGTCCGCGCCACACCCGCCACCCTCGCCCAATGGTGGGTGCTCACCGTGCGGCTGATCGTGCCCTCGGTCAAGACCGGCGAGATCATCACCGCCATCGCCGCACCCGTCACCTTCACCGCCAGCTTCTACATCCCGCTCAACCGCGTGATGACCTTCGCCGGACTGGGATTCAGCAGCTACGCGCAGTTCATGGCGCCTATCGTCATCCTGCAGGCCTGCGCGTTCACCGGCGTCTCCGCCGCCTTCCGCGCCGCCACCGACGCCGTCTCCGGACTCGACCGGCGCTTCGACGCCATGCCCATGAACCCCATCGTGCCCGCCGCGGCGCGCATGGCCTCCAATGTGTTCCGGCTGCTCATCGGTCTCGTGGCGGGCGTGATCAGCACCTATGTGATCGGCTTCCGGTTCTCCGCCGGCTTCGCCCACACCCTGGGATTCCTGGTGCTCGGCCTGCTCATCGGCATCAACTTCTGCCTGGGCGCCGACGCCATCGGCACCGCCACCCGCAGCCCCGAGGCCACCACCCAGATGCTGGTGCTGCCACCGCTGATCCTCGGCATGCTCTCCACCGGCCTGGCCCCCGCCCACCAATTCCCACACTGGGTACAGGGTTTCGTCCGCAACCAGCCGGTCTCGCAATTCGCCGAGGCGCTGCGCGCGCTCGGCGGCGACCCGGGCGGCAAAGCGCACCCGGTCACCTGGTCACTGATGATGCCGACGGTGCTGTGGCTCGTCGGCACCGTCGCCGTGTCCTGCTACTTCATCGCCCGGCAGAACCTGAAGAGGTCGTGATGGCCACCCTCGCACACCCCGAAGCCACCGACACCCTCCTGTTCGGCGAAGGCTCCGCCCCGGCCTTGTTGCGGCACACCTGGATTCAGACCCAGCGGCTGTTGACCCGCTGGGTGCGCGACCCGGTCACCCTGCTCGAAACCCTCGTCGTGCCGTGCCTGCTGCTGCTCATGCTCGACATCGTGGTGGGCTCGCAGATCGAGAAGTTCTCCGGGCACAGCGCCCTCTACGGATCCACGCCCATGGTGACCCTGGTCGGCGCGCTGTCGGGGACGGTGGCCAGTGGCGTCATGCTCGGCCGGGAACGCGAGGCGGGGATCCTGGCCCGCTTCTGGGTGCTGCCCGTGCACCGCGCCTCCGGACTGGCCGCGCGGATCCTCGCCGAAGGGATCCGGATCTTCGCGGGAACCGTGGTCATCATCTGCTTCGGCATGGCGCTCGGCTTCCGCTTCCAGCGGGGTCCCTGGCAGGCGCTCGCGTTCCTGGGTATTCCGGTGCTGTTCGGGCTGGCCTTCGCCACCATGGTCACCGCCATCGCGGTCTTCACCGCCAAGGCCGCCCTGGTCGAGGCGGTCGCATTGCTGTCCTCGCTGCTCATGTTCTTCAGCACCGGCTTCGTGCCGCTCGCGGCCTACCCCCAGTGGATCCAACCGGTGGTCGAGCATCAGCCCATGTCGGTGGCGGTCGACACGATGCGGGCGCTGGCCGCGGGCGGGCCGGTCGCCGGGCCGCTGCTCAAGACGGTCATGTGGTCGCTCGGGTTGATCATCGTGTTCGCCGTCCCCGCCGGCTGCGGCTATCGGCGGGCAAGCCGCAGCTGAAAGATCAATACCCCTATCCGGAAAGTCGGCGCGCGGGTGCCCCGACCTCCCCCGGCGACGCGGGCGGCGGATTAAGCTGTCCGCCGTGCTCGAACCCGAAACCACCGTCGCGCCCCACCCCGATATCGCCCACCTGGCCCCGCTGCTGGGCACGTGGCGCGGCCGCGGCCGCGGCGAATACCCGACCATCGACTCGTTCGAGTACCTGGAGGAAGTGCACTTCGGCCATGTCGGCCGCCCCTTCCTGACCTACCGGCAGCGCACCCGCGCCGCCGACGGCAGCCGTCCCATGCACAGTGAGACCGGCTATCTGCGCGCGCTGCCCGACGATCGGATCGAACTGATCCTGGCCCACCCCACCGGCATCACCGAGATCTGCGAGGGCCGGCTGGTCAGCGAGGACGGCGAGCTGCGCCTGGAACTCGACTCCACCTCGATCGGGATGAGCAGCACCGCGAAGTCGGTGACCGCGCTGGGCCGGACCATCTCCGTCACAGGCGACACTCTCGACTACTCCTTGCGCATGGCTGCCGTCGAGCAACCTCTCACGCACCATCTGGCCGCAACCCTGCAGCGCACGAACTGAAAGTGAACTTTACGGTCGGATAGTCGCCGCGACCTGCTGTTCTTCGCCACAAGCGGAGTGCGGCAGCACATTTGCGCCTTGCCTCGACATACGTCACCGATTACCGTTTTCTTCATCGGCAAACAATCAGCCAACCTCTCATCGAGGACCGGATCACCGAATCCACACCGTTCGGGTCTCCTTACTCATCCCAAAAACAAGGGAGCGGGATATGAAGCGCTCGGCCCTTTTGCTAGTCACCACCGCGGGCATGATTCTCGCGGGCGCCGGTGTCACCGAGATGCTCGGTGACGGATCCGTCGAGGGACCACCCGTCAGGACCCTCGCCGACCAGCGATTCGTGACCGACAACGTCGGTGAGATCCAGTCCGCCGCATGCGTGAAGGTCGACGGCCGCTACACCGGGCGCTGACTTCACTCCCGAGTACTCGCCGACCCAGAACTCGCCTCGAGAACACCGACAGGCAGCCTCAATACCCGGTAGGCAGGGCCGCGACCATATCGCGGGTCACCGCCACGGCGTTGTCGGAACTGCCTCCTCGCACCACCAGGGTGGCCCAGGCCAGATCACCGCGGTACCCGATGAACCACGAATGCGAACCGCCCTCCACCTCGGCCTCACCGGTCTTCCCGTACACCTCACCCTGATCGACGATGCGCTCTGCCGTCCCGCCGAGCACCACCTTGCGCATCATCAACCGCAGACCGTCGATCACCTCCGGCTTCAACTGCGGCCGGTCCCCCGACACCTGGGTCTGATGACCCGCGATCAGATACGGCGTCGGCGCCGAACCGTGCGCGACCGTCGCCGCCACCAACGCCATCCCGAACGGACTGGCCAGCACTTTGCCCTGGCCGATGCCGTCCTCGGCGCGCTGCACCAGATCGTGGTCGGCGGGCACCGAACCCGAGGCCGTCGGCAGGCCCGCGATCGTGTAGTCCAGACCGAGGCCGAGCGCGGCCGCGGCCGTGCGTAGATCGTCGCCCTCGAGTTCGGAGGCCAGCTTGGCGAAGGACGTGTTGCAGGACCGCTCGTAGGCGGTCGCCATGGCCACGCTGCCGACACTGAACAGGTCGTAGTTCGGAATCGTGCGCTCCCCCACCACGATCTGACTCGGACACGGGACCACCGTGTCGGGGGTGGCGTGGCCGGCGGTCATGGCCGCGGCGGCGGTCACCGTCTTGAACGTCGAACCCGGCGGGTACAGACCGGTCGCGGCCACCGGACCGTCCTTGTCGGCCGCCTCGTTCTGGGCGACCGCCAGGATCGCGCCCGTCGAGGGCTGCACCACGACCATCATGGCCTGCTCCTTGCGGACGTCCACCGCGTGCTGCGCGGCGTTCTGGACGTAGCGGTCGACACTCAGCGAGAACGACGGGGAGGTCTGCGGATCCACCTCCTCCAGCACGTCGGTGTCGACGCCGTTGGCGTTGACGGTCACCACGCTCCAGCCCGCCTTGCCGTCCACCTCGTCGATGACGGTCTTGCGGATCTGGGTCATGAGATCGGGGGCGAAGTGGCGGTCGGTGGGGACCAGGTCGAACTCCTTGTTGAAGGTGACCCCGGACAAGCCCATGAGGACCGAATTGACCTCGCCGAACTCCCATTCCGAGAGCTGGGCGACCGTGTAGGGGCCGTCGGCGCGGCGCGCGGTCCGCAGCAGCGCGGCGGCGTCGATCTTCTCGTCGAAGCGGCGCAACGCATTCGCGAGCGCGATGCTGACGCCGTTCGGATCAGACGAAGCGGACGGTTTGAACTGCACCCGATACAGCGCGCCCGGCACCAGCACGTCCCCGCCGGAACGTTCGTTCACCCGGGCCCGCGGCGCCGGATTCGAACGCAGTTGCAGCGTCTGGGTATTGCCCAGCTGCGGATGGATGTCGGCGGCCGACCAGCGCACCTGCCACTGGCCGCCGGCGCGGCCCATCTGCAACTGACCCTGGTAGGTCCAGACGCGGTCCTTGGGCAGATGCCATTCGTAGGTGTAGTCGACGATGGCGGTGTCGCCGGTGATCCGCGCCGCGCCGGTGGTCGCCACCAGCTTCTCCGCCTGCAACTGGTCCCATGCCGAACCGAGTGCGGCACGGGCCTTTTCGGGTTGGCTGGTACGGTCGGCGGCCGCGTCCACATCGTGGTCGGCGAAATCGGAGACGAAGGCCTCGGCGGCCTGGGCGGGACCCTGGGGACCCGAGGAGCAGCCGGCCGCGGCGACCGCGACCGCGGCGGCGATCAGCGTGGAGAAGACCCGAGTTGACATCGGATCCGATGCTAGGAGCCAACTACTGGCAAACCGGTGCGACACACTGCACCGGAACGGATTTCACGCCGATATCCCGCTCCGCCACCCCGCGCTCGAAATTTCGGTCAATCCAGCAGCACTGTCGCGAATGTGCCGATCTGCCGGAAACCGACCTTCGCGTACGCGCGGCGCGCAACCTCGTTGTAGCAGTTGACATACAGGCTGGCCGTGCGCCCCGAGGACACCACCACATTGGCCACGGCGGCGGTCCCGGAGGTCCCGTACCCTTCGCCGCGTTTGTCCGGATGGACCCATACGCCCTGAATCTGCCCGGTGCGTCGCGACAACGCGCCGACCTCCGCCTTGAAGACGACCTCGCCGTCCTCGAAACGCGCCCAGGCCCGGCCGGATTCGATGAGTCCCGCCACCCGGCGGCGATAACTGCGCCCGCCGTCCCCGCTCCGCGGGTCGACGCCGATCTCCTCGGTGAACATGGCGATCGCCGCCACCAGGTACCGGTCGATCTCCTCGGGCCGCACCCGGCGCACCCGCAAATCCGGGGCGATGCCCGCGGGCCGATCCAGCGCGAGCAGCGGCTGATCCGCGCGCAGCTCCCGCGGCGGCCCCCAGTGCCCGGCCAGCAACTCCCACAGCGGCAGCGTCAGCTCGCGTCGCCCCACCACCGACGAGCAGATCCGCGGGTTCTTGATCGCCTTCTCCGCGAACGCGCGCAAATCCTCGCGGCCGCCGCGCAGCGGCACCAGATTCGCCCCCGAGAAGCACAGCGAATCCTCCGGGCCGCCGCGGCTCCACAGTTCGCCGTAGACGCCGCGCTGATCCAGTCCGAACTCCTGCAGGCGCGCGGCCACCATGCAGGTCGCCACGGGATCGGTGTCGAGCACACGCAGAACCTGCGTCAGGTCGCGGTTCGCGAGCTGACGGGCCCCGGACATCCGGCCCCGGCGAGTCGGCTCCAGCACACTCCGCACGCTCACAGCCTGCCAGAACTTCCCGCCGCGCGCCGCAAGATTGCCACCAGCCGCCCGGCGACCAGCGAAAATATCACGCGCCCAGGGGGATCGGAGACGGCGACGGCCCGGTCCTGCGCGAATCTCGCGCGGGCCGGGCCGTGTCGATCGGGGTGGGTCAGCCCGCGGTGACCACCGGGGCGCCGGAACCTGCCTCGTCGCCCATCTCCTCGGCGATGCGCAGGGCCTCCTCGATGAGGGTCTCGACGATGAGGTGCTCGGGCACGGTCTTGATGACCTCACCCTTGACGAAGATCTGGCCCTTGCCGTTGCCGGAGGCGACACCCAGGTCGGCCTCGCGGGCCTCACCGGGGCCGTTCACGACGCAGCCCATGACGGCCACGCGCAGCGGGACCTCCATGCCCTCGAGGCCCGCGGAGACCGCGTTGGCGAGGGTGTAGACGTCGACCTGGGCGCGACCGCAGGACGGGCAGGAGACGATCTCCAGCTTGCGGGGGCGCAGGTTCAGCGACTGCAGGATCTGCGAGCCGACCTTGATCTCCTCGGCGGGCGGGGCCGAGAGCGAGACGCGGATGGTGTCGCCGATGCCCTCGCTGAGCAGCGCACCGAAGGCGACGGCGGACTTGATGGTGCCCTGGAACGCCGGACCGGCCTCGGTCACGCCCAGGTGCAGCGGGTAGTCGCACTGGGCGGCGAGCTGGCGGTAGGCCTCGACCATGATCACCGGGTCGTTGTGCTTGACCGAGATCTTGATGTCGCCGAACCCGTGCTCCTCGAACAGGCCCGCCTCCCACAGCGCGGACTCGACCAGCGCCTCGGGGGTGGCCTTGCCGTACTTCTCGAGCAGCCGCTTGTCCAGCGAACCGGCGTTGACGCCGATGCGCAGCGGGATACCGGCGTCACCGGCCGCCTTGGCGACCTCCTTGACGCGGCCGTCGAACTCCTTGATGTTGCCGGGGTTGACGCGCACCGCGGCGCACCCGGCGTCGATGGCGGCGAAGATGTAGCGCGGCTGGAAGTGGATGTCGGCGATCACGGGGATCTGCGACTTCTTGGCGATGGTCGCCAGCGCGTCCGCGTCCTCCTGACGCGGGCAGGCGACACGCACGATGTCGCAGCCGGACGCGGTCAGCTCCGCGATCTGCTGGAGGGTGGCGTTGATGTCATGGGTCTTGGTGGTGGTCATCGACTGAACCGAGACGGGGAACTCGCTCCCCACTCCGACATTGCCCACCATCAGCTGGCGCGTTTTACGCCGTGGTGCGAGGACGGCCGCCGGTGCGGCCGGCATCCCCAATGCGATGGCACTGCTCACGATCGGCTGCCTACTTTCCACTGATTCCTCACCCTTACCGGCTCCGAGCTTACCGAGGCTCGAATACCGGTCGCCCTGTGACGGCGGCGACAACGGTACCCGCGCCGGAAGCGGGACTCGGAAGCGGCCGGGACCTACAGTCCATATTCGTTGCAATCGACGCGAAGGTTTACGCTCCGAGAAGTGAAGGTAGCGAATCCCGGCGACTGGCCGTCCACACCGGAACAGGCAGTGGCACTTCAAGATCGGCTACGCAGCGCGGTCATCGCCGCGAATCCCCGGCCACCGCAGTTCCGGACGGTTGCCGGCCTCGATTCCGCCTACGACGACCAGGGAAATGTGGCCGCCGCCATCGTCGTTCTCGACGCAACCACCCTGGACACCCTCGAAACCGCCACCGCCCGCGGCACCACGGCATTTCCGTACGTCCCCGGCCTGCTCGCCTTCCGAGAACTCCCCACCACCGTCGCCGCCCTCGAAACCCTCACCATCACACCGGATCTGATCATCTGCGACTCCCAGGGCCTGGCCCACCCCCGCCGCTTCGGCTTCGCCTGCCACCTCGGCCTGCTGACCGGAATCCCCACCGTGGGCGTCGCCAAGAACGCCTGGGGCGACTACGCCGAACCGGCCCCCGAACGCGGCTCCTCCAGCATCATCACCATCGACGACGACCCGGTCGGCCGCGCCCTGCGCACCCGCACCGGCGTCAAACCCGTCTTCGTCTCGGTAGGCCATCTCATCGACCTGGACACCGCATGCGCCCAGGTCCTCGCCCTGACCCCCGAATTCCGCCAGCCCGAGACCACCCGCCGAGCCGACCGCCTCTGCCGCGACCTGCTGCGCGAAATCTCCCAGGTGCGCCCCTGAGAGCCAGTTCCGACAAACCGAACGCCGCAGAACCGCGGCTCCGATTCGAGCATGCCCTCGCCGACGCCGCACCCGATATGCCCTCGGGCGCAACGGTTGCGGGGTTTCTATGGGGACACCAGACCCAGCTTCTCGAGGGTGATTCGGTCGGCGTCACCGGTTTCGGCCAAGCCGGCACGGTGCTGGAACTCCCGGACGGCTGTTTTCGTCTTGGGGCCGTAGTCACCGTCGACGACCAGGTGGGCGAAATCGGGGAAGTCGCGGTCGAGGCGCGCCTGGAGCATGGCCACCGCCGGGCCGGCGCTGTCCAGGTTCAGCGGTAGCTCCGGTACCGCGCCGACAGCCAGGTCCACCAGGGCGGCCTGGGTGCGTTCGGCCGCGTCGGCCGGGGTTCCCATGAACTCGAAGTGCATCCAGTCCTTCTTGCCGTGGTAGTTGCCGCCCCACGCGAATCCGTACCACTTCCATACCGTGGCCACCAGGTCGGTCACGGTGTGCTGGGGGTCGAAGCTGAACGGGTTGTCCTTCCAGTTCAGGTCCACCGCGATGGCCCAGGAGTGGTTGGAGGCGACACTGGTGTTGTCGATGGGACGGCAGTTGAATCCGCCGCACTGCTCGGGCTTCAGCCGGTAGTTGCCGCCCTCGGGGCGCTCGGTCCAGTCGACCAGCGTGTCCACCAGCACCGCCAGTGCTTTGCGGACCGCGAGGCTGGTACCGGACCGTGCGGACACCACGGTGGCCAGGTCCGAGCCGGCGACACAGTTGGGCCAGCCGCTGCCCCAGCCGCGGTCGGCGGCGTTGTGGGCATAGTCGGTGAGGTCTATGGGCATTATCGGGCCTCCTGTGCGGCGATCGCGGCGAAGTCCCTTTCGGTGGGTTCAATCGACCAGTTGGCCGGCCATTCGGGATCGTCCGATGATCGGTAGGCGCGAATTCGCGGAAAATTCGGGTCCTCGACGGGGTCCCGCCCGGGGTCGAGCGCATCCCATGTCTTCGGGCCGACAATCCCGTCGACCGTCAGACCGTGGGCGCGCTGGAACTCCTTCACGGCGAGCTCGGTGGCGGGTCCGAAATCCTGGTCGATCGCCAATTCGAAGCCGAACGTCCGGAGCAAGGTCTGCAGTGCGCCGACCGCCTCGCCCACCGAACCCCGGTGCAATACCGGACGGGGGTCGGGATGTCGGCCGTCAATCCGATGCGCCTCGATGCGGGCCAGCTCGCTCTTCGCCCTCGCGAGCAGTGTTCGGCGATCAGCCAGCCCGTTGAGGCCGCCGTTGATCTTCCTGGTCACGGTGATGATGTCGTCGCGGTCGCAATCCGGATTGATCTTGTGCCGTTTCCAGTACTCACACGCGATCCGCAGCGAGAGTGCCGGTTCGGCGGCCCGCAGCGGATTGCCTTCCAGGTCGACGCCGAGCGCTTCCCCGTAGGTGCGGTAGTTGGCCCGGCCGGTGAGCTGCAGCAGGCCCCGGCCTTTGTAGCGGCGGCCGTCGCCGGGGTGAATGTTGCCCAGGTCGACGCGCCCCTCGTATTGGTCGCCGCTGGCGAACTCCTCGGTGGTGCGGTAGCCGGCCGACTCGTGGCAGGTCTGCGCGAGGAAATGTGCGATCCGCAGCGAGGTCGTGATGTCGAAGCTCTCCAGCGTCGATTGCAGGACCGGAGCGACCTCGGCGATGATCTGGGCTTGCCGGGCCCCCGCCTGTCCGGTGAAATGTGGTGCGATAGCACGCATTACGCCGCCGTCGATCGGAATCATCGGCTGTCCTTATCTGTGTCGGCGATGGAACCTGACCACAGCACGGTGCACTGACTATCCTCGAGCGCGCTCCACTCTCATCCAATGGTGCGGGCCGAGACCGCCACGCGGATAGGTAACAGCCGAATTCGTTCGGCCTTTTCGGGCGAACTACGGGAAGAGCTTCACCGGATTCACGATGTCGGCGACCAAGGTGAGGATCATGTACGCGCCGCCCAGGACGACCACGACGTAGGTGGCCGGGAGCAGCTTCAGGTAGTCGACGGGGGCGCCGTCGGGGAGGCCCTTGCGGTTGCGGAAGAGGTTGCGGAACTTCTCGTAGATGACCACGGCCATGTGGCCGCCGTCCAAGGGCAGCAACGGGAGCAGGTTGAAGGCGCCGAGGAAGAAGTTCAGGCTGGCCAGGGTGAGGATGAACATGGACCAGAGGCCGTGTTCGGCGGTTTCGCCGCCGATCTTGGAGGCGCCGTAGACCGAGACGGGGGTTTCCGGGTCGCGGGTGCCGCCGGTGACGGCGTGCCAGAGGTCGACGACCTTGGACGGCATCTGGGCGAGGGACTCGACGGTGCGGACCGCGATCTGGCCGGTGAAGGCGCCGGCGGCGGGGATGGCGGAGAGGACGTTGTACTGGACCGGGCCGTAGAAGTCCTGGCCGACGCCGACCTTGGCGACCGTCTTGGGGGCGCCGTTCTTCTCCGGGTAGACGACCGCCATCTTCGGGGTGACCGGGGCGGTCATGGTCTTGCCGTCGCGTTCGAAGGTGTAGGTGAAGGGGCCGGTCTGCTTCTCGGTCTCGGCGCGGAATTCCTTCCACGTCGTGATCGGGACGTCATTGACCTTGGTGACCTTGTCGCCCTGCTGGAGTCCGGCCGACTGGGCGGGGCCGGTGCCGGTGCAGTCGATCAGCTTCTGATCGGCGGTCATGTCCGAGACGCAGCCGAGCTTGCCGAGCTGGGTTTCCGCGGGCTGGTCGAAGCGGGGCAGGCCCCAGCCGACGGCCAGGATCACGATGAGGATGTAGCCGATGAGGAAGTTCATCAGGATGCCGCCGGACATGACCAGCAGGCGCTTCCAGGTGGCCTGCCGGTACATGGCCCGGTCCAGATCCTCGGGCTCGAGCTCGTCGAGGGCGGTCATGCCCGCGATATCGCAGAAGCCGCCCAGCGGCAGCGCCTTGAGACCGTACTCGGTCTCGCCGCGCCGCCACGAGAAGATCTTGGGCCCGAAACCGATGAAGTAGCGCCGCACCTTCATGCCGGTGGCCTGCGCGGTCCACATGTGACCGCATTCGTGCAGGGCGACCGAGGCCGTGATCCCGAGGGCGAACAGTGCGAAGCCGATCGCGTAGACCATCCGGTTACGAGCCCTCTCCTGCAGTCAGCCGCGCACGATCGTGCGAGCGGTGTCACGCGCCCACGTATCGGCCGCGAGCACCTCGTCCAAGCTACCGGGTTCGGCGGCCCAGCGGTCGGCGGACTCCACGACGCGCGCAACGGTTCGCACGATGTCGGGGAATCGGATGAGACCGTCGAGGAACGCCTGCACCGCGATCTCGTTGGCGGCGTTGTAGACCGCGGTGACGCAGCCACCGGCCTTACCGGCGCTGCGGGCCAGCTCGACGGCCGGGAACACCTCGTTGTCGACGGGCTCGAAAGTCCAGGTCGAGGCGGTGGAGAAGTCGCAGGCGGCGGCCGCGCCCGGCACCCGGTCCGGCCAGCCGAGGGCCAGCGCGATGGGCAGCTTCATATCGGGCGGGCTGGCCTGGGCCAGGGTCGAGCCGTCCTTGAAGGTGACCATGGAGTGGACGATCGACTGCGGGTGCACGGTGACGTCGATGTCGTCGTACCCGATGCCGAACAGCAGGTGCGTCTCGATCAGCTCGAGGCCCTTGTTCACCAGTGACGCCGAATTGAGCGTGTTCATCGGACCCATGGACCAGGTCGGATGGGTCTTGGCCTCGGACGGATTCACCGACTCCAGCATCTCGGTGGTCCAGCCCCGGAACGGCCCGCCCGAGGCGGTGAGCACCAGCTTCGACACCTCGTCGGCGCGCCCGCCGCGCAGGCATTGGGCCAGCGCCGAATGCTCGGAGTCCACCGGCACGATCTGCCCCGGCGTGGCCGCCCGCGTCACCAGCGAGCCGCCCGCCACCAGGGACTCCTTGTTGGCCAGGGCGAGCCGCCGCCCCGACTCCAGGGTGGCCAGGGTGGGTTCCAGCCCGAGCGAGCCGACCAGCGCGTTGAGCACCACGTCCGCGTCGGTGCGGCGGACCAGCTCGGTCGCGGCGTCCGGACCGGCCAGCGCGACACCGAGTTCCGCGGCCGCGGCCTCGTCGGCGACCGCCACATTGGTGGTGCCGGTGGCCGCGATCTGGCTCGCCAGTAGTTCGGTGTTACCCCCGCGGGCCGCGAGTCCCACCACTTCGAAGCGGTCGGGATTGGCGGCGATCACCTCCAGGGCCTGCGTACCAATCGAACCGGTGCTGCCCAGCAGCAGAACTCTCACAACGTCGGACACGCACTTATTGTCCCCCGCCCCCTGGTCGCTACGACGCTGGGTCGTATGTCACGATATTGGCCAGCAATCGATTCGAGCCGTAAAGGAGCCACAGTGGCCGCCACGGAACTGGAACCCGCGCACCCCTCTGAGGTCGTCACCAAGGTCGACACCGCCGAGGTTCCGTCCGCAGCGTGGGGCTGGAGCGGCGAGTCCCGCCGGACCTTCCGCATCGCCGGCTGGGTCGTCGTCGTGATCCTGCTGACCATGCTGTTCGAGAACCAGCAGGGCAGCTCGTCGGGTACCGGCAATATCGGCTACATCTCGCTCGTGCTGTTCGCGGCGGGCCTGGCGGTCATCCTGATCCGCGACTCCATCCTGTCGCGTCGCCCGCGCTAGTCGCGTAGCCCCACAACGACATTCGGTCCGGATCGCCCTGCACGCGATCCGGACCGAATTGTGTTCGCCCGCCGGCCTGTGGTCGCGACCGGCGGAGCTACCGCCTCAGTTCGCCGGGGCGGAGTCCGGAGCGGTCATGCGGTTGTAGAGGCCGATGCCGACCGCGATGGCCGCGGGCACACCGGTCAGCACCAGACCCGACGCGGCGCCCAGCGGGATGCCGATGGCGGCGCCGGCGACACAGCCCGCGATACCGGTCGGCACGGACATGATCACGACACCGGCGATCGCACCGCCCGCGGCGCCGATGGCGCAACCCGCGACACCACCGATGACGGTGCCGAGCAGGGTGCCCATGGAGGTGGACAGACCGAACTGGTTGACCGCGGCCGACATGGCGGCGTCCTGATCAGCCTGGCTGGCGACGCTGTGCAGGGCGGGAGCGGGCAGCGCCGGCGCGGGGAAGGCGGCGGCCGGGTCCAGGTTCGGGGTGAGGGTCGCGGTGTTGCCGTCGATCTGGGCGGCGACCGGGTGGGCCACATCGCCGGTCACGTAGCTCAGCGGGAACTGGGTGACGACCGCGCCGTCGGCGGCGCGCACCTGGAACTGACCGTTCTCGGTGGTCAGCGAGCCCGCGTCAGTCTTCAGAACGACAGAAGCACCCTCGATCTTGGTATCCCAGTGGATGCCCTCGGGGGCGGCGGCCGGGGCGGCATTGGCGGTACCGGCGGAGATGCCGACGGCCGCGATGGCGAGTGCCGAGGTGGCAGCAAACTTCTTGAAACGCATTACTTTTCGTCGCTTTCTTGACTGGGCGCTTCCCTCACGGGAGCGAGGTCCTCATCGAGCACCCGAGACAAGATAAGTCAGCAAATGTTGCCTATTTGTTGCCAAATCGTGGCGAAAACGGTCCTGAACGTATGTTTTGCGTAAAGACGGTGTTTGCCGCTCATCTGTTCGGTGATCTGAGCAACTTCCCAGAACACGAAGCGACCCGCGTCACACCCCCGTGGAGAGGCATGGTCGCGGGCCGCGATGCGCGAACTACCGGTTACTGCTCAGCCGGGTTGTTGACGCGGTTGAAGAAGATGATGCCGACGATGATCGCCGCGGGCACGCCGACCAGCACCAGACCGGCCGCCCCACCCAGGGTGATACCCGTCGCGGCGCCGGCGAGGGCGCCGGGGATGGACAGCACGCCGCCACCCGCGAGGCCACCGATCAGGAAGCCGAGGGTGCCGCCGATGACGGTGCCGACCAGGGTGCCGATGGCGGTGGCCAGGCCGAACTGAGTGGCCGCGGCCGAGACGGCGTCATCGAAGCTGGCCTGGTGGTCGCTGGTGACCTCGTGCAGCGGCAGGTTGGCCGGGCGCGCGGCGGCCCGATCGGTATTCGGGGTCAGGGTGGCGCGCAGGCCCTCGACACCGGCCTGGATCGGGTAGTCGAGATCGTCGACGGTGTACGACAGCGGTACCGCGGCGACGACGATGCCGTTGTCGTCGCGCACCTGGAGCTGGCCGTTGTCGGTGGTCATCGAGCCCTTGTCGGTATCGACGACGATGGCGTTGCCCTCGATGCGGGCATTCCAATGGATGGCGGGTGCCACCTGGTCGATGCCCTGGTTCACGCCGTCGATCAGCGAGGGCAGAACCGGAACGGGCGCCGGAGCCGGGGCGGGGGCGGCGTAGGCGACACCGGCGGTGATGCCGAGGGCCGAGATAACCAGCGCTGAGGTGGCGGTGAATTTGCTGAACTGCATGACTTCTGGCTTTCTTACGGGCGGGCTTCCACCGGGTTGGCCCGGAAGATCGGAAGGGACGCAGTTCGAGCTTCCCTGATCGAGCGTCCAATAAGAAAGTACTGAGGAATAGCCAGAAATGTTCCTTTGATAGCGAACATCACTCAGTGTCAGAACTGGTGACACGGGCCACAATTAGGCCCGCGCGATCAGCGGCGGAAGCGTTCCCGCAACTGCGGATCGTGCTCCCACCACAGGCCCGTGGAGACCGGCTCCTCGGCCTCGACGGCATCGAGCTCGGCGTCCAGCGCACCCGCCTCCCGCTGCTCGTCGTCGGCGAAACGCCGCATCACGACCAGGGAATAGATCAATCCGAGCAGATCCCCGAGCAGCCACAGAATGCCCGCGCCGATCGTCTGATCCAGGCGGACATCCGGTCCCCAGGCGCGGCCGAGCGAACCGTAGTACCCGGCGGCGACGAGCGGGCCGAGCCACAACACGATGCCCAGGATGCCGTCGGCGAGCGATTCGCCGATCGTGATGAGCAGCGACAGCCCCTGCGTGAAATGCCGCGGCACCGGATCGATCTGTAAGCGGGAGTAGAAGTACAGAAACCCGATGGCCACCACCAGAATTCGCGTGACCGCGTCGACCGCGCCGTGCCGCAGCACCGCCTCGTACCAGGGCGAGAGGAACAGCGCCCACGGCAGCAGCAGGATCAGCATCGACGCGGTGGCCGGATGGGTGAGCAGCCGGGCCACGTCGCCGGACAGCATGGCGTCCAGGCGTTTCCGCCCCGCCTCGCCGAGCGCCGCGCGCAACACGGTGAACGGCGCTCCGGCCGCGAGCGCGAACGGCACCACGTACAGCAGCAACAGCACCTGCAGCGCGCGCACCCAGAACAAGGTGTCCGAATACACCCCGGGCATCCCGAGGCCGGTGTACAGCCACACGCCCAGCCCGGCGACGCCGAAGTACACCGCCCGGATCACCGGAAGCTGTTCCCCGCGTCGGCGGCCCAGCACGAAGCATGCTGCGTAGGCGAAGCCCAGCAGCGCGACGACCAGCGCCGTCGAGGCGTCCCACCGCCAGGCGCTCACCAGTCCGCTCAGTTGCAGCGGTGCGTCGATCCGAACCACGGCCCCAGTATGCGCGGTACGGCCGCGGCGTTCCCTGGGAGATCGCTGGGAATCAGTCGGTCTCGGGGGTCATCGGGCCGGCATGGGACACCTCGTAGTCGGCCTCGAAGGAGCGCTCGCGGCGGCGTTCCCGCAGCTTCCACACGATCAGGGCGACCACCACGATCGCGGCCGCGCCCAGGGCCAGATCCCGGCCGACCGTCTTGGCGACCGCCTCGTAGGACTGTCCCGCGACGAAGCCGAGCACCACGAAGATTGCGCCCCACACGATTCCGCCGATCGCGTTGAAGATCAGGAAGCGGCGGTACGGCATACGAGAGGTGCCCGCCAGCGCCGGCATCATGGCCCGGAAGAAGGCCGTGAACCGGCCCAGGAACACCGCCCAGCCGCCGCGGCGGGCCAGGTAGTCCTGGGCGCTGTCGAGGCGGCCGCGGTGGCGGTCCAGCATCCGGGCCTGCAACAGTTTCGGGCCCACCCGCTTGCCGACCTCGTAGCCGACGCTGTCGCCGATGATCGCGGCGGCGATCACGAGCACGATCATCAGCCACAACTGCACGTGGCCCTGGCTGGCGGCGACGCCGCCGAGCACCGCGGCCGTCTCGCCGGGAATGACGAAGCCGACGAAGATCGCGTCCTCGGCGAACACCAGCAGCGCGACGACGAGGTACACCCAGACCGGCGCGATATCCAGGATCCGGTGCATCAGCGAATTCATGTCCGCCACGGTACCGACGGGGCCGGTCACCCGCGGCGCCGGTCGCACGATCCGGGCGAGCGCAACGGTTTTCGGGTGGCTCCGCGTCGATTCCGGTCCAGCTCAGCGGGTCACGTCCGCACCGAGGAACGCGTCGAGCAGCGTCGCGGTGGCCGCGGCCGGGGTGCCGTGGTCGGCGCCGCCGGGCACCTCCGCGTAGTGGGCGCGGGCGAGGCGGGCGGGCAGGGCCTCGGCGGCGGAACGGACGCCCGGCCACGATTCGGGGCTGCTGATCACCACGGTCTCGATATCGAGGCGGGCCATCTCCTCGGTGGGCACGTTCGGCGGACGGCAGATGGCGGCGTCGTAGACCACCGTCTGGGCGATCGCCTCGAGTTGCGGCCGGATCGGTGACCGCTTGACCCGCTCGACCACGGCCGGGGGCAGGCCGATGCCCTCGAGCTGCATCAATTCCACGGCGGCTCCGCACTCGCCGCGAGCGATCAGGTCGGCCAGTCGTTCGGGCAACCGCGGCGGCGTGTGATCGGCGAGGCCGCCCAGCGCGAACGGCGGTTCGTAGAGGGCCAGGCGGGTGATGCGCGATCCCGCCGCGGCGGCGCGCAGGGCCAGGATGCCGCCTGAGGAGAAGCCGAAAACCGCTGCGCTGCCGCCGATATCGGCGATGACCGCGCGTTCGGCGTTCCCGAGCCGACCATGGCCAAGCGGCTGGTGCGGGCCAAGCAGAAGATCCGCGACGCGGGCATCCCGTATCGGGTGCCGCCCCCGCATCTGCTGCCCGAGCGCACCACTGCCGTACTCGGGGTGATCTATCTGCTGTTCAACGAGGGGTATCTGGCCGGGGCGGGCCCGGATCTGCAACGGCCGGATCTGGCGGCGGAGGCGCAGCGGCTGGGCCGCGATGATCGCGCGGCCATCGAATACCGGGCAGCCCTCGACCTCACCGCCAATGACGCCGAACGCGACTATCTGCGCCGCCGGTTGGCCGAGGTCGAGGGCTGAGGGTCAGTTCGCCCGCGTGCGGGTCATCAGCAGCAGGGGGCGTCCGGTCGAAACCACCCAGTACTCCCAGGCATTCAGACCGACCAGGACCGCGGTCACCGCGGCCAGCGTCACGATCTCCGGCAGCAGGGTCGAGGCGAGGGTCAGCGCCGCCAGCACCAGCGCGGCGATGAACCGGCCGAGGGTGGCCGCGCCGAACATGCGCCAACGGGTGAACAGGAAGGTCGACACGTACAGGGTCGCGCCGATCGGCAGCAGGAACGCGTTGACGCCGTGCGCGGTCGCGGTCGGATGCTCGACCATGCTGCGCGCGCCCACCGCCACCCCGACCAGGCCGATCACCAGCAGAATGTGGCCGTAGCTGAGCACATCCCGCACCACGGTGCCGCGAACCTGGTTGGTGCGCAACGAATGCTCGACCGCGGAGAACCCGTAGGCGAAGTACAGCCACCACAGGCCGCAGCCGAGCACGAAGATCAGCACCACCGCGATCCACGACATCACGCCCAGATGCGCTTCCGCCGCTTCCGAACCCACCGACGCGACCGTCTCCCCGAGCGCGATGATGACGAAGGTGGCGAACCGCTCCGGCAGATGCGTCGCGCCGAACTGCACCGACTCCATCCGCCGCGCCAGCAGCGCCGGGCCGCCGAAGGCCAGCAGCACCGCGACGATCCAGAGTGCGTTGCGCGCCCCGCCTTCGGGAACCAGCGCCGCGATCACCAGCAGCACCGCCGCGACGAGGGTGATCGTGAACGGATTGACCCAGCTGCCGGACACGCCCGCCTGCAAGAGCGCCCGCTTGCGCCGCATCTCGACCCACAGCAGCAGCCGCAGCACCAGATGCGCCACCGCCAGGATCAGCGGCAACGCGCGCCCGATGAACGCGTGCGGCGCGGCGATGGCGATCACGAACATGCACAGCCCGCACGCGAACAGGAAGATCCGCTGCCGATTCGAGTCCTCGACCCCGTGCACCGACAGCGTCGTCCCCACCCACGACCACCACATGATCGCCAGCAGCAATACCGTCTGCCCGACGGCTCCCCAGCTCTCCCCGGCCACCGCCACATGCGCGGCCTGCGTCACCGCGAACACCAGCACCAGGTCGAAGAACAACTCCGCCCAACTGGCCCGCTCATGCGCCTCACGTAGAGGTTCAGTCACACCCGTCATCCCTGCCTAGCACCATTTCCAGCGCGTTCACTCTAGTCACACCACATGACCGTTTTGTCCGACCTATCCCCCACATTGATCACACCCCCGATCACACCGGTCACACCTGAAAGCCCGCTGCCGTCCGGCGATCACGCCACGGCGACCTCGATACCCGAACGAGCCGGTCACCCCGAGCACACGCCGATCACAGCCCGCCGGAGGGACCAATGCGATCCCCGCGTGCCCGGGCCCGCCCGCGCGGCCCGCGCCCGGTGAACCGCCGCCGTGCGTCGTCGAGCCAATCGGGCCGTTCCCGCCGCAGCCGCCACACCTCCCCCACGGTCCAGCCACCACCCAGCTCCGGCAGATCGGTGACGGCGATATCCAGCCGGGCCGCCGCAGCGGCCCGCTTCAACGGCGTTGTCGCCGAGTCCATTCGACTTCGGTGTGCGTTCATGCCATCCAGGCTGCGCCCCGGTCCGGCGACACCGCGGCAATAGGAGAACTTCGCACCCCGCCACCCGATCCGTCCGCCCGGACGGCAACAGCCGTCGCCGAATCGACTCCGAGTCGCCGTGCGCCGCAACCGGATCCGGTTAGAGTCGGTCGACCGACTCGCCGATACGGGAGGTCCGGCGTGAGCGCACGCGGAAAGGCCGGCGCGAAGCACAAGCTCCGCGCCGCCCTCGGCGACCATGTCCCGTCACGGCTTCCAGTCGACCGACCGCAGCCACGCCGCCAGATCCAGCAGCCCCGGGTGCTGGGCCCGCAATTCCGCCAGGTCCAGCGGCCCGTCCGGGCTCTCGTTGAAGTGCGTGAACATCTGCCCGACGTGCGGGTCGAACGCCCGGACCTGTTCCAGCGGCACCACAGTGCTGCGCGCGGGCAGTCCGGCGTGCGCTCCGATGATCTCCGCGATCTGCGGCGGCGTCAGGTAGTCCCCGGCCAGCGGCACCGTGCGGCCGAGGAACTCCTGGGGCCGGTCGAAGGCGATCGCGGCGAAGGCGCCGATGTCGCGCGTCGAGATCAGCGACACCGGAATGTCGCCGCGCACCGCGAGATCGAGCCGCAGCACGCCGTTCTCGTCGAGCACCGGCCGGTTGAAGGCGTTGAGGTTGTCCATGAAGAAGGTGGGCCGCAGGATCGTGGCGGGCAGTTCGAGTTCGCGAATGTACGCCTCGATGGCCGTCTTCGCCGCGTAGTACTCCACGGCGGTGTCCTGGCCCGCGCCCCGCAGCGAGCTGTAGACGAAGTGCTCGATGCCCAGCTCCCTCGCCAGCTCCGCGACCGTTCGGCCCCGGCGCTGTTCGGCAGCAATGCCTTCCGTGGTGATGTGGACGCCTTCCATCATGGTCAGCATCATGAACACGCCGTACGCGCCTTCCATGGCGGCCCGGATCGAGTCGGTGTCGTCGAGGTCGCCCTGGATCAGGTTCGCGCCCTCGGCGCGCAGCGCGGTCGCGGCGGGCGACTCCAGGTCTCGCACGAAAGCGTGTACTTCCCAGCCGCGTTCGAGCAGCTGCCGGGTGGTAGCCCGGCCCTGCCGGCCGGTCGCGCCGATGACCAGAACCGGTCCCTTGTCGTTCGTCATGTCGTTCTCCCCGTGAGCGGTGATCCGTGTCGATCACCCGATGCCTCTGACGTTAGGGACGCGCCGACACCTGGTCCTGGTACCGATACTGCTAGCCACAAGGGGATGCGATGCCCGACAATCACCGTTCCGAACTGGCCGCGTTCCTCAAAGCGCACCGGGCCCGGCTCACCCCCAAGGACGTCGGCCTGCTCGACGATCTGGAGCCCGGCCGCCGCCGCACCCCCGGGCTGCGGCGCGAGGAGGTCGCCGAGCTCGCCGGCGTCAGCCTGACCTGGTACACCTGGCTCGAACAGGCCCGCAAGATCGCGGCCAGCCCCCAGGTGGTCGACGCCCTGGCCCGCGCGCTGCTCCTGTCCCCCGCCGAGCACCGCCACCTGCGCACCCTGGCGGGCCTCGCGGATCCCTTGGAGCACAAGGACATCGACGACAACCGACTACAACGCCTGGTCGATGCCCTGATGCCCGACCTCGCCGTCGTCCACGACGCCCGCTTCGACTTCGTCGTCTGGAACGCCGCCTTCGCCCGCGTCCGCATCGACCCCGCCGAACTCCCCGCCGAACGCCGAAATCTGCTGTGGTGGATGTTCACCGACGACCGCACCCGCGCCATGATGCCCCGCTGGGAACGCGCCGCCCGAGCCATCCTCGGCCAATTCCGCGCCGTAGCCGGCCGCACCCCCGACAACCCCCACCTCACCGCCCTCATCACCGACCTCACCGCGGCCAGCCCCGAATTCCGCACCTGGTGGCAGGAATACCCCGTCCAAGACTTCCGCCCCGCCACCATCACCCTGACTCACCCCACCGCAGGCCCCCTCGACCTCGACGTCCACCAACTCCGCCCGGTCGACAACCCCGACCTCCTCCTGGTCGTCCAACTCCCCGCCACCCCCGCCGACCGCCACCGCATCGCCACCCTGCTCGCGGACTGACGCCCGCAGCCAGACCACTTAACACATTGGCGTCGCAAATTCTCGGTTTCACAGAAGAATACTTCGAGGCCTGATTTCAGGTTGTCGTTATGAACGAGGATCGATGAAATAGAAAACCGGACAACAGTTTTTGATGAGCAATTCCTCGAGCGGTTGCCCGGGAACCGATCAATGCCTACAGTTATCCGATCAGCTGGTGGTGCAGGCGTTTTCAGGGGGAAGATCGTGCTCGACGCACGAAATCATCAGGGGAAATTCGGGGCCGACTACATTCGTGTTCTCGCGTCGGCCGCAGGGCTCATCTGGTCGCAGGACGATGTCGATCTCGACGGCGTCGATCTGTGCCTCAAGGCTCCCGGGCGCACCCCGCGGGGTTTCTCACCTCGGATAGAGGTCCAGGTGAAGACAGTCGCCAAGCTCCAGGTCCGGCACGGATCGATCGATTTCGACAATCTCGACCAGTCTCAGTACAACAAACTCGCCGGTCAGGATTTCACGGTGCCGCGATACCTTTTCCTGGTCCACGTTCCGGTCCAGTCCTCCGAGTACGCGGATCTGTACACGTCAGGACTTCTACTCCGGCACATCGGATACTGGCTGTCGCTCGATGACCACGAGCCGTTGACTACCTCCGATCGACGCCGGAAAGTACGGGTGAAAATACCGGTCGGCAACATCCTCACGGCCGCCAGCCTGCGCGCGCTCGTCGCCAGCAGTTCCGCGGGCCCCGCCCGATAGAGACTGCGACATGCACGAAAGTCCGCCGATCGACAATGTCGTCCGCTATCTGAGCGCTCACGGCTGGACGGTCTCCGGCCGATGGCGCAACGGAAGTATCTGGAGTCTGCGGGATTTCGAGGTCCTGGTGCCGCCGACGGACTCGATGGCCGACGCCGGTAGCAGGTTGCGCGAGTTGACGCTCTGTGTCGCCGACGCGGAAGAGCGGTCGCCGGAGGCCGTGTGGCAGGACCTGACATCTCCGGCCATCGACGTCTTGTCGTACCGCACGGTCCACAACGCCGGCTCGATCGCGTTCTCCGCAGCATCCCGCACCGTCCTGGCGCTCAGTGAACTGATCACGGTCTGCGCCGCCGAGGTGCTCGGCGAAGCCCGTCCATCGATTCTGGGCGTCACCACCCGTGACCAGGTTCGCGAGCTCTTGAACGATTCCTGGCTGTCGATGACCGGGGAGCCCCTGACGCTGAGAGTCGGGTTCCCGATCGGAGAGGGCGATCCGAACCACCTCAGCCGCCGTACAGCTGTACGCATCTCGGCACTGTCGACCGCAGTCCTGCGGGCCGCGGATGGTCCAGAACCCCATTCACTCGACTATCTCGCGCGCCACGGAATATCTCCGGCGGAGTGCCGTGCGTTCGCCGAACTGACCGGACCGGACGACCCCCAGGCATTCGAACTCGTCTTCCACTGGTCATGGCTCGCACCTCGCTCGGACGAAAGCGTTTCGGTCCCCGCGGAAGCGGGCGAAAGGATCCGCCGCCTGAGCAACGGTCGTGCCCGCCAGAGCGCGGAGCCGGTGTCCGGGGTGGTGCAGGGGTCGATCATCGCGCTGTCCGACGATCCGGGCGGCGCACGACGACGCGTGAAGATCCGGGGAACGCTCGAGCTGGACGGCGCAGCCGCCAATGGAATTCGCACCGTCACGGTCACGGCGCCCGACGACAGGATCTACGCGACAGCGCTGTCCGCGCATCGCGACGGCCGCACGGTTCGTGCGGAGGGGCCGGCCACCCGTCATCGCCGCGGAACGGAGATCACCGTCGCGGCGAATGGATTCACCGTCATCGACGACCCACTCTCCTGAAAACCATAGAAAGGTACCGGAAACCAGATGTCCATCGACCGTCTGACGCTGAATGAGCGCTGTGTCCTGTTCGTATTGATGGCGGAAGCGCGAGAACTCACCAACGCCGAGCTTCACGAGGCGGCGGGCATCAAGCTCGACGGCAGGAACCGCAGACATCTCAATGACCTCGACCTGGTCGCCAGCACGATGGTGAACCGCGCCTTCCTACACGAACTCACCGACCGGGGTGCGGTGTGGTGCGCCGAGGAGCTGTCACGCGAACGGCCGGACAAGTCCGGGAGCGCGGGCGGAGCCCTGTACTCCGTGCTGGCCGGGCTGCGTCGCCACCTCGACGACACCGGGCAGTCCCTGGCCGATGTCTTCCGGCCGGATGTGGCCGGGCAGGTCGAAGCGGCGTACCTGGAACTGACATCCGGGCGCGGCATCGCGATCCGGTTGACGCACTTGCGCGAACGGCTGAACGAACTGCCCAGGGGTGAGATCGACAGGGCGCTCGAATTGCTGTCGCGCCGCGAAGATGTCCATATTCGGGCCGAATCGGACCAGCGGACGCTCACCGATCGGGATCACACGGACGCGCTCGTATTGGGGGGCACCGCAAGGCATCTGCTCGCGATCGAGGTGTCACGGTGAACGAGGAGCAATACCACGCGCTCGCCTCGGTTCAGTTCAGCAGCGCGCTGGGGCCCGATGCCGTGTGGAGCCCGATGACCTATCATGTCGACGGCCTGCATCCACGAGCGAGCGACGTCATCACCCGCGCTGTCACCGCCGCCACGAACCGGCCGGGCATCACACCGACCGGCATTGCCCTCACCGGTGACGCCGGTGTCGGTAAGACACATATGCTCGGCTGGCTCAGACATCATGTGCAGCAACAGGGCGGTTCGTTCTTCATGCCCAAACTGCTCGACGGCCGCTCGTTCTGGACCGGCGCGGTGCACGGGGTCGTGACCCGCCTATCGGATTCCGATGGCGGACAACTCGGCCGGATGCTCGACCTCCTCGCCGAGCGCACCCACTGTGGTTCCGAGCTCCGGATGCGCCTGCGCGGCAACATACCCTTGAGCCGAGGAGACCTGGATACCTTCGTGGAACGGGTAGCCGAGCTGGATCCCCATGTCGTACTCGAATGCCAGGACACGCTGCGGGCCCTCGTCCTGTTCCAGGCGAACGGCAAGGAGCAGAAGGAGATCGGCCGTAGCTTCCTGATCAATGAGGAGGGCATCGACAATGGCGAACGCGTTGCCTGGGGCTTTCGCGATGGCGCGCGGATTCCGCAGCTGATCTTCAATGACCTGTCCCGGCTGTTCGCCCTCACCGGCCCGATCGTGCTGGCCGTCGATCAAATCGACAGCGTGATAGCCAGATCCGGGCAGTCCGGCAGAGACGAACTCGCCAATCAGCTCGCGGATGGACTCATGCGCATGCGGGAGGAAACCACGCGGACTCTGATCGTGGCCGCGTGTATTCCGAGGTCGTGGGAGCTTATCGCCACCCGCGCCGTGAATTCCGCGGTCGACCGCTTCACCCGAGTCGACCTGTCGACCGCGATGCCGTCCGCCGCCGTCGCCCGGGCGATCGTCGAACGCCACCTCGGAACCCTCTACGGTGAATCAGGTTTCGAACCGCCCTACCCCACCTGGCCGGTACGGCCCGTGGCGTTCGATGACGTCTCGGTCCCCAGCCTCACGCCGCGCAGGCTCCTTCAGCTGGTCGAAGAGCATGTGCGGCGATGCCTGGACGCGAACACGGTCAGTGAGCTCGAGCAGTTCGGCAAGCCATCCATGGACACCGCACGGATCGCGACGCCACCGACGGCCGGCGACTTGAGTCTGTGGGACGACCGATTCGCTGCCTTGCGGGATATGGCGGACATCCTGAACCCGCTGGATCCAGAACGCGAGGACGAGCGGATGCCCGCGTTGATGGACGCCGCACTGCGCTGCTACATCCGCGAACAGAATGCCAGCGGTGCAGAGCTGACGATCGATCCTCGGACCAAGGTCCAGCCCGCCCTCCACGGCCGGCTGCGCCGCACCCTCGACGAAGCCACAGAGGACGAAGAGCACTGGAGCTTCCGAGCCATCGCACATGGCCATCATTCGGCGGTGCTGTCCCGTCTGCGGTCGGCCTGCCTCGAGGCGGAGATCGAACCGGGCAGCCCGAAGCGGCATCTGGTCGTCCTGCGCAACACCCCGTTCTCCTCGGGAAAGGCGACGGCGAAGGCGGTTGCCGAGATGGAGGCCGCGCACGGTATCGCGATCCCGATCTCGGAGGACGATCTACGAACCTTCACCGCGCTGGAATCCCTGCTCACCGACTTCCGGATGACACCGGGGTTCGGGGATTGGCTCGAGGCCCGACGTCCGGCTACCCGAACCCATCTGTTCGATCAGTTCCTGACGCCGACGACCGGCGATGCGCCCGTGCCGCAACGGAACGGCATAACGGAACCGGGCATCGAACCGTTGGAGATCGACACACCGGCCGCCGCAGTCACTGACGACCCACCGGCCGAGCCGTCGATCACGCTGGGCCGGGATGCCAAGACCGGCAGGGCATTCCACGTCCCGCTGATCCAGTTGCGCAAGCACGCTGTCATTTTCGCCGGCAGCGGGTCGGGAAAGACCGTCCTGCTGCGGCGACTGGTGGAAGAAGCCGCATTACACGGTGTTTCGTCGATTCTGGTCGACACCAACAATGACCTCGCCCGTCTCGGCGACCCGTGGCCGTCGCCGCCGGGCACCTGGTCCCCGAACGACCCCGAACGGGCCGCGCGCTACTTCGCCGAGGTCGACGTGGTCGTCTGGACGCCACGTCGTGAGGCCGGACGTCCGATAGCGCTGAACCCGCTGCCCGACTTCGAGGGAGTGGTCGACGATCCCGATGAGTTCCGGACCGCCATCGACGCATCGGTCGCCGGTCTCCTACCGCGGACCGGCCTGGCCGGACGCAAACTCCCTACCGGGACCGCGGTCCTGACCGAGTCACTGACCTACTTCGCCAGGCGCGGTGGCAAGGAACTGGGTGACTTCGTGGAACTGCTCGCCAACCTTCCGGACGATGTCAGCACGGTCCGGAAGGCCGCTCAGCTTGCCCAGGAAATGGCCGACCAGTTGCACGCGGCCATGATCAACGATCCCGTCTTCGGCGGCGCGGGCCAGCGCCTCGATCCAGGAGTCCTGCTGACCCCGGCAGGCGACAGCAGAGCGCGAGTGTCGGTGATCAGCTGCATCGGGCTCGCGACACCCGAGCAACGGCAGACCTTCGTCGGTCAGCTGGAGATGGCACTGTTCGCCTGGATCAAGCGCAACCCGGCGGCCGACCGCCCGCTCGGCGGACTGTTGGTTCTGGACGAGGCACAGACCTTCGCGCCGTCGCGCCACACGACACCGTCCAGCGCCAGCACGCTCACTCTCGCGACACAGGCACGCAAGTACGGGCTGGGACTCGTGTACGCGACCCAGGCGCCGAAAGCCCTGCACCCCATGGTCACCGGCAATGCCGCCACCCAGATCATCGGTCTGCTGAACGCGCCGGTGCACATTCAGGCCGCCCAGGAGCTGGCCCGCGCCAAAGGCGGTCGGCTGGACGATATTTCCCGCTTGCCCGCCGGGCGCTTCTACGGCGCCACCGAGGGAGTCGGCTTTACCAAGATCAATGTGCCGATGTGCCTCAGCCATCACCCATCGAGCGCTCTCACCGAGGAGGAGGTGCTCAGACGCGCCCGCGGTGCGCGCTGAGAAGTATCAGTCCAGACCGATATCCAGTCGATTCCAGCTGATCGTGACGTCGAGCGGATCGGCGACGTCGACAGCCAACGCGTCGCCGCGCGCCCGCAGCGACATGTTCTCGCTGATGTAGGTGCCGTCCGCGGTCAGCCTGAGCATCTCAATGGACGCGGCGGGGCCGTCGTCCTGGACCATGCGGACGATCCAATAGGAGGGGATACCGAGTCTCGCGTACTCGGCCCGCTTTTCGACCAGGTCCGCGGTCACGGTGTTGGGAGATACGACCTCGACGACCAGTAAGGTGTCCGAAGCCATCGGCTTCGTCTTCCATCTCCCCCGCGGCTCGTCGATACAGCGATAGACGATGGCGTCGGGCCGCTTGTAATGGAACGGGACCTCCGAGATCAGCATGTCGAGTTCACCGCTCGCACGCAGGCATGGCAGATCACCGGATCGTTTGGACACCGCCTCGCGCAGCGCCCCTTTGATGTTGTCGCTGATCGCAACATGATTGGGCGACGGAGACTCACAGTGCACGATCATGCCGTCGCGAATTTCCACCGTGCGGGCGATGTCTTCGGGCATGGCCAGATACATCGCCATGTCGACGATCGGGATTGTCGTACGCAGCCACGACCAGTCGTCAGCCTCGGTCACGCGCCACAGAATACTCCAGCGACGGCTCCGGTCATCCAACCCGCGAGAGCGGCCGCTCAGCGGCGGCGGGCCGAATCGATAACGATTCCGCCAACCAACCTACCGGGTGGTAGGTCATCTTCTAGGGTCGGCGGCGATCCCCTCCCCGCTCTGCCACCAGGACTCTGCCTTGAAACTGAAACACTGCTTGTCCGCAATTGCGATGATCGCCGCCGCATCCCTGACCAGCATCACCCCGGCCACCGCCGACAGCGGAAAGTATGTGGCGCTCGGCGATTCGTATGCGGCGGGGGTGGGCATCTCGACCATTCTCGACAAGAGCTGTTCCCGGTCGGACCGCAACTACGCACATCTGTTCGCGGCTCAGCGCGGGTATGCGCTCACCGATGTCACCTGCGGGGGCGCGACCATCGACTCGGTGACCAGCACTCAGCTCTCCGCGGTCACCGCCGACACCACGCTGGTCACCCTGGGCGTCGGCGGCAACGATATCGGCTTCGGGCAGCTGGTCAAGGACTGTGTGCTCGCAGGCACCCTCGGAACAGGCAGCGGCACAGGCAGTCTCGCGACGGGCAGCGCCAGCGGCAGCGCGGGTGCGGTCGCCGAATTGGTGGCGGGCTGCAAGAACAAGTACGGCCCGGAGATGCCCGGGCGCCTCTCGATGACCGCCGCCAAGCTCGCCCAGCTGCTCGCCGCCATCCGCACCCAGGCCCCGCAGGCCCGCATCGTCCTGGTCGGCTACCCGAAGATCCTGCCCGACAACGCATCCCTGTGCGCGGGCCGCCAGCCGGTCCTGGCCGCGGACGCCGACTGGATCCGCGACAGCGTGATCGGCGGCCTCAACACCATGCTGCGTTCCCAGCCCGGTACCACCTACTTCAGCACCTACGAGCTCTACGACGGCCACGACGTCTGCGAGGCCATCCCGGACCGGTGAGTCAACGGCACCTCGGTCGACAACGGCGAAGGCGCGCAATTCCATCCCAACCAGTACGGTCACGCCGCCACCGCGCAGCGGATGATCGCGACCCTCTGACGTCCGAAGCCGGGCGGCCGATCCGCCCGGCCACCCGCCCGCGCTACTCCAGGTAATCCTGCAGCAACTGCGAGCGCGACGGATGCCGCAGCTTCGACATCGTCTTCGACTCGATCTGCCGGATCCGCTCGCGCGTGACGCCGTAGATCTTCCCGATATCGTCGAGGGTCCGGGGCTGCCCGTCGCCCAGTCCGTAACGCAGGCGCACGATTCCGGCTTCGCGCTCGCTGAGCGTGCCCAGCACCGCCTGCAGCTGCTCCTGCAGCAGGGTGAACGCCACCGCCTCGACCGCGACGACGGCCTCGGTGTCCTCGATGAAGTCGCCGAACTGGCCGCTGCCCTCGTCACCGATCGTCTGGTCCAGCGAGATCGGTTCCCGGGCCATCTGCTGAATCTCCAGCACCCGCGCGGCCGTGATGTTCAACTCCTGCGCGAGCTCCTCGGGCGTGGCCTCGCGACCCAGCTCCTGCAGCAGCTCACGCTGCCTGCGCCCGAGCTTGTTGATGATCTCCACCATGTGCACGGGAATGCGAATGGTGCGCGACTGGTCGGCCATGGCACGGCTGATCGCCTGGCGAATCCACCACGTGGCATAGGTCGAGAACTTGAATCCCTTGCTGTAGTCGAACTTTTCGACCGCGCGCACGAGACCCAGATTGCCCTCCTGGATCAGATCCAGAAAGGCCATGCCCCGCCCGGTGTACCGCTTGGCGATCGACACCACCAGACGCAGATTCGCCTCGAGCAGATGATCCTTGGCCCGGACGCCATCACGCACGATCCAGGTCAGATCGCGGCAACGCGCGGCGGTGAGACCGGACGGCCCCTCGGATTCGATCCGCAGCTTCTCCGCCGCGTACAGCCCCACCTCGATCCGGACCGCCAGATCGACCTCCTCCTCCGCGGAGAGCAGGGGAACCCGGCCGATCTGCTTCAGATACGCCCGCGTCGAATCCCCACTCGCGGTGAGCCCGGCTTCCTTGCGCGCCCGGCGCACGGCCGGGGACTCGTCCTCGTCCCAGATCCCGGCGTCGGTGTCGGCGCTCTCCGTCCCGCCGTCTGCGAAATCCCGGTCATTCGTTTCGCCTGCGGTCGTTGCCACATGTGCCTCTCCGAGAAATTTCGGGCGGCATCGCGATTCGAGAACAGGACCGCAGAGAGGCCTCGAGCGGCTCGGCAATCGCCGGGCCTGCCGTCAGGCTACTGGTTTTCAGCCGATATCTCGCGGCTCCCACCCCGGGCGATACGGAGCGCGCCGGCCGACGTCCTCGGGTCAGGCGGCGACCGTCGGTCGCCGCCTCCCGACCGCGACCGGTCAGGCCGCCATGTGGTGGAGGTTCTCGCAGACCAATGTGACGCTGTTGTACAGCATTTCGCCGGGGCCGTCCCGCAGGGCGGAGACCTCGATCTTGGACGGCCACGCGTGCTCGAGCAGGTAGCACGGAACCGGGGTGCCCTCGTGGTCGTACATCGTGAGGGTGCAGTCGCGGCGCGCCACGGCCATCTGGCCGTTGCGCGCCGACTGGTGCCAGGCCCACAGGTCGGCGGTGCCGGTGCGGCCGCGGCACAGCGTGACCTGGGGCGGCTTGACCTTTCCGGGCAGTTGGATCGGACCGCCGCCACCGCCCTCGAGGTAGGACACCGGTTCGATCTCGGACACGATGCCGCCCAGGTCCGCGAAGGACGCGATCTGGAGGCCGTCGATGACGATGACGAAGGAAGAGATGGTCGTGAGCTGCGGCATTGCCATCATGCGCTCCTCGGCCGATCGGACGCCCGGCAAGCGTCCGCGTTCACCCCAGTGTAGGAAGCACGGGACGCCCGGCGACAGGAAATCGGCGGCTTGGCTACGTTTGGGCAACAATCCGCCGGTGGGAACGCTATTCGAGAATTCCGGTCGGGCGGGCGATACCGGCGACATCGCAGAGCGCGAAGTAGGCGTCCTGAATGGTCTTCGAATCGACGACACCCGTCACAGCGCCGTCGGCGTCGAGGTCGATGAACGCGCCCTCGACGATGAACAGGACATCGGCGTCCTCGGCGACCGTGAGGGTGTGAACAGACCCGGCGGGCTCGTGGATGAAGGTCCCGGCGGTGTAGTGGATGCCCTGCTCGGCGTAGAACCAGTCGCCGGAGAAGGTGTACGCGTTCACCGCGCCGGTGTGCTTGTGCGTGGGCAGGCTGAACCCGGCCTTGAACCGATTGCGCAGCACGAACCCCGACGGCGAGACGCGCAGCAACTGCAAGCCGACATCACCCGCCCACACCCAGGGGATATCGGCTTCGTTCACGTGCCCTACGAGCGGTTGCTGCAACATGAAGCAAACGCTAGGTCAAGCGCCCTCCCGGCGAAGGGAATCCGGAATATCGAGCCGGTGGCGTTCCATATCGGCAGTTGTAGGGCAGCCCGTACTGTGCGGCGAGGCCCCGGACTTGCCGGGAAACAGCCGGCAGCCGGTTGCTCGGTAGGTCCGGGAACAAATGGTGTTCGATCTGGTACCCCAATGACCCGGTCAAGATTCTCCCGACCGGACCGGACGGGAAGTTCGCGCTGCCGAGGAACTACCGGAGATACCACTCCCCCCGGGTCTCGGTGGCCAGGTCCCGTCGCGTGAATTTCTCGGCGCCGTCGGGGAAATGGCCGCAGAAGGTGACGATCTGCTCCCACATGTTCTTCGCGACGTTGGCGGTCAGGTTGGCACGGACGGTCGATTTCCAGTTCCGTGTCGACAAGGCGGGGAAGGCGACGTAGTCCTTGAAGAGCTGTTTGCTCGCCTTGCGGAGTATCTCCTCGCGGGCCCCCCGCAGCTCCTGCGGATCCTTGCGCCCCGCCACGACTTTCGGGATCTCCAGGTGATAGACGCACATCCCGAACTCGTAAAGCACCGAGACCGGTACGACGTACACGGCGTTGCCCAGTTCCTGATGTAGCGGGCGTCGCGCTCACCGAGGTCATGCTCCACCGACCGCCGGATCTCGTCGAGCCGGTCTCCGAACTCACGAACATCGTCGGATGTCAGGTGGGTGTAGGCCGCCACATCGGTGATGGCCCGCCAGAGTGGTTACCCACTGTTTGCTGGCACGGAAAGTCATGCCGGATAGCCGACTTGACCAAAGCCTGGCCGAGACCGGCGTCCGGGTCAGCCTTCCGCGGCGAGCTGGCCGCAGGCGGCGGCGATCTCCTGCCCGCGGGTGTCACGGACCGTGCAGGTGACGCCCTGCGCCTGGACCCGGCGAACGAACTCGTCCTGCACCGGCTTCGGGGAAGCGTCCCATTTGCTGCCCGGCGTCGGGTTGAGCGGGATCAGGTTGACGTGGACCAGCGGGCCCAGCGCCTTGTGCAGCTTCTTGCCGAGCATGTCGGCGCGCCAGCCCTGATCGTTGATGTCGCGGATCAACGCGTACTCGATGGAGACGCGGCGGCCGGACTTGTCGGCGTAATAGCGTGCGGCATCGAGGACTTCGGCGACCGGCCAGCGATTGTTGACCGGCACCAACGTGTCCCGCAGCTCGTCGTCGGGGGTGTGCAGCGAGACGGCCAGCCGCACCGACATGTCCTCGTCGGCGAGCTTGCGGATGGCGGGCGCCAAGCCGACCGTGGAGACCGTCACCGAGCGCTGCGAGATGCCGAAGCCCTCCGGCGACGGAGACGTGATGCGGCGGACCGCGTTCACCACGCGCTTGTAGTTGGCCAGCGGCTCGCCCATGCCCATGAACACGATGTTGGACAGGCGGCCGGGTCCACCCGCGACCTCGCCGTCGCGCAGGGCGGCCGCGGCGGCCCGAACCTGGTCGACGATCTCGGCTGTGGACAGGTTGCGGTTCAGACCGCCTTGACCGGTGGCACAGAACGGGCACGCCATGCCGCAACCGGCCTGCGACGAGATGCACAGGGTGTTGCGGTCGGGGTAGCGCATGAGCACCGACTCGAGCAGGGTGCCGTCATTGGCGCGCCACAGCGACTTGCGGGTGGTGCCGTCATCGCATTCGATGTGCCGGATCTCGGTCAGCAGCTGCGGGAACAGCGCCTCCGCGACCTTGGAACGCATCGCCTCGGGCAGATCGGTCATCTGATCCGGGTCGGCGACCAGGCGGCCGTAGTACTGGCGCGCGATCTGGTCGGCACGGAATTTGGGGAGGCCGAGCTCCTCGACCACCGCCTTGCGCTCCCGCGAATCGAGGTCGGCGAGATGCCGCGGCGGCATACCGCGGCGAGGGGCGTCGAAGACGAGGGGCAACGGGGTAGTCATAACCCTTCCAGTGTTCCATCCGAAACACGCGTTCGGCGCCGCGGGGTGCGATGCGCTCGTCACACCACCTGGACCAGGTGACCGAAGCCGCGCGATCGATCAGAGCAGGGCGGTCAGCACCAGCCACGCCACGAAAGCCGACGGCAGCATCGAGTCGAGCCGGTCCATGATCCCGCCGTGCCCGGGCAGCAGCGTGCCCATGTCCTTGATGCCCAGCTCCCGCTTCACCTGCGATTCGATCAGGTCGCCGCTGGTCGCCACCAGCACCAGCCCGACGCCCAGCAGCACGCCGATCATCGAATTCGCCTGCAGCAGCAGCGTCACCGTCAGCAGACCGCCGATCACGCAGAACACCAGCGAACCGCCGAAGCCCTCCCAGGACTTCTTCGGGCTGATGTGCGGCACCATCGGGTGCTTGCCGAACAGCACGCCCGCCACATAACCGCCCACGTCGGAGCAGACCACCAGGATCATGAAGGTCAGCACCCGCAGGTTGCCCTTGTCCTCGGACAGCATCAGCACCGCGAACGAGGCCAGCAGCGGAATCCAGGTGAGCGTGAACACCGAGATCGCGGTGTCGCGCAAGTAGTTTCGTGGGGTGGCCGTCAGGCCGTGGTCGAACAGCCGCCACACCATGAGGGTGAGCGCCGTCGCGCCGAACGCGCCCAGCACGCCCTCCGGTCCGACCGGCCAGGCCAGCCACACCACCGCCTGCCCGCCGATCAACAGCGGAATCCGGGGCACCAGCACGTCGGCCTCACGCAGCCGCTTGGTCACCTCCCAGGTGGCCACCGCCACCGCGACCGCGATCACGCCGACGAGCACCTTCGGGGCCCACAGCAGGATCGCGATCAGGGACAACCCCAGCCCGAATCCGACACCCAGCGCCGCGGGCAGGTTGCGGCCCGCCTTCGACGCGGGCGCGGTCGGCTTCCCATCCGAGGCGCCCTCGCCCGCATTGTCCGGTGTGGCCGAATTCGCGGCCGGCGGCTCGGCCGGCGATGCGGTGGCTTCCTCCGGCAGCTCGCCGGTGGCGGCAGTCTCTTCGGCCACGATTGTCCCGTCGCTCACTTGTCGTCCGTTCCCTACCCCCGGCCGAAGATCGGCCGTCCTAGACCTCGAGCAGTTCGCCTTCTTTGTGCTTCACCAGCTCGTCGATCTGCGCGACGTACTTCTGCGTGGTCTTGTCGAGTTCCTTCTCGGCGCGACCGACCTCGTCCTCGCCCGCCTCGCCGTCCTTCTGGATGCGGCCCAGCTCCTCCATGGCCTTCCGGCGGACGTTGCGGATCGAGATCTTCGCGTCCTCGCCCTTGGACTTGGCCAGCTTGACCATTTCCCGGCGCCGCTCCTCGGTGAGCTGCGGGATCGAGACCCGGATGATGTCACCGTTGTTGGTGGGGTTCACGCCGAGATCCGAATTGCGGATCGCGGTCTCGATCGGCTGCATCTGCGCCTGCTCGTACGGCTTGATCACCACCATGCGCGGCTCGGGCACGGTGATCGAGGAGATCTGGGTGATCGGCGTCATCGAGCCGTAGTACTCGACCACGATCCGCGCGAACATACCAGGATTCGCGCGACCGGTCCGGATCGAGGCCAGGTCGTCCTTCACCACCGAGACGGCCTTCTCGAACTTTTCCTCGGCGTCGAAGAGCGCTTCTTCAATCACGGCGTTTCCTCCACTGCGTCATGGTTCTTGTCGTCGGTCACGACCGGACCAGGGTGCCGATCTTCTCACCGGCGACAGCGCGGGCGATATTTCCCTTGGTCAACAAATTGAACACCAGCATCGGCATCTGGTTGTCCATACACAGGCTGAATGCGGTGGCATCGGCGACCTTGAGGCCCCGCTCCAGCGCTTCCTTGTGGGTGATCTGGGTGAACATGGTGGCGTCGGGGTCCTCCCGCGGGTCCGCGGTGAAGACGCCGTCCACGGCCTTGGCCATCAGCACCACTTCGGCGCCGATCTCCAGGGCGCGCTGCGCGGCGGTGGTGTCGGTGGAGAAGTAGGGCATGCCCATACCGGCGCCGAAGATCACGACGCGGCCCTTCTCCAGGTGCCGCTTGGCGCGCAGCGGCAGATACGGTTCGGCGACCTGACCCATGGTGATGGCGGTCTGCACCCGGGTGTCGATGCCCTGCTTCTGCAGGAAGTCCTGCAGCGCAAGGGAATTCATGACGGTGCCGAGCATGCCCATGTAGTCCGAGCGGGCCCGCTCCATGCCGCGCTCCTCGAGCTCGGCGCCACGGAAGAAGTTGCCGCCGCCGATCACCACGGCCACCTGGACGCCGTCCTCGACGACCTCCGCGATCTGCTCCGCGACCGCCTGCACCACATCCGGGTCGAGCCCGACACGGCCACCGCCGAACATCTCGCCACCCAGCTTGAGGAGCACTCGGCGATAGCCCTTGCGATCGGGGGCGGTATCCGGGTCCGTCATCGGTCTCCTTGTCCAGACGTTCGAGCGTGCGCAGGCACATGAAAAGACCATCCCGGCCGACGAATTGCACGGGACGGCAACAAAGCTCCATCCATCCTGCCTCACGACCGGTCACGAGCGTGAGGCGACCCTCGTATCGGCCTACCGGTTCGTAACATTCCGGGCGCGCGGGAGGCTCCATGGCAACCGTCTCGGCAATCACCGAGCTACACCCGACCCGCCTGACAAGGACGTGTCACCAAGGAATCTGGGGCACCCGATTCGGATTTCGAGCACTCCCCATTCCCTTACGTTCGGCGCGTGAACACGAAGACCCACACGGTCAGAATCGGACTGGCCGGCCTCTCGCTCGCCGCCGCACTGGCCGTCGCAGCAGGCCCCGCCGTCGCCGACATCCCCCTCACCCCCGTCAATGAGCCGACCGCCGTAGCCGACACGACCGGAACCGGCTCCTGGCAGCCCGCCACCGGATCGGCCAACAGCAATGTCATCCCCTTCATCTCGCCCGGAAGCGCGGAGATCATGCGCACCGTGACCGACGCGACCGGCAGCACCTGCAGCGGGTGCACCAACACCCCCCGATAGGCGCACTGCGCCCCGACTGATCCGAGACTCATGAACATGCACACCCGCACCGCCAGAGCAACCATTGCGGCGTTCGCCCTCGCGGCAGGCCTCGCAGCCACTACCGGCCCCGCATCAGCAGCGGTTCCGGCAACACCGGTCTACGACGAAGTCGACCCCGGCCTGGATCAATCCACACCCACCCCGCTCGGGCTGCTGCTCTACCCCGTGATCGGCTTGCTGACGAACTCCGGGTCCGGCAAGGCTCTCGTTCCCGCCACGGGATCCGGGACCAAGACCACATAGTCGTGACGGGAGACCCCCGGAAAGTACCGCCCCAGAAATTCGGGGTCCGAATCGCGTTTAAAACAAGGGCATTTCGAATATTTTCTGCCCGTGAACATGAAGAACCGTGCAGTCCGAACCGGACTGGCCACTCTGGCTCTCGCCGCCGCCCTCGTCGGCGCCACCGGACCCGCCGGGGCCGAAGTGCCGCTGAGCCCCGCCACCGACATCGCCACCGCCGACTCCGGGAGCAGTGCCCTCACCTCCGGCAGCGCGAACATCATCCAGCAGCTCTTCACGCCGCCGATCACGGGCTGCGGCTACTGCAACTGAACCGGAACGACAAAGGCCCCTCACTCATCGGAAACCGATGGGCGAGGGGCCTTTTCGAGCTTTCAGGCGATTACGCCTGGCCGACCTCGAAGCGGGCGAAGCGGGTGATGGTGACACCGGCGTCGTCCAGCAGGGCCTTGACGGTCTTCTTGGAGTCGGTGACCGAAGCCTGCTCCAGGAGGACGACGTCCTTGTAGTAGCCGTTGACGCGGCCTTCGACGATCTTCGGCAGCGCGGCCTCCGGCTTGCCCTCTTCCTTGGCGGTCGCCTCGGCGATCTCGCGCTCCTTGGCGACGAGCTCGGCCGGGACGTCCTCGCGGGTGAGGTACTTGGCCTTGAGGGCCGCGACCTGCATGCCGGCGGCGCGGGCGGCGTCGGCGTCGGCGCCGGTGTACTCGATCAGCACGCCGACGGACGGCGGCAGGTCGGTGGCACGCTTGTGCAGGTAGACGGTGGTCTGACCGTCGAACGCGGCGACGCGGCGCAGCTCGAGCTTCTCGCCGATCTTGGCGGCGAGCGCCTGCAGCACCTGGTCGGCGGTCTGGCCGTCGACCTCGACCGCCTTCAGGGCGTCCAGGTCGGCCGGGCGGGCCTTCGCGGCGGCGGCCACGATGGCGTTCGCGACGTCCTGGAACTCCTGGTTCTTGGCCACGAAGTCGGTCTCGGAGTTGATCTCGATCAGGACGCCGTCCTGCGAGACGACCAGGCCCTCGGCGGTGGCGCGCTCAGCGCGCTTGCCGACATCCTTGGCGCCCTTGATACGCAGGAACTCGACGGCCTTGTCGAAGTCGCCCGCGTTCTCCTCGAGCGCCTTCTTGCAGTCCATCATGCCGGAGCCGGTGAGCTCGCGGAGCCGCTTCACATCGGCGGCGGTGTAGTTCGCCATCTCGGGCGAGCCTCCCTGTGTGAGTGAAAGTCTGTGGTGGTCACACCTTGCCGACCGTCATCGAACGACAGCGGTCGGCAAGGTGAACAGATGCCTGGCGGCGGTGGATCAGAAGTCGGCCGGGGTCTTGGTGGCCGGGTCTTCCTTCAGCTCCGCCTCGGCAGCGGTCTCCACGGGGGCCTCGGCGACAGCCTCGGCCGGGGCAGCCTGCGACAGCAGCTCCTGCTCCCACTCGGCGAGGGGCTCGCCCGCGCCGGCCTCCGGCTTCGAGTCGCCACCGGCGCGCGAGGCACGAGCCTGCACACCCTCGGCGACGGCGGAAGCGACGACCTTGGTCAGCAGCGCGGCCGAACGGATCGCGTCGTCGTTACCCGGGATCGGGTAGTCGACCAGGTCGGGGTCGCAGTTGGTGTCCAGGATCGCGATGACCGGGATGTTCAGCTTGCGAGCCTCGCCGACGGCGATGTGCTCCTTGTTGGTGTCGACAACCCAGATGGCCGAGGGAACCTTGGCCATGTCCCGGATGCCGCCCAGGGTGCGCTCCAGCTTGTTCTTCTCACGCGTCAGCATGAGGATTTCCTTCTTGGTGCGACCCTCGAAACCGCCGGTCTGCTCCATCGACTCCAGCTCCTTCAGGCGCTGCAGCCGCTTGTGCACGGTCTGGAAGTTGGTGAGCATGCCGCCCAGCCAGCGCTGGTTCACGTAGGGCATGCCGACGCGGGTCGCCTCAGAGGCGATCGACTCCTGGGCCTGCTTCTTGGTGCCGACGAAGAGGACGGTGCCGCCGTGGGCAACGGTCTCCTTGACGAACTCGTAGGCCTTGTCGATGTAGGTCAGCGTCTGCTGCAGATCGATGATGTAGATGCCGTTGCGGTCGGTGAAGATGAAACGCTTCATCTTCGGGTTCCACCGGCGGGTCTGATGACCGAAGTGCGCGCCGCTGTCGAGCAGCTGCTTCATTGTTACGACAGCCATGGCTCCGTAACTTCCTCTCGTTGCTGGTTGACACAGGAATCGGCGATCCCTGCCCTGACGCCCACGGCCACCGGAACCCTCCGAGAACGAATCAGGGGGACCAGCCGGCGACACTCACTGTGGGCGCGCGAAGTCGGTCCGCGTTGACGCAAACCGCTGAATCAGTTTACGCAGCGGTTCCGTCAGATCGAAATCGGGCCCGGAGCGGGGGCGGATCCGGACCCGTCGACGCAGGTCAGAACGCTGCGCTTGTTCTATTCACAATACTGAATTTCATCCACACTCGCGGGGCGGAAGGGGCTGGACGACAGTCGCGGGGCGCACCCTGATTCGCATGTCCGCGAACTACTTCGATCCGGAATTTCGCCGCGCATTTCCGTCCGCGGCGATGGTGATGATGACGGTCGCCCTGGCCGCGCCCGGGTCCGCGGCGCCCGGCGAGGAGTTCGGGTGGCCGCTCGCACCGCGGCCCGCCGTGGTTCGAGTCTTCGACAAACCCGAGCACGACTGGCTGCCCGGACATCGTGGCGTGGACCTGGCGGGGAGCCGGGGCCAGGCGGTGCTGGCGGCGGGTGACGGGATCGTGGTGTTCGCCGGACTCGTGGCCGGGAAACCGGTGGTATCCATCGATCACCCGGGCGGACTGCGCACCACCTACGAGCCGGTCACCGCGTCGATCACGGTGGGCCGCAGGCTGACTCGCGGCGCCGTGATCGGCGTGCTCGACACCGGACATCCGCCCTGCTCCCCCTGCCTGCACTGGGGCGCCCGGCGCGACGGCGACTACGTCGATCCACTCGGCCTGATCCATCGCGCGCCGATCCGGTTGAAACCCCTCACAGATCCATCCACCGGGTCACGAGGCGGGCCATGATGGATCGATGCCGCAGCAGACCTTCACCTATCCCGACGTCGGCGCGACCGCGGGCGAATTCCCGCCGGGGTACCACCACTTCCGGCTGCGGCGCCGAATCGGTTCCGGCCGTGCGTTTTTCGACCAGGCCGCCGAACAGATCCTCACCTACCGCATGCAACGCGGCAGCGGCGTCTTCCAGCATGCGACCACACCCGAGGCCCGGCCCAGCACCGACATCACCGTCCGCATCGGCGTGGGCCCGATCGGCTTCACCGCGCCCTGCCGCGTCGTCTATGTCGTCGACGAACCGAACCGCCGCGGATTCGCCTACGGCACGCTCCCCGGCCACCCGTTGCGCGGTGAGGAGCTCTTCGCCATCGAATACGACCCCGCCGACGACTCCGTGTACGGGATCATCGCCTCGTTCTCCCACCCCGACCCCTGGTACGCCCGCCTCGGCGCACCTGTCGTCCGCCTCGTCCAACGCTGGTTCTCCGGTCGCTACATCGCCGCGCTCGAGCCCCACTGAGCGGCGCGGACCACCGCGCACTCGACCGGATCATGATCGGTCGGCGCGCGGTTCGCCATCACCGAAGCGAGGTCAACCCTCGAGGTGAGCGGCGAGGGTGGCGGCCTCGGCACGGAGACCGGCCGCGCGATCCGCTCCACTCTCGAACTCGGCGTATTCCCTTGCGGCGGTGAGACGTTCATCGATCTCGGCGCGGACGATGGCGACGACCTCGGCTTCGGTCAGGGCGCGGCGGGGACGCTCGGCCGCGCCCACGCCGACGGCGCTGCCCTCGATCGCTCCGGCGCGAACATCGGAACCGTCGACGGCCTCGGCATTGTCGATCGCGGCCAACGCCGAGCGCAGAGCGGCGGTGGCGTGACGATCACGGACTTTCATGGCGGCGGGGAGTGCTGCGCGGAGGCGTTCGCGTAGGGCGGGGGTCTCGGCGGGCGGCGTCGTCATGACAATCGACGCTACCCGCCGATATGCCCCAAACCGGATCTCAGCGACCGGGTGTCGCCGGCGGGGAATTCGGCTGGCACACCCGGTGATCGAGTGCTTGGCGGCGCTTACCCGACTCCTTCGCGGCGCGGACAGCCGCCGCCCTCCGGCCGGCACGGACGTCACGCGTCCGCGTGGCGTACAGCGCGATCGGCTAAACGGCTGCGGGCGCGGCCTTTTCGCGTTCGGCCAGTTCGGACTTCCAGGCACGGAAACCCTCTTCGGTGCGGCCGCGTCGCCAGTAGCCGGAGATGGAGGACGCCCATTCGGCGGGGACGGCGCGTTCCTTGCGGATGTAAGGGCGCAGGTCGTGCATGACCGCACGGGCCTCGCCGTGGATGAAGACCTGGACCTGGCCGTCTCGCCAGGGTGCGGAGCGGACGGTGGCGGCCAGCCGCTCGCCGGGTTCGGCGTCGCCGCGATGGATCCAGGTGAGCTCCACACCCTCCGGGTGCGGGAAGGCGAATTCGTCCGACGGGCCGCTGACCTCGACGAATACCTGGCCGACGGCATCGGCGGGGAGGACCGCGCAGGCGGCGGCGATGGCGGGGAAGGCGGATTCGTCGCCGGCGAGCAGGTGCCAGTCGGCGTCGGGGCGCGGGGCGTAGCCGCCGCCGGGGCCGAACAGGTCGATGGTGTCGCCGGGCTGGGCGGCGGCCGCCCAGGGGCCGGCGACGCCCTCATCGCCGTGGTGAACGAAGTCGATGGCGATCTCCTGGGCGGCGCGGTCGACTTCGCGCACGGTGTAGGTGCGCATGACGTCGCCGTCCGGGCCCGGGAAGATCAGTTTGACGTAGGCGTCGGTGCTGTCGTTGGGCTGGAAGGACGTGAAGCCGGGGCCGCCCAATCGGACCCGGATCAGGTGATCGGTCAGGTGAACCGTGTTCTGGACCACCAGCGTGATGCGTGTGCGCGCCAAAGGACACCTCCATGGTCAGTGCATAATTAGGGTTACCTAACTGACGCTAGCACGGGTGTCGATAGGTCGTCGATAGCTTTCCGATAGGCCGTAGATCACCCACCGCTTCCCGGCCCCGACGAACGGGCCGGTCAGGCGCGTGGGTGCGCCTGGTCGTGCACCTTCTTGAGCCGGTCGATCGAGACGTGGGTGTAGAGCTGGGTGGTGGCCATGCTGGCGTGGCCGAGAATCTCCTGCACCACGCGCAGGTCGGCGCCGCCCTCCAGCAGATGGGTGGCGGCGGTATGGCGGAACCCGTGCGGGCCCATGTCGGGTGCGCCGGGAATCGCGGAAACCACCTCGTGCACCACGGTTCTCGCCTGCCGGGGGTCGATGCGGCGGCCGCGGCGGCCCAGGAGCAGCGCGCGACCCGAGTCCGGCGTCGCGAGGGCCGACCGGCCGAACCGCAGCCAGGCTTCGAGGGCCTGTTCGGCGGGCCCGCCGAACGGCACCGAACGCTCCTTGTTGCCCTTGCCCAGCACCCGCACCAGGCGCCGTTCCCGATCCACGTCCTCGATGTCGAGCCCGCACAGCTCGCTCACGCGAATCCCGGTGGCGTACAGCATCTCCACGATCAGCCGGTCCCGCAGCGCCATCGGATCCTGCTGCGCCGCACCCGATTCCGCCGCCTCCATGGCCGCTCGGGCCTGCTCCTTCCCCAGCACCGACGGCAGCACCCGATGTGCTCGCGCCGACCCGAGGCGCGGCCCCGGATCCACCGCCAGCCGACCCGTATGCGTCAGCCACGCGGTGAATGTCCGCGCCGACGAGGCCCGTCGCGCCATCGTGGTCCGGGCCGCTCCCCCCGATGCCTGCGCCGCCAGCCAGGACCGCAGCAAGGCCAGATCCACCTCCCCCACACCGGAATCCACCGCGCGCTCCAGCAAATGTTCCAGCAATCCGCGAGCATCCCCGACATAGGCCCGCACCGTATGCGCCGACCGATTCCGGCCCAACCGCAAATGCCGGCCGTACTCGGCCAGCAATGCCTCCAAATCCTCGGGCAACCCACTCATCCCCCCACGCTGACCGCATTCCGCCGCCTTTTCAAGCACCCCCGCCGCGCGATCGCGCCACACCCATTCCGGCGGACGGGATCACCGATGGTCCTCATGGCTCGCGACAATGGCGCCGCCCGCGCCGGTCCCCGGCGACCGCATCCGGTACCAGCCGTTGCCGTCGCAGCCGACCAGACCGGCGATCTCCAACGCGGACAAGGTGGCTCGCACCGTCGGCAACGCCAGGCCGGTATCGGTGACCACCGCCCGCGGCAGCCGCGACCCGGTCGCGGGCAACGCGGCCAGGACCAATGCCTCATCCCCCGACAGGTTGTCCTCCGGAGCGGTCGCGACCGCTCCCGGCAACGACAACCGCAACGGGCCGGCCTCATCGAGAATGTCCTCGGCCCGCGTCACGATGAACGCCTCCCCCTCCCGGATCATCCGGTGACACCCGACCGAGGCCGCCGAGGTGATCGGCCCCGGCACCGCCATCGCCGGCCGCCCCAACCTCCGGCACCACTTCACCGTATTCCGTGATCCACTACGAATCCCGGCCTCCACCACGACAACACCGTCGGCGAGGGCGGCTATCAACCGATTGCGAGCGAGGAACTGGTGCTTGCGCGCGGATGTTCCGGGCGGGTACTCGGTGACGACCAGACCACGATCGGCGATCTCGGCGAGCAGATGATCGTGCTGCACCGGATACGGGCGATCAGGACCGCACGCGAGTACAGCGATCGTCATGCCGCCGACTCCCAGCGCGGCCCTGTGAGCCATTCCGTCGATCCCGAACGCGGCCCCGGACACGACGGTCCATCCCCGCGCGGCCAGCTCCCCGGCGATCTCCCCGGTCGCGTGATTGCCATACCCGGTACTGCACCGAGCCCCGACCACCGCGATCGCCCGCTCGGTCGTCTCCAGCAGCGACCTGCTCCCGCGCACCCACAACACCAGCGGCACGGCCCCATCGGCATCATGCGCCGGATCCAATTGGCGCAACCCGAGCATTCGCCACGCGGGCCACTCCGCATCCTCCGGTGTCACAACCCGCCCGCCCAGCCGCTCGATGTGCGCCAGATCCGCGTCCGCCTGCTCGATCCAGCGCCGCAGCTCGGTAGGCCCCCGCAACACCTCCGGCAACTCCCTCTCCCGCACCGCCCGAGCCGCCTCCGCCACCCCCACCGACTCGATCAACGCCGACAACGCCGCACAAGGCCCCTCCACCACCCGCGACAAGTACACCCACGCCAACCGCCGCTCCTCCGCATCACCGCTCGCGACCGAACCGCCGTCGTGAATTGCTTTCCCGGACAACACGCCGGTCCAACCGGAACCGCGGCCATGTTCGTTGCCGGCCTCCCGGGTCTCGCCCTCACCGACTCCAGCGGACCCATGTTCGTTCTCGCTCATGCGGTACCTCGCTGCCGGAAGCTCAAGGCTTGCAGGACGTCCTGAGCATTCGGTATGTCGCCGCCGCGAAGATCGCAGACAGTCCAGGCGACTCTGATGGCTCTGTCCGCACCGCGGGCGGACATGCGGCCGTGCTGGAGCGCGTTCTCGACCGGGGCGAGGGCCTCGCGGGGGAGGCGGAAGCGTTGGCGGAGAACGTGGCCGGGGACTTCGGCGTTGGTGGACATGCCGAGTTCGATCCACCTCTTCGCGGCTGCCGCGCGGGCCGCGGTCACGCGGGCGCGGACGACCTCGCTGGTCTCGACCTCGTCGCCGGTGAACGCGCCCGCGGCCTGGGCATGCATCTGCACGGCGATATCGATGCGATCCATCAGTGGGCCCGAGAGTTTGCCGAGGTAGCGGCGGCGAGCCAGGGGCGCACAGATGCAGTCGATATCCCGGGCGGGAGCACACGGACACGGATTGGCCGCCAACACGAGCTGAAATCTCGCCGGGAAGCGGGAGACTCCGTCCCTGCGCGCGATGCGAACCTCACCCTCCTCCAAGGGAGTTCGCAAGGCTTCGAGGACCTTGGCGCCCAGCTCCGCGCATTCGTCGAGGAACAGGACACCGCGATGGGCGCAGCTCACCGCGCCCGGGCGCGCGGAACCGGAACCGCCGCCGATCATCGCCGTGACAGACGACGAGTGGTGGGGCGCCACGAAGGGCGGCGCGGTGATCAGCGGTGCGTCGCCGGAGAGCGTGCCCGCGACCGAATGGATCGCGGTCACCTCGAGGGAATCCCGCTCACGCAGTGGTGGCAGCAGGCCTGGAAGGCGTTGCGCCAGCATGGTTTTCCCGATGCCGGGCGGACCTGTCAGCAGCAGATGGTGCGCACCGGCCGCGGCCACCTCCAGCGCCCAGCGCGCCTCGTCCTGGCCCACCACCTCGCTGAGGTCTCCGATCGGTGGATCGGCTACCGGCAGGACCGGATCCGGGACGGTCAGTTCTCCCCCGCCGCGCAGCCAGTCGAGCAGTTCGAGGAGGGTGGCTGCGCCGAGGACTCGGATGCCGTCGACCAGGCCCGCTTCGGCAAGGGCGGCGGCGGGGACGATGACGGTTCGGCGGCCGGCGTTTCGGGCGGCGAGGACCGCGGGGAGGATGCCGCGTACTCGGCGGACGCGGCCGTCGAGGGCCAGTTCGCCGAGTAGAACGGACTCCGCGAGGCGGTTCGACGGGATCGCGCCCGCCGCGTCGAGGACCGCGCCGGCGAGGGCGAGGTCATAGACGCTGCCCACCTTCGGCAGGGTGGCGGGCGACAGGGCCAGGATGACGCGGCCGTCGGGCCACTTCTCGCCGGTGTTGGAGACGGCGGCTCGGACTCGGTCTCGGGATTCCTGGAGGGTGGTGTCGGGGCGGCCGACGAGGTGGACCGAGGGGAGGCCCTGGCCTATGTCGGCTTCGATTTCCACGAGTTGGCCTTCGACGCCGTTGACGGCGACGGAGTAGGCCCTGCCGAGGGGCATGTCAGAACGCCGCCTTCAGGTGCAGGATCTCCGGTGGGCGGCCAGGGCGCAAGATGACGGAGACGACGTCGAAGCGGATGCGCGGGAAGCGGCCGGGGTTGGCGTGCAGCCAATGGCGGGCCACAGTGCGGATGCGTTGCTGTTTGAGGAGGGTGACGGCCTCCTCGGGGCGGCCGCAGGTCAGATTGCGGCGGGTTTTGACCTCGATGAAGGCGGTGATGTCGCCCTCGCGGGCGATGAGGTCGAGTTCGCCGTAGCGGCATCGCCAATTGCGGGCGACGATCGACATGCCCGACGTGCGGATATAGTCCGCGGCCAGGTCTTCCCCCTGCGCTCCCAGCGCCAGATGCTGTGCCATTCAGCCAGCATGGCCGCGCCCGTACCGGACGCGGCCATGCCGAACTGGGAAAACAGCGGGGCTGGGGATAACCTCCAGCCTGTGGATCAGTCGGGAAGCCGCAGGTCGGTCTTCTCCAGCTCTTCGATATTCACGTCTTTGAAGGTGATCACGCGAACGTGCTTCACGAAGCGGGCGGGCCGGTACATGTCCCACACCCATGCATCCGACATCCGAACCTCGAAGTACACCTCGCCATCGGCGTTCTGCGGCCGCAGTTCGACAGAATTGGCGAGGTAGAAGCGACGCTCGGTCTCCACCACGTACGAGAATTGCCCGACGATGTCCTTGTACTCGCGGTACAGGGATAGCTCCATCTCGGTTTCGTACTTCTCGAGGTCCTCGGCGCTCATCGGGTGGAACGTCCTCCTTGTCGCCCAACTGGGTGTAGAGACATCATCCCGCATACGCCGTGTCGGTAGCCACTCGGCCGGTCTCCCGGACGTTTCGCCACGATCGACGGTGCTCGGGCGTGATGCCGAGACGGGTCAGCGCCTCATTGTGCTCGGGGGTGTTGTAGCCCTTGTGGGCCGCGAATCCGTAGCCGGGATACTCGCGGTCCATCTCGACCATCATGCGGTCGCGGGTCACCTTGGCCAGCACGCTGGCGGCGGCGATACAGGCCGCGGACGCGTCGCCGCCGATCACCGGCAGCGACGGCACCGGAATGCCCGGCACCCGGAAACCGTCGGTGAGCACGTAGCCGGGCACCGGATCGAGTCCGGCCACCGCGCGCCGCATGCCCTCGATATTGGCCACATGGATGCCGATGGCGTCGATCTCCCAGGCCGGGATCACCACCACCGACCAGGCCAGCGCGATCCGCTTGATGATCGGGAACAGCTGCTCACGGGTGTTCTCGGTGAGCTTCTTGGAATCGTCGAGACCGGCCAGCGAGGTGTAGGACTTGGGTGGTAGCAGGCAGGAGGCGACGACCAGCGGTCCGGCCGAGCAACCGCGCCCGGCCTCGTCCACGCCCGCGACCGGGCCCAGTCCGCTGCGGATCAGCGCGGCCTCGAGCGTGCGTAGCCCGCCCGCCTGCCGCATCACCACGCGCGGCGGCCAGTCGCCGCGGTCGATCCGCTGAATCTTCTTGCCGCCGCGCTCCTTCCGGCGCGCGCCGGCGGCTTCGCCTGCCATCTTCCCCACCGGTCGATTATCTCGCGATTCTCAGTTCGTCTGCGGGTTCTCGGCCCGGACCGGACCGATGCGGCTGGGCGGCCAGATCTTGAACACGGCCTTGCCACGCACATCGTCGACCGGGACGGTGCCGTTCAGCTCGTCGCGCATGTGATAGCGGGAGTCGGCGGATTCGGCGCGGTTGTCGCCCATCACCCACAGATTGCCCTCGGGCACCTTGACCTCGGGGAACGCGCGACCGCCGGCATTGAACTGGATGTCGGGGTTCTGTGCGTTGAACGGGTTGTTGTGCAGCACGTACGGCTCGTCGAGCGGCTTCCACTCCGAACCGGGGGCGCTGTCCTTGACCAGGATCCGGCCTTGCGCGTCACAGCATTTGACCGACTGGCCGCCCGTCGCGATGACGCGCTTGACCAGGTCGTTCTCGTCCGGCGGTACCAGACCGAAGAAGGACAGGAAGTTCTGGACGCCGCGGACCGCGGTGTTCGACGAGCGGATCGACTTGTAGTGCCGGTTCCAGTCGTCGGTCGGGCCGACGAAGACCACCACGTCGCCCGGCTCCGGGTCGCCGAAGTAGTAGCTCAGCTTCTGCACGTAGATGCGGTCACCGGTGCAGCCCGCGCACCCGTGCAGCGTGGGTTCCATGGACTGCGACGGGATCACGTACGGCCGCCCGATGAAGGTCACCAGCAACGCGACGATCAACGCCGCGAAACCGATCAGGATGGGCAGCTCTTGCCAGAACGGGCGCTGCTTCTTCTTCGCTTTCGGCTGAAGGGGTTCAGGCGTCGGGGACCCATTGCCATCGCCCGACCCGGACTTCGTCACCGACTCGCTCTCGTCTGCCACCGGAACAGAGTAGCCCGGCACCGCGAAGAACCATGCGGTGCCGGGCTACTCGGCGTCGGCGAGCCGACAATCAGGCATTGTGGCGAGCCGACAATCAGGCATTGTGGCGAGCCGACGGTGATGCTCTGTGAGAACCGATCCCCGACGAGTCGGGGACGGTCGCTACCTCAGCGCTTCTCCTTGATCTTGGCGGCCTTGCCGCGCAGATCGCGCAGGTAGTACAGCTTGGCGCGACGCACGTCACCGCGGGTCACGACCTCGATCTTGTCGAGGTTGGGGCTGTGCACCGGGAAGGTGCGCTCCACGCCGACACCGAACGACACCTTGCGCACGGTGAAGGTCTCGCGGATGCCGCCGTTCTGGCGGCGGATGACGACGCCCTTGAAGACCTGGACTCGCTCCTTGTTGCCTTCAATAACCTTCACGTGCACGTTGACAGTGTCACCCGGGCGGAAGTCCGGGATGTCGTTGCGCAGCGAGCTTGCGTCGACGAAGTCGAGGGTGTTCATGTCCGTCCTTATTGGTTTTCGCGCGAACAGAGGAACCTGGCGGCTACCCGGGGAGGGTGCTCTACCGGTTCGTGCTCCGGATAATTGGGCGGTGCCCGGGCGAAGTGCGCCCAAGGCAACCTGAGCATTGTGCCAGACGACGCGGCCCGGACGGGAATCGGGCCCCGGCTATTGGCTGTCGACGGGCTCCGGGGGCCGCTCCTCGTGCTTGCGGACCGGGAGCAGATGGATGTGCGTCGGCGGCGGAGCGGGCGGGGCCGGGACGATGGTACGGGTCAGCTCCTCCTCGGTGGCGCGCAGGACGTGCGCGGCGTCGGGTTTTCCGGCGAGGAGGTCTTGGACGAAGATCTTGGCGCGGATCATCGGGCGGCGGTAACGGCGTTCGCGGCGCATGGCGCGGCGCATCAGGCCCGACCGCGAGCCGTAGCGCCAGCGGGCCCAGGGCGCGCCGGGACGGCTCAGGCGCAGCGCGCCGATGAACAGCAGCGGCGGAAAGAACATGCCGAACAGACCGGTCCAGATCTTGCCCTTGGCGATGACGATGGCGGCGAGCAGCAGGTTCATCAGCGCGAAGGCGATGGTCAGCAAACGCTCGGGCACATTCGGTTCGGACCGCAGGTCCCGCACATCGCCGATATCGAGCAGCCACAGCGGATGGAACCCGAGCAGCAGCAGTCCGGTCACCGCGAGGGCCACGAACACCGCGTCCACCGAGGTCCGGCCCTGCTCCTCCCAGTACACGTCGCGCAGGTAGTAGATGAGCGCGAACTCGTCGAGCACCAGGGCCGCGCCGAGCCCGAAAACCGCTGCCAGCGCACTGATCACGCCGTCCGAGCTCTGATACAGCGCCACCAGCCCCATGCCGGAACCGAGCACCAGGATCACGCCGAACACCATGTGATGGATGTGCACGTCCCCGGCCCGCACATTGCCGGGCCACCACCGCACCTGTTTGCGGATGAGCCGCACGCTGATCCGGATCAACAGGAACCCGATGATGAACCCGAGCAGCAGGCATGCCAGCGGCAATCGGCCGTGCGCCACCACGACATCTTCCCACCACTGCCGCACATGCATGCCCGTGTCGCCTCCGGAATTCTCGCGCGAACCGCAACCCCCGCCACGCTACCCGTGTCCAAGATCGGCACGCGGAGATCACAATCACCCGACGACGAGATACAGCAACCAACCAGCCAACTACGCTGGCGACCATGCGACTGAGTACACGAAATCAACTCGATGGAACGGTCACCCAGGTCACCCGCGGCGAGGCCATGGCCGTCGTCCGCATCCGCCTCACCGGTGGCGACGAGATCACCTCCTCCATTACCCGCGACGCCGCCGACGACCTCGGCCTGGCCGATGGCACGCCCGTCAAGGTCCTGATCAAATCGACCGAAGTCTCGCTCGGCGTCGAATAGCCGCCCCGGAACGGCCGAGCCGGACCCGATCCCCCTCGGCCGCTCCACTTTTCACCACCCGCTCGACCCGTCAGGACGGCCGGGCTGTCGGTCCGCACCGGTACCGTCCCGGGCATACCGCCGTCGACGAACGGAATCCGCATGCCGAACGAGATCGCCTTCGAGAGCGTCGCCCCGGTCATCCCCGTCCTCGACCTCGACGCGGCCCTGGACCGCTACCGCCGCCTCGGCTTCACCGCCCGCGCCTACGAGGGCGAGGCCCGCTACGGCTTCGCCGATCGCGGCGGCATAGCGCTGCACCTCACCGAATGGAGCGAGCACGATCCGAAGCGCACCGCCTCGGCCGTCTACCTCTATGTGTCCGACGCGGACGCCCTGCACGCGGAATGGTCCGCCGCGGACCTCCCCGGCTGTCTCACCGCTCCGGCCGACACCGATTACGGTCTACGGGAATTCGCCTACGTCGACCCCGACGGCACCCTGCACCGAGTCGGCTCTCCGCTCCACCGCTAGCCCGCCGATCCCTCCCGGTCCGAGAGCGTCTCGCGATCGACGGCTTTGCGCAGGCGCGGCGCCGGGGCTGCGCGGCGAAGGCCGGCTGGTCATCTCCGACCCCGCCGAAGGTCTGACCTTGCGCGCGCCCGGCGAGCTGCGGGGCGGCGAGATCATCTCGCTGTGGCGGCTCGCCCCGAACTGATCGGGCAGGCCCGAAAAGCCGTGCGGGCCCCGGGGATTCCGGGGCCCGCACGTCGTGTGGCGTTACTTGCCGAAGCCGGCGCGGCGCAGTGCGTCGGCCATGGAGCCGCTGGCAGCGGGCTGGTTGCGGCGGTCCTGGTTGCGGTTGCCGCCGCCCTGGCCGCCCTGACGGTTGCCGCCCTGGCGGGCGCCGTTGTCGCGCCCGCCGCGCTGGCCGCCACCCTGGCTCCCGCGGGGGCCGCGGTCGCCGCGGTCCTGCTTGGGCTTGCCGGGCTCGTCGTCCAGGCGCAGGGACAGGCCGATGCGCTGACGCTGGACGTCGACCTCGAGGACCTTGACCTTGACCACGTCGCCGGACTTCACGACCTCGCGCGGGTCCTTGACGAAGTTGTGGGACAGGGCCGAGACGTGGACCAGGCCATCCTGGTGGACGCCGACGTCGACGAACGCGCCGAAGGCGGCCACATTGGTGACGACGCCTTCCAGGACCATGCCGGGCTTCAGGTCCGCGACCTTCTCGATGCCCGCGGCGAATTCGGCGGTCTTGAACTCCGGGCGCGGGTCGCGGCCGGGCTTCTCGAGCTCGGAGATGATGTCACTGACGGTGGGGACACCGAACTGCTCGTCGGTGAAGTCCGCGGGACGCAGGGCGCGCAGCGCGGAGGTGTTGCCGATGATCTCCTTGATGCCCTTGCCGCTGGCGTCGAGGATGCGGCGGACCACCGGGTAGGCCTCGGGGTGCACGCCGGAGGTATCGAGCGGGTCGTCGCCCTCGCGGATGCGGAGGAAGCCGGCGCACTGCTCGAAGGCCTTGGGGCCCAGGCGCGGGACGTCCTTGAGCCCGGCGCGGTTGCGGAACGGGCCGTTGGCATCGCGGTGGGCCACAATGGATTCGGCGATCGAGTTGGAGATGCCCGACACCCGCGACAGCAGCGGGACCGAGGCGATGTTCACGTCGACGCCGACCGCGTTCACCGCGTCCTCGACCACCGCGCCCAGCGAGCGGGCCAGCAGGGTTTCGGACACATCGTGCTGGTACTGGCCGACGCCGATGGACTTCGGGTCGATCTTCACCAGCTCGGCCAGCGGGTCCTGCAGGCGGCGGGCGATGGAGACCGCGCCGCGCAGCGACACGTCCATGTCCGGCAGCTCCGCCGAGGCGTACGCCGAGGCCGAGTACACCGACGCGCCCGCCTCGGACACCACGATCTTGGTGGGCTTGTGCTCGGGGATGCGCGAGATCAGTTCGGCGGCAAGGGCGTCGGTCTCGCGGGAGGCGGTGCCGTTGCCGATGGCGATGAGCTCGACGTTGAACCGGGCGACCAGTGCACCCAGCACCGCGAGGGACTTCTCGGTCTGGCCCTGCGGCTTGTGCGGGTAGATGACCTCGGTGGCGACGACCTTGCCGGTGGAGTCGACCACGGCCACCTTCACACCGGTCCGGTAGCCCGGGTCCAGGCCCATGGTGGTGCGGGTGCCGGCAGGTGCGGCCAGCAGCAGGTCGCGCAGGTTGGCGGCGAACACGTCGACGGCGTCGCGTTCGGCGGACTGGCGCAACCGCATCCGGGTGTCGATGCCCAGGCTGACCTGCAGCTTGGTCCGCCACGCCCAGCGCACGGTGTCCAGCAGCCAGCCGTCGGCGGCCCGGCCGCGATCGGCGATGTCGAACTTGACGGCGATGCGGCCCTCGTAGATGGAGCGCTGCCCGTCCTCGAGCTCCGCGGTGTCGGGTTCGAGGTGCAGGTTGAGCACCTCCTCCTTCTCACCGCGCAGCAGCGCGAGGATGCGATGCGAGGGCAGCTTGTGGAACGGCTCGGAGAATTCGAAGTAGTCGGCGAACTTCGCGCCCGCCTCCTCCTTGCCCGCGCGCACGGTCGAGGACACCTGGCCGCGCTCCCACATGAGTTCGCGCAGTTCACCGACCAGGTCGGCGTCCTCGGCGAAGCGTTCCACCAGGATGGCGCGGGCGCCGTCGAGCTGTTCGGCGGTGTACTGCGCGGGATCGGTGGCGGGGTCGCCCAGCAGCGCGTCGGCCACCGGCTCGTGCCCGGCCTCGCGCGCGATCTGCGCCTTGGTGCGCCGCTTCGGCTTGAACGGCAGGTAGATGTCCTCGAGGCGGGCCTTGGTGTCGGCGAGCATGATCTGCGCGTGCAGCGCGTCGTCCAATTTGCCCTGGCCACGGATGGATTCGATGATCGAGCCCCGGCGCTCGTCGAGTTCACGCAGGTAGTGGAGGCGCTCGTCGAGGGTGCGTAGCTGCGCGTCGTCGAGCCCGCCGGTGACTTCCTTGCGGTAGCGGGCGATGAACGGCACGGTCGAGCCGGCGTCCAGGAGTTCGACGGCGGAGCGCACCTGCTCCTCGCGCACGCCCAGCTCGTCGGCGATACGCCGGCCGACGCTGGCGAGGCGGACGGTGCCGGTGGCACCTGCGGATGCTGCGCTGACGGTTTCGGAGGCTGTCGTCACGCCCGCAGACACTACCGCCGTCGCCCGACACCCGGTGCAACGCCCACGCGCGATTCGGTCCGTTCTGTCCCGCGAGTCTCGGATCGGCGCGCCGCGAGGCCGGTGGCAGGATCGCCCCCGTGCCGATCCCGACTCTGCGCGTACGTGTTCCACGTCGAGTGTTCCGGGCCTACGCCCGCGTCGCCCTGGCGGCGGGGCTGGCGGCTGCCGCGGCGGGCTGCGGTTCGAGCGGTTCCGCCACCATCGCCGACGGATCCACGGTGCCCGACCTGGACCTGAGCGCTGTCAAGACGCTGTCGCTGGGCCCGAACGAATCCTTCGGGGTCATGTCCACGGGGGTATACACCCTGGCCGACGACGGGATCACCCGCGTGGATATCCGTACCGGACTACAGCTTTGGAAGATCGCGTCCACCGGCGCTCCGCCCGAGCAGGGCAAGATCCAGGTGCTCGACCGCGGACATGTGATGCTGGCCGGATGGCAGGGCACCCCTGGACTGACCGCCTACGACACCACCTCCGGCAAGCGGCTGTGGGACACTCCCGCCGAGCAGTGGTTCGAGTCGGACTCCGCCACCGGGCAATTCGTCCACTTCGATCCGCGCACCGGCGAGCAGCGCTGGTCGATCGATCCGGGCACGCTCGGGTGCGCCACGCCGTTACCGAAAGACCTTCCGGCCCTGTTCGATTCGGATGCGCCCAGCCTGGCCGAAGGTCCCGGCGTGGTGGTGTTCCGCTGCGCCGCGGCAGGCGGCCGGACCATCGTCGGCGGACTCGACCGCACCGCCGGATCCACGGTCTGGCATCGCGACATCCCCGAGAAGGGCAGCTTCCTGCGCGGCCCCGGCCGGATGGCGATCGTCGTGACCGAGGGCACCGTCGACACCGTCGACATGGCCGACGGATCCTCGCTCGGCAGCCGGAAAGCGGCCTCCGACAAGGAATTCCGCGCCCTGCTCGCCGACGGGTCGTCGCTCACGATGGACAGCTATGTCATCGCCGACAACAAGGACATGCGACTGCAAGCCCCCGACGGCAGCGTCCGCTGGACCGCGCCGCTGGACGCGAGCAAGGAAGAGATGCTGCCGCTGATGGTGAGCAGCCGCAACGAGGTCTTCCTGCTCATGCGGGAGAGCGGCGGGGCCAAGGCATGGCTGGTGGCCTACGACACCGGGAACGGCAAACGGACCGTCGTACTCGGCCCGGGTCCGACCGCGGCGGGCGAAAAGCCCACACTCACCATGAATCTGGACATCTCACACACACGGCTCTATCCCGCGCCGTGGGGAATCCTCGTCACGGGCTCGGACAACGCATTCGCAGCGATCCCGAAACGCTGACCGGTCTCAGCCGAGTTCGGTCGCCGCGGCCTCCGGCAGCAGATCGGGCCTGCGCGCGGCCGTGCGTTCCAGCGACTGCTCGCGCCGCCACTGTGCGACCTTGGCGTGATTGCCGGACAAGAGGATCTCCGGCACATCCAGTCCACGCCAGCTCACCGGCCGGGTATAGGACGGGCCCTCGAGCAGGCCGTCGGAGAACGAATCCTGTTCGTGGGACTGCTGATTGCCGAGCACGCCCGGGATCAACCGGACGAACGCCTCGGTCATGACCAGCACCGCGGCCTCGCCGCCGATCAGCACGTAATCGCCGATGCTGACCTCCTCGACCCGCACGCGCCGCGCGGCATCATCGAAGACCCGCTGGTCGATGCCCTCGTAGCGGCCGCACGCGAACACGATGTGCTGTTCGCCGGACCAGCGTTGCGCGGTCTCCTGCGTGAACGGCACGCCCGCGGGGGTGGGCACCACGAGCAGGGCGTCGTCCGGGCACACCTCGTCGAGGGCGTCGCCCCACACGGTCGGTTTCATGACCATGCCGGGCCCGCCGCCGTAGGGGGTGTCGTCCACGGATTTGTGCACGTCGTGGGTCCAGCGGCGCAGGTCGTGCACCTCGACCTCGAGCAGTCCCTTGTCGATGGCCTTGCCCAGCAAGGCCGCTCGCATCGGCTCGAGGTATTCGGGGAAGATCGTGACGACGTCGATACGCATGCCGCTACTCCGGGTCCAGCAGGCCCTCGGGCGGGTCGATGACGATCAGCCCGTCGGCGACGGACACGGTCGGCACCATGGCCAGCACGAACGGCACCAGGATCTCCCGGCCCGCGGGCGGGAAGGCGTCCCCGGCCTTGATCGAGAGCAGTTCTCCCGCAGCGGAATGCAGCACTTCGTTGACGGTGCCGACGACGGTGCCGTCGGCGAGTTCGACGCGGAGCCCTTCGAGCTCGTGGTCGTAGTACTCGTCCGGATCCTGCGACGGCGGCAGATCGGCGGTGTCGACCACGAACAGCATGCCGCGCAACGCATCCGCGGCGGTGCGATCGACGAGCCCGTCCAGACGCAGCAGAAGCCGGCCCGAGTGCTCCCGGGCCGACTCCACTACGAATTCCTGCGTCTGCTTCGCCCGCGGCAGCTTCCCCGTGAGGACGCTGCCGGGCGCGAACCGCAGTTCCGGCTCGTCGGTGCGGACGTCTACGACGAGTTCGCCACGCACACCGTGCGATTTGGCGACCCGTCCGACCACGAGCTCCGTCATCTACTGATCCGTGTCGACCACGTCGACGCGAATACCCTTGCCGCCGATGCCGGCGACCAGGGTGCGCAGGGCGGTCGCGGTACGACCGCCGCGACCGATCACCTTGCCCAGATCGTCGGGGTGCACGTGCACCTCGACGGTGCGGCCACGACGGCTGGTGATCAGCTCGACGTGGACGTCGTCCGGATTGGCGACGATGCCGCGAACGAGATGTTCGACAGCATCAGCCACGACGGCGCTCATGCCTGCACCTCGCTGGCGCTCGCCTCCGGCATAACCGCCGAGGCGGCTGTGCCATTGGTTCGCTCGCTGCGCTCGTTCACGGTTACTCGGCGGCTTCGGTGGTGGCCTCAGCGGCCTCGGCCTCGGCGGCCTCGTCCTTCTTGGCGGCCTTCTTCTTGGGGGTGACGGCCTCGGCGACCGGCTCGTTCTCGGCGGCGGCGAGCGCGGCGTTGAACAGGTCCAGCTTGGACGGCTTCGGGGCCGCGACCTTCAGGGTGCCCTCGGCGCCCGGCAGGCCCTTGAACTTCTGCCAGTCGCCGGTGATCTCCAGCAGACGCTTCACCGGCTCGGTCGGCTGCGCGCCGACACCCAGCCAGTACTGGGCGCGCTCGGAGTCGATCTGGATGAGCGAGGGCTCCTGCTTCGGCTGGTAGATGCCGATCGACTCGATGGCGCGGCCGTCACGACGGGTGCGGGCGTCGGCGACGACGATGCGGTACTGGGGGTTGCGGATCTTGCCCAGACGGGTCAGCTTGATACGAACAGCCATGAGCTGCTTCCTTTCAAAGGTTGGTCACGTCGCAATTCAGCGACCCACTCGCGGTGGGCCCGGTTTTGCGTCAAGTGCTGTGACCGCCGCGCGGTACGGAACCGGAGACGGGCTGACACTGTCCTCGATGAGGACGGTCGTTCATTCTGCCAGACCCCCATCCGACCGGAGAAATCGCCCCGCAACCCCCGGAAACGGCGACAGCCCACCGGAGGGTCCCGATGGGCTGTGACCGTACCCGCCGCTAGTTCGGGGTCGAGCTGCCCGAGGTCAGCAGCTTCACGATCAGTCCGGCCAGCACGCTGATGGCCAGGGCTTCGATGGAACCCACGGTCGTTCTCCTCATCAGGGGTCGAGAAATGAAACGTGTGAAGCATGCACGATTCACTATCCCCGCGCAGGCGAATCGACAGAACAGTCCTACCGGCGACGCATGCAGATGGTCAGGCCCGCGGTGGTGCCCGAGCCGTAGGTCAGACTGACCGCGGTGCCGGCGGGACACGCGTTGTCGTTCGAGTCGTGACGATCGGTCACCTCGTACCGGGCCCCGGGGCCCCCGCAATCGATCCGGTGTGTCGCCGACGCCGAGGTCGCGCGGACATTGTCGTCGGTGATGCAGTCACCGACCACCGCGTACCGCGAATCACTCAGATCCGCCGGGCCCATACAGACCACCAGCACCAGATCCGTCTTGTCGTTGCCGCGGGTGAACACCGAGTTCGCCCCCAGATCGTCCGGGCACTCCGGGCGCGCGGGCTTGCCGTAGACGGTGCGCACCGACAAAACCCGCTGCGAGGCGCCCGGATCGGTGCAGGCCACCTTCTTCATGGTGTTGCGGTCACCGCAGTCACCGAGTTTCGCGGTGCCTATGGACGTGGCGTCGGTGTCATTGGCGCACACCACGATCGCCCGGCGGCGGATATCCGCCCGCCTCCCGCGGCCACTCGCCCGGACCGTCAGCCGAAACCGTCGGCCCCCCACCGAGATTCACCTCCCCGGACTGCCCGGGCGACTGGTCCGACGGCCCCGCCACGCGGACGCTGGGATCGGATGGTTCGAGCATGGTTCCCTCCCACGGAATGCTGCGGAAACTCTCCGCGACAATGCAGGGGGCGATCCTAAGGTCCGGCATTTCGGCTGCCGGGTGACGGATTCGGATACCTATACGCCGTGGTCAGGTCAGCGCGGACCGATCAGCGAAGCTCCGCTGTTGCGATCTCGACCGAGACCGGGGCGGGCGGCGAGACCACTTCACCCTCGACCGCATAAATCTCTTGGCGATACCCGGATTCGCCCAGTCGATAGCCGCAGAATTTGGCGGGTTTGCCTTCGGGGAGTTCCACGATCCACAGATAGGGAACTCGAGCGGCGGCATACCCGGCGATCTTCGTATCGCGTTCCTCACGCGTGTTTCCCGACGACCAGACTTCGACGGCCAGCACCAGTTCGTGCGCCTCGAAGCTCTTCCGGTGCGCGTCGGCCGCGACGACCGCGACATCGGGGATGACGCCGGTGCGGAACGCTGTGCTGATCTTCACGCCGACACCGGGGAGCACCCGCAGATCCGATCGGTTCGCAGCCCGGACCGCCGCACGAAGCGCCACGAACAACTCACCGGTCGCGTACTGGTGCGACCCCGTGGGCGGAGGTGTCATGTAGAGGTACCCCAGGACGAGCTCGAGACGAGATCCATCGGACGGCTGCTCAGCGGCCAGCCAGTCTTCCATGGTTGACGGGCCGAGTGGGTGGAACGTCGAAACCTCAGCGGTCATCGTCATTTCCCGTCCGATCTGTCCGGGTGTCGGTTCAATCTGATCGACATTGTTTCATGCGCTGAACAGTCGTGGCCCGAACGCGGGACATGCACCGCTGATCCACGCACCGGCAGGCTCAGCGGTATGCGGTCACCGGGTCGCGGCGGTCGTAGACGCGGCCGCGCAGGACGACCCAGGACGGGGTGGTGAGGATGCGGAGGTTGACGCGGGGGTCTTCCTGGTAGACGACGAAATCGGCGGGGGCGCCCGCGGTGATGCCGGGGTGGGCGAGCCAGTCGCGGGCGTTCCAGGCGGACGCGCCCAGCGCGTCGTGGGGGCTGAAACCGGCTTCGGTCAGGGCGATGATCTCGTCGGCGATGCGGCCGTGGCGGATGGAGCCGCCCGCGTCGGTGCCGGTGTAGACGGGGACCCCGGCGTCGTGGGCCTTGGCGACGGTGTCGCGGGAGCGGCGGTGCAGGTCGCGCATGTGGGCGGCGTAGGTGGGGAATTTGGTTGCGCCGTCGGCGATTCCGGGGAAGGTGTCGATATTGACGAGGGTGGGGACCAGAGCGGTGCCCTGAGCGGCCATGGCGGCGATGGTGTCATCGGTGAGGCCGGTGCCGTGTTCGATGCAGTCGATGCCCGCACCCAGTAGGCCCGGCAGGGCGTCCTCGCCGAAGACGTGGGCGGTGACGCGGGCGCCCTCGCGGTGGGCGGCGTCGATGGCGGCCTTCAGGACCGGATCCGACCACAGCGGCGCGAGGTCGCCGACCGCGCGGTCGATCCAGTCGCCGATGATCTTGACCCAGCCATCACCGCGGCGGGCCTGCTCGGCCACGATGTCGGGCAGGTCGCGCTCGTCGTCGAGTTCGATGCCGAGTTCGCGGATATAGCGTTTGGGGCGGGCGATGTGGCGGCCCGCGCGGATGATGCGCGGCAGGTCGGCGCGCTCGTCGAGGAAACGGGTGTCGACCGGTGAGCCCGCGTCGCGCAGCAACAGCGCCCCGGCGTCCCGCTCGACCTCGGCCTGGGCGATCAACCCATCCGAATCCTCGTGCCCGCCACCGTATTTGATGCCGACATGGCAGTGCGCGTCGACCAGGCCGGGCAGGATCCAGCCGGAGGCGTGCACGGTATCCGCGCCCGGCACCGGCTCGGCGGAGATCACCCCGTCGCGCACCCACAGATCGCGAAGTTCACCGTCGGGCAGGACAAAGCCACGGAAATGCAGCCGCATGGGATCACTATCGCACGGCCACCGAATCGATCGGTTTCGAAGAAGCCTCCGGCCGCCGCCGCTTCCGCGACGGCAAGAACGTCTGCTTCTTCCAGCCCGCGGCCAAGTTCAAGAACCGCTACACCACCCTCGGATTCGAGGGCGCGGCCAATCTCGACGACGGCGGCCTGTGGGCGACCAGCTTCGCCATCGTCGAGTTGACCCCCGAGATCGAGGCGCGGGATCGCCGCGCTCGTGAAACAGCCGGCTAGCTGAGACTCAGGACTTCGCGAAAGCGCCCAGCAGGGCGGGCAGGTCCTCGCGGATCGGGAGTCCGTGCCCGGGCACCATCACCTCGGCCCCCAGGTCGGCGAGGCTCCGCGCGCTCGCCAGCGCGCCGGGCTCGTCGTGGTTGAACACGCCCGGCAGCAACTGCAAACCGGTCTCCCGCGCGATGGGGTGACCGGTGACCAGGGCGTCCCCGGAGAACAGCACGCCTTCCGACGGCATGAAGTACGCGGTGTGACCGTTCGTGTGACCGGGCGTCGGCACCGCGACGAACCCGCCCGGCAGCGCCGCCAGGGTCTCCGCGTCCGCCGCCACCGCGGTCGGCACGCTCATCCCGATATGCCCCACGCAGGCCCGCAGCGTCTGCGCCACCCACACCGCCCCGCGCCGACTCCCCAACTGTCCCACCATCTGCAGCGGCGTGATCTGCTGCAGATACTCCCGCTTGGCGTGCCGAACCTCCTCGGCCCCGGTGTACACCGGCACCCCGGCCCGCTCCACCAAGGCCGGGATCGCCCCGATGTGATCCAGATGCGCGTGAGTCACGAGGACCGCCGCGATATCGCCGAGCTGATGCCCGATCTGGGACACCGAACTCAGCACCGCGGCGGTATCGGCGGGATACCCCGCGTCCACCACGGTCACACCACGATCATCACTGACCAACGCCCAGTTGACGTTCGTCCCCGCCACGACGTACACGGAATCGGAAACCTGATCGATTTTCACGCCCGAACCGTACCGACGATCCGACCGCCGCACACGGCGACACGAAACCCGCTGCTATCCGTCAGTTCTTGGGGAAGTTCAGCTTGCTGAGATCGAAGCCCTCGAGGCCCGGGGGGAGTTCGTTGAGGCCGGCCGGGAGGTTGGAGAGGTCCGGCATGCCGCCGGGCATACCGCCCGGGAGGCCGGGCATGCCCGGGAAACCGCCGCGCACCTTGGGCGGGGTCGGGCCGCGTCCGCCCTTCTTGCCCTTCTTGCCGCCCTTCTTGGTGTTCTTGCCGCCCCGGTTGCCGCCGGGGAAGCCGAACTGGCGGCTCATCGCGCCCATCATCTTCTTGGCTTCGAAGAAGCGGTCCACGAGCTGGTTGACATCGGAGACCGCCACGCCCGAGCCGTTGGCGATGCGCAGGCGGCGCGAGGCGTTGATGATCTTCGGGTTGGCGCGCTCGGCGGGGGTCATGCCGCGGATGATGGCCTGCACGCGGTCGAGCTGCTTGTCGTCGACCTGCGCGAGAACGTCTTTCATCTGGCCCGCGCCCGGCAGCATGCCCAGCAGGTTGCCGATCGGGCCCATCTTGCGGATGGCCAGCATCTGCTCGAGGAAGTCCTCGAGGGTCAGCTCGCCGGAGCCGATCTTGCGGGCGGCCTCCTCGGCCTGCTTGGCGTCGTAGACCTGCTCGGCCTGCTCGATCAGGGTGAGCAGGTCACCCATACCGAGGATGCGCGAGGCCATACGGTCGGGGTGGAAGACGTCGAAGTCCTCGAGCTTCTCGCCGGTGGAGGCGAAAAGGATGGGCTGGCCGGTGATCTCACGCACCGACAGCGCCGCGCCACCGCGGGCGTCACCGTCGAGCTTGGTGAGCACGACACCGGTGAAGCCGACACCGTCGCGGAAGGCCTCGGCGGTGGAGACCGCGTCCTGACCGATCATGGCGTCGAGGACGAACAGGGTCTCGTCGGGGTTGACGGCGTCGCGGATGCCCGCGGCCTGCCGCATGAGCTCCTCGTCGATGCCGAGGCGACCGGCGGTGTCGACGATGACCACGTCGTACTGCTTGGCCTTGGCCTCCTCGATGCCGGCGCTCGCGACGTCGACCGGATCGGACGCGGAGACGCCCAGCGGGTTCTCGCCGCCGCCGATGGAGGTGCCCGGGTGCGGCGCGAAGACCGGCACGCCGGCCCGCTCGCCGACCACCTGCAGCTGGGTGACCGCGCCCGGACGCTGGAGGTCACACGCGACCAGCAGCGGCGTATGGCCCTGGCCCTTCAGCCATTTGGCGAGCTTGCCCGCGAGGGTGGTCTTACCGGCACCCTGCAGACCGGCCAGCATGATGACGGTGGGCGGGTTCTTGGCCAGGCGCAGCCGCCGGGTCTCGCCGCCGAGGATATTGATGAGTTCCTCGTTGACGATCTTGACGACCTGCTGGGCCGGGTTCAGCGCCGCGGAGACCTCGGCGCCCTTGGCGCGCTCCTTGATCTTCGCGATGAAGCCGCGCACCACGGGCAGCGCGACGTCGGCCTCGAGCAGGGCCAGGCGGATCTCCCGAGCGGTCGCGTCGATGTCCGCCGGCGACAGGCGTCCCTTGCCACGCAGATCCTTGAGGGCACCGGCCAACCGGTCGGAAAGGGATTCGAACACCGATGCTCCTGATCTCGAGGGACGTTCACTCGAGATACCAGGGTAGTGGTTATTCGAGCGACCGCGGGCGGGGGCCGGGGCGGCGCAGGTCGTGCTTCTCGATGGCAACCATGCCGACCGCCTCGCGGGCGGTGAGGCCCAGCTCCAGGGCGAGCCCGTCGAGGATCGCCCAGCCGGCGTCCGACGGGCTCTCGCCGGTGACGGCGGAGGCGATGGTCATGGCGGTCACGGCCTGCTGCCCGGTGAGGGTCCGGCCGGGCAGCCAGGAGACCACCCAGCGGTCGCCACCGACACAGCGGGCGATGTGCGCGGTCAGATCGCTCGTCATCATCGACGCGGAAACGACTTCGATTGCCACCGACTCACTCCCCTCGTGTTCGCGACTCATGACGGACACGTGCACGCGGAATACTAGGGTGTGACGCCGGTCACTCGACCGCATTGCAGCAAATCTCCTGCAACATTCTGATCAACGGGCAAACGCGTGGTTTGCCGGTTACTTCCGTCTCCTGCTCTCCAACCGGAAAACCGCTGGAAGATCCGATTCAGCTGTCTGATTCGGGCGATTTCTTCGGTTGTTGGGGCGGCACCACGGCGAGCACCGCCGCCGAGATCTCGGCTCGCCGCCCGGGCGTGTCGGTATCGCCCAGATCCAGGCAGAAGGTGTCGACGACCGCGGAACCCATGGTCACCACCTTCGCCCACGACACGTTCACCCCCGATTCGGCCAGCGCCGCGGCCAACCGGTTCAGCAACCCGATGCGGTCCTCGGCCCGCAATTCCAGCAACACCCGCCCCGGCTCGGCGGTCTCGTGCCAGAACACCCGCGGCCGCGCCTGCGCGAACGGACTCGGCTGGGTGCCGACCGCGTCGCGCTCCTTGCGGGCCAGCACCGACGCCAGATCCAGGTCGCCGTTGATGGCGCGGATCAGCTCCTGCCGCAGCAGACCGGCGTCCGGCGGATCACCGAAACGCGGGGCCACCACGAAGGTGTCGATGGCCGACTCGCCCACACTGGCCAGCTCGGCCGACAGCACCCGCAGCGAATGCACGGCCAGCACGCCCGCGGCCTCCGACAGCAGGCCCGGACTGTCCGGGGCGACCACGGTGACCACGTGGTGGTAGCGCCCGTCCCCCGGCTTCAGATCCACGTGCACGCCACCGGATGCCGCGCGAGCGCGCAATTCCTCGGGGATCGGGGTCGGCTCCGGCAGCGGATCACCCGCCATGGCGTGGCGGCAGTTGCGGACCAGGTCGCCGATCAGCGAGGCCTTCCAGTCGTTCCACACCCCGGGCCCGGTGGCCAGCGCGTCGGCCTCGGCCAGCGCGGCCAGCAGTTCCAGCAGGTGCGGGTCGCCGCCGAGGGCGTCGATCACCATCTTCACGGTGTCGGAGTCGGAAGTGTCGCGGCGCGTGGCGGTATCGGGCAGCAGCAGGTGGTGGCGCACCATGGCCGCCAGCGTCTGCACGTCGGAGGGCCACAGCCCCAGGCGATTTCCGATCGATACGGCCAGTTCCGCGCCGACCACGCTGTGATCCTCGGTGCGGCCCTTGCCGATGTCGTGCAACAGCGCGCCCAGCAGCAGCAGGTCCGGGCGCGAGACGCGGGTGGACAGCGCCCCGGCCTGGGCGACGGTCTCCATCAGGTGGCGGTCCACGGTCCAGGTGTGCATGGCGTCGCGCGGCGGCAGGTCACGCACCACGCCCCATTCCGGAAACAGCCTGCCCCACAAGCCCGTCCGGTCCAGGGCCTCGACGGCGTCGACGCTGCCGCGGCCCGCGCCCAGCAGCACCAGCAGGTCGTTGAGCGCCTCCTTGGGCCACGGCTCGCGCAGCTCGGGCGCGTCCTCGCCGAGGCGGTTGAGGGTGTTGGCCGACATCGGCAGCCCGGTCTGCGCCGACGCCGCGGCCACCCGCAGGATCAGGCCGGGATCGCGCTGCGGGCGGGCATCGCGGGCGAGCACCACTTCTCCGGAATGCTCGACCACCCCCTCATCGAGTGGTCGGCGCACCGGAACACGGCGCAAGCGCGCGAGCCCGCGGCGGGGCAGCGCGTTCCCGGCGGTCCGCAGCCCGACATCGGTGGAGTAGCCGATGGTGCGGGCCGCGTCGCTGAGCGTGCGGGCCAGATCGAAGCGGTCACCGATCCGCAGGGCCGCCCCGATCTCGTCGGCGTCCTGGGCCCGCAGCTGGTCGCGGGCGCGGCCCGCCACCCGATGCAGCTCGGTGCGTACATCGAGCAGGCGGCGGTGCGCCTGCTTCAGCCCGCCGCCCGGCACTTCCGGACCGAGCCCCGGCATGGCGTCGGTCAGTTGTGCGATGGCGAGGGCGTCCAGCAACTGGATGTCCCGCAGTCCGCCGCGCCCGTTCTTGAGATCGGGTTCGGCGCGGTGGGCGACGTCTCCGCTCCGGCGCCAGCGGGTCTGGGCCTGCTCGATCAGGGCGTCGAAACGGGACCGGATCCCGGCCCGCCAGTCCCGGCGCACGCCGCCGATGAGCAGATTGCTCAATCCGTCGTCGCCGACGATGTGCCGCGCCTCGAGCATGCCGAGGCCGGCGGTGAGATCGTCGGCGGCCACGCGCAACGCCTGCGGGACGGTGCGCACGCTGTGATCGAGCTTGATGTGGGCGTCCCACAGCGGATACCAGAGCTGATCGGCGACCTCGGCGACCCGGGCGGGGTCGACGTCGTCGTAGAGCAGCACCAGATCCAGGTCGGAATAGGGCAGCATCTCCCGGCGGCCCAGTCCGCCCACCGCGACCAGGGCGAGCCCGCTGTCGGCGGTGATGCCGACCTCATGGCCCTTGGTGGTCAGCCACAGGTCGTAGAGATCCACCAGGGCCTCACGCAGGGCCTCGGCGTCGAGACGGGTGGCGCGGCCGTTCGAGCCGTGCTCGCCCAGCAGCTGGTTGCGGGCCCGGACCAGGTCCGAGGCGCCTCCGGGGACTTTGGTGCCCTCGGCCTTGTCTTCGCGTTCCTGCTGGAAACCCACAACCGCCCCTCTCGATTCAATTCAGTTCGCCGCCCCGGAACGGGGACGGCCCCGTCACCGCCGGTTTCGACACCGACGGGCCGGGGCCGCCACGGGGATCCCGCTCGAATTACAGAGCGTCGGAACCGCGTTCGCCGGTGCGCACCCGGACGATGGCGTCGACCGGGGTGACCCAGACCTTGCCGTCGCCGATCTTGCCGGTGCGGGCGGCTTCGACGATGACCTCGACGACCTTGTCGACGGAGGCATCGTCCACCACAACCTCGACCCGGACCTTCGGGACGAAATCAACCGAGTACTCGGCGCCGCGGTAGACCTCGGTGTGGCCCTTCTGACGGCCGTAGCCCTGCACCTCGCTGACGGTCATGCCGAGCACGCCCGCCTGCTCCAGGCCGGTCTTCACGTCCTCCAGGGTGAACGGCTTCACGATCGCAGTGATCAGTTTCATGTTCGTCATGCCTCCTTGACGGCGGCGGTGCGCGCCGCACCACTCACAGCAGCGAAATCGTATGCCGATTCTGCGTGCTCGGACTCATCCAAGCCCTGGAACTCGGCTTCCTCGTTCACCCGGAGACCGATGGTGTACTTGATGGCGAGCGCGATGATCAGGGTCGCGATGCCCGAGAAGGCAAGCACCGCACCGGCTCCCACGGCCTGCTTGATCAGCTGATCGAAGCCGCCGCCGTAGAACAGACCCTTGACCGCGGCCGGGGCCTCGGGGGCGGCGACCAGGCCGACCATCAGGGTGCCCGCGATACCGCCGACCAGGTGGACGCCCACCACGTCGAGCGAGTCGTCGAAGCCGAACTTGAACTTCAGGCCCACCGCGAGAGCACAGAGGACACCGGCGACCACACCGATGGCGAGCGCGCCGATGACGTTGACCGAGGAGCAGGAGGGGGTGATGGCGACCAGACCGGCCACGATGCCCGAGGCGGCGCCCAGCGAGGTGGCGTGACCGTCGCGGATCTTCTCCACGAGCAGCCAGGCCAGCATGGCGGCACCGGTGGCGACGGTGGTGGTGACGAAGGTGGCGCCCGCGATGCCGTTGGAGCCGACGGCCGAACCGGCGTTGAAGCCGTACCAGCCGAACCACAGCAGACCGGCGCCGAGCATCACGAACGGCAGGTTGTGCGGACGCATCGGGGTCTTCGGCCAGCCCTTGCGCTTGCCGAGGACGATCGCCAGGACGAGGCCCGCGACACCGGCGTTGATGTGGACCGCGGTACCACCGGCGAAGTCGATCGCCTTGAGCTTGTTGGCGATCCAGCCGCCGTGCTCACCGGTGACGCCGTCGAAGGCGAAGACCCAGTGCGCGACCGGGAAGTAGACCACGGTGGCCCACACGGCCGAGAACAGCACCCAGGACCCGAACTTCAGGCGGTCGGCTACCGCACCGGAGATCAGGGCGACGGTGATGATCGCGAACATGAGCTGGAAGGCCACGAAGACCGTCGCCGGCACCGTTCCCGCCAGGGGGATGGCCGACTTGATCGTCTGGTCGGTGCTGCTGGCCAGGTAGGTGCCACCGAACAGCGACTTCAGCCCGAAGTACTGGGTCGGGCTGCCGATCAGGCTGCCCTTGTCGTCGCCGAAGGCGACGGAGAAGCCGTACAGCGCCCATAGAACAGTGATCACGCCCATCGAGGCGATGCTCATCATGATCATGTTCAGGACGTTCTTCGAGCGGACCATACCGCCGTAGAAGAACGCCAATCCGGGTGTCATCAGAAGCACGAGTGCTGAACTGGCCAGCATCCATGCGGTGTCGCCGGTGTCGGCTGCACCGATTACGGGAAACGCCACCTTATGTCCTCCTCATCTCTGGCCCCGCAGCAACCTGCGCATAAGCCTGCAATGAGATTCGTCAGTCGGTGTTTCCTCCGTGATCCTGCGGCGTTTCGCGTAGGTGAACGGATGAGATTGCAGTGTTGCGGTCACGTTTCCGGTCCCGCACCACTGTTACGACAGCATTGTGAGGATGATGTTGGTTTCGATATCGGCGCAGTTCAGTAGGGATTAACCCAGCAGGGCGTCGACGAAGGCGCCGGGTTCGAAGGGAGCAAGATCATCCGCACCCTCACCCAAACCGACCAGTTTGACCGGTACGCCCAGCTCATGCTGCACCTGGAAGACGATGCCGCCCTTGGCGGTTCCGTCCAGCTTGGTCAGCGCCACACCGGTGATGTCCACGACGTCGGCGAAGACCCGCGCCTGCATCAGACCGTTCTGACCGACCGTGGAGTCCAGCACCAGGATGACCTCGTCGACGGCGGCCTTCTTCTCGACCACGCGCTTGACCTTGCCCAGCTCGTCCATCAGGCCGGTCTTGGTGTGCAGGCGGCCCGCGGTGTCGATGAGCACCACGTCCACGCCGCGATCGATACCGGCCGACACCGCGTCGAACGCCACGGCGGCGGGGTCCGCGCCCTCCTTGCCGCGCACGGTGTCGGCGCCCACGCGCTCACCCCAGGTCTGCAGCTGATCGGCGGCCGCGGCCCGGAAGGTGTCGGCCGCGCCCAGCAGCACGCGGCGGCCGTCGGCGACCAGCACACGCGCCAATTTGCCGGTGGTGGTGGTCTTTCCGGTGCCGTTCACGCCCACGACCAGCAGGATCGAGGGGTGATCGTGGTGCGGTAGCGCGCGGATGGAGCGATCCAGCTCCGGACGTAGCGCTTCGACGAGCACCTCGCGCAGCAGCGCGCGGGCGTCGGCGGCGGTGCGGATGCTGCGTCCGGCCATCTCCTCGCGCAGACGTTCCACGATGGCGGCGGTGCTGGCGGTGCCCAGGTCGGCCATGACGAGGGTGTCCTCGATCTCCTCCCAGGAGTCCTCGTCCAGATCGCCACCGCCGAGCAGCCCCAGCAGGGACTTGCCGACGGCGTTCTGAGAACGGGACAGGCGGCCGCGCAGCTTGGTGAGACGTCCCGCGGTGGGTTCGATCTCGGCGATCGCCGGGGCGGCGGCCTCGGCCGGAGCGGTGGTCTCGGGGGCGTGCGCACCGGCGTGGGCGGCGACAGCGGCCTCGGCGCCCGCCGCGATCTCGGCGGCGGCGACGGCGGCCTCGGCGGCTTCCTCGGCCGCGGCCTCCTGCGAGAGCGGCTGCTCGGCGACATCACCGGCGGCCTTGCCCGCGGCGATCTCCCCGGCCGCTTCGGCGGCCTCGACGGCCGCGGCGCGGGCCGCGGCGTCATCCGACTCGGCGGGGGCGTCGGTGGCGGGCGTGACTGCCGCATCGGTGGCGGGAGCGGTCTCCTCGGCGGCGCTCGCGGTGGTGTCGGCCACGCTCGCGGTCGCGTCCTCGGCGGGCGTGACGGTCTCCGCGGCCGCGGCGGGTTCGGGCCCCTGGACAGGTTCCGGGAGACGCACCTCGTGGATGCTGCGCTTGCCGGAGTCGCGCGGAATGGCCGCGTCGTCGCCGATGTGCGGCTGCCCCTCGTCGTCGGTGCGCTCGGGCGGGAGCGGCACCGGTTTGTCCTTGGTGGCCGGGACCTGCTCGCGTTCGGGCGCGGAGGTGCCCTGGCTGAAGCTGAATCCGCTCGCGGCCTGGTATCCGCCGGACCTGTCGGTCAGCTCCTTGGTCTCGGTGACCTCCGGGGTCAGCGAGATCCGGCGGCGCTTGTTCAGGGCATATCCGGCAACCAGCGCCACGAGCAGCACCGCGGCGATGGCGGCGATGAGAATCCAAACTTCTGCAGTCGTCACGTCCCCATCCTTTCAGAGGCGGTTGCCATGTCGGATTCACGCACCTACCGTCGCGTCGGGGGCCGTGGCCGATATCACACGGCGGGGCCGTGGGATGTACGACACGCCGGGGTGTGGGCCGAAAATCCGACCATCTACCAACCGGTCTGCTCGACTACGTGCCACAGTGCGGAAGGAGCGGCGAATGCGACACCGAGACAATAGGATCGGCGACGTGACCGATCGAAATGTGCTTGGGGGACCGCTGGAGGAGTGTGGCACCGATCCTCTCACCGGCTTCTACCGGGACGGATGCTGCAGCACCGGTCCCGAGGATTTGGGTAGCCACACCGTCTGCACGGTGGTGACCGCGGAATTCCTGGAGCACCAGAAGTCGATCGGCAACGACCTCGTCACCCCGCGGCCGGAGAACAACTTCCCCGGCCTGCAACCGGGTGACCGCTGGTGCGTGGTGGCGGTGCGCTGGCTGCACGCCCACGAGGACGGGGTGGCCGCACCCGTGGTGCTGGCCGCCACCCATGAGAACGCCCTCGAGGTGGTGCCCATGGAGACGCTGCGCAAATACGCCGTCGACGTCCCCGACGACGTCAGCGACCTGCTCTAGTCGTCAGCGCCCGCTCCAGTCGTCAACGCCCGCTCTAGTCGTCAACGCCCTTGCGCAGCAAAGCCTCGGTGGCGCTGCGCAATTCGACCCGGGCCGCGAACAGTCGCGGATCGGAGGCGAACGCCACCCGGTCCGCGCCCGCGTGCAGCGGGCCGTTGAGCACCTGCAGGGTGATGGAACCGGCGATGGCCCCGAAGAACAGCGCCACCAGCGCGGGCCGCTCCCCCGCCAGGGCCAGGGTGAGCGCCGCCTGGCCACCGAACACGGCCGCGGTGGCCGCCGAGATGACCAGCGAGTGGGTCATGTCCGCGCGCAGCGCCTCACCCTCGTCGTAGGCGTCGAGCACCGCGATGCCCAGGCCCAGCACCACCAGGTCGGCGGCGGTCACCGACAGCATGGCCGTGCTGGGCAGCACGTTGAACCCGAGCAGGATGAGCGCCGCGCTCATCCCGAGCAGCAGCGCGCCCACGGTGAGCAGCCCGGCCGCGGAACGGCGTGAGTCCTCGGACCATTCGGCCTGCTGGCCGAGCATGGCCAGCATGGTGCCGAGCAGGGCCAGCAGGGTGACCGCGCCGAGCACGTAGCCCGCAGGCAGGAAACCGCCCGCGGCCGGCATCGCCAGCACCGCGCACAGCGGCACCAGCCCGACCCGCCACCAGCGGTCGACGCGTTCCACCCCGGCGGGCAGCAGCCGCACGAAGACACCGCTGAAGGCCAGCACCGGGGCGCACACCAGCACGATGCGCACACCGTCGAACCAGGGACTCCCCCCTGCCATCCGATCCGCCACCACCGCGGCGGCGAACGCCAGCAATCCGATTGCCGCTCTGCGTAACAACAGCTTTCGCGGATCCCGCGCCAGTAGATACAAACCGAGCCACCATGCGGCACCGAACGCCGCGGCCGACACCCAAACCACGCAGGGAGCGTACTGCCCACCGGCGGTTCGCGGGGGCATACCGCAACGCCGTATATGGCCTTCTACCAGTATTTTTCGCCGATTCAGCCCCCTCGTCACACCTTCGCATCCGTTTGGGCACACGCAGGTCACGAAGGGCCCCAACGGCTTTCATCGGGGCCCGGCGGAGGGGTCAGGCGGGTACCGCGTGGCGGCGGCGGTGGGCCTTCTGACGGCAGGCTGCCGAACAATAGCGCGCGGGGCGGCCGGTGCCGGTCGGGTGGATCGGGGTGGCGCAGATCGGGCAATGCGGGGCCGGGGTTTCGTCACGGATGGCCGTTTCGTCACGCGCGGCCATCGCGTTCCCACGTTTCGTTACGGGCCGCGCCGGGGGGCGGGTGCGCATGGCGTCCAGGACGAGGGCGGCGGGGCGGGACAGCTCGCGGTCCGGGGACAGGCGTTGGATCGCAACACATCCTGTGAACAGGGCGAGAACGTCGGGAACGGTGAGGTCGGCGCGGACCGAGCCCTGCCGCTGGGCGGCGGTGAGCAGGTCGCCGAGGGCGGCGTGGAAACGGGCTCCGGCGTCGCGCACCAGTTCACGCGGCCAGCCGTCATTGTTGACCATGTCGCACACGGCCTGGTTGCGATGGCTGGAGGTGATCACCTCGGCGCAGAAAGCGAAGAAGGCGGTCCCGGCGTCAGGGGCGTCGCGCAGCCGGTGGCCCAGGCCGGTGAGCCGGTCGATGCGTTGCTGCATAACGGCTTCCAGCAGCGCGGTCTTGGTGGGGAAATGGCGGTACACGGTGCCCGCGCCGACCCCGGCGCGGCGGGCCACCTCGGCCAGGGAGACCGCGAGCCCGCCCTCCGCGAGGGCGCGGTGGGCGGCGGCCAGGACCAGGGCGCGATTGCGGCGCGCGTCGGCGCGGGACTTGGGGGCGAGGCCGCTGGTGGGTGCGGGCATTTCGTTACGCGCGTCCTTTCCGGTGCTGGCCAACGGAAACGCGGTGGTCCTAGCGTGCATATCCGGGTCGACTGACCCGAATACTACCGAACGAACGGGTGAGAATGTCTACTCAGAAGGATCTGGCGTCCTCTCGTCATGACCTGATCTTGGTGACCGGCGCGACCGGCAAGCAGGGTGGGGTCACCGCGCGCCGGCTGCTCGACACCGGCCGGTCGGTGCGCGTCCTGGTGCGCGATCCGGAATCGGCTGCGGCGCAGGCCCTCGCCGCGGCGGGCGCGGAGCTCGCCGTCGGCGACTTCGACCGGCCCGAGACCCTGGCGCCGGCCCTGGCGGGTGTGGGAGCGGCGTTCCTGGTGCCGCCCGCCGCTTTCGGCCCCGACGGCTGGGATGTCGACCTGGAGGTCGCGCGCGGCGCAGCCTTCATCGACGCGGCCGGCGCGGCCGGCGTCGAGTACATCGTTTTCACGACCGTCGCCTCGCTGACCGAGGACGGCCAGTGGGGTGCGCAGGGCAAACGCCGGGTGGAGGCGGCGCTGCGCGCGAGCGGCCTGCACTGGACGATCCTGCGTCCGGTCCGGTTCATGGAGAACTACCTCATGCGGGGCTTCCCGGTGGACGGCATCAACGACGGCGTGCACCGGCATCTGTTCCCGGCGGACAAGCCGATCCAGTCCATCGCGATCGAGGACATCGCGGTGATCGCGCAGCTGGCCTTCGACGATCCGGCCCGCTTCCACGGCGAGGTCCTGGAGTTGGCCGGTGACGCTCTCACCATGACCGAGGCCGCGGCGGCCATCACCGCCGCGACCGGGCATCAGGTCCGCTATGTGGAGGCCTCGCCGGCCGATGCCGAGGCCATGGGCCCCGAGGTCGCTGTGGTCTGGCGGCTGTCCCGGGAGGGCCGGGGCTGGCACGCCGATATCCCGGCGGTCCGCGAGATCCATCCCGGCCTGCGGACTTTCGAGGCGTGGCTCGCCGAATCCGGTGCGGCGCGGTTGAAGTCGCTGCTGGATTGACGAGCTCGGGCTCGATCGGGGTCCGGGTGGATCAGTTCAGCGCGCCGTTGTAGTCGGGCAGCTTGAAGGTCTGCTGGGCGTGGCCGCCGGACAGGTCGGAAGCGCTGTTACCGATATTGGCGACGATGGTGTAGCCCTGGGCCTCGATCGAGGCGCGGGTGGCGGTCTTGTAGTCGGCGAGCGCGCCCGCGCCGGAGGACCCGGTGGTGAGGCCGCCGCCGTAGAGGCCGTCGACCGGGTAGCCGACCGTGGTCAGGTTGATCTGGCTGTAGATGTTCATCACCGAGGGGCGGCCGGTCACGAAGATGATCGACGCGCCTTGGCTTTTCGCCCACTTGGCCAGCGTCAGCATGGGCGGGATGGCCGGGGTGATGGGTGCCGCGTGGTAGCTGGTCTCCAGCGAGGTGTTGTCGATGTCGAGGACGATGGCCGGCTTGGTGACGCCCGGCAGCGCGGTGGTCAGGTAGGCCTGGGCGGCATTGGCGACGGTGGTGACGTCGCTGATCCACTGGCTGTAGGGCGGGAGGTTGGCGTTGCTGCCGCCGGAACCCGACAGGGATCCCGTGCCCGAGCCGGACCCGGCGGATCCGGTGTCGGCGAGGGCGAGCGGGAGCGGAGCGGCGAGGCCGACGGTGAGTCCGGCGGCCAGGACGGCGATGGAGCGCTTCATGGGGCCGGACGCTAGCGGCAACACAATGGGACGCGCAGGTGTTTCACTCTGACATCGGGATGAATTCCCGCTCAGCGGGACACCGCGGCGAATCTACGGCGTCGCGCCGACCAGGTTCTCCCCGCGCATCCGCTGCGAGATCACCTGCGTGATGCCGTCACCGCGCATGCTGACGCCGTAGAGGGCGTCGGCGATCTCCATGGTCGGCTTCTGGTGGGTGATCACGATCAGCTGGCTCTTCTCCCGCAGCTGCTCGAACAGTCCGATGAGCCGGCGCAGGTTGGTGTCGTCCAGCGCGGCCTCGACCTCGTCCATCACATAGAAGGGAGAAGGCCGGGCGCGGAAGATCGACACCAGGAAAGCGACCGCGGCCAAGGACTTCTCGCCACCGGAGAGCAGCGACAGCCGCTTGACCTTCTTGCCGGGCGGGCGGGCCTCGACCTCGACGCCGGTGGTGAGCATGTCCGCGGGGTTGGTGAGCAGCAGCCGCCCCTCACCGCCGGGGAACAGGCGGCCGAAGACGCCGGTGAACTCGCGTTCCACGTCCTCGTAGGCCTCGGTGAAGACCTGCAGGATGCGCTCGTCGACCTCGGCGACCACGTCGAGCAGGTCCTGGCGGGCCTTCTTGACGTCCTCGAGCTGGGTGTTGAGGAAGGTGTAGCGCTCCTCGAGGGCCGCGAACTCCTCCAACGCCAGGGGATTCACCTTGCCGAGGGTGACCAGGTCCTTCTCGAGCCGCTTGGCGCGGCGTTCCTGGGTGGCGCGGTCGTAGGGCATGGGCTGCGGCTCACTGACCGCGTCGCCTCGCTCGCGCGCCTGCTCGTACTCCATCATCTCCAGCGCGGTGGGCGGCATGGGGACGTCGGGGCCGTATTCGGCGATGAGGTCGTCGAGGCTGACGCCGAACTGTTCGGCGATGGTGGTCTCGACCTGTTCGATGCGCAGCGCGGCCTGGGCGCGGGCCACCTCGTCACGGTGCACGGCGTCGGTGAGCTGGGCGAGCTGGGTGTTCAGGGCGCGTGAACGCTCCTTGGTCTGATCGGCCTGGGCGGCGTATTCGCCACGGCGGCGCACCAATTCGTCGCGGCGGGCGGCGGCCTGGGCCACCACCTGCTCGAGTTCGGCGGCGATCTTCTCCGCGGACGCGGCGACCACGGCGGCGAGGGCGGCGGCCTGGCGGCGGGCCGACTGGGCGCGTTCGGCGCGGGCCCGGTTCTCGCGTTCGGCGCGGGCGGCGCGGCGCAGCGAATCGGCCTTGCCGCGCACCGATTCCGCGCGTTCCTCGGCGGTGCGCACGGCCAGGCGGGCCTCGACCTCCATGGAGCGGACCTCGGCGAGGGCGGCGGCGGCCTCCTCGCGGGCGTACCCGGCGGTCTCGGTGCCCGCGGATTCCGGGTCCAGGTCGGCCTGTTCGTCCTCGGCGTGGCGCAGCCGGTCCTCGAGTTCGGCGAGCTTGGCGAGGGTTTCCTCGCGGCCGGTCTCGGCGTCGGCGCGCTGGGCCAGCAGCCGGTCGCATTCGCGCTGGGCGCCGCGGGCGGCGTGGCCGAGGCGGCCGAGCCGGTCGTAGATGGCGACCAGGGCCTGGTCGGATTCGTGCAGGGCGAGCAGGGCGTGGTCGACGGCTTCCTTGCGGTCGGTCTGCTCCGCGAGCGCCCCGGCCAGCGCGGCTTCCAGTTCCTCGGCCTGCCGCTGCCAGGACGCCAATTCGGCGGTGGCGGAATCGATGTCGGCCTGCACCTCGAGCTGGCTGGGGGCGCGGTCGGAGCCGCCGAGCAGCCAGCCGCTGCCGGTGATGTCGCCGTCGCGGGTGACGACCCGCAGTTCCGGGCGCGCCGCGATGACCTGCGCGGCGGTGGCGAGGTCGTCGGCGACGGCGATGCCCGCGGTGAGGGCGGTGATCGCGCCGCGCAGGTTGGCGGGGCAGTCGACCACATCGGCGAGCCAGCGGGCGGGGCAGGGCAGGGGGGAATTCGCCTGCGCCGCAGCGAGGTGCGCGGCGTCGGCGTAGACCAGGGCGGCGCGGCCGCCGTCGGTCTCCTTGAGCGCGCGCACCGCGGCGTGCGCGGCGGGTCCGGTGTCGGCGGCCACGGCGTCGGCCAGCGGACCGAGGGCCGCGGCGACCGCGGACTCGAAGCCGCCGTGCACGCGGATCAGGCCGGACAGCGGGCCGAGCAGTCCGTCGGCGCGGTGCTCGAGCAGCCAGGCCGCGCCGTCCTTGCGGCGCAGGCCCATGGCGAGGGCTTCGATGCGGGCGGTGAGGGAGGCGACGCGTTTGCCGGCCTCGCGGTCCTGTTCACGTAGTTCGGTGACGCGCTGGTCGGCCAGCGCGAGGGCCTGCGCGGCGTGCTCGTAGGCGTGGTCGAGGCCTTCCTCGCCGGCGTCGAGTTCGTCGAGTTCGCCCTGCACGGCCTCGAATTCGGCATGGGCGTCCTCGCCACGGCGGCGGGCCTCGGCGATCGCGGTGGACATGCGGGCCACCTCGCCGTCCACGGACTGGGCGCGGATGCGCAGGGTGTCGACCTGGCCGGAGAGCCGGGCCAAGCCCTCGCGACGGTCGGCGACGGCGCGGACGGCGGCCAGGTGCGCCTGCTCGGCGGCCTTGGCGGCCTGCTCGCGTTCGTAGAGTTGCTCGCGGGCCGCTTCCAGCGTCTCGGTGGCGATTTCGACGGCTTCGCGCAGTTCGGCTTCTTCGGCCTCGACCCGATCCGCTTCGCGCTCCAGCTGTTCCGGATCTCGACCGGTGCCGGTCGGTTGCTCGATGGTCAGGTTGCGCGCGCGATCACGTGCGATCCGGATAGTGGCGTTGACGCGTTCGGTCAGCGCGGACAGCTGGAACCAGGTCTGCGCGGCGGCCTCGGCGCTGGGGGTCAGCTTGGACAGCTCGAATTCCTGCTGTGCCAGTGCGGCATTGGCGGCATCGAGTTCGGCCTGCACGGTGACGTGCTGCTCACGCGCGTAGGCCTCCTTGCTCTGCTGGCTCTCGAGTTCGCGGCGGCGGCTGACCAGATCGTCGGCGGCGAGCCGCAGTCGGGCGTCCCGCAGTTCGGACTGGACGGTCGCGGCGCGACGCGCCACCTCGGCCTGACGGCCCAGCGGCTTGAGCTGCCTGCGCAGTTCGGTGGTGAGGTCGGTGAGTCGGGCCAGATTGGCCTGCATGGCGTCCAGCTTGCGGACCGCCTTCTCCTTGCGCCGCCGGTGCTTGAGCACGCCCGCGGCCTCCTCGATGAAGGCCCGCCGATCCTCCGGCCGCGATTCCAGGATCGCCGAGAGCTGACCCTGACCGACGATGACGTGCATCTCGCGGCCGATGCCGGAGTCCGACAGCAATTCCTGCACGTCCATCAACCGGCAGGAGTTGCCGTTGATCTCGTACTCGCCGGCGCCGTCACGGAACATGCGGCGGGTGATCGACACTTCCGAGTACTCGATGGGCAGCACCCCGTCGGAGTTGTCGATGGTCAGCGTGACTTCGGCACGACCGAGCGGGGCGCGGCCCGCGGTACCGGCGAAGATGACGTCCTGCATCTTCCCGCCCCGCAGCGCTTTCGCGCCCTGCTCACCCATCACCCAGGTGAGCGCGTCGACGACGTTCGACTTGCCCGACCCGTTGGGCCCCACCACACAGGTGATCCCCGGCTCGAATCGCAACGTCGTCGCGGACGCGAAGGACTTGAACCCCTTCAACGTCAGACTCTTCAGGTGCACAGCGGCTCAGACTACCCGCTCACCGAAGATTGCCCCGAGTATGCCGACCCCGCGTCCCTTCTGCGCCACGGCGCGATCCGGGTCGCGGGTCAGCGGGCGCGGTAGCGGTTCCAGGCGGCGGATTCCCAGCCCATGACGACGCGGAAGATCAGCACCGCACCCCAGGGGCCGATGACCCAGATGGGCCAGGGATAGGTGAATTCGCCTGCGGCCACCGAGATCGCGGCCCAGATGAACAGGCACAGCAGGCTCACGCCGAGCCAGGCACTGCCCTCGATCTGCTGCCAGAGCGGCAGGCGGGTGCGCGAAGTGGTCTGCGGCGCAACGGTCTTCGAGAGTTTCGGCAGGTCCCGCAGGACCAGCTGGAGGTCTTCGCGGGTGGCGGTGGCGTAGACGCTGGTGAGGCGGTCGTTGTATTCGGCGAGGTCCAGGCGGCCTTCGGACAGGTGGCGGCCCAGGAGATCGGCGATCTGGGCGCGCTCGGCGTCGGAGGCGCGGGTGCCGGTGGTGATGTCCATGTCGATCCTTAACGGTCGGGCATTGCCGGATATTCCATTGTGGAACGTGAATCCAGGATAAACCTCCACATTGGAATGTTCAAGGGATTCAAGTGATGGCGGGTGCCAGCACATTTGCCAGCAGGGGGGATGCGATGAGATGGTTGATACCAGTTCTCGGACAAGGAGTCATCGTGGACCTTGACTGGTCGCCTGCTGATCTGGCGTTTCGTGATGAAGTGCGCAGCTTTCTCGACGAAAAGTTAACGGACGATCTACGCCGAGCGGGACGGTTGGCGACCAGCGTCTACCCGGACCACGAGGCCAGCATGGAGTGGCAGCACATCCTGCACGAGCGCGGCTGGGCAGCCCCGGCCTGGCCGGTGACGTACGGCGGCTGCGACTGGAGCCTCACCCAGCACTACATCTTCGGCCGCGAATGCACCCTGGCCGGGGCGCCGAACCTGTCCCCCATGGGAATTCGCATGGTCTCGCACGCGATCATGGCGTTCGGCACGCAAGAGCAGAAGGACTTCTTCCTGCCCGGCATCCTCACCGGCGAGGTCTTCTTCTGCCAGGGCTACTCCGAGCCCGAGGCCGGGTCGGACCTGGCCTCGCTGTCCATGGCCGCGGTCGCCGACGGCGAGGACCTGGTGGTCACCGGCTCCAAGATCTGGACCACCCACGCCACCGAGGCGAACTGGATCTTCGCGCTGGTCCGCACCTCCAAGCAGGCCAAGAAGCAGCAAGGCATCACCTTCCTGCTGATCGATATGCGCACCCCGGGCATCGAGATCCGGCCGCTGGTCATGACCTCCGGCGAGCAGGTGCAGAACCAGGTGTTCTTCGATCAGGTCCGGGTGCCGAAGGCGAACGTGCTGGGCCAGATCGACGACGGCTGGACCGTGGCCAAGTTCCTGCTCAACTTCGAGCGCGGCGGCGGCGCGGTCGCCCCGGCCCTGCAGGTGATGGCCGAGGAGCTGGCGCAGGCCGCGACCGAGCAGGTCGCCCCGGGCGGCGGCGCGCTCATCGACGACCCCGCCTTCGCCGCCAAGCTGGCCGATGCCCGGCTGCGCGCCGATGTGCTGGAGATCCTCGAATACCGCACGCTCGCACTGGTTTCCAGCGGCAAGGACCCGGGTCCGGCCGCGTCCACGCTCAAGATCCTGGGCACCGAGCTGAGCCAGGCGCTGACCGAGCTGGCACTGGAGGCCGCCGGTCCGCGGGGCCGCGCCTATCAGCCGCACGCCACCATGCCGGGCGGCCCGATCGCCGACTTCACCCCGCCCGCCGACGGTTTCGTCGCGGGCGAGGAATGGCAGGCGGTCGCCGCGCTGCGGTACTTCAACGACCGGGCCGGCTCGATCTACGCCGGCAGCAACGAGATTCAGCGCAACATCATCGCCAAAGCCACCCTGGGACTGTGACATGGACTTCTCTTTCACCGCGGAACAAGAACTGCTGCGCGACACCGTCACCGAGTTCCTGACGGCCCGCTACCCCCTGGAGGCGAGCCGGGCCGCGGCGCGCACGGGGGCCGGGTGGCAGCCGGAGATCTGGCGCGGCCTGGCCGAGGAGGTCGGGATTCTCGGGGCGAGCCTGCCGGAGTCGGCGGGCGGCATCGGGGGCGGACCGGTCGAGACCATGATCATCGCCGAGGCGCTGGGCGGGGCCCTGGTGCTGGAGCCGTACGTGGACACCGTCGTGGTGGGCGGCGGCCTGCTGCGCCGCGCCACCGGCAAGCGCGCCGAGGACCTGCTGGCGGGCATCGCCGCCGGTGAGGTGGTGACCGGATTCGCCGCGCTGGAGCCGCGATCCGGCTACGACTACACCGCGGTGGCGGCCACGGCGGTGCGCGACGGCGACGACTGGGTGATCACCGGCGAGAAGACGGTGGTGACCGCGGCCCCGCTGGCCACCCACCTGCTGGTGACCGCGGTCGCGGACGGCGAGATCGCCCTGTTCGCCGTCGATGTCGACCCGGCCGCGCTGCCCGCGGGCCTGACCGCACGCGCCTACCGGACCATCGACGAGCGTCAGGCCGCCGATCTGACCTTCGACGCTGTGCGCGTCCCCGCCGACGCCCTGCTGCTCGCGTCCGCCGGCGAGGCCATCGCCGCGACCGTGGACGAGGCCATCGCGGCGGTGTGCGCGGAAACGGTCGGGGCCATGCGCAAGGTGGTCGACGACACCGTCGCCTACGCCAAGCAGCGCCGCCAGTTCGGCGTCCCGATCGGCAGCTTCCAGGCCCTGCAGCACCGCATGGTGGACATGCTGCTGGAGCTGGAACAGGCCGTAGCCGCAACGTATCTGGTGACCCTGAAGCTGGACGCCCCCGCCGCCGAGCGGGCCCGCGCGGCCTCGGCCGCCAAGGCCACCGTGGGCCGCGCCGCCCGCAGGATCGGCCAGGAGTCGGTGCAGCTGCACGGCGCCATGGGCATGACCGAGGAACTCGCCATCGGTCACTTCTTCAAGCGTCTGACCGCTGTCCAGTACGAGTTCGGCACCACCGACCAGCACATTGCTCGCTACGCCTCACTGACGCGGCCGTAGCGGGCCCGCCCGCGCACCGGCTCAGGGGTGACCGGTGCCGGATCGGGTTCCGGTGGATCGCGTGACCGATCCACCGGAACCCGATTCATCCGCGCCACGCCGGAGTTCGGCGGCGACATGCCGGGCGGACCGGCGCACCGCGGACACGATGACCAGCGCCAACGCCGGTCCGGTGACGAAGCACAACAGACTCAGGGCGATCAGTAGAGCGGTTCCCACGTGCGGATTATTGTCCGCCTCGGGGTGTTTCGGCCAATTTCGGCTAATCCAAGGCAACGGCGACGTGACCGCCGTACCTCGAGTGTGATCGAGGCCATAGCAGCCCGCCCGTCACGTCCGCGGGACCTGTCTCGTCCAAGGGGTACACACCATCCCAGGAAGGACGACACGATGTCGCGATTGACCATGCACGAGGCCGCTCCCGAGGTCTACCAGGCCTGGCTCGCCGCCGAGACCGCGATCCGGCGCGGCCCGCTCGACGCCACCGTGCGCGAGCTGGTGAAGATCCGGGTCTCCCAGCTCAACGGTTGCCTCTTCTGCGTCGACATGCACTCCACCGAGGCCCGCAAGGAAGGCGAGACCGAGCGCCGGCTCTGGCACCTCGCCGCCTGGCGCGAGTCGGCGCTGTTCACCCCGGCCGAGCGGGCCGCGCTCGAATACGCCGAGGCCGCAACACAGCTCGGCCCGCACGGGGTGAGCGACGAGATCTGGGCGGGCGTCGAGAAGCACTTCGACGACGGCCAGCGGGCCGGTCTGGTCGCGGTGACCGCGCAGATCAACCTGTGGAACCGCATCGGCGTCCCGCTGCGGCTGGAGCCGATCGGCGACTAGGTGAGGTGGTCTCGCCGGCCGCCGGCCGAATAGCGTTGACACGTCGGTCGTTCGTGTGGCTGGCTGACCGTATGGGCCGTACCGAGGGGCAGGAATCCGCCGGGGGAACCGGCCGCGGCGACCTCGGACCCGGCCGTGTCAGGGTGGCGGCGGTGGGTGATCTGCATATGCGCGAAACCCTGCGCGGCCGTTTCCGCTCGGCCCTGCTGGACCTGGGTGAACGCGCCGACGTGCTGCTGCTGGCCGGAGATCTGACCAACGGCGGCACCGTGCGGGACACCGAGGTGCTGTGCGCCGAGATCGCCGACCTGCCGGTGCCGGTGGTCGCGGTCCTCGGCAACCACGATCACGACCGGCGGCTCGGCTTCCGGATCGCGGTGCGGCTCGGCGAGATCGACGTTCAGGTGCTCGACGGCACCGCGATCACAGTGCCCGTCAACGGTATTCGGCTCGGCGTCGCCGGGGTGATGGGCGGCAGTGGCGGATTCCCGGGCCACCCCGGCAATCCCGACGAGGGCAGCGCCGAGCACCGGGCCCGGTACCGCCGCGGTCCCGCCGACGCCGCCCGCCTGCGCGCGGCCCTCGAATCCCTCGACAGCGACCTGCGCATCGCGCTCATGCACTTCTCCCCCGTCGTCGACACCCTCGTCGGCGAACCGCCGAAGATCTATCCGGGCCTCGGCTGCGCGGAGCTGGCCGACGCGGTGGACGCGGGCGGCGCGCACCTCGCGATCCACGGACACGCCCACGGCGGCACCGAGTTCGGCCGCACCGCGGGCGGGGTGGAGGTCCGCAACGTCTCGCACCCGGTAATTCGGACCGCCTACCGGATCTACGAGCTGACCGCTCGGACCGCCCCCGACTAGCGGGTCCTATTTGCGATCCGACGCTGCTGATCACGTGCGGAATCGCGTCGTCGGCGGTTTCGCGGAATTGTCCGGCAACCCGCTTTCCGCCCCGGCCCGTCCCGGGTGGCATTACCCGGGGCGAATGCGCTCGTATCGATTTCCGGTCTGCCGCAACGCGATTACCCCGGGTCGACGGAAATGAGAGACCCGCCGTCGGCGAAAACCGGTGTGATCACGCGGGCGTCGAAAATCACGACCGAACTCGCCGGCGGAAACAGGCTCGTGGCAACCATGCCGATACCGGCGGTCTGGACGGTGCTGTCGCGTGTCATCGACGCTATCCCACCCGTGGCGACCACGAGCCCACTGGCCGCGGAGCCGGTCGAGCACGTCGCCGACCCGGGGGCGGACGCGCCGTGGTGGGCGCTGGCCCTGGGCGCGGATTTCGGTGGCAATCTCACAGCAGTCGGGGGCAGCGCGACCGTGGTGCCGCTCGGGATCGCGCGTTGTTCGGACCATCCGATCCCGTTCCGGGAATTCGCCCGCACGGGCGTTCCGGTGACCGCTGTCACTATTGCGGTGGCCGCTCCCTATCTCTGGCTGCGCTATTTCGCATTCGTCCGACCAGCACAAAGGGGGATATTCCGGACACCTCCTGTGTGGCGATTGGGGATTTCCACGACCCCTGACCGACAATGGCAGCCGCCATGTCCATATCCAGCACCGATCATCCGACCGCGCCCGATCGCGACCGCCAGCCGGCCCCGGGCGCCCCTGTCAGGCCCGGCTCCTACCGACACGATCTGGACGGCCTGCGCGGCGTAGCTATCGCCCTCGTGGTCGCCTTCCACATCTGGGCGGGCCGGGTGTCGGGCGGCGTGGACGTGTTCCTGGTGCTGTCGGGCTTCTTCTTCACCGGCATGCTGGTGCGGCGCGCCGGCACCGGCTCGGTGGGCGTGCTGCGGACCGCACGGCGCACACTGCGCAGACTGCTGCCCGCCATGGTGGTGGTGCTGGCCGCGGTGGTCGTGGCCGCGGTCGTGCTGCTGCCACACACGCGCTGGTCGGATATCGCGGGGCAGACGCTGGCTTCGCTGTTCTACTACCAGAACTGGTATCTGGCGCTGTCCTGGTCGGATTACCTGGCCGCGGACCCGTCGGTGAGTCCGTTGCAGCATCTGTGGTCGATGTCGGTGCAGGGGCAGATGTATCTGGCGCTGCTGCTGGTGGTGGCGCTGGTGGCGACCGGACTGCGGCTCACGCTCACCTGGAAACTCATTGCCGCGCATCCGATCGTGCGGCGACTGGGCCGGGACGGAATGCTGCGGGTGACGCTCGCGGTGGTGTTCACGATCGCCGTGGTGATCTCGTTCGGCTATGCCGCCGAGGGCGTTTCGACCCAGCAGGGCTGGAACTACTACGACACCTTCGCGCGCGCCTGGGAACCGCTGGCGGGCGCGTTGCTCGCGCTCGGCGCGCCCCTGGTCCGGCTGCCCACCCCCGCGCGGGAAGCACTGGCCTGGATGGGAATCGCGGTGATCGCCTGCTGCGGCTGGGTCGTCAACGGCGTCCTGGTGTTCCCCGGTCCCGCCGCCCTGATCCCCGTGCTGGCCACCTCCGCGCTGATTCTCGCGGGCGCGGGCCGCGACACCGCCGATCAGCCGGTGGTGAACCGGCTGCTGGCCACCGGCCCGATCGTGCAACTGGGTGGTTTCGCGTACGCGCTGTACCTGTGGCACTGGCCGATTCTGATCTTCTATCTGGGCGAACAGCATCTGCGCCGGGCCGGAGCGCTGGACGGTCTGGTCATCATCGTGGTCTCGCTGCTGCTCGCCTACGGCACCCACCATCTGGTGGAGGAGCCGCTGCGGGAGCGTTCCAAGCCCGTGGCCGCCCCGGAGCGCGGTCGCGTAGTCACCGGACCGGCCCGGCTGCTCGACGGCCGATTCGCCGGTCGCGCGCTCGCGTTCCCGGTCCGCCTGCTCGCCGGGCGGGGCAGTCTGCTCACCGGTATCGCGGTCACGATTGTCGGTGTGCTGCTGCTGGGTTCGACGGTGGCGTGGCAGTGGAACAACGGCGCGAAGGCGCACGCGGTCGGCCAGCTGGATCCCGCGAAGTACCCGGGCGCGGCGGCTCTCACCGATCACGCCCTGGTGCCGCGCGCACCCATGCGCCCCACCACGGAGGAAGCCCCCGCCGATATCGCCTACCCCACCCGGGACGGCTGCATCTCCGACTTCGACACCCGCGCGGTGATCACCTGCACCTACGGTGACCTCAATGCCCAGCGCACCATCGCCGTGGTCGGCAATTCCCATGCCGAGCACTGGATTCCGGCGCTGCAGCTGCTCGGCGAGCAGTACCGCTTCCGCGTCGTCGTCTACTTGAAGATGGGTTGCCCGCTGACGGTCGCCGAGGACCCCATGTACAAGGGCCAGCAGAACCCCGACTGCAAGGACTGGTCCGCCGAGGTGATCGACCGCCTGGGCATCGAGCACCCCGACTACGTGTTCACCACCACGACCCGCCCCAGCGACAACGGCGGCGACGAAACCCCGCAGGACTACGTCGACGTCTGGTCGGCCCTGTCCGATCGCGGCCTGGAGGTCATCGGCATCCGCGACACCCCGTGGCTGCGCCGCAACGGTATTCGCTACCGCGCCATCGACTGCCTGGCCAGCGGCGGCGACCGCGTCACCTGCGGCCTGAAGCGCTCCGAGGCCCTCTCGGCTCAGAACCCTGCCGAAGGCCCCGCCTCCGCCTTCCCGAACATGCACCTGATCGACCCCAACGACGCGGTCTGCGAGCCCACCGTCTGCGCGGTCGTCGAGGGCAATATCCTCGTCTACCACGACGAACACCATTTGACCGCAAGCTATTCGCGCTCCCTGGCCCCCGAACTCGGACGGGAACTGCGGCCGATCCTCGGCTGGTGGTGATCCCGTACGCTCTACCGGCGAAGCGGTAGGACAACAGAATTCGGGGTTTCTGTGAACGGCTTTCCCGTGGAGATCGTGCTGGCCCTGATCGGTATCGCGGTGCCGATCATGGCCTTCGTCTGGGAATTCGTGCTGGTGGGGCGGAAACGGCTCGGATATCGGGTGCAGATGGACACCCCGGTGACCGGGGAGATCGAATCGGTCTTCCCCGGCGTGCTACCGCAATTGCGGCCCGAGGGCGACGGAGCCGCACCCGATCTACAGGATCTCTCGGTGGTGCTGGTGCGGATCGAGAACAACGGCCTCACCGACGTCGACAGCACCGATTACGCGTCGCCCGAGAGCGATCGGGTCGGGATGCACATCCATTTCCCGCATCGGCGGGTGATCGGTATGGCGGTGACCGAACTATCCGACGACGCGATGGGTGACAGCCTGAAACCGGACACCGGGATCGGGAGCCGCGAGGACGCGCAGCATCGGGTCGGGATCATCGACCTGCCCAAGGTGCCGATGGATCGGGGCGATCACTACAAGATCCTGGCCATCCTGCAACGGACGGCCGGGGCCGGGGAATATCCGCCGCCGGTGGTGCGGGCCAAACTCAAGGGCGGGCGGGTGTCGGAGACCCGCAGCCGCATCGGCGCCTCACCGAAACTGCTGGCGCTCATCGGGTTCCTGGTGGCGGTCATCGCCGTGCAATTCGTTGTCGGACTGGATGATTCGGGCAGGCAGGACGCGGCGGATTGCGGGTCCGGCAAGCTCACGCTGGTCGGGTCCACGGCCTTCGAGCCCACCATTCGCGAAGCCGCGGCGGCGTACGCGAAGAACTGTTCCGCGCTGGCGTTCGACTTCGAATTCGACAGCAGTGACCGGGGTTTGAGCCGGGTGGACGAGCAGGGCAAGAACGAGCCGGGACTGCTCGCGATCACCGACGGCCCGAAGGGCGTCGGCTACCCGACGCTGCCCCCCCGCCCGCTCGCGCTGTCGCTGTTCACGATGATCGTCAATCCCGCGGTGGGAGTTCACGACCTGACCACCCAGCAGATCCGAGACATCTACGCGGGCAGGATCGACAACTGGCAGCTGGTCGGCGGCCCGGATCTGCCGGTGCGCGTGGTGAATCGGATGCTTGGATCCGGCTCCCGGGAGACGTTCCGCCAGCATGTGCTCGGCGACGACCAGCCGCCCGCGCCGGCCGCCACCAGCTGCCGCACCATCGCCGCCACCAAGCCTCCCGGTCCCGCGTTCTGCGAGGTCCCGGTGACCAATGACATGCTGCGAACGGTAGCCGACCTGCCGGGCTCCATCGGCTACAGCGAGTTCTCCGACGCCGCGAAGGCCACCGGCGTCAAGCCGGTGACCATCGATGGTCACACGCCCACCCGGGAACAGGTACTCGCCCACGCCTATCCGTTCTGGAGCGTCGAATACGCCTACAGCAACGGTGAACTCCCCGCCGACTCACCGGCCGCGGCGTTCCTGCGTTTCCTCACCGGTGGGACCGGCAAGGACGTGCTGCGGTCGCGGGGCAATACCCCGTGCGGCGAACTGCCGAACCCGACCACCTGTTCGCCGTAGCGGTGAAAGACCAAGGGGCCCGGTCGCCTTCGTGAGCGAGGCGACCGGGACTCCAGGTATCGGCTGATCAGCCTTGGAACGGGTACTTGCTGTCCAAGTCGTAGTTCAGCTCGACGACATTGACTGTGGGCTCGCCCAGGAAGCCCAGGGTCCGGCCGCTCTTGTGGGCATCCACGACGGCCTCGATCTGGTCGGCGGACACGTTGCGCGCCTTGGCGACCCTCGCGACCTGGATGGCCGCGTACTCCGGGGAGATCTGGGGATCCAGGCCGGAGGCCGAGGCGGTCACCGCGTCGGTCGGCACCGGGGTGTCGGAGGACGCGTCGCCGCGGATCGGGACGATCTGCCCGGCGGAGTAGTCATCGCCGCGCTGGGCGCACTCCACCTTCACGCCCTCGTACGCCTCCTGGAACGGGGTGGTCTCGTGCTTCGGATCGGCCGAGCACGCCTCGTTGACGCTGATCACCCGGGTCGGGCGGGTGACCAGGCCGTGCGCGTCACGCTCGCCCATGACCGCCAGCACCGCGCCGAGGCCGCCGGAGGTGCAGTACGGACGGCTGCCGTCCACGCCCTCGAGTGTGCCGACCGCCGCGCTGCGCGCGCAGACCGTGCTCAGCAGGCTGAGCTTGTCCTTGCCCGGATCCTGCGCGTCCAGGGTGTCCACGATGGACTCCGGGCCCATATTGCCGAAGGCGGAGTTCAGCGCGTGGTAGCCGTCGGTGCTCTCCTCGGACCACGCCGCATTGGACGGCCGCGTCTGGAAGTACTGCACCAGGGCGTTGCCCTTGGCGTCGGTGAAGGCCTGGCCGATCAGGCTGGACCCGACGACCTTGCCGTCCCGATCGAGCAACGAGCCGTTCGCCTTGTCCTTCAGGCCCGGCAGCTGCGAGACACCGAGAACGACGGCGGGATAGATGATTCCGGTGATCACGGTGAGCACCAGCAGCGCGCGCAGCGCCGCGACGTGTTGCCTGATCCAGGCCGACATACGCATCAGGACATCCCCGGGAAGAATCGAATGACAAGATCGATGAGCTTGATCCCGATGAACGGCGCGACGATGCCGCCGAGGCCGTACAGGGACAGGTTGCGGCTCAACAGTTTCGACGCGCTGGACGGTCGATAGTTCACGCCGCGCAGTGACAGCGGGATCAAAGCCACGATGACCAGGGCGTTGAAGATCACCGCCGACAGGATCGCCGACTGCGGCGAATGCAGCCGCATCACGTTCAGCAGATCCAGACCCGGGAAGATCGACACGAACAACGCGGGAATGATCGCGAAGTACTTGGCGATGTCGTTGGCGATCGAGAACGTGGTCAAGGCACCGCGCGTGATCAGCAACTGCTTGCCGATCTCGACGATCTCGATCAGCTTGGTCGGGTCGGAATCCAGGTCCACCATATTGCCCGCCTCTTTCGCGGCGGACGTTCCGGTGTTCATGGCGACACCCACGTCGGCCTGCGCGAGCGCGGGCGCGTCATTGGTGCCGTCACCGGTCATGGCGACCATGCGGCCGCCGGCCTGCTCCTTCTTGATGAGCGCGAGCTTGTCCTCCGGAGTGGCCTCCGCGAGGAAGTCGTCCACGCCCGCCTCGTCGGCGATGGCCTTGGCGGTCAGCGGATTGTCGCCGGTGATCATGACGGTGCGGATGCCCATGCGGCGCATCTCGTCGAAGCGCTCCCGCATACCCTGCTTCACCACATCCTTGAGGTGGATGACGCCGAGCAGCTTGGCGGTGTCCTGCTTGATCTCCGCGACCACCAGCGGGGTGCCGCCCGAGGCCGAGATGCCGTCGACGGTCTCGCCGACCTGGCTCGGGATCTCGCCGCCGTGGACGCGCACCCATTCGGTGACCGCGCTGGCCGCGCCCTTGCGCAATTGGTGTCCGTCGGACAGGTCCACACCCGACATGCGGGTCTGAGCGGTGAACTCCACCCAGGTCGCGCCGGTGAGCTCACCGGCGGTGCGCTCGCGCTTGTCGTACGCCACCTTGGCGTACACGACGATCGAGCGGCCCTCGGGGGTCTCGTCCGCGAGGCTGGAAAGCTGTGCGGCGTCGGCCAATTCGTCGGCGGTCACGCCCGGCATCGGCACGAAGTCCGAGGCCTGGCGGTTGCCCAGGGTGATGGTGCCGGTCTTGTCGAGCAGCAGGGTGTTCACGTCGCCCGCGGCCTCCACGGCACGACCGGACATGGCCAGCACATTGCGCTGCACCAGGCGGTCCATACCCGCGATGCCGATGGCCGACAGCAGCGCGCCGATGGTCGTCGGGATCAGGCAGACGAGCAGCGAGACCAGCACGATGCCGGTGACGCCATGGCCGTCCAGGGCCGGATTGTCCAGCACGCCAGGGTTGTTGGCCTTCGAGAAGATCGCCGCCGGCTGCAGCGTCGCCACCGCGAACACGAAGATGATCGTCAACGCGGCCAGCAGGATGTTGAGCGCGATCTCGTTCGGCGTCTTCTGCCGCGACGCGCCCTCGACGAGCGCGATCATCTTGTCGATGAACGAGCCGCCCGGCTCCTGGGTGATCTGGACGACGATACGGTCCGACAGCACCGTGGTGCCGCCGGTCACGGCCGACCGGTCACCGCCGGATTCGCGGATGACGGGAGCCGATTCACCGGTGATGGCCGACTCGTCCACCGAGGCGATGCCTTCCACGACGTCACCGTCACCGGGGATGACCTGGCCCGCCTCGACGACCACGTAGTCGCCGCGCCGCAGCTCCGGAGCCGCCACCGGCTCCTCGACGACGCGCGCGCCCGGCGACCAGTTCACCAGACGACGAGCGACGGTGTCGGTCTTGGCTTTTCGCAGCGTGTCGGCCTGCGCCTTGCCGCGGCCCTCGGCCACGGCCTCGGCCAGGTTGGCGAAAATCACTGTCAGCCACAGCCAGACGACGATCGCCCAGGCGAAGAACGTCGGATTCGCGATGGCCAGGATGGTGGTCCAGACCGCGCCGATCTCGACGATCAACATCACCGGATTGCGCCACATGATGCGCGGATCCAGCTTCTTCAACGCGTCCGGCAGCGACTTGATCAGCATCTTCGGGTCGAACAATCCCGCTGACACACTGCGTTTCGGGTCGCTGTGCGCCGTCCGCACGGGCACGGAATCGATGGCGGGAGTGCTCATGAGTGGATTCCTTCAGCGAGCGGGCCGAGCGCCAGCATCGGCAGGAAGGTGAGCGCGACCAGGATGACGGTGACGCCCGCGACCATGCCGACGAACTGCGGCCGATGCGTCGGCAGCGTGCCCTCGGAGGCCGGGGTGTGGCCCTGCGCCGCCAGCGAGCCCGCCAGCGCCAGCACGAAGATCATGGGGAGGAAGCGGCCGAACACCATGGCCAGGCCCAGTGCGGTGTTCCACCACACGGTATTGCCGGACAGACCGGCGAAGGCCGAACCATTGTTGTTGGCCGCGGAAGTGAAGGCGTACAGCACTTCCCACAGCCCGTGCGGACCCGAGTTCGCCATGCTCGCGCGTTCCCCCGGCAGGGCCATCGCGACAGCGGTTCCGGTCAGCACGATCAGCGGCGTCACCAGGAAGTAGGCGGCCGCGAGCTTGATCTCCTTCGGAGTGATCTTCTTGCCCAGGTACTCCGGGGTGCGACCGACCATCAGGCCCGCCACGAACACGGTGATGACCGCGAGGATCAGCATCCCGTACAGCCCCGACCCGGTACCGCCGGGCGCGACTTCCCCGAGCTGCATGTTGAACATGGTCATCATGCCGCCGAGGCTGGTGTACGAGTCGTGCGCCGAATCCACCGCACCTGTGGAGGTGAGCGTGGTCGCCGTGGCGAAGGTCGCCGAATTCGAGACGCCGAAGCGGGTTTCCACGCCCTCCATGGCCGCGCCGACCGCGGACGGCACCGTGCCGTGATGCCGCAACTGGAAGATGTTCATCGCCGTCAGGCTGAGCACGGCCAGGGTCGCCATGACGGCGGCGATGGCCACACCCTGCTTCGGCGATCCGACCATGCGCCCGAAGGTGCGCGGCAGCGAGAAGCTGATCACCAGCAGCATGAAGATCTCGACCCAGTTGGTCCACGCGGTCGGGTTCTCGAACGGGTGCGCGGAGTTCGCGTTGAAGAATCCGCCGCCGTTCGTGCCGAGCAGCTTGATCGCCTCCTGGCCGGCAACGGGTCCACCCGGCAGGGTTTGTGAACCGGTGTTGCCCACCGTCCGAGCGATCTGGTCGTACACGTGCAGGTTCTGGATCACCCCGCCCGCGACCAGCACGATGGCGAAGAACACGGCCAGCGGCAACAGAATTCGGGTGGTTCCCCTCACCAGATCCACCCAGAAGTTCCCGAGCTCGCCGGTCCGGTGCCGGGCGAAACCGCGCACCAGCGCGACCGCCACGGCCATCCCGACCGCCGCCGACACGAAGTTCTGCACGCTCAGACCCACGGCCTGAACGACATGACCCATCGTCGACTCACCGGCATAGTTCTGCCAGTTCGTATTCGTCACGAAGCTGATGGCGGTGTTCCACGCCAGATCCGGGGTCATCTTCGTGCCCGGATCATTCAGGTGCCACGGCAGTTTGCCCTGAAGAAGCTGCAGGAAGAACAGGAACAGCACGCTGATGGCCGAGAACGCCAGCGCGCTGCGCGCGTAGACGGCCCAGGTCATCTCGACCCCCGGCTGCACGCCGATCAGTCGATAGATCCCCTTCTCGGCCTTGCTGTGCTTCTCGCTGCTGTAGACCCGGTACATGTAATCGCCCAGCGGCACATGCACCGCGACCAGCGCGATGATCAGGGATACCGCGAACAGGATCCCGGCGATCGTAGTGCTCACTAGAACCTCTCCGGATACAGCAGCGCCACCACCAGATAGACGGCGATCCCCACGGCCAGAATCAGACCCACAACGTTCTGGATCACAGCCGCTCCACCCCGCGTTGGATCAAGCCGAACAGCGCGAACAACGCCACCGTCAGCACCGTGAACACCACGACGGACATCTCTGTTGACCTCTCTCTGAACGGCGCGTCCCAAGACGCGCCGGAGTGAGTCAAGCGCCCGTCAGCCCCGATTCCGAGGGCCTTTACGCCTTCTTAGCGGACCGCCCGGTCGCCTTGACGCTCCACTTACAGCGTCGCTCCGGGGGCCGTACGGATGTCGTCCACATACCGGCCAGGTCCATCAAAGAACTGTCAGGACCTGCTCTCTCGGGCCGCGGGGCAGCCCCGATGACCTAGCGCCCGAACACCTTCAGGATGGTTCCGTCCAGGCTCGCGGAGACGTAGCCGCCATCGCCGTACTCGGTGGAAAGGTAGACGCGCAGGACCTGCCGACCGTCACTGAAAGTCCCGTCGGCGTCGACGATGATGTAGCGAGTCGTCGGGTTGGGGACCTTCAGCCGCTGGCCGGCTTCGGTCAGGAGGCCGGGGAGGATGTCCCAGTTGATGGAGCTCAGGTCGATCGTCTGTTCGGTGAGTTGGCCCCCCACCCCGTCACGCTTGGCGGCGCCGTCGCGGTAGCTGAAGTTGTCGTAGTGATTGGGCTGGTTCACGACGGGGGCGCCGGAGGACACGTGTTCGGGATAGATGGTGGTTTCGGTGAATTGTTTTCCGCCGCTGACCTTCTCCAACGCCGCGATGGCCTTGCGGACTCCGTCCGGAGTCAGCAGATCGACGGCGGGCGCGCCCTTGGCGGTGGTGGGCGCGATGATCGTGGGCAGCGCGGCCCCGCTGCTCAGGATGATCTCCGTGGGGTCGGCCTGGCCGGTCGGCAGGCTCGACCCGCCCTGACTGTCGGACGAGGGCCACAGGGCGATGGCGGCGGCCACGGCGACCACCAGGCCCACGGCGACGCCGGCGAAGATCCACGGGCGCGTATTGCGTTGCGGCGCAACGGGTGTGGGGTTCGGCGGCATCGGCACGAATGCCTGCGGAGCGGTGAAGCCGCCCGGGTGCGGGATGGTCGTCGCGAATCCCGGCGGGGTCGTCGGGAACGGCTGCGGCTGGGCCGCCGTGGCGAACGGCTGCGGCTGGGCCACCGTCGCGTAGGCCTGGGGCTGCGGAGTCGCCGGAAATGTCTGGAACGCCTGAGGTTGCGGGGTCAGATCCTGGGGCGAGGTGACCGCACCGTGCGAGCCCGAGAGCTGGTGGTGCGCAAGCTGTTCCGGGGCGGTGTCGCCGGTGGCGATCACCTGGGAGAGCATGCGGTCGATCTGGTCGGCGAGCGGGCGGTGGCCCGGGTTGGGGACCAGGAGGGCCTGCAGGACCGGGGTCAGCGGTCCGGCCTGGCGCGGGGCCGGGACCGAGCCCATGAGGACGGCGGCGAGGGTCGCGACGTCGGTGTCGCGGCGCATGGGCTGGTAGCCCTCGACGGCGGCGAACAGGACCAGTCCGAGGGACCAGAGATCGGAGGCGGGGTTGCCCTCGTGGCCCTGGAGGCGTTCGGGGGCGACGTAGGGCAGGGAGCCGACGACGCTGCCGGTGGAGGTGAGCCCCGTCAGGTCGTTGACGGCGGCGATGCCGAAATCGGTGAGGACGGGCGAACCGTCGGTGCGCAGCAGCACGTTCGGCGGTTTCACGTCGCGGTGCAGGACGCCGACGGCGTGGGCGGCGCGCAGGCCCGCGAGGATGCCGCGGCCGACCAGGGCGGCGTGCGCGGGCGTCATGGGCCCGTCGCCGAGCCGGTCCGCGAGCGAGCCACCCGCGACCAGCTCCATGACGATCCACGGATGCTGCTCGGCGGGCGTGTCCACGATGTGGTGGATGGCCACCACATTGGGGTGGGTGATGCGGGCCAGGGCGCGGGCTTCGCGCAGCACGCGTTCGCGCTGGACCTCGGCGGCGGTGGCCTCGCCCTCGGCCTTCACTTCCTTCAGCGCGACCTCACGATGCAGGGCCACGTCGTACGCGCGCCACACCGTGCCCATGCCACCGCTGCCGAGTGGTTCGATCAACTCGAAACGCCCGTCGACCATTGCCCGCCCGGAATTCACGGACGTCAGCTTAGGGTTCCCACACTGCCTACGCGAGATCTGGTACCGGTTGGTCTTTTCCGGCCCGCCCGGATCCCGCCGGCACCGCGGCCGGTCGCTCGCTCAGCCGCCCTGCAAAGCGTTGCCGATGCCGGTGGCCGCGCCGAGCTCGTAACCGACAGCCGCGCTGATGGCGCCGATGGTGACACCGGCCACGATCGCACTGAGCACCGCACCGATCACGGCACCGACGCCGGCCCCCGCGAGGGCGCCGCCCCCGATCCCGATGGGCGCACCCACTCCCAGGGTCGGAATACCCATGGCGAGGCCACCCGCGACCCCGCCGACGGCCGCGCCGGCCGCGGCCCCGATGAGCGCTCCCGGCACTGCCCCGACCACGGCGCCCGATACCGTCCCCAGGACCGCGCCGATGATCAGACCGGCGGCGCCACTGCCCACATTCAGGTTGGTGGCGTTGTCCGAGTAGCCGGCGGCGACGGGGACCGGGTGCAGTCCGTCGCCGACGGCGGCCTGAGCGGCGGCCGCGGCGTTCTTCGCCTGATCGAGGACGGCGGCGGGAATCGCCGGTACGCCGGGCTGCGCCAGGCCGTTCTGCAGCTGCTCGAAAAGCACCGGGGCCGGGTCGCCGGGTTGCGCCGCTGCCTCGGCGGTGGCGATGGAGCAGGTCACGGCGACGGCCAGTGGTATCGCGCCGACGATCGGCACCAGGGCGCGTCGCGACGCGCGGGTCCGGGATCCTCCATACCGACGAGCCATTCGACCACCCTCTCGCTGGATTCGACTTGGAAACGCTCCCCTGACTACCGGTGATGGACACGTGCGTCACGAACGATAGCTGATCGGTAGCTAATTTCGGCTGAACGCCATGGCCTGTCTCGAATCCCGCGCGGATCCTGTCAACAACACGGGACACGGCCGTACCTCCGGCAGGCCGCGGCCGATTTGCTAGACCACCCGCTCGAGCGCGCGCAGGTCTGCGTGCAGCTTGCGGAACAACCAGTAGACGGCGACGAATGCGAGCCCGGAGGCCGCGCACAACCCCAGAACCGAATCACGCACGAGCGGAAGCTCCTCGGGGTCGACGGTGGTGAATCCGGCCAGCACCCCGACCAGCGGCACTGATGCCGTTACGGCGAGATAGGCCGTGGTTCTGCGACGCAGCGCGCGAAGATCGGCAGTGTCATCCGCCGTGGTGCGGCCGTGGCGCAAGTAGATGGGATAAACACAGCGGACGACGTAGAACGTCGAAAGGAAGAACGTGTAGGCAACCGAGACGGTGCCCATCACCAGAACGGTCGTCACCGCGTGGACCACCATCCGCGCCGGGAGGTCGGTGAACCGGATAAGCAGCACCACCCCCATCGCGGTCCCGAGAACCGCGAACAGGAGAGTGTTCATCGCACACAGGTCGCCCCAGAACAGTGTTCGCGACCGCACCCGCGCGAGCATTACCTCGTCGTAGCGTCTGCCATGGCGCAAGCCGCGCGGAACCGCGAGCAGATCACGCGACATGTACACGTAGACGAGGACGGACAAGGGCAGGGCACAGAGCTCGAAAACGATGACGCCCCTGAGGAGCTGCATGATGGTGGCTTCGGCCAGGTGGTCGGCGAGCAATCCCCGCATGTGCACGCCCCCATAGATATGAGCCAGGCTGACGCCGACCAGCGAAGATGACCACAGGACGAGGGTGGGCTGTCGGGAAAGTCGGGCCCGCCAACTGTTCGGCGGCGGGTAGACCAGGTCACGGGCCCTGTCCTCGAGGCACAGGTCGAGCTGCTGAGCCAATTCCGTGCCGCACGAGTAGCGGTCTTCGCGGTCGGGCGACAGACACTTCAACAGCACTCGGCGCAGCGCCATCGGGCAATCCGGCGGAAGCTCCGACAGGAACTCCGGCTCGACGGGTTTGCGCCGCAGCTCGAGCATGCGGGCCAGCGATGTCTCCGACTCGCCGGCCGACGCTTCGTCCGCGAATGGGCGGCGGCCCGTGAGAAGCTCCCACAGCATGACACCCAGCGCGAAGATGTCGCTTCGAGTGTCGAGGTCGGCGGCGGTCGCCGGCAAGTCCGGATGGCAGGCCTCGAGCTGTTCGGGCGACATGTACGCCAGTGAACCGCCGAAGTACGCCAGCGGGCTCGTGCCCTTGATGCGGTTGCTGGAGCTGACATTGAAGTCGGCCAACTTGGGGATTCCCTCAGCACTCAGCAGCACGTTCGCGGGTTTGATGTCTCGATGCAACACCCCGCGTTCGGCCGCATGCTGCAGCGCGTCCGCAAGTCGGCGGCCCAGCCAGGCGACGGTCTCCGGCCACGTCAGTGCCGCGGTCCGGGTCCGAACGGCGGATTCGGTGGGCCGAACCTCGCCCTTCGCCGCGAGTACCTCGTCGATGGCATCGAGCAGCAGCTGCCCACTGCGGTGTTCCGCGGGTCTCGCACGCTGACAGCGCAGCACATCGAGCAGTGTTCCTCCGGGCAGGTACTGCATGTAGAGCAGCTTCAGCTCGCCATCGGCGATCAGCCGCTGGTCGTAGATGCGCACGATGTAGTCGTGGTCCAGTTGGGCGAGGGTCTGCGGCTCGATGCCGTGATTGTGGGAAATCTTGACCGCGACCAGTCGCTGCATCGATTGCTGCCGAGCGAGATACACCTGGGCGAAGGCACCGGATCCGATCCTCATCAGGAGGTCGAAATCGTCGATACGCTCGCCGACATCGATGGCGTCGAGAACTACTTGGGCACGAGGACGAGCAATCATCGTGCTGCGGTAATCACTCGAGAGCCATGCCGGTTCAGGGCCGGCCATGGCAGTGGCCTCGGCACGCGTGGCAGTCGCATCGGCGGCGGCGGAACCGCGGCGCATGGCGTGGAATTCCTCGTAGACCAGCTCGGCCGGCAGCGGACCATTCCGCAGCTCCGCGAATTCCGCACGATATTCGGTCAGCCGTTTGGGAAAGTGATGACGAAGCCAGCGGTATTCGAGGTCGATCTTGATCAGTTCGATCAATATCGTCCGCCGATCAACCGGTTCACCGGGTAGATATGCCGACAGGTCGGGTGGGAACCCGGATGCCCAAGCCTCTGAGAACAGTGCCACGACAGTGGCGAGCGCTGTGCGGGTTCGTTCAGCTGAATCGACCAGATCGATCGGCTCGTGCATCGGCAGCTCCAGATCAGCCCCAGGCGATTACACGGCGGCTACGCGCGATGCGACCTCGTACCGCAGTAGCCCCACATCGTCACCTTTCCACCAGACCTCCTGTTCAAGGGTATCGCTCCGAAACGAGCGCATGGGCGACACAAGTAGGGAGCGGCCACGGCGGACTCACTCGCTCGGATGACGTCAACAACCCGACACACCCCGTAAAGAAACCGTCAGGATCGGTGACTTGACCAGCATCGGAGGTATGAAGTGGGGAGCCCGGCCACGGCCGGGGCGATCGCCGTACACATCCAAGGAGACACCGTGCCGCACGTCGCCGTCACCCTGATGGTGATCTTCGGGTTCATCGGCTGCGCGCTCATACTGCGCGCCATGGCCAACGCCGAAGCCGCCCGCGAACCCGTCCGCATGGCACCGCAGGACATCCGCGCACCCCGCGCGATGATGGACGAGTGAAACGCGGCCAACTACGCATCTACCTCGGGGCCGCGCCCGGCGTAGGCAAGACCTACTCGATGCTGGCCGAAGCCCATCGACGGCTGGAACGCGGCCGCGACGTGGTGGCCGCCGTCGTGGAGACCCACGGCCGCAGCAAGACCGCCGAACTGCTCGCCGGACTCGAGCGCGTCCCGCCCAAGCTGGTCGAGTACCGCGGCGCGACGCTGCCCGAACTCGATGTCGAGGCGGTGCTGCGGCGGCATCCCGCCGTCGTGCTGGTGGACGAGCTGGCGCACACCAACATTCCCGGCGGCAAGCACGAGAAGCGCTGGCAGGACGTGCAGGACCTGTTGGACGCGGGCATCGACGTGGTGTCCACGGTCAATGTGCAGCACCTCGAGAGCCTCAACGACGTGGTCGAGCAGATCACCGGCGTGGTGCAGCGGGAAACCGTGCCGGACTGGGTGGTTCGCGCCGCCGACCAGGTCGAGTTGATCGACATCACCCCGGAAGCGCTGCGGCGCAGAATGTCCCACGGCAACGTGTACGCCGCCGAGAAGGTGGACGCCGCGCTGCGCAACTACTTCCGGCCCGGCAACCTGACCGCGCTGCGCGAACTCGCGCTGCTGTGGCTCGCCGACCAGGTCGACGCCGCGCTCGCCAAATACCGGGCCGACCACCAGATCACCACCACCTGGGAGGCGCGCGAACGCGTCGTCGTGGCGGTGACCGGCGGCCCGGAGTCGGAGACCATCGTGCGGCGCGCCAGCCGCATCGCCGCCAAATCCAGCGCCGAGCTGATCGTGCTGCACATCGTGCGCGGCGACGGACTGGCCGGAGTCTCGACGCAACGTCTCCACCGTCTGCGCGATCTGGCCACCGGCCTCGACGCCGAATTGCACACCGTCACCGGCGAAGACGTCCCCACCGCGCTGCTGGATTTCGCGAGGCAGGTCAATGCCACCCAGCTGGTGCTGGGCACCTCCCGGCGATCGCGCTGGGCGCGCATGATCGACGAGGGCATCGGCGCCACCGTGGTGCAGGAGTCCGGCAAGATCGACGTCCACATGGTGACCCACGAGGAATCCAACCAAGGCGGCTTCCGCTGGTCCGCGCTGACTCGGGGCGAACGCAAACTGGGCTCCTGGTCGGCGGCGGTCCTCGTGCCGTCGCTGATCTGCGCGGTCATCTACTTCTGGTTCGACCAACTGCTGGATCTCAGCGGCGAGAGCGCCCTGTTCTTCATCGGCGTCATCGCGGTTGCGCTGCTGGGCGGCGTCGCTCCGGCGGCGCTGTCCGCCTTGCTGTCCGGCGTGCTACTGAACTGGTTCTTCACCCAGCCTCGCTACAGCCTCACCATCGACCAGCTCGACAACTTCCTCACCATCGTGGTGTTGCTGCTGGTGGCGGTCGCGGTGGCGGCGCTGGTGGATGTGGCGGCCAAGCGAACCTTCGAGGCGCGCAAGGCTTCTCGCCAGGCCGAGCTGCTGACCCTGTTCGCGGGCTCGGTGCTGCACGGCGCGAACCTGCAGGATCTGCTCGAACGCGCCCGGGAGACCTACGGCCAGGACGCGGTCAGCCTCGTCACCGACGACGAGGTGATCGCGTCGGTGGGAGATCAGCCGCCGACCAAGGTCGGCGACGCCGAGACCGCGGTGGAGGCGGGCGATGACATGCATTGGCTGCTCTTGCGAGGACGAGCCGTGACGTCCGCGGACCGCCTGGTGCTGGGCGCGGTCGCGAACCAGGCGGCGGGGCTGGTGCAGCAGAAACAGCTGCGCGCCGAGGCCAGTGCGGCCCAGGCGGTCATGGAGGCCGACAAGCTGCGCCGCGCACTGCTGTCGGCGGTCAGCCACGACCTGCGCACCCCGCTGGCCGCGGCCAAGGCGGCGGTGTCGAGCCTGCGCAGCGACGACGTGGAGTTCTCCCCCGAGGACACCGCCGAATTGCTGGAGACCATCGAGGAATCGGTGGATCAGCTGACCGCCCTGGTCGGCAATCTGCTGGACTCCTCGCGCCTGGCGGTCGGGGTGATCACGCCGCAGATGCGCAAGGTCTACCTCGACGAGGTAGTGCATCACGCGCTCATGGGGATGGGTACCCGCGGCATGCGCCGCACCACCATGGACCGGGTCAAGGTGGATGTCGGCACCATCGCGGTGCACGCGGATTCCGGTCTGCTGGAACGGGTCCTGGCCAACCTGATCGACAATGCCGCCCGCTACTCCCCCAGGGATTCGATGGTGCGGGTCGCTGCCGAGCAGGTCGGCCGGCGGGTCGCGATCACGGTGGTGGACACCGGGCCCGGGGTACCGACCGGCCTGGAAGATCAGCTCTTCGAGCCCTTCCAGCGGCTCGGCGATCGCGACACCTCCACCGGCGTCGGCCTCGGCCTGTCGGTGGTGCGCGGATTCGTGGACGCCATGGGCGGCGTGGTGCACGCCGAACCCACCCCCGGTGGCGGCCTGACCATGGTGATAGATCTACCCGGGGGCGACGAACCCGCGGACACGACCGAGGAGAACAGGTGACCAACGCGGCGGCAGCGCCGATCAAAGTGCTGGTGGTCGACGACGAACCACAGATCCTGCGCGCCCTGCGCATCAATCTGTCGGTCCGCGGCTACGAGGTGACCACCGCCTCCACCGGCGCCGCCGCCCTGCGCGCCGCCGCCGAGAAGCACCCCGAGGTCATCATTCTCGACCTCGGCCTGCCCGATATGGACGGCATCGAGGTGCTGGGCGGGCTGCGCGGCTGGACCACCACCCCGGTCATCGTGCTGTCGGCCCGCACCGATTCCTCCGACAAGGTGGAGGCCCTGGACGCGGGCGCCGACGACTACGTCACCAAACCGTTCGGCATGGACGAACTGCTGGCCCGCCTGCGGGCGGCCGTGCGCCGCTCGGCCGTCACCGCCGACACCCCGGAACCGGTCATCGAAACCGCCTCGTTCACCGTCGATCTGGCGGCCAAGAAGGTCACCCGCCACGGCCGCGACGTCCACCTGACCCCCACCGAGTGGGGCGTGCTGGAGATGCTGGTCCGCCACCAGGGCAAACTGGTCGGCCGCCGGGAACTGCTGCGCGAGGTGTGGGGCCCGTCCTACGCCACCGAAACCCATTATCTGCGTGTCTATCTCGCCCAGCTCCGGCGCAAACTCGAGGACGACCCCTCACAGCCCAAACACCTGCTCACCGAGGCGGGCATGGGTTACCGCTTCCAGCCGTAGAAGATCAGGGAGCTCCCCGGGAGCTCCCTGATCCTGTTCGCAGCCCCGGGGTTCGGCAGGGCCGGCGTGGGTTCGGTCACGACGGCGAAATCCCCGGGGTGCGGCCAGATTCGCCGGGGCGGGTGACGGCCGGGCGTCCGCGCGGTGATGGGCGCGCGAACAGTGGCCGGGCATTCGCGACGGATGCCGCGTGTTCAGCGCGTCGGCGGCGTGGCGCTCACCGGGTCATGCGCACCGGCAACGACTTGAGGCCGTTGTTGAGATTCGAGCGGATGCGGCGGGCGTCGCCGGTCTGCTCCAGCTTCGGGAAGCGCGCCAGCAGTTCCTCGAAGAACACCCGGCCCTCCAGCCGCGCCAGGTGCACGCCCAGGCAGAAGTGCTGGGCCAGACCGAAGGACAAGTGCGGGTTGGGGTTGCGGCGGATGTCGAAGCTGCCGGAATCGGCGAACACGTCCTCGTCGCGGTTGGCGGAGGTGTACCACATGGCCACCTTGTCGCCCGCCTTGATCGGGACGCCGCCGATCTCGGTGTCGGCGGTCGCGGTGCGGCGGAAGTAGTGCAGCGGGTTGGCGAAACGCAGGATCTCCTCCACCGCACCGGGAATCAGCGACGGGTCCGCGCGCATCGCCGCCAGCTGCTCGGGGTGCTGCATCAGCAGTTGCAGCCCGGAGGACAGCATGGTCTTGGTGGTGTCGTTGCCCGCGGTCACCAGCTGGGTGAAGAAGCTGCCGAACTCCAGGTCCGACATGGCGTTCCCGCCGAAGGAACCGGCCAGGATGAGCGAGGTCAGGTCCTCCTTCGGCGGCTCGGCGCGCCGCGCCATGGAGAACTGGATGGCGTAGATGGCCATATTGGTGAGCTCGGCGGTGACGTCGAAATCGCCGACCAGATCCGGATCCTGTTGGCTGACCGACTGTTCGGCCCAGCGGCGCAGGCTCGGCCAGTCCTCCGCCGGAATCCCGAACAGGCCGCCCACCACCTGGCTGGGCAGCACGCCCGCCACGTCGTGCACGAATTCCACGTCGCCGCCGACACTGTCGAGCAGGGCGACGGTGAGCTCGCGGACGCGGTCCTCCATATCGCCGACCACCCGCGCCTTGAAATGCTCGGCCAGCGGCTTGCGGTATTCGGTGTGCCGCGGCGGGTCCATCATGAGCAGCATGTTGCGGGTCTGCTCGAGCCGTTCGGGCGGCTGGTTCTCCAGGATCACGCCCTCGACCTCGGCGGAGAACAACTCCGGATGGCGGGCCACGTGCGCCACGTCCGCGTGCTTGAGGATCGCCCAGTACCCGGGCTCGCCCGGCATCTCCTGCCAGTGCACCGGATCGGTGCGCCGCAGCTCGGCGAAGATCTCGTGGATCGGTCCCGCCACATACAGCTCGGGGTCATAGATGTCGCTGACCGTGCCCACGGTCCACCTCGGTATTCACTTGCGGGTATGCCTGTTTCGCTTCGGACGCTAATCCCGGACGCGATCCGGCGGCGCGGTTCCGGAGGGCGGTCCCAGTCAGTGGACCGTCATGAACCACCATGGACGCCATGTCTGTTGCCGCGATCGTGTTCGACATGGACGGTGTGCTCATCGACACCGAACCCATCTGGGAGGAGGTGCGGCGCGAGTACATCGACGAGATGCGCGGGCGCTGGCTGCCCGACACCCAGGACCGGTTCATGGGGATGAGCACCGCGGAATGGTCGCGATACCTGAGCGAGGACCTGCTCGACGGCCGCCGCACCCCCGACGAGGTCGCCGAGGACGTCATCGCGCGCATGGCCGCCCGCTACGCCGACCACCTCCCGCTCATGCCCGACGCCGTCGCCACCGTGCGCCGGCTGGCCGCGAGCTACACCCTCGGCCTGGCCAGCTCCTCCCCGCGCCGGCTCATCGACGTGGTGCTCGACCACATGGGCGTCACCGACCTGTTCGCGGCCACGGTGTCCACCGAGGAGGTCGAGCGCGGCAAGCCCGCCCCCGACGGCTACCTCGAGGCCGCCGCCCGCCTCGGCCTGGACCCGGGCGTCTGTGTGGCGATCGAGGATTCCAGCAACGGGCTGCGCGCCGCGCACGCCGCCGGGATGACGGTGATCGCCGTCCCGCACCCGAAATACCCGCCCGCCGCCGACGCGCTCGCCGCGTCCGCCTACGTAGCCGACAGCCTGACCCAGGTCACACCGGAGCTGGTGGCGGAATTCCGCTGACCACCTCGGTGTTCCGAACGATCGGCGACCAGATGGTCGTCCCGGGTGACCAAAATGGGAGGATTTGACCCATGTCCGAACAGATCGCCGCACCGCAGACCCCCGCCATCGACCCGGCGGCCGAGCCGGTCAAGCTGTGGGCCGAACGCACCGGCACCCGCGCCTACACCGGCCGCAACAACCGCGGCGGCGAAGTGCTGATCGCGTCCGCGGGCGTGCCGGGCGCGTTCACCCCGGGCGAGCTGCTGAAGATCGCGCTCGCCGGCTGCACCGGCCTGAGCGCCGACTTCACCCTCGCGCGCCGCCTGGGCGACTCCTTCGACGCCACCGTCCACGTCTCCGGCGACGCCGACCGCGAGAACGAGCTCTACCCCGAGCTCAACGAGGAGGTCGAGCTCGACCTCAGCGAACTCGACGAGGAGTCACGCCAGCGGCTGCTGGTCGCCGCGCAGCGCGCCATCGACAAGGTGTGCACGGTCGGCCGCACGCTCAAGGCGGGTACCACGGTCAACCTCACCTTCCGCGTCGACGAATGAGCGACGACCCGGTCCGGCTCAGCGCCTGGGTGCACGGCATGGTCCAGGGCGTCGGCTTCCGCTGGTGGACCCGTGCCCGCGCCCTGGAGCTCGGCCTGACCGGTTACGCCCGCAATCATCGCGACGGCCGCGTGCATGTCATCGCCGAAGGCCCCCGCGATGCCTGCGAATCGCTACTCGGCCTGCTACGTTCCGGTACAACACCGGGACGGGTAAGCCTGGTGGTGGAAGACTGGGGTACCGCCGCGGGCGGAATGACAGGATTCGAAGAACGCTAACGCGCGGCGAGCCCACGGAGTCGACGAATGGCCACTGACCGTCCCGGCGGTCCGGACAACCCGGACCGTCCCACCCCCGACCCCGCGCAGCCGTCCGAACCCCCCAGTCCCGCAGCCACGTCCGATTCGCCCGGTGAGTCCGGTTCCGAGCCTTCGGGTCCCACGCCGACGCTCCGGTTCCCCGCTGGGGAGCCCGGTGGCGGGAGCCATCCGACGCCGCCACTATCCGGAGCGTCCGCGACCCCGCCGGATGCGGGCGGACCGCACCCGACCCCTCCGCTCGCCGGTGAATCCCCCGGCGGCGCGGGCACTTTCGGCAGCCCCGGCGCCGCCCCGCTCGGCGCGGTCACCCCGCCGCCCGGCGTCGAGCCGCCGTTCACCCTGCCGATGCCGTCGCTGGAACCCGACGCACCGCCGGTGCCCGCGGTTCCGCAGCCGCCGCGGCGCGGGAGCATCATCTCTCAGGAAGCCGGGATCACGCAGCCGCGCCCGCCGACGGTGGCCGAGGTGCGAGCCCGGGAGAAGGCGCGCAAACGGGCCGAGGAGCAGCAGCAGGCCGAGGCGGAGGCCGCGGAAGCCAAGCAGCGCAAGAAGAAGCGGATCCTGATCGGCGGGGCCGCCGTGGCGGGCATCGCGGCGCTGGTCGGCGGCGGCTACCTGGTGGCCTCGGCGTGGAGCGGACCCGACGTGACCGCGTCCTGCACGGTGGTCGCCGACAAGGGCGAGATCGTGCCGATCGGCAACGGGCAGACCGTGACCGCCGACCGCGACAACCAGGAGATCGTGGTCCCGGACAACTACTGTTCGAGCGCCACATCCGGCGGGCATCCCGGCACGCACTCCAGTACGTTCATCTACCTGGGCCACTCCTACCGCTACTACTACGGCGGCAACACCACCATCGGGCGCCCGCCCACCGGTGGCACCACGGTGGCCCCCAAGGGCGCGACAGTGAAGACCAAGAGCGGCAGCACGATTCAGCGCGGCGGCCTCGGAGCGAAGATCGGTGGAGGTTCCTAGTGCGGCGGGTTCGCAGCACTCCGCGGCCGGGCTGGCAGCGGATCATCGAGGGTCAGGGTCTGGTCTACGGCTCACCCGGGCAGTACCCCGACGGCCGGCCGCGGCCCTACTGGGACGAATCGGTGCACTACGAGTTCGACATGGACGAGATTCTCGCCATGGAGGCGCAGGTCGAGGTACTGCACTCGATGTGCCTGCACGCGGTCGAACAGGTCGTCCTCATGGAGCGATTCGCCGATTTCGGTCTGCCGCAATGGAGCTGGGAGCACATCACCAAGTCCTGGCACCGCTCCGACCCGCACGTCTACGGCCGCTTCGACCTGCGGTACGACGGCCGCGGCCCGGCGAAACTGCTGGAGTACAACGCCGATACGCCCACCTCCCTGCTGGAGGCGGCGATCGTGCAGTGGCACTGGCTGACCGACACCCACCCCGACGACGATCAGTGGAATTCCCTGCACGAGAAGCTGGTCGAGCGCTGGGGTGAACTGCGCGAGAACCTGCCGGGCAGTCAGCTGCACTTCACCTGGTCGGGGTCGGACGGTTCCGGCGAGGACAACGTCACCACCGCGTACATGCAGGAGACCGCCGCCGAGGCCGGGTTCGACACCATCGCCCTGCCCATCGAGGAGGTCGGATTCGACACGGAGCTGGATCGTTTCGTGGATCTGGCCGAGGCCCCGATCGAGGCGATCTTCAAGCTGTACCCGTGGGAATGGGCGCTGGACGACGACTTCGGCCGCCGCGTGGTGGAGTCGCTGCCCGAAACCATGTGGATCGAACCGCTGTGGAAGACGCTGCTGTCGAACAAGGCGATCCTGGCGGTGCTGTGGGAGATGTACCCCGGCCACCCCAATCTGCTGCCCACCTATCTCGACGACCCGCACGAGCTCACCGAGTACATTCGCAAGCCCAAACTGGGCCGCGAGGGCGCGAACATGACCATCGTCGGCGCCGGCCTGGAAACCGCGACCGGCGGCGTCTACGGCGATGAGGGCTACGTCTACCAATTGCTGGACCCGCTGCCCGAATTCGACGGTATGCGACCGGTACTCGGTGCTTGGATCGTGGGCGACACGTCCGCGGGGCTGGGCATCCGGGAGACCGTCGGCCTCATCACCGATGACAGCTCCACCTTCGTCCCGCACCGCATCCCGCAGTAACCACACCTCGGAGGACCACCGATGACCACCGCTCTCGCCCTCGAAGCCGGGTATTGGCATTCACTCGGCCGCGGCGTAGGCGCCATCCTGGCCTACGCCCTGCTCGGCCTGGTGCTCATGCTGATCGGCTTCCAGGCCGTGGACGTGACCACCCCCGGCCCGCTGCGCGCCATGGTGGCGCGCGGCCTGCCCAACGCCGTCGTCGTCAGCGCGTCGGCCATGATCAGCATGGCGCTGATCGTCGTATTGGCCATCTACGCGCAGGCGGGCAAACTCTCCGAGGGCCTGCTGGCCGCCACCGTCTTCGGCCTGGTCGGCATTGTGGCCCAGGTGATCTCGGTGCGAGTGCTGGAATTCGTGATCGGCATCGATATCGGCGAACTGCTGAAGAAGCCGGAATTCAGCACCGAGTCCCTGGTGGTGGCGGCCGCTCAGTTCTCGATCGGCCTGGTGGTCGCGTTCGCGATCCTCTGACCGCTAGCGAATCCGGCTGTACTTGATGAAGGCCACGCCGTCCTCGAAGATCCGGCTGGTGAGGACCCGGAACTTGGCCGGTTCCGGCAGCCGTCCGGCGGCTCCGAACAGCGGCCGCCCATGCCCCAGCACGATCGGGTACAGCTTCAGGAACACCTGATCGATCTCCGGCAGCAGGGTCTGGGCGAGCTCACCGCCGCCGCACAGCCAGATGCCGAGCCCCTTCTCCCGCTTGAGTTCCCGCACCCGCGCGAGCGGATCCTCCGAGATCAGGTCCACCCCGGCCGCGGGGCTCTCCGGCAGCGTCGTGGACACCACGAACTGCCGCATATGCGAGTACGGGCTGGACGTGCCGGTCCGCACGCCGAAGTCGTGGGTCTTGCGCCCCATGATCACGGTGTCGAAGTTCTGGCACGGTTTGTCGACGCCGAGCACCTGACGAACCTTGGTCGGCAGCGTCTCGGGATACTGCGCCATGATCGCGGGCCCGTGATCACCCCCGACCGGGAAGAAGTCGACCGAGCCGTCATCGGTGGCGATGAATCCGTCGATGGTGGCCGCGACGTAGTAAGTCAGTTTGCGCATGTGTTTCCTCCAGCCGGCACCACGCGTGCCGCTACTGAAAAGGTAGCGCCTGAACCTGAGCGACAGGCCGGGTCTGAGATAGTCGGATTGCCCGGCTCAAAAGAAAACCTGCTGGTCTCAGGCGCGAAAGCGGCCTTGACGGCGGCGGCTGGCGCCAATCGAACGCTTCATGAACTTCTCCCATTCGTTCGCTCCACGAGACAGCGCTTCCGCGAAACCGCCGAAGGCGTCCGCGACGACCACGTACCGAATTCCGGTGGCGGTGAGCATCGGTGCGAGCCGCTCGGCGAGGTCCGCCCCCAGCGACGGCACCGGCAGCACGCACGTACCCGCCCCCGCGGCGATCGCACCGAAATACGCCTGGAAGAACCCCGGGCACGCGGGGGCCAGAATGCCGACGATGTCGCCTGACTCGACGCCTTCGACCACCAGATCCTGCGCCAGGCCGTAGGCCAGTTCGGGAATGTTCCGGTACGCCAGGACCGCACCGGATTCGGGAAAGTGGACCGCGTGGCGATACCCGGTCAACCGGTCGAGCAGTGCGGCCGGCGTCCCACCGGCCAGAACTGGTTTCTCTTCGACACCCAGAGCGCTACGAGCGGACGGATTCACAGGATCATTCCTCAGATGCACATCGACACCATGACGGAAAGCTGGATCACCCGGTTAACGCCACACTATCCAGTTCCCGTGGAGCCGATTCGGCTCAGCCTGCCCGAACGCTTTCTGTCACTGCCCGGTTCTCAGCTGGGCGTCAATGCCAGCGTGCGACCCGCCAGGCCGCGTGGCCGGATGGCCAGGGTCCGGGCCAGGCGGCGGAAGATTCGCCCGATCTCGGAATCCGGGTCGGCCACGGCGATCGGTGCGCCGGTGTCACCGGCGTCGTTCATCCGCGCATCGAAGGGAACACGGCCCAGCAGGTCGCAGGGAGCGCCGAGGATTTCACTCAACCGACGGGCGACCGCGTCCCCGCCGCCACTGCCGAACGGGGTGGCGCGGGTGCCGTCGGGTTGTTCGAGCCACGCCATGTTCTCCACGACACCGGCTACGCGCTGCCCGGTCTTCGCCGCGACCGCGCCCGCGCGTTCGGCGATGGTGGCGGTGGTGCGTTGCGGCGTGGTGACGATGATCAATTCCGCCGCCGGTAGCAGCTGGGCCAGCGAGATCGCGATATCACCGGTGCCCGGCGGAAGATCGATGAGCAAGATGTCGAGGTCACCCCAGTACACGTCGGTGAGGAATTGGTTGACGACCCGGTGCAGCATCGGCCCGCGCCAGACCACGGGTTCGTTCGCGTCGACGAACATCGCGACGGAGATGAGCTTCACCCCGTATGCCGTGACCGGCATGATCATGCGCTCGACCTGTGTGGGCGCGGCGGCGCAGCCCAGCATCGCGGGCAGCGAGTACCCGTGGATGTCGGCGTCGATGACACCGACGCGCAGGCCACGCTCGGCCAGCGTGACCGCCAGATTCACTGTCATGCTGGACTTTCCGACGCCGCCCTTGCCCGAGGCGACACAGTAGACGCGGGTGAGCGACCCGGGTTCGGCGAACGGGATGGTCGCGGCGCCGCCCCGCAGCCGCTCGCGCAGCGCGGTGCGTTGCTCGTCGCTCATCACGCCGAATTCGACCTCGACGGTGTCGACGCCGGGCACCGCCGCGACGGCTGCCCGGACATCGCGGGCGATGGTGTCGCGCAGCGGGCAGCCGCCGACTGTGAGCAGCACCGTGACGACCACCGCGCCCGCGCGGGCCGTGATCGCCTCGACCATGCCCAATTCGGTGATGGGGCGCTGGATTTCGGGGTCCACGACGGTGCTGAGCGCCTCGTGGATGCGGTCCTGATCGAGCTCGACCGTGGTTGGAGTGCTCATGGTTTTCCTCTCCCGATACGGGTCAGCTGCTCGCGAGGAGCATGTCGGCGCGCTCGACGACCTTGACGCGCTCGCGGCCCAGCGGCTCACCCAAGGCGCGTTCGTGGGCGTCGAGGCGATACCACCCGGCCCAGGTGGTGAATGGAATACCTTTGGCGGTAAGCCATTCCACGACGGCGTCGGGGTCGGAGTCGGTCGCGGAGGCGAGCTCGGCCGCGTCGTCGAGCAGACAGGCGACGGTCTCGTTGGCATCGCCCTTGGTGTGGCCGATCAGTCCGACCGGGCCGCGCTTGATCCAGCCCGTCACGTAGACCCCGGGCAGATAGCGCCGCGAACCGGTGGCGCGGGGATCGACGAGCACCCGCCCGGCCTCGTTCGGCACGGTCCCGGTCGCGTCGTCGAAGGGCAGTTCTGGAACCGCGCGCGACAGATAGCCGACGGCGCGATAGACCGCCCGCACGTCCCAGTCGGTGTATTCGCCCGTGCCCTCGCAGTTTCCGGTGCCGTCGAGCCGGGTGCGCTCGGTGCGCAAGCCCACGACCTTGCCGTCCTCGCCGAGGATCTCGGCGGGGTTCTCGAAGAAGTGCAGGAACAACTTGTGCGGGCGGTCGCCGACGTCACGAATCGCCCACTGCTCCAAGGTGTTGCAGATCATGTCGACCTGTTTGGAGTTGCGTCGCGCGGCCTCGGAGCCCTCGTCGTAGTCGATGTCCTCGGGGGCCACGATGACCTCGATGGTCGGCGAGTGGTCGAGCTCGCGCAGCTCGAGCGGGGTGAACTTGGCCTGGGCTGGGCCGCGGCGGCCGAACACGTGCACCTCGACGGCCCGGTTCTGCTCCAGACCCGCGTGCACGTTCGGCGGGATCTCGGTGGGCAGCAGTTCCGCACCGGTCTTGGCGAGCACCCGGGCCACGTCCAGGGCGACATTGCCCACCCCCAGGACGGCGACCTTCTCGGCGTCGAGGGGCCAGGTCCGGGGAACATCGGGGTGACCGTCGTACCAGGACACGAAATCCGCTGCGCCGTAGCAGCCGTCGAAGTCGATACCTGGCACCGCCAGGGCGCGGTCGGCGTCGGCCCCGGTGGAGAAGATGACCGAATCGTAGAAGCGTCGCAGCTCCACGAGATCGATGTCGACGCCGTAGTCGACATTGCCGAGCAGCCGCACCTGCGGCTTGTCGAGCACCCTGTGCAGCGCGGTGATGATGCCCTTGATGCGCGGGTGGTCCGGCGCGACACCGTAGCGGATGAGCCCGAACGGCGCGGGCATGCGCTCATAGATGTCGATCGACACGTGCGCGCCGGACTTCATCAACGCGTCGGCGGCGTAGATGCCGGCCGGACCGGCGCCGATGATCGCGATCCGCAGGGGACAGTCGAGTCCGGTCATGGCCGGAAGGCCTGCACGTATTCGGTGTCCACGCCCAGTTCGCCGGTGTGCGCAGCGCCCCCGGGCGCTCCGATCGGGCCGGCCCGCCCGGGCAACGGCTCGGTGAAGAACCGCGCGTTCTCCGCGGCGAAGGGCTGCTGATCGCCGGGCAGGTCGGCGTCGAGGTAGATGGCCTCGACCGGGCAGACCGGCTCGCACGCGCCGCAGTCGACGCATTCGGTGGGATGGATGTAGGCCATGCGCCCGCCGGTGTAGATGCAGTCGACGGGACATTCCTCCACGCAGGCCTTGTCCATGACGTCGACGCAGGCGGCGCCGATGACGAAAGGCATTGGTTCTCCTCAGTTCTCGATGATGGTGGCGAGATCGGCCGAGCTGTCGGCGGATTCGCCGAGGCCCGCGAGGATCTCGTAGCGCAGCCGCGCGAACTCCGGTTCGAAACGCGCTCCGGGCGCGCGTGGTTCGGTGATGGTGACGATGCGCTGCGTGCGCGCGGGCCGTGCGGTCAGCAGCACGATGCGGTCGGCCAGCAGCAGCGCCTCGTCCACGTCGTGGGTGACGAACAGGACCGTGGTGCGGTACCGCTGCCACACCGAGATCAGCAGCCGCTGCATCTCCGTGCGGGTCTGCGCGTCGAGCGCGCCGAAGGGCTCGTCCATGAGCAGCACCCGCGGCCGCGTCGCCAGAGTGCGGGCGAGCTGGACCCGCTGGCGCATGCCACCGGACAGCGCACTGGGCAGATGGTCGGCGAAGTCCTGCAGACCGACCTGGGCGAGCAGTTCGCGAGCTTCGCCACGGCGCTCACCGCGCGGCGCCCCGCGCAGTTTCAGCGCGAACTCGACATTGCGGCGGGCGGTGCGCCAGGGCAGCAGCGCATCCTCCTGGAACATCATCGCGCACTGTTCGGCCCCGGATCCGACAGCGACGCCGTCGACCTCCGCCGACCCGGCCGAGGGCCGCAACAGCCCCGACAGTGCCCGCAGCAGCGTCGATTTCCCGCAACCGGAGGGGCCGAGCAACACCACGATCTCACCGGGTTCGATGCTCAGGTCCACCTGGGCCACCGGTTCGCCGCCGTAGGCGATCTCGAGGTCCCGCAGCCGGACCGCCGCCCCGGACGCCGGCGCGCTCATCGCGCCGCTCGCGGCAGCCAGCGGTTGACCCGGCGGCCCGCCCGCTCCACCAGGGCCGAGGTCACCCAGCCCAGCGCACCGATGGTGAGCATGCCGACCACGACCGACGGATAGTCGAGCAGCCCGTACGCCTGCCACGTGAAGTAACCGATCCCGAACTGCCCCGAGATCATCTCCGCGCTGATCACACAGATCCAGGCGACGCCCATCGCGACCGACAACCCGGAGAAGATCCCCGGAAGCGCGCCCGGCAGGGCGATGCGGAAGAGGATGTCGAGCCGTTTCGCGCCCAACGTGGCAGCGGCCTCCTCCCATACTCGCGGCAGGGCGTGCATGGCGTGGATGGTGCTGACGGCCACCGGGAAGAACGCCGCGAAGAAGGTGATGAAGACGATCCCCTGCTCACCGGTCGGGAACAGCAGAATCGCCAAGGGCACCAGGGCGATCGCCGGAATGGGCCGCGCGACCTCGATCACCGGCCGAATCAGCTGGGCCGCCACGCGGGAACGTCCGATCGTCATCCCCGCGAGGACGCCCGTCACCGTGGCCAGGCCGAACCCGAGCAGGATGCGGCGGGTGCTGGAGACGATATTGCGGTAATAATCGGCCGAACCCAGCTGCATCCGAAAGGAATCCAGCACCTCCCCCGGGGCCGGGATCTTGTCGAAGCGGAGCCACAACACCACGTGATTGGCGGTCAGGAACTGCCACGCCAGCAGCAGAGCCACCAAGGGCACGGCGGTGAGCAGTGCCGACCGCATGCGCTGGGCCAGCGCCCGCGGCAGTAGCGGTCGACGCGCGGGCACCCTGGCGGGCACCGACGGTGTCGAAATAGACTCGGGGGCAAGTGTTTCGATGGATACGGCCATGGTCGAGGCCTCCTGGTCTCCTGGCGGGTGGCCGGGCCGATGCGAGCGGGCCCGCATCGGCCCGAGGTCAGCGGGCTTGCAGCGCCGCCTTGTAATCGAGGACGCTGCTGCCCGGGTGCGTGCTCACGTAGCGGTCGGCGTCGGCCAGGACCGCGAAGGGCAGCAGCCGGCCATCGGCCGGCGCGGCCGGATCCGTGACCCAGGTAGCGGTCGCCGCGAACAGCCGCAGCCCGGTACCGGCATCGGGAACGTAGGCGACCCGCACCGCGTCGGCGGATTGCGCGATCTGCTTCAGCAGGCATGCGGGAGTGCGCGCCACCGAGGTGGTTTCCTTGCCGGTAAACCACACCTCGGACGCGGTCGCCGGATCCGATACCGCCCCACCGCATACCGGGTCCGTACCGATCAGGGCGCTGGGCGGGGAAGTGTCCGCACGGCGGGTGTCGTAGTCGGCGCCGTAGAGGGCGCGCACGTACCGGTCGTTCACGAATTGGCCGAGGTCCAGATCGCCGACCGCGCCGAGCCCCTTCAGGAAGGGCAGCAGCTTGCCCAGCGCGTCCACCAGCGGCGCCTTGATCGTGGAATCGAAGTGCACCAACCCGTTCGGGCCGTTGTAGAGGTAGACGACCTCGGCCGGGATCCCGGTCAGCTCGGCTACCCGCTTCGCGGCGTCGAGCGGATGTGCGTTGAGGTAGTCACCGGTTTCACGCTGGGCGGCGAGGAACGCCGCGACCACATCCGGATGCGCTCGATCGAAGCGCTGATTGGCCACGACCGCGTGCAAGGTCGCGATATTGGCGCTGCCGCCGTCGTAGAGCAGTCGCGCTTTGCCCTGGAACACCAGCGATTGCGGCCACGGCACGAATTGCGCGAGAGCCGCCGCCTGACCGCCGGTGAGAGCCGACGCACCCACCGGCGGGTCCTGCCCGAGCAGCTTCACATCGCCGAGCGACATGCCCAGGCCGGTGAGCCCGGTGGCGAGCATGCCGTGCGCGGCCGATCCAATACTGGTGGACACCACCTGACCACGCAGGTCGGCCAGGCTCGTCGCGGGCGAATCCACCGGCACCACCACCTGATTCAGCGAACCGCGCAGGTTGTAGCCGGCGATGGCGATCAGCTCGGACCGCACGTCGGAGTGGTCGCGCGTCTTGGATCCGTTCACCAGGACCGGCGCGTCGCCCATGGAACCGATATCGACCTGGCCTGCCAGCATCGCGGCGGTCAACGGCGGCCCGGAAGCGAAATCCTTCCATTCGACCTTGTATTTCACGCCGTTGGTCTTGCCGAGGTCCCGCAGTTCGGCCTCGAAGGTGCCGCGGTCGCGCAGCAGTGTGCCGACGGTGACGGTGTTGATGGTCCGCGACTGATAGCCGATGTTCACCGTGACCGTCGAAGCGTCACCGGAACCGCAGCCGGAGACCATCGTGGCGGCCAGGGCCGCGCCGAGCAGTGCGGCGCATGCGCGCAGAGTCCTCATCTCGCTCACATCCCTCGAACTCAGCGCAACAGGTACGGGATGTTGACGGTGACCGCGTCGACCGGGCAGCGGGCCGCGCACGGCCCGCAGTACCAGCATTCGTCGACGTGCATAAACGCCTTGCCGGTGTCGGGGTGGATCGCGAGCGAATCGAGGGGGCACATGTCCACGCACAGCGTGCAGCCGACAATGCATTTGGCTTCGTCCACGGTGACCGGGACATCGGCGCGAGAGTTTGCCTGGGCCATCACAGTTCCTTTCGGGCTTTGGCTATTCCGATGCGAGCGAAGGCGCGGACATCGGCGTCCGGGTCCTCGAGCGCGGTGTGGAGGGCGTCGGTGACCTCGCGACGTTCGGCGATGTGTTCGGCGAGGCCGCGCACGACGGCCTTGCGGACATCGAGGTTGTCATCGCTGATCGCCGAGATCAGGTGGGCGGCGGCGACATCGGGCGCGGCGACCGACAGGGCGATCGCCGCGCCCTGACGCACCTGCCATGCCGGGTCGGTGAGTGCGGCTGCGGCCAGCTCGGTGGCGGCTGGATCGCACCCCGTGCTCGCCAGTGCGGTGAAGGCCGCCGCACGGACCAGCGGCTCGGAGTCCACGGCCAGCGCCAGCAGGGTCACCGCGCCCCGGGGATCACCCAGTGCGGCAATGCCTTTCGCGATGGCGATGCGCACCAGCGGGTCATGGTCGACGACCGCGGCACCGAGTTCGGGCAGCGCGTCCACCGAGGTCAGCCCGCCCACCGCCGACCGGCGCACCGCCGAGTCGGGATCGCCGAGCAGATCCGCGAGTTCGACGGCGGAAGCCCGGCGATGCCGCCACAGCGCCTCGACGGCCGCGGCCCGCACCGCCGGCTCGGCCGCCGTGGTCCGTTCGCGCAGAATCGCCTCGAATTCCGGTCCGGGAACGAGCACTTCGACCAATTCGGTGAGAAACCCGATGGCGGTGGCGCGGACCGAGGCGTCGGCATCGGCTAGACCGCCGGCGATGAGCGGCGCGGCCGCGGCCCATTCCTCGGTGGTCTCGCTGAGCACCGACAGCGCCGTCCGCCGCACCTCCGGATCCGCGTCGGTCAGGAAGGGCCGGAGGTCGTCGAGTTCGGGACATTCCTCGGCCAGGTCCATCAACTCCAGCAGGCGCGTGCTCATCGCACGCTCCCGACCGGCGTGGACACCATGGTCCCCGACTGCGCCGCAACGGGATTCGCGTCGGCGGCCTCCCACTGCGCGCCCTTCGGCGGGGCCGGTTCGTCGGCCACCCCGTCGGGACGGACGAATCCGGGCACCGGCACGATGTACGGCGCTACCGGTCGGGTGCGGAAAGCCATCGCGCCCTGCTCGTCGCGGTACAGGTTGAGGTGGCAGAACCACTCCGCGTCGTTCTGCGCGGGCCAGTCGGCACGCTGATGATAGAGACCCCAGCGGCTCTCCGTGCGGCGCAGCGAGGCCCGCGCGGCCATCTCGGCGCAGTCGCGGATGAAAGTGACCTCGGCGCAGCGCATCAGCTCGTGCGGGGTGCGCGCTCCCATGCCGTCGATGTCCCGGCGCATCCGCTCGAACGCCTCGACGCCCAGCGTCAGATAGCTCTGGGCCTTCGGCGGCTGCAGATAGTCGTTGACGAACCGGCGCAGCTTGTACTCCACCTGCTGCTGCGGCGGACCGTCGGGATTGCCGAGTGGCCGGTAGATCAGCTCGTGCGCCGCCTCGATCTGGTCCGCGGGCAGCTCGGCCGCGACCGCGCCCTGGGCGAATCCGGCGGCGTGCTCACCGGCGATATCGCCGTAGACGAAGGCCCCGATCATGTAGTTGTGCGGCACCAGCGCCATGTCCCCCGCCGCGTACAGCCCGGGCACGGTGGTCGCCGCGTGCTCGTCGACCCAGACGCCGGATGCGGAATGCCCACTGCACAAACCGATTTCGGAGATGTGCATCTCGATGTCGCGGGTCCGATAGTCGGTGCCGCGCCCGGCGTGGAAGGTGCCGCGGGTCGGCCGCTCGGTGGTGTGCAGGATGCCCTCGATCTCACTGATGGTGGCATCGGGCAGATGGCTGAGCTTCAGATAGATCGGGCCGCGGGCACTGTCGAGCTCGCGTTTGACCTCCGCCATCATCTGCCCCGACCAGTAGTCGCAGTCGACGAAGCGGTTGCCCTCGGCATTGACCTGGTAGCCGCCGAACGGATTGGCCACATACGCGCAGGCGGGACCGTTGTAATCCTTGATAAGCGGATTGATCTGGAAACACTCGATCCCCGAGAGCTCCGCACCCGCGTGATAGGCCATGGCGTAGCCGTCGCCGGCATTGGTGGGATTCTCGTAGGTGCCGTACAGATAACCGGAGGCAGGCAGCCCGAGCCGGCCGCACGCACCGGCCGCAAGAATCACCGCACCGGCCGCGATCGTCACGAATTCGCCGGTGCGCGTGTCGAATCCGACCGCGCCCACCGCCACACCGTCGACAGTCAGCACCCGCACCGGCATCACCCGGTTGGTGATCGTCACCTTCGAGCGCACGTCGCGAGCGCGCAGCGTGCGGTAGAGCACCTTCTTGACGTCGCGGCCCTCCGGCATCGGCAGCACGTAGCTGCCCGACCGGTGCACCTTGCGCACCGCGTACTCGCCGTGCTCGTCCTTCTCGAACTTGACGCCGTAGCCCTCGAGCCGCTGCACCATCTCGAAACCACGGGTCGCGGTCTCGAACACGGTGCGCTGGTTGACGATTCCGTCATTGGCGACGGTGATGTCGGCGACGTAGTCCTCCGGGGAGGCCTTGCCGGGGATGACGGCGTTGTTCACGCCGTCCATGCCCATCGCCAGCGCCCCGGAATGCCGCACGTGCGCCTTCTCGAGCAGCAGCACGCTCGCGCCGTGACGGGCGGCGGTCAGCGCGGCCATGGTGCCGGCCGTACCGCCGCCGACGACGAGCACATCACAGCTGAGTTGCCGGCCGCCGGCGACCGGGGGGATGTCCATTGTCATGGTCTTTCAGCCTCTTTCGGTCGATGCGGTCGCGCCGCGGTACGGCGCGACGGGGATGCGGTTCAGTCGTCCGGACAGGGAGAACCGGTCACCGCGGAAACGGAGGTATTCGAGATCCACCGGACGGCCGGAATCGGTGTAGGTGAGCCGTTCCAGCAACAGCAGAGGGGAACCGGGCCGGACGGCCAGCAATCCGGCCACCGTGGGATCGGCGGCGACAGCCTCGATCGCCACCGCGGCCGAACCGAGCGGGAGCCCCAATTCGGCTTCCACCAGGCCGAACACATCACGCCCGGCCAGATCCATGTCCAGCAGCGGCGCACCGATGTCGGCGGTGAGGTAACTGGCGTCCAAGGACAGCGGCTCGCCGTCGAGATAACGCACGCGTTCCAGCGCCACGACCGGTGTGCCCGGCGCCAGCTCCAGCCGCTCGGCCACGATCGGGGTCGCGGGCACGATCTCCGCGAGCAGCACCCGATTCACGATGCGGTCGCTGCCGGTATCGAAACTCTCGGCCAGCCCTCGCAATCGGTCCAAGCCCTGCACCGCCAAGGTGGCGACCGCGAAGGTTCCGGCGCCGGGCACCCGGTCGATCAACCCCTCGTCGCGTAGCAGCGCCAGGGCGTCCCGAACGACGTTGCGACTGGTCCCGAAGTCCGCGGCCAGCTGCGCCTCGGCCGGCAGCGGCCGGTCACCATACACACCGCTGCGAATACGGGCGCGCAGCACATCGCGCACCCGGCGGGCCGGAGCGCTGCGCCGCCCGCCCGCACCGTCCGCCGATGCGCTGTGCCGCGAAGGAAGTCTGCCTGTCATGCGGCAAATACTCGGAACCGGTCATTACGGGGAACGTGCCCTGCAATTACCGGTCAGTTACGCCACTTGCCGACCGCCGCACTATCGGCTGAACTGCGGCAACGCCGGATCAGCGCGGAGTATTGCCAGCCGAGTCCCGTTCGCCCGGCCCATCCGGCCGCCGGGCCGACTCGATCCGCACCGCGAAATCCACGAGCAGCCGCGCCGAACCCTCCGGCGGCGCGCCACGCCGCCACACCGCACGAAAGGTGCGGCTGAGCACGGCCGAACCGGCCAGCGGAACCTCCCGCACCCGGCCCGCGGCCAGATCGGGTCCGGCCACCAGGCGGCTGAGCACCGCCGGAGCGACGCCGCCGCGGACCGCCGCGAGAATGGCGGCGGCCGACCCCATCTCGACCGCGGGCGCGGCGGGCGTGCCGTGCTCGGCGAGCACCTCCCAGACCGTGTCCCGCGTGCCCGAGCCGGACTCCCGCCACACCAAGGCAGTCTCCGCCAGTTCCGCGAGCGTCAGCGCCCGCCGGCGGCCGGTCCACGGGTGCGCGGGCGCGACCACGATCACCAGGTCGTCCGCGCCGAGTTCCCGCCCGGCCAAACCGTCGGGCAGACGCGGACCCTCCACGAATCCCATATCCGCCGCCCCGGAACGCACCAGATCGGCCACCTGGCAGGAGTTTCCGACCTCCAGCGCCAGCCCCACCCGCGGCCGCGCCGCGCGCAACGCCGCGAGCCAATGCGGAATGCGGTGATCGGCAATGGTTTTCGACGACGCGATGCGCAGCCGCTCGGATCGCGCGGACCGCAGCTCGGCCGCGGCGTCCACCAGCGCGGCGGCAGCGGCCAGCACCACCCGGGCATGGGCGACCACCACACCGCCCGCATCGGTGAGTACGGACCCGTTCGGGCCGCGCTCGATCACGTGCAGGCCCAATCGACGCTCCAGCACGCTGATCCGGGAACTCGCGGCCGGCTGGGTGATGCCGTGCTTGCGCGCCGCCGCGCCGAGACTGCCCAGCTCGGCCACCGACACCAGCAGATCCAGCTCGTCCAGACCGGGGGTCCCACGCGGCAGAGACATACCGCCTGATTATCGGCAAACGGCGGCGGCGCGCCACCCGGGGCCTGTCCGCACACCCAGACGCCGTTTATGAGCTCCTCCGATTTCGACCGCTACCGGCGCCGACTTGCCGCGGTGACAGTGACCCCCATGCGTTCATTGATTCCCGGACTGGCCCTGGTCGCAGTCCTCGCTTTCCTCGCCACCGCCGTCGGCCGGGTGCTGCCGGTGGTCGGTGCGCCGGTCCTCGGCTTGGGCGGCGGCGCCATCGCGACCGCGTTCGGCGGCGCCGCATTACGAGCGGGCGGACGCTTCGCTCCCGGTCTGGCCTTCGCGCGACAGCGACTGTTGCAGACCGCGATTGTGCTGCTCGGCCTGGGGCTGCCGATGGGTACCGTCCTGAGCGTCGGCCGGCGCTCGGCCGCCGTACTGCTCGGCACGCTGGTGATCGGTGCGGTCACCGCCTTCGCGGTGGGCAGGCTGCTGGCATTGGATCGGGACTCCGCCACACTGGTCGCGGTGGGAACCACGATCTGCGGCGCCTCGGCCATCGCCGCGGCCACCGCCGTGCTCCGGCCTCGACGCGAGACGGTCGGCTACGCACTGGCGACCATCTTCGTGTTCAATGTGGTTGCCGTACTCGCCTTTCCGCCGATCGGCCGACTGCTGGGGATGTCCGATCAGGCATTCGGGCTGTGGGCCGGAACCGCCATCAACGACACCTCATCGGTGCTGGCGGCCGGGGTTGTCTTCGGAACAGCCGCAGCACATTTCGCGGTCACGGTGAAACTCGTGCGCAGCCTGATGATCGTGCCGATGTGCGTCGGACTGCACTGGGCGCAGCGACGCACGCGCCCACCGGCCCGCTCCGCCCTGCGCGGCATCGTCCCCGCCTTCGTACTGCTGTTCCTGGCGGCATCGGCCGTGGCCGCGACCGGCGTGATTCCGCACGACTGGCTCGCGGCCGTCACCGCGGCCGGCGCCTGGCTCATCGTGGCCGCCCTGGTCGGTATCGGCGCGGAACTGACCTGGGATCAGGTGCGCAACGCCGGAACCCGGCCGCTGGTGTTCGGCGGCATTCTCTCGGTGACCCTGGCCACCGGAAGTCTGGCCCTGCAATCGGTCACCGGCTGGCACTGAGGACGTGCGACCCTCAGCCGCGGGGGCGGGGCTGGCAGCGCGGGCAGGAGAAGGAGGAGCGATTCATGAACTTCTCGCGGCGCATGAGGGCGCCGCAGCGGCGGCAGGGCTCGTCCTCGCGGCCGTAGGCGTTGAGGGAGCGTTCGAAGTAGCCGGATTGGCCGTTCACGTTGACGTAGAGGGCGTCGAAGGAGGTGCCGCCCGCGCGCAGGGCCTCGTCCATGACGGTGCGGGTCTCGGCGAGCAGGGTGTGCAGCGCGGGGCGGGTCAGCTTCCCGGCGGGGCGCTCGCCGTGGATCTTCGCTCGCCACAACGCCTCATCGGCGTAGATGTTGCCGACGCCGGAAACGACGGTCTGGTCGAGCAGGAGGCGCTTGATCTCGGAGTGCTTGCCGCGCAAGGTCTTCACCACGGCGTCGGCGTCGAAACGCTCGTCCAGCGGGTCGCGGGCGATGTGGGCCGCGGATTCCGGGACCCAGGTGCCGTTCACCTCGACCAGATCGGAGAGCTGCCAGCCGCCGAAGGTGCGCTGGTCGACGAAACGGAGTTCATTGCCGTCGTCGAGGGTGGCGATGATGTGCGCGTGCTTCTCGAGCGGCGCGGACGCGGGCTGGACCAGCATCTGCCCGGACATGCCGAGGTGCACGACCAGGGAGGTGTCGGGCTCGTCGAAGGTGAGCCACAGGAATTTGCCCCGCCGGTGCGCGGCGTCGACGCGCAGACCGGTCAACCGGGCGGCGAGGTCGTCCCCGCCGAACGCGTGCCGCCGCACCGAACGCGGGTGCTTGACGGTGACGCTGTCCAGGACGCGGCCCACCACATGCTCGGTGAGTCCGCGCCGGACGACTTCGACCTCGGGAAGTTCGGGCATCTAGCTCTGCGAGCCGTCCGCCACGGCGCCCTCTGGCACGTTATCGGCGTTCAACGACCGGTAGGCCGCGCCCGCGGCCTTCTGCTCCGCTTCCTTCTTGGAGCGGCCCACCCCCTGGCCGTAACCCTGCCCGCCGATCACCGCGGTGGCGGTGAACTCCTTGTCGTGGTCGGGTCCGGTGGAGGTGATCTCATAACTGGGCACGCCGATGCCGCGCTCGGCGGTCAGCTCCTGCAGGCTCGTCTTCCAGTCGAGCCCGGCCCCCATCCGGGGACCGCGCTCGAGCAGAGCGGCGAACAGGCGCAGCACCACTTCCCGCGCGACATCGATGCCGTGCTGCAGGTGCACCGCACCCAGCAACGACTCCATGCCATCGGCGAGAATGCTGGGCTTGTCCCGGCCGCCGGTGAGCTCCTCGCCCTTACCGAGCAGGAGGTGGCGGCCGAGACCGCCGGCCCCGAGCCCGCGAGCGACCTCGGCGAGCGCGTGCATGTTGACAACGCTCGCACGCAGCTTCGCCAGTTCGCCCTCGGACTTGTCCGGGTGCTCCAGATACAGGCGCTCGGTAATGCTCAGGCCGAGCACCGAATCGCCCAGGAATTCCAGGCGCTCGTTGGTCGGCAGGCCACCGTTCTCGTAGGCGTACGACCGGTGCGTGAGCGCGAGGCGCAACAGCTCCGGCTGTACGTCTACGCCGAGCGCCTCGAGCAGGCTGGCATGGTCGGCGGCGTCACCTACGGCGGGAAAATCCGCCGCGTCCTTGCTGGCGGTCACGGTGGGCTATACGCGAATCAGATCGCGGAGGTGACCTGACGGCCCTTGTAGGTGCCGCAGCTCGGGCACGCGATGTGCGGCAGGGTCTGCTGACCGCAGGCGCGGTTCGGGCAGGTGATCAGGGTCGGCGCGGTGGCCTTCCACTGGCTGCGACGCGCGTGGGTGTTGGCACGGGACATCCGACGCTTCGGAACGGCCACGACTAGCTCTCCTCTGTCTTACTTGCGGCACCGTTGTGTCCCGCAAGGGTGGAATCGGTTGATGGGTCCGACGCAGTGTCTGCGTCGGTGGACTCAGCGGCGAAATTCGCGAGCCCGGCCCAGCGAGGGTCAAGTATCTCATGACCGTGGCCGGAACCCGCAATCGCCATCTTGACGCCGCATTCCGGGCACAAACCCGGGCAGTCCGGCTCGCACAGCGGCTGCAGCGGCAGCTCCATGCCGACGCCGTCGACGATCACCGGTTCGAGGTCGATGAAATCGTCCACCAGACGCGGGATCTCGTCTTCCTCGGTGGTCTGCTCGGTCGCGCTGTCCGGGTAGGCGAACAACTCGGTCAGCTGCAACGCGAGCTCGTCGGTGAACGAGTCCAGGCAGCGCGAGCATTCGCCCTCGATGGGAGCGGTGACCGTGCCGGTGACGAGGACACCCTCGGAGACCGACTGCAGCGTGAGATCCAGCTCGACATCGGCACCGGCCGGGATCGCGACGAGATCGAGGCCGATCTTCTCCGCGGTCGTCACGGTGCGACGCAGCTCTTTGATGGAACCCGGGGCGCGTCCGAGACTGCGTACATCCAGCACGAAACCCGCGTCGGTCATCTTGTGACGATGACGCGAGGCATTACCGGAATCGGCGGACATCTCTGAACTCACCTTCGAGCTGGCTGGGAATGGGCAACCACCCAACAATACCGAAAGCCCCGCTCGCGACCCAAATGGGGCGAAGCGGGGGAACCGGGTCGTCGATCAGCGGCGGAAGCCGGGGGACTCGGTGCGGAACTCGGAGGCGTAGTCCGGCACGGACGAGTCCGAACGCACCTGGTGGCGGCCGCGGCCGATGATGCGCAGGGTGCTGTGCAGGGTCTCCTCGAAGTCGGCGAGCTTGCCGTCGACGTAGTCGTCGCATTCGGAGCGCAGGCGGTCGGAGTCGGCCTGGGCGGTGTCGATGAGGCGGGCGGACTCGGTGTGGGCGGCCCGGACGACTTCGGTCTGGGAGACCAGGCGATCCTGTTCGGCCTTGCCCTCGGCGACCGAGCGGTCGTAGGAGGCCTGGCCGGCGGCGGCGAGACGATCGGCCTCGGCGCGGGCGCGGCCGGTGAGGGAGTCGTACTCCTTCTTACCGTCGGACACCGTGCGCTCGGCCTCCTCCTCGGCCGAGGCGACCAGGTGGTCGGCGTGGGCGCGAGCCTCGGCGACCATGCGGTCGGCGTGGGCCTTGGCGTCGGCCAGGATGCGGTCGGCCTCCTCGCGGGCGGAGGACACGGTGTGGTGGGCCTGGTCGTTGGCGGTCTTGACGGTGGTCTCGGCGCCGGTGCGGGCGTCGGTGACGATCTTGTCGCGGTGATCGAGCACGTCCTGAGCGTCGTCGAGCTCGCCGGGCAGCGCCTCGCGGACGTCATCGAGTAGCTCCAGCACCTCGCCGCGCGGCACGATGCAGTTTCGGGTCGGCGGGATGCCGCGGGCCTCTTCGATGATGGCCACCAGTTCGTCGAGCGCTTCGAATACCCGGTACATGTGCTACCCCACTCTCCTGCCAGGACTCACGGCGAGACTCTCCGCTTCCGCCAGTCTGCCAATCTCCGCGCTGTCAACAAGGTCCGACACGGCGTGTCGCGGGTTTTCCGCAACATGGCCTAGTTCACAGATCGTGACCCGAAAACAAGTGGAGGAAATAGCTCCACTTGGTTTACCGTTGATGAGCAAGACAAGTAACGGTGTGTTCGGATGGGGTAGACGATGGCTGTCCACGAGATTCCGGAGCGGGCGACGATGCCCGTGCCCGGTCTGGTGCACACCTATACCCTCGGTTCGGAAGCCTTCGCCTACGGCTCCGAGGCGTTCGACCGGAGCGCCGACGCCCTGCGCGCGACCGGCGTCCGCTGGTCGGCCCGGATCGGGGCCTGGCTGCGCGGCGATGCCGCCCTCGCTCAATTGATTCGCTTCGCCCTCGTCGGCGGCCTCAGCAACGTCGGATACATCCTGCTGTTCCTCGCCCTCTACGGCGGCGGCGCGCAGGTGGCCAATCTGGCCGGATCCATCGTGAGCACCGCGCTCGCCAACGAGATGCACCGGCGGCTCACCTTCCAGGCCGCGGACCGGGTGCGCTGGTACACCGCGCAGATCGAGGGCGGGGCGCTGGCGCTGGCCGGGCTCGCCATCACCTCGGCGGGCCTGGCGATTCTCGAGGTCACCGCACCCGGCATGGGCGATATCGCCGAAGCCGTTGCCGTCCTGGGCATTACGGCCGTGGTCGGCACCATGCGCTTCCTCACCCTGCGGCTCTGGGTGTTCTGAGCCCCCTCCCCCACATGTTCTCCGTGACCGTGGGAACCCCTTTCGGCGCGTCGACGTCCAAGCCAGTATCGACGACGAAAGGGGTTCCGACATGGACCGTGCGCGCGGATGCCTTGGGGGACGGCGAGATACGAACGGACCACGGCCCCAGCGACCCCCGGGACGGGGGTGCGGATCGTGCGTGCGGCATCGCCGGCCACGGCCGCCGCGGCAGGAGGGCGAATGACCGCCACGGCGACCACCGCGACCAACGCGACCGGCGTCGACGCCGCTCCGGCCGACTCGACCGACTCCCCGGCGACCGGTTCAGGCGACGCCCCTACGACCGGACCGGCCGACTCCCCGGCAACCAGCTCGGCCGAGCCCACGACGACCAGCGGGAGGCAGGTGAGGGCCGCGGACGGCGGACGACAGTGCGGGGCACGGGAATCGCGCAGGGCGCTGCTCGCGGGGTGTGGCACGCACCGGGGTAAGGGACTGCCATCGGTCGCCGGATCGCGGGGCAGCTCCGGACAGCGGGTGCACGAACCGGTCCCGACCGCGCTGGACCGGCGGGAACAGCATCGGCAATTGATCGGGGCGTTGCTGCCGGAGATGGCGGCGGGCAGCGTGGTGAGTCATCAGTCGGCGGCCGTGCTGTACGGGACCACCCTGTGGCGGACGCCGCTGGATCGGGTGTGCGTGACCCGCAATCGCAAGGGCGGCGGACGGACCCGGCCGTTCGCGAAAGTCCATGGCTCGCCGGTGGATCGCGCGGTCGAGGTCGACGGGCTCCCGGTCACCACCCCGGCGCGGACCGTGGTGGATCTGGCGCTGACGCTGCCGTTCGAGGCGGCGGTCGTCGCCGGTGACGCGCTGGCCGGCAGGTTCGGACTGACCACGGCCGAACTCGGCGAGGAGATCGCGAAGGCCAAGGGCCGCTACGGCATCGGCCAGGCGAAAGAGGTGATCGCCCTGCTCGACGGCCGCAGCCAGAGCATCGGGGAATCGGTCAGCCGCACCATGATCGAACGGCACGCGTTGCCGCTGCCGAGTTCTCAGGGCAATGTCTTGACCCCGGACGGCCGTTTCGTGGCGCGCGTCGACTTCTATTACGAGTCCGCGGGCGTGCTGTGCGAGTTCGACGGCCCCACCGAGTACGGCCGCCTACTCCGCCCCGGCCAGGACTTCGCGGCCACCATCCACCGCGAGCGAATCCGCGAAACCTACCTGCGCGCCCTGGGTTTCGAGGTGGTCCGCTGGACCTGGGACGACCTCATCCGTGACCGCGCCGCCCGCCGCCTGCGCTCCGCGCTCTCCCGATCCCGCCCGCGACCCGACGGACGAATCGAGCCCGCCCCCGCACTACCGGCCCGCCCGGCCTCGATCCGCGCGCTGTGACCCACGGATGCACAGCACCGTGGACATGGCCTGTCCTGGATCAGCCACGACGCGGGGCCTCAGCCGGTTTCACCGACATGCGCCTCAACCGGCTTCACCGACACGGGGCCTCGAACAGCTTTCACCGCGCCGGGGCCTCGACACAGCCGCGCGCGAGACAGCGTCGCTGGACAGCCGCGCCGGGTGGCGGGAGGCTCGAATTCGCGCACGCTGGGCCGTATGGGGTTGCGGCCCAGCGGGATGCGGGTTCGTCAGGCGTTGGTCTTGCGTTCGGCGATGCGGGCCATGAGGCGCTTGTGGACGGCCGGGGGCAGCAGGTCGGCGATGTCGCCGCCGAGTGTCGCCACTTCCTTGACCAGGGAGCTGGAGACGAAGCTGTAGGCGGGGTTGGTGGCGATGAAGTAGGTGTCGACGCCGGTGAGCTTGCGGTTCATCTGCGCCATCTGGACTTCGTAGCCGTAATCGGTGGCGTCGCGCAGGCCCTTCACGATCGCGGTGACGCCCTGCTGCTTGGCGAAGTCCACCAGCAGTCCGCGCCAGGATTCCACGCGCACGTTGGGCAGGTGGGCGGTCACCTCGCGGATCAGCTCCATGCGTTCCTCGACGGTGAACATCCCCTGCTTGTTGGGGTTCACCACCACGGTCACGACCACCTCGTCGAATTGCTCGGCGGCGCGGGCGATCACGTCGAGATGTCCGTTGGTCACCGGGTCGAAGGACCCGGGGCACAGTGCTCCAGCCATGGCCGCACGCTACCGCATTCCGGGGCGGCATCCACCTCCGCCCCGACCCGAGAAGAGCGGACAGGCCTGGTCAGCCATGGTCTCGCAACCCGAAACCGCTCGCTTCCCCTGCGGCGCGAAGCGAAGTCCGAATCGGCCGTGATCACCCGAGTTGGCCGGTTCAGGTACGGAAGGTGCCGGCCGGGATGGTCGCGACCGCGTGGGCGGATCGGCGCATCGGTGACGGTCAGGCCGGATAGCTGTGGATCTCGGTGGCTTTCACCGCGGCCCACAGCCGCAGACCAGGTTGCAGGCGCAGCTCGGCGACGGCGGCGGGCGTGACATCGGCGAGCACCGATGGCGTTCCGTCGAGTCGGACGCGGGTCGTGTTGGCGTGTTGTTCCACGCCCGCCACGGTGACCTGCCACGTATTGCGGGGACTGCCGGACGGCTGTTCGAGGTGCAGGCTGACCGCGGTCGGCGGGAAGGCCAGGAATACCGGGCCTGAGGCCGGGTCGGCGACGGCGAGCACGCCCCCGCCCTCGACAGACACCGAACCGTTGTCGGCGGTGCCGCGAAACAGATTGAGTCCGACCAGGTTCGCGACATAGTCCGAACGGGGACGGCGGGCGATCTCGACCGGTGCGCCCTGTTGGACCACCGCACCGCGCTCGAGGATCACGAGCCGGTCGGCCAGCACCATGGCATCGAGCGGATCGTGGGTGACCAGCACCGTGTGCCCGGGATAGTCACGCAGATGGTGGGCGAGATCGCTGCGTACCTGCAGCCGGGTACTGGCGTCCAGCGCCGCGAGCGGCTCGTCGAGCAGCAGCAATTGGGGGTCGGTGGCCAACGCGCGGGCCAACGCCACCCGTTGGGCCTGACCGCCCGAAAGCGCACGGGGCGTGCTGTGCGCGTGGTCGGCGAGGCCGACCCGGTCCAGCCATGTCTCGGCGCGAGCGCGGGCCTCGGAACGACGCACACCCCGCGCGCGGAGACCGAAGGCCACGTTCTCCCGAGCCGAAAGGTGTTGGAACAGCAGATAATCCTGGAAGACGACGCCCACTTCGCGCCGTTCGGCGGGCAGGAAGATCGTGGGCGGGGCATCCCAGACCCGGTCGGCCACCGCGATCCGGCCGCCGGTGAGCGGCAGCAGACCGGCCAGTGCCCGCAGCGCGGTGGTCTTCCCGGCCCCGTTGGGACCCAGCAGCGCGACGACCTCACCGGGCTCGACGGTCAGGTCGACGTCGAGGCGGAATCGGTCCCGCTCGACACGCAGTTCGGCGTGCAGTGTCACACCGCGCCTCGAATCCAGCGTTCCCGCAGCGCGACCAGCACACCGACCGACACCACGAGTAGCACCAGGCTGAGCACGATCGCCGCGTCCGGATCTGTCTCCAGTGCGAGATAGACCGCCAGCGGCATGGTCGTCGTCTTCCCGGGGAAGTTGCCCGCGAAGGTGATGGTCGCGCCGAACTCGCCGAGCGCCCGCGCCCAGCACAGGACGCCGCCCGCGATCACCCCCGGCAGCACCGCGGGCAAGGTGACACGACGGAAGGTGTACCAGGGGGACGCACCGAGCGTGGCGGCCGCCTCCTCATAGCGGGTGTCGGCGGCGCGCAGCGCGCCTTCGACCGAGATCACCAGAAAGGGCATGGCCACGAACGCCTCCGCGACGACGACCCCCGGCGTGGTGAACGGCAGCGACACCCCGAACCAGTCGTACAGGTATTGCCCGAACAGCCCTCTGCGGCCGAAGACCAGCAGCAGCGCGACACCGCCGACCACCGGCGGCAGCACCAGCGGAACGGTCACCAGCGCCCGGATCAGCCCGCGTCCCGGCACGTTCCCGCGGGCCAGCAGCCAGGCCAGCGGGATCCCCAGCACGAGACAGATCACCGTCGCCAGGCTCGCGCACAGCAGTGAGAGCCGTAGTGCCCGAGCGACTTCGGCGCTGAGGAGCCGTGTGGTCAGCGTCGGCCAAGGAGCGCGCACCAGCAGCCCGATCAGCGGTGCGATCAGGAAGGCCAGCGCGCACACGGCGGGCAGCACGAGGGCGAGCGGACGTCGCCCTCGTGCTGCCCGCCGACGCGTTCCGGCTCGCGTCACCGACGCGACCCGGAACGGGTGAGGGGACGCCTCACGGGGTTTCGAATCCGGCGGCGGCGAAGACCTGCTTGGCCTGGGCCGACTTGATGTAGTCGACGAACGCCGCGGCGGCGGCCGCGTTGGGGGCCTTGGCCAGCGGCGCGATCGGATAGGCGTTGACGGCCTTGGCCGACTCCGGGAAGTCGATGCCCTCGACCTTGTCGCCCGCGGCCTTCACATCGGTGCGGTACACGAGTGCGCCGTCCACCTCGCCGAGGGTGACCTTGGTGAGCACCGCCTTCACGTCCTGCTCCCGGGTGTCGGGCTGCGGGGTGACGCCGGCGGCTTCGAAGACCTTCTTGGCGGCCGCGCCGCAGGGCACCTGCTCGGCGCACAGCGCCAGCTTGGGCTCGGACTTGCCGAAGTCGGCGAGCCCGGTGATGTGGCCCGGATTGCCCTTGGGCACCGCGATTTCCAAGCGGTTGCTGACGAAGGTGGCGGGCGTGCCGGTGACGTCACCGGCGTCGACGACCTGCTGCATGTTGGCGGGTGCGGCCGAGGCGAACACGTCGGCGGGCGCCCCCTGCTTGATCTGCTCGGCCAGCGCGGAGCTGGCCCCGAAGCTGTAGACCACCTTGACGCCCTGGTGCGCGGCCTCGAAGTCCTTGCCCAGCTTGGTGAACGTCTCGGTCAGCGACGCCGCCGCGAACACGGTCACCGTGCCGGTGACCTGATCCGATCCGGCCGGGGTGTCCTTCTTGTCGTCGGAGCCGCAGCCGGCCAGACCGGCGGCGACGGCGAGCACGGCGGCGACCGCGCCGAGGCGACGGAATGTCTTCATCCTCATCAACTTTCTGGTATTTCGACCACGACGTGGGTCGATTTCACCGAGGCGACGGCGACGCTGCCGACCTCGAGTCCGAGTTCGTCGACCGATTCCCGGCTCAGCAGCGATACCAGCCGGAACGGCCCGGCCTGCATCTCGACCTGGGCCATCACCGTGTCCTTGACGATGCGGGTCACGATCCCCCGCATCCGGTTGCGCGCCGAGACCGCGACGGTGACGCCCGGCTCCGGAGTTTCCGCGGACATGCTGCGCAGCAACTCCGCCAGATCCTGTCCGCGCACGCCCAGCCGGCCGTTGTCGAGCCGGACCGACTGCAGCCGTCCCTGGTCGATCCAGCGGCGCACGGTGTCATCACTGACACTCATCAGCGCGGCGGCTTCACTGATCCGCAAGTTCGTCACGATAGGCAGCATATTGCCGAATCTGCGGGACGCAAGCGGTATCACCGGGGCAACGGCAACAATTCGACCAGGGCGCCGCGCCCGGCTCCCGGCGGCAGCAGAGCCAGGGCGTCGGCGTGCAGCAGATTCGCCAGATGCGCGGTTCCGGCGACGCCGTTGGCACGCCACACGCCGCCCTCGACCTGGCGTGCGGGGACGATGCGAAGGAGATCGGCGGGGGCCGCGGCATCGGCGATCCGGCCGCACAGCGCCGGGGAATCCCGCCGGTCGGTCAGCGCGCGCACCAGCGCGGGACCGGTCACCAGGGTGGCCGCGATCGCGGCGAGCGGATTGCCCGGCAGGGCGAGCAGGGTGCGGCCATCGGGCAGCTGGGCCACCAGATGAGAACCGCCCGGGCGCATGCGCGCCCCGTCGAAGATGACCCGGGCACCGATATCGGCCAGGACCTCGCGCAGGTGATCGGCGACGCCACGGCCGGTCGCTCCGACCGTGACGGCGAGTTCGGCGTCGGTGTCGAGCTCGAACCAGGTGCGCAGCAGCGCGCGGTCGTCGGGCAGCCGGGTCAGGCGGCCCATGCCGATGTCACAGTGCCGCAGATAGAGCGGCAGCACCGCACCGAGCGCGTCACGGACCTGCCCGGGCGCGAGCTCCCCCGAGCCTCGAATCTCGTCTCCCGTGATGAGCACATCGGCGCGCAATGGGCCGCGCACCATGGCGATCGGGGTTTCGGCGCTCTGCGCCACCGAGATCACGGCGGCGTCCACCCGGACCCGCGCCGGCGTCAATTCGTCACCGTCGGACCAGGATTCGCCGCGCAACCGCATGTCGTTGCGATGCGGCACGCCCGGTGCGAGCACCACCGTGGCCTGTCCCCCGATCCGCTCGATGTGCGCGTGCTCCGACCGCACCACCGCCGTGGCGCCGACGGGCGTCAGCGCGCCGGTCGAGATGCGAACGGCCTCACCGTCGGCGAGTGCGATCCGGGATCGCCGCCCGGCGATGCAGGTCCCGATCAGCAGTCGCCACCGCGGCCCGCGGCCACCCACGGCGAACCCGTCCATGGCCGCGGTGTCGGCCGCCGGCAATGCCGCCGTCGCGGCCAACGGCTCGGCCAGTGTCGCACCCACGGCATTCGCCAGGACGGCGTATCGCGACGGAATCGCGGTCAGCTCCGAACGCAACAGGGCATCGATCCCGTCCACGGTCACAGCGGATCCGCTGACTGGCTCGGTGGATCGGAATCGCAGGGTGCTCACGCATCCGCCCTTCACATATCGGCGACTTTTTCGTAATCCTCAGTTACGGAGATTTCACCCTTCTTGCTCCGCAGTTGCTTATCTGTTGCCGCCTTCTCACCCTCATTCGCGGTCCGCTGTGCGGACCGCGCGAACGCACAGACGACCGCGCCGCACGGAGAGGCGAACGTAACCACTCGCGTGACGGGCCGGTAACAGCCCGTTCCTAGCGTGAAAGAACACGGACCGAGAGCAGGGCGAGGCGAAGGGGAGAACTGCGGTGGCGGCAACCGATTCCGGAGCGGCGGCAGGCCTGGTGCGCACGGTGTGCTCGTACTGCGGCGTGGGTTGCGGGATCGCACTCGACCTCGACACCGGACCGGACGGCAACCGGATCCGAAAAGCCGCGGGGGACAGGGCACATCCGGCCAACGGGGGCCGGCTGTGCACCAAGGGCGGCAGTCATGCCGACCTGATGGCCGCCGACGGCAGGATGACCACCGCGCTCATGCGCGCCGAGCGCGGGATGCCGCCGGAGCCGACCCCGCTCGACACCGCGATCACCGCGACCGCCGCTCGCCTGCGCGCCCTGATCGACAAACACGGCCCGGACGCGGTCGCCTTCTACGTGTCGGGTCAGATGACCCTGGAAGCACAATATTTGGCGAACAAGCTGGCCAAGGGGTTCATCGGAACCAATCAGATCGAATCCAACTCGCGACTGTGCATGGCCAGTGCGGGCAGCGGCTACAAACTCTCCCTCGGCGCGGACGGTCCGCCCGGCTCCTACGAGGATTTCGACCACGCGGACGTGTTCTTCGTCATCGGCGCGAACATGGCCGACTGCCACCCGATCCTGTTCCTGCGCATGATGGATCGGGTCAAGGCGGGCGCGAAATTGATCGTGGTCGATCCGCGCCGCAATGCCACCGCCGACAAGGCCGATCTGTTCCTGCAGATCAAGCCGGGCACCGATCTGGCTCTCCTGAACGGGCTGCTGCACCTGCTGATCGAGAACGGCCACACCGACCCTGACTTCATCGCCGAGTTCACCGAGGGCTGGGAGGCGATGACGGATTTCGCGCGCGACTACCCGCCGGCCGCCGTCGCCGAGATCACCGAGCTCCCCGCCGACGATATCCGCCGCGCCGCCGAACTGATCGGCACCGCCGGTGAGTGGATGAGCTGCTGGACCATGGGCCTCAACCAGTCCACCCACGGCACCTGGAACACCAACGCCCTGGTCAACCTGCACCTGGCGACCGGGGCCATCTGCCGTACCGGCAGCGGCCCGTTCTCGCTCACCGGCCAGCCCAATGCGATGGGCGGGCGGGAGATGGGCTATATGGGACCGGGGCTGCCCGGGCAGCGCTCGGTTCTGGTCGACCAGGACCGGGAGTTCATCGAGCAACTGTGGCGGCGACCGCCGGGCACGCTGCGCACCGATGTCGGCACGGGCACCATCGACATGTTCACCAGGATGGCAGCCGGTGAGATCAAGGCCTGCTGGATTATCTGCACCAATCCCGTTGCCACCGTGGCCAATCGGAAGACCGTCCTGGCGGGGCTGGAAGCCGCCGAACTGGTCATCACCCAGGACGTCTTCGCCGAGACCGAGACCAACGCCTACGCCGACGTCATCCTGCCCGCCACCCTGTGGGTCGAAGGTGAAGGCGTGATGATCAATTCCGAGCGCAACCTCACCCTGGTCCGGAAATCGATTCCGGCGCAGGGAGAGGCGCTCCCGGACTGGCAGCTCATCGCCCGCATCGCCTGTGCCCTGGGATATTCCGACGCCTTCACCTACAGCGACGCGGAGGAGATCTTCGAAGAGATCAAGCGCACCTGGAACCCGAGGACCGAATACGACCTGCGCGGGGCCACCTACGATCGGCTGCGCGAGGGCCCGCTGCAATGGCCGATCGCGCCGGACGGACCGGCGCGCAACCCGATTCGCTACCGCAACGACGGAGTCAGCCGACCGCAACAGGTTCGCGAGGACGGCGCCACGCCGCGCCTGTGGTTTCCGACCGCCTCCGGCCGCGCGGTGTTCTTCCCCCGCCCCCACCTGCCCGCCGCCGAACTGCCCGACGACGACTACCCGTTCGTGCTCAATACCGGCCGGGTGCAGCACCAGTGGCACACCCTGACCAAGACGGGCCGCGTCGCCAAGCTCAACAAGCTCAATCCCGGGCCGTTCCTCGAGATCCACCCCGAGGACGCGGCGAAACTCACCGTCGCCGAGGGTGATTGGGTCGAAGTGGCTTCACGGCGCGGCCGCGCCGTCTTGCCGGCCGTGGTCACCGATCGCGTGCGGGTCGGCACCACCTTCGCCCCGTTCCACTGGAACGACCTGTTCGGCGAGTACCTGACAGTCAACGCCGTCACCAACGACGCCGTGGACCCGATCTCGTTTCAACCGGAGTTCAAGGTCTGCGCGGTCACCCTGGCCAAGGTCGCCGCACCGATCCGGCCCGAACCCACCGCGACCCCCGAACCCGTGGTGACCGCGCCTGCCGCACCCGCCGCGCTCGTGTCGGCGCGAACCGATGATCGGGCGCTGGCCGCGGCCGCGGTGCTCGGTATCGCCGACCTCGGCGCGCCTGTCCTGACGGACCTCGAATCCTCTTATCTGTCAGGGTTTCTCGCGGGAGTGCGGCAGACCGGGGACGCCGAGGTGATGCCCGCCATCCCGGCGGCGAATCCGCTGCGCCCCACCGTCACGGCCTGGGTCGACGGCCTGCTCGCGGGCATGTTCACACCGCACGAGCGCATCAGCCCGGCGGGTTCGCTCGCGACGATCGCACCCGCGACTGCCCGGTCTGCCGAACCGGCGACACCGGAAGCCGCCACACCGACCCGCCCACTGCTGATCCTGTGGGCCTCGCAGACCGGCAATGCGGAGGATTTCGCCACCGGGACTCTCACCGACACGCTGACCGCGCGCGAGCTGGCCCCGGTCGTGCACGCCATGGATGCGATCTCCGCCGCCGATCTGCCTCGCGCGGCCGACCTCATCGTCGTGAGCAGCACCTTCGGCGATGGCGACGCCCCGGACAATGGAGCGGGATTCTGGGACTCCCTCACCGCACTGTCCGAATCCGCCTTCGCCGGAACACGATTCGCGGTGCTGGCCTTCGGGGACTCGAACTACGACGCGTTCTGCGGCCACGGCCGACGTCTCGACGACCGGTTGGCCGAACTCGGCGCCGAACGGCTGGTCCCCCGCGTCGACTGTGAACCGGACTTCGACGACTCCGCCGCGGCCTGGCTCGAACAGCTCCTCCCGGCCCTCACCGTTCCCACCGGCGGCGAGACGACCGCGGCGCCGGCTCCCGCGCCGACCGTCACCGCGCGCCCGGAATCCGGCGGACCATCCGGCCGGCTGGTGGGCAATCGGCTGCTGAGCCTGCCCGGCGCTCAGAAGGAGGTCCGCCAGTTCAGCTTCGACCTGACCGGCACCGATCTGAGCTACGACGTCGGCGATGCCCTCGGCGTGCGGCCGTTCAACGATCTGGGGCTGGTGTGGGAGTTCCTGGCGGTCACCGGACTCGATCCCGCCGCCGTGGTCGAGGTGCCGAAGGTCGGCCCGGTGCCGCTGTCCATCGCGCTGGAGGAACATCTCGACCTGACCAAGGTGACGCCGGACCTGCTGAAGTACCTGGCCGAATGCACGGCCGATCCCTATCTGCGCACCTTGCTGCGCCAGGACAACAAGGGCGAGTTGGCCAAATGGCTGTGGGGTCGGCAGCCGGTCGACATCGCCGCCGACTATCCGGTGCCCGCCGACCCGCAACGGTGGGCCGACATGTTCAAACGCATTCAACCGCGCCTGTATTCGATCTCGTCCAGCCCGCTGGCGGACCCGGCGATCGTGCGCACCACCGTCTCGGTCATCCGCTATTCCGGTCCGACGGGCCGACCTCGGGGCGGGCTCTGCTCGGCGTATCTCGCCGACGCCGAGCAAGATCAGCCCCTGGCGCTGCACGTCCAGCGTTCGCCGCACTTCCGTCCGCCCGACGATCCGGCCGTGGCCGCCATCATGATCGGCCCCGGCACCGGCGTCGCGCCGTTCGTCGGCTTTCTCGAACACCGGCGGGCGCGCGGCGACCACGCCCCCAACTGGCTCTTCTTCGGTGAACAGCACCACGCCACCGACTTCTACTATCGCGACGAGCTCGAACAGCTCCAGCGGCAAGGCGTCCTGACCCACCTCGATCTCGCGTTCTCCCGCGACCAGCGCGCCAAGGTGTACGTCCAGGACCGCATGCGCGAACACGGTGCGCGACTGTGGAATTGGATCGATTCCGGCGCCCACTTCTACGTCTGCGGCGACGCCTCCCGCATGGCCAAGGACGTCGATCTCGCCTTGCGGGAGATCATCGCCCACCACGGCGACCTGGACACCGATGACGCCGACGCCTACGTCAAGAAGCTCGCGGCCGAGAAGCGGTACGTACGCGACGTGTACTGACGAACAACCTCATCTACGGCGAACACCGCCGGGAAGTCACTCATTCACGGAACAATTCGCCTGATCGTCCCGAAATCTCGACTACCCTGGACGAATGAGCGAGCAGGATTTCCCTCCCGAGCTGGCCGCGATCGTCGGCCGATACGAACTCGCTTTCCTGGTCAGCATCGGGGATCTCGGACCGCACACCACGCCCCAGCGTCCGATCCTCAACGGCAACCGCTTCCAGATCACCGCACCCGGACCCGCGACCTGCCGCAACATCACGACCCACCCCGCGGTGACCCTGCTCTGGCCCCCCGTCGAGCCCGATGGCCACGTGCTGATCATCGACGGCCACGCGGTCCTGCGCGACCACACCTTGGACGTCATCCCGACCCACGCCATCCTCCATCACACCGGTACGCAGGACATGAGCCGGCGTTGCGCCGACTGCCGCCGCTTCCACCTCGCACCTCCGTACGCGCTGAGCTGAACCGCATACCCTGTGCCGATTCAGGTTTCGACCGCGACCGGGAAGCCGAAGGCCGGGACCAGGGACGGGTCGTTGAAGGCGGTGATGCGAGCGACGCGTGAGCCGATCAGGGTGAGCACCTGGATGCCGTACGCGTCGTAGCGGCCCGTGGAGGCGCGTTTGTAGACGACGAAGGCGGGCTGTCCGTTCGCGCGGGTCGGGAGCATGCGCCACAGGCCCGGAGTCAGGATGCGGGCGGTGAGGAAGGCCGCCACCGCGTCGCGGCCGGTGAACCAGGTTGGGGTGGGCGGCATTTCCATTTCGACGTCGGCACGCAGCAGGGCGACCAGGACGGCGTGGTCGGCGCTGGTGAAAGCGGTGACATAGTCGTCGAGCAGGCGGCGTCGCACGCGTTCGTCGGGTTCGGCCAGGTCGGTGGCGACCGGGCCGGCCTGGGCCAGGCGAGATCTGGCGCGGCGCAGGGCGCTGTCGACGGCGGTCGGGGTGGTGTCGAGGATGGCGGCGACTTCGGTGGATCGGAAGGCGAGGACGTCGCGGAGGGTGAGCACGGCGCGCTGGCGGGCGGGCAGCAGTTGCAGGGCCGCGATGAAGGCCAGGCGGATGCCTTCGCGGCCGGTCACGATGGCGGCCGGGTCGTCGAATCCGAATACCGCGTCGGGTGCGGGTTGCAGCCACGGCACCGTGGGCTCGCGGGCGGCGACCGCCACCCGGTGATCGTCCTCGGGCGCGCCCAGCCCGGACGGCAGCGGTCTGCGCGCCCGGCCTTCCAAGGCGGTCAGGCACGCCATGGTGGCTATCTTGTACAGCCAGTGCCGCACCGAGGACCGCCCCTCGAACCCGCCGTAGCCTCGCCAGGCCCGCAGGTAGGTCTCCTGTACCAGGTCCTCGGCGTCCTGCACCGATCCGAGCATCCGGTAGCAGTGCGCGAGCAGTTCGGGCCGGAATCTCTCGGTGAGAGAACCGAATTCACGCTCGGCCGGGCGTTCGGTCTCGGCGGGTCGTTCGGTCTCGGCGGGCATGTCCGCTACTCCTGCCGGTGCGCTGATGGTCATGGTCGCGCCACCTCAGCCGATCTGCCGCAGCCCGGCGCCGCTCACCAAGTATTCCGCCGCGCTCCCCGGATCCCCGGCAAGTTCGAGCACGGCTTTTCCCACCTGTTCGGGTGTGAGCGCGGGCCCCATCTCCGCGAGATAGGTATCGACGTCGATGCCCTGCCTAGCGGCGTACCCCGCGACCGCCATGGCACCGAGCCCGGTGGCCGGGGTCAGCCGCGGCAGCAGGGCCGTGAACCGAATCCCGAGCCCGGCCCGCTCCGACTCCTCCGCCGCATAGGTCCGAATGAACCGGATCGCCGACTTGGCCCCGGCGTATCCGCCGCTCAACGGCGACCCGTTCAGCGCGGCCCCGCTCGACACGGCGATCACCACGCTGCCCGGCGCCAAGGGTTCCCGCAGTGCGGCCCCGGCCCACACGAACGCGTGCTTCGTATCGGTCTCCCAGTTGCGGCTGAAGCTCTCCCAGCTCTGCTCGTGTATCGGTGCCAGCGGCGGCGTCGCCCCGGCGTTGAGCACCAACACCTCCGGCCGGAACTCGCGAATCACCCGCTGCGCCAGCGCTTCCTCGGTGGCATCACCGGTGACGGGCACGAACGCCGCACCGAGCTCGCCCGCTACCTCCCCCAGCGCCTGCCCGTCACGGGCGATCCCGATGACCCTCATCCCCGAGGCGACGAGCGCCGCGGCGATCCCCCGTCCGAATCCCCGGCTCGCACCGGTGACCACCGCGGTCTTCTTCGAATCCGTCATCACTCACTCCCAACTCCGGTCTGTTCCTGTCAGGTATTCAGACCAGCGGGCGGCGAGAAATCCGTCGGGCGTCAGCCCGAAATTTCACGAACAGGTCGGTCGGCCCTCAGGACTGGCGTGCCGGGAGGTCGTCGAGGTGGACGCGGTTCTGGAGGAAGCCGGTGAGCCAGACGTCGTCGAGGGTGGGGTTGTGTTCGGCGTCGATCATGCCGGGTTCGGCGTCGGGGATGACGGGGCGTTCGCTCATGATGGCGCGGCCGAGCAGGTGGGAGCCGTCCCAGGTCTGGCGGATCCCGAAGCCCGCGTGGGTGTCGCGGAAGGTCTGCATGTGCGGGAAGATCTCCGAGCAGCTCGGCTCGGTGCCGTCGGCGCGGGTGAAGTTGACGAACAGTCGATTCGTGCGCATGCCGACCTCGGCGTTGTAGACGTGGCCGACGCGCGCCAGATCGACCAGGACGATGGGCGTGGTGATCGTCGAGGGGCTGGTCCCCGCGTCCAAGGGGAATATCGAATACAGCCAGCGCAATTCACGACCCGCCTGGGTGACGTGATAGTGATGCCACACTTTTCGCAGCGGGGCGAGCTGTTGCTCGTCGGAGATGAACCGCGCGGACAGGGAACCGGCCAAGGTGTTCCGGATGTTGTCGTGGGATGCCCGGGCGGAGCCGCCGATCCCGTCGGCGACATCGGTCAGCCGGTCGGTCACGGCCGTCAGGACCCGCGAGTTCTCGGCGACGACATCGGACATCATCCGCGAGACCGCGCTGAGCCCGCGTTCGACATTGGTGCGGGAGAAGAGATCCTGCATCGACGCGCCGACGATGCCGCCGCCCACCGCGGTCAGCGCTCCGGCGATGATGGTGTCGATCGGGGCGACGACCTTGCCGCCGGAACTCGAGATGATGCCCCACATCGAGCCCAGGACGGTGACGAGGATTCCGATGATCAGCGTGACTTTGGCCGCGGTATTGCTGCTCACCGGCGGCTCGGGTGGCGGCTGCGGGGCCGGGGTGGTCATGGCCGCGCCTCGGTGGCGAGGGCGGACAGCTGGAATCGGGGTACCGGCGCCGCGTCGGTGCAGGCGAGCCGCGCGGCCAGGTGGCCGCTGGTGATGGTGAATTTGAAGCCGTGCCCGGAGCAGGCGCTCAGCAGCACCGCCGCGCGGCCCGGCAGGCGGTCGATCACGAAATCCTTGGCCGCCGTATTGGTGTAGTGGCAGGTCCGGACTTCGCGGAGGGTGAGTTGCCGGGAGTTCAGGGCCAGCCGTTCCCGCAGATACTCGAGTTGCGCGTCGACCGACGCCTTCAGTTCGGCGTCCTCGATCGGCTGGTCGGTATCCACGATGGTCGCGGGCTCGTGGACGCCCATGATCTGTACACCGTTGCCCGCGTTGACCATCCCGTACCATTCGTCGGCCGTGACATCCATCCAGCTGCACCCGCGGCCGCCCGCGATGGGCACGGTCGATTCGCAGACGATCTGATATTGGCGGGTGACGGTGATATGGGCGGCGGCAGCCGCTGCGAATCGCCCGAATTGTCCACCGGCGGCGATGATCACGCGATCCACGTGCACCGGCCCGTCCGATGTCACCACCGTGACGGAGCCTCCTGTCTCGTCGATCGCCGAGACGGCGGCATGCTCGCGGAGGGTCACGCCGAGCGCATTCGCCCGTACCGCGAGCGCGTGCAGCACCGATGCCGGAGTCATCATCCCGGCATTGCGTTCGTAGATGCCGATCTCCCCGGCCCGCAGGTGTAACCCGGTCCGCGTGGCCGACGCACCGCCGGTGAGGATTTCGCAGTCCTGCCCCGACCGTTCGAGCGATTCGATGACCGCGTCGGTCCCCGATTCGCCGCCGATCCCGAAGTGCAGCATCCCGCACAGATCGATCAACGACGTTCCGGTGTCGTGCTCGAGCCGCTCCCAGCGTGGCCGGGTGTCGCGCATCAGCTCGGCATAGAACGGGTCCGTGTAACCGAACCTGATGATCTTCGACCGTCCCGCGGAGGCCGCGGCCTCCGCGCCGATGGTGCTCCGATCGAATCCGATGACCGACCACCCGAGTTCCGCGGCCGCGACGCACGCGGACAGGCCCGCGGCCCCCAGGCCGATGACGGCAACGCGTCCCGTGTGCATCGCTCGAACCCCCTCACCGCGATCGATCACCCCGAGGTGATTCTATCGACCGCGGCCGCGGCACACCCGCCGAAACAGCGAAAGCCCTTGTGTCAGTTGGCTTCGGCGAACTCGGCGAAGTCGAGTCGGGTCTCGCCGTAGGTGCGGGACTTCAGGGGTGCGAACCCGTCGGGCCAGACCAGGTCGGGCGAGCGGGTGGAGCGTTCGACGACGATGAGGGCGTCGTCGTGCAGCCAGCCGTTCTCACCCAGCGACCGCAGGTCGGACTGCACGTCGGCGACGTCGAGGTCGTAGGGCGGGTCCGAGAAGACCAGGTCGTAGCGCTCGGGGGCGGCGCCGGAGAGCACGGAACCGACGCTGTTCTGGCGAAGTTCCGCCCCGGGGAGGCCGAGGTCGCCGATATTGCCGCGGATGATGGCGGCGGCTTTGCGGTCCGCCTCGATGAGGAGGGCGTGGGAAGCGCCGCGGGACAGGGCTTCCAGGGCCAGGGCCCCCGAGCCCGCGTAGAGGTCGAGGACGTGCAGGCCGTCGAAATCCATGCGGGCGTGCAGGAAGCTGAACAGGGCCTCGCGCACGCGGTCGGAGGTGGGGCGGGTGCCCGCCGGGGGGACGCGTAGGCGTCGGCCCCCGGCGGTACCTGCCACGATGCGGGTCATTCGGCGGCGGTCTCGTTCAGGTTCACGTCGACGAGCAGGTCGCCGCCCTCCACCTGCTGGACCTTGGCGATGGCGACGCGGCGCACCACACCACCGCGCGGGGCGGTGATGGCGGCTTCCATCTTCATGGCCTCGATGGTGCCGATGGTGTCACCCGCGGACACCGAATCGCCTTCGGAGACGGCCAGGGTCACCACACCGGCGAACGGGGCGGCGATGTGACCGGCGTTGTTCCGGTCGGCCTTCTCCGCCGCCGGGATCTCGCTGGCGATGGAGCGGTCGCGCACCTGGATGGGGCGCAGCTGCCCGTTGAGGATGCACATGACCGAGCGCATGCCGCGCTCGTCGGGCTCGGAGATGGCTTCCAGGCCGATGAGCAGGGTGACGCCCTTGTCCAGCTGGACGTGGTGTTCCTCGTCGTGGCGCAGGCCGTAGAAGAACTGGTTGGCCGACAGCCCGGTGGTGTCGCCGTACTTCTCGCGGTGGGCGATGAATTCGGCGGTGGGTCCGGGGAACAGCAGCCGGTTGAGGGTGGCGCGGCGTTCGGCGGAGGTGCCGTTCAGTCCGGCCTCGTCGGCGGCGGTGAGCTGGGTTTCGGGCTTGGCGGGACCGCGGCCCTCGAGGGCCCGGCTGCGGAACGGCTCGGGCCAGCCACCGGCCGGGGTGCCGAGTTCGCCGCGCAGGAAGCCGATCACCGAGTCCGGGATGTCGTAGCGGGCGGGGTCGGCGGCGAAGTCGTCGACGTCGACGCCGCTACCGACCAGCGCCAGCGCCAGGTCGCCGACCACCTTGGAGGACGGGGTGACCTTGACCAGGCGGCCCAGCATCCGGTCCGCCGCGGCGTATTTCGCCTCGACCTCCTCGAACTGGTCGCCCAGGCCCAGCGCGATGGCCTGCTGGCGCAGGTTCGACAGCTGCCCGCCGGGGATCTCGTGGTGGTAGACGCGGCCCGTCGGGCCCGGCAGCCCGGACTCGAAGGGCGCGTACACCTTTCGCAGCGCTTCCCAGTACGGCTCGAGGTCGCACACGTTCTGCAGGTTCAGCCCGGTGTCGTGGGGCGAGTTCGCGGCCGCGGCGACGATGGCCGAGAGCGCGGGCTGCGAGGTGGTGCCGGCCATGGGCGCGGACGCGCCGTCCACGGCGTCGGCCCCGGCCTGCCAGGCGGCGAGGTAGGTGGCCAGCTGGCCGCCCGGGGTGTCGTGGGTGTGCACGTGCACGGGCAGGTCGAACTCCCGCCGCAGCGCCGTGACCAGGGTGGACGCGGCGGGCGCGCGCAGCAGGCCGGCCATGTCCTTGATGCCGATGACGTGCGCCCCGGCCTCGACGATCTGCTCGGCGAGCTTGAGGTAGTAGTCGAGGGTGTAGAGGTCCTCGTTCGGGTTGGACAGGTCGCCGGTGTAGGACAGCGCGACTTCGGCCAGGGCCGTGCCGGTTTCGCGGACGGCGTCGATGGCCGGGCGCATCTGGTCGACATTGTTGAGCGCGTCGAAGATGCGGAAGATGTCGATGCCGGTGGCGGTGGCCTCGGAAACGAAAGCGCGCGTGACTTTTTCGGGGTACGGCGTGTAGCCGACGGTGTTGCGGCCGCGCAGCAGCATCTGCAGGTTGATGTTCGGCACGGCCTCGCGCAGCGCGGCCAGGCGCTCCCACGGGTCCTCGTAGAGGAAGCGCAGCGCCACGTCGTAGGTCGCGCCGCCCCAGCATTCGATGGACAGCAGTTCGGGCGTCATGCGCGCCACGTGCCCGGCCACGTCGAGCAGGCCGTTGGTGCGTACCCGGGTGGCGAGCAGCGACTGGTGCGCGTCACGGAAGGTGGTGTCGGTGACGGCCACGCCCTCCCGGTTGCGCAGCCACTGCGAGAAGCCTTCGGGGCCGAGCTCGAGCAGCCGCTGCCGCGAGCCCGCCGGCGGCGGCACGGTCAGGTCGAGGGCGGGCAGCTTGTCGTGCGGGTACACCTTGGTCGGCCGTGAGCCGTGCGGCTTGTTCACGGTGACGTCGGCCAGGTAGTTGAGGATCTTGGTGCCGCGGTCGGCGGAGCTCTTCAGCGTGAGCAGCTGCGGCCGCTCGTCGATGAACGAGGTGGTGACCCGGCCCGCCCGGAAGTCCGGGTCGTCGAGCACCGCCATCAGGAACGGGATATTGGTCGTCACGCCGCGGATGCGGAATTCGGCGACCGCGCGCCGGGCCCGCGCCACCGCGGCGCTGAAGTCGCGGCCGCGGCAGGTCAGCTTGACCAGCATGGAGTCGAAGTAGGCGCCGACCTCCGCGCCGACGTTCGCGCCACCGTCGAGGCGCACGCCCGCGCCGCCCGGGGAGCGGTAGCCGGTGATGCGGCCGGTGTCGGGGCGGAAGCCGTTGGCCGGGTCCTCGGTGGTGATGCGGCACTGCAGGGCGGCGCCGCGAATGTGGATGGCGTCCTGGCTCAGGCCGAGATCCGCGAGGCTCTCCCCCGCCGCGATGCGCAGCTGCGACTGCACCAGGTCGACGTCGGTGATCTCCTCGGTCACGGTGTGCTCGACCTGGATGCGCGGGTTCATCTCGATGAACACGTGGTTGCCGCGCTCGTCGAGCAGGAATTCCACGGTGCCCGCGCAGGAGTAGCCGATCTGCTGGGCGAAGGCCACGGCGTCGGCGCAAATGCGGTCGCGCAGTGCGGGATCCAGGTTCGGGGCGGGCGCGAGCTCGATCACCTTCTGGTGGCGGCGCTGCAGCGAGCAGTCGCGCTCGTAGAGGTGGATGACATTGCCGTGCTGGTCGGCGAGGATCTGCACCTCGATGTGGCGGGGGTTGACCACCGCCTGCTCGAGGAACACGGTCGCGTCGCCGAAGGCTGATTCGGCCTCGCGCGCGGCGGCCTCGATGGACTCGCGCAGCTGGGCCGGGTCCGCGACGCGGCGCATACCGCGACCGCCGCCACCGGCGACGGCCTTCACGAACAGCGGGAACTCCATCGACTCCGAGGCCGTCATCAGCGCGTCCACGTCGGCGGACGGCTCGCTCGACCTCAGCACCGGCAGTCCGGCGGCCTTGGCCGCGGCGATGGCGCGGGCCTTGTTGCCGGTCAGTTCGAGCACCGAGGCGGCCGGGCCGATGAAGGTGATGCCCTCGCGGGCGCAGGCGGCGGCCAGGTCCGGGTTCTCCGACAGGAAGCCGTAGCCGGGGTAGATGGCGTCCGCGCCCGCGCTCTTGGCGGCCTCGATGATGCCCTCGACCGACAGATACGCGCGGACGGGGTGGCCGGGCTCACCGATCTGGTACGCCTCGTCGGCCTTGAGCCGGTGCACGGAGTTGCGGTCCTCGTACGGAAAAACCGCGACGGTACCGATGCCGAGTTCGTAGGCCGCGCGGAAGGCGCGAATGGCGATCTCGCCGCGGTTGGCGACCAGGACTTTGGAGAACATGCGTAGAAGGTACCTGCCCGGGGATACGGATCGGGCATCGAAGTCCCGTTCGGTGCAATCTTCACAGGCCGGACTCCTCGCTTGCGAATTTGTGTTAATCACCGCGATACATGCCTGCCGGTGAGGGTCACGCGCCCCCGACCACGGAATTCGCCGCCGTGCTAACGGAGACCGGCCCGGCAGCGGCCGGGCGGGGCGCGCGGACCGAGACGTCACGGTGCCCGGATCGCCGCGCGATCGTGTCCGAGACCACACCCGGCGCGTCCGACGGTGCGGGAGCAGTCGCGTCCGAAGCTGCGCGAGAAGTCTTGAGCGACGGTAAAATCCGCCCCGGGAGGAGGGGACGGTGAGACTGTTCGCGGCGTTGCTGGGCCTCACGATGGCGCTCGCGGCCGGAACCGGCTGCGCGAGCAGCGTTCCCGGCCACCCGGTGCGGCAGCCGACCGACCCGGCGAGCCTGGAGGTCGGCAACTACCAGACCACGCCGCGCACGGTGGGAAATGCCAAGACCGGCAAGCAATCCCGGATCCGGGAGTCACAGCGGCTGTCGGATTACGTGGCGCTGCCGTTCGAGGCCGACCACGACTACACCTACGAGTGCTCCAACAATGTCCGCCCGCACCTGGTCACCAATCACAAGGGGCTGGGCGACATCGTCATCAACGACACCTTCGACGAGGTCGCCCACGATCTGCGCGGCGGCTGGGTGACCACCTGGTGCACCGGCGCGGCCACCGAGGAGAAGCACCGCAGGCTCAGCATCGCGGTGCTGGAACTGCCCGACGCCGGACGCGCCGCGGCGGTGGGGCCGGTGCTCGAACATGACGACTTCACCTACAACACCGGCAATCAGCCGGTGACGCTGGTCAAATACCCTGCGAGCAAAGCGCATTGGCGACCGAACGTGGCGTCGCTGGGCTCGTGGACGGTGCGTGACCGCTACGTCGTGTACATCAAGCTGGTGGACGAGCTGGCCGCCGCGCCGGATCTGGCGGATCTGAGCGCGCGCACCGAACGCATGCTCGACGTGGCGCTGCCGCTGCTCGACACGTTCCAGCCCACGGCGACCGACCGGTTCGAGCACATTCCGCTCGACCCGGACGGCATTCTCGGCCGCACCCTGCCGACGAATCCGGAACTGCCGCTGCGCCCGGACCCGGACGGGGTGTACACCGGGCGCGGCTCGTTGCAGAGCCTCGACAGCGCGGACCTGGAATTCCTCACCATCGGCGATGTCGATCTGGTCGGTTACGGGGACGCGCTGGTGTTCCACAGCCGCACCGGCGCGGCGGCGCGGGCGCTGTGGGACAAGTGGAATCCGGCCACGGAACCCTCCGACAAGCATCGCGCCGTCGACCCGCCGCCGCGCTTCCCCGGGGATATCGGCTGCTTCGCGGATCTGGAGAACGGGCGGGTCATGTTCCACCAGTGCACCTTCCACGTGGACAAATACAACGTGCAGGTCGGCGCGCGCAACCTGGCCGAGCTATATCAGAAGACAGCCGCCCAGTACGTCCTGTTGACGAGCAGGTGACCGGATGAGACGACTGCGGACAATGGCGTTGGCGGCAGCCGCCGCCGTGGCGGTCCTCGGCGCGGGGTACGCGGTCGGGTCGTGGCCGGTGGCCGGACACGCGGTACCCGGCATGACCGCGGCCGATCTGCCGAAACTGAAGGTCGGACCGTATCCGTCGGCCCCGGCGGAATTCGTGCCGTTCTACGGCACGGTCGCCGACGCGTACGCGATCGAATCGCGGCGCATGATGACGTATCTGGCCGGGCCCGACCGCATCGATCCGGACGTCCGGTATCTGGGCGGGGCTCGGCTGCTGAGCAACTCCGGCGCCGACTTCGACGACGACAACGGGCCGTTCCCGAAGAACTGGCGGCCGGTCGCGGAACGCAATCGGCTCATCGCGGGCGCCTACATCTGGCGCAACAACGACAGCGTGCGGGCGCGCAAGCACATCACCCTCGCGATCCAGCGCTTCCCCACCGAGCAGGCCGCCCGCGCGGCCGTCGACGGGTACTGGGAGGCGTTGAACGACCCTGGGCGGCATACGATTCCGATCGATGCCGCCGATCTGCCCGCCGACACCCGTGACAGTGTGCGGGCGTCCTCCCGCACCGACGAGAAGGGCGAGGTGGTCGCGGCGCGCGGCGTGTACGTGATCATCGGCCATGCCGTGATCCCGCAGAACGATCCGGCGGCGCTCGGCACCCGGCTGCGGGAGATGCTGCGCGCCCAGCTCACCGCGATGGCGGAGCTGAAACCCACTCCGCTCGAGGATCTTCCGGACCTGCCCGGCAATCCGGACAAGATCCTGGATCTCACGCTGCCCAATCAGTACGACAGCTCCGACTCCGACCAGTCCGGGGGTCGCGGTCAGGGTGGGGTCTACACGCCCGCGGGCGCACTGCATTTCGAGCGCGACACAACGGTGGCGCGGCCCGCGTTCGAGGCGGCCGGGGTGGATCTGGTCGCCCGCAACGGGGCGACGGTGTACCGCACCCGGGATCTGAAGGCGGCCTTCGGCTTACAGACCGCGCTGACCCGGCTGGGCCGCGACGACGACGAGGTCCCGAACCCCGGCGGTATCACCGACGCGCACTGCGTGCGGCTCGACGAACCCGAGCCGATCCGCGACGCCACGTATCTGTGCGCCGTGGTCTACGGCCGGTACGTGGCGGTGATCGGGGCGCAGGCCCGGTTCGGCGGCGGCGCGCCCGCCTCGTTCGAGCAACGGGTGTCGGCGCAGTATTCGATGCTGGCCAGGAGCGGATAGCGATGAGGATCGCACGAGCGAGAACCCGGCTGCTGGCCCTCACGGTGGCGGCCGCGCTGGCCGGTGGCTGCGGATCCGGACCGGCCGACCCCGCCGCGCCCGCGTCACCCGCCGCGACCGTCGATGTGTCGCAACTGGATCCGGGGAACTATCCGGTGGTCCCGCGGCAGATCACCACCATGAAGCCCGACATCAGCGTCGGGGACGTGGTGCAGGAGGCGATCCGGCTGGGCGAGCACGTCCCGCTGCCCCTGGAGATCGACGAGCGGCTGGGGTACGGGTCCGGCGGGAGCGCGATCACCGCGGACTATCCGCCGATGGGGATCGACGGGTTCAACGATCGCGCGCCGGGGCTGGTCGCGGGCTGGCAGACCGGTGGACGGCATCGGTACGACGTCTCGCTCGGGCTGAACGTGCATCTCACCGTGCTGCGGTTCGGCAAGCCCGCGCAGGCGGCGACGGCAGCGGATTTCCTCGCCTCGCAGGCGAGTCCGGAGTACCCGGACAAGGGGCCGGTGCAGATCCCCGGCTATCCGGCCGCACGGGCCGCGCTCACCTCTCTCGAATGGGTGCGGGCCCTGTACCCGCAGGGCGAGTACCTGTACTGGCTGCACGTCGAGGACGACCTGACCGTTCCCGACGGTCCCGCATTCCTGATCGACGTGGCGAAGCGAATGCTGGACAAGGCCACCGAATCGATGCGGGACTATCGCCCCACCCCGCCCGACCAGCTGGCGGGCCTGCTCAGCGATCCCGACGATCTGCTCAGCCGCGTGCTGCCCGCGGGCAAGGGCCAGGTCCGGGCGAGCGAGGGACTGTACGGCCCGCACGCCGCCCTCACCCACGACGATCGACCGGCCGCCTCCCGCCGCGCGTACGCCGACGCCGGAATCGACGTGATGGCCAGTTCGCTCAGCAATATCTATCGGACGAAGGACGATGCGGCCGCCCAGCGCTTCATCGCCGCCTTCGCCGACGAACTGCTCGACCGCTACAAGCCCGTCGACCCGCCGCCCGGCCTGGCGACGGCACGCTGCCTGCAGTTGAAGGACGTGAAGTACGCCATCGGCGCGAAGTTCATGTGCTATCTGCCCTACCAGCGCTACGTCGCCGAGGTGTACGCCGATCAGTCCCAGGATCTGCGCCAACGGCTTTCGGCCCAATATCAGCTGCTCGCCTATGGCCACATCTGACACTCGGCCGGGTCCGGCGATCGTTGCTACATTCCAAGGGCCTGGACAAGGGCGACAACTGATCTCGCGAGTTCGGGGTAACTCGCCGGATACAGCCGAACGTGATTCGGCAACGGCAATGAGCGGGCCACTGAAGGCCCGGAGAGGCGGATAAGCATGCCGTTGCGGCCCGGCACCGTTGTGGGCGGCCACCGGATCATCCGGGTGCTGGGCAGTGGCGGGATGGGGACCGTCTATCTGGTGCAGGATCCCATGTTCCCGGGGCGGCTGGACGCGCTGAAAGTGCTCAGCAACGATCTGTCGCACGACGAGGTGTATCGGGCGCGGTTCGCGCGCGAGGCGAATCTCGCTGCGGAGCTGGATCATCCGAACATCGTGACGGTCTACGCACGCGGGGAGGAGGACGGGCGGCTGTGGATCGCCATGCAGTACATCCCCGGCACCGACGCCTCCGTGGAATTGAAACAGCACCCCGAGGGCATGACGCCGCAGCGGGCGCTGCGCATCGTCACCGAGGTGGGCAAGGCCCTGGATTACGCGCATCGGCGCGGGCTGCTGCACCGGGATGTGAAGCCCGCCAACTTCCTGCTCTCCCGTGACGAGGACGCGCATCCGGGCGAGGAACGGGTGCTGCTCACCGATTTCGGCGTCGCCAAGTCGGTGACCGACGGCCGCGAACTCACCGCCACCGACGCCATGATGGCCACCCTCGCCTACGCGGCCCCCGAGCGGCTGGTCGCCGGGCCGCTGGATCATCGAGGCGATATCTACAGTCTCGGTTGCGCTTTCGTGAAGCTGCTCACCGGGCGTACGCCGTTCCCGGTGAATTCCATCGCCCAGGCCACGCTGGGCCACCTCCAGGATCCGCCGCCCGCGCTGGCCACGCTGCGCGCCGATCTGCCGCCCGCACTGGACGCGGTGATCGCGAAGGTGCTGGCCAAGAATCCCGACGACCGCTACGCCACCTGCCGGGACTTCACCGATGACGCCGCGCTCGCCGTGCAGGGCCGGATGCCCTCCGCGCCGCCGATCGTCGAGTCCGAGCGGCCGACCGAGCGGATCACCCGGCCACAGCCGGTCGGCTCGGCGACCCTGTCCACGACCCGCGGCTCCCGCACCACACGCCGGCGCGCCCTCGCGGGGGCGGCGGCCGTTGCGCTGCTGGGTGTTTCCGGCACCGCGGTCTACCTGGCCACGCATCAGGATTCCGGCGGCGACCCCGTCACCCAGACCACCTCCACCCCCAGCGATTCCCCGGCCCAGGTCCGTGCCGCGCATCCGTCGTTCCTCAACAAGACCGTCGCCGCCTACAACCTCGGCGACAGCTCCCTGTCCGTCGACCTGGATTCGAGCGAGCAGGCGAAGTTCCTGCAGGACATCGGCTTCCGCTACGCCACCGACTTCCGCGCCAAACCCGACGAGACCTCCCCGCGCCCGTTGTCCGCGTCCGGCGAGACGGTCCCCGACGTCGACCTGGTCATCGTGGTGCGCACCGACAAGCAGGCGGGCAATGGCGGCCTGCGCGGCCTGCCGAGCTCGTTCCTGTCGTCCAACCTCACCCATGCCCGTCTGGTCATCGTCGACGACCCGGCCACCGCGCAGGCTTTCCAGACCTGGACCCCGACCTCCGCGGATGTCGCGATCCAGAAGATCGTCCCCGCGATCGCGAAGGTGCTGTAGGCGGCCCCTCGGACACGGGCCCCGGAACTCCCTGCGCGCCAGCGTGATCCACGTCTCGAGCGACCATGGGCGGGGTGGCGCAAGTGTGCCAGCCCGGTTGGCGTGCCACCGCGGTCTTGTTACGCTCCGCCCCGAAAAGGAGGTCGTGGTGTTCGGAAGACGGTGGGGGATCCTCCGATGCCTCCTGCTCGCAGCCGCGTTCCTCCTCACCGCCTGCGGTTCGCCCGCCGCCTCCCAATCCGACCCGGGCTCAACCCCTTCCGCGCACACCAACAAAGACGTGTGCACCCGCATGCTGGACTTCTTCCACACCACCCTCGGTGTCCCCGAGGCCCAGGTAGCCGAACTCAGCCAAGGCACCATCAACGCCACCATCGGCATGACCGGCTCCTGCTACCTCAACCTCAAGCCCCGAGCCCCCTACGTGGCCTGGCTGACCCTCCGCAATATGCGCAAACCAGACCACACCGACCCCGAAGGCGGCCGCTACCACCGCCTCGACGGCTTCGACGAGGAAGTCTGGCGCTCCGCAGACGACTCCTTCCTCACCCGAATCGGCACCTGGGAAGGCATGATCGCGATCGACGACAAGATCGCCGCCACCAGCTCGGTCCCCCTGAAGATGACCGACGCCAAAGTCCGCGACACCATCACCTTCTTGATCGCCACCACCCGCGAACTCCACTAGGCGCCCGCCGAGGCGCCGTTCTAGGCTGGCGCGATGACCGACCGGCCTCTGTTGCGCTACCGCTTGATCACCGGCCCCGATGACGCGACGTTCTGCGAGCGGATCAGCGCGTTGCTGGAGCAGGGTTATCGCCTGCACGGCTCGCCCGCCGTCACGTTCAACGGTGTCTCCGTTATCGCCGCGCAGGCGGTGGTGTGGGGTGAGGGCTGACCGCGGCGGCGGGTCAGGAGGGGAAGCGGTGGGTTCGGGCGGGGATTGATTCCAGGCCGTCGCCGATGCGGCGGGCGGCGGCGGAGAGTTCGGCTAGGTAGTGGCGGCGTTCGGGGAGGGTGACGTCGGGGCGGAGGGGGCCTATCTGGAGTTCCATGACGGCGTGGCCGCTGTCGTCGAAAACCGGGGCACTCATGTAGCTGAGGGGGAGGGTGGCTTCGGAGTCGAAGGTGGGCTGGTCGTAGGCGCTGCCGCCGAACGTGGCCAGCTGGGCCAGGACTCGGCCTCGGAGGTCCTTGTCGCCGGGGTGTTCGGCCAGGTGGGTGGCGACGTCGGAGAGGACGCGGAGGCCGGGGAGGCTGTCGGGCTCGAGGCGCCAGGCGCAGTAGCCGGCGGCGCGGAGGGTGTCGAGGACGGCGCGATATTCGTCACGTCGTTCGGTGCCGCGGGTATCGAGCCAGTCGCGTTGGCGGGCCTTGCCGGTGTGGGCGATGATCGCGGCGCCGGCGGGGGCCAGCAGGGGGATGCGGACTCCGGATTCCATGCCGATGGTGAGGCGGTCGCGGGTGACGGCGACGAATTTGAGGTGACCGCCGCTGAGCGCGGTGAGGGCGGCGCCGCAATTCACACGGTCGGCCAGTTCCTCCAATTCGCGCTCCAACCAGGCACGATCATGGCGGCCCGCGGCGGCGCGGGCGCCGATGGCGGCGAGGCGGCCGCCCAGTTCGTAGCTGAGGTTGGGGAGGCGGCGGACCCAGCCCCGGTCGGCGAGCGCGGCCAGAATGGAGCCCGCGGTGGAGCGGTTCAAGCCGAGGGTGTCGGCGATCTCGGCGGCGGTGAGCGAGTCGCGTTGGGCGGCGAGCAGTTCCACGATCGCCACCACCCGCTGGGTGGGGGGCGAACTCTCGGTCTTGCCTGTGGGCACCACGGTCTCCTAGCCTGAGCCGCGACAAATAGCCGTACGGCTGGGTACGAATAGTCGCATCGAGGAGCAGGGCATGGCAACCAGGGCACAGGGGCCGAGCGGGTCGTGATCGCGGATTTCGCCGACCACTGGCTGCTGTACTGTTCCATCCCGCTCGTCGCGGCGCTCATCGGCTGGGTGACCAAGATCGTCGCCGTGCAGATGCTCATGAAGCCGCTCGAGTTCAAGGGCATCCCGCCGTGGCTGGGCTGGCAGGGCGTCATCCCCCGCTCCGCGCCGCGCATGGCCACCATCGCCGTGGACCTCATGTTCGGCAAGCTGATCGATCCGCAGGACATCATCGCCCGCATCGACATCGGCGAACTCACCACGCGCCTGCGCGAACCCCTCGACGCGGGCGTCGACCACATGGTGCGCACCATGATGATGAAACACGAGCCGCGGCTGTGGGTGAACATGCCCGAGGCCGCGCAACGCGCCATCATCGAACGCGCGCAACGGGATCTGCCGCACCTGATCGAGGACATCGTCTTCGACCTGCGCACCAATATCGACCAGGTGATGGACCTGCGCGGCATGGCCATCAGCGCCCTGGTCGACGACAAGTCGCTGCTGGTGGAGATGGTGCGCCGGGTCGGCAACAACGAGCTGCGCTTCATCGTGCGCTCCGGGCTGATCTTCGGCACCGTGCTGGGTTTCGTGCAGATGTTCACCTGGTCGCTGACCCACAACCCGTTGCTCATGCCCGCGTTCGGCGGGTTCACCGGCCTGCTCACCGACTGGCTGGCGCTGCAGATGATCTTCCGTCCGATCCGTCCGGTCGGTATTGGACCGTTCAAGTGGCAGGGCCTGTTCCACAAGCGGCGCGAGCAGGTCTGCACCGACTACGGCGACCTGATCGCCACCGAGATCCTCACCCCCGCACGCATTCTCGAGGCCGTTCTCCACGGCGAACGAGCCGACCGGTTGGCATCCCTGCTGAGCCACCACGTCAGCGAGTTCCTGGAACTCCAGACCGGCCCGGCCCGGCCGCTGGTCATGATGGTCGCGGGCGACAGCTACACCGCCATCGAACGCGACGCGGTCACCTTCGTCCTCGACCACATCAAGGCCGCCGCCCACTCCGGTTTCGACCAGCACGCCATCGAGGCCCTCGATGTCCGCAGTCTGGTCATCGAGAAGACCAAGCAGTTGTCCGACGACGAGTACGAGGGCCTGCTGCGCCCCGCCTTCAAGCAGGACGAATGGAAGCTGGTCGCGATCGGGGCGGTGCTCGGATTCCTGGTCGGCGAACTCCAGGTTCACCTGATTCTGGGGTGAGCGCGCCGATTTCGGGGCACATTCCGACCGCCGTTCCAGCCCGTCGGCGTGGCGTTGGTCGTACGATGGGCACTCGCGCGCAAAACCGCCGGTAGTCTCGAATTCGCATGCTACGCATGCTGGACGGCACGGTGAAGCACCACGCAGCGTCGGCGAAATCACCGCGAGTCTCCTCAAATTGCGATGTTTGCGAAGCCGAATCGGTACCATCCCCCACGTGCGCAAGATGTATGCGGGGGCCCGACTACGGCGGTTGCGCGAGGAACGGCGGATGACCCAGGCGGCCTTGGCCAAATCCCTGGACCTGTCGCCCAGCTACCTCAACCAGCTCGAGCGTGATCAGCGACCGCTCACGATTCCCGTGCTGCTCAAACTGAATTCCACCTTCGACCTGGACGTGCAGTTCTTCGCCGCGGACTCCGACGCGCGGCTGGTCTCGGACCTGCACGAGATCCTGGTGGAGGCCGCGGGCGGCAATGCCGCGCCGGTGGCCGAGGTCGAGGATCTGGCCACCCGCATGCCCGAGGTCGCGAAAATCGTTGTGGCCATGCATCGCCGACTACGGGCCGCGACCGACCAGCTGGATCTGTTGTCCTCCAAGGTGGCCACCCCCGCCGGCGTGCCCGGCGTCGCGATGCCCTACGAGGACGTGCGCGACTTCTTCTACGATCACCACAATCACATCGCCCAGCTGGACCTGGCCGCCGAGCGGCTGTTCGAGGAGAGCGGACTGACCATCGGGTCCCTGGACCGCCAGCTGGCGCGGGTGGCCGAGGAACGCGCGGGCGTCACCGTCCTGGTGCGCGGCGACGGGGCCGACCCGAACATCCCCAAGCGCCACTACGAACCCGAGACCCGCACGCTCACCCTGGCCCGCCGGCTGCGGCCCGGACAGCGCGCCTTCCAGATCGCCGCCACCCTGGCCTTCCTGCTGCACGGAGCCCTGCTCGACGAGGTGCTCGACGAGAACCCCGTCCTCAGTGGTGAATCCCGCACGCTGGCCCGGATCGGGCTGGCCAACTACTTCGCGGGCGCGCTGGTCCTGCCCTACGGCAAGTTCCTGCGCTCGGCCGAGGAACTGCACTACGACATCGACCTGCTGGGGCTGCGCTTCGAGGTCGGCTTCGAGACCGTCTGCCACCGCCTGGCCACGCTGCAACGCCAGGGGCAGCGCGGGGTGCCGTTCTTCCTCATCCGCAGCGACCGGGCGGGCAATATCTCGAAACGCCAGTCCGCCACCGCGTTCCACTTCTCCCGGGTGGGCGGCAGCTGCCCGCTGTGGGTGGTGCACGAGGCGTTCGACCAGCCCGGCCGGATGCTGTCGCAAGTGGCGTCCATGCCCGACGGACGGCGCTACCTGTGGGTGGCCCGCACCACCGCGCCCACGCCGAGCGGGTTCGGCGGCGCCGGAGGGGAATTCGCCATCGGACTGGGCTGCGATATCGAATACGCGGACCGCCTGGTCTATTCCCGCGGTCTGGAGATCGAGGATCCCGCCGCGGCCGTACCCATCGGAGCGGGCTGCAAGGTGTGCGAGCGCCCGTCCTGCGCCCAGCGCGCCTTCCCACAGATCGGGCGGCCGCTGGCGATCGACGAGCACACCAGTTCGGATCTGCCGTACCCCCGTCTGCCCCGCTGAGGCCGGAGAGCCGGAAGCGGGGCTTGCATCATGCTTGCCCTCATCCATTTTGGATATCCATTTCGCCCGATTGCATCAAATACCGAAAGGTATTAATACTGTCTAGTATTCTTGATCGCGCACCTGGAAAATCATGAGTTACCCGGATTAATCCGGCGTTTGCTCCCCATCTCCCGCCCATCCTGTGTAGCGTCTGGATTCGCTCGAAGATTTCTCGGAACAAGCGGTGGGCGGCAGTGATCGGTATCGACGGATGCCTCAAACGCATCATGGACATTCCCGGTGCATGCAGCGTCACCCTCGTGGACGGCGCGAGCGGGCTGGCCATCGCCGCCGCCGGCCGCCACGATGTCGTCGATCAACACGAAGACGCTGCTGCCGCAACCGATGTCGTGCGCTCGGTGCTCACCTCCCCGGCCATGGCCACCGGCCGCCCCGGCGACGACATCACCGAGATCATCGTGTGCGGAACCGGCGGATATCACCTGCTGAATTTGATCGACGGTGATTTCGACGGACGGCTATTCGTGCACGTTCTCTTCGACGGCGACACCGGTAATCTCGCTATGGCCAGGTACCAGCTGCGGATAATTCTCGCCGAATTCTCCGAGGATGATCATGGACAGTGAACTTGTCATCGAACTGCGGCGGCTGGAACAGCAACGCGGCACCGGCGTACTCACCGTGGGCGATGGCGCATTTCATCTCGTCGAGGGCGCTATCGTGGCCGCCGATTGCCGGCGCACCACCGGACTCGATCGCCTGGCGATAACCGCCGGGCTCACCGATGCCGAGGGCTGGCGCCGCGCCCGGTCCGGAACCCCCGACCAGCTACCGACCGGCCCGCGGCTGGAAACCCTTGCGCTGCTGTCGGTCTTCGACGCCGCCTACCTACTGCTGGCCGCGCCCGCGCGGGTGGAGTTCCGGGAAGAGCCGGCGCACTGGCTGGCCCACGCCTGCCGCATCACCCCGGGCGCGCTCATCCACGAATGCGCCCGCCGCGGCGACCCGGCTGCGGGCGTGTGGCCGGTGGAGCTGGTGGATCGCGTCGCCGTGGTCCCGGTGCGACGGGTGCAGCGGCGGCGGGTGGTGCTCACCGGCGGCCAGGCCGAGGTGCTCGCCGCGGTCGACGCCCGCCGCAGCATCAGCGGGCTCGCCGAGGATCTGGGCCGCACCACCTACGGCTGCCTGCTCGCGGTGCGCGAACTCACCGCGGCGGGGCTGATCGAGGCGCCGGTCATGGTGGCCCTGGCCGACCACATCGGCGCCGTCACCGAGCCGGACCGGGCACCGGCCGAACCACCCCCCGCAGCGGACGAGAACTCCGCGGCGGCAACGAATTCCGCCCCGCCGCTGCGCCGCCGGGTGCGGCAGGCCGCGGCGGTCGCCGTCCCCGACCGCTGGGAACCGCCCGACCGGGACGTCCTCATCCGGCTACGGGCGGCACTGGAGGAACTGGCATGACCGCGAACGGATAGGGAGGCGGCCTTGGAGGAGCTCGCGTGACCGCGCGGCGAAGGCGGCTCGGCGAATTGATAGGAAGGTTGACCAAAGTGGCGATGTCCGGCCCAGAACCGAACACGCAGGTACACAGGGAGCTGAAGGCGCTGCGGGACCGGGTGCCGCAGTTGACCGGCACGCTGGTGGCGTCCACCGACGGGCTGCTCATCGCACACGATCTGCCCGCGCACATCGAGCCGGCGGGCATGGCGGCGCTCACCGCCGCACAGCTCTCGCTCTCGCACCGGCTCGCCGCGACCGCGCACGGCGGCGGCTTCCACGAGGTGGTGGTGCACGGCGAGAGCGGCGACGTCGTCATCTACGCCGTGGGCTGGACCGCCTCGCTCACCGTGCTCGCCGGGCCCGGCACGAATATCGGCCGCGTGCACCTGGAATCGCGGCCCACCGCCCGGGCCATCGCCGACCATCTCGCGGCCGTCACCGGCGACGCCGATCCGGCCGCCGCGCTGCCGCCCGGAACACAGACTTCGAACCCCAAGTGAAACACCGATTGAAAGGAAACCCCATGTCCAACATGGATATCGCACTGAAGGACATGATGGTGATCGACGGCGCGATCGGCGCGGCCGTGGTCGACTACAACAGCGGCATGGCGCTCGGCATGCTCGGCAGCTCGAAGGCGCTCGACCTCCAGGTCGCCGCCGCGGGCAACACCGAGGTGGTGCGGGCCAAGATGCGCACCATCGACCAGCTCGCCATCAAGGAGGAGATCGAGGACGTCCTCATCACCTTGAGCAGCCAGTACCACATCATCAGGCCGATGACCGGACGGAAATCCAAGGGCCTGTTCCTGTATCTGGCGCTCGACCGCGCCCGGGCCAACCTGGCCATGGCCCGCCACCGCCTCAAGGGCATCGAGGAAGACCTCGAGGTGTGACCTGTTCCGCGCCGAACCCGGGTGCCCGTACGGGCGAATTCGCCGAATCCCCGTACGGGCGAACACCACTCTGAATCCCCATGACGGGTCACCGTTTTGACAGCCGATACCGGGCACACTTCCAGCACCGAGCCGGTAGTGTGAACCGCGTCAGCCGATGCCAGACGGCGTTGTCCCGCATCGAGGACCCCGGCTGCTCTTCTTCGCCTCGCGTCCGAACCCGACTGTGAAAGGACGAAGGGAACCCGCTCATGACTACCAAGGCAGATCTGCCGGACGGACTGCAGATGCGGACCAGCACCGTCGGCGGCGCCAACGGCAGCTGCGTGCAGGTCGGCTACTGGCCCGGCCGCGGCATCGTGGTCGCCCACAGCAAGGAGGGCAGCAACGGCGCGGTGCTGCTCTTCACCGTGCGCGAGTGGGAATCCTTCATCGAGGGCGTCAAGGCCGACGAATTCCCCGCCGCCGTTTAGCCCGGCGAAGGGGACGTCCACGCCACGGACGGGCTAGGTTCGGTGGCTGTGGCGTTCGAATACCGGGTCGGTGACATCCTCGAGCTGTCCTGTCCGTTCACCGCGGCACGGGTCACCGAGCTGGCGGCGGACCAGGTCCGCGTCGAATGGCCCTGGTGGGCCGACGATCCCGACGGCGACGGCTGGAACGGCGTGGTCACGGTGCCGACCGGCCCCGGCGCACCCGGCTGGGAACACGAGCTGTTCCGAATCCGGCCCGCCGACGGCGAACTCGCGGCCGACGCGCCGTGCCGAGTCGGGATTCCGCCGACCCTGGTACGCGTGACCGGGCTGCGCGAGCACGAACCGCCGCGCGCCACCGGCCGGTTGCCCCGGCCGCGCCGGGAGATCGCCTACCTGCGTGCCGGTCTCGCCGACGAGCCCGGCGCAACCGATCAGGAACCGGTGTTCGATCCCGACGACGGCATCCCCCGGACCGTCGAATTGCGGTTCCGCCCCTACGCTTTCCTCGAACCGGGCGACGAGGTCGCCGACTCCTCCGGCCGCGCCTGGCGCTTCGGCGGGCCCTGGGACTGGCAGCCGTTCGGCCCGGCCCACACCGACGAACCGAGCTGGCCGCTGATGCTGCTCACCCGCGACGGCGACAGCGACGACGCCGCCGCGGTGGACGTCACCGAGGCCACGCTGTCCGGCTCGCACGAGGAGGAGATGGCGCGGTGGCGCGAACTCGCCGGGCTGACCCCCGACGACGCCACCGCCGAATAGTCCGTCAGGACTTGGCCAGATACTCCAGACGTTCGCCGTCCACGGCCGCGCGCATCATGCCCGCCAGACCCGGATGGTTCTTCAGGCCCGGATCCGAGGACACGATCTCACGCGCCACTTCCTGTGCGGCGGTGATGACTTCGAGGTCGTCCAGCAGCGACAGCAGGCGCAGGCTACGGGCGGTGCCGGACTGCGCCGACCCCAGCACATCGCCCTCGCGACGCTGTTTGAGATCCAGGACCGCGAGTTCGAAGCCGTCGGTGGTGCCCGCGACGGCCTCCAACCGGGCCATGGCGGTCCCCATCGGATTGGTCTCGGTGATCAGCAGGCACAGGCCCGCGTGCTTGCCACGACCGACCCGGCCACGCAGCTGATGCAACTGGCTGACGCCGAAGCGGTCCGCGTCCACGATCACCATGACGGTGGCGTTCGGGACGTCGACACCGACCTCGACCACCGTGGTGCAGACCAGCACATCGATCTCGGCGTCGTTGAAATCCCGCATGACGCGGTCCTTCTCGTCCGCGGGCAGCCGGCCGTGCAACAGGCCCACGCGGAGGTCCTTGAACGGGCCCGCCGCGAGCATCTCGTACATGTCGACGGCGGAATGGGTGGTGGGGCCTTCCTTCTCCTCCTCGGCTTTCGCCTTGCGGCCCTTGCCCTTCCCGTTCTCCTCCTCGTCGCCGATGCGCGAGCACACCACGTACGCCTGCCGGCCCTGCGACACCTCTTCGTGGATGCGCTCCCACGCGCGATCCACCCACGCCGGTTTCACCTTGGCGGGAACGACTTTCGAGGTGATCGGCGACCGGCCGCGCGGCAGCTGGGTCAGCACCGAGGTCTCCAGATCACCGAGGGTGGTCATGGCGATGGTGCGCGGAATCGGGGTCGCGGTCATCACCAGCAGGTGCGGGCTCGCCGCGCCTTTCGCCTTGGCGCGCAGGGCATCCCGCTGCTCGACACCGAACCGGTGCTGTTCGTCGACCACCACCATGCCCAGGTCGAAGAACTCCACATTGTCCTGGATCAGGGCGTGGGTGCCGATCACCAGACCGGCGTCACCGGTCACCGCGTCCAGCAGAGCGGCCTTCTTCTGCCCCGCCGACATGGAACCGGTCACCAGCACGATCTTGGTGGCGTTCTCGTCCGCGCCCAGCTCCCCCGCCGTGCCCAGATCGCCGAGCATCTTCGACAGCGACCGATAATGCTGGGCGGCAAGGACTTCCGTGGGGGCGAGCAGGGCGCACTGCTGACCGTTGTCCACCGCCTGCAGCATGGCGTGCAGGGCCACGATGGTCTTGCCCGAACCCACCTCACCCTGCAACAGCCGATGCATGGGGTGCGGACGCGACAGGTCCGCGGAGATCTCGTCGATGACCGCGCGCTGACCCTCGGTCAGCTCGAACGGCAGCCGCTTGTCGAAGGCGGCGGCGATGCCGTCGGTGCGCGGCGGGCACGGCTTCGCGGTGCGGCCCTCGGTCTGATGGCGGCGCTCGGCCAGCACCAGCTGCAGGGCCATCGCCTCGTCGAAACGCAGCCGGCCGCGGGCGGCCTCGATATCGGCCTTGTGCTCGGGTAGGTGGATCAGGCGCAGCGCGTCCGACACCGGCAGCAGCGCATGCTCGGTGCGCAGCGATTCCGGGAGCGGGTCGTCGATCGGGTCCAGCTGATCGAGCACCTGCCGGATACAGCGCAGCAGATCCCAGCTCTGCACCTTCGCCGTCGACGGATACACCGGGATGAACTCGCGCTCGAAGAACGAGACATCCACTCCCCCCGCGCCTTTCGCGGTCTGCGCCAGGCCGCGCAACGCGCCGCCGCCGCGCACCGAGGTGAGGTTCTCGATCGACTCGCCCTGCTCGGGCAGGATCAGATAGTCGGGGTGCGAGAGGTTCCAGCGGTCCGGCCGCCACCAGTGCACGGTGCCCGACATCATCGCCCGCACACCGTCTTTCACCAGATAGCGGACCTTGTCGCCATTGAAGAAGGTGATCTCCACCGGGCGCGGGCCGCCGGTGTCCAGGTTCACCTTGAGCAGGCTGCCGCGACGGTTCTTCATCGGGCGCAGATCGGTCTTGGTGACCCGGCCCATCACCGTGATGTGCTGGCCCTCCTCCGGCTGCTCCTCGGTGAGCGGCTGCCCCTGGGTGGCGTAGCGCAGCGGATAGTGCCGCAGCAGATCCTCGACGGTCTGCATGTCGAAGTGCTCCTGCAGCGATTCCGCCGCCTTCACCCCGAGCACGTGATCGAGCCGATCAGCCAGCGTCGCCATCTATTCCACCCCGATCTGCACCAGGTCACCGGTCTGACCGCCCGGGTACACCACCACTTCCACACCCGGGAAGCCCGCCGCCACATGCGCGGTCAAGTCGTCGGAAAGGCCCTCGGGCGCATCGCCGCCCACGAGCATGGTCACCAATTCCCCTCCCAGGCCCAGCATTCGGTCCAGCAGCGTACGACCGGCGGCCCGCACATCGGAATCGATGACCACCACATCGTGGCCGGCCAGCCCGAGCCCGTCGCCCGCCGCGCACATCCCCACCATGGTCAGCGCGCGCTCCGGCGCAACCTGCAACGCACCCCACCGGGTTCCGGCCGCCGCCTCCGACATGGCGAACGCGTCATCGGCCGCGACCCGTCCGGCATCGTGCATCGACAGCGCCGCCAGCCCCTGCACCATCGACGCGCACGGCAGCATCAACACCTCCCGCTGCCCGTCGCGCGCCGCCACACTCACCGCCACCAGCTCGTGCGCGGGCAAGGCCCCGTTCGGCAGCACCAGCACCTCCCGATGCGGAATTCTCCGAATCGCCTCGAGCAGCTCCTCCGAGGTGACCGCCCCCTCGATCACGACCGCCCCGGCGTCCTCGAACAACCGCACCGCCCCGGCCCCGGACGCCACCGCCAGGATCGCCCGATCCGCCTTTCCCCGCGGCGCATGCCCGGAATCGTCGAGGATCTCGATCCGGATCCCGGTCAGCGCCCCCGCGACCAGCCCGGCCTCGACAGCAGCGCCCGCGTCACCGCAGTGCACGTGCGCGGACCAGGTGTCGGCGCCGTCGCCCACGACCACCACCGAATCGCCCAGCTCCGCCAGCCGATCCCGCAGCACACCGACGCGCGGTTCATCCGTCTCCCGCACCAGGAACATGACCTCGTAATGCGGCACCGCGGCCCACGCGCCCCGCGGGCGGTGCGACCCCGAGCCCGACTCGGCCAAGCCCGAACCCGATCCGGCTACGTGCGAGACGGTCCCGAGTGCACGCGAATTCGCCACGGCCACACCAGAACTCGTTGCCTCGTCATCGGAAATCCCGGTGTCACCGGCGGCCGTGGCCGGCGCACCCGCACGCGGGCTCGACACCACCCCGGACTCGGCCGAATCGGCGGAGTGAGTGTCGATCCCACGATCGGCGTCGTCCTCGGCGCCGAAGCCGGCCGGAGCCGCCGCCGCGGCGGCGACATCCCCGCCCGCCCGGCGATGCCTCTCATCCGGCCGGTGCGCCGGCCGCTCGTCGGGCGCGCCGCGCCGGTAGATCGGCCGGGCGGGCGCTCGACCTCCGGCGGCCGCCACCAATTCGTCCAGCAGCACCAGTAATCCGCGCGCACCGGCGTCGACGACCCCGGCTTCCCGCAGCACTCCCAATTGCGCGGGCGTCTCCCCCAGCGCCTTGGCCGCCCCGTCCGCCGCGGCCAGCGCCACCGCGAGCAGATCCCGATCGGTGGCATCGGCGGCGCGCTCGGCGGCCCGTTCCAGCACGGTGAGCATGGTCCCCTCGACCGGCGAACTCAGCGCCTCCCGCACCAGCCGCGCCGCCCGCCGCAGCGCCACCCGCAACGCCCGCTCGGTCAGCGGCCCCTCGGCCACCGCGTCCGCGATCCCCCGCAGAACCTGCGACAGAATGATCCCCGAATTCCCGCGCGCCCCGAAGGTCGCCGCGCGCGCCATGGCCGCCGCCACAGTCCGAGCCGCCGGCCCCCGATCACCCGATAGCCGATCCGCGGGCGCCACCGGGTCACCGTCGAGCCGACCATTCCCGCCGCGACCACGCTCCGCCGCGGCGGCCGGCCCGCTCTCCTCCATCTCGCCCGGTTCGGCTGCCCGGTCCGGGGCGGGGACGATCGCACGAGCGGCGCGTTCGGCGGCGCGCACCGCTTCCTCCGCCCCGTACACGGCCGCCCGCATGGTGGCGAGCAGGTTGGTGCCGGTGTCGGAGTCGGCGACGGGGAAGACATTGAGGGCGTTGATCTCGTCCCGGTGGCGTTCCAGGGCGGTGAGGGTGAGGCGACCCCAGTTCAACAGGGCCGTACCGTCGAGCGCGTCCGCTACCCCGGGCACCGTCACCGTCCTTCCGCTCACGTCGTGAAATCCCCTCGCCAGCCTAGTCGGGGCAACCGACACCGCGCCGTCACCTGGCGTTCGTACACCGCATACGGACCCGGTACCGGGGGCCTGATTGGACACGCCCGGGACGGGTTGGCTACTCTTGGGCGGTTGCCTCACGCAGGCACGGTCCTGCTCGCTCAGGCATCGGCATGCGTTCACCGGCTCTCAGCCGGTAGGTACGGTCCAAGACATTAGGCTTTCGGACACGCTGTACATCGTGCAGCGGGTCCCTCTATGACATGAAGGAGCTCGCGACTATGGCTGCCGTCTGTGACGTCTGCGCCAAGGGCCCCGGCTTCGGTAAGTCGGTTTCGCACTCGCACCGGCGCACCAACCGTCGCTGGAACCCGAACATCCAGACCGTTCGCGCCCAGGTTGCCCCCGGCAACACCCGCCGCATGAACGTCTGCACCTCCTGCCTGAAGGCGGGCAAGGTCGTTCGCGGCTGATAAGCGCTTTTCGTCGGAAGCCCCGGCACCCAGAATGGGTGAACCGGGGCTTTTGTCGTTCCAGGGACGAGACAGGGTGGCAACCATGGGTGAGTGGCAGGTCGTTCCACTCGAACCGAAGTACGTCCGCAGCATGTCCGAATGCCACATCGCCTGCTGGCGGGAGGCGTATCGGGGCCTGGTGCCCCAGCATGTGCTCGACGCCTTCGACGTGGAGCGGCGGGCGGCCGCGTGGAGCCGGATCCTGTTCGAGTACCCGGGGCGGATCCGGGTCGCGGTGCTCGACGACGGCACCGTCATCGGCTTCGCGGGCAGCGGCGAGAACCGCGAGGAATCACCCGCCGCCGAACACGAGCTCAGCGCCCTCTACGTGCGCGCGACCTATCACGGCACGGGCGTGGCCCAGGCGCTGATGGACGAGGTGCTGCCGGAGACCGGCGACATCGCGCTGTGGGTGTTCGAGGAGAACCCCCGCGCGCGGGCCTTCTATACGAAATACGGCTTCGAACCCGACGGTGAACGCCGAGTCGAAGCCTTCTCTCCCGCACTGCAAGTGCGGATGGTGCGCCGGGCCCTGACGGGGTGAGGCCCGGCGCCGCGGTTCACGCCGCGCCGTTGAGGCAATCCACCTGCTGGCTGATCGACTGCAGCAGGCACGCCGTCCGCGAGGTGACGTTGGACGAGAGTCCGCTCACGCTGTTGGTGTCGAGCAGGCTGCCGACGGGCGTGACCGAGGTGGTGGACTCGGGGACGTAGGGGTCCAGGGTCAACGGCTCGGCATTGGCGATGGCCGGGGCCGAGGCCAGCGCGGCACCGGCGGCCAGAGCGACGAAAACACCACGGGCAGTCTTCTTCTGCATACACATGCTCCTGAATCAGGTAACGGATCAGCGCTACGGCAGACGCCAGTCGACCGGCGCGGCCCCTAGGGTACCCAGCAATTCGTTGGTTCGGGAGAAAGGCCGAGATCCGAAGAATCCTCGCGAAGCCGACAGCGGTGACGGATGCGCGGATTCGAGGTACGGAGTATCGCCCAGCATCGGCTTCAGCGTGGACGCGTCGCGGCCCCACAGGATCGCCACCAGCGGCTGGTCACGGGCAACCAGCGCGCGAATTGCCTGTTCGGTCACCGCTTCCCAGCCCTTGCCGCGATGCGAGGCCGGCTGGCCCGGCTGCACGGTCAGCACGCGGTTGAGCATCAGCACGCCCTGATCGCACCACGGCGACAGGTCACCGTTGGACGGCATCGGCAGGCCGAGGTCCTTGGTCAGCTCGGAGTAGATATTGGTCAGGCTGCGCGGAATCGGCGAAACGTCCGGGGCCACCGAGAAACTCAGGCCCACCGGATGCCCCGGCGTCGGATACGGATCCTGACCCACGATGAGTACCCGCACCTTGTCGAACGGCCGCTGGAAGGCCCGCAGCACATTCTCCCCCTTCGGGAGATAGCCACGCCCCTCGGCGTTTTCGACTCGCAGGAATTCACCCATCGCGGCAATACGGTCGGCCACCGGTTCGAGGGCCTCGGCCCAGCCCGTATCGATGACTTCCGACAGTGGTTTCGTGCCCATGTCGGGAAAACTTATCGTGTCGAGTTTCATCGCGGTACCGAGCCCTGCTATGCGAAGGAATCCCAACCGGCAGGTCCGGTTCGGGAGGTTCCATCCACCGTCACGCCCTCGCCCGCGACAACCCGGCCGACGCGCCGCCAGCCCTCCGGCACATCGCCCGAATCGGCGAAGGTCGCGGCGAAGGCGTGGTCCTCGCCGCCGGCCAGAATCCAGTCCAGGGGGCTGACGCCCAGCGCCTTGCCGACCGCCTCCAGCTCCGGATCCGCCAGGGCGGCGGACTCCAGATCGATGGCCACCCGCGAGGATTCGGCGATATGCCCCAGATCGGCCAGCAAGCCGTCCGACACATCGGTGAGCGCGGTGATCTCCGCGGTATCGGGCAGCTCCAGCACCGCCTCGTACGGGGGCCGCGGAACCCGGTGCGCGGCAACCACGTCCGCGAACTCCGTCTCCACGTCCGCGAACTCGGCGTTCCCGGCCGTGCCCGCGGACAGCACCGCGAACCCCGCACCCGAATGCCCCAGCGGCCCGGCCACCGCCACCACATCACCCGGCCGCGCACCCGACAACTTGATCGGCGCGCGACGCGGATCCCCGAAGGCCGTGACGCTGATGATGATCAGCGGGCTGCGCACCATGTCGCCGCCGGCGATGGACGCGCCCGCCCGCCCGGCCTCGGCCCACATCCCGTCGGCGAGCGCGCGCACGAACTCGACCGGCGTCTCCGCGGGACAGCCCAGCCCCACCACGAACGCGCTCGGCACCGCGCCCATGGCCACCACGTCGGCGGCGTTCTGGGCGATGGCCTTGCGGCCGATCTCCTGCGGGCTCGACCAATCGGTCCGGAAATGCCGGTCCTGCACCAGCATGTCGGTGGTCACCACGAACCGGCCCTCGGGCGCGGCGATCACGGCCGCGTCGTCACCCGGGCCCAGCAGCACGCCCGGCGTCTGCGTGCGCCCCGCGTTCACCAGCGCGATGAGCCCGAACTCGCCGAGCTCGCCCACGGTACGGGCGGCCGGAACGGACTGCGGATCGCTGGCGGTGGTGATGGCGGTCTCCTTCGGGGCGAGTGTGATGCGGGCGGCCGACCGCTCGACGGTACCCTCGAACCCGCAATCGACGACCAGCAGCCGGGCAGCACACCGCGAGGGCGCGCACACCCGGCACGGCACGATCGGGGATCGACGACCGGATGAGCAACGACACCCGCGGCACCGAACCGGACCACAGCGACGCGGCGGCGCCCGACGCCCTCGAGGACACGGCGGCCGAGACGCCCGCCACCGAGGCCGACGCCGACGCGAAGCCGGAGTCCGCGCACGCCGGGGACTCCGACGGCGAGTACGAGATGCGTCGTTCGCCCGCGCTCATCGCCACCGCTGTCGCGCTGCCGGTCGCCCTGGTCGTCGGACTGATCGTGATGGGCGTGCTGGCCAACCGGCACCACAGCCGCGACGCGCTGGCCCTCGGTTCGGTGCCCGCGCCCGCGGCCGCCGGACCCGAATGCACCGCGCTGCTCCCCGCCCTGCCCGACACGATCGGCGACTACACCACCGCCGAACTGGTGCAGCCCGCGCCGCCCGCCACCCACGCCTGGCAGCTGCCCGACGGCGGCGACGCCATCGTGGTGCGCTGCGGGCTGGACCGGCCGCTGGAATTCACCAAGTCCTCGCCGTTGCAGGTGGTGAACGGGGTCAACTGGTTCGAGCTGCGCGACCAGACCAGCGGCGTCACCTCCGGCACCTGGTGGGCCGTGGACCGCGGCACCTATGTCGCGCTGACCATGCCCGACAATGCCGGAGCGACTCCGCTGCAGGAAGTTTCGGAGGCCATCAAGAAGGCCATGCCCGAGAAGCCGATGGATCCGAACCCGATCCCCAACTGACAGATATATACGGAGAAGGCGGGTCGCTCAGAGCTTGCGGAGCGTGGCCTTCCCGGCGGTGAGATCGATCTCGGGTCCCTCGTCGCCGTCGCCCGGATTCTCCCGGTGCATGAGCACCGACTGCCGCTGCTCCATCTCCAGCCGCTTGCCGGAGCTGAAGGCCGCGTCGAACTGTTCCAGGCCGATGGCCGCCGCGCCCCGGCCGTCCTCGTTCCGCATCCACGGCAGCGCGGTGCGCCCGGTCAGCTTGCGATACGCCACGTCGGCGAAGGCCACCGCGATGATCAGCAGGGCCAGACCGGGAATCGTGAGGGCGACGAGCACACCGTCGAGGCTACGCGCGGACCCGGCTCGCGGCGTCGCCCCGCGGTCGCACGCGAACGGCCCGGTTCATCATCCGAAATGATGAACCGGGCCGTCGACGAGGAAGTCAGCGCAGGCCGGTGCCGCGGGCGCGGGCGGTCTCGATGAGGGTGCTCACCAGGGTCCGGTTGTCGATCCCCGCGGCCTCCCACATGCGCGGGTACATGGAGATCGAGGTGAAGCCGGGCATGGTGTTGATCTCGTTGATGACCGGCCCGTCGGCGGTCACGAAGAAGTCGACGCGGGCCAGGCCCTGGCAGTCCAGGGCGCGGAAGGCGCGCACCGCGAGCTCCCGGATCTCCTGGGACACAGCGTCGTCCAGCTTCGCGGGAACGTCGAACTCGCAGACGTCGTCGAGGTACTTGGTGTCGAAGTCGTAGAAGTCGGGGGCCTGCGCGTCGTCCTCCGGCATCCGGATCTCGGCCACCACGCTGGCTTCCACCCGGCCGTCCGGGAATTCCAGCACGCCGCACTCGACCTCACGGCCGACGATCCCGGCCTCCACGATCACCTTCGGGTCGTGGCGGCGCGCCTCCTCGATGGCGGCGTCGAGCAGGTCCCAGCTGTCCACCTTGGTGATGCCGATGGAGGAGCCGCCGCGCGCGGGCTTCACGAACACCGGCAATCCCAGGCGATCGCGGTCGGCGGCGGAGACGGTCGCGACGCCGGGGCGCAGCACGATCTGCACGCCGATCGGAAGACCCTCGGCCGCAAGCAGTTTCTTGGTGAATTCCTTGTCCATGCCGGCCGCGCTGGCCAGCACGCCCGGACCGACATAGGGCAGTTCGGCCAGTTCCAGCAGACCCTGCAGGGTGCCGTCCTCACCGAACGCGCCGTGCAGCACCGGGAACACGATGTCGACGGCGCCGAGCACGGTCTCCGCACCATCCAGCGGCACCAGCGCGCCGGCACGCGAGGGATCCGCCGTCAGCGCCAGCGCGGTGCCCTTGTCGTCGACCATGGGCAGCGCCCGATCCTGCGCGGACAGCGTCCGCGGGTCGGCGTCGCCGAGCACCCAGGTACCGTCCCGCGTGATGCCGATCGGAACCGCCTCGTAGCGTTCGGGATCGAGGCTCGCCAACACGGTGCGCGCGGACACACACGACACCCCGTGCTCGTTGCTGCGGCCGCCGAACACCACCGCCACCCTGGTCCTGTTGGTCATGCCCCGAACCGTACCCGGTCGATTGTGGCGGCAGTGTTACGCGGTCGTCCCGACCCGGGCGCAGGTCATTCCGATTTGAGACGGCGTCCCTGCAGCTGCCCCACCGCTTCGGCCGCCGAGAGGCCCTCGTGGCACACCTGATGCACCGCGTTGGTCAGCGGCATCTCCACCCCGTGCGCGGCGGCCAGCGCCCGCACCGATGTGCAGGACTTCACACCCTCCACGACCTGGCCATGAGTCGCTTCCAGAGCGGTCTCCATGGTGCCGCCCGCGCCCAGCGCGTGCCCGAAGGACCGATTGCGCGACAGCGACGAGGTGCAGGTGGCCACCAGATCACCGACACCGGCCAGTCCGGCGAAGGTCACCGGCTCGGCGCCGACCGCCACCCCCAGCCGGATGATCTCGGCCAGCCCGCGCGTGATGAGGGTGGCGATCGAGTTGTCACCCAACCCCATGCCCGAGGCGATCCCGCAGGCGAGCGCGATGACGTTCTTGCACGCCCCGCCGATCTCGCAGCCGATCACGTCGGAATTGGTGTACGGCCGGAAATAGCCGGTGGCACAGGCGTGCTGCACCGCCTCCGCGCGCGCCACGTCCGGGCAGGCGATCACGGTCGCGGCGGGCTGCCCGGCCGCGATCTCGTGCGAGAGGTTCGGGCCCGACAGCACCGCGATGCGGCCCGGATCCGCGCCGGAGACCTCCGCGATCACCTCGCTCATCCGCAGCAGCGTCCCGGTCTCGATGCCCTTGGCCAGACTCAGCAGCGTGGCCTCGGCCGGAATCAGGTCCTTCCAGGCCGCGAGATTGGCGCGCAGCGACTGCGACGGCACCGCCAGCACCACGATGTCGGCCCCGTCCAGCACGACGGCGGGATCATCGGACGCGGCCAGCGGCGGCAACACCACATTCGGCAGATACCAGGGATTTCGATGCTCGGTGGCCAGCACCTTGGCCACCTCCGGCCGCCGAGCCCACATGGTGGTCTCGGTTCCCGCCTCCGCCAACACCTTCGCGAACGCGGTCCCCCATGACCCCGCTCCCAACACCGCTGCCCTTGCCATCCAACAAATATATGCGCGCACCCTGTGCGCCACTCCGTAGTGGCGTCTCCCCGAAATTCGACGCCGCTCACGCGCCCGTCATCTTGGAGTGGGAGGATTCGGGCATGCGCCCGTCCGTGCACGCGGTCATCGCGGTCAAGAGCTTGGGACTCGCCAAGAGTCGGCTGGGCGATGGGCTGGGTCCGGAATATCGGCCGCGGCTGGTGCTGGCCATGCTGGCCGACACCGTGACCGCCGCCGCGACGACACCCGGCATCGCCTCGGTGACCGTCGTGACGCCGGATCCGGCCGTGTCGGATCTGGTTCGTGAACTCGGCGCGCGTGTGCATCCCGAACCCGAGGTGGTCCCCGCGCACACCACCGGTCTGAACGCGGCGCTGGCCGCGGGCGCGGACGCGGTGCGGCGGGCGCACGGTCCGGTCGATCTGCTTGCCCTGCAAGCGGATCTGCCCGCGCTGCGTCCCGCCGAACTGGGCGAGCTGCTCGTGAGGGCCGGGCATCGCCGGTCGGTGGTGACCGACCACGAGGGCAGTGGCACCGTCGCCCTGCTGGTGCGCGGCGGGGACGATCCCCTGACCGCCGCATTGAACCCGCTCTTCGGTCCGGACTCCGCCCGCCGCCATATCGCCGGGGGCGCGGTGGAGTTGCTGGGCGATTGGCCTGGACTACGTCAGGACGTCGATACCGCCGCGGATCTCGAGCGCGCCGCCGCGCTCGGCGTCGGGCCGGCGACCAGCGCGCTACTCCGAGAAATCACCGTGTCGCAAGCGTGTCACGAAACCGGGAACAGGTGCCGGGCCGAATCATCACTGTCCTGACGCGGCGTGATCTGCGCTGCACTGGACGGTGTCAGAACAGCACCACACCCACGACATAAGGAATGATCGTGAGAGTGAGCGATACGGAAACCGTCAAGCAATCGCCGCTACTACCGGCGGCGCCGCCCGCGGCAACCCCACCGCCCACCGCGATACCGCCGCTGCCCGCGGACCGGTACGTCAATCGGGAACTCAGCTGGCTCGACTTCAACGCCCGCGTACTCGCGCTGGCCGAGGACCAGTCGCAGCCGCTGCTCGAACGCGCCAAATTCCTCGCCATTTTCGCGTCGAATCTGGACGAGTTCTACATGGTGCGCGTCGCGGGCCTCAAGCGCCGCGCCGAGACCGGGCTGTCGGTACGGTCCGCCGACGGCCTGTCCCCCACCGAGCAGCTCGAGATGATCGCCGTCCGCACCCAGGAGATCGCCGCGCGGCACGCCCGCGTCTTCCTGGACCAGGTACTGCCCGCGCTCACCGCCGAGGGCATCGACATCATCCGCTGGACCGACCTGGAGGACAGCGAAAAGGAACGCCTTTCCGGATACTTCCAGGATCAGGTGTTCCCCGTGCTGACCCCGCTGGCGGTCGACCCGGCCCACCCCTTCCCCTACATCAGCGGCCTGAGTCTGAATCTCGCCGTGACGGTGAAGGATTCGGTGACCGGCGGCGAGCACTTCGCCCGCGTCAAGGTGCCCGACAATGTGGACCGCTTCGTGCGGGTCCGCCGCGCCGGCAGCCGTGAATCCGGTGCGGCACAAGGCCCGTCCCTGGCCGCCTTCCTCCCCATGGAGGAGCTGATCGCCGCGCACCTGGATCAGCTGTTCCCGGGAATGGAAGTGGTGGAACAGCATTCGTTCCGCATCACCCGCAATGCCGACCTGGAGGTCGAGGAGGACCGCGACGAGGACCTGCTGCAGGCCCTCGAACGCGAACTCGCCCGCCGCCGCTTCGGCTCTCCGGTGCGACTGGAAGTCTCCGACGACATGACCGAGCACATGCTCGATCTGCTGCTCCGCGAACTCGACGTCGACCCCGCCGACGTCATCGAGGTGCCCGGCCTGCTCGACCTGTCCTGCCTGTGGCAGGTCTACGGCGTGGACCGGCCCAACCTCAAGGACGCCCCGTACGTCCCCGCCACCCCGCCCGCCTTCGGCGAACGCGAAACGCCCCGAAACGTTTTCGCGGCCCTGCGTGAGGGCGACGTGCTGGTGCACCACCCCTACGACTCCTTCTCCACCAGCGTGCAGCGGTTCATCGAACAGGCCGCCGCCGACCCGCAGGTGCTGGCCATCAAGCAGACCCTGTACCGCACCTCCGGCGACTCCCCCATCGTCAACGCCCTCATCGACGCCGCCGAGGCGGGCAAGCAGGTGGTGGCGCTGGTCGAGATCAAGGCCCGCTTCGACGAGCAGGCCAACATCAAATGGGCGCGGGCGCTGGAGCAGGCGGGCGTGCACGTGGTCTACGGCCTGGTCGGGCTCAAGACCCACTGCAAGACCTGCCTGGTGGTGCGGCGCGAGGGAGCCACCATCCGTCGCTACTGTCACATCGGCACCGGGAATTACAACCCCAAGACCGCGCGCCTGTACGAGGACGTCGGATTGCTCACCGCCGCACCGGAGATCGGCGCGGACCTCACCGACCTGTTCAACTCGCTGACCGGCTATTCGCGAAAGGCCAACTACCGCAACCTGCTGGTGGCCCCGGTCGGCGTCCGCGCCGGGATCATCGAGCGGATCGAACGCGAGATCGAACTGGCGCGCGAGGGCGCCGACGCGCGAATCCGCGTGAAGGCCAACGCCATCGTCGACGAACAGGTCATCGACGCGCTCTACCGGGCCTCCCAGGCCGGGGTCCCGGTCGAGATCGTGGTGCGCGGCATCTGCGGCCTGCGCCCCGGCGTGCCCGGCATGAGCGACAACATCCAGGTGCGCTCGATTCTCGGGCGGTACCTGGAACATTCACGGGTGCTGCACTTCCAGGCGCAGAACGAGTACTGGATCGGCTCGGCCGACATGATGCATCGCAACCTCGACCGGCGCGTGGAAGTGCTGGCGCAGGTGAAGGATCCGCGTCTGGCCGACCGGCTCGGACAGGTGTTCGACTCCGCCACTCATCCGGCCACCCGCTGCTGGGTGCTGCGCCCCGACGGCAGCTGGCAGGCCCAGCCCGGACCCGAGGTGCCCTCCGACCAGATTCGCGACCACCAGGAGTACCTCATGCGGCTGCGTCGTCCGGACCGCCAGTGAGCAGAACCACCAAGGACCCCGCCGCCGAATTCACCGATCCACCGGTCAAGGCCAACATCCTCGCGGCCGGGGCGGTGTTGTGGCGGCACGCCCCGGGCACCGACGCCGTCGAGATCGCCCTCGTGCACCGCCCCAAGTACGACGACTGGTCGCTGCCCAAAGGCAAGCTGGATCCCGGTGAGACGCCGGTGATCACGGCCGTGCGCGAGGTCACCGAGGAGACCGGGCTGAATTCGCGCCTGGGGCGCTATCTCGGCCACGTGACGTATCCGATCCCGGGCCATCGGAAGCTGAAGCGGGTGGACTACTGGGCCGCCGAGGTCGTCGACGGGGCCTTCGAGTCCAACTCGGAAGTCGACGTCCTGCACTGGTACCGCCTCGACCGGGTGATGGACGCCGTCTCCTATCCCATGGATCGCACCATCATCCGCAATTTCCTGCGCCAGCCCGCCGACACCGCCACCCTGCTGCTGGTCCGGCACGCCAAGGCCGGGCGCAGCGACCGCTACGCGGGGGACGACGACCTGCGGCCGCTCGAAAAGGCCGGTCGCGCACAGGCTCGCGCCCTGGTGCCCAACCTGCTCGCCTTCGGCGCGGCCGAAATCATCTCGGCCCCACCATCGCGCTGTGTCCAAACCGTGACCCCGCTGGCCGAGAAACTGGGCGTCGATATCGAATTGGAGCCGTTGTTCTCCGAATCCGGTTACGCGACAGCACCCGATGCCGCCCGCAAACGCGCCCGCGACCTGGTCTCCGCCGACTCGGTCCGGGTGATCTCGAGTCAGGGCAAGGTGATTCCGGATCTGCTGGAGTGGTGGGCCGCCGAGGACGGGGTGAGCCTGCCACCGGCCCGCAATCGCAAGGGCAGTGTGTGGGTGCTGTCCTTCCACGGCGGTCGCCTGGTCGCCGCCGACCATCTCGACCGCATTCTCGTCCCCGCCGACCTACCCCAGGGCTGACCGGGTCATCTGTCGTCCGGCGGCCACCCAGAACCCTTGGAACGCCGCCGTACCGGCCGCTGTCCGGCCGAATCCACCCGGCGGACGGCCGATTCCGGCCCCCTACCGGCCCCCATCGCTCCCCCAACGCCCGAAAACCTGCCCCGGACATGCGAAACGGCCCGGCGATGCCGGGCCGTCTCACGTGTCGTCCTGCTCGAAAACCCCCGTCAGCGACGGGTTGTCGCCGGATTAGCGGCGCGCGGCGCGCTTGGCGGCGGTCTTCTTGGCGGGAGCCTTCTTGGCCGCCTTCTTGGCCGTGGTGGCCTTCGAGGCGGTGACCTTCTTGGCAGCCGTGGTCTTCTTGACCGCGGCGGCCTTGGCCGGAGCCTTCTTGGCGACCGTCTTCTTCACGGCGGCCTTCTTGGCGACCGCCTTCTTGACGGCGGCCTTCTTGGCGGGAGCCTTCGACGCCGCCTTCTTGGCGGTGGTCTTGGCCGGAGCCTTGGTGGCGGCCTTCTTCGCGGTCTTCTTGGCGGTGGTCTTCTTCGCACCGGCCTTGCCCGAAACCGGGGCAGCCACACCGCGCTTCACGGCCGGGCCGCTCGAGGCGATCTTCTGCTTGCCCGCGATGATCGCCTTGAACTGGGCACCGGGACGGAAGGCCGGGACCGAAGTCGGCTTCACCTTGACGGTTTCGCCGGTGCGCGGGTTGCGAGCGACACGCGCCGCGCGCTTCCGCTGCTCGAAGACGCCGAATCCCGTGATGGTGACGCTCTGACCTTTGTTCACAGCACGCACGATCGTGTCGACCATCTGCTCGACAGCTGCAGTAGCGGTGCGCCTGTCAGTACCCAACTTCTCGGTCAGAACATCGATCAGTTCCGCCTTGTTCATTGAATCCTCCGCAGACTAATTGGCCCGTCGTCGGACCGACTAGGTACCACGGTAAACCCTTTCGGGGCAAGAGTCTATGTGCCACGCGGAAATACATGACGCATGGCACACGCTCAGCTACCGGGTTTGAGGGCGTCCAGCTAACGCCCATCAATGATTACGTCTGCGAAATACGGGCCGGAATGGTTGCGGGTTTCCAAGTCGGCCTTGCGTTTTCGAACTGGCTGATCTCGTCGCTGTGCCGGAGAGTGAGACCGATGTCGTCCAGGCCTTCCAGCAGGCGCCACCGCGTGTAGTCGTCAATATCGAACGGCAACACGACGGTTCCGGCCGACACGGTGCGCGCCTCGAGGTCCACCGCCAATTCCAAACCCGGCTGTTCCTCGAGCAACTTCCAGAGCAATTCCACATCGCTCTGGGCCATCCGGGCCGTCAGAAGCCCGTCCTTGCCCGCGTTCCCACGGAAGATGTCGGCGAAGCGAGAGGAGATCACCACCCGGAACCCGAAGTCCTTGAGGGCCCAAACCGCGTGCTCACGTGAGGATCCGGTCCCGAAATCCGGACCGGCGACCAGGACACTACCCCGGTTGTAAGGCTCGGTGTTCAGAATGAAGTTCGGATCCGTCCGCCATGCCGCGAACAGGCCGTCCTCGAAACCCGTTCGGGTTACGCGCTTCAGATAGACGGCCGGGATGATCTGGTCGGTGTCGACATTGGATCGGCGCAACGGAACACCGATCCCCTTGTGGACCTTGAAGGCTTCCATCGTTGTTTCTCCTGAGTCAGTGGGGGCAGCGGAATCTGGGCCGCTACCGGCGGGCGATCAGTTCAGATCCGCAGGTGAGGACAGGGTTCCGCGCACCGCGGTGGCCGCCGCGACCAGCGGCGAGACCAGGTGCGTACGCCCGCCCTTGCCCTGTCGCCCTTCGAAGTTGCGGTTCGAGGTGGCGGCACAGCGCTGACCGGGGGAAAGCTGATCCGGGTTCATGCCCAGGCACATCGAGCAGCCCGGCTGACGCCATTCCGCGCCCGCGGCGGTGAAAATCTCGCCCAGACCCTCCTTTTCCGCCTGCAACCGCACCCGCATCGAGCCCGGCACGATCAGCATCCGCACCCCGCCCGCGACCTTGCGGCCCTTCAGGATGTCGGCCACCGCGCGCAGATCCTCGATCCGGCCGTTGGTGCACGAACCCACGAAAACCGTGTCCACGGTGACGTCCCGCAGCGGAGTACCCGGGGTCAGGTCCATGTATTCCAGCGCCTTCTCGGCCGCCGCGCGCTCGTTCTCGTCGTGGATCTGCTCCGGATCCGGCACCGAGTCGCCCAGCGGCGCACCCTGTCCCGGGTTGGTGCCCCAGGTGACGAACGGGGTCAGCGCCGAGCCGTCCAGATGCACCTCGGCGTCGAAAACCGCGCCCTCGTCGCTCTTCAGGGCGTCCCAGGCCGCCACGGCGGCATCCCAGTCCGCGCCCTGCGGGGCGTGCGGACGGCCCTTCAGGTACTCGTAGGTGACCTCGTCGGGGGCCACCATGCCCGCCCGGGCGCCGGCCTCGATCGACATGTTGCACATGGTCATCCGGGCCTCCATGGACATGGAGCGCACGGCCGCGCCGCGGTACTCCAGCACATAGCCCTGACCGCCGCCGGTGCCGATCTTGGCGATGACCGCCAGGATGACGTCCTTGGCGGTGACGCCGTGGGGCAGTTCACCGTCGATATTGATGGCCATGGTCTTGAACGGGCGCAGCGACAGCGTCTGCGTCGCCAGCACGTGTTCCACTTCCGAGGTGCCGATACCCATCGCCAGCGCGCCGAACGCGCCGTGGGTGGAGGTGTGCGAATCACCGCACACCACCGTGGTTCCCGGCTGGGTCAGGCCCAGCTGCGGGCCCACCACGTGCACGATGCCCTGCTCGACATCGCCCATGGAGTGCAGGCGGACACCGAATTCCTCGCAGTTCTTGCGCAGCGTCTCGACCTGCAGGCGCGAGACCGGGTCCGCGATCGGCTTGTCGATGTCGACGGTGGGGACGTTGTGGTCCTCGGTGGCGATGGTGAGATCCGGGCGGCGGACCGGGCGGCCCGCGGCGCGCAGGCCGTCGAACGCCTGCGGGCTGGTGACCTCGTGCACCAGGTGCAGGTCGATGTAGATGAGATCGGGCTGGCGGTGCTCGCCCTCGCCTTCGCCGCGCACGACGACATGCTCGTCCCAGACCTTCTCCGCCAGAGTGCGTGGCCGGTCGGCCATAGCTCCATCACCTCTCGATAGACATTCCCGTGCCCGGGCTGGTGACACGGTGGCTCGCGTCCGATGCCGGGGAGCGGCCGGTTTGCCGCGCAGCCAATTTGCATTTCCCAACATGCGAGACGCTAATATCGTTCTATGAGACAGCATAGCGGTATCGGGGTTCTGGACAAAGCCATGGCCGTCCTGCACGCCGTAGCCGAGCAACCCTGCGGCCTCAACGAGCTGTGCGCCCGCACCGGCCTGCCCCGCGCCACCGCGCATCGCCTGGCCGTGGGCCTGGAGACGCATCGCATGCTGGCCCGCGACAGCCAGGGCCTGTGGCGGCCCGGTCCGGCCCTGTCGGAGCTGGCGACAACCGCCAGCGACCCGCTCCTGGACGCCGCTTCCTCCATCCTGCCGCGCCTGCGCGAGATCACCGGCGAGAGCGTGCAGCTCTACCGCCGCGACGGCAATGCCCGCGTCTGCGTGGCCGCCATGGAACCGGCCGCGGGCCTGCGCGACACCGTGCCCATCGGGGCCCGACTACCGCTCACCGCGGGCTCGGCCGCGAAAGTCCTGCTGGCCTGGGCCGATCCCGAATCGCAGCGAAGCATCCTGCCCGAGGCCGTCTTCGGCGAGCGGGCGCTGGCCGAGGTCCGCCGCCGCGGCTGGGCGCAGAGCGCGGCCGAGCGCGCGGCCGGGGTGGCCAGCGTCTCCGCGCCGGTGCGCGACGCGGCGGGCGGCGTGATCGCGGCCGTCTCGGTCTCCGGACCCATCGACCGCATGGGCCGCCGCCCGGGCGCACGCTGGGCCGCGGACCTGGTGGCCGCCGCCGACGCCCTCCACAAGCGTCTCTGACGGACTTTGCGGCCCCGGGGTGACCCTCGGGGTGGCCACAGCCGTCACGACAGCCTCAGCGGCCGCTCGACACTCCTGACAGCCCGCGAACCGGGCGCCGATCGCAGCCCCCGCCGGATCCGGCGGGGGCTGCGGCGTCTCCGAGGCCCGGCAACCGGCCGGTGACACCCCGCGCATGGCAGGAAATGGCCGGTGTGACCGCGCTCATACGCCGTAAATTACAGTCGGCCCATGGGAGTTAATCAACGCGCGCAAATCGTGATGTCCGACGAGGAGATCGCGGGATTCCTCGAGCGCAGCCGGGTCGCCACCATGGCCACGCTGAGCGCCGAGGGCAGGCCGCACCTGGTGGCCATGTGGTACGCGCTCATCGACGGCGAGATCTGGTTCGAGACCAAGGCCAAGGCCCAGAAGACGGTGAATCTGCGGCGCGATCCGCGCATCACCGTGATGGTCGAGGCCGGCGACACCTACGACCAGTTGCGCGGCATTGCCATCGAGGGCCGCGCCGAGGTCGTCGACGATCCCGAGGCGCTGTTCAAAGTGGGAATCAGCGTGTGGGAACGCTATACCGGGCCCTACAGCGAAGAGATGAAGCCGTTCGTGGAGCAGATGCTGCACAAGCGGGTGGCGGTGCGCGTGGTGCCCGAGCGGACCCGCAGCTGGGATCACCGCAAACTCGGCCTGCCCGCCATGCCGCTGGGCGGCAGCACCCACGGTCAGGAGCCGTAAGAACCCCGGAAACAGTGCAGGCCCCCAGCCGGTTGGCTGGGGGCCCGCACTTTGTAGTCCCGACGGGATTTGAACCCGCGCTACCGCCTTGAGAGGGCGGCGTCCTAGGCCGCTAGACGACGGGACCAGGATGAGATTCCGGCGGATTTCGCAATCCACCGGCCTTCTCGAATTCGAGAGCCGGAGCTCTCGCAGCTGGGGTACCAGGACTCGAACCTAGAATGGCTGAACCAGAATCAGCTGTGTTGCCAATTACACCATACCCCATTGACCTGGGCTTTCAGGATCTCCCCGGAGGAAGTTCCTGGCTGCTCTGCGGCCGAGAAGAAGATTAGCAGCATCCCCCGGTAGATACACAAACCGGCTGGTCAGAGGCCGGTTTGTGCATCAATTCGGCGTACCCTCAGGCCGCGCCGGACACCGGCGTCAGCCGATCTCCGCGAGGGCCGCGCGCAACCGGTCCATGGTGACCTCGCGACCCAGCAGTTCCATCGACTCGTAGAGCGGCGGGCTGATGTGGGAGCCGGTCACCGCGACGCGCACCGGGGTGAACGCCTTGCGCGGCTTGAGCTCGAGCTCCTCGATCAGCGCGGTATTCAGCGCGGTCTCGAGCGGAGCCGTGGCCCATTCCGAGACGCCTTCGAGGGCTTTCACCGTCGCCTGCAGCACCGGAGCGGCATCGGCGCCCAGATTCTTTTCCTTCGCGGCCGGGTCGATCGCGAAGTCGGCCGGCGCGATGAACAGGAACTTCAGCAGATCCCAGGCATCCCCGAGCACCTTGATGCGGGTCTGCACGAGATCGGCCGCGGTTTCGAACAGCTTCTCGTCGATCTCGGCGCCGATATGTCCGTGTCCGGTGAGGAACTCCCGCAGCCGGTGAGCAAAATCACCGGGGGTGAGCATCCGAATATGTTCGGCGTTGAGTGCGTCGGCCTTCTTCTGATCGAATCGGGCCGGATTCGAATTCACCTTCGAGATTTCGAACGCCGCCACCATCTCCGCCATGGAGAAGACGTCATGATCATCGGCGATGCTCCAGCCGAGCAGTGCCAGATAATTCAGCAAACCCTCGGGAATGAACCCGCGGTCGCGGTGATGGAACAGATTCGACTCCGGATCACGCTTCGACAACTTCTTGTTGCCCTGGCCCATCACGAAGGGCAGATGACCGAACTCGGGGGTGAACTCCGCGACGCCGATTCGTTTCAACGCGTCGTAGAGCGCGAGCTGACGCGGAGTGGACGACAGCAGGTCCTCGCCGCGCAGCACGTGGGTGATCTTCATCATCGCGTCGTCGACCGGGTTGACCAGCGTATAAAGCGGATCGCCATTACCGCGGGTGAGCGCGAAGTCGGGAACCACGCCCGCGCGGAAGGTGGTCTCGCCGCGCACCAGGTCGTTCCAGGTGAGATCGCGGTCGGGCATGCGCAGGCGCACCACCGCGGGGCGGCCCTCGGCCTTGTAGGCGGCGATCTGCTCGTCGGTCAGGTCGCGGTCGAAGTTGTCGTAGCCCAGCTTGGGGTCGCGGCCGGCGGCCTTGTGGCGGGCCTCGACTTCCTCTGGAGTGGAGAAGGACTCGTAGGCCTCCCCCGCCGCCAGCAGGCGCTGCACCACGTCGAGGTGGATCTCGCGGCGCTGCGACTGCCGGTAGGGCGCGTAGGGGCCGCCGACCTCGGGCCCCTCGTCCCAGGTCAGGCCGAGCCAGCGCAGGGCGTCGAGGATGGCCGCGTAGGACTCCTCGGAATCGCGTGAGGCGTCGGTGTCTTCGATGCGGAAGACGAAGGTGCCGCCGTGGTGGCGCGCGAAGGCCCAGTTGAACAGGGCGGTGCGGACCAGACCCACGTGCGGCGTGCCGGTGGGTGACGGGCAGAAACGAACCCGGACGTCAGACATGGCTCTCTTTCGTTCAGCGCTTGGCGGCAACGGGATTGGACAGGGTGCCGATACCGGACACGGTCACCGACACGGTCTGACCGGCCTGCAGCGGCCCGACGCCCTCGGGGGTGCCGGTGAGGATGACATCGCCAGGCAGCAAGGTCATTACGGTGGTGACCCACTCGATGAGCTTCGGAATATCGTGCAGCAGAAGTGAAGTGCGACTGCGCTGTTTCACCTGGCCGTCGACCTCGGTGACGATCTCCAGATCCGAAGGGTCCAGGGCGGTCTCGATCCACGGGCCGAGCGGGCAGAAGGTGTCGTAGCCCTTGGCGCGGGTCCACTGGCCGTCGTGTCGCTGCTGGTCACGGGCGGTGACGTCGTTGGCGACGGTGTAGCCCAGGATGACCTCGTTGGCACGGGCGGCGGGCACGTCCTTGCAGGGGCGGCCGATCACGATCGCCAGTTCGCCCTCGTAGTCCACCTGAGAAGAGCTGGGCGGCAGGATGATCGGGGCGTTGGGGCTCTGGATCGAGGTGCTGGGCTTCATGAAGATGACCGGGTCGGCCGGGGCCGGGCCGCCCATCTCCTCGGCGTGCGCGGCGTAGTTCTTGCCGATGCAGATCACCTTGCTGGCCAGGATGGGGGCCAGCAGGCGCACATCGGCCAGCGGCCAGCTGCGACCGGTGAAGGTCGGGGTACCGAACGGGTGTTCGGCGATTTCTCGGGCGACGGCGTCGGAGCCGTCCCCTTCGATGCTGACGAAAGCGACTCCATCTGGGCTGGCAACTCGACCTAGGCGCATGGTTGGCATCCTATCGACCGGCTTCGACCTGCCCGAACGCGCCCGACCGCGGGGCGGGACCGGGCCGGGGCACGGCGGCGGCGGGGATGCCCGCGAGGGCCCCGGACCGGGTGGGCATACCGGCCCGCAGCGCCCCGGACCGAATGTGGAATGCCCTTACACGCAAGCGATCTCGAACCGGCCCGCGGGACTCACAAGATCAACGCCCAGATGTGAGCAAATAGACAGCTCGCCCCGGAAATCGTCTTGCGCCCCAGGTGTACCGTAAGACCGGATGTTCAAACTGTAGGACATCGATTCCATATAGTGAGACACGAGGTGAGGCCATGACCACCGTGACGGAGCTGGGCACGACACGACGGTGGACCATGCTGGGCCTCGGCGTCTTCGCCCAGACCGCCAGCGCCGTGATGGTGAACGGCGCCGCCTTCCTGCTGCCCGCGCTGACCCAGCGCGGAATGCCGCTGGCCACCGCCGGTCTGCTGGTGGCCATGCCCCTGGTCGGCCTGTGCTGCACGCTGATCGCGTGGGGCTGGGTGGTCGATCAGGTCGGCGAGCGCAAGGCGCTGGTGGCCGGTCCGGTGGTCATGTTCGCGGCCGGCCTGGCCGCCGCCACCGTCTCGAACTACGTTGCGCTGGGGGCCTTGCTGTTCCTGGCCGGGGCCGGCGCGGGCAGCACCAACGGCGCCAGCGGGCGGGTCATCGTGGGCTGGTTCCCGACCGATCAGCGCGGGCTGGCCATGGGCATCCGGCAGACCGCACAGCCGCTGGGCGTGGCGATCGGGGCGCTGGCGATCCCGGCCATCGCTGCGGCACACGGGTTCTCGATGGCGGTGCTGGTGCCCGCGGTGATGGCGGGCGCGGCCGCGATCGGCTGCCTGGCCGGGATTGTGGATCCGCCGCGACCCGAATCCGCCGGAGGCTCAGGACATCCCGCGAATCCGTACCGCGGGGACTCCACGCTGCTGCGCATCCACGTGGTGTCGGTGCTGCTGGTCATCCCCCAGGCCACCATCTGGACGTTCGGTCTGTTGTGGCTGCACCGCGATGTGGGCCTGTCGCTGCCCGCGGCGGGCGCGCTGGTGACGGTGACCCAGATCCTGGGCGCGGCCGGGCGGATCGGCGCGGGTGTGTGGTCGGATCGGGTGGGCAGCCGCCTGCGGCCGCTGCGCACGGTGGCGGTGGCGGCGGTAATCTCCCTGTCCGCCTTGGCCGTAGCGGCCTGGACGCAGCAGTGGTGGGCGGCGATCCCGATCCTGATCGCGGCCTCGGTCATCACGGTGGCCGACAATGGCCTGGCCTTCACGGCGGTGGCCGAGATCGCGGGACCGTATTGGTCGGGTCGCGGGCTGGGGATCCAGAACACGGGCCAGAATCTGGCGGCGGCGGCGATCGCCCCGGCCTTCGGCGCGCTGATCACGGCGGCCGGTTTTCCGATCACCTACCTGCTGACGGCGCTGATCGCACTGGCGGCAGTCCCGTTGGTACCCAGGGGTTCCCGGTAGCGGCTGATTCGCGGCAAATCAGGAAGACCTGCGCCCGTTACGTTTTCGCATCCGAATGCATTTGTGCGATACGCCTCACTATCCGGACGAAACGCCCCACTGCCCCAGTTGATTTCACCGAATCCCCTCCAGGATGACACTCCGGAGAGGCTCCGGCACGACGACGAAGCCCCCGTTCCGCGGTTGCGGAACGGGGGCTTCGGTCGTCATCGGTGGCGTGTAAGCCCTAGAGCGACGCGGCGATCCGGTCGCCGACCTCGACGGTCGAGGCGGCGCCCGAGCGCGAGGCCAGGTCCTTGGCGACGGCGGCCTCGATGCGGGCGGCCTCCTCGGTCTTGCCGAGGTGGTTCAGCAGCAGCGACACCGACAGTATCGCGGCGGTCGGGTCGGCCTTGGACTGGCCCGCGATGTCGGGGGCCGAACCGTGGACCGGCTCGAACATCGACGGGTTGGTGCCCGAGGCGTCGATATTGCCCGAGGCGGCCAGGCCGATGCCACCGGAAACGGCGGCGGCCAGGTCGGTGATGATGTCGCCGAACAGGTTGTCGGTGACGATCACGTCGAAGCGGCCCGGGTCGGTGACCATGTGGATGGTGGCGGCATCGATGTGCTGGTAGGCGGTCTCGATGTCCGGGTACTCGGCGCCGACCTCGGCCACGGTGCGCGACCACAGCGAACCGGCGAAGGCCAGCACGTTGTTCTTGTGCACCAGGGTCAGGTGCTTGCGGCGCTTGCGGGCGGTCTCGAAGGCGTAGCGGACCACGCGCTCGACGCCGAAGCGGGTGTTGGTGGAGACCTCGGTGGCCACCTCGTGCGGGGTGTTGACGCGGATCGCGCCGCCGGTGCCGGTGTACGGACCCTCGGTGCCCTCACGCACGACCACGAAGTCGATGTCCGGGTTCGAGGCCAGCGGGCTGGTGACGCCCGGGTACAGCTTCGAGGGGCGCAGGTTCACGTGGTGGTCCAGCTCGAAGCGGGTGCGCAGCAGCAGGCCGCGCTCGAGCAGGCCGGACTGCACCGACGGGTCGCCGATGGCGCCCAGCAGGATGGCGTCGTGCTGCTTGAGCTCCGGGATCACGTTCGCCGGGAGGATCTCGCCGGTGGCATGGAACCGCTTGGCTCCCAGGTCGTATGCGGTCTTCTCGACACCGGGCACCACCACATCGAGCACCTTGAGGGCCTCGGCAATGACCTCGGGGCCGATACCGTCGCCCGGAATGACAGCGAGTTTCATGAAATCCATGCTCCGTTTCGATAACGCGCGGGTGGTCCTCTCCGCGCTGACAGGAGAGTCCCGGCCACCATAGCGGGTGCCGCCATGACCCCTTTCACCAGGGCGAATCGCTCCCAACCAGTGGGATCGACGCGGTCGCGCGAGGCCCTCGATCGGCGGATCGCGCCGGTAGTGTCGGGAGGATGTTCGACAATCTCCGTCTCGAGCGCAAACTCCGCCGTCTGGAACGCAAGATCGATCTGATCCTCGAGCATCTCGGCATCGACGATCCCGACAGCGCCATCGACTACACCGCGATCGACGAGCATTTGCTGCGCGGCAAGAAGATCCACGCCATCAAGGCGTACCGCGAGCAGGATCCGACGGCCAGTCTGGTCGAGGCGCGCGACGCGGTCGAAGCCCGCGATCGCCGCTGACGGCGGCCACCCGCCCCACCGAACGCACCGGGCCCCCTCCACTTTCCGTGGAGGGGGCCCGTATCGCGTTGCGCGAGATCTACTAGTCGAGGCTGACCAGGGCGACCTTGGCGGCGCCGACGGCCTCGGCGATGGCGGCCTGGATGTCGGCCGGGACCTCCTTGTTGACGCGAAGGACGACGGTGGCGCCCTCGTCGCTCAGGTCCTGGGTGAGCTGGGCGGCCAGGATGTCGATGCCCGCGTCGCCGAGCTTGGTGGCCAGGCGGCCGAGCTGACCCGGCTTGTCCTCGTAGGCGAGGACGGCCAAGTTCAGGCCCTCGGCGCGCATGTCGTAGTTGCGGCCGTTGATGTTGACGATCTTCTCGACCTGGGCGGGCTCGGTCAGGGTACCGGCCACGTTCAGGGTGCGGCCGTCGCCGAACACGGCGCGCAGGTCCACCAGGCTGCGGTGGGTCGGGGACTCGCTGTGGGTGGTGACGGTGGCCTCGAGGCCCCGCTCCTTGGCCAGCGACGGGGCGTTGACGAAGGTCACCGAGTCCTCGATCAGAGCCGAGAACACGCCGCGCAGCGCCGAAAGCTCCAGCACCGCAACGTCTTCCGAGGACAGCTCGCCGCGCACCTGGACCTCGATGGAGACCGGCAGCTCGTCGGCGAGGGCGCCCAGCAGCGCGCCCTGCTTGCGGACGATGTCCAGCCACGGGGCGACGATCTCGTTGACCGCGCCACCGGTGACGTTCACCGCGCCGGGCACGAACTCGCCCGCGAGGGCCAGCTGCACGGACTTGGCGACATCGGTGCCGGCACGGTCCTGGGCCTCGGCGGTAGAAGCGCCCAGGTGCGGGGTGACGACGACCTGCGGCAGCTCGAACAGCGGGCTGTCGGTGGACGGCTCGGTCTCGAACACGTCGATGCCGGCGCCGCGCACGTGGCCGGAGGTGATGGCGTCGGCCAGGGCCTGCTCGTCGATCAGACCGCCACGGGCGGCGTTGACGATGATGACGCCCTTCTTGGTCTTGGCCAGGGTCTCCTTGTTCAGCATGCCCTTGGTCTCAGGAGTCTTGGGCAGGTGAATGGAGATGAAGTCGGCGCGCTCGAGCACCTCGTCCAGGGTCAGCAGCTCGATGCCCAGCTGGGCGGCGCGGGCCGGGGAGGTGTAGGGGTCGTACGCGACGATCTTGGTCTCGAAGGCGGCGAGACGCTGCGCGAACAGCTGGCCGATGCGGCCCAGGCCGATGACGCCGACGGTCTTGCCGAAGATCTCGACACCGTTGAACTTGCTGCGCTGCCAGGTGTGCTCGCGCAGGGTGGCGTCGGCGGCCGGGATCTGGCGCGCGGCCGAGAGCAGCAGCGAGACGGCGTGCTCGGCGGCGGTGTGGATGTTGGAGGTCGGCGCGTTGACGACCATGACGCCGCGCTCGGTGGCCGCGGGCACATCGACATTGTCGAGGCCGACGCCGGCGCGCGCGACGATCTTGAGGTTCTTGCCCGCCTCGAGCACCTCGGCGTCGACGGTGGTGGCCGAACGGACCAGCAGCGCATCGGCTTCCGGCACGGCGGCCAGCAGCTCGGGGCGGTTGGGGCCATCGACCCAGCGCACCTCGACATCGGAGCCCAGCGCGTCGACGGTCGACTGGGCGAGCTTGTCGGCGATCAGAACAACAGGACGGCCTGCTTGGCTCACGGTGGGGTACTCCTGAGGATGGGATCCGGGATTTACGGGCGTCAGCTTAGTGGGCTGGGATTCGCGGCGCTGTACCGCCTGGTAGGCAACCGCCATCACAGCCGTGAACTGCGGGTTTCGGCGTGGCCGCGACCGGCGCCGACCGGAACAGGCCGCGCGGTACGGCGTCGGCGGGCCGGTGTGATTCCGGCCGCTCTCCCGGCGGGCGGCATCAGGATCGGCGCCCGCGATATGGGCATCCGTCCAGGTCCGGGCGTTGCCGCGCACGAAAGTTCGAGTGCGACTTTCCACTGATCTGCAGCACACGGAAAGCCGAAAGCCCGGCATCGGAGCTACGGAGTCCAAGGCCGGGCTTTCGAAAGTCGAGTGAACGACGTCAGCAGTCCTTAACGACCGAAAGAACCGGTCCACAGGGTGTTCAGGATGCCGTGCAGCGCGGCCGAGCCGGTGTCGAGCAGGCCACTGAGAGCAGCGGAACCGGTGTCAATGATAACGGGGATCATGGAAATACCTCTTCTGAAATCCGTACGAACTTTCTGACGTGGAGCCTATCGGGCGCGTTTCATCGTCCGTTACGGGGGATTTACGCGATGTGACCGGCGTCACCGGATCGGAATTCTGTGTCCTCGTTCATATGGTGTCGAATTCCCGCGATATAACACGCCTATCACGCCCCTAATTCTGGGGGCGCGGGCGCACGGAAAACCGATGGACCAGCGTGCCCCCGGTCGCTACCGTCGCCTGCCATGATGCTGCGTTCGATCCCCGCTTCCATGGACTTCGCGGTGGTCGCCACGATCGACGACGAACTCGACCGGATCGCGCGCGAACACCGCGTCGACGTGCTGCTCGCCATCGAGAGCGGCAGCCGCGCCTGGGGATTCCCCTCGCCCGACTCGGACTACGACTGCCGTTTCGTCTACCTGCGGCCGCTGGACGACTATCTGACGCCGTGGCCCGGCCGCGATGTCATCGAGACGCCCTTGGCGGGTCTGCTGGACGTCAACGGATGGGATCTGGTGAAAGCCCTGCGCCTGCTCGTGAACGGCAATGCGGTGCTCATCGAATGGCTGATGTCGCCGATCGCGTACCGCGGCGACCGCGAATTCCGGGACGAATTGCGGGCGCTGGCGGACGATGTCGCGGACCGGGATCGAGTGGCTCGCCATCACCTGCACCTGGGCCGGCGGCAGTGGCATCTCTTCGATTCCAACCGTTCATTGAAGAAGGTGTTCTATTCATTGCGTCCCGCCATGGCATTGCGATGGCTGCACGAACATCCGGACAATGCGGTGGCCCCCATGCATTTGCCGACCCTGCTCGAAGAATGCGAGCTGAACGGCGATTTCGTGGAGTCCGTCCGGGAATTGACGGAATTGAAATCCCGCACGCGCGAAATGGGTTCCGGTGAGGTGCCCGAACCGATCGCCGATTTCATCTCGGCCGAGTTCGAACGGGCCGCGCTGGAGTTCGTGAAGGTGGATCCGGCCCGTCGGGAGCACGCACAGGCCTGCTCAGCCGAGTTCTTCCGGCGCCACGTGCGGGGCTGAAAGAATCCGCCGGGCATCGCCCGCGCCGGCCGCCCCGTTCAGGGGCGAGAAGAAGGCCGCCGCGACCCAGTTGGTGTGGGTGGCGGGGTTCGCGCCGGTCACCACCGGCCCGGTGACCGCCCCAGATTGGGGCACTCCCAGATATTGAAATTCACACGTTTCACTTGGGTCGAGCGATAGCTTCTCCTGGCCCGGAACCTCGGGTTCGAAACAGGAGAACGATGATCACAGACACCCGCCACGGCCGCCGAATCGGCTGTGGCATCACCGGATTGGCCGCGACGGTCGCCATCGTCACGGGCGCCGCACCTACCGCATCCGCCGACGTCACGTGGGTAAATTTCGACACACCGGCGCAAACCCGTTACGTCGGAACCAACTACCGCATTTCAGCGGGATCCAACCCTGCATCGATGATGGCCTTCTATGACAATGGCCAGTGCATCGGAAAGGCGGCACCACACTACAATTCGGAACTGGACATATACTTCGCCGCAGTCGTGTATTGGCTTCCGACAACGGCGGGGCACCACGTCATCACGGTCGACGACGGTAAGTCCACGAAGACGCTCGCCGTCGACGTCGAGGCAGCCCTGCCCGGCAGCACGCCGGACACCCCTGTCGCACAGGGCGGCTGCAGTCTGTCGAGCCCGTTCCCGACCGGCAGTTCATAATCGCCACAGCGGACACGCACGGCTTCGCCCGCCAGGTCCCCGACGAGTCGCTGCCGCTCGAGGTCGGCTGAAGCCGGATCGCACCGACGCCGCTGCGGCGGCGGAGCTCGACGCGCGGTGAGCGCCAGGCGAAATGGTGGGCTGCCATCCGAGCCAAGGCAGCCGGCGTTCGCCGCGCCCAGGGCTCGGTGGGCGTAGGCAGACAGGAATCCGGTGATCGCGGGGCGGCTGGTGCGGGACCTTGCACGCCGCATCCAGCTGCCCGAGGCGCGAGCGGAGGTCAGCAGTCGGCTCCCGCGATGACCCGCACGGCCACCGCCTCCGGCCCCGGCTTGGTGCCGCGCACCTCGAATTCGACGCGCTGCCCCTCGGCCAGCGACCGGAATCCGGCGCCGGATAGCGCGGTGTATTCCACGAACACCTCCGGGCCGTCGACGTCCGGGGTCAGGAACCCGAACCCCTTCTCACTGTCGAACCACTTCACCGTGCCGTGCACCATTACCGAACCTTCTCGAACCGACCGGACAATCACGTCCCCCCGCGCGCCGCGGTCCATGGTGTCACGGCCGCGGCTATCGCGGGTGGTCACGCGCTCTGGCCAGCCCCGATGCGACTGCGCTCCGCCCGCGCTCCCTGTGCACCGTTATCGGGAATCGGAGCCGCCGCGTATCAGCGGTACCTCCGATAATCCTGGGCGGGCGCGGACCCGCACGCGCGCACCGCGTTTCGCGGCACGCCGGAGCGAGTGTCCGGGCCGGCCCTTCCCTGCGACCCGGACACCCGCATTTCCCGCACCTCGCACCGCCGCCTCACCCGGGTCGCGCCCATCCGGCCCGGTGCGGCGGTGCGGCGCGGTGGCCGCTCAGCCCGCTCTCGTATTCGGGGCCGCGTCGCCCGGCGGCTCGGAAACACGCATGGCGTACACCCGTTCGAGGAAGTCGCGGTGCGCGCGCAGGGTGGCGTCGAGCAGTTCGCGCCAGGTGCGGCGGTCCACCCGCTGGTCACTGACCAGCGAGGACAGTGATGCCGGGCCGAGGCGATCGATGTGGTCCACGATGAAAGTGAGCCGCCGGCGCGGGAATTGCGCACCGATGCGCGGGTTCTCGTCGAGGAAGTGGTCGAGTTCGTACAGGTAGTTGACCGCGCGGTTGTACTCCTCGTCGGTGAGGTGGTAGTCCATGCGCTTGATCTCGACGATCCACAGTTCGCCGGAGTCGTGCAGCAGCACGAAATCGGGTTCGCGTTTCTCGCTGCCGATCGTGGTGGTCACCAGCGGCGTCCCGAATTTCTGTGCGTACCAGCGTTCGAAGCTGGCGCGCACGCGTTTGAGGGATTCGTTCATGCCCAACGGGGTCCATTCGGGGGCGAGCAGCCACGGCGCGGATTCGATCAGCTCCTGGAAGGGCCGTTCCAGGGAGCGGCGGTCGTCGATGAGCGAGCGCAACCGATCCACCACGGCGACCCGTTCGCTGGCGATCTGGCCCAGCGAGTAGATCTCGGCGACGCGGGCGCGTTCAAAGAGCGCGACCACCACGTCCAGCGCGGGGTCGGCGTCCTCGGCGATCTCCTTGAGGGTGTCGAGCAGGCTGCGCTGCGGGCCCAGCGACAGCGCCAGCCGCAGCATGTTCTCCAGGTGCGCGGGATCGTCGAGCGAGGCTCGGTCCTTGTGCGCGACCAGGATTCGCGCCGCGTCCAGCACCGAGTCACGGAACAGGCGGTCGCCGGGGGCGATCGCGTCGAGGGTCTCATGGATACGGGAGCGTTCCACGAATTCCTCCCAGACCCGGCGGCGAATGGATTTCTCGCCGAGCCGGCCGATCTCCTTGATCAGGGCCTGTCCCCACTCGGCGAGGGCCTCGCCGCGCGGGGAGTTCCAGATGATGTCCTGGCGGTCGGAGCGGACCAGGTCGTCGTCATCGTCGAGCCAGTCCACGTCGATCGCGCCGACCAGGTAGGAGCGCAGTTTGAATTCGCCGGTGAATCCGGAGGAAATACCGAAATCCCGGGTCTGGGCGACGATCTTGCCGCGCGCGTAAATGCGCACCCCGGCCATGGCCTCGTCCCGGTAGGGCTGTTTCGAATAGGCGATCCAGCCGGTCACCGGCAGGAATTGCCGGCCGAAGCGGACCGGGACGCGGCTGACATCGATGCGGGTCTCCTCCATGACGTCGATCGGCAGGCGGCTGAGCACGAAGCTCTCCCGGCCGATGGCGTTGCGGACCTCCACCCGCCAGTCCTGGCGTTCGATCCCGAAACGCGCGGCCAGTTGCCGATTCAGTTCGGTTCCCGAATTCACCCTTTTCCGAAAGAAGTTGCGCAGGATGATCGTGGTGCCGCGGTTGGCGGTGACCGTGCCGTCGAGGGCGCCCGGGCGCGGGAAGTAGTCGCTCTCGGTGTCGCAGAGCATGTCGTCGAGGTCCATGACGATGTGGGAGACGGTCCAGCCCACCGGGGTTCGGTCGTCGTCACGGCTGCCCGCGGTGATCACCTCGATGGTGCGGCAGATGCCGAAGGCGGCCAACTTCCCGATTCCCTTGCGCCCCATGACCGGACGCCGCCGCTCGCGCGACAGGTCGGAGCCGGTGCGAACCCGCCGGTCCGAGCCCACCATCAGGTAGTGCTCGTTGACCTCGGCCGCGGTCATGCCGTGCCCGTTGTCGGAGATCACGATCTCGTAGGCGGGTTCGTCGGCGGCCCTGATGGTTCCGGCCAGCATCGCGCCCCACGGCAGCACCACCTCGACCTCGGTGGCGTCCGCGTCGTAGGAGTTGGCGATGAGTTCGGCCAGCACCGCCGAGACCCGGTCGTAGAGCCGGATGCCGAGCTTGTCGATCGCCAACCGGCTGATGCGCATCGTGTATTTGCGGTCCTCGCGATCCTGCGCGGCCACATGCACGTCGTTGTACATGGTGGGCCCCCAATTGCCCTCGGGGCAGCCTCCGTTCAGCTACCTCTGAATACGATGCAACGCCGATTGATTAACAACGCGCTGAACATTCACCCACCACTTCGTCACGGTGTGATTCCAGGATTCACCTGGCGGTAGCCCAGAGCAACGGCAAGATCTCGGCAACCGCTTCCGTGTCCCGATGGAAGCCGTTGAGTGACAGTCCGGTCGGTTCGGGGCAGAATGCTCCCCGGCGGACAGCGCGGTCCGCCACCCACGGAGACAGGGGGAATGGTGGCCGACAGTCGGATGATCGCGGCACGACAGCGCTTCTTCGGCGCGGACGCCGTGGACCCGGACAGCGGGGCCGTGCGCGCGGACCGGGTGCTCGTGTCCTGGTTCGGCTGCGCCAGTTTCGCGGTGGCCATGGGCGGGGTGGTGTTCCTGCTGGACGCCTGGGTGCCGCGCGGGCTCACCGCCGGGTACGTGCCGACCACGCCGGAGGAGGTCGCGGCGCTCGAGCCCGCGGCGATCTTCATCGGGCACGGGCATTTCGACCACGCCGCCGACGCCGGGGCCATCGCCGCGGCCGGCGGGGCCGTGGTGCACGGGACGGCCTCGCACTGCGCGACAGCTCGCAAGCAGGTCGGCGGGGCCGAATTGGCCTGCCGGGAACTGGGTTCCGACGCGTCGGCGCCCGGCGACCGCTACGACTTCGAACTCGCGCCGGGGCTGTCGGTGACCGCCGTCCGGCACCTGCACTCGGCCCGCACGCCGCGCCACGAGGGACCCGACGCCTCCGCACCGGTCCGGCCCAGGCCGTGCCTGTGCGATATCCGCGCCTATCCCCCGGGCCGATCCGAGACCGGACACCTGGCCCGGAACCTGCTCGCGCCGGAGGGCGGGGTGCTGCTCTACCAGTTCCGGCTCGGCGATTTCGTGCTGACGTGGCACGATTCCTCCGGCCCGCTGCTGGACAAAGCGCCGGAGGTTCTCGACGTCCTGCGGGGTCTGCCCGCCTCCGACGTGCACATCGGCGCGGTGCAGGGCTACAACCAGTTCACCAACGGGCTGCGCGACCCGCGCAGCTACATCGAGGCCCTGCGGCCGAAGGTGTTCGCGCCCAACCATCACGACAACTGGCTGCCGTTGATCACGGCCCGCGGCGAGGCGTTCGTGACGCCGCTGCACGCGGAGCTGGAGCGTCTGCCAGAGGGCTCGCGGCCCGAGATCCGGATGCTGCTGGACCGCGACGACTACCTCGCGCCCCGGAGATTGTCGTTCGACCTCGCGCCGAAGGGTTGAGTCGCAACAGCGGCGCGGATGATGCCGCTGCCACCACGAGTGGCCTCGCCCAGCGGCTGTGGCGGCGCCACGAAACAACCGGGGCGCTGGGACTTCCCTGACCGGCTGACACGGCGGTCCGGCGATCGTCGGCTGACCGACCGCACCCGGCAGCGCTGTCCGCCGCGCCGCGCGAGCAGCCGTCGTCGTCGCTGGGGGCGAACTTGACCGCGAGGGCGAACCCGATGCCCGGGTCGCTGACGCCGAATCCGGAGACAAGTCTTACCGCACTATCGGGCACGCTCTCCGCGGGGGGCACAGGCGGGCAGCACGAATGTCAGCGGAAGCGGAGAACCATTGTGATGCTGGTGGTTCCGGCGAGATTGACCTTGTCGGAGCCGTCGACCGCGACGAATCCGAGGCGCTGGTAGAGCCGGAACGCCGGATTGTCCTGCCGCACACTCAAACAGACGGCGTCGTAGTCTTTCCGCGCGGCGTCGATGAGCGCGGTCATCAGCGCAGTGCCGAGTCCGGTGCCACGGCTCTCGGGCGCGACACCGATGGCCAGTTCCGGAGTGTCGGCGTCGACGTAGCCGAAGGCCGGGTCGTCGGCGCTGAACAGCCGCAGCCAGGCGGCGCCGAGCGGCACTCCGTCGAAGCCGCCGACCACGCCGAGATCGCTTGCGGCTCCCCAACCTTCGACGTAGTGCCCGAGTCCGGACACGTCTCGAAGTTGATCGGGTGAGTCCATGCCCTGGTCGCGGGCGTAGGAGGCTTCGTAGAGCATCGCCCAGAGGAGTTTCTCGTCAGCGGGCTCGGCGGGTCGGATGAACATCGGCTCAGCCGATCACGAATTCCGCTGTTGTGCCAGTGAATTCATGGTTGGCACCGGCGCCGTCGCGGCTGTCACCGGTGTACTGGATGCGGTAGCGGCCCGCGGGGGCGCTGTCGGGCACCGTCCACTGGATGGCGATGGTCGAGGCGGCATCCTGTCCGGCCGGACGCGACCAGTGCAGCTCGGTGCACCAGTCGTTGTCGTCGTAGACGCGCCGCCAGTCGTCGCCGGTCCCCTGCTGGATCTCGAAGTAGGTGCCGTCGAGCCGGAAGTTGTTGTTCGGGTGCGCGCCGACGAATTCCACCGAAACCGTCTGTCCCGCCGCGTAGTTCGCCTGCGGCTGGGTCAGCACGTCGCCGTAGGCGCGACCGGCGTGCGGGGTGTCGGCGGGGACCGGGGCGAGCAGGTTGGGCTGCAATCCGAAGGCCCAGTCCAGCGGCGCGGGTCCGCGTCCGAGGTCGACGCGCGCCGCCAAAGCCTTTGCCAGCCGGTCGAATTCCTGCATGTGCGCCGACAGCGTCCACCGTCCGAACAGCGTCTCGCCGCCCTCGTACTGCTGGCTGGCGTACTCCTCCGGCGTGGTCACGTACCCGCAGTACCCGTTGGCGTAGCCCTGCAGCAGCACGTTCTCCAGCGGAACGTTGAGCGCCCGCGCCACCAGCCGCCGGATCCGCAGCCCCGACACGACGGTGTACTCCGCGGGCCCCGACGCGAGCACCAGATCGCCGATCCGCATCAACTGCAGCGGCACCACCTGCGGCACCCACGGCCGCGGCGGCAGCACACCGAGCGGCGCGAGGATCAGCTTGGGCGACTGCACATCCCGCATCCAGTCCTCGATCGGCGAGTTCAATCCGCCGAGCGCCGCCACCATCGGGTTGGCGTCACCTTCTTGCAGGAACGACAGCTGCGAGTTCCAGTTGTCCTCGGTACTGGTCGCCATCGCCGCGGCGCCCATCATGGCGGGCGCGGTGCGAGCGGGCTTCCCGTCCGGGGTGTAAGCGCCGTCGATCGCGGTGTCCGACAGGTCCACGTAATGCAGCACCGAGTCGACGCCGGTGCTGCTCATCGGCGCTGCGGCGTCGAAAGCCTTGCGGCCCGCCTGATACTGGCGCTCACCGATCATCGCGCAGTTGGTGCGATTATCCTCGGTGGGCCCCGACGGATGCATCTTCTTGATCCACAGATTCGGCGTCATATCGCCGGCATTGGTCTGCGGGAACGCCGCCACGAACGAGGGCGGCCCATCCAGATGCCGCACCCCCATCTCGTCATGCTCCCAGCGATAGCTGGCGTACCCCTTGTTGTCCTGCGAGATCAACGTGTTCCGGTCGGTCATCGAGGTCCCGTGCGTGGCGAACCAGGTGATCGCCCCGACATCCTTGCCACCCTGCCGGAACTTCAACACCGTGAGCTGCGGGTCGATGGCGTCCGGGAACGCAGCCTTATCCTCGGCCGGATTGTCCTCGAACGCCCCCCGCGACCGGTTCACGCTCGCGTCATGCAACTCCCCGCGCCCGAGCATGATCGCCCCCGGCGCCAAGTTCTCGTGCGCGTCGACGATCGCCTTGACGATCCCGCTCACCTCGGCCTCATACGAGTTCTGCTGAAACCCCATGGCCGCCAGCGAATACGCGTACTCCCGCGCGGTCCCACCACAAGAGTTGTGATTGTGCGTCGCATTGAGGTTGACGTTCCGCTCGGTGTACAACCCCCCGAACCGCTGCTGCAACTGCTGCATCACCACGAGGTGCACCGACTGGAACAAGCAGGCATTGTCCGTGTTCACGAACGCAACCCGATCCCCGGTCGCCTGATCCACCACGACGTAGGCGCGCGCATAACACCGCGACAACAGCCCCGTAGTGATCTGATCAGCCTCCGAGTACCCCATCATCCCCTGGCCCGCAGGCGCACCGGTGATGTCCGCGATCCCGACCCCGACCAGATAGCCGGCCCCAGCTTCCCGATGCTTGATGGGCTGCGCCCCAACAATATTCGCACCAAAAGCCACACTGGCCCCCACGCCACCAACAGCAGCGCCAGCCAACACAGCCCGCCGGGACAGACTCATCCGAACCCTCACTATCCGTCACCGCGCCACAGCGACCACGAGCCGCCACGCCAAAGAGTGAACCTGTTCCATTCCAGGTTTCCCGCAGACTAGTCGGTCACTTGACCAATTTCTAGCCATCCGTCCAGGATCGCGCCCGCCACACTAGCCGCCGCAGCCCAACCTCGCCCCTCACACACGCCGATACCGCCAGGTCACCGCCAGTTCGACCCGCAATCTTCACAACGTCAGGGTTGTCCACAGCTCGCGGTGTTCGCCCAGTTCGAGGTAGGCCGTCACCTCACCAGCTCTGCCACGCTCGGACAGTGATCCGCACCCGCGCCGAACTCCGAGCCGAAGGAATACCCGACAGCACCATCGACTATCGCTGCCGCCAGGGCTCTTCGACCCGACTGCTTCCCGGGATCTACTGCGCCGTCGAGCCGACCACCATCGTGAAATGCCATGCGGTCATCACGTGGCTCCCGTCCGCCGTACTGAGCCACCGCACCGCGGCCTGGCTGGCCGGGATGCTCCCAGAACCACCACGTATCGAGGCAACCGCTCCGACCACCATCCGCCGAAAGACGCCGCCGTGGCTGCATCTCTACCGCCGTGACCTCCAGCCGGACTGGGTCGACCTCACAGCCGACCTTCCGGTGACGTCCGTTGCCCGCACTCTGCTGGATTGCCTCCGGGTCCTCTCGAAGTCCGAAGCCGAAGCTTTGATCGACAATCACGCCGGTCATACCGTGCGACCACAGGATCTGCTCGACCTCTGTTCGGGCTTGCACGGCTCGCCTGCCTTGCGCGCGCACCTCAGAGCCGCCGCAGCAGGCTTCGCCTCGGAACCGGAACGGATTTTCGGCCGCGCCATGCTCGAGCGCAATATCCGCCTACTCCAGAACCATCCAGTCGGGCAGTACAGGTGCGACTTCGTGGACGAACGCTCGTCCACCATTGTCGAGATCGACGGACGTGAGTTCCATTCGAGCCCGGCAGCGTTCCGACATGATCGCCGTCGGCAGAACGCTCTCGTCCTCGGGGGATGGTTCATCCTTCGATACGCCGCGGCCGACGTCTTCCAACGGCTCGACGCATGCGCGGACGAAGCGGCCGCGGCGATTCGCCACCGCCGCCGAACCCACTGGCGTCCATGACTGTCCTATCGCTCCAAAACACCCCGCCCCCAGTCAGTTTCCTGGCCGGCAGCCACCCGTTTTGGAGCCGGAGGCCAACCACACCTCCAAGCAATCGTTAAGCCACCCTCAAGGTCACCACGATCAACTTCCTCTGCTGAGCACTTCCGTTCCAGCACAAATCAATTGATATCGAGCCGCAAAGGTGAACAGCATGGGACCGACGTCCGCAGTCAGAATCGCACTCGCAGCCGCCGCCACCGCGACCGCGGCAACCGTCATGGCCGCGCCGGCGCACGCCGACCTGTATCCGAACGCATGCCTATACGTGGACAACCAGTTGGCCGGCACCGCCTACATCACCGTCCACAGCAGCATTCTCGGCGATGTCGACTGGGACATCAGCCCTTACACGTTGTCCTCCTTGAACTACAACGACAACCCCATCGCGACCGCCACCGGCGGATGGAACATCAGCTACACCCCCGGCAGCGCACAAACCTCCTGGCGCTACGAGCCCGGCTGGGCCCCTGCGTCGGGCTGCAATGGCTCCTGGGTGTTCACCATCAGCTAGCTGCCTACTCGGTCTCGGCCGCCAACGCGATCAACCGCGCCCGCACCAGATCGGGCCGCTCGTCGACGACGAAATGCCCGCACCTGTCCACCAATTCGAGCGTGTAGTCGTCCGCATTGGTTGTCTCCGCCGCGGCCAACGAATAGTGCACCGCCGCATCGTCTTTCCCGAACAGCGCCCGCACCGGCACCGATGCCCGCCGGCGCTCCGGATTCCGTATCGACGCAGGCACCTCCCGCAACAGGAACGTCCGATACGTATCCCGCGCAGCCCGCGCAACCACCGGATCCTTGAACCGATCCGCGAAGATCGCAATCGTCTCCGGATCGAACCGACCCTCCCCCTTGGCAGCCGCCCCGAAAAGGGCCTCCAAGAACCGCGTCCGCTGCTGCAACGGCACCCCTACCGCCGCCATCAACGGCTGATACGCCAACAGCCGCCAGAACTGCCGAGCCACCACACCAGCCGGCGCCCACGGATGCGCCATATTGCAGACCAGGAACCCCCGAAACCGCTCAGGCTCCCGCAGAATCATCCGAAACCCGACGAACCCACCCCAGTCATGCCCGACCAGCAGCGTCTTCCCCTCCAACCCGAGCCCATCCATCAGCGCAAACAAATCACTCGCCACATCATCCTTGGCCCACCGATGCCCCGCGGCCCCCGACCACCCGTACCCCGGCAGATCCGGCGCAATCACCCGCATCCCCACCGGCGGATTCCCCAACAGATCCCGGTACACATAGTGATGCTGCGGCCACCCATGCAACGCCAACACCGGCTCCCCCTCCCCAGCCTCCGTCACGTGGAATCGAACACCCCGCGCTTCCACATAGCTTCGACGAACACCCGGGATTACCGGCGGATCCTGATCAGCAGCCATAACCCACGCTAGCGCCCTCAGATCAACTGCACCACAGGCAAACTGCAACAGACACGGTCGCGCAAACAAGATCGACAAGCTGCACCACCGGTGGCATGCTCTCAGCATGAGTATCGGGGCGGAGAAGATCCTCAGGGGACAGATCATCGAGCATCTCAAGGGGATCGTCAGCGCATCGGGAACCGTGACGCGCGAACAACTTTGGGACTTCGATCTCGACGGAACAACGCACCGGCTGATCGATCGAAGTCGCGGCATCCGCAACCCGAGGGATATGCAGGCCACGCTATCGATCATGTCCGCACCTGACGGCCCCTATACCGATCAAGACCTTGACGGGTCATTGTTCGCCTATGCCTATCGAGAGGGCACCGTCGATGGCGACAATGCGAAGCTACGCCGGGCATACGAGCTCGAGCTGCCCATCATCCTGCTTCGCAGGCTATCCCCGGGCGTCTATGTTCCTATCTGCCCGGTCTACGTCGTGGAGGACGATACGGAAAAGCGGCAGTTCCTGATCGCACTCGACGCCGACCTACTGAACATCGCACAACCATCGAGTCCCACCCCACTCGAGCGGAAGTACGTCAGCCAGATTACGAAGCGTCGACTACACCAGCCGGAATTCCGCGCACGGGTACTCCTCGCCTACAAGTCGCGATGCGCTGTCTGCCGCCTGGACCATGGGCGTTTGCTGGACGCGGCGCACATCATTCCCGATCCGGACGAGGACGGTACTCCAACTGTCGATAACGGCCTGAGTCTGTGCAAGATCCACCATGGTGCCTACGACACAGCACTGCTCGGGATCGACCCGAACTTTCGAATTCACATCAGTCCTCAGCTGCTCGGGTCGAACGAAAGCCCCGTCATCGAGTACGGGTTTCAACAGCTGAACGGCGGAGAAATCGCCTTACCGACCCGCACCGCAGACCGGCCCGACACTGACCGGCTAAGCGTTCGCTTCGAACGCTTCCAGGAGGCGTGCTGACATGGCACGAGTGCTCCGCCTGACACCGGGCCAGCAGCGGATCGAGGCACATGACTTAGACAAAGGCGTTGACTGCGAGCACAAGAAGGTCACCGATGACGGTGGAGACACCCTGCTCCACCTGTCGACCTTCGGCTCCAAGAATCGGGAGTCTCATCGCAAGAGCAGCCAATCCCTGCAGTTCGACGCCGGGATCGCCGCCGAGCTGGTGGACATTCTCCGAGACACGTTCGGCGACGATGCTCTGCAGCTGAACCTGCAGCCGCGACTGGATGTCGCTTTCCCTGCAGGCGGAACCACAGCGGATGTTCGGTCGCTCGCGCACCTCTATCGAAGGAACCCCGAGGTATTTCGAGCACTGATCAGCAGCGACGACGCGGCCGCCGACGTGGTTGCGTTGGCCAACCGTAGGAAACAAGTCGAGACTTTCCGCCGACTGATGACGGATGACTACTATTTCGATGCAGTGTGGAAGACGAACTTTCCGAATCAGGGATGCGAAGCGGTCTGGCAGGATTTCTTCGAAAGGAATCCCTGGATCTTCGGCGTCTCGCTCTCGGGTCAGTTGTTGACCTCGTGGAGTCCGGACAAGCTGGAGCAGGTGGTCGCCGGCCACTCGATCGCGTCGGTCGGAAAACGCACCGATGCACTGCTCCGGACTTCCGGCCGTATCCAGTCAATGGTTTTCGCCGAGATCAAAACGCACCGGAAAGAACTGCTCGAACCGGTCCGGGAGCCCTACCGCTCCGGGTGCTGGGCTCCGTCATTCGAATTGTCCGGCGGCGTGGTCCAGATCCAAGGAACAGTTCATCGCGCGGTGACACAGATCGGCGAGCGACTGAACGATACTGCCGCGGATGGCAGTGACATCCCTGGCAAGTTCACCTATCTATTGCGCCCGCGGTCGTATCTGGTCATCGGCAATCTCGCGACTCTGTACGGCGAGAGCGGCGGCGAGAATCAGGACAAGGTGCGTTCTTTCGAGCTCTACCGCCGCGAACTGGTCCAACCCGAAGTCGTAACATTCGACGAGCTTTTGGCTCGGGCCGAATGGACGATCGAATCCGCCATGACCGACTCCGAAGCCGACAGCCGCTGATCCTCAGCGTGAGAGCCCGTTTCAGACGCTGATACCGCCCGCGAGGGCGCCGAGCGCACGTACCGCCAAGTCTGCCGGAGAGCCCGGGCCCGTGGCCGGGGCGTTGTCGGATGCCCACTGTTCCACGGCAATTCGGATGGCACCCGCTGCGGCGGCCGCAAGGAGGCGGAGCTGCAAAGGGTCCGCGGTGGGACCGGCCAAATCGGTGAGGACGCGGAGCAGGTCGCGTTCACCTTCCAGATTGATGCGATGCCAGACGGTGCGGAGGGCGGGGTCGTCGTCCATGGCGTGGATGAGGCCTCGGGTGATTTCGAGGTCTTCGAGGGCGCCGTCGAAGGTGAGGGAGGTTTGGATGGCTGCTTCGAGTTCGGGGAGGGTGGGGAGGCGGTGGGGGCCGGCGGCTACCAGCTCGAGCCAGCGTTGGGCGCCGGTGGCCAGGAGGGGTTCTACCGCTTCTTCCTTGGTGCGGGCGTAGCGGTAGAAGGTGCGCAAGGCTACGCCGGATTCGGAGGCGATTTGTTCGGCCGTCACCTCCGAGGTGCCGTGTTCCGCGAACAACCGCGCTGCGGTTCGGGCTATGTCCATGCGGGTTTCTTGTTTGCGGCGTTCGGCGAGGGTGGGGCGGAGTATGGGGTGGGCGGACATTTTCACCTCCTTTTGGGCGGGTTGGTTGAACCAATCCTAGTCGACGGGATGCCAGTCTGGCATGACGTGCCACATAGGCGTAACGTGTCTTTTAGAGGCTGGAACATAGCTAAGGAGAGTCGCAATGGAGCGTTTTGACGGGCGTCGAGTAGTGATCACCGGGGCTGGGTCGGGGATTGGGCGGGCTACCGTGCACCGGATCCTGGCCGAGGGTGGGCAGGTTGTGGGGGCTGACGTCAATGAGGCGGGGCTGGCCGAGACTGCCAAGCAGGCGGCGGAGAACGGGAATGGGGATCGGCTTACGACCCTGACCGTGGATATCTCGGATGAGGCGTCGGTGAAGGCCGGCGTTGCTGCTGCTACCGAGGCGCTCGGCGGGATCGATGCGCTGATCAATGCGGCGGGGATTCTGCGGTCGGCGCATACGCATGAGCAGCCGGTCGAGGATTTCAACAAGATTATCGCCATCAATCTGACGGGCACCTTCTTGATGATCAAGGAGTCGCTGCCGCAGTTGCTGGCTTCGGACAAGGGTGTGATCGTCAACTTCACCTCTACGTCCGCGTTCTTCGCGCACCCGTACATGTCGGCGTATGCGGCATCCAAGGGCGGGATCATGTCGATGACGCACGCGCTGGCCGCGGAATACTCCAAGCAGGGGCTGCGTGTGGTCGCTGTTGCGCCGGGGTCGATTTCGAGCGATATGACCAGCGGCCGGGGGCCGGGTCTGCCCGCGGACGCCGATCTGAGCCTGTTCATGAAGCTGGCGCCGGGTATCGGGCAGGGCTTCGCGTCGCCGGACACGGTGGCCGGTGTGGTGGCCATGCTGGCGTCGGATGACGGTGCGTTCATCACCGGTACCGAGATCCGGATCGACGGCGGCACGCACTACTGATCCACTGCCACAGTCGAATTGCGAACGGCCCCGCGGGAGAAATCCTGCGGGGCCGTTGCCGTGCAATGAGTTTCAGGGTGTCTCGGGGTGAATGTCATACAGAAGGACCATTCGGCCCTGAATTCACAGGAAAAGCATTCCCCGCGCGGAGGTTACTGGGGCATTGTGCAGACCATGAAGCAGACATTTCTACGCCGGACGGCGGCCCGCGTGGCCGTCGCCGGTGCTATTGCTGTGATTCCCCTTGCGGCTGTGACGATTCCGGCGAGCGCCGAGGTGCCCGTCGACAGCGCGCCCGCCGACGTCGCCTGGCCGCACCAGCAGAACAACCCCTGGTGGGATCGGGATCGGGACCGCGGTCACGACCGGGATCGGGATCGGGACGCCTGGTGGCGCGATCGCGATCGCGACGACTGGAACCGCCCCCACCGCCACGACAACGACTGCTGGTGGCGGCACATGCTGCCGGGCAGCTTCGGCAGCTGGTAACCACGCTCGCGCGGCCCTCCTTCCCGCGCGAACGGCGAAGGCCCGTCAGGAGCGATCCTGGCGGGCCTTCGCGGCACTCCTCGCCACCACTTCAGGGGTTACGGCGTCTGGAGCGCTTCGAATGTCACGGCCAGCGTGACGGGACGGTCGAGGATCAGGCCCGCATGGTGGACATGGTGAGGAACGTAGCGCTTACCCGACCAGTCGAGGCGGTACTCCTCGATGCGATCGATCGCTTCCCACGTCTTATCGAGATGAATGATCAGGTAGACGGGAATTCCAGCAAGTGCGTACAACACCCGTTTGACGCCGGTATCAGTGTCGACGGTATCCCTCGAGATCACCTCGGCCACCAGGTGGATGTGATCGCGAACTGTGTTGACGTCGTAGGGCTCACAATCGCGCACGAAGATATCGGGGTAGCGGATGTTGAGACGGCGGTCGGTGCGAGTGTCCTCGGTATCCGGAAGTCGTACAGCGACATCGGAAGCCACCCGCAGACACGGGCCCGAAGGGTCGCGAGCGTCTTCGATCGCTGCGGCCAGACGCCGCACGATCCTGCTGTGCGCCTCGCTCTGTGACATGAGCCGGATCAGTCGGCCATCCACGATCTCGATGTCCCCGGCGGTCTCGCTGAACCCGTCCGGTTCGGCAGCGAGAAACTCCTCGGCCGTCAGGTACCGGATGTTGTCGTCTGCGGGCGATACGGTCACCGGCACCTCTCACACGTCGGTTCAGGTCGAGGACAGGACATCGCCAATGGTAATCCGACGTGTGCCGTCGACTCTCGACACGAAACGACCCGCCGGACACCAGAGTCCGGCGGGTCGTCGAGGCCGCGAAACCTTACGCGGTTTCGGTGATCGGGCGGTCGACCCAGCTCATCAGGCTGCGCAGCTGCGCGCCGGTGACCTCGATCGGGTGCTCGGCGTTGGCCTTGCGCAGACCCTCGAGCTCCTTGTTGCCGCCCTCGACGTTGGCGACCAGGCGCTTGACGAAGGTGCCGTCCTGGATGTCGGTCAGGATCGCCTTCATGCGCTCCTTGGTGCCGGCGTCGATGACGCGCGGGCCCGACAGGTAGCCACCGAACTCGGCGGTGTCGGAGACCGAGTAGTTCATGCGGGCGATGCCGCCCTCGTACATCAGGTCGACGATCAGCTTGAGCTCGTGCAGGACCTCGAAGTAGGCCATCTCCGGCGCGTAACCGGCCTCGACCATGACCTCGAAACCGGTCTTGACCAGTTCCTCGGTGCCACCGCAGAGCACGGCCTGCTCACCGAAGAGGTCGGTCTCGGTCTCTTCCTTGAAGGTGGTCTTGATGACGCCCGCGCGGGTGCCGCCGATGCCCTTGGCGTAGGACAGGGCCAGCGCCTGACCGGTGCCGGTCGGGTCCTGGTCGATGGCGATCAGGGCCGGAACGCCCTTGCCGTCGGCGAACTGGCGACGCACCAGGTGGCCGGGGCCCTTGGGGGCGACCATGCCGACGGTGACGTTGGCCGGAGCCTTGATCAGACCGAAGTGGATGTTCAGGCCGTGGCCGAAGAACAGCGCGTCGCCGTCCTTCAGGTGCGGCTCGATGTCATTGGTGAAGATGGAGGCCTGCGCGGTGTCGGGCGCGAGGACCATGATCACGTCGGCCCACTCGGAGACCTCGGCGGGGGTGCCGACGGTCAGGCCGGCCTCTTCGGCCTTGGCACGGGACTTCGAGCCCTCCTTGAGGCCGATGCGCACGTCGACGCCGGAGTCGCGCAGGCTCAGCGAGTGGGCGTGGCCCTGGCTGCCGTAGCCGATCACGGCGACCTTCTTGCCCTGGATGATCGACAGATCGGCATCGTCGTCGTAGAACATCTCGACTGCCACAGTGGTTCCCTTCAGATTGTTTGGTTAGTGAGAAGTATCGGGCCAGCGGTTATCGCGGGCTTTATCGGGTCGCGGTGATGGACTTGGGTCCGCGGCCCACGGCGACAACGCCGGACTGCACGATCTCACGGATGCCGTACGGCTCCATCATGCGCAGCAGCGCGTCCAGCTTGGAGCGGGTGCCGGTGGCCTCGATGGTCAGCGCGTCGGGCGACACGTCGATCACCTTGGCGCGGAACAGGTTCACGGCCTCGATCACCTGGGTGCGCACGCTCGCGTCGGCGCGCACCTTCACCAGGATCAGTTCGCGGGCGACCGACGAGTCGGTGTCCTGCTCCACGATCTTGATGACATTGACCAGCTTGTTGAGCTGCTTGGTGACCTGCTCGAGCGGCAGGTCCTCCACGGTCACCACGATGGTCATGCGCGAGATCTCCGGGATCTCGGTGCCGCCGACCGCGAGCGACTGGATATTGAAGCCACGCCGGGAGAACAGCGAGGCCACGCGGGCCAGCACGCCGGGCTTGTCCTCCACCAGCACGGAGAGGGTGTGGGTGGTGGTCATTCCTCGGTCCCCTTCTGGGAGGCGCGCTCGTGGGCGGCCAGCGAAGCCTTCTCGTGCGACATGGCCTCGTGGATGACGGCCGGCTCGGAAGCCTGCTCGTCGTCGTCGAACAGCGGGCGGATGCCGCGCGCGGCCATGATCTCGTCGTTCGACGTGCCGGCGGCGACCATCGGCCACACCTGCGCGTCCTTGCCGACGATGAAGTCGATCACCACGGGACGGTCGTTGATCGACTGCGCCTCACGGATCGCGGCCTCCACGTCCTCTTCCTTCTCCACGCGAATACCGTGGCAGCCCAGCGCTTCCGCGAGCTTCACGAAGTCCGGGATGCGCAGGGTGTGGGTGCCCAGGTCGGTGTTGGAGTAGCGCTGCTCGTAGAACAGGGTCTGCCACTGGCGGACCATGCCCAGGTTGCCGTTGTTGATCAGCGCGACCTTGATCGGCACGCCCTCGACGGCACAGGTGGCCAGTTCCTGGTTGGTCATCTGGAAGCAGCCGTCACCGTCGATGGCCCAGACCTCGGAGTCCGGCATGCCCATCTTGGCGCCCATGGCCGCGGGCACCGCGTAACCCATGGTGCCCAGACCGCCCGAGTTCAGCCAGGTGCGCGGGTTCTCGTACTTGATGAACTGCGCGGCCCACATCTGGTGCTGGCCGACGCCGGCACAGTAGATCGCCTCGGGACCGGCCAGCTGACCCAGCTTCTCGATCACGAACTCCGGCGACAGCGAACCGTCCGACGGGGTCTTCCAGCCCAGCGGGTAGGCATCGCGGATACCGCTCAGGTAGCCCCACCACTCGGTCAGGTCCAGCAGCGGGGTCTTGCCGCCGGTGGCCGGATCGGCCTTCAGGGTCTCGATCAGCTCGGTGATGACCTCGCGGCAGTCACCCACGATCGGCACGTCCGCGTGGCGGTTCTTGCCGATCTCGGCGGGGTCGATGTCGGCGTGGATCACCTTGGCGCCGACCGCGAACGAGTCCAGCTGGCCGGTGACGCGGTCGTCGAAACGCGCGCCCAGGGTGATCAGCAGATCCGAACGCTGCAGCGCCGCAACGGCTCCCACGGTGCCGTGCATACCCGGCATACCCATGTTGAGGGTGTGGGTGTCGGGGAACGCGCCGCGCGCCATCAGGGTGGTGACCACCGGGATGCCGGTCAGCTCGGCCAGTTCCAGCAGCTCGGCCGAGGCATCGGCCTTGATCACGCCGCCGCCGACGTAGAGCACCGGAGCCTTGGACTCCATGATCATGCGGGCGGCCTCGCGGACCTGCTTGCCGTGCGGCTTGGTGACCGGACGGTAGCCGGGCAGCTTCATCTCCGGCGGCCACGAGAACGTGGTCTGCGCCTGCAGCACGTCCTTCGGGATGTCGACCAGCACCGCGCCGGGACGGCCGGTGGAGGCGATGTGGAACGCCTCGGCGATCATCCGCGGGATGTCGATCGGGTCGGTGACCAGGAAGTTGTGCTTGGTGCACGCCATGGTGATGCCGGAGATGTCGGCTTCCTGGAAGGCGTCGGTGCCGATCAGCGAACGGCCGACCTGGCCGGTGATGGCGACCAGCGGCACCGAGTCCATCTGCGCGTCCGCGATCGGGGTGACCAGGTTGGTCGCACCCGGACCGGACGTGGCCATGCACACACCCACCTTGCCGGTGGCCTGCGCGTAGCCGGTCGCGGCGTGACCCGCGCCCTGCTCATGGCGGACCAGCACGTGGCGGACCTTCGTGGAATCGAAGAGCGGGTCGTAGACGGGAAGAATCGCACCGCCCGGAATGCCGAATACCGTGTCGACGTCCAGTTCCTCGAGCGAACGGACGACCGACTGCGCGCCGGTGACCCGCTCGGGCGGGACCTGGCGGCGGTTCGGGGTCGCGGCCGGAGCCGCGGTCGGCTGAGTGGCCGAAGGCGCCGGCTTGCGGGCCGAGGGCCCGGGCCGTGCGGTAGGTGCGCTCACCGTCTTGGTTCCTTACTGCTTGTCGTTCCAGTCGTGGACTTGCCTGAACACAAAAAAGCCCCCGACAGCCATGGGCTGTTCGAGGGTGGCGCGTCGCAGCTGCGAGCTGACGTAATGGACCTACAGTCGTCGGCTCAGCGCTGGACGCGCCGGCCGATTACGAGCAACTCGATTCGATTCACGCGCTCGACGGTATGCGCGCGCTACTCGTTCAGTCAAACAGCTGACCTATGGGGTCTCATTATGTGAGACAGTGCGGTTGTTCGGGTCCGTTCACCATGATGCGAGGATGTGGGTGTGTCCTCACAGCATCAGTCCGTGCCACCTGCTCGATCGTCCCACACGCCCGGTGCCGAATCGGACGCGGGTCGCGTGATCCGCATCCCCCGGCTCGCTCACCTCGGGGTGTTCATCCTGCTGTTCTCCGTGGCCTTCCCGTTCTTCGGGGCGCCCAAGGTGCTGTGGATCCTGTTCGCGATCCCGGCCGCGCTGGTGGTGTGGATCGAGCGGACCCGGACCACCGTCTCGGACAACGGCATCGACGCCCGCACCCTGTTCGGCTCCCGGCACATCGACTGGGCCGACGTGCGTGGGCTGGTCATCCCCAAGCGCGGGTACCTGCGGCTGCACCTGGCGGACGACACCGATGTGACCTTGCCCGCAGTCGGCTACAACCGGCTCGCCGACCTCGTGGACGCCTCGGGCGGGCGCATTCCGGACCCGTTCGCCCAGGAGCCGGAAGAAACCGACGAACCGGTCGAAGCGGACGAATCTCACACCGAAGGCACCGAGACCGAGGGCGAATCCGGCAAGTCCTAGGCGTTTCGGGGGCGCAGAGTTTCCACCGGCGGTAATCGGGGTCATAGGCCGGGAGTAACGTTGAGAGCCGCCGGAGGAACGTCGCGAGACCCGAATTCTCGTGTCGTGAACCACCGGACAGTCGCTCAACAGCCCCCTGCGACACGAACCGAGGACCAATGCCACCGCTTCGCTCACGCACCACCACCGTCGGACGCAATGCCGCGGGCGCTCGCTCGCTCTGGCGCGCGACCGGCCTCACCGACTCCGACTTCGGGAAGCCGATCGTCGCCATCGCGAACTCCTACACCCAGTTCGTGCCCGGCCACGTGCACCTGAAGGACGTCGGCGAGATCGTGGCCGAGGCGGTGCGGGCGGCCGGTGGCGTCCCGCGCGAATTCCACACCATCGCCGTCGACGACGGCATCGCCATGGGTCACGGCGGCATGCTGTACTCGCTACCCTCGCGCGAGATCATCGCCGACTCGGTGGAGTACATGGCCAACGCCCACACCGCCGACGCGCTGGTCTGCATCTCCAACTGCGACAAGATCACCCCCGGCATGCTGAACGCCGCCATGCGGCTCAACATCCCGGCCGTGTTCGTCTCCGGCGGCCCGATGGAGGCCGGCAAGGCCGTGATCGTGGACGGCGTCGCGCAGGCCCCGACCGACCTGATCACCGCCATCTCCGCCAGCGCCTCGCAGGCCGTCAGCGACGAGGGCCTCAGCGAGGTCGAGCGCTCCGCCTGCCCGACCTGCGGCTCCTGCTCGGGCATGTTCACCGCCAACTCGATGAACTGCCTCACCGAGGCGCTGGGCCTGGCGCTGCCGGGCAACGGCTCCACCCTGGCCACCCACGAGGCCCGCCGCGCGCTGTTCCAGAAGGCCGGCAAGGTCATCGTGGACATCGCCACCCGCTGGTACCGCGACGACGACGCCTCGGTGCTGCCGCGGAACGTGGCCAATGCCAAGGCCTTCCGTAACGCCATGGCGCTGGACGTGGCCATGGGCGGTTCCACCAACACCGTGCTGCACACCCTGGCCGCCGCGCAGGAGGGTGAGATCGACTTCGATCTGCAGACCATCGACGAGATCTCGCGTCGCGTGCCCTGCCTGTCGAAGGTCTCCCCCAACTCCGACTACCACATGGAGGACGTGCACCGCGCCGGCGGCATCCCGGCCATCCTCGGCGAGCTGCGCCGCGGCGGGCTGCTGGAAACCGACGTGACCACCGTGCACACCGCCTCCTTCGACGAGTGGCTGGACACCTGGGACGTGCGCTCGGGCAAGGCGTCCGACGAGGCCGTGCAGCTGTTCCACGCCGCGCCCGGCGGGGTCCGCACCACCGAGCCGTTCTCCACCGCCAACCGCTGGTCCTCGCTGGACACCGACGCCGAGGGCGGCTGCATCCGCGACGTCCCGCACGCGTACACCGTCGAGGGCGGCCTGTGCGTGCTGCGCGGCAATATCGCTCCCGACGGCGCGATCCTCAAGACCGCCGGCATCGACGAGGACCTGTTCACCTTCGAGGGCCCGGCCGTGGTGGTCGAGTCCCAGGAGGAGGCGGTCTCCAAGATCCTGGGCAAGGAGATCCAGCCCGGCGATGTGGTCGTGGTCCGCTACGAGGGTCCTCGCGGCGGTCCGGGCATGCAGGAGATGCTGCACCCCACGTCGTTCCTGAAGGGCGTGGGCCTGGGCAAGGTCTGCGCACTGATCACCGACGGCCGCTTCTCCGGCGGCACCTCGGGCCTGTCCATCGGCCACATGTCCCCGGAAGCCGCCGGCGGCGGATCCATCGGACTCATCGAGAACGGTGACCGCATCCGCATCGACGTGCACACCCGCGCGCTCGAATTGCTGGTTCCCGAAGACGTTCTCGCGGAGCGCCGCGTGAAGATGGAAGCCTCCGAGCGGCCGTGGCAGCCGGTGAACCGGGAGCGCCCGGTCACCACCGCGCTGCGCGCGTACGCCGCGCTCGCCACCTCCGCCGACAAGGGTGCCGTCCGGCGCGTGCCGTAATCGAGAAAGCAAGGGAATGACAATCGAATACATCGGCCAGGCCGAGACCGAATTCGTCGGCAAGGCCGAATCCATGCTGGCCGACTACACGGCGATGCTGCATCGCTCCGACGCCCGCAATGCCGAGGCTCGCGAACTGCTCGCCGACGCCGAGGCCCTGGCGGCCGAGGTGCGTGACCTCGACAATGCCGAGTTCATGGCGACTCCCGACGAACAGGTTCGGATCGGGGCGCACCGGGCGCTGCTGCAGAGCGAGATCGACGCGAAGTCGAGCCGGGTGCTCCAGCTCCACCAGGAGACGTTCCAAGAGTGGGAAGCCTGGACCGCACGCCAGTGAGGCTGGGGGCAAGCCCCCACACTCCTCGAGGAGATCCGCGGGGCCCCCGCCCCGCACCCCGGATACGAATCGGCCGGGCTCGATCCAGTGGATCGAGCCCGGCCGCTTGGTTTTTCGAGCCCATGCCACGACGTCCGCGGCCGCGGCCTGCTACTCGAACGGGCCGATACCGGTGAGCGGGTTGCCGCCGTGCAGGTAGATGTAGACCAGGATGGCCGCGGCCACCGCCGCGACGAACGCGGCCAGGGAGCCCAGGAACGGGCGGGTGGACCAGGCGCGATTGCGGTCGATCGAGTAGCGGCCGGGACCGGTGAGGATGAGCGCGGTGGTGATGCCGACCAGGATCGAGTCGATCTCGACCGAGTTGGTCTTGGCCGAGTACTGGAAACCGGGCACCATGCCCTGCTTCCACAGCCACGCGTCCAGGATCACCGCGAGCAGCGCGCCCGCGGCCAGCGGCGTGGCCAGGCCGATCACCACCAGCACGCCACCGCCGAGCTCGCCCGCGATGAGCATGGGCGCGGCCAGGTCGACATGCTTCCAGCCGCCCCCTTCCATGGAGGTCTTGATGCCGTCGAAGCCGGGTCCGTGGAACCAGCCGAAGGCCTTCTGCAGGCCGTGGTAGATGAACGTGCCGCCGATGACCAAGCGCAGCAAGAGGAGTCCGAGGTCGAGGGTGCCGCGGCGGTCGTCGCGACGGCGGCGGCCGTTGTTCTCCGGGGGCGCGGCCGGGGCCGGGGGGATGCTCGCGAAGGAGTAGGTCGAGGACGGCTCGGCGGTGCTGCTGTCGGCCGCACCCGGGATGGCGTTCTTGACCTGTGAGTAGAGCGGGACGTCCAGATCGAGGCCGAGTTCCTCGTCGGTGCGCGGCAGATTCCGCTCGGTGCCGTGACCGACCTTCTGCGGCGTGATCTTCTCGGTCGCCTGGCCGCCGACCTGGCCGAGTTGTTCGGTGGCCGGGCCGGTCTGCTCGGCGGCCTGACCGAGGGGGTCGGCGGGTGGGGTGATCGTCTCGGTGGACTGCACGCCGGACGGGGCGGCGAACTGCTCGGTCGGCGAGTCGAAGGGGCTGCGGACCGGTGCACCGGCCGGGCGCGGAGCTGCGGGCGTGGCGTCGCCCGCCGCGGCGGACGGCTCGTTCGGCTTGTTCGTCACCCGGGCCAGAGTATTAGCCGCAACCGTCCGGCACCCGGCAGAACGCGGGCGTGTCCGCTGTCCGATTCACGCCACGGTGGATTGTTTCGCCACGGCACGCCTTTTTGCGACACCCCGTCCGAGCGGTGACGGCAGGTTTTCCGTAACGTCTCCACCATGAGTCTGGTTGCCGCTGACCGTGTCGGGGTGGGTGCACGGATGGTCCGCGCGGGCGCCGGGCGGATCGTGCTGGGCATGACGCTCGGCGCGGTGCTGCTGTCGGGGTGCGCGCGCTTCGACGATCGCGCCTCCAGCCCGTTCACCACCGAGCCGACCTGGCAGGACGCCGAGCCCAAGACCACCACCCCCAAGACGCCGCCGAGCAATGCCAAGCGTCCGGATCTGCCGTGCGTGGATCCCGATCTGGCCGTGGTGGTCTCGTGCCTGGACACCACCGGCGGTCTGGTCGCGCTGCCCGACGGCGGCAGCGCGCTGGTGACCGAACGCACCACCGGGCGCATCCTGAAGGTGGTCGCCACCGACGAGGGCGAGCCGCCCGCGCCGGTCGAGGTGGCGCGGCTGGACGTGGATCCGTCCGGGGACGGCGGGGTCACCGGCCTGGCGCTGTCGCCCACCTTCGACGAGGACGGCCTGTTCTACGCGTACGTGACGACGCCGAGCGACAACCGGGTGGTGCGCGTCTCCACCGACGGCGGCGCGCCCAAGCCAATCCTGACCGGAATTCCGAAGGGCGCCAACGGCAATCGCGGTTCCATCAGCTTCCTGCACGGTCGCATGCTGGTCCTGACCGGCGACGCGGGCAACCCGGTGCTCGCCGGGGACACCAGTTCGCTGGCCGGGAAGCTGCTCGGTATCACCGCCCCCGCGCCCGGCGCGGCCCCCGAGGTGATGGCGTCCGGGATCGGCGTGGCGGGCGGCGTGTGCGCGGACGGCAAGGATTCCATCTGGTTCACCGACCGCACCGCCACCGAGGACCGGCTGCAACGTATCGGCGCCGACGGCGTCGCGGTGAAGGCGTGGACCTGGTCCGATCATCCGGGCGTCGCGGGCTGCGCGGCCGCCACCGACGCGGTCGCCATCTCCATGACCAATCAGAAGGCGCTGGCCATCGCCGCGGCCGACAAGAACACCCACGCGGTGACCGCCACGCCGGCGCTGCTGGCGCAGGACAAGTACGGCCGCCTCGACGGCGCGGCGATCGGCGGCGACGGCAATATCTGGGCTGGCACCGTCAACAAGCCCGACGGCAATCCCAACCAGTACGACGACCGCGTCGTGCGCATCCCGCCCCCGTCCGGCAGTGGGAACGGCGGACCGGACTAGCCGCCGAATCCAGTGCGGCGCACAGCGATTGCTGTGCGCCGCACTGTTTCGAGAGCCTTCAGCCGAATCCCTGCCGGATCAGGCCGACGCGCGGGCGTGAGGGGTCACGGACGCGTGGCCCGCGCGACCGGCATCTGCAGTTCGATGACCCATTCGGCGGACGCGGGATCGCCGGGGGCGTTGAGGTAGACCTCACGGATGGGTGCGTTGGGGGTGTATCCGTGTTCGTCGGCCCAGCGCCCCATCGCCTCGAAGGACACGCACAGGTCGGTGAGCTTGCCGCGGTGGGCGAGGGTGGCGGCGTGGGTGATCTCGGGCAGGCGCCGCAGGTCGAAGTCGGCGCCGGGGACGGACTCACCCGCGACCTGGTGCGCGACGTGCACGCGCAGACCCTCCTCGAGCTCTTCGTAATACACGACCGGCGCGCCGGTGATGGTGAGTCCGGACTCCGGAATCGCCTTGCCGAGACGGGCATACAGCCGCTCGATGATCGGGCCGACCGCGGCCTCACCGGATTCGGCTGCCACATCGCTCATTTCGGCGACCAGCGTGGCGGACAGTGCTTTCACGACGATTTCCTGCTCGGGCATGACGCCCTCCCTTTCGATACGCAGGAGCCTCGCCTCGACGCTCGCGAGCCGGGCGGTATCCGCGGCCACCTGATTGGCCAGCTGCGCGCGACGCAGTTGCAGCATGCCGTGCAACCGATCCGCGGACAGCTGCCCGTCGAGCATCTCGGCCACCTGATGCAAGGTGAAGCCGAGATCCTTCAACGCGACGATGCGGTTGAGCCGCGCGAGCTGATCGGCCGCATAGAACCGATAGCCCGAACACGGATCCACCTCGGACGGCGGCAGCAGTCCGATCTCGTCGTAGTGGCGCAGCATTCGCACCGACACCGATCCGAACCTGGCGAAGTCTCCGATACTGAACATGACTCCTCCAGGTTCGAGCCTCACACGGTGTGAGGGTCAAGCTCATGATCGCTCAAAAGGCTCGGGGCGCGCGGCTGGTGCCGCGCGCCCCGATGACGAGAGTCCAGTGGGTGAGGTCCGCCCGCAGCACACGAGTTCAGCCACGCGCCCTGATGACGAGAGTCCAGTGGGTGAGGTCCGCCCGTGGCGCACGAGTTCAGCCGCGCGCCCCGATGACGAGAGTCCGGTAGGTGAGGTCCGCCGTCGCGCGCGAGTCAGCCGCGCGCCGACGGGTCGGTGTCGGGGCTGGTCAGCCCTCGACTCCGCAAGCGGCGAGGACGAGTTCGCGGACTCGGGCGGCGTCGGCTTGGCCGCGGGTGGCCTTCATGACGTCGCCGACGACCTTGCCGGCGGCCTGGACCTTGCCGGAGCGGATCTTCTCGGCGATGTCGGGGTTGGCGGCCAGGGCCTTCTCGACCTCGGACTGCAGGGCGGAGTCGTCGGAGACCATGCCCAGGCCCTTGGTCTCGACGATCTGGGCGGGCTCGCCCTCGCCGGCGAGGACGAAGTCGACGACCTGCTTGGCGACCTTGTTGTTGATGGTCTTGGCCTCGACCAGCCCGGCCACCTCGGCGACCTGCTTGGGGGTGATGGGCAGGTCCTCGAGCGAAACCTGGCTCTCCTTGGCCTTTTCGGTGAGGTAGGCGACCCACCAGGAGCGGGCGGCATCGACCGAGGCGCCCGCGTCGACGGTCGCGATGATCAGGTCGAGCGCGCCGGCGTTGACCAGGTCGCGGAACACCTCGTCGGACAGGCCCCAGTCGGACTGGATGCGGGCGCGTCGCAGCCACGGGTACTCGGGGATGGTGCCGCGCAGTTCCTCGACCCAGGCGGCGTCGGGCGCGATGGGCTCGAGGTCGGGCTCCGGGAAGTAGCGGTAGTCCTCGGCGGTCTCCTTGATGCGGCCGGACGAGGTGGTGCCGTCGGTCTCGTGGAAGTGGCGGGTCTCCATCAGGATCTCGCCGCCCGAGGACAGCACCACGGCCTGGCGACGCATCTCGAAACGCACCGCGACCTCGACGCTCTTGAGCGAGTTCACGTTCTTGGTCTCGGTGCGGGTGCCGAATTCCTTGGCGCCCTTGGGCATCAGCGACACGTTGACGTCGCAACGCATCGAGCCCTGCTCCATCTTCACGTCGGAGACCTCGAGGGACTTGAGCACCTCGCGCAGCGCGGTCACGTACGCGCGCGCCACCTCGGGCGCCCGCTCGCCCGCGCCCTCGATGGGCTTGGTGACGATCTCGATGAGCGGCACGCCCGCGCGGTTGTAGTCGAGCAGCGAGTGCGAGGCGCCGTGGATGCGGCCGGTGGCGCCACCGACGTGCAGCGACTTGCCGGTGTCCTCCTCCATATGGGCGCGCTCGATGTCGACCCGGAAGACCGTGCCGTCATCGAGGACCACGTCGAGGTAGCCGTTCTGCGCGATCGGCTCGTCGTACTGGCTGATCTGGTAGTTCTTCGGCTGGTCCGGGTAGAAGTAGTTCTTGCGCGCGAACCGCCCCCACGGGGTGATGGAGCAGTTCAGCGCGAGCCCGATGCGGATCGCGGACTCGACGGCCTTCTCGTTGACCACCGGCAGCGAGCCCGGCAGGCCCAGGCACACGGGACACACCTGGGTGTTGGGCTCGGCGCCGAATTCGGTCGGGCAGCCGCAGAACATCTTGGTCGCGGTGCCCAGCTCGACGTGTACCTCCATGCCGAGCACCGGGTCGTACCGGTCGATGACATCGGAGTAGTCCATCAAGTCCACGGTCGCTGCGCTCATGCGCTCCATCCTATTTACCCGCCGATCAGTCCACGGCGATGGCCTCCACGATGGGCATCCGGGCGGCGCGCAGGGCGGGCGGAATCGCCCCGAGCAGGGCCAGTCCGAGCGCGATGATCGCATACGCCACCAGCAGTGGGCTGGGACGATAGGCGATGTCCATGGCGATGGCGTGCCCGAGCGCGACGGTCGCCAGATAGTGCACGCCCGACCCGATCGCCAGCCCCAGGGCCGCGCCCGTCAATCCGATGCCGGCGGCCTCGGTGAGCACGGTCCGCAGCAGGAAGCGGCGGCTGGTGCCCATGGCCCGCAGCACGCCCAGTTCGCGGCGGCGTTCCAGCACCGACAGCATGAGGGTGTTGAGCAGGGCGATGGTGGCGACCAGGACCACGATCCAGAGGATGGCGGCGCTGATCGCGGTGCCCTGCTGGACGCTCGACGAGATCGCGTCCACCGCTTGCCGTCCGGTGCTGACGTGGATATCGGCGGGCACGGCGGCGCGGACGGCGGCCATCACCGCGGCGGGGTCCGCGCCGGGCGCGAAGTCGATGCCGATGATGGTCTCGCCGGGCCGCTGGTACCACTGCCGCATGATGTCGAGGTCGAGCACGACCACCCCGGCGATGGCGGAGAAGTACGGCACCACCCGCAGCACCCGCACCCGGTGTTCGCCGGACGGGGTGGGCAGGGTGAGTTCGGAGCCTTCCTCCACGCCGAGGGAGCGGGCCACGTCGCGGGAGATGACGATGCCCTCGCCGGCGGCCATGCGCGCCTGCTCGGTCTTGCTCACCGAGTCCAGCGCGGAGGTGCGTGCGACGCCGTCCTCATAGCCCTGCAGCATGACGCGGCCGCGGCCCAGGGTCGCGAAAGCCATTTGCGCCGAGCCGACTCCGCCGACGCCGGGGATGGCGGCCAGCCTGGCCTTCAGCTCGGCGGGCAGCAGCGGCCCGGTGGGGAACTGCTCCATGGCGGTCGGGCTGACGAACACGTCGGTGCGGCCCAGGCCCTCGAAGCTGTCGGTGGCGGCGCTGACCATATTGCGGCTGGCATTGCCCATGGCGACGATGGCGGTGATGCCGATCATGACCGTCATGACGGTGGCCCACACCCGGCGTGGCGCGCGTTCGATGGTGGTGGCGCCCAAGGCTCCCGGCGCGCCGAAGAGCCCGGCGACCGCGGCGACAGCGCGCACGATGGGCCCGGTGGCGGCGAAGCACAGCACCACCGATCCGGCGATCGACAGCGAGATCGCGCCGATCGAGTAGCGGCCCAGATCCAGCTCGGCCACCGCGATGCCGCCGCCCACCATGACCAGGCCGAGGGCGGCCGCGGACCAGCGCAGCATCGGGCTCACCTGGTCGGCCGCGCCGACGCCGACCGGGGCCAGCGCCTCGATGGGCGCGACCTTGTACACCTGCCGCGCCGCCAGGGCCGCGGCCGCGACGCTGGCCAGCACGCAGGCCGCGATCGCCACCGGCACCGCGTACCCGGGCACCTCGTACTCGGTGCGCGATTCCACCGAGTTCACGATCGCCGCGGGCAGCTGATGGATCGCGGTGCGGCCCATGAAGATTCCGATGACCGCGCCGACCAGGCCGCCCACCAGGCCGAGCAGCGCGGCCTCGGTGAGCAGGTCGCGCACCATGGGCCCGCGTTTGCCGCCCATGGCCCGCAGCAGCGACAGCGTCGGACGGCGTTGCGCGACCGCCATGCTCATGGCGTTGTAGATGAGGAAGGTCGACACGATCAGCGCCGCCGCCGAGGAGGCGAGGGTGGAGAAGCGCACCAGCATGATGGCGCCGCCCGCCTGCGCGGTGCGCAGGTCCGGATCGGCGACCACGGCCCGGCCCGCGACCGCCGTGGTCAGGTCCGAACGCAACTGTCCCGCATCGGTGTTCGGGGCGGGCACGATCTGCACCGAGTCGATGTGCCCGGCCCGGCCGGTGATCTTCTGCGCCACCGGCAGCAGCGCGAACACGATGTGACCGCCGTTGAGTTTCGCGGCGGTGGCGTCGTCGATGACGCCCGCGACCGTGGCGGTCACCGTGCCGAGCTGGAACCGCTCCCCCTCGCCGTGCCCCATGGCGGCGCCGACCAGCACGCCGTTGGGCACCGTGAGCAGCTTGCCCGCCTGGTCTTTCAGCGTCCCGCCGAGATCGCTGCCCAGCTGGGCGATGGACTGGTCGACGCCGATCAGCAGCGCCCGGTCGTCGTCGGCCCCGATGGACTGCCGCAGCATCGGCGCGGCCGTCTCGACGCCCGGCACGGTCCGGATCTGTTGCAGCAGTGACTGATCGAAGCCCGCGTCGGTGATGCCGCTGACCTCGAGCGCGGCCTTGCCGCCGAGGCTGTGGGTGAGTTTGTCCACCGAGCCGGTGATGGAGCCGGAGATACTGAAGACCGAGACCAGCAGTCCGGCGGAGACCCCCATCACCACCATGGCCATGATCGTCCGGGCCCGGTGGGCGAGCAGCTCACCGATATTGAACAGCTTCAGGCGGTCCCAGGCGGCGCGGATCATGCGCGCACCGCCCCGGCACCGGTGGCGGCGGCACCCTGCGCGGCGGTCTCGGCACCGGTGACGGCGGGTTCGGGCGCATCGGTCTCGGGAACCGTCCGAACCTCCCCGTCATCGCCCCGCTCGACCCGGTCGATGGACCCGATCCGCCCGTCGCGCAGGTTGATCACCCGATCGCAGTACCGCACCGCCCCCATGTCGTGGGTGACCATGACCACCGAGTTCCCCGCCTCGGTGATGTCGGCCAGCAGTTGCAGGATCGAGGCCCCGGTCTTGGAGTCCAGATTGCCGGTGGGCTCGTCGGCGAGGATGAGCGGCGGGTCCATGATCAGCGCCCGCGCCACCGCCACGCGCTGCATCTGCCCGCCGGACAGCTCCGCGGGCCGGTGGTCGGCGCGTTCGCCGAGTCCGACCAGGTCGAGCAGTTCGAGGGCGCGCGGCTTGGCCTTGCGCAGGCCGGTGCCGTCCAGCAGTTTCGGGATGGCGACGTTCTCCCACGCGGTGAGGGTGGGCAGCAGGTTGAAGAACTGGAAGATGAAACCGACCCGGTGCCTACGGAATTCGGACTGCGCGTCGTCGTCCAGGTCGCCGATCTCCTTGTCCTGGAAGCGAATCGACCCGGAGTCCGGCGAGTCCAGCGCGCCGAGCAGGTGCAGCATGGTGCTCTTGCCGGAGCCGGAGGGCCCGATGATCGCGGTGAACTCCCCCGCCCCGATCCGCAGGCTGACGCCGTCCAGGGCGCGTACGGCCTGCTCACCCACCCGGTATTCCTTGGTGACGTCGGTCAATTCCAGCATGGTCTACCCCTCGAAGATCAGTGCCATCGGTGTGGTGCGGTCAGCCGGCCAGCGCGCGCAGGCGTGGACGGCGGTAGTACAGGTGATCGGTGTCGTAGGCATCGAGCAGGGCGCGCAGCGCGGGCTGCTCGGCGCAGAGTTCGGCGTACGCCTCCTGCGCCAGAATGCCTTTCTCCATTGCGTTCTCGAGCTTCACGGTCAGGTGGTTCTCCCACCGGTTCCGCAGCGCCAGCAGTACGCCGTCGGGTCCGCCGAAGAGCCGGTCCAGGTCCGGTAGGTCGTGGAAGAGCGTGGGGTCCACGGCATTCCGTGCGAAGTCGCGGCGCGCCGCCCGGTCCAGGACGGTGTGCAGAATGTCGGTGCGAGCGTGAAGATCTGCCCAGGACATGACGCCAACCTCTCGTTGAACGCCCGCTGGTGGCGGACGTGTCGGCTGTTGTCCCAAAACTACGAGCGGCCCGCGGCTCCTGTCTTCGTGCCGCGGACGCGACTTGACCTCCTACCCCGGTAGGAGACGGACCCCTGCCGCCGGACGATGTACGCCGTCTGATTCGACGGATAGCCTTGCAGAATGAACGTGACCAGCGCCACCCCCGCCGCCCTGGGGCAGGAGTTGCTGGAGGGACTGCGCCGCGCCGGCGTGGGGTTCCGGCGATTCGTACGCAATCCGTTCGCCGACTATCAGCGCTGGGTGGAGTCGACGGGGTTCGACTACCCCGCGTCGATGGCCATCCTGGTCGATTCGATGATGTGCACGGTCGCCACCGTGGCCTTCGTGCAGCGAGTGGTGGCCGGGTACTTCCCCGGCGTCGTCGCGGTGGTCGCGCTGATGCTGATCTGCGTGACCGGTCCACCCTGCATCATCCTGGACTTCAAGCCGCGGCCCGTGCTGCTCGCCACGCTGACCGTGGCCGCCGCCGCGCTGTTCCTGACCCAGCCGGTCCCGCTGGACGTCGCGCCGCTGGTCCTGATCATCATCGCCGGGGAGATCGCGGCCATCACCGGCCCGGCGGTGAGCGTGCCGGTGGCCCTGGTCATGTTCGCCGAGCTCATGTTCTTCGAATCGATCGGGCACATCGAGGGATTCACCTGGTTCGCTCTGGGCATCCTGTTCGCCTGGTTCACCGGCCAGCTGCTCAACTATCAGCGTCGCTACCTGTATCAGGAGCGCGACTACCAGGACATTCGCGCGCAGGCGGCGGCCGACGAGGAGCGCCGCCGCATCGCCCGCGAGGTGCACGACGTGATCGCGCATTCGCTGAGCATCACGCTGCTGCACGTGACGGCCGCCCGGCACGCTCTGCAGACCGATCGGGACGTGGACGAGGCGATCGACGCGCTCTCCGACGCCGAACGGCTGGGCCGTCAGGCCATGGCCGATATCCGGCGCACGGTCGGCCTGCTCGGCGACCGGCCCGCCACCCTCGCGCCGGAGCCGGATCTCGACGACATCGACGAGCTGGTGTCGGACTTCGTGCGCGCCGGGGTGACGGTCGACTATCGCCTCGAGGGCGACCGGTCCGCGGTGACCGCCGGGGTGGGGCTGGCCATGTACCGGATCTGCCAGGAGTCGCTGGCCAACGTCGCCAAGCACGCGCCCGGCGAGCGGGCGCGGCTGCGAATCCAGTTGCACCCCAAGTACATCGAGGTCACCGTGACCAATACGCTGGCGGCCGGGGCGACCTCGCGGGCCGGGAACGGCATGGGCATCTCCGGTATGCGGCAGCGGGTCGCACCGCTGGCCGGGCGGCTCACCGCGGGACCCGACGACGACGGCTGGCGGGTGTTCGCGCACATCCCGCTGACCGGGACCGTGCCCTGCGGCTTCACCGCCGCCGACGACCACCTGCAGTCGCTGCTGCAACCGCTGTTCCGCAAGACCGCCCAGGAGGGTATGTGACCGACCGCTCGGACGAGGAACTGATCTGCGTCCTCGTCGTCGACGACCAGGAACTGGTTCGGGGCGGACTGCGCCGGATCCTGCGCCGCCGAGACGGTTTCCTGGTGAGCGAATGCTCCGACGGGGACGAGGTGCCCGCCGCGGTCGCCGCCCACCGCCCCGACCTGGTCCTGATGGACCTGCGGATGAAGCGGATCGGCGGCATCGAAGCCACCCGCACCCTGCGCGCCGCCCCCGACGCGCCCCCGGTACTGGTGCTGACCACCTTCGACGACGACCAGTTGCTGTCCGGCGCGCTGCGCGCGGGCGCGGCCGGGTTCCTGCTCAAGGACTCCCCCGCCGAGGATCTGATCCGCGCGGTGCGCACGGTCGCGGGCGGCGGCTCGTGGCTGGACCCGACCGTCACCCCGCGTGTCCTGAACACCTACCGTTCGGCGCGTCCCACCCCGGCGCCCACCGGCAATCGCCTGTCCGAGCTCACGGTTCGCGAGCTCGAGGTGCTCGGACTCATCGGCAGAGGCCGGGTCAACGCGGAGATCGCGACCGCGCTCGGCATCTCCGAAGTAACGGTGAAGAGCCACGTGGGACATATCTTCGGGAAGCTTGGGTTACGCGACCGCTCCGCTGCCATCGTCTTTGCGTTTGACCACGGCGTAGTCGCACCGGGAGAATCCACCTCTTAGAGGGGTGGGTCGCGGGTCCTCGTCTGCTTCCCTCCCAAGAGTGTGGAGGTTTGACGGGGTGGATGCGCCATCGCGGGCCGGGAGCAGGTTCGGGCCGTACGAGTTGCGCTCGCTGCTCGGCAAGGGCGGCATGGGCGAGGTCTACGAGGCCTACGACACGTCCAAGGATCGGGTCGTCGCTCTCAAGCTGCTGCCCGCCGAGCTCGCCAAAGATCCCTCCTACCAGGAGCGTTTCCGGCGTGAGTCGCAGGCGGCGGCCCGGCTGGCGGAGCCGCACATCATCCCCATCCACGATTGGGGCGAGATCGACGGCGTCCTCTACATCGACATGCGGCTGGTGCGCGGCCGCGATCTGCGCTCGCTGCTGGACGGTTCGGGGGCGCTGCCGCCGCTGCGGGTCATCGGGATCATCGAGCAGGTGGCGGCCGCGCTGGACGCCGCGCACTACTCGGGGCTGGTGCACCGTGACGTGAAACCCGCCAACATCCTGGTCACCGATGCGGATTTCGCCTATCTCGCGGACTTCGGTATCGCGCGCGCCGAAGGCGACTCCACCATCACCATGACCGGCACGGCCGTGGGCTCCTACGCCTACATGGCCCCCGAGCGGTTCGACGCGGGCCCGGTCTCCGGCCGCGCCGACATCTACTCGCTGGGCTGCGTGCTGCACGAATGCCTCACCGGCGGCAAACCGTTCCCGGCCGACAATATGAGCGTGCTGATCCGCGCGCACCTGTCCGAGGCGCCGCCGCTGACCAGCATGCTGCGCGGCGGGATTCCGCCCGCCCTGGACGCGGTGATCGGCAAGGCGCTCGCCAAGGACCCGAACGACCGCTTCTACACCGCGGGCGAATTCGCGCGGGCCGCCCGCGCGGCGCTGGCCGGTCAGGGCCTGCCCCCGAATCTGCCGGGCGCCGGCGGTCCGGGCGCGCCGGGTCAGCCGCCGCGGCCCGGCCGGACCGTGCCGCCCGGCCCGCCCGTGGGCGCGCCCCCGACCACCGTGCTGCCGACCGGCGGCCCGGCCGGGCCGGCGACGACCATGCTGCCGGGCGGCACCCCGCCGCCCGCCCGCAATACCGATCCGACTGTGCGGCAGCCCAATCCCGGCCGCCCGAACACCACGTCGATCCCGGCGTACATCACCGGCTCCTTCCCGGCGGCCGAGGATCCGTCGCCGTCGAGCGATCTGCCGATCATCACGCCCTCGGACCCGACCCGGGTGCGGGTCAGTGACTTCCACTACACGCCGCTGCCGCCGGATGCCCAGCAGCAGGCGGTGTGGGGTCACGCGCAGGCGCAACAGCGGGACTTCCCGTACGCGCCGGCGCCGGATCCCTCGCTGTATCCGACCTCCGAGCACGCCATCGTGCAGCCCGAGCCGCGGGAGCCGGGGCGGCGGCGCAAGAGGTCGGTGGCGGCGCCGGTGTCGATCGCCGTGCTGGTGGTGGCGCTGGCCGCGATCGCCGGTGCGATCGGCTGGCAAGTCCTCGACCGTTCCGGCAACGAAACACCCATAACGACGGCAGCACAGGGTGTTCCGGGAACCACGCCTCCGCGCTCGCAGCAGACGAGCCCGGTCGCGCCCACCACGACATCCGACGCGGTCCAGCTGCCGGCGGGTGCTACGCCGTGTCCACCGACGTATGCGGCGCTGGGCGGCTTCGCCAATTCCGCGATCGGGAACACGGTCACGTCCTGTCCTTTCGCGGAGGCGGTGCGCCGGTCTTATGCCGATACGGCTACTGGCCGGCCGGGGTCGCCGGTTACTGTGGTGGCAGTGAGTCCGGTGACGGGCCGGTCTTACACGATGAATTGCACGGCCGCAGGCAAATTGGTGACCTGCGCTGGTGGCGAGAACGCGGTGGTGTATGTCTACTGATCCGATCCCGGCCTGTTGCAAGGGTTTTGTGCGCGGGCTGGCGGTGGCGGCTGTCCTGGCCGTGTCCGGGTGTGGTGTGAATGTCGGTGCGGTGCACCATCCTTCGGCGCAGGCGGATGAGATCAAGCCGGTCGGGGACAGCTCGAAGCTGCAGTCCCCGCCCCTGATCGCGCCCGAATTGCCCGAACTGTTCGGTTTGCCGAAAACCCTTGCGTTCGCGGCGGATTTCGCCGAGCTGAAGGCCGGACTGGAGGGCCGGATCGGCCTCGCGGTGATGCCGGTCGGCGGCGGCGACATGACCCAGCTGGGCGACTGGACCACCGGCATCGCCTGGTCCACCATCAAGGTGCCGCTGGCCCTGGCCGCACTGCGCCACGATCCCACCGGCATGCGCTCCACCGCCGAGGCCGCCATCACCTTCTCCGACAACGATGCGGCGCAGACGCTGTGGAACTCGCTGGGCACCGGCAGCGAGGCCGCCGAGGCGGTCGAGTCCATCCTGCGCGAGGCTGGCGATGTCGCCACCGATGTCGCCGCCCGCCACACCAAGCTGGCCGCGCTGGAATCCGACGATCTGCTCGCGTTCGGCGCAACCGACTGGTCGCTGGCCGACCAGGTGCACTTCGCCTCCCGGCTGCCCTGCCTGCCGCGCGCCAATTCCGTTGTCTCGCTGATGAGTGAGATCACCCCCAGCCAGAGCTGGGGCCTGGGCCGGCTGATCGGCGCGGAATTCAAGGGCGGCTGGGGTCCCGACGACGACACCGGCAAATACACCGTCCGCCAGTTCGGCCTCGTCCCGACGCTGAACGGACCGGTGGCGGTGGCGCTGGCGGCCGAACCCGACTCGGGCAGTTTCGATGACGCCACCGACATGATGGACAAACTGGCGCTGCTGGTCGGCGACCACTTGCCCGACCTGCACGGCGGACTCTGCTCGCGCTGACCCGTTTGCGCTCGCACTGGCCCTTTTCGGCCGCGCACCGACCGAAAACCACCCATACCCACGGCATTTGACCCCCGTCGTCCGGGACCGTGACAATCCCTGAGATTGACGGGGTTCCGGTGCGTCCGCTAGGAACAGGGAACGCGCCGGACGCCGGGGCAGATGGAGGTTCACGGGTGCACGCACCGATTTCACGCGGACGGCGGCGGCTCGCCCGGACCGCCGGTCGCGGCGCCCTGGTGTTGCTGCTCGGCGCTGTGACGGCCTGCAGCAGTAAACCCGTACTGGTACCGGACAAAACGAGCACCGTCGCGACGCCCGGGGCCACCGTCCCCGCCACCGTGGTCGCGCTGCCGGGCACGCTGGCCTGGGATTTCGTCAACGAGCTGAAGCCGTCGCTGTCGGGCAAGGTGGGGCTGGCCATCACCCCGGTGGGCAGCGATCGCACGGTGGCGCTGGGCGATTGGAGCTCGGGACCGGGCTGGTCGACCATGAAGGTGCCGCTCACCCTGGCCGCACTGCGCAAGAGCTCGTCCAACCAGACGGCCGCGATCAATGCCATCGAGTACTCCGACAACAGCGCGGCCGACACCCTCTGGCAGGCGCTGGGCTCCCCCGACATCGCCGCCCAGACCGTCCAGGACGTGCTACGCGAGGGTGGCGACACCGACACCACGGTGCCCGCCACCCGCACCCGATCCGACTACTCGGCCTTCGGACAAGCCGACTGGTCACTGGCCAATCAGGTCAAATTCGCGGCCAAACTGCCCTGCCTGCCCGAATCCGACGCGGTCACCTCGTTGATGAGCAAGGTCAGCTCCGGTCAGCGCTGGGGCCTGGGCACTCTGGACGGGGCCGAGTTCAAGGGCGGCTGGGGTCCCGACACCGGCGGGAACTACCTGGTCAGGCAGCTGGGCCTGATTCCCACCGCCGGCGGGCAGATCGCCATCGCGATTGCCACCCAGCCCAATTCGGGCTCCTTCGACGACGGCACCGTCATTCTCACCAAGGTCGCCACCCTGATCGGCAAGCACCTCGACGAGCTCCGGGGCGGCGTCTGCGCGGCGGGCTAGCGGCCTGGACGAACCGCCGCGAACCGTAACCGGCGGTTCACGGGGGTGCAGCCCACGAACCATCGACCTCAGGGCAAGATGGGGTCCATGCGCATCGGAGTCTTGACCGGAGGCGGAGACTGCCCCGGCCTGAATGCCGTCATCCGTGCTGTCGTTCGCACCGCGAACGGCCGCTGGGGGGATGCCATCGTGGGCTTCCAGGACGGCTGGCGCGGGCTACTCGAGGATCGCAAGATCCAGATCCTCAACAACGACCGCACCGACCGGCTGCTCACCAAGGGCGGCACCATGCTCGGCACCGCGCGCACCAATCCTGATGTGCTGCGCGCCGGACTCCCCCGCATCAAGCAGACCCTCGACGACAACGGCATCGACGCACTCATCCCCATCGGCGGCGAGGGCACCCTCACGGCCGCCTCCTGGCTGGCCGACGAGGGCGTGCCCGTGGTGGGCGTGCCCAAGACCATCGACAACGACATCGACTGCACCGACACCACCTTCGGCCACGACACCGCGGTCGCCATCGCCACCGAGGCCATCGACCGGCTGCACACCACCGCCGAATCCCACCAGCGCGTCATGCTCGTCGAGGTGATGGGGCGGCACGCGGGCTGGATCGCCATCAATTCCGGCATCGCCGCCGGCGCCCACCTCACCCTGGTGCCCGAGGTGCCGTTCGACGTGGACGAGGTCTGCGCCATGGTGAAACGGCGCTTCCAGCGCGGGGATTCGCACTTCATCTGCGTGGTCGCCGAGGGCGCGCACCCCGATCCGGAGTCCATGACGCTGCGCGACGGCGGGATCGACGAATTCGGGCACGTCCGGTTCACCGGGGTCGCCCAGCAGCTGGCGCCGGAGATCGAGCGGCGCATCGGCAAGGAGGTCCGGGTCACCGTGCTCGGGCACGTGCAGCGCGGCGGCACGCCGACGCCGTACGACCGGGTGCTGGCCACGCGGTTCGGCGTGCACGCGGCGGAAGCCGTGCACGCCGGGCAATTCGGGCAGATGGTGGCCCTGCACGGCACCGAGATCGCGCTGGTGCCGCTCTCGGAGGCCACCAAGCAGCTGAAGCTGGTGCCGCAGGACCGGTATCGGGAGGCCGCCGCCTTCTTCGGCTGAGCCGGAACAGCTCTCATCGAGCGTGAGAGACGGCCCTCGCACCCGTTGGTGCGAGGGCCGTTTCGCGTCTCGGGAAGGCACGGTCCGGAGATCGAGTAGGCGACGCTGGTCGAGCCCGGGACGGAGGGCGTCCGGGACGGTAGTGGGCTCAGTCGTCGCGGTGCTGGGCGTAGTGGCGGGCCGCGCGGGCGCGATTGCCGCAGGCCACCGAGCACCACTCCTGCCGCGGATGGGATTTCACGAAGTACCGCACGCAGCGCGGGGCGGGGCAGACCCGGATCTGCTCGGCCTGCGGTCCCCCGAAGAACTCGATGACGGCATCGGCCAATCCGGCCTTGACCGTGTCGAGTTCGGTCTTCGTGAGCAGGCGGTATTCGAGACGCTGCCCCTCGCTGTCCCACTCGAGCAGCCGCAGCGCGGGGGCGGCGGCGTGGTTGATCGCGGCCAGCGACTCGGGAAAGGGCGGCAGCACGGTGGCGTCGGCGGAGCTGGGCGGCTGCGGCGCAACGTATTCCGCGAACAGCGCGCGCACCTGCTGGCGCAGGTCCACCAGGGCGGCGCGGTCGTCCTCGGTCGGCAGCCAGGCCTCGAGGTCCACGTACACGCCGACGTCGGCGGCATGGGCGACCAGCCATTCCCGGGTGGATTCACGGGTGCCGAAGGCGTCCGTCAGACCGCGGCTGGTGGCGCGGATGGTGTTCGCCAAACGAAGTGCCAAGGGATCGACCATGACTCGATTCTAACGGGTATTGATTTCCGAAGCCATGATGTTCTAACGTGTGAAAGAACGATCTTCCGTTAGAAAGTCGAGGACGTCATGATCACTCCGATCGAGCAGGCACCGCTGTTGGACGAGGTCCGCAAGCGCATGGGCCGGGTGCCGAACATGACCAAGGTGATGGCGAACGCGCCCGTGGTACTGGAGGGTTACCTCGGGCTGGCCGGAGCGCTGAAGAAGGGCACGCTGCCCGCCCCGACCTCGGAGCGCATCGCGCTCACCGTCGGCGCGGCCAACGACTGCGGCTACTGCGTCGCCGCGCACACCTTCACCGGCAAGCGGGTCGCCAAGCTCAGCGCCGAGGAGATCGAGTCCGCCAAGCAGGGCACCTCGGCGGACTCGAAGGAGGCCGCGGCCGTGGCCTTCGCGCGCGAGCTGACCGAGAGCCGCGGCAAGGCCGATCCGGCCCAGGCGCTGACCGCCGGCTGGACCCAGGAGCAGGTGCTCGAAATCGTGGCCCTGGTCGCCCTGCAGACCCTGACCAACTACGTCAACAAGGTCGGCGAGACCGAAAACGACTGGCCCGCCGCATAATTTGTCCCATTCATGGCGTGATCGGCTCCCTCGGGGGCCGCACGCGGATACCTAAGGTCGACACTCATGAACGGCGTCAAGTCCTCCAACCCGATCGACGCGCGGGTGCTGCGCTCCCTGCTGCACAACGGCATCGTGGTCCGCGCGGTCGCGTTGGCCGTGGCCACCATCGTGCTGCTCGCCATCCACCACCCCACCTGGGTCCCCTACGCGGTCAGCGGTTACGCCATCTGGAACGCCGCCGCGATCACCCTCAACTCCGCCCGCGCCGCCGCACGCGCCGCCTGAACACGGACGACAGCGGCCCGCGCACGACCTCAGTGGTCGAACCGCCCCGCGGCCACCGCGGTGGTGAAACGATCCCAATCCGCCGGCGGGAACACCAGCGCCGGACCACCGGGATTCTTGCTGTCCCGCACTCCGACACCGCCGGCCAGGAACGCGATCTCCACGCATTCCTTGGCCCCGGTGCTGCGGGCGCTCTTGAACCACCGGACGCCGGGTTCGACGGTCACGTCGCGTACTCCTTCGCCGCCCTCCGCAGGAGGTCTCTGCTCGTCGTCTCGTCCAGCGCGGCGCGCCGAATCGCTTGGTAGGCCTCGCGGTAGCGGTCGACCGCGGCCTGTTTCTCCAGGTAGAGATCGCCGAGAAAGTTCTCCAGGTAGACGACCGTGGGCTCGACGGGCCGGTTGCCCGCGTCATGGCCGAAATCCAGGATCACGAACGGGCCCACGGTGTGGCCGATCGGCACCCCCGCCGAGAAGGGTAGTACACGAACAGCGATCGTCGGCAGAGTCGACATGTCGGCCAGCCGCCGCAGCTGCCCCGCCATGACGCGCGAATCGCCGACAACGCGACGTAGTGCGGTTTCGTGCACCACCACATCGAAATGCGCGGGACTTCGCTTGCGCGTCAAGAGGCTTTGACGACGGGTCTTCAACTGCACCCGGCGGTCCAGTTGGTCACTCTCAGCATCCGGCCAGTAATCATTGATCAGCACCCGTGCGTACTCGGCGGTCTGCAACAGGCCGGGAATGATCTCCGGCTGGTAGGAGATGAGGCCGCGGGCCGAAGCCTCCAGGCCCACATACATATTGAAACCCTCGGGTATCAGATCGTCGTACTCGTGCCACCACGACTTGACGCTGGTCTGTTGCGCGAGGCCGGTCAGGGCCGAACAGAATTCGTCGTCGAAGTCGTAGATCCGACACAATTCGCGGACATCGAGAACCCGGATCTTCTCGGCATTTCCGGTTTCCAGACGTTGCAGTCTGGACTCGCTCCACTCCATCAGGGCGGCGGCCTCGGCAATCGTCATATTGCACTGCATCCGGCCTTCCCGCAGGTACCTCCCCAGCTGCCGGCGCGGCAAAGTCGAACCATGATCGGACATCGAATCCTCCCCCACGAAGGCTGTTTTCGGTCACTGCGAATGATGCTCCCACGCGATATGAATGCCGACCTGGAGCTTTCGGAAAGTTTCCCACCGCGAGCGGGCAGTGATTGTCGGTTCGCCGAAACGGTGCTGGACTTGAGTCGCGCCCGGTGAGAACCGGAGCCCTGATATCTCTGGACCCACTCGTCCCCGAGCCGGGCGCACCCAATCCCCTCCCGTGCCGACCTCCGAGATCGGGTGCGACAAGGACCCGATTGCGGCGTGGCGCGCAAGGAATCTCGGTAGGCTTGTGTGGGCCCGGCGCACCAGCGCCGCATACCGAGCGCCAGCGCCGGACCGCGAACTGTTCAGCCCCCTGCGCTGCCCCCGGTGGACACCCATGATGTATCTGTTCGACTGCACAATGGACCCCGGCGACCTGGGCCTGCCCCAGGCCCATCAAGCCATGCAGATCCACAAGTTCTGCACCGTGGACAACTGCCTGGTCCGCCGCCGAGCCCGCCAAATCCTCGTCGACAAAGGGCAAATGGTCCTCGGCGACCGCGCCCGATATCCCCGCCCCTGAACCGGCCCGGCCGCCTAGCCCGACACCACCACGACGGTCACGGCCACCAGCAGCACCAGCGCCAACACGGCGAGCCCCAGCACCACCAACGCGGTGGCCTGCGAGGCTCCCACCCGCTGCCCGGCCGCCGGAATCACCGCCGGCCGCACCGGCCCCACCCCGAACGGTGGCGGCCCGTACCCCTGATGCCCCGGCATCCCCACCGGCCCGGACGCCCCCATCTCGCCGGCACCACTCGAAACCGGCTCGGCCACAACGAACTCCGTCGCAGGCGCGGGCCGCACCGCGCCACCGGCGGAGGGGTCCGCACCAGCGGGTACGAACGCCCCCGAATCCGGATGCCGCGACATCCCGCCCGCCTCGTCCCCGCCGCCGGTTACCGACTCGGGCGTGTCCTCGGCCTCGGCGCCGACCGAATCACCAGTGTGCGTCGCCGCGTCGCCACCCGTCGATCCGGAACCGTCCACCGCGCCGGTCGGCGAATCGGCCACCACCGCCTCGAGATCCGTCGAAACAGACGATTCCGACGCCGAATCGGCGGCAACGCCCCCACCAGCCGACTCCGCCCCATGCACCGCCTTCTCGACCTCCGTGCCGGAAGGCGTCGCCGAAACCACCGGCTGCGCAACGACATCGGTCGGCCGCTGCCACACCTCATCCCCCGACGGCTGCGGACGATACCTCGGCGCCGACCCGACCTGTTCGGCCACCACGGCGGGCCGCACGGCCACCGCAGGAGTCTGCGGCGCACCCGGGACTTGCTGCGCCGCTGGGTAACCGGCGCCGCCTGGCTGGGATGGGCCCTGAACCTGCGTCTCCGGCTGCCCCGGGACCTGCGGCGTGTACCCGAGGAAAGGCGGTGTACCGGCGGGCGCCGATTGCGGTGGCAGGGATGGACCGGCGGCAGCGGGCTCCGGCGCCTGGGGGTGCGGGCGAACGGTCGGGCCGGAACCGACCCGGTCAGCCTCGTGTGCCGCCGGGGGGACCGGTGTCCCGGCGGCCGGTTGGACCGGCGCGGGATACGCGGAGGGCACGGCCGGGGACGGCGGCGGCACCGGATAGGCGGGCCCTACCGGCGGAGGCAAGACGGGCTGGCCGGACTGCGCTTGCGGCGCGGGGTAATTGGGCGCCGCGGCCGGTTGCTGGGATGCCGGGTAGTTCGGTGCGACCGGAGGCTGGGCGGCGGCGGGTGGCGCGGGGTAGGGCTGTGGGTTCGGGGGGACCGCCGGGGGCGGGTAGGCGGCGGGCGGGGCCTGGTACGGCGGGGCGGGGTAGGGCTGGGCGTAGTTCGGTTGGGGGGCGGGCGGGTTGGGGTAGGCGGGGTGCTGGGCCGGGGGGCCGGAGAGGGCTCGGCGGGCGGCGTTGGCGAAGTCGGTGCAGGTGGGGAAACGGTCGGCGGGGCGTTTGGCCATGGCTTTGGTGAGGACGGCGTCCATGGCCGGGGAGAGGCCGGGGCGGCGGAGGCTGACCGGGGGCGGGAGGAGCTGGAGGTGGCCGCGGATCAGTTCGCCGGGGTGCGGGGAATCGAAGGGGCCCGCCCCGATCAGGAGCCAGTACAGGGCACAGGCCAGGGAGTACTGGTCGGTGGTGGGGTCGAGGTGGGCGCCGGTCATCTGTTCGGGCGAGGCGTAGGCCAGAGTGGCGGTGAACATCCCGGCCTGGGTGAGGTGGGTGGAGTCCTCCCGCAGGCGGGCAATGCCGAAGTCGGTGAGGAAGACGCGTTCACCGTGGCCGGCGACGGCGCGGGCCAGAATGATGTTGGCGGGCTTCACATCCCGGTGCAGGACGCCCATCCCGTGCGCGTAGTCCAGGGCGTCGGCGACGCCCTCGATCACCTGCACCGCGCGCTCCGGGGGCAGCGTGGCCACGTTCACGCCCGCCGCGTCGACCCCGTCCACGTACTGCATGGAGATCCACAGCATCTCGTTCTCGGTGCCGCGGTCGTACACCTCCACGATATTGGGGTGGTCCAGCCGCGCGACCAGATCCGCCTCGCGCTCGAAGCGGGCGCGGATCTCGGTGTCCGCGTACAGTTCCCGGTTCAGCAGCTTCAGTGCCGTCAGCTTGCCCAGGCGCGGATGCCGGGCCAGATACACCGAGCCCATCCCGCCCTGACCGAGCAGTCGTTCGATGGTGAACCCGGCGAACACGTCACCGCCATTCAGCACTGTCCACGACCCCCTTCCGGTGACGTACAAATCCGTGAGCCTACCCGCCGAAACGCTGTCGGGGCAGGTCAGCCGGGGGTCACCAGTCCGGATTCGTAGGCCAGCACCACCGCCTGCGCCCGATCGCGCAGGTTCAGTTTGGTGAACACCTTCGACACGTGCGTCTTCACGGTTTGTTCCGCCACGAACAGGCTTTCGGCGATCTCGGCATTGGACATGCCGCGCGCCACCAGTTCCAGCACCTCCCGCTCGCGCGGGGTGAGCACCGACAGCTGCGGGGCGGGCGCGCGCCGGGTCCGGCGGCTGGTGACGTCGGCGATGAGCCGGCGCGTCACGGTGGGCGCGAGCAGCGCGTCCCCGGCGGCCACCACTCGCACGGCGCGCACCAGTTCCTCGGCGGGCGCGTCCTTGAGCAGGAAGCCGCTCGCGCCGATGCCGAGCGCCTCGTACACGTAGTCGTCGATGTCGAAGGTGGTCAGCATGAGCACCCGCACCGGCGGGTCGAATCCGGCGTCGAGAATCACCTTGGCCGCGTCGAGCCCGTTCATCTCGGGCATGCGCACGTCCATGAGCACCACGTCCGGCCGCAGCCGTTTCGCTTCGGCCACAGCGGTTTTCCCGTCCGGAGCGTCACCGATCACGCTGATGTCGGGCTGCGCGGCCAGCAAGGCCCCGAACCCCTGCCGCACCATCGCCTGGTCGTCGGCGATCAACACGGTTATCGCCACAGTCCCACCTCACGCACGCAACCGAGTTTGCCATGCCGGGGGCGGAACGGCCGTCACGAAGACAACTTCGCACCCCGGCCGGGTAGGGACCTGGTTTACAGCGTGACGGGCGTGAGGGCGTTCAAGGGCAGCCGGGCGTGGACGTCGAAGCCGCCGTCGGACCGGGGTCCGGCGGTGAGCACGCCCCCGACCGCCGCCGCGCGGGTCTGCATGCCCGCGATACCGGAGCCCGCCGCGGCGGAGTGGTCGCCGGTGCGCACCGCGATCGGGCGATCATTGCCGACGGTCAGCGTGAGCTCGTGCGTGCAGGCGATGCGCACCCGCACCGCCGCGCCCGGCGCGTGCCGCGAGGCATTGGCCAGCGACTCCTGCACGATCCGGTACAGCGCCAGCCCGGTGGTCTCCGGCACCGCGCCGAGCTCGCCGTCGACGGTCCAGGTGAGCGGCACCCCGGCCCGTTGCGCGCCCTCCAGCAGGCCCGGCAGGTCGGCGGCGGAGGGCTGCGGCGCGTGCTCGGGCAGCTGCCCGTCGCTGCGCAGCACGCCCAGCATGCCGCGAATCTCGTTGAGCGCGGCCCGCGCACCCGTCCCGATGGATTCGAATTCGGCGCGGGCCTCGGCCGAGAGCCCGTCGATCCGGTACGGCGCGGTCTGCGCCTGCACCACCACCATCGACATGTGGTGGGCCACCACGTCGTGCAGGTCGCGGGCGATGCGCGCCTTCTCCTCCAGGATCGCGCGCCGGGCCCGCTCCAGCTCGGTCTCCTCCTCCGACTTCAGCAGCGCCCGCCGCGACAGCACCACCCACCGGATGAGCAGGCCGAACACCACCAGCCCGGTGATGGCCAGCGGCCAGCCGAAACCGGACTCGGCGAAACTGTCGCCGGTCTGAGCCATGGCGGTGGCGAACAGCAGCGAGGTCGACAGCCACACCACGCCCACGATCCGGATGGGCGCGCGCACCGCCACCGCGAACACCAGGGCGAACAGCGCCAGAATGTGCACCACCTGGAAGGGGATGGTGTTTCCCGGCTGATGCGGCACGGCCAGCGTGATCAGCAGCGCCGACCCGGCCGAAACCGCCCAGCCCAGTGGCGGATTCACCCGCACCAGCAGAATCGGGAACGCCGCGAACCCGGCGATGAACGGCGCCGCGGCCGCGGGCACCTTGTGGGTCAGATGCAGTGTCGGCCACGCCACCGCGATGAAGATGAGCGCGAGCAGCACCGTGAATCCGTCGAACCACTGCCGCGCCCGTGCCACCCGGGCCTGCCCTGACAACTTTCCACCCATGCCATCGACGGTAGAGACTCCGCCCGGCCCGCACGTCATACCCCTGAGTGATCTCCCACCCCTACCCCGGTACGACACCGGCACGGGTGTCCCCCGCACCGCCCACGACGCAACCGCCCCACAGGCTGACGCCCCGGTCGGAGGCCGATTCCTAGCGTCGATCCCCATGAGAGCGTTCCCGATTTCCCGCAGGAATTCGCCCCGTTCCCCCTCGTCCGTCCTCCCGTCACACGACTCCGCCGGGCTCCGCCGCTACGGCGCGCTCGCGGCGGCGGCCGCCGTCGTGTGCACGGTCGGCGTCGCGTTCGCCCCGGCCGCCGGCGCGGCGGCCGACCTGCCGCGCCGGCCCGAGAGCTCGTCGGCCCGAGCGAGCCTGCTGGAGTCGATCGCCGCGCGACCGAATTCCACCGCGATCCCCGACGACTTCGCGGCCGCGGCCGGGTACCGCCCCGTCGTCGAGGCGGGCATGCTCCTCGACCCGGAGGGTGACTGCTCCTCCCCCATCCCTCTCCCGGCCGAATTCGACCTGGCCTGCAAATCCCACGACCTCGGCTACGACCTGCTGCGCTACGCCGCCGCCCACGGCCAGCCGCTGGGTCCCTGGGCTCGCCGATCCGTGGACGCCGCGCTGGAACAGCGCATGCATGCCGCCTGCGCAGCCCGCGAGGACGCGATATCGCGCACCCGGTGCCAGGTCATGGCGACCATCGCCGCGACGGCCGTGGACCTGAATTCCATCCGCCAGAACTACGGAAGCCCCGTCTACGAGCCGTTCTTCGAGCACACCGGCGCGGGCCCCACGCCCGCCGCCCTCGGTGCGGCCGGAGCTGGAGTCGCCGGACTGGCGTCCGCGGCAACCGTTCTGGTGCGCCGTACCCGCTCCCGCCGTGGCACGGCGGCTCGGGAACGCGGCGTCGCGATCGCCGGTACCGCCTCGGCGGTGGCGCTGTGATCCCCGCCGGGCACGCCGCTCGTCGCGTGCGCCCCGAGCGGGTGCGTACGGATGCGACCGTCGCGCTACGGAAGTCGGGCGATCGCACCGGACCCACACCGGGCAACGCCCCGACGGGGAGAAATGGTGCTGCCGCGCGCCGGTCCGGTAGGGCATCGGGATGGACATGGTTCCACGCGCCACGGGTCGGGACGAGCGCTGCGATGGCGGGCGGGACGCTGGTGTCGCTGGCGCCGGGCTTGCTGCCGCGCACACCGTCGGCGCAGGCGATCGTGACCGCGCTGCTGGTGCTGACCGGACTGGCGGTGGCGGGGATCGTTCGGCTGGTGTTGCGCTGGACTCGGTTCGGGGTGGAGCGGCTGGTGCGGTGGCGGGTTCCGGTGGCCGTCGCGGGGACGGGGCTGGTCGGGGGTGCGATGGGGTATGCGGAGCATTGGCAGAACTCGCTGCGGAATGCCATGGGGGTCGGGGGTATCGGGCCGGGGTACTGGGTGCAGTGGCTGGCGTGGACGGTGCCGATCGTGGCGGTGGTGGTGGGTCTGGCGCACGGGGTGCGGTGGGTGGTGCGCCGGTTGGGGCGGGCGCGGAGCATCGCGGCGGGGGTGGCGCTGGGGGTGGCGGCGCAGCTGATGGTGGTGCCGAGTGTGGTGGAGTGGCGGCGGGCGGCGTACGCGGCGGCGGATTCGTTCGTGGATCCGGCGCTGGTGCAACCGGATTCACCGACCCGGTCGGGGAGTCCGGTGTCGATGGCGAGCTGGCCGTCGCTGGGGGCGCAGGGACGGCGGTTCGTGGCGGGGACGCCGGCGCGGGCGGTGCGGGTGTACGTCGGGTTGAGCTCGGCGGCGGGGCTGGAGGCGCGGGTGGCGCTGGCGGTGCGGGAGCTGGAGCGGACGGGTGGGTTCGAACGGCGGAATCTGGTGGTGACCGTGCCGACCGGGTCCGGGTGGATCGACAGCGATGCCGCCAAGGGACTGGACGCGCGGTTCGGCGGGGATGTGGCGCTGGTCGGATTGCAGTACTCGGACGCGCCCAGCTGGGTCACCTTCGTCTTCGGGCGCAATGCCGCCGAGGAGTCGGCGCGGGCCCTGTTCCGGGCTGTCGAACAACGGATCTCGACACTGCCGGATCCGCCGAAGCTCTACATCTACGGGCAGAGCCTGGGCGCGCTGGGCGGCAGCGCGGTGTTCACCGATGACGCCGACCTGGACCGCCGTACCTGCGGCGCGCTCTGGGCGGGTCCGCCGGGCGGCCAGGTGCGGCACGGGCGGGCGGCGGTGCTGGCCAATGCCTCCGATCCGGTGGTGCGCTGGTCGCCGTCCCTGCTGTGGCGCGCACCGGATCTCGCCGGCACCCGACCGGATGCTCCGGTCCCGCCGTGGTTTCCGGTGGTGAGCTTCCTGCAGACCTCCGCCGACCTGCTGGGCGCGCTGGACGCTCCGGCCGGTCACGGGCACCGTTACGGCGTCGACCAGGGCACGGTACTGCCGGGCTGCTGAGTCGGTTCGCGGACTTCGCGGGTGAAGTCCGCGACCAGCCGGTCGATGGCGGCGGCCGCGTCGAGCCGAGCCCGCCAGACCTCCGGGATGGCGTCCGCGCCCAGGCGGGCCCCGAGCAGCGCGCCGCAGATGGACCCGGTGGAATCACTGTCCCCGGAGTGGTTGACCGCCAGCAGCACGCCGTTGCGGAAGATCTCTTCCGGTGTGCCGCCGACGTTCTCGGCGCACACCGCCGCGCACACGGCCAGCGCGAGCGCCTCGGAGCCGATGACGCCGCTGCCCAGTCGTTCCAGCAGCCCGGGCGCGGGCATGGGCCGCCCCCGGAAGGCGACGGTGTCGGCCAGCCGCACGGCCGCGTCGAGCGCCTCGGAGGTCTCCTCGTGGTTCCGGTTCCGGACCAGCTGCGCGCGGGCCTGTTCCACCGCGGTCCGCACGTCCAGTCCCCGGCCCAGCCCGTACACGGTGGCCGCGAAGGTGCCCGCCGGCAGCCAGCCGCTCGGGTTGCCGTGGGTGAGGGCCGCCGCGTCGCAGGCCAATTCGAAGGCGTGCTCGAGCGACGGGGTGAATCCGCAGGGCGCGGAACGCACCACGGCCGCACAGCCCTTGGAGTCGTTGATCGGATGGTCGCGGGTGCCCAGCGGCGTGCCCGGCCGCTGCCGGGCGGCCGCGCGCAGCATGGCCGAGATGGTGGTCTGGGTGGGACCCCGGTAGGTCATCAGCTCCGGATACATGGTCAGCCCGCTCTGCAACGGCACCGGCTGTTCGGGCACCGCGGCCTGGCCCTGCCCGCGCAGCCACACCAGCAGGTTCTCCTGGATCATGCCGACGGCCGCGGCATTGCCGCGAGCCCGCACACGCGCGCTGCGGATCAGCGCCTCCATGGTGAACAGCGTCAGCTGGGTCTCGTCGGAGATGCGGCCCTTGTAGCCGCCGCCCTCACCGGTGACGCCCTGACTTCCGTAGCGCAGCTGGATGTTCCGCAGCAGCATGGTTTCGATCGGCGCGCCCAGCGCGTCCCCGATGGCGCCGCCGAACAGGCAGCCGCGCACGGTGTCCTCGCGGGGCAGCCGGTCGGCGGCCGCCGCGCGGGGCCGCCGGACCAGGGACACCGGTTCGGCGACCGTCTCCCATGCGGCCCGGGCGAATTCGTAGCAGGTCTCGTAGCGGTCGCGCGGGTCCTTGGACAACGCGCGCCGCAGCACCGTGTCCAGTTCGGCGGGCACGTCGCGCCGGAACTGGCTCGCCGGGGGCGGCGGGGACTGCAAGTGCCCGAGCATGACGGTCGCGATGTTCGGCGCGTCGAAGGGCCCGCGCCCGGTGAGCAGCCGGAACAGTGTGCAGGCCAAGGAGTACTGGTCCGAGCGCGGCCCCATGGGCGCGGAGGTCAGCTGCTCCGGGGAGGCGTAGGCGAGGGTGGCGTTGAGCATGCCGGTGCGGGTCAGGTGCGCGGTGTCGTCGAGCACCCGGGCGATGCCGAAGTCGCTGAGCAGGACCCGTTCGGCGAAGCCGGTGCCGATACCGCCGGAGCGCGACAGCAGCAGGTTGGCGGGCTTCACGTCGCGGTGCAGGACGCCGCGCGCGTGCGCGTAATCCAGTGCGGCCGCGGTCTGCACGATGATCTCGACCGCCCGGTCCGGGGGCAGGTCGAAGGGGTCGATGGACGCGCCGTCGACGCCGTCCACGTACTGCATGGCGATCCACAGCTGTTCACCCTCGTCGCCGCGGTCGAAGACGGTGATGATGTTGGGGTGGTCGAGCTGGGAGATCACATCGGCCTCACGCTCGAAGCGCTGCCGGGTCTCGTTGTCGCCGAACATCTCCCGGTGCAGCAGTTTGAGCGCGATCAGCCGCGGGAGCCGAGGGTGGCGGGCCGCGTAGACCGAACCCATTCCGCCACGGCCCACTTCGCGCTCGATCACGTAGCCCGCGAAGACTTCGCCGCGTCGCAACATCCCCTGACAAACCCTTCACACACGCCGAAACGCTGCCAGCCTACCGGTCGGGACCGACGCGTCGCAGGCAATGCCGGATCGGCCGGAAGGACCCGCCACCGCCGCGGACAGCGAACGGCCCCCGCCGGTCGACACCGGCGGGGGCCGAATTCGCTTGCGGGATCGGACCGATCAGGCGATCGGGCCGCGGGCCGCCTCGTAGGCCGCACCGACCCGGTACAGGCGGTCGTCGGCCAGCGCCGGGGCCATGATCTGCAGACCGACCGGGAGGCCGTCGTCCGCGCTGAGCCCGGACGGCACCGACATGGCGCAGTGCCCGGCCAGGTTGGTGGGCAGCGTGCACAGGTCCGAGAGGTACATGGCCAGCGGGTCGTTGACCTTCTCGCCCAGCTTCCACGGGGTGAACGGACTGGTCGGCGACACCAGCACGTCGACCGTCTCGTACGCCTTGTCGAAGTCCTGCGCGATCAGGTTGCGGACCTTGTTGGCCTGGCCGTAGTAGGCCTCGTAGTAGCCCGAGGACAGCGCGTAGGTGCCGATCATGATGCGGCGCTTGACCTCCGGGCCCAGTCCGGCCTCACGGGTCATGGACATGACCTGCTCGGCCGAGTGGGTGCCGTCGTCGCCGACGCGCAGGCCGTACCGCATGGCGTCGAAGCGCGCCAGGTTCGACGACACCTCCGACGGCAGGATCAGGTAGTAGGCGGGCAGCGCGTACTCGAAGTGCGGGCACGACACCTCGATCACCTCGGCGCCCAGCTCCTTCAGCTGCGCGACCGCGGCGTCGAAGGAGGCGAGGACGCCGGGCTGGTAGCTGTCGGAGTGAAGCTCGCGCACCACACCGACTTTCAGGCCCGACAGGTCGCCCTTGGCGCCCTCGCGGGCTGCGGCGACCACCGGCGGCACCGGCACGTTGCGGGAGGTGGAGTCACGCGGGTCGTACCCGGCGATGACCTCGTGCAGCAGCGCGGTGTCCAGCACGGTGCGACCGCACGGGCCACCCTGATCCAGCGAGGACGCGCAGGCGACCAGGCCGAAGCGGGACACGGTGCCGTAGGTCGGCTTGGTGCCGACGGTCGCGGTGACCGCGGCGGGCTGGCGGATCGAGCCGCCGGTGTCGGTGCCGATCGCCAGCGGAGCCTGGAAGGAGGCCAGCGCGGCGGCCGAGCCACCACCCGAGCCGCCCGGAATCCGTTCGGTGTCCCAGGGATTGCGGGTCGGGCCGTACGCCGAGTTCTCGGTCGACGAACCCATGGCGAACTCGTCCATGTTCGTCTTGCCGAGGATCGGGATGCCCGCCTCGCGCAGCTTGGTGGTCAGCGTCGCGTCGTAGGGCGACACCCAGCCCTCGAGCATCTTCGACCCACAGGTGGTCGGCATGTCGACGGTGGTGAAAACGTCCTTGAGCGCCAAGGGAACACCGGCCAGCGGCGAGGCCACGGTCCCGGCGGCGACCTGGCGGTCCACCTCGGCGGCGGTGACCAGCGCCTGCTCGCCCGCGACGTGCAGGAAGGCGTTGATCTCCCCGTCGACCTCGGCGATGCGGCGGATGTGGGCCTCGGTGACCTCGACCGAGGACACCTCGCGGGCGTGGATCTTGTCCGCGAGTTCCGCCGCGGACAGCTTGGTCAGGTCCGTCATTCGCCCTCTCCCAGAATCTGCGGAACCATGAACCGCTGCTCCTCGACGGCCGGGGCCATGGCGAGCGCCTCGTCCGGAGTCAGGCACGGGCGCGGCACATCCGGGCGCGTCACGTTGGTCTCCGGATTCGGGGATGCGGTGGCGGGCACATCGGCGGCGGCGACCTGCGAGATCTGTGCGACGTGGGTCAGGATGGAATCCAGCTGACCGGCGTACAGATCGAGTTCGTCGTCCGTCAAAGCGAGCCGGGACAGCCGGGCGAGGTGGGCTACCTCGTCCCTGGAGATGGCGGGCACCGCGGGACCCCTTTCGGCATGGTTCGAGCTAGGTGATTGGCCATCCGACAGCCTAGTGGGTTCACCTTCGGCCACCGGTCGCAGGTACGCGCCGGACCTGGCACCATCAATGTGTGACCCACCGGTAGGTGGCCCACGTCACAGCGGATGCTTCGATTCGATAACGGGCTCTCGAGGGTGTAAGTATTGCGGGACTCGGGTACCCGTCGGAAAGTTTCGGTCGCACAGTAAAGAAAGGAAGGCACGTGTCATACCTGCTTCGCGTGCAACTTCCGGATCGCCCAGGGAGTCTCGGATCGCTGGCGCTGGCACTGGGTTCCGTTGGCGCGGACATCCTCTCGCTGGATGTCGTCGAGCGCGGCGACGGCTTCGCGATCGACGACATCGTCGTCGAGGTGCCGACGGGCGCATTGCCCGACACCCTCATCACCGCCGCCGAATCACTGCACGATGTGCAAGTGGATTCGCTGCGGCCGTACTCGGGGATCCTCGACACCCACCGCGAACTCGAGCTCATCGACCAGGTCGCCAACGCACGCGACGACCGGTTGCAGGTGCTCGTCGACGGTGCGCCCCGGGTGCTGCGGGTCGGCTGGTCGACCGTGATCGACATGGGACCGCAGGGCGCCTACCGGGTGGTGGGCTCCCAGAGCGCGCCGTCCACACAGGCCGCCTCCGCACCGTGGATGCCCCTGGAGAAGCCGTCGGTGCTCGATGGCGACGCCGACTGGGTACCGGATCTATGGAAGGACATGGACACCAAACTGGCGGCCGCGCCACTCGGCAACACCGGCAAGGTGCTGTTGCTGGGCCGCCCGGGCGGACCGGACTTCCGGCCCTCGGAGGTGGCTCGACTGGGCTACCTGGCCGGCATCGTCGCGACCGTGCTGGGCTGAGCCACACCCCCTTTCACCTCGCGTTTCGCGCCCCTACCGGAGATCCGGTGGGGGCGTTTCGCATTGGCGGGCCGCTGCGCGCCTCCCGTTTCCTACGTAGGAACTCAGTAGATTCCCAGGTTTTATCTACTATTCACCTACGTAGATCATCTACGGTCTCACTTAGTAGATAAGGAACGGCCGAGACGCCGCGCAGAGAGGCAATGACGCCATGCAGCACGCCCATCGACCACGACCCCACCTCCGCCGCATCGGCCTGATCCTGGCCCCGCTGGCCGGCGCCACCGTGCTCGCCGCGGGACAGGCATCCGCCGAACCGTCCACGCACGGCGGCACGTCACCCGGATCCTCCGACCCGTCGCGGTCGTCCGGGGACCGCGGCAACCGGCCCGGCATCGTCACTCACGGCAACGACAACACCGGCATCCACGCCCGCGATCCGCTCGGCTTCCAGCACCGGGACACCAATCCCGTGCTCCAGAACCAGCATCCGCGCCAACCCGGCGCGGTCCGCCCGCCGAGCCCACTCCCGAACCGGGTGGGCGGCGGCGACCCGGCCACCTGGACACCCACCTGGAACCGGGACGGTTCCGGCTACACCGTCTGTCCCGCGCTCGCCAGCCACTGCTGACCACGCACCGAGACCAGGGAGCCACCATGCCTGCTTCGACGCCCCACCGACCCGCACCGACCACCTCGACCACCGAGCGCCCTACCTCGATCGCCGAGCGCTCCACCTCGATCCCCACCCGGCGCGGCTCGCGACGCTTCGGGCGGGCCGCCGCCGCGCCCATCGCCATCGCCGCCCTGGCCGTCGCCGGGCTGCCGCTCGCCGCGACCGCCGAGGCGGAAGCCGGCGAGCGCCGGGCCCGCGCCGGGTGTCTGTGGGCGGGAACGACTTACCCGCAGGACAGCACCGTCATCGCGGGCGGCACCAGCTTCCGGTGCGGCACCGACGCCGGGGCGCCGTATTGGTTCGCCGGTGCCGATACCGACCGGCCCGCCACGGTGCGGACTCCGGGCGCGACCGGCAGTCCGATCGGTCAATTCAGTCCGGGCGCACGGCAACCCGGCACCAGCTACACCGACTACTGCGTCGGCAATCAGCTGATCCCGGGCACCGACGACGTGTACCAGGTGGTCCGGCTGCCCGGGGACGTGCTGCTGTGGAAAGCCGCCGAACCCATCGCCGGATGGACCTTCGACGGCGCGCGGCCCACACCCACCTGGCGCACCGCGTCGCTCTGCATCGACGGCGTGCTGACCTGAGCCCCACCCGCGGGAGACATCCCCGCGGGCCCGCGAGGTTGGCCGACTCGGCCCGAACGGCCGAGCCGGTCCGCCGCGCCCGGTCCTATAGAGCGGGCGATTCGCGCAACTGACGGCGGAGCCGGAGTCAGTCCCCCGCCGCGACCTCGAACCGCATGACCGTGAGCGGCAGCCCCGAATCGGTGTGCCAATCGCGTTCCGGCACATGCGCGAAACCGAACCGGTCGTACATGCGGCGGGCGTCCTCCATGGTCGGCATGGTGGTGAGAACCACCGCGTCGAAGCCCTCGGCGCGGGCGGTCTCGATCACCCGCTCCAGCAGGGCGCGGCCGATGCCGAGGCCGCGGGCGCGCTTGGACACCGCGAGCATCCGGAACTCCAGCTCCCCGGGCCGGGCGATATCGGCGAACGGCGTGCCCGGCCGGGCCATGGTCAGGGAGCCGAGCAGCTCCCCGCCGCGCACGGCCACCAGGATCTCCGCCGACGCCGCGCGGGTGGCGGTGTCGGCGAGCTCCGCGACGTACAGGCTCTGGGGATTCACATGCCCCTCGCCCACGTACACCTCGACGGTCAGCTCACCGACCGCGGCGAAATCTTCGACCCCGGCATCCCGAATCACCACGGCGGCACCGTCCGCGCCCATCACCACAACTCCGTCCTCGATCGATCTCACACCGTCATCCCGCCGTCGCCCCGCATCTGAGCCCGGCATCCGCGCCCGGCCTCGAACACCCGCCGGTGCGGGCAGCGCACGAGCACGCACCGCACCGGCACCCGGAGGTCGCTACGAAACCGCCTCGGGGCCGCCCTCGAGGAGTTTGACGAAGCCCGCTTCGTCGAGGATCGGGACGCCGAGTTCCTCCGCCTTGTCGGCCTTGGAACCGGGCGAGTCGCCGATGACCACGAAAGCGGTCTTCTTGGAGACGGATCCGGCGGCCTTGCCGCCGCGAATCAGGATCGCTTCCTTCGCGCCGTCGCGGGTGAACGTCTGCAGCGAACCGGTCACCACGATGGACAGGCCCTCGAGGTTGCGTTCGATGGACTCGTCGCGCTCGTCCTCCATGCGGACACCGGCGGCGGCCCACTTGTCGACGATGTCGAGATGCCATGGCACGGTGAACCATTCGGTGACCGCGGCGGCGATGGTCGGGCCGACGCCGTCGGTGGCGGCCAGCTCCTCGGCCGAGGCCTCGCGGATGCGGTCCATACTGCCGAAGGCGGTGGCCAGGGCGCGGGCCGCGGTGGGACCCGCGTGCCGGATGGACAGGCCGACCAGCACGCGCCACAGCGGGCGATCCTTGGCGGACTCCAGATTCTCCAGCAGGCGTTTGCCGTTCTGCGACAGCGTGCCCGCCTTGTTGGTGAACAGGGTGGTGGTGAGCAGCGTCTCCTCGTCGAGCGCGAACAGGTCGCCCTCGTCGGCGATCGCGCCCGACTTGAGCAGGTCGATGGCGGCCTCGTAGCCCAGCGCCTCGATATCGAACGCGCCGCGCCCGGCCACGTGGAACACCCGCTCCCGCAGCTGCGCCGGGCAGTACTGCTGATTGGGGCAGCGGATGTCGGCGTCGCCCTCCTTGGCGGGGGCCAGCTCGGTGCCGCATTCGGGGCAGTGCGTGGGCATCACGAAGGCGCGCTCGGAGCCGTCGCGCGCGTCCACCACCGGGCCCAGCACCTCGGGAATCACGTCACCGGCCTTGCGGATGGTGACGGTGTCGCCGATGAGCACGCCCTTGCGCTGCACCTCCGAGGCATTGTGCAGCGTCGCCATGGCGACCGTGGAACCCGCCACCGTCACCGGCTGCATGACCGCGAACGGCGTAACCCGGCCCGTGCGACCGACATTCACCTGAATGTCGAGCAGCTTGGTGGTGGCCTCCTCCGGCGGATACTTGTAGGCGATGGCCCAGCGCGGCGCGCGCGACGTCGCGCCCAGGCGGCGCTGCAGGCTGAACTCGTCGACCTTGACGACCTGGCCGTCGATCTCGTGCTCGATGTCGTGGCGGTGCTCGCCCCAATAGTTGACGCGGTCGACCACCGCGTCCGCGCCCCGCACCCGCACCGTGTGCGCCGACACCGGCAGACCCCAGGCGGCCAGCGCGCTATACGCCTCGTGCTGCGACTCCGGCGCGAAACCCTCCAGGCGGCCGAAGCCGTGGCAGATCATGCGCAGCCGCCGCCGGGCCGTCACCGCCGGATCCTTCTGGCGCAGCGAGCCGGCCGCGGTATTGCGCGGATTCGCGTACGGCGGTTTGCCTTCCGCCACGATGGCGGCGTTGAGCGCCTCGAAGTCGGCCAGCGTCATGAACGCCTCACCGCGCACCTCGAGGAGCTTCGGCACCGGGAACTCGTCGCTGTGCACCAGCTCGTGCGGGATGTCCTCGATGGTGCGGGCATTGAGGGTGACGTCCTCACCGGTGCGGCCGTCGCCGCGGGTGGCGCCGCGCACCAGCTTGCCGTCCTCGTACACCAGGTTCAGCGCGACACCGTCGATCTTCACCTCGCACACGTAGTGCAGGTCGGCGCCGGCGTCGGCCTCCACCTTGGCGATCCACTGCCGCATCTCGTCCTCGTTGAACACATTGTCCAGCGAGTACATCCGCTCCAGGTGGTCGACCGGCGCGAACGCCGTCGTGAAGCCGCCCCCGACCAGCTGGGTCGGCGAGTCGGGAGTCCGCAGATCCGGATGCGACTCCTCGAGCGCCACCAGCCGGTTGAACAGCTCGTCGAACTCACCGTCGGTGATGATCGGCGCGTCCCGCACGTAGTAGCGGAACTGATGGTCGCGAACCTCCTCCGCCAGCCGCTGCCACTCGACCCGCTCGTCCCCGCTCGCCGCGGTGATCTCCTTGCCCGATTCGCTGCCCGATTCGCTCACAGAAGGCACTCTATCCCGCCCCACCGACAGGTTTGATCAAACATTCCCGCACGTCGAGCCGCATTCGCGCGGGACCGGAACGGCTCAGCGCCGAGTCGCCGCGAGCGCGTCGCGGCCCTCGCGCGCGACCGTTCGCGCTGTCGCGCAGCGTCATTCGCGGCCCGCCCGCGATCCGACCGCCACGTCCGAATAAGGTGAGTCGCATTTCCGACCCGCGACCGGCAGGATGTCCAGGGTGTTGCGTAGTTTTCAGGTGACGAACCATCGGTCCCTCGCCGAACCGCAGGAGCTGCGGCTGACCCGGGGTAGCGGACCGGTCGCCACGCCGGTCACCGCCGTGTACGGCGCGGCCGCCACCGGCAAGACCGGCCTCATCGACGCGCTCGACCGCATGCGCGACGCCGTGCTGAACTCGGTCACCGGGTGGGACCCGTACTCCGGTCCCGACCGCACCCCGCATCTCGGATTCTCGGATCGCCCTTCGGAATTCGTGGCCAACTTCGTCGGCGAGGGCTGCCCGTACACCTACGGATTCCGGCTCGACAATGCCGATGTGGCGGCGGAATGGCTGCACTCGCATCCGCACAATCGCAAGCGGGTGGTCTTCGAACGCGCCGGAGACGACATCCGGATCGGGCCCATGTTCGAGGCCGCCCGGTACGGCCTGGGTGCGGTGGTGCCGCTGGTGCGGCCGAACGCGCTGCTGCTCAGCCTGTCCGGGCAGCTGTACGCCGAACCGCTGGTGCCCGCCTACCGCTGGTTCCAGTCGCTGCTGGAAGTGCAGTGCGGGCAACCGGATCCGCAGGAGATCGCGCACCGCGTCGGCTCGCACATCTCGCGCTCCACCGATCACGCGGTGCGGCTGCTGACCCTGCTGCGCGGCGCCGACCTGGGCATCACCGATCTGCTGCTGCCCTCGGACGATCCCATGTACGCCGACTACCTGCGTGACCTGGACACCGACATCTCGTCCACCACAAAGGAAATCGAGAACTGCACGGTGTCGGCCAACTACGCCGAGGAGATGTTTCTCGAGCACGGCATCACCGTCACCCTGCTGCAGCGCGAACTGGCCAACCTCTACGCCGCCCGCGACGCCCTGTACTCCCGCATGGTGGCCCGTCGGGGCGTCGGCCTGGGTCTCACCCACGAGGGCATCGAGACCGCCTTCGACATCGCCGACGAGTCCAGCGCCACCCTGGCCATGCTGCGCCTGCTCCCGCCCATGCTGGACGCCCTCGACACCGGCGGCGTGCTGGCGGTCGACGATATCGACGCCGCCCTCACCCCCGAGACCGCCGACAGCCTCATCCAGCTGTTCCAGAACCCCGAAACCAATACCCAGGGCGCGCAATTGGTGTTCACCACCGCCAACCGCACCCTGATCGACCGCGGCAACGGCCGCTCCCAGTCCAAGCGCACCACGGTCTGGCAGCTCCGCCGCCACCACGGCGTGTCCGAACTCACCGCCCACTAGCCGCGCCCGGGGCCGGACGCGACGCCGCCTAGCATGGACTCCATGCTCATCCAGCTCGCGTTCGTCCTGCTGATCGGCGGCGCTCTGGCCGCGACCGTGATGTACTACCGCCGCGCCAACGGCGGCGGCGCCCGCGCCCTGCCCGGCTTCGGCGCCCCCGCCGAACTCGAATCCGGCACCCTGCACGTCACCGGCGTGAGCCCCCGCCCGGCCGAACCCGGCGAGCAGTACGTCACCATCAGCGGCAGCATCTCCGGCCCGACCGTGGTGGCCCACGAGGTCTACGGCCGCTTCGCCTGGGACGTCAACCAGTGGCCGTCGATCGGCGACCGGATCCCCGTCGCCTATCCCACCGGCAAGCCCGACAAATGGCAGCTCGGCCACCCGGGCGCCCGCCCCTACTTCGGCTCGAAGCGGCCGAAGGATCAGGGCTGATCCTCCGGCCACGCGGTGATCGTCAGCGGCGGACAGCCGCGATATTGCCGATGCGGGGGTCGAGGGGACCGACCGGGCGGTCGAGGTGGGCCGTCATATCGTTCCAGCTGCGGAACTCGGTGGACCAGCCGAGAGAATCGAGCCAGGACCGGACGTCGAAGTCCTGGGATATGGCGATGGGGGCCGGGTCAGAGGCGTGGTCACCGGCGACCAGGTGGCGGAGGTCGCGGTACTGCGGAGCGTCGGGGTCGACGACGTAGCGGGCCGCGCCGAAGCGGCTGCCGGGGGCGGAGAGGTCGGTGAGGGTGCGGACCACGCGCTGGTTCCAGTCCTGGTTCAGATAGCCGAGCGAGCCCTCGTCCACCCAGTAGGTGGGGACGCTCGGGGCGAAACCGGCTGCCAGCAAGGGGGTTCGCCAGTCGTCGCGGAGGTCGGAGACGACCACGTGGCGGTGGCAGGCGGGAGTGGCGGGGAGGGTCGCGAGGACGGGCTCCTTGAAGGCGAAGAGTTCCGGGAGATCGATCTCGAACACGTGGGTTCCGGGCGGGAGGGGCATGCGGTAGGCGCGCGTGTCCAAACCGGCTCCCAATAGGACGATTTGGGCGCAGCCCGCGGTGATCGCCGCACGGAATCGCTCGTCGACCAGGTGCACGCCGACGGTGCGGCCCTCGTAGAACTGGTCGGCCACGGCCTCCACGCGGGCCCAACGGTCCGGATCGAAACCCGTGCGGGCGGCGGCCACGAAGGCCGCGGCCTGCGGGTCGTCGTAGAGGCGGTCGGGACGTTCGGACTCCCGCGCCCGGATGACGGCCACCCCGATCGCCGTCATGGCCACGCCGTCGACCGGCACTTTCGCTGCTGATTCGGTCATGTCACTACTCCCCGCGAGTGAATTAACTTGCCGCCCGGCTAGGTATCTGGCGGTGAGCAAGACGCTAGGCTTTCACCTAGCCGGGCGTCAAGCAAAATGGCGGGCAAGCACAACGAAGGGATTCGATGGACGGGCGTCGTAGTGACACGCGGGAGCGGATTCGGGCCGTCGCCATGGAGCTGTTCTCGGAGCGCGGATACGAGAAGACCTCGTTGCGGGAGATCGCCGAACGCCTGGGAGTCACGAAAGCCGCGCTGTACTACCACTTCCGGACCAAGGAAGACATCGTCGCCAGTCTGTCGGAGGATCTGCGGGGCGGCATCGACGAGATCGTGACCTGGTCCGAGGGCGCGCCCGAGGGGCGGGAGCGAGCCCGGGCGATCGTGATCCGGTACGGGGCGCTGCTGCACAGTCTCGGCAAGGACATGATCCGGTTCTGGCACGAGAATCAGCCCGCGTTCCGGGACCTCGGGTTCGGGACGAGCCTGCGCTACCAGTTCCGGGTGCTGGCGGACCTGATGAGCGCGCCGAGCCGGGAGCCGCTGACCGTGTTCCACGCCCGGCAGGCGCTCCTGGCCATCAGCTGGAGCCTGTCCATGATGGGGGACCTGGAGCTGTCCGACGAGGAGAGCAACGCGGCGGCGGTGGCCATCGCACTCGACATCGTCGAGCGGATGTAGCGGCTACTCGAAGCTGAGGGCCTCGGGCTCGTCGGCGTAGGCGCGGGCGGTCTCCGCGGCCAGGCTCACCGCGCGGCGGGCCCAGGACAGGGAGGCGCCGGCCAGGCCACAGGCCGGGGAGACCAGGATCTGGTCGGCGAGCAGGCGGCGAGGAAAGCCGAGACGGTCGATCAGGCGCACACCGGGTTCGGCGATGTCACGCCAGGTGACCGGCTTGGCCGGTTCGGCGGTGGGGACCAGGCCGAGGACCAGATGCTTTCCGGCGTCCAGCAATTCGCCGATGCGGTCCAGGTCGCGGGTGCCGATGGCGGCCAGGTCGAACCCGATCGCGCTCGCGGCGGACGTGCGGAGGAAGCCGAGGGCGGGGCGGTCGGCGCAGGAGTGGATCAGGACCGGGACCGACTGCCGCGCGGCGACGGCGTCGAGGACGTGCAGGGCCTCGGGTTCGGGCATGGCGCGCACCGTGTTCAGGACGCTCACGCCCTTCAGCGTCCCGTTCAGGACAGCCGTCAGGTGCGGTTCGTCGATCTGGAGGATCACCGGGGTGCCGAGCCGCTTGGCGACCTCGACGACATGGTTGGCGACCCCCTCGGCCAGGGATTCCGAAAGGTCGCGCAGCGCACCGGAATCGGTGAGGATGCGATGCCCACCGGGCAGTTCGACCTCCGCGGCCACCGACAGCGGGCCCGCCACCTGCACCTTCACCGGATGACCGGAGCCGGCCAAACCACCGGTCTCCCACGCCTCTTCGAGCGCGTCCAGATCGGTGCGCAACAGGTCGTTGGCGCGCCGCGAGACCGCGCCGGGCCGCGCGCCCAGCCGGTACCCGCGGGTGGTGCTGTCGAACTGCATGTCCACCAGCAGCCCGGACACCCGCCCGATCATGTCCGCGCCCAAGCCGCGGGCCGGCAGCTCGACCAGGTGCGGCAGCCGACCCAGCTCCCCCACCACGGTCGCCGCCGCCTCGCGCGGGTCGGCGCCCGGCCACGAACCGACGCCGGTCGCGATACCGCCGGGCAGCGCGAAGGCGTTGTCACTCACCGGCATCGCCGCGATCGGTCTTCCCGCTCGAGTTCGTGTACCAGTCCCAGCAGGTCGTATTGACGAACCAGTCCCAGGTCTTGCCCGCGGTGCCCTCGGCGGGTGCGCCGGTGGGGACGCGACCGCGTTCGGCGTAGGGGGCGACCCGGACGGTCACGGCGCGCTTGCGCCCGGAATGGTCGGGGTTGCGGTCCGACGAGGGTCCGGTCCCGGCGTCGTGCGGGCCCTCGGGGCCGGGTTGCGCTTCGCCGGGCTGGAATTCGCCGGTATCGGCGCGGGCGGGCTGCCCCACCGGGTCGGCCGAGGCCCGATTGGCGCCCTTGCCGAGCCGGACCTTGCCGGGGCCGCGTTTGGGCCGCAGACCGGCCGGTTGCGCCAGACCGGTGCGCCACACGATCCGGCCACCGAGAACGGGCCGGATCTGTCGTGCCACATATGACTTCGCGCCGCTGCGCGAGGGACGGTCGCTCACCGGGCGCTATCCGAGACCAGTTCGCTTGCGTACGAGTGCGGTTCGCGTTCGGTGCCGGAGATGGTGCCGCTGCCCAGCACCTCGTCACCGTCGGTGTCGGGGCGGTAGAGGACCACGGCCTGGCCGCGGGCCACCCCGGTCAGCGGCTCTCGCAGCCGCACCACCAGGCCACCGTCGACGGCCTCGGCGACCGCGGGGGCGGTGCCGCCGTGGGCCCGCACCTGGGCGACGCAGTCGATGGGGCCGGAAGGGGTTTCGCCGGACGTCCAGATGGCGCGGTCGGCGAGCACCGTCCACACCTCCAGGTCCTTGGCCGAACCCACGTGCACGTCGCCGGTGTCGGGGTCGATGCCGGTGACGTAGCGCGGCTTGCCGTCGGCGGCCGGGCCGGGCAGGCCCAGACCCTTGCGCTGGCCGATGGTGAACCCGTGCACGCCCTCGTGGTCGGCGAGCTTGGTGCCGTCGGCGTCGAGCACCGCGCCCGGGCGGATGCCGATCTTCGCGCCCAGGAAGGCCTGGGTGTCACCGGAGGGGATGAAGCAGATGTCGTGGCTGTCGGGCTTGTTGGCGACGGCCAGCCCGCGCTCGGCGGCCTCGGCGCGGATCTGCGGCTTCGGGGTGTCGCCGACCGGGAACATGGCGCGCGACAGCTGATCCGCGGTCAGCACGGCCAGCACGTAGGACTGATCCTTGTCCGCGTCCACGGCCCGGCGCAGCACGCCGTCCGCCAAGCGGGCGTAGTGCCCGGTGACGACGGCGTCGAAGCCGAGCGCCGCCGCGCGGTCGGCCAGCGCCGAGAACTTGATCTTCTCGTTGCAGCGCAGGCACGGGTTGGGGGTCTCGCCGGCGGCGTACGCGGCGACGAAGTCGTCGATCACGTCCTCCTTGAACCGGTCCGCGAAATCCCAGACGTAGAACGGGATTCCGAGCACGTCGGCCGCCCGCCGGGCGTCACCGGCGTCCTCCTTCGAGCAGCAGCCGCGCGACCCGGTGCGTAGCGTGCCCGGGCTCGCCGACAGCGCCAGGTGCACGCCGACCACCTCGTGTCCGGCGTCCACGGCGCGGGCGGCCGCCACGGCGGAATCCACGCCACCACTCATCGCGGCAAGTACTCGCATCTAGAAGCCTCCCTTCGCTCCGGCCAGTCCGGCCGCCTTCGCCCGCTCGACCACCTGCGGCAGCGCGGCCAGTAGGGCGTCGATATCGGCGTCGGTCGAATTGTGTCCCAATGAGAATCGCAGAGATCCACGCGCGCGGCCCGGTTCCACGCCCATGGCCAGCAGCACATGGGAGGGTCCGGCGACTCCGGCATTGCACGCGGATCCGGTCGAGCATTCGATCCCGGCGGCGTCGAGCAGCATCAGCAGCGAGTCGCCCTCGCAGCCCGGGAACGTGAAGTGGGCGTTGCCCGGCAGCCGCCGCTCACCGGTACCCCCGTTGAGCACCGCGTCCGGCACGACGGCGCGCACACCGTCGATGAGCCGGTCCCGCAGCCGCTCCAATTCCACCGCGCGCAGCTCCAGGCCCGCCACGGTCTCACGGAGGGCGGCCGCCAGGCTCACCGCCGCGGGCACGTCCGAGGTGCCCGAGCGCAGATCCCGCTCGTGCCCGCCGCCGTGCAGCAGCGGCACCGCCGGCACCTGCCGGCCCAGCAGCAGTACCCCGACCCCGTGCGGCCCGCCGACCTTGTGCCCGGCGAAACTGGCCGCCGCCAGCCCGCTGGCCGCGAAATCGATGGGCAGCTGGGCGGCCGCCTGCACCGCGTCGCTGTGCATCGGCACGTCGAACTCCTGCGCCACCGCGGCCAACTCCGGGATCGGCTGGATCGTCCCGACCTCGTTATTGGCCCACATGACACTGACCAGCGCCGTCTCCTCGGCGTGCTCGGCCAGCGCGGCCCGCAGCGTGCGCGGCGACACGACGCCCTCGGCGTCGCATTCCAGCCACGTGATCCGCGCGCCCTCGTGCTGTTCGAGCCACTCCACGGTGTCCAGCACCGCGTGATGCTCGACCGCGCTCACCAGGATCCGGTTCCGCTTCGGGTCGGCGTCACGGCGCGCCCAGTAGATCCCCTTGACGGCGAGATTGTCGCTCTCGGTCCCGCCCGAGGTGAAGATCACCTCCGAGGGCCGCGCCCCCAGCCCCGCCGCGATCGACTCCCGAGCCTCCTCGAGCAGCCGCCGGGCGGCCCGTCCCGACCCGTGCAGCGACGAGGCGTTCCCCGTCACCCCCAGCGCAGCACACATGGCCTCGACCGCGACCGGGAACATCGGGGTAGTCGCCGCGTGATCGAGGTAGACCGTCTGGGCACCGACCGGACCCGGGAAAGCCGACTTCATGACCGTCCAAGGATAGCCGCCGCCGTCGCGTCGGTATTCCCGCCATACCCGCGGGCCGGTTCACCAGTCGAACAGGTCCTCGACGATCTCCTCGCCGACGGCGAAGCCCGCGCCCAGGGCCAGGCCCTCACCGACCGACTCCAGGAGGCCGCCGCCCGATCGGAACCCGGGCGCGGGCTGCTGCCGCAGTTCGAGGATGGCGGTCCGCACCTCGGTCAGCCAGTCCCGCGCGTCGCGGTCGACCCGTGCGGCCGGCTCCATCCGATGCGCCAGCGTTTCCAGCCGCGCGATCGCCGAGTTGTTCATGGTGTCCTCCTTCGTGGTGGTGGCCGTCGCTCCGGCACACACACGAACGATGGCCGCGGCCGCTGACAGCCCGCCGACCGCGCGCTGACAGCGGAAACCGCCGAGTGCTCGAGACTGTCAGCGGCCGGGCGGGCGGCTCAGCCCGATCATCGAGAAGTCCAAGGGCAGCGAGCAGACCCGATCCACGACGAGGCCGGCGGTCGCGGCCAGGCCGGAACCCCGCTTCCCGTAACACAATTCGAACCCGACCCCGGGCCCGCGGAATTCGCAGACATCGTGCTCGCGACCGTGACGATCCAGAACTCACATTGTTCACGACACCGTCCTAACCGAAAGGAAAGTGGCGACGCAGACGAATGCCGGGCCGATGTCACTGGGCTTGACGAGTCGAATACGGGATTGCGTCACCTCATGCGTTGCGGGCGCGCCGCGCATTCTTTACAAAAGGACAAGTCGCACAAAAGAAATGGCGCCGGCGCCACTGCGAACGCATCGGCGCCGGCGCCACGGGAGAACCGGTGAATTCGAACCTAGCCGCGCGACGACGGCAGACGCCACGCCTGGATCCGCTGCTCCGACAGCACCGCCAGGGCGCCACCGGACAGCAGCTGATTCAGCCGCGGCAGCGCCTGCTTCAGCACCGTCACCTGATCGTCGACCGTGGCGTCCGCCGAGTGCAGCAGCACCACGCTCGGCACCGACGCGCCCGCGACGAGATCGGGAACGTAGGTCCGCTCGGCGGTCACCAGGGTGCGGCCGCTCGACTTCGCCTGCTCCAGCGCCCGCCGGTTGTCGCCACCGAACAGGCCGATATCCCGCGCGTGCGCCACGTCGTAGCCCGCGGCCTCCAGCCGTTCGGCCAGCCGGGGGCTCAGGTTCTCGTCGACCAGCAGCTTGGCGCCGACCACCACCGGCGAAAGACCCTGCAACGCTTCGCCGTACGTGATGTCGAGGACGGCGCCGTCACCCAGACCGCGGAGCATGGTGTCCAGCTCGGGGTCGGCCGTCAGCGGCGCGGTGGTCATCCTGCTGCGCCTGCCGAGCGAGGCCACACCGACGGCTCCGGCACCTGCGGCTGCCAGACCCGCCTTTCTGCCCAGGTTGCCGGTGCCCGCGGCGGCGTCACCGACCACACCCGCGGCCCGGGATGCGGCGCCCCGCGCATCGACCCCGCCGCCCCGCCCATCCAATCCGCCACCCGTCATGCGCATCGTGTCGCTCTGCGCCTCCGCGATCAGACTCTTGGCATCCCCTACGGGCCTGGTCGCGCCGACCGTCGCATCCGAGCGGCCCGATCCGTTGCCGCCGCGGAACTTCCGCCACGCCCACACCAGCACGGCGAGCAGTCCGATGATCGCTGCCGCGATGGCCAGCAGCGCGATCGGCCACCACCAACCCAGGTTGTGCTTGAACTTGGTGAACCAGCCCTCGGCCCGGTCGGTGCTCGGCGCCGACATCCCCGGGAGCTTGAGGGACCCGTCGGGCATCTTCACACCGCCACTGGGGAACACGATCGAACCGTCGGGCATCTTCACGGTGCCGTCGGGCAGCTGCACCGCACCTTCGGGCAGCGTGAATACACCGTCCGGCATCCGGATCAGACCGTTCGCGTACCGGAGCGAACCGTCGGGCAGCCGAACCGCGCCCTCCGGCAAGGTGATCGAGCCGTCGGGGAGCTTGATGGAGCCGTCAGGCAGCACGACATTCCCATTCGACAGCTGAAAGCTACCGTCTGGCAAACGAATCGATCCGTCCGGGAGCCGCACCTTGCCGTCGGGCAGGTTCACCGAGCCCTCCGGCAGGTTCACCGTGCCGCCGGGGAGCTGACCGGCCACGTCAGGAACCGACAAACCGGCCAAACCCGCAGCCAAACCACGTGGTACCGTGCCGAATCCGCGCTGCGGGTTCCAGGAGATCTCCGCAGCGCCATTGTCGCCGGTGAACTTCTGGGTGACGGTGCCGTCGGCGTCGACGGTCGCGGCGGCGGCCGGGAAGCCGAGCTCGGCGGCCGGTCCGCCCAGCGTGCGGTAGGCCGCGAGCATCGGACCGCGGACCACCCACGACCGCCGGGGCGTCCAGTAGATGGCCGCGCCGTCGGGCGCGGAGAAGTCGCTGAACCGTCCGGTGTCGCCGGGCGTCATCGATTCGTCGTTGGTGGGGAAGCCGAGATCACTGCCGGGCCCGCCGAACTGCCGATAGTCGGCCAGGATGTCGCCGTAGAGGATATGCGCGCCGGTGGGCTGCGAGTAGTAGATCGCGCCGCCCGCATAATCGCGGACCGCGCCGCCCGCCACCTCGCGGACGTCACCGGACGGGTTGCCGAGCAAGGATCCGGTGCCGCCGAACTGCTCGTATTTCTGGGCGATCTCCTCGGCCCCGGGCACCTGCGCCTGCGCCGGAGTCACCAGCAGGGCCACGCCGAGGCCCGCGGAGCAGCCGAGCAGCGCCGCCCTGCGCAACCGGACCGAACTGGACAAACCTATGTTTCGCACACCGATCCCCTATGCCGTGAGAAGGAACGATCAGGCCCATGCACGAACGCAAGCGACCACAGCTCGCAAATCACCAGCTATCGTAGGCGAATACCCGGTCGGAGAGCCGACAATCCGGGCCGTCAACCCAGCAGGTCGGCGGCTTCCATCAAATGGGCGGCGATCCGGCGCGCGGCGGCCGGGGCGAATTCCACGATCTCCTCGTGGCCGACGGTGAATTCGATGATGAGCCTGCGGTCGTGGCCGCAGTTGAAGGCGCACAGCTGGATCTCCACCGAGCGCGGCTCGCCCGACACCTCCACCACCCGCTTCGGGCCGTAGTGCACCCAGCCCTCGGGATCGTCGTGGCAGCGACACCAGGCCGGACAGCGGGCCGGGGAGTCGACGGTCCGATCGCACAGCGCCGCTCCGGCACACAGCGCCCGCGCGATATCGGAGGCCTGTCCCTCGGTCATCTCGACCCACAGATGCGGGGCGAACACCAGGTCCACCCGCCGGTGCCGCAGCTCCTCACCGGTCGCCCGCAGCTGCACGAAACCCGCTGATGCCGACGTTGATACGTCATCGACGTCGAGCATCAGGCCGAAATGCGTTCCCCCGCTGTCGAGTCCCGGCCGATCGGTCTCCTCATGCGCCATACACCAACTGGGACAAGCCAATCCTGTTGTCACTGCGCCCCGCCCCCTTCCGTCCGCCACATGACCGGCGCGCATTCATGACGGTAGACAACTCGCACCGAAACCGCGTAGCAAATGCGAACCTGGCCACAAAACACACTCCGCGCTCGGAGCGCCGCATTGGGCAATCTGATACGTGTTACATCAAGTGACAATTTCCGAGCGGCTCGGGTAAATGGCTCGAAAACCCTGAATATCAACTTGAGTCCCACCTATCGGAGCATGCGCCGTGACAGTTTCGCCCACAAATTAGAACGCGTTACAGTCCCGGAGAGCATGGCTCGGCTCACTCGCTCTTCGCCCCAGGAGGAACTCCGCAGATGTCCGCCCCCGCGCCCGACCAGAGTTGGAAACTCACGGTTTCCGACCGCGACAACGACGAGCTGACCGTGCGGCTGGAACACTGGCTGGCCACCCGCGTCGACGCCGACGCCACGCCGCGGGTCACCGGCCTGGTCAAGCCCAAGGGCGGCGGGATGTCGAGCGCCACACTGCTTTTCGACGCCGAGTGGAGCGTCGCCGGGGAATCCCGCGGCGGGCGGTTCGTGGCGCGGCTCGCCCCCGAGGCGGATTCGTTCCCGCTGTTCGAAACCTACGATCTGGAAACACAGTTCGCCGTCATGTCGGGTGTGGCCGACGCGGTCGACGCACCGCTGCCCGAACTGCACTGGCTGGAAACCGATCCCGGCGTGCTCGGCTCACCGTTCTTCGTCATGGGCCGCGTCGCCGGGCGGGTCTGCGAGGACAATCCGCCCTACGTCTTCACCGGCTGGCTGTTCGACGCCACGCCCGAGGAGCGGGCGGCGATCACCCGCCACACCGTCGAGGTGATCGCGCAGGTGCACGCCATCGACGAACCTGCCCGGCGCTTCCCCATGCTGGCCGGGGACGGCTCCGCGCTGCGCAGCCACTTCCAGGCCCAGCGCGACTGGTACGAGTGGGCGCTCGCCCGCGACGGGTTCGGAATCCCCGTGCTGGAGCGCGCTTTCGACTGGCTCGAGCGCAACTGGCCGACCGAATCCGGCGCGGACGTGCTCACCTGGGGTGACGCCCGGCCCGGCAACATCATGTTCGACGGCGGCGACCCGACCGCGGTGCTGGACTGGGAGATGGCCGCCATCGGCCCTCGCGAACTCGACGTGGCGTGGCCGATCTTCATGCACCGGTTCTTCCAGGACATGGCCGTCCGCTTCGACCAGCCCGGGCTGCCGGACTTCCTGCGCCGCAGCGACGTCGAGCGGCTCTACACCGAGCGCACCGGCCACGCGCCGCAGGACATGGACTGGCATCTCCTGTACGCCGCACTGCGCCACGGCATCGTCATGGCCCGCATCTGGCGGCGCATGATCCACTTCGGCGAGACCACCGAACCCGAGGACCGCGACGACTTCGTCATGCACCGCCCGCTGCTGGAAGCCCTGCTCGACGGCACCTACACCTGGGACTGAGACCGGGCCCCCGGGGCTTGGCCGCGCCGTCATCGTGCCCTGACCGCGCCGCGGATCACCGAGTGACGGGCTGGCTGGCGGGTGTCCAGGCGAAACCGTCGGGGTCGGTGAAGGTTTCGGAGCCGCCGATGGTGAGCCGGTGCGAGCCGGTGCCGTCGGCGGGCACGCCCGCGTCTTTCGCGAGTGCGCGGCGCTTGTAGAGGGCCAGCTTGATCGGGCCCGAGCCGGTGTCGAATTCGACGTACACGGGACCGAAGCTCTTGGCCACGGGCAGGCCGTGGTCGATGTAGAAGCGCTTGGCGGCACCGATATTCGCGACGCCGAGCAGCAGGACCAGGGACTCGAAACGCTTGGTCGCGGGGCCCGAGTTCTTCTTGGCGGAGGTGGCGACCTTCCAGATCGCGCCGTCGGGGGCCTGGACCACGCCGCCGTAGCCCCACATCGATTTGACCGCGGGCTTCAGCACCGTCGCGCCCGCGGCGACGGCCGCGTCGAGGTAGGCGTCGGCGTCCGCCGGCTGGGCGACGGTCAGGGACAGGGTGTAGCCGCGGAAGCCCGTGCTGGGCTCCTGGGCGGCGCGGAACCGCAGCTCGGCGTCCAGGCCGAAGGCGGTGGCGTAGAAGTGGGCGGCCGCCTCGGGATCGGCGACATCGAGAGTGATGAATTCGATGGAGGTCATGTCCACGACGCTACGGTCGCGGGCCTGACCAGTGCTTCTCGATTCCTGATCAGTCCGCGACCGCGCGGTGGGCTCCGTCACTCTCGGCTAGGTCACCGTCACCCCCGGCTAGGTCACCGAGTCCAGCGAGGAGAAGACGACCACGTTCGACAGGTAGCTCTTGGCGTTCTTGTCGAAGTCGCCGCCGCAGGTGACGACCTGCAGGGTCGCGCCGCCACGAGGGCCGAACACGGTCTGGTCGGGGAATTCCGACTTCAGGTACATCCGCACATCGGTGACCTTGAAGTGCGCGACCTTGCCGTCGGCGCGGGTCACGTCGATCATGTCGTCCTTCTTGACCTTCTTCAGGGCGAAGAACACACCCGGGCCCTTGTAGGAGTCGACATGGCCGAGGATGACCGACGAGCCCTGCTCACCGGGGGCAGGACCCTGCTGGTACCAGGCGGCCTGCTGATAGTCGGCGGGCACCTGGACCGAGCCATCGGCATTGAGGCCCACCGAGATCAGCGATCCGGCCGCATTGATCGAGGGAATCGCGAACGACACCGGGGTGGACCGGGTGATCGACGCGGCCGTCTTCACCGCGACCGTGGTCGGCACCCGCGAGGTCGACGGCGCGTCCGAACCGCCGGAGGAAACGCAGCCCGAGACCAGGGCCGCGGTGGCCGCCAGCACCGCGGCCACGGCGGCCAACGGTCTGCGGCGGACCGGCGTCGTGCTCATCATGTTTCGGCGTCCGGTCATCATCGGGCGCCCGCCATGCCGCCCGCACCGGTCTCCGGCGCGCCCTTCGGAATCTTGTAGCCGCCGGCCGGGACCGCGTCGGTCGCCGCGATGCCGCCGGGGATGCCGGTGCTCGCGCCGATCGGAATCGTCATGCCGTTCACCACATCCGCGCCCGCGGCCGCGCCGCCGGACACGGTCAGGTCGACGCCGCCCAGGCCGCCGCCCTGCGCCTCGCCACCGATATTGGTGTTGCCGCCGACCTGCACGCCGCCGTTGGCATTGCCACCGGCCTGGACACCGCCGCCGATCTGCACACCGCCGTTGGCATTGCCACCGGTCTGCACGCCCCCGCCGATCTGCACGCCACCATTGGCATTACCACCGGTCTGCACGCCCCCGCCGATGTCCAGGCCGCCGTTGGCATTACCACCGGTCTGCACACCGCCACCGATATCCAGGCCACCGTTGGCATTACCACCGGTCTGCACACCGCCACCGATATCGATGCCGCCACCGGCGTTTCCGCCCGTCTGGACGCCACCGCCGACATCCACGCCGCCGCCCGCGTTTCCACCGGCTTGCGTATTGCCGCCGACCTGCACGCCACCATTGGCATTGCCACCGGCCTGCGTATTACCGCCGACCTGCACGCCACCATTGGCATTGCCACCGGCCTGCGTATTGCCACCGACCTGCACGCCACCATTGGCATTCCCGCCGGCCTGCGTATTACCGCCCGCCTGGACGCCACCATTGGCATTGCCACCGGCCTGCGTATTACCACCGGCCTGCACACCGCCGCCGGCGTTTCCGCCTACGTGGGCGCCGGTGTTCACGTCGACGCCGAGCCCGCCCGGGCCGACGTTGACATCGACGCCGAGGCCGAGGCCCGGGGCGGGCGCGGTGGTGGTGGGGTCAGCGGTGGCTGACGGCGCGCAGAGAGCTACGGCCGCGGCGATGACCACGGCAACCGGGAATGTCCTTGCCGACATTGATGTATTCGCTTCCAGACGTCGTTATTCGATTGCCTTGCCGTCGAATAACGCGGGCCGGGCGTTACCGACTGGTCGGCCTGGAAGCTGAGAACTAGCGACAATTAGGGGGTCCGGAGACCGGACGACGGCGCAACCCCCTAACGGACATTCAGCGCAAACCGGTGAAATCCCCTAATACCCTGTGAAATTGATCCGAATCACACCCGGTCGACCGCGGCCTGCCGCGTCGCGCCGGTACCGATAGCTGCGAGGTGCTCCGAGCCGTGGATCACATCGGTGAAGGCACGGGCGACGGTGTCGCCCTCCAGCTCCTGCTCACAGCGCCGCGCCAGCTCGTGCCGGTCGGTGTCCGGGACCAGCTGCGGCCGCAGGGTGATCTCGGCGACCACGCCCTTGGACCGCAGCACCCGCCGGAACGAGTCCGCCAGCGAGTCCACCCCGACGAAGCCGGGGACCGTGGACAGTTCGCCCGCGGCGTTCACATACCGCAGCCGCAGCGGCTGCACCGGCGCCCCGGAATCGACGGCCGCCTGGAACAGCGCGGGCCGCAGTGTGCCGTGCGCGCGACCGCACCAGGTGGTGCCCTCGGGGAAGAAGCAGACGCGGTCACCGGCGGAGAGCCGGGCCGCCGTGGTCTCGATGACCGACGGCAGTTGGCGCAGCCGCTCCCGATCGATCGGGATGACCCGCACCTTCTTGGCCACGTCACCGAGCGCGGGCCACTCCACCAGATCCGCGCGGGCCACGAAGCCCATGGGCTCCACAGCGGTCAGCGCGAGGATGTCGGTCCAGCCGATGTGGCGGGCCACCACCAGGACACCGCCGTCACGACGGTCCCCCGCGGCGCGTTCGTCGGCGATCCGGACCCGAATTCCGCAGCAGGCCAGCAGGGCTCGCGCATAGCGGCGCTGCAGACCTGTGCGGCGGCGACGCGGCGTGGCGACATGCGCGATCGGGAAACTCAGCAGCACCCCCGCGATGCCGAGCACGCGGGCCGCGACCCGCAGCGCACCCGCCTCAGCGGGAGAGTCGACACACGAAGCGCCACACGGGCTGTGGGGCATCCAGGAGTGGGCGGTGGGCTCGGCGGGCGGGCACGAGAGCGCACCGGCCTCCGGGGAGAGCAGAGCGGGCATCATGGGATATCACCGGGCATCCAGGCTGTTGGCCGCGCCCTGCAGGCGCTCCAGGTAGCGGGTGTTGATGGTCTCGAGGCCGAGCAGCGCGACGAAGTCGGCGACCGCGAACTCCGGGTCGTGGGCGGGCTCGCCGCAGATCTCCGCGCCCAGGCGTAGGTAACCGCTCAGCAGCGGCGGCAGCTTCGGACGGGCCGGGGCCGCCAGCTCGTCCAGGCCGCGGCCGTCCACCACGACCGGGTTGTACGGGCGCACATGGCGTTCCGCGTCCAGCGCGTGCTTGCGCAGCAGCAGATCGCGCACGCCGCGCACATTCACACCGGGCTCGTCCTCGGGCGTCATCCGCATGGGGACCGAGACGCAGCCCATCACCCAGTCGTAGCCGGTGAGCTGGATGTAGTGCAGGATGCCCGCCCACATCAGGGTCAGCACCGAGCCGTTGCGGTGGTCGGGAACCACGCAGGCGCGGCCCATCTCGACGATCCGGTGACCGACGGGATCCATTGCGGCCAAATCGAATTCGGTGGCGGTGTAGTAGCCGCCGGCGGCGGTCACCTTGTCCGGGGGCAGCATGCGGTAGCAGCCGACGAACTGATCGGTGAGCTCGTCGCGCACCAGCAGGTGGTCGCAGTGGTCGTCGAAACGGTCGGCGTCCAGGCCGGTTCCGTTGTCGGGGATGGTGAATCCCGGCTCATTGGCGAACACCTGGTAGCGCAGGCGCTGCGCGGCCTCACGATGCTCGGCATCGGAGGAGACGACCAGGGAGTACTGGGACCGTCCGGTGGTGCGGGGCGGTTCCGGGGCGGGCTTCGACGCGGCTGCCAGCAGGCTGGAATTCGACGCTGCCATGGTGGTCATAGCCTTGATCAAGCCAGTCCCAGACTGCGTCGGAGCGTCCGCCGGATTACCTGTCGATGCCAGTCCGGTGAACGCGACGCAGACCGCACCGGGAGTTCATCGAAGCGCCTCTGAACGTTCCCTACCAGGACAAACGCTCGTATCCCTGATGGGTACCGGCGGGTAGGAAACCCGTTGCCGCGGGCCCGGAATCGGGCGGCGAGCACTCGGCAACGCGGAAGATGCCAGCCTACGCCACCGTCGGTGAAGCTTGCATCCCGGGGGTCCAGTTCCGGAACGGCCGCGGGTCAGTTCCGGAAGAGGAGGGCGGCGTCGCCGAATTCGTGCCACAGATAACCGGAATCGAGCGCGGCGCGGTACGCCTCGCGGATCACCTCCCCGCCCGCCACCGCTTCCAGCAGATGCAGATGCGAGGCGCCCGGGGCATGCCACCCGGTGATCAGCCCGTCCACCACCCGCGCCGGCCGGTCGGCGCTCAGCACCAGGTCGGTCCACCCGGCCATCGGCCGGACCCGGCCGTCGACGGTGGCGGCGGATTCGAGCGCCCGTGTCACCGTGGTCCCGACCGCCACCACCCGCCCACCCGCCGTGCGCGTGGCGTCGACCAGCCGCGCGGTCATCTCCGGCACCTCGAACCGCTCCGGACTGGGCGGCTCCCCGGCCTCCGGCGACGACACGCCCGTATGCAGGGTGATCGGGGCCAGGCCGACGCCGCCCGCGATCAGACCCGTCACCAGGGCCTCCGTGAAAGGCCGACCGGCGCTGGGCATTTCGGCGCTGCCCGGGATCATCCCGAACACGGTCCGGTAGTAGGACGCCGACCAGCGCTCGGCCACATAGGAATAGGTGATCGGCCGGCCATACCGGGCGATCACCGTCCGGACGTCGATATCGATGCCGCCGGGTACCGCGGCCACCTCGGCGATCCACAGTCGATCCCCATCCGGCAGCCACGGACCACGCATCGTGGCGACCTGACCGCCCTGAAGAGCAATGCGCGCACCGGATTTCAGAGCCGCCCCGCGCCACGGGACGCCCGCCGGGTCGCGCAGCTCCACCACCCAGCCGCCGTCGTCCAGCCACGTCGAGAAGTGCAGGACCGCCGACGCACCCGCGTACTCGGCGTCCACGGCCGCGGTGATCATGGCGGAGTTGTTGAACACCACCAGATCCCCCGGCCGCAGGAAGGACGGCAGCTCCCGGAACCGCGCGTGGGTGAGCGACGGGCCGTCGGACACCAGCAGGCGCACCTCGTCGCGGGCCAGGCCACGCGCCTCGGGAGGAGCGGCGGCGGACAATGCGTCCGGCAGGACGAAATCGACGGCGGCGGATTCGAGGGCCACACCGCCACCGGACTTCCCGCGGCTGGGCGGCCCCGCGGCGACGCCCCGGCGGGACCACGGCGAGCCGACCTGCTGCCGCGAAACCGCCGACGTCTCGGCGGCCGCCTGCGGTCCGTCCACCGCGTTCGCGCTGATCGTCATGGCGCGACTCGCATGTCGGTGGCGAGGTAGCGGCCGCTCGGGGGACGGGTTTCCAGGAGGTGCAGCAGGGCTGGGACGACGGTTTCCGGTTCGGGGCGGTCGGAGATGTCCTCGCCGGGGAAGGCCGCCTGGTGCATCTCGGTGCGCATGTCGCCGGGGTCGAAGCTGTAGATGCGCAGGGTGGGGTTCTCGGCGGCGAGGACATTGGTGAGTTGATCCAGCGCCGCCTTGGACGCGCCGTAGCCGCCCCAGCCCTCGTAGCCGCCCACGGCCGCGTCGGAGCTGATATCCACCACGGTGCCGCCCGCGATGCGTAGGGCGGGCATGGTGAGTTGCAGGATCGCCAGGGGTGCGATCACATTCGTGTCGAGGACGGTCGCCAGCTCGTCGAGGGGGTACCGGTCCAGCCTCGGCAGCGGGCTGGGGCCCAGCGTGCCGGCGTTGTTGAGGACCAGGTCCAGTCGCCGCGATCCGACGGCTGCCGCGACGCGGTCCCGGACCTCGGGGTCGGCGACATCCCCCGCGATGGCGTGCGCGCCGGTCGCGGCCCGCACCCGCTCGAGTCGATCCGCGCCGCGCGCGACGATGATCAGCTCCCAATTCCGCTCGGCGAGCGCGAGCGCGACCGCCCGGCCGAAGCCCGCCGACGCCCCGGTGACCAGGGCCCTTCTCGTGTTCTCAGGCATACCGCCATCGTGAAACCTGAAGCGCTGTTCAGGTCAATGACTTTTCGCCCGCAGCGAAGAACCGGGGACACGGCGCATCGCTCCGACCCGTGCGGGCCGGAGCGATGGGCGGTGTCCTCGACGCGTCGGTCAGGCGTTCTCCCGCGCGAAACTGCGCGAGGCGACGAGGATCAGCAGCAGCGACACCGCCACCGTGACCGCGGTCCCCAGGTACACCTCGTGCGCCCCGAAATCGCCGCGGAACAGCGCTCGCGCCGCGTCCACGGTGTGCGAGAACGGATTCACCCTCGCCAGGTTCTGCAACCAGGTCGGCCCCACCGTCATCGGCAGCAGGATGCCCGACAGCAGCATGACCGGCACCGACACCGAATTCAGCAGTGAGGCCAGGGTGTCCTCCGAACGCGCCCACAGGCCCAGCGCGTACGAGGCGGACGCCAGGCCCGCGCCCATGACCGCGATCAACGCCAGCGACAGCACCAGACCGAGCGGGTTCGGTCGCAGTCCGAAAGCCAGGGCGGCCACGCCGACCAGCACCAGGGCCTGCGCCACCAGCACCACCATGTCCTTGAGCACCCGGCCCAGCAGCAGCGCGCCCCGCGAGGCGGGGGTGACCCGCTGGCGTTCGACCACGCCCGCGCGCAGCTCGCCCACGATGCCGAAGCCGACGAACAACGCACCGAACAAACCGATCTGGATGACCAGGGCCGGGGTCAGGATCTTCCACGGGTCCGCGCCCGGGCCCAGCGCGGGCGCGATGCCCTTCACCAGCGGCCCGAACAGCACCAGGTAGATGATCGGCTGCATCAGGCCGATGATCACCCACACCGGATTGCGCAGGTTGGCCCGCAGCTGGGACCAGAAGATCAGCCCCGTGTCGCGCAGGAATGTCATGACCGGTCTCCTTCCCGGAGCGAACGCCCGGTGAGCGTGAGGAATACGTCGTCGAGGCTGGGGCGCTTGACCGTGAGCGAACCCGGCGTGATGCCGCGATCGCCGAGGGCGCGCAGCAGCGGAACCACCGCGGCGTCACCGTGTTCCACGGTCAGGTGCACGAGACTCTTTCCGGCGTGGCCGTTCTCGTGGCCCTCGGTACGCAGCCGGGAGCGCAGGTCGAGCACCTCCTGCGCGATGTACATGGCCAGATCGGCACTGCCGGAATCGATTTCGAGGCTGATCACGTCACCGGAGATGCGGCGCTTGAGCTCGTCGGGCGTGCCCTCGGCGACGATGGTGCCGTGATCCATCACCAGGATGCGGTCGCACAGCGCGTCCGCCTCCTCCAGGTAGTGGGTGGTCAGCACGACCGTGGTGCCCTCGTCGCGCAGCCGCCGGATGTGATCCCACAGGTTGGCGCGGCTCTGCGGATCCAGGCCCGTGGTGGGTTCGTCGAGGTAGATGAGGGTGGGCTGATGCACCAGGCCCAGGGCGATGTCGACCCGGCGGCGCTGACCGCCGGAGAGCTGCCCGCACTTGCGCCGCTCCAGGCCGTCGAACTCCAGCGCCTTGGCCAGGTCGGCCGTATTGCGCTCGGCCTCGGCCTTGGAAAGACCGAAAAGCCTGGCCTGCAGGATCAATTCGTCCTCGACCAGCTCGGTCTCACCGGTCGATCCGCCCTGCGGCACGTACCCGATCCGGGAGCGCACGGTGCGCGCCTCGGCGCGCAGGTCCGCGCCCACCACGGTGGCCTCGCCCGCGGTGGGGGCGAGCAGGGTCGAGATCATGCGCAGGGTGGTGGTCTTGCCCGCGCCGTTGGGGCCGAGCAGACCGATGATCTCCCCGTAGCGCACGTCGAAGTCGATACCGGAGACCGCTTGCACGTCACCGGTTTTGGTCGCGAAGGTCCGGGCCAGCCCACGGACCCGGATCACCGGGTCGGTGGGTTCACCGCGAACGGGTGCTGTCGTATCCACACCACAACCGTAGAAACGACTTTTCAAATAGTCAAGCTTGACTATTAAAACTTGACTAGCGCCGCGGGCGGCTACTTCACCGGCGGCGGCACCGGAGCCCCACCCATGGATCCCGACCAGACATCCAGCTCACCGCTCTCGATCCGCCGCAACGTCCGCCGCGACCACTCCAGATCGGCCCGGACATGCGCCGCCGCCAGATTCATCGCATCCGCCACGTGATGCGGCTCCGCCTCCCGCGGATCCCCGCTGCCCGCCAGAATCCGCGCCTCCTCCCGCTCCAGGAACACCAGCCGCGCCTCGAACTGGAGGATCCGGCTGCGCAACGCGGCCATCACGTCCTCCTTCGGCGCGTGCGGAAACAGCGCCACCGTCGCGAAATACGGATGCTTGAACCCCTCCGCCACGAAGAGCGACTCCCGCATCAACTCCCCGAATTCCTTCTCCCCCTCCGCGGTCAGCCGATACGTCCGCCGCTCCGGCCGCGCACCCTCCTGCCCCACGTCCTCCACCGAGATGTACCCATCCCGCTCCAGAGTGTTCAACGCGCCGTACACCGAACCGGGCTTCACATTGGCCCAGTCGTCGGCATGCCAGGACAGCAATTCGCGGCGGACGTCGTAGCCGTGCACGGGTTGCAGCAGACGCACCACCGCCAGCACCAGCAATCGGGTTGTAGGAACAGCCATATTCGCAGGTTAACCCTCCCCACATGACAAACGAGCCGCCCGGTGGATCACCGGGCGGCTCGTTTCTCGATCCAGCGGTCAGGCGGCGACGCGCTCCCGATCGGGAGCCGGTGCCGCCGAACCCTTTTCGACCTCACCGAAGCCGGGACGGCCGCTGCCGATGAACGCCACCAGCCACGACAGCACCGCGGCGAAGCGGTTACGGAAGCCGACCAGGTAGAACAGGTGCACCGCCAGCCAGGTCACCCAGGCCACGAAACCGGTGAACTTCACCTTGTCGTTCAGCTTGGTGACGGCGTTGAAGCGGTTGATCACCGCCATCGAACCCTTGTCCCAGTACGTGAACGGGGTGGCGGCGGCCTTCTTGCCGCGGATGATGTCGGCGACGTGGCGGCCCTCCTGCATGGCCACCGGCGACTGGCCGGGGTAGCCGTTGAGGAAGGTCATGTCACCGATCGCGAAGATGTCGGCGTGACCGCCCACCGTGCAGTCCGGGTTGATGAGAAGGCGTCCGGCGCGGTCGGTTTCGCAACCGGTCGCCTCCGCCAGCACCTGGGCGAAGCCTCCCGCCTGCACGCCCGCCGACCACACCACGGTCTCGGCCGCGATGCCGCGCTCCACACCGTCCTTGCTCTTGACGGTGACCTTGCCGTCCTCGATATCGGTCACGAACGTGTCGACCAGCACCTCGACGCCGCTCTGCTCCAGCGACCGCTTCGAATATTCCGACAGCCGGCCGCCGAAGGGCGGCAGCACCACGCCCGCACCCTCCACGAGAGTGACCGTGTCCTCCAGGTGGAAGTACCTTTTCGCGAGTTCCTTCAGCTGGCCGGCAACCTCGACACCGGTCGCGCCCGCGCCCACCACCACGAAGCTGAGCAGCCGGCGGCGAGTCTCCGGGTCCGCGGTCTTGGCCTGCTCGAAGACGCGCTCGATCTGCGCGCGCAGATCGCGGGCGTCGTCGATGGTCTTGAGCGAGAACGTCTTGTCGGCGAAATCGTCACGGCCGAAATAGGACTGGCTGGCGCCGGTCGCCGCGATCAGCTTGCCGTAGCGGATCCGGCGCGGGCCCTCGGGCGTCTCATAGGTGAGGATCGCGTTCGGGGCGTCGATGGCGGTGACCTTGCCCAGGCGGGTCTCACCGTGCTTGTGCTTGCGCAGAATGTTGGCGATGGGCGGCGCGATCTCATCGGAAGCCAGCACACCCGTCGCAACCTGATAGAGGAGTGGCTGGAAGAGGTGTTCGGGGGTACCCGAGATGAGGACGTAGCGCACGCCCGACTTGTTCAGCTGTTTGGCGGCGGCGAGACCACCGAAGCCCGATCCGACGATGACGACATCGGCGGTTTCGATATCCGCCTCCACGTTGTACATGACTGCTCCCTTCTCTCATGACTAACCGTGATTCGGAACGCGGTTGTTCCAGGGGTCAGGGCGCATAATCAAGATGACTCTTATCTACGTTGATCATGAATTGGAGAATGCGGTGGAGCTGCGCCAACTCGCCTACTTCGTGGCGGTCTGCGAGGAGCTGAGCTTCAGCCGGGCCGCGAGCCGCTGCTTCATCTCGCAGTCGGCCATCAGCCACCAGATCGCCCGACTGGAACGCGACCTTGGCGTGAACCTCTTCGAACGCTCGACAAGATCGGTCGTACCCACCGACGCGACCACTCGGCTACTTCCCCTTGCGAAACAAATGTTGAGCCTGGAATCCGCCATTCGCGCAGCTGTGAGGGCCTCCGGGCCGCGGATTCGCCTGGCGGCAAATATGAGCTTCGCAACTAGATCGCTGTCTGCCATCGCCGGTGCGCGTGAGGCACACCCGGGTGCGGAGATCGAGTTCGTCATCAAGCCGTTCCGGCAGCGCATCCAAGCGGTCGCCGACGGGGACTGTGATCTGGCTCTCATCCGCGGCAGCGTCGATCAGCCCGGACTGACCGTCGAACAGCTCTGGGTCGAGGATCCGGTCATCGCCACCTCCACCGCCCACCCCCTCGCCATGCGCGGCGGCGACGTCACCCTCGCGGAATTGGGCGACTACCCCCTGCTGCTCCCGCCCGAGTCCGAGCAGGTGCTCCTCCACAACGTGGTCCGCGCCGCCTTCGCCGATCTCCCCACCGGCCCGGTCTTCGGCCCGCCCATCCCGCCCGACCACACCGCCACCATGGAACTCATCAACCGCCCCGACGCCTGGACCATCCTCTACGCCGACAGCCAGACCGAGGGCATCGCCACCCTCCGCCTCACCGGCCACCCGTTGCGCATCCCGGTCTCCGCCGTCACCCGCACCGAAGGCCGCCCCTCCCCCATCGTCACCACCCTGCTGGCGGCCTTGCACTGCTCCTGATCGGTCCGCAGCGTTTCAGGCCAGCGCCGCCGCGACCGCGAGGTGCAGGCGCAGGTCCTCGGGCTCCTCGTCCTCGATGGCCCACACGATCTCCTCCATCGACCGCATGAACGCCCACGCGTGCGCGCGATCGGCGCGCACCTGGAGCGCAGCGGCGGTCCGCTCGACTACGGCCCGCGCATGTTCGGTAGCGGGATCGGCCTGCACCTGAATCATCACCAGGAACCCGGCATCGAAGGCCGCCTCGCCGAGATACGCCTTCGGATCGATGAGCAGCCACGGCTCCCGCTCCGCCGCAACGATATTGCCCAGATGAGTATCGCGATTGACCACCAGGAGCGGCCCGTCCGGCACCGCCAGTTCGCGGCATCGCGCTGCGGCCCGATCCAGTAGCCAGGCCGGAATCACTTCGGCGACACCGGCTTCCGGCTCCAGGAACATCCCCTCCCACTCCCGCACCATCCCCGCCGCCGTCGGCAACTCCGGAAACCCTTCCGGCACCTCACCGGGCTCCCGACGCAGCCGCCGATACAACCGGCACGCCTGCTCCACCTTCCCGATGTTCTCGCCCCGCCCCTCCAGACTCGGAAACCCCGGCTGATACAGCAGTTCCGTCCCCGGCCGCGCCCACTCCAGCAGCATCGCCCCACTCCCCGAATCGAACTCGAACAACCGCACCGCCCCGTCACCGCCATAGCAGTACAGCCCGGTCGGCTCCCCACAGTTCTCCTCGTCGACCACCGGCACCTTCAGCACCGCGACCGACCCGCCGCCCCGCCGCACCGGCGCGACCCACGAATGCGTCCCACCCCCGAAACTCTCTCCGACAACCTCCAACCCCCATGCGCCGCACAACCGCTCCACCACCCCGGGAAGCTCCGCCAGCCACCGCGGCCCACGCTCCCCGAAAGCCCCCGCGATGTTCTCGGCCACATCGGGCGGAAGTGAGATCTGCATCGCCCCAGCCTGCCGCAGCCCCGCCCCCACCCGGCAACCGACCTACGCGGTCAGTGCGGCCACTTCGCTCTACCCGTTGCGAGTCGGGTCGAACTTGATCGGGGTACGGGTTGGTGAGCAGGCATCAGACTCCAGCCGTGCTCTGCGCGCCCTGTGTCACGCCGCTGCCCGATCCCGGCCGCATCGGTTTCAGGCTTCGGGCATCGGGGTTTCGTGCACGGTTCGCCACTGGTAGGTGCGGCCGTCGGTGATCAGCGCTGCTGTCACCGTACGGCCGGTTCGCGCCTCGGCCAGGCGGTTCTCCGCGACGAAGCGCAGCACCAGGAGGTTTCCGCTGCGCGCCAGTTCCCGCACCTCGGAGATCTCGATCCGCAATCCCGGCTGGAGGTTGCGGGCCGACCACAGTCCGGCCAGCAGGGTGTCGCGGTCGACGGTCTGGCCGGTGGTGACGACGGAGGTGAATTGTTCGTCGAGTTGGGCGGAGATGCGGTCGAAGATCTTCGGGGGCGCGTCCGAGCCCAGCCACTCTGCGAGGTCGACGTGGAAGGCCGTGACGATGCCGATCAGGTCGACATCGCCTGCCGCATCGGTCTTCTCAGGGGCGACCGGCTCGGCCTGCCGACGCCGAGGATCGAATCGCCCGAGCACCGTGCCATATTACGACGGCATGCCCGGCCCGACGTCGCTCCAGCAGTGACCGTTGGTCAGGATGCACCAGATTCCGGCGAGCCCGGCGGCGCTCTGCGTCGCGCTCCCCGTCGAGTCGGTGCCCGCGGTGTCGGTCGCCACCGGGGTTCCCGAGACATCGATCAGCGGCAGCGGGGCGGCCGACGCCGGGCCGATTCCGGCGAGCAGCGCGCCCGCGGCGAGGCCGGCGAGGATGAGAGTGCGCATGGTGCACAACCTTTCGAGGAGCCATGGGCCCGAGCCATCGCCGAGCCGCGCTCACAAGATAAGTGAACACGTTTCAGAATTGGCCGGAATCCGGCGCACCCCCGCGCCCTCAATTCCTGTGGCCCCCGAAACCGGGGCCAGGCTACCCCGAAACGAAAAAGATTGTCCCCCGGCCGATTCCGGCCGGGGGACAGTCACAGTGCTCTCACCAGAAGGTGGATCAGCCCTTGTGAGCCTTGACCGCCTCGGTCAGCTGCGGGGCGACGTTGAACAGGTCGCCGACGATGCCGTAGTCCGAGATCTCGAAGATCGGGGCCTCTTCGTCCTTGTTGACGGCCACGATGGTCTTCGAGGTCTGCATGCCGGCGCGGTGCTGGATGGCGCCGGAGATGCCCAGCGCCACGTACAGCTGCGGGGAGACCGTCTTACCGGTCTGACCGACCTGGAACTGGCCCGGGTAGTAGCCGGAGTCGACGGCGGCGCGGGAAGCGCCGACGGCGGCACCGAGGGCGTCGGCCAGCGGCTCGACGACCTTGCCGAAGTTGTCGGCCGAACCGACGCCACGGCCACCGGACACCACGATCGCGGCCTCGGTGAGCTCGGGGCGGTCGCCGCCCACGTTCGGCTCACGCGAGATCACCTTGGTGACGCCCTCTTCCTGCGCGGGCAGCTCGACGACGACCTTCTCGCCGGCAGCAGCCTGCGGGGCGGCCTCGATGGCGCCCGGACGGACCGAGATCACCGGCACGTCGCCGGTGGCCTTGGCGTCCACGGTGAACGCGCCACCGAAGATGGAGTGCTGCGCCGAGCCGTCACCGTTCACGGCGATGACGTCGATCAGCAGACCGGAGCCGATGCGGGCGGCCAGGCGACCCGACACCTCCTTGCCGTCGGCGGTGGCGGCGACCAGGATCGCGGCCGGGGAGGCGGACTCGGACAGGCCGGCCAGCACGTCGACCTTGGGGGTGACGAGGAAGCCCTCGGCGTCATCGCCCTCGGCGACGTAGATCTTCTCGGCGCCGGCCGCGGCCAGCGCGTCGCCCAGCTTGTCGGCGGTGCCGGGGGCACCGACGACGACGGCGGCCGGGGTGCCCAGGCTGCGGGCGGCGGTGAGGAGTTCGGTGGTGACCTTCTTGGGCGCACCTTCAGCGTGCTCCACGAGCACGAGTACTTCTGCCATTGTTTCTTTCTCCTGAAGTTCGTTCGCTCGGGGGGCGGTCTTAGATGATCTTCTGACCAACGAGGTAGGTGGCGATCTGGTTGCCGCCCTCGCCCTCGTCGACGATCTTCGCGCCCGCCGTGCGCGCCGGCTTCGGGGTCACACCGGTCACCTGGGTGCCGGCGTTCGCAACGCCCACGGTCTCCGGGTCGACGCCCAGATCCGCCAGGGTGAAGGTCTGAACTTCCTTCTTCTTGGCGGCCATGATGCCCTTGAAGGACGGGAAGCGCGGCTCGTTGATCTTCTCGGTGACCGAGACGATGGCCGGGAGGGTGGCCTCCAGCTTGAAGACGCCCTCGTCGGTCTCGCGCTCGCCGGCGATGCGCTCGCCGTCGACGGTCAGCTTGCGAAGGTGGGTCAGCTGCGGCAGGCCCAGGTACTCGGCGATGATCGCCGGCACGGCGCCCGCGCGACCGTCGGTGGCCTCGTTGCCCGCGATGACCAACTCGATGCCCTCGATCTGGCCCAGAGCGGCGGCCAGGATGTAGGACGTCTGCACGGCGTCGGAGCCGTGGATCGCCGGGTCGTTGATGTGGATGGCCTTGTCCGCGCCCATCGAGAGGGCCTTGCGGATGGCCTCGGTGGCCCGATCGGGGCCGGCGGCCAGCACGGTGACCTCGCCGCCCTGCGCCTCCTTGATCAACAGCGCCTCCTCGACGGCGCGCTCGTTGATCTCATCGAGGATGGCGTCGGCGGCCTCGCGGTCGAGGGTGTAGTCACCGCTGGTCAGCTTGCGCTCGGACCAGGTGTCGGGAACCTGCTTGATCAGTACGACGATGTTCGGCATTGGTCTTCGTCGACCTCCTGTTCTGGTGGCACTGGGTGTGGCGGTCGCACGAGTTTTGCCGTACGTCCACAAGTAGCTCGTTCGGGAGATTACCCTACGTTAAGTTACTCGTGGGTAACTTAGCGTGTGACTTTCTACATCGGTCGATCCGGTCGCGGGTGTGATATGCGCAACCGCTAACGTCGGAGCAATGAGCGAGGCCGTGAGACCTGTTGAAAACCACACCGATCCCTTGCCGCTGACCGGCGAGCGGACGGTGCCCGGCATCGCCGAGGAGAACTACTGGTTCCGGCGCCACGAGATCGCCTACGTGCGCATGCTCGACCGCTGCGCGGGCAAGGTCGTGCTCGAGGCGGGCAGTGGCGAAGGTTACGGGGCCAATATGATCGCCGGCGTCGCCGCGCGTGTCACCGGCCTCGACTACGACGACAGCGCGGTCGCGCACGTGCGCGCCAAGTACCCGCGCGTCGAAATGGTGCAGGGCAACCTGGCCGCGCTGCCGCTGGACGACGCCTCGGTCGACATCGTGGTCAATTTCCAGGTCATCGAACACCTGTGGGACCAGGCGCAGTTCCTGCGCGAATGTCTGCGGGTGCTGCGGCCCGGCGGCCAACTGCTGATCTCCACCCCGAACCGGATCACCTTCTCCCCCGGGCGCGACACGCCGCTCAACCCCTTCCACACGCGTGAGCTGAATGCCGCCGAGATGACCGAACTGCTCGTCGAGGCCGGTTTCACCGTCGACCTGATGGCGGGGATCTTCCACGGGCCCGAACTCGCTGCGCTGGACGAGAAGTGGGGCGGGTCGATCATCGACGCGCAGATCGAGCGGGCGCTGGCGGGCGAGCCGTGGCCCGCCGACCTGGCCGCCGACGTGGCCGCGGTGACCATCGACGACTTCGCACTGCTGGCCGACTCCGAGCGCGACATCGACGCCAGCCTCGACCTGCTGGCCGTCGCGGTGAAGCCGTGACGGACGCGAATTCCCCGGTGCCGGGCCAGTTCACGCTGGTCCTGCACTCGCACCTGCCGTGGCTGGCCCATCACGGGCGCTGGCCGGTCGGCGAGGAATGGCTCTACCAGTCCTGGGCCGCGTCCTACCTGCCCGTCGCTAAGGTGCTCAGAACCCTTGCCGCCGAGGGCCGTTCGCATCTGATCAGCCTGGGCATCACGCCGGTGCTGGCCGCGCAGCTGGACGACCCGCACTGCCTCGAGGGCATGCACCACTGGCTGGGCAACTGGCGGCTGCGCGCCGACGAGGCCTCCATGGCGGGCAATGTCGCGCTCGGGCGGCACGAACACCGGCTCGCCGCAGCCGCTCTCGACGATTTCGAGACCCGCTGGATGCACGGCGCCTCCCCGGTGTGGCGCGAGCTCATCGACGCCGAGGCCATCGAATTGCTGGGCGGGCCGCTGTCGCATCCGTTCCAGCCGCTGCTGGATCCGCGGCTGCGCGAGTTCGAACTCGTCGAGGGCCTGGCGGACGCGCGGGCGCGCTGGGGGCACACGCCGTCGGGCATCTGGGCGCCCGAGTGCGGGTTCACGCCCGGCATGGAGCAGACCTACGACAAGGTCGGCATCTCGCACTTCATGGTGGACGGTCCCGCCCTGCGCGGCGACACCACGCTCGGCCGGCCGGTGTGGGATTCGGATGTGGTGGCCTTCGGCCGCGATCTCGCGGTGAGCTATCGCGTCTGGTCGCCGAAATCCGGGTACCCGGGGCAGCCCTACTACCGTGATTTCCATCACTATGACCACGCCACCGGACTGAAGCCCGCGCGTGTCACCGGCAAGACCGTGTCGGGCCCTGACAAGGCTCCTTACGATCCCGAACTCGCCTCGGCGGCCATCGGCAAGGACGTCGCGGACTTCGTGGCGACCGTGCGCGAACGGCTGATCTCGGAGTCGGAACGCATCGGCCGGCCCGCCCTCGTGGTGGCCGCCTTCGACACCGAATTGTTCGGCCACTGGTGGCACGAGGGACCGCAGTGGCTCGAGCAGGTGCTGCGCGCGCTGCCCGAGGCCGGGGTCACCGTCGGCACCCTCGCGGACGCGCGGGCCCGCGGCTACGTGGGCGAACGCGTCGAATTGGCCGATTCCTCCTGGGGTTCGGGCAAGGACTGGCGGGTGTGGGCCGGGGACCAGGTGTCCGATCTGGTCCAGCTCAACGCCGAGGTGGTGCGGCTCGCGCTGGACACCCTCGACAAGATGCGGGTGGACGCCGGAACGGTCGAGAACACCCGATACGGGTTGCGCGACACGGTTGCCGACCAGCTGCTGCGGGAGGCGATCCTGGCCGTCTCCAGCGACTGGGCGTTCATGGTGTCGAAGGATTCGGCGGCCGGGTACGCGCGTGATCGAGCCCATGAACACTCGCACGCCGTGCGCGAGATCGCGGCCGCGGTGACGGCCGGGCAACTCGCCAAAGCGGGTCAGTTGGCGGCAGGATGGTACGCGGCCGACGGACTCTTCCCCGCGCTCGATGCGCGCAGGCTCGGCCCCGCTTCAGAAGGACCCGCATGAAGATCTTGATGGTGTCGTGGGAGTACCCACCCGTCGTAGTCGGTGGGCTGGGCCGCCACGTCCATCACCTGGCCGTCGAGCTGGCCGCCGCCGGGCACGAAGTCGTCGTGCTGGCGCGCCGGCCGATGGGCACCGACGCCACCACCCACCCGACGCACTCCTTCATCGAGGAGGGCGTGCTGGTGGTGGCGGTCGCCGAGGATCCGCCGGTGTTCGACTTCGGCGAGGACATGCTGGCCTGGACCCTGGCCATGGGTCACGCCATGGTGCGGGCCGGGATCGCGCTGAACAAGCCGGGCATCGGCGAGGGCTGGACCCCCGACGTGGTGCATGCCCACGACTGGCTGGTCGCGCACCCGGCGATCACGCTGGCCGAGTACTACGACGTGCCGCTGGTCTCGACCATCCACGCCACCGAGGCGGGCCGCCACAGCGGCTGGGTCTCGGGCCGGGTGAACCGGCAGGTGCACTCGGTGGAGTGGTGGCTGGCCCACGAATCCGACGCGCTCATCACCTGTTCGGAGTCCATGAAGGACGAGGTGCACCGGCTCTACGGCGCCGAGAAGGTGCCGATGACGGTGATCCGCAATGGAATCGATGTGGGCGCGTGGACCTTCCGCGAACGCGCCCCCCGCTCCGGGCCGCCGCGACTGCTGTACGTGGGCCGTCTCGAATACGAGAAGGGCATCCAGGACGCCATCGCCGCGCTGCCGCGCATCCGCAAGGCGCATCCGGGCACCACGCTCACCGTGGCCGGTATCGGCACCCAGTTCGACTGGCTGCGGGAGCGCGCCCGCGCCCACCGCGTCGCGCGCGCGGTGAGTTTCGTCGGCAAGCTCGACCACACCGATCTGCTGGGCTGGCTGCACAGCGCCGACGCCATCGTGCTGCCCAGCCGCTACGAGCCCTTCGGCATCGTGGCCCTCGAGGCGGCCGCCGCGGGCACCCCGCTGATCACCTCCACCGCGGGCGGGCTCGGCGACCTGGTCACCGACGGGGTCACCGGCGCCTCGTTCGAACCGGCCGACGTGAACGGCGTTGCGGAAGCGGTCATCTCGGTGCTCGACGACGCGGCCGCCGCGCAGGAGCGCGCCTGGGCCGCCCGCGAGCGCCTCACCGCCGACTTCGCCTGGGATGTGGTGGCGCAGGAGACCGCGCTGGTCTATCAGGGCGCCAAGCGCCGGGTTCGTAACCCGGTCGGCCGCCCGGTCATCTCGGAACGTCCACTGCCGGAACGGGATCCGAACCAGCCGTACTGAGCGGTGCCGCTCGGTTTTTCCCTCGGAGACGTCTGCACCTCGAATTGGAACGAGTTCTAATTCGAGGCTCGGGTCGGTCGGCCCGGGTCAGTTGAACGAGCAGCCCGGATTCGGCGCGTCCTCCGACAGCGGGCTCCCCGCGGGCAGCACGTAGAGCACATCGAGAATCTGCGACTCGGTCCCCAGATTCCGTTCCAGATGGACATTGCCGGTCCCGGCCCGCTCCACGAACGCGGTCCCCGCCCCGCCGACCTGATCGATCGCGCAATCGGGTCCGTAATGGCTCAGCTCGCCCTGGCGCAGGACCGCGTACAACGTCCCGTCGTGATAGTGCCAGCCGGTGGAACCGCCTGGGACGATGGTGATCTCGCGCAGGATGTACTCGGTGTCCCCGATCGTGGTGCGCGAGAGGATCACCCCCGTGACACCGTCGGACGGCGTCGCGTGCGCGGTCGCCGCGCAGGACCCTGCCAACGCGCACGATGCCAGTGCGGCCAGTACAGCTCGAGAACCGAGAGTCACCCCGCCACGCTATCGCGCGCCACCGGTCGGCGAGAACCCTAGGCGTCCATCTTCTTCAACGTCTTCTGGACCGTCAGGAAGGTGCGGGTGGTCATGTCCTTGCCCCAGGCCTTCTCGATCGTGGACATGAAGCCGGTGGTGCTGGGATCGGTGTTGTCGATGACGGTGAGCAGGGCGGCGGCGGGCTTGTCGTAGCGGACGACGCGGACCGCGGAGCCCTCGAAATCGGGGATGGACTTCGGGTGCTCGCGCACGAAGGTGACCGTCAGATAGGTCTCGCGGCCGTGGGTGAGACCGGCGTAGGGATCGGAGTCGACCAGCTTCCGGAGCTGGGCCTGGGTGCGGATCAGCGTCCCGCCGGGGATGCCCAGTTCGGCGGTGAGCGCCTGTTGGATCGTCGATTCCAGGGCTGCCACGTCGGTGTCGTCGGTCCCGAAGACCACGTTGCCACTCGCCAGCAAGGTGCTGACCTTCTCGAACCCCAGTCCCTCGAAGACGCCGCGCAGCTTCTCGCCGCGCATGTTGGGGTTGGTGGGCATGATCCCGCGCAGGAAGGCGGCGTAGCGGTGCATGGCCGTGAACCTACCCGCGCGGGGTGACGGTCAAGAGGAGGCGGCGACGCCGCTCTTCTTGCGTTCGATGTCGGCGAGCGCCTCGAGGTGGGCGGCGCGGGCCTCGGCGGCGGCGTCCCAGGTCTCCTTGCGGTTCTTCACGGCCCGGGCGGGCGCGCCGACGCAGATGGAGTAGTCGGGGTAGTCGCCCTTGACGACGGCGTGCGCGCCCAGCACGCAGCCGCGGCCGACGCGGGTGGAGCGCAGCACGGTGACCTTGGCGGCGATCCAGGTGTCGGGGCCGATGCGGACCGGCGACTTCACGATGCCCTGATCCTTGATGGGCAGGTTGATGTCGTCGGTGACATGGTCGAAGTCGCAGATGTAGCACCAGTCGGCGACCAGGGTGGACTCACCGATCTCGATGTCGAGGTAGGTGTTGACGACATTGTCCTTGCCGAACACCACCTTGTCGCCGATGCGCAGCGAACCCTCGTGGCAGCGAATGGCGTTGCCGTCGCCGATGTGCACCCAGCGGCCGATCTCGAGCCGGGACAGCTCGGGGGTGGCGTGGACTTCCACGTTCTTGCCCAGGAAGACCATGCCGCGCAGCACGATGTGCGGGTTGGCCATCTTGAACTTGAACAGCCGGTAGTAGCGCACCAGGTACCAGGGCGTGTAGGCGCGATTGGCGAGGACCCACTTCAGAGACGCGGGCGTGAGGAAACGGGCCTGCTCCGGATCCCGGCGGCGCGAACCCCGCCAACGCGAGCGCAGCGGTGCGCCCCACATGCTCGTCACGAACTACTCCCTGTGTTCACCGGTCGTTTCAACGAGGGTATCCGTCCCCTTCCACGGGCACGAAAGTAGGCTGTGCTCCGGCTGTGGCAACGGCAGGGCTGCGGCTGTGGCAACCCGGCGACAATCCTCAGACTTCCGTACTGGCAGAAGGGACACCAGCAGGTGCGAAACGGCAGGCGGCGGACCGGACGTGATCGACGCTCGAGCACCGGGTCCACGGTGCTGGCCCTGGCGGGCGCCGGGCTGTTCGCACTGACGGGGTGCTCGTACGGCAGTACCGAGGTCGACGATATCGGCGTCGGTCCCGGCAAGGGCTGGCCGATGGCGTTCGGGGACGCCCGCAACAGCGGGTCCAGCTCGGTCACCGGGTCGCGGAATCTGGCGCTGAATTGGTCTCGGCCCGTGGGTGGTCCGGTCGCGCAGCCGGTGACCATCGGCGGCGACGGGCAGCTGTACGTCACCACCCGCGCCACCGGCTGCACCATTCTGTCGTTCCAGATGCCGACGGGCCGTAAGCGTTTCTGTAATCCGCTGGGCCCCAGCGCCGTCGACGGCGGCGCGGCGGTGGACGGCAGCGGCAATGTGTACGTCGGCGACGACGGCGCGGTGAACTCGTTCAACAACCTCGGTCAGCCGCGCTGGCGCACCCCCGCCGCCGGGACGCCGGTGTCGGTGCAGTTCACCGGGGACGGAAAGGTCCTGTCGGTCACCCAGTCCGGGCAGGTGGACGTCCTGATCCGGCAGACCGGCGAACGCCAGGTCCCGACCTTCCAGCTGCTCGGCGAACCCGACTTCCTGGCCAACCCGTCGCTGAGCCGGCCGCCGGACGGGCAGGGCCTCGACGACTGCGCGACCGGCGGACCGCAGTGCCCGATCGCGAATGTGTCCGCGGTGGACCAGAAGTCGGGCCGTTTCTACGCGACCGTGTGGAAGCCCGGTGACACTCAGGCCGCCTTGGTGGCGCTCACCTACAACGGCAAAGAGGTTCGCGTCGACTGGGACGCGAAGCTGCTCGACCAGGGCAGCGCCACCAGTCCCGCGCTCTCGGCCGACGGCTCGACGGTCTACGTCGGCGACAACACCAACCGCCTGATCGCCGTGGACGCTGCCACGGGCAAGACGAAATGGACTCGGGACCTGGGCTTCCCGGCGCGCGGCGGCATCTCCGTCGCGGACGGCCTGCTGGTGCCCGCAGGCGACGAGGGCCACCTGATGGCGTTGCGCGATCAGGGCGACAAGGCCGAGATCGCCTGGGAGCGCAAGGATCTCGAACTGCGCGGCCGCCCGGTCCAGACCGCGGGCGGCACCGGCTACACGGTGGCCCCGATCGGTGACAAGCTGACGCTGGTCACCTTCGACACCCGCAATGGCGCGACGGTGCAGTCCAACGATCTTCCGGGCGCGGAGGGCACCACCGTGGCGACCGCCGTGGGCAGCAAGGGCGAGGTCGTGGTGGCCACCCGGATCGGCGAGCTGTTCGTGTTCAAGCCGGAGAAGAAGTAGCCCCGTCCGCACGCAATGTCAGCGTGTAGGCGTCGACATTGGCCGCGACGCGCTGCAGGAGGTCCAGCAACACGCCGTAGTCGCCGGCGCTGAGGCCCTCGGTGGCGGCCGCGCGCTGCATTCGGATGCGCTCCCACAGTTTCGCGTGCGCGGCGACGCCTTCCGAGGTCAACGCGTAGGTCCCCGCGCTGCCCTGGTCGGCCCAGCCCCGATCTACCAGCGCACCGACATACGGTGCGGCGGTGGGGTCGTGGGCGCCGAGGTACGGGGACAGCGCGACGTCGAGGCCCGCCGTGTCGAGCGGGCCGCCGGCGAGCGTGTGCAGGGTCTGCCAGTGCCGGCGGAGCAGGCCCTCGGCGGCCAGGAACGCGGCGAAATTGTCCTCGAGGGTCTTGTCGATGCGCTTGAGCCAGTAGCCCAGGAACTTCGGGGCGTCGGACATGCTCGTCTCCTAATTCTTGTCAAAGTACATGTGCATGTATTTTAACAAGCAATTGTAGGATGACAAGGGTGAAGGACAGCGACCCAGCGATCGTCGCCATCGAGCGCGCCATGGTGGCCATTCGCCGCAGCCAGAGTCGGCGCGCACTGAACAAGCTCGCGGCCCGCGCCGGGGGCCCGGCCGTGGATCCGACCCTGTTCGGCGTGCTGGACGCCGTCGAGGCCCGGGAGGGCGAGGTGGTGGTGACCGATATCGCCACCGCCCTGGGCGTGGACCAGCCGCGGGCCAGCCGGCTGGTGGCGCGGGCGGTCGCCGAGGGTCTCGTGGAACGACGGGCCGATCAGACCGACGCGCGACGCATCCACCTGCACCTCACCGCCACCGCGCACACCACCCTGGACCGCGCCCACGCGAATCGGCGGGCCGCGCTCGATGCCGCGACCGCCGACTGGCCCGACGGCGACCGCACCGAATTCGCCCGGCTGCTCACCCGATTCGTCGCCGACTTCGAGACGGCCACCGCCGACCGGCCGGACGACGCCCGGTAGCGATCAGTCCGGGCGGACCGATTCGAGGACGGTGGCGGCCCGCTCGAGCAGGTCGATGAGCGCGGCGCGCTCGGCCGCGGTGAACTCCGCCGCGAGTGCCCGTTCGACCGGGACCGCGCGTTTGTCGGCCGCCCGCATGACCTTGCGCCCCTCGTCGGTGAGCCGGGTCTCGAGCACATTGCGATGCCACTCGTGCGGCGTGCGCTCGATCAGGCCGCGCTCGCGCAGGTTGGTGAGCACCGTGTTCATGGTGGGCGGGGTGACGCCGCAGCGGCGGGCCAGTTCGGCGGCGGAGATGCCCGGATTCTCACTGAGGACGTAGAGGGCCGCGTACTGCGGGATGGTCACGGCCGCGGGCTTGAGGGCGGCGTTCTTCGCGCCCATGAGCGCCTGCTCGGCGCGCTTGATATAGGTCCCCAGGCGCTCTTCGACCGGCATCGACGTCACCCCGGCATGATAGCTCACCCCCTTGTTCGAACCTTGACGATCATTAGAGCTCTAATCTATCTTCGCTCTCATATTCCGATGTCATCTCTACCGTCCCGAAAGGCGTGCGCATGTCCCACACCGTGATTCCCGAGAAGTACACCGACCTGCTCACCCGGCCCCTGTTCGCGCACCTGGCCACGCTGAATCCCGACGGCACGCCGCAGGTCACCCCGATCTGGCAGATCTGGGACGGGGAGTTCCTGCGCTTCACCACCACGACGACCCGGGCCAAGCACCGCAATACCGCTCGCGACCCGCACGTGGCGGTCAGCATCAACGATCCCGAGGCCCCGTACCGCTACCTCGAGATCCGGGGCGTCATCGAACGCATCGACACCGATGCGGAGGGCGAGTTCTTCGATGTCCTCGCGCGGCGTTACGGACTCCCCTACGACAAGCCCGTGGGCGACCACCCCGATCGCGTGGTGCTGGTGATGCGGCCGACGCACGCGACCTATCAGGGCTGAGGCCCTACGGGGTCGCGCAGAGGAAAACCGTTGCGGCGCGGCCGATTCTGGTGACGACGAGGGTGTGCGGCACCGAGCCGCGGGGTTTGATGCGGGCGCGCAGGGCGTCGGGGTCGATATCGACGCCGCGGGTGAGAATTTCGAGGGGACCGCAGTCGCGGCGGTGGAGTTCGGCGCGGAGGGACTTCTCGCGGAATTCCATGCGGTCCAGGACGCGGAAGCCACGGACCCCGTCGGGGACCTGGTCGCCGGTGAGGTAGGCGATGCGGGGATCCAGTTGCCACAGACCGTGTTTCGCGGCGTAGTGGCGGACCAGGCCCGCGCGGACGACGGCGCCGTCCGGATCGATGATCCACTCCCCCGGCTCGCGTTCGGGGATGTCGTCGGGGGCGGTGTCGGTGAGGGTCCAGGGGTCGGCCTTCGCGGACAGGACCGTCGCGCGGCGGGTGACGCCCGGTTCGGTGAGACCCGGTGACCACAGACAGGCTTCGCGGACCGCGCCGTCGAGGGAGACGACCTCGACCTCGCCCGACCAGCCGAGAGTGTCGAAATCCAGTCCGGGAGCGCACTTCACGGCCAGGTCGCGGCCGGAGTAGGCGGTGAGCAGGTCCGGCAGCGGTGGCTGGAGTTTGGCCGGATCGTGGGTGCGGCGGCCGTCGGCGCGGCGGGCGGGATCGGCGATCACCACGTCGGCGGTGCTGCACGGAACCAGCGCGTCAGCCTTGGCCAGCAGCACATTTCGCGCCCCGGCGTTGTGGGCCGCCATGGCCAGTCGGATGTCGTCGAGGTCGCTGCCGATGACGGCGGGACAGACCGCCGCGAGCGCGGCGAGCTCCGCGCCGATCGAACAGGTGACGTCGTGGACGGTGCGCCCGGCGAGCCGTTGGGCGCGGTGCGCGGCCACCGCCGACGGGGTCGCCTGCTGGAGGGAATCGTCGGTGAACAGCCAGTCCCCGGCGTCGGCCAGTTTGGCGGTGGCCCGCCGGCGTAGGCGGACGGTTTCGACCAGGGCCGCGGCCCGGTCGCCGTGCCCGCGGCGGATCCGCTCCAGATCCTTGAGGAGCGAGGCGGAGGAAAGCGCGACATCGCCCACCTCGGCCAGGGCCGCCGCGCCGGCGGCACTGGAGAGGTAGGCGATGTCGTCGCGAGTGAAGGCGTAGCCCACGGGGTTTCGCGGAGTCGGCCTACTTGGCGGACGCGCCGGGCTTCACGCCGGTGATCATGGCGTTGTAGAAGAACTGGCGGGGCACCACGTGGCGCAGCACCTTCTCGTCGAGGGCGGAGAACGCCAGCCACGCCTTGTACTGGGCCATGCGGTAGCCGATGGTCAGCTTCTCCTCGGGCACGGCGGCCTCGAAGGTGCGGACCGGCCAGCCCCACAGGGCGGCGGCGAATTCCTCGGTCTTGGCCTGCACCTCGACGGCGCCCGCGCTGCGGGCCATCCGCTCCAGGTCGGAGGGGTCGAAGGTGTGCAGGTCGACGACGGCCTCGAGGGCCGCGGCGCGCGAGGACTCGTCGAGCTCGGACTGCGGGCGACGCCAGCCGCTCAGGAACGGCAGCTTGGTGACCGTGGTGGTGACCTTCCAGGTGACCTGGCCCAGGCGACGCGCGTAGATGTTGCCGATCGTGGTCGGCTCACCGGCGAAGACGAAGCGACCGCCCGGCTTCAGCACGCGCAGGCACTCCTTGAGCGCGAGTTCCACATCGGGGATGTGGTGCAGCACGGCGTGGCCGACGACCAGGTCGAAGGTGTCGTCCTCGTAGGGGATGGTCTCGGCGTCGGCTACACGGCCGTCGACGTCGAGGCCCAGGTTCTGGCCGTTGCGGGTGGCGACCTTGACCATGCCCGGCGACAGGTCCGTGACCGAGCCGCGCTCGGCCACGCCCGCCTGCATCAGGTTCAGCAGGAAGAAGCCGGTGCCGCAGCCGAGTTCGAGGGCCCGCTCGTAGGGCAGCTCGGTGCTGGGCGCGACGGCGTCGAAGCGACCCTTGGCGTACTCGATGCAGCGCTCGTCGTAGGAGATCGACCACTTGTCGTCGTAGGTCTCGGCTTCCCAGTCGTGATACAGGACCTGGGCGAGCTTGTTGTCGCTATACGCGGCCTGGACCTCGGCCTCGGTGGCGTGCGGGTTCGGCGCGGGGTCTTCAGGACCAACTGTCATGCAGGCAAGCCTAATGAATAGCCCGGTGAGCGGTGTTATCGGGCCACTGAACGACCGGTGAACGGAATCGCGTCCGGTCCGTCGACCAAATAAGAACGTGTTCCAACCTGCTGATCTTCGGTTCCGAACAGGTCAGCCCACTCGCGGCGGGCCCGATCATGACCATGTGTACCGGCCTCGAAGACCCGTTTCGCGGCCGCGATCGCCGCACCCGGACCACCCGCGAACTGCCCCGCCCAGCGCAGTGCGGCGGCGAACACATCGTCGGGCGCCACCACCTCGTCGACCAGGCCCAGCGCCGCGGCCTCCTTCGGATCCACGAAGCGTCCGCTGTACACCAGATCCTTGGCGTGCGACGGCCCGATCAGCAGGCTCAGGCGGCGAATGCCCGCCAGCGGGATCAGCCCGGCCTTGATCTGCGGCAGGCCCAGTTTCACGTTGTCGCCGATGATGCGGCGATCCGCCGCCAGCGCCAGCTCCAGCCCCGCGCCCAGCGCGTAGCCGCTGATCGCCGCGACCGTCGGCTGCGGCAAACGGGCCAGGCAGCCCAGCGCCGACTGGAAGTCCGCCACCACGGCCTGCGCCTGCTCCGGGGTGAGGCGGGCCAACTCGGCCAGCTCGTCACCCGCGCTGAACACCCGCGCGTCGCCGTAGACCACCACGGCCGCGATCGACCCGTCGGCCGCGATCTCGTCGGCGGCGGCCGCCACCTCGAGCGCCACCTGCAGATCGATCAGATTCATCGGGGGGCGGGCGATGCGGAGCACCGCGACACCCTCTGCCACGCCCCGGTCCACGGTCACGAATTCGGCCACAGCCGATCACCCTACTTCGGGCGCTGGGTATGGTGTCCCTCCGCCCGTGCGGGCGTGCTCGATCGTGGAGTTCTTATGCGTGACATGTGGTGCCCCAGCTGCGACTCGACCCTGCCGGTCGTAGCGAGCCGATGCCCCTTCTGCTCGGCGGAGCGCCCGCCCGAACCCGAACCCGAACAGCCGCCGTCGTATTGGCTGCGCGTGTTCGCGGTGGCACTGATCCAGGTCGGGCTGCCGGTCGCGGTCGGGGTCGGAATCCAGGCCCACGTGGTGGCCGCGGCCGTGGCGCTCGGATTCGCGGTGAGCGCCATGCTGTGGAGCCTGGTGTGGGCCGCGGCCACGCCGCAGCACTGAGCTACCGACCTACTCGGGTCGCTGAGAGCCCCGGATGCGGGCGTTCTCCGGCAGTTCCGCGAAGTAGCGGTCCGCGTGCGGGAAGGCCAGCGCCAGGCCCTCGGCCTCGGGGTCGTAGACCGGCATGATCGGGACGATGGTGCGGTCGGCGGCGAGAATCTCGGCGGTGGAGGCGAATTCGCCGAGCGCCGCGAGCTGGGTCCAGGTCGGCGGCAGCAGCACGTCCAGGCCCTCGTGCCAGCGGCGGATGGCCTCGGCGGGCGTGCACCAGGTCACGACCTCGGCCTCGGAGGTGGCGCCGTCGGCCAGCTGGCCCTGCGGCAGCACCGCCACGAAGAAGCGGGTGTCGTAGCGGCGCGGCTCGATCACCGGGGTGATCCAGTTGTCCCAGGGTCGCAGCAGGTCGGCGCGCAGCACCAGGTTCTCGCGGGTGAGGAATTCGGCGAAGGACAGCTCGCGGCGTTCCAGCTGCCCGCGCGCCTCGGCGTAGACGGCGGTGTCGGTGACCACGGTGTCGGCGGTCGGACCGGCCAGCAACACGCCGCATTCCTCGAAGGTCTCGCGGACGGCCGCGCAGATCAGCGCCTGCGCGCGGCCCGCGTCGATGCCGAATCGCTCGGCCCACCAGGCGGCGTCGGGTCCGGCCCAGTCCAGGGCGGCCGACGCGTCGGAGGGATCGACGCCGCCGCCGGGGAAGACGGTCATCCCGGCCGCGAAGGCCATGCCGCCGACGCGGCGCTGCAGGAACACCTCGGGCCCGTGCGCACCGTCGCGCACCAGCATGACCGTGGACGCGTCCTTGACCGGACGCGCGGCGGGCTGGGATCCGGGCTCTGCAACTGTCTCGCTCACATTCCGCACCATAACCCTTACCCGAGCGAAATAACATCGGCCCCGATTCACTCGGTCAAATGGACTGATCCGGTGCGGGTTTCGATGACGGGCGGCCCGGCGGGATCCGGATGACGGGTCCAGGTGCCCTCGACCTTGCCGGTGCGGTAGTCCTGCACCTGGCTGACCACGGCCCCGGAATCGTCGGTCCAGGTAACCAGGAAGATGCCCGCCTCGATGGGCGCGACCGCGACCGGGGTATTCGTCCGGCGTCCGGTGTCGGCGGCGGTGTAGGTGAGGCTGCGGCCGTCCGCGGCGAAGGTGATGGTGCCGCCCGAGCCGACGTCATAGGTGAGCTGCGCCGTCTTTCCGTTCAGATCCTCGGGCACCGCGGCCTTGCCCAGCGTCTCGGCGGCATGCGACTTCGAAACCTGCTGGGCCGCCGGAGGATCGGCGACGCAGCCGGTGGCGGCGAGGGCGACGGCGAGGACCGCGAGGGCGCCGGTGCCCCGGGACGCGATGGGACCGGTCGCCCGGTCTGCGATGGCACCGATGGTCCGGCCCACAGCCAGCTCCCTCCGTCAGCGGCAGTTGCGGACAGTTTGCCCGGCAGCCACAGCCGGCGCAATCGCAGCGCGCCGCGATTCCCGAAGTGACAACTGATCTCGATGCGATGGGGGTAACTCGTCGCGGAGCGGCGGGCTAGCTGCGGTGACGCCCGAAACGTTGGCTGCGGCGCGCGAAGTAGCGGCCGTCGATACGGTCCAGCTGGATCGACTGCCGGAACGCCTCGCTCAGGTTCTCCGAGGTCAGCACATCGGAGAGCAGACCCTGCGCGACCACCGCGCCCTCGTTGAGCAGCAGCCCGTGGGTGAAGCCCGGCGGAATCTCCTCCACGTGGTGGGTGACCAGCACGGTGGCCGGCGCGTCCGGGTCCGCGGCCAGGTCGCCGAGACGCTCGACCAGTTCCTCACGACCGCCCAGATCGAGTCCGGCGGCCGGTTCGTCGAGCAGCAGCAGTTCCGGGTCGGTCATGAGCGCGCGGGCGATGAGCACGCGCTTGCGCTCGCCCTCGGAGAGGGTGCCGTAGGTGCGGTCGGAAAGGTGTTCCGCGCCCAGGCTTTCCAGAATGTCGATGGCCCGGTCGGTATCCATGTCGTCGTAGCGCTCCCGCCAGCGGCCCATGACCGCGTAACCCGCCGAGACGACAAGATCGGAGACCTTCTCGTCGATCGGCACCCGGCTGGCGATGGCGGCGGAGGAAATTCCGATGCGCGGGCGTAGTTCGTTGATATCGACCCGCCCCAGGGTTTCGCCGAGCAGATTGGCGATTCCGGAGGTGGGGTGCATTTCGGCGGCGGCCATCCGCAGCAGTGAGGTCTTGCCGGCGCCATTGGGGCCGAGCACGACCCAGCGTTCGTCCAATTCCACCTGCCAGGTGACCGGACCCACCAAGGTATGTCCGGAACGTCGGACGGTGACGTCGCTGAAATCGATGAGCAGATCGGGATCCGGTTGCGGCACGGGGTCCATCTTGGCCCACCGCCCTGGACGATCGTCAACGTGGTGGCTGAATTCGGGGCGTGTCCCCTCCGGAAGTGCGGGGACGATAAGCGATTTCATGGGTGCTCGTATCGAATTCCGGTAGATCGCACTCCGGGCCCCGCATTCCGCGGCCCCGGGCATCGGCGCTCGTGGAGCGGAACATCCGTGCCAGGATCAGTGCCACCGGGATCGAGAGCACCGTCCACACGATGAGAACAACCAGCAATGTTGTCATTTCGTGGTTTCCTTTCGAGGAAACTCGTGAATCGATCCTGGACCACCCGGTCGGGGAAGTCGATACGCCCTACCCATATGGGTCAGCACGCCGACCCTTCGGTTTCGCTAGTGCGCCATGCGCGCCGTCGCCTCCGTGCCATCCGGCCTACGGCACCGCGATCACGGTCATCGACCCCGGGGCCACCTCCGTGAACCCGGCGTCACGCACCGCCACCGCGTCGCCCCGGGCCACCCGCCGTCGCAATTCCGCCCAGTGGCCGGGATCGGCCTCCGCGACGGTGCACCGAAACCCGGTGGCGGCCCACGCATACGCTTGCCGCACCGGTAAGGCGCCTGCCAGCAACATGCTGGCATGCCCTACCTGTGCCGCTGCCTTCCCGACAGTCATACCCAATTCCGAGTCCACCCATAGCACCGGATATTCCGGATCGATCGCGATGTCCGGCTCCTCCGGCAGCTCGGTTCCGCTGATCTGGAGCCGACGGATCCGCGGATCCACGTCCCCCACCGGACCCGGCACCAGCGCCCGCGCCTGCGCGCCGCCGAAATCGACTGTGACACCGTCGACTTCCTGCGCCGCCACCCACTGCGCCCCGCGGGCCCGCCGCGCCACCTTCCGGATGCGCGACCGCTTCCAGGTCAGATAGCGCTCCTCCCACTCCCCGCCCGGCCCGACCCGCTCGTCCAGGCACACTGCGACCGCCGCCGACGCGGCGGCCGCCAGCAGCGCCGACCGTGCGGGCGGATCGTTCTTCGGAATGTGCAACACCATCTGCATGGCCTGGACCAGAGCCGGGTCGGCGGGATCGCCCCCGCCGCCGTAGCCCCGGGCCAGTTCCGCGTGCCTGGCCTCGAAACCGGCATCGACGGTGGATCCAACGCTCGACACAACCACTCCTACAACGACGTTCTAACGCACCGTCAGGTTCACGGTGAACCGCTTGGCGGGCTCGACGCCCTGCTCCCAGGCCCGCATGTACGCCAGGCTCAGCGTGGTGGAGCCGGGGGCCACCGCCACGAAATTCAGCACCGACTTGCCGCCGACGCCGACCTTGCCGTCGGGGTTGGGGTCCTGCTCGTACTCGGGTGAACCGTTCTGCTTCACCACGTTCTGGTCCAGCCCACCCAGCTGCCAGCCGAATCCGGTGGTCGGATTCGCCTCGAGGGTGACGATCAGGCCCTGTCCCACGGCCAGACTCACGTCCTTGCCGTCGGAGTCCGCACCGATCCGCTCGGCCGCACGGTCCGTGGGGGTCGCCTGCACGGCGGTGGTGCCCGCGACACTCGTCGCCGAGACCGGTCGCGCCTCGTTCGGATCGGTGGTGCCGCAAGCGGCCAGCGCGAGGCCGGCCATCACCATCGCCAGCGGCATACGCACACGCACTCGGACTCCTTCGGTCATCGCCGGGTTTCCGACCACGGTACCGAGCGCGGAGCCGAGGGTGGCGCAAGCGAATTGGACGCGTTGCGGCTACCGCACGGTTTACTGCGGCAGCGGCACCCGGCGGATACCGCCGTCGCGGGCGTCGGCGGCCTCGACCTCGTCGCGGGTGACGCCCAGGATGAACAGCACCGCGTCCAGGAACGGATGCGACAGCGCGGCGTCGGCGACCTCGCGCAGCGCGGGTTTGGCGTTGAACGCGATACCCAGGCCCGCGGCATTGAGCATGTCGATGTCGTTGGCGCCGTCGCCGACCGCGACGGTCTGCTCCATGGCCACGCCCGTCTCGGCCGCGAACCGGCGCAGCGCAACGGCTTTCGCGGCCCGGTCGACGATCTCGCCGGTGACCGCGCCGGTCAGCTTGCCGTCGCGGATCTCGAGGGTGTTGGCCTGGACGAAGTCCAGTTCCAGTTCGTGCGCGAGCGGCTCGATGACCTGACGGAAGCCGCCGGACACCACGCCGCAGCGGAAGCCCAGGCGACGCAGCGTGCGAATGGTGGTGCGGGCCCCCGGGGTGAGTTCGATGCGCTCGGCGACCTCGTCGATGACCGAGGCGTCCAGCCCGGCCAGGGTGGCGACGCGCTGGCGCAGCGATTCGGAGAAGTCGATCTCGCCGCGCATGGCGGCCTCGGTGACCGCGCGGACCTCGTCCTCGACACCGGCGTGCGCGGCCAGCATCTCGATGACCTCGCCCTGGATCAGGGTGGAGTCCACGTCGAACACGATGAGCCGCTTGGCCCTTCGCGCCAGACCGGCCTTCTCGACCGCGACGTCCACGCTCTCCTTGGCGGCCACCGCCGACAGCGCGGTGCGCAGCTCGGTCTCGGTGTCCGCGTCGGCGGCGGGCACGGTCACCAGCAGTTCCAGACCGGTGACCGGGTAGTCGGCGATGCCGCGGATGGAGTCGATGTTCACGCCCTGCGCGGCGAGCTTGCGCGCGATGGCGCTGAAGGCGCGGGCGGTGACCGGCGAACCCAGCACCACGACCGCGTGGGTGGACAGTTTGGCGCCCGACACGGCGCTGGCCCCGATCTCCACGGCCACGTCCATGCCGATCGACGCCATGGCGTCCTCGAGCTGATCCTGCAGCGACTCGGGGTCGGTGGGACACGACACCAGCACGCCCAGGGTGAGGCGGCCCCGGATGACGACCTGCTCCACATCCAGCAGGCTGACACCGTTGTTGGCCAGCGCGGCGAGTAGCACCGACGTGACGCCCGGCTTGTCGGGTCCGGTGACCGTAACCAGAACCGTCGTGTCAGCGCTCCGCCTCTCCGTGCTTGCGCTCAATCGATGACTCCTTGTCCCTGGCACTGCGTGGCCCGCCCGACATGCGGCGGCAGCTCATTCTGTCAGGTCGGCCCGCCCGGGACCGCGCCGACGTCCGCCCACGGTGGCGGGCATCACGCTCGCGCCACGCCGGAACACAATTCGCCCAGGATCTCGGCGACCGGCCGCACCGCCGTGACCAGCCCGACCCCCTGCCCCGCGTCGACCGGCGCGATCCGCGGATCGTCGGCGGCGTTCGCGGCGGCCAGCTGGGCCCGCGCGGCGGCGGCCCGGTCGGCTCGAGCGGTCGCGGCCGGTTCGGGTTCGGAGGTGGCGGCGGCCGACAACTCGTCGATCCGGTCGTGCCAGCGCGCCGTGAAATCGTTGCGCAGCACCCGGGCCGGAAACCGTTGCGGCCAGGGCAGTTCCATGCCGACGTCGAAAACCCGCGTGACGATGGTGTCGGTGCCCTGCGCGGCGAGCAGCGCGCGGCGACCGCCCGGGGCGAGCAGCGATTCCTCGGCGGCCGCCACGGCGGTGCCCAGCCAGACCCCCGCGGCCCCCGCCGCGAGCATCGCGGCGACCCCGCGCGCCGAACCGATGCCACCGGCGGCCAGCACCGGACCGGGCACGGCGTCGAGCACCGCTTCCAGCAACGGCAGCGTGGCGAGTTCGGGCGCACCGTGCCCGCCGCCCTCGAGACCGCGCGCGACCAGCACGTCGATCCCGGCGTCGCGGGCGCGCCGAGCATCCTCGACGGTGTAAACCTGTGTCGCCGTCCGGATTCCGGCCGCGTGGGCGCGGGCGGCCCACGACAGATCCGTCCCGAAGCTCACCGACAGCAGGGCGGGCTTCGCGGCGAGGGCGAGGTCGAGGAGTCCCGGTCGCGCGGCCGCCACCCAGTCGACCAATCCGATTCCGATCGGGCCGGGTGCGGGCGCTGCGGCGTTCCCCATCAGTTCGCGTTCGAGCGCGGGCAGTTCGCGTTCGAGGGCGGCCGCGGCGAGCTCGCGTTCGAGCGCCTCGACCGAGCCCGCACTGCCCATCCCGATCATCCCCAGTCCCCCGGCGGCCGCGACCGCGACCGCGAGCCGGCCGCCGGCGACTCCGCCCATGGGCGCGTTCACGATCGGCACCCGCAACCCCATCGCGTCCGACCAGTCGGTCCGCAGTCCCGCATCCTCCGTCACCCGACCATGAAAGCGCGCCGCGGTCATCGGCGTCCGCCCGGCCCTGTCATACGCCGGTGGTCCCCCACCCCGCAACGCGACGCGGCACCCGTCCGAGGACGGGTGCCGCGTTGGATGTTCCGGCTGTCAGGCGACTAGTGCGACGCCTTCTCCAGCTCGTGCACGTTGTGGGACTTGGAGCCCCAGCCCACGTGGGCCTCGGCGCGCATGCGCTCGACCATGTGCGGGTAGTGCAGCTCGAACGCGGGACGCTCGGAGCGGATGCGCGGCAGCTCGTAGAAGTTGTGGCGCGGCGGCGGGCAGGAGGTCGCCCACTCCAGCGAGTTGCCGTAGCCCCACGGGTCGTCCACGGTCACGACCTCGCCGTAGCGGTAGGACTTGAAGACGTTCCAGATGAACGGCAGCATCGACGAACCCAGGATGAAGGCACCGATCGTGGAGATGGTGTTCAGCGTGGTGAAGCCGTCGCTCGGCAGGTAGTCGGCGTACCGACGCGGCATACCCATGTTGCCCAGCCAGTGCTGCACCAGGAACGTGGTGTGGAAGCCGACGAAGGTGGCCCAGAAGTGCCACTTGCCCAGACGCTCGTCCATCATGCGGCCGGTCATCTTCGGGAACCAGAAGTAGATGCCCGCGAAGGTGGCGAACACGATGGTGCCGAAGAGCACGTAGTGGAAGTGCGCGACCACGAAGTAGGTGTCCGACACGTGGAAGTCCAGCGGCGGGCTCGCGAGGATGACGCCCGACAGACCACCGAAGAGGAAGGTCACCAGGAAGCCGACCGACCAGAGCATCGGCGTCTCGAAGGTGAGCTGGCCGCGCCACATGGTGCCGATCCAGTTGAAGAACTTCACACCGGTCGGGACCGCGATGAGGAACGTCATGAACGAGAAGTACGGCAGCAGCACCGCGCCCGTGGCGTACATGTGGTGCGCCCACACCGCGATGGACAGGGCCGCGATACCCAGGGTCGCGTAGACCAGGGTGGTGTAACCGAAGATCGGCTTGCGGCTGAAGACCGGGTAGATCTCCGAGACGATGCCGAAGAACGGCAGCGCGATGATGTACACCTCGGGGTGGCCGAAGTACCAGAACAAGTGCTGGTAGAGCAGCACGCCGCCATTGGCCGGGTCGTAGATGTGGCCGCCCAGGTGGCGGTCGTAGGCCAGGCCGAACAGGGCCGCGGTGAGCAGCGGGAAGGCCAGCAGCACCAGCACCGAGGTGACGGCGATGTTCCAGGTGAAGATCGGCATCCGGAACATGGTCATACCCGGGCAGCGCAGGCAGACCACGGTGGTGAGCATGTTGACGCCACCGAGGATGGTGCCCAGACCGGAGACGGCCAGACCCAGGATCCACAGGTCGGCGCCGACGCCGGGCGAGTGGACGATGTCCGACAGCGGGGTGTACGCGGTCCAGCCGAAGTCCGCCGCGCCGCCGGGGGTGATGAAGCCGGCGGTCGCCATCGAGCCGCCGAACAGGTACAGCCAGTAGCTGAACGCGTTCAGACGCGGGAAGGCGACGTCAGGGGCGCCGATCTGCAGCGGCAGGATGATGTTGGCGAAGCCGAACACGATCGCGGTCGCGTAGAAGAGCAGCATGATCGTGCCGTGCATGGTGAACAGCTGGTTGAACTGTTCCGGCGACAGGAACTGCATGCCCGGACGGGCGAGCTCGGCGCGCATGAGCAGCGCCATGATGCCGCCGACCATGAAGAAGGAGATGGCCGTCACCAGGTACATGACGCCGAGAACCTTCGGGTCCGTCGTGGTGACCATCTTGAAGATGAACGATCCCTTCGGACCCGTCCTTTGAGGATAGGGCCGCTCCGCCTCCACAAGGCTGGCCGGCCGCGGTTCTACGGCAGTCACGAAACCTCCACAGGTATGCCATCGTTCGTACGCTGCTTCCGGCGTCCGGTTCGGCAACATGACGAACGACGGTGGCTTGCGCTGTGACAGATCGTAAACCGTGTCCCATCGGCGCTCCCTCCGGGTCCTACTCTGTGTCGTATTCGGCTCTGCCGAGGGTCGTATCCGTGAGGGCGCCGGTGTCGTAATTGGGAGTCGCGGGGCGCGGCTGTAGGCTGCCCGGCATGCCGGTGCGCGAGTCCGCTTCCACCCGAAACACGTTCGCCTCCACCTTCTCCCCTATGCGGCATTTGCGCAGTGTGGGACTGGTCTCGGCGGCAACCCTGCTGACGGTTGGCCTGGCCGCGGGGTGCGCGAAGACCGATGACAACTCGGCGTCGATCGTGCGCACCACCACCAATATCGCGGGTGCGGGCGTGGTCGGGATCGAGCGCGACACCACCAAGGCGTGCGCGCTGCCGACCGCCCCCGACTCGACCGGCGGCGCCCGCGCCGTCGCGCACGCGGCCGGTTCCGCGGAGGTGCCCGCCGACGCCAAGCGCATCGTGGTGCTGTCCACCCCCGCCCTGGACGCCGCGTGCGCGCTGGGCCTGTGGGAGCGCGTGGTCGGCGCGGCCACCGTCGCCGGGCCGACGCCGCAGCCGTCGTATCTGGGCTCCGGGATCGCCGCGATCCCGGCGGTGGGCACGGTGGACAGCCCCGATCCGGCGAGGATCGCGGAGCTGAAGCCGGATCTGATCATCGGCCCCGCCGCCGACCGCGGCCACTACGACGCCCTGAAGGCCATCGCCCCGACCGTCCTGGTCGGTGACGATCACGGCTGGCAGGCCACCTTCACCGGTTTCGCGGAGGCCCTCAACCGCAAGACCGCGGGCGCCAAGGCCCTCGACGACTACCGCACCGCGGCCCGCGACACCGGCGTCGCCGCCAACTCCGCGCTCACCCAGGCGTCGGTGATCCGCTTCGAGCCCAAGACGATTCAGGTGCAGGGCGGCAACACCTTCGCCGCCCAGGTGCTCGGCGACGCGGGCGTGCAGCGCCCCCAAGCGCAGCGCGGCGACTCGTTCGACGTCTCCGGCCTGGGCGCCGAGGCCGACCGCGACAAGCTCGAGGGCGACCTGATCTTCCTCATGTTCGACGGCCAGGACGGCCTCGACTACGGCAAGTCGATCATGAAGGGCGACAACTGGAAACAGCTCGGCGCGGTCAGCGACCGCCGCGAGTTCGCCGTCGACGACACCATCTGGCACGGCAGCGGCATCACCGCCGCCCGCGCCCTGCTCGAGGACGTCCGCAACAACCTCAACGGCTACGTCGCCGACTGATCCACGGCCACCGCACCGGCCGATTCGGTCCGGCGCTCGGCCCGATGACGTGGGGAAGTCGCCACCCGGCCGAGCCCCGACCGCGAAGTTCACCGGCCCGGCCGTGAACAGTGCGTGATGACCGGTATTCCCCGCGGACACACCCGACAAACGCGGTTTTTTCAGCGGCCGCGAACACGGCCTTCGACAGCGAACGGCCCCGAGCGGATTCGCTCGGGGCCGTTGGCTTTTCAGTCGGGTGGGGCGACGCGGGGCGTCAGAATTCCCAGTCCTCGTCCTCGGTGTTGACGGCCTTGCCGATGACGTAGCTGGAGCCCGAGCCGGAGAAGAAGTCGTGGTTCTCGTCGGCGTTCGGGGACAGGGCCGAGAGGATGGCGGGGTTGACCTCGCACTCGTCCTTGGGGAACAGGCCCTCGTAGCCGAGGTTCATCAGCGCCTTGTTGGCGTTGTAGCGCAGGAACTTCTTGACGTCCTCGGTGAGGCCGACCTCGTCGTAGAGGTCCTGGGTGTACTCGACCTCGTTCTCGTAGAGCTCGAAGAGCAGCTCGAAGGTGTAGGCCTTGAGCTCCTCGCGCTCGGCCTCGGAGACCAGCTCCAGACCCTTCTGGTACTTGTAGCCGATGTAGTAGCCGTGCACGGCCTCGTCGCGGATGATCAGGCGGATCATGTCGGCGGTGTTGGTCAGCTTGGCCCGCGAGGACCAGTGCATCGGCAGGTAGAAGCCGGAGTAGAACAGGAACGACTCCAGCAGGGTGGAGGCCACCTTGCGCTTGAGCGGGTCGTCGCCGTTGTAGTACTCGAGCACGATCTCGGCCTTGCGCTGCAGGTTCCGGTTCTCCTCGGACCAGCGGAAGGCCTCGTCGATCTCACGGGTGGAGCACAGCGTGGAGAAGATCGAGCTGTAGCTCTTGGCGTGCACCGACTCCATGAACGCGATGTTGGTCATCACCGCTTCCTCGTGCGGGGTGATCGCGTCGGGGATGAGGCTGACCGCGCCGACCGTGCCCTGGATGGTGTCGAGCAGGGTCAGGCCGGTGAACACCCGCATGGTGAGTTGCTTCTCATTGGCGGTCAGCGTGTTCCACGACGGGATGTCGTTGGACACCGGGACCTTTTCCGGCAACCAGAAGTTGCCGGTGAGTCGATCCCAGACCTCCGAGTCCTTCTCGTCCTGCACGCGGTTCCAGTTGATCGCACTAACTCGATCGATGAGCTTCACGCCCCGCTCACACACCCTTCTCAGCTTCCGGACCCTGCGAATTCCCTTGCCATGAACACTACTACTGGTAGGTGACATCCCCGCGCAGCACAATAGGTTGTGTCTTCACGTAGCTATCGCGTTGTCCTGCGAGAATCCGAAACGGAGATGGGCAAGCACGTCACCAACGGCAGAAAATTACAGCGGTGCAATCCGTCACAGCGCACCGGGGTAGGCCCCTCCGGACCCGCCCCGGGTTAGCCGATCAGATGCCGAGCACCACCTTCGCGGTGGTGAAGTAGATGACCAGACCGGTGGCGTCGACCAGCGTGGTCACCATGGGCGCGGAGATGACGGCCGGGTCGATGCGCAGTTTCTTGGCCAGCAGCGGCATGGTGCCGCCGATGGTGGCCGCCCACCCGCAGATGATCACCAGCGCGATGCCGACCACCACCGCGATCTTCAGGCCCACGAACAACGTGCCGATCACCATTCCGATGGCGGCCAGCATGCAGCCCAGCAGCAGCCCGACCCGGCATTCGCGCCAGATCACCGCGAGCAGATCCGAGACCCGCACCTCGCCGACCGCGAGCGCGCGCACGCAGGTGGTGGCCGCCTGGGCGCCCGCGTTGCCGCCCGAACCGATGAGCAGGGGGATGAACAGCGCCAGGTGCGCGGCCTGTTCGAGGGTGGGCTCGAAGAAGTTGGTGACGGTGACCGTGAGGGTCGCCGCGACCAGCAGCAGCATCAGCCACAGCGCCCGGTAGCGGGCCAGCTGGAACACGCCCGCGGCCATGTAGTGGCCCGACCACGGGGAGGTTCCGGCCTGCCGCGCCATGTCCTCGGAGTCGGCCGCCTCGATGACCTCGACCGCGTCGTCGATGGTGAGCAGCCCGACCAGCCGGTCCTCGCTGTCCACCACCGGCAGGTTGATCAGGTTGGCGCCCTGCATGAGCCGGGCCGCCTTCTCCGCGGAGCCGGTGGCGCGCGCCGAGACCGGTTCGGACGCAATGAGTTCGGCGATCATGGTGTCGGGCGAGCCGAGCACCAGGTCGCGCAGCTCGACGACGCCGATCAGGCGACGGCCCGCGTCCACCACGGGCAGCGTGTACACCGTCTCGGCGGTCGCCCCCTTGGCTCGCACCATGTGCAGCGCCTCGCTCACCGGCAGATTCCGCGGCAGCGCAACGACTTCCGGGGTCATGTAGAACCCGACCGAGCCCTCCGGGTAGCCCAGCAGCCCGGCGGTCATGCGCCGTTCGTGCGGGCTGAGCCCGGCCAGCACCCGCCTGGCCACCTTGGCGGGGACCTCGCGCAGCATGCGGGCGCGGTCGTCGGGATCCATGCCCTCGACCAGGTCGCGGAAGCTCTGATCGCGCAGCCCGGCCAGGATCTGCTGCTGGTCCACGGGCTCGAGCTCCTCGAACACGGCCAGCGCGCGGTCCTTGTCGAGCAGCCGGAAGGACATGACCGCGGTGACGGCGTCCATGCGGGCCAGCTCGTCGGCGATGACGTGCGGCGGATGGTTGTCGAGCCATTCCACGGCGGGCGTCAGGTGGTGACAGTCGACGATGTCGCGCAGCGAATCCCGTTCGGGGACAGGGATGTCGGCGGCGACCGTGGGCACGGCAGGGGGCAGTTCGGTCTGCGTCATGGCGAAACCTCGGCCGGGTGGCGGTTGAGGGTGGTCGGGGGTACCGGATCACACCGCGGGCACCGCACCCACCCGTCGCCAGAAAGCTGTCCTATCGACGGAATCCGAGAGCGATGCCACGCGGCCTTCGACTGGGAGGTTCACCGCGCACGGACCTCACCCCCTTCGCGAACGCCGACAGAAACAACCATGTACAGGATACAGAGGGTCGCCTAACGCGGCTCACCATGTCCGGTATCTCCGCTCCGGGGGGCGCGGACCGACGCCGAATTGTTTTTCGATCATTTTCCGACGAGCCGGTCGTCCGGGCCGTTGGGGCAGGGGTCCGGAATGCCCTAATCTCTGCCCCTGTGCGAGTTTTGGTGCTGGAGGACGATCATCAGCTGTGTCGTGAGGTGACCGACGGGTTGCGGACGGCCGGGTTCGCGGTGGACCTCGCCCAGAGCCTCGCCGACGCGGACTTCAAGATCGCCGTCAATCGCTACGACTGCCTGGTGGTGGACCGCGGCCTGCCCGACGGCGACGGCCTGGACCTGGTCGCGGGGGCGCGTACCGCCGGGCACACGGTGCCCGCGCTCATGCTCACCGGCCGCGACGGCCTCGACGACCGTCTGGCCGGATTCGAGCACGGGGCCGACGACTATCTGACCAAGCCGTTCGCGCTGCCGGAACTGGTGATGCGGGTGCGGGCCCTGTGCCGCCGCCGCGACCAGCCCACCGCCGCGCGAATCGCGGTGGCGGACATCGACATCGACCTCATGCGCCGCCGGGTGACCCGCGGCGGCGTCCTGCTGATGCTCAGCCCGAAGGAGTTCGCGGTCCTCGAACTCATGGCGACCCGCCGCGGCAGCGTGGTGACCCGCACCGACCTCATCGAATGCTGCTGGGACGAGATGGCCGAGCCCGCCTCCAACGTGGTGGACGCGGTGGTCGCCAAACTGCGGCGCAAACTCGGGGAGCCCAGCGTGATCGAGACCGTGCGCGGCGCCGGCTTCCTGATCGCCGGTGGAGCGGCGTGAGCGCACACCGCTCCCCCGCCGTCGCCCGACTCCAGCGCGCCCGGTGGTTCATGACCGCCTTGGCCGCGGTGATCACCGCGGCGGCGGTCCTGATCTTCGGCTTCGTAGCCGCCACGATCGACGCGCACGCGCGTGAGACCCGCGCCGATGATCAGGTCGAGCGGGTGGCGGGCGGGCTGGCGCGCGCCATCCAGCAGGACGACAAGTCGGCCCTGGACCTGTCGACGGTCATGGACGACGAGCTGGCCACGGGAACCACGGCGGTCGCCGTGCTGATGCGCACACCCGGCGAGCCGTGGAAACAGGCGCACACCTACCAGCGCTCGCTGCTGCCCGACGACTCCGAGATCGCCACGCTCGCAACGCAGGTCGAGGATCACTCCGAGACCGTCATCTACGCCGGCAAACGGTTCACCGCCACCGATATCACCGGCCGCACGGTGACCCTGGCGGGCAGTCCGGTCTTCTGGGACGGCTGGGACGCCACCGTCGTCATCCTGGCCGGGGCCGAGACCATGGCCGATGCCGGAGAACATCGAACCCTGGTGTGGGAGTTGGTGATCAGCGGCGCCCTGCTGGTCCTGCTGTCGGCCGCCGTCACGTATCTGCTGGCGGGCCGCAGCCAGGCCCAGGCGCTGCGCCTGCTGGCCGAGCACGAGCAGTTCCTCAGTGACGCCGCGCACGAATTGCGTACGCCGCTCACCACATTGAAGCTGCTCACCGGGTCGCGGCCGGCGCCCGAGGAGGTACCGCAGACCCTCGCCGAGGCGCAGCGGCTGGCGGACCGGATGGCGCGACTGGTGACCGGGCTGCTGGCCCGCGCACGCATGCAGGCGGGCATCGCCGCACCCGAGCGCACGCTGCTGCGGCTGGATCAGCTGGCCGAGATGGTGGCCGAGGAGGCCGGGGACGAGCGCATCGCGGTGACCGCGCATCCGACCGTGGTGCTGGGTGATCCGCAGCTATTGAGCCTGGCCATCCGGAACATGCTGGAGAACGGGCTCACCCACGGCGCGGTGAACCGGTCCGCGCCGGTCGAGGTGCACGTGGCCGAGGGACGGGTCAGCGTGCGCGATCACGGTCCGGGTGTCGATCCGGTCATGTCGGCCAGTCCCTTCGATCGCGGCGCGGCCGGGCGCACCGGTCGCAATGGCATCGGGCTGGCGCTGGTGGCGTGGGTGGCGCAGACGCACGGCGGCAACGCCTCCATCGAGCCCGCGGCCGGCGGCGGGGCGATCGCGACGCTGTGGCTGCCGCCGGCCGACATCACGGTGGGCGGTCCGGTCGGCGCGCGCCACTAGGCGAGCCGCCCGCGGGCAGGCCGGGCCTGCCTGGACACCCGCCAGGCCGGGCCTGGCGGGTGTCCAGGCGGGCAGACAGGAATGTCACGGCCGGAACCGGATTCGCCGCGGCGGCCGGTGTCACTCTCGAGCCGTCACCTTCCCGCTCCGACCACGGTGATGCTTCCGTCCGCCGACGCGGGGCGGTCATGCCGAATCCGCCTGGCACATGTGAGAAGTCACAGCACCGCCCGGCGCGCATTACTGTGCATCACAGGGAGGGATCGATCCGGCCGTTCGGACACACGGCCTGCGTTAGCGTTTCAGGTCCCGCACGGGGCGCAACCCGGGGGTGGAAGGGAGTCACGGATGGCCGTGGGAATTCCGGCCCGGCCCGGACTCACCGTGTCGGGCACGCCGATCTCGTCGCCGCTCAAGGATGTTCGCGGCGTGGCCCAGCACATGGTGGGGCATTTCGTGGAGACTGTCGCGCCGTGCGGCACCCTGCCCGGCGACGCCATTCACGGCGACGTCACCGTCATCACCCGTACCTGCCTGGAGCTGGCGGTCGGCATGCTCGACGGGCGCGACATCCCGGAGAAGACCAAGCGCCTCGAGGAGGCGGCCGCGCAGTGGGCGCGCGAGGGCATCCCGATCGACACCATCCACCACGCCATCCACGAGGGCTTCAAGATCGGCTCGGAGCTGGTGATGGCCAGCGCCCTGTCCCGGCACGTGCGCCGCGAGGACGAGGACGGCGAGGTCACCCTGGTCATCGCGGCCGCCGACATGGACAACATCGTCGGCGGGGCGAAGCTGGTGGTGGAACTGCTCGACCGGATGACCTCCGCGGTGGCCATGGCCTACGTTCGCGAACTGCGTTCGGTGGTGAGCGAACACCACACCGCCGTGCACACCCTCACCTCCGCGCTGCTGGGCGGGCACAGCACCTCCACCATGGCGCGCGAGTGCGGCATCGAGATCGCCGAGACGTATCACGTACTGGCGCTGGCCATTCCGGAACATCCGGAGGAGGACTCCCCCACCGTGGACGGCGCGGTGGTGGCGCGCCGCAAGCTGCGGCGGGTGCAGGCCGAACTGGCCACCCGCTACACCGACAAGGTGCTGTCGCTGCTCAGCGTGGACGGCGGCACCCTGCTGGTGCCGGCCACCGCGGTCGCCGACGATCAGCTCGACGAGCTGGTCGAGCAGCTGTCGCGGGCCGCGCGGGTGCCGATCACCGCGACGCTGGTTCCGGCCGCGCCGCAACAGATTCCGGACGCCGCCGACCAGGCCCACGAACTCCTCGACATCGTGCACCGCCTGCGCCTGGTGCGCGGCCTGTTCCGCTTCGACGAGCTGGCCCTGGAATATCAGCTGACCCGCCCCGGTCCGGGCCGCGACCACCTCGGGTCGCTGCTGGATCCGCTGGACGCGCACGCCGAACTGCTCGAGACGCTGCAATCCCACATCAGCAACAACCTGAACCGGCAGCGCACCGCCCGCATGCTGCACGTGCACACCAATACCGTGGACTACCGGCTGAAACGGATCGGGCAGCTGACCGGATTCGATCCGACCCAGCCGTCCGGTCTCTGGTATCTGCGTTCGGCGCTGGTGGCGCGCACCTATCAGGCGGGCTGAGACCCCGCTGTCGCGATGGGCCCTCAGCAGTTGGTCGGCGCGGGCTCGCCGCGCAGGCGGGCGTCCATCCAGGCATAGGCGGCCGGGAGGCCGAGCACGGCGGCGGTGAGATGGTCGGGCACCGGCACCTGCTCGGACCACACCTTCGTGCCCGCGGCGCAGTAGCGGTGCACGGTGTTCACGACGGCGTTGATCGGGATCAGCCCGTCGATGGGCGAATGCCATTCGAAGACGGGCATATTCGGGACGCCGGGGTAGAGCTCGACGCTGTTCTCATCCACCACGGCGCGGGCCCGCGGGTCGTCGGACATGATCGTCGTCTTGGCGACGTCGAGCGCGCCTTGACCCGCGCCCGCGCTCAGGATGTCGTTGGTGCAGCTGTTGACCAGCTGGTCGCGCATGGCGAGGCCGCGATCGTTGAGCTGGTCGGAGAGCGGGAACCGGTCCGGATACTCGCGTTCCAGGCCCAGGCCGGCCGCCAGCGCCAGACCGAAGGCCGGATGCCGGTTCATGCCGAGGCCCTCCATCATCGACGCCAGGTTCATCGGGACCCCGCCCATGGCCGCGCCCGCGATGCGCAGGTCCGGGGCGTAGGACGCGGCCAGCGCCGCCGCCCACGCGGTCGCCATGCCGCCGCCCGAATAGCCGGCCATGACCAGCGGACTGTGCTCGACCCGCAACTGCGGCAGCCGCTGGATCGCGCGCAGTCCGTCCAGGGTGATCTGGCCACCGAGTTTGGCCGCGCCGTAGGCGATTCGGGGGCCGAGGTGGTCGGGCAGGGCGACGGTCCAGCCGCGCTGCAGGACCAGGTTCCAGCCGGGGGCCTCCCGGATCATCAGGTTGGGGTCACTGGTGTAGAGCTCACGCGAGACCGCGCACTGCGCGCCGAGGCCGTTGACGATCTGCTGCAACGACAGGACGGGCGCGTCGGCGACGCGTCGGCGCGGGGAGATCACCGTCGTGGTGGCCGCGATGGGGTGTCCGGTGGAGTCGGTGGAACGGAATTTGATCAGGGTGATGTCGCTGTCCGGGAAGCTGGGCAGCGCGGGCATGGCGCGGGTGGCCAGCACGTCGCCGGGCTGGTGGGCGGCGATATCGGCGGGGGCGGCGTAGAAGGGGTCCGGGTCCGGCGTGGCGAGCAGCGGCTGGGCCGCGGCCGATCCGCCGGCGACGGTCACGAGCAGAGCGCCGATCACCGCGATCGATACACGAATCCTCATGCGGGGCAGCGTAGGAACGGCGGTCACACGGGGCCAGAGGGGTGAGCGAACCTTCCGAATAGTCACAATCGGGGCGGGCGTGGTTTGTGAACGCGTGACGACGTTTTGAGCCGTATATGTTTCTGTTCCACCGCGTAACAACAACTCCCGCACACCGCTTGTGACATGTCCAAGCAGAAACCGGAACACGTTCCTGCGCACGGCAATCCGATTACGTTCGGTACCAGAGACGCGCGAGCCGACGAAGGCGTCGGCTCGCGCTTCTCCCCCGCACGATCTCGAGGAGCAGCACTATGGACGCGCTCACCCACCGGGTCACCGTCTACCTCGGCGGACCCGCCGACGGGGCCGAACTCACCATGGAATACGCGGCCACCTGGCAGGAGGCCTCGGACTTCACCGTGGCCGCCGTCCACGTCGGCCTGGCCGTGACCGTGGACAGCCGGATCCGGCCCGGACTGCGGCGACTACCCCGCTACGGGTTCCGGCACTGAGATACCGTGCGGCCCAGGGCGTCCGGGTGGTCCCGCTACCGCCCGGACGCCGGCGCGAAGGCCGCCGCGAGGGCGTCCCAGGCCGGGCCCAGCTGGGCCGAGAAATCCTCCCAGGCGTGAATGCCGGTCGGCTCGTAATGCACGGTGGCGGGAATCCCCAAGTCGCTCAACCGTTTCGAGAAATGCTCGGTGCACACCCGGGCGCCGGCCTCGAGCACCACGCCGCCGGCGGCCACGCCGAGCGAGGCCAGCCGATCCGGCGACTTCAGCACCTCGTTCAGATCCGGCGCACCGGGCACACCGGAAGCCGCCGACAGATAGATCACCGTGCCGCGCAAGGCTTCCGCCCCCACCGTGCTGTCGTGGGTCAGCCAATCGAAAGTGCCCGGCAACCCCCACAGATTCAGGATATTGCCGCCGCGTGAGGCGACCGTGGCCGCGGTGACCGCGCTGCCCGGCCCGTCGACCGTGGAGTAGCAGCCGCTCAATCCCGCGACGGCCTTGAAGAATCCGGGATGCCGGTGCGCGAGCATCATCGCGCCCTGCGCGCCCATGGACACCCCCGCGATGGCGCGACGGCCGTCCGAGCGCAGATACGGTTCGATGACCCCGGGCAGCTCGGCGGTCAGGAAGGTCTCCCAGCGATTCCAGCCGAGCGCGGCATCAGGATGCTGCCAGTCGGTGTACATGCTGCCGGTCGCGCCGGCGGGGAAGACCACATCGACCGGTTTGTCGGCGAAGAAGTCCGCCGCATGCCCCTTGGTCAGCCAGTCGGACACGCCCTCGGCATCGACGCCGTCGAGCAGATACAACGTGGGCCGGGGCCCGGAACCGGAACCGTGCAGCACATCGAGGGCGACGGTGCGGCCCATGGCGGCCGAGGCCACCTCGACCCGCTCCCAGCGCGGCCCCACCTGCTCCACCCGCGTCACCGCGGCCCGCGACGCGATCCGCCCGGGCGGGCCCGCCTGGGCACTCACCCCGAACGACGAGCTCGCGATCACCGCCAGCGCCAGCGCGACCCCGGCGGCCGCCCGCCGCCTCACGACTCCGCCCCGGATCGGGGTCTTCGAATCAGGCAGTGCGACAAGCCAACTCCTCATGCGGTGCGCGGGATTGCGTGATGTCCGAAGAACCCACCGGGCGGGTGCGAGGTTGATACACCCGATGGGTCTTCGTTTCGATCGACTCACCTCCACAACGCTTGTACCGATGCGTTTTCCCGATTCCGGCATCACCCGCGCAATTCGATGGAACCCGATGCCCGAACCACGGCGAGCCTAACCAGGCGCCGACCTCGGCCGACAGCGTGAAAGACACCTTCTGGAGAGTTCACAATCGGGCCCGACGCAAACGTGGGATCGGCCACAGCGACGAAAAAGGGCGCTCCCGGCGGAAGCCGGAAACGCCCTTTCGGAGGCGATCGTCAGAGCATGCAGCTCACGCAGCCCTCGACCTCGGTGCCCTCGAGCGCCATCTGCCGGATGCGGATGTAGTACAGCGTCTTGATGCCCTTGCGCCAGGCGTAGATCTGGGCCTTGTTGACGTCGCGGGTGGTGGCGCTGTCCTTGAAGAACAGCGTCAGCGACAAGCCCTGGTCGACGTGCTGCGTGGCCGCGGCGTAGGTGTCGACGATCTTCTCGTAGCCGATGTCATAGGCGTCCTCGAAGTACTCGAGGTTGTCGTTGGTCAGGTAGGGGGCCGGGTAGTAGACGCGGCCGATCTTGCCTTCCTTGCGGATCTCGATCTTCGACGCCACCGGGTGGATGGAGCTGGTGGAGTGGTTGATGTAGGAGATCGACCCGGTCGGCGGGACGGCCTGCAGGTTCTGGTTGTAGATACCGTGCTGCATGACCGAGGCCTTGAGCTCGCGCCAGTCGTCCTGGGTGGGGATGTGGACCTCGGCGTCGGCGAAGATCTGCCGGACCCGCTCGGTGGCCGGCTCCCACGCCTGCTCGGTGTACTTGTCGAAGAACTCACCCGAGGCATACTTCGACTCGGGGAAGCCGCCGAAGTACAATCCCCGCTCCTGCGCGATCAGATTCGACGCCCGGATGGCGTGGAAGGCGATCGTGTAGAAGTAGATGTTGGTGAAGTCCACACCCTCTTCGGAGCCGTAGTGGACCCGCTCGCGCGCCAGGTAGCCGTGCAGGTTCATCTGGCCCAGGCCGATGGCGTGGGACTCGTTGTTGCCCTGCTCGATCGAGGGCACCGAGTAGATGTGGGTCTGATCCGACACCGCGGTCAGCGCGCGGATCGCGGTCTCGACCGACTTCGCCAGATCCGGCGAATCCATGGTCTTCGCGATGTTCAGCGAGCCCAGGTTGCAGGAGATGTCCTTGCCCACCTTGGAGTAGGACAGGTCGTCGTTGAACTCCGACGGGGTGGAGACCTGCAGGATCTCCGAGCACAGGTTGGAGTGGGTGATCTTGCCCGCGATCGGGTTGGCCCGGTTCACGGTGTCCTCGTACATGATGTACGGGTAGCCCGACTCGAACTGCAGCTCGGCGATGGTCTGGAAGAACTCGCGAGCCTTGATCTTGGACTTGCGGATCCGCTTGTCGTCGACCATCTCGTAGTACTTCTCGGTGACATTGATGTCGGCGAACGGCACGCCGTAGATGCGCTCCACGTCGTACGGCGAGAACAGGTACATGTCCTCGTTCTTCTTCGCCAGCTCGAAGGTGATGTCCGGGATCACCACGCCCAGCGAGAGCGTCTTGATGCGGATCTTCTCGTCCGCGTTCTCACGCTTGGTGTCGAGGAAGCGGTAGATGTCGGGGTGGTGCGCCTGCAGGTAGACCGCGCCCGCGCCCTGCCGCGCGCCCAGCTGGTTGGCGTAGGAGAACGAGTCCTCCAGCAGCTTCATGATCGGGATGACGCCCGAGGACTGGTTCTCGATCTTCTTGATCGGCGCGCCGGTCTCACGAATGTTGCTGAGCAGCAGGGCGACACCGCCGCCGCGCTTGGACAGCTGCAGCGCCGAGTTGATGGAGCGCCCGATGGACTCCATGTTGTCCTCGATGCGCAGCAGGAAGCAGGACACCGGCTCGCCGCGCTGCTTCTTGCCCGAGTTGAGGAAGGTCGGGGTGGCCGGCTGGAAGCGGCCGTCCATGATCTCCTCGACCAGCTCGCCCGCCAAGGTCTCGTCACCGGCGGCCAGGGTCAGGGCGACCATGCACACGCGGTCCTCGAAACGCTCCAGGTAGCGCTTGCCGTCGAAGGTCTTCAGCGTGTACGAGGTGTAGTACTTGAACGCGCCCAGGAAGGTCGGGAACCGGAACTTCTTGGCGTACGCCTGCTGGAACAGGCTCTTGATGAAGGCGCGCGAGTACTGGTCGAGCACCTCGGTCTCGTAGTAGTTCTCCTTGACGAGGTAGTCGAGCTTCTCGTCGAGGTTGTGGAAGAACACCGTGTTCTGGTTGACGTGCTGGAGGAAGTACTGGTGCGCGGCTTCCCGGTCCTTGTCGAACTGGATCTCGCCGTTGGGTCCGTACAGGTTGAGCATGGCGTTGAGGGCGTGGTAGTCCAGTCCCTCGGTCGCGGAGTCGCCGCTGACGGGGCGCTCTACGCGGGCAGTCTTTCCGACCGGTGCGGTTGTCGTTGCCAAAAGATTCCCAATCCCTCGCGGACGCGCTCGACGTCCTCAGCAGTTCCCATGAGTTCGAAGCGATACAGGTACGGAACCCCTGCCTTACGTGAGATCACTTCTCCCGCATAGCAGTACGTATCGCCGAAGTTGGTGTTGCCGCTCGCGATCACGCCGCGCAGCAGGGCGCGATTGTGCGGATCGTTGAGGAACTTGGCCACCTGGCGGGGCACGAATTCCTTATCGGATCGCTGCCCACCCAAAACGTGCCGACCTCCCCCGTAGGTGGGGACGATCAGCACGAAAGGTTGGTCGACGCGAAGCGAGTCGGCGGTGTGAAGCGGAATGCGGACGGCGGGCAGGCCCAGCCGTTCGACGAAGCGGTGAGTGTTCTCCGAAGCGCTCGAGAAGTAGACGAGATTCGGTGTCTCACTCGACATATCGGTCATCTCCTGACCGTTGACGGAAGCGTCAGGCGACGGCGACGACGTCGGCCAGCGCCTTGATGCGGTCCGGGCGGAAGCCGGACCAGTGGTCATCCCCGGCGACCACGACGGGGGCCTGCAGGTAACCCAGGGCCATCACGTAGTCGCGCGCCTCCGGGCTCTCGGAGATATCGACGACGCTGTAGTCGACACCAGCCTTGTCGAGGGCGCGATAGGTCGCGTTGCACTGGACACAAGCGGGCTTGGTGTAAACGGTGATGGTCATTGGTATCCCCTTCTCCTCAGCCTTGATCTGTCTGCAGTGCACACCTGAAACAAGATCCACGTAGTAATTGCGCAAACCCCTGGAAGCGGAGCCGAAGCTCCTGGTCACCGGCCCGTGATCGAGGTCTCGTCCTTGTGGCCTTCCAGCTCCCAAGACACTACACCTAGTGGCCGACAAACTCATACAACACGACATGTTGCGACTCACAAAGGTGAAATTCCGGGCGGGTAAGTACCTGGACAGTCGATTCGCAACTCGACACGACTGAGTCACACATCACAATTTCGGCATTCAGTTCATTTCCAGCAAACACACCATCACCGCTGATCAACACCCATCTCAGGAGTCACAGGAGACTCGAGCGACCACCCGGTTCGCGATCCTTCCGGGTCGAGCGACCGATTCCCGATCGCCCGCTCGCCCCGGCGTGTCGCGGCATCGCCCCCGGTCCTAGCGGATGGTGAACGACCCGCCCTCGATCGGACCGGGCGCCAGCAACCGGTTGGTGGCCGGGATGCCGTAGGTCTGCGCGTCGTAATCGGACAACGGCCGCCCGTCGATGGCGACCTCGGTGAAGGTGATCGGCGCGAACCCGGGCAGCGCGGCGTCGAGGTGACCCTCCACCACGATCTCGGCCGTGCGGGCCGGCACGGCCGAGGGCGCCACGGTGGTGCGCGCCCAGCCCGCGGTGCGGTTCTCCAGCGTCATCACATAGCGGCCGCCGTCCCAGCTGACCGTGGAGCGCATGGTGTCGCCGGGGTTGATCGTCACGTCGCCGTAGGCCACCGGTGCGGCGGGATAGCTCTCCCACCACCCGTCGACCTGCTTCTCCGGGCGGCAGAATCCGCCGAAGACGCCCAGCGAGCAGAGGCCGTCCGCGGCCGCGCCCAAGGCGTTGGAGACCTTGCCGCCGGCGTTCATCACCGTCCCCGCCAGATGCGGATCGGCGTAGGCCAGGCCCGCGGCGACCGATTCGATCTGCAACCCGGGCAGCGCCGCGTACACGGCGGCGTCACTGGCGCACAGGGATTCGACGCCGGTCTGCATGAGCGGCAGCGCGACCTGGCCGTCCAGGCCGGTGGCGCCGTTGAGCCCCACCCAGGGCACGACGCGCTGCAGGACGCCGGGATTGCGGCATTCGATCTCGGGCTGCACCCAGGTGGCGCTGATCTCCCGGAAGTCGCCCTTCACCACGTACCCGGCCCAATTGCCGAGGAAGAGGTGGGCATTCGAGAGATCGGAGACATCCGAGGCGTACGACTCGGCCGTCGCGTCGGCCGCATTGCCGACCGCCATCGAGGCGGCGGACGCGGCCAGGGTGACCGCCATGAAACAACGGCCCCACACAGAGTTGCCCGTTGATAACTTCATGGACAGACGTTAGCCCGAAATGTCCGAGAAGAGCGGCAGGCCACGACTCGAAAGCCGTGGCCTTGCGCTGAATTCAGCGAGTGATCGCGAGGTGTATCAGGCGTTTGCCCGAGCCTTGACATCTTCCGCCAGCAAACGCACGGTGGCGGCCAGCTGAGTGAGCGCCTCGGCATCGTCGGCCGGGTGGGTCTCGACGAAGCGCGAACCGATGGTGCCGAAGTTCAGCGACGCCTCCTTCACGACCTCCGCGCCCGCGACGCCCAGCGCCTTCACCGCGTCGTCGTGCGACCACTTGGCGGCGTTCGCGCTGATCGAGGCGGAGACCACGGCGACCGGACGGCTCTTGAGCGCGCCCGCGCCGTAGGGCCGCGACGCCCAGTCGATGGCGTTCTTCAGCACGGCCGGCAGGGTGCCGTTGTATTCGGGGGTGACCAGCAGCAGCGCATCCGAGGCGCCGACGGCGTCACGCAGCGCCTGCGCGGCGGCCGGGACCCGACCCTCGACGTCGAGGTCCTCGTTGTAGAAAGGAATATCGCCGAGACCTTCGTAGATGGCGATCTCGACGCCCTCGGGAGCGGTCTGCACGGCGGCCTCGGCCAGACGGCGGTTGATCGACGCGGCGCGAAGGCTTCCGACCAGGACGAGGATGCGGGTCTGCGACATGATGATCACTCCAAGGGTTACTGATGCAGCGGTGGATCTTTCGATAGACTGTAACCGGACCCCAGTCCGCTTACATTCCCGGGTAGGAGCAGACAGCCTGTGACACGCGACACATCACCGGATGACGTCGTTCCGGCACTGCCGAACATCGCCCTCCCGATCGAACCCGTCGGCACCCAGCAGCCCCCGCCGCATTCGGTCCCACTCCTCATGCCCGGCAGCAGCCACGAACGCAGCGACGCCGCCCGCAACCGGCAACTACTGCTCGACGCCGCCGAGACGCTGGTGCGCGAACAGGGCGCGGACGCGGTCACCATGGACGCGGTCGCCAAACTGGCCGGCGTCGGCAAGGGCACCGTCTTCCGCCGGTTCGGCAATCGGGCCGGGCTGATGCTGGCGCTGCTCGACCAGTCCGATCAGAAACTGCAGTGGGCCTACATGTTCGGGCCGCCGCCGCTGGGGCCGGGCGCGCCCGCCGCCGAACGGCTCATCGCCTACGGGCGGGCCCGGCTGGCCACCGTCGAGGTGGAGGGCGATGTACGCAAGAACGCCGCCATCGGCGGGCAATACTCCGGACCGCCCTACAACATCGCGAAAACCCATGTCTCCCTGCTGCTCCGGGAGGCCGGAGCGCCCGGCGACATCGGGCTGACCGCCGACACGCTGCTGGCCAGTCTGGACGCGGGGCTGGTGCTGCACCAGATCCGGCAGCTGCGCCACACACCCGATCAGGTGGGCGACCACTGGGAGACGCTGGTCCGGCAGGTGACCGCGCCCGCCGATCGGTAGCGGCGGCGGACCCGTTCAGTAGAGTGTGTCCATGGGGAACCTGCGCGCACAGATCATCGCCGAATTGGGCGTCCTGCCGTCGATCGAACCGAAAACCGAAGTGCGGCGACGCATCGACTTCCTCAAGGACTATCTGCGGTCCACGCCCGCCAAGGGGTTCGTGCTGGGCATCAGCGGCGGGCAGGACTCCACCCTCGCCGGACGCCTGTGCCAGCTGGCCGTCGAGGAACTGCGTGCCGAGGGCCACGACGCCACCTTCGTGGCCGCGCGCCTGCCGTACGGCATCCAGGCCGACGAACACGACGCGCAGACCGCGTTGTCCTTCATCCAGCCCGACCGCTCGGTCGTGGTGAACGTCAAGCCCAGCGCGGACGCCGCCGCCGGCGAGGCCGCCACCGGCATCGTGGAACTGCACGAGGAGCCCCGCCTGCGAGACTTCGTGCGCGGCAACATCAAAGCCCGCGAGCGCATGCTGCTCCAGTACGCCATCGCCGGCCAGCTCGAGCTGCTGGTCGTCGGCACCGACCACGCCGCCGAGGCGGTCACCGGCTTCTTCACCAAGTTCGGCGACGGCGGCGTCGACCTCACCCCGCTGACCGGTCTCACCAAGCGCCAGGGCGCGGCCCTGCTCCAGGAACTCGGCGCCCCGCCCAGCGTCTGGCAGAAGGTCCCCACCGCCGACCTCGAGGACGACCGCCCGGCCCTGCCGGACGAGGAAGCCCTGGGCCTGAAGTACTCCCAGATCGACGACTACCTCGAGGGCAAGGACGTCGGCCCCGAGGTCTCGGAGAAGCTCGAACGGATCTTCCTCAACACCCGCCACAAGCGCGCGGTCCCGGTCACCCCGCTTGACACCTGGTGGCGTTGAACCGAGGCATATGAACCGCCGCATCCGTATGCTTGAGGACATCCCGTTCGGGCATACAGGAGGCGGCCATGTCACGCACGATGATCGACATCGACGATGAGGCCCTGGCCGAAGTCAGCGGCCTCCTAGGCACCACCACCAAGAAGGACACGGTGAATGCCGCCCTGCGTCAGGTCATTGCCTGCCACCGGCGTTCCGCCGCGCTGGAACGGATGCAGGCCCGATCGAGGGCCGGTGCCTACGACGATGTGATCGCCCCGGGCCGAAGGGACGAGGCGTGGCGATAGCTCGGTATCTGATCGACACGAGCGCCCTGGCCCGGATGGGGCATCCGGACGTCTCGTCCGCATGGGCCAGCACCCTGCAGGCCGGACTGGTCCACATCTGCGCGGCCACCGAGAACGAATTCCTTTACTCCGCAAGGTCATTGAGCGACTTCGAACAGGACCGAGACGACCTCTCCGCCATCTATCCCTGGCAACCGATGCCCGATCGAGTGTGGACCCGGGTCCGCGAGGTGCAGTACGAGCTCGCCAAGCGAGGCTGCCTGCGAAGCGCCGGTATCGCGGACCTCCTGGTGGCGGCCACCGCCGAACTGGCCGAGCTGACCGTCCTACACTACGACGCTGATTTCGACACGATCGCCAAGGTCACCGGCCAGCCGACACGGTGGATCCTCCCCGCCGGCTCGGTATGACGGTGGTCGAGCGGCTGCGTCAGCCCTTCTTCTGATCCGGGTCCTCGACCAGGCGGCGGTGCAGTTCCGAGGTCATGGCGTGGATGGCGCGGGTGAGTTCGGTGTTGGTCTTGAGTTCGAGTTCCTGTTCCTGGAAGTCGTGGTCGGCCTTGGCCTGCTGGAAGTCGGCCTGACGGTTCTGGCCGATCATCACGAAGGTGGACAGGAAGATGGCTTCCAGGGAGACGACCAGGGTGAGGGTCGGCCAGGGGCTCTTCTCGACCAGCAGCATCCAGACCGCGAAGCCGATGGCGTGGATGTAGACGAAGGTCATCGAGCCGGCGAACTTGGTGATCCAGTCCGCGGCCCGCAGTTGCAGGCTGGCGGCGCGCGCCTCCTGGACCTGCGCGAACGCCGGATGCGGCTGGATCGGGGGCGGTGCCGGTTGCGGCGGTTGCGTCATTCGGGTCGGTCTCCTGGCGACGACGTGCGGGGACCGGCGAATGTTAGCGCCCGGCACGGCGACTCGCCGCGATGCGCGGCCGGGCTCGGCGCGGGGTCTAGCCGCCCGCGAACGGGGGCAGCACGTCCACGCGGGGAGAGAGCGGGGTGGTGGCGTCGCGGGTGAGTTCGTCGCCGATGAGGTAGGCGCAGACCTTCAACATGGGGTCGAGTTTCGGGCCGTAGGTGGCCGAGAGGGTGGAGCGCAGGTCGGCGATGGTCGCGCCGGACGGGAGGTCCAGCGTTTCCTTGTCCTTGCCGACGGCGTCGGCGATCGCGGCGAAATAGCGGACCTCAACCACCGATGGCTCCCATCGTTCGGGTGGGCGGGACGAAGCCGGCGGCGTCGATGCCGTGGCCGGCCGATTTGTTCCACATGGCGCCGCGCCAGAGGGCGGCGATGTCGGCGTCGGTGGCGCCCGAGCGGAGGGCGGCGCGGATGTCGTACTCCTGGTCGCTGAACAGGCAGGAGCGGATGCGGCCGTCGGCGGTGAGACGGGTGCGGTCGCAGTCGCCGCAGAACTTGCGGGTGACCGAGGCGATGATGCCGACGGTGGCGGGGCCGCCGTCCACGAGCCAGCGTTCGGCGGGGGCGGAAGGGTCCTCGCGGTCGGTCTCGGCCAGGGTGAAGCGCTCGCCGAGCACGTCCAGCAGTTCGGCGGCGGTGATCATATTGGCGCGCGCCCACTCGTGGTCGGCGTCGAGCGGCATCTCCTCGATGAAGCGCAGCTCCGCACCCACCTCCAGACACCACTGCAGCAGATCGGCCGCGCCGTCGAGGGTTTCGCGCATGAGGACCGCGTTCACCTTGAGCGGGGTGAGCCCGGCGGCGATGGCGGCGCGGATCCCGGCCTGCACCGAGGCGAGGCGGTCACGGCGGGTCAGGCGGTGGAAACCGTCACGGTCCACGGTGTCGAGGGAGATATTGATGCGCTTCAGGCCCGCGGCGGCCAGCGCCTGCGCGCGATGCTCGAGTCCGACGCCATTGCTGGTCATGGCCAGCGGCGTATCCGGCAGTGCCGCATGGCATCCCGCGATGATCTGCTCGAGGTCGCGGCGCATGAGCGGTTCGCCGCCGGTGAAGCGCACCTCGTGCACGCCGAGTTCGCGGACCGCGAGGGTCACCAGGCGCACGATCTCCTCGGTGGCGAGCAGTTCGTCGGCGGGGATCGCGGGCAGGCCCTCTTCCGGCATGCAGTAGGTGCAGCGCAGCGAGCACTTCTCGGTGATGGACACGCGCAGGTCCCGCGCCACCCGCCCGAAACGGTCGAGCAGGAGCGGGGTGTCCGGACGGCCGTCGATATCGGGCCGCCCGGTTCGCACAGCGGGCATGCCCATCGCGACCACGGTCATTGGACCATTATTGCCGGACCCGCAAGTCTTCGTAGATTCCTACGAGCCCGACCCCGTGATCAGCCGGTCACGGTATGGAGGATTCACCCGCGTATAGGCTCAGCGGCATGAGTTCCCGGCACGCGACCGCCCCGGCCCGACCCGTCGACGACCATCGCCGGCGCATCGAGGACGCCCTGCGGCCCCTGGCCGGTCGGAGCACGGAAACCGTCCCGATGGCCGCGGCGCTGGACCGCCGTCTGGCCGTCGACGTGCACGCGCCCCTGGACCTGCCGGTGTTCCGCAATTCCGCCATGGACGGCTACGCGGTCGCCGCCGAATCGGTGGCGATCGTCCCCGCGACCCTGCCGCTGGCGGGCGTGGTGGCGGCCGGCAACACCGAACGGCTCACCCTGCCCGCGGGCTCAGCGGTGAAGGTGATGACCGGCGCGCCCGTGCCGCCCGGCGCGGACTGCGTGGTGCCGGTCGAGCACACCGAATCCGATGGCGTCACCGTGACGATCCGAACCAGCCGTGCCCCCGGCGATTTCGTGCGCGAGCCCGGCACCGATGTGCGCGCCGGACAGCTGCTGGCCGCGGCGCGCACCCTGCTGCGGCCCCGGCACATCGCGGCGCTGGCCGCGGTCGGGCTGGGCGAGCTGGAGGTGACGCGGCGGGTACGGGCGGCCGTCCTCACCACGGGCGACGAGCTACGCCCCGCGGGGGCGACCCTGCTGCCGGGCCAGATCTTCAACTCCAACGGCATCGCGCTGGCCGCGGCCCTGTCCGACAACGGCGTCGAGGTGGTGTCGGTCGCGCACTCCACCGACGAGCACGCCGAGTTCCGGCGGCGGCTGGCCGAGGCGGTGGCCCAGGCCGATGTGGTGTTCACCTCCGGCGGCGTCTCCATGGGCGACTTCGAGGTCGTCAAGGAGGTGCTGGCGGCCCAGGGCGGCGAATTCGGCCCGGTCGCACTGCAACCCGGCGGCCCCCAGGGGCTGAGCACGGTCGAGGGTGTCCCGGTGCTGAGCTTCCCGGGCAATCCGGTGAGCACCATGGTGTCGTTCGAGGTGTTCGCCCGCCCGATCCTGCGTGAACTCGCGGGCCTGCCCGCGCTGCCGGTCACCGCGCTGCCGCTACTGGACGCGGTCCGTTCCCCCGCCGGCAAACGGCAGTTCCTGCGCGGCAAGCTGACCGGCGAGGGGGTGACGCTGGTGTCGGGGCAGGGTTCGCACCTGATCGCGGCGATGGCGCACGCCGATGTGCTGATCGACGTCCCGGCCGAGGTCACCGAGCTGCCCGCGGGCACGATCGTCGAGGTCCGGCCGCTGTGAACACCCTGAATTCGCTGTGCCAAGGTGGTGCCCATGAGTGAGTTGTCGCATGTCGACCGTGAAGGTCGCGCCCGCATGGTCGACGTGAGCGCGAAGGCCGACACCGCGCGCATCGCGGTCGCCGCGGGCGAACTGCACACCACCGCCGAAGTGATCGGGCTGGTCCGGGCGGACGACATGCCCAAGGCCGACGTGCTCAGCACCGCTCGCATCGCCGGGATCAACGGGGCCAAGAAGACCTCGGAACTGATTCCGCTGTGCCATCAGCTGGCGCTGTCGTCGGTGAACGTGAGCTTCGGGTTCACCGACACCACCATCACCATCGAGGCCACCGCGAAGACCAAGGGGCCCACCGGGGTCGAGATGGAAGCACTGACCGCGGTCGCGGTCGCGGGGCTCACGCTGCACGACATGGTGAAGGCGGTGGACCCGGCGGCCACGCTCAACGGGGTGCGGCTGGTCACCAAAGAGGGTGGCAAGCACGGACATTGGGTGCGGCCCGAGGCCGAGCAGCACGGCGGGCACCAGCACGAGAAGCACGCGGCGCGCGAGCAGGCCGCCGCCGCGACGACTCCGCTCGCGGGTCAGGGCCGCACCGCCGCCGTCGTGGTCGCCTCGACCGGCGTCGCCGCCGGCACCCGCACCGACACCACCGGCCCCGTCCTCGCCGAATGGCTTGCCGCGCAGGGTTTCTCGGTGCGCGGACCGCTGGTCTTCGCGGACTCCGACATCACGTACGGCCTCGAGGACGCCCTGTCCCGGGAGCCGGACCTGATCGTCACGACCGGCGGCACCGGGGCCTCCCCCACCGACGCCACCCCGGAAGCCACACTCGCCCTGCTGGATCGGGAACTGCCGGGCGTCGCCGACGCCATCCGCCAGGCCGGGACCGCCAAGTTCCCGCTCGCGGCGCTGAGCCGGGGCGTGGCCGGACTGGCCGGGCGCACCGTGATCGTCAATCTGCCCGGTTCGCCGGGCGGGGTGAAGGACGGCATCGCCGTGCTGACACCGCTGCTCGAACATCTGCTGGCCCAGGTGGCCGGAGGAGGCAACCATGAGTGAGCTGCTGGCCCGGATCAGCGATCAGGACCTGGATCCGGCCGAGGTCGAGAAGGCCGTGGAGGGGCCGCACCACGGGGCGGTCGTCGTGTTCACCGGCAAGGTGCGCGATCACGATGGCGGGCAATCGGTTTCCGCGCTGGAGTATTCGGCGCACCCGCAGGCCGAGCAGTTCCTGCGCAAGGTGTGCGAGGAGGTGGCCGCGTCCTCCGGGCTGCCGGTCGCCGCGGTGCACCGGGTCGGGGATCTGACCATCGGGGATCTGGCCATCGCCGTCGCCGTCGCGGCCCCGCACCGCGCCGAAGCCTTCACCACCTGCGCCGAACTCGTGGACCGCATCAAGCACGAGGTCCCGATCTGGAAGCGTCAGATGTTCGCCGACGGACTCTCCGAATGGGTCAACGCCTGCGGGTAGGACACCTGTCGTAACCCTCAGGGGCTTCCCCTGAAACCCTTTCACGAGAGCACCTGTCGGCCCACCGCCACGAACTGCCCTGAACGCCGTGCGATTTCACCCAGGCGCGTGTGGTTGAGCAGCAGGTTCAGCGTGAAGGCCGTGATCGCGGCGAGGCTGATGCCGCTGTTGAGCAGGATCTGGGCCGAGGACGGGAACTTCTCGAACATGCCCTTGGTCAGCACCGGCACCAGGCCGACGCCGATCGAGACGGCGACGATGGTCAGATTCACGCGGTCGGTAAGGTCGGCGCGGCGCAGCGTGTCCACGCCGATCACCGCGATGGTGGCGAACAGCACCAGGCCGACACCGCCGACCACCGGCTGCGGGACGGTCGCGACCAGGGCGCCGAAGCGCGGCACCAGACCCAGGACGATCAGGATCGCGCCGCTCACCGCCGTCACGTAGCGGCTGTGCACGCGGGTGGTGGCGACCGCGCCGACATTCTGGTTGAAGACGGTGTCCACGAACGAGTTCAGGACCCCGGCCAGCACCGCCGACAGGCCGTCGCCGACCAGGCCGCGCGCCACATCGGCTCGGGTCAAGTGCCTTCCGGTGATCTCGCCGAGCGCCAGCATGCTCGCGGTGGACTCGGCGAACACGACCGCCAGCACGATGGTCATGGCCACCACCGCGGCGACCGGGAACTGCGGCGCCCCGAAGTGGAAGGGCTGCGGCGCGCCCAGCCAGGCCGCACGGGACACACCCTCGAGCTTGACCAGCCCCATCGGAATCGCGATCACGATGCCGGCGATCAGGGCGATCAGCACGCCCAGCTGCGACCACACGCCCCGCCCCAGCACGGTGTACACCAGCGCGACCACCAGAACCGCTGCCGCCAAGGCGATCCGGGACGGCGCGGCGAAGGTCGCGGCCTTCGGGTCGCTGCCGACGATCAGGCCGCCCGCCACCCCGATCAGCGAGATGCCGACCACGGTCAGCACCGTGCCGCTCACCAGCGGCGGGAAGAACCGCACGATGGACGCGAACGGCCAGGCCAGGGCGATGCCGAGGAGTCCGCCCAGCAGCATGGACCCGTACAGCGCCTGCAGCCCGTAGTCCTTGGCGATCAGGATCATCGGGCTCATGGCCACGAAGGTGGCGCCGGTGACGATGGGCAGCCGCGCGCCCGCCAGCTTGCCGAGTCCGAGGCTCTGCACCACGGTGACGATGCCCGCGACCAGCAGGTCGGCGCTGATCAGCAGGGCGATGGTGGATGGGTCGAGCTTGGCGGCCGCGCCGAAGACCAAAGGCACCGTGACGCATCCGGTGTACATGATCAGCACGTGCTGCAAGCCGAACACCAGCCGGCGATGCCAGGGCAGCCGCGTGTCCACGGGATGCGGTGATGTCATGGGTGGCCCTGCCTTCCGTCGGGGTGGGTTGCTCGTCAGGCTAGGCAGATCGCCCGATGTGGGCCTTTGTCCGACAGGCCAAACGTCACGGTCACGCTGTGCGGCGATTTGTCCGCGGAACCAGCGTGTGCGACCGCCGTCGTCGGTCACAGTGGGGCACAGTGATCAGCGACCACGGGAGGCGACCATGAGCGAAGCCGACGGCCGGATCGTGCTCGGCCCGCACCAGTACGGGAAGGCCGAGAACCGGGTGGTGCGGATCTACCGCGACACCGCCCGGCACGAGATCCGGGACCTGAATGTGTCGTCGTGCCTGCGCGGCGCGTTCGACGAGGCGCACACCGTGGGCGATCAGGGCGCGGTGCTGCCGACGGACTCGCAGAAACAGACGATCTACACCTATGCCAAGAGCCACGGCGACGGCAGCATCGAGGACTACGGGCTGGCGCTGGCGCGGCATTTCACCGCCGAGATCGAGCCGGTGACCTCAGCCCGCATCGAGATCGAAGAGTATGCGTGGCAACGGGTTCCGGTCGGCGGCAGCGGCCACGACCACACCTGGACGCGGGTGGGTCCCGAGGTGCGGACCGCCGCGATCACGGTGAGCGGACGGGGCACGGACCGCCGTGAATGGGTGATCGGCGGCGTCAAGGACCTGGTGATTCTCAAGTCCACGGGCTCGGAGTTCGCGGGCTTCCTGACCGACTCGTTCACCGTCCTGGAACCCGCCTACGACCGCATCCTCGCCACCAGCCTCGACGCCCACTGGCGCTTCGCCACCCCACCCGCCGACTGGGACGCCGCCTACCACGGCATCCGGGCCGCCCTGATCGAAACCTTCGCCACCCTGCACTCGAAAGCCTTGCAGCAGACCCTGTACGAGATGGGCCGCGCCGCCCTGGAGGCTTATCCCTGCCTGGCCGAGATCCGTTTCTCAGCCCCGAACAAGCATCACTTCGCCTATGACACGGGCCGTTTCGGCGTTCCCAACAACGGTGAGGTGTTCCACGCCGACGACCGCCCGTACGGCCTGATCCAAGCGAGCGTCCTGCGCGAGGGCGCCCCGGACGCCGGAATCGCCTGGGACCCCTACACCGGCGCGGTCTGACCCGACAGCGTCCGCACCGCCAGGTACAGGTCCAGCCGATCGTCGAGCCGCCCGAGATCGCGCCCGGTCAATACCTCGATCCGTCCGATCCGGTAGCGAACGGTGTTGGGGTGCACATGCATTCGCTCCGCCGCGTACCGCCACGAGCCGTCACAGCCGAGGAACGCCTCGAGCGTCGCCAGGAGCCCGGCCCCGTGCCTCCGATCGTATTCCAGCACCGCGCCGAGAACCCGTTCCGCGAATCGCCGTTGCAGGCCGCCCGGGACCGCGGTGAGCAGTCCGACGGCCGAATCGATGTCGGCGACCCGAACACTGACCGGCCCGACGTCCTCCCGCGCCGCGGTGGACGCGGCCGCCGCCGCGCCGATCGTCCCGGCGAGCGGCTCCTCCGGCTGCCGAACGCTCACCCCGACCGCGAGCCGAATGCCGCTGAGCGCCGGTGCGATCCGACCGAATCGGCGGTTCAGCACACCGGCCGTCCCATCCTGCGTCCCGGCTGTCACGCCGACCAGCCTGCCCTCCCCGTCGATCGCGGTGACGAGGTCCGGCAGGGCATCGTGCAGGGTGGCGCGCACGGCCTCGAGTGTGGCCGCGGCGCCGGTGGCGGCATGGACCTCGCAGACGATCGCCGCCTCCGACGATCCGGATCGCTCGGCGAACGGTGTCGGGAAGCGGTCGGCCAGTTCCCAATCCAGGTGCTGCCGGTCGGCGCGGCGCTGCCGATAGAGTTCCGCGACGGCGGCCAAGTCCGCGCCGAACGGGTCGAGGTCCGGATCGGAGGGGCGGATCACCAGGTACCAGGCGGTGATTCGATCGCCCGCGCCCACCTGGAGGACGCGCAGGGCCCCGGCGGTGACGGCGGGTAGGCGCGGCGCGGTCAGCGCGGTGGCCAGGATCCTGTCGATCTCGGGTTCGGACAGGTCCGCGGTACCCGCGACGACGGTCCCGGTCGAGGTCAGCAGCCACACCGAGACCTGCTGCTCGGCCGCGAAATCCGCGATCAGGGTCTCGATCCCGGCCCCGGCGGCGACGGCGGACAGCAGGCGGCGTTGCCGGTCGGCTCGGGATCGCACGCGCTGCCAGCGCACGTCGGCGGCCTGCTCGGCCAGATATTCGATGATCCGGCTGAACGGCACGCTCTGCGGCGCGGACAGCAGTGGCAGCCCGTGTCGGCGGCACGCCGCCACCACGTCGTCGGGGATGTGCCCGTGCAGCGCCTGCCCGGCCACCACTCCGGCCACCCCGGACCCGGCCAGCAGGTGCACGTAGCGGTCGGAGTCGGCGGCGTGCTGCCGCCACACCAGGCCGGTGCAGACCAACGCGCCCGGGGTGACGAAGGGCCGGGGGTCGGGCATGTCGGTGGCGCAGACTCGCGCGACCGTGCGGTCCAGGTCCCCCGCGTCCCCGTGTAGCAGCCGCATGCGCAGTTGCGGCGCATCGAGGATGTCGCGCACTCGCACGGCGCACCTCCCGTGGTCGGTCCGAATTGTCCGTCACGGTAGAAGCCGGTTGTTGCCACCCCGTTTCCGAGGAATCACACCTCGGTAGGGTGGTCGCCGTGAGTCGGCGCATACCAGTCCTGATCGTGGCCGGGTTCCTCGGTGCCGGCAAGACGACGCTGCTCAACCGGCTATTGCGAACCCGCAACGCGCGGATCGGGGTGGTGGTCAACGACTTCGGCGCGGTGAACATCGACGCCATGCTGGTGGCCGGGCAGGTCGACGCCATGGTGTCGCTGGGCAACGGGTGCGTGTGCTGCGCGGTCGATGTCAGCGAACTGGACGAGCTGTTCGACCGGCTGGCGCATCCCAAGCAGAAGATCGACGTCATCGTGGTGGAGGCCAGCGGACTGGCCGAACCACGCAATCTGATCCGCATGGTCGTGAACAGCGACAATCCGCGGATCCGCTACGGCGGGCTGATCGAGGTGGTCGACGCCGAGCACTTTCCCGCCAGCCGCGACCAGCATCCCGAACTCACCACGCATCTGCGGATGGCGGATCTGGTGGTGCTGAACAAGTCCGACCGGGTCGAGGCGGACGCGCTGGAGCGGCTGCGCGCGGAGATCAGCGAGGTGGTCGGACAGGTGCCGGTGTACCCGACCAGCCACGGGCGCATCGACCCCGGCCTGCTGTTCGACCTGCCCACCCACGCGCCCCGCGCCCCGCGCGTCGGCGAACAGCTCAGCTTCGACGAACTACTGCACGGCGACGGCGCGCCCGGCGAGGACGACCCGGGCCACGGCGACCACTGCCACGACGGCTGCTCGCACGACCACCGGCATCTGCACGACGGCTACGACAGCGTTTCCTTCACCTCCGACACCGACCTCAATCCGCGCGAACTCATCGCGCTGCTGGAGGATCCGCCGTCAGGCCTGTTCCGCGCCAAGGGCGTGCTCGCGTTCGCCGTCGCCGACGATCCGCGAAAGTTCGTGCTGCACATGGTCGGCCGCCACATCACCCTGGAACCCACCGCCTGGGCCCGCCACGAGCCCCGGGCCAGCAATCTGGTCCTCATCGGCGCCGGTCTCGACGCCGACGCCGTCACCGACCGGCTGCGCGGCGCCGTCCACGCCGCCGCCGATCCCCTCGACGACCACGCCCTGCTCCCGGTCTGGCGCTACGTCGCCGGTGACCAGTCGCTTGTCGGCGAGGGCTGATTCGGCCTCGAGTTCGGCGCGCAGCTCGGCCACTTCGGCGGCCAGCTCGTCGCGCATCGACTCGCGTTCGGCCAGCGCCGACCGCATGGTCTCGACACTGTCGTTCATGGCCGCGAGCCGCTGATCGGCGCCCTTGAGCAGCCACTCCACCACATCCCGTCGCCCGACCGCGGCGCTCGCGGCGCGCACCCAGTCGACCGCGAACGCCACCCACTCCTGCGGCTTGGGCACGTCCTTGGGATCGTCCCACCCCTTGCGCTGAACCGCCTTGGTGGACAGCACCAGCTCCGCCTTCTTACCCCGCCCCGGCGAGTTCATCTCCGCCAGGGACAGCTTGCCGGCGCTGGTCACCACCGCGGTGAACCGGTACTTGCCCGCGAGGTGCATGCGCAGTTCGGCGGTGCCGCGGCCGTCGGAGTCCATGGCCCCCAGCCACGGCCCGTCCGCCGCCTCGATGATGGCCGCCAGAATCTCCAACTGCCCGACACCGCGGCGCAACCGCGCGGCGGCGGTCCGCAACGCGCCCGGCGTGGCCGTCATCTGATCCCAATGCATGCCCCGAACATATCCCCACCGCGGGACGCCGCCGTGATTGACTGGCCGAGTGAACGAGTTCCCGGCAGTGGCCTCGTGGCGGCATCGCGGTGCGCGGACCGGATTCGAGGTCGCGTTCTTCGCCGAGGACGAACGCGGGCTGCTGATCCGCGGCACCACCACCGCCACCGAGGACGGCGCGTCCTGGATCATCGATTACGTTGTGCTGCTGACCGCCTCGTGGGTGACCCGATCGGCCCGGATCACCGGGCGTGGCGCGCACGGGGTCCGGGTGGTGGAATTGGAGGCCGACGGCCGGGGCCGGTGGACCGTCGACGGCACGCCCGCGCCGCACCTCAACGGCTGCCTGGATCTGGACCTGGAGTCCTCGGCCATGACCAATACCTTTCCGGTGCACCGGCTACGACCGCTCGGCGACAACCCCGTCTCCGCGCCGGCGGCGTACGTCCGGGCCGCGGACCTGTCGGTCGCGCGCCTGGAGCAGACCTACTGCCGCATCGGCGCGCGGCACGTCGCCTACACCGCGCCGGACCTGGACTTCGCGTGCCGGCTGACCTACGACGCGGACGGGCTGATCTCGGACTATCCGGGCATCGCGGCACGGGTTCAGTAACCGAGCTCGGTAACCGGGAACGGAAACAAGCGAGGCGGCTCGTTTTCGCCGCGGACGCGCGACGGTGCCCTAGCCTGGCGGCGTGCGAGTTGTGGTTGCGAATCGTGGTGAGGTCGCGGTCCGGGTGGTGCGGACGGCACGGGAACTGGGGTACCCGACGGAGGTGCTGCACACCGCCGAGGACGGCGCGAGCCTGGCGGTCCGGCTCGCCGATCAGGCGCTCGTGCTGCCGGGCAGCGGTGCGGCGGGATACCTGGACATCGACTCGGTGGTGCGGGCCGCCGGGGCCTGCGGGCCCGGCGCGCTGGTCCACCCCGGATACGGCTTCCTCAGCGAGAGCGCCGAATTCGCGGCCGCCTGCGCCGCGGCCGGCCTCACCTTCATCGGCCCCTCCCCCGAGGCGCTGCGCATCTTCGGGGACAAGGTCGCTGCCCGCGCGGCCGCCGAACGCGCCGGACTGACCGTGCTCCCCGCCACCCGCGCGGGAGCCGAGTCCGCCGAGATCGCCGCCCTGCTGGCCGACCACCCCGACGGCATCATGGTGAAGGCCGCGGCGGGCGGCGGCGGACGCGGCATGCGCCCCGTCACCGACCCGTCCCGCCTGGCCGCGACCATCGACCGCTGCCGGGCCGAGGCGCTCGCCGGATTCGGCGACGACCGGGTGTACGCCGAGGCGCTCGTCACCCGCGCCCGGCACATCGAGGTGCAGGTGGTCGCGGACGGGATCGCGGCCGCCACACTCGGCGACCGCGATTGCAGCGTCCAGCGGCAACGCCAGAAGCTGATCGAGATCGCGCCCGCCCCGGATCTGCCCGCGGCACTGCGTGATCGACTGCACCGGGACGCGATCCGCATCGCCGAAGCGGTGGGGTGCCGCGGCGTCATCACCGTCGAGTTCCTGGTCGAGCCCGGCTCGAGCCAGAACGGCGCGAAAGTGTGGTTCCTCGAGGTGAATCCACGCCTCCAGGTCGAGCACACCGTGACCGAGGCCGTCACCGGCGTGGATCTGGTCGCCCTGCAACTCGATCTGGCGCAGGGCCGGACCCTGGCCGAACTCGATCTGCTCGAGAACGAGCCGCGCGGCTACGCCGTACAGGCGCGCGTCAACGCCGAACTGCTCGCGGCGGACGGATCCGTGCTGCCCAGCACCGGCGTGATCAGCCGCTTCGACGCCCCGACCGGTGTCGGCGTCCGCGTGGACACCGCCGCCCAGGTGGGAATGCGCCAAGGCGTGCTCTTCGACTCGCTTCTGGCGAAGGTCATCACCCACGCCTCGACCCACCCGGCCGCCCTGCGCCGCTGCGCGGACGCGCTCGCGGAGACCATGATCGGCGGCGTCGACACCAACCTGCACCTGCTGCGCGCCGTGCTCGCCGAGCTGCACGAGCTGAACGCACCGATCGACGCGGACCGCAAGACCGAAGCGACCAGACCCGCACAGCCGAGCACAGCAAGCGCACGCACCATCAACAGCAGCGGCACCGACATCAGCAGCGGCAGCAGCGGCAACGGCAGCAGCAGCAGCAGCGGCGGCGGCGGGGGCGTCACCACGGATTGGTTCGAGCGGCGGCTCGACGACTTGCGATCGCGCGCCGAGACTTTCGAGGATGCGACCACCGCTGGATCGGTGGATACTGCCGCGAACAGCGCGGCGCCCGGCACGTCGCACGGCTCCGCTGATCGCGCTGCCGCCGGGTTCGAGCCGGCCGATGGGGAGCAGGCGTTGCGGTCGCCGATGGGCGCGACCGTGGTGTCGCTGGCCGAGCCGGGTACCGTCCTCGCCGCCGGGGCCGAGGTCGCGGTGCTGGAGGCGATGAAGATGCAGCACGTGGTGCGGGCGACCGAGCCGCTGCGGGTGCTGCGGCATGCTGTCGCGGCCGGCGAGGTGGTGGACCAGCATGCCGTGCTGGTGACCTGGGAGGCGGCCGATCACGACCGTCCGGCCGCGGAATCGACCGTGGTGGACCTGGATTCGGTGCGTGCCGACCTCGCCGAAGTGCTGGAGCGCCACGAGACCACCCTCGACGCCCGGCGCGAGGCAGCGGTGGCGAAGCGGCATCGGATCGGACGGCGGACGGCGCGCGAGAACATCTCCGATCTGGTCGATGCGGACAGCTTCGTCGAATACGGCGCGCTGGCGGTGGCCGCCCAGCGCAGCCGCCGCGGCCTGGAAGACCTGATCGCCCATACCCCGGCGGACGGATTGATCGCGGGTATCGCCACTGTCAACGCGGACCGGTTCGGTCCCGACCGGTCCAGGGCACTGGTCATGTCCTACGACTACACCGTGCTCGCGGGCACCCAGGGCATGCGCAATCACGCCAAGACCGACCGCATGCTGGAACTGGCTCGGGAACAACGGCTTCCGGTGGTGTTCTTCACCGAGGGCGGCGGCGGGCGGCCCGGCGACACCGATCACGGCGGCATCTCGGGGCTGGACGTCACCACGTTCCGCGCCATGGGCGCGCTGTCGGGGCGGGTGCCGCTGATCGGCATCGTGTCGGGGCGCTGCTTCGCGGGCAATGCCGCGCTGCTGGGCATGTGCGATGTCGTGATCGCCACGCCCGACGCGAATATCGGTATGGGCGGCCCGGCCATGATCGAGGGCGGCGGGCTGGGCGTGTACGCGCCCGAGGACATCGGACCGGTGGAGGTGCAGCGGCGCAATGGCGTGGTGCACGTCGTCGCCGCCGACGAGGCCGAGGCGGTGGATATCGCCCGCCGGTACCTCTCGTATTTCCAAGGCGCGGAGGCGGAGTGGGAGGCTCCGGATCCGCGGTCGGCCCGGCACGTGGTGCCGGAGAACCGGTTGCGCGCCTTCGATATCCGCGCCGCCATCGCCTCGGTGGTGGATGTCGGCTCGGTGCTGGAACTGCGCCGGGACTGGGGCGTGGGCATCGTGACCGCCCTGGTCCGGGTGGAGGGCCGTCCGTTCGGGCTCATCGCCAATGACTGCCACCACCTGGGCGGGGCCATCGACGCCCCGGCCGCCGACAAGCTCTCGGCGTTCCTGCGGCTGTGCGGAGCGCACGGCCTGCCCATCGTCTCGCTGTGCGACACACCGGGTTTCATGGTCGGCCCCGAGGCGGAGGAGCATGCCACCGTCACCAAGTTCAGCCGCCTGTTCATCGACGCCGCCGCCTTGGACGTCCCGTTCGGCACCGTGATCCTGCGCAAGGGTTACGGGCTGGGCGCGCAGGCCATGGCGGCGGGTTCGTTCCGGGCGCCGCGTTTCGTGATCGCCTGGCCCACCGGCGAGATCGGCGGCATGGGCCTGGAGGGCGCGGTCCGGCTGGGCTTCGCCAAGGAACTGGCCGCCATCGAGGACCCGGACCAGCGGCAGGCCGCCTTCGAAGCCCTGGTCAACGCCGCCTATGACGCGGGCAAGGCCCTCACCGCCGCAACGGTTCTCGAACTCGACGATGTCATCGACCCCGCCGACACCCGCCGGTGGTTGCGGACGCTGCGCTGAGCAGCGGCGCTTACGCGGCTCCCCCGCGCAAGCGCCGCAGGCAGGCGTACCCGACCGTGAGCGCCGCGATGCCACCGAGCGACTGGCCCGCACTCACATAGCGCGGACGGCGGTGCCGGAACTTGGTGCGCCGCGCCTCCCGCGCCCGCAGGCGTTCCTCGGTGAGGTCGGCGTAGCGGCCCGGCAGGAAGGTGTCGAAGTACTCGGACACGAAATTGTCGGTGCGCCGCACCGGCAATCGCATGTCACCCATCAGATCGTCGATGTGGTGGGAGACGTAGGGCCCGACGTAATAGCCTTCGGGCCGCGCGGGCATGACCTCGGCCAGCCAGGCGCCGACCCGGTCGATCTCGCGGTGCATCTCGGCGGCGGGCGGCAGCTCCAGCTCGCCGAGGAAGTGCTGGGACAGCCAGTGCGCGGAGACCTCCGCGGAGAGCTGGCAGGCGGTGGAGGACCCGTACCCGATGAACCCGAGGCGCGGATGCTCCGGCGGCAGGATGTGCCGGTACAACAGGAATCGGCCGTCGGAGAGGACGTCGGTGCGTAGTTCGCGGTCCAGGAACGGCAGCGACTGCCGCCAGCCGGTGGCGAACACCACCAGATCCGCGGCGAGCCGTTCACCGGTGTCGAGGGTGAGCTCGGCGTCGCCGGTGCAGCGCGCGATGTGGCCGCGCCGCAATCGGATCCGCCCCCGCCGGGCCGCCCGGTAGAACTCCTCGCTGACGCCGCCGTGTTCGACGCCGGCGGGCAGCGGCGGCTCGGGCACCATGATCCGCGGCATCCGCAACGAGAGTCGCATCAGGAGTTTCAGGTACCGCCAGACCAGCTCGGTCAATGGTCTGCCCGGGCCGTGCAGCAGCCCCTCGACCCGGTTGAGCCGGTGGTAGCGGAAGAACGACTCGGAGAATCGATTGAGGTACAGCTGGTCCGAGGGCTGTCCGCCGATGAACCGCGGCAGCATCGGATAGGGCTTGCGGAACACCAGGGTGCAGTCGCGGGCGCGTTCGGCGGCCCAGGCGGCGCAGTCGAGCGCGGATTTGCCCGCGCCCACGACCACCACGCGCCGGCCCGCGAAAGCGGCGGGTTCCAGGGCTTGACTGGAGTGGGCGATCACACCGCGGAAGAGGTTGCTGTCCTGAATATCTGGAATATTCGGTTCGGAGAAGGTTCCGGCGCACACCACCACGAAATCGAACGCGAGCGTCTCGACCCCGTCGGGCCCGACCACCTCGACCTCGAACCCCTTGCCCGCCTCGGAAACCCGGATGACTTCCGTGCCCAGGCGTAGGTAGCGGTACAGGCCGAAGCGTTCCACGTACGAGGCCAGGTAGTCGCGCACCTGCCCGGCCGTGGGGAATACATCGGCCGATTCCGGGTAGGGATGATCGGAGTACGCGTAGGTGGCCCGGGAGTTGTTGGTGCGTAACCCCGGATAGGTGCGCGACTCGATCCACACCCCGCCCGCGGCGGTCTCCTTGTCGAAGACGACGACCTCGAAGTCGTCGTCGCGCAATACCTTCGCCGTCACCAAGCCCGCGATACCGGCCCCGATGATCCCGACCCGTACGCCACCCGCACTCGTCACGTCCGCGTATTCCCCTCTGGAACGAACAGGCACAGCCGCGCCACACGCTACGGCAGCGTGCGGCGCGGCGGACCCTCGTCAGAGCGACTCGCCAGGTTTTTGACGAGTTGGGCGTGTCGCGACTTCTCGCCGAAATCGCTTATACGGGACGAACTTACGACACCGGGAGCTCCGGGATCCGGGTGGCGCGGGCGTACACGGTCTCGCCTTCGGCCAGGTGCAACGCCTCCGCGTCACCACGGGTGACCTGCGCGGTGAACAGGTCACCGGTGGCCGCGTTGCGCAGCTCCACGCGCACCTCGAAGCCCAGCCGGACCACGCGCTCGACCGTCGCGCGGGTGACGCCGGAGGAATCCGCGGTGCCCTCGTGCGCGGCCAGCGCCATGCTCGGGTCCCGGCCGACGCGAATGTCGTGCGGCCGCACCATATGCCCGTTCAGCTTGGCCACCGCACCCAGGAACGACATGACGAACTCGTTGGCGGGCCGGTCGTACACGTCCTCCGGGCTGCCGACCTGCTCGATGCGGCCCTTGTTCATGACCGCGATCCGGTCGGCCACGTCGAGGGCCTCCTCCTGGTCGTGGGTGACCAGGACGGTGGTGACGTGCACCTCCTCGTGCAGCCGGCGCAGCCAGGTGCGCAGGTCCGCACGGACTTTCGCGTCGAGCGCGCCGAACGGCTCGTCCAGCAGCAGCACCTGCGGGTCCACCGCGAGCGCGCGGGCCAGGGCCATGCGCTGACGCTGACCACCGGACAGCTGCGCCGGATACCGGTGCTGGAAGCCGTCCAGGCCGACGATCTCGAGCAGGTCGTCGACCTTCTTCTTGATCTCGCCCTTGGGCCGCTTGCGGATCTTGAGGCCGAAGGCCACATTGTCGCGCACGGTCATGTGCTTGAACGCGGCGTAATGCTGGAACACGAAACCGATATCGCGCTTCTGCGGCGACACATTGGTGACGTCCTTGCCCGCGATGGTGACGATGCCGCCGTCGAGGGTCTCGAGGCCCGCGATGGAGCGCAGCAGCGTGGACTTGCCCGAACCGGACGGACCCAGCAGCGCGGTCAGCTCGCCCGAGGGGATGTCGAGGCTGACGTCGTCGAGAGCGGCGAACGTGCCGTATCGCTTGTTCGCATTGGTCACGGTGATCATTTGGCAGTGCCCCGCTTGCGTTCTAGAAGGGTCATGAGCAGAAGGACAACGAGGGCGATGCCCATGAGCAGGGTCGCCGCGCAGTACGCGCCGAAGGTGTTGTGATCGTTCACGTAGCGCCCGTTCACCAGCAGGGTGAGGGTCTGTGACTTTCCGGGCAGGCCGGTGGACACCATGATCACCGCGCCGAACTCACCGAGCGCGCGGGCCACGGTGAGCACGATGCCGTAGGTCAGGCCCCAGCGGATCGCCGGAAGCGTGATGCGCCAGAACGTCTGCCAGCCCGACGCGCCCAGGGTGGCGGCCGCCTGTTCCTGATCGTCGCCGATCTCGTGCAGCACCGGCTCCACCTCGCGCACCACGAACGGGAGCGTCACGAAGATGGTGGCGATGACCATGCCCGGCAGATTGAAGATGATCTTCAGGCCGTGGCTGTCCAGCCCGCCGAACCAGCCGTGGGCGCCCCACAGCAGGATCAGCGAGACACCCACCACCACCGGCGACGTCGCCATCGGCAGATCCACCACACCCTGCAGCAGATTGCGGCCGGGGAATCGGCCACGCACCAGGGCGAGCGCCACGATCACACCGAAGATCACATTCACCGGCACCGTGATCGCCACGATCTGCATGGTGAGGTTGAAGGCCGAGATCGCGGCGGGCGTGGAGATCGAATCGAAGAACGCGCCGATGCCGCGCTCGAAGGTGCGCATCAGGATGATGCCCAGCGGCACCAGCAGCAGCACGAAGATGTACGCCAGCGCCACCGTGCGCAGTGAGATCCGCGTCCAGAAACCGAGTTTCATCTAGGACTCCTGTTCCCGGCGCGCCAGGCGCTCGGAGGTGACCCGCAGCACGAACAGCGTGGCCAGCGAGATCGCCAGCAGCACCACCGAGACCGCGGCGGCGTTCACCGGCCGGTCCACCTCGATCTGCTGCTGGATGTACTGCGAGGCCATCTGGGTCTTCTTCGGAATGCCGCCGCCGATCAGCACCACCGAGCCGTACTCGCCGATCGCGCGGGCGAAGGCCAGGCCCGAACCGCTCACGATGGCCGGGGCCAGCGTCGGCAGGATGATGGTGCGGAACGTGGTCCAGTTGTCCGCGCCCAGCGACGCGGCCGCCTGCTCCACATCCTTGTCCGCCTCGATCAGCACCGGCTGCACCGCGCGCACCACGAACGGCAGCGTCACGAAGGCCAGTGCCACCACCAGACCGGGCTGGGTGGCATTGAGGTGGATGTCGAACGGCGACTGCGGGCCGTACAGGGCCAGCAGCACGATGCTGGCCACGATGGTGGGCAGCGCGAACGGCAGGTCGATGAGCGCGTTCACGATCCCCTTGCCCGGGAATTCGTCGCGCACCAGCACCCACGCGATCAGGGTGCCCATCACCACGTTGATCAAGGTGACGATGACCGACACCAGGACCGTCACCTTCAGCGCGTCCAGGGCCGCGGGCGCGGTCACCGCGTCCCAGAAACCGGACCAGCCGTTCTCCAGGGACTTGGCGGTCAGCGCCGCCAGCGGCAGCAGCACGATGATGCTGAGCCACAGCACCGAGGTGCCGATGCCGAGCGGGCCCACCGACCCGGTCACCCGGAACCAGGACCGGATCCGGCCCCTACCCGCCGTCGGGCGGGGTTTGTCGTCTACCGAAACGCCGGGACCGCTCTCGGTCCCGGCGTTCGAGCTGCTGTCACTCACAGTGTCGAGTATCGCTTGTGTCGCAGGTCACCCGGCTACTTGGTGGCCTTGTCGTAGATCTGCGCCACCGAACCGGTGTTCGGCGTGAACAGCTCCTTGTCCACGGTCTTCCAGCCGCCGAGGTCGTCGATGGTGTACAGCTTCTGCGGGGTCGGGAAGCTCTTGGCGTTGTCGGCGCGCACCTGCGGGTCGACCGGACGGAAGCCCGCCTCGGCGAAGGCCTTCTGGGCGTCCTTGGTGTAGAGGAAGTCGCGGAAGGCGATGGCGTTCTTCAGGTTCTTGGCGTTCTTGAGCACCGCGACCGGGTTGTCGATCCGGAAGGTGGTGTCGGGCACGACGTGCTCGATCGGGTCACCCTTGGTCTCGGAGAAGATGGCCTCGTTCTCGTAGCTGAGCAGCACGTCGCCGGTGCCCTGCAGGAAGGTGTCGGTGGCCTCGCGGCCCGACTTGGGCTGCACGTGCACGTGGCCCAGCAGCTGGGTCAGGTAGTCCAGACCGGCCTGCGCGTTCTTGCCGCCCTCGCTCTTGGCGGCGTAGGGGGCCAGCAGGTTCCACTTGGCCGCACCCGAGCTGAACGGGTTGGGGGTCACGACCTCGATGCCCGGCTTGAGCAGGTCGTCCCAGTTCTTGATGCCCTTGGGGTTGCCCTTGCGGACCGCGATCACCACGACCGAACCGAACGGGACGCCCTTGTTGGCGTCGGCGTTCCAGCCCGCGTCCACCTGACCGGAATCGACCAGGCGGGTGATGTCGGGCTCGACCGAGAAGCTCACCACGTCGGCCTCGGCGCCGTCCTTCACCTTGCGGGACTGATCGCCCGAGGGACCGTAGGAGGCCTGGAACTGGGTGCCCTTGCCGCCGTCGGTCTTGTTGTAGACCGGGATCACCTTGTCGTAGGCGGCCTTCGCGACCGAGTACGCGAACAGGTTGATGTTGCCGCCGCCACCGGCCGCCGCACCCTCGTCCTTGGTGTCGGCCGCGCCGCCGCTGCAGGCGGTGAGCACGGTGGCCGCGACCGCGGTGAGCGCGACGGCGAAGGTAGATCGGCGAGAGAGACGAATATTGCGGGACATCGGCGTGGACCTTTCGGGCTACCCGCCGGAAGGGACCTCGACCGGCGGGAATGAACGTGTGCCGTAGACCCGTCACGGGAAGAAATACGCGACGGTGGCGCTCCGGCCCGAAGGCCGCCGGGGGAACGAACACGAACTGCGAAAAATGCGCGCGCCAAGTCTACTCAGACGTGCAGCAGTGCCCGATAGGCGATCAGCGACAGTGAATGTCAGCGACCGCGAGGCAACCCACAGCGATCAACGCCAATTCATGGCGGACCTGGGGAACAACGCTCGACAGCACGGGGCGACTTTAGCAGAGGTGCACGTCAGGCCGCTAATCTCCGGCGGTTTGAAATCGTCTCGAGCACAACCCTGGTCGCACACGGCAGACTGTATCGAGACTGCGACTTTCCAACGGGGGACATTCCATGACGACAGCGCCCGCACGTATCCGCCGGGACTTCCCGGGCATCTCCACTCGCGCCTGGGAGCATCCCGCCGACCGCACCGCACTGGTCGGCCTGCGACAGCTGAGTGGCTTCGACACCCTGCTGCGCACCCTCTCGGGTCTGCTGCAGGAGCGGCAGCACCGGCTCATGTACCTGGCGACCGCGGTGCGCGTCGACGAGCGGCAGTTCACGAACCTCCACCAGCTGCGATCGGACGCGGTCAAGATCCTCGACGCGCAGCGCACCCCGGAGATGTTCGTGCTGCAGCAGCCCGAGGTCAATGCCTTCACCATCGGCATGGACCGGCCGTTCATCGTGCTGACCACCGGCCTGCTCGATCTGCTCGACCACGAGGAGCTGCGGTTCGTGGTCGGCCACGAGCTCGGGCACGCGCTGTCCGGGCACGCGGTCTACCGGACCATGCTCATGCACCTCATGCGAATCGCCGACGGCATCGGCTGGATGCCGGTGGGCGGCTGGGCGGTTCGCGCCATCGTGGCCGCGCTGATGGAGTGGAGCCGCAAGTCCGAGCTGTCCGGCGACCGGGCCGGACTGCTGGTCGGGCAGGACGTGGAGGCGTCGGTGCGAGTGCACATGAAGCTCGCGGGCGGCTCCCGGGTGGACGAGATGAGCCACGCGGCCTTCCTCACCCAGGCCGACGACTACGACCGCGCGGGCGACCTGCGCGACGGCGTGCTCAAACTGCTGAACCTGGAACTGGCCAGCCACCCGTTCTCGGTGCTGCGGGCCGCCGAGCTGCGGCGCTGGATCGCGAGCGGCGAGTACAACCGCGTCCTGGACGGGCAGTACCCGCGCCGGGAACAGGACAAGGACGCGCGCATCAGCGAGGAGATCAAGCACGCGGCGCGGTCGTACAAGGAGAGCTTCGACCAGTCGGAGGACCCGCTGATCCGCACCGTGCGCAATCTGGGCCGCGATGTCGGGGCCACGGTCACCACGGTGGGCCAGGAAGTCGGCGAGACGCTGTCGAAGCTGGGCAAGCGGCTGCGCGGCGAGGGCAGCGAGGACAAGGAATGAGAGAGGACAAGGAATGAGAAAAGGGTCCGGGGCATCGGCCCCGGACCCCTGCTTCTCGCTCGGCGATAACCCCTCGGGTTACTCGTCGCCCTCGACCACCGGCGGGGTCTCGAGGATGTCGAGGATCCACTCCTCGGTGGCGGATTCGGCATCCTCCTCGTCGGGGCGGATGCGGTTGCTCAGGCGCACGCCCAGACCCAGCAGCTGGGCGGCCCTGACCATCTCGAGGGCCTCTTCGGGACCGGCGTAGTGGGTGGCGATCAGACGGGGCTCGTCTTCGAAGTCCTCGTCGGACAGCACGAGTTCCAGACCTTCATCGGTAGTCGACATGGGTCAGCACAGTACGCCCAGAGTTCGCCGAAGCGGTACCGAAACTCGCTCAGCGAGTGAACAACCAGGCGACGACTACGAGAACAAGTAGTGCGATCAGGGCGAGCTGGACACGAGAGCGCGGCATGTCAGGCGGCTTCCTTCCGGATGCGGCGCGGCTGCGCGGTGGTCACGGTGGCCTCGCGGGCGGCGATCCGATCGCGGCCGAGCACGTGCAGCACCAGGCGCAGGATCCGGTCGAGGAGGTAGGCGATGCCCAGGCAGACCGGCACCATGGCCGCCAGCACCACCGCGAACTGGGGAACGAAGGGCAGCCCGGCCACCCACAGTTCCACGCCGTCCCACCATCCTGCGATCGCATGCACGACCCCAGCCTAGGCCGCGAACGTCGTGGTGGACGATTCGGGCTGTTCGGAACGATCATTGATGTCATGGAGTCGTACGACGAACCCGAGTCGCTCGAAGCCCCACGAGACCCGCTGGCCACGACGGACCCGTCTCCGTCCGACGCCTACCTGCCGTCGGCGGTGGGCGGGATGCACCACTCGGTGTTCCCGCCCATCGACGACTACGCCTTCCTGTCCGACTGCGAGACCAACTGCCTCATCGCCCGCAACGGCGCGGTGGAGTGGATGTGCGTGCCGCGCCCGGACTCCCCGAGCGTCTTCGGGGCCATGCTGGACCGCAGCGCCGGGCATTTCCGGATCGGCCCCTACGGCCGCAATGTGCCGGCCGCCCGCCGCTATCTGCCCGGCGGCCTGATCGTCGAGACCACCTGGCAGACCGAGACCGGCTGGCTCATCGTGCGCGACGCGCTGGTGCTGGGACCCTGGCACAACAATCGGTCCCGCAGCCGCAGCCACCGCCGCACCCCCATGGACTGGGACGCCGAGCACATGCTGCTGCGCACCGTGAAATGCGTGAACGGCGTGGTGGAGCTGGAGATGAGCTGCGAACCCGCCTTCGAGTACCACCGCGGCCCGGCCAATTGGGCCTACAGCGGCACGGTCTACGAGCAGGCGCAGGCCACCTGCGAGATCGAGGGCGCGCCCGCCCTCACCCTCACCACCGATCTGCGCCTGGGCCTGGAGGGCCGGGAGGCGCGCGCCCGCACCCGGATGAAGGAGGGCGACCAGGTCTACGTGGCGCTGTCCTGGTCGGATCTGCCGCCGCCGCAGAACTTCGCCGAGGCGGCGGACAAGATGTGGCAGACCACCGAATGCTGGCGGCAGTGGATCACATTGGGCCGCTTCCCCGATCACCCGTGGCGCGGCTACCTGCAGCGCAGCGCGCTGACCTTGAAGGGCCTCACCTACGCGCCCACCGGCGCGCTGCTCGCGGCGGCCACCACCTCGCTGCCGGAAACCCCGGGCGGCGAACGCAATTGGGACTACCGCTACACCTGGGTGCGCGACTCCACCTTCGCACTGTGGGGCCTCTACACCCTGGGCCTGGACCGCGAGGCCGACGACTTCTTCGCCTTCCTGCACGACGCCGCCACCGACGACAACGGGAAACCGGTATCGCTGCAGGTGCTCTACGGCATCGGCGGGGAACGCCGGATCACCGAATCCGAACTCCCGCACCTGTCCGGATACGACGGTGCGCGCCCGGTCCGCATCGGCAACGGCGCCTACAACCAGGAACAGCACGACATCTGGGGCACCATCCTGGATTCCGTGTACCTGCACGTGAAGTCACGCCAGCAGGTGCCGGAAACGTTGTGGCCCATGCTCGAACGGCAGGTGCAGGCCGCGATCGAGAGCTGGCGCGATCCGGACCGCGGCATCTGGGAGGTGCGCGGCGAACCGCAGCACTTCACCTCCTCCAAGGTGATGTGCTGGGTGGCGCTGGACCGCGGCGCGAAACTGGCCGAGCTGCACGGGGAGATGGACTACGCCAAGAAGTGGCACGACATCGCCGAGGAGATCCGCGCCGACATCCTCGACAACGGCGTCAACGCCCAGGGCGTGTTCACCCAGAGCTACGGCAGCGACACCCTCGACGCCTCCCTGCTGCTGGTGGTGCTGACCCGCTTCCTGCCGCCCGACGACCACCGGGTGCGCGCCACCGTGCTCGCCATCGCCGACGACCTCACCGAGAACGGACTGGTGCTGCGCTACCGCACCGAGACCACCGACGACGGGCTGTCCGGCGAGGAGGGCTCGTTCACCATCTGCTCGTTCTGGCTGGTGTCGGCGCTGGTGGAAATCGGTGAGCTGCAACGGGCCCGGCAGCTGTGCGAGCGGCTGCTCGGCTACGCCAGCCCGCTCAAGCTGTATGCCGAGGAGATCGACTCGCGCACCGGGCGGCACCTGGGGAACTTCCCGCAGGCGTTCACCCACCTGGCCCTGATCAACGCGGTCATGCACGTGATCCGGGCCGAGGAGTCCAAGCACACCGGTCAGTTCCATCCGGCGCACCCGGGACGCTGAGAAGACCACCGCGACAAGGAAATCGGCCGCTCTCGCGGCCGATTTCTCTCAGTACGAAGACCTTTCGCCGATCCCGTCGGCGGTCTCGCGAATATCGCGCAGCCGCACCAGCGATCGCTCGATCTCGGTGAGCCGCGCCTCCCGGCCCGCGCCGGACCCCACCGTGGCGGCTTCCTCGGCGGCGCGCAGCGAGGCGTCCACCGACCGCAGCGTCGAGGTGGCGATCTCGGTGAAATGGTCGCGCAGGCTGCGCTGCACCGCGCGCAGCCGGTAGCGGGACTCCTTGCTCACCTGGAAGATCACGTCGTCCATGAGCCGGGCGACCGCCACCTTGGCCTCGGCCTGGCGGCGGGCGCGGCGGGCCTTGCGGTCGTCCCACAGGGCATTGAGGCCCAGCAGGATGGCCGCGCCGCCGGAGTACCAGTTCACCAGCGACATGTGCAGCAGGCTGGTGATCAGACCGACCATGAGCAGGCCGCCGTAGGAGCCGCGCAGCGCGGTCAGCACCTGGGCGGTGATGCCGAGTTTGGCGCTGTCCAGCTTGTCCAGCGCCGCGACGGGTTCCAGCACCGCGCCGACATCGCCGGGATTGTCCAGCTTGAGATCCGGGGTGGGGATGCCGCTCTCGGGGAACTTGGCGGCCACCTGCTCTGCCAGCTCCACCGAGCGGTAGTGGGCGATGACGAAGTTCTCCTCCACCGCCTCGCAGATCTTGGCGTCGAGATCCGCGCCGAAGTCGTTCCAGCCCTTGACCGGATCGCCCTTCATGATGTCGGCGTCGGCGTCGCGGATCAGGCTGCGCAGCCGGTGCCGCAGATCGTGTTCGGTGTCGGCCATCAGCTCGCCCGCGCCGTCGGCCAGGGTGACCTGCCAGTTGGCGGTGCGCTGGCGGAGCTGCTCGGCCTCCTCGCGGGTGCGGCGCAGCTGCTCGGTGATCACGGTCAGGCGGCGCGGATCGCGCAGCGTCTCGGCCTCGCTGCGCAGCGCCAGCGACAGGTGGTCGGTGATGAGCCCGATATCGCGGACCGCGGCCTCCACCGCGACGGCGTCCGCGCGGCCCAGCACGTGGGCGCGCAGATGATCGAGCAGTTGCGGCACACCGGATTCCAGATCCAGGCGCTGGTCGCCGTTGGCGGTGGCGTGCGCGTGCAGCCGCGCCGAGGCGGGGGCGACCGCGAAGGCCAGCCCGGCGTCGTCGAGCAGCTGCCGGTCGTGCTGCTGCACCTGCGGCCACTGCGGATACTGGTCGATCTTGTTGAGCACGCAGACGACCGTCGGGCACACCTGCTGGACGCGCTGCAACTGCTCGATCTGCGCCGGGGTGAACGGGGCGCGCGCGTCCGCGACGTACAGCACCGCGTCGGCGGCCGCGATCAGCGACCAGGTGGCCGGGGAGTCCTCGGGCGAGCCGGGCGCGTCCAGCACCACGAAGCCCTCCGCCAGCAGCGGACTGGGCTGGGTGAACTCGGCCCGGATGACCTCGCCCGACCCCAGCTCCGCCAGCGCCGACTGCGGGTCGACGGCGGTGCGCTGGGCAGTGCCGCCCGCGCCCGCCTTCACCAGCGTGGCCGCGGCCTGCGGGCCGTACTCGGCGATCACCGGGACACTGGCTTGCCCGTCGGTGGCGCTCACCGCGGCCCCGACCAGGCTGTTCACCAATGTGCTCATCCCGGAACGGGATTCACCCACTACGACCAGCCGCACCCGCGGATCGGTCAGGCGAGCACGGGCAATGCCCAGCCGGCCGGTCAGATCGAGCCGGCCGGAGGCATGGGTCAGTTCGAGCAGCCGGTCGAGCAGCTCGACCAGCGGACCCAGCGCATCGGGATTCTTCACCGCTACCTGATGACCCGGTGCGCTCACAGCAGCAGCATGTGATCGCCCGGACCCTGCGCGGAAAGGTCCGCGTACCCGGCGTCGCCGAGGCCGGAGAACAGACCGGCGTCGTGCACCAGCAGGCCCGCATCGTGCACGGCCGGCACCGAATCGTGCACGCCGTACGACGCGTCCTGAACCGGCAGGACCGAATCATGCACCGGGAGAACGGCGGAGACCGGCTGCGCGTGCACGACCGGGGCGTACTGGTCCGCGATCGGCTTCACCTGGGTCGGCGGGTCGATGTGCGGCGCGGTGGTGATCGGCGACGGCATCGTCGGCGCGGGCGCGACGGTCGGCACCGGCGCGACCGAAACACTGGGCTGCCCACCGTGATCCGGGACCGACGGCTGGGTCGGCACGGTCGGCGCGGTCGGGCGCGGCGCGACGGTCACGGTCGGCTGATGCGGGGTCGGATCGTCGGGCACGGTGACCGTGGGCACGGTCGGACGGGTCCCGGTGTTGTCGTCGGACGGCGAGTGCGGCTTGGTGGGCAGGTCGGTGTCGCCGGTGTTCACCGGCGGGGTCACCGGCTTGATGGTCGACGGCGTGTCCAGGCCCTTGGTCAGGTCGTCCAAGCCCGGGATCTTGGTCGGGATCGGCGGCACGGTGAGCGTGGGGCCGTGATCGACCTTGGTCGGCGGGGTGGCGTGCGGCACGGTCGGGGCCGGGGTGGCCGCGGGGACCGGCTTGGTCGCCAGCGTGGTCGGCTGGTGTCCGGGCGCGGACGCGTCGCCATTGGCCAGCACCGGTGTGCGGCCGTGATCGAACAGGGCGGGCGCGACGGACGCGGGCGCCGTCAGCGGCGACGGACCGCCGTGCGTGGTCAGCAGATTCGCGATCGGCTGGTTGGCGGCGTCGGGCTGGATGGTGGTCTGCAACGGCGTCACCGCGACCGGCTGAACCGACACGGGCGCGACCGGCACGACCGACACGGGCGCGGCGGGCGAGGTGGCGACCGGCGGCACCGGGGCGGGCGCGGGCGGCATCGGCTGCGCGGCCGGGGTGGGCGCGATCGTGGTGAGCGCGATCGGGTTCGACGGCGCGGGGGCCACCGGCGCGGCGGGCGACAGGCCCGGCGCGGGAGCCGTCGCGGCGGGAGCGGCCGGGGACGCCAGCGGCGCACCGGAGGGCGCGACCGGCGACACCGAGCCCGGCGCACCGGCACCGGGGGCGGCGGACGACGGCTCGGAAACACCGTGTCCCGGAACGCCGTTCACGCCGGCGGCAGTGGTGGCGCCGGACTTGTCGGCGGGCTGCGCGGACTGCGGAGTGGACGTGCCCGGGGTGGCGGGCGTGCCGTTGCCGGGCAGGGTCGTGTTCGCCGGAATGTGCGAAATCCCCTGTCCCAGTTGCTGGTTGTAGGCGTCGAGCTGGTTGCCGACCGCGCCGACACCCAGGTCGGCCTCGAGGTTGGAGTGGAACCACACGCCGTCGAGGCCGATGTGGGCGTCGAAGGCCCAGTCGGTGCCCAGGAAGACGCCGGTGCCGCCCTGACCGGCACCCGCGCCGATACCGTCGAACGCGCCGGAGTGATCGGCCAGGCCGGGCTGGTGGTCGGGCACCAGCCCCGTCGCGCCCATGCCCGGCAGGTGCATGCCGTCGGAGCCGGGCAGCCCGAAACCGGGCAGGCCGGACGCGAAGCCGGGCAGGCCCGGCAGGTGCGGCTGCTCGAGCGAGGGCAGCTGCGAATTCTCCTGCGCCGGTTCCGATTCCGTCGGCTGGTCGCTGTCCATGGGCAGACCCCAGCCCGGGCGCGGCCCGTAGGTCGGGAAGCCGGACAGGGAGGCGCCGGTGTCGGTGTCGGGCAGACCCATGCCGTGGAAGCCGGCGTGCGAGGGCTCGTTGGCGGGGATGGCGTCGAGCGAGGGGAACAGTCCGGCGTCGGTGCCGTGGTATTCGCCGAGCGGCCCGAAGGCGCCATTGACGGGCGCGACCACGGGACCGTGGTGCTGCGGCAGCGAGTCGGGGGTCAGGTCCGGGAAGGTGACGGTCGGGCTGGGCACGTTCGGCTGCGGGTCCTCGGCCTGCGACCAGCCGACGTTCTTGCTGTCGTGGTTGATCGCGGGCGATCCGCCGCGGCTACCGCCGGCCGCGATGAGCGCGCCACCGGTCACATACGCACCGCCCCGAGCCACGCGCGCGACACCGTTGGCAATGCGGTAGGCGGCGTCACCGTCGTTCTCATCGGCGCCGGAAGCATCGTCGAAGGGCAGATCACGTGTCATGCTGGCTCCGCTCTCAGGGCTCCGGCGGCACCGTACGCGGGCCACCGGACCAAACTCGTTTCACACCCTATTTCCGGAGAACCGGTCTGTCACATCCACCAGGTAGGAGATGGTGCGCTCAACGGTGTGCCACACAGCTTGTCACCCTGCGAATCCGGACGGAAGCCCCATTTTGGACCTGCATACCGAACCTTGCGCTTTGACCGGCCGACCGGAAGTTACCCCACCCTATCCCCCCGGCCGCGGCACCCGAGAACAGCGCGCCGCCCCCAATTACTCTGCCCCACTCCCTGAGGGGCGCCGGACACGGGATCCAACTCCAACGCGCCCCCTCTAGTACTGTGCCCCGCTCCCTGAGGGGCACCGGACACGGGATCCAACTCCAACGCGCCCCCTCTAGTACTGTGCCCCGCTCCCAACAGGGAGCGGGGCACGGGAGCCCGGAGAGTCGGCTACTTCTTCTTGTCCGAGGCCGAGTCGGTCGACAGCGCCGCCACGAAGGCCTCCTGCGGCACGTCCACGCGACCGATGGTCTTCATGCGCTTCTTGCCTTCCTTCTGCTTCTCGAGCAGCTTGCGCTTACGGCTGATGTCACCGCCGTAGCACTTGGCGAGCACGTCCTTGCGGATCGCCCGGATGTTCTCGCGCGCAATGATCTTGGAGCCGATGGCCGCCTGGATCGGCACCTCGAACTGCTGCCGCGGGATGAGCTCGCGCAGCTTGGTGGTCATCTTGTGCCCGTAGGCCTGCGCGGCGTCGCGGTGCACGATGGCGGAGAAGGCGTCGACCGCCTCGCCCTGCAGCAGGATGTCCACCTTGACCAGGTCGGCCTGCTGTTCACCGGCCTCCTCGTAGTCGAGCGAGGCGTAGCCGCGGGTGCGGGACTTCAGCGAGTCGAAGAAGTCGAAGATGATCTCCGCCATGGGCAGCGTGTAGCGCATCTCCACGCGGGTCTCGGACAGGTAGTCCATGCCCAGCAGCTCGCCGCGGCGGGCCTGGCACAGCTCCATGATGGTGCCGACGAACTCGCTCGGGGCGATCACCGTGCACTTGGTGATCGGCTCGTGGGTTTCGCGCACCTTGCCCTCGGGCCAGAACGACGGGTTGGTGACGATGTGCTCGGTGCCGTCCTCCATGACCACGCGGTAGATCACGTTGGGCGCGGTGGAGATCAGGTCGAGGCCGAACTCGCGTTCCAGGCGCTCGCGGGTGATCTCCATGTGCAGCAGGCCCAGGAAGCCGCAGCGGAAGCCGAAGCCCAGGGCCACCGAGGTCTCCGGCACATAGGTCAGCGCGGCGTCGTTGAGCTGCAGCTTGTCCAGGGCGTCGCGCAGATCCGGGTAGTCGGAGCCGTCGACCGGGTAGAGGCCGGAGTAGACCATCGGCCGCGGTTCCTGGTAGCCGGCCAGCGCCTGGGTCGCGCCGTCGCGAGCGGTGGTGACGGTGTCACCGACCTTCGACTGGCGGACGTCCTTCACACCGGTGATGAGGTAACCCACCTCGCCGACGCCCAGGCCCTGGGTGGGCTTGGGTTCCGGGGACACGATGCCGATCTCGAGCAGTTCGTGCTGCGCGCCGGTGGACATCATCTTGATCTTCTGGCGCGGGGTCAGCTTGCCGTCGATCACACGCACGTAGGTGACGACGCCGCGATAGGTGTCGTACACGGAGTCGAAGATGAGCGCGCGCGGCGGCGCCTCCGAGTCGCCCACCGGGGCGGGGATCTCCGCGATCACCTTGTTCAGCAGCTCGGGCACGCCGACGCCGGTCTTGCCGGAGACCCGCAGCACGTCCTCGGGCTCACAGCCCACGATGTGCGCGATCTCGGCGGCGTAGCGGTCGGGGTCCGCGGCCGGGAGGTCGATCTTGTTGAGCACCGGGATGATCGTGAGATCACGTTCCATGGCCAGGTACAGGTTGGCCAGGGTCTGCGCCTCGATGCCCTGCGCGGCGTCGACCAGCAGCACCGCGCCCTCACAGGCCTCGAGCGCCCGCGACACCTCGTAGGTGAAGTCGACGTGTCCGGGGGTGTCGATCAGGTGCAGGACGTAGTCCTCCCCGTCGACGTTCCACGGCAGCCGCACGTTCTGGGCCTTGATGGTGATGCCGCGTTCCCGCTCGATATCCATGCGGTCCAGGTACTGGGCGCGCATGGCGCGTTCCTCGACCACACCGGTGAGTTGCAGCATCCGGTCGGCCAGGGTCGATTTCCCGTGGTCGATGTGCGCGATGATGCAGAAGTTCCTGATCCGGCTGGGATCGGTGAACGTCTTGTCGGCGAAGCTGCTAATCGGAGTCACTCCTCGGCATGGCGAAACAGCGGCATGTCAACCGGCAAGTCTACGGGGTTGGGCCCGATGTCCTCGCCCCGGTCTTCCCCGGGCGTGAACGACCCGTCGCCGCAGGCGAATCCACTGCGGATGAGAATCGGGGTCTCCGCCGTTAGGCTGCGGTGTCATGGCCGGCAGGTGGAACGCTCTGGGGAAGCAGTTGGGGATCGTGGCTAAGGAGCAGGGGACCCAGCTCGTCACGCAGCAGGCGCCGAAGTTGATCGGCAAGGTGCGGCAGTCGACGGTGTGGGATCGCGCGCTGAAGGCGGTGGGGACGCCGCGCAAGGGTCCGGGGGTGAACGTGCGGCCGACCTCCTCGGCGGGGGTGCCGTCGCACGAGCGCGCGCGGATGATCGTCTACAGCCCGCAGCTGGACGGGCGCGCCGACCCGGGTGAGATCGTGTGGACCTGGGTGCCCTACGAGGAGGACCCGGACAATGGCAAGGACCGGCCGGTGCTGGTGGTGGGCCGCGACGGCGGGACGCTGCTCGGGCTGATGCTGTCCTCCAACGCCGATCATGCGCGCCACGACAACTGGGTCGGCATCGGCAACGGGCCATGGGATCACGAGGGCCGTGACAGCTGGGTGCGGTTGGACCGCGTGCTGGACGTGCCCGAGATGGGTATTCGCCGCGAGGGCGCGATCGTGCCGCGCAAGACCTTCGACAAGGTCGCGCACCGGCTGTGCGCCGAATACCACTGGCACTAGGGCTTTCCCGAACAAACGACCGGCCCCCGCTCCGGGACGGAGCGGGGGCCGGATCGAGTCCGATGCTCAGCTGATCATGTTGCGCGAGCGGCCGAACATCAGGCTGTACACCAGCGCGCCCAGCACGCCGCCGATCAGCGGGAACACGATGAACACCCACAGCTGCGCGGGCGCGCCGTCCTGGTAGAAGGCCACCGCCAGGCTGCGGGCCGGGTTCACCGAGGTGTTGTCCACCGGAATCGAGATCAGGTGGATGACAGCCAGGGTGAAGCCGATCGACAGACCCGCCAGCGGCACGTCCGACAGCTGGTCGGTGGAGGCCAGCACCACGAACACCAGCAGCGCGGTCAGGATCACCTCGACGGTGATGGCGGCCGCCAGGCCGTAGCCGTTGACGGTGATCTCGCCGAGCGTCAGCTTGGACGGGCTGTGCGCGCCCCAGCCGTTCGCTCCCAGACCGTCTTTCGCGCGGTCGTAGGACGGCAGGTTCTTGGCGATGGCGTAGATGACCGCGCCACCGATCAGACCGCCGACGATCTGCGCGACCCAATAGCCCGCCGCGACCACGATGTTCACCCGGCCCAGCAGCAGCTGGCCCACGGTCACCGCCGGGTTCACGTGGCAGCCCGAGATCGGGCCGATCGCGTACACCAGGAACAACAGGGTCAGGCCGAAGGCCAGTGCCACACCGAGCGCGCCGACCCGGCTCCCGGCCAGCACCGCGGTGCCGACGCCGCCCAGGACCAGCACGAACGTGCCGAGCGCCTCAGCGAACAGCTTGCGCCCCAGGGTGGGTGGTTGTAGGTCGGTGAGATCCTCGGCGACTTCCTGAGCTGTGGGAGACATCGGCTACCTTCCGCTTGCATGGACAACGCACCGGTGTAGAGCGAGCGGCGCGAGCCGGAACCCTCAGGCCAGGCGGGTTATTTCCACCACCACGTCGAGATCGGTCGAGCCGCTTCCGCTGAAGATACCTTTCAAGGGGGGCACATCCGCGTAATCACGACCGACACCGACCGAGACGTGTTGCTCGGTGACCGCGATGTTGTTGGTCGGGTCGTAGCCCCACCACTGCCCGGTCCATGCCTCCACCCAGGCATGCATCTGGCCCGCCACGGTGTGGCCCACCTCGGCCGCCGGGTCGGGGTGCAGATAGCCGGAGACGTACCGGCTGGGAATCCCCATGCCGCGCAACAGCAGCAGCGTGAGGTGCGCGTAATCCTGGCACACGCCTTGCCGTTCGGCGTACGCCTGCACCGCGGAGGTGCGCACCGAGGTGGTCCCGGCCAGGTAGTTCATCTCCCGGTGCACCCATTCGGCAGCGCGGACAACCGCTTTGGCGGGCGGCACGCCGCGGGCCAGCTGCCGCGACACCGAGGCCAGCCGCCGCGCCCGGGGCACGAACTCGGTGGGTTCCAGCAGTTCGTCGAAGCGGTCGCCGATGGCGTCGTCGCGCAGCTCCTCCCAGGACAGCTCCTCGGGCGGGCCCGCGAACGGCTCGGTCTCGACCACCGACGCGCTGGTCACCTCCAGTTCGGTGTGCGGGGCGTGCAGGTCGAAGGCGGTGACGGCGGTCCCCCAGTAGTCGGTGTACCGGTAGGACCGGGTGGACGGCACGGTGTCGACGCGATTGAGGATCACGTTCTGCCGGCTGTCGGCGCGCGGCGTGAGCCGGGCCTCGTTGAACGACCGGGTGACCGGCGCGTCGTACACGTATCCGGTGGTGTGCACCACCCGCATGCGCCAGCTCATGCTGTTTCCTCGTTCACGCCGGCTCCTCCATCCGCTCGGCCCCACGTCCGTGCAGGCCGGTCCACGCCACCCAGGACTCGGCGTGGAAGTACTGCAGCGCCACGGCCTCCCCCACCTCGCGGCAGGTCTGCTGCAACCACAGCAGCCGGCTGGGCAGGTCCTCCAGCAGTACCGTCGAGGGCAGGAACTCCAGCTCGCTGCGCGCCCGCCCGAGCAGGCGGTGCGCCTCGTGGCGGGCCGCGAACCGGCTGTTGGGCCGTTGATCCAGTTCCTGCAGGCAGGCCTCGGCCACCCGTAGCGAATGGAACACCGACCGCGGGAACAGGCGGTCCAGCAGGATGAATTCCGCGATCTGATTGGCGTCGAGCACGCCGCGGTGGGTGCGCAGGTACGGGTCGTGGGCCCCGGCCGAACGCAGCACCGTCACCCACGCCGGGGACGAGGTGCGGTCCCCGGCGCGCGAATGCAGCAGGCGCACGGTCATATCGACGCGTTCGATGGATCGGCCCAGCAGCAGGAAACGGTAGCCGTCGTCGCGGCTCAGGGTGGAATCGGAGAGTCCGACGAACATGGCCGCGCGGTCGGTGATGTAGTGGCAGAACTCGTGCGGCCCCAGCGCCCGCGCCGCCCGTTCAGCCGCGGCCAGGCCGTTGAAGGTGGCATTGAGGCATTCCCACATTTCGGTGGAGGTGACTTCCCGTGCGCCGCGGGCATTCTCGCGCGCCCGGCTGATGGAATCGACGATCGAGCCGCCGTCGCGGCCGAAAGCCACCAACTCGGTCACCGACCAGACATCCAATTCCTGTTCCGCGTCGGGCGGTCCGATGCCCAATACCCGCAGCAGGACTCGAGAAGTCCGATCCGGATCGACGGTGGCTTCCTCCAAAAGCTGATGAACCGCGACGTCCAGAATGCGCGCCGTATATTCGGCACGCTCGACATAACGCCCGATCCAAAACAAGGATTCGGCATTGCGCGCCAACATGATTCTCTGCCTATCTGCCTCTTCGCTTCGCTCCGGCGGGTTCGCGGCCCTGGAGGTCTCGTTCTTCCCTCCCTCCGCTCCTCCGCTTCGCTCCCCCGCTCCACTCAGTCCAGAACGAGACGGGCCGCGAACTGTGAGCTCAGCCTCCACGAATTCTGTTGTTGTTCACTGCTGTTGTTGTTTGGCCCGCATCACCGAGGGCTCTCTGGATTGGTCTCTTTCCGGGGCCAGATGTAATTCGCCGACCAGCTGTGAGCCCGCCAATTCCCGTTGCGCCACAGACGTTCTCGGGGACAGCACCCAGGTGTCCTTGCTACCGCCCCCTTGACTGGAATTCACCACCAGCGAGTTCGCGGGCAGCGCCACCCGGGTCAGCCCGCCCGGCAGCACCCAGATGTCGTCACCGTCGTTGACCGCGAACGGGCGCAGGTCCACGTGCCGGGGTGCGAGGCGGCCGTCTATCTTGCTGGGCACGGTGGACAGCTGCACCACCGGCTGGGCGATCCAGCCGCGCGGATTCGCCCGCACCTTGCGCCGGGTCGCCTCCAGCTCGCGCGGGCCCGCCGCCGGGCCGATCACGATGCCGTACCCGCCGGAGCCCTCCACCGGTTTGATCACCAGTTCCGCCACCCGGTCGAGCACCTCGTCGCGTTCGGCCGGTTCCCAGCAGCGGTAGGAGTCGACGTTCGGCAGGATCGGCTTCTCGCCCAGGTAGTACTCGATGAAGGCGGGCACGTAGGTGTAGACCAGCTTGTCGTCGCCGACGCCGTTGCCGACCGCGTTGGCCAGCACCACGGTGCCCGCGCGGGCCGCGTTGAGGATGCCCGCCACGCCGAGCATGGAATCGGGCCGGAACTGCATGGGATCGAGGAAGGTGTCGTCGATGCGGCGGTAGATGACGTCCACCTGCCGCTCCCCCGCGGTGGTCCGCATGTAGACGACATTGTCGCGGCAGAACAGGTCCCGGCCCTCGACCAGTTCCACGCCCATCTGCCGGGCCAGCAGCGAATGCTCGAAGTAGGCGGAGTTGTGGACGCCCGGGGTCAGCACCACCACGGTCGGGTCGGCCTCGTTGGGGGCGGCCGCCGCCCGCAGCGCCCGCAGCAGGTGGGCCGGGTAGTCGCCGACCGCGCGCACCCGGTGCGAGGCGAACAGGTCCGGGAACACCCGGGCCATGGTGCGGCGGTTCTCCATCACATAGGAGACGCCCGACGGGGAGCGCAGATTGTCTTCCAGCACACGGAAATCGCCGTGCTCGTCGCGCACCAGGTCGATTCCGGCCACGTGGATGCGGACGCCATTGGGCGGCACCAGGCCCGCGGCCTCGCGATGGAAGTGGGCGCAGGAGGTGACCAGGCGCTGGGGGATGACGCCGTCGCGGAGGATGGTCTGCTCGCCGTAGACGTCGGCGAGGAAGGCCTCCAGGGCGCGCACCCGCTGCTTGATGCCGCGCTCGAGTTTGGTCCACTCGGTGGCCGCGATCACCCGGGGCACCAGGTCGAGCGGAAAGGGCCGCTCCTGACCCGAGAGCGAGAACGTGATGCCCTGATCGACGAAGGCGCGGTCCAGCGCCTCGGCGCGGGCGGCCAGGTCCTCGGCGTCGATGGCGGCCAGGGCATTGAATATGCCCCGGTAGGGGGCGCGCGGCCGGCCCGCGGAATCGAACATCTCGTCGTAGGCGCGGTGATAGCGTCCGGGCTGATAGCCAGCGAACACCCCGGCGGGAGCGAGTGCGGCGGGAGTGAGCGCGGCCATGCAAAAATGGTCCATCACGCAGGGGCAACGCGCAGTTGGACGGGGATAAATTTCTGGTTTCGGCCATGTCGCGGACCGGGCCGATTTCGTGCCTCGACACCTTGCCTGGTAGCCTCGACGGTCGGTGCTGCGACTACCCATCTCGTAGTGCGCACGAAGACTTTGCATCCCGCATACACACCAAACGAAGGAACACGAGGGAACCGGCGTGGCCAACATCAAGTCCCAGATGAAGCGGATCCGCACCAACGAGCTTGCGCGCCAGCGTAACCAGTCGGTGAAGTCCGCGCTGCGCACCTCGATCCGCAAGTTCCGCGAGGCCGCTGCTGCGGGCGAGAAGGACAAGGCGCTCGAGCTGATGCAGTCGGCGAGCAAGAGCCTGGACAAGGCCGCCTCGAAGGGCGTCATCCACGCCAACCAGGCCGCCAACAAGAAGTCGGCGATCTCGCTGGCCTTCAACAAGCTCGGCTGATCCGACTCCGGTAGTAGCTACCGGATCATGCTCTCGAATAGCCGCCGTGGCCACGAAGACCACGGCGGTTTTTGCTGTACCGCCTCCCCGGGACTTCAGCGCACGGCTCAGTGCCGTTGACCGCCATGCATGCGGACCGGCGGTTGACAGCCGAAACAATTGTGGGCGTACCCGGCCAGTTACCCCCCATGGGCGCGAGATCACGCGAGATCAGTTGTGATGCCTGTAACGGGAACCGTTGTGTTGTCGACTGTGTCGGAGAGACTTGCTGACTTCGGCGGCACGCAGCAGGATGGCTGCGACACCGTCGGGGTGACATCGACACCTGTACTGGAGAGTTCTCTTGGCATCGCTGCGTGACAACCGTTCCTTCTGGACCCGCGGCTCGCTGGCCGCCGGCGTGGCCGCGGTCGCGCTGACCACCGGAATGGGTGTCGCGACCGCGCGGCCCATCGGCCCGTTCGAGGTGGGCGGGGCCATCGAGGCCGAATACGACCGGGCGGGCGGGCCGGAGTTCTTCGGCGACCCGACCACTCCGGAGACCGACGCGGCCGGCGGCGGCAAGAAGCAGGAGTTCGTCAACAACGCCTCCATCTACTGGACCCCGGCCACCGACGCGCACGCCATCGGCGGCGCCATTCGCGACAAGTGGCGTGGCACCGGCGCGGAGTCGGGCTCGCTGAAGTACCCCGTCACCGACGAGGGTCAGACCGGTAAGCCCGGTCGGTTCCAGCACTTCCAGGGCGGGTCCATTTACTGGTCGGTCGGTTCGGGCACCCACGTACTCAGCGGCGTGATCCGCGACAAGTTCGCCTCCGTCGGCTGGGAGAACAGCCCGCTCGGCTTCCCCATCGCCGACGAGAACAAGACCAACAGCTCCTCGACCCACATCCAGCTGTTCGAGGGCGGCGCGATCTACTCCACCCAGAAGACGGGCACCCACATCGTGTGGGGCGCGATCCGCGACACCTGGGTGCGCAATGGCGCCGAGAACGGCCGCTACGGCTTCCCGAGTGGCGACGAGTACGACTACGAGGGCGGCAAGGCCCAGGACTTCCAGGGCGGCAAGATCATCTGGAAGCCCGAGGCCTGATCCCCTGAGGCGCGGCGCTCCCGCCGCGCCGACGAGGGCGCTCTTCCGGTGCCCAGCCGCTCCATCCGGTGTCTACGAGGCGCTCTCGCGCAGATCCAGAATCCGCGAGAGCGCGTGCTCCAGCGCGTAATCCGCGTCGGCGGCCTGGCCCTTCACGTCGGCGTTGAGTCCGGCCACCACCTGTAAGGCCGCGCCGATGGTCGCGCCGGTCCAGCCGCGCGCCTGCCCCTGGGCCTTCTTCACCTTCCACGGCGGCATGCCCAGGTCGCCCGCCATCTTGAACGGGTCCCCGCGTCCGGCCGATCCGACGCGCGCGATGGTGTGCACCGAATCCGCGAGGGCGTCGGCGAGCAGCACCGCGGGCACGCCCCGGTCGATGGCCCAGCGCAGCGCCTCCATGGCCGCGGGGCGGTCCCCCGACACAGCCAGGTCCGCGACCTCGAATCCGGTCACCTCGGCCTTGCCGGAGTAGTACTGCCGCACCGCCGCGATGTCCACCTTGCCGCCGGTGTCCGCCGCCAACTGTGAACTGGCGGCGGCCAGTTCCCGTAGATCCGAGCCGACCGCCTCGAGCAGGGCCTGCACCACGTCCGCGGACACCTTCACATTGGCGGCCCGGAACTCGTTGCGCACGAACTCGACCCGCTCCCCCGCCTTGGTCAGTTTCGCGCAGTTGTGCACGACCGCGCCCATCTTCTGCAGGGCCGGTGCGAGCGCCTTGGCCCGCCCGCCGCCGCTGTGCAGCACGACCAGCACCACGCCCTCCGGCGGTGACGACGCGGCGTCCTGGATGACCGCGACCGCGTCCTTGCCCGCCTCGGCCGCCGACTCCAGCACGATCACCCGGTCCTCGGCGAACAGCGAGGGGCTCAGCAGCTCCGCCAATTCCGGGGTGCTGGCGTCGCCCGCCCGCCGCCGATCCACCGGCAGCGCCGAGGGATCCGTGGTGGTGGCCCGAGCCTGTGCGGTGATCGCCGCCACCGCCCGTTCGATCAGCAGTTCCTCTTCACCGAGCACGAGATGCAGGGGCGCGGGTCGCTGGTTCACGCAACGATCCTACGAGTCCGCCCCGACAACCCCGCGAGCACCAGCCCGCACACCACCGCCGCGACCAGACCCGACCGCAATCCGGTGGGCACGGTGACCGACGCGCCCAGCGCCGCGGCGCGGTCGGACACGGTCAGCAGCCACCAGAGCGGCGGAGCGGTGCAGTGGATGACCACGGCGGCGGACGGAGACCAGACCACCGCGAGCACCGCACCCAGCGCCCCCAGGATGGTGATGGGCGCGATCACCGGCTCCACCAGCATGTTCACCACGATGGCCACCAGACTGAGGTGGCCGGTCAGGGCGATCACCAGCGGGGTGGTCACCACGAAAGCCGCGGCGGCCACCGCGAACGAATCCGCCGGAATCCGCCACCAGCCGTGCGCCCGAAGCCATTCCGACCAGCCCGGCGCGATCACGATCAGCCCGGCCGTGGCCAGCACCGACAGCGCGAACCCGGCATCCACCGCCAACCCCGGCGACCACGCCAGCAGCCCGATGACCGCGGCGCACAGCGCGGGTAGCGCCTGCTTCCTGCGCCCGGTGCACACCGCGAGCAGCGCGATCGCCCCCATGACCGCGGCCCGCAGCACGCTCGGTGACGGCCGGGCCAGGATCACGAACATGACCAGCGCCGCGCCCGCCGCCACCGCCCCCATCCGCGGATCCACCGTGAGCGCACGCATCGAAACCAGCACCGCCGCAAGCAGAATCGTCACATTGGCACCACTGACGGCTAACAGGTGGGCCAGATCCACCTCGCGGAAGTTCTCCTGCACGTGCTCGGTCAGACTCGAGGTGTCACCGATCACCAGACCCGGCAGCAGCCCCGCCGCGTCATCCGAGAGGGCTCGACGAGCGGAACCGCCGAAGGCATCGCGCACCTGTCCGGCGGCCCGCTGCCACCACGGCGCCGTACTCGCCGCGACCGGAGCCCCGTCGGCCCGCAGCACCGCCACCGTCAGATCGGCCCGCCACGGACGCCCCACGCGCGCACCGAATTCCACCCGCTGCCCCGGCATCAGCGTCCGCCACCCGCCCGCCGGAGCCAGCACGGTAACGGCACCACCCGCCCGCACGATCCGTCCGCCCACCCGATACTCGACCAATTCGCCCCGAACCATCACTGTCGGACCACCGAACGTCCTGCCCGACAACCGCTTCGGGTCCTCCCCCAGCTCCACCACCGCCACGACCCGCTGCCCGGCCCGCACCCCGCCCAGCGGATGCTCCTGCACCCGATGCGCGCGCCATGCCCCCGCCAGCCCGAATCCCACCCCGATCAGCAAGGCCCCCAACACGACCCAGGCCACCCCACCGACCCGGCCCGCCCGAGCACGTCGAACAGCCAGGGCGGACACCCCCAGCCCGGCCACCACGCATCCGGCGGCGATCCCGATGCCCGCCTGCCACCCCGCCACCACGGCGACAACCGTTGCGCCCCAACCGCACACCGCCGCGGGCACCAGCCGGGCATCCAGCACCTCCGGCGCCGCGTCCGGCTCCCGATCCACCGATCCGGCGCGAGGCTCCCCCGTCATCGCCGCCACTCCGATTCCCGCCGGCGGATACCGCTCGAGGCCACGATGGCCGGCAGCCCGGGCGCGATGATCGCGCTCGTCCACCGGGGCGCCGCAGCGGGTTCGGCGGTTGTCATACCGTCACCCGGTCGCGGAGGCGGTTGAGGCGGGAGTGGCCGATGCCGTCTATTTCGGCGAGTTGGTCGACGGAGGTGAAGCGGCCGTGGCGGGCGCGCCAGGTGAGGATGGCTTTGGCTGTGACCGGGCCGACGCCTGGGAGGGTGTCGAGTTCGGGTTCGGTGGCGGTGTTGAGGTTGACCTTGGCGGCGGGGGCGGTGGAGCGGGGCGGGCCGGGGGCGGAAGGCGAACCGGACCGGTGCCCCGCGGAATTCACGATGGTGCTGACGGCTCGGTCGGGGGTCGGGCGGGGCGCGGCGCGGGCGATGACGATCTGGTCGCCGTCGATGAGGGGCTGGGCGAGGTTGAGGGTGGACAGGTCGGCCTCGGGGCGCGGGGTGGCGGCGCGCAGAGCGTCGGCGACGCGGGCTCCCGTGGGGAAGCGGCGGAGCCCGCCGTGCTCGACCAGGCCGATGACGCTGACCACCAGTTCTGCTGGTCCCGCGATGCCACCCGGATTCGCGGTGGGAACGACCGGGTTTCGATCCGCCTGCGGGCCGGTGGACGGCCGCGCCTCGGCGGGTACCGGCGCGCCTGCACCGGGCAGGGGACGCGCCGGCCCGGCAGCTCCGGGCACGGCGGCTCCAAGCGGGGATGCCGAGGCGTCGGCGCCGGGCGCTGCCGGGTCGGCGGGCGGCGAGTCCTGGTCGGCGGGGGCTGTTCCACTGAGGGAGGCGATGGGTGGGACCGGCTGGGAGACAGGGGTTTCACGCAGGCTGATGTAGGCGGCGAAGAGGACCGCGCACAGGGCCAGGGCGGCGAGGACGAGGACACCCCGCGGGCCCGGGTCCCAGCGGGTGCCGCGGAAGCGTTCGGGGACGAGGCGTTCGTGCCAGAGGGAGACGGGGCCGCACGGCTCGGAGAGCCAGGCGGGAGGGGCGGAGCCGGGGTCTCCGAGGTCGTCGAGCGAGTCCTCGTCCCAGCGGGAGGGATGGGGGCGTCCCGGGGTGAATTCCGTTGGGCTCGGACGGGGTTCGCTGTCCGGGCGGTCGGTCAGGCGCTGGAGTGGAGTGCGTTCGTCGAGTTGCGGCATGGGGCTCACGGTAGGAGCCGGGGCCGGGCCGGCTGGGACCGCGAACTGGGGTTTTCGCCGGGCTGTGGATACAGAAACTCGTTGTGGACAAGCAGATTTCCAGCACCGGCCGCGTCACCCCGCCCCAGCTGGTGACACTGGCCGACCGGCAGTCCCCGCGGTGCGCGGGGACCCCGTCAGCCGCAGCCGCCCGGGACGACCAGCGCGCCCACTGCTCCCACGCCCAGGTGGACGCCGAGGGTCGGTCCGAACTCGGTGATGATCACCTCGCGGATGCCGGGGATGAGGGATCGAAGCTGACCCGCGATGGTGGCGGCGGCTTCCTCCGCGCCGAGGTGCTGGACGGCGACCGCCGCGCCGTCCTCACCGGCCGCGTCGACCGCGGCGGCGACGAGTTTGGTGAACGCCTTCGACCGGGTCCGGGCCTTCTCACGCAGTTCCAGGCGGCCGTCGACGATCTGCAGGATCGGCTTGGTCACCAGTTCGGAGCCGAAGAAGGCCGCGGCGGAGGTCAATCGGCCGCCGCGGCGCAACTGCTCTGTCCGGTTGACCACGATGAACGCCCGTCCACGACTGGCGGCGGCGACCGCCGAGTCGTAGACCACGTCGAGCGGTTCGCCCGAGTGGGCGCGGCGGGCGGCCGCGAGCACGGGCAGGCCGGTGCCGAGCCCGGCGCTGAGCGAATCCACCAGCCGGATGCGGTGGGCGGCATCCATATCGCGCACCGCCTGCCGTCCGGCCTCCCAGGTGCCCGACAGCTGCCGCGAGATGTGCACGGCCACCACGCCGTCGCCGTCGCTGAGCTCCAGCGCGCGCTCGTAGACCGCGCGCAGCTCACCCGGCGAGGCGGCGGAGGTGGTGACCTGCGAGGACCCGTAGTCGATATCGCACTCGTCGACACCCTCGCGCATCTCGCGGTCGTCGACCAGCACGTGCAACGGCACCGCCAGCACCCCCAGGTCGGCGGCGAGTTCGGCCGGGAGACTCGCCGACGAGTCGGTCACCACCACCACGGTCATGCAGTGTGTACCTCGTCGGTCGTCACCTCGGTCAGCACCTTGACCATGGCCCGCGCGACCGCGGTGTGGCCTTCCCAGCCCCAGTGGATGCCGTCGGGGTTGGCCGGGCCGTTGAACACGTTGTCGCGCACGGCTTCTCCGAGGTCCACCAGTGGCACCTGGTGTTCGGCGGCCCAGGCGGTCACGGCCCGCACCATGGGTTCGCGGCCGGTGTGCACCTGCGCGTAGGCCTCGCACTTGTGCACCGACGGCAGCACCGCCACGAACGGCAGCTCGGGCCGCAACTGCGCCAGCGAGTTCCGCGACTGCTCCAGGTAGTCCACGCTGACCTTGGGCGGCAGCGCCACCGGCCGGCCCAGCGGGGACAGCCGCGGCTGCAGCCAGTTGTAGGCCTCGCGCACCCGGCGGCGCAGGGCCGCCGGACGCGTGTAGCGGATGAGCTCGCGCAGCGCGGTGGGCAGCGGCGAGGGCAGCGAATCCATACCGCCGGTGGCGAATACGACCGCTCCGGCGTTCGGCACGGCGGCCCACACGCGCGGGTCCCCGATCAGCGCCCAATAGGCGTCCCGGCAGGTCCACCCGATGCGCGCGACCAGCTCGACGTCCCAATCGAGTTCGGCGGCGACGAGATTGGGCCAGATGCGCGGATGGTCCGCGGGCAGACCGCCTTTGGGGCCGAAGTAGGACAGCGAGTCCGCGACCACGACCAGCACCTTGCGCTGCGGCGCGGTCTCGATCACCGAATCGTCGGCTGCCGCTTCGCTCTTCGGCCGGTCGGCGCCGTTGTCAGAGGCCATCGGGAGCCGCCTTGGCGACCGCGTTCCACACGTCCAGTCGCCAGCCGGGCCGGTCGATGCCGGGGCCGTGGCTGGTCAGCTGCACCCAGCTGGTGTTGGCGAGGCCGCCCAGGGCGGGCCAGCTGGACTCGGGCAGTTCCAGCAGAGCCGCGGTGAGGGCCGCGATGAGCCCGCCGTGCGCGACCAGCATGACGCTGCGGCCGGGCCAGTCCTCGCGGGTGGCGAAGAGTTCCTGCACCACGGGCAGCGAACGCGCGCCGACCTCGAGCTTGGATTCGCCGCCGGGCGGGGTGAAGCGGGCGTCGAGCCGCCACGCCTTGCGCGCGCCCGGGAACTGGGCGTCGACCTGGCGGTGGTCCATGCCCTCCCAGTCGCCGAGGTTGGTCTCGCGCAGGCGCGGGTCGGTGACGACCGGCATGGCGGCGCATTCGGCGACGGCCAGCGCGGTGTCGTGGGCGCGCTTGAGATCGGAGGAGACGATGGCGATCAGGTCGCTGGTCGCCATGTCGGGGGCACAGTCCTTGGCCTGGCGCCGGCCGATGTCACTGAGTTCGGTATCGGTCTGGCCCTGCATGCGGTCGGTGGCATTCCATTCGGTCTGTCCGTGCCGCAGCAGAATCAACCGGCGGACGCCGGCCATCTTGCTCACTCGTCGTCCCCAGCCTTGTCTTCATCTGTCGTGGCGTCCCGGTCCGCTGCCGCGGTCCGCGGGTCGCCGATCCCCTCGACCGCCACCTGCGGGCAGTCCTTCCACAGCCGTTCCAGGCCGTAGAAATCGCGCTCGTCCTCGTGCTGCACGTGCACCACGATCTCGACGTAGTCGAGCAGCGCCCAGCGGCCCTCGCGGGTGCCCTCGCGGCGCACCGGCTTGTGTCCGGCGTCGCGCAGCTTGTCCTCGATATTGTCGACGATCGCGTTGACCTGGCGCTCGTTGGGCGCGGACGCGATGACGAAGCAGTCGGTGATGACCAGCTGCTCGGAGACATCCAGCACGACCACGTCGACGGCCAGCTTCTCGTCGGCGGCCAGTGCGGCCACCGTCGCCATCTTGACCGCTTCTGCCGATGCTGTCACCCTGCTACCTCTTCCCTGCGCACTTTCACAATGCACGCTCTTGCGACACGTACAGGTGCCGTTTCGATATGTATTGGACGACCCCGTCCGGGACGAGGTACCACACCGGCCGGCCCTCCCCCGCCCGTCGCCGGCATTCGCTCGACGAGATGGCCAGGGCCGGGATCTCGATCATCGTGACCGTGCCCTCCGGGAAGTCGCGGAGGTGTTCGGCGAGATGGTCGATATTCAATTCGTACCCCGGACGGGTCACGCCGACGAATTTCGCCAGCTCGAACAGTTCGGACCAATCCTGCCATGTGAGGATGCTGGCCAGCGCGTCCGCTCCGGTGATGAAGTACAGATCCGCATCGGGGTGCTGTTCGGCCAGGTCGCGCAGGGTGTCGACGGTGTAGGTCTCCTTGCCGCGGTCCACGTCCACGCGGCTGACCGAGAAGCGCGGGTTGGAGGCGGTGGCGATGACCGTCATCAGATAGCGGTCCTCGGCCGGGCTGACCGGCCGGTCCCCCTTCTGCCAGGGCTGTCCGGTGGGGACGAAGATCACTTCGTCCAGGTCGAACCGGTTGGCGACCTCACTGGCCGCGACCAGGTGCCCGTGGTGGATGGGGTCGAAGGTGCCACCCATCACGCCCAGCTTGCGGCGGCCGTTCGTCTGCACGAAACGCGAGCTTACCGGGGGCTGAGCCGCCGCCCGCGCAGCGGCGGCCCGGATCCGGACCGGCCGCTCGGAATCTCCCGGACGCGGCACCCGGATTCACCCCGGCCCCCGGAGGACGATGGTGGTCATGCAGAGCACCCTCATCGAAGTGAAAACCGGCCGCAGCGACGTCGTCCACGACCTCACATCGCAGTGCACGGCCTTCCTCCGCGAGGTGACCGCGGGCGGCGACGGTCTGCTGCACGTCTTCGTCCCCCACGCGACCGCGAGCATCGCGCTGATCGAACTCGGGGCGGGCAGCGACGACGATCTACTCGCGGCCCTGCGCGACCTGCTCCCCGCCGACGACCGCTGGCGCCACGCGCACGGCTCCCCCGGCCACGGCCGCTCCCACGTGATGTCCGCCCTCATCGCCCCCTACGCGACCATCCCGGTGCTCCGCGGCGAACTGGCCCTGGGCACCTGGCAATCCATCGCGATGGTCGACCTCAATATCGACAATCCGATCCGCCAGGTGCGTTTGTCCTTCCTGGCCGGCTGAGTTCCTAGACAGGCAGCAGGCGGCCGACCAGGGCGGTGAGCTGGCGGGCGGAGCGGCATTCGTGCATGTCGATGATGTCGGCGTAGCGGTTGGCGGCGGAATCGCCGGTGCCCCACATCTTCTCGGCCTCGGGGTTGAGCCAGTGGGCGTGTTTGGCGGTCTCGACGAGCCGGCGCAGGGTATCCAGGGCGGGGTCGCGGTAGTTGGTGCGGGCGTCGCCGAGGATGAGCAGGGAGGTGCGGCTGGTGACGGCGTCGGGGAAGCGCTCGGCGAAACCCTCCAGGGCCGAGCCGTAGTCGGAGTGGCCCTCGATGCCGACGACCTCGGACTCGGTGAAGATGCGGCGGGTCAGCTGATCGAGCGGGGTGGCGGCGTCGAACAGGCCGGTCACCTCGTCCACGCGGTCCACGAAGGCGAAGATGCGGACTCGGGAGAACTGTTCGCGCAGCGCGTTCACCAGCAGCATCGTGAAGCTGGAGAATCCGGCCACCGAGCCCGAGATGTCGCACAGCAGCACCAGATCCGGGCGGCCGGGGCGCGGCTTGCGGGTGACCAGGTTGACCGGGACGCCGCCGGTGGACATGGATTTGCGCATGGTCTTGCGCAGGTCGATCTCGCCGCGCCGGGAGCGGCGGCGGCGAGCCGCCAAGCGGGAGGCCAGGACTCGGGCCAGGCGCTGGCTGCCGCGGCGCAGTTCGTCGAGTTCGTTCTGGGAGATGCGCAGGAAGTCGGCGTCCTCGGCCTGGCGGGCCACCCCGTAGGTGGCGACGCGTTCGCGGCCGATGCGTTCGGCGACGCGGCGGCGGGTCTCGGCCTCCACGGTGCCGCGGAAGTCCTTGATGCGCTGCCGCGCCGCCCGGCGGGCCACCTCGGTGTCGAAGTCGGAGTTGTCCATGCCCTGGGCCAGGCCGGCGAGGATCTTGCTCACCAGCAGTTCGGGCTGGAGGTCCTTGAGGGTCTGGTAGGCGGAGAAGGACGGCCCGCCGGCGGCCTGGTACTGGCCCATCTGGTCGACCATCTGCGCGGCCAGCGCCTGCAACTGCTGCGCCTGCTCGCCGGAGGGGTCCTGAACCAGCAACTCCGCCAGCATCTTCCGCAGTTCGAGGATGTCGACCGAGCCGTCGGGCTTGACCGGCAGCGCGATCTCCTCGGCTCCGATCCGCTCCCCGAGCGCGGCCGGGAACCACAGGTCGAACATGCCGTCGAAGGTGGCGCGCTGAGTGGTGCGGCGCAGCAGCGCGCACGCCAGACCCTCGCGCAGGGCCTCACGGTCCATCAGGTCCAGGACGGTGAGAACCTGTCCGGCGTCCACGGTTTCGGACGGCCCGACCGGAATTCCCCGGCCGCGCAACGCTTCCACGAAGCCGACCAGATGCCCCGGCAGGCCGTGCTCCGCCGTCGGCCCCGGGACCGTGGTCACCGGTTTCGCGGGAGTGGCATTGCTGGTGAAGGCCCGCATGGCCGCCGACACCAGCCCGCGCGGCGTGTTCTCCCGGCCCGTGCCCGCCATGACGTCAGGCCAGCTTCAGTTCGGCCTGGGCGCGCACGTGGTCGGCCTGGTGCTTGAGCACCACGCCGAGGGTCGCGCGCACGGTCTTGTCGTCGAGGTCCTTGGCGCCCAGGGCGAGCAGGGTGCGCGCCCAGTCGATGGATTCCGCGACCGAGGGCAGCTTCTTGAGCTGCATGCCGCGCAGCACGTGCACGATCCGCACCAGCTGCGCCGCCACGGCGGGCTTCAGTTCCGGCACCCGGCTGGCCAGGATGCGGCGCTCGAGCTCCTCGTCGGGGAAGTCGATGTGCAGGTACAGGCAGCGCCGCTTGAGCGCCTCGGACAGCTCGCGGGTGGCGTTGGAGGTGAGCACCACGAACGGCTTGCGGCTCGCGGCGATGGTGCCCAGTTCCGGCACGGTGACGGTGAAGTCGCTGAGCACCTCGAGCAGCAGGCCCTCGATCTCGACGTCGGCCTTGTCGGTCTCGTCGATGAGCAGCACCGTCGGCTCGTCACGGCGGATGGCGGTGAGCAGCGGGCGTTCCAGCAGGAATTCCTCGGTGAAGACGTCGGCCTTGGTCTCGGCCCAGTCGTTCTCCGAGGACGCCTGGATGCGCAGGATCTGCTTGGCGTGGTTCCACTCGTAGAGCGCCCGCGCCTCGTCCACGCCCTCGTAGCACTGCAACCGCACCAGTTCCGCGCCCGCGACCTGGGCGACGGCCTTGGACAGCTCGGTCTTGCCGACACCCGCGGGCCCCTCGATGAGCAGCGGCTTGCCGAGCCGGTCGGCGAGGAAAACCGAGGTGGCGGTGGCTTTGTCGGCCAGATAGCCGGTGCCGGCAAGCCGCTCGATCACATCGTCGACCGACGAGAAGATCGGCTCCTGGGTGGGCGCGGTGGTCGGAGCCACGGGCGGTCCTCCTACTTTCGGGGGTCCGGGGGAAGGCCCGGACCCCAATTCCAACCGGCGAAGCCGGGTTTCGCTAGACGGGGCGAATCTGCCCGTCGCCCCACACGATCCACTTGGTGGAGGTCAGTTCGGGCAGGCCCATGGGTCCGCGGGCGTGCAGCTTCTGGGTCGAGATGCCGATCTCCGCGCCGAAGCCGAACTGCTCACCGTCGGTGAACGCGGTGGAGGCGTTGACCATGACGGCGGCGGCGTCCACGCGGGCGCTGAACTCGCGCGCGGCCTTCAGGTCGGCGGTCACGATGGCCTCGGTGTGGCCGGTGCCCCACTCGTTGATGTGGTCGACGGCGGCGTCGAGATCGTCGACGACCTTCAAAGCGATGTCCAGGGACAGGTATTCGTCGGCCCAGTCGGTGTCGGTGGCGGGCACCAGGCCCGGCAGGTCACCGTGGATGGTGACGCCCTTGTCCTCGAGCGCCCGGATCATGCGCGGCACCGCGACCTCGGCGATGGCCCGGTCGATGAGGACCGTCTCGGCGGTGTTGCAGACCGAGGGCCGCCGGGTCTTGGCATTGATCAGGATGGACTCGGCCATATCCAGATCCGCGTCCTTGTGGACGAAGACGTGGCAGTTGCCGGTGCCGGTCTCGATGGTCGGCACGAGCGCGTCGCGCACCACGGCGTTGATCAGGCCCGCGCCGCCGCGCGGGATCACCACGTCGACCAGGCCGCGGGCCTGGATCAGGTGGGTCACGCTGGAGCGGTCCTCGGACGGTAGCAGCTGCACGGCGTCGGCCGGAAGACCATGCGCCGCAAGGGCTTCCCGCAGCACCTTCACCAGGGCGGCGTTGGAGTTCGCGGCCGAGGAGGACCCGCGCAGCAGCGCGGCATTGCCCGACTTGAGCGCCAGCCCGAAGGCGTCGACCGTGACGTTCGGCCGCGCCTCGTACACCATGCCGACCACGCCGAGCGGCACCCGCACCTGGCGGATCTCGAGGCCGTTGGGCAGCGTCTTGCCGCGCACCACGTCGCCGATCGGGTCCGGCAGCGCGGCCACCTGCCGCAGCCCGGCCGCGATCCCGTCGACCCGGGCCTCGGTGAGCCGCAGCCGGTCCAGCTGAGATTCGGCGGTGCCGCCGGCCTTGGCGATCTCGATGTCCTCGGCATTGGCCGCGAGGACGGCGGCCGCGGCCGCGAGCAGCGCGTCGGCCGCGGCGTGCAGCGCGGCGTCCTTCTGCGCGGTGGTGAGCTGGGCGAGCGTCCGCGACGCCACCCGAGCCCGGCGCGCCGAGTTGTGCACCGCCTCGCGGACGGCGTCCCGGTCGGTGGTCGTGGGAGCAGTCATACCGACAGATTACTGACTGCGTTCCGACGCCGGTCGCGGGCAGGTTGTTACCTTGGACCCATGACCGCGAGCATCCGGTTGTCCTCGGGCACCGGTCGATGGGTTCTGCTGGCCACCGTCCTCGGTTCGGGGATGGCCATGCTGGACGCCACCGTCGTCAATGTGGCCCTGCCGCGGATCGGGGACGAGTTCGGCGCGTCGATGGCGGGCCTGCAGTGGACCGTCAACGCGTACACGCTGACCCTGGCCGGACTGATCCTGCTCGGCGGGTCGCTGGGCGACCGGTACGGGCGGCGGCGGGTGTTCCTGATCGGGGTGGTGTGGTTCGCCGTCGCCTCGGCGTTGTGTGGTGCGGCGCAGGATATTTCGATGCTGATCGCGGCGCGCGCGTTGCAGGGCGTCGGTGGCGCGCTGCTGACACCCGGATCGCTGGCCATCATCCAGGCCTCGTTCGCACCCGGGGAACGGGCGCGGGCGGTCGGGGCCTGGTCCGGGCTGGGCGGCGTGGCCGGGGCCATCGGGCCGTTCCTGGGCGGCTGGCTGGTCGAGGCGGCCGGATGGCGCTGGGTGTTCCTGCTCAATATTCCGTTGGCCGCCTTGGTGATCGCGGTGACCGTCAAACACGTGCCCGAGACGCGGGATGCCGGCGCGCGCGGGCGGTTCGACGTCCTGGGGGCGGTCCTGGCCGCGCTGTGCCTGGCCGGGCTGACCTACGCGCTGACCATGGCTCCCGAACGCGACGCGAGCCGAATATTGGTGTGGGGCAGCGCGATCGCGGGGATCGTGGCCGGTGCGGCGTTCGTGATGGTGGAGCGACGGCGGTCGCGCCCGGGCGAGGACCCCGCCGCCATGCTGCCGGTGACCATCTTCTCCTCCAAGCAGTTCACCGCGATCAACGTGGTCACCTTCGTCATGTACGGGGCCATGAGCGTGGTGTTCTTCCTGTTGGTGCTGACCTTGCAGGTGGTGTCCGGGTTCGATCCGATCGCCGCGGGCACCGCGATGCTGCCGGTGACCGTGCTGATGCTGTTGTTCTCGGCCCGTTCCGGCGCGCTCGCCCAGCGCGTCGGCCCGCGCCGGCCCATCACCATCGGCGTCCTGCTGGCGGCGGCGGGCATGCTGCTGATGACCCGCGTCGGCCTGCACACCTCGTACCTGCGCGATGTCCTGCCCGCCGCAGTGGTTTTCGGCCTCGGCCTGACCCTGGCGGTCGCGCCCCTGACGGCGACCGTGCTGGCCACGGCCGACGAACGGCACGCGGGCGTGGCCAGCGGCGTCAACAACGCGGTCGCCCGCGCGGCGGGTCTGCTCGGCGTCGCCGCCATCCCGCCGCTCGCGGGCCTCACCGGCGCCGCCTACACCAACCCGCCCGATTTCGCGCACGGCTTCCACCTGGCCATCGTGACCTGCGCCGTGCTCATGCTCGCGGCCGCCGCCCTGGCCTTCTTCACCGTCCGCGACGACGCCCTGCGCACCGCCCCGCCCGAGTGCGAGCCCGAATGCCGCACCTTCTCCGCCGTGGCGAGCCCACCCCTGGAACCCGATCACCACACCCCGACCATCGGAAGCGAGCGCGCATGACCACCACCGAACCGACCGTCACCCAGTCCACCGACACCGTCCCCCAGTTCTTCGGCATCAAGGTCGGCGAGACCCGCGCGGGCCTGACGGCCTACGTCGATCACGGCCGTCAGCGCATTTTCTTCCACACCGAGATCGACGACGCCTACAGCGGTCAGGGCCTGGCCTCGAAACTGATCTCGGCGGCCCTCACCGCCACCCGCGCGGCGGGCCGCCGCATCGTCCCCGTCTGCCCGTTCGTGAAGGCGTACGTGGACAAGCATCACGACTTCGACGACATCGTCGATCCGGTGACCCCGGAGGCGAAGGCCGTCGTCGAATCGGCCCTCGGCTGATCCGGCTGCACTAGGGTCCCGGCCATGGCGCGAATCGCGGTGGTGGGCAGCATCAATATGGATCTGGTGACGACCGTGGGCCGGCGGCCGGAGGCCGGGGAGACGGTGTCGGGCGACGGGTTCGCCCTGGTGCCGGGCGGGAAGGGATCGAATCAGGCGATCGCGGCGCGCCGGGCCGGCGCGGAGGTCGAGTTCGTCGGCGCGGTCGGGTCGGATGTGTTCGCGGACGCGTTGCGAAAGGTGTTGCGGGAGGACGGGGTCGGGGTCGCGCGGCTGCGGGAGGTGGACGGGCCGTGCGGGATCGCCACCATCGTGGTGGACGCGGGCGGCGAGAACACCATCATCGTGGTGGCGGGAGCCAACGGGCGGATGACGGAGCTGAGCGCGGCGGATCTGGAGACGGTGGCGGGCGCGGATGTACTGCTGTGCCAGTTGGAGATTCCGGTGCCGACGGTGCTCGCGGCGGCCCGGCACGCGCGGGCCAACGGCACCGTCGTGCTGTTGAATCCCTCTCCGGTGCGGGACCTTCCGGGCGACGTCTGGGCCGAGGTGGATATCGCCGTGGTCAATGCGGGCGAGGCCGCGCGCCTGGAGTCCGCGCTGCGCGACGTCCCGCACGTCGTCACCACGCTCGGCGGCGCGGGCGCGTCCTATCGCGGTCCCGGTGGACTCGCGCTCTCCCACCCCGGTTTTCCGGTGCGCGTGGTGGACACCACCGGTGCGGGCGACACCTTCACCGGAGCGCTCGCCGCGCACTGGCACGAGGGCCCGGCGGCCGCGCTCGCCTGGGCCTGCGCGGCCGGGGCCCTGGCCACCACGACATTGGGCGCCAGCGCATCGGTTCCGGCGGCGGCCGAGGTCGAGGCGGTACTCGCGGCGGCCGGCGCTCGATAGCCGAATGTGATGATGGGCTGAGGCTCGACGAAAGGGTGTGGCATGTCGCTGCGGCATGGGTTGCTGGGGTTGCTGGCGGAGGGCCCGGCCAGCGGGTACGACCTGGCCCAGCGGTTCCAGGAGGCGCTGGGCCCGGTGTGGCCGGCCCGGCATCCCAAGATCTACGCCGAACTGGGCAAGCTGGCCCAGGCCGGGATGATCGAGATCGACAGCGAGGGCGCGCGGGGCCGCAAGGCGTACCGGATCACCGAGTCGGGCCTGACCGAGGTGCGTCGCTGGCTGGTCGAGGAGGAGGTCGACCACACCCTGCGGGTGGAACCGCTGCTGCGGTCGTTCTTCTCCTGGCTGATGGACCCCGCCGATCTGGACGAGCATCTGGAGCGCGAGGCCACGTTCTTCGGCGACACCGCGGCCATGTACCGGGAGCTCGCGCTGGCCAAGGACCGCGGCGATTTCGGCGACGACCCGCACGCCAAGTCCAAGCGGATCACGGTCGAGGCGGGTATCCGGCTCTACGAGGCGCTCGCCGAATGGGCGGAGTGGGCGCGCGACGAGATCGCCGAGGATCGGTAAAACACCGCACCACACCGGAATTCGCATCGGCAGGGGCACTCGCATCCATTGACATGTCCCTTGGGACATGTACCCTTGTTCATGTACCCGGGTATTTGCGAATCAACCGCGACTCGATCCGAGGCTTCCCATGACAGCACCCACCAACGTGCGCGCCATACTGCTGACCGGCGCGAACGGCGGCATCGGCCGTGCCTGCGCACAGGCCCTGGCCGCCAAGGGATTTCACGTCTACGCCGGTGTCCGCACACCGGCGCCCGAGCTCGATGCCACCGGCATCACCCAGATCACCCTCGACGTCACCGACCCCGGCAGCGTCGCCGCGGCCGCCGAGTACATCGGCAAAACCGAGGACGGGCACGGCCTGCACGCCGTCATCAACAATGCGGGCGTACTCGTGCAGGGCCCCGTCGAACTGGTGCCCATCGAGGAATGGCGCCGCCAATTCGAGGTCAATGTGCACGGCCCCGTACGCGTCATCCAGGCGTTCCTGCCACTGCTCCGCGCCGGCGGAGGCCGCATCGTCAACGTCAGCGCGGCCAGCGCCCGGGCCGCCTTCCCGTTCCTCGGCCCGATCGGCGCGAGCAAGTCCGCGCTGGAGTCGTATTCGGAATCACTGCGGGTCGAGCTGGCCCCGTGGCGTATTCCGGTGTCGATCGTGCAGCCCGGGGCCATGCGCACCGAGATCTTCGCCAAGTCCACCGCCGCCGCCGAATCCGCACGGGCACAGGCCGATCCGCGGAGGGTGGAACTCTACGAACGCCAGCTCGTCGCCTTCGACACCGCGGCCGCCGGACAGCGGTACGCCCCGCCGGAGGTCGCGGCCGCCGCCATCGTCCGCGCCGTCGCGGCCCGGCGACCGAAAGCCGTCTACGTCGCGGGAACCGATGCGCGGCTCGCCGTGTGGCTCTCCCGTATCCCGGCCCGGCTGCGGGACAGCGTCTTCCAGCGCGCCCTCGGCCTGTCCGGCATCGAACCCGCCCCCGTCCACTGAACCCGCCCACTGAATCAGGAATCGAGCACATGGATCTGGGACTCACCGGGCGGACCGCCCTCATCACCGGCGCGTCCGCCGGCATCGGCGCGGAGATCGCGCGCGTGCTGGCCGCCGAGGGCTGCCACCTGCACCTGGCCGCCCGCGGCAAGGAACGGCTCGACGACCTCGCCGAGCGGCTGCGCGCCGTGCACGGCGTCGAGGTCCACACCCACCCGGCCGACCTGCGCGAGGCCGCCGATATCGAACGGCTCGCGGCGGTCGTCGGCGCGCCGGACATTCTGGTCAACAATGCCGGGGACATGCCCGGCGGTTCCCTCACCGCGGTCGACGAGCAGGCCTGGCGGCACGGGTGGGAGCTGAAGGTGTTCGGCTACATCAACCTGAGCCGCCTCGTCTACGCCCGCATGAAGGAGCAGGGCAGGGGCGTGGTCGTGAATGTCATCGGCGCGGCGGGCGAACGCCCCGATGCCGAGTACATCGCGGGCAGCACCGGCAATGCCGCGCTCATGGCCTTCACCCGCGCCCTGGGCAGTCGCAGCTGGCGCGACGGCATCCGGGTGGTCGGGATCAATCCGGGTCCGGTGGCGACCGCCCGCATCACCGCGCTGATCGAGCACAATGCCCGCTTCGCGGAGATGGCCGCGGACTTCCCGTTCGGCCGACCGGCCCATCCGCGCGAGATCGCCGATATGGCAGCGTTTCTCGCCTCCGACCGGTCGGGTTACACGACCGGGACCGTGGTCACCATCGACGGCGGTCTCAGCCTGATCTGATCGGACCCGGGCCTGATCCGAGGCTCAGACGGTCGTCTTCGTCGCCGTGTGCAGGGCGACGAGGTCGGCCATCTGCCGGCCCGCGCGTTCCAGGGGCGCGGTCGTCCGGCTCGCCAGCGACATGACGACCGCGCCCTCGACGGCGGCGATGATGGTGGTCGCCAGCGAGCGGGCGGTGTCGGGCTCGACGCCCTCGGCCTCGAGGCGGGTGGCGAGGATGGTCTCCCACTCCTCGAAGGTCTCTCCCGCCACGTCGGCGGCCTCCGGCGATTCCGTGCGGCCCAGCGCCGCGGCGGTGATCGGGCAGCCGGCGGCGAAATCGCTGGCGACCAGGACTTCGCGCCACATGGCCGGGAAGGCCGCGATGGCGCTGGCGAGGTCGGTGCCACCGGTGACGGTACGCATGAGCGCGCTGGTGGCCTTGCCGGCGGTGCGGGTGGCCTCCGCGACCAGTTCGGATTTGCCGCCGGGGAAGTTCAGGTAGATGGATCGCCGGGAGATGCCGCTGTGCTCGAGCAGTTGGGCGATGCCGGTTCCGGCGATGCCATTGCAGCGCATCAGGGCGATGGCGCTGTCGATGAGGCGGTCGCGGGCGCCCATGGTCGATTCCTCCTTGTTGTATACCGATCGGTGTACTACCGTCAGTGATATACCGATTGGTCTACCGAGTGTAGTCCGCCGATCAGCACTTCGACGAGGAATCGGAGCACCCATGCCCCCGGCAGCCCCACAGCCGACCCTGTCCGATCCCCTGCCCCTGGCCAGCGGGCAGGTGCTACGCAATCGCATTATGAAGTCGGCCCTGAGCGAGGGACTGGCGAATGGCGACAATGCCCCCGACGCGCGCCTGGAACGCCTCTACGGGCAGTGGAGTCGCGGCGGCTACGGCCTGATCGTCACCGGCAATGTCATGGTCGACCGGCGACACTGCGGCGAGCCCGGCAATGTGGCCATGGAGGACGAGCGCCACCTGGCCGCGCTCACCCGCTGGGCCACGATCGCCAAGGAGGGCGGCGCGAAGGTCTGGGTGCAGCTGAATCATCCCGGACGGCAGGCCAATCCGATCGTCACCCGCACCCGCGCGGTCGCTCCCTCCGCCATCGCGGTGGGCATTCCCGGCATCCCGGCCCCGCGCGCGCTGGCCGAGGACGAGATCCTCGACATCGTCGCCCGCTTCGGCGCCGCCGCCCGGGTCGCCGAGGCCGCCGGATTCGACGGGGTGCAGATCCACGGCGCGCACGGCTATCTCGTCTCCCAATTCCTGTCCCCGCTGTCCAATCAGCGCACCGACGCCTGGGGCGGTGACGCCGAACGGCGGCGGCGCTTCGTGCTCGAGGTGGCGCGCAGCATCCGCGCGGCGGTGAGCCCCGGGTTCGGCGTGGGCATCAAGCTCAACTCCGCGGACTTCCAGCGCGGCGGCTTCACCGAGGAGGAGTCGCGCGCGGTCATCGAACAGTTGTCCACCGAGCAGCTGGATCTGATCGAGATCAGCGGCGGCAGTTACGAATCCCCCGCCATGCTGAACCGTCCCAGCACCGCGTCGGCAAGCACCCGCGCCCGCGAGGCGTATTTCCTGGACTACGCGGGCACCGCCCGGCAGGCCGCGGGCTCGGTGCCGATCGCGGTGACCGGCGGCTTCCGGTCCCGCTCGGCCATGTCCGAGGCGCTGTCCGAGGGGGCCTGCGACGTGATCGGCCTGGGCCGCCCGACCGCGGTGATCCCCACCGCAGCGGGCGACCTGATCACCGAGCGCACCGACGCCCTGCGGTCCCCGCACATCACCTTGAGCCTGCCGCCGCGCCTGGCCGCCAACCGCGGACTCAAGGCCATGGACGGCGCGATCGACCTGCAGTGGCACACCGACCAGCTGCACCTGCTCGGCGCGGGCAACGCCCCCGATCCGGACCGATCGCCCTGGCGGACGGCGGTGATCATGCTGCGCCGCAATGGTTTCGACGCCTTCCGCAGCAAGCGCCCCGCCGCGCCCCGGAGCGCCGCCGAGCGGGCCGCTCGCAAGTTCCGGATCGAGCGGGCCGTCGGCCGCGCGGTCATGAACCCGGCCGTGCGCGCCCTCGACAAGGTCGGCATCCGCACCGCCTTCGCCAGCGAGATCGAGACCGTGGGCCGCAAGTCCGGGCAGCCGCGCCGGGTCCCGGTGTCGCTGCTGTTCGATGACGAGGGCGCCTGGGCCATCTGCCAGCACGGCATGCGCTCGGGCTGGGGGCTGAACATCTCCGCGAACCCGAATGTCCGGGTCCGCCAGGGTGATCGCTGGCGGACCGGCACCGCCGCCCTGCTCCCCGACGACGATGTGGTGGCACGCACCCGCGCTTTCGCCCCGCACCCGCTGCTGGCTCCGCTGGCGCGCGGCATGTTCGCGGCCCTGGAGAGCGATCCGGTGACCGTCCGGATCACCTTCACGGATCGATGATCCGATGACGATTCACCGTCACCGGAAAGTTATTTTCTTGTGATATGATCGAAGCGAAATCGAATTCTCCTGTCTACCATCGGATCTCACGGCTATTCGCCGACTTTCGAACGATGGGAGAAATTCGATGGACGACGGCTCACCGAACGACAAGGGCCCGAGCCGGACCGCGATGATCGCCGCCGCGGCGCGCGCCGCGCATCTGGTCGTGGATCACCCGCCGCATCTGTTCCACGACACCGTGGCCGCGACGCTGCTGGGTGAGCGAGCCGCCGAACTCGTGGCCTACCATCGCGAATCCGGTGATCACCCGGTCCTCAGCGGCAGCCGATCCCAGGTCAGCGCCCGCGCGCACTACACCGAGACGCGGCTGGCGGCAGGCGGTTTCGAGCAGTACGTGATCCTGGGCGCGGGCCTGGACACCTTCGCCTGGCGCACCGCGCCCGGCGGGCGGGTCTCCGTCTACGAGGTGGACCATCCGGCCACGCAGGCGTGGAAGCGGGAGCTGCTGACCGACGCCGGATTCGATACGGCGGCAGTGGAATTCGTCGGCGTCGACTTCGAGCGCGACGATCTGACCGCGCAGCTGAAGGCCCACGGCTTCGACCCGGATCGCCGCTCGTTGGTGAGCTGGCTGGGCGTCGCCATGTACCTGACCGAACCTGCCATCGCGGCCACCCTGGACACCCTGTCCGGTTTCACGCCCGGCACCGAACTGATCATGGAATACGCACTCCCGGACGAATTACAGGACGAATCCGGCCGGGTATTCGCCCAATTCGCCCGCCTGGCCACCGCGCAGCAGGGCGAGCCCATGCTCAGCTACTTCTCCCCCGAGTCGGTGACGGCGCTGCTGAACGAGCACGGGTTCACGGTCGCCGAGCACATCTCCCAGCGCGAGGCGGTCGACGCCGCGTTGTGGCAGCGCACGGATGGCCTGGCGCCCGTGGACTTCTGCCGATTGGTGCGCGCTCACAACTGAGGGCGGACCAGGATCTGGATGTGGTCGTCGGGATTGCGCAGTGACTCGATCGCGTCGGCGACCCCGTCCAGTCCCACCTGATCGGTGATGAGCGAGGCGGCGTCCACGGTGCCGTCGGCGATGCGGCGCAAGGTCTTCGCGTACTCCTCCTGCGGGTAGACCATGCACATCTGCAGCGAGATGTCCTTGTAGAGGCCGACGATGGGGCGGATGACGTCGTCGGTCATGACCGCGCCGATCTGGAGGATGGCGGTCTCGCGCGGCACCTTGTACATGAGGTCGTTGAGCAGGCCGGGCACCGAGGCGCAGACCCATACGTGCAGCTTCTGGCCGGGTGCGGCCAGCTCCTGCCAGATCTCCACCGGATCCTCGACGGCCGGGTCCACCACCCGGTGCGCGCCCATCCGCAGCGCGGCCTCGCGGCGCAGTGCCGAGGGGTCCGAGACGACGATGGGGGCGACGCCGCGTTCGGCCAGCGCGGCCACCGCACCCAGACCGACGGGGCCGCAACCGATCACGATGCCGGTGCCGTCCGGCCCGATGCCGGTGCGGGCGACATTGCCGAAGCCGACGGCGAGGGGTTCGGTGAGCGCGGCGACGTGCGGGGGCACATGGCCGGGAATCGGTTCGAGCGCCATGGCCTGCAACACCATTCGCTCGCCGAACCCGCCGGGGAACTCGTTGGAGTAGCCGATGCCGTGGATTCCGCCCGCGCGGTCCAGCGCCCAGGGCAGCGCCACCACGGCCTGTCCCTCGACGAACGGCGTGTCCGGTCCGGCGCCGATGACCCGGGCGGACAGCTCGTGGCCCAGCACCAGGTCCCGGCACGGATCGAACAGGAAGGTCGGCACCCCGCTGTCGCGAGAGGCCTGGAGAAACTCGTCGGTGTAGTCGAGGGCCTGCTTGTCGGACCCGCAGATCCCGCAGGCGATGGTCTCGACCAGCACCTGCCCCGGTCCGGGCACCGGTTCCGGAATCTCGTCCACGACGAGCTTCCGGTTCCGCATGACTACCGCGCGCATGTCTCTTCCCAGCCTCGGGTCACCGTCGAGAATTCACTGTCCTAGCCGCGGGCCCATTCGTGACCCCAGTAGCTGTCCGCGGTCATCTCCTCGGCCACGTAGTCGTCGCCGACGAGCATGCCCTCGCAACCGAATTCGAGATCCCAGTTGCCGGGGGTGCGCACGTAGAAGGAGATCATCTTGTCGTTGGTGTGGCGGCCCAGCGTGGAGGACAGGTGGTAGCCGGCCTTGTTGACGCGGTCCAGGGCGCGGCCCACGTCGTCGAGCGAGTCGACCTCGACCATGACGTGCACGATGCCGGGGCCGTCCGGGCGCGAGCCGGGGATCAGCGCCAGGCTGTGGTGGCGCGGATTGACGCCCATGAAGCGGATCCAGATCGGGTGCTCGGGCGGGCCGACGCGGAACGAGCCGCGCGAGGCGAATCCCAGCACCTCGGTGTAGAACTGGCGGGCTTCCTCGATGTCGCGCACCGGCAGCACCACGTGGCCCAGACCCAGGTCGCCGGTGACGAAGCGGTTGCCGAACTTGCCGACCACCGGGCTGTGGTCCAGCAGCGGGCCGTGGAAGACCTCGATGGTGAAGCCGGACGGGTCGACGAAGGAAATGGCCTCCTCGACGTGCCGGTTCACGGCCTCGGCGACCGAGAGCTCGGTGACCTCGATCTTGGCCTGCTCCAGGATCTCCCGCACCAGGTTCAGCGAGCGGCGGTCGGCGACCTGCCAGCCGACGGCGATGACCGCGTCGCGGTCGCCGGGCACCAGTTCCAGGCGGTAGGTGTGCTCGTCGACGCGCAGGTAGATGGAGTCCGGATTGGGGCCGATGCCCTCGGCGAAACCGATGGTGTCGAAGGCGAACGCGCGCCAGGCGTCCACATCGGCGATGTGGGCGCGCACGTAGCCGAGCGAGGCGAAGGCAGCCATGGTGATACTCCTCGGGAGATTCGGGATATCAGGAATAGGTGACGGTGACGTCGTCGGTGACCGGAACGGCCTGGCAGGCGAGCACATAGCCGTCGGCGATGTCCTCCTCCTCCAGAATCTCGTTGCGGCGCATGGTGACCTCGCCGGTCAGGACGCGGCACACGCAGGCGCTGCACGCGCCTTCCTTGCACGAGTACGGGGCGTCCAGTCCCTTGGCGAGCATGGTGTCGAGCAGGGTCCGCTGACGCGGCCAGGGCATTTCGTGGTTCTCGCCGTCGAGTTCGACCCGCACCGTCGCGGCGTCGCCGTCGTCGATCACGGCCTCGCTCGCGGCGGTGTCGGCCTCGAACGGGTTGCCGGACAGCGACACGAACTTCTCGGCGTGCACGCGCTTGCGGTCCGCGCCCAGCTCGGTCATGGCGGCGGCGACCGCGTCCATGAACGGGCCGGGACCACAGACGAAGACCTCCCGGCCCGCCCACGGCCGGGCCAGCGCGGCCAGGCCGGCCACACTGGGCAGGCCCTGCACGGACTGCAGCCAGTGCAGCACCAGCAGCCGATCCGGGTGCGCGGCAGCCAGTTCCGCGAGTTCCTCGGCGAAGATCACCGAGTTCTCGTGCTGGTTGGCGTAGATCAGCGTGCAGTGGCCACTGCCCTGCGCCAGCACGGATTTCAGGATGGACAGCACCGGGGTGATGCCGCTGCCGCCGGCGAACAGCAGCAGGTCGGTGTCGAGCGACTCGGGGGTGAAGATGCCGGCGGGCGGCAGCACGTCCAGGGCCAGGCCCTCGGCGGCGTTGTCGCACAGCCAGTTCGAGCCGTAGCCGTCGACGGTCCGCTTGACGGTGACCTTCAGCGGGCCGCCCTCGTGCGGGGCGCTCGACAGCGAGTAGCAGCGGCTGACCGAGCCGGTGCGGTCGCTGGGGATGCGCAGGGTGAGGAACTGGCCCGGACGGTAGGCGAACCGTTCGGTGTGCGCGGCGTCGGGAACGAGCTCGAGCGACACCGCGTCGGCGGTCTCGCGCACCACGCGCACGATCGTCGCCGATGTGATCCCGCTCACCTGAGCGGTCGCCACGGCCTCGTCTACCTCGAAGTCTGTGACCGTCATCCGTTCCACCAGTTCCATTCCTGTGCTGTTCGTTTCGAACCCGCCCAGGCGGGTATCAGTAAACCGGGGCCGACCGCCGACGACGTCGGAAGGCCCACCCGGAGGAGGCCGGCCCGCGGCGGGCCGGCACTCACTCAGGCCAGAGTTCGCCCGCGGGTACGGACGTCCGTATCCCGCGTGCTGACCGTCAGCGCACCCGAGGCGACCGCCTCGTCGATGCTGGCCCGCAGCTCACGGCAGGTGTGCGAACGCAACCCGGTCTTCTCGAGTTCCGTGCACGCGGCCTGCGCGTCCTTGTTCCACTGCACGCTGGTGTGCTGGTCACTGAACTTCTCGACCTGCACGCAGGTCCCGCAGGACCGGCACGAAACCTTGTCCATGGCACTGCCTCTCAGGCGCCGGTGCTGGATGCGTGGCCCGCCACGGCGGCGTCGCGCTTGGCCAGGTTGTCGGCGACCTCGGCCTCCCAGGCGGTGACCGCGCGGGTGGTGTCCACCTCGAACTCGAAGCGGTCGGTCATCTCGTCCGCGACCTCGCCGGCGTCCACGTAGAACTGCTCGTACCAGCGACGCAGCTGGTAGACCGGCCCGTCCTCCTCGCACAGCAGCGGGTTGTTGATCCGCGACTTGCGCTTCCAGATGGCCGCGTCCTGCTCGAAGCCCTTGCCCAGGCCGCCGACGAACTTGGCGGCGATCTCCGCGGCCTGCTCGGCCGGGACGCCCTCGGGCTTCTTGGCGATCGCGCCGTACTGCAGCACGAACTGGTTCTCGTTGATCGGGTAGTGGCAGTTGATCAGGTAGCCCTCGACCACGAGCCCGTTCGGGCTCTCGCTCTCGAGGTAGTCGATCATGTAGGACGGCCCGTAGTACGAGGCCTCCGACTGCAGCACGTTCTTGCCGCCCAGCGCCTTGGCGGTCTCGCCCATCATGTCCTCGCGCGACACGGAGGTCATGTACTGGCTGGCGGTGTGGCCCTCGAAGACGTTCTTGAAGAAGGTCGGGAAGCCGTAGTGCACGTAGAAGAAGTGCGCCATGTCGACGACGTTGTCCACCACCTCGCGGCAGTTGGCGTCGACGATCATGGAATTCCAGGTCCAGTCGGTCCACTGGTCGTCGAAAGCGGCGTCGATGCGCGGGATGGCCAGCTCGGCGGGCGGCTGCTTGTTCTCCGGGTCGTGCCAGACGAACAGCTGCTTGTTCTCGACCATGGTCGGCCACGCCTTGGTGCGGGCCAGCGGGGGCACGCGGCGCGCGTAGGGGATGCCGGTGCACTTGCCCTTGCCGTTCCAGCGCCAGTCGTGGAACGGGCACGCGATGGAGTCGCCCTTGACGGTGCCGTCGGCCAGGTTGCCGCCCATGTGGGGGCAGTACGCGTTGAGCACGTTGAGCTCGCCGCTCTCGGTCGCGAACACCACGATCTCGGTGCCGAAAGCCTTGACGGTGTGCGGCTTTCCGTCGCGGAAGGAGTCGGCCAGGCCCAGGCAGTGCCAGCCGCGCGCGAATCGAGTCGGGGGCTTCCCGGCATCGATGACTCGCACCTCACTGTCCGTGGTGGTCATGTGAATTCCTCTCCCTTGCCTTGCTTCGATGGTTGCGGCCGGTGTGACGGTGACGACAGTGCAGTCTCACTGGCCGGGCGGTGACTACTGATAGTCGAGACGGGCCCGATTACGGATGCTCGAGACGACCGAACGCGGCGCGGTAGAACAGCAGCGGCTTGGCTTCGGAATGTTCATTCAAGCAGGTCACGCGTCCGATGACGATGGTGTGGTCGCCGCCGTCGGCCTCGTCGTAGAGCTCGCAGTCGATCGACGCCATGGCGCCCGCGAGCAACGGCGAACCGTTCTCCGAGGGGGCCCACTCGACGCCCGCGAACTTGTCCGGGCCGGGGCGGCCCAGCTGCCGGCAGAGCTCGGCCTGGTCGTCGGCCAGAATGTTGACACAGAACCGCCCGATCTCGCGGATGCGCGGCCACGTGCTCGAGCTGCGCGCCGGGAAGAAGCTCACCAGCGGCGGGTCGATGGACAGCGATGCGAACGACTGGCAGGCGAAGCCGAGCGGCTCGTCCTCGTCGAGGGCGGTGATCACGGTGACCCCCGAGCAGAAACGCCCGAGGACGGTCTTGAAGGCCGTCGCGTCGATGGCCGGGGTCTGATCGAGCACCGGCTCCTCCTTATTTCGATCCGAAATATAGCTAGCAGTCATGACAGCAGGTCGTGAGCAGGAGGCGTCAACACGGTGGTTCGGTGATCGGGACACGGATCCGTAGGTTTTACGTAGTTCTCCCGATTCCGCAGGTTGTGGCGTGCGGCACTGTGATGGGTAGCACAAGGTCCGAGCTAGGTACATGCCTAATCGGAATAGCCCCATCCGATACACCCAGCCCGGATATGAACCAACGGAGGTACATATGACCATCGCCATGCTGCCGCCCGCGGATACTCGACACCCCCACAACCCCATGCGCGCCAAGGAATCTCGCGCGAGTGCCGAGGTCCCCGTCTCGATGATCGAGCGCATGACGCTGATCCTGGACGCCTTCGACGCCTCCACCCCGACCCTCACGCTGCTCGGTCTGGTCGAGCGCACCGGGCTGCCGCGGTCCACCGTGCACCGGATCCTGGACCAGATGATCAAACTGCGCTGGCTGGCCCACACCTCGGGCGGCTACCGGCTGGGCATGCGCGCCCTCGAGCTGGGCGGCCTGACCGCCGACCACAACGAGATCCGCGACGCCGTCTCCCCGCTGCTGCACGAGCTGAGCCAGCGCACCGGCATGGTCGGCCACCTGGCCGTGCTCGACGGCCGCGACGTGGTCTACCTGGACAAGGCCGGCGGCCGCTTCGCCGCGAGCCTGCCCACCCGCCTGGGCGGCCGGATGCCCGCGCACGCAACCGCTCTCGGCAAGGCCATGCTGGCCTGTCTGGAGCCCAACATCGCCGAGGCCGCGCTGCGCACCCGCCTGCCGCGCCTGACCCCGCGCACCATCTGCGAGCCCGAGGCGCTGACCCGCGAGCTGCAGCAGATCCGCCTGCGCCAGGGCGTGGCCATCGACCGCGAGGAGGCCATCGCCGGCATCGCCTGCGTCGCCGCGCCGCTGCGGGGACGGGGCACCGCGCCCGCCGCGCTGTCGCTGTCGGGTCGCGCCGAGGGCATGAGCTACGACCGGCTGGCCCGCGTCGTGCTCGAGGTCGCCCACGAGGCCGGCCGCACCCTGTTCCCGCGTCGCGCGCACTGGCGTTGATCGGAGCGGGCACATGCCGGGGCGATACAGTTCGATGATGATCGATGGCGTGCCGTCCGCGGAGGCGCGGGCGATTCCGGACCTGCCCACGACCGCGTGGGCGGTGCTCGGAATGCTCTCGCATGCCGAGGAACTCTCCGGATACGACCTCAAGAAGTGGGCCGACTGGAGTCTGCAGTTCTTCTACTGGAGCCCCTCGTTCTCCCAGATCTACGCCGAGCTCAAACGTTTGGAGAAACACGGGTACGCGGTGTCGCGGACCGTGGTCTCCGAGGACGGCATGCGCGGCAAGCGCATGTACGCCATCACCGAGGCCGGGCGCGAGGCCGCCTCGGAGTGGGTCAACCACTCCCCCGTCGAGGCCCCGGTGCTCAAACACAGTGTGATGCTGCGGGCTTGGCTCGGTCATCTGGCCGAGCCGGACCGGATGCGCGAGATCCTGCAGCAGCACATCGAATACACCGAGACCATGCGCCGCCGGGCGCAGGCCGACGCCGAGGGCGCGGACGTGAATCCGGATTGGGCCTACCCCAGCGCGGTCTTGCGGTGGTGCGTCAAGCATTACGAGGCGGAGAAGGAATTCGCAGAGGACTTGCTGTCAGATTTGGACAAACTGGCGAGACAGCGTAGCCGCAGGAAGACCGCGAAGAAATAGAATTCCGGTGATTCCCACTGACCGGACTTTGTGATGGGCAGCACTCCTCGGGCGTGACACGGTTCACAGGATCGTGTTACTACCCACCCTGGAGGACGCACTATGTCCACCTCCGTCGACACCGCGGTGCCGCCCGGAACTGCGCCTGACGACTCGGGTCGTCTCGATGGCGCGTCAAACCTGAGGATCTGGTCGGTCCTCGCGATCATCGTGCTGTTCACCGAGATCTCCCCGATGCAGTACGTCATGGTCGCCTCCGCCCTGCGCCAGATCGCGCCGACCTTCCCCGACCAGGGCGCGAACATCAACTGGGCCATCATCGTGTTCGGCATCTTCGGTGCCGCGGTGTCCCCGCTCATCGGCAAGCTCAGCGACATCTACGGCAAGAAGCGGATGTTCCTGATCTGCGGCGGGCTGTTCCTCATCGGCACGGTCCTGTGCGCGCTCACCAGCACCTGGGCGATCTTCCTCGTGGGCCGCGCGCTGCAGGCCACCGCCATCGCGACGACCGTGGTGTCCTACGGCCTGATCCGCGACCTGATGCCGCGCCGCATGGTGCCCATCGGCCTCGGCATCGCCTCCACGGGTCTGGGCGTCTCGGCGCTCGCGGGTCCGCTGATCGGCGGCTACATCACCGATCACACCAGCTGGCGTGGACTGTTCTGGTTCCTGTTCATCTTCACCCTGGTGATGACGCCGCTGCTGATCCTGTTCGTCCCGGAGTCGAAGCTGCGCACCCCGCAGCGCCTGGACATCATCGGCGCGGTGCTGCTCGGCGCCGGCGCCACCCTCACCCTGCTGTACCTGGACAAGGGCCAGGACTGGGGCTGGAGCAAGCCGTCCACGCTGGTCTGGCTGATCGGCGGCCTGGCGCTGCTGGCGCTGTTCCCGATCGTGGAGATGCGGGCCAAGAACCCCATCATGGACATGAAGCTGCTGTTCAACCCGCGCGTCAGCGTGGTGCTGTTCATCGGTCTGCTGGCCTCGTTCATGATCGGATACCAGTCCTACGCAACCGGTTACATGACCCAGTCGCCGCCGTCGTCGGAGGTGGTCTCGCAGGTCAAGGACGCCACCTGGGAACAGGTGAAGCAGGGTGCGCTGGCCCAGGCGCAGGCGCAGGCGCTGACCCAGGCGCGGGCCCAGGGCCTGGCTGCGGCCGAGGCGCAGGCCAAGGCCGCCATGCCCCCGGGCATGGAGCTGCCGGCCGAACTGAAGCAGCAGTTGACCGACAAGGTCAACGCCCAGGTGACCCCGGAGATGGTGAACGCCCAGGTGCCGCCGGAGGCGGTGTACCAGCACCTGCCGCCGGACATGGTGAAGGTGGATCTGGAACCGGGCTACAGCTACGGCGACAACTTCACGCTGATGAAGTTCGCCACCCACGTGACGCTCGCACAGTCCTTGATCGCCATGATCTTCGGATTCCTCGGCGGTCTGTGGATCCGGCGCTCGGGCGCCCGCTGGCCGCTGGTGACGGCGCTGACCATCTTCGTGGGCAGCGGTCTGGCCTACGCGGCGCTCTCGCACGGCTGGCAGACCCAGGCGCTGATCAGCGCGGTCTACGGTGTCGCGTTCGCCTTCTACTACGCGTCCACGCCGAACTTGATCGTGGAAGGCGTTCCGGCGCAACAGCAGGGCATCAGCGCGGGCATGCTCGGCGTCATGCAGGCCATGGGCGCCGCGATCGGTCTCGCGGTGGCCACCGCGCTGCTGACCGCCAACCCGGTCAAGGCCGTGGTGTCGGTGACGGGCGCGCCGCCGGTCACCAAGGAGATCCCGATGCTGTACGCCGACAAGGGTTACGAGCTGGGCTTCTACTTCGTGGCTGCCTCCGCGGCGGTGGCGCTCGTCGGAGCGCTCATCATGAAGCACGGCCGGACCCCGGCGACGGGTGGTGCCGCGCACTGACCGCGGGGCATTCTGCGGCACTGACCGCGAGGCACTGATTGAAGGGGAAGGGCCCGGGAGCGATACGCTTCCGGGCCCTTTCCGTGACCGCTCACCGAGACCTGACCTCGATGTTCTCCGCCAGTCATATTTCTATTGGTAATAGGCCGCAAGCCCAAGTTCTGCAAGCCATCGTTCGTGCGGCCGGAGAGGTTGGTCGACGATGACCGGTGCACTGGACTCCATCGAGAGCGCGGTGGCGGCGGTGGCCCGCGGCGGCATGGTGCTGGTCGTGGACGACGAGAACCGCGAGAACGAGGGCGATCTGATCCTGGCCGCCGAACACGCGACCGCGGCGAACATCGCGTTCCTGGTGCGGCACACCAGCGGCGTCCTCTGCGTGCCCATGACCGGCGAGGACTGCGACCGGCTCGGGCTGCCGCCCATGACCGCGGTCAACGAGGACCCCAAGGGCACCGCGTACACCGTCTCCGTGGACGCCGTCACCGGTGTCAGCACGGGCATCTCCGCGGCGGACCGCGCGCACACCATGCGCCTGCTGGCCGATCCGCGCACCACCGCCGAACAGCTCTCCCGCCCGGGCCACGTGTTCCCGTTGCGCGCCAACGACCGTGGCGTGCTGGGCCGTCCGGGCCATACCGAGGCCGCCGTGGACCTCATGCGCCTGGCGGGGCTGCGGCCCGCCGGTGTCATCGCCGAGGTGGTCGATGACGACGGCGGTATGGCCCGGCTCCCCGATCTGCTGATCCTGGCGAAGGAATGGGACATCCCGCTGGTCTCCATCGCCGACCTGATCGAGTACCGGAAACGGTTGGAGCACGGCATCTCCCGCGAGGTCGAGACCCGGCTGCCCACCCGCTTCGGCGATTTCCGGGTCTACGGCTACGCCGACGCCCACACCGGCGCCGAACACCTGGCTCTGGTCCTGGGCGACCCGTCGGGCGAGAACGCCTTGGCCCGAGTGCATTCCGAATGCCTGACCGGTGACGCCTTCGGGTCGCTGCGCTGCGACTGCGGCGAACAGCTCGACGCCGCCCTGGAAGCGGTGGCCGCCGCGGGCCGCGGGGTCGTGGTCTACCTGCGTGGTCAGGAAGGCCGGGGCATCGGGCTGCTCAACAAGCTGCGCGCCTACGAACTACAGGACGGCGGGGCCGACACCGTGGACGCCAATGTCCGGCTCGGCCTGCCCATCGACGCCCGCGACTACCGGGCGGCCGCCCACATCCTGCGCGATCTGGGGGTGAATTCGGTTCGGCTGCTGAGCAACAACCCGGCCAAGCAGTCCGGGCTGCAGGCCCACGGCATCGCGGTGCACGCCCGGATCCCGCTGCAGACCCAGCCGACCGAGCACAATGTGCACTATCTGACCACCAAGCGGGATCGGATGAGCCACCTGCTGACCGACATTCCCGCGGTCGGCTAGCGACCGGGTTCAGTCGTCGTCCCGGCGGTGCTCGTCCCAGCGGAGCCCGAGCCGGAACGCCTGCAAAGCCGGTTTCGCCGGGGACACCCAGGCCTGAAAACGCAAGTCCGACGGGTACTTCACGCCCGAACGGCGGATCGCGGCCTTGGTCTCGGCCGCCATCTGCCGGGCCGCGCCGACACCGTGGTTGTACATCTGCCCGCGCGTGTGGTCGTCCTCGCGCACCTCGAGCCGGGACTGGGCGTTGGCGGCGAAGAAGCCCTGCGCGATCCAGTGCGGGCGATCGGCCAGGGTGATCACCCAGATCACGTGCGGGACAAGGGGATGCAGGACCGGCAGGTCCACGGTCAGCGACAGGAACAGGCGGTCGATGTGGTCCTCGAGCTCCTCGAGGGTGGCCGCGTCGGGCTCCTTGTCGCCCAGCGCCCCGATGTCCCAGGCGCGCGACTCGTCCGGCCACGCCAGCCAGCACTCCCCCGGCCAGTGGTCCTCATGGTATTCCCAGTCGAACTCCCGCTCGGTCTCGCGCGGGCCGCGCGGTTCGATCCGCAGGCTCACCTCGATCGGCCGGATCGACCGGCCCAACGTCACGATCTCCCCGCCGCGCCACCACATCGCCTGCGCGCCCGGGCCGCCGACCAGGTCCGGTTCGCCCAGGACGCCGACGCAGTCGGCCAGCGCGGTGGTGAACACGTGATCGACGACGGCCGACCCGCAGGGATACGACAGCACGAGCTGTGTGAACTCCCCGTACCCGAACCCCGGCGCGGTGGCCACCCGCCGGGTCTCGACGGCGACGAGTTCCGCGCCGTCCACGGCCGCGAAGACCAGCCCGGCCGCGTCGTCGCGGGTCGACTCCCAGGCCAATTTCGTATAGACCTCATCGATCTCGGCCCACGACCAGTCCGTGAGCTCGGCGGCCAGCAGCGCCGAGAGCGCTTCACCGAAGCCGCCCAGCTCCACTCGGCGACCGTAATTGCGCGCCCACCACTCGTTCGCCTCCGCATCGCGTTGCCGCCGTTGCTCTTCCGTCGGCTGCCGGAAGTCATCCCCAAGGTCTGCACTCACCGGCGCAGCGTATTCGACGGCGGGGTGGTCTCAGGGCAGCCACCGCACAGCTGTTACCGCACGGATGTGTACGAGGAGGTCGAACGCCCGCGGCAGATCGCGAATCGCCAAGTGCTCGTCGGCATCCCGGACCGGGTCGTAGACGCCGCTGATCACCCGCAGCTTGGCCGGCCCCGGGATCGGATCGGTGCGCAGATCCAGCCACAGCCGGTCCGGGCCCGCGGCCCCGAGCCGCGCGTCGAGGAAATCCGATGCCGGAGCGGGGATCTCGGCCACGCCGACATCGCCGTGATGGAATCCGATCGCGACCGCGGTGTAGTCACGGCCGAAATGCTCGCGCAGCACGCTGCCGACACTGGCCGTCGCCTCCTGCCTCGCCGCCAGCCCGATCGCGGCGGCCCCGGCGGAGATGTGCGCGATGCCGTCCCAGTACACGGTGCGCGATCCGGTGCGCTGATGGTGGCCGATGATCGTGGCCGCCCACCTCTCGCCGTCCCCGGCGAAACTCCCCCGGCCCGCCACGCTGTGCCGATGGAACTCCTCGATCAAAGCCATTCGGGCGCGGGCGGTCTCGCCGAGTTCCGGGATCGACGCCACCAGCGCCGACGCGTCGCGGGCGTGGTCGAGGAAGGGGCGGCCCGGGTGGACGCCGCGGGCGCGCTGGACGTGTTCGTCGATGGTGTGCGCGGTGCGGATGGGGTCCAGGTGCGCGGCCAGTTCGCCGGCGTGGTCCGGCGCGTGGGCCCGGACCGCGTCCAGGACGGTGTCGTAGTCCTCGGGCTTGGCCTGCACCGGCTTGACGCCGATGATGCCGACCGGATCGTCGGGGTGGGCCTGATTGAACTCCCGGATCCAGGTCAGGGCCTCCGCCATTTCCGCTGTGCGCCAAGGCCGCCAGGACAGGTCGAGGGCGGAGACGGCGGTGCCGGCGCCGGTGCGGACGTACGCGTCCAGGGTCGCGCCGACGTCGGCGCTGTCCTGCACGGCCAGGGTGCGGAAGCCGTGGCGCTCGACCAGGTTCCGGAAGATCGCGTCGCGCACGGCGAAGGTCTGGTGGGCGAAACGGGTGGACTCGCCGATGCCGACGACGACCGCGGGCGACAGCGACCGCGCGAGGGTCTCGGCGGTCGTGTCATCGAAGGGCGTGACGGCGAGAGTGGTTTCGGTCGACATGACCCCACCCTCCAACCTCAACCAATATTGATGTCAAGCAACTGGCTCACGCGGGCTCCCATCGCCCGTCCCGCCGCCAGCAACGGCTCGGTCGAGCGCAGGGTCCGGCTGAGCACGAAAGCGCCTTCCAGGGCGCACAACACGGCCACCATCAGCTCCCGGGCAGCGGCTTCGCCGAGGCCGCGCCGCACGAAATAGCTTGTCCCCTCGTCGATCCAGGACCGCATGACGTCCGCGGCCACCTCACGGATCCCGGGTTCGCTGTCGGCCACCTCCCCGGCCACGGTCCCGACCGGGCACATGTTCATCCATCCGCTCTGCTCGATGGTCTCGGCGGCGGCGGTGAACGCGGCGGGCACGGCCTCGCGCAGATCCTCGTGCGCGTCCATGAGCAGCGGCAGCAACTGGATGTAGGCCGCGCCCGAGGTGCGCAGCGCCTCCGCCGCGATGCCCGCCTTCCCGGCTGGGAAGTGGTGGTAGAGCGAGCCCATCGGGGCGCCCGAGGCCGCGGTGATCTGTTTGACGGTGATCGCGCTGTAGCCCTGGACGCGCATGAGCTCCGCGACGGCGGTGACCAGGCGATCCCGGGTGGTGGTTGACAGCTTCTCGTGCACCCGTCCAGACTAGAGCAAACGCACTAGAGCGTGTGCTCTAGAGGGGAGAAGGCGATGCCGACAGTCGAACTGAGCGTGGGCCAGGTGCACTACGCCGAACGCGGCGAGGGACCGGCGGTCGTGCTGCTGCACGGACTGCTGATGAATCACACGGTGTGGGACGAGGTGATCGGCAAGTTGCCCCCGGGCTTCCGATACGTCCTGCCGGATCTGCCGCTGGGCGCGCATCCCGAGCCGCTGCGCGCGGACGCCGACCTGAGCATGCGGGGGCTGAATCACCTGCTCGCGGAATTCCTCACCGCGCTGGATCTGCGCGATGTCACCCTGGTGCACAGCGATTGGGGCGGCGGGCTGTTCCTGACCGCGTACGGCCTCGACGAGCGGGTCGGGCGATTGATCGTGCTGCCCTGCGAGGCGTTCGACAACTTCCCGCCCGGACTGCCCGGCAAGACCGCCATCGTGGCGTGCGCGCTGCCCGGCGGAGTCACGCTGGCGCTCAGGCAGTTACGGGTGTCGTGGCTGCGCGCCACCCCGGTGATGTTCGGCTGGATGGCGCGTCGCCCGATCGACGACGACCTGGTCCGCGGCTGGACCGAACCGGGCCTGCGGGACAAACGGATTCGACGGGACCTGCTCGGCTACGCGCGCTCCCCGCGGTCGAAGGCCGAGTACATCGCGAACACCGAGGCGTTGCGCGACTTCCCCGGCGACGCCCTGATCCTGTGGTCGTCGGCGGGCAAGGTGATGCCGCGCGAGCACGGCCGCCGCCTGGCCGAGCTGATCCCCAAGGCCCGCCTGGTCGAACTCGACGACGCCTACGTCCTGTCGATGCTGGATCGCCCCGACGCCGTGGCCGAGGCCATGTCCGCCTTCCTGACCGGCGCCGTCATCGAGAACGGATAGGCCGGGCCGGGGTTTCGGTATCGTCGGCGGGAGCGGCCACACGACGGGGTGTGGGCACCAGAGAACCCCCGGAGGCGCGTATGCCCAGCCTGCTCAGCCGGATAGTGCCCTGGTATCTGCGGGCCACGCGCGCCAATCGCCCGTTCATCACCGCGGAGGGCGCGCGGGAACGCATCCGGGAGCGCACCCTGCGGCCGCTGCCCTACGGCCCGCCGCGCCGGCTGCGCTCGGATGTCGAGGTCTCGGTGCTCCACGACTCGGTCCGGCCCGTCTACACGCTGACGCCGCGGTCCGGTCGCGCCCGCGGCAATGTCGTCTACGCCCACGGCGGGGGCTGGGTGAACGAGATCGCGCCGCAGCACTGGCGGCTGGCCGCGGAGATCGCGGCCCGCGCGGAAACCACTGTCACGCTTCCCATCTACCCGCTGATCCCCTTCGGCACCGCCGATCGGGTGATCCCGGCCTTCGCGGAGCTGGTGCTGGCCAACCGGGCCCGCTACGGCGAGGTGTGCCTGGCGGGTGATTCGGCGGGCGGGCAGATCTCGCTGTCGACCGCCCTGCTGTTGCGCGACGAGCACGAGGTGATCCTGCCGCGCACGGTGCTGATCTCCCCCGCCCTGGACCTGTCGATGAGCAATCCGGAGATCGCCGAGGTGCAGCCGAGCGACCCGTGGCTGGGCCGCCCCGGCGGCCTGGTGCTCGGCGAGCGCTGGAGCGGGCCGCTGTCCATCACCGACCCGCAGGTCAGCCCGCTGTTCGCGGACTTCACCGGGCTCGGGCCGCTGACCGTGTTCTGCGGCACCCGCGACATTCTCATGCCGGATGCGCGGCTGCTGGTCGGCAAGGCCCGGGCCGCGGGCGTGGCGGTCGACTATCACGAGGCCGCGGATCTGGTGCACGTCTATCCGCTGACGCCGACCCCGGAAGGCCGTGCGGCACAGGCCGTCCTGATCGCGAGTCTGCGTGCGGCGCTGACCCGGCCGAACGGCGGTGAGCCGTCGGCTCAGCCCTGAGCGGCGGGCCCGTTCTCGGCCAGCCACCTGCGGGCGCGAGTGGCCGAGGCGCGTGAAAGCCAGGCGTCCTGCACGACTTCGGCGAGTTCGCCCAGGGTCAGTTCGGGAATTCGGCTGCCGCGCACCAGAACCGACAGGTGTCCCCGGAAGTGCGGCGTGGTGAAGAACGGTGAGCCGGGATCCTGCGTCAGGGCCAGTTTGTCGTCCTCGGACGGCACCCAGATGATGATGACGTCGTCGTAGCGCTCCCCCGTGTCCGGGTCGGCGGCGTCGGGGCGTGGGGTGCGGAAGTAGACGAAGGACTTGCGGCCCACCTGATAGACCGGGTTGCCCGCGGGCCCGTGCTCGACGGAGACGTGCGGCATGGCCCCGGCCAGGTCGTGGACGTCGGCGAGGCGGGCGCGGCGGCTTCTGCTCGGCACCCGGTCGAGTGTATCGCCGCGCACACCGAGGGCGCCCGCGAGCTGGGTTTATGCGTGCCTGCTGGCCTTGAATGCGGCAAATCACATAGGTTGGACCCCATGGCGCGGCGTGTCAATGGAAACCTCCCTGAAGAGGTCACTTCATTCGTCGGCCGTCGCGAAGAACTGGCTACCGCGAAACGTCTGCTGCCGACCACCCGGGTGCTGACCCTGCTGGGCCCCGGCGGCATGGGCAAGACCCGCCTGTCGCGGCAGATCGGGCACCTGGTGGCGCGGGCGTTCCCCGACGGGGTGTGGCTGGTGGAGCTGGCCGACGTGCAGGATCCTGCCCTGGTCACGCTGAGTGTCACCGAGGCCCTGAACCTGCGCGACGAGTCCACCGCGCCGCTGCCCCGGCTCACCGAATTCCTGGCCGACAAGCGGCTGCTGCTGATTCTGGACAACTGTGAGCATCTGATCGAGGCGTGCGCCGCGCTGGTCGGCCGGATCATCGCCACCACCCCCGATGTGCGGGTGCTGGCCACCAGCCGCGAGGTGCTCGGCATCCCCGGCGAACAGGTGATGCCGGTGCCGCCGCTGACCGTGCCCGACACCCTGGGCGAGGACGGCGACGCGCTGCAACTGTTCATCGAGCGGGCCACCGCCGCCAACCCGGGCTTCGAGGCCACCCCCGCCAATCGGGCGGTGCTCGCCGAGATCTGCCGCCGCCTCGAGGGCATGCCGCTGGCGCTGGAACTCGCCGCGCTGCGACTGCGCATGTTCACCCCCGAGCAGATCCGCGACCGCCTCGACGACACCATCGGGCTGCTCAGCGCCGGGCCGCGCACCGCGCCGCAACGGCAGCAGACCATCGAGGGTGCGATCCGCTGGAGCTACGACCTGTGCACCACCGCCGAACAGACGCTGTGGGAACAGCTTTCGGTGTTCGCGGGCGGCTTCGACATCGACGCCGCGGAAGCGGTGTGCGAGCTGGCGCCGGGCGCGCTCATCGAGGCGCTCACCGGGCTGGTCGACAAGTCGGTGGTGATGCTGCGCTTCGACGGCGACGTGGCCCGGTACTCGATGCTGGAGCCGATCCGCCAGTTCGCCGCCGACCGGCTCGCCGAACGCGGTACGGCGCAGGAGGTTCGGGCCCGGCACCGCGAGCACTACCGGCGGCTGGCCATGCAGGGGCAGACCGCGTACTGGACCTCCGCCGATGTGGCGTGGTTCCGCGAACTGAGTCGCGAGCACGCGAATCTGCGTGCGGCACTGCGGTCGGGCCTCGAGGACGACCCCTTGCGCACCATGGCCACGGTGACGGTGCTGCGGCCGTTCTGGGAGCACAACCGGTTCCTGTCCGAGGGCTACCGCTGGCTCACCGACTCGCTCACCCGCAACCCCGAGCGCACCGCGGAACGCGCCAAGGCGCTGTCCTCGGCCGCCTCACTGGCCGCCCTGCTGGGCGATCAGGAGTCGGCGGCGCGGCTGGTGACCGAGTGCATGGAACTGGCCGCCACCCTCGACGATGACGACATCCTCGCCGAGGTGGCGCTGGACCGGTCGCTGCTGGCCTTCGCCAGCGACCGCGAACGTTCCCTGGAACTGGGCCGCAGCGCCATCGAACTGGCGGCCGAGACCGGGCAGAACGCGATCGAGATGGACTCGCATGCCTTCTCTTTCATGGCGGCGATGGTCCTGGAGGCGCCCGGTCGCACCGAACTGGCGGAGCGGTTCCTGGAACTCACCACCGACTCCGGTTCGCATCTGCTGGGCGGGCTGGCGCTGTGGACGGTCGGCATCGACCACTGGCGGCGCGGCGAACTCGAGGCGGCCGCCGAATTCCACGGCCGCGCCATCGAGCAGCTGGCTCTGTTCGAGCGCTGCATCTGGCTGTCGTCGGCCTTCGAGGGCCTGGCCTGGACGGTCTCGGCGGGCGGCGACCACGAGCGGGCCGCGCGGCTGCTGGGCGCTGCGGAGTCCTTGCAGCGCAGCACCATCCGGCTGGCGCACACCATCACGGTCGCGGTCGGCGAGAAGGAGCGGCTCAAGGTCCGCGAGGCCCTGGGCGAGGAAGCCTTCCGCACCGCGTTCGGCGCCGGCGCGAGCCTGCCGCTGAGCGAGGCCATCGACTACGCGCTCGGCCACACCGCCGCGCCGGAGCCCGAACCGGTCACCGCACCGCCCGCGCTCAAGCGCCCCGCCCGCTCCGTGACGGCGACGCTGTCGGAGACCAATGTGCTGACCCGCCGTCAGAAGGACGTGGCCCGCCTGGTGGCGGCCGGGCACAGCAACAAGAAGATCGCCGCCGACCTGGTCATCTCGGTGCGCACCGCCGAGACCCATGTCGAACACATCCTCACCAAGCTCGGCCTGACCTCCCGCACCCAGCTGGCGGCCTGGGCCCACGAACACGACCTGTAGGTCCCGACCACCATCCCGGAGGACTTGCTCGCATGACGACCATCGACGACTACCGCCGGACCCGCGAAAGCCTGCACGCGGTGGCCGAACAACTGCTGGCCGGACCGGAATACTCGCGCAGCAAGACGATTCGGCTGATCCCGGTGCCCGGCGGATTCGCCACGGTGCGGGAGCCACGACTCGCGGTGCGCGCCGATGTCCTCCTGCTCGACGACCTGCCGATCGGGAAGATCGACGGCGCGACGATCGCGGAGCTGGCCGCCGCGGCGAGGGTCGAACCCGGGATGCCGGAGGGCGTGTACGCGAGCCGCACGACGTTCGACCCGGACGCGCCCCTGTTCGTCGACGCCCGGCAGTCCCGGATCCTCACCAGCGCTTACGGACTCGGCGATGACGCCCTGCGCGCCCTGGCCCCCGACCGCACGCCGGTGCTGTGGCCCGAGCATTTCGATCTCGGGATCGACATCGACGAAGTCAATTACGGCGTCTCGCCCGGCGACGGCCTGATCGGCGAGCCCTACGCCTATGTGGGCCCGTGGCGGCCACGCACCGGCGACTTCTGGAACCAGTCCTTCGGCGCCTCCCGCACCATCGCCGAACTCGGCGACCTGGACGCGCTCACCGAGTTCTTCCGGGAGGGCCGCCGCCGAGCCGGGGAGTGATCACTGGTAGCCGGTGGCCCCGTCGATGCGTTCGCGCAACAGGTCGGCGTGCCCGGCGTGCCGACCGTACTCCTCGATCATGTGCAGGTAGATCCAGCGCAGGGACAGGTCCTTGCCGGTGCGGGGGTGCGGGGCGGTGTGGTCGAGGGCCAGGTCGGTGACGGCCTTGTCGCACAAGGCCAGTTCCTCGACGAACCGGGCGTAGTCGGCTTCGGCCCGCTCGGGGTCGGTGTCGTCGAAGTCGCCGTCACGATTGATCTCGTCGGAGTAGATATAGGCCAGATCCTCGCCCGCCGCGCGCATGCGGAACCAGCCGCGTTCCACCTCGGTCATGTGCCGGATCAGGCCCAGCAGGGACATGGTGGACGGCTCCACGCTGCGGGTGGCGAGCTGAGCGCCGGTGAGGCCCTGGCATTTCCACAGCAGGATCTCTCGCCCGCGGGTGAGCAGGGAATGCAGCATGGCGCGCTCGTCGCCGGCCAGCAGCTGCTGCGAACGGGTGACCTCGGGGGCAGTCCACATCATGGTCGGACTCTAGCGCCGGGCCCGAATCCGGGAAAACGAATTCGGGGGGCGGGCGGCACCCATGAGGTACCGCCCACCCCCCGAATCACGGGAAATCGCTTGCTACAAGCCGTTGTTCAGGAAGTCGATCACCGAACGCTCGAACGCGTCCTTGCGCTCCACCATGACCCAGTGGCCGCAGCGGGCGAAGGTGCGCAGGTCCGCGTTGGGGATCTGCCGGGCCGCGAAGAGCGAGCCCTCCACCGGCGTGACCCGGTCGTCACGGCCCCACAGGATCAGCACTTCCTGCTTGATTCCCTTGAGCCGCGCCCACAGCGGAACCGGCTCGGCCAGCTTCGGGTTGTAGAAGGTGGCGTAGGCGTCGCGCAGGGCGGCCTGGCCCTTCGGGTCGGCGGCGGCCTTCAGGCGCTTGGCGACGAGTTCCTCGGTGAGGGTGGCCGGGTTGGAGACCATGGCCCGCAGGAAGCCCATGGCCTTCTCGTCGCTGGGGTTCATGTTGAACTCCATGAGCCGGTTGATGCCCTCGGACGGTTCGGGTCCGAGGATGTTCACCCCGACGCCGCCGGGGGCCATCAGCACCACGCGGTCCACGCGGCCCGGATGCTCGAGCGCGAGCAGGGTCGCGACCGTGCCGCCCATGGAATTGCCGAGCACGTGCGCCTGCTCCAGGCCCAGCTCGTCGAGCAGGCCGATCACCGCGTCGGCGGCGATGCGCAGGTAGTTGCGCTCGTACACCTCCGGACGACCGCTCTCGCCGAAGCCCGGCTGATCCAGGATCAGGCAGCGGAAGTGCTGGGCCAGCACCGGCAGGTTCTCACCGAAGTTGGCCCAGCCGGAGACACCCGCGCCGGAGCCGTGCAACAGCACCAGCGCCGGGCCCTCGCCGGCCTCGTGATAGCGGAGCTTGTGACCGTCGACGGTCACCCACCTGGTGGTGCTCTCCGCGGTGAGGGTCATCAGAGCATCCGATCCGCGACCTCGAGGCCCATCGCGCCCTTGCCGTACATGGCCAGCGCGCGCTCCACGTCGTTGATCACGTGCACGCTGCCCGCGTGGGCGTCGCGCCAGTTGCGCTCGATGATGTTCGGCTGGCGAATGGCGTGGCCGCCGGAGTTCTTGAACAGCAGGTCGATCGCCTCGAGCGCGCGCTCGGTGCCGCGGACCTGGTCACGGCGGGTGGCCAGCCGCAGCTCGAACGGGATCTCCTCACCGGCCTGCGCGTAGCGCAGCTGCTCGGACATGTTGCGTTCCATCTGGAGCACCGCGGCGTCGATTTCCGAAGCGGCGCGGGCGATCCGGACGTGGGCGAAGGGATCCTCGGAGACCTTCTGGCCACCGTAGGACAGCCGCACGCGCTCGCGCTGACGCTCGATGTGCGCGTCGTAGGCGCCCTGCGCCGCGCCGATGATCGGGGCGGTGATGGTGTTGGAGAACAGCGCGCCGAACGAGATCTTGTACAGCGGGTTGGTGTTCACCGCCTGGCCGGGGCCGATCAGGTTGGCCTGATCCGCGGCCGAGTAGGCGCGATAGGCCGGGACGAAGGCCTTCTCGATGACGATGTCGTTGGAGCCGGTGCCCGCCAGGCCCGACACGTTCCAGGTGTCCTCGATGCGGTAGTCGGTGCGCGGCACCAGGACCGTGTAGTAGTCCATGCCGGTCGCGGTCGGCACCAGCGCGCCCAGGAACACCCACTGGCCGTGGTCGCAGCCGGAGGAGAACTGCCAGCGGCCCGACAGCTCGTAGCCGCCGTCGACGACGGTCAGCTTGCCGGTCGGCGCGTAGGAGGAGGACACCAGGGTGTCGGGGTTCTCGGCCCACACGTCCTGCTGCGCCTGGTCCTCGAACAGGGCCAGCTGCCACGGGTGCGCGCCCAGCACCGAGGACACCCACGCGGTGGACGGGCACACGGTGCCGATCGCGCGGATCACCTCGTAGAAGGCGACCGGGGACTCCTCCATGCCGCCGAAGCGGGCCGGCTGCAGCATGCGGAACACACCGGCCTCGGTGAGCTCGGCGATGCTGGCGTCGGGCACCCGCCGCTGCTCTTCGGCCTGAACCGCGCGTTCCCGGATCGCGGGCAGCAGATCGCGGACCCGATCGAGCACCTTGTTAGTCATGCGGGCGTTCCTCCTCGTGCAGAGTTTCCTGCCATCGAAGTTATGACCAACACACTGTTTCGAACCGAAATAGTCCCGATCATCGGAACATCGGTTCCGGAGACAAGAGTAGTGCCGGGCCCGCTGTGAGCAGGGGCCCGGCGGACACCCGGGGCGGGAGCCCCACCGGATCTACTTGTGGGCGTACTCCCAGGTGATGTCCTCGTCGAGGGCCTTTCGGATGGCGGCGTCGAGGCCGGGGTTCCAGTCGGTCGGCTGGGCGACGGCGACCCAGCCGTCGAGGACCAGGTCGCCGTAGCGGTGGCCGTGGCCCGAGGGCACGCCCTGGGCGTTGGCGAGGTCGGCGCTGATCTGCCAGAAGGTGACGATGGGCCACCAGCGGATGGATTTGGAGACGTCCTTGCCGCGCGGTTCCTTCAGCCAATCCGGTTGGGTGAACAGCAGATCCGGCGACCACCACACGATGGGGTCGGAGGCGTGTTGGAGGTAGACCACGCGCGGGTCGATCCACTGGCGGTCGGGGCGGCCGAGATCCGGTGCGGTGGCGGCGAAGCGGACGATGAGGCCGTCGGCGTAGATCGGCAGGATCTCCGGCGTCCCCACGTCGCGGCGCTGCTCGATCTGGCTCCAGATGCGATTCGAGTTGGGCGGGCCCACCCACAGCACGCCGTCCACCAGGCTGCGGATGTCGTCGAGTCCGGAGAACGCGCCCTCGGAGCCCTGCGAGCCCAGGCTCTCGCCGTAGACCAGCAGTTTCGGCCGGTGCTCCGGGGGCAGCTGGGCCCACCGCTCATGGACGGCGTGGATGACCAGTCGCCCGGACTCGGTGGCCTTCTCGCGGTCGGACAGGAACGACAGCACGCTGGGCAGATACGAGTACTGGGTGGCGGCGATGGCGCTGTCGCCGCCGTACATGTACTCGATCGAGGAGGCGGTGGTGGAGTCCACCCAGCCGGTGCCGGTGGTGGTCACCACGACCAGCACCTTGCGGTCGAAGGCGTGGGTGCGGTCGAGTTCACGCACCACCAGGGCGGCGATGTCCTCGGGCTGCTGCGCCGAGTCCAGGCCCGCGTACACCCGAATCGGTTCGCGCGCGGGCTTTCCCGTGACCTGCGCGATCCGCTCGGCGGTCGGCGCGGTCGCCACGAACCAGCGGCCCTCCGAACCGAGGGTGTCCCATCCGGCCAGAGACTGTGGGCTGCCGGACCTTTCGGGCAGCTGCGGCTGCACCGCGCTCTCCGAGGTCTTGCCGTTGCGCAGGCTGAACGCCGAATTGGCTGTGGCGAAGAAGGCTTTCGCCAGGACGCCCTGGAACAGCAGCACCGCCAGCACACCCACCACGAGGACCGCGCCGGGGTAGGCGAGGCCGCGCGGAATGTGCCAGTCGATATTGAGCAATCGCACGATCAGCCGGATCAGCCACCGCACCACGCGGTACGCGGCGATCACCAGGGCGAGGGTGGCCGCGGCCACCAGTTCGGCGCGCAGGTAGCTCGACGTGGTGGTCGGTTCCATCCCCATCAGCGTTTCGAGGTCGCGCTGCCAGCGAGCCGACCGGGCCAGCACCAGCGCGGCGCCGACGATGGTGCCGACCAGGATCACGACTTTGCCGACGGCCCGGGTGGTTTCGCTCGGATTCCACAATGTGGCCAGGCCCTCGGCGGAGTCGGGCAGCCGCGGCTGCACCCACTTCGCGAACGCCCATGCCAGCACACAGCCCACGCCGTAGCCGATGGCCGCGCTGATCCCGCAGACCAGACCCTCGAACAGCCAGGTCCGGGGCAGCAGGGAGGGCGACACCGCCCACAGGAAGAAGATCCACGCCACGATCAGGCCGGGATAGTTCGGGTTGATCGCGCGTTCCACGCGGGCGATGACCGCCCACACGCGGGACGGGAACGATCGGGTGTCCGGCCGCGCGTCGTCGGCGGGCTTCTCGTCGGCGGGCTTGTCGTCAGTGGGCTTGTCGAGGTCCTGACTGTCGGCCGTCATGTCTCCGAGTCTGGTCGCCTGGACTCGCCCGGGCCGCAGCGACACGCACGGACGAAACCGGCGCCGACGGACGCCGGGGGCTCAAGCCGGTGTCCGGCGGCGCCGGGTATCCGAGATTCCCTCATCGGGTAATGAGGGTGCGCCTCATCGGGAACAATGAAGCGGCCACGAACCGCAGGGAGGTTCGCGGTGGACGACGCAGCCCCCCGCGTTGTCCGCCCACGTCTGGCAACAGTAAGGCGTTCCCTCAGCAAAGTGAAACAGCTATTCTTCGGTGATTGACAAGCGGCACTTGTCAATCAGAGGTGGGCGGGCAGCGTGCGATCCTCGAAATCGGGCCGTTCGAGCAGCTCGACCAGTTCCGGACGCGCGGCCCGGACCTCCCGCGCGATCTCGACGAACGAACGCACCAGCGGGGATTCGTGTTCCGCGGGCCAGGCGACGGTTACCTCGTTGCGCGGGGCATCGACAATCGGCAGCAACCGGACCCGCGGAAACGGCATCCAGCGCGCCGAGGCGACGGTCAGCACCACGCCGACGCCCGCCGACACCTTGTGCAGTTCCTCCAGCAGCGATTTCGACCGCGACACCACCGGCGCGGGATTGCCGCCGCGGTGATCGTGCAACTCCCAGAACGCATTCCACACCGGATCGTCGTTGTCCGCGCCGAGCAGCGGCTGGTCCAGCAGGTCCCGCACCCGCACCTCGGGCAGTTCGGTCAGCGGATGCCCGGCGGGCACCAGCGCCACCAGCGGCTCGGAGAACAGCGGTTCGACGCGAATTCCGTCCGCGCGGAACGGAAGTCGTGCGAAGGCCACGTCCACGCTGCCGTCGGCCAGTCCGGCCGCGGGCTCCTCGTAGGTGAACTGCCGCATATCGACGGTCACGTCCGGATGCCGTTCCCGGAAGGCCGCCAGGATCGGCTCGGTGAGCGTCAGCGCCGCGCCCTCGAGGAAACCGAGCACCAGCCGGTCCGACTCGCGCCGCTGCGCCACCCGCGCCTGCTCGACCGCCAGGCCCAAGGTGGTCAGCGCGCTGCGGACGCCCTCGAGCAGCGCCTCGCCCGCCGCGGTGAGCTCCACACTGCGCGTGGTCCGGATGAACAGCACCAAATCCAGGGCCTGCTCCAACTGCTTGATCTGCGCACTCAACCCCTGCTGCGCCACGTGCAGCCGCTGCGCGGCCCGCGTGAAACTCAGGTCCTCCGCCACCGCGACGAAATACCGCAACTGCCGCGAGTGCACATCCATAGCGAGCGAGTCTAGAACCAATCGGCGTGCCCGATCCCGGCTCTCGGCAATCAACTGGACCACCGACCATTTCCGTCGGGCGGAGGCGCCGGGCGGCGGATGGCTCAGGCGCGCCGGGCCGCGGCGGTGCCGGCGCGACGACCGAAGAAGGTGCCGTCGCCGAGGGAGGTTCCGGAGATGTAGCCGAAACCGTGCAGGCCATTAGCCGCCCGGCCCGCGGCGTACAGACCCGCGATCGGCTTGCCGTCGTGGTCGAGCACGTGCCCGTCGAGATCGGTGTGCAGACCGCCCAGGGTGAACACCGAGGCGCCGGTGCCGCGCCGGTCACCGGCCTCCGACGGCGGGCGGACCCCGGCCTTCACGTCGATGGCGGCCAGCGGCGGGGTAAGTTCCCGCAGCCAGCGCGCGGCCTTGTGGTGATCGAGATCCGCGCCCTGCCGGGCGAATTCGTTGTAGCGGCCGATGGCGGTGGTCAGCGACCCCGCGGGCAGGCCCGTGAGTTCCTCGAGCTCCTCGGCCGTCTCGGCGACGTGGGTGGGCCGCACGCCCCAGCGCTGGGGTTCGGGGACGTCCTCGAAGCCCTCCTCGTCGACGATGACCCACACCGCGGTGTCGTCGCCCGCCCAGCTGCCGCCCATGTTCTGGCGGTAGAGCGCATGCTGGCCGATCCGGCCCGGATAGGTGTCCTCGTTGACGAAACGGCGGCCCAGCGCGTTGACCACCATGCCGCGCACGGCCAGCCCCGGGATCAGCGACATGCCGACCTGCCCGGCGGACATGTGGCGCACGGCCGCGCCCAGCGCCTGGGCCATCCGGATGCCGGAGCCGTCGTCGGTGCCCGCGCTGACCTTGGTGTGGCCGAGCAGCTGCGGCGCGTGGGCGGCGAGCATGGCGTCGTTGTCGACGAAACCACCGGTGGTGAGCACGATTCCGCGCCGGGCGCGAATGGTGATCTCCTCGCCGTAGCGGCGCGCGACCGCGCCCACCACGACGCCGTCCTCATCGACGATGAGCGTGCTGACAGAGGTGTCGAATCGAGTGGTGGCCCCGGCGGCCTCGGCCGCGGCGGCCAGGCACTCCATGAGCAGCTTGCCGCCGAAGTCGTTGGCGGTGGGCCGGTGCCCCCGCGGGGCGGGGTGGGCCAGTTCGGTGAATGGCCAGCTGTTCTCACCCAGCCACATCAGGCCGTCATCGGTCGGCGGCACCCAGGTGGGGGCGTCCCACATGGTCGGCTTGAACGGCACGCCGCGGTCGACCAGCCAGTGGAAGTGCTCGACGCTGCCCGCGCAGTACTCGTCGATCTTGGCGGCGTCCGCGCCCGCGCCGAGCGCGGCCTTCAGGAACGCGGCCATGGCCTCGGGGGTGTCGTCGAAGCCGCAGGCCACCTGGATCGGGGTGCCGCCACCGAGGTAGATCTCGCCGCCGGAGTTGGCCGACGCGCCGCCCGGGCCGCCCGCCCGGTCCACGATCAGCACCCGCGCGCCCGCGTGCGCGGCCTCGAAGGCCGCCGCGGCCCCGGCCGCGCCGTAGCCGACGATCAGCACATCGGTCTCGATGTCGTAGGGGCCCACCTCGCCGGCCGCCCGCGGCGTGACCGAATTCCGCACTGTCATGCCTCGACGGTGCCCGCTCCGACCGCCATTCCTTAGCGGTCCATCTTGCTGACCGATTCGCCGATCCCGTTCAACGGGACTGCGACCCGTCACACCCTCGTGCAATGGGGATGGTGTGTGAACGGCGTCACTGTGGTTGGGGACGCCTGCACGAGGAGGAGAGTCAATGCGGATTCTGGTCACCGGAGTCACCGAACCGAGCGGCCGCGCCGTCGCGCGCATGCTGCTGGCCGCCGGCCACGAGGTATCCGGTCTGGACCGGCAGCGGCACCGCTACGTGGACTCGCGGGTCGAGGTGACCGTCGGCGACCTGTCCGACGCGCAGGTGTGCGCGCGGGCCGCGGCCGGGGCCGACGCGATCGTGCACCTGGCGGGCCCCGCGGTCGCGGCGATCACGAAGGCGGCCCAGGAATCCGGCGCGCGCCTCGTGGTTCCCGTTGCGGCGGGCGCTGATTCGAGCGTCGAGAAGATCGTGGCCGGCTCCGGCGCCGACGCGCTCATCGTGCGCACCGCGCTGGTGGCGGGCCGCCGCGTCGATCACGGCGGCTGGCGCACCCTGGAGAGCCTGACCGCCGGCGGCAAGGGCAGCGTGCAGGTGCTGCACTACGACGACCTGGAGCGCTTCCTGGTGCTGGCGGCGCTGTCGCAGCGCGGCGGCGTGGTCGAGCTGGCCGCGCCCGGCGAGGTGTCCAGCGCCGAGGTCAAGCGCATCCTGTCCGAGGCGGGCGTGAAATACGGTGCGTGGCTGCCGAAGTCGTCGGCGACCCAGACCAAGGTCGACGCGAGCGCGGCCCGCGAGGAGTGGGGCTTCCGCTACGGCTGGAACGCCACCGAGGTCATCGCCGACACCGCGCGCGGCCTGCACGGCCGCAAGAGCGGCGGCTCCGGCTTCCGCAGCCGCCGCGGCGCGATCCCGCTGCCGACCCACGTGGTGCCGCAGAACGCCCCGACCTCCGACGGCTACCAGCTGACTTCCGCCGCCCCCGAGGGGCTTCAGGGCGAGTTCGACGACCTGGTCGACGACCGCATCCCGGTCTACACCGCCACCAACACCTCCGAGGCGCTGCCCGGCCCGCTCACCCCGCTCACCATCGACCTGCAGGCCGGGGCCATCCGCCTGGGCAACGAGGCGATGGGCCACATGATCGCCATCGAGGGGATCGCGCTCGAGCACTGGGTGTCCCGCGTGACCAGCGTGCTCGGCCACCACATGTACATCAACGCCTCCATCGGCGTCTTCTCGGCCGAGAACATGCCCGGCTGGGACGAGGAGAGCGTGCGCCGCGACGTCTACGGCACCATCGGCGACCTCGAGCTGCACCCCAAGGGCCGTCCCTCCATGCCGACCGGTATGGCCGCCCGCGCGGGCACCTTCAAGGCCATGGGCCGGGTCGCCTCGACCGCCCTGCAGTACAGCAAGACCGCCGAGCTGATCAATGCCGCCTCGCACGCGGAAGCGCTGAACCGCGACCAGATCTCCGAGCTCACCGACGAGCAGCTGCACGCCCGCGCCCTGCTCTGGCGCGACCGTCTCAACCAGGCGTGGCAGGCGGCCTCCATCGGCGTCATGATGACCGGCGCGGCCACCGCCGCCCACAAGGGCGAGGTCAAGATCGACCTGAACCGCCTGGAGTCGGCCAAGACCATGCTGGCCGTGGAGCGGCTGGCGGCCGTGTGCCGCAAGGACGCCGGACTGCAGGCGCTGGCCAAGACCGGTGACGTGGGCGCGGCCCGCGAGAAGTCGCCGGAGTTCTCCAAGGCCCTGGACCAGGAGCTGGCCACGATCGGCCACCGCGGTCCGGGCGAGTGCGAGCTCATCAACAGCACCTTCGGCGACCGTCCCGAACTGCTGGTCACCGCGGCCGGGCGGGCCGCGGAAATGCCCGCGCCGCACCGCGAGCCGGTGCCGGAGCCGACCAGCCGCACCGCCAAGATGGCCGTCGGCGCGACCGTCTACCGCGAGCGCGCCCGCGACGCCGTCGTCCGGGTCACCAACTGCCTGCGCCTGGCCACCCAGGAGCGCGCCGCGCGCCTGGTGAAGGCGGGCAAGCTCACCGAGATCGAGGACTCGGTGTTCCTGAACCTCGACGAGATCCTGTGGGCCCCGGCCGATCTGAAGGAGCGCGTGGCGCGCCGCCGGGACGAGCGCACCCGCTTCCAGGCTCTCCGCATGCCCGACGTGGTCAACGGCCCGTGGGAGCCGGAGGAGATCTCCGGCGCGATCGCGGTGGGCGAGACCATCACCGGTCTCGGCGTGAGCCCGGGCGTGGTGGAGGGCACCGTCAAGCGTGTGCTGACCCTCGACGACGACATCGAGCCGGGCGACATCCTGGTCGCCTCGGTGACCGACACCGGCCACACCGCCATGTTCGCCTACGCGGGCGCGGTGGTCACCGATATCGGCGGCGCGGCCTCGCACGCAGCCATCGTGGCCCGCGAGTTCGGCGTCCCCTGTGTGGTGGATGCCAAGACCGCCAGCACCGGCCTGCAGGACGGCCAGCGCGTCCGGGTGGACGGCGCGGCCGGGACCATCACGTTGCTGGCCGACGCCGAATAGGCGGGCCCGCAACCGAACCGCCTCGGGCGCGCCGCGCTCGCGTCCGAGGCCGGTCGGTCCACAACACAAACCAACCAGTCTCCTTCTTGCGCAGCAAAGCCCGGACCGGGGCATTGACCCCACGACCCGGTCCGTGATCGAAAGGAATACCCCCAGTGACGATCTCGCGCGCCGTACGCGGCACCCTGACCGGCGTAGCGGCAGCGCTCATCGCCATCACCCCGATCGCCGTCACCCCCGCGGTGGCCGCGCCGGTGCCGGTGCTGCAGACCCCCAAGGGCGTCTCGCTGAACCTGGCCACCGCGCCGAACGCCCGTGACCTGAGCGGCATCCCGCTCGGCGGCGGCGCGAAGACGAAGGTGGGCTCGGTCTACCGCTCCGATGCCCTGAACAAGCTCAGCGCCGGTGAGCAGCAGCAGCTGGTGTCGGCGGGCATCGCCGAGATCATCGACTTCCGCAGCCCGATCGAGCGCTCGCAGAACCCGGACAAGCTGCCGGCCTCCATCCCGGCCAAGTCGCTGCCGGTCTACGACCCGAACAACGACTTCTACCTGTTCTTCGCCAAGGCCGTGCAGGGCGGCCCCGAGGTCCAGCAGCAGCTGCTCGGCGACGGCAAGGGCAGCCAGTACATGATCGACTACTACAAGTGGCTGGTCACCGACGCCACCTCGCGTGGTCAGTTCTCGGCCGCGCTGAAGGAGATCGCCAACGCCAACGGCCCGGTGCTGTTCCACTGCACCGCCGGTAAGGACCGCACCGGCTGGATGTCGGCCATCCTGCTGACCGCCCTGGGCGCCAACAAGGGCCAGGTCTACAACGACTACCTGGACTCCAACGACAACCTGGCCGCCGCCAACAAGGCCACCCTCGACGGCCTGGTCCACGCCGGCCTGGTCACGGACCCGTCGCTGTTCGAGCCGGTCCTCGGTGTCGACCGCGCCTTCCTCGACTCCGCCTTCGACGCCGTCCAGGCCAACTTCGGTTCCTTCGACAACTTCCTGTCGCAGGGCCTGGGCATCGACGCCGCGACCCTCGCGACCCTGAAGTCGAAGCTGGCCTAGCAGTACCCCTGAATGCCGACGCCGGGTGTGGGACGGCGTCGGCATTCGCGTGTCCGCCCCATGTCCGCTTCCCACTGCCGATCTACATGCGAAAATACGCATGGTGCATGAGATCTGGCAGCTGGACGGGCGGCGCACCCGCTCGGTGAGCGCGGAGAACCCGACCGGTGAGCCCGGTCGGGGCGGCCGGGCCATCTCCGGGACCGGCGCGTTCGCGGCGGCGGGGCTGGGGCGGGGCTGGAAGGTCTCGCCGTCCATCGACCTGCGACCCGGCGAAACCGCCACGCTCGCCGACCTTTCCGGGCCCGGGGTGATCCGGCACCTGTGGCTCACCACCGATCGCACGCTGCTGCGCGATTTCACGCTCCAGATGTACTGGGACGACGCGCCGGAACCGGCCGTCGCGGTGCCGCTGGGCGACTTCTTCTGCAACGGCTGGGATCAGCTCGCGCTCGTCGACTCCGCCCTGATCGTGGTCGCGCCCGCGGGCGGTCTGAACAGCTACTGGCCCATGCCGTTCCACTCCCGCGCGCTGATCACCCTGCACAATGGGTCCGACCGGGCCGCGCCGGTGTACTACCAGATCACCTATCTGGAAGAGGACTTACCGGGCACCGCCGGGTATCTGCACACCCGGTGGCGCTGCTCCGATCCGCTGGGCACGCCCGCGGAACATCCGATCGTCGAGATCGACGGCGGCCCCGGCCGGTATGCCGGCACATATCTGGCCGTGCAGCCGCGCGCCACCGGCTGGTGGGGCGAGGGCGAGCTCAAGTTCTATCTCGACGACGACACCGAATTCCCCACCCTCTGCGGCACCGGGACCGAGGACTATTTCGGCGGGGCCTGGAATTTCGACCTCGACGGCGCATATCGCCCCTACTCCACCGCCTATCTGGGCATGCCGCAGGTGCTGCCGCCGCATCGAATCTACGAGCCGCACCAGCGATTCGGCATGTACCGCTGGCACATTCCCGACCCCATCTGTTTCGAGTCCGGGTTGCGCGCGACCGTGCAAGCGCTGGGCTGGCGCGAGGACGGCCACTACCTACCGCTGGACCAAGCCCACGTGGCATCCACCGCCTTCTGGTATCAATCGCTCCCCTGATCCCCCGCATCTCCCGTAACGATTGTGGGACAGCAGAAAGAATGCGATTGCTATTGCGTAAAACGCGTCGAGCGCGTGGCACGCGGGTGCATGGTATTGCTATGCGTGCCTTGGTCGTCGAGAAGCCCGGACAGTTCTCGGTCGAATCGGTGCCGGATCCGCTACCCGGCACCGGTGAGGTCGTGATCCGGGTGGACGCTGTCGGGATATGCGGGACGGATATCCATATCGTCGAGGGCGAATTCCCGCCCACCCCCTATCCGATCGTGCCCGGACACGAATTCGCCGGGGAAGTGGTGGCGCTCGGCGCGGACGCGGCCGGGGTGCGGATCGGCGATCGGGTGGCGGTGGATCCGTCGTTGTTCTGCGGCCGCTGCCACTATTGCGCGATCGGGCGCGGGAATCTGTGCGAGAACTGGGGCGCCATCGGCGACACCGTGGACGGCGCCATGGCCGAGTACGTGAAAGTGCCCGCCGCCAACTGTTATCGGCTGCCCGGGCACGTGTCGCCCGCGCACGGCGCGCTGGTGGAACCGCTCTCGTGCGCGGTGCACGGATTCGACGGGCTGCCACGGCGACTCGGCTCGCACTATCTGATCTACGGAGCGGGCACCATGGGGCTGCTCATGCAGCAACTGGCCGCGGCGGCGGGCGCGGCCTCGGTGTCGATGGTGGACACCAATGCCGACCGGCTGGCCGTCGCCCGCACCCTGGGCGCGGACGCGGCCACCGTGTCGGCCGACGACATGGACCGGCCCGAGGGCTGGGAGATCGTGATCGATTGCAGCGGAACGGTGGCCGCGATCGAGGACGGGCTCTCGCGGGTGCGGCGCGGCGGCACCTATCTGCAGTTCGGGGTGGCCCCGGCGGCGGCGCGGGCCAGCGTCTCGCCGTTCCGGATCTACAACGACGAGATCACCATCGTCGGATCCATGGCGGTACTGCACAGTTTCGGCCGGGCGGTGGACCTGCTCGGCGAGGGCGTGATCGACGCGGACACCGTGATCACCCACGACTTCGCCCTCGAGGAATTCGGCGATGCCCTGCGGACCTTCCGCGCGGGCACCGGACGCAAGATCCAGCTGCATCCCGGACGGGCGGCACGATAGAGGGTGGTGGCCAATGGCGGTCGTTGCCGGAGTGGACTCCTCCACTCAGTCCTGCAAGATCGTGGTGTGCGACGCCGATACCGGAACGGTGTTGCGGCAGCGCCAGATTCCGCACCACGACGGCACCGAGGTGCCACCGGCCATGTGGTGGGAGGCGCTGCGCGCGGCCTGTGACCGCATGATGCGCGATGTCGAGGCCATCGCGGTGGCCGGGCAGCAGCACGGGCTGGTGGTGCTCGACGCCGCCGGGCATCCGGTGCGGGACGCGCTGCTGTGGAACGACACTCGCTCAGCGGAGGCGGCCAGTCAGCTGGTGGGCGAGCTGGGCGGGCCGCAGGCGTGGGCGGACGCGGTGGGCAGTGTGCCGCTGGCCGCGCACACCGTGGCCAAGCTGCGCTGGTTCGCCGACCACGAACCCGAACTGGCCGACCGGACGGTCCGGGTGCTGCTCCCCCACGACTACCTGACCTGGCAGCTGCGCGGCGGCGATCCGGCGACCGAGCCCACCACCGATCGCGGCGACGCCTCCGGCACCGGGTACTGGTCCCCGGCCGCCGGCGCCTACCGGACCGACCTGCTGACCATGGCCTTCCGCGGCCGCAGTCCCGCGCTGCCCCGGGTGCTCGCGCCCGCCGAGATCGCCGGGCACACGCCGGGCGGGCGGCTGGTGGCCGCGGGCACCGGCGACAACGCGGCCGCGGCCCTGGGACTGGGCATCGCGGACGGGGACGTGGTGGTGTCGTTGGGCACCAGCGGGACCGTGTTCACCCGGGCCGCGTCGCCCAGCGCCGATCCCTCCGGGGCGGTCAACGGGTTCGCCGACGCGACCGGCGCGTTCCTGCCGCTGGTCTGCACGCTCAATGCCGCCCGGGTCCTGGACGCGACGGCGGTCCTGCTCGGCACCGACGTGTCCGGGCTGGAAGTGCTGGCCGCGCAATCCCCCGCGGGCGCGGACGGTCTCACGCTGCTGCCCTATATCGCGGGCGAGCGCACCCCGAATCTGCCGCACGCCACCGGCAGCCTGCACGGCCTGCGCCCGCACACCATGCGGCCGCACCATCTGGCCCGCGCCGCCATCGAGGGCATGCTCTGCAATATCGCCGAGGCCCTGGACCGCCTGCCGACGGTCCCGCATCGAATCCTGTTGATCGGCGGCGCATCCCGCTCCCGCCTCATCGCCCACGCGGCGGCCACCATCTTCGGCCGCACCGTCACGGTTCCCAACCCGAGCGAGTACGTCGCCCTGGGCGCGGCCCGCCAAGCCGCCTGGGCCCTGCGCGGCGGCCCCCGCCCACCCCGCTGGCCCACCCCGCCGGGCACCGAATTCCACACCCTGGCAGCGGGAGTCGGCGCCGCCATCCGCCAGCGCTACACCGAGATCAGAGACACCTACTACCCGTAGACGACCGGCCCGTCCGACAGGTAGTCATCCCAGGTCTTGTGTCGCGTGATGTAGTTCCGGATGGCGTCGCGGGCGATCTCCTGTTTGGATCGCCCTTCCATCGCCGCCTGCGCACCCAGCGCAGCTTCTTCGTCCTCGCTGAGCCGCAAAGTCCATGCCACCGCGAATTCATACCACCCCGGTGTCACCGTGTCTGCCGAACGACCGTCCAGTTGGCAACCATCACATGACGAACAGGTAGCCGAGGCCCGGGATACCTACCGGCTATTGCGCTCACGGCGAGTTCAACCATCGTCAGCACCGGTCGCTGAGTCGTAGCTTCACGCGGTATGACGACCGAGCTGAGCACCCCTTTGAACGATATCGTCGAGGCGACCGGCCGTGCGGTGGCCGCGGACCCCGCCCAGGCCACCGTGGTCTTCCGGGCCGCGGGCACTCCGGAGGGCACAGTCGGCAGCGCAATCGCGCTGGGCCGCTATACGATTCGCGTGGACGAACCGCCCGCGCTGGGCGGCGACGGCTCCGCGCCCAACCCGGTGGAGGTGTATCTGGCCTCGCTGATCGCCTGCCAGGTGGTGACCTACCGGTTCTGGGCGCAGCGCCTCGGCATCACCATCGACGACCTGGCCATCGAAGCCGAGGGCGACCTCGACGTGCGCGGCTTCTTCGGCTTGGACGACACGGTCCGGCCCGGCTTCCAGGCGGTCCGCGTCACCGTCCGGGTCAACGGTCCCGAATCCGCCGCGCGCTACGCCGAACTGCAGCGGGCCGTCGACGAGCACTGCCCCGTCCTGGACCTCACCACCGGCCGCACCCCGGTCGAGACCACCCTCGTCACCCAGTAGCAGCACCACCACCCACCGGAGGCCCCCATGACCGAGCCCGTCCTGCCCGAAGACCCCAGCGCCACCTGGAGTTTCGAGACCAAACAGATCCACGCCGGGCAGCAGCCCGATGCCGCGACCGGAGCCCGCGCGCTGCCGATCTACCAGACCACGTCGTACGCGTTCCGGGACACCGACCACGCCGCCGCGCTGTTCGGGCTCGCCGAGCCGGGCAATATCTACACCCGCATCATGAACCCCACCCAGGACGCGGTGGAGCAGCGGATCGCGGCGCTCGAAGGCGGCGTGGCCGCCTTGCTGCTGGCGTCGGGGCAGGCGGCGGAGACCTTCGCGATCCTGAACCTGGCGGGGGCCGGGGATCACATCGTGTCGAGCCCGCGGCTGTACGGCGGCACCTACAACCTGTTCCGGTACACGCTGCCGAAGCTGGGCATCGAGGTCAGTTTCGTCGAGGATCCGGACGATCTCGAGCAGTGGCGGGCGGCGATCCGGCCGAACACCAAGGCGTTCTTCGGGGAGACGGTGTCCAATCCGCAGAACCACCTTCTCGATATCCCCGGGATCGCGGAGGTCGCGCACGGGTCGGGGATTCCGCTCATCGTCGACAACACCGTCGCCACCCCGTACCTCATCCAGCCGTTCGCGCACGGCGCGGACATCGTCGTGCACTCGGCGACCAAGTACCTGGGCGGGCACGGTGCGGCCGTCGCGGGCGTGATCGTGGACGGCGGCACCTTCGACTGGCGCGGTGGACGATTCGCGGGCTTCACCGAACCCGACCCCAGCTACCACGGCGTCGTCTACGCCGACCTCGGCGCGCCCGCCTACGCGCTCAAGGCGCGGGTGCAGCTGCTGCGCGATCTGGGATCGGCGATCTCGCCGTTCAACGCCTTCCTCATCAGCCAGGGGCTGGAGACGCTGAGCCTGCGCCTCGAGCGGCACGTGGCCAATGCGACGGCGGTGGCCGAGTTCCTCACCGGGCGGCCCGAAGTCACGGCCGTCTCCTACGCGGGCCTGCCCTCCTCGCCGTGGTACGAGCGCGGGCAGCAGCTGGCTCCCCGGGGCGTCGGCGCGATCATCGGGTTCGAGCTGGCGGGCGGTGTGGACGCCGGCAAGCGTTTCGTGGACGCCCTGACCCTGCACAGCCATGTCGCCAATATCGGTGACGTGCGCTCGCTGGTCATCCACCCGGCCTCGACCACGCATTCGCAGCTGACCCCGGAACAGCAGCTCGCGGCGGGTGTCACGCCGGGCCTGATCCGCCTGGCCGTCGGAATCGAGGGGATCGACGACATCCTCGCCGATCTGCGCGCCGGATTCGCCGCGACCGCCTAGCCGGTCAGAAGCGGTCGAGGGGCCGGATCCGCGGGGACACAGCGGAATTCACCTGCAGGGCGATGATCAGGCCGATGCTGAGGTAGGTGCTGATCGGGCACAATGCCACCGCCGCCGCGTACAGGAATTGCACGATTCCGATGCGGCGGCGGATGGCCGTCAGGTCCTCGGGGGCGGCGTCGGCGGTGAGCAGGCCGGCGCGGCGGGCGTAGCGCAGGGCGGCGAGTTGCGCGAGTCCCAGGTACAGCAGGTCGGCCCAGTAGACCAGCAGCGCCAGGCGCGATTGCGGGAACGCGGCCAGCAGGGCGGTCGCGAAGGGCACCATGCAGACGCCGAACAGGAACATCAGATGGATCCAGGTCAGCGTGCGGTCCGCGCGATCCATCAGGCCGAGTTGGGTCTGCTGGCCGATCCAGAACATGCCCAGGGTGAGGAAACCCAGGAAACAGATGAGGAATTGGGGGCCGACATGGGTGAGGGCATGCCAGACCGGCTCCTCGTCGGCGGCCGCGCCGGAGGTCCACAGGGCGCGCTGACGCCAGGTCTCGCTCGCGGGGACGTGCAGCTCCAGCACGAGCAAAGTCATTGCCACAGCGAAGATTCCGTCGCTGAGCGCGCCCAGCCGACCCAGGTCCTGTCCCGCGATGCGGTGATATCTGGCCATCCGCCCCACCTCCGTGTCGGACCCTAGCCGAGATCACGGCGCGGCGCGGTGTTGCTCCCGGGCGAGGAAGTGGGCGGTGGATTTCGTTGTCTCGTACAGGGATCGGTAGTGGCGGTAGTAGGGGCCGTAGTGCGCGGTGGTGTCGGGATCCGGTTCGATCGTGGCGATGATCGGGTTCCAGGCCGAGGTGTCCAGGCCCAGGGCCTCGGCGGCGAGCAGCGCGTCGCCGAGGGCCGCGCCGACGGTGTCGGCCGGAAGCTGTTGCGGCAGACCGGTGATGTCGGAGACGATGCGGGTCCACAGGCCCCCCTTGGTGCCGCCGCCGACCGCGACCAGGCGGGTCGCGGGGGCGCCGGCCGCGGCCATCGCCTCCAGATTGTGGCGGACCCCGTAACCGATGCCCTCCAGGACGGCGCGGTAGAGGTCGGCGCGCTGGTGGGTGAGCGTGAGGCCCGCGATCAGGCCGCGGGCGTTCGGGTCGAACAGCGGGGTGCGTTCGCCCGCGAAGTACGGCAGCACCAGCAGGCCGCGGGAGCCGGGCGGGACGTGGGCCGCCTCGTCGAGCAGTTCGGCGAAGGCGCTGCCGGTGAGGGCCCGCAGCCAGTCGGTGACCGCGCCGGAGGTCGCCATCCCGGCGGCGGAGGTGTAGGTGCCGGGCCAGGTTCCGCAGGTGGTCCACAGCCCCGGCTGCGGGCGCGGGTCGGCGAGCACCTGGGTGAGGAACATGGTGGTGCCGTACATGATCATGCAGTCGCCGGGGGCGCGGACGCCGACCCCGGCCGCCTCGGCCCAGGCGTCGATGGTGCCGGTGGTGACCGGAAGCCCCACGGGCAGCCCGGTCGCGGCCGCCGCCTCGGGGGTGACGCGGCCGACTATCTCGGTGGGCCAGGCCAATTCGGGCAGACGCAGGCCGGGGGCGACGGATTCGGCCCAGTCGGTGGCCCAGTCGCGGGCCATCAGGTCGTACATGGGGACGCACTGGCTGGCGGACTGGTGGTCGAGGACGTAGCGGCCGGTCAGGCGGTACACGAGAAACGAGCCGGCCATCAACAGCATTCGGGTGGCGGACCACACCCGCGGCTCGTGCCGGATGAGCCAGCGCAGCTTCGGGCCGACGGCCTGACTGGTGAGCGGCGACCCACACCGCTCCAGCACGGTCAGCGGCCCCAATTCCGCGTCCAGTTCCTCGATTTCGACGCCCGCGCGGGTGTCGACCCCGTACAGGATGGCGGGCCGCAGCGGGCGGCCGCCCGCGTCGGCGGGCAGCAGGCACGGGCCGATGCCGCTCACCGCGAGCGCCTCGATGGGTGCGCCGTCCGCGGCCGCCACCAGGTCGCGGGCGATGCCCACGAAGTCGGCCCACCACACCGTCTCCGCGTCGTGCTCCACCCAGCCGGGCCGGGGCGTCGACACCCGGTGCGGTCGTTCGGCGCGCATGGCGACCACGCCGTCCCGGTCGGTGAGGACGCCCTTGGATCCGGAGGTGCCGATATCGATGCCGAGGAGCATGTCAGCCCGCCCGGGTGAACTCGTCGAGGGTGACGCCCAGCAGCTCGCAGGCCGCGCGCACGGTGGCGCGCTGGTCACCGGGGACGGCGTGAATGTGGTTGGCGCCGAAGCGGGACAGGAAGTCCCCGGCGTCGGCGTCCAGGCGCGCGAAGGCGTGCGGCCACTCCCAGGTGGACTGCTTCATCAACGATTCGTTGGTGGCGTCGTCGTAGGTCTCGAACGCGCCGAGCATGAGCTGCATGCGGTAGTCGCCGTCGCGGCGGGTGAGGCGGGCGAAGGTCACCTCGCCGGGCGCGGCCAGGTGGTGCACCGACGCGCCGCCCGCCGGGAAGAAGAACACCTCCGGGTACAGGTGCACCCGGGCCAGGTTCTCGGCCGGGTCGTCGCTGCGGGCCGCGTACCAGGTGGCGTGCTGGCCGGAATTGCACAGATCCCAGATGTCGCGGTCGGCGTGATAGTGGCGGACGTCGGCGAAAAGCACCGGGGTGCCGGAGATCTGCTTGAGCAGCTGCATGGTGAGCGCGCCGTCCATATCGGCCTCGGTGGCGCAGACGTGCGGCTGTTTGGGCCCGTTCCAGTCGTAGGGGTCGTTGAGGAAGGCCTCGGTGATGTCCATGGTGGCGAAGTACTGGGTCAGTTCCGGCTGGCCCTTGATGCCGGAGAAGTCCAGCCGCCATTCCGCGATCAGGTCCCGCACCGCCAGGTACGAGCGCAGCTGCCGCTCCAGCAGGTCCGGCGTCAGTTTGACCCCGTCGTAGTGCACCCCGGCGGCATTGCGCTCCAGCCATTCTCGCGCCGCCCGCGCCTCGCCGGCGTCGGCCTGGTCGGCGCGGCGCACGATCTCCCACTGGTCGATCTCCTCCACGTCGATCCCGAACACCCGCTGCCATTGATCGGTATTGGCCACCGCCGTGTTCATCCCCATGGGCCGCCCGCCGAACCGCCCGAAGGTGCTGCCGCGCAATCCCGCGACCGCCGCCGCGGCCCGCGCCCGCACCCCGATCGCCGCGACCAGCTCCGGATCGGCCGGGTCGCCCCACAGCCGGGCGTGCTCGCGCCCGATCTGATCGAGGGCCCCGCCCGCGGCCAGCATCCCCACCATGCCCGGCTGCACCGGGTCGATGTTCGACAACAGCAGCAGCGGCCCCCGCAGCGCGCCCGCCGCCAGCATGGTGAAGTGCGGGAACGCCCACACCGCGTAGTGCAGCACGGTCAGATCCACCCCCGCGGCCTCCACCCGCCGGGCGACCTCGACCGCCCGGTCATTGCTCGCGACCGGCTCCCGGCCTCGAATCACGGTGTGCCCGGCGGCCGTCAGCTCGGCCACCAGCCGATCTTCCGCCGTCTTGATGAATCCGACGATGCCGCCGTGCACATAATCGCGGCCGTCGGAAAGACTGATCACGCCGATTCGGGCCATGGTGCCTGCCTCCCCGCAACGTTCTGATCGTCAGCACTGGGTGGGACTCTCGACTCACCGTCCAGAATCCCAGTTCAGACCGCCCGCCACGCCCGAAATCGGATTTTCGGGTCAGTCCGGGAAGATCAAGGGAGCCAGCGCGACTCCACCCTGCCCCCACCCGGCATGCGTCACCCACAGGCCGCCGTCATGGGTGATCACCTCGGCGGCGTGGGCCCGGATATGCCCCACGCGGTCGGACGTGTCGAAGTGAAAGGGATTGTCGCTGCGGAAGATCTCGGTGCCGACGTAGTCCGGGCGCGGACCGATCAACAGGTACCAGGCGTCCCCGTGCCGCACCACGAACGGTGACTCGGTATTGCCCGCCCCGGTCCCGGTCGCCGGATCGATGTAGGCGACGCGGCGCTCGCCCCACCGCACCAGGTCCGGACTGGTCCGATAGGCGACGACATGATTCCCGCCGGCGGGGGTGCCGGTGGCGCAGTAGTACATGACCCACTCGTCGCCGACCCGCAGCACCATGGGGTCCCGGGCGTCGTAGCCGTCCCGGAACACCGGGCTCCCCGGATGCCGCCGCCAGTGGAACAGGTCGGTGGAGGTGGCCAGCCCCATACCCGTTGCGGTGCGGTCGATTCCGCCGCCGTCGTAGAACATCCAGTACCGGTCCCCGGCGTGGACGACGAACGGCGCCCACAGATGCCGCTCGCCCCGCTCCCGGTCCACCTCCAGCACCGACGGATGCTTGGTCCACGGCCCGAGCGGATCGTCCGCGGTGGCGTGCGCGAACTCGGTCTCGTCGAAGGGGTCGGCCGGTTCCGGATGCGTGATCCCGAACAGATGCCACCGCCCCCGCCCATCCCTGATCAGCGAATGATCGTTGATGTACCACCGCTGACCGGCCTCGCTGGGGTCATAGATGTGCCGGAACTCCCCCGCCCGCACCGCGCCCATGACCCGCCCTCCATATAGGACAAGAACCGTCCTAGTCGCCTTCGACACTGGATTCATGCCGGAACTCTCGCTGCGAACCCTAAACCGCACCCTGCTGCTGCGTCAGCGGTTGCACGAACGAACCGCGATGCCCGTCGCCGACCTGATCCGGCACCTCGTCGCGGTGCAGGGGCAGGAGCCGAACGGGCCATATGTGGGATTGTGGTCGCGGCTGGGCGAATTCCGGCACGAGGAGCTGTCGGCGCTGCTGGAGGAGCGAACCGTGGTGCGCGCCACCTCGATCAGGCGCACCGTGCATCTGACCGACGCCCAGGACTATCGGTGGCTGTATCCGACCGTGCGGCCGGCGGTCGAGCCGACGCTGCGCTCGGTCTACCTGCGCGATGCGATGGACGGTCTCGACATCGCCGAATTCGGTGCGGCCGGAAAGGAATTGCTGGACGGCAGGGCCGTGTCCCGGCGGGATCTGGGGAAGCTGCTCTCGGAGCGGTTCCCCGGACGCGGGGCCCGCGACCTGGTCCACGGTCTCGGCGTCGTCCAGCCCCTGGTGCATCACCCCGGCGCGGGAGCGTGGGGCGCGTGGCGGGGACGGTCGGTGTCGGTGTCGCTGGCCGAGCAGGTCGTGGGCGGGCCGCTGGCGGAGGGACCGGAACCGCGGACCCTGGTCCGGCGCTATCTGGCGGCCTATGGTCCGGCGACCGTGGGCGATATCCAGGAGTTCGCGGGGGTGACCAGGCTCGCGGAGGTGGTCGAGGGGATGCGCGGCGAGCTCCGGGTGTTCCGGGATGATGCGGGGCGCGAGCTCTTCGACGTGCCGGACGCTTCGATCGCGGCGGCGGATTCGACTGCGCCGGTGCGGTTTCTGCCCGCCTTCGACAATTCCTGCCTCGGGCATCGGGATCGGCGGCGGATCATCCGCGATGAGGATCGCACCCGGATCGCGAAGATCGCGTCGGGCGGTGTGCCGATGTACTTGATCGACGGATTCGTGCACGGCCGTTGGGATGTGGCCGGGTCGACCATCCGGATCACGCCGTGGCACGCCCTGGCCGCGGACGACGAAGCCGCCCTGCGCGCCGAGGCGGAACGGCTGCTGCCGTTCATCACCCCGGGCGAGGGCGGCGACGTGGTGTTCGAGAAACGGGCCGACTAGGCGACCAGCACCTCGCGCAGGCGCTCGAGCTCGGACTCGGTGAGGCCGTTGGCGAGCAGCCACGCGCCGGCACCGCCGTGCTCGGCGTGCAGGTTCGCCAGGAAGCCGAGCATGACCTCCGGGGAGACCGCCAGGATGCCGGTATTCGTCTGCGGCAGGCCCTCATACGACGGGAGGGCGTCGAGACGGTCGCGGACCTTCTGGATGCGCTCGTTGGTGAGAGCGTAGTCGTGGGCGATCGCCTCGGCGGGAACGCCGACCGCGTCCAGCAGGACCGCGGCCAGCACGCCGGTGCGGTCCTTGCCCGCGGCGCAATGGAACAGCACCGAGTGGCGGGCCGGGTCGATGATGAGGCGCACCGACTCGACGATGTGCTCGCCGCTGCCGCCGAGCAGCTGACCGTACAGCTCGGTCAGGTCGACGCGGGTCTTGTCGGGGACGAGATCCCGTGCGGCCAAGGAGGACTGGGGCGACTTGCGGATCGGCAGGTTCGCGATGTGCACCGCGGAATCGCCGATCAGGCCGTAGCCCTCGCGCTCCACCTCGTCGGGCAGGCGCAGGTCGATGACCGTGCGCAGGCCCAGCGTGTCGACCAGCTGCGACAGATCGCCGGAGGTGGCCTGCTGCAGGGTGGACGAGCGCAGCACGATGCCGAAGCGGGTGGTGCCGCCGCCGGCGACCGGCAGGCCGCCCAGGTCACGGACATTGTCGATCTGGGCGAAGTCGATCCAGCGGCCGGTCACGGCGTCGGTGGTCACGGGCGCGTCGGCCGCTACGGGCTCAGTGGGCACGGCCGGCCGCCGCCTCTTCGGCACGGGTCAGGCCGCACAGACCGATCAGGTCTTCGTGCAGCTCGAACCACACGGTGTGGTAGCTGTCCATGATCGGACGCGCCACGTAGGTGTGATCGCCCTCGCCGATGCGCTCGACGGCGCGGTCCAGGCGATCCAGGTAGCGGGACAGACGCGGGGCCAGGCCGCCCAGGCGGGCGATCAGCGGACGCAGGGTCTGGTGGGTCCCGTTGAGGCGGGCCAGCACCGAGGCGTCGTAGTCGGCGTCGGCGTGGTCGTTGACCGTGGCCGGGTCCTTCATCTGCCAGTCGGTGATGATGACCTTCAGATCGGCGTTGAAGACGCAGAACTCGTCGTAGGCGGCGGTCATAGCGGCCGCGTCGACAGTGCCGCGCTCCTCCGCGAGCAGCTGCTCCAGGCGCGGGCGGCCCTCCGGGGTGATGCGGAAACCGGCCGGGGTGGTGGCGCAGTAGCCCGCGGTCACCAGATCCTCACAGCAGGAGGCGATCTCGGCGGTGTCGGCGAACAGGCTCAGCGCCAGGTTGTCGGCGTTCACCCGGCCCTTGATGCCGACCAGCCGCAGCACGGCCAGTTCGGTCACGGGAGCGTTCACGGCGGTCATTTCCTCCTGCTCGGCGTTCTCGCCTGCGGCGGAACGGTTTTCCAGGCGCTCGGCCAGCTGTTCGCCGTCCACGCCCGCCCACTGGGCGAGCTGGCGCACGTCGTCGAGCACGGACTGCTCGACCGGCTTGGCGACGACCTCGCCGGGCAGCACCAGACCGGCGCCGCCGTCGACGGTGACCGTCTTGCCGGTCAGCGCGGCCACGACACCCGGGCCGCAGCCGACCACGCACGGGCGGCCCAGTTCGCGGCTCACCAGCGCGGCATGCGAGGTGGTGCCGCCCAGTTCGGTGACGATGGCGCGCGCGGCGATCATGCCGTGCAGGTCGTCGGGGCTGGTGGTGGGACGGACCAGGATGACGTCCTCGCCCGCCTCGGCGCGGGCCTCGGCCTCGTAGGGATCTGTCACGACCACGCCGGAAGCCAGTCCGGGGCAGGCGGATTCGCCGCGGGCCAGGGGCTCCTGGCCGCCGGTGTCACCGGAGGCGGGGCGCAGCACCTCGCGCACCTGATCGGGGGTCACCCGGTCCAGGGCCTCGTCGGCGCTGATCAGGCCCTCCTCGACCATGGCGACGGCGGTGCGCACCGCGGCGCGGGCCGACCGCTTGGCCGGACGCGACTGCAGCAGCCACAAGGCGCCGGACTCGACGGTGAACTCGATGTCCTGCAGGTCGCGGCCGTCGTGCTCCAGCAGCTGGGCGGCGGCGATGAGCCGCTCGTGCACGGCGGGCTGGGTGACGGCCAGGTCGTCGAGCGGGCGCGGGGTCAGGCGGCCGGACACCACGTCCTCGCCCTGCCCGCCGACCAGCCACTCGCCGTAGACGGGGGTGTCGCCGGTGTTGGGGTTGCGGCTGAAAAGCACACCGGTGCCGGACGATTCGTCGAGGTTGCCGAACACCATGGCCTGCACGGTGACCGCGGTGCCCATGGTGTCGGCCAGGCCGCGGTGGGCGCGATAGGTCTTGGCGCGCGGGGAATCCCAGGACCGGAACACGGCCTCGATGGCGCCGCGCAGCTGATCCCACGGGTCGGCCGGGACGACGCCGTTCGCGTCACCGAGCACGGTCTCGCGGTACTGGTGCACGAAGCGGGAGCGGGTGTCCTCCGCGTAGCCGGGGTTGCGGGTCTCGGCGGCCAGCGCCTGCTGCACCGCGTCGGTCATACCCAGGTTGAGGACGGTGTCCATCATGCCGGGCATGGAGATCGCCGCGCCCGAACGCACCGACACCAGCAGCGGGCGGTCCGCCGATCCGAAGCGGCGGCCGGTGCCGCGCTCGATCATGGCGATGCCCTCGAGCACCTGCGCCCAGATCTCCTCGGCGATGGCGCCGCGGGTGGTGTAGTCGGCCCAGCCGTCGGTGGTGATCACGAACGCGGGCGGCACCGGCAGCCCGAGCGCCCGCATGTGATCGATGCTCCACGCCTTGCCGCCGATCTTGTCCCGCGACAAGCCGCACGCGCCGTCGAGTTCGACAACGGTGGTCGCGCCCGCCGCGAGGTCCTGGCGCTGCGCAAGCTCCGTTCCGGCCGTCATGTCACTCCTTCGAGATTCTGGATTCATTCGCACTCCAGCGCTCCGCCGCTGCTCGAGCGGCCTGCCGGGCAATATCCGTCCCCCCGACGGTTCCACTACAACGAGGGTGCCGTGTGACGCCCCGCACCCCCAAGTCCCATCCCGATGACCGGAATGGGTACGCCCCGGCGCCTCACCCGCCACTCGCTCGGAGGATCACGAGAACCGGCGCGGAGCGAAGCGGAGGGCCATCCAACACGGCACGCCCGGTCAGCGGGATGGCACGGCGAAATGAGGCAATCGGGTGAGGGGGCTGGGGCAGGATGGGCGGATGGATCGGCGGCACTCGGGCGGCATCTCCGCGGTCGGAAGTGTGGCGACCATTCCGGCGCTGGTGGCCGATCGGGCGCGGCGGTATCCCGAGGCGGTGGCCATCGCCGGACCGGCCGGACGGCTCACGTTCGCCGAGCTGGCCGAGGAGGCCGCGGCGGTCACCCGGGCCGCCATCGCCTCCGGGTTGGAGGCGGGAGATCGGGTCGGGCTCTGGGCTCCCAACAGCGTCCGCTGGATCGTGACCGCCCTCGGCATGCTCGGCGCCGGCGCCACCCTGGTGCCGATCAGCACCCGGCTGCGCGGCCCGGAAACCGCCGAGGTGCTGGCCCGCAGCCACGCCAGAGCCGTGTGCACCGTGCAGGAGTTCCTGGGCGCGGACTATCCGGCCATGCTCGCCGAATCCGGCCTCGCGCTACCGGATCTCGAGCACCTCATCCTGCTCGACGACGCCCGCGGCGAGAGCGCGGCGGACTGGGACATCAGCTCGTGGGCCGGGTTCCTGGCCCCGGGCGCGGTGGTCGAGCCGCAATCCGCGATCGAACGCACCGCGGCCGTCGACCCGGAGTCCATCTCCGACATCCTGTTCACCTCCGGCACCACCGGCGCCCCCCGCGGCGTGCTGGCCACCCACCGCCAGACCCTCGAGGTCTTCGCCCGGTGGTCCGAGGTCGTCACCCTGCGTCCGCGTGACCGATATTTGCTGGCGAACCCGTTCTCGCACACCTTCGGCTACAAGGCGGGCATCCTGGCGTGCCTGCTGCGCACCGCCACCATGGTGCCGATGGAGCGCTTCGACGCGGCCACCGCACTCCATCTGATCGAGAGCGAACGCATCACCGTCCTGGCGGGGCCGCCAACGCTTTTCACCGATCTGTTCGCCGCCGGCCCCGACGACTACCTGCTCGGATCGCTGCGCCTGGCGGGCACCGGCGGCTCCACCATCCCCGCCGAACTGGTCCGCCGCATTCGCGAGGACCTGCGCGTTCCGGCCGTCTTCACCGCCTACGGCCTCACCGAATCGATCGGCGTGGTGTCCATCTGCCCACCCGGCTCCCCCGCCGAACTGGCCGCCGACACCGTCGGAAAACCCCTGCCCGGCAGTGAGATCCGCATCGTGGACCGGGAAGGCAAACTCCTCGAAACCGGTGAGCCGGGCGAGGTCACCGTCCGCGGCCCCAATGTCATGCACGGCTACCTGGACGATCCGCAGGCCACCGCCGCCGCCATCGACCCGGACGGCTTCCTGCACACCGGTGACATCGGCGCCCTCGACGCCGACGGCTACCTGCGCATCACCGACCGGCTCAAGGACATGTTCATCGTCGGCGGCTTCAACGCCTACCCGGCCGAGATCGAGCGAGTCCTGCTGCGACACCCCGATATCCGCGATGTCGCCGTGATCGGCATCCCCGACGAGCGGCTCGGCGAGGTGGGCCGCGCCTACGTGGTCCCCGTCGCCGGGGCCGCCACCGATCCCGCCTCACTCATCGAATGGTCCCGCGCGCGGCTGGCGGGCTACAAGGTGCCGCGGGAGATCGTCTTCGCCGACGACCTCCCGCGCAATGCCGGCGGCAAGGTGCTCAAACAGCGCCTGCGCGACCCGGACTGATCAGTTCCCCAGCACCGGGCCGTCGGCCCAGCGGTACAGGTGCGCGATCGCCGGGTCCACGATGGAGCCCGGGATCTCGGCATCGAACCAGCGGTCGACGTGCGTCCAGTGGTACGGGTGCAGCAGGTAGTCGCCATTGAGGCCGTCGGGGTCGGCGAACTCCTGTTCCCAGACATGCGTCCAGCGGGCGTGGCCGGGGACCCGGCTCAGCGACCAGGACCGGATGGCCGGGATGTGGGCGGGCATGGCCATCAGGTCGGATTCGAAGCGCGACACCGTGTCCGGGGACGTGCCCTCCCGAACGGTGAGCAGCAGGGTGCGCTTGACCCGGCGGGGCGCGTCGAGGCGGACCACGCGGGCGTGCACCGGGGCCAGCGGCACCAGATCGGCGTCACCGGGCAGGCCCGGCAGGACGGCGCTGGGCGTCGACTCGGTGGTCAGGTCCCACAGCGCGCCCAGGCCGCCCGCGCTGCCCGGCAGATCGACCCCGGCCGAGCAGTGCGCCACACCGGGATTCGCGGACGCCGCCGAGGCGAAGGCGGCCAGCCGGCCGTCGGCGTCCTCGGCGGGCGGGGCGGTGAGTATCACCCAGCGGGTCATGCCTGCACCTCCTGCACCGCCATGACATGCCGCTCCCTGGTCAGGGCGACCGCGTCGGTGTCGGACCAGAAGGCCGCCACGCCCGGATCGGCCGCTGCCGCCGCGCGCATGCCGTAGAAGTCGTAGATGCCCGGCAGCTCCCAGATGATCTGCACGGCCACCGAATCCGCGCCGGTGTGCTCACGCAGCACCTGCGGGGCGCGCAGGCCGCGGGCGGTGGCGCCGGGCAGGTAGTCGCCACGCCACCGGGTGAGCCAGTCCTCGGCCCGATCGGCGGGCAGGACGACGCGGTCGAACACGCGGACGGGGGTCGCGGGGTTCACAGCTTCGACTCCACGTCGTTGCGGTACCGATCCACGTACGCCGCAAGGTTTTCCACGCCGTTGAGCAGGGATTCCGGGCCGAACATGGGCGGGGTCAGCACGATCCGGCTCGCACCGGCGGCGACGTAGGGGCGCACGTAGTCGGCGTCGAACTCGCGCACGAAGTCGAACGAGCCCGGCCAGATCGTCATCTCGACGGCATCCTCGGAACGTCCCGCCGCGGCGGACAGTTCGCGGATCTTGTCCGTGCCGCGCCCGAAATCCTCCGAGGAGATCGTGTACGGGAACCAGCCGTCGCCGACCTTGGCCGCGCGACGCACCGCGGGAGCGCTGTTGCCGCCCAGCACGATCGGGATCGACCGCTCGGGCTGCGGCTGGCAGAACTGATCGTCGAACGACACGTGCTTGCCGTGATAGGTGGCCGGAGCCCGCGTCCACAGTTCCCGCATGGCGCCGATGCAGTCGTCGAGCCGGGTGCCGCGTTCCTCGAACGGCACGCCGATCGCCGCGTATTCCTCCTTCTGCCAGCCGATTCCGAGTCCCAGCAGCAGCCGCCCGTCCGAGATCCGGTCCAGCGTGGCCGCCCGCTTGGCCAACACCGCCGGGCTGTGCAGCGGGGCCACCACCATGGCGGTGCCCAGCTTCACCGTGCTCGACGCCGCCGCGACGAAGGCCAGGGTCTCGAGCGGATCGGTCATCGGCACCCCGATACCGCCGCCGCCGGGCATCCGGCCGTCGGGCGAGTACGGGTACAGCGGCTCGTAATCCTGGGCCACCACAACGTGTTCCACGGTCCAGATCGACTCCAGTCCGCATTCCTCGGCGGCCGCGGCGAACTCCCGTAGGAATCCGCCCGAGGTCACCAGTCCGTCGAGATATGGCATGAGCATGCCGATGCGCATCGGACGCCTCCGTCTTTCCGGGTCCGGCCCACCCTGGGCCACCCGTCGATCGTGGCTGTTGCGGGGGTCACAATCCGGAGAGGTCCCGTTCACTGGGATCGAATATATCCGCAGGTCAGCGCATGTTTACACAGCAACGGCCAGTAGCCCCGCACCGGATGGCGCGGGGCTGCTGCACGCACTCTCCCCTGGGCCGTGCCCCGGTGCGGAACGCACCGGGGCACGGGGGCTCCCGGAGAGCTGGGTTAGATTTCCTTGCGCATCTGAGCGGTCAGGGGCTTCATGTAGCCCGAACCCAGCAGGCGGCGCATGACGTTCATCGCCTTGGCGTCCTTGCCGATCAGGACGAGCGGCTTGTTCTTCCGGATGCCGTTGACGATGACCTTGGCGCAGTCCTCCGGGCTGGTCTGGGCCAGCCGGTCGAAGTTGGCGGCCAGGTCGTCACGGGAGCGGTTGGCGGCAGCCCGTGCCTTCCAAGCGATCTCGGTCTTGATCATGCCCGGGTGGACGCTCGAGACGCCCACATTGTGCCCGGCGATGATCATCTCCTGGCGCAGCGCGTCGCTGATCGCGTGCATGGCGTACTTCGACGAGCTGTAGCCGCCCTGGCTGGGGCAGGCCACCAGGCCGAACATGCTGGAGACATTGGCGAAATGGCCGTCCCCGGAGGCGATCACGTGCGGCAGGAACGCCTTCACGCCGTGCAGGGTGCCCCAGTAGTTGATGCCGAAGATCCACTCCAGGTCTTCCCAGGAGACTTCCTCGATATTGGCGGTCAGCGAGACACCGGCGTTGTTGATGACGATGTTGACCTTGCCGAAATCGGCGACCACTTCGTCGGCGTGCGCGTAGACGGCGGCCCGGTCGGCCACGTCCAGCTTGTAGGCCCGCGCCTTGGCGCCGGCCTTCTCGCACAGCGCCACGGTCTCGGCGACATTGTCGAAATTACGGCCGGACAGCGCCAGCTGCGCCCCGTTACGAGCCAGTTCCAGCGCCAGCGCACGGCCGATGCCGGCGCCCGCGCCAGTGATCACAGCGACTTTGCCGCGAAAATCCTTCATGGTCTTTCCTTGTCTCGCACCGGGTTTGGTGAGGTGGGGGCTTCAGGAGAACCCCTGAGAGCCCCCGGAGTCGGGTTCCTACTGGGTGGTGAAGCCGCCGTCGGCGATGAACTCGGCGCCGGTGCTGTAGGAGGAGTCGTCGGAGATGAGGAACAGCACCATATTGGCGAGTTCCTCCGGGGTGGCCGGACGGGCGATGGGCTGATTGGCCGCGATGCTCGCCGACCGCTCGGAGGCGGCCACCATCTCGGTGGCCACGATGCCCGGGTGCACGGAGTTGACGCGGACATTGTCGGCCGCGAATTCCTGTGCGGCCGTTTTGCTCATGCCGCGCACGGCCCACTTGGAGGCCACGTAGCCGAGGATGTTCGAGTAGCCGATCAGGCCGCCGGTCGAGGAGATGTTCACGATGGAACCCACCCCGGCGCGGCGCATGGAGCCGATGACGGCCTTCATGCCCAGGAAGACCCCGACCTGGTTGACGTCGATCACCTTGCGGTAGTCCGCCTCCGAGAGCTTCTCGATGGGGTCGACGTGCACGATGCCGGCATTGTTGACCAGGCCCGAGACCGGCCCGAAGGCCGCCTCGGTGCGCGCGACCACGTCGTTCCAGGCCGCCTCGTCGGTGACGTCGAGCGGGAAGAACCGGGCGGCGTCACCGATCTCGGCGGCGACGGCCTCCCCGGCCTCGACGAGCACGTCGGTGATCACCACCCGTGCGCCCTCGGCCGCGAGCTTGCGGGCGAAGGCCGCCCCCATGCCGCGCGCGCCGCCGGTGACGATGACGACCTTCGAATCAACCCGTCCCATGTCAGTTCTCCTGCGCTGCTGCGGTTTCCGCGTCGGCCAGGTGGTTGGCCGCGATGTAGCCGAACACCATGGCGGGGCCGATGGTGGCGCCCGCGCCGGCGTAGTCGTTGCCCATGACGGCGGCGGAGTTGTTGCCCGCCGCGTACAGGCCCGGGATGACGTCGCCCTGGTCGTTCAGGACGCGGGCATGCTCGTCGGTGACCAGGCCGCCCTTGGTGCCCAGGTCGCCCGGCACCATCTCGACCGCGTAGAACGGGCCGCGCTCGAGCGGGGCCAGGGTCGGGTTGGGCTTGACGGTCGGGTCGCCGTAGTAGCGGTCGTAGGCCGAGTCGCCGCGCTGGTAGTCCTCGTCCCGGCCGTTGCGGGCGAAGACGTTGAAGCGCTCCACGGTGGCGGCCAGCTTGTTCGCCGGGATGCCCAGCTTGTCGGCCAGCTCGGCCAGGGTGTCGGCCTGCTTGATGATGCCCGCGTCGAAGTACTTCTGGGGCAGCGGCCGCTTGGGGAAGTTGCCCAGGAACAGGTACCGGTCGCGGAAGTTCTGGTCGAAGATGAAGTGCGCGGGGATGCTGCCCGGCACCTTCTTCTCCTCCTCGTACATGGTGTGCACGACGTTCACGTACGGCGCGGACTCGTTGACGAAGCGGTCGCCCTTGGCGTTGACCACGATCGCGCCCGGCTGCGAACGCTCGGCCAGCATGAAGAACGGCGGGCCGTCGGGGTTCCGCACCGAGGGACCCCACCAGGCGTCGTCCATCAGATCGACCGCCGCGCCGGCCTTCTGGCCCGCGACGATGCCCTCACCGACGTTCTCGGTCGCGCCCACGGTCCAGCCGGTGTTCTGCGGACCGTCGATGTACTGCTCACGCATCTCGAGGTTGTGCTCGAAGCCACCCGCGGCCAGCACCACACCGCGGCGGGCCTTGATGGTGACGGTGCGGCCCTCGTGCTCGGCGCGCACGCCGACCACCGTGCCGCCCTCGATGACCAGGTCGGTGAGCGGGGTGTTCAGCCACACCGGCACGCCCGCGTCGCGCAGCGACAGCCACAGCCGGGCGGCGAGCGCCTTGCCCAGGCTGAGCGGCTTGGCGCCCTTGATCATGTTGAGCGCGGTCTGCGCGCCGACCTTCATGGCGGTCTTCTTGCCGGCCCAGGTGCGGGCGATCATGTTCAGGTCGTGGAAGTCCTTGACCGTGATCGCGATGCCCTTGGGGGCGGACATGGTCGGGCGGTTGATCTTGTCCAGATCCGCGCCGAGCAGACGGCCGTCGATGATCTTGGGCTCGATGCTGCGACCCTGCGCCAGACCGCCCGGGAACTCCGGGTGGTAGTCGGAGTAGCCGCGGTCGTAGGCGAACGCCCAGTGCTTGGAGCGGGCGCCGATGTAGCGGAACATCTCCGGGCCCTGCTCCAGGAACGCGCGCTGCTTGGCCTCCGGAACCCGATCGCCGACAACGGCTTTCAGGTAGGTACGGGCCATCTCCGGGCTGTCCGGCACACCCGCGGCCTGCAGCACCGGGTTGTTCGGCACCCAGATGCCGCCGCCCGAGCGCGCGGTGGAGCCGCCGAACAGGCTGCTCTTCTCGATCAGGGTGACCGACAGGCCCCGGTAGGCGGCGGTCAGCGCGGCGGTCATGCCGGCCGCGCCGGAACCCACCACAACGACGTCGAATTCGAATTCCATGAATCTCGTTCCTTAGTAGCCGCAGCTGGTCAGCATGCCGCCGTCGACGACGAATTCGCCTCCGGTGCAATAGCTCGAGGCGTCCGAGGCCAGGAACAACGCCACCTCGGAGACCTCGACCGGCTGACCCCAGCGCGGAATGGGCAATTCGGAGAAGAAGGAGTTGCCGTCCACCCCGGACGCGCCCGCCACGGACGCGGTCATGGGGGTGGCGATGCCGCCGGGATGGATCGAGTTCACCCGGATACCCGAGTGCCCCAGTTCCCGGGCGGCGGACTTGGTGAGACCGCGCAGCGCGAACTTGCTCGCACTGTAGGCCGACAGACCGGCCGCACCGACGAAGCCCTCGACCGAGGACACGTTCACGATGGACCCGCCACCGGCCTCGATCAGGGCGGGCGCGGCGGTCTTGATGCCGAGGAAAGCGCCCGTGACGTTGATGTTCATGATGACGTTGAACTCGTCCAGGCTCATCTCCAGGATGCGCTTGAACCGCAGGATCCCGGCATTGTTGACCAGCACATCCAGCTTGCCGAACGTGGCGACGGCCGCGGAAACCGCTGCCTGCCAGTCGCTTTCACTGGTGACATCGTGATGCACGTAATGGACGGCAGCACCCAGCTCGGCGGCCAGGGCCTTGCCCTCGTCGTCGAGTACGTCGCCGAACACGACCTTCGCGCCCTCGGCCACGAAACGGCGCACATGCTCCGCTCCCATGCCCCGGGCGCCGCCGGTCACCAGCGCTACCTTGCCGTCCAGCTGTCCCACCTGATCCCGTCCTTCCGCTGCTGTTCAACCGACGCTAAGTCCGGATGCGGAACACCGGCACGGTGTGGTCCCGGCCACTGAGACAACCTCATGACCTGAGGCTATGGGTGCAGTTGTATTTCGTTTAGGCATAAACGCCCGGACGGGTGAGTCAGCGCGCGCAAGGAGCCCCGGATGAAGTTCTCGATGATCTTCGAAGCGCAGATGACCGATCCCACCGCCGCCCACGAAGCCCAGGTGCTGCGCGACTGCGTCGAGCAGGCCGTGCTGGCCGACGAGGTCGGCTTCGACACCGTCTGGGCCGTCGAACACCACGGGCTCAAGTGGTACGCGCACATGAGCGCGCCGGAGATCTTCCTGACCTGGGTGGCCGCGCAGACGCGGCGGATCCGGATCGGGCACGGCGTGGTCTGCATGCCGTTCAACTTCAATCACCCCGTCCGCGCGGCCGAACGCGCCGCCATGCTCGACGTGCTGTCGGGCGGCCGCCTGAACCTGGGCGCGGGCCGCGGCGCGACCGCCGTCGAAACCTCCATGTGCGGAGTCGATCCCGACCGCACCTACCAGGAGGTCGAGGAATCGCTGCGGATGATCGCCGCCGCCTGGCAGGACCCCGAGGGCGAATTCGAATACCACGGTGAACTGCTCGACATCGGCCCGCACCACCTGCTGCCGCGGCCGGTGCAGCGTCCCCATCCCCCGCTGTTCATGGCCTGCACCAAGAAGGACACGCTGAAACTGGCGGCCGAGTACGGGATCGGCGCGCTGGTCCTGGGTTTCGCGGGCATCGAGGAGATCGCCGAACTGCGCCGCATCTACGACGCCGCCATCGCGGCCCGCACCGGTGAACGCCTCGTGTCCACCGTCGTCAACGACCACTTCGCGGCGCTGTGCCCGACCATCGTGCTCGACGACCGCGAGCGGGCCCGCCAGATCGGCGCGCGCGGGCAGCGGTTCTTCGCCCAGTCCATCAAGTACTACTACGGCGCGGGCCCGGTGCCCGACGAGGCCGTGGACCCGGGCGTGGACGAACTCGCCAAGATGCGCGAGGTCGCCGACGAGCACGTCGCCTACCTGCACGAAGCCAAGATCCCGGTGAAGAACGGGGCCACGGCCATCTTCAACACCGAGCACGCCTACGGCACCGCCGAGGACGCCATCGCCTACGTCGAACGGCTGCGCGACGCCGGAGCCGACGAGATCCTGTGCCTCATCCAGATGGGCACCGTGCCCCAGGAGGCGTGCCTGGAAACCATCCGTCAGTGGGGGGAGAAGGTCATCCCCCACTTCCGCAACAAGTAGCACCGTCTCAACTCAGACAGAGAAGGAAACCGAAATGGCTGATCTGACAGGCAAAGTCGCCCTGATCACCGGGGCCGCCCGCGGCCAGGGCGCGGCCGAGGCCAAGCTGTTCGTCGAGCGCGGCGCGAAGGTGGTCATCACCGATGTGCTCGAGACCGAGGGCAAGGAGCTCGCCGAATCCCTCGGCGAGAACGCCCGTTTCGTGCGCCACGACGTCACCGACTCCGAGAGCTGGGATGCCGCCGTGGCGGTGGCCGTCGACACCTTCGGCAAACTGGACGTGCTGGTGAACAATGCCGCCATCTACACCATGAAGCCGATCGCCGAGACCACTCCCGAAGAGCTGGAACGGATCCTGACGGTCAACCTGGTCGGCGCCTTCCGCGGCATCAAGGCGGTACTGCCGGCCATGACCGCCAATGGCGGCTCCATCGTGAACATCTCCTCGCAGTCCGGGCTCGAGGGCCTGATGAACCACTCCGCCTACGGCTCCTCCAAGTGGGGTCTGCGCGGCCTGTCCAAGGTCGCCGCCCTGGAGCTGGGCTTGTCCCAGATCCGGGTCAACTCGGTGTACCCCGGCCCCATCGCCACTCCGATGGTGCCCTACCTGACCACCGGCCCGGGCAGCTTCCCGACCCTGCCGCTCGAGCGCACCGGCCTGCCCGAGGAGGTCGCCGAACTGGTCGCCTTCCTCGCCTCCGACGCCTCGGCCTACATCACGGGTGCGGAGGTCTCCGTCGACGGCGGTCTGGCCGCGGGCAAGTTCATCCCGCGCGGCATGTAGTTCGGCGAACCCCGCAGTGACACAGCGCGATCCAGGAAGGCCCGTAGTGACCCTGTCCCCCGAATGGCAGACCTTCGTCGACGCCGCCACCGCGGCGTTCCCGGCGTTGGGCACCGAGGTGTTCGACGCCACCGAAGCACGGGCCTTCCTGGCCGCCCGCCGCCCCGCCCCCGTCGAACCCATTCCCGTTGCGGGAGTGGCGGATCGCGCGGTGCCGGGCCCGGCCGGCGCGCCCGAGGTGCCGGTGCGGGTGTACCGGCCCCTGGACGCCGAACCCGTTCCGGCCATCGTGGTCTTCTACCACGGCGGCGGATTCGTGCTGTGCGGCTTGGACTCACACGACCGCTTCTGCCGCACCATGGCCAACGAGGCCGGGGTGATCGTGGTGTCGGTGGACTACCGCCGTGCCCCCGACGCCCGCTTCCCGGCCGCGGCCGACGACGCCTACGCGGTGCTGCGCTGGGTCGCCGAGCACGCCGAAGCCCTGGGCGGGGACCCCGGCCGGATCGCGGTGGCCGGGGACAGCGCGGGCGGCAATCTGGCCACCGTCGCCGCCATCGCCGCGCGCGACAACGGCGGACCTGACCTCGCGTTCCAGCTGCTCATGTACCCGATGCTGGATCCGGCCTGCGATCGGCCGTCGCACACCGAGAACGCGGAGGGGTACTTCACCACCGCGGCGCACATCCGGTGGTACTGGGAGCAGTATCTGTTCTCCGATGCCGAGAAGTCCGACCCCTACGCCAATCCCACCATCGCCGACCTCACCGGGCTGCCGCCCGCGCACATCGCCACCGCGGAATTCGATCCGCTGCGCGACGAGGGCGAGGCCTACGGGCAGCGGCTGCGCGAGGCCGGGGTGGAGACCGAGATCCACCGCTGGGACGGCACCGTGCACGGGTTCATGTCGATGGCCTTCCATCTGCGAGAAACCCAGCACGCCAACGCGACCGCGTTCACCGCGCTGCGCCGGGCGCTGGCGCGCACGCCCGTCGTCTGATTTCGGCGTTCGTTCACGGCGCGACCGATTAGCATCAGCTGCGTTCGCCCGTTTGAAACGTCAGGAATTCAGTTGTCGGTTGCACGCCTCCTCCCGTCGGTCACCGGAACGGCCGCGATCACCGCGGCCATCACCCTCGCCACCTCGGGCATGGCTCTCACCACCGCGCTGGCGGGATCCGCCGACGCCGCGCCCCAGTACTACGGCACCCTGGCGCTGTCCCGGCTGAGGAACGCCGCGGTCTCGGGCACCGACGCCAACCGGGTCACCGCTGACGCCGCCGCCATCCGCGACTGCGCCAGCTACGACTGCGAGATCGTGCTGCGCTTCACCGACGGCTGCGCCGCGGTCGCCCAGGGCGCGGACGGCGCCTGGGGCTGGGCCGTCGGCCCCAGCCTCGCCGAGGCCGAGCAGAACGCGGTGGCCGGGCTGGGCCAGAGCGCTCCCCCGTTCCCCGACCTGGGCAGCGCCCAGCCGCGCGCCGCCCGCGTCGCCACCAGCGCCTGTACCGCCAACGTTCAGTGACAACGGCTTTCGCGGCAGCACACCGTGCCCGGCGAGGCTCAGTGCGGGTACTGGGCCTCGTAGGCCGCGCGCTCGGCGGCCCGCCGCGCGGCACGGGCCGGGCTCTCCAGATCCTCCGGGAAACCGTGCTTCACCAATCGGTGGGCCCGGTTCATCGGCATGTAGGCCACGATGTAGAACAGCGCCAGCAGCAGGCCGAGCAGGATCACCGAAAGCTGTAGCCACAGCTCGCCCGGCAGCAGGAAGGCGAGTGCGAACACCGGCAGCAGCGGCACCAGCTGACGCACGATGTGCCGGGGCACCGCCCACGAACCGGTGAGGTCGTTGCGCACCCACTCGCGCAGGTCGTCCGGCAGCACACTGCCGAAGGAGTAGGCCAGCCACTGAACAGGGTTGGGGCGCTTCATTTCCGGTGTCCCTTCGTCGATCCGGCGCGCTCGGTGTCCGCCGAAACCGAGTGCCGCGCCGCGGCATTCACCCGGTTCAGCACATCGCGCAGTTCCTCGAGATCCGCCAGGCTCACCCCCAGCCGCGCCACCACGGCCGGGGGGATCTTCTCCGCCTCGGTGCGCAGTTCGCGTCCCGCGCCGGTCAGATCCACGACCAGGTTGCGTTCGTCGTGGCTGTCGCGCCGCCGGGTAATGAGCCCCGCCGCCTCCAGCCGCTTGAGCAGCGGCGACAGCGTGGGCGAGTCGAGCTGAATGGCCTCGCCGATGTCCTTGACCGACATCGGCGCCTCACCCCACAGCGCCAGCATCACCAGATACTGCGGATGCGTCAGGCCCATCGGTTCCAGTAGCGGGCGATACACCGCCAGGACCGAACGGTTCGCCACGGCCAGCGCGAAACACACCTGCCGGTCCAGCCGCAACGGGTCGTCGACCTCCACCGTTCCGCCCTCCTCGCTCGTCTTCGTTAGGGCAATAATAGTTAATGCACTAACTGTTCGTCGACGACCCGGTGGGTAATTGGCGTCACATCACTCCCGCGACGCCAGCATGGCCACGATCCGGCCGGTGTCCATGTAGTCGCGGAACAGCGTGACCTGGCCGTTCTCGACCCGGATCACATTGACCGACGTCCGCGCCCACGCCCGGCCGGTCCCGGGGCGCGTGACGTCGACGTCGATCTCGGCGATGAGGATGTTCGGATCGGCAGTCTCGTGGATGACCGGGCGAATGGCGTGAATCTCGATGCCGGACATGCCCGACCAGCGCTGCGCGAGGTACGCGCGGATCTGCTCGCGGCCCTCGATCCGGGACGGCTCGCCCGGAATGAGGAACGGCATCTCGAACACGACATCCGGGGCGAGCAAGGCCGCGAATCGATCCGCATCGCGCGCGGGCAGGGTGTCGAAGAGTCGAATCACGAGGTCACGAGAGGTTTCCACGGAAGTGGTCATGAGTGTCTCCTAAACGGAACGTTGGACCCGCTCAATAATCGGGGCGTGCGCCCCGCTTGTCAACGGCTGGGTAGGCTGTCGGACGTGACGGACAGACCCCTGCGCGCCGACGCCCGCCGCAATCGCGAGCGGGTGCTGGCCGCGGCCCAGGAAGCCTTTGCCGCCGAGGGCATCTCGGTGCCGCTCGACGAGATCGCGCGGCGGGCGGGCGTCGGAGCGGGCACGGTGTACCGCCACTTCCCCACCAAGGAAGCGCTTTTCGAGGCCGCCATCCTCGATCAGGTCGAGAAGATCACCGCGCACGCGCGCGCACTGACCGCGGCCGAGGATCCCGGCGCGGTGTTCTTCGAGTTCCTCGCGATGATGGTGCTCGAGGGCGGCGTCAAACGCGACCTGGCCGACGCGCTGCGCTCCGGCGGCGGCGAGTATCCGCGCACGGTGTCCCATGATCTGAAAGAGGCTCTGGGGATACTGCTTTCCCGCGCCCAGGACGCCGGGGCTGTGCGGCCCGAGATCAGCGTCGACGACCTGCTGACCATCATCAAGGGCGTGTTCCTCGCCGTCCACGAGGCCGGAGCCGCACCCGGATTGCGCGAGCGCACCTTCGCCGTGATCGCGGATGGATTGCGCGCGAACCACTGACCTGCGAGTACATACCTGCTCGCAATCGCTGAGCAATGGTCGCTGAAATATTGCGGAATAAACTGAACCATGGGCGAATCGCGCCCATGGTTCCGCAAACTCCGCGTGTTTCCCCGCCTCTGATGCTTGGATGCTCCATGTGCTGACCAATTGCCGCCGGAGCTGACACCAGGAGATCAGATTCGATGAAGCGTGCGATCCGCGCCGTCGCCGTCACCGCCTCTCTAGCCCTGGCAGCCTGCGGCAATACACCGAAACCCGACGACGCGCCGCCACCGCCGCCCCCGCGGACGCTCACCATCGGCATCACATTCGATCAACCCGGACTGTCGGTCAAGGGCACCGACGGCAGACCGCGCGGGTTCGACGTCGACGTCGCGACGTATATCGCCGGGAAGCTGGGCGTCACGCCCGAGCACATCACCTGGCGCGAGGCCCGCACCGACCAGCGCGAAACCCTGGTGAGCTCCGGCACCGTCGATTTCGTCGTCGCCTCGTACTCCATCACCGCCGCCCGCCAGCAGCTGGTCTCCTTCGCCGGTCCCTACCTGCTGGCCGGGCAGGACCTGCTGGTGCGGCAGAGCGAACGGGCCATCGACCAGCCCGAGGACCTCGACGGCCGCACCGTCTGCACCGCCGAGGGCTCCACCGCGGCCGACAAGATCCGCCGCAGCTTCGCCCGATTCGTCCGGCTGACCACCCGGGACACCTACCCTCAGTGCGTGGCCGACCTGATCAGCGGGACCGTCGACGCCGTCACCACCGATGACGTCATCCTCGCCGGCTACGCCGACGAACACCCCGGCACGCTGCGGCTGTCCGGACACCGGTTCACCCGCGAACGCTACGGCGTCGGGGTACGCAAGGGCGACATCGAATTACAGGGCCGCATCACCTCGATCATTCGCATGATGATCGACGACGGCAGCTGGCGGCGCGCATTGGAGAAGCACCTCACCGCCGCCAGTTACAAACCGCTGCCCGCGCCCGCCGTATTCAACGCCCCAGACCGCACTGTCGAGCCCGGCGACCCCACCACCCTCGACCCGGAATTGGTGCGGGCCGCCAAAGCCGTCGCCGCCACCTCCAATGCCCGCGACTGGGAGGGATTCCGCTCCCTGGTCTGCCCCGAGAACGCCGACGCCATCGACGAAATCGTTTTCCAATACACCCCCCAATACGACAAGAACCTGGGCCCGGAAATACGCAACGCGGGGTACACCAATACTGTCACCGGCATCACCCAATCCGACCCGAACTCCGCCACCTTCGCATTCCACGAATCCTTCACCAATGTGCCCGAGAAATACCGGCACTACTTCAAGGACGTCGACTACATCGGCGCCATGGTCCGGCGCGACGGCTCCTGGAAGCTGTGCGGCCTCACCGCCGACTTCGTCGAACCCTGACCGCGAAATAATGCGGTGCGCCGGGACGGGCGGCGCGCCTACCGTGAAAGGCAGTCGAAGGAAAGGACTGTCCGATGTTTCCCGTCGAGCTGCGCGGTACCCGAGCGCAGACGCTCATGTGGGCCCACGAGCACGAGGTCGGCGCCGCCGCGCTCCAGCAGCTGCGCGATATCTCGCAACTGAAATGGGTGTACGGCGTCCGCGTGATGCCGGACGTGCACCTGGGCAAGGGCGCGACGGTCGGATCGGTCATCGCCATGCAGGACGCGGTCGCCCCCGCCGCCGTCGGCGTGGACATCGGGTGCGGTATGGAAGCGGTGCTCACCTCGCTCACCGCGTCCGACCTGCCCGACAACCTGCACTCGCTGCGCTCCCGCATCGAGGCGGCGCTGCCGGTCGGCTTCGCGGCGCACCGCGAACCGGTCGACGTGAACCGCCTGAACGCCGAGGTCTTCGGCCAGCGCGCCGCGGGCACCACCATGCGCGCGGGGTGGGAGCGGTTCTGGAAGGGCTTCGACACGCTGGATCCGATCGTGCGGCCCCGGGAAGCCAAGGCCCACAACCAGATGGGAACCCTCGGCGGCGGCAACCACTTCCAGGAACTGTGCGTCGACACCGAGGATCGCGTGTGGATCCTGCTGCACTCCGGAAGCCGCAATATCGGCAACGAGATCGCGCAGCGGCACATGGCCGTCGCCCGCGAACTGCCGCACAACCAGGACCTGCCGCACCGCGACCTGTCCGTATTCCTCTCCGGCACGCCGGAAATGGATGCCTATCGGCGCGACCTGACCTGGGCCCAGGAGTACGCGGCCCGCAACCGGGCCGTCATCCTGGCGCTGGTCTGCAAGGCCGTGCGCGATGAATTCAACGGGCTGGCAGTGCGTTTCGACGAGCCCATCTCCTGCCACCACAACTACGTGGCCGAGGAGATCATCGACGGGATGCCCATGCTGGTCACCCGCAAGGGCGCGGTCCGGGCCGGCGCGGGTGACCTCGCGCTGATTCCCGGCTCCATGGGGACGCGGTCGTATGTGGTTCGTGGCAAGGGGAATCCGGCCTCGTTCCAGTCCGCCTCGCACGGGGCGGGACGGCGGATGAGCCGCAACGCGGCCAAGAAGCAGTTCACCGTGGCCGACCTGGTGAAGCAGACCGAGGGCGTCGAGTCCCGCAAGGACGCCGGGGTGATCGACGAGATCCCCGCGGCGTACAAGGACATCGACCAGGTCATCGCGGCCCAGGCGGATCTGGTGGACGTGGTCGCCACGCTGCGGCAGGTGCTGTGCGTGAAGGGGTGAGCCGGGTCAGCGGCGGCGGAACGTCGCCGCTACACCCGCGCCCACCAGCAGGATGCCCATGATGAGCGGGAATCCGGTCTGCAACCACTGATATAGCGCGACATGCATTTCATCCGACAGGGGTAGATCGCCGATCAGTCGAAAGGTGTCGTCCGGGAAGATGAAATGGATGATCCCGGGCAACACTCCCCACACCAGCCCGGCTGCGATGGTGCCCGCCGGGGAGTAGGCGGCCAGCGCCGCCACCACCAGGAAAAACGCTGCGGCCAGCAGGATCTGGAAGGTCGAGCCGACGCGGTCGGCGAAATCCCCCAGGATCGCCCACTGTCTGGTCCCGGCCGCGCCGCGGGCGGCCAGCGCGATCCCGACGGGGGTGATCAGCAACCCCGCCAGCGTGCCGGCCACCGTCCGCGACACAGTGCTGCTGCTACGGAACTGTGCCCCGGGCGGAGTCCACCCCGCGGGCGACGGAAACTTCTCCGGCATGTGCGTCTCCCTGCGCGCCCCCGGACGCCCTTCGTGCCCGGAACCCTATTGTCCGTCCGCGCAGCGGATTCCGCGCGATCTTGACGGCACCGCAATCAAGGCGGGTTCCGGCGGTGTCTCACACGAGCAAAGCCTGTCCGGTCGGGAGTATTTGCACCTTTGTCTCCGGCGCCAGATCGGCTGCGGCGGCACGGAAGCGCTCCGCTCCCGCGCGATCACCCTTGGTCATGAGGCGGTCGCCGAGCGGCCCGCTGGAGAAGGCATAGTGCATCGGGACCGCCAGGCGCGGGCGCAGCACCCGGGCCAGATCGGCGGCCTCGATCGCGTCCATCACCACCTGCCTGTTGAGTGCCGGGCGGATGCGCAGGCCGTTCACCGGCAGCAGGGCCAGGTCCAGATCCGGGAAACGCCGGGCGATGTCGTCGAGTTCGGCGATGCGCAGGGTGTCCGCGCCGAAGAAGACGGTGTGGCCGTCGGCGCGCTGCTCGAAGACCTCGACGGCCAGGAAGCACTGTCGCTGCGCGCTGTCGCCCGCGCCGCCGGAGTCGCGCCACAGAGCGTCTACCTGCAATTCGCCGACAAGCGCGAGCTACTGACGGCCGTCTACCGGCTCCGGTTCGGCGAACTGCGCACCGCACTGGAGACCGCCCTCGAACCGCCGCCCGAAACGGCGGCGGCCGAACGCCTTTCGGCGCTGTGCCACGCCTTCGTCGACTACGGCGTCACCCACCCGGGCCACTACCGCGTGCTGTTCGGCACCGCCGGCGCCCCCGGCTGGGAACCCACCGAGGGACAACTCCCCGGCCTGCCCACCATGGACCTGCTGGTCGGCGCCGCGGCCGCCGCCGGCGCACCCGACCCCGCCGCCACCGCCCAATGCCTGTGGGCGGGCATGCACGGCCTCATCACACTGCGCCAGGACCGGCCCAGCTTCCCCTGGCTGCCCCTCGACCGGTTGGTCGACGCCCTCGTCGCGGCGCACCTGGCCACCGCACGCTGATCCCCGCCACGCCCGCACACGGCGCCGGTGGATATACGCGGCGGGCGAGAGGCGGCACCGCCTCCTGGTGACCGACACGCCCGCGCCCGGCCGACAGCGACGTCGCGGCGCACCTGCCGCCGCACGCTGATCCGCACCACGCCCGCCACACGCCGCCGGTGGATATGCGCGGCGGACGGGAAGCGGCACTGCCGCCGATGGCCGACAGCCACGTCGCGGCCAGGTGGCGGGGTCGGTCGACGCGGCCGGACAGGCTCCAAGGGGTGCGAAGTCGGCCGAAGAATCGGACGGCGGGCGTGGGGTGTCGGTGCGGTGAGGCACGATGGTCGGCGTGACCTCAGCCGACCCGAACGTCTCCGACCTCGAACTCGCCGACGCCGCCGCGCAGCCCGGCGCGGGTGGCTTGCGCGAGGATGCGGAGCGGCTGCTGCGCGAGCTGGCCGGACCGGCGGCGCGGTTGCGAGAAGACCAGTGGGTCGCGATCGAGGCGCTGGTGGTGCACCGGCGGCGAGCGCTGGTGGTGCAACGCACCGGGTGGGGTAAATCCGCCGTCTACTTCATCTCCGCGAAGCTGTTGCGCGCCCAAGGGCGGGGGCCGACGGTGATCGTGTCGCCGCTGCTGGCGCTGATGCGCAACCAGGTGTCGTCGGCCGAACGCGCGGGAGTCGTTGCGGCGACCATCAATTCGGGCAATGTCACCGAATGGGACGAGATCCACGCGCGGGTGGCTGCCGGTGACGTCGACGTGCTGCTGGTCAGCCCGGAGCGGTTGAACAACCCGGACTTCCGGGATTCGGTGCTGCCCAAACTGGCCGCCGACGCCGGACTGGTGGTGATCGACGAGGCGCACTGCGTATCGGACTGGGGGCACGATTTCCGGCCGGACTACCGCCGGATCCGCACGCTCATCGCCGATCTCGGCTCGGAGGTGCCGGTGCTGGCCACCACGGCCACCGCCAACGACCGGGTGGTCACCGACGTGGCCACCCAGATCGGCACCGACACCCTGGTACTGCGCGGCAGCCTGGACCGGGAATCGCTGCACCTGTCGGTGGTGACGATTCCGGACGCGGTGCGGCGCACGGCCTGGCTCAGCAAACGACTGCACGAACTGCCCGGCTCGGGCATCGTCTACGCGCTCACCGTCGCCGCGGCCCACGACCTCGCCGACGTGCTCAACTCGCACGGCCACCACGTCGCCGCCTACACCGGGCAGACCGACCCCACCGAACGCGAGGCGCTCGAGGCCGCCCTGCTGAACAACGAGGTGAAGGCGCTCATCGCGACCTCCGCGCTCGGAATGGGTTTCGACAAGCCCGATCTCGGCTTCGTGGTCCATCTGGGCGCGCCCTCCTCCCCCATCTCCTACTACCAGCAGGTGGGCCGCGCGGGTCGTGGCACCGAACGGGCCGAGGTGATCCTGTTGCCGGGCCACGAGGACCGTCAGATCTGGAGCTACTTCGCCTCGGTGGCCTTCCCGCGCGAGCACATCGTGCGCTCGGTGCTGGCCGCCCTCGACACCGAGCGGCCGCTGTCCACCGCCGCCCTGGAACCACTGGTGGAGCTCAATCGCTCACGCCTGGAGATGGTGCTCAAGGTGCTGGACGTGGACGGCGCGGTGCGCCGGGTGCGCGGCGGCTGGCTCGGCACCGGCGAACCGTGGGTCTACGACACCGAACGCTACGAGCGTCTCAGCGTCGCCCGCGAGGCCGAGCAGCAGGCCATGATCGACTACCAGTCCACCGGCCAGTGCCGGATGACGTTCCTGCGCAGCCAACTCGACGATCCGGGCCTGGTGCTCGGCACCCACTGCGGGCGCTGCGACAACTGCACCGGCGCCACCCAGGACACGGCGGTCGACGACTCCGACCTGGCCGACATCCGCACCCGTCTGGACCGACCCGGCATCGACCTGGCGCCCCGCAAACAGTGGCCCACCGGCCTGGCCAAACTCGGAATCCCCTTGTCCGGCAAGATCACCGACGGCCCCGAGACCGGCCGTGTCCTGGGCCGCCTCAGCAATCTCGGCTGGGGCCAGCGCCTGCGCCCGCTCCTCGACGGCCCCGACGCCCCCGTCCCCGACGAGGTCTTCCGCGCCTGCACCACCGTGCTGCGCGAATGGGATTGGGCCCAGCGCCCGACCGCCGTCCTGGCCCTCGACTCCGGCGCCCGCCCCCTGCTGACCCGATCGCTGGCCGCCCGCCTCGCCGAGATCGGCCGCCTTCAGGATCTGGGCGTCCTCGCGTTGCGCCCCGACCTGCCCCCGGTCTCCGCCGCCAACTCCGCCCACCGGGTCGCCGCCCTCCACAATGCCTGGGAGACACCGGATCTCACCGCGGTCGACGGCCCCATCCTGCTGGTCGACGCCCTCACCGACACCGGCTGGACCTTCACCATGGCCGCCCGCCAACTCCGCGCCGCCGGAGCCGACGCCGTCCTCCCCTTCGCATTGGCCACCCCTTCCTGACCTTCGGGCGTACCGTCGAACGGGGAAGGGAGAGAGCATGAGTACCGGGAACAGCGGGGACGAGGCCAGCGATCCGCGGGCGCGCTGGCGCAAGCTGCCGCCCGAGCCGGCACAGTGGATCGAGGAGGTCGACCGGGAGCGTTCGGCCGTCGACTTCGGCCCGGGCCATGACCCGGACGGCAAGGCCGCCACCTATGGGGGAACCTCCGGGCCCTGACACGCTCAGGCGTCGGGGGTGGGCCGCCGGTTCTCGAGGTTCTCGATGGCGTCGACGTAGCGCAGCATGAGGCGCGCGAAGTCGAGGCGGTCCTGTTCCGGCCACTCGGCCGTGATGTATTCGAAGGCGGCGCGCTGTTGCCCGCGGAAGCGGGTCATGAACTCCAGGCCCTCGGGGCTGAGTTCGAGGACGGCGCGGCGGCCGTCCAGCTGTGAGGGGACGCGCAGCAGGTAGCCCGCCTTGATGTTGTCGGTGACCATGCGACTCGCGACCGACGGGTCCACGCACATGGCCGCGGCGATGCCGCCGACCGTCATCTCCCCCGGCCCGTCCTGCCCGCAGCCCAGGACCAGGCCCAGCACCAGCGCGCGGGTGGAGTCCTTGGCGCTGATCGGGTTCTCGACCTGCTGCAGGACACCGCGGCGGAGCTTGCCGAAGGCCGGGCCGATGGCATCCAGCAGCTCGTCGGGAGTGCGGTCGTCCGTCGTCATCCCCACATCGTATCTGCATGCATATCGACATCTGCGTGCATATTGGTACATATGTGTTGACTAGCAACTGTGTGCATGACAGCATGCATTTCATGACCATTCTCGTCACCGGCGCTCGCGGCCAGATCGGCCGCGCCGTTCTCGACTCCCTGCACGCCCGCGGCCTCCCGGTCCGCGCGGCCAGCAAGGCCCCCTCGGCCCTCGACCTCCCCGCGGGGGTCGACAGCGCCGCCCTGCCCGACGACCTCGAAAGCCTCACCGCGGCACTGAAAGACGTGCGCCAGGTCTTCCTCTACGCCGACCCCGCCGCGGCGGACACCTTCGCGCGGGCCGCCGCGGCCGCCGGGGTGGAACACGTCGTGCTGCTGTCCTCCTCCGCGGTCAACGATCCGAACGCCGCCGACAACCCCATCGGCGCGAACCACCTCGCCGTCGAAAACGCCCTCGCCGCGGCGGATCTCGTCACCACCGTGCTGCGCCCCGGCGGCTTCGACAGCAACGCCTTCGGCTGGATCGCGGCGATCTCGTCCGGCGCGCCGATCGAGCACGCGTACCCGGATGCCGCACTGGCCATGATCCATCCCCTCGATATCGCCGATATCGCGGTCGCCGCCCTGACCGGCAGCGAATTGCGGGGGCGCACGGTCACTCTCACCGGACCGGAGGCGATCAGCTTCCGCGCGCAGATCGGTCACCTCGCCGCGGCCCTCGGCCGCGACATCCCGATCACCACCATCGCCCCGGCCGAGGCCGAGGCGCAGATGTCGCGCACCATGCCGGCCTACATCGTGAGCGCCCTGCTGAACATCTGGGCCATCACCACCGACACGCCCGAAGCCCCGGCCGACACCACCGAAACCCTGCTCGGCATCCCCGCCCGCACCTTCGAACAGTGGGCCCGCGAGAACGCGCCCGCCTTCGCGGCTTCCTGACCGCGGGGAGCCGCCCGCGCCACGCCGAGCGGCCTCCGGCGATCCCGCGCGGGTTGCCGGGTAGTCGCGGAAACCGCGGACCACCAGGGACTCGGCGCGTAGGATCGGACGAATCCCGCAGTCGCCGAACGATCCCGGGGAGTTCAGCATGGCGTCCGCATCACCCAAGATTCCACCGTTGCCACTCCTGCGCGCCGCCACCTGGTTGCGCGACAGTCTGGCCGTCCTGCACCGGCGGCTGGTCCCCGGCCACATCGCCCTCTTGGAGCTGGGGACGGCCGGATACGTCTCCCAGGCCATCTGCGCGGCGGCCGAGCTCGGCATCGCCGACGCGCTGGCCGACGGCCCCAAACCGGCCGCCGAGCTGGCGCGCACCCTGAGCGTGGACGAGGACGCACTGCGCCGGCTGCTGCGCCTGCTGATCAGCTGGGGTGTCTTCGAGCAGCGCCGCGACGGGACCTACCAATTGACCGGCGTCTCGCAGGGGCTGCGCACCGATGCCGACGTGTCGCTGCGCGATCTGTTCGTCTTCTTCGGCTCCGAACTGCATCGCAAGCACTGGACGCATCTGGCCGCCTCGGTCCGCGCCGGCGGGTCGCTGTGGCCGGAGCTGGAGGGCATGGAGTTCTTCGAGTTCGCCGAGCAGCACCCCGAGGTCGGACAGGTCTTCGACCGGGCCATGACCAGCGTCGGCAGCCTGGCCACCGAACCGCTCCAAGCGGCCTTCGACTTCGGCCGCTTCGGTTCGATCGTGGACGTCGGCGGCGGCCGCGGCAGCCTGCTCGTCGACATCCTGCAACGCCATCCGTCCATGCGCGGCACCGTGTTCGACCTGCCGCGGGTGGCCGAGGGCCTCGAGGAGCAACTGCTCGGCCCCGGGCTCACCGGCCGCCTCACCGTCGAACCCGGCAGCTTCTTCGACGTCGTGCCCAAGGGCGCGGACGCGTATCTGCTCAAGCACATCATCCACGACTGGAACGACGCCGACGCCGAGCGCATCCTGCGCACCGTGCGCACCGCCATGGAAACCGAAGCGCGGCTGCTGATCATCGAGATGGTGATGCCCGAGCACGACCGCCCGCACCCGGGCAAGGTCATCGACCTGGAGATGCTGATCCAGACCCGCGGCGGCCGGGAACGGACCCAGAACGAATTCGGAAACCTGCTGTCCCGCAGCGGTTTCGTGCTCACCGGGGTCACCACGACCGCCGCCCCGGACTGTGTCATCGAGGCCCGTCCGACGGTGTGAACGAGGCGCCCGCGGGGCGTGTGCGGCGCAATCCACACGCCCACCGCGGGCTACCTCCTACCGCCCGGATCCGGTGGCGTCACCGGCGTTTCAGGCGGTACGGCGGATCCGCGGGCCGACAACCCCTGCGGCCCGATCGGTCCAGCCGTCCGCCATCTGCGCCAGCAGGAACCAGGCGGCGTGCACTTGTTCGTCCGACACATTCTCGGCCGTCCTGAGCAGATGCACGGCGCGCACGTGCGCGGCCGCCATCGCATCCACCACGGCCCCCAGGGATTCGGCCCGCGCTGCACCCCTCCGCAGCGCTCGGCTCGACACCCACTCGTCGATGAACGTCACCAGCTGAGCGCGTAGCTCGTCGATTCCGCCCACGTCGCCGGAGCGGACCCGGCGTCGCTGCAGATGCAGTTCGGCCAGCGCGCGGGACCAGCGGGTGACCGGGTGGTCCTCGGGCTGATCCCCGATGTGACCGCAGAACGCGGCCAGCAGTTCATGCCAGTCGGGCAGCAGCGGGTCGTCGCCTCTGGTGTCACGGCCGCTCGCCCGCCACCACTGGGTGCTATCAGGTTGGGGTACGTACATACCTACCTCCACGGGCGCTGCGGGCGCACCCGGAGCCGCGGGCGGCCGCCGGACCGCGAGCCCGGCGCGGCAAGGGCGGACCGCGCCGGATCCGGGCAACCGCTATCGGCGAAGGGCACATCTCGATGCGGCACCGGGTGCACTTCCAGGATGAACCGATCGCCGGTCCCGCCCACCGCCCTTCCCCCGCCCTCCCACTGCCCCTCGAGTAGGAGAACGACCGCCCAGTCTGTACGGTTACTTGCCCTCTCCCCCAGCGCAATTCGCCCGTAACCGGCGCTCGACTAAACCTTCACCAGGTCGTCGGCATGCACGACCGGGCGCTGCATGCTGTCGGGCAGCACGGCCGTGGAACGGCCCTTCATCGTCTGCAGCTCATCGCTGTCATAGGCCGCCACACCGCGGGCCACCAGCCCGCCGTCCGGAGCGATCAGATCGATCACGTCACCACCGAAGAAATGCCCCGTCACCTCGGTGATCCCCGCTGCCAGCAGGGAATGGCGACGCTCGGCCACGGCCGCCACCGCACCCGCGTCCAGATGCACCGCACCCCGCGCGTCGGCGGCGTGCCGGACCCAGAACTTGCGGGCCGACAACCGAACCGGGCGCGCCGCGAAGGCCGTGCCCACCGTCGCGCCCGACAACGCCGCCGCCGCGTCCGACGCGGCGGCCAGCAGCACGGGCACGCCGGCGTCGGCGGCCAGCCGGGCGGCGGACAGCTTCGACGCCATGCCCCCGGTACCCAGCGCACCACCCGAACCGGCGATCACGCCGTCCAGATCCGCACTGCTGCGCACCTCGGGGATGAAGTTCGCCGAACCCTTGCGCGGGTCACCGTCGTAGAGGCCGTCCACGTCCGACAGCAGGATCAGCGCGTCCGCGCCCACCAGATGCGCGACCAGCGCCGCGAGCCGGTCGTTGTCGCCGAACCGGATCTCTTCCGTTGCGACAGTATCGTTCTCGTTCACCACGGCGATGGCGTGCAGCGACCGCAGCCGGTCCAGGGTCCGCTGCGCATTGCGATGCGGCTCGCGGCGGCCGAAGTCGCCCGCGCTCAACAACACCTGCCCGACCACCCGGTCGTAGCGGGCGAACGAGGTCCCCCACGCGTGCGCCAGCGCCAGCTGACCGACACTCGCGGCGGCCTGCTTGGTGGCGAGATCCTTGGGCCGCTTGGACAATCCGAGCGGGGCCATGCCCGCACCGATGGCGCCCGAGGACACCACCACCAGATCCGAACCCGCCCGCATGCGGCCCTCGACCGCGTCGGCCAGCTGGTCCAGGCGGCCGGTGTCCAGACCGCCTTCCAGGCTGGTCAGCGCCGACGACCCGATCTTCACCACGACGCTGCGCGCGGACGCGATTGCCCGCCGCGCGGCACTGAGCCCGTCAGCGCCGAGCTCCGCCGCTCCATTGGCCTGCGCGCCACTCGAACTCACTTGCACCACACCTCAATTCGCCCGCGATACCCACGCACCGTCGCACCCGAATTCATTGTCCGTCCGCACCGGCCGCTCGCCTCCTCGCGAACGGCCACGCGGCACTGTATTACTCGTCGTCGGTGACCAGACCACGGCGCACGCGCGAGGCGTGCTTGCGCTCCGCCGCGCCGATGCGCTCGGTCTGATCCAGACGCGGGTCCACGCCGCGGCGGGTCATCAAGGTTTCCACGCCCGCGGAAATCGAAGGCTCCCAATCGAAGCAGTAGTCCGCGATGGTCACCGAAGCGCCGGGCTCCGCACCCAGCTTGACCAGCTCGTCCTCGACGCCGAGGCGAGCCAGGCGGTCGGCCAGGTAACCCACGGCCTCGTCGTTGTCGAACTGGGTCTGGCGCACCCACCGCTCGGGGCGCTCGCCCACCACGATGAAGCCGCCCTCGACCTCGGGATCGCGAATCACGCGGAAACCACTGTCGCCCTTGATGACCGGGCGGATGATCGCGCGCTTCGGCTCCGCCTTCGGATGCGCGGTGCGGTATTCGGCGACCAGCTCGGCGAGTGCGAAGGTCAACGGCCGCAAACCTTCCCGGCTCACCGCCGAGATCTTGAACACCGGCCAGCCGCGCTTCTCGAATTCCGGCAGCACGAACTCGGCCAGCTCGTCGGCATCGGGGATGTCGGCCTTGTTGAGAATCACCACGCGCGGGCGATCGGCCAGATCACCCAGACCGGTGTCACCGGCCAGCGCGGGCTGATACGCGGCCAGCTCGGCCTCGAGCGCGTCCACATCCGACACCGGATCGCGGCCGGGTTCCAGAGTGGCGCAGTCCACCACGTGGGCCAGCACCGCGCAACGCTCCAGATGCCGCAGGAAGTCCAGGCCCAGTCCGCGGCCCTCGCTCGCACCCGGAATCAGACCGGGCACATCGGCCACGGTGAAGGTGGTGTCACCCGCGAGCACCACACCGAGGTTCGGCACGAGCGTGGTGAACGGGTAGTCCGCGATCTTCGGCTTGGCCGCCGAGAGCACCGACACCAGCGACGACTTACCGGCCGACGGGAAGCCCACCAGGCCGACATCGGCGACCGACTTCAGCTCCAGAACGACATCGCGCTCCTGGCCGTCCTCGCCGAGCAGCGCGAAGCCGGGCGCCTTGCGCGCCTTGGACACCAGCGCCGCGTTACCCAGCCCGCCGCGACCGCCGCGCGCCGCCACATACTGGGTGCCCGCACCGGTCAGGTCCGCGAGCACCTCACCGTCGAGGCTCATCACCACGGTGCCGTCCGGCACCTTCAGCAGCAGCCCCTCGCCCTGCTTGCCATTGCGGTTGCTGCCCTCACCGGGCTTGCCGTTGCCGCCCTTGGCATGCGGATGGAAATGGAAGTCCAGCAACGTGTGCACGTTCGGGTCGACCTCGAGGGTCACGTCCCCGCCATTGCCGCCGTTGCCGCCATCGGGACCACCCAACGGCATGAACTTCTCCCTGCGCACCGAGGCGCAGCCGTGCCCACCCTTGCCCGCGCGCACGTGCAGCTCGACACGGTCGATGAATTTGGACATATCGGTGATCATCCTCCTTCAGGACTTGTCGACTGGATGTGACGCCCCGGGCCTCGGCCAGGAATGACAGAAGCGGGGCTGTGAACAGCACTGTGTCTGAACAAAAAGAAGCGGGCCAGGGCTACTACAAACCCTGACCCGCTTCGGAAAGCTAGTGGAGCGAACTCCGGTGCGCCGGTCAGGCGTTCACCGGCTCCGGCACCACGATGTTGACGGTCTTGCGACCACGCTTGGTGCCGAACTGCACCGCGCCCGCCTCGAGAGCGAACAGCGTGTCGTCGCCGCCACGGCCGACGTTGACGCCGGGGTGGAAGTGCGTGCCGCGCTGGCGGACCAGGATCTCGCCGGCCTTGACGGTCTGACCGCCGAAGCGCTTCACACCGAGCCGCTGGGCATTCGAATCGCGACCATTGCGCGAGCTGGATGCACCCTTTTTATGTGCCATGACTAACTCCTCGTGCAGGGGTGACGAACCCCAAGTCGGATTACTTGATGCCGGTGACCTTCAGGACCGTCAGCTTCTGACGGTGGCCCTGACGCTTGTGGTAGCCGGTCTTGTTCTTGAACTTGTGGATGCGGATCTTCGGGCCCTTGGTCTGTTCGACGACCTCGGCGGACACGGAAACCTTCGCCAGCTTGTCAGCATCGGAGGTCAGCTCGGAGCCGTCAACGACGAGCACCGGCGCCAGCGACACCGCAGTGCCCGGCTCACCCTCGATCTTCTCGACCTTCACCAGGTCACCGACCGCGACCTTGTACTGCTTTCCGCCGGTCTTGACGATTGCGTACGTTGCCATCGGTCGGCTGCCCTTCTTTCTTTACAAGTGCTCGGCACTATGCTCACACGGCCGGTCACCGGTGTTCACACCGGCATCCGCCGCAGACTGGTCTGGGGGTATTCACCGCCGCCTCGGGCCAGAGGTTCTGCGAACCGATGGGCCCACTCACAGCACTAGTCACAACAGAGTGCCATCGCAGGGGGCAGCGACTGACCAAGACTACAGGACTCGCCAACCCCGACCAAACCGGGGCAGCCCATCTCTCGGCCCACGCTGTCGCGTTCTTACAAGATCGCACCCGGCCGCCCCGGCAGAATCGAGTCATGCGAGCGACCGGCACCTTCAGCGTCAAGTCCTTCACCCCCACCGATGTCACCCCCGACCCCGCCATCGCCACCGGCCTGCCGGTCGGACTGTCGATGATGGAGAAGCAGTTCGAGGGCGAGATCTCCGGGCGGGCGGCCACCCTGTTCACCGCCGCCTTCGACCAGGAGAAAGGCATCGGGACCTACCTGGCGATGGAATCGTTCGAAGGCACGCTGAACGGGCGCGCGGGCGCGTTCAACTTCGCGCACTCGGCCTCGACCACGGGCGCCGATCGCCGCGACGGGTTCTTCGTCATCGTCGTGGGCAGCGGCACCGGCGCGCTCGCGGGCATCACCGGCACGGGCGATATCTCCATCGACGCCGACGGCACCCACCGCATCTGGTTCGACTACGAACTCGCCTGATCTGCCGGGAAAAGCCCGTGGCCCCACCGGATTCCGGCGGGGCCACGGTCGTCCGGTGGCGGGCGCTACTTCGCGCTGACGCTGCTGCTGCCCGCGGAGAGCAGCTTGGTGATGGTCTGCACGAGCACATCGCTCAGGAAGTCGGCTGCGGAACCCATGGTATTTCCTTCTTCAGTCGTGATCGGACGCCCGGAGCCTGTGCGCCCGACATGGCCGGACCGTGAGCGATCCGTGAATGGCGTTCATCACCCCGGGGAAAAGCTGTGGCCCCGCCGGAATCCGGCGGGGCCACAGCTCATCTCACGCTGACCGGCTAGTTCTCGCCCTCCGGCGCACCGGCCGGACGGCCCGCGGCCCGGCGACGCGGGCGAGCCCGTGGCGGCACCACGGCCGGAGCCAGGTCGTCGAGGTTGAAGCCCGGCTTGTCGGCCTGATCACCGCTGGAGAGCACGAACACCGCGCCCTTGCTCTCGGTCGCCGGAGCCGCCGCCGTTCGCGCCACCCGGCGACGGGCGGGACGACGAGACGCGGCGACCGGCTCGGCCGCGGCGGCTTCCACGGCGGCGACCGCCGCCACGGCCGCGTGCGCCTCGGCGATCGGCGATTCGATTCCCTCCGGCTCGGAGTCGACCACCGCGGCGTCCCCCGCGGACGCGGACGCGGCGGCCTGCACACCGGACGCGGCCTGCGCCTCCTCGACCAGCTCGGCTGCCTCGGCCGCCGCGTCCAGGGCGGCGGCCTCGGTCACGGCCGCCGCGGCAGCGCCATTGGTGAGCGGCGCGCCACCGGCGACACCGTCCTCGTCGGGGTGATCGGCGTGGGCGGCCATGGCCAGTGCGACCGGGTGGGCCCGCTTGGTGGCGGCCTTCTCGGCCTTCTCCACCTCGTCCTCGTGCTTCTCGGCCGGTTCCTCGGCCACCGGCTCGACGGCCGGGGCAGCCTCGGCGGCGGCCGCGTTGCGGTCCTTGCGACGACGACGCGAACCCTCGCGGCGGCTCACGCCCTCACCGCTGTCCCCGGCCGGAGCCGACGACTCGACCGGGTAGTTGTGGACCAGGATGCCGCGGCCGTGGCAGGTCTCACAGGTGGTGGAGAACGCCTCGACCAGGCCGGTGCCCAGCTTCTTCCGGGTCATCTGGACCAGGCCCAGCGAGGTGACCTCGGAGACCTGGTGACGGGTGCGGTCGCGGCCCAGCGCCTCGGTGAGGCGGCGCAGCACCAGATCCCGGTTGGACTCCAGTACCATGTCGATGAAGTCGACCACGATCATGCCGCCGATATCGCGCAACCGCATCTGGCGCACGATCTCCTCGGCCGCCTCCAGGTTGTTGCGGGTCACCGTCTCCTCGAGGTTGGACCCGCCCGACCCGGTGAACTTGCCGGTGTTGACGTCGATGACGGTCATGGCCTCGGTGCGGTCGATCACCAGGGTGCCGCCCGAGGGCAGCCACACCTTGCGGTCCAGCGCCTTGGCCAGCTGCTCGTCGATGCGCAGGCTGCCGAACACGTCGACACCGCTGTTGTCGTAGCGCTCGACGCGGGCCAGCATGTCGGGAGCGACCGTGCGGACGTAGCTCTCGACCGTGGTCCAGGCGCGCTCACCCTCGATGACCAGCTTCGAGAAGTCCTCGTTGAACAGGTCGCGGACCACCTTGACCAGCAGGTCCGGCTCCTCGTACAGGGTCTTCGGCGCGCCGGAGCCCTGCTTGGACTGCTCCTCGATGGTGCGCCAGGTCGCCTGCAGCCGTTCCACGTCGCGGGCCAGCTCCGGCTCGGAGACGCCCTCGGACGCGGTGCGGATGATGACGCCCGCGTCCTGCGGCACGATGTCGCGCAGGATCTCCTTGAGCCGCTTGCGCTCGGTGTCGGGCAGCTTGCGCGAGATACCGGTCGACGAACCACCCGGCACGTACACCAGGAAGCGGCCGGCCAGGCTGATCTGCGTGGTCAGGCGAGCGCCCTTGTGGCCCACCGGATCCTTCGACACCTGCACCAGCACGGTGTCACCGGGCTTGAGCGCCTGCTCGATCTTGCGCTCCTTGCCGCCCAGACCGGCGGCCTCCCAGTTCACCTCGCCCGCGTACAGCACGCCGTTGCGGCCGCGGCCGATGTCGACGAAGGCGGCCTCCATCGACGGCAGCACGTTCTGCACCTTGCCCAGGTACACATTGCCGACCATGGACGCCGAGCCCGTGGAGGTCACGAAGTGCTCGACCAGGATGTTGTCCTCGAGCACCGCCACCTGGGTGGTGGAGGCCGGGTGGTCGGCGAAGTGCTTCTCGCGCACCACCATCACCCGGTCCACCGCCTCACGGCGGGCCAGGAACTCCGACTCGGTCAGGATCGGCGGACGGCGGCGGCCGGCCTCGCGACCGTCGCGACGGCGCTGGCGCTTGGCCTCCAGGCGGGTCGAACCGCTGATGCCCTGCACCTCGTCGACCTGGGCGCGGCGCTTGCTGCGCGGCTCGCGCTCGTGCACGACGGTGTTCGGCGGATCGTCCTCGGAGACCTCGGGCTCGTTGTCGTCTCCGCCCTTGCGGCGACGACGGCGACGGCGGCGACGGCTGCTCGAACCCTCGGGCACGCCCGCGTCGTCGTCCTCGTCGGCGGTGTCGGTCTCGGCGGATTCGGCCGACTCGTCCTCGGCCTCGGACTCGTCGCCGTCCTCACCCTCGGCGTCACCGTGCTGCTCGCCCCGGCCCCGGCCGCGGCCGCGACGGCCCCGGCGACGGCGGCGCGAGGTGCCCTCACGCTGCTCGCGATCCTGATCGCCGTCCCAGTCGCCCTCGTCCTCGGCGTCCTCGGCGGCGGTCTCCTCGGTGACCGCGGTGTCCTCGGTGACCTTCTCCTCGGCCACCGGCTCTTCGGCGCGCGGCTTGCGCTCGCGCCGCTTGCGGCGGGTCTCCTCGACCGCGGTGGCGTCCGGCGACAGGAACAGCGGCGCCGCGACGACGGCGGACGGCTGGTACTGGACCTGTTCCTCGGCCTGCGCCTCGCTCAGGAAGGGGCTGGCGAACAGGGTGGTCTGCGCGGTGGCGGACGGGGCGGCGGCCTCGGCGGCCTCCACTTCCTCGGCGGCCAGTTCGTCGGCGGCCCGGTCGTCGGCCGCGGCGATAGCGGCGTCGACGGTGGTCTCCGCGATCGGTTCGGGCCCGGCGGGGGCGGCCTCGACATCACGCGGTCCGAAGGCGTCGCGCACGGTCTCGGCGACGGTCCGGTCCAGGCTGGATTGCGGGCTTCTCGCCTGCGCGCCCATCTCGGTCAGGTGGGCCAGAATACGTTTGCTGGTGGTGCCCAGCAGCTTCGCCAGTGCGTGCACTCGGATCCGTTCCGGCAATTGTCCGGCAGCCGGGGTGATCTGAGCGCCCCCTTCACCGTTCACCTGCGATGCGTCCTGCGGCTCTTGATCGGCCACGAAATCTCCTCGGGGCCCCCGGGCGCGTTCCTCCGAGGAGTGACGCGGCCGACGCGGGGGCGCTGTCTTGTTGGCCTCACGCCCGGGGGCGCGAGATCGTAAGTCTTCGCGCCGCGTGGCCCGTTATCACCGGTATCTCGTCGTTCGGGCTAACTGGTCACGTGGCGCCTGGTTGGTTGGCTCAACTCCGTGTCACGAGCGTTCATCCAGCGTGCCTGCCCGGCGGCCGAGTCTTGGAGCCGTCGGCGGCAGCGATGATCGTCCGTCGCTCCGCGGTGTCAATCGGAGGTGAACGATGCCTGCCGCAAACGGCCGGCGTCGGTCACTTCCAGAGCCAGTATCCCACACCGTGCCGGGGCGTCGTGCCCACGCGGCCCGGAGCGGCCTCGCGAGTCTCGCGAGCGGCCGCTGGGTGGCGGGTCCGGGGGCGTGGCCCCGGACCCGGCCGACGAGGAAGCGGGAGCAAACGCTCCCGGAAGATCAGTGCGCGAACCCGGGGAACCAGATGTCGATCTCGCGCTTGGCGGACTCGGGCGAGTCCGAGCCGTGCACGAGGTTGAACTGGGTCTCGAGGGCGTAGTCGCCGCGGATGCTGCCCGGGACGGCCTTCTCGACCGGGTCGGTGCCGCCGGCGATCTGACGGAAGGCGGCGATGGCGCGCTCACCCTCGAGCACGGCCGCGACGACCGGGCCGGAGGTGATGAACTCGATCAGGGAACCGAAGAACGGACGCTCGGCGTGCTCGGCGTAGTGGACGACAGCCACTTCCTCGGAGACGTTCACGAGCTTCATGGCCGCGAGCTTCAGGCCCTTGCGCTCGATGCGGGTGATGATCTCCCCGACGAGGCCACGGGCCACGCCGTCGGGCTTGATGAGTACCAAGGTCTGCTCAGTCACGCGTGAAGCCTAACCGTCGCTTGCTCGGCAGGAAAAACGCAGGCCGGGGCGGATGCCCCGGCCTGCCCGATTCGGCGGCGCTACTCAGGCCCCCGACATGCGCTGGCTGGGCAGGGTTCCCGCCTCCATGCGCTTCTTCACGTCCGAGCGCAGGAACAGCACGAAGACCCACACGGCGACGAACACCACACCGATCACCAGGATCGAGATGTGGATGAAGCCGCCCAGCAGCAGAGCCACCTGCAGGGCCAGGTTGAACGGGATGGCCCAGGAACGGCGCTGCACGCCCGCGCCCAGGAACATGACCACGGCCAGGCCCACCACGTAGAGCACCGACCACCAGCGCAGGCCGCCGCCGACCGCGCTGATCACCGGCAGCGCGAGCAGCACGGTGATGGCCTCCAGGACCAGGGTCCCGGCCATGACGCCGCGCAGGCCCTTCCACGGGTCGGTGGCCGGGGGCGGAACCTCGGGGGTGGCGTCGCTCATGCGGGATCCTTTCCGAACAGGCTGCGGGCGGACCCGGCGGTGACGACCGAGCCGGTGATGACTATGCCCGCGCCCGAGACCAGTTCGCCGTCCTCCCCGCCTTCGGCGAGGGCGATGGCGGTTTCAATGGCGTCGGCCAGGTCGTGGGCGACGGCCACGCGTTCGTCGCCGAAGCGCTGGACCGCGAGGTTGGCCAGGTCGTCGACGGGCAGGGCGCGCGGGGAGCCGTTCTCGGTGACCACGATCTCGTCGAAGACCGGTTCCAGGGCGTCGAGGATGCCGCCCGCGTCCTTGTCGCCCAGTACCGCGATCACGCCGACCAGTTTGCGGAAGTCGAATTCGCTGGTGAGGGTGGCGGCCAGCGCCTTGGCGCCGTGCGGGTTGTGGGCGGCGTCGATGAAGATGGTGGGCGCGCTGCGCATGCGCTCCATGCGGCCCGGGCTGAGCACGGCCGCGAATCCGGCTCGCACCGCGTCGATGTCGAGCTGGCGGGACGCGCCCGCACCGAAGAACGCCTCGACCGCGGCCAGCGCCAGCACGGCGTTGCGGGCCTGGTGTTCGCCGTGCATGGGCAGGAAGATCTCGTCGTAGACGCCGCCCAGGCCCTGGAGTTCGAGCATCTGGCCGCCGATGGCGACGCGACGCGAAAGTACTTGGAACTCCGAGCCTTCGCGCGCGACCGCGGCGTCGACCTCCACCGCCCGGCGCAGCAGGACGTCCATGACCTCGGGTTCCTGCTGGGCGATGACGGCGACGGTGTCGCGTGGGGACAGTTCGTCCTCGGGGGCCTTCTTGATGATCCCGGCCTTCTCCCCCGCGATGGAGGTGAGGTCGGGGCCGAGGTATTCGGTGTGGTCGAGACCGATGGGGGTGATGACAGCGACCTGGCCGTCGATCACATTGGTGGCGTCCCAGCGGCCGCCCAGTCCGGTCTCCACCACGGCCACGTCGACCGGCGCTTCGGCGAAGGCCGCGTAGGCCATTCCGGTGAGCACCTCGAACTTCGACATGGCCGGGCCGCCCGCGGCTTTGGACTGCGCGTCGATCATCTCGATGTACGGCAGCAGCTCCCGGTACACCTCGACATAGCGCCCCGGCGTGATGGGCGCGTTGTCGATGGCGATGCGCTCGGTCGCCAGCTGCAGGTGCGGGCTGGTGATCCGGCCGGTGCGCCGGTGCAGTGCGGTGAGCAGCGAGTCGATCATGCGGGTGACCGAGGTCTTGCCGTTGGTGCCCGCGATGTGGATGGCCGGATAGGACTGCTGGGGCGAGCCCAGCAGGTCCATCAGCGTCGCGATCCGGGACAGCGACGGCTCGATCTTGGTCTCCGGCCAGCGCTGGTCGAGTTCGGCCTCGACCAGCGCCATTTCGGCGAGATCCACCGGCGAGGTGCCGTGGGACAGCGAGCCCTCCGCGTACTGACGCTCCGGTTCGTCGTTCACTTTGCGGCCAGCTTGGCGATCTCGGCCAGACGTGCGGTGACGCGCTCGACGTCGCCCTCGGCGATCTCCTTGCGCGCCTTGATCTTCGCGACCACCTCGTCGGGGGCCTTGGCCAGGAAGGCCTCGTTGCCGAGCTTGCCGTTGGTGCCGGCGAGCTCCTTCTGCGCGGCGGCGAGGTCCTTCTCCAGGCGGCGGCGCTCGGCGTCGAGGTCGACGGTGCCGGAGGTGTCGATCTCGACGGTCACGGTGGCGGCGGACAGGCGCACCTCCAGTGACGCGGTGGCGGCGAAGTCGTCGCCGGCGGCGGTGAGCTTGGCCAGGTTGGCGATTCCGGCTTCCTGGGCGAGCAGGTCGGCGGTGTCGATGCCGATCAGCGTGGCCGCCACCTTCTGGCTGTCGGCCAGGCCCTGGTCGGCGCGGAAGCGACGGATCTCGGTGATCAGCTTCTGGGTGTCGGCGACGCGGCGGGCGGCCGCGGCGTCGGCGGTCGCGCCGGAGACGGCCGGCCAGGAGGAGATGACGATGGACTCGCCCTCCGCGCCGTCGGTGAGGGCCTGCCACAGGGTCTCGGTGACGAAGGGGACGGCCGGGTGCAGCAGGCGCAGCACGGCGTCGAGGACGGTGCCGAGCACGACGCGGGTACTGGCGGCGCGCTCCTCGGAGGCGGCGAACTGGACCTTCGCCAATTCCAGGTACCAGCTGCAGAATTCGTCCCACGCGAAGTGGTAGAGCCCTTCGAGGGCCTTGCTGAACTCGTAGCGGTCCAGGGCGCCGTCGACCTCGGCGATGACCTCGTCGAGGCGGTCCAGGATCCACAGGTCGCTGTCGGTGAGGGTGTCGCGGTCGGGCAGTTCGCCCGGCTGCGCACCGTTCATGAGCGCGAACTTGGTGGCGTTGAACAGCTTGGTGATGAAGCTGCGCGAGGCGGTGACGTGCGCGGTGCCGACCGAGAGGTCGCCGCCGGGCTGGGCGCCGCGGGCCAGGGTGAAGCGGGTGGCGTCGGCGCCGTACTCGTTGATCCAGTCCAGCGGGTCGATGCCGTTGCCGCGCGACTTCGACATCTTCTTGCCGTGTTCGTCGCGAATCAGGCCGTGCAGGAACACATCCTGGAACGGGACCTGCTTGGCGTCCTTGCCCGCGGTGAGCACCGGGTCGTCGGAGACGAACATGCCGAACATCATCATCCGGGCGACCCAGAAGAAGAGGATGTCGTAGCCGGTGACCAGCACGCTGGTGGGATAGAACTTCTGGAGTTCCTCGGTCGAGTCGGGCCAGCCCATGGTGGAGAAGGGCCACAGGCCCGAGGAGAACCAGGTGTCGAGCACGTCCGGGTCCTGGACGTAGCCCTCGGGGGCCTGCTCGTCAGGTCCGACACAGACGATCTCGCCCTCGGGGCCGTACCAGATCGGGATGCGGTGGCCCCACCACAGCTGGCGGGAGATGTTCCAGTCGTGCATGTTGTCGACCCACTCGAACCAGCGCGGTTCCTGGCCGGCCGGGTGGATCTTCACATCGCCGTTGCGAACCGCGTCACCGGCGGCCTTGGCGATGCCCTCGACCTTGACCCACCACTGCATGGACAGGCGGGGTTCGATGGGTTCGCCGGAGCGCTCGGAGTGGCCGACCTGGTGGATGTAGGGGTACTTGCGGCCGACCACGCGGCCCTCGGACTCGAGCCGCTCACGGATCTTGACCCGGGCCTCGAAGCGGTCCATGCCGTCGAATTCGGTTCCGCTGTCGGCGATCTTGCCGGTGATGTCCATAATGGTCGGCATGGGCAGGTTGTGGCGCAGGCCGAGCTCGAAGTCGTTGGGGTCGTGCGCCGGGGTGATCTTGACCGCACCGGAGCCGAATTCGGGGTCCACGTAGTCGTCGGCCACGATCGGGATCTGGCGCCCGGTGATCGGGTGGTACACGGTGGTGCCGATGAGGGCCTGGTAGCGCTCGTCGTCGGGGTGCACCGCGACGGCGGTGTCGCCGAGCATGGTCTCGACGCGGGTGGTGGCCACGATCACGTGCGGCTCGTCGTCGTTCAGCGAGCCGTAGCGCAGCGAGACGAGCTCGCCCTCGACCTCCTTGTGGTCCACCTCGAGGTCGGAGATACCGGTCTTCAAGACGGGCGACCAGTTCACCAGGCGCTCGGCGCGGTAGATCAGGCCCGCGTCGTAGAGGCGCTTGAAGATGGTCTGCACGGCGCGGGACAGGCCCTCGTCCATGGTGAAGCGGTCGCGGCTCCAGTCGACGCCGTCGCCGAGGCGGCGCATCTGGCCCTGGATCTGGCCGCCGGATTCGCGCTTCCAGTCCCAGACCTTGTCGACGAACAGTTCGCGGCCGAAGTCTTCCTTGGTTTTGCCGTCGACGGCGAGCTGCTTCTCCACCACGGTCTGGGTGGCGATGCCGGCGTGGTCCATGCCGGGCAGCCACAGCACCTCGAAGCCCTGCATGCGCTTGCGGCGGGTCAGCAGGTCCATGAGGGTGTGGTCGAGGGCGTGGCCCATGTGCAGGGTGCCGGTGACGTTGGGCGGGGGCAGCACGATGGAGTACGCGGGCTTGGCGCTGCTCGGGTCGGCGGTGAAGTAACCGGCGCCTACCCAGCGCTCGTACAGGTCGGCCTCGACGTCGCTGGGGTTCCAGCTCTTGGGGAGGGCATCGGCACGATTACGCGGGTTCTCAGAGGCTGCGCTGGTCACCGTGTGATTCTAAGGGCTGGGATTATCGCCCAAGAACCGGGTTTTTCCCAGGGGCGAATCCCGGGGGCGAATTGGATAGCCGAAGGGCGGGGCTCTCGGTGGATGAGGGACACCGAAAGCCCCGCCCTCGATGGCCAGCGTACCGCCGTTTCGGCGCATTCCCCCGGATCCTTGGCCAATTCTCAGGTTCTGCGCCAAATGGGCCAGGGTAGACCAGGTTTCGTTGCATTCACGTTGCGTCGGACACATTGTTTCCGCGTCGTGACCGGAGTCGTTTCCGTGTCGTCACACAACCCTTTCGAGGCGACCGGCCGGTAGCCTGAAATCCATGAATCCGATTGTCACACGGTTGATGTCGACGGTCGCCGGCCAGCTGGGCCACCCCCGCGGCCGCCTCGGCAAGGTGGTCGCCCGCGTGCTCAACCGCAGCAACCGCCCCCTGATCGAGGCCGCGGTCACCGCCGCGGAGGTGACGCCCACCGACGCGGCCGCCGACATCGGCTTCGGCGGCGGCATCGGCCTCACCCTGCTGCTGGGCCGGGTCGGCACCACCGGCACCGTGACCGGTGTCGAACTCTCCGCGGACATGCTCGCCAAGGCGCGCACCGAGTACTCGGCCGACGTGTCCTCCCACCGGCTGCGCCTGGTCGAGGGGTCGCTCACCGGGCTGCCTCTGGCGGACGACTCGCTGGACGCCGTAATCACCTGCAACACCATCTATTTCGTGCCCGAACTGGACACGGCCTGCGCCGAGCTGGCCCGTGTCCTGAAGCCGAAGGGCCGCTTGGTGATCGGCATCGGCGATCCGGATGCGATGGCGAAAATGCCCTTCACTCCTTACGGATTCACGCTGCGCCCGGTCACCGAGGTTCGTGCGGCGCTGGAGCGGGCCGGCCTCACCGTCGATCAGCGCGAGGTTCCCGACCGGCCGATGACGGGTTACCTGCTGATCGCCCGCCCGGCCTGAATACGACTGGTGCCCCACGCCTTTCGACGTGGGGCACCGGTGTGCGCGACTCAGGGGACGAGGACGTCCAGCGCTGCGGGGTGGGCGCGGAACAGCGCCGGGAGCAGACCGGCCGGGTCGCCGTCCGCCGTGGCGGGTGCGCCCGGGGCGGTGAGGCGGATCTCGCGGGCCTGGTACTGGACCGCGGCCGGGTGGTCGATGCGCTTGCCCGAGGACAGGGTCGGGAGCAGGCGCAGCATTTCCAGGCGGGACATGGCGCCGACGACGGTGAGGTCGAGCAGGCCGTCGTCGATCAGGGCGTCGGGGGTGATGAGCATGCCGCCGCCGTAGGTGCGGGTGTTGCCGACCGCCACCATGACCGCGTCGAGTTCGAGGACCGTGCCGTCCGGGTGGTCGGGGGAACCGGTCAGTTCGATGCGGTACGGCACCGCGAGCTTGCCCGCGAGTTCGAGCAGGGCCGCGACGGTGTAGCGCATGGGTCCGTTGGGCCAGCGCAAGGCGTTGGCGCGCAGGGTGACCCGGGCGTCGAGTCCGGTGCCGGTGACGGTGGCGAACCAGATGGCGCGGCCCGACTCCTCGGTCTCGACGGTGCCGAGGTCGATGGCGCGGGTGCGGCCGTCGAGGATGGTGGCCACCGCGGCGGCGGTGTCGTCGGGGACGCCGAGTTCGCGGGCCAGGTCGTTGCCGGTGCCGCCGGGGATCAGGCCCAGCGGGACGCCGGTGCCGACCAGGGCTTGCAGGACGACACCGACCAGGCCGTCGCCGCCCGCGGCGACGACGGCGTCGGGGCGGGCGTCCGGGTCGGCGAGGGCCTTGCGGACCAGGCGTTCGCTCTCGGCGGCGGAGTCGCCGAGGATCTCGGTGACCTGGACGCCGAACTCGGCGAACCGGTTGGCCGCTTCGACGGCGACCGTGGCGCCCTTGCCGTGCCCGGACAGCGGGTTGGTCACCAGGGCGATGGAGCGGATGGTTCTCACGGAATCAGCTTCCCAGGGTTGAGGATTCCGGTGGGGTCGACGGCGTTCTTCACCGCGCGCAGCACCTGGACGCCCAGGTCACCGACCTCGTCGGTCATCCACGGGCGGTGATCCGCGCCGATGGCGTGGTGGTGGGTGATGGTGCCGCCGGCGGCCACGATGGCGTCGCCCGCGGCCTTCTTGGCCACGGCCCAGCCCGCGATCGGGTCCTCGGCCTGCTTGGCGACGATGGTGAAGTACAGCGAGGCGCCGGTCGGGTAGGTGTGCGAGATGTGGCACATGACCAGGGCCGGTTGGCCGAGCGCGTCGACCAGCGCCGCGGTCACCCGCTCCTTCAGGTTGGCGAGATTGCTCCAGGTGGTGGCGGTTTCCAGCGTCTCGCACAGCACACCGACGTCCAGCAGCGCGTCCCGCAGGTAGGGGGCGGCGAAGCGGCCGTGCTCCCATTCCTTGGCCGGGCCCTCACCCAGCGCGGTGCCGCCGGCGGCGGCCAGCAGGGCGGCGGCCTCGGCGCTGCGGGCGGTGACGTGCGCGGCGGTGCCCTCGAAGGTGGTGACGGCGAGGCAGCCGCCGACGGCGGCGCCGCCGATGTCCCCGGCGCGGGCCAGGTTCAGGCCGGTCTCGGCCTCGTCGGACAACCGCATGACGGTCGGGGCGGCCCCGGCCTGGATGACCGCGCGCAGGGCGTTGGCGCCGGTGGTGAAGTCAGGGAAGGACCAGGCCTGATAGCCGGTGGTCTCCGGAATCGGGTGCACGCGCAGGGTGACCTCGGTGATGATGCCGAGCGCGCCCTCGGAGCCGGAGAACAATTCACGCAGGTCGGGTCCGGCGGCGGAGGCGGGAGCGCGGCCCAGGTCGAGATCGCCCGCAGGGGTGGCGACCTTGAAGCGCTGGATCATGTCGTCGAAACGCCCGTACCCGGCCGAGGCCTGGCCCGAGGACCGGGTGGCCGCGAAGCCGCCGATGGTGGCGTATTCGAAGCTCTGCGGGAAGTGGCCGAGTGAAAGGCCGTGGCGGGCAAGCAGTTCCTCGGCCTGCGGACCGGACAGGCCCGCGCCGAGGGTGGCGGTGCCGCTGATCGGGTCGACGTCGGTGAGGGTGTCGAGGCGGCGCAGGTCGAGGGCGAGAACGGCGCCGAAGCCGCCGCGTGCCGGATCGAGGCCGCCGACGACGCTGGTGCCGCCACCGAAGGGGACGACCGCGATGGCGTTGGCGGCGCAGTACTTCAGGATCGCGAGAACCTGGTCGTGATCGGCGGGGAAGACGACGGCGTCGGGCGCGTCCTGTTCCCCGTCGGCACGGCGGCGCAGCAGGTCGGGGGTGGATTTGCCGCCCGCGCGGAGCAACCGGTCGCGGTGGTCGACGGACACATGCTCGGTTCCGACCACCGCGACGAGCCCGGTGTGCTGTTCCGGTGTGAGTGCGGACGCGCGCAGCGCCACGTCGCCCTCATCGCGACGGGTCGCCGGCTCGCCGGACACCCCGAAAACCTGCGTGAGCAGTCCCCGGATCTGCTCGGACAGTGGTTTGTGTCCGGCCGGGGAGCCCCAGGCGTCCCACACCATACTCGGGCGGACCTGCGGCTCGCCCGAGTTTGCGGTGGATGCGGACGCTGCTTGTGTGTCGACCATGCGTTACAGTGTGACATAGAATGTCAAGCAGTAACGGCAACTACTCTCCCATGGTGGCAACCATGAGCTCTACCGAACCATCTTCCGCCGTCGACCGGGCGATCCTGGACGCGGCGCGCGCCTGCGTGGCCGAATTCGGCGTCCGGCGCACCACCCTGACCGAGGTGGCCCGCCGCGCGGGCGTCAGCCGGCCCACCGTGTACCGGCGCTGGCCCGACACCGGTTCCCTGGTGGCCGACCTGCTGGTGCGGGAACTGCGCGAGATCGTCGCGGACACCGCCCCCAGCACCGGCACCGCCCGGGAACGCCTGGTCGGCGCGATCGTCGGCGGCGGCTCCATGATCCGGCGGAACCCGCTGTTCGCCAAGATCTTCCGCGCCGACGCCGACGTCATGCAGACCTACGTCTTCGAACGCCTGGGCCGCAACCAGCGCGCCCTCATCGACCTGTTCGCCGAGGGCATCCGGAACGGCCAGGCCGACAACTCCATTCGCGCCGGCGACCCCGCGCACCTCGCCGCCATGCTCCTGCTGATCGCCCAATCCGCGGTCCAGTCCGCCTCCGCGTTCGCCGTGGTGCTCGACAGCGACCACCTCGACGCCGAACTGACCCACGCCCTGCACGGCTACCTGACCCCCGCCCCCGGCGACTGCGGCCCGCGATGAACGCATCCGGCGACCGAATCCCGCGCCCGCGCACCGATTCCGTCCACGTGGACGGACTCGACGGGGTCCGGAACGGGCGCCGGATCCGCGGACGGATCGGCCCTCCGGCGGCGCGACGCCACGGACTCACCCCCTATCCATCGACACCGCATCGCATCGAAAGGCCCTGACATGACCAGCAATTCGGATCGATCCAATTCCGCGCTCAATCGCGAGCGACGGCAGCGGGAGCTGACCGCGCTGGGCGACGGGTCCGCGATCGACCTGCTGGTGATCGGCGGCGGCATCACCGGCGTCGGCGTGGCGCTGGACGCGGCGGCGCGCGGGCTGCGCACGGTCCTGGTGGAGAAGCACGACTTCGCGTTCGGCACCAGCCGGTGGAGCTCCAAACTGGTGCACGGCGGGCTGCGGTACCTGGCCAGCGGCGGGGTCGGGATCGCGCACGAGAGCGCGGTCGAGCGCGACATCCTGCTGACCCGCACCGCCCCGCACCTGACCCGGGCGCTGCCACAGGTGGTGCCGCTGCTGCCGAGTATCGGCACGGCACAGAAGCTGCTGGTGCGCACCGGATTCCTGGCCGGGGACGTGCTGCGCCGGACGGCTGGGACCCCGGCGTCGGTGCTGCCGCGCTCGCGGCGGGTCGCGGCCGCGGAGGCGCTGCGGCTGGCCCCGACCGTGCGGCGGTCCGGACTGCGCGGCGGATTGCTGGCCTGGGACGGGCAATTGGTGGACGACGCGCGACTGGTGATGGCCATCGCCCGCACCGCGGCGCGGGAGGGCGCGACGGTGCTGACCCGGGTCGAGGCCGTCGACGTCACCGGCACCTCGGCCACGCTGCGGGACACGCTGACCGGTGAAACCCTGTCCGTGACAGCGCGTTCGGTGGTGAACGCCACCGGCGTGTGGGCCGATCAGGTGGATCCGAGCATCGAGCTGCGGCCCTCGCGCGGCACCCACCTGGTGTTCGACGCGGCCGCGTTCGGCGGCCTGACCGCCTCGCTGACCGTGCCGATCCCGGGCAGCACCAGCCGTTTCATCTTCGCGTTCCCGGCCGCGCACAACCGGGTGTACCTGGGCCTCACCGACGAGGAGGCGCCCGGCCCGGTGCCGGACGTCCCGCACGCCACCGACGGCGAGATCGACTTCCTGCTCGACACCGTCAACACCGTGCTGCGGGAGCCGTTGCGCCGCAGCGATATCCGCGGCAGCTTCGCGGGCCTGCGCCCGCTGCTGCGCACCGGGGACGACAGTACCGCCGACATCTCCCGCGAGCACGCGGTGCTGACCTCCCCGACCGGCGTGATCACCGTGGTCGGCGGCAAGCTCACCACCTATCGGAAGATGGCCGAGGACGCCGTGGACGCGGCCGTCGGGCACGCGCGGCTGTCCGCCGGGCCGTGCCGCACTCGCGCGCTGCCGCTGGTGGGCGCGGTCTCCGGTGCGGAGCGCGACGCCATCGAGGCCCCGCCGCGCCTGGTCGAGCGCTACGGCAGCGAGGCGGCCGCGGTGCTGGAACTGGCTCGCCGACATCCGACGCTGGCGACGGAGGTCGCCCCCGGCATGGATGTCACCGGGGCCGAATTCGCTTACGCGGTCAGCCATGAGGGCGCGCTGGACGAATCCGATCTGCTCGACCGCCGGACCCGGATCGGCCTGGTCGATACCGACCGCAAGGCCGCCGAACCGGCCGCGCTGGCCGCCTTCCTGTAGTTCCCACCCGCCGTCCGCGCGTCTGTGCCGGCCCCGCGTATGGGCGTTCTCCGGGAAATGCTCGTGGTCGTGGCCGCGACGGTCACCAGGCAGCGCGGCGGCCAGCCAGACACATACGGCCGCCGACTGGAGACGCCGCGCCAGCCAGCCCGGCACACACGGCGGTCGGTCAGACACAGCACGGCTGCCATCCAGGGATGGCGCGGCGACCAGCCAGGCACGGCGCGGCGGCCGGCCGGGGCGGGGCGGCGGTCAGCCGGTGACGGCGCAGCCCGATCCGGTGGGCAGTCCGGTGCCGACCTGGATGTCGACGTAGGGGAAGACGTCCGGGGAGCCGGGGTGGCGCTGCCAGATCTGCAGGCGGTGCGGTCCGGGCGTGGTGGGGGTCCAGCGGGCCTGGGCCAGGGAGCCGGAGGGGTTGGCGACGGCGAAGGGGATGCTGTTGTCGTAGAAGACGACCGGGGTGACCGGGTCGTCGACGATCCCGTCGATGTCGTAGCTGCAACCGGTGCCGTAGTTGGTGGCCGGGCCGAAGCTGATGCCCGGGTCGATACCGACCCGGGTGCCGGTGGCCCCGGCGGGGGCGGCCAGTGCGGCGAGCGCGGCGACGGCGGCGAGGGTGGCCGCCGAGGCGGTGGTGGTCCTGATGATCGAGCCCGTCATGGTTCGGTCCTCATCGGGTGCCGCCGGGGCCGACTGCCCCGGCACGATGCCTCGATCCTGGCCCCCGGATTGCGACTTCGGGCCGCATTGCCGCGATCCGCCCGATCACGTGTCGCCGCGAACGGCTGTGGAACGGGCCATGGGCACGGCTGTGGAACAGGCCATGGGCACGCGTGTGGAACGGCCATATGCCACGGGTGTGGAACGGCCATATGCTTGGCTGCGATATTCCGAGCGCGGGGAGAGGTGCGGGGAGAGGGAGGCGCGCATGGGTCGGATTCCGACGACGGTCGGGGTGATACCCGGGGCCGGACTGGTCGCCCGGTTCGGAAGCGTGGTGATCGTCCTGCACGGCGAGAGCCCGTCCACGGACCGCATCCTCGGCGCGGCCGAGACCGCCGCGAACGCGGCCGACCCCGGCATGGCCATCGCCCAGCGCCTGGCCGCCACCGTCTTCACCAGCAGCACGGCCCAGCCCCCCGCCTTCGGCGTGGTCGCCCCCACCGCGGGCGGCATCCTGATCCTGCTGCGCGGCTCGGTCACCGCCACCGTCGACGGACCCGAAGGCCACCGCGTCCTCTCCGGCCGGCGCGCCATGACCTGGGCCGACGAGATCATTCAGGACCCGGTCCGCCGCCTCACCCTGTCCGCCGACGACGCGACCCGCGAAGCCCCGCACAGCGATCTGCGCGCGGGCGTCGTGCCCGGCGGCGGCGTAGTCGTGCACGCGCCCCTTGCCGGACTCCCGTCCCAGCGCCGCGGCGATTCGCCCGCGAAAGCCGCGCACGCTCCCGGACCCGACTTCGCTCCCCCACACCCGCGTTCCCCCGAGCATCGGCCCCCGACCGAATCCGGCCGGGCGACACAACATCCGTCCGGGCCAGTCCTCACGTCCGGTCCCATCCCGGCATCCGGTCCCATCCCGGCGTCCGGTCCCGCACCGGCGTCCGGTCCCGCACCGGCGTCCGGTCCCGCACCGGCGTCCGGTCCCGCACCGGCGTCCGGTCCCGCACCGGCGTCCGGTCCCACGCCGGCGTCCGGTCTCACGCCGGGGTCATGGCCCGTCGGCGCGCCCGCACCTGCCACCGGGCACACACCGGCCCAGCACGGCTCCCCACCGCCGACGCAGCACGCGGCCACACCACCTGGTCAGCGCCCATCCACGCCGCCCACTCAGCGCGCGCCCGCGCCGCGCCCGGAACACCCGTCCACGCCACCCGCACAGCACGCCTCCGGGCCCGCTGCACCGCACGCACACGGGCCCGGTTCCGGCCCGAATGCCGATGTGACCCGGCGGGCTCCCACACCCGCGCAGTCGCACACCGGTGTCACCCCCGCTCCCTCGGCGGGTGCGGAAGCCGGTCGTGTGCAGCCGGTTTCCCCGTCAGCGTCGGATTCCATGCCCAAGGCCGCGCCGGTGTATCCCCGGAATGCGGCGACGACTCCGCGTGCCGGTGGTCCCGACCTGTCGAAGCAGCCCGCGGCCGCCTCGAGCCCCGATGAGCGGCGCGATGATCGCCCGGATCCGGAGGATCAGCCGCCGACGGCCGCCTACGTGCCGGAGCCCGAGGTCGCCGAGACGCGGGCGGCGGGCGGTCCGCCGTCCACGTCCACGCTGGCGGGCCCGGGCGCCTCGCTCACGAGCGCGGAGGGTGAGACCTATCCGCTGGATCGCCCGTACGTGATCGGGCGCGATCCGATGATCGACGAGGCGGTGCGGCGGGCGGTGGCCTCGCCCATCGTGATCGCGCGCGACCGCCACGTGTCCCGGGTGCACGCGCGCGTGTTCATCGAGAAGGGGCAGGTGTTCGTGCGAGACGCGGGCACGCCGGGCGGCACCTATGTGGCGGCGCCCGGTGCGCCGGACTGGGTTCGGGTCGGTCAGCAGCCGATGGAGTTGAAGGCGGGCTGGAGCCTGCGGATCGGCGAGCGCATCCTCACCTACCGCACGGCGTGAATCTCAGTGCAGCGCTGACCAGTCCCCGTGCTGGAGGGCGTTGCGGGCGTTCGGCGGGATCGCGAGGCGGGCGCGGACGGCCTGTTGGGCGGCGGCCACATCGGCCGGATGGTGGCCGAGGACGATCGCGCCGACCACCCGGCCCTGGGACAGGATCAGGCGACGGTAGGAGGGCCGCGGCGACCCGTCGACGACGATCACCTCGTCGTGCCGTTCGGGTTCGACCCGGCCGATGCTGAACAGTTCCAGGCCGACGCCTTTGAGGATGGTGGCGGGTGTCTCCGCGGTGAGCACCCGTTGTCCGCCGAGCGCGTTGACGGCGGCGGCCTGCGCCTGTTCGGCCGCGATGGGCCACAAGCCGAGGACGCGGTCACGGTGTTCGGCGACGTCGCCGGCGGCGTACACGTCGGGCGCCGCCGTGCGCATGCGGTCGTCGACGAGAATTCCTCGGCGACATGGGATTCCGGCGCGCACGGCCAGGTCGGTGTTGGGCTTGATGCCGGTGGCAGTGAGGAAGACCTCGCACGGCAGGACGGTGCCGTCCTGCAACACGACGCCGCGCACCGGGTCGGCCCGGTGCCGGTCGGAACCATCCGGCCCGCCCAGCACGCCGGATCCGCCCGCCCCGCCGGGTCCTCCAGGTCCGGAATTGCCTGTCAAAGCGGCTGTTTCGGCCCGATACCGGACTTCGATCCGAGCCCGGGTGAGGTGGTCGGCGACCATGGCGGAGGCGCGCGCGTCGAGTTGCTTGCTCAGCAGCCGGGAACCGCGCTCCAGCACGGTGACCCGTAAACCCAGCTGATGCAGCGCGTACGCGGCCTCGAGTCCGAGCAGGCCGCCGCCCGCGACCACGGCACGGGTACAGGACCGCTGCTGGGCGTAGGCCCGAATATCGAGCGCGTCGCCCGCTTCCCGGAGCACGAAACTGCCCGGCCGGTGCAGGCCCTCGATGTCGGGCAGCGCGGCGGACGCGCCGGTGGCGAGGATCAGCCGGTCGTAGGGCAGCACATCGCCGGTACCGAGATGAACTCGCCGGGCACGTGGATCGAGGTGTGTGACAAGGGTATTGAGCCACGGCGTGATCCGGTGATCCTCGTACCACTGCTCGGGTTGCAGGTACAGCCCCTGCATGGCGGAGCGGCCGGGAATGAGCCGGGAGATGCCCATGCGGTTGTAGAAGTCGTGGGATTCCCGCCCGACCAGGTGGATCTCGCAGTCGGGGTGGCCGCGGCGCAGGAAGTCGGCGGCGGTGACGCCCGCGATGCCGGTGCCGATGACGACCAGGCTGACCAGGGAGCGGTCGAAGTGGGCGGGCCGGTCGCCGGGGGCGCGGCCGGGTTGCGGGGTGAGCGAGACACGCACGCCGCCTTCGTTGATGCGCGCGCAGCATGCCATGCGGGTGTTGTCGGCGAATCCCAGTCGGCGCAGGGTGTTTTGCTCGTCGCCGGTCGGTGCGCACAGTTTCTCGCCGCCGTCGAGAATGGCGACCGGGTCCGCGCCGCAGACGCCCATGCGACAGCCCGACTCCAGCGGCAGGTTCGCTTTCTCGGCCAGGTCGAGCAGGCTGACACCGATTTCGGCGGCCACGGCGCGGCCGTCGAACTCCACCGAAGCGCCCGGGGCCGAGGTCTTCTCGGCCTCGCGCGGGCGCGGGAACGGCAGCAGCACCGGTTCGGTGCGCGCGCCGGTGGTGAGCGCGTACTGGAGTTCGCCGACCCGGGTGCGGGCCAGGAACAGCAGCGTCGCCACCAGCACGAACAGGCTGATCGGCCACCGCAGCCAGGCCACTCCCCCGACCCCGGTGACGGTGGTGAACGCCCCGAGCAGCACCGGACCCGCGAACCAGTAGAAGCCGTTCAACGCGATGGCCGCGTACACCGCCGACAGCACGGCCGCGCTCACCCCGGTCAGCGCCTCGACCGCGAAGTAGACGCCCACCGCGACCAGCACGGCCGCCCCGAGCGCCAGATATCGTTGCGGCACAGCGACACCCGGATACCCGGCCAGCACCATGAATCCGAGGACGAATCCGGGCAGCGCGGCGGCGAACAGTTTGCGCGGCGCGCTCCAGCCGGGATCCGGGTCGGCCATGTCGGCCTGGTAGGCGGCGCGCGGTTTGAAGTCGAAGCAGTTCTTGGCGCACCCCAGGCACGGCTGACAGTGGTTGTTGGCGATCGTCACGAACGGCGTCTGCCCGTAGGCGCGCTGCAAGGGGAACAGCGGGCAGATGCTGCTGCACCACCCGCTCTTGCCCTTGAACGCGATGCCGCCGGTGAACGCGGCCAGCAGCACGGTGGAAAGCACTATGCCCGTGGCGATTCCGCTGCGATCCAGCCCGGCCAGCCGGGATCCGGCGATGCCGAAGAACAGCGCGACCGCGATCAGATACCCGCGCTGCTGCAACCAGGCCGGTGCCGTCGCCCCGCGGGTGAAGCGCAGCAGCCGGGGCAGCTGATTGGTGGCCGCGAGCGGACAGGTGTTGCGCCACAGGCCCGGTGCGATCAGGAACAGCCCGGGCAGCAGCGGCACCACGATCTTGAAGAAGACGAACAACCCGCCCGCGGGCCGCACGAACAGCGTGACGATCAACGCCAGGTAGGCGGTGATGCTCAGCACGCGCACGCCCTGCCAGACCCGCAGCGGGATCCGGCTGGGCAGTTCGGTGAAGGCGGGGAACAGGTTCCGCTGCCCGGTGGGATCGAGGCCGAGGACCCGGTTGGCGACCGCCACCCAGCCGGGCGGCGGTGTGGGTTCGGCGCCGGGTGGCCGGGGAATCACACCGGAGGGCCCGAGCACGGTCTCGGATCCGTCGAAGCCTTCGGGTTCGGCGGTGGGCATGTGCAGCACCAGGATCTCGCAGCGTCCCAGCCGCACCACGTCGCCGGTCATCAGTTCGCGCCGCCCGGTCAATGCCACCCCGTTGACGGTGGTGCCGTTGCGGCTGCCCAGGTCGACCACGGACAGCGCGGTCGGTGTGGGCACCAGCCGCAGGTGCTGCCGGGACACCCCGCCGTCGGCGAGCACCTCGTGGCTGCCGTCGCGTCCGAACACGATGGGCCCGTCCAGCATGCGCCGCCGCGCGGGCCGTCCCCATTCGCGGATCTCGATGACCGGCCGACCAGCCATGCTCCCACCCCTTCCCCGGCGCGGCCGCCGATCGCGCCGCGCTCCTGCTTGTATCGCCGATCTCCGGGCTCACCATTACCCTCGAGGCGCTTCGTCCCGCATCCGGCCGCGTTCGCGTCGGCCCGCGACCCTCAGGCGCGCTCCCGTAGTCGCTGCACCCGCACGTAGCGGTACCGTTTCCCGACCCGCCGGCACCCGGTCGCGAGCGCCAGTCCCGTCGCCGCACCGCCTGCGGCACAGGCGATCACACCGAGCAGGGTGGGTTCCCGCCCGAGCAGCACCCACGCCGCGCCGACGGCCGCCACCCCCAGCAGTCCCACACTGATGGCCAACCCGACGGTCGACGCGAACCGGGCGCTCCCGCGCCGCAGCGTCCGCGCGTTCGATTCGGCATAGGCCGCCGCGAACAGCAGCAGCAAGGCCAGCCCGACCCCGGTCGCCGTGCTGGTCGCGGGCTGCTGTGTCCGCACCCCGAACCGATAGGCGGCCGTCTCGGACCCATTGCGGGACAATGACAATTCCCCGGTCAGCCGTCCGGCGAGGACATACCGGTTCACCGGCGCGGCCGCCTCCCCCGCGCCTCCGGCCAGCGTCGTCTCCTCGCCTCCGGCCCGCAGCCCGAGCACATTCACCGACAGCTTCGCGCCATCGGCCGACCCACCCGACACCGTGATCGGCACCGGCTTGGACAGATCCAGCACCACCGTCTCGGCTGCCGGATCGACCCCGCCGATACGCACCATCCCCACCGGCGGCGCCTCCCGCCCGACGGCCCCGATCCCGAGCACCGCGGCCCCGCCGGTCACCACCGCCAGCAGCCCCGCCACCAGGAACGGAACCCGCGGCGACGGCAAGGTCACCACCTGCTGCACCGGCACCAGATCCGCCCGCGCCACCTCCACCAACCGCACCCCGCCGTGCTGAATCGGCTCCCGGGGCCGAACCCGCTCCATCGGCTGGGTCGGCCCGAACCCGAGACCCGCGGCCCCGCGTTCGTCTCTCCTTCCGCCACCTCCCGGCCCGGGAGCCGGTCCCCCGGGCCTCGGCCCACCATGACCTGAGGGAGGAGCCCCGCTGGGCGCGGGTCCTGGGCCCTGCCCCGCCCGCATCGTCGGCGCCGAGCGTCGATCGGCGGGAGTTGCCGCACGAGTGGCGTCGGGCGGCCGCTGCGATCGGACAGGTTGCGGCCCAGGGGTTATCGGACCGGATCCGGCATCCCGGGTGCGCGCGCCCGGCGGCATGGTTCCCGGCCCGGTTCGCGTCCCCGGGCCGGTGGGCATCCGGGGGCCTGGCTGCGGGGTGATCGGTCCCTGGGGGCCGCGCATCGGGGGTGGGGTGAAGGGGCCCGGGCCCGAGCGCGGGGTGCCCGTGGCCGCGGCGACGATCGTGTCGGCGCCGATGACCGGGATGCCCACGGGGGTGAGCCAATTCGTGCCCCAGAAGTGGGCGGCGGTTTCGGCGATGGCGATGCCGAAGGTCTCGGCGGTGTCGTAGCGCTCGGCCGGGTCGGAGGCGAGGCCGCGCATGACGGCTTCGGCGATGGGGTGGGGGACGAAGGGGGCGACCTCGGTGAGGGGGACGGGGTCGGAGTAGGCGTGGGCGAAGAGCAGGGCCAGCGCGTCGGATCCGGTCGGGAAGGGCAGGACGCCGGAGAGGAGCTGGTAGAGCATGGTGGCCAGGGCGTAGACGTCGGTGGCCGGCGAGAGCCCTTGGCCGCGGACCTGTTCGGGGGCGATGTAGGAGGGGGTGCCGATGATCTCGCCCGCCTTGGTGACCAGGGTGTCCTCGCCGCCGACGATCTTGGCGATGCCGAAGTCGGTGAGCTTGAGCGCCCCATTGGCGGCGAACATCAGGTTGGAGGGTTTGACGTCGCGGTGCAGGATGCCGCTGCGGTGCGCGGCGTCGAGCCCGGCCGCGCAGGACAGCGCGACTGCGACCGCGGCGGTGGCCTCGAATCCCGCGGTGATGAAACGGTTCTCGACAGTCCCGCCGGGCAGGTATTCGAGGACCAGCAGGCACAGGTCGTCGTGTTCGATGTAGTCGTAGACCGGCACCACGTGCGGGTGGTCGAGCGCCGCCATCACCCGTGCCTCGTCGACGAAGCGCCGCCGCACCTGCATGTCGTCGGCGAAATGCGGCGGGATCTGTTTGATGGCGACCCGCCGGTGCAGTCCCCGATGCACCCCGGCCAGCACCACCCCGCACCCGCCGCGCCCGATCTGCCCGCCGATCTCGTACCCGGGCAGCGCGGCCCGCACGCGCGCCACATCGGCGTCGCTGAGATTCCCCGCGCTCATCTCCCCGCACCCTCCGACCGGAATCCGGTCCCGCCGGGGTCACCGCGTAGCGTCGGCTCGTCGTCCGGATCGGACGTGCCGGGTCGTTGCACACCGGCCGGATACCCGGCGGTCTGCTCACCGGTTCCGGCCGGGGTGGTCCCGCCACCGGGCTTGCTGACGGCGGGCGCCCCGCCCGAGGGCAGCAGCGTCTCCGCGCCGACCTCCGGCCGCCCACCCGACTGCGGGGAATGCACCGTGGTAGTGGCGTTTTCGCCGGTGTCGGGCAGCATGGCGGAGGCCAGCGGCCCGCCGCCCGGGTACGCGCCGCCGAATCCGGACTTCGAGATGCGAGTCGTCTCACCGCTCTGGAACGCGGCGGGATCGGGCGTGGGCGCCGGGGCGGGACCGCCCGGGAAGACCCGCATCGGCCCGTGCGGCGCACCCGGTCCGGGCTGCGCCGCCGGGCCGGACCCGGCGGGCCCGTAGGGCACGAATTCCGTTGCCGCACCGGACGGCTGGTTCCGGATATCGAGATCGGGATAGGTGCCGCCCGGCCCGACCGGACGCAGGTCGCGGAACGTGCCGCCGTACGGCGGATTCGGGCCCACCGGCGCGGCCTGGTGCTCCGGTTCGGGCGGGCCCGGGAACGGCATCGGCGCTCCACTCGCCTGGGGTGCGCCCACGCCGTGCTGCCCGCCGCCGAACGGCACACCCATCCCGCGCGGCGCTCCGCCCTGCGGCGCGCCGATCCCGACGGGCGCACCGATACCGAGGGGCGACCCGGACCCCGCGGGGAAGCCGCGGGCATCGAGTTCCTGTGCGGCGGCGAGATCTTCGGGATCGAGCCCGAGGTCGTCGGATTGCCGCGGTGTGGGCGAGAGGTACCCGGCGAGGAAGAACACGGCCGCCAGCGCCCCGGCCAGTGACAGCCACAGCACGGCGCCCGGCACCCACCACCGGGCCACCGACCCGGTGAACCCGATCATGAGTCCGATGCCGAGGCCGGGTGCGAGCAGCCGCAGCCCGCGCTGCCAGCGGTTGGCCGAGAGCCGGTGGCGCGCAACGGTCAAGGCCGCGTCGGCGATGGCGAGTCCGGTCAGGACGGCGATGATGATCCCGAACAGTCCATACACCGAGGCCAGCGACCCGCGCACGTCGACGACGGTGTGCACGGCGGCCAACGGCTTTCCGTCCTGGCCGATGAGAGTCAGGTCGGAGCCGATCAGCCCGGTCGCCTGCCCGTCCAGTCCGGCCGGATCCAGCCGGTAGGTGAGCTTCTCGGTCTTGCCCGCCCCCACAGTCAATTCGACTGTCGTGGAATAGGAGTAGAAGTTCAGCCCCAGCACGTGCCCGGCGAGGTCGACCCGCCGGATCGATACCGAACCGGACGACTTGTTGGTCACCTCGACGACGACCAGCGACACCTTCTTGGGATCCAGGCGCACCGGATTCCCGGCGTCCGCGCCGCCGATGGCCCGCCCGTCCAGCGTGGCGGTCGCGCTGACCCCGCCCGCGGCGCTCGCGGGCGGGGCCGCGAACAGTAGTGCGGCGACCGCGAATACGACCGCGGCCAGCCCGGCGTACACCGCCCGGCCCGGTCCCCGCGTGCTTCGGGCACCGCGCGCGGTGAGCGGCGGTGCGGTGCGTTCGTTCATCGGGGCCTCCGTGCCGGGAGATGGGAGATCATCCGGTGGCCGTAGAACCAGCCGCCGATGAGCAGGAAGAACACCAGCACCGTCATGGTCGCCGCGCCGCCGCCGACCTGACTGACCAGCACGATGTCCAGGGGCGCGGCCAGTTTCCGGCCGCACTCCGCGGTCACCTCGTGCTGACCGATCTCGGTCCCGCCGGTGGTGAGGGTGGCCTGGAACCCGCCGTCGGCGCCGGCGGTGGTGTCGGCCGCGGCGGCCCCGCCGATCGAAAGCCGCACCGCCGCACCGGGATCACACCCGCTGCCACTGGCCAGCACGGGCGCGCCGGGCGGGACCGCGGGCGGATCGATCCGCAATCCGGAAACCTGCGGAGCGACAGGCGGCTTGGTCTCGGTGGTCGGCGATGTGGTGTCGGTCGTCGGGGGCGGTGTGGTGGTTGTCGTGGGCGGCGGTGGCGGCGCCGCGGTCGTCACCGAGGTGATGGGTGGCGGATTGACGCCACCGGTGGCGCATTGACCGTTCGGGGGCTTGACCGAACCGTCGGGACATCTCGGCGGCTGGGTGGTCGGGCAGTCGCCGTTCGCCGGTTTGACCGATCCGTCCGAGCACGTGATCGGCGGATTCGTGGTGGGGCAGTCACGATTCGGGGGTTTGGTCGAACCGTCCTTGCAGGTCACCGGTGGCGGACAGGTGCTGCCGGCGGGCTTGGTGGTGCCGTCCGAACATTTCTCGGGTGTCGGACACGACCCACCGGCGGGCTTCCAGGATCCGTCCGGGCACCGGGTCGGGCATTCTCCGGTCGCGGGTTTCTGTGAACCATCCGGGCAAGTCGGGTGTTTAGGGCACTCGCCACTGGGCGGCTGCACCGAACCGTCCCAGCAGTACGTGGGTTGCTTCGACGGGCACACGCCGGACGCGGGTTTCAGGGTGCCGTCATCGCAGTACACGGGCTTGTTGCAGTCGGTGCCGCAGCCGTCGCGGGTGCCTGTGTCGTCACAGCTGTGGCCGCACTGCTGCTTCTTGCTGTCGCCGCCGCAGTTCTCGGCGACGGCGCATCTCGGTGGATTCGTCGTGGTAGGTGCGACTTTCACCGGCGGGCCGCCCTGGGGTGCGGGCTGCGGGACGGTGGTGGTGATCGGCGCCGGGGCGCTGATTCCCGGGTTGGCCCAACCGATTCCGGCCGGGAGCCCGAGCGCTAGCAGCGCTGCGAGCAGGAGAACAAGGTGTAAGGTCCGGGGTGAAAATCTCACCGCGCGGGCCAGTTTCGCGTGCCGGTCCCCACCAGCACGCCGAGTGGAATTCAGTGAAGTATTCATTCGGCGTGACCTCGCTTGTTCGATGGTAAGGCCAACCGCGCCCCCGCCGCCCTGTCTATCGCTGTGGTGATCACGCCCGTTCACACTCGGGACCGACCGGTCCGCTGGGTCTCGGGTGCCGCGCCCTACGATGGCGATGACCGACTGGGACGCTCCATCGCGCCGAGAGGACAATCGTCACCATGCATCGAGCCGCGCCTGTGAGCGATATCGACGAGTCCGCGCTCCAGGTCACCGCTCCGAAGACCGAGGCCGCGGGCGTCAAGGCGGTCACCGTCGCCCTGGAGCGCGCGTTCGAGGAGATGGGCGTGGTGCGCACCGCGCGCACGCTGGCCCGGGTGAATCAGCGCCACGGCTTCGACTGTCCGGGATGCGCCTGGCCGGAACCGACCGGTCGGCGTCGCCCCGCCGAGTTCTGCGAGAACGGCGCGAAGGCCGTCGCCGAGGAGGCGACCCTGCGCACGGTCACCCCCGAGTTCTTCGCCGCCCACTCCCCCGACGACCTGGCCGCCAAGTCCGGCTACTGGCTCGGCCAGCAGGGCCGCCTCACCCATCCGATGGTGCTGCGCGAGGGCGACACCCACTACTCCCCCATCGCCTGGGACGACGCCTACCGCCTGATCGCCGACGCCCTGCGCGGCCTGGACTCCCCCGACGAGGCCGTCTTCTACACCTCCGGCCGCACCGCCAACGAGACCGCCTTCCTCTACCAGCTGCTGGTCCGCGCCTACGGCACCAACAATCTGCCCGACTGCTCGAACATGTGCCACGAGTCCTCGGGCACCGCCCTGGTCAGCTCGATCGGCATCGGCAAGGGCTCGGTCACCATCGACGACTTCACCCAGGCCGACCTGATCATCGTGGCCGGCCAGAACCCGGGCACCAACCACCCCCGCATGCTGTCGGCGCTGGGTGAGGCGAAGGCGCACGGCGCGACCGTGATCGCGGTCAACCCGCTGCCCGAGACCGGACTCATCGGCTTCAAGGACCCGCAGACCGTCAAGGGCTTCACCGGCGGCATCAGCATCGCCGACGACTTCCTGCAGATCCGCCTGGGCGGCGATATGGCCCTGTTCCAGGGCCTGGCCAAGCTGCTGTTCGACGCCGAGGACCGCGCACCCGGCACCGTGGTGGACCGCGCCTTCGTGGACGCGCACACCGCGGGCTTCGCCGACTACGAGAAGCACATGCGCGCCGTCGATCTCGACACGGTCGTCGAAGCCACCGGGCTCACGCGCGAAGACCTCGACCGCACCGCGGCACTGCTGGCCGAGTCGAAGTCGACCATCATCTGCTGGGCCATGGGCCTGACCCAGCAGGTGCACGGCGTCGCCACCATCGAGGAGGCCACCAATCTGCTGCTGCTGCGCGGCATGATCGGCAAGCCCGGTGCGGGCGTGTGCCCGGTGCGCGGCCACTCCAATGTGCAGGGCGACCGCACGATGGGTATCTGGGAGAAGATGCCCGAGCCGTTCCTGGCCGCCCTGGACCGCGAATTCGGTATCACCAGTCCCCGCACCCACGGCTTCGACACCGTGAACGCCATCCGCGCCATGCGCGACGGCCGCGGCAAGGTGTTCTTCGGCATGGGCGGCAACTTCGTCTCCGCCACCCCCGACACCGAGGTCACCGAGGCCGCGCTGCGCACGTGCGCTCTCACCGTGCAGGTTTCGACGAAGCTCAACCGCAGCCATGTCGTGCACGGACGCACCGCGCTGATCCTGCCGACGTTGGGCCGCACCGACGAGGACGTCCAGGACGGTGTGCGCCAACAGGTTTCGGTCGAGGACTCCATGTCCATGGTGCACTTGTCGACCGGTCGCCTGACCCCGGTCGGCGATCAGCTGCGCAGTGAGGTCGCCATCGTGTGCGAGCTCGCCCAGGAGTTGTTCGGACCCGAGCACGAGGTCCCGTGGGGCGTGTTCCGCCGCGACTACGACCGGATCCGCGACGCCATCGCGCAGGTCGTGCCCGGCTGCGCCGACTACAACGCGAAGGTGCGCGGCCGCAACGGATTCCAGCTCCCGCACCCGCCACGCGACGCCCGCGAGTTCCGCACCGCCACCGGCAAGGCCAATTTCGCGGTCAACGATCTGCACTGGCTGCCCGTCCCCGCGGACCGCCTCATCCTGCAGACCCTGCGCAGCCACGACCAGTACAACACCACCATCTACGGCCTCGACGACCGCTACCGCGGCATCCAGAACGGCCGCCGGGTGGTGCTGGTCAACCCCGCCGACATCACCGCGCTCGGATTCACCGAGGGCGACCTGGTGGACGTCGTCTCCGAGTTCCAGGACGGCACCGAGCGCAGCGTCGCCGGGTTCCGCCTGGTCGGCTACCCGACCCCGCGCGGCAATGCCGCCGCCTACTATCCGGAGACCAACCCCTTGATCCCCCTGGACCACGTCGCGAAACGCTCCAACACGCCTGTCTCCAAGGCGGTCACCATCCGTTTCGAACCGCACACCCACGTCACCGCATGAACCGGGGCCCCGCATGAGCCGAGTCACCGCACGTCGCCGCACGCTGCGCATCTCCCCGAACGGCACCATCACCCGGCCGGACACCCTGGCCGTGGAGGAGCCGCTGGAGATCCGCACCGGCGGGCAGTCGCTGACGGTCACCATGCGGACCCCGGGCGCGGACATCGATCTGGTGCACGGCTTCCTCTACGCCGAGGGCGTCATCGACACGGCCGAGGACATCGTCAGCGCCCGCTACTGCGCGGGCACCGACGAGAACGGGCAGAACACCTACAACGTCCTCGACATCCAGTTGCGGAATCCGGTTCCGATCCAGCCCAGGCCGTTCCTGACCAACAGCTCGTGCGGCCTGTGCGGGAAGACGGCCCTGGACGAGGTCCGGACCCGCATCCGCCACGAGATCCCGGCGGGCGCACCGCGCATCGATGTGCACACCCTCGCCAAGCTCCCGGACGAACTTCGTTCCCGCCAGCAGGTTTTCGACGCCACCGGCGGCCTGCACGGCGCGGGTCTGTTCACCGTGGACGGCGAGGCCGTGGCGGTGCGCGAGGACATCGGCCGGCACAATGCCGTGGACAAGCTGGTCGGCTGGGCCTTGCGCGAGAATCGGCTCCCCGCAAACGATCTCATCCTCATGGTGAGCGGCCGCGCCTCCTTCGAGCTGGTCCAGAAGGCTGTCATGGCGGGCATTCCGGCGCTGGGCGCGGTGTCGGCCCCCAGCTCGCTGGCGGTGGATCTGGCCGCCGATTCCGGCGTGACCCTGGTCGGTTTCCTGCGCGGTGAAACCATGAACATCTACACCGGCGAGGACCGCATCGCACTGTGATGCCCGCGGTGTTCCACAGGGTGAGGCAGCGGGGTCCTTTCCGCCGCTCCGGCTGCTAGTCTCCGCAATAGAACACGTTTCAATTCTGATGGGAGAACCCCTATGGCAGCGCAGCCCCGGGATGTCGTGGAGCAGTACGTGAAGCTGGTCGCGACCGGCCCGACCTCGGCGATCCTCGACCTGTACGCCGAGGACGCCGTGATCGAGGACCCGATCGGCAGCCCCGAGCGTCGTGGCCACGAGGCCATCGGCGAGCTGTACAAGGCGCTGGAGAACCTCGAGCGCGAGACCGAGCTGCACACCGTCAAGGTGGCCGGCAATCACGTCGCCGCCCACTTCACCCTGGTCACCGTGACCAACGGGCACCGCATGACCCTCGCGCCCATCGATGTGATGGAGCTGAACGACGAAGGCAAGATCATCAAGATGCGCGCCTACTGGGGTCAGGACGACCTGAAGATGGAGCAGATCTAGCCACAGGCTTGCCCCTCACCCCCGCCCGAATTACGGTGACAGCACAGTGATTCGGCGAGGGTGGGAGGGCCTGTGCGGATCTCGTTGCGTGGCACCGGTGACGGGGTGCGGATCAGCATGCGGCTGGAGATCAACCGGCGGCGCTGGATCGTCCTGCTCATCATGCTGGGGGTGCTCACCGCGACCGGCCTGGTCACCGGACTGTGGGCGGTGATCGCCCCGGAATCGTTCTACGACAGCTATCCCGGATTCGGGCTGCACTGGGTGCGCGCCGACGGGCCCTACAACCATCACCTGGCCGCCGACGTCGGGGCCTTCTTCCTCGCGCTGGGCGCCATCTCCGCGGCCGCGCTCTACTACCGCGACAGCGTCATCGCCCGGGTCTCGGGACTGGGCTGGCTGGTCTTCGGCCTCCCGCATTTCCTCTACCACGCCTTCCACCGGCCGGACGCGCTCAGCGGCCTCAGCTACGGCCTGTCACTCTTCGCCGCCCTGCTGCTCCCGGCGCTCGCCCTGGCCGTTCTGCTGGTCGCCCCGCGCGAGCGTTTCCCGGTGCCGGAACCGGCCCCCTTCACGTTCAAATTTCCCGGCCGCGGCAGCACGTCCCAGCGATGAGTTCTCCGCGGTCGCGCCGTCGTAACAGGTGACCCGAACACACCGATTTTCTGAGTAGCGGAGTAAAGGTTCAACGGCGAACCACGGAGGATCAACGGCGATTCTCGCAGCGGGCGCGATCGGCTCCCACCGACCGTCACCGACTCCATCGGCGCAGGGGAGGGCGCGTGGACAACTACACCGAATCGACGACCTGGACCTGACAGCGAATTCCCCGGGCATTCGCGAGACGCTCCAACGCTTCGACCGCCCGGTCGGCACGCTCGCGAGCGATCTTGCCCGCCGCGAGCAGCCGCCGGACCACCAACATCACCTCGACCCTCCCATGCCGAGGGCTTGGACAACGAGAAAACCGGCTCCGCGAGAGGAATTCTCGCGGAGCCGGTTTCGCTCGTAGCAGGGGTTTCAGGGGAAGCCCCTGAGAGCCCGAGAGTTGTTCTGTTACGCCGACTTCTCGCGGCGCTCGGGCGCGGAGCGCTTGCGCGGCACGATGGTCGGCAGCACATTGTCGTTCACCGTGTCGGCGTTGACGACCACCTTGGCCACGTCATCCCGGCTGGGGATGTCGTACATGACCGGGAGGAGCACTTCCTCCATGATGGCGCGCAGACCGCGGGCGCCGGTGCCGCGCAGGATCGCCTGATCCGCAACGGCTTCCAGGGCGTCCTGGGTGAACTCCAGATCCACGCCGTCCATCTCGAACAGGCGCACGTACTGCTTCACCAGCGCGTTCTTCGGCTCGGCCAGAATCCGGACCAGGGATTCCTTGTCCAGGTTGGTGACCGAGGCGACGACGGGCAGACGGCCGATGAACTCGGGGATCAGACCGAACTTGATCAGGTCCTCGGGCATGACCTCGGCGAAGTGGTCGGCGGTGTCGATCTCGGCCTTGGACCGGACCTCCGCGCCGAAACCGATGCCGCGCTTGCCGACCCGGTCCTGCACGATGCGCTCCAGGCCGGCGAAGGCGCCCGCCACGATGAACAGCACGTTCGTGGTGTCGATCTGGATGAATTCCTGGTGCGGGTGCTTGCGGCCGCCCTGCGGCGGCACCGAGGCCTGGGTGCCTTCCAGGATCTTCAGCAGCGCCTGCTGCACGCCCTCACCGGAGACGTCACGGGTGATGGACGGGTTCTCCGACTTGCGGGCGATCTTGTCGACCTCGTCGATGTAGATGATGCCCGTCTCGGCGCGCTTGACGTCGTAGTCGGCGGCCTGGATCAGCTTGAGCAGGATGTTCTCGACATCCTCACCGACGTAGCCGGCCTCGGTCAGCGCGGTGGCGTCGGCGATGGCGAACGGCACGTTCAGCATCTTCGCCAGCGTCTGCGCCAGGTAGGTCTTGCCACAACCGGTGGGGCCGAGCATCAGGATGTTGGACTTGGCCAACTCGACCGGTTCACCCCGGGAGTCGCGGCCCTTGTCGCCCGCCTGAATGCGCTTGTAGTGGTTGTAGACCGCCACCGCGAGCGTCCGCTTCGCGGAATCCTGCCCGATCACGTACTGCTCCAGGAAGTCCCGGATTTCCGCGGGCTTGGGGAGTTCGTCGAGCTTGACCTCGCTGGATTCGGCGAGCTCTTCCTCGATGATCTCGTTGCACAGGTCGATGCACTCGTCGCAGATGTACACCCCCGGTCCCGCAATGAGCTTCTTGACCTGCTTCTGGCTCTTTCCGCAGAACGAGCACTTCAACAGATCGCCGCCATCACCGATGCGCGCCATCTCCTGGGTCCCTACTTCCTTGTCCGCGTGCAACCGTCTGTCCCCGGTTGCCGGCGAGCTGCCTTCTTCGAGCGTATGCCGCGACCCCTGATTTTGCGGATCCGGCGATTCGGCTGTCTATCCAAACCTGATTTCGAACGAAGAGCAGAGCCGACAACCACGAGCAAAGGTCCCTAGAGTGACCGTACCCGTTTCGCGTGACCGAGGTCGACAACTTGGGCACGTTTCTCGCCGGACATGTGCGTGGACTCACCTCTGCCCGGGTGGCGGGGAGGTTCGCGGCGCGCCGCTACCCCGCCACCCACCCAGCTCACTTCTGGGCGCTGAGCTTGCGGTACTCGAACACCGTGTCGACGATCCCGTAGCCCTTCGCCTCTTCGGCGGTGAGGATCTTGTCGCGGTCGGTGTCCTTGCGGATGACGTCCGAGTCCTTGCCGGTGTGGCGCGCCAGCGTGGTCTCCATGAGGCGACGCATGCGCTCGATCTCGGCGGCCTGGATCTCGAGGTCGGAGACCTGGCCCTGAATACCACCCGACGTGGACGGCTGGTGGATCAGGATGCGGGCGTTCGGCAGCGCGGCGCGCTTGCCGGGAGCGCCGGCCGCGAGGATGACCGCGGCGGCCGAGGCGGCCTGGCCCAGGCAGACGGTGGCGACGTCGGCGCGCACGTACTGCATGGTGTCGTAGATGGCCATCAGCGCGGTGAACGAGCCGCCGGGCGAGTTGATGTACATGGTGATGTCGCGGTCCGGGTCCTGAGACTCGAGCACCAGCAGCTGCGCCATGATGTCGTTGGCGGAGACATCGTCGACCTGGTTGCCCAGGAAGATGATTCGCTCCTCGAACAGCTTGTTGTACGGGTCGGAGGTCTTGACGCCGAAGCTGGTCTGCTCGGTGAACTGCGGCAGGATGTAACGCGACTGCGGCAGGTTACCGGCGGCGGCGAAGGTGATGCCCGCGGCCCGCGGATCGATCATGTTGGACATAAACGTCTCTCCAAAGTCTGTGTGGTGGGCTGCGGAACTACTTGCTGCTGCTGCCGTTCGCCTGGCTGGCGTGGGTGACCACATGGTCGATGAAGCCGTAGTCGAGCGCCTCGGCGGCGGTGAACCAGCGGTCGCGGTCGGCATCGGCGGTGACCTGCTCGATGGACTTGCCGGTGTGCTGGGACTGCAGCTCGTTCAGCTCACGCTTGGTGTAGGCGAACTGCTCGGCCTGGATGGCGATGTCGGCGGCCGAACCACCGAGACCGGCCGACGGCTGGTGCATCATGATCCGCGCGTGCGGCAGCGCGTAGCGCTTGCCCTTGGTGCCCGCGGCGAGCAGGAACTGGCCCATGGAGGCGGCCAGACCCATACCGACGGTGCGGATGTCGCATTCGGCGAACTGCATGGTGTCGTAGATGGCCATGCCGGCGGTCACCGAACCACCCGGGGAGTTGATGTAGAGCGAGATGTCCTTGGTCGGGTCCTCGGCCGTCAGCAGCAGGATCTGCGCGCACAGCTTGTTGGCGATGTCGTCGTCGACCTGAGTGCCCAGGAAGATGATGCGCTCGCGCAGCAGGCGCTCGTACACCGAATCACTGAGGTTCAGACCAGCAGTCGCGGATGTCATGCGCACCCCTGCCTGATGAATTGTCACGGATACCTGCCCTCTCTCAACGGCTCGGTTAACAAGCCCCTACTGATTCGCTGACACAAACCCTAACGAAGCAGGGCGGCACCGAACTCCCGGTACCGCCCTGCTTCGCTCACAGCGCAAACTTACGTCAACGCTTCGCGTTCCGGTGTACGGGGGTTCTCGGGGGTGTCATCCCGAGAAGCCCCGTACACAGGGGTGAGATGAAATTCTTACTTGGCCTCGGCCTCGGCCTCGGCGGCCTCGGTGGCGTCGGCGACGGTCGCCAGCTCCTCGGCGGAGACCTCCTCGGCCTCGTCGGCCGGGTTGCCGAACATCTCGGCGGTGTCCACGGTGTTGCCGGCGGTGTCGGTGACGGCCGCCTGGACCACGACACCGGCGAGGGCCTTGCCGCGGCGCACGTCGGCGAAGACGGCACCGAGCTGACCGGCCTGCTGGATCTGCTGGATGAACTGGTCCGGGCTCATGCCGTAGCGCTGCGCCTGGAAGATGATCCGCTCGTACAGCTCGTCCTGGCCGACCTGGGTGTTCTCGGCCTCGGCGACGGCGTCCAGCAGCAGCTGGGTCTTGACCGACTTCTCGGCGGCCTGCTTGGTGTCGGCCTTGAACTCCTCGAGCGAGGAGCCCTGCGCCTCGAGCGCCTCGGCCAGCTTGGCCTCGTCGTGGTCGAAGCCGTGGACGGCGTCGTGCTCGACGGCGTCGATCTCGGCCTTGACGACGCCCTCGGGCAGCGGGATCTCGACGGTCTCGAGCAGCTGCTCGAGCACCTTGTCGCGGATCTCGCCGGCCTGGGTGACCTTCTTGACGCGCTCGACGCGGGTCTTGAGGTCTTCCTTCAGCTCGTCGATGGTGTCGAACTCGCTGGCCAGCTGGGCGAACTCGTCGTCGGCCTCGGGCAGCTCGCGCTCCTTGACCGACTGCACGGTCACGGTGATGACGGCTTCCTTGCCCGCGTGCTCACCGGCGACCAGCTTGGAGGTGAAGTCCTTGGACTCGCCCTCCTTGAGGCCGATCAGGCTCTCGTCCAGGCCCTCGATGAGCTGGCCGGAGCCGACCTCGTGGGACAGGCCGGTGGTGGAGGCCTCCTCGACGGCTTCGCCGTCGACGGTGGCGGACAGGTCGATGGAGACGAAGTCGCCGTTCTCGATGGCCCGCTCGACCGCGGTCAGGGTGCCGAAGCGCTGACGCAGCGACTGCAGCTGCTCGTCGATGTCGGCGTCGGTGATCTCGATCGGGTCGACCTCGACCGTGATGTTCGAGAAGTCCGGCAGCGAGATCTCCGGGCGGATGTCGACCTCGGCGGTGAAGGCCAGTTCCTGGCCGTCCTCGATCTTGGTGATCTCGATCTCCGGCTGACCGATGACCTTCACCTCGGTCTCGATCACGGCTTCGCTGTAGCGCTTGGGCAGCACGTCGTTGACGACCTGCTCCAGCACGGCGCCACGGCCGACGCGGGCCTCGAGAAGCTTGGCCGGCGCCTTGCCCGGACGGAAGCCGGGGATACGGATCTGCTGCGCGAGAGCCTTGTAGGCGCGGTCGAAGTCCGGCTTGAGCTCCTCGAAGGGCACCTCGACATTGATGCGGACCCGAGTCGGGCTCAGCTGCTCGACGGTGCTCTTCACGGACATGCTCCTTGTTCGTTGTTCATGGTTGACGTCTAGGTTCCCCCCGAACGCATCCCGACCAGGTTAGTCGAACGCAATTCCGACCACGCAATCGGATGCGTAGCGGACCTGACGACTGATCTGGTGCCGACCGGGGAAACTCCCCCGGTACGCCCGAAACCCGGCCCGGCACCCGACCGGCGGCCCGGTGCGGGGCGGATCGGCACCCAACGACCGGTAAAAGTCGCGGGGTGGCGGGGGAGCTATCTCAGCTACCGACCTTGACGGCGTCGGTCACGAAGACCAGCGTCTCGCCCGGCTTCATACCGCTCGGCGGGCGGTCGCCGTAGCCGAGGGCGGGCGGGATGATGAGCAGACGGCGGCTGCCCTCCTGGATGCCGACCAGGCCCTGGTCCCAGCCCTTGATGACCTGGCCCGCGCCCAGCGTGAGGGGCAGCGGCTTGCCGCGGTCGAAGGAGCTGTCCAGCTTCTTCTGGTTGGACCAGGTGATCAGCGTGTAGTTGGTGCTCAGCTTGTCCCCGGCCTTGGCCTCGGGGCCACTGCCCACGACCAGGTCCTTGGTGATGAGCTCCTTGGGCGGATCGCAGTCGGCGGGCAGCGTGATGGCCGGCGCGGTTCCGAAGCCGCCGTCCACCTTGATGTCCTCGGCGGTGCACTCGCGGCCCTTGCTCGCGGCCGTGGTGGCGGCCGCGCTGGTCGTGGCGGCGGCGGTCGTCGTCGTGGTCGACGACGCCTTGTTGTCGCTGCTGCCGCCGCAACCGGCCGCCAGCATCGTGGCGGCCGCGACCGCACCGATCACACCGACCTTGCCCACCAAGCGCATTCCCGCTCCTGTCCGTCCAGTCCGGTTGCCGCACAGATTGCGACGCCGCGCCGAACCTACACGGCTTCGGGCGGTCGAGCCGGTCGGGGCGCGCCCGCAAGGGTTTCGGCGGCGCGCCGGGCGTGGTCAGCGGGCGGTGACGAGGACGGCGTATTGGGCCGCGGCCATCTGGTGAACGGCCGGTTCGGTGGGGCCGGACACCGAGGCCAGATAGCGACCGTCCAGTACCAGGCAGGTGTATTCGTGGTGCGACGCGGCGTCGGCATCGCGCAGGCAGACGGCTTCCGGAACGCCGCCGGGCGCGGAGACGACGGTTCGGGTGGCGGTCGGCTCCGAGAGCCGCTGCAGCGCGTGCCGGGCGCCGACGGCGTCGGAAAAACGCAGCAGCCGTGTGGAATCCGTGACGGCGGCGGCCTGCACCGGGAGGCCGGCCTCGCCGGGACGGTTGATCAGCTGGCCGGCGACGACCGGGCCGTAGACGACTCCGGTGGCGCGCCGTGGGCCGCCCCAGCCCGCGATGAGGCCGTATTCGTCCTGGAACAGCGTGGGATACGGCCACCGTCCGGGTTCGGCGGGCAGCAGGCGCGACAGCATGCCGTCCGGATCGAGGGAAAGCGCCGGGAGCGCCTCGGGCGCGGTGGCCGTGAAGGCGTCCAGCCGTGGGAGTTCCGCGTCGAAGGCGCGAGTCGCCAGCGTCTTCATGGCGGCGCGGTCGGTGGCCGGATCGACGATGTACAGGCTCACCACATAGGGGCCGTGGGCGAGCGTCACCGCCATGGTCGGGACACGTGGCCGCCAATGCCCATGTGTCGCAAAGTATTCGGGGAACGGGACCGTGACATTGTCGCGATTGACCGCGGCGTCGGCGGCGTCGATCTCGCGAGCGGTGTCGATGGCCGCCATCGGGTCGCGCATGCGCAGGACCGTGATGCGCAGTCCGGTGGCCGCGCCCTCCGTCGGGCTGCCGCTCGGATCGTCGGTGCCGCCGATGCTGAATCCGGCCAGCATGCCGTGCGCGGTGAGAGTGGGCCGGGTCGCCTCGGCGAGGATGCCGACCGCGTCCGTCGGCGTCGGCACCGGGATGGCCGAGACCTGCGACAGCGCGGGATCGACGGCGCGGGGCGAGACGACGGCGTCGGCCATGCGCACCGATTCCAGCAGCCGCGCATAGGTTTCGCCGGTGTCCCGGGGCACGTCGAGCGGTCGACCGCTGTAGCCGCCCAGATCCAGTGCGCGCAGTTCCGGTGTCGCCGCTCGCGGTACGCCCGCGATGGCGCAGGCGCTCACCAGCACCGCGATGGACACCAGTGGGATTCGTCCGGCGTGGCCCCGCCGGTTCATCGGATCGTCTCGGCGCATCCCGCCACCCCCGTAGCCGCTCGATTCCGAGTGTGGGCGCACCGGTTACCCGCGACAACCGATTATCGGGACATCGCGACCGGTCCGTGACAATTCGGGCCTGCCGCAACGGCTTCCGTAGACGGAAAATTGTTTGCGACCGGTCGCGGCCTACGGGAGCATCTCAGGATGCTGTTGACGATCTCTTGTACGCGCCCCGTGGGAGCCGAGTGGCCCGCCACCGATCTGGGGTATCTGCTGCACAAGAATCCTTCGCGCAGACAGACTTTCGAGCAGTCCTACGGCGTCGCGCACGTCCTCTACCCGGAGGCGGGCGACGACCGCTGTACCGCGGCGCTGCTGCTGGAGATCGACCCGGTGCGCCTGGTGCGCGGAAAGCCCAAGGGCACACCGGACTTCGGTCTCGGCCAGTACGTGAACGACCGCCCCTACGCGGCGTCGTCCCTGCTGTCGGTGGCCATTTCGACGGTCTTCGGGACCGCGCTGCACGGCCGGTGCGCACAGCGGCCGGAGCTGGCCGGCACCGCCCTCGACCTGCGGATCGAACTTCCGGCCGTGCCGTGCAAGGGCGGCCCGGAATACGCCGAGCGGGTCTTCGCGCCGCTGGGCTGGACCGTCGCGGCCACTCCCCTGCCGCTGGACCCGGCGTTCCCGGAGTGGGGCGATTCCCATTACGTACGTCTCGAACTCACCGGCACGCTGCGCCTGGCCGAGGCCCTGACCCACCTCTACGTCCTGCTGCCCGTCCTCGACGGCAGCAAGCACTACTGGCTCGACACCGCCGAGATCGACAAGCTGCTCCGTGTCGGCGAGGGCTGGCTCACCGCCCACCCGGAGCGCGAGTGGATCACCCGCCGCTACCTGACCCGCCGCCACACCCTGGTCCGCACCGCCCTGGCCCGCCTGGCGGAGCTGGACGATCAGGACCCGGAGGAACTCGGCGCGATGGAGCCCGACTACGACGACGAGGGACCCGGCGCCGAGTCGGCCCTCCCGCGTCGCGGCGCCGACATTGCCGCGCCGACCACCGAACTCGCCGGCGCTCCGGTGGCCGGTGAGCACACAGCGGCGTGCGACACCGCGGTCCGTCCCACCACCGGGACAGGCGGGCAGCCTGCCGCCGAGACCGGTTCCCGCGATGCTCTTGTCGAGGGCAGCGGCTCGACCGCGAGCGGCCCGGGGCTCGAGCCCGGCGGCGACACGGCCCCGCAGCCGGTGGAGTCCGGCGAACGCGGGCCGTCGCTGGCGATACTGCGGCGGGCGGCGGTGCGTCGGGCGCTGCTGGCGGAGGGGGCGAGCCGGGTGCTCGACCTCGGGTGCGGGCAGGGTGCGTTGCTGCTCGAACTGGCGGCGGACCGGGCGCTCACCGAGATCGTCGGCATCGATGTGTCGATGCGCGAGTTGACGATCGCGGCCAGACGGGTGCGGCGGCTGCCGGAGTGGCAGGCGCGGCGGATCACCGTCCGGCAGGGCGCGCTGACCTACACCGACGCCTCGTTGCGGGGCTTCGACGCGGCCGTGCTCATGGAGGTGATCGAGCATGTGGACGCGACCCGGTTGAAGGCGCTGGAGCAGGCGGTGTTCGGGGCGGCGGCTCCGGGCGCCGTGGTCGTGACCACGCCGAACAGCGAGTTCAATGTGCGCTACGACGGGCTCGCCGCGGGCGCTTTCCGGCATTCGGATCACCGGTTCGAGTGGACCAGGGCAGAATTCGCGGACTGGGCCCACCGGGTCGGCGCGACGCACGGGTATGCCGTGCGTTTCGAGCCGGTCGGGCCCGAGGACGCGGAAGTGGGGGCCTCGACACAGATGGCTGTGTTCACCAGGAAGAACGATGACGACGCCGCGAAGGGGGCCGCGTAATGGCAGAACTGTCCGTCCCGGCGCTGTCGCTGGTCGTGCTGATCGGCAGCAGCGGTTCGGGTAAGTCGACGTTCGCGCACAAGCATTTCCGGTCGACGGCGGTGCTGTCCTCCGACGCCTATCGCGGGCTGGTCAGCGACGACGAAGCCGATCAGTCGGCGACCGCCGCGGCATTCGAGCTGCTGCACCATGTGGCGGGCGTGCGCCTGCGCCGTGGCCTGCGCACCGTCATCGACGCCACCAATGTGCAGCCGAAGGCGCGGCAGTCGCTGGTGGAGCTGGCGCGCGCCCACGACGTGCTGCCGGTGGCGATCGTGCTGGACGTCCCGGAGAGCGTGTGCGTGGAGCGCAACGCGTTGCGGGTGGATCGCGCCGATCTGGGCCCGCACGTGGTCGGCCGCCACCAGCGTGACCTGAAGCGCTCGCTGAAGTTCCTGGAGCGTGAGGGTTTCCGCACGGTGCACGTGCTGCGCGGCGTCGAGGAGGTCGAGGCGGCGACCATCCGCGACGAACGGCTGTGGAACGACAGGACCGATCTCACCGGACCCTTCGACGTCATCGGCGACGTGCACGGCTGCCGGAGCGAACTGGAGACGCTGCTGGGCGAGCTCGGTTACGTCCTGACCCGCGACGACGCGGATCGCCCGGTGGACGGCCGCCACCCCGACGGCCGCACGGCGGTGTTCGTCGGCGACCTGGTCGACCGCGGCCCGGACACTCCGGGCGTGCTGCGCCTGGTGATGGGCATGGTGGCGTCCGGGAACGCCCTGTGCGTCACCGGCAACCACGAGTTCAAGCTGGTGCGCGCCCTCGACGGCCGCCGTGTCACGGTGCGGCACGGCCTGGCCGAGTCGCTGGCGCAGCTGGAGGCCGAGGACGACGAATTCCGCAAGGCCGCACAGGAATTCATGCGCGGTCTGGTCAGCCACTACGTGCTCGACGGCGGCGACCTGGTGGTCGCGCACGCCGGTCTGAAGGAGGAGTACCAGGGCCGCACCTCGGGCCGGGTGCGCGAGTTCGCCATGTACGGCGAATCCACCGGCGAGACCGACGAATACGGCCTGCCGGTGCGCTACCCGTGGGCCGACGACTACCGCGGCACAGCGCTGGTGCTCTACGGCCACACGCCGATGACCGAACTGGTGTGGGTGAACAACACCCTGTGCCTGGACACCGGCGCGGTGTTCGGCGGCCGCCTGACCGCCCTGCGCTACCCGGAGCGGGAGCCGGTATCGGTTGCGGCCGAACAGGTCTGGTTCGAACCGGTGCGCCCGCTGCAGGCCGCCACCTTCGCCACCGGCGAGGCCGTGGTGCGGCGGGATCCGGGCGTCCTGGACCTGGACGACGTGCTGGGCCGCCGGGTGGTGGAGACCCGCCACCTGGGCCGGGTCACCGTGCGGGAGGACGCCGCGAGCGCCGCGCTCGAGGTGATGAGCCGTTTCGCCGTGGATCCGCGCTGGCTGGTGTACCTGCCGCCGACCATGTCCCTGTGCGCCACCTCCACCCTGGACGGTCACCTCGAGCACCCGGCGCAGGCCTTCGAGTACTACCGCTCCGAGGGCGTGGGCACCGTGGTGTGCGAGGAGAAGCACATGGGTTCGCGTGCGGTCGTGGCGGTTTCGCGGTCGGCGCAGGCCGCGCGGGACCGGTTCGGGGTCGAGGACGGCAGCACGGGCGCGGTGTACACCCGCACCGGCCGCCCGTTCTTCGACGATCCGGCGCGGACCGAGGCGGTGCTCACCCGGGTGCGGGCGGCGGCCGAAACCGCCCGGCTGTTCGAGGAATTGGGCAGCGACTGGCTGCTGCTGGACACCGAGCTGCTGCCCTGGTCGGCCAAGGCGATGGGCCTGTTACGTTCCCAGTACGCCGCGGTCGGCGCAACCGCGCGGGCCTCGCTGGCGCAGGCTTCGGACGTACTGGAGGCCGCGGCGGCACGCGGGGTGGAGCTCGGCGATCTCGCCGAGCGCACCGCGGATCGACGGGCCGACGCCGACGCCTTCACCACCGCCTACGGCCGCTACTGCTGGCCCACCGACGGTTTGGACGGCGTCCGCCTGGCCCCGTTCCAGCTGCTGGCGGCGTCCGGCGCGAATTACGCTGTGCGCGACCACAGCTGGCATCTGGAGCGGATCGACCGCCTGGTCGCCGCCGACCCGGAGTTCTTCACCGCGACCGGCCGCCGCGTCGTCGACCTCGCCGCTCCCGAGAGCGAGGCCGCCGCGACGGCCTGGTGGACCGAACTCACCCTGGCCGGCGGCGAGGGCATGGTGGTCAAGCCGCTGGAGTCGCTGGTGGCGGGCACCGGCAGCCGCAGCGGGCGGCCGGTGCAGCCGGGCGTGAAATGCCGTGGGCCGGAATACCTCCGGATCATCTACGGCCCGGAGTACCTGCGGCCTGGTCAGCTGGATCGCCTGCGTCAGCGCGGCCTGGGCGGCAAACGGTCGATGGCGCTGCGCGAATACGCCCTGGGCTTGGAGGCCCTGGACCGTTTCGTGGCCCGTGAGCCGCTGTGGCGGGTCCACGAGGCGGTCTTCGCGATCCTCGCCCTCGAAACCGAGCCGGTCGACCCGCGTCTCTAACCGACGAGATCCTTCAGACGCTGGAGGTAGGGGCGCTGGCCCTTGCCGAGCTTCTCCTCGGCAAGGGCCAGATCGAACCATGCGGCCCGGTCGATTTCGGGGAATTCGGCAATTCGCCCGGATCGCGGCGGCCATTCCATTTCGAAAGTTCCGGGAACGACCTCGGCGGGGTCGAGGTCGGCTTCCACGGCCCAGACGGTGAGTTGTTTCTTGCCCCGGCCGCTGCCGTATTCGACCTCACCGAGGGGAATCCAGTCGCCGTCGGGAACCGGCAGTCCGAGTTCCTCGCCGAATTCGCGGCGGGCGGCATCGCGCGGCTGTTCTTCGGCGGGATCGTATTCTCCCTTGGGAATGGACCAGGCGGCGGCGTCCTTCTTGGCCCACAGCGGGCCGCCCATGTGCCCGACCAGCACTTCGAGGCCGTTCGTGCGGCGGAACAGCAGGACTCCGGCACTGTATTTGAAGCTCATGGAAACGAGTGTGCCGAACACCCTGGCGCAGGCCCACATCGGGCACAACCGCGAGCAACATTGCGGCAATTCGGACTTCGGGGACTATTTCCCCATATGGGACGAATAATTCCCACCTTTCCCCTTGGGCCCGAAACCTTTTCGGCAACATTTATTTCCATTAAGCTCCTGGCTTCGGATATGCCCACACCCGATGCAGATTGGATAGGCATGGAATTCCGCATTGCTGCTGCGGCCGCCACCCTGGTGACCGGAGCACTCGTCACCCAGGCCGCCACGTTCACCGTGGCAACCATCCCGGCGAATGCCCAGCCCGCCGCCGCGCCGAGTGTCGAGTACTCGGTCAAGCTGGTGGACAAGACGGTCATCACCACCCTGAAGGGCGGAACCTTCGAGCTGGCGCCGGCCGTCACCCCGGAGACCGACCCGGCGGCCAGGGCGACCCCGGTCCTGAAGGTGAAGGACGCCGACAACAAGGTGCTGTTGACCCTGCCGATGAAATTCAGCCTGGGCCTGATCGATATCCCGGTCGAGCCGGAGGTCCGGCAGGACGGCACCGTGCTGGCCCTCACCCCCAGAAAGCCGGACGGGCTGTCACTGTCGCAGCCGTTGGTCGTGAAACCCGTTGCCTCGGACCTGGAGAACCAGCGCGCCATGAGCAGCTTCGCCGGCCAGTTCGGCCTGGCCACCATGGTCGGCACCTTCGTCGGCACCGCCATCGGCGCGACCATCGGCTGTGTCGTCACCCTGGTGGCCGGTTGCTTCCCGGGCCTGATCACCGGCGCCACCGTGGGCGGCATCATCGGCAGTATCGCCGTAGGCAGCCCCGTCCTGATCGCCAACGGCATCGACCTGCTCGCCACCATGCAGGCCGCCGACGGCACCACCAAGTGGGCCGACAAGATGACGACCGCACCGACTCCGGCCGCCTCGGCGCAGCCCGTCGGGCCCGCCAACTGATCGTCGGGCCCGCGGACTCGGAACCCGCCACACCGGCGCGGTTCCTAGCCCGTCGGGTACCGACCCGAGTTCGAGGGTGCCGCCGCGTTCGGCGATAGTGCGCAAGCCACCCCGCCGGGATGCGCTGACTAGACCCGCAGGCCGTCGACCAGCGCCAGCACCGCGGGTTCGGTTCGGGCGCGGGCGGATTCGGGGTCGTCGGAGTTGGCGATGAACATGGCGGCCTCGCCGAGGGCGGACAGGATCATCAGCGACAGCGGCCGGATGTCGAGGTCGGCGCGCAGCTGCCCGGACTGGATGCCGGATTGCAGGCCCGCGACGATCAGGCCGAGACCGTACTTCTCGTCGACCTCGCGCCACTCCTGCCAGCCCAGCACCGCGGGGGCGTCGATGAGGGTGATGCGGACCCGTTCGGGGTCGACGCAGGAGAGCAGGAAGTTGTGCAGGCCCGCCTCGAGCACGGCCATGGCGTCGATGGGCGGCGCCTCGGCCATGGTCTCGGCGACCTGCTGCAGGATCGCCTGCTGTTCCTGCTCGTAGACCGCGCGGAACAGGTCCTTCTTGTCCTTGAACTGGTGATACAGCGCGCCGCGGGAGCTGCCCGCCCGCTCCACGATCTCGGGCGTGCTGACCGCGGCGTACCCGCGTTCGGCGAACAGTTCGCGCGCTGCGGCCATCAGGTTCGCGCGGGTCGACTCGGATCGTTCGGCTTGCCTGATCATCGACGCCTTTCTGAGCGGGGTAGGTGGATCGTAACGCCGAACCATTGAATACAGGCAGCCTGTTTGTTAGTTTGAGAAGGTCTTCACCATCTCCACTCCAGAGGGAGTCCTACAGATGACGAACACCATCTCCCCCCAATCCCCCGCGGCCTGGCGCGATCCAGCACTGGGCGCCCGCCGCGAACTCGCACTTCCGCAGGGCACGCTGCCCGTCTTCGACAGCGGCAGTGGCGATCCCATCGTCTTCGTGCACGGACTGCTGGTCAACGCCAACCTGTGGCGCAAGATCATCCCCGCCTTCTCCGGCGAATACCGCTGCGTGGCAATCGATCTCCCGTTCGGTTCGCACACCGCGGCCATGCCCGACGCCGACCTGACCCCGCCCGGCCTGGCCGCGCTGGTCATCGCGGCCATCGAGGCGCTCGATCTGGGCCCGGTCACCCTGGTGGGCAACGATTCCGGCGGCGCGGTCAGCCAGCTCGTGCTCGCCGCCCGCCCCGACCTCGTCGCCCGGCTGGTACTCACGTCCTGCGACGCGTACGAGAACTTCCCGCCGTCGTTCTTCGACTACCTGGGCCTGGCGGCCCGCACCCCTGGCGCGCTCACCTCGCTGGCGGCGACCATGCGGCTGCGGCCCGTCCGCCGCCTGCCCATCGCCTACGGCTGGCTGGCCCGCCGCCCGATCGACCGCGCGGCCAGCGACTCCTACGCGCTACCGGTCGGTGCGAAGGGCATCCGGGCGGACGTCCGGCGCGCCATCACCGGTCTCGATCGCCGGTACACCCTGTCCGCCGCACGGACTTTCGCGGACTTCAAGAACCCGGTGCTGCTGGCCTGGTCGGCGGGTGACCGCTTCTTCCCGGAGCGGTACGCCGAGCGGATGGCCGTCGACTTCCCGGACGCGCGCATCGAGTGGATCCACGATTCGGGCACCTTCTCGCCCGAGGATCAGCCCGAACAGCTGATCCGGGCGATCCGGGTCTTCCTGAACGATCAGAAGTCGCCGCCGTCGAATCCGCCGAAGTCACCGAAATCGGTGCCGCCGCCGAAGTCCTGACCACCGAAATCCTGGGTGCCGGCGTCGTAGCCGCCCTGGTCGTAGCCGCCCTGGTCATAGGAGCCCTGGTCGGAGCCGCCGTCGGCATATCCGCCGTCGGCGGCGTCGAGGCCGTCCTGATAGCCGTCGCCGTAACCGCTTTCGAAGGCGGCCGCGTCATAGCCGACGCCGGACATGCCGCTGAACAGGGCATTGAACAGCAGGGCGGACCCGACACCCCAGGCTCCGGCGACTAGGGCGGTCTTCCACCACGGTTCGGAGTACCAACCGGCAGGTACCGGGCGACCCGCGACCCGGCCACCCGGGTAGTAGTTCGGTGTGGACGGCGACGGCGTGGGCGAGGCCTCGACCCGGCGACCCTCGAATTCGATGGCCCGGTCCTCGGTCACCCGACCCGCGCCGCGCTGCCCGTCCAGTTCGGCCACGGCCGGGCCGGGATCCATCCCCATGGCGGTGCGGGCCGCGCGCACGTAGTAAAGCCCTTCGAGCGCCGTCTCTTTCGCGAGCCGCGCCTGCGCGGCGGTCCCGGCCTGCTCGATCTGCGCGCCCGCGGCGTTGAACCGCTCCCCCGCGTCGGCGAGCGCCTGCTTGGAGGCGTCGTCGCTGCCGGTGAGGTTGTAGACCTGGCCGCCGAGGCGTTCGATCACCCGGCGCGCGTCGGCCTTGGCGTCAGCCAGCTCGGTCCCGGCGCGCGAGCGTTGCCCGCGATTGACCGCGACCACGGCCAGCAGCACGACGACGATGACCAGAAGGAGAACGACGACGGTAGACACGCGACCAGCCTACGCGGCGAAATTCGCCAGCTAGTTGCTACTCGCTGTGGGTTCGCTGAATCCTCGGCCCTAGCCGGCTACCGCGGCGAAGCGGGTCGTATGACCGGCTGGATCAACCTCCTCTTCGTCCGGCTCCGACACCGCGAACTGTCGTTTGCCAGCGGTTTTCGCCGAGTACATGGCCCGATCCGCACTGCGCAGCAGGTCCGAGAAATCACACTCGCGACCGGGCGGGCAGAACGCGGTGCCGACACTCGCCGACGCGGGCACGAATCCGGCGGCCGTGGGCACCGGCTCGCACAGCGCCGCCAGCACCCGCATGGCCAGCTCACTGAGCGAATTGCGGCGCGCGGGCAGGGCCACCACGAACTCGTCGCCGCCGTAGCGGGAGATCACCGTCTCCGGCGGACAGGCCGCCCGCAGCCGCTGCGCGATGCTGACCAGCACCTCGTCGCCGACGGTGTGGCCATAGTTGTCGTTGATCGCCTTGAAATCGTCCAGGTCGATGAGCAGCAGCCCGACGCCGCGCGCCGGATCGGCGGCCATCACCCGCACCCGCTCCTGCAGCAGCGAGCGGTTGGCCAGATCGGTGAGCGCGTCGTGGGTGGCCTCGTGCCGCAGCCGGGTCTGCAGGGCCGCGATCTCCTGCACCCGCACCGACACCGCCTCGGACAGGCTGCGCTCCTGCTGAACCAGGGCGCGCTGCTGCAGCGCCTCGGCGTAGGCGTCGATGGCCTGGCTGGCGATGAACGACCAGCGGGTCGCGATCAGCGACCCGCGCACGCCCGGCGCGAGCCCGAGCAGCGCGCGGCTGGCGGGGGCGAGCATGCGGGTGCGCTCGAATGGGGCGTCGGCGAGGCTGCGCCCGATCCGACGGGCCGAGCGCACCGGAAACGGTTCGGAGCCCGCCAATTCCAGCAGTTCGTCGATGACGCCGCCGAAGATGCGCTCGAGGTCAGCGGAGGGAACGCTGGGCGCCTGGCCCAGTGCGGCGCTGCTCGCGCCGGGGTGCACCGACCGCACCCATTCCCGGATGGTCGCCGCCACGATGGCGGAGGTTCGGGTATCGAGACGGATGGGCATGCGCGCTCACCCTGCGTACGTGATGTCGGGGCCGGCGTGCGCGCCGGTCACGCCCTTCGGATCGAACTCACTACTACGCGGTCGGCCACACCAGTGGTGCATGCTCACCGCCCCCTTTCCAGATACCCCCGTCCGGACAAAAAGGATCCTAGCAAGCCACCCGACATCGAAAACCCCTGATTCAGAACAGGTTCCCACTGTCTCGCGAATGGCGATCGGATGTCTCATCGCTGGCCGAGCTCCGGTGTTACACCCGAATTCGGCATGTTTTCCGCGACGCGCCGGAGGCCGGTCCCGACCGGCCGCGACGTGCGCAGACACGACCTGATTGGCATTCCGGGAGTGAGGTTCGGTACAGTGCTGACGCACACGGCATCCACGGATGCGGTGACTGCGGGTGTAGTTCAATGGTAGAACCTCAGCCTTCCAAGCTGATGGTGCGGGTTCGATTCCCGTCACCCGCTCTTTCCCGTTCTGCGGGAGCGTCGATCCGACGCGCAACGGGGTGTAGCGCAGCTTGGTAGCGCATCCGCTTTGGGAGCGGAGGGTCGCAGGTTCAAATCCTGTCACCCCGACCATTTTTCGAGCCGCTCCATCCCGATTTCACTGGTAGAAGCGGACAATTCACTGCACTCGCACGGCGATCGCGGTGCGGCGCGCCGTCCGTCGCCCCGGCTGTGTCCCATCTCTCTCAGCGCCCGGGTGTGTCGAATCACCCGGAAGCCGGATTCCAGTAACCGGATGTTGTGCCTCCGTTTGCACTGTGTTATCGATTTACGGTGCTGGTCGACGACAAGATGAACGTTTCCGGCTCGGTGCTGTCCGGCCGCGAGACGCGTTCTCGACTCGTCCCGGCCGCCGGGCTGGGTATCGCTGTGCTTTTGCTGGCCATCGCGCAGGCGTGGGCCTCCGCCCACGGTGTGATGGGACCGCTGCGCAGCCTGGTCGACGACTACTTCGCCAATCCGCAGTCGGCGGCGGTGTCGTGGGCGGGACTCGGGCTCGCCTGCATCGGGGTGCCCGCCCGCACCCGGGTGATCGCTCTGGTTGCCGCGGGAGTGCTGGATCTGCTGACTCTGGGGCTACAGGTGGCCTGCGGCTGGCATGTGTCGATCGGGACCGGGCCGACTCTCGCGCTCACCGCGCTGACGGTCGTCGTGCTCCGATGGGAAGGTGAGCGTCGCCGGACCGCCTTGCAGGCCATAGCGTTCGGCGTGTTGCTCGTCATGGCGTCCAAACTCGCCGACACCTGGCTGATGGTGAGCATCGTCGCCGGGCCGCGGGTGCTCGATCAGTACGTGCAGCTCGCGGACCGGGCGCTGGGGGAACCGGCGTGGGTGGTCGGGCGGCTGCTGGACACGCTCGGTCCGATCCCCTCACATGTACTGCATGTCGTCTATATCCAATTGCCGGTGGCGGCGGTGGTCGTGGCCGTGTGGCAGTTGCGTCACGTGTCGACGAGCTCGTGGCCGCGGCACCACCTGGTGCGAACGTTCTTGCTGCTGGGCGTGATCGGGCCGCTCGGGTACGTGCTGTTCCCGGTCGTCGGGCCGGTGTTCGCGTACGGGCCGCTCGGGCACGGGCTGGAGATCGGGGACTGGCCGCAGGTGTGGCCCGCGTTCACCACCGATCCGCAGCCGATGCTGTTCGACTCCGAGACGGCCCGCAACTGCATGCCGTCCATGCACACCGCGTGGGCGACCGCGCTGTTCATCCATTCCCGCCGCGGGCCGCGGTGGCTGCGCTGGGCGGGCACGTTCTGGCTGGTGTGCACGCTGCTGGCGACGCTCGGGTTCGGCTACCACTACGGCAGTGATCTGGTGGCGGGCGCGGTGCTGTGCATGACCGTGGAGTCGGCGCTGCGCGATCCCGAACGCGGGTGGGAACATCCGCGTGTCCGCATGGTGTCGCTCGGCGCGGCGGTACTCGCCGGATTGTTGCTGGCCTATCGGTTCCTGGCCAACACCATGGCCGCGTATCCGGTCCTCGCGGGGGCGCTCGTGCTGGGCTCACTGGCGGCCGTATCGTTCCTCTTCTACGCGACCTGGTTCGCGCGTCCGGGCAGCCGGTTGGCGCACTGGGGAGGCCGAACACCCATCGACGGATTTGCCGTCGATTAACCGCTCCCCCAACGCAATCCGGACATCTTTGCCCGAACCTTGAAAGGGTTACCCTCTCCCTGATGATCACTACGCGGGCGGGGCAACAGAGCTTGCTGCGCACTCTCAAGTCTGACGGCCGCGCGGGCCTGCCTCGCATTCCGATCGTGATCGGGATTCTGCTGACGCTGGCGATCACGGCGATCTTCTCCGCCATGCACGGCTTCCTCGACCTGCAGGTGTATCGCATCGACACCCGCGGCTGGCTCGAGCACGGCACCCTCTACGGCCCGACCCTCCCCGTCGCCGGCCACACCGACCTGCCGTTCACCTACCCGCCGTCGGCCGCGGTCCTGATGATCCCCCTCGCGATCGTCCCGCTCTGGCTGGCCGAACTCCTGGTGACCGCCAGCTCCCTGGCCTGTCTCGGCGTCACCCTCTGGCTGGTCATGTCCCGCGTCCGCCCCGACCTGGACTCCCGCCTCAAACTCACCCTCACGGTGTCCGCCGTGGTCCTCATGCTGGCCGTCGAACCGGTCCGAACCACCCTGTGGTTCGGACAGATCAACCTGGTCCTGATGGCCGCCGTGGCCCTGGACTGCCTCACCGAGAAGCCCCGCTGGCCCCGCGGCGTCCTGGTCGGCATCGCCGCCGTCACCAAACTCACCCCCGCCGCGTTCATCCTCTACTTCCTCATCCGCCGCGACTGGAAAGCGGCCGCCACCGCGACGGCCACCGCCCTCGGCGTCGTGGCCGCCGGCTTCGTCGTGCTCCCCGACGAATCCCGCGACTACTGGTTCCACGCCGTCATCGACACCAACCGCATCGGCTCCCCCGACTATGTCGGCAACCAGTCCCTCAAGGGCATGGCCTTCCGCCTGTTCGGCTTCTCCTCCTCCACCGCCACCATCGTCTGGCTCGGCCTCGGCCTGCTGGCAGCGGCAGCGGGCGCGTACCTCATGCACCACTTGACCGGTCTCGAGCGCAAGGACGCGGCCGAAGCGGGCGTCCCCGCTCCCGCCCCCATGACGGTCCTCACCGTCGCCACCCTCCTGGTGAACGCCGCTGTGCTCCTCCTCGTCTCCCCCGTCTCCTGGACCCACCACTGGGTCTGGGCAGCCCCCGCCCTGGTAGCGGCCATCGCCTGGACCACCACCCGCCCGGCCCCCGCCACCTATGCCCTGATCGCCACCTTCGCCCTGTTCTTCCTCATCGGTCCCGGCATAGTCCCGAACGGCAAACACCAAGAACTCCACTGGCACTGGTGGCAGCATCTCCCGGGCGACATCTACATCCTCGCCACCGCCGTCCTGCTCACCCTGGCCCTCGCCCGACTCCTGAAGCGCCGCACCCCGGCCCGGGCATAACCCGGACCGGGGCGTCGTCCGCGGCGGTCAGCCGCGCATGAACTCGTAGGCGTGGAACGCCAGGCCGTCACCCATCTGTCGGGTGTCGACCAGGCGCAGCGGCTTGCCACCGGTCTCGTCGAAGATGCGCAGTCCGGTTCCCAGCACGACCGGGAAAACAACCAGCCGCAGTTCATCGGCCAGGTTCTGTTCCAGCAGGGTGCGCACCAGCTGGTAGCTGCCGTAGACCAGGATCTCCCCGGCGACCGTCCGCTTGAGCTCCGAAATCTCCTTGACCGCATCACCGTTGAGGACCGTGGTGTTGTTCCACCGGGGAGGTTCGGGGGTCGACGACACGACGTACTTGGGGATGCTGTTCATCCTGTCCGCCCATTCGGGGCTCACGCGGGCTTCCGCGCCGCCGCCCGGTCGCAGCCGGGACTCGAACCACTCACTGGTCCGCCGGCCCAGGAGGAGCGCGTCGACACCCAGCAGCTCCGCCGTCTCCCTGGCGGCCCAGTCCTCGAGATCCTTGCTCCCCACGAACCGGTGGAACCAGCCACCCAGCGCGAAGCCTTCCGCGCCGTCCGGGTCCTGGACCACTCCATCGAGAGTGACGTTCGAGCTGATGACGATCTTTCCCATTTCCTGCTCCTTGGACGATGTTGTCGGCTGTCACAGGTGTGGACGGTGGGGCATTGTCGAAGGGGGCGCTCCGCGACCGACCCTTTCGCGCCGCGGGCGACGTCCATACGGGATGGGACTGCGCACAGGGAATGAGGTGGCGGGAGTGGAGTCGGTGCGAAAGGATCTGTTGTCGAGGGCGCGGGGCGGGGACGGCGAGGCGTTCCGGGCGCTGACCGAGCCGCACCGTCGCGAGCTGCAGGTGCACTGCTATCGGATGCTCGGATCGTTTCAGGATGCCGAGGACGCTGTGCAGGACACGCTGCTCGCCGCGTGGCGGGGTCTCGAACGGTTCGACGGGCGCGCCTCGCTGCGCACCTGGCTGTATCGCATCGCCACCAATCGGTGTCTCGACGCGCTGCGCTCCGCTCGCCGACGCCCCGCGAAACAGTGGGACGTCCCGGGATTCGACCTGCCGGAACCCACGGGACTCGGCGAAATCCACTGGCTCGAGCCCTATCCCGACGCTCTGCTGGACGGTGCGATCAGCGTGCCGCTCGGCCCGGAGGCGCGCTACGAGCAATCCGAGTCCATCTCCCTGGCCTTCGTGACCGCCCTGCAGATTCTGCCGCCCCGCCAGCTCGCCGTCCTCATCCTGCGCGACGTCCTCGGATTTCACGCGAGCGAAGTAGCCGACATGCTCGACACCACAGTCGAATCGGTCAAGAGCGCTCTCAAACGCGCGCGTGCCGGAATGCAGAACCGTCTGCCGCCGACCACGGCCCCGTGCCCGCCCGCCGGCGACTCACCTGCCGAGGACGCGATCGTGGCGAAGTTCGTCACCGCCTACGAATCCGCCGACATCGACGCCTTGGTAGCGCTCTTGACCGACGACGTCTTCATGTCGATGCCACCGATCCCGCTGGAATACCGAGGACGAGACCTCGTGGCCCGCTTCTTCGCCCTCGTTTTCGACTCGGCGCACCGATTCGAACTGGTGCCGACACGAGCCAACGGTCAACCCGCCTTCGGCGTCTATCGACGCCCCTCCCTCGGCACCCACGGATCCGGCCTCTTCGTCCTCACCCTCACCGGCGACCGCATCAGCGCCCTGACCCGATTCGAGAACACCGTCCTCCCCACATTCGGCCTCCCGCAATCCCTCCCCGGTGCGTGAGCGCCGGTCACGAGGTGTAGGCGGCGAGCACCATCACACTCCCCGAAACCTGCAGATAAACACGGGTTTTGAACTCGGGAGTGACGAACTCCGCATCGAGCTCACGACTCGTCCGATACTCGCCGGCGGGCAGCGATGGCGCGAGTTCCGCGCGGAGCCAGGGAACCGGATTCGGCGCCGCCGAGGCGGGCGGGTCCGTGATGATCCGCGTGCGAAGAGATTCGGCCACCGCGGGGTCGAGGGTCACGATGGCCTGAAGCCAGTAGTCGGACGGCCCGGGAGCCTCGATGCGGGAGGGCGTGGTCTCCATCCCCTGAACGCCCGCGGCCCAGGTCGCGGACACGGGTTGCACGAGGGCCGGCCATCGGGATGTCAAGGGCTCGAGGTCGTGACGGAGGGCTTTGGCGGGCGGCGCAGCCGCCTCCGGCGGATTCCCGCAGGCCGACGCCGCGGCCACAACGGTCGTCACGGCGACCAGACCCAGCAGATGCCGCCTCGTTCTGAGCATGCCGCCCAACATAATTCACTGGCCCGAGCTGGAGGCCGCGTTGTCGCCGAGCCGCCAGCTGGCGATGATCGCGCGGATGCACGAACTCGTGCGGGCGCGATCGCAGTTCCTGATCGCCACCCACTCCCCGATCCTGATGTCGTATCCCGATGCCTGGATCTATCAGATCGGTGCGGACGGGTACGAACTCGTCGAGTACGAGGACACCGAGCACTACCGCGTGACGCGCACTTTCCTCGAGAACCCCGGCAAGTATCTGGACGAGCTACTCGACTAACGGAGCTGGTTCAACTCGCCTGGCAGGTGGGGCACCAGAAGAGGTTTCGGCCTTCCATCACCGTGTGGACGACGGTGGAGCCGCACAGGCGGCAGGGTTCGCCGAGGCGGCGGTAGACGTAGGTGCGGGGGCGGTCGGCGGCGTAGGAGGGGGCGCCGTGGTCGTGTTCGGGGCGGACGACGTGCATGAAGCCGCGACGGACGCCGACCTTCATCAGGTCGACCAGGTCGGACCAGAGCGCGTCCCATTCGGTGCGGCTCAGGGACTTTCCGGGGCGGTGCGGTGCGATGTTGTGGCGGAACAACACTTCCGCGCGATACACGTTGCCCACTCCGGCCAGGACCTTCTGATCCATGAGAAGCGCGCCGATGGGGCGCTGGGAGCGCTGGATTCGCGCGAAGGCCCGGTCGGGGTCGGCGTCGCGGCGCAGCGGGTCGGGGCCGAGGCGGGCGGTGAGGGCGGCGACCTCCGGGTCGTGGAGGATTTCGCAGGCGGCCGGTCCGCGCAGGTCGGTGCCGTGGGCTTCGCCGGACCGGCCCGCGCCGATCAGGCGCATGCGGACCTCGCCGACGGGAGCGTCCATGGGGACGGCGGATTCGGTGAATTTGCCGTACAGACCCAGGTGGACGTGCAGGGTGACGCCCGAATCGTAGTGGTGGAGCAGGTGTTTGCCCCAGGCTTCGGCGCGGGTGAGGACGCGGCCGTCGATGAGGGCCGCGCCGTCGGCGAAGCGGCCCTGGGGGCTCGAGACTCGGACCTGACCGCCGGCGAAGCGCTTGTCGTGCAGCTTCGCCAGGCGGTGCAGCGTATGGCCTTCCGGCACAGGTCAGTTCGGCAGCGCGGGGGCGACGCCGGTCTTCTCGTACTCGGCGAGGATGTCGATGCGGCGCTGGTGGCGCGGCTCGTCGGACCACTCGGTGGTCATGAAGGCGTCGACGATGGCGAGGGCTTCCTCGGTGGAGTGCATGCGGCCGCCGATGCCGAGCAGCTGGGCGTTGTTGTGCTGGCGGGCGAGCTGCGCGGTCTCCACGCTCCAGCCGAGGGCGCAACGCGCGCCGGGCACCTTGTTGGCGGCGATCTGCTCGCCGTTGCCGGAGCCGCCGAAGACGAAGCCCAGCGAGCCGGGCTCGGCGACGACGCGGCGGGCCGCCTCGATGCAGAAGGCCGGATAGTCGTCGAGGGCATCGTATTCCAGCGCGCCGCAGTCGACGACGTCGTGGCCCTGGCCCTCCAGGTGAGCCTTGACGTGGTTCTTCAGTTCGAAGCCGGCATGGTCGGCACCCAGGTATACGCGCATGGCTGCGATTCTGTCAGCCCGCGCACGACCGCCCACGCAGGGGGCTGTCACCGGCGGAATACGAGGTGTGGGCCACTCGCGGCGAGCACGACCCGCCGACGCGCGCGAACGTACTATCCAGGCATGACGTCCGACGACAGTTCATCCACGCCGAACGCCTACGGGGGGCAATCCGCCGGCGGAGATCAAGGACAGCCGCCGAGCGGCGAGCAGCCGCAGCCGAGCGCAGATCCGTCCGCCGATCACACGACCGTTCACCCGGGCCTGCCCGCGGGCGGCTACCCCGCGCAACCCGCGAGCGCGTATCCGCCGTATCCGACCGGCGACGTCGCGGGCCGGCCCGCCGCACACCCCGGCCAGCCGACCGGCGAGTACGCGCAGCCGACGACTTCCTATCCCGCCGCGCAGCCCCCGGGCGCCCAGCCCGCGTGGAACCCCGTCACCGGCATGTCCGGCTGGGATCCGCGGGTGGGCCCGCCGGGATGGGCTCCGCAGCAACCGTATTCGCCGCCACCGCCGCCGGTGGTGCAGACCGGCAGCCGCGGCCTGTCCCCGTTCGGGATGCCCGCGCGGCACAGCTGGGAGATCCCGCTGCTGGTGATCGTGATCGTCGCCACCGCGCTGGCGTACCTGCTGGCGCTGCTCATGCTGGTGTCGGGCTATTCCGGCCAGATCGTGCTGGTGCTGGTGTTCGCGCCGCTGCTGGTCTACCTCGGCCGCGGTATGAACTACGCGGCGCAGCGCGTCAACGGCGTGAAGATGTCGCCGACCCAGTTCCCCGACGGCTTCCGCATGGTGCAGGAGGCGGCGGCCCGCTTCGGCATGACCCAGGTTCCGGACGCCTACGTGGTCACCGGCAACGGCCAGATCAACGCCTTCGCCTCCGGGCACGGCTTCCGCCGTTACGTGGTCGTCTACAGCGACTTGTTCGAGATCAGCGGCGCGGCACGCAATCCCGAGGCGCTGGCCTTCATCATCGGCCACGAGGTCGGGCACATCGCCGCGGGCCACGTCTCGTACTGGCGGCAGCTGGGCATGTTCCTCGCCCCGTTCCTGCCGATCTTGGGCAGTTCGCTGATCCGCTCGCAGGAGTACACGGCCGATAATCACGGCTTCTGCAACCGACCGCAGGGCGCGCCGACGGCCATGCAGACCCTGGCGGCGGGCAAGTACCTCAACAATCTGGTCAGTTTCGACGAGATGGCCGACCGCGCGCCGCGGGAGAAGGGCTTCTTCGTCTGGATGACGAATGCCATGGCCAGCCATCCGGTGCTGACCTGGCGCATGTGGGCGCTGCGCGACCGCAGCCGCCACGGCAAGCTGTTCTGGCGGCCCGACGTCCCGCAGCGGCCGCCCGTGGCCGGACCCTACGGCGCTCCGCAGCCGTACGGCGGTCCCCCGCCCCAGTACGGCGAGACCACCACGTACCACGAGTACCGGCCGCGCTGATCGCACGAATCGGGCGGGCTCCGCGTCCACGGATCCCGCCCGATCTGCGGCTATATCACCGAAAGCCCTGCCCCTCAGTCGAAGGCGGGGTCCTCGGTGCGGGTCCGCTTCAGCTCGAAGAAGTGCGGGTAGGAGGCCAGCGCGACGGCGCCGTCCCACACCTTGCCCGCCACCTCACCGCGCGGGATGCGCGAGAGCACCGGACCGAAGAAGGCCACGCCGTTGATGTGGATGGTCGGCGTGCCGACATCCTGGCCGACCTTGTCCATGCCCGCGTGGTGCGAGGCCTTCAGTTCCTCGTCGTATTCGACGGAGGTGGCCGCGGCGGCCAGCTCGGCGGGCAGCCCGACCTCGGCCAGCGACTCGGCGATGATGACCTCGATCAGGTCGGCGCGCGGCCCGTCCTGCTCGTACTCGGCGCGACGGTTGTGGAAGCGCGTGCCCATGGCGGTGTACAGCGGCGCCAGCACCTTGTCGCCGTGGTCGCGGGCGGCGGCGATGGCGACCCGGACCGGGCCCCACGCGCTGCGCAGCAGCTCCACGTATTCCGGCGGCAGGCCCTCACGGCCGTCATTGAGCACCCCCAGGCTCATGACATGGAAGTTGACGTCGATATCGCGGACCTGCTCGACCTCGAGGATCCAGCGGGAGGTGATCCAGCACCAGGGGCACATCGGATCGAACCAGAAGTCGACCCGGTCCTTTTTGGTGTCGCTCACAAGGAAGTCCTTTCACAGTCGACGGCCGACACACGGCCGTTCCCCTAAGGCAACAACCCGGATTGTTGCCGATATTTCCGCTCCGCCCGACTCGCCCGGGTCTAGGGTCGAAATATCGGCCTCGCCGGGAGGACGGCCACATCCGGTGGATCGATCCCGGCCGCGTGAGCAGGGAGGTTTCGGTATGACCAGTTCCAGGTTCGTCATCGCGGGCGGCGGACTCGCCGCGGCGAAGCTCGCGGAAGCCTTGCGGGCCAATGACTTCGACGGCACGGTAACCCTCGTCAGCGCCGAGGAGCATCTGCCCTACGAGCGCCCGCCGCTGTCCAAGGAGCATCTGCTGGGCAAGAAGTCGCTGCCCGACTTCACCGTGGACCCGTCGCAGTGGTACCGCGATCATCACGTCGAGGTGATGCCCGGCACCACGGTGACCGGACTGGACCGTGGCACCAAAACTGTTGCGCTGCCGGATGGTACGACGCTGCCCTACGACAAACTGGCGCTGGCCACCGGCTCACGCCCGCGCATGCTGCGCATGCCCGGGGTGGACGCGCGGGGCGTGCACGTGCTGCGCACCATCGAGGACTCCGACGCGCTGCTGGCCATGTTCGGCGAGGTCCAGCGGCTGGCGGTGATCGGCGCGGGCTGGATCGGGCTCGAGGTGACGGCGGCCGCGCGCGCGGCGGGCGTGGAAGTGACTGTGCTGGAAGCGGACTCGGTTCCGTTGCGGGCCGCGCTCGGCACCGAGATGGGCGAGGTGTTCGCGGGCCTGCACCGCGCGCACGGCGTGGACCTGCGCACGGACGTGAAGGTCAGCGAGATCACCACCGCCGACGGCCGCGCGACCGGTGTGCTCCTGGACGACGGCACTCGGATCGAGGCGGACGCGGTGCTGGTCGCCGTGGGTGCGCGACCCAATATCGAGCTGGCCGCGGATGCCGGACTGGCGGTGGACGGCGGGGTCCTGGTCGACGAGAGCCTGGCCACTTCGGACCCCGATATCGTCGCGGTCGGCGATATCGCCGATCAGCACCATCCGGTGCTGGGTCGGCGAATCCGGGTGGAGCACTGGGCGAACGCGCTCAACCAGCCCGCCGTGGCGGCCCTGACCATGCTCGGCAGGCCCGCGGTGTACGACCGGCTGCCCTACTTCTTCACCGATCAGTACGACCTGGGGATGGAGTACACCGGCTACGTCTCCCCTGAGCAGCAGGCGCGCGTGGTGGTGCGCGGTGATCTGGCAGGACGCGAGTTCGTGGCGTACTGGCTCGATCCGAACAATCGGGTGCTGGCCGGGATGAACGTGAACGTGTGGGATGTCACCGACAAGATCAAGGAGCTGATCCTGAGCGGCCGGGCCGTGGACCCGGACGCTCTGTGACCACCGTCACACACCTTGAGCTGCGCGATACGTCGATCCGGCGTGCGGGGCTCCGACCTGTATGCGAGAGCGCCACCGCGGCGCGCCGACGAAGGAGCCGACCATGAAGTACATGCTGATCAAGTCGTACACCCCGGCCGCTTTCTGCGACACCCCGATCCACCAGTGGGCGCCCGAGGAGATCCAGGCGCACATCGACTTCCAGCGCACCCTGGGCGAGCAGCTGGCCAAGTCCGGCGAGCTGGTCGAGGCCCAGGGCCTCGCCGACCCGGGGCAGGCGATCACCGTCAGTTCCGACGGCCGGTCCGCGCCGGTCGTCACCGACGGCCCGTTCCCCGAGACCAAGGAGCTGCTGGCCGGGTACTGGATCGTCGACGTCGACACTCCCGACCGGGCCGTCGAGATCGCGGCCCAGGCCTCGGCCGCGCCCGGCCCCGGCGGCAAGCCGATCGGCGAGTACATCGAGGTCCGGCAGATCATGAGCGCCCCCGCCGCCGAACTCTGATGCCGCACACCGCGATCGAGGACCTGCTGCGCGAACTCGCCCCGCAGGTCCTCGGCGCGCTCGTCCGCCGCTACGGCGATTTCGACGCCGCCGAGGACGCCCTCCAGGAAGCGCTGCTCGCCGCCGCCACCCAGTGGCCCGCCGACGGCCTGCCCGGCAACCCGCGCGGCTGGCTCATCCAGGTCGGCGCGCGCCGCATGGTCGACGCCATCCGCGCCGACTCCGCCCGCCGCAACCGCGAGACCGCCGACGCGATCCGCGACCCGGAACGCCTGGGCACAGCGACGCCCGACCCGGCCGACGCCGTCATCGCCGCACTGTCGGAGACAGGACTCGACCAGCTGGCCGCCGCACCCGGTGCGGACAGTGCGAGCCGTGCGGCCGACACCTCCGGGGCATCCGGTATTCGCGGCACGGCTGATCCGGGCGGCGCGGTCACCGGCCGCGTCGCCCGCGACACCGGGACCGAGGACCGGGACGACACGCTCACGTTGTTCTTCCTGTGCTGCCACCTCGCACTGTCGCCCGCGAGCGCGATCGCCCTGACCCTGCGCGCGGTCGGCGGGCTCACCACCGAGGAGATCGCCCGGGCCTTCCTGCTCCCGGAACGCACCATGGCGCAACGAATCACCCGCGCCAAGAAGCGCATCGCGGAGGAGGACCGCCCCTTCGCCATGCCCGCCGAGTCGAACGGGCAACGCGGGGAATGGAATACGCGCCTCGACAGCGTGCTGCGGGTGCTGTACCTGATCTTCACCGAAGGCCACACCAGCGGAGGTGAGCGATTACGCCGCGGCGACCTGTCGAGCGAGGCGATTCGGCTGGCCCGGGCGCTGTATCGCGTACTGCCGGACAATCCTGAGGTCACCGGCCTGCTCGCACTGCTCCTGCTGACCGATGCCCGGCGCGCCGCCCGCACCGGCGAGCACGGCGAACTGATCCCGCTGGCCGAACAGGATCGCGGGCTGTGGGATCGGGAGATGATCATCGAGGGCGTGCGCCTGGCGACCGCGTCGGTCAGCCGCGGACTCATCGGCCCCTATCAGATCCAGGCCGCCATCGCCGCGCTGCACGCGCAGGCGTTGCGGCCCGAGGACACCGACTGGCCTCGAATCCTGTTGCTGTACAACGCCCTCGAACGCCAGTCACCCAATCCGATGGTCACCCTCAACCGAGCGGTCGCCACCGCCATGGTGCACGGGCCGCAGGCCGGTCTGGACCTCGCCGACACCCTCGCGGAGTCGCTGCCGGGCAACCACCGCCTCGACGCCGTCCGCGGCCACCTGCACGAAATGGCCGGCGACCACGAGGAAGCCGTCGCCTGCTACACGGCGGCCGCGCGCAGCACCACCAGCCTCCCCGAACGCGACTACCTCACCATCCGCGCCGCCCGCCTGCGCCGTGGTTGAGCTTCCGCCCGGCGAACCCGATGCCGCGGGTCCGCATCCCGGCGCGGTGGCGCCGCGCACGTGGCCGCGGAGCCGCCGCCTCTGTCGCGGCGCGCCTCAGGCGGCGGACGTGCGGAAGGCGGTGGGGCTCACGCCGCGATGGCGTTTGAAGGCGGCGGAGAAGCCGAACGGATCCGCGTAGCCGACCGATTTGGCGATATGGGCGATGGTCAGGTCGGTATCGGTGAGGAGTTCCTCGGCTTCGTCCATCCGCGATTCGGTGAGGTAGGCCAGCGGCGGTTGCCCCATCACGGCGGTGAAGCGTTTGGCGAAAAGCGCCCGGGAGACACCGGCTTCGGCGGCCAGCGAGGCCACGGTCCAGGGTGTGCCGGGGGTCGTGTGGATCGATTGCAGCGCGGGGGCGATGACCGGATCGGCCAGGCCGCGGAACCAGGTCGGCGCTTCGGGTCCGGCTTGGTCGAACCAGGTGCGCAGGGTGCAGACCAGGCTCCAGTCGAGCAGGCGGTCCATCATGGCCTGCGAGCCCGCGCTCTGCAGGACGGCGGAGGCGGCGGCCGACTCGTACCAGCCGCAGGATTCGTAGTCCTCCCTGACCACCAATACCGCTGGGAGCGCGCGCAGGAGACGTTCGTGGCGGCGGAAGGAGGTGCGGTAGGCGCCCACCATCAGGGCGGTGGCGTCGGCGTCACTGCCCCAGTGGATTCCGCCGAGTTCCTCACCCGCGCACTCGGAATCGGCAGCGAAGCAGGAGATCTCGTACTCGGCCGGAGCGGGAGCGCCCGCCCGGGGCTCGCTACTGTCGAAATCACCTGAGACAAGCCGGAAGTCACCCGGGCCGCGCACCAGTGCGGTATCGCCTGGCTCGAGTGTCCGGCTGTCACCGTCCGGCAGCAGCAGCGTCCCGCCTCCGCGCATGACGGTGATCATCGTCAGTGGCGCGCGGTCGGCGAAGCGGATCGTCCACGGCGCGGGCATCACCGCGTGGGTGACCACCGCGCCTTCGGCTCGAATTCCGCTCAGCAACTTACTCAGAGGATCCACCCCATCGAGGGTAGACGAATTCCTATCGGGCCGAGCGTTTCACCCATGGATCGTCTACATCCGGGCGGGTGTACTGGGAGTACAGCAAACAACCACCCGGATCCAGGAGGAATCCCTTGTCGCACGACGGTATCGATCAGCCCGCCCGCACCGCGCTGGTCGTGGTCGCTCATCACCGATCCGATTCCCTGACCGCGCACCTCGCCGCCCGCACGGCCGCCCGGCTGGAATCCGACGGCTACCGCGTCGATCTGCTGGACCTGCGGGCCGAGGGCTTCGATCCCCGCATGATCGAGGCCGACCAGCCGGACTGGGGCAATCGTGAGAAGCTCTACTCCCCCGAGGTCCACGAGCACATGGACCGCATCCTCGCCGCCGACGTGGTGATCGCGGTCTTCCCTGTCTACTGGGCGAGCGTCCCCGCGCTGCTCAAGGGCTGGATCGACCGGGTGTGGAACTACGGATTCGCCTACGGCCGCAGCAAGCCTCGCCTGGCGGGCAAGCGCATGCTGTGGCTCGGCCTGGCCGGAATGGCCGCGGGCGACCCGCTCGTGGACTTCCTCCAGCAGTCACTGGAGGGCCAGCTCAATATGGGAATCGCCTACTACTGCGGCTTCTCCCACTCGAGTGTCGGCCTGCTGCCCGATGCCGAGGAACGCCGTCAGCGGCTCGACGCCGACGGGCAACTGCTCATCGACCCGGCCACCGTCGGCGCCGAGCGCGTGGCCCAGTACGCCGATCTGGAGCGCCGGGCCGACGAGTTCGTCACGAACTTCCTTGCCGCCGAGGCGGTTCCGGCCTAGACGCCGGTCCAGGCGTTGCCGGTGATGAGTTCGTAGGCCTGCTTGTACTTCTGGCGGGTCACGTCGATGATGTCGGCCGGAATCTCCGGGCCCGGGTACTCCTTGTTCCACCCGGTGGAGGTGGACCAGTCGCGCACGAACTGCTTGTCGAACGACTTCTGCGGCCGGCCCGGCTCATAGTCGTCGGCGGGCCAGAAGCGGGAGGAGTCCGAGGTCAGCACCTCGTCGCCGACGGTGAGAACGTCACCGTCCCAGCCGAGTTCGATTTTCGTGTCGGCGATGATGACACCGTTGGCGGCGGCGTGGTCGGCGCCGCGCGAATACATCTCGAGGGTCAGGTCGCGCAGCTTCTCGGCGACCTCCTTGCCCTCCTGGTTCACCACGTCGGCGAAGCTGATCGGCTCGTCGTGGCCCTCGTCGGCCTTGGTGGTGGGGGTGAAGATGGGTTCGGGCAGCTTGTCGCCGTCGCGCAGGCCCGGCGGCAGCGCGATGCCGGACACGGTGCCGGTGCGGTTGTACTCGGCCAGGCCGCCGCCGGTCAGGTAGCCGCGCGCGATGCACTCCACCTTCACCATCTTCAGCGGCTTGACCCGCACGCCGCGGCCCGCGAACTCGGCGGGCACATCGGTGGTGGACAGAATGTGATTGGGCACATCGGAGAAGAAGCCGAACCACCAGTTCGACAGCTGGGTGAGCAGCGCGCCCTTGTCCGGGATCGGGGTCGGCAGCACCACGTCGTACACCGACACCCGGTCGGATGCGACCAGGATCAGCGAATCGCCGTCCTCGTACAGGTCGCGCACCTTACCGGCGTGGATGTGCTTCAACGGTCCTCCTCGTGCTGGGCGGTAGCTGCCGCCGCCCAGCCTAGTGGGTGGCCGTCCTCGCATCGGACACGCCCAACCGCGCGACCCCGGGCATGGCAAGCTGGCTACTGCCGCACAGTTCTCCGAGAGCTAAGGAGCCTCCTTGTCCGCACCGAATCTCACCCGCGAGCAGGCCATCGAACGCGCCGCCACGGTCCAGGTGGAGAACTACAAGGTCGAGCTGGACCTCACCGGCCAGCCCACCAGCGCCGACGCGCCTCGCAGTGAGACGTTCCACTCGAAGGCGACGGTGACCTTCACCGCGACGCCGGGTGCGCAGACCTTCATCGACTTCGTGGGCGCGGGCCTGCGCTCGGCCGTGCTCAACGGCGTCGACCTGGACGTGAGCGGCTACGACGAGGAGCAGGGCCTCACCCTGCCCGACCTGGCCGCGAACAACGAGCTGGTGATCGAGGCCGACGGCGAGTACTCCAACACCGGTGAGGGCCTGCACCGTTTCGTCGACCCCACCGACAACAAGGTCTACCTGTACTCGCAGTTCGAGACCGCCGACTGCAAGCGCATGTTCGCCTGCTTCGACCAGCCCGACCTCAAGGCCACCTACGACATCGTCGTGACCGCGCCCGAGGACTGGGAGGTCATCTCCAACGGGGCCGTCACCGACACCCACCGGCTCGGCGCCGTCGTCCGCCACACCTTCGCCACCACCCCGCGCATGAGCACCTACCTGGTCGCCCTCATCGCCGGGCCGTACGCGAAATGGACCGACTCCTACCAGGATTCGCACGGTGAGATCCCGCTCGGCATCTACTGCCGCGCCTCGCTGGCCGCGTTCATGGACCACGACCGGCTCGTCACCGAGACCAAGCAGGGCTTCGGCTTCTACCACGCCAATTTCGGTGTGCCCTATGCCTTCGGTAAGTACGACCAGCTGTTCGTGCCCGAATTCAACGCGGGCGCCATGGAGAACGCCGGTGCCGTCACCTTCCTCGAGGACTACGTCTTCCGTTCCAAGGTGACCCGCGCGTCCTACGAGCGCCGCTGCGAGACCGTGCTGCACGAGATGGCGCACATGTGGTTCGGCGATCTGGTCACCATGAAGTGGTGGGACGACCTGTGGCTGAACGAGTCGTTCGCCACCTTCGCGTCGGTGCTGTGCCAGGTCGGCGCGACCGAATACACCAACGCCTGGACCACGTTCGCCAATGTCGAGAAGTCGTGGGCGTACCGGCAGGACCAGCTGCCCTCCACCCACCCGATCGCCGCCGACATCCCCGACCTGGCCGCCGTCGAGGTCAACTTCGACGGAATCACCTACGCCAAGGGCGCTTCCGTGCTCAAGCAGCTGGTGGCCTACGTCGGCGAGGAGCCGTTCCTGGCCGGTCTGCGCGACTACTTCACCGAACACGCCTACGGCAACGCCACTTTCGACGATCTGGTGGGCGCGCTGGAGAAGGCGTCGGGCCGCGACCTGTCCGACTGGGGCGCGCAGTGGCTCAAGACCACGGGCCTCAATATCCTGCGCCCCGACTTCACCGTGGACGCCGCCGGCAACTTCACCTCCTTCACGGTCGTGCAGGACGGCGCGGAGCCCGGTGCCGGTGAGCGGCGTGTGCACCGGCTCGCCATCGGCATCTACGACGACCAGGACGGAAAGCTGGTGCGCACCAAGCGCGTCGAGCTCGACGTGGACGCCGCCGAGCGCACCGACGTGCCCGAGCTGATCGGCGTCGGCCGCGGCACGCTGGTGCTGGTCAACGACGACGACCTCACCTACTGCTCGGTCCGCCTCGACGCCGACTCGCTCGACACCGTGGTAGCGCGCATCGCCGACATCGCCGAACCGCTGCCCCGCACCCTGGCCTGGTCCGCGGCCTGGGAGATGACCCGCCAGGCCGAGATGAAGGCCCGCGACTTCGTGGCGCTGGTGCAGCGCGGCGTCGGCGCGGAAACCGAGATCGGTGTCGTGCAGCGGCTTCTCATGCAGGCGAGCACCGCACTCAGCGCCTACGCCGACCCGGAGTGGGCGCGCGCCGAGGGCTGGCCCGCCTACGCCGACCGGCTGCTGGAACTGGCCCGCGCCGCCGGTGCGGGCTCGGACCACCAGCTGGCGTTCGTCAACGCGCTCACCGGTGCGCTGCTGTCCGAGCAGCACATCCAGGTGCTGCGCCAGCTGCGCGCGGGCGACCCGGAAGGCGTGGACCTGCCCGGCCTGACCGTCGACACCGACCTGCGCTGGCGGATCACCCAGGCGCTGGCCGCCGCCGGAGCCATCGACTCCGACGGCGTCGAAACCCCGGTCATCGACTCCGAACTCGCCCGCGACGACACCGCCGCGGGCCGCCGGCAGGCCGCCGCCGCGTCCACCGCCCGCCCGCAGGCGGCGGTCAAGGAATCGGCGTGGGACACCGTCATGGGTGACGACTCGGTGCCCAACATCACCGCGCGCGCCATCGTCGCGGGCTTCGCGCCCGCGGGCCAGTCCGAGCTGCTCAGCCCGTACGTGGAGCGCTACTTCGCCGATATCGCCTCGGTGTGGGAGCGCCGTTCCAGCGAGGTCGCTCAGACCGTCGTGGTCGGCCTCTACCCGCACTGGGCCGTCACCGAGGAAGCCGTCGCCGTGGCCGACAAGTTCCTCGGCGGCGACCACCCGCCGGCGCTGCGCCGCCTGGTGGTCGAGGGCAAGGCGGGCATCGAACGCTCGCTGCGCGCCCGCGCCTTCGATCGCGGCTAGAAAGCACTGCCCCGCAAAACCTTCCACACACGACAGCGCCTCCCGAACCTTCGGGAGGCGCTGTCGTTCGTGTGGAGGATCAGCCCTCTACCAGACCTGGCCGGGGTTGCACCCGGCCCAGTTCGCCGAGATCGTGCACATCGACGTGATGCCCAGCAGCTTCAACAGGGCGGCGGCCAGGCTGCCGACATCACTGCCGGTGGAGGTGGCGACGAAGGTCATGCGGTGTCCTCTCTCGAATTTCCCAACCCTTCAGCAGATTAGGGCCTTGCAACCCTCGATCCGAAGACCTCCGAACCGGTGCCCCCGATCCCGGGGGCGCGAATTCCCGCTGCTCAGAGCGGATCTGCCCACAGCAGCAGGGCACGACTTCCAGGGGCCGACTGCGGCACCGTGAAGGCATGGCAGACAACAAGACTCCGATGTTCAACTGGAGCACCAGAGAACAACTCTTCGCCCGGCGGGTCCTGGTGCTGGACGGCGGGCTCGACGACGACAACGGCACGCTGCTGATGACCCAGCTACTGACGCTGGCGGCGGAGGACCCGGAGGCGGGGATCTCGCTGTGGATCCACTCGCCCGGCGGCTCGGTGCCGGCCATGCTCGCCATCCGCGACGTGATGCGCCTGGTGCCGTGCCCGGTGTCGACGCTGGCGCTCGGATTGTCGTGCAGCGCGGGACAATTCCTGCTCTCGGCGGGCACCCCCGGCCACCGCTACGCCCTGCCGCACGCCCGCATCCTCATGCATCAGGGCTCGGCGGGCATCGGCGGCAGCGCCGTCGAGGTGGAGGTCCAGGCCGACGACCTGCGCTACACGGTGCAGACCGTGCTCGGCCTGATCGCCGAGGACACCGGCCAGCCCTACGACCAGATCTTCGAGGACTCGCTCCACGACCGCTGGTTCACCGCGGAACAGGCCCGCGACTACGGCTTCATCGACCACATCGTGGACTCCTTCCACCAGGTGGTCCCCGCGCGACAGAAACTGGGGATCTCGGCATGAGCACCTACACGATTCCGAACGTCATCACCCGCGACCCGCGCGGTGAACGGATCATGGACGTCTACTCGCACCTGCTCAGCGAGCGCATCGTCTACCTCGGCACCCCCATCGACTCCGGCGTCGCCAACGCCCTCATCGCGCAACTCCTGCACCTGGACGCGGAGAGCCCGGGGCAGGACATCAACCTCTATATCAATTGCGAGGGCGGCGAACTGCCCGCCATGCTCGCCATCTACGACACCATGCAGCACATCTCGTCGCCCGTCGTGACCACCTGCGTCGGCCAGGCCATCGCCGTCGGCGCGGTCCTGCTCGCCGGTGGCGCGAAAGGCCGCCGCAACGTGCTCCCGCATTCCCGAATCGTCCTGCACCAGCCCGCGATCCGAGGACAGGGCACCATCCCCGACCTCATCCTCCAAGCCGACGAAATCGTCCGCATGCGCGCCCAGATCGAAGCCATCCTCACCACCCACACCGGCCAACCCGCCGAAACCCTCCGCCGCGACACCGACCGCGACCGTGTCTTCACCGCCGAAACCGCCATCGCCTACGGCCTCGCCGACCAACTGCTCGGCCCGCGCTGAGAGCCGTCGGTTCGTACTCGTGGTGATGGCGAGCCCCGCCTCCGAACCATTCGGCGAGGAGACCGTGACCCGAACCGGCCGTCACGAATTGTCTTGATCCACAACCAATTGCGGCCCACCGGAACTGTGGTGCACGATCTCCGGAGGCTGCGCGGGCAACGGCTGACCGGCGCGGCGGCGCGGCGCGGGCGGCCGGTGCGCGGGTCAGGCGGCCAGCGACAGCATGACCTGACCGGCGTAGCGGTGCGGCACCGCGGGCGGTGCGGCGGGGGCCAGGCGGGTCCGCAGCAGCTCCTCGGCGACCTGGCGGGTGAGTCCGCCCACGCTGATGCCGAGGGCTCCGGCCAGCGCGGCGATCATCTCGCTCGACGGTTCCTTGCGGCCGCGCTCGACCTCGGAGAGGTACTGCGGCGAGATCCCGGCCCGCCCAGCGGTTTCGGTGAGCTTCTCCCCCAGGTCCAGCCGCATCGAGCGCAGTCGCTCGCCGAGCGCCTCGCGCCACAGCGGTTCCCGGTCCGTGCGCTCGCGGACGGGCGCGGGTGATGCCGCGGGCCGAACCGACCGGCCTGCTCGATCCAGACCACCAGGAAGCGCCTTCAGGCGCGGATGCTCGGACATACACCGAGCGTAAAGTGCCTGGCCCGACCGTCGCGCCTCGATCTGCTCAGAGCGAACTCCGCGGCAACACTCGAAGGCCCCGAAAACACTCGAAGGCCCAGCAAACACTCGAAGGCCCAGCGAACGCGAGGGACGCCCGGGGCTCGAGCCCCGGGCGTCCCTCGTCGAATCGGAACCGGCTAGACGCGGCCGATGGCGGCGGCCATCACGCGCACCGCGGAGACCAGGCCGTCGATCAGCTCACCCTGGCGGAAGGAGCTGGTGGCGGCGGTCGCGCCGAGCTGGCAGACGCGGTCGTTGGCGCGCTCGGCGATCTCGTGGCCGGAGCGGACCTCGACGGAGCTGGTGTTCGGGTCCACCGCGATCAGGACCGAGCGGGCGGCCTCCGGGGTGGCCGGGAACAGCGCGTCCACGCCGGCGGCGGAGTCGGCGCCCAGGTCGCCGATGTAGACGTTGAAGCGCACCTTGGTGGCGCGGGTGGCGTCGGTGAGGGCATTGTCCATGAGCAGCCGCTCACGGTCGCTGAACGGCGCTTCCTTGAAGACGTCGCCGGCCTCGTGCACGCCGGAGACGCGTCCGCTGGCGGTGAGGGCCCAACCGTGGGGCAGGTCGGCCTCGTTCACCACGGGCCAATTAGAACTTGCCACTTGCCCGGCCTCCGATCAGCTCCGCGTTGGCGGTTTCGATAGCCGCATGGTGTCCATGCGAATCAGCAGTGTCGTGGTGGCCGGACCCGGTCACCTCGTCGGTCGCGCTCCACAGCACCGGAGGCTGGGTCCACTTCGCACCGAGTTCGTAGTGTTCCGGCTTCTCGCCGGGCAGCGGCTTGCCGAGGAACGACAATCCGGCGATCGCGAGATAGATCGCGACCGGGATGCCGACGTAGATCAGCACTGTCTGGAGAATGCTCACGGCCCAACGGTAGTCGATCGCCCCACGACTACTACGACCGGTAAGGGTTAGTGCGGCCGTGTCGTGACATTCACCTTTCGGACCGGCGGAACCTCGCCGATCAGACCAACCAGGCAGTCGAGTTCGCCGGAAGTTTGCGACCGGCCAGCGGAGCGCTGGTCAGCAACACCTCCCCCGCGGGCAGCAGAATCGGCGAGCCGGTCGCATTGAGCACGCACAACAGCCCGCCCGCGCGCCGAAACGCCAGACAGCCCGGCGGGCTCCCGTACCATTCGACACCCGACCCGGCGAATTCCGGACGGACGGCCCGCAATTCGATCGCCATCCGGTACAGCGACAGCATGGAATCCACCCGTTCCAGCTGCCGCTCCACGCTCGCCCCCGCCCACTCCGGCGGCATCGGCAACCACGGTTCACCCGTCGTGAACCCGAACGGCGGCCGCGCACCCTCCCAGGGCAGCGGCACCCGGCAGCCGTCGCGGCCGCGCACGGTGTGACCGGATCGCTCCCAGGTGGGGTCGCGCAGCGCCCACTCCGGCAGATCGTCCACATTGGCCAGGCCCAATTCGGCTCCGTTGTAGACGAATACCGCGCCCGGCAGCGCCAGCTCCAGCATGATCATGGCCCGCGCCCGGGCCTGCCCGACCGGGCCGTCACCGTAGCGGGTGACCTCACGTTCGATGTCGTGGTTGGACAGCGTCCAGGTGGGCGTCGCGCCGACGCCCGCCACCGCGTGCAGCGAATTGTCCACGGCCGTGCGAATGCGTTCCGGATCGAAGGGCGTCTGGGCGAGACGGAAGTTGAAGGCCAGGTGCAGTTCGTCGGCGCGCACGTACTCGCCGAAGCGGGCGTTGTCGTTGACCCACACCTCACCGATGGCGACCGCGTGCGGATACTCGTCCATCACCTTGCGCACGCGCCGGTGGATCTCGTGCACCCCCGCGTTGTTGAACCGCGGATCGTCGTCCTCGAGGTGCAGCATGCGGGTGTCGATGCGCTCCATGTCCGGCAGGCCCGGGGGTTTGGCCATGCCGTGCGCGACATCCAGGCGGAAACCGTCCACGCCGCGATCCAGCCAAAACCGCAAGGTCTGTTCGAAATCGGTTGCGACCTCCTGGTTTTCCCAGTTCAGGTCCGGCTGCTCGGGCGCGAAGATGTGCAGATACCACTGCCCGGGCCTGCCGTCGGGTTCGTACACCCGGGTCCAGGCCGGGCCGCCGAAGATGCTCGGCCAATTGTTCGGCGGCAGTGCGCCATCCGGGCCGCGGCCGTCCCGGAACCAGTAGCGCGCCCGCTCCGGGCTGCCCGGCCCGGCCGCCAGCGCCTCCCGGAACCACCGGTGCTGATCGCTGGTGTGGTTCGGGACCAGGTCCATGGTCACCCGCATGCGCCGGTCGTGCGCCTCGGCGATGACCTCGTCCAGGGCGGCCTGACCGCCGAACAGCGGGTCGATGTCGCGCGGGTCGGACACGTCGTAGCCGCCGTCGGCCATGGGCGAGCGCATCACCGGGCAGATCCACAGAGCGTCCACGCCGAGCAGCTCCAAATAGCCCAGCTTGTCGCGCAATCCGCCTAAATCGCCCACGCCATCGCCGTCGGAGTCCGCGAAGGAACGGGGATACACCTGGTAGAACACGGCCGACCGCCACCAGGGGATTTCGGCGAGATTGTCCGTCACAGCGGTAATGGTGCCAAAGCACAGCGGCCTTCGCGGCCGCGTCCGAAGGACTTGTCCAGTTTCAGCAAATGATCAGCGGACAGCCACGACCGGCCGGAATCCCCGTGGGGCGCTGCGATTTCTGAAGTACGAATCAGAAAGGCGAGTTCATGAGCGAATTGGCGGCCATCTCGAAGTAGTCGAGCAGCTGCTTGCGATGCGCGTCGTCGAGCACCTCCGGCTCGATCTCCGCCACCGCGATGTGCATGGCCCGCAGCCACGCGTCCCGCTCGATCGGACCCACCTTGAACGGGTGGTGCCGCATCCGCAGCCGCGGGTGGCCACGCTCGTCGGAGTAGGTCCGCGGGCCACCCCAGTACTGCTCCAGGAACATCCGCAGCCGGCGCTCGGCGGGACCCAGATCCTCTTCCGGATACAGCGGCCGCAGCACCTCATCCGCGGCCACTTCGCGGTAGAAGGCCGCGACGATCCGATGGAACGTCGCCTGGCCGCCCACGGCCTCGAAGAAGGAGATCTGAGTCTGCTCGCCGGAAGTCACGCCCCCATTCTGCCGTGTCCGGCCCGGCCCGCACCCCGTCCGGGTCGGAATCAGCGCCGCCCAGGACACCGGTGAGCTACCGAAAAATGCCCTGTCAACGCCCGGAAACCCCGGTCCCAGCGATTATCACGCGGTGTTCATCCGAATGTGTCTGACAATGTGTCGAAAGAGATGGCATTGTGCGCCGTTCCATGGTCAACTGGGTGGCAGTCTGCCGAGATACCACACAATCGGACGAATACGAAACCGGGGTATGGCCCATGAAGCAGCGGCACGGCGCCCGTGAGGCGCGGACGCATCGACAACTCCAGCCCGCCGATGTCCACAATCGTGGGTCGGGGGCTACTCCGCTGCACTTACTGTCCGAACATTCTCATGCCGAGCATCATCCGGGCGCTCATCCCGAGCCCGCCCATCCGGGCGACCACCGCGAACACTCGCACCACCCACCCACCGCAGCACCCGTTCCCGCCTGGGCCAAACGCCGCGTGCTGCTGCTCAACGCCACGTACGAGCCACTCACGGCCCTGTCCGCGCGCCGCGCCATCGTGCTGCTGATCTGCGACAAGGCCGATACCGTGCACGACAATCCGGAGGGTCCGGTCGTGCATTCCGCCGGGACCTCGGTGTCGCTCCCCTCGGTCATCCGACTACGCAACTACGTGCGCGTTCCGTACCGGGCACGGGTACCCATGACCCGCGCCGCCCTCATGCATCGCGACCGCTACCGCTGCGCCTATTGCGGCGGCAAGGCCGAGACCATCGATCACGTCATTCCGCGCAGCCGCGGCGGAGCCCACTCGTGGGAGAACTGTGTGGCGTCCTGCGCGCCCTGCAATCACCGCAAAGCGGACAAGCTGCTGAGTGAACTGGGCTGGGCCCTGCACCATCCGATGGTCGCGCCCAAGGGCCCGCACTGGCGGCTGCTGTCGGCCAGCTCCGAACTGGACCCGACGTGGTTGCAGTACCTGGGCGAGGGTGCGGCCTAGCCGTCATTCGCCTGTCGGCAGCCCGGCTTCGGCGGCCAGTACGCCGAGCGCACGCTGTAGAGCCGTGCGCTCGCCGGGCCGCAATCCGGCGGTGAGCTCCGCGTCGAGTTCCCGCGCGGCCTGCTCACATGCGGCGAGCAGGGCATACCCCGGTTCGGTGAGCGTGAGCACCTGCCGCCGGCGATCGGCGGGGTCCCGCACGCGTTCGATCGCGCCCAGCCGTTCCAGGTGATCGGCCAGCGCCACCACCAGACTCGGCGCGACGCCGAGCCGGCCCGCCAACTCCTGCTGCGAGGCGGCCTCGCCGTGGCTCAGCGCGGTCATCAGGCCCGCGTGCTTGGGCTTGAGGTCGAGCGGCTCGATGCGCGCGGCGAAGCGGTCCGCGACCACCGCGCCGACGGTGCCGAGGCGGAACGCGACGGTCTTCGGGAGCCCGGTCGACTTCTTGACATCGTTCACGCGTCCGATGATACTTCTGCTCGAACCATTCAGCATGTGAATGATTATTGGAGTGAACGATATGGACGCGTACACGGGAATCGCCATCGCCAATGGAGCGGTCGCCTTGATCTCCGGAATCTCCAGCGTGGTGGGCATGGCGCGGCCCGCGCTCGCGGTGCCGGAGGGCGGCCAGATCAACGCGGGCACAAGGTTTTTCGCCTACGGATACGGGGCTCGGGCGGTGCCGCTGAGCATCGTGGTGCTGATCCTGCTCGCGGCCGGGGCGCGCGACGGGCTCGCGCCGGTCCTGGTGGTGGCCGGGCTGGCCCAGATCGGGGACGCGATCATCGGTGCGGGACGGCGCAATTGGCCGATGGCCGCCACCTGCGCCGGGCTGGCGGCAGTGCATCTACTGTCCGCCTGGTGGCTGGCGGTGCAGTGAAAACCCTGCGGCGACAGGGCTATTCGATGATCAGCTGTATTCGCTGACCAGCAGCGCCCAGGTGCCCGGCTCGAGGGCTTCGAAGACGTGGGGCATATCGCCGGGGTAGCAGATGTAGTCGCCGGGTTCGAGTTCGACCGGATCCTCGGCGAGCCCAACCTTGGCGCGACCGGCACACAGCACGATGTGTTCGACGACGCCGCGCGAGTGCGGCGCCGAGTCGCGGGGGTGGCCGGGCTCGGCCGTGACGCGATAGACGTCGCGGCGCGCGGCGGGCGGGGAGGCCGCGAGCAGCGTGGTCCGGTACTCCGATTGGGCCGAGGCGAGCACCGGGCCCTCGCCCGCGCGAATCACCTGCACCTGCGGCGTCGGCGGGTCCAGCAGCCGCGAGAACTGGATGTCGAGCGCGATGCACAGCGCCCACAGGGTTTCGATGCTGGGATTGCCGGAGCCCGATTCCAGCTGGGACAGCGTGGATTTCGCGATCCCGGCCCGCTTGGCGACCTCGGTCAGCGAGAGCCCGGAGCGGGCGCGCTCCCGGCGCAGCGCGGCGGCGATCGCCTCCTGCGGAGACGGGGGCATCGCGTCCGGCGAGGACGCCGAGGCCCCCGCGGGAGACACCGGTGCGGAGCGGTCGGGCTGCTGGGTCATGGTGGCGTTCACAGTACCGGCCCGGACGGCCTCCCCCCTTCCCTCCGGCACTCCCCCTTTGACGAACCCTGCCGGGTGTGTTCATTATAGAAAACATGCGTTCGGCATGGCGAACACTCGATCGGGGTGTGCTCACAGGAATCGCGGCGATCTGCCTGGCAGTCGCCCTGATCGGCGTGTCCTACGGCGCTACCGCCGTGACCTCGGGACTGCCCGGCTGGCTGCCGGTCCTCCTGAGCGTGGCCGTGGTGGCCGGGGGCTCGGAATTCGTCTTCATCGGCATCCTCACCGCCGGTGGCGGGCTGGTCGCGGCCGTGCTGGCCGGACTGCTCGTCAATGCGCGGCACGTGCCCTACGGCCTGTCCGTGCCCGATGTGGTCGGCACCGGCTGGCGGCGACTGCTCGGGACCCACGTCATGAACGACGAATCCGTCGCCATGGCATTGTCCCAGCCCGACCGCGACCGCCGTCGCGCCGCCTACTGGCTGTGCGGACTGGCAGTTCTGGCCGCTTGGCCGCTGGGCGCGGCCGTCGGCGCGATTCTCGGCTCGGTCGTTCCCGACCCGAACATCTTCGGACTGGACGCCGTCTTCCCGGCGGTGCTGTTCTCCCTCGTCCTTCCGGCCCTGCGTGACTCCCTCACCCGCACTGCCGCTCTGGCCGGTGCGGCCGTGGCCGCCGCGACCACGCCGTTCCTCGGTGCGGGTCTGCCCGTCCTGCTCGCGCTGGGCGCGGTCCTGCTGGTCGCCCGCCGCGCGGGAACCGACGACGCCACCGCGGATCCGACCGTGAGCGCGGCCCGATGACCAAGACCCTGTTGATGGCCACCATGGCACTGGCCCTGGGCACCTTCGCGTTCCGGTTCGCCGGGCCGCTGTTGCGGAGCCGCATCCGGATCTCGCCGCGCACGGTCCGGCTGCTCGAAATCGCCTCGGTCGTGCTGCTCACCGCGCTGGCCGTCACCACGCTGATACCTACGAGCGGAAGCCCATTCGGGTGGGCGCTGCCCGCCGGAGTGCTGGTCGCGGCCGTGCTGACCTGGCGGCGGGCGCCGCTGATCGTGGTGATCCTGTCGGCCGCGGCCGTCACCGCCGGGCTACGGATGCTCGGCGTGCACTGATCTCCACTCGCGAACCTCAGCTCTCAGCTCGGGAACCTCAGCTCTCCACTCGGGAACCTCAGTGGCCGAGCAGGTCCGCGATGCGGGTCCAGGAATCCTCGGCGAGTTCGGCGCGGTACCAGTCGCGGCCCGGGTAGACGTAGCCGTGCGGTGCGTCCTCGTAGACCACGATCTCGTGCGGAATGTCATTGGCCGTCAAGGCTTCTTCGAGCTCGTCCCGCGCCTCGGCGTCGATCAGCGGGTCCAGGCCGCCGAAGAACAACAGGATGCTGCCGGTGATGCCGGGGGTGGCCTCGATGGTCGGCTCGGGGGTGGACAGCGGGATATCGGTATTGGTGAGCCAGCCGGGATAGAAGGCGGCGGTCGCGGCCAGCGGGAGTTGCGTCGCGGCGTAGTAGGCGACGTGGCCGCCCGCGCTGAAGCCGACCATGTTCAGGGAGGTGGCTTCCCGGCCGCGCAGTTCGTCCAGGCACGCGGAGATGTCCGAGAGCACCTCGGGTCGGCTCAGCGTGCGCAGCAGTTCCAGGCCGCGCTCACGGCCCTCTCCCCCGAACTCCAGGTCGGCGCGCGGCGCCTGCCGATGGAACAGGTCCGGCAGGATGGCGATCACGCCGAGGGCCGCGATGCGCTCGGTGGCCTGCTTCGCGGTGGCGTGCAAGCCGTAGATCTCGTGTCCGACAACGACTCCGGGGTAGGCGCCGGGCTCGGCGGGATGAGCCACATAGGCGCTCATCACGGTGTCTCCGACCTTCAGGTCGACCCACCCGGTCTCGATCGCGACAGCTGTCATACGCCAAACGTAGTGCGGCGAGCGGGGACACGGGCGATCGATCCGGCGATGTGTCCCATCGAACAGCCGATGGGACACATCATCTTTCGAAAAGGGCCGTGGGACTTAGTGCGTCAGCAGCGGCAGGGCGGGTCCGCGGCGGCGGGCCACCGACCCGTAGCGAGCGTCCAGGCGCAGCCAGGTGCGGGCCGCGCGGACCCGCACGATCTCGTCGACGGAGATGCGCCGGGAGTCGGTCTTCTCGCCGCCGTGCGGAATGAAATCCATGGCGGCCAGCGCGAACACCACCCGCATCGGCACCTCGACCCGCTCACCGGCATTGGAGACGGTGAGCACGGTCTGGTCCAAGAGCGCCGCGGGCGGGCCGTGTTTCCCGCCGTGCTCCTGCGCCACCTCCGCGCCGCGCTCGGCCAATTCCACGAGCATGCGCGCGGGCACATCCTCCACGTGGACGAAACCGTTCTCCGGCGGCAGGGCCCCGTGCCAGGCGGAATCCATGGCGAAGCCCAGCCCGAACGCGGCGCTCGCGCCGGGCCCGTGCAGCCCGGCGAGGACGGTTTCCGCGCCGACGGTCACATCGTCCATCCCGAGTTCGGCGACCACGGTGCGGACGGCCAGCGCCTCGAATCCGGTGGCGGCCCAAGCGGAGACGAAGCGGTCCCCGCGCCGGCGCAGGCGGATGACCGCGGCCGGGTCGAGCCGGAGAGCGTGGATGAGGAAGGTGGCAAGGTTCTCGCGTTCCGCGGGATCCGGAACGTGCAGGGTCAGCTGTCCCGACAAGACGGTTCTCGGGTCAGTCGGCCAGCCACAGCGACAGGTAGTCGCGTTCCTCGGTGGTGAGGCGGCGCAGGCGCTGGGTGTCGATGTCGAAGGCGGCCAACTGGGTGGAGGCGACCACCGCCGGCGGGGAGTCCGGGGCCGCGCCCGCCGCGCGCACCTCGTAGCCGACGGTGAAGTCCACGGCGCGCAGCCGCTCGATCCACATGGAGACGTCCAGCGGCGAATCCTCGTGGCGCAACTGGCCCTTGTACTGCACCCGCAGGTCGGCCAGCACACAACCGGCCCGCAGCTTGACGGTCGGCCGCTCGTCCAGGAACAGCCACGGGATCCGGGCTTCCTCCAGCAGCGTCACCATGCGGGCATGGTTGATGTGCTGGAAGGCGTCCATATCCGACCAGCGGACCTCCACGGGGGTGTGGAAGCGGCCGGGTGTGGCCGTGTCCGTCACACCCGGGCCTGCTGCTAGGCCGTTCAGCGAACCGATCGTCAACGCGGTACCTCCGATTGCGCACCCACCCCACTCACCATGCTGCGCACCTGCCGCGCCGCAACCGACAGCGTGGCCAGGTCGTGGGTTCCGGACTCGAAAAGTTCCGACAGAGCCGAGCGTGCGCGGCCCAATCGGGACTGATTCTTCGACTCCCAGTATGCAATCTTCTCCTCGGCGGTCTCTTCCGGGTCGCCGGCGGAGAGCACGTCGAGGGTGAGTGAGCGCAGCGAGCCGTACATGTCGTCGCGCAGCGCGAGCCGGGCCAGCGCGTGCCAGCGGTCGCCGCGTTCCAGGTGACTGACCGCCTGCAACAGCCAATCGATCTTCAGATGATCGTTGAGCGCGTAGTACAGCGCGCCCACCTCCTCACCGCTGCGATCGGTGATATCGGCGATATCGAGCACGTCCAACAGGGGGAACTGGTTCAGCAGCCCGAACACCGTCGTCGCCAGCTCGGCGGGCACGCCCTGCTCGGCGATGGCCTGCGACTGCTCGTTGAGCGTGTCGATGTGATGGCCGCGCAGCCAGCTCGGCACCTTCGGCGCGAGTGTGCGCACGCCCTGCGAGTAGCGGTGGATCTCCGCGCCCACCGCGACCGGCTGCGGGCGGTTGTTGAGCAGCCAGCGCGAGGCGCGGTCCAGCGTGCGCTTGGTCTCCAGCTCCAGCGCGTCCTTCATGCCCGTGGAGACCTCCGCGGCGCGAATGGTCTTCCACACCGTGTGCAGATCGAAGATCTGGGTGGCGGCGGTGAACGCGCGCACTGCGTCGGAGGCCGACGCCCCGATCTCCTCGCCCAGCCGGAAGGCGTAGGTGATGCCGCCCAGATCGACCACCTCGTTCACCAGCATGGTGCTGGTGATCTCGCGGCGCAGGCGGTGCCGCTTGATGGCGGTGCCGAACCGGGTGCGCAGCGGGGTCGGGAAGTACTGCGACACCCGTGCCGCGAAGTACGCGGTGTCGGGCAGATCGCTGGCGAGCAGGTCGGCCTTGAGCGAAAGCTTCACGTGCGCCATCAGATTCGACAACTCGGGTGAGGTCAGGCCCGCGCCCTCCTCGATGCGCTGCTTCAGCTCCGTGTCCGCGGGCAGCGCCTCGAGCTCGCGGTCCAGGCCGCGGCGGTCCTCGAGATCCTCGATGAGGCGCTGGTGCACATTCAGCATGCGCGGGGCCTCGGCACGGGACATGCCCATCAGATAGTTCTGCGACACGTTGTCCTGCAGCACGAGCGTCGACACCTCGTCGGTCATCGACGCCAGTAGCGGATTGCGTTCGGCCTGGGACAGCTCGCCCGCCGACACCACGCCGTCGAGCAGGACCTTGATATTGACCTCGTGGTCGGAGCAGTCCACACCGGCGGAGTTGTCGAGCGCGTCGGTGTTCATCTTGCCGCCGTGCTTGCAGAACTCGATGCGGCCGTGCGCGGTGACACCCAGGTTGCCGCCCTCGCCGATCACAGTGGCGCGCAGCGCGTTCGCGTTCACGCGGACCGCGTCATTGGACTTGTCGCCCACCTCGGCATTGGTCTCCGTGGAGGCCTTGATGTAAGTGCCGATACCGCCGTTCCACAGCAGTTGGGCCGGGGACAGCAGGATGGCGCGGATCATCTCCGGCGGGGACAGCGAGGTGACGTCGGCGGCCAGGCCCAAGGCCGCACGCACCTGCTCGCTGACCGGAATCGACTTGACCGTGCGGTCGTAGACGCCGCCGCCGGTGCTGATCAGCAACCTGTCGTAGTCGGCCCACGACGAACGCGGCAGGGCGAACATGCGCTCACGCTCGGCGAACGAGGTGGCGGCGTCGGGATTCGGGTCCAGGAAGATGTGCCGGTGATCGAAGGCCGCGAGCAGGCGGATGTGCCGCGAGAGCAGCATCCCGTTGCCGAACACGTCCCCGGACATGTCGCCGACGCCGACCACCGTGAAATCCTCGGACTGGGTGTCGATGTCCATCTCGGCGAAATGCCGCTTCACGCTCTCCCACGCGCCCTTGGCGGTGATGCCCATGGCCTTGTGGTCGTAGCCCACCGAACCGCCCGAGGCGAAGGCGTCGCCGAGCCAGAAACCGTACTGCTGGGCAACGTCATTGGCGATATCGGAGAAGGTGGCCGTGCCCTTGTCGGCGGCGACCACCAGGTAGGTGTCGTCGGCGTCGCGGCGCAGCACCCGGGCGGGGGGCAGCACCGCGCCGGTGGCGCGATCGACATTGTCGGTGACGTCGAGCAGGCCCGAGATGAAGGTGCGGTAGCAGGCGATGCCCTCGGCCTGCAGCGCCTGGCGGTCGGCGACCGGATCGGCGGTGGCGGCCGGGGGCTGCTTCACCACGAATCCGCCCTTCGCGCCGACCGGCACGATCACGGCGTTCTTCACCGCCTGCGCCTTGACCAGGCCCAGGATCTCGGTGCGGAAATCCTCCAGGCGGTCCGACCAGCGCAGACCGCCGCGCGCGACCGGGCCGAAACGCAGGTGCACGCCCTCGACCCGCGGCGAGTAGACGAAGATCTCGAATTGCGGACGGGGCTTGGGCAATTCGGTGATCTCGCGCGGTTCCACCTTGAACGACAGGTAGTCCCGCGACCGGCCCTCGGCGTCGACGACGTAGTAGTTGGTGCGCAGGGTGGCCTTGATCAGGCCGAGGATGGCGCGCAGGATGCGGTCGGCGTCCAGGCTCACCACGTCGTCGATCCGGCGGCGGACCGCGGCCTCCAGCTCCACGGCATGCTCGGCATTGGCCGAATCGGGATCGAAGAACGCGGAGAAAAGGTCGACGAACATGCTCGCCGCCTCCGGGTACGCCAGCAGCACGCGGGTGATGGCGGCCTGGCTGTACGGGAATCCGGCCTGCTGCAGGTACTTCGAGTAGGCGCGCAGGATGGAGACGGCGCGCCAGTTCAGGCCGCCGCGCAGCACCAGCTCATTGAGACCGTCGGCCTCGGCGCGGCCGTACCAGAGCGCCTCGAACGCCTCGGTGAAGCGTTCGCGCAGCCCGCGCACCTGGGCGTCGAGCACATCGAGGCGACCCACGGACTCGACCAGTTCGGCGTCCATGTTCCGGTCCAGGGCGCTGCGCAGCAGTTCGGGGCGAGCCAGCAGACCGAAGTCGTAGATCCACTGTTCCGGGCCGTGGTCACCGTCGACCTGGTGCGGGCGCTCGTCGATCACCTCGACACCGAGGCTCTGCAGCAGCGGCAGCACCTGACTCAGCGAGATGCCGCCACCGCCGACATAGAGGGTGAAACGCCAAGAACCCGCCGCGGAATCGGGCCAGCGGTAGAGGTGCTGATCGATGCCGCCCTCGGCCAGACCCTGCAGACGCAGGATGTCGGCCATGGCGCGGGTGGGATCGAAGTCCTCCTTGTAGCTCTCCGGCAGGGACTCCGCGTAGCGCTGTGCCACGGCCGGATCCAGTACCGAGGAGGTGGCCACCTCGTCGCGCAGGTGGTCGTCCCAGGTGCGGCTGGCCTCGGACAGCAGGTGCTGGATGCGCAGCCGGTTGGTCTCGGTGGTGTCGACCACGGTGCCCTCATCGGGCAGGCGGACGGTGAAATACACACTGGCGAGGTCGCTTTCGGAGACTCGCGCCGAATAGTCGATGGAAACGCCGCCCAGTTCGCGCACCAGGATGTCCTGAATCTCGAGGCGCACGCGGGTGGTGTAGCGGTCACGCGGCAGGTACACCATGCAGGCCACGAAGCGGCCGTAGCCGTCCAGGCGCATGAACAAACGGACCTGGCGGCGCATGCCGACATTCAGCACGGCGCTCGCGGTGCGGCGCAGCGCGTCGCCGTGCGAGGAGAACAGCTCGGCGCGCGGGAAGGACTGGATGACCTCGAGCATCTCCTGGCCCGAGAACGAGTCCAGGTCGAAGCCGCTGGATTCGATGATGGATTTCACCCGGCGGCGGATGATCGGGATGTCGAGCACGTTCTCGTGCAGGGCGGTGACGGTGAAAACACCGATGAACAGGTGTTCACCGGTGACCACACCCGATTCGTCCATCTCGGCGACGCCGACGAAGTACGGGTAGACGGCGCGGTGCACGGTGGCCGGGACCAGGCCCTGGGTCAGCATGAGCAGCGGCTGGTCACCGCTGTTGTCCGGGACGCGGAAGTCGGTGCCGACATTGGGGCGCAGCACGCCCAGGCTGGTCTCCGGGACGATGATCGACTTGGCCTGGCCGTCCACGGTGCTGCGTTCGTACCGGGAGTAGCCGAGCACGGTGAAATGGCCGTTCGCCAGCCAGCGCAGCAGGTCGGCGCACTCGGTGAGATCGCTCGCCGGGAAGCCGGATCTACCGGCGGCCGCGGCACTGTCGAGTTCATCGGCGACACGTTCGTGGGCCTGGCGCATGGCCTCGGTGTCCTCGATGACCCGGCGCACGTCGGTGAGCACGTCGGGCAGCGCGGACTCGATGCGCTCGAGCTGGGCGCGGCTGGTGGCCGGATGCAGCTGCACGTGCATCCAGGATTCGCGCAGACCGGTCGCGCCGTTGCCGTCGACCTCGTGCGGCACCGCGGTCTCCAGGCTACCCGTGGCGTCTCGGGTGACCTCGAAGATGGGGTGCACGATCTCGCTGACACTGACGCCGATGCGGCTCAGGAAAGCGGTGACGGACTCGACGAGCAGCGGCATGTCGTCGGTGACCAACTGGATGGCGACGCCGAGCCCGGCCTCGTCATCCGCCTGGTACACATGGACATTCGCGGTGCCGGGGGTGCGCCGCACGGCCAGATCGACGTGGCAGCGGAAGATGTGGGTGGAGGTCGCGGGAATGGCGCAGTCCGCGTCGCCGGCGTCGACGTGACGGAAATATGCCTCCTCGAGGGACACGAGGTTGCCGCCCAGTGACTTGGGCAAACTCGCAGCCCAGGCCTTGCTGGACAATTCGGACGAGACCGTCATTTCGCCAACTCCTCGGATTCGGTTCCGTAACAAAGTGACGCCGATGCGAGAGTAGCTGGACCCACGAGGTACCGGGTCGAATTCCTGTCAATGCCACGCCGCGTCTCGCAATACCGACAAACCGGACGGTTCGATGAGTGAGATGTTCGCCCGATATCGCCAGGTCGTCTCCGACAAACCTTGCACCAAAACAGTTTTCACGCACTAGTGCGAATGCGAAACCGCTGAGTTCGCTGTTCGATAACCGTTCACTTTTTCGGCCACCGCCCGCCATCCAGCGAACCGCAAACCGTCCAGCAAACACCGTCGAGCCAGGCAAAAGTGACCAACCGACCGCTCGCCCACGGGCCGGATCGGAACCCGAGCCCGCGGTAGCCGGCCGATGACGGCACGGTCCGGCTGCCCCACCCGGATCTCCGGGTGGGGGCGAGCGGTGAATTCGGTTGGGGTGGTGCGCTATCCGCGGGTGAGCTTGCGGTGGGTCACCCGGTGCGGACGGGCGGCTTCCGGGCCGAGGCGCTCGATCTTGTTGGCCTCATAGGCCTCGAAGTTGCCCTCGAACCAGAACCACGCGGCCGAGTTGTCCTCGGTGCCCTCCCACGCCAGGATGTGCGTGCAGGTGCGGTCCAGGAACCAGCGGTCGTGGGAGATGACCACCGAGCAGCCCGCGAAGTTCTCCAGCGCGTTCTCGAGCGAGCTCAGGGTCTCGACGTCGAGGTCGTTGGTGGGCTCGTCGAGCAGGATCAGGTTGCCGCCCTGCTTGAGGGTCAGCGCCAGGTTCAGGCGGTTGCGCTCACCACCGGAGAGCACGCCGGCCGGCTTCTGCTGGTCCGGGCCCTTGAACCCGAAGGCCGAAACGTAAGCGCGGGAAGGCATTTCCACCTGGCCGACCTGGATGTGGTCCAGACCGTCGGAGACGACCTGCCAGACCGTCTTCTTCGGGTCGATGCCGCCGCGGTTCTGGTCGACGTAGCTCAGCTTGACCGTGTCACCGACGCGCACATTGCCGCTGTCCGCGTTCTCCAGGCCGACGATGGTCTTGAACAGCGTCGACTTACCGACACCGTTCGGGCCGATGACACCGACGATGCCGTTGCGCGGCAGGGTGAACGACAGATCCTTGATGAGCTGGCGGTCGCCGAAGCCCTTGTCCAGGTTCTCGACCTCGACGACCACATTGCCCAGGCGCGGACCGGCCGGGATCTGGATCTCCTCGAAGTCCAACTTGCGCATCTTCTCGGCCTCGGCGGCCATTTCCTCGTAGCGGCCCAGACGCGCCTTGTTCTTGGCCTGACGCGCCTTGGCGCCGGAGCGGACCCACGCCAGCTCCTCCTTGAGGCGCTTCTGCAGCTTCTGGTCCTTCTTGCCCTGCACCTCGAGGCGCTCGGCCTTCTTCTCCAGGTAGGTGGAGTAGTTGCCCTCGTAGGGGAAGGTGCGGCCGCGGTCCAGCTCGAGGATCCACTCCGCCACATTGTCGAGGAAGTACCGGTCGTGGGTGACGGCCAGCACGGCGCCCGGGTAGGAGGCGAGGAACTGCTCAAGCCACAGCACCGACTCGGCGTCGAGGTGGTTGGTGGGCTCGTCGAGCAGCAGCAGGTCGGGCTTGCTCAGCAGCAGCTTGCACAGCGCGACGCGACGGCGCTCACCACCGGAGAGGTTGGTGACCGGCTCGTCCGGCGGCGGGCAGCGCAGCGCGTCCATGGCCTGCTCGAGCTGCGAGTCGACATCCCATGCGTCGGCGTGGTCCAGCTCCTCCTGGAGCTTGCCCATCTCTTCCATCAGCTCGTCGGAGTAGTCGGTCGCCATGAGCTCGGCGATCTCGTTGAAGCGGTCCAGCTTCACCTTGATCTCGCCGAGGCCCTCCTCGACGTTCCCGCGCACGGTCTTCTCTTCGTTGAGCGGCGGCTCCTGCATGAGGATGCCGACCGTCGCGCCCGGCGCGAGCCAGGCATCACCGTTGTTCGGCTGGTCCAGTCCCGCCATGATCTTCAGCACACTGGACTTACCCGCGCCGTTCGGGCCGACGACACCGATCTTCGCGCCGGGAAGGAAGTTCAAGGTCACATTGTCGAGCACGACCTTGTCGCCATGCGCCTTTCGCACCTTCACCATCTGGTAAATGAACTCAGCCATATCGGCAAGCCTAACTGTGTGTAGTAGCGGGTTCTCCGGCAGTGTCCGGATCGGCGGACGGCCGTTCCACGGGGTCGGTCCGGTCGGGTCGACCGAAGGTTTTGCGCACCACCGGGGCGGTGCAACGACCCAGGTCGGGACCCACTGCCAGGGCCCGCATCTCGAGGTCGGTGCGCTCCGCGCCGTCTCGGGTGGTGTACTCGTTCGAGCGCAGCTGCCCGTACGCGATGACCGGGTCACCTCGCTGCAGCGACGCTTCGACTCCCTCGATGATCCCCCGTCGCCAACAGCTTACGGTGAGGTACAACTTGCCACCGTCCACCCAGTCCCCGGCGGCCTGATCGTAGCGGCGGGCGGTACTGGCCATGCGGAAGCTCAGCAGCTGATCGCCGTTCTGCAGCGCGCGCAGCACCGGTTGGGTGACGACCCGGCCGATCACCGCGGTATTCGCCTCGTACATCGCGCTCCCCCTTCTCGATTCGAGCCCGTCGCCGCGAGCCCTGCGTTCGGTCCGGCTTCCAGCTTCGCCGGGGGGCGTGCACGGGGGCAGACCCCGCCTCGGCGAGTGTGGACAACTCGCGGGGTGGGGACAACTGTCGCGATGGGCTACAGGGTCGCCAGGTCGGTGTTGGCCCCGCACAAGACGATTACCGGCCGCTCCCCCGGACCCGGCACGTACGCCCCGGCCTGGATCGCGGCCACCGCGGTCGCGCCCGCGGGCTCCACCACGATCCGGAACTCGCGCCACAGGTACTCCCGGGCCATCACGATCGCGTCATCGCTGACCAGCGCCGATCGCACCGCGTAGCGCTGCGCCACCTCCATGGCGATCTCACCGATCCGGTTCGCGCCCAAGGAATCCGAGGTCACGCTGGACACGTCGACGTCCACCGGGTGCCCGGCCGCCAGCGCCGCGTGCAGGGTCGGCGCACCCACCGGCTCGACCCCCACCACCCGGCCGCGCAGCCCGAGCGACACCGCCACCCCGGCCACCAGGCCACCGCCGCCGACCGCGGCCAGCACCGTCGGTCTGCCGCGCACCTGCTCCTCGATCTCCAGCCCGACCACGCCCGCCCCGGCCACGATCTCGGGCAGGTCGTAGGCGTGCAGCGGCATGGCGCCGCGTTCGGCGGCGAGCTGGCGGGCGTACTTGTGCGCCTCGGCGTAAGTGGTTCCGTGCCACAGCACTTCGGCCCCGTGCGACCACATGGCCGCCACCTTGGTGTGCGAGGCCGACTCCGGAACCACCACCGTGCACGACATTCCACGCACCGCGCTGGCCAGGGCCGCCGCGATCCCGGCATTGCCGGCCGAGGCCAGCACCACCTGGGTCTGGTCGCCGCGCGCCTGCAACAGCGCGTTCAGGCAGCCGCGCACCTTGAAGGTGCCGCCGTGCTGGAGATGCTCCAGTTTGAGCGTGACCGGGACCGGGCCGTGCGGGCCCAGGATCTCGGTGTGGAAGACGGGCGTCTTGCGGGTGTGCCCGCGCAGCAGGCGGCGGGCCTGGCGCACGTCGGATCGGTAGAGCCGCTTCACTTTCCGGGTCGCCATGGCGACATCCTTCACTTGCGCACCTCTCTGTCGCGCCGAGCGAGCTCGGCGAACATGGCGTTGTGCGCGGTCAGGTCCGCGTCGTCGTCACGCTCTGCCTTGCGGTCGAGCCGGTTCGCCAGCCGTTGGTCGCTGCGCGACCACTGGATGAGCAGCGCCAGCATCACCACGACCAGCGGCACCTCACCGCTGGCCCAGGCGAGGCTGCCGCCGGTGTGCTGATCGCCGAGCAGGTCCTTGTTCCAGGACAGGCCCAGGCCGCGGTAGAACCAGCCGCCCATCACCGTGTTCATGCTCATCAGCGCGATGCCGAAGAAGGCGTGGAACGGCAGCGAGCCGAAGACCATGCCCAGCTTGGTGAGCGGCTCCACCGGGCGCGGCTTGGGATCGATGCCGATGACCACCCAGTAGAAGAGGTATCCGCTGAGCAGGAAGTGCACATTCATCAGAATGTGGGCGCCGTGCGTGCCGACGTACTTGTCGAAGATGCCGCCCAGGTAGAGGGCGTAGAAGCCGCCGACGAACAGCACCGAGGCGACGACCGGCTGGGTCAGGAAGCGCGACACCGGGTTGTGCACGGCCGCCAGGATCCATTCGCGCACCCCGGGCGGCTGATTCCGACCGGCGGGCTGGATCGCGCGGAGCGCCAGCAGCACCGGGCCGCCCAGCGCGAACAGGATCGGGGCCAGCATCGACAGCATCATGTGCTGCGCCATGTGCACGCTGAACATGGCCGGCGCGTACCGGCCCACTCCCGAACTGGTGGCCAGCAGCAGCGTCAGGCAGCCCGCGAGCCAGGCGATGGTCCGGCCGATCGGCCAGTCGTCACCGCGCTTGCGCAGCCGCAGCACGCCGCGCAGGTACAGCCCGGCCATGACCAGGGCGAGGGTGCCGAAGATCAGGTCGAAGCGCCAGTCGAACAGCAGCCGCGCCACGGTCGGCGGCCCCGCCAGGTTGTAGCCGATCTCGACCTCGGTCGGGGTCGGCACGGTCCGCTGGTCCGGCGGCGGGGTGCGGCCCAGGCCGACGGCGAGGCCGACCGTGGCCGCGAAGATCAGCGCCTCGACTCCGGCGAGGCGGATGAGCGCGCCGCGATCCTGCGGGTCCTTCTCCAGATCCGGGATCGCGTTGCGGCGCTGCAGGTAGCCCATGACGCCGAGCAGGATCAGCGCCGCGGTCTTGGCGAGCACGAGCTTGCCGTAGGTGGTCCCGAGCAGTTCCGACACGGGCAGCCGGACCAGGGCGTTGATCACACCGCTGATCGCGATCACCACGAACGAGACGGTCGCCACGATCGAGAACCGGCGCACGGCCAGTGCCGTGTACTTGCCGTCGCGCAGCGCGTAGGCCAGCACCGCGAACAATCCGCCCACCCAGAAGCAGGCCGAAAGCAGGTGCAGGATGAGGCTGTTGGTGGCCAGGTCGTGCGCGCCGCCCGAGGACGAATGCCCGGTCAGCGCCACCGGCAGCAGCGAGAGCACCGACAGCAACAGCAGCACCGGCGTCCAGCCCCAGCGCAGCGCCACCCGGCACGCGACGGCCAGCACCAGCACCATGAACACGGTGAACCGCCACGACCCCGCGACCTCCACCTGATCGGCCGCCCGCCACACCTGCTCGGGCCGCATCGACTTCAGCAGCGGTTGCCCGGTGGTGTCCGACAGCGTCAGCGGCACCAGCAGCGCCGCCGATCCGGCCCACACCAGCGCCGCGTTCCCGGCCCGCCGCAGCGCTCGATACCCCCCGACGTCCAGCACTCCGCTCTCCTGCGGCGGCACGAAGAACGCCGCGAACAGCAACGACCCGATGGTCAGCGCCGCCGACAGATCCGCCACCGCCCGCACCGCGGGCAGCCCGTACGTGGTCAGCGGACCAGGATCAGGAATCCCCAGCAACGTCAGGGCATGCGCCGCCGACAACGCCACGACCAGCGCCGCCACCAACGCGGCCGCCGCCCCACCCAGTGCCGTGACCGCAGCGAAAGTCACCCCCGAACCCGACCGATTCGCCGAAACATCCGATCCTGCGGGCGGGTCCTGCACTGACGACATACGCCCAGCGTAGTTCGGAGCGCCCATCCAGACTCCCCTGGGGTTTCCGGTCCTCCGGTCCGCACTACCGCCCCGACGCGCCGAACAGTTGCTAAGCGAGGAACCATTACTAACCTGGACGCTCGCTATACTCAACCCGCTGGACACCGAGATCGATTTGGGTCAAGGTGTTTGGAGCCCGCATCACCGCCGATGCCCGCACTGCCTCCGTAGCTCAGTTGGATAGAGCAAGGGCCTTCTAATCCCTAGGTCGCAGGTTCGATTCCTGCCGGGGGCGCACAAGGGTGACTGACCAGCGATAATGCTGGCAGTACCACCAATACCCGAGCTGGGCGGGGCTCAAACACCCCAGCAATCTGTGGTCGCGGCACGAACGGCCGGTGCCCGCGTGGGCATCGGCCGTTTGCAGCGTGTCGATCAGGGCGGCGGCCGATCGTGGGTCATTGTTGCCACAGGCTCATGAAGATGATCTTCGCGTCGATCTGGGATTGGGCGCCGGCTCCGCCGATGCCGTTGTGGGACTCGGCGTAAACCCATCCGCCGACGTTGAGTTCGTAATCGGTGTTGGCTTCCATGGTCCAGAGCACCTCGATGACCGCGCCGGGGCCGAAGCCTCCGCTGTCGTACCCGTAGTTCTCGGTGGGATGGCCGATCGATCCGCTGACTCGGCCACGGAAACGTTTGTCGGTCGCGATGGCGATCAGGTTGCCGGCCTGCATGACCGTCATCTCGCAGCCGGCCTCGACGGTGGCGTCGGCGTCGAAGCCCGCGGCGGCCGCCCCGAAGTCCTGTGTCGACCGATACGAGCGTGCCATGCAGTTGACGCGGCGATCCGAACGCAGGCTCACGCCGTAGCCGGCGTGGGCGTTGACGAGCGTGCCGGTCGCGCCCGAGGCGTTGCCCACCCGAGCGTCGAGTGCGGCACGGCCGTTGGCGTCATCGACGATCCGGTTGAACGCCGGGCTCCCGTTCAGGTCATGCCAGAACCAGTGGAAGTCGTAGGGGACCCCGAAGATCCGCGTCGGCGGTCCTTCGAAGTCGCGAGTCGGGGGGAACGGGTAGTCGAGCGCTCCCGCCGGCACGTGCCGCGACGGATTCTCCGCGGCTTCCCGCGGCAGGTCACGGACGTCGACGGTTCTGGTCCGGCTGCGTTCGGTGGCGAGCCTCAGGGCGTCAGCTCCGCGCGGACTGTTTCGCAACTGGTCGAGGTACGGCTCCTGCAAGGCGGTGGCCAGGGCGCGGTCCTCGGCGGCGAGCTCGCGACGGCGGGTGTTCGCATCGATCTGCTGGGTGATCAGACCGCTGATCGAGTTCCGGATCTCCTGTCGGCGGACCTCCGGGATTCGCTCGTTGAACGCGAAGTCCGCCGTCAAGGCGACAGTGTGGGAATAGGTCGTCATCGTTGCTCCTTTCACAGCGCGGTCGAACTGCGCGGGTACGGAACTCCTTGACTTCCATTCAGATGTAGCTCAACGGTAGCTGGTCCACGGCACGGCGTCGAGACCGCCACTGTGGACGCTCGACCACTACGTGAAATGCGGGTCGGAGCGAAACAGAAGCTGCCAGTATTCGCTCCGTATCGCGTCCCACAGGTCGGCGAACTTGCCGAATCGTTCACGCGCCCAGCACAAATCGTGACAGCCGTCGTCGTCGAAGGCGACGGTGTCCGGGGGCCGCACGGCACTCGTCACGGTCAGCGCCAGGATCTCGATGCTGTTGCCGACGATCCGCCATGCGGCCTGCCCTCTACCTACGGAGGTGTAGCGGGTGCGATAGGAGCGACGTTCGGGTGCTGGTGACATGATCGCAATCCGGGGTGGTGTGCAACGGCGTCTTCGACTGTCCTCCCCTGTGCCTATGCGATCAATCGGGGCGGGGTCCAACAGAACGTCGAGTACCGCCATGTCGGTTTGGAGGATCCTCCGGGGGCGGCGGGCTCCTTGGTCAGTAGACGGTGTCCTGTTGGTCCGCGATGACGGCGCCGTTGGGCTGGGTGAGCGGTTTGTGGTCGCCGGTGGCGGTGGTGAAACCCGTTGTGGCGCAAGGGTAGGGCTGGTCCTTGCGTTTCTTGGGGTTGATGAACATCGGGTTGATCAGCCATGTGCCGTCGGTGTTGGCGTACGCCTGGCACATGAGTTCGGTCTTGTTGCGGTTGATGACAAGGTGGAGGGCCGTGGCGTCGCTGACGAAGACCACGTCGGTGTCCGAGTCGCCGGCGGCCAGGGCCGGGCGTTTGCCGGGTGGCTGTTGGTCGAACGCGGTCGGGCCGGTGATGCCGAAGATGCGTTCGTTGATCGCGCAGCGTTTGCCCTCCATATAGGTGATGACCTGGTCCGGACCGAGGCCGCCGCAGCCCGCGATGTGGCCGGTGTAGGTGCCGTGGTCGGTCAGGGGGACGATGCCGATCACCTTGTCGGCGGGCACACCCAGTTCAGGTGACCAGACCCTGATCACCGGCTCGGGCGAGGCCGTGATGATACGGACGTCGAATCCATTGGCCTGCAATGTTGTAACCAGATCCCGCTGCGGGCTGTAGTAGCGGACCCAGCCGTCGACCTTGGTGGTGCCGATGGTCTGTTCGGTGCCTTCGGGGGCGGCGAGGTTCTGGGCTCGAGCCTGGGTGGCGTAGTCGGTCAGTTCCGCGGGGGTGTGCCCGGCCAGCAGCTGGACCTGCCAGGCGTAGGCCGGTTCCAGTCGGCGGTGGTCGTAGCCGTCGAATGCTGGGGCCCCGCCTTTCGTCTTGCCGCCGTCGCCGATGGCCAGGATCTCGTCGGCGCACGAGGCGTTGGTGGAGGTGGGTAGCGGGGTTCCCGACGCCGCGGCGCCGCAGGCGGCGCGCAGTGCGGCACTGGCGGCCGGAGTCAGGTACGGGCTGGTGGCCGCCCAGTCGGTTGGCTGTCGCACCTTGTCGTGGGACAGCAGCCAATAGAACGTGGCCTCCCCGGCATCATTTTTGACCAGCGTGTTGTCCCAGTCGAACAAGGCGAGCGGCTTCGATTCGACCTGTTTGCCGCAGGTTCCGGTGGTGGCGATGAAGGTCGCCAGGGTGTCTCTGTTGGCGCCGTACCATGCCTGCCCGGCATCCAACTGCTTGCACGTGGTCGCGGCAGCCCCATCGGAGCCGGAGCCGCAGGCCGTCAGCGACAGCAGGGCGCCGGCGGCCGCGATCAGCCCCACGAGTGATCGTGTCTTCATGCGTGTGCTCTCCGTAATCGGCTGGGCGTCTTCAGCGTTCGTGGGCTTCTTCCAGCACGGTCCTGCCGAGCAGCGCGTAGCGGGCGGGATCACGCAGCTTCAGGTAGAGGGCGTAGCCGATACCGGCCGCACCGACCAGCCCGACCAGCCACGGCGTCGCCTTCAGCACCAGCGATCCGGATTCCGCGCCGGCCGCGGTGCCCATATTGACCACGAGCAGCATCACCACTCCCAGCATCGCCAGGCCACCGGTCAGCGGCGCTACCAGGGTTTTGAACCAGTGCCTGGTCTCGGGGTGATGGTTGCGGAAGTAGACCAGCACGGCGAACGAGCACAGCGACTGCACGACCAGGATCGCCATGGTGCCCAGAATCGCGAGCAGGGTGTAGGTGCCGGTGTAGGGGTCCTTGCCGGCGATGCCGAAGCCCGCGATCAGCAGTCCGGCGATGATCGTCTGGACCAGACCGGCGATGTGCGGCGAACCGTGCTTGGGGTGGGTGCGGCCGAGGGTGCGCTGCAGCACCGGCAGGACGCCTTCACGGCCCAGGGCGTAGAGATAGCGGGCGGCGCAGTTGTGGAAGGCCATGCCGCAGGCCAGGGAACCGGTCATCATCAGCCATTGCATCGCGGTGACCGCCCAGTGGCCGACATAGGTGTTGGTCGGATCGAAGAACACATCCATCGGGTTGGCCGAGCCGGCGAGATCCATCGATTCGCCGATGCCGTTGCCGGACATCGCCATCCACGACACCAGCACGTAGAACACGCCGACGCCGAGCACGGCGATCATGGTGGCCTTGGGGATGATCTTCTTGGGGTTCTTGGACTCCTCGCCGTACATGGCGGTCGATTCGAACCCGACCCACGACCAGAACGCGAAGAACAGACCCAGCCCGGCCGAGGGCCCGGTGAACGCGTTGACCGGGTTGAGCGGCGCCAGCGAGAATCCGTGCGGCCCGCCGCCGTGGATCGCTACCGAGACCGCCATCACCGCGAGCACGGTGATCTCGGTGAAAAGCAGGACCACCAGCAGTTTTTCGGCCACCGCGACGCCGAACCAGGTGCCAACCGCGTTGATCGCCAGCATCGCGATCGCGAACACCCACCACGGGATGTGCGTATCGAACTGCGCGAGCACGGTATTGGTGCCGAAGCTGGCGAAGATTCCGATCAGCGACGGCTCGAACACCATGTAGGCGAACGCCGCCAGCAAGCCCGAGGCCAGTCCGATGGTGCGGCCCAGGCCATAGGAGATGAAGCCGTAGAACGCCCCGGTGGCGGTGATGTGCTTGCTCATGGTGGTGAAGCCCACCGAGAACACGGCCAGCACGACCATGGCGATCAGGAAGGCCGCGGGCGTCCCCTTGCCGGTGCCGGCGGAGATCATGAATGGCACGTTGCCGGTCATGGCGGTGATCGGCGCGGCGGTGGCGATGGCCATGAACACCACGCCGAGCAGTCCGATGGCGTTGGGCTTGAGCCGGTGGACGGTGGTTTCCGACCCGGTCGGCGCGCCGTCCACGGCTGCGCGGGTTATCTGCTGCGTCATCGAAATACTCTCTCTGCTAAGCACTTTCACTATCGGATGGAATGCCGGGTGGCCGACTCGGCAGCGGAGCGGAGGAGGCTCGGGGCTTGATCGAGACGCCGGAGCGACCGGCGTGGAACATCTGGTCGATCAGGTCGCGGGCCACGGTGGCGGCGTCGGTGTAGCCCAGGCCGTGCGGCGGGCGGATATTGGAGACGCAGTTGCGCTCGGAATCGGCGCGGCCGGGCTGCGGCGCGTAGGTCAGATAGATGCCCAGGCTGTCGGTGACCGACAGGCCGGGCCGCTCCCCGATCACCACCAATACCGCTCGCACACCGAGGGTTCGGCCGATATGGTCGCCCAGCGCCACCCGGGCCTGCGTGGCGATCACCGGCGGCGCCAGCGAATAGTCCGGCGCGAACGCCTCGGACAGCGCGGCACACAACCCCGCGGCATGGTCGGTGACCGCGGTGGCCGACAGTCCGTCACACACCACCAGCGCCAGATCCGCTCCGGAGGAACCGAATTCGAGCGGGCCGGACGGCATCCGCCCCAGATCGGGGCGACGCAGGTATTGGTCGCGATCCGCCGCCGCGCTGGTCACGTGAACAGGGGCGCCCAGTTCCAGCTCGGTCAGGGCGGCGCGCACGGCAGCCACATCCAGCGGCGTCCGCACCGCGTCCCGGGCGAGCGCGTGGGATGCGTTGAGCGCCAGCACTTCCGGGGTGGCGAGTGTGTCACCGGCCCGGCGCAGCCCGATCCGGGCCAAGGTGTGTGCCCGCATCCGATCCCAGGGATCGATACCGTCGCCGGGCTGCGCGGATCGCGTCGCGTCGATGGGCCGGTGGGTCATCGGTTCGCCGCCAGCGCGCGCAAGGGAGATCCGGCCGGACCCGCGGGCAGCACGCGGCCATGGTCGTCGGCCATGTCCATCCGCCGCAGCCACGCCTCGAATTCGGGTGCGGGTCGCAGCCCGCAGACGCGGCGCAGGTACAGCGCGTCATGGAAGGACAGGCTCTGATAGCCGAGCATGGTGTCGTCGGAGCCTGGGACGGTGATCATGAACGCGGTCCCGGCCACCGCCAGGGCGGTCGCGAGCAGGTCCATGTCGTCGCCGTCGGCCTCGGCGTGGTTGGTGTAGCAGACGTCGACCCCCATCGGCAGGCCGAGCAGCTTGCCGCAGAAGTTGTCCTCCAGGCCCGCGCGGGTGATCTGCTTGCCGTTGTAGAGGTATTCCGGACCGATGAATCCGACGACGGTGTTGACCAGCAGTGGATCGAAGGCCCGCGCCACGCCGTAGGCCCGGGCCTCCAGGGTCTGCTGATCGACCGGTTGCCCGCCCACGCCCCGGTGCGCGTCCGCCGACAATGCCGCGCCCTGGCCGGTCTCGAAATACATGACGTTGTGCCCGACCGTGCCGCGACCCGATTCGCCTGCCGCCGCGGCGGTTTCCGCCAGCAGGTCCAGGGTGATCCCGAAGCCGGTGTTGGCCGCCTGCGTGCCGGCGATGGACTGGAACACCAGATCGACCGGTACCCCCTGCTGGATCAGCTCCAGCGTCGTCGTCGCGTGGGTGAGGACGCAGGACTGCATCGGGATGTCGAAGCGCAGCCGGACGTCGTCGAGCAGATGCAGCAGCCGGGCGATCGCGACCGGATCGTCGGAGGCGGGGTTGATGCCGACCACCGCGTCGCCGCAGCCGAGCAGCAATCCGTCGAGGATGCCCGCCGCGATGCCGCGCGGATCGTCGGTGGGATGGTTCGGCTGCAGCCGGGTCGCCAACCGGCCCGGCGCGCCGATGGTGGTGCGGAACGCCGCCTGTGGCGACAACACCCGGGCGACCGTGATCAGGTCCTGGTTGCGCATCAGCTTCGATACCGCCGCCGCCATCTCCGGAGTGATGCCGCGCGCGAGGGCGGGGATCGTGAACTCGGCTGTCCCCGAAGCCACTTCGGTGAGCAGCCAATCCCGGAACGCACCGACTGTCATGTGTGCGATGGGAGCGAAGGCGGCTCGATCGTGCGTATCGATGATGAGCCGGGTGACCTCGTCGGTTTCATAGGGCACCACCGGCTCGTTCAGGAACACCGGCAGCGGAATATCGGCGAGCACCCATTTCGCGGCGGCGCGCTCGGCATCCGATTCGGCCGCGCACCCGGCCAATTCGTCTCCGGATCGGGCCGGACCGGCCTTCGCCAGAACGTCGATCAGGCTCCGGAACACGTAGGTCCGTCCGCCGATCTGCTGACGGTAAGTCATCGCGGGAAACGTCCTCTCACGCCCGGCTCGGAAGCCGTTGAATTCCAATGGCGGCAGACGCTAATCGGGTTCTGTTACGGCAGCGCCGTTCCCGGATAACCGGCGATGAGAATTCCGGCGGAGAATTTTCTCACGCGCGGAAATACGGAAGTAACTGAACGTAACAGCCGTGCTACAAGCACCTGGCTACGCTGAGGCTCTTTCGCGGACGAGGCCCGGTCCGCGGCGGCAGGAGAAAGGCTGTTTCCGTGTGACCGTACCCACGCCGACGCCACCGCTGGTGGTCGAACGGTCGTCGATCAGCGGACTCCGGCGTCGGCGGCTCGCGTTCGTCCCGGTGTTCGCGCAGTCGGTGGCGGCCATCGCGCCCGCCGGGACGGCCGCGGTCACACCGCCGTTCGTGATCGCCGCGGTCGGCGGCGGGCCGAGCGTGCTCGCCTTCCTCGGCGCGGCACTGCTGACCTGGTGCGTGGCTCTCGTGGTGCGGCCGATGGCGCAGCGGATCGCGGTCACCGGCGGGCTGTACACCTACGCGGCCAAGAGTCTGGGACCGACCGCCGCGATCCCGGTCGGCTGGTCCGCGATCGTCGGGTACGCCGCGGTGAGTGTCGCGGGATTGGTCGCGGTCGGTACCTATCTCGGTCGCGTCGCGATGCTCGCCGGGATCGATGTCCCGGTCACGGTGACGATGCTGCTGTCGATCGCCGCCGCGGGAGCCGCGACGGTGCTGATGACCCGCGGCATCCGGCCGTCGGCGGTCGCCACCCTGCTCATCGAATGTGTTTCCGTGGTGGCGATTCTGACGGCCCTGGGCTACCTGCTCGTCGCCGAGCGCCACGGCGTCGATCCGGTCCGGGCCATGTCCTGGCACGGCGACACCGGTGACCTCGCCATGAGCGCGGTGGTGGCGATCAGCGCGTTCGTCGGCTTCGAGAGCGCGACCACCCTGTCCGCCGAGTCCTTCCGCCCGTTCCGCTCGGTGCCGAGAACCGTGCTGTGGACCCCGCTGGCGGCAGGCGTCATCTACCTGCTCGCCGTGAGCGCCGAGGCGGTGGCGCTGTCGGCGGATCCCACGGCGAGCAGCGGCACCCCCTTGTCCGATCTACTCCTGCACCATGATTCGCGGCTGCTCGCGGTCGCCCTGGATCTCGGCGTCGCCGCCTCGTTCTTCGCCTGCACCGTGGCCTCGATCAACGCCCTGGTGCGGGTGCTGTTCACGATGGGCCGGGAGGGCATCGCGCCGCGGGTGGCCGGGCGCGCGCATCCGCGTTTCCACACTCCGGCCGCGGCCATCGCCGCGGCCATGGCTGTGGTGACCGGGTGCGCGATCGCGGTGCTGTGGGCGGGCGTGGCGCCGCAGGACGCCATTCGTTCGTTCCTCACGCTCAGCGCCTTCGGTTACCTGGGGTCCTATCTCCCGGCCTGCCTGGCCGGTCCGATACTGCTGCGGCGCATCGGGGAACCGAGCCGGGCGCTGGCGATACTCGGCGGCACCGCCGCGACGATGATCGGGCTGTTGATGGTCACCGCCGCGTTCTCGGGGCAGCCGGGCAATGTCGCGGTGGTGGCGGTGTACGTCGCGGTCATGGCGGCGGGCATCGCCTTCGCCGGCGCGCTGCGCCGATTCGCGCCGGACCGGCTGCGGGGTGTCGGGATATTCGATGAACCGCAACGTGACGACCTGTTGCTGACCTCATTGTTCCGGTAGCCCATGAGCACACGCGGCACGTCGGTCACCAATACCATCGCGATTATCGAGATCGTGGCGGAATGCGGGGTGGGAATAACCGCCAAGGAAATCGCGCAACGCCTTGGTCTCCCGCCCGCGACGGCGTATCGTCTGCTCAACTCTCTGGTCGCCGACGAATACCTGATCCGGACGGCCGATCTGCGCGGCTTCGGTCTCGGTGCGCGGCTGCGCGGACTGGCGACCGCATTGAACACGCCGACCGTCACCCGGGCCGCACGCCAGTGCCTCGCCGAATTCCGCGCGTCCACCCGCTTCGCGGTGAACGTGATCGGATTCGGCGTGAGCACCGTTCAGGTGATCAACCAGGACCCGGACCATCCGGTCCCGGCCGAACGCGAGCTGACCAGATGCCTGCACGCCTCCGCGGCGGGGAAACTGCTGCTGTCCGCCCGAACCGATTGGCCCGCACTGGTTCCCGCCCCGATCCGCCTGACCCCGAACACCCGAGTCACCCAGGCGGCCCTCGCCGCGGACATCGCCGCCATCCGATCCACCGGCCACGCCCGCGCCGTCGACGAACTACTACCGGGTCTGACCTGCTTCGCCTACCCCATCCACAGCGAATCCGGCACCCCCGAGGCCGCGCTCTGCCTGGCGGGATCCACCAGCCGCCTGGACGCCATGACCGGTTTCGACGAGTCCGCTCGCAGCTATGCCGCGCAACTGGAATCGCTGCTGTTCTGACGGTTGCGGCGGCACGCTCTCCGGCCCTGAAATACCGCTGGTCGATAGGGGTGCCGTGCACAATGTGTGCCCATGCAGACATTTGCCCGAGTGTTGCAAGCAGTGGTTGTCGGAGCGGTGGTGGTCGGCGCCGGTCAGGGCGTGCAGGCCATGCCCGCCGCTGCCGCACCGCAGATTCAGTTGCCTTTCCTGAGTGGTGAGCCGGATGGGGTGCAGGCCCAGGGGGCCGCGCTGGCGGATGGGTTCACCGGGACGTTGTTGTGGTCTCGGGAAGCCGATACGCCGGTGCCGATCGCCAGTATCGCGAAGGTGATGACGGCGATGGTGGTGATCAATGCGAACAGTCTGGATCGGGCCGTCACCGTTCCCGCCGAAGCGATTTTGTACTGCTCGCGGAACGACGGGAGTACGGCGGGGCTGGGCGCGGGAGAGGTGCTCAGTACGCGGCAGTTGCTGTATGCGCTGATGCTGCCGTCGGGCTGCGATGCGGCGTACACGCTCGCCGACGCTTATGGGCCGGGCCAGGACGTGTTTCTCGGCAGGATGAACGATACGGCTCGGCAGATGGGGTTGGGGGCAACGTATTTCGCCGACCCGAGCGGGTTGCCGGTGCCCGAGGACGGCTCGACGTTCTCGACGCCGGCCGATCTGATCGCGCTCGGGCTGCGGGCCATGGGGCACCCGGTGTTCCGGGAGGTCGCGGGGACGCGGAGCTATCACGTGCCCGCGGCGGCGGGGAATCGGGATCACGTGTGGGAGACCACGAATCAGCTGCTGAAGGATTACCCCGGCGCGATCGGGATCAAGACCGGGTCGACCGATGCGGCCGGGGCTTGTCTGTTGTTCGAGACGGTGCGAGCGGGGATTCCGATGATCGGCGTGGTGCTGCACAGCTCGGCGTGGAGCGGGGCGGCCGCCAAGGATGACGCCTCACGCATGCTGAACTGGGCTTACCGGCCGATCACGTCGCTCGTTCCGGGCAGCTAGCGCTGGGCGGGGTCCCGGCCCTCGATCACGATCGGGGCGTCGGGACCGAAGGCCATGCCGAAGCGGGGGCGGCCGTCGGGGCCGAAATTCATGGGCTGGACGCGGACGCTGCGGCCCTCCCAGCCGGTGCCGGGTTCCAGACGGGCGTGGTAGGTGATCCACGGGTGGCCATCGATGGTGAGGAATCCGTTGTGGCCCGGCGCGATCGCTCCCGGGCCGCCCGGCAGGAGGGGGCCACCGGATTTGGTCCAGGCCGCCGGGTTCATGGGATCGCCGCCCTTCGCCAGTTCGAGCAGGCCGATCCGGTAGGTGTCGTCGAAACTGGCGTTGGCGGAGAAGGATACGAACAGCCGGCCGTCGGGGGCGATCAGCGCCTCCGGCGCCTCGTTGATCTTCAGATCGGCGTCGTTCGGCACGGTCTCCCACTCCGCGGTCGGCGTCGCGATGCTCACCCGCTCACCGACCGGCGTCATCGGATCCGACATCCGCACCGCGCAAATGTCCTGCACCCGTGTGTCTTCCGGGTCACGCAGACACGACCACAGGTAGTATCCGGCGTTCTGATACTGCAGGTAGGTTCCGTCGATCGCCCATCCGCCAGGCAGATTCATCTTCCCGAGGTATTCGTAGGGCCCGGCCGGATCATCCGCGGCCGACCGCAACGCATACATCCGATGCGTCTCGTTGCGGTCGTCCTCCTGCCCCGCGAAGTAGATCCACCACCGATCCCCGATGTGCTGCAACTCCGGCGCCCAGATCTTCGTGCACGCCTCCCCCGGGCACTCCCCGTGCTCCCACACCACCGTCGGCTCACTCTTCCCGAGCCCGCCGAGCCTGTCCGACGCTCGGATGACGACATTGTCGTCGTTGTAGAAGTCTCCCTGCACCAGATAGAACCGGCCCTGGTAGTAGGCCATGCTCGGGTCGGCTCCTGCGGCGACCACTGGGTTGGCGAATTCCTCGCTATGCGGTCCGGACCCGCGCTGCTCGGCGGTTCCCACCCCCGCGACCGCGGTTCCGAGTCCCACGGTCAGGATGCTCACCAGCCCGAGCGCTCTCCGCCAACCCACCAGCCTCACCTCCAGCGACAGTCGAGAGTCAAGTGTCGACGCCGCCGCCCCCGAGTTCAATCAACACCCGCAAAGCCCCAGCACCGCACAGCGATTCGCGGGGCGTCAGGCGGCGGCCCAGGCGAAGCCGTCCGGGTCGGCGAAGGCGCCGAGTGGGCCGGTGACGACGAGGCCGTGGGAGCCGGAGCCGGTGACGGGGACGCCGGCTTCCTTGGCGGCGGCTTTGCGGGGGTAGAGGGCGAGCTTGATCGGGGAGTCGGGGAGGTCGAATTCGGCGTACTTACCGCCGAAGCTCTTGGCGACGGTGAGGCCGCGGTCGACGTAGAACTGCTTGCTGGCCTTCACGTCCTCGACGCCGAGGAGCAGGACGACGCTGTCGACGGCGCGGGTGACGGGGGCGGTGTCCTTCTTCTCGGAGGTGGTGACCTTCCAGATGGTGCCGTCGGGGCCCTGGATCACGCCGCCGTAGCCCCAGAAGCTCTTCTTGGCGGGCTTGATCACGGTGAAACCGTGCCGGAGGGCGCTGGCGATGAGGCTGTCGGCATTGCCGGGCTGGGCCACGACCAGCGACATGATGAAGCCCCGGAAGCCCTCCGAGGAGGCCGACACGGGAGCGAAGGAGAGCTGGTCGCCGAGACCGAAAGCGGCCTCGTAGGCGGCGGCGACAGCGGTGGGGTCGGCGGCCTCGAGGGTCACGTCGAGGGCGGTGGAAGCGGCGGCGGAAGCGGTGTTCGTCATGGCTACAACGCTAAATTCCGGACCGGCCGGGGACATCCGTGGTGACCACGGAACCGACCACGGAGAGCACCCACGGACCCCTACCGACCACCGCCCGGGAGGCGGATGACCGCGGCGACCACCAGGCGGTAGACGAGGTAGGCCGGGACGATGACCACCGCGATCACGCGCATCACCCTCAGGATCGCGGCGAGGGCGAGGTAGCCATCAGCGCCATGACCGGACGCAACACGAGGTACAGAACCACCGGGATCAGCGGGATGCGGACCAGCCGCCACAGGATGCCCTGTGCGGACGTCACTTTCATTTTCCGGGAAAAGGGGGCTGACTATTGTCTCCCGCGCGGAGTTCGGGTTTTCCGGAAATTGCTCTCGCGTAGCCCCGGCGGCAGGTGCATTCTGGAGAGAAGACAGGAATTTCCGCTGCTCGAGGGAGGTAGGGACATGGTCAGGGTGACGGCGGTCGAAGCCAACGGCGAACACTGGCATCCGCATCCCGGCGACGCTATCGAGGATCCGCGGGAAGGGCCGGCGCTGATTATGTGCCTGCTCGGCATCGCGGCGCTCGGGATGACGATCGTGGCGGCCGCGTCCAAGTTCTACGGCTGGACCATAATCGGGGCGATTGTCGCTGCGGTGCTTATCGTTTCGGGTCTGCTCTGGATTCGGTTCGAATACTTCCGCGAATTCCGGCGGGAACAGCAGAAGGGACGGCACGGGCACAATCCCCTGGTCCGCGGAGAGTGGCGAGGACGCGAACTCAGCTCGTGGCAGGTTCGCAAGGGCGAGGGCATCGGCGAGGGCGCCGGGTCGTGACCGGCTGACCGGCCACGACCCGGCGAAACCTCGGGTCCCCGGCTACTTCGCCGGGGCCGGAGCCGGGGTGAACGGCTGGTTGATGGTGGTGAAGTACTGGATCGCGGCGGCGATGGCCACCGGGGCGGTCACCAGGATCAGGCCGCCGACCGCGCCGAGCGCGCCCATGGCCGCGGCGCCCGCGAGGCAGCCCACGACCGCGCCCGGGAGGAAGCTGAACAGGCCGCCGATGATGCCGGTGGCCAGCGTGGCGCCGCCGCCGACGGCGATGCCGCCCAGGGCGCAGCCCACGGCCGCACCACCGATGCCGCCGACCAGGGTGCCGATGGTGGCGCCCATGGAGATGGTGTCCTTCATGCGGTTCCACGCCGCCTGCTCGCGGTCGTAGGGGGTCTTCCACGGCGCGGTGTCCTCGAACGGCAGCGCGACCGGGTGATACGCCGCGTGGCCCAGATCGAATTGCGGCGTCAGAGTGACTGTGCGGTCCCGGATTTCGGCCGCGATCGGGAACACGAAATCGTCCACGCGGAAAGTCAGTTCGGTTCCGGCTACCACCGTGCCATTTGCTGCTTTGATCTTGAAGACGCCGTTTTCGACATCCATCGACCCGACATCGGTGGAAATGGTCCCCGATCGGTCGGTGGCCGACGCCGTGTAGTGAATGGCGCCCACATCACCCGTTTGGGTCTGGGCATTTGCCGTACCTGCGGTGATTGCCGTGATCGTGGCCACCAATGCGGTCATCGCCGCGATTCCGCTCTTGCGCATGTGATTTCCCTCGATTGAGTATGCCCGCGGAATATAGAACTCATCGCAGGTTCAGTTACTGACAAGCAGACTCTAAGTCGGTTCTCAGCATGGCGGCAATGCATATCTGCCATAAGTGACTTGTTACACAAATGAGATGTCTCGTTGTGCGCCAAGGTTTTCCTTTGTTCACCTGAATGCATGAAAGGTGTCCGATAGGTGAACACGGCGCGGCCGGGCCATGGATAGCCGAACCGGACAGGCCGTCGAACGGCCCGTACAGCGACCGGCGCGGACCCTCCGCGACCGGCCGGTTTCCGTCAGAGCTCGTCGAGCTCCGGGATCGGGGGCAGGACCGGCTCGGGCCACTCCTCCAGGGTCGCCACCTGCAGGTGGATGAAGGCCGCGATGCGGTGGCGGGCCGAGGACGGGAGTCGCTCGATATCGGCCGCGCTCAGGACGTGGGCGCCGAAGGAGTGGGGCTGTGGCGCTTCGGAGTCGGGCGTTTCGGGAACAACCTCTAGCTTTGGCCGCGAAGCAGTAGCCGGGATGACAGGCTCATCCGGGTCTGTGGCAGCGGCGGCGGTTCGCACCATTCCGTGACCATAACCCTCGGGTAACACACGCGGGAGCCGTTGGCGCACTTGTGTCTTCGCGCTGCGAATTCAGCGAAGCCATTGTAAAGAAGGTTTGAATGTGCAGGCAGACATGGCCATCCGGAAATCCGGTTCGCCTGCGCCGGAACAGTAGGGTGATCGGCGTCACTCTGTCAACACTTCGGACAAAACTCCCCGAAGTGACAGGGAAACTCCCCTGAATGCTTCAGATCGGTCGGCTCGCAATGACATACAAGTCATTCGCCGGGCCGGTCGGCTTCCGGCCGATGGGCCACACCGCTCGCAACTGCCGCTCCACATCCAGGCCGGTCACCCGGGGCGAAACCAGAATGCCCTCGGCCAATTCGGTCGCGACCGCCAGCGAACTGAGCACCGCGGGCGCGAGGCCGTCGGCGACCGCGGTCTTGATGGCGGTGGTGGAGGACAACTCCAGCGCGATCTCCGGCTGCCACCGGGGAACACCGGCGGTCATGGCACGCTCGAACGAAGTGCGGGTGCCCGAGCCGGGCTCGCGGTAGATGAGCGGGGTGCGGGCCAGCTCGGCGGCGTCGATCTCCGGTCGCCGCGCCCACGGGTGTCCGGGCGCGACCACCACGACCAGCCGATCCCGCGCCACCACATGGCTTTCCAGCTCGCGGGGCAGGTGCGGGCTCTCGACGAATCCGATCCCGGCCCGGCCGTCGAGCACCGCCTTGGCAACCTCGGTCGAATTGCCCGATTCCAGGGCGATGGAGGTGTCCGGCATCCGTGTGCGCAGCGCCATCAGCCATTTCGGGAACAGGTACTCCGCCACGGTCTGACTGGCCGCGACCCGCAACCGCGAATCCCGCTGCGCACGCAGGCTGTCGATCCCGGCGTCCAGGCGCGCGGCCGCGTCCACCACATCCCGGGCCCATTCCGCGATCAGCGCCCCCGCCGCGGTGGGCCGCGAACCCAGCGTGGTCCGCTCCAACACCGGAACGCCGACCAGCTGCTCGAGGTAGCGGATCCGCGAACTGGCCGACGGCTGACTGATCCCGTGCGCTTTGGCCGCCCGCCCGAGACTCCCCAGCTCGATCACCGAGAGCAGCAGGTCGAGCGCGGACAGATCCGGGACGCGGGGGGACAATGGCATAGATCGAGTCTATGCACAGATCTCACCGTTGCCCGACGGCCCGAGAGAGGTCGCCGCGAGAGCGCGCGACCGACTACCGGCCCGCCGCCGGGAGGCGCTCGCTGCCATCGAACCGCGCCGCGCGGGCCGACCGCCCGGCGAACGCCCTCAGGGCGAGTCGGCCGAACTCGTCAGCGGGCGGCGGCCACACGCTCGATGACGGGCCGCCAGGAGCCGAGCGGCTGGACGGCCAGCCCGACGACCTTGCCCGCGTCGTCCGCGCGGCGCAGCGCGACGGCCGCCGCGAACTCGGGGTCGCGTTCGAAGGCGGCGATCTCGGCCGCGGTCATCGGGCCGCCCTGCGCGACCAAGGTGCGCTGACTGGACTCCGACAAGGCCGCGACGTGCACCGAATCCGTCGCTGCCAGATACCGTTTCGCCACCACATGCAGCTCGACCAGCCGGGCGACGCGATCACCCAGCAGGCCGCGGACGGCCGCGGCGCCATGCGCCCCGTGACCCGCGTCGTCGCCGACCACCAGCTTGTGCCCGATGTCGTGGACCAGCCCGGCGACCTGGAGTTCCTCATCGGCGGGAAAGTCGCGGCGCAGCAGCTCGGCGCACTGCCGGTCGTGGTCGAGGATGTCGACCGGATCGCCGCTGCGATCGGGCATGTCCCAGGCGTCGTGGCAGTCGGCGAGCAGGACCATGAGGTCGGCGACGGACATGATCGGGGCGACCGTGGCAGATCGGGCGACCTCGGCGGCGGGGACGACCTCGGCAGCCGGGGCGGCGGGCGCGCGGTTCACGCCCGCACCCTATGACGTGCGGGCCGCGCTCGCCACCGCGGCGGCCCGGCTGCTCACCCAACACTGCGACACGGGCGTTCACCCCACTTCGACGGGGAGGCGGCGCGACTGTCCGGGGATCGGGGTGCGGCTTCGGGCGAATCCGGAACGCATTGGACAATATTCAGCAAACCACCTGTGTGTGACCGGCGAGCGGGTCACCGTGCCTGTGCGCCGGATCCTCTGGAAGGAGCCTCCCATGCACGACCTGTCCGGCAAGACGATCCTGATCACCGGCGCGGCCCGCGGCATCGGCGCCGAGACCGCGCGGCAGGCGGTCGCGGCCGGGGCGGACGTGGTGATCGCGGACGTACTCGACGACGACGGCAAGGCTCTCGCGGCCGAGCTCGGCGCGCAGGCCGTCTACCAGCATCTCGACGTCACCTCCGAGCCCGATTGGGTGGCCGCGCTGGCCGCCGCCCGCGACGCCTTCGACGGGACCGTGAACGGCCTGGTCAACAATGCCGGGATTTCCACCGGCGAGCTGCTGGCGAACGAGTCGGTCGAGCATTTCCGCAAGGTCATCGACATCAACCTGGTCGGGGTCTTCCTCGGCATGCGGACCTGCATTCCGGCGCTGAAGGAGGCCGGCGGCGGATCGATCGTCAATATCTCCTCCGCGGCCGGGCTCATGGGCCTCGCGCTCACCGGCAGCTACGGCGCGTCCAAGTGGGCGGTGCGCGGCATGTCCAAGGTGGCCGCCATCGAGAACGGCATCGACCGGATTCGGGTGAACTCGGTGCACCCCGGTATGACCTACACGCCGATGACCGCGCAGGTCGGCATCCAGCAGGGTGAGGGCGGCTACCCGAACACCCCGATGGGCCGGGTCGGTGAGGCCGACGAGATCGCGGCGGCCATCGTCTTCCTGCTCTCGGACGCGGCCTCCTACATCACCGGCGCGGAACTGGCCGTGGACGGCGGCTGGACGGCCGGGCCGACCGTGAAATACGTGATGGGCCAATAACTCCGGGGCGTCAGCGCTTCTCGATCCGGCCGCCCGGCGGGGCGACGGCGCCGCGGGTCCGCAGGTACGCCTCCAGGGCGTCGAGATCGATGGGCCCGACCAGGGTTTCGGTGTTCTGCGTGAACACCGAGAAGCCGTCGCCGCCGGCGGCGAGGAAGCTGTTGGTCGACACCCGGTAGACCGCCACCGGATTCAACGGCTCCCCCGCCACCCGGACGCTGCCCTCGATCACCTTGTGCCCCTTGGGCGCGGCGTCGGAATACGAGTAGGTGATGCCCGCGACCGACAGCACGCCGGGCTTGCTCACATTGTCCCATTGCTGTTCCAGCAGATTCAGGATCTGCTGCCCGGTCAGCGTCACGGCCACCACCTGATTGCCGAACGGCTGCACCGTATATGCCTGCGCGTAGGTGATGTTCCCGCCGGACAGGCCCGCGCGGACGCCGCCCGGATTCATGAACGCGGCCACCGCCCGCACCGAGGCCATGGCGTCGAGCATGGAGTCGGCGATGACATCACCGAGCGGTGAGTCCCCGGCGGGCGCGGGTTCGGCGGGCAGGGGCGCGGCGGCCGAGCCGATGACGCGTTCGGCCCGCGGTTTCGATTGCGCGGCGAAGAAATCCACCAGTTTCGCGGTGGCGGGGTCGGGGGCGATGTCGCGGGTGACGACCCGGTTGACGGCCGAGGCCTGCACCGTGCCGTCGTGGAAGCGCAGCGTCACATCGGTGACGAGGCGGCCGAAGGAGGCGGCCTGGGTGACCACCTTGCCGTCGAGGACGCAGTTGTAGGCCTGGTGGCTGTGCGCGGTGAGCATCACCGAGACTGCGGCATCGGTCTTGTGCGCCAGGGTTTTCACGCCCGCCGAGATGCCGTCGCAGCCGTTGTAGTCCAGGGGCCGGCCCTGGGTCTGCTGGGTCCCGCCGTCGTGCAGCAGCGCCACCACGGTTTCCGCGCCCGCGGCCCGCATGGCGGGCACGTATTTGTTGATGGCCTCGGCCTCGTCGCCGAAGCGGTAGCCACGGATGCCTTCCGGCATGACGATGTTCGCGGTGTCGGGGGTGACCACGCCGACCACGCCGATCTTGTGCCCGCCCAGTTCCAGCATGGTCCACGGCTTCAGGCCCTGCGGCGGTTGCCCGTCGGCGTCGGTGACATTGGCGGCCAGGTACGCGAACGTCGCGCCGGTGAACGGCTCGCCCGGGCTGCACCCGTCCGGCGCGCAGCCGCCCTGCTGCAGCCGGCGCAATTCGACTACGCCGTGGTCGAATTCGTGGTTCCCGACCGAGGAGGCCGCGACGCCGACCGAATTGAGGAACTCGATGGTGGGCTCGTCGTGGAACAGCGCCGAGACGAGCGGGCTCGCGCCCACGTCGTCCCCGGACGCGAGGACCGCGCTGTCCGGATAGGCCGCCTTCAACCGGGCCAGGTGCGCGGCCAGGTATACCGCTCCCCCGGCCTGATACGCGCCCACCTTGCCATTGGACCCGTCCGGCGGCTGGAGGTTGCCGTGCAGGTCGTTGAGGCCGAACAGGTGCACCTCACCGGGCTTCGCCGGCGGCAGATCCGAGGTCGAGACCAGGGGCACGGCGCTCGGAGTCGCGGGCGCGGTGTGCTCCGCTCCCCCGCACCCCGCCACCAGGGCCAGGCTCAGCACCGTCGCGCACACACCGAGAACACGCCGACCGCTCATGGTTGTCGACTGTGTCAGACGCCGTCGACGCACGCACGACGGCGGGGTGAATTCCGCCGTCACGGCTAGCTGCTGGACGCGCTCGCGAACGGCGTGGCGGCGGGGGCGGCCGGTCGCCGGATCGGGTGCCGCCACAGGCCCTTTCGCTCCAGGATGGGCAGCACGCCCTCACCGAACCAGTACGCCTCCTCGAGGTGCGGGTAGCCCGAGAGCACGAAGTGGGAGATGCCCGCCTTCGAGTACTCGACGAGCCGTTCGGCCACCTCTTCGTGTGAGCCGACCAGGGCGGTGCCCGCGCCGCCGCGGACCAGGCCGACGCCCGCCCACAGATTGGGGGCGATCTCGAGCCGGTCGGTGCTGCCGTTGTGCAGTTCCGACATGCGGCGCTGCCCCTCGGACTCGCTCTGCGCCAGGGCGGCCTGGACGCGTTCGATATCGGCGGGGTCGATACCCGCGAGCAGCTTGTCGGCGACCGCCCACGCCTCCTCGGAGGTGTCGCGGGTGATGACGTGGATGCGCAGCCCGTAGTCGAGCTTGCGGCCCGCGTCGACGGCCAGTCCGCGGATCCAATCCAGTTTGCGGCTCACCGCGAGGACCGGTTCACCCCAGGTCAGGTAGGTGTCGGCGTAGCGGGCCGCCACCGGTCCGGCCGGGCCCGAGGACCCGCCGAAGAAGATCGGCGGCACCGGGTCGGGCCGATTGCTCAGCAGCGCGTTCTCGACGCGAATGTGCTCGCCGTGGAAGGTGACCGGTTCGTGCGAATTCCACAGCGACCGCACCACATCCAGGAACTCGCCGGTCCGCGCGTAGCGGGACTCCTTGTCGGCGAAGTCGCCGTAGGCGGCCTGTTCACGCGGCTCGCCGCCGGTCACCACATTGATGAACAGCCGTCCGGCCGAATGCCGTTGGAAGGTGCCCGCCATCTGCGCGGCCAAGGTCGGGCTCATCAGGCCGGGCCGCAGCGCGACCAGGAACTTCAGCGTCTCGGTGGTCTCGACCAGCATGGCGGTGGTCAGCCACGCGTCCTCGCACCAGGATCCGGTGGGGGTGAGCACGGCCTCGAAGCCGTTGCTCTCGGCGGCGGCGGCGATCTGGTTCAAGTAGTGCAGCGAGGCGGGCCGGTCCCCGGACATGGGGGTGCCGTGCCCGCCGACCACCAGGCCCCGGGAGTCGCCGGAGGTGGGCAGGAACCAATGGAACGACAAGCTCATGCGGGGACTCCTAGGAGGTGAATCGGTCGTTGAAACGGGTGTCGATGAAGTCGGCGATCCGGACCTTGCCGGGGATCAGCTTGGCGTCGGCGAAGCCGTCGGCCACTTGCTGTTCCGCGGCGATCGTCGCCTCATCGAGCGGATGGTCCTGGTAGTTGGCGCGATTCACGGCCAGCAGGGTGACGTCGTAGGGCACGCCGGTGATCCCCGAGGACCGCTTGGCCCACTCCTCACGGTGCCCGGTGATCCACACGTGCGCGCGCCGCAGCCGTTCCAGCAGATCCCGCACGGCTGCGGCATTCGCCTTGTTGTCCAACGTCTTCGAGCCGGTGACGTAGAAGCTGTCCGGCTTCACGTAGCCGGTGCCGTCGACCAGTACGCGGGCCCCGCCGACCTCGGCCTGCGCGGCGTAGGGATCCCAGACCGTCCAGGCGTCGACGCGGCCGGTGGACAGGGCGGCGAGCGCGTCGGCGGGCTGCAGGTACTGCGGCTCGATATCGCCGAAGCTCAGACCGTTCTTGGTCAGCACCGACAGCAGGTGGTAGTGCGCGGAACTGCCCTTGGTGACCGCGATCTTCTTGCCGCGCAGGTCCTTCGGGTCCTTGATGGTCGAATCCTTGGGCACGATCACGGCATTGCCGGCGACGCCGGAGTCGTAGGAGCCCACGATCTTGATCCGGGATTTGGCCGCCGCCGCGAACACCGGCGGCGCGTCACCCACGCCACCGAAGTCGACCGCCCCGGAGTTGATGCCCTCCAGCAGCGGCGGACCGGCGGTGAAGGTGGACCATTCGATCTTGTAGGGCAGCTTGTCGATCTCCCCCGACACCTCCAGCTGGGCTTGCAGCGCCAGGCCCTTCTGATCACCGACGTGCAGGGTCACCTGGGACAGATCCACCGAGCCGTCCGCGTTCACGCCCTTGGTGTCGTCATTGCCCGAGGAGCACGCCGCGCCCGCGAGGGTCGCGGCGACCGCCAGGGCGGCGAACAGGCGCTTGGTCTTCATTCGGTGGTTCCTTCCGGGGTGACGCCCAGCTCGGCGAGCAGAGCCGCCCGCAGAGCCTGGAATTCGGGATGGTCGCGGCGCCGGGGGCGCGGCAGGTCGATGGGCAGCTCGCGCCCGATGCGCCCGCCGTCGAGCACCAGGGCGCGGTCGGCCAGCAGCAGCGCCTCGTCCACGTCGTGGGTGACCAGCAGGACGCCGGGCCGATGCCGCGCCCACAGGTCCAGTACCAGGCCGTGAATCGTGATGCGAGTCAAGGCGTCGAGGGCGCTGAAGGGTTCGTCGAGCAGCAGCAGGTCCGGTTCCCGGACCAGGGCGCGGGCCAGCGAGGCGCGCTGAGCCTCGCCGCCGGAGAGCGTCAGCGGCCAGGCCTCGCCACGCTCGGCCAGTCCGACCTCGGCCAGCGCGGCCGCGGCCGCGGCTTTGGCGTCGGCGCGGCGCAGGCCCAGGATCACGTTGTCGCGCACCCGTTTCCACGGGACCAGCCGCGGTTCCTGGAAGGCGACCGCGACCTCGCCGGAGACGGTGAGCTCGCCCTCGGTCTCCCGATCGAGGCCCGCGAGCGCCCGCAGCAGGGTGGATTTGCCGGATCCGCTGCGGCCCAGCAGGGCCACGAACTCGCCGGGGCGGATGTCGAGATCCAGGCCGTGCAGGACGCGGCGTGCGCCGAAGTCCTTGACCAGACCGCGAATTCGCACGACCGAAGCCTCGGTCGCCGGGGTCTCGGCGGCCGGGGGAGTCTCCGCGCGAACGGTCGCCTCCAGTCCGGCCAGGGTCTCCGCGATGACCGAATCGGTCAGTGTGCCAGGAAGCCGCGTCGCCATGACAGCGCTCTCCTCTCGATCGAACGGACGAGTGCGTCGGTGAGCAGCCCGAGCACGCTGTAGACGAGCAGTCCGACCACGATCACGTCGGTGCGCAGGAATTCGCGGGCGTCGTTGATCATGAAGCCCAGGCCCGCATCGGCATTCACCTGTTCGGCCACGATCAGCGCCAGCCAGGCCACGCCCAGCGACTGCCGCAACCCGACCAGGGTCTGGGGCAGCGCGCCCGGCAGCACGATGTGCCGGATCAGTCCCGTGCGGCTGAGCCGCTGCACCTGCGCGAGCTCGGCCAGTTTGCCGTCCACGCTGCGGATGCCCGCGAAGGTGTTGAGGTACAGGGGAATCGCGACGCCGAAGGCGACCAGCACGATCTTGGGCAGCTCCCCGATGCCGAACCACAGGATGAACAGCGGGATCAAGCCGTAGAACGGCAGCGTCCGCAGCATCTGCATCAGCGGGTCGACCAGGTACTCCCCCGCGCGGCTCAGCCCGGCCGCCAGCGCCAGCGCGATGCCGGCGACCGCGCCGATGGCGAAGCCCAGCGCGGCGCGGCTCAGCGACACCGACACGGCCTTGGTCAGCGTGCCGTCCCGGATCAGGTCCACGGCCGTCTCGACGACCGTCAGCGGGGAGGCGAGCAGTCGCTCCGGCAGCACCCCGGTCACGCCGGCCAACTGCCACGCCACGACTACAAGCAGCGGCGCGACGAAGCGGGCCAGGACGGAAACGTTCGGCAGGCGGGGCCGGCCCACGACGGGCTTGGCCTGCACGGCAATGGAGGACACGAAGCACCCCTCGGGCGAACGGGACGGGGACCGTGGCGGCCGAGGGCCTTCGAGCGCCACCTGTCCGACTGTGCCGTTCCGAGCCCGGCCGGTCACCGGTTGGAATCCCCGTGATTCTGGGATCCCGAGGGCCTGGGAGAGCTGTGTGTCAGATGCTGCGGATCAGGAGAGGGGTGGTGCCGGGTTCCCTCCGCAGCTGGGAACCCGGCACCAGGTCGGCACCGGTGTGGGCGGTGGCCGACGTCTAGTGGCCGTCGCGGACGATCTCCACGGCGCGGGCGAGAATGCCGAGGCCGTGGGTGATCTCGTCATCGCTGACGGTCAGGGGCGGGAGCAGCTTCACGACCTGCTCGGTGGCTCCGGAGGTCTCGACCAGCAGGCCGAGTTCGAAGGCGACCTGGCAGACCTTCTCGGCCTGCGAGGCGTCCTCGAAGACCAGGCCGTGGACCAGACCGCGGCCGCGGGTGGTGATGCCGCCGAAGGATTCGGTGAGCGTGACCAGCTGGTCGTGGATGCGAGCGCCCTTGGCCAGGGTGGACCGATGCAGGAGGTCGTCGGACCAGTACTCGCGCAGCGCCACCTCTGCGGTCACGAAGGCGGCGTTGTTGCCGCGGAAGGTGCCGTTGTGTTCGCCGGGCGCCCACTGGTCCAGTTCGCGGCGCATGAGCACCAGCGCCATCGGCAGGCCGTAGCCGCTGATGGACTTGGACAGGCAGACGATGTCGGGGGTGATGCCGGCGATCTCGAAGGAGAAGAACGGGCCGGTGCGGCCGCAGCCCATCTGCACGTCGTCGACGATGAGCAGAATGCCGCGGGCCGAGCACAATTCGGACAGGGTGCGCAGCCATTCGGCGCGGGCCACATTGACCCCGCCCTCGCCCTGCACGGTCTCGACGATGACGGCGGCGGGCTTGTCGAGTCCCGACGAGGTGTCGTCGAGCGCGCGGCGCATCCACGAGAAGTCCTCGGGCTCATCCAGATAGCCGTCGAAGGGCATCGGCGTGGCGTGCGCCAGGGGGACGCCCGCGGCGGCGCGCTTGGCGGCGTTGCCGGTGACCGACAGCGCGCCCAGCGTCATGCCGTGGAAGGCGTTGGTGAAGTTCAGGACGGTGGTGCGACCGGTGACCTTGCGGGCCAGCTTGAGCGCGGCCTCCACGGCATTGGCGCCGGTCGGGCCTGGGAACTGGACCTTGTAGTCGAGGCCGCGCGGGGTGAGCACCAGATCGCGCATGGTCTCGAGCAGACGGCGCTTGGCGACGGTGGACATGTCCAGGGCATGGGTGATGCCGTCGGCCATGATGTAGTCGACCAGGGCCTTCTTGAAGACCGGATTGTTGTGACCGTAGTTGAGGGTGCCGGCGCCGGCGAAGAAGTCCAGGAACTCCTTGCCGTTCTCGTCGGTCAGCCACGCGCCGCGGGCGGTGTCGAATACGGTCGGCCAGGAACGGCAGTAGCCACGCACATTGGATTCGAGCGCCTCGAAAACGGTCGTCTCTGCAATGGTCATCGTGTGGTTCCTAGCGTCGCAACTAAGTGAAACGCTGTTGTTTCTATCACATGGGCACCGAAGCGAAATCATTTTCTTTCGAATCGGGCAGCCATACCCGCTGCCTATGACCACGTGACCCACACCGCAACAGACCGGCACACAGCATAACTCGTTGCGGGACACCGGCCGCACCCGTAGGGTCACACCCTTGTGCGCAGCGACGTGGGGGTCTACTGGCAGCTGGTCAAAGCAGGGTTTCGCAGACAATCGCACTATCGGCTGGCGATGGCGGCGGGCCTGCTCACCAATCTCGTCTTCGGCTTCGTCCGCGCGGCCGTGCTGATGACGGCCGTCCACGAGAACGACGGCTTCGGCGGCTACGACCGCGGCACCATCGGGGCCTACATCTGGCTCTCCCAGGGACTGCTGGGGGCCATCGCCTTCTGGATGCTGCCCGACATCGTGGAACGCATCCGCACCGGCGACGTCGCCATCGACTTCCTGCGACCCGTCGACATCCAGTTCGCGCACCTCGCGGAATACCTGGGACGCGCGGGGTTCTCACTGCTGCCGCGCGGGCTGCCCAGCGTCCTGGCCGGGGCGCTCACCTTCGGACTCGCCTTCCCGGCCGCACCCGGCCCGTACGCGCTGGGCGCGATCAGCCTGCTGCTGGCCATGGTCCTGTCGTTCCTGTCCATGTTCGCGGTCAGCCTGGCCGGGTTCTGGCTCATCGAGACGCGCGGACTGCGGTCCCTGCACATGATCTGCGGGACCTTCCTGGCCGGACTGTTCGCGCCGGTCCACCTGTTCCCGGGCTGGCTGCGCACCGTGGCCTACTCCACCCCGTTCCCGTCCATGCTGCAATGGCCGGTCGATCTGCTGTCCGGCCGCACCACCGGGTGGGCTGCGGTGGAAATCCTTGCCGTGCAATGCTTCTGGTTGGTGGTCCTGGTGGCGCTCGGACAGCTGCTGTTGCGGGCCGGACGCCGCAAGCTGGAGGTGCAGGGTGGGTGAGGCGATCCCCTCACGTCTGGCGCCCTATCGCGCGGTCCTCGGATCCCGGCTGCGCGCACAACGCGCGTACCCGCTGTCCTTCGCCACGGATGTGCTGAGCGCCTTCCTGATCGGGCTGATGGAATTCGCCGAGATGTGGGTGATCTTCCACAATGTGCGGCAACTGGGCGGGCTCGATCTGAACGGCATGCTGCTGCTGTTCGGCATGAGCAATACCTGTTTCGCCATCGCCGACATGGTGGTCGGGCACGCCGACACGCTGCCCACCTATATCCGGATGGGCACCCTCGACGCGTACTACCTGCGGCCGCAACCGCTGCTGCTCCAGCTCATGACCAGTGATGTGCAATTGCGGCGGCTGGCGCGCATCGCGGTAGCAGCCACCGTGCTCGCGTTCGGCCTGACCCGCAACGACATCGACTGGTCGGCGGCGCACCTGGTGCTGTTCGCGGTTACCGTGGCCTCCGGAATCGCCATCTTCGCAGGGCTTTTCGTGTGCGCGGCCGGGGTGCAGTTCTTTCTGATCGACGGTTCGGAGCTGACGAATTCCTTCACCTACGGCGGCTCCTACGCCTCGATGCAACCGACCTCGGTGTTTCCCACACCGATGAAACTCGTGTTCGGATTTCTGATTCCGGTCGCCTTCACCTCCTATCTGCCCGCCATCGCACTGCTCGGACTGCCCGGGCCCGCGCCGCTGCCGGGCTGGCTGGCGTGGGCGGCTCCGGTGGCGGCGGCGTGGGTGTGGGTGGTGGCGCTGTTCCTGTGGCGGCTCGGGACCCGGCACTACCAAGGAGGCGGCGGATGAGCGCGACCCTGACCGGCGAGCGAGCCATCATCGAGATCGAGGGCCTGACACGGACGTTCACGGTCAGCAAGAAGGAGGGCCGCTGGCGACGGCGGCGCGAGGTGCTGACCGCGGTGGACGATATGAGCTTTCGCGTGGAGCCCGGCGCGGCGGTCGGCTATATCGGCGCGAACGGCGCGGGCAAGTCCACCACCATCAAGATGATCACCGGGATCCTGGTGCCCTCGGCCGGACGGCTGCGGACCTGCGGCCTGGACCCGGTGCGGCAGCGCCGCGAACTGGCTTCGCGGGTCGGGGTGGTGTTCGGGCAGCGCTCACAGTTGTGGTGGGATCTGCCGCTGCGCGAATCGTTCTCGATCCTGGCGGCCATCCACCGGCTGGAGCCGGCCGCCGCGCGGGCCCGCACCGCCGAACTCATCGCACAGCTGGATATGGGCGGCACCCTCGACACCCCGGTGCGGCAGTTGTCGCTGGGTCAGCGCATGCGCGCGGAAGTCGCGGCGGCGCTACTGCATTCGCCGGAACTGGTCATTCTCGACGAGCCGACCATCGGCCTGGATGTGTTGTCCAAGCAGCGATTACGCGAATTCCTGCGGCACGAGCGCACCCAGCGCGGCACCACCCTGCTGCTCACCACCCACGACATGGGCGATATCGAGCGACTGTGCGAGCGGGTGCTGGTGGTCGATCACGGGCGGCTGATCTACGACGGCACCCTGACCGGGCTCGGCGCGACCGTCGGCGCGCAGCGCGTGCTCACCGTCGATCTCGCCGAGCCGACCGCGGACCTCGACGACCTGCCCGGGGCGAAACTGCTCGACAGCGCGGGCGCGGGCATCCGGCAGCGACTGGCCTTCGATACCGAGACCACCACCGCCGCGCAATTGCTCGCGGCCGTGTCGGCGCGCGCCGAGGTCCGCGACCTGTCCATCGAGGAACCCGATATCGAGGACGTGGTGCGGCGGCTCTACGAGGCCGCGGCGTCGGGCTCCCTCGCACCCTGATCGAGCCGGAACGGCGGATAGACGTCGGTCATGAGCGAGGCGTAGGCGCGCACCCGCAGGGACCAGCGGTTGATACCCATCAGGAAGTCGTACAGGCCCTGCGGGTAGACGCCGGTGAACAGCAGCGCGATCACGGCGACCAGCGCGAGAATCGCCAGGGGCCCGAACGAGTTCCGGCCGCCGTACACCAGCGCCGCCACGATCAGATATTGCGGAATTGCGAGCAGCCACCATTTGATCAGGACCAGCCCGCGGCTGAGCCGTTCGGGATAGTCGACCTCCAGGTCCGCCGGATATGCCGGGTCAGATTCCAAACTGAACGGTGGGTATTTATCGGTGCCCAGCTGAGAGAGGGCATAGAAACGCACCCGCCAGCTCCAGCGCAGCACGCCGACATTGAAATCGAACAGCGCTCTCGGATACTGCTCGGTAATGAGAATGGCGAAGAAGGCGACGATACCGACCGCGAGATAGGCGATGCTCAGAAAGAGCAGGACGATCAGGTGTGGAATAGCAAGTATCCACTTGACTATCCACAGCCAGCGGGAGACCGCGGGATCGAGATCCCCCCGTACACGAACCGGATAAACAGGACTTGGCTGCATGGCCATCACTCCTCTCGAGGGCGGCGCACACCTGGCGACCACCGCGCGAACAGCGGTGAGCCGTTGTTCACCCCATTGTTTCCCCGGCGACGCGAAGATCACATCTGCTTCTCACACATTGTGACCAGATTCGTAATAGCACGCGCGACGCCGAGTTCCGCACACCACATCGGCATCGTTCGAATTGCGGACAACGGTCGGGTGTGCGACGTTGCTGACTATTCTCTATGTGCTCGGCCCGGGTCGGCACGCCAGCTGATAATCGGGAGACGGAGTGAAGGTGGGTTCGGCGAAAATGTTGCCGCCGGGTAACGTGAAGCTCACGCCGCCACGGGAATTGATCCGGCCGCGCACCATCGCGGCGCGCTTGCGCCGCATCCTGATCTTCTCCGTCGCACTGGTACTGGCCCTGCTGGCCGTCATCATCACCCACCAGGTCAACAGTTTCCGCGACACCGGGGAGACCGCGCGGGCGGTGCGCCTCGCCCTGGACGTCCAGGACCTGGTGCACGAGATCCAGCGCGAACGCGGCCTCACCAACGGCATGCTGGGTGGCGACGCCGGGGCCCGGCCCGCCATCGGCAACCAGCGCCTGGCCACCGATACCGCACTGCAGCAACTGAATCAGACCCTCAGCGATCAGCCGCCGGGCGCCGATCAGGTCCGCTCGGGGCTGTCCCAGTTCTCCGGCGTCACCGCCAACCGCTCCGACGTCGACGCCGGGCGCGTCGACCGCGCCGCGTCGTTCACCTTCTACACCAATGCCATCGCCGCGTTGAACCAGGCGCGGCCCGGCCTCGACCACGCGCCCGACTCACAACTGTGGCGGGGCCTGCAATCGCTGCACGACCTCGGCGACGTCAAGGAGTTCACCGCCCAGGAACGCGGCTTCCTCGCGGGCGTCTTCGCCGCGGGCGAGTTCGGGCCCGGCGAGTACGTGAAGTTCCTCGACATCCGTGCCGCCAAGCAGGCCGCCATCACCGGATTCGAGCGCGACTCCACCCCGGCACAGCGGTCGAAGCTGTACGCCGCCATGCAGACCGACGAGTCCATCCGGGTCAATACCGCCGAGGCCATCGCCATCGCCTCCACCCGCGGACCCCTCACCGAACCGGTGAACCCCGCCGACTGGTGGCGCGAGATGAGCTCGCTCATCGACGGCGAACGCACCGTGCAGCGCAGCATCGGCGGCGAGATCACCGGCCGGGCGAGCGACCTGCGCCGCGACGCCGCCCTGGTGCTCGCGCTGTACCTGCTGGCCGCCGCGCTCGCCATCGCCGCCCAGGTGTGGCTGGTGGTGGCCGCCGTGCGCGCCATCGTGCGACCGCTCGCCGACCTCGCCGAAGAAGCCGACGTGGTGGCCGGGCGGCGACTGCCGCAGCTCATCGAGGCGTGGCAGAACTCCGACGACGCCGACCCGGAACCACCCGAACCGGTCCGCGCCGACGAGAGCGCCGGCGCCGAGATCGCGTCCGTGGCCACCGCCCTGGACCGGGTGCAGACCACCGCCTACGAACTCGCCTCCGCCCAGGCCCGGCTGCGCCGCAACTCCACCGAATCCATGGCCAACCTGGCCCGGCGCAATCAGAACCTGGTGCGCCGCCAGCTCGGCCTGATCAGCGAGTTCGAGCGCGAGGAACTCGACCCCAACGCCCTGTCCAACCTCTTCGAACTCGACCACCTGGCCACCCGCATGCGCCGCAATGCCGAGAGCCTGCTGGTGCTGGTCGGCGAATCCAGCCCGCGCCGCTGGTCCAAGCCCATCCCGCTGACCGACGTCATCCGGGCCGGACTGTCCGAGGTCGACGACTACCGGCGCGTGGTGCTGCGCCGGGTGGACGACACCGCGATCGTGGGCGCGCACGTCAGCGAGGTCGCGCACATGCTCGCCGAACTCATCGAGAACGGGCTCTCGTTCTCCCCGCCCGACCTCGAGGTGGAGATCTACGGCCGCCGCCTGGGCGCGCGGTACATGATCGCGGTCGTCGACCACGGCGTCGGCATGCCGCCCGACCAGCTCGCCACCGCCAATGCCCGGCTGCGCGGCGAGGCCGACTTCCTGGTCGCGCCCACCCGGTTCCTCGGGCACTACGTGGTGGGCCGGCTGGCGCGGCGGCTCGGCGTCGAGGTCGAGCTCACGGTGTCGCCGACCAGCGGTGTGGTGGCCCGCATGCTGCTGCCGACCGACCTGCTCGGTGACCCCGACGCCGACCGGCCCGCGGCGCCGCGGGACTCGAAACACGCGGCGGGAGCGCAGCTTCCGACCGTGGTGGACACCATGCCGGAGTCCAAGCCCGGCCGCCACAGCTCCACGCCCGCGGTGACACCGGCCGCCCCCGCCGAGACACCGGCGGACGCGGCCGAGCCCCAGGCCCCCGCCGCCACCGACCCCGTCTACGACACGGCCGCGGCTTTCGCGGCCCTCACCGAGATCATCGGCGACATGGGCTCCGCGGCCCCGAGCGAACCCACCGGCGGCAACGGTTCGCCGGTGCGCCCCAGCACGATCAAGCTCGTTCCGCTGCCGGACAAGGGTCAGCAGGCCGCGGCGCCGACACCCGCGGTCTCGCGGCCCACGCCGACCGGCCCGGCCATCGATTCCACCGCGCCGCCGCCCGTTCCGGCACCGTCGATCACGGCATCCGGATCGGCTGTCACCCCCGGCGTTCCGCAGGCAACCGGCGCCGCGGGCACGACGGCCGCGACCGAGAATCCTGGCACGCCGTCGGCAGCCGCCGGGAGGCCCGCCGCGGCGGCGGGCGTCGGCACCGCGGCCGGCGCGCCCAAGACCGCTGCCGTGGACCAGGTTTCGCCGGGCTCACCGGCGGCGGGGCCGGACGTTTCGGGAGCCGTCCCGGAGGTGCAACGTACGCGAAACGGTCTCGTCAAGCGCAACCGGAAGACTCGCGAGCACACGGGCGCCACTCCGGGTGGCGCTCAACCGGCAGCCGGGCGGCCAACCCCGACGCCGGTCGCGGACCGTTCACCCGACGAGATACGCAGCATATTGGCCGGATTCCGATCCGGACATCAGCGCGGGCAGGGCGGCGAACCGCCCCGACCCGGATCGCGAGCATAGGAGGACACCGGGTGACCACCCATTACACCGATACCGATCCGCACACCTTCAACTGGCTGCTGGCGGATTTCGTGCGCACCACCGACGGCGTCCGCGACGCCGTGGCGGTGTCCTCCGACGGGCTACTCATGGCCATGTCCCAGGGCTTGGACCGCAATGGCGCCGACCGGCTGGCCGCCATCGTCTCCGGCCTCACCAGCCTGGGCCGAAGCGCTTCGCGCAGTTACGATTTCGACGGCCTGCGCCTGGTCATGATCGAGATGGGGCGCGGGTTCCTGCTCGTGTCGGCCATGGCCAACGGCAGCTGCATCGGCGTCATCGCCGACCACCACGCCGACGTCGGGCTGGTCGGCTACCAGATGGCGGTGCTGGCCGACCGGGCCGGCGCGCTGCTCACCCCGGCACTGATCAGTGAACTGCGAGAATCGTTGAGCCGATGAATGATTCGCATAGGTTGCCGGACGCGCGCATGATCGCACCGACCCGCCCCAGCGGCTGGTCCGGTGCGCCCGCGGCCGCGCCCGGCGCCCGCCCGTCCGGCGACATGGACCCCGACGAACCGGTGGTGCGACCTTTCATGATCACCTCCGGGCGCACCACCCCCGTCGTCGACGGACTGCGCATCGAGGCCCTGGTGCACGCCACCCCGGCGGCGTTGTCCGCACCGCTGCGCTTCGAACTCGAACGGGTGGCCCGGCTGTGCCAGCGCCCGCATTCCATCGCCGAAATCGGTGCGGCCCTGCGGGTGCCGATCGGGGTGGCGCGGGTGCTGGTCAGTGATCTGGTGTCGGCCGGACACGTGTCGGTGGGCCGCACCGACGAACTCTCCACCGCTGCTCTGGAAAGGATCCGGGACCTTGTTCGGAACCTCTGAAATATCCGGTGATCCGCTGCCGCTGGCCTCCTCGGTGAAGGTCGTGACCAGCGGCGGATTCGGGGTCGGGAAGACCACCTTCATCGGGGCGATCTCCGAGATCGAACCGCTGTCCACCGAGGCCGCCATGACCGAAGTGTCGGTGGGACTGGATGATCCGGGCCTGGCCACCGGCAAGACCACCACCACGGTCGCGCTCGACTTCGGGCGCATCACCCTCGACGCCAGCCTGGTGCTCTACCTGTTCGGCACGCCCGGCCAGGAGCGCTTCGAATTCCTCTGGGACGATCTGCTCGACGGCGCGCTCGGCGGCATCGTGCTGGTCGACACCGGCCGGGTCGAGGACTGCTACCCGGTGCTGGACTTCTTCGAGCAGCGCGGGACGCCGTTCGTGGTGGCGGTCAACCGATTCGAGTCCGGATCGCGCTTCGAGCTGAGCGAGGTCCGCGAGGCGCTGGACCTGTCCCCCGCCATTCACCTCATGGACTGCGACGCCCGCGATCGGGAGTCGGTGAAGCTGGTGCTGGTGGCGCTGCTGGAGCAGATCCTGCAGTCGCGCCGCGCCCCGGCGCTGGCCGGTTGATCCGGACCCGGGACCGGAACAAAAATCGCCCCGGGTGCGAACGCACCCGGGGCGATTGCCCGAAAACCCTTCGCGGAAATGCGAATTAACGGCCGAACGAACCCGTCCACAGCGTGTTCAGCAGACCACCCAGGGCGGCGCTGCCGGTGTCCAGAACGCCGTTCAGAGCAGCGGAACCAGTGTTGATGATAACCGGGATCATTTTTCAGCCTCTCTACTGTTGTCGCCGCCGTCCGGGATTTCCGGCCGGCGACGGGACCCACACTGCCGAGGGAGACTTAGGCGAACCTTGCCTGTCGCTGAGAGGTAGCTGAGACGGCCTGTGTCACCCATCACAGAGAGAGGACCGTCCAGTTCCTACTGTGGCGGTGTGGCTCCCGCCGAGTACAGGCTGATCTCGCCGCCTTCGCCGAGAAACGCGTTGACCAGCATCGTTCCGCTGGAACGCAATTCGTCGGGCTCCGGCGCGGCGGTCGTGATGGCGACCTGCGGCAGCGCGGACCAGTTCACGACAAACCGATCGGGCGGTCCGTTGTCGTCGGACAGATGCGCGAGCCGGAACACCGACACCGTTCGGCGAACGATCAGGTTCCGGACGACTTCGGCAATTCGCTCCGGGTCTTCCAGCGCGAACATGAAACCGAACCGCAGCTCCGGCGAAGAGGCATAGGCGGACATGAATATCGAGGCTAACCGACTTCGGCGCGTCGCACCCCCGGCGCGCCGCAGAGATAGCTATTCATAAGCTTCGGTAACCGAACCGGCCCCGGAGGACCTCACCCCGGCCGCGAAGCACCCTCGAAGCCGTCTCACACACCGCCCGCGCAGGTGTCGATCAGCCTTCAACCGCAGCGGCCATGTGACCGTCTTGTAATGCTGTATAACGATTTTCAGGCAGCTTCGCCGATCACGCGCCGGATGGTTGCGCCCCTCCGACTATCGCGCTTTCCTGAATATGTCCCGCATTATCGGACAGTCTTCTCATCGCATCGTCGCGGATTTCCCGGTTACTTCACCGTGTCGCTGGTGGTGGGCTGTTGCGTTCCGGGTGCGGGGCTGCGCCGGAGCCGAGGGGAGCCCCTCCCCGAATCCCCCTCGGCCCTGGCGTATCCACACGCATGCGCCGGCCGAGGGTGGGAAATATGGCAATCGACTACACCGGAGCGGGTTTCGGCGTCGAACTCCCCTCGCCGGACACGCTCCTGCGCGCCTTCCGAGAACCGGTGGACACCGCCCGCCGCGACCGCGACGTCCTGGAATCGGCCCACGAGCTGGTGCGATGCCACGAACGGCGGCAACGGGCCCTCGACTCCGCCCACGCCGGCGACGCCACCCCCGACGATGTCGCCGCCAACGCCTACCGCATCGACCGGATCGACACCCGCCGCGCCGAGCTGGTATCCCGCATCGACGACTGGGTCGCGGTGAACATCCCGCACCGCGCCGGGGCCTCCCTGCACACCGAGACCCTCGGCGCCGTCATCGACCGCATGGCCGCGAAATGGGTTGCCGCACAACAGGCCCTGGGCAACGGTGGGCCTCCGGCCCCGGCCAACGGCGTTCCGAAAGCCACCGACGGACGAGCCCGGCGCCGCGCCAAGGCGCACCGGGTGAGCGAGGACCGGCCCCACCGCGGGGTGGACACCGAGGCCCACCTGCAGTGGTACCGGCTGGCCGAGCTCGCCGACGGGTATCGGGATCTGATCACGGAGGTCGCCCAGCACCGGCGGCGACTCCCCACGTGGTAGGTCAGACTCTCCAGGTCAGCGCGGGTCGACGACCTCTGCGTCGATGACGTCCGACGGTGCCACGCGCTCGCTGTGGACCGGCTTCGTCGCCGAATCCTCCTGCGCCCGTGGCGGTTCCGGGGTCTCGTCGAGATCGTCGTCGAGGTCGTCGGACAGATCCGCGGTGCGCTGCGCGGCGGCGTCCTTCTCGGCGGCGGCCGCGGCTTCGCGCATCTCGATGGCGTCGGTGATCCAGTCACCGATCTCCCGGGTCACCTCGGCGACCGTGCCGGTGATGATCGACGCGATATTGCCGACGTGCCGTGCTCCCGACGACGTCAATTCCTGGATCAGATCCTTGTTGCTCTCGAATTTGGAGATCATCTATACGCCCACCTCACTCGCCTGCCCCCGGCGCATCACGATAACACCGGCCTGCCCTGAATTCTTGACCAGGAACGGCGGCAACGCCAGCTTGAACAGTTTCGCCCACACCGAACCGATCTGCTTGGAGAAGCGGCCGGTGTTGTACGGCAGGCCGTGCTTTTCGCACAGCGCCCGCACCTCGGGCGCCATTTCCGGGTAGCGGTTGGCCGGGATGTCCGGGAACAGGTGGTGCTCGATCTGGTGCGACAGGTTGCCCGACATCACATGGAACAGCTTGGAGCCCTTGATATTGGCCGAGCCCAGCATCTGGCGCACGTACCACTCACCCTGGGTCTCCTCGGCGCACTCCTCCTTGGTGAACGTCTGTACGCCGGTCGGGAAGTGCCCGCAGAAGATGATCGAGAAGGTCCACAGGTTGCGCACGATATTGGCGGTGAAATTGGCCGCCAGCGTGGACAGGAACAGCGGGCCGGTCAGCGCCGGGAACACCAGGTAGTCCTTGAGGACCTGCCGCCCCGCCTTGCGGCTCTGCCCCTTGAGCAGGGCCTTCACGTCCGACCAGCTGCGCTTGCCGGTCAGGATGTTCTCGACCTCGAGGTCGTGCAGCATCACGCCCCACTCGAACAGCACCATGAGCGCGAACGCGTAGGCCGGGTTCCCCAGGTAGTAGGGGTTCCACTTCTGACCCTCGTCGATCCGCAGGATGCCGTAACCGATGTCGCGGTCCATGTCGTGGATATTGGTGTAGGTGTGGTGCATGTAGTTGTGCGAGTGCCGCCACTGGTCGGCCGGGCACACCGTATCCCATTCGAAGACACGGGAATTCAGGGTCGGCTCACGCATCCAGTCCCACTGGCCGTGCATGACGTTGTGGCCGATCTCCATATTGTCGAGGATCTTCGACACACTCAGCGCGGCCACGCCCGCCAGCCAGAACGGAGGCAGGAAGCCCAGGTAGAGCAGGCCACGGCCGGCGATCTCGAGGCCGCGCTGGGCCTTGATCACCTTGTAGATATAGTCGCGATCGCGCTCGCCCAGGTCGGCGGTGACGCGGGCGCGCAGCGCGTCGAGTTCGCGGCCGATCTCCTCGACCTGTTCGACGCTGAGGACCAGCGGGCCCTCGGGGGTTTCGGTCAGAATCGCCATGATGTCTCCGTTCACAGAGCGAGGTCGACGTCCCCGACAGGGGCGTTGATGCAGATCTGGATGGGCTGATCCGGGTCGCTGTCGAGCTCCCCGGTGCGCACATTGCGGGTGCAGCCGCTGCGCTTGACGGCGGTGCAGGAGAAGCAGATGCCCATGCGGCACCCGAACTCCGGATTCAAGCCCGCGGCTTCGGCCTGTTCGAGCAGGGTTTCCCCGGTGTTCTCGGCGACCACGCCGCTGCCGGAGAAGGTCACCTTGCCCTCGGCGTCGGACGGGTCGACGACCGCGGTGGTGAGGGTGAATTCCTCGCTGTGCAGGCGCGGGCCGAGCTGTTCGGCCTCGTAGACGGTGCGCACGGCGTTCATCAGGCCGGGCGGGCCGCACAGGTAGGTCTGCGCGGTCGGGAACCAGGGCGCGACCGCCTCCAGCTCGTCATAGCCGAAATTGGCGTGACGCTGGGTCTCCGGGTAGCGGAACTCGACCCGCACATTGCCGTGCTGCATGGCGATCGCCTCCAGCTCCTCGCGGTGCGGGACGAATTCCGGAGAACGGTTGTAATGCAGGAACAGGATCCGGCCGCGGTAGCTCTCGTTGGCGAGGGTGCGCAGCATGGACAGCACCGGGGTGATGCCGCTGCCGCCGCTGATCAGCACGACCGCCTCCGGGCGGGTGGCGGGCAGGTGGAACACGCCCGCGGCGGGCTCCAGATCCACCACCATGCCGGGGATCGCGTTGTCGTGCAGGTAGTTCGAGACCAACCCCTGCGGGTGGGCCTTGACCGTGAGTTCGATGTGCCGGTCCCGACGTCCGTCGGCATTGACCGGGGAATAGCAGCGGGTGTGGCGCACGCCGTCGATCACGACGCCGATCTGCACGTATTGCCCCGCCACGTGCCCGGTCCACTGCCGGGCGGGCTTGAGGGTGAGGGTGACCGATCCGACCGCGCTGCGCCGCACATGGGTGATCTCCGCGCGCATCGAGCGCCGGGTCAGGGTCGGGCGCACCAGCTCGAGGTAGCGATCCAGCGGGTGCGGGGTGGTCATTGTCTTCTGCACCAGGTCGAGTAGTCCGACCATGTGAGCCTCCTGTCGCGTCGCCGGGCTCAGCGACGCCTCTCCACGTTCGACGCGCTGTCCGAGCCGGCGTCGCCGTCCACGCTGACTTCGACGCCGTTTCGGTGCACATCTGTACACTGAGATAGTGTGCCCGGTGAAGCCACTCCAGTTCAACCGGCAGTTCGTGTGACCCACACGACATCTCTCGAATGGAACGAATGTGAACGCATGTATGCTCATCGAGATGAGCGAGCAGGCAGCTACCCGAGTCGAGCGCAAGGAACGCACCCGTGCGGCCCTGCTCGACGGCACCCTCGCCCTGGCCGCCGACCGCGGTTTCGCCGCGCTCTCCCTGCGTGAGATCGCCCGCTCCGCCGGCATCGTGCCCACCGCCTTCTACCGGCATTTCGCCTCCCTCGACGAACTCGGCACCACGCTGGTCGAGGAAGGCGTGCGGCAATTGCGGCTGGCGCTGCGGGAAATGCGGCGCACACCCGATCCGACGCTCTCCCAGACCGTGCGATTCGTTTTCGAACAGGTCGACGGCAAGCGCGATCTGTGGGGCTTCCTGATTCGCGAACGACACGGCGGCTCGGCGCCCTTGCGCGGGGCCATCTCGGTCGAAATGCAGCTCATCGAACGGGAACTGGTCGTCGACCTGTCCCGCGTGCGAGCCCTCGACGACTGGTCACCCGACGATCTGGAGCTGGCGGCCGACCTCATCGTGTCCACCGTCGCCGACCGGATCGCCGACTACCTGATGGCCGAACCCCGCGAGAGCGCACGCACCGTCGACCGCGCCGTGCTCCAGGTGCGGCTCATCGCGCTCGGCATGGGCGCCTGGCGGCCCTGAGACCGGACCGTTACCGCGAATTCACCTGTCGTGCAGGTCATCCCCGCGTACCGGCAGCAACAGCATCAGGCCGACGATCAACACCAGTAGCAGGCCGACGATTCCCGCGCGCTCGGCGTCGAAAGCCCACACGAAGAATCCGAAAAGGGTTGGGGCCAGGAAAGATACAGCGCGACCCGTGGTCGCGTAGAGACCGAACATCTGACCCTCACGCCCCGGCGGGGACACCCGGGCCAGGAACGAACGGGCCGAAGCCTGTGCGGGACCGACGAATACGGTCAGCAGCAGGCCGAAAATCCAGAACATCAGCGGACCCGACAACACCAGCAGGAACGCGCCGCACACGATCATGCCCAGCAGCGAGGCGACGATCACCGCCTTCGGGCCGGTACGGTCGTCGAACCGGCCGCCGACCAGCGCGCCCAGCGCCGCAACCACATTCGCGGCGATGCCGAACAGCAGCACGTCGGCATCGGCGATGCCGTACACCTTCATCGCCAGGATCGCGCCGAAGGTGAACACGCCCGCCAGACCATCCCGGAAGACGGCACTCGCCAGCAGGAACCCCACCGTGCGGCGATCGGTGCGCCACAACTCCCGCACATCCCGGAACAGCACCCGGTACGAGGACAGGAACGCCCGGCCGCGCACCGCCGCACCGGGATCCGCGCCGGTGCGCGGCACCTCCGGGACGAACAGGAACAGCGGCACCGCGAAACCGGCGAACCACACCGCCGCCAGCACCGCGACCAAGCGGATGTTCAGACCGTCCTCGATCGGGACGCCGAGCAGGCCACGATTGTCGCCCTTGCCCGCGATGAATCCGACATAGCTGATCAGCAGCAGGATGATGCCGCCGAAATAGCCCATGGACCAGCCGAATCCGGACACCCGGCCGACATTCGCGGGCGTGGACACCTGCCGCAGCATGGCGAAATACGGGACATGCGACAGTTCGAACGACGCCGAGCCGACCGCCAGCAGCACCAGACCCACCCACAGGTAGTGGTAGTCGTCCTTCACGAAGAACATGGCCGCCATCAGCAGCACCGTCACCGAGGTCAGAAAGCCCAGGGCCAGTTTGCGTCTCGCGGTGGCATCGAACCACTGGCCCGCCACCGGCGCGGTCAGCGCCACCACCAGGCCCGCCGCCCCCAGCGCCCACCCCAGCCAGGCGCTCGCCGAGATCCCGCCCGGCAGATCCGCACCCACTTTGTCGGTCAGGTACACCGAGAACACGAAGGTCAGGATGACAGCGTTGAACGACGCGCCCGCCCAGTCCCAGAATCCCCACGCCAGTACGGTTCCCCGCCCGGTCGCCTGCCCGACGGTGACTTCTCCCGACGCCTCGGTCATCAGCGCAGACTAAGCGACCGAACGCGACTCGCGTGCGACATCCACGCCGGGTGGCGGGTCAGGCCAGGGTGCGGCCGTGCACCTGCTCGACGTGCTCGGCCCACGGGCGGCGGTATTCCTCGGCGGTCATGGCGAGCAGGGCGTGCAGCTGGTCCCAGGCCTCCGGCGTGGATGGAGTCCAGACCTGCATCCAGGCGCCCGCGATCGACGGCAGGGACATGCTGGTCATGTACATATCCAGCATGCCGACCGCCAGATTGCGGACGACCCGGGTGCGGCCGATCGGGAGCGCGACATCGTTGCGGGCCCACAGTTCCGCGAATTGCGGGCTGTCGGCCACCATGCCGTCGATGAACTCCGTCCATTCCGGGTCACCCAGATTGCGGGCGTACGCGGCCCGCAGGTAGCCGACCATGCGGGCCAGGTGATCCGGCTCCGAGTCCGCCGGGTACGGGGTGCAGCACTCGTCGGCCAGGAAGACCTTGCGCAGCGCATTGCGGTTGCCGATCACGAACAGTGGAAACATCGCCGCGTACGCCGCATTGTGGGCCAGCACATCGTATTTGGAGCTGAACAGGGTGGCCGGCAGCGGATACAGGTGATCGAGAATCGTCTGCACCTCCTCGGGCACCGGCTCCTCGACCACCATGGCCGGCGCCGTCGGCACATTCGCCAACCGGTACAGGTGCGCGTGCTCCGCCCCGTCCAGGCACAACGCCCGGGCGATCGCATCCAGCACCTGCACACTGCAATTGATGTCCCGGCCCTGCTCGAGCCAGGTGTACCAGGTGATCCCCACCCCGGCCAGCTGCGCCACCTCCTCACGACGCAAACCGGGCGTGCGCCGCCGCGCACCCACCGGCAGCCCCACATCCTCCGGCCGGATCCGCGCCCGCCGCGACTTCAGGAACGTCGACAACTCGCCGCGCCGGACCTTGCGCACCGACCGCGGATCACCTGCGCGGGTGGCCGCTCCGGCGGTCCGCTCGACGAGGACGTTGTATCCCGCTGCTGACACCATTCCTCCATGGTGGCGGGTTTCGCTAGGGGTATCCAGGTGCTGCCGGTACCCGTATAAGCGGACTCCTGTCAGCGGGATCGGCCGCGGCGCACGCTGAATCTCATGTCTCAGAGCCTCACCCACACCCCACCCGCGGCTGCCGCGCCGCCGACCACGCCGGCGCTCGGCGGCGTTCGACGTCCGATCGCGGTCCTCACCGTCATCCTGCTCGGCCAGTTCATGGCGGTCCTGGACGCATCCATCGTGAACGTCGCCATCCCGTCGATCCGAACCTCCTTGCACGCCACGGGTTCCGGGCTGCAACTCATCGTCTCCGGCTACGTCATCGCCTACGCGGTGCTGCTGGTCACCGGCGCACGGCTCGGTGATCGGTTCGGGCAGCGCGGGATGTTCGTCGCGGGGCTCGCGCTGTTCACCCTCGCCTCCCTCACCTGCGGGCTGGCGTGGAATCCCGCCTCGCTCATCGCGTTCCGCTTCCTCCAAGGCGTCGGGGCGGCGGCCATGGTGCCGCAGGTCATGAGCCTGATCCAGATCACCGCCACCGGGAACACACGCGCTCGGGCGCTCTCCGTGTACGCGGCCGTCATCTCCGGGGGCATGGTCGCGGGCCAGATCCTCGGCGGCATCATCGTGAGCAGCGATATCGCCGGAACCGGCTGGCGCGGAGTGTTTCTCGTGAACGTCCCCATCGGGGTCGCCCTGCTCGCGGTCGCGCCGCGCGTGCTGCCCGCCGCCACCCCGCGCGGTGAACGCCGGCTCGATCTGCCCGGACTGGCCGTCCTCACCGCCTCGGTCCTCGCGCTGTCGGTGCCGCTCGTGCTCGGCCACGAACAGCAGTGGCCCGCCTGGACCCGGATCGCGTTGGGCGCGTCCGCCTTCGGCTTCGCCGCCTTCGCCCTGGTGGAGCGCTGGGTGCACCACCGCGGCGGGGAACCGCTCTTCGCCGATCGCGTGGTCCGCGCCCCCGGCCTGCTCGCCGCCGCGGCCACCCTCTTCCTGATCATGTGCACCTTCGGCGGCTGGGTCTTCATCCTCACCATCCACCTGCAATCCACCCTCGGCTACTCCCCCGTCCACGCCGGACTCCTGTTCGTCCCCAACGGCATCACCTTCGGCCTGGTCAGCCTGAACTGGACCCGCATCCCCGCCCGCTTCCACCGCGCGATGATCCCCGGCGGCCTGCTCCTCGCCGCCGCGACCACCATCGCCATGGCCCTGTCCCTCCGCGACGGCCACTCCGTCAATCCCCTCGACCTGACCGTCCTCGCCCTCATGGGCATCGGCTACGGCCTCGCCTTCAGCCCCCTCATGGCCCGCGCCACCAGCAAAATCCCCGTCACCCTGGCGGCCGACGCCAGCGGCATCCTCGTCACCTGCGTCCAACTCGGCGTCGTCATCGGCGTCGCCACCTTCGGCACCCTCTTCCTCACCCTCGCCACCAACCCCATCGCCGCCGCCCACGCCGTAGGCACCACCGCCATCGCGGAAGGAGCCACCCTCGCCCTCGCCGCCACCCTCGCCGTCAAAGCGGCCCGGTGAGGGGCCCGCGGCGCTGAATTACCGGGGGCGGGCGGCCGTCCACTGCAACCAGCGGGTCGGGGCGGTGAACTGGCCGGATCCGAACCTGTCCCGCAATGCGGCGGCGGCGATCGCGGTCGCGGACTCGACATTCAGGGTCGAGTGACGGTCGATCTCGCCGCGCAGCGGGGTGCCCTGGCAGAACGCCACCGCACCCGTCTCCGCCGTCTGACGGCTCGAACCGTCGAGGTACTCACCGCTGATGTGGTCGAACCCGGCCGCCTCGAGTTCGCCGTGAATGCGGTCGAAGTCGAAGTAGCCGTGTGGGGTTCGGCGGAGGAACTCGAGCGGTTCGTCCGGTGCGGCGGCACCCAGGGCGTCGGTGACGACCTGGGTGACCGGACTCGTCTCGATCCGATCCCAGACAGTGAACGCGAACATCCCGCCCGGACGCAGTACCCGCAGGGCCTCGGCGTAACCGCGCACCTTGTCGGGCAGGAACATGACGCCGAACTGGCAGACCACGACATCGAACGAGCAATCGGGAAACGGCAGATCCGCGGCATCCGCCACCTGCCATCGCACCCGCTCGGACGGCAATCGAGCCTCGGCGGCCGCCAGCATGGGTTCGTTCAGATCGGTCGCCACGATGCGGTGGCTACCCGGCCGATCCAGCGCCCTGGTCAGCACGCCGGTCCCCGCGGCGGTTTCGAGCACATCGATCCCGCCGGACGCCCCCACCGTCCGCGCAAGCAGCCGAGCCGGCTCCGCGAAGATCATCGGAACCAGCAGCGAGTCGTACACCTCGGGAATCGACCCGGTGAATCCCGCGTCCCCGCGCCCCGCCGTGGTCACCGCACCGGCCTCGCACCGTCCGACATAGCCGCTGATGCTACCGCCGCCGACCGATCCGACAGGACGCAAGTATCGAGAAGTATCCGCCGCATCGATTCAGTTCCGTCTCAATGGATTCGGTGGAACGTCGTCGTAGAGACCCATGTCCTCGGAGATCCTGGTCAGCTCCGAAAGACCCGCCGCACGTTCGGCTCGCCGGTACTCGCGGTACGCGAGCACGTCGGTGAGGCGGACGCGTCGATGACGGCCGGGACGGGTGAAAGGGACCGCCCCCGAATCGAGCAACTTCACGAAGGTCGGCCTACTCATCCCGAGCAGCTCCGCGGCCTCCTGAGTGGCGAGGGTCGTATGGAGGGGGGCGACGGTAACCGCCTTCCCCTCCGACAGCGCGCGCCACCAGCCGCAAAGCCTCCACGACCTCAGCGGGCAATGCGACCACCTCACCATCCGTGGACCGCAGGATGGCCGCTTCGACAGTGGCCGGCACCGAGTCCAGAAAACGGCGCAACTCAGCGATCTGATCCGGGTGTTCCGGTAGCAGCGTGCGCTCGTCCAACGTGTCGGTCATTCGCCCTCCTCGGTTGACCCCATTGCGCACCGCTTTCGAATAATTCGATAAGGAGATTGATCGGGAAAGCATCCGTGTGGCCGCCGACACCCCCGCCACATGTCACGATCCGGTTCTCGGGCGGTGTCTGTGAGATGTCCGGATCCAGCGGGAACGAGGAGCATTGTGATGAGGGCTTTGATCGTGTGCGTGTCGGTGTCGCACGGAAATACGCGGAGGGTGGCCGAGGCGATGGGGGCGGCGCTCGGGGCCCGGGTCGTGGAACCCGAGGAGGTGACCGCCGCCGAGATCGGGGAGTACGACCTGGTGGGGTTCGGGTCGGGGATCTTCTCGATGGCGTTTCATCCGCGGCTGCGGGAGTTCGTGCGCGGGCTGCCGGAGGGGCGGGGTGGACGGGCGTTCGTGTTCGCCACCAGCGGGTTTCCGGTGGTGATAGGGCCGATGACGCGGCTGCTCGGGCGGAAGGGGTTCGAGGTGGTGGATACGTTCTCGGTGCGGGGGTTCGACACCTTCGCGCCGTTGAAGCTGGTCGGGGGAATCCACAAGGGGCGGCCCGACGCCGCGGATCTGGCTGCGGCGCGGGCCTTCGCGGCGGGGTTGGGCTGACGGGCCACCGCGGTTGCACGAGGTGAGTCGGGCCGGTTATCCGTATCCCTTCTGGAACCAGGCGAGCAAGTCCGACTCGGTGGTGGGCGCGCCCTGGGGAGCTCCTGGGGACCAGGCGCAGAAGACGCTCAAAATATGCAAGCCGTCATGGACCGAGATCAGGCAGGGGCTGTGGTCGTCGGGGTGCAGCGCGTCTCCAGGAGTGGGGACGCAGCTGAACCGGCCGATCGGTTGATTGTCCCGGATCCAGACACTGTCCGGTCCCGGCCGACCATCACAGGCGTGGCCCCCGAACATGCCGATATCTGATTGGTAGTCCGCATTCGCGGCGGCAGTGGTGGGATGACCCGCGAACGATGAGCTGGCGGGATAGTTCGCCGGTGAACCGCAGCTGACCACCGCGGTCTGAAGTGGTCCCGCGTGTTCGTGCCGACAGTTCGCATAGGTGAAGTCGCTACCGAGACGCTTCAGCAGGTCGTCATCGGCTGAGGTGAACTGATCCGGGTCCTTGGCCTCGTCAGCCGGCAGAAACTGCCGGTACCCCTGTGCCGCCGCGTAATTACGCAGCTGCTCGGCGACAGGTGACGAGAAGTCCTTCGGGTCGAAGAAGTACTGGACGAGTGCGAGGTCGGGTTCATCGGTCACGATCAGAACCGGTACAGCCGGGTAGCCCGTGGGATCCAAGGAGCAAGTCTTGCGGCCCACCGCCTTGCGGAGATTGTCGAAGACGGGGCCGTCCAGACCGGGTGGGTCGCCAGGGCAGCTGCCGGAGTGCAGATTTCGGGCCGTGGACTGATAGAAGCCGGTGAGTTTGTCGAGGTTCGCGAAGCGATAGAAATGCGCGAATGCCGCACCCGCGGCCTTGTTGAAATCGCATCCGATATGCGCGATCTCGCCCGGAGCAGGGTCCCAGTGCACGCAGTTGCTGCGGCTATAGCCTTTCGCCGCAACCAGATTCACCAGGTCTATGTCTGGCCCACGGAGCGCGGAATTGTTGGCGGTGGCGTGCCCGGCTACGCTGTGCGGCGCGAGATACCAGCCGCCCGCCGCGATGACGCAGGCGATCGCCGCGGCGGAGGCCGCCACAGATATCGCCCACTTCCGTTCGCGGAGCTTGCCTTTGAGCCGGCCACCGAAGCGTTCGACGCCCCCGCGTTCCGGCCGGAGAGGTGATTCGGGTTCGCCGAACAGTGCGGCCGGTTCGGTCGCACCTTCTTGCTCAGAGGCGGGAGGCGGTGGCGTCTGGTCCTCGGTCGGAGATTCCTGTTGCTGCGCAGCGTCATTGGTGCGCTCCGGCGCCGTTGCCGGGAGGGTCTCACCGTCCGGGTGGGAGTCTGATTTCGGGGCTGGTCCATCGCCGCCGACGACAGGCGCCGTTGCCGTGCCGGTGGGGTGGGTGTCGAGCCAGTCGGCGGCCGCGGCGGCGATGGCGCGGCTGTCGTCGTTCACGAGTTGGGTGATGGCGTCGCGGACTCGGGTCCGGACGATGGCGCCGCCGGTGCGGTGCAGCTGATCCAGGTCTTCGAGGGCGTTGCGGCGGTCGCGGACGGCCGGGCTTTCGAGGCCGGATCGAATGTGTTGCGGGACCTGCCAATTGCGGTTGCGGGCCAGGACGGTGCGGCCTTCGACGTTGTCCTGCTTCTTGGGGCGCTGGCGGGGGCGTTCGGCGACGACATGGTCGTGGACGTAGCTGTAGAGCTCGTCGACGGTGATATCGCCGTCCTGGTCGAGATCGGCGCCGCCGTCGCGGAGGCCGGCGACCAGGTGGCGGGTGAACACCGACTGGGAGGCCTGGCCGTGCGGGGTGTCGCCCTCGAAGGCGTACTGGGTGGCGTCGGAGGCGGTGAGCACGGTGCGGCCGCGGCCGCTGAAGCTCTCCAGGGCGTGGACCTGGTCGTCGGCCTTGGCGATCGCGCCGACCGGGAACGCTCCGCTGTAGCAGCAGTCCAGGATGAGGATCTGGTGGTTGGAGTGGCAGCCGGTCATGGCGTAGTCGATCTGGTCCGCGGCGACCGAGGTGAAAAGCGGGTTGAGCGTACGGGTGTCGGTCATCGCGAGATAGAGCTTGCCCGCGTCGTCCTTGAGCCCGTGGCCGCTGAAGTACAGCAGGGTCAGATCGTCGCGCCTGCGGTCGCTGAAGAAGTCACCGACCGCCGAACCGACCACGTGGTGCGGCTCGTTGATCAACGTGGTGACCTCGAACCCGCCGATGGCCGGATCGGCCAGCACCTCGGCGAGCGCTTCGGCGTCGTGGGCGGGTGCGGTCAGCTGCCGCAGTCCAGGATCGGAGAAGGTGTAGGTCGCCACTACCAGGGCGAATCGGCCGGCCATGACAACTCACCCCGCCACCGCGCCGTGTCGTCGCAGGAAGGCCTCGACCAGCTCGTGCTGCTCGGCGTCACTGGCGGCATCGATTTCGATGCTCTCGCCGTCGATGGTGACCGCCACCCGGCGGGAGCCCGGATCGCGCTTCAGCCAGTCGTGCACCGTCTCGATCAGGGTGGTGACCACCCCGCCGGAGGCGCTCAAGGCCAGCACGATCGCGCCGAGGGTGACCGGGTCGGCCACCTTCGAACCCGGTGCGGCCCCGGCGGTGTCGCGCGCCAGGACCGCCGATTCGACGCCGTCCATCGCGGCCAACTCGGCCCGCAGCATCCGGGTCTGCCGGTCCATGCGCTCGTCGTCGATCCCCGCGGCGGACATCGATATTCGAACCGTCACGCCGCTGTGGTCGTTCTGTGTGGTAGCCATCGGAGCCTCTTTCCCGAATCGACACGATCGATTCTCATCGCTCGGATCCGAGGTCTCACGGGTACAGAACTACCCGAACCAGGCAAAACGGCCGATGCGGTGCACGCACGGCCACCTGAGTGGTGAACTCCGCACCGTGGCGTGCGGGTAGTCGACTACCCGCACGCGGCTACCGCGGAGCAAAAGAGGCGGGGCGGGCTCAGTTGACTGTGAAGCTCAAGGTGCCCGCCGGTTTCTCGCCCTTGGCAGCGTCGAAGGAGAGGGTGTACGGGCCGGTGGCCGGCGACGGAACCAGGAAGACGATGACATTGCCGGCCTTGTCGATCGTCTGATTGCGGCCCAGCAGTTCGATGACGGCGCCGCGGAAGTCGGCCACCTCGGTGGACCCGGCCGGGGTCTTGGCACTGAAGTCTGTGTAGGAGATGTTGGTGCCGCCCGCGGCGATGCCCCCGCCGCCGATGAACTTGACGTGCAGCGCCAGCTCCATCTTCCCGGCCTCGTTCTTGCTGTAGCTGGGAGTCAGTGTGGCGCCGGTGATCTCGACCGTCGTCTGATCCTGGGTGAGCTTGCCGGTGATGTTCAGCGTGCGGGGGGCGACGCTCTCGACCTTGGCGTCGGTCTTCAGCGGGAACTTGGTCTGGTTCTCCGCGGCGCTGCCGTAGAGGATGGTGATGGTGTCGAGCAGATGCTCGGGGGTGTCGTACGACTTCACCGACGCGGTGATATCGCCGGTGGCGGAACCCTTTCCGGGAACCTCGGGGCTGTTCCACCCGGCGCCGCCGTCGATCGCGCCGCCGATCTGGACGGCGGGCACGACGGCGAGCGTCTTGTTGGCGGTGGTGGTGTTCTTGTAGGTGATGTCGACGCGGATCTTCGCGCCGCCGAAGCCGTCGGCGGTGACGGTGGCCTGGTCGATCGTGATCTCGAAGCCCTCGTACCAGCCGGTCTTACCGATACTGCGCAGGAACGCCCGGGTGTCGACGCCACCGGGCTTGGTGGCGCCCGGCTGCCCGGCGCCCTGCGGCGCGGCGCTGACCGAGGTCACCGGCACCGGAGTGCCCGTCTCGTCATTGCACGCGGTCATCAGAACCGCGGATGTCGCGATGAGGACTGCCGCCCCCACCGTGGCGAATGTCGAACGCATATCGGCTCCCCTGAGGTTCATCCCCGCCCGAGTATCTCCCCAGGGGCGAGTGGTTCGCTCAGAAATCAGCCCCGCTACCGGCCGCGTTAACCGACACGCCGACGCCGGCGCGCAACGCGCGAGCTCTATGCACTGAATTGCATAGTACGTCTCGTAGCAGTTACCCTGACGGCATGGCCCTCGAACACGCGCTCCTGGTATCGCTGACCGAACGCGCCAGTTCGGGCTACGACCTGGCCCAGCGGTTCGACAAATCCATCGGCTTCTTCTGGCACGCCACCCACCAGCAGATCTATCGCGTCCTCAAGCGCATGGACGAGCAGGGCTGGGTGATCGCCGAGACCGTGCCGCAGGACGGCCGCCCGGACAAGAAGGTCTACACCGTCTCCGACGCCGGCCGCGACGAATTGATCCGCTGGATCGCCGAGCCCGCCGACCTCGAGCCCCTGCGCAGCGACCTCGGCGTCAAGCTGCGCGCCGCCTCCCTCGGCGACCCGGACGTGATCGTCGCCGAAGTGCAGCGCCACCGCGACCAGCACGCCCACCGCCTCGACCTGTACCGCGCCTTCGAGAAGAAGGACTACCCCGCGCCGGCCGACCTCACCGGCCCGAAACTGCACCAGTACCTCGTCCTGCGCGGCGGCATCCGCGTTGAGGAGGGGTTCATCGACTGGTGCGACGAAGTACTCGACGCCCTGAAACGCGACACAGCCCGGTCGCAGGCGTCCGACCCGAAAGGCACTCGCCGATGAGCGCGTACCCGCACCTGTTCGAACCCCTGGACCTCGGCTTCACCACCCTGCGCAACCGGGTGGTCATGGGCTCCATGCACACCGGCCTCGAGGATCGCGCCTGGCACACCAACCGGCTCGCCGCCTACTTCGCCGAACGCGCGAAAGGCGGTGTGGGCCTGATCATCACCGGCGGCTACGCCCCCAACCGCACCGGCTGGCTGCTGCCCTTCGGCGCGAAGCTGACCAACAAGACCGAGGCCTACCGGCACCGCGCCATCACCAAGGCGGTGCACGCCGAGGGCGGCAAGATCGCGCTGCAGATCCTGCACGCGGGCCGCTACTCCTACATGCCGACCAGCGTCTCCGCCTCGGCCATCAAGGCCCCGATCAATCCGTTCAAGCCGCGCGCGCTGTCCGGCAAGGGCGTCGAGAGCACCATCGACGATTACGCGCGCACCGCCGCCCTGGCCAAGTTCGCGGGGTACGACGGCGTCGAGATCATGGGCGGTGAAGGCTATTTCATCAACCAGTTCCTCGCCGAGCGCACCAACAAGCGCAAGGACAAGTGGGGCGGCTCGCCGGAGAACCGCCGCCGCATCGCCGGGGAGATCGTGCGCCGGGTCCGCCAGGCGGTAGGCCCGGACTTCATCATCGTGTTCCGGCTCTCCATGGCCGATTTCGTGGAGAAGGGCCAGACCTGGGACGAGATCGCCGCCGTCGCCAAGGATGTGGAGGCCGCCGGGGCCACCATCATCAACACCGACATCGGCTGGCACGAGGCCCGGGTGCCCACCATCGTCACCTCGGTGCCACGCGCCGCGTTCGTGGAGTGGACCGCGAAGGTCAAAGACCTCGTGGACATTCCGGTGTGCGCGTCCAACCGCATCAATATGCCCGAGACCGCCGAGGAGATCCTCACCCGCGGCGACTCCGACCTGATCTCGCTGGCCCGTCCGCTGCTCGCCGACCCCGACTGGGCCCGCAAGGCGCAGGACGCGCGCACCGACGAGATCAACACCTGCATCGCCTGCAACCAGGCCTGCCTGGACCACGCCTTCCAGGCCAAAACCGTATCCTGCCTGCTGAATCCGCGCGCCGGACACGAGACCGAACTGAAGCTGCTGCCCACCCGCCGCACCCGGAGGTTCGCCGTCGTCGGCGCGGGCCCGGCCGGGTTGTCGGCCGCGGTCAGCCTGGCCGAGCGCGGGCACCACGTGGACCTGTTCGAGGCCGACGACAAGGTCGGCGGGCAGTTCGACATCGCCCGCCGCATCCCCGGCAAGGAAGAGTTCAACGAGACCATCCGCTACTTCACCCGGCAGCTCGAAATCACCGGCGTGCGCGTGCATCTGGAGACCCGCGCCACCGCCGAGCAGCTCATCGCGGGCGGCTACGACGAGGTCATCCTGGCCACCGGTGTGAAGCCGCGCATTCCCAATATCCCCGGCATCGACCACCCGAAGGTGCTCACCTACGCCGAACTGGTGCGCGACGGCAAACCGGTCGGCAAGAAGGTGGCCGTGATCGGCGCGGGCGGCATCGGCTTCGACGTCAGCGAATTCCTCACCGTCGAAGGGCATCCCAGCCTCAAGCTCGACGAGTGGAAGGAAGAGTGGGGCGTCTCCGACGACCCGACCGTTCCGGGCTTCGTCACCACCCCCAAGCCCTCCCCCGCCGCCCGCGAAGTGGTGCTGCTGCAGCGCAAGTCGTCCGCGTTCGGCAAGGATCTGGGCAAGACCTCCGGCTGGGTGCACCGGGCCGCGGTCAAGGCCAAGGGCGTCGAGCAGATCGGCGGCGTCAACTACGAGCGCATCGACGATCGCGGCCTGCACATCAGCTTCGGTGAGAAGCGGCAGCGCCCCCAGGTCATCGAATGCGACAACGTGATCCTGTGCGCCGGCCAGGAATCCGTGCGCGACCTGCACGAGCCGCTGCGAACCGCGGGCGTGAAGGTGCACCTCATCGGTGGCGCCGACCTGGCCGCCGAGCTCGATGCCAAGCGCGCCATCAACCAGGGCACCCGCCTGGCGGCGAGCCTGTAATGCCGAACCTCACCCGCCTGGGACTGCCCGGCGACGAGCAGTCCTGGGCGGCACTCGGTTTCACCGTCACCGACGGCCGCTTCCGCGTCGGGCAGGTCGAATGCGTGCTGGGCGAGCCCGCCTGGGGCTTCGACGAAACCCACGCCGACCCCGACACCCTGGGCGTGCCCTACCTGGATTCGGCGGCGTCCGAGTCCGGTGCGGCGCATCCCAACGGCGTCACGATCGTCGACCACGTCGTCTACTGGGTTCCCGAATTGGACTCCGCCGTCACCGATCTGACCGCCGTCCTCGGGGTCCCCCCGCGCCGCCGCTTCTTCCCCCGCGGCCCGGAGGGACCCGAGATGGCCTTCTACCGCGTCGGCGAACCCTTCATCGAAGCCGTCACCTCCGGCCTGCCACCCGCCCTGGTCGGCGTCGCCTTCATGACCGCCGACCTGGACGCCGCCGTCGCCGCCATCCGCGCGGCGGGCGGTCCGATCGGCGATCCCAAACCGGCCGTCCAAGGCGGCCGCATCGCGGGAGTGTGGCGCGGCCACGTGAATTGGGGCGTCGCGTTCATGGAGCCGAAGCCGCGGTCCTGACCTCCGCATACCGGCGGCGCTGCCATCCGAAGGCGAAATGACCTATTCGGCAACCGATTCGGATGGTGAGCGCTGTCGCACCCCTCTGACATGATCGCGTAGCACGTGATTCGTTCGATCCGGGGGAGAAAACTCTCTATGTCCCTTACTCGTAAGGCCGCACTGGGCGTCGTGGCCTGTACTGCCGGCGCCCTGCTCACCGGCACCATGGGCACCGCCCACGCCGAGGGCGACCTCTACGGCGCCTTCGCCATCGCCAACCTCGACGACTCCACCCACATCGTGGGCCGCTGGAACTACCCGGACCAGGCCTCGGCGGACGCCGATGCCCTGTCCGAGTGCGGCTACAGCAACTGCTTCATCAAGCTGCGCTGGGTCAACGGCTGCGCCGCCTACTCGCGCCGCGACAACGACCTGTTCTGGGCGGTCGGCGCCACCCGCGCCGAGGCCGAACGCAATGCCCTTGCCGCCGCCGGCCCGGACCCCAACCCGCTGCTGGTGAGCCTGGGCAGCGCCGAGCCGAGCACCGCGACGCTCCGCCACTCGGCCTGCACCGCCAACGCCGGCTAGTCGGAGGACCCGTCGCCGGGCCCCGCACGCCTCTCGCGTCGTGGCCCGGCCACCCGGTTCGGGCGAACATCGGTAGGCTCTCCGCCGTGAGCCTGCCTGCACCCACCGCCGACAATCGTGCCGTCGTGACCGGATCCTCCTCCGGGATCGGGGTCGCCCTCGCCGAAGAGCTTGCCTCGCGGGGCTACTCGCTGATCCTCGTCGCCCGGCGCGGCGATCTGCTGGCCGACCTGGCGCAGCGGCTGACCGAGCGGTACGGCATCACCGCCGAGGTGCGCGCGGTGGACCTGTCCGACCGGGACCAGCGGGCCCCGCTGGCCAAGGAGCTGGCCGCCCGCGATATCGCGATCCTGTGCAACAACGCCGGTGTCGCCACCTTCGGCGCGCTCGCCAAGCTGGACCTGGACTACGAGCGCGACATCATGGAACTGAACGCGGTGGCCGTGCACGACCTGACGCTGGCCGTGCTTCCGGGCATGCTGGAGCGGCGTGCGGGCGGCATCCTGATCACCGGTTCCGCCGCCGGCAATATGCCGATTCCGCACAACACCACCTACTCGGCGAGCAAGGCGTTCACCAACACCTTCTCCGAGTCGCTGCGCGGCGAGCTCAAGGGCACCGGCGTCAATGTCACCCTGCTGGCCCCCGGCCCGGTCCGCACCGACAACCCGGACCAGGAGGAGATGGGCAGCAAGATCCCCGAGTTCATCTGGGTCACCGCCGCCCACACCGCCAAGATCACCATCGACGCGCTCGCCCGCAACAAGATGCGGGTGGTCCCGGGCCTGATCAGCAAGGGCATGAGCATCGCCGGGCAGTTCGGCCCGCGGTCCATCACCTCGGTGGTGGCGGGCGCCGCCTACAAGAAGCTCGGCGGCTGATCAGCAAAACGTCAAGATCGGGCCGGCGCTCGTCAAGAGCCCGTGCCGGACCGGTTCGGACCCCTCGATCAGGCGTAGTCCTGGTGACGGCCCCGCAGAAGAGAAAGCGGGGAGCTCTCACCAGGAGACGCCGTGACGCTGCTCGAGATCTTCCCGTCGCTGCGGGACGGGGGCCTGATCCCCCGTCTCGACCCGGCCGTCTGGCCGCGCGACACGCACTACGACGCCGACGGGCGCATCACCGTCGGCGGGGTCGCGCTGGCCGACATCGCCGACCAATACGGCACCCCCACCTACGTCCTCGACGAGACCGAGGTGCGGGACCGCTGCCGCGCCTACCGGACCCGATTCCCGGACGCGGAGATCATCTACGCGGGCAAGGCACTGCTCACCCGCGCGGTCGCCGAATGGATCACCGAGGAGGGCTTGTCCCTCGACGTGTGCTCGGCCGGGGAACTGGCGGTCGCGTTGTCCGGCTGGGCCGATCCGGAGCGAATCGTGCTGCACGGCAACGGGAAACCGTTCGCCGAACTGGAGACCGCGGTGGGCTGCGGGGTCGGGCGCATCGTGGTCGACTCGCTCACCGAGATCACGCTGCTGTCGGCGCTGGCCGTGACACCGCAACGGGTGCTGGTGCGCGTCACCCCCGATATCGACATCGACGGGCATCCGGCGGTCCGCACCGGGGTCACCGATCAGAAGTTCGGCTTCCCGATCGGCGGCACGGCGGTCAAGGAAGTGGTGGATCGCATTGTGCGGCAACCCAATCTGGAACTCACCGGCCTGCACTGCCACATCGGTTCGCAGATCCACAACACCTTCCCCTACGGCGAGGCGGTGCGGCAGGTGGTCGCCGAGATGGCCCGCATCCGCGACGAATTCGGCGTCACCCTCACCGAATTGGATCTCGGCGGCGGGCACGCGGTCGCCTACCGCGGCGGGGACGCCGAACTGAACCTGGCCGAACTGGCCGACATCATCGAGGACGCCCTCGACGCGGCGTGCGCCCGGCATGGGTTCCCGCGCCCGCGCATCGCCCTGGAACCCGGTCGCGCCATCGTCGCGCGGGCGGGCGTCACGCTGTACCGGGTGCTGTCGATCAAGCACGTCGAGAACGGCCACACCTATGTGACCGTGGACGGCGGCATGAGTGACAACCCGCGCGTCGCCCTCTACGGCGCGCGCTACGACGCCGTGGTCGCCAACCGGCATCCCACCGGCCCCCAGATGACCGCCACCATCGCGGGCCGCCACTGCGAGGCGGGCGACATCCTGGCCCGCGACGTCCGGCTACCCGTCGATCTGCGGCCCGGCGAGGTGCTGGCGGTGCCGTGCACCGGCGCGTACCACCACAGCCTGGCCTCGTCCTACAACGGCATCGGGCGGCCGCCGATCGTCGCGGTCCGCGACGGCGAGTCCCGGGAGCTGGTCCGCCGCGAGACCATCGACGATCTGCTCAGCCGCGATATCGGGCACTGAGCCCGGGACCGGCCTACCGCCGCCGGGTGCCGAAGATGCTGCGGCTGATCTCGCGCCCGGCCACGGTGGCCGCCGACCGCAGGAAGTTCTTGAACGCCGGATTGTTGACGATCTTCTCCGCCATCGAATCCTCCTCCGGCGCCGGCTTGGCCGAGCGCGAGCTCTTGGCCGCCGCGTCCTGATCGGCCTGCTCGGCCGCGGCCTGGATCTTCGCGGTCAGGATCTCGTACGCCGATTCCGCGTCGATGGTCTGGCCGTACTTGCCGTACAGCGTGGACTGCTGTGCGCGGGAACGGATCGCGTCGTCGCCGATGGTGTCCATGAGCGAGCGCGGCGGCTGCATGCGCGCCCACGCCACCGGGGTCGGCGCGCCCTTCTCCGACAGCACCGTCACCACCGCCTCACCGATGCCCAGCGAGGTGAACGCCTTCTCCAGGTCGTAGGTGGCGGTCTTCGGGTAGGTGCGCACCGTCTTCGACAGCGCCGCCTGATCCTCCGGCGTGAAGGCGCGCAGCGCGTGCTGGACGCGCGCACCCAGCTGGGAGAGCACCGCATTGGGGATGTCGGTGGGCAGCTGGGTGCAGAAGAAGACGCCGACGCCCTTGGAGCGGATCAGCTTCACCGTCTGCTCGACCTGGTTCAGGAACGCCTTGGACGCGCCGTTGAACAGCAGGTGCGCCTCGTCGAAGATGAACACCAGCTTGGGTTTGTCCATATCGCCGACCTCGGGCAGGGTCTGGAACAGGTCGGCCAGCACCCACATCAGGAACGTCGAGAACATCTGCGGCCGCGCGGCCTGCGCGCCCAGCTCGAACAGGGTGATCACGCCCTGACCGCCCGCGCTGCGCATCAGGTCGGACGGATTCAGTTCCGGCTCACCGAAGAAGGTGTCGCCGCCGTCGGCCTCCAGGTTCACCAGCGCGCGCAGGATCACGCCCGCGGTCTGCGCGGAGACGCCGCCGATGCCCTTGAGATCCTCCTTGCCCTCCGGGCTGGTGAGGTATTGGATGACCGAGCGCAGGTCCTTGAGGTCCAGCAGCGCCAGGCCCTGCTGGTCCGACCAGTGGAAGATCAGGCCGAGGGTCGACTCCTGAGTCTCGTTGAGCCCCAGCGCCTTACTGAGCAGGATCGGCCCGAACGAGGTGATCGTCGCCCGGATGGGCACCCCGATCCCGCCGGTGCCGAGGGAGACGAATTCACACGGGAACCCCTGCGGCTTCCAGTCCGCGTCGCCGGTCTCCTGGGCTCGCGTCAGCAGCTTCTCGTTGGATTGTCCCGGTTGCGCCAGCCCGGACAGGTCGCCCTTGATGTCGGCCACCACGACCGGCACGCCCGCCGCCGAGAGCTGCTCGGCGATGCCCTGCACGGTCTTGGTCTTACCGGTGCCGGTGGCCCCCGCGATGAGTCCGTGCCGGTTCATGGTCTTCATCGGAATCCGCACCCGCGCGTCGGGATGCACCGTGCCGCCGACGATCACGGTGCCCAACTCCAGCGCCACCCCGTCCATGGCGTACCCGGCCGCGATCTCCTGGGCGGCGACCTCGTCCTTGCTCGCCGGATCGGCGTCGGCGGCAGCCACTTTCGCCGTGGCCGCGGCCTTGCCGTCCGAATCCGCCGCGGGCGCGGCCGTAGCCGCGGTGGCGGCCTTCTCGGCGGCCTCCTGCGCGGCGGCCTCCTGTTCGGCGGCTTCGGCCGCGGCGGCCGCTTCGGCCGCGATCCGCGCCGCTTCCTCGGCGGCCTTCCGAGCCGCCGCTGCCTTCTCCTGCGGGGTGGTCATCGCGCTTCCTCCGTCTGCCGTGCCGACTGCTCAGAAACTGCCCGACCCACACGCCATCCGCTCGCCGCGCGTGAGATTCGCCCGCAACGATACTGCTCGATCGCACGTCCGAGCGGCCTCGACGCGGGTTGCCTGCGGTTAACCAATCGGGTTCGGGCCGCGCGGACGGTCCGACGCAAACCGGGTGGGGTTCGCGCGAAGAGTTAGTGTTTGGCGGTGACCGACAAGTACGTGGTGTGGATGGACTGCGAGATGACCGGGCTGCGGCTCGACAGCGACAAGCTGATCGAGGTGGCCGCGCTCGTCACCGACAGTGACCTCAATATTCTCGGCGAGGGCGTGGACATCGTGATCCACGCCGACGACGCCGCGCTGGCCGCCATGCCGCCGGTGGTGACCGAGATGCACGCCAAGTCGGGGCTCACCGAGGAGGTGCGGCGGTCGGTCGTCACCCTCGAGGAGGCCGAGCAGCAGGTGCTCGACTACATCAAGCAGTACGTGCCGACGCCGCGGACGGTTCCGCTGGCGGGCAATTCGATCGCCACCGATCGCGGGTTCATCGCGCGCGACATGCCCGCGCTGGACGCGCACCTGCACTACCGCATGATCGATGTCAGCTCGATCAAGGAACTGGCCCGGCGCTGGTACCCGCGGATCTACTTCGGCCAGCCCGAGAAGGGGCTCGCGCACCGCGCGCTGGCCGACATCCAGGAGTCCATCCGTGAGCTCCAGTACTACCGCCGCACCGCGTTCGTTGCGGCCCCCGGCCCCTCCACGGCCGAGATCGCCGCTGTCGCCGCCGAATTGACGACCCCCGCGCAGCCGCCCGTAAACCCCTCCTGAACAGCCGATTAGGTACTCACAGCGGCGACACGTTAAGCTCTAGCGCGCCGGAAGTTACCGGCAATGGTGGCTGTAGTTCAGCTGGTAGAGCACCAGGTTGTGATCCTGGGTGTCGCGGGTTCGAGTCCCGTCAGCCACCCTTATCGGCCCAGGCCAGAGAATATTCTCTCGCCTGGGCCGAACTGCGTTGCGGGGCAGGTGACGCCCCTTCGCCGGGTGCGAATCGCTTGCTTGCCAACCAAGTGAAATGCAGTTACTTTGCTTTATCTGTCCGTTGCTGTGGGCTGCATCATAATCGTGCCCCGTTCGGCATGGCTGTGGCTCGATGAGGATTTTGCACTTGACCAGTTCCTGGACAACCGGCCGGGCCGTACTCCTGCCCCGGCTGGCCGTCGCCATGGGCGTCCTGGCCGCCGCGGCATCGGCGGGCACCGCCGAGGCCGAACCGGCCCCCGCACCCGGCCGCCCGCTCGTGGTGCTCGGCGACTCCTACAGCGCGAACCCCTCCTGTGACGTGGTGCTCACCAGATGCGAGAACCCGGACAGCACCGGGCTGCGGGCCTGCCTGCACGGACCCTCCTCGTGGCCCGTCCAGCTGGGCGCCTTGATGGGCGTCGAGGCCGCCGACGTCGTGAACAACTCGTGCTCGAGCGCGTCCATCGACACCGGGCCGGTCACCTCCACCGGTGAGCAGGTGCCCGGCCGCGGCGGCTACACCCTGGCGCAGCTGGCCCTCGACGCCGCGCAGAACGGCGCGTTCGGGCCGCGGACCCGGGTGGTGACCATCCAGCTCGGGTTCAACGACTCCTGGCCCAAGGACGCGACCCTCTCCGCGGATGTGAACAAGGTGTTCACCTGTGTGATCGACCTCGTACACGGCTGTGACGACGCCGCGGTGGCCGAGGGCCGGTGGCCGGACTACACGGCCATCACCGGGACGGCCTACGCCGACCGCGTCCGCAAGGTCGTCGACTATGTGAAGTACTACGCCCCGAACGCGAAGATCGAACTGATCGGCTATCCCGAGATCGCCCCCGAGGGCGCGACCGAGTGGTGCGCGGACATCCTCGGCGTCGTGCACTGGGTCCAGCCGCGGGCCGGAGCCATGGTCGCGTACTGGAACCGGCTGCAGACCGCCCAGCGCGAGGCCGCCGGAATCCTGGGCGTCGACTTCATCGACCTGAAGCCCGCGACCGCCGGACACGGCCTGTGCGCCGCCGACCCGTGGTTCAGCAACTTCCTCGATCCCCGGCAGAGCCCGTCCGCCTTGCCTTTCCACCCGTCGCCGCGCGGCGACACGGCCGTGGCCGCCACCATCCACGGCCACATCGCGTCGCACTGACCCGGAGAAGCAATGACGCTCACCATCACCCCTGAATCCGAGGCGACGGCCGCGCCACCACAGTTCGCGTGGCGCGGTGTCCTGTTGGTCTCCGGCCTGATCACGCTGGTCTGGTCGGTCTCGGCGTTCCGGTTCCAGCTGGCGGGCGACGAGCTGTACTACCTGGCGTGCGGTCGCCGCCTCGCGGTCAGTTACGTCGACAACGGCCCGCTGATCCCGTTGATCGCGCGGCTGGCCGACGTGCTCGCGCCCGGATCGGTGATCGCGCTGCGGATCCCCGGATTGCTGCTGCTGATCGCGGTTTCGGTGCTGACCGCCGCGGTCGCCTACGAATGCGGTGCGCGGGAACGGTTCCAGCTCCTCGCCGCCGCGGGTTACGCAGCCTCACCGTTCATCTTCGCCTACACCGTGCTCGACAGCGTCGCCATCGATGTGGCGTTCCAGGCGTTGATCATCTGGCTGCTGGTCCGGTGGGTGCGCACCCGCCGCGACCGCCTGCTCGTCGCCGCGGGCGTGGCGGCGGCGATCGACGTGCAGGACAAGTGGCTGGTGCTGATGCTCGGCGCCTGTGTCGGTGTCGCCATGCTGGTGGCGGGTCCGCGTGAGATCCTGCGCCGCCCGGCCCTGTGGCTGGGCCTGCTGATCATGGCGGCGGCCATGACCCCGGCCCTGCTGTGGCAGGCCTCCCACGATTGGCCGCAGCTGGCCACCAATGCCGCCATCGCGCACGAGACCGCGCAGAGCGACGGCGGCCAGTGGGGCACGGTGATCGCGATCCTGGTGGTCACCGGATTCCTCGGCGGCGGCCTGGGCGTGCTGGGCCTGTACGGCCTGGCCCGGGATCCGAAGCTGCGCCCGTACCGCTTCGTGCTCGTCGCGGCGCTGCTGATGGTGGTGCTGGTGGTCGCGAGCCACGGCCGGTCCTATTACGTCGCCGGGATCATTCCCGCGATCTTCGGTGCGGGCGCGGTGGTGCTGTCGGGTTTGTTCGACACCGCAGGTCCGCGTCCGGCGGCCGTGCTGCGGCGCGTGTTCACCGGATTGACCGTTCTCACCGCCGTTTTGATGGCCGCCCTGGCCACGCTCCCCTACCCGAAGAGCTGGATCGACGTCCCCAACACCAGCAAGCTGGGCTTCCTGCAGCACTACGGCAACGACGACTGGGCGGACCTGGCCGACGCCGTGGAGAGGGTGGCGGCCGGTCTGCCGCCCGAGGAGCGGGCCGCGACCGCGGTGGTCGCGGAGGCCTACAACGAGGCCGGCGCGCTCGACCACTACGGCAAGTTCCAGTCGATTCCACCGGCGTACAGCCCGAATCGCGGTTTCGCCGTGTGGGGTCCGCCGCCGGACTCCGCCACGACCATCCTGTGGGTCGGCTACAACGACAGTCCGGAACAGCGGGCGTTTCTCGCGAACTTCGGGCAGAAAACCCAAGCGCTGCAGATGATCGACGAGCTCGGCATCGCCGGCCAGAACCATCACGTGAACATCTGGATCCTGCGCGAGCCGCTGGTCCCGCTGTCGGTGGCCTGGCCGAAGCTGACCTACATGATCGTTCCTCCGGCCTCGTGAGAACTCTGTCGGCCTGGTGAGAACACTGTCGGTCTCATGAGCAACACTGTCGGTCTAGCGCAACGTTTCCGCTGGGGAGGATTTGCATGTTGAGTTTCACGACCAAGGGCGCGTCGCTGCGGCTGGCCGCCGTCGCCGCGGTGCTCGCCGCCGCGGGTTCGGTGGGCGTCGCCGCCGCCGACGAACCGGCCCCGGCGCAGGGTCGCACCCTTGTCGTACTCGGCGATTCGTTCGCCGCGAACCCGGCCTGCGACGGGGTCCTGGTCAAATGCGACGGCAACAATGACGCCGCGTCGCACGAGTGCCTGCACCGCGACACCTCGTGGCCGGTCCAGCTGAGCGCGCTGATGGGTGTCCCCGCAGCCGATTTCGAGAACGCGACCTGCACCAACGCCTCCATCGACAGCGGCCCGGTCACCTCGACCGGCAAGGAGATCCCCGGCCGTGACGGCTACACCCTGTCGCAGCTGGCGATCAAGGCGAGCAAGAACGGCGCGTTCGGCCCGCGCACCCAGGTGGTCGCGATCCAGCTGGGCGCCAACGACTCCTGGCCGCGCGACTCCACCAATGTCGCCGATGCCCCCAGCCAGCTGCGCTGCGCGCTGAACATGAGCCAGGGCTGCGACGCCGACGCCGTCGACAAGGAGCACTGGCCCGAGCTCGACACCATCACCGGCGCCGCCTACGCCGACCGCATCCGCAAGGTCGTCGAGTACGTGAAGTACTACGCCCCCAACGCGAAGATCCAGCTCGTCGGCTATCCCGAACTGGCCCCGGTCAATTCGAACACCTGGTGCCTCGACGTCCTCGGCACCTTCCGCTACATCCAGCCCCGGGGCGGCGCCGTCAACGCCTTCTGGAACCGCCTCGACGACGCCGAACGCGATGCGGCCCAGATCCTCTCGATCGACTTCGTCGACGCCCGCGTCCCCACCGCCGGACACGGCCTGTGCGCCCCCGACCCGTGGGTCCTGGCCGCCCTCGACCCGAAGGTGAACCTGGTCGGTCTCCCCTTCCACCCGACACCGCGCGGCGACACCGCCGTGGCCGCCGAGGTCTACAGCCACCTCGGCCGCTGACCCGGTAGCGGACGGTTCAGCCCGCCACGACCGGTCGTGGTGGGACGCCGACGTATTCGCTCAGCGGCCGGATCAGGGCGTTGGATTCGCTCTGCTCGATGATGTGGGCGGCCCAGCCGGTGACGCGGCTCATCACGAAGATCGGGGTGAACGCCTCGATGTCGAAGCCCAGCAGGTAGTAGGCGGGACCGGTGGGGAAATCGAGGTTGGGTGCGATTCCGGTGGCCTCGCGCATGGCTCGTTCGAGGACGTCGTACATCCGTATCCACGTGGCGCCGTCGGTCGCGGCGGCGATGTCGAGCAGGGCCTTCCGCATGGTCGGCACCCGGGAGTCGCCGTTCTTGTAGACCCGGTGGCCGAAGCCCATCACCTTTTCCTTGCTCGACAGCTTGTTCCGGAGCCAGGCCTCGGCCAGGGCGGGGTCGCCGATCTCGAGCATGTCGTGCATGACCGCCTCGTTCGCACCGCCGTGCAGGGGACCTTTGAGCGCACCGATGGCGGCGGTGACCGCGCTGTAGATGTCGGAGCGGGTGGAGGTGACCACGCGGGCGGCGAAGGTGGAGGCGTTGAAACTGTGCTCCGCGTACAGGATCAGCGAGATCTCGAACGCCTTGACCAGCTCCGGAGCGGGCACCGTGCCGAAGCACATGTTCAGGAAGTTCTCCGCGAAACCCAGATGCGAATGCGGTGTGACCGGATCCAGACCGTGACGTCGGCGATGGTCGGCGGCGACGATGGTCGGTAGCACCGCCATCATGCGTAAGGCCTTGGCGCGGTTGGCCTTCGGCGAGCTGTCGTCCTCGGCCGGGTCCTCGGCGCCGAGATAGCTGATCGCGGTGCGCACCACGTCCATCGGATGGCAGTTCTCGGGCAGCTTGGCCACCAGTGCCAGCAGCGACCGGTCGGCCCGCCGGGACGCCCGTTCCCGCTGCTGGAACTCCGCCAGCTGGATGTCGGTGGGAAGTTCGCCGTACCACAGCAGGTAGCCGACCTGTTCGAACGTGCAGTGGGCCGCCAGATCCTGGACCGCGTAGCCGCGATAGGTCAGCGAGTTGGTTTCCGGTATCACCTTGGAGATCGCGGTGGTGTCGACGACGACGCCGGCGAGACCCCGGTGGATGGTCTGGATCTCCGTCATCACTGGTTCCTTCCCAGGGTGAAATTGAAGATGTCGGAATCGAATTCGTTGTAGCGCTCGTAGTCGAGGAGCTCGTAGAGGCGGCTGCGGTGCTGCATACGGTCCAGCAGTCCGGACTGGGTGCCGGTGGCCGCGATCTCCCGCAGCCCGGTCTCGGCGGCGAACATGGCCAGCCGCAGCGTGGTGACCGGGTAGATGACGGCGTTGTAGCCGATCGATTCCAGCGTGGACGCCGGAATCAGGTCGGACTTGCCGAACTCGGTCATATTGGCCAGCAGGGGAATCGAGACGGCGGCCCGGAACTGCTCGAAGTCGGCCGGGGTGCGCAGCGCCTCGGTGAAGATCAGGTCCGCGCCGGCGTCGGCGTAGGCCCGGGCCCGGTCGACGGCGGCGTCGAGGCCCTCGATCCCGGCCGCGTCGGTGCGCGCGCAGATCACGAGATTCGGGTCGCGCCGGGCGGATACGGCCGCGCGCAGGCGGCGCACCATCTCCTCGACCGGAACCACCGCCTTGCCGTCGAGGTGGCCGCAGCGCTTCGGATTGACCTGATCCTCGAGGTGCAGCCCGGCGATCCCGGCGTCCTCCAGGACGGTGACGGTGCGCGCGGCGCTCATCGGCTCACCGAATCCGGTGTCGGCGTCGACGAGGACGGGCAGGTCGGTGACCCGTGCGATCTGCTGCCCGCGCCCGGACACCTCGGTCAGGGTGGTCAGCCCGATATCGGGCAGGCCCAGATCGGCGGACAGCACCGCGCCCGAGACATAGACCCCTTCGAAGCCGATCTCCTGGATCAGCTTGGCCACCAAGGGATTGAACGCCCCTGGGAACCGCTGGATCGTGCCCGAGGTCAGGCCCGCCCGGAACGCGGCGCGCTTGTCGGCGGCCGAGGTGGCCGCCGCGATCAGGCCGGTCATCGGAACAGCCCCTGCGGCGAGCGGGGCGCGCGGGCGAGCACGTCGGCCGACACGGTGAAGGTGAGCTCCGACAGCTCACCGGCGGACAGCTCGCCCGCGCGCTGGACCACCGCCAGGAAGCGGTCCTGCTCGGCGGGTTCCACGACGCCTTCGGCGAGGGTGCGGAACTTCGCGATGTACTGGTCGCGGTCGAACGGCCGCGCGCCCAGCGGGTGCGCGTCGGCGACCGCCAGTTCGTCCACGATGACTTCGCCGCTCCGCAAGGTGATCTCGGCGCGCGCCCCGAACGCCTTCTCGCTCGGGGCGGTGGAGTGGTAGCGCCGCGTCCATTCCGGATCCTCGGCGGTGGAGATCTTGTTCCACAGCGCGATGGTGTCCGGGCGTCGCGCGCGCTCGGGCGCGTAGGAGCGCTCGTGATGCCAGGCGCCGTCCTGGAGGGCGACCGCGAAGATGTACATGATCGAGTGGTCGAGCGTCTCCCGGGAAGCGCCGGGGTCGAACTTCTGTGGATCGCCCGACCCGGTGCCGATCACGTAGTGGGTGTGGTGGCTGGTGTGCAGCACGATCGTGGCGATCTGATCCAGGTCGCCGATCCGCTCGCGCATCCGGCACGCGAGGTCGATGGGGGCTTGGCTCTGGTACTCGGCCGAGTGCTCCTTGGTGTAGGTGTCGAGGATGCCGCGCTTGGGTTCGCCGGGTCCGGGCAGCGGCACCGAGTACTCCGTGTCCGGACCGCCCAGCAGCCAGGCGATCACGCCGTCCTCGCCCTCCCAGATCGGCGCCGGCGCGCCCTCGCCGCGCATGGCCCGATCCACCGCTTCCACGGCCATCTTCCCGGCGAAGGCGGGGGCGTAGGCCTTCCAGCTGGAGATCTCGCCCTTGCGGGACTGCCGGGTGGCGGTCGTGGTGTGCAGGGCCTGGCCGATGGCCTGGTAGACGGTCTCGGTGTCCAGGCCGAGCAGCGTGCCGATCCCGGCGGCGGCCGACGGGCCCAGGTGCGCGACGTGGTCGATCTTGTGCTGGTGCAGGCAGATCGCGCGGACCAGATCGACCTGGATCTCGTAACCTGTTGCCAGACCGCGGATCAGGTCACGGCCGCTGCGCCCGGTGTGCTGGGCGACGGCGAGGATCGGCGGGATGTTGTCGCCCGGGTGCGAGTACTCGGCGGCCAGGAAGGTGTCGTGGAAGTCCAGCTCGCGCACCGCGACTCCATTGGCCCAGGCCGCCCATTCCGGCGAGTAGGAGCCGGGCGCGCCGAAGACGGTCGCGCCCGGTGCGTACGGATGCGCCAGGGCCTGGGCGCGGGCATTGGCGACCGGACGCCGGGTGAGAGAGGCCGCCGCGACCGCCGCGTTGTCGATGAGCCGATTGACGATCATCCGCTCGACCTCGGGGGCGACCTCCACCGGATCGGCGGCGACCTCGGCGATGCGCCAGGCGAGGTGTTCCGCGCGGGGAAAGCGCTCCGCGGAGCGGTGGGTGCGGACCAGATGATTCTTCATATTTCGCACCGTACACAGCGGTTTCGAGCCCGGAAATCCCTTGCAAATGCCTATTTTTGCGGAATCGAAGTCCGGATTCGGTAAAAGTTGTGAAAGCCGGAATTGCTAGATTGAGCGCATGCAGAAGATGTACGCGGGCGCGCGCCTGCGCGCCTTGCGGGAGCGCCGGGGCCTGTCGCAGTCCGCGCTGGCCAAGACGCTCGAACTCTCGGTCAGCTACATCAATCAGCTCGAGCACGACCAGCGCCCGCTGACCGTGCCGGTGCTGCTGCGCCTGAACGCCCGCTTCGACCTGGACATGGGCTTCTTCGCCGCCGACACCGACGCCCGGCTGATCGCCGACCTGCAGGACGTGTTCGCCGAGGATCCCGAGGGCGCCGACATCACCACCGCCGAGATCGACGACCTGGTGGCCCGGGTGCCGGCGGCCGCGCGGGTGCTGGTCGGCCTGCACCGTCGCCTGCGCGGCGCCACCGAGCAGATGGAACGCGTCTCCGCCGGAATCGACGGCGACGCGGGCGAATCCGCCGCCGCCATGCCGTACGAGGACGTCCGCGACTACTTCTACGACCGGCGCAACCACATCCCGGAACTCGACACCGCGGCCGAGCAGCTGTTCGACCGCAATGGCCTGAGTCTGGGCGGACTCGACCTGCAGCTGACCCGGTTGCTGCGCGAACAGCACGGCATCGCGGTCCTCATCCGCACCGACGATCCCAGCGATCCGGGCCCCAAACGGGTTTTCGACCCCGACAGCCGCGTGCTGACCCTGGCGCGGCGGCTCACCGCCGGTCAGCGCGCCTTCCAATTGGCCACGCAGCTCGCGTTTCTCACCCAGGCCGAGGTGATCGCCGATCTGATCGACGCGACCGACACCATGCCCGAGAATTCGCGCGGCCTGCTGCGCACCGGGCTCGCCAACTATTTCGCCGGAGCCCTGATCCTGCCCTACACCCGCTTCTGGGACGCGGCCGAATCCCTGCGCTACGACATCGAACTGCTGGCCGCCACCTTCGAGGTCGGCTTCGAGACCGTCTGCCACCGCCTGTCGACCCTGCAGCGGCCCGGCAAGCGCGGGGTGCCGTTCTTCTTCGTGCGCACCGATCGCGCCGGGAACATCTCGAAACGCCAGTCCGCCACCGCGTTCCACTTCTCCCGGGTGGGCGGCAGCTGCCCGCTGTGGGTGGTGCACGACGCGTTCTCCACACCGGGCAGCATCCGCACCCAGATCGCCCGCATGCCCGACGGCCGCAACTACCTGTGGCTGGCGCGCACCACCGACGAGAAGACGCCCGGATACCTGTCCCCCACCCGGGATTTCGCCATCGGGCTGGGCTGCGACCTGACCTACGCGGACAAGCTGGTGTATTCGCACGCCCTGCCCGTCGACGACCCGCGCACGGCGGTGCCGATCGGCGCGGGCTGCAAGGTCTGCGAGCGCACCGACTGCGCACAGCGCGCGTTCCCGCAGCTGGGACGCCCGATCCGGGTGGACGACAACAGTTCCCGGACCATTCCTTACGCGCCGATCATCTGACCGGACGGCCGGGGCGCACCGCGTTCGTTCGCATGGACCACGGCGCGGCGCGCCCCGGTTCTCGGCTACCGCAACGCGTGCGCGGCGGCCACGAGATTGCGCAGCGACTCGGTCACCTCGACGGTGCCCCGCGTCTTGAGACCGCAGTCGGGGTTGACCCAGAGCCGGTCGGCCGGAACCGCTTTCAGTGCCCGGGCCAGCGCCTCCTCGATCTCCCGGACGCCGGGCACGCGCGGCGAGTGGATGTCGTACACGCCCGGCCCCACACCCAGGTCGAAGCCCGCCGCGGTGAGGTCGTCGAGCACCTCCATGTGTGAGCGCGCCGCCTCGATCGAGGTGACGTCGGCGTCCAATCCCGCTATCGCGCCGATGATCTCACCGAATTCCGAATAGCAGAGGTGGGTGTGGATCTGGGTGCCGTCGGCGACCCCGGAGGTCGCCAGCCGGAACGCCGCCACCGCCCATTCCAGGTATGCGGGCTGATCGGCGCGGCGCAGCGGCAGCAGCTCCCGCAGGGCCGGTTCGTCCACCTGGATGATGGCGGTCCCGGCCGCCTCCAGGTCCACCGTCTCGTCCCGGATCGCCAGCGCGAGCTGGCGCGCGGTGGCGGCGAGCGGCTGGTCGTCACGGACGTAGGACCACGCCAGGATGGTGACCGGCCCGGTGAGCATGCCCTTGACCGGTTTGCCGGTCAGCGACTGCGCGTAGGTGATCCAGTCGACGGTCATGGCCGCCGGTCGGGCCACGTCGCCGAACAGGATCGGCGGTCGCACGCACCGGGTGCCGTAGGACTGCACCCACCCGTTCGCGGTGGCCGCGAAACCGTCCAGCTGCTCGGCGAAGTACTGCACCATGTCATTGCGTTCGGGCTCGCCGTGCACCAGCACATCGAGACCGATCTCCTCTTGCAGCGCAATGACTTCGGCGATCTCGGCGCGCATGCGAGCGTCGTACTCGGCCCGGTCGATCTCGCCGCGGCGCAGGGCGGCGCGCGCCACCCGGATGCGGCCGGTCTGCGGGTAGGAACCGATGGTCGTGGTCGGCAGCGGCGGCAGGTCCAGCCGCTCCCGCTGCGACCGCCGTCGCTCCGCCGCGGGCGCCCGGCGCACGGCCGCCGCGTCCAGTGCGGCCAGCCGGTCACGCACCGCCGGGTCGCGCAGTCGCGCGTCGGATCGCCGGTCCAGCACCGCCGTTCGCGCGATCTCCAGCCGCTCCACGGCCGCGTCCTGCCCCTCATGCAGGACGGTGGCCAGCAGCCGGATCTCGGCGATCTTCTCGGTCCCGAACGCCAGCCAGGACCGCAGGCGCGGCTCCAGCTCCGGCTCGGCGGCGAGGCTGTACGGAACATGCAGCAGCGAGCAGGAACTCGACACCGCCACCGGGGCGCCACCTGCGGCGAGCGCGGCCAGCCCGGTCAGCGCCCGATCGGGATCGGTGCGCCACACGTTGTACCCGTCGACGACGCCCGCGACGAGCAACGTCCCGGAAAGCCGCTGCGCCGCGGCGATATCCGCGTCTCCACCCGACACCAGATCGACGGCGAGGCCCTCGATCCCGGAGTCCGCCAGCGCCGGCAGCGCCGCGCCCAGCCGGCCGAAGTACGAGGCCACCAGCAGATCGGGCCGCGCGGAGACCGAGGCCAGCCGCTGATACGCCGAACGCACCAGCGCCAGTTCGGTGTCCGTCAGGTCGGTGACCAGCACCGGCTCGTCGAGCTGTACCCAGCGCGCGCCCGCGGCCGCCAGCAGGCCCAGCAGCCGCTCGTACAGCGGCAGCAGGTCGGGCAGCCGATCCAGCAGCTCGCTGCCGTCCACCGACTTGGCCAGCTTCAGGAAGGTGACCGGTCCGATGATGACCGGCCGGGCCGGAATGCCCAGTGCCAGGGCCTCTTCCAGTTCGGCGAGCGGCTTGTCCGGGTGCAGGTCGAACCGGGTCGAGGCCGAGAGCTCGGGCACCAGATAGTGGTAGTTGGTGTCGAACCACTTGGTCATCTCGAGCGGCGCGATATCGGCGGTGCCGCGGGCGGCCGCGAAGTAGCGGTCCAGTTCGTCGGCGATGCCGTGCACCCGTTCCGGCAGCGCGCCCAGCAGCACCGCGGTGTCGAGCATCTGGTCGTAGTAGGAGAAGGTGCCCACCGGAACCGAGTCCAGTCCGGCGGCGTGCACCGCCAGGAGTTGCGTGGCGCGCAGGCCACCGGCGAGGCCGTGGAGCGCGGCGGCGTCGATCCGCCCCGCCCAGTACGCCTCGATCGCGCGTTTCAGTTCCCGGTTCGGTCCGATGCGGGGCAGCCCCAGCACCGTGGCGGTGAAAGTGTTGTCAGGGTTCAACATTGATGAACTCCACGGTCAGCAGTGATGACCGCCGCCCAATATGAGCGCACGCTGACGGAGCCCATGCATCGACCGTGCCCGGATCCGATCGGCGTAGCGCCCAGTCCACGAGGCGACGACCGCCGGATACGGCGTATCCGGCACGACGGGCAGGTCTTCGGACTCATGGGCATCGACCCGATACTCGGGCCGGCCCCGGCACGAGACCGAGGCGGACCTACCGGCCGTCGCTTCCCAGGCATGCGCCCAGTGCTGATGACGGCGTTCGTTCCCATTCACCGCTGCGGGACAGTCCCGGATTCCCACCGGGTTCCCTCTCACCCGGCGGCGCGCGAGCGCGGCGGCGGGCTTCGACGCCGTCGAATGGGTCAGGGGCTCCTCGACTCCACCTCCGGCGAACCAGTTGTGTTGGCGAATATAGCCCAGCGACAGCGCGATCCCCGCACGCGCGGCGTCGTCCCATCAGGTGGTCGACCCGGGCAGGCGGATTGACCAGCGGCGATGCGCTTTCGTATGGTTGATCGACGATGTCATGAGGAATCCGGTGCAATGCCGGAACGGTCGCGCCACTGTGAGCAGCCCGGTCTCCCCGCGAGACGGATGCGAGTCAGACCCTCACATCGTCGGTTCGATCGGCAACGGGGACGCGGAATCCCCCTGACTCAAAGGAGTCCTTCGTGGCTACCTCTTTCGCTCCTCGCTCCGGTCTCGGCAGCGGTGCGCTCGCGATCCCGTCCACCGCCCTGTGGCTGGTCGGCACCACCCTGCTGGCCCTGCTGGCCATCTACTTCATCGGCATCGATCAGGGTGCGGTGTCGGTGTTCGGCAGCGACATGCACGTGCACGAGTTCGTGCACGACGGCCGCCATTTCCTCGGTTTCCCCTGCCACTAGCACCGGGAATCGAGTAACCACAATGGAAAAGCGAATCATCGGCCGAGGAGTCCTGCTGGGGGCGCTCGGCGGAGCGCTGGCGTTCGTCTTCGCCCGGATCCTGTCCGAGCCGATCATCGACCGCGCCATCGCCTACGAGGGCGGCCGCGACGACGCGCAGATGGCGCTCGACAAGGCCGCCGGCAAGCCCATGGACATGGACCACGGGGCCGAGCTGTTCACCCGGGCACAGCAGCAGAATGTCGGTCTGGGCTTCGGCGTGATCGTGTTCGGCGCGGCGCTGGGCGCGCTGTTCGCGGTCGTCTACTTCCTGGCGCTGCGCAAGGCCGGGAAGATCTCGCCGCGGAATCTGGCGCTGCTGGTGTCGGGAGGCATGTTCCTGGCGCTGTACGCGGTGCCGTTCCTGAAGTACCCGGCCAACCCGCCGTCGGTCGGGAATCCGGACACCATCGAGGAGCGCACGGCCCTGTACGTGGGCCTGATCGCGATCACCGCGGTCGCGCTGGTGGCCGCGATCTGGCTGGGCCGCAGGCTCACCGCGCGCCTGGACAATTGGACCGCGTCGGTCGCCGCCGCGGCGGGATTCGTGGTGGTGATGGGCGCTCTGCTGGCACTGTTGCCGTCGTTCTCCGAAGCGCCGGAGCCGCTGCAGGACGCGTCGGGCACGATCGTCTTCCCGGGCTTCCCCGCCGACGACCTGTACCACTTCCGGCTGTACGCGTTCGCCGCCCAGCTCATGGTGTGGGCGGTCATCGGGGTCGGCTTCGCCTGGCTGGCGCCGCGTCTGCTCGGGGACCGCTCCCCGGCCGCGCCCGCCGTGGCGGCATGAGCGCGGTCACCCGTCTGACCCTGGTGACGCACGCGATCACCGATGCCGTGCAGTCCGCCCGCTTCCCGGCCGACGAACCGCTCAACCCGCTCGGGTCGCGGTCGGTCGAGCAGGCGGGCGGGCTGCCCGGCCCGGGGCCCGCGACGGTGCTCCACGCACCGGAGCTGCGGGCCGAACAGACCTGTCGGGCCCTGGGATTCACCGGGGCCCCGGAGCCCGCGCTGCGCGATCTGGACCACGGCGACTGGGCCGGGAAGGCGATGGACGACCTCGCACCCGAGCAGCTCATGGGCTGGCTCACCGATCCGGGCTTCCGCGATCACGGCGGCGAATCGATCACCGGGTTGATCGACCGCGTCGGCGACTGGCTGCACGGCCTGGCCGGGCGCGGCGACCGGATCGTCGCGGTGACGCACCCCGCGATCGTCCGGGCCGCGGTCCTGCGCACCCTGAACGCTCCCCCGCAGTCGTTCTGGCGCCTCGACATTCCGCCGCTGAGCGCCACCACCCTGAACCACCGCGCCCCGGCGTGGACGCTGCGCGCGACCGCGCTCGAGTTGGCGTCCTGAATCAGCCCGAGCCGGCGTCCTGAACCGTCAGGCGTGCGGCGGGAACTGGCCGTCCGCTGTCACCTTGGTGCCGTTGAGGGTGAAGGTGACGACGCTGGGACCGCCCTGCGGGCAGCACATCGGATCACTTCCGTTGAGCCAGCGGTAGGTCAGCGACAGCGAGTTCCGTGTCTTGCCGGTGACCTGCGTGTACATGTACGGGTCCGAGGTGGCGGTGCCGAGGTAGGTGCCGCCGGTGAAGAACAGCACGTGCGTATACGGGTGATTGGTGTTGGAGTTCACCATCATCCACGAGAGCACACCGTCACAGCCCGAGGCCAGCTCCACCTCCCCCGCCTGACCGGTCTGCCAGCCGCCCACCGGCGGCGGGGACAGCCGCGCGATGGCGGCCCGGGCCAGATCGGAGTTGATGTCGAAGCACAGCCCGTGCCCGCTCCCGGCGGGTGCGGTGCCCGGCTGCTGCGGCGCGGGACTCCCCGCCGCGGTGGTGGCCGGGCCGCCGGGGAGGGTCGCCACCGGACCGGCGGGACTGGTCGTCACCGGGCCGGTCGACGACCCCGGATCGCACGCGGTGGTCACCGCCACCACGGCGGCCGCCATCGCGAGCAGAGCCGCTGACCTGTTCTTCATGAGTCCTCCCCGAGCACGTGTCACGCCCTCATCATCGGCCGCGTGAGCAGCGGCGTTATCGAGAACCGCTGTGCGAGAATGCGGCATGAGCATCAAGATCGACGCGCTCGATTCCGCGCTGCTCCGGGAACTGGCGGCCGATCCGCGGGTGCCGATCCTGGAATTGGCGCAACGGCTCGGGATCGCGCGGAACACCGTGCAGGCGCGGATGAAACGGCTGGAGGCGGCCGGGGTGGTCCGGGGGTATCCGCCGGACGTGGATCTCGAGGCCATCGGTTTCGCGGTGCACGCATTCCTCGGCATCGAACTGGACCAGAACAAGATGAACGACATCGTGGAGTCGTTGCGCGCGTTCCCGAACGTGCTCGAGGTGCACGCCACCACCGGGCGCGGCGACCTGCTGGTCCGGGTGGCGGCCCGGTCACAGCCGGATCTGCTCGGCGTCATCCAGCGGGTGCACGCCATCACCGGCGTCAAGCACACCGAGACCATGCTGGCGCTGGCGACGCCCATCGAATACCGGTCGCTGCCGCTCGTCGAGCATCTGACCAGTCACCCGGCCCCCGACTGACCAGAATGCTGCGCAGGTCACAGTGTTCCAGATCACTTTTGAGCAGTCTGATCAACTTTTCGCGCGACTGTTGACACAGATCACCCTTCACGGCAGATTTCGCAGCACCGATCGCCTGGTCCCTTCGTTGCAGCTCACAATCTGAGCTGTGGAGAGTGTGGTGACTGTTCATGACCGACGTTGCCTGCGCGCCTGCACCACAGGCCGAACCGGCTACGCCCTACGACCTCGCCGACCGCTACCGGTCGGGTGCGGGTCCGGTCCTCCTCACCGGCGTGCAGGCCATCGCCCGCCTGCTGGTGGAACAGCATGTGCGGGATATGCGCGCCGGTCACCGGGTCGCGACCTTCGTGTCCGGGTATCAGGGCAGCCCGCTGGGCGGCGTCGACAAGATGCTGCTGGGCATGCCGACCGTGCTGACCGAACACGACATCGCCTTCGTGCCCGGCTTCAACGAGGAGCTCGCGGCTACCGCGGTGTGGGGTAGCCAGGCCGACCTGCCCGCCGGGACTCCGACCCACGACGGCGTGGTCGGCGTCTGGTACGGCAAGGGCCCCGGCGTGGACCGGGCCACCGACGCCATCCGGCACGCGAACATGTACGGGGTGAATCCGCGCGGCGGCGTGCTGCTGCTGGTCGGCGACGACCCGGCCTCGAAGTCCTCGACCGTGCCCGCGGTGAGCGAACGATCCCTGGCCGCCATGGGTGTGCCGGTGCTGTTCCCGCGCAATGCCCGCGAGATCATCACCATGGGGATGCAGGGCATCGCGCTGTCGCGGGCCTCGGGGTGCATCGTGGCGCTGAAGATCGTGGCCGATGTCGCCGACGGGGCCTGGACGGTGGACGGCTCGGTCGCGAACCTGCCCATCGCGGTGCCCGAAGTGCAGTGGGAGGGCAAGACTTTCGCCTACCGGCAGCGGCCCATGGCGGCTCCCGCCGACAGCGTGCTCGCGGAGGCCGATCTGTACGGGCCGCGCTGGGCCACCGTGCGCGCCTTCGGGTCCGCCAATGACCTCGATGTCATCGAGGTCGACCCGATCCACGCGCGGATCGGGATCGCGGCCACCGGCACCACCTTCGACGCGGTCCGGCAGGGTCTGCACGATCTCGGCGTCGACGAGGCGGCCATGCACCGGGCGGGGATCCGCCTGCTGCGCATCGGCATGCCGTATCCCGTTGGCGCACAGCGGGTCACGGAGTTCGCGCGCGGTCTGGAACAGATCATCGTGGTGGAGGACAAGACCGCCTTCGTCGAGACCCAGATCCGCGAGATCCTGTACGGCGCCGCCGACGCCCCGCGCATTCTCGGCAAGCTGGACGGGAACGGGCTGCCGCTCATGCCGTTCGACGGCGAGCTGACCGCCGGCCGCCTGCTCGGCCCGCTGCGCCGCGTGCTGCGCGAGCACGTCGAGCTGAAGAAGGCTCCGCCGCCGGCGCTTTCGCTGGAGGTGCTGTCCGCCAAGCGCACCCCGTACTTCTGCAGCGGCTGCCCGCACAACCGCTCCACCGCGCTGCCCGAGGGGTCCATCGGCGGCGGCGGCATCGGCTGCCACACCCTGGTCACCCTGTCCGGGCGCGACGACAGCGCGGTCACCGGCCTCACCCAGATGGGCGGCGAGGGCAGCCAGTGGATCGGGCAGGCCCCGTTCACCGATGTGCCGCACCTGTTCCAGAACATCGGCGACGGCACCTTCTTCCACTCCGGGCAGCTGGCCGTGCAGGCGTGCGTGGCGGCGGGGGTGAACATCACCTACAAGCTGCTCTACAACGAGGTCGTCGCCATGACCGGCGCGCAGGACGTGGAGGGCGGGCTGACGGTCGCCAAGCTCACCCACAAGCTGACCATGGAAGGGGTCGCGCAGATCATCATCTGCGCCGACGATCCCAAGCGGCACAACAAGAAGACGCTCGCCAAGGGCACGCTGCTGTGGCATCGCGACCGGCTCGACGAGGCACAGAAACTGCTGCGCGAGGTCAAGGGCGTGACCGTGCTGATCTACGACCAGCATTGTGCCGCCGACGCGCGACGGCAGCGCAAGCGCGGCACGCTGCCGGCGCGCACTACGCGCGTGGTGATCAACGAGGCGGTGTGTGAGGGCTGCGGCGACTGCGGCACCAAGTCCAACTGCCTGTCGGTGCAGCCGGTGGAGACCGAGTTCGGGCGCAAGACGCGCATCGACCAGACCTCGTGCAATACCGACTACAGCTGCCTGGACGGGGACTGCCCGTCCTTCGTGACGGTGGAGCTGCGGCCGGATGCCAAGGGCGGCAAGGGTTCCCGGCGCGTCCGCGGCCTGCGCCGCAAGCCCGCCGAACCGCCGGCCGTGGCCGATCCCGGTCTCGGCGCTCCGCCGGGCACGCAGAACGTGCTCATCGCGGGCATCGGGGGCACCGGCATCGTGACGGTCAACCAGGTGCTGGCCACGGCCGCGCTGCGCGCCGGGTACGCGGTCGAGAGCCTCGACCAGATCGGGCTGAGCCAGAAGGCCGGGCCGGTGCTGTCGCATCTGCGGTTCTCCACCACGGAATTGGAGCCGTCGAACCGGCTCACCCCCGGCAGCGCGGACTGCATCATGGCCATCGACCTGCTGACCGCCGCCGACCCCAAGAACCTCCAGTACGGCGACCCGAACGGAACCGTCGTCGTCGCCTCGACCAGCAAGACCCCGACCGGCGACATGGTCTACGACAAGTCGGTCGCCTACCCCGAGACCGGGCCGCTGCTGGATCGGCTGGCGGCGGTGTCGGATTCGCAGGTCGACTTCGACGCCCTGGCCGCCGCGCAACACCTGTTCGGGACGACCGCCGCCGCCAACTTCCTGATGGTCGGCGCGGCCTTCCAGACCGGTGGCCTGCGGCTGCCCGCCGCGGCGATCGAGGAGGCGATCGGCATCAACGGTGTCGCGGTGTCGGCCAATATCGCGGCCTTCCGCTGGGGCCGGGTGGCCATCGCCGATCCGGCCGCATTCGCGGCGGCCACCGATTCCGGTGCGGCACAGCGTGCTCCGCGGGTCGCGCCCGCCGAGCTGCTGGCGGGCACCGGCTTCGACGGCGAGGTCCGGCGACTGGTGGAACGGCGCGCCGCCGAGCTGATCGACTACCAGAACGCCAAGGTCGCCCGACGCTATATCGACACCGTCCAGGCCGCGTGGACCGCGGAGCGCGCGGTCACCGAGCGCACCGAGTTCACCGAGGCCGTGGCGCGCGGGCTGTTCAAGTTCACCGCCTACAAGGACGAGTACGAGGTCGCCCGACTGCTGGTCGATCCCGCGTTCCTGGACGAGGTCCAGGCGCAGGTCCCCGGCGGCGAGAACCTCACCTACAAGCTGCACCCGCCGGCGCTGCGCGCGCTGGGCCGCAAGAAGAAGATCGGCCTCGCCCCGAAATCCCATGTGGCCCTGAAGCTGCTCGCCAAGGGCAAGGCGCTGCGCGGCACCAAGCTCGACCCCTTCGGTTACGCTCACGTCCGCAAGGTGGAGCGGGAACTGCTGGCCCACTACACCGGCATGGTGCACCGGCTCGCGGCCGGTCTCACCGTCGACGGGTACGCCATCGCCGTCGAGGCGGCGGCGCTGCCCGATCTCGTCCGCGGCTACGAGGACGTCAAGCTCGGCAATGTCGAGCTCTACCGCGCCCGCCTGCGCGAACTCGGCCTCGACGGCTGACGCGTCGACCGCGACCAATTCCACACCAGCCCACAGCAATACGGCGACGATCAGCGACCGTCGCCCTCCTCGGCGATCCCCGACCACCCCACGGCGTGGGATCGCCGCGGCCCGCGCCCACCGGACGCGACCGCCGACCATCGGTCACGGTCGAGCGGCACACCCGCCGCCGCCCCTGCCCGACCCGCTGCCACCCGCGTGGCAGTTCCCCGGCCGCCCACCACGCGGCCCCGCCCAGCCGCCACGAGCGGCGTCCACGAAAGGAATCGACCGTGACCGCAATGCACACCGACGCAGGGGTTTTCGGCCGCTCGCACGAACTGAGCGCCCGGCGACACGAGCAGGTGGTGTTCTGCGAGGACGACCGCAGCGGTCTCAAGGCGATCATCGCGATCCACTCGACCGCGCTCGGCCCGGCGCTGGGCGGCACCCGGATGTACCCGTACGCCTCCGAGGCGGCCGCGCTGGACGATGTGCTGCGGCTGTCGTGGGGCATGACCTACAAGGCCGCGGCCGCCGGGGTGGATCTGGGCGGCGGCAAGGCCGTCATCATCGGCGATCCGGCGCTGGACAAGAGCGAGGAGCTGTTCGCCGCCTACGCGCGCTTCGTGGAATCCCTTGGCGGGCGGTACATCACGGCCGGTGACGTCGGCACCAACACCGACGACCTGGACGCGATCGGCCGCTACACCAGCCATGTGACCGGCCGCAGCGTCGCGGCGGGCGGGTCCGGGGACAGCGCCCGGCTCACCGCCCTGGGCGTGTTCAACGCGATGCGCGCCGGAGCCGAATCCGTGTGGGGCGCACCGACGCTGGCGGGCCGCACGGTCGGCGTCGAGGGCGTCGGCAAGGTCGGCCGCGAACTGATCGAGCTGCTGCTGGCCGACGGCGCGGAGGTCTGCGCGACCGACGTGAACACAGTTGCGCTGGAACGACTTTCGAGCGACCATCCCTCGGTTCGACTGTTGAGCACCGTGTCCACGGCTCCGGTCGACGTCTACGCCCCCTGCGCCCTCGGCGGCACGCTCACCGTGTCGAGCGCCGAGGCCATCGAGGCGAAACTCGTCTGCGGCGCGGCCAACAACCAGTTGGCCACGCCCGCGGTGGAATACGCCCTGAACGAGCGCGGCATCACCTGGGTCCCGGATTTCGTGGCCAATGCCGGTGGGCTGGTTCAGGTGGCCGGTGAGCTGCGGCACGCGGCGCCGGCCGAGGTCGAAGAGGCAGTGAGGGGCATCTTCGACCGTTGCCGCGACATCATCGCGGAATCCCAGGCCGAGGGCATCGGCACCGGTGCGGCGGCGAACAGGTTCGCGGAGCGGCGGCTCGACGCCATTCCGCGAGTTCGCTGATCGCGGCACCGAAACTCTTCGGAAAGGAGACGAACAGTGGCGTTCGCGAGCGGAGTGTTCCGCACCAAATCGGTCGAGCAATCGATCCGGGATACCGATGAGCCGGATTCCAAACTGCGCAAGGATCTGACCGCGCGGGATCTGACCATCTTCGGAGTCGCCGTGGTCATCGGGGCGGGCATCTTCACGCTCACCGCCCGGACCGCGGGCCAGGTGGCGGGGCCGTCGGTCTCGCTGGCCTTCGTGTTCGCGGCCATCGCGTGCGGGCTGACGGCGTTGTGCTACGCCGAATTCGCCTCGACCGTGCCGGTGGCGGGCAGCGCGTACACGTTCGCGTACGCCACTTTCGGCGAGGTCATCGCCTGGATCATCGGCTGGGATCTGATCCTGGAGTTCGCGCTGGCGGTGTCGGTGGTCGCCAAGGGGTGGTCGCAGTATCTCGGCGAGGTGCTGCACGGGGTGGTGAGCCCGGTCGCGCACGTCGGGTCCATCACCTTCGACTGGGGCGCGGTGGTGATCATCGCCGTGGTCGGCACACTGCTGGCGACCGGCACCAAGCTGTCCTCGCGGGTCTCGGCGGTGGCGGTGGCCATCAAGCTGGCGGTGATCGCGCTGGTGCTGGTGGTCGGCGCGACCTACTTCAAGGCCTCCAACCTGACCCCCTACATTCCCCCGGCCCAGCCCTCGGAGCAGGCGGGCGGCGTGCACCAGTCGCTGTTCTCCTTCCTGACCGGTTCCGGCGGAACCAGTTTCGGCTGGTACGGCCTGCTGGCCGCGGCCTCGCTGGTGTTCTTCGCGTTCGTCGGCTTCGACGTGGTGGCCACCACCGCCGAGGAGACCCGCAACCCGCAGCGCGACGTCCCGCGCGGCATCTTCGCCTCGCTGGCCATCGTGACCGTGCTCTACGTGGCGGTCTCGCTGATCCTCACCGGCATGGTCCCCTACACCGAGCTCGCGAGCGGGAACGCCACGCTGGCAACCGCTTTCGCCATCCACGGCGCGACCTGGGTGAAGAACATCATCTCCATCGGCGCGCTGGCGGGCCTGTCCACCGTCGTCATGGTCATGTTCCTGGGCCAGACCCGGGTCCTGTTCGCCATGGCCCGCGACGGCCTGCTGCCCCGCGGCCTGGCCCACACCGGCAAGCACGGCACCCCCGTCCGGTTGACCGTCCTGGTCGGCGTGGTCTGCGCTCTCCTGGCCGGTTTCGTCGACTTCGGCACCCTCGAGGAAATGGTCAATATCGGCACCCTGGTCGCGTTCGTCCTGGTCTCCCTGGGCGTCCCGATCCTGCGCCGCACCCGTCCCGACCTGACGCGTGGCTTCCGCGTCCCCCTGGTCCCGCTCATCCCCATCCTGGCCGCCCTGGCCTGCCTGTGGCTGATGCTCAACCTGTCCATCGAGACCTGGATCCGGTTCGTCATCTGGATGGCCCTGGGCATCGTCATCTACTTCGCCTACAGCCGTTCCCATTCCGTCCTCGGCCGGCGGAAAGCCCCCGCCGTGGAGGCCATCCCGGACCGAGAACCCGACCCGGTCCCCTAGATCTGCGTCCCTTCGCTGAAGAACCCGCTGTTCACGAGGACGAACTGCTCCTGTCCCAGGGGCAGGTCGTCCTCGTAGTGGATGGCCTCGACCGGGCAGACCGGTTCGCAGGCAGCACAATCCGTGCATTCGTCGGGATTGATATAGGCCATCCGGTCGCCCACCACGATGCAGTCGACCGGGCATTCCTCGATGCAGGCCTTGTCCAGAACGTCCACGCAGTCCGCGCCGATCACGAAAGTCATGGTGCTGATCCTGCGGCCGTTTCCCGTGGTCAGGTAGCGCCCGAATACCGATCACGTCATAAGCTGTCCTTATGATCCTGCCGCCCGGTACGCCCGACCTGGACGCGCTCGCGCTGCTGGTCTCGGTCGCTGAACTGGGCAGTCTCGGTGCGGCCGCGCGGCGGCACGGCATCAGCCAGCCCGCCGCCAGTATGCGGATCAGCGCGCTGGAGCGGCGACTCGGGTTGCGGCTGCTGGATCGCGGGCGCACGGGATCGGTGCTCACCGATGCCGGGCAAGTGGTGGTCGAGCTGGGCCGTCCGGTGCTCGAGGCGGCGGTGGCGCTGACGGACGGCATCGCCGCGCTGCATCGCGCCGAGCGGCCGGGCCTGCGCCTCATCGCCTCGACAACCATTGCCGACCATCGGATTCCGCACTGGCTGACCGCGCTGCGGAAAGTGCATCCGGAGGTGGCGGTGGTCCTGGACGTGGCCAACTCGCGGCAGGTGACCGCGGCGGTCGGCGATCGCGAGGCTGAACTCGGGTTCGTCGAAGGACCGCATCCGCCACCGGGATTGGGCAGCCGGGTGCTCGCCGCGGACGAGCTGGTGGTGGTCGTCGCGCCGAGCCACCGGTGGGCCGGGCGCCGCCGACCGCTGACCGCGCGCGAACTCGCCGACACCCCGCTGCTGTGGCGCGAACGCGGCTCCGGCACTCGCGACACGGTGTGGGAGACCCTCGAGATGCACGGCACCCCGGCTCCGCCCGCAGCCGAACTCGGTTCCGCCGCAGCGATTCTCGCCACCGCCCGCAGCGGTGCGGCCCCGGCGGTGGTCAGCCGGCTGATCGTGGCGCACGAACTGCGCGCGGGCACGCTGCGCGCCGTGCCCCTCGCCGAATCGACGCCATTGACGAGGAAGTTCCGAGCCATCTGGCATCGGCGCACGCCGCCCACCGGACCGGCCGCCGATCTGGTCGACCTGGCGGCCCGCATCGAAGCTGCTCGTACGCAACGGCATTGAACGCGCTGAGGCCCCGCCGCGGAATCACCTGTGGCGGGGCCTCGGTCGGGTCGGGCTACCTGGAGTCGGTGAGATCCGCGATCGCGGCGCTCGCGGCGTGGCTCTGGACCGAGGCGATGCCCTTCTTCGCCGCGTCCTTGCTCGCGTACGCCTGGCTCTGCGCGATAACCTCGCCGTTGCCGGCCTTGAGCCGCCACCGGAACTTGTCGGCCGCATCAGCGAACAGCTCGAACTTGCCTGACATGACTACCTCGTTCCACGCCTGGAAAGTGCATCGGACATGCATCAGGGTATGGGCAGGAATGCCGAACGCTCGGAATGGACATGCGGAGGGTTTGTCGTACACCGTCTAATGGGTCGGACGTGGGCTGATACGTTGACGGGGTGACCCGAATGCAGGATGCGACAGCGGTAGATCAGGCGGCCTCGGAGGACGAGGCCGGAACCAGGGCGTACTTCCTCGCGCTGGAGTCCCAGCGCGATGGTTTCGAGCGATACCGGGCCACCGCGTCCACGGTGAGCGTGTGGGCGGCAACCATGCAGCACGGCGCACCGCCCTCGGCCCTGCTGGCCCGCGCGGTGGAACGGTGCGCGCCCCGGGAGGGCACGCGGATCGCGCGGCTGACCATGGAGATCCTCGGCCCGATTCCGGTGGGAGAGATCGAGGTTCGCGCCTGGATCGAGCGGCCGGGCAAGCGGGTCGAGCTGGTCGCGGCCGAACTGGTCGCGCCGCAGCCCGACGGCAGCGCCCGCGTGGTGGCCAAGGCCGCGGCCTGGCGGATCGCCACCACCGACACCTCCCCGGTGGTGCACACCGCCGATGCCCCGCTGCCGCCCGTGCCGGAAGAGGGCAAGGTCAGCTGGGGCCTGCCCGCCGGCTGGGACGTCGGCTACGTGAAGTCGGTGGACCTGCGCGGCGTGGAGAGCGACGACATCACCCGGCGGGTGTGGGTCAAGCCCCGCGTCGCGGTGGTCGAGGGCGAGGAGATCTCACCCCTGGTGCGCGTGTTCTCGGTCGCGGACGTCGCCAATGGCGTTGGCGCGCGGCTGGATCCGTTGCAGTACACCTTCCTCAACACCGACCTGACCATCGACCTGTTCCGGCTGCCGGTCGGCGAATGGATCGGCCTGGCCGTGGAGACCTCGATCGGACCCGACGGGGTCGGCCTGTGCTCGACCGTGCTGCACGACCAGCAGGGCCCGATCGGGCGCTGCCTGCAGATCCTCGAGGTGCGCGCCCGGGCCTGACCACCCGGCGATAAGGAAACCTATATCGTCGACGGGATGGACCCGCTGCGTCAGCTGCGCTACTTCATCGCCGTCGCCGAGGAGTTGCACTTCGGCCGCGCGGCCGAGCGGCTGCGGATCGCTCAGCCCGCGCTGAGCCAGCGCATCCGCAAGCTGGAGAGCGAGCTCGGCGCGCGGCTGCTCGACCGCGACAGCCGCCGCGTGGAGCTCACCGAGGCCGGGCAGATCCTGCTGGTCGAGGCACGGGACCTGATCGCCCGATGGGAACGCGCGAAATCGCTGGTCGACAAGGCCCACCGCGGCGAGGTCGACGCGCTGCGGGTCGGCGTGCCGCCCGAACTGGCGGGCCGGGTGCTCGCCGCCATGCTGACCGCGTTCGAGAACCGCCAGGTGCGGGTGGACCTGCAGGAGCTGACCACCGCCGAACAGGTCCGCCTGCTGGGCGAGCGGGAACTGGACGCGGGCCTGCTGCAATGTCCGGCGGAGACGCCCGGCCTCGAATCCGGTCCGGCCGTGGAGACCCCGCTCGGCGTGGTGCTGCCCCGGGATTCCCCACTGGCCCAACGGACTTCACTCACCCTGGCCGACCTGAGCGGACACGGCCTGGTGATCTTCCCGCGCGCCGCCGCCCCCGGCCTCTACGACGCCACCCTGCGCACCTGCTGGGAACACGGCTTCCACCCCACCTCGGTGCAACACGCGGTCAATCCGGAGTTCGTGCTCGGCATGGTGCTGTCGGGCCGCGGCGTCGCCTTCGACACCGGCCGGGTGGCGCAGAAGGAGCCGCGGGTGGTGTGGCGGCCGCTGCCGGAGGGCACGCTGAGCTGGCGACTCGCTCTGACCTGGCCCGCCGCCGCCCCGCATCCGCTGGTGCGGGAATTCGCCGAGCTCATCGTGTCGGTGGTGCGGGGCGACGGCGTGGCGCCCCCGGCCCCGCTTCAGGACGCGCCGCAGCGCCGCCCGTGGGATGTGGTCGCGGGCAGGCAGTGATCGATGCGCTCGATGGCCGTCAGCGCGGCCGTCCCGATCGCCCGGTCCACCACGGGCTGCCGTCCCGCCAGATTGTGTGACACCGTGAAAACCGCTACGGCGTAACGGCTTCCATCCGGATACTCGACGACCCCGATCTCGTTGCGGATACCCGGCAGCGTCCCGGTCTTGGACCAGATGCCGGTCTCGGGCGGGAACGCCGACGGCAACCGGTGCCCGTACACCTGCTGCCGCATGAGATCTCGCACGAACCGGCACGCCTCGGGCGGGCCCGCCAGGTCGCGGCCGATGAGCGCCAGCATGCGCGTCATGTCCCGGGCGGTCCCGGCCGTGGTGCGCAGCGGATCCACCGCCCGGCTGCCGAACACCTCCTCGGGACTGGATTCGGGATAGCGCCGGGCGAATTCGAGCAGGTCACGCGCGCCGATGTCCTCGGCCATCAGGTACAGGATGTCGCGGATCGACCCCATCACCCGGGTGTCGGCGAGCCCGAGTTCGCGGACCAGGGAGCGGACGTTGTCGACCCCGACGCGGTCGAACAGCAGGTCCGCGGCGGTGTTGTCGGAGACCGTGAGCGCGAAGTAGGCGGCATCGCGCAGGCTGTACTCGACGTCGTCGTGGCAGCCCGCCGACCCCACCCCGCCCAGCCGGTCGGCGGCCGTGGCGCGCACCCGGTCGACGGGATCGAGCTGCCCGGCCGCGACCTGCCGCGCGAACTCCAGCACCAGCGGCACCTTCACGACCGAGGACAGCACCACCGGTTCGTCGGCGGCCCAGCCGAATTCGCCGTCGCAGTCGAGACAGCGGGCGTGCACGCGGCCTTCGACACCGGCCGTCCCGAAGATCGCTTCCACTCCCCCAGCATTCCCGGCGATCGGATCGGGCCGTCAATCGCCCGCGACTTCGCGATCCCGTGGGCCTTGCGCTGCGACGATAAGGAAACGCTTATCGGTTCTCGCCCGTGTTGGTCTTGGACACCGGGTGGTGATCCGTGTTGGGGTGGCTGTCATGGCAGCTTTCAGCAGGAGGGCAAGCACCGGTATCTGTGTCGCGGCCGTACTGGTGGCGGCGACCGCGTGCTCGGGATCCGATCCCACGTCCGGATTGTCCAAGACGGTCGATGCCTTCGCCGCCGCGCTGACCCGCGACGACGTCCCGGCCGCCGCGACCGCCACCAGCGATCCGGCCACCGCCTCGACCGCCCTGGGAACGCTGTACGACAACCTCGGCAAACAGGTGCGTTTCGAGGCGAGCAAGGTCGAGAAGACCGACGACGGCGGCACCTTCACCCTCTCCGCCACCTGGAAGCTGGGCAAGGACGGCACGAACGAGTGGACCTACACCACCGCGGGCCGCGCCGAACGCTCCGGCGGTGACTGGAAGATCCGCTGGGACCCGGCCACCATCGCGCCCGGCCTGAACATCGGCCCGCTGTCCTACGCCGTCGCCTACCCCGACCCGGCCAAGATCCTGGACAGCGCCGGCGGACCGCTGCTCACCCAGCAGGTGGTGACACTGGTGAACGTCGCGCCCGGCGCGGACCCCGCGGCCGTCGCGGCGGCGCTGCAACCCGTCGCGCCCGATGTCACGGCCGCGAGCCTGCAGGCGGATCTGGCCGCGGCGCAGGGGAAGCCGGTCACCGCGGTCACCCTCCGCGAATCCGATTACGCCACCGTCCAATCCGCGCTCACCACGCTGGCGAACGTGACGACCGCGCAGCAGACGCGACTATTGGCCGTCGACAAGGCGCTGGCCTCACCGACCTTCTCGGGTCTGTCGGATCTGTGGCAGCAGCGGGCCGACGCCGCCGCCGGATGGGCGGTCCGCGCCCAGGGCAGCGACGGCACACAGCGGGTCGGCGGCCCGGATCCCCAGCCGGTCACCGATATTCGCACCACCCTCGACGTCGGCCTGCAACGGGCCGCCGAGGCGGCGCTGGCCCCGATCACCACCCCGGCGGCCATCGTGGCGCTGCGGCCCTCCACCGGTGACGTGCTGGCCATGGCGCAGAACGCGCCCGCCGACGCGCAGGGCCCGATCGGGTTGACCGGGCTGTATCCGCCGGGCTCCACCTTCAAGACCGTCACCGTGTCGGCCGCGCTCCAGGCCGGTCAGGTCACCCCGGACATCACCGTCGCCTGCCCCGGCAAGGAGAACATCGAGGGCCGGGAGATCCCCAACGACAACAACTTCGACCTCGGCCAGGTGCCGCTGCACACCGCGTTCGCGCGGTCCTGCAACACCACCATGGGCCGGCTGGCCGTGCAGCTGCCGCCGGATGGGCTGACCAATGCCGCCGCCCAGCTCGGACTCGGCATCGACTACGTGACACCGGGATTGACCACCGTTACCGGCAAGGTGCCCACCGCCGACACGCCCGCCCTGCGGGTGGAGGAGGGCATCGGGCAGGGCAAGGTGACCGCGTCACCGTTCGGCATGGCACTGCTGGCCGCGTCCCTCGCCCAGGGGTCGGTCAAGCCGCCGACGATCGTGCAGGGGCAGCCCGGCAAGCCCGACCGGCAGCCGCCGGCCCTGCCGCCCGGCATCGCCGATCAGGTGAAATCCATGATGCGCGAGACCATCACCGGCGGCACCGCCACCGCCCTGCGCGACATCCCCGGCCTGCTCGGCAAGACCGGCACCGCCGAATACATCGACGACAAGCACGCGCACGGCTGGTTCGTCGGCATCGACGGCGATCTGGCCTTCGCCGTCTTCATCAGCGACGCCGGCAGTTCCGACCCGGCCGTGCAGGCCGCGGGCCGCATGCTGCGTGCCCCGCGCTGACCAGCAGCAACACCCCACACCGCTCGAAACCGATGGAAAGGCTTGTTTTGCCGACCCTGAAATACCGCGCCCTGGCATCACTACTCGTGCTCACGCCGCTGTTCGCGGCGTGCGGCACCGACTCGAAAGGCGAGGCCACCCAGGACGAACCGGCCACCACGGCCGCGCCGAGCCCTGCCGCCCTGCGGACCCTCGAAGAGCAGCACGGCGCGCGGGCAGGCGTCTTCGTGATCGACACCGGCACCGGCAAGACCGTCGGCTACCGGCAGGACGAACGCTTCACCTTCAACTCCACGTTCAAGGGCCTGGCCTGCGGCGCGCTCCTGAAGATGCATCCCCTCGACAGCGGATTCTTCGACCAGGTCATCCATTTCGCCGCGGACAAGGTGGTGACGGGTTCACCGGTCACCAGCACCCGGGTGGACACGGGTATGTCGGTGAGCGAACTCTGTGACGCCGCCATCACCCGCAGCGACAACACCGCGGGCAATCAGCTGCTCGAATTGCTCGGCGGCCCACAGGGATTGACCCAGTTCCTGCGGTTGCTCGGCGACGGCAAGACACGCAGCGACCGCTGGGAACCCGACCTCAACACCGATATCCCGGGCGACGAGCGCGACACCACGACCCCGGCCGCCCTGGCCGGCGACTATCGAAAGCTGGTCGTCGGCAATACCCTCGCCGAGCCGGAACGCAAGCAGCTGACCGCGTGGCTGCTCGCCAACACCACCGGCGACGCCCGCATCCGCGCCGGACTGCCCGCGGACTGGAAGACCGGCGACAAGACCGGGTCCGGCGACTACGGCACCGCCAACGACGCCGCCGTCACCTGGCCCGCCGACGGGTCCGCGCCGCTGGTGATCGTGGTGCTCACCGCCAAACCGGACAAGGACGCGGCCTACGACAATCCGCTGGTGGCCGCGCTCACCAAGGAGGCCGTGCGCGCCGTGCGCTGAAATGACCTGTCACGCAGTCATTTCGGTCCGCCCATCGCCTCGGTGACGTCGATCTCGCCCGCCATCACGCCCAGCAGGATGCGCCGGAAGCTCGGGCATTCGGCGTGACTCGGGGCCGGACAGGCGGCGGCATGCCGGAGGCCGTCCCGCACCGCGGTCATTTGCGTGATGGTGCGGTCCAATTCGTCGGCCTTGCCGGTGAGCAGGGCCCGATCCACCCGGAGTTCGCCCTGCGGGCCGAAGACCAGCACGATGTCGTCGAGGGAGAATCCGGCGGTGCGGCCCAGCGAGATGAGGGCCAGCTGTTCGAGCACCGAACTGTCGAACTGGCGGCGCAGGCCGCGCCGGCCGGTGGACGCGATCAGGCCGCGTTCCTCGTAGTAGCGCAGGGTCGAGGCGGGGACGCCGGTGCGGCGCACCACCTCGGCGATATCCAGGCTGGTCATCGGGGTTACCTCGAACTTGACCTCAAGTCGGCTTGAATTGAGACAGTGTAGTTCTCCGTCCGTTCCCCGATGAAGGACAGCGATCATGACGACACCGCTCGACAAGGATCAATCCGACCGCTGGGCCACCTCCGGCACTGCCTGGGTCGACTTCCAGGACCTGATCGGCCGGGTGCTGCGGCCGCTCGAGGACCTGCTGGTCGAGACCGCCCGCATCGACGGCGCCCGGCGGGTGCTGGATGTCGGCTGCGGCACCGGCGGCACCACCCTGGCCGTGGCCCGCGCGACGGGCGCGCGCTGCACGGGCGTCGACATCGCCGAGCCGATGCTCGAGGCGGCCCGCGCCAATGCCGAACTGGCGGGCCTCCCGGTGGATTTCGTGTGCGCCGACGCCCAGACCCACACCTTCGACCCCGCGGTCTACGACCTCGTCATGTCCCGCTTCGGGGTGATGTTCTTCGCCGACCCGGTGGCCGCGTTCGCCAATCTGCGCCACGCCACCCGGTCCGGCGGACGGCTGGCCTGTGTCGTGTGGCGAGCCGCCGCCGACAACCCGTTCTTCACCACCGCGGAAGACGCGGCCGCCCCGCTGCTCCCCGATCTCGGGCCCCGAATCCCGGACGCCCCAGGGCAATTCGGGTTCGCCGACCGCGACCGGGTGGCCGGGATCCTGGCCGACGCCGGCTGGACCGATATCGACATCACTCCAGTCGACGCCGACTGTGCGCTGCCCGAATCCGAGCTCACCGGCTACGTCTCCCGATTGGGACCGGTCGGCTTGGCGCTGCTCGAGGCCGACGAGGCGACCCGCGCGAAGGTCGTCGAGGTCGTCCGCGCCGCCTTCGAACCCTTCGTCCACGACGGCGCGGCCCACTTCACCGCCGCCTGCTGGCTGCTGCGCGCCACCGCCCCGGAGCACGGCTGACATGCGCATCCTCGATCTCTCGGTGCCGATCCGATCCGGAATGCCCGTCTACCCGGGCGATCCCGAGGTGAGTGTGCGGCCCGCGCTGACCGTGGCCGCCGACGGCGTCAATGTGCTGCACCTGGACATGGGTTCGCAGACGGGCACGCACGTGGACGCGCCCCGGCACATCGACGACGCCCTGCCCGCCCTCGACGAGCTGCCGCTGGAGCGGTTCACCGGACCGGCCGTGGTGGTGGACGCGCGGGCCGCGGGCGCGGGCGGGTCGATCGGGCGCGAGTACTTCGAGGGGCGGGTGGCGGCCGGCGTGATCGTGCTGGTGGCGACCGGCTGGTCGGAGCACTGGGGCACGCACGAGTACCTGAACCATCCGCATCTGACGGTGGCGGCCGCCGAGTATCTGGTCGCGGCCGGGGTGCGGACGGTCGGCGTCGACGCGCTCAGCGTGGACCCGACCCCGGCCGAGGAGATTCCGGTGCATCGGATCCTGTGCGGGGCGCACGCGGTGATCGCGGAGAATCTGACCTGCCTGGCGGCGGTGCTGGCGGCACAGGAGGCCGGTCAGCGGGTGGAAGTGTCGTTGTTCCCCTTGCGACTGCCCGGGGCGGACGGGGCTCCGGTGCGGGCGGTGGCGCGCGTCGGAATGTGAGAGAAACGTCAGTGTGTCGCATTTTGCGGCGCAGGTCACGCGATCTTCGTAGACTGCTCAGGACCATCTGGGGAGTCGGGGCCCCGACCACGCTCGATCCGAAGGATTTTCGCACGTGAACCGTTACGCCGTAACCACTTTGCTAGCCGTTGCGGCACTGCTGCCCGCCGCGCCCGCCGCCATGGCGGAGATCGCCCTCATCGACACCACGACGACGACTCCGTCGACCACGTCGCCGACCACGACGACGCCGGGCACCACCACTCCGGACACCACGCCGGGCTGCACCGTCACCGCGGGCCCCGCGACGGCCACGACCACCACCCCCTGCCCCACCAGCAAGGACCCCGCGCCGAAGAGCCCGATCGAGGCCTTGGTGACCGGATCCTCCGGCTTCAAGCTGGGCGGGGCGGTCGGCTCGTCGAACACCAACTCCGCCGAACCGGGCACCTGCACCGTCATGGGCACCGCCTCGGCGCTGTCCGGCCTCGCCGCCCTCGGCTGCGGCCCCAACGGTCCGGGCACCATCGGCTGATTCTCAGCCACCCGTCGAGCATGGTCGAAGGGGCATCAGCGCACTGCTGATGCCCCTTCTGCCGTGTCTTCGACGCCGTAGGTCAGCCGCGGTCGGCGTTGCCCGCCTTCCACTGCTCCCACGGGATGTTCCAGTCGCCCAGCCCGTCAACACCGGACAGGGTGCCGCCGACGGTGTTCCTCACGATCGTGATGTCACCGCGTTTGACGTTGTCGTAGACCCATTTGGCGTCGGCCGGGCTGAGGTTGAGGCAGCCGTGGCTGGTGTTCGAATAGCCCTGCGCACCCACCGACCACGGGGCCGAGTGGAAGAAGATGCCCGAGTACGAGATCCGGGTCGCCCAGTCCACAGGCGTCTTGTAGCCGTTGGGCGAGTTCACCGCGACGCCGTAGGTGGAGGAGTCCATGATGATGCGGTCGAACTTGTCGCCCACGATGTAGACGCCGTTGTCGGTGGGGGTGGAGTCCTTGCCCATGGAGGTGGGCATGGTCTTGATCACCTGGCCGTTGCGTTCCACGGTGACGATCTTGGTGTTGTCGTCCGAGGTGAAGACGGTGGCGTCGCCGATGGTGAAGCTGGAGTGGATGTCGCTGTCACCGACCAGGCCGCCGCCCAGATCGTGGCCGTAGGCGTTGACCGCGATGTCGACCTTGGTGCCCGGGGTCCAGAAGTTCTGCGGCCGCCAGCGCACCTCGCGATTGTTGACCCAGTAGAACGCGCCCTCGACCGCCGGGGTCGTGGTGATCTTGATCGCGTTCTGGGCGGCCTTGCGGTCCGGAATGTTCTCGTCGAACTGCACCGCCACCGGCTGACCGATGCCGACCACGTCGTTCTCGGCGGGCAGCAGATACGGGTGGGTGCGGTTGTTCGGGGAGATCGTGGTGAAACTCATCACCGAGGTGGTCGCCCCGCCCAGGCCGATGGCCTCGACCGCCAGCTTGTAGGTGCGCCCGAATCCCAGCTGCTCGGCCAACTTCCACGAGCGGCCGTCGGCGGCGAGTTCACCCGGCACCGGCTTGCCGTCCGGATTGCTCAGCACGACAGCGGTGAACTTGCCGTCCTCCACCTTCAGGTTCAGCTCGCCGGGCGCCACGCCCTTGTCGCCGTCCTTCACCGGGGAGATCAGCTTCGGCTTCATCAGTTCGCTGATCGGGTTGGAATCGATTGCCACCGAGGACTTCTGGCCGCCGGCGCCGGAGGAACACCCGACCAGAGCCAACGCCACCACGGACAGCAGAACCCCGGCCCCCAACAGCTTCCCGGTCCGCCGTCCGCCTCGCCACTCACCCATCGCAACCCCACTTCACGTCTCGGCGCGCGGCCGGCCACCCTCCAAAGGCTTCCTCCACAACATCCGAGATCGCGCCCGTCGTGTTAACAACCCTCAACAACTCGAAAAACCACCAGCTCAGAGGGGCGATTTCACTTTCCGCAACCATCCCTGTTAATGTTCTATCCGCACCGCAGAGAGCCCGGAGCGCAAGACCGAGGCCCCCGGCGGAGTAACACGCGCCATTAGCTCAATTGGCAGAGCAGCTGACTCTTAATCAGCGGGTTCGGGGTTCGAGTCCCTGATGGCGCACCATACGAAGCCCCTGACCAGGCAATCCGGTCAGGGGCTTCGTTCGTTTTCGGCTACTTCCCGTGCTCGGCAACGGCTTTGACGATGTCCTCCGGGGTGGGGAAACCCTGGCGGGTCTTGGTGGCCACGGTCTGGCCGTCCACCGTGACGCGGTACACACCACCCGAGCCCGGGACCAGTTCCGGTGCGATACCGAGCTCGGTGTCGAGGGCGTCGGCGGCGGCGCGGGCGCGCTTCAGGTAGCCGCAGGGCTTGCAGTAGGTGATGACGACGGCGGGCATGGTCGGGCTCCTCACGGTGCGGGTGTCGGATCGGGTTGGGGTTCAGTCGTTCTCGTCGCCGGGGAGGGTCCAGGCGCGGGTGGTCGCGCCCAGCCGGGTCCAGGTGTTGATGATCGCGATGTGCCAGACCAGTTCGGCGAGTTCCGATTCGGAGAATCGGGCCGCGGCCTCCTGCCAGACGGCGTCGCCGACCTCGCTGTCGGCGATTCGGGTCATGGCCTCGGCGAGGTCGAAGGCGGCGCGCTCGCGCGGGGTGAAGAAGGGGGCCTCGCGCCACACCGCGACCAGATTCACCCGGCGCGCGGTGTCCCCGGCGGCCACCGCGTCGCGGGAGTGCATGTCGACGCAGTAGACGCAGCCGTTGATCTGGGCGACGCGCAGCTTCACCAGTTCGCGCAGCGGCTTCTCCAGCGACGACCGTTGCGCGGCACGCTCGAGGCCGTTCATGGCCTTGGCGATCTCGGGGGTCAGGTCGTCGATGGCGAGGCGGGTGGTCGGCTGGACGTATGCGCTGGTTTTCGTTGTCATGCTTCCACGGTAGGCCGATAATGGTCCAATGTTAGGAGCCAATCCGACGGCAAATTCCTGGTCCAATTCTGGTCTGGATCTGCATCTGCTCGTCGAGCCGGGGTCGGGGCGGCGGGTCGGCGTGGAGCAGGCATTGCGCGAGGCGATCCGGGACGGCCGTCTCGCCGCCGGGGAGCGCCTGCCGCCGAGCCGAACCCTGGCCGTCGAACTCGGGCTCTCGCGCGGGACGGTCAGCGCGGCGTACGACCAGCTGATCGCGGAGGGGCTGTTGATCGCGCGGCAAGGCTCGGGCACGCGCGTCGCCGAGGCTGTCGCCACCCCGGGCCCGGTCACTCCGCCCATCGTCGGCAGCCCGAAACCCGCTGCGCCACGCCATAATCTGCGCGCGGGCAGTCCCGACATCAGCCGCTTTCCCACCACCGCCTGGCTGGGCGCGGCCCGCAAGGCCCTCGGCGCGGCACCGGCGGACGCGTTCGGATACGGCGATCCGTGCGGGCGGATCGAACTGCGATCCGCGCTGGCCGACTATCTGGGCCGCACCCGCGGCGTGCGGGCCACACCGGACCGGATCATCGTCACCACCGGCGTCCAGCAGGCGTTGGCGCTGATCGGCACGGTGCTGACCGCATCCGGCACCACCGCCATCGCCATGGAGGACCCCTACATTCCGTCGTTCCGCGACACGATGCGAGCCGCCGGGCCCGTCGTGCGGCCGCTGCCGGTCGACGGCGACGGCGCGCGTGTGAACCTGCTCGGCACGGGCGAATTCGACGGCGTCACAGCCGCGGTCGTCACGCCGAGTCACCAGTTCCCGATCGGTTCGACGCTGAGCCCGGCGCGACGGCACTACCTCGCCGACTGGGCTCGGGCCGGACGGCTGGTCATCGAGGACGACTATGACGGCGAATTCCGCTACGACCGGCAACCGGTCGGCGCGATCCAGGGCATCGCGCCGGACCACGTGGTCTACCTCGGCACGGCGTCCAAGACGCTCGGCCCGGGACTGCGCCTGGCCTGGATGGTGCTCCCGCCGCACCTGGTCGGCCCGGTCGCCGAGGCCAAGCGCCTGGCCGACCACCACTCCGAGACGCTCGGGCAGCTGACGCTGGCCGAGCTGATCACCTCACACGCCTACGACCGGCACATCCGCGCCTCGCGGCTGCGCTATCGCCGCCGCCGCGATCTGCTCGCCGATCGTCTGAAACCCCGGGCGGGCCGACCGCTGACGGGTTTCGCCCTGTCCGGGATCGCCGCGGGACTGCACGCGCTGATCCGGCTCGAGCCCGCCGGCCTGACCGAGGCCGAGGTCCTGTCCCGCGCACGCGAGTACGGCCTGGCGCTCGAGGGACTGTCCGGAATGTGGCTCTCCCACGAGGCGCGGCCCGATCGGCCGCAGGGCCTCGTCGTGGGATTCGCGGCGCCGTCCGAGAGCGCCTACCCGGCCGCGCTCGACGCCCTGGTGCGCGCGCTGTCGTGGACTTCGAACCCGCGATGACCGCGGGGCCGTATGGCCTCACGACGCCGGTTCGGGAGCACGACTCCGGTTCAGGCGACGTCCCGGTCACGGCGGGCCAGGGTGTCGGCGGCATGCCGCGCGATGCTGGCGGCCTGGCGGGCCTGGGCTTCAGGGTGCGCGGTGTGCTGGTTCAGCGCCACGCGGATCCGTTCGAAGGATGCGGCGGCGCTGTCGACCGCGTGGCGTAGGGCGGCGAGTTGGGCGATCAGGTCCACCACCTCGTGGGTGGTGAGGGTCAGCGTCGGGTGTTCCTCGCCGGTCAGGATGGCCTCCGCCGCGGATTCCGCCCAGCGCGAGTGCAGTACGTCGAGGATGTCGGACACTCGGATCGCCTCCCACAGTCACGGCCTCAGATGACGCTTTGCCCACGATACGTACGAGTAACCCCCTACCGCGGTGGTATCGAGAGCAACAGACGTGCACACTACCGGTGACCGGCAGTCCAAACGCTGCCCGACCGGGCCTTCGCAACATAAAGGAGCTGACGGGTGTTCAGCCGTATTGCCATTGTGAACCGCGGTGAAGCCGCGGTACGCCTCATTCACGCTGTGCGGGATCTGGCGGCCGAGACCGGCCTGCAGATCCAGACGATCGCGCTGCACACCGATGTGGATCGCAACGCGACCTTCGTCCGTGAGGCCGATATCGCCTACGACCTCGGGCCCGCCGCGGCGCGCCCGTACCTGGATCTGAAGGCGCTCGAGCAGGCGCTCAAGGCGACCAACGCCGATTCGGCGTGGGTCGGTTGGGGTTTCGTGGCCGAGGATCCGGCCTTCGCCGAGCTGTGCGAGCAGATCGGGGTGACCTTCATCGGTCCCAGCCCCGACGCCATGCGCAAGCTCGGTGACAAGATCGGCGCGAAGCTGATCGCCGAGGAGGTCGGCGTGCCCGTCGCGCCGTGGAGCCGCGGCGGCGTCGAGACCGTCGAGGCCGCGCTGGCCGCGGCCGAGGACATCGGCTATCCGCTGATGTTGAAGGCCACCGCCGGCGGTGGTGGTCGCGGTATCCGCATGATCACCACCCCCGACGAGCTGGTCGACGCCTACGAGCGGACCCGGCAGGAGGCCGCGCGCGCCTTCGGCAGCGGCGTGGTGTTCCTGGAGCGTCTGGTCACCGGCGCCCGCCACGTCGAGGTGCAGGTGATCGCCGACGGTCAGGGCACCGCGTGGGCGCTGGGCGTGCGCGACTGCTCGGTGCAGCGGCGCAACCAGAAGGTCATCGAGGAGTCGGCCTCGCCGGTGCTGCGTCCCGAGCAGGCCGCCGAGCTGAAGGCCTCGGCCGAGCGGCTGGCGATCGCGGTGGGTTACCGCGGCGCGGCGACGGTCGAGTTCCTGTACCACCCGGGCGACGAACTGTTCGCGTTCCTCGAGGTCAATACCCGTCTGCAGGTCGAGCACCCGATCACCGAGTACACCACCGGATTCGACCTGGTGCGCGCGCAGCTGCACGTGGCCTCCGGCGGCAAGCTCGAGGGTCAGCCGCCCGCCGAGCGCGGCCACGCCATCGAGGCCCGGCTCAATGCCGAGGACCCCGACCGCGACTTCGCGCCCGCCCCGGGCCGGATCGCCCGCCTGGATCTGCCCGCCGGACCCGGCATTCGCGTGGATACCGGTGTCAGCGAGGGCGATACGATCCCCGCCGACTTCGACTCCATGATCGCCAAGATCATCGCCTACGGCCGCGACCGCGACGAGGCGCTGGGCCGCCTGCGCCGCGCCATGTCGCAGACCCGCGTGGTCATCGAGGGCGGTTCCACCAACAAGAGTTTCGTGCTCGACCTGCTCGAGCAGCCCGAGGTGATCGACGGCAGCGCCGACACCGGCTGGATCGACCGCGTCCGCGCGCAGGGCCGCCTGGTCTCGCACCGGCACTCGGCGATCGCGGTGGCCGTGGCCGCCATCGACGCCTACGAGGAGGAAGAGCGGGCCGAGCGGGAGCGCCTGCTGTCCACCGCGGCCGGTGGCCGGCCGCAGGTGCAGCACGAGAGCGGCCGCCCGCACGACCTGAAGCTGCGCGGCGCCGCCTACCGGGTGCGGGTCGCGCGGATCGGCGCGCACCGCTTCCGGATCGGGATCGAAGCCGGCGGCGATATGCGTTCGGCCGATGTGGATCTGGAGCGTTTCGACCGGCACACCGGCCAGATCGTGGTGAACGGCAGCCGTTTCCGGGTCGTCACCGGCACCCACGGACCAGTCACCCTGGTCGACATCGAGGGCGTGACGCACCGGATCAGCCGCGACGAGGGCGGCGTGGTCCGCTCCCCCGCCCCCGCGCTGGTGGTCGCCACCCCGCTGGCCGTCGGCGACGAGGTCGAGGCGGGCGCGCCCGTGCTGGTGCTGGAGTCCATGAAGATGGAAACCGTGCTGCGCGCGCCGTTCCGGGCCCGGCTCAAGGAGAGCGCGGTCGCGGTCGGCTCCCAGGTGGAGACCGGCGCCCCGCTGCTGCGGCTGGAGCCGATCGCCGATGACGCCGAGACCGAGAACGCCGCTCCGGCCGCCACGGTCGAGCTGGATCTGCCGGGCGCGCCCGCGCCGGTCCTGCCGCACGAGGGCCTGGCCCGCAGCCTGCAGGATCTGCGCAGCCTGCTGCTCGGCTTCGACGTGGACCCGCACGACGAGCAGCGGGTGCTCGACGACTACCTGGCCGTGCGCCGGGCGGCCGTCGCCGACCTCCGCCGTCCGCTGGCCGAGGAAGTCGAGCTGGTGCAGGTCTTCGCGGATCTGGCCGAGCTGAGCCACAACCGGTCCTGGGAGGACAACGGCTCGCAGGGCCACGTGCACAGCGCCCGCGAGTTCTTCCACACCTATATGCAGAGCCTCGATGTGGAGCGGGCCGGGCTGCCCGAGTCGTATCGGGCCGATCTGAGCGCGGCGTTCGCGCACTACGGTGTCGCCGAGCTGGATCGCTCGTCCGACCTGGAGGCGGCGGTCTTCCGCATCTTCCTGGCCCAGCAGCGGCCGGCCGGAACGGTCACCGTCATCACCGCGCTGCTGCGCGAGTGGCTGAGCGAGCCGGTGCCGGACCGCGCGCTGCGCGAGCCCGCCGGTCTGGCGCTGGAACGGCTGGTGACCGCGACGCAGTTCCGCTTCCCGGGTCTGGCCGACCTCGCGCGTGGTGTGGCGTACGCCTGGTACGCCCACCCGCTGCTGCGCCGCAACCGCGCCCGGGTGTACACCACCGTGCGCAAGCACCTGAGTTTCCTGGACGCCCAGCCGGATACGGCCGAGCGCACCGACCGCATCGCGGACATGGTGCGGGCGACCGAGCCGCTGGTGCGCCTGCTGGGTCAGCGTCTGGTCCGCGGCAGCACCGACAACACCGCCATGCTGGAGGTGCTGACGCGGCGCTACTACGGCAACAAGGACCTCACCGATGTGCGGACCGAGGAGTCGAACGGGCAGCGTTTCGTCATCGCCGAGCGCCGGGGCGTGAACCTGGTGTCGGCGGCGGTGAGCTTCGACGCGCTCGCCACCGTGCTGCGCGGGCTGGCCGAGGTGGCGCGTGATTCCTCGTCCGTCGAGGCCGACATCTACCTCAGCTGGGAGAAGCAGCCGGAGGACTTCGAGGCGATGGCGGTGGCGCTGCAGGAAGCGCTTGCCGGACAGCCGCTTCCGAGTCAGGTGCACCGGATCACCTGCACGGTGGCGGGCAGCGGCGGCGCGGTCATGCACCACCACTTCACCTTCCGGCCCGCGACCACGGGGATGTCGGAGGAGCGGCTGATCCGCGGTCTGCACCCGTACATCGCCCAGCGCATGCAGATGCGCCGGCTGCGCAAGTTCGACCTCACCCGCCTGCCGTCCTCGGACGACGAAGAGGTGTACCTGTTCCGCGCGGTGGCCAAGGAGAATCCGGCCGACGACCGTCTCATCGCGTTCGCGCAGGTGCGCGACCTGGCCGCGCTGCGCGAGCACGACGGCCGCCTGCTGGTGCTGCCGACCGCGGAGAGCACCATCGCCACCTGCCTCGACTCCATCCGCCGCGCCCAGGCGCAGCGGCCGTCGAACAAGCGGTTCAACACCAACCGGATCGTCATGTACATCTGGCCGGTGGTCGATGTGACCCGCAGCGAGCTGGAGACGGTGATCGCCGGGCACGTGCTGCCGATGACGGCGGGCGCGGGCCTCGAGGAGATCCTGCTCATCGCCCGGCAGCGTGATCCGCAGACCGGTCAGCTGGAGAAGATCGCGGTGCGCGTCTCCTTCGACGCGACCGGCGGTGTCCAGGTGAGTGTCGGTGAGCGCACCGACGACGCGGTCGAGCCGCTCGACGAGTACCGGCAGAAGGTGCTGCGCGCGGGTAGCCGCAACACCGTCTACCCGTACGAATTGACCGGCCTGCTGGGCGATTTCAGTGAGTACGACCTGGACGCCTCGAACACCCTGGTGCCGGTGGACCGGCCCAAGGGCCGCAACAGCGCGGCGCTGGTGGCCGGTGTGGTCACCACCCCGACCCCGCAGCATCCGGCCGGTGTCATGCGTGTCGCCCTGCTGGGCGATCCGACGAAGTCGCTGGGCGCGTTGTCGGAGCCGGAGTGCCGCCGGGTGATCGCGGCCATCGATCTGGCCGAGTCGCTGCGGGTGCCGCTGGAGTGGTACGCGCTGTCCTCGGGCGCCCGCATCTCGATGAAGTCGGGCACCGAGAACATGGACTGGGTGGCGGCCGCGCTCAAGCGGATCGTCGAGTTCACCCAGGCCGGCGGCGAGATCAATATCGTGGTCAACGGCATCAATGTCGGTGCGCAGCCGTACTGGAACGCCGAGGCGACCATGCTCATGCACACCAAGGGCATCCTGGTGATGACGCCGGAGTCGGCGATGGTGCTGACCGGCAAGCAGGCGCTGGACTTCTCCGGCGCGGTCTCGGCCGAGGACAACTTCGGCATCGGCGGCTACGACCGCGTGATGGGCCCCAACGGCCAGGCCCAGTACTGGGCGCCGAATCTGCTTGCCGCGCGGGACATCCTGATGGCGCACTACGACTTCTCGTACGTGGTGCCCGGCGAGGACGGCCCGCGGCGCGGCAAGACCGCCGACCCGGTCGACCGCGATGTCTCCGACTTCCCGCACCTGCTGGAGGGCAGCGATTTCGCGACCGTCGGGGAGATCTTCTCCGCCGCCGCGAATCCGGATCGCAAGAAGCCGTTCGACATTCGCACCGTGATGCGGGCGCTGGCCGACCAGGACCACGAGGTGCTGGAGCGGTGGGCGGGCATGGCCGACGCCGAGACCTCGGTCGTCTTCGACGCGCGTCTGGGCGGAATCCCGGTGTGCCTGTTGGGTATCGAGTCCAAGAGCGTGGGGCGGCGCGGCTTCCCCGCGACCGACGGACCCGACACCTACACGGCGGGAACGCTTTTCCCGCAGTCATCGAAGAAGGCGGCGCGGGCGATCAACGCGGCCAGCGGCAACCGTCCGCTGGTGGTGCTGGCCAACCTGTCCGGCTTCGACGGTTCGCCGGAGTCGATGCGCAAGGTGCAGCTGGAGTACGGCGCCGAGATCGGCCGTGCCATCGTCAATTTCGACGGCCCGATCGTGTTCTGCGTGATCTCCCGCTACCACGGTGGCGCCTTCGTGGTGTTCTCGAAGACCCTGAACCCGAGCATGACCGTGCTGGCGCTGGAGGGCTCGTTCGCCTCCGTGCTGGGCGGCGCCCCCGCCGCGGCGGTCGTGTTCTCGGGCGAGGTCAGCGCGCGCACCGAGGCCGACCCGCGGGTGCGCGACTTCGAGCTGCGCGCGGCGAACGCCTCCGGCACCGACCGCGCCACCCTGACCGCGGAGCGCGACGAACTGCGCTTCTCGGTGCGGGCGGAGAAGCTGGGTGAGGTGGCCGCGGAGTTCGACCGCGTGCACAACATCCAGCGCGCCGTCGAGGTGGGTTCGGTGGACGCCATCATCAGCACCGTCGAGATGCGCCCGCGCATCATCGCCGCCATCGAGGCCGGGCTCGCCCGCCGCTGATCGACAGCACACGAAACGCCCCGGCAGTCCGACTGCCGGGGCGTTCTCGTTCGGTGGGGAAGCTCAGAAACCGCGCAGGCGGTCCGGGGTGATGCGGACCGGGACGGAGTAGTCGGCGAAGAACTCTTCGCGGGTCATGCCGATCTCGACCAGGCCCTTGGCGTACTTCTCGACGTAGGCGTCGAGTTCGGCGGGGGTCGGCTCGGTGGTGTCGACGCGGGCGGGGCCGTTGAAGACCACGACCTGGCCGCCGCTGGCGGTGCTGTTGAGGTTCAGCGACACCCGCGGGTCGGCGGCGATATTGCGGAGCTTGGGCGTGCCGGGCTGGGTGAAGATCAGGAACTCACCGTTGGCCCACTGGAACCAGACCGGGTTGGGTTGCGGCGTACCGCTGGGGCTCACGGTGGTCAGCCAGACAATGCCATCCTCCGCCAGACGTTTGGTGACCAGGGCACCGAATTCGGTGTCGGTGTCGATGAGCGGCGAGGAAGCGGACATGCGGTCTCCTTGCGAGGTGTGGGTCGGTTCGATCCATGACGGTCAACGCCCCACTGTCCGTGCGCATTCCGCGTTTCAGACGATCTTTTCGGGCCACAGTCCGGTGCCGTCGCTGAGCAGTATGGCCTCGGCCACCGCCTCGTCGATGACCTGCCGGGTCTGCTGGTCGGTGGTGATGCGGGCGAACTCGGCCACCGAGACGCCATGGCCGGTGTCGGTGATGGCGCCCTCGCGGTCGAATTCGGCGGCGAACCGTTCGGGGCCGAGCGCGGTGCGTGCCCGGGCGGTGATGCGGTCGACGTCCATGCGTTCGCCGCTGGCCAGGGGCGCGCCGGTGGAGGCCCGCGCCTTGGTCGCCGCGCCGAGCAGGCGGGCGGCCCGCTCGTAGTCCTCGATCATCGCCGCGGCCCCGGCCAGCCCCTCGACGGCCAGCGCGACGGCGCGGATGTCACCGGCGACGGAGGCGGCCGACAGGCTCTCGGTGTGCAGGGTGCGGGCGGCGTCGGCGTCGCCGCGCAGTTCGGCGATGAAGCCGAGTTCGGCCAGCACCAGCGCGACCCCGTTGTGCGCCTCGATGGCGGCGAGCCAGCCCAGCCACCGGTTGAGGTGCTTCTCGGCGTCCTCCAACCGGCCCTGCCGCCGCGCGCTCAGGCCCAGCCCGATCTCGGCGAACCCCTCCCCCAGCCGGTTGGCGTGGCTCACCGCGAGCCGCATGGCCCGGTGATGGAGCTCGTCGGCGGTCCGGAATTCGCCGCGCAGCAAGGCGATTCGGCCGAGCAGCGCGAGTTTGTGGGAGGTCTCGGTCCAGAGCCCGAGTTCCTCCACGATCTGCAGTCCCTCGTAGTGCAGGTCGTTGGCCTCGTCGTAGCGGCCCTCGAATTCGGCGAGCACCGCCAGCGCCTCGATGGCCTTGAGCCGGCCCCAGCGGTCGCCGACCTCGTCGAAGATGGCCGCGCTCAGCTGAGCGTGGTCGCGGACGGTGGCGAGGTCGCTGCGGGCGGTGTTCTGGGCGGCGCGCAGGCTCAGCGAGGCCGCGATGCCCCAGTTGTCGTCGAGAGTCCGGAAGGCGGCCAGGGCCCGGCCGACGCGGTCCTGACTCTCGGGCAGCGCGCCCGAATACCACTGGGCGTAGCCGAGAAACCATTCGCTGCGCGCGAGCGCCCGCAGTTCGGTGTCGGTCTCGTCGCCGTCGAGGGCGGGCGAGGGGCTGACCAGCTGGCCGGCCTCCCCGATGAGCAGGGCCATGCCCGCCCGCCAGCGCAGGATGGTCGCGCGTTCGACCGGCCGGAGCTGCCCGGCCATGGCGCTGACCGCGGACAGGTAGCGGTGCGCCTCGATGAGCCGTCCGCGCAGGAAGCCGAACCAGATCAGCGAGTTGACCAGTCGCATGGCGAGGCGGGCGTTGCGGCACACGATGGCGAAGTCGGCGGCCTTGCGGATGTTGGGCGATTCCACGTCGAGCTGTTCGAGCCAGCGGCGCTGGTCGGGCCCGTGCAGTTCGGCGCTGGCGTGCTCGCCGCGGTCGGCGTAGTGCATGGCGTGCCGCAGCCGCAGTTCCAGCAGGGTGCCGGTGGCCTCGAGGTATTCGACGCAGTAGGCCGCGATCGATTCCAGCAGCCGGTAGCGCGGGCCGTGCCGCGATTCCTGCATGACCACCAGGGACTGGTCGACCAGCCGGGTGAGCACGGCGAGGATCTCACCGTCCTCGCCCGGATCGCGGATGAGGGCGCGGGTGGCCGTCAGCGAGCAGTCCTCGGCGTGAACGGCCAGCCAGCACAGCACATTCCGTTCGACGCGCGAGAGCGGCGCCCAGCTCCAGTCGATGGCGGCGCGCAGCGTGCGGTGCCGGTCCGGGGAGTCGCGGAAGCCGCCTTCGAGCACCTGGAAGCGGCGGTCGAGCTGGACGAGCAGTTCGTGCACCCCGAGTACACGTACCTTGGTCGCGGCGAGTTCGATGGCGAGCGGGATGCCGTCGAGGCGACGGCAGATGGCGATGATGTCGTGAATATTGGATGCGTCGACCCGCAGGCCGGGCGCCCGCGCGGCGAAGAGCTGGACCGCGCTGGCGGTGGCGAGCGATTCGGGTCCGGTGGTGTCGGCGGGCGGCAGGTCCAGGGGTTCGACGGCGGTGATCCGCTCCCCGCGGACGGCCAGGGGTGCGCGGCTGGTCGCCAGGATCCGGCAGTTCGCCGATTCGGCGAGGATCGCTTCCACCAGGTGGGCCGCCGCGTCGACGACGTGCTCGCAGTTGTCGAGCACCAGCAGGGCGCGGCGCGCCCGCAGGAACGCCACCACCCGGTCCACCGAGTTGAGGCCCGGCGACAGGGACTTGCCGCCGGACCCGGGTGGCGCGTTGACGTCTATGGTCAGCACCGAGAGCACCGCGTCCGCCAGCACTTCCGGCCCGTGTGAGCGGTCCAGGGCGTCGAATTCGACCAGCCAGATGCCGTCCACGAAGCTGTCGATCAGGCTGTGCGCGACCGCCAGGGCGAGCCGGGACTTCCCGACGCCGCCGGGTCCCACCAGGGTGACGAGCCGATCCGAGGCGGTGTCGGCCCGCACCTCGTGCACGGCCGCGTCCCGACCGATCAGCGCGTTGGGCGGGGAGGGCAGGTTGTGCCCGAAGGTGCGGCCCGCCACCAGGACCGGTTCGGGTTGCAGGTCGGCGCGCTGTTCGAGGATGGCGCGGTGCAGGTCGACGAGTTCGCGGCTGGGGTCGGCGCCGCGGGTCTCGGCGAGCAGGGCGCGCAGTTCGTTGAAGCTGTCGAGGGCGTCGGCGGCGCGGCCGGAGCGGTAGAGCGCGCGCATCTGGATGGACCGCAGGCGTTCCCGCAGCGGGTGTTCGCGGACCAGTTCGTTGATCTCGGCGATGAGCGTGCGGTGTTCGCCGAGTTCGAGGCGGGCTTCGACGAGTTCGCTGCGCGCGGCGATGCGGGTCTCGTTCAGCGAGGCGGAGCTCTCCTCGCCGAAGGGCAGGTCGATGAAGTCGGCGAAGGCGGGTCCGCGCCACAGCGCGAGGGCCTCGCGCAGCAGGTCGGCCCGCGCCCGCAGGTCGGTCGAATGCTGGGCGCGCGCAACGAGGTCCAGGAATCGGGTGGAGTCCAGCCGGTGCGGTTCGACCCGGAACAGGTAGCCGGCGGGGGTGGTGACGATGTGTTCTCGGCCGCCCGGCTCGGCCTGTTCGAGGGCCCGGCGGAGCTGAGAAACCTTGGTGTGCAACGATCGGGTCGGATTGGTGGGCGGGGATTCGGGCCACAGATCCTCGATCAGCCGGTCGGTGGAGACCGGGACCCCCACATGGGCGATGAGATCGGCGAGCAGCGCCCGCACCAGCGACTCCGGTATCGACACCGGGTCGCCCAGATCCGTAGCGACCTCCAACGACCCCAATACCGCGAACTGCACGATCCGATCCTATCTAATTCACTTTTCAATCATGTGATCGGAAACCCTCACGGCCCCTGCGGAAGTGGGCCCGAAGCGAACCCGAAGGACCTTCCGACAGAATGGTCCCGAACGATCGACCAAGGCCACGACGACGAGGGAAGGGATCGCCGCCAGGGCCCCGATTGTTCATGTCGCGCGTGTCACGATCGGCGTTAATGCGCGCCGGTCAGGTCCGGCCGATCGGGCCTGGGGAGGACTCCGAGGCCGAGATCGACACCGCACCAGCGCCTCCATTGCCGTAGGCGCTCGGACAACAGGGTTCCGCCAGTGTCCCAGGACCCCTGCCGTTCCGCCGCGCACCCCGCCGACCGACGAAATTCGTTGGCGCCGTGTGCGTCCGGAAACCGGACGTCCGTGATTCAGCACCGTCAGGGACCAAAGTACCAGGGGATATCGTGTTGTTCAGCCTTCTCGGACCGCTCGAGGTCCGGCACCAGAACCAGCCATTGCGACTCGGTGGCGTGAAACAGCGGGCAACCCTCGCGTACCTACTTCTGCATCCCAATACCGTCGTCCCGGCCAGCCGACTGCTGGACGCCCTGTGGCCCACCGAAACCATGCCCACCTCGGCCCGCAAGATCCTGCACAACGCGGTGTGGTCGTTGCGAAATCTGTTCCCGGAGGACAACAGTGGACCGGTCGCGCTGATCCGGCGCCCGCCGGGGTATGTGCTCGAGGTCGACACCGACCTCATCGACCTGCATCGCTTCTATCGCCTGGCCGACAGCGGCCGCGCCGCGGCCGTGGCCGCGGACCTGGACACCGCCGCCGCTCGCCTGACCGAATCGCTGTCGCTGTGGCGCGGTTCACCGCTGTCCGATCTCACCGAGCACGGGGTCGACTGGCCCGAGCTCGCCGCCGCCGCGGACGCCCGGATGTCGGTGTCGGAGGATCTGTTCGAGATCGAGCTGGCACGCGGCAACCACGCCCGGGTGGTGGACGCGCTCAGCGCGCTGGCCGATTCCGGGCAACTGCGGGAACGGTCCTGCGGACAGCTCATGCTGGCGCTCTACCGCGGCCGCCGCCCCTCGGACGCGCTGGCCGTCTACACCGCCTGGCGCAATGCCCTGATCGAGAACTACGGGCTGGAACCGGGTTCGGAGCTGCAGACATTGCAGCAGGCCATCCTGAATCAGAGCCCGTCGCTGCTGCTGCCGGACGCCGAACCCGTGCGGCCCGAGCCGGTGGTGGTGGTCGCCCCGGCCGACCGGGTGACCCGTTCCACGGTGCTGTCGGTCCGGATCGAGGCGGGTGGGGCGGACGCGTCCGAGGACAACCCGACCATGGGCGAACGCTATCTTCCGGCGATCCGGGCGACCGCGGAGTCGTTGGGCGGCACGGTGGTCGGCGTCATCGGCTCCACGGTGATGACGGCCTTCCCGGAGCCGTGCGAGGTGGCCGAGGTGGTGGCCGCCGCGATCCGGCCGCACGAGTGGATCACCGGGGCGCGCACCGAATTCGGGGCGCGCCTGGAGCCGCGATTCCGGGCCGCGGTCGTGACCGGTGACGCCGAAGGCCGTGTCCCCCGGGCGTATTCCGACCTGCGCACCTCGAACCGCTACGCCGACCTGTTCGACGAATGCGACCGGCTGCTGCTCGACGCGCCCACCGGCTCGGTGACCGTCTGCGATCGCACCCGTCGCGAGTCGGAGACCGTGATCCGCTATCGGCAGCGCCCGACCGGGCACTGGTACGCGGCAGGCCTGGAGGCCACGAACGGTTCCGCCGCCGAGACCGATCCGGATGTGCGGATGCTGCTGGGTCTGCGCGAGCGGGTCCAGCAGCGGGCGGCCTCGCACCTGGTGGCGGTGGTGGCTCCGGCCGCGACCAGCGCCCGGCGGGTGGCGCGCGCGTTCCGCTCCACCGTGCGCGCGCAGAGCGATGCCGAGCTGATCCTGTGCGCCCGGTTCGGTGACGGGGATCGGCTCGACACCCATCGCGCCATGCTGGCCGCCGCCTGCGGTTTCCAGGTGGGTGACGCGCCCGCGAGCATCGCGGCGCGGCTGGCCGAGGCGGCGGATCATCCGCTGCGTCCGCCGGTGGCGGCGCGCAAGCTGGCCGAGGCCCTGTACCCGCTCGCCACCGGAACCCCATCCGACGATCCGGCTCGGGTCCGGCAGATGCTCACCGCCTGGACCGAATTGCTGTGCGCCAAAGCGGGTCTGGGTCCGATGACCCTGATCTTCGAGGACGCCCATCTGGCCGACCACGCCAATCTGGACTTCCTCGAGACCCTGCTCGACAGTGCCGAGTGCGCGCCGCTGCTGGTGGTGCTCACCGGTGAGGGTTCGCTGGCGCACGGCCGCTTCGCGCGCATCGCGGGCACCCGCGAGTCCACGCTCATCACCTCCGATCTGCGGCCCGGCCGCCGGCCCGCCCAGCGGCGGCGTCCGGCCGCGCTGCTCACCGCCACCGCCGACCGGCATCCGGCGGCCTTCGCCGCCAGCTGATCCGACCTGCCCTCCGCGGCAACCACACTCGACGAGGAAGTGACCTGATGACCGAATCGCTGTTGATCCGCCCGGACGACGCGCGCTATCGCGGACTGATCTCCGGTTCCAATACCCGATGGGTGGGCACACCCGACTACATCCGCCTGGCCCTGAACACCGAGCAGGTCGTCGAGGCCCTGCAGCAGGCGGTCGACGACGAGCTGCGCGTGGTGGTGCGCAGCGGCGGCCACTGCGACGAGGACTTCACCGCCAATGGCAAGGTGCGGGCCGTCATCGACGTATCCGCCTTGGACGCCGTGTATTTCGACGCGCGGATGGGCGCGTTCTCGGTCGGCGCGGGCGCGACCCTGGGCCGGGTCTATTCGACGCTCTACAAGCGCTGGGGCGTCACGCTGCCCGGCGGCACCTGCCCGACGGTCGGCGCGGGCGGGCATGTGGCCGGCGGCGGTTACGGCGCGCTGTCGCGGCTGCACGGGCTGATCGTCGATCACCTGTACGCCGTGGAGGTGGTGGTGGTCGGCTCCGACGGCCGGGTGCGTCCGGTCGTCGCGACCCGTGAGACCGACGACCCGAACCGCGACCTGTGGTGGGCGCACACCGGCGCGGGCGGCGGCAATTTCGGCATCGTGACCCGGTATTGGTTCCGCTCCCCCGAGGCCGCGGGCGACGACCCGGCGCGCCTGCTGCCCGCCCCGCCCGCCGAGCTCATCGTCTCCGACGTCTCGTGGTCGTGGGACGACCTGGACGAGGCCGGATTCGCGCGCCTGGTCAGCAATTTCGGGGCGTGGCACGAACGCCACTCGGGTCCGGAGTCCGCGCATCTGAGCCTGTACAGCCAGCTCAAGCTCCAGCACCGGTCCGCGGGTTCGTTCCGGATGAGCACCCAGATCGACGCCGACGAGCCCGACGCCGAGCAGACCATGGACGCGTTTCTGGCCGCGATGGCCGAGGGCACGGGCGCGACCTACACGGTCAACGACCGCAGCCGGGTGCCGTGGTTCTACGCGGTGAAGGAGTGGTTCGGCTTCGTGGAGGCCGCGGTGGCGCGCTGGAAGGTGAAGTCCACCTACATGCGCCGGTCGCTGCCCGAGCCGCAGCTGGACGCGCTGTACCGGCAGCTGACCCGCGAGGACTACCCGCACCCGTACGCCATGGTGGCCCTGGTCAGCTACGGCGGCCGGATCAACGCGGTGGAGTCGGGCGCGACCGCGGCGGCGCAACGGGATTCGATCATCAAGATGCTGTACGTGACCCTGTGGACGGATCCGTCGGAGGACGAGCGGCACGATCGCTGGATCCGGGAATGCTATGCCGACGTGTACGCGGCGACCGGTGGCGTGCCGGTGCCGGGTGAGGTGACCGACGGCTGCTTCATCAACTACGCCGACGCCGATCTGGCCGACCCGGCCCTGAACGACTCGGGCGTGCCGTGGCACCGCCTGTACTTCAAGGACAACTACCCGGCCTTGCGGGCCGCGAAGGCGAAATGGGATCCGCGCGAGGTGTTCTCGCACGGTCTGTCCATCCGGGCATGAAAAAAGGTCCCGATGGGCGGCCACGCTGCCGCCCATCGGGACCCCGGGTCAGCGGGACTGACCCCGATGCCGCCACGAGATGGGCGGCTGCTGTGCGGGCGCGGGCAGGGTCCAGGCCGCCGCCCGGACCTCCGCTTTCCGCCGCGCCGGTCGGGTGACGGCGGTCAGGGCCAGGACCAGGGCTACGAGTTCGTCGTCGCCCGGCCGGCCCGATTCCACCGCCAGCACCCCGGTCTCGCCCGCGAGTACCCCCGTCCCGCCGCTCATGCGGGCGGGTTCCCGTGCTTGCGGGCCGGGATGGGCGCGTGTTTGGCGGCGAGCATGGCCAGGCTGTCGATGAGCACGGCCCGGGTGTCGGCGGGGTCGATGACATCGTCGACCAGGCCGCGTTCGGCGGCGTAGTAGGGATGCATCAGCTCCTGCTGGTATTCCTTGATCCGTTGCGCCCGAACCAGATCCGGGTCGGGTGCGGAACCGATCTCGCGCCGGAAGATCACCTGCGCGGCCCCCTCCGCGCCCATGACGGCGACCTCGTTGGAGGGCCAGGCGAAGGACAGGTCCGCGCCGATGGATCGGGAGTCCATGACGATGTACGCGCCGCCGAAAGCCTTGCGCAGGATCACCTGCACCCGCGGGACGGTGGCGTTGCAGTAGGCGTAGAGCAGTTTCGCGCCGTGCCGGATGATGCCCGCGTGTTCCTGGCCGGTGCCGGGCAGGAAGCCGGGCACGTCGACCAGGGTGACGATGGGGATGTTGAACGCGTCGCAGGTCTGCACGAAACGCGCGGCCTTCTCGGAGGCTTCGATGTCGAGCACGCCGGCCAGCACGCAGGGCTGGTTGGCGACGATGCCGACCACCTCGCCGCCGAGGCGGGCGAAGACGCAGAGGATATTGCGGGCCCAGTGCGCGTGCACCTCGAAATACTCTCCGTCGTCGACGATCTCCTCGATGACGGCCCGCATGTCGTAGGCCTGGGTGGAGTCGGCGGGCACCAGGTCGGCGAGCACGTCGTTGCGCCGGTCGGGCGCGTCGCCGGTCTCGACGGCGGGCGGGCGTTCGCGATTGTTGGCGGGCAGCAGCGAGATCAGGTAGCGCACTTCCTCGAGGCACTCTTCCTCGGTGTCGTACACGAATCCCGCGACACCGGAACCGGAGCCGTGCACGTCCGCGCCGCCGAGTTCGTCGTGGGACACCTGCTCGCCGGTGACGGTGCGCACCACATCCGGTCCGGTCACGTACATCTGGGAGATGCCGCGCACCATGAACACGAAGTCGGTGAGCGCGGGCGAGTAGGCCGCGCCGCCCGCGCACGGGCCGAGCATCACGCTGATCTGCGGGATGACGCCGGAGGCGCGGACGTGGCGGCGGAAGATGCCGCCGTATCCGGCCAGCGCGGTGACGCCCTCGTGGATGCGCGCGCCCGCGCCGTCATTGAGGCCGACCAGCGGCGCGCCCGCGGCCTCGGCCAGGTCCATGAGCTTGTGGATCTTCTCCGCGTGCGCCTCGCCGAGTGAGCCGCCGAAGATCCGGAAGTCGTGGCCGTAGGCGAAGACGGTGCGGCCGTGCACCTTTCCCCAGCCGGTGACCACGCCGTCGGTGTGCGGTTTGCGGTCGGCCATGCCGAAGGCGGTGGCCCGGTGCCGGCGCAGCTGGTCGACCTCACGGAAGGTGCCCGGATCGAACAGCAGCTCCAGCCGCTCGCGCACGGTGAGCTTCCCGATCGAGTGCTGCCGTTCGGTGGCGCTCGACGGGATGCCGTGCACGGCTTCGTGTTTGACACCGCGCAATTCCTCGACCCGGGATCGCAGCCGCGCGGGCGCGGTGGTGACGGGCCGTTCGACGAGTTCGGTCATCAGTGCTCACTCCGTTCCGGCGCCGGGAAATGGCCCGACTCGATGAAGAATTGGACGTAGGTGCGGAAGAGGTCGCCCGACACCGGCGGGCACACGATGCCGGTGCCGGTCAGCATGGCCTCGGTCGCGGACACGTCGATGGCCGGGTAGAAGGCCGCGGTGTCGCCGATCATGGCCTCGAAGGCGTCGAGCAGCGGGACCAGGGCGTTGTCGGTGGTGGCGCCGATCTCGGCGAGCCAGTCGGCCCGGTCGCGGTCCTCGATCGAATAGCCCATGGCCCGCAGCCGCTCGACCAGGTCCGGCAGCGCGACCCGAAGCGGGTTGTGCAGGTGGAAGGTTCGCTCGGCGGCGTCCGGGTTCGCCGCCAAAGCGACGATGGCGGCGCTGACGTAGTCGACCGGGGCCAGGTGGAAGTAGCCGTCGCCGACGGGCGGCACGGCCCGCGCCTGGATGATGCCCTTGAGGGTGAGCCAGACGAAGTCGCGGGTCTGGCAGGCGCCGTGGCGCTGGTCGCCGGAGATCACGTCGACGCGGTACACCGAGACCGGCAGGCCGCGGTCGCGGGCCAGTCCGATGTTCTGCTCGGCCACCCATTTGGTGCGCAGGTAGCCGCTGGGCAGCACCTCGGGCGGACCGGTCGGGTCGTCCACGGCCAGCGGCGCGCCGTCCGCGGGTGCGCCCGGGAAGACGCCGACGGTGGAGACGTAGTGCACCGGGACTGTCCGGTGGCGGGCGGCCAGGCGCAGGATCTCCTCGGTGCCACCGACATTGGCGTCACGCAGCAGCGGGTAGGGCTGGAGCCAGTGCACGGTCGCCCCCGCGTGGAACACCACGTCGACCAGCTTCGCGAGATCGTCGAAGTCGTGCTCGGACAACCCGAGTCGCGGGGCCGCGAGATCGCCGACGATGACGCGAACCCGGTTCAGGTCCACCTCGCCCGACACCCGGTAGAACTCCAGGTTGGCGATCAGCCGCGCGGTCGCGGCGGCCTCGTCCGCGCCGCGGATCACGCAGTGCACCACGGCCTCGGTGGTTCTCATGAGGTCGCGCAGCATGAACGCGCCGAGGAATCCCGAAGCGCCGGTGAGCAATACGTGATCGGGATCGGTGGCGACCCGGACGACGGTGTCCGCGGGGCGGATGTCGTCGGCCAGGCGCACTTCGGCGGCGAAGTCGATGGCCCCGGCCGCACCGTCGCCGGATTCGGCGAGGATGAACGCCGCGAGCGCCTCGGGGGTCGGGTGATCGTAGGCGACGGTGGCGGGCAGCCGGGTCCCGAACGCGGCCTGCAGCCGGTTGCGGAATTCGACGGTGGCCAGCGAGTCGAAGCCCGCTTCGCTGAATTCCCGTGTGCTGTCGAGTGCTTCGGCGCCCTGGTGGCCGAGGACGGCGGCGGCTTCGCGCAGCACGAGGTCGAGCACCAGGGCGTGCTGTTCGGCCGGGGTGCGGCCGCGCAGCAGTTCGGTGATCGAGACGGCGGCCTCGGCATTGCCCGCCACCGCGCGCTGGGTGGGCAGCAGGCCCGAGAGCAGCCGGGTCGGCCGGGCCCGGATGGCGGACAGTTCCAGCGGGGTGGCCACGACCAGGGTCCGTTCCGATCCGGCGGCCGCGTCGAGCAGGGCCAGCCCGGATTCGGCGGGCAGGGCCGGGAAGCCGCCGCGCGCGATGCGCTGTTTGTCGGCGTCGTCGAGGTGGCCGCTGATGCCGCCCTCCTGCTCCCACAGGCCCCAGGCGATGGAGGTGGCGGGCAGGCCGCGTCCGGCGCGGTGGGCGGCGAGCGCGTCGAGGAAGACGTTGGCCGCGGCGTAGTTGCCCTGGCCCGGGCCGCCGATGATCCCGGCCACCGAGGAGAACAGCACGAACGCGGTGAGTTCACGGTCGAGGGTGAGTTCGTGCAGCAGCCAGGCGGCGTCGGCCTTCGGGCGCAGGACCGCGGCCAGGCGGTCCGGGTCGAGGTCGCGCAGCAGTCCGTCGTCGGTGGCGCCCGCGGTGTGGACGATCGCGGTCACCGGGTGTGCGGCGAGCACGGCGGCCAGGGCGTCGCGGTCGGCGGCGTCGCACGCGACTATGTCGACCTGTGCGCCGGCCGCCGTCAGTTCGGCCCGGAGCGCTTCCGCCCCCGGGCTTTCCAGGCCGCGACGGCTGAGCAGCACCAGGCGCCCGACCCCGCGGTCGGTGACCAGGTGGCGGGCCAGCATGGCGCCCAGCGAGCCGGTACCACCGGTGATCAGCACGCACTCCCCCGCCCAGCGGGCCGGGGCGGGCAGGGCGACGCGGTGCAGTCGCGGCACGAAGACGCGGCCTTCGCGAATCACGACCTGGGGTTCCCCGGCCGTGACGACCGCGGACAGGGCGGCGGTCGAGGCCGGGTCGTCGTCGATGTCGGCCAGCACGATGCGGCCGGGCAGCTCCGACTGGGCCGAGCGCAGCAGACCCCATACACTCGCGGCGGCGACGTCGGTGGCCCCGGAGCCCATGGCCCGCTCGGTCACCACGACCAGCGGTGCGGCGGTGCGGTCCTCGACGGCGATCCAGCGCTGCACGAGAGTCAACGCACGCCGGGAGAGTTCGTGCGCGCCGAGGATCGGGTCGCCGGTCGGCGCGGCGCCGATCGGGGCCAGGATGGCGTCGACCGGCTTGTCCGCGGTGGCGGCCTCGGCCAAGTCCGTGAACAGGGTGGTCTCCCCCACCTCGGGGAGTTGCTCGGTGCCGGAGACCGCACCCCAGCGGATGGCGCGACCGCTGACGGCGGCGGGCATCCAGTCGACGGTGAACGCCATCTCGTCGATATCCGGCCGCGCCGCAATCGATTCCACCGGCGTGGTCACCGCGCGCAGGGTGGCGACGGCCACGCCCGCCCGGTCGGCGAGCAGCAGCGTGGTCGAGCCGTCGCCGCCGGTGCGAGCCAGCACCCGCAGGGCCGTCGCACCGGTGGAGAACAGCCGGACGTCCCGCAGTTCCCGCACGGTTCCGGGGGCGACAGCGGCCAGCGCGGCGTGCACCAGCACCGGGTGCACGCCGAAAGCGGCTGCCTCGGCCGCGAATTCGTCCGGCAGCGCGACCTCGGCGTGGCTCTCGTCGTCGGCCGCCGCCGGCGGCCACTCCGCGAGTTCGAAATCCGGTGCGCCGATGCGCAATCGGGCGGTGCCGCGGGCGTGCAGGGTCCACGGTCCCGAGGATCCCGAGGCCCGGGAGTGGATCGACACCGTGCGGTCGCCGCTGTCCAGCAGGCCGCCGACCCGGGCCTGGATGTGCAGGTCGGCCCCGGCGGGCATGGTCAGCGGGGTGCGAACGGCCAAGGCGGACAGTTCGGTGCAGCCGAGTTCGTCCGCGGCGCGGGTGGCGAGTTCCACCAGGACGGCGGCGGGGACGGGCGCGCCCGGTTCGATCCAGCGCTGCCGGCGGGACAGGCGGCCGGTGGCGACCACACCGTCGGCGGCGCTGTCGGCCAGGTCGACCGCCACCTCGAGGACGGGGTGGCCGAGGGCGGACCCGGTGCCGACGGCCCCGATGGCGGTGTCGCCCGCCCAGTGCCGAGAGCGCTGGAAGGCGTAGGTGGGCAGGCTGATTCGACGCGCGCCGGTGCCCGCGAACACCTGTTCCCAGTCGACCCGCACGCCATTGGCGTGCAGGGCGGCGACGGCGGCGAGGGCGGACTCGTCGTCCTCGGCGGTGCGGCGCAGCACCGGGATCGAGATGTGCGGGCGGTCCTGGAGGGTTTCGTCGACCAGTGCGCTGAGGATGGCGTCGGGCCCGATCTCCACGAACTTGGTCACCCCGGCCGCGGCCAGGGCGGCGACGCCCTCGGAGAACCGGACGGTGCCGCGAATGTGGCGTGGCCAGTATGCGGGATCGGCGTGGTCGCCGGGGGCTGCGAGCGCGCCGGTCACGTTGGACACGATGGGCATGCGGGCGGGCCGGAAGGTGAGTCCGCGGGCCACCGCCTCGAACTCGTCGAGGATCGGGTCCATGTGGTGGGAGTGGAAGGCGTGGCTGACGGCCAGGCGGCGGGAGCGGATCCCGCGCTGTCCCAGGGTTTCCGCGATGGCCTCCAGGTCCTCGGCCGAGCCGGCGAGCACCACCGAGGCGGGTCCGTTGACGCCGGCGAGGCTCACCCGGTCGGAGAGCTGGTCGCGCACGGCGTCCTCGCCCGCGCGCACCGCGAGCATCGCCCCGCGCGGCAGCGAGTTCATGAGGCGGGCCCGCGCGGCGACCAGGGTGGCGGCGTCGGCCAGCGACAACACGCCCGCCTGCTGGGCGGCGACGAGTTCGCCGACCGAGTGGCCGGTGAGGTAGTCGGCGCGAATGCCCCAGGACGCCACCAGCTTCGCCAGCGCGTATTCGACGGCGAAGAGGGCGGGCTGGGTGACGGCGGTTTCGTCGAGCCGCTCGCCCGAGGTGATCTCGTCGCGCAGCGGTCGATCCAGCAGCGGGTCCAGGTGGCCGCAGACCTCGTCGAACGCGGCGGCGAAGGCCGGGAAGGCGTCGTGGAGGCGCAGGCCCATGCCGGGGCGCTGGGCGCCCTGACCGGTGAAGACGAAGGCGGTCTTGCCGGTCCGGGTGGAGGTCGGGTCGGCGGTCAGTCCGGCGAGCAGTGCCGCGCGGTCACGGCCGACGGCGACGGTCCGGTACTCCAGCTGGGTGCGGGCGGTCGCGAGCGAGTACGCGATGTCCAGGTCCCGAACGTCGGTGTCGGCGGCGAATTCCGCCAGCGCGGCCGCCTGCGCCCGGGCCGCGGCCGCGGACTTGCCGGACACCGGCCAGGGCAGTGCGGGCAGCCGAACGGGCTGCGGCGCGGCGGATTCCGAGGATTCCACCGCATCCGGCCGCGATTCCGGCGCTTCCGGCGCGGGAGCCTGTTCGATGACGATGTGGGCGTTGGTGCCGCTGACGCCGAACGAGGACACCGCGGCCCGGCGCGGAGCCCCGGTCTCGGGCCAGGGCTGGGCTTCGTTCAGCAGGCGCACCGTGCCCGACGACCAATCCACATCCGGGTTGGGCGTCTCCGAGTGCAGGGTCTTGGGCAGCACGCCGTGGCGGATGGCCTCGATCATCTTGATGACGCCGCCGACGCCCGCCGCCGCGACCGTGTGCCCGATATTGGATTTCATCGATCCCAGCCACAGCGGCCGCGCCGCGGTGCGTTCCCTGCCATAGGTGGCCAGCAGCGCCTGGGCCTCGATCGGGTCGCCCAGCCGGGTGCCGGTGCCGTGGCCCTCGACGGCGTCCACCTCGGCGGCGGAGAGTCCGGCGTCGGCCAGGGCCGCGCGGATCACGCGTTCCTGGGAGGGGCCGTTGGGCGCGGTGAGCCCGTTGGACGCGCCGTCCTGGTTGACCGCGGAGCCGCGCAGGACGGCGAGCACCTCGCGGCCGGAGGCGACGGCGTCCGAGAGGCGTTGCAGTGCGAGCAGACCCACGCCCTCCGACCAGCCGGTGCCGTCCGCGCCCGCGCCGTAGGACTTGCAGCGGCCGTCGGCGGACAGGCCGCGCTGCCGCGAGAATTCGATGTAGCCGCCGGGGTGTCCGTAGACGGTGACGCCACCGGCCACCGCGAGGTCGCATTCGCCGCGGCGCAGCGCCTGCGCCGCGAGGTGCACGGCGACCAGCGAGGACGAGCACGCGGTGTCGACGGTGAGGGCGGGGCCCTCGAACCCGAAGGTGTAGGCGAGCCGTCCCGAGACCACGCTGCCCAGTCGCCCGGTCATGGCGTAGCCCTCGAGGTCGGGCGGCGCGGCCAGGTCGAGGTAGCTCTGCTCGCCGGCGCCGACGAAGACGCCGGTGCCGCTGCCGCGCAGCGACATCGGATCGATGCCCGCGGATTCGAAGAGTTCCCAGGCGGTTTCGAGCACGACCCGCTGCTGGGGGTCCATGCCGAGGGCCTCGCGCGGGGAGATGCCGAACAGCCCGGCGTCGAAATCGGTGGCGTGATCGATGAATCCGCCGTGGCGGGTGGTCGAGGTGCCGATGTGCTCGGGGTCGGGATCGTAGAGGGCCGCGACGTCCCAGCCGCGGTCGGCGGGCCATTCGGTGATGGCGTCGGTGCCGGTGTCGACCAGGTCCCACAGCTGGGCGGCGGAGTTCACGCCGCCCGGGTAGCGGCAGGCCTGAGCCACGACCGCGATGGGTTCGGCCGACGCCGATTCGAGTTCGGTGATGCGGCCCTTGGCCTTGGTGAGTTCGGCTGTGGCCCAGCGCAGGTACTCGACCAGTTTCTTGTCTTCAGGCATTGCCGGTGTCCTCTTTCAGCCCAGCTCGTGGTCGGAAATGCGGCCGAGTTCGCCGTCGATGAAGCTCAGGAGTTCCTCGGCCGAGGCGGTGGCGAGGTGTGCGTCGACGGCCTCGGCCGCGGGGCTCTCGGTGGCCGGGTTCGCCGCCCACCGGCCGGCCAGCTCGCGCAGCCGCTCGGCGATCCGGCCGCGGTCGGCCGCGCCGAGGTCGTCGGCGACGCGTTCCCAGCGGTCCAGCTCGGCCCACAGCACGTCGGCGGGGGCGGGCGGGCGCAGGGCGTCGAGGACGAACGCGGCCAGGTCGGCGGGGGTGGGCCGGTCGAAGACCGCGGTGGCGGGCACCGTGGTTCCGGTCGCCAGGGAGAGGCGGTTGCGCAGCTGCACCGCGGTCATGGAGTCCATGCCGAGTTCCTGGAACGGGCGGTCGGCCTCGATGCTCAGGGGGTCCGTGATGCCGAGCACCGCGGCCAGCTGAGCACGAACCGTGTCCACCACGGCGTCGAGCTGCTGGGTCTCGTCGAGATCGGCGAGCCGGGCCCGCAGCACCTCGGCGGTGTCGGCCGTGACGGCGGCCGGGCGAACCGGCGCGGATCGCCCGGTGTCGCCCGGGGTTTCGCTGTCGATGCCGAGTTCGAGGGTCCGGAACTCGACGGCCTCGGCGCTGAACACCGGGTTCCCGGCCGGATCGGTCAGATACGCGGTGACCACGTCTCCGTCCACCGGTCGCACGTGGGCCCGGACGGCGTCCGCGCCCGTGGCGTACAGGCGCACGTTCCGCCAGATGACCGGTGCCAGCAGCGAATCCGTGCCGAGGGTGCTCGGCAGAGCCGCGTCCAGCAGTTGCGGGTGCAGGGCGAATCCGGTGGCCTGGATGGCCGATTCGGCGGGCAGGTGGTGCTCGGCGGGCTGGTCGGCCGACACCGGGGTGCCCGGATCGCCGCCGCGGGCGAGGGCGCCGGTGGCGATGGCGGTCCAGGCGCCGCCCGCGGACCTGGCCCGGATTCCGGCGGTGCGGCGGCCGGTGTCGTCGGCGGCGCCGATGACCACGTGCAGCTGGGCCTCCTGGCCCGCGGGGACGGTGAGCGGCCGGGTCAGTTCCAGCTGCTCGAGGTGGTCCGCGCCGACTTCGTCGCCGGCCCGCAGCAGGAGGTCGACGAGGACGGCGGGCGGGACCAGGGTGGTCGCGGGTGTGGTGTGGGCGGCCAGCCAGGGCAGCGCGTTCGGGTTCAGGACGCCGGTGAGCAGCACGCTGTCGGCGTCGGGCAGGTGCAGCACGCCGGTCAGCACGGGGTGCTCGATCGGGTCGAAACCCGAGGCGGCGGTGGAGGCGGTCGGGTGCAGCCAGTACCGGTCGCGCTGGAACGCGTAGGTGGGCAGCGCGACCCGGCGCGCGCCGGTCCCGGTGAAGAACGCCTCCCAGTCGACGGTCGCGCCGAGGGAGTGCAGTTGCGCCACACCGGCGATGAGGGTGCGGGCCTCCTCGGTGCCGCGGCGTTGCAGGGCGATGGCGGCGGTGTCGGTGACCTGGTCGGCCAGCGGCGTGAGCACCGCGTCGGGTCCGACCTCGGCCAGCACGGTGACGTCGAGGGCGGCCAGAGTGGTTGCGGCATCCGCGAACCGGACCGGCCGGCGAATCTGGTCGACCCAGTACCGCGCGGTGGTGGGTTCGGCGATCCGACCGGTGACGGTCGAGACGAACGGGATGGCCGGTGCGGAGTAGGTGACCGATTCCGCGACGGCACGGAATTCGTCGAGCATGGGGTCCATCAGGGCCGAGTGGAAGGCGTGGCTCACGGTCAACCGCTTATGGCGGCAGTCCAACTGGGTCACGACCGCCAGCACCGCCTCCTCCGGACCCGACAGCACCACCGACTCCGGACCGTTCACCGCAGCGATCGACACCAGATCGCCCAACAGCGGCAGCACCGTCGCCTCCGACACCGAAACAGCGACCATCGCACCACCCGCCGGCAGCGCCTGCATCAACGCGCCACGAGCCGCCACCAAACGCGCGGCGTCGGCCAACGACAGCACACCGGCCACGTGCGCGGCCGCGAACTCACCCACCGAATGCCCGGCGACGTAGTCGCAGCGAATCCCCCAGTGCGCCAGCAGTCGCGCCAAGGCGACTTCGACGGCGAACAGCGCGGGCTGGGCCATCCCGGTGCCGTCGAGACCGTCACCGGTGGTGATCAGCTCGCGCACCGACCGGCCCAGTAGCGGGTCGAGGTGCGCGGCGGCCTCGTCGAACGCGGCGGCGAAGACCGGGAAGTGTTCGTACAGGCTCATTCCCATACCGAGGCGCTGTGCGCCCTGACCGGTGAAGACGAAGGCGATGCCGCCCGATCGCGCGGTGACCGGCGGCGCGTCGGCGAGCGCGGCGACCAGTTCCCCGGTGTCGCCGCCGACCACGGCGGCCCGGTGTTCGAAGGGGGTGCGCGCGGTGGCGAGCGAGTACGCGATATCCAGTTCCCGCACGGTCGAATTCGCGAGGAATTCCCGCAGCCGGGCCGCCTGGGCGTCGACCGCGGCCGGGGTGCGACCGGAGATCAGCCACGGCACCGCCGGCAGTTCCAGCGAGACCGTCTGCGGCTCGGCCGTTTCCGGCTCCGGGGCCTGTTCGACGATGACGTGCGCGTTGGTGCCGCCGAAGCCGAACGACGACACACCGGCCCGGCGCGGCTGCCCGGTCTCGGGCCAGTCCCGTACCTCGTTCAGCAGTTCCACGGACCCGGCCGACCAATCCACCTCGGGCGACGGGGTTTCCGCGTGCAGGGTGCGCGGCAGCACGCCCCGGCGCATGGCCTGGATCATCTTGATCACGCCGCCCACGCCCGCGGCGGCCTGCGAGTGCCCGACGTTGGACTTGAGCGAGCCCAGCAGCAGGGGACGGTCGCCCGCCCGGTCGCTGCCGTAGGTGGCGAGCAGGGCCTGGGCCTCGATGGGGTCGCCGAGGCGGGTGCCGGTGCCGTGGCCCTCGACCGCGTCGACCTCGGAGGCGAGCAGGGCGGCGTCGGCGAGCGCGTCGCGGATGACGCGTTCCTGGGACGGGCCGTTGGGCGCGGTCAGCCCGTTGGACGCGCCGTCCTGGTTGACGGCCGAGCCGCGCAGCACGGCCAGCACCTCGCGGCCCTCGCGGCGCGCGTCGGAGAGTCGTTGCAGCGCGAGCAGTCCCGCGCCTTCGGACCAGCCGGTGCCGTCGGCGCCCGCGCCGAAGGATCGGCACCGGCCGTCCACCGACAGGCCGCGCAGGCGGGAGAACTCCACGAACGCCTGCGGCGTGGACATGACGGTCACGCCGCCGGCCAAAGCCAGGTCGCATTCGCCGCGACGCAGGGATTGCGCCGCCAGGTGCAGCGCCACCAGGGACGACGAGCAGGCCGTGTCGACCGAGATCGCGGGTCCTTCGAGGCCCAGCGAGTAGGCCAGGCGGCCCACCGCGATGCTGCCCGCGCTGCCGGCGAACAGGTAGCCCTCGTGTTCGCCGCCGACGCCGGGGCGCGCGCCGTAGTCGGAGTACATCACCCCCGCGAACACGCCGGTCCGTGAGCCGCGCAGGCTGCGGGGCACGATGCCCGCGGATTCCAGGGCTTCCCAGCCGGTTTCGAGCAGCAGGCGCTGCTGCGGGTCGACGGCCAGGGCCTCCCGCGGGGACAGTCCGAAGAAGCCCGCGTCGAACAGGTCCGCGTCCATCAGGAATCCGCCGCCGCGGCTGTAGGACCGTCCGGCCTGTTCGGCGTCGCTGTCGAACAGCGAGCCCAGGTCCCAGCCGCGGTTGGTCGGGAATTCCGAGACCGCGTCGACGCCGTGGAACACGAGGTCCCACAACTGGTCCGGATCGGTGACGCCGCCGGGGTAGCGGCAACCGACGCCGACGATGGCGATCGGTTCGTCGTCCCGGGCGGTCACCGTGGCCGTCGCCACGCCCTGCGGCCGCGCGCCGACCAGCGCATCGGACAGCCGCTCCGACAGGCTCACGGGCGTCGGGTAGTCGAAGACCAGGGTGGCGGGCAGGCGCACGCCGGTGGCCTCGGCCAGCCGGTTGCGCAGTTCGACCGCGGTCAGCGAATCGAACCCGAGATCCTGGAAGGACCGGTCCGCGCCGACGGCGCTGGAGCCCGAATGCCCCAGGACCGCGGCGGCATTGGTGCGGACCAGATCCAGCAGGGCCGCGGCGCGCTCGGTCTCGGACAGCGGGGCCAGGCGGGCGGCGAATCCGTCGCGCGGAGCCTTGCGGGCGCGGGTCGCGGGGGCCAGGCGGCGGAACATCGCCGGGATGTCGCCGGAGGACCGCAGGGCGGCGGTGTCGAGGCCGGTGACCGCGAGCAGCGGGACGTCGAGGGCCGTGGCCACATCGAAGGCGTGCAGCCCGGCCGCGGTCGGCAGCGGCAGGACGCCGAGGCGGCGGATGCGCTCGCGGTCGACGGCGCTCATCTCGTCGGTGATGCCGCTGGCCTGCTCCCACAGGCCGTACGCGATGGACACCGCGGGCAGTCCGAGCGAGCGGCGGTGCTCGGCGAGCGCGTCGAGGAAGGTGTTGGCGGCGGCGTAATTCGCCTGACCGGCCGTGCCGACCAGGCCCGCCAGCGACGAGAACAGCACGAACGCACCGAGTTCCAGATCGCGGGTGGCCTGGTGCAGCGCCCAGGCCGCGTCGACCTTGGGCCGCAGCACGCTGGTGACCTGGTCGGGGGTCAGCGATTCCACGATGCCGTCGGCGAGTACGCCCGCGGTGTGCACGACCGCGTGCACCGGGTGCGCGGCGATGACGGCGGCCAGCTCGGCCGGATCGGTGACGTCGCAGGCGAGGACCGTGACTTCCGCTCCGCGCTCGGTCAATTCGGTCCGCAGGTCGGTCGCGCCGGGCGCGTCGAGACCGCGGCGGCTCAGCAGCAGCAGCGAGCGGGTGCCGTGGGTGTCGACCAGGTGCCGGGCGAGGGCCGCGCCGAGAGTGCCGGTGCCGCCGGTGATCAGCACCATGCCCCGCGTCCACGGATCGGTGTCGACGGTGGCGGAGCGGGCGCGGATCAGGCGCGGGACATGCAGGGCCCCACCGCGAATCGACACCTGCGGCTCACCGCTCGCGATGGCGGCGTCGAGGGCGTCCCACGCACCGGCGTCGGTGCCGACGTCGATGAGCGTGAACCGCTCCGGGTGTTCGGTCTGGGCCGCGCGGACCAGGCCCCAGGCTCCGGTCTGCGGCAGGTTCGCCGCGGAAGGACCGGCCGCGGACTCGGTGAGGAATACCAGCCGGGAATTCGCGAACCGCTCGTCGACGATGGCGGTGCGCACGACCGCGAGGGCGCGGTGGACGACATCGTGTGTGGCGGAAGGGATCTCCGCGTCCTGCTCGGCGGCGGGCAGCCTGACCACGACCACGGCGGGCGTGCCGGTGACCTCGTCCAGCTCGGCGTACCGGGTCTGCACGCCCGGCACCTCGCCGACCGCCACCCACCCGCTGCGATCGGATGCCGCTGCAGGAGTGGGTATTTCGCTCCACTCCAGCTCGAACAGCGTCTGGTCCGCACCGGCCGCGGCCTGCGGGCGCAGGGCCAGCGCTGCCACGGCGATCAGGGTCGCCCCGGATCCGTCGGCGATGAGCATGTCGACCGCGTCACGCCCGGCCGGGGCGATCCGGACCCGCAGCGCCGTCGCCGGGAATTCGGGGATCGCGACCCCGGACCACGAGAACGGCAGCAGCGCGGGCCGATCGGTGTCGGAGATGCCCGGGACCAGGGCGTGCGCCGCGGCGTCGAGCAGGGCGGGGTGCACGGTGAACCGGTCGGCCCCGGCGGCGTACTCGTCGTCGAGGGCGAGTTCGGCGAACAGGTCCTCGCCGCGTCGCCACAGCTTGCGCAAGCCGTTGAACACCGGGCCGTACTCGTAGCCGTGGTCGGCCGCGCGGTCGTAGGCCCCGGTGAGGTCGACTTCCTGCGCGCCGCGCGGGGGCCACTCGCCGATCACGCCGAGGTCGGTGCTCGCGTCGGCCCCGCCCAGCAGGCCGGTGGCGTGCAATCGCCAGTCCTGGCCGCCTGCCACGCGGGAGCGGATCTCCACCTGTCGCTTGCCGTGGTCGTCGGCGGCGGCGATGCTGACCCGGATCGTCACCGGCTGATCGGTGAGTTCCAGGGGCGCGGCGATGGTGAATTCCTCGACCCGGGAGAGTTCTTCGGCGGCTTCGGCGGCGGCCCGGAAGGCCAACTCGAGCAGCAGGGTGCCAGGGACGATGGTGGCGCCGTCGATGCTGTGTTGGGTCAGCCAGGGCTGGGTATTGGGGTCGAGCACACCGGTGAGCAGCGTGCCGTCGATGTCGGACAGGTGCAGCACGCCGGTGAGGATCGGGTGGTCGATCGGGTCGAAACCCGAGGCGGCCGAGGCCGTATTGGGGTGCAGCCAGTACCGCTCGCGCTGGAACGCGTAGGTGGGCAGCGTGACCCGGCGGGCGCCGGTGCCGGCGAAGAACGCCTCCCAGTCGATGCCGATGCCGTGTGTGTGCAGGCTCGCGAGGCCGCGGACGAGGGTGTCGGCTTCGGCGCTGTCGCGGCGCTGCAGCGCGATCGCGGGGGTGTCGGTGACGGCTTCCAGCAGCGGGGTGAGGACGGCGTCGGGCCCGATCTCCGCGATGGCGTCGACGCCGAGTCCGGCGAGCGTCTTCGCGGCGTCGGCGAAGCGGACGGCCCCGCGCACCTGGTCCACCCAGTAGTCCGCGCCCGCCGGCTCGGCGACCTGGCCGGTGAGGGTGGAGACGAACGGGATGGTGGACGGCGAGTAGGTGATGGTCTCGGCGGCCGCGCGGAACTGCTCGAGCATGGGGTCCATCAGGGCCGAGTGGAAGGCGTGGCTCACGGTCAACCGCTTGTGACGGCAGACCAACAGGGCCACGACCGCCAGCACCGCCTCCTCCGGACCCGACAGCACCACCGACTCCGGACCGTTCACCGCAGCGATCGACACCAGATCGCCCAACAGCGGCAGCACCGTCGCCTCCGACACCGAAACAGCGACCATCGCACCACCCGCCGCCAGCGCCTGCATCAACGCGCCACGAGCCGCCACCAAACGCGCCGCGTCGGCCAACGACAGCACACCGGCCACATGCGCGGCCGCGAACTCACCCACCGAATGGCCCGCCACCGCACGAACATTCACGCCCCAGGAGCGCAACAGCCGCCACTGGGCGACCTCGACGGCGAACAGCGCGGGCTGGGCCATCCCGGTGCCGTCGAGACCGTCACCGCTGGTGATCAGCTCCCGCAGCGAGCGGCCGAGCAGCGGATCCAGCAGGGCCGCGATCTCGTCCAGGGCCTCGGCGTAGACCGGGAAACGGGCCGCCAGCTCCGCGCCCATGCCGATTCGCTGCGCGCCCTGACCGGTGAACACCACGCCCAGCCCGCCCTCACCGGCGACGATGGGCGCGGTGTCGGCGGCGTCCGCGCCGGGCCACAACACGGTGCGGTGCTCGAAGGCGGTGCGCGCGGTGGCCAGCGAGTAGGCGATATCCAGCGCACCGGCGGGCGAACCCGCCACGTACTCACGCAGTCTGGCGGTCTGCGCGGCGACGGCCTCCGGCGTCCGGCCCGAGACGAGCCACGGCACCACGGGCAGTTCCACCGTGATCGGCTGCGGCTCAGCGGTTTCCGGCGCCGGAGCCTGTTCGACGATCACGTGGGCGTTGGTGCCGCCGAACCCGAACGACGACACACCGGCCCGGCGCGGCTGCCCGGTCTCGGGCCAGTCCCGGGGCTCCACGAGCAGCTCCACCGCCCCCGAGGACCAATCCACCTCGGGGGTCGGGGTTTCCGCGTGCAGGGTGCGGGGCAGCACGCCGTGCCGCATGGCCTCGATCATCTTGATCACGCCGCCCACGCCCGCGGCGGCCTGGGAGTGCCCGAAGTTGGATTTCAGCGAGCCGAGCAGCAGCGGCTGCCGGGCGGCCCGATCGCTGCCGTAGGTGGCCAGCAGGGCCCGCGCCTCGATCGGGTCGCCGAGCCGGGTGCCGGTGCCGTGGCCCTCGACCGCGTCGACCTCACTCGCGGACAGCCGGCTGTCGGCCAGGGCCGCCCGGATGACCCGCTCCTGCGCGGGGCCGGACGGCGCGGTCAGGCCGTTGGAAGCGCCGTCCTGATTGATCGCGCTGCCGCGGATAACGGCCAGCACCTCCCGGCCCGCCGCCACTGCGTCCGACAAGCGTTGCAGCACAAGCAAACCAGCGCCCTCGGCCCAGCCGGTCCCATCGGCGCCGGCGCCGTAGGAGCGGCAGCGGCCGTCCTCCGACAGACCGCGCAGACGCGAGAACTCCACGAACGCCTGCGGTGTCGACATCACCGTCACGCCACCGGCCAGCGCCAGGTCGCATTCCCCGCGCCGCAGGGACTGCGCCGCCAGGTGCAGCGCCACCAGCGAGGACGAGCACGCGGTGTCGACCGAGATCGCCGGACCCTCCAGGCCCAGCAGGTACGCCAGCCGGCCCACCGCGATACTGCCCGCGCTGCCGGCGAACAGATACCCCTCGAACTCCCCGCCCACACCCGGCCGCGCGCCGTAGTCGGAGTACATGAGCCCGGCGAACACACCGGTCTGGGTGCCGCGTAGCGCACGCGGCACCAGCCCCGCCGATTCCAGGGCCTCCCAGCCGGTTTCGAGCAGCAGGCGCTGCTGCGGGTCCATGGCCAGCGCCTCACGCGGGGACAGTCCGAAGAAGCCCGCGTCGAACTGGTCCGCGTCGAGCAGGAATCCGCCGCCGCGGCTGTAGGACCGGCCGGCCTGCGCGGCGTCGCTGTCGAACAGCGAGCCCAGGTCCCAGCCGCGGTTGGTCGGGAATTCCGAGACCGCGTCCGCGCCCCGGGTGACCAGGTCCCACAGTCCCGCCGGGTTCACGACCCCGCCCGGGTAGCGACATCCCAGTCCCACGACGGCGATCGGCTCGCGCATCGATTCCTCGACGGCGGCCAGCTGCTTGCGGGCCTGGTGGGAATCCGCGATCGCACGCTTGAGGTATTCGCGCAGCTTCGCCTGGTCGGACATCGGCCGTCGCCTTTCGGTTGAGGTCGGAAGAGGAAGGGAGGTGGGGGAATTCAGTCGAGCTCGTCGATGAGCGCGTAGAGCTCGTCGTCGGTCGCCGCGTCGAGATCGCCCTCGAAGCCGGTGTCGGCGGTGACCAGGCTCAGCAGTTCCCGCAGCCGGGCCGCGATGGCCGCGGCCTGGCCGGTGTCGGTGTCGGTCAGCGCGGCCGTGATGGACGGGCGCAGGCCGTCGATCAGTTCGAGCACGGGCACTTCGGTGGCGCCGGTGTCGAATCCGAGCTGTCCGGCCAGGTGTTCGGCCAGGGCCGCCGGGTTGGCGTGATCGAAGATCAGCGTGGCGGGCAGCGCCAGGCCGAGCGCCTTGCCGAGATCGTTGCGCAACTCGACCGCCATGAGCGAGTCGAAGCCGAGCTCCTGGAAGGACCGGTCCCGGGTGACGGCGGAGTCGTCGTCGTGGCCCAGGGCCGCGGCGGCGCGGGCCCGGACCAGATCGGCGAGCGCCTGGATGCGCGCGTCGGGGTCGAGTCCGGCCAGCCGGGCCGTCGGATCCGGTGCGGCCGAGGCCGCCGCGGCGGCGCGGCGCGCCTTGGTGCGCACCAGTTCCCGCAGCGGCGCGGGCACCCCGGACTCGTTGGCGCGCAAGGCTTCCTGATCGATCCGGGTCACCGCGAGCACCGGTTCCCCGGTGCGGACGGCGGCGTCGAACAGGTCCAGGGCCGCGGCCGGGTCGAGGGGCAGCAGGCCCGAGCGGGCGAGCCGCCGCAGGTCCACGTCCTCGAGGTGGCCGCTGAGTTCGCTGCTCCCGGCCCACAGGCCCCACGCCAGCGAGGTCGCGGGCAGGCCCTGGGACTGCCGGTGTTCGGCGAGACCGTCCAGGTAGGTGTTGGCGGCCGCGTAGTTCGCCTGCCCGGCGGTGCCGAGCAGGCCCGCCACCGAGGAGTACAGCACGAAGGCCGCGGGCCGGTGGGCCAGGGTGAGTTCGTGCAGGTGCCAGGCCGCGTCGAGCTTGGGCCGCAGCACCCGGTCGAGCTGTTCGCGGGTGAGGGCGGTGACGACACCGTCCTCGGTGAGGCCCGCGGTGTGCACGACCGCGCCGATGGTGCGGTCGCCGATGGCGGCCGCGAGCGCGTCGCGGTCGGTCACGTCGGCGGCCACGATGGCGACCCGCGCACCGAATTCGGCCAGCTCCGAGCTCAATGCGGCCGCGCCCGGGGCGGCGGGGCCGCGGCGGCTGAGGAGCAGCAGGTCCCGGGCGCCGTGCTCGGCCACCAGGTGGCGGGCCAGCAGTGTGCCCAGGGTGCCGGTGCCGCCGGTGATCAGGACCGTGCCGCGCGACCAGTCCGGGGTCTCCCCCGCCACCTGCCGCATCCGCTCGAGGCGGGGCGCGAACAGTTCACCGTCGCGCACCACGACGTGCGGTTCGCCCGTCGCGGCGGCCCGGTCCAGGACGTCGCGCGAGCGTTCGGACTCGTCGATCTCGACGACGGTGACCCGGCCCGGGTTCTCCGCCTCCGCCGACCGGACCAGGCCGCGGATGCCCGCGTGGCCGAGTTCGCCCGCGGCGGTGACGATCGCGAGCCGCTCGCCCTCGGACTGCGCGAGCCAGTCGCGGACGGTCTCCAGGGTGGCGTGCAGCACGGCCTTGGGCGAGCCGGTGGGCGCTTCGATGATCTGCACACCGACGCCGTCGCCCCCGGTCCGCAGGGGCCGCAGCCGGGGCACGAGCAGCCCGTCCACCTCGGTGGCGGCGGTGACGGCCGTGCGAGCCCGCAGGACCAGCGAATCGACGGTGGCCACCGGCGCTCCGGCCGGATCGTCGGCGTGCAGCGATACCCGCAGCGCGTCGGTTCCGGCGTCCTCCAGGTCGATGCGCACCCGCAGCGCGGTCGCTCCGGTCGCGTGGATCCGCACGCCGCTCCAGGCGAAGGGCAGCCACGAGCGGGCCGGCTCGTCGGTGACGCCCGGCAGCAGCGCGTGCAGCGCGGCGTCGAGCAGGGCCGGGTGCAGGTCGACGTGGTCGCCGTGCCGGGCCTCCGGGAGTTCGACCGCGACGAACAGGGATTCGTCGGTGCGGCGCACCCGCTTCAACCCCTGGAACGCGGGACCGTACTGGTAGCCGAGGTCGTGCAGCCGCTCGTAGACGCCGGTGAGGTCGAACTCGGAGTCGTCGATCGCGCCGACCGTGCCCGCGGCGCGGTCCTCGGTGCGGGCGACCACGAATCCGCCGGCGTGCGTGACCCATTCGCCGTCGTCGGTGCGACGCGAGTGGACCTCGGCGCTGCGGCGGCCCAGTTCGTCGGGCAGCCCGATGCCGACCTGGACGGTGGTGCCGCCCGGCGGCAGCACCAGCGGCGCGCCGATGGTGAGTTCGGCCAGCTCGTCGCAGCCGACCCGGCCCGCGGCGTGCAGGACCATGTCGACCAGCGCGGTGCCCGCCACGACCGGCAGCCCGTCGAGGGCGTGGTCGGCCAGCCACGGCACGGATTCGACGCCCAGGCGTGTGGTGAAACGCACCTCGTCGCGATTCGCGATCGGGACGGCCGCGCCCAGCAGCTGGTGGTCGGCGGCCCCCAGGCCCAGCTCGGCGAGATTCGGTGTCCGGCCGGTGGGTTCGAGCCAGTACCGCTTGTGCTGGAACGGGTAGGTGGGCGCGGCGACCCGGCGGGCGCCGGTGTACAGGCTGTCCCAGTCCACGCGGTGGCCGCGCATACCCGCGATCGCCACCGCCGCCGTCAGCGTCTGGCGCTCCGAACGGCCGCGACGCAGCACGGGCGCGGCGAAACCGTCGGTGGCGGTGAGGGTCTGCTGCGCCAGCGCGGAGAGCACCCCGTCGGGCCCGATCTCCACGAAGTCGGTGACGCCGGCGCTCTCGAGGTAGCGGATGCCGTCGAGGAAGCGCACCGCGAGGCGGATGTGGCGAACCCAGTACCCGGGGTCGGTCACCTCCTCCACGGTGGCCAGGCTTCCGGTGACATTGGAGACCAGGGGAATGGTCGGCGGCCGGAAGTCCAGATGCGCGATGGCGCGGTGGAATTCGTCGAGCACGTCGTCCATGTGCGGGGAGTGGAAGGCGTGACTGACCGGCAGCTGCCGCACCTTGCGGCCGCGTTCGCGCCACAGCTCGGCGACCGCGGCGGCCGCGTCGGCGTCACCGGAGATGACGGTCGAACGCGGGCCGTTGATCGCGGCGATCACCACGGCGTCGCCGTACCCCGCCAGGTCCGGGGCCAGCTCCGCCTCGGTGGCCTCGACGGCGATCATCGCGCCGTGCGAGCGGGCCGCCTGCATGAGCCGTCCGCGCGCCGAGACCAGCGTCGCGGCGCCGGCCAGGTCGAGCACCCCGGCGGCGTGCGCGGCGGCGACCTCGCCGATCGAGTGCCCGGTCAGGTAATCCGGTCGCAGACCGTGACTTTCGACGGTCCGGTACAGGGCCGTCTCGACGGCGAACAGCGCGGCCTGCGCGAAATGCGTCTGGTCGAGCAGCGCCGAGTCGGCGGAGCCCTCCGGAGCGAACAGCACCTCGCGCAGCGGGCGCGCCAGACCGGGGTCCAGCAGCGCGCAGATCTCGTCGAAGACCTCCGCGAAAACCGGTGAGGTCTCGTACAGTTCGCGGCCCATCCCGAGCCGCTGACTGCCCTGACCGGTGAACAGCATGCCCAGTGTGCCGCGCGATCCCCGCCGCGCCCGGGCGACGGCGGTGTTCGGCCGATCCGCGGCGAGGTCGTCGAGGGCCCGGGCCAGCTCGGCGGGCTCACCGGTGATGGCGGCGCGCACATCGTGCCGCGCGCGTCCGGTCGCCAGGGTGAGGCCGATATCGGCCGGGCGGGCATCGGTTTCGGCCAGGTGGTCGCGCAGCCGGGCGGCCACCTCCCGCAGTCCGGCGTCGTCCTTGGCGGACAGGATCCACGGCACCGGCTGCTCCGGCGCGACCGCGACGGCGGTCCGCGGGGCGGGCTGCTCCAGGATGACGTGCGCGTTGGTGCCGCTGACACCGAACGACGACACACCGGCCCGGCGCGGCTGCCCGGTCTCCGGCCACGGCCGCGCCTCGGTCAGCAGCCGCACCGCACCCGACGACCAGTCCACGTGCGGGCTGGGCGTTTCGGCGTGCAGGGTGCGCGGCAGCACGCCCCGGCGCATGGCCTCGATCATCTTGATCACGCCGCCCACGCCCGAAGCCGCCTGCGAGTGACCGATATTCGACTTCAACGATCCGAGCCACAGCGGCCGGTCGTCCGCGCGGTCGCTGCCGTAGGTGGCGAGCAGGGCCTGCGCTTCGATCGGGTCGCCCAGCCGGGTGCCGGTGCCGTGCGCCTCCACCGCGTCCACCTCGGCGGCGGACAGTCCGGCGTCGGCCAATGCCGCGCGGATCACCCGCTCCTGCGCCGGGCCGGAGGGCGCGGTCAGGCCGTTGGACGCGCCGTCCTGGTTGACCGCGGTGCCGCGCAGCACCGCCAGCACCTCGTGTCCGGCGGCGCGGGCGTCGGAGAGTCGTTGCAGCACGACCAGTCCCACACCTTCCGACCAGCCGGTGCCGTCGGCGTCGGCGCTGAACGCCTTGCAGCGGCCGTCGGCGGACAGGCCGCGCTGCCGGGAGAACTCGACGAAGGTGTTCGGGGTGGACATCACGGTGACGCCGCCGGCGACCGCGAGATCGCATTCCCCGCTGCGCAGCGATTGCGCGGCCAGGTGCATGGCGACCAGCGAGGACGAGCAGGCGGTGTCGACCGTGATCGCGGGACCCTCGAAGCCGAAGGTGTAGGCCAGGCGGCCGGAGATCACGCTGGACAGGTTGCCCGCCAGCAGCAGGCCCTCGAATTCGCCCGCCGCGCCCTGCACCCGGATGGCGTAGTCGTCGTACATGGCCCCGGTGAAGACGCCGGTGCGGCTGCCGCGCAGGGTCGCCGGGTCGATGGCCGCGTATTCCATTGCCTCCCAGGCAGTTTCGAGCAGCAGCCGCTGCTGCGGGTCGGTGGCCGTGGCCTCGCGCGGGGAGATGCCGAAGAAGTCCGCGTCGAACAGGTCGGCGTCGTAGAGGAAGCCGCCGTTCTTGGTCGAGGAGGTGCCCGGACGTTCGGAGCGCGGATCGTAGAGCTCCTCCACGTTCCAGCCGCGGTTGACCGGGAACTCGCCGATGGCGTCGACACCGTCGGCGACCAGCTGCCACAGGTGGCCGGGCGTGCGGACGTCGCCGGGATAGCGGCAGGCCATGCCGACGATCACGATCGGATCGTCCTGGGCGGTGCGGGCTTTCACCGCCACCGTGGCGGCGGGCTGCTTCGGCCGCAGCAGTTCCCCGAGGTGGGTGGCCAGCGCGGTCGGCGACGGGTGGTCGAAGACGACGGTCGCGCCCAGGGTGAGGCCGGTCTCGGCGCCGATCCGGTTGCGCAGTTCGAGCCCGGCCAGCGAGTCGAAGCCCAGTTCCCGGAAGGCGCTGTCGGCGTCGAGGCCGGAGGCCGAATCATGGCCCAGCACCGCGGCGCTCACGCTCAGCACGTACTCCAGCAGCGCGTCGGCGCGCCGGTCGTCGGCGAGGGCGGTCATGCGGTCGGCCCAGGCGCCGCCCGCGGTCCGGTTCCCCCGGCGCACGGGTGCGCGCAGGATGGCCGGGGCGGCCGCGGCGGGCACGCCGTAGTCGATGGTCGCCGCGACCACGACCGGTTCGGGGCTGCCGAGCGCGGTGTCGAACAGCGCCAGGCCCGTCTCGACGGTCAACGGCGGTGCGCCCAGGCGCTTCCAGCGCTCGATATCGGCCGCGGACAGACCCGTCCCCATGCCGACCGAGGTGTCCCACAGACCCCACGCCAGCGAGCGGGCGGGCAGGCCCGCGGCGGCGCGATGGGCGGCGAGGCCGTCGAGATAGGCGTTGGCCGCGGCGTAATTGCCCTGTCCCGCCGTGCCGATGGTGCCCGACAGCGACGAGAACAGGATGAACGCGTCGAGATCCAGGTCGGCCGTGGCCCGGTGCAACTGCCAGGCGGCGTCGACCTTCGGGCGCAGCACGGTGTGGATCTGCTCGGCGGTCAGCGTGTCGATCATGGCGTCGGCGAGCGTGCCCGCGGCGTGCACCACCGCCCGCAGCGGACGGTCGGCGGGGACCGCGGCGAGCACCCCGGCGACGGCGTTCGGGTCGGCCATATCGGCCGCGAGCACCTCGACGGTCGCACCGGCGGCGCGCAGGTCGGCGGTCAGGTCCTCCGCGCCGGGGGTGGCCGGGCCGCGGCGGCTGACCAGCAGCAGGTGGCGCACACCGTGTTCGGCGACCAGGTGACGGGCGAACAGCGCGCCGAGGCCGCCGGTACCGCCGGTGATCAGCGCGGTGCCGTCGGCGCGGATCGGCGTGCCGGTGAATTCGGCTGTGCGCGTGGCGACCCGGGGGATGTGCAGCGCACCGTCGCGGACGGCGAGCTGGGCTTCCCCGGAGGCGGCGGCCCGGTGCGGCCACTCCCCGATCTCGTCCTGCGCCGGGATGTCGAGCACCAGCACCCGTCCGGGGTGTTCGCTCGCGGCGACGCGGGCGAGACCCCACACCGCGGCGCCGGCGAGGTCGTCGACCCGCTCGCCCGCGGTGGTGGCCACCGCGCCACGGGTGACGAGGACGAGCGGCGAGCGTGCCTGGGCCAGGTGGCGCTGGATCGATTCGGTGGCCAGGATCGTGGCCGCGTGCACCTGTTCGGGAGTGTCTCCGGGGTCGAGGACGAGGGTCTCGACTTCGGTTCCGGTGGAGTCGGATTCGGGCAGCGGCTGCCAGGCGAGGGCGTACAGCGGCGGCCTGGCGACCAAGCCCTCGACGGCGGTGGGCCGGAAGTCCAGCGCCCCGATGACGGCGACCGGGGTGCCGTCCTCGGTGGTGACGGTGATCTCGGCCGACGTCCGGCCGGTGCGGATCAGGCGGGCGCGCAGTGCGCTCGTGCCTGGAAGGCTCACGCGTACAGCGGAGAACGCGTAAGGCAGCAGCATCTCCCGGGGCCCGGCGGCATCGGCCAGGTCGAGCACCAGCGGGTGCAGGACGGCGTCGAGCAGCGCGGGATGGAGGCCGTAGCGACCGGCCTCGTCGATACGGGCGTCGGGCAGCCGGACTTCCGCGAACAGCGCGTCGTCGGTGCGCCACCAGCGGGTCAGGCCACGGAAGGCGGCGCCGTACTGGTAGCCGAGGCCGGCGAGCCGGTCGTAGGCGTGCTCGATCGGCTCCTCGACGGCATCCGGTGCGGGCCACTCGTCGCCGAGGCCGGGGGCGGGCGCGGCGGCGAGGTCGAAGAATCCGGAGGCGTGCCGCGACCAGGGCGCGTCCTCGGCGGTCCGGGCGTGGATCGTGAAGGGCCGACGCTCGTTCGCTCCGGCGGCGCCGGCGATCAGCTGCACCTCCACCGAACCGGCCAGCGGCAGCGCGGCTTCCACCACGACTTCGGAAACCTGTTCGGCGCCCAGCAGATTCGCCGCCGCGACGGCGAAGTCCACGAAGGCGGCGGCGGGCAGGATCGGCGCACCGGCGATGACGTGGTCGCGCAGCCAGCCGTGTTCGGCGGTGGTCAGGGTGCCGCTGAAGAGCACCTCGTCGCGGTCCGCGCGATCGACCCGGGTGGTGAGGATCGGATGCCCGGCGGCGGGCCGCTCGGTGCCGCCGCGCAGCCAGTAGCTGCCGCGCTGGAACGCGTAGGTCGGCAATTCGACCGGGGCCGACGGTGATTCGACCAGGGCGGTCAGGTCGGCGGGCGCGCCGTGGACGTGCGCGGTGGCCAGACCGGTCACGAAGGTGTCGTCCTCGGGGCGGCCGCGGCGCAGCAGGGGCACCGCGATCGACGCCGGGGTCGCGAAGGATTCACGGGCCATGGCGGTGAGCACGGCATCGGGGCCGATCTCCACGAACAGTCGAATGTCGTCGTTCTCGAGCGTGCGCACGGCGTCGAGGAAGCGCACGGTGCCGCGCAGCTGACGCACCCAGTAGTCGGGCGAGGTGAGATCGGCCTGCTCGGGTGAGAGCGCGGACACCACGGGAATCACGGGGTCGGTGAAGGACACCGACTCGGCGACGGCCTGGAACTCCGCCAGCGCGGAATCCATGTGCGCGGAGTGGAAGGCGTGACTGACCCGCAACGTGTGCGTGCGATGACCGGCCGCCCGCCACCGCTCGGCGACGGCCTCGGCGGCATCGGTGTCACCGGAGACCACCACGGAGGCAGGTCCGTTCACCGCCGCGATATCCACCGCGTGCCCGTCGAGCGATGCGGCCACCTCGTCGGCGGGCGCGCCGATGGCGATCATCGCCCCACCCGCTCGCGCCGCCTGCATCAGCCGACCGCGCGCGGCCACCAGCTTCGCGGCATCGGCCAGTCCGATTCCACCGGCGACGTGCAGCGCCGCCAGCTCACCGATCGAATGACCGGCCACCGCATCGGGAATCAGGCCCAGCTCGCGGCACAGCGCGGCGAGCGCCACCTCCACCGCGAACAGGGCGGGCTGGGTGTACTCGGTCCGGTCCAGGGCGTCGATGTCGTCGCGAACGACCTCGCGCAGCGGCAGTGCCAGCCACGGGTCGAAGGCCGCGCACACCGCGTCGAAAGCCGCGGCGAACGCCGGGTAAGCGGCATAGAGCTCCTGCCCCATACCGAGACGCTGCGCACCCTGACCGGTGAACAGGAACGCGGTGCGCACAGCACGTGTGGCCCGTCCCGACACCAGCTGCGGCGCGTCGATTCCATCGCGCAGGGCAGCCAGACCGGACCGGAGATCCGCGGGCGTGCGGCCGACCACGACCGCGCGTTCGGGCAGCAGCGCCCGGGTCCGCACCAGCGAGTGGGCGAACGCGCCGACCGATGCGTCCGGCCGCGCGCCGACGAACTCGTCCAGCTTGCCCGCCTGCGCGCGCAGGGCCTGCCGGTCCCGGCCGGACACCAGCCACGCCACCGGCCGCGCGGCCGCGCTCGCCGCGAATGTGGTTGCCCCGGACGGGGCTACCGAGAGCGCGTTCTCAGATCCAGCGGACGTGGACGGGGTGGGCGCGACGGCGGCCACCCCGGTTCCGGGCGGCGCGGCTGCGGGGACCACGGTTCCGGTCGGATCGGAGGGGTCCGCGGGGAATGCGGCTGCCGGGGAGTCGGACTCGGCCTCTTCGAGGACGAGGTGGGCGTTGGTGCCGCTGATGCCGAAGGAGGACACGCCGGCCCGGCGCGGGTGGGCCCCGCGCGGCCAGTCGCGCGGATGGGCCAGCAGTTCGATGCTGCCCGCCGACCAGTCGACGTGCGGGGTGGGCGCGTCGAGGTGCAGGGTGCCGGGCAGCACGCCGTGCCGCATGGCCTGCACCATCTTGATCACACCGGCCACACCGGCGGCGGCCTGCGCGTGGCCGATGTTCGATTTCAGCGATCCCAGGTACAGGGGTATGCCCGAGTCACGCTGTGCGCCATAGGTCGCGAGCAGGGCGTCGGCCTCGATGGGGTCGCCCAGCGCGGTGCCCGTGCCGTGGGCCTCCACCGCGTCGACCGCTCCGGCGGTCAGCCCGGCGTCGGCGAGGGCCGCGCCGATCACGCGCCGCTGCGCGGGACCGTTGGGCGCGGTCAGGCCATTGGACGCGCCGTCCTGGTTGATGGCGGTGCCGCGAATGACACCGAGCACCCGGTGGCCATTGCGGCGCGCGTCGGAGAGCCGCTCCAGCAGCAGCACGCCCGCGCCCTCGGCCCACGCCGTGCCGTCCGCGCCGGCCGCGAACGGCTTGCAGCGGCCGTCGGGCGCGAGGCCGCGCTGGCGCGAGAACTCCACGAACATCCCGGGATTGGCCATCACGGCCGCGCCACCGGCCAGCGCCAGGGCGGACTCCCCCGCGCGCAGCGAGCGCACCGCGAGGTGAATGGCGACCAGCGACGAGGAGCACGCGGTGTCCACGGTCAGCGCCGGGCCGAGCAGGCCCAGCTGGTAGGCGATGCGACCCGACATCACGCTGTTCGCGGTACCGGTCAGCACGTAGCCCTCGGTGCCCGCGGCGGGCGTGTGCATGCGCGGGCCGTAGTCGGAGACGGTCGCGCCGATGAACACGCCCGTGCGCGAACCGGCGAGCGACTGCGGATCGATGCTCGCGTGTTCGATGGCCTCCCAGGAGGTTTCGAGCAGCAGTCGCTGCTGCGGGTCCATGGCCAGCGCCTCACGCGGCGAGATGCCGAACAGGGCCGCGTCGAACTCGTCGGCGTGCTCGAGGAAGCCGCCGAGCCGCACGTAGCTGCCGCCGGGCCGGTCCCCGTCGAAGAGAGCCTCGTCCCACCCGCGGTCGGCCGGGAATTCGGTGATGGCGTCGATGCCGTCGGCCACCACCCGCCACAGGTCGTCGGGTCCGGCGATGCCGCCCGGATAGCGGCAGGCCATGCCGACGATGGCGATGGGCTCGTCACCGGCGGCCGTGAACGTCTCGGCCGCACCATCATTCGTGGTGCCGGTGAGCGCGGCGTTCAGGTAGTCGATCAGGGTCGCGGGCGTCGGGTAGTCGAACAGCAGCCCGCCGGGCAGGCTCAGGTCGGTGGCGCGCGCGAGCGCCTTGCGCAGCTCCACCCCGAGCAGGGAATCGAACCCGAGGTCACGGAAGCGGGCGTGGACGTCGACGCGTTCGGTGGCGTCGAAGCCGAGCACGGCCCGGATGTGGCCGGTGACCAGCGCATCCACGTCGATGTCCGCCACCGCGGGAGCGGCGACCGCCACCTCCGCCGGGGCGGGCGTGGCCGTCACCGGGGCGACAGCGGGCACCGCCGCACCCCCCAGGAGCGGATACCGGCGGCGCTGGAACGGATACGTCGGCAGGTCCACGACCCGCGCACCGGACCCGGAGAACAGTGCGGGCCAGTCGATCCGCGCACCCCGGGTGTACAGCTGCCCCGCCGCGGCCACGATGGTGGCGGGTTCGTCGCGGTCCGGGCGCAGGGCCGGGACGGCGGTGATCCGCTCGGCGTCGACGGCCGCGTCGGCGATCATGGCCGAGCACACCCCGTCGGGACCGAGCTCGAATACCTGTGTCACACCGTAGGTTTCGAGCGTGCGGACGGCGTCCGCGAATCGGACCGGCTGCCGGATGTGCTCCACCCAGTAGTCCGCCGACGCCCACTCCTGCGCGGGTCCCCCGGTCACCGAGGACACCGCCCGCAGAGTCGGCTGCGCGAAGGTCAGGGTCCGCACCACCGCCGCGAACCCGTCGAGCATCGGCTCCATGAGCGGTGAGTGGAAGGCGTGGGAGACAGTGAGCCGCTTGGTCTTCCGTCCCATCGCGGACACCAGGGCGGCGACCTCGACCGCGCCGCGCTCCGGTCCGGCGATGACGACCGCGCGCGGCCCGTTGACGGCGGCGATCCCCAGTTCGGGCAGTCCGGCCAGCAGTGGCGCGACCTCGTCCTCGGTGGCCTCCAGCGCGATCATGGCCCCGCCGCTCGGCAGCGCCTGCATGAGCCGTCCGCGCGCCGCGATCAGGGTGGCCGCGTCGGCGCGCGACAATACCCCCGCCACGTGCGCCGCGGCGATCTCACCGATGGAATGCCCGGCGACGAAATCCGGTGCGACACCCCATGATTCGACCAGCCGGTACAGCGCCACCTGCAGCGCGAACAGCGCGGGCTGCGCGTAGCCGGTCTGGTCCAGGTCCTCGCCGGTGGCGATGAGGTCGCGCAGCGGGCGGTCCAGGACCGGATCCAGATGCGCGGCGACGGCGTCGAATTCCGCGGCGAAGACCGGGAATTCGCGGTAGAGGTCCAAGCCCATCCCGATCCGCTGCCCGCCCTGCCCGGAGAACACCACCGCCGACTCGCCCGGCTCGACCGAACCGGTCACCAGCTGCGGCGCGGGCAGCCCCGCGGCGAGCGCCTCGAGCGCGCGCTGCCGGGCCGGGCCGTCGCCCGCGGCGACCACGGCGCGGTGGTCGAACGTCGCCCGGGTGGTGGCCAGCGACCAGCCCACATCGTCGAGATCCGGCGCGGTGAGTTCCGCGAGCCGCTTCGCCTGGTCAGCGAGCGCTTCGGGCGTGCGCGCCGAGAGCACCCACGGCACGACCGCGAGCGGACGGCCCACCTCGGCCACCGGCTCGTTCTCCGGTGCTTCACCCACCACCAGGTGGCAGTTGGTGCCGCCCATGCCGAACGAGCTCACCCCCGCGACCAGCGGCACGGTGGGCTCGGGCCACCCCGAAAGCCCGGTCTGCACAGCGAGATTCAGCGCACCGAACGGGATCGCGGGATTCGGGTCCGAGAAGTTCAGGCTCGGCGGCAGCTGCCGATTCCGCAGGCACAGCAGCACTTTGAGCAGTCCGGCCAGCCCGGCCGCGCCCTCCAGGTGCCCGATATTGGTCTTCACCGAGCCGATCGGCAGCGGCCGGGTCCGCCCCGGCCCCAGTACCGCGCCGAGCGCGGCCGCCTCGATCGGATCGCCGACCGGCGTCCCGGTGCCGTGGGTCTCGACGTACTGGACCTGCGCCGCGGACACCCCGGCCCGCCGGTACGCCTCCCGCAGGACCTGTTCCTGGGCGGCCTGCCCGGGCACCGTGAGTCCCTCGGTCGCGCCGTCGTTGTTGACCGCGCTGCCGTGGATCACGCCGTGGACGCGGTCACCGGCCGCGATGGCGTCGGCCAGCGGCTTCAGCAGCAGCGCGACGGCGCCCTCACCGCGCACGAAGCCATCGGCGCTGGCGTCGAAGGCGGCGGAGGTGCCGGTGGGCGAGAGCCCGCCGAAACGCTCGGTCGCGACCGCGGTCGCCGCGGACAGGTTCAGGTTGACGCCGGCCACCAGGGCCGTGGACGCCTCGCCGGCACGCAGGCTCTGGCAGGCCAGATGCACCGCCACCAGGGCCGAGGACTGCACCGAGTCGACGGTCAGGCTGGGCCCGTGCACGCCCAGGAAGTAGGAGACCCGGTTGGCGATCACGCCGCGGCTGGCGCCGGTCAGGCTGTGATGGGTGATGGCGTCCTCGGGCAGGGTGCCGAGCAGCGCGGCGTAGTCGTCGCGGTGGGTGCCGACCAGCACCGCGGTGTCGCCGCCGCGCAGCTGCTCGGGCCGGGTGCCGGCGTCTTCCAGGGCCTCCCAGGCGAGTTCGAGCACCAGCCGCTGCCGCGGGTCCATCGCGGCCGCCTCGCGCGGGGAGATCCCGAAGAACGGCGCGTCGAAGCCCTCGACATCGGCCAGGAACGCGCCGCGCCGCTCGGGACGGTCGCCCGCCCCGGCGTACGCGGCGCGGTCGTCGGGCCAGGAGGAGATGGCGCTGGTGCCCGAGCTCAGCAGTTCCCAGAACTCGGCGGGGTTGCCCGCGCCGGGTAGGCGGCACGCGAATCCGATGACGGCGATCCCGGCATTATCGGTGGCGTTGATGGAACTCAAAACGGCTCTCCCCCTTGCCTATTCGGCACGTGGTGTGGAAGTGACGCCATCAGAAGGCGTGATTTCAACGTAGCCGTGCGATCGGAACAGGTTGGTAATCCGTTGGTAATTCAGTTATTTCGACCACACCGCGGTGCCGGTGGCCCGTTCACGGATCTCCGCGTGCAGCGCGGCGACATGCTCGTTGATGAAGAAATGGCCCCCGCGAAACTCGCGCAACTCGAACCCGCCGTGCGTGTGCGTCCGCCATTCGGCCATCTCGGCGACGGTGGTCTTGGGGTCGATGTTCCCGGTGAACGCCGTTATCCCGCAGCGCACCCGAGGCCCGTCGGTCCACCGGTAACGTTCGATGGCCCGGTAGTCGCCACGGATGACGGGTAGCACCATGGCGGCGATCTCCGGATCGGCGAGCGCGACGGCGTCGGTCGCGCCCAGGCGGACGACATCGTCGAGCAGCTCGGCGTCATCGGCCAGGTAGGTGCGCTCGTCGCGGCTGGTGGCGGGGGCGCGCCGGCCGGAGACGAACAGTTCGGTGAGCCGGGTCCCGGACCGTTCCAGTCGCAGCGCGACCTCGAAGGCGAGGATCGCGCCCATGCTGTGCCCGAAGAACGCGGTGGGCCGGTCCAGCCACGGAAGCAACTCCGCGGCAATGTGATCGGCGAGCCGATCGATATCGTCGACGACCGTTTCGGTGCGGCGTTCCTGGCGGCCGGGATATTGCACGGCGAGCACGTCGATTTCGGGTGCGAGGGCCTGCATCCATTGGAAGAAATAGCTCGCGGCTCCGCCCGCGTACGGAAAGCAAACCAATCGGTGCGGGGCGTCGGGCGCCGGACCGAATCGGCGAATCCACGCGTTCGGAGAAGGGTTGCCGGACAGACGTTTTTCCATCACACGAATTCCCTTGTCGTATACCGAACGGTTTCGCGCCGGGCGCCGGGAAGGGGTACCCGGCGCCCGGCGCGAACCGATCAGGAGGAGTGTCAGCCCATCAGGCCCAGCTGCTGCGACATCTCGAAGTTGTCGTAGCTGATGCGCCAGTAGCTGATCAGGCCGTCACGGAACTCGTAGGTGTCCATGCCCTCCAGATCGAACGTGCGCCCGGTGGCCGCGACCGGCTCCTCCGGGTGCTCCGGCGGCCAGCCGGAGATGCCGCCGGACAGGGTGCCCATGCCGTGCCACGGCACCACGATGCGGTTGCCGTCCAGGGACACCAGCGGCGCGCCGGTGGCCTCGAACCGCATGTCCGGGAACGCCTTGTAGGTGATCTGGGCGAAGAGGCGGAAGTCGTCGTGCCCCTTGCTGAACCGGCCGAACATGGCCGGGTCCTCGACCAGGATGTCGTCGGTGCACATGGCCAGCTGCGCGTCGATGTCGGCGGAGTTGACCGCCTTGTACCAAGCGCCCATGAAGTCGCCGATGGTGTCGGCGTCGGGCAGCGCGCCGCCCAGCCCGGCGCGGGCCTTGCGGTAGCGGTCGTCGAAGTACTCGATCTTCTCGAGCGAGGTCATCGGATGCCTCCAGGGTGATCCGGTAGTGCGGTCAGTTGTCGCCGCGAACGGCCAGGGCGTGGGTGAAGAGGCCGCGCGGATCCCACGTCGCCTTGATCTCCCGCAGGCGCGGCAGGGCGTCGCCGAAGTACAGCTCCTGCCACGGAATCGGCGCGGTGTACAGCGCCGGGTCCAGCGGATCGGTGTCGGTGTAGTTCAGGACCGCGCCGTCGTTGGCGCCGCCCCGTCCCGGCACTCCACCGGTCGCGGCGTAGACGTCGGCGTAGAAGCGGCGCAGCCAGGCCAGCTGGGCCGCGTCCTCCTCCGGCGTCGCCCACATCACGATGTAGAGCATCTTGATGATCGAATCCCGCTGCGGGGACGCGGTTTCCGCGGCCTCGACGGTGTTGACGTGACCGCCGTACCCGGCGATCTCCACCAGGGTGGCGGGGTTGTCGAACGCCGGATCGGTGAGGTTGCGGTACAGCGCCGCCACCTGGTCGGCGGGCAGCGCGGTGCGCAGGTAGGCCGACTTGGCCTTGAAGCGCCCCTTGCCTTCCCAGCCGTCGCCGCCCAGATCCGCCCACGCGGTGACGTGGGAGATCCACTCGACCCGCTTGCGCGCGTCGACCCGGTAGGTGATGCCGGCGCCCTCGGCCATGGCGGCCAGGAACTCGTCGAGCAGCCGGTCGGCGTCCGGGGTGGCCGCGTCGATCTGCGAGGACATCAGGAACTCACCGGCCGAGATGTGGCGCGGCTTCAGCGCGCTGAACAGATTCACGTACGGCGAGTCGACGCCCGCGTGCTTCTCGTGCCAGGCGGTGAAGGTGGTGAGCAGCTTGCCGAACGCGTCCTCGGTCAGCTGATCCCAGGACCAGACGACCTCGGACACGATCAGTTCCCGTGGAGCCGAGGGCAACTGGTCGGCCGGCTCGGCGCCCGTCGCGCCGGGCGCGCGCAGCCAGAACTTGGTGGCCAGCCCGTAGGTGCCGCCACCGCCGCCGGTGTGCGCCCACCACAGGTCCCGGTTCGGGTCGTCGGCCCGCCGGGTCGCCACGACCTTGCGGGCCTTGCCGTCGGCGTCCGCGACGACGACCTCGACGGCCTCGAGGTAGTCGACGAGATGCCCGAACTGACGCGACAGCGGACCGTAGCCCGCGTTGGTCATCTGCCCGCCCAGCGCGACCGGCGGACCGATCCCGGCCGGGACGGTGACCTGCCAGCCGTCGTACAGCTTCTGGTACAGGTCGGCGGTGCTGACGCCGGGGCCCACCGCGAACGCGGACAGCTCGGCGTCGTAGTCGACCGAATTCAGTTGCGACGCACTGATGATGACCTGGATGTCCGGGTTGACGATCAGGTCCTCGTAGCACGCGCCACTGCTCTGCAGCGCGAACCGCACGCCGCGATCGAGTACGTGCTGCACCGCCGCCACGGCCTCGTCGGCCGTCTTGGGCAGCAGCACGTACTCGGGCGCGCCACTCCATCGGCCGTTGAAGCTGGCCGCGAGCACGCCGTAGCGCTCGTCGTCCGGGGTCACCCGTTCGACGTCGAAGGTGTCGATCATGGTGTGTCTCTCCTTCTGTCCGTTCAGGCGATCGGCGCCAGGCGGGCGCCCTCCGCGTCGCGAATCTCGAGGCACACGTCGCGCAGGGCGACGATCAGCCGGTCGATATCGGACGTGGTGAGGTGGACCGACGGCTCGAACCGCAGGGTGTAGACCGCGCTCGAGGTGGGGAAGGTGCGAATGTTGTGCTCACGCAACAGGAAACCCGAGACGTAGTAGCCGAAGAAGCCACTGCCGTCGAGTTCCCGCAGCACCTGCGAGTCCGCCTCGGCCAGGTTCGCGAACTCCAGACCGGCCATCAGGCCGCGGCCGCGCACGTCCGCGATGACGGTCGGGAACTCGGCCCGCAGCCCGCGCAGCGCGGTCAGCAGCTCCGAACCCCGTTGCGCCGCCGTGCGATACACCTCGCCGTCGTTCGCCTCGAGCACGCCGAGCACCTTCTCCGCCATCAGGCAGGAGAAGCTGTCCTTGGCGAAGGTCGAGCTGTGCATCATCTCGAAGTCGCGCAGGTACCGCGACTCGCGCACCAGCAGCACCGCGGCCTTGGCGATACCGCCGCCCAGGCTCTTGGCCATGGCGTAGTAGTCGCCGCGCAGACCCAGATGGCTGCTGGACAGGAACGCGCCGGTCCGGCCCATTCCGGCCTGGATCTCGTCGACGACCACCGGGATGCCGAGGTCGGCGGCGACCCGGTTGACGTCCTTGGCGAATTCCACCGGCACCTCGTGGATGCCGCCCTCGCCCAGGATCGGTTCCAGCACCAGGGCGCAGAACACCGGGAACGACCGCGGCGTCACGCGCACCCGGCCGTCGGCGATCTCCAGGTCGTGCAGGTCGCGCCGTTCGGCGGCGACGATCTCGTCGAGCGCGCCGGGCTGGTCCATCGGGACGAACCGGGCCTGGGCGGCCAGCGCCGAGAACACCGACCGGTAGATCGGGTTGTAGGTGAGCTGGACGCTGCCCGCGAGCTTGCCGTGGAAGGATCCGACGGGGCTCAGGAACAGCGGCGTGCTCGCGAACAACGCGTCGTTGTGCGCGGATGCCGCGGCCACCAGGGCCTCGATATCGCCCGACGCCCGCCCGTCCGCGACGGCGGCGCGCGCGGCCTCGACATTGGCCTCGAGTTCGGCCCGCAGCCCGGCGATCCGCGCGAAGCGTTCGAACTCGGCGTGCTTCATGGCGGCCTCGATGGCCTCCGCACCACTGTTGGCGAAGATCGCGAAGTAGTTCTCGTCGTCGTCCAGCTCGCGCCGGATGATCGAATTCAGCTGGGACACCACGCGATTGGCGTACGAGTGGCGTGAGAACTGGGCGTGGATCGGCGTCTGACCGGCCAGCAGTTCGCGGGCGTGCTCGATCAGCTCGGGATTGCTGTGCCCGAGCAGCGTCGAACCGTAGCCGCCGACGAAGTCGAGGACGGCGATCTCCTGACCGTCCTTGCGGTAGTACAGGGTGTCGGCCTCACCGCGGGTGTACTCGACATCGAGCCCGGCCGTGGCCAGCACCCCGAGCAGATACGGTTCGGCGTAGTCCGGTGCGTTCTCGATCGTGGTCATCGGCTCTGGACCTCTCCGGCGCGCACCAGGTTCAAGATCTCTCCCGCAACGGTTTCCGGCGCCTGCTGCGGCTGCCAGTGCGAGGTCTTCTCCAGCGTGACCAGCCGGTACGGGCCGGTGACGTGCTGGGCGGTCTCGGTGACCGCGAGCTTGCTGACGGCGGTGTCGGTGACGCTCCAGACGAAGGTCGTCGGGACGGTCACCGGCCCGAAGCCGAACGGCTCGCCGAGCAGGTTGTTGGCGCGGTACCAGTTCAGCGCCGCCTCGAGCACGGCCGGGTCGCTGTGCTTGGTGACGTAGCGGCTCACCTGTTCCGGGGTCAGCACGCCCTCCCCCGCCTGGGCGAACCACGCCCACAGCTGGGCGGCCTCGTCGGCGAGGAACTGCGCGCCGGAGTCGGCCGACATGAGGAATTCGACGTATTGCGAGCTGTGCTGCTGCTCCTCGTCGACCCGGTAGGCGTGCTGGTAGGCGTCGAGGTGCGGGATGGCCAGCGCGACCAGGCTGCGCACCCGATCCGGGTGGCGCGCACCGAGATACCACGCGACCGCGGCGCCCCAGTCGTGACCGACCACGTGCGCGGACTCGACGCCCAGCGCGTCCAGGATGCCGAGCGCGTCGGCCACCAGCTTCGGCAGCGCGTAGTCGGCCACCTCGGCCGGCCGCGCGCCGTCGGAGTACCCGCGCTGATCCGGCGCGATGGTGCGCAGCCCGGCCTCGTGCAGGATGGGCGCCACCTCGTTCCAGGACTCGCGGCTGTGCGGGAAGCCGTGCAGCAGGAGCACGGCCGGGCCGTCGGCGGGACCGGCGATGTCGACGTCGAAGGTGAACTCGCCCAGGCTGATTCGTTCTACGGTCATGACTACTCCGCGAAGATCTTGGCTTCGAGGGCCGGCTCGTGCAGCACCGTGGCGGGATCGGCCAGGCCGATGACGCGCTGGTAGGCACGCGACACGTCGCCGTCGCGGGCGGCCGCGTCCTGGACCTTGGCGATGAAGGCGTGCGCCTCGAGGATCTCCGGGGTGCGCTCACCCTGGACCTCGGGGTAGCTCAGGTCGGCGCCGATCGCCATGTCCCAGCAGCCGTCGATGGCCTCGGCGGCCAGATCGCGGAAGTAGGCCAGCGGATCGATCTCGCCGTCGGCCTGGACGTGCTTGCGCAGCACGGCCGAACCCATGGCGGCGACCGTCATGCCCTGCGCGTAGCTGGGGTTGAAGCTGGCCACCGCGTCACCGATCACCAGGAAGCCGGCCGGGAAGGCGGTCATGCGCTGGTAGTGGCGGCGCAGGTTGGTGGGGAACTTGTAGGCGACCGGGTCGTTGAGCGGCACCGCCTGCTGCAGCGTCTCGTAGATGTCCGGCGCGGCAAGGGTCTTGATGAAGGCCAGGAAGCCCTCGGGATCGGTCGGCGGGTGGTCGCCGAGGATGCCGTAGGCGGTCACGATGGCCCGGCCGCCGTCGATCTTCTGGCAGATGCAGCCGCGCGGCACACCGGCCGAGGCGACGGTGTTGATCGAGATGTCGTCGCCGAATGCCTCGTCCGGGATGCGGTAGTACCGGGTGGCGTACCCCATGCCGATCTTGTGCTTCTCCTCCTCGACGCGGCCGAACTCGAGGTCGTCGAGCCACACCGAGGCGCGCGAACCGCGACCCGAGGCGTCGACCACCAGGTCGGCGGGGATCAGGGTCTCGTGCGAGTTCTCCGGGAACACCCACACACCGGCGATCCGCTTGCCGTCCTCGACCACCTCGAGGCGGCTGATGTCGGACTGCTCGGCCAGCTCCACGTTCGGCAGCGCCAGCACCCGCTCGCGGATGTGGCCCTCGAAGAACGGGCGGCTGGCGGTCAGGCAGACCAGGCCCGAGTCCACCTGAACCAGCTTCTTGCCATTGATGATCCAGCGCACGTCCTTGGACGCGTCGCCGATGGCCGCGCCGTCGGCGACCATCTTGTCGGTCAGGCCGGGGAACAGCTCCTCGGCGATCTGCTGGCCGCGCGAGAGCAGACCGTGCAGGTGGTGGCCCTGCGGCAGGCCGCGCCGCAGCAGGTTCGGACCGGTCAGGTGGTCCCGGTCGACAAGGGTTACCCGCTCGTACTTCTCGGCGAGCACGCGGGTGGCGAACAAACCGGCGAGCCCACCCCCCAATACGACGGCGCGGTTCTCTCCACGGGTGGTCATGGCCTGTCTCCTCTGCTCGTACCGCTCGTGCCAGTGGCTCACCGCCCGTTCGCGCGCGGCCACGGGGTGAACGTATCCACGGGCGGCTCACCGACCGGTCATCGTCGAGACACTGGGCACGAATAGTGCTGGTACGAGCCGCTTTTCGAGGTTCTGACTCAGTCCGCGCGGCGCACGTCGAGCACCGCCTTGCCGGGGACCCGGCGGCTCACCAGGGCGTCGGCGGCGCGCAGGTGGTCGGTCCAGTCGCCGCGCCAGCCGATGGCCAGATCCAGCTGCCCGCGTTCGGCCAGGCCGACCAGTTCGGCGAGCTCGCCGCCGAGCGGGGTGCCGATGACGAAGGTCTCGATCCGCGCGCGATCGACCCGCATGCGGGCCTCCTCGAAATCGATGAGGGTCGGCTGCTTCGAGGCCTTGCCGACCGCCACCACCGTGCCGCCGGTCTCGAGCCGCAGATAGGCGTCGGCCAGCTGCTGGCCGCCGACATTGTCGACCGCGCCGAAGACGCGGCCGCGCAAAGCCGCGGGACCGAGGATCACCTCGGTCGCGCCCAGCTCGACCAGACCCGCGCCACGGGCCGGACTGCCCACCGAGGCAACGACTTCGGCACCGGCGAGGTGCGCGAGCTGCACCGCGAACCGGCCGACGCCACCGGACGCGCCGGTCACCAGCACCCGGCGACCGGTGATGTCGCCGAGCCGACGGATCGCCTGCAAGGCGGTGACCGCGGCGACCGGAAGCGCCGCTGTCGCACCGAGATCCAGGGTGTCGGGCACCAGGGCCAGTTCCGCGGTGTCGACCGCGCGCTGCTCGGCCCAGGCGCCGCCCCAGCCGAAGGTCACCACGCGGCTGCCCGCGGGCGGACCCGAGCCGTCGGCCGCGGGAACCACGACGGTCCCCGCGGCGTCCCAGCCCGGAATCGTGCCGGTCGGCAGGTCCGGGACCCGGAAGGCGACCTCCCCGAAATTGAACGAGAACGCGGCGACGTCGATCAGCGCCTGCGACGGTCCCGGCGTCGGGGCGGGCGCGTCGCTCAGGCGCAGCATGTGCGGGGCGGCCTGGTCGTGGACGAGTGCCTTCATCTTCAGTGCTCCTCTTCTCAGGGGATCGGCGGACATGGTCCGGGCGCACGGCCGCCCCGATTCCGTCCCGGCCGGGATCGGAAATCGGGGCGGCCGTTGCGAATTCAGTTATGGGTGACGCTGCCCGGGGCCGGTGAGCGACTCGGCCCGGGGCCATGAGTCACTCAGCCCAGGGTCGGGTAGTCGGTGTAGCCGACGTGGTCGCCGCCGTAGAAGGTGGCCTCGTCGGGGGCGTTGAACGGGCCGCCGGCCTTGATGCGGGCGTCCAGGTCGGGGTTGGCCAGCCACAGGGTGGCCAGCGCGACCGCGTCCGCCACACCGGATTCCAGCGCCTGCTTGGCGGCGTCGACCGACGCCGGGAACGCCTCGGGGGTGGCGTGCGGGTTCAGGATGATGCTGTTGGAGAAGGCCGCGCGCAGCTTGGTGGTCAGCTCGCGGTCGCCGCCCTCCATGATGTGCACGTAGGCGATGTCCAGGTCGGACAGCTTGGTGAGCAGCTCGACGTACAGCGGGGCCGGGTCGGCCTCGACGATGTGGTTGAACGGGTTGCCGGGCGAGAGCCGGATACCGGTGCGGTCGGCGCCGATGGCCTCGGCGACCGCGGCCACCACCTCGGTGACGAAGCGGATGCGGTTGGCGATCGAGCCGCCGTAGTTGTCGGTGCGCAGGTTGGTGTTGTCGGCCAGGAACTGGTGCAGCAGATAGCCGTTCGCACCGTGGACCTCGACACCGTCGAAGCCGGCGGCGATGGCGTTGCGCGCGGCGGCCACGAAGTCGGCGATGGTGGTGGTGATGTCCTCGGCGGTCATCTCCCGGGGCTCCGGGTGGTCGATCATGCCGTTGGGGGTGAACAGCTGCTCACCGGAGACCACCGCGGACGGGGCCAGCGGCAGCGCGTTGTCCGGGTACAGCATCGGGTGGCCGATGCGGCCGCAGTGGGTCAGCTGCGCGATGATGCGGCCGCCCGCCTGGTGCACGGCGTCGGTGACCTGGCGCCAGGCCTCGGTCTGGGCCTCGTTGTGCAGACCCGGGGTCAGGAAGTAGCCCTGGCCGATGACGCTGGGCTGGATGCTCTCGCTGATGATCAGGCCGGCACTCGCGCGCTGCGTGTAGTACTCGGCGGTGAGCTCGGTGACGAGCCCATCCAGGGTGGCCCGGTTGCGGGTCATCGGCGCCATCACCAGACGGCTCGGCAGCTGCAACTGACCGATCGAGACCTGCTCGAACAGAGTGCTCACCTTGTACTCCTTGCTGGATCGAGTCGCGCGCCGGACTGGTGCGCGGAATTACTTGATTGGATCAAGCACCATGCTGGCACATGTGATTTATCCAATCAAGTACCTTCGTCAAGTCTTGGCTTAGAATTTTCTGCATGGCAGTACCGGCAGGTCCCGTGAGCACATCCACCGACGTCGAGCGCGTGATGTTCGAATTCGTGGACGCCTACAACCACGCCTTCGAGGACGCCGCCCGCGACCAGGGCATGAGCATGGCCCACGCCTGCGTACTCGGCCGGGTCGGCACACCCCGCGGAATGGGGGAACTGGCCGAGGAACTCGGCTGCGACGCCTCCAACATCACCCAGATCGTCACCCGGCTCGAGGCCCGCTCCCTGGTCCTGCGCCAACCCGACCCCGACGACCGGCGCTTCCGGCGCATCCAGCGCACGCCCGAGGGCGAAGCCGTCAACGACGCGTTCGAGGACTCCTTCGACTTCCCCCGCCGCGCGGTAGCCAATCTGACCCCCGACGAACAACAGCAACTGGCCGACCTTCTTCGCAAAGCACTCACCCCGCCCCGGTAACCACACCGGCGACGGACCCACCGAACTCACTGCGGCCCAACGCTACCCGCGGGCAAACACCCTGATCAATGCGTGACGATCTCACGCGCGCCGCTCTGACCTGCGCGAATGCTTCCTGATGTCCCGACGATGACCGGGCGATGACGCTCGCGGCGATAGTTTCGCCGCGGACGTGTCGTGGACACGTCGAACACGGAAGCTGCACAAGGTATTCGGAGGCGCGCGGTGACCAGTCAGCAAGAGGACATCACAACCCGGGAACCAGCACCGGAACCATCGGGGGATGCGTTCGGGCACATCGAGGTTCGCGGCATCGACTTCGTTCCCCCGCAGGAGCGCCGCGGCACGCCGCGTGAACTGTTCACCATCTGGGCGGCGTCCAATGTCGCCTACATCTACATCGTGCTGGGCGGCACGGCGCTGCTGCTCGGCCTGTCGCTGTGGCAGGCGCTGGCGGTCGTGGTGCTGGGCAACCTGTTCTGGCTCGGCGTCGGCGCGCTCGCGGTCAGCGGCCCGGCGGCGGGGACGCCCAGCGTGGTGATCATGCGCTCCATGTTCGGCATTCGCGGTAACCGGCTCTTCGGCGCGGGGCTCAACTGGCTGATCGCCATCTCCTACGAGGCGATCAACCTGTCGTTCGGTTCGCTCGCGGCGTTCGCGCTGGCCGGGCATCTGGGCGTCACGGTGTCGACGCCGGTGAAGCTGGTGATCGTCGCGGTCATGGCGGTCGCGACCTTCACGATCAGCATCTACGGTCACGCGACGATCGTGCGGCTCAGCCCGTTCTTCACCGCCGCCCTCGTGCTGTGCTGTGTGCTGCTGGGCGTCTTCGTGTTCGGCCACGCCACGTTCGATTACGTTCCCGCACAGCCGCTCACGGGTTCCTCGCTGTGGTCGGCGCTGCTGGTCGGGGTGGCGCTGGTCGCGTCGGCTCCGCTGTCGTGGACCGTCGGCGCGGACTACGCGCGCTACCTGCCGGAATCGGTGTCCAAGCGCGCGGTGATGGGGTGGACCGCGCTGGGCGGGTTCGTGCCGGCCGTCGCGCTGGGCGTCATCGGCGTCATCGCCGGGACCAGTGTCGACATGACCGATCCCCAGACCTCGCTGAAGGGCATCCTGCCCGGGTGGTTCTACCCGGTGTTCCTGGCCGTGATCGTCGTCGGCGCGATCACCACCAACGTGCTCACCACCTACTCGTCCGGCCTGTGCCTGCAGGGACTCGGCGTGAAGATGCGGCGCTCGCAGACCGTGTTCATCGACGGCGTGCTCGGCGGCGCGATCACCTTCTACGCGCTGTTCGTCGCCGAGGACTTCCTCGCGACCCTGAGCCGGTGGCTGGAACTGACCGTCGTGGTGCTGGGGCCGCTGGTCGCCATCTACGTGACCGATATCGTGTTGCGCCGCAACCGGTATGACGGCGTGTCGCTCAACGACGAACACCCCGGCAGCGCGCAGTGGTACACGGCGGGCTTCAACCTCGCCGGTGTCACGGCCATCATCGCCGGCGGCATCTCGGCGGGGCTGTGCATCCACACCACCTCGTGGGAGGGGCCGGTGGCCTCGGCCCTCGGCGGCGCGGACCTGTCTGCGCTGGCCGGGCCGGCCGTCGCGGCCACCGTCTACGCGGCGCTCAGCCGCACGCTCTACCGCTCGCGGATCGCGGCGGCCGAGATCAACGCGTGAACAACCGGCGGGTCGCGGCGCCTGTCGGTGACCGAAAAGTCGTGAAGGGAACCATGATTACCGAACAGAGTGCAGCGACCCGCCCACTACGCATTGCGATCGTGGGGGCGGGACCGGCCGGGATCTACGCCGCCGACGCGTTGATGAAATCCGATGAGCACGCCGGGTTCGCCGGGGTGAGCATCGACCTCTACGAGCGGATGCCCGCGCCGTTCGGGTTGATCCGCTACGGCGTCGCGCCGGATCACCCGCGGATCAAGGGGATCATCACCGCCTTGCACAAGGTCCTCGACAAGGAGCAGGTGCGGCTGCTGGGCAATATCGACTACGGGGTCGACATCACCCTGGAGGATCTGCGTCAGTTCTACGACGCGGTCATCTTCTCCACCGGGGCGAATGCTGATCGCGCGCTGGATGTTCCGGGCATCGACCTGGACGGATCCTACGGTGCGGCGGACTTCGTGTCCTGGTACGACGGGCATCCGGACGTGCCGCGGACCTGGCCGCTGGAGGCGGAGAAGGTCGCGGTGCTCGGGGTCGGCAATGTCGCGCTGGATGTGGCGCGGGTGCTGGCCAAGACCGGGGACGAGCTCCTGCCCACGGAGATTCCGCCGAACGTCTACGACGGATTGCAGGCCAACAAGGCGCTCGAGGTGCACGTGTTCGGCCGCCGCGGTCCCGCCCAGGCCAAGTTCACGCCCCTCGAACTGCGCGAACTCGACCACTCCCCCACCATCGAGGTCATCGTCGACCCCGAGGACATCGACTACGACGAGGGTTCGGAAGCCGCGCGCCGCACCTCCAAGCAGGTCGACATGATCTGCAACACCCTGGAGCAGTGGGCCATTCGCGATGTCGGCGACCGCCCGCACAAGCTGTTCCTGCACTTCTTCGAGAACCCTGCGGAGATCCTCGGCCAGGACGGCAAGGTCGTCGGCCTGCGCACCGAACGCACCGAACTCGACGGCACTGGCAACGTGAAACCCACTGGCGTGTATCGCGATTGGGACATCCAGGCCGTCTATCGCGCGGTCGGCTATCTCTCCCAGCCGGTTCCGGGCCTGCCCTTCGACGGGGACAGCGGCACGGTCCCCAACACCGCGGGCCGCATTCCCGGCCTGGCCGCCACCTATGTCACCGGCTGGATCAAGCGCGGCCCCGTCGGCCTCATCGGTCACACCAAGGGCGACGCCAACGAAACCATCGCCTGCCTGCTCGACGACGCCGCTTCCTTCACCCCCGCCGCCCACCCCGACCCCGACGCCGTCATCGAATTCCTGGAGCGCAAGGGCATCCCGTTCACCACCTGGGCGGGCTGGTACCGCCTCGACGCCCACGAGCGCGCCCTCGGCGAACCGCAGGGCCGCGAACGCGTCAAGGTCGTGGAACGCGACGAGATGCTGGCCGCCTCCGAACCCGGCAAGAAGACAGGATCCGCTGTGCCCATCACGCGAATCACGAAAGTCCTGGTAGCCAACCGAGGCGAGATCGCCGTCCGGGTGATCCGGGCCGCCAAGGACGCCGGTATCGCCAGTGTGGCCGTGTATGCCGAACCGGACGCCGACGCGCCGTTCGTGAAGCTCGCCGATGAGGCGTTCGCGCTCGGTGGTCAGACCTCGGCCGAGTCGTACCTGGTGTTCGACAAGATCCTCGACGCCGCCGCGAAGGCCGGCGCCGACGCGATCCACCCCGGCTATGGCTTCCTTTCCGAGAACGCCGATTTCGCGCAGGCCGTGATCGACGCCGGACTGATCTGGATCGGCCCCTCGCCGCAGTCCATCCGCGACCTGGGTGACAAGGTCACCGCGCGCCACATCGCCGAGCGCGCCAAGGCGCCGATGGCCGCGGGTACCAAGGACCCGGTCAAGGACGCCGACGAGGTCGTGGCGTTCGCCAAGGAGTTCGGTGTTCCGGTGGCCATCAAGGCCGCTTTCGGTGGTGGTGGTCGTGGCATGAAGGTCGCGCACACCATCGAGGAGATTCCGGAGCTGTTCGAGTCCGCGACCCGTGAGGCCATCGCGGCGTTCGGTCGTGGTGAGTGCTTCGTGGAGCAGTACCTGGACAAGGCCCGCCACGTCGAGGCTCAGGTCATCGCCGACCAGCACGGCAATGTCGTGGTCGCGGGTACTCGTGACTGCTCGCTGCAGCGCCGCTTCCAGAAGCTCGTCGAAGAGGCTCCGGCCCCGTTCCTGTCCGATTCCGTGCGGTCCCAGATCCACGAGTCGGCGAAGCAGATCTGCCGCGAGGCAGGCTATTACGGCGCGGGCACCGTCGAATACCTCGTCCAGGGCGACACGGTCTCCTTCCTCGAGGTCAACACCCGCCTCCAGGTGGAACACCCGGTCACCGAGGAGACCGCCGGAATCGACCTGGTACGCCAGCAATTCCGCATCGCCGAAGGCCACGCCCTGACCTTGACCGAGGACCCGACCCCGCGCGGCCATTCCTTCGAGTTCCGCATCAACGGTGAGGACGCCGGTCGCGGCTTCCTCCCCGCACCCGGCCCGGTCGTCACCTACCACGAACCGACCGGTCCCGGCGTCCGCGTCGACTCGGGCGTGGTCGAGGGCTCTGTCATCGGCGGCCAATTCGACTCCATGCTCGCCAAACTCATCGTCACCGGCGAAACCCGCGACCAGGCCCTCCAACGAGCCGCCCGAGCCCTCGCCGAATTCCACATCGAGGGCTTGGCCACGGTCATCCCGTTCCACCGCCACATCGTCGAGAACCCGTCGTTCATTGGCGACGGCGAGAAGTTCGACGTCTACACCAAGTGGATCGAGAACGAATGGGACAACCCGATCGAGCCCTACACCGGTGCCGTCGCCATCGAAGAGGACGACGAGGGCCCGCGTCACAAGGTCGTCGTCGAGGTCAGCGGCCGCCGAGTAGAAGTCTCCATCCCCGCCCAGTTCTCCGCCTCCGCCGCTTCCACCCCGGTGCGTAAGAAGCCGAAGCCCCGCAAGCGCGGTGGCGCGGGCGCGGGCACCGCCTCCGGTGACGCCGTGACCGCCCCGATGCAGGGCACCGTGGTCAAAGTGGCCGTCGAAGAGGGCCAGTCCGTCGAAGCGGGCGACCTGGTCGTGGTGCTCGAGGCCATGAAGATGGAGAACCCGGTCACCGCCCACAAGTCCGGCACCATCACCGGCCTCACCGTCGAGCCCGGCAGCGCCATCACCCAGGGCACCGTCCTCGCCGAAATCAACTGACCCCGGCCCGGCCCCGGCACTCCAGCCGGGGCCGTCACCCCTCCCGGAAACCCGATTCCACTTCCAGCCCCCACCCTGCTAAAGTTCCTTCCCGCAACGAAGTAGCAAGCGCCATTAGCTCAATTGGCAGAGCAGCTGACTCTTAATCAGCGGGTTCGGGGTTCGAGTCCCTGATGGCGCACCAGAAAGTCCTAACCCGGGGTCGGATTCCCGAGGGCGTCCTTCGCCGGGCCGTACCCGGCTTCGGCGGATTTGCGGTAGACGCGTTTCGCGGCGTCCGTGCGCCCGAGGGATTTCCATTGGTCGCCCAGGGCTTTCAGCGCGACCATGTCGCCGTCTTGTTCCACCTCGCGGTAGAGGACCTCGGCTCGGTCGCCCTCGCCGCGGGCCTCGTGAACCGCTGCCAAGTGGACCTTTCCGAGAATGTGGCCATTGTCGATGTAGCGGCGGTACCAGTAGGCGGCCTGGCCGAGGTCACCGGTCTTCATGCACATATGGCCCAAGGTCAGCATCGAGAGCGTATCGCCGTGCTCGGCGGCCTGCCGGTACCAGCGTTCGGCTTCCGCGCGGGCGCCCCGGTTTTCGAGGAGTCGCGCCAGGAAGGACATCGAGAGGGTGTCGTTCATCGAAGCGGCTTGGCGGAGTAGCCGTTCGGCTTCGCCGATATCGCCGCGCTTCTGATGATCTCGGGCCCGGGCCAGCAACTGGCCGATCTCGCCACGCCTCCGGCCGGTGCCTGGCGGTCTCGAATTCTCCTTGGGCACTTCCGATTTCGGCGAGAAATCCTGCGATTTCCGGTCGGTGAGCATGGCCAGTGCGTGGGGGATGGACGGACGTGACTCCGGCCGTCGGTCCATCAGTCGAGTGATGAGCCGGCCGAGTTGCCCGGCGCGCACCGGCGAGGGAACCGCACCGAACATGACCGCTTTCATGGTTCCGTGAATGGTGTCGCGACGGAACGGCGAAACCCCCTCCACCGCCTGGTAGAGCGTGACGCCGAGGGCGTACAGGTCGCCGGCGGGTGTGTCGTCGCCGTCGATGCGTTCGGGCGCCATGTACTCGAACGAACCGATCAGCGTCTCCTTCGCGGTCAGCGTGTGATCGGAGTGGTGGCGGGCGGTTCCGAAATCCGTGAGCAGCACCTCGCCGCCGGTGGCGAGCAGGATATTGCCCGGTTTGACATCGCGGTGGACCACACCGGCGTCATGGGCGGCCCGCAGGGCCTGCAACAGGGCGGCGGCGACGGTGGCGGCTTCCGCGCCGTCCACCGGCCCGTCGCTGTCGAGGCGCTGCTTCAAGGATCGACCGGACACCAGGCGCATGACGATCCAGGGCGTCCCGCCGTCGGTGACGACGTCGAGTACGCCGACGATATTCGGATGGTCGCGCAGCCGGGCGGCATTGCGGGCCTCGCGTTCGGCCCGCACGACCCGCTCGGCGTGCTGCGCACTCGACTCGGCCTGCGGGAGCAGCACTTCCTTCACCGCGACATCCACCCGCAACCGCTCGTCGCGCGCTTTCCACACGGTCCCGAACCCGCCACTGCCCAGCTTCTCGATCAACCGGTAGCGGCCGCCGAGAACCCAGCCCGGTCGTCCCAGCGCAGACATGCAGGCCCCCAGCGGTTCAGTGCCCCAGCAACATTCGGAACCAGTCAACCGTACTCGAACACGGGCGCCCCGGGACGCCCGCAACCGGGACGGTCAGACCGCCCTTGCCTGCACGAGGTCCGAGGGCAGCCCCCCGTCATAGACAGCGAGTATGTCGGTCGCCTTCGACAGTGTGTCGACGATGGATTGGGCCGGGGTGCGGTACAACTCCGGATAGTCGACCTCGCCGAGCCGGGGGTCGACGGGGAACGCGAGCCGTTCCTCGGCCAGTGAGAACTCGGCCGAGATATCGACCCGATTGCCACGCGGGTCCTGCCGATGCCAGGCGCCGTCGAGGTACACCGCGACCAGACCGTGGAGGACGTGCCCATCACCGTGGGTCAGGCGCTGGTAACACAGCGCGGTGGGAATCCCCTGACCGCGGAGAACCGCCGCGAGCAGATGCGACTTCGCATAACACAGCCCGACCCGCTGTTCGAGAACCTCCGACGCCCTCAGCGTCACCCGAGAATCGCGGGCGTCGTAGGAGTGCGCGACGTTGTCCCGCACCCATGCGAATGCCCCGCGAGCAAACTCGGCCTCACCGTCGGCCCCGGATCGAAGCTCATTCCCCAGTTCGCGCACCGCCGGGTGATCGACCTCGACGATCGAATCGCCTGCCAGATAGGCAGCAGGACCCAACGACGACACCGGGGAAAACGACATGATCAAACCTTAGAGCGCGCCCGCGACGGTCCTATTCACCCGTCTGACCGTCGAGCCGTTCTCGGAGCAGGTCGGCGTGGCCGTTGTGGCGGGCGTACACCGGCCGCCCGCACCTTCCCCGGAAACGCCAAACGGCCCGAGATCCCCTCGGGCCGTTGATCTTCGCCGCTACTGGACCGAGCCGGCCAGCCGATCGGCATAGGGGGCGATGAACTTTCCGACGATGGGAAGCGGCGCGCGGACACCGCCGGTGCTGTTCGCCTGCACCATGGCCATGATCCAGACGATGAGCGCCAGGAGCCCGACCACGAGCCCGGCGAGGCTGAAGATGATCCCCAGCGCCCCGAGCAGCGACCCGACGATGCTGAGCACGAAGTTGAGGACGGAGACCGCTCCGAAGAAGACGATCGATTGCGAGGCATGGAATTTCACATCGGGGTCGTTCTTCCCCAGGAACAGGAAGATGATTCCGGTGAGCCAGCCCAGCGCATACGACAGGATCGCGCTGGTCTTCTTGTCCAGTCCGGCGGACTGCGGCTGGTTGGCGGGGGGCTGAGAAAATGTCATGGCGTAAGTAAATGCTGCGCACGCCCCCTACCGATCCCAACTTCACCATGAACCCGCAGGTCACGGATCCAACGACGGCTGGGGCGCGGCCTGCGGCATGAGCGGACGTTCAGCGCAGGCTAGCCACCTGCGTGAACGTGGACTGATCAGCCTTCTGCTGCGGCCCGGAGCGTACCGTCCCGCCTCAGCCGGTGGCGTCCTGCACCGGATAGTGGATGACGACCACACCGCCGGTGGCGTAGTTGACGACATCGGCGGCCAGCCGCTGGCCGTGCTGCGAGGCCTGCGCCGCGGCCATGGCGGCGGCGTCAGCGAAGTCGGCTTCGAAGACCGCGAAATACGGCGATTCTCCCTCGGTCGCCGCCACGTCGAAGCTGTAGCGCCACGCAAGCGGGCCGGGCCAATTCCTGACCAGTGGAAGGTGTTTGGTCACGTAGTAGTCGCGGAAGTGGTCCGGGTCGGAGGGCTCGGGATACAGGACCAACAACCTATGCATGACTGCCTCCTGCATCTACCGCGGTCGGTTGAATCGTCATATGCGCAGGTTAGGGCTTGATGTGTGGTCGAGGGAAAGACCGATACGGGATAGACTCAGAACGGATCGTTATCAATCGGCAGGGAGGGCATGTGGCGCCGGATACGATGAGCCTGCGGTACTTTCTGGTGCTGGCACAGGAGTTGAACTTCACGCGCGCGGCCGAACGGATCGGCATCGCGCAGCCCGCACTCAGTGCCCGGATGCGCCGATTGGAGGCGGAACTCGGTACGAGCCTGCTGGTTCGTAACACGCGTAGCGTCGTATTGACCCCGGCCGGTGCGGCTTTGGCGGAGTCCGCGCCGCCCGCGCTGGCGGCGCTGGACCGGGCCTGGGACACCGCCCGGAAGGCGGGGGCCGGTGAACTGGGCACGCTGCGCATCGGATACAGCCTCAGCGCCGGCGCCGAGACGGTACCGGCCCTGGTGGACAGGCTCATTCGCAGCAGCCCGGGACTCGAGGTCAGCGCGGTCCCGATGGCGACACCGGAGATCTCCCCCGCGGTCGCCGACGGCCGCATCGATGCGGGGATCACCCGCGGTGAACAGCCGGGGCGTGGCGTGCGCCGGTTCCTGCTGCGGCGTATGCGCGTCGGGGTCCAATTGGCACAGCATCATCCGCTGGCCGAACACCCGGAGATCGAGATCGCCGATGCGGCCGCGTATCCGCTACGCCTCCCCGACCGTACGGCCAACCCCGTGATCCACGATCAGCTGGCCGCACTGTTCCGCGACACCCGGCCGAACCTCCGATTCCACACGCCCGCAGTCTCTTTCGACATGTCGCAGCGCGACCTACGCGACGGGCTCACCCTCGCCCCGGCCGGCGAGGCCGCGGTCACGACAATACCGGCCGATCTCACGTGGCGACCGCTGCAGGGCGCACCCACCTTGACGATCCACCTGGTCCTCCCGCGCGAGCAGTCACCACTGCACAGCCGCATCCGTACCGTCGCCAAAACCCTGGCACACGAGCTGCACTGGCTGCCGGACTGACGCGCGGCAGGTCACGCGAGACGGACGTCGGCGGTGGCGAGGCCGACTAGGTCGGCACGCCGAGAACCACTGACACTCCGCACCTTGGCGCGCAGGTCAATTCGGCATTGAACGGGCTCGCGGCACGCTGATTCGCCGCTCGGGTTCAGCCCCGCAAGGTGGCGATGGCCTTCTCGATGCGGCGTTGGCGGGTTTCGGGCTTCTTGGCGCTCTCGATGGCGTGGACATGCTCTCGTTTGCGGCTGTGGGAGAGGTTGTCGTAGGCGGCGCGGGCTGCGGGGTCGGCGTCGAGGGCTTGGGTGAAGTCCTCGGGCTCGACGATGACGCGCGGCTCGGTGTCGAGTTCCAGGTCGACCTCGACCTCTTCGCCGATCTCGACGCCCGCGGCCTGCCGGTTGGCGTTGCTGAGGCCGAGGAGGTTGCGGCCGCGCAGGATGGCTACTCGGCTCTTCCAGGAGTGTCCGTTGAGCGTGATCGTCACAGGCGGCCGGGCGCCCCCGCCGAGCGCCTCCACCACCTCGGGCGGAACTTCCAAGCCTCGCATGGGCTCCGGTGGCTCGACGATGGCCCGAAACTTCATGTTCCTTCTCCTGTGGTTCTGCGGGCTCACCACGAATCCGGCCCGCCCGGCTCCGATAGCCGCTCCCATTTCCTACACCAGGATCATCGCCGCGGCCGGAACCGGCGCGGCTCGCGCCGCGCCGTCCTGTGCGGCCGTGCGGCCATACGGATGCGCTGTTTCGCTGGAGAACGGGGACAGGCTGTGCGACAGTCGGATCGGTGGTCGGCGCGTACCCGGGAGGAGTCGGCGGATGACCGATGACCACACGGTGGTCGGGCGAGTGGTGGCGATCCTCGATACCGTCGCCGACGCGCCGGCGCCCTTGCCGCTGCACGAGCTCACCCGGCGGACCGGGATACCGAAACCCACCGTCCGGCGGATCGCCAACGACCTGGTCGCCCGGGGCATGCTGATCCGCACCGAGGACGGGTACTGGGCCGGATCACGGCTGATGAACCAGGGGCTGCAGTCGGCCTACCAGTAGCGGATGCCGATGACCGTGCAACCGTATCTGCAAGAGTTGCACTATCTCTCCCGCGGCGAGATCGCCTGGTACGCGACCGTGCACGACGACAATCTGGTGACGGTCGGCGCCGCCTTCGGGCCGCGCTACGCGGCCGCCATGCAGCGCGGCTGGTGGCCCAACCTGGAACTGTTCGGCAACAGCGCGGTGCTGTTCGCCTCCGGACGGCTGCAGTTCGCGCACGCCCCCGAACGCGCCGACCAGGTGCTGTCCACGGGTTGGAGTCCGATGACACCGCAATCGGTGACCGACCCCCACACCATGGGCGACCTGCTGAAACAGGCCTACGACACGGGATACACCGAGGAACAGGAACAGGTCGCGCTTGGATACCGCTGCGCCGCGGTCGCGTTGCGCGACGACACCGGCCGGCTCACCGGCGTGGTGGGCGTCACCGGCTGCACCACCTCGGTGACGACCGCCGACATGCGTGCCGCACTGTCGAAATCGGCCGACGGCCTCGGCCGCGACCTGCGCGACGTCGTCGGGCGCACCCCGAACCCGGCGACCATCCTGCCGACCTATCTGCGGCTCCGGTCGGGAATCGGATACACCTGGCCCCTCCTGCCCGGCCCCAGCCGAGTCACCGAATGACACGGAGTGCCGCGGACCGGCGCGGCCGATCCTTGTGCTTCGCAGCGCAGTACACAGCAGACACACCGGTGTGCCGCCGACAGGTTAGCGCGCCTTGGTGGCCCACATAATGACGTTGGTTCCGAAGAACTTCTTGCGCCAGCCTATGTCTCGAAAACCCAGTCGAATCAGCAGATCCGCGACCTGACCGGGGGATTCGAAAGCGCGGGTGCTGGATTCGAGATAGGTGTACGACGAGCGGTCGCCGGAGAACACCTGCCCGAGCAGCGGCACGATTGTGCGTAATCCCCACTCCACGATCGGCTTCGCCGGACCGCTGGGCGGGCTGGTCTCGAGGATGACGATGCGACCGCCACGTCGGAGCACCCGATGCTGTTCGCGCAGTACCCCTTCGAGGTCTTCGACGTTGCGCAGTAGGTAGCCCTCGGTGATCGCATCGAACGATTCGTCGCCGAAGGGCAGGTCGGCGGCGTCGGCGAGCTGCCAGTGGACGGCGTCGGCCCCCGGCTTGGCCTTGGCGCGCTCCAGCATCCGCTCGGAGAAGTCGGCGCCGGTGACGGTGACAGTGGGATAGGCGTGGGCGGCCTCCAGTGCGATCACGCCTGTGCCGGTGGCGAGATCGAGCAGGCTCCCGCCCGCGGGCGGTGCGGCGAGCTCGGCGACCTCACGACACCACCGGCGATGACGGCCGAGGGTCATGACCCGGTTCATCCGATCGTAGTACTCGGCGATTCCCTGGAAGATCCCGTGCACCGCAACACTTTTGCCCTGGGGCACCTCATCGATGGCCATCTCACGCACCCGCGCCGTCGGGGCGCTCACCCGTCGACCGTTCCAGGATCAGATCTCCCGCTCGCGCGATGACCTCTTCACGGGTCCGGCCGGGGTGATCGGCGGCGAGGAAATGGCTGCCGATGGCCGCGCAGAAGGCGAGGAGGCTGCGAGCCTCGATCTCGGCGGGATCGGAGCAGACGGTGCCGATCGCGTCACGCAGTAGGTCCATGCGCCGATTGTCCACTCGGCGTAGGCGTTCGGCGACGGCGGCGTCGCGGCGGGCCCAGTCACGCACGGCCAGGTCGATGGGAAGCAACCTGCCATCCGAGAAGGTGAGGCGACCGGCCAACCGGGCCTTGTCGAGAACGCTGCCGTCGGCCTGCTCGACCTCCTCGAGCACATTGTCGACCGCTTCGTGCTCCCAGGTGTCGAGCATCGCCGTCAGCAGCGCCTCTCGATCGGCGAAGTAGCCGTAGAACCCGCCCTTGGTCACCCCGAGCACCTTGGCGAGGGTCTCGACGCGCACCGCATCGACGCCCCCGGTGGCCAAGGCGCTCAACCCGGCGTCGATCCAAGTCTCGCGCGGTGTGCGCAGCGCACCCATGCCGTGATCCACCTCACTCCAGCGTTGTACGGAACCGTATAACCGATCTAGCCTCGCATTATACGCAACCGTATAACCCAATGAGGACGGTGTCATGTCCAATCGACTCCCCCGTGCCGCGCACACCGAAATGCCATGGCGGATCCACGAAATCGCGCCCGACTTCCAGATACAGGACGTCTGGGCCTTTCGAGCGCCCGGCGCCGGAGCGGACGACTTCCCGGTCGCGCTCGCCCTGCTCGACACCGACGGCGGCCCATCCACCGCGTCCCTGCCGGTTCGGTTCCTCTTCGCGGTGCGCTGGCGGCTCGGCGCCCTCCTGGGCTGGGACGATCCCGGCGCCGGCCTCGGGACCCGGGTTCGGTCACTACGCGACCGGCTGCCCGACGACTTGCGTCAGGAGCCGACGGGACCGGCGGCGCCGGACTCCCCGTTCACCGCGCTGTACGAACTCCACGATGAATCAGCGCTCGAGCTGGCGAACAAGACCGTGCACGGGGTGGCGCACCTCGGCTGGGTCCCGACCGGCGACGGGTACGAGCTGCGGATGGCGGTCCTGGTCAAACCGAATGGACTCCGCGGCCGGTTGTACCTGGCCGGCATCGAACCGTTCCGTCTGCTGATCGTCTATCCCGCGATGCTGCGCCGATGGGATCGTCTGTGGCGCCAGCACAATTCGATCGGGGGCGGCGACGCCGGGTGCGCCACCGAGGAGGTCCGGTGATCGCGTGGGCGGGTCGGCTCATCGTCTTCTTCGGAGCCGCGCACACCGTGCTGGCCCTGACACTGGAGGGCGCCGCGCGCCATGCCGGTGACTGGTTCAGCGGTGCGCTGTGGCACGACGACCTGTCCGCGATGAGCCCCGCGAACAGCGCACTCTGGCTTTCGTTGGACAGCTTCGGAATTCCGCTGGTCATGGTCGGACTGACCGTGCTGTGGCTGGATCGGCGCGGCCTCACGCCACCGCCGTTCATCGCCTGGATACTCGGGGCCTGGACCGTCCTGGGTGCGGTGATCATGCCGCTCACGCCATGGCCGATCATGGCGGTGGCGACCGGCTTACTGGTGGCGGGAGCCCGACGTCCCGCCCCTGCCCTGCCCGATCCCGACCCCGACCGAGTCACTGAATGACACGGGGTGCTGCGCTCCCGACCGGCGCGGCCGATACTCGTGCTGCGCAGCGCGATGCGCAGCCGAAACACCGGTCGGGACGGGAGCCGGTGCGCACCTGAGGATCCGGGGGAGGTCGGGTGTCCCATGACGATCGACAACGCTCTGACGCAGTCCGTGTGGCCGCTGATCGGGCGCACCGAGGAACTACGCCGCGCGCAGGCCGCGGTGATCGGTCCGCGCGCCGGAGTCGTGCTCGCGGGCGCGTCCGGGGTCGGTAAGAGCCGGCTCGCGCGGGAACTGCTGGAAACCCTCTCCGGCCGTTACGAAGTGCGCTGGGCCGCCGCGACGGTGTCGGCCCGGGCGCTGCCGCTGGGCGTGTTCGCCGAATGGGTGCCCGCGACCGCCGGGGCCGATCCGATGCGGCAGGTGCACGCCGTCGTGACCGCGCTGTCGGCCAGCGCGCGGCGCCGGCCGGTGGTCGTCGGGGTCGACGACGCCCATCTCGTCGACGATCTGTCGGCGCTGGTGTTGCAGCAACTGGCCGAGCGCGGCACCGTCCGGCTGGTGCTCACCGTGCGATCCGGGCAGCCCGCGCCCGACGCGATCGTCGGCCTGTGGAAGAACGAACGGCTCGACCGCCTCGAGGTCCTGCCCCTGGCGCGCGAGGAGTGCGACCGCCTGGTCGCCCGGGTCCTCGGGCAACCGCCGGATCCGCCTACCGCACACCGGCTCTGGCAGCTGACTCGCGGAAACGTGCTGTTCCTTCGCCACCTGATCGAGCAGGAGCGCGATGCCGGACGTCTGCCGGCCGGGCCCGGATCAGCGGTGTGGACGGGCGATCCGGTGATCTCCGGCACGCTCGGCGAACTGATCGACGCGCAAATGGGTTCGCTGTCCCCGGACCTGGCGCTGGTGATCGACAGCGTCGCGGTCAGCGAGCCGGTCGATGCCGGCGTGCTCATCGAGGTGGTCGACGAACAGGCGCTGGACCTCGCGCTCGCCCGCGGACTGGTCCGCATCGATCGCAGCGGCCGCCGCGAACTGGTGTTGCTCGGTCATCCGCTGTACGGCGAGATTCGCCGGGACCGCACCAGCCCGGCCCGGCTGCGCCGCCTGCGCGGCCGGATCGCCGCCGCCCTCGGCACGGCCGCGGCCGACGGTCCCACCGCCCTGGTGCGGCACGCGCTGATGGCGCTGGAATCCGACCTTCCGCCCGACGCCGCGCTGTTCACCGCGGGCGCGAACGCCGCGATGCAACTGCTCGACGGAATCGGCGCCGCCCGGCTCGCCGGCGCGGCGCGGGTGGCGGGCCGCGGCTACGACGCGATCCTGCTCGAGCTGTCGGCGACCCAGCTGATCGGCTCACCCGAGAACGTGGAAAGCCTTGTCACCGAAATGGATCCGGAGGCCATCGGCATCGGACCGCACGATACCGCCGACCTGGCCGTGCGACGGGCCGCCAACCTGACCTACGGCGCCGGCGAGCCCGGACGGGCCGCCGACGTGCTCGCCGCCGCCCGGGCCGACCTGCCCGACTCGTGCGCGGTCGTGCTCGACGCGTTCACCGCCGGAGTCGACGCCATGGCCGGCCGGCTCCCCGCCGGCGCGATGGCCGACCTGCCCGACCGCCCCGAACTCCCCGACTTCGCGCGCATGACCGCGCTGTGCGCCCTGCTCACGACACACGCCTCGACCGGCGACATCGCGGCGGCCGACGCCGTCGCCGAACGCGGTGCGCAACTGCTGACCCGGTCCGCGGCGGCGGCCCCACTGGTCTTCTTCCTGACCTGGCACCATATGCGCGCGCAGGTGCTGGCCGGGCGGCTCGCGGCGGCCGACCGGATCGCCGTCCGCATCGAGACCCGAACCGTCGGACTGCCCGCGATGTTCGGCCGCTTCGCCGTTCAGCTCCGCGGCCACGCCGACCTCGCCGCCGGCCGCCTCGGCTCCGCCCTGCCCGCACTGCGCCAAGCGGTCGACGTCTTCGCCCGCGACGGTTCGAACGCGTTCGGGCTCATCGACTCTCGCATCGATCTGGCCACCGGGCTGGCGATGTCCGGGCGGGCCGAGGAGGCCGAGGCCATGCTCACGGCACTGGCGGCCGAGCCGAATCCGTTCCCGATCCTCGAGCCGCCACTGCTGCTGGCGCGGGCCTGGACCGCGGCCGCCCAGGGCTCCAGCACCGAAGCCGTCGACACCGCCCGGGCAGCCGCCCGACGAGCGGTCGAATTGCACACTCCCGCACAGGAAGTGGTGTGCCTCCAGGTGGCGACCCGATTCGGCGACCACGGCGCCGCCGCGCGCCTGACCGAACTGGCCACCATGGTCGGCGGGCCGCGCGCCCGCACCGCCGCCGCGCACGCCCGGGCACTGGCCGCCGGAGACGGCGAGGGCCTGCTCGCCACCGCCGCCGAGGCGGAGGCGGGCGGGGACCGGGCCACCGCGATCGACGTGGCCGCCCAGGCCGCGGCCGTCTTCCGCCGCCGGGGACTGCGCGGATCGGCGCTGTCGGCACTGGAACGCGCACACCGGCTCGCCGCCGAATCCGCCCTGGCCACACCGGCGCTCACCGCGGCGGACGACCGGTCCGCGCGCACCGACCGGCAGCGGGAGATCATCGCGATGGTCGGCGACGGCCTCACCAATCGCGAGATCGCGGCCCGGCTGAACGTCTCGGTCCGCACCGTGGAGGGGCACCGCTACCGCGCGGCCCGCCGCCACGGGGGTGAGCCGGAAGGGTGAGCGGCACGAGCGGATTGGCGTAGTCGATTACCCCAGGCACGCCACCGTCGCGGGCGCACCATCGAACGGTGAACGATTCGGTGGACCCGCGCGAGGCCGCGCTACGGCGGTTGCCCACCTCGTACTCGCTGGCGCTCCGGCTCCGCGAGGCCGGGGTGGAACCGGAGCTGATGTGCGAATACCTCAGGATCGAACCTGAGGCCCTGGCCCCGTTGCTGGACATCGCGGAGGCGAAACTCGCCTGCGCGCTGCGGCCGGACGGATCCGCGGAGGCCGCCTGGGAATTGGAGTAGCGCACTACGCCAGCCCGCGGCGGCGCGGGCCCGCACCATGGTGTCGGTCCCGTTCGAGGACCCGCGGTGAGGCGAGAGCGAGGCGATGTGCTGGGACCACTGCTACCCGGCGATCCGGGCCGGATCGGACCTTTCGTCCTGCACGGGCGTTTGGGCGCCGGTGGGATGGGCGTGGTGTACCAGGGATTCGGGCCCGACGGCGCCGTGGTCGCGATCAAGGTGCCCAAACCCGAACTGGCGCACGATCGCGAATTCCGCGCCCGCTTCCGGCACGAGGTGGCCGCCGCCCGCCGCGTGCACGGCGAGTTCGTGGCCGAAGTGGTGGACGCCGACGTCGACGCGTCCCGGCCGTGGATGGCGAGCGCCTTCGTCAGCGGCGAGCCGCTGCAGGATGTCGTGGCGCGGCGGGGGCCGCTCACCGGGAACGCGCTCGACGAGTTCACCTCCGGGCTGGCACAGGCGATCGCCGCCGTGCACCGCGCCGGGGTGGTGCACCGCGATCTGAAGCCCGCCAACATCCTGCTCACCCTCGACGGGCCGAAGATCATCGACTTCGGGCTGGCTTACACCGCCGACAGCACGCGGATCACCGCGCCGGGAGTCGTGATCGGCACCATCGCGTGGATGGCGCCGGAACAGTTCGGCGTCGGCGACGCGGGAGCGCCGATCGACATCTTCGCGTGGGGAACCTGCGTCGCCTTCGCCGCCACCGGCCGGATTCCGTTCAACGGCGACAGCGTGCCGAAGGTGATGGTCCGAATCGTGCGCGGCACACCGGATCTGGACGGGCTGCCCGGCAAGTACCGGCGCATGCTGGCGGTCAGCCTCAGCAAGGATCCCGAACTGCGGCCGACCGCGGAGGATCTGGTGACGGCCTTCGCGCGACCGGATCCGCCCCGCCGGCCGAGGCCCGTGACGCCGTCGGGCCACGCCCGGATCGACGCCATCCCATCGGATTCCGAGCCGACGGAACGGGCCGACTCGTGGCTCACCTACCTCACTCGCACCGATCTGCCGGACACTGTCGCCGTATCACATCCCACGGTCGCGAATTCGGATCGAGACACCGATCCCACTGTGGTGCAGCCGGATTCGCAGCCAAAGGCATCCGATCCCGACGCGACCCAGCCGGCTCCCGACCCTACCGTGATAGCCCCCGACCCCACCGTGATCGCTCCCGGACCGACCGTGGTGGCACCCGGACCGACCGTGATCGCCCCCGATCCCACCGTGATCGCTCCCGGACCGACCGTGGTGGCACCCGGACCGACCGTGGCCGCTCCCGGACCCACTGTGGTGGTTCCGGGGCCGACCATCGTGGCACGCCCCGACCGCGCCGCACTCGACGATGACGATCCGTCGCAGCCGGTCTCGTCGCAGCGCCTGCGACCGACGCATGCGCCGGACCGGGTGGGCGCTGCGTCACGGCGGCGAGCGCGACGCAGCCGGGTACCGACATACCTGCCCCTGGCGTGGATGTCGCTGATACCGCCGCTCGGCCTGCTGTTCGGACCGGCGGCGCTGATCCAGGCGACCCGAGCACGGGTGTACGCGCGCCGCGCGTATGCCGAACCGCCGCGACGGACCCGGCTCGCGACCGCGGTGGGCGTGGCCGGGCTGCTCGTCGGGATGCTGAGCGTGCTGGTGGCGTTGCAGCTACTCGGCGGCCGCTGAACCGGTCGGCACCGATCTCAGCCGTGCAGCGCCACCCCGAGTACGACCAGGATCACCAGGGCTGCCAGTGCCGCCGCCAGCAGGGCGGGCACCAGCACCGCCGCTCGGCCGGATGCCCTCACGGGCAGATCCTGCTGCACGGCAACGGGTTCCGGCACGGCCACCTCCGCGAGGTGCGCGGCGCGCATCGCGGGTGACCATCGTTCCAGCAGCACCGCGTCGGTGCGCCGGAACATTCCCCCGTCCGGGCGCACCACCGACTGCCAGGCCCGCGCCAGCGAGCGCAGGTCGGCGGAGGTCAATGCCGGGGTCGGCGAGGTCAGCAAGGCGTCGAGAGTGCCGAAGTCCGACACTGGCACCAGCTGCCCGAAGCGCTGATAGTCGATCCGGTCGGCCGCGAGATCCTCGGCCAGGCACCGGATCGCGAGCAGCGCGAACTTGAACAGATCGGTGGTCGCCGTGAAACCGTCGTCGTTCGTGTACGGCGGCCGCCACGGCAGTGGATCCAGATTCGGCATGGCGGACCGCCCGTCGATGAGGAACGAATCGCAGTCCAGGAAGTAGTTCTGCGTCACCACCGTCTGCCCGGCCGGGACGGCACTGGTGACGAGAATATTGTTCGGCTGCAGGTCGCCGATCACGATCCCGTTGTCGTGCAGGAAGTCCAGGTCACCGAGCAGCCGCCCGAGCCGGGCGAGCTTGTGCGGGAAGTCGTAGTACTCGAAACCGCGCCGGTGCGCCACCTGCTCCGGCACCGCCAAGCGGGTGAAATGCCTCGGCTTCCAGCCACTCCCGGCATGGTGGAAGTACAGGGCCGGCGCCTCGGGCAGCACCACGCCGACGACCTCGGCCCCGTCGGTGACCACGGCGCTCGGCCACGCGCACCGCGCCAGCAGTCGTTCCCGATCCTCGGCGGCGAGCCGCCGCGGCCAGGCCACCAGCTGCCGCAACCGGTCGCCGTCCAGGTCGGCTCGGGCCTCGTCCCGGAACCGTTTGAACACCATCCGATCCCGATCCGGCACGGTGCAGCGCCAGATCTCGGCCGCGCCGCCCTCCCCCAGCGGACCGCCCGGGTCCAGGCGCAGACTGGTCAATCGATACCAGGCCTGGCCGCCGGTGGATTCGGCCGTGGTCATCAGCGCCCCTGCTACCGCTCGACCGGCCAGGCCGCGACGATCGTCCGGTCGTCGTGCAGGCCCGGCAGCTGGAAGCCGACGATCTCGGCGAACACGTGCTCGGCGGGCGCGGGGCCCGCGAGCTCCGGCAGGATCGTCGAGAACTGTTGCGGCACCAGGCGAATCGCGTCCGCCATGCCGTCGCTGGCCAGCACCACCATGCGGCGGACCGGCAGCAGCTCGGCGCCGCAGACCATGCGATCGGCATTGCGCGGCAGCGACGCGGTGACATTGCTGATCCGGCCGCCCGACTTGGTGTCGTTGCGGGTGAGCCAGCTCGCCGCGCCGGTGGCCAGATCGACGGTGAGCGCGTCGCAGTCGCCGACCGCCGCCCAGAGCACCGGATATCCGCCCGGACCCACCGGACCCAACGCCGCGAAGGTCAACGTGCACGCTGGAACCGATGTCCGCTTGCCCTCCGCCGCACCGTGCGGGCCGCGATAGCCGATCTCGGCCGCCAACCGGGTGAGGTCCTCCGCGCCCAGACTGTGTGCGACCTCAGCGGTGATGTCCCGCGCCAGCAGGTTCCACTGCGCGGCCACATCACCCGGACGATACCCCGGCAACCGGCGATGCAGCGCCTCGACCGCGGTACGGCACGCCCGCTGCGCCGCCACATGCGAGTTCTCCGCCGAGCCGAGCCCGTCGGCGACGGCGAGGAAGGCCCAATGATGGTCCGGCGCACCGCCGATCGCGTAGGCATCCTCCCGGGTATGCCCGGTTCGGGCATGCTGCAACCCGACCTGGGTGGCGGCGTAGACCTCGAAACACCCACTGCGCCCGCGGTCCACGGTCAATCCGCTGACACCGGAGGTGGTGACAGCCGCCAACTCGACCGGCCGGGCCGCCGCGGCGGTGGACGGGGTGGTCGGCCGCGGGCCTGCCGCCGATCCGGAAGCCGAAGCCGAAGCCGAAACGACCCTGCGATCACCGATGGCGGACAACAACATCACCGCGCCTCCGGTCACCAGTGCCGCCATCGCGGCGACCACTGCCGCCGGAAGGAGCCCCCGGTCCGCGGTGCGCGGCGGCTCGGCCAGCACCACGACCACACCGCTGTCGTTGGTCGTCCGCCGCAGGTTGGCGACCGGATACTGTTGCGCCGCAGCGATTCCGAGCACGGTACACGGTGTTCCGATCTCGTCCGGCGATCGGTTGCCCGGATTCGGGAAGACCAGTCCCACCACGCCATTCGGGAGTCCCGCGGTGCCGCCGTAGACCGGCGTCACGGTGGTGGCCGATGCGGGATTGCCCGACTGGCCCCCGGCGGGAGGCTGCGCGGTGCTCGGCGCGCATCCACTCGCCTGCAGTTGGTTTGCCGCCGTGGACACGACTTTCGGATCCACCGGGTGCGGCGACGAGCTACCGAACCACTGGACCAGCAGGGCCACCAGGAAGAAGCCGAGCGCGGCGCCCAGCACGACCAGCGACGCCAGGCGCAGCCGCGCGAATCCGCTCCCGCGTCCGGACCAGGCCGGGCGATTCATCGAATTTCTCACTCCAGCCGCCGCATTCCCGCCGGCGTGCGGAACAGGAACGCGCCCTGACCCACGCTGCTGCTGATCGAGAACTTGATGCTGTTGATGATGGCGCGCAACAGATCTCCCGGCGCGACGCCTCCCGTCGCCACGCAGGCCGCGCCGACCGGGTCGATCGACCGCAGTTGCCGCACGGTCCCCTCAGTCACCTCGCCGATGCCCAGCGCCACCACCACCGGACGGAACGGATGGCCCGGCGACTCCAGCGCGTGCCGGACCGGCAGCCACACCTCGTCACGCTGCAGCTGGCCGTTGACCTGCGGATTGCCATCGGTGAGGAAGAAGACGACCGGCGTGTAGGACTGGAGTCCGGCGCGGGAGAAGCGCTGCTGATCGTCGCGGAGCATCCGGTTCAGGAACGAGAACACCTGCGCGTAATCGGTCGAACCCTGTCTGGGTAGGCGCGGCAATGCCGGATCGGATCGCAGCGGGGTCAACGGGAGCACCGCCACCGGAGCGTCGCCGAAGGCGATCACGCTCAGGTGGGCGGTGTCGTAGGTGGTGGGGTCGTCCGCCAGCACACCCAGCATGTCGGGCAGCGACTGCTCGATGGTGTCCAGCGGCGTAACCGGCTGTCCCGGATTGAATTCCGGATCCCACATCGATCGGGAGACGTCGCAGACGATGTAGAACGGGAACACCCGGCGGGCGCTCACACCGGCCTGGGTCACCCCGAAACGAGATTCGCTACGCATCACACCACCGCCGCCACGGCCTCATCACCGAGTCGCCTTCCCGCGCCGCCCCGGCGCACCGCTGGCTCGACCATGCCCCCGATCGGGCCCGGCGACGGAGGTAGCGGACTACTCGATTTCGGGACGGCCACTACTCCAGGTCCGAACGCGGACGTGCCGACCGGTAGCGACCGGAATTGAGGTAGCGCACTACTTCAGTCTTCTTTCGGAAACAGGCGCACCCTGAGATCGGGTCGTAGTGCAGGCCCGGGGGAGGACGCACAACGATGGAAGAGACGAAAACGCGCCGCGACCGGCGCTTCGCCGCGGCCTGGCTGCTGGCGGCGTCCGCCGTCGTAGCGGTACTGCTGGGCATGAGCACCGGCTCTGTCGCGATTGCGGCTCCGACGACCACGCCCACCACGCCGTCGACGCCACCGCCGACCGGTGGCGGCACGCACGACGGGCTCGGGCCGTCACTCACGGTCCCGGCGACCGCCCGGCGGGGAACCACGATCACCGTTTCCGGCGACAATTGGGTCTGCGGCGGCGCGCTGACCCTGACCACGAGCTGGTCGAGCACGACCACCACACAGGTGTCGAACAACTCCTTCAGCACCAGCCTGCCGGTAACCGAGCAGGCGGCACTCGGGGCGCAATCGGTCACCGCCACCTGCTCCACCACAGTGGTGAAAACGAGTGTGCCCAACATCAACGGGGGTTGCTGCGGCGCGGACACACTCACCCGCACCAAGCCCATCACCATAGAAGCGGCGCCGGTCGATCCGCCGGACCTGCAGGTTCCGCCCACCGCGACACCGGGCGGCTCGATCACCGTGAAGGGCACCGGCTGGCCCTGCACATCGGTGCAGCTGTCCGCCTACTGGTCCGATTCGCCCGCCACACAGACCGTTTCAGTGTCCAAAGGGGCATTCTCGACCTCCGTGTCCGTACCGTCCCAGGCCGTGGCCGGCAATCGGAAGGTGCAGGCGGCCTGCGTGGGGTCGCCCTCGGCGCCCCAGAGCGCATCGGTGAAAGTCCTTGCGTCGCCGGGCGGCAACAATGGCAATCAGGGTGGCAATAACGGCAACAATGGCGGCACGACATCGGAGGTCGAGATTCCGCCTCCGGCGCAGCCACAGCCGCCGACATCCACGAGCGCCGACGGTCGAGACCCGATCCCGCTCGTCTCGATTCCGGCGGCGCTCGGCGTCATCGCCGTGATCGCCATCGCCGTGGTTGCCCTGATCGCCCGCCGCGGCCGACCTGCCGCACCCGAAACACTCCTTCCGCAGCCGCCGCCCTCGCTGCGATCGCCGCACCGGCAGCCGCCGCATCAGCCGACGGTGCGGGTCTCCGTCTCACCGGATCTCGCCCCGCGCACCGGCATTCGCGAGATCCCCCGCGCGGCCGCTCCGCCCACCGTCCATGTCCGCATGCACGTCGGCGCAGCCGAGGTGCTCGTGAGAGAGCTACTGCGATGACCACCCCGATGATCTCCGCCCGCGCGGTGGTGCTCGGCTATTCCGCACCCGATGCCGGTGACCTCGCGAACTACCTGCGTTCCAGCGGAATCGACCGCATCGCGTTGAACGGGGCGGTAGCGATCACCGAACCCTTGCGCACGGCCGCTCTCAACGAGATCGCCCAGGCGATCGACGGCCTGCTGAACATCAACCTGGCCCAGGTCGCCGTGGACGGCTGGTGCCGCTACGACCGGCTGCTACGCGCCGCCGAACGGAGCCGCCACGGCGGATCCGAACGCGTCCCCCTCTACGAGCACGAGATCACCCACTCCTATCAGCCCACCCTCGAGGTGTTCGTGGACGATCAGCAGGTCGGCCGATTCGACGTCACGGTCGACATAGCGCTGAAATTCCTGCCGCTCGAAGCCACCGTCCAAGGGGGCAGACTGGTCGGGCTCGGCCCGGGCGACTGCACCGCCACGGTCTCCATCGGCACCCCGGACCTCGGCCCGATCATCACCCGCGACACCACGTTCCCGACCGCGAGAGCGGTCGACCTCCGCCGGCCGATCACGCTGGTCGGCCCGAGTCCGCGCCCGAGTCCGCGCCCCGGCACCCCGCGCCGCTGAACGACCCATACTCCATCGAACAGGCTTGTGCAGCTGGCCTATTCGACCTCGTTCCCTGCGCGAACACTCGAGATCTAGCAATGCTAGACAAGCTCTCGAGTGCGTGTTACCGTTGCTCTAGAATCTAGCAATGCTAGATTGCAGGTAATCGACGAGGAGTAATCGACATGAGCTTCACCATCAATGAACAGAAGTTCCTCACTGAGGCCGGACTCGGCCGGCTGGCGACGGTGTCGGCCGACGGTGTGGTGCAGAACAATCCGACCAGCTACCGGGTGAACGCCGACGGCACCATCGATATCGGCGGCATGCGGATGGTCGCCACTCGAAAGTACCGCAATGTGCAGTCCGGCAGCCGGGTGTCATTCGTTGTCGACCAACAGGTTTCGCTGGAACCGTACGAGATTCGCGGCGTCGAGGTGCGCGGCACGGCAGAGGCGATCGAGGACATCGACCCGCCGTTCCCCCACCAGGAACGCGCCATCATCCGAATCCACCCGGAACGAATCATCTCCTGGGGCATCGACGGCGGCTCCTTCGACTTCACCAGCCGCCGCGCCGAGTAATCAGGTGCGGTCCAACAGGTGATCGAGCTCGTTGTCCGGTGGACGCCCGTCGGACGATGAGCTGGATCACGTGGTCAGCGGTACTCCGGATTCTCGAAATCGAAGCGGCAGCCCGCATCCCACTCCGAGCGCTGATTGCCGTGGGCGGGGATGCCGCCGTGGTCTTTCAGCATGCGGGCCATGTGAATGAGGTTCCAGGTCATGAATGTTGTGTTGCGGTTGGTGAAATCGTTGCCGGGGCCGCCTGAACCCGGGTCCAGATAGGACGGGCCGGGGCCGGCTTCGCCGATCCAGCCGGCGTCCGCTTGGGGCGGAATCGTGTAGCCCAGGTGCTGGAGGCTGTAGAGGACGTTCATGGCGCAGTGCTTGACGCCATCCTCGTTGCCGGTGATCAGGCATCCGCCGACGCGCCCGTAGTACGCGTACTGGCCGTATTCGTTCAGGATCGAGGAGTTGCCGTAGAGGCGCTCGATGACGCGCTTCATCACCGAACTGTTGTCGCCCAGCCAGATAGGTCCGGCCAGCACCAGAATGTGGGCGGCCATGACCTGCTCCTGCAACGCGGGCCACGCGTCCGTCGCCCAGCCGTGTTCGGTCATGTCGGGCCATACCCCGGTGGCGATATCGTGGTCGACGGCCCGGATATGGGACACCCGCACGCCGTTCTTCTCCATGATGCGCGCGCTCACATCGATAAGCCCTTGTGTGTTGCTGCGATCCGGCGACCGCTTCAACGTGCAATTGATGAACAGGGCCCGCAGGTCGGAATAATCGGACATGACAACATTCACCTCTCGTCGACAGGATCGGACGTGAGCACCGCATCCGGATCAGTCGAGCCTAGGACCGCCGCACCCCGGCGGACTGCCGAAACAAGGTGACGAAACGCTGACAGCATGCCCCGGCAATCGACTGCCGGGGCATGGGGTATCTGTCAATGGGCCGTAGCGGCGCCGAACCAGGTCGACAAGGCCCGGTGGAGACCGGATGTGGCGGTTTCGGCGGGCTCGGTGGAATCCGCTGCCCAGGCGATGTAGGCGTCGGGGCGGATCAGCAGGGCGTCGGCTGGAGGGTTGTCGGTTTTGGCGGTGATGATGTCGACTCGGAGGGGCCGGCGTTCGGCGATTTCCCGGAGTTCGGGGCGGTCGGTGAAGTCGAGGAGGACGGGGCGGGAGGTGTGCATGAGTTCGGCGACGGTGATGATGTCGGGGTCGGTGTGGAGGGTGAGGTTCGGGGCGAAAGTTCCGGTCAATGGGTGGGTTTCGGGGGTGGGGTCGCCGCCTCGGCGTAGGGCCACCTGGGCGCGGGTTTGGCGGCGGGCTCGGGCACCGGCGTAGTGGCGTTCGGTGTGGTAGGTGTCGAGAAGTGAAGCGGGGGCCCAACCCTGCACTGCCGCAGCCAGTTTCCAGGCCAGATTCACGGTGTCGGAGAGGCCGCAGTTGAGGGCCGTCCCGGTGGCCGGGAAGAGGTGGGCCGCGTCGCCGGCGAGGAAGACCCGTCCAGCGCGATAGTTTTCGGCCTGGCGGTCCTGGAAGACATAGCGGGACAGACGGGTCGGCTCGCCCAAAGGCAGGTCGAAGCCCAGGACGCGACGGATGCTGGCGCCGAGTTCGGCCATCGTCAGCGGGTCGTCGCTGTCGTAGTCGGCGGGGTCGTCCTCGGTGGACTGGAGATAGAGGATGCCGCCGTGAGCCGCCACGGCGAACATGCCGCGCTCGGTGCGGGTGAAACCGGAACGGACCGTGCCTGTTCCGGGGATTTCGAGGTCGCCGTTGGGAAGGACCGCGCACCTCCGCGGTGACGGTCGAGTCGTCCTGACTCAGCCCGGTCACTTCGTGGCCGCGGCGGATCTCCGCGCCGAGTGCGTCGGCGTGCTCGCCCAGCACGCGTTCGATGGCGTGCTGGGCGATGGACAGTGCCCGCATGGGCGGGTCGGGCCCGCTCCCACGATGATGACGTCGGTTTCCACACCCATTGTCGCTCAGTGCCTTTCGTATGGTTCGGTGGCGAGCGCGGCCGAGCTCTCCACCACGACCGCGCGGATCAATTCGGTTATCAGCGGTTCCGACGCCCGCGCGGTCCAGACCACCGCCGCCTCGATGGGCGGCGCGTCGGTGATCGGGACCACGCTGGTCACGGGGTCGGCGAAACGGCGGCCCAGGGACTCCGGTGCGAGCCAGATCCCCTGCCGCCGGACGGCGATGCCCGGCCCGTCCGCCGTGTCGAGCACCGCCGGCGCCGGACGCCCGGCGGCGGGACGCAACGCGGCGGCCCACTGCCGTTCGACCGGATCGGACGGGAAGATGGCCGGGAGCACCAGGGTCTCCGCGGCCAGATCGGCCAGCGGCAGCCGCTCCCGCGCGGCCAGCCGGTGCCCACGCGCGAGCACCGCCACCCACCGGTCCTGCCCGATCACGCTGTAGCGCAGGCGGTTTCCGGCAAGCGGCAGCCACACCAGACCCGCGTCCACTCGGCCCGACTCGAGTTCGCGCAGGCTCTCCGGCATCGACCGGACACCCACCAGCACCACCCGCAGCCCGGGATCGGCCGCCTCCAGCCGATCGGCGACCCGGATCAGCGACGGCGCCGCCGACCGAGGGCAGCACACCACCCGCAGCTGTTTGATCGACTGCCCCGCAACGGTATTCATCCGTTCGGACAACTCCATCAAACCGGCCACCATGGTTTTGGCGCCGTCCGCGAAGATCTCGCCGGCAGCGGTGAGACTCACCCCTCGAGAGTCTCGCACCAGGAGAATCACTCCCAGCGCCCGCTCCAGCTGCTTGATCTGCGCGGACAGCGTCTGCTGGGTGGTGTGCAGCCGGGCCGCCGCCCGCGTGATGCTGCCCTCCTCCGCGACCGCCCCGAACGACTCGAGCTGGCGGATGCTCAACTCCGGCAGCACCGAGCGGGGACGGCGGTCCGGCGGCCGATCCCGCACACCCGCCGGCAACTGCTCGGAAGTCATTCCACAACTCCTCCAAAGGGATCGCGACCGGACCGGTCACCACGACGGAACCCCTGCTCACACCGGGCGTCAGGGGCTCACGTACTAGAGTGGTCGCCCGGCCACCGCCGAACAACGACAGAACCAGCAATGCCGCATTAACCGCGGAGTTAACGAGACAGGGATTCCGTGGAGCTGCGCGAGATCGAGATCTTCTTGACGCTGGCCGAAGAACTGCACTTCGGCCGGACCGCCGAACGACTCAATGTCACCCCGGCGCGCATCACGCAGGCGATCAAGAAGCAGGAACGGCAGATCGGCGCGCTGCTGTTCGAACGCACCAATCGCACGGTGCGGCTCACCTCCGTCGGCGAACAGCTACGCGACGATCTGCGGCCGCTGTTCGAGGGATTGGAACGCAGCGTGCGGCGCGCGAAGCAGGCCGCCCGCGGGCACACCGCGGTCCTGAAACTGGCCCTGCTGCCGTTCAATATCCCCGAGTTCCACCGCTATTGGAACGAATTCCGCGCCCGCCACCCGCAGTGGGAGCTCCAGGTCCACCGACTCCCCTACACCGACGTCTTCGGGTCCCTGCGCAATGGCGACTACGACGTCATCGCGGTCTGGGGCCCGGTCCCCGACGACGTCACCATCGGGCCCGCACTGTTCAGCGACAGCCGGGTGATGGCGGTCAGCTCCGACCACGAACTCGCCGACCGCGACACGGTGTCGATCGAGGACTACTCCGACTACACGCATTCGATGCCGCCGGGCAACGCCCGCGAATGGGAGGAGACCTATCTCCCCTTCACCACGCCGACCGGACGCCCGATCAACCGCCTGCGCCCGGTCACCAATGTCGACGACCTCATCGAATGGGTCATCAACGGCGACATCATCCATTCCTTCCCCGCCCACGTCACCGAATTCTGGAAGATGTCGCACGTCCGCTTCATCCCCATCCCCGACGTCCCACCCCTCACCTACCACCTCTGCTGGCGCGCCGACGCCGACACCGAACCCATCCGCGCGCTCGCCCAGGTCCTCACCGACCTGCGCGGAGCCTGAGGATCACCGCCCGCTACTCCCAAGCCCAGCGAGGCTGGTCGAGGTGGTCGACGCGGGTGGGGCGGCCGTGGAGGACGACCTCACGGAATTGGTGGAGGATCGCGGCGGTCGGGGCGTGCAAGTGGCCGCCCATCATCGGGAGCTGAATGGTGGGGCGATCGGAACCGGGGACGGCGGCGAATCGCGGGTCGACGTCGAGTTCGGAGAGCGGGATCCAGTGCACGACGGCCACTTCGGCAGGATTCGGGGTGAGCGGGGGCGGGTCGCCGACCCAGGCCACGACGGGGGTCATGATGTAGCCGGAGCGGGTCGGGTAGTCGTCGAGCAGGCCCAGGACAGCCGATCGGGGCAGCGCGATGCCCAGTTCCTCGTGCAGTTCGCGCAAGGCCGCGGCTTGCGGGTCCTCACCCGGGTCGAGGCGGCCGCCGGGGAGAGCCAGCTGGCCGGCGTGGGCGCGCAGGCTCGGGGCGCGTTCGGTCAGCCAGATGCCTTGGTCCGCACCGCGGTCGACGATCGCGATCAGCATCGCGGCGGGCTTGCGGCCTTCCGGATCGACGGTCCGGCGCGGGAACGCGTCGAGCGCCTCGGCCATCGCGTCCCGCAACCGGGTCGCGGGCACGTCGGTCCAGCGGTATCCGCTGCTGTCCTGGTCGACGGGCATTCGCCGAACCTAGATCGCCGCGACACCCACCGTCAAGCAGCCAGTATCGTTCCGGCATGCGCGATTTCGGGATGGGATTTGCCCAGTTCTTGGCGGGGCAGCGGTGGGTGGCCCGGCATCGCCGGGAGTACGGGCTGGGGCTGGTGCCCGCACTGATCACGCTGGTGATCTACGGGGCCGCGCTGGTCGGGGTGATCACCTGGGGCGGGGACGTGACGGAGACGCTGACACCGTTCGCGGACGGGTGGCCGAGCCCCTGGCTGGGATTGTTCCGCGGGGCGCTGATGGTGGCGTTGATCGCGCTGGCGGTGCTGGTGGCCGCGTTGACCTTCACCGCGGTGACCCTGTTGATCGGATCGCCGTTCTACGACGTGATCTCCGAGCGGGTCGATCGGTCGGTCTCTCCGGACGGAACCGCGCCCGAATCGGGGCTGGCCTGGTGGGTCGAGCTGTGGGTGTCCGTCCGCGACAGCGCCCGAATCCTGGTGCGGGCCATGCTGTGGGCGGTACTGCTGTTCGTGCTCGGGTTCGTACCCGTCATCGGACAGACGGTGATTCCCGTGCTGGCGGTGTTCGTCACCGGGTTCTTCCTGACCCAGGAACTGACATCGGTTGCGCTGCAACGACGCGGAGTGCAGCTGAACCAGCAGATGGCCATGCTGCGCTCCCGCAAGACCGTGGCCTGGGGCTTCGGCGCACCGCTCGCGGCGGCGTTCCTCATCCCGGTGGTGGCCGTGTTCCTCATGCCCGGGGCGGTCGCCGGGGCCACACTGCTGAGCCGCCAACTGCTGGGCGAACCGACCCGGGCCTGACGCCGCCGCTCAGCGAGTGACGGCGGGCAGGGACTGGGCTTCGGCGAATGCCGCCATGTCGACCATGCGGCGGGCATTGGACAGGGCGGTGATGGTGCACACGCCCAGCGCGCCGGTGCGATCGTAGAGGGTGGCGGTGGAGACGGCGATGCCGTTCGCGGACACGTGATCCCGGGCGTGCACGCCGATCTCCGGGCCCTCCGGCAGGCGCGAGAGGGTCATGGTGACATCGGTGTTGATGTAGCCGACGCCCGCGGTGCCCCAGTTGCACACCAGGTTGGTGGTGTCGGCGGCGAAGGCCGCGCGCTCGAACGGGGTGATGGGCTCGCCCGCGATCAGGGGCGGAACGTTGTTCCAGGCGGCTTTGCGGTGCGGGTTGACGCCGGAGGCGAAATCGTGGGTCCAGTCGGCGGACCCGGACTTGAACAGCGGCGGCGCGCCCTCGGGCCGGTCGAGCCGCTGGTCGGGGACCGGCAGTTCCTGGGTGGGCTGCCAGATCTCGCCGGGCGGCTCGGCCGCGGCGATCAGGAATTGGACGGTGGCGCGGGCCCGGACCTGGTCCTGCTGGACGATCGAGGCGTCGACGACGCGGATGCGGTTGCCGTCGCGGACGATCGAGCTGTGCAGTTCGATCGGCTCGTTCAGGACGGGGCTGAACATGTCGACGGTGAAACGGGCGGGCACGAACCCGGGACCGGGGCTGTGGGTTTCGAGCTCGTGGGCCAGCAGGCCGCAGACGGCGGTGCCCGCGAGCTGGCTGGAAGACCAGGCGCTGACCGCCATACGGGTCGCCGTGTAGCGACCGTCCTCCCGAGTGAAGAACGCGGTCATGGTGCCTCCCCTACCTGGTGATGATCTTCCAAATTAGAACACGTGTCAGAAACGCGGGGGAAGGCGCGCGTCCCGATCAGCGAGCAACGGACGGGGTCAGTTCACCCAGGGCGGGTTCACCACGGTGCCGTCGAGCAGCTCGCCGGTGAAACCGACGGGGGCCGTGACCAGCACCTCGGCAGGCCGGTCGGACGGGTTGTCCAGGCGGATGACCGAATCCGCGGGCGCCACGCCCGCGTCACCGGCGGCGAGTCGCGCCGACTCCCCCTGGATGGTCAGCGTGATCGAGCCCGCCAGCACCACGAAGCCCTCCTCGCGGTGGATGCGGTGCGCGACACCTTCGGTGCCGGGCGCGATCTCGAGACGCCACACGCACAGCTCGCTGCTGCCGACAGCGGGACGGATCAAGGGGGTGAAGCGGGCACCGTGCATCTCGTGGGACTGGACATCGGCGGCGTGGACGACGGGCATGGACACTCTCCTTTGGTCAAGCAGGTTGACTATATAGTCAAGCTTGTTGACTTCTTTGTCAAGTGTCAAGATCTCAGACATGCCCGGATTCGCACAGGACCTGCCGCTGCTGCTGCTCGCGGCCGCCGCCGAGGTGACCGACGCCATCAACGACGGCTGCGTGGCGGCCGGGTTCACCGACATCCGGCCCACCCACGGCTTCGCCTTCGTGCGCATGGCGCCGTCCGGGGCGACGGTCGGCGAGATCGCCGAACACCTGGGCGTCACCAAGCAGGCGGCCAGCCAGCTGGTCGACGAACTCGTCAAAAAGGGCTACGCGCAGCGCAATCCGCATCCCACCGACGCCCGCGCCAAGATCGTCACGCTCACCGAACGCGGCTGGGCGTGCACCCGCGCCGCCGACGCCGCCGCGGCCCGATTCACCGAGCGATGGGCGGCGACACTCGGAGTCGCGGCGACGGCCGAGCTGCGCAACGCCCTCGCACGCGTGGTCACACCGGGCCGCGTGCGCCCCTCGGCCTGGTGACCGATCCGCCGGGAACTCAGCCCAGTTCGAGGGTGGTCGCGCCGAACACCCGATCCAGCCGGTAATCCCGCACCGGTCCGGTGTACATGCGCGCGGTCTCGAAGCTCGGCGTCAGACCGGCCTCCTCCATGAGGCGCACCGCCGGCTCGTTGACCAGCGGAACATCCACCGCCAGCGGCATTCCCGCAGCGTGCGCGGCGAGCGCGGCCAGCAGTTGACGCGCGTCGGCGGGCGTATCCGCGAACAGGGGCCCGACCCGCAGGGTGTCCCGGGCGGGTCGCAGGACGGCGTACCCGGTGAGCGTGCCGTCGACAATGCGCGCGAACGTCCGATGCCCCGGTTCGTCGAGCCAGGCGGTGAGAAATGCCGGGCGATCCGCCGGATAGCACGCGGAGTCGTACGGCAGCAGCTCCGCCGTATCCGCCGGGGCGAGCGCCGTGACCGCGTTGTCGGGCAACGGCAGTCGTGGCACCCCGATGAATCGCGCACTGCTGTAGGCGAGTTCGAATCCACTGCGCCGGTAGTTGTCCTGCTGCGCGGGCACCCCGTCCAGGCCGACCACCCGGTTTCCCGCGTGCTTCAACCCCGCTTCCCAGGTGGCCAGCCCGAAGCCACGCCCGCGCAGCTCGGGCCGCACCAGATAGAAACCCAGGAAGGCGTAGTCCGCGCCGTAATTGACGACCGACACCGCGGACGCGGGCTCCCCGTTCACCCGACCCAGGAAGAACCCGTCGGGATCCTGCGCGAAATACGAGGTGGTATCCCGCCGCCCGGGATTCCAGCCCTCGGCGGCCGCCCACTCCACCACGGTGGCCCACTCCCCCGGCGTCGCCCGGGAAACGACCAGATCATCGATGCGCACGGTCTCCGGCATGCGACCAACGGTAGCCGCAAAACCGCTGCTACTCGGCATAATTCGCGGAGCCGGGGCAGAGCGCGAGCAGCGCCGCCCGGCCCGCGCGGCAGCACGACGCCGCCCCGACGTGGGTACAATCCGCTCCGGTCCCGGCACCGCGATGCGCCACGTGCTGGACAAGCCGGGACGGACGGGCCGTTCGCGGTGAAACCGCCGGGGACAGGCCGTCCGCACCGCCGCCACTCGGCGCCGACGGCGAGGACCGGGTGCGGCAGCGGGGACTCGAGCACGCGGCGATCGGGGGCCGGGACTCCGGTAGGGTCGGTGTGTCATGCCCCGCGACCTGCGAGGTTGCGCGGAGTTCGAGGAAGATATGGCCGACTACGCACATTCCGATCACGCCAGCCGAAGCCGCGAGGAGAAGGCTCGGCGGCTGGCCGCGTATGTCTGGGCACGCGGGATCAGCGGGGACGAGTTGCTGGAACTGCCGGTGGCGCAGCGGCGGAAACTGGCCCGGGCGGCGGAGACGAATCCGCCCAGCACCGAGGAGACCTGGCAGGTGGTGGCCCGGTTACTCGGGGAGAAGGACGCGTGGGCGGCCCGGAATCCGGGGCATCCGGCGGCCACGCGCGATCACGCGGACGAGAAGATCCTGTGGGTGAAACCGCCGGTCAAGCCGTGGGAGTAGCGGGAAACCCGCCGCCCGCGAACTCTTGACAGCAAGAAATGAACAAGGGTTCACTGCTTGGGTGTCCCCCGACTACGAAAACCACGCCGGCACCCGCCCGGCCGCCTGGCGCGACGACCTGACCGGTGGCGACGACTCGCTGTTCGCGGGCCGCCCGGAACCGGTGAACGAGTACACCGGGCGCACCCTGACCTACGAGGTGACCGGCCGGATCGCGCGCATCACCTTCAACCGGCCCGAGCGCGGCAATGCCATCACCGTCGACACCCCGATCGAACTGGCCGCGGCCGTCGAGCGCGCCGACCTGGATCCACGGGTGCACGTCATGGTGGTGAGCGGGCGCGGCAAGGGCTTCTGCGGCGGCTACGACCTGTCGATCTTCGCCGAGAACGGCCTCGAACCGGCCGAGGGCGCCCAGCCCGCCGAGGGCAGCGTGCTCGATCCGGTCGTGCAGGCGCGCAATCACAATCCGTGGGCCACCTGGGATCCCATGGTCGACTACGCCATGATGTCGCGCTTCAACCGCGGCTTCTCCAGCCTGCTGCACGCCAACAAGCCGACCGTGGCCAAGGTGCACGGCTTCGCGATCGCGGGCGGCACCGATATCGCGCTGTTCGCCGATCAGATCATCTGCGCCGACGACGCCCGCTTCGGCTACCCGCCCACCCGCACCTGGGGCATCCCCGCCGCGGGCATGTGGGCGCACCGTGTCGGCGACCAGCGGGCCAAGCGCCTGCTGTTCACCGGCGACAGCCTCAGCGGCGAACAGGCCCTCGAATGGGGCCTCGCCATCGAGGCCCCGCCCGCCGACGAACTGGACGCGCGCACCGAGGAACTGCTGGAACGCATTTCGATGGTGCCGATCAACCAGCTGGTCATGGCGAAACTGGCCCTCAACAGCGCGCTACTCAACCAGGGCGTGGCCAACTCCGGCATGGTCAGCACCGTGTTCGACGGGATCTCACGGCACACCCGCGAGGGCTATGCCTTCCAATTGCGCTCGGCCACCGCCGGTTTCCGCGAGGCCGTGCGGGAACGCGACGAGCCGTTCGGCGATTGGAAGCGCGCGCAATTCGGGAAGCCCGCGGGCGAGTCGAAACCGGCCGAGCCCGAGGCGTAGTCGGGGCCTGGTCGGCGAACCCCGTCGGTCGCGGCTCAGTCGATCCCGTCCAGATCCGTGCGCTCGACCTCGGCGACCACCCGGTCGGCCAGTGACCGTACGGCCTTCGCCTCCTCGGCGGTCATCTCGTCGATGAACAGCAGCCGCACCAGCTCCACATGGTTGGGCGCGGCGGCCTCGAGGGCGGCGCGGCCCGCGTCGGTGAGCCGGATCTCGCGGCCGCGGGCGTCGTCGGCGGCCTGGCAGCGGTCGACCAGGCCGCGGGTCGCCATCCGGGACAGATGCTTGGACAGGCGGCTCTTGTCCCAGCAGATCTCCGCGCCCAGTTCCTTGGCACGCAGCTGGCCACCGGCCGCGGACAGCGCGACCAGCACTTCGTAGTCGGAGAACGACAGCCCGTCCCGGGTCAGTCCGGCGGCGATCGCCGAGTCCAGGCGTTGCCGCATGCGGATGAAGGACTGCCAGGTCGTCTGTTCCTCATCGGTCAGCCAGCGCGTCATGACATCCATGGTATCGGGAAATAGTTGACATGGACACCATAACAATCCTCAGGAAGTTCACGGAGAATCCGTGCCACCCCCGGCATGCAACCTTCGGTACAGTACTGACCGTTCGATTTGCGTAGTTCTGGCGGAAATCGTCAATGCCCGAGCGCATTTCAGTCAGGACGAATGAGACACATAGTGGCAGAAGAGGTTCCGGCATTCGGGGTAAATCCCCTAATTCACCTCGATGAATAGCTCATCCGGTTGACAATGCAACGTTGCGCCAGAACACTCGGGCCAGCTAACCCTAACCGCGCCGACATTGAGGAATACATGAACGTTCGCCGGCTACTCGTCACCGCCAGCGTCGCGGGCCTGACGACCATCGCAGCCCAGACCGCCGTCGCCACCGCCGATGTCATCACCGGATCCGCCGGTACCGGATCCTCCGCCATCGACACCGGTTCGGCCGCCACCGGCTCCGCGGGTCTCAGCCAGACCGGCTCCGCCGGCGGCCCCGTGTACCAGAACTGCGACCAGGCCCGCGCCGCCGGCGCCGCTCCGCTGTTCCGCGGCCAGCCCGGCTACAGCCCGCATCTGGACCCCGACGGCACCGGCATGGCTTGCCCGACGGTCTGACAGAGACCCAAACAAAAATGTGGCCCGGTCCGATGGGACCGGGCCACATTCGTGTTCGGATTCGGGCGGCTGTCCCCCGAATCCGGCTGCCGCTCAGCGGCGGAAGATCTTCACCACGACCAGGGTCGCGATCAGGGCGCCCGCGCCGATCAGGCTGTACTTGATCTTCGGCTCGTTGATCTTCGCCACCAGGGACTGTTTGGCATTGTCCGCCAGCCGCTGGGGGTCGGCGCGTACCGCCAGCTCGTCGAGGGTGCTCGCGAGCCGGTTGCGTGCGGCCTCGATCTCCCGCTCGATCGCTTCGGTATCTCTCGCCACGTCACACTCCTGTCTGAAAGCCGCGCGGAATCCGCGGCGCCGTCGAATCGGGGCCGCTCTCGCGCGACGCACGCGCAGGCGAGCCGACCTGCCGAGAGTGTATCGCCAACACCGGCTCGAGCCCGTCGACTAGCGTGGCGGCATGACCGAGAATCACCGACTCAGTCCCGGGGACACCGCGCCCGCCTTCACGCTGCCCGATGCCGACGGCAAGGACGTCTCGCTGTCGGACTACCGCGGCCGCAAGGTGATCGTGTACTTCTACCCGGCCGCCAGCACTCCCGGCTGCACCAAGCAGGCCTGCGATTTCCGCGACAACCTGGCCGATCTCGACGGCGCGGGCATCGACGTCATCGGCGTCTCCCCCGACAAGCCGGCCAAGCTGGCCAAGTTCCGCGACACCGAACAGCTCACCTTCCCGCTGCTGTCGGATCCGGAGAAGGAGACGCTGTCCGCGTACGGCGCCTTCGGCGAGAAGATGATGTACGGCAAGAAGGTGACCGGCGTCATCCGCTCCACCTTCCTGATCGACGAGCACGGCAAGGTCGAGGTCGCCCAGTACAACGTGAGGGCCACCGGCCACGTGGCCAAGCTGCGCCGCGACTTGAATCTCCGCCTCCCCGAGACTTCAGCGGGCGACTGAGAGCCGCCGACCGTTTCGGCACCCGGACTATTTCGGCACCCGGGCCGGCGGCCAGGTGCCGAAACGATCCTGGACGTACCCGGGGAGTTACCGGGATCGGCACGAGATCGGTTGTCGCCCCGGCCACCGAAAGCGCAGAACCCCGGCCCATTCCGGAGCCGGGGTTCTCGTCATGTCGGGGGCGGGTGTCAGACCTTGGGCATCATCTGGGCGGCCCACTTCAGCATCATGCGCCAGTGGTTGTCCCACCAGGAGGAGAACTCCTCGGTGCCGTACGCCGGCGGCGCGAGTTCGCCCGGGAACAAGCCGGATTCGCTCGGGGATCCCGCCGTGCGGGTCGGCGCGGGGATGATCGACTCCGGGCTGGAGGCCATCGTGGGTTCCGGCTCGGCCTTGATCAGCGGCCGCGGCTTCCCGCCGGAACGGGCGGGACCCCAGTTCAGGGTGGCCGGGTCGACGGTCACCCAATCACCGGGCAGCAATTCGGACGCGGGCAGCGGGTCAGCGTTCGGGACCACACCGTCCTCCCCCGCCACCGGGCCGATGGGCAGGCCGTCGACTCCGAGCACGGAACCCGAGTCGGGGCCGGGGACGGCCGCCTCACTCATCCGAGGCTCGCCGTCGTGCCCGTCGGCGGTGACCCGGGAATCGGTGAGGACGGGCTCGGGCACCTTCTTGGAATCGCTGCCCGAGGCGAGGACGCCGCCCACCACCAGACCGCCCGCCAGCACGCTGGCCGCCGCGAACAGTGCCGCGGAACCACGGGCCCGGCGGATGCGCTCGGCCGCCTCACCCGCGAACTCGGCCTCGGGCAGCGCGGTCAGGGCCGCGCCGAGGGCCGGGGCGGCCGCCGCCACCTGGCATGGGATCACGGGCGCGCCGAAGCCGGACTCCAGCGCCGCGACCACCGCGGATTCGGTTGCGGCGGAACCGATCAGCACCACCGCGTCGGGCTTCACCCCGGCCGCGTCGAACTGGTCCCAGGCGGCGGTCACCGCGGAACGCATGGCGTCGTCGGTGGCCGCGCCGCCGGTCAGCGTCACCGCGGCGAGCACCCGGGCGCGGTCCGGCGAGATGAGGGAGAACGCCTGGAAGCCGGGCACCACCTCGCAGATGGCGAGGTCCTCGAATTCGTCCACCCAGGTCATGGCGCGCGCCACCGCCAGGTGCGCGGCCTTGGCGGACACCAGCGAGGCGTCGTGCCAGGGGCCGGCGGCCAGCTTGGTGACGATGGCGCGGCGCTCGGCGGCGTCGCGGTAGGTGACGGCCGCGCCGATGATCTCCCGATCCGCGCCGATCTTGTCGGCGATGTCCTCGAGCGCCGTCTCCACCGCGACCGCCAAGTCGGCCTTCGCCTCTCCGCCGATCGGCAGGACGCGCTCGAGCAGTACCCGCTCGGTCAGCTTGTCGCCCGTGTCGGCGAGGGCCACGGCGCGCACCGTGCCGCGTTCGGTGGCGACGCCGAGCGTCACCGCGGTACGAACAGGGGTAGGAGCAACCACAATCAGCCTTCCAACGTCGACGTACAGGCGAAGATCACGCGGTCGAGAGAGGAGAACCGAGGACGAACCGGGTTCGAAAGAGGCCGGGCCCCTTTCAACGGAGAACCGCAGCTGAGAGGCAGCTGCGATGATTCTTCGGAGCCGACGACGGCTCGGATGGGTCGGATTCGGTGACACACGAACTACCGCAGCGTGTCATGCGCGTGTCGTAACCCGTAGGCTGTTGAGCGTGGAAGCACGCACGGGAACCAGGTCGGCGCGACGACCGGACCCTGCGTTGGAGCTGCAGGACGACCCACAGGAGCTGATGCCCCGTCGCCGCCCGACGCAGGAACGATCGAAGCGCAAGTTCGACGCCCTGTTGCAGGCCTCCCGCGAATTACTGGTCGAGGTCGGCTTCGAATCGTTCACCTGCGAAGAGGTCGCGGCCCGCGCGGAGGTGCCGATCGGCACGCTCTACCAGTTCTTCGCCAACAAGTACGTCATCGTCTGCGAGCTGAATCGTCAAGACCTGGTGGCGGTTTCGCAGGAGCTGGCCGACTTCCACGGCGAGATCCCGTCCATGGACTGGCTGCGGCACATGACCCAGCTCGTCGACCACCTGGCCGACCTGTGGATGACCGACCCCTCCCGGCGCGAGGTGTGGCTGGCCATGCAGTCCACCCCGTCCACCCGGGCCACCGGCGCGATCCACGAAAAGGAGTTCGCCGAAGCGGTTTCGCAGATGCTGCGCCCGCTGATGCCGCGCACCCCGCGCGGCCGCCGCTCCATGATGGCGCAGGTGCTGGTGCACGTCGTGTACTCGATGCTGAACTTCTCGGTGCAGGACGGCCTGGCCCACGAGGACGCCGTCGCCGAGCTCAAGCGCCTCATGGTGGCGTATCTGCTGATCGCGGAGAAGGAATCGCGATCCGGCGGGCAGCGCACCACCTTCGATCCGGAGTAGCGCGCACCCGCGAACCGCGTCAGTCGCGGATCAGGTCGGCGATCTCGCCGGGATCCTCCAGCACCACCATGGCGGCGGCGGTGTCGCCATCGTGGGTGAGCGACAGGTGAACTCGCACCCGCGGCAGGAATTCCGCTGCCAGCCCGTGCAATTTGATGCTGGGCCGTCCCCAGGCGTCGTTGACGACCTCGATCAGCGGGTACGGGTTGTCGCCGATCTGCGGGCTGCGAGCGAAGCGGGATGACGCCCACGCCTTGATGACCGCCTCCTTCGCCGCCCAGCGGATGGCATAGCTGCGTGCCGGGTCGGTGCCCTTGCTTTGGCAATAGCGCCGCTCCCCAGCGGTGAAACTCTCCCGGAGCATGGTGGTTCCGGTGCGTTCCATTTGCTCGGCGAACTCGGAGATGGTGACCAAGTCCAGGCCGATACCCAGGATCGTCACAGTGCGGGACTCCTAGATTCCTCGTTAGTGCAGTCGAATTGGCTGCGAACATACCAGCGGACCTACGGCACCGTAGGCTCGCGCGTTCCATTGACATGGAACGGCGGGCTCGCGTCCTGCGTCGCGCGGAGCACAGGACACGAACCCGCCGTGTCAGACCTGCCGGGAGCTACTTGGCCGACAGGCCGGTCTTTTCTCGGGTTACCGGCAGGCCGGTCCCTTCGGCGCCGTCACGTAGACGGCGTCGGAGCCCAGCCGCGCCTGCTGCGAGAGCAGCATGTCGGCCTCGAGCTGCCGCGACTGCTTGGCCGGGGTGCCGTCGCCGCCCAGGCGGCGGTCGGCGGGCCGCTCGTACATCGGAGCGCCACCGCACATCGCCTCGGCGAAGCGCTGACGGCCCGCGAGCTGCCGCTCTTCGGCCTTGCGCTGGTACGCCTCTCGCGCCTCGGCGTCGGCGATGGCCTCCACGAAGGCCTGCGGGTGCACGATGGCGACCAGGCCGGAGACGTGGCCGAAACCGAGCGAGGTGACCAGACCGGCCTTGAGCGGGAAGCGATCTCCCACGGTCAGCGCCTCGCGCAGCCACACCAGGTGCGGGTACTGGGCCATCTTCTCGTCCACGCAGTCGAGGCTGCGGTTGGGCGGGATGACGCCCTGCTCGAGCACCTGGCACAGGCCGATCATCTGGAACGCCGCCGCGCCGCCCTTCGCGTGACCGGTGAGGGTCTTCTGCGAGATGACGAACAGCGGAGCGCCTTCCGAGCGCCCGATCGCCGAGGCCAGCCGCTCGTGCAGCTCGGACTCGTTGGGATCGTTTGCGGCGGTGGAGGTGTCGTGCTTGGAGATGACCGCGATCTCGTCGGCGGCGACGCCCAGCTTGCCGAGTTCCTTGGCCAGCTTGGACTCCGGGCCACCGCGGCCCGCGCCCAGGGCGCCCAGGCCCGGAGCCGGGATCGAGGTGTGCACGCCGTCGGCGAAGGACTGCGCGAACGCGACCACACCCAGCACCGGCAGACCCATCTCCAGCGCCACCGAACCGCGCGCCAGCAGCACCGTGCCGCCACCCTGCGATTCCACGAAGCCGCCGCGGCGACGGTCGTTGGCGCGGGAGAAGTAGCGGTCGCTGATGCCCTTGGCGGACATGGCGGCCGAGTCGGCGGTGGCGGACATGTTGCCGAAGCCCACGATGCCCTCGATGCCGAGATCGTCGTAGCCGCCGGCCACGACCAGGTCGGCCTTGCCGAGCTTGATCTTGTCCACACCCTCCTCGACGGAGACCGCCGCGGTCGCGCAGGCCGCGACCGGGTGGATCATGCCGCCGTAGGAGCCGACGTAGCTCTGCACCACGTGCGCCAGGGCGACGTTGGGCAGGGCCTCCTGCAGGATGTCGTTGGCGTGCGGCTCACCGAGCAGGTTGTCGATGTAGAGCGAGCGCATCGACGACATGCCGCCCATACCGGTGCCCTGGGTGTTGGCCACCATGGCCGGGTGCACCCAGCTCATCAGCTCGGCGGGGCTGAAGCCGGAACTCAGGAACGCGTCCACGGTGCAGACGATGTTCCACAGCGCCACCCGGTCGACCGAGCTCACCATGTCGGCGGAGATGCCCCACTTGGTGGGGTCCCAGCCGGTGGGGATCTGGCCGCCGACGGTACGGGTCAGCTTGGCCTTGCGGGGCACGCGAATCTCGGTGCCCGCCTTGCGCGTCACCTGCCAGTCTGTGCTGGAGCCCCCGGACCCACCCTGGCCGGCGACCGGGGTGACGACCGTCTGCTCCGGGTTGGCGGCGAAGAAGGCGCGGGCCTCGGCCTCGGTGTTGACCACGAAGGACAGGTCCTTGTCCAGGAACACCGAGGTGAGCAGCGGGGCCGCGTTCTCGATCATGGCCCCGTCGTCGCCGTAGCGGCGCACGCCGCAGCGCTCCACCACGGTGTCGTGGTAGCGGTCGGCCAGCTCGGATTCCTCGACGTACTCACCGGATTCGGTGTCGTACCAGCCCGGCTTGGGGTCGTTCTCCCAGGTGACCAGGCCGGTGGTCCAGGCCAGCTCCAGCACGCCCGCGGCGGAGAGCTGATCGGAGACCTCCATCTCGAAGCGGGTGCGCGCCGAGCCGTAGGGGCCGAGCTCGCCCGCGCCGACGATGACGACCATGTCGTCGAGATCGGCGGTGACCGAACCCCATTCGGGGGTGACCAGCTTGGAGCTCAGGGTGGGCGGGGCGGGCAGGGCCGAAATGGTCGAGCCGTCAACGCCTTCGGAGTCGGCGGCCGCGGCCTCGGCCTGCTCGCGCGCCTCCTTGGCGAGGGCGGGCAGATCCAGTTTGGCCCCGGCCAGACCACCGGTGAGGTCGATCTGCTGCGGTCCGGACGCGGTCACCACGCGGGCCCGCGAGGTGCACCACTTGAGCAGCTCGTCGGCCATCTGGATGGTGGACCAGGTCTGCACGCCGGCCTTCTCGACGGCCTCGACCAGCGGGTCGTTGCCGCCCATCAGGCCGGTGCCGCGCACCCAGCCGATCAGCGCGTGCACCAGGGTGACCCGCTCGGACCAGGAGGTCTCGGCGCGCCACTTGGCGACGATGGCGTCCAGGGCGGCCTTGGACTCGCCGTAGGCGCCGTCCCCGCCGAACATGCCGCGGTTGGGCGAACCCGGCAGCACCACATGCAGTTTCGCGTCCACGTCGTGGTCGGCGCCGATGGCGGACAGGCCGCCGATCAGGCGTTCCACCGACCACAGCAGCACCCGCATCTCCATCTCGGCGCGGGCACCGGCGTCGGAGAGGTCGCCGGCCACGCGGGGCGCGGCGAACGGCAGCAGCAGGGTGGGGGTCATCGCCTCCTTGACCAGGATCTTGGCGCCACCGGCATTGTCGACCTGCTCGGTGCCGACCCAGTCGATGAGCGCGTCGATGTCGGTGTAGGAGGCCATGTTCGCCGGGACCACCCACAGCGCCGCGCCCTTGCGGGCGTTGTCGCGGTAGAGCCGCTTGTAGAAGCTCAGGCGGTCATCGTCCAGCTTGGAGGTGGTGACCACGACGGTCGCGCCACCCGCGAGCAGCCGGCCGGTGGCCGCCGCCGCGATGGAACCCTTGCTGGCGCCTGTGATCACGGCGATGTCGGAGGACCAGATGCCCGGCTCGTCCGAGCTGAGCGCGGCCTCGGCGATGGCGCCGTAGACGCCCGCCAGCACCGAGCGGGCCTCCTTCATGGCGCGGTTGCGCCACCAGGTGGCCTGCGCCGCAACGGCTTCACCGGCGCCGAGGTAGCCCTCGACCGCGGGTTCGGCGGGCAGCGAGCCGTCGTTGCCGAACCACAGGCGGGCCAGATCCTCACGGGCCGAGGCCCACCGGTCGTCGATCAGGACGGCCTTCTTGGCGTCGAACGCGGGCGCGACCAGACGCGGCCAGTCCGAACCCAGTTCGGCCGACACGAGATCCACCAGGGTGTCCGCGGTGGCCTCCGGCGCGGACGCCTGCTCGGCGTGGCCGAGGGACTCCAGGATCACCCGGGCGGCCTGCGCCAGCACGCCGTCGCGGCCGGTGATCTGCTCGGTGAACTCGCCCAGCGCGGCGGCGTCGACGGTCGCGCCACCCGCACCGCCGCCGGCGGACGGCATGGAGACCGCGACTCCGCGGCGCGCGGCCACGGACTGCACGGCGGCGTCGATCGCGGCGTCCACGGACGAGGCGTCCGACAGTCCGCCCGCCACCAGGCCACCCAGGTCGCCACCGCGGACCGACTGGCCCTCACGGGTGCCGAGGGAGACCTCGGCGGTGACGTGGCTGGCCCAGCCGTCGCCCAGACCCCAGGTCTTCTTGACCCGGTCGGCGATGGCCGCCGGGCGCTTGCCGGACGGGCCGAACACCTTGCGCAGGTGGTCGCCGATGGAGTCGGACAGCACCGAACCGAACGGCTTGTAGGTGCGGGCCAGGCGGTCGACGGTGTTGGACAGCGCGCCCATGTCGGCGTCGGCCGCGCCGTCGATGGCGCCGAGCGACAGCTCCGCGCCGAGGTCGACCAGCAGCTGGTTGCGGCGCGAGGACACGCCGTCGCACAGACCCTCGATGGTGTCCACCGGGCCGATCTGGTCCATCCGCAGCTTGGTCCACAGCGCGATGAGCACGCGGGTGGCGTCGGCGGCGGAGAACGCGATGTCGTCCGGGGTCGGGCCACCGGTCGGCACGGCCACGGGGGCTGGGGCGGCGGCAGCGGCGGGAGCCGGTGCGGCGGCAGCGGTCTCGGCCGAAGTCTCCTCCGGCTCCTCCACGGGGGCCGGATCGTTGTCGGTCGAGTAGACGATGCCGCGCTCGCGCTCGATATTGAGCACCTCGACGACGGCATTGCCGAACTGCGGCAGCTTCAGCGTGTTCGAGGCCAGGTTCGCCACGGTCGGCGTCGCGGCCAGACCGATCTCGACGAACCGCTCGACGCCCACGCCGCCGTGCTCCACATCGGTGAACAGCAGGTCCTGGGTCTCGATCCAGCGAACCGGGCTGGCGAACTGCCAGGCCAGCAGCTCGACCAGGACCACGCGGCACAGCTCGACGCGCTTGGCCTCGGAAGACCAGTCGGCCCAGTTCGCCAGCACCTCGGCCAGCGGCTCCGACGGCACCAGATCCGCGATCTCCTGGACGAATTCGCGCTCCAGGTTGAACGGCTTGGGCACCAGGTTCGGGATGTAGCGGCCGATCAGCAGCTCCGGCTGCAGGTCCGCGGGCAACAGGTCCAGCAGCTTGGTGCGGAACTCGGGCACGCCGGCGCGCAGCACGGTCGAGTGGAACGGCACGTCGATGCCCGGGATGAGCACGAACGCGCGCTTGCCTCCGGTCTCGGCGCGCAGACGCTCGATCTCGTCCTCGAGCGCCTCCATGCCCTTCACCGTGCCCGCGATGGCGTACTGCGCCCCCCGCAGGTTCAGGTTCACGACCTCGAGGAACTCGCCGGCCTGCTCGCCCAGGCCCTTGACCCAGCCGATGACCTCGTCGTCCGCGATGCCGATCTGCGACGGGCGGATGGCGGCCATGCGGTAGTCGCTGCGGCCCTGGGCATCCCGGGGCACCAGCTCGTGCATGGCCGAACCGCGCTGGAACACGACCTCCAGCACCGCGTTCAGCGGCAGCACGCCCGCCGCGGCGGCCAGGGCGTTGTACTCACCGACGGAGTGGCCCGCCAGCATCGCGCCCTCGATGAAGGCGCCCGCCTCGCGCAGCTCGGCGACCTGGGCCACACCGAGGGTGGCCATGGCCACCTGGGTGAACTGGGTCAGGTGCAGCACGCCCTGCGGGTGGCGGTATTCCACGCCCCGCGCCTTGAGGTAGGTCGGGTTGTCGCGCACGACCGCCAGGATCGAGAAGCCGAGGGCCTCGCGGGTGTGCTTGTCGGCGCGGTCCCAGATCTCCTTGGCGGCCTTGGACCGGGTGCGTGCGTCCAGGCCCATCCCCTTGGCCTGAATGCCCTGTCCCGGGAAGGCGTAGACCGTCTTCGGCGGCGCGATGCGGCCGGTGGCGGTCATCACCAGGTTGCCGTCGATCCGGCAGGAGACCTCGATGATCTCCGAACCGCGGTCCACCGCAACGCGTTCCACGCGCACGTCGATCTGCGCGCCGAGGCGGACCATGCCCAGGAAGCGGGTGGTCCAGGCGGTGATGGTGCGCGGCGGCACCTTGTCGCCCAGGTCGATCGCCGAGACGGCGTGCTGGGCGGCGGCCGAGAGCCACATGCCGTGCACGATCGGGGTGCCCAGACCGGCCAGGCGAGCGGCGTTCTCGGAGGTATGGATCGGGTTGAAGTCACCCGACACGTGTGCGAAGGCGCCCATGGCGCGTGGGGCGACCAGGGCCACGTCGCGGCGGCGGCGACGCGGGGTGTCGGTGGCGTCGTCGGACAGCGAGCCGGCGGCGCGCGGCGGGTCGGACAGCTCGGCCTGGCCGGTGCGGCCGCGAATGGCGAAGCGCTCCACCAGTGTCGCGACGGCCGGGGTCTCCAGGCCGTGGTCGCGCATGACGCCGACGGTGACCTTGACCTCGACGACGCGGCCCAGGTCGGTGTCGAGCACCTCGGCGGACTCGGCGCGGACCGCGAGCACGGCGTGCTCGGCGGGCAGCGCGCCCAGCAGCTCGATCTGGTGGTCGAGGTGGACCAGGTCCAGCATGCCCTCGATGACGGAGTGCGAGTCCGCGGTGCGGGTCGCGCCCAGGACCGCGAAAACGGCGGGCCAGCAAGCGCCCACGAGCACGTCGGGGGCGGTGCGGCCGAGGGTGGACAGGCTGTCCGGCAGGCCCGCGCCGGTGACACCGGCGTGGTCGGCGATCAGGTCCGGGCTCCAGGCCAGGTTGACGTGCGCGACCTGCGCGCCGTCGACCGCCTTCACCTCGGGCAGCGACTGACCCGCGGCGACCGCGAGCAGCGCCGACATGGCGGCCTCGGCGTCGTCCTCGGTGATGACCGGCGCGCCACCGTTGTACACGGAGACCGGGACGGTCATGCGGATGCGGACGGCGTCCTTGCCCAGCAGCGGGACCGCCAATTCCAGGTAGGCGCAATCACTCTCGGGGCCATCGGTGGCCGACAGGGTGGCGCCGGTCGGCGGGTGCTTGGCGCCCTTGCCGTTCATGACCCACTCGTCCAGATCGCCGAGGCGGTGGATGGGGTTGACGGTGGTGCGGCCGGCCCACTGCACATCCGGTGCGGCCAGCACGATGTCGAGCAGTCCGCCCGCGACCTCGGTGCGGCGGCGGCCGTCCACGGCGGCCGGGACCACGCCCGCGCGCACCAGGGCGAAGGCGGCGTCCTGCTCGAAGCGGTCGAGGAGTTCACCGACCGGCTCGTCCACGCGGGTGATGCCCGCGACGGCGACGGTGCCGGGGATGACGCAGACCTGGTCGGCGGTGTAGCGGGCATCGTGAGCCTGCCACAGCGAATCCGAACGCCACCAACGGCGCACGTCCTGGTCCACGACCGGGACGAAGTTGACCGGCTTGCCCGGAATCTTGCACAGCGACACGAAGAACGGCACGTCGGCCGGGTGCAGCACGGTGTCGGCGGCGGCCGGGTATTCGGCCTTCAGGGTGCAGATGGCCTGCACCGGGGCCTCGAAGGCATCGTCGGCGAACAGGGTGGCGATCTCGCCGCGGTCGGCCGGGTTGAGGCGGGATTCGGTACGGCGCACCATCTCCGCGAACCGGTCGCGCCAGGTGATGTCGAGCCAGACCGAGCGGGTGGCGTCGGCGATGGCGTCGGCGAAGTCGGCGCCGCAGTCGAAGTCCTTGCGGCGGTCCAGGCCCACGGCCAGCTCGACGTAGCGCTCCAGCCACTCCAGGTAGGTCATGGTGGCGACGTCGCCGAAGTACGGCTTGGCGGTGCCGTCGAGCGCCTCGATGATCTCGGCGCGGCGCGCGGCCACGGCGTCGGCGTCACCGGCGACCTCGTCCAGCAGGCGGCCGGTGCGGGAGGCGGCGTTGTCGATCTCGTGGATGTCCGCGCCCAATTGGCTACGGCCGGAAGCCATCCCGCCGACCGCAGTGCCCGCGCCGACCCAGTCGGGGGTGCCGGGGGTGTCGACCAGCAGCTGCTTCACCTCGGGGGCGGTGGTGGCCTCGAGGGTCGCCATGGCGGCGGTGCCGACCAGGACGCCGTCCAGCGGCATGGCCGGGTAGCCGTGCTGCTCGGCCCAGACGCCGGTGAGGTATTCGGTGGCGCGCTCGGGCGTGCCGATGCCGCCGCCGACACAGACCACGACATTGTCGCGGCCGCGCAGCTCGGCGTAGGTGTCGAGGAGCAGGTCGTCGAGGTCTTCCCAGGAGTGGTGACCGCCGGCCTTGCCGCCCTCGATGTGCATGATCACCGGGTAGCCGGGGACCGCGTCGGCGATGCGCAGCACGGCGCGGATCTGCGCCACGGTGCCGGGCTTGAACGCCACGTGCGTGATGCCGACCTCGGACAGTTCCTCGATGAGGGCCACGGCCTCTTCGAGTTCCGGGATGCCGGCGGTGACGATGACGCCGTCCAGAGGCGCACCCGCGGTGCGGGCCTTCTGCACGATGCGCTTGCCGCCCAGCTGCAGCTTCCACAGGTAGGGGTCCAGGAACAGCGAGTTGAACTGCACCGCGCGACCCGGCTGCAGCAGGCTCTTCAGCTCCTCGACGCGGTCGGCGAAGATCTGCTCGGTGACCTGACCGCCACCGGCCAGCTCGGCCCAGTGGCCCGCATTGGCCGCGGCCGCAACGATTTTCGCGTCGACCGTGGTGGGGGTCATGCCCGCCAGCAGGATCGGGGAACGACCGGTGAGGCGGGTGAAGGAGGTCTCCACCACGACGCGGCCGTTGGGCAGGCGGATCGGCTTGGGCGCGAATTCGCTCCAGGCCGAGGCGACTTCGGGGGCCGCGCCGGGGGTGAACAGGCTGCGCTGGCCCGGGCGGGTGGAGGCGGCGAGCACGCCGACGCCGGTGCCCTTGAGCGAGCCCGCGGTGAGGCGGGTCAGCAGGTCGCCGGGGCCGAGGTCCAGGATCCACTGCGTGCCCTTGGCGACGGTGTCGTCCACGATGGCGACCCAGTCGATCGGGTCGACCAGCACTTCCTGGGTGAGGGTGGCGGCCAGGTCGGCGTCCAGGCCGCACTGCTGGGCCCAGCCCTTGACCAGGTCGACGGTCTCCGCCAGCGCCGGGTGGTGGAAGGCCACCTCGACCGGGATGTCCTCGAAGACGGGGGCGAACACCGCGCCGCCGCGCTTCTTGGCGTCGCGCTCGGCGGCCTGCTCGGCATTGATCTCGGCGGCCCGCTGACGGACGCGGTCGAGCTGGGCGACCGGGCCGCTGAGCACGGCACGGCGGCGGCCGTTGCGGATGGACAGCACGGCGGCCTTCTCCAGCGCGACACCGGCCATGACCTCGACGACAACGGCTTTCAGGGCCTCGGGGTCGACATTGGAGACGGCGACCATCGGGGACTTCTCACCGATCGGCAGCAGACCGCGGCGGCGCGCGACCAGACCGGCGGCGGCGCCGATCAACTGGGCGATGGCCAGCAGTTCGGCGTCCCGCTGCCCGTGAGCCTCGGCGGCGGTGGCGGCGAGGCGGCCCTGGGAGTGGCCGACGACGGCGGCGGGCGCGTGCGCGGCGATGTCGAGGCCCTGCAGGCGCAGCGCGCGCAGCGCGGCGATCTGGGTCAGGAACACACCCGGCATGGAGACGGCGGCGGAGCGCAACACCTGCGCTGACGGCGCTCCCGAGACCTCCCCCTGCTCCGGGTCGGCGATCTCTTCTTCCAGCATCCATGCGATGGGGTCGAACCCGACCGGCCGGACCACGAGCAGCTGCGCCGCAATCGGTTCCAGCGCGGCGGCGGCCTCGTTGACCAGCGCGGTCAGTTCGGGCTCGAGCGCGGAGTCGCGCCCGATCTCCTCCAGCTCGGTGAGCCACTGCGCGCCCTGGCCGCCGAAGGCGAGCGCGTACGGCGCGCCCCCCAGCAACCGGTCCAGCAGCGACGACCTGATCCCGCTCTCCCGTGACTTCCCCGCCGCCCTGGACTTCGATCCGGTCCCGGTGCTCTCGTTGATCGTCAAGACGTTCGACTTCCTTCTCCTGGCGGCCCGTCTCCACAGAACTGGACCGCGCTCACGGTGCGCAGGTATCCCTCCGGCCCGCAGGCCCTGGTAGATGCCGAGGATCGCACAAAATCATGAGGATCTCCTCATGTTTGACCCGCCGACCAGGCGTTTACCGCCGAGTATTTATGTACGTCCGTACCAGAATATTCAGAAACATGACCCTCCCTCATGTTTGAAGCCGCTGGTGAGCTCGGTTACGCCGATGTAGGAAACGTGAGTCTCCCTCACATTGGTGTTTATCAAATCGTTATAATCGCAGGTGAGGTTACCGACCAGTACGCCACACGTCCCCGATGCTTCGCGATCTCAGTTGGACCCGGTAAAGTTTGGACGGTCGTACCGTTAGCGCGAGTGGCGAAATTGGCATACGCGCCAGATTTAGGTTCTGGTGTCCTAGGACGTGCGGGTTCAAGTCCCGCCTCGCGCACACATTCCGCAGTCCCTGCCGACCTCGGCCGGGACGTCCGCTTTGCCCAATTCACAGGGTTAGCCGACGATCTCGTCGAACCGCACCGCAATCATCTAGCAACCTTGCGATAACTGTCGCGCTCCCCCGTCCGGTCCCACGCCTCCCCGATCGGAAATGCCTCCCGCCACGAACGCCCCACGGCTGGAACACCGGCGTACCAAATGGCCTCACCCGCACCCGGATTCGCAGCCGAATGACCGTTCGCCGCGAGTTCCATCCCGCACCCCACGACACGGCCACACGCGGCGCGCCGGCCTGGCCGCGGCACCGATCGCGGCATCGTCAGGCACGGGACTCGCGCCCGCGAGCGGGGATCCGCAAGGCTGCCGCAGAATTGCTACCGGTTGGTACAGTTTCCGAAAAAGCCACTCTTCAGATGCCTGACCAGCATAGACTTCGGCGCATGGAAGTCCATACTCGGCAGTTGCAGTACTTCATTGCCGTGGCGGAGGAATTGAGTTTCACTCGGGCCGCCCAGCGACTGCACGTTTCACAGCAGGGGCTGAGCACCCAGATCAAGCAACTCGAGCACGAGATGGATGTCGCGCTGTTCACCCGGACCACCCGGCAGGTGCAGCTCACCGCGGCCGGCGCGGCGTTCCTGCGGCATGTGCGAGATTCTTTGGCCAGCTTGAGTTTCGGAGCCGAGGAGGCCCGGGCGGTCCACCGCGGCGAGCACGATCGCCTGGTGCTGGGCTGCCTCGAGGGCGCCGCGCTGACGCTCACCGAGCCGATCCTGGCCGCGTTCCGCGAACGCCATCCCGACGTGACCGTGGAATTGAGTCACTTCACCTACGACACGCCCTCCGCCGGGCTGGCGAACGGGCTGGTGGACGTGGCCATCGTGCGCCGGCCGTTCGTGGACGCCGGGCTGCAGTTCGAACCGCTGTTCTCCCAGCCGCTGGTGGCGCTGCTGCCGGCGCATCATCGCCTCGCCGACCGCGCCGAGATCTCGGCCGCGGAGCTGCTGGACGATCCGATCCTCGCGTCGGGACCCACCGACCCGGTGTGGAATGCGTTCTGGCGGCTGGAATCTCACCGCGACGGGCATGCGGCCCCGACCGTTCTCCCGGTGAAGACCCTGCTCGAGGAGCTGCATCAGGTCGCGACCGGCGCGGGCATCGCGATGACGGTGCCCTGCGCGGGCTGGATCCGATTCCCCGGCGTCCGCGTCATTCCGGTGAGCGACGCACCCCGCAACGAGGTCGCCGTCTGCTGGCGCATCACGCACCAGACCCCGCTGGTCCGGTCCTTCATCGACGTGGCCCGGCGGGTGCGCGCCGCCAATCCGGATCTCATCGCCCGCCTGGAGACGCCGCACCGCCGGGGCGCCCCCGTCGCCGCGTTGTCCTCCTGAATCCACAATTTCGAGTTGTCGATCATCCCCAACAATTGATTTCTGTTCTTTTCCTTTGTGCCATAACGTTTTCCGGGTGAGCGGAAGCTCATTCGGAATAATCTGAAGGAGAAGGACAACATGGGTTCCCTGGCCAATTACCTTGTGGACGCGCTCGTTTCGGAGCTGATCAAGAAGCTGCTCAGCGGTTCCGCCGGGAGCCTGTCGTAATCCACCCCGTTCCCCGGGCGCGATGACCAGAAGCGGCGCCGAGTCGACAACGACTCGGCGCCGCTTTTTCGCGTGCGGTCACGACGGCAACGCACACAGGCCCGGAACCTGATGGTTCCGGGCCTGTGCCAGTGGAATTCGCGGTGCTAGCGGCTGGAGCCGAACCCGCTCAGGAGCGAGCCGAGGCCGCCGGGGAGCGCGTCGGCGCTGCCGGTGCCACCGGGGCCGCCGCCGGGCGTGCCGCCGACGGTGATCGAGGGACCCTGGGTCTTGAAGTTGGCATGGTGGCCGAGGCTGGACAGGTACTCGACGCCGGTGGTCATCGCGACGCCCTTGTCGCAGTCGGCTCCCACGGTGTACTGAGCGCTGAAGGTAGCGGGCTGCACGTCACCCAGGTGCTTCTTGATGATCACCTTGTAGCTGGTGGCCATGAAGTCGCCGGCGATGAAATCGGGCTTGATCTCCAGGAAGGGCTCGACACCGTGGGTTCCGGCGGAGTCGATGACCTTGGCGGAGTCGGTGACGTAGGTCAGGCAGGCCGGGTGCCAGTCCTTGAGCCAGTTGAGCTGCTCATCGGTGGCGTTGGTCCGCTCGAATTTCGTGGTGACCGTGATCTTCTCACCCACCGACGGCGTGGTGTTGCTGACCGTGCGGTTGTAGACGGTGCCGTTGTCGGTCCAGGTGGCCGTGCCGGGGGCGGCCATGGCGGACCCGGCGCCGAACAGGGTCAGGGCGCCGAGCCCGAGAGCCGTGGCGGCGGTGGCCCCTGCCGTGAATCGAAGTGTCATGGTGGATTCCTTTCTCTAAGAGCCCGAGCCGGAGGCCGAGCCCGACCCGCCCGAACCGCTGGCCGAGCCCGAGGCCGAGCCGGATGCGGAGCCGGTCCCGACCGGACCGTCGGGCACGGTCGCGCCCTTGGAGCCGGGCCGATTGATGTACACCGACACCGGTGTCGAGGCGTTCGCCTCGACGGTCACCACACGCGCCCCGGGAGCCGAGGTCACCGTGCCGCCGTCGACTCGCACCTGATAACCGTTGGGGTAGTGCAGATCCGAGACGTAGATCTCGGTCGGCTTGCCGGTGGAGCGCGGGGTGTAGCGGTAGGCGAAGTCGCCGGAACCGGTGTCGAAGATCATCCGGCCGGGGGTGCCGGAGGTGGCCTGCGGATAGGTGCGGACCAGCTGGCTGCCGATGTCGCCGGTGAAGGGGTCGCCGCCGCTGTACCGCCAGTACTGCCAGCCGATGAATCGGTCGTCGGCATTGATCAGGGTGTTGCTCAGCACCGACGCGTCGCCGTCACCGAATTCGGTGACCAACGTGGGGATTCCGGTGCGATGGGTGAAGGCGTCGATATTGCCCCAGGTCTTGCCCTGCTGCAACGGGCACAGCCCGCGCAGGAAGGTCGGCAGGCCGCTGTAGGTGGCCAGCTGGCTGGGTACGCAGTAGTCGTGCGGGGCGAAGGCGATGCCGGGCGCGCTGATCGGCGGATTCTTGCCCAGGTTGGTGGGCATGGTCTCGTTCCAGGTGACGTTGGGCTCCCAGAACACCGTGATGTCACCGTTGCCGCCGCGCACTGCGTCGGTCAGCTTCTGCATGACGCCCTGGTACTTGGCGTCGAATCCCGCGCAGCCGTTGGGGAAGCACGACAGGAACGCCGAGCCCGGCCAGGGCTCGTTGAGCAGTTCGATGCCCATCGCGCCCGGGTGGCCGTTCATCTTGTCCGCGAGGGCGCCGAGCGCCTGGCCGAGATAGTCGACGACGCCGTAGGTGTTGTTCCAGAGCTCGTCCCAGCCGGCGTTCATGCTCGGCATCAGATAGAACATCGGGAATCCGGGATTGTTCTCACCGGCGGCGGGCCGGGCATGGATCGCCCATTCGGGGAAGCCGTTGCCGTTCCAGATCCGCGACAATCCGTCCTGGTGATTGTCGAGCACGGTGTGAATCCCGTACTGCGCCAAGGTGTCCACGACCCCGGCGACCCGATCCAGGTAGGCGGTGTCGACCACGCCCTTGGTGGGCATGAGCCCGTCGAAGTTCACGCCGAGCCGCACGGTGTTGAACCCGTGCCGGGACAACAGTTCGGCGTCGTGCGCGGAGAGGGTGGTTCCCGGTGCGAAGTAGGGCGGTTCCTTGTCGACGCTGTTGACGCCGTGCAGCAGCATCACCCGCCCGGAGGAGTCCACGAATTGCGAACCGTCCACGTGCACCGGCGAAAAGGCGGCGGGCGCGGCGATCGCCGGAGGGGCCGTGGTGCCCAGCGTGCATCCGGCCACCACGGCGGCCGCCGCGGCCACTGATCGGGCCATCCATCCGATCCGGCCGTTCCTGTGTCTCACTGTCTTTTCCATGCTCTCTTGCTCGACGTGCTTCTGGGCGCGGCCCCGGGCTATTCCGTGCCGAGCGCGGAAGCGAGAAGGGGCCAGGATTTGTGCAGGTCGTCCTGCCAGTAGTGCCAGGTGTGGGTTCCGACGGGCCGGAGGTCGACCTGGGCGGGAATGTCCAGTTCGCGCAGCCGATCGGCGAGGCGGTGGGTGCAGGAGTTGGTGGCGGCCTCGATCATGCCGCCCACCACCATCTGTCCCGCTTTGGTCGCGATCTCGTCCGGGGCGGAATGCCCGGCGAGCTCCTCGGCCGGACCGGACAGCCCGGTGCCGCTGGAGAGGTAGATCGCCTTACCGCGCAGGGTGTCCGCGTTGAGGACCATGTCGTGGGCGCGCCAGGCCGGATCGTCGTCGGTCCCCCACATGTTCGCGGGGTTGCCGTCACCGCGGCCCAGCACCAGCCGGATGTAGGCGCGACCGGCCGGGTCGGAGGTGGAGGCGCAGCCGCTGTAGGCCGCGACCGCGGAGTACACCGTCGGCGCGGCGGACACGAGATCCAGCGCCGAGGTGGCCGACATGGACACGCCCGCAATCGCATTGACGCGCGAAGTGTGCAGGGTGGCGTCGATGATCGGCGGCAGCTCCCGGGTCAGGAAGGTCTCCCAGCGGTTGCGGCCCAGAGCCGGATCGTCGCGCTGCCAGTCGGTGTAATAGGAGAACTCACCGCCGACCGGTGTCACCACGTTCACGCGCTTGTTCCAGAAGAACGAGACGATGTCGGTTCTGCTGTACCAGTTGGTGACGTCGGTGCCACCGCTGGCGCCGTTGAGCAGATACAGCGTCGGGCTCGGGGTGGTCGCGTCGGCGGCGGCCAGTACCTGCAGCGGGATCACCCGTTGCATGGCAGCCGAATACACGTAGGCCATCTGCTGGCGTTGCCCCGCGCGATCGATGTGATCCAGATGGGCTCCGGTCTCGGCCCGGGAGACCTGCAGCGCGCCCGGCGCGACCTGGAACAGGGCCGCGGCCACACCGCACGACACGATCAGCGACGCCAAACTCCGCCTGGGCGACACGACTTGCTCCTTGGAACGAGGGTGGAGAGGTCCTGGGCCGTGGCCGCCGCGCGCGCACCACGGCCCAGGAGAATCGGACCAATGCCGATCAGCTGCCGATCAGGCGCCGGATCACATTGGTGATGGTGTCGGTGACCGAACCGGTCGAGCTGAGCTGGTTCTGCGAGGAACCGAGACCGCCCTGGTCGAGGCTGCCGAGCAGCGCCTCACCGGGATTCGCGCCGCGGCCGGTGAAGCAGACGCTCATGTTCGGCTGGTCGGAACCGGAGCCGACGGTGCCGCCGACGCTGATGCCGCCACTCATCACCTGCTGGCCGTCGGAGACGGACGCGGGCACCTTGTAGGTGAATTCGGCGGTGACCGGGTTGCCGGAGTTGACGAACCAGCCGGTGCTGTTGACGCTCCAGCCACCGTTGTTCGGCTCGGGCGTCACGTCGGCGGGCTGCTCGCCCTGACCGAAGTGGTAGGCGGTGACGACGGCCTTGACCGGCTTGTCGAAACCCGGCGGCGGATAGTCGGTGATCGAGTTGATGTAGGGATTGCCGATGCTGGTGGTCCCGACCACGACCTTGTAGGTCACCAGGGTGCCGACCGCCGCGGAGGTGACGCTGATGGACTTGTCATAGGTGTGGGTGATCCAGACGCTGCTGATACCCGGGTTGTAGTCCACGTGCTGGTGCTGGACGCAACCCGACTGGGTGGCATCGGCGGTAGCGGTCGCGGAACCGAGGGCGATTCCCGCTCCGGATATCACCAACGCGGTCGCCGCGATTCCGGCGGCAATATTCGATGTTTTACGCATGATTCCTTCCAACAGTTCCGGAGAAACACGGAACCGATTACCGGTGAGCCCGTGAAGAATTCGAGCTTCCGCTCACGCCGGGAAACGCTAGAGCACTATCGCGGAGAACTTAAATCCTAATTTCGGAGTCATTGACAACCCTGCCTTGTCAATGACTCCGGAACTTCTGTTTCCGCCCGGATCGTTTGTGCCGCTAGGTTTCTCGTGCAGAAACAGACGCCCCCGAATTCCCACAGTAAGTAGGTAGACATGTCCCCACGTCGGGCCCGCCGGGCCGACATCACGACCATCGCCCTCGCCGGCCTGATCGCGCTCGGCCCCGCCCTCGGCGCGGCCGCCGCGACGGCGCAGCCCGCGGATGTCTCCTCCGGATCCGGCTCGGGCAGTTTCGGGTCGTCGGGATCGGCGGGTTCCGGCTCCGCGGCGGCGAACGACCCGGTGTCCACCCTGCCGGCGCCCGCCACGACGGCGATCCGGCTCGACGGCGCCACCAACTTCCGCGATATCGGCGGCTACCGCACCACGGATGGACGTACCATCCGCACGGGCCTGGTCTACCGGTCGAACGGCCTGGACAAGCTCACCGACGCCGATCTGGCCAAGCTGAACACCGCGGGCGTGACGCTGGACGTGGACCTGCGCAACGGCTCCGAGCGCAGCGGCGCGCCGGACCGGGTGCCGACGGGGGCCCAGTACAAGGTCGCCGACGTGGTCAGCTTCGACAGCGGCATCTCGTTCCACGAGTTCCCGGTGATCACGCTGGGGCGCGCCGTGATCGACGGCTTGATCAACGGCTCGTCCGATCTCAAGATGTCGATCCAGTACCCCTTCATGGTCGATTTCCACGGCTCGGACGTCGCATTCGGCGCCCTGCTGCGCTCGATCGCCGGAAACAGCGGCGGCGCGACGGTGTACCACTGCACCTCCGGCAAGGACCGCACCGGCTGGGCGACCGCCGTCCTGCTCACCGTGCTGGGCGTGCCCCGGGATGTGGTGAACGCCGACTTCCTGGCCAGCAACAAACAGCTCGGCGACGCGAAGGCGGTCGAATTGTCGTGGCTGGAGGCCGCTTTCGACGAGGTCGACCGGCTCTACGGCAGCGTCGACAAGTACGTGCGCGACGGGCTGGGCCTGGATCAGACCACCATCGACGCGCTGCGCGCCAAACTGCTGGCCTGATCCGCGATCCGTCCGCTGCCCGCGCCGCTCACTGTGGGCAGCGGCGGTCCGCGATCTCCTCGTCCAGGGCGTAGGAGATCGCGGACGCCTCGAACTCGGCCCATACCCCGAAGCTCGGGTAGCGGAGGTCGATGCCGGCCATGCAGTCCCAGCAGGCGGCCGGTCCGATGCCCGGTCCGGTCGGGAACAGCATCATGATGAACCGCTGGGCCGCGAGGGTCTTGCCGACGAGGACCAGGCGATACCCTTCGGGCACGATGAGCGTGCCCGACGCCCCGGTATCGAAGTACCGTTGCGCGCAGGCCGAATCGCGGCGCCACTTCTCCCCGGCGGCGAAATCACCGACACCGAAGAGCTGAACCGTCCCGTAGCGCGACCACCCGTCGCAGGTCAGCAGGAACTGGCGGAACTCGGCGTCGAACCACACCCCGAGGCGCTGCTCGGCGGCCGCGACGGCCTCCACGGACGCGGGCGGATTGGGGGGCATCGACAATCCGGGTTCCGCGAGACGCTCCGCCGCGGTGTACTGCGCCGAATAGAGAGAACCCACCAGGGCAGTCCAATTCATCATCGTTTCCTGTCGCCGCACTCGCCCGAGCTAAAAGCCCCTCGAAAACGCTAGAACACCCCGGAAGCGAAGAGAAATCATTGTTCATGAGCAATTCACAAGGGCGATTTGTCAATGCGCGGCCGGTTCCTCGATAGAGTTCGGTTCGCATCGCCGATCGACCTAGACTGCGCCTCATGGAAGTCCACACCCGCCAGTTGCAATACTTCATCGCGGTAGCGGAGGAGCTGAGCTTCACTCGCGCCGCGCAGCGACTGCATGTCTCTCAGCAGGGCTTGAGCACTCAGATCAAGCAACTCGAGCATGCGATGGACGTGGTGTTGTTTTCCCGGACCACCCGCAATGTCGAGCTGACCGCCGCCGGCGCGGTCTTCCTGCAAGATGTCCGCAGCGCGCTCACCGGACTGGACGTCGCGATCGAGCGGGCGCGGTCGGTGCACCGCGGCGAGCAGGACAGACTGGTCCTGGGCGCGTTGGAGGGCGCGGCCCTGACCCTGACCGAGCCGATCCTGTCGGCCTTCCGTCACCGCCACCCGGGGATCACCGTGGAGTTGCGGCATTTCACCTACGAGGACCCCTCAGCGGGGCTCGCCACGGGCTCGGTGGATGTGGCCTTCGCGCGCCGCCCGTTCGTCGACGCGGGGGTCGACTTCGAGCCGCTGTTCGCCGAACCGCTGATGGTCATGGTGCCCACGGGTCATCGGCTGGCCGGGCGCGCCGAGGTCTTCGCGCACGAGTTGCTCGACGAGCCGCTGCTCGGGGCCGCCACCACCGATCCGGTGTGGAATGCGTTCTGGGAGTTGGACGCCTTTCGCGGCGGATCCCCGGCCCAGGTGGTATCGCGCTCGAACTCGCTGCTCGAGGAGCTGCACAAGGTCGCCACCGGGGTCGGTGTCGTCCTCACCGTCGCCTGCGCGCGCTGGATCCCATTTCCCGGCGTGCATCTACTTCCGATCGCGGACGTCCCGCCCAATGAGGTGGCGGTCGGCTGGCGCGGCGCGCACGAGTCGGCGCTGGTGCGGTCGTTCGTCGAGGTGGCTCGCGGCATCCGCGACACCCACCCGGAGCTGGTCAAGCTCCTGCAGGAACCCGATTTCGCGGATTGCACGGTGCCGCCCCACCTCTGACCGGCTGGTCCCGGGCAATCACAACTCGAGGTTGTGAGTACACCCGAAAGATTGATTTCACTTCAGATGCCTTGCCTCCTAGCGTTTTCGGCGCGGGCGTAATGCTCGACAGCGGCGGGCTCCGCACCGGACTGTGACCCGGGACGGAGCCCGCTTTCCAGTTGGCACCGTCGATTCCGGACTGAGCCCCCGGCGATCGACGGTGCCGACACTGATTACTGCCCGTCTCACCGACCAGCGCCGCTAGGGACGGGTTTCGGGTCCTTCGGCCGCGACGCGAACCGGCGGGAAGGCCCGTTCCGCTTGGCGGTACAGCGCATCGAGGGGCAGCGGCACTCGGCTCGCGGCCAGGACCCGGTTGCCCTGGTAGCCCGCGAAGACGTCCCCGTCGAGCAGCGCGCGGTAGGGGAAGGTCGAGTGGATGTCGTCCAGGTGGATTCGAGCACCCACCAGATTCAGCAGGTAGACCCCGTCGGGCCGGAGGACTCGGGCCACTTCGGCGGTGAACGCGGGGCCGGTGATCCCCGCGGCCATACGCAGGCCCTCGAAGGCATCGGCCACCACGAGGTGCGCGAAATCCGTGGGGAGGGTGGCGATCTCGGTCGATCCGTCACCGATGCGCAGTTCCACGCCGGGGACCGAGCGCAGGCCCAGGCGTTCGTCGACGAAGCGGGCCAGCGCCTCGTCGGCTTCGATGACCAGGTGCCGGGAACCGGGGCGGACCGCCGAGAGGTAGCGCGCGAAGGTGCCGCCTCCGCCGCCGATGTGCACCGTGTCCAGTGGGGCGCCGGCGGGCTCCAGGGAATCGACCACATAGCCCAGGTAGCGCATGTACTCGAGCTCGAGGTACGTCGGATCGTCGAGATCGACGTAGGACTGGGCGATGCCGTTGACGCTCAGCAGCCACCCGCCCGGCCGCTCGTCGTCGGCGCGCAGCTCGGCGAGGCCGAAGCGCACCTCGCGAACGCCGGGTACCGGGTGGGCGAGGGGGCGGTCGGTGTCGCCGCCGGACGTCTCCAGCCAGTTACTCATCGGTACATGATCGCAGGACGCTCGGCGCGGGCGGTCAGGCCGGCAGGCGGTCGGGGCGCTCCAGGATGGACAGCCGGAGGGCGGCCAGCACCATGGCGCGGTGGGGCAGACGCAACCGGCCCGGTTCGGGTTCGTTCGCCCAGTGCCAGCCGGAAGGCCGATCGTCGGCGGGCAACAGGATCCGGCTGCCGCGCTCGGGAACAGTCACCGCGTGAGACTGGAGGAAGAGTCGGAGTCGCTGGGGCACAGGGTGATTGGGGAGGGGCGGGGTCACCAGGAAGGTCCAGCGCCGATCGCGCGGGTCGGCGATGACGGGAGCCGACGGCAACCAGTCCAGGCGCGGGAGCACCCGGCGGCCGAGGGGTTCGGGCACCGTCAGGGCCTCGACCGCCGCGCCGACGGTGATCAGCGGACGGTCGGCGTAGAGCTGCACCGGTAGGCCGTAGCGGGAGCGCAGCAGGTGCGCCGATTCGTGAGGGGAACAGCACGATTCGAACATCGGTACCTCCGGACGCGCGGTGGGGGCGCACCCGGCGCCGAGGTGTCCGCGGTCCGTGGCCGACGCGAAGGCATGAACGGAGGGTCGCGTCGAGAGCGGACACCGGGCGAAGTGGAGGCTCGACGACCGGCGCCGGGTGCGAAGAACAGTTTTCGCGCCGGTGGTGCCGGGGCGGTGTCGGGCCGATGGCATTCCGATGACCGGCTGTAAAGCTGTGTCCTCCGAGGGCGGCCCGTTCGCCGTGAGGAAGCTCACGGTCGAAAGCCGCTGCCTCGGAGGAGCTTTCAGAACCAACCGGAAGGAATGGGCTACTTCTGGATCAGCTTGTGCTTCAGCTGCTCGATGGTCTGCCCCTTCAGGCCCAGGCCGTCCTTCAGGTACTTGTCGACCGAGCCGTAGTCGGCCACGAGCTGGTCGACGCCGGCCTGCAGGAAGCTCGCCTCCACGCCCAGCAACGGCTGGTAGATGGCGGCCGCGGCGGCGCCCTTGGCGGCGGTGATCTGCGCGAGCGTGGCGGCGATGGACTTGGCCGAGTACTCGTTGGTGAGCAGGTAATCGTTCATGATGGTCTGCTGGTCGACGCCCGCGAGGCTGAGCAGCAGGTAGGACGTCCAGCCGGTGCGATCCTTGCCCGCGGTGCAATGGAATACGGCCGGGCCCTGCTGGTCGGCGAGCTGGGTCAGCAGCTCCGCGAAGCGGGCGCGTTCGAAGGCCCCGGTGACGAACTGGCGGTTGAGGGCCCGCATGGCTTCGCGGGCGGCCGCGGGGCTGGTGAGGTTCCCCATGCCGCCGGAGACGTCGCCGCTCAGGATGGAGATATTGGTGTAGGAGGCGCCGGCCGGAACGCGATCCGGCTTGGTGGCGATCTCGCCGCCGGTGCGCAGGTCGTACACGGCCGTCAGGTGCAGGCCGTTCAGGGTGGCGAGGTCGGCGTCGTTGGCGGCGAGCGCGTTCGAACGGTAGAAGACGCCCTTGTTGACGTGGTGGCTGCCCTGCGCGTCGTAGCCCGCGCCGGTTCCGGCGACGTCGCGGAAATTGTCGACGCTGCCCAGGCGCGGCGCGTCGGCGACAGCGGTGCTGGGCTTGGCGGCGGCGACGGGCAGCGCCGACAGCTCACCGCCGGCGATGTTTCCGAGCAGCGGGCTCGCGAACAGCCCGGCGCTGAGCGCGACGACGACGGCGGTACGACGCCATGAAACTGACAACTGACTCACTCCTAATCGCGTGTTGATCGCCGACAGATCTACGCGGGGCGAATGAACCGGCGGGAACCGCACAGGAAACAGTCCAATGGGTCTCGTTCAGTGGGACAGGAACTGGACGAACATTCACAAGCCGATCAAGTGAATCTGCCGCTAACAGGTGTTTCCATGGCCGCAGCGGGAGCCGTTAGGTTTTCGGCATGTTGAATCGAGGTCGGATCCTGGCCGTCGCGACGGCGCTCGTGTGCACCGCTCTCGGGGCCCAGCCCGCGGCGGCCGAACCGGGCGGCTGGACCCTGCCCCAGCTCACCGTGTCGAACGGGGCCATCACCGATGTCACCGGCCGCACGGTGCTGCTGCGCGGCGCGAATGTCAACCAGCTCAACGACTATGCGCAGAACGACCAGCCGCTGCCGACCGTCGCGCCGCTGGATCGCACCGACTTCGAGCAGATGGCGGCGCTCGGTTTCAATGTAGTCCGGCTGAACCTGGCCTGGTCCGCGCTCGAGCCCACGCCCGGCGCGTTCGACCAGGCCTACCTGGCCCGCATCCACACCGCCGTCGACGATGCCAAGGCCAACGGCATCTACACCGTGCTGGACATGCACCAGGACGCGTGGGGCAAGGCGGTGGGCTCACCCCAGGGGCAAGGGTGCCCGATCTTCATGAAGCCCGGCATCGGCTGGGACGGCGCGCCCGCCTGGGCGACCCTCACCGACGGCTGGACCACCTGCAATTTCGGCGGGGTCCGCGAGACCGCGCCCGCGGTGGCCCGCGCCTTCCAGAACTTCTACGACGACACCCAGGGCATCCAGGGACATCTGGTGAACACCTGGGCCAAGCTGGCCGCGGAGTTCAAGGACGAACCCGCCATCGCCGGGTACGACCTGCTGAACGAGCCCAATCCCGGTCTGCGCGACCCGTTCTCGGCCGCGGATCAGCTCGGCAGGTACTACCAGCGGGTCATCGCCGCCATCCGGCAGGCCGAGCGGGGCAGCGCGCCGCACCTGGCCATCTTCGAGCCCAGCGCGATCTGGTCGGCGCTCGGCATCGACGCCACGCCGCCCGCGCACTACATCACCGATCCGCTGGCGGTGTTCTCGCCGCACCTGTACAGCGAATCGATCAATGTCGTGAACGCCTTCCCGAGCATCGAGCTGGGCTTCAAGATAGGGCTCGACGCTGCCGCCAAATACCGTGCGCCGCTGTGGACCGGCGAATGGGGCTGGTTCGGCGACCCGGGTTCCGATGCGCCCAAGGTGGATCGGTTCATCGATCAGCTCGACGCCAACCGGGTGGGCGGCACCTGGTGGTCGTGGAAGCAGGCGTGCGGGGATCCGCACGCGGTACGCGACGGCAATACCGGCAAGCCGCAAGGCAATCTCAACCGGATCGCCTGCCCCTCGGGCGCGTCGCAGGGCCAGGCGGCCGGGTACGCCCGGCCGTTGTCGCGCGCGTACCCGCGCGCCGTGCCCGGCGCCCTGTCGAGCGTCACCGCCGCCGGTTTCAGTGGCACGGGAACCGGTCGTGTGGAAGCCTGGTACCCCGGTGCCGCGCGCCCGAACCTGCAGTCCGCCAATGTTTCCGACCTCACCCTCACCCAGGTGCCGGGTGGCTGGCAGCTGACCGGGACCGCGACCGGCTCGTACTCGATCAAACAGTCCTGACGGACCCGAATCCCCGTTCTCCCCGCACAGCAAGCAGGTCCCCCATGTCTTCTCGCACCCAGCCCCGTCTCGACGTCGCGGCGGTCGCGCTCGCCGGCCTGATCACCCTCGGCGCGGCCCTGGGCGTGTCTCCCGCGACGGCGCAGCCCAGCGATATCGCCTCCGGATCCGGTTCCGGCTCGGGCGGTCTCGGCTCCTCGGGTTCGGCCGGGTCGGGCTCGGCCGCGGTCGACGACCCGGTCTCGGCCCTGCCCGCGCCCGCCTCCACCGCCATCCGGCTCGCGGGCGCGCGCAACTTCCGCGATATCGGCGGCTACCGCACCGCCGACGGGCACACGATCCGCACGGGCGTGGCCTTCCGCTCCAACCGGCTGTCCGGGCTCACCGACGCCGACCTGGCCACGCTGGCCACCGCCGGGGTGACCCTGGATGTGGATCTGCGCAACGGTTCCGAGCGCGGCAGCGCGCCCGACCGGGTGCCGACGGGCGCGCAGTACAAGGTGGCCGACGTGGTCAGCTTCGACAGCGGCATCGCGTTCCACGAGTTCCCGCCGATCACCCTGACCCGCGCCGTGATCGACGGCCTGCTGCACGGCTCCTCCGATATGGGCCAATCGATCGGGTACCCGTTCATGGTCAACTTCCACGGCTCCGACGTCGCCTTCGCGACCCTGTTCCGGTCGATCGCCGCGAATACCGGTGGTGCGACGGTGTACCACTGCACCGCGGGCAAGGATCGCACCGGCTGGGCCACCGCGGTGCTGCTCACCCTTCTCGGTGTGCCCCGGGACGTGGTGAACGCCGACTATCTGGCCACCAACACGGTGACCGGCGATCCGACCGCGGTGGAACTGTCGTGGCTGGAGGCGGCCTTCGCCGAGGTGGACCGTCTCTACGGCAGCGTCGACCGCTACGTCCGCGAGGGTCTGGGCCTCGATCAGGCCACGATCGACGCGCTGCGCGCCAGACTGCTGGCCTGACCGAGGGCGCCCGTCCCGCCGATTGACTTACCCGGCGATTCCAAATACCGTCAGTATTTGAGTTCTTCGGGTATCCAACAAGGAGGTTGGGGATGGGCGCGCCGCGGCAGCCTCGGATCGTGATCATCGGCGCCGGCGTGTCCGGAATCGCCACCGCTATCACCCTGCAGCGCAAGGGTTTCCACGACTTCACGATCCTCGAGAAGGGATCCGACGTCGGCGGGGTGTGGCATTGGAACCGCTATCCGGGCCTGACCTGCGACGTGCCCTCGCAGCTGTACCAGTTCGGGTTCGCGCCGAAGCCGGACTGGTCGCACATCTTCGCGCCGGGCCCGGAGATCCAGGGGTACCTCGCCGACGTGGTGGAGCGGTACGGCCTGCGGCCGCACCTGCGGGTGAACGCGGAGGTGGTCGCCGCGACCTTCTCCGGCTCCGCGTGGCGCGTCGAGACGGCCGACGGCAGCAGCCACACCGCCGATTTCGTCATCGCCGCCACCGGCGTGCTGCATCATCCCGCCGTGCCCGACATCCCGGGTCTGCCCGAGTTCACCGGCCCGATCGTGCACACCGCACGCTGGGACGACACGATAGAGACCGACGGCAAGCGGATCGCGGTGCTCGGCACGGGATCGACCGGCGTCCAGGTGGTTTCGGCGCTGCAGCCGAAGGCCGCGAGCATCACCCACTTCGTGCGCAGCCCGCAGTGGGTGATCTGGGCGCCCATGCAGATCCCGCAGCCCGCACTGGTCGGCGCGGCGCTCAAGCGGCTGCCACAGGTGAATCGCGCGCTCTACCAAGCGGGGATGACCGGCGCGCGGCTGTTCACCGACGTGGTCACCCGCCCGAGCTGGCGGCGGCGCGCGGTGCAGGAGTACGCCCGCCTGAGCCTGCGCACCCAGGTCCTGGAACCGGGTCTGCGCGAGCGGCTCACCCCCGATTACGAGCCGCTGTGCAAGCGCCAGGTGCTGTCGGGGACCTACTACCGGGCCCTGCGCGCCCGCAATGCCGAGCTGGTCACCACGGGCATCGACGCCGTGACCCCGACCGGCATCCGCACCGCCGACGGCCGCCACCACGATGTCGACGTGATCGTGCTGGCCACCGGCTTCCGCGCCCACGACTACATGCGGCCGATGAATCTGACCGGCCGCGACGGCGTCTCGATCGACGACGCCTGGGCAAAGGGACCGCGCGCCTACCGCATGACCGCGATCCCGGGCTTCCCCAACCTGTTCACCGTGCTGGGCCCGCACTCCCCCACCGGCTCGATCCCGCTGCACCACGCCGCCGAGGTGACCGCGCGCTACATCACCCGCTGGATCCAGCGGTGGAGCGCGGGCGAATTCGACACCGTCGAGGTCACCGCGGAGGCGACCGACCGCTTCGAGTCCGAGGTGGCCGAGGCCATGGGCCCGACGGTGTGGAACACCGGCTGCAACTCCTGGTATTTCACCGAGGGCGGCAGCATCGACCTGCTGCCGTTCGACCGCGCCACCATGGAGTCGATGCTGGCCGAACCGGATCCCGCGGACTTCACATTCCAATAATGAGCGAATCTTCAGTTACCATCGTCTGATTGTTGCCCGCGCGTTCGTCTACCAGGGCGGAGATACGCCATGATCGGACAGCACGAGTTTCGAAGACCCGCTCGCACCCTCGCTTTCGCATTAGGTTTCACGGCATTGACCTGCGCAGTATCCGCCACCGCGGAGGCCCGGCCCCGGCACGACTGGGACGCCGTGGTCGAGTGCGAGGCGGGCGGGGACTGGACCGCCGACACCGGAAACGGGTACTACGGCGGCCTGCAATTCAGTCCCAGCACATGGCGGGCATACGGCGGCAGGGGGAATCCGGCCGATGCCACCCGGGAGGAGCAGATCCGCGTCGCCGAACGCGTCCTCGCCCGGCAGGGTCCGGGCGCCTGGCCCACCTGCGGCACCTTCCTCTGAACCGCTACGGAGCGGTCTTGGCCCGGAAGACGATCCAGCGCATGGACGCGTACATGAACAGCCCCTCGCCGAGACTGCCCACGACGCGGGCGATCCGGTAGTCGACGCCCAGTGCCGCGACGCCGCTCGTCACGCCGAGGATGAACGCGAGGTAGTTCACGACCACCACCACCAGGTAGCGGGCCAGCTGGGGGCCGACCGCGGCATGCGATTCGAAGTTCAGGACCCGGTTCAGCAGGTAGCTCAATCCGAAAGCGGCGCAATAGGCGACGGTCACCGCGACCGGTAGCGGCGCCACCGCGTGCAGCGCGGTGAGCAGCAGCAGGTCCACGCCGAAGGTGAAGGCGCTCACCAGCAGATAGCCGACGAAGGTGGGGGCCACGAAGCGGCGCAGCCGACCCGGCACCAGCGCGACCAACCCGTCGCACAGCGCGTGGAACCAGCGCACGACGCGCACCGGCCGCGGCTGTGTCTGCATACCCACCCGGCCACCCTGACACCCCCGCATGACCCGAAGATGATCAGCTGGCCAACTTCTGCGGGCCGATTCGCCATCGACAACCAGCACTTGTCAATCAGCCCGAAATCAGTGTTTCCGCGCGATCACGGCGGTGCCATAGCATCCTTCGGCGCGTCCCCGAGACCTCGACGGGACGTGAGTCGGAAGTGTTGACCGACATGCTGAATGGAGATTCCTGATGGGGCGTGGGTTCGGAACGGCGAATCGGCGGAAGGTGCTGGGCGGCATGCTCGCCGCCGGCGCGGCGGGTGCGGCGGGGGTGGCCGGTCTGCCGGAGGGCATGGCGGAGGCGCTGGCGGAACCGGGCCGCTCGGGCAGCCTCGATCAGGTGCAGCACGTGGTGATCCTGATGCAGGAGAACCGGTCCTTCGACCACTACTTCGGAACCATGAGCGGCGTCCGCGGTTTCGGTGACAAGCGCGCCGTGCGCCTGCCCGCGGGCGGCTACAACCCCGTGCTGCAGGCCGCCATGGACGCGGTGCTGGCCGGCGGGCCCGGCACCGACCTGGGCAGTGGGTCGGCGGGCACCGGCAGCGCCAGCGGTTCGGCCAGCGGCAGCGGCAGCGGGTCCGGCACCGGAAGCAGCAGCGGGTCGGGCGGTGGCGGGGAACGGAACGCCTTCCAGCAGCCGGACGCGTTCAGCAGCACCGGATTCCTGCTGCCCTGGCATGTGGACACCACCCGCGTGGACGGCCAGGACATGGGCGATCTCGCGCACGACTGGAACACCACCCACGTGGCGTGGGCCGACGGCGCGTACCACTCGTGGATCGCGGCCAAGTCCAAGATGACGATGGGCTATTTCACCGAGGCCGACATCCCGTTCCATCGCGCGCTGGCGTCCGCGTTCACCATCTGCGACCACTACTTCTGCTCGATCCAGGGCCCGACCACCCCGAACCGGCTCTACCACTGGACCGGCACCATCGACCCGGGCGGGCGCGCGGGCGGACCCGCGGTGGCCAATCCGCCGGACTATCGGCCCGCCTTCCACTGGACCACCTATCCGGAACGCCTGCAGCAGGCCGGGATTTCGTGGCAGGTGTACGCCGACTCGCACAGCGGCGGCCCGTTCCTCGCGGACTACGGCGACAACCCGCTGTGGCTGTTCCAGAACTACCACAATGCCGCGAAATCCGCTGATCCCGCCGTCCGGCAGCTGGCCGACCGCGCCATGGTGACCGCGGGCGGCATGACGCCCCCGCCGGCCGGCGTCGACGGCAGCAATATCGATTACGTTCTGCAGCAGTTCATCTCGGACTGTGCCAGCGGAAACCTGCCCCAGGTGTCCTGGGTCGTCGCGCCCGCCGGCTACTCCGAGCACCCGGCCTACCGCCCGGCCGACGGCGCCGCCTACATCCAGCGCGTCCTGACAGCGTTGTGGGACAACCCGAAACTGTGGGAGTCCACCGTCCTGCTGGTCAACTACGACGAGAACGACGGCTTCTTCGACCACATGGTGCCCCCGACCGCGCCGCCCGGCACCCTCGACGAGATCCTGCCCGCGGCGGGCGATATCGGCGGCGACCTGAGCTCCGGCTCGGCGACGCTGGGGTCGAGCTCGGGGTCGGCGAGCATCGGCAACCTGATCACCAAGGCGGCCTCGGGGCTGAGCGGCAACGCGCCCATCGGCCTCGGCCCGCGCGTCCCCATGCTGGTCATCTCCCCGTGGAGCCGCGGCGGATACGTGAATTCCCAGGTGTTCGACCACACGTCGGTGCTGCGCTTCCTCGAAGCCTGGACCGGCGTCGCCGAACCCAATATCTCCGCCTGGCGGCGCGACGTCTGCGGTGACCTCACCAGCTGCTTCGATTTCAGCCGCCGCGATACCAGCATCCCGACGCTGCCCGACGCCAATGCCGAACGCGCCCGCGCCGCCGGGCAGAAGAACCTGCCCAAGCCGGTCCCGCCGTCGCCGGCGGGTCAGCAGATGCCCGTCCAGGAGCCCGGACGCGCCAAGGCCCGTCCACTCCCCTACCAGCCGCTGGCCTGGATCGAGGTCTCCGGCGCGAACGCGTCCATCCGCCTCGGCAATCAGGGCTCGGTCCCCATGTCCTTCCAATCCTTTGCCTACCAGAGCAATTCGATCCGGCAGACAGTCGTCGCGCCTGGCGCGACCGCCGAGGAGCGCTTCCCGGTGAACGGCTCCTACGACTTCGCCGTCCACGCGCCCAACGGCTTCCTCGCCGAGGCCGCGGGCGACGGCGACGCCGGACTGACCGCCACGGCGGCCATCGGCGGCACCGCGTCCAGTCCGACTTTCGTTGTCACCGTGCGCAATTCCGGTTCCGCGGCGGCGACGATCGATGTCGGCGGCTCCCGCAGCACCGTCGACGCGGGAGCCACCCGCGACTTCACCGCCCCGCTCGACCAGGGCTGGTACGACCTGACCCTGACCGCGTCCGGAAACGGCAACTGGCGCAGGCACTTCGCGGGTCACCTGGAGAACGGCAGCGCCGGCGTCACCGCGTGACCGAGGGGGCGGCTAGTTGCGCTCGAGCGCCGCTGCCGCCTCCTTCTGCAGGTCGGTGTAGGACTCCTTGCCCACGTCGATGGTGACGTTCCGGATGGTTCCCCCGGTGAAGGTGCCGGGGGTCCGATACTGGAGGGACACACTGTCCCCGCTGTCGTAGCCCACACACAGTCCGTCACCGGCGAGGGTGAACTTGCCGGTCTGGGCACGCATCGGACCCTTGTTGACGGGCTGACCGTCGATGTAGAGCGTTGTGGCGCCGAGGGATTCGCCGTTCGGGCCCGCGCCCTCACGGGCGAATTCCATGCCGAGGGTGTGTTTGCCCGGGGTCAGTGGCGACGCGGCGACGAAGTCCTGTTCGGGCGCGATGCCGAGGAAGTTGTAGACGTAATGCAGGGTGCCGTCCTTGATGAACAGAGCGTGCCCGCCGAAACGCGAACCGTGCGCGAAGATGACCCCTTGCGCGTCCGGTGCGAGGTCGACGCCCGCGAGGATCTTGTAGGACTTGCCGCGAATATTGACCGCGACACCCTCGGGAACCGGTGAGGTGCCGGGGTAGTAGACGTATCGGTCGCGCGGCGGTTCGGCCTGGGGACGCTCGACACCGAGTTGCTGGACAGCGGTGCGATCGTCGAGCGGCAGGACATAGTTGTCCTTCGCCTCCTCGTTCCACACGTTGATCAGCTCTTTCAGCTTGTCCGGGTGCTGGTCGGCCAGGTTCTTGGACTCGGAGCGGTCCTCGTCGACGTGGTAGAGCTCCCACGTGTCCTGATCGAAATGGCCCTTCCCGCTGATCGCGGCGTGCACCGCCGAGGCCTTCCAGCCGTGCTCCCAGATGCCGCGGGTGCCGAGCATCGCGTAGTACTGGCGCTGCTTCTTCGTCGCGGCGTCGGCGTCGTCGAAGGTGTATCGCATGGATACGCCGTTGATCGGGTACTGCTCGACGCCGCGGTACCGCTCGGGCATCGAGACACCGGTGACGTCGAGGATGGTGGGCACGATGTCGACGCAGTGGTGGTACTGGTGGCGGATCTGCCCCTTAGCCTTGATTCCCTTGGGCCAGTGGATGATCAGCGGATCACAGGTGCCGCCGGAGTACTGTGCGTAGCGTTTGAACATCTGGAACGGGGTGGAGAAGGCCACGGCCCAGCCGGTCGGATAGTGGTTGTAGGTGTCGGGGGTGCCGAGCCGGTCGATGTACCGCATGTTCTCGGCGAAGTCGTCGGGGTAGCCGTTGAAGAATTTGTTCTCGTTGACCGAGCCGTTCGGGGAGCCTTCCCCGGAGGCGCCGTTGTCGGCGCAGTAGAAGATGACGGTGTTGTCCATCTGGCCGGTCTGTTCGAGGTATTCGACGATCCTCCCGACCTGCGCGTCGGTGTACTCGGAGAACCCGGCGAACACCTCGGCCATGCGGGAGAACAGCCGCTTCTCGTCGGCATTGAGCGACGCCCACGGGCGCACCGCGTCCGCGTCCACCGCAACGTCTTTCGGCAGCGGATTGAGCGGGGTCAGCGCGGTGCCCGCGGGCATGATGCCCTTGTCGATCATGCGGGCGAGCACCCATTCGCGATAGGCCTCGTAGCCGTCGTCGAACTTGCCCCGGTACTTCTCGGCGTACTCGGTGGGGCTGTGGTGCGGCGCGTGATTGGCGCCCGGGCAGAACCACAGGTACCAGGGCTTGGACGGGTTGCTCGAGCGCTGGTCACGCAGCATCTTGATGGCGTTGTCGGCCAGATCCTTGGACAGGTGGTAGCCCTGCTCGGGGCCGTAGGGCTGTTCGATGAACCGGTTGTCCTCCACCAGGTCCGGATACCAGTTGTTGGTCTCGCCGCCGAGGAATCCGTAGAAGCGGTCGAAGCCCATCTGCGTCGGCCACTCGGACTTGTTGCCGCCCGGGGAGATGTCCTCCTCGGGCACGTTGTGGTCCTTGCCGACCCAGAAGGTGCTGTAGCCGTTGTCCTGCAGCACTTGACCGACCGTCGCGCACTGCGCGGGCAGACGACCCGCCGCGCCGGGGAATCCATTGGCGGCCTCGGTGATCGACGCGAAACGGTTCACGTGGTGATTGCGGCCGGTCAGCATGGTGGAGCGGGTGGGCGAGCACAGGGCGGTGGTGTGCCACTGGGTATAGGTGAGCCCGTTGTCGGCCAGCTTCTGCAGGGTCGGCATATTGATGCGACCGCCGTAGGGCGACCACGAGGCCAGGCCGGTGTCGTCGTACAACACCACCAGCACATTGGGCGCGCCGTCGGGGGCCTTCCTCAGCTCGAACGGCTTCCAATCCGGCGTGGAATCACGGACGTCGAGTTCGATCTTGCCGTCGAACCCCTCGTTGATGCCGGTCCCGTAGCCGGGAGGGCTGTCACCGGAGGACTTGTCGCACCCGGCGAGGAACGGGACCGCGGCGGCGCCGACGCCCGCGGCCGCGAAGCCACCCAGGATCGAGCGCCTGGAGAGTTTGCCACGGGTGGGCTGGGGATCGGAACCGGGATCGTCGGACGGAGCCTGCTCGTTCTTCGACGGCGTCATATCAAGCACGCTAGGCAACGCTCCACAGTATTCGCCGAATAGTTGCCACTGCGCCTCCACACGGTGGCCGAAGCGCAACAAACCGACCCCGTCGAAATCCGGTTGATCCGGGCCGCACCGCTGTGGCGTCATAAGACCGATGAAGCAGCAGCGCACGGGTACCGCCCGATCCGTCACCGACGGCCTCAAACTGCACCGGCATGTGGTGCGGTCGCCCGGTCGTACCCACACGGTGATCACATTGCGGCCCGGGACGCATGCGCGGTTCAGTACCAACCGGTTTCACGAGACCTGGCACGTGCTGTCGGACGATCACGGTTCGCGGCTGCTGGGCCGACTGCTGTGGGGGCTGTCGTATCAGGCTCGCCCGGGGACGGTCGTGCTCATCGATCGGGCCTTCCTCACCCCGAATCCCTTCGATGCCGAGCCGCCCGATCCGATCCTCCTGGTGCCGGGCTGGTGCACGCCGTTCGATGATCGGATCGCGGGACAACTGAAGCGGCGGTTGCCGTTGTCGAAGCCGGAGGGCACCGTGCGATGGCAGACCTTCGGGCTGGACCGGACCTTGGAACCGGCTGCCCTGGAGGGCTGGTGGAGCCGGTACCGCCACCGGCGGCATCGCGGCCGCGTCACCCGCAGTCAGGGGCTGGTCGCGCTCACCCCGTCGAGTCCCGACGAAGCCCGCGCCTGGGCGCTGAGCGCCATGAGTCTGGACGCGTCCGGACCGTACGGCACCGACTACACCTACCTCGGCCCGTCCGACCGGGGCTACGACGGTGAGATCCAGATCTTCCGCCGCTTCCGGCCGATGGTGAGCGTGGCCGGTCGGGCTCGCGCGCACGTGCTTTCGCGGCAGGAACGCCCCGTCGACCCCGACCTGCTGCGCCCAGCCATCTGGCAGGAAGCCGAAACCGTCCGCGGCGAAACCCATCTGAGGATTCGCGTGTGGCGCGACCGCGGCTACGAGCTCGGGGCCGCGGCGGCCGCCATGCTGGCCCACGCGGACGTGACCACGCTCGACGACCTCGCCGCCATCGGTCCCGTCGAGGCCTACCGCCGGATGCGCGCGGCCGATGTGAAGGGGCTCGACCTGGAGATGCTCTGGGCGATGGAGGGCGCGCTCACCTATCGCGATCGCCGCGGCGTCGGCACGGACCGTCGCCGTGAACTGCGTGCCGAGCTGGGTGAGGAGCCCGTGGTCACAGCGGCGGCACGTACGAGCCGACCACGTCGCGGACCCACCAGGCCCGGGTTTCGAGCAGTTCCCGCGGTCCGGTGAAGCGGTACTCGTAGAGCAGCGCCCGGACGTGCCGGGGCGGGTCGTCCGGGAACGGGTTGCGGCGCACCAGGCGCAGGGTGTCGCGGTCGTTGCGCAGCAGGCGGCGCAGGAAGCCCTCGAACCACGGTCGCGCGTACGCGGAGGAGTGGGCGGCGAACCACAGCAGCCAGTCCAGGCGCAGGTGGTACGGGGCGAACTGGCGCGGCATGCGGTGCGGATCGCCGGGCTGGCCCTTGAATTCGTATTCGCGCCACCGGGTATGGCGGGTGAGGACCGCCTCGTCGGTGCCCTCGATGACCACCTCGTAGCGGATGCGGTCGATGACACCGAACGCGCCGAAGGTGTTGATCAGGTGGAATGGGTTGTAGGACTCGTTCATTCGCTGGCGATGCGACAGCATATTGCGGACCGGCAGGTAGCTGAGCGTCAGCGTGACAGCGGTGAACGCGAACACCAGCACCGTGAACCAGAGCGGAGACTCCGCGAGATCGGCCGGCGTCGACACCGGGAACACCAGCGCCGCGGCGGAATTCGAGATCGCCGACCACGCCAGGACGATGGTCAGCCAGTTGAGCCACGCGAAGTTCCCGGACAGCACCAGCCAGGTCTGGGTGACGATGATGATCGTCGCCGCGATGCTCGCCACCGGCTGCGGCGCGAAAAGCCCGAACGGCACCACCAATTGGGCCACATGATTGGCCGCCACCTCGACCCGATGCAGCGGCCGGGGCAGATTGTGGAAGAACCAGCTCAGCGGACCGGGCATCGGCTGGGTCTCGTGGTGGTAGTACAGGCAGGTCAGATCCCGCCAGCACCGATCGCCGCGCATCTTGATCAACCCGGCCCCGAATTCCACCCGGAACACCAGCCAGCGCGCCAGCCACAGCACCAGCACCGGCGGCGCGACCCGGTCGTTGCCGAGGAACACGGCCAGGAACCCGGCCTCCAGCAGCAGCGACTCCCAGCCGAACGAGTACCAGACCTGCCCCACGTTCACGATCGACAGGTAGAGGACCCACAGCAGCAGCCACACCACCATGGCCGCCCACAGCGGCAGCAGATCCGCGGCCCCGCACACCAGCGCCGCCGCGACCGCCGCGCCGCCCCAGGCCACGGCCGCGAAGAACCGGTCGGAGTAATAGAGGTGGAAGATGCTCGGCGTCGCCCGGAACGACCGCCGCGCGACCCAGCGCGGTATGGGCAGCATGCCGTGTTCGCCGAGCAGCGCCCGGAACTGCCGTGCGGCCGACACGAAGGCGATCACATAGACGAACGCCACCCCGCGCGTCAGCACCTGTCGCGCGAGCCAGTATTCCGGTGCGCTGAACCACTCCATCCCGCGCCTCCTGCGCCGGTGTGTCGCCTCAGCTCGGCTACTCCGCTTCCCCGCTCCTACTGAGAAGCGTATTGACATCCTCCCGGCTTTGAAAGGCCGGGATTCCCTCTCGAGCAAGAGGGAGTGGGGTGTTTCTTGCGATTAACCCACTGGTTGGTGCTGCTCCCGTGGAGGAGACTTCCACACCCGATCCCCCGATGTCCTCGGGTTCTGAGAATGCTCGATCTCGGATATTGATTGCCGCGTTGGTATCGGCATGCGCTTCATGGCCGCAGTTCTCACACCGGAATACCGCTTGGCTCTGACGGTTTCCGGCCGAAATATGGCCGCACGGCACACATGTGCGGGAAGTGTTCGCCGCGGGCACGAACACCACGGTTGATTTATCACCCAGCCTGCGCGCGAACTCGCCCCAGCACGAGGACATGATCCCCCGCGCCAGACCACGCTTGGCCGCACGACCGTTGGACAAATACCCGCCCGGTTGATCAGGGTCCGGCTTGGGCGCGGGCTTTTTGACCATGTTCTTGATCGGCAGCTTCTCCAGGGCGAACCCGTCGTAGGTGCGAACGAGCCGCGTGGTGGTCTGCTCCACCCAATCGGTCTTGCGACGACGATCGACCAGACGCAGCCTGCCCAGCTGACGCTTGGTTTCCTCCCGAGCCCGCGAGCCGCGTTGCTGGCGCGCCAGCTTGCGCTGCAGCGATTTCGCGCGGCGCTGCTGGGCTTCCGATAATCCAGGCGCGGTGGAGAATTCACCATCGCTGGTGGCGATGGAGTTGGCCACGCCCCGATCGACACCCAGGACGGCGTCGTTCCCCGCAACGTTTTTCCCCGATGGGACCGTTACGAACGACACGTGCCAGACTCCGTTGCCGAACGTGACTCGCGCCGATTTAGCGGCGGCGATCCGATCCCAGGCGACCGTGACCCGGAACCGCAGCCGGATCGCCGATTTCGGAATCGCTATCTCGCCCCAGCGCCTGTTCAACCGACGCACGACCACATCGCGCACCACGAAACTCTGGCGCCCACGATGGCGTTTCTTGAAATTCGGGTAGCCGGCACGACGGTCGAAAAAGTTCCTGAACGCGCGATCCAGATCGCGGAGAGCGGCCTGCTGAACCGAGGACGAACCCGCTCGCAGCCACTCGAATTCCTTGCGGGCATCGGCCAATTCGCGTTGCTGCTGGGCGGCGTTCAGCCCGAACGCCTGGCCTTTGACATGGTAGCCGCGCTGTTCCAGCCCGAGGTTGTAGAGGTAGCGCGCGTGCCCCAAATGCATGTCCAGCACCTCCACCAGATCCGCGGACGGATAGGCACGTTGCACGATCGACACGGCGATTCACCTCCCTCGAGTAGGTCGTGAAGCATTCAGGCCAACTCGCCCAGCATATCATTGGCCTATGATTTCCGAACCCGAATACAGGCGTGGCAGATCAGTAGTATCCGCGCTCCACGTCCACTTGGTCTTTGTTACCAGGTACCGTCGCGGAGTCCTCGACGACGCCATGCTGACCAGGTGTGAACAGGTGATGCGGGGGGTCTGCACCGACTTCGAAGCCGAGCTGATCGAGTTCAACGGCGAGGACGACCACATCCACCTCTTGATCGAATACCCGCCCAAAGTCCCGATCAGCAAACTCGTGAACAGCCTCAAAGGCGTCTCCGCCCGCCGCTTGCACTACGAATTCACCGGCCGTGCGAATCGCCACCACCTGAACGGACACCTCTGGAGCCCCAGCTACCTCGCCGCATCCTGCGGCGGCGCACCACTATCGATCATCAAGCAATACATCGAGCAGCAACGCCGCCCACCCCGCAACCCTGGCCGCCCCAAAACCTCGATGCGCTAACCCGGCCTTGAAAGAGCGGGCTTGCGCGCATCGCACCGGCCACCGGACGCCCGCCCTTGGGAAGCAAGGTTGAGGAAGGCTGTCGCCGCGGGCGTGCTGCCAGCGCGGTTCCAGATGACGTACTCGACGCGGGGCGGCGCGTCGGCGACCTCCACGGTGACTACACCGCTCAGTTGCGGCGCATAGGCGGCGGGCAGCATCGCGACGGCGAGGCCCGGTCCGACGAGCCGGGTGATGTAGTCGGCCGTGGTCACCTCGAAAGCGACGTCACGATCGTGACCGGCGGCGGCGAAGGCTTGGTCGGATTGGATGCGTCCCGCCGTGCCGGCCGGCAAGTCCACGAACACTTCCGTGGACAGGGTGCGCAGGTCGACCACCGATCAACCCGCGAGCCGATGATCGGGCGCGACCACCGCCACCAGACGATCGCGAGCGAGCGCCCGGGCCGCGCGCGCCGCGCTCTGCGCTCCGCGCGCGCGCTCCTACCCTGAAGCGTAGTCACCTTCCGCGCGCGCCGGCCCGGGTGACCCGGCGGCCGTTGACTCCCCGCCCGCCAACGGCCGCGGCCGCGGCAGCGGTACGGACCCTCGCACCCCTTGCCGCGCCCTCCACGATTCCGTAGTCGGACGGGTCTGTCTGTCGGGTGTTCGACGGACACCCGTGCCCCCGGAAGGGATGGGATGCTGGGCCGAATCCGGTTCGGTACCGTGACCGGGTGCTGCGCGAAGCCGACCCGACCCACGCCGCGGTCGCGCAGGAGGCGACGTGGCTGGCCATCCGGTTCCGGCACGCCGCCTGCCTGCTGCTGACGGTGGTTCACCTGGCGAGTGGGGCGGTCGAGCCGGGGCTGGGACAGGCGGTCACGCTGGGGCTGGCGGTGTGGTCCGCGAGCCGGCTGTGGGGGCGCCGGCTCGGGCCCGGGTGGACCGCGGCCGATGTCGCGGTGGTGGCCATCTACCTTCTGGGCACGACCAGTGTGGCCGCGTCCGGGATCGGGACCGGAGACCTCATCGACGTGAAGGTCGTGGCGGCAACGGTGATCTCGGTCGGAATCGCGGAGCGGGTGCGGGTGTCGGCGGCGGTGACCGGTCTCGTCCTGCTGCTGCTCTACTACGCCAATCGCGCCACGCCGGGCCTCACCCCCTGGAACTTCCTGTCCGATCTGACCGTCGCCTACCTGCTGGTGGAGTGGCTGCTGGCGGTGGGCGTGCGCCGGGTGGTGCTGGGCGCGGCCACCGTGCACGACCAGACCGTGACCGCCGCCGCCGACGCCCGGATCGCGAGTGAGGTGGCGGCCGCGCGCCGCCGCTACGAACACGAGCAGTGGGCCGTCATGCACGACACCGCCGCGGCCACGCTGCTGATGGTCGGGCAGGGCGCGGCCGGGGATCGGGACCGCGTCGCCCGGCAGGCCGCCCGCGATCTGGCCGTGCTGGACTCGGGGATTCCGTTGCCCGGCGACGACACCCGGGCCGACCTGTCGGTCCCGCTGCGGGAGGTGAGCAACGGCTGTTCGACGTCCCTCACCCTGCGCACCCCGGGCCCGCTGCCTGTGCGCGGCACCCTCGCGTGGACGGTGACGGCCGCCGTCCGGGAGGCGCTCACCAATGTCGATCGCCACGCCCGCGCCTCGACCGTCGACATCAGCGCCGGGCCGGGCGCGCTGGTGATCACCGATGACGGCGCCGGCTTCGACGGCGTGCCCGGCGAAGACCGATACGGCATCCGCCATTCGATCGTCGAGCGCATGCGGGCCGTCGGCGGCGACGCCGAGGTCACCAGCCGCCCCGGCCACGGGACGCGGGTGCGGCTGCACTGGCCGACCACCGAACCCGGTGCCGCCGAGGAGCACTCGTTCGACGCCCCGGCCGCGGGCATCGATCGGCTGGGCCGCAGTTTCGGGTACGGCATCGTCGGCATCGCGGTCGCCGACACCCTGTTGCAGTCCACCCTCACCGAGGCGGCGGCGACGCCCCCGGCGGCGGTCGATGCGGCGCTGGTGGCGGTGAACGTGGGTTGCGCGCTGGCCGCGCTGATCCCACGTCGCCGGGAATCGGCGACGCTCGCGCTCATGGCCCTCGCGATCGCGGCCTCGCTGACCCTGATCGCCCTGCTGCCCGCGGATGCCGTCCTGGCGGGCGCGAACTGGTCGATCGGCGCGTCCGGCTGGGCCGTGGTCGCGCTCGGCTTCCGGCTGTCGCCGCGACTGTCACCGACCGCGCTGACCGCCTGGTGGGTGCTGGTGTGCGCGCTGGTCCTGGTCCGGGCGCCGGGCCTGGACAGCCTGCGGGTGCTGGGCTATCACACCGCGGCCATCTTCTTCCTCCAGTTCCTCACCGCCCGCTTCGCCGCGACCCTCGACCGCGTGGCCCGCGACGCCGCCGCCCTGCACCGGGAACGCCTGCGGCACCGCACCGCCGACGCGGTCGGCCACATGACCGAACAGGAATGCCTGCGCCGCTACCGTGAACTGCTGAGCGAATTCACGCCGCTGCTGCGGGGTTTGGCCGACGGCACCCTCGACCCCTCCGAGCCCGCGGTGCGGGCGGCCGCGCGCACCGAGTACGCGCGCCTGCGCCGCCTGTTCACCCAGCAGGACGGCCTGGGCCATCCGCTGCTGGCCGACCTGCGCGGCGGCATCGACGCGGCGGAGCGGCGCGGGGTCGCGGTCACCGTCGAAGCCGAGGCTCGTCCCGAACCGGGCCGCGAGCTGCCGGACCCGGTGCGCGGGCACCTGGTGGCCGCGGCCCGGATCATGCTGGACGCCAGTCGTTCCCGGGCTCGCGTGGTGGTGACCACCGACGCGACCGGCTGCACGGTCAGCGCGCTCGGCGACTGCCCGGCCGATACCGTCGACCGCCTGTCCGCCCTGTCCACCGCGGCCGCCGATCCCACCGGCGCCGTGCACACCGAGGTCGTCACCGCGGGCGAATTGCTGTGGGCGCGACTGCATCACCGCTTCGAGCTGGAGACCGCCCGATGATCCGCATCGCCATCGTCGACGACCACCCGCTGATCCGCGACGGCGTGCGCGGCTGGTGCGCCGCCGCCGAACCACGCCTCGAGGTGACCGCGGACCACGCCGACCCGGCGGCCTTCCTGGCCGCCACCGGCCCCGATCGCGGCGACCTGGACGCCATCGTCCTGGATCTCCAATTCGACCAGCGCGCACCGGATCTGAACGCGCTGGCCACCATCTGCGCGCGCGGCCACCGCGTGGTCGTCTACTCGCAGCACACCGAACCCCACCTGGTCCGCGACTGCCTGGATCTGGGCGCGGTCACCTACCTGTCGAAAACCGAAGGCCGCGAACACCTGATCGCCGCCCTGCACGCCGCCGCCGAGGTGCGCCCCTACCTCAGCCCGACCATGGCCCGGGCCATGAGCACCGACGGCGACGACCGCCCGAAACTGTCCCAGCGCGAACGCGAGGTCCTGCTCGCCTGGTTCCAGACCGAATCCAAAGCCCTGGTGGCCCACCAGCTCTACATCACGCCGGGCACGGTCAACACTCACCTGGAACGCATCCGCGCCAAGTACGCCGCGGTGGGCCGCTCCGCCCCGACCAAGGCCGCGCTGGTCGCCCGCGCCATCCGCGACGGGCTGATCAGCACCGACGAGCTCTAGTCGCCGGCGTCCTCGTCGAGGTCGACGTCGATCTTGTCGCGGTCGGCCCACTCCAGCAGCGGCGCGAGGTCGAAGACCGCCTCGTCGATGCCGGCGTGCAGATCACCGAGGTCGGCGTAGCGGGCGGGAACGGTCTTCATGGTGAAGTCGCCGGGGTGAATGTCGGGAATCTCGTTCCAGCGCACCGGGGTCGAGACCGTCGCCTCGGGGACGCCGCGCACCGAGTAGGCGGCGGCGATGGTGTGGTCGCGCGCGTTCTGGTTGTAGTCGACGAACAGGTGTGCCGGATCGCGGTCCTTGCGCCACCACGCCGTGGTGATGTCGGCGGGCGCGCGGCGCTCCACCTCGCGGGCGAAGGCCAGCGCGGCCCGGCGCACATCCTGGAAGCCGTACTCGGGCGCGATCCGGACGTAGACGTGTAATCCCTTGCCGCCGGAGGTCTTCGGCCAGCCGACCGCGCCGAGCTCGTCGAGCGCCTCGTGCACCACCCCGGCCACCCGCCGCACGCGCGACCACGGGCAGTCGGGCATGGGGTCCAGGTCGATGCGCCATTCGTCGGGGAGTTCGGTGTCGAAGCGCCGGGAGTTCCAGGGGTGGAACTCGACGGTCGACATCTGCACCGCCCAGATCACGTCGGCGAGCTTCTCCACGCAGAGTTCGTCGGCCGTGCGTCCGTAGCGGGGGAAATAGAGCTGAACGGTGGGGATCCAGTCGGGCGCGCCGCCGGGCAGCCGCTTCTGGTGGACCTTGCCGCCGGGCAGGCCCTTCGGGAAGCGGTGCAGCATGCAGGGCCGGTCGCGCAGCGCGTTGACGATGCCGTCGCCGACGCTGAGGTAGTACCGGACCAGATCCAGTTTGGTGGCTCCGGTCTCGGGGAAGTAGACCCGATCCGGATTGGACACGCGCACCGTGTGTTCGCCGACCGGCAGCTCGATCGCCGGGGCGGCTGACTTGCTGGCCACCCGTCCGACGGTAACCGGCATTTCAGTCAGCCGCGACCGGCTCGCCGCGAACCACCCACCGAACTAGAACAAGTTATAGTTCTCGGCGCTGGGTATTTCCTCACTCGAGAAGGTGGTCGCAACGATGCGGACCTGGGACTCTTCGGCCGATGTGGTGGTCGTCGGATACGGCGGCGCGGGTGTCGCGGCGGCACTGGCCGCGCGGGAGTCCGGGGCGGACGTCCTCGCGCTGGACCGCTACCTGGGCGGCGGGGCGACCGCGTTGTCGGGCGGCATCGTGTACGCGGGCGGCGGAACTTGGGTACAGAAGGCCGCCGGGGTCGAGGACGACGTCGAGAACATGCTCTCCTATCTGCGGGCCGAGGTCGGCGACACGGTGAGCGAGCAGACGCTGCGCCGCTTCTGCGAGGAATCGCCCGCGCTCATCGATTGGCTGACCGGACACGGGGTTCCGTTCGAGGCGTCGCTGTGCCCGTTCAAGACCTCCTACCCCACCGACGACTACTACCTGTACTACTCGGGCAGCGAGAACTCCGGCGGCTTCCGGGATTTGGCGAAGCCGCGGCAGCGCGGGCATCGCGCGCACGGACGCGGGGTGTCGGGCAAGAAGCTGTTCGGGCCGCTGGCCGAGTCGGCCGCGAAGCACGGCGTGCGGGTCCAGACCGGTACCAGGGCAACAAGTCTCGTGATCGAGGACGGCCGGGTGGTCGGTATCGAGGCCACCACGATCGCCGGGGCTCCCGAAGCCGTGCGACGGCGGTTCGCGGCGCTGGCCAAGATCTCCGCGAAACCCGGTGTCTACCACCAGGGTCTGCGCAAGGCCGTGCAAGCGCTGCTGGCCCGGATCGAGCGCCGTTACGGTGTGCCCGTGCGCATTCAGGCGCGCTCGGGCGTCATTCTGACCACCGGCGGCTTCATCGCCAATGGAGACATGGTCAAGCGGCACGCCCCCGACTACCCCTGGGCCGAGGGCCTGCCGCTGGGCACCGCCGGTGACGACGGCAGCGGCATCGCCATGGCCCAGGCCGCGGGCGCGGCCACCGATCGCATGAACGTGCTGTCGACCTGGCGGTTCATCGCCCCGCCGAGCGGCTTCTTCGGTGCGATCGCCGTGGATGCCAACGGGAAGCGCATGATCGACGAATCCCGCTACGGCGCGGCGCTGGGCGCGGCCATCGCGACCAGTCCCGGGAACAGGGCCTGGCTGCTGGCCGATGCCCGGCTGCTCACCGAGGCGCGCCGTCAGCTGCCCGAGCAGTCGGTGTGGTTCCAGCGCATGCAGGCCGAGCGGCTGCTGCGGGTCGGCAGCGTGAGCGGCCGGACCGTGGAGGAGGTCGCCGCCCGCGCCGGGATCGAACCGGCGGCGCTGCGCCAGACCGTGGACGCGCACAATCGCGCCATCGAGCAGTCGCTGCCCGATCCGATGGGCAAGCCCGACGATCTGCGCCGCCCGCTGCACTCGGGACCCTTCACGCTGCTGGACATCTCGTTCACAGCGCGGCTCACCTATCCGATGCCAATGCTGACCCTCGGCGGCCTGGTGGTGGACGAGGAGACCGGTGCGGTCCGCACCGAATCCGGCGCGGCGATCCCGGGTCTGTTCGCGGCGGGCCGGGCGGCGGTGGGCGTGTGCTCGAACTCCTACGTGAGCGGTCTGTCGCTGGCCGACTGTGTCTTCTCCGGCCGTCGCGCGGGCACCCACAGCGTCGAGCTCGCCGCCACCCACTGACGGGTGCAGGCGGGTCCCGGATTGCCCGGGAAACCGCGTACGCTGCGAGAACGCCCGATGACGACACCACCGCCCTGGGCCCCTCACCCTGGGGATCGCGCTTGCTGTGTTCGGCCGAGGAGCAGTCCCATCAGCGTCGGGTGCAGGTGCGGCCGCTGGTGACGGCGGGATTCACACTGGCCGATCCGGTGGGTCCCCGCGGTCGCGGCGGGCGGGGCACCCGCGGCGGCCTGCACACGCTGCTGGTCGATGGACACCGGCCCGGGAGATCCGCGCGCCCGCCGGCGACCGCCTCCGGGGTCAGTTCATCGCGCCGGATTCGAAGGCGCGCAACAGATCCGCCGCCACACTGACGGCGATGACCGCGGGCTCCTTGCCGGTGATGGCGGCCAGCCCGATCGGAGTCTTGATGCGCGCCAACGCTTCCGGCGGGTGACCACCCTCGGCGGTGAGCCGCTTGGTGAAGCGCGCCCATTTGGCCGGGGATCCGATCAGCCCGATGGTGCCCAGCCCGTCGGTGCGCAGGGCGGCGTCACAGAGCGCGACGTCCTCCGCGTGGTCGTGGGTCATGATCAGGATGTGCGTACCGGGCGGCAGCTGGCCCAGCACCTCCTCGGGCAGCAATGCGACGTGGTGGGTGTGGATCACGGCGATGGCGTCGTCCAGGGCCGCGAGCCGCCCGGCGGCGAGCATGTCCGGCCGGGTATCGATCAGATGCAGATCCAGTTCGTGGCGGGCCAGGATGCGGGCCAGTTCCAGCCCCACGTGGCCGACCCCGAAGATCGCGACGGCCGGGGGTACCGGCAGCGGTTCGAGCAGGACGGTGACCGTGCCGCCGCAACACTGCACGCCGTGCTGGTTGACGACCTTGTCGTTGAGGGCGAAGTCCATCAGTTCGGGTTCCGTGGGCAGGTGGGCGATCAGCTCACGGGCGCGTTCGACGGCGACGGCCTCGACATTGCCGCCGCCGATCGAACCCCAGGTATCGCTCTGCCCCACCACCATTTTCGCGCCCGCGCGGCGGGGCGCGTGGCCGCGCACCGTCGCCACGGTGACCAGCACACCGGGTTCCCGGCGTTCGCGCAGACGCGCGACGGCCGTCACCCAGGTCAGGTCAGGCACCGGCGGGCACACTTTCCTCGGCGGCGAATTCGCCTGTCTCCACGCCGGATTCGCCGATGCTACGGGCGGCGTCGAGTGCCCAGTACACGGCCTCCGGGGTGGCGGGGGCCGCGAGTTCCACGCTCACGCCCTCCGGCCCGAAGGCGGCGGCCGCCTGCCGCAGCGCCTCGCGCACCGAGAACGCCAGCATGAGCGGCGGCTCCCCCACCGCCTTGGACCCGTACACCACGCCCTCCTCGTGCGCGTGGGCCAGCAGGCTGACATTGAACTCCTCGGGCATCTCCGAGAAGCTCGGCAGCTTGTAGGTGCTGGCGGCCTGGGTCAGCAGCCGGCCGCGGTCGGGTCCGTCGCCGGTGTCCCAGCGGATGTCCTCGAGGGTCAGCCAGCCCGCGCCCTGCACGAAACCGCCCTCGATCTGGCCGATGTCGACTAGCGGGGACAAGCTGTCGCCGACGTCGTGGACGATGTCGACCCGGCGGACCCGGTACGCGCCGGTGAACCCGTCCACCTCCACCTCGGTGGCCGCGGCCCCGTAGGCGAAGTACTTGAACGGCGACCCGTGCATGGTCTCGGCGTCCCAGTGCAGGCCCTCGGTGCGATAGAAACCGGCCGCCGACAACTGGACCCGCTGCAGGTAGGCGGTGCGCACCAGGTCGTCCCACGGGACCGCCTCGATACCGGCTCCGAGGGCGCGGGCGACGCCGTCGGCGATGCGGACATCGGAGGCGTTGACGCCCAGCCGCGTCGCCGCCACCCGGGTCAGCCGCTCCAGCAGCTGCTCGCAGGCGTTCTTCACCGCCGCGCCGTTGAGGTCGGCGCCGGAACTGGCGGCCGTCGCGGAGGTGTTGGGCACCTTGTCCGTTCGCGTCGGCGCCAGCCGCACCTTGTCCAGCGGGATGCCCAGCGTGGTGGCGGCCACCTGCAGCATCTTGGTGTGCAGGCCCTGCCCCATCTCGGTGCCGCCGTGGTTGATCAGCACCGACCCGTCCTTGTAGATCAGCACCAGCGCCCCGGCCTGGTTGAAGGCCGTCATGTTGAAGGAGATGCCGAACTTGACGCCGGTGACCGCCAGGCCGCGCTTCACGTGCCGATGCGACGCGTTGAAGGCCGCGATCTCCCGTGTGCGGGAGTCGACCTCACCGTTGGCCAGCACCTGATCCCAGGTCTCGGTGATGCGCTCGGCGTGCCGCACCTCCTGTCCGTAGGGCGTGGACTGCCCGGGACGATAGAAGTTGCGGCGGCGCAGTTCTCGTGGATCCAGGCCGAGCAACGGCGCGCACCGCCCGAGCAGGTCCTCCATGACCAGCATGCCCTGCGGGCCGCCGAACCCGCGGAAGGCGGTATTGGACGGCTTGTTGGTCTTGGCGATGCGACCGCGGAAGCGCGCGTTGGGAATCGAGTACAGATTGTCGACGTGGCACAGCGCGCGAGCCAGGACCGGCTGCGACAGGTCCAGGCTCCAGCCGCCGTCCGAGGTCAGCGTGGCGTCGAGGGCCAGCACGCGCCCGTCGGCGTCGAACCCGGCCCGCCAGCGCGCGTGGAAGCCGTGCCGCTTGCCGGACATGGTCAGATCCTGGGTCCGGTTGAGCCGCACCCGGACCGGGCGTCCGGTGAGGGTCGCGCCGAGCGCGGCGATGGCCGCGAAGCCGTGCGGCTGCATCTCCTTGCCGCCGAATCCGCCGCCCATGCGCAGGCATTGGACGGTCACCTCGTGATTGTGCAGCCCGAGCACGTGGGCCACGATCTCCTGGGTCTCGGAGGGATGCTGGGTGCTCGACTGCACGAACACCTGCCCGGCCTCGTCGACCTGCGCCAGGGCGGCATGGGTTTCGAGGTAGAAGTGTTCCTGGTCGGAGAACGTGAGCTCCCCGGAGAAGATGTGCGCCGAGGCGGCGAAACCGGATTCCAGGTCGCCACACCGGACTTCGGGCTGCACGCCCTGGAAGCTCCCGGCAGCCTCGGCCTCCGCGATGGTGATGATCGACGGCAGCGGTTCGACGTCGACCTCCACCGCGGCAGCCCCCAGCCGCGCGGCCTCCAAGGACTCCCCCAGCACCCAGCACACGGCGTGCCCGTGGAAGCAGACCTCGTCGGGGAACAGGGGCTCGTCGTGCTTGACGCCCGCGTCGTTGACGCCGGGCACGTCGGCGGCGGTGAGCACCCGCACCACACCGGGCACTCGCAGCGCGGGCTCGGTGCGCAGGGCGGTGATCCGCGCGTGCGCGTGCGGGACCTGCACCGGGTACGCGTGCAGCACGTCCTTGGTGCGGTACACCAGGTCGTCGGTGTAGAGCGCGGTCCCGGTGACGTGCAACGCGGCGCTCTCGTGCGGGAGCGCGATCCCCACCACCGGGTTGTCCGGTCGTTGCGACAGGTGACTCATGACAGCACCCCCTCGGTGGTGTCGGCGAACAGTTTTCGCAGGCTCTCGCCCAGCATGGCGCTGCGATATCGCGCGCTGGCGCGGTGATCGTCGAGCGGTGTGCCTTCGCCGCGCAGGATGTCCGCGGCCGCGGCGATGGCGGCCTCCGTCCAGGGCAGCCCTTCGAGGGCCGCCTCGGTCGCGTAGGCGCGCACGGGTGTCGCGGCCACGCCGCCCAGCCCGATGCGGGCCCGGCGCACCATACCGTCGTCGATATCGAGCGCGAAAGCCACTGCCACACTGGAGATATCGTCGAACCGGCGCTTGGCGATCTTGTGGAAGGCGGCCACCGGCGCGAGCGGCAGCGGGACACGCACGGAACGGATGAGCTCCCCGGGCCGCCGCACGGAACTCCGGTAGCCGGTGAAGTAGTCGGCCAGCGCGACCTCCCGCTCCCCCTCGGCATCCGCGAGCACCACCGAGGCTTCCAGGGCCAGCAGGACCGGCGGCGCGTCGCCGATCGGCGATCCGGTGCCGAGGTTGCCGCCCAGGGTGGCGGCGTTGCGGATGAGACGGGACGCGAACTGCGGGAACAACTCCGACAGCAGCGGCACCCGTCCGGCGAGCCCGCGTTCGAGCTCGGTGAGGGTCAGCGCCGCGCCGAGCTCGATCCGGTCCGCGCCGATCACCAGCTCCCGCAGTTCGGGGAGCCGGTCGACGGCCAGCGTGTAATCCGCCCGCCACCCACGGATATTCGCCTCCACCCCCAGGTCGGTATTGCCCGCGAGCACGGTGGCGGCCGGATGGTCGCGCAGCAGCCGCAGCGCTTGGGCCAGGGACGCGGGCCGCACGAATCGCCGCCCATCAGAACTGAAGTCGGTCGCCGCCGGTTCCGGCGCGCCGGCTTCCCGCCGCCGGGCCAGGGCGTCATCACCGGCCGGTGCGCCGACCGCGTAGGCGGCGTCGCGGATCGGCCGGTAGCCGGTGCAGCGGCACAGGTTCCCGCTCAGCGCGTGCAGATCGAAGCCATTGGGCCCGGACTCGCCGTGCGCGCACACCTCGTCGGTGGCCGTCCGATCCGGCCGGTAGTACTCGGCGGCCATGCTGCACACGAATCCCGGTGTGCAGTAACCGCATTGCGAGCCGCCGCGCACCGCCAGCTCCCGCTGCACCGGATGCGGCGCGGCCGCGGTGCCCAGCCCCTCCGCGGTGACGACCTCCTGCCCCTCCAGCGCGACGGCCGGGGTCAGGCAGGCGTTGACCGCCACCCATTCGGTCGGCTCGATCCGGCCCGGCCGGGCCACCAGGACCGAGCACGCGCCGCATTCACCCTCCGCACAGCCTTCCTTGCATCCGGTGAGTCCGTGCTCCCGGAGAAAGTCCAGCAGGGTGGTGTGCGTCGCCGCGGGAGAAATCGGTGTCGATTTTCCGTTCACCGTCATGAAAATTGCCATTGCCGGCCGCTTTCGTCGTGGAGTGCACTATCCAGTGTCGGCGGATCAATTCCGCTCGTCGAGAAAGACGGCTCAGCAGCCGTGGGCGACGCGCCCGGGCACCCACACCGTGCGATGAGCCAGGCGACGCAGATCGGAGTTGGTGGACATCCGCTCGCCTCCTGTCTGTGACCACGGGTTATGTGGCCTGAACCTACGTCCGGCGGGATATTCGGTCAACACGGGACGCCACTGATCGTGTGATTCTGTAGGAAAATACGAAGGCGGCCGGGAGCCACGCCGAACCGGCTGGACAATCGAACAATCCGCTGCGGACCCGGTATTTCCTGCGCCATCATTCGGTTCGTGGTCGCGGCCTCCCCCGGCCGGTGATCCACGTGTTCCAGGAGGCTTGTCATGCAAATGCGCTTTCTCGCAAAAGTGCGCCCCTCCCGTAAATCCGAAATCGATGCCGCCACCGGACTCGTCAAGGCCCGTCACCCGGTCGACGAGATACCACCGCCACCCAAGCTGTTCCTGCTGGGCCTGCAACATCTGGCGATCATGTACGCGGGCGCGGTCGCGGTGCCGCTGCTCGTCGGCGGGGCGCTGAAGCTGCCCGCCCACACCATCGCCCTGCTGGTCAACGCCGATCTGCTCGTCTCGGGCATCGTCACCATCATTCAGGCGGTCGGCATCGGCCGCATCCTGGGTGTGCGGCTGCCGGTGGTCGCGGGCGCGACCTTCACCGTGGTCTCGCCCATGATCCTGATCGCGCAGGAGTTCGGTGGCGGCGAGGCCGGGCTGCCGACCGTGTACGGCGCGATCCTGGTGTCGGGCGTGTTCGGTTTGATCATCGCCCGCTTCTTCGCCATGGTGGTGCGCTTCTTTCCGCCGCTGGTGTCGGGCTGTGTGATCTGCGTGATCGGGTTGTCGCTGATCGGCGCGGATGCCGGGCTGATCGCCGGGGACGACCCGAAAGCCGCCGACTACGGCCAGATCTCGCACATCGCGCTGGCCGGGCTGGTGATCGCGCTGATCGTGGTGATCCACCGGTTCGGCCGCGGTCTGATCAGTCAGCTGGCGGTGCTGCTCAGTGTCGCGATCGGCACGCTGGTCGCGGTGCCCATGCATCTGGTGGACATGTCCGGGGTGGGGTCGGCGGGCTGGTTCGCCGTGTCCCGGCCGTTCATCTTCGGCGCGCCCGAGTTCCATCTGGGCGCGATCATCTCCATGTGCGTGGTCATGCTGGTGACCTTCACCGAGTCCACCGCCGATATGGTCGCCGTCGCCGAGATGGTCGACAAGCAGCTCGAACCGCCCGATCTGGCGCGCGGCCTGGCCGCCGACGGCTTCTCCGCGGTGCTGGCCGGCTTCATGAACTCCTTTCCCGACACCGCCTTCGCCGAGAACGTCGGCCTGGTCGGCCTGACCGGGGTGCGCAGCCGCTGGGTGGTGGCGGCCTGCGGCGGCATGCTGGTCGCGCTGGGCCTGGTGCCGAAGGTGGGCAGCGTGGTCGCGGCCCTGCCGGGTCCGGTGGTCGGCGGGGCGGCCACCGTCATGTTCGCCATGGTCACCGCGGTCGGTCTGCGCATTCTGCACAAGGTCCAGTTCGAGGGGACCAGCAATATGCTCATCATCGCGGTCACCCTGTCGGTGGCGCTGCTGCCCGCGGTCGCCCCGAACATCTACAAGCAGTTCCCCACCGACTTCCAGATGATCGCGGGCAGCCCGATCACCTCGGCGGTGATCGTGGTCTTCGTGCTGAACCTGGTCTTCAACCACTGGGGCGCGGGGAAACGACAGCGTTCGCCGGGCGGGACCGTCGTGTGACGAAACCATCAAACCCTGCCGGTAGGGTTCAGGCCATCCGGGAGGGGGTATCGAACATCTGAGGTGGGTTGGGTGTTGATCGGTGCTGAAACAGAAGACGGTGCGGTCGAGTCGAAAGACCAAGCGGTGGCGAGTGATTCCGGTGCGCCACCGCGGCCGTGGAATCGGACGACGGCGTGGGTGCTGGCCTGTGGCGCGGCGCTGTCCCTGGCCCTGATCTTCACCACCGTCGACCCCTGGCTGGACCAGGTGGGCTTCCTGGCCGGCGGTTTCGATGTGCACGTCTATCGCGACGGCGCCTGGAAGATCTACAACGGGCATCCTCTCTACACCGAGACCACCCATCGCGGGCTGTCCTTCACCTACACCCCGTTCTCCACCCTGAGTTTCCTGCCGATGCTGGCCATCCCGTGGGCGTACGTCACGAATACCTGGCTGGCACTGAACATTGGCGTGCTCTACGCGTGCGTCCTGTTGTGCTGGCGGGTGCTCGGCTACCGCCTGACCTGGCAGCTGGCCGGGCTGAGCGCGCTGCTCACGGCCACCTGCATGTTCCTGGAGCCGGTGCGCACCACCCTCTACTACGGCCAGATCAACCTGGTGCTGATGGCCTTGATCCTGTGGGACTTCTCGCGCCCGCCGAACAGCCGGATACGCGGTGTCGGGGTCGGGCTGGCCGCCGGGATCAAGTTGGTGCCGCTGTATTTCGTGGCGCAGTTCGTGGTGCTGCGGCAGTGGGCGGCGGCGGTGATGGCCGCGGCGACCTTCGTCTTCACGATCGGGCTCGCCGAGGCGGTGCTGCCCTCGGATTCCCGGCAGTACTGGACCCGCACCTTCTTCCAGTCCGACCGGATCGCCCCGGATTCCCAGCCCGCCAACCAGTCCCTGCGCGGCACGATCGCGCACCTGACGGGTGGCCAAGTGCCGCAATGGCTGTGGCTGCTGCTGGCCGCGCCGGTGGCGGTCGGTGGGCTGCTGCTCGCGGCGGAACTCTATGGGCGCGGCGAGAAGCTGCTGACCGTCACGCTCGCGGGCCTGACCTCGTGCGTGGTGTCGCCGTTCTCCTGGAATCACCACTGGGTGTGGTTCCTGCCGCTGTTCGTCTACCTGGTGCATCGGGCCGTGTCGGACCCGCGCTGGTGGACGGCGGCCGGCGCCGTGTATGTGGCGACCGGCGCGTGGGCCTACCACTGGACCGACACCTGGGTGGTGGTCGGCTGGTTCCTGTTCCCGCCGTCGTGGCCGATCTCCCCGATCCTGTTGAACTGTTACGTCGTCGTGTACGCGGTGATCGCGGGATGCCTGATCGCGTCCGTGCGGCGCGCCCGTGACACCCATTAAGCAACCGACCGGTCGGCAAACCGGCCGCATCCGTTACGCAAGAGTGCCCGGACCTATATCCGAAACAGGCCGTGAGTGGGAATCCCTCTCCCGCATACCCTTCGCGGAAGCGATGACAGAGGAGGACGCCATGACCGAGCCGATGTGCATCGATTGCTGGCGGCGTGACAACCTCAGCTTCACCCAGCGGCTGGACCCCGCCTACATCAAGCCGGGCCCGAAATACCGCTGCGCGCTGCACCGCGCCCAGTACGAAGCCGACCTGCCGCACCCGGACCACACGGAGCGCACCGACCGCGCGGCCTGACGACGCACCTCGGGCATGCGCAGATCAGGCCGCCGGGGACCTGCGATTACCTGTCGACGGCGACGGTCACGCTCTGCCAGCCGTCCAGGTCCGTGATGCGGGCCTCCAACGCGGCGCGCATATCCGTGGCGCCGGAGGCGCCGAGGGCCAGGCGCAGCGGAGGATTCGGGCTGTCGACCGCGGTCCGGATGCCCGCGGCGATCCGCGCCGCGGAGGAGAACGCGGATTCCGGCAACTCTCCGATGCCTTTCCGAACCTCGCGGACGGTCTGGTCGTAGTCGGCCAGGCCGTCCGCGACATCGAGGTTGGCCAGGAAGGGTGTCGCGGTCAGCCCGGGCTGAACGATCGTGACCGTGATGCCGAGCGGTGCGACCTCGGCTACCAGCGCCTCCGACAATCCCTCGACCGCGTGCTTGGTCGCGGCCAGCAGCCCCACACCCGGATGGGCGGACTGCCCGTAGATGGACGAGCCCTGCAGGATGTGCCCCGATCGCTGTGCGCGCAGCACCGGCAGCGTCGCGCGAAGCACATTGAGCACCCCGAAGACGTTGGTGTCGAACACGGCTCGGATCTGCGCGTCGGAGGCCTCCTCGACAGCTCCGAACAGTCCGTAGCCGGCGTTGTTGGCCACCACGTCGATACGGCCGAACCGTGCGAGCGTGCGCTCCACCGCCGCCCGCACAGCCTGCTCATCACGCACGTCCGCCGCGATGAGAAGCAATCGCTCGCCGTGCGTTTCGGCCAATTCATCCAGGGCGGCGGTGTCACGGGCGAGCGCCGAGACGACGTCGCCGTTCTCGAGCGCCTGCAGCGTCAGTTCGCGGCCGATGCCGGATGTCGCGCCGGTGATGAGCCAAGTTCGGGGGTGGGTCTGCCTATTCGTCATGTTGCGACCGTAACGAGTTAGAGCACAACAAGTCAATCTGCTTTCCGCACCAGGTTGCCTGTTAGACGGGTTAGTGCCTCTTCCTCCTGAGGTAGGGTGAGAGCATGAGCAGTGCGGCAGCCGGATCTCCCAGACTCAGTCCGCGCACCGTCACACCGGCGGTGGAGACCGTGCTGACGTTCGTGAACACGCGCGCTGACGGGTCCGGCCGGCGGGAATTGTTCGGGGACGGAGACTCGTTCGCGGCGTGGCTGGCGGAGTACGAGGAGTTCGGCGGTGACACCGTGGCGACCGATGCCGATGCCGCGACCGCGCGCGAACTGCGCGATGCCCTGGTGACCGTCCTGCTCGCGCACTCGGGTGATGAGGAGAGCCTGGGTGAGCCGCTGCGACATGCCGAGCGGCACCTGCGGCGCGCGGGCTCGCTCTACCCGCTGGCGACGGTGGTGACGGCCGGCGGTGTCGAACTGGCATCGCCGCAGGCGGGGGTGGAGGGGGTGTTCGGAACCGTCCTGGCCGCGGTGACGACCTTCGCCCAGAGCAGCGACTGGGGGCGCATCAAGGCGTGCCGGAACCCCCCGTGCCACTTCGGTTTCTTCGACCGCACCCGCAATGGAGCAGGGCTGTACTGCAGTCCCGGCTGCGGCTCCCAGGTGTCCATGCGCAACTATCGCCGGCGGCAGCGGCACGAGAGTCAGGAACCGCCCCGGGCGTGAGGACTCGCCGCCGCCGCGGCGTCCCGTCGGCCACCACACCGTGCGACGCGCCAGCTCGGGGAAACCCCGGATAGCCCTGGCGGCCAAGTTTCGACACACTGGTAGCCGTGAATCGTCTATCGCCCGAACGGGTCTGCGCCCACCGCGGAGGCCACCGGTGACCGCCCTCGCGCGCGGCGAGAACCGGCCCGCGCCCGCCGACCGGATGACGGTCACCGTGACCTGTTCCGTCGCAGTGGATGTGTCCGCGCTGCTGCTGGGCGCGGACGGACGGGTCAGATCCGACGGTGACTTCATCTTCTTCAACCAGCCGGTGGGTCCGGGCGTGGTGTACCGGCACGGCCGCGGCGCGGGCGACATGGTCGACGTGATCACCGCCGCGCTGCCCGCCGACGTGGACAAGATCGCCATCACCGCCAGCCTCGACGGCAGCGGCCCCGCCACCTTCGCCGGGGCGGCGGGCTCGCTGACCGCCACCATCGGATCCGACGCGGGCACACTGACATTCCCCATGAACGGCCTGACCAGCGAGGCCGCCGTGGTGTGCGTCGAGATCTACCGGCGCGGGGACGGCTGGAAGGTGCGCGCCGTCGGCCAGGGGTACGACGACGGGCTCGCGGGTCTCGCCGCGGCCTTCGGCGTCAATATCGACGACGAACCGGAACCCGCACAGGCTCCCCCGCCGACCAGTTTCGCGGCGTCGCCCCAGGCCGCGGGCTACCTGCCGACGCAGCCCAACCCGGCGCCGCAGCAGATGCCGCCGCCCACCATGCCCGCGCAGCCCCACCAGCAGCCGGTGCCCGCCCCGTCCTATCAGCAGCCGGCGCCGCCGCAGCCCTACCAGCAGCCGGTGCCACCGCCTCCGCAGCCGATGCCCGCTGCCCCGCAGGCCTTCTCACCGCCCGCGTATCCGCCCGCGGCCCCTGTTCCGAATACACCCGCATCACAAGGAGTTCCGCCCGTGCAGAGCGAGCTGTTCAATCCGCAACACGCCGAGGTCAGCGGTTTCGGCATCCAGAAGCAGGGCGGCAAGATGATTCGCGTCGCGGTGGACGGGGAGACGCTGGCGCGGGCCGGGTCGATGGTGGCCTATCAGGGTGATCTGCGATTCAAGGCGCTCGGGTCCGGCGGGATCGGGCGGGCCATCCAGCAGCGGCTGACCGGTGAGGGCGTGCCGCTCATGCAGGTGCAGGGGCGCGGGGATCTGTTCCTGGCCAATGCCGCCGCCGATGTGCACGTCGTGGATCTGGACGGCACCGACGGGCTGACCATCAACGGCGCGAACGTGCTGGCCTTCGATTCCTCGCTGTCCTACAACATCCAGCGGGTGCAGGGCGCGGCCGGTTTCGCCAGCAATGCCGGGTTCTTCAACTGCGTGTTCTCCGGTCGCGGCCGGATCGCCATCACCACGCACGGTCAGCCGGTGGTGCTGAATGTCGATCAGCCGACCTATGCCGACCCGCAGGCGGCGGTGGCCTGGTCGTCGAGTCTGCAGACCGGGATCAAGCGCAACGACTCCATGGGTTTCGCCCGCTTGATCGGTCGCAGCACCGGTGAGGGCCTCACGCTCTCGTTCTCGGGTCGCGGTTTCGTGATCGTGCAGCCGTCGGAGCTGCCGCCGGGCGGATTCATCGGCGGGACCGGCGGCGGGCAGGAAGCCGGACAGCAGGGTGGCCTGCTGGGCGGTCTGCTGGGGTAGCGTCGGGGGCAGTCTCGTTCCGAGGGAGGGCTCGTGCGCACACTGACCCGGCTACTGCTGATGCTGGTCACGCTGGTTTCGGCGTTGGCGCTGCCGCCGTCGCAGGCCCTGGCCGCGCCGGCCGAACCGGCTCTGGCCGCGCCGGCCGAACCGGCTCTGGACGAGTCCACCTCCCGGCAGCTGGACGAGCTGCTCGCGCTGCGCAACTCGATCCCGGGCGCCCGGACCGACGCGATCGCGCAACTGTCCGGCCGCTTCCTCGGCACCCCTTACGGGGCGAACATGCTGATCGGCTCGGCCACCCGGGCCGAGCAGCTGGTGGTCGACTTCCGGCGGGTCGACTGCTTCACCTATCTCGACTACGTGGACGCGCTGAGCCGTTCGGCCGACCGCGCCCAGTTCGTGCAGAACCTGGTGGCCACCCGCTACGCGGATTCGCGGGTGGAATTCGCCGGCCGCAAGCATTTCTTCACCGATTGGGCGGCGGTGAACCGCATCGCCGCCACCGATATCACGCGCGGCCTCACACCCGCCGCGGTCACCGTGACCAAGCATCTGAACGCGAAAGCCGATGGCGGCAACTATCTTCCCGGCCTGCCGGTGGTGGACCGTGACATCACCTATGTTCCGGCCGCGGCGGTCGACAATACGGTGATCGGCAATCTGCGCACCGGCGATTTCCTGGGCGCGTACACCGATGCCGCGGGCCTGGACGTCACCCACGTGGGTATTTTCATCGACACCCCGAATGGGCCGATGTTCCGCAACGCGTCCTCGCTGGCCGCGAACGAGCAGGTCGTCGACACTCCGCTGACCCAGTATCTGACGACGGTCCCGGGCCTGGTGGTGCTGCGCCCCCGCTGAATCGGGTGGCGCCCGATTCAGTGGGTGCAGGGGCAGACGGCGCCCCTCAATTCGCCGTCTGCTGAATCGAAATTGGTGCTGAGAGAGCAATTTTCGGGACGAACTATTGGTATCTCTCGAATCTAACGCGGCGGCCGCCCGAATGTGATTCGTTTGAACAGGAAATCGACAGGACCGAACACCCGCGCACCGTCCCGCGATCGGTCATTCTGAGCTGATGGGTGTGGCGTGATGGCTGACGCGGCAACGGGTCTGGCGAGCGGGCGGCGCGGCCTGGAACTGCGCGGCCGCGTGGTGACCCGCGCGGGCGTGCTCGAGGACGGCGTGATCACCGTGCGGGGTGAGCGGGTGGCCGCGGTCCGGCCGGCCACCGAATGGGCCACCACGCACCGGGAATTGCCGCCGGTCTACGCGGGCACGGTGGTGCCGGGTCTGGTGGACATCCACACGCACGGCGGTTTCGGGTATCGCTTCGACACCGAGGACGCGGCCGAGGCCGAGGAGGCCGCGGCGTTCCATCATCGGCGCGGCTCGACCAGTGTGCTCGCCAGCATCGTGACCGCCGCTCCCGACACCATGGTGGCGCAGGCGGCCATGCTGCGCCGGCTCGCCGCGAACGGGGTGATCGCGGGCGTTCACATCGAGGGCCCTTTTCTGTCGCGGACCCGCTGCGGCGCACACGATCTCGGCTATCTGACCGATCCGGACCCGGAGCTCATCGACCGTCTCCTGCATGCCGCCGACGGTCAGCTGCGGGTCATGACCCTGGCCCCCGAACGTCCCGGATTCGACACCGCCGCCAAACAATTGGCCGACAGCGGCGTGGTGGTGGCGGTCGGGCACAGTGATTCGAGTTTCGCCCGCTTCCGGGCGGCGCTGAGCCCGCAGGGCTGCGGCACCCTGGTCACCCATCTCGCCAACGGCATGCCGCTGCTGCATCACCGCGCGCCCGGCCCGGTAGCGGCGGGCCTGGTGGCGGCGGCTCAGCGGCAGGCGTTCGTGGAGGTGATCGGTGACGGCGTGCACGTCGACCCCGGTTTCGGCGCACTCGTTTTCGCCACCGCCCCCGACCGGGTGGTGCTGGTCACCGATGCCACCCAGGCCGCGGGCATGCCCGACGGCCAGTACCGGCTGGGACCGCGCCCGGTCACCGTCACCGACGGGGTGGCCCGGGTGCCGGGCGGTTCGCTGGCGGGCGGCACCGCGACGCTGCTGCACTGCCTGCGCTGGGCGGTCCGCGACTGCGGCATCCCGCTCCGCGACGCGGTCGCCGCCGTCACCTCGACCCCCGCGGACGCGGCGGGTCTCGACGACGTCGGCGACCTGCGTCCCGGCATGTACGCCGACGCCGTGGTGCTCGACGACCAGCTGGGCCTGCGCCGGGTGCTGCGGCACGGACGCTGGCTGGCCTGACCGGCCTCAGGCCCCGGCGGTGAACTCCCGCAGGGTGATCGGCGGCCGCCCGGTGAAGCGCTCGATGGATTCGGTGACGCGGAACAGCTCGTGCCCGGAGCCGATGGCCGCGAACATGGTCCACAGATGGGTCAGGTGTTCCACGGCCACATCGTCGCGGTACACCGTCATGGCCCATGCGGACCATTCGGCCGGATCCACGTTCCGGTAAGGGACGCCGAGTATTTCGGCGGCCTCGCCGACGGTCATGATCTCCCCGGCCAGCCACAGCACCGGATCCACCGGGCCCTCGGTGCGCAGCAACCCGGCCCCGACGCCCGCCACGTCCGCGCCCGCGATGAGCGGCAGGACGGTGTCGGGCGAGCCGAGCGGCAGCGCCAGTTCACCCCGGTCTCCGATGGCCACCCGCAGGTTCTCGAAGAACACCGCGGCCCGCAGGTGCACCGCGCCGATCGCGGCATTATCGAGGATCTGTTCGGCCACCCAGTGCCGCCGCATGTGCGGGGTGCCCGCCTGCGGATCGGAGCCGAGCTGGGAGGTGGCGACCACCCGCTCCAGCCCGGCCTGCTTCCCGACGGCCGCGAGAACCGCGGTGGCGTCGAGCATTCCGGCGGTCACCGGGTAGGTGAAGTACGCCCGGCGCACGCCCTGGAGAGCGGGTGTCACGGCGCCGATCTCGCGCAGATCGCCCGTGACCACCTCCGCGCCCAGGTCCTTCAGCTCGGCCGCGCGGCCGTCGTCGCGGTGCACGAAGGCGCGCACCGGCAGACCCGCGCGTACCAGGGTCTCGGCGACGCGACGGCCGGTGCCGCCCTGACTGCCTCCGGCCGCGCCGGTGACGAGAATCGGTTCCATGGTCGTGCTCCTCACGCTTGTTCCGGCAACCGGAGTTCGAAGGCCCCGCGCGCGGCGAGATCCCGCAGGAAGCCGGCGGCCTCGAAAGCCTCGGCGGGACTGGCGACTCCGCTCTTGACGGCGCCCTCGGTGAGTCGCACCGCCGCCTCCACCGAGGCCAGCGCGGCCGCCGACCACAGGTCCCGCCCGGTCAGGGTCCCGGACACCGAGCCACTGGACGCGAGCACCTGGGCGGCGATCATGAATCGGCTGTCGGCGCGGGCGGCCGGATCGACCTGCTCGCTGGCGAAGGCCTGATCCTCGGCGAAGGTGTGCGCGGTCAGTTGCGCCTCAACCGCTTTCGTGCGGGTGTGCCGGGGCACGGTGACGGCCTCGGGGAACGGCACCGGCGCGATCATGGGCCGCGGCCCCACCGGTGGCGGGAACGCGAAGATCGCCTGCCGCGGTTCCACGAATCCGTATCGAGGCTGCCCGTCCTCGTAGCCGATGCGGTCGGTGTCGGCGAACAGCAGTCGCGCGGTCTCCACCGCGCCGTGGGTCATCATCCAGTTGGTGACGTGGTAGGCCACGGTGATCCGGTCGATGCCCGATGCCGAGCGCGCGACGGCCCCGGCGAGCAGATCCCCCAGTCCCCCATAGAAACTCACGCTCGGCAGTATGGTGATCCCGGCCCGCTGCGCGGGTTCGGTGAAGTCGTCGAACAGCCGCTTCACGTGGTGCACCTCCACCGCGTGATCGACGTAGTGGCAGCCTCCCTCGACGGCGGCGGTGGCCACGGGTAGTCCGGTGGCGGCGAAGGGCCCCGCGCAGTGGATGATCACGTCGGCGGCCTCGGCCAGCGCCCGCAGCGCCGCCGGGTCGTCGAGCGCGGCGGGCATGACCCGCGAATGCCCCAGGGCGGCCAGGGCTTCCGGATCGCGCCCGGACACCACGACGTCCTTCCCCCGTGCGATGAGATCGGCGGCGACGAGGCGGCCGGTGTGACCGGTGGCCCCGTAGATGGCGAATACGGTCATGAAAGATCAACTCTTTTGACTCGATGAATGATTCGAACGTCCGTTCAGAGATATAGACCTCGCGGCCGACCGAAATTCATCGCTGACACGGCACTGTCCCTCCGCCGAGGCGGCGCCGTCTCAGCGCTCACCCGTGCCGTCTCAGCACTCACGCGTGCCGGCGCAGGTCACTCCTGCCGAGCGGCGGGGCGGGCGACGAAGACCCGTTTCAGCAAGGCGTACAAGCGGTCCCGGTCCTCGGCGTCGAGGCTGTCCAGGGCCTCCCGGGTGGTGTGCATCTTCGCCCGGATGGCGTCGGCGACCCGCTCGCCCTCGACGGTGATGATGAGGTTCGTGACGCGCCGGTCCGATGCGCTGGCCTCGCGACGGACGAGACCGCGCTTCTCGAGCCGGTCGGTGATGCCGGTCACGTTGGAGGCGTCGCAGGCCATGTACTCGGCCAGGGCGCGCATCGCGATCGGGCCGCGGCGCAGCACGGTCAGCGCCTTGCCCTGGATCGCGGTGAGGTTCTCGCTCGCCGCGGCGAGGGTGAAGTCTCCGTAGTAGGCGCCGAGTGACACCGAGAGCAACTCCATGAGCTGAGTGGTGTCGACGCGGGGACCTTCTGCCATATGGATCAGCCTATCCACAAAAACTTGACTACCTCAAATATTCACCACTAGCGTTGGCGACAATGCTTGAAGTTCTCAACCATCTAGGTTGGCAAGTAACCATGAGGAGTGTCCCGTGACCGTCACCGCGTCCGAAGCCGCCCGCACGGCTCAGGTTCTGTCTCGGCCCGTCACGCTGAACGGGCTGACCGTTCCGAACCGCATCGTGATGGCGCCGATGACGCGCATGTTCTCCCCCGGCGGCGTTCCCGGGGACGATGTGCGCTCCTATTACGCCCGCCGCGCCGCCGCCGGCGTCGGACTGATCGTCACCGAAGGAACCTATGTCGGCCACGATTCGGCCGGTCAGAGCGATCGGGTACCGCGCTTCCACGGTGAGGAGCAGCTGGCCGGGTGGGCGAAGGTGGCCGCGGACGTGCACGCCGCGGGCGGCACGATCGTGCCGCAGCTGTGGCACATCGGCATGGTCCGCAACCAGGGTGACGGACCCTTCACCGAGGCTCCCGCCGTCGGCCCATCCGGTATCCGCGTCGACGGCACCGAGGGCGCCGGGAACGCGATGACCCGACAAGATCTGGACGACGTCATCGGCGCATTCGCCGAGGCCGCCGCGGCCGCCGAACGCATCGGCTTCGACGGCGTCGAACTGCACGGCGCTCACGGCTATCTGCTCGACCAGTTCCTGTGGGCACGCACGAACCGACGCACCGACGCTTACGGCGGCGATGCCGTGGCCCGGACCAAGTTCGCGGCCGAGATCGTGGCGGCGGTCCGGGAGGTCGTCTCGCCCGAATTCCCGATCATCCTCCGCTACTCGCAGTGGAAGCAGGACGCCTACGACGCGCGGCTCGCCGAGACCCCGCAGGAGCTGGAAGCCATCCTGACCCCGCTCGCCGCGGCCGGCGTCGACGCCTTCCATGCCTCCACCCGCCGCTACTGGCTGCCGGAATTCGAGGACTCGGACCTGAACCTGGCCGGCTGGACCAAGAAACTCACCGGCAAGACAACCATCACCGTCGGTTCGGTCGGCCTCGACGGCGAGTTCCTGCGCGCGTTCGCCGGTGTGGGCGCCGAACTCGGCAGCCTCGACAACCTGCTCGATCGGCTGGAGCGTGACGAATTCGATCTGGTCGCCGTCGGCCGAGCCCTGCTCCAGGACCCGGAGTGGGCGGCCAAGGTCTTGGCGGGGCGGCTCGACGAGCTGAAGCCGTACGACGGCGCGGCGTTGAAGACGCTGAGCTAGCCACCCCGCGAGCGCGGGATTCACTTCCGCAGCCGCACCGGCAGTCGCTTCAGGCCGCGGATCACCGGGTTCGGATGCCAGCGCAGCTCCGAATCGCGCACGGCCAGTTCGATGTCCGGGAACCGGTCCAGCAGCTGGGTGAACGCGACCCGGGCCTCGAGCCGGGCCAACGGCGCGCCGACGCAGTAGTGGACGCCGTGACCGAAGCCCAGGTGCGCGACGTGCTCGGCCGGCGGGTCCAGGCGGTGCGGGTCGGTGAAGTGGCGCGGGTCCCGGTTGCCCGCGGCCAGAGCCACCAGCACCAGCTCGCCCGCGGGAATGACGCTGTCGCCCACCGTGATCGGCTCGGCGGTGAACCGCAGGGTGGCCAGGTCGACGGGCCCGTCGAAGCGCAGGAACTCCTCGACGGCGGCGGGGATCAGTTCCGGCGCCGCGCACAGCCGGTCCAGCCAGGGCCGGTCGCGCAGCAGCGCCAGCATGCCGTTGCCGATCAGGTTCACCGTGGTCTCGTGCCCGGCGACCAGGAGCAGCAGCGCCATCCCGATCAGTTCGCCCTCGTCGAGGCGGGCGTCGGCGTCGGTGACCAGCGCCGAGAGCAGGTCCTCGCCCGGCTCGGCCCGCTTGCGCCGCAGCAGGTTCCGCAGGAAGGCCACCATCTCGCCGTGCGCCCGGGCCGGGTCCACGCCGGGTTCCAGGGTGCCGACCAGCGCCTTGGTCCATTCCCGGAAGGTGCCCTGGTCCTCGATGTCCACATCCAGCAGGTGGCAGATGATCGCGACCGGCAGCGGCACGGCGAAGGCCCGCAGCAGATCCACCTCGTCGTGATCGGCCATGGCGTCCAGCAGTTCTCGCGCCGTCCGCTCGATGACCGGTTGCAGCGCCGCCACCCGCCGCGCGGTGAACGCCTGCGAGACCGCCCGCCGCAACCGGGTGTGGTCGGGCGGGTCGGCATTGAGCATGTGCCGCAGCCCGTCGTGGGTGCGGGGCCCTTCCCAGGGCCCGGTGCGCTTGCGGGCGATCACCGATTCGAGGAGGTCGATGTCCTTGCGCAGCCGCGGATCCGCGAGCGCGGCGCGGGCCTCCTCGTAGCCGATGACGAGCCAGCGTTCCACGCCGTCCCCGAACCGCACCCGCAGCACCGGCCCGTCCTCGCGCCAAAGCCGGTAGTACGCATGCGGATTGGCGAAGAAGTGATCGCCGAGCAGCTCGGTCACCCTTCCGACGGTACGGGAATTCAGCGTGTGGCGGCGGCCCGATCCCGTATGCGGTTGAGGGTCAGACGCCAGAGGGCGGTGGCCACCTCCAGCGGTACCCGCGGCTTGGCCGAGCGTTTGGTGGCGAGCAGGCGCGTCTTGCGCAGCAGGTCGGCGCTCGCCTTGTCGGGGTGGCCGGTGTCGTACGGCGGGTGCGGGTCGTACTCGATGTAGAGCTGGGTCATCTGCGCCCGCTCCTCCCCCGCGATCCGGCCGACCAGCCACAGCCCGAGGTCGATGCCGGCGGAAACGCCCGCGGCGGTGACGATCTTGCCGCTGTGCACGATGCGGTCGTGCGGACGCGATTCGGCGCCGAAGGGCGCGAGCGCGGGCTGGCCGAGCCAGTGGGTGGTGGCGGGCTGACCACGCAGGATGTCGGCGGCGGCCAGGATCAGCGATCCGGTGCAGACCGAGGTGGTCCACTGCGTCTTCGGGTGCACCGCCCGCAGCCAGTCGATGAGCTCCCGGTCGGCCATGGCCCCGGTGGTGCCCTGTTCCCCGCCGCCGACGAGCACCAGATCGGGTGCGGGCGTCTCGGCGAAGGTGTGGGTCGCGCCCAGCGCCAGCACCCCGCTGTCGGCCACCACCGGGCCGACTTCCCCGGCGACGAAACGGATCTCGCTGTCGGGGATGCCGCGCAGCACCTCGTAGGGTCCGACCACGTCGAGTACGGTCATGCCGGGATAGAGCACGATGGCGATCTGGAATGTCATGAGACACGCTCTCCTTCGGAGTTCTTGAATCGGGCGCGGTACTCGCCCGGGGGAATGCCCAGGTGTCGGTGGAAGATTCGGTACAGGGTCTCGGGGCTGCCCAGTCCGACCGCGGCGGCGACCCGGTCCATGGGCTGGTCGGTGGTCTCGAGCAGGCGCCGGGCGGCGGCGATCCGCACTCGCTCCACATAGCGGGCGGGCGTGGTCCCGGTCTCGCCGGCGAAGACGCGCGAGAAGTGCCGCGTGCTCATGCCGACCCGCAGGGCCAGCGCGGGCAGCGACAGGTCCGCGGCCGGATGCTCCTCCATCCACACCTGGAGTTCGCGCAGCGGATCGCGCCGGGGCGGGTTGCCGGTGAGCGGCGCGCTGAACTGGCTCTGCCCGCCGGGCCGGTGCAGGTACACCACCATCCAGCGCGCCACCTCGCGGGCCAGTTCGGGTCCGTGGTCGGCGGCCACGATGGCCAGGGCCAGGTCGATGCCCGCGGTCACCCCGGCCGAGGTCCAGATCGGGCCGTCGCGCACATAGATGCGGTCGGGTTCGGTGGTGATGGCCGGGAACTGCTGGGCCAGGAGCTCACCGCCCGCCCAGTGCGTGGTGGCGCGGCGGCCGTCCAGCAGTCCGGCGCGGGCCAGCAGGAAGGTGCCCGAGCAGACCGAGCCCACCCGGTCGGCCACCGCGGCCACCCGGCGGATCCCCGCCACCAGTTCGGCGTCGCCGGACGCCGCCCAGAAGGCCAGCCCGCCGACCACCAGCAGCAGGTCCAGCGGCCCGGTCCAGGTGTCGAGCCCGTGCCGCGCGGTCACCTCGATGCCGCACGAGGACCGCACCGGACCGGCCTGCGCCGCGGCCAGTTCGACCCGGTAGCCGCCACCGTCGCCGAGCAGGGCGGCGGCGCCGGAGAAGACGTCCGCGGGGCCGGCCAGATCGGTCAGCTGGAACCCGTCGAACACCACGATCAGCACCACCCGCATGCCCTCAGCCTGCGACCCGCGGGCGACGGCGTCAACGACACGACTCTTGCAGATTCGGCCATGGCGGCGATGGCCGCGAGGTTGCCGGCCCCGCCCGCTTGATATGAATGCGGGGTGGCCCGACACCTTTTCCAGTGCCCGCTGCGGTGGTCCGATATGGACGCCGACGGGCACGTGCACAATGCCGCGCATTTGCGCTACCTCGAGGAATCCCGGATCGATCTGTTCTGGAAGAAGGGGTTCGGCGGGGCGAACGTGGTCGCGCAGATGGATATCGACTATCTGACGCCGCTGCGGTACCGGCCCGATCCGGTGCGGATCGAGACCTGGGTGAGCCGGGTCGGCACCTCCTCGTTCGTGTTGGAGCAGGAGATCCGCGACGACGACGTGGTGTATTCGACGGCGGTGTGCACGATGGTCGCCTTCGACCAGGAGACCCAGCGGTCCCGTGCGCTGCCCGAGGACCAGCGCGTGCTCCTGAAGGATCTGGGGGCCTGATGCACACCTACGACATCCAGTTGCGCCGCACCGATATGGACGCGCAGCAGCATCTCAACAATGTGGTCTTCGCCCAGTACCTCGACGAGGCGCGCGCGGATCTGCTGGACCGCTACGACTCCGACGGCGGTCCGTGGCGCGTGGTGGTGGCGGGTCAGCGGCTGAGCTACCGCATGCCGCTGGTCTTCCGGGCCGCGCCGGTGACCGTCACCTCCGCGGTGGAGAAGCTCGGCACCACCTCGTTCACCCTGCGGCACGAGGTGCGCGACGGCGAATTCCTTTATCTCTACGCGACTTCCACCCTGGTCGCCATCGCCGACGGCGCGCCACGCCCGCTGACACGCGGGGAGCGCGAATATCTGATGACCTTGGCGGTTCCTTCCGCTTAGAATTACTTGTATCGCCTGGTCAGCGTTGCAAGGGGTTACATCATGGCCAAGATGACCGTCGTCGAATTGCTCGACGTGTTCAAAGGGATGACGCTGCTGGAACTTTCGGAGTTCCTGAAGGCGTTCGAGGAGGAGTTCGGCGTCAGCGCCGCGCCCCCGGTGGCCGTCCAAGTCGCCGCGGATTCGGCTCCCGCGGAGGCGGCCGACGAACAGGACGAATTCGATCTCGTCCTGGAATCCTTCGGGGACAAGAAGATTCAGGTCATCAAGGCCATGCGGGAGATCATCCCGGGGCTGGGTCTCAAGGAGGCCAAGGACCTGGTCGAGGCCGCGCCGAAGGCGGTGCTGGAGAAGGTCGACAAGGACGCCGCCGAGGCCGCCCGGATCAAGCTCGAGGCGGCCGGAGCCCGCGCCGCCCTGCGCTGATCACTCCTTCGCGTGGCGGCGGGCAGCCGCTTCCAGGTACTCGCCGAGTTCGGCCTGCAGCACCTTGTCGAGGGCTTGGTCGAGGCTGTCGCGCGCCGAGCGGGTCCCGAGTTCGCGGAAATGCTTGAGCATCCCGGCGGTCTCGGCGATCTCGGCGTCGGTCTCGGGCATCCAGCCGGGCCCGTGCGCGGCCACGATGTGGTCCTTGGCCGCCACCACCATGAGCCGGGCGACGGCTTCGAGCCGCTCGGCGATGGCGCTGTGCAGATCGATGAGTTCGGGCAACCGGAGTCCGTAGGAGCTGAGATCGGCGAAGATGCCGAGCAGTTCGGGCCGGGTGAGCTCGACGGTGTCGTCGCGCAGCCGCACCATGCCGAGCTGTTCGAGCCGGGCCAGCTGGTCGGAGTCGACCTGGTGCTCCTCGGTGTCGCCGAAGAAGGTGTCCACCAGTTCGCGCGGGATCGCCAACGGCTCTTCGGCTTTGCCCCAGGTGTCGGTGACCGCGCTCTGCAACCCGAGGATCTCGGTGAGATCCTTGCCGGTCTCCCAGCTGGTGATGAAGTCGGCGATGTGGGCGATGGTGAACCCGCGTTGCAGCAGCGCGTCGATGATGCGCAGCCGGGCCAGGTGGGTGTCGTCGTAGATGAGCGCGCGCCCGCTGCGGCGGGTGGGCGTGGGCAGCAGCCCCTTCTCCTGATAGGCGCGCACATTGCGCGTCGTGGTGCCGGCGGCCTGGGCGAGATCGTCGATGCGGTACTCCGCCATTCGTCCTGTTCCCGTCCCTTCCGCCGGCGACCCCCTGGCTCCGCCGGAACATCGGCGCAGCCGTTCTGAACACTAGCGCAGGTGGAAATCCGCCAGATCCACCCTGGCCAGCTGCCGAGCGTACTGGCTGCCGAATCCCGGGTACATGGTGGCGTTGAACCCGTCCTCGGTGAGATACCAGCTGCTGCACCCGGAGTTCCAGGTGGTGGCGGTCAACCGGCGCTGCAGGCCGCGGTTGTAGCGGTCCTGCCGATCCTGCCGGGCCTCGAGCGTGCGCAGCCCGCGGTCGAGCACGATCTTGATGGCGTCGGTGAGGTATTCGATCTGCGCCTCCATGTAGACCAGCGCCGAATTGTGGCCCGGCCCCGAGTTCGGCCCGAAGGTGAGGAACAGATTGGGGTACCCGGCCACCGTGACGCTCTTGAACGCGTATGCGCCGCCGCGCCATTCGTCGGCCAGCACCCGGCCGCCGCGCCCGGTCACCGGAATCGGCGAGCCCTGCTTGGACACCTCGAACCCGGTGGCGAACACGATGCAGTCGAAGCGGTGCTCGATGCCCTCGGCGGTGCGGATGCCGGTCGCCGACAGTTCCGCGATCGGCCAGGTGATGAGCTTGCAATTGTCGGCCTGCAGGGCAGGGTAGTACTCGCTGCTCATCAACAGCCGCTTGCAGCCGGCCCGGAAATCGGGGGTGAGCTGCCGCCGCAGCCACGGATCACGCACCTGGGAACGCAGGTGCATCAAGGCGACCGATTCGACGACCCGGGTCAGCGGCGTATTCCACACCACGCCCAGCGCCACCGACTCGTGGCCCCAGAACCAGGCTTCCCGGGCCAGCGACTGGGTGACCGGCAGCTGCCGGTACACCTGTTTGGTGAGGCCGTTGGTGCGCCGGTTGACCCGCGGTAGCACCCAGCCTGGCGTGCGCTGGAAGACCTTCACCGAGGCGGCCTGTTTCACCAGCTCCGGGATGATCTGCACGGCGCTGGCGCCGGTGCCGACCACGGCCACCTTCTTGCCGGTGAAGTCGTAGTCGTGATCCCAGCGGGCGCTGTGGATCTTGTGGCCCGCGTAGTCGTCGATGCCGGCGATATCCGGGAACCCGGCGTTGGACAGCGGACCGGAGGCGAGGATCACGGTGCGCGCCCGCACTTTTCGCCGCCCGGCGCCGAACGACAGCGTCCACAGCCCGGTCTCGTCGTCGAACACGATGCCGGTCACGGTGTGCCCGAAGCGGATGTGCGGGGCGATGCCCGAATCCGCGACCATGGTGTCGATGTAGCCGAGGATCTCGGCGCTGCCGGAGTAGGTCCGCGACCAGTTCGGGTTCGGGGCGAAGCTGTAGGAGTACAGCCGCGACGGAATGTCGCAGGCCGCGCCCGGATAGGTGTTGTCGCGCCAGGTGCCGCCCACCCGGTCGCCGCGCTCGAAGACCGCGAAGTCGCCGATCCCTTTCTGCCGCAGCCGAATGGCCGCGCCGATGCCCGCGAATCCGGCTCCGATGATCGCCACGTCCAGTGGCTTGCTCACGGCGCTCATGCGACGGGCTCGTAGGTGAGTTCCTTGGACCAGGTCGGCTGCGTGGGCAGCAGGCGGTCGGGGATGGCCCCGGTGACCTTGACCATGGCGTCCGCGAACAGGTGATACGGGTTGTCGCGGTTGACGACCCAGTCGGAGTGCATCTTCACGATCCGGTACATGGGCAGCCGGTTCACGATCGGGGCGCGCTCGCCGACCTGCTTGAAGCGGGCCATGGCGACGTAGAGCTTCTCCTCGCTCACGCCCATCTCGACGATATTGTCGCGCATCTTGTTCAGCAGCGGGATGTAGCTGAGCAGCCCGATGAACAGCGACGGCTTGATCCAGCCGCCCACCAGGTCGATGGCCAGCTTGCGGGCGCTGGCGTGGCCGAGCAGCTCCATGACCGCGTAATCGGTGGCCAGATGCCGGGATTCGTCATTGTTGATCTTCTTGAAGACCTCCTGGGCGACCGGGTCGGCGATCTCGTCGGTGACGAACTTGATCAGCGCGCCGTCGAGGGCCACCTCCAGCATGGGGATGACGGTGCCCAGGAAGGACAGCGACATGCCGTCGGAGTACTTGTCCAGGAAGTCGATGACCAGCTTGACATTGATATTGGGCTCGGGGATCTCGTCGGCCTCGAGCATGCCCCAGCGGCGCATGAGGGCCAGTTCGGCATTGGCGTGCCGCTGTTCCTCGGCGTGGAAGTAGCGGTAGATCTCGGCCAGCGCGGGGGTCGGGGCCTTCTTGGCCATGGCCGCGAAGCCGCGCGCGCCGACGTTCTCGATCCACATGAGATCGGCCATGAACGGCTTCAGCTTGGCGTGCAGGGCCGGGTCGATGAGCTCGGCGCCCGGTGCGTCCCAATCGATGTCGGCCAGCGCCCACTGCTTGGACTTGATCTTGGCCAGCATGTTGTCGAAGTCGAACGAGATGGTTTTCGCAGACATGTCAGACTCCTGTCTTCTGAAGATTCGTGCCGGTCGCCGCCGCATCCTGCTGCGGCAGGACGCGATTCAGGACGCCGAGGGCTTGGGTGTAGAGGGCCGGGAAGTGCCGTTTGAGGTGCCAGACCACGCGGGCGTCCAGCTGCGGCAGCACGTACAGCGCGCCCCGGTCGTGGGCGTCGAGGGTGGTGCGGGCCACCGACTCGGGCGAGAACCCGGTCCAGCGCATCAGCCCGTCCGCCAAGCGGGAGGACCCCGAGGTGATCCGGCCGTCGGTCACCACATTGGTGCGCACGAAGGTCGGGCACAGCGCGGTCACCGCGACCCCGCTGCCCGCCAGCTCGGCGGCCATGGTCTCCGACAGCGACACCACCGCCGCCTTGGATACGTTGTAGGCGGCCATGCCGGGCGCGGCCGCGAAGCCCGCGGCCGAGGCCACATTGATGATGCCGCCGCGGCCGGCCGCGCGCAGCTGGGGTGCGAAGATCTCGCAGCCGTGCACGACCCCCCACAGGTTGATGCCGAGCGCCCATTCCCAGTCGCCGAAACCGATGTCGCCCACCGGCTTTCCACCGATGCCGACACCCGCGTTATTGATCACCAGGGTGGGCGCGCCGCCGAACAGCAGTTCCGCGTGCAGGGCCAGGCTCTCCACGTCCGCGCGCCGGGACACATCGCAGAACACCGCGTGCGCCGTGCGTCCGTGGGTGCGCTCGATGAGCCGCACGGTCTCGTCGGCGCGGTCCTTGTCGATGTCCGCGCACACGACCTCACCGCCGCGCGCGGCGATCTCGAGCGCGAACGCGCGCCCGATCCCGCTGCCCGCGCCGGTCACCACGGCCTTGGCGCGCTGGGAGCGGCGCTTGCCGCCCAGTGCGAAGATCACCTCGTCGATCGGCCACATGTCAGCCCACCCGCTTTCTTGGAGTCGAATCCGATTGCGCCAGTGCCGAGGTCACGAACCCGGCGGCGCGCCGCAGGGCGGGCCCGGCCTCGGGCACCAGCAGCGGCAGGGCCTGGAAGACATGGATGCGCCCGGGCCACAGTTCCAGTTCGCACGGCACGCCGGCCGCGGCGGCCATGTCGCGCAGGTGGCGGGCGTCGTCGGCGAGCATCTCCCCCGCACTGGCCTGCACGAACAGCGGCGGCAGCACGGTGCCGGCCGGAATGGTCAGCTTCAGCCGCGGCGAATCCCCGGGCTCGGCGGCGGTGTACAGCTCGATGAGCCGCCGCCCGGTGCGGGCCGGGGCCATGGGATCGGGCAGCACCCGGTCGCGGCGTTCGGCGAGGGTCAGGGTGGGATCCATGAGCGGCGAGAACATGAAGGCGCCCGCGGGCTGCGCGGTGCCGTCGATCGCGTTCTGCAGCAGCAGGTCCAGGGTCAGGTGACAGCCCGCCGAGTCGCCGCCGATCACCAGATCGCCTGCGCGATACCCGTGTTCGAGCAGCCACCGGTAGCCCGCCGCGGCGTCGTCGGCGGCCGCGGGGAACGGATGCTCGGGCGCGAGCCGGTAGTCCAGCACGAACACCGGCAGCCCGGTGGCCTTGGACAGCCGGGCCGCGAGTCCGCGGTGGGTCTTGGCCGAGCACACCACGTAGCCGCTGCCGTGCAGGTAGTAGATGGCCCGATCGCCGTGCCGTACACCGGCGGCCCGGACCCATTCGCCGCGCACGCCGCCGGAGCGCACCGGGGTGACCGCGGTCCCCGCCGGGGTGGGGCCGCCCGCCGCCATGATCGCGGCGATGAGTGCGCGCCCGGCCTCGATCCCGATTCGATTGTTCGGCAACCACCCATTGACCTGGCGTAGCCCCACCACCGACGCCGCGGCCGCGAGTCGCGTCCGCGTCGCCGCCCGGGTGGGGACCGCCGTCGGCGGGAAGGTCGCCATTGACCTCGTCCTCATGGGCACAGCATCGCCATTCAATGTGCCAGTTGTCAATGGCACATTATTAACAACCTAGTCACTTGTATAGCGCGCTACGTCACAGCACAGAGCCGTGACCTGGTACTTCTAGGACGGCGGGGGCAGGAAACCGGTCTTCACGTAGTAGTCGAGATAGCGGGCCAGGATGGGGCGATCGACTCCGGGACAGGCCGAGTGGGGATCGCGCGCGGCCATTCCGGTGACCTCGGCCGAATAGTTGACGCTGAGGGCGGCGGCGCGCATCAGACGGGCGTCGGCCTCCGGCCGTTCGGCCGCTGTGAGCAGGGCCGCGGCGAAGTCCGCCGGAGCCACCGGGGCGAGACGGTAACCGTGATAGAGGACTTCGTCTCGCACGGTGGCGAGGGACACCGTCCGGACGGGCAGCAGGGTGACGGTCTCGACGTCACCGGGTTCGGCCGGTTTCCGGGCCGCGGAGACGATCGCGGCGGCGACCTGATCGACGGGCACCATGGCGACCTCCGCATCGGGCAGCTCGGGGGCGAGACCGAGGACCAGCATGGCGCGCAGCATCGTCCACCACGCGTCGTCGGCCCCGGCCGCGCCGCACCGGGAATCGCCGGTGATGAGGCCGGGGCGGTAGACGCGGACCGGCACACCACGCTCGGCGGCGGCTCGAACCAGCTGTTCTCCCACCCATTTCGTGGCGATATAGCCGGGCACGCCGTCCGGGAGCGGGCCGTTCGAGATCGAGGCCGTCGAGATGAAGTGGACCGGTGTGGCGTGGGTGGCGGCCAGCCGGAGGATCTCGGCGGTGCCGGTGACATTGGCGGCGCGCATGCGGGCATACGGTTCGAGGTGGTTGACCAGCGCGCCATTGTGGTAGATCGCGTCTATCCGCTCGGCCAGGCCGGCGAACTCGTTCGCGCTCAGGCCGAGGCCGGGCTGCGCGAGATCACCTGGGACAGGCACTATTCGATCCAGATGCGGGACGAGGTCGATGCCGAATCGGTCGGCATTGGCGACGATGCGGCGGCGGGCCTCGGATACACCGGGCGCACGGGTGAGGCAGTGGACGAGGGCGGAGGTTCGTTCGAGCAGCTCCCGGAGCAGGAAGCCGCCGAGGAAACCCGTTGCGCCGGTGAGCAGTACCGCCGACCGCGAACCCGGACGCCGGGGGGCGAGACCGGCCGCGGTGATCCGCGGATCCAGCACGGCGTCCGCCACCGGGTCCGGTCCGCCGCCGGCCACGGTTGTTTCCGCTCGGAGCGCGGCGGCCAGGTCGCGGACGCGCGGGTGGGCGAACAGGTCCGTGAGGGGCACCGGAAGGCCGAGACGGCCGGCCAGGGCGGCACGAACCCGGATGGCGGACAAGGAGTTTCCGCCCAGGGCGAAGAAGTCGTCGTCGCGTCCGACCCGCTCGACACACAGTTCGGCGCCGAAGACGTCCGCGACCGCATGCTCGTCGGCCGTTTCCGGCGCGGTGTAAGCCCGCGACGACGGTTCCGGGTCGGGGAGAGCGGCACGGTCCAGCTTGCCCGTCGAGCCGAGCGGGAAGGCGTCCAGAATGACGAGGTCCGAGGGAATCATGTAGCCGGGCAGCCGCTTTCGGGCCGCGGCCAGAACTTCGTCCGGGGACGGCGTGCTACCGGTGACGGCGCGCAGGTATCCGACGAGCCGGTCCCGGCGGATAGCGACCACGGCTTCGGCCACCTCCGGATGGGCGCGCAGCGCGGCCTCCACCTCCCCCGGCTCCAGCCTTTGACCCCGCAGTTTGAGCTGGAAGTCGGTGCGGCCCAGGTATTCCAGTCCCCCATCGCGGGTGCGACGGACCAGGTCACCGGTGCGGTACATGCGCTCCCCCGCACCGCCGAAGGGGTCGGTGACGAAGCGGCCGGCGGTACCCGCGGGGCGGCCGAGGTAACCGCGGGCGAGCTGCGCGCCCGCGACGTACAGTTCCCCGGGTGTACCCGGCGGCACCGAATGCAGTCGGGCGTCGAGCACGTAGGCGCGGGAATTCCAGTGCGGCGCACCGATGGAGATCGGGCCGCCGTCGTGGTCGGTGACGTCGGCGCCGGTGATGGAGATCGTCGCCTCGGTGGGCCCGTAGAGGTTGTGCAACCGGGCCGGGCTCGCGGCCCGGAACTGCGCGATCAGCTCGGCGGGCAGGGGCTCGCCGCCGACGCACACCACCCGCAGGCCGGACAGCGCGCCGTCGGGCGCGAACTCCAGCAGCGCCCGCAGCAGGGACGGCACCGTGAGGAAAGCCGTCACCCGGTGCCGGATCAGCAGGTCGGCCAGATGGTCCGGATCTGTGCGGCGGGCGGGCGACGGGATCACCAGGTGACCGCCCACGGCGAGCGGGGCGGTGTAGCCGATGAGGGAGGCGTCGAAGGTGCTCGGCACCAGCTGGATGTAGGTATCGCGTTCGGACAGACCGTATTCGGTGGTGAGGAAGGCGATGTGGTTGGCGATGGCGGCGTGCGAGATGCCAACGCCTTTCGGACGGCCCGTGGACCCGGAGGTGAAGAGCAGGTACGCGAGATCCTGTTCACGCAGTGGCCGCGACCGGTCGGCGTCCGTGACCGGTGCGGGCGAGAAATTCTCCAGCTCAGGGGCATTCACGAGATCGGCGGTGACGACGCAGACGGGCTCCGCCGCGGCGAGCATGTCGGCGGTGCGTTCGGCGGGCTGGTCGGGGTCGATCGGCAGGTACGCGCCGCCCGCCTGCACGATGGCGTAGAGGCAGATCACGAGATCGGGTCCGGGCCGCACGTCCGCGCCGACCACGGTTCCGGGTCCGACACCCGAGGCGATCAGCGTGCGCGCCAACCGGTTCGACCGCTCGAAGAGTTCGCCGTACGTCAGCGCCATGCCGTCACCGGTCACGGCCACCGCTTCGGGAGTGCGCGCCGCCCGATCGGTGAAGCCGCTGAACAGAAAGGTCTGCGACACCTCGCGCCGCGGACCCGTCGTCGGCAGGGCCGCGAGTTCGGCCGGATCGGTGCAGGGCAGGTCGCCGACGGTCGCGTGCGGATCGGCGGCGATGGCGGCCAGCACGGCGGAAACCCGCCCGCCGAGCCGGACGATAGTGCTCTCGTCGAACAGGTCGGTGGCGTATCGCCACGAACAGTGCAGTCCCGCGGGACCTTCGGCCTGCTGCCGCGGCACCACGGTGAGCTGGAGATCCAGCGGTGACACAGCCTCACCGAGATCGATTCCGGTGACGGTGAGCCCGGGCAGCCGCAGCACCTGATCTCCGAAGTTCTGGAACGACAGCGCCACCTGGAACACCGGGTGATGGGCCTGCGTGCGGGGTGGGTCCAGTGCGGCCACCAGCCGTTCGAAGGGCAGCTCGGCGTGCGCGAAGGCGGCCAGGTCGGTGTCACGCACCCGGTCCAGCAGATCGGCGAAGCGCTCGGCCGGGTCGATGCGGGTGCGCAGGACCAGCGTATTGACGAACATGCCCACGACATCGTCGAGTTCGGGTTCCCCACGGCCGGCCACGGGCGCGCCCACGGCCACGTCGTCCACCCCGGCCAGCCGCGCCAGGACGACCGCGAGCGCGGCGTGCACCACCATGAACAGCGAGACGCCCCGGGCGCGGGCCAGCTCCGCCAGAGTCCGATGCAGGGTAGCGTCCACCCGGAAGTGCAGTGCCGCACCACGATGCGAGGCGACCGCCGGGCGGGGACGGTCGACGGGCAGGTCCAGCAGGGGCGGCAACCCCGCGAGCGCGGTCCGCCAGTGACCGAGCTGTTCGGCGTGCAATGAGCCGGGATCATCGGCCGCACCCAGTAATTCGCGCTGCCAGACGGCGTAGTCGGCGTAGCGCACCGGCAGCGGCGTCCAGTCCGGGACGACGCCCCGGGTGCGGGCGGCGTAGGCGGTCATGAGGTCGCGGGTCAAAGGGACCATGGAGAAGCCGTCGGCGGCCAGATGGTGGATGACCACCCCGAGCACGTGGTCCCGCTCCGTGACCCGGAACAGCCGCAGCCGCAGCGGAACCTCGGCGGTGACGTCGAATCTCGTGCCCGCCAAGGCGATCAGTTCGCTCCGCACCCCGGACTCGGTCACGTCGGCCGCGGCCGGGTCGATCGGCACCGCGTCCGCCGGGCGGATGTCCTGGTACCCGTCGCCACCGTCCTCGGGATAGACGGTCCGCAGTGCCTCGTGCCGTTCGACCAGGTCCCGCAGGGCCCACGCGAGCGCGGCCACGTCGAGTTCCCCGGTCAGGCGCAGCGCGAACGGAATGTTGTAGGCCGCGGACTCCGGATCCAAGCGCGCCAGGAACCACATGCGCTGCTGCGCGAGCGACAGCGGAGCCCGCGTCCCGTGCCGCGGCCGCGCGGTCGGTGCGGGCCGGTCGCCGGTGCCGAGCCCGTCGATGACCGCCGCCAGAGCGGCGACCGTCGAATGCTCGAACACCAGCAGCACAGGCACCCGGACGGCCCGCCCGGCCCCGAGTCGTCCCGCCAATCTCGTAGCGAGCAAGGAGTTTCCGCCGAGGTCGAAGAAGTCGTCGACCGCACCCACGCGCGCGACACCGAGCAGCTCCGTGAAGGCCGCGGCCACCTCCCGCTCGGTCGCGGTCAGGGCCCGCCGGTACGGCCGGGCGGCGAATACCGGTTCGGGCAGCGCGTCGCGATCCAGCTTCCCGGACGGGGTCAGCGGAATGCCGTCGAGCACCGTGATGGCGGCCGGCACCGCGTGGCGCGGAAGCTGTTGCCGCACATGGTCGGTCAGCGCGGCGGCATCGATATCGGCTCCGGGGACGGGCACCACGTACGACACGGCCCCGTCGACGCCACTGGGCAGCCGGCGCACCAGCGTGGTCGCGAAGGCGACGGATTCGTGGGCGAACAGCACCGCGTCGACCTCGTCCAGCTCCACCCGGATGCCGCGGATCTGCACCTGGGAGTCGTTGCGCCCCAGGTATTGCAGACCCGGCGCCCCGTCACGATCGAGCACCCACCGCACCATGTCTCCGGTGCGATAGATGCGTTCCCCCTTACCGTTCGGGTGCGGCACGAAGCTCGCGGCGGTCAGTCCGGGCCGCCGGTGATACCCGCGTGCGAGCCCCGGCCCGGCCAGGTAGAGCTCACCGGCCACGGCGGTCGGCACCGGCCGCAGCCGGGCGTCGAGCACCAGGGCGGTCACGCCGGGAATCGGTCCGCCGATGGTGACGGTGTCGGCGCTGCTGAGCGGGTCGCTGATGGTCGCGGCGACGGTGGTCTCGGTGGGTCCGTACAGATTGAAGAACCCGCGCCCCGGTGACCAGCGGGCCACCAGATCCGGCGGGCATTCCTCACCGCCCGCCACCACTACCGCGAGGTCCGGCAAATTCGAGGCATCGATCCCGGCCAGCGCGGCCGGGGTGAGGAAAGCGTGCGTCACCCGCTCGGCCCGCAGCAGCTCCGCGAGTTCACCGCCGCCGTAGCAGTCGGCGGGCGCGACGACCATCGTGGCCGCCGAGCCGACGGCCAGCAGGAGTTCCAGGACGGCCGCGTCGAAGCTGGGCGACGCGAAGTGCAGGGTGCGGGAATCCGGGGCGACCCGGAAGCGGCGGGTGAGTTCGCCGCAGAGCCCGGCCAATCCGGTGTGGGTGACCGCGACGCCCTTGGGGCGGCCCGTCGAACCGGAGGTGTAGACGACGTAGGCGATGTCATCGCCGTGCACTCGGCGGGTGCGGTCGGTGTAGTGCAGCGGTTCGGCCGAGAGATCGGCCAGTTCCGCGCGGCAGTCCGGGGCATCGAGTTCGAGCCAGTCGAGCCCGTCGCCGAGCCGCTCACGGGTGGCGGTGAGGGTGAGCCCGCAGGCCGCGCCCGCGTCGGCGAGCATGTGCGCGACCCGGTCCGGCGGGTAGGCGGGGTCGACGGGCACGAAGGCCGCCCCGGATTTGGCGACCGCCCAGACCGCGACGACGGCCTCGACCGAACGCGGCAGCGCCAGCACCACGCGGTCGCCGGGACCGAGTCCGCGGGCGATGAGCAGACGGGCCACCCGGGTGGAGTACGCGTCGAGCCGGGCATAGGTGAGCGAGTGTCCGCCCGCGCACAGGGCGATGCCGTCCGGTCTGCTCTCGACCGCGGCGGCCAGCAGACGCGGCAGCGTCTGGACCCGTCTTCGGCCGCCGGGACCCGGCGCCCGGCGTGCCGCGGGAAGATCGACGGTCACCGGTTCCTACCTTCAAGCCTCGACTCGCGTTCCCACCCGAGCGAACTGAATACCGGTCCGAAGCTGATCGGGCAATACATCGGTCGAGCGCCACCACACCGGGGCTACCAGTGCAAATGCCGGGCAAACGGGTGAGCGCGGCGGCTCACGCCCCGGCCGCGGCGTACAGCAGCGGCGCGGGCCGGTTCCGGGCGGGCAGGCCCGCGAGCGGCTCGCCGAGGTAGTCGGTGAACAGCTCCGCCAGCGGCCGCGCCTCGACGATGTCGAAGCCGCAGGACCGCAGCAGCGCCTCGATGTCCTCGTGCTCGAAGTAGCTGAGCCAGGGCTCGCTGATGGCGGCGATCCGGGCGGCGCGCTCGCGGACCGACGCGCGTTCCTCGTCGGTGGTGCCGCTGCTCAGGTAGTCGAGGACCAGGTGCACCGGCCGTCCTTGTCCGGCGATGAACCGCAGGGTGTCCTCGATGGCGGGCCGGGTCAGGTACATCACCACCCCGAGCCAGACGAACACCGCGGACCGCTCGCTGTCGAATCCGGCGGCGGCCAAACCCGCTGCCAGCGTGTCGGTTTCGAAGTCGACGGGCACGAAAGCGAGCGACTCGGGAATGTCGATCCCGGCCTGCGCGAGCCGGTCGCGCTTCCAGGTCTGGGTATCCGGGTGATCGACCTCGAACACGCGCAGTCCCGGATACGGATTGCGGTATCCGAAGGTGTCGAGCCCCGCGCCGAGAATCACCACCTGCTCGGTTCCCGCCGCGACCGCGCTCGCCACCACGTCCTCGGCGAATCGAGCCCGGGCGGCGAGGAAGTAGCGCCGGATCCGTTGCCGGGGGTCCGGACCGCCGGGCCGGTCCAGGGTCGCGGTGTCGAGATCGGCGATCCGCTCGGCGGTGACGCCCGCGATCCGCGCCGCCAGGGGATCGGTGAAGACCCGTGGTTCGCCCGAGAGCTGGTGGTAGGCGCGCGCGTACGCGGTCGCCAAGGCTGTTCTGCTGGCCCGACCGATCTCCATGCCCGCCAGCCTAGAACCGATCTCGTAGGCTTTCGCCGTGAACGCGATGAGGCCTAGAGCACTGCTGTTCGATGTCCAGGGAACGGCCACCGACTTCCATTCGACCATCGCGCGGGCCGCCGTCGCGGCCGCCGGGGAGCTGAGCCCGGACCAGGACTGGGGAAAGTTCGTGAACGACTGGCGCGCGGCCTATTTCACGGAGACCTCGCGGCAGCCCGCGGACAGCGGGTGGGTGAGCGTGGCGTCGATCTACCGCAAGACCCTCGACCCGCTGCTCGCGGCCGAGGGCATCGATCTGAAGCTCGCCGCCCGCGACGAACTGGCCCGCGCCTGGGCGCGTCTGGATCCGTGGCCCGATACGGTCCCCGGCCTGCGCCGCCTGCGCACGAAGTTCACTCTCGCGACCCTGTCCAATGCCGATGTCAGTGCGGTGGTGGAGATTACGCGCCACGGTGACCTGCCCTGGCACGCCGTCTTCGCGGCCGAGATGGTGGGCGCCTTCAAGCCGGATCCGCGCACCTACGGCCTGGCCGCCCGCTACCTGGGCCTGGAGCCGTCGGAGATCATGATGGTGGCCAGCCACAAGTACGACATCCGGGCCGCGGGCGAGCTCGGTTTCCGGACCGCGTTCGTGGCCCGGCCGCTCGAATACGGCGACCCCGCGCTCGCCGATGCCGAGTTCTCCGCCGAGTTCGATATCAATGCCGTGGATTTCCTGGATCTGGCCGACCAGCTCGCCTGCTGAGGGCCGACCCGTCTCCTAGAGTGGCAGGTGGGCGTTTTCGATACGGGAGGATCGGCCTTGTCCACAACACTCGTGAAGGGTCAGAACGGCGCACTGGCCGCGGCGGAGGTGGTGGTCTCCGTCCGCGTCGCGGCCACCGCCGAATTGTCCGCGCTGCTGGTGACCGAGCAGGGGAAAGTGCGCTCGGACAACGACTTCGTGTTCTACAACCAGCCGACCGGTCCGGGGGTGCGGCTGCGCAACGGCGTGGCCGGACCGCCCGCCGACCTGGCGGTCTCCTTGGCGCAGGTGCCCGCCGAGATCACCCAGATCCGGGCCGTCATCACCCTCGACGGGACCGGGGCCACCTTCGGGCGGATCGCCCCGCCGGTCGCGGTGGTCTCCGACCCGGGCGGGAACGCGCTGTACGAGTACAAGATCGAGGACCTGCAGAGCGAGTCCATCGTCATCGCGGTCGAGCTGTACCGGCGCTACGGCGCCTGGAAGGTGCGGGCGGTCGGACAGGGATACGCGGGCGGGTTCGCCGCCCTGGTCCGCGATCACGGCGTGACGGTCGAGGACGCGCCGCGGCCCGCCCCGATACCCGTCGCTCCCCCACCGCCGCCGTCGGCCTACCCGCCGCCGATCGCTCCGCCCCCGGTCCCGCCGACGCCGGCCGACCGCACCCAGCCGCCGCCTCCGCCGCCCTATCCGCCGCAGCAGCCCACCGAGGGCGGGCTCTCGGGCGCCAAGCCGGTGAATCTGTCCAAGGGGCAACGCGTCACGCTGCGCAAGGAGGGCGGAGTCGCGCTGACCCGCATCCGCATGGGCCTGGGCTGGGACCCGGCCAAACAGGGCGGACTGTTCGGCCGCCGCGCGGCGAACATCGACCTGGACGCCTGGGTGGCCATGTTCGCCGACCGGCACCTGGTGGACGTCGCCTACTACGGTCAGCTGATCTCGAAGGACGGGTCCATCCGGCACTCCGGCGACAATCTCACCGGCGAGGGCGCGGCCGGGGACGACGAGGTGATCCTGGTCGACCTGAGTCGCATTCCGCGCCATGTGAATACGCTGCTGTTCATCGTCACCTCCTACCAGGGCCACACCTTCGAGCAGGTCAGCAATGCCTACTGCCGGCTGGTGGACGACACCACGCAGGCCGAGCTGGCCCGCTACGCGCTGGCGGGCGGCATGCCGTTCACGGCCATCGCCATGGCGAAGGTGTTCCGCTCGGGCGGCGAATGGAAACTGCAGGCCATCGGCGAGGGCTTCCAGGCCAAGCACCCGGGCGAGGCGGTGCCGCAGCTGGGCCGGTTCATCACCGTGGACTGAACCCGCTCACAGGAATCCGACCACCTGGGAGGCCGCTTCGACCGGGTGCCCGGCCTCGATCGGATGCCCCAGCGCCGACACCTTCCAGATGCCGTCCTCGCGATGCACCTTGGCCACCACCATGCCGGTGTGCGCGCCGCCCGAGCTCAGATTGGACCGGGTGAGCTCGGTGCTGGTGGTGCCGTCGGTCAAGCGCCAGAACGCGTTCCGGACCCGCTCGAAGGTGTGGCCCGCGTAGGAGGTGATGACGAAGACGATGGTGGTGACCTGCGGGCCGATCCGGGTCAGGTCCACGGTGATGGTCTCGTCGTCGCCCTTGCCCTCACCGGTGAGATTGTCGCCGGAGTGCCGGATGGCGCCGTCCTTGGTGACGAGCTGGCCGTAGTAGGCGGCGTCGATCAGATCGTGCCCGGCGTAGACCAGGGCCGAGGCGTCGAGGTCGATCTCGACCGGCCGCGAACCCCATTTGTGCTGCACGTGCACGGGATCCCAGCCCAGGCCCATCTTGACGAAGCTCAGGTCCTGGCCCTGCCGCCGTAGGGCCACCGTGTCGCCGGACTTCATGACCGGCGCGATCGCCGGGGCGGCGGGGCGGGCCGTGTGCGGCGAATTGCTGATGGACACACCGTGATCCGCGACCAGCGCCGCGAAGCCGCGGGGGTGGCCGAAGCCGACCGCGCGGGCGTACCAGCCGTCGTCGCCGCGGTCCAGGTCCACGGCCGCCACCGTGGTCTCGTTGCCGAGGCCGTCGATCACGTACTCGTACAGCGGGTTTCCGCGATCGTCGGCGATGCCGATGTGCGGGGCGGGATGGTCGCCGAAGCGGCTGTCGCGGTCGTCGAGGCTGGCCACGATGCGAATATGGGCCACGCCCGGCGGCACGGCGCTCAGGTTCACGGCGACGGCGTGCTGCCCGGGCACCAGCTGGATGCCGGGGCCGGTGGGCTGGTTGTAGAAGATCAGGTCGGTATCGTCACGTACGGCACCGCGATCGGTCAGGAGCAGCGCGGCGAGATCGACTCCCGCGCTGAAATGCACCGTCACGGTGATGTCCGAGACGCCCAGTTCACCGGTCTGCCCTTGGGTGAGAAGTGCGGCCACGTTCTCCACTCTATGGGTTCGGCCCGACACCCGGATGAAACGAACCCATATCTGTTTCGCGCGTGGCACTGTGTGCGCGCGAACCTTAGGGCATACGGAGGCGCTTGGCCATCTCCCGGCGAATCGTTTTATGCCACAAAGTGAATCGGTCGCATGTTCAGTAACTGTTGGGTACATTACCGATCAGTAGCCGTTCAGGTTACCGTCGAGTAGTAGGACGAAGGACTGACCGTCATCGAAGTCGGGCGCTGGCGGGCACGAAAACGTAAGGGACAGTTTTGGTTCAGTCGGGTACACCGACCATTCGCCGCGCCACCGAATCCGACATCGAGGACATCGTCCGGGTCATCGCCCTGGCCTTCGAGTCCGACGATCCGATCGAGGACTACGTTTTCCCCGATCCGGAGGTGCGCGCGCGACGCACGCCGGGCATGCTGCGCGTCCTCGTCCGGCACCGCTACCTGCCCGCCGAGGCGGCCATCGTCGCGGAGATCGACGGCGTGATCGTCGGCGCGTTGCTGTGGATTCCCGACCGCTTCCGCAATACCGCTTGGCGGGAAGCGATTTCGGGTCCACAGCTGTTGTGGGCCATGGGCCCGGCGGCCACCCGCCGGGGTATCGAGGTGGACGCCGCCATCGCCGGCTCCGCCCCCGCCGAGCCGCACAACTACATGGTCTACCTGGGCGCGGACCCCACGGTCCCGCGTTCGGGCATCGGCCGGGCATTGACCCGCTGGCTCATCGCCGAGTCCGAGGCCCACGGGCGAGCCCTGTGCGGCATCTGCAAGGACGCCAACGTCGGCTACTACCAGGCGATGGACTTCGCGCGGCTCGCCGGAACCCGAATCGGGAGTAAGGGTCCGGAATTGAATTTCATGCTGCGGCCGGCGGGCGTGACCGCGGGCTGACATGACTCGGAGGGGAGCCCGATCGCGGAACACGATCGGGCCGCCGCCGCGCGCCCTCGGGGGGGATCACCAGGTTCGTTCTGTTTTCCGAGGAGATGCAGTGTCTGACCTTGCCATTGTCGGAATCGGGTGCCGCTATGCCGGCGGCATCGATTCCCCGGAGTCGTTCTGGGACTTCATCATCAACAAGGGCGACGGGGTCGTGGAGATCCCGTCCGACCGGTGGGACTACCGCCGGTATTACGACCCGGACAAACGCACGCCGGGACGTATGTACACCAAACGGGCCGCCTTCATGACCGGCGACCCGTGGGCCTTCGACCCCGACTTCTTCGGCATCTCGCCGCGCGAGGCCGCCGCCATGGACCCGCAGCAGCGGCTCGTCCTCGAGGTGGCCTGGGAGGCGCTCGACGACGCGGGCATCGCCGGACAGGCCGCGGGCGCGCCGATCGGCGTCTACGTCGGGGCCTTCACGCTGGACCAGATGGCGGTGTCCAACACCAACGCGGCGCTGCCGTGGGTGGACATGCACACCGCGGCGGGCGCGTCGTACACCATGCTGTCCAACCGGATCGCGTACGCGCTCAATATGATCGGCCCCGCGCTCACCGTCGACACCGCCTGCTCGTCGTCGCTGGTGGCCTTCCACCTGGCCTGCCAGGCGCTGGCCAACGGCGACTGCGAGGTGGCGCTGGCGGGCGGCGTCACCATGCTGCTGCAGCCGGAGGTGTTCGTCTCCATGTGCAAGGGCGGCTTCCTGGCCGCCGACGGCCGCAGCAAGCCCTTCGACGCCGCCGCCGACGGCTACGGCCGCGGTGAGGGCTCGGGCATGGTGGTGCTCAAGCGGCTCGAGGACGCCGAGCGCGCCGGAGACCGGATCTACGCGGTGGTCAAGGCCACCGGATCCAATCAGGACGGGCGCACCACCGCCATCACCGTCCCCAACGCGGATCTGCAGGAGGCCCTGGCCAAGTCGGTCACCGAACGGGCGGGCATCGCGCCGCACGAGGTCACCTACGTGGAGGCGCACGGCACCGGCACCCCGGTCGGCGACCCGTTGGAACTGCGGGCCATCGGACGCGCCTACGGGCAGGTCGAGGGCCGGACCACGCCGCTGGGCGTGGGCTCGGTCAAGGGGCAGCTCGGGCACACCGAGGCCGCCTCGGGCATCGCGAGCGTCATCAAGTCGGCGCTGGCCATCACCCACCGCACCATCGCGCCGCAGGGCTGGCTGAACGAGCCGAACCCGGAGATCCCGTTCGACGAGCTGGGTCTGGCTCTGCAGGTGGAGGCGCAGCCGGTCGATCCGGAGACCCGAATGACGGTCGCGGTCAACGGATTCGGCTACGGCGGCACCAACGCGCACGTCATCCTCCAGGAGTACGTCGCGGCGGACACGCCGGAGCGGGAGCCCAGACACCATGGCGTGCTGCCGATTTCGGCGCGCACCGACACCGCCGCGCGCGAACTGGCTCGCGGCTACGCCGAGCTCATCGCCGCCGGAGCCGAACCCGCCCGGCTGGCCGAGGCGGCGTGGACCCGGCGGCACCATCACGGCGTGCGCGCGGGCCTCACCTTCGGTGACGACGCCGAGCTGGTGCGGGCGCTGATCGACTTCGCGGGCGGCGAGGGCCGCACCGCCAAGGTGATCGCCCGCAAGGCGCCCGAACCGGTGTTCGTGTTCACCGGCATGGGTCCGCAGTGGTGGGCCATGGGCCGTCAACTGCTCACCACCGGTGGCGTTTTCGCCGCCGAGGCCGAGCGGGTCGACGCAGTGTTCCGGGAGATCTCGGGCTGGTCGATCGTCGAGGAGCTGCTGCGGCCCGAGGAGCAGTCGCGGGTCACCTCGACCGCGGTCGCCCAGCCCGCCAACTTCCTGATCCAGGTCGCCCTGGTCGCCCTGCTCGAGGAGCTGGGCATCCGGCCCGCCGCGGTGGTCGGCCACAGTGTCGGCGAGGTGTCGGCGGCCTACGTCACCGGGATGCTGTCGCTGCGGGACGCGCTGCTGGTCAGCTTCCATCGCGCCCGGCTACAGGCCACCACGGCCGGTTCGGGCGGCATGCTCGCGGTCGGTCTGCCCCCCGCCGCCGCGCTGGAGCTGATCGACGGCGACGAGCTGGTCAGCATCGCCGCGATCAACAGCCCGAGCGCGGTCACCCTCGCGGGCAACGAGCAGCGGCTCGACGAGATCGCCGAATCCCTCACCGAACAAGGCGTTTTCGCGCGCCGGCTCCAGGTCGAGGTGCCGTATCACAGCTACCTGATGGACCCCATCCTCGACGAGCTGACCGCCGCCCTGGCCGGGCTGAGCCTCGCCGAGCCGCGTATCCCGCTGTGGTCCACCGTGACCGGCGCCCGGGTGACCGCGGGCGACTGGGACGCGGCCTACTGGTGCGCCAATGTGCGGCAGCCCGTCCGCTTCGCCGACGCCATCACCGAACTGGTGGGCGCGGGCAGCCGGGTGTTCCTGGAGGTCGGACCGCACCCGGTGCTGGGCGCCAACATTCGCGAGATCCTGATCGGCGCGAACGAAACCGGCACCACCGTCGCCACCCTCAACCGCAAGCAGGACGACGCCGAGAGCGTCCGGCAGACCCTGGCCGGGCTGTACGCGGCGGGCGTGCTCGACATCGACGCCCTCTTCGGCGATCTGGTCACCCGGCATGTGGACCTGCCGCGCTACCCGTGGCAGCGCACCCGGCTGCGCGTCGAACTGAGCGGGATGCAGCGGCTCAAGTACGGCACGCCCGGCATGTACCGCATGCTCGGCGACCCCGTACCGGAGCACCCGAACACCGCGTGGCGCGTCCAGCTCAGCGTCGGCGACATGCCGTGGCTGGCCGACCATGTGGTGGGCGGCTCCCGCATCCTGCCGGGCGCGGCGTATCTGGACGCGGCCCTGAGCGCGGCGGCGCTGCGCACCGAGTCCACCCGGGTCGCCGTCGAGGACGTCCGGTTCCTCGCGCCGCTGGTGGTGGACGAGGGCATGGCCCCGGTGGTGGAACTACAGGTGGAGGAATCCACGCGGCGCTTCAGCATTCGCTCCCGCGACGCGGCGGGCGACGCCTGGACGGTCAACGCCACCGGCCGCCTGGTCGAGGGCGTCTACGAGCCGTCCAAGGCCGAGCTGCCGGTGCTCGAGGAGATGGCCGCCATCGACCCCGACGCCTACTACACCGCCTTCGCCGCCCGCGGCCTCGACTACGGCCCGGACTTCCGCCGCGCCACCGCGCTGCGGGTGAGCGGCAATACCGTGGTCGCCACCCTGGACGGAACCATCGCCCGCGACAGCGGGCACCTCGCCCACCCGGCGGTCGTCGACGCGGCCGTGCAGTGCTTCGGAGCGGTCCTCGCCGCCGCGCCGAACGCCGGACGGGGAGCGCTGGTTCCGGTCGCCGTCGCAGGCGTGCGGGTGTTCGCGCCCATCCCGGAGCGGGTGACCGTGGTGGCCCGCCTCAACAGCGCCGGCGGCGAACGGACCGCCGACGAGCTCACCTGCGACTACGACCTGCTCGACGATGAGGAGAACATCGTCATGCGGATCCTGGGCCTGCGGCTGGGCGACATCAACCCCGATCGTGGTGCGCTGCAACGGCTCACGGACTACTTCTACGAGGACCGCTGGGACATGCGGGAACCGGTGGACACCACCGCCCTGCCCACCCCCGACACCGCGTACACGCTGGCCGTCGACTTCGCCGCCGAGGCGGGAGCGCGGGCCACATCCATCGCGGGCGCCACGGCCCACGGCGAGGTGCTCGCCGTGGGTGATCCGGGCCGCGCGGACCTGGAATCCGTCGTGCGCGAGCGGCTCCAGCGGATCGTGGCGCTGAACGGCGTCGAACGCACGCACATCGTGCTGGTCGCGGGCCACGAGTACGCCGACCTCGACGCGCTGTGGACACTGCGCCGCATCGCGGTCACCGTCGAGGGCTTCCTCGAGGACTGGCTCGAGCAGCGCGGCGAGGAAATCCCCATGACCGGTGACGGTTCCGTACACGTCTCCCTGGTCACCGAGCGGGCCTTCGCGCACCCCGACGAGGACGCGGTCCCCGATCCGGCGCACGCCGCGCTGGCCGGCGCCCGCCGGGTGCTGCTCAACGAGCAGCCGCGGCTGCGCTGGCGGCTCATCGACGTGGATCCGGAGGTGACCGAGGCCGACCTGGCGGCGGAGCTGGCAGTGCCGGGCGCGTTCACCTACGACCACTCCGATGAAGTGGTGCTGCGCAACGGGTTGCGCTGGGTGACGGTGGTCGCGGCCACCCTGCCCGAGCGCATCGAGGGCCTGGACCGGGCTGAGCCGCTCACCGATCCGGAGGCGAACTTCCGGCTGGAGCTGCCCAAGTCGCGGGTGCTGTCGCGGCTGGCGTGGCGGCGCTGCGAACGCCGCGCGCCCGGGGCGGGCGAGGTCGAGGTGCGCATCCTGGCGGTCGGTCTCGGCTACAAGGACCCGCTCAAGGTCATCGGGGTGCTCGGTGAGCGCGAGATGGCGGGCACCTTCTACGGCACCGAGCCCGGGATGGAGGCCGACGCCGTCGTCGTCCGGACCGGTGCGGGCGTCGACGATCTCGCGGTCGGCGACCGGGTGTTCGTGACGTCCAAGGGCATGATCTCCCGCTTCCACACCACCGAGGCCGACCTGGTCACCCGGGTCCCGGCCGACACCGAGCCCGGCGCGTGCACCAGCACCGTCGCGTTCGCCACCGCCGAGCACTCGCTGCTCGAACTGGCGCGGGTGCGCAAGGGCGAGGTGGTGCTGGTGCACGGCGCGGCGGGTGGTGTCGGGTCGGCCGCGGTGCAGGTCGCGAAGCTGTACGGGGCCACGGTGATCGGCACCGCCAGCAGTGACGAGCGCCGGGCCTACGTGCTCGAACAGGGCGCCGACCACGCACTGGACTCGCGGTCGCTGAACTTCGCCGACGACGTCCTGGGCCTCACCTCGGGCCGCGGCGCGGACGTGGTGATCAGCACCGCGCCCGGGGAGATCCTGCGGCAGAACTTCAAGGCGGTGGCCGAGTTCGGGCGCATCGTGGAGATCGGCAAGGCCGACATCTACGGCGGCGGCGTGCTCGACCTGGCGTACTTCGACAAGAACCTCTCCTACCACTCCTTCGACCTGGACCGCATGCTGGCGATCAAGCGGTCGGCCACCAGCGATCTGGTGCGCGGCGTACAGGAGAAGCTGGCGGCGGGCCACTACCGGTACCTGCCGTTCGAGGTGTACGACACCGCCGACGTGGCCCGGGCCTTCGAGGACGTGGCCCGTTCGGCACAGCTCGGCCGGATCGCGGTGAGCCTGGAATCCGAAGCGCCGCAGGTGCGTCCGCTGATCGCGGCGGTCACCGTGGATCCGGCGGCCCGGTACCTGATCACCGGCGGGTTCGGCGCGTTCGGCCTCGCCGTCGGGCGCTGGCTGGCCGGGCTGGGCGCACGCCACCTGACCCTGCTGGGCCGGGGCGGCCCGACCACCGACGCCGCCCGCGCCCAGCTGGCGCGCTGGCGGGCGCAGGGCGTCGAGGTCACCGAGGAACTGGTGGACGTCACCGACATCGACGCCATGGAAGCCGTGGTGGCGCGGGCCCATTCCGCCGAGCACCCGTTGCGCGGCGTCTTCCACACCGCGGGCACGCTCGACGACAAGCGGGTCGCCGACATGGACCGGGACAGCCTGGCCAAGGTGTACCGGCCCAAGGCGGAGGGCGTGATCGCGCTGCGGCACGGGCTGGCCGCCGCCGGAGCCGAGCTCGACATGTTCGTGTTGTTCTCCTCCGGCAGCACCATCTTCGGCAGCATCGGCCAATACGCCTACACCGCGGCCAATCTCGCGCTCGATGCCACGGCCGACCTGGTGGTCCGCGACGGCGGCACGGCGCTGGCGGTCGGCTGGGGGCACATGTCCGGCGGCGGCATGGCCGACGACGACTACGTGTCCCGCTACCTGCGCACCGCCGGATTCGACCCGATCGACATGGACGAGGGCGTCGAATACCTGGAGAAGGCCCTGGAACTGGGCATCCATCACCAGGCGTCGATCATCCCGATCAACTGGTCGACGGTGGCCTCCACGGTGTCCTGGTACGCCATGACCGGCCGCACCGCCGAGCTGATCGCCGCCGCGGCGCAGGACAATTCGGCGGCCTCGCAGCTGGTGTCGGCGCTGCGCGAACTCGACGAGCAGAAGCGGGCCGACGTGGTGGCGCACATGCTGGCCGAGCAACTGGCCGTGGTGATGGGCGTCGACGCCGATTCCATCGACCTCACGATCCCGGTGCCCGAACTGGGCCTGGACTCGCTGATGGCGGTGGAATTCGGTGCGCTGGTGGGCAAGACGCTGGGCGTGGACCTGCTGTCGATGAAGGTCGGGCGGTCGTTCACCCTCCAGCTCGCGGGGGCGCGCGCCGCCGAGATGCTGGTCGGCGCGAACGCCGGGGCGGTGTCGGCATGAGCGATTCCGCACGGGACCTGGCACGGAAGCTGCTGGCGGGCAACGCGACCAAGGAGTCGGGAGTACCCGGCCCGGCCACCACGGTCCGGCACACCGCGCCCGCCACGCCGGCTCCCCTCTCTGGGCGGACCGGTCCGGCCCGCGCCCCACGCGGGCCGGGTCGCCAGTTCGCCGACCATCCGGAGGTCGCGGCGGCCGTCGCCAAACGGGCGGCCATCGCGGCCATCAGCGAGCAGTCGGGCATGCCGAATCCGCTGTTCCTGCCGCGGAACAGCCCGAACGACACCGTCATCCGGGCCATGGACACCGACCTGGTGAACTTCAGCGCCTACAACTACCTGGGACTGTCCAGCCACCCGCGGGTGGTGCGGGCGGCCCAGCAGGCCCTCGACCGGTACGGCGCGTCTGCCTCGGCCAGCCGGATCGTGTCCGGCGAGATCCCGCTCTACGGCGAACTGGAGCAGCGGCTCGCCGGAATGTACGACGTGGGCGACGCCATGGTGACCACCAGCGGCTACCTCACCAACGCGGGCGTCATCGGCTTCCTGCTGCGCGAGGGCGATGTCGCGTTCTGCGACAGCCTGATCCACGGCAGCGTGGTCTCGGGCACGCAGTGGGCGGGCTGCCGCCGGATCAACTTCCGGCACAACGATCCCGACTCGCTGCGGTCGGTGCTGAAGATGTCGCGGTCCGGGTTCGATCGGGCGCTGGTGGTGCTGGAAGGCCACTACTCGATGGACGGCACCGTCGGCCGGGTGGCCGAACTGGCCGCCGTGGCCCGCGAATTCGACTGCGCCGTCATGGTGGACGAGGCCCACTCGCTCGGCGTGTTCGGCGCGGCCGGGCACGGCATCCGCGAGCACTACGGCATGGCCGGGGCCGAGGTCGACATCTGGATGGGCACGCTGTCCAAGTCGCTGGGCAGCGTCGGCGGGTTCATCGCCGCCGACGCCGATCTGATCGCGGCGATGAAATCCAGTGCGCCGGGCGTGGCCATGCTGACCGGTGCGCCCGCGCCGTCCGCCATCGCGGCGGCGCTGGCCGGGCTGGATGTGCTCGCGGCCGAACCGGATCGGGTGGCCCGGCTGTGGCACAACGCCCGGCTGTTCGACACCGCGCTGCGGGAGCGGGGGCTGGATCTCGGTGAGTCCCAGGGCACGCCGATCGTGCCGGTGATCGTGCCGGGCGAGATGCGGGCCGGGTTCGTGTCCGCGCACCTGCTGCGCCAGGGCGTGTACGCCGGGGCCATCTCGGCCCCGGCGGTGCCGGTGGGCAAGGAGCGGCTGCGCTTCTTCATCACCTCCGAGCACACCGAGCGGCAGTTGCTGTCGACGGCGGACCTGCTGGCCGAGGCGATCGCGCTGGCGGGTCAGCTGCCGGAGGCCATGGCGGTCTGAGTCCGGCGGTGCTGTGGGCGGAGTGCGAACACCGCCCACAGCACCAGACCGGCCACCGTGGCGGCCACGCCGATCTCGCACACCCGGGCCCAGCCGCCCGCCTCGAACGCGGCCCCGGCGGTCACCGATCCGGTCACGCCGCCGAGGAAATAGGTGACCATGTAGGCGGTGGTCAGGCGGCTGCGCGCGGCCGGATCCAAGGTGTAGATGGCCGACTGGTTGGTCAGATGCGCACCCTGGATACCGAAGTCGAAGACCACCAGCGCGGCGATCAACGCCACCACGTTGTGCCCGCCCCACACCACCAGCACCCAACTGGCCAGCAGCACCAGCCAGGTCAGCGTGGTGACGCGGCGCAAATGCCCGCGGTCGGCCAGCCGGCCCACCACGGGCGCGCCCAACGCCCCGACCACACCCGCCAGACCGAACAGACCGATCACGAATTCGCCGTAGTGGTACGAACTTCCGCCCGAGCCGGACAGCTGGAACGCCAGCGCGGTCCACACCAGCGAGAAGCTCCCCATCAGGATGAAGCCGAGCAGCATGCGCTGCCGCAACACCGCGTGGCGGCGGATCAGACCCAGGATCGACACCAGCACCCGCGGATAGCTCTCGCCGGTCGCCGCGCGCGGGGTGGCGGGCGCGAGCAGGTACACGCTGATCGCCATCACCACCTGCAGTCCGGCCGCCACCAGCAGCACCGCGCGCCAGCCGCCCAGCTGCGCGACCGCCCCGGACAGCACCCGCGACAACAGGATTCCCAGCAGCAGGCCGCTCATCACCGTGCCGACCACCTGCCCGCGCCGCGCCGGATCGGCCAGCGCCGAGGCCCACGGCACCACCACCTGCGCCGCCGAGGCCGCCACGCCGGTGGCCACCACTCCCGCGACGAGCACCGCGTAGTTCGGCGCGAACGCCGACACCAGCAGGGCCGCGACCGAGGCCAGCAGCAGCACCGGCACCATGCGGTGGCGGCGCAGGAAGTCACCGAGCGGGACCAGGAACGCCAGGCCGCACAGATAGCCGATCTGGGCCGCGCTCACCAGCAGCGCCGCACTCGCGGTGGACACCCGCAGGTCGCCGGCGACCTGGTGCAGCAGCGGTTGCAGGTAGTAGTTGCCCGCGGCCGAGGAGCCCGCGGTCACCGCGAACACCAGCACCGTCGTCCGGGTCAGCGTCGGGGACGTCTCGGGCGCGATCGGTGCGGGCGCTGCGGCGCGGAGCGTGGAAACCATCACCGCTTCATGGTGGGCGGGGATTTCAATCTACAAAAGCGATGGTTTTCGATACTGCTATCTATCGAATAGATGGCAGGACTAGGCTCGGCCCATGGAGCTGCGTCAGATCGAATGTTTCCTGGCCTGCTGCGACCACCGGTCCTTCACCGCCGCGGCCCGCCACCTCAACCTGGTGCAGTCGGCGGTCTCCACCAGCGTCGCCAAACTCGAGCGCGAACTCGGGGTGCGCCTGTTCGACCGCACCCCGCGCACCCTCGAACCGACCGTCGCGGGCCGGGCCATGGTCGCGCCCGCCCGCACCCTGCTGCGCGCCCGCGGCGACATCGTGGACGCCATCGACGCCGCCCGCGGGGAGATCCGCGGCGAGGTGGTCGTCGGCAATCTGATGAACATCCACAATATCGACCTGGCGGGCATCATCGCCGCACTGCACCGGCAGTATCCGGAGGTGACCCTGCGGATGCGCCAGAGCATCTCCGGAATGGCCGGCAATGTGGCCGGGCTGCTGGACAATTCGCTCGAACTGGCGCTGCTCGCGGGCATGAGCGACGAATTCCCCGGCCTCACCACCCATCTCATCGCCGAGGAGACGCTGGTGCTGTGCACCGCTCCCGGGCATCCGCTGGCGGGCCGCCCGTTCCACGCCGCCGATCTGCACGGGGTGCGGTTCATCGACTTCCCGCCGGGCTGGGGCATCCGCACCATCGCCGACGAGCTGTTCCCGGGCCGCTACCCGGTCATCGAGGTGGCCGATCAAGCGTTCGCACTGGAGTTGGCGGCCAAGGATTTCGGGGTCGCGCTCATCCCGCTGTCGGTCGCGCGGCTCTCCCCCGGCGTCCCGTTCGCCGACTACCGGCCGTCTCCGCTGCCGTGGCGTCTGTGCGTCGGTCACGCGGCCGCGCGGACCCCGTCGAACGCTGCGCGCACGGTCATCGAGGCGCTCGTCGCGCACGGCGGCGCGGGGAGATGACCTGCGGCCGCGCGGCCTTCAGAGGTTGCCGATGGCGGGCGGGCCGGTGACGGTCAGGGGTGGGAGCGGGTCGGCGTAGCGCTCGATCTCCACCAGGGACAGCTGGCCCGTGCACCCTTGGCTCAGACGGGACGTGCCGCGATCCCGGGTGACCGCGTTGGGGTTTCCGTGGCGGCAGAAGGTCGCGTCGGCCGGGTCGGGGTCGTACCAGGCGCCGGTGGACAGCTGCGCGACGCCCGGGCGCACCGAATCGCTGATCTCCAGCCCGGCCAGGCAGCTGCCGCGGTCGTTGAATATCCGGACGATGTCACCCGCGGCGAGACCGCGCGCGGCCGCGTCGTCCGGGTGCAGCCGGACCGGTTCGCGGCCCTGGATCTTCGAGGACTGGCTGTGCGCGCCGATATCGAGCTGACTGTGCAATTTGGTGCGAGGCTGGTTGGCCACCAATTGAATCGGGAACCGGGCGGCCAGCGGGCCGCCCAGCCATTCGTCCGGTTCGAGCCACACCGGGTGGCCGGGGCATTCGTCGTAGCCGAAGCCCGCGATGGTCTCGGAGAAGATCTCGATCCGCCCGCTGGGGGTGTGCAGCGGGTGAGCGTCCGGGTCGGCGCGGAAGTCGGCGAAGGCGATGTGCTCCTCGGCTTCGAGCGGCAGGTCCAGGGATTCCCCGGACCAGAAGGTGTCGTAGTCGGGCACCTCGTGGCCGCGGGCGCTCAATCGGTCGCGCCACTCGTCGTAGAGGTGGCGCAGCCATTCCCGATCCGTGCGCCCCTCGGTGAATTCCTTACCGACGCCGAGCCTTTCGGCCAGTTCACCGAACATCCAGTAGTCGTCGCGGGCCTGCGCGTGCGGCCGGGTCAGGGCGGGCATCGGGAACAGGTAGCGGTCGCCCTCGCCCGAGCCGTAATCGTCGCGTTCGATGGTCATGGTCGAGGGCAGCACGATGTCGGCGTGCCGGGCTGTGGCCGACCAGAACGGATCGTGCACCACCACGGTGTCCGGCCGGCCGAAGGCGGTGCGCAGCCGGGCCAGGTCCTGGTGGTGGTGGAAGGGGTTGCCACCGGCCCAATAGACCAGGCGGATGGCGGGATACGTGCGATGCTCGCCGTTGTACTCGTACGGCTCGCCCGGGTTCAGCAGCATGTCCGCGATGCGCGCGACGGGGATGAAGTCGGGAACCGCGTTGCGCCCCTGCGGCAGTTTCGGCGGGGACGTGACCCGCACGGCCAGACCGACATTCCCGGCCGAACCGTAGCCGTGGCCGAATCCGCCTCCGGGCAGACCGATCTGGCCGAGCATGGCGGCCAGCACCACGCCCAGCCACAGCGGCTGCTCCCCGTAGCGGGCCCGCTGCAGCGACCAGCTCACCGTGACCAGGGTGCGGGTGGCCGCCATCGCGCGGGCGAGGTCGCGAATCCGGTCCGCGGGAACGCCGGTGATGGGCTCGGCCCAGTCCGGGTCCTTGGCGATGCCGTCCTCCGCGCCGCGCACATAGTCCCGGAAGCGGTCATAGCCGACGGTGTAGCGGTCCAGGAAAGCGTTGTCCGCCAACCCTTCCGCGTCCAGTACATGGGCCAGCGCGAGCATCAGCGCGGCATCGCTGCCCGGCCGGGACGCGATCCATTCGGCGTGGGCCTCGGCCGGGCTGTCGTCGCGCAGCGGGCCGATGGTGACGAAGCGGCAGCCGTTGGCGTGCGCGGTCTCGATCCAGCCGCGGCCGTTGTGCTTGGAGACCCCGCCGGGCGAGACCACCACGTTCTTCGGGGACAGACCGCCGAAGGAGACGATCAGCTTCGAGTGCTCGGCCAGCACCGACTTGGTGGTGGCCCGGGACATGATGGTGCCCATATCGGCGAGGATGTGCGGCAGCAACACCGTCGACGCGCCCAGGCTGTAGCTGTTGCGGTGCGAGACGTAGCCGCCGAGGCAGTTGAGAAATCGGTGAATCTGGCTCTGCGCGTGATGGAATCGGCCCGCGCTGGCCCAGCCGTAGGAGCCGCCGTAGACCGCGCCGGCACCGAATTCCCGGTACACCCTGGACAATTCACCGGCCAGCAGATCCAGCGCGGTGTCCCACGAGACCGGCACGAACTCCTCCGTGCCGCGCGGTCCGGGCCCGGGGCCGTGTTCCAGCCAGCCGCGCCGCACATAGGGCTGGTCGATGCGGGCCGGATGATGCTGGGCCGAGGCGACATTCTCGATGAGCGGAGTGGGTTCGGGGTCCGCGCGCCACGGGCGGACCGCGGTCAGCCGTTCGCCGTCACTGTCCGCTTCGAGAACGCCCCAGTGGGTGAGGTGCGTGGCCATGCCCACAACATACGCCCGGCCGGTCGGGGCAGGTTTGCGGATTCAGTAGCTAGGAGTACGCTCATTTTTGAGTCCACTCAGTTACGCAGGCAGGGTTGGAGGTGTCCGATGGCCACAACGGCAATATCGGCGCACGTCGGACGACGGCAACGCAAGATGCACGACAAACAGTCCAGAATCTTCGAGGCGGCCGCGACCCTGTTTGCCGAGCAGGGCTTCGACCGGGTCACCACCCAGCAGATCTCCGATCGCGCCGATATCGCGGCGGGCACGCTGTTCCGCTACGCGGCCACCAAAGGCGAACTGTTGCTGATGGTTTACAACGAGGAGCTGCGCACGGCGCTGGAGGCCGGCGCGGATCAGGCTCGCGCGCAGGCCGATACCGTCGCGGCGGTGTACGAGATGCTGGGCCCGCTGCTGCGGACCGCCGCGCAACGGCCCGAGAACACCATCGTCTATCAGCGTGAACTGCTGTTCGGCTCACCCACCGACAAGTACCGCTCCGAGGGCCTGGCCCTGGTGGCCCGGCTGGAATCCATGATCGCCGAACGGCTCGTCGCCGACTCCGGCGCGACGGGGTCACCACAGGTCGAGGAGCAGGCGCGAGTAGCCGGTCGCAGCATCTTCGCGGTGCTGCATCTGGCGTTGGCCCGGCCGTCCACCGGCGCGCATCCCGGGCACGACGCCATGGCGGATCTGCGGGCGCAGATCGCACAGATAATCGCCGGATTCTTCACATCCACAGGGAGGCAATGACAATGGGCATCGAGATCCGCAAGGTCACCGTGCTCGGCACCGGTGTGCTGGGTTCCCAGATCGCGTTCCAGACCGCGTTCCGCGGCTTCGACGTCACCGGATACGACATCGACGACGCGGCGCTGACCGCGGCCCGCGGGCGCTTCGACAAGCTGGCCGCCACCTACCGCGAGCAGGTGCCCGGCGCGGGCGACGGCAAGGCCGAGGCGACCGCGGCGGGCATCGCGCTGAGTTCCGATCTGGGCGCGGCGGTTTCGGAGGCGGACCTGGTGATCGAGGCGGTTCCGGAGGTGCTCTCGCTCAAGCAGGAGATCTACGAGAAGCTGGGCAAGCTCGCCCCCGAGCGCACCATCTTCGCCACCAACTCCTCCACCCTGCTACCCAGCGCCATCAAGGATTTCACCGGCCGGCCCAACCGGTTCCTGGCGTTGCACTTCGCGAATCAGGTGTGGCACTTCAACACCGCCGAGATCATGGGCACCGACGACACCGATCCGGACGTCTACCGGGCGGTCGTGGACTTCGCCTCCGCCATCGGCATGGTGCCCATCGAACTGCACAAGGAGAAGGCCGGCTACGTCCTCAATTCACTGCTGGTGCCGCTGCTCAACGCGGCCATGAACCTCGCCGAGGGCGGCTACGCGGAGCCCGAGGCGGTGGACAAGACCTGGCGCATCGGCACCGGCGCTCCGGCCGGGCCGTTCCAGATCCTCGACATCATCGGGCTCACCACGCCCTACAACATCCTGATGAGCGGCGACGCCACCGGGCAGCGAATCGCGCAGTGGCTCAAGGACAACTACATCGATAAGGGCAAGCTCGGCATCGCCACCGGCGAGGGGTTCTACAAGTACACGGCCTAGGCGCACACCGTTTTCCAGACCGATCCCCAAGGGCCGCACTTCAAGCAGCAGCCCAAGGATCAGATCATGGTCTGGGTGTACGCGCTGTTCGCCGACAAGCCCGGCGACTGTGCCGGAGGTGTTCAACTCCACCTACGACATCCGCACGCTGCTGACAGCCATGACCCGGCTGCGCGACGGCGATCCGATCGACCTGCCCGGGCCGGAGCTGCTGTGGCGCGGGGTGGCAAAGCGGCTCGGCAACAACGAGACGGCGAGTTGCTGACCCAGTACGGCGTGATCGGCAAGTAGCGCGTCCGCCGCGACGGCCCGGTTCCGTGTGGGATCGGGCCGTCGTCGTCTCCACATCCGGCCTGGAGCTCGATAGTGAACTAATTGTCTATATGGACTCTGGACAGTTGCTGCGGCTTAGCGCTACCGTTCGAAGATATAGGCAATGATTTGACTACCTGGATGTGAGGGGATCATGCACAAGCACGGAGAGGCGGAGCGGTTCCGTCAGGCCGTCGAGGCCCGTGATGCCGCGGCCATCGAAGCGCTGCTCGCCGACAATGTCGTCTTCACCAGCCCGGTCGCCTTCAAGCCCTACCCGGGTAAGGCCATCACCGCGGCCATTCTGCGCGGGGTTCTGCGGGTGTTCGAGGACTTCCGGTACGTGAAGGAGATCGGTGCGCCGGACGCCGCCGATCACGCGCTGGTCTTCGAGACCACGGTCGCGGGCAAGCGCATCACCGGGTGCGACTTCCTGCACTTCGACGCGGACGGCAAGATCGATGAATTCACGGTGATGGTCCGCCCGCTCTCGGGCGCCCAGGCGCTGGCCGAGGCGATGGCCGCCCAGTTCGCGCGGATCCAGGCCGAGGCCGTCGCGCAAATCGAACGGGAGGCAGCGGCGGCCGAACACCAGGCGGCGGGTGCGTGAACGTGTTCGCGGCGGCTGCCGTGGCCGCCGATTCCCTGGGATGATCCACGGACAGTCACCGAAAGGCCGATCCGCCATGACCGATGGCACCTACACCCGTTACGTCGCACTCGGCGACAGCCAGACCGAGGGCGTCGGCGACGGCGACGACCGGACCGGCCTGCGGGGCTGGGCGGATCGGCTGGCCGAGCGACTGGCCGCCTCCAATCCGGGCCTGTCGTACGCCAATCTGGCGGTGCGCGGGAAGCTGGCCGGGCAGATCCGGGCCGACCAGCTGGATGCGGCCCTGTCGTTGCGGCCCGATCTGGCGACTGTGCTCGCGGGTATGAACGACCTGCTGCGTCCCGCCTTCGATCCGGACGCCATCGTCGCGGATGTCGAGGCGATGTTCGCCGCGCTCACCGCGACCGGCGCGGTCGTGGCCACCCTGACCTTTCCCGATGTCGCCGAGACGATTCCGCTGGCGCGGCCGCTGCGCGGGCGGGTGTCGATCCTCAACGAGCGGTTGCGGGCGGCGGCTCGGCGGCACGGGGTCCTGGTCGCCGAGACCGGGCATCACGCCGTCGTCACCGATCCGCGGCTGTGGAGTCCCGACCGGCTGCACGCCAGCCCGCTCGGGCATCAGCGCATCGCCGAGGCCATGGCCGAGGCGCTGCGGCTGCCGGGCTCCGACGACACCTGGACCCGCCCGCTCATCCCCGCGCTGCCCGAGCGGGGGCTACTGCGGTCGATGGCGGCCGAACTCGAGTGGGCGGCAACCGCGCTGGGGCCGTGGGCCATGCGGCGGTTGCGCGGGATCTCCTCCGGTGACCAGCGGGTCGCCAAGCGGCCGCAGCCGCTGCCGGTGCTCGGCGCGCCGCTCGCGCACTGAACCTTCAGCGCGCACCGAATCCTCGACGCGGGCCGAACCTGCGCCGATCCGGCCCGCGAGCCCGCCCCGCTGCCGGACAATCGAACCTGAGCCCAGTCGGGGGCCCGGGAAGGGTCGGCGCGGATCATGTTCATCGGCGACAACGTCTTGGCGGCGATCGGCAATACTCCGCTGGTGCGGTTGCACCGGGTGACGCCCGCGGGGTGCGCGGAGATCCTGGTGAAGCTCGAAGGGCAGAACCCGTCCGGCAGCATGAAGGATCGCGCCGCCCAGGCCATGATCGCGGTGGCGGAGCGGGACGGGCGGCTGCAACCGGGTGACACGGTGGTCGAATACGCGCGCGGCAGTAGCGGTTCCGCGCTCGGGCTGGTGTGCGCGGCCAAGGGGTATCGGCTGCGGCTGGTCGACTCCACGGCCGCGGCCGAGCGGGCAAGCCGGGAGCCCGGCACCTTCTGGCCCGATCACCTGAACAACACCGACGCCATCACCGGCTATCACGGTCTGGGGCAGGAGATCTGGGCGCAGACCGAGTGCCGCGTGGACGCGTTCGTTCAGGCGGTCGGCAGTGCCGCCGCACTCCGCGGCAGCGCCGCGCTGCTTCGCTATCACAAACAGCGGCGGATTCAGGTCGTGGCGGTGGAGCCCGCCGAGTCGCCCGTGCTGTCCGGCGGCCCGCCCGGCCGGCATCGGATCGAGGGCATCGGGCTGGGTTATCCACCGCCCCTGTGGGATCCGACCCTGGTCGACGAGGTGGCGCCGGTCTCCAGTCCCGACGCCGAGGCCATGGCTCACCGGCTGGCCCGCGAGGAGGGCCTGCGCGCCGGGAACTCCTCCGGCGCGAATGTGGTCGCGGCCATCCGCGTGGGGCTCCGCCTGGGTCCGCGAGCCCGCGTGGTCACGCTGCTACCGGACTCCGGCCTGAAGCAGGGTCAGACGTTGACGCCGTAATCCCGTGCGATCCCGCCCAATCCGGACGCATACCCCTGACCGATGGCCCGGAACTTCCATTCCGCGCCGTGCCGGTACAACTCCCCGAACACCATCGCCGTCTCGGTGGAGGCGTCCTCGGTTAGATCGAACCGGGCCAGTTCCGTCCCCGTGACCGCGTCCACCACCCGGATGTACGCGTTCCGGACCTGCCCGAACGCCTGCCGCCGGGCCTCGGCGTCGTAAATCGACACGGGGAAGAAGATATTCGTGATCGAGGGCGGCATGGCCGCCAAGTCCACATTGATCACCTCGTCGTCGCCCTCCCCCGCACCGGTCAGGTTGTCGCCCGTGTGCTCGATGGTCCCCTCGGGCGAACGCAGGTTGTTGTAGAACACGAAGTGCTTGTCCGACACCACGCGCTGGTTCGGCCCGCACGCCATGGCGCTGGCGTCCAAGTCGAAATCGGCCCCGGTGGTGCTGCGCACATCCCACCCCAGCCCCACCGCAACCTTCGTCAGATTCGGCGCCTGCTTCGACAGCGAGACATTCCCGCCCTTGGCCAGACTGACACTCATCGAACTACCTTCCCTCCGAAGTCGATCCCATCCCCAATCGTCCTCGCGTCGCACCCGCAGAGCCACCGATTCGGCGTCCAACTGCTCGGCGATCACGGCCACCCGCCGCTGCAACGCCAGTAATTCGATCAGATCCCGGGGCACCGCGGGCTCCCCCGGCTCCGCCGCCGCCACCTCCCGCATCGCCTCGGCATGCGCTTCCCGGATCGCGGCCCGCAATCGCGCGCCCGCCAACGGCTCCCCCATACCGAGCGTCACTCCTCGAATGTACTCGTCCGACAGTCCCTTCGAAACGCTCGCGAACAGCAACCCCGTTCGAATTGAAACCTGTTACAGTTCGAGCGCCGAAGGGGAGGTGGCCGATGTCGTCGAGACGTAAATATCGTTACCGGACAACATTTTTCACGCGATTCGCGCGAGTGGCGATAGCGATCGCAGCCTTGGTGGGGGCCACGAGCGTCATGGCGGCCCCGGCGTCGGCGGTACCCAATAGCGAGGACTCCTTCTTCACGCCGCCCGCGGATTACGCGACGCAACAACCCGGGACGATCCTCCGTGTGCGGCCGATCCAGGCCACCTATTCACAGTTGGTCCCGTGGCCGGTCCAAGCGTGGCAGTTGTTGTATCGGACCACCGCGGCGAACGGCCAGCCCTATGCCGCGGTGACGACGGTGCTGAAGACCGCGAACACGACTTGGCCGACGGCACTGCTGTCGTTCCAGAACATGACCGACGCGATCGCGCCGCAGTGCCAGCCCTCCCAGGCATTGTTCCAGGGGCATGTCCCCTGGATCGATCCGTCGAAATCCGGTCCGCTGCAATTGACCACGATGTCCGGTGAGACCGCGATGATCGCCGCCGGGCTGGCTCGCGGCTGGGCGGTCTCGGTGCCGGACTTCGGTGGCGTCGACAACCACTACTCGACGCCGAAGGAGCCCGGTTACGCCGTCCTGGACGGCATTCGGGCCGTCGAGGCGTTCGAACCGGCCGCCCTGTCGGGACCCAGCACCCCGGCGCTCCTATGGGGCTACTCCGGTGGTGGTATCGCGAGTGCTTGGGCCGCACAGGAACAGCCGCGGTACGCGCCCGAACTGAATCTGGTCGGGACGGCAGCCGGCGCACCGGTCGCCGATCCTCGTGCCGCGATGCTCGCCATGAACGGCACGCCCGTCGGCGGCGGCCTGCTCCCCATCGCGCTGATGGGAGTCATGCAGGATTCCCCCGTGTTCACCGCCGCCATGAACCGCTACCTCACCCCCGCCGGGAAACAGAAGATCGCGGACGCCGCGGACAACTGCACACCCCAGAACATGATGTCCAGCCTCGGCTTCGACGCCAACCAGTTCCTCACCGAACCCATCGAGCAGATCCTCACCGACCCCGCCATCAGCGCCGCCCTCGAGGAACGCACCCTGGGCGCCACCGCCCCCACCACCCCCCTCTACATCTACAACGCCATAGATGACGAGGGCAGCCTCATCACCAGCATGGACACCCTTGTCTCCACCTACTGCGCCGCCGGCACCCCCGTCACCTACCGTCGAGAACAACTCGCCATGCCCGCCTCCGCCCACACCGGCGAATGGTTCCTGGGCGCTCCCGCCGCCCTCGCCTGGCTCCGGCAACAAGCCGAAAACCCCGCCGCCCACCCGGGTTGCGACTCCCGAACCGTCCCCACCACCGCCGCCGACCCCGCCGCCATGGACGCCCTCATCTCAGGCATCCTCACCGGCCCCGTCCGCACCTTCCTCGGCTTCTGACGCCTCGAGGGCTGCACCGAGCGGCCGAAACGCGGGTGGTCCCCCGAAAGCCGGTCCCGCGCCGCGTTTGCGCTTGACCAATGGCGGCAGACTCATCATTTCGATGCCGGAATCCGGCGCTGCCATGTAGGTAATGGGGATTCCGCAGTAGACGTTGTGATGCGCGATATGCATTGGGCGAATTCGAGGGTGATCGGACATGATTCTCCGATCCGAAGGATCCGATGCGGTTGTCGGGTCCGTGTCTGTACATGTGCGAAGAGGGAATGAATTAGATGAGTTTCATGGGTAAGGCCGTTGTCGCGGTGGCGGCGGTCGGTCTTGCGGCGGGGTCGGCGATCTGTGCCGGTACGGCCGATGCGGCGGGGCTGTACGGGGCGATCGCGTTCAGCCATGACGAGTGGGCTTACGGCCGAAGCGTCAACGCGCCCAGCGCGGCGGAGGCGCAGGCCGCCGCGATCGCGGACTGCGCCGAGGGCGGCACCGCTGACTGCCGGATCATGGTGACGTGGGCCAACGGTTGTGGCGCGCTCGTCTACCGCAATGACAACAGCGACTACCTGGCAGTCGGCACCGGCACGGGCCCCGACCGCGCCTCCGCTCTGCGCGACGCCTACAACAGCCTCGCCGAGATCTACCCGCAGGCGATGCTGGCCAATGTCGGCTCGGCCGACCTGTCAGCGACGGCGGTCAGCGACGTGGTGTGCACCGGTAACGCGTAGTTCGGGGTCGAAGACCGCGTGACGGTTCGGTGCCGCAGACGACTCGATCGGCTGCGACACCGAACGCCCGCGGTCAGATCAGTGGCGAATTACGCTCAATTCGCCTGGCCTTCCTTGTATTTCGCCTCCATTTCGGCGGCGAGCTGCGGCTTCTCGGCCTCCATCTTCTGGACGTACGCGACCGCGTCACCGACGGTCCGCAGGCTCGCGAGGTCCTCGTCGGGGACCTTCACGTCGTACCTGTCCTCCAGCTGGACCGCGATCTCCACCTGCGACAGCGAATCGATTTCCAGGTCTTCGACAAAGGACTTCTCGATCGTCACCTCGGACGCATCGATTCCCGTCACCTCTTCGACGATCTCCGCGATCCCGGTGACGATTTCTTCCTGGGTACTGGCCACGAAACACTCTCCTCGATGTGACGACATAGATCCGAACAGCAGTGCCAGTACGCTAAAAGCTCCAGTGGGGTGGAGGTTCAACAGCTTGTGACGGACGACACAAAGCCCGCTGCGCGCATGAGCATCGGGGAATTGGCGCGCGACTCGGGGCTGTCGGTGCGCACGATCCGGTTCTACTGCGACGAAGGCATTCTCGAATCCCAGCGCAGCGGCGGCGGGCATCGAATGTTCGACGCCGAGAGTGCGACCGAACGGCTCCTGCTGGTGCGGCGGTTACGGGCGCTCGGACTCGGGTTGGACTCGATCACCGGCGTGCTGCACGGAGGACAATCGATGGAAGAGGCCATCGCCGCCGAAAGCGCAAAGCTCGATATCGAATTCAGGTCGCTGGCTTGGCGTCGCGCATCCGTACGAGCCATGGAGGCAGCCGCCCCGGCACAACGCTCCGAACGGCTGGCATTGCTGGCCGCGGCACAGGACGGTAATGCGTTGCACGAGTGTCTCATCCGCTTCTGGCACCGCATTCTCACGCCGATTCCGCGGTGCGACAGCGACGGCTGGGTGTGCTGGAACGTCCCCGAGCCGCCCACCGAACCATCCGTCGACGAGGTCGTCGCCTACGCCGAACTGGCCGCCCTCGCCACCGATATCGACCTGAACAACGCTGTCCGGCACCAATATTGGCGAAATCGCCCCGACCTGATCCGCGACCCGCGGGCCCTGTACCACGAGATGGGCGAGATCATGGTCGACGTCGTTCCCCTCGTAGCCGACGGCATTCCCCCGCGCTCCGGCAACGAGCTCGACCGATTCGTCACCGCCCACGCCACCGCCCGCGGCGAACGCGACACCCGGCAATTCCGCGAGCACCTCCTGCTCGACGCCACCGACTCCGACCCCCGAATTCACCGCTATTGGTCTCTGACAGACCAACTCCTCGGCCCACGAGTCACGATCGGCCGCGCCCACGACTGGCTGTACAAGGCCCTGGCCCACTCCACCTGACCGGCCTTCCGACACCGTCGTTCGATCGGCGGTTACCCGATCAGATCGTTCCAGAAGGCGCAGCGGTGGTCGGTGGTGAAGGTGTCGGAGAACTGGTTTCCGGCGGGGCGGAGGGAGAGGAAGGTGGGTGCTGTCGGGGCGTATCGGGGGATGGCGGGGAGGCCGGCCGGGTCGGGGGCGCCGGTGTTGATGAAGCGGGTCCAGTAGCGGCGGATGTCGGATTGGAGGCGGCGTTGGGGTGGGGTCATGACGCCGTCGAGTGCGAAGCCGGCTTGGACCAGGTCGAAGAGAGAGGGCAGTTCGGCGGCGTGGTAGGCGCCCATGGGGAAGGTGCTGGGTGGGGCCAGGGCGGTGCGGTCGTCGAATTCGTAGACGTAGGTGGGGTTTTGGCGGGAGAGGTCGGCGACCTGGGAGATGAGTTTGCAGACGAGTTGGTCTGTCCAGGCGCGGGTGAGGGCCAACGCGGGCTGGGAAAAGTCGGTGAGGGGATATTCGCTGATTACCCGGTCGATGTGGGGTGGGGTCAGGTCGGGGATCTTGGCGGCGAGGAGGCGAGGGTAGTCGGCGGGGGTCATGGCGGGGCCGAGGGGGATGCCGTATTTGATCCAGACCCAGAGGGCCACCTCGTCATGGTTGGAACCGACGAACGTGGGGATATGGGACATGCCACCGGATTTGAGGAGAGCCAGGGGGCTTTCGGGGAGGTAGGCGTTGCCGTGGACGACGTTGGTGTCGTCGGGGCCGCGGTCGACCAGGATGTCGGGTGAGAGGTTGCGGAGGCAGGTCGCGTCGTCGGTGGCGGGGCAGCCCGCGGCGGCGGCCCAGGCGTCGCCTTCTGCCTCCGCGTCGAGGAGGGATCGGCTCGCGCAGGGGCCGCTCTGGAGGATGGCGGCGTGAAAGAGGGGCGTGGAGGACGGGGTGGCCATGTGGGCGCAGATCGAGACGCCGCCAGCCGATTCGCCGTCCAGGGTGACCCGATCGGGGTCGCCGCCGAACGCGGCGATATTGCGGTGGACCCAGCGCAGGGCGGCCTGCTGGTCCATGAGGCCGTAGTCGCCGGAACCGGAACCGTCGTCCAGGGCCGAGGCGGCCAGGAAGCCGAACAGCCCGAGCCGGTAGTTGATGGTGACGACGATGACGTCCCCGTCGGGTTGGGAGACCACAGGGGCCGCGCCGTACATGCTTCCGGTGCCGGTCTGCAGGCTGCCGCCGTGAATCCACACCATGACGGGCAGGGCGCGGCCGTCGGCCGGGAGCGTCGGCGGCGTCCAGACATTGAGGTACAGGCAGTCCTCGACGGTGGTGCGCAGGCCGCCCAACCCGGTCGGCTGGGCGCAGTTCGGGCCCGCGTCGCGGGCCTCACGAACTCCGGGCCACGGCACGACCGGCTCGGGCGGCCGCCAGCGCAGCGCACCGACCGGTGGTGCGGCGTAAGGGATTCCATTGAACAGGCGATACGACGGGGTCGAGACACCGTGCAACGCACCACTATCGATGGTGACCGTGTCCGGGGCGGGTCCCGCAGAGGCCCGCGCCACCGGGCCGTTCACCGCGAAGATCACCACCAGTAGCGCCACCGCCGCGAACACCGCGCCGGATCCCCGCCTCATCCACCCCTGTTCACGCACGATCACCCGAGCCTCCTGGGCCAGCAAGCGCTGTCGCGTAGTCGTTCGATACTAGTCGGCCGGTCCAGACGGGGGTCCGAAGTCTCACGAAGCCGGGAAAACTCCTGCGTACGGGCGGGTCCGCACGGCGGATCCGTCTCACCGCGAGACGCTTGTTGACACTCGATTCAGGTCGGGACGACGGTGGCCCCATGACCCGCACCTCACCCGATGCGCTCGACGTCTTCGATCCCGCGCACATCGACGACCCCTACGCGCTGTACCGGCGGCTGCGCGAGCAATCCCCTGTCTACCGCATCCCGGGCACCGACTTCTACCTGGTGACGTCGTGGGATCTGGTGACCGAGGCCGTGAATCGAGGCGACGACTTCTCCTCGAACCTCACCGGCGCACTCCTGCGGCAGGAGGGGCAGCCGCCCGTCACCTTCGACATGGACGGCGGCGGCCAGGCCGTCCACGTCCTCGCCACCGCCGACGACCCCAGCCACCAGGCCCAGCGCAAACTTGTGCAACCCTTGCTGGCCAAGCGGATTCGCGGCCTCGGCCCCACTGTCACCGAACTGGTGGACCGGCTGTGGACCGAGGAACTGCACGGCGATCGCATCGACTGGGCGACCGGCATGGCCGACCGCCTCCCCCTGGCGCTCGTCGCCGACATCATCGGACTCCCCGACGCCGCGGTGCCGCAACTGCTCACCTGGGCCTACGACAGCACCGAGATGCTGGGCGGCGTGGTCGACTCGGACCGTTTCGTGCACCTGGTCACCGCCGCCACCGAACTCACCGGCTACCTGCACACCGAATTCGCGGCCGCCCAGCGCAACCCGGGCGACGACCTGCTCGGCGTGCTGGCCCGCGCCTGCGCGGCCGGGGAGATCACCGATGTGGTGGCCGTGCTGATCCTGGTCCAACTGGTCGGCGCGGGCGGCGAATCCACGGCGGGCCTCATCGCCAATGCCGCCCGGCTGCTGGCCGCCCGCCCCGACCTCCAGGACGAGCTGCGCGCCGAACCCGCCCTGCTGCCCGCCTTCCTGGACGAGGCGCTGCGCCTGGAATCGCCCTTCCGAGGCCATCATCGGCACGTCACCACCGATACCGCGCTGGGCGGCATCGAGATTCCCGCGGGCAGCCACCTGCTGTTGCAGTGGGGCGCCGCCAATCGCGACCCCGCCCGCTTCGACGATCCGGACACCCTCGACCTGGACCGCCGCAGCAGCGCCAACAATCTCGCCTTCGGGCGCGGCATCCACTTCTGCGTCGGCTCGGCGCTGGCCAAGCTGGAGGCCACCGCCGCGCTCACCGCCCTGCTGGAACGCACCACCGCGTTCACCCTCGTCGAAGACGCCCCGCCGCAGTGGTTTCCGAGCATCTTCGTGCGCCGCCATCGCACCCTGCCGCTGCGCCTGCACATCCGAAACACGTGACCCCGCGGACTCGCCCGGATTCTTCCGCGCGTCCGCCGCGTGCCGGGGGCGCGGTCACGGCATGATCGTCGTCGATCGATCAGGGGGAATCCACAGCTGTGACCACAGGAAAGGGGTTTTGTTCGTGAAGACCGTCTACGTCCGCCGCATCACCCTGGCGGCAACCGCGTGTGCCCTGTCCGGTGCGCTGGCCGCGCCGGCCGCCGCCGACGCCACGCCGCAGAAGATCACGCTCGACTACGCCAAGGGCCAGTGCGGCCAGACCACGCTGTTGGCGCACTCGTTCACACCCACCACGCTGGAGATCACCACCTCCAGCAACTTCACCGACGACGCCAAGATCGACATGGCCGGGACGCGCACCCCGCTGCCCGACACCTACGGCGCGGTCACCACCACCGTCGACCTGGGCACCCCGATGCCGGGCGCCATCCCGTTCGAGGTGTCGGGCTCGGACTGGCCGGGCAGCATGGGCACCGGCTGCAAGGGCTGGATCATCGTCGCCTGATCGACGGCCGACAACGACCGAGCCCCGGGAGCGATTCCCGGGGCTCGGTCGTTTGTCGCGGCCTACTTGCCGTGGGCGCGCAGCTGGTACAGCCCTTGGGTCTCGGCGACGACCACACCGTTGGCGTCGGTCACCTTCGCCGTCAGGGTGAAGTCGGCCTTGCCCTTGGCGTCGGCCTCCTCGGTGATCCGCGCGATCTCCTCCTCCGACAGCGACGCCTCGGCGCGCACATCGGTGGCGGCGGGCTTCCGGAAGAACACGTGCAGGTCCTTCACCAGCGGGAAGTACTTGGCGGTGTCGAAGCTGGAGATGGCGATCGCGCCGCCCAGGATCTCCGCGACCGTGAACAGCACACCGGCGTACATGACGCCGAAGTGATTGCCGTTGCCCTCGATGGGGACCGTGGTGGCCGCGAACCCGGGGCGCACCTCCTCGGCCCGCACCCCCATCTTGTGCGCGATCGGAATCGTGAACTCCAGACCGCCGTTCACGACCTCGTTCAGCGCGGGGGCATCGTTCGCCATGCGGACCTCCTCGTCCCAGAAGTTAATGGCAACTTACTGACGTACTGCCAACAAGGTGAATCATTCCGCGTGAGAGGGTTACCGCGCAACTCTTTCATCCCGGCCCGTGAAACCCGCCACATCCAGGCAAATCATCCCACGACCCCTCTAGTATGCAAGTCGTGTCCAAGACTTTCTCCGCCGCCGAGCGGGCCTACCGCGAAATCAAGGAACGCATACTCAGCGGCGACCTCCCCGGCGGGGAGCTGGTCAGCGAGAACGAGATGGCCGGGGAACTGGGCACCTCCCGCACCCCCGTCCGCGAGGCCTTCCTGCGGCTCGAGACCGAGGGCTGGATGCGGCTCTATCCCAAGCGCGGCGCCCTCGTGGTGCCCGTCCCCTCGCACGAGGCCGACCATGTGATCCACGCCCGCTACGTCGTGGAAACCGGTGCGGTGGACGCGCTCACCCGCATCGCCCGCGCGGGCCTGATTCCCCGGCTGCGCGAATCCCTGGACCGCCAGCGCGAACTCGCCGACGCCGGCGACCTCGAGGAATTCGCCATCGCCGACGCCGACTTCCATCGCGAATACGTGGTGGCCGCGGACAACCCGCTGCTCATCGGCTTCTACGACTCCCTGCGCGAACGGCAGCGCCGGATGAACAGCGTCGCGCTGCGACGCGGCGAGACCAACCCGCACCGCATCATCGAGCAGCACACCCGCCTCGCGGATCTGATCGACGCCGCCGACGGCGCCGGATTCGCCGAGGCCCTCGCCGAACACCTCACCGACGTGCACGGCGTCACCCCGAGGGGCCTGTGATGGCGACCCTGACCAGCCTCCACACCCGCGCCGATCGATTGGGCACCCACCCGACGGCGTGGCTCGGCGTCGCGACGGCCATCTTCGCGATCGCCTGGGGCGGCAACGAATTCACGCCCCTGCTGGTCATGTACAAGCGCGACGGACTGCCCGTCACCACCGTCGACCTGCTGCTGTTCGAATACGTGCTGGGCATCGTGCCCGCCCTGCTCATCGGCGGCCCGCTGTCGGACCGCTACGGCCGCCGCCCGCTCATGCGGCCCGCACCGTTCATCGCGGCCACCGGCTCGACGCTGCTGGCTTTCGGATCCCATTCGGTCCCCATGCTTTCCGCGGGCCGGGTGCTGTGCGGCATCGCGCTGGGCCTGGCCATGGCGGTGGGCAGCAGCTGGCTCAAGGAGCTGTCGCAGCCGCCGTTCACCGCCGACACCGCCGCAGGCACCGGGGCGCGCCGTTCGGCCATGAGCCTCACCGGCGGCTTCGGCGTCGGCGCGGGTGTGGCGGGCGTGCTGGCGCAGTGGGGTCCGTGGCCGGACTCGCTCGCCTATCTGATCAATGTGGCGCTGTGCGGCGCGGCCGCGGTGCTGCTGTTCCGCGCGCCGGAAACCATCGCGCCGCAGGTGAATCCGGGGCGGCTTCTCGACGATCTGAAGGTCCCGGTCGGTGCGCATCACCGCTTCCGGACCATCGCGCTGCCGGTGTGCCTGTGGCTGTTCACCTCGTCGGCGGCGGCGTACGCCATCATGCCGACGCTCATGATGCCCAAGGTGCACGACGCCCCGATCGCGTTCTCCGCCTTGATCACGGTGATCACCCTCGGCTGTGGTTTCGGCATCCAGTCGGTGGCGCGCAAGATCGATCGCCCCGGCTCGCTGCGCCTGCCGATGCTGGCCCTGAGCCTGGTCATCCTCGGAATGCTGCTCGCCGCAGCCGCTTCCGCCACCCTCACCCTGTGGCTGACCGTCCTGACCGCCGTCGCCCTGGGCATGGGATTCGGCAGCGGGCTGGTCGCGGGCCTGCTGGAGATCGAGCGCATGGCCCGTCCCGACGACCTGGCCGGACTGACCGCGGTGTTCTACGCGGTCAGCTACCTCGGCTTCGGCGTCCCGGCCCTGATGGCGGTCTGCCACAACGGCATCGGCGTCGGCTACCCCGCCATGTTCGGCGTCCTCGCCGCCGCCTGCGCGGCATGCCTGGCCATCGTGAGCCGGTCCCGCCCGGCCTGAGCCCGGATACCCCGGCGGCGGCCCCCCCAACCGCCCGCCGCCGGGCCCCGCCTCACAGCGAGCGGGAGATGATCTCCTTCATGATCTCGCTGGTGCCGCCGTAGATGCGGTTCACGCGAGAACCCGTGTACATGTTCGCGATCGGGTACTCCATCATGTAGCCGTAGCCGCCGAACAGCTGCAGACAGCGGTCGACCACCTTGTCGCAGGTCTCCGCGGCGAACAGCTTGGCCATGGACGCGGTCGACGGGTCGTTCTTGCCGTCGATGTACTGCTGGATCGCGTAGTCCACCAGCGTCTTGATGGCCAGCGCTTCGGTCTTGACCTCGGCCAGGGTGAAGGCGTTGTGCTGGAACTTGCCGATCGGGCGGCCGAACGCCTCACGCTCCTTGGAGTAGCGCAGGGCTTCCAGCACCGCGGCCTCGGCCAGCGCCGAACACAGGCTCGCGATGATCAGCCGCTCCCGGGCCAGCTGCTCCATGAGCTGGTAGAAGCCCAGACCTTCCTGCGCGCCCAGCAGGTTCGCCACCGGAACGCGCATGTCGGAGAAGAACAGCTCGCGGGTGTCCTGCGCGTGCTGGCCCAACTTCTCCAGCACCCGCCCGCGCTCGAAGCCCGGCAGATCCTTGGTCTCGGCCACGATGAGCGAGACACCGGCCGCGCCCTTGGACGGGTCGGTCTTGGCCACGATCACCAGCAGATCGCAGTGGGTCGCGTTGGAGATGAACGTCTTCGAGCCATTGATGACGTAGTGGTCGCCCTCGCGGATCGCGGTGGTGCGCACCGACTGCAGGTCCGATCCGGTGCCCGGCTCGGTCATGGCGATGGCCAGCACCAGGTCGCCGCTGATGATGCCCGGCAGCCACTTCGCGCGCTGCTCGTCATTGCCGTAGTTGTGGATGTAGTGCGACACGATCGGCGAGTGCACGGAGAAGCCGAACCCGTTGTCGTGGGCGTAGACCAGCTCCTCCTGGACGATGGCCTGCATGCCGTAATCGCCGCCCGCGCCGCCGAATTCCTCCGGCAGGTCCAGGCCGAGCAGGCCCGCGGCCCCGGCCTTGTTCCAGAACTCGCGGTCGACCATGTGCTGCGCGGTCCAGCGCTCGCGGTTCGGCACGGCCTCCTTGCGGAAGAACTCCGCGGCGTGCTTGCGCAGCTCGCGGTGCTGATCGGTCTCCCAGGTGGGCCGGTAGTCGGGGAACAGTTCGGACATCGGTGTCACTCTCCGTTGTTGCGTCGGATGCCGTTGAGCGGCAGGTCCTCCCGAGCCGCGATGGTCTCGAGCTCGGCGATGGTCTGGTCGGCGAACGCCTTCCGGAAGGCCTCGTGGGTCCCGTCGGCGCCGAAGGTGGCCAGCGCGCCCAGGAAGAAGTGCGGCTCCACCGCGCCCAGCGCGACGTGGCCGTCGGCGCACTCGTAGATGCCGTAGCCGGGGAACGCGCCGCCCAGTACCGCGCCGTCGCCCATGAGGCGGTAGCGCACGGCGTCGCCCGCACGGGCCGCGGCTTCTTCCAGAGCGACCCGATACGGCTGTCCCGCACCGGTTGTCGCCCGGCGCACCAGGGCGGCCAGGGCGGTGGAGACCGCGCGCTCCGCGCCGAGCATGTCGGCGATCGGGACCTTCGGCATGTGCGGCGGGGTCAGAGTGCCGTGCACCGCTTGGTAATTCAGGTCGTGGCCGGGGACCTCGGGCTCGTCGGCGTGGCCGATGATCTCGATGAGCGAGAGCTCCGGGAAGCGTTGCTGCGGTTGCGCCAGCCCGAGGCGGGCCAGGGCGGAGGGGCGCATGGAGGTGATGAGCAGGTCGGCGGTGGCCAGCAGCTCGTCGAGCTTGGCGCGGTCGGCGTCCTGCTTCACGTCGAGGGTGACGACCTGCTGGTTCGCGACCAGGTGCTCGTACCACGGCGGCGCGGCGGCGGCCAGCGGGTCACCGGTCGGCGGCTCGACCTTGATCACCTGCGCGCCCAGCTCGGCCAGCCGCGCGGCGGCGAGCGGACCGGGCAGGTTGACCGCCAGGGACACGACTTCGACTCCGGCCAGAGGCCGCAGCGTTGGTTCCTCCATATCGCGAACGATACAGTTGTACCGTGAACCGGTCAATCACATCAATTGCCGGGTACACGGCCTGGAACCGCTAAGTTGAGGGGCGATGCTGAACCCACGAGCCACCAACGAGGACCTGACCGCCAAGGCCCGCATCCGCAATGCCGCCATGGACCTGTTCGCCCAGTACGGCGACTCCCGGGTGTCACTGCGCGCGGTCGCGGCCGAGGCCGGCGTGACCCTCGGGCTGGTTCAGCACCATTTCAAGACCAAGGACGGCCTGCGCGACGCGGTCGACAAACTGGTCGTCGAATACTTCGCACAGGCCGTCGCCTCGATCCCGCCGACCGGCACCCACGCCGAGGTCGCCTCCGCCCGCGACGAAGCGGTGCGGAACATGCTGCACGCCAACCCCGCCGTGGTGAACTACATCCGCCGGTCGCTGCTCGAGCCGTCCGAGACCCGCATCCACCTGCTGGACGCGGTGGTCGAACTGACCCGCAGCGAGGTCGCCGGACTCCGCGCCGCGGGCCTGGCCTCGACCGACAAGCCGGAGTCGGACCAGATCGTCGCCGTGCTGCTGCGCCAGTTCGGCGAGCTGCTGCTGGCCCCGATGCTGGACGCGGTCTGGGAGCGGGTCTCCCCCGACAACGCCACCCGGCCCCGGCTGTCGATCACCGTCAAGGACTGAATACCCGAGGGCCGCTCAGCCTTCGACGGGCAGGCCCGCTTCGGTCCAGTCCTGAATGCCGTCGCGGTACTTGCGGATATTGGTGTAGCCGAGCCGTTCCAGCTTGGTCGCCACGTTCTGGCTATTGGGGCAGGCCGCGTTCGAGCAGTAGGTGACGATGGCGGCGTCGCGATCCGGAAGCAGGCGCGGCGCTTCGGTTTCCACATCGGCCTCGATCAGCGCGAGCGCCCCGGGCAGATGCGCCTTGGCGTAGTACGTGCCGCCGAGGGCGTCGAGCACGGTGACGGTTCCGGCGGCGATCTCCTGGGCGAGTTCCTCGCGGGTGATGAGTGCGGTCATGGGGGTTCCTTTCATGGAAATTTGTGTGCGTGTGCACGCTACTACTTAGGTGCGCGCGCACGCAACCGGTTAGGATGGGGCGGTGTCCTCCCGATCCCATCCGGCCGTGCACGCCTGGGCCGCCCTGCTCCAAGTCCACGCCCTGCTCGTGCCCGAGCTCGACGCCGAACTGCGCCGCACCACCGGGCTGCCGCTGAGCTGGTACGACGTCCTGCTGGAACTCGATGCGCCGCACCGGCTCCGGATGAGCGACCTGGGCGAGCGGGTGGTGCTCAGCCGCACCCGGGTCAGCAGGCTGGTGACCGAGATGGAGGCGCAGGGGCTGGTCCGGCGCGAAGCCAATCCCGACGACGGACGCTCGGCGTTCGTGGCCATCACCGACGAGGGCCGGCGGAGATTCCGGGAGTCGGCGCCGCACTATCTCGCGGGCATCGAACGGCGCTTCGGGGAGAAGCTGGACGCGCGCGAACTCGAGACCGTCGCGACCGCGCTGCAGAAAGTGCTGGACCCGGCCGATATCGCCGGCCCGGACGGCGGCGCACCGTAGTTCGGCGCGGGCTGTGCAGAACGGTTGCCGCCGGGCGGGGCGACGGGAACAGTGGATGCCGGAATCGATTCGATCGGACCGGATTCGAACAGAGGAGACATCTCGTGCGCTTCGGCATCTTCATCCCGCAGGGCTGGCGGCTCGACCTGGTCGGCATCGACCCGGGCGCGCACTGGGGAGTGATGCGGGACCTGGCCACGCGCGCGGATTCCGGGGACGCCTGGGAATCGCTGTGGGTCTACGACCACTTCCACACCGTCCCCGTGCCCACCGAGGAGGCCACCCACGAGGCGTGGACGCTGATGTCGGCGCTGGCCGCCAGCACCTCGCGCATCCGGCTGGGGCAGATGTGCACCGCCATCAGCTACCGGAACCCGGCCTACCTGGCCAAGGTCGCCGCCACCGTGGACCTCATCTCCGGCGGTCGCGTGGAGATGGGCATCGGCGGCGGCTGGTACGAGCACGAATGGCGCGCCTACGGGTACGGATTCCCCTCCGCCGGTGAGCGATTGGGGCGGCTCGACGAAGGTGTGCAGATCTTCAGGCAGGCCTGGACGACGGGTAAGGCGACCCTCGACGGCAAGCACTACCAGGTGGACGGCGCGATCGTGCGGCCGCTTCCCGTGCAGGAGGGCGGGATTCCGATCTGGGTCGCCGGCGGCGGCGAGAAGGTGACGCTGCGAATCGCGGCGAAGTACGCGCGGTACACCAACTTCGCGGGCGACACGGAGACCTTCGCGCAGAAGTCGGAGCTGCTGCGCGGCCATTGTGCCGCGGTCGGAACGGATTTCGACGCCATCACCCGCAGCTCCAACTTCAATACGCTGGTCGGCGCGACGGAGGCCGAGGTCGAGGACCGGCTGGCGCAGCTGGAGTCCCGCCTGGCCCCGTTCGTCGGCGTGGAGGGCGCGGCCCAGCACGTCAAGGATCTGTTCCGCAACTCCCCCGCCGTCGGCACGCCGGAGCAGATCGTCGAACGGCTCTCGCAGGTCAAGGATCTGGGGCTGGGCTACTCGATCCACTACTTCCCCGAAACCGCCTATGACACTTCGGGTCTGGAGCTGTTCGAGCGTGAGGTCATTCCGGCGCTGCGCTGAGCGGGAGTCGCTCGCCGGATCGGCCGCGCCGGGACGACACCCGATGCGCGGGCGCGGGTGTCCCGCGGCCGATCCGGCGAACCGCCGGGTGGTCAGTGCGGCAGCGTCACCGGATCGGCGCAGCTGGACGGGGCGTCGACCAGCGAGCACGTCTTGGGGTCGCGGGTCGGGTGGTAACCGGCGGGGACGCCGCCCGCGCCGGTGATCTCGGTATAGGCCGGAACCGCATCGGTCGGACGCCGGGTGAGCGCCGGGTCGGTCTTCACATCGACGGTGTACAGGCCGAATCGCGGTGTGTAGGAGCCCCATTCGTAGTTGTCGGTGAGGCTCCAGTAGTTGTAGCCGATCACGTTCATGCCGTCGGCTTTGGCGCGCTGGACCCAGTAGACGGTGTCGCGCAGGTCGTCGGCGCGGGTGTACCCGTCGGCGCGGGGCTTGCCGTCCTCGGTGGGCATACCGTTCTCCACGATGTAGAGCGGCTTGCCGGGGTACGCGCGCGAATAGTGGTCCAGCGCGTAGTAGATGCCGTCGGCCTGCAGCGGGTTCTTCCACATCTCCGAGAGCGAACCCGAGGTCATGGCGTCCGGGGACACCCCGTAGTAGTAGTCGATCCCGATGTAGTCGAGCTTGGCCGCGATCCTGCCGAGCAGCGGGCCGTTCACCAGGTCCTCGGCGGTCGGGAGGTAGGCGACATTGCTGGTGACCATGGCGCCCGGCTGCACCTGGTGGATGTAGTCGTAGATGGCGTTGTGCGCCTGCGCGATTCGATCCTGCATGATCGGCACCGAGGTCGCGGGCAGGATGCCCAGCCGGACCTCGTTGATCATGTACATGGCCGGTTCGTTGAAGGTCACCCACAGCGGGTTGCCGGAGGCGTAGCGATCCACCACCGTCCGCGCGTTCGCCATCCAGTCGTCCACCATGCCGGGGCGATTCCAGCCGCCGCGGTCGGCCTCCCAGCCCGGATACACCCAGTGGTCGATGGTCAGCATGGGCCGCATGCCGGCGGCCTCGATCGCGCCGATCACCTTGTCGTAGAAGCGAAGTCCGTCCTCGTCCCACACCCCGGGCTGGGGTTGGACGCGCGCCCATTCGATGCCGATGCGGTACACCTTCACGCCCAATTGCCTGGCGAGCTGGATATCGGATTCGAACCGGTCGTAGAAGTCGATCGAGTCGCGGTAGGTGTCCTCGGTCTTCCCGGAGGCGGCGTAGCGCGACCAATTGCTGTCCGGCGCATGGCCTTCGGACTGGAAGCCCGACGCCGCGACGCCCCAGAGGAAGTCGGGTCCGAGCGGCGCGATGTGCGTGGGCGGCTCCGGCCGCGCGAAGGCGGGGGCGCTGGTGAGGGTGAGACCGGCGGTGGCGGCCACGACGGCCAGTGCGAGGGTGCGGCGGCGTAAGCGCATGGCGAAAACCGTACTACTCACGGTTTTGACGGACAAGGAACTCTCACAATCCGCTTAGACTCGACCGGTGGCGAAACGCGGACCCTACGGAAAGGGCATCGAACGGCGGGAGCAGATCCTCGAAGCCGCCCTGAAGACCATCGCGGAACGCGGCTTCCTCGCGACCTCGGTGGCCGAACTGGCCGAGGCCGTCGGGCTGAGCCAGAGCGGACTGCTGCACTACTTCGGTTCCAAGGAGGAACTGTTCGTCGCGGTGCTGCTCAAGCGGGATCAGGTCGACGCGGCCAATCTGGGCGAGGCCACGCCCGAGGCGCTGATCCGGCTCATCCGACACAACACCCAGGTCCCCGGGCTCATCGAACTCTTCACCCACATGCAGGCCGCGGCCGCGGACCCCAACCATCCCGCGCACGAATACATGCGGCTGCACTACGAACTGGGCACCGCCGCCTTCGCCGAGCTGATCCGCGGTTTGCAACGCGACGGCAAGGTCCCGACCGCCGTCGACCCCCAGGTGATGGCGACCGCGTTCATGGCCCTGTCCGACGGTCTGCAATCGCGGTGGCTCATCGACCCGGCCGTCGATATGGAGTTCTACCTGCGGCAGTGCTGGGCCCAGTTCACCGGCGTCGAGCCCCGCACCGGCTAGCCGAGCCACGCGGCGATCGCCAGGAACACACCGATCAGCACGAACAGAATGGCCATCAGCGGAACGATGAACTTCACGTACCGGTCGTAGCGCACCTTGGCCAGCGCGATACCACCGGTGACCACCGCGGTCATGCGGTCATAGCCCAGGGCCAGGGTCAACGGGACCAGCAGGGCGTAGAAGCCCAGGGTCTCCTCGGCGAATCCCTCGATGGTGCCGGCGATCGCGAACACCACCATGATGCCCACGATCAGCAGGATCGACCGGTTGCGGAGCTTGAACGCCAGGCGTCCGATCCCGCTGTCCAGCGCGCCGGTGGCGAAGGCGACGGTGATGAACGCGCCCACCGCCAGCACGAACAGGAACACCGCGGCCGCGCCGTAGAGCGAACCGCTCAGGTCCGGGGCGACCTGCGAGGTCTTCGCGTCCTGAATGCCGTAGAGCCCGTTGACCGGAGCCAGGAACAAGTCCCGGATGCGCGCCGAGAACTCCTTGGCGTCCGCGATGCGGTGATAGGAGCCCGCGATCGGGCGGCCCTGCGCGTCCACGTCGTAGGCGCCCGGCGGAATCACGAAGGCCGCCAGCCACACCGCGAGGGTGACCCCGGCCAGGATCGTGTACGTGGACGGGAAGCCGCGCTTCTTCTTGTGCCGCACGGGCTTCGGAGCGTCCTCGATGGTCGCGGTGTCGCTCATCGGCGCATCCTGTCGGCGAAGAGCTGGAAGAACTCGGCCTCGGCCAGCGCCACATTCCGCAACTCGCTCAGCAGCACCCGCTCGTTGAACCCGTGCATATTGCATTCGGAATCCTCGACGCCGAGCATGAGCCCGGCCGGATAGTCGTCGAAGACCGACCCGTACTCCTCCTGCCCCTCGATCACCACCGTCACCCCGACCGGCGGCTTACCCCCGAACGCCCGCAACGCCCCGATATGGGCCACCACATTGGCCTTACAGTCCGCCGCGCCCCGTCCGTAGATCGCCCCGTCCTGCTCGATGGCTGTGAACGGCGGTGTGTTCCAGAGACTTTCGTCCCCCGCGGGCTGCACGTCGTAATGCCCGTACAGCAGGACGGTCGGCGCGCCCTCCGGAGCCGGGATCCGTCCGTAGACGACCGGCGAGGTATCGGGCAGATCCAGCACCCGAATCTCCCCCACGCCAGACTTCCGCAACTCCTCGGCGATCAGATCGTGCGCCCGCTGGACATTCTCCTTCGGATAGTCCGGAAACGCGATGGACGGTATCTCCACCAAGTGCCCGAGCAGTGCCTTCAACTCCGGCATGAGTCCGTCGACAGTACCGCTCAGATCCTGGCGCAGGTCCATTCCGCCATCGAATCACCACTCGGCGTCGGTTCACCGCGAATCTTCAGCGACACGCAGACTCCGCCAGCAGGCCGCCGAGGACGACTTCGTCGATGTCGAGGAGGGCGGTGATCGAGAGGATGGCCGTGCCGAGGGCGGTGGCGGCGGCGTCCATTGCCGAGAGTGCTTGGGGTTCGGACTGTCTCAGCAGGGCGAGGAGTTCGGACTGGGCGGCTTGCAGGCTCTCGTCGTGGAGTAGAGACGTGATGCCGGCGGAATCGAGGACGGCCTCGGGGCCCGCGAAGGTGACCCGGCAGCCGCGGGCGCCGCAGACGCAGCCGGGCCGGTCATGGCTACCGGGAGGCGGCCGGGCTCGCCGGCGGCGCGACCGGGTTCCAGTCGCAGCGGGCGGCCGGGTGTCAGATAAATACTTCAAGTGTTGACGTTAATTCGGGATCAGGGGTTGGCATGGGCGTGGAACGGATCGGACGACGAACTCTGCTGCTGGGAGCGGGGGCGCTGGCCTTCACGGCGGCGTGCGCGCGCGGGACGTCGGAGTCCGAGAAGCGGAAGGAGACGGTGGTCGTGACCACCGCGGCGGGAGCGGTGCGCGGGGTGCGGCGGGAGACCGGCGCCGCCTTCCTCGGCATCCCGTTCGCGCAGCCGCCGGTGGGCGCGCTGCGGTTCGCCGCGCCGGTGCCCGCCGCCGCGTGGGCCGAGGCCCGGGACTGCACCAGGTACGGTCCGACCGCTCAGGTCAAGCAGTTGTCCGAGGTGACCGCGATTCCGGAGCCGTCGATTCCCGGAGATGACATCCTCACGGTGAACGTGTTCACCCCGAAGCCGGATCCGGACGCGAAACTGCCTGTGCTGGTGTGGATTCACGGCGGCGGGTTCGTGGCGGGCAGCCCGGCCAGCCCCTGGTACGACGGCGCGGCGTTCAATCGCGACGGCGTGGTGCTGGTGTCGGTCGGGTACCGCCTGGGCATCGAAGGCTTCCTGCATCTCGACGATGCCCCCGACAATCGGGGCGTGCTGGATTGGATCGCCGCGCTGGCCTGGGTGCGCGACAATATCGCCGCGTTCGGCGGGGATCCGGGGAAGGTGACGATCGCGGGCCAGTCGGCGGGCGGCGGCGCGGTGTGGGCGCTCATGAACACCCCGTCCGCGAAAGGTCTTTTCCGCGCGGGTATTTCGGAGTCCGGCGCGGTCACCCAGCCCAATGATCGCGCCACCGCGCTGGCCATGTCGGCCCTGTTCACCAAGCGCACCGGCCTGCCCGCCACCGCCGCCGCGCTGCGGGACCTGAGCAAGTCCGGGTTGCAGGACCTCGAGGACAAGCTGCGCATGCCCGGACCCGACAGCACGGCCGCCACCCTGCTCGGCCTCGCCCCGTGGGCGGACGGCACGCTCATCCCGGCCACCAGCGGCGAGGTGCTGAAATCCGGTGCGGACCAGGATGTTCCACTCATGCTCGGCTTCACCGCCCACGAATTCAATGCCGCGCCGCTGACCGGGGAACGGCCGCCGGTCACCGACACCACGCTGCCCGGCGCCCTGGGCGCGCTCGGTTTCGACGCCTCCCGCGCCGCCGACTGGCACCTCGCCTACCCGGGGCTGTCGGCGGATCAGCTTGCGGGACAGGCCCAGAGCGATGCCGTGATCCGGATGCCGTCCTACCGGGTGGCCGAGATGCGGGCGGGCCACGGGCAACCCACCTGGCTCTACGAGTTCACCTGGACCTCGAACGCCTCCGAGTTCCAGGGCATGTCCTTTCACTGCCTCGACGTCCCGTTCGCCTTCGACCTGCTGAAGGCCCAGGGCGTGACCGCGGTGGCCGGCGAGCATCCGCCGCAGGCGCTGGCCGACGCCATACACCGGGCGTGGGTCGCGTTCATCAGCAACGCCGACCCGGGCGCCGACTGGCCCCGCTACACTCGCGACCGGCGCGAAACCATGATCTGGTCGGACGCGCCGCACGTCCAGTCCGATCCCTTCGCCGCACAGCGCCCGATCTGGCTGCGCTGAACCCGCGGGCTACCGTGGAGCAATACGCGTCGAGTCGAATGGTGGATAGGTGGGTCGGTCAATGCAGGTGAAGCGCTGGATCGCACCGGCGGCGGTGGCCGTGGCCTGCGGGCTGTCGACCGTCCCGGCCGCACAGGCCGCGCCGGGTGACACCGAGGCCGCGCTGGGCGGCGGCTCGGGCCTGGTGCTGGGCCAGGGCGGGCACACCGCCAAGTGCAGCCTGACCACCATCGGCTACGACGCCGCCGGGCGACTGGTCGGCTTCACCGCCGGACACTGCGCCGAGGCCGGTACGCCGGTGCACGGCGAGCAGTTCCCCGACGCCGGGGTGGTCGGGGTGGTCCGCGCCGCGGACGCGCAACTCGACTACGCGGTCATCGAATTCGATCCGGCCGCGGTCACCCCGCTGCGCTCGTTCGACGGCACCACCATCGCCGGGTTCGCGCCGACGCCGCCCGCCTGGAGCGTGGTGTGCCAGAACGGCCGGACCAGCGGGCACGCCTGTGGCGTGGTGTGGACGTCGAGCCCGGTGGGGCTGCTGGAGCAGGCCTGCTCCAGCTACGGCGATTCGGGCGCGCCGGTCACCATCGGTGACAGGCTGGTCGGCATGATCTCCGCGCCGCTGATCAGCGACACCCGCAATCTCCGGTTCAGCTGCACCGACGCCAACAATCCGCTGCACTCCCCCGTCATCGCCGTCGCGTTCGACACCGTGCGCGCCGCGGTCGACGCCGGCAAGGGCGTGGGCAGCGGCTTCCAGCCGGTCTAGGCCACCTCCCTCGTCCCCGGAAAACAACGAACCCGGCCGCACCCTGCACGGCCGGGTTCGAGATCCGGAATCCGATCAGGCCGAACGGGTTTCGGCCGCGACCGGAGCCGCCTTGCGGGCGCCGCGACGGAACCGCAGCACACCGTCCTCCAGCGGAGCCTTGCGCAGCATGGCGCGGTCGCGGAAGTAGTTGTTGATCACCAGCCACGGCCCCCGGGTGCCCTGACGCGGCATGACGCCGTCACCGCGCTGGATGTAGCCGGAGGTCAGCGCGCCGCCCATGAGCGACGCCTCGGACCGGTCGCCCTCCTCGGGCACCGCGACCACTTCGCTGAAACCGTTGTCGCGCATGTGGTTCAGCAGGCGGCAGAAGTACTCCGCGGCCAGGTCGGCCTTGAGGGTCCAGGAGGCGTTGGTGTAGCCGAGCACGATCATCATGTTCGGCACATTGCCCAGCAGTGCGCCCTTGTAGGCCACCAGATCCCGGGTGGCGAGCGTCTCGCCGTCCACCTCGAGGTCCGCGCCGCCGAGCATCTGCACCTTCAGACCCGTTGCGCTGACCACGATGTCGGCCTCGAGCTCCTGGCCTGAGGACAGCCGGATGCCCTTCTCGGTGAAGCTCTCGATGGTGTCGGTGACGATCGACGCCTCGCCCTTGCGCAGCACCTTGAACAGATCGCCGTTGGGCACGACACAGAGGCGCTGATCCCACGGGTTGTAGCTCGGGGTGAAGTGCTTCATGTCGATGTTCGGCCCGACCTGCGCGCGCACCGCGGCCAGCATGAGCTTGGCCGACAGCTTCGGGTTGGTGCGCGAGAGCTGGTAGCTGGCCCGCTGCAGCGCGATATTGCGCGCCCGGCCCGCCTTGTAGGCGATGGCCGCGGGCACCTTGGCGAACTTGAAACCGACCGCGACCGGGTCGTCGGCGGGCAGCGCGGCGATGTAGGTGGGCGACCGCTGCAGCATGGTGACATGCGCGGCGTCCTTGCTCATGGCCGGGATCAGGGTGATGGCGGTCGCGCCACTGCCGATCACGACCACGCGCTTGCCCTTGTAGTCGAGATCCTCGGGCCAGTGCTGCGGGTGCACGATCTGGCCGCCGAAGGTCTCCGCACCGGGGAACGCCGGCTGGTAGCCGTTGTCGTAGTCGTAGTAGCCGGTGCAGCCGACGAAGAAGTCGCTGGTGTAGGTCTCGGTCTCGCCGGTGCGCTCGTCGAGCACCTCGACGGTCCAGATGCTCTCGGCGCTGGACCAGGACGCCTTGGTGACCTTGCGGCCGAAGCGGATGTGGTCGATGACGCCGTACTCGGCGGCCGTGTCCTCGACGTACTGCCGGATGTGGGGTCCGTCGGCGAGCACCTTGGTGCCGTGCCACGGCCGGAAACCGAACCCGAAGGTGTACATGTCCGAGTCGGATCGGATACCGGGGTATTTGAACAGGTCCCAGGTGCCGCCGATGGCGGTCCGGCGCTCCAGGATCAGGTAGCTGCGCCCGGTCTTCTCCCTGGTCAGGTGGCAGGCCATGCCGATACCGGACAGGCCCGCGCCGATGATCAGTAGGTCGACATGCCGCGTCATGGGGAACTCGCTTCTGGTCGCGCCCGGACACCGGCGTCCGGGCGTACCGAGTATTACATGTTATTTACGGTAACGTCTACCACCGCTCGGGCTAGGCTGCGCGGACCTGGCCCGGCCGATCCGGCTCCGACCGGTAGCGGGTGCTCGGGCCGCCGATGCCGAGGGCGTTCCAGACCCGCTTGGACACCGGGTTCATCAGCCCGATCTTCTTGGCCAGCGACCGCACGTCACCGAAGAAGCCCGCGAACGCCTCCTTCGAGTCGGCGGACCCGAAGAACACCTCCTTGCGGACCTCGCGCGGGATGCCGAACTCCTCGAAGAAGGCGCGCGGCGGAACCAGGATCGCCCGCCCGCCGATCCACATGACGATCGGGAAGGCCAGCGACAGTACGAACTTGTCGAACGGGTTCGCCTGCGGCACATGGTGTTCCAGGAACTCGTGCGCGAAGGAGATGTGGCGGGCCTCCTCGGCGATGTGAATCGCCATGACGCCGCGCATGATCGGGTGGATGTCCTCGCCGGCGCGCAGGATCGTCTTCTGGATGTGGTCGATCGGCTCCTCGCCCGAGAGCACGGCCATGAAGAACAGATTCGGGAAGACCGAGGCCAGCGGCGGCACCAGGTAGGTGAGCTGCTTGAGGATCGTGCTCATGCCGGGCACGTCGATCCCGATGCGGTTCACCATCTCCTGGAACATCAGGGTGTGGTTGCACTCCTCGATGACCTCGTGGGTGCAGTACCGGAACTCCGGCGAGCCATTGGGCAGTTTGAAGGTGTGCTGCACCATGCCGCCGATGAGCAGGGTCTCGAACTGCAGGCCGACCTTGGCGATATTGGCCTGCCGCCACAGGCCGATGGCGATCTTGCGCGCCTCGGACTGGGCCTGATACCAGGGATGCCGGGCGAACATGTCACCGGAGACGGGCAGGATCCAGCGCTTGTCGTCGGCCTTGACCTCGAAATCGGGGTGGTCCCAATCGATATCGGTGTAGGGGTCGAAATTCTTGTCGACGGACCCCTGCGAGAGCAGCATGAGCTTGTCGGCGTACTGCCGGGCAAGCGCGACCGCGGGGTCGTCCGTCGCATGTGCTGACGTCATTGTCAGAGCCTCTTTCGGAAATGGACCTAAGTATCTGTAATCCATGGTTACGCGTACATTGGCGCCGCGTCAACAGGTACCGACCAGTAGGGTTCAGCTCCAGAAGAGAGGACGCAGTCCCCACCCCTCGAATTCGGCCCCGACCAGGTCGCGAAGGGCTTCCCGAGTCGGGAAGCGATCCGGATCCGCACCCGTGATCGCGAGGGTGACCGTGTCGCCGTCGCTCGACCAGGACAGGTTCAGGCCGACCTCCACGCGACGGAACAGATCGGTGTCGGCGGTGCAGACCACCGGCCGCATGAGCACCGAGCGGGCGCGCACCCCCGCGATGGTCGCCACGCCCTGACCGGTCTCACCGAGATTCGTGCACAGGCATTCCGGGGCCTTGGCCGTGCGGGAGAAGAAGCCCAGGACGACCTTCGGCAGCATCATCTGGACCGGCTGGAGGTGTTGCAGCGCGGGGGTGGTGGCCGGATCGGAATAGGCGCGGGCCGCCTGCTTGATGGCGGTCCGGACCTGACGCAGGTCGGTGCGCTCGCCCTTGCGGTAGGGCACGGCGATGGGCAGGCCGGTGGTGGCATTGCCGCGGGGATCGTCGAGGCCGCGCAGGGACCGCGGAATGTCGACGCGGACCTCGGCGCCGTCCTCGATACGGCCGCTGCGGCCGAGCAGGCCGACGGCGACGCCGACCATGAGGCCGTTGTCGGTGCCGTCGTGGGCGGCGGCGACGGCATTCCATTCGGCCGCATCGACTTCCACGACGAGGTCGGCGGCGGAGTGGCGATCCGGGAGCGGCAGCCGCGGTTCGGCGGGGCGCGGGTTGCGGTTGGGCTCGCGGACGTCGCGGGCCTCGATCGCGGCGCGGATACCACGCGCGGCGGCGCGCAGCTGGCCGATGGCGTCGGCGAGGTGCGCGCGCAACAGGCCGCCCGTGGGGATCGCACCCACCAGGCGGCCCGAACTCGTCGCGATATCCGGTGTGTCCCCGGCGTCCAGGCGGCGTAGCGCGTCACCCAGCGCGTAGAGCACCGCGCCGCCGTCCGCGCCCACATGCGAGGTGACCAGGGACAGCAGGGTGCCGCCGGAGGTGGTCGGCGCGGCCGACAGTCGCCACACCCGGCCGGTGACCGGGTCGAACTCCACCCTGCTCTGTTCGAAAAGCCAATCCAGGACGGCTGTTTCGGATACCGGCCGCTCTTGCACAACCAGCGGTTCCGCCGTCGCGGCCGACACCCACCACGGCCGAGCGAAGGGGACGGACGTGGTCATCACCCGCCGCGCCAGGAAACCGTGGGCGAGGTGCGCGTGCAGGCGTTCCAGCACGGCGGGATCCAGCGGTTCGTCGAAGCGCCAGGCCAGCTGATTGACCAACGCGTTGCCGTACAGGTCGTGCAGTTTCAGGAACAGGTCGTCGTCGGCGGTGAGCCGGTTCAGGACGGCGGGCATGATGGTCTCCGGGTCACTGGGCACGCAGGGTGCGAACGGTCAAGGGCGCGAACACGATCGCGACGACGAGCGCGGAACCCACCGACCAGGCGAAGTCGGAGCCGACCGAACCGGACTCGGCCAGGGCCCGCACCGCCGCCACCAGATGCGAGACGGGGTTGTAGTCGGAGACGTGGCGCAGCCAGGTGGGCATGGCCGCCTCCGGGACCAGGGCATTGGAGGCGAAGCTGGCGAAGGTGAGCACCAGCATCGACATGCCCTGCACGGCGGCGGGTTTGGCCACGGTGACGCCGATGAAGGCGAACAGCCAGCTCATGGCGGTGGTCGCGAAGACCACCAGGGCCGCACCCGCCACCAGGCCCAGCGGGTGGTCCGGCCGGTAGCCCATGCCGAAGCCCACCAGCAGCACCATGAGCGCGGCGATCACGTAGCGGGTCGCGCCCGCCAGCAGGCCACCGGCCACCGGCGCGAAGCGCGCGATCGGCATGGAGACGAAGCGGTCGAAGACACCCGAGCGGATGTCCTCGGAGAGCTGGACGCCCATGGCGACCGAGGAGGTGAGCACGATCTGCACCAGCACACCGGGAATCAGCGTGGGCAGGTACGCGTCCAGGCTGCCCGCGATGGCCTTGCCGAAGACGCTGCCGAACAGCAGCGGGCCCACGATCGGCAGCAGCACGGCGTCGTAGAGCAGTTGCGGGCTGTGCCGGAAGGTCAGCAGGCCGCGCTGGGCCATGAACAGCGACTGCGCCAGACCCGCGCGCAGGCCGACCCGGGTGAGACGGGGCTGCCGGGCGATGCGGGCGGTGGGGTGCACGAGCACCGGGGTGTCGGACAGGACGGTCATGCGGTCCGCCTTTCGGCCGGAGGCGTGGTGCGGGCCGGGCGCCGTGTGAGCGCCAGGAACACCGAATTCAGGTCGGGGCGTTCGACCCCGAAGCCGCGCAGGCGGATCCCGGTGTCGCGGCAGGCGGCGACGATGTCGGCGGCCGCGCCGATATCGGTGAGCGGAACGGTCACGGTGGCGGGGTTGTCGCCGTGCAACGGCGTGGTGCCGGTGAGCCTTTCGACGACGGCATCCGCCAGCGGGCGCTGCGCGGGATCGGCCAGATCGAGGCGCAGCATCTCCTCGCCGATGGAGGACTTCAACTCCCCCGCCGTGCCGTCGGCGACGACGGTGCCGTGGTCGATCACGGCGATCCGGTCCGCGAGGGCGTCCGCCTCCTCGAGGTACTGGGTGGTGAGCAGGATGGTCGCGCCGCGCCCGACCAGGCCGCGCACCACCGACCACATGCGCTCGCGGGTGTGCGGGTCCAGACCGGTGGTGGGCTCGTCCAGGAAGATCAAGGGCGGCACCGTGATCAGCGTCGCCGCCAGATCCAGTCGCCGCCGCATGCCGCCCGAGAACGACCCCACCCGCCGGTTGGCCGCGGCGGTCAGCTCGAACTCGTCCAGCAGTTCCGCCGCCCGATCCTGGGCCGCTCTCCGGCCGAGGCCGAGCAGCCGCCCGAACAGGCGCAGGTTCTCCCACGCGGTCAGGTTCTCGTCCACGGCCGCGTACTGCCCGGTCAGCCCGATCATCGACCGCACCGCCGTGGCCTGACCGACCACGTCGTACCCGAAAACCGTTGCGGTGCCCCGGGATGGACGCGCCAGGGTGGCCAGCATCCGCACGGTGGTCGTCTTCCCCGCGCCATTGGGTCCCAGCAGCGCGAACACCGTCCCGGCCGCGACGTCCAGGTCGACCGCGTCGACTGCCGTCATGGATCCGAAACTCTTTCCGAGTCCGCGTGTTTCGATGGCGATCTCACTCATCGCGCACCTCCGATCATTGTCGAAGCCGAATATCCACCGGTTGCGATCGAGAGTCCTTCCGCGCCCGGCGATCGCGTCGTAGCCTGCGGCAGCAGGGTTTCGACGGCGTCCGCGGCACGTGCGACCCCCTCGCCGCGGAATCGCGCTCCGTAGGCGGCCGCCCGCAGCCGCACGTCGGGCCGGCTCGCGCGAATCAGCAACCGTTCCAGCCGATTCGCGGTGAGTCCCGCGAACGGCGCGGTCGCCCCCAGCCCGAGGGCCTCCACCTGCCTGCCCCAGTACGACTGATCCGCCTGCACCGAACAGATCACCGACGGCACCCCCGCGCGCAAGACCGCAGCGGTGGTCCCGGCCCCGCCGTGGTGGACGGCGACATCGCACAACGGCAGCACCGCTCGGTGGTCGACCTGATCCACCACCGCCAGCTCATCAACGATCCGGCCTCGGAACATCGGGCCCACCAGCAATATCCGGCGCCCGAGCCGCCGACCTACCTCTCGGACCAGCGACTCGACCGCGACCGGTTCGGCCACCGGCATCGACCCGAAACCCGCGTACACCGGAGCGGGACCCGCGATCAGCCATTCGAGCAACTCCGCGCCAATCCTGGGGCCTCGTTCCTCGACCGCGCTCGTTCCGGGCTCGGGCCACTCCGGCGCACGCCGCCCGGCGCCGTCCTCGACAGCCACCGGGAACCCGGTGAACGGCATGTCGCGCAGTTCGTCCGCGAGCCCGGGGAACAGTGCGGGGTCGTAGGCCTGAATCGCCGTGTATGCCGGGGTCCGCCGGCCCGCACGATCGACCAGGGGCGGTATCGACCCGCCCCGCCCCGATCCGGGTGCCCGGTCCTCCGGCCGGGCGCGGACCCCGAAGCCGCCGGCATGCACGGCGGAGGTGCGCGAGGCCCAGCCACGGGCTGCGGTGCGACGGAAAGCCGCGCGCTCGGGCTCGAGGCTCCACGCGCGCGCCACGGTCAACGCCTTCCAGCCCAGCCGGTTCAGCGTGCCCGGGAGGTGTCGCCCCCATGCCGCCGGGATCACCGGGACCGCACGATTCGGTTCGATCGGGAAGAAGTGCACCGCTGCGATCGGAATCCCGTGGTGCCGTGCGACTTCCGCAGCGGCCTCCTCGCACGCCATGCCGGTGACCAGCGCTTCGGAGCCCCCGGCCAGGGCGAGCAGATCGTACGCGGCCTCGGCGAATCCGCGGCGTTGCAGCTCCAGCACAGCGCGCACCCGCTGCCCGGGATTCGGGTGCCGGAATCGCCGATCATCGCGTTGAGCGCGCAGCATCTCATCGCTGTCGAGTCCGAACGGCACGGCCGAAACACCGTATCGATCGGCGAACCCGACGAGGTTCGGTGAGACGGCGAGCGTGACGTCGTGGCCACGCGCCGCGAGTTCCCGACCGAGCAGCACGCCCGGCTGGGCGTCGCCCCGGCTGCCGGCGAAGGCGAGCAGCACTTTCATCGTGTACCCCCGATCTCGAGGGCACGACCGGATGGCGCCGACATGGGAACGCCGAAACGCCGGCGCACGTATTGATCCGGCCGATGGCGCACATCATCGCGGCGAGCGCGCGGGGTCTTCGACGGCGTATCCATGGTCAGACCCGGGCCGGTGTCAGTGCCCGCGGGGCTTGGGGCGCCGACTCCGCGACACGGTCGGGGGCGGCCGACGGAAGCGCGAAAGACCCTCGCGTGTCGGCGGTTCGGTCTCCGCCACCCTGCTCGCCGGCGAATTCGCGCATGGCGCGGGTGAATTCGGCGAGGAAGCGGTCCATCTCGACCTCCGGGAAGGTGGCCGGGAAGCGGGTGGAGAGGCGGAGGCCGTCGGTGGCTCGGACTATCCAGAAGAAGACCTCGTCGGGAGCGTAGGACTCGGCGCGGAGGGTGTGGCCGCGCAGGGATTCGACGAGTTCGTGGTCGGGGAGGGCCCGGATGTCGAGGAAGGAGATGCCGAAGCGGGGGTGGTCGGTGCAGTTCAGGAGTTCCAGGACGCGGGTCCAGGTGGCGTCGTTGGCGGTGCGGGAGCGGCGCAGGACGGTGCGGGTGGACTCGAGGGCGCTGTCCAGGTCCAGGTCGGGGGCGAGGGTGAGGTCGAGGGGGACGACGTTCACGAACCAGCCCATGGATTCGAGCCAGCGCAGGTCGGGACGAGTGGCGATGGGCATGATGGCGCGCAGGGAGATGTAGCCGAAGGCCCGCCGGTAGGCGATGGCGAGCGCGGTGAAGACCGCCACCGAGAGGCGGTGGCCGCGCTCGCTCACCGCGCGCTCCACCTGCTCGAGTTCACCGAGCGACAACAGCTTTCGCGATACGGAGGTTTGCGGGAGCGCCGCGAGCTCGCCCCCGCCGACGACCGCGCCCGTCCCACCGCACGCGACCGAGCCGGTCGCGCCGCCCGCGATCACAGTCGCCTTCCCCTCGGCAGTGATCGCGGGTTCGAAGCGGGGCAGCATGCCGCCGGAGCCGTCGAGGAAGCGCTGCCAGTAGCGGACCGCTTCGCAGTCGGGGGTGAGAGCGGCGGCGGTGTCGCGTTCCCATTGGGCGAAGTCCGCGGCACTACCGAAGGTCGGCGATTCGCGGGGCGGCTCGCCTCGGGTGACCTCGGCGTACAGGGCGCGGAGTTCGAGGATGACGATGGCCTGCGAGTAGGCGTCCAGCACGGAGTGGTCGGCGGCCACCAGGACGGTGAAGTCGCCCGTGTCGGCGTGCTCCACGGTGGCGAGCAGGCAGTGCGGCCACCGCAGCGGCGAGAGTCGAGATTCCAGTGTGGCGCTGAGGTATTCATTGATCGCGCCGGAGCCGGTGACGCCGGGGATCGGCTCGGCGGTGACGGCGACGTCGGCGGCCGCGCAGACCAGCCGCTCGGGTTCGGGGACGTCGTGGCGGGTCACGGTGGTGCGCAGGCCCTCGTGGCGGGCGTGCCAGCGGCGCGCGGTCTCGCGCCAGTGCGCGGGGTGGAACGGCGCGTCCATTTCGAAGATGGTTCCGATCCAGCGACCCCGGCCCGGTCGCGGGTCCGCGGCGTCCGTCTCCCGGCAGTGGCGGACGTGCACGCTGGTCAGGGGCCGGGCGTCGGCGGTCCACGCCGCCCCGGGCGCCAGTTCGGCCCGCCACAGGGTGAGTGCGCCCGGGCGTACCGCGAATTCGGATAGGTGGGTGTAATCCATGACCGTCTCCCTCATCGAGACTTCGCCGGTGCCGGTGCGGCCGTTCGATTTCCGCAAGATTCACGGTGCGCGAAACCACGCGATCGAAACCGTTTATGAGCTATCCGGCGAATTGGAAGCTATTGAATAGTGATATGCCGCTCGACGGTGATGCGGCACACCGGGAGTCCCCCGCCACTGTGCTGTCGAGCACTATTTCCCGGCAGATCCGGCGCCCGCGGCGACACTACCGGTTCCGAGCTGCGGCATTATCGATTGTTCGGGCGCCGGCCCGGCACCGGCGGGGGTGTCACCGCCCGCCGGTGCGGCGGTAGCCAGGACGGGCACGAGCAGGGGCACGGCGATCCCCGCCAGCAGGACTGCGGCCGCACGAGCCGATCGGAATGCAGACATTGCCCGATTTCCTTTCACCTTCATCAGGACAAGCGCGCCGAGAGCGGCGACTTGGTGGGGGCAGGTTCGAATTGTGATTGGCGACGCTGCCGAGGATTTTCACCCGATGGGTAGATGACCTGCGAACCCCAGAAAATCATCAACCGGCCAACTCCGCAACCAGCCTGATCGCAAACAATTGGTTAACGGACTGTTCTCACACCCTTCTCCTGTGCTTCAGGCCACTGCACAGGTGAAATTCGCCTCTACTTCACATTCGGCCGCAGACCGCCGGCGCACCCCGGGCGGAAAACGAGTTGCTCGCGGGTACCCGATTTCTGGGATCCTGGGCTGGTGAACGCAGGGGAAATCACCGTCGAGTTCGCGCCGGAGCTGCGCGTGTTCGTCGGTCAGCGGGACCGCACGCCGGTCCGGGTGGACGGCACCTCGACGCTGGGGCATGTGGTGGAGTCGCTGGGCGTGCCCCTCACCGAGGTGGGCACGGTCCTGGTGGACGGCGAATCCGTTGCCACCGGCCACATTCCGCGCGGCGGCGAGAAGATCACCGTGTCGGCCGTGGCCCGCCCGCAACCGTGCGCCGAGCCGCTGCGCTTCCTGCTCGACATCCATCTGGGCACCCTGGCGCGCCGCCTGCGTCTGCTGGGAATCGATGCGGCCTACGAGAATCCCGATATCGGCGACGCCGCGCTGGCCTCCCGTTCCGCCGCCGAGCAGCGGGTCCTGCTCTCCCGCGACCGCGGCCTGCTGCGCCGCCGCGAAATCTATTCCGGCGCCTACGTGTACAGCCACCACCCCGCCGAGCAGCTGGACGACATCCTGTCCCGCTTCGCCCCGCGCCTGGCCCCGTGGACCCGCTGTACCTCCTGCAACGGCGCGCTCCGCCCCGCCGACCCGGCCACGGTCCGCGACCGCCTGCCGGACAACACCGGCCAGAGCTACGACACCTTCGCCGAGTGCGTCGACTGCGGCCAGACCTATTGGAAGGGCGCGCACCACGCGCGTCTGGACGCCATCGTGGCCGACGCATTGGCGAAATTCGCCTGAGCGACGGTGGCCGGCGGGTCGGGTGCGGTCAGCGGGCGCGGGCGGCGGCCGCGGCCGCGTCCAGGCGCGCGCCGAGGGCCTTGACCTGGTCGCGCAGGACTTCGATGTCCTCCACCGGAACTCCCACCAGATCCAGCACGGTGCGGATCATCTGCTGCGCGCCCTGCTGCAGTTCCCGGCTGGCCTCGGTGGCGTGCAGGACCACGGCCCGGCCGTCGGTGGCGCTGCGCACGCTCTCCACCAGGCCGCGCGCCTGTAGTCGCTGGACCAGCGGGGAGAGGGTGCCGTAGTCGAGGTGCACCTGTTCGCCCAGGTCCTTCATGGCGATGCCGGGACGCTCCCACAGCGCCAGCAGCACCAGGTATTGCGGGTAGGTCAGATTCATATCGTCCAGGAACGGCCGGTAGGCGGCGGTCATGGATCGCGACGTGGAGTACAGCGCGAAGCACAGCTGGGCATTGAGCGAGAGCAGCGCGTAATCGATCTCCTCGTCCGCTCCGGCCCCAGCGGGTGCGGAAGGCGGATGTTCTTGCATTACTGCACTGTACTGCGGACCGTGGCCAGCACCGCGTCCGTGGCCGCCCGATCACCGACGGTGATGCGGATACCGGTGGGATAGGACTTGACGTGGATGTCCGCGCCCGCCAGCGCGGTCGCGACCCGATCGGCCTCGGCACCGGGCAGGGTCAGGTAGGAGAAATTGGCGTAGCTGTCGGGCACCGAGAGACCGAGCGCCCGCAGTCCGGTGGTGAGCCGGTCGCGGTGCGCGGCCAGGGTCGCGACCCGCGCCTCGATCTCGGATTCGGCCTCGTAGCAGGCCCGCACCGCCACCTCGGCCAGCGCGGTCATACCGAAAGGCAACTGCCAGCGGGCTATTCGTGTGATCAGCCGCGGGGCCCCGAGCGCGTAGCCGACCCGCAGCGCGGCCAGACCGTACGCCTTGGAGAAGGTACGCAGGACGAGGAGATTCGGATGTCGATCCAACAGGGCGAACACATCGATGCGATCGGCGCCCGACACGAAGTCCACGTACGCCTCGTCGAGGACCACGGTGACGGTATCCGGAACTTCCTTCAGGAGATTCTCGAATTCCTCTGCCGGAACCAGGGTTCCGGTGGGGTTGTGCGGGCTGCAGGCCACCAGCAGCCGGGTTCTCCCGGTGACCGCGGCGGCCAGCGCCGGGAGATCCTGGCACCCGGAATCGTTGAGCGGCACCGTGATCGGCCGCCCACCCGCCATGCTGGTCAGGATGGGAAATCCGTCGAAGGTGGGCGTCGCCATCACCACCTCGGCGCCACCCGTCCCGAATTCCTGGACGATGTGCATGATCACGCCGGTCGCGCCCGCGCCCACCACGATCCGATCGGGCGGGCAGCCGAGCCGTTCGGCGATCAGCCGGGGCAGGCGGCGGGGCAGGAATTCCGGATACCGGTTGGCCGAGGCCAGCGCCGCGCTGAGCGCCTCCTGCACCGAGGGCGGCGGGCCGTAGGGAATCTCGTTGAGCTGCAGCCGATGTCCGGCCGTCACCAGGGGACTCACGGCGCCGCCCCCTTCAGCGTCCGCCCCAGCGGAGGGCGGCGGCCCCCGCGAAATCGCCCGCGTGCGCGAAACCCGCGAACATGACCAGCGATCCGGCCGGCACCCGGCCCTCGTCGACCGCGCGGTCGAAGGTGACCGGAATGCCCGCGCCGAACAGGTTTCCGCAGTCGTCGAAGGTGTCGGGATGCCGTTCCTGCGGCAGTTGCAGGGCGTCTCTCCAATTGCGCAGGAAGGCTCTATTGGGTTGATTGGTGACCAAGAGGTCCAGGTCCTGGGTGGGCACGCCGATCCGGCCGCACACCGCCGACGCGACCTCGGGGACCAGCCGGTTGCCGCGCTGCAGCACCTTGGCGATCTTGGATTCGGTGAAGCCGACGTGCATCTCACCGCTGCCGGCCTCCCAGTAGCGGCGCGGCGGGTCGGCGATCACGGTCATCTGCCCGGAGAACTCGGGCAGATGGCGGGTCTCGATATCGAGGATCGGCGAATCACCGGATTTCACCAGCAGTCCCGCGCCCGCCCCGTCACCCGGAATGGCGGCCTGTGCCTTGCCGCGCACCTGCTCCTGGGTGAAAACCTGACCGGCCACGTTCTGGATGGTGACCACCAGCGCCGAGCGGGCGTCGGAGGACAGCAGGATCTGGCGGGCCAGCTTCATGCCGTACACGAACGACGCGCAGCCGCCATTGTGCAGGTCGATCAGCCACTCCGGCGCGATGCCGAGCCGGGCCGCCACATCCCCGCCGCTGCCGACGATGCCGATATCGGGCAGCTGGGTGTGCACGATCAGAATGTCGATGCCGCGCAACACGTCCCGGCCGTGCCGGTCCAGGATCGGAGCGACCGCGCGCTCGGCCATATCGGCCGGGGTCTCGCCCGGCGCGACATGGCGGCGGAACTTGGGGGCCTTGAACATGAGGTTCGAGGTGACCTCGTCCGGGTCGGCGTACTGCGCGAAATAGTCGGCGGAGACGATGGTCTCGGGCAGGTACCCGGCGACATCGAGCAGGCTCACGGTGTCGGCGCTCATGATCAGTCCATCCATTCCGGCTTGATCGGCTGCCCGGCGACGTGCCGGTGTTCGCAGATCGCTTTGAGATTGCGCAGTTCCAGCAGGTGCCCGGCGGCGAAGAGGTGCCAGAAGTCGCCGACCCACACCGGGCGGCCCTCGGGCGCGGTCTCGGGGTAGGCGTTGTCCTCGTAGAAGGGGTGGTGGCAATTGGTCCAGGTGACGACCGAACCCGGCTTGTTCAGCACCACCTGCGCGTCCACCACCCGCATCAGGTAGACCATCCACAGGTGGTCGGCCTGGTCCCAGGCGCAGTGGTAGTCGACGGTGCGAGCCTCGGGGTTGGCGACGGTGCGGGTGAAGATGCGGGTGTGCGAGCCGATGCGGTCGTCGGACACCCACACCTCGGGATCGGCGGTGCGCTCGAAACCGCGCATGCTGTAGGTCCATTCGCACAGGCTGCGGGTGTCGGCCAGGTAGGTGTACACCTCGTCCGGCGGCGCGGCCACGTATTCGGTGACGGTGCAGTACTGTCCGTAGATCTCGTCGTGCGGGTACACGGCGCGGGTCATGTCCAGGACCAGCGGCATGCCCTCCTTGAGGGCCATGGTCTCGATGCGGTACACGCCCGGCACGTCCAGCTCCGGGACTTCGATCGGCTCGTCGGCGACGGTCTCGGTCATGCGAAAGACTCCTTCAGGAACGGTGCGAAGGGTGGGAATTCGTCCGGGTCACACTGCAGTTCGATGAACGCGGGCCCCGGTATCGCCCGCGATTTGTCGAGGGCTTGCTCGAAGTCGGGGAGGGTGCGCGCGGTCCAGGCCGGGAGCTCCGGGAACAGGGCGGCGGCGCCCGCGCCGATCTCCGACGCGCGGAATCTGTTGAAGCTGTACTCGCCGGAGTAGAAGACCTGCTCGCGGGTCACGCACATGGCGTGGGCATTGTTGTTGAACACGATGAAGGTGACCGGCACCTGGTACTCGACCGCGGTGTGCACCTCGTGGCCGTGCATGAAATACGCGCCGTCCCCGGCGATCACCACGGTGCGGCGGCCGCGGCCCAGCGCGCAGCCGATGCCGGCGCCGAACGCATAGCCCATGCCGCCCATGCCCAGGGCGATGAGAAACCGGCCGCCCTCGGGGATTCCGAGGTGGTGCACGACGGCCGCGCCGGTGTTCCCGGCGTCGGCGACCACGTCGGTGCCGGGGTCCAGTGCCGCTTCGATGGCCGCCACGGCGGTTCGGTACCGCAGCCCGGGCCCGGACGCGGGCGGCACCGACAACTCGGGCAAGGGCAGGCGATCGGGTTGTACGCCGGTGGCGCCCGGCTCGAGGTGCGCACCCTCGGTCCCGTGGGTCGAGTTCGCGACACCGCGCAGCGCGGCGGCCAGCGGACCACGCGCCTCGGCGTGCACCGGGACGAAAGGCCGCTCGATACCCAGATACACGACCCGTGGACAGGCGGCGAGGGCGGTGTCCAGTCCGGCGCGGGCGGTGAGCGGGAGTGGAGCTCCCGCCAGCAGGCAGAGTTCCGCCTCGGACACCAGGCGGGCGGCGTTCGGATGACCCATCACGCCGACCACACCGGCGAACCGGGGATCCGCGTTCGAGTACGCGTCCTTCGCGTCCGGGGTGACCAGGACCGTCGCGTCGAGTGCCCGCACGACGGTCGCCAGTTCGGCGCGCGCGTCGGCCGCGGCGACCTCGGGCCCGGCGATGACTACCGTCGGACTCCCCTGCGGCAGTCCTGCCAGCAGATCCACGACGTCATCGGGCAGCAGCACTCGATCATCGGGCTGCGCTGCGGCGGTGTCGCTGCCCTGAGCCTGCGGTTCGGCCGTCGCCCGGTCGCCCTCGATGAGCGGAGCGGCCTGGATGTCCTTGGGCAGCAACAGGACAGCCGGGCCACCGGCCAGCGCCGCCGCGATCGCCCGGTCGAGCTCCACCGAGATGTCCTGCGGTCGAAGGACTTTCACGCAGTGGCGGGTGACCTGGGCGAAGAGCCGCTCGGCATCGATGCGGCCGGGAACTCCGCTGGTGTCCTGAAAGGCGCCCCGGCCCTCCAGCCCCAGTGGCGGCTGCCCCACCAGGGCGAGGACCGGGACTCGGGAGTCGAACGATTCCGCGAGGGCCGCAAGCAGATTCATGGCGCCTCCGCCGGAGGTCGCGACCACCACACCGAGCCGGTTGGTGGCGCGGGCGTACCCGTCGGCCATGGTGGCCGCGCCGAACTCGTGTTTGGCGATGATGCCGGTGAGCTCCGGATGCCGGTGCAGGGCGTCGTAGACGTCCTCGATATTGGCCCCGCCGACGCCGAAGACGTGGTCGGCGTGGATCGCGAGCCGTTCGACGACGAGGTCGGCGACGGTTCGGGCCGCGCGTTCGCTCTGGGTCACGATCCCCCGTTCGTATTGCCTTGTCCACGATGCATCGCACACAAGGTATCCGGCCGGAAGGATCTCGATCAATGTGTCTCAGGTCACAGACATGCCCGAAAGATGCTGCTGTACAGGCACTTTGGCTATGCGAAGACCCCACCGGGGACATCCCGGCGGGGCCCCGGTCCGGGCACAGGGGGAAATCCGGACCGCATCTGGACGGCTACCGGCCCGGCGGCCGGTACATCCGGATCAACGAGCGGCGGACCGCTGTGGTTCAGTGCGCGTGCGCGTTCGGCGTGTCGAGGAGTCGAACACCGCGCGGGCCAGGCGTAGGCAGCGCCGGTCGCCATTGAGGGTGAGACCCAGCCGATTGGGGACGTAGGCGAAGGAGAGCCCGGTCGCCGGATCAGCGAAACCGAGCGAACCACCCATTCCGGGCGTGCCGTAGGCGCGGTGGTCGGATGAGCCGAAGGGGAAGGCGGGACACGACTTCCGGAAGCCCAGGTGGAATCGGGTCGGAGTACGCAGCACGGCATCCGGGGCGGGCACCGGGCCCGGGTCGGCGATGCGGGCCCGCACCTCCGGCGCGATCGGCAACTCGCCGGTTTGGCCCGCCGCGTAGATGCGGGCCAGGCCGCGCGCCGAGCCGACGCCATTGCTGCCGGGCAACTCGACCGACATGATCTCGGGGCGCACGAAATCCTCGGGCATGCCCAGGTCCGGAACCGACAGGGCGCGGAAGAGCTGACCGCGGCGCAACAGCGCCGGAATCGCCTGATTCCACGGCAGGTTCCGCTCGTGCCGCAGGTCCAGGCCGGTGGTGCGGGTCAGGCGGGCGATCCGGTCACCGCCCAGGTCCGCGTCCAGGCCGAGGGTGACATCGACGCCCAGCGGACCGGAGATCTCCTCGGTGAGGAAGGTCCGGATGCTGCGCCCGGCCGGGTCCGCGCGACGAACCAGTTCATTGAGATACAGCCCGATACTGACCGGGTGGTAGCCCTGCCGGGTGCCCGGCGTCCACCCGGGGCGCTGAGCCGCCAGCACCGCGGCCACACCGTCCAGATCGTGCAGGTCGTCGAGGGTCATCCGGGTGTCGCGCAGGATGTGCAGGCCCACCTGATGGTCGATGAGCTGGCGGACGGTCACCGCATCCTTGCCGTGGGCCGCGAATTCCGGCCAGTACCGCACCACGGGCTCGTCGTAGTCCAGCTGCCCGCGCGAGACGAGCATGGCCAGGATCAGCGCCGCGACGCCCTTCGTGCACGAGAAGACGGGCGCGATGGTGTCGCGCTCCCACGGGAGTCCGCGCACCGGGTCGCGCGGGCCGCCCCACAGGTCCACCACGGGGGTGTCGCCGTCGAAGACCGCGACCGCCGCGCCGATCTCGCCGTGCCGGAAATTGCGGCGGAAGGCGTCGGCGACCCGGCCGTAGCCCTCGGCCACGTACCCGTGCGTCATCGTCTCGCTCATCGTCGGCGAGCCTACGGGGACCGGCTTTCGGGCCGGTAGCGGCACCGGCGGGTCAGCCGCCGCCGGGTCGGCCGCGGGGCCCGGTTCGTATGGCAGTATCGGGCAAATCGCCCCTATTCTCGGATTCGGGGGCCACTGTGGCATGCAGCCACTCCCGTCGTGAAGGGGCCTGATGCCACGCACCACGCGGATAACCGTCATGCTGCTGTTCGCGGCCTGGGTTGTCGACTACATCGATCGGACCGTGATCAATTTCGCGCTGCCGTCGATCGGCGAGGACCTGGGGCTGGACCACACGCAGCAGGGGCTGTTGGTGTCGGTGTTCTTCGTCGCGTACGCGATCATCCAGGTGCCCGGGGGTCTGCTCGCGGATCGGTACGGGGCGCTGCGGGTGGGGATCATCGGATTGACCGCGTGGTCGGTCTTCACCGGGTTGACCGCGCTCGCCTGGTCGTTCAGCGTGCTGCTCGCGATTCGATTCCTGTTCGGTCTGGTGCAGGGCGTGTTCCCGGCGGCGGCCATCAAGGCGCTCGCCGAACGCAGCCATCCCGATCAGCGCACCACGGCCGCCGGCTGGACCAACTCGTCCAACGCGGCGGGCCTGCTGCTGGCGGCGGTGATCGCGGGCGTCCTGTTGCCTACGGTGGGCTGGCGGGTCATGTTCGCGGTCATCTCGGTGCTCGGGGTGGCGGTCATCCTGGCCTGGCGGCGGTGGATGCCGGAACCGCTGACCCAGGACGAGATTCCGGTCGCGCCCGCCGGGCCCGCGGCCGAACGCCGCTCGGTGCTGTTCTCCCCCGCGCTGCTCGGCTTCGCGGTCATGTTCTTCGGCTACGACGTGCTGGTGTGGGGCGTGACCGCATGGACGCCGACCTTCCTGCACGAGCAGCGCGGAATCTCCATGGCGGGCATCGCTTTCGCGGCGGTGCCGACCACGCTGGCCGCGGCGGCCGGGGTGGTACTGGGGGCGCGGCTCTCGGATCGGCTCGGCGGACGGCCACGGGTGATCGTGGTGCCCGCCATGGCGTTCACCGCCGCCATGCTCTTCGCGCTGCCGCGGGCCGAGTCGTTCCCGCTGTTCGTGCTGCTGGGGGTGGTGATGAGCCTGGTCGCGGGGCTGGCCTACATGCCCGCGTTCTCGGTGCCGCTGCGGGCGCTGCCCAGCGTCTACATCGGGGCGGCCACCGGCGTGATCATCTTCGGCGGGCAGCTGGCGGGCGTGGCGAGCCCGCTCGCCTTCGGGTTCATCACCGATCATGTCTCGTACACAACGGCTTTCGAAACCATGGCCATCGGGCCGCTGCTGGCACTGCTGGCGGCGCTGGTGGTTCCGCAAACCGCCGACGCGTTCCGGACGATGGTGTCCCGGCGCGCCGCGGCGGCCGTCCCGTCGAAGGAGCGTCTCCCATGATCGAGCACTGGCAGCAGGTCTACCGGCATCTGCACGCCCACCCCGAGCTGTCGGGTGAGGAGCGGGCCACGGCGCGACTGGTGGCCGACGAGCTGCGCGCGCTGCCCGGCTGGGAGGTGACCGAGAACGTCGGCGGCACCGGCGTCGTCGGGGTGCTGCACAGCGGGCCCGGGCCGGTGGTGTGGCTGCGCGCGGACATGGACGGCCTGCCGGTACAGGAGGAGACCGGCCTCGACTACGCCTCGACCGTCCCCGGGGTCATGCATGCCTGCGGCCACGATGTGCACGTCACCGCGCTACTGGGCGCGTGCGCGGAACTGTCCGCGAATCCGCTGCCCGGCACCGTGGTCGCGCTGTTCCAGCCCGCCGAGGAGACCGGCGCGGGCGCGCAGAGCATGCTCAACGACGGTCTGCTGGACCGGTTTCCGGCGCCGCGCATCGTGCTCGGCCAGCATGTCGGCCCGCTGCCCGCGGGGCTGATCCTGAGCCGCCCCGGCACCCTGATGGCCGCCTCCGACTCGGTGCGCATCACCTTCCTCGGCAAGGGCGGCCACGCCTCCCAGCCGCACACCGCCGTCGACCCGCTGCTCATGGCGGCGACATTCGTGGTGCGCATGCAGGGGCTGACCGCCCGCCAGACCGCCACCGCCGCAACGCCGGTCCTCACCGCCGGGGCGCTGCACGCGGGCACCCGCCCCAATATCATCGCCGACAGCTCCGAGGTCCTGCTCAGCCTGCGCACCTTCACCGACGGCTCCCGCGCCCGCATGATCGAGGGCATCCAGCGCCTCGCCGAGGCCGAGGCCGCCGCCGCGGGCGCACCCCAGGAACCGAAAGTCGAGTTCTACGACCACTTCCCGGTCACCGAGAACACCCCCGGCGACACCGAGCGCGTCCTGGCCGCCCTCGCCGCCGCGAGCCTGCCCGTCATGCCCATGGAGAACCCCATCACCGGCAGCGAGGATTTCGGCGCCTTCGGCGCCGCCGCCGAGGTCCCCTCCGTCTTCTGGCACATCGGCGGCATGGACCCCGCCCGCTTCACCCAGGACGACCTCCATTACATGCTCACCGAATCCGCCCTCCCGCCCCACTACCCCTCGAACCACTCCCCCCGCTTCGCCCCCGACCCCGCCCAGGCCCTCCCGGCCGCCATCACCACCATGGTGACGGCGGCCCGCTCCGAACTCACCCGCCCGTAACGACGCGCGCCCGGTATCCACTCAGCCTGTGCGGCACGGGATACCGGGCTGATTCCGGTCGCGGGTCACGGCTCGAAGGAGATGTGCAGGTCGTCGGATTCGGGGAGGGTTTGGCAGGCGAGGGTTTGACCCTGGGCCAGTTCCTCCTCGATGAGGGATTCGTTCCGGAGCATGCGGGTGCGGCCTTGTTTGACGGTGCAGACGCAGGTGGCGCAGGCGGATTCGCGGCAGACGTAGGGGGCGTCTATGCCGTGGTCGAGGAGGACGTCGAGGAGTTTCTGGGTGCGGGGCCAAGGGAGGGTGTGGGATTCGCCGTCGATGTCGACTCGAACGGTGGCGGCGGTGGGGTCGACAGGTTGTGGGGCGGCCGCGAGTGGGGTGTGGTGTTCGAACGGGTTGTCGGTCAGTGAACGGTAGTCCTCGCGGCGGATGGCTCGGTCGGGGATGCGGAGTCGGCCCAGGCCCTGGCGGACCGTCGAGGCGAATCCGGCTGGGCCGCAGAGGTATACGTCGTGGCGCCGGTAGGGCCGGGCCCACGTTGCGAGGGCTCGGGCAGTGGGGAGGCCGCGGTCGGATTCGAGCCAGTGGGTCACCGTGAGGCGGCGAGGGTGGCGGCGGGTCAGGTCGTGCAACTGGGAGCCGAAGATGACGGAGGCGCGGTCGCGGTTGGCGTACAGGAGGACGATGTCGCCACGGCCCAGGGTGAGGGCGGATTTCAGGATGGAGATGATGGGGGTGATGCCGCTGCCGGCGGCGCAGAGCAGGAGATCGCGGGTCCAGGTGCGGGGGACGAAGACGCCGGCGGGTTCGAGCACGGTGAGAATGTCGCCGGGAGAGACGTTGTCGCACAGCCAGTTCGAGGCATAGCCGCCGGGTGTGCGTTTGACGGTGACGGTGGGCCGGTCGTCGCAGTGGGGGCTGCTGGACAGGGAGTAGCAGCGGGCCACGGAGCCGGTGCGGTCGCTGGGGACGCGCAAGGTCAGATACTGGCCCGGGGAATAGGCGAAGCGAGGGGTGAGGTCGGTGGGGATATCGAAGATCAGCGAGACCGCGTCGGCGGTCTCGCTGATGACTTCACGCACCTTCAGCTGGTGGGCGCGAGCGGTCACGGCGCTCTCCTGCCGAAGACCAGCTCACCGGCCGCCTGGATGCGGTCCATCGACAGGGCCTGGGTCATCCGGCGATTCACGCCCGGCGCCAGCCGCAGCATGAAGTAGCCCAGCCACGCCTCGGTGCGGACCGGGACCACCGCCAGGTCGTAGCGGATCGAGCGGACCACGGCGCGCGCCACCAGATCGGGGCTCATCGGCGAGAACGGCAGGCGTTCGGCCAGCTCCTGGAGCTGCGCGGTGAGCTGCTGCCCGCGCTCCACCAGCCGCGGATCCACTCCCACCGCGGTGGCGTGCCGGGCGATATCGGTATTGATCACGCCCGGGCAGATCGCGCTCACCCCTATGCCTTTCGGCGCGAACTCCAGCCGCAGGCATTCGGTGAGCATCTTGACCCCGGCCTTGGACACCGAGTACGCCGACATGACCGGCGTGGGGGTGAACGCGGCCGCGGAGGCGATGTTCACGATGTGCCCGCGCTTGCCCTCGTCGATCATGAGCCGCCCGAACGACCGGCAGCCGTGCACCACCCCGAGCAGGTTCACGTCCAGCTGCCGTTCCCAGTCGTCGGGTTCGAGATCCAGGAACGCCCCGCTGACCAGGATTCCGGCATTGTTGACCAGCACGTCCGGCACCCCGTGATCGGCGTGCACGTCCCGGGCGAAAGCCGCCCAGGCGTGCGGATCGGTCACGTCGAGCTGGGCGGCGACCGCAGGCCGGCCCTCGGCCTGGATGAGCGCCACCGTCGAGAGCGCCGCGTCCTTGTCGATATCGGAGACGATCACCTGGGATCCCCCGCGCGCGAACCGCAGTGCCGTCGCCCGCCGATCCCGCTGCCCGCGCCGGTGACCACCACCAGCTTCGGATCGATGGCATTGAGTTTCACGAGACCTCCTCCGAGAGCGCGACCGTCCGGGCCGCGACCGGCGCACCCACCGTGTAGCGGTAGACGTCCAGATCGAAATGCCGGTTCTGCCAGTACATCTCGCCGTGCGTGGACGGCCGGAACGGCGAATCGCCGTGATTGTCGAGGTAGTAGGTATTGGAGCCCTCGCACACCGGCGTGAACAAGAAGTTCTTCCGCTGCCTGCGCAGGCACTGCCGGAAGTACTCGTCGTGCACCTCCTGCCGGATCTCGACCTCCGTGGTGCCGCGCGCCTCGGACTCGGCGATGACCCGCGCCAGATGGGCCGAGGTGGCCTCGATCATCCAGATGTAGGAACCCAGCACGAACCCGTACGGCCCGGTGATGGTGAACGAGTTCGGGTATCCGGGCACCGAAACACCCTGGTAGGACTGATATCGGTGCTCGTCCCAGAATTTCTCGAGATCCTGCCCGCCACGCCCGCGCACCGGGAACGGCGGGATCGAACCCTTCTCCCACAGCTTGAAGCCGGTGGCGCAGACGAGCACGTCGACCTCGTGCTCGGTCCCGTCCACGGTGACCACCCCGCGCTCGGTGATCCGCGCGATGGAGTCGGTGACCAGGCTGACGTCGGACCGGTTGAAGGTCCGCAGGTAGTCATTGGACATGGACGGCCGCTTGCAGCCCAATCCGTAACGCGGCGTGAGCTTTTCCCGCAGCTCCGCATCATGGACCTGGGACCGCATCCAGCGGCGGATCGGCACCTCGGCGGCCCGGCGCACGGTCGAGGTCAGCCAGGCCGGTCCGGCCACCATGCCGCTCATGGCGACCTCGGTCCCGAGATTGCCCGCCAGCCGCAGGGCGGTGCGGATCCGGGTATTGCCCAGCATCATCCGCCCGAGCGGTCCGACCTCGGCGTCGTTCTTCGGGAACACCCAGATGGGCGTCCGCTGGAACACGGTCAGGTGCTCGGTCTCGTCCACGATCGCCGGAATCAGTTGCAGCGCTGTGGCTCCGGTGCCGATGACCGCCACCCGCTTCCCGGCCAGGGAGACATCGTGATCCCACAGCGCCGTGTGCACCAGTGTCCCGCCGAAGTCGTCGAGTCCCGGGATGTCGGGCATCTTGGGCCGTTCCAGCCCACCGATCGCCAGCACGATGTACCGCGCGGTGAGCTTCTCCCCGCCGTCGGTGCGCAAGCGCCACAGACTGTTCCGGTCGTCGAAGTCGGCCGCCATGATGGTGGTGTTCAGCCGCAGTTTCTCCCGCAGCCCGTACTTGTCGACCATGCCCTCGGCGTAGTCCCGCAGTTCGGTGCCGGGAGCGAAGATCCGCGACCAGTCCCCGCGCTGCTCGTAGGAGAAGCTGTAGATGAACGACGGAATGTCGACCGCCACACCGGGATAGGTGTTGGCGTGCCAGGTGCCGCCGACCCGATCCCATTTATCCACGATCACGAAGTCGTGGATTCCCCTCCGTTGCAGTGCGATCCCGCTGCCGATGCCCCCGAATCCGGCGCCGACCACGATGACCTCGTGATCGGGCCGGACGGCGGACGGCGCACCCGTGCCACCGCGCTGTGTTGCCATGTCGATCTCCTCCGGCTCAGCCGATGCGGTCGGACAGTTCGCCGTCCGCGCCGAAGAGCTCTCGCTGCCATTGCGCGAGCAGCCCATCGGTGTCGATGTCGTCGGGATGGAAGCCCGGCCGCATATAGGGCCGCATCTCCTTCAGCAGGCCCTTCACGATGGGCCCGCGCGCCAGCCGCACCGTCTGCCGCGCCACCTGCCACGGCCGCCAACTGCGCGGATCGCCGACGATCGAGGCGAGGACGCCGAGCGACACCACCGGGATGGTGAACACGTACATCCCCGCCATCACCCCGATCCGCACGACCTCGGTCCCGCCGGTCGCCCGGAAGACGTCGAACGCCACCGACTTGTGCTCGAGCTCTTCGAAGGCGTGCCAGTTCAGCAGATGCCACACCTCCGGATCCCCCGGAATGTCCTGGATCTCCTGGCTGCTCAGAATGCGTTTGGCCAGTGTGGCCGTGTAATGCTCGGCCGCGGCCGTGAACGCCAGATGCACCTCCGGCGGCACCGCGTTCTCGATCGCCATCACCCCGCGTTCGCGCAGCGCGCCGGGTGCGAAGGTGAACAACCGCACGATCGGGAAGCCGTTCTCGACGAGCTGCTCGTTCAACCGCCGATGCTGCTGCCCGTGCACGGCTTCCTGCCCGATGAATCCGGCCACCCGCTTCCTGAGCACGGGATCGGTGATCTGCCCGGAGAATTTGCGCACCGAGCGGATGAACGATTCCTCCCCCGGCGGGAAGGCGCCGGAGAGCACGGCGATCAAATGCGTCAAAGGGATGTCGCCCCGGACGAATTGGTGCGCCATCGGCTCGGGGTCGCCGAACCGGAAACGCATGCGCCGCACCTTCGGGTAGGGCATGAGGGACGCGGAGTCCTGCCGACCGATCGTCATTGGCCGGTCCTTTCTGGCAATGGAGTTGTGACTACTTGAGGTGGTCGACGAGCTGGCCGTCGTCGCCGAAAAGCTCCGACTGCCAACGGGACAGCAGGGCGGAGGTGTCGATGTCGTCGGGGTGGAAGCCGGGGCGCAGATACTTGCCCAGCTCCGGCATGAGCCGGTGGAAGACCGGACCGGTGAACAGCCGATACGCCTCGCGCGCAACGCGGATCGGCTGCTGCCGCGCGACCGGATCGCGCCCGACGGCCAGCGCCAGCGTCACATAGGTCAGCGGCAGCGTGAGCGAGTACATGGCGAGCATGACCGCGATGCGGGTGCGCTCGCTGCCGCCGACCGCACGGAAGACGTCGAAGGCCACCGACTTGTGCTCGAGTTCTTCCAGCGCATGCCAATTCAGCAGATTCCAGACTTCCGGATCGCCGGGAATCGCCTGGATCTCCTCGCTGGACAGAATGCGCTGCGCCAGGACCGCCGTGTAGTGCTCGGCTGCCGCCGTCATGGCCAGGTGCACCTCGGGCGACACCCGCTCCTCGATCCACCGCATACGCTCGACGGCCCGCGGCGAGTCCAGCCAGGCGATGGGATAGCCCAGCTCGACCAGCTTGTCGTTGAGTTTGCGATGCTCGAGGCCGTGCATGGCCTCCTGCCCGACGAAGCCGGTCACCCGCTTCTTCAGCACCGGGTCGGTGACCCGGTCGGCCACCCGGCGGACCGAGCGGATGAAGGACTCCTCCCCCGCCGGGAAGCCGCCGGACATGCCGGCCACGAAATGGCTGTAGACCATGTCGTTCTCGACGAAGTACTTGTCGCCGGAAGCGCGATCGAATCGGAACCTGATACGGCGGGCCCGGGGATAGGTCTGCGCCGGAAGGGTATTCGCCATCTGGACCATCCTTGATGCGACACGAAGTACCTAGTACCGCGTGTTCGATAGAGCAAGTGTAGGACTGTCCCAGACAGTAGACAAGGGCGCGTTCCGGCCGGTTTCAGCGAATGAAGCGCTCCACCATCCGCCGCTCGCTCGCGGCGTCGGCCAGCGGCCAGGTCAGCAGCGAGAGCACGATGCGCACAATCCATTGCACCGCTTCGTCATCCGGCGCCACGCCGGTGAGCAGGGTCGCGATCCGCCCCAGCTCCGGCGAGCTGGCGAACGCGCCGTCACTGCCGCCCGCCCGGGTGCCGGCGAACCCCTTGGCCAGCACCGGATCCGAACGCACCGCCGCCACCGACGCCAGGATGGCCTCCACGATCCGCCGCGAGCCCTCGTAGCGCCGCACGGTCGCGGCCACCCGCTCGGCGACCCCCACCGCCGACTTGGCCATGACCGCGTCGAACAGCGCCGCCTTGCCCGGGAAGTGCCGATAGAGAGTTGCCCGTGAGCAGCCGACCGCCGCCGCCACGTCGTCCATGCCCACCCGGTCGAAGCCACGGGTCTGGAACAGTTCCGAGGCGACCGCGACGATCCGATCCGAGGCGACCGACCGCCGCACCCCGCCCGTCAGCCAATCCACGCGCTGCTCGGCCACCATGCCCACTCCTCACCGGTGAAGATCAGGTCTCATCCTGAGACGTACGTCCGGATTCGTCCAGGGGGCAGTTCTGAGCAACAGACCGGTATCAATTTGCCGGAAGTTCGCCCGGTCTATGTAAGGCTGTTCGCGGACGCGGTGCGCCGCGTTCTACTTGATCTGGGTTCCAGCTTGTCTACGGCTGATCGGGCAGCGAGGAGACACACGCGTGGGCACAAGCGTGACGAACATTCGGCAACGCATCGGCAAACCAACAGCCAAGGACGTCACCGCCGGAATGGCGACCGGTCTGTTCAGCATCCCCGAGGGGATGGCCTACGCCTCCATCGCCGGATTCAATCCGGTGGCCGGACTCTACGCCGGCGTGGTGCCGCCCATCCTGGGCTCGCTCACCGCCTCCACCGTCCTCATGGTCACCACCCTGACCAGCGCGATCGCCCTCACCGGCCAATCCGCCATCGCCACCGCCGGACTCGATCCGCACGACGCGGGCAATCTGGCCGCGCTGACCCTGCTGGTCGGCGTGGTCATGGTGTGCATGGGCGTGCTGCGCCTGGGCGTGGTCATGAGCTTCGTGTCCAACGCCGTCATGGTCGGCTTCTCCACCGGCATCGCCCTGCAGATCATGACCGGCGTATTCAAGGACGCCACCGGCTACAAGCCGCCCGGGCACAACAAGCTTGTGCAGGTATGGAATTGGCTCACCGGCATCGGGCACTGGCAGTCCTCGGCCACCTGGGTCGCCGTCGGCACCATCCTGGTCTGGGCGGTCGCCAGGCTGATACCCAGGATCGAGGCCCTGGCCCTGCTGGTCGCCATGGTGGTGGTCAGCGTGGCGGTCGCGATCCTGGGCACCGACGTCGAACTCGTCTCCGATATCGCGAGCATCCCCGGCGCGCTGCCCGGGCTGTCCCTGCCGAACTGGGATGCCATGCCGCACTTGGCCGCCGGCGCGCTGTCGGTGGCGCTGGTCGCGCTGGCCCAGGCCGCCAGTGTCGCGCCGTCCATGCCCAACCCGGACGGCAGCCGATCGAGCGTCAACGCCGACTTCACCGCCCAGGGCATCGCCAATCTGGGCGGCGGCCTGTTCTCCTCGCTGCCGTCGGGCGGCTCGCTGTCCCGGACCGGCGTCGCGGCCGGGGTCGGGGCCCGAACCCGCTGGGCCGGCATCATTTCCGGCATCTTCCTGGCGCTGGTGGTGGTCATCTGCGGCAGCCTGGCCGAGCGCATCCCGATGCCGGTGATCGGCGGACTCATCCTGGTCGTCGGCGGCGAGCTGATCTGGGGCAAGGTCAAGGACATCACGCTGGTGGCCCGCACGTCGATGCTGTCCACCGCCGCCATGATCGCCACCTTCGCGGCCACCACCCAGCTGCCGTTGCAGCAGGCCATCGTGATCGGCGCGATGCTGTCGCTGCTGCTGTACTGCGTGCAGGCGGCGGGCCAGATCCAACTGGTCGGACTGACCCGCGACGAGGCGGGCAAATGGTTCACCGCCCCCGTGCCGAAAGCCCTTCCGCCCGGCGAGGTCACCGTCCTCGACTACCGCGGCAGCAGCTTCTTCGCCGAACTACCCCGCCTGGAAGCCGCCCTGCCCGACGTCTCCGGAGCCCGCAACGCGGTGCTGGTGCTGGTCCTGCGCGCCATGCCCGACATCCCCTCCTCCGCCATCCTGCGCTTGCTCGAACGCTACAACCGCGAATTGCACAACGCCGGTGGGCGACTCGTGCTCGCGGGCGTGCGACCGGAGCTGGCGCGGGTCCTGCAACACACCGGGCTCACCGATGAGCTCGGCGTCGACGGCATCGTCGGGTCCGAGCCCGAGATCTTCGGGCCGGTCGCCAAGGCCGTCGACCTCGGAACGAACTGGATCGACAGTCGGAAAACCCAACAGTGAGGTGGCAGCACGATGACAGCAGCACCCGTCGACCGCACCGATTTCGACAACGCCGAGCGCGGGTTCATCGCCCGTCTGATACCGGGTGTGATTCCGGCGAAGAACGGCGGCACGGCGTACGACGCCGACTCCTTCGACTTCCTGAAGGGCGAGGGCTCGGACACCGTCCCGCCCAGCCTGTGGCGGCAGTCCCAGCTCACCGCCATCCACGGCCTGTACGAGGTGTGCGAGGGCGTGTATCAGGTTCGCGGCCTGGACATCTCGAACATGACCCTGATCGAGTCCGACAACGGCGTGATCGTCGTCGACCCGCTGGTCAGCACGGAGACCGCGGCCGCCGCGCTGGGGCTCTACCGCGCGAATCGCGGCGACCGCGAGGTGCGGGCGGTGATCTACACCCACCCGCACGCGGACCACTTCGGCGGCGTGCTCGGCGTGGTCGCCCCGGACACCACGGTGCCGATCATCGCGCCCGAGCATTTCATGGAACACGCCATCTCCGAGAACGTGTACGCCGGCACGGCCATGTTGCGCCGCGGCATGTACTACTCCGGCGCGAACCTGCAGCGTAACCCCGAGGGCGTGGTCGGCATGGGCCTGGGCCCGATCGCGTCGGCGGGTGAATTCGGTTTGCTGCCACCGACCCTCGACATCACCGCGACCGGGCAGGAGGAGGAGATCGACGGCGTGCGGTTCATCTTCCAGATGACACCGGGCACCGAGGCCCCCGCCGAGATGAACTTCCTGCTCCCGGACCGCAACGCGCTGTGCATGGCCGAGAACGCCTGCCACACCCTGCACAACATCCTGACCCTGCGCGGCGCTCAGGTTCGGGACTCGCGCATGTGGTCGCGCTACATCGCCGAGGCCATCGAATTGTTCGCCGACCGCGCCGACGTCGTCTTCGCCTCGCATCACTGGCCGACCTGGGGCCGGGAGAACCTCGTCGAGTTCCTGACCCAGCAGCGCGACACCTACGCCTACCTGCACGACCAGACCGTGCGCCGGATGAACCAGGGCGAGACCGGCAGCGAGATCGCCGAGGACTTCCCGCTCGCGCCGGATCTGGCGGCGCAGTGGAACAACCGGGGCTACTACGGCTCGATCAGCCACGACGTGAAGGCCATCTACCAGCGCTATCTCGGCTGGTACGACGCCAACCCGGCACACCTGTGGATGCATCCGCCACAGGAGCAGGCCAACCGGTACGTGCAGCTGCTCGGCGGTGTCGACGCGACCGTGGCCAAGGTGAAGGAGTTCGCGAGCTCTGGCGACCTGCGGTTCGCGGCGGAACTGGGCAGTCACGCGGTCTTCGCCGACCCGTCCCACGCCGAGGCGAAGAAGGCGCTCGCCTCGATCCTGGAACGCCTGGCCTACGGTGCCGAAAACGCCACCTGGCGTAACTGTTTCCTCACCGGCGCGTTCGAATTGCGCAACCCCATCCCCCACACCCTGCTCGCGCCCAGCCCCGAGATGGCGAAGGCGATGAGTATCACCCAGCTGTTCGACACCCTGTCGCTCAATGTCGTGGGCGAGCGGGCCTGGTCCGAAAAATTCAGCATCAGCTGGCATTTCACCGACAGCGGCGAGAACTACCGCATGGAGCTGAGCCACGGGGCGCTGATCCACTACCCGACGACCCGGGACCACACCTCGGATCTGGATGTCACGCTCACCAAGCTCGGCCTGTTGCAGCTGATCGGCACCGGCTCGTTCGACAACGTCCAGGCCGAGGGCGATACGACGGTGTGGAAGCGGCTCACCGGACTGCTCGACAAATCCAACCCTGATTTCGCGATCGTCACGCCCTGACGCCGCACCTGTCCGGATCGCATCACCCAGTGCCGACGCGGTCCGGACGGCGCTCTCCCCCAACCGGATTCAACCGACTGACGAGGAACGAGGACATGAGCTCGACGGTACCGACCACGCGGGGGCCCGGCCGCATGGCCTCGATCGAGGCCATGGGCTTCACCGGAATCGTATTCGCGGTGCTCACCCTGATCGGGGTGGAGATGCTGCGCGGCATGCCCGGCTGGAGCGCCGATCACGCGACCGTGGAACAGTGGCTCTCCCAGTCCGGCAATCGCACCCGGCTCACCGCCGTCGTGCTGATCATGGTGGTGGCCTCGATCGCGCTGCTGTGGTTCATCGGCACCCTCCGCCGCCGCCTCGGCGCCGGCGAGGACCAGCTGTTCGCCACCGTCTTCCTGGGCAGCGGAGTGCTTCTCATCGGCCTGCTGCTGACGTCCGTGGCCGCCTTCGCGGTGCCGGCCACCCTCGCCCAGCACGTGAACCCCGCGACCGCCGCGGACGCCTACCCGGCCAGTCACGGCCTGGGGACGATCCTGATCACCGTCATCGCGCCCCGCCTGTCCGCGGTCTTCATGCTCTCCCTGGCCAATCTCGGCCGCATCACCCGCGCGCTCCCGCGCTGGCTGACCCTGATGTCCACGGCGGCAGCGCTTTTCATGCTGATCGCGGTGACCACCGAGATCCGCATCGCGTGGGTCCTGCCCGCGTGGGCGCTGATCGTCGGCATCTATATCGTCTCGCGGCGCAAGCACTTGGCCGCGGAGTGAACGCGGATCAGGGGGCGGTCAGCAACGGCTGGAGGTAGCGGACGGCGTAGGCGCGCAGCCGCTCCTCGGAGTCCAGCAGCGGCGGGGCGTCCGGCGTCAGCACCAGCGAGTGGATCAGCCGCACGATGGTGGTGGCGTAGAACTCCGCCTGCTCGTCCCCGGTCAGCCCCAGCTCGACCCGGCCCGCGCTCACCTGCGCGGTCACGAACGCCGTCGCGATGCGCAGGATCTCACCCGCCTCGAGGGTGAGCCAGCCCAGCACCTCGTCGCGGTCCACGGCGAACAGCCGCCGCAGCAGCGGATGATCGCGCAGGGCGGTGACGGTGATGATGAACCCGCGTGTGTGTCGTTCCAGCGGATCGGCGATATCTCCGATGGCTTGTTCGATCTCGGCCAGGGTGCGGCGCACCTCGTGGGCGAGCGCGGCCCGGGTGATCTCCTCCCGGCCGCCCATCCGCCGATAGAGCGTGGCCCGGTTCACCCCGGCTCGCTTGGCGATGTCGTCGGCGCTGGTCCGGCGGATGCCGACCAGCGAGAACTGCTCCAGGGCAGCCTCTTTGATGCGCGTGTCCACGGCATCGTCGGGTTCGACGGCCGTGAGCAGGGCCTGCAACGAAAAGGGTGATTCCACCGGGCACACCTCCTGACCGGATTCTAGCCGGATGCGACAGTACGACAAATTTCGTCGCATAGTCTTGCGACAAAGAGAGTGAATATGTTGCACTCTTCGGCAGGAGTTCCCAATGATGTGGAGGCCATGCCATGAGCAGCGCAGCAGCGAACGAACAGCCGACGACCTCGCCCCCGCGCGCACCGCTGGGCCCCGGCTCACTGCTGTGGGAGTACTTCGGCGACCATCGCCTCAAGCTGTTCTTCGGGCGCTCCGGCACCTTGCAGAACATGCACCCCGCCGTTTCCGCGGCGCTGCAACAGCATTCGAACTTCTTCGACGACCCGTGGGACCGGCTGCTGCGCTCGGTGCCGCGCATCGAGGACTCCGTCTACGACCCGCCCGAGTCCGCCGCGGCCGTGCGAGTCCGCGACTACCACCGCGACATCAAGGGCGTCGACCACCACGGACAGCGGTATCACGCGCTGAATCCCGACATCTTCTGGTGGACGCACGTCACGTTCGTCGAGGCCGTCATGGCCATGAACGAGCACTTCGGCACCCCCCTGACCGGCGATCAGAAGCAGCAGCTCTGGGCCGAGGGCGTCACCTGGTGGGAGCGCTATGGGCTCTCGGCGCAGCCGGTGTTCGGGACTTACGAAGAGTTCCAGGCGTATTGGGAGCACATGCTCGCCGACGAGCTGGAGGCCAACGAGACCACCGACTTCGCGCTGCGGGCGGCCGGCATCCCGATTCCCCCGGTGCCGGGGGTGCCGAGCTGGGCGTGGGCGGTGATCCGGCGGCCCTTCATGGCATTCAATGTCTGGCTGCTCGCCGCGATAATGCCCGAGCGCGGCCGCGAGATCCTGGGCATCGACTGGAATCGGCTCGACGAGTTCGGTTTCCGGGTCTTCGCGGGCACGGTCCGGACGGCGTGGCCGCTGCTCCCCCGGCCACTGCGCTACGACCGGCGCGTCTACCGCAAGATCCGGGCCGCCGAGCAGGGCCTCATCTAGGGGTCGCTCGCGCCCCCAGCTCGACGGGCATGGAGCGGTAGGCGTGCAGGTTGCGCAGGGGGTGCGGGATCGGCGGCCCGTCCAGACGCAGATCCGGGTACCGATCGAAGAGCGCGGGCAGCGCGATGCCGCCTTCCAGCCGGGCGAGCCGGGATCCCAGGCACCCGTGGATCCCGCTGCCGAACGCGAGATGTTCGGCGGCATTTTCCCTGGTCACGTCGAATCGATGCGGGTCGGGGAAGACCGCTGGGTCGTGGTTGGCTCCGGCCAACGACAGCAGGACGAGGGAACCCGCCGGGATCCGCTGATGATCGATGTCCACGTCATGGTTCGCGACCCGGCCGGTCATCCGCACCGGTCCGTCGTAGCGCAGGATCTCCTCGATCGCGTTGCGCCACCGCCACGGTTCGGCGGCCAGCAGTTCCAGCTGATCGGGATGGCCGGCGAGCAGGGCGATCCCATTGCCGAGCATATTCACCGTGGTCAGGAATCCGGCGTCCAGCAGCAGGGCCGCGTTGGCCACCTGCTCGCGGCGGGTGAGGGCGTCATCGGCCGCCAGCATGCCGAGCACGTCGTCGCGCGGTTCGTTCTCGAGTTCATCGAACTGCCGCTCGAAGTAGTGTTTGACCTCCACCAGGTCCTCGACGGCGTCGCGGTAGGTGCTCCAGGCCAGCCCGCGTTCGAGCAGCGGCGCGCCGGAGTCGCCCCACTTCAGCAGGGTCGAATGCATATCGGGGGGCAGCCCGAGCATTTCGGCGATGATGGTGACGGGAATCCGCGCGGAGAAATCGCCGATCAGATCGGGTCGAGGCGTCGATTCCAGGCGGTCGATCAGCTCATCCGCCACTTCGGCGACTCGCTGCTCGAGCGCCGCGATCGCCTTCGGGCCGAAGGCCTGCCCGATGGTGCGCCGATACCGGGTGTGGTCCGGCGGATCGGTGACCAGCATCGAGGGCGGTTCCCCCAGGTTCGGAAGTCCCGGATCCGTTCTGGCCAGCAGCCAGCGGATCGGCTTGGGCAGACCCGGATGATTCGGCGAGACCACGCCGAAGCTGCGGTCGCGCAGGATGAGCCGGCACACTTCGTAATCGGCGGTGATGTGCACACCCGACATCCGGGGAATCGTGCCCCGCTGCCGGATCTCCTCGATGTACGGCGACGAGCCGAGCAGGCCGTCCGGTCCGAGGGAGAGCTTTCCCAAGGGCTCACCTCGACGCGCCGACCACCGAGCGAAGGTCCGCAAAAGGCCGTGCATCAGCAGCCACCGAGTCCATGTGCGAGTCGCCATCTGTCACCTCACCGCCCCCTGGCCTGCCCCTTATGATAGTGATTCGCTATGGGATTGCCAGGGGTGCTGGAATGACAGACGGATCGGGCGAGCGAACCACCATGGACAGGCGCTGTTTCCTCGCGAGCGTCGGGTCGGCCGCAGCGTTGCTGGGCCTCGCGGGAACGGGTGCGGCCACGTCCGTCGCACGGGCGGACATTCCCGGCCAGAGCCCGAAGACGCCGATCTACCGCACGCTGGTGCCGGAGATCTTCGCGCCGCTGCCGGATCCGGCCGATCACGTCCCCGCGATCGTCGTCGGATCCGGATTCGGGGCGGCGGTCACCGCACTGCGCCTGGCGCAGGCCGGGATCGACGTCGCGGTGCTCGAGCGCGGATCGCGCTGGCCGAACGATGTGTGGCGCTCCATCTTCGCCGTCGACACGATCCCCGACGGCCGCGGCTTCTGGCATCGGACCACCTTCACCGGGGCGAACCGGATCCCGGTGGCGGTCGACTCGTTCGGCGGAGTCCTCGACGTGAGCGTCTACCCGGGCATCGACGTGTGGCGCGCGGCGTGTGTCGGCGGCGGCTCGGTGGTGTTCACCGGGGTGATGATCGAGCCGGAAGAGCGGTTCTTCGAACAGGTGTTCCGGGGCGTGGTCGACTACCGCGAGATGCACGACGTCTACTACCCCAGGGTTCGAGAGATGTTGCGGCCCAGCCCGATACCGGACGACATCTACCGCTCCCCCGCGTTCGCGCACTCCCGCGCGTGGGACGAACAGGCCCGCGCGGCCGGCTACGCCCCGCAGCCCATCGACGGCACCTGGCGGTGGGACGTGATTCGCGACGAGCTGGCCGGGCGATCGCTGCGGTCGGCGACGGTGGGCTGTTCCGACCTCGGCAACTCCAACGGAGCGAAATTCGATCTGAACCAGAACTATCTGCGCTGGGCCGAGGACACCGGTCACGCCCGGATCTACCCGGGTCATCGCGTGGACGCCATCGCCGCGGAGCCCGGCCGCCATGCCGTCACCGTGACCAAACTGGCCCCTACCGGTGAAGTCCTCCGCACCCGGACGCTGACCTGCGACATGTTGTTCCTGGCCGCCGGCTCCGTCGGCACCTCCGAGCTGCTGGTGCGGGCGCGGGCGAGCGGCGCGCTGCCGAACCTGAACGAGCACATCGGCGAGGGCTGGGGCGGCAATGGCGATGTCGCCCTGGCTCGGCCGCTCACCACGCTCGAAGTGGGCACGCAGGGCACGCCTTCCGCGAGCCGGATTCTGGACGAAGCGGGTGCGCCCGTATCCCTGGAGAGCTGGTTCATCCCGGGCTCCACGCCCTTCGACATCGGACTGCTCGGATCGCTGGGCATGGTGCTCGACGACACCCGCGGCCGGTTCGTCTGCGCGGACGACGGGCGCGTGGACCTGCTGTGGCCGGCTGACGGCGCCGCCGGTTACCTCGCCCGAGCCCGCGAGGTCAACGACACCATGACCTGCCACTGCGAGCAGATCGTCCGATCCGACCTGGAAGCGAACGCCTCGATCACCGCGCACCCGTTGGGCGGCGCGGTAATCGGACGCGCGACAGACGAATACGGCCGGGTGCGTGGCTACCGGAACCTCTATGTCATGGATGGGGCGGCGGTGCCGGGCAGCACCGGAACGGTCAACCCTTCACTGACGATCGCCGCGCTGGCGGAGCGCAATATCGAGCGGATCATCGGTTCCGGGGGATAGCGCCGAGGGATACAGTCGACGGGTGGACGAGACTCCGGTCCCACACCGTCGGCGCTCACGCACCGAGCGGGTGGCGATCCGGCTGCTGTACCCGACCTTCCGGCCCGCCGAGGAGTCGTTGCGGACGGCTGTCACCGGCAAAGTCGTCCTGGTGACAGGGGCCTCGCACGGCATCGGCAGGGCCAGTGCGCGCAAGCTGGCCGCGGCGGGCGCGGAAGTGCTGCTGGTGGCGCGTTCACAGCCCGAACTGGAACAGCTGGCCGCCGAGATCACGACCGCGGGCGGCATCGCCCTCGTCTACCCGACCGACCTGACCGACATGCGGGCCGTGGGCCTGCTCGGTGAGCAACTGCTGGCCGAGCACGGGCACATCGATGTGGTGATCAGCAACGCGGGCAAGTCGATTCGGCGCCCGATCGCCGAGTCCTACAACCGTTTCCACGATTTCACCCGCACCATCGACATCAACTACCTCGGCCCGGTGCGGCTGCTGCTGACCCTGCTGCCGGCCATGCGCGCCCGCGGGCAGGGACACATCGTGAACGTCTCCACCTGGGGTGTGCTCATGCCGCCGAGTCCGCGCTGGTCGGCCTACGGCGCCTCGAAAGCGGCCTTCGACGTCTGGCTGCGCAGCGTGGCCGCGGAGATCGCGGGCGATGGCATCACCACCACCTCGATCTACATGCCACTGGTCCACACCAGGATGAGCGCCCCCACCGACTTCCACCGGATCCCCGCCCTGTCCGTCGACGAGGCCTCCGACCTCATCGCGCACGCCGTCACCGCCCGACCCGGTGAGGTGGCGCCCTGGTGGGCGGTCCGGGTCCAGGCCTGGTCCGCCGTCCACCGCTACCAGGTCCGGCGCTTCATGGAGCATCGACTCCAACGCTGAACGAATAGAGATGGATTCGGTGGTCCGATCGAAGACCAAATGTCGCCGAATCGTTGCTATCGACCGAATCTACGCCCTTCGAACCAGAACCGATCGCGGCGCTGGTTCGTATACAGCTATGACCGCTGGGCATATACTGGCGGCGGTCGGGGTTTTGCAGTAGATAATGCGCGAATAATGCGCGGTCAGAACCAAAGGGAAACCATGACTGCACCGCGACCGCAGCCGATACCGCTGTCCGCCGGTCAGCAGGGATTGTGGCTGGCCCAGAAATTGAGTCCCGATGTGCCGATATCCGAGGCGCAATATATCGAGTTCGACGGCGACCTCGACATCGAAACGCTGTGCGTGGCAGCGATACAAGCGGGTCACGAGTTCCAATCGGGGTATCTGAGACTGGTCGAGACCGACGGTGTCCCGTATCAGGTGTACGACCCGGCACTCGGCCAGGAGGCAACGCTGATCGATGTCCGGGACGCACCGGATCCGATCGCGGCGGGCGTGGAATGGATGCGCCGGGAGTACACGGCGCCCTTGGATATGACCCGGGACCTGTTGGTCGCGACGGCGATAGTGCAGGTGGGAGATCGGCGCTATCTGCTGTACAGCCGGTGTCATCACGTCGCGCTCGACGGCTACGGCGCGATGATGATCGTGAACCGGATCGCGGCGCTGTATACGGCGGCGGCGCAAGGCGTCACGGCCGAGCCCAGTCGGCCCGCGGACATCAGCGCCCTGTACGAGGCCGATCGCAGTTACCGGGAGTCGAAGCGATTCACCGACGATCAGGCCTATTGGGCGGACAAGCTCGCCGGGATCGGCGAGGAGACCAGTCTGGCCGCCGGGCAGGCGCCCGCGTGCGCGGACAGTGCCGTCGCGATCACCGACCTGTCGGCGGCGACGATGGAGCGGATCGATCGTTCGGCGAATGCGGTGGGGGCGAGCCCGGCCGCGCTGGTGATCGCCGCGTTCGGCTGTTATCTGGCCCGCAAGACCGGCCGCGACGACGTGCTGGTCAATATTCCGGTGTCAGGTCGCACGACCGCCGTGCTGCGGCGATCCGCAGGGGTTTTCGTCAATGTCGCGCCGCTGCCGATCACCCTCGAGCCGGACGACACCGTCGCGACGCTGGCACTGCGGGTGCAGTCCGATCTGGTGGGCGTTCTGCGGCATCAGCGGTGCGGGCTCACCGACATTCGCGCCGCCCTGGGGATCCCCGGCGCGCAGCGGAGGTTCGCGGGCCCGGTCGTGAACGTCATGCTCTTCGACCACAAACTCGAGTTCGGTTCGGTGACCGGACAGTTCCACATCCTCAGCTCCGGCCCGGTCGAGGATCTGCTGATCGACGTGTATCGGACCGGGGATCCGCCGCGGACGATCCTCCAGTTCCTGGCCAATCCCCACCTCTACACCGACCACGAACTGTCGGCGCACTGCACCGGATTCGCCGAGTTCCTCGACGAGTTCGCCGCCGCGTCGGAGGCCGGGCTCGGACAGGTCCATCCGCGCAGCGCCGCCGAGGGCGCCGGGATCCGCCGCCGCCGTGAGAATCTGGCGTTCTGGCGGAAGGCCCTCGCGGATCTTCCCGAAGTGCTTCCGCTGCCCTACGACAGGCCGCGGCCCGCGGTGCTGCCGGACCGGCGCGCGACCGCGGATTTCTCCTTGCGCGCGGGACTCGTTCGCGGATTGGATCATTGCGCACGGCAGCATGATTCTTCATTCCTCATGGTGGCGCACTCGGCGTTGGCGGTGTTACTGGCGCGAATGAGCGGCGGCACCGATATTCCGGTCGGCACACCGGTCGACGATGCTGTCGGGAAATCCGTCAATACCGTGATGTTGCGTACCGAAGTCGATCCACGGGAGCCTTTCGCCGAATTACTCGACCGGGTCCGCCAGGTAGATCTGAGTGCATTCGACCATGCCGATATCGCGTTCGAACAAGTGGCGGAGGAACTCTCGCGAGACCCCGTGTGCCAAGTGTTGCTGACGGTCGGCCAGGTCGGCGAAACATCCTGCTTCGACCTGCGATTCGACCTGTCGGCACCCGACGGTGAGGACGACACGACCGGCACGGTCACCTTCGCCACCGATGTGTTCGATGCCTCGACGATCGATTCCCTTGTCCGTCGGTGGATCCGGATTCTGGAGTCCGTGGTCGCCGATCCGACGGTTCCGGTCGGGTCGATCGATGTGCTCGAACCCGACGAGCGCGCCGATCTGCTGACCCGCCGCGGCGCATCCGCGACCACACCGGCCACCCTGCCCGAACTGCTGGCCGCCGCGGTCGCGGTGGATCCCGAGGCGACGGCGATCGTCGCCGGCGGGCGCACCGCGAGCTACCGGGAGATGGACGAACGCTCGAATCGGTGGGCTCGGAAGCTGATCGAGCGGGGCATCGGTCCGGAGGACATCGTCGCGATCGCCCTGCCGCGGTCCATCGATTCGGTGCTGGCAGTCTGGGCGGTGGCCAAGTCGGGGGCTGCCTTCCTGCCGATCGATCCGGGCCATCCGGTCGAACGCGTCACCCACATGCTGACCGACTCGAGGGCGGCGGTCGGCCTGACCGCGGCGGTCGCCCGCGCCCGGTCGCCCGACGACATCGACTGGCTGACAACGGATTATCTCGACGAGGGCGACGATCGGCCGATCACCGACGGTGATCGGGTGCGGCCGCTGCGGGTCGACGATGTCGCGTACGTCCTCTACACCTCCGGATCGACCGGGCTGCCCAAGGGCGTGGCCGTCACCCATCGCGGACTGCACACCTGCGCCGTCGAACACCGGGAAACCCTGAGCATCGGACCGGCTTCCCGCACACTGCATCTGGCTTCGCCGAGCTTCGACGTCTCGGTCCTGGAACTGCTGCTGGCGCTGTGCGCGGGCGCGACCATGGTCGTCGCACCCGGCGACAGCTTCGGTGGCGACGAACTCGCCGAACTCCTCGACCGCGAGCACGTCAGCCACGCGTGTATGCCGCCCTCGACCCTCTCGACCATCGACCACACCCGGTGGCCCTTACCGGATCTGGGACATCTGGTCGTCGGCGGCGAGAACTACGGCGTGGAGCTGGTCGAGCGGTGGGGCGGAAGCCGTCGACTGTTCAACGAGTACGGGCCCACCGAGACCACGATCGCGGCCACGCTGACCGTGTTGACGGCGGGTGAGCTCGTCACGATCGGCCGCCCGATCCGCGGCGTCTCGGCCTGGATCCTCGACCAGCGATTGCAGCCCGTGCCGATCGGTGTGGCGGGTGAGTTGTACGTCGCCGGTGGCCTGTTGGCTCGTGGATATCACCGCCGGGCGGGGTTGACCGCGGAGCGGTTCGTGGCGTGTCCGTGGTCGCCGGGTGAGCGCATGTACCGGACCGGTGATGTGGTCCGCTGGTCGGCCGACGGTGCGGTCCAGCATCTGGGCCGGTCCGATTTCCAGGTCAAGATCCGCGGTCTGCGTATCGAGCTCGGTGAGATCGACGCCGTGCTCACCGGTCACCCGAGTGTCGGTTACGCCGCCACGATCGGCTATCGGACCGAATCGGGAGCCCAGCAGCTCGTTTCGTATGTCGTTGCCGCGCCGGGCCAGACGATCGATACCGCACTCGTGGCCGGGCGTCTCGCCGATCTCCTGCCGCCCTACATGGTGCCGGCCGCGATCATCGTGCTGGACCGGATCCCGTTGACGCCGACCGGCAAGCTCGATCGAAAAGCATTGCCCGAACCGGTGTTCACCGACGACAAGCCGTACCGGGCGCCCCGGACCCCGACCGAGCGTCTCATCGCCGAGACCTTCGCCGAGGTCCTGCACATCGACACCATCGGCATCGACGACTCCTTCTTCGCCCTCGGCGCGGACAGTCTGGTCGCCACCCGGGTCGCGGCACGCCTGGGCGCCGCGCTGGACACCGAGATTCCGGTGCGGCTGCTGTTCGACGCGGCCACGACCGCCGAACTGGCCACCAGGGTCGAGCAGATAGCCGGACCGGACCGGCGATCCCGGCCACCACTGATCGCCGGACCGCGCCCGGATCTGGTGCCGCTGGCCCCCGCGCAACAACGCATGTGGTTCTTCAACCAGTACGACACCGGCTCCGGGGCGTACAACATGCCGATCGCCCTGCGGCTACGGGGCGAACTGGACGTCGAGGCCCTGCGGCTGGCCCTGATCGACGTGCTGGCCAGACACGAATCGCTGCGCACCCGGTACCCGGACCATGACGGCGTGCTGATCCAGGTGGTCGAATCCGTCGACCACGTGGACTCGGATCCCGCGCTGACGACGGTGCCGTCCGGCGAACTGGTCCCGGCGGTCACCGAATTCGTCACCGAAGGCTTCGATGTGAGCACCCGGGTGCCGGTGCGCGCCCGGTTGTTCCGGGTGGCCGATGCCCCGGAACCCGAACACCTGCTGGCCGTCGTGGTGCATCACATCGCCGCGGACGGCTTCTCCATGGCTCCGCTGGCCCGCGATGTGGCGACGGCCTTCGCCGCCCGGATGCGCGGTGAAACCCCCTCGTGGACACCGCTGCCCGTTCAGTACGCGGACTACGCGCTGTGGCAGCGGGACGTCCTCGGCTCGCCCGACGAACCGGAGTCGCTGAGCGCCCGCCAGCTTCGCTACTGGACCACGACCTTGGACGGCGTGATCGACGAGCTACCCCTGCCGTTCGACCGGCCGCGGCCCGCGGTCATGTCGAATCGTGGTGCGAACACCAACTTTTCGTTGAGCGCGGGGCTGGTCCGAGGGCTGGAGGACTGCGCGCGACGGCATGATTCCTCGTTGTTCATGGTGGTGCACGGCGCGTTGGCGGTATTGCTGGCCCGGATGAGCGGCGGCACCGACATTCCGGTCGGCACACCGATCGCGGGGCGTGGCGTCGCGGCGCTCGACGATATGGTCGGGATGTTCGTCAACACCTTGGTCTTGCGGACCGCCGTCGATCCGGGGCAGTCGTTCGCCACCCTGCTCGGCCTGGTCCGGCAGGTGGATCTGGACGCGTTCGACCACGCCGATATCCCGTTCGAGCAGGTGGTGGACCAGCTGGTCACGCAGCGGTCCCAGGCTCGCCATCCGTTGTTCCAGGTGCTGCTGGCCTTCCAGAACCTGGAACCGGTGACGCTGGCCCTGCCCGGCCTCGAACTGTCGGTGATCGACCTGCCCGGCACGGCGTCCCGCTTCGATCTGCAGTTCATCCTCTCGCCGCACCACGCGAGCGGCGGCATGACGGTGGCGGTCACCTACGCCACGGACCTGTTCGATGCCGCGACGGTCGATTCGCTGGTCCAGCGGTGGATCCGGATCCTGGAGTCGGTGGTCGCCGATCCGACCGTTGCGGTCGGGGCGATCGAGGTCCTCGAGCCCGCCGAGCGCGCCGATCTGCTGAGCCACCGCGGCGCTCTCGCCGCGGCCCCGATGACGCTGCCGGATCTGCTGGCCGCGGCCGCACCGGATCCCGACGCCGCGGCGATCGTGTTCGCGGGGCAGCGCATGAGCTATCGCGAGTTGGATGAGCGTTCGAATCGCCTGGCGCGAGCGCTCATTCGGCGAGGCATCGGCCCCGAGGACATCGTCGCGATCGGGATGCCGCGGTCCCTGGACTCGGTGCTGACCGAATTGGCGATCGCGAAATCGGGAGCGGCGTTCCTGCCGATCGATCCGGGTCATCCGAGGGAACGGATCACGCACCTGACGACCGAGTCGGGGGCGGTCATCGGTGTGACCGTGCCGTCCGTCCGCGCCCGGCTGCCCGACGGGATCGATTGGCTGACACCGGCCGACCTCGACCACACCGACGACGTGGCCGACGGCCGGCCCATCACCGACAGCGAACGGACCCGGCCACTGCGGGTCGACGATCTCGCCTACCTCATCTACACCTCGGGATCGACCGGACTGCCCAAGGGCGTCGCGGTCACGCATCGAGGTCTGTACGACTGCGCCGTCGAGCACCGCGATGCCCTGGGCATCGAATCCGATTCTCGGACCCTGCACATGGCCTCGCCGAGCTTCGACGTCTCGGTCATGGAACTGCTGCTGTCGCTGGGTTCCGGCGCCACCATGGTCATCGCGCCCGGCGACGTGTACGGCGGTGACGAACTCGCCGAGCTGATCGCCCGCGAACACGTCAGTCATGTCCTCGTGACGCCGTCCACGCTGTCGACCATCGACCACACCCGCTGGCCGCTACCGGATCTCACCCACCTCATGGTGGGCGGCGAGGACTACGGCGCCGACGTGGTCCAGCGCTGGGGTGCCGGCCACGCCCTGCTCAATACCTACGGGCCCACCGAGACGACCATCGCCGCGACACTGAGCGCCCCGCTGACGGCGGGTGACACGGTGACGATCGGCGGCCCGATTCGTGGCGTGTCGGGATGGATTCTGGACCAGCGGCTGGAGCCCGTTCCGGTCGGCGTGGCGGGCGAATTGTATGTCGCGGGTGGCGGTCTGGCGCGCGGGTATCACGGCCGGTCGGGCGCGACGGCCGAGCGTTTCATCGCGTGCCCCTGGGCGCCGGGCGAGCGGATGTACCGGACCGGGGATATGGCCCGGTGGACGTCCGCGGGGACGGTCGAACATGTGGGCCGGTCCGATTTCCAGGTGAAGATCCGTGGTCTGCGCATCGAACTGGGCGAGATCGACGCGGCGCTGGCGGCGCACGCCGCGGTGAGTTACGCGGTGACGGTCGGCAGCCGTGCCGAGTCGGGGGCGCAGTCGCTGGTGTCGTATGTCGTTGCCGCGCCGGGGTGTTCGATCGATCCGTCGGTACTGACCGAGTATCTGGGCGACCGGTTGCCGTCCTCCATGGTTCCGGCGTCGATCATGGTGCTGGATCGGGTGCCGTTGACGCCGATGGGGAAGCTGGATCGGCGGGCGTTGCCGACGCCGGTGTTCGCTCCGGACAAGCCCTTCCGAGCGCCCGAGACGCCGACCGAGCGGATCATCGCCCGCTGCTTCGCGGACGTCCTGGGCTCCGACGGGGTCGGCGCGGACGATTCCTTCTTCGCCCTCGGCGGCGACAGCATCATGTCGATCCAGCTGGTGACCCGGGCCAGAACCGCGGGCGTGGTGTTCTCGCCACGCGATGTGTTCGAGCGCAAGACCGTCGCCGGACTCGCCCTGGTCGCGACCGGTGAGAGTGACACCGCGACAAAACTTTCGGCGGAACTGCCCGACGCGGGCCCGCTACCGCTGACACCGATCATGCGGGAGTTGCTCGAACGGACGGGATCCGCGTGCGCCCGCTTCGCCCAGGCGATGATGCTGCCGCTGCCGGCCGGGATCGACCGGCGGCGGCTGGCCGACGCCGTGCAGACGGTCGTCGATCGGCACGACATGCTGCGCACGCAACTGAGGCCGAGCGACGACGGGCAGTGGACGTGGAAGGTGTTGCCCTCCGGAATGATTCAGGCCGACGACCTCCTCGCGCGGGTGCCGATGGAAGCGGGGCTGGGACGCGTCGAATTCCATGCGTCGGCCGCGGCCGAGCTGGAGGCCGCCGCGGACCGGCTCGATCCGGGAGCCGGGATCGTCACGCAGGTGGTCTGGTTCGACCCGGCGAGCACCGCCGAACCGGGCGCCGTGCTGCTGGTGGTTCATCGTTCGGCGATCGATCCCGTCTCCTGGCAGGTGCTGGCGGCGGATCTCGCCGCCGCGTGGGCGCCGATCGACTCCGGCGAGCCGCCCGCCCCGACCGGAACGTCCATGCGCGGCTGGGCACACGGGCTGGTCGAGGCGGCCCGGCGACCGGAACGCACCACCGAGCTCGAACTGTGGCGAGCGATGACCGCCGGGGACGATCCCCCGATCGGAACACGGCCCCTCGACCCCGCGATCGACGTGGTCGCGACTACCCGCACCGTCCGGATCGACGCGGACCCCGACGTGACCGAGGCCCTGCTGACCACCGTGCCCGCGGCCTTCCACGGCAGCGTGAACGACGGGCTGCTGACCGCTCTGGCGGTCACGATCACGAAGTGGCGGCGCGAGCACGAGGCAGCGGCCGCCGCCGACGTCACGATCCGTCTCGAAGGGAACGGCCGCGTGAAAGACGTTGTGCCGGGCTCCGATCCGGCGCGGACGGTCGGCTGGTTCGCGACGAGCTATCCGATGCGCCTGGATCTGTCGGGCATCGACCTCGACGAAGCCCGCATCGGCGGGCCCGCGTCGGGGGCAGCGGTCAAGTCCGTCAAGGAACAGCTGCTCGCCGTCCCCGACCAGGGGATCGGCTACGGCCTGCTGCGGTATCTCGACGAGGACGCCGGACCGGTTCTCGCGACCGCGCCGCCGCAGATCGCGTTCACCTACCGCGGCCGCGTCGCCACCGGGACCGCCGAGGCGGAGCTCGCCGGTACCCGGCCCCCGGACATGCCGGTGACCGCGGCGCTCGACATCGAAGTCACCGTCCTGGACGACGCGAAAGAGTCGCGGCTACAGGCGATCTGGTCGTACCCCGCCGGAGTGCTCACCGGCGACGTGGTGCGCGAGATCGCGGAGGACTGGCGTTCGACGCTGACCGCGTTGGCGACACATGTCCGCCGCGCCGGGGGCGGTGGCCGGACGCCGTCGGATCTGACGGCCGAGCTCGGACAATCCGACATCGAGGGACTCGAGCACCGGTATCCGGCGTTGAGCGACGTCTGGCCCCTGGCCCCACTCCAGCAGGGGCTGCTGTTCCACGCCCTGGTGTCCGAGCAGTCGGTGGACGCCTACGTCACACAGCTGGTGCTCGAGCTGCGCGGCCGGGTCGACGCGGGGCGGCTGCGCCGAGCCGCGGGACTGCTGCTCGACCGGCACCCGAACCTGCGCGCCGCGTTCGTCACCGACCCGGAACCGGTGCAGGTGGTCGACGACGACGCCGAGGCGCCCTGGTCGGAGCCGGACCTGTCCGGGCTGGACGGCGACGCCCGCGATCGCGAGTGGACGCGGCTCCTGACCGCGGACCGCACCACCCGGTTCGACCCGGCCCGTCCCCCGCTGCTCCGCTGGATGCTCGCCACCATCGGGCCCGAGCGGTACCGGCTGGTGCTGACCAACCATCACCTGCTGCTCGACGGCTGGTCGACGCCGCTGCTCCTGAAGGAGCTGCTGGTCCTCTACGCCACCGACTGCGACACCACCGTGCTGCCGGAGGTGCGTCCCTACCGGGACTACCTGACCTGGGTCGCCCGGCAGGACCCGGCCGCGGCGCTCGACGCCTGGGCTCGAGCGTTCGACGGCGCCGACGAGCCGACCCTGGTGGCCGCACCCGATCCCGGCCGCCGATACACCGAATCACGGGAGCTGTCGGACGAACTCGGCGAGGAACAGACCGCGGCGCTGATCAGCCGCGCGCGGTCCCGCGGCGTCACCCTCAACACCATGATCCAGGTGGCGTGGGCGATCGTTCTGGGCGCGTCGACATCTCGGCAGGACGTGACGTTCGGCGCCGTGGTCTCCGGGCGGCCCCCGCAGCTCGCGGGCGTCGAATCGATGATCGGACTACTGATCAACACGGTGCCGGTGCGCGTTCGCCTCGACGGCGGCGAGACAGTGGGGCAATTGCTCGACCGTGTCCAGGCCGAACAGGCGGCGCTGCTCGATCACCAGTTCGTCGGGCTGGCCGAGATCGAGCGAGTGGCCGGGCCGGGGGCGGTCTTCGACACGATGACGGTGTTCGAGTCCTTCCCGGTCGACCGGTACGGGCTGACCGCGGACACCGACATCGCCGGTATGCGGCTGGTCGACGTGACCGGTTCCGACGCCGCCCACTATCCGATGGGCCTGGTCGCGCGCGTCGACGAGCGACTGCACCTCGAGATCAAATACCTGCCCGAGTTCTTCGACCCGGGCACGATCGCGGCGACCCTGCACCGGATCCTGGACGTACTGGGCGATCTGGCCGCCGACCCGGATGTGCCGCTCGCCCGGCTGAATCTGCTCGCGCCGCAGGAATACCGCGAGCTGGCGCCGGTCTCGGGTGATCCCGCGGTACCGGAGCGAGTGTTGCCGGAACTGCTCGCGGCCACGCACGCCCGGGATCCGGGCGCGGTGGCGGTGGTGTGCGGGGACCGGCAATGGACCTATGACGAGCTCGATACCGAGTCGAATCGTTTGGCGCGCACGCTGATCGATCTCGGTGCCGGACCGGAGACGAATGTCGCGATCGGACTGCCGCGCTGCTACGAGTCGGTGCTCGCGGTATGGGCGGTGGCGAAGTCGGGGGCGGCATTCGTCCCGGTGGATCCGCGCACTCCCGGAGAACGGGTCGAGCACATGCTCACCGACTCGGGAGTGGCGATCGGAATCACGCTGTCCGAGTGGAAGGATCGGCTGCCCGGCTCGGTGCGGTGGCTGGTCCTCGACGACCCGGACATCGCGGCGGAGGTGGCGCGGTCGCCCGCGCTGCCGGTGACCGATACCGAGCGCATCCGGCCGATTCGACTCGACCATCCCATGTACGTGATCTACACGTCCGGCTCGACGGGAGTGCCCAAGGGCGTGGTGGTCTCGCACCGGGGGTTGGCGAACCTGGCCGTCGAGCAGTGCTCGCGGTTCGACATCGGGCCGGGCGCACGGGTGCTGCACGCCGCCTCGCCCATTTTCGACGCGGCGATCCTGGAACTCCTCTGGGCCTTCGCGTCCGGCGGACGCCTCGTCATCGCACCGCCGACGGTCCTCGGCGGAATCGAACTGGCGCAGATCATCTCGCAGCACGCGGTCACCCATGCCGCGCTGACTCCCACCGCCCTGGGCACGGTCGACCCGGCCGGGCTGCGACACCTCGGGACGGTCGTGATCGGCGGCGAAGCGCCCCCGCCCCGGCTGGTGTCCCGGTGGGCGCCGGGCCGGAAGCTGTTCAACACCTACGGTCCGGCGGAGGCCACGATCCAGACCGATGCGGGCCCGCCGATGGTGCCGGGTGAGACCGCGACGATCGGCGGGCCGATCCGCGGCGTCGGCGAGGTCGTGCTCGACGCGTGGCTGCGTCCGGTGCCGGTCGGAGTCGTCGGCGAGTTGTACCTCACCGGACCGGGATTGGCGCGCGGATACCGCAACCGGACGAGTCTGACCGCGTCCCGGTTCGTCGCCGATCCGTTCGCGGACCGCGGGCAGCGCATGTACCGGACCGGGGACCTGGTGCGGTGGCTGCGGCTGCCGGAGGGAGGTCTGACGCTGGACTATGTCGGGCGGACGGACTTCCAGGTCAAGATTCGCGGCTTCCGGATCGAGCTCGGCGAGGTCGAATCGGGTCTGCTGGCCTGCCCGGGAGTGGCCCGCGCGGTGGCGGCGGTGCACCACGGCGCCACCGGCGATCGGTTGATCGGGTACGTGGTGCCCGAACCCGACGCCGACCTGGACCCCGTCGCGATCCTCACGGTCGCCGGGCAGCGCCTGGCCCCGCACCTGGTGCCCGCCACCGTAATGGTGCTCGACGAGCTGCCGACGACGGAGACGGGCAAGATCGACCGCCGCGCGCTGCCCGAACCCGACTTCAGCACGGGCCGAGTCGAATTCCGGGCGCCGGTCACCGAGACGGAGACGACACTCGCGGGGCTGTTCGCGGAAGTCCTCGGGATCGACACGATCGGGCTCGACGATTCGTTCTTCGCGCTCGGCGGCGACAGCATCATGTCGATCCAGTTGGTCACCCGGGCCAAGGCGGCTGGTCTGGCGATCTCCGTACGAGAGGTGTTCGAGCACAAGACGGTTGCCGGACTGGCCCGGATCGCCGTCCGCGACAGCGCCGTCCTTCCGGAGGAACTGCCCGGCGGCGGCGTGGGGCCGATGCCGCCGACGCCCATCATGTGCTGGATGTTCGAGCGCGGCGGATTCGACAGCTTCTGCCAGTGGGTGATGCTCACGCTGCCGACCGGCGTCGACCGGACCGTCATCGAGGCGACCGTACAGGCCGTCCTCGACCATCACGACATGTTGCGAGCCCGGCTGGTGCCCGATCCCGCGCATCCGTCGGGCTGGGCGGTGGAGGTGCGGCCCACCGGCGTGTCCGCCGCCGAACTGATCCGGCACGTATCGGTGGAGGCGGAGCCGGACAGCGGCGCGTTCGCCGCGATCGCCGATGTGGAGGCGCGGGCCGCCGCCGAGCGTCTCGACCCCGCCGAAGGCGTTGTACTGCAGGTGGTCTGGTTCGATCGCGCCGGCGGGCCCGGGCGGCTGCTGGTCGTCGCCCACCACCTGGTGGTGGATGGCGTGTCGTGGCGGATCCTCGTGCCCGACATCGCTGTCGCCGCGGGCCAGGTGACCGCCGGGCAGCCGCCGCAGCTCACGCCGGTCGGCACGTCCATGCGCCGCTGGGCCCACGCCCTCGACACCGCCGCCGCGAATCTCGACGAACTCGACCGGTGGCGTTCCACGCTCGCCGCCGCCGATCCGCCGATCGGGACGCGCCCGCTCGACCCGGCCGTGGACAAGCAGGCCACCGTGGCCACCGTCCGGGTCACGCTGCCCACCACGGTGACCCGGGCCGTTCTCACCGCGCTGCCCCACGCGTTCAACGGCAAGGTGGACGATGCCCTGATCGCCGCGCTCGCCCTGGCGCTGACCCGGTGGCGGCGGCGCCGCGGCGAGACCGTCGCCGAGGCACTGCTCACCCTCGAGAGCCACGGGCGCGACGACACCGCCCTCCCCGGCGCCGACCTCACCCGCACGGTCGGATGGTTCACCACCACGTACCCGGTGCGAATCGATGTGTCCGACATCGACATCGACGACGCGTTCGACTCCGGAGCCGCCGCGGGGGCGGTCATGAAGTCGGTGAAGGAACAACTCCGGCGGGTCCCCCGCGACGGGATCGGCTACGGGCTGCTGCGCTACCTCAACGCCGAGACCGCCCGCGTCCTGGGCGCGCTGCCCGACCCCCAGGTGAGCTTCAACTATCTCGGCCGGTTCGACACGATGCCCGACGCGGCGCTCGAGTTCGGCTGGATGCCCGCCGGCGCAGGGGCCGCGGGCGGCGCGCAGCCTCCCGACGCGTCCGCGGCGGCCGTGCTGGGCATCAACGCGGCCACCATGGACACTCCGGACGGACCCGCCCTGACCGCCGCCTGGGACTACCCGGCCGGGCTGATCACCGCCGCCGACGTCACCGACCTCGCCGAACTGTGGAGCAAGGCGGTGACGGCCCTCGCGACTCACGCGTCCCGGCCCGGCGCGGGCGGGCTGACGCCCTCCGACCTCGACCTCGTCGACCTCGACCAGACCGCGATCGACCGGATCGAAGCCAGATACCCGGAGCTGGAAGACATTTGGTCGCTCACGCCGCTGCAGGCGGGGCTGTTGTTCCACGCCCAGCTCGCCGACGGCGCCCGCGACGACTACATCGTGCAGCTGCGGATGGAACTCGGCGGACAGGTCGACGCGGACCGGCTGCGCCGCGCCCTGCGGACCCTCATCGGACGGCACCCGAACCTGCGCGCCTCGTTCGCGCGCGACGGCGCGGGCGAACCGGTGCAGCTGGTGCACCGGCGAGTCGACGTGCCGTTCAACAGGATCGATCTCACGGAACACGCCGACGCCGCGGCCGAACTCGAACAGCTCATGGAAGCCGACCGGCACGTCGACACGACCGCCGCGCCACTGCTGCGACTCACCCTGGTCGACATCTCCCCGCAGCGGTACACGCTGGTGCTGAGCCTGCACCACATCCTGATCGACGGCTGGTCCACCCCACTGCTGATCCGGGAGCTGCTGATCCTCTACGCCGCCGACAGCGACCCCGCCGCGCTGCCCCCGGCCCGTCCCTATCGCGACTACCTGGCGTGGCTGCACACCCGGGATCAGGAAGCGGCGGAAGCGGCGTGGACCCGGGCGCTCGAGGGCGTCACCGAGCCGACGCTGCTGGCGCACCCGGACGGCGGCCGGGGCGCCGACGCCGCCCGCGAAGTCCGGGTGCGGCTGAGCGAAGACCGCACCGCCGCCCTGGTCGCGGTGGCCCACCGGCAGGAGACCACCCTCAACACCATCGTTCGCGCGGCCTGGGCGATCGTGCTCGCGAACGCGACCGCGCGCGAGGACGTCGTCTTCGGCGCCACCGTCTCCGGACGCCCCCCACAGCTCCCCGGCATCGAATCGATGATCGGCCTGTTCGTCAACACCGTGCCGGTCCGGGTCCGGCTCGACTACGGCGAAACCCTCGCCCAGCTGCTCCGGCGCATCCAGACCGAGCAGGCCGCGCTGCTCGACCACGACCACCTCGGCCTCGCGCGGATCCAGCAGGCGGCCGGGACCGGCGCGATGTTCGACACCGTGACCGTCTTCGAGTCCTACCCGGTCGACACGGCGGGTCTGTCCGAGGACACCGACATCGCCGGGATGCACGTCCTCGATGTGCACGGACGAGACGCCGCGCACTACCCCCTCGGCCTGATCGTCCATCTCGGCGCGCGGCTGCAGCTGAGCTTCGAATACCTGCCCGATTCGTTCACCCGGCAGCAGATCGACGCCCTCGCCGACCGGGTGCGGCGGGTGCTCGACGCCATCACCGACGACATCGATCTCCCGCTCCTGCGCGTCCAGCTGCTGTCGCCGGAGGAGCTGGCCGCCTCGGCCCCCGTGCACGGCCGGCCCGGCGCGCCGACCTCGATGCTGCCCCAGCTGTTGGCGGCCGCCGCGGACTCCCGCTCGGACGCGGTGGTCTGCGACGGCGACGTGCTGTCCTACCGAGAACTCGACGAGACCTCGAACCGGTGGGCGCGCATCCTGATCGATGCCGGGGCCGGACCGGAAACGCTGGTGGCCGTGGGCTTCCCGCGCTCCATCGACGCGATGATCGCCATCTGGGCGGTCGCCAAGACCGGCGCGGCGTTCGTCCAGATCGACCCCGGCCAACCCCTCGACCGGATCGGCGGCATCCTCGCCGACGCCGACCCGATCGTCGGACTGACGGCGGAGTCCTATCGGGACCGACTGCCGGACACCACCGCGTGGCTCAGCCTCGACAGTCCCGGATTCGCCACGAAGGCGGCTTTCGCTCGCGCCACCGCGATCGATGACCGCGAGCGCGGGGCCACGCTCCGGCCGGAGCATCCCGCCTATCTGATCTACACCTCGGGCTCCACCGGAATCCCCAAGGGCGTCGTGGTCACCCATGCCGGGCTCGCGAACCTGGCCGCCGAAGCACGGGAACGGTACGGCCTCACCTCCACATCCCGCATGCTGGCCGCGGCCTCACCGAGCTTCGACGTGTCGATCCTCGAATGGGTCAGCGCCCTCGCCGCCGGGGCCACCCTGGTGGTCGCTCCGGAACGAGTCGTCGCGGGCGCCGAACTGGCCGAGCGGATCACCGCCGCACACGCCACCCATGCGGCGTTCACCCCGACGGTGCTCGAATCCCTGCCCGCCGGTGAACTCGACTCCCTGCGCACCCTGATCATCGGCGGTGAGATCTGCCCACCGGATCTGCTGAACCGATGGGTGCCGGGCCGCATGCTGATCAGCTCGTACGGGGCCACCGAGACCACCGTCGTGAGTTTCGGCGACGTCGCCCTGACCACGATGACGGAGAGTCCACTGCTGCTGGGCGGCCCGGCCCGCGGATTCTCCGCCGTGGTCCTGGACCGCGGCCTGCGTCCGGTTCCGCCCGGAGTGGCGGGCGAACTGTACGTGTCCGGACCGGGCATCGCCCGCGGCTACCACGGGCAACCCGGCCTCACGGCGGCGCGATTCCTCCCCGACCCGTGGGGGCCGCCCGGGACACGCATGTACCGGACCGGCGATCTGGTCGCGTGGAATGGCGACCAGCGACTTCGGTACCTGGGCCGCAGCGATCTCCAGATCAAGCTGAACGGCCATCGCATCGAGCGGGGTGACATCGAAACCGTGTTGTGCGGTCACCCCGACGTCTCCCGTGCCGCGGTCACCGTCCACACCCGGCCGGGTGGCGGCGACGCTCTCATCGGCTATGTGGTGCCCACCCCGCACGCCACGCCGGATGCCGCGGTGCTGACCAGGCACCTCGCCACCCGATTGCCGACCCACATGATCCCGACCACCATCATCATGCTCGACCGGTTACCGCTCACGGCCACCGGCAAACTCGACTACAACGCCCTGCCCGTCCCCGACCTGCGCCGGTCCCCGTTCCGGCCGCCCTCCACCCCGCTCGAGGTCGCCGTCTGCGCGGCCTTCGCCGAAACCCTCGACATCGAACGCGTCGGAGTCGATGACGGCTTCTTCGCGCTCGGCGGCAACTCGCTGGCCGCGACCCGACTGGTCGCGCTGCTCGCGCAGTCCACCGGTGTCACCGTGCCGCTCCAGTGGCTGTTCACCGATCCGACGCCGCACGCGCTGGCCCGCCGCATCGAGAACCGTCGCGACGGCCTCGAGGGGCCGGAGTCCGGCGAAGGGGATCTCGCCGAGGCACTCGCGGTCCTGCTGCCCCTGCGAGCGGACGGCATCGAACCGCCACTGTTCTGCGTCCACCCGGCGATCGGATTGGCGTGGGGCTTCAGCGGATTGGTCCAGCACCTCGATCCCGACCGTCCCGTCCAGGGGCTGCAATCCCCGGCATTGTCCGACCCCACCGCGCGGTTCGACAGCCTCGACGAGCTGGCGGCCCGCTATGTGCGGGAGATCCGGGCCGTCCAACCGCACGGCCCCTATCATCTGCTCGGCTATTCACTCGGCGGCACCATCGCCCACGCGATGGCCGTCCAGCTCCGCCGCGACGGCGAGCCCGTGGCGACCCTGGCCATGATGGACACCCGCGTCGTCACGACCGACAGTGTGCGGGGCCCGACGCCGTCGGTGGCGACGATGCTCACCGAGTTCGGCGGTATCGAGGTTCCGGACGGCTCCACCGAGTTGACCGTCGAAGCCGCGACCGAGTTGCTGCACCAGCAGGGCGGACTCTTCACCGCGGTGACCACCGAGCATGTGCTGCGCCTGCAACGCGACTACACCCGGCTGATCGACCTCACCTGGGAGCATCGGCCGGGATCGTTCGACGGCGACCTGCTCTACTTCAGCGCCGCCGACGACCCCGTCGACGGGTCCGCTTCCGCTCGCGCCTGGAACAACCATGTCACCGGGCGGATCACCGAGCACCGGATCCCCGTACGGCACGAACGGATGACCGATCGAGACGCACTGCGCGCCATCGGTTCCGTGCTCACCGAGCACTTCCGGTCCACTCGCACTGTCCCCACAGAGTCACAAACACCAGCAAGGACAAGCCGATCATGAACACCGACCGATTCGTCGGAACACGTTCCGGCGTCGAACCAGTCAACTTGTTCGACCCCGATATCGCGGCGGGTAACGGTGCGTACCCGCGTGCGGGCGAACTGCGCCGGTGGATGGTCGACTACCTGTGTCACTCCCACCCCGACCTCGGCCGGCCCGGCGCGGTCTGTCCCTACACCAGCCACGCCATCACGATCAATTCCCTGTGGGCCGCGTTCATCACCGGTCGTGAGATCAACCGCGAGCGCATCAGCGAGATCATCGCCGACCTGTACGACCTCTTCCCCACCCTGCCACCCCTGAAGGAACCCGATTCCCGGCTCAAGGCGGTCCTCGCGGTGTTCCCCGACCTCACCGAGTACACCGACATCGAATCCGTTCAGCACGACCAGAAGACGAAGTTCGTTCAGCAGGGTCTGATGCTCGGGCAGTTCTACCCGGGCTGCACTGTCCCGGGCCTGCACAATCCGTCGTTCCCCGCCCTCGACGCGCCACTGCCCATGCTCGCCATCCGCTACATGGCGCCCACCGATTTCCCGTTCCTCAACTCGCGCCACGATTGGATGGACTTCTACCTGCAGATCTTCGCCCCCGCCATCCCCAAGTTCATCGCCAGCGCCATGTCCGACAAGCTCGTCCAGACACCCGACGATCGGACGAGTACGAACTGATCGCTCCGAACGCCTTCAACCGGCGGCCATTTCGCGTTGCACGGTGGTGGTGATCTGGGCGGCGGTGAGGATCATGGCCACCAGGAAGTCGACGAGCTGAGCGCGGTCGATATCCAGTTCGCCGCGCAGCCATTCGGTGAGGATCTCCAGGCCGCCGTGGGCGACCGTGCGGGCGGAGAGCTCGGCGTGCAGGCCCGTGACGGCCTCCTCGCCGAGCAGTTCCCGCCCCTGGTCGAGCATGACGTTCGCGACGACGCCCACGAGTTCGGTTCTGCGATGCCGCAATTCGTCGGTGAGCTGCATGTCGATGGTGAGCCGTCGGCGGGCCGGATGGTCGGCGATGGCGGTGATCCCGGCCTCGACGACCGCGCGCAGGCGGATGCGGGTGTCGGCCGGCGCGGTGGTGATGGCGGTCATGACCGCGCCGACGACCTCGGCCAATTGCTCGTCGGCCAGTTCGTACAGCAACCGGTCGATGTGGCTGTAGGTCTCGTAGAAGTAGCGGTCGTTGAGACCGGCGCGGGCGCACAGGGCGCGCACTTTCAGACCGGCGATGCCCTCCGCGGCGATGGCGTCGAGGGCGGCCTCGCGCAGGCGTTCGCGGCGCTGGTTCCGGCGTTCGTCCGCGCTGAGCCCGGCGTAGCGCCCACGAGGTGTTTCCACGGTTTCGCCCTGTCTCTTGCCATGCCCCCACGGTTTGGTGAAGACTATCACCAAAGTTCTGGTGACATCCTTCACCAGAAACTGAGCGCCCTCAGGAGGCACGCAATGACGCGTTCCGAGTTGCCCGATCCGGTGATCTTCCGGGAGTTCCCCTTCAACTTCGGGGTCAAGGTTCTCGGCCCCGGCGATATCCGGCCCACCCCCGAACAGCAGGCGGCGTACCGGAAATTCACCGCCATGGGCGATCCGCTGGCCGACGACGTGGTCGCCATGTTCAAACGACTGCCCACCGGACAGGGCCGGGCCATGTTCGAGACGGCCCTGGAACGCGGTATCGACCAGGTGCCCGAGGCGCCCACCGAACTGAAAGCCCTTTTCGCGCAACTCGATTCGCTGCCGTTCTGGCTCGACCAGGACAAGCTCGACCGTGCCGCCCGGGTCAGCGGCCGGGTCGGGCCGTGGGCGACCAATCTGGCCCTGTCCATGTTCGCGCTCAATGGCGGCTACCTGGCCTCACGGGCCGGCAAGGTGCTGATCGGCACCGGCGGCCTGTCCGCGCGGAACATGGCCCCGCGCCGGGTGGCCGAGACCGTGGGCTGGTGGATGGACGCCACCGCGCGCGGCGGGCTCGAGCGGTTCGCGCCCGGGTTCAAGAGCACGGTGCGGGTGCGCATCATGCACGCGCAGGTCCGCGCCGGAATGAAGCAGCGACCCGACTGGGACTACGAACAGTGGGACGAGCCGGTGAACCAGTCGCTGACCGCGGGCACCCTCATGCTGTTCTCGCTGGCCACCATCGCGGGCTGCAATACCGTCGGACTCACGTTCTCCCGCAAGGAGAAAGCGGCCGTCTACCACCTGTGGCGCTACGTCGGCCATCTCATCGGACTCGACCCGGAGGTCGTGCCCGCCGACGAGACCGACACCTGGCGGCTGCTGTGGCTGCAGGCCGACTACGAATTCCTGCCCGACCAGGATTCGCGCGCACTGTCCAAGGCGCTCATCTCGGCGCTCGGCAGCATCTACGGGTTCGACGGCCATGACCTGCGCTCGCGGCTGTTCAGCCGGGCCTACACCCTCTACGCCGCGTCCTACGGCCGGATCATGGTGGGCCGCACCAATGCCGACTTCCTGGAGATGCCACGCAGCCGGTTCTTCATGGCGGCCGTCTTCGCCACCGCGGGGATCAATGGGGCGCTGGAGGTTTCGCGCCGGATCATCCCGGGCGCGACCCGGCTCAGCGAGACCGCGGGCCGCCGGATCACCGAGCGCATGCATGCCCGGATCGTGCGGGCGAACCGTCCCGACCACAGCTACGCCCGCCACGACCGCCTGGCCGAAACCCGCGCCGCCTGATCCTTCTTACCGACTAGTAACATACGCGGGGTCGACAAGGGGTTTCAGGGGAAGCCCCTGAGAGCTACGAGAGTTGTTCATCCATGAGTCTGCCGCCCATCCTGTCCGAGCGCCTGCGCCTGCCCGCGGTCGCCTCCCCCATGTTCATCGTGTCCGGGCCCGAACTGGTGATCGCCCAGTCCAAGGCCGGCATCGTGGGTTCGTTCCCGTCGCTGAACGCGCGCCCGCAGTCGCTCTTCAAGGAGTGGCTGGTGCGGATCAACGAGGAACTCGCCAAGCACGACGCCGACAATCCGGACCGGCCGTCCGCGCCCTACGCGGTGAACCTGATCGTGCACAAGAGCAATGACCGGCTGGAAGAGGACCTGGCCACGGTGGTCGAGCACCGGGTGCCGATCGTCATCACCTCGCTGGGCGCGCGGCCCGACGTGAACGAGGCCGTGCACTCCTACGGCGGCATCGTGCTGCACGACATCATCAACAATGTGTTCGCGCACAAGGCCGTCGAGCGCGGCGCGGACGGCCTGATCGCGGTGGCGGCGGGCGCGGGCGGGCACGCCGGGCCGCAGTCGCCGTTCGCGCTGGTCCAGGAGATCCGGGACTGGTTCGACGGGCCGCTGCTGCTGTCGGGTTCCATCGCGCACGGCCGGTCCATCCTGGCCGCGCAGGCCGCGGGCGCGGACCTGGCCTACATCGGGTCGGCCTTCATCGCCACCGACGAGGCCAACGCGGTCCCCGGCTACAAGCAGATGATCGTCGACTCCGCCGCGAGCGACATCGTCTACTCCAACCTGTTCACCGGCGTCCACGGCAACTACCTGCGCGGCAGCATCACCGCGGCGGGCATGGACCCCGACAACCTGGGCCAGTCCGACCCGTCTGCCATGGATTTCGGCACCGGCGAATCGGATTCGACCGCGCCCGGCGCCAAGCCGTGGAGGGACATCTGGGGCTCGGGCCAGGGTATCGGCGCGGTCGGCGCGGTCCTCCCGGCCGCCGACCTGGTCGAGCGGCTGATCCGGGAGTACGACGAAGCCAAGGCGCGTCTGCTGGCGCTCTGATCGAATACGAAGGGCGGGCGCATGTTTCGCGCCCGCCCTTCGTGTTTTCCGGAACTCTCGCTTCCCGGAAGCTACACCCCCGGCACGTCGACCCGGGGAATCTTGATCTCCACGATCGGCAGGCGCAGCGCGGCGGGGGCCGTGGGCGGAACCACGGGACTACGGGGCGCGGTCGGGGCGATCCGCCGATAGGCCGCACCCGGCTCCGGGCGGGGATCGGGCTCACCCTTGTTGGGCCACAAGGAGATCGCGCGCTCGGCCTGGGCGGTGATGGTGAGCGACGGGTTGACGCCGAGGTTCGCCGAGATGGTGGAGCCGTCGACCACGTGCAGGCCCGGGTGGCCGTAGAGGCGGTGGTAGGCGTCCACGACACCGGTGGACGGGGAGTCGCCGATGACGCAACCGCCGATGAAGTGGCCCGTCATGGGGATGTTGAAGATGCTGCTGCTGGTGGCCGCCGTGGGAACGCCGTCGATCTTGTCCGCGATGCGGCGGGCCACCTCGTGGCCGGAGGGAATCCAGTCCGGATTGGGTTGGCCCGCACCCTGTCTGGTGGTCATGGTGCGACCGAACACGCCGCGCTTGGTGTAGGTGGTGATGGAGTTGTCCACCGACTGCATGACCAGCAGGCCCAGGGTCTGTTCGGACCAGTGGCGGGGGTTGTGGATGCGGATCAGATCGCGCCGGTTGCGGGCGAGGGCGCGCAGCCAGCCACGCCAGCGGGGGCCGTCGCCGCTGACCATGGCGGTGGTCATCGGCGACATGGCATTGCTGCCCTTGCCGTAGCGGACCGGCTCGACGTGGGTGTCGGGGTCGGGGTGGATGGATGACGTGATGGCCACCCCCTTGGTGAAGTCACTGGCGCGGTCGCGACTGCGAACCGCCAGCAGCTCTTCGGAATTCGTGCGCGACAGCTCGCCCAGCCGGTCCGAGACGCGCGGCAGCGAACCGCGGTCACGCAGGCGGTGCAGCAGCTTCTGGGTGCCGAGCGACGCGGCCGCGAAAACGACCTGCTCGGCGGTGAACTCGTGCCGCCGCGTGCGCACCCAGCGGCCGGTCCGGGTGGTCGTCACGGCGTAACCCCCGCCGGACAGCGGCCGCACGTCGGTGACCGTGGTCAGCGGATGCACCGTGGCGCCGGCCTTTTCGGCCAGGTACAGGTAGTTCTTGACCAGGGTGTTCTTGGCGTTGTGGCGGCAGCCGGTCATGCACTCGCCGCAATGGGTGCAGGTGCGGCGATCGGGTCCCGCGCCGCCGAAGAACGGGTCGGGCACATCCTCGCCGGGACGGCGGCCCGGACCACCGAAGAAGACGCCGACCGGCGTCCGCTGATAGGTGTCCTCGATACCCATCTCCTCGGCCACGTCGCGCAGTACGCGATCGGCCGGGGTGGTCGCGGGGTTCTCGGTGACGCCCAGCATCCGTTTGGCCTGGTCGTAGTGCGGGGCCAGCTCGGCCTTCCAATCGGTGATGTGGCCCCACTGGCGGTCGGCGTAGAACTTGTCCGGCGGCTCGTAGAGGGTGTTGGCGTAGACCAGCGAGCCGCCGCCGACACCCGCGCCCGCCATGATGAAGGTGTCCTTCAACAGCGTCAGCCGTTGAATGCCGAAGCAGCCCAGAGCCGGAGCCCACAGATAGCGCCGCACCCGCCACGAGGTCCGCGCGAACTCGTCGTCGGCGAACCGCCGCCCCGCCTCCATCACGCCGACGCGGTAGCCCTTCTCGGTCAGCCGCAGCGCACTCACGCTGCCCCCGAATCCGGAGCCGATCACGATGACGTCGTAGTCGAATCGCATACCCCGACGCTACGACCAGCGGATATGACGACATGACAGACCGACGGCCACAAAATCAACACTTTCGGCCACAAGGGCTGGAATCAAGGCGACTTCGCCCCTCATTCGAGACTTCGATACAACGCTTCGAGGCTGACGTTCAAGGCTTCCCGCTCGGCCAGGCCGAGGCTGCTGAATGTCTCGGCCTCCACGGCATCGAGGGCATTGTCGGCAGTCTCGAGTACCTGTACACCGGTCGCCGTCAACGACACGATCTGCCGCCGCCGATCCGCGGGGTCACGATTCCGTTCGATGTACCCGCCGGTTTCGAGCGCATCCAGGTAGGCGACGATGTCGCCGGGATCGAGACGAGTCTGCTTGGCGACTTCCTTCTGCGGGCCCGAACCATGCTCGTTCAGCGTGCTGAGTATCACATGCTGATTGGGCGACAGGCCGATCGCCGCCAGCGCATGGACATAGCGCTGACGCACCCGCATAGCCGTTCTGACCAGCAGATATCCGGGTCTGTTCGCGAGCGTCCGGGTGGTGTCGGCAAGCCTCTCAGTCATGCGCGACATCTTATCTTGCACGCACCCGCCAATAGTTGGGGTTGCCAGTTATTGGCACCCATGCCTAATGTGAGGACATCGGTGCCGCAGCGCAGCGGTGAACATCTGACCTAGGGGGAATCGTCAGTGATTCAAGAACTTTCGTATGTCGGCTTCGGGTCGCCACGCTTCGACGAGTGGCGTGAATATGGCCCGAATCTGTTGGGCGCCAAGCTCGCCGACGAGGGGCCGGACGGTGCCGTGCGACTGGCGGTCGACGATGTCAACTATCGGATCGCACTGCACCCGGGCGAGGCAGACGAATTCCTGTACGCGGGGTGGGGCATGGCCAACGAGACCGATCTGCGCGCCTACGCGGACCGGATCGGCGAACGTGGGGTCGTGGTGCACTGGGGCGACGAGTCCCTCTGCAAGGAACGCGAGGTCGCCGAGCTGGCTTGGTTCTACGATCCGTGGGGTTTGCGTCACGAGCTCAGCTGGGGAAAAACCGCCACCCCCAACTCGTTTCAGCCCGGCCGTGTGATGCGGGGTGGATTCGTCACCGGGGATCAGGGTCTGGGTCACGTGGTATTCCAGGTGCCCAGCCTGGTCGAGGCGAATGCCTTCTACGCCGACGTCCTCGGCTTCCGCCTCTCCGATCGAATCATCAACGACCACTTCAACGTCCGCTTCTACCACATCAACGGCCGCCATCACTCTCTCGCGCTGGCCGAGCTGCCAGGTCACGTCGGGTTCAACCACCTGATGCTCGAATACAGCAGCATGGACGACCTCGGCAGAGCTATCGACCTGTTGCGACGCAACAACACCGAGATCATGCAGACCCTGGGCCGCCACACCAACGACCTGATGACCTCCGTATACATCGGCACTCCTTCGAGCCTGCAGATCGAACTCGGCTACGGCGGCCTCGTCGTCGACGACCTGAGCTGGGTCGCACGCACCTACAACAAGCCGAGCTACTGGGGACACCGCTACACCCGCACCGCAATGGAATCGGCGCCCGGAATCATCCGGCCGATCGACCAACTGCCGTAGGACGCTGTCGCCAGAACACGACCGCTGTAGGCGGTCAGGAGGGTCGAAGAATCCGGCCCTCCGCATTACAAGACTTCCGTGCTCGAGCGACACGGAATCAATGGGGGCGGATGGGGGGCCTGGTTGGGGGACCTCGCCGCAGCTCGATCGTCGCTTGTTCAACGCGACGATTTCTGAATCCAGATTGGGGAAATGGATGACCAAGGCACGCGGTATGCGCGGAAAAATTACAATTGTTGGCGCAGGTCAAGCGGGACTATCACTGGGTATCGGCCTGCGGAGATTCGGATTCGACGTGACTATCGTCTCCGACCGAACTCCGGACGAGATCGGTACCGGGCACGTGATGTCGAGCCAGTGCATGTTCGATACCGCACAAGGTTTCGAGCGAGCGCTGGGAATCAATTTCTGGGATCGGGAATGCCCCCTGATCGAGGGCATGCGTTTCTCAGTTTTCCTCGAAGGATTCTCCGATTCACCTGTCAACGCTTGGTCTGCCTCCTTCGAACGGCCCGCTCGCTCGGTGGACCAGCGGCTGAAGATGCCCCGATGGATGGAGGAGTTCGAGCGGCTGGGAGGTGAGCTGTCGATCGAGACGGCCACCGTCGAGTCGCTGGAACGCTATGCGCGTTCCAGCGACCTGGTGATCGTGGCCGCTGGGAAGGGCGCAATCACACAACTTTTCGAGACAAATGTCGATCGGTCGCCTTTCCAGACGCCGCAACGCTCGCTCGCAATGTTCTATGTGCACGGACTTCGACGCCCATCCGGAGACTCTCATATCGAATTCAGTCTGATCCCCGGATTCGGTGAGTACCTCACCTATCCCGCCCTGACCATCGACGGCGAATGCGACATCATGCTGTTCGAGGCTGTTCCGGGCGGACCAATGGATCGTTGGTCACAGCGGAAGGCACCGAAGGATATGCTCTCCGATGCCGCTTCTTTCCTGGCGGACCACCTTCCACATGAAGCACGGCGGGCGGCGGGCATCAGTCTTGTGGACGACAAGGCGGTACTGGCGGGCGCCGTGACTCCTCGCGTACGAAACCCGATTGCGACCTTGCCATCCGGTGCCGAGGTGCTGGGCATGGCAGACGCGATCGTGGTCAACGATCCGCTCTCCGCACAGGGAGCCAACAATGCGAACAAATGTGCCGACGTGTACCTACAAGCCATCGTCAGGCACGACGGCCCCTTCGATCGACTTTTCATGACCAGAGCATTCGAAGAATTCTGGAAGATCGGCGGCCCTGCAACCGATTTCACCAACCAGCTACTCGGCCCGGCACAGCCGCATACCTCATAGCTGCACCTGGCTGCAGCGAAGTACGGCGAGATCGCTGCCCGGTTCGCACACTGCATGGATGATCCGACCGACGCTCTCGACTGGATCCTGGATCCGATAGGAGCCCACCGTTACATCCAGCGAGTCACCGCCCGCCACAGTCAACTCGTCGCGTGATCGACCAGAAGGGGCCTTCCATGAAGACTTTCACCACATTGGACATCACCCATGAGGAAGCTCTGTACCGTGCACGTCTGCTGCGCGAGAAGCTGTCGAGTCGAGCATTCGATATCGCCGATCAGCGACGGCTTCCCGATGACGTGTTTGCCATGTTTCTCGAAACCGGACTGATTCGAATATCGCAGCCGCGCAGCTGGGGCGGCGCGCAGTTGCCACTCACTACTCACATCGAGGTGATCGGCGAAATCGCCAGGGCTTGCGGCTCTTCCGCCTGGACGATGGGTGTCTTCCTCAGCCATAACTGGAACCTCACGCTGTTCGATCCACTCGCGCAAGACGACGTCTGGGGACCCAACCCGGAGGCTGTCGCATGCACCTCCGCGGTCGGAGGTCCACCGGCACAACGTGTTCCGGGCGGTGCATTCATACGCGCCGGCCGATGGACCTTCCTCTCGGGTGTCCATCACGCCGACTGGATCATCGTGAACTCGACACTCGAACGGGAGGGCGCTCCGGACGGAACTCGCGAGCTGTTCTCCCTCCTGGTACCCAAGGGCCAGTTCCGCATCGTCGACGACTGGAAGACCATCGGATTGGCCGGAACCGGTACCTGCAGTGTGGAACTCGAGGACGTATTCGTTCCAGAGCATCGGATCCTCAGCTTCGCAGCGCAACAGAACGGCACGACTCCTGGCGGAAGTCACCGCTTGGACCCCATTTACAGCGCACCTCTGGACGCCACATGGCCTGCTTACCTGGCGGCCCCTGCCATCGGGATCGCGCGAGGCGCCGTTGACGCGTGGATAGAGCGCACAGGAAGCCGCAACCACGCCTATACCGGTATGCCCGCTTCCGCCGAGTTCCAGCGGCAGTTCAAGCTGGGCGAAGCAGAAGCGCAGATCGACGCGGCCGACGAGATTCTGCACCGCGCAACGGCTGCCGTGGTCGAAGCGACCAAGACGCAAGTCGACGTTCCCGAGATTCGCTCGCGAAATCGCCGCGACTTCGCGTTCGCGGTTCGGTTGTGCGTCAACGCGGTGGAGTCCGTATTCCTGACGTCAGGTGCGTCCTCGCTATCGGAATCCAATGTCATCCAGCGACATTGGCGTGACGTGCATGCCATCGCCCAGCACGCGATGTTCGAGTACGAACGCAGCGTATCCGCATGGGGACGCCGACGCCTCGGTGTCGACGACGGTCTCACCTTCTGATCCGCAGGCTCACAGGAGAGCAGAAAGCCATGATCAACAGACCCGCCTTTTTCGACCACACGGGCGAAGGGAACTTCACACCGACGCCCCTCGCTGCCAGCCCTTGGAACCCGCGTACGGTCAGCGGGCCTGCCCTCTGTGGCCTCCTCGCCCGCGAACTGGAGGTCAACCACAGCGCGGAAGGATTTCAACCCGCCCGATTGACGATCGATATGTTCAAACCCGCACCGGCGGAACCACTGCGGGTCTCGACCACCGAAGTGCGTGCCGGAAACCGCATTATTGTCGCCGATGCGCTACTGACCAGCGGAGGAATCGAGTTCGCACGTGCGAGTGCGGTATTCCTGAAGCGGTCGCAGCAACCTCAGGGTGAGATTTGGCAACGTGCGACGATACCCCCGACGCCACCCGAAATCCTTGTCGCCCAGCTCGAGCAGCACGGCGTCCCCCTGTTCGGAAGTGACATCCACCCCGATGGCTGGTCCATGGATATGGCACAGCACCAGGGCGTGAGCAAGAAACGCATGTGGTCGCGAGTGATTTCCCTCGTAACCGACGAGGAGCCGTCACCGTTCGTACACGCCGCGATCGTCGGCGAAGCCGCGAGCCTGGTGACCAACTGGGGTAGCGCGGGCGTCGGCTTCATCAATGCCGACCTCACGCTGACCTTGGCCCGGATGCCGCGTGGAACGGACTTGGGAATCGAAACCGACAACCACCTGAGCGCCGATGGCGTGGCGACAGGATCTGCGGTGTTGTACGACCAGGATGGACCCGTTGGTATGTGCGTGGTCACCGCTGTCTCCAACGCTGCCCGTCAGATCGATCTGGGCAGACCACTGGAGTCCTCGTCTCGATAGGCGCATGGGATCAGCTGCGGCCACGTGAAAGAGGGCAGTAGCTGCTGAGACCCGGGGAACCTAGGGAAACCGAAGGATTCCCCGGGTCTCAGCCACCCGGACAACAATATGTCAGATGCCGGGCATATCCAGGGGGCTGGAATCAGGGCGAGTGCAATGGTGTCCGAAAACCTCCGGTGGGCTCATAGTTCACGACGCTGTACCGCGTTATGACCTGGAGGTTCCTGGTGAACAGTCCCACTCCCCCGCCGTCGAGGCTCGATGCCCTCGGGCGGCTCGGGGCCGACTGGTGGTCCGTGATCGTGTCGGGCGTGGTGGTCGCGCTCGCCGTACTCGGCGTGCTGCCGAAGATTCCGTGGTGACGGGATGCGTGACACCACTGTCGACACCGGCGAGAAGGTCCGATCCGGTTCCGTCGCGGACGAATTCGATCAGCCTTCGGGGCCGCTCACGCTCGCGCGGCTGCTCGGTTACGTCCCGGGCGTGCTGCTGCTCGTCGCGGTCGGCGTGCTCGGGAAGTATGCGCAGATCTGGTGGAACAGCGCCGCCAAGCACCAGCATTGGACTGTTCCCGATATCGAGTACGTGCTGTGGGCCATTCTGATCGGGCTGGTCATCACCAATACCGTTGGGCTGCATCCGATCTTCCGGCCCGGGGTGGGGACGTACGAGTTCTGGCTCGAGATCGGGATCGTGGCGTTGGGGTCGCGGTTCGTGCTCGGGGATGTGGCGAAGCTGGGTGGGACCAGTTTTCTGCAGATCCTGATCGATATGACGGTGTCGGGGGCGATCATTCTCGCGGTGGCGCGGTGGCTGGGGCTGTCCGGGAAGCTCGGGTCGCTGTTGGCCATCGGCACCTCGATTTGCGGGGTGTCGGCGATCATCGCGGGGAAGGGCGCCATTCGGGCGCGGAACTCCGAGGTCGGTTATGCCATTGCGGCGATTCTGGCGCTCGGCGCGGTGGCGCTGTTCTCGCTGCCGCCGCTCGGGCACGCGATCGGGCTCAGCGATCACGAGTTCGGGTTGTGGGCCGGTCTGGCGGTGGACAATACGGCCGAGACCACGGCCACCGGGTACCTGTTCTCCGATGAGGCGGGCAAGGTCGCGGTGCTGGTGAAGTCGACACGGAACGCGCTGATCGGGTTCGTGGTGCTGGGGTTCGCGGCGTACTGGGCCGCGCGGGGTGAGGCCGACGCGATCGCGCCGGGACTGCGGGCCAAGGCGGCGTTCGTGTGGTCCAAGTTCCCGAAGTTCGTACTGGGCTTCCTGGCGGTGTCGGCGGTGGCCACCTTCCACTGGCTGTCCAAGCAGCAGACGACCAACCTGGCCAATGTGTCTCGGTGGGCGTTCCTGCTGACCTTCGCGGGCGTCGGGTTGAACACCAATATTCGTGAACTGGCCCGGACCGGCTGGCGGCCGCTCGTGGTCGCGGTGGTCGGGCTGGTGACGGTCGCGGTGGTGTCGCTGGGGCTGGTGCTGTTCACCTCGCGCGTCCTGCACTGGGGTGTCGCCGGCTGAGACCGGAGATGACGAAGGGCCGGGATCCGATTCGGATCCCGGCCCTTCGTCTGTCGTGGATTACGCGCCGCGTTGCAGAGCGGGGGCGGCGGCGTCTTCGGCGAGCCGCTCGGACAGGAAGCGCATGGCCGGTCCGGCGAAGGCCATCGCGCCGCCGATGTGCTCACGGCCCTTCAGGGTTCGCATGGTGACGTCCGCGCCGAGCGCCGTCCAGTCCTCCGCCAGTCGCACGGCCTGCGGATACGGGATGACCTGCTCGGCGGTGCCGCCCGCGACCAGAACCGGTGCGGTGGGCGCGATCCCGCCGAGCCGGTTCTCCAGCAGCCGGGCCTTCACCTCGGGCACCTCGAAGGGCAGGCGGTGGCAGTAGGTCGAGACGCGGGTCGGGACCAGCAGGCCCGCGCCGACGCCGAGCAAGCCGGCGGCGGCGATGTGGGTGCGGCGGAACAGCGCGGCCAGGGCGCGGCCCTGGGTGTTGAGGTGCCGCAGGACGTTCAGTTCCGGGTAGGCGGCCTCGATGCCGAGGACGCCGTAGAAGAGGAGGAACGCGGCGGGCGTGCCGTCGAGGAACTTCACCATGTCGAGCATGTCGGCGGGGGCCGAGCCGACCGCCCCGCCCGCGATCCGCAGCTCGGGGGCGTAGGTGGGCGCCAGCTGCAGGGCCCAGCCCGCGGCGTTGCCGCCCTCGGAGTAGCCGTAGATACCGACCGGACCGTCAGGATCCAGGTCCGCTCCGGTCACGTGCCGCGCGGCGCGAATGCTGTCCAGCACGGCGGGGCCGAGGGCACGGCCCATGACATACGGATGCAGACCGGGATTGCCGAGCCCGGGATAGTCGGTGACGGCCAGCGCCCAGCCGCGATTCAGGGCGACACGCAGGAAGACCGACTCGTATTCGACGCCGAAGCGCAACTGCCAGGAGGCGGCGGCGACCGTGCTCGCCAGCCCCTGGGTGCCGACCGCGTAGCCGACGAGCGGGCGGGGGCCGGGCCCGCGCCACGGCGTGTTCGGAACCAGGACGGTGCCGCTGACCTGCGTCGGAGCTCCGGTGGCGGTGGTCGAGGTGTAGCTGATGCGCCAGGCGCGCGCAGGCAGTTTCAGTCCGGGCAGCATTCTCGCCGTCATCGGTTCGGCGGCCAGCAGTCTGCCGGGTCCGAACGCACCGACCGCCGCCTCATCGAGGCGGTTGGTGTTCGCAGTCATCGTTGCCTGCCCTTCTTGCACTAACTCGCGTTATGCAGTTGTCGCGCAACCGGATCCGAGGGGCATCAGCTGTCCCGGACAGTCCGGCTGATCGAAACCATACCCACTATGGGAGATGGCGACACCTCTTGTCACAACAACTCCCAGTCGGTGGGACGGCGCATACGAGACAAGCGTCCAGATCACCCGAAATACTCCAGCCCCGCCGCGGGTTGCCGAAGCTGTGACCATTCCGCGCATCCTGCTGGTCTCCGGCAGCACCCGAGAGGCCTCGACCAATACCGCCGCGCTGCGCACCATCGCCGCCGACGCCGGGTCCGATTTCGTGGCCGTCCGATACGAGGGCCTGCTCGACCTGCCCGCCTTCGTGCCCGGCGCCGATCCCGAGCCGCCCGTGGTCGAGGCCCTGCACCGCCGGCTCGCCGAGGCCGACGCGGTGCTGTTCTGCACCCCCGAATACGCGGGCATGATCCCCGGCAGCCTGAAGAACCTGCTGGAGTGGACGGTCGGCAATGCCGATCTCAGCGACAAGCCGGTCGCCTACGTGAACGTCGCCTACGAGGGCCGCGGCGACGCGGCGGTGGCGACGCTGCGCACGGTGCTCGGGTATGTCGGGGCCGAACTGGTCGAAGCGGCGTGCGGCCGGATCACGGTTCTGCAGAGCGCCGTCGGACCGGACGGATTCGTCGCCGACGCCGAGGCCCGCGCCCGCCTCAACACCGCCGCCCGCGCCCTGGCCGAACACGCGGCCCGCCCCGCCGAGCCCGCGACCGCGGTCCGGCTCGACACCTGAACGTCCCGGAAACGCCGAGGGGCACACCACCACCGGTGTGCCCCTCGGCGATGCGCGCCGGACTCAGTCGACGTGGTCGGGAAAGGCCTGCTGGCGATGGCCGCCCCGGAGGGTGCCCTCCAGATAGGCCGCCTTGCACGCGCGGCGCGCGATCTTGCCGCTGGAGGTGCGGGGAATGGACCCCGCGGGCACCAGCAGCAGGTCTCGGACGGTCACGCCGTGCCGCTTGGCGATGGCGGCCCGGACGGTCTCGGTGATCGGCTCCGGATCGAGTTTGGCCGCGCCGGTTCCGCGTTCGGCCACGATGACCAGTTGCTCGGCGCCGGTGGCCGGTTCCGAGCCGTTGACCGTGACCACCTGGTCGGGCAGCTGGTCGCCGGCGACCGAGAAGGCGGCCACGAAACCGGGCCGCAGCGCGGTGCTGGATTCCTGGGCGGAGTACTCCAGATCCTGCGGGTAGTGATTGCGCCCGTCCACGATGACCAGGTCCTTGACGCGGCCGGTGATGAAGAGCTCGCCGTCGTAGTAGGCGCCGAAATCGCCGGTGCGCATCCAGTTCGCCTCCGGCTCGGCGCCTTCGGCATGGCTCTCGGGCTGCCGGGCGACGATCCGGTTGTGGAAGGTGGCCTCGCTCTCCTGGGGGCGGCCCCAGTAGCCGCGGCCGATATTGGCGCCGTGCAGCCAGATCTCGCCGACCTCGCCGTCGGGCTTCTCCGCGCCCGTCTCCGGATCCACGATGGCCGCCCACTGCGAGAGCGCCACATACCCGCAGGACACCTGGGACACCGCGTTTTCCGCGTGCTCGTCGACCTCGACCATGCATCCGGCATTGAGCTTGGTGCGGTCCACCCAGACCGTGCGGGCCTCGTCCTCGCGCTTGGTGGCGGAGACGAACAGGGTGGCCTCGGCCATGCCGTAGCAGGGCTTGATGGCGGTCTTGGGCAGGCCGTAGGGGGCGAAGGCCTCGTTGAACTTCCGCATGGAGGTCACCGACACCGGCTCGCTGCCGTTGATCAGGCCGATGACATTGGACAGGTCCAATTCCTCACCGGGCTTGGGCAATCCGCGCGCCGCCGCGTGTTCGAAGGCGAAATTGGGTGCGGCGGCGAAGATCTCGGCGCCGTCCTCCTGGGCGGCCAGCTCCTTGATCCAGCGGTGCGGCCGGCGCACGAAGGCGCTGGGCGACATGATGGTGATGTACTTGCCGCCCAGGGTGGGCAGGATGACGGTCAGCAGCCCCATGTCGTGGAACAGCGGCAGCCAGGTGACGCCGCGCGCCTTCTCGGTGATGCCGATGGCGTCGATCATCTGCAGCAGGTTGGTGCCGACCGCCCGGTGGGTGATCTCGACACCGGCCGGGATCCGGGTCGAGCCCGAGGTGTACTGCAGGTAGGCGACATCGTCCATCTGCAGGTCCGGACGGACCCAGCTCTCCCCCACCCCGTCCGGGATGGCCTCGACCGCGATGATGCGCGGACGTTGCGGTGCCGGCAGGTGTTTGAAGATCTCGCGCACTCCGGCCGCGGCCGAGCCGACGGTCAGGATGGCCGCGGGCCGGCAGTCCTCGAGCACGGCGTAGAGCCGGTCGGTGTGGCCCTGCTCGTCCGGATCGAAGAGCGGCACCGCGATATTGCCGGCGTACACCGAGGCGTACATGGCCACGATGTAGTCCAGACCCTGCGGCGCGAGGATGGCGACGCGGTCCCCCGGCTGCGTGACCTGTTGCAGCCGGGCGGCTACCGCGCGCAGCCGGACGCCGAAGCGGTTCCACGTGATGTCGTGGTACTCGCCGTCGCGTTCACGCGAATAGTCGATATAGCGGTAGGCGAGCTCGTTCCCGTTGGCCGCGGCATGTTTGTCGACCAGGTCGACCATGGTCTGGTTGTCAGGGATCTTGATGTGGCCGTGCTCGTCCAGATAGTCATCGAAGGTCTCGCCGATCATTCCCTATCCTTTTTCAGCTCGCGGTCCGTCAGAACCGCGCAGTGACACCGAACAAAGATCGACACGAAAGCCCGAATGTAGCTGGGGGCTTCGGGACTCTAGCAGAGGGTCAGTACCTGCCGAAAGCGATGGCGACGTTGTGCCCGCCGAAGCCGAAGGAGTTGTTGAGCGCGTAGTCGTAGCGCCCCGGCCGGGCCTGGCCCTTCACCACGTCGAGGTCGATCTCCGGGTCCTGGTTCTCCAGATTCAGTGTGGGAGGGATGATTCCGTCCCGCACGCTGAGCACGGTGATGACCGACTCCAGCGCACCGACCGCGCCGATCGAATGTCCGAGCGCGGACTTGGGCGCGTACACCGCGGCATGATTGCCGACTGCTTGCCGAATCGCGTTGGCCTCCGCGGTATCCCCGATCGGTGTGGCGGTGGCGTGCGCATTGATGTGCGTGACATCGGATTTGGCCAGGCCCGCGAACTCCATGGCGCGGCTCATGGCGCGGGCGGCGCCGGTGCCCTCCGGATCGGGAGCGACCAGGTGGAAGCCGTCCGAGGTGATGCCCGCGCCCATGATGCGGGCGTGGATGGTGGCCCCGCGCGCCTTGGCGTGCTCCTCGGTCTCGATCACCATGAGCGCCCCGGCCTCGCCGAAGACGAAACCGTCGCGCTCCATGTCGAAGGGGCGGGAGGCGCCCTTGGGGTCGTGGTTGCGGGTGCTCATGGCGCGCATCATGGAGAACCCCGCGATGGGCAGCGCCTGGATGGAACCTTCGACGCCGCCGGTGACCACCATGTCGGCATCACCCATGACGACCGTGCGCCAGGCATTCGCGATCGCCTCCGAACCGGACGAACAAGCCGAAACAGGCGTTGACACACCGGCCCTCGCACCCAGTTCGACACCCACACAGGCGGCCGCGCCGTTCGGCATGACGGCTTGCACGGTGTGCGGCAACACCTTCCGGTAACCGCCGTTGACCAGCTTGTCCCGGGTGGTGATGAGCATCTCCGCGCCGCCCAGTCCGGTGCCGATGGACACCGCGAGGCGATCCTGGTCGACCTGCGGGGATCCGGCGTTGGCCCAGACCTCGCGAGCCAGCACCATCGCCATCTGCTCGACGTAGGCCAGGCGCCGGGCCTCCGCCTTGGACAACTGGTCGGTGGGCGACACCTTGAGGTGCCCGCCGATTCGGACGGGGAGGCCGAAGTCGTCGAGGAAGCTGTCCTCGAGGACGTCGATCCCGCTCTCGCCGTTGAGTAGCCCCTTCCACGTCGAGTCGACGTCTCCCGCGATCGAGGTGGTCGCTGCCAGCGAAGTGACGACGACACTGGGGTATTTCCGGCGGTTGGGCGTCTGCATGTTCACACTCTCCGTAGCAATGCTTCGGCGAACCGGGTGTCGATCCGCGTGGGCTGTCAAGGGCAGGTGGAAACTGACGAGCGGGCCCGGCTGTAGAGACTCCGGCGGGTGATGAGGACAATCTTTGGCGAACTGGGCTAGATTATCCGAGGCGAAGCCGACCAGTCCCAATAAGCGACACGCGGGCATCCCTTCTCAATCCCAGGGTCCCTCTCGACGCGGCGGCCGATCGCCGGATCTCCCGAGCATCATTCCCGCAGTGCCGAGCCATTTCAAGGGAGGGCATACGATCGTGGCCAGGAGTCTCACGCAGTTGGAGCTGCTCCTCGAGCTGGAACCGATTGCCGAGCAGAACGTGAACCGCCATCTATCGATGGCCAAGGACTGGCACCCCCACGACTACGTCCCGTGGGACCGGGGCCGCAACTTCGCAGCTATGGATGGCACGGACTGGCAGCCGGATCAGTCGACTCTCAGCGAAGTCGCCAAGGCCGCGATGATCACCAATCTTCTCACCGAGGACAATCTGCCCAGCTATCACCGGGAAATCGCCGAGAACTTCTCTCAGGACGGTCCCTGGGGCACCTGGGTGGGCCGCTGGACCGCCGAGGAGAACCGGCACGGCATCGTGATCCGGGACTATCTGGTGGTCACCCGGGGCGTGGATCCGGTGGCGCTGGAGCAGGCGCGGATGACGCACATGACGAGCGGCTACAACGCCGCCCAGCTGATCAAGAAACACGCCGGGACCGACTACGTGCCCGCCGACGCCGGATTCATGCATTCGGTCGCCTATGTGACATTCCAGGAATTGGCGACACGCGTGTCGCACCGCAATACCGGCAAAGCGTGCGACGACCCCATCGCGGACCGCATGCTGCAGCGCATCGCCGCCGACGAGAACCTGCACATGATCTTCTACCGCAATATGTGCGCCGCGGCCCTGGACCTCTCGCCGGACCAGGCCATGGACGCCATCGCCAATGTCGTGCTCCGCTTCCAGATGCCCGGCCTGGGGATGCCCAACTTCCGCCGCAACGGCGTGCTGATGGCCAAGCACGGCATCTACGATCTGCGCCAGCACCTGGAGGAGGTGCTGCTGCCCAACCTCAAGAAGTGGAACATCTTCGAGCGCAACGACTTCGGGCCCGAGGGCGACCGCCGCCGCAACGAGGTCGGGATGTACCTGGACAAGCTCCAGAAGGACGTGGTCCGGTTCGAGGAACAGCGGGACAAGGCTCTGGCCCGCGAGGCCCGGCGCACCGGCACCCCGCCCGTGCTGATCGGCTGAATACCCCGGCGGCGCGCGGTGGCTGGACGACATCCACCGCGCGCCGCCGGCGCGTCAGAACAGGGTCATCGGATCGGTGGGTTCGGGGGTGGGCAGGGGCTCCAGGTCGGGCACGCGCGCGGCCACCTCGGCGTGGAAGCGGCGGGCCAGGGTGCGGGAGGCCGCGTTGTCCGGCGTGTGGATGAACACCGTGGGGGAACGACCTTCCCGTAGCCAGTCGACGGTGGTGTCGATCCACGGCTGCCAGCCCGCCACGGTGGCGGCGATGTCGTCGCGGCCGTGATAGCGGACGATCGGGAACTCGGTGAGCGCGCGGGTGCGGCGGGGGTTGGCCGGCTTCTTCGACGACGCCTCGTACTCGGCGGCGCTGGTGGGCGGGGCGGCGAACAGCACGGTGGTGTCGAAGGGTATCCACTCGGCCCCGGCCGCGTTCAGCACCGCTTCGAGTTGCGCTGTGGCGCGCGGGTTCTCGAAGAAAGCCGGGTGGCGCACCTCCACGGCGCAGCGGTGGTGGGACGGGATGGCCTGGAGCAGGTCGGCCAGTGCGGTCAGGTTGGTGAACGAGCCCGGCAGCTGGATCCACAGCGCGTGCAGGCGGCGGCCCAGTGGTTCGATGGCGTCGAGGAAGCCCGACATCTCGTCGTCCACGCCGGTGAGGCGACGGTCGTGGGTGATGGTGCGGGGCAGCTTCATGACGAACCGGAAGGCGGGATCGGTCTGCCGGGCCCAGGACTCGACGGTGCGGCGCTGCGGGACGGCGTAGAAGGTGGTGTTGCCCTCCACCGCGTTGCACCAGGAGGAGTAGTTGCGCAGGCGTTCGGCCGGGGGTATCGGCTTCTCCTGCCAGTCCGGGTGTGTCCACATTGCGCAACCGACGTAGAGCCGCATACCTGCCACGTTAGGTCAAGGGCTTCTTGGGGCGCAGCCAACCGAAGGTAAGCTCCACCGCCCGCCGCCAGTTGTCGTACTCGTCGGCGCGCAGCGCGGGGTCCATGCGCGGCAGCCATTGGGCCGCGACGCGCCAATTGTGGCGCAGGCCCTCGAGATCCGGCCAGAAACCGACCGCCAGGCCCGCCGCGTAGGCCGCACCCAGCGACACCGTCTCGGCCACGATCGGGCGCAGCACCGGGATGTCGAGGACGTCGGCGACGATCTGCATGAGCAGATTGTCCGAGGTCATGCCGCCGGCCACCCGCAGCGATCCGGCCCGCAGCCCGGAGTCCGCGTTCATGGCCTCGAGCACGTCGCGGGTCTGCCACGCCGTCGCCTCCAGCACGGCCCGCGCTATGTGGCCCTTGGTGATGTACGAGGTGAGCCCGATGAGCAGCCCGCGCGCGTCGCTGCGCCAGTGCGGCGCGTACAGGCCGGAGAAGGCGGGGACCAGGTAGCAGCCGCCATTGTCTTCCACTGTGCCCGCGAGGGTTTCGATCTCGGGAGCGCTCGCAATCAGGCCGATGTTGTCGCGCAGCCACTGCACCAGCGAGCCGGTCACCGCGATCGGGCCCTCCAGGGCGTACACCGGCTCCGGGCCCACCTGGTAGCCGATGGTGGTGAGCAGCCCGTGCTCGGACCGCACCAGCTCCTTGCCGGTGTTCATCAAGAGGAATCCACCAGTGCCGTACGTACATTCGGTCTCGCCCGGCGCGAAACACGTCTGACCGAACAGCGCCGCGTGCTGATCCCCGAGCGCCGCCGCGATGCGCACGCCGGGCAGCACCTTCGCAGCGGTCCCGAAGTCACCGGTGGACGGCTGGATGGCCGGCAGCATGGCCCGCGGAATGTCGAAGAACCGCAACAGTTCCGGATCCCATTGCAGCGTGGCCAGATTCATCAGCAGGGTGCGTCCGGCATTGGTGACGTCGGTGACGTGCGCTCCCCCGTCCGGTCCACCGGTGAGGTTCCAGATCAGCCAGGTTTCCATGGTCCCGAACAGCACCTCGCCGCGTTCGGCCCGTTCCCGCAGGCCCGGTGTGCGATCGAGCAGCCAGCGCAGCCGGGGCGCGGCGAAGTAGGTGGCCAGCGGCAAACCGCAGAGCTCCCGGATGCGCTCCGCCCCAGGGGTTTCCCGCATGCGTTCGACCAGATCCTCGGTGCGCACGTCCTGCCACACGATGGCGCGGGCGACCGGCACGCCGGTGGCGCGGTCCCACACCACGGTGGTCTCGCGCTGATTCGCGATACCCACCGCCGCCACCTGATCGGCGGTGATGCCCGAATCCCGCAGGGCCGCAGGCACGATGCGCTCCACATTGCGCCAGATCTGCACGGCGTCCTGCTCCATCCAGCCCGGCCGCGGGTAGTACTGGCGGTGCTCGCGCTGCGCCACGCCGCTCAGGCGGGCGCGCTGATCGAAGAGGATGGCCCGGGTCGAGGTGGTGCCCTGGTCGATGGCGAGCACGAACCGCTGCGTCATGCGTGACCGCTCCTGTCCGGGAAAGTCATTGCGCGCCACCGAGATCCCGGGAGACGGCGGCCGCCGCATCGGTGACCTGGGTGACCGGTGCGGACCGGATGCGCAGCTGTCCGTCGCAGAGCCGGTCGATCGGCCCGGTGATGCCGATGGCTCCGACCACCAAACCACCCCGGGAGCGAATCGGCGCGGCGACACTCGCCTCGCCGGAACGGTATTCGCCGATATCGCCCGCCCATCCGGCGTGCCGGACCTCGGCGATCGCCCGCCGCAACGCCGCCGCATCGGTGATGGTGCGATGGGTGAGGGCGGGCAGCGTGCCGTCGCGCATCCCGTCGGCGAGGTCCCCGTCGTAGGCCAGCAGCACCTTGCCCAGCGCGGTCGCGTGCGGCGGCAGTTCCTCGCCGACCGCGAGTTCCTGTTCGGTGTTGTCGGGCCGGAAGACGTGGTGGACGACGACCACGCCGCCCTCCACGGGCGCGGCGATGCGCACCGATTCACCGCTGCGCGCGGCCAGGGCGTCAGCCCGGTTGATGGCGCGGGAGCGGAGTTCGTTGGCGTCCAGATGCCCGGCCCCGAGATCCTGCAAGGCCGGGCTCAGCAGGTATTTGCCGCTGACCGGGTCCTGATCGACGAATCCGACGCCCTGCAGTGTCCGGAGAATGCCGTGCGCGGTGGGCTTGGCCAGGCCGAGCGCCGCCGCGATCTCACCGACCGCCATCCGCCCGGAACCGCGGGCCAGCAGCCGCAGCATGGCCGCGGCGCGCTCGATCGACTGAATCGGACCCGGCACGCTTGCAACCTATCAGCCGTAACCCGCCGGCTAATCGTTCGGCATTGTCGAACGCATCCTCTGGGCGGACGACGTTCCACTTCGTAGCGTGAGCATCGGGCCCGGTACGGCACCGGTTCCCCCGAAAGGACCGCGATGACGCAGTACGTCGGAGCCATCGATCAAGGCACGACCTCCACGCGCTTCATGGTGTTCGACCACGGCGGCAATGTGGTTGCCCGCCATCAGCTCGAGCATGAGCAGATTCTCCCGCAGGCCGGTTGGGTGGAACACAATCCCGACGAGATCTGGGAGCGCGCCCGCACCGTCATCAAGAGCGCCCTGGCCGGCGCCGGTCTGACCGCGAGCGACCTGGCCGCCGTCGGCGTCACCAATCAGCGCGAGACCACCATCGTGTGGAACCGCCGCACCGGACGCCCGTACTACAACGCCATCGTCTGGCAGGACACCCGCACCGACCGCATCGTGGCCGAGGTCGAGAAGGCGGGCAAGGGCGATCTGATCCGCGAACGCGCCGGACTGCCGCCCGCGCCGTACTTCTCCGGCGGCAAGCTGAAGTGGATCCTCGACAATGTCCCCGGCGTACGCGAGGACGCGGAAGCCGGTGACGCCCTCTTCGGGACGCCCGACACCTGGATCATCTGGAACCTCACCGGCGGCGCCCACGGCGGCGTGCACATCACCGACCCCACCAATGCGTCGCGCACCATGCTCATGGATCTCGAAACCCTGGACTGGGACGAGGAATTGCTCGCGGTGTTCGACGTGCCGCGGAGCATGCTGCCGCGGATCGCGCCGTCGTCCGATCCCGAGGGTTTCGGCACGACCAACCCCGGCGGCCCGTTCAAGGGCGCGGTGCGGATCGCGGGCGTGCTCGGCGATCAACAGGCCGCCACCGTCGGCCAGGTCTGCTTCCGGCCCGGCGAGGCCAAGAACACCTACGGCACCGGCAATTTCCTCATGCTGAACACCGGGACCGAGATCGTGCGCTCCAAGCACGGGCTGCTCACCACCGTCGCCTATCAGTTCGGCGACGACAAGCCGGTGTACGCGCTGGAGGGATCGATCGCCGTCACCGGGTCGGCCGTGCAGTGGCTGCGCGATCAACTCGGCATCATCTCCGGCGCGGAGCGGGTCGAGGCCCTGGCCCGGCAGGTCTCCGACAACGGCGGCGTGTACTTCGTGCCCGCCTTCTCCGGTCTGTTCGCACCCTACTGGCGGGCCGACGCCCGCGGCATCATCGTGGGCCTGTCGCGCTACAGCAACAATGCCCACATCGCCAGGGCCACACTGGAATCCATCTGCTACCAGACCCGCGACGTGGTCGAGGCCATGCAGCAGGACTCCGGCGTCACCCTCGACACGCTGCGCGTGGACGGCGGCATCACCGCCAACGAACTCGCCATGCAGATCCAGGCCGACTTCCTCGGCGTCCCGGTCTCACGGCCGGTCGTCTCGGAGACCACCGCGCTGGGCGCCGCCTACGCCGCCGGGCTCGCGGTCGGATTCTGGAGCAGCACCGACGAACTCGTCGCCAACTGGCACGAGGACAAGAACTGGCAACCCACCATGGCCGAGGAGCAGCGGCAGCGTGGTTACGCCCGCTGGCTCAAAGCCGTGTCGCGCACCCTCGACTGGGTCGATCTCGACGATGACGACGACCAGCGGCGCTGACCGGCCCACACCCGCTTCGAACACCGATGACAAGGAGTAATGTCGTGTCCGCACAACTGGATCCCGCCTACCGCGCCCGGGCGATTGATTCGCTCGGCGACACCGAAATCGACGTGCTCGTGATCGGTGGTGGAGTGACCGGAGCGGGCGCCGCCCTCGACGCCGCCTCACGCGGGCTGTCCGTCACCCTGGTCGAGGCGCGCGACTTCGCCGCCGGCACCTCGAGCCGGTCGTCCAAGCTCATCCACGGCGGCCTGCGCTACCTCGAGCAGTACGACTTCGCCCTGGTCCGTGAGGCTTTGAAGGAACGCGGCCTGCTGCTCAACAAGCTGGCCCCGCACCTGGTTCACCCGGTGTCGTTCCTGTTCCCGTTGCAGAAGCACTACGAGCGCTTCTACATCGGCGCGGGCATCGCCCTCTACGACACCATGGGCGGCGCGCGCTCGGTGCCGATGCACAAGCACCTGAGCCGTTCCCGCGCACTGGAATTGGCGCCCGCGCTCAAGGAAGACGCCATGACCGGCGCCATCCGCTACTACGACGCGCAGGTCGACGACGCCCGCCACACCATGATGATCGCCCGCACCGCTGCCCAGCACGGCGCGACCGTGCTGACCCGCACCAAGGTCACCGGCCTGCTGCGCGACGGCGAGCGGATCGGCGGCGCGCAGGTGCTGGACCTGGAAACCGGTCTGGAGCACAGCATCCGGGCCCGCACCGTGATCTCGGCGACCGGCGTGTGGACCGACGACATGATCAAGATGACCGGCGTGGAATTCCCGTTCCACGTGCGCATGTCCAAGGGCGTGCACATCATGGTGCCGCGCGAGAAGCTGGACCTGGGCACCGGCATCGCCATGAAGACCGAGAAGTCGGTGCTGTTCGTCATCCCGTGGGCCGAGCACTGGATCATCGGCACCACCGACACCGACTGGCAGCTGGACAAGAACCACCCGACCGCCACCGCCGGGGACGTCCAGTACATCCTCGACCACGTCAATTCGCTGCTGCGCGAACCGCTCACCCGCGCCGACATCGTCGGCACCTACGCGGGCCTGCGGCCGCTCATGACCGGCGCGTCCAAGGAGACCTCGAAGCTCTCGCGCGAACACGCGGTGGCCGAGCCCGCCCCGGGCCTGTTCGTCATCGCGGGCGGCAAGTACACCACCTACCGGGTGATGGCCGCCGACGTGGTCGACGCCGCCGCCGAACGCCTGGGCAGCGATGTCGCCCCGTCGGTGACCGCGAACCTGCCCATCCTGGGCGCGGTCGGCTACCAGGAACTGCTCGACCGGGTACCCGAGGTGGCCGCGGCGGCCGGGCTGCCGGAGCAGACCGTCACCCACCTGCTGGGCCGCTACGGTTCGCTGACCGACGAGCTCTTCGACCTGATCGCGGCGGTTCCCGCACTGGCCGAACCGATTCCGGGCGCGGAGGACTACCTGGGCGCGGAAGCCGTCTACGCCGCCACCCACGAGGGCGCGCTGCACCTCGACGACCTGCTCACCCGCCGCACCCGCATCTCGATCGAGGTGCCCGACCGCGGACTGAAGGCGGCCCGCGAGATCGCCCGGCTCATCGCCCCGCATCTGGGCTGGGACGACGAGCGCACCAATGCCGAGATCAACCGCTACTTCGACCGCGTGCACGCCGAGCTGGCCGCCAACGAGGAGAAGGACGACGAGGCGGCCAACGCGGCCCGCATGATCGCGGTCGGCTGACGACGAGCCGAGTGTTCCGACGCCGCGCGGGGAAATCCCGCGCGGCGATGGAGCGCATTCCCCTTCTCCCGCAGGCCCTCGACCTCGACAGACGCCGAATGTCGGTGGGCCTTGTTAGTTTTCGCCGCACATCGAGTTGAACGTGAATCTTGGAGCAAGGCATGAGCGGCGGGGAGACCACATACCTGGAACTGTCCCAGGACAGCGGTACGGCACACAAGTTCTACGAGGTCGTCGTGACCGGGACGCAGGTGACGATCCGGTACGGGCGCATCGGCGACGCCGGGCAACGACAGGTGAGTTCGTTCCCGACAGCGGAGAAGGCGCGCGCGGCGGCGGCCAAGAAGGTCGGCGAGAAGATGCGCAAGGGCTACGCGCCCGCGGTGATGGGCGCCCGCGCGGCGCGGCCGGTCACCCGGCGTGCCATCGTCAGTCAGCGCTCCACCGCCAAGAAGGCCCCGGTGCTGTGGAGCTTCGACTCCGGCGCCGCGGCGTTCGGCATCTTCGTCGACGACGAGCGCTGCTGGGTCGGCAACGAGCACGGCGACGTCTTCACCCTCACCCCCGACGGCACGGTGACCGGCCGGTTCCGGCTGCCCGACGCGGTGAAGTGCATTGTCGCCGACGACTTCTGGATCTACGCGGGCTGCGACGACGGCCGCGTCTACGACCTGACCGGCAAGGTGCCGCGCGCGGCCTACGACATCGCCGCCAATGTCGACATCTACTGGCTCGACATCCACGACGGCATTCTCGGCGTCTCCGACCGGCAGGGCGGGCTCACCGTCATCGACCACGAGGAGGAATCGCTGTGGACGCGGCGCAGCGCCGGCGACTCCGGCTGGATGGTGCGCATCGACGAATCCGGTGTGTACCACGGGCATTCGAACGGCGTCACCACCTACGACCTGGCCACCGGTAATACCCGCCGGCAGGTCGGCACCGGCGGGGCGGTGCTGTTCGGCTGGCAGGAGAACGACGCCGTGTACGCGGGCACCGGCACCCGGCAGGTGCGCATGGTGGCCAAGGACGGACAGGCCGAACGCACCTACCAGTGCGACGCGGCCGTCTTCTCCTGCGCCACTTCACCGGACGGGCGCTTCGTGTTCGCGGGCGACAACTACTCGTCGGTGTACTGCTTCGACGCCGCGGGCAACCGGCTGTGGAAGCTGGCCACCGGCTGCGGCTCGGCGTACTCCATGCAGTACCACGACGAGAAGCTCTACCTGGTCACCACCAACGGCACCCTGGCCTGCCTGGATGTCAGCGAAGCCGCCATCCGCGACGCCGAGCAGGGCGTGCTGCCGCAGACGCTGTCGATCAAGGCCCCGGAGATCTCGGCGGTGACGCCCAGCGCCACGGTGGAGGTGATCGCGGACGCCGGGGACGGCATCGTGGTCGAATGCGTCCAGGAGAACGGCAACCTGCGCGTGCACGTGCTCTCGGCCGGGTACCAGCGTGGCTGGAATGTGCAGTTCCCCAGGGAGATTCGCGAGGCGGGGGCGCGGTACGTGGTCGACGCGGTCACCGAGTCGGCGCGCGGCGGGTTCTACCGGGTGCGCGGCGACATCCGCCGGCTGCGCTGAGTCCCGAGCCCGAATCAGGCTCCGACGCTGGACAATTCGCCCGGCGTCGCGCCGAAACGGTGGAAGTGGGCGGCGGTCACCTCGACGAAGATCGCGCGGCCGGTGGCGACCACGGTGTCGCCGTCGGTCAGCTCGGTGTGGATGAACAGCTTGCGGCCCTCCCGGCCGACCAGCTTCGAGGTGACCGTCAATTCTCGGTGCAGCTGGACCGGCACCGTGAAGTCGACCTCGAGTTTCACGGTCACGGCGGGCAGTTGCAGCGGCATGAGCACCGAACCGGACGCCTCGTCCAGGGCGGCGGAGACGATGCCGCCGTGCGCCACACCGGGCGCGCCCTGATGCCGCTCGTCCAGTACGAAAGTGCTGCGGACCAGGTCACCGTGGCGCTCGAAGGCCATGGCCGGGGAGGCCGGATTGGCCGGGCCGCAGCCGAAGCAGCCGGGGTGATGCGGCGGGAAGGGCCCCTCGGCGAACAGGTCGCCGAGGGGCAACGGCGCGGCGTTGCGATCGTTCTCCATACTGAAAGTTAACGCAGGTTCACGTTGGGCGCGCAAGCCCGGGGGTCAACTCTCGGCCGCCCCCGACTTCCCGCGCGGCGCCTTCACGCCGTTCTTGCCGTGACCGTCGGACTTGCCGTCGGCGCTCTTCTTGCCACGCTTGCCGACGGTCAGGATCGATTCCTCGGCGACCTTGGCATCGGTCTTCTCACCGCCGCTGTGGTGCAGCGCCTCGATCAGCAATCCGTTGTCGTCGGCGTCGATGCGCACGGTGTCGCCGGGTGCCAGCGAGCCTTCCAACAACTTCTTGGCCAGGGCGTTGTCCAGCTCCTTCTGCACCGTGCGGCGCAGCGGGCGGGCGCCGAACTCGGGCTGATACCCGGTGTCCGCCAGCCAATCCATGGCCTTGTCGGACACGTCCAGCGCGATGTCCTGGGCGTGCAGCCGGCGGCGGGTGCCGTCCAGCACCAGGCCGACGATGGTGCGCAGCTGGTCCTTGTCGAGGCGGTGGAAGATGATCTGCTCGTCGAGCCGGTTGAGGAACTCCGGGCGGAACTGCTTGCGTAGTCGCTCCTCCAGCTGCGGCTTGATCGAATCGAGATCCCCGTCCTTGGCGGACAGGATGAGATCGGACCCGATATTGCTGGTCAGGATGACGATCGTGTTCTTGAAATCGACGGTGCGGCCCTTGGAGTCGGTGACCCGGCCGTCGTCGAGCAGCTGCAGCAGCACATTGAACACATCCGGGTGCGCCTTCTCGACCTCGTCGAACAGGATCACCGAATAGGGCTGGCGCCGGACCTTGTCGGTGAGCTGGGCAGCGTCGTCGTAGCCGATGTATCCGGGCGGGGCGCCGACCAGCCGGGCCACCGTGTGCTTCTCCTGGAACTCGCTCATGTCGAAGCGGATGAGCCGGTCCTCGTCGCCGAACACCGCGGCCGCCAGGGCTTTCGCGAGTTCGGTCTTGCCGACGCCGGTGGGGCCCAGGAACAGGAACGAGCCGATCGGCCGGTTGGGGTCCTTGAGCCCGGCGCGGGCGCGGCGCACCGCCTCGGCCACCGCAACGATGGCCTCCTCCTGGCCGATCACCCGCTGGTGCAGATCCTGTTCCAGCTTCAGCAGTTTCGCGCGTTCCTCGGTGGTGAGGTCGGCGACCGGGATACCGGTGCGGCGCGAGATCACCTCGGCGATATCGGTGATGGTGACCGTCGGGATCTCGGTGCGGTCCACCTCGTCGGCGGTCTTCCGCTCCAGCTTCGCGATCTCGCCCTTGATCTTGTTCGCCTTCTCGTAGTCCTCGCCCTTGACCGCCGCGTCCTTCTCCCGATTCAGGTGCGCCAGTTGCTCTTCCAGCTCTCGGACCTTGGGATCCGGTGTGCGCGTGCGCAATCGGACGCGGGCTCCCGCCTGGTCGATCAGGTCGATCGCCTTGTCCGGCATGAACCGGTCGGTCAGGTAGCGGTCGGACAGTTCGGCGGCCGCGATCAGCGCCTCGTCCAGATAGCGGACCTGGTGGTGCTCCTCGTACACGTCGGCCAGACCGCGCAGGATCTCGATGGTGTCGGCCACCGACGGCTCGGACACCATGACCGGCTGGAAACGGCGTTCCAGCGCCGCGTCCTTCTCGATGTATTTGCGGTACTCGTCGATGGTGGTCGCGCCGATGGCGTGCAATTCGCCGCGGGCCAGGGCGGGCTTGAGCATATTGCCAGCGTCCATGGAACCCTCACCACCGCCGCCCGCCCCCACGATGGTGTGCAGTTCGTCGATGAACACCACCAATTCGTCGGAGTGCGCGCGCACCTCGTCGAGCACCTTGGTGAGCCGTTCCTCGAATTCGCCGCGGTATTTGCTGCCCGCCACCATGGAGCTCACGTCGAGGGCGACCACGCGGCGGTCGGCCAGCGTGGCGGGCACGTCGCCGTTGACGATGCGCTGGGCCAGGCCCTCCACGATGGCGGTCTTGCCGACACCCGGATCACCGATCAGCACCGGATTGTTCTTACGCCGCCGGGACAGGATCTCGACGGTCTGCTCGATCTCCTCGGCGCGGCCGACCACCGGGTCGATCTGGCCCGCGCGGGCCTCCGCGGTGAGGTCGCGGCCGTACTCGTCCAGCGTCGGGGTGCCGGAGGGCTCCTTGGCCGTCGGACCCCCGGTGGCCGCGGGCATCTTCGCGCCCGCCAGCGCCTGGGCGGCCGCGCTGTCGGGCAGGCCCGCGATGCCCAGCAGGATGTGCTCGGGCCCGATGTAACTGCTGCCCGCCTCGGCGGCGCTGCGCTGCGAATTGCGCAGGGCCAGCTTGGCGGCCGGGCTCAGGGCCAGCGCGTGGTCGTCTCCGTGCGCGCCGACGCCGCTGCCCGCCGCGGTGCGCATGTGCTCGCGCAACTGTTCGGGGTCGCGGCCGATCTCGGCGATGATGGTGCGCGCCGGTTCGATGGCCGCGGCCGCGTAGAGCAGATGCTCGGGGGTGATCTCGGCACTGCCCCAGTCGTGGGCGGCCTGGCGCGCGGCGTCGACGACCTGCTTGGCGCTCTCGCTCAGCAATCGGGTCAGGTCGATGCGCTGCACCGGTGGCCGGCGCGACATTCCGGATCCGAAGAAGCGGTCGAAGATATCGTCGAAAGAATCCATCGAACTGGGCCAGCCCTGCGTCATGCGGTCACCTCGCGGCTTCGGGTGACGCCCCGGCAGACCCGGTAGGACTCGGTGTGACAACGAGCCTGCCGACGCGTCAGCTAACGGATGGCGAACTCGGTGACCACAGTAATAGCCCCGGCCCTGCTGAGCGACCTCTACGGAGATCTCGATACGCGCGGCCGCGGTGCTCTTCGTGTTCCAGCCCGCCGAGGAGGGACCGCCGGTCGGCGAAAAGGGCTGCGCGCGAGCGATGCTCGACGCGGGCGCGCTCGACGATCCGGCGCGCAGATGCCGGCCATCCGCACTTCTACGCCGACGACGGCACACTCGTCACCGGGATGCGATTGCACGCGCAGGCGGGCTACGACCATCTCGGCGGCGCCGTGGCGCCGGGCCGGCGTACGAGGAGGGCCCTCAACGGGCGGCGAGAACCTGGAGGAACGGGGCGTAATCGCGGACGTGGCCCTCGGTCCAGTCCCAGAACGAGGCCGGGTCCACCGCGACCCCGCGCTGCAGCATCAGATGCCAGCCGTCATCGCGCTTTTCCCACATGTCGCCGTCCCGATCGACGTACAGGCCGGTGCTTTCGGGCTCGATACCTGTCTCGCCCACAACGATCACCCCTAGAACTCAGGTTGCTTCTGTTCGGAAGCATTCTCCCTGACACCTGTTGTTCACTTTCGACCGGGGTGGTGGCCGTGCGGTCGCCGCGCATAGCGACCGCGCCGATTGTCGCGAGAAATCCAGGAGAGCTAATGGCCTGATTTGTCAGTTTTGGCCCGATATGTCAGTGGCCGCTGCCGCCGGCCCCGGCACCCCGCCGAATTTCCCGCGCTCGGATTTGCGCTGGCTAATTCTTGGCGCGCTGGTAAGCCTCGACGATCTCGGCCGGGATACGACCGCGCGAGGAAACCTGATGACCCTGCGCCCGCGCCCATTCCCGGATCGCGGTGCTCTCCTCGCGGTCCACGGCCGGACGGGTACGGCCGCCGGCGGCCACCTTGCGCTTGGAACGACCCACCTTGCGGGCCTTCTCCGACCACGGTTCCAGGGCTTCCCGCAGCTTACCGGCGTTCTTGTTCGACAGATCGATCTCGAAGTCGTTGCCGTCGATCGAGAAAAAGACGGTCTCGTCGGCCTTCGATTCGCCGTCGTAGTCGTCAACCAGAGTTACGGTGACTTTCTTCGCCATGGACTGCCCTTCCACGTGTAGGTGCCGCTATTCGCCGAAATGCTAATCCCGCGGGATGCAGGATTCAAACCAGGCGCGAATCGAATTCGGCGCCACCAGACAATTCAGCTATTACCGCTGAGACCCTCCGGTCTTCAGCACACCCGGAATGCGGCCAAGCGCCACCCGGAACGACCGCGGACAATGCGTGCCGCGAGCGCGAAATGCCGCCCGCCCCGATCGTAGGCCGCGCAAACCTCGCCCCCGGCGGTCCCGGTCATGATCACATCGACCCTGGTGAGGGTGGCGGTCCCGAGCTCGCGCCCGGGTAGTCCCCGGCCGCCCGCGAGGGTGCGCACCGCGGCCACGACCGCGGGCTCCGCGAGCAGGGCCAGCTGCCCCGGCGGCCGCCGACCATCCAACACCTCGAGCGCCGATCGCAGGGCGGTTCGGGCGAATTGCCCTGCGCCGGTGTTGCGTTCGTCACTCCGCCCGGAATTCGCAGGGTGCGAAGACCGCACAACCCGGTGCAGACCGGCCGGACGCGAAGCCCGGGCCGCCGATTCGGAGCCCACCCGCGCCCGGCATCCCGGCGCTCCACCGTCCGGCCGCCGCGACGACGGCAATGGCGGCTCGAATCCCGTTGCGGGCAGCAGAAATCCGCTCTCCGTCCCCACCACCACTCCCCCTCGAATTCCCTACTCCGTGTTCGGATGCCACACAGAATCGCACGGGGTACGCGGAGCCCACCGGCCGGACGCGAACTTCGCACCCGGCGGCGCCGGTGAGACGAGCGTCACACCCGCTGCAACTCCTGGGCGGCCACCGGACGCAGGGTTTTGCTCAGATCGGTGCGCATGACCGTCGCGGTGTCGAGCAGATAGTTCTGACGAACCGTCCACGGATTGCGGTCGCCCTGGCGCGGGAAATCGCCGATCGATCGCTGGACGTACCCGGACGCGAGATCCAGCAGGGGCCGTTCGCGCAGCGCGCGCTCCGGCTCCGGGGCCACCGCGGTGTAGCCGTTGCGTTCCATGTAGCCGAGCACCTTGCAGACCAGGCGCGAGGTGAGGTCGGCGCGCAGCGTCCACGAGGCGTTGGTGTAGCCGATGCAGACCGCGAAGTTGGGCACGCCGGTGAGCATGGTGCCCTGCCAGACGAACTGCTCCGACAGTGCGACCGGGGTCCCGTCGACCACCAGGTCGATACCGCCGAACGCGAGCAGCTGCAGACCGGTGGCGGTGACCACCACGTCGGCCTCGATCACCGGGCCGGACTTCAGCCGGATGCCTTCGGGCACAAAGGTTTCGATGTGATCGGTGACCACCTCGGCCTTGCCCTTGCGCATGGCCTTGAAGAAGTCGGCGTTGGGCACCGCGCACAGGCGCTGGTCCCACGGGTCGTAGTCGGGGGTGAAGTGCTCGGCGACCAGGGCCTCGTCCTTCAGGATCCGGGTGGTGAGCCCGGTGAGCAGCTTCTTCGCGGCCTCGGGCCGGCGGCGGCAGTACTGGTAGAAGCCGATGTTGAACAGGATGTTCTTGGTACGGATGAGCCGGTGCGCCAGATCGGCGGGCAGCAGTTCGCGCATCCGGTCGGCCACCTTGTCGCGGCCGGGGACCGCGGAGATCCAGGTGGGGCTGCGCTGCAGCATGGTCACCAGTTCGGCCTGCTCGGCCATGGCCGGGACCAGGGTGACCGCGGTCGCGCCGCTGCCGATGACCACCACGCGCTTGCCCGCGTAGTCCAGGTCCTCGGGCCAGAACTGGGGGTGCACCATGGTGCCGGTGAAGTCGTCGATGCCGGGGAACACCGGATTGTGGCCCTGGTCGTAGTTGTAGTAGCCGGAGCAGGAGTACAGGAAGCCACAGGTGAGGGTGCGGCGCTCCACCCGGTCGCCGGTGCGCTGCTCCAGCGTCAGGGTCCAGCGGGACTCGCCGCTGTTCCATTCGGCGGCAACGACTTTGGTGCCGAACCGGATGTGCCGGTCGATGCCGTTCTCCGCCGCGGTCTCGGCGATGTAGCGCAGGATGGACGGCCCGTCGGCGATGGACTTGGCGTCACGCCAGGGCTTGAACGGGTAGCCGAGGGTGAACATGTCGCTGTCGGAGCGGATGCCCGGGTAGCGGAACAGGTCCCAGGTGCCGCCGAGCGCGTCGCGCGCCTCGAGGACGGCGTAGCTGCGGCCGGGCAGCTCGGTCTGGAGCCGGTACGCCGCGCCGATGCCGGAAAGCCCGGCTCCGACGATGACGACGTCGAGGTGTTCAGCGGGGGTCTGCGCGGCGTTCATGACTTCCAGTCTGTTGGGCTCGGGATGCGGTTTCTTGACACTACGCGACAACTATTTGATCCTGGACGACATGTCGGTGATCAGATCCGCGGGCCTGCGCGGATTCCGCGCCACCGTGGCCGAGCTGGGCGGGAACGCCGAGGAGCTGGCGCTCGCCTGCGGCCTGCCGGTCGCCGCCCTCGACACCGACGATCTGCTGGTCCCCGACCAGGCCGTGGCGGCGGTGCTCGAGCTGGCCGCCCATCAGCTCGACTGTCCCGATCTGGGCCTGCGCATGGCGCGGCGGCAGGATCTCGACATGCTGGGCCCGCTGGCCCTGGCCATCCGCAACGCCACCAGCCTGGCCGCGGTACTGGAGTGCACCTCGCGCTACCTGTTCGTGCACGCGCGCTCGCTGAGCCTGACCATGGAACCCGACCCGTACGGCGACCGCGGCGTCATCGCCCTGCGCTACGGCGTCAGCACGCCCGGCGCGCCCACCCCCGTGCAGGGCACCGATCTCGGATTGGCCTTCGTGCACAGGACGATTCAGCGGCTCGTCGAGGACCGCTACGGGCTGCGCTCGGTGGAACTGCCCTACCGGCCCGCCGCGCCCATCCGGGCGTACGAGGAGTTCTTCGGCGCGCCCGTGCGCATCGAACGCCCGGCCGCGCTGCTGCGCGGCCCGGCCGCCCTCGGCGACCGGCAGCTCGCGGGCGGTGACGAGAACCTGCACCGGCTGGCCCTGGCCTTCCTGGCCGGACAGTCGGGCGACGCGGCCGCGGCCCTCGCCCCGCGGGTGCGCACCACGCTCCAGAAGCTGCTGGGCACCGCCGCTCCCGAAATCGACACCGTGGCACGGCTGCTCACCATCCACCCGCGCACGCTGCAGCGCCGGCTCACCGCGGAGGGCACCAGCTTCGCGGCGATTCTGGACGATGTGCGGCGCGCGGAGGCCCGGCGCTACCTGACCACCACCGACATGCCGATGAGCCAGGTGGCCTCGCTGCTGGGGCTGGCCGAGCAGTCGGTGTTCACCCGCTGCTCTCAGCGCTGGTGGGGGGCAACGCCGACCGCCGTGCGCAAGGGCAAAACGGTCTGACCACAGGGCTTGTCAGAAAACGCGGCTCGAGTTCCGCTGCATCCATTGGCAAATCAGGGCGCCCATTGGCAAATCATGCACGGCGAGTCGTGCAAGAAACGCCATCGATTTGCCGGATTGGCGCGTGTCGATCATGGTCATGTGCCGCTCGCACGCGCAGGATGTGCAGATGATCGCCGAATGCCCGTCCTGCGCTTGGCCCTCGCCCGCCTCCGTCTCCTCCCACCGCGGTGTGCAGTACCACCGTTGCGTGTGCGGACAGTGGTTGATCAGCGTCCACGGGAAGGTGGTCGGCGCGGCCGGGGGCACCACGTTCAGCGGGGAGAATCCCCTGGCCGAGATCGCCGGACTCCGGGACTGACCCGTCCCGGAGGGGCCGGAATCAAGCCGCCGACACGAAGATTCGCGCGGACTCGATCCGCAGGCCGCGCTCGGCGAAGTCGAATTCGGCGATGCCGCGGCCCTCGCGGGTGTCCACCGACACCGTCACCGAATGACCGGCGGCGAGAGCCTTGTCCCAGCGCACGCCCTTGACCCGGGTGGCGAAGTCCTCCAGCGACATCGCGCCGTCGACACCCCACTCCAGGCGCGGCACCGGCGCCAGAACCGCACGGGCACTGGACGAATCGCCACGCGAGACCGCGTCCAGCAGCCGCTCGGCCGCCTGCTTGCCCGGCGCGCCCACCCCGCGCAGCCCGGACATGAAGCCCACCGCGCCGCCCAGACCCTGGTTCCCGAGCAGCTGCGGGCCCAGTTTGGCCCCGGCCAGCAGCCCCTTCGTGCCCGATCCCATCAGCTGGCCGATCATGCCCGCCAGTTCCCAATGTGCGCGCAGGCGACGGATTTTCAGCGCGCCGTCCACCTCGGCCAGGTCGTAGCGCAGGTGCATGGGCACGTGCAGGGTGACCCCGGTCGACATGGTGGTGGCGATGCTCAGATCGCGGAAGACCGTCATGCCGCACACCACGTCATTGGTGACGTCGAAGGCGATGCCGTTGGGTCCGATGAAGGTGTCGTAGAAGCGCTCGATGGCGGCGCGGCCCACGTGCGGGCGCGAGCCGACCGGGTCCTCGACGCTGCCGTCGTCGGCGAAAAGGCCCACCCAGGCGGCCTTGTCGTGCGCGCCGACCGCCTGCGGTGAGGCTTCGACGGTCGCCAGCAGTTCGGCGGCGGTGGGGTTCGCGGGCACGGTGTCCTCCAAGTGGTAAAGCCAAGCGCGCGCGATGATACCGAACCCCCGGCGGGTAATCCGGACTCAGAGGGCGGCCAGCCGCGGCAGCAGCCGCTCGGCGAACTCGGTGGCGTAGGCGACGGGCTCGCGGTCGGGCATGAAATCCAGCTGGCTGATACCCAGCCCGGCCAGCTGTTCGGCGTCGCGCAGCACCTGGTCGGGATCGGTGAGCGCGATCGGGGCGACGTAGAGCGCGGTCTTGCGGATCGCGTCATAATCGCGCCCCTCGGCCGCGCAGTGCCCGCGCAGCACCGCCAGCTTGCGCGCGACGTCCTCGACCGAACTCGCGAACAGGTTGCAGGCGTCGGCGTAGCGGGCCACCAGCAGCAGCGTCTTCTTCTCGCCACCGCCGCCGATGAGGATGGGCGGATGCGGCCGCGACAGCGGTGCGGGCACGCAGACGGTCTCGGCCAACTCGTAGTGCTCGCCCTTGAACGGCCCGTTGTCGGGACCCCACATCTGCAGGCAGATGCGCAGCGTCTCTTCGAGCCGTTCGAATCGCTCGCCGACCGGGACCACCGGCACGCCGAGGGCGCGCTGCTCGCGCTCGTACCAGGACGCGCCGATGCCGAGTTCGGCCCGGCCGCCGGAGAGCACGTCCAGGGTGGTGACGATCTTGGCCAGCAGGCCCGGATACCGGTACATCACGCCGGTCACCAGGACGCCCAGCCGCATCCGCTCGGTCAGCGCGGCCACGTAGCCGAGGGTGGTGTAGCCCTCCAGCATGGGTTCGTCGTGGGCGGCGGTGTACTCCATCTGGAAGTAGTGGTCCATGACCGAGAACTGCGCGAATCCCGCCTGTTCGGCGATGCGAGCGGTGCGCGCCAGGGTGGGCGCGATCAGCGCGGGCTCGGCGGGGGTCGAAAAGTTCCAGTAGTGCAGGCCCAGATCCATGTCGGACTCCTCTCGTTCCCGGATGACACATGTTGTGTGGCTGGGTGATCCGTTCGCGCGGCTGTCCCCAGTCTGCCCGATCAGGGCGTTCCGGGCAGCCCGGTCGGCGATCGGTACCGTCGAGGGCGTGACTGGTCTCCGGAGGGTCGCCCTGTCCGTCGCCCTGGTGGCGGCGCTGATCACCGGTCTCGCGTTCGCGGGATTGCCGGTGTTCGTGCACCCGCAGGTCGATCCGCTGCGCCCGGCCGACGCCATCGTGGTGCTGGGCGGGACCGCGTACGCGCGCTACGACCTGGGGCTGGAACTCGCGCAGCGGGGGTACGCGCCGGAACTGCTGATCTCGCGGTCCACGGGACAGAACGACGCGGTGATGGACCGCTACTGCGACGGCGGATTCACCTTCACGGTGTCGTGCTTCGTCCCCGACCCGTGGACCACCCAGGGCGAGGCGCGCGAGATCCGGCGGCGCGCCCAGGCCGGGCACTGGCGGCACATCATCGTGGTGACCTACACCCCGCACGTGTCGCGGGCGCGCTACATCGTCGGAAAGTGCTTTTCCGGACAGATCACCATGGTTGCCAGCCCCAGTGATTCGGGTCTGTTGTTCTGGTCGTGGATGTATGTACGGCAGTCCGCCGGTTATGTGCGCGCGGTTCTGCAGCGCGGATGCTGACCCGAAAGATGCGCCCCGGCCGCGCAATTGAGCGGTTACGATGAGATCCGGGCAAAGGGAAGCGCGTCCTCTCGGGGGTGGATGCGGGTGCGGGAGGATTTCCGGTGCATATCGACGACCTCAGTACCGTGCGGGACAGCGAGCTGGCGGCGGACCTGTGCATCATCGGTTCCGGACCGGCCGGTCTGACTTTGGCCGCCGAACTCGCGGGAAGTTCGCTGCGGGTCCTGGTACTCGAAAGCGGCGGCCTCGAACTCACCCCCGAACGCGATGCGCTCAATGACATAGAGAATGTCGGAGCCGCGCGGGCCCAGCCGTATCGGAATGCGCGCAATCGCATTCTCGGCGGGAGTTCGCACACCTGGAGCGGACGGTGCGCTCCCCTCGACGAACTCGATTTCGCGGCCCGCCCCTGGGTCCCGTTCTCCGGCTGGCCGATCGGATTGTCCGAGGTGGAACCGTATCTGGACCGGGCGGCCGCGCACCTGGGCCTGGGCTACGGGGCCGGTTTCACCGGCGACCGGTTCTGGGAACTCGCCGATCGGCATCCGCCGCACCGGGAGGTGGACCGGCGCTGGCTGCGGCCCTACTTCTGGCAGATCAGCAAGGACCCCGCCGATCCGTTCGACTCCAAGCGATTCGGGCCGCACGCGGCGGACATCACCGCGGGCAAGATACGAATTCTGTTGAATGCCACGGTGACCCATATCGACACCGATCCCGAAGGCACGCGAGTACTGGCATTGCGCGTCGCGGATTCGGCCGGACACGAACGCAGCGTGCACGCCACCCGCATTGTGCTGGCCACCGGAGGAATCGAGAACGCGCGTCTGCTGCTCGCCTCGAATCGCATCGTTCCCACCGGAATCGGCAATCGACACGATGTCGTCGGGCGTTATCTGCTGGATCACCGCTGCGGCGTGGTCGGCATGCTCGACCCGCACACCTCGGCCGCCGCGCGGGATCGATTCGGCAAATACGTCGTGAAAACCCGCGGCGGCAAACACACGTTCCTGCACGGGCTGGCGCTCTCGCCGGAGATCCAGGCCGACGAAGGACTCCTCAACTGCGCCTTGTGGATTCAGGAGGTGCCCACCGAGGACGACCCCTGGGAATCGGTGAAGAACCTGCTGCGCGGCCACATGAACCTCCACGACGCGCGCACCGTCGCCAGCAATCCCGGCCTGCTGCTGTCGGGCGCCAAACGCCGGCTGATCGACCACACCGGCCTGCCGCGCAAGCTCGAACAGGTGGAACTGCGCTGCATGGTCGAGCAGCGGCCCGACCCGGACAGCCGGATCAGCCTGAGCGACACCGTCGATGGGCTCGGGCTGCCGCATCCGCGCATCGACTGGAAGATCAGCGCCCAGGAGGACGCCACCGTGCGCCGCGCCGCCGCCCTGGTGGCCGGGGAGTTCGCCCGGCTCGGCTACACCCCGCCCGCGCTGGACGAATGGGTGCGCGAGGCCAGTCCGCTGCCGGCCCGGCTCACCGACTGGGCGCATCCCACCGGCGCCACCCGCATGTCCGCCGACCCGCGCACCGGCGTGGTGGACGGCGACTGCCGGGTGCACGGCATGGAGAACCTGTACATCGCGGGCAGTTCGGTGTTCCCGACCAACGGCCATGCCAATCCGACGCTGACCATCGTGGCGCTCGCCGTCCGGCTGGCGGACGAGCTACGCCGGACCGCGTGACCGCTCGCCCGGCGGACGGCTACTGCTTGGGCAGCGGCAGATCGATGCCGCCGACCTCGGTGACCTTCCAGTCGCTCGGGTCGACATTGACCGTGTAGTACACGGTGGTCAGCACCCCGTCGGGGTTCTGGGCGTTGGTGGAGTTCACGTTCAGATAGACGTTGACCTTGTACAGGCCGTTGTCGCGGTTGATCACCTGCGAGCTCAGCAGGGTCGGGCTCGAGGTCCACTTCAGCGGAACCAGGATCTCCTGCAGCTTCGAGGAGGTGGCGTCGAACTTGCCCGCCAGCGCCGGGGTGGTGTTGGCCTTGAGCCGCGCGGTCCAGGCGTTGAAGTCGGCGTAGTTGAGGTTGGCCGCGCCCATGGCGTACTCGGAGGCGACTTCCGCGGCGTGCTGGTCGTCGGCCGCGCGGGTGTCGTGCGAGCGCACGTCGCCGCGGGCGGACTGCCACAGCACCGTGACGGTCACCAGGGCGGCGATCAGCACCGCCGCCGCGACCGCGGTCACCAGCGTCGAGACCTTCAGCGACACCGTCTTACCGGCGGCCGGCGCCACGGGCGTGGTGTCCGGCTCGACCGGAGTCTTCGTATCGGCGTCCTGGGACATGGGGGTCTTCTCCTTGCTGGAACTACTACTTCACCTCGACCCGCACACGCACGGCACCGTCACCGGTGGACGCGAGCGCCTGCGAGATCAAGCTGCTGATATTGATGAGCGGCCCCGACGTGCGCGCCGCGTCGGCGAGCGGCTGCAATTGGGGTGCGAGGGTCTTCAATTCGGGCCCGGCCTGCCGCAACCATTCGGTCAGCCCGGCCAGGAAGGGTGCCAGCCCGTTGCCATCCACATATGCCTGGGGACCGGGGGCACGCTCGACGAGTCTACCGACCGCAGTGATGAGCTGCTCGAGCGACTGCTCGAACTGCACGAATGCTGGTGCGGCAGTCGCGGTCGCCGCACCCATGCCTTCCATATTCGAGGCCGCGACCTGGAAGCTGTTGAGTAGCTGGGCAATCTTGGGTTCGCGACTCAGAATGGCCGCGGCCAGCAGGTCGCCCGCACGCGTCAGATTCGGCATGGCCGAATCCGTGTCGTGGAAGGCCGCGCTCAGCGTGCTCGCCAGGGAGGCGGCCACCGTGGGATCGAGCTGGTTCATGACCTTGTTGACCAGCCGCGACACCTCGGGAATCGACAACGGCGACTTCACCGCCGCGGCGTCGAGCCGCTGGCCGTCCTCGATGTAGGGACCGCCCGCGGTGCGGGGCCGGAACTCCACGAACGGCTCGCCCAGCGCGGAGAGCTGCTCGATGGTGATGTCGCTGTCGGTCGGCAGTCTGCGGTCGCCGTCGATGCGGAAGCCCACCTCGACGCCGCGCGCGGTGGAGTCCACCGAGGTGATCTTCCCGACCCGCATGCCGGTGAGCAGAATCGGCGAACCCACGCTCAGGCCACCGGAATTCGCCATCACCAGCGACGCGTCGGTGTGGTGTGCGAACGGATCCGCCCGCACCACCCCGAAGGTCAGATAGCTCGCGCCCACCACTGTGACCACCGCGATGCCGCCCAGCGACGCCACCGAACCCCACTTCATCGCACCGCTCCGATCATGCGCAGCCCGGCCAGCACGGTGGTGACCTGATCATCGCGAGACACCGAATCCGCCTGGACACCGGTCACATTCACCTTCGGGCCGTTCTCGACGAAGGGAATCAGCTTGTCGCGCAATAACGAGACCAGCAGCGACAGGTTCGAGGGCACCGACAGATCCAGCGGCTTGCCCGACAGCGCCAGCGGCGCGAAGGACTGCGTCACCGGATCCAGCGCGGTGGCCAGCGGGGCCAGCCACACCAGCGACTGCCCGAGTTGCCCGAGCACCGCGAAGATCTGGGTGACGCCCTTGATGGAATTGGTGACACCGGTCATGGCGTCCACCGACTCCTGGCTGAGCTGGTGGTCCAGGAAGTCGGCGCGATCGTGCAGCACCTGCGCGTTCACGCCCAGACCGTTGAGCAGCTTGTCGACCTGATCCAGGTTCGCGGCCAGATCCACCGCGTTCCCGGCGGCGTTCTGCGCGATCCGCTTGGTCTCGTTCGGGTCCCGCGGCAGCACGGCGTTGAAGTGATCGATGATGTCCTGCAACTGGTTCACCGCCCCGCCCTGGGTGAAGGCGGCCAGCGCGGCCATGGTGTCCTCGAGCTGCACCGGCGGCCGGGTGTGGTCCTGGGCGATGGTGCCGCCGTCCTTCAGCAACGTGCCGAAACCGTCCGGCGGCGTGCTCAGGGCCAGGTGGATGTCGCCCAGCACGGTGTTCTGCCGCAGCTCGGCCACCGTGGTGGTCGGCAACTGGACCTTCGAGGAGATTTCGGCGTCGACCACGACGTAGCCGCCGCGTCCGCCCGCGTGCGCCGAATCCACCACGCGCACACCGTCGACCGTGCCGACCTGCGCGCCATTGGCGATGACCTTCGCCTTGGCGGGCAGGTTCAGCACATTGCCGAACTCGATGTGGATGCGATAGGTCGAACCCGAGACGCCGGTCCCGGGCACCGGCACCGCCGCCGGGTCGAAGGCACAGCCACCGACCCCGGCGAGCAGTCCCGCCGCCAGCACAGCCGCGCCTCCGCGGGCCAGTCGACGCCGCACCGGGGCCGCCCCCACCGCGGTCCCGAGGCGGCCGGCGGCCGCGGTGTCGAGCTGGATGTTCCAGCGTCCGATTCTCATCGCGCACCTGCCATTCCGAGGACCAGGGGCACCAGCGGGACGTTCACCATGCCGTCGGCGGCGTCGGTGCAACTGCCGGGCGTGACCGCGTTGAGCGCGGCGCAGACCTGCTCGGACTGCGGCGCCGGGAGCGCCGCCCGCGGCGAACCGTAGGTGACGCCGTTGCCCATCACGTTCTGGGCGGCATTGGTCAGCACCGGCATCCTGCGCACCACCTCCGAGAGGGAGCCGACATTGGCGCGCAGCAGGCGCACCAGCGGCAGCGTGTCGTCGAGCGCGCGCATGATCGGGTCACCGGCGATGGTGGCCAGGTCGTTCAGCATGGGCAGCAGCTCACCCAGCCGATCGATGAGTTGCGCACCGGGACCGAGCAATTCGGTGCCGGCATTGTTCAGCGCCGGGCCCAGGCGCAGCAGCATGGAGCGCAGATCGCCCCAGTGCTGCTCGACCTTCTCACCCACCGACGCGAAGGCGTCGAAGATGCCCGCCAGGTGGCCGATGTCGGCATCCGGTTGCGCCAGCGCCGACCCCAGCTTCTTGACGATCTCGTTGATCTGCGGGCCCGCGCCCCGGGTGGCCGCGTCCAGCCCGGACAGGCCGTGCGCCAGCGCGTCCGGGGCCTGCGCCTGCTGCAACTGCGAGGACAGATCGGCCAGTGCGGTCAGGGTCTCCGTAATGCTCTTGGGCGTCAGGGATTTCGTGATGCACTTCGAGGAATCCCAGTGCGCCAGGTTCTTGCCGCCGTTCAGCACCGCCAGATTGCGGTCGGCCACAATGGAATCCGAGACGGTGGTGGCCGCGGCGTCGGCGTACACCGGGTACTTCGCGTCGACGGAGAACGTCACCTTCACCTTGGTGCCGTCGGAGTCGACGGAATCGACCGTGCCGACCGGGATTCCGCGCATGGTCACCTTGTTGCCCGCGTACAGACCGACCGCGTCGGGCATGACGGCGCAGTAGGCCACCGTCTTCTTCATCGGGTCGAACCAGACGAAGTAGCCGACCACGGCCAGCATCACCACGACCATCGCGCCCGCGACCGACATGAACGCCTGCGAGCCGAGCATCCGCTTGAACATCAGCAGTCCTTCCCGGGCACCGGAACGCACACCTGCGGCTGCGCGGGGAGAGTCACCGTCTGCCGCGAGTGGTCGACGGTGATGCCGCCGTCCGGAATCACCAACTCCGACAGCTTCTTCTGCAAGTCCTGCGCGGCGTTCAGCGTCGGCTCGAACTTTCCGCCGAGCTGCTCGAGCCGGGTGATGGCATCGGTCAACTGCGGCTTCAGATCCGACCAGGTCGGCTGCAATCCGCCGAGGCGGCCGAGCACGTCACTGAGCAGGCGGATCGCCTCCGCCATCTCCGCATGCTTGTCGTCGAGCACGGTGACCAGCAGGTTGGCATTGTCCATCAGCCGGCCCAGGTCCTTCTTCGCGCCGTCGTACATGCGCACGTACTCGTCGGCCACCGACACCGCGTTCGACACCTGACCGCGCTGCTTCTCCAGCGCGTCCACGTAGGTGCCGACCGTGCGCAGCGTGGTGCGCAGGGTGTCGGGCGCACCGTCGATCGAATTGCCCAGTGCCGCCAGGTTCTGGTTCAGCGTGGAGCCGTCGATCTTGGCCAGCGGGGTGGCCGCGTCCTGGAAGGTCTCGATCAGGCTGTACGGCAGGCGTACCCGGTCCGCGGGGATCGCCGCCGCACCCAGCGGCTTGCTGCCCGCCGGGAACACCGCCACGTAGTGGCCACCGACGATGGTGAGCATACGGATGTCGAGGGAAGTCTGATCCCCCAGGAACACATCGGATTTCACCGTGAAGCGCATGACGACCTTGTCCGGCTTCAGTTCCAGGGACTTGACCTCGCCGACCGAGATCCCGGCCACGCGCACATCGTCGCCCGCCTTCACCGACTGCGCCTCGGACAGTTCCGCGGTGTAGGTGTGCTTGCCGAACGGGATCACGTACAAAGCGCCGGCGGCGGTCAGGCCGAGCACGACCACGATCGCGCCGATGACGCCCTGCCGCAGATGCCGCTTCTGCTTGGTCGCGTCGTCCACGACGCGGTCGTCACGCTTCAGGCTCAGTCCCTGACGAGCACGGGGCAGACTCATCCGTTGCATATCGCCACCTGCTGTCCCGAAACGAGCACCTTGACCACCGGCGGCAGTTCCGCGGTTCCCTTGCTGCACACCGGCTTCCAGCCACCGGGGCTGGTCGGCAGGGCAGCGTCGGCGGCGCTCAGCACGGCGGGCAGGCGCCCGAGGACCGCCACCGCCTCCTCGGCGTCGGGGAAGATCTGCCGGATCAGCGCGTCCACATCGGAGCCGCTGTCGATCCCCAGGGTGCGGAGCAGATTGTCGATCGGCCGCAGCACCGAGGGCGCGGTCACCGCGAATTGCGCCAAGCCGCCGATGTTCTGCCGCAACGCCTCGAAGATGTCGGAGAGCTGCTTCAGCAGCGGCACCAGGTAGTGCACGCGCCCGCCGAGCCGGTCCGACAGGTCCGACATATTGCGGATCAGCGTCGAGATCACCTGCTGCCGGTTGTCCACGTACGACGCCAGTTTCCCGATCGCGTCCATGGCCGGGCCCAGCCCGCTGCCGTCGCCCTCGATCAACGCCACCATGCTCGCGCTGAACTGGTTGATCGCCTCCGGAGAGATGGTCTGCAACACCGGCTTCAGGCCGTTGAACAGCTGCGTCACATCGAACGACGGCACCGTGTGGTCCTCGCCGATGCGCGCGCCCGCGGCGATGCGATTGCCCGGCTGCGGCTGCTGCTGCAGGTCGATGTACCGCTGCCCGGTCAGATTCTGGTAGCGGATGGCCAGTTTCGAGTTGTCGTACACCGGCGAATCGGTCTTGACCGACACCTGCACCCGCGCCTTCGAGCCCTCCAGGCCGATCTGCTTCACCTTGCCGACCTGCACACCGAACATGCGCACGTCATCGCCGACCTTGAGGCCGTTGGCGTCGGTGAAGATGGCGTCGTGGGTCTCGGTCTTCCCGGACACCGGACGCTGAATCGCGGTGAGCACCAACAGGAGCACCACACCGATCACGCCCGCGAACAGGGCCAGCCGCCAGCCCGCCTGCTTCACGTTCATCGCGCACCTCCCAGCAGCGGCACCGCGATACCGGGCAGGCCCTTCAACTCGACCTGCACGTTCAGCACCGGCCCCTGCCCGTTGTCGGGCATGGCGGCGCGCAGACGCTCCAGCAGCAGGCGCAATTCCGCCGAGGACTGCTGCGGCTGCGGCACCATCCGCGCGAGCGCGGTCAGCACCGGCACCAGCATGTCGGTGCTGCCGGAGAGTTGAGTTCCGGCCTGCGAGAACGTGGCCGCCAGCGCGGGCAGCAGCTGACCGGTGACGGTCGCGACGCCCTTGTCATAGGTGGCGCGATCGCTCTGCAGACGCTGCATGCTGCGGATCAGATCCACCACCTGCACCGTCGCACCCGCGAACTGGCCGCCGCCGTCGAAGGCCGGGCCGAGCTCGCCGAACAGCTGCGACATCGGCATCTTCTGGTTGTCGGTGATGGTGCGCTGCGCGGTGATCAGCGCCTGCGCCAGCGGCGTGAACGCCTGGGTGTCGGCCGCGGCCTGCGCGATGACCGAGGCCATCTGCGGCGTCAGCACGGAATCGCCCACCTGCGCGGCGCTGCGCAGGATCGAGCCCATGGTGGCGTCGTAGATCTCGCTCGCGCGGCGACCGGTGAAATCCAGCACGGTGCCCGACCGCAGCGGGGAACCGCCCGCGCCCCGGCGCAATTCGATCTCGCTGATGCCGAACAGGTTGGCGGGCGCGTAATCCACCCGCAGACTGTCGTCGAGGCCGAACAGCTTCGCATCGTCCAGGCGCAGCGAGATCTGCTGGGTACCGTGCTGGTCCGGCGCGATCTCGGTGACCTTGCCGACCACCACGCCATCGGCGCGCACATCCGTGCCGACGAGCACGCCGTCACCGATCTGCTCGGTGCGCAACGAGATCGGCATTCCCGGCTCGTCCTGCTGTGACCGGTACAGCGCCCATCCGGCGACCACCGTCACCACCAGCGCCAGCGCCACCGTGCCGACCGTCATCGCGCGCTTGCGATCGACGGCCACACCCGGCATTCCGTAATTCGGCATCCCCTACCCCGTGAACGTAATCGCCGAGTTGAAGCCCCACAGGGCCAGCGACATGACCATGTCCATGGCCACGATGGCCACCGACGACGCGCGGACCGCCTTACCCGAGGCGATGCCCACGCCCTCCGGACCACCGGTCGCGAAGAAGCCGAAGTAGCAGTGGATCAGGATCACCACCACCGCGAACACGGCCACCTTCACCACCGCCGCGATCACGTCGAAGCCGGAGACGAACTGGAAGAAATAGTGGTCGTACACACCGGCCGAGGCCCCGTGCACCAAGGTGATCAATCCCCGGCAGGCGGCATACGACAGGATCAGCGCGATCAGGAAGGTCGGCACGATGGCGACCGCGCCCGCCAGCACGCGGGTGGTCACCACGAAGGGAACCGAACGCAGACCGAGGGATTCGATGGCGTCGATCTCCTCGGAGATGCGCATGGAACCGATCTCCGCGGTCATGCGGCAGCCGGCCTGCGCCGCGAAACCGATGGCCGCCACGATCGGGGCCAGCTCACGCGTGGTGGCGTACGCCGACACCAGACCCGACACCGGGCCCATGCCCAGCATGTCCAGCGTGGTGAAGGACTCCACCGCCACCGACGCGCCCATGACCAGACCGAGCACGATCATCATCGGCACGGTCCCGCCGCCGACGATGACCGAGCCGCGGCCCCAGGTCATGTCGCTGATGGCGCGCATGGTCTCCGCGCGATACCGCTTCAGCGTCAACGGAATCGACGACAGCACCTGCCAGACGAAGGCCAGCGTGAAGCCCAGGTTCTCCACCCGGCGCAGGATCAGTCCACGCTTGCGATAGGCGCGTGCGGCCCAGCCCAAACCCTTGGGCACGTAGGTAGCCGACATCAGGCCAGCCTGGTGGGCAGGAACAGATCGGTGATCTGCGTGGCGACCAGATTGACCGTCACGATCGACACCACCGACAGGACCACCGCGGCGTTCACGGCGTCGGCGACACCCCGCGGGCCGCCCTTCGCCTCGAGCCCGCGCTGGCAGGCGATGATCACCACGAGGAAACCGAAGACGACGGCCTTCAACAGCGACACCCACACATCGGCGGTGGTGGTGAAGGAGCCGAAGGTGGACCAGTACGAGCCGGGCGTGACGCCCTGTCCGCCGATGGCGACGCCGTACCCGGCGAGCACGCCGACGAAGATGATGAGCACGTTGAGCAGCGGCGCCACGAAGACCATCGCCACCAGCCGCGGGATCACCAGGCGGTGAATCGGGCTGATGCCCATGGTGTTCAGCGCGTCGATCTCCTCACGGATGGTGCGCGCGCCCAGATCCGCGGCCAGCGCCGCCGCGCCCGCGCCGCCCAGCAGGAAGCCGGTGGCCAGCGGTGCGCCCTGTTTGATGACGCCGAGGCCGCCGGTCGCGCCGAGCAGCGAATCCGCGCCCAGGGTGTGGATCAGATTGCCCACCTGGACCGAGACGATGACACCGAACGGAATCGCGATGAGGATGGCCGGGATCGCGGTGACCGTGATCAGCCGCCACGCCTGCAGGATCGCCTCTTTCCACTGGAACTGGCGACGCGCGATATCGGTGAAGGTCCCGGCCACGGCCTCCTCGGCGATGCCGACCGCGCGGCCGAAGGTGCGCAGCGACGCCACCGAGGTGCTGGAGAAGTTGTCCCGAACGATGCGCACGGCGGACCGGCTCTGGACGGCCCGGGTCATCGGGGGACTACTTCTTCGAGACGCCGGAACCGACGCGGGGTGACGAGCTTCAAATTTCTTCTCCGTGATCGGCAACACTGCCTGCCATCAAAGCTAATGGTTACCCGGAGTTACAACAAATCGGACTGGAGTGTGACCGGAGCCTCTAAGTTACCGATGAGTACCAGGTTCGTCGGTCCCGGTCAGCGGGACGAAGACCCATGCGACCTGGGATTCTAGAACGTGTTATCAGAGCGGAACGGCTATAACCATGATCCGCGGCACCCTCCGAGCAGACCTCCCGAAAGGGGGGTTCGAGGCCCTCAGCCATACCCGAAGCCGTATCGAGTGATCTCTCAGCAACCCACGCTTCCCCGGCGAACCCGCGCGTAACCCGGACACTGCGTGTTCACTGTCGCGTGTGGACACTGTGCCTGTCGAAAACGTGGTGTCGGCGGTCCTGCGCACGATCGAGGCCGGCGACTGGGCGGAATTCGCGAAACTGGTGCACCCCTACGTGCACTGGACCGAGGACGGTGTCACCACCCGCGGGCGCACCCGGGTGATGGCGCTGCTGTCGCGGCACCACGCCACCGCACCGGCGACGTCCTTCGAACTACGCGACGGCCAGATCTACCGCTGGACCTCGTGACCGCGCCTAAGGGCTGACCGCGAGAAAGACGAAGGCGGAGAACAACACCAGGTGCACACAGCCCTGGAGCAGGGTCGCGCGACCGGGCACCACGGTCAGCGCGCCGACCACCACCGTCAGGGCCAGCAGCACCATCTGGGTCGCGCCCAGGCCGAGCATGAGCGGGCCCGAGATCCAGATCGAGGCCAGTGCGATGGCGGGGATGGTCAGGCCGATACTGGCCATGGCCGAACCCAGCGCCAGGTTCAGCGAGATCTGCACCCGGTCCCGGCGTGCGGTCCGCACGGCCGCGATGGTCTCGGGCAGCAGGACCAGCATCGCGATCACCACACCGACCGCGGACGGCGGCAGCCCGACGGCCGCGATCCCGTGTTCGATATTGGGCGACTCCACCTTCGCCAAACCGACCACTCCGATCAGGGCAACCAGCAGCAAACCCAGGCTGCGCAGCGACTCCCGCCGGGTCGGCGGCTCCTCGTGCTCGTCCTCGGCCGCCGCGGACGAACCCTCGACGGGCAGGAAGTCGTCCGGATGCCGGACCGTCTGCACCATCACGAAGACCCCGTACAGCACCAGCGAGGCCGCCGCGGCGAAGATCAACTGCGAGGCCGAGAAGACCGGACCCGGCTCACTGGTGGTGAAGGTCGGCAGTACCAGACTCAGCGTGGCCAGCGTCGCGACCGTGGCCAGCGCCCCGCCCGTGCCCTCGGCATTGAAGACGGCCACCCGCCGCCGCAACGCTCCCACCAGCAGGGACAGCCCGAAAATCCCATTGCACGTGATCATCACGGCGGCGAAGACGGTGTCGCGGGCCAGCGAGGCGGCCTTCTCACCGCTGGACACCATGAGCGTGACGATCAGGCCGACCTCGATGATGGTCACCGCCACCGCCAGGATCAGCGACCCGAACGGCTCCCCCACCCGGTGCGCCACCGTCTCCGCGTGATGGACCGACGACAGCACCGCGCCGATCAGCCAGACCCCGACCAGCACCGCCACCGTCGAGTTCAGCTCCCGGCCCCACGTCACCGTCAACACCAGCGCCGCCGCCAACGGGAGGATGACCGCCCAATACCGCTTGCAGAAACCCACCATGGCCCCCATAGTTCCAGCAAATCATCCGCTTCCCCTGGAAGTGGGAGCCATGCCTCGCCCGATCACGCTCCCGCATGAGTCGTGAACGGTGAATTACGCTGATCAGGTGGATGACATCGGAGCCGGAACCACCGACACAACGGCGCCGCACCCGCATGAGCCGCACGACACCAGCCTCTCGGCCAAACTGAACTGGCTGCGCGCGGGCGTGCTCGGCGCCAATGACGGCATCGTCTCCACCGCCGGTCTGGTGGTCGGCGTCGCGGCCGCCTCCACCGACTCCGACGCCATTCTCACCGCGGGCGTCGCCGGACTCGCCGCGGGCGCGATCTCCATGGCGGTCGGCGAGTACGTCTCGGTCAGCACCCAGCGCGACACCGAACGCGCCCTGCTGTCCAAGGAGAAGCGCGAACTGGCCGAGGAACCCGAATACGAACTGACCGAACTCACCGGCATCTACCGGGCCAAGGGCCTCAGCGCCGAGACCGCGCGCCAGGTCGCCGAGGAGCTCACCGCACACGACGCCTTCGCCGCCCACGCCGAGGCCGAATTGGGTTTGAACCCACACGAACTCACCAACCCGTGGCACGCCGCACTGTCCTCGGCCGTCTCCTTCACCATCGGCGCGCTGCTGCCGCTGATCGCCATCCTGGTGCCGCCGGTCCAGTGGCGCATCCCCATCTGTTTCGCCGCGGTGCTGGTGGCGCTGGCCCTGACCGGATCGGTCAGCGCCCGGATGGGCGGCGCCAACCCGCGCCGCGCGGTGCTGCGCGTGGTACTCGGCGGCGCGATCGCCATGGCCGTCACCTACGGAATCGGCCAGCTCGCGGGCGTCGCCGGAATCTAGTGGGCCGGCTGAGGATCCGGGTCACTCGGCGGCGGCGCAGGCAGCTCCACCGGACCGGCCTCACCGACGATGACCACCGGCACGTCCACCGGCCGCGGCGGCCCGGGCGGTAGCGGAGCCGGCCGCACCGCCGCCGGGGCCGGAAGCGGCGCGGGCGCCACCGGATTCGGCGCCGCGGGATTCACGCCGGGCGCGAAGGGGACCTGGCCCGCCGGAGCGATATTCGGCGGATGCTGTGCCGGAGCGTGCGGATCGTGGCGCAGCCGCGGCACATTCACGACCGAGGTGTCGGCGACCGGACTCTCCGCCGAGTACGTGATCAGCACGCCCACCCCGACACCGGCCGCCATCAGCACGGCGGCGAGCAGGACCTGCCCCAGGCGGCGCGGATCGAGATCGCCGGTGTCGCGCTGGATTTCGTCGGCGGTTCCGAGCATGGCTGTCCTCCTTCGGATTCCGCGTCGCGCGGCTAGGGCGCGGGCGGCGGCGGGGGCGGGGGCACCAGGAACGGCAGGATCGGGGCGAGGATGTCGGGCAGCGCAGGTGGCGGAGGCGGCGGTGCGGGCGCGGGTTCCGGCGCGGGCGCCGGCAGCGGGGCCGGCGCCGGCTGGGGCGCGACCTCGACCGGGGGCTGCGGGGGCGGGACATAATGCTCGGTTTGCGGTGCGGGAGCGGGATTCTGCGCCACCGGGGCGGGCGGAGGCGGAGGCGGTGCGGCGGGACCGGGAGCCGGGGCGGGGCCGTGCGGCGGGGCCGAAGCGGGAGCCGGGACGGGCGAGGTGGTGGCGACGACCGGCTGCTGCGAGGTACTGGGCGCCGGACCGGCCGGGGCGTCGGGCCCGCCGCGACTGTTCAAGCCCTCCCACAGGGTGCCGCCGATCAGCGCGACCACCATGCTCACCGACAGCACCACGAGCCAGCCCAGCATCTTCGGCGACATCGCCCCCGGTGCGCTCAGACCCGGGGTGCCTTCGGCGGACGCTTCGTCCGCCGCCTCGGGTCTCTCATGCACCGCACCCACCGTCACCCGGGAACTCCTTCGGTCGAAGCGATAGCCGCAGATCCGAAAAGCCACTCCTTCAGGCACGCTACACAGATTTGCGGAATTGCAGAACCTTCCACATGATAAGGAAATCGTTCCAGGTGGGTCTCTTTTCCAACTGATTGCCAATAGATAGCGGTCACTCCATGGAGATCACCACCTTGCCGAACGGGTCACCTTCCATGAAGTACCGGTACGCCTCGACCGACTCCTCGAACGGGTACACCCGGTCGATGACCGGCCGGACCTGGTGCTCGGCCAGCGCGGCGTTCATCGCCTCGAAATCCGCCCGGCTACCCACCGCGATGCGGCGAATCGACACGAACTTGCCCCCGAACAGGCTGGGCGGCTGCGGCCGGCCCGGCACCGGCGGAAACGCTCCGATCAACGTCACCTGTGCGTTGTACGCCGCGGAGGCAACGGATTTCGGCAGTGTAGGCATGCCGACGGCCTCCACCGCGTGCTGGACGCCCTCGCCGCCGGTGAGCTCGAGCACCGACCGCTCCCAGTCCGGCACCTGGACTCGATCGATCACCTCGTCGGCGCCCAGTTTCCGCAACCGCTCCGCCTTCTCGGCCGAGGATGTGATCGAAATGACCCGCGCCCCGAGCATTGTGGCGTGCTGAACCGCCGCCAGCGCCACCGTGCCGGTGCCGGTGGTCAACACGGTCTCCCCCGGCCCCGCCGGGACCGGCTTGGTCAGCGCGGCCCAGGCCACCAGCCCCGCGCAGGTCAGCGACGCCGCCTCGGCATCGGTGAGATGCGCGGGCACATGGACCACCGAATCCTCCTCCAGCAGTACGTAGGTGGCGAGCCACCCGTCGTGATTCGCGCCGTACTGCTGGGCGGACGCCGCCTGCAGCTGCGGGCCGTCGATCCAGGAGACGAAGTAGGTGCCGGCCACCCGGTCGCCGATCGCGGCGCGGGTCACCCGATCGCCCCGCGCGATCACCTCGCCGACACCGTCGACCAGCGGCACGACGCCGGGACGGGCGGGCAGCACATAGCTGCCCTCCAGCAGCATGATGTCGCGCCGGTTGAGCGCGGTGGCGCGCACCCGCACCACGACCTGGCGCGGGCCCGGCACCGGAATCTCCTGCGCCCGGGCGGTCAGCCCGGCGAGGCCGCGCCGCGATTCCAGTTGGTAGGCAATGCCATTCATGGTCTTCTCCGTGGGGATCGAGTCCGGTTGTCGAGAAGCGAGTCTGTGCGGTCCGGCGAATCCGTGCGATTCCCTCCAGGGAATGATCGGATGGCCGCCCACGTCATTCCCTGGAGGGAATCGCGCGTCCGCATCCCCGTCCGCACAGTGGAGGTATGACGACCATGGCCGTGGCGACGACGACACCCTTCGCCCAGGAACTGCGCGGCTGGCGCACCCGGCGACGGCTCAGCCAGCTCGATCTCGCCATCGCGGCCGAGACCAGCCAGCGGTATCTGAGCTTCCTCGAACAGGGCCGCTCACATCCCGGGCGGACCATGGTGGTGCGGCTGGCCGAGGTGCTCGGGCTGTCCCTGCGCGAACGCAACGCGATGCTGCTGGCGGCCGGGTACGCCCCGGTGTTTCCCGAATCCTCCCTGGACGCACCGGAACTCGGCGCGGTCCGGCACGCGCTCGACACCATCCTGCAGGGACACCTGCCGTATCCGGCGGTGGTGACCCGCCCCTTCGGGGTGCTGGTGGCGGCGAATCCCGCGTTCGAGCTGCTGACCGAGGGCTGCGCGCCGGAACTGCTGGAGTCGCCGGTCAATGTGCTGCGCCTGGCCCTGCATCCGGACGGCCTGGCACGGCGGGTGGTGAACCTGCCGGAGTGGGGCCGCCACATCACCGACAGCCTGCGCAATCGGGCGGGCCGCAGCCCCGATCCCGCGCTGGACGCGCTCATCGCGGAGCTCGAGGGCTACCTGCCGCCGGTGGATCCCGGGCCCGGGCACCTGGGTTTCGCGGTGCCGCTGCGACTCCGCTCCGAGGCCGGTGAGCTGCGGCTCATCACCACCCTCACCTCGTTCGCGACGGCCACCGACATCACCCTGTCGGAGCTGCACCTGGAGGCGTTCCTGCCCGCCGACCAGGCCACCTCCGACCTCCTGCGGGCGCGCTTCGCCGGGGAGTAAGTGCTTGCGACCCCATTACTCGTAGACGTATATTCGTAGACGAGTAAGGAGGTGCCCCATGGCCCGCAGGCGCAAGGTCGCCAATCTGATGGGTCTGGCGGTGCTGTCCGCCGTCGTGCTCCAGCCCATGCACCGGTACGAGATCGCCGCGAGGTTGCGGGCCTGGGGCAAGGACAACGACATGGGCATCAAATGGGGCTCGCTCTATACCGTCGTGGACAACCTCACCAAGCACGGCTTCCTGGAGATCACCGGCAGCGAACGCGACGGCGCGCGCCCCGAACGCACCATCTACCGCATCACCGACGCGGGCCGCGCCGAACTGGTGGACTGGACCCGCGAACTCATCGCCGACCCCGAACCCGAGAAGCGCCGCTTCATGGCCGGGCTCTCCGTGCTCTCGGTGCTGCCCCCGGACGAGGTCGTCGACCTGCTCACCCGGCGAATCACCAAGCTGGACACCATCATCGCCGAAACCCGCGCCCAACTGGCGGCTCTGGACGGCTCGGTGCCACGCCTGTTCCTGATCGAAGAGGACTACCAGCTGACCATGCTGGCGGCCGAGGCCGACTGGGCCCGCGGCCTGCGCGACGCGCTCGCCGACGGCAGCTTCCCGGACACCGAGGGCTGGCGGGCCTGGCATCGCGACGGCGTTCTACCCCCCGACCTGGCAGAGCCGGCTGCGGAAGGGGGCGCGAACACACCGCACACTCAGCACGACTCATGAACGGAACCGGGCCCCGGCGAGGGTGCTGCAACACCGCCACCGAAGCCCGGAACACACCGTCTCGAACCGCGTCCGTGCAGGCGAACCCGGCACCGAGTTTGGCAACTACAGGATAACTGGGTTCTCCACGCGCGGGACGGTTCGAGGTCTTCGGCAAGTCTTCGAACACTTCTCGGGAGAGACCCATGTCCACAACCACTCGTTCCGCGATCATCATCGGCGGCGGCATCTCCGGCCCCGTCACCGCCACCGCCCTGCACCGGGCCGGTATCGACGCCACCGTCTTCGAGGCGTATCCGGGCCCCGCCTACGGGATCGGCGCCAACCTCGCCCTCGCACCCAATGGCGTCGCCGCCCTCGACCTGGTCGGGGCCGGAGATCCGGTGCGCGCCAAGGCCGCACCCCTCAGCCGCTCCACGATGTCGGTCAACAGCAAGCAGTTCCCGCTGCCCGGGCTGGTCGACATCGAGCCGCTGCGCGTGATCGACCGCTCCGACCTGCACGAGATCCTGCACGACACCGCCGTCGCGGCCGGGGTGCGCTTCGAATACGACAAGCGGCTGGTCGAGGTGGAGGAGCACGCGGGCGGCGTCACCGCCATCTTCGCCGACGGCAGCAGCGCCACCGCGGACGTGCTGATCGGCGCGGACGGCATCCGCTCCACCGTGCGCACCCTGGTCGACCCGAACGCGCCCGGACCCACCTACCTGCGCATGCTCGGCTTCGGCGCGTACACCGACGCACCCCTCGACCTGGAGCCGGAGACCATGACCTTCGCCTTCGGCAAGCGGGCCTACTACCTGTACTGGGCCATGCCCGACGGCCGGGTCGCGTGGGGCGCGAATCTTCCCACCGAGCAGTACTACTCGCTCACCGAGGCCCGCGCCGTCTCCACCGCACAGTGGCTGCGCACCCTGCGCGAGACCTACGCCGATGACCTGCCCGGCCGGCAGCTGGCCGAGGCCACCACCGCCGCCCAGCTGCAGGTGGTCGGCGCGCTGCACGTGATGCCGCGGGTGCCGCACTGGCACCGGGGACGCATGGCGCTCACCGGCGACGCCATCCACGCGCCCAGCAACACCTCCGGGCAGGGGGCGTCGCTGGCCATCGAGAGCGGTATCGAGCTGGCCCGCTGCCTGCGCGACATCGACGACCCGGCAATGGCTTTCGCCACCTACGAGGCGCTGCGGCGGCCGCGGGTGGAGGGGGTCGCGGCGCGGGTGGCGCGAATGAACCAGACCAAGGCGGCCGGGCCGGTCGCCCGGATGGCCATGCAGTTGATGATGCCGATCATGTTCAAGCGGATGAATCCGGAGAAGATGCTCGGCGGCGAGCAGCGGTTCCGGATCGATTGGGACGCCACCGTGCGGCCCGCCGCCGTCCACGCCTGATCGGACGTGGCCGACACCTGACAGGGCTCAGTGGCCGACCGGCATCACGTCGGGCCGGTCGGCCTCGTCCAGCAGTTTGGTGGCGATATTGTCGAGCGCCTGATCCAGCAGCGCCCGATCCACCGGATCGGTGGAATCCCAACCGGTGAGCTGACTTTCGAGCCAGCGCTTCCACCCACCCCGGACCCGATCGACCTCCTGGTCCCCCTTGGCGGTGAGGGCGAGTTCGCCGCCGTCGCGGCGCAACAACCCCTCCCGCTCCGCCTTGACGTACACCGGATCGATCAATTCCGCCGGAATCCAATGGGTCCGGGCGATGTCCGCGAGGGTGGCGGTGCCGCGCAACCGGGTGTACATCCGCACCTGCCCCAACGCCCACGCCTCGTCACGGCCGAGCGAACTGCCCGCCGCCGCAAGGATTCCCGGATCCGGCACCGTGGTGTCGCGCAGCCTGCGCAACACTCCCGCCACACAACGCTCGAGCTGCACCAGCCGGTCGCCCGAGTCCGGCATGGAGAACTGCTCCCCCACGTCGGTGGCCTCCGCGCGAGCGCTGTCACGCAGCGTGACCTGCTTCAGGAACCACGCCACGACGAAGCCGAGCACCGCCACCGGCACCACCCAGCGGAAGACGAAGTCGATGGAGTCGGCGTAGGCGTGGATGATCGGCGCGGCCTGCTGCGGCGGCAGCTCCCGCAACAGCGCCGGACTCTGCGCGACCTGCGGCGACACCCGCGATTCGATCAGCGCCGCTTCCAGATTCGGCCGCAGCTGATTCGAGTACAGCGTGCCGAACACGGTGGTCCCGAACGCGCTGCCGATGGTCCGGAAGAAGGTGACCCCGGAGGTGGCGGTCCCCAGATCCGAGTACGGGACGCTGTTCTGCACGGCGATGGTCAGCACCTGCATGGCCAGACCGACGCCCAGGCCCAGGATCAGCATGTACAGCGACATCGACCAGGTGCTGGTGCCCGGCCCCATGGTCGACATGAGGAACAGGCCCACCGCCATCACCGCGCACCCGATGATCGGAAACGCCTTGTAGTGGCCCGTCTTCCCGACGATATTGCCGGACAGGATGGAGGTGAAGAACAACCCGACCACCAGCGGCAGGGTGCGCAGCCCGGACGCGGTGGCCGAAACACCTTCCACGTACTGCAGATACGCGGGCAGATAGGTCATGGCCCCGAGCAGCGCGAAGCCGACGATGAAGCTCAGGATCGAGCACACGGTGAATACATTGCTGCGGAACAGGTGCATGGGCAGCATGGGTTCGCGGGCCCGGAACTCCGCGGCCACGAAGGTGGCCAGCAGCGCCGCGGCCGCCGCGAACAGGCCGATGATGGTGGGCGAGGTCCACGCGTATTCCTGTCCGCCCCACTCCAATCCGAGGATCAGGCAGGTGACGCCGACCGCGACCAGCGCGATGCCCAGGTAGTCCACGATCGGTTTCACCACGGCCCGGGTCATGGGGATGGTGCGGGCCGCGGCCGCGATCATGACGACGGCGAGCGGGACGTTCACGTAGAAGCACCACCGCCAGCTCAGGTGGTCGGTGAACAGTCCGCCCAGGGTGGGTCCGAGGACGGTGGTGATCCCGAAGACCGCGCCGAGCGCGCCCTGGTACTTGCCGCGTTCGCGCAGCGGGATGACGTCGGCGATGAGCGCCATGGAGGTGACCATGAGCCCGCCCGCGCCCAGGCCCTGGATGGCGCGGGCCGCGATGAGCAGCGTCATGCCGTGCGCGAGCCCGGCGATCATCGAGCCGATGATGAACACGGCCCCGCTGATCTGGAAGACCAGTTTGCGACCGAACAGGTCGCCGAACTTGCCGGAGAGGGCGGTGGCGATGGCCTCGGCCACCAGGTAGGAGGTGACCACCCAGGCCATGTGCCCGGCCCCGCCGAGATCCGCCACGATGGTGGGCAGCGCGGTGGAGACGATGGTGGAGTCCAGCGCGGCCATGAGCATGCCGAGCGCGACGGTTCCGAAGACGACGTTCCTTCGGCCCCGGCTCAGCGGCGGCGGTGGGACGGGCTTGGCGGCGGTGACGCTGGCACCGGTCATCGGCCCAGTATGTGGCGCTCACCAGCGAGGATGAGGCAACGACACGGCAAACCAGGCATTGCGGGAGACAATGGGCGAGTCGGCCTACCGCTGGAACTTACTCTGCAGTAAGGTCGGGTCATCCGAGTGCGGAGCCGCACTGCGAACGCCGAACCTGCGAGGTCAACAGCCATGGCATGGAAGCCCAGCGATATCCCCGACCAGACCGGGCGCACGGTCGTCATCACCGGAGCCAATGGCGGACTCGGCGAGCAGACCACCAAGGTACTCGCGGGCAAGGGCGCGACCGTGATCATGGCCTGCCGCAATGCCGCCAAGGCCCAGGAGGTCGCCGACCGCATCGACGGCGACGTGCGCGTGGCGAGCCTGGACCTGGCCAGCCTGGACTCGGTCCGGCAGTTCGCCGAGAGCACCGGCGAATTCGACGTCCTGATCAATAACGCGGGCCTGATGAACATCCCGTTCTCGCGGACGAAGGACGGCTTCGAGACCCAGTGGGGCGTCAACCATCTCGGCCACTTCGCGCTGACCGGCCTGCTGCTGGACAAGATCGGCGACCGGGTGGTCACGCTGGCCTCGATCGCCCACAAGCAGACCCCCAAGCTGTGGATCGACGACCTCAACTACGAGCACCGCCGCTACCAGCGCAACCTCGCCTACGCGCAGGCCAAGCTGTCCAACCTGATGTTCGCGCGGGAACTGCAGAACCGGCTCGCCGCGGCGGGCTCGGCCAAGCGCTCCTACGCCGTGCATCCCGGCGTCTCGGCCACCGACCTGTTCGCCCGGACCGAAACCCCCCTGGACAAGATCTCGAAGCCGTTCATCCGGATCATCGGCCAGTCGCCGTTCCACGCGGCCTACTCGTCGCTGTTCGCGGCGACCGAGACCGACGCCGACCCGAACACCTACTGGGGTCCGACCCGCTTCTTCGGCAGCCAGGGCCCGGTCGAGGCCTCGCCGTCCAGCAAGATCTCCCGGGATCCGGAACTGCTGCGCGGGCTCTGGGCGGAATCCGAGCGTTTGACCGGGGTCACATTCAAGTTCTGATCGGCAACCTGCCTACTACGGGACCCGTAGTAGGCAGGTACCGTGGAGTGCGTGTCCGCTCCCCAACGCCGCCCGGCCCTGATCGTGTTCGTGGTCGTGGCGTTCACGGCGTGCCTGGGTCTGGGCTACTGGCAGTGGACCCGGTTCGAATCGGGCGGCGGCACCTATCAGAATCTCGGCTACGCGCTGCAGTGGCCGCTCTTCGCCGGATTCGTGATCTGGGCCTATGTCCGCTTCGTGCGGCTCGAGAAGGAAGCCGGGGACGACGAGACCCCGCCCGCCGAGCCCGGCACCGAAGCCACCGCCCGCCCCCGTCGCCCGAAACCGGCCGCACCGCGCGAGATTCCCGCGGGCCTGCTGCCGGAGCGCCCCCAGGCCGCCCGGGACGAGGATCCAGAGCTCGCCGAATACAACAGGTATCTGGCCGACCTGCACGCCCGCGACATGGACGACCAGGTCCGTGACGCCGGACTGCAGCACACCGAGAGGAGCGCCGGTTGAGCGCCAGCGACAATTCCGCGCCGTCCCCCGTCGCCACCGAGACCACCGCGCCGGCGCGCCCGCTCGGTTCCGCCGCACCCGAGAAGATCCGCGGCGCGCTGACCCGCTACCGCGTGCTCGCCTACATCACCGGCATCTGGCTGCTGGTGCTGTGCGGCGAGATGGTCTACAAGTACCTGCTCCTCGACGACAGCAGCACCGCCCCGCACTGGCTGTTCTACATCGGCCAGGTGCACGGGCTGTTCTACATGCTGTACCTGGTCTTCACCATCGACCTGGGCATCAAGGCGCGGTGGCAGCCGATGACCACCTTCCTGACCTGCCTGGCGGGCACCATCCCGTTCCTGTCCTTCGTGTTCGAGCACAACCGGACCCGCGAGGTCAAAGCGGCCTTCGGCCTCTGAGAGCCGGCGTACCGACGTACGAAGGGGTTCGAGGACCAGGTCCTCGAACCCCTTTCTCGTCTGCCGTGATGCTGTGTTCTCGTCTGCCGTGATTCAGTGACCGGCGAGGGCGGCCAGTGCGGGCAGCAGCTGTCGCAGGGCGCGGCCGCGGTGCGAGGCGGCGTCCTTCTCGGCCGGGGTGAGCTGGGCGGAGGAGAGCTCGCCGCCGTCCGGGAAGAACAACGGGTCGTAGCCGAAACCGCCGTCGCCCACCGGCTTCCGGCCGATGACGCCCGGCCATTCGCCCCGCACGACTTCCTCGACACCGGCGCCGACCAGGGCGCAGGCCGAGACGAAGCGGGCCCCGCGACGCTCGTCGGGGACGTCGCCGAGCTGGGCCAGCAGCAGGGTGTTGTTGGCCTCGTCCTTGCCGTGGGTGCCCGACCAGCGGGCCGAGAGCACCCCGGGCATGCCGTTGAGGGCATCCACCTCGAGACCGGAATCGTCCGCGACACAGGGCATTCCGGTGGCGGCGAAACCGTCGCGGGCCTTGAGCAGGGCATTGCCCTCGAAGGTGGGTTCGGTTTCGGGGGCCTCGTCGTAGGGCTCGACGTCGTTCAGGCCGACGAGCTCGATGCCCGCGATACCGGCCTCGTCCAGGATGCGGCGCAGCTCGGTGAGCTTCTTGGCATTGCGGCTGGCGACCAGGACACGGGTCATCGCTTCTTGGACTCCCCGGGCTCGGGCAGCACGCCCGGGTACGGCAGCGCGAGGGCTTCCTTCTGCACCACGAACAGCTGCTCGCAGCCCGCCAGCGCGGAATCGAGCAGCTTGTCCAGGGTGGAGCGCGGGAAGGTGGCGCCCTCGCCGGTGCCCTGGATCTCGACCAGGGTGCCGGTATCGGTCGCGACCACGTTCATGTCGACCTCGGCGCGCGAGTCCTCCTCGTAGGGCAGGTCCAGGCGCACCCGGCCGTCCACGACGCCGACGCTCACCGCGGCGATGGCGCAGGAGATCGGTTGCGGGTCGGCCAGTTTGCCGGCCGCGCCCAGGTAGGTGATGGCGTCGGAGAGCGCCACGTACGCGCCGGTGATGGCGGCGGTGCGGGTGCCGCCGTCAGCCTGCAGCACATCGCAGTCCAGGGCGATGGTGTTCTCGCCGATGGCGGCCAGGTCGATGCAGGCGCGCAGCGAACGGCCGATCAGCCGGGAGATCTCCTGGGTGCGGCCACCGACCTTGCCCTTCACCGACTCTCGGCCCGAGCGGGTGTGGGTGGCGGCGGGCAGCATGGCGTATTCGGCCGTCAGCCAGCCCAATCCGGAATCACGCCGCCACGGGGGGACGCCGTCGGTCACGCTGGCGGTGCACATCACCCGCGTCTGCCCGAACTCCACCAGCACCGACCCGGCCGGGTGCGAAGTGAAACCCCGAGTGATCTTTACGTCGCGGAGTTGGTCATCCGCCCTGCCATCGGCTCGTTTCGACACGACGCACAGCGTAGCTCCGCCGCCTCCCCGCACCTGTAGCGGGCAGCCAAGAGCCGTTGCATGTCTCGCACCGCGCCGACGGTCGTGTACCGAACCGATTCTGGGCGTACCCGGGGAGTTACCCCGACCGCCAGGAAATCAGTGGTCGCGTCAGATGTCGAAAACTTCGCCCGGGGAGACGGCATGGACCGGGCCCGAGAACACGGCCTTCGCCTCGGCGATGACGTCCTCGCGGGAGGTCCACGGCGGGATGTGGGTGAGCAGCAGCTCGCCGACGCCCGCGCGGGCCGCGATCAGGCCCGCCTCGTGGCCGGAGAGGTGGATGCCCGGCGGGCGGTTGGCCGGGTCGTGGGTCCACGACGCCTCCGACAGCAGAACGTCTGCGCCGCTGGCCAACTCGAAGACCTCGTCGCACAGCGCGGTGTCGCCGGTGTAGACCAGGGTGCGGCCGGCCGCGGTGGTGATGCGCAGGCCGTAGGACTCCGGCGGGTGGAACATGCGCCGCGCCTCGACGGTGTGACCGGTGCCGAACGGGATCGGGACACTCGCCTGCCAGGGCCGCATGTCGATGACGTCGGACCAGTCGTCGGTCTCGCCGCCGATCTCCGCGGAGGCGTTGCCGATCCGCAGCGAGGTGTCGGCCGGGCCGTAGACGACGGCCTTACCGGTCGGCGGATTCGGGTGGTAGCGACGCCACACCAGCAGGCCCGGCAAATCCAGGCAGTGATCGGCGTGCAGGTGGGTGAGGAAGATGTCGACCTCGCCCGGATCCAGGTGACGCTGCAGCGCGCCGAGCACGCCGGGTCCGAAATCGATGACGGTCGGTGTCATATCCGGGCCGGTCAGCAGGTAACCCGACGCCGGGGAATCCGGGCCGGACACGCTGCCCGAGCACCCGAGGACGGTGAGGCGCATTCCCCCATGCTGCCACGCTGCATTCTCACTCAACGGAGGGATCCCCCAAATCGCCGACCGCGACCAGCGTCACCCCTACGACGCGGCACGGCCGGCGTCAGCCCCGCGACGATGACGACGTTCATGAGCAGAGAGTACCCATCCGGCAACCACTCCACCCACCGCCCCGAAAAGATGTCCTTGCCAAGAGATTTCCGGGTTGCTCGGCAGCACGCCCCACAGGATCGACCCGTAGACGGCCAGCACCCCGAATCCGACCGCGATCTGCACCACATTCCGCGAGAACCAGCCCCAGCAGATCAGATAGGTGAGCCAGCCGAACACCAGTCCCGACGCCCCCACCGACACGGTGTGCGGCATGGCCGTCAGCCACACCCCCGCACCGGCGATCACCCAGATGACGGCGGTCGCCGCCAGCCCGCGCCCGATCCCGGTCAGCAACGTGAGCAGGCCGAGCACCAGCACCGGCAGCGTGTTCGCCAGCAGGTGCCCCCAATTGGCATGCAGGACAGGCGCGAACAGGATGCCGGTCAAACCCTCGCCGGAACGCGGCCGCACCCCGTTCTGATCGAGGCGGCCGCCGGACAGGCTGTCGACCGCTTCCACGCCGTACAGCAACGCGGTGAAGCCCAACGTCAGCGCAATGGCGCGCTGCCACAGCGATTTCAGGGCGCCCGGACCCGACGAACCGGTGTCGCCGGCCGGGACGGGCGTGCGCCCCGCCGCCGGTTCGGCCAATTCCCTGCGCAGCCGCGCGATCCGCTCCGGATCGAACGACGCGCCCATGCCGCCGCCACCGCTCATGGCAAGACCTCCTAGCCCTGCCCCGAGCGTACCGCCGGATCAGGCCCAGAGCTGGCCGTCGAGCCTCTCCTCCGCCTCCTCCAGCGTGCCGTCGTAGGCGCCGGTGGACAGGTACTTCCAGCCGCCGTCGGCGACCACGAACGCGATATCGGCACGCCGCCCGGCCTTCTCGGCCTTCTTGGCGACCCCGAGCGCGGCGTGCAGGATCGCACCCGTCGAGATGCCCGCGAAAATGCCCTCTTCCAGCACCAATTCGCGGGTGCGGCGGACCGCGTCGTAGGGGCCGACCGAGAAGCGGGAGGTCAGCACCGACTCGTCGTAGAGCTCCGGGACGAAGCCCTCGTCGAGATTGCGCAGGCCGTAGACCAGTTCGCCGTAGCGAGGCTCGGCGGCGACGATGTCGATGCCCGGCACCTTCTCGCGCAGGAAGCGCCCGGCGCCCATGAGCGTGCCGGTGGTGCCGAGACCGGCCACGAAATGCGTGATCTCGGACAGGTCGGCCAGGATCTCCGGGCCGGTGGTCTCGTAGTGCGCGAGCGAGTTGGCCGGATTGCCGTACTGGTAGAGCATCACCCAGTCCGGATTCTCGGCCGCGATCTGCTTGGCCAGCGCCACGGCCTGATTGGAGCCGCCCGCGGCCGGGGAGTCGATGATCTCCGCGCCGAACATGGTGAGCAGCTGACGCCGCTCCACCGAGGTGTTCTCGGGCATCACGCACACCAGCCGGTACCCCTTGAGCTTGGCCGCCATGGCCAGCGAGATGCCGGTATTGCCGCTGGTCGGCTCCAGGATCGTGCAGCCGGGCGTGAGCCGCCCCTCGGCCTCGGCCGCCTCGATCATGCGCAGCGCCGGACGGTCCTTGATGGAACCGGTCGGATTGCGGTCCTCGAGCTTGGCCCACAGGCGCACATGCTCGTCACCGTCCCAGCGCGGGGACAGGTTCTTCAGACCCACCAGCGGTGTGTTGCCGAGGGTCGCGATCAGCGACTCGTAGCGGGCCACGGTCAGCGGGCCCCGCCGGCGACCGCGGGCAGGATGGTGATCGAGCCGCCCTCGGGCACCTCGGCGTCCAGGCCGCCGGTGAAACGCACGTCCTCGTCGTCGACGTAGATATTGACGTAGCGCTTGAGCTTGCCGTCCTCGAGCAGCTTCGCCGCCAGGCCCGGATAGTTGGCCTCCAGGTCCGCGATGACGGCGGCCAGGGTCGCGCCCTGCGCCTGAACTCGCTTCTCGCCCTTGGTGATCGGGCGCATGATGGTCGGGATGGACACGGTGACCGGCATCGGGGGGACTCCTCTGTTTCTGGGTGGACGCTAGGCGGGGTAGGCGGCGACGATCTCGACCGGTTCCTCGGTGACGACACCGTCGAGGATCCGGTAGCTGCGCAGCTCGTGCTCGTGCGGATCCCGGGTGGAGACCAGCACGTAGTGGGCATGGGGTTCGGAGGCGAAGGACACGTCGGTGCGGCTCGGGTACGCCTCGGTCGCGGTGTGCGAGTGGTAGATCACCACCGGCTCCTCGTCGGCCGCGTCCAGCTCCCGCCACAGGCGCAGGTGCTCGTCGGAATCGAACTCGTAGAAGGTGGGCGAGCGGGCGGCATTGATCATCGGCACGAACCGCTCGGGGCGATCGGAGCCCTCGGGACCGGCCAGGATGCCACAGGCCTCGTCGGGGTGGTCGGCGCGCGCGTGCGCGACCATCGCCTCCACCAGGTCCGCCCTGATCACCAGCACCGTCGCATCCTTCCGTTCGCGCCCGAAGCACCCGGCCGAACGGCCGAAACGCTCCCGTCAACAGGTGAGAATATGCGGGTATTCCCGAGGCGGCCGGTCACCCTCGCGCCCGGGGGCGCCCGGTCGCGTCACTCGTCGAACAGGTCGCGGTAGGTCGGGATGCCCGCCACCGCCGTCGCGGACAGGATCGCGTCCACGATCGCCCGCTCCACGCACACCGCGGCCGCCGTGCACAGCTGGTCCAGGATCAGCAGATCCGCGGGAAAAGCCGGGGGCAGTGGGAAATTCGGCTGCTGCTCGGCGGTCCCGGTGGCCAGCGCGAACAGCGTGTCGCCGTCCAGCGGGGAATGCGCGGGCCGGATGGCCCGGGCCAGGCCGTCGTGCGCGGTGGCGGCCAGACGGCGGCAGGCCGCCGGATCCAGCGCCGCGTCGGTCGCGACCACGCCGATCGTGGTGTTGAGCACGGTGCCCTTCACCGCCAGCGCGTTGGCGGCGGTCAGCTGCGCGGCGGTGGGCGCGCGCAGCCCGAAGAACTCGGGACCGTCGGTGCCGGCACCCCACGGGAATCCGGTGCGCGGATCGAACACCGAGCCGACCGGATTCGCCACGATCACCGCACCCACCGTGATGCCGGCGGCCGGGCCTTCCGCGAAACGCACACTGGCCGTGCCGATTCCGCCCTTGATCGACCCGGCCCGCGCGCCCACGCCCGCCCCGGCCGAACCGCGCGCGAACTGTTCTCCCGCGGCGTCGGCGGCCAGGAATCCGGCGTCCGCGTCGGGCCGGATGTTCCACGCGCCCACCGGCAGATCGAAGATGACCGCGCCGGGCACGATCGGCACCACCCGCGCGGGGTCGGCGGGATCCATCGGAATGCCCTCCCGATGCTCCTCCAGCCAGCGCATGACGCCGTCGGCCGCGGCCAGGCCGTAGGCGCTGCCGCCGGTGAGCAGGATCGCATTCGCCTGCCGCACAGTGTTTCCCGGATCCAGCAGGTCGGTCTCGCGGGTGCCGGGGCCGCCGCCACGCACATCCACCGCCGCGACCGCGCCGCCCGGCACGCGCACCACGGTGCAGCCGGTGGCAGCACCCTCGCCGAGAGTGGCGTTCGGATCCAGGAGGCTGTGATGCCCGACCAGCACCCCGCCGACGTCGGTGATCGAATTACGTGGTCCCGCAGTACCGTTCACGGCGCTCCTCGTGTCTGATTGGCCCTACGCTTGGCTCCGGGCAGGTCGGGGACCTGGCTACGGCGCGAGCGCCTGGATCAGCGAGTCCTGCATCCAGGTGAGCCAGTGGTAGACCTCGAGGCTCGGGCCGCGCGGGTCGTCATCCGGGAAATGCTCGGGCGTGTCGGCGTCGATGTCGAGGGCCGTGCCCAGGGCCAGGCGGACGTCATTGAGGGCGGTGAGCCAGGCGTCGGCCTGTTCGGGGTTGATGACGACGCGGCCGCCCTGCGGGGGCAGCGTGTCCAGCACGACCCGGCCCGCGGCCACCTTGGATTCGATGATCTCCGGCTCGTGCAGGCTGCGCAGCGCGCTGTTCAGGTCGGCGCGCTCGGCGTCGGGGGAACCGGGTTCGGGGCGGTGGAAGTCCGGCAGCAGCCGGGCCAGCCGCGGGTCGGTGGGCGGCATCGAGTTGCCGAGCTGTAGCCCGGTCAGCGCCGCGAGATCGTCCTCGGGGGCCGATTCGGCCCGGTCGATCAGCAGTCCGGTGACCGCTCCGACCAGGGAACGCAGGACGTCCGCCTCGTGGGCGTCCATTTCCGAACGCAGCTTCAGCCCGCCCAGGGAGTTCTTTCTGCTCCACTTCCGCACGGGTTCACCGTAGTCGCCTTGTTCACTCGTCACGTTGCATGGTGGCCCACAGCCCGGCGGCGTGGAGCCGTTGGACGTCGTGCTCCATCTTGTCGCGCGAACCGGCGGACACCACGGCCTTGCCATCGTTGTGGACCTTCAGCATCAGCTCGGTTGCCTTACCTTTGCTGTAGCCGAAGAGCTTCTGGAAAATATAGGTCACGTAGTGCATGAGATTGACCGGATCGTCCCATACGACGGTGACCCAGGGCCGATCCTCTGCTTCCAGAATCTCGGAGTGTTCAATGGCCTCCGGTGTCGCCTGTGCCGACGACAGTGTCGCGCCGACGCCCACCGAACCGGCGGTCATCTCGACAACGTCTTCTTTACACAGACCCATATCAACCAGGGTACGACTCGACCCCAATGAAACAACAGCGGTGCCCATATGCCCTCCGCTTCGCTCCCCCGCTCCCAGGCGGGGGCCGATCAAGCCACAGTCCAGAACGAGGCGGGCCGCGAACCGCGGGTCTGTCGATAGTCGCTGCCATCGATCCGCGTCCTAGAGTTGGCCACGTGATCATGGCTGACGGACTGACCAGTACCGCATTGCTGACCGACCAGTACGAGCTCACCATGCTGGCGGCGGCGCTGGCGGATGGTTCGGCGCAGCGGCAGTGCACTTTCGAAGTGTTCGCTCGGAGATTGCCGAATGGTCGTCGTTACGGTGTGGTCGCCGGGACCGGGCGTCTGCTGGCCGCCCTGGGCGAATTCCGTTTCGGGGAGCCCGAACTCGCGGTCGCCGCCCAGTTCCTCGACGAGCGCACCCTGGAGTGGTTGCGCGACTACCGCTTCGGCGGGCAGATCGACGGTTATCGCGAGGGCGAGCTGTTCTTCCCGGGCTCCCCGATCGTCACCGTGCGCGGCACCTTCGCCGAATGCGTACTGCTGGAAACCCTGATCCTGTCCATTTACAACCACGACAGCGCCATCGCCGCCGCGGCCGCCCGCATGGTCAGCGCGGCCGGGGGCCGCCGCATGATCGAAATGGGTTCGCGCCGAACCCACGAACTCGCCGCCCCCGCCAGTGCCCGCGCCGCCTACCTGGCCGGCTTCGACGCCACCTCCAACCTGGAGGCGGCCCGCAGCTTCGGGGTGCCCAGCGCCGGGACCAGCGCGCACGCCTTCACCCTGCTGCACAGCGGCCGCGACGGCGCGCACGAGGCGGCGGCCTTCCGCAGCCAGGTCGAGGCCCTGGGCGTGGGCACCACGCTGCTGGTGGACACCTTCGACATCACCCGCGGCGTGGCCACCGCCATCGAGGTGGCGGGAACCGAATTGGGCGGGGTGCGTATCGATTCCGGCGATCTGGGGGTGCTGGCGAGGCAGGTGCGCGAGCAGCTGGACGCCCTGGGCGCCCTCCGCACCCGCATCGTGGTGTCCGGCGACCTGGACGAATACGCCATCGCCGCGCTGCGCGCCGAACCGGTCGACGTCTACGGCGTCGGCACCTCACTGGTCACCGGCTCCGGCGCGCCCACCGCGGGCATGGTCTACAAGCTGGTCGAGGTGGAGGGCGTCCCGGTCGCGAAACGCAGCTCCCACAAGGAGTCTCGCGGCGGCACCAAGCGCGCCGTGCGCCTGTCCCGCGACACCGGCACCGTGGTCGAGGAGATCGTCTACCCGGCCGTCTCGGACCGCCCCGAGTCCGGCCGCTTCGAGGTCCGCGACCTCCAGGTCCCCCTGGTCCGCGACGGCGATGTGCTCCCCGGCCTGCCGACCCTGGCCCAGAGCCGCGAACTGGTCGCGAAGGGCCTGATCAGTCTTCCGTGGGAGGGCCTGAAGCTGTCGGCGGGCGAACCGGCGATCCCGACGACCTTCCAGGGCTGACGACCGAGCGGCACAATGCACTACGAGACCCGAACCGCTGTGGTTCGCCCAGGCCCCGGGAGGCAGTCCATGAGCCGAGCCCTGATCGTCGTCGACGTCCAGAACGACTTCTGCGAGGGCGGCTCGCTGGCCGTCACGGGCGGCGCGGCCGTGGCCGAACGCATCACCGAATACCTGGGCGTCTCCGATTACACCGCGATCGTCGCCACCCGCGACTTCCACATCGACCCGGGCGCGCACTTCTCCGCGCAACCCGACTACGTCGACACCTGGCCGCCGCACTGCCGCGTCGGCACCCCCGGCGCGGACTTCCACCCCGCCCTCGACACCACCGCGATCCAGGAGATCTTCTCCAAGGGCGCCTACACCGCCGCCTACTCCGGCTTCGAGGGCACGGCCACCGACGGCGACACCGCCCTGGACGCCTGGCTGCGGGACCGCGGCATCGATGCCGTCGACGTCTGCGGCATCGCCACCGACCACTGCGTACGGGCCACCGCCCTGGACGCCCGCGCGGCTGGCTTCGAGACCCGCGTCCTGCTCGGCCTCACCGCCGCCGTCTCCCCCGGCACCCTGGCCACCGCGCTGAAGACGCTGCGCGAATCCGGCGTGGAACTGGCCGGAACGCTGGAGTGACCCGCCCGGCTGTCGGCGGAAATCGGTCCTGCCGGACGGCCCGCCGAGGTTTGCGCGAGGGTTGTCAGGGCGGCGCAGTAATGTCGTCGCGTGCCCGAACTGCCTGCCGTTCCCAAGCTCCTGGCCACCGCTGTACAGGCGTTGGGAGGTAAGGAACGCAAGGGGCAGCAGACGATGGCCGCGGCGGTCGCGCACGCCATCGACACCGGTGAACACCTCGCCGTCCAGGCCGGCACGGGTACCGGTAAGTCCCTCGCCTATCTGGTGCCGAGTCTGCGCCACGCGGTGCGGACGGGACGGACCGTCGTGGTGTCGACGGCAACCATCGCATTGCAGCGTCAGCTGGTGGATCGCGACCTCCCGCGCCTGGCCGACGCGCTGGCGTCGGATCTGGGCCGGGTGCCGCAGTTCGCGATTCTCAAGGGACGCAACAACTATCTGTGCCTGAACAAGATCAACAGCGCGATTCCGGACGAGCCGGAACAGGAACTGTTCGACGCATTCGCCATCTCGAAGCTGGGCCGCGAGGTCCAGCGCCTCAACGAATGGGTCTCCGACACCGAGAACGGCGACCGCGACGAACTCACCCCCGGCGTCACCGATCGCGCGTGGCGGCAGGTGAGCGTCAGCTCCCGCGAATGCGTGGGCAAGTCCCGCTGCGCGTTCGGCCAGGACTGCTTCGCGGAGAAGGCGCGCGCCGAATCCGCCCAGGCCGATGTGGTGGTGACCAATCACGCGCTGCTGGCCATCGACGCCATCAGCGGCATCCAGGTGCTGCCCGAACACGACGTGGTGGTCGTGGACGAGGCGCACGAACTGGTGGACCGGGTGACCGGCGTGGCCACCGCCGAACTGTCCACCGGCGGCATCAGCGCCGCCGCCAAACGCTGCTCCAAGCTCATCGACGAACAGGAAGTGGACCGGCTCGAGGGCGCGGCCGAGGCCTGGCACGGCCTGCTCGACGACCTGCAGCCCGGCCGCTGGGACCGGATGCCCGACGGCGCGGCCCCGGTGCTGGCGCTGATCCGCGACGCGGCCTGGAACGCCCGCACCGCGCTGGCCCCGCAGGGCGGCCAGGCCGCCGATCCGGAGTCGGCGGCGGCCCGCAATCAGGCGCTGGCGGCGGTGGAGGAGGTGCACGACGCCGCGGTCCGGGTGCTGACCACCTTCGAGGAGGCCGATCCGGCCGCGCACCGCGACGTGGTCTGGCTGTCCTCGGAGGAGATCCGCGGGGTGCCGCGCCGGACCCTGCAGATGGCCCCGCTGTCGGTGGGCGGTCTGCTGCGCAGCCGCCTGTTCGGCACCGCCACCGTGGTGCTGGCATCGGCGACCCTGCAGATCGGTGGTTCCTTCGACAATCTGGCGGTGACCTGGGGCCTGCCGCCGCAGTCGTCGGCGGTGGTGGATCCCGCGCTGGCCAACGGCGCCGAAGCCCCCTCGGACGAGAAAGCGCTGCGCTGGAATTCGGTGGACGTGGGTTCGCCGTTCGATCATGCCAAGTCCGGAATCCTGTATGTGGCAAAGCATCTGCCCGCGCCGGGCCGGGACGGGCTGCCGCAGTCCTACCTGGACGAGATCGAACGTCTCATTCGCGCGGCGGGCGGGCGCACGCTCGGGCTTTTCTCGTCGATGCGAGCGGCCAAGGCGGCCACCGAGATTCTGCGTGAACGGCTCGATACGCCCGTGTTGTGCCAAGGTGACGACGCGACCGGCGCACTTGTCCGGAAATTCGCCGACGACCCGGAAACCTCACTGTTCGGAACACTTTCGCTATGGCAGGGCGTGGATGTCCCGGGGCCGTCGCTGAGCCTGGTGATCCTGGACCGCATTCCGTTCCCGCGCCCGGACGACCCGCTGCTGGTGGCCCGCCAGCGGGCGGTCGAATCCCGAGGTGGCAATGGCTTTCTGTCGATCGCGGCCAATCACGCGGCGCTGCTGCTGGCGCAGGGCACGGGCCGCCTGCTGCGCAGTGTGGACGATCGCGGCGTTATCGCAATTCTCGATTCGCGACTCGCGACGGCACGCTATGGCGGTTATCTTCGAGCATCTTTACCACCTTATTGGGAAACATCCGATCCCCAAGTTGTGACAAAAGCTCTCGAACGACTGACAAATAGTGTCGCACAATTGAAATGAGCTGTGAGAACCCTCACAGGAATAGCTCCTACTTCCGGGTAGAAGTAAATTGGATTTCGATACTCCGGTGAACCCCCAATTCCCACATCGGATGTGTCCGTAGTCCCCGCGCCAAGCCCTGCACGCGGCGCGGGGACCCGAAACTTTTCCGATCGGGTTTCGCTACTTCACCGCAAGGGTGATGAGCGCGGCCGCCACGCCGAGCGCGATCGCGCCGGCCCCCCAGGCCAGACCCTGACGCTGCCACGGACGGCCCGCGTCGAGCGAGATCCGGCCCGGGCCCGCGAACGCGAAGGCGACCGCCACGAGGGCGTAGACCGCGGGCAGCTCCCACCTCGCGAAGCCGCCGCTCCAGGTGACGTTCAGCGCATTGATCATGGTGCCCAGCACGATGGCCGCGGCCAGGGGCGTCAGCAGGCCCAGCGCCAGCAGCAGACCGCCGACCAGCTCGCTCAGCCCGGCCAGGGTGGCGAAGAACTTGCCCGGGTCGTAGCCCATTTTCGCGAACGAGCCCGCGGTGGCGTCCAGGCCGTAGCCGTTGAACCAGCCGAACAGCTTCTGACTGCCGTGCACGGCCAGCAGGCCGCCGACACTGACCCGCACGATGGCGAGGCCGATGTCGATACCGGTCGGAGCCTTGGAGGTGGTGGCGTTCACGGTTGCGGTCATGGCGGGTCCTCGTCTTTCGGTTCTCTACGTTACTCCGGTCGTCCATCCGGACCGTGGTCCGTTTTGGAGCCTACAGCAGGTCCCCAACGAGAGCGGGCGCGAGGCTATTCCGCCTCGCGCCCGAAATCCGGCTCGCTCGAGAGCTCGCCTGCCCTACTCGGCCAGGAACCAGAAGTAGTAGAGGAACACCGCCATCAGCACCCACATGATCGGATGCACCTCGCGCGCACGCCGTTTCGCGATCATGACGATCGGATAGAACAGCAGCCCCATGGCGATGCCGTTGGCGATGGAGTAGGTCAGCGGCATGATGATCACGGTGATGAAGGCGGGCACCGCGAATTCGAGCTTGTTCCACTCGATCTCACCCAGCGCCCGGGCCATCAGCACGCCGACCACGATGAGCGCGGGCGCGGTCACCGCCGAGACGTCGGCGAACACCGCGAAGATCGGGAAGAAGAACAGCGCGATCAGGAACCAGCCCGCGGTGGCGACCGCGGTCAGGCCGGTGCGGCCGCCCGCCGAGACGCCCGCGGTGGATTCCACGTAGGCGGTGGTGCTCGAGGTGCCGATCACCGCGCCCGCGGCGGTGCCGACCGAGTCGGCGGCCAGCGCCTGCCCGGCGCGTTCCAGCTTGCCGTCCTTGCCCAGCAGCCCGGCCTGGTTGGCGACGCCGATCAGGGTACCGGAGGCGTCGAAGAAGTCGACGAACAGCATGGTCAGCACGACCACCACCATCTGCCCGGTGAACGCGCCCGGCAGGTGGATGATGGCCTGGCCGAAGGTCTGATCCAGTCCGTGGGGCAGCGCCGCCACCGAGTCCGGCAGCTTCACCAGGCCCGTCACCATGCCGACCACGGTGGTGGCGAGGATGCCGTACAGCACCGCGCCGTGCCAGCCGAGCACCAGGAAGACGACCGTCGCCACCAGGCCGAACAGCGCGAGCAGCGTGGTGCCGTGGTGGAAGTTGCCCAGGTGCACGAAGGTGTTCGGATCGGAGGTGACGATCCCGGCGCTCTTGAGCCCGAGGAAGGCCACGAACATACCGATGCCCGCGCCGACCGCGAGTTTCATCTGCATGGGGATGGCTTCGATGATCTTCTCGCGCACCTTGGTCACCGCGAGGATGAAGAAGATGACGCCGGACAGGAAGGTGCCCGACAGCGCCTCCTGCCACGGAATACCCATGTGCAGCACGACGGTGTAGGCGAAGAAGGCGTTGAGGCCCATGCCCGGCGCGAGCGCGACCGGGTACTTGGCCCACAGACCCATGACCAGGGTGCCGAAGATGGCGGCGACCGCGGTCGCGGTGAACACGGCCTGGACCGGCATGCCCTTGTCGTGGAGATCGCCGCCGGGGCCGTCGCCGAGGATGCGCGGGTTGACCGCGAGCACGTAGGACATGGCCAGGAAGGTGACGGTGCCGGCCATCAGCTCGCGCTCGAGGGTGGAACCGTGTTCGCTGATGCCGAAGTACCGGTCGACGCGCCCCTTGGTGCGCGTGAGGACGTCGGTGCTCATAGGTGGGGATCTCCAGTCGACCAGGAGGACAGAGGCTGCTGGTCACGCTAGTTGGTCGGACGGGTCGGTTCGCCCACCACCCCGGCGAACTGTGGGCAATCCCACCTGCCAGAGCGTTGGTTTCCACTCACGACCAGCGCAATTGATCCGCAAATAAACTGATTACCGGCCGGTAATTAGAGATCCTTGACCGCCATTGTCTGGGACGTTACAAATACGTAATCCGCCGGGGTTGATCAGGGGAACCGGCCAGGCAGAAGTTGTACGCCAGTGGTTACCGATGTCATCGACGCGGTCGCGGAGTTCGCGATCGACCGCCAATCGCTCTGGGACGTCCTGATCGACCCGCAGACCTACCCCCGGCTATTTCCCGGAATCGGCGCCTGCGAGCCCGCCGACACCGTCGATGCGCACCCCGCGTGGAATTTGCGAGTAGGCGGCGCGGGCACCGAGATCCGGGTGGTGCGTATCCATATGCACATCACCCGCGCGGGCGAGGGTTTCGAACTGCACTACTCCGAACACGGCAGCTTCGCCACGATCCGGCTGCGCGGCGACGCCGGGCACACCCGGATCTACGTCACCTATTTCAAGGCCGCGCCCGTGCATCCGCTGCTCACCCAGCTCCCGAACGCGGCGGTGGCGGCCTGGACGCAGGCCGGGCTGAAACGGGTGGCCGAGCTGATCCAGGGCGCGCCGACGGCCCGCGTCGTCAATGCCGAGGATTCCCGAATGAAGTTGCAGGCCGGGGTGGTCCGGCAGATGGTGAGCTCCGGCGTGGTGCGCACCTATCGCCCCGATGTGGGCCTGCGGCAGATCGGTGGCCTGGCCAAGTGGGGGTTCAGCCTGGGCGGCGGCTACGCGGCGGCGGCCGCGCACTCCCCGCGCCGGGCGGCGGTGATCGACGACCGGTACTCGAGCACCTTCGACCAATTGCACGCGCGCAGTAGCGCACTCGCGGGTGCGTTCACCTCGCTCGGCTTCGGCCCGGGCACGTCGATCGGGCTGCTGTGCCGCAACCACACCGGCATGGTCGAGTGCATGGTCGCGGCGGGCAAGTCGGGCGCGGACGCGGTGCTGCTCAATACCGGGCTGCCCGCGCGGCAGATCGAGGAGATCGTGCAGCGGCACCGGCTCTCGGCGCTGTTCTCCGACAGCGAGTTCGAGGATCTGGTGCGCCACGTGCCCGCCGACGTCCCACGATTCACCACCGACGACGCCCCGCCGGACGCGGGCCGCACCAGCATCGAGGACCTGATCGCCATGCGTCAGGATCCGCCGCGCAAGGCGCCGCGCCCGGGCCGGCTGGTGGTGCTCACCTCCGGCACCAGCGGGACGCCCAAGGGCGCGCGGCGGCCGCACCCCAAGGGATTCGGGACGGTGGCCGCGCTGCTGTCGCGAATCCCGTTCGGCACCAACGAGACCATGTTCATCCCGGCCCCGCTGTTCCACACCTGGGGCCTCGGGGCGCTGCAGATGTCGACGGCCGTACGGGCGACGGTGCTGCTGAGCGATCATTTCGATGCCGAGGACACGCTGCGCCGGGTGGCCGAGCACAAGGTGACGGCCCTGGTGGTGGTGCCGATCATGGTGAATCGGATCCTGGATCTGCCCGCGGCGGTGCGCGCCCGCTACGACCTGTCGAGCCTGCGCATCGTGGCCAGTTGCGGTGCGCCGCTGGACGGTGCGACGGTGCTGCGTTTCCTCGACACCTTCGGCGACATCCTCTACAACGTGTACGGCTCCACCGAGGTGTCGTGGGCGTCCATCGCCGACTCCGCGGACCTGCGGGTGTCCCCCACCACCGCGGGCCGTCCGCCGCTGGGCACGAAACTGGCGGTGCTGGGCCCGGATCGGCGGCCGGTGCCGGTGGGTGCGACGGGCCGCATCTTCGTCGGCAATCACATGCTCTTCGACGGCTACACCGACGCCACCCCGCCCGACGAGGCCGACGGCATGCTCGACACCGGCGATATCGGCTATCTCGACGCCTCCGGCAAGCTGTTCGTGGCCGGCCGCGACGACGAGATGATCATCTCCGGCGGCGAGAACGTCTTCCCGCGCGCGGTGGAGGAAGCGCTGTCGCATCTGCCGCAGGTGAGCGAGGTGGCGGTGGTGGGCGTGCCGGATCACGAATTCGGCCAGCGCCTGGCGGCTTTCGTGGTGCCGCGCCCGGGCTCCGGGCTGGACTCGGAGATGGTGCGCAATTACATCCGGCACCGGGTGAGCCGTTTCTCGGTGCCGCGCGACGTCACCTTCCTGGAGGCGTTGCCGCGCAATACGACCGGGAAGATTCTCAAGCGGACGCTGATCGCGCCCGCCTGAGCGCGACTACGGGCTGGGCGAGGCGATCAGACCCAGTTCCGCGTCCGAGGCCAGCAGCGGATGGTGCGGCAGGATGCGGATGGTGTAGCCGACCGCACCGGAGATCGGCACCGGCGTCCGGATGGTGAAAACGTCCGCGCCGGAATCATTTCCGGCATGCTGCATGGGGAAGCTGTGGACGTCGGTGAGGTCGTCGCTGGGTGAGACCCGGCCCAGAACCGCCTGCACGCTGACGTCGGCGGGGGTCAGGCCGCCGAGGTCGATGCGGGCCCGCAGGTCCAGTTCCGCGCCGATCACCGGGATGTCGGGCAGCCCGGCACTGTCCACCTGCAGGACTTTCACGGTGGGCCAGGCGGATTCGACGCGGCGGCGGTACACCGACAGGTCCTGTGCGCCCTTGAAGTCGTCGGCCGACACCGCGCCGAAGGCCGCGGCGGCGGGCGCGTAGTAGTCGACGGCGTAGTCGCGGACCATGCGCGAGGCCAGCACCTTCGGGCCCAGGGTTCGCAGAGTGTGGCGGACCATCTCCATCCAGCGCACCGGCAGGTCGTCGTGGTCGCGGTCGTAGAAGCGCGGCAGCACAGCGCGTTCCAGCAGTTCGTAGAGCGCCGACGCCTCCAGGTCGTCGCGGCGGTGCTCGTCGCGGACGCCGTCGGCGGTCGGGATGGACCAGCCGTTCTCGCCGTCGCACATCTCGTCCCACCAGCCGTCCTTGATGGACAGGTTGAGGCCGCCGTTGAGGGCGGACTTCATACCGGAAGTGCCGCACGCCTCGAGCGGGCGCAGCGGATTGTTGAGCCAGACATCGCAGCCCCAGTACAGGTAGCGGGCCATGGAGATGTCGTAGTCGGGCAGGAAGACGATGCGGTGCCGCACCGCCGGATCGTCGGCGAACCGGACGATCTGCTGGATCAGCGCCTTGCCGCCCTCGTCGGCAGGGTGGGATTTGCCCGCCACCACCAGCTGCACCGGGCGTTCCGGGTCGAGCAGCAGGGCGCGCAGCCGGTCCGGGTCGCGCAGCATGAGGGTGAGCCGCTTGTAGGTGGGGACGCGGCGAGCGAAGCCGACGGTCAGCACGCGCGGGTCGAAAACCTCGTCGACCCAGCCGAGTTCGGCCGGGGCGGCACCGCGGTCGAGCCAGGAGGCGCGCAACCGGCGGCGCACCTCGTCGACCAGGACGCCGCGCAGGGCATTGCGGGTGGACCACAGTTCGCGCAGGTCGACGTCGCAGAGCCGTTCCCAGCCGCGGGCCTCCTCGACCAGTTCGTCGCCGATCAGCTCGCGGGCCTTGTCGATCCACTCGCGCGCGGCCCAGGTGGGGGCGTGCACGCCGTTGGTGATCGAGCCGATCGGCACCTCGGCGGCGTCGAAGCCCGGCCACAGCGGCGCGAACATGGCGCGGCTGACCTCACCGTGCAGCTTCGACACGCCATTGGCGCGCTGGGCGAGTCGCAGACCCAGGTGGGCCATGTTGAACACCGACGGATCGGCCTCGCGGCCCATGGCGAGGATGCGGTCCACCGAAACGCCCGGCAGTACCGGGGATTCGCGCTCGCCGTGCGCGCCGCCGAAGTAGCGGCGCACCAGCGCGCTCGCGAAACGGTCGATGCCCGCGGGCACCGGGGTGTGGGTGGTGAACACGGTGCCCGCCCGCACCGCGGTCAGCGCGGTGTCGAAATCCATTCCGGCGACCATGAATTCGCGGATGCGTTCGATGCCGAGGAAACCGGCGTGACCCTCGTTCATGTGGAAGACGTCCGGATCGGGCAGGCCGTTGGCGCGGGTGTAGGCGCGCACCGCGCGCACGCCGCCGATCCCGGCCAGGATCTCCTGTTTGATGCGATGGTCCTGGTCGCCGCCGTAGAGGCGGTCGGTGACGGCGCGCAGTTCCGGATCGTTCTCGGCGATGTCGGAGTCGAGCAGCAGCAGCGGGATCCGGCCGACCTGGGCGATCCACACCCGGGCGCGCAGCACCCGGCCCTCCGGCATGGACACGTGGATGAGCACGGGCGCGCCGGAGTCCCCGTCGGTGAGCAGCCGCAGCGGCAGGCCCATGGGGTCCAGCGCCGGATAGCGCTCGGCCTGCCAGCCGTCGGCGGTCAGCGACTGCCGGAAATAGCCGGAGCGGTACAGCAATCCGACGCCGATCAGCGGCAGGCCCAGATCGGAGGCGGCCTTGAGGTGATCGCCCGCCAGAATCCCGAGCCCGCCCGAGTAGTTGGGCAGGACCTCGGTGACGCCGAACTCCATCGAGAAGTAGGCGATCCCGCGCGGCCCGCTCCGCTGCTTCTGGAACCAGCGCGGCCGAGCCAGATAGTCACGCAAGTCCTCGGCGGCGGCATCCACACGCCGCGTGTAGGCCTCGTCCCCGGCCAGCTCGTCGAGCCGCTCGGCGGGCACCTCGCCCAGCATCCGCACCGGATCGTTGCCGACCTCGACCCACAACCGGGGATCCAGCTCCGCGAACACGTCCTGCGCGGGCCCATGCCAGGACCAGCGCAGATTGGTCGCCAACTCGGTCAGAGCTGACAACCGCCCCGGCAAATGGGCACGAACGGTGAATCGACGCAATGCCTTCACGGTGCTTATTCTGCCCTCCGCTTCGCTCCGGGCGGGTTCGCGGCCCCGAGGACTCGATTCTTCCCTCCTCTGCTCCGCTCCCCCGCTCCGAGCGCGGGGAGGCGGAGCGCGGTCCGGAATCGAGACGGCCGCGAACCGTCGGGCGGGTCTGATGCTGGTCAGCGGCATCCCCACTCGGAGCATCCGGTAAGCAACCGATAACGTGTTTCACATGAGCGAGCAGCAGGTCGAGGCACTGGCCCCCGAAGAGCACCATGAGGGCGGGTTTCGGCCGATCCAGACCCTGGGCCGCGACGCCAGCCGGGGTGGGCCGCACTACGGGGAGTTCATCGAGCAGGTGCGCGGGCTGATGGACCGGGTCCGGCTCGCCTCCCCGACCGACGAGGTCGCCCTCGAGGCCATCGCCACGCTGAAGGAGCTCAACGCCAAGCTCGACTCCGCGGTCGGCGACGAGTGGGACGCGCCCGCCTGGCACCGCAACGACCTGCCGGCGCGCGGCAATATCACCCTGCCGCCGTTCCTGATCGACGACGCGAGCGCCGAGGGCGTGCACGCGCGCATCACCTTCCGCACCTTCCACCTGGGCGGCAATGCGGCCGCGCACGGCGGCCACATCGCGCTGGGCTTCGACGACCTGCTCGGCATGACCGTGGCGCTGAACACACGCGCGGTCACCCGCACCGCGTTCCTGCACGTCGATTACCGGTCCATCACGCCGCTGAACACCGAGCTGAGGGTGCACGGCTGGGTGGAGCGGCAGGAGGGCCGCAAGGTGTTCGTGCGCGCCACCCTGCACGACGGCGACCGGCTGTGCGCCGAGGCGCACGGCCTGTTCCTGCTCCTCAAGCCGGGCCAGCAGTAGTCGCTCCGGTAAGTTCGAAGGCGTGACCGGCCGCATCGCCATCGATGACACCGCCCCCGCGATCCCCGGCGGCCGGCCGTCGAAGGCCGTGGTGGGCGAGGTGGTCCCGGTCCGGGCCGTGGTCTGGCGCGAGGGACACGAGGTCGTGGCCGCGACCCTCGCGGTGCAGGGCCCGGATTCGGCACGCACGCAACGCATTCGCATGAGCCCGGAATACGAGCCGGACGTGTTCAACGCGGCGTTCACCCCGAGCACGCCCGGCCGCTGGACCTTCCGCATCGAGGGCTGGAGCGATCCCATCGCCACCTGGCGTTCCGGCGTCGAGGCCAAACTGGCCGTCGGGCAGAGCGCCGTCGACCTGGCCAACGACCTGGAGCTCGGTGCGCGCCTGCTGGACCGGGCCGCGCTCGCGGTGCCGAAGCAGCAGTGGCAGATCCTGCGCGCCGCGGCCGCCGCGCTGCGCAGCGACGCCCAGCTGCCCGCGCGCGTGGCGCCCGCCTTCAGCGCCGAGGCCGGCGAGATCCTGCGGGCAACCCCGTTGCGGGAGTTGGTGACCCACGGGCCGCTGCACACCGTGCAGGTGGACCGGCAGCGGGCGCTGTACGGCTCCTGGTACGAATTCTTCCCGCGCTCCACCGGCGGCTGGGACGCCGCGGGCAAGCCGGTGCACGGCACCTTCGCCACCGCCGCCAAAGATCTGCCGCGCATCGCCGCCATGGGCTTCGACGTGGTGTACCTGCCGCCGATCCACCCGATCGGCAAGGTGAACCGCAAGGGGCCCAACAATTCCCTGACCGCGGGCCCCGAGGATGTGGGCTCGCCGTGGGCCATCGGCTCCGACGAGGGCGGCCACGACGCCATCCACCCGCGGCTGGGCACCGAGGCCGACTTCCTCGACTTCGTCACGGCCGCCCGGGAACTGGGATTGGAGGTGGCGCTCGACCTGGCGTTGCAGTGCGCGCCCGACCACCCGTGGGTGACCTCGCATCCGGAATGGTTCATCACCCTGCCCGACGGCACCATCGCCTACGCGGAGAACCCGCCCAAGAAGTACCAGGACATCTACCCGCTCAACTTCGACGACGACCCCGACGGGCTCTACGCCGAGGTGCTGCGCGTGGTCCGGCACTGGATCGGCCTGGGCGTCACCATCTTCCGGGTCGACAACCCGCACACCAAGCCCGCCGACTTCTGGGAATGGCTGATCGCCGCGGTGCACAAGAAGCACCCGGAGATCATCTTCCTGTCCGAGGCGTTCACCCGCCCGGCCCGCATGTACGGGCTGGCGCGCCGCGGATTCAGCCAGTCCTACACGTATTTCACCTGGCGCACCCACAAGCACGAGCTCGAGGAGTTCGGGCGGGAACTCGCCGCCAAGGCCGACGAGGCGCGCGCCAACCTGTTCGTGAACACCCCCGACATCCTGCACGAGAGCCTGCAACACGGCGGGCCCGGCATGTTCGCGATCCGGGCCGTGCTGGCCGCCACCCTCGGCGCGACCTGGGGCGTGTACTCCGGCTTCGAACTGTACGAGCACCAGGCGCTGCGGCCCGGCAGTGAGGAATACCTCGACTCCGAGAAATACCAGCTGCGCCCACGGCATTTCGCCGCCGCGGCCGCGCGCGGGGAATCCCTGGAGCCGTGGCTGACCCGGCTCAACGAGATCCGGCGCGCGCACCCGGCGCTGCGGCAGGTGCGCTGCATCCACTTCCACCACGTGGACAACGACGCGATCCTGGCGTTCTCGAAAATGGATCCGACCACCGGCGACGCGGTGCTCGTCGTGGTGAACCTGAACCCGTTCGGGACCGAACACGGCATGGTGTCGCTGGATCTGCCCGCCATCGGCCGCGAATGGCACGACCGGCCGGTGGTGACCGACGAGATCACCGGCGAGGAATACCACTGGGGCCAGAGCAATTACGTGCGCCTGGACCCGCATCGCGCGGCCGCCCACATCCTCACCCTGCCGCCGGTCCCGGCCGCCGCGCGCACCGAACTCGCCTATCGCAGATCGTTCCGATGAACCGGCGTGACCTCCTGCTGCTGGCGGCGGGCACGCATCCCGATCCGCACACCGTACTGGGGGCCCATCCGCATCCGGACGGCACCGTCATCCGGGTGCTCCGCCCGCACGCGGACGCGGTCGCGGCCCGCGTCGGCGAGGTGGATCATCCACTGACGCACCGGGATCACGGGGTGTTCGAGGCCGTCCTGCCGTTCCCGGAGCTGTGGGACTACCGCATCGTCGCCTCCTATCCGGGCGGGCGCATCGTGGTCGAGGCCGACGGCTACCGCTTCCTGCCCACCCTCGGCGACGTCGACCTGCACCTGCTCGGGGAGGGCCGTCACGAGCGGCTGTGGGAGGTGCTCGGCGCGCATCCCCAGACCTACCCCTCCTTCGACGGCGAGGTGACGGGCACCGCGTTCGCGGTGTGGGCGCCCAACGCGCGCGGCGTCGCCGTGATCGGGGACTTCGACGGCTGGAGCGGAAACACCGCGCCCATGCGCAGACTCGGCGATTCGGGCGTGTGGGAGGTGTTCCTGCCCGGCATCGGGCCCGGGGCGCTCTACAAGTACCGGGTGCACGGGGCGGACGGGCGTGTGGTCGATCACGCCGACCCCATGGCCTTCGCCACCGAGGTGCCGCCCGCCACCGCCTCGGTGATCACGGCGAGCGCATTCACCTGGGGCGATGGGGAATGGCTGCGGGAACGCGCCCGCACCGACCCGCTGCGCGCGCCGATCAGCATCTACGAGGTGCACCTCGGCTCCTGGCGGCCGGGTCTCGACTATCGCGAGATCGCCGAGCAGCTCGCCGAATACGTTCTCGCCCAAGGCTTCACCCACGTGGAACTCCTCCCCGTGGCCGAGCACCCCTTCGGCGGCTCGTGGGGTTATCAGGTCACGTCCTACTTCGCGCCGACCGCCCGCTTCGGCTCCCCCGACGACTTCCGTTTCCTCGTGGATCACCTGCACCGCAAGGGCGTCGGCGTACTCCTGGACTGGGTGCCCGCGCACTTCCCGCGCGACGAGTGGGCGCTGGCCCGCTTCGACGGCACCGCCCTCTACGAGCACGCCGACCCGCGCCGCGGCGAGCAACTCGACTGGGGCACCTACGTTTTCAACTTCGGCCGCCACGAGGTCCGCAACTTCCTGGTCGCCAACGCGCTCTACTGGATCGAGGAATTCCACCTCGACGGCCTGCGTGTGGACGCCGTCGCCTCCATGCTCTACCTGGACTATTCGCGCCCGGACTGGGAACCGAACATCCACGGCGGTCGCGAGAACCTGGAGGCCGTCGCCTTCCTCCAGGAGATGAACGCCACCGTGCACAAGCATCATCCGGGCGTGCTGACCATCGCCGAGGAATCCACCACCTGGCCCGGCGTCACCCGCCCCACCGAGGTCGGCGGGCTCGGCTTCACCATGAAATGGAACATGGGCTGGATGCACGACACCCTCGGCTACCTGGCCCGCGATCCCGTACACCGCAGCTGGCACCACAACGAGGTCACCTTCTCCCTCACCTACGCCTGGAGCGAGAACTACCTGCTGCCGATCAGCCACGACGAGGTCGTCTACGGCAAGGGCACGCTGTGGACCCGCATGCCCGGCGACGACTACGCCAAGGCGGGCGGGGTGCGGGCGCTGCTCGCCTACCTGTGGGCGCACCCGGGCAAGCAGTTGCTGTTCATGGGCCAGGACTTCGGCCAGTTCCGGGAATGGGACCACGACCGCGGACTGGACTGGCAGGAGCTGGAGAACCCGCTGCACCGCGGCATCCAGGCCCTGGTCGGCGACCTCAACCGGCTCTACGTCGCGAATCCGGCGCTGTGGAGTCAGGACACCTCGCCGGGCGGGTACGCCTGGATCGATGCCGACGACCGCGACAACAATGTGCTGTCGTTCCTGCGGTACGGGACCGACGGGTCGATTCTCGCCTGCGTGTACAACTTCTCCGGGCGGCAGCTCAGCGGCTACCGCATCGGATTGCCGGAGTGCGAACAGGTTTCGTGGTACGAGGTGCTCAATACCGACGCCGTCGCCTACGGCGGCAGCGGCGCGGGCATCCACGGGCCGATCCCGGCCGAACAGCAGCCGTGGCACGGCCGCCCGGTGTCGGCCGCCCTCACCCTGCCGCCGCACAGCGCCATCTGGCTCTCGACCGCCCCACCGGCCCCGCGCGACTGACCGTTCGCTACTCCGGCCATCCGGGGGAACGGCCCAGCACCGCCAGAATCCGATCCAGCCCCGAGGTCCGAGCGCCGGACACTTCCGGCGCGAACGACGCGCCCGGACGCTCCCGATCCGCGCCCCGCGGGACGGCCTCGGCCACCGGCAGCGCCGCGCTCACCAGGTCATCGTCGAATGCCACGGTCCAGCCGAGTGTCCGCGCGACATCCCACGAGTGCACGACGTAGTCGATGAAGTGGAAGCTCACCGCGAGCGTCCCCGGGATGACTATGCCGTCGCGGATCTCCGGGAGGGGGAACTGCCGTTCCAGCACGCCCGGCTCGGCGAACCCTGCCAGCGCGTACTCGGCCGCCGCGCGGTATTCACCGACCGGGTCCTCGCCCAGCGGCTGCGGCTTCCACAGTCCGAGATCACCCTCACCGCGGGCCGCCGCCGCGAATCCGTAGTGCTGAACGATCATGTGCTCCAGCAGATCTCGCAGCGCCCAGCCCGCGCACGGGGTGGCCGCGTCCAGGTCGCCCGAGGTCACCCCCGACACCACGTCGATGCTCGTCCGCACCGCGCGGGCGTCCAGCGCGAGCAGTTCGGTTCCCGAGGCCAGCAATTCTTCATACGTGCTTATCATACGCACAAGCTTACTAATTCCGATCGATCATGACCAGGAACAATCCGGCGAATTCCACACCAACAGGTCCGCTTCGGGCGCACCCTGGACGGACAGTCGGATCAAGCCCGGGAGGGCCCCGTGGACGAGCGCACCAAGATCACACTGGACGAATCCGAGATCCCGCGGCGGTGGTACAACGTCATCCCGGACCTGCCCGAACCCCCGCCGCCACCGCTGCACCCCGGCACCGGGCAGCCCGTGGGCCCCGAGGACCTGGCCCCGCTGTTCCCCATGGAACTGATCCGGCAGGAAGTGAGCGGCGACCGCTACCTCGACATCCCGGACGACGTCATCGACGTGTACCGGCTCTGGCGGCCGACACCGCTGTTCCGGGCGCGCCGACTCGAGAAGGCGCTCGGCACCCCGGCGCGCATCTATTACAAATACGAGGGCGTCTCCCCCGCGGGCTCACACAAGCCGAACACCGCTGTGCCGCAGGCCTTCTACAACGCCGCCGAGGGCACCCGCCGCCTGACCACCGAGACCGGCGCGGGCCAGTGGGGCAGCGCGCTGGCCTTCGCGTGCGCGCAATACGGCATCGACTGCGAGGTGTGGATGGTCCGCGCCTCCTACGACCAGAAGCCGCACCGGCGCACCCTCATGCAGACCTGGGGCGCCACCGTGCACGCCAGCCCCTCCCCGGTCACCGCGGCGGGCGCGAAAATCCTTGCCGACCACCCGGATTCGCCCGGCAGCCTGGGCATCGCCATCAGCGAGGCGGTCGAAGTGGCCGCGGGCGACCCGTTCACCCGCTACGCGCTGGGCAGCGTGCTCAACCACGTGCTCATGCATCAGACCGTCATCGGCGAGGAGGCGCTGAAGCAGTTCGCCGCGGCGGGCGAGCGCGCCCCCGACGTGATCATCGGCTGCACCGGCGGCGGCTCCAACTTCGCGGGCCTGTTCCTGCCGTTCCTGCGCGAAAAGCTCGCGGGCCGAGGGAATCCCGTCATCCGTGCCGTCGAACCGGCCGCCTGCCCGTCGTTCACCCGCGGCATCTACGCCTACGACTTCGGCGACACCGCGGGCTTCACGCCGCTGATGAAGATGCACACCCTGGGCCACGACTTCATCCCCGACCCCGTACACGCGGGCGGTCTGCGCTACCACGGCATGTCGCCGCTGCTCTCGCACATGTACGAGCTCGGGTTGTTCGAGGCGGTGTCCAAGCAGCAGCGCGAATGCTTCGCCGCCGCGGTCACTTTCGCCAAGACCGAGGGCATCCTGCCCGCCCCCGAACCCTCGCACGCGCTCGCGACGGTCATCGAGGAAGCCCACCGCTGCACCGCCTCCGGGGAGGAGAAGGTCCTGCTCACGGCACTGTGCGGGCACGGCCACTTCGACATGACCGCCTACGAACGCTATCTGGCGGGCGACATCCCCGATTTCGAACTGCCCCAGCCCCGGATCGACGCGGCGCTCGCCGGACTGCCCAAGCTCTGAACGAGATCAGGGAGCTCCCACCGCGGGATTCTGTCCGAATCCCCGCGCCGGGAGCTCCCTGATCTCGGAATCAGTACAGGGCGGCGGCCAGCTTGCGGCGGGCGGCCACGACCAGCGGCTCGGCCGGGTCGAAGAGCTCGAACAGCTCCAGCAGGTGGGTGCGAACCCGGGTGCGGTCGTCCCCGGCGGTGCGCTTGACCTGGGCGATCAGCCGATCGAACGCGGCGTCGGGCTGCTGGTTGAACATCTCGAGGTCGGCCGCGGCGATGGCGGCGTCCAGATCCGCCGGGTCGGCGTCGGCCTTGGCCACCGCGGCCGGGTCGAGATCCTGCACGCGGGAGATGAACTGGACCTGCCGCAGCGCGGCCTTGGCCTCGACATTGTTCGGCTCGGCGGTCAGGATGTCCTGGTAGGCGGCGATGGCGTTGTCGAATTCGCCGCGCTCCAAAGCCTCTTCGGCCGCGACGAACCGGGGATCCTCGGGAATCTCGGGCTCGGCGGCGTCACCCTCGCCGACACCGGGGAGCTTGCCGCGCACGGCGTCCACCACGGCGGCCAGCCACTGCGTCACCTGCTCCTCGGGCTGATTGCCGGTGAAGTCGGCGAGCGGCTGGCCCGCGGCCACCGCGACCACGGTCGGAATGCCCTGCACACCGAAGGCCTGCGCGATGCGCATATTGGCCTCGGCCTCGACGGTGGCCAGATCCCAGTCGCCGCCGCTGCGGCCGACCAGCTGCTCGAGCAGCTTCACCAGCTCGATGCTGCCCGGGCTGCGCTGCGAGTACAGCGCCACCACCACCGGGACCTGGGTGGAGCGCCGCAGCACTCGATCCTCGAAATTGGCCTCGGTGACGGCGTGGTCACCCGGGACCTCCCCCGCGGGGGCGGCCGGCTGCTTGAGAGCGGACAGGTCCACAGCGCCCGACATGGCGGCGGCTGCGGCGGCGGAAGGACGGCGTGCGGGTCGAGTCACGCCATCCAGTTTGTCACGAAGCGACGGCGGCGGGCGCCGGGGCTCCGCTCAGTTCACCGAGCTGACCCGTCTTGATCGCCCACCGCTCGAAGAGCACGGAGGTGAAAGGCACCACCGAGGACGCCAGCGCGAGAAGCGTGGTCTTGCCCGGCCATTCGAACTCACGCGAGGCCAGCAGGCAGTTGATCGCGTACGCCAGGAACACGACGCCGTGCAGCATGCCGAACACCATCACCGGCCACTTGATCGGCTGATCGGCGATGCCCAGCGCGTCGGCGCGCTTCAGGGCCGAGCCGATGAACAGCAGCACCCAGGACGGCACCTCGAGCAGGCCGAAGAAACGCACACGCTTCGCGACCGTGGACAGGTCGAACAGATCACCCATGCCCCCCATTCTGCCCGACCGGCTACGACGCCCCGTAGTGGAGCTGGTCACACGCTTTCAGCGTTCGGGAGGGATTTCCGGGGGCCGCGCCCCCGAACCCCACAAGGTCAGGTGCGGGGGCCGAACTCCACACCGCCAGAGGTGCGAGCGGCGCCAAGCCCTGGCCCCCGAAGGCCGCGAGCCGTGGCCTGTGTCCGAGGGCACCCAAGGCGGGAACACGGGCCAACCTCGACAACGGCCCCGGCTCCAGTGGAGCCGGGGCCTTTCGGTCGTGCGGGAGGCGCGCTACTTCACGCGGATGATCAGGGCGTCGCCCTGGCCGCCACCGCCGCACAGGGCGGCCGCGCCGACGCCGCCGCCGCGGCGCTTCAGCTCGTTGGCCAGGTGCAGCACGATGCGGGCGCCGGACATGCCCAGCGGGTGGCCGATGGAGATGGCGCCGCCGTTGACGTTCACCTTCTCCGGGTCGATGCCCAGCGTGCGGGTGGACGCGATGCCGACCGCGGCGAAGGCCTCGTTGATCTCGACGAGGTCCAGCTCGGCCGGCGAAATGCCTTCCTTGGCACAGGCTTTCGCGATGGCGTTGGCGGGCTGGTCCTGCAGGGTGGAGTCGGGACCGGCGACGACGCCGGCCGCGCCGATCTCGGCGATCCAGCTCAGGCCCAGCGCCTCGGCCTTGGCCTTCGACATGACGATCACGGCGGCCGCGCCGTCGGAGATCTGGGAGGCGGAACCGGCGGTGATGCTGCCGTCCTTGCGGAAGGCCGGCCGCAGCTTGCCCAGCGACTCCGCGGTGGTGTCGGCGCGGATGCCCTCGTCCTCGGCGAACACGATCGGGTCGCCCTTGCGCTGCGGGATGGAGACCGGCGCGACCTCGTCGGCGAACAGGCCGTTCTTCCAGGCCGCGGCCGCCTTCTGGTGCGAGGCGGCGGCGAAGGCGTCCTGCTCCTCGCGGCTGATCTTGTCGGTGTCGTTGCGCTGCTCGGTGAGCGCGCCCATGGCCTGGTCGGTGAAGATGTCGTACAGGCCGTCGTAGGCCATGCTGTCGCGCAGGTTCACGTCGCCGTACTTGAAGCCCTCACGGCTCTTCTCGAGCAGGTGCGGGGCGTTGGTCATGGACTCCTGGCCGCCGGCCACCACGATCTCGTACTCACCGGCGCGAATCAGCTGATCCGCCAGGGCGATTGCGTTGATGCCGGACAGGCACACCTTGTTGATGGTCAGCGCCGGGACGTCCATCGGGATCCCCGCGGCGACCGCGGCCTGCCGGGCCGGGATCTGGCCCGCGCCGGCGGTGAGGACCTGGCCCATGATCACGTAGTCGACCTGATCGGGCGCCACCCCGCCCTTCTCCAGCGCCGCCTTGATGGCGATGCCGCCCAGGTCGGAGCCACTGAAATCCTTCAGCGACCCGAGCAGGCGACCCACCGGGGTGCGCGCACCGGACACGATCACGGAGGTAGTCGTCACGTGGGGCCTCACTTACTGTGTGTCGTCACGGCCCCGCCAACCATCGGAGCCGTACTCCACGGTAACTCCAGGCACTTCGGCGGGGGTATGCGGGTGCGCGCTACCGTCACTGCTGTGAGCACTACCGAGAACACCGCATTCATCCCGTCGGAATACGTCGTGGCCGTCGATCACGTGGGAATCGCCGTGCCGGACCTGGATTCCGCGGTCGCCTGGTACCGCGACAATCTGGGCATGGTGGAGACCCACCGCGAGATCAACGAGTCGCAGGGCGTCCACGAGGCCATGCTGTCGGTCCCCGGCACGCCCGAGGGCTCGGTCGCTCTCCAGTTGCTGGCTCCGCTCAACGAGGAGTCCACCATCGCCAAGTTCATCGACCGAAACGGTCCTGGCCTGCAGCAGCTCGCCTACCGCGTCACCGATGTCGAGGCGGTTTCCGCGCAACTTCGTGAACGGGGCTTGCGTTTGCTGTACGCAGAGCCGCGTGGTGGAACCGCTGGTTCCCGCATCAATTTCATCCACCCCAAGGATGCTGGCGGTGTGCTGGTCGAACTCGTCGAACCGGCCGCGAAAACTACTCACTAGTACCGTGTTCCGCCCTCCTAAAGAGGGCGTAACAACATTCGCGGTCGGGTCACCATCCGCGACGGTCAGGCTGTAGTTTGTGGGGCATGTCGTCCACTGAGCCCGATCGCAATCGCTTCGTCGCGCTGCCCTTTACCGTTGTGCGGAAGGGTTATGACCGTGACGAGGTGCGTAACTACTTCGACCGTTTCGATGCCGAGCTAAGGGTCACCGCCACCGACCGCGATGCCGCCGCCGCCCAGGCCCGCAACCTGGCCGCCCAGCTCGAGGATGCCCGGGACGAGATCGACGAGCTCCGTAAGGAAGTCGACCGGCTGTCCGTGCCGCCGACGACCGCCGAAGGCATGTCCGATCGCATCTCCCGCATGCTGCGCCTGGCCTCCGACGAGGCCTCCGAGGTCCGCGCCCAGGCTCAGGCCGAGGCCGCCGAGATGATCTCGATCGCCGAGCAGCAGGCCACCGAAATGCGTGGGAAGTACGAATCGCTCCTCTCCGAGACCAAGGAGAAGCGCGAAGCTCTCGAAATCGAATTCGAGCAGACTCTCGCCAACGCCCGCTCCGAGTCCGCCAAGATCGTCGAGGCGGCCAACGCCGAGGCCGATCGCCTCACCAAGGAGTCCGACGCCAAGCGCAAGGCGACGCAGCAGGACTTCGAGGTCACCATGGCGGAGCGGCGCACCAAGCTGACCCGCGCCATGGAGGAGCTCGAGGCCACCTCCCGCGCCGAGGCCGCCCAGCGCATCAAGGACGCCACCGACGAGGCCAACCGCCTCATCACCTCGGCGACCAACACCGCTGATCGGAAGATCGCGCACGCCAAGGAACTCGCCGAGGAAATGCGTGTCCTCCGCGGCCGCGTCCTGGCCCAGCTGCTCGGCATCCGCGGCCAGCTCGACTCGGTCCCGGCCATGCTCGCCGCCGTCAACCGCGAAAGCGAACTCCTCGACGGCGCACCGGAACAGCGTTCCCTCGCCAAGGGCGGCCGTAAGGCCATCTCCGAGGCGCAGGACGACGAGGACCTCGTCGACGAGCGCGAGAACGCCGACATCTCGGGCTAATCCACTCCACCGGGCGACAACCCGAAGCCGTACGAAGGCCGCTTCCCAACCGGGAAGCGGCCTTCCTTATGCCGCTCAGCGCCTTCCGGTCATTGACAACCGAATGGGTACTGGGCGCTGCCGACCGAGTAGACGCAGGGCAGCGCCGTGACATCGACGTCCTGTGACATCGTGCTCAGCACCGACCCATCCGGCTTGTACTGCGTCGCGACGACGTGATGAACGCCGAGAGTCGTCGGCTTGAAAGCGGTTTGGGTCTGGGAAAGATACACGACACCGTTGAAAACACAGGCGGGAACCAGCGGAGGATTCCCGGTTCCTGCCGCCACGGGATTGCCGGCCAAGGGTTGCCCATTGTCAGTGAAGTAGACCGGCGGAGCGATAGGAGACGCGGCTGGATCGCACGTCACATCCACGGCGACTGACCACGCATACATCCCGGACTCCGAGTGTCCGTGACCAGTGGCGTTCACAAGCATGTCGTGAAAATCCGCTACGGCGAGAGGGCTTCCCGCAAGATTCACGGCCACCGCCGCAAAGGCCCCCAGCGCCAACCCGATTCGCTTCTTCTTCATCCCGGACTCCCTTGGAACACATTCGAACTTCAGCTCGGGAGCTTAACCAGTGGGAAAGACGTGTGACCGCAATCGATCTCCCCCAATTCCTGGGGCGCGATGACCTGGGCCATTCCGACTAGGGGACTCAGGACCAGCGGCGGGTGATCGTGCGGGTATTGCGGCCCTTCCAGCAGCCGGTGTGCCAATGGCGGCGGTCGTCCTCGCCGTCGAGCGCCGCCCAGGCGACGATATGGGGAGTGCCCGGCGGGATCACGTGATCACAGCCGGGACAGCGGTAGGGCTTGGTGGCTCGAGTGCCCGGAACCGTTCGGACGATGAAGGATTCGTCGGTGCCGGGGCCCGGCTCGGTGCGGCCGAAGACGTCGCCCAGGGGGCGCGGATCCCGATGGGATCGCGCCGAATCCTTGGGGCGGGGCTTGCGCCGGGGCATGACCCTAGAAGAGCCGGAATTCGCTGGAGTCCGTGCCGCGCAGGGCATCGTAATCCAGGGTGAGGCAGCGGATACCGCGGTCGGCGGCAAGGGTTTTCGCCTGCGGCTTGATCTGCTGGGCGGCGAAGACACCGGCCACCGGGGCCAGCAGGGGATCGCGGTTGAGGAGCTCGAGGTAGCGGGTGAGCTGTTCGACGCCGTCGATCTCGCCGCGCCGCTTGATCTCCACCGCCACCGTCGCGCCGTCGGCGTCCCGGCAAAGGATGTCGACCGGGCCGATGGCGGTCATGTACTCGCGGCGGATCAGGGTGTACCCGGGGCCGAGGGTCTCGATATGCTCGGCCAGCAGCTCCTGCAGGTGCGCCTCGACGCCGTCCTTCACCAGCCCGGGATCGACGCCCAGCTCGTGCTTGGAATCCAGCTCGATGTCCTCGACCGTGATCCGGAGTTCCTCACCGGCCTTGTTGGACACCACCCACAGTTGGGTTGTCTCCGAATCGGTTTCCCCCTCCTCCAGCCAGCACGGCGGGCTCATCCAGTTGAGCGGCTTGTAGGAACCACCGTCGGAATGGACCAGCACCGAACCGTCGGCCTTCATCATCAGCAGACGACGAGCCATGGGCAGATGGGCGGTCAGACGGCCAACGTAATCGACCTGGCAACGAGCAATCACAAGGCGCACCGGTCGAGTCTAGTGACCGGGCGGCGGCCGCGGTGACGCGGCCTCGACCCGGCGGCGCCGGATTCAGCCCAGCAGCATCAGGCAGGCGAACAGCGACCCGCCCGCCAGCAACAGGTACTCCGGAACGTTCAACGGCCGCACCGCACCGCCCTGCCGGCGAATCGTCAACCGCCCGATCCCCAGCCCCAGGCACAGCGCCAGGAAGTGACCGACATTGGTGAAGGTGTGCCACAGCACCACCCCGCCCAACGCGAACGACAGCCACGTGGCCGCCCACACCCACCGGCGATGCGGCGGCAGCACGGCCACCAGGGCGCCCACGACGGTCATCGAGCCATAACTGACGCCCACGTCCTGGGCCATGGCGATGCTGCCGGGGATCAGCTGCGACTGCACAGCCACCCACAGGCCCAGCGCGACCAGGACGGTCGCACCGATATGGCCCACGAAGAAAGTGTGCACAAGCTTCACAGCCCCGAGCCTGCGCTCCGCCAACGCGAGCAGGCAGGCCAGCATGGGGACGATGAAGAAGACCGTGGCCGCGCCCTCACCGACCAGGAAGGCGCTGGAGAACAACGTGCCGAAGCGGCCGTTGGTGAGATTGTGCAAGTTGGTGCTGGCGTGCAGCAGGATTCGCGTCTCACGGGGAGCGCTCACCATGGTCAGGGCGACAGCCACCGCCATCAGCACACCCACGTAGCTGTAGGTGGCGGGGAGCCAGAGGGCTGACCACCGGAAGCGGCGGGCGGTGACGGGCCGCTGAGGCGCGGGCGCGAGGACCATGCTGTCGATCATTGTCTTTCTCATCCAGCCGGGACTGGTTTTCGGCTGGGAACTCCCTGTGGGTACATACCCGGGAGATACCCGGGAAACATCAGAATACGCAGAAGGCCCCCAGCAGATGCTGGGGGCCTTCGCGAATGATGTTCCGGCGGTGTCCTACTCTCCCACACCCTGTCGAGTGCAGTACCATCGGCGCAGGTGGCCTTAGCTTCCGGGTTCGGAATGGGACCGGGCGTTTCCCCACCGCTATAGCCGCCGTAACTCTATGAAACTGTCACACCCCGCGTTCCGCGGGGAAAGGGAGGATCGAGGGCCTGGCCCTCGAGCACCCATTCCCAACGGGAACAGCAGGATCTGTGTGTTGTTTCAGATACTGCACAGTGGACGCGTAGCTTCTTTGTTGGTAAGTCCTCGGCCTATTAGTACCAGTCACCTCCATGCGTTACCGCACTTCCAGTTCTGGCCTATCAACCCAATGGTCTGTTGGGGGCCTTACCCCCTCGAGGGGGTGAGAAACCTCATCTTGGAACAGGCTTCCCGCTTAGATGCTTTCAGCGGTTATCCCTTCCGAACGTGGCCAACCAGCCGTGCTCCTGGCGGAACAACTGGCACACCAGAGGTTCGTCCGTCCCGGTCCTCTCGTACTAGGGACAGCCTTCCTCAAGTTTCTAACGCGCGCGGCGGATAGAGACCGAACTGTCTCACGACGTTCTAAACCCAGCTCGCGTGCCGCTTTAATGGGCGAACAGCCCAACCCTTGGGACCTACTCCAGCCCCAGGATGCGACGAGCCGACATCGAGGTGCCAAACCATCCCGTCGATATGGACTCTTGGGGAAGATCAGCCTGTTATCCCCGGGGTACCTTTTATCCGTTGAGCGACACCGCTTCCACTTGCCGGTGCCGGATCACTAGTCCCGACTTTCGTCCCTGCTCGACCTGTCGGTCTCACAGTCAAGCTCCCTTGTGCACTTGCACTCAACACCTGATTGCCAACCAGGCTGAGGGAACCTTTGGGCGCCTCCGTTACATTTTGGGAGGCAACCGCCCCAGTTAAACTACCCACCAGGCACTGTCCCTGAACCCGATCAGGGTCCGAGGTTAGAGGTCCAATACGATCAGAGTGGTATTTCAACGATGACTCCACGAACACTGGCGTGCCCGCTTCACAGTCTCCCACCTATCCTACACAAACCGTACCGAACACCAATACCAAGCTATAGTGAAGGTCCCGGGGTCTTTTCGTCCTGCCGCGCGTAACGAGCATCTTTACTCGTACTGCAATTTCGCCGAGTCTGTGGTTGAGACAGCTGAGAAGTCGTTACGCCATTCGTGCAGGTCGGAACTTACCCGACAAGGAATTTCGCTACCTTAGGATGGTTATAGTTACCACCGCCGTTTACCGGGGCTTAAATTCTCAGCTTCGCTCCGAAGAGCTAACCGGTCCTCTTAACCTTCCGGCACCGGGCAGGCGTCAGTCCGTATACATCGTCTTACGACTTCGCACGGACCTGTGTTTTTAGTAAACAGTCGCTTCTCACTGGTCTCTGCGACCCAACCCAGCTCCCACCGCAAGGGTGTTCACCAGACCGGGCCCTCCTTCTCCCGAAGTTACGGAGGTATTTTGCCGAGTTCCTTAACCACAGTTATCTCGATCGCCTTAGTATTCTCTACCTGACCACCTGTGTCGGTTTGGGGTACGGGCCGTGTACCAACTCACTAGAGGCTTTTCTCGGCAGCATAGGATCACTGAATTCGCCTCAATCGGCTACGCATCACCTCTCAGGCTACATGTCTGGCGGATTTGCCTACCAGACGCCCTACAGGCTTACACCAGGTATTCCATCACCTGGCCCAGCTACCTTCCTGCGTCACCCCATCGCTTACCTACTACAGCCAGGGTCATGCGCAGCCGCGTTCCCTCTCGCCCGAAGGCTCGATAAGACCGCATTTGGGCACTTAGCACAACTGATTCGATATTTGGCGCGGATACACGGGTACGGGAATATCAACCCGTTGTCCATCGACTACGCCTGTCGGCCTCGCCTTAGGTCCCGACTCACCCTGGGCGGATTAACCTGGCCCAGGAACCCTTGGTCATTCGGCGGACGAGTTTCTCACTCGTCTTTCGCTACTCATGCCTGCATTCTCACTCGCATGGCCTCCACGGCTGGATCACTCCGCCGCTTCCCTGGCCATACGACGCTCCCCTACCCACCCAGACGACTGGCCCGAAGGCGATCTGTATGTCTGAGTGCCGCGGCTTCGGCGGTGTACTTGAGCCCCGCTACATTGTCGGCGCAGAATCACTTGACCAGTGAGCTATTACGCACTCTTTCAAGGGTGGCTGCTTCTAAGCCAACCTCCTGGTTGTCTTCGCGACTCCACATCCTTTTCCACTTAGTACACGCTTAGGGGCCTTAGCCGGCGATCTGGGCTGTTTCCCTCTCGACTATGAAGCTTATCCCCCACAGTCTCACTGCCGCGCTCTCACTCACCGGCATTCGGAGTTTGGCTGACTTCGGTAAGCTTGTGGGCCCCCTAGGCCATCCAGTAGCTCTACCTCCGGTGAGAAACACGCGACGCTGCACCTAAATGCATTTCGGGGAGAACCAGCTATCACGGAGTTTGATTGGCCTTTCACCCCTACCCACAGCTCATCCCCTCAGTTTTCAACCTAAGTGGGTTCGGGCCTCCACGACGTCTTACCGTCGCTTCACCCTGGCCATGGGTAGATCACTCCGCTTCGGGTCCATAGTGTGCGACTCAGGGCGCCCTATTCGGACTCGCTTTCGCTACGGCTCCCCCACACGGGTTAACCTTGCCACACACCGATGACTCGCAGGCTCATTCTTCAAAAGGCACGCCATCACCTATTACAGCTCTGACGGATTGTAAGCGCACGGTTTCAGGTACTATTTCACTCCCCTCCCGGGGTACTTTTCACCTTTCCCTCACGGTACTAGTCCGCTATCGGTCACCAGGTAGTATTCAGGCTTATCGGGTGGTCCCGACAGATTCACAGCAGATTTCACGGGCCCGCTGCTACTCGGGTGCCCACCACATGAGCCAAGATGTTTTCGTCTACCGGACTCTCACCGTCTACGGTTGGCCATCCCAGACCAATTCGACTAACAACTTGGTTTCTTACTCATGCCCAATTCGGCAGAATTGGGAAGATGGGTCCCACAACCCCGGCTATGCAACGACTGCCGTCTATCACACACAACCGGTTTAGCCTCTTCCGCTTTCGCTCGCCACTACTCACGGAATCACTGTTGTTTTCTCTTCCTGTGGGTACTGAGATGTTTCACTTCCCCACGTTCCCTCCACACGCCCTATATATTCAGGCGCGGGTAACACGACATCACTCGTGCTGGGTTTCCCCATTCGGAAATCCTCGGATCTCAGCTCGTTTGACAGCTCCCCGAGGCTTATCGCAGCCTACTACGTCCTTCATCGGCTCCTGGTGCCAAGGCATCCACCGTACGCTCTTACACACTTACTAACAAAGATGCTCGCGTCCACTGTGCAGTTCTCAAACAACACACAAGACTCTCTCGCTACTGCGGCACCAGCCGGGAAGAATTTCCCGCGGTATGACACGCGGAGGAAGTCTCGTCGTTTTTTGCCTGGAAAGAACGTCTGTTCTTTCAGGACCCAACAGTGTGTCGATATATCTGCTCTGCCGGCCACATGGGACCGAACTTGATGAGAAGAGGTTGTCAGTGTTCCACCCATGAGCTCCAGCCGGACTACATGTGAGTCCGAAACTGTCTCTGCCAGAGGCGATCTCGACTGTTCGAGACACCATCTGGAGAAGTGCTCCTTAGAAAGGAGGTGATCCAGCCGCACCTTCCGGTACGGCTACCTTGTTACGACTTCGTCCCAATCGCCAATCCCACCTTCGACAGCTCCCTCCACAAGGGTTAGGCCACTGGCTTCGGGTGTTACCGACTTTCATGACGTGACGGGCGGTGTGTACAAGGCCCGGGAACGTATTCACCGCAGCGTTGCTGATCTGCGATTACTAGCGACTCCAACTTCACGGGGTCGAGTTGCAGACCCCGATCCGAACTGAGACCGGCTTTAAGGGATTCGCTCCACCTCACGGTATCGCAGCCCTCTGTACCGGCCATTGTAGCATGTGTGAAGCCCTGGACATAAGGGGCATGATGACTTGACGTCGTCCCCACCTTCCTCCGAGTTGACCCCGGCAGTCTCTCACGAGTCCCCGCCATTACGCGCTGGCAACATAAGATAAGGGTTGCGCTCGTTGCGGGACTTAACCCAACATCTCACGACACGAGCTGACGACAGCCATGCACCACCTGTACACCGACCACAAGGGGGGCCATATCTCTATGGCTTTCCGGTGTATGTCAAACCCAGGTAAGGTTCTTCGCGTTGCATCGAATTAATCCACATGCTCCGCCGCTTGTGCGGGCCCCCGTCAATTCCTTTGAGTTTTAGCCTTGCGGCCGTACTCCCCAGGCGGGGTACTTAATGCGTTAGCTACGGCACGGATCCCGTGGAAGGAAACCCACACCTAGTACCCACCGTTTACGGCGTGGACTACCAGGGTATCTAATCCTGTTCGCTACCCACGCTTTCGCTTCTCAGCGTCAGTTACTTCCCAGAGACCCGCCTTCGCCACCGGTGTTCCTCCTGATATCTGCGCATTTCACCGCTACACCAGGAATTCCAGTCTCCCCTGAAGTACTCTAGTCTGCCCGTATCGACTGCAAGCTTGCAGTTGAGCTGCAAGTTTTCACAATCGACGTGACAGACCGCCTACAAGCTCTTTACGCCCAGTAATTCCGGACAACGCTCGCACCCTACGTATTACCGCGGCTGCTGGCACGTAGTTGGCCGGTGCTTCTTCTACAGGTACCGTCACTTGCGCTTCGTCCCTGTCAAAAGAGGTTTACAACCCGAAGGCCGTCATCCCTCACGCGGCGTCGCTGCATCAGGCTTTCGCCCATTGTGCAATATTCCCCACTGCTGCCTCCCGTAGGAGTCTGGGCCGTGTCTCAGTCCCAGTGTGGCCGGTCACCCTCTCAGGTCGGCTACCCGTCGTCGCCTTGGTGGGCCGTTACCCCACCAACAAGCTGATAGGCCGCGGGCCCATCTCGCACCAGTAAACCTTTCCAACCCAGACCATGCAGTCCAGGCTCATATCCGGTATTAGACCCAGTTTCCCAGGCTTATCCCAGAGTGCGAGGCAGATCACCCACGTGTTACTCACCCGTTCGCCGCTCGTGTACCCCGAAGGGCCTTACCGCTCGACTTGCATGTGTTAAGCACGCCGCTAGCGTTCGTCCTGAGCCAGGATCAAACTCTCCGTTGAAGACTCTAGACACGCTCCGAAGAGCGAATCAGAAGTATCTCGAACCAGAGTCCGAAAACCTAGCAAAATTAGTCGGTCGGAAAATGACCGACTTAAATGTCCAACCACCCTCACGGGGGTGAGAATGATTGGAACCAAATATATTATTTGGCACTGACATTCATCGACACACTATTGAGTTCTCAAAGAACACACGCACACACCAACATCCCGGAACTTTCATCCCGCTTGTCGGTGAGGCTGCTTTTGAAGCTTAGCTCAGCCCTCCCAGCAGAACCAAATCCGCTGATCTTGCCGAACCAATGTGATCATCAGGCGCTCCTCGTACTACCTCGTTTCCCTAGCCTCTGGGGCCCGGGTCGGTGTCCGTGTCGCTCTGACCTGGAATAAGTTACGTGTTGGTTGTTCTCATGTCAAATCGCCTGTTCAGGACGGGTTTTCGCGAACACGTCCCGACACCGGCCGTTCAGTCGGAGGTTCCGACGCGTTCGATTTCCGCTCCGAGCCCGCGCAGGTTCTCCACGAAAGACGGGTAACCCCGGTCGATGTGGAAGACATCGTGGACTTCGGTGACACCGTCGGCCACCAGACCCGCGAGCACCAGACCCGCGCCGGCCCGAATGTCGGAGGACCACACCGGCGCCGAGGACAGTCGCGGAATACCGCGCACCACAGCGTGATGCCCGTCGGTGCGGGCGTCCGCGCCGAGCCGGATCATCTCTTCGACGAAACGGAAGCGCGCCTCGAAGATGTTCTCGGTGATCATCGAGGTGCCGTCCGCGATCGCGGCCAGGCCGATGGCCATCGGCTGCAGGTCGGTGGGGAAGCCCGGGAACGGCAGGGTCGAGAAGTTCACGGCGCGAGGGCGATCCGCCTGCACCACGCGAAAACCATCCGGTTCGAACGAGATTCGGGCGCCCGCCGAGCGCAGCTTGTCCAGCACCAGGGACAGGTGCTTGGGGTTGATGCCCGTCACCCGCACGTCACCGGTGGTCATGGCGGCGGCGATGCCCCAGGTCGCGGCGACGATGCGGTCGCCGATCACCCGGTGGGTGGTGGGGGCCAGCTTCTCCACGCCCTGGATGGTCAGCACCGAGGTGCCGGCCCCGGCGATCTTCGCGCCCATCCGGTTCAGCATGTTGCAGAGATCCACGATCTCCGGCTCACGCGCGGCATTGTCGATGACGGTCTCGCCCTCGGCGAGCACCGCGGCCATCAGGATGTTCTCGGTCGCGCCGACCGAGGGGAAGTCCAGCCGGATCCGGGCGCCTTGCAGCTCCTCGGCCCGGGCCACCAGGCAGCCGTGCTCGATCTCCGAGGTCGCGCCGAGTAGGCGCAGACCCTGCTGGTGCATGTCCAGCGGACGCGAACCGATCGCGTCGCCACCGGGCAGCGCCACCACGGCCCGCTTGCAGCGCGCCATCAGCGGACCCAGCACGCACACCGAGGCGCGGAACTGGGTGACCGCCGGGAAGTCCGCGTGGTACTTCGGTTCCGGCGGGGTCGCGATATGGACCGTGCCGCCCTCGATGACCACATCGCAGCCGAGACCGCGCAACACGTCCGCCATCAACGGCACATCCAGGATGTCCGGGCAGTTCGTGATGGTGGTCGTACCCTCGGCCAGCAACGCGGCAGCCATCAGCTTGAGGACGCTGTTCTTCGCGCCGCCCACCGCGACCTCACCGACGAGCCTGCTGCCCCCGGTCACCAGAAACCGTTCACTCACGGGGGTCAGCCTAGTGGTCCTCTCCCGCACTCGCGGCGTCTCCGCCCGGCCGCCACAGTATGTCGCCGTCCGGGTTGGCGACCCGGCCGAGGATGAACAGCAGGTCGGACAGGCGGTTGAGGTATTTGGCGGGCAATACGTTGGTGTCGTCCGGGTGCGCCGCCACCGCGGCCCAGGCCGCACGCTCGGCGCGTCGCGCCACGGTGCGCGCGGTGTGCAGCAGCGCGGCCAGCGGGGTGCCGCCGGGCAGGATGAACGAATTCAATGGCGGCAGAGGCTCATTGAACTCGTCGCACCACTTCTCCAGGCGGTCGATGTAGTCCTGGGTGATGCGCAGCGGCGGGTACTTGGGGTCGGCGACGACGGGGGTGGAGAGGTCCGCGCCCGCGTCGAACAAGTCGTTCTGTATGGAACGCAACACAGCCAGAATCCGCGTGTCCGGCCGGCCGAGCGCGATGGCGACCCCGAGGGCCGCATTGGTTTCGTCACAGTCGGCATACGCGATCAGCCGCGGGTCGGTCTTGGCCACCCGCGAGAAATCGCTCAGTCCGGTGGTGCCGTCGTCGCCGGTTCGCGTGTAGATCCGCGTCAAGTGAACGCTCACAGGGTCACACTATCGCTCTCGGTATCGGGCTATCCGGCGCGGCGGCGGCGGATGCGCTCGGACGGGCGCGATTCCACCCAGGACAGGAAGGCCGCCATGGCGCCGCGGTCCAGGGCCAGCTCGTAGTTGCCGTCACCGTCGGACACCATGACGATGACCTCGTCGGTCATGATGTCGTATTCGTCGTCGGCCGGGGAGCGACGCGGGCCCACCTCGATGGTGAGCCGCCGCATGGTGGAGTCCGGGCCGAGTTTCAGGCTGGAGAGTTTGTAGAAGAGGAGCGTGTCCTCGTCGTAGCGGATCAGGCCGTGCCGCCAGCCGCCGCCGTGTCCGCGCGCGGGCAGGACCCGCAGCAGGGCGGCGGTGCCGCCGCGACGCAGCATGACGAGGCGATAGGTCGAGGCCAAGGCCAATCCGACCAGCAGCAATACCAGAATGATCAGAAGCCACATCCCGGTTTGCAATGCCGCTCCGTCCCTTCACATCCGCGTTGCTGTCGATCACTGACCGGCCGGAAGCCGGGCCCCGCTTTCGGTCGATAGTAGCGACCGCGGAAACGCGGAGTCCGGCCATCCACCGAATGTGATGAATGCCCTGTTCAGCGAGGCGTCGAAGATATATGTCAGCCGCTGCTGAACGGCTGTCCGTAGAGGGTGACCTTGTGGTAGTCGACACCGATGATCTCGACCACGGAGACCTGGCGGGCCTGCGCGTAACCGCCGCAGCCCTGGATCTCCATCGGGATGTCCTGATAGTTGATGGTGTAGGCGCCGCTCTTGACCAACTCGATGTTGTTGATCGCCACCCACTGCACCTGACCGGGCGAGAGCGGGAAGCTGAACCCACCGGTCAGGGCGGGCGTGGAGCTGACGAGGACCGCGGCGTTCGCGCTCAACTGACCCAGCGCGACCTGACAGCCGACGATGTAGCCGGTGGTGAGGTTGGACGATCCGTGCGTTCCCGAGTTATTGGTGCCGGGAAAATTCAGCGGACCGTTGTTGGGACCGACATCCCCCTCCGGGGTCTCCACCTCGGCGGTGACATTGCCCGTCACCCACGAGGTCCGGCCCGCGCCGTTGGAGGCCAGCGACGGCGAAATGATCGCGCGCTCACCGACACTCGTGATCGTGACCCCCGGGCCCTCGATACGCCCGTCGGGCAGTGGGACCGTGACATCCGCGGCAGCCGTACCCGGTGCGAGGACTCCGACCGCGACCGTGACGACGGCGACGGTGACCCCCCATGTGCCCATTCGAAGCCTGCTCGTCAACCCCTCGCTCATCGTGCTGTTGCATCGTGGAGGTAAAGCTGAGAATGCGGGAATTGCCGACCCACTGCCGGGCGCTTCAGATCACAACCCGGTGATCGGCGATTGCATTCAACCACACCGGGTTGACGCGAGAGCTATTACCCGGCGAACGATCCGGTATCCGTAGCGGCCTACAGGTCCGCCGTCCACGAGACCACCCACGGGACCACTGAGCGGGATCGCCGATGGCCGTAAACTGGAACACGTTCTTATGCTCCCGACAATTGGGATGTCTTGGAAGGAGATTCCGTGGAAATTACCGCTGCGGTGGCCCGAGGAGCCGATGCGCCCTTCTCGATGGAGACCCTCAGCCTCGAGGAACCCCGTCCGGGCGAGGTGCTGGTGCGCATCGTCGCCACCGGCGTCTGCCACACCGACCTGGTCTCCAAGAGCGTGTTTCCCGCCGAGCTGCCGATCGTCCTCGGACACGAGGGCGCGGGCATCGTGGAGCAGATCGGCTCGGAAGTAACCGGAATCGAAGTGGGCGACCATGTGCTGCTCACCTACGCCAGTTGCGGCACGTGTTCTCGATGCACCAATGGGCTTCCGCCCTATTGCGAGAATTTCGTCATTCTGAACACCTCGGGCGGCCGCTCCGATTTCACCTCGCCGCTGAGCAACAATGGCGAGCGCGTCATGGGCGCGTTCTTCGGACAATCGAGTTTCGCCACCCACGCACTGGTGTCGGCGCGCAGCATCGTGGTCGTGGACAAGGAGGTCGACCTGGTCGCCACCTCCCCGTTCGGCTGCGGCGTGCAGACCGGTGCGGGCGCGGTCGCCAATGTCATGAAGCCGGGCCCGAACGACTCGATCGCCATCTTCGGCGTGGGCGGCGTCGGCATGGCGGCGCTCATGGCGGCCCGGGCCATCGGCGCGGGAACCATTGTGGCGATCGACCTTTCCGCGGACCGCCTGGCCGTGGCCAAGGAGCTGGGCGCGGACGTCACCATCGACGGCGCGGCCGACGACGTGGTGGCGCAGATCATCGCGGCCACCGGCGGCGGCGCGAACTTCGCCCTCGACACCACGGCCGTCAATGCCGTGATCGCCAAGGGCCTGGAAGCCTTGGCGCCCATGGGCACCCTGGTGCTCGTCGGCCTCGGCGAGGCCAGCATGGACCTCGAGATCGGCCACCTCACCGGCAACGGCAAGGCCGTTCGCGGATGCATCGAGGGCAGCGGCGATCCGCAGAAGTTCATTCCGCAGCTGCTGCGGTGGCATGCCGAGGGCAAGTTCCCGATCGAGAAGATCAGTAAGACCTACGCGTTCAGCGACATCGACACCGCGCTGGCCGACGCCCACCACGGCACCACGATCAAGCCGATTCTCACCTTCCAGTGAGAAGCGGCACGCGCGCCCGGCCGATACCGGGCGCGCGTGTGGTCTTCGGAGTGTAGAAGCACGAAAACAGCGGCGGCCCCGGGGATTTCCCCGGGGCCGCCGCCGTTGTCTCAGCGTCGAGCTAGTGGGCCGCAGCGGCCTTCTCGACCGCCCGCAGCTGGCCCTGTGCCTTGGCCAGCGCGGCCGGGCTCGCGTCCGCATCGGCGACGACGGCCTTGGCGGCCGCCTCGTCGATGTCGAAGGCGAAGTCGGCGGACTCGGCCAGCACACGCACCGAAGTGGCGGTGACGGAGAAGAATCCGCCGTGCACGGCCACGACAACACGCTCGTTGTCGTCGGACACGATGGTCACGGTGCCGCCCTCGACCAGCTGGCCGAGCAGCGGCTCGTGGCCGGCGAGGATACCGATCTCACCCTCCGTGGTCTGGGCCGACACGAAAGACGCGCGGCCCGACCACAGCAGTCGCTCGACGGCGACCAGGTCAACGGACATGGTATTTGAATCAGACCCAGTAGCCATGGGTGACTACTTCCCGGCGATCTTCTTCGCAGCGGCCTCGACGTCGTCGAGACCACCACACGAATTGAACGCCTGCTCGGGCAGGTGGTCGAACTCGCCCTTGCAGACCCGATCGAAGTCGTCGATGGTCTGCTCCAGCGGCACGACGGAACCCTCCTGGCCGGTGAACTTCTCGGCCACGATGAAGTTCTGGCCCAGGAACTTCTCCAGGCGACGGGCGCGACCGACGAGGACCTTGTCCTCTTCGGAGAGCTCGTCCATACCCAGAATCGCGATGATGTCCTGGAGTTCCTTGTACTTCTGCAGGATTCGCTTGACCTCGTTGGCCACCCGGAAGTGACGCTCGCCGACGATCGAGGCCTCGAGGATTCGCGAGGTCGACGACAGCGGGTCGACGGCCGGGTAGATGCCCTTCTGCGAAATCGGACGCGACAGCTCGGTGGTGGCGTCCAGGTGCGCGAAGGTGGTGGCCGGCGCGGGGTCGGTGTAGTCGTCCGCGGGCACGTAGATCGCCTGCATCGAGGTGATCGAGCGGCCACGGGTCGAGGTGATGCGCTCCTGCAGCTGACCCATCTCGTCCGCCAGGGTCGGCTGGTAACCGACGGCCGAAGGCATACGACCCAGCAGGGTCGAGACCTCGGAACCGGCCTGGGTGAACCGGAAGATGTTGTCGATGAACAGCAGCACGTCCTGGTTCTGGACGTCGCGGAAGTACTCGGCCATGGTCAGCGCCGAGAGGGCGACGCGCATACGCGTGCCCGGCGGCTCGTCCATCTGGCCGAAGACGAGGGCGGTGTCCTGAAGGACGCCCATCTCTTCCATTTCGAGGTGGAGGTCGGTGCCCTCACGGGTGCGCTCACCGACGCCCGCGAACACGGACGTACCGGAGAACTCACGCGCGATACGGGTGATCATCTCCTGGATCAGAACGGTCTTGCCGACACCGGCACCACCGAACAGACCGATCTTGCCGCCCTTGACGTACGGGGTCAGCAGGTCGATGACCTTGATGCCGGTCTCGAGGATCTCGGTCTTGCCCTCGAGCTGGTCGAAGGCGGGCGGCTGGCGGTGGATGCCCCACTGCTCGCCGTCGCGGCCCAGACCGGGGGTGTCGAGGCAGTCACCGAGGGCGTTGAACACGTGGCCCTTGACGACGTCACCGACGGGCACCGAGATCGGCTTGCCGGTGTCGCGCACCTCGGCGCCACGGACCAGACCGTCGGTCGGCTGCATCGAGATGGTGCGAACGATGTTGTCGCCCAGGTGCTGCGCGACCTCGAGGGTCAGGGTCTTGGCCACGGACGCGAGCGCGATGTCCACGTTCAGGGCGTTGTACAGGTCGGGAATCGAACCGCGCGGGAACTCGACGTCCACGACGGGTCCGATGACGCGGGCGACACGGCCAGTGCCGACCCGGGTTTCAGTAGCTGCGGTCATTGGTTCTCTTCCTGGGCCTTAGTCGAGGTCCGAGCTCGCCGCCAGTGCATTGGCACCACCGACGATTTCCGTGATTTCCTGCGTAATCTGCGCCTGGCGCAACGAGTTCGCGGTTCGGGTCAGCGAGTTGACCAGATCCGTGGCGTTGTCCGTCGCGGCCTTCATGGCGGTGCGGCGCGCAGCCGACTCCGATGCCGCTGCTTCGAGCAGCGACGAGTAGATCCGAGTGTTGACGTACTTCGGCAGCAGCGCGCCCAGCAGGCGATCCGCGTCCGGCTCGAACTCGTACTGCGGCTTGATCTCCGCAGACTCGGAGTCGGAGAAGCTGTCCGGACCCATGTCGAAGTTCTCGTCCACGAACGTCACCTGGATCGGGGCCAGGCGACGCACCTCGGGCTGCTGCGACAGCATCGACACGAAACGCGTGTAGACGATGTGCAGTTCGTCGACGCCGGCCATGGTCTCGCCCCCGTGGGGGTTGACGACCTCGCCGTCGGACCCGGCCATGAACGCTTCCACCAGGTGGTTGCAGGCGGCCGAGGCGTCCACGTAGTTGGGCTGCTGCGAGAAGCCCAGCCAGGACCCGTTCACCGTCCGCTTGCGGAAGGTGTAGTAGGTCAGGCCCTTCGCGCCCATCACATACAGCACCGGCTCCTTGCCCTCGGAGCGCAGGGTGGTCATGAGCTCCTCGGCGCGCTTGAGCACGTTGGAGTTGTAACCACCGCACATACCGCGGTCGGAGGTGATGACCAGAACGGCCGCGCGGCGGGCGTTCTCACGCTCGGTCAGCAGCGGGTGATTGAGATTCCCACTGGCGCTCGCCAATTCGGCGAGCACCTTGGTGATCTCCTCCGCGTACGGCTTGGCCGCGGCAACTCGGGCCTGCGCCTTGCTGATTCGCGAAGTGGCGATCAGTTCCTGAGCCTTGGTGATCTTCTTGATCGAGCTCACGGAACGAATGCGGGAGCGCAATTCGCGCACGCTTGGCATTAGCGGTTCACACTCCCTTCATTCGTCGATTCGGTCAGTCGCATGTGCTCGTCTCGATTACTTCTCGACGTGCTTGCGGGTGACCGAGAGGGACTCGACCTCTTCGTGGTCCAGCTGACCGGCCTCGGCCTCGACGACCCGCGAGCCGTCGGAAGCCAGGAAGCCCTGCTTGAACTTGTCGGTCGCGGCCTTGATGGCGTCGGCGGCGTCGCCCTCGAGCACCTTGGCGCCGCCCTGCAGGGCGTCGAAGGAGGACTGCACGGAGGCGTGCAGGTTCTCGAGCAGCTCGGCGTTGAAGCGACGGATGTCGCCGACCGGCACGGAGTCGTAGTAGCCACCGTCGACCAGGTACAGCGAGACGACCTGGTCCTCAACGGAAACCGGGGCGTACTGGTCCTGCTTCAGCAGCTCGACCCAGCGCGCGCCACGCTCCAGCTGAGCCAGCGACGCGGCGTCCAGGTCGGAGGCGAAGGCGGAGAACGCCTCGAGCTCACGGTAGGAGGCCAGCTCCAGACGCAGCGAACCGGAGACCTTCTTCATGGCCTTGGTCTGCGCGGCACCACCGACTCGGGACACCGAGATACCGACGTTGATGGCCGGGCGGACACCCTTGTTGAAGAGGTCCGACTCCAGGAACACCTGGCCGTCGGTGATGGAGATGACGTTGGTCGGGATGAACGCCGAGACGTCGTTGGCCTTGGTCTCGATGATCGGCAGACCGGTCATCGAGCCCGCGCCCAGCTCGTCGGACAGCTTCGCGCAACGCTCCAGCAGACGCGAGTGCAGGTAGAAGACGTCACCCGGGTACGCCTCGCGGCCCGGCGGGCGACGCAGCAGCAGCGAGATGGCGCGGTAGGCCTCGGCCTGCTTCGACAGGTCGTCGAACACGATCAGGACGTGCTTGCCCTGGTACATCCAGTGCTGGCCGAGGGCCGAACCGGTGTAGGGGGCCAGCCACTTGAAGCCGGCGGAGTCGGAGGCCGGGGCCGCGACGATGGTGGTGTACTCCATCGCGCCGTGCGCCTCGAGGGCCGACTTCACGCCCGCGATGGTGGAGCCCTTCTGGCCGATCGCGACGTAGATGCAGCGCACCTGCTTCGACGGATCGCCGGTGGCCCAGTTGGCCTTCTGGTTGATGATCGCGTCGATGCAGACCGCGGTCTTACCGGTCTTGCGGTCACCGATGACCAGCTGACGCTGGCCGCGGCCGATGGCGGTCAGGGCGTCGATGGCGGTGATGCCGGTGGCCATCGGCTCACCGACCGGCTGACGCTCCAGCACGGTGGCGGCCTGCAGCTCGAGCACGCGGCGCTCGTCGGCCTCGATCTCGCCCAGGCCGTCGATCGGGGCGCCCAGCGGGTCGATGACGCGGCCCAGGAACTTGTCGCCCACGGGGACCGAGAGCACGTCGCCGGTGCGGCGGACCTGCTGGCCCTCTTCCAGGGTGTCGAACTCACCCAGGACGACGGCGCCGATCTCGGTGTCCTCCAGGTTCAGCGCCACGCCGAGGACGCCGCCCGGGAACTCCAGCAGCTCGTTGGCCATCGCGGACGGCAGGCCGCTGATGTGGGCGATACCGTCGCCGGTGTCGGTGACGACACCGACCTCTTCGATGGAGGTCTCGGGGGTGTAGCTCTGGGTGTAGCTCTCGATCGCGCTACGGATCTCATCGGGGGAGATCGTCAGCTCCGCCATGTTCTTCCTGCTCTCGCTGTGGTCTCGAATGTCGGTGTGTTACTGCGCTCTTCGGCGGAGCCGAAAATCAAACTCCGTGCGTTTGTCTCTTAAGCGAGAGACTGACGCAAGCGCTGGAGGCGGCCGACGGCGCTGCCGTCGATCAGGTCGTCGCCGACGCGCACGACGACGCCGGCCAGCAGGCTCGGGTCTTCCTGCACGTGCACCGTGACGGGCTTGTCGTAGATGCGCTGCAGCGAAGCAGCCAGGTGCTCGCGCTGCTGCGGCGTCAGGGCCACCGCGGCACGGACGTGCGCCACGATCTGCTCCCGGAGCGAAGCCGCCAGGTCGGACAGCTCGTCGATGGCGCCGCCGACATCGCCCTTGTGGCGCAGCACGGCCTGGTCGACCAGCTGCAGGGTGATGTCCTCGACCTTGCCGGCGAGCAGACGCTGCACCAGGGCCAGCTTGGCTTCCGCCGGCTTGCCGTGGTCCTGCAGCGCCTGCTCCAGGTCCGGGTTGTCGTCGATGATCCGGGCCAGCCGGAACAGCTCGTCCTCGACCGCGGTCAGGCGGCCACGCTCGTCCGCGGCGCGCAGCAGCGCCTCGCGGCCGAGCAGAACCAGCGTGTCGACCAGATCCCGGGCGCGCGACCAGTCCTGGGCCACGGCCGTGGTCAGCACGGCCAGCGTGGTACCGCTGATCTTGCCGCCGAAGACGCGTTCGGCCAGCTCGGCGCGCGCCGAGCTCGACACCGACTTATCCGCGAGCGCCACACGCAGCGAACGCTGGTCGTCGAGGACGGCGACAACGGCGAACAGTTCCGACCCCGTAGTAGCCGCGACGGTGTCGCTACCGGTCAGAGCGGCCCGAAGAGCTTCCCGCGCACGGGAACTCGCCTCGCGGCTCGCTGCGTACATGCTTCCCACTTTCGGTTCGTTACCTTCCGACCCCGATGCCGGCGTTCGCGTCCAGTTCCGCGAGGAACCGGTCGATCGACGCCGCCTGCTTGGCCTCGTCGGCCACCGACTGACCGATGATCTTCTCGGCCAGGTCGACCGCGGTACGGCCCAGTTCGGACCGCAGCTCGGTCACGATCTGCTGGCGCTGTGCCTCCAGCTGCGAGTGGCCGGCGGCCACGATGCGGTCGGCCTCGGCCTGCGCATCGGTGCGCATCTGCGACAGGATGGCCGCACCCTGGGTGCGGGCTTCCTCGCGGATGCGAGCGGCCTCGAGGCGAGCCTCGGCCAGCTGCTCCTGGTACTGCTGCAGGGTGGCCTGCGCCTCGGCCTGCACGGCCTCGGCCTTGGCGATACCGCCCTCGATCTTCTGCGAACGCTCGTCCAGCACCTGGGTCAGGCGCGGGACGACGTACTTGGCGAAGACGAAGGCGATAACGATGAAGACGACCGCAGACCAGAAGATGTCGTACGGCTCGGGGATGAGGGGGTTGACTTCGTCAGACCCCTCAGCCGCAAGCAGATAGGTGCTGTTCATCGTTGATTCCTAGTCTTTGGCCGGAATCAGAAAATGAAGCCGGCGACGAGACCGATCAGCGCCAGGGCCTCGGTGAACGCGATACCCAGGAACATGTTGGTCCGGATGGTGCCCATCAGCTCGGGCTGGCGGGCGATGCCCTCGATGGCCTTACCGACGACGATGCCCACACCGATGCCGGGGCCGATCGCAGCGAGGCCGTAACCGATGGCGCCGAAGCCCTTGGACTTGGACTCGGCAACTTCAGCAGCCAGGTACGAGAGGGTGCTCATGTGTGTTTCATTCCCTTTCTGTCGCCCACCCGCCGGGCGGCGTGGAAGGCAGGTTTATGGAGTTGGTGCGGTCGGTCAGTGAGAGTCGGCGTGCTGCGCCAGACCGATGTAGACAGCGGTCAGCAGCGCGAACACGTACGCCTGCAGGAAGACCACCAGCAGCTCGAAGAGGGTGAAGCCGAAGCCCGCGAGCAGCGAGAACGGCGAGAACACCTTCATCCAGGAGGCGGCATCGAACAGGAAGAACTGGGTGGCACTGAAGAACAGCACCAACATGATGTGGCCTGCCAGCATGTTCGCCATAAGACGGACGGTGAGCGTGAACGGGCGCAACACGAAGGTCGAGATGAACTCGATGGGGATCAGCAGCACGTGCAGCGCGGCCGGCACATTCGGCACCACGATGGACGAGCGCATGTATTTCAGGAAGCCGTACTTCTTGATGCCCACGTAGTTGAAGGTGACGTAGGCGACGACGGCCAGCACCAGCGGCATGCCGATGCGCGCGTTCGACGAGATGTTCAGACCGGGAATAACACCCGAGATGTTCAGGAACAGCACGGTGAAGAAGATCGACGCGATGAGCGGGAAGAACTTCTTACCGGATTCCTTGCCGAGCACCTCGTCGCAGATCTGCTCCTTGACGAACACCAGACCTGATTCGGCGACATTCTGCAGTCCGCGCGGAACCAGCTGAGGCCGACGGAAAGCGGCGAACATGACTGCCACGAGAACGACCGACATCAGGATGCGAATGAGCATCAAACGGTCGAGCTCGAAAGGCGTCCCCTCGAACAGCACTGCTGGAGGGAAGAAGTCGTTGAGTGACGGCGCGTGGAACTCGCCTGCCAAAATGGTGACGCTCAGCGTTCTCTCCCGTGGTCGGCCGCCAGGAGATAGTTTTCTCCTGCGGTTCGATCGGACATTGACGATCTGGTGGGTCGACTCAGGTCGGCTCGAAGTTCGTCAGCAGCTGTGGCAGTCACGCCCTGGCGTCTGTACGCGCGTCGGCGACATCGTCGACGGTGCAGAACCGTGACCCGAAAGGGTCCGGTACGGCTGTAAGCATAACCTGCTCTCAGGCGGGTCTCAGGCGACCCCCCCTGTTGATTCGGTTGGCTACAGGTAAAGAGTTTATCAAGTTATCTACGACAATGCGTAGGGGGTCGTGGAAACGCCGGATGAACGATGTTTCGACGGCCGCGCCGGAGGGTCTCCGGCTACAGGTCGCGCTCGACGTGAACGGTCGGAACCCGTTGGCGCAGAAGGCCGTAGGTCTCCGCGCCGAGCACGATGAGCAGGGCGCCGACCACGGTCAGGAAGAGCGCGCCGCGGCTGTAGAAGTCGTAGTTCTGCAGCACTGCGACGACAATCACTGCCAGCAGCAGCTTTCCGACCCAGCTGCCCAGCAGCACCAGGCCCTGCAGGCCCGTTTCGATCTTGGCGCTGAACAGCACCGAGGCGGCCGTGGTCAGAATGAACGCGCCACCCAGGGCGGAGCCGATGAGGGCGCCCCACAGGCCGGGCAGACCGGCGAAGATCGACGACAGAATCGCCGAAACCACAACCAGCACAGCCAAACCGGCGATGCCGTAGCGCAGTGCCGCGCGCAGCGGGGCGTCAGGACCGGGATCGGAAGGCGTGCTCACGGACAGCAACTCTACCCGGCGGCGCGATCGCGCCCACGCGGCGGTTTGCGAACCGAGTTGATCCTCAGTTCCCGCCAGGACGGCACCGCGGTGACGATCAGCGCGAAAACCAGCCCGGCCGCGAACAGCAGCACCACCAGGCGGCGATCGGAGATCAACGAGGTGCCGACCGCGCCGAATGCGAACACGCTCACCCACAGATAGATCACCAGCACCACGCGGCGCTGCGAATGCCCGATCTGCAGCAAACGGTGATGCAGATGCATTTTGTCCGGGGTGGAGAAACTCACACCCGCGCGCACTCGGCGCACCACGGCCAAGACAAGATCAAGTACCGGAATGAACATCACCGCACCCACCAGCAACAACGGTGACAACAGACCCACGATGTCGCGCGGGCCGTAACCCTGCAGCGGAATTCGCCCGGACGCGCCGGTCGACACCGCCGCCAGCATCAATCCGATCAGCATGGATCCGGTATCCCCCATGAAAATGCGGGCCGGTGAGAAATTGTGTGGCAGAAATCCCAGGCACGCGCCCGCGAGGGCGGCCGCCAGCAACGCGGGCGGATACGTATCGGTGGAACCGCCCACTTCGTAGAGCAACCCCACGGTGAACACGAAAACCGCGACCGCCGCGATGAACCCCAGGCCCGCGGCCAATCCGTCCAGACCGTCCACGAAATTCATGGCGTTCACCACGGTCACCGTGATGCCCACCGTCACCAGACCGCCCTGCAGCGGATCCAGCACCACCGTCTCGTTGGTGAACGGGTTGTAGATGGCCACCCAGCTCAGGCCCATCACCGCCATCACGCCCGCCGCGGTGATCTGCCCCACCAGCTTGGTCAGCCAGTCCAGGCCCCAGCGGTCGTCGATGATGCCGACCAGCACGATCAGCGTCGCCGCGGCCAGCACCGCGGGAATGTCCTTGGGATAGTCGAAGCCCCGGCGCAAGGCGGGCAGCTGATGCGCGAACAGGACGGCGGCCACCAGACCCAGATAGATGGCCAGGCCGCCCATCCGCGGAATCGGCTTCACGTGCACATCGCGTTCCCGCGGAATCGCCACCGCGCCGAAGGCGATGGCCAGCACCCGGATTCCGCCCGTGCTCAGGAAGGCGATGACCGCGGCGGCCAGCAGCACCAGCAGCAGCTCCCGCAGCGGGACGACCGCGCCCTGGCTGAATACGCCCTGACTCAGAAGCATCCAGCTGGCCGTCAGCGCGCGCCGGCCTGACGGAGTTCCTCGGGCGACATACCGAGCACCTCCGCGATCTTCTCGATCGGCACCGCGCCCTCACGCAACACCCGCGGGGTGTCCGCGGTCAGATCCACGATGGTGGACGCCACCGCGTGATCGGCCGGACCACCGTCCAGATACACACCGACCAGATCGCCCAGCTGCGCCTGCGCCTCCCCCACCGTGGCGGCCGGCGGCTGCCCCGACACGTTCGCGCTCGACACCGCGAGCGGGCCCACCTCGCGCAGCAGCTCCAGCGCCACCGGATGCAGCGGCATGCGCAGCATCACCGTGCCACGCGCGTCACCCAGATCCCAGGCCAGCGAAGGCGCTTGCTGCACAACCAGACTCAGGCCACCCGGCCAGAACGCGCGGATCAGTTCCCGCGCCTGCGGGCGCACCGAATACACCAGCCCGTCGATCGTGGTCCACGACCCGACCAGCACCGGCACCGGCATATCGCGACCGCGCCGTTTGGCGGCCAGCAACGCGCCCACCGCCTGACTGTCGAACGCGTCGGCGGCGATTCCGTACAGCGTGTCGGTCGGGATGACGGCCAATCGACCGCTCTTCAGCGTGCTGCGCGCGGCACTCAGACCGGCGGCGCGGGAGTCGGGATCGGCACAGTCGTAGACGGTACTCACGGCTGACATCTTGGCATGAATCAACTCGCGACAGCTCGCGGCTCCCCCTCTCGGCCCCGGGGCAAGCCCGCCCCTGAAACCCCGAGCACTCCGGGGGCTACGCCCCCGAACCCCCATCAGGACTTCCCCGGTGCCACGCACCAGCCCCCGCCAGGACTTGCCGGGTGGCGCGCCGGGACCCGGCGAGACCCGGCAACCGCCCGGGCGGCGGGCTCGCGACGGGCATAGGCTCGCGTGGACGAAGGAGGCACGGACTCATGATGCGTGCGATCTGGAACGGGACGGTCATCGCCGAGGCCGCCACGACCGTGGAGGTCGAGGGCAATCAGTACTTTCCGGTGGAGTCCCTGAAGAGCGAGTACTTCCGCGAGAGCGCCAAGCACACCGTGTGCCCGTGGAAGGGCATCGCGAGCTACTACACCGTCACGGTCGACGGCGCGGAGAATCCGGATGCGGCGTGGTACTACCCGCATCCGAGCCCGCCGGCGCGGAAGATCAAGGACCATGTCGCCTTCTGGCACGGCGTGACGGTCGAGGGCGAGCCCGGCTAGCGGTCAGTCCGCGATGCGGCGGGCGACCACGAAACGGGGTTTGCCGGCGAGGTCGGGGTGCTCGATCACGTCGGTGAAGCCGCCGTGCGCGGTGAAGAGGGCGGCGACGCCGGAGCCGTTGGTGTCGTCGTGTTCGACGGCGGCCGCGCCGTTGTCGCGGAGCAGGCGGCCGATGGTGGCCACCATCGGGCGGATGACGTCCAGGCCGTCGGGGCCGCCGAACAACGCGCGGTGCGGGTCGTGGTCCATGACCTCGGGGTCGAGCCGGGCGTCTTCGGGGATGTAGGGCGGGTTGGAGACGACCACGTCGACGCGGCCGTTGAGGTCGTCGAGAATGGCCGGATCGGTGACGTCGCCCGCGTGCAGGTCGATGGGGGTGTCGCCCTCGTCGGCCAATTGCAGGGCGTTGCGGCGGGCCCACGCGAGCGCCTCGGGATCGAGTTCGACCGCGTGCACCTCGGCGTCGGGGCGGGCGTGGGCGATGGCCAGGGCCAGAGCCCCGGAGCCGGTGCACAGGTCGACGACGATCGGCGGGTGTTCGTGGCCGATCTCCTCCAGCCGGGCCAGCGCCCAGGCGAAGATCAACTCGGTTTCCGGGCGGGGCACGAAGACGCCGGGACCGACCGCCAGATCGATCTCCCCCATGGCGGCCGTACCCGTGAGGTGTTGCAGCGGAACGCGTTCCGCGCGGCGGGCGACCAGCTTGCGGAATTCCTCGAGCTGGTCGGGGGTGAGCATGGGCATCAGGACCAGGCGGCCACGATCGACGCCCAGCACGTGGGCGGCGAGGTGTTCGGCGTCGGCGTGCGGACTGGGGACCCCCGCCGCGGCCAAGATGTCGACGGCCTCCCGAATGGCCGGCCGCAATGGTGCACGACTCACTGCGCTTCCCCGCCTCTCCGGGACTTCAGCGGACGCCTGAGAGCCGTTGACCGCCATGCACCCGTGCCCGCGGTCGAGCGCCGAACCGATTCTGGACGTACCCGGGGACCTACTCCGACCGTCACGACATCCGTTGTCACGGTGGGAAACGATCCTCCGGTCGCGGACTCCCGTCCATGGCGGTTCGGCGCGCCGCTCATTCCGCGGCCAGGCGGGCCGCGCGGTCGGCCTCACCGAGCGCGTTGAACAGGTCGTCGAGGTTGCCGTCCAGCACGGAATCCAGGTTGTGGGCCTTGAAACCGATGCGGTGGTCGGCGATGCGGTTCTCCGGGAAGTTGTAGGTGCGGATCCGCTCGGAACGGTCCACCGTCCGGATCTGCGAAGCGCGTCCGGCCGCGGCGTCGGCGTCGGCCTGCTCCTCGGCCAGGGCCTGCAGCCGGGCCGCGAGGACCTGCTTGGCGCGGATCTTGTTCTGCAACTGCGACCGCTCGTTCTGGCAGGTCACCACCAGGCCGGTGGGCAGGTGGGTGATGCGCACCGCGGAGTCGGTGGTGTTGACGCCCTGACCGCCCTTGCCGGAGGACCGGTACACGTCGATGCGCAGATCCTTCTCGTCGATCTCGACTTCCTCGACCTCGTCGGGCTCCGGGTAGACCAGTACGCCCGCGGCCGAAGTGTGAATGCGCCCTTGGGATTCGGTGACCGGCACGCGCTGCACGCGGTGCACGCCGCCCTCGAACTTGAGCTTGGACCACACGCCGTCGCGGGAGGCCTCCTTGCTCTTGATGGAGAAGCTGGCGTCCTTGTACCCGTCCAGATCGGAGTAGGTGACGCCGAGCACCTCGACCTTCCAGCCGTGCCGCTCCGCGTACCGGATGTACATGCGGGCCAGATCGGAGGCGAACAGCGCCGACTCCTCACCGCCCTCGCCGGACTTCACCTCGAGGATGACGTCGTCGCCGTCGTGCGGGTCGCGCGGCGCGAGCAGGTCGGTGAGCTGCTTGTCCAGCTCCTCGACCTGCGCCTGCAGACCGGGCACCTCGGCCGCGAAGGACGAGTCGTCCGCGGCCAGCTCCTCGGCGGCGGCGAGGTCCTCGCGCGCGGAGGTCAGCTTGTTGTAGGTCGACATGATCGGGCCGAGCTCGGCGAACCGCTTGCCGACGCGACGGGCCGCGCCCGGGTCGTTGTGCAGCGAAGGGTCGGCGAGCTGGGTCTCCAGCCCCTGGTACTCGGCCAGGATGTCGTCGATCGCGTTGGGGGCCGTCTTGTCGGCCATCGCGGTTACTCCCGTCTTAGTAGGTCCATAAACGCACCGACGCCCGGCCTGCGGAGCGCAGGACGGGCGTCGGGGGGACAGCTACTTGGCAGCCTTGTCGCGCTTGCCGTAGCGGGCCTCGAAGCGGGCCACGCGGCCGCCGGTGTCCAGAATCTTCTGCTTGCCCGTGTAGAACGGGTGGCACTGGGAGCAGACCTCGACCGTGATCTGGCCCGACTCCTTGGTGCTCTTGGTCTGGAAGGTGTTGCCACAACCGCAGACCACGGTGGTGTCCACGTAAGTGGGGTGAATTCCTGCCCTCATTGGGTGTCCTTTCAATGGTCGCCGGGTCGCCTTCGAGAAGGCGTGAACCGGAACCGACTAGAGGCATGGTTGCCGACGGAACAGTCTATGCGCTGCTCCCGCGTGGTCACCACGAGGGGTGACATGGGGCAGAACAGGCGCCCCGAGCCATTTGTTCCCGACCGCGCCCCGGAAGACCGCGCGAGCAAACCCGAAAGTCGAGTAGTGCGCTACTCAGGAATGCGAACACCCGTGTTCATAGAGTTCTTGCCAGGTGAAGGCCACGCGAGCGACCGGAAAGGCGACATGGCGACCAGGAAGGAAGCGACAGCTGGGGGAATCCTGGCGCTGCTCGGTCTGCTGGTTCTCGCGGGTTGGTGGATGGCTCCCGGAGAGTCCGGCAACGCGGTGGGATCCGTGAATCCGGCCCCACTCCCGCCGCGGGGGGACGACACCCTCACCTATCGAGCGGTCACGGTATCGGAGAACACCGGTGCCGTGACCGCGCTCGTGCTCGGCTTCATGATCGGCGGCGCGGCATTGATCGGACTGTTCTTCTTCGGCCCGGTCCCGGTTCCGGACATACGGCGGCGGCCCCGCCGAAGCGGGGCCGCCGTCGTGGTTCGCTGCGGACGCGAGGCAATCGGTTGCCTTGCGCCACAGGCTTATTCGTCGATCGCGCCCGGGGCGGTCTTGGAGACCGTCATCAGGAACTCGATGTTGGACTTGGTCTTCTTCAACCGGTCCACCATCAGGTCGATGGCCTGATGCGAGTCCAGGCCGGACAGCACGCGACGCAGCTTGTGCAGCACGGCCGCCTCGTCCGGGGACATCAGCAGGTCGTCGCGACGGGTGCTGGACAGGTTGACGTCGACCGCCGGGAACACGCGGCGCTCGGCGATCTTGCGATCGAGCTTGAGCTCGGCGTTACCCGTGCCCTTGAACTCCTCGAAGATGACCGTGTCACCGGTGGAACCGGTCTCCACCAGCGCGGTGGCGATGATGGTGAGCGAGCCGCCGTTCTCGATGTTGCGGGCCGCGCCGAGGAACCGCTTGGGCGGGTACAGCGCGGTGGAATCCACACCACCGGAAAGGATTCGGCCCGATGCCGGGGACGAGTTGTTGTACGCGCGGCCGAGACGAGTGATCGAATCGAGCAGCACGACGACGTCCTGACCGGCCTCGACCAGGCGCTTGGCCCGCTCGATGGCGAGCTCGGCGACCGAGGTGTGGTCGCTCGGCGGGCGGTCGAAGGTGGAGGCGATGACCTCGCCGCGCACGGAGCGCTGCATGTCGGTCACTTCCTCGGGACGCTCGTCCACCAGCACCACCATCAGGTAGCACTCGGGGTTGTTGGTCGCGATCGCGTTGGCGATGTCCTGGATGACCATCGTCTTACCCGCCTTGGGCGGGGACACGATCAGCGCACGCTGGCCCTTACCGATCGGCATGATCAGGTCGATGATGCGCGTGGTCAGCTTGTTCGGCTGGGTCTCCAGCCGCAGGCGCTGGTTCGGGTACAGCGGGGTGAGCTTGTTGAATTCCGGTCGGCGCCTGGCGCTTTCGACGTCGCCGCCGTTGACCGTGTCCAACCGCACCAGCGGATCGAACTTCTGACGCTGGTTGCTCTGGTCGCCGTCGCGCGGGGCGCGCACCGCACCGACGATGTGGTCACCGCGGCGCAGGCCGTTCTTGCGGACCAGGTTCATCGACACGTACACGTCGTTCGGGCCGGCCAGGTAGCCGGAGGTGCGGACGAACGCGTAGTTGTCGAGGACATCGAGGATGCCCGCGACCGGCTGCAGGATGTCGTCCTCGCGGATCTCCATCTCGCGGGCCTCGCCGCCGCCGCCACCGGCGCCGCCGTCGCGGTCCCGCCCACGGCGACGCTCACGGAAGCGGCGACCCCGACGGCCACGGCCCTCTTCGTCGTCACCACCGCGGTCGTTGCGGTCGTTGCGGCCGGCGCCGTTCTGCTGGCCGGCGTTCTGGTTGCGCTCGCCCTGGTCGCCGCGCTGACCGCGCTCGCCCTGACCACGCTCGCCCTGGTTGCGCTCGCGGCGGCGCTCGCCGCCCTCCTGCTCGCCCTTGTCGGCGACGGGGGCCTCGGCATTGTCGGCCGCGCCGCGCTGCTCGCGGCCCCGGCGCTGGCGGCCGCGGCCACGCTGGCCGCCGTCGCGAGTGTCCTCGCCACCCTCGGCGCGGGCGGTCTCGCCCTCCTCGCGCTTGGCCTCACGGGACTCCGCGCCCTTGGCATCGCGCTTCTCCGAAGCGGTGGATTCGCGCGTCTCCGAAGCGTTTTGGCGGGACTCGGCCTTCTCGGCGCGGTCGGTCTTCGCCTCGGTCTTCGCCTCGGCCGGCGCCGCATCGGCGGACCGGGCGGACTTCTTCACGGACTCGGTGTCGGCGGCCGACACGGACTCACCGCCGGTCGACGCGTCCTCGGCCTTCGCCTTGGCCTTGCCCGTGGTCTTGCCACCAACGGTCGCGGGCGCCTTGGTGGTGGCCCCGACCTGGTTCTCCTTGATAGCGGCGATGAGATCACCCTTACGCATCCCGGAAGTGCCTCGGATACCGAGCTCTCCCGCAAGCGCACGCAACTGCGGCAACAACATTCCAGTCAGCCCCGATCGTGCGACGTCAGTTTGTTCGCTCATCTTCGAAATCTGTCCGGAGTCACTTTCGCGGCTCCCCGAGGACGCTGGATCACTGTCCACCCCGGGTGTCGCGAGCAGGTCCGTATCTGTCACGGAAATCCTTTCCTTCCCTCGACCGCCGTGTGCCAGTTCGAGGGTTCCTCCTGCAGTCCGGACTCCTGCCGGACTCGGATGCCGTATCGCCTGTCCCGCCGGACCGGTGGGCTCGCCAAATGGTGGGAGAGATCATTCCAGTTGACTGGCTACCCCCAAGTTTCGAGCCTCGAGCTCGAGCCCGAGCAAGGAGCCTCTGGAGCGATTTGCCCTGATGAAGCACCGGCGTCTGACGCGCACGATGTACGGACTCGCTCAGGATAGCTCCCACCTTTTGCATCGGCAAGGCAGGCGCGCTGTCAATCCACCAAGACGCCGTCAGCGATGCCGGGCTCGAGCACGCGCAGTCCGTCGGAGATCGCGAGTTCACGCAGTTCCTCGGGGAATTCGCTGGTCGCGAAGGCCAACACGGTCGGACCGGCGCCCGACACGGTCGCCGGGATGCCGGCCGCGCGCAGCCGTTCGATCCACTTCGTGGTGAGCGGCAGCGCCGAGGCGCGGTAGCCCTGATGTAGCCGGTCGGCCGTGGCGGGCATCAGCAGGTCAGGGCGCTGCGTCAAGGCGACTACCGCCAGCGCGGCCCGGCTGGCGTTGAACGCCGCGTCGGCGTGCGGCACGGTGTCCGGCAGCAGACCGCGGGTGTGCGCGGTGGAGGAACGCTCCTCGGGGATGAGCACCACCGGGCGCAACGAGGCGTGCGGTTCCAGCCGCACCGCGCGGTAGGCGCGGCCATGAAGCTCGGCCGTGCCGTTTCCGGCTGCGGGACCGTCGGTTTCGGACCAGGACACCACGATCCCGCCCAGGATGCTGGCCGACGCGTTGTCCGGGTGGCCCTCGAATTCCGAGGCCAGCTGCACCATCACGTCATCGCCGTAGGCCAGTCCGGCATCGAATTTCGCGGCCAGGCCGCGGCCGGCGGCCAAACCGCCGACCACCGCCGAAGCCGACGAGCCCATGCCCCGCGAATGCGGAATCACGTTGCGGCACACCACGTCCAGGCCGTCCGCCCACACGCCCGCGGCCTGCAGGCCGCGTTCGATGGCGCGCACCACCAGATGCGAAGGGCCCCAGGGCACGTCATCGGCGCCCTCCCCCTCGACCCGGATGGTGAGGCCGGTGTCGGTGGTGGACACCGTGATCTCGTCGTAGAGACCCAGAGCGATTCCGAGGGAATCGAATCCCGGACCCAGATTCGCGCTGGACGCCGGAACCCGCACGGTGACGGAGATTCCGGCGGTCAGCGTCCGCGTCCCGCCGCCGCCTCGCTGGCGCTCGGTGCCACCGGACCGCGAAGCGGCTGCGACATGGTTCTCTCGCTCCGCTCGATCACTGAGCTGTGCGTCGCGCGCGGTCAACTCAGGCCAGCTCGAGCTCGTGGGCCACGGCGACCGGGTCGACCGCGATCGGCTTGACCTCGGGCATCCCCTTGAGCGCGTTGTCCGGGTCCTTGAGACCGTTGCCGGTCACGGTGCAGACCACGGTGAGGCCGGAATCCAGCCAGCCCTCGGCGCGAGCGGCCAGCAGACCGGCGACCGACGCGGCGGAGGCGGGCTCCACGAAAACGCCCTCGGTGGCCGCGACCAGGCGGTACGCGGCGAGGATCTCCTCGTCGGTGGCCGCGCGGAAGGCGCCGCCCGACTCCTCCTTGGCGTTCATCGCACCGTTCCAGGACGCGGGCGCGCCGATCCGGATCGCGGTGGCGATGGTCTCCGGGTTCGACACCGGAGCGCCGTTGACCAGCGGCGCGGCGCCCGCGGCCTGCACGCCCAGCATGCGCGGGCGCGAGGTGGTGACGCCGTCGGCGAAGTACTCGCTGTAGCCCTTCCAGTACGCGGTGATGTTGCCCGCGTTGCCGACCGGGAGCACGTGCACGTCGGGGGCCTTGCCCAGCGCGTCGGCGATCTCGAAGGCGGCGGTCTTCTGGCCCTCGATGCGGGCCGGGTTCACCGAGTTCACCAGGCCGACCTCGGGGAAGTCGGAGGTGACCTTGCGGGCCAGCTCCAGGCAGTCGTCGAAGTTGCCGTCCACCTGGATGATCTTCGCGCCCAGCATGACCGCCTGGGCCAGCTTGCCCATGGCGATCTTGCCCGACGGGATCAGCACCGCGCAGTGCAGTCCCGCGCGAGTGGCGTACGCCGCGGCCGAGGCCGAGGTGTTGCCGGTGGAGGCGCACAGCACGGCGGTCTTGCCGTTGTACTTGGCATCGGTCATGGCCATGGTCATGCCACGGTCCTTGAACGAGCCGGTCGGGTTCGCGCCCTCGACCTTGAGGTACACCTCACAGCCGGTCAGTTCCGACAGGTGGTGTGCGGGCACCAGCGGGGTGCCGCCCTCGAAGAGAGTGACGGCCTTCCAGTCGGCGGGAATCGCGAGACGATCGCGATACGCGTCGATCAAACCCGGCCACGGCGTGTGCACAGGTGCAGCAGCGCGTGCGGTTGCACTCATTCCTCGGTGCCTTCCAATCTCAGAACACTGGTCACGGACGTGACGGAGTCCAGTTCGGCCAATGCGGCAACGGTATCCGCCAGCGCGGACTCCAGCGCGTGGTGGGTCACCACAACCAGGCGCGCACCCTCGTCGTGTCCCTCCTGGCGGACCGTCGAGATGCTCACACTGTGCTTGGCGAATTCCCCGGCGACCGCTTCCAGCACACCGGTGCGGTCGGCGACCTGCATGTTCACGTGGTAGCGGGTCGGGGTGTCGCCGATCGAGGCGATCGGCAGCTCAGCATAGACCGATTCGCCCGGCGCGCGGCCACCGTAGAACTTGTTGCGCGCCGCCATGACCAGGTCACCCATGACGGCCGACGCGGTGGGAGCGCCGCCGGCGCCCTGCCCGTAGAACATCAGGCGGCCGGCGTTCTCGGCCTCCACGACCACGGCGTTGAACGCGCCGCTGACCGCGGCTAGGGGGTGCTTGCGCGGGATGAGGGCGGGGTAGACGCGCACGGAGATCTTCTCCTTGCCGCCCTCGTCGGTGACGCGCTCGGCCATGGCCAGCAGCTTCACCGTGCAGCCCACGGCCGCGGCCGTCTCCAGATCCTCGGAGGTGATCTTGGAGATGCCCTCGCGGTAGACGTCGCCGGAGGTGACGCGGGTGTGGAAGGCGACCGAGGCCAGGATGGCGGCCTTGGCGGCGGCGTCGTAGCCCTCGACGTCGGCGGTCGGGTCGGCCTCGGCGTAGCCCAGGCGGGTGGCCTCGGCCAGCACGTCGTCGTAGTCGGCGCCGGTCTCGGCCATGGCCGAGAGGATGAAGTTGGTGGTGCCGTTCACGATGCCGACCACGCGGTTGACCCGGTCGCCGGACAGCGACTGGATGAGCGGGCGGACCACCGGGATGGCGCCGGCGACGGCGGCCTCGAAGTAGAGGTCGGCGCGGTGGTTCTCGGCCGCGGCGGCCAGCTCGCCGGTGTAGTCCGCGAGCAGCGCCTTGTTGGCGGTGACCACGGACTTGCCCGCGTTCAGGGCCGCGGAGATGAGGGCGCGGGCCGGGTCGATGCCGCCCATCACCTCGACGACGATGTCGACGTCGTCGCGGGTGACCAGGGCGTCGGCGTCGGTGGTGAGCAGGTCGGCGGACAGGCCGCGGTCCTTGCTCAGATCACGCACCGCGACGCCGCGCAGCACGACGGGGGCGCCGACACGGTTGCACAGGTCGTCGGCGTGGTCACGAATGATGCGGACCACCTCGGTGCCGACCGTGCCCATGCCGAGGACCGCGACACCGATCGGGTGATCCGATCCCCACACGCCGTTCTTCGCAGCGTTGTTCGCCACCTCGGTCATGCCTTCACCTCCAAGCTGAGTAGGTCCTCCACCGTTTCACGGCGGAGGATCAAGCGCGCCTTGCCGTCTCGCACCGCGACCACCGGGGGCCGGGTGAGCATGTTGTAACGGCTCGACATCGAGTAGCAGTACGCGCCGGTCGCGGCCACCGCCACCAGGTCGCCCGGGCCCACATCGGCCGGGAGCCAGGTATCGCGGATGACGATATCCCCACTCTCGCAATGCTTTCCGACCACTCGGGCCACCACCGGTCCGGCCTCGCTGGACCGCGAGACCAGACGGCAGTCGTACTCGGCCTGGTACAGGGCCGGACGAATGTTGTCGCTCATGCCGCCGTCGACGCTCACATAGCGTCGGCGATTGCCACCGTCGAGCACAACATCTTTGATGGTGCCCACCTCGTAGAGGGTGACGGTGCCGGGACCGGCGATGGCGCGGCCCGGCTCGACGGCGATGGTCGGCATCGGCAGCCCGGCGCGCTCGGCCTCCTCGGCCACGATGCGGCGCAGGTTGGCGGCGAAACCGTCCAGGGCGGGCGGGTCCTCGTGCGGCAGGTACGAGATGCCCAGGCCGCCACCGAGATCCAGGATCCGCATCTGCTCGGCGCGCTCCATGCCGAACTTGTCGGCGACCTCGCGCAGCAGGCCCAGCATGCGGCGGGTGGAGATCTCGAAGCCGTCGATCTCGAAGATCTGCGAGCCGATGTGCGAGTGCAGGCCGAGCAGGCGCAGGTTGTCGGATTCGAAGACCCGGGCGATGGCCTGCATGGCGTCGCCGCCCGCGATGGAGAAGCCGAACTTCTGGTCCTCGTGCGCGGTCGAGATGTACTCGTGGGTGTGGGCTTCCACGCCGACGGTGACGCGCACCAGCACGTCGACGACCTTGCCCGCGCGCTTGGCGACGGCTTCCAGTCGCTCGATCTCGATCAGCGAGTCGACGACCACGTCGCCGACGCCCGCCTCGACCGCCATCTCCAGTTCGGGTACCGATTTGTTGTTGCCGTGCAGCGCGATTCGCTCGGCCGGGAAGCCGGCGTGCAGCGCCACCGCGAGCTCGCCGCCGGAGCAGACGTCCAGGTGCAGGCCCTCGTCACGGATCCAGCGGGCGATCTCGCCGCACAGGAACGCCTTGGAGGCGTAGTGGACTCGCGCGCCGTCGCCGAAGGCGCGGACCATGTCGCGGCAGCGGGAACGGAAGTCGTCCTCGTCGATGACGAACAACGGGGTGCCGTACTCGGCGGCCAGCTCGTGCACCGGCACACCGGCCAGCCGCACCACGCCGTCGGCGTCGCGGGAGGCGTTGCGCGGCCACACGCTCGCGGGCAGCTCGATCATCTGGGCGGGCGCGCTGGGGCGCTCGGCCAGCGTGGGCGCGTGCGGAATGTCCGCGTGGCGGGGACCGGCGGGGTGGGCACTCATCTACATACGCTCCGGAGCACTGACGCCTAGCAGGCCGAGGCCGTTGGCGAGAACCTGACGGGTGGCTTTGACCAGCTCGAGGCGAGCGGCATTGAGCGGGGTGACCTCGTCGTCGCCCTGCGGGATGACGCGCAGCGTCTTGTCGGACTGGAAGGGGTGGTACGCGCCGGCCAGCTCCTCGAGGTAGCGGACGACGCGGTGCGGCTCGCGCATGTCGGCGGCGGTGGCCACCACGCGCGGGTACTCGCCGAGGGTGCGGATCAGCTCGCCCTCGCGGTCATCGGTGAGCAGCGCGAAATCCGGTGCGACCGAGGCGTAGTCGAACGCGGCGGCATTGCCGATGATCTGGTTGGTGCGGGCGTGCGCGTATTGCACGTAGTAGACCGGGTTCTCGCTGTCCTGGCGGGTCCACAGGTCCAGGTCGATGTCGATGCTGGAGTTCACCGAGGAACGCACCAGCGAGTAGCGGGCGGCGTCGACGCCGATCTGCTCGACCAGGTCGTCGAGGGTGACGACGGTGCCCGCGCGCTTGGACATGCGGACGGCCGCACCGTCTTTCACCAGGTTCACCATCTGGCCGATGAGTACCTCGACGGTGTCGGGGTTGTCGCCGAACGCCGCGGCGGCGGCCTTCAGGCGGCCGATGTAGCCGTGGTGGTCGGCGCCCAGCATGTAGATGCACAGGTCGAAGCCGCGCGAGCGCTTGTTCTGGAAGTAGGCGATGTCACCGCCGATGTAGGCGGACTTGCCGTCGCTCTTGATGACGACGCGGTCCTTGTCGTCGCCGTACTCGGTGGAGGCGATCCACCAGGCGCCGTCCTTCTCGTACAGATTGCCCGACGCCTTGAGCTCGTCGAGGGCCTTCTCCACCGCGCCGGAGGCGAACAGCGAGCTCTCGTTGAAGTACACGTCGAAGTCGGTGCCGAATTCGTGCAGCGTCTTCTTGATGTGCGCGAACATCAGCTCGACGCCCTCGCGGCGGAACAGCTCGTGGCGCTCGGTCTCCGGGAGTTCCAGCACGCCCGGGTTGGCCTTCACCACGGTGTCAGCGATGTCGTTGATGTAATCGCCCGCGTAGCCGTCCTCCGGGGTCGGCTGTCCGAGCGCGGCGGCGACCAGCGAGTTGGCGAAGCGGTCGATCTGCGCGCCGTGGTCGTTGAAGTAGTACTCGCGGGTGACGTCGGCGCCCTGCGCGGCCAGGATGCGGCCGAGCGCGTCGCCGACCGAGGCCCAGCGGGTACCGCCCAGGTGGATGGGGCCGGTGGGGTTGGCGGAGACGAACTCCAGGTTGATCCTGGTGCCGCCCATGGCGTCCGCGGTGCCGAACGTCGCGCCCGCTTCCAGGATCTTCTCCACGATCGCACCCTGCGCGGCCTTGGCCAGGCGGATATTCAAAAAGCCAGGTCCCGCGACTTCGGCGGCGTCGATGCCCTCGGCGGCGGTCAGCGCCTCGGCGAGCAGCGTGGCGAAATCGCGCGGGTTCATTCCCGCCTTCTTGCCTACCTGCATGGCCACATTCGTGGCATAGTCACCGTGCTCGGGGTTGCGGGGACGCTCCACCTTGACCTCGTCGGGCAGGACCGAAGGGTCGGATCCACGTTCGACAAGTACCTTCGCCGCGGTAGCACGAAGGAGATCTGCAAGGTCAGCTGGAGTCACGAGTCACTATCCTATGGTCTGAGCAGGTGAACGCCGCGAGCGGGCACCACCGGGCAGGTGCCCAGCAAACGATGCGGCCGCGTCGTTTGATTGTCCGACACGTCGAAAAGAGCACAACAAGCATGCCGAGCAAGACCAGTGCCAAATCGGCCAAGGCCATCAAGGCCGCGGGCAAGTCCGCCGGGTCGTCCCGCAAGGGCGGTGGCGGCGGACTGGGCGGAAGGCGCCAGATCCCGTGGCTCATGATCGGGGCCGTCGTCTGCGTTTTCGCCCTGATCGGCGGCATCGCCTGGGTGCTCGTGCCGAAGATCCAGGACAAGCAGGAGCAGAACAAGTACACGCCGTCCGCGCAGAAGAAGGATCCCTCGGATCAGATCTCCGGCGTGGTGAAGAAGGACTACGCGGCGGGCCTGCACATCGCCGCCACCCAGCGGGTGGCCTACGACCAGGCCCCGCCCTTCGGCGGCCCGCACGACAGCTCGTGGGCCGCGTGCACCGGCGTCGTGTACCCGACGGCGATCCGCACCGAGAACGCGGTGCACTCGCTCGAGCACGGCGCGGTCTGGATCGCCTACAACCCGGACAAGCTCGACAAGGCGGGCGTCGACACGCTGTCGGCCAAGGTCAAGGGCAAGCCGTACACCCTGATGTCGCCGTACCCGGGCCTGGATTCGGCCATCTCGATGCAGTCGTGGGGCCACCAGCTCAAGCTGGACAGCGCCGATGACAAGCGCGTCACCCAGTTCATCACCGCGCTGCGGCTGAACCAGTACGCCTACCCCGAGGTCGGCGCGGACTGCGCGAACCCGACCTTCAAGACCGACAACCCGCCCGCCTTCGATCCGAGCGCCCCCGGCCCCGACGCGGTCCCGATGGACGGCACCGGTGCGACCAAGGCGCAGAACGAGATCGGCGGCACCCCGGGCATGCCCAGCATCCCCGGCTTCCCCGCCGGTATCCCGAGCCTGCCCGAGGGCACCCCGGCGCTGCCGACCGACGCCAATCTGCCCGGCGGCATCCCGACCATCCCGGCCCCGACCGACGGCCCGACGCAGCCGGAGCAGCCGGCTCCGACCCAGTAGTGCCGCCGTTCATGGCCGACGTCCCCGATCGCAGCTCCGAGCCGGATCCCGCCGCCGAGCCCGCCCAGCAGCCGCGCCGCAATCAGCGGCAGCTGCTGGCGATCCTCGGCGTGGTCGGGGTGCTGCTCGCCGGTTTCCTGGCCGGAATCCTGGTCGGCAATCCGCTGCGGCATCAGACCGAAACGCCCGGCGCCGTGGATGTCGGCTTCTCCCAGGACATGTCGGTGCACCACACGCAGGCGGTGCAGATGTCGAGTCTCGCCCTGTCCGGGTCGGCCGACCCGGCGGTGAAACGCCTGGCCTACGACATCCTGACCACACAGGCCAATCAAGCCGGGCGCATGCAGGGTTGGCTGCAGCTGTGGGACAAGCCGCTCATCGCCCCCGACGGTTACATGGGCTGGATGACCGACATGTCGGCGCACCAGCATTCGGGCACGGGCGTACACGCGGGCGCGGTGCAGACCATGCCCGGTATGGCCTCGGATCAGGAGATGGCCGCGCTCGGCCAGGCCACCGGTCCGGCCCAGGACGCACTGTTCCTGCAGCTCATGCTGCGCCACCATCAGGGCGGCATGCCGATGATCGAGTACGCGGCCCAGCGCGCCGACACCGACGCGGTGCGGTCGCTGGCGGAGAGCATGGCCAAAACCCAGCAGGGTGAGGCCGATCTGATGACGCAGATGCTCGCCGAACGCAAGGTCGCACCGCTGCCGATGAACTGAGGACCCGGCGGACCGGGTGGATAGAAACGCCCGGTCCGCATCGGTTTTTGGCGCAGCGCGGCCGATGCGATACGCTTTCCCCGCCCGACCGGGAGACCGGACGGGACCATCCCCGCCCTCGTAGCTCAGGGGATAGAGCGTCTGCCTCCGGAGCAGAAGGCCGCAGGTTCGATTCCTGCCGAGGGCACCATCAAAGGCCCCGACCGTGATTCACGGTCGGGGCCTTTGTCGTTCGTGCACATGCTGTCGTTCGCGCACCGTGACAGCCGAATCAGATGTCTGACTTATCGTGCCATCGTGACCGATCGGTATTCCGATTCACGGCCCTGGGCGGGAAGGTAGAGCTGTGCATCGCGGTGTCCGGTTGTGCAGGAGGCAGCCGGACACCGCGAGCGCGTTCCGGGCGGACCGGTCGGCCCTGCCTTGCCGAGTGAAACACGTGCAAGCCGGTATCTTCTGAGAGGTGCCGGAGAACGAGAGCGCCCGTACAGGACAGCGGTCCCGGCGCGCCTCGCGCCCCGGAATCCGCCGCTTGTTCCCGCTGCTCGCGGCCACCGTCACCGGCTCGATCCTGGCCACACCGGCCACCTCCACACCCGTCCGGCCGGAGGAGACGACCCTCGCGTCGTTCTACGAACCGGCCGCCGACCGGATTCCCGGGACCCACGGTTCGGTGATCCAGATCCGGCCGCTCACAGGCGATCCCGCGCTTGCCGGGGCACGCAACTATCTGCTGATGTACCGCTCGATCGATATGCGGGGCAATCCGGTCGCGGTCACCGGCACGCTCGCGGTGCCCGACAGCACGCCGCCGCCCGGGGGCTGGCCGTTGATCTCCTGGGCGCACGGCACCACCGGTGTCGCCGACGCGTGCGCGCCCTCGCAGGACACCTCCCCCGACTTCCCCGCCCACGACTACACCTCGATGGTGCGGCGGGTGCAGGAGCGCTGGGTGGCGGCCGGGTACGCGGTCGCGCAGACCGACTATCAGGGGCTGGGCACGCCCGGGCCGCACGGCTATCTGATCGGCACCGCCGAGCAGCGCGCCGTCACCGATATGGCCAGGGCCGCACGGCAGATCGACCCCGATATCGGGACGCGCTGGGTGGCGGTCGGGCATTCCCAGGGCGGGCAGGCGGCCGTCTTCACCGACGCGGAGGCCCAGCAGTGGGCGCCGGATCTGCAGTTGCTGGGCGCGGTGGCGCTGGCCCCGGCCTCACACCAGGGCATCGGCCTGCAGGCCTCGCAGCTGGCCAGCACCGCGGGCGTGGCGGGGCCGCTGGCCCCGCTCACCGGCGGCGCGGTGTCGTTCCTGCCCTTGATCATTCGCGGCGCGCAGACGGTGGCCGAGGTGGATCCCGTCCGATTCCTCACGCCACGTGCGCAATCCATGCTGGACGAGGCCGACGACCGGTGCATCGGGCAACTGCGGCAACCGGATTCGTGGGGCGGACTGAACGCCGACGACGTCTTCCGACGCGACGGGGACGCGGCCGCGTTGATCCGCGTGCTGAACGAGAACGACCCCACCGCCCTGTCCTTCACCCAGCCGCTGCTGGTGTTGCAGGGCCGCGCCGACACCACCGTGCCCGCACCGGGCACCGAGGCCATGGTGGTGCGGCAGCGCGCGAGCGGGCAGCCGGTGCAGTACCACGCCTATGCGGGGGTGGATCACCGCGGCGTGCTCGACGCGTCGTTCGACGACGCGCTGGACTGGGTGAACCGGCGCTTCGGGCGCTGAGCTCAGGCCGACCGCGTCCACGCCGGATCGCGGCCGAACCAGGCGGCGAGGCGGTCGTAGGCGGGGGCGTCCGCGGCGATCGGCATCTCGGCGCCGAAAGCCTTTCCCGGGCCCCGGAATTCGGGTTTCAGCACCCGGCGTGACCAGGCCAGGCCGTATTCGGCGAGTTCGGGGTCCAGGGTCCGGTCCTGGCCGGTGGCGCGGGCGAGATCCCAGGTGTGCGTGGCGAATTCGGCGATCTGCTGGTCGGCGCGGCCGCGCAGCGGGGCCTCCCCGCCCAGGCTGGGCACCGGCCGTTCCAGGTCGGCGGTCCGCCACTCGTCGAGCAGGGCTCGCGCGCGGGTCTCGAATTCGGCGGACCAGTCCGCGCCGACCTCCTCGGGCGGCGCTCCCCACTCGGGCATGTCGCCGCGGGCGGCGATGCGGAAGTCGCGCAGGATCTGACCGATCAGGTGGGTCACCAGCTCCCGCACCGTCCAGTCCGCGCACGGGGTGGGCTGGTCGGCCTGATCCGGGGTGACGGCGGCGATGACCTCGCCGGTCTGGGTGATCGCCCGGGCCAGGAGATCGACGGTCGGGTCCACCGGTGACGTGTCGGCCATGCGGCCAGACTAGCCCCGGGGCAGGACCTTCCGCGGTTCATCGGCGTGGGGCGCGGCGAGCAGAGCGGCGGGTGCGGCGCCCGCCGGCCGGATCCGCCACAGCAGGTACACCCCGGCCGCACAGCCGAGGGTGACGACCAGCGCAGACCAGCCCGGCATCGCCGAGACCACGCCGGTCGGATCCCGGTACCAGCGCGGCGAATACGCGACCCGGCCGAAGTCGCTGCCGCGCAACGCCACCACCAGGCAGGGCACGATCAGCACCGCGATGGCGACCACCGCGCTGCCCGCGCCCTTCGGCACCGCCGCGCCGAAGCAGCAGCCGATGGCGAATCCGGTGCCGACCACGCCGAGCACCGGGATCACCGAGTACTGGTGGGCCAGGTCGGCGGTGCCCGCCGCGAAGACGGCCAGTGCTCCGGTCACCGCCAGCGCGAGCCACGGTGAGCGCCGCGCGCGTCCGGCGGCCAGTCCGGCCAGCAGGGCCAGCACCGGGAACGGCGCGGTCCAATCCGGCCGCGGCACCGCGATGATCGCGCTGCCCGCATTGGCGACCGCGACCGCCAGCAGCACCAGCGTGCCCTCGCGGCCCGGCAGCAGCAGGGCGGCCAGTACGGCCGCGCCGACGGTGACGGCGATCGCCGCGCCGATCTGCACGAGCGTCCCGGCGTGGCGCACGAACCATTCCGTGGACAGCACGGTCGCGGTGATCACCACGAGCGCGGACAGGATGGTGCCGATGGCCAGGTCGGTGGTCTCCTCCTCGATCGCCGGATCGGGCTGTTGCAGCATGATTCCCGCGGCCAGCAGCGCGGCGGTGAGCAGCAGCAGCCACACCGGCGGGGTGCCGGCCGAGGCCAATTGGATGAGCGGGTTGCCCTGGCCGTCGGCGGGCGGCAGCGAGGTCTGGTCGCCGACCAGGATCGAGCCGAGCGCGCCGATGAGGAAGGCCGCGGTCGCGAGCGGCTTGCCGAAGACCGCGACGGCCAGCGCGCCGAGCAGGATGCCCGCGAACATGGAGTCGATGTAATTGGCGGTAGTGAGGCTGTCCATGGTCGGCGCGCCCCGGTTCCAGAACTGGTCGACCAACAGCATGACCGCGCTGCCGCAGGCGGTGATCCACGCGCTGCGTCTACCGAGCGCGACCACCAGGGCCGCCGACACCACGGCCAGCGCGGCTCCGGCCGCCGCGGCGCGCGGCATATTGAGGACGAGCAGATCCAATTGCAGGACCGGTCCGGCGGTGGCGCCGCCGAGATCGAGGGGGGCCATCAGCAGCAGTCCCGCCACTACCGCGCCGAGCAGGGCCGCGAGCGTCTCGATCGACACCGCGTAGCGCCGGATCGACAGGGGCGCGGCGATGCCGGGCTGGTGTGCCAGCGCGAATCTCGCGCCCATGTGTCACCTACTCCCTCGGTGATGCGACGCCTTCCGCGTACGGCGATGTCGAGCAGCTATGTGTGACCGAGGCTAACAGCCCCGGGCAGTGTGCATTCCGGGATGTGGAGTCGGTCACACGGGATCACGATCACACGAGACGCGTGGGAGATGAGGGTGCGGGCGCGCGAGCCGGTTCAGGCGCAGCGGAAGCGGAACGTCGCGAGCGGGGTGGTGCCGGGCACCGAGGTGACCTCGAGCGCGGAATCGCCGTCGAGCATGCAGCCGATGGGCGCGGCGACCTGAACCCGATAGCAGCCCGGCGCGCCCGCGTAGACGGCCGACCCGTCGGCGCCGGTGGTGATGGTGGCCACGCTCGCGCCGCCGCAGGGCGCGATGTCGGCGGCCACGCCCGCCATGGGGAACTGTTCGGTTCCGAAGACCGCCTGCACCTTCAGCGCCGGATCGGCGGCCGGTTCGGCGCCGGCCTGCGGGGCGAGCGCGCACGCGGCGGCGAGGGCGGACATGACGATCAGCGTGCGGCGCACCGGGTCTCCTTCGGCCTCGAGCCGAGGATTCGGCTTCCGCGCCAATATAGGTGCTTCCCAGACCATTCGGTCACATTCCGTCGACCCGGGGCACGGTGTGTGTAGACCCGGGGCACGTGTGATCAGACCGCGGAGACGACGTCCGGCACGGTGAACACGCCGGGCGCGGCGCCGTTGCGGGGTGCGCGACCAGCGGCGGCGCACTGCTCGGAGGTGAAAGCGACCGCCGCGCCGAGGACTTCGAGGTCGACCCGGTCGCCGACCGCGGGCGCGCCGACGCTGACCCGGCGCACCTGGATCGGTTCCGGGGAGCCGTCGAGGTCGAGGGTGAGCATGACGTCCGCGCCGCGGAATTCGAGGGCGCGCACGGTGGCGCTCCCCGCGTCGCCGGCGGCGGTGGCGTGCGCCAGCAACTGTTCGGGGCGCAGCATGATCGCGCCCTGCCCGGTCGGGGCGTTGTCCTGCACGGGAATCCGGCCCAGCAGGGTCTCGGCGGTCACCGGGCCGATGCTGGCGTCGAGCAGCACGGTGTCGCCGAGGAATCCGGCGGTGAACAGGTCCGCGGGCTCGGCGTAGACCTGCTCCGGGGTGCCGACCTGGGTGAAGCGACCGGAGCACATGACCGCCACCTGATCGGCGAAGGACAGCGCCTCCTCCTGGTCGTGGGTGACCAGGATGCTGGTCATGCCCGCGGCGCGCAGGGTTTCGGCGACGGCCTGGCGGGTGGCGGCGCGCAGTCCGGTGTCGAGGGCGCTGAAGGGTTCGTCGAGCAGCATGAGGGCGGGTTTGCGGGCCATGGCCCGGGCCAGGGCGACGCGCTGCTGCTGGCCGCCGGAGAGCTGGTGCGGCCGCCGATCCGCGTACGACGGGTCGAGGGAGACCATGTCGAGGAGTTCGGCCACGTGCCGCCGGTGTTTGCGGCTCGCCCCGAACCCGCCGCCCAGCCCGTAGGCGATGTTCTGTCCCACGGTCAAGTGCGGGAACAGCGCGCCGTCCTGCGCCACGTAGCCGATGCGGCGGCGGTGCGCGGGCAGCGAGAAGCCTTCGCGGGTGACGGTTTCCCCGCCGATGGTCACCGAGCCCGAGTCGGGGTGCTCGAACCCGGCGATCACCCGCAGCAGGGTGGTCTTGCCGCAGCCGGAGGAGCCGACGACGGCGGTGGCGGTGCCGTCGGCGACGTCCAGGCCGATGCCGTCGAGGACCGGAGCTCCCGGTCCGAAGCTCTTGCGAACCTGGTCTACGACAAGCCGACTCACAATCCCGCCGCCTTCCTGGATTGGGTGAACAGCAGATAGGTGACCGGCACCGAGGCGATGATCATGATCAGCGCGTAGGGCGCGGCGGCGGCGTAGTCCAGTTCGCCCGACAGCTGCCAGAACTGCATGGCGAGGGTGTTGGTGCCGTTGGGCGCGAGCAGCAGGGTGGCGGTCAGTTCGGTGGCCACCGCCACGAACACCATGGCGGCGGCGGCCGCGGCGGCGGGTGCGGTCAGGCGCAGGGTGACGCGGAAGAACGTGGCGGCCGGGGACTTTCCGAGCGCCAGCGACGCCTCCTCCAGCCCGATCGGCACCTGCGCCAGCCCGGCGCGCACGCTGACCAGGGCGCGCGGCAGGAACATCAGGGTGTAGGCGGCCAGGATGGTGGCGGCGGTCTGATAGAAGACGGGCAGCCAGCGGATCGATACGGTCACCAGGGCCAGCGCGATCACGATGCCCGGCAGCGAGCTGGTGATGTAGTTGGCGCCCTCGATGATTCGCGCGAACCGCGAGGTGGAGCGAACCGCGACCCACGCGACCGGGAAGGCGCACAGGGTGGTGATCGCCGCGGCGGTGGCGGCCAGACCGATGGTCTGGCCCAGGGATTCGCCGATGTCGACGGTGTTCCACACCGCCGAGCCGCCGATCGTCAGCCAGCGCCCGATGGTCCACAGCGGCACGCCCAGCGTGGCCGCCAGCGCCCCGAACAACACCAGCAGCATGGGAATCCGGCCCAGCCCCAGGCGGATCCGGTGGACACCGCGTTGCGCGCCGCCGCCGATCCGCGCGTAGCGGGCCCGCCCGCGCACTCCGGCCTCGGCGGCCAGCAGCACCAGGCACAGCACCACCAGCACGCCGGACAGGGTGCTGCCCGCGGCCCCGGCGAAGCTGGACTGGTACTGCTGGAAGATGGCAGTGGTGAAGGTGTCGAACCGGATCATGGCGAAGGCGCCGTACTCGGCGAGCAGGTGCAGCGAGATCAGCAGTCCGCCACCGAGAATCGCGAGCCGCAGCTGCGGCAGCACCACCCGCGCGAAGACGGCGAACGGCCCCGAGCCCAGTGCGCGGGCGGATTCCTCCACGGCCGGGTCGAGCCGGCGCAGGGTGGCCGCGGCGGGCAGGTACACCAGCGGGAAGTAGGAGACGGTGGCGACGAGCACGCCCGCCCACAGTCCGTGCAGCGACGGGATGGCGCTGACCCAGCCGTAGCTGTTGACGAAGGCCGGAACCGCCAGGGGCGCCGCGAAGGCCGGTCCCCACCAGGCCGCGCCCGGCACGTCGGTGCGTTCCACGATCCAGGCCAGTCCGACGCCGAGCGCGACGCTGATCGGCACGGTGAGGACCACCAATTCGGCGGTGTTGCGCAGCAATTCGGCCACGCGCGGCCGGAAGACCAGTTCGGCGGTCTCGTGCAGGCCGGTGGAGACCAGGGTGGACACGATGTAGCCCAGTGGCACGAGCGTCGCCGCCACCATGAGCAGGGCGGCGACGGTGACGAGCGACCCGGGCCGCCAGGCGAGTGCCGTGGCGACCCGGGTCGACCCGGTGGCCCGGGTGGGCACAGCGGTCCGAGCGGTCACTTAGAGCAGGCCCGCCTGGGTCATCAGCTGGGTGACCTTCTTGGAGTCCAGCTTCGAGGGATCGATCTTGGGCGCGTCCAGTGAGGCCAGCGGCGGCAGCGCCGCGTTGGCGGCGACGTCGGAGGCCACCGGGTACTCCATGGAGTCGCCGTCCCGCAGCACCTCCTGGCCCTTCTTGGAGGTGATGTAGTTCAGGAATTTCTGGGCGTCGTTCTGGTGCTTGCTCGACTTCAGCACGCCGCCACCGGAAATGGAGACGAAGGCGCCCGGGTCCTGGTTCTTGAAGTAGAACAGCTGGGTGTTCTTGCTGTTCTCCTTGGTCTTGGCCTGATCCTTGAACCAGTAGTAGTGGTAGATCACGCCGCCGTCGAACTGGCCGGAGTTGACGCCCTTCATGACGGTGGTGTTGTTCTGGGAGATGACCGCGTTCTCCTTCATGCCCTTGAGCCAGGAGAGGGTCGCCTCCTCACCCTTCTGGGCGAGCAGCGCGGCCACGATGGCCTGGAAGTCCGCGCCCGCGGCGGCGCCGCTCCAGCGGCCCTTCCACTGCGGCTGCGCCAGGTCCAGCAGCGACTTGGGCAGCTGGTCGGCGGGGAGCTTGCCGGTGTTGTAGACGAAAACGGTGGAGCGCGCGGCGATTCCGGTCCACTTGCCGGTGGAGGGACGGAACTGCTCGGGCACCTGGCCGAGGGTGTCCTTGTCGACGTCGGCGAACAGGCCGGCGTTCTCGACCAGCGCCATGGCCGGGGAGTTCTCGGTGATGAAGACGTCGGCCTTGGAGTTCTTACCCTCGGCGACGATCTGGTTGCCCAGGTCGGTGTCACCGCCGTTGCGGATGGTCACCTTGATGCCGGTGTCCTTGGTGAACGCGTCGACCCACGCCTTGGTGAGGGATTCGTGCTGGGCGTTGTAGACCAGGATCTCGTTGTCCTCGTCGGACGAGCTGGAGCATGCCGTGGTCGCGCCGAGCACCGCGATCGCCGCCAATGCGCCGGACACCAGTTTCCATCGAGCCGCCGTCATGACCGTCCTTCCACTCGACGCTGAGGTTTGCCTAACCAACGTACCGTCCCACGTCACGGGTGGAAATGCCACCCCGCCGACGAAACCGAATCGCTGTAATCTGCCCCTCGATGACTCGGCACAAGCGCACCCCTCTCACCATCGGCATCGGCATCGCGGCCGCGGTTCTCGTCGGCGGCGGCATCGCTACCGCGATGACGTTGAACGGCAAGGACTCCGCACCGAGCGACGCCAAGCGGATCGAGACCACGCTGCGCGACTTCTACGCAACCCTGTCCACCGGCGGCGCGTCCCAGGCTGTCGGCCAGACCTGCGCGGGCGACCGCGCCCAGTACCAGGGCCTGCCCGAAGCCCAGCGCAAGGCCATGGACCAGGGCAAGGTCAGCATGAAGGTGGATTCGGTGGAGGGCGTCACCGTCACCGGCGACCGCGCGACCGCCGTCACCCTCGGCACCCTCTCGCTGCCCGGCGCCGCCGACAGCAAACGATCCACCAACGAACACCTCCGCAAGGAGGACGGTGTATGGAAGGTGTGCTCCACCGACGCGAAGTAGGACCGGTTCGGGCCCAAGCCGATTCGCCGATCGCGACCGATCCGTTCCTGAGCGTCCGGCGGCAGGAGGAAAAGGGAACGCCTCCCTGGGCTGATTGCCCGGGGAGGCGTTCTCCGATGGAGCGAGCGGCGGGAGTCGAACCCGCGTACACGGCTTTGCAGACCGCCACCTGGCCACTCGGTCACACCCGCATCGGCGAGGTCCATAGTGCGCCGGTTCGGGTCCGGGGCCGAGGGTTTGAATCACCGTGATTGCTATGGGGCGGCCCGAGCGCTTCGCGACATGCGATGATCAGGGCATGTCGCGTCCCCGTCCGCTGCCGCTCGATCCGATCGAGGAGGCGCACCGCCAGTGGACCGAGCACGGCTGGGGCGAGGTCGCGGACGGGATGGCGGCGGTCACCTCCCTGGTGCGCGCGCAGCAGATCGTGATGGCGCGGGTGGACGAAGCATTGAAGCCGTCCGGTTTGACCTTCTCGCGGTACGAGCTACTGATGTTGCTGAGTTTCAGCAAAACTGGTGCGCTGCCGATGGCGGTGGCGAGCGCCCGGCTGCAGGTGCATCCGACGTCGGTCACCAATACGGTGGACCGGCTGGAGGCGGCCCAGTTGGTGAAGCGTGTGCCACATCCCAGTGACCGGCGGGCAACGCTCATCGAAATCACCGGGGCCGGAAGAGAATTGGTGGCCAAGGCCACCACCGAACTGAATCGGCGAGTTTTCGCCGAGACCGGTTTGGCGCCGGAACGATTGCAGCTGCTGCTGCAATTGCTGGCGGAGTTCCGGCAGAGCGCAGGCGACTTCGACCCCGGTAGCTCGCCCACCCGATGGGCCGGTCAGTAACCACCCAGCGACCCAGCAGCCAATTTCCTGCGTCATAGTCTTGGCTTCGGCCCGCAAAAGGTTCACCATTGAGGCCATGGTGCTGGTCCTGGGGGTGTCGGCGGGCGCTGCTGGCGCACGCGCCATGCTCACCCATTCCGACCAGCCGCACCTGCCTCCCATCGACCGGTGCAAGGTCCTACGCCGGGCTGGCGGCGGGAGCATGGCGGAGGCGGTCTTCGAGGCCATCCGCCTGATGCGGAAGTCGGCGGCCGAGCGTGACGAGTTCATCACCGGTATCGCGGTCACCTGCCGCAGTACCAACCATGCCGAGGCCGTCCGCACCGCCGCGGGCCGCAATCGCCTGACCGTCATCGACGAGCCGGTGGCTCAGCTCAGATATCTGCGCTTCACCCGGAAGCTCCCCACCGAGGGCTCGATCCTGCTGTACGACCTCGGCGCGTCCGGGCTGACCCTCACCCAGATCGACTGCCGAAACGATGCCGTCCTCGCCACCAAGCGCAGCACCGTCCTGGGCGGGGACGGCCACGACGCCCTGCTGCGCTGGCTGCTCACCCGCGGCGGCGTCACCCTGGACCTGGCCGATATCCGCCGTCAGAAGGAAGCCCTGGCCTCCGAACGCGTACTGGCCGTCTGCGATCCGATCTCCGGGCAGCGCACCGTGGTCACCCGCAGTGATTTCGCCGAACTGGTCGAGGCGGGCATCCATCATTCGGCGTCGTTCGTCCGCCACATGATCGACGAGACCGGCATCCGGCCCGCGGGTCTGGCCCTGCTCGGCGGCTGCACCCGCAACAAGAGCATCCGCGACGAGCTGAAACTCCAGCTGGGCTACCCGATGATCTACGACCCGGAGCCCGATTTCGTGTCCACCCGCGGCGCGGTCCTGCTGGCCGCCGAACGCCCGTCGGCCCGCAGCATCCGCAGCGTGCACCTGGCCCCGGGCGGCACTCCCGTCGAGGCCCCCGCCGCCCCCGTCTCCCGCCGCAAACTCGTTGCGGCGGTGGCGGTTACCGCCACCCTCGGCGGCACCATCGTCGGCGGACTGGCGATGAAAGGCGACAGCGGAGGCCACACCGACGGCAAACCCCCGACCGTCGAAGTGGTCGGCCCGTCCAAACACGGCTGACGCCCACCGATCCCGCTCGCCCGCAAGCGATCCCGCACCGCTCGGCCACGCCCCGGGGCACGGTGTCGGTAAACACCACCGCCTCGCACCGGGCCCCGCTGCCGATGGCCACGCGTCCGGCATGGCTGCGGCGAACCTCACCCACCCCACCCAGCACCGTGCCCCGCTACCGATGACCACGCGTCCGGCATGGCTGCGGCGAACCTCACCCACCCCACCCAGCACCGTGCCCCGCTACCAACGGCAGCGGGGCACGAGAGTACGAGAGTTGGTGTCGCGCTTACTTGTTGGTGAAGTTGGCGGGGCGCTTCTCGACGAAGGCGGTCATGCCTTCCTTCTGGTCGTCGGTCGCGAACAGCGAGTGGAAGACGCGACGCTCGAAGCGCAGGCCCTCGCCGAGGGTGGTCTCGAAGGAGCGGTCCACGGCTTCCTTGGCGATCATCACCGATGGCAGCGACATGGAGGCGATGGTCTCGGCGACCTCCATGGCGGTGGCGACCAGTTCGGCGGCGGGGACGATGCGCGAGACCAGGCCCGCGCGCTCGGCCTCCTCGGCGCCCATATTGCGGCCGGTGAGGATGAGGTCCATGGCCTTGGCCTTGCCGACGGCGCGGGTGAGGCGCTGCGAGCCGCCCATGCCGGGGATGACGCCGAGCTTGATCTCGGGCTGCCCGAACTTGGCGGTGTCGGCGGCGAGCAGCAGGTCGCACATCATGGCGAGTTCGCAGCCGCCGCCGAGGGCGTAGCCGGCGACCGCGGCGATCAGCGGCTTGCGGAAGGCGGCGACGCGGTCCCAGCCACCGAAGTGGTCGGTCACGAACATGTCCATGTAGGACTTGGTCTGCATCTCCTTGATGTCCGCGCCGGCCGCGAAGGCCTTCTCGGACCCGGTCACCACGACCGCGCCGATCTCGTTGTCGTTCTCGAGCTCGTCGAGCGCGGCCGAGATGTCGGACAGGACCTGCGAGTTCAGCGCGTTCAGGGCCTTCGGCCGGTTGAGCGTGATGAGCGCGACGCGGCCCTTGCGCTCCAGCAGAATGGTCTCGAAGTCGGTCACGCCGTCTCTCCCTCAGATCGCTTGCGGATATCGGTGACGATAGCCGAGAAGTCCTTGCCCGCTTCTTCCTGGTTGAAGCGGGTGTAGATCGCTGCCGCCAGCTGACCGATTTGTCCGTCCACCCCGTTGGACCGCAGCGCGTTGGCGGCGAGCCCCAGGTCCTTGGACATGAGCGCGGTCGCGAAGCCCGGCTGGTAGTCATTGTTGGCGGGGCTGGCCGGAACCGGTCCCGGCACCGGGCAATACGAGGTCAGCGCCCACGACTGGCCCGACGCGGTGGAGACCACGTCGAAGAACTTGTCGTGGGTCAGCCCCAGCTTCTCCCCCAGCACGATGGCTTCGGAGAGTCCGATCATGGAAATGCCCAGCAGCATGTTGTTGCAGATCTTGGCGGCCTGGCCGACGCCTGCCCCGCCGCAGTGCACGACCTTGCCGCCCATCACCTCGAGCAGCGGCAGCGCCGCGGCGAAGTCGGCGTCCGCGCCGCCCACCATGAAGGTGAGGGTGCCCGCCGCCGCCCCCGCCACGCCGCCGGAGACGGGGGCGTCGAGGGCCCGATGCCCCGCCGCCACAGCGAGTTCCGCGGCCTGCTTGGCGTCGCCGACGTCGATGGTGGAGCAGTCGACGAACAGGGTGCCCGGCTTCGCGGCCGGGAGGATGTCGCCGTAGAGGTCGAGCACGATGCGGCCGTTGGGCAGCATGGTGATCACGATGTCGGAGGCCGAGACCGCTTCCGACGCGGTGGCGACCACGGTCGCCCCGTCCTGGCGGGCCTGCTCCTGCGCGGCGGGCACGGGATCGAAAGCGAGAACGTCGTATCCGGCCTCGACCAGGTTGGCGGCCATCGGCCCGCCCATGTGACCGAGTCCGAGGAACCCGACCGTGGTGTTGTTGCTCATCATTCGTCCTTAGCTGCGGCCAAACCCAATTCGCGATCGCCGAGCGCGCCGAAGTAGGCGTCGACGTCGGCGTCGGTGACGTCCGCCAGGGTGGCGGGCGACCACTGCGGGTTGCGGTCCTTGTCGATGACCTGGGCGCGAATGCCTTCCACCAGGTCGTGGGTGTTCAGGGCGGCGACGGAGACCCGGTATTCCTGGTTCAGCGCCGTCTCGAGGTCGGCGGCCCGGCGCGCCTCGCGCAGCGAGCTCAGCGTGACCTTCAGGGCCACCGGGGATTTCGTCAGCACATCGGCGGCGGCCTTGGCGGCCTCGGCGCGGCCGTCGATCTCGAGCCGGTGCACGATCTCCTCGACGGTGTCGGCGCTGTAGCAGGCGTCGATCCAGTCCTGCTGGGCCACGAACTCCGAAACCGGTGCGGGCTGCGCGAATTTCGCGATGGCCACCTCGACCTCGGTGGTCGCCAGCGCCTCGAGCAGCGCGGGCAGGTGTTCCGAGGGCACGAAGTGGTCGGCGAAGCCGGCCGCGATGGCGTCGCCGGCGGACATGCGCGCGGTGGTGAGCGCGATGTGGGTGCCGATCTCGCCGGGCGCGTGCGCCAGCAGCCAGGTGCCGCCCACGTCTGGGATGAAGCCGATGCCGGTCTCGGGCATGCCGACCATGGACCGCTCGGTCACGATGCGGTGCGAGGCGTGCCCGGACAGGCCGACGCCGCCGCCCATGACGATGCCGTCCATGATCGCGACGTAGGGCTTAGGGTAGCGCTTGATCAGGGCGTTGAGGATGTACTCGTCGCGCCAGAACTTCCCGCTGGGCGAGTCGGCCGCGACCTCCGGCGAATCACCCTGTGCCACAGTGGCCTTGGCGTCGTTGTGGATGGCGACGATATCGCCGCCCGCGCACAGTCCGCGCTCGCCCGCGCCGGTCAGCACGACCGCGCGCACCGCGTCGTCGTCGGCCCAGGCCCGCAGCGCGGCCAGGATGGTCAGCGCCATGGGGTGATTGAGCGCGTTGATGGCGCGGGGCCGGTTGAGGGTGATCAGGCCGAGCCCGTCACGCTGCTCGATCAGAACCTCGGGTTCCTTCACGCCTTCGCTCATGCTGCTCCTACCACCGAGCGGGCGACGACCACCCGCATGATTTCGTTCGTGCCCTCGAGGATCTGATGCACCCGCAGGTCGCGGACGATCTTCTCGATGCCGTATTCGGCCAGGTAACCGTAGCCACCGTGGAGTTGCAGGGCCTGGTTGGCCACCTCGAACCCGGCGTCGGTGGCGAACCGCTTGGCCATGGCGCACAGCTCCACCTTGTCGGGGGCGTCGGCGTCCAGGGCGGCCGCGGCGCGCCACAGCAGGGTGCGGGCGGCTTCCAGGGAGGTGCGCATATCGGCCAGCTGGAACTGCAGGGCGGTGTTGTCCAGCAGCCGGGAGCCGAAGGCCTTGCGCTGGGCCAGGTACTCGACCGTGCGGTCCAGCGCGGCCTGCGCGCCGCCCATCGAGCAGGCGGCGATGTTCAGCCGCCCGCCGTTGAGCCCGTTCATGGCGATCCGGAAGCCGTCGCCCTCCGCGCCGAGCAGGTTGGCCGCCGGAACGCGCGCGTCCTCGAGGATGACCTGCCGGGTGGGCTGGGCGTTCCAGCCCATCTTCTTCTCGTTCGGCCCCACCGAGAGACCGGGGGTGTCGGCGGGAACGATGAGCGCCGAGATGCCGCGCGCGCCTTCGGTTCCGGTGCGCACCATCATCACGTAGACGTCGTTGGACCCGGCTCCCGAGATGAATTGCTTCGCGCCGTTGAGGATGTAGTCGTCACCGTCGCGAACGGCCTTGGTGCTCAAGGCCGCCGCGTCGGAGCCGACGCCCGGTTCGGTCAGCGCGTAGGACGCCAGCAGATCCATCGACGTCAGTCCCGGCAGCCACCGATTGCGTTGCGGCTCGGTGCCATAGGTGTCGATCATCCACGTCGCCATGTTGTGGATGGAGATGTAGGCGGCGACCGACGGGCAGCCGGTGGCCAGCTGCTCGAAGATGCGGACGGCGTCCAGCCGCCGCAGCTGCGAGCCGCCCACGTCCTCGCGCACATAGATGCCGCCCAGTCCGAGCCCGCCCGCCTTGCGCAGCACATCCACCGGGAAGTGCTTGCGCTCGTCCCATTCCAGGGCGTCGGGCGCGAGCAGCTCGTCGGCGAAGGAGCGGGCGGTCTCGACGATCGCCTTCTCGTCCTCGTCCAGTACGAACATCAGCGTCAGTCCATGGTCGGGATGACGAAGGCGTTGGCGGCGGAGCCGCTCGAGGACGCGGTCTCCTTTCCGCCTGCCGGCCAGCGCTGCGTCACCGTCTTGGTCTTGGTGTAGAAGCGGATCGAGTCCGGGCCGTGCTGGTTGAGGTCGCCGAAGCCGGACCGCTTCCAGCCGCCGAAGGTGTGGTACGCGATCGGCACCGGGATCGGGACATTGATGCCGACCATGCCGACCTGCACGCGGGCGGCGAAGTCGCGGGCGGTGTCGCCGTCGCGGGTGAAGATGGCGACGCCGTTGCCGTACTCGTGCTCGTTGGGCAGCCGCAGCGCCTCTTCGTAGTCCTTGGCACGGACCAGCGCCAGCACCGGGCCGAAGATCTCTTCCTTGTAGATCCGCATCTCGGGGGTGACGTTGTCGAACAGCGAAGCGCCCGCGAAGAATCCGTCCTCGCCGCCCTCGACCACCAGGCCGCGGCCGTCGATGACCAGTTCCGCGCCCTCGTCGACGCCGATCTGCACGTAGTTGTTCACGCGGTCCACGCCGTCACGGCCGACCAGCGGGCCGAAGTCGGCGCCCGGGTCGTCGGAGAGGCCGACGTTCAGCTTGCCGATGCGCTCGACGAGCTTGGCGCGCAAGCGATCCGCGGTCTCCTCGCCGACCGGCACCGCGACCGAGATGGCCATGCAGCGCTCGCCCGCGGAGCCGTAGCCCGCGCCGATGAGCTGGTCGGCCACATCGTCGAGATCGGCGTCGGGCATCACGATGGCGTGGTTCTTGGCGCCGCCGAAGCACTGGGCGCGCTTGCCGTTGGCGGTGGCGGTCTCGTAGATGTACTGCGCGATCGGGGTGGAGCCGACGAAGCCGACGGCCTTGATCCGCTCGTCGTTCAGCAGGGTGTCGACGGCTTCCTTGTCGCCGTTGACGACATTGAAGATGCCCGCGGGCAGTCCGGCCTCGAGGAACAGCTCGGCCAGGCGCAGCGGCACCGAGGGGTCGCGCTCGGAGGGCTTGAGCACGAAGGCGTTTCCACAGGCCAGTGCGGGTCCGGCCTTCCACAGCGGGATCATGGCCGGGAAGTTGAACGGGGTGATGCCCGCGACCACGCCGAGCGGCTGGCGCATGGAGTAGACGTCGATGCCGGTGCCGGCGCTCTCGGTGTACTCGCCCTTGAGCAGGTGCGGGATGCCGACGGCGAATTCGATGACCTCGAGGCCGCGCTGGATGTCACCCTTGGCGTCGGCGATGGTCTTGCCGTGCTCGGCGGAGAGCAGGGCGGCCAGCGAGTCCATCTCGTCCTGCACCAGGGTCAGGAACTTCATGAGCACGCGGGCCCGCTTCTGCGGGTTGGTGGCCGCCCAGGCGGGCTGCGCGGCGGCCGCGTTCGCGATGACCGCCTCGACCTCACTCTTGCTCGCCAGCGGCACCCGCGCCTGGACCTGACCGGTGCTGGGGTTGAAGACATCCCCGAACTTGCCGGAAGTTCCCTCTACGTGCTTGCCGTCGATGAAGTGCGTGAGTTCGCGAACCATGCCCGTCTCCAAAATTCTCAGCCTGTCTCGAAGCTTGCGCGCAATTTGCGCGGTATGTGGCGATCCTATAGTTGGACATCCAAGTATTGGCTGTGGGATAATTCACAGCACCTACAGGCTCTCCGTGCGGAGGATTGGCATGCCAGATCTGCATGTCCCGGTAAATCCAGTGCGGTTCGTGACCGCCGCTGCGCTTTTCGATGGCCATGACGCGGCCATCAACATCATGCGAAGAATCCTCCAGGCGCAGGGGGCGGAGGTGATTCATCTGGGGCATAACCGGGCCGTGCGCGAAGTCGTGGACGCGGCCGTCACCGAGGACGTGCAGGGGGTGGCCGTCAGCTCGTATCAAGGCGGGCACATCGAGTACTTCGAATACCTGGCGCAGGCTTTGAAAGAGGCCGGGGCCGGGCACGTGAAGATCTTCGGCGGGGGCGGCGGGGTGATCATTCCCGAGGAGATCTCCCGGCTACAAGAGTCGGGGGTGACCATCTTCTCCCCCGAGGACGGGCAGCGGCTCGGGCTGCCGGGCATGATCAATCAGCTGATTTCGGCGTGCGACGTGGATGTTTCCCGGACGCCCGCCCCCGTCGACGCGGTGCTGAGCGGCGATCGGGCGGCACTGGCCCGCGCACTCACCTGCTTGCAACAGGGGACGCTGCCGGCGGACGACCTGGCAGCGCTGACGGCCGCGGCGGCGGCGCGGCAGGTGCCGGTACTCGGCATCACCGGCACCGGCGGCTCCGGAAAGTCCTCCCTCACCGACGAACTCGTGCGGCGGCTGCGCACCGACCAGCAGGACAAGCTGCGGGTCGCGATCCTGGCGGTGGACCCCACCCGGCGACGCGGCGGCGGCGCACTGCTCGGCGACCGGATCCGGATGAACGCCCTGGACGGGGAACGCGTCTACTTCCGGTCCCTGGCCACCCGGGGCGAGCGGGAGGTGCCGAACAATATCGACGCCATGCTGATCGCCTGCAAGGCAGCCGGATTCGACCTGGTCATCCTGGAGACCCCCGGCATCGGACAGGGTGACGCGGCCATCGCCGAGCACGTGGACGTGTCGCTGTACGTGATGACGCCGGAATTCGGGGCGGCCTCCCAGCTCGAGAAGATCGACATGCTCGACTTCGCGGATGTGGTGGCCATCAACAAGTTCGAGCGGCGCGGGGCCGAGGACGCGCTGCGGGACGTATCGCGGCAGCTGGTGCGCAATCGCGAGGACTTCCACGCCCTGCCCGAGGACATGCCGGTGTTCGGCACCAGCGCGGCCACGTTCAACGACGACGGGGTGACGGCGCTATACCACCATCTGACCGGGCTGCTCGCCGAGCGCGGGCTACCACTACAGGAGGGTGCGCTGCCCCGGGTGGAAACCCGCGCCTCGACGCGGTTCGCGCAGATCATTCCGCCCGCGCGGGTGCGCTACCTGGCCGAGATCGCCGAGACCGTCCGGGATTACCACGCGGCGACCGCCCGGCAGCTCGCGGCGGCGCAGCGGGTGCAGCGCGTCGAGCAGGTGCTCGCCGAACTACCGGACGACGAATCCGTGCGCGATCTGCTCGCCCGGGCCGCGCGGGAGCTGGCGCCCGAGAACGCCGCCCTGCTGGCCGAATGGCCCGCCGTCGCGGAGTCCTATCGCGGCGAGGAGCAGGTGGTGCGGGTCCGGGACCGGGAGCTGCGGACCACGCTGCGCCGGGAGACCCTGTCCGGCAGCTCGATTCCGCGGGTGGCGCTCCCCCGCTTCACCGATCACGGTGAACTCCTGCGGTTCCTGCGGTCGGAGAATCTGCCCGGGCGGTTCCCGTTCACGGCCGGGGTGTTCCCGTTCAAACGGGACAACGAGGATCCGGCGCGCATGTTCGCGGGCGAGGGCGACGCCTTCCGCACCAATCGGCGGTTCCGGGTGCTGTCCGAACACGCCGACGCCAAACGGCTTTCGACGGCGTTCGACTCGGTGACCCTGTACGGGCACGATCCGGCCGAGCGGCCCGACATCTATGGCAAGGTCGGCACGTCCGGGGTCTCCATCGCCACGCTCGACGATATGAAGGCGCTGTACGCCGGGTTCGATCTGGACGCGCCCAGCACCTCGGTGTCCATGACCATCAACGGGCCCGCGCCGACCATCCTGGCCTACTACCTCAATGCGGCCATCGATCAAGCGCGCGAGGAGTTCTCCGCCGAGCAGGGCCGCGAACCCACCGACGCGGAGGCCGCGGACCTGCGCGCCCGCACCCTGGCCACCGTGCGTGGCACCGTGCAGGCCGACATCCTCAAGGAGGATCAGGGCCAGAACACCTGCATCTTCTCCACCGAGTTCAGCCTGCGCATGATGGCCGACATCCAGGAGTGGTTCGTGCGCAACGGCGTTCGCAACTTCTACTCGGTGTCCATCTCCGGCTATCACATCGCCGAGGCCGGGGCGAACCCGATCAGCCAGCTGGCCTTCACCCTCGCCAACGGCTTCACCTATGTGGAGGCGTATCTGGCGCGCGGCATGGACATCGACGATTTCGCGCCCAATCTGTCGTTCTTCTTTTCCAACGGGATGGACGCCGAATACTCGGTGATCGGCCGGGTGGCGCGGCGCATCTGGGCGATCGCCATGCGCGACAAGTACGGGGCCGGCGAACGGTCGCAGAAGCTCAAGTACCACGTGCAGACCTCCGGGCGGTCGCTGCACGCACAGGAGATGAGCTTCAACGACATTCGCACCACCCTGCAGGCGCTGATCGCGATCTACGACAACTGCAACAGCCTGCACACCAATGCCTACGACGAGGCGGTCACCACGCCCACCGAGGAATCGGTGCGCCGGGCGCTGGCCATCCAGCTCATCATCAACCGGGAGTGGGGGCTGGCGATGAACGAGAACCCGCTGCAGGGCAGCTTCGTCATCGATGAGCTCACCGATCTGGTGGAGGAGGCGGTGCTGCGGGAGTTCGAGCGGATCAGCGAACGCGGTGGGGTGCTGGGCGCGATGGAGACCGGGTATCAGCGCGGCCGGATCCAGGACGAGTCCATGCTCTACGAGCGCCGCAAGCACGACGGGAGCCTGCCGCTCATCGGGGTCAACACCTTCCGCAGTCCGCACGAGGAAGAACATCGGGTACTGGAATTGGCGCGCGGCACGGAGGCCGAGAAACAGTCTCAGCTGCAACGAGTCAGCGAATTCACCGAGCGGCATCGCGACGAGGCCCCGGCCGCGCTGGCTCGGCTCGCGGCGGCCGCGGCGAGCGACGAGAACGCCTTCGAGGTATTGATGGACGCCGCGCGGGTGTGCACGCTGCAGCAGATCACCGACACCTTCTTCACCGTGGGTGGACAGTATCGCCGCAACGTGTGATCAAACCCTGACCGGCTGACCGACAGCGCCCCGCCATATCTCGAAATATAGCGGGGTGCTATTGCTTTCACCTGCGATCCCGCACTGGCGAGTGCTTACACCGCCCAGGGTGTATGGCAATTTCCGATTGGCAGCAATTTCTCGGCTATACCGGAACCATGAGAACCACCGCCAAGCTCGCCACCATCACCATGTCGCTCGCAGCGGCAGCAACCCTGTTCGCCGGCGCGGCGGCCGCCGAGGCCCCGGACAGCGCGCCGATCCAGGTCACCCCGGTCTCCGAGGGCATTCCGCTGGATCCGGTGGCCACCAACCCGAACGCGATGTTCCCGGACCCGGCCCTCAACGGCGCGGCCGCGGGCGCGCTCACCGGCAGCGCGGGCGGCGCGGCACTCGGCTCGGTCGTCGGCTCCATCCCCGGCGCGCTGGGCGGCTCCGCCCTGGGCGCCCTGATCGGCGGCGGCATCGGCGCGCTGATCGGCCTGCTCAATCCCGACGCCATCCCGCAGGTGCTGCCGTAACGCACCGCCAACTTCCCCGGGCAAACTCCGTGCCGCGTTCGCTCAGGCGAGCGCGGCACGGGCGTCTCTGTGGAACAATCCGGACAGGCTGACCCCGACGGAAGGCACCCCATGGAGTTTGCGGGAATGACCGTGGTGGACGCGCACATTCACCAGTGGGATCCGATGACCACGCCGCGCGAGTTCAGCGGCCTGGCGAAGCTGTTCCGGTACGTACCGGTGCCGGTCGACTGGGCCAAACGGCTCGCGCCGCGCCGCGATCGCGAGTTCGTGGGGGACCCCACGCCGTTCATGCGCCCCTATCTGCCGCGCGACTACGACTCCGATGCGGGCGAGGTGCCGGTCGAGGCCATCGTGCACATCGAGGTGGAATGGGTCGGCAACGGCCCGCTCGGGCCCGTCGACGAGACCCGGTGGGTGGCCAGCCTGCCGTGGGGCGTCGACACCCCCGCCCTGGGTGCGATCATGGGAGCGGCCGACCCCGTCACACCCGAATTCGCCGAGTTGCTGGACGCGCATCAGGCCGCGTCCCCGCTGTTCCGGGGCGTGCGCACCCGCGTCGAATACCACCCGGATCCGGATGTGCGGGCGACCTGCAAGGCGCCGGGCAAGCTCACCTCCGCCGCCTTCCTCAACGGGTTCGGCGCGCTGGCCGACCGCGGGCTCGACTTCGAGGCATGGGTGTACTCCGGCCAGCTGCCCGAGGTGACGGCGCTGGCCGAGCGGTATCCGGACACCACCATCGTGCTCAACCATCTCGGCACGCCCGCGGGCATTTTCGGGCCGGTCGGGCGGGAGACCGGCAGGAATGCGAGCCAGCGGCGCGAACTGTTCCTGCGCTGGCGCGACGACCTCACCGCGCTGGCCGCGCATCCCAATGTGGTGGCCAAGGTGAGCGGGCTGATGATGCCCATCCTCGGCCACCCGGTGCCCAAGCGCGGCGAGCCGACACCGGTTCCGGTACTGGTGGAACGGATTTCGCCGATGCTGGAGCACGCGCTGGACGTCTTCGGCTCCGACCGGCTGATCTGGGGCTCGAACTTCCCGGTGGACAAGCCGATTACGAGCATCCCGAACGCCGCGAGCGCGGTGGCCACCGCGCTGGCCGGGCACGGGGCCGACGACAAGGCCATCGAGCAGGTGTTCCGCCGCAACGCCGAACGGATCTACCGGCTCGACATGCTCTGACCCGGTCGGGTGCTCCGAATTTGCCGGGTCCGGCCGTGGCGGATCGTCACGCTGGCTATCGTGATGCGCCATGGAGCGGATCCTGCGGATCGGAATGGGTTTCTGGGAGTCCCGGGCCTTGCTCAGCGCTGTCGAACTCGGGGTGTTCACGGTGCTCGGGCATCGCCAGCTGACCGCCGAGCAGCTGCGGTGCGAACTCGGCCTGCACCCGCGGTCCGCCCGTGACTTCTTCGACGCGCTCGTCGCCATGGAGATGCTGCGGCGCACCGACGACCGGTACGCCAACACCGCCGACACCGCGACCTATCTGGACAGCACCGGCAGCGAGTACATCGGCGGCTTCCTGGAGATGGCGGCGGCGCGGCTGTATCCCTTCTGGGGCCATCTGACCGAGGGCCTGCGCACCGGGCTACCCCAGAACGAGGCGCGCGAGGGCCGTGACCTCTTCACCGAGCTGTACCGGGATCCCGAGCGGCTCTACGACTTTCAGCGCGCCATGACCGGGCTGTCACTGCCCGGCGCGCACGTCATCGCCGAGGTCTTCCCGTGGCAGCGCTGGAAGACCGTCGCCGATATCGGCACCGCCCAGGGCGCGCTGCTGCGCACCGTCCTGGAGACCAATCCGCACCTGCACGGCATCGGCTACGACCTGGCGCCCGTCGAGCCGATCTTCACCGAATACATTGCCCCGGTGGCGGATCGGAGCAGCTTCCGGGCCGGGGACTTCTTCGCCGAGGAGCTGCCCGAGGCCGATGTACTGGTCTTCGGCCACATCCTGCACGACTGGGATCTCGACACCAAGCGCATGCTGCTGGAGAAGGCCTATCGCGCGCTGCCCGAGGGCGGCGCGATCCTGGTCTACGAATCCCTCATTGACGATGATCGCCGCACCAATCTGCCCGGCCTGCTCATGAGCCTCAACATGCTGATCGAGACGCCCGGCGGCTTCGACTACACCGCCGCCGACCTGCGCGGCTGGCTCGCCGACGCCGGGTTCCACGACCCGCAGACCGAGCACCTCGCCGGGCCGGAATCGATGATGTGGGCGGTCAAGTAGCGGCGGCCGGGGCCGAGCCGGGTGCCGGTCAGGGCAGAGCCAGGTATTCCGCGCCGAGCAGATCGGCCGCGTGGCTGACGTGATCGACGATGCGGCCGGCGTCGGCCTCGATGATCCCGGCTCGCCAGGCGGTCAGCAGTTCGATGAAGCCGCCGATGCTCATCAGCACGCCCATGCGCAGGTCGGATTCGTCGACGCCCGGGCGCAGGTACGGGCGGGCGGTGGCGATGAGCATGTCGGTGGACTCGGTGAGCAGGGCGGTGCGGCGCTGCTCGAGGACGCGACTGCCCGAGTGATCACCGAACAGGATGCGGGCCGGGCCCTCGGACTGCAGTTCCACGGCGCGGGCGATGGCCAGGTGCAGGATGCCCAGCGCCGGGTGCGCGAGATTGTCGGCGACCACGGCCGAGAGTTCGCCCAGCACCTGGAATCCGACCTCGTCCCAGACCGCGCCCAGCAGGTCGTCGCGGTCGGCGAAATGCTCGTAGAAGTAGCGGTCGTTGAGGCCGGCGCGGGTGCACACGCCGCGCATGGTGACCGCGGCCCAGCCGTGCTCGAGCCAGATGTCCAGAGCCGCCGTGATCAGCCGCTCGCGGCGTTCGGCCCGGCGCTGCTCCTGCGTGCGGCCACCCCAGGTGCCGCCGCGCCGCCCGGGGGTCGCGGACAGGTCGGTCGTCGCCGTCGCGGGCACGTCCATAGTTGACAAAATAGCGCATCCGGAGCCTAATTGGTGGCAGGTGCGGCCAGTGGTGGCACACGCCACCACTTGACTGCCCGGATGGCACGCTCCCGGGAGTTCCCATGCGACTCAATCCTTTCGGCGGAACCCACCGCACTCGGCAGGCGGACGCGGTGGTGACCGGTGCGGGCAGCGGCATCGGCCGCGCCTTCGCCCTCGAGATCGGCAAACGGGGTGGACGCGTCGTCTGCTCCGACCTCGACCCCGACCGCGCCCGTGAGACCGCCGAACTGGTCGGCGACATCGGGGGCAAGGCCTTCGACACCGGCTGCGATGTGAGCAGCCTGGCGCAGGTCACCGCGCTCGCGAACACCGCCGAGGAATGGTTCGGCAAGAGCCCGGACCTGGTGGTCAACAATGCGGGCATCGGCCGCGGCGGCACCGTCATCGGCGAGACCCCGCCCGCGGAATGGCATCAGGTGCTGGACGTGAACCTGTGGGGCGTCATCCACGGCTGCCACGTCTTCGCGCCCCGGCTGCGCGCCGCCGGGCACGGGTCCATCGTGAACGTCGCCTCCGCCGCCGCCTTCGGGTCCGCGCCGCGCATGGCCGCCTACAACGTATCCAAGGCCGGGGTGCTGGCGCTGTCGGAGACGCTCGCCGCGGAGCTGTCCGGCACCGGCGTCACCGTCACCGTGCTCTGCCCGACCGGGGTGAGAACCAATATCCTGGAAGGCGTTTCGATCGGCGACGAGACCGTGCAGCTGTGGGGCGACCGCCTGCTGCGCTGGACCGGACGCCCGCCCGCGGCCATCGCCCGCGCCACCCTCGACGCCGTCGACCACGGTCAGCTCTACGTGGTCCCGCAGCTCGAGGCCAAGGCGATCTGGCAGTCCAAGCGACTGCTGCCCGAAACCTACACCCGCGCCGCCGGATTACTGGAGCGGCTGGTGCGGTAGCCATGCAGCGAGGAGCAGAACAATGGCGTTCGCGTATTCCGACATGCTCACCGTGGTCCGGGACCGGCAGTGGGCGCTGGCCGACATCGACTGGGACGCACCGGGAGCCGAGCTCATCACCGATGAGCAACGCCCGGCGCTGGCCACCTTCATGGCCGACCTGGTGTGGATCGAACACGTGGGCGCGCGCGGTTTCGCCGCCCTCACGCTGCACGCGCCGGACGGCCCGCTCAAGGAGATCTACCGGCACTTCCACGCCGAGGAACAGAAGCACGCCAATGCCGAACTGGCGTTGATGCGCCGGTGGGGCATGCTCGACAGGGACGCGATGCCGCTGCCCAACAAGAACATTCAGCTCGTCATCCAATGGCTGGACCGGTACGGCGACCACCTGTCGCTGCCGGTGCTCGGTACCGTGATCCCCTCGCTCGAGTGCGCGCTCGACGGCGCACTGGTGAAGTTCCTGCTCGACGAGGTGCGAGACCCGCTGTGCCACGAGGTGTTCCGGCACATCAACAGCGACGAGTCCCGGCACCTGGCGGTCGGCTTCCAGGTCCTCGAACAGCTCGGCGCCGGACCGATGCGGCGCATCGCCATCGAGACGGCCGGTTTCGCGCTGCGCCCCACCCTGCTGATGGGGGCACTGCTGTACACGCCGCTGCTGTCACGCATGTCCACCAACATCATGGCCATGGGGCTCGACGAGGAGAAGCTGTGGAATGCCGTGCGGCGCTATGAGAAGGCCGGGGAACGCAGCCCCGACATCAAGCGCCTGCCGCTCTACCACGTCGTCCGTCTGCACGGCAGGGCCACGATCAATCGCCTGCAACCGATCCAGGGCCTCAACGACGCGCTGAACAAGGCCATCGACAGCATCCCCGGGCGAGTGCTGCGCCGCCGCACGCCGTCCTGGTCCAAGGCCCTGACCTACGAGCCGGTGGCGAGATGAGCTCCCCGATCCGGGGCGGCGCGGTCGGCCGGGCCCGAGACGCCTACCGCGGACCCACGATCCATTGCACGCACTGGCGGGATCAATACGAGCTGGACCGCCTGCACGTCGCGGTGATCGGCGGCGGGGCGGCACTGGCCAAGGTCGTGCCCCCGGTCGCCGAGCAGGCCCGGCGGGTGACCGTCTTCCAGCACGATCCGGTATGGATCGTGCCCACCCCGCCCGTCCCCGGCATCCGGCTGGTGCTGGACCGGTTACCCGCCGACGCGCTCGGGACGCTCCCGGCGCACTCCGCGCCGCCACTGCCCGGCGACTCGGGGTCACGGCTCCCCGCAGATTCCGCCGCACCGCGCTCCGGCGATCTCCGCGCGCCTGTCGGAAGCCAGGCATCGCCCACCGCTTCCGGGCGAGGTGACCGCGTGGGGCACAGGAACACCTGGCCGGGCGCACTCGGGCGCGTCGGCTTCGACGCCCTGCGCTGGGGCGGGCGGCAGGCGTTGCGACGGGCGGCCGCGGCGAATCTGCGGGCGCAGGTGGGGGATTCGTGGGTGCGGCGGCAATTGACGCCGGACCAGCGGGCGGCGGTGCGGGTGCACGGCCGCTACTACCGGGCCCTGCGGCAGCCGAACTGCACGCTGGTCAGCTGGCCCATCGCCCGGATCGCACCGCTCGGGATTCGCACCGTGGACGGTGTCGAGCATCGGGTGGACTGCATCATCTACGCGGAGGACGCATCGTGACAAGAACCGTGGTCGATCATCAGATCGTCATCGTGGGAGCGGGATTCTCGGGGATCGGGACCGCGATCGCCCTGCGCAAGGCCGGATTCGACGACTTCGTCATGATCGACGAGGCCGACGGCCCGGGCGGGACCTGGCATTGGAACACCTATCCCGGCATCGCCGTGGACATTCCGTCGTTCAGCTACCAGTACTCGTTCGAGAAGCAGAACTCGTGGTCGCGGGTATACGCGCCGGGCCGGGAGCTGAAGGCCTACGCCGAGCGGTGCGTGCAGAAGTACGGGCTGCGGCCGCGAATCCGGTTCGGCACCACCATCGAACGCGCCGACTTCGACGACGACCTGCACCTGTGGCGGCTGCGCACCAACGACGGCGACCAGCTGACCTGCCGCTTCCTCATCGGCGCGACCGGGGTGCTGACCCGCCCGAAACTGCCGGACATCGCGGGGGCGGAACGGTTCCGGGGCGTCACCATGCACACCGCGCGCTGGGATCACGACGTCGACCTGCGCGGCAAACGGGTCGGGATCATCGGGACCGGGGCCTCGGCCATCCAGATCATTCCCGAGATCGCGCCGCAGGTGTCGGAACTGGTGGTCTTCCAGCGCACCCCGATCTGGTGCCTGCCGCGGCCCGACGCGCCCATGCCGCCGGTGGCCCGCGCACTGATGCGACTGCCCGGCGGGCAGTTCGTCACCCGCTGGATCAGCCAGGCGTTCGTGGAACTGACCTTCCCGCTGTCGGCGCACTACTACAAGGTGCTGCCGATCGTGAAGCTCGGCGAACGCACCGGGCTCGCGCACCTGCGGGATCAGGTGCGGGACCCCGAGATTCGCGCGAAGCTCACACCCGACTACGCGCTGGGCTGCAAGCGGCCGTCGTTCTCCAACGACTACCTGAAGACCTTCAACCGCGAGAACGTCACCCTCGAAACCGATCCCATCACCGAGATCACCGCGAGCGGTCTGCGCACCACCGGTCGCCACCACCAGGTCGACGTGCTCATCATGGCCACCGGCTTCAAGGTGATGGAGTCGGGCAATATGCCCACCTTCGACCTGCACGGCAGCGGCGGACTGCGACTGGAGGATTGGTGGGACACCCACCGGCTGCAGGCCTACGAGGGCGTCAGCGTGCCCGGGTTCCCGAACTTCTTCACCATCATCGGGCCCTACGGCTATAACGGGGCGTCCTACTTCACGCTCATCGAGATGCAGACGACCCACATCCTGCGACTGCTCCGCCGGGCCCGCCGCCACGCCGCCACCCGGGTGGAGGTCACCGCCGCCGCCAACGAGCGGTACTTCCAGGAGATGATGTCGCGGCGCGGCACCCAGGTGTTCTGGCAGGACAGCTGCACACTGGCCAACTCCTACTACTTCGACAAGAACGGCGACGTCCCGCTGCGGGCCATGAGCACGCCCGAAGCCGCCTGGCGGGCAGCCCATTTCGATCTGAACGACTACACCTTCGAAGCGCCCGGCGGACGCCGCACCGACGATCGGCCCGCCACCCGGACCGCCACGGCCTAGCGCCGCGGCGAGCCACGGCCCAGCCCGCAGCGGGCCGGGGAACAGCCCTCAGCGGTCCAGGGAGCGGTAGAGGTCGCGCAGGTGCCGCAGCCCGGCGGCGACGGACTGCTCGTCCTCGGAGGTCATGCGCAGGGCCTGGCGCAGCAGCACCGGGTCCAGATCGTCGGGGGCCGGATGGAATTCGGGGTCCGGCAGCGTGGGCAGCGCCGCGTGCTCGCCGTACAGGTCACCGCAGTCGAGGGTCTCGCTCTGCAGCAGGCCGCCGATGAGGTCGTCGAGCCGGATCCCGCGCAGGGTGAGCAGGTCGGTCGGGTGCTCGTCGAGCCGTTCCGCCACCACGTAGCAGATGGCGGCCGCGTGCTTGCAGGGCCAGCTGTGATCCGGGCAGCTGCAGGAGAAGTCGAGTTCGGACACCGTCGTCGGCAGCAGCAGCGGGCCCAGCGCCCGGGGCAGCGTGCCCGCCGCGATCTCGCCCAGCATGCCCGGCGACTCGCGCACCGCGTCCGCCAGTTCCTCCAGGTGGTGGCGGTCGAAGGTCCGCATGGTCAGCACGGAGACGAAGGGGCGAGGCTGACTGCCCTGCACCTCCGCGGTCACCATGCCCTCCTCGAGCCGGTAGTTGATCACCTGGCCGGTGCGGGCGTAGGAGCGGCCGCGCGAGAGCCGCCCGGCGTCGGCGACCTGCTCCACGGCGTCCAGAAAGGCACGGCCCCACCAGGTCCGGGCGAAGGCGGCGCCGCGGCGGCTGCGCGCCGGCACCCCGCCGCGCACCGGGCGGCGCTTGCCGTACCCGCCGAAGTCGATGACATCGTTCATTCGCCGACCGCCTCCGCTCCCAGCGCGAACAGTTCCCGCAGCTCCTCGTCGCCGAGTTCGGTGATCCAGTGCTCGCCGGCGCCGACGGTGAGATCGGCCAGCCGGCTCTTGCCCTTCAGCATGTCGTCCACCCGCTCCTCGATGGTGTCGACGCAGACCAGCTTGCGCACCTGCACATCCCGGCGCTGGCCGATCCGGAAGGCGCGGTCGGTGGCCTGGTTCTCCACCGCCGGATTCCACCAGCGGTCCAGGTGCACCACGTGATTGGCGGCGGTGAGATTGAGGCCGGTGCCGCCGGCCTTGAGCGACAGCAGCATCAGCGGCGGGCCGTCGCCGCCCTGGAAGTCCGCCACCATGGCATCGCGGGCCTGCTTGCTCACCCCGCCGTGCAGGAACGGAACCTCGGCCCCGAAACGCTCGGACAGGAAGGGGGCCAGCAGCTTTCCGAACTCCGCGAACTGGGTGAACATCAGGGCGCGTTCCCCGTCGGCGATGACCGATTCCAGGATGTCCTCGACCAGCGCCAGTTTCCCGGACCGGTGCTGACCGCGGCGCAGCACCGCCGAACCGTCGTTCAGGTAGTGGGCCGGGTGGTTGCAGACCTGCTTGAGCCGGGTCAGCGCGGCCAGTACCGCGCCCTTGCGTTCCATGCCCTCGGCGGCCTTCAGTGTGGCCGACATATCGTCCAGGACAGCCTGATACAGCGCGGCCTGCTCCACCGTCAGGTTGGCCCGCACCGTCATCTCGATCTTCTCCGGCAGATCCGAGATCACCGCCGGATCGGTCTTGACCCGGCGCAGCACGAACGGCGAGGTGATGGCGCGCAGGCGGGTGACGGCGTTCTCGTCGTGCTCACGCTCGATCGGGACCGCGAACCGGGCGTGGAACTCCGACGCCTTGCCCAGCAGCTTGGGATTGGCGAAATCCAGGATCGACCGCAACTCCTCCAGGCGGTTCTCCACCGGAGTTCCGGTGAGCGCCAGTCGATGCCGCGCCGGGACCAGCCGGGCCGCGCGCGCCTGCCGGGTCCCGGCGTTCTTGATGTGCTGCGCCTCGTCCAGCACCACCCGCTGCCAGTCCTGCCGCTTCAGCTCCTCCACATCGCGGGCCAGCAGGGCGTAGGTGGTGACCACCAGATCCGAATCCGTCACCGCCGCATCCAGTTCCGCGCCCGAGCGGCGGGCGGGGCCGTGGTGCACCAGCACGCGCAGATCCGGGGCGAAGCGTTCGGCCTCCCGCTGCCAGTTGCCCACCACCGACATCGGGCACACCAGCAGGGTGGGGCCGGTCGGCACGGCGGCCGTTTCCCGCTCGTGCGCCAGCAGGGCCAGCACCTGCACGGTCTTGCCCAGGCCCATGTCGTCGGCGAGGATCGCACCGCAGCCCAGGCGGCTCATGGTCGCCAGCCAGGCCAGGCCGCGCTGCTGATAGGGCCGCAGCTGGGCCTTCAGGCCGACCGGGTCGGGCACCGGCTCGGTGGCGCGCTCGCCGGCGAAAAGCTCTGCCGCCCAGCCGGTCGCGGTGACCTCGTCCAGCGGCACACCGATCACCGGATGCGCGGACAGCTCGGCGAACAGGCCGCCGATCGTGGTCTCGGTGCCGTCGGTGCGGCCCGAGACGTAGTCGGCGGCCGCGGCGAGCATGCGATGGTCGGCCTGCACCCAGTCCCCGCGCAAGCGCACCAGATCCGATTTCGCGTCCACCAGCCGCGCCATCTCCGCGGGCGTCAGCACCGTGTCGCCCAGCGCCAGCTCCCACCGGAACGACACCAAACCCTTGAGCCCCACAGCGGTTTCGGTGGCCGCGGGGCTCTGCACCCGCAGCTTCATGGTCGGTGCGGCGACCCGCCAGGCGCGCGGCAGCATGAGACGCACCCCGGCGGCGGCCAGCACGTTCGCGCCGTGCGCCACCAGGTCCATGACCACCTCGGTGGGCAGGAACAGGTCCATGCTGCGCGGATCGCCGGGCAGGTCCCGCAGGCGCGGATACACCTCCTTGGCGGCGCTCAGCTTCTCCCCCGCCAGCCGGGTCAGCATCGGATCGCCGGGCAGCAGCACCGGTTGCGGCGCTTCACCTTCGACGCGCAGGCAGACCTCGAGCCGCCACAGTTCACCCGGCTCGTCGCCGTCGGGTTCCAGCAGGCGCAGCACCAGATCGGGTTCGCCCGCGGTGAGACTGGTGCGCCAGTCCTCGAGCACCGCCGCCACCCGATGCGATCCGGTCTCCAGCGGTGTGGCGTCCAGCAGTGCCCTCAACAGCGGATGCGGCACCGAATCCGTCGGCGCGGAACCGATCTCGGGATCGCGTTCGGAAATCCATGTCCTGGCAATGGGATCGGTCAGCTCGGCGACCAGGTTCTCCAGGATGTCGGCGGGCCTGCCGTGGTCCTTCAGCGCCGACGGCATGGCTACGGCCAACTCGGCCAGCCAGGCCCGCTGCCGCTGCCCGCCGACCAGCCGCCACCGCACCCACCACTCCCCGTCGTCGCGCCGGATCTCCGGCACGATCCGCCCCGCCCGCACCCAGCGCTCGATCCCGCGCGCCACATGGCCCAGATAGCGCAGATCCCCCGCCACCGGCCAGTGCGGCGGCAGCTCCCCCAGCAGCACCCGGGCCGCCGCCTCCGGGGCCAGCGCGTGCGCCCGCACCCGGGCCCGTTCCTTGCCGTACTCCCCCGCCAGCGTGACCTCGGCCCAGTGCCGCCACTTGGCCGCCCGCACCACCGACCGCAGCGGCTCGGGCAGCTTCTCCGTCTCGTCGGCGAGCACGAAGCCGTCCGGGTCGTGCCACAGCACCAACCCGGACCCGGGCGTCCACAGTCCGTGCAGCATCCGACCATCCAAGCAGCCCGCCCCGACAGGGCCCGCGCTACCCGCGAGTCAGGTCCCTCTTTATTTCTGATCGGATACGGCACATACTGGATAAATCCGCAGGTCACCGCATGTCGGTAACACCTGTGTGCGCACCCGACATCACCGCGACCCAATCCGGGGCCGTGGCACTTTCGAGACCGTAGGGAGGCCGTGAAGATGACGATTCTGCTCCAAGTGCTCGAGCAGGCCTTCACGCCCACGACTTCGTGGGAACGGCGGAAATTCACCTTCGTGGATACAGCGAAGATCGTGGGGATGCGCCTGGACGGGCAGTCCGGGGTGTGGCTGGATCTGTCCCGGCCCGGTGAGTCGCAGCGACTCGCCCGGACCCCGGATCCACGCGACTCCATCACATTCCTGCTCACCATCTTCGCCAAGATCGCCGAGTGCGAGGACCGGGGCGGCTCGTGGCTCATCGGGCACGACGGCGCGCACGTGGATTCCATTGCGGCCACGCGCTTTCCGCCGCAACTGTCGGAGACGGCGGCCGACGACATCCTGGCCCACGCCTGGCTGTAAACCGCCGCGGGGGTGCGAAGTTCGCATGACGGCCCGCTCCGGCGGGCGGTAGCGATACACCTGATGCCGTGTGGCTCAGAGGCGCGACTTCGCTGCTCGGCACGGTGGTCATCCTGTTCGCGGTCCTGGGGTGCGGGGCCGTCGGGCAGGTGACTCCCGCGCCGGGCAGCCCTACCCGCGTCCAGCTCGAACGCCTGCTCACCGCCGTGGTCACCGTGCCCGCGCGGCCGCGACCCGGCGGCTACCAGCGCGGATGCGGCGGCGGGCAGGGGTGTGTGTTCGGCCCGTCCTGGACCGATGATCACGACGGGCCCGGCGGCCACGACGGGTGCGACAGCCGCAACAGCGTCCTCGCACGCCAGCTCACCGAGGTGGTCCTGCGGCCGGGCGATGCCTGCGTGGTGGTCGCGGGCGCGTTGAACGATCCGTACACCGGGCGGCGCATCGCGTTCGAGCGGGCGGCGGCCAAGGCCGTGCAGATCGACCACGTGTATCCGCTGGCGGCCGCCTGGGATCTGGGCGCGGCGGGCTGGCCGATGGCGCGGCGGGTGCGGTTCGCCAACGACGTCGACTACAACCTGCTCGCGGTGGACGGAAAGACCAACCAGGACAAGGGCGATCGCACGCCCGGCGACTGGCTGCCGCCCGCGCGGGCGAATCGCTGCTTCTACGCGGGCAAGTATCTGACCGCCGCCGGCCGGTACGGGCTACCTGTCACCGCCGCCGACCGCGCCGCCCTCGCGGGCGTCGCCCGCGGCTGCCCATAGCGCGGCGAAATGCCGGTACGCCTGTTCCGCGGTGAGCTCCTGGGCCGGATCCATGACCGATTCGAGCAATCCGTAAAGCCCCCAGGAAAGAAAGGTGATCGCGACGGACGCCGCCGCGGGGTCGGGGCCCAGCAGCGGGGCCAGATGCTCGGTGAGCAGTTCGGCGTACATCTGCCGGATCGACCGCAGCACTGTGGCGTTGGCGCGCGGACCGACCAGCGGCCGGTACACCTCCGGGTGGGCGTCGATCAGACGGAACAGGATCTCGATCGGCAGCAGCGGCGGCGGGGGGCCCGGAAAACGGGACAGCTCCGCCGAAATCTCGCCCCGCACATACTCGATACAGCTGACCAGCAGCAGATCGTCCTTGTCGCGGTAGTGCGCGTAGAAGGTGGAGCGGCCGACGTCGGCGCGATCGATGATGTCCCGCACGGTGATTCGCGCGTACGGGCGAGACAGCATGAGTTCGATGAGCGCCCGGTGCAGCGCCGCACGGGTGCGGCGCACCCGGCGGTCGGCAACCGGGTCCGGATCCGTTCCGGGACGGATCCCGGCGGGGTGTCCCGAAACGTACACATCCGGGGAAACTGCTTCTGGCCTGGCATTTCCCATCCTTCGATGATGGAACACATGACTGAGAACAAGCAAGTGTCCGATATCGACGCCCGGTCCGTCGGAGCCCTGATCACCTGGCCGCGCGGCTACACCCTGCTCACCGACGTCTTCTTCCTCGGCCGCGGCGGCAGCCTGGCGCGGCACTTCGCCACCACCGCGGGCATCCGGCCCGGAGATCACGCCATCGACGTCGGCTGCGGTCCGGGGCGGCTGGCCAATGAGCTGGCCCGCCAGGCCGGGCCGCACGGGCGCGTGGTCGGCGTCGATCCGTCCGCGCCGATGATCGAGTACGCCACCGCCCACGCGGCCCCGAACTGTGTCTTCGAACTGGGCGCGGCCCAAGCCCTGCCCCATCCCGACGCGTCCTTCGACGTGGCGACGTGCACGTTCGCCATGCACCACATCGCCGAGGCGGATCGGAACACCGCGCTGGCGGGCTTCTTCCGAGTGCTGCGACCCGGCGGCCGCCTGCTGCTGGCGGACACCCACCCGGCGACCACGGGCGTGCGCGGACTGGCGATTCGCGCCATGGCCGGTCTGGCCGCGCATCGCGGCGGCCGTGATCACGGGCACGGCGACAGCGGTCACGACGGAACCGACCATCACGGGCACACTCACGACGGCCCCGGCGACTCGCTGGCCGCGGTGGATGTCCGCCGCTACCGCGCCTCGCTGGCCGAGATCGGTTTCACCGCAGTCGAATTCCGCACCGGTCCGTTCGCGACCGGCATCCTGACCGGCGTCAAACCCGGTTGAGCACAGGCACTGCCGGGCGCGGCGCGGCGGCTGTTGCCGGGGCCGGCGTCCGGTTCGTCGGCGCCGGCCGGGTTCACGCGCCCCCGCCGGATCCGATCCGGTCCGGCGGGGGCGGCGTCGATCAGGCCGGGTCGGGTCCGGTGGCCGCCGGGCGCTTGGGATCGTTGGACCACTGCGACCACGAGCCCGGATAGAGCGCGGCGTCGATGCCGGCGACGGCCAGTGCCGCGACCTGGTGGGCGGCGGTCACCCCGGAGCCGCAGTACACCGCGACCGGTCCGGAGCCGAAACCCTCGAAGCGGGCTGCCAATTCGGCCGGCGGCCGGAAATGCCCGGCAGCGGTGAGGTTCTCGGCGGTCGGCGCGCTCACCGCACCCGGAATGTGGCCCGCGCGCGGGTCGACGGGCTCCATCTCGCCGCGGTAGCGCTCGCCCGCCCGGGCATCCATCAGCACGCCTTGCCAGCCGGCCGCACCATCGGCGTCGACGGTCGGCATGTGCCCCGAGGACAGCACCACCGTGCCGGGTTCGGGGTCGGGTTCGTCACCGGCGGCGATCTTCCCACCGGCCGCCTCCCACGCGGGCAGCCCGCCATCCAGGATGCGGACATCGGCGAGGCCGGCCCAGCGCAGCAGCCACCAGGCGCGGGCCGCGGCCAGGCCGCCGGTGGCGTCGTACACGATCACCGTGTCGCCGTCGGAGACGCCCCAGCTGCGCGCGCACTTCTGCAAATGCGGCAATTCCGGCATGGGGTGGCGGCCGTGCGCGACCGACGGCGGATCGGCGAGTTCGGTTTCCAGATCGACGAAGACCGCCCCCGGAATATGCCCGTCCAGATAGTGCTGCGGCCCGTCCGGATCCCCGAGCGCCCAACGCACATCCAGCAATCGCACCCGGCTCCCGCCCGCCTCCAGCAGGTCCGCCAGCTCCGCAACCGAAATCAGCACCGAACTCAAGCCAACTCCTCCTCGCCGATCCACCACTCGTGACGCGAACCACCCCACCCTAACCACCCGCGGCCGGGACGCGCGGCGGTCCACCGAACCGCCGGGCGGCTGGCTCCGATGCGCCACCTCGATCAGCTCCTGCGCCCGTCCACCGCCGCGCCCGGGTTCGCCGCTCGCGGAACGGAGTCCAGCAACAGCGTCCGCTCTCCCGCGCCTCAGACGCTGGCGGGCGGCAGGAACCAGCGCACCACCAGACCCGCGACCAGCGCCCAGAAGGCCGCGCCGATCCCGAGCATCGAGATGCCCGAGGCCGCCACCAGGAAGGTGAGGGCGGCCGCGGACCGATGCGCGGCGGGGGTGAGCGCGGCGGTCAGCGCACTCGCGAGGGTGGCGATGAGGGCAAGTCCCGCAACGGTTTCCAGTACGCCCTTCGGAGCGGCGGCCACCAGGGCGACCAGCGCGCCCGAGGCCAGCGCGAGCAGCAGATAGGTGCAGCCCGCGGTGTACGCCGCGACCCAGCGGCGCTTCGGATCCGGGTGCGCGGACGGGGCCGCCGAGAGCGCGGCGCTGATGGCCGCCAGATTGATGGCGTGCCCTCCCGCGGGCGCGCCCAGCACGGTGCCCAATCCGGTGACGGTCATGGCCGCGCGCCACGGCACCCGATAGTCGAAGGTGCGCATGACCGCCGTGCCCGGAATGTTCTGCGCTGCCATGGTCACCACGTACAGCGGCACCGCGACGCCGATCATGGCCTGCCAACTCCAGTGCGGCACAGTCCATTCCACCCGGGGCACCATGGCGGACAGCTCCAGACTCCGGTGCCGCACGGCGATGTCGATGCCGGACCCGGCCGCCGCGACCGCGAAGGCCGCCAACACCGACCAGCGCGGCGCGAAGCGTTGCAGCACAAGCCAGGTCACGATGACCGGCACAACCACGGCCGGGCTCACCGGCAACGCCTTCACCGGCGCGAGGCACAGCGGCAGCAGCACTCCGGCCAGCATGGCCTGCGCGATCTCCACCGGAATGGCGGCGATGAGCGCGCCCAGCCGGTCCCAGAATCCGGTCAGCACGATGAGTCCGCCCGCCACCGCGAACGCGCCGACCGCCGCGGCCCAGCCGCCCGCAACCGCCCCGGTGCTCGCCAGCAGAGCCGCGCCGGGCGTGGACCAGGCCAGTGTGATCGGCATCCGATAGCGGCGGCTCAGCACCAGCATGCCGACGGCCTGGGTCACGCACACCGCCAGCAGACCCGACGCCGCCTGCGCCGACGTGGCTCCCATGGCGGTGAGACCCGCCAGCACCACCGCGAACGAACTGGTGAAACCGACCAGCGCGGTGACGATGCCGGCTCCGATCGGCTGCCCGGGACCTGCCTCCGGTGGGCTCCCGACCTCGGCGGCGGGAGTGACGCTGGTGCTCATGGGGCTATCGTCGCGGTCCAGTCACCCGCCGGTCTGCGGCCAATCAGCCGAAACTGGACTGAATTACGCGCTGCCGCCGGCCGCCAGCCGTTCCAGCAGCGGCGTGATGCGCGGGCCGACCAGCGACTGCATGACCAGCGCCATATTGGTGCGCTCCACCCCCGGGATCCTCAGGATGCTGCCCGCCACCCGATACAGATCCTCCGCGTCCGCGGCCACCACCCGGACCGTCAGATCCGTCGGCCCGGTCATGCCGCACACCTCGGTGACCTCCGGGATCTCCGCGAGTTCGGCCGCCACCGCGTCGAGCCGATGCTGGTCCACCACCACCGCGACGAAGGCGGCCAGGGAGTAGCCGAGCGCACGCGGGTCCACCCGGCGCTCGAAGCTGGCCAGCACCCCGCTCGCCTCCCAGCGAGCCAGTCTGGCCTGCACGGTATTGCGGGAAAGCCCCAGGCGAGCGGCCAGGTCGACACCGGTCGCGCGCGGGTTCGCGACCAACTCCAGCAACAACCGGGCATCGGTGGCGTCCAGCGGCACCGGATTGGGCTCCCTGCTGCTCATGGGGATCAGTATGACACCGACGAAGGCGAATTGACCGTGCATTCTGCTCAGTTCTGCGCGTCAGGCTTGCGCAGATCGCCACGCGGAGGATGCTTGTGGTACAGGACACACATTGGTTTGCCACACGGACACAATCCCGCGGTCGAAGCGATGTCACCCGGTGTCAGGAGGCGATACCCATGCCCGACAAGAACACCTATCCGGTCCAGCTCATCCAGCCCGACGGACAGCGCGTCCACGATCGCGTGCACGCCCCGCTGATCGCCGATATCGACGGCCCGCGCCTGCGCGCCCTCTACGCGGACATGGTCGTGGCCCGGCGCATCGACACCGAGGCCACCGCTCTGCAACGGCAGGGCCAGCTCGGACTGTGGCCCCCGCTGCTCGGTCAGGAGGCCGCGCAGATCGGCTCGTCCCACGCCCTCGAATCCGACGACTACGTGTTCTGCAGCTACCGCGAGGCGGGTGTCGCCTACTGCCGCGGCGTCGCGCCCGAGGACCTCACCCGGCTCTGGCGGGGAGCCGCGCACTCCTGCTGGGACGCCGACCAGGTCAACATGACCAATCCCGCCATCGTGGTCGGCGCGCAGGGCCTGCACGCCACCGGCTACGCCTACGCCGCGCATCTCGAGGGCGCGGAGATCGCCACCATCGCCTACTTCGGCGACGGCGCGACCAGTCAGGGCGATATCGCCGAGGCGCTCGGCTTCGCCGCCACCTGGTCGGCGCCCGTGGTGTTCTTCTGCCAGAACAACCACTGGGCGATCAGCGCGCCGGTCCGGGTGCAGAGCGCCACCCCGATCGCGAATCGCGCCCTCGGCTACGGCATCCCCGGTGTCCAGGTCGACGGCAACGACGCACTCGCCGTGCTGGCCGTGACCCGGCAGGCGCTGCGGCACGCGCGGGCCGGCGGCGGACCCAGCTTCGTCGAGGCCATCACCTACCGGATGGGCCCGCACACCACCGCCGACGACCCCACCCGCTACCGCACCGCCGCCGAACTCGAACTCTGGCAGCGCCGCGACCCCATCGACCGGATGCGGCGACTGCTGGAACGAGAGGACCTGTGGGACAGCGACTTCGAGGCGACCGTGGCCGCGCGCGCCGACGACATCGCCGCCCGGCTGCGCACCGCCACCCTCACCATGCCCGACCCGGACCCCGACCAGCTCTTCGACCACGTGTACGCCACCCCGCATCGGCTGATCGAGGAAGAACGCCGCGAGTACGCGGCCTACCTGGAGGGAGTCGGACGATGAAGACCACGTTCGCCGGAGCGATCAACCACGGACTGCGCCGCAGCCTGGAGGACGATCCGAAGGTCGTGCTCATGGGTGAGGACATCGGCCGCCTCGGCGGCGTCTTCCGGGTCACCGACACGCTGCAGAAGGATTTCGGCAACAACCGCGTCATCGATACTCCACTGGCCGAATCCGGAATCATCGGAACCGCTTTCGGAATGGCTTTGCGAGGATTGCGACCGGTCTGTGAAATCCAGTTCGACGGATTCGTGTACCCGGCGTTCGACCAGATCGTCTCGCAGGTCGCGAAAATCCACGCCCGGACCCGCGGAAAAGTGGTCGCGCCCATCACCATTCGCATTCCGTTCGGCGGCGGCATCGGGTCGGTCGAGCACCACTCGGAATCGCCGGAAGCGTATTTCGCGCACACCGCGGGGCTGCGGGTGGTGTCGCCGAGTAATCCAGCGGACGCCTATCTGATGATCCGGCAGGCCATCGACCTCGACGATCCGGTGATCTTCTTCGAGCCGAAACGCCGGTACTGGGACAAGGCCGAGGTGGATGTCGAACGACTCGACCACGACGGCGGAATCGCGCTGGACCAGGCGCGGATCTGCGCGTCCGGGGAGGACGCCACCATCGTGGCGTACGGCGGCACCGTGGCCACCGCGCTCACCGCCGCCGATATCGCGGCGGCGGAAGGACATTCGATCGAGGTGATCGATCTGCGCAGTCTCTCGCCCATCGATTTCGACACCATCGAGACCTCGGTGCGGAAAACCGGGCGGCTGATCGTGGTGCACGAAGCGCCCGTATTCGCCGGGCTGGGAGCCGAAATCGCGGCCCGGATCACCGAACGCTGTTTCTACCATCTGGAATCGCCCGTATTGCGCGTCGGTGGCTTCGACATCCCCTATCCCCCGGCTAAGCTCGAGCGGCACCACCTGCCCGACCCCGATCGCATTCTCGCCGCGGTCGACCGCACGCTCGCCGCTTAAGCCGCTCGCCGCACGAATGGTTACCGCACGGAGGAAGCCCGGTGGATAGTCAGCAGCAGGTCATGGAATTCCGTTTGCCCGATCTCGGCGAGGGCCTGGCCGACGCGGAATTGGTGTCGTGGGCGGTCGCGCCCGGCGACAGCGTCGCGCTCAACCAGGTCATCGCGGAGGTCGAGACGGCCAAGGCCCAGGTGGCGCTGCCCAGCCCGTACGCGGGCACGGTGCTGGAACTGCTGGCCCAACCCGGCGACACCGTGCCGGTCGGAGCGCCGCTGATCCGGATCGGCATGGCCGCGCCCGCCGGGACGATCGGCGCCCCGGAAGCAACAGCAGCCACGGACGCCGCCGCGGAAACCCCGGAGGCTCCGGCCGAACGGCAATCCGTGCTGGTCGGCTACGGCCCCGACGCCGAGCCGGTCTCCCGACGCGCGGCCCGCGCGGCAAGCGCGCGCGGCATGGGCTACGACGGTGCGGAGGGACTCGGCAGTTCCGCACCCGCCGGACGGCCCGCCGCCACCCCGGCCGCCCGGAAGCTGGCCCGTGAGATCGGGATCGACCTGAGTACCGTGATCGGCACCGGACCGCAGGGCGCGGTCACCATCGAGGATCTGCACGGCATGCGGCCGGAATCCATGAGCTCGGGCCACATTCCGATCCACACCCCGCCGCCCGCCACCCTCACCGCGCTGCCCGCCACCCAGGCCGCGCCCGAGGTGACCCCCATGCATCCGGCGCTCGGCGGCGGCCGCGCCGTCCCCGCCGAACGCGAGACCCGCACACCGATCAGCGGCATCCGCAAGCGCACCGCCGCCGCCATGGTGGCCAGCGCCCAGCACATTCCGCAGGCCAGCACCTTCGTGACCACCGACTTCACCGCGTCCATGGAGCTGCTCGAGCATCTGCGCACCACGCCCAGCTTCACCGGGCTCACCCTCACCCCGCTGGCCCTGGTAGCCCGGGCCGCGCTGGCGGCGCTCACCGAGTTCCCGGAGATCAATGCCCGCTGGGACGAGGCGAATCAGGAGATCGTCACCAAGCACTACGTGAACCTGGGCTTCGCGGTCGCCACCGAACGCGGGCTGCTGGTGCCCAATCTCAAGGACGCGCAAGGGTTCACGCTGCGCGACCTGTGCCTCGAGATCGCCGGGGTCGCGGGCAAAGCGCGCAGTGGCACCGCCACCCCCACCGACCTGACCGGCGGCACCTTCACCATCACCAATGTGGGCGTGTTCGGCGTGGACACCGGTGTGCCGCTGGTAAATCCGGGCGAGGCGGCGATCCTGTGCCTGGGCTCCATCCGCAAGCGGCCGTGGGTGCATCGCGACGAACTGGCCGTGCGCTGGGTGACCAGCCTGGGCCTGAGCTTCGACCACCGGATGATCGACGGCGAGCAGGGGTCGCGGTTCCTGGCGAGCGTGGCCGCCCTGCTGGAGGATCCGCTGACCCTGCTGAGCCGGGTCTAGCCCTCGGCGGGCCCCGCGACCACCAGCGGCTCGGCGGCCGCCCGGATGACCGCCGGGATCGGCACCGGCTTGCGGGTCTGCTCGTCCACGTAGACGTGCGTGAAGGTGCCGGTGGCGGCCAGCTCCAGATGGTCGCCGCCGTCGCGGAAGATGGCCAGCTCGTAGTTGATGCTCGAATTGCCCAGGCGCGCCACCCGAATGCCCACCCGCAGCATGTCCGGGAAGCTGATCGACCCCAGGAACTTACAGGAGGTCTGGGCTACCACGCCGATCGCGTGCAGGTCCCGGATATCGGTTCCGGTCGCGCTGATCAGCCAGGCGTTCACGGCCGTGTCGAAGTACGAGTAGTACGTCACGTTGTTCACGTGCCCGTAGTGGTCGTTATCGGCCCAGCGCGTCGGCACCGGCCACAACACGGGGTACTCAGTCATCCTGCCCTCCGCTTCGCTCCGGACGGGTTCGCGGCCCCTGGTCCCGATTCTTCCCTCCTCCGCTCCTCCGCTTCGCTCCCCCGCTCCGTCGGTCCAGAATCGGGACGGCCGCGAACCTTCGAGTTGAGGCTTTCCGAACACGAACCTTAGCCGCTCCGGCCGAGGCGCGGTCCGCCGTGTATTCAGGCGGAGCGTTCGTCGGGTGTGGCGCGATGGTCGCGGGGGCTGATGCCGTAGTGGCGTTTGAAGGCGGTGGACAGGGCGAAAGCGCTGCCGTAGCCGACGCGGCGGGCGATGGCCTCGAGGGTGGCGTCGGATTCGTGCAGCAGGTCGGCGGCCAGGGCCAGCCGCCAGTCGGTGAGGAAGGCCATGGGCGGTTCGCCGACCAGTTCGGTGAAGCGGCGGGCCAGCGCGGCCCGGGAGACGCCGACCTCCGCGGCCAGCGAGGCGACCGTCCACGGGTGGGCGGGATTGTGCTGCATGAGCCGCAGCGCCTTGCCGACCAGCGGATCACCGTAGGCGTGATACCAGGCGGGGGCGTCGGCGCGGGAGAACCAGGCGCGCAGGGTGGCGATGAGCAGCAGATCCAATAGTCGGTCCAGCATGGCCCCCTGCGCCGGCAGATCCTTGGCGGACTCGTCGACCAGCAGATCCAGCACCCGCGAGTCGATCTCGCCGCGGCCCAGCACCGCGATGGGCGGCAGCGCGCGCAGCAGCCGGCGACTGGCCGCGGACTCGTGCTCGTAGGTGCCGGTGACCAGCACGGTCTGGGCGTCGGCGCTGGTGCCCCAGCTGCGCACGCCCAGACTCAGTGCCTCGCACAGGACTTCACCGTCCATGGTGGTGGTGATGTTGCCGGGCTCGATGAGCACCTGCGGCGCGGTGCCCGGATCGTCGGCGACGACGTAGTGGTCGGGGCCGCGGAAGATGGCGATATCGCCGGTGCGCAGCTGCCGCGGCGGACCCGGCTTGCCGTTCGAGGGTTCCGGCAGCACCCAGCCGCCGCCCCGCACCACCGCCACCACGGTCAGCGGGGCCTCGTCCCGAATTCGCAGGGACCACGGCGGATCGAACGACGAGCGCATCACGAATGCCGCTCGCGCCCGTGGTCCTTCGAGCAGACTGGCCAACGCATCCATGACAAAGACGATGGCAAATGCCCGGGCGCTTCTCAACCATGTTCGCGCTCGCCGAATCCCGGTGTACTCGTTACATGATCAACGAAACCACCTCGAGCAGCGCGAACACCGTCCTCGTCCTCGGCGCGACCGGCAAGACCGGACGCCGGGTGGCCGCCCTGCTGACCGAGCACGGCGTGCCCGTGCGGGCCGGTTCGCGCACGGCCGCAATCCCGTTCGACTGGACCGACCGCGAAACCTGGACGGCCGCTCTGGACGGCGTCGACGCCGTATACCTGTCCTACCAACCGGATCTCGCGGTGCCGGGCGCCCCCGCCGACATCAAGGCGTTCTGCGACCGGGCCGCCGCGGCCGGGGTGCGCACCGTGGTGCTGCTGTCGGGCCGCGGCGAACCCGAGGCCCTGGAATGCGAAGGCATCGTGCGGGATTCGGGAATGTCGTGGACCGTGGTGCGCTGCGCCTGGTTCGCGCAGAACTTCGACGAGGGCTCGTTCGCCGACTTCATCCTGGCCGGCGAGGTGGCCCTGCCCGCCGGTGACGTCCAGGAGCCGTTCGTGCACGCCGACGACATCGCCGAGGTGGCAGTGGCGGCGCTGCTCGACGACCGGCACGCCGGGCAGGTGTACGAGCTGACCGGCCCGTGCGCGATCAGCTTCGCCACGGCGGTGGCCGAGATCGGTGCGGCGTCGGGACGGGAGATCGCCTACATCCCGCTCACCCGAACCGAATTCGTCGCGGCCCTGACCTCCTACGGGGTCCCCGCCGACGAGGTCAGCCTGCTGGACTACCTGTTCGGCACGGTGCTGGACGGACGCAACTCGCCCGTCACCGACGGAGTGCGGCGGGCGCTGGGCCGGGAGCCGCGCGACTTCGCCGATTACGTGCGCGCGGCGGCCGCGACCGGGGTCTGGTCGGTCACCGCGGACGCGTGAGGTCACCGGCATCCGCCCCTTTGCATCGCCCCTGGCCAGCCGGTAGCCCCGGAAGTCGGGGGGCGATCGCGGCCCGGCGGCGGGGCCGAAAGCTGTCGGTGCCGCCTCGTACAATGATAGGCAAACAGGTTGTACCGCAAACGATTCGGATCGCGGTCCCGACCGTCGACGCCGCCGGGACGGATCGCGAAAACCGGGGAGACGCCGGGTGCACCCGGTAGCGTCGTACCGATGGCCGCTGCGACGCCCACTCCCCGCCTCCGCAAGGCGCGCCTGGCACTGTTCGCGGTGTTCGGGCTCAACGGGATGCTCTCGGCCGTGTGGATCGTGCACATCCCCGCCGTCACCGCGCGCGCCGGCGTCTCACCGACCGTGCTGGGCATGCTGATCCTGCTCATGGCGGGCTGCGCCATCGTGGGCATGCAGACCGCGGGGCCGCTCGCGGACCGGGTGGGTAGCCGCACGCTCACCGCGGCGGCCGTCACGCTGCTGGCCCTGACGCTGCTCGGCCCGGCCCACGCCGCCTCTCCCGCCGCCCTCGGACTGTTCCTGTGCGCCTTCGGTTTCGCCAACGGCGCGCTGGACGTGTCCATGAACGCGCAAGCGGTCCACATCGAGCGGGCCTACGCCCGGCCCATCATGTCCGCGTTCCACGCCTTCTTCTCCTGCGGAGGATTCCTCGGCTCGGCCTTCGGGGCGGCCGCTCAGCACGCGCACTGGTCCCTGCCCGCGACGTTCACCCTCACCACGGCGGTCGGCCTCGCCGTCACGGTTGTGGCGATCCCCGCCTTGCTCCCGCACACCGCCCCGGCGGCGGACGACGTGCCCGGCACGTACGTGGATCCGGCGGCGGCCCAGCATCTTCCGGCCACCGAAGCCCCGACGCCATCGGACGGCGAGCCCTCCCGGCGGATGGGACGGAAGGTCGTGGCCCTGGGGCTGATCGCTTTCGCGCTGCTGATGGCCGAGGGCGTCGCCGCGGACTGGAGCGCCCTGCAGGTCCGCGATCGGCTCGGTGTCGACGCGGGCGCCGCCGCGCTGGCCTTCACCGCGTTCTCCCTGACCATGACCATCGGCCGATTCGGCGCGGACCGGGTGAGCGGCCGGCTCGGCCGGGTGGGCGTGCTGCGCTGGGGAACGGCCGTGGCGGCCGTCGGTTTCGGGGTCGTCGTGCTGTCCGGGTGGCTGCCGCTGACCGTGGCGGGGTGGGCGCTGTGCGGGATCGGCTTGTCCGGCGGCGTCCCGCAGGTGTTCACGGCCGCGGGCAATCTGGGCTCGGCGACGGCGGCGACGGATATGTCGCGCGTCTTCGGGCTCGGCTATGTGGGCCTGCTGGCCGGTCCGGCCGTCATCGGCTGGCTCGACAAGCTGGTGCCACTGACCGCGGCCATGACGGTGCCGCTGGCCGCGATGGCCTTGTGCGCGTGGGGCGCCCGCGCGGTCGCTGCGCCCGTTCCGGCACCGGCGAGCGACTGAGGCTCAGGTCGAGGGGCGCTCGCGCGCGGTGGCGCCCAGATCGCCGATCACCTCGGCATGGTCGAGGAAGGCGTCCACCATGCGGTGATTGAGGACGGCGACGGCCTTCAGGTCCTCGGGACTCCAGTCGGCGAGCGCCTCGGCCATCCAGCCGCGCATCACCTCGCGCACGGCCTCCACGGCCTGGCGACCCGACGCGGTGGGTCCGACCCGCTGGGCGCGACGGTCGTCCGGGTCCTGGACGCGTTCCACATACCCGGCCTTCTCCAGGCGCTGGATCTGGCGGCTCACGTGCGGGGCCTCCACGTCCAGGCGGGTGGCGAGCTCGCCCAGCCGCATGGGTTCGGGGGCGTCGGCGAGCAGGCGCAGCAGCGGGACGCTGGCCCGGTCCATGGTCAGGCCGCACTGCACCATGGCTTTGTCGTGGCGGCGGACCCGGGTCAGCAGGTAGGCGACACGGGCCAGCGCGCGTTCCAGTTCGACGATGTGAGCTGCGTCAACTTCGATGGCGGGAATGGCTTCCGATCGCGGCATGTGGTTATCTTACGAAACCCATTTACTTAATTTTGGTAAGTAAACCAAAGGACCATTTCATGACTACGACCGCTGTCGGTCAGGTCGACGTGTCGAAACCCGTCGAACCTTCGAAGGCCCACCTCGGCCTCACCCTGCTCGCGTTGTCAGCGGCCGGTCTGGTCGTGTCCTTGCAGCAGACCGTCGTGATTCCGCTGCTGCCGCGCTTCATCGTGCAGTTGCACACCGATGTCGCCGGGGTCACCTGGCTGTTCACCGCCGCGCTGCTCTCCGGCGCGGTCGCCACGCCGCTGCTCTCCCGCTTCGGCGACATGTACGGCAAGAAGCCGATGGTCATGGTCACCATGGGCGTGCTCATCGTCGGCTCGGTCGTGTGCGCCTTCGCCACCACGCTGCCCGTCTACATCATCGGCCGGGCGCTGCAAGGCATCTCGTCGGCCATGATCCCGCTCGCCATCGGCATCATCCGCGACACGTTCCCGCGCGAAAGGCTGGTCCGCGCAATCGGAGTCGTGTCCGGCACCATGGGCGTCGGCGGCACCATCGGCCTGCTGGCCACCGGTGTCATCGCCGACCACACCACCGACCCGCACCCGGTCTTCTGGCTGACCGCGGGTCTGGGCGTGGTCGCCACCGTGCTGATCCAGGTGAGCGCCAAGAACAATGGCGTTCGCCACGGCGGCAAGCCCGACTTCATCGGCGCGGCCCTGCTGGCCGCGCTGCTGATCTGCCTGCTGCTCGGCATCAGCGAGGGCCCGCGCTGGGGCTGGGGCTCCACCTCGGTCATCGGCATGTTCGCGGCCGCCGCGGTGCTCACCGCCGTCTGGGTGTTCGTGGAGCTGAAGGTCGAACAGCCGCTGGTGCGCCTGCAGCTGCTCGTCGGCCCGCAGTCGCTGTCGGCGAACGTGGCCTCCGCGCTACTCGGCTTTTCCATGTTCGGCGCGTTCTCGCTGGTCTCCAACTTCATTCAGACACCCGCGGACAAAGTCGGCTACGGCCTGTCCGGGACCGTGCTGTCGGTCGGCCTCTACGGCATCCCGAGCGCTGCGCTGATGACCTTCTTCTCCTTCAACACCGGCCGCATCTCCGCCAAGATCGGACCCGCCTACACCCTCGCCATCGGCGCGACCTTCGCCGGGCTGTCGATGGGCTGGCTGGCCTTCTCGCACGGCCACGGCTACGACATGGTCATCGCGAACGCGCTGCAGGGCATCGGCTTCGGCATCGGCTACGCGGCGCTGGGCACCCTCGCCGTGCAGCACGTGCCGATGAGCGAGAGCGGGATCGCGTCGGGCATCAACTCACTGGTGCGGACCGCGGGCGGCTCGATCGCGGGCGCGATCACCGGCTCTATCCTGACCGCCCACGTGCTGAAGCTGGGCGCGCACGCCGTGCCGACCGAGGGCGCGTACGTCGCGAGCTTCGCGACCCTGGCCGTCGGCGCCTTCGGCGCGGCGGCGGTCGCGCTGGGACACGGCCTGCGCCACAAGGGGAATTGACAGCTCTCGTCACTCGGGCCTCCGCCTCCCGGCCGGCTTCGCCCTGAAACCCGATCCCGAGACATCCCGGAAAGCCTGCGCCCTCCTCGGTGTGCGCGGGCTTTTTCCATGTCCTAGGTCAGGACCGTGGTGCTCTCACCGTCGACGACGACCACGTGGTCGTCGGTGAGCGCCCAGTGCGGAATTCCTTCGGAGACGTAGTCGCGCACCAGTTTCCGGGACAGGCCCTGCGGGTCGGTCGGGGAATCCAGGTGCGGGACGATGCGGCGGTCGACCAGGCCGAGACCGTCCCAGCGCGGCTCGACACCGCAGGCGGTGCGCACCTCGTCCGGGTCGTCGATGGCCTCGATGCCGTGGAAGTCGGGGGTCATCACGCAGGCTCCCGCGCTGTAACCCGCGTACACCAGGGCATCCTCGGCGAGCAGTTTCCTCAGGGCGAGATCGGCTCCGCTGCGGGCGAATTGGGCGCGCAGCACGAAGGTGTTGCCGCCGCGCACCCACACCGCCGGGAACTCGCGCAGCCGTCGCTCCACCTCGTCCGGGCGGCCGAGGTAGTCGCGCAGGTCCAGGACCTCGGGCTGGAAACCCACGCGGCGCAGCGGGACCAGATCGCTCGCGACCGCGCTCTGCCAGGCCGAGGGCCAGGCGTCACAGGCATTGGCGATGACGGCCACCGGGCCGGGCGCACCCGTCAGTTCGAGCAACCGCCGCTGGTGCGCGCCGAAGCGGTAGCTGGACAGGAACAGTCGCACGGGTCAGATGGTGAAGGCGAGGCTGCGGACCAGGCGGTTGCCGAGGTCCGTGTCACCGGCGAGGGTGATCTCCCCCACGTGCGCGTCGGCGGTGGTGCGGCCGCCGCGCAGCCGGGCGAACAGCCGCGAGTCCAGGGTGACGACCGTGGTGGCCGGACCATCGAGCGCCTCGACCAGGTTCGCCCGGCCGCCGTCGACCGCCACGTGCAGGGTCTGCGGCACCGGACCGGTCAGCTCGAAGGTGATGCGCGAACCGTCCGGCGCGCCCGCGCCCTTGACCGCGGCCCGGCCGAGAGCGGTCAGCAGTTCGGCGTAGGCCTGGGCCCCGCGCGCCCCGCCCTCATCGACGGAGACGCCGAGGGCATCGGCGATGTCGTGCTCGTGCATCCAGCAGTCGAACAGGCGGATGCGCATGAACCGGCCGTAGGGGGCCATGCCCACCGGGGTCGGCACGAGCTCGGCCCACGCCTCCGGGGTGGTCTGCTCGAGGGCCTTCAGGCGGCGGCCGGTGACGTCGAGGAAACGCTCCAGCAGTTGCGTCCCGGCGAGCGGGCGCAGGGATTCGATCCACTTCTCGTTGAGCGCGCCGATGTCGTTGCGGATGTGCTCGCCGGACACCTCGGTGTCGGGGGTCGGCTCGCCCTGCAGCAGCGATTCGGTGCCGACCACGTGGGCGATCACGTCGAAGACCGTCCAGCCCGGCAGCGGCGATGACGTGCGCCACCGGTTTTCGTCCAGCCCGTCCACCAGCCGGGTGAGGGCGTCCCACTGGTCGGATAAAAGGGCGGTGATCTCGGCGCGGTCCGGCACCGTGTCGGTCATGCGGTGGTCTCCCTCTCCTCGTCGGCGAGCCGGTCCAGTCCGGCTCGCAGTGCCGCGGCGGTGCGCTCGGTGTCGTGCGGGCGGCGCAGCACGAAGCCCTTCGCGAAGCGCAGGGTGTCGCCGTGATGGCGGGGAATCACGTGCAGGTGCACGTGATGAACGGTCTGGAAGGCGGCCTTGCCGTCATTGATGAGCAGGTTCGCGCCGTCGGCGGTGAGGCCCGCCCGGCGCATGGACTTGGCGAGGCGGTGGCCGAAGCCGAACAGGCGGGCGCCCATCTCCGGGTCGAGCTCGTCGAGATCGGTCGCGTGCCGCTTGGGGATCACCAGGGTGTGCCCCCGGGTGATCGGCCGGACGTCGAGGAAGGCGACCAGATGGTCGTCCTCGAAGATCTTGGTCGCGGGTGCGTCGCCCGCGACGATCCGGCAGAAGATGCAGCCACTCACCATGCAGACATTACGGCGTACAGGTGATGCGGTACACCCCCTACTCGACCCCGACACGGGCACAACCGGACCGAGAGCTACCGGCCAGTAGCATCAGGGATTCGATCATGTTCGAAGCCGGGAGAACCCCGGCCGAGCATGGAGTTGTCCGGTTTTCTCGCCACACCATGTGATGGGCATCTCCGCTACGCTCACCGCGAACCAGGTACAGTTGCGAGAATTCTCACGAACTTACTGCACAGTAAGTTCGGACCACCGTTCAACCGGTGACACGGCTTGGAACCGACAGGTGGCCTGGGCTCACCACGAGAAGGAAGTTTGACAAGTGGACACAACGCAGAGCGCACAGACCGCTGCGCCCCGCGGTGCGCGCGTCGGAGTGGTTCGCGAGACGAACCCGGACGAACGACGCGTCGCATTGGTGCCGAAGATCATTCCGGCCCTGCTGAAGCAGGGTGTCGAGGTGATCGTCGAGGCCGGTGCCGGTCTGGGCGCGTTGATTCCGGACGAGGCGTACACCGAAGCCGGTGCGACGCTGGGCGATCCGTACAGCGCCGACGTCGTCGTGAAGGTCGCGCCGCCCAATGACGGCGAGATCGGCAAGCTCGCGCCGGGCCAGACCCTCATCGGGTTCCTGGCGCCCCGCAACGCCGACACCAAGATCGGTGCGCTGAAGGCCGCGGGCGTGCAGGCCTTTGCCGTGGAAGCGATTCCGCGCATCTCCCGCGCCCAGGTCATGGACGCGCTGTCCTCCCAGGCGAATGTCGCCGGCTACAAGGCCGTGCTGCTCGCCGCGTCGGAATCCACCCGATTCTTCCCCATGCTGACCACCGCCGCGGGCACCGTGAAGCCGGCCACCGTGCTGGTCCTCGGTGTCGGTGTCGCCGGTCTGCAGGCGCTGGCCACGGCCAAGCGCCTCGGTGGCCGCACCACCGGTTACGACGTTCGCCCCGAGGTCGCCGACCAGGTGCGCTCGGTCGGCGCGCAGTGGCTCGACCTCGGCATCGACGCCGCCGGTGAGGGCGGGTACGCCCGCGAGCTCACCGACGACGAGAAGGCTCAGCAGCAGCAGGCCCTCGAGAACGCCATCAAGGGCTTCGACGTGGTCATCACCACCGCGCTGGTGCCCGGCCGCCCGGCCCCGCGCCTGGTCACCGCCGCCGCCGTCGAGGGCATGAAGCCCGGCAGCGTGATCGTGGACCTGGCCGGCGAGACCGGCGGTAACTGCGAGTTGACCGAACCCGGCAAAACCGTTGTGCGCCACGGCGTCACCATCGCCTCGCCGCTGAACCTGCCGGCCACCATGCCGGAGCACGCCAGCGAGCTGTACTCCAAGAACATCGCCGCCCTGCTCGAACTCATGCTCAAAGACGGTGCCCTGGCACCCGACTTCGAGGATCAGGTGCTGGCGGATTCCTGCGTCACGCGCGAGCGAAGCGAGCAGAGCGCTCAGAAGGTGGAAGCCTGATGTACACCGAATTGTTGGCGAACATCGCGATCCTGGTGCTGTCCGGGTTCGTCGGTTTCGCCGTGATCTCCAAGGTGCCCAACACCCTGCACACCCCGCTGATGTCGGGCACCAACGCCATTCACGGCATCGTGGTGCTCGGCGCGCTGGTGGTCTTCGGCAAGATCGAGCACCCCTCGGTCCTGATGCAGATCATCCTGTTCGTCGCCGTCGTGTTCGGAACCCTGAACGTCATCGGCGGTTTCGTCGTGACCGACCGCATGCTGGGCATGTTCAAGGCGAAGAAGCCTGCTGCGGGCGAAGCGAAGCGAAGCGATGAGACTGCGAAGGCGGGCCACTAAGTCATGGACAATCTGGTCAACGTTCTCTACATCGCCGCGTTCGCGCTGTTCATCTACGGTCTGATGGGCCTCACCGGCCCCAAGACCGCGGTGCGCGGCAACTGGATCGCCGCGGTCGGCATGGGCATCGCGGTCGTCGCGACGCTCATCTCCATCCGGCACACCAACAACTGGATCCTGATCGTCGCCGGTCTGGTGGTCGGCATCGGCCTGGGCGTGCCGCCCGCCAAGTTCACCAAGATGACCGCGATGCCGCAGCTGGTGGCCGCGTTCAACGGCGTCGGCGGTGGCACGGTCGCGCTCATCGCGTGGGCCGAGTTCCTCGACACCAAGGGCTTCTCCCAGGTGCACGAGCAGCCGTCGGTTCACATCGTGATCGCCTCGCTGTTCGCGGCCATCATCGGCTCGGTCTCGTTCTGGGGCTCCTGCATCGCGTTCGCGAAGCTGCAGGAACTGCTGTCGGGCCGCCCGATCACCGTCGGCCGCCTGCAGCAGCCGCTGAACCTGCTGCTGCTCGCCGGTGCGATCGCCGCGGCCGTGGTCATCGGCATCGGCGCCACCAATGACGGTGTGCCGCAGTACTGGATGATCGCGGTGCTGGTGCTCGCCGGCATCCTGGGCCTGATGGTCGTGCTGCCCATCGGCGGCGCGGACATGCCGGTCGTCATCTCGCTGCTCAACGCCCTCACCGGTCTGTCGGCCGCGGCCGCGGGTCTGGCGCTGAACAACACCGCCATGATCGTGGCGGGCATGATCGTCGGCGCGTCCGGCACCATCCTGACCAACCTGATGGCCAAGGCCATGAACCGGTCCATCCCCGCGATCGTCGCCGGTGGATTCGGTGGCGGCGGAACGGCTCCGGGCGCGGGCGGCAGCGGCGAGCAGAAGCAGGCCAAGGCCACTTCCGCGGCCGACGCCGCGATCCAGATGGCCTACGCCAACCAGGTCATCGTGGTCCCGGGTTACGGCATGGCCGTCGCCCAGGCCCAGCACGCGGTCAAGGAGATGGCGGCCCTGCTCGAGGCCAAGGGCGTCGAGGTCAAATACGCCATCCACCCGGTCGCCGGTCGTATGCCCGGCCACATGAACGTGCTGCTGGCCGAGGCCGAGGTCTCCTACGACGCCATGAAGGAAATGGACGACATCAACGGCGAATTCAGCCGCACCGATGTCGCCCTGGTCATCGGCGCCAACGACGTCACCAACCCGGCCGCCCGCGAGGACTCCACGTCCCCGATCTACGGCATGCCGGTGCTCAACGTCGACCAGGCCAAGTCGGTCATCGTGCTCAAGCGCTCGATGAACTCCGGCTTCGCCGGCATCGACAACCCGCTGTTCTACGCCGACCACACCTCCATGCTGTTCGGCGACGCCAAGAAGTCCGTCGGTGCGGTCACCGAGGAACTGAAGGCGCTGTAACCGCGACTCCACCGCGACGGCCCGCATCCCGAAAGGGATGCGGGCCGTCGGCGTTTCACGGCTTGTCGATCAGCTGGGAGACGGTGACGAAGCGGTAGCCCTGCTCCCGGAGCGCCTCGGCGATGCGTGGGATGGCGGCGAGGGAGGGGTCGCCGGCGGGATACATGGTGTGCAGCAGGATGATCGCGCCGGGACGGACGTTCGCGAGGGTTTCGGTGACGATCTCGTCGGTGGTGGGGGTCTTGCCGGAGTCGGGTTCGACGTCCCAGGTGACGGTGGTGCGGTTGTGCTTGGACAGGTACCACGGGAGAGCGATCAGCTTCTTACCGTTGGGCGGGCGGAAGGTGATCGGGCCCCGGTAGCCGGTTTTCGCGATCTCGGCGTCGGTGCGCTCGACCTCGTCGCGGACGAAACCGGGGGTCACGAAGATCATGCGTTCGTGGTGGTAGGTGTGGTTGCCGATCTCGTGGCCGGAATCGGCGATGGCGCGGCCCTGGTCCGGATGGTCGGCCAGTTCGCTGCCGATGAGATAGAAGGTGGCGGGGATGCCCGCGTCGGCCAGGGCCCGCAGGATCGCGGGGGTGCGGTCGGTGGGGCCGTCGTCGAGGGTGAGGGCGACGACCTTGTCGGTGGTGTCGACGCGGGCGACCAGGCGGCCCGCCACCTGATAGGTGCGGGAGTTCATGAGCACGTACAGACCGGTCGAGATCAGCACCAGCCCGGCCAGGATGAGCGCGCCCCGGACGAGCAGCTTGAGTCCCATAGTTATTGACCTCCAGGTTCAAAACGGCTAGGTTCGATCACATGGGCAGGCCACGCAACTTCGACGCGGACACGGTGGTGGACCGCGCCATGGACGCGTTCTGGACCCATGGGTACGCCAACACCTCACCCGCACAGCTCGCCGACGCTACCGGAGTCGCGAAAGGCAGTCTCTACAACGCCTTCGGGAGCAAGCGGGAACTGTTCGACCTGTGCATGGCCCGCTACGACCGAATGGGCACGGAACTCGCCAACGACGTGCTGAACCAGCCCGGCACCACCAAGGAACGATTGCGGGCGTGGATGCGGCTGGTCGTGGACAGCGATCTGGCGCGGCCGGTACGACGGGGCTGCCTGGTGGCCAATACCGCCATGGAACTCGGCGGGCACGACACCGAGGCGACCACCGCGGTGACCGCCGCGGTCGAGCACATGGTCGAGGCGTTCATCGCACGCATCGAGCAGGGGCAGCGTGACGGCGACGTCCGGGCCGAGATCGACGCCCGCGCGTACAGCGAGTTCCTGATGAATACCGTTGGCGGACTCCGCATCACCACGAAGGTCTCGGACGCGGAGACGCTGTACCGGATCATCGACACCGCCCTGTCCACCCTCTGACTCCGGGCCGCACCCGTGCGGCCTTTTCTTTTACCCCAGTTTTTGACCCACAGTTCAAGAAAGGTACGGATCATGGATCTCGGACTGAACGGCAAGACCGCACTCGTCACCGGCGCCAGCCGGGGCATCGGACTCGCGGTGGCCGAAGCGCTGGCCGACGAAGGCGTGCGCGTGGTGGGCGTGGCTCGCACCATCTCTCCCGAGCTCGAAAAAGTCGCGGCGGCAACCATTTCCGCCGATCTCAGCACCACTGAGGGCGCACTCGCCGCGGTCACGGCGGCATTGGAGGAGCTCGGCGGCCTCGACATCCTGGTCAACAATGTCGGCGGCGGCGACGCCGACAAACTGGCCCTGGGCGGCTTCCTCGACATCCCGGACGAGCAGTGGCGAAAACTGTTCGACCTCAACCTGTTCGGCGTGGTCACCACCACCCGCGCGGCGCTGCCCAGCCTGATCGAGCGCCGGGGCGCGATCGTCACCGTGTCCTCGATCAACGCGCGGATGCCGGCATCCGGTCCCGCCGGCTACAGCGAGGCCAAGGCAGCACTCACCAATTTCGGCAAGCGGCTCAGCGAGGAGTTCGGCCCGCGGGGCGTGCGCGTGAACACCGTGTCACCGGGCCCGGTCGGCACCGACATCTGGCGTGGGCCCGACCATCTCGGGGCCCGGCTCGCCGCGGCGAACGGCGTGACGCAGGAGGACTTCCTGGCGGCTATCCCGACACAGTTCGCCATCGCGTCGGGCCGGATCGCCGAGGCCGACGAGATCGCCGCGCTCGTGACGTTCCTGACCTCGGAGCGGGCCGCGATCATCAACGGCGCGGATTACGTCATCGACGGTGGCATCGTGAAGACGGCCTGAGCTACAGGTACAGGCCGGTGCCGTGTTCGGGGTGGGTGTTGGCGACGGCGTGCAGATCGCGTTCGCGCAGTACGTAATACGCCTGCCCCTGGATCTCCACCTCGAACTGGTCATCGGCGCTGAACAGCACCTGATCGCCCACGCTCACCGCGCGCACGTGCGAACCGACGCCGCACACCTCACCCCAGGACAGGCGCTTGGCGACCTGGGCGGTGGCGGGAATGAGGATGCCGCCGCTGCTGCGCCGCTCGCCCGCCTCGGGGCTGAGTTTGACCATGACGCGGTCGTGCAGCATGTGGATTTCGAGCTTGGCATCGGACACCGCGGCAGTGTACTGCGCGGGAATGTCCGGTTCCGCCCCGGTGCCCGCCCGACCGCGTAGGTTCGGAACCGTGACGGGCCAAATCTCCGATATCGACGGCCTCCGGGCGCTACTGCCCGCGGGCATGGTGGTGACCGATCCGGATGTCCTGGGTGGTTATCGGCAGGACCGGGCGCTGGACCCGGACGCCGGGACCGCGCTCGCGCTGGTGCGGCCGCTCACCACCGGGCAGGTCGCGGCCACCGTGCGGTGGGCGGCCGAACACCGGGTGCCGATCGTGCCGCGCGGGGCCGGCACCGGGCTCTCCGGCGGGGCCACCGCCCAGAACGGGGCGCTGCTGCTGAGCACCGAGAAGATGCGCGCGATCAGCGTCGACACCGTGACGCGCACCGCGGTGGTGCAGCCGGGGCTGCTCAACGCCGAGGTGAAGCGGGCCGTCGCCGAGAAGGGGCTCTGGTATCCGCCGGACCCCTCCTCCTTCGAGATCTGCTCGATCGGCGGCAACGCGGCCACCAACGCGGGCGGGCTGTGTTGCGTGAAGTACGGGGTCACAACCGATTACGTGCTCGGCATGGAGGTGGTGCTGGCCGACGGCACCGCGGTGCGACTGGGCGGGCCGCGGCTCAAGGACTCCGCGGGCCTGTCGCTGACCAAACTGTTCGTGGGCAGCGAGGGGACGCTCGGCATCATCACCGAACTGACCCTGCGGCTGCTGCCCGCGCAACCGCCGCAGTCCACGGTGGTGGCGAGCTTCCCGACGCTCACCGCCGCCACCGACGCCATCCTGGCCATCACCGGCCAATTGCGGCCGTCCATGCTGGAATTCATGGATTCGGTGGCCATCAACGCCGTCGAGGACGAGCTGCGGATGGGGCTCGACCGGCAGGCGGCCGGACTGCTGGTGGCGCGCTCCGACGCCCCGGGCGAACACGCCGGGCACGAGGCCGACCTCATGCTGGCGGCGTGCGAGAAGGCCGGGGCCACAGAGGCTTTCCGCACCGACGATCAGGAGGAGGGCGAAGCCTTCTGCGCGGCACGGCGATTCGCCATCCCCGCCGTGGAGCGCAAGGGGCCGCTGCTGCTCGAGGATGTCGGGGTGCCGCTGCCCCGGCTGGGGGATCTGGTGAACGGGATCGCGGAGATCGCGGCAAACCGCCAGGTTTTGATCTCCGTCATCGCGCACGCGGGCGACGGCAACACCCATCCGTTGATCGTGCACGACCCGGCGGACCCGGAAGAATCCGAACGAGCACATCTGGCATTCGGCGAGATCATGGATCTGGCCATCGCCCTGGGCGGCACCATCACCGGCGAACACGGTGTCGGCCGCCTGAAGAAGCCGTGGCTGCCCGACCAGCTCGGCCCCGACGTGATGGGGCTCACTCGCCGGATCAAGAATGCGCTGGATCCGAACGGGATACTCAATCCGGGTGCGGTGATGTGAACCCCCTCAGGAACAATCAGCATCACAGAGGAGTTCACACAGGTCATGAGCACCAAGCTGGAACACAATGCCGACGCGACCCGCTACGAGATCTACCTCGACGGCACTCTCGCGGGCTACGCCGACTACGCGGAGCGGGTCGACGGCGACGTCAAGGTCCGCGATATCCAGCACACCATGACCTTTCCCGAGTTCCGGGGCCGCGGCGTGGCCGCGCAAGTGGTGGAGTACGCGTTGCGGGACGCCCGCACCGAGGGCTTCTCGGTCATCCCCACCTGCTGGTATGTGGAGAAGTACATCGGCGAGCACCCCGAATACGCCGACCTGGTGGCCTGATTCGCTAGTTGGCGCGGTGGTGCCGGCGCTGCCAGACCCGGAAGTGCCGGTCGGCGCTGCCCACCATCGCCTCCCCCACCTTCGCGTCGTCGAACCCCGGCAATGACTGCAGCTTCGTCAGGAACACGGTGTCGGCGGCCGAGTAGGGCACCACGCATCCCTTTCCGGTCGCCCCGATGAGCACGAAGAACACGTCCCCGGCGAACGGCCCGTCCGCCGCGGTGATGATGCGCACTTCCGCCAGCTCCGTCCACGCGACCTCTTCCACCCGCCCGTCGGCCAGTGTCCGCCGCACGAAGGTGTCGTTGATTTCGACTCCGGACATGGCTCCATAGTGCCCCCAGCATCCCGGCCCGAACAGCCCTCGAATCCGTGCTTCACCTGAGGAAGCGGGAAAGAAAAACTCTGGCGAACCCCCCTGCCGCACATCGAGGGCGAACCGTTTCCCGGAGCAATTCTCCAGCTATTGAAGAGTTTTCGACGTGCCGCGATCCCGCGCGTCATCCGGGCAACCGCTGATTCGTCCACAGCGATTCACAGCAGATTCCATGCTGTGTGAAGTATTTACATTTCACCAGGCGGGTTAGTGTCCCGAAGCCCCCTCGACACAGGGGTTTTCGACAACTCGGGAGACACAGTCCTTATGAAGAAGTCGGTTCTCGCTCGATCGGGCGCCGGAATCGCGGGGGCCGCGGCCGCCGCCGCCGTCACCATCGCGATGGCCCCCGCCGCCTCGGCCCAGATCGCCATCACCACCTCGACGGCCTACTGCGCCGACACCACCTACACCGTCACGCTGCCCGCCGCCGACGCCGCCACCATGGCGAGCCAGTACGGGGACAACAACTTCGTGCTGCAGGCCACCAACACCAGCACCAATGTCACCTGGTGGTCGGCCGCGCAGGCCTCGGTCTCCGGGCAGGACCTGACCTTCCAGTGGACGCCGTCGCAGTCGATCCCGGCCTCGGGGACCGCCACCGGCACCTGGAGCCTCTACATCACCGAGGCGCACGTCGCGGCGACCGCGCTCGGACCGGTGTCGGTCACCGTCGTGCAGACCGCGCCGCAGGGCACCACCTGCCTGCCGCAGACCAGCACCGGCAGCTCGACGCTGACGCCGCTGGGCAGCATCATCAGCAATCTGCTGAGCAGCCTCTCGGCCCAGTAGACGCGAACTTCGGTCCAGCCCAACCCTGGACCGAAGCGACCGGAGGCGGCCCGAACGAAAGTCGGTGCCGCCTCCGGGTGTTCGTCACGCCGTCCGGAGCCGAATCAGCGCAGGATCTGGCGGGACATGACCAGACGCTGGATCTGGTTGGTGCCCTCGTAGATCTGGGTGATCTTGGCGTCGCGCATCATGCGCTCCACCGGGAAGTCGGTGGTGTAGCCGGCGCCACCGAAGAGCTGGACGGCGTTGGTGGTGACCTCCATGGCCACATCCGAGGCGAAGCACTTGGCGGCCGCGGAGATGAAGCCCAGGTTCTTCTCGCCACGCTCGGCGCGGGCGGCCGAGGTGTAGACCATCAGGCGGGCGGCCTCGACCTTCATGGCCATGTCGGCCAGCATGAACTGGGTGTTCTGGAAGTCGGCGATGGCCTTGCCGAACTGCTTGCGATCCTTGGTGTAGGCGATCGCGGCGTCCAGCGCGCCCTGCGCCAGACCCACGGCCTGCGCGCCGATGGTCGGGCGGGTGTGGTCCAGAGTCTGCAGCGCGGTCTTGAAACCGGTGCCCGGCTCGCCGACGATGCGGTCGCCCGGAACCTTGCAGTTCTCGAAGTACAGCTCGGCGGTCGGGGAACCCTTGATGCCCAGCTTGTGCTCCAGCGGGCCGACCACGAAGCCCTCGTCGTCCTTGTGGACCATGAACGAGGAGATGCCGTTGGCGCCCTTGTCGGCGTCGGTCACGGCCATGACGGTGTACCAGTCGGACTTGCCGCCGTTGGTGATCCAGCACTTGGAGCCGTTGATGATCCAGCCGTCGCCGTCCTGACGGGCCCGGGTGCGCATGGAGGCGGCGTCGGAGCCGGCCTCACGCTCGGACAGCGCGTAGGAGGCCATCTTGCCCGCGACGATGTCGGCGAGCACCTTGGTCTTGAGCTCCTCGGAACCGTTCAGGATCAGGCCCATGGTGCCGAGCTTGTTGACGGCGGGGATCAGCGAGGAGGAACCGCAGACGCGGGCCACTTCCTCGATCACGATGCAGGTGGCGACCGAGTCGGCGCCCTGGCCGCCGTACGCCTCGGGCACGTGCACGGCGTTGAAGCCGGCCGCGTTGAGGGCGGTCAGCGCCTCCTCGGGGAAGCGGGCGTTGCCGTCCACGTCCTTCGCGTAGGGGGCGATCTCCTTCTCACACAGGCCGCGGATGGCCTCGCGCAGCTCATGGTGGAAGTCCTCGAGCTGGAACAGGTTGAAATCGGGGTTGCCCGCCATGGGGTTGTCTCCTGGTCGTCGCCAACGTTGCGGCACTGAGTGCCATTTGCAGCCAACTATACGCCGCGATATCGCGGCCACGTGCAGGTACTTCGTCACAACGCTGTGGCACGCAGTGTCAAATACTGCACCGCGGTTACTTCACAGCGTATCGAGACGACGGGCCAGCAGGTCCGCGACCTGCCGAGGCGCCAGATCACGGGGGAACACCGCCACCACCATCTGATCCGAACCCGCCGCCGCCTCGCGGCCCGCTCCCCCACGCGGAATCGCCGCCAGCGCCGATCGCAGATCCTCCGGACTGGCCGCGGACTCGCCGCGCACCATGCGCCGCAGCAGATAGTTGTGGGTCGCCGTCACCGCGGCGGTGAACTGCACCAGCGCCAGATCCGAAGTCCCCGGCAGCGTCCGGCGCAGGTAATCGGTGAACAACCGCTCGTAGCGGAACACCGTCACGATCTCGCGCTCGCGCAGGGTCGGCACCTGCCGCACCACCCCGTAGCGGCGGGCCGCGAGGTCACGCCACTGCGTGAACCGTTCGAACACCTCGACCACGGCCTCGCACACGGCATCCCAGGCATCCCCGCGCGCGGCCTCCAGGAAGGCCCGCGCCTGCGTCAGCTGCGACTCGTGATCGGCGAAGACCACATCCTCCTTGGACCGGAACTGCCGGAAGAAGGTACGCCGCGAGATTCCCGCGGCCTCCGCGATCTCGTCGACCGTCGTTGCCTCGTAACCCTTCTCGGCGAACAACCGCAGCGCCTGGTCCACCACCGTCAATCGGCGTTCGGTCGAATCCGCGTCGGCGCGCGGCCGCGCGGGCTGGTCGTTGGGCATCCGCCAACGGTAGCCCGGCGCGGGAGCCCGGTGGCTCAGCCCAGCAGTTTGGTCCGCAGCGCTTCGTCCTTCTCCAGGACGAGGGTTTCCAGGTTGGCCTGGAATCGCTCCATGCGCGAACGCAATTCGGGGTTCGCGGTGGCCAGGATGCGCGCCGCCAGCAGGCCCGCGTTGCGGGCCCCGCCGATGGAGACGGTGGCGACCGGCACACCGGCCGGCATCTGCACGATCGACAGCAGCGAGTCCATGCCGTCGAGGTACTTCAGCGGCACCGGGACGCCGATCACCGGCAGCGGCGTGGCCGAGGCGACCATGCCCGGCAGGTGCGCCGCGCCGCCCGCGCCCGCGATGATCACCTTGATGCCGCGGTCCGCGGCGGTCTTGGCGTAGTCGAGCATGCGCTGCGGGGTGCGGTGCGCGGAGACCACGCCCACCTCGAAGCGGATCCCGAACTCGGCCAGCGCTTCCGCAGCGGCTTCCATGGTGGGCCAGTCGGAGTCCGACCCCATGATGAGGCCAACCTGGGCGGTGTCAGTCATGGTGCGGATCCCATCCGTCGGTCCAGATCGCGTGCGACATCCAGTGCGCCGCGCGCTCGGCTTTCTCCCGCGTCTCGGCGGCGTCGTCGCCGAGGACATTGATGTGGCCGATCTTGCGGTCGGGGCGTTCGCCCTTGCCGTAGAGGTGCACCTTGGCCTCGGGGAGACGGGCCGAAAGATGGTGCAGGCGTTCGTCCATCGACATCTCGGGGGCCTCGGGCGCGCCCAGGATGTTGGCCATCACGGTGACCGGGGCCAGCGGCTTGGTGCTGCCCAGCGGGTAGTCCAGCACCGCGCGCACGTGCTGCTCGAACTGTCCGGTGCAGGCGCCGTCCATGCCCCAGTGTCCGGAGTTGTGCGGGCGCATCGCGAGCTCGTTGACGAGCAGTTCGCCGGAGTGGGTCTCGAACAGCTCCACCGCCATCGCACCGGTGACGCCCAGCTCGGCGGCCAGCCGCAGGGCCAGCGCCTCGGCCTCGGTGGCCTTCGCCGTCGGCAGGTTCTGGGCCGGCGCGATCACGACCGCGCACTGGCCGTTGCGCTGCACGGTCTCGACGACCGGCCAGGCCGCGGCCTGACCGAACGGGGACCGCGCCACCATGGCCGACAGTTCACGCTTCAGATCCACCTTGGCCTCGGCCATCAGCGAGACCCCGTGCGCCAGCTGGTCCTCGATGATCGGGGTGGCCTCGGCGGCGTCGGCGGGCATCCAGACGCCACGGCCGTCGTAGCCGCCGCGCACCGCCTTCAGCACGAAGGGCCAGCCGTGCTCGTCGGCGAAGGCGACGGCGTCGGCGACCGAGTTCACCTCGGTGTAGGCCGGGATCGGCACGTCCAGCTCGGCCAGCTTGCGGCGCATGCGCAGCTTGTCCTGCGCGAAGATCAGCGCCTGCGGCCGCGGCTGCACGTTCACGCCCTCGGCGATCAGCGCCTCGAGGTGCTCGGTGGGCACGTGCTCGTGGTCGAAGGTCAGCGCGTGGGAACCGATCGCGGCCTTGCGCAGCGCGGCCAGATCGTGGTGGCTGCCGAGCACCACGTCCGGAGTGACCTGCGCGGCCGGGTCGTCGGGCCGTTCGGCGAGCACGCGCAGCCGCTGGCCCAGCGCGATGGCCGCCTGGTGGGTCATGCGCGCGAGCTGGCCGCCGCCGATCATGGTGACGGTGGGCATCGCGGAGGTATCGAAGGAACGGGCGCTCACGCTGCACTATGTTGTCATGACACCCACCGGCGGCTCGCCCGTGGGTCGTATGACAGGTATCGGCGAGTCTCCCGAAACGCCGCTGCCCCGATTTGTACCGGCCCGACACAGCCCAGCCGAGAGACGTAGACTCGGCCCGTGTCATTTGTCGATGAAGTGGTCAATCGCCTGCCCGCGCCGCTGCGGGCCCTCGCGGACCGCCATTACGAACTCCTGAAGTTCGCGATTGTCGGTGCGACCACGTTCGTCATCGACCTCGGAATCTTCTACGTCCTGAAATGGACGATCATGGACACCAAGCCCACGGTGGCCCGCATCATGTCGGGAATCGTCGCGGTCATCGTGTCCTACATCCTCAACCGGGAATGGACGTTCGACAAGCGCGGTGGTCGCGAGAAGCACCACGAAGCGCTGTTGTTCTTCCTGGTCAGCGGTATCGGCGTCGGCCTGGCCGCGCTACCGCTGTGGGTGTCGAGCTACGTGTTCGACCTCCGTCAGCCCAATGTGAGTTTCACCGTCGAGAACATCGCGGACTTCTTCAGCGCCTTCATCGTCGGCAACCTGCTGCAAATGGCGTTCCGATTCTGGTCCATGAAGAAGTGGGTCTTCCCGGACGAAATGCAGGAACTCCAGGACGAATTCGAGGACCTCGTCAACGAGAACGAGGAACAGCTGGGTCACAGCTGAGGGTGATGGTCAGGCGGACACCGCCTGCCGGACTTTCCCCGATTGTCGCGGTTCCGCCGTGTAAGCGGGCTTGCTGAACCACCAGCGCGAGACCCAGGCCACTGCCCGGTGTCGGGCTCGCCCGATAGAACCGTTCGAAGACCCGCTCGCGATCCGCGGCGGGAATGCCGCTCCCGTTGTCGTCGATGGTCAGCACCGCGTGACCGTCCGCCGGGTGCGCCGCGATCTCGATCCGATCCGCGCCGCCGTGCCGCACCGCATTGGTGACGGCGTTGTCGACCACCGAGCGCAGGCCCGCGGCCAAGCCGCGCAGGCGAATCGGCTCGACCCCCTCCGTGCCGATCGTCACCCCCGGATACTGCCGCCGGGCGTCGTCCACCACCTGGTCGACCACCTCCCCCAGATCCAGATCCGCCCAATCGGATGCGGTGGTGAGATCGCCCACCGCCAGCCGTTCCAGCGCGTGCAGGGTGGCCTCGACCGAGCTCTGCGCGCTCAGCACGTCGTCGAGGATCTCCGCGCGTTCGGTGTCGGACAGCGGCATCGACCGCAGCACCTGCAGGTCGGTGCGCATGGCGGTGAGCGGGGTGCGCAATTCGTGCGCGGCGGTGGCGGCGAAATCGCGGGCGGTGACCAACGCCTCGTCGGTGTGACGGCGCTCGGTGGCGATCCGTCCCAACATGGTGTTCATGGCCTGCGCCAATTCCGTTGTCTCACTGGCCACCGGATGGCGCGGGGTCTCCACCGCGAGGCCCGCGCCGAGTCCGGCCGTCGCGGCGGTCAACCGGCGCAGCGGAACGACGGCGCGATGTGCGGCCAGCCAGCCCAGCACCGCCGCGAGCGCCACCCCCGCGACGCCGATCAGCACGATCCGGATGCGTTGCCGGGTAGCCGAATCCGAGGCGACCTCGGTGGGGACGGTCAGCGCGACCGGCTCACCGTTCAGGGCCACGGTGCGCGAGAACTCCGCATTCGGATTGCCCGGATCGACGCGGGTGATGAGCAAGCCCGGCGACGGGGAGGCCGGCAGCGCGGGCAAGGCGGTCGGCGGTTGCGCCGGAGTACCCGGGACCGGTCGCGCGGGAGCACCCGGTTCCGGCAGCTGCACCGTCTCGGCGGGGGCCAGCGCGATCGCACTCACGATGCGGCCCACCTGGTTCGACGCCTCCGCGGGCGCGAACGCGAACAGCACCACCGACATGACCGCTACCACCACCGCGGCCGTCGCGGCACTCGCCAGAGCCACTCGGGCCCGCAGGGACAGGGCCATCCGACCCCGCGGCGGGAGCCGTCGCAGCGTCCGGATCATGGCTCGGCCCGCAGCACGAAACCGACGCCGCGGACCGTGTGGATGAGACGCGGGCACCCGGTGTCCTCGATCTTTCTGCGCAGGTAGGAGACGAAGACGTCGACCACCTTGGTCTGGGTTTCGAAGTCGTAGCCCCACACCCGATCCAGCAGCTGCGTCCGGGAGAAGACCTGTCCGGGAGCCGAGGCCAGCGCGGCGAGCAGATCGAATTCGCGTTTGGTCAGCTCGAGGGGGGTGCCGTCGATCGCGGCCCGGCGCGCGCCCGGCAGCACCGTGAGCGGGCCGACCGTGATGCGGTCATCGGAGACGTGGGCGGGCGCGGGGGCCCGGCGCAGCATGGCGCGCAGCCGCGCCACCAGCTCACCCAGATCGAAGGGCTTGGTCAGGTAGTCGTCCGCCCCCGCCTCCAGGGCGTCGATGCGATCGGTGACCTCGGCGCGGGCGCTCAGCACGCAGATCGGGATGTCGTTGCCGAGCGCGCGCAACGCCGTCACCACCTGGACGCCGTCCAGATTCGGCATGTTCAGGTCCAGCAGCATGGCTTGCGGGGCGTCGGTCGCGATGTGGCGCAGCGCGGCGGCCCCGTCCGCCGCGGTCTCGACCTCGAAACCCGACATCCGGAGCCCCCGCGCGACCGAGGTCAGCACCCTGGCATCGTCGTCCACAATCAGAATCCGGGGACCCGTCACGGCATCAGACGATACGGGCGCGGACTGAGAAAACTTCTCAGCGAGCCGGGTTCAACACGATGGTGTGCGACGGCGAGTGGCCGTCCGGCACCGCCACCACGGGACCGTCGGGCAGGACCACGCCCGGTTCCAGCGGGACCGCCGGAATCGAGTCCGGCCCGATCGGCTCGCCGGGCTGGAGCCGCCGCACGATGATATTGCCGTCGCGGTCCTTGATCACCACCGTGCCCGGACCGGTCGGCTCACCCGGCAGGGCGGGCAGCGCCGGCTCCAGGGGCAGCGCCGGCTGGGTGGCCAGGGCCGGTCCGGAGCTACCCGTATCCGCCAGTCCGGCAATCGAATCCGGGGTGTCCGCGTGCGCGGTCGCGGGCAGCGCCGCCACGGTGAGGGCGGCGGCGCCGATGACACCGGCGGTCAGAGTGCGGCGAACGGTGAACGTGGGCATAGGATCTCCTGTTCTTCGTCGACGATCGCTCGTCGGTTCCTGATGACCGGACCCACCGTAGGAACCGAGTTCTCAGGGCCGGATAACGAAGAGTTAGAGAACCGATAGAAGAATCAGCGCGGCTCGGCGCCCACCGAGATCGGTCGCGACGCCACCCCCGACGATCCGAGGAACACCGCGAACAGGGCGGGGCGGCGGCGCTGCAGTTCCAGCCGGCCGCCGTCGGCCTCGATGAGCGCGCGGGCCAGGGCCAGCCCCACACCGGTGGACCCCGCCGCCGAGAAGCCGCGGTCGAAGATGTGTGGCGCCAGCTCATCTCGCACCCCGTCGCCCTCGTCGGCGACCTCCACCACCACCAGCGGTTCGCGGTCGTCCATGCGGCCCGCCACCGTGCGCACCGACACCGTGCAGGTGCCGCCGCCGTGCATGAGCGCGTTGTCGACCAGCACGGCCAGCGCCTCCCGCAGACGGGAACCGGTCACCGGCGCTTTCAGGGTCGGGTCGCCGAGCAGCACCAGTTTGCGCCCGGCCTCGGCGAAGGGATGCCGCCATTCCGCTACGACACTGCGCAATTCGGCCACCACGGGCAGCGGATCGCGTTCGGCCGCGCCCTCGTCGCGGGAGGCGCGCACCAGTTCGTCGATGGCGTCGGTGAGCCGATCCACCTGCGCCATGGCCTCTTCCGCCTCGTGCACGACGGCCGGATCGGCATGCGCGGACAGTTCGTCCAGGCGCAGCCGCACCGCGGTGAGCCGGCTGCGCAGCTGATGCGAGACGTCGGCGACCAGGGCGTGCTCGCGTTGCAGCCGGCCCGCGATCTCCACGGTGGCCGAATCCAGCACGTCGGAGACGCGATCCAACTCGGTGATGCCGTGCCTGCGCGGGTCGGCGCGGAAGTCGCCCATGGCCAGCCGGGCCGCGCGGGCCGCCACGTCCCGCAGCGGGTCGGCTACCCGGCGCGCGGTCACCACCGCCACCGCGATGCCCGCGCCCAGCGAGATGAGCACCAGGCCCAGCACCGCGCCGAGCGCCTGCCGCTGCATGGAATGCATGGGCGCGGAAGGGATCTCGAGGCGCAGCGAGCCGTTGATGCCCATCGACCAGGACTCGGCCAGCGGATCGACCACCGTCTCCGCGCCGATGTCGATCTTCTTGTTGTTCTCCGACTGGGTCGGATAGATGATCGTCAGCTTGCCGTTGGCCGGGATCAGCAGCCGCACCGCCTTGGTGTCCAGCTCGCCGTACACCATGCCGTCGTGCTCCTGCCGCATCACCTCTTCGGAGATGCTGTTGAGCCGGTTGCGCAGTTCGTTGCGGCTGATGTCCTCGACCCACTTCCAGGCCGTGAACGCCAGCGGCACACCGAGAACCAGGGTGGTGAGGGTCAGCGCGGCCACCATGGACAGCAGGATCCTGCGTCTCATCGTCGAGATGCCTCGCTTCGCCGGGGCTTCGGGGTTCGCACGCGCACGGAACAGCACAACAGATCGATCGGCAGAGATTTCGAACGGCTAGTCGGTATTGAACCGGAAGCCTACGCCGCGCACGGTCACGATACGCCGCTCGGCCACCGGACCCTCGTCACCGATCTTGCGGCGCAGCCACGACATGTGCATGTCCAGGGTCTTGGAGCCGCGCAGATCCGCGTCCCCCCACACCTCGCGCAGGATGGTCTCGCGCGAGACCACCTGCCCGGCGCGGTCGATGAGCACCTTCAGCAGCTCGTACTCCTTGTTGGCGAGGTTCACCTCGATGCCGTTCACCAGCACCCGGCGCGCCGCCGGCTCCAGCCGGATACCGCCGACCTCCACCGCCTCGTCGCCGATTCCGCTGCGGCGCAACAGCGCCCGCACCCGGGCCAGCAGTTCGGCCAGCCGGAACGGCTTGCCCACATAGTCGTCGGCGCCCGCGTCCAGGCCGACCACGAAGTCCACCTCGTCGGTGCGCGCGGTCAGCATGAGCACCGCCAGCTCCGCGCCGCGGGCCCGCACCTGACGGCACACCTCGAGCCCGTCCATGCCGGGCAGCCCGAGATCCAGGATGAGCAGGTCGTGACCGCCCTCCAGAGCCCGCTCGAGCACGGCGGGACCATAGCTCTCCACGGTCACCGAATAGCCCTCGCGGCCCAGCGCCCGCGACAGCGGCGCGGCGATGGCCTCGTCGTCTTCGGCCAGCAGTACTGCGGTCACGGCATCAGCCTACGGGTACGCACCGGCGGAACCCTAGAAGCCGCCGCCGTTCGGATTCTTCTGCACCACATCGAAGACCTGGTGGTAGAGCAGGTTGTGCACCCGCTGCACGTGCGGAATGTCGTCGTACTCCAGCGGATCCTCCGACGCCGACCCGATGATCAGGGTGCCGGTGCCCAGCATGCGGTCGAACAACCCATGGCGGAACTGCACATTCGAGATCCGGTTCATCGGAATGTCGATGCCGGTGTGGGTGAGCACGCCCTGCCGGATCAGCACCCGGCGATCGGTCACGATGAAATGCGTCGATTTCCATCGGATGAGCGGAGCGACGCTGCGCCACAGCACGATCCCCGCCCACAGCGCGAGAATGCCGAGCAGCAGACCGGTTCGGAGACCGTCCTCGGTATTGCGCGCCGCCACCCCGGCGCCGAATCCGGCCAATGCCGTGATCAGGATGAAAGTCACAGCGGGCCAGAACAACATCTTCCAATGCGGATGGCGATGTAGGAGCAGCACCTCTTCGGGGGCCAGTGCCTCCTCCGGATAACCCATGCCGAAACCCTATCCCGCCGAGATGCCGGAATGCCTCACGCGGCCCCGGGGACCGGGGCACAATCGTGCGGTTGCCGGTAGCATCGTCGGCACGCGTTTGCCGTTCGTCATCAGCAGGCTCCACCCGGTGTGCAAGACACAGGAGGCGTGTGTGACCCGAGAGTTGACGCAATACCAGATACTTCGCGAGCTCGAACCCGTTGCCGAAGAGAACCTGAACCGGCATCTGTCGATGGCCAAGGATTGGCACCCGCACGATTACGTGCCGTGGGACCAGGGCCGCAATTTCGCCGCCATGGGTGGTGAGGACTGGGATCCGTCGCAGTCCACACTGTCCGAGGTCGCCAAGGTCTCGATGATCACCAATCTGCTCACCGAGGACAACCTGCCCTCCTACCACCGTGAGATCGCCGAGAACTTCTCCCAGGACGGCGCCTGGGGCACCTGGGTGGGCCGCTGGACCGCCGAGGAGAACCGCCACGGCATCGTCATGCGCGACTACCTGGTCGTCACCCGCGGTGTGGATCCGGTGGCTCTGGAGCAGGCCCGCATGATCCACATGACCGGTGGCGCGCAGTCGCCCGACGAGTGGGGCGGCTTCCTCGACAATGTCGCGTATGTGACGTTCCAGGAGCTGGCCACCCGCGTCTCCCACCGCAATACCGGCCGCGTCTGCGACGACCCCATCGCCGACCGCATGCTGCAGCGCATCGCCGCCGACGAGAACCTGCACATGATCTTCTACCGCACCCTCTGCGGCGCGGGCCTGGACCTGGTGCCGGATCAGGCGATCGACGCCATCACCCGGGTGCTCACCAGTTTCGTCATGCCCGGATCGGGCATGCCCAACTTCCGCCGCAACGGCGCGCTGATGGCCAAGCACGGCATCTACGACCTGCGCCAGCACATGGACGAGGTGGTCGCGCCGGTGCTGAAGAATTGGAATGTCTTCGAACGCAACGATTTCGGACCCGCCGGCGAGCAGGCGCGTGAGACCCTGGCCGCGTACATGGAGAAACTGGGCAAGGACGTGGTCAAGTTCGAGGAGCAGCGCGACCGCCTGCTCGCGCGGGAAGCCGCCCGCGGGGTGCTGCAGACCGCATGACCGTCACCCGCGTGCTGCGCGGGTGAAATAAATTCGGTTCGCTATGGTAGTCCCCCAGTGTGACGAGAGGAACTCCGTTGGGGGATGGCTATCTGGGCCGATACCGCCTCGACGAACTGCTCGGCAGCGGCGGGTCGGCGGAAGTGTGGCGCGCCCACGACACCGCGACGGATCGGACCGTCGCGCTGAAGCTGCTGGCGCCCGTGCTGACCGCCGACCCCGAATACCGGGAACGGTTCGAACGGGAGGCGCGGGCCGCCTCGATGCTGCACGGACCCCACGTGGTCGCGGTGCACACCTACGGCGAGCTCGAGGGGCGACTGTTCATCGAGTCCGAGTTCGTCGACGGCCTCGATATCGAAGCCCTGCTCGAATGGGAGGGGCCGATGGCCCCGGACGCGGCCGTCGGGCTGATCGCGCAGGTCGCCTGCGCCCTCGACGAAGCCCACACCGCCGGGCTGGTGCACCGCGACGTCAAACCGCAGAACATCATCGTGGCGCCCGACGACGTCGCCTACCTGATCGACTTCGGCACCGCGCTGCAGGACGGGCAGACCGCCATCACCCAGACCGGCATGCTGATCGGCACCCCCGCCTACATGGCGCCCGAACGCTTCGACGGCACCGTCTCGATCCGCTCGGACGTGTACTCGCTGGCCTGCGTCCTCTACGAATGCCTCACCGGCGAGCGGCCCTTCCGGGTGAAGAACCCCGCCCAGCTGATGCGCGCCCATCTGGAACGCGTGCCGGAACCGCCGTCCAAGCGGTCCCCGGCCGTCCCCGCGGCCCTCGACCGCGTCGTCGCCCAGGGCCTGGCCAAGAATCCGGCCGAACGGTACGCCACCGCAGGCGAATTCGCGGACGCCGCCCGCGCCGCGCTCACCGAGTGCGCGCTGCCTGAGACCGTCGCCGACCCGGAACCCGATGACGGGGCGACCGTGAGCATTCCGATGCCCCGCCCGCCGGTGGCGGCGAAAATTCCCTCCGGACAGCCCGATTCGCCCGAACCCGACCCGGATACGCGAACCGTCGCGCTGCCGATGGATTCGCTCACCGCCGAGCCCCCACCCATCCACCGGTGGACGAAACAGCGCAAGGTCGCCGCCGCCGGTATCGCCGTCGCGGCGCTGGTGCTGGCCCTGGGGGCGTCCTGGATCGGCGGGAGCTCAGCCGACCCCGAGCCCCGGCAGACGCGGGCGCCCGGCACGATCGCGAAAACGCCGGTCCAGGAATCGGTTCCGACGACGACCGAACAGCCGGTGCAGGAGCAGCTCCCGCCGCCGGAGCCGAGCGGGCCCGAGGTCCCGGAGCAGCCCGCACCGGCCATGCCGGTCATTCCGCTGCCGACCGTGCCGTGGAACCTGCCCAATCTCCCCGATCTCCGCAATATCCCGGCTCCCGACCTGTGGCCCGACACCATTCCGAGGAAGCCGGGCGGCGATCGCCGCGGGCACGGAAACAAGCAGTAGCCGGATCCGGGTGCGGCGAGATCGGTTTCCGCTCAGTACTCGGCGCGCAGATGAGTGACGTCACCGGCGGAGACGGCGCGGTCTCCGATCAGCAGACGGCCGTTCTCGTCGATGCCGGTGGCGACGCCGGTGAGCACCTCGCCGCCCGGCAGCTCCGCGCGGACCTGCGCGCCGAGGGTGGCGCAGCGTTCCCGATAGGCGGCCGCCAGCTCCGTGATGTCCCAGCCCGCCGCCTCCCAGGCGGTGAAGCGCCGCGCGAACTCGCGCAGCATGGCCTGGGCCAGCGCGGTCCGGTCGACACCGGGCGCGCCCGCCAGCAGCAGCGAGGTGCCATGCGGGACAGGCAGTTCGGCATCGGTGAGCGAGACGTTCAGGCCGACGCCCACCACCACCGCCGGATCCGGGCCCACCGCGGCGATCTCGGCCAGAATGCCGGCCAGTTTGCGAGCGTCCACCAGCACGTCGTTGGGCCACTTGAGGACCGCCTTCAGACCGGTCTCGGCCCGCACCGCGTCCACCACGGCGATCCCGGTGAGCAGCGGCAGCCAGCCCAGCACCGCCGGGTCGATGCCGCGCACCCGCACCAGCACCGACATCGCGATCTGCGCCCGCGCGGGGCTCACCCACTGCCGGTCGTGGCGGCCGCGGCCGTGCTCCTGCGCCTCGGCGATCAGCACCAGCCGATCGGCACTCGAATCCGCGGCCCGCGCAACCAGATCCGCGTTGGTCGAACCGGTTGACTCGACCACCTCGATGGCCGAGAAGAACCCCAGCCCCGGCGACTCGGCAATGCTCCGGCGCAGTACATCGGCGTCCAGCGGCGACCTCTCCATGACCCGAGACGCTACCCGTCCCGCCTCTCCGCGCCTTCAGCGGACAGCTACGTGTCGTCGACAGTCACACAACCTGGCCGGCGGTTGGGTACCGAACCGATTTCGGACGTACCCCCGGAGTTACCCCGACCGGCACGAGATCGGTGGTCACGTCGGAATACGAGGAGTCCCATCCAGGCTCATGCGGCTCGCAATAGCCCGCGAGCGCGGTGAACAGCTCGGCGAGGGCGCGCTCGGAGACATCCGAGTACGCGCCGTCGTCCGTCTCCCCGCCCTCGTCCTCGGTCTCGTCGAATTCCGGGTCGGTCACGGTCGGTTCCGGGTCGCGTATCCGCCACGCGGTGAACGATCCCGCCGCCGCCCGATCAGCCTGGTGTCTGCTCCATTCCCACATAACCGCCTCCCCTGGTCGTCGGTTCCGGATGCGATTCCAGACTGACGCACGACAGGGGCCTGGCACGAATGATTTTCCGGCGGACGAACACGATCTCCGCTGGTGAACAAGCGTTTTCGGGAGTTGATCAGGTTTCCGGACCGGACAGCCGGACGACGATCTCAGGCGTCGACGGGGTCCAGGCCGAGCGCGCCGGCGGTGAATCGGCGGACCGAGACCAAGCCGTCCTCGAGGGCGGAGTCGTATCCGGTACGGGCCCAGCCGGTCACGGTCGCGGTGCCGTCGGCATGGGGGTGCACGCCGATCTCGGCGACCAGTTCGGCGGTGGTCGGCACGCACACCGCCCACGAGAAGTGGCTCTCGTCGGCCCATTCCGCGGTGCGGCGGTCCACGTAGCCGGGATCGGTGATGCCGCCGTCGGCCAGTGCCGGGCGGTCGTCGATGCGCTCGTCGGCGCGCAGGGCCCGCAGATACCAGCTGCCCGCGTTGATCTCGATGGGTTCCATCAGTCCTCCTGTCCGCGGTCGAGCCGCCGCCGTCGATCCCGGCGCTCGCCCCGCTTGCGGCGTTCCCGGCCGCTCTCCCCGAACAGCACCGCGCCCGCCAGCGGGATCAACAGGAACACCCACCACTGATGCGTGATGAGGAACAGGATCACCGCGACGATCGGCACCACCGGCATGATCCGCTCCGGCGGAATCGAACCGAACGGCATCCGGCGCGGCGCCGGAGCGGGCTTGTCCGCCACCGGTTCCGGCAGATCGGTGAACACCTGCTCCAGGTCGCCGCGGGTCAGCGCCGCGGCCACGACGCCACTGCGTTCGTCGAACTCGGCCACGCTGAGCCGTCCCGCCGCGAAGTGGTCCGACAGCCGTTTCATCGCGTCCTCGCGCTCGACGGTGCCGATACGGATCTCCGGTGGTTCAGCCATGCCACGACATTAGCGCGAGTGGCCGCTCACCTGCAGGTGAGCGGCCACTCGCGAATTGTCTTGCGTTACTTGATCTCGGCCAGGACGGTGCCCTGGGTGATGGCCGCGCCGGCCTCCACCGCGAGACCCGTGATGACACCGGCCTTGTGGGCGGTGACCGGGTTCTCCATTTTCATGGCCTCGAGCACCACGACCAGGTCGCCCGCCTCGACGGACTGGCCCTCTTCGACGGCCACCTTGACCACGGTGCCCTGCATCGGGGCGGTCACGGCGTCACCGGAAGCGGCACCCGCGCCCGCGCCGCCGCGCTTGCGCGCCTTGGGCTTCTTGCGGACGACGCCCGCGCCATTGGCGGACGCGGCGGCACCGACCGAGAACTGACCCGGCAGCGACACCTCGAGGCGACGGCCACCGACCTCGACGACGACCTTCTGGCGCGGAGCCTCTTCGTCCTCTTCGATGGCGACAGCGCCCGTGTAGGGCTCGATCGGGTTGTCCCACTCGTTCTCGATCCACTTGGTGTAGACGTCGAACTTCTCGCCGTCACCGATGAACGCGGGGTTCTCGACGATGTGGCGGTGGAACGGGATGACGGTCGCGAGACCCTCGATCTGGAACTCGGCCAGCGCGCGAGCGGCACGCTGCAGCGCCTGTTCACGGTTCTCACCGGTCACGATCAGCTTGGCCAGCATGGAGTCGAACTGACCGCCGATGACCGAACCCTCGACCACACCGGAGTCGACGCGCACACCGGGGCCCGCGGGCTCGCGGTAGACGACGACCGGGCCCGGGGCGGGAAGGAAGCCGCGACCGGCGTCCTCACCGTTGATGCGGAACTCGAACGAGTGGCCGCGCGGAGTCGGGTCCTCGGTGATCGACAGCTCGTGGCCCTCGGCGATGCGGAACTGCTGACGCACCAGGTCGATTCCGGCGGTCTCCTCGGTGACCGGGTGCTCGACCTGCAGGCGGGTGTTCACCTCGAGGAAGGAGACGGTCTCGCCCTGCACCAGGTACTCCACCGTGCCGGCGCCGTAGTAACCGGCTTCCTTGCAGATGGCCTTGGCGGAGGCGTGGATCTTGCCGCGCACCTCGTCGGACAGGAACGGGGCCGGAGCCTCTTCGACGAGCTTCTGGAAGCGGCGTTGCAGCGAGCAGTCACGAGTACCCGCGACCACGACATTGCCGTGCTGGTCGGCGATGACCTGAGCCTCGACGTGGCGGGCCTTGTCCAGGTACTGCTCCACGAAGCACTCACCACGACCGAACGCCGCGATCGCCTCACGCGTCGCGGACTCGAACAGCTCCGGAATCTCCTCGATGGTGTGCGCGACCTTCATGCCACGACCACCACCACCGAACGCGGCCTTGATCGCCACCGGAACACCGAACTCCTTGGCGAACGCCACGACCTCGTCGGCGTCCTTGACCGGGTCCTTGGTACCCGCGGCCATCGGCGCCTTGGCGCGCTCGGCGATGTGGCGCGCGGTGACCTTGTCACCCAGGTCGCGGATGGACTGCGGCGAGGGGCCGATCCAGATCAGTCCGGCGTCGATCACGGCCTGCGCGAAATCGGCGTTCTCGGAAAGGAACCCATAACCGGGGTGGATCGCGTCGGCGCCGGCCTTCGCGGCGGCGTCGAGGATCTTGTCGAACACCAGGTACGACTCGGCCGAGGTCTGACCACCGAGCGCGAACGCCTCATCGGCGAGCTTCACGAACGGCGCGTCGGCGTCCGGTTCGGCATACACGGCCACACTGGCGATACCGGCGTCCTTGGCGGCCCGGATCACGCGCACGGCGATCTCGCCTCGGTTGGCTACGAGGACCTTTGTGATCTGCGCGTTGGCATGGTTGGGCACTGAGCCTCCTGTGCTCTGGATACTTTCGTCTGTCGGCAGTGTAGGCATCGTGCCAACAATGACCGAACCCGGCTAGGGCTACCAATGAGTAGGCCCAGAGAGTGGGCGTGCGACTCTCGAGGCCTTATTTTTAGAACCTGTTCTATCAGACTCCGCGGAAGCCTCCACAGGGAATCCCCCGAAGGGGGTTCGGGCGTTACGAGCTTGCCACGACCGAGGGCGCCGCGCCGGGTTCTTCACCGATCACGATGGGCGCCCCCACGGCATTGGCCCACTCGGTCCAGGAGCCGTCGTAGTTGCGCACCCCGTCCACGCCCAGCAGGTAGGTCAGGACGTACCAGGTCAGCGCCGACCGCTCCCCCACCCGCGAGTAGACCAGCGGCGCGACCCCCTCGATCACCCCGCCGTAGATGACGTCCAGTTCGACCCGGGGCCGGAAACGGGCGTCCGCGCCCACCGACGAGGTCCACGGGATATTGACCGCGGTCGGGATGTGACCCGCGCGCAGCGCCTGCTCCTCGGGACGGTCCAGCACCACCAGATCGCCGGTGTACTCCTCGAACGCGCGCGAGTCGATGAGCGGCCCGCCCAGGTGCGCCACCACGTCCTGCCGGAAGGCGCGCGCCGACTTGTCGTCGCGATCGGCCACCGGGTACTCACCCCGCCCGGCCGGGGGCACCTCGAAGGTGGTGTCGCGAGCCTCGGAGATCCAGGCATCGCGGCCGCCGTCCAGCAGGCGCACGTCCTCGTGCCCGAAGAGGGAGAACACCCACAGGGTGGCGGCCGCGGTGCCATTGGATTTATCGCCGTAGACGACCACGGTGTCGCCGCGTTCGATGCCCTTGACCCGCATAAGGTTGGCGAAGGTCGCGCCGTCGACGACATCGCGAGTACGCGGATCGATCAGCTCGGTCCGCCAGTCGATCTTGATGGCACCCGGGACATGGCCGATGTCGTATAGCAATATGTCTTCGTTGGACTCGATGATCTTGAGTCCCGGCGTGCCGATGTTTGCCGACAGCCACTCTGTGGTTACTAGTCGGTGAGGATGTGCGTAGGAGCCGAATGAGTGATGCGGATCCGGAGCGACAGGCACGTTGTGGTCCTTCACGCGTGGTGGGTTAGGTATTGGTGGTTCGATTCTCTGCACCGATCGTAGGCATGTGGCGGTTACGAAACTCGTTTCAGATCACGAATCGGATGATTGGGCGAATTAAGCGCAGCTTCATCCGATAAAGTCTCTCGGAGAGGAGGGGTGATCTATGTCCGATTCTTGGCCGCGACGGCGACTGCTGGCGATCCTACGTGGCGCCAGCGAGCCTCTCGACGCCCAGGAACTCGCGCGCGTCACCGGACAGCATGTGACAACGGTGCGTTTCCATTTGGATGTGCTGACCCGGGAATCGCTGGTCCGCCAATTCCAGCAGCCGCCCCGCGGCCGCGGCCGCCCGCGCATCGGCTATACCGCTGTACAGCGATCGGTGGGTTATCAGGAATTGGCGCAAGTGCTGGCCGATCAGCTCGGCAGCGACCCGCGCCGCCGCTCGGAAGCCGCCATCAGCGCGGGCCGGGCCTGGGGCTCGAAACTCGAAGCCGCCGACCAGCCCATCGAATCGCTCGAGGACGCCAAGGACCTCACCGTCACCCTGATGTCGGAACTCGGCTTCGCGCCCGAACGCGATCAGGCCGGCGAGACCGACGAATCCGCCTTGATCCGCATGACCGCGTGCCCGCTGCGCGAACTCGCCCGCACCCACTCCGAAGTGGTGTGCGGCGTGCACCTGGGCCTGATGCGTGAAGCCCTGGACCGCAACGGCGGCCGGGAGAACGTGAACGTGCGCCTGCATCCGTTCGTGGAGCCCGAATTGTGCGTGGCGCGACTGGAATTGCTGCAGGGCCGCCCCGGCGAGGACGCGCGTGACGGTCAGGCCGAGACCGACGAACCCCGATCAGCCACCGGCGAGCCCAGATTGGCGCCCTCGGCCGGGCGGATCGCGCCGCAACTACGCGCGGCCACCGATCCACAGCCGCGCAATGCCGACACCCACCTCGGCAAGCAGTCGACGAACCAGTGGTAGTCCGATACCGATGACGCTCGACGGGTCGCCGTCGATCTTGTCCACGAACCAGCCGCCCATGCCGTCCAGCGTGAAGGATCCGGCCACCTGCAGCGGCTCCCCCGTCGCGATGTACGCGTCGAGTTCCTCCGGCTCGGGTTTGGCGAAATGCACCGTGGTGGAACTGCAGTCGGCGGCCTCGCCGACGATCTCTCCGGCATTCAGCCGCAGCACACAGTGACCGGTCAGCAGATCAGCGCTGCGTCCGGCCATCTCGGCCCAGCGCGCGCGGGCGACCTCGGGAGTCAGGGGTTTGCCCTGCAGAACACCGTCGACGAGCAGCATCGAATCGCAGCCCACGACAACGGAATCGGTGAAGGCGGGATCACCCGCCAGCTGCCCGGCCACCTCCAGCGCCTTGGCGCGGGCCAGCTCGATCACCACTCGATCGGGCGGGGTGTCCGGGGGAAGAGCCTCGGCCACGGCGTCCTCGTCCACGTGGGACACCCGGACGACCGGCTCGACGCCCGCGTTGCGCAGGACGCCGAGCCGAGCCGGAGATTGTGACGCCAGTACGAAGACGGTCACAAGCCGTCAGTCGCGCAGGTGCGAGAGGGCCGGAAAGGCGTAGGGGGAGAACGGCGAACTGCCGCGGTGCAGCAGGGTCGGGCGACCCCACATGTCCGCCGGGCCACGGTCGGCCGGGGCGGGGGCGGTCGCCGACGCGGCGGCGAACACGCTCACCAGGGCGGCGAGCTCGAGGTCGGTCGGGTTGCCCTTCAGGACCTGGATGACCGGACCGGTGCTCGCCGGTTCGATCTCCGCGACGGCGGTGTCGATGGCGTCCGCCAGATCCTCGGCAGCCAGATCCAGTTCGGCGGCGCGCAATACCTCTTCATCGGCCATGGTCGTCACAGCGCCAGTCCTCCTGTCCTTCGCCGCGGGGGTGGTGCGGCGTTCCTTCATCTTTGCCCGGATGAGGCGATCGTGCGCGGTACGAGTCCCACTGTCCTATTCGACAGTGTGCGCCTCACACCGCGCATATCGCATTCTCAGAGCGGAATGTTGCCGTGCTTCTTCGGCGGCAGGGACACCATCTTGCGCTCCAGCAGACGCAGCGCCGACACGATCTGGCCGCGGGTGTGCGACGGCGGGATGACCGCGTCGACGTAACCGCGCTCGGCCGCCACGTACGGGTTCACGAGGGTGTCCTCGTACTCGTTCTGCAGCTCGAGGCGCAGAGCGTCGACGTCGTTGCCCTCGGCGGCCGCGGTCTGCAGCTGCTTGCGGTACACGAAACCGACCGCTCCGGACGCACCCATGACCGCGATCTGAGCGGTCGGCCACGCCAGGTTCACATCAGCGCCCATGTGCTTGGAACCCATGACGTCGTAGGCGCCGCCGTAGGCCTTGCGGGTGATGATTGTGATCTTGCCCACAGTGGCCTCACCGTAGGCGTAGAGCAGCTTGGCGCCGCGGCGGATGATGCCGTTGTACTCCTGGCCGGTGCCCGGCAGGAAGCCCGGCACGTCGACCAGGGTGATGATCGGGATGTTGAAGGCGTCGCAGGTGCGCACGAAGCGCGCGGCCTTCTCCGAGGCGTCGATGTCCAGGCAGCCCGCGAACTGCGAGGGCTGGTTGGCCACGAAGCCGACGCTGCGGCCGTCGATGCGGGCGAAGCCGACGATCACGTTCATCGCGCGCTCGGCCTGGACCTCGAGGAACTCCTCGTCGTCCACCAGGCGCTTGATGACCTCGTGCATGTCGTACGGCTGGTTCGGGGAGTCCGGGACGATGGTGTCCAGCTCGAGGTCGGCCTCGGTGAGGTTCTCCTCGATGGCGCCCGCGTTGGCGGTGGCCGGGAAGCGGGGGGCCTCGGCACGGTTGTTGCTGGGCAGGTAGCCGAGCAGGTCGCGCACGTAGTCCAGGGCGTCCTGCTCGCCGGAGGCGACGTAGTGCGCGACACCGGACTTGACCATGTGGGTGTGGGCGCCGCCCAGCTCCTCCATGGTGACTTCCTCGCCGGTGACGGTCTTGATCACGTCGGGGCCGGTGACGAACATCTGCGAGGTCTGGTCGACCATGACGACGAAGTCGGTCAGGGCGGGCGAGTAGACGTGGCCACCCGCGGCCGGGCCCATGATCAGCGAGATCTGCGGGATGACACCCGAGGCCTGGATGTTGCGGTGGAAGATCTCACCGTAGAGGCCCAGGGAGACGACGCCCTCCTGGATGCGCGCGCCGGCGCCCTCGTTGATGCCGACGAGCGGACGACCGGTCCGCAGCGCCAGGTCCATCACCTTGACGATCTTCTCGCCGTAGACCTCGCCGAGCGAGCCACCGAAGACGGTGACGTCCTGGGAGAAGATGCAGACGTCGCGGCCGTCGATGGTGCCGTAGCCGGTCACCACGCCGTCGCCCAGCGGACGCTGGTTCTCCAGGCCGAAGTTCACACTGCGGTGCCGGGCCAGCGCGTCGAGCTCGACGAAGGAACCCTCGTCCAGCAGGGCGAGGATGCGCTCACGCGCGGTCATCTTGCCCTTGGCGTGGACCTTGTCGACCGCCGCCTCACCCATCGGGTGCTTGGCCTCTTCCAGCCGATTGCGCAGGTCAGCCAGCTTGCCGGCGGTGGTGTGGATATCGGGGGCACCCGCCGGACCCGGCGAAGGCTGATGCTGGACACTCGTCATGCCCCGGAGTGTAACCAGTACCAGACCCGCTTCGTAATCCAGTCGGGGCTACTCGCGAGTACGGTTATTGACTACCCGCCAGTTAAAACCCGCAGGTAGAGCCCAATATCCGCCTTCTCCACCGGGCAAACTCGAACAATGTTCAATAGTGGATCTCGCCAGTCATCCCGGCAAGCTTTTGGCGGGGTCCACACTTCGGTTCACCGCGCCACTCCCCGGTTCCACCGAGCCGCCGCCGGAACCGGCGACGGCTCAACGCATTACGCCCGTGTGGCCCGTCGAGTACCGGCCCGGCTGCGGCCAGATGGTGAGCCCGTGCGCCCCACGGCCGACCGGAATCCGGGCCAGCAGCTTCCAGTCGACGATGTCGATGGCGTACACCTCGCCGTGGTTGCGGCCCGAGACCCAGAACACCCGTCCGTCCGCGGACAGGTTGCCCATGTCAGGGCTGCCGCCGCCGGGGATGCGCCAGGTGTCGGCCAGCTGTCCGGTGGCGAAGTCCCAGACCGAGATGCTGCCCTCGCCGCGGTTGGTGATGAGCATCCGCTTCGAGTCGCGGGTGATGTAGAGGCCGTGGGTGCCGCGGCCGGTCTCGACGAAACCGGTGTTGTCGAAGGTCCGGGCGTCGAAGACGTAGATGCCGCCCGCCATCATGTCGGCCACGAAGAAGGTGCGGCCGTCGGGCGAGAGCTTGACGTCCTGCGGCATGCCGGACGAGCCGCCGGGCAGGTCGATCATGCGCAGCAGGCTCAGGCCCGCGATGTCGACCACCGCCATGCGCCCGCCGAATTCGCAGCTGACCAGGGCCGTGCGGCCGTCGGCGGTGAAGTCCATGTGATTGACGCCGTGGCATTCGGGCACCGCGATGTCGTGCAGCTTCTGCCAGCTGTGCGGGTCGTAGAAGTCCAGTGAGCGGTCGGCCTCCGCGACGACCAGGGCGTACTTGCCGTCCGGGGTGAAGTACATGTTGTACGGGTCGCGGACGGGGATGGGGTCGCCGGGTTTGCCGGTGCGCGGATCGATGGGCAGCAGGCTGCCGCCACCGATGGGCAGATCGTTGTTGGCGTAGAGCGTCTGCAGGTCGTAGGCGGGCACCACGTGCTGAGGTTCGGCGCCGCCGGAGGGGTAGCTGTCGACGATCTCGAAGGTGGCCGGGTCGATGACGGTGATGGTGTGCGACTCGCTGTTGGGGACGTAGACGCGGGTGGGCTGCCCGGCGACGGCGGGGCTCAGTTCCCGGGTGGCGGCGTAGACGTCGGTGGGTGAGAGCGGCGGCGGCATGCCGGGCAGGAGATGCGGCGCTTCGGCCGCGGCGGGCGCCGCGCCGGTCGGGGCGGAAGACGGTGCGGCGGTCGGCGATGCGGGACCGGTGTCACCGTTCGAGCAACCGGACAGCATCGCCAGCGAGAGAATCAGACCCAGACGTGCACCCCGCGCGATCACAGGGTGCACCGTGCCATGCCGACATTGCGGTGAGCTGACATGTCATTGCGGTGAGCTGACATGTGGTCGAATAGTAGGCGGCGGCACGGACGTTCACGGCGACAACGCTGGATGTCGCCGCGCCGCGCGCTTCGGGCAAAAGCCATCTTTCAGCAAATGCGGGCAAGCCGGATCGGGCGATCCGGCTTGCGGCTCAACCCAATACGCGGTCGAGAGCGTCCACGGCCTCGTCGAGTTCGGCGGCGGTCACTGTGAGCGGCGGCCGGAAGCGGATGCCGCGTTCGCCGGTGCCGAGGATCAGGACGTGCTCCTGCTCGAGCAGGCGGTTCACCACGTCGTTGCGGAGCGCCGCGGATTCGAGGGTGATCGCGCACATCAGTCCGCGGCCGCGCGGATCGGTGACTTCCGCATGGGCGGTGGACAATTCGATCAGGCGGTCGAGCAGGTGGGGGCCGAGGTCGCGGGCGCGGGACACCAGGTTCTCGTGCTCGATCACCTCGAAGACGCGGCGGGCGCGCACCATGTCGGCGAGGTTGCCGCCCCAGGTGGAGTTGAGGCGGGAGCTGACCCGGAAGACGTTGTTGGGCACCTCGTCGACGCGGCCGCCGGCCATGATGCCGCACACCTGGGTCTTCTTGCCGAAGGCGACGATGTCGGGCTCGAGCCCGAGTTGCTGGTAGGCCCACACGGTGCCGGTCATACCGACGCCGGTCTGCACCTCGTCGAGGATGAACAACGCGTCGTGCTCGTGGCACAGCTGCTGGATCGCGGACAGGAACTGCGGCCGCAGGTGCCGGTCGCCGCCCTCGCCCTGGATCGGTTCGGCGATGAAACATGCTATGTCATGCGGGTTTTCATGGAAGGCGCGGCGGGCCTGGCCCAGGGCGTGGCGCTCGGCGGCCTCGATGTCGAGGTGGTCGGGGCCCACGTACGGGGTATCGATGCGCGGCCAGTCGAACTTCGGGAAGCGCGCGGTCTTCACCGGATCGGTGTTGGTGAGCGAGAGCGTGTACCCGCTGCGCCCATGGAAGGCCCCGGTCAGATGCAGCACCTTGGTGCCGAGTTCGGCTGGGCGGCCGTGGCTTTCGTTGTGCCGGGACTTCCAGTCGAAGGCGGCCTTGAGGGCGTTCTCGACGGCGAGCGCGCCGCCGTCGATGAAGAACAGGTGCGGCAGTCGCGGATCGCCCAGCACGCGCACGAAAGTGTCTATGAAGCGCGCCATTTCGACGGTGTAGATGTCGGAGTTGCTGGGCTTGTTGAGCGCGGCGGTGGTGAGGCCGGACAGGAAGCGCTTGTCGCCGACCAGGGCCGGATGGTTCATGCCCAGCGTGTTGGACGCGAAGAAGCCGAACATGTCCAGGTAGGAGGTGCCGTCGCGGGCGTCGACCAGTCGGAGTCCACGAGATTTGCGCAGGTCCAGTACGAGGTCGAAGCCGTCGGCGAGGATGCTCGCCGACAGGATCTCATGCACCCGGGCGGGGGTGACAACGGTGGATTCGGCGGCCGCCCCGAGCCGATCGAGTTCGAGGGTCACGCCCTCAGGGTAAATGAATATTTACGGCAATGCCCGTAAGTTCCGGAATAATTACGTCCGTAACCGTGTCGTCATCCGAATGTCTGCGGCTTGACCGGGGCTACTTGTCATAGAATGTTTGCAGAATGATGGTGCTTCGCGTCCTGACATTGGCCGTAGCGCGGATCTCCTGCAGCAGCTGCTCCAGGTGTCTGGGCGAGGCCACCCGCACCATGAGCATGTAGCTCTCGTCTCCGGCCACCGAATGACACGCCTCGATGCCCGGAATGTGCTGCAGCAGTGCGGGTGCGTCATCGGGTTGCGACGGGTCGAGAGGAGTGATCGCGACGAAAGCCGACAGCATCTGGCCCAGCGCCTCGGGGTCGACATTCGCCGTGTAGCCGCGAATCACGCCCCGCGCCTCGAGCCGCCGCACCCGCGACTGCACCGCGGACACCGAAAGGTTGGCCTTCTCCGCCAGATTGGACAGGGTGGCGCGACCATCGGCAATCAGCTCACGGATCAGCAGTCGATCGATGTCGTCGAGTACAAGTTTCGCCGGTGTATCCGCCATCAGCGAAGGCTAACGCAGCGAAACGAACTCGGTTGCCGGAACCCAACCTGGAGCATGTAATGACTCACGCACTGACCGAGACCGCGACCCGTGAGCTCCGTGAGCGGACGGAGACGCTGCTGCGACGGCTGGGCGTCGACACGCCCGAGCCGGGTGAACTCTCGGCCCGCACCCCGATCACCGGCGGTGAACTGATCACCCTGCGCGCGAGCGACTCCGCCGCGGTGGACGCCGCCATCGGCCGGGCGCACGCGGCCTTCCGGGACTGGCGGACGGTCCCGGCGCCGCAGCGCGCGGCGGTGGTGCGACGGCTGGCGGCGCTGCTCACCGACCACCGGGACGACCTGGGCGAACTGGTCACCCTGGAGGCGGGCAAGATCGGCGCGGAGGCCCGCGGCGAGGTCCAGGAGATGATCGATGTCTGCGAGTTCGCCATCGGTCTGTCGCGGCAGCTGTACGGGCGGACCATGCCATCGGAGCGGCCCGGCCACCGGCTGATGGAGACCTGGCATCCACTCGGGGTGGCCGGGGTGATCTCGGCGTTCAACTTCCCGGTCGCGGTGTGGGCGTGGAACACCGCCATCGCGCTGGTGTGCGGGGACACGGTGGTGTGGAAGCCGTCGGAGACGACGCCGCTGACCGCGCTGGCCTGTCACGCGCTGCTGCGCCGGGCGGCGATCGACGTGGGCGCGGATCCCGAAGTGCACCAGTTGATCCAGGGCCCGGCGGCGGTCGGCGAGCAGCTGGTGGACGATCCGCGGGTGGCGCTGGTGAGCGCGACCGGGTCGGTGCGGATGGGTCGGCTGGTCGCGCCGCGGGTGGCGGCCCGGTTCGGGCGCTGCCTGCTGGAGCTGGGCGGCAACAACGCCGCCATCGTGGCGCCCTCGGCGGATCTGGAGCTGGCCACCCGGGGCATCGTGTTCGCGGCCGCGGGCACGGCCGGTCAGCGCTGCACCACGCTGCGCCGATTGATCGTGCACGCCGAAGTGGCCGAGCCACTGTTGAATCGGATTTCGGCGGCGTATCGGCAACTGCGCGTGGGTAATCCGCTCGAGGAGGGCGTTCTCGTCGGGCCGCTCATCAACGAGCGGGCCTACGACGGCATGTGCGCGGCGATCGATCGGGCACTGGCCGACGGCGGCGAACTGCTGTGCGGTGGTGAGCGTTTCGAGGGGCCGGACGAGAACGCCTTCTACGTCCGCCCGGCTCTGGTGCGCATGTCCGAGCAGACCACGGTGGTGCGGGAGGAGACCTTCGCGCCGATCCTGTACGCGATGACCTACCACGATCTGGATACCGCCATCGAGCTGCACAACGCGGTGCCGCAGGGTCTCTCGTCGTCGATCTTCACCCGCGATCAGCGGGAGGCGGAGCGGTTCCTGGCCGCCGACGGGTCGGACTGCGGCATCGCGAATGTCAATATCGGCACCTCGGGGGCCGAGATCGGCGGCGCGTTCGGCGGCGAGAAGCAGACGGGCGGTGGCCGCGAGTCCGGGTCGGACTCGTGGAAGGCGTACATGCGCCGGGCCACCAACACCGTCAACTACTCCACCGAACTGCCACTGGCGCAGGGCATCCGGTTCGAGTGACTAGTCCTCGGCGTTGATCGCGCGCACCTGCTCCTCGTAGCGTGCGCGCGCCTGCTCGTCGGCGGGGTGCAGGGCCCGGTCGCCGTTGAAGAGCCGGCGGACCAGCCGGACCGCGGGCTCGGGCGCGGCGGCCAGGGCGACGTCGATGGGGCCGAGGTAGTTCGGGACGGCGACTTCGGCGCGACGGCTGCGGACCGTGCCGACGATGGCCTCGGCCACGTCCTCCGGGTCGACGGTGGGCATGCCGCCGCCCAGCGCGAGGCCCGAGGACAAGCGGGTGCGCACGGCCGAGGGCATGACGCAGCTGACGCTGACGCCCCGCGGCGCGAACTCCAGACGCGTCGCGGCGGAGAGGCCCACGGCGGCGAACTTGCTGGCGTTGTACACGGCCAGACCGGCGACCGGGATCTTGCCGGCCAGTGAGGCCACGTTCACCACATGGCCGTGGCCACGCTCGATCATGCCGGGGACCACGGCGCGCATGCCGTGGATGAGTCCCCAGACATTGACGTCGATGGTGGTGTGCCCCACCGCGTCCGCCTCGTCGAGGAAGGCGCCGGCGGGCATGACGCCGGCATTGTTGACCAGGATGTCGACGCGGCCGAAGTCGGCGACGACCTTGTCCCACCGGGCCCGATCGCGCACGTCGAGCTCGAACGCCCGCCCGTCGAGCGCGGCCGCGGCGGCCTGCGCGGCGGCGGTGTCCACGTCGCCGATGGCGACCTGCGCGCCCTTGCTCGCGAACAGTTCGGCCGTGCACTGGCCGATGCCGCGGCCCGCGCCGGTGATCAGGACTCGCGCGCCGGCGAGATCGATGGCCGGGTAACCGTTTCCGAAGAGGCTCATGCGAAGACTCCCTGCTCGACCCGGCCGCGGAGGCTGCCGAGGCCGTGTTCGAAGGTGGGCAGACGGCGGCGGCCGTCCATGAAGTTCGGGCCCATGACCGCGAGGTCATCGGCGGTGGCGTCGATGCGCAGCACCTTGACGCCGCTCGCGCGCAGCAACGCGATCTCGGCATCGAGCTTCTCGCTCATGCGGTTTCGCAGCTGCCGTTCGACGAAGTGGCCCGCACTGGTGACGGGCAGGCGGCCGGTGGAGGCCATGGGCGTGATCACCACGACCTCGTCGAGCCCGGCCGGGATGAGCAGGTCGGCCGAGGCGGTGGACGCCGCGCCGCCGTCGATGAACTGCCGGCCCGCGATCGGGACCGCCGGGAACCAGCCGGGCACCGCCCACGAAGCCCGCAGGGCCGCACCGAGATTCGTGTCCGGCGCGGACGGCGATCCGAACGCGACGCGTTCACCGCTGGCATTGTCCATGGCCACCAGCCAGGTCGCCGGGTGCTGGACCCAGTCGCGGCCCGGCTCGAGACGTTCGGCCAGGGACTGCAGCCAGGCCGGGTTGCCGCCCCCCAGCGGCAGCAACCCGCTGCCCGCGGTGAGCAGGGCGTGCCCGTTTCCGGGGCGGGCCAGCAGTTCTCGGACCGCGCGGCCGGGTGCGCCCAGGCGCGGGCGCGGCAGCGGCGGGAATCGTCCGGGCTCCGAACGCATGTGGGCGGTGAGGATCGGGTTGGTCGAGGTGCCGCGCTGCATGGCGACCAGTTCGTCGACGGCGATCCCGCTGCCCAGCATGGTGAGCGCTTCCGCGCCCGCCGAGGTGCCGATCATGACGTCGGCGGTGCGGGGATCCCAGTCCAGGACGTCCTGGACGGCGGCGAGCGCGGCGACGATCCAGGCCATCCCGACGGTGCCGCCGCAGCCGATGGCCAGGCCACGTCGCTGTGACCCGTTCCTAGTACTCATGGTTTCACACACTAGCAGTTTTCAAATACCGTCGGTATCCCAAATCTGGGAGAACCTAGAATCTCAGTCATGGCACGACTGACCAGGACCGAGAGCCAGGCCCGCACCCGCGCGGACCTGCTGGCCACCGCGCGCGACATGTTCCTGACAGACGGCTACGCCAAGACCAGCCTGGAACGGGTGGCCGAGGAGGCCGGGTACTCCAAAGGCGCGGTCTACTCCAACTTCCGGACCAAGTCGGCGCTCTGCCTCGAGGTGCTCGCCCTCATACACGAGACCAAGTTCGGGGAGGTCAGCGAACTGCTCGCGGGCGAGGACACCTTGGAGACCCGGCTCGACCGCTTCCAGGACTGGGCCGAACACACCCTCGGCGACGTCGGCTGGACCATGCTGGAATTCGAGTTCGCCATCGTGGCCCGGGACGACCCGGCATTGCAGGCCGCCCTGGTGTCGAACCTGAGCCTGGTGCGCGGCACGGTCGCGGCGCAATTGCAGGCGCTGGCCGACTCCACGGGCCTGGCGCTGCCGATGCCGGCCGAGGACGCCGCCACGGCGGTGCTGAGTCTCGGTCTGGGACTGGGCATTCAGCGCGCCATCGATCCGAGCCTGCCCGCCCGGCTGATCACCGACGCCGTGCGGGCCATGGTGCTGGCTAACGGAAGTGCAGCGTCCATTCGCCGCGATAGTGCAGCCGGGTCACGCTGACCGGCGGAACGTCGATGCGCCAGAACGAATTCGCGGGCGCGTCCAGGGTGACGAGCAGTGCGGCGCGGATCACCGCCGGGTGCGTGATGGCGATGGTCGGCTCACCGTCGAGCGCGATGTCGGCGAGCCACTCCCCCGTGCGCTCGATGACGTCCACGACCGCCTCGCCGCCGTGGCCGCGAAAGTTCGGATCGGTGAGCCAGAGATAGAGGTCCTCCTTGGGGACGGACATGAGCTCACCACCGCGCCACGCCCCCGCGTCGAGGTCGCGTAATCGGTCGTCCTCGTCACCCATCAGGCCCATGAGGGTGGCGGTCTCGACGGTGCGGCGCTCCGGCGCGGTGATGACGCGCGCGGCATGCAGCCGCCCACAGGAGGAGACCGCGCGGCGCCCGGCTTCGGTGAGGGGTTCGTCGACGGGGAATCGTGCTTTGCGCATGGCCTCGGTCATACCGTGACTGACCAGGTCCAGCCGGAGCACCTTCTGCACGATCCGAAGCCTACGCGCGGGGCCGGGGGCCGCGGCGGGATTGCCTGCCCTTCGCTCCGCGCCCGCGCACCGGTTCGCCGGCTCTGTCGGTGGGCGGGTGCAGACTGGGACGATGGATCGGTTCTCGCCCGCGACTCGAGAGTGGTTCGACGGCGCCTTCCCCGCGCCGACGGCCGCCCAGCTGGGGGCCTGGGAATCCATCGCGGCGGGGCAGCACACGCTGGTGATCGCGCCCACCGGGTCGGGCAAGACCCTGTCGGCGTTCCTGTGGGCCATCGACCGGCTGGCCGCCCGGGAACCCGAGCCGGGGCCGCGCAAGACCTCCGTCCTCTATATCTCGCCGTTGAAAGCGCTGGCGGTGGACGTGGAGCGGAATCTGCGCGCGCCGCTGGTGGGGATCACGCAGACGGCGAAACGGCTGGGGGTGGCCGCGCCCGAGATCCGGGTGGGGGTGCGGTCGGGTGATACCAGCGCGGCGGATCGTCGGGGCATGCAGCGCACGCCGCCGGACATTCTGATCACCACGCCGGAATCGCTGTTCCTCATGCTGACCTCGGCGGCGCGGGAGACGCTGAGCGGGGTGCACACGGTCATCGTCGACGAGGTGCACGCCATCGCGGGCTCCAAACGCGGTGCGCACCTTGCGCTTTCGCTGGCACGGCTGGATCTGCTGCGTTCGGAGCAGTCGGCGCGGCCCGCCCAGCGGATCGGCCTGTCGGCGACGGTGCGGCCGCCCGAGGAGGTGGGGCGGTTCCTGGTGGGGAGCGCGCCCATCACCATCGTCGCGCCGCCCGCGCCCAAGACCTTCGACCTGTCGGTGCGGGTGCCGGTCGCGGATATGACCGAACCCGGTGCGGGAGCGGAGGATTCGGATCAACCCGGCTCGATCTGGCCGCACGTGGACGAGGCGATCGTGGATCTGGTGCTGGAGCATCGGTCCTCGATCGTGTTCGCGAATTCGCGGCGGCTCTCCGAACGGCTCACCGCTCGCTTGAACGAGGCGTACGCGGCGCGCATCGGGGAATCGGTGGACACCGAGCACGCGCCGCCCGCGCAGCTGGGGGCGTCCACCGAGGTGATCCACGGCGCGACAACGCTTCTCGCGCGCGCCCACCACGGGTCGGTGAGCAAGGAGCAGCGGGCGCTCATCGAGGACGACCTCAAGACCGGGCGGCTGCGGTGCGTGGTCGCCACCAGCAGCCTCGAACTCGGCATCGACATGGGCGCGGTGGAGTTGGTGGTGCAGGTCGAGGCGCCGCCTTCGGTGGCGTCCGGACTGCAGCGGGTCGGCCGGGCCGGGCACCAGGTGGGCGAGATCTCGCGGGGCGTCATCTTCCCCAAGCACCGCACCGACGTCATCCACTGCGCGGTGGCGTCGCAGCGCATGGTGGCCGGGCAGATCGAACAGCTCCAGGTCCCCGCGCATCCCCTCGACATCCTGGCGCAGCAGACGGTCGCGGCCTGCGCGCTGGAGCCCATCGACGCCGACGCCTGGTTCGACACCGTCCGCGGCACCGGAAGCTATGCGGCGCTGCCCCGTTCGGCCTACGAATCGGTGCTGGATCTGCTGGCGGGCCGCTACCCCTCCGACGAGTTCGCCGAGCTGCGGCCCCGCATCGTGTGGGATCGCGACGCCGGGACGCTCACCGGCCGTCCGGGGGCGCAGCGGCTGGCGGTGACCTCCGGCGGCGCGATCCCGGATCGCGGCCTGTTCCCGGTGTTCATGGTCGGCGAAAAGGCGTCCCGGGTCGGCGAACTCGACGAGGAGATGGTCTACGAGTCGCGGGTGGGCGACGTCTTCGCCCTCGGCGCGACGAGCTGGCGCATCGAGGAGATCAGCTTCGACCGGGTACTGGTGACGCCGGCTTTCGGCCAACCCGGGCGTCTCCCCTTCTGGCACGGCGATTCCCTGGGCCGTCCCGCCGAACTGGGCGCGGCTCTGGGCGAATTCGTGCGACAGGCGGGGCAGGCCGTCGAACAACACCGCGCACCCGCTCGAACCGCGGCCGAGGTGAAGACCGCGGCCGCGGGAAAGGCCACCGCGCGAAAGGCCACCGCCGCGACGGCCGAAGGGCGCGCGCCCGTCGAATTGGCCCGGGCGCTGACCGAATTCGCCGCGGAGCACGACACCGAGGCGACGGCGGCGGACTCCTCGACAACCGGTGTCGCGCGGGCACGCGCCTCGAAAGCCGGTGCCACCGGTCGCAAGGCCGCACCGGAGACAGAGCTGGAGCGGGTCTCACGGGTGGCGGGCCTGGATGCGAACGCCACCGGGAATCTGGTGTCGCTGCTGGCCGAACAGCGGGAGGCGACCGGGCAGTTGCCGACGGACAAGACGCTGGTCGTGGAACGCTTCCGCGATGAGCTCGGCGACTGGCGGGTGGTGTTGCACTCGCCGTACGGGCTGCCGGTGCACGCGCCGTGGGCCTTGGCGGTCGGAGCGCGGCTGCGGGAGCGGTTCGGGGTGGATGCCGCGCCCACGCCGTCCGACGACGGGATCGTGGTCCGGCTCCCGGACACCACCGATGATCCGCCCGGCGCGGAACTGTTCGTCTTCGAGACCGACGAGATCGACGACCTGGTCACCGAACAGGTCGGCGGCTCCGCGCTTTTCGCGTCTCGCTTCCGGGAGTGCGCGGCCCGGGCGCTGCTGCTGCCGCGCCGCGACCCCGGCAAACGCGCGCCGCTGTGGCAGCAGCGGCAGCGGGCCGCCCAGCTGCTGGACGTGGCGCGCAAGTTCCCCGAATTCCCGATCCTGCTGGAGACGGTCCGCGAGTGCCTGCAGGACGTATACGACCTGCCATCGCTGCGGGATCTGCTGGGCCGGGTCGCGCGGCGGCAGATCCGGCTGGTGGAGGTGGAGACCGCCGCCCCGTCGCCGTTCGCGAACTCGCTGCTGTTCGACTACATCGGGCAGTTCATGTACGAGGGCGACAGCCCGCTCGCCGAACGACGCGCGGCCGCACTGTCGCTGGACTCCAGTCTGCTCGCGGAGCTGCTCGGCCGGGTCGAGCTGCGCGAGCTGCTCGATGCCGCCGTCCTCGAACAAACCGAGCGGGAGTTGCAGCGGCTCACGCCCGAGCGTCACGCCCGGGACATGGAAGGACTCGCGGACCTGCTGCGGCTGCTCGGGCCGTTGACCGCCGAGGAGGCCGCCGAGCGGTGCGTGGACGATCCCCGGAAGTGGTTCGCCGAACTCGTGACATCACGCCGCGCGCTGGAGGTTTCCTTCGCCGGATCGCGGTGGTGGGTGGCCATCGAGGACGCGTCCCGCCTTCGTGACGCCCTCGGCGTCCCGCTGCCGATCGGCGTCCCCGCCGCCTTCATCGAGCCCGTCGCCGACCCGCTGGGCGACCTGATCGGCCGCTACGCCCGCACCCACGGACCGTTCACCCTCACCCAGGCGGCCCACCGTTTCGGTCTCGGTCCGGCTGTGGCGGCGACCGCCCTGCACCGCTTGGCCCTCGAAAAGCGTGTGGTGGAAGGCGAATTCACGCCCGGCGCGGCGGGCACCGAGTGGTGTGACAGCGAAGTCCTGCGCCGCCTCCGCCGCCGCTCCCTGGCCGCCGCCCGCAAGGAGGTGGAACCGGTCGCCACCGCCGCCCTGGGCCGCTTCCTCCCGTCCTGGCAGCACGTCGGCACCGGCGAACTCCGCGGCGTGGACGGCGTCGCGGCCGTGGTGGAACAGCTCGCGGGCGTGCCGATCCCGGCCTCCGCCTGGGAATCCCTCATCCTTCCGCTCCGGGTCCGCGACTACTCCCCCGCCATGCTCGACGAACTCATGGCCACCGGTGAGGTGATCTGGTCCGGCCACGGCTCCATCACCGCCAAGGACGGCTGGATCGCGCTGCACCCCGCCGAGCACGCGGGCCTGACCCTGCCCCCGCCCGACGACATCGACCTGTCCGACCGGCACATCAGCCTGCTGACGGCCTTGGGCGCCACGGTGATCGGCGGCACCCTGCCCCCGGCCGGAGGCTCAGCGGGCCGTGCCGGTGTGCGCGGTGCGGCGAGCCCGGACGACGCCGGACGCGACGACCCGACCACCGCCGCCGGTGCGAACGACAATGTGTCCGGCCACCGCGACAGTGCAGGTGTCGGCGGCGAGGACTCCGAGCCGATCGGCGTCGCGCTGCCGAAGGGCGAGTACCAGGTCGTCGCGGGCGGCACCGGGGGCGCGTACTTCTTCCGGCAATTGCTGGACAGCGTCAGCTCCGCGGGGTCGGCCGGTGGCATCGGCCCCCGGGGTGCGAGCGACCGTGGCCTCATTCGTTCCGGCGGCGATGTCGGTCCCGGTGGTGGTTTCGATTCGGCGAGCGGCGTCGAGGAGGCCGCGGTGACGGCGGCGCTGTGGGATCTGGTGTGGGCCGGTCACATCGGCGGCGACACCTTCGCCCCCGTGCGCGCCCTGCTGGCGGGGACCGCTCGCACCACCACCGCGCATCGGACTCCCCGGCGCGCGCCACGCGGCCGGATGTACCTGCCGCGCGGTGGAATGCCCGCGCGCACGTCCTCCCCGCAGGTGGCCGGGCGCTGGTCATTGCTGCCGGAGCGGGTGGCCGACCCGACGGTTCGCGCGCATGCCACCGCGGATGTGCTGCTGGAGCGCTACGGCGTGCTGACTCGAGGTTCGGTGCAGAGCGAAGGGGTGCCGGGCGGGTTCGCGCTGATGTACCGGGTGCTGACCGAGTTCGAGGACCGGGGGCGTTGCCGTCGCGGCTACTTCGTGGATTCGCTGGGCGGTGCGCAGTTCTCGACCACCGATGTGGTCGATCGGTTGCGGTCGTTCGACACCGATCGGAATCGGTCGGTCGGAGACGGCTTCTCGCACGAGCCGGTGGGTAAGGCCGTGGTGCTGGCCTCCTGCGATCCGGCCAATCCCTATGGCGCGGCGCTACCCTGGCCCAAGGCCGCGGCCGAGGGCGCGGGACATCGGCCGGGTCGCAAGGCGGGCGCACTCGTGGTGCTGGTGGACGGCGAGCTGGCGCTGTATCTGGAACGCGGCGGCAAGACGTTGCTGACCTTCACCGAGGATCCGGCTGTGCGGACGGCCGCGGCCGCCGCGCTGGCCGGGCTGGTTCACGATCGCCGCGTCGATTCGCTGGTCATCGACCGGGTGAACGGCGAATCGGTGCACGGCAACACCTTCGCCGGTTTCCTGGCCGAGGCCGGTTTCGCCGCCACGCCGAAGGGCTTCCGGCTCCGGAGCCGACCGTGAGTCGCATGTCGCCCCGCGTACCGCGGGCCGCGGTCCGGCGGCGGAAGGCAGCCCTCCGACGGCGATCGGACACCCGGCGTGGGGCCTCGGTCGCCGCCACAGCCCGAGCTTCGTGCCCGGTTGTGCCCACCCCGGGCGACCACACGCCGCCCTCGGACCGCGGCGGGGTCGGCCGTGCCTGAGGGCGATGCCGTCTTCCTCACCGCGGCACGGCTGCGGAAGGCGCTCGACGGCAAGGTGTTGACGCGCAGTGACTTCCGGGTGCCCCGGTACGCGACGCTGGATCTGCGCGGGCAGCGGGTCGAGAGCGTCGCAACCTACGGCAAGCATTTGTTCGTCCGGACACCCGAGCTGAGCATTCACACGCATCTGAAGATGGAGGGTGAGTGGCGGGTGTTCACGCCCGGGCAGCGGTGGAATCGGCCCGGGTTCACGGCGCGGCTGGTGCTGGGCACGGAGGACGCGGAGGCGGTCGGGTTCTCGCTGGGGCTGGTGGAGGTGCTGCGGCGGGGTGAGGAGCACACCGTCACCGACCATCTCGGGCCGGATCTGCTCGGGCCGGAGTGGGATGCCGCCGAGGCGGTGCGCCGGTTGCTGCGCGAGCCCTCGGCACCGATCGGGGTGGCGTTGCTGGATCAGACCAATCTGGCCGGGATCGGCAATATCTACCGGAGCGAGATCTGCTTTCTGCGGCGCGTCCACCCGGTGACGCCGGTGGGCGCGGTCGACGATCTGCCCGGTCTGGTCGACGAGGCGCATCGGGTGCTGACGAAGGCGGCGCACGAACCGCCGTGGCGGGCACTGGCTTACGGTCGTCAGCGGCGCCCGTGCCGGCGCTGCGGCACCAACCTGGTCGTGCATCTGCTCGGTGACGACGCGCGGGCCGATCGGGCCGAACGGGGCATCTATTTCTGTCCCCGCTGCCAGCTCCCACCGGACAGCTGACCAGCTCGTACCGGGCGGGTGACCCGGCGCGCACTGTGACGACCGGGTTTCAATGGCCCCGAAAGGTGTTCCCGGGCTGGGCTTCCGGGCCTAGGGTGGGCGGCATGAAAATCGGAATCCTGGGTACCGGGGCGGTCGGGCGCACCCTGTCGGCGCGGTTGGCAGAGCTGGGACACGATGTGGTGATCGGCACCCGCGATGTGGCCGCCACCGAGGCGCGGTCGGAGGATCCGTTCCCGGCCCCGCTGGCCACCGCGGCGGAGGCGGCCGCGGGCGCGGAGTTGATCATCAATGCGACCGCCGGACAGGCCAGCGTGGTCGCCCTGGACGGCGCGGGGGCCTCGAATCTGGCGGGCAAGGTGGTGATCGACGTGTCGAACCCCCTCGACTTCTCGGAGGGGTTCCCGCCGTTCCTCGCGGTCTGCAATACCGATTCGGTCGGCGAGCGGGTGCAGCGGGCGTTCCCCGAGGCGCGGGTGGTGAAGACGCTCAATACCGTCACCGCCGAGGTGATGGTGCATCCGGAGCGGGTGGCGAGCGGCGACCACACCATCTTCCTGTCCGGCGACGATGCCGCCGCCAAGGGCGTCGTCACCGATCTGCTGCGCGAGTTCGGCTGGGACGACATCGTCGATCTGGGCGACATCACCACCGCCCGCGGCACCGAGATGATGCTGCCGCTGTGGGTGCGGCTCATGGGCGCGCTGGGCACCACGGAGTTCAACTACAAACTGATGCGCTGAACGGCGAACCGGCGCCGCGGAATCCGTGGCGCCGGTTCATCCGATCGGGCTCAGACCGACTCGGGCTGGTTGATCGGCACCGGGTCGAGCACTTCCCGCCGCGCCTCGGGCGCCTCCGAGCGCAGCGCGTCGGCGGAGGCGTCGTCGGGCTGGGTCTGGGATTCGACCTCGGCCCGCACCCGGGCCCGGTACACGCTCACCTCGCGTTCGATGTCGGCCTCGGACCAGCCGAGCACCGGGGCCACCAGCCGCGCCACCTCGTCGGCGGAATCCACGCCGCGGTGGGCGTATTCGATGCTGATCCGGGTGCGCCGGGCCAGGATGTCGTCCAGGTGCAGGGCGGCTTCGGCGGCGGCCGCGTAGACGGCCTCGACCCGCAGGTAGCCGGGTGAGTCGGTGATCGGTTGCAGCAGATCGGGTTTCCCGGCGGCCAGCCCGAGCACCTCGTCGATGAGGGAGCCGTACCGGTTGAGCAGGTGCTGGATCCGGTACGGGTGGACGCCGTACTTCTCGGCCAGGTGCGGGGTCTGGTTCATCAGCGCGTGGTAGCCGTCGGCGCCGAGCAGCGGCACCTTCTCGGTGATGGTGGGCGACACCCGGCGCGGAATATACTGTGCCGCTTCGTCTACGGCGTCGTAGGCCATATTGCGGTAGGTGGTGTACTTGCCGCCCGCGATGGCGACCAGGCCGGGCGCGATGCGGGCGACGGCGTGTTCGCGGGAGAGTTTGGAGGTCTGGTCGCTCTCCCCGGCCAGCAGCGGCCGCAGGCCCGCGTACACGCCGGTGATGTCGGCGTGGGTGAGCGGCGTGACCAGCACCGAGTTGATGCGTTCGAGCAGGTAGTCGATATCGGATTTGGTGGCGGCGGGGTGCGCGAGGTCGAGGTTCCAGTCGGTGTCGGTGGTGCCGATGATCCAGTGGTCGGTGCTCCAGGCGATGACGAAGAGCACGGACTTCTCGGTGCGCAGGATGATGGAGGTGTCGCTGGCGATGCGGTCGCGCGGCACCACGATGTGCACGCCCTTGGACGCTCGCACATGGAATCGCCCGCGTTGCTTCGCGAGGGCCTGGAGTTCGTCGGTCCAGACTCCGGTGGCATTGATGACGACGCTGCCGTGCACCTCGGCGGTGCGCCCGTCCTCGCTGTCGCGCACCTTGACGCCGACGACCCGGTCGGCCTCCTTGAGGAATCCGACCACCTGGGTGGAGGTGCGGATGACCGCGCCGTAGTGGGCGGCGGTGCGGGCCACGGTCATGGTGTGGCGGGCGTCGTCGACGACGGTGTCGTAGTAGTTGACGCCGCCGGTGAGGGCGTCCCGTTTCAGGCCGGGCGCCTGGCGCAGGGCCGCGGACCGGGTCAGATGATGCTGTCCGGGAACCGATTTCGCGCCGCCCATGGTGTCGTAGAGGACGAGACCGGCGGTGACGTAGGGGCGTTCCCAGCCGAGATGGGTGAGCGGGTAGAGGAATTTGAGCGGCTTGACCAGGTGCGGCGCGAGGGTGGACAGCGCCAGTTCGCGCTCCTTCAGCGCCTCGCGGACCAGCCCGAATTCCATCATCTCCAGGTAGCGCAGGCCGCCGTGGAACATCTTCGAGGACCGGCTGGAAGTGCCGGACGCCAGGTCGCGGGCCTCGACCAGAGCGACTTCCAGCCCCCGGGTGGCCGCGTCCAGGGCGATGCCCGCGCCGACCACGCCGCCGCCGATCACGATGACGTCGAAGGTGTCCTTGCCGAGCTGTCCCCACGCAGCTTCGCGCTGCTCGGGGCCGAGGAACTGCGATCGCGGTTGATTCGTCATACGGAGACTCCTCCGGGCTAATATTCGGCTACCCAGCGCTACCGTAGCCCACACTAGCCCGGCGGCCGGGCTGTCGTCGGTTAGCCTCGATCAATGCGTCGCTATGTGGCCGCCATCGATCAAGGCACGACGTCGAGTCGTTGCATCGTCTTCGATCAGCAGGGCCGAATCGCCGGAGTCGCCCAGCGGGAACACGAGCAGATCTTCCCGAAACCCGGATGGGTCGAGCACGATGCCGAATCCATCTGGCGCAATACCGAATCCGTGATCGCCGAGGCCCTCCAGGCCTGTGGAATCGGGGCGTCGGACGTGGCGGCCGCCGGGGTCACCAATCAGCGCGAGACCACCGTGGTGTGGGAACGCGCCACCGGCAAGCCGATCCACCACGCCATCGTCTGGCAGGACACCCGCACCGCCGACCTGACCACCCTGCTGGCCGGCGACCAGGGCCCGAACCGGTACGCCGACCGCACCGGACTGCCGCTGTCCACCTACTTCGCCGGACCCAAGCTGCGCTGGATCCTGGACACCGTGCCGGGCGCCCGGCTGCGCGCCGAGTCCGGGGAACTGTGCTTCGGCACCATGGACAGCTGGATCCTGTGGAACCTGACCGGCGAGCACATCACCGACGTCACCAATGCCTCGCGCACCATGCTGATGGATCTGCGCACCCTGCGCTGGGACCCGCGGATCTGCGCCGAGTTCGACATCCCGATGGCCATGCTGCCCGAGATCCGCAGCAGCTCAGAGGTTTACGCGCCCATCACCGCCGGCGCGCTGGCCGGGGTCCCGGTGGCGGGCATTCTCGGCGACCAGCAGGCCGCCACCTTCGGCCAGGCCTGCCTGTCCCCCGGCGACACCAAGAACACCTACGGCACCGGCAATTTCATGCTGATGAACACCGGCACCACCCCGGTGTTCAGCGAGCACGGCCTGCTCACCACGGTCTGCTATCAGCTGGGCGACCAGCCCGCCGTGTACGCGCTGGAGGGCTCCATCGCCGTCACCGGTTCGCTGGTGCAGTGGCTGCGCGACAATCTCGGCATCATCTCCTCGGCCGAGGAGATCGAGCCGCTGGCCCGCACCGTCGCCGACAATGGCGGCGCGTACGTGGTGCCCGCCTTCTCCGGCCTGTTCGCCCCGCGCTGGCGGCCGGACGCGCGCGGCGTGGTGGCGGGCCTGACCCGCTTCGTGAACAAGGGTCATCTGGCGCGAGCGGTATTGGAGGCCACGGCTTTCCAGACCCGCGAGGTCATCGACGCGATGCGCGCCGACGCCGACGCGCAGCGCCTCGACGTCGAGAAGGTGACCTTGAAGGTGGACGGCGGCATGGTCGCCAACGAACTGCTCATGCAGTTCCAGTCCGACATCCTGGACGCCACGGTGGTGCGCCCGGTGGTCACCGAGACCACGGCGCTGGGCGCGGCCTACGCGGCGGGCCTGGCCGTCGGCTACTGGTCCTCCACCGACGACATCCGGGCCAACTGGGCCGAGGACAAGCGCTGGACCCCGAACATGCCGGCCGCCGACCGCGACCACCTGCTGCGCGAGTGGAACAAGGCGGTGGAGCGCACCTACGACTGGGCGTGAGCCGCCGCCAGCCGATCGACCGCCTGCTCGAGGGTGGCTTCCCCGGAGGTGGTGAAGCACAGGCGCATCGAGCGGGTGTAGTCGGTGGAGACGGCGAAGGCGTTGCCGGGCACGTAGGCGACGCCCGCGTCCAGGGCGCGCGGCAGCAGGGCCGCGGTGTCGGTGCCGTCGGTGAAGTCGACCCAGACGAACATGCCGCCGGAGGCGTCGGTGCTGACCACGCGGTCCCCGAAGCGGGACCGCACCGCGCCGACCAGCGCCTCGGCCCGGGCGCCGTATACCTGGCGCACCGAATCCACATGGGCGGCAAGCCAATCGGTGTCGGCGAGCAGATCGGCGGCGATCTGCTGGGTGAGGGCCGAACCGCACAGGTCCGCGCCCTGCTTGAGCAGTTCCACCGCGCGGCAGACCTGGGTCGGCGCGATCATCCAGCCCGCGCGCAGCGTGGGGGCCAGGATCTTGGACGCGCTGGACAGGCGGATCACGTTGGGCGAGTAGGTCGCGACCGGCGCGGGTGAGGGCCGATCGAACCAGAGCTCGCCGTACGGGTCGTCCTCGATGATCCAGAAGCCGTACCGCTCGGCCAGCTCCGCCAGCTCACGGCGGCGCTCCGGGACCAGGGTGACCCCGCCCGGGTTGTGGAAGTTGCTGACCGTGTGCACCACGGCGGGCCGCTCACCGGCGTCCAGGAGCTCACGCAGGGCGTCGATGCGCATGCCCTCGGCATCCAAGGGAACAGCCTCGATGCGAGCCCCGGCGGCCCGGAAGACCTGTAGCGCACCGACATACGCGGGATCCTCGACCACGACGAGCGCACCCGGATCCAGCAGCACCTCCGACAGCAGCGACAGCGCCTGCTGCGAGCCGTGGGTCACGAAGATCTCCTCGACCGGCACCGGACGGCCCAGCCGGGCGGACTCGCGGACGGCCAGCACCTCGCGCAGCGGACCCCAGCCGGGCGACTCGGTGTACTGCAACCGGGCGCGGTCGGACAGGGCGGCGTCGGCGGCCGCGGCGATGCGGTCGCGGGGCATGAGTTCGGCGTCGGGCAGACCTCCGGCCAAGCTGATGATGTCCGCGCGCGAGGTGAGTTTGAGCAGGTCACGGATCGCCGAGCTCTGCAGGCCGTCGAGCCGCCGCGCGAGGGGCGGGAAGGTCGCGGACATGAACCACCTCCGAGGGAACGCCGGGGTATGCGAAATCCCACCATGTCACACGGCGACCAGGATATGAAATCGATATCCCATATATTGAGACGTCGGGTCCAGTTTCCAGGGCCTGGACCCGGCCGGCCCCGGCCTACTCGATCGACTGGATCAGATGCTTGCCGTCGACCACCGTGGTTCTGATGTGCTCCACGTACACCTCGGTGGTGCCGTCCACCCGGTGCTCGGTGATGTCCACGTCATAGGCCTCCGGGCCGGTCTCGACGATCTTCAGACAGTAGGTGGTGCCGGCCTTGAGCGGATCGATGCCCTTGGCCTGCATGACCTCGGCGGGCGCCACCGTAGTCGCGCCGGGCACCACGAACGAGTGCGCCTTCGCGCCGCTGCGGTCCACGTAGAAGGCGTACTGGAAGCCGAGAATCGCGTCCACGCCGCTGCCGGTGCCGCCCGCGCCGTTGCCGATGGTGAGCTTGCCGTCCCGTTTGGCCGGACAGCTCAGCGCCGCCACGGTCGGCGAGGGCTTGCCGGTGGTGACCCCGGCCGTCGGAGCGGTGTCGGCGCCGCCCCGGGTCAGCGCGAAGGTGACGCCGCCGGCCACCGCGAGCACCGTCACCGCCGCTCCCGCGATCAGCCCGATCTTGCGCCACGACCGCGGCTCGGGTTCCGGTTTACGCTGCGGGACAGTAGTTTTCGGTGCGAGCGCCTTGGCGATCGGATCGTCGGCCCAGGACAGCGACTCCTCCTGCCCCGCGGCCGATTCCGCCGGCGGCGCGGGCGGGAAACCGCTGGGTGCGGACCGCCACCAGGAGTCGGCGGACCCGTCGGTCTCGGCCGGGGCCGAATTCCGTTCCGCGGCCACCGAATCGGCCTCGGGGATCCTGGTCGTCCGCTCCACGTCCACGGCGGCCGATTGCGGCCCGCCGGCCGGGATCTTGACGGTCTCTTCGACGTCGGGGGTGGCGGGAACCTGCGCCGCGGGGTTCACGGCCGGATACTGGCCCGTGGACGGTCCGGTCGCCGCCGGATATTGCCCGGTGGCGGGCTGCCACGCGTCGGGGGCCCGATACTGCGGCGGCGCGCCCGCGGGGCGCCAGGCCAGATCGGGACTCTGCGGACCCGGGGCCGGACTCCAACCCGGGCCGTCGGCGACCGGGGCCGGACCGAAATCGTTGAGGGACGGCCCGAAATCATTGAGCGAGGGCCCGAACTCGGACTCCGGCGCTCCCCCCTCGGATGCCTGACGGTCCGCGGGTTCGTCCTTGCCCGAAACCATCACCCGTCCTTTCGCCACAGACGCGTGGGGCGGTCGCTACCGACCGCCCCACGCGACGACACTGCTCCTACCGGCACCGTTCCCGGTGTATTCGAACGGCCGGTCAGTACTGGACCGAACCACCCGTCTGCGCGGTCACGCCACCGATGTCGATCGACTGCGACGGCCGGTCACCTTCGGGGAGCCTACCAATCTGAGCGGCGGCCTCGAGCACCGTGGCTCCGCCCGGGAGCAGGCGGATGAAGTTCTCGGCATTGGCCTTGGCGGCATTGGCCGCGGCCGTGTCCAGCACGAACTCGACCTTCTGGTCGTTGTCCGGGCCGCTGCCCGCGAACGCCGTCACCTTGATCTGGTTGACCGTGGTGAAGTCCAGTGACATGCCGGCCTCGCCCAGCCCACCCGGCGTGGTGTAGCCGATGGTGCCGACGTAGCCGTCCAGGTTGCTGAAGTGGTGGGTGTTGGCGGCCCAGCCCGGCAGCACCGCGCCGCCGTCGAGGTTGACGCCGAGCTCGGAGTGCGGACCGGCCATGGCGACCACCGGGGCGGCCGGAGCCGCGTCCACCGCGGGCGACTGCCACTGCGGCTTCGCCTGCGGGGTGACCGTCTGCGGGCCGGTCATGGTGTCGGCGTCCGGGTTCTGCGCCGGGGTGGTGACCGCCGGGTCCGCGCTGCGGTCGTTCGGCTTGACCGGCTGGGTGCCCGGCTGCGCCGGCACGGTGGTGCCCGGCTGGGTCGACGGCGGGGTGGCCGCGTCCTGCTGCGGGGTGACGACCGCGGGCTGGGCCGGGGTCGACTGGCCCGGCACCGGCAGCGGCGCCACACGCGGCACGGTCACGCCCGGCTGCGACGGGCGCACCGACTTCGGCTGACCCGGGTTGGTGCCCGCGGGCTGCGCGCCCGGATCGTTCTTGGGGGCGTTGGCATCCGGCTTGGGCGCGTTGGCGTCCGGCTTCGGGGTGGTGGTGCCGTCGGGCTGGGTCGCGCCCTGCGGCTGACCCGAATCCGGCTTGTCCGCACCGTTGTCCGGCGCGGAGTTGTTCGGCGTGGTGGGTGTGGTGACGCCCGGCTGGCTCTGCTGCGGCTTGGTGGTGCCCGGCTGCGTCTTCTCCGGCTTCGGCGCGGGAACCGACTGCGCCTTCGGGTCCGGGGTGGGAGTGTCGGCGGGCGGCTGCGCGCCGTCGGGCTGCTGCTGATCGGCCGGTACGGCGCCCGGGTCGGCGGGGGCGGCACTGGCGGGCGCGGACAGCAGCGACACCACCGCGGCCGCACCGGCCAGCGTCAGGGAGGTGCTCGCCTTGATCCGACTCGGCTTGCGGTGCTTCACGTTTCGCTCAATTCCTTCGTCCCTCGGCGGCACGATCAGCCTGGGCATCGAAGAGCACCGAACGGAGGGAAACGATCACCCCCGATACGTAACACTCGCGACCGCCCTGCCGATCGCTTCCGCCGCGAACTTAATCACAAGGGAGACAAGGCAGCAAGACGGGCCGGTGACAAAGGGGTGCGAAACACGTTGCGGCTAGTCCAGATCGTCGTGCCGCATGAGCTGCCGCGCGGCCTCGGTGACCGATCCGGTGAGGGAGGGATACACCGAGAAGGTCTGCGCCAGATCGTTCACCGTGAGGTTGTTCTGCACCGCCAGCGCGATCGGCAGGATCAACTCCGACGCGATCGGCGCGACCACCACGCCGCCGATCACCACACCGGTGGCGGGACGGCAGAAGATCTTCACGAAACCCCGTCGCAGGCCCGACATCTTGGCCCGCGGATTGGTGTTCAGCGGCAGCATGACCGTGCGCGCGGGGACCTCGCCCTCGTCGATGGCGGTCTGCGCGACGCCGACCGTCGCGATCTCCGGGCGCGTGAACACCGCGGAGGCAACGGTCTTCAGGCGAATCGGCTGCACGCCCTCACCCAGCGCGTGATACATGGCGATGCGGCCCTGCATGGCGGCCACCGAGGCCAGCGGCAGCAAGCCCGTGCAGTCGCCGGCGGCGTACACGCCCGGCGCGGTGGTCCGCGACACCCGGTCCACGCGCAGGAAACCACCCTTGTCGAGTTCGATGCCGAGCCGATCCAGGCCCAGCCCGTTGGTGTTCGGGACCGAACCGACCGTCATGAGCGCGTGGGTGCCGGTGACCGTGCGGCCGTCGGACAGCTTGACCACGATGCCCTCGGCGGTGCGCTCCACCGCGTCCGCGCGGGCATGCTTGACCAGCTCCACACCGCGCTCGGCGAGCGCCTCCTCCAGCACCAGCGCGGCGTCGGCGTCCTCACCGGGCAGCACGCGGTCGCGGCTGGAGACCACCTTCACCTGCACGCCCATCTCGGTATAGGCGGAGACGAATTCGGCGCCGGTGACACCGGAACCCACGACCACCAGGGTCTCGGGCAGTTCCTCGAGGTCGTAGAGCTGACGCCAGTTCAGGATTCGCTCACCGTCGGGCTCCGCGCCGGGCAGCACGCGCGGGCTGGCGCCGGTCGCGATCAGCACCACCTCGGCCTCGATGACCCGCTGCTGACCATCCTCGAGGGTGGCCTTCACCAGATGGGTGGCCAGCCCGGGGGCCTGGTCGATGAGTTCGCCGTAGCCGGACAGCACGGTCACGCCCGCGGTCATCAGCTTGGCGCGGATATCGGAGGACTGCGCCTGCGCCAGCGCCTTCACCCGGGAGTTCACCTCGGCGAGACGCACCTGCGCCTGCGAGGGATGCACCGTGATGCCCAGGTCCCGGGCGCGGCGCAGATCGGTGCGCACACCGGTGGAGGCGATGAAGGTCTTGGACGGCACGCAATCCCACAGCACGCACGCGCCGCCGATGCCGTCACTGTCGATCAGCGTGACCGGCGCGCCGTGTTGCGCCGCTACCAGTGCCGCCTCGTAACCGGCGGGACCGCCACCGATGATCGCAATGCGGGTCATTGTTCCTCCGCTCGAGCTCCGGCCTCGGGATCTCCGATGCCGGTCCTTAACGTTATCCGCCCAGCTCCGTGCCGCTATCACCGCATCTCCGGATGATTTTGTCACTGTGGCGCATCCCATTCGTGAACGTCGGCCGTCATGGCCGGAGAGTCGCGCGAACCCGATGCGGCAGCCCGGTGAATCACCTCCGAACGGCAGTTTTACGCAATCCGGCGATCGCGCGGCAATCGGTCATTCGGGGACGAACCGCCTTGTGATCGGGATCAGGGGAGCCTTAGGGCGAATGTTCGATAGGCTCTTATGGTGCCGATTTACGCCGCCTACGGGTCCAACATGGATCCCGAGCAGATGCTCAAGCGCTGTCCGCACTCCCCTGTGTACGGAACCGGCTGGCTGGAAGGGTGGCGACTCACCTTCGCCGGGGACGACATCGGCTGGGAGGGACCGCTGGCGACGGTGGTCGAAGAGCCCGGGCAACGCGTCTTCGTAGTCCTCTACGACGTGCCCGACGACGACGAGCTCAGCCTCGACCGCTGGGAGGGTTCGGACTTCGGTATCCACAAGAAGATCCGCCTGCGCGTCACCACGAACCAGGGCCCCACGCCCACACCGGTCCTGGCCTGGCTCTACGTCCTGGACGCCTACGAGGGCGGCCTGCCGTCCGCGCGCTACATCGGCGTCATCTCCGACGCCGCGGAGAAGGCGGGCGCGCCAGGCGATTACGTGCACGCGCTACGCACCCGCAACAGCAAGAACGTGGGCCCCGGCACCTTCGGTATGTAAGTATCCGATCGGGCGCCGCGCACCGTGCCGGAAGATTCGGCGCGGCAGCGGTGTTGCGGGAATCGGAACGATCTTCGAACCGTCGAAAGAGGAAGCCGATGCCCGCCACGCCCGTCCCCGCCCCGATCGCCGAATTCCTGGCCCGCCCCAACCCGGCCGTCTTCGCCTCCAACCGCCCGGACGGGCAGCCGGTGTCGGTCGCCACCTGGTACCTGTACGAGAACGGCCGAATCCTGGTGAACCTGGCCGACTTCCGCAAGCGCCTGGACTACCTGCGCGAGGACCCGCGGGTCACGCTGACCGTGCTGGAAGGCGACAACTGGTACAGCCACGTCAGCATCCAGGGCCGCATCGCCTCCATCGAGAACGACCCGGACTCCTCGGTCATCGACCGCATCGCCGAGCACTACACCGGCGGCCAGTACCCGGTCCGCGATCAGAAGCGCGTCTCGGTCTGGATCGAGATCGACCGCTGGCACGCCTGGGGCGACATCGCGGCCAAGGCCGAGTAAACCGGCCGTGCGCGGTCGCGGCAGTCTCCGAACATGAAGCCGGGCCGCACTTTTCAGTGCGGACCGGCTTCAACGTTTCGGCAACGCCCGAAGTCAGCGGGCGTTCAGCACGATATTGGTGAACACCCGGACACCCGCCGCGAGCGCGCGCTCGTCGATGTCGAAGGTCGGCTGATGCAGGTCGAGCTGCTCCCCCGAACCGGACCAGACGCCGAGCCGGGCCATCGCGCCGGGCACCTCCTCCAGGTACCAGGAGAAGTCCTCGCCGCCGCCGGACTGCTGGGTGTCGGCCAGTCCGTCCGGGCCGAGGCCGTGGATCGCGTCCTCGAACATGCGCACGGCCTGTTCGTCGTTCACCACCGGCGGCACGCCGCGCTTGTAGTTGAGCTGGTAGCGCACGCCGGTCGGGGCGAGCAGCCCCTCCACGATCTCGCGGACCATGGGCTCGAGCAGGGACCAGGTGGCGTGATCGCCGGTGCGGACGGTGCCGGTCAGCATGCCGGTCTGCGGAATCGCGTTGGGCGCCTTGCCCGCCGACACCGCGCCCCACACCATGACCGTGCTGGTGCGCGGGTCGATGCGGCGCGAGAGCAGGCCGGGCAGGCCGGTGATGACGGTGCCCATGGCGTAGACCAGGTCGCTGGTCAGGTGCGGGCGGGAGGTGTGGCCGCCGGGGGAATCGAGCACCAGCTCGACGGTGTCGGCGGCCGAGGTGATGGCGCCGGTCCGGATGCCGACCCGGCCCACCTCCAGCCGCGGGTCGCAGTGCAGCGCGAACATGCGCGAGACGTCTTCCATGGCGCCCGCGGCGACCATGTCGACGGCGCCGCCGGGCATGACCTCCTCGGCGTGCTGGAACACCAGCCGCACGCCGACCGGGAGGTCCTCGATCTCGGCCAGCGCGAGCGCGGTGCCGAGCAGGATCGTGGTGTGCGCGTCGTGCCCGCAGGCGTGCGAGACGCCCGGCACGGTGGAGGCGAACGGCAGGCCCGTGTACTCCTGCAGCGGCAGCGCGTCCATGTCGGCGCGCAGGCCGATGCGCGGGCCGTCGGGGCCGATGTCACAGATCAGGCCGGTGCCGCTCGGTAGTTTGCGGGGTTCGAGACCGGCCTTGACCAGCCAGGACTCCACGAATTCGGTGGTGGCGAACTCGGTTCGGGACAGTTCCGGGTTGGCGTGGATGTGGCGACGCCACGCGATCAGGTCGTCCATGTGCTCGGCGAGCCAGGACTCCACCGCCTCGTGCCCGGACACCGGTTCGCCCGCGACGCCCGACGGCGGCTGCGTGGTCACGCACGACGCCGCGAGTGGCCCGTTGACCCGCGCGGCGTACGTCGGGGCGCTCGCGGGGCCCTGTGTGGTCGCGCGAGCTGCCGCCTCCGGGCCTGACGCTCCCGCCCGGGACCGGCCGGTTGTGCTCACCGAATGTCCTCCTGTCGCTGAAACTGCCGTTGACCGACTCTCTCCGACAACCTGTCCCTGTGCATTTTGTCGCCTGCGATATGTATCGCCGTGCGGGCCAACGCCGTTGCCCCGTCCAGCACCGCACGGTCGGCCGAGGCGTTGACCGCGGCCGCCGCGAAGGCGGGCTGATGGGTCACCGCGCCTCCGGCATCGATGCCGATGACCGGGTGAATACCGGCGATGACGTTGGTGACGTTGCCCATATCGGTACTGCCCAGCGGCCGTGCCGCCTCGAATTCCGGGGCGATGGGCTCGCGGCCGAGCGCGGTGATCTGCTCGCGATAGGCACACAGTAGTGCGCTATCGGGAGTGAGCTCGGTATATGTCGGCGCGAGCTTCCGGATTTCGTGGGTGCATCCGGTTGCCAGGGCACCTGCCTCGAAACAAGCCGATGCTCGTTGCATCAGATCGTCGAGGGTCGCGGAGTCGACCGCACGTAGGTAATACAGCAGTTCCGCGTGACCGGGCACGATATTGGGGGCGACGCCGCCCGACCCGACTATACCGTGCAGCTGCTGCCCGGGGAGGAGATGTTGACGCAGCAAACCCAGGGCAACCTGCGCGACGGTGACGGCGTCGAGCGCGTTCCGGCCGTATTGGGGCGCCGCGCTGGCATGCGATTCGCGGCCGCTGTAGACCACCGAGAGATCGGCGAGGGCCAGCGAATGCGCGCCGGCGATGTCCTCCGGGCCCGGGTGCACCATCATGGCCATGGCCAGGTCGTCGAACACGCCGCGGTCCAGCATGAGCACCTTGCCGCCGCCCGACTCCTCGGCCGGGGTGCCCAGCACCTTCACGGTGATGTCGCAGGCGTCGGCGACGGCGGCCAGCCCGAGCGCCGCGCCCACCGCGGACGCGGCGATGATGTTGTGGCCGCAGGCGTGACCGATTTCGGGCAAAGCGTCATATTCGGCGCAAATACCCACAACGAGTTCACCGCTGCCGAATTCCGCGGTGAATGCGGTCGGCAGATCCGCCACACCCGATTCGATGCGGAATCCGCGTTCGCGCAGCGGCTCGATCGTCTTGGCGACACTCCGGAATTCCTCGAATGCCAATTCGGGCTCGGAGTGGATGTCGTGCGAGAGCGCGATCAGCTGATCGCGGTAGCCGGCGATCGCGGCATCGGCCGCGGCCAGCAACGCCGGATCGGCCGATGCCACGGCCGGACGATGCGACGACGACACGGACGTCTCGGGACGTCCGATCGGTGCGCAGGATCTCCGGTCATCGCCGTTGCGCGATGGTGACATCTCAACAGTCTCGCACTGCCGCGCAACTCTGTCGCAGCAGGTAAGCCGGAAAATCTCCGGTGTAGGCCGTCGGTTACGGGTTGAACGCCAGGTTCTCGGGGGTGGTCTCCACCGCCAGCCCGGCCAGCGCCACCTGATGCAGGGCCTTCTTGATGACCGGCAGGTTCGGCTTGCGGTTGCCCTTGAGCAGGTCCGCGCGGGCGATGGCGGTGGCCAGCAACGACTCAGCGTCCGCCTTGGCGTCCACGATTCCGGCCGCGAGGGCGTCGTCCGCGCCGTAGCGGCGGCCCGTGGTCATGGCCTCCACCGCGACCTGGTTGATCAGGCGGTTGGTGAGCAGCGCGTTCATGGCGACCGTGAACGGCATGCCCAGATTCACCTCGGGCAGGCACCAGAAGCCGCGGTCGGCGCGCATGACGCGGAAGTCGCAGGAGGTGGCGAGCATGGCGCCCGCGCCGAAGGCGTGCCCGTTCACCGCGGCCACGGTCGGCATGCCGAAGGTCAGCAGCCGGGAGTACAGCGAGTGCACGCGGTCCAGGTACCAGCAGTTCTTGTCGAAGTTGCCGAACAGCCAGTCGGTGTCGAGGCCGTTGGAGAAGAACTTGCCGTTGGCGGTGACCACCAGCGCGGCCGGGCCCTCGGACGCCTCGACCTCGTCGAGCAGCGCGTGGACCTCGGTGATCCAGTCCGGGTGGAAACGGTTCTCGCTGTCGATGGTCTGACCCTCGGTACCGAGGAACAGCACGAACACATCCCCGTCACGCTTCAAATACGCCATGCGCAGAGGGTAACGCCCACAAAAGGGCTTGCTACTCGCGGGTAGCAAGCCTCGCAGGTTCGCGGTCCGCCCAGGTCTGGACTGCGGCTGGAATAGACCTCCGCCTTGGAGCGGGGGAGCGAAGCGGAGGAGCCGAGGAGGGAAGACGGGGGTTACGAGGGCCGCGAACAGCCGTAGCGAAGCGGAGGCAATTAGACTCGGCGACATGCTAGCCGAGAAGGCCATGGGCGGGGTTTCCGAACTAGCCGCCGCAGCCATTGCCGAACGTGCGGGAGTGCAGCAGCATCGCGTCGCCGTGGTGCTGGGATCAGGCTGGCAGGAAGCTGCCGCCGAGATCGGCGAACCATCCACATCCATCCCCATGGCCGAGGTGCCGGGGTTCGGATCGCCCACCGCGCAGGGACATCAGGGCACCATCCATTCGGTGCACGTCGGCGACTCGCCCGTGCTGCTGCTCATGGGCCGCCAGCACCTCTACGAGGGACACGAGCCGAGCAAGGTTGTTCACAACGTGCGCACCGCACTGGCCGCCGGTGCGCAGACCGTACTGCTCACCAACGCGGCGGGCGGCATTCGCGACGGGCTGTCGGTCGGCGAGCCCGTGCTGATCAGCGACCACATCAATCTCACCGGCCGCACCCCCATCGAGGGCGCGAACTTCGTCGACCTGGTCGACGCCTGGGATCCCGAATTGCGCGCGCTGGCAAAGGAAATCGACCCCAGCCTCACCGAAGGCGTGTACGCGGGCCTGACCGGACCGCAGTACGAGACCCCCGCCGAGATCCGCATGCTGCGCACCATCGGCGCGGACCTGGTCGGCATGTCCACGGTGCTCGAGGCCATCGCCTGCCGCGAGGGCGGGGCCAAGGTGCTCGGCATCTCGCTGGTCACCAATCTGGCGGCGGGCGTCACCGGACAGCACCTCTCGCACGCCGAAGTCCTGGCCGAAGGCCACGCCGCCGCACCGAGATTGGGCAAGCTGCTGCGCGGCGTGCTGGAACGCCTCTAGGCGCGCGGGCATGCTGCGTTTCGGAACCGCCGGGCTGCGCGGTCCTCTCCAGGACGGCCCGGACGGCATGAACATCGACACCGTCGCGCGGGCATCGGCGGGCATCGCCGCGTGGCTGCGCGACCGCTGTCTCGGCGGCGGGATCGTCATCGTCGGCCGCGACGCCCGGCACGGCTCGGACGAATTCGCCACCGCGGCGGCGGAAGTCTTCGCCGCGGCCGGATTCTCCGTGCTCGCGCTCCCCCGCCCGGTGCCGACCCCGGTGGTCGCGTTCGCGGTGCGGGAGTTGAAAGCCGTTGCGGGCGTGCAGATCACCGCCTCGCACAATCCGGCCACCGATAACGGCTACAAGGTCTACCTCGACGGCGGCTCACAGATCGTCCCGCCCGCCGACACCGAGATCGAGCGCTGCATCGACGCGATCCACGGCCACATCCCCCGCACCGACCCCGACCCGACCGCCCCGGACCCCGAGCGGCTCGCACTGCCCGGGGGCACCCCGCCGGACGCGATCGGCGCGGAGATCGTCCGCCGGTACCTGGCCCGGGTCACCCGATTGCCCCGCCTCATCGGCGGCGACGCACCACTCAGCATCGAGGACATCGAGGCGACCGCCGACGATCCCGCCGCGGCCACGCGAGATGTCCGGCGGCGCGGCGATATCCGGATCGTGCTGACCCCCATGCACGGCGTGGGCGGGGAGCTGGGCGTCGCCGCGCTGCGAGGCGCCGGGTTCGACGAAGTGCTGGTGGTCGCGGAACAGTTCGCGCCGGACCCGGACTTCCCGACCGTGGCGTTCCCGAATCCCGAGGAGCCGGGGGCGGCGGATCTGCTGCTCGATCTGGGCGAACGGCTCGACGCCGACCTCGCCATCGCGCTGGACCCGGACGCGGATCGGTGTGCGCTCGGCGTGCGCGGGCCGGATGGCTGGCGGATGCTGCGCGGCGACGAAACCGGGGTGCTGCTGGGCGATTTCGTGCTGCGGACCGCCGCCCCGGACGCCCTGGTCGCCACCACCATCGTGTCCTCACGGCTGCTCAGCAAGATCGCCGCCGCTCGCGGAGCGCGGTACGCCGAGACGCTGACCGGGTTCAAGTGGCTGGCCCGCGCGGGCGAGGGGCTCGTCTACGCGTACGAGGAGGCGATCGGGCACTGCGTCGATCCGTCCGCCGTGCGCGACAAGGACGGCATCTCGGCCGCGGTCGTCGCCGCCGATCTGGTCGCCCAGCTGAAGGCGCAGGGCCGCACCGTGCTCGACGTCCTCGACGAGTACGCGGTCGAGTTCGGTGTCCACGCCGGCGACCAGGTGTCACTGCGTCTGGCCGATGCGGCGGCCGCCGCGGACGTCGTGGCGCGACTGCGGGAGACACCCCCGCGCGAGATCGCCGGGGAACCCGTGACCTGCACCGACATGGCACAGCTCCGGGGGCGGATGCGTACCGACGCATTGGTTTTCGAGGCGGACTCGTTCCGGGTGGTGGTGCGCCCGTCCGGCACCGAACCCAAGCTCAAGTGCTATCTGGAAGCGTTCGAACCCGTGGCGGGGCCGGATGCGCTCGACGACGCGAAAGCGGTGGCCGCGCAGCGGCTCGCCGAACTCCGCAAGTACTTCCAGCAGCTCTGAGCCGCTGCCGCGACCACTTCCGGAATCGCACCCCGGGAGTGGTTCGGCGCAGGCCTGGGAGCGGTTCGGTGCGGCCCGGGAGCGGTTCGGTGCGGCCTGGGAGTGATTCAGCGCGGCCCGAACTGGCGGTCCCCCGCGTCACCGAGACCCGGCACGATGTAGGCGTCGGAGTTGAGGCCACGGTCCACCGAGGCGGTGACCAGCAGCACGGCGTGTCCCGACTTCTCCAGCGCCTCAATGCCTTCCGGCGCGGCCACCACACACACCACGGTGATGTCACGAGCCTTGCGCGTCGCCAGCAGATCCAGCGTGTACACCATGGATCCGCCGGTCGCCAGCATCGGATCCAGCACCATCACCGGCGTGGTCGACAGGTCCTCCGGCAGTGACTCCATGTACGGCGTCGGCTGATGCGTCTCCTCGTCGCGGGCCAGCCCCACGAACCCGATCCGCGCGTCCGGAATCAGATTCTCCGCCGTCTCCACCATCCCCAGGCCGGCCCGCAGCACCGGCACCAGCAGCGGCGGCGCGTTCAACCGCGCCCCCTCCGCCGCGGCCACCGGCGTGGCGATGGGAAACCGCTCGACCGGTGCGTCCCGCATCGCCTCGTACACCAGAATCCCCGTCAAATCCCGAAGCGCCGCCCGGAAAGTCGGATTGGTCGTCCGAGCGTCTCGCATGGTGGTCAACAACGCGGCCGCCAGCGGATGGTCCACAACGAGTGTGCGCATAGGAAAACCATAGGTCAGCCCCCGCCCTGAAGATCCCTCCACCGCGATTCTCCCCACCGGGAACCATCCGGCCCCCACCCGCGTCCAACCCGGTACACCACATTTCCGCCCGCCGACCGGGCAAGAAGGGGGCACCCATGCACGTCTCGATCCACCCCGAGGGCCTGACCACCTACGCGACCGCCACCACCGCCCTCGCCACCCGCCTCACCACCGCCACCACCCACGCCGCCACCGCCGCCCCCACCGCCCTCGCCGACACCCTCGGCCTGATCGGCGCCGACCTGCTGACCGCCTACGCCGCCGCCCACGCCACCCACACGACCACCCTGACCCACCTCACCACCCTCTTCACCGCCACCAGCGCCGCCACCGACACCGCCGCGACGACCTACACCGACCACGACCACACCCGGGCCGCCGCCCTGCGCGCCACCGCCGAGCTGGACGCATGATCGCGTCACCCCAAAGACCCTGCGCGGCAAACATGCTGATTCACCGCGACGCCGCCGTGCGTACCGACCACGCGCCGCACGAAGAGCCGCGATTCGTCCACCGCCGGACGCCGCACCGTCGGGCCGCGCGCCGCTGCCCTGCGCGCCACCACCGAGCTGGACGCATGATCGCGTCACCCCAAAGACCCTGCGCGGCAAACATGCTGATTCGGCGCGACCCCGGCGGGCGTGCCAACCGAACGCTTACGAAGAGCCGTGATTCGTTCACGGGCGGATGCCGCGCCACCGAGCCGCGCGCCGCTGCGGAGCCGGGCGCACGTCCACGCCACCGGGGCAGCAGACCCGGCCACGGACCATCACCGCTGTTTGGGCGGCCCTGCCGACGCTGCCCGACCCCCGTGGATTTCACCGTCCCCCAGTACTTTCCGACGGTCGGTGGCCGGATCCCGCGGGCGGCTCGGGGTCCGGCTCGCAAGTCGGCGGGCCTCCCCGGCGGAGCCGAGGTCGCGGCGCCGACCGAAAGGGGCGGATGGACAGGGCAATTCGGCCGGGGGTTCGTCGATGAGCGATGACGTGACGGCGTCGGAGCTGGAGAGGCCGATCGTCGAGCTGCTGCGGAGTTTCGGGTCCGGGCGCGGCACCACCGCCGACGTGCTGCGGGAGACCGTGCGGGTCGTCGATGAGGCGCACGCGGAGAGCCGGGGCAGTGTCGATCGGATGTACGACGCGTGGCGGGGGCGGGCCGGGGATGCGGCGCTGGACAACGCATTGCGGACGCGGACCATGGCGGCGACGGCGTCCGAACGCGGGCAGGCGATGGCGGAGATCCTGGAGCGTGCGGATACGGAGGTCGCGAACGGGCGGCGGGAGTTGGAGGAGATTCTGCGGGCGTTCCGGGCCGAGTTGGCTGCGCTCGGAGCGAGTGCGGATACGCCGGGCGGGACGACGGCCGCTGTCGAGTCCGCGATCGACCACATCGGCCGAGCGGTGCGGGTCGTCGAACGGGTGCGGGCGGAGTTGGCAAGTGAGACGGCTGCCATGGCGGAATTGAGCGGTCCGATTCCGGCACCGGCGATCGTGACTCCCGGGGGCGATGCGCCGGGCGATATCGCGGGTGTTCCGGTCGATGAGGGCACCGGTCCCGCCGGCGCGAATCCGCTGCCGGACGGGACGGGCGCTGCTCCGGCGGTGAGCCCGTCACCAGAAGCGGTGGAGACCGTCCCGGCTTCGGCGGGCACGCACCCCGGCGACCGGTGGCCTCATGTCAGCCCAGCCACCTCGACCGGCGATCCGGTCACGAGTGGCGGTGACACGATCACGGCTGTCGGGCGCACGTTACTCGGGACCGGGCACTCGCCGGGCGGTGTGCGGACCACCACGGCGTCCGCGTTCACGCCGAAGTCGTCCGGGGTCGGCCATGATTCGCCGGGCGGCGGGACGCACCCGGGTGGGGTGTGGGTGACATTGCCGGACGGGAGTCGGGTGGAGGCGCCGAACGAGCAGGCGGCGGAGGCGGTTCGGAGGGCGTTGAGTGCGGTGGGGACGCCGTATGTGTGGGGTGGGGTGACGCCCGGGGTGGGGGTGGATTGCAGTGGGCTGACGCAGTGGGCCTATGGGCAGGCGGGGGTTTCGCTGCCGCGGCTGGCGCAGGAGCAGGGGCTCGGGCATCCCAGTGTCGGTCCAGGGGGCTTGATGCCCGGTGATCTTGCGGTGTGGGACGGGCACGTGGCGATGGTGATCGGGAACGGGCAGTTGGTGGAGGCGGGCGATCCCGTCCAGATCGGACCGATACGAACGGAGAATTCGGGCATGCGTTTCCTCGGTTTCTACAGGCCGACGGCATGAGCGCGCGGCGGGAATCGGCGCAGGTGCCGCCGGTGACGGTCGCGGCGTCGGGAAATCGGGCGGGCACGGTGACGGTGTCGGCCACCGATCAGGGCATGCCGGTCGAGATCCGGTTCGAGCGCGGTGAATACCGGTACGGCGCACAGGCTCTCGCCGACGAGATCCTCCGATTGACCCGACGGTCCGCGCTGGTGGCGCGGTCGCGGCGGCGCGAACAGCTGGCCGCGACGGGGGTGCCGGACCCGGTCCTGGACCGGCTCGGCCTGCCCGCCCGCCAGGCCGCGGTGGACGAGCTGGATCGGCTCGACGACGCCGACACCGGCCGGGCCGGTTGGTTGCGGAACCGATGAGCGCCGAGATGGACGCCCTGGTCCGAGGCGTCAACGATCAGCTGGAAGCCCTCGAAGCGGCCCTGCGCGACCTGGGCGGAGTGCGCGGCCGCTGCGTCGCCGAGGACGGTTCGGTCACCGCCGAGGTGGACGCCCACGGCGCGCTGACCGGCCTGTGGCTGGCCGAATCGGTGACGTCCCGGCCTCCGGCCGAGGTCTCCCGGCTGATCCTGTGGGCGGCGCGGCGGGCCGCCGCCGAGGCGACCGCGCAGCGGGCCCGGATCATCACCCGCCTGAACGACGCGCTGATTTCCAAAAAATGTTGGGGGCGACCCGGATAGTGCCTGACGCGACGACTGGATAGGCTTCCGGTCATGGCTTCTGGAGACATCGTCCCGATCGCGCTGGGCCTGACCAAAGGCGATCTTGTCACCCTCTGGGCACCCCGCTGGCGAGACGGTGACGATGAGTGGCAGGCATTCCTCGGTCACGAGGAAGACCTCTACGGTTTCGACTCCGTCGCGGAGCTGGCCGCGTTCATCCGCACCAACTCCGACAACGATCTGGTGGATCATCCGGCCTGGAAGATCATCGCCGGTCTGTCGGCGGCCGAGCTGGAGCCCGAGGAGCAGTTCGTCTTCGATCTGGTCGGCGTGCCCGAGCTGGCCGCCGACGACCCGGACCCGGAGGTGGTCTCCGAGCTCGAGGAGACCCTCGAGATGGTCCGCAATATCGGCGACGTGTGCGAACTCGACCCCGTCACCAAGTTCTTCGGCTCGCACCCGGTGCTGGGCGCGCTGGCCGGCGGGGTGAGCGCCTTCCTCGGGCGTGAGGGCGAGGAGCTGTGGGACCAGATCGGCGCGGCCATCGCCAAGGACTGGGAAGCCGTCATCGACGCCATCGATTCGGTGGTGACGGTGCCCGACGTGGACGCCGACGCGGTCTCGGTGGCCGAGGCGGAACTGCTTGCGGCGCAGGAGAACATCGTCGACGCCGAGGACGCGGCCGAGGGTGACGACGAGATCGAGGACGTCGACCTGGACGAGGACGACGAGGAGGGCGAGCCGTCCTTCTGGCACGAGGTCGGCATCGACCCGGTGAAGATCATCTCCTCGGACGGCACCTTCTTCACGCTGCGCTGCTACGTCGACGACGAGCCCATCTTCCTGGGCAAGGACGGCTCGATCACGGTCTTCGGTTCCGAGCGCGCCCTGGCCCGCTACCTGGCCGACGACCACGATCACGACCTGGCCCGGGTGAGCACCTACGGCGAGGTGCAGACCGCCGCCGTGGACGGTTCGCTCGAGGTGGAGGTCGACGAGGAGAACGTCTACGTGCTGCCCGGTCTGTCCGAGGACCTGGCCTCCGGCCCGAAGTCCGTGGACACCGATCAGCTCGACCTGGCGGTCGAATTGTTCACCGACGCCGCCGACTACGCCGATGACGACGCCGTCGAGTCGGCGCTGGCGGTCTCCACTCCCCTGGGCTGGTACGTCTCCTACCTGCTGAACCCGGACCCGACCCGGATGGCCCCGAACCCGCCGTTCCAGGCCGAGTCGGAGGCGTGGAAGGCGCTGGAGTCGGTCTTCGAGGCCCGCCTGCAGAAGGGCTGACCCGGTCCGACCCCCGACACGATTCGAGCCGCACCCCCGTGGGTGCGGCTCGAATCGCTTTCCGGCGGGCGCTATCCCAGCAGCACCGCGTAGCCGGGCTTGATCACCTCGTCGATCAGCCGCAGTCGTTCCGGGAACGGGATGAACGCGGACTTCATGGCATTGATGGTGAACCGTTCCAGATCGCTCCAGCCGTACCCGAAGGTCTCCGACAGCTTGAGCATCTCCTTGCTCATGGTGGTGTCGCTCATGAGCCGGTTGTCGGTGTTCACGGTGACCCGGAACCGCAGCCGCGCGAGCAGGTCGAACGGGTGCTTGTCGAGCGAGGGCACCGCCCCGGTCTGCACGTTCGAGGAGGGGCACAGTTCCAGCGGAATCCGCATGTCCCGGACGTAGTTCGCGACCACGCCGAGGACCGGCCCGTCGGGGCCGTCGGTGATGTCGTCGGTGATGCGCACGCCGTGCCCGAGTCGTTCGCAGCCGCAGAAGGCGACGGCCTCGTGGATGGACGGCAGCCCGAACGCCTCGCCCGCGTGAATCGTGAAGTGCGCGAGGTTGGCCCGCATGTAGTCGAAGGCGTCGAGGTGGCGGCTGGGCGGGTAGCCGGCTTCCGCGCCCGCGATGTCGAAGCCGCCGACACCGCGGTCGCGCCAGCGCACGGTGAGTTCGGCGATCTCGCGGGAGCGGGCGGCGTGCCGCATGGCGGTGAGCAGGCAGACCACGGTGATGGGGGTGCCCGCCGCGGCGGCGGCCGCCTCGCCTTCCCGGAATCCGGCGATGGTGTGTTCGACGACCTCGTCGAGGGTGAGTCCGGCCTCGATGTGCTGTTCGGGCGCGAACCGCACCTCGGCGTAGATGACGCCGTCGGCGGCGAGGTCCTCGGCGCATTCGCGAGCGACCCGGCGCAGACCTTCGGGGGTCTGCATGACGGCGACGGTGTGGGCGAAGGTCTCCAGGTAGCGTTCGAGCGAGCCGCTGTCGGCCGCGTCCCGGAACCAGGCGCCGAGGGATTCGGCGTCGCTTGCCGGTAGCTGGTCGTATCCGGCGGCGCGGGCGAGCTCCAGCACCGTCGCGGGTCGCAGCCCGCCGTCGAGGTGATCGTGCAGGACCGCCTTGGGAGCCTGGCGGATCGAGGCGAGAGTGAGGGGCGTCGGTCCAGTCATGTAGCAACGTTAGCCGCATTCCCGTTCTGCGGCAGGACTGTTGACCCGACTCACCGACAGTTCGGCATGTCGTTGCCCTCACGTTGCTGACCGGCGCGAATCCTTCATCTTCAGGCGGTGACGCGGTCCAGGATCAAGGGTTGCAGCGGCAACTGGACGGTGCCGTCGATGGTGAACGCGCCACGCAGCAGGTCCAGCGCCACCGGGAAGGCCTCGGGGGTGTCGGTGTGCAGGGTGAGCAGCGGCTGCCCCTCGGTGATGGAATCGCCTGGCTTGGCGTGCATTTCGACGCCCGCCCCGGCCTGCACCGGATCGCCCTGCCGGGCCCGGCCCGCGCCGAGCCGCCAGGCGGCGAGTCCGACGTCGAGGGCGTCGAGGCGGATCAGGGTGCCCGCGGCGGGCGCGCGCAGGGTTTCGGTGTGGCGGGCCTGCGGCAGCGGGGCGTCCGGATCACCGCCCTGGGCGCGCACCATGGCCCGCCACTGGTCCATGGCGCGGCCGTCGGCGAGCGCGTCAGCGGGGTCGACATCGGTGATCCCGGCCTGCGCGAGCATCTCCCGGGCCAGGGCGAGGGTGAGGTCGACGACATCGGCGGGTCCGCCGCCGGCGAGCACGTCGAGGGATTCGCAGACTTCCAGGGCGTTTCCGGCGGTGTGGCCGAGCGGGGTGTCCATGGCGGTGAGCAGGGCCACGGTCCGCACCCCGGCGTCGGTGCCGAGTTCGACCATGGCGGTGGCCAGTTCACGCGCCTGCGCCTCCTCGCGCAGGAACGCCCCGCGGCCGACCTTCACGTCCAGGACCAGCGCCCCGGTGCCCTCGGCGATCTTCTTGCTCATGATGGAGCTGGCGATCAGGGGGATGGATTCCACGGTCCCGGTGACGTCACGCAGCGCGTAGAGCCGTTTGTCGGCGGGGGCCAGGTCGGCTCCGGCGGCGCAGACGACGGCGCCGACGGCGGGATCGGACAAGAGCTCCCGCATGCGCGCGACCGGAAGGTCGGCCTGCCAGCCGGGTATCGCCTCGAGCTTGTCGAGTGTGCCTCCGGTGTGCCCCAATCCGCGTCCGGAGAGCTGCGGCACGGCGGCCCCGCAGGCCGCGACCAGCGGCGACAGCGGCAGGGTGATCTTGTCGCCGACCCCGCCGGTGGAGTGTTTGTCGACGGTGGGGCGGCCCAGATCGGTGAAGTCCAAACGCTTCCCGGAGTCGATCATGGCGTGGGTCCAGCGGGCGGTCTCGCGGCGTGTCATGCCGCGCCAGACGATGGCCATCGCCAGCGCCGACATCTGTTCGTCGGCGACCTCGCCGCGGGTGAACGCGTCCACCACCCAATCGATCTGCGCGTCGCTGAGCTGTCCGCCGTCGCGCTTGGCCCGAATCACGTCCACCGCCGAGTGCACCGTCACGCCCTCCACCCTGGCACGGGCTCGGCCGCCTTTCCACGGATTCCCCCGCGCGCCACGATGATCAGCCGTTATAGCGAGGTTCTACCGCTGCCCGGCGGCGAGGTCGTCGGGCCCGAAGGAGTCCGGCAGCAGCGCATTCAGGGTGACGGGCCCGTCGCGGTGATCGACGAGCAAATCGCCGCCGCCGTGCTCGAGCAGAATCTGCCGGCATCGCCCACAGGGCATGAGCACCGCGCCCCGCGAATCGCAGACCGAGACCGCCCGGAGTCGCCCGCCTCCGCCCGAAATCAAGTTACCGACCAGTACACATTCAGCGCAGAGGCCCAAACCGTATGAGACATTTTCCACATTGCAGCCGCTCACCACGCGGTCGTCGGCGGTGAGAGCCGCGGCCCCGACGGGGAATCCGGAATAGGGGGCATACGCCTCTTGCATAACTTCAAAAGCCTTGTCACGCAGGGCTTTCCAGTCAATTTCGGACATTTCGGACCATCCTCCTATGGACGTGACAGCACCCCCGTGTTACACGTTCTGCCTGGTCGCGAAAATCAGGAAAGGCAAACCTAACTCACAACAATTTGAGCCAACGAGCGGCACGCCGAATTAGTTCCCCTCCAAAGCTGGGTTTAGAGTTCACGACAGATCGGTTCAGGTTCCCGACAACGGGCCTGCAGCACTGCCACCGGATGTTGATTCCGCTCGTGAGCAGGTGGTTTCGACAGTCCGAAGGCTCCGCGGCCGGATTCTGACCGGGTCCATCAACGACGTTGGAGGCACCGCACTCTATGACCACGCTAGAAGCTCCGGCCAAGCCGAAGCGCACCTTGTACCGAGGCGACCCCGGCATGTGGTCCTGGGCACTGCACCGCATCACCGGCGTGACGATCTTCTTCTTCCTGTTCGTCCACGTCCTCGATACCGCGTTGGTGCGAGTCAGCCCGGACACCTACGACCGCGCGATCGAGACCTACAAGAACCCCCTCGTCGCCCTCATGGAGATGGGTCTGGTTGTCTGCGTGCTGTTCCACGCGCTCAACGGCATCCGCATCATCCTCGTCGACTTCTGGTCGCAGGGCCCGCGCTACCAGCGGCAGATGCTCTGGATCGTGCTCGCGATCTGGATCCTCGTCGCCGGTGCCGGAGTCGGCCGCCAGTTCTTCTACCTGCTGACGAATTGAGAGCCGACATGACCGCACCTGTTCTCGGTAAGTCCTACGACCGCCCCGCCTCGCTCGACGCCCCCCGCGCGCCCCGCCGCGCCGGCGGCAACAACTTCGAGAAGTACGCCTGGCTCTTCATGCGTGCCTCGGGCCTGCTGCTGGTCATCCTGGTCATCGGCCACATGACGATCATGCTGATGCTCGACGGCGGCGTGCACCGCCTGAACTTCGCGTTCGTCGCCGGCCGCTGGGCCTCCCCGTTCTGGCAGCTCTGGGACCTCACCATGCTGTGGCTGGCCCAGCTGCACGGCGGCAACGGCCTGCGCACCGTGATCGACGATTACGCGCGCAAGGACTCCACCCGCTTCTGGCTGAAGACCGCGCTGGTCGTGTCCATGATCCTGGTCATGGTCACCGGCACCTACGTGATCTTCACCTTCGACCCCAACATCAGTTAGGAACAGGCCACCTCGATGAGTGAATCCCGACCGATTCAGGAGCACCGCTACGACGTCGTCATCGTCGGTGCCGGTGGCGCTGGAATGCGTGCGGCGATCGAGGCCGGTCCTCGGGCGCGCACCGCCGTCCTGACCAAGCTCTACCCGACCCGTTCTCACACCGGTGCGGCGCAGGGCGGCATGTGCGCCGCGCTGGCGAACGTGGAAGAGGACAACTGGGAGTGGCACACCTTCGACACCGTCAAGGGTGGTGACTACCTGGTCGACCAGGACGCCGCGGAGATCATGGCCAAGGAAGCCATCGACGCCGTGCTCGACCTGGAGAAGATGGGCCTGCCGTTCAACCGCACGCCCGAGGGCAAGATCGACCAGCGTCGCTTCGGTGGCCACACCCGTGACCACGGCAAGGCGCCCGTGCGTCGCGCGTGCTACGCCGCCGACCGCACCGGCCACATGATCCTGCAGACGCTGTACCAGAACTGCGTCAAGCACGACGTGGAGTTCTACAACGAGTTCTACGTGCTCGACCTGATCCTGTCCGACGGCCCCAACGGCCCGATCGCGACCGGCGTCGTGGCCTACGAGCTGGCCACCGGCGAGCTGCACGTGTTCCACGCGAAGTCGATCATCTTCGCCACCGGTGGTTCGGGTCGTATGTACAAGACCACCTCCAACGCCCACACCCTCACCGGTGACGGCATGGCGATCGTGTTCCGCAAGGGACTTCCGCTGGAGGACATGGAGTTCCACCAGTTCCACCCGACAGGCCTCGCGGGCCTGGGCATCCTCATCTCCGAGGCGGTCCGTGGTGAGGGCGGCATCCTGCGCAACGCCTCCGGTGAGCGCTTCATGGAGCGCTACGCGCCGACCATCAAGGACCTGGCACCGCGTGACATCGTCGCGCGCTCCATGGTGCTCGAGGTCCGTGAGGGCCGCGGCGCGGGCCCGAACAAGGACTACGTGCTCATCGACGTGACCCACCTCGGTGAGGACGTGCTCGAGGAGAAGCTCCCCGACATCACCGAGTTCGCCCGCACCTACCTGGGCGTCGACCCGGTCAAGGAGCCGGTGCCGGTCATGCCGACCTGTCACTACGTGATGGGTGGCATCCCGACCCGCATCCGCGGCGAGGTGCTGCGCAACAACACCGACATCGTGCCCGGCCTGTACGCCGCCGGTGAGTGCGCCTGTGTCTCCGTGCACGGCGCCAACCGTCTGGGCACCAACTCGCTGCTGGACATCAACGTGTTCGGCCGGCGCGCGGGCATCGCGGCCGCCGAGTACGCGCAGCGCGCCGAGTTCGTCGACATGCCGGAGAACCCGGCGCAGATGGTGCAGGACTGGCTGGCCAACCTGCTGGGCGAGCACGGCAACGAGCGCGTCGCCGACATCCGCACCGAGCTGCAGAACTCCATGGACGACAAGGCCGGTGTGTACCGCACCGAGGAGTCGCTGAAGTCCATGCTCGAGGAGATCCAGGTCTTCAAGGAGCGCTACTCGCGGATCACCGTGCAGGACAAGGGCCGTCGCTACAACAGCGACCTGCTCGAGGCCGTCGAGCTGGGCTTCCTGCTGGAGCTGGCCGAGGTGACCGTGGCGGGTGCGGTGAACCGCAAGGAATCCCGCGGCGGCCACGCGCGCGAGGATTACCCGGACCGCGACGACGTCAACTTCATGCGGCACACCATGGCCTACAAGCAGAGCCCGGAGCTCATCTCCGACATCCGCCTGGACTACAAGCCGGTTGTGCAGACCCGCTACGAGCCGATGGAGCGTAAGTACTGATGACTGCTGTCGCTGAAACGCCGCAGAAGCCGGCTCCGGTGCCGGACGGGTCGACCCTGATCACCGTCAAGGTCGCCCGCTTCAACCCGGAGGACGGGCAGGGCCAGCACTGGGACGAGTTCAAGGTCCCCGTGCTGCCGACCGACCGGTTCCTGAACGTGCTCATCTACATCAAGTCCTACCTGGACGGCACGCTCACCTTCCGTCGCTCCTGCGCGCACGGCGTGTGTGGCTCGGATGCCATGCGCATCAACGGCGTCAACCGCCTGGCGTGCAAGATCCTCATGAAGGACATGCTGCCCAAGGGCAGCAAGGAGCTGACGGTCACCGTCGAGCCGATCCGCGGCCTGCCCGTGGAGAAGGACCTCGTGGTGAACATGGAACCGTTCTTCGACGCGTTCAAGGCGGTCAAGCCCTACCTGATCACCAAGGGCAACGAGCCGACCTACGAGCGCATCCAGTCCCAGCACGACCGCGCCCGCTTCGATGACACCACCAAGTGCATCCTGTGCGCCTGCTGCACCACCTCCTGCCCCGTGTACTGGAGCGACGGCAGCTACTTCGGCCCGGCCGCGATCGTGAACGCGCACCGCTTCATCTTCGACAGCCGTGACGAGGGCGCCCGCGAGCGTCTGGACATCCTCAACGATGTCGAGGGTGTGTGGCGCTGCCGCACCACCTTCAACTGCACCGACGCGTGCCCCCGTGGTATCGAGGTCACCAAGGCGATCCAGGAGGTCAAGCGCGCGCTGCTGTTCGCCCGCTGACTCCGGCTGAGCCGAAATACCAAGGCCGCCCGCATCTTCGGATGCGGGCGGCTTTTCGTTGTCAGGCCGGGGACCGATCCTGGAACGGGGCCAGCATCTCCCAGGACCAGGTGAGGCTGCCGTCGGCGAGATCCGCGAGAACGCTGTGCAGCCAATTCAATTCGGCTGCCGTGACGGCGCGCTGATACTCGTCCTCGAGCAATGCGACGCGCGGGAGGCCGAACTCGGTGGCCCCCGCCAGGCCCGCCTCGATCTGCTCGAGCGCGGCGCGCACGGCGTCGGCCCGCCGCCCGAGTTCGACCCGGGCCCCGTCGGGCGGCAGCAGCATCAGAAACGACAGTGCCGCAGGGAATTCCGGGAATTCGTTGCGCGGCGTCGCGACCATGTCGTTGATCCACGCGAGGCAGGCGGTCCGGCCGTCGTCGGTGATCTCGTAGACCGTGCGCTCGGGGTACTGCTGGTCGCGGCCGGTCTCGCGGACCGCCACCAGTCCCGCGTCCTGCAACCGCGCGATCGTCTTGTACAGCTGCGCCCGCTGCCCGACATTGACGACCTTGTCCTTGCCCCACTCCTTGATCCGGCGCTGGATGGCGTAGGGGTGCATCGGTTCCAGGTGCAGGATGCCGAGCACCGCCAGGGCCAAGGGCGAGCGCTTGAACCGCGCGGCCGGAGTCGAGGCTGTCATGTCAACCACCTTACTAGGTGCCCAAGAACTAGTTTCTTCGAACTAGTTGCTTTGAAACTAGTCTCCATGTCACTATTAAGGAGCAGGCGAACCCGACCCGCACCGACTCCCCGAAGGGACCGAGGCCATGAAAACCACCGACACCGTGAAGATCCACACCGATCACGACACCACCAAGCACCTGGGCGACTGGACCGATGCCAACACCTTCCAGGTGAAGGCCCGCTACGGCAGCGTCGTCATCGACCTGCGCTCGCCGCGGATCGAGGGCGAGGCGGAGATCGTCGTCCACGCCGACCTCGACCACGCCATGGTCAAGCTGCTGGTCCCCGAGGACGCGGTCATCGACTCCTCCGAACTGGAGTGGACCGGCCGGGGCCGGGTCAAGGACATGACCCGCCCGCTGCGCGCCGAGGGCCGCGTCATCCGGCTGACCGGTTCCGCCGCCAAGAGCGAGTTCCGGATTCACCGCGGCGGCATCGCGATCCTCTCGGCGCTGTTCAGCCGGGACTTCCTGGCGGAGGTCACGGGCCCGGACCGGGAGACCCGGGTGCCGGCGCTGCTCGACCCCGAGCACGCGGCCCGCTGACGCGAGCGCGGTGTTCGGCCCGGCTGCAAACGGGACCGAATGCCTAGCTCGCGGCGGATCACAATTGGGAATTCACGGACAAAACGGCGGCCCAGCTGGTCAAACTGACCAGCTGGGCCGCCGTTCGTTGTATAGATCACCGGGCGGTGCTTGCATCGAAGTATGTTCACCGAGGCGCAGCTGTACTCGCCGGTCACGACGGGGGCCGACGGCGATGTGACTGTGCACTTGAGCGACGAGCATCCGGGCGTGCACGATCCCGCGTACCGGACCCGCCGCAATGCCATCGCGGCCATGGCCCTCGAGTACCGGCCGGGCGATCCGGTGCCGCATGTCGAGTACACCGCCGAGGAGCAGGAAGTGTGGCGGATCGTGTCCGCCGAGCTGGCCCGCAAGCGAGCGAAGTACGCGTGCGCGGAGGTCATCGACGCGGCCGAGCGGCTGGGCCTGCCGTCGGACCACATTCCGCAATTGGACGAGGTGTCCGCGAAACTGGTGCCGCTCACCGGATTCCGGTACGCGCCCGCCGCCGGGCTGGTGCCGTTGCGGCAGTTCTTCGGGTCCTTCGCGGACCGGACCTTCCACTCCACCCAGTACATTCGCCATCACTCGGCGCCGCTGTACACGCCCGAGCCGGACGCCATCCACGAAATCATCGGCCACGCCAACCAATTGGCCTGCCCGCGCTTCGCGGCCCTGTACGAGACGGTCGGCGCGGCGGTGGCCCGGCTGGAGACCGAGCGGGCGCTGAAGTTCCTGGCCGACGTGTTCTGGTTCTCGCTCGAGTTCGGGGTGCTGCGCGAACACGGCGAAGTGCGTTGCTACGGTGCGGGACTGCTGTCCTCGTACGGGGAGATCGAGGAGTTCCGCGACGCCGACCTGCGGCCGCTGGACATCCACGCCATGGGCACCATCGTCTACGACATCACGCACTATCAGCCGGTGCTGTACTGCGCCGAGTCGGTCACCGAGATCGAGGACGTGGTGGGCGGGTTCTTCGAGACCATGACCGATGACACGGTGGCGCGACTGGTGGGCGTGAAACCGGTCTAGAGCGAGCCGATGCCGCCCTCGAGGAAGTCGATGACCCGGATGATCTGGTCCCGCGAGAACGGATCGCGGTCGAGGAACGCCATCATGGCGCCGGTCAGCGCGCCCGCGAAAGCCAGCACCTCGAAATCATCAGGGGCGCGCCCGGTCCAACGGGCGGCGATCTCGGAGACCATGAGCAGATTGCGCTGGATCTCTTGGGCGACCGCGCCGCGCAGTTCCGGCACCGAGTAGAGCAGTTCGACGCGTTCCTTCTCGAAGGCAAACTCCTCCGGGCTGAGCGAGGCGAAGGCGTCGAGGGTGGCCTGCTTGAACGCGGCCAGCAGCGTCATGTCGCGGGGCTGATGCTCAATGGCCGCGATCATCAGCGGGTCCAGGTCGTCGGCGAGGGCGACCTGCTCCTTGGACGGGAAGTACCGGAAGAAGGTGCTCGGCGAGATGTCGGCGGCGGCCGCGATCTGCTCGACCGTGGTCTCGGTGTAGCCCTGCTCCCGGAAGAGCCGGAACGCCTCGGTGCGAATGGTCCGGCGGGTGCGTTCTTTCTTCCGTTCCCGCAGACCGCCCCCGGCCGCGGCTTTCGCCGGGGCCGGGGGCGTCGCGGAGGCAGTCTCAGCCGACATGAACCGATTGTCCCGTATCGAGATCGGCGAGCACGATCGGATCCTTGCGACGGATCACCACGGCGGCCAGGATCGCGGCGGCCACGCAGATGGCGGTGCACACCCACAGCATCGCGCTCATGCCGTCGACGAAGGCGCGCTGCACGTGGTCCAGCAGGGCTGGATCGCCGAGCTTGCGGGCCACACCGATCCCGGCGTTCACGCCGTCGGAAATCGGTTCTCGATCGAAATCACCCAGGCCCGAACGGTATTGGGTGGACAGCACCGTACCCAGGATGGCGACGCCGATGGTGCCGCCCGCCTGTCGGAGCGCCTGCAGCAGCGCCGACCCGGACCCGGCCCGCTCGGGGCTGAGGTCGTCGGTGGCCGCGCCCATGGCGGCGGGCATCACGAACCCCATGCCGACGCCCAGCAGCACCAGGCCGATGGCCGCGAACCCGTAGCCACTGTCGACCGTGATCAGCGCCGCCAGCGCGAGACCGGCTGCCAGCAGGGCGAATCCGGTCACCAGTACCGCGCGCACCCCGATCTTGGGGAGCAACCGGTCCACCAGGCGAGAGCCGACCGCCAGCCCGCCGATGAGCGGCAGCAGGCGCAGGCCGCTGCCCAGGGCGTCCGCGCCCAGCACCGCCTGGAAATACTGCGGCATGGTGAAGAACAGCCCGAACATGGCGAAGTTGACCAGGATCAGGAACACGGTGCCCCACCGGAATCCGGGCTCGCCGAACAATTCCAGGTCGACCAGCGGATGCGCGGTGCGCCGCTGCCACAGCACGAACACCGCGCCCAGCACGACGCCCGCGGCGATGGCGATCCAGGCCACCGCGTCGCCCCACCCTTCCTGGCCGCAGCGGATGAAACCGTAAGTGATGCCGAGCATTCCGGCCGCAGACAGCAGCACGCCGGGCAGGTCGATGCGGAAGCGGTTCTCGCCGCCGGATTCCGGCACCAGTAGGGCAACGGCGAGCGCGCCGACGATCACCAGCGGCACATTGAGCAAGAAAGCAGAGCCCCACCAGTAGTGCTGCAGTAGCCAGCCGCCCACAATCGGACCGAGCGGCAGACCGATGGCGGTCGAGGTGATCCAGATGGTGAGCGCCCGCTGCCGTTCCCCCGAGTCCGGGAACAACGCCGGCAGTACGGCCATGGACAGCGGCATCATGACGGCCGCGCCCAGTCCCAGCACCACGCGCCCGGCGATGAGCTGGCCGGAGCTGGTCGCGAACGCGCACGCGACGGAGGCCACTCCGAACAGCACCAGCGCGCCGAGCAGGAACTTCTTGCGGCCGAACCGGTCGCCGAGCGCGCCCGCCGGAAGCATGAAGGCGGCCAGGGCCAGGGTGTACGCGCTGCTGAACCACTGCAGCGCGGAGGTGTCGGCGTGCAGGTCGGTCGCCAGGGTGGGCAGGGCGACGGTGAGGACGGTGACGTCGAGCCCGATGGTCAGCATGGCGATGGCCAGGGCTCCCAGCGCCAGCCAGCGGCGCACTCCCTCAGCTTTCATGACAGTTCCAATCATTTGAGTGCTTCTCGATAATGAGAGAGTCTCTCATTTTGGAGAGACTGTCAATTCTTGTCGTGTCATGAGTTCAGAGGGGCTGCAATGGGGTGTGTCACCATTCCGCCCTTTGGTACTGGTGTCTCAAATGCTCGTCGCGACACGGCATCTTCCTGCTGTTACCGTCATGCGGTCCGTTTTCGAGATCGACGACCCCGCAAAGGGTCTGGACACGTGAGGCACGAAATGACCGACCAAGCAACAGAATCCGTCGAGACCCCTCTGCACCTGCAGGGCCGCGACGCCGTGATCGCCGCGGCCGCGCCGGAGGACTGGCGTGAGGGCGCGCCCGACTACCACCTCAGCAAGGAAGTCATTCCGGTCGAGCGCAGCACCCAGCACGCGCCGGATTCGTTGGAGCACATCGTCGAAGAGCTCGTGAAGGTCTTCGAGATGGAGGTCTCGCACAAGAAGGACCCCGCCAAGTGGGTGTCCCTGGTGGCCGAGCACTACCGCGGCCGTGTCAACGGCGGCCAGTGGCAGGACGCCGAGGAATTCGCGCGCATCGGGTCCTACAACATCCTGATCGGCGAGAACCCCTTCTACGATGTCGCCGGCGAGGACTTCGAGTCCTCGCACAAGATCTTCCACACCGCCTTCCCCGGCGGCTTCTTCTGGGAGGTCCTCGAGGTGCTGTCCGGCCCGCCGACCGTCACCTTCAAGTGGCGCCACTGGGGTCGCTACGAAGGCGAGTACAAGGGCCACCAGCCCACCGGCGAGCTCATCGAGATGACCGGCGTGACCATCGCCAAGGTCTCCGAGGACCTGCGCATCGTCGAGCTCGAGCACTTCTACGACAACAACAAGCTGCTCGGCCCGCTCGCCCACGGCTGCCCTGTCAACCACTCCGCCAACTAGGCGATAAAGTCGGGCGCGATGAGTAACCGCAGGTATTCGCGCCTCCTCGCCGCCGCGACGCTCGCGACGGGCCTCACCGCGTTCTCGGGCACCGCCTTCGGGCCGGTGCTACCGGGAACCGCGGGGGCCGAGCCGTCGACCACCGCGCCGTCCACGACGCCGTTCACCACCCCCAATACCGACACCTGCCCGAACAAGACCACACCGCCGTCCCCCATCGACTCCTCCGAGGTGCCCGAACCCGGGCAGAAGGCTCCGGCGGCCCTGCCGATCCCGGATCCGCCCATCGGGGGCAAGCGGCTGGGCGGATGCGGGGTGATCCTGCCGGCGGGGGCCGCGCCGCTGCCGGAAGGGATTTCGGCGACGGCGTGGGAGGTGGCGGACCTGGACTCCGGCGCGGTCCTCGCGGCCAAGGATCCACACGGCCGGTATCGCCCCGCCTCCACCATCAAGGTGCTGCTGGCGGCGGTGGCGATCCCGGCCCTGGACCTGGACACCGTGGTGACCGGCACCCAGGACGACGCGAACGCCGACGGCACCCGGGTCGGCATCGGCCCGGGTGGCACGTACACCAACAAGCAGCTGTTCCAGGCGCTCATCATGGCATCGGGAAACGATGCGGCGCATGCCATCTCGACCCAGCTGGGCGGCGACGACGCCACCGTCGCGAAGATGAACGCGATGGCGAAACGGTTGCAGGCGTTCGACACTCGCGCCGCCACTCCGTCCGGGCTGGACGGGCCGGGCATGAGCACCTCGGCCTACGACCTGGCCATGCTGTTCCGGCATTCCATGACGCTGCCGCTGTTCGCGGAGCTGATCCACACCGAGCAGGTGGACTTCCCCGGCTTCCCCGCCGACCCGAAGATCCCCGGCGACAAGGATCATCCCGGCTTCCCCATCGCCAACGACAACCATCTGCTGTTCGAGTACGACGGCGCGATCGGCGGCAAGACCGGCTACACCGACGACGCCCGGCAGACCTTCGTGGCGGCCGCCGAACGCAATGGCCGCCGCTATGTGGTGAGCCTGCTCAAGGCGGATGTGCGGCCGTTCCGGCCGTGGGAGCAGGCGGCCAAACTGCTCGACTGGGCCTATGCGCTCCCGGCCGGGTCGAGTATCGGCACCATGCCCGACGGGTCCGCCGCGGCGAATCCCTCGGTGGCACTGGCCAGTCCGCCCGCGCCGCAGTCGGAGGCCGCCCCGGAGTCGGACACCGGCTCGGGTGACCACCAGGATCTGCGCACCGTGCTCATCGTCGGCGGCGTCTTCCTGGTCGTGGCGCTGCTGCTGGCGGCGCGGAGGCTGAGCCGCCGCCGCTGATCGGCGACCGTTGGTCCGTCATTGGTTCCCCGTTGGTGGGTCCTCGCACAGTGGTCACACGCCGGAATCCCGGTCACGACTCTGGAGGGGACCCCACCATGAAAACCACCCGCAGCTCCCGCCTGCGCCGCCTGGCCCCGCTGGCCGCCGCGGTGCTCGCCCTCGGCGTCTTCGGCGCCACCACCTCCGCCGGGCCCGCGTCCGCGGCCGCCCAGAAGTGGTACTCCTGGGACCACGACCTGCACAGCGGCGACTGCACCCTGTTCGGCGGCGCCAAGTGGACCATCGACTCCGACGGCCACGCCTGGTTCGACGGCACCGTCACCTCGTCGAGCAACGACGACGCCTGGCTGATGTGGGCGGAGCTGCGCGACAGCAATGGCGCGGTGCTCACCACGCTGCACAATGTGCACTACTACGACTACAACGACCAGGCGAAGTTCTCCCAGAACCTGCCCGACAAGCACAAGAGGTACCGCTGGTTCGCCGATGGCTCGTTCAACAAGAACCTCTACCCGCTGGTCGCGAAGATGAACCTGCGCAGCCACTGCTAGTCAGCGACGGCGCAGCATCGAAAGCAGTACTCCCGCAAACGCTCCCGCGCCGAACCACGCCGCACCCGCTCCCGCCGGGAAGCCCGCCGCCGTCACCCGCGGCCGGATGACCGCCGGGGCGGGCGCCGGAATGTCCTCGGGCACTTCGTTGTCCGAGGCGGTGGCGGCCCAGGCGGTGGCGAACAGGATGATCCGCGCGGTGAAGTAGCTGAACACCATGAGCCCGATGATCGGACCGAACACCACGCCCGCCGGGCCGTTCACCACCGATCGCAGGATGATCGTGGCCAGCTGTTTGAACGCCTCGAACACCACCGCGGCCATCAGGGCCGCGCGGGCCGCGCTGCGGAAGGTGACCGGGTGCAGCGGCAGCCGCGCGATCATCCACGCGAAGACCGCCCAGTTGGCGAGCACCGCGAGCAGCAGCGACACCAGCGTGAGCAGCGCTGTCATCCAGGCCGTCTGATGGATGTGCAGGCGATCCAGCAGGCTACTGATCAGCCCGCTCGACGCCAGCACGGACAGGCCCAGCGAGACGAGGATGGCCAGGAACAACCCGATCAGCGCCAGCAGGTCGGACGCCTTGGATGCGAACCAGTTCCGCTTCTTGGTGGGCTGATCCCACTGCTCGGTGAGCGCGGCCCGCAGGTTGGCGATCCAGCCGAGCCCGGCGTACGCGCCGGCCAGCAGACCGATGGTGCCCACGCTCGCCCGCGAATTCACGGCCTGGTGGATCAGATCGTTGATGGAGCTGCCCGCGGCGCCCGGAATGTTCTCCACGATCTTGTCCTGGATGTCGGTGAGCCACTGCGGATTCCGCGACAGCACGAAGCCCGCCACCGCGAAACCCACCATCAGCAGCGGGAACAGCGACAGCACCGTGAAATAGGTGATGCCCGCGGCGTAGTAGTCGCCGCGCTGCCGCTGATACCGGCCCCCGGCCCGGACCATGTGGTCGAGCCAGGGCCGTCGCCGGATCTGGGTCCTGATCCACGTCTCGACGTTGTCGACGAGATTCCCGAACACCGCCACCTCCGCACACCTGGGCGCGCGGCGGCCGGGTCAGCGGGCGAGGAAACCCACCCGGTCGTACACCTGCGCGAGAGTCCGCCCGGCGACCTCCCGTGCCCGCTCGGCTCCGGCGGCGAGGACACGGTCGAGTTCACCCTGGTCAGACATGTATTCTTGCACCTTCGCGCGCAGCGGAGTCACGAACTCGATGAACGCGTCGGCGGTATCCGATTTCAGGTCACCGTAGCCCTTGCCGGCGTAGTCCTGTTCGAGCGTGACGATCGGAGTGTCGGTCAGCGAGCTCAGGATGACCAGCAGATTGCTCACACCCGCCTTGGTCTCCGGGTCGTAGCGGATCTCCCGTTCGGTGTCGGTGACCGCGGAGCGGATCTTCTTGGCCGAGACCTTCGGGTCGTCGAGCAGGCTCAGCAGACCCGACTCCGAGGCCGCCGACTTGCTCATCTTCGAGGTCGGGTCCTGCAGGTCGTAGATCTTGGCGGTGCCGGTCACGATGTGCGCCTCGGGCACCACGAAGGTCTTCTTGTAGCGAGTGTTGAAGCGCTGCGCCAGGTTTCGGGTCAGCTCCAGGTGCTGGCGCTGATCCTCACCGACCGGCACCAGCTGGGGCCGGTAGAGCAGGATGTCGGCGGCCATCAGCACCGGGTAGGTGAACAGGCCGACGGTGGCGTTGTCCGCGCCCTGCTTGACCGACTTGTCCTTGAACTGGGTCATCCGGCTCGCCTCGCCGAACCCGGTGATGCAGTTCAGCACCCAGGTCAGCTCGGCGTGCTCGGGCACCTGCGACTGCACGAACAGCGTCGACTTCTTGGGGTCGACGCCCAGGGCCAGCAACTGCGCCGCCGACACCTTGGTCCGCGTACGCAGCTCCTTCGGGTCCTGCGGCACGGTGATGGCGTGCAGGTCGGGGATGAAGTAGAAGGCGTCGAAGTCGTCCTGCAGCCGCACCCAATACTGCAGCGCGCCAAGGTAGTTGCCGAGGTGGAAGGAATCGCTGGTGGGCTGGATTCCGGACAGTACCCGCTGCTTACGCTCAGCGGTCGCTTCAGGACTCGACATACCCCCGATCTTCGCATGTCGGCTAGGCCGTATTTCTGGCCACCCAGGACCGCGGGTCCACCCCCGGCATGCTGGCCCGGCCCGAGCCGATCAGGCGCTGTTCGCGCCGGGTGACCAGCTTGTACAGCGGGTAGCTGGGGCCGGTCATGGGGGCGGTGAGCGGGTTGCCGAGCAGGGGCGGGGAGATGTGGGCGGTGCGGACCGCGCGGGCCAGGCCGCGGAAGGCGACCTCCTCGCGCAGGCCCCAGGACAGGTCGTACAGGTCGCGGATGCGCTGGGGGAGGCTGCCCTGGACCAGGAGGGAGAAGCCGGAGAGGGCCTGCTGGGCGGGCATCGGGAGGGGGTGGGGGACGCGCTGGCCCATCAGGTAGGAGCCGACCAGTTTGGCCTCGTCGGTGAGGTGGGGTTGATCGGAGGCCAGGTAGCCGTCGAAGTAGTCGCGGAATTCGCGGTAGGTGTAGGGCGCGGCGGTGCGCGGCATGCCGAACAGTTCGCCCCAGCGCACATAGTCCTGGTAGAGGCCCTCGCGCTCGGTCGGGGTGAGGCGGCGGACCAGCAGATCGTGCATGACCTCGGCGGAGTCGAAGGTGAAGGCCATGGTCATGAACATCAGGTGCGGGTCGTTGGCGGAGTAGCGGGTGCCCGCCGGGTTGGCCGTGCCCGCGGACTCGGGCAGCGCGCCCTCCACGGGGGCGTGGCGCTTGCGGGTGAATTCCCGTGCGCGGTCGGCTTCTTCGCGGGTGCCCAGGGAGACGGCCTCGAACAGGCGGCCGGTGAGGGCCAGGCGGGTGTACGGGGTGGTCCGGTGCTGGGTGTTCTCGGCGGTCCCGACGTAGAGCAGTGGATGCACCGCGCCGATGACCAGCGCCCGCTGGCCGTAGGTGACTCCGACCGCGCGTTTCCGCATGACCCGCCGGATCATCGAGTCGTCGGAGAAGTAGCCACTCTGTGCAGGCATCGTTGCCTCCCGGTCCGGTGTGATGGCCGCCACCACATCTGGAAACAGAGTCCCCCAGATCACGGATTCTGGCAAGACCTTCTGCCAGAATCGCTCCCGTGCCAGAATCGGTTCGTGACCGGGCAACGGACCTACGGCGGCGTCTCCGCCGACGAACGGCGCACCCAGCGCCGCGCCGCCCTGATCGGCGCGGCTCTCGACATCCTCGGCACCCAGGGCCTCGACAAACTCACCGTCTCCGCGCTGTGTACCGGCGCGGGCCTCAACGAGCGCTACTACTACGAGAACTTCGACGGCCGTGACGCCGTGCTGTCGGCCCTGTTCGACACCATCGCCGAGGAACTGGCCGCCGCCCTGATCGCGGGCCTGCACGCCGCCCCCGACGACACCCGCGCCAAGGCGCACGCCGCCATCAGCGCCGGCATCGGCGTCCTCACCGACGACCCCCGCAAGGCCCGGGTGGCCCTGGTCGTCAGCACCGCCACCCCCGAATTGCGCACCCGCACAACCCACACCATCAAGGCGTTCGCGAATCTGGTGGCCGCCGAGGGCATCGACTTCTACGGCATCGCCGAGGCCGAACCCGACGCCCTGATCGGCTTCCGCGCGAACTACCTGGTCGGTGGCCTGGTCCACACCCTCTCCGCGTGGCTCCAGGGCGATCTCCCCATGACCCGCGAAGACCTCGTCGACGCCACCACCGACATCTTCGTCCTGCTCGGCGAGGACCTGGCCCGCGGACTGCGCCGCTGATCAGCGCGCGATGGCGGTGAGCGTCGCGGGATCGGCGGTGGATTCCACGTAGCAGTGGGTGTCGCCGACGGCGAAGTGGACCTCCTGGCCCGGCTTGTCCGGAATCGTCTGCATCCAGCGGATTTTGCTGGTGCGGGCGTCGATCGCGCGCAGGGTGCGGGCGGCCAGCAGGTAGAAGGAGCCCGCGGCGCCGTAACCGGCCGCGTCGACGGCGTCGCCCTTGTCGGAGACGGTGAGGCTCCAGAGCGGGGAGGTGTCACCGCCGGGGCTCATGGCGTGCAGTTTCGAACCGTCGCACAGGAAGTAGGCGTCGCCGGAACCGAAGACCGTGCCGGCGGCGTAGGGCAGGGCGGGTGTGGTCCACAGCGCCGCACCGGTTTTCGGGTCGAGGCCGGACACGGTGTGCGCGCCGTCGCTGGCCAGCACCGCGCCCTTGACCAGGCCGGAAGCGATGGTGCTCGCCGAGACCGCGCTGTCGCCCGCCCGCGACCAGGCCGTCTCACCGGTCTCCCGGTCGAGCGCGACGAGATCGCCGCCGCTGCCCGGCTTCCGGTTGTACAGCAGCGAACCGCTCTCGGGCACGGTCAGCCCGTCACTCTCGCAGGGCACCCGCCAGCGGACCGTCTTGCTCGCCATGTCCACGGCCCACGCTTCCCGCCCCTTGCCGCCGGGGTCGGCCGCGATCAGGTACAGCACCTGGTCCCGAACCCCGTACACCCCGGCGACCGTCACGCCGTCGGGCGCGTCGAAGACCCATTTCCGTTGCCCGGATGCCAGATCCACGGCCACCACCCGGTCACCGGCGGCGTCGGGTTCGGCGCCGGGCGCCACCAACGCGCCGTTCCACAGGCAGGACCGCTGCCCGATGCCGGGCGTCGTGATCGGCAGCCGCCACAACTCCCGCCCGGCCTTGGCATCGATCCCTGTCAGCGTCGAGTCGGATTCGGCCACGACCGTCCCGGCCCCGTACCGCACCCCCTTGACCGCGCTGTCAGCCTTGTATTCCCAGGCCACGCTGCCCGACGCCGCGGTCGCGCGCTCCCGCCGCGGCGTCCCGCACGCGGCCAGCACCCCCGCGGTCGCCAGAATCACCCCGCCCCGCAACACATTCCGACGCTCGATCACACCGATTCCCTACTCGCTCGACACACTGTCAGCGACTATAGGTCCAACCGGCCCCGCCCGAATACGAAACCGCCCGGCCTTTTCGAAGTGACGGGGCCGGGCGGTCGGGAGTCAGGAAGCGGAGGTTTCCGGCTCCAGGGCCAGGGGGATCACCGGGAGGCCGGGCGGGGTGGCGTCCTGGAGGACGACGCGGAACGGGATCCCGCGGGCGGCCCAGATGGCGGCGCAGTCGGTCATGGCCTCGGCGAACCAGTCGCGTTCGCCGGGCTGCCGGTCGAGCATGAGGGCCGCGTTGCGGATGGCCACCACGTACCCCGGTGCGGCGCCGACGAAGTCGTCGATGTCGCGCAGGCATTCGTCGAAAGCGTCCTTGTTCTCCCCGAAGTAGTACGGGAACTGGAAGGCCGCGGCGAACTCGTCGAAGACCTCGGTGACCGTGCGCATCTTGCGGCCGCGCAGTTCCCGGCACAGGTAGCCGTCCGGCATCCGGTAGCGGACGCCGGAGAACTCGGCCGCGCCGACCGGCAGCACGCCCAGGACGGGAGCGGGGGCGGCCGTGCGCGCGGCGGTATCGGAGATCTCGGCGGCGGCGGGGGCGGAGAGGAACTGCGATAACGGCGTGGGCTCGGTCATCAGCGCATCCTCGTGAATGTCTTGTAGTGGTCCCCCGTGTAATAGGCCGAACCGTCGCTGCCGGTGATGATGCGTTCGGCATCGCGGGTCTGGCCGCGCTGCTTGGGATTCACATCCCATTCCTGATAGGTGATGGCCTTCCCGGCGGCGTCCTTGCGGGCCAGGCTGCCGTCCCGGTTCTGCCAGGTGTCACCGCCCTTGGTGCCGGGCGAATCGGCCGAATCCGGCCAGCGTCCGGTGTCGATCTCCACCAGGGTCGCGTAGGCGCGGTCGGGCACGCCCGCGACCTTGGACGGCGGCGCGGCCTGGTCGGCCGGCGCCGGGGTGACGCCGCCCGGTTTGGCGGTGGTCCGAACCGTCGAGGTGGCGACGGGCTTGGCGCTGCCCGTGTCCCGCGGATGATCGTTGTTGGCGCGATTGGCGATGAAGGCCACGAGCAACAGCAGGATCGCGACGCCCAGCGTCAGCCAGGCGCTCGACTTCTTCGACAACTTCCTCATCGGTACTGCACCGTCACCGGCGCGTGGTCGGACCAGCGTTCGGCGTAGGTGGCGGCGCGTTCCACGACGGCCTGCTTGGCGCGCGTGGCGATCTCACCGCGGGCCAGCTGATAGTCGATCCGCCACCCGGCGTCGTTGTCGTACGCGCGGCCGCGGTAGGAGTGCCAGCTGTACGGTCCCGGCACGCCCGGGTGCAGGTCTCGTACCACGTCGGCGTATCCGGCGGCCAGCATGGACGACACCCACGCGCGTTCCTGCGGCAGGAAGCCCGCGTTCTTGAGGTTGCCCTTCCAGTTCTTGATATCGAGTTCGGTGTGCGCCACGTTCCAGTCGCCCATGATCACGAACTCGCCGGGGTGGGCCAGCATGCGCGCGCCGATGGCGTCGAGGAAGCGGTACTTCTCGTCCTGCATCGGGGTGTCGGCCTCGCCGGTGTGGACGTAGACGCTGGCGATGGTGAGGTCCTCGAAATCGGCCTCGATATACCTGCCCAGGGTGGCGAATTCCTCGACGGGCGACCAGGTTCCGCCGGTGAGCAGGCCGACCCCGATCCGCACCGCGTCCGGCTGGTGCCGGGACAGGATGGCCACGCCCGCCCGGCCCTTCAGACCGGGTTCGGCATGGCTGAGGAACCATCCGGCGTCCAGCGCGGGCGCTAGTGCGCTACGCGTTTGCTCATCGGTCGCCCGGGTCTCCTGCAGGCAGACGATATCGGCCTCGGTAGCGGCCAGCCACTCGAGCAGTCCCTTGCCCGAGGCGGCACGAACTCCGTTCACGTTGCACGTACTGATGATTTTCGCCACTTCACGACCGTACAATGCGCATTACCGACTCTCTTCACGGACATCGAGGTCCAGGAAGGGGTGACGACGATGACGTCAGGCACCGCCAAGCCCTCCACCCCGCGCGCGCCCGTTCGGGCCATTCACACCGGCTCCGGTGAACCACTGCTCCTCCTGCACGGATTCATGATGTCCCCGCATTGCTGGCAGCAGGTGGCGCAACGCATGGCCGGCCATTGCGAAGTGTTCGCTCCCGCCTTCACCGGACACTGGGGCGGGCCCGAACTCGACGGCTGGTTCATCGATATCAGTGCCCTTGCCGACAAGGTCGAGGACCAGCTCGACGAGATGGGCTGGCGCACCTGCCATATCGCCGGCAATTCGCTCGGCGGCTGGGTCGGCTTCGAACTCGCCCGCCGCGGCCGGGCCCGCACCCTCACCGCGATCGCGCCCGCAGGCGGCTGGCAATCCCCCTCGCTGCTGCAACTGCGGGTGGGACTGAAGTTCGCGGCGCTGGTGCCGCTGGTCGAGATCGGCAAGCATCTGCCCGACGCGATCACCTACAGCGGCCTCACCCGGCAGGCGGTGGCCATGCTGCTCACCAAGAACACCAAGGCGGCCTCGCGATCCGGGCTGGAGGCGGCCATCACCTCGGCCCTGCACTGCCCGGCCATGCTGCCGATGCTGGTGAGCGGCTTGCGTTTCCCCGCCCTCGAGCAGCTGTCCACGCTGAGCACGCCGGTGCGGCTGCTGCTGTGCGAGAACGACCGGATCATCCCGAATCGCGTGTACGCGAAGCGTTTTCTCGAGGAACTCCCCGAATCCACGGACCGCATCCTGGTCCACGATGTCGGGCATGTCCCGATGTTGGAGGCCCCGGACCGCATCGCGACCCTCATCGCCGAACACGTCTACGCCAGCCGCACCCGCCTGCGGGCCGTCTGAATCGGACGTTGCCGCGAACCCACGCTGGAAAGCGTTCTCTTCCATAGGATTACTCCGACCGAGGCGTCCCTCCGATTGGGGTATGAGGAAGATGGAACAACCGCAGATCGATCAGTCCAAGCCCAGCATCGCCCGGGTGTACGACTACCTGTTGGGCGGCAAGGACAATTACACCGCCGATCGGGAGATCGGGGACTTCTTCATCAAGGATCTGCCGGGGTCGGTGGATATCGCGTACGCCAATCGTAATTGCCTGGTGCGCGCGATCGGCGAGATCTCCCGCGCGGGCATCACCCAGTTCATCGACATCGGCAGCGGGCTGCCCACCGCCGACAATGTGCACCAGGTAGCGCAGCGGCACCAGACCGATCCGCACGTGGTCTACGTCGACAACGACCCGATCGTGCTGGCGCACGGCCGCGCCCTGCTGGAGACCGACGAGTACACCACCGTGCTGCACGCGGACCTGCGCGACTCCGAGCAGATCCGCCATCACTCGGAAGTGGAGCGGCTCATCGACTTCGACCGTCCGGTGGCGGTGATCTTCAGCGCGATCCTGCACCACCTCAACAATGACGAGAAGCCCGACCAGATCGTCCGCTACTGGGCCGACCAGATCCCGTCCGGCAGCATGCTCTACATCTCCCACTTCCGTTCCGGCTTCAACGAGGAGACCCGCCTCGCCGAGCAGAAGCTGCAGGCCAGTTTCGGCCGCGGCCGCTGGCGCTCCGACGAGGAGATCCTCGCCCTCTTCGGCAACCTCGAGATCCTCGAACCCGGCTTGGTCCCCTGCCCCCTGTGGCGCCCCGAACCCACCGCCGAGGGCGTCTCCCGCATCGGCGGCGACCACCATGACCTGAGCGTCTGGGAGCAGCTGATCTCCGCCGCCCTGGCCCGCAAGCCCTGACCCCGCCCGAATTCTTCGGGAAACCCGATCTGAAATGAGTTCCAGTCGAAAGGGTCCCGTTCTGGACGATTGACCAGTAGAGTCTGGGCGGCCACCCCCGCGGCGTCACGCCGCGCCCGCCCGAGTTCTGGAGATTCCGCCGCGATGAGACCTACGCGCGTCCTGTGTTCGATTCTGTCGGCCGTGGCCATTGTGGCGGGCGGGTCCGCCGTGGCTGCCTCCGCACCCGCGGACGTCGCCGGAACCGGTAGCGCCGGTACGGGCAGCGCGGGCTCGGGTAGCTCCAGCGGCTCGGGATCGGGTAGCGCCAGCGGGTCCGGCACCGGAAGTTCGGGCGCGCCGACCACGGTGAATCCCTTCGGCTCCGACTTCATGTGGGGCGTCGCCATGTCCGGGTTCCAGTCCGAAGGCCGTGCGCCCGACAGCAACTGGAGCCGGTACGCCACCTCCGGGAAGGCGCACGACCCCTACCTGAACTCGGTCGACTTCTACGACCGGTACGCCGAGGACATCGACCTCGCCGCGGGCATGGGCCTGAAGGTCTTCCGGCTCAGCATCGAATGGGCGCGCGTGCAGCCGAAGGCGGGCGTGTGGGACGAGCGCGACTTCCAGTTCTACGACACGGTTCTGCAGAAGATCCGCGCGGCGGGCATGCGCCCCATGCTGACCCTCGACCACTGGGTCATCCCCGGCTGGGAGGCCGATCGCGGCGGCTGGAAGAAACAGGACATCGTGTCGGACTGGCTCGCCAATATGCGCCAGGTCGTCGACCGGTACGCGAGCTACGACCCGATGTGGGTCACCATCAACGAACCGATGGGCTACGTCGCGCAGTCGATCAAGATCGGTGACATCGGGGTGCTCGACGCGCTGCCCATGTTCGACCGGATGGTCCAGGCGCACAACTCGATCTACGACTACATCCACGCGCGCCAGCCCGGCGCGAAGGTCACCAGCAATATCGCGCAGTACCCGATCGTGCAGGACCTGACCGACATGATGTTCGCCGATCGGATCAAGGGCAAGATGGACTACATCGGCGTCGACTTCTATTACGGCGCGTCCCTGACGAACCTGCCCAGCCCCGCGCTGCTCGGCGACGAACTGTGGAAGAACGCCATCGAACCCGAGGGCATCTACTACAACCTGCGCAACTACACCGAGAAGTTCCCGGGCCTGCCGATCTACGTGGTGGAGAACGGCCTGCCCACCGAGAACGCCGCCCCGCGCTCCGACAGCTACGACCGCGCCGACCACCTGCGCGACACCGTCTACTGGCTGCAGCGCGCCAAGGCCGACGGCATGAACGTCATCGGCTACAACTACTGGAGCCTCACCGACAACTACGAATGGGGCAGCTTCTCACCGCGATTCGGCCTCTACACCGTCGACGCCAAGACCGACCCGTCCCTGACCCGCCGCCCCACCGACGCCGTGGCGGCGTTCAAGGACATCACGGCACGAGGCGGTGTCGTCGCCGACTACCGCCCCACCCGTAAACCCGCCTTCTGCTCGGTCGCCATCCCGTTCGGCGACTGCCTGCGGCCGGTGTCCGTCCCCAACTAGTCGTAGAGCGCCTCGATCTCGGCGGCGTACTTCGCCGCGATGGGCTTGCGTTTGAGGGACATCTTCGGCGTGAGCTCATCGCCCCCGGGTTCCCAGGTCACCGGGAGCACCCGATAGCGCTTGATCTGTTCGACCCGCGCCAGCCGGGCATTGGCTTCCCGCATGCCCGACTCGATTTCGGCGAGTACGCCGGGATGCTCGGCGAGCACCGCGGGCGCGCCGTCCGCGAGACCGTGCCGGCGCGCGTAGGCGGCGCAGGCGTCGGGATCCAGGGTCAGCAGGGCCGTCACGTATTTGCGGTTGTCGCCGACGGCCATCACCGACTGCACCAGCGGGCAGGAAACCCGCACCGCGCCTTCGATATTCGACGGCGACATATTCTTGCCCGCCGCGTTGATGATGAGTTCCTTCTTGCGGTCGAGGATACGCACGTAGCCGTCGGCGTCGATGCCGCCGATATCGCCGGTGTGCAGCCAGCCCTCGGCATCGATCGCCGCGGCGGTCTGTTCGGGATCGTGGCGGTAACCGCGCATGACCAGCGGTCCGCGAATGAGCAGTTCACCGTCGGCGGCCACCTGTACCTCGACGCCGGGCAGCGCCTGCCCGACCGTCCCGATCCGGATGGCGTCGGGGCGGTTCGCCGTAGCCGCGGCCGAGGACTCGGTCATGCCCCAGGCCTCGCAGACCGGAAAGCCCAGTCCCAGAATGAAGGCCATGGCATCGGGGGCGATCGGTGCGGCGCCGCTGACCGCGATTCTGATGGCGTCGAGTCCCATGCGGGCGCGCAAGGTCCGCAATACCAGGCGGTCGGCCAGGATCAGCTGAATCCGTAACGACAGCGGCGCGCTCCGGCCCGCGAACCGCAGTCTCGCCACACTCGCACCGGTGTCGACGGCCCACCGCAACAACAGTCCGCGCGGCGTGGATTGTTCCGCGGCGATGAGGGTTTCGATGCCGGATTTCACCTTGTACCAGATGGCGGGGACCGCGAGGAACAGGGTGGGACGGGCCTGCGGCAGGGTGGCGATCAGCTGCTTGGGGTCGGCGACGGTGGTGATCTGCACCCCCCGGATGAGGTTGTTGTAGTGCGCGAACGCCCGATTCGCCAGATGCGCGTCGGGCAGATACGACACCACCCGATCGTCCGGTCCGATCAGGGCCAGCGCCTCCATCGCCGCGAACTCGAACAGCAGATTGGCGTGCGTGAGCTCCACGCCCTTCGGCGGACCGGTGGTGCCGGAGGTGTAGACGATGGTGAGCAGATCCTCGGAGCGCACCGCACGCCAGGCCGCGTCGAAGTCGAAATCCGTTACGGGCGTTGCGATGACGGCGTCCAGGGTGAGCGTGTCCGCGAATTCACCGTCGACGCAGACGATGTGCTCGATCCGACCGTCCGGATCGGCGGCCCGGACCGTCGCCAGGAAGCGGGACTCGGTGATCACCACCCGGTTTTCCGCATTGGCGAACAGCTGCGCGATCTGCTCGGCGGTGAAGGTGTTGTAGATCGAGAACGGCGTGGCCCCCAGGTGCAGGATCGCGGTGTCGACGAGATGGAACTCGACCCGGTTGGTCAGCATGACGGCCACCGTGTCCCCAGCGGCCACCCCGATACCGGCCAGTCCGACGGCCAATTCCCTTACCCGGCGGGCATAGTCGGCCCAGGTGAGCTCCCGTCCGCAGTCGGCCCCGGTCAGCGCCACCCGGTCCGGGAATCGGCCCGCGGTGCGCTGGAACGCCTCGCACAGGGTGGTCGGATCACCGGTCACGAAGCACTCCATTCGGATCGTGGGTCCACGCGGGCGGCGTGATCGAGGACGAGGCGCGTGACCTCGGTGGGATAGTCGACCTGCGGGCAGTGTCCGGCGCGCGGCAGCACCACCAGCTCGCTGCCGGGCAACAATGCGTGCAGCTCGCGGCTCGCGGCGACCGGGATGATCCGGTCCTTCGCGCCGTGCACCACCAGGGCCGGGCAGCCGATGCTCAGGTCACCGTGTCCGTTCGGGTGTTCGCGGGCGTAGCGCACGGCATCGCGCGCCCGCGCCGCCGCGGCGGGCATGTCGGGGATCGAGCGGAGCCAGGTGTCCACGTACATCGGGTCGGCCGTGACCCCGGGGCCGTAGCAGAAGGCCGCGGCGAGCCGCCGGATCCCCCAGCGCAGGACCGGAGCCGGCACCGGCAGCGCGCTGGCGAGGCCGAACAGCCGTGTGTACTCGCGGCGGCGAACCAGCCGGGCCGGGCGATGCCGGGCCAGCAGCGGCTCGTCCAGCAGGACGATCCCCGCCACTCGCCCGTCCCGATGCCGTGCAGCCGCCCGCAGAGTGGTCGCCGCGCCCAGCGAATTCCCCACCAGCACCACCGGACCGTGCGCGGCGACCACGGCGTCGGCGAACTCGTCGAACTGCGGAGTCAGCGCGCCGGACCGGCGATCCTGCGCGAGGCCGAAGCCGGGCAGATCCACCGCCAGCGCCCGCCGACCGGTCGCGCCCAGCCGGGTCAGTACCCCGCGCCACGTGTCGGCGCTGTCGGCGTAGCCGTGCAGCAGCACGATCGGTAGCCCGGCTCCCGCGACGGCCAGTTCGCGGGTACGGACACCGGCGTAGGACACCGTTCGTTCCTCGATCACTGCCCCGGCGGCCGCGTGGTCGTCGGATGACGCCGCCGTCTTGTCGGATGACGCCATTGTCATGCGCTCCTGTCGTAGTGCCGATCGACCCGAGCCGATCAGCGAACGGTCCGCCCGAGCGGTGCGCGGGCGGACCGTGTCGTGGAATCACCGGAACTAGCGGCCGAGCAGGCCCTTGGCGACGTGGGTCACCTGGATCTCGTTGGAGCCGGCGTAGATCATCAGGGACTTGGCGTCCCGGGCCAGTTGTTCGACGTGGTATTCGGCCATGTAGCCGTTGCCGCCGAACAGTTGGACCGCGTCCATGGCCACGTCGGTGGCGACCTCCGCGCAGTACAGCTTCATGGCCGAGGCCTCGGCCAGGCTCGGGGGTTTGCCGGCGCGGTTGCGTTCCAGGGCCATGAAGACCATGTTCTGCACATTGATCCGCGCCACCTCCATCCTGGCCAGCTTGAGCTGCACCAGCTGGAAGCGGCCGATCTCCTGACCCCACAGCTTGCGGGTCTTCGCGTAATCCACACAGAGCCGGTGGCATTCGTTGACGATGCCCAGCGCCATGAAGGCCACGCCGATCCGCTCGGCGGTGAAACTGGAGCGCGCGCTCTCGCGGCCGTCGCCGCCCTCGTGCTCCTCGGTCTCGCCGAGCAGCCGGTCCCGGCCCAACCGGACATTGTCGAAGAACAATTCGCCGGTCGGTGAGGCGTGCAGGCCCATCTTCTTGAACGGCTTGCCCTGGGTGAAACCCTCCATGCCTTTGTCCAGCACGAAGGTCAGCACCTTGCGTTCCCGCTTGTCGGCGCCGTCGCCCTCGTCGAGCTTGGCGTAGACGACCACGGTGTCGGCGTACGGGCCGTTGGTGATGAAGGTCTTCTGGCCGTTGAGGATGTAGTCCTCACCGTCACGCTTGACGTAGGTCTTCATGCCGCCGAACGCGTCCGAGCCGGAATCGGGTTCGGTGATCGCCCACGCCGCGACCTTCTTCATGGTCACCAGATCGGGCAGCCAGCGTTCCTTCTGCGCGAGGGTGCCGCGCGCGAGGATGGTGGTCGCGCCCAGGCCGATGCTCACGCCCATGGCGCTCACCAGACCCATGCACACCCCGGACAGCTCGCTGACCAGCACCGCCATCATCGACTCCTGCCCGGAGAAGGGGCTGCCGTCACCGGAGCGCTCCTTCTTCTCCGGCAGCGGCTCGCCCGCCGCGCGGGCTTCCTCCCGTTTGCGCTGGCGGGCCAGCAGTCCGGTGATCGCCTCCTCGCCGAGGGCGTCGATCCCGAACTCGCCGAACAGCTTCCGGATGATCGGGTACGGCAGCAGCTCGCCGCTGTCGAGGGCGTCGAGGTGCGGCCGCACCTCCTTGGCGATGAAGCCGCGCACCGCGTCGCGGATCAGCTCATCGGTCTCGGACCATTCGAACATCGTTGTCCGCCTTCCTGATTACGGCAGTCGCCCGGCGATATCGTCGATGGCCCACGGGCCCTCGGTCTCGATGGTCTTCACGTCGTGCCAGCCCGCCAGCTCCGAGATGGCGCCGCCCTGCACCGCGAACACCTTGCCGGTGATCGGGCACTTCTCGGTGGCCAGATACGCCACCAGCGGGGAGATATTGGCCGGGCTGAAGGCGTCGAACTCGCCATCCTCCAGGCCCGCCTGCTGCGCCGCCATCATCTCGCCCATGCCGGGGGTGGCCAGGGTGAGACGGGTCCGGGCGATCGGCGCGATGGCGTTCACACGCACGCCGTAACGGGCCAGCTCATCGGCCGCCACCAGGGTGAGCGCGGCGATACCCGCCTTGGCCGCACCGTAATTCGCCTGCCCCGCATTGGGGATGGTGGTGCCCGACGCGGAGGCCGTATTGATGACCGCGGCATTGGGCTGATTACCCGCCTTGGACTGCTCCTTCCAGTACCCGGCCGCATGCCGCAGCACCGCCGCGTGCCCCTTGAGATGCACGGCCAGCACCGAATCCCACTGCGACTCCTCCATGCCCGCGACGAAGGCGTCGCGCAGAATGCCGGCATTGTTCACCACGACATCGAGGCGGCCGAACTCCGAAACAGCCTGATCCACCAGGTTCTTCGCGCCCTGCCAGTCGGCCACGCTGTCGGTGTTGGCGATCGCGCGCCCCCCTGCGGCGATGATCTCCTCGGCCACCTGCTGCGCCGGACCGGCGTCGGACCCCTCACCGGCATTGCTGCCGCCGAGGTCGTTCACCACGACCGTCGCGCCCTCCCGGGCGAACAACAGCGCGTGCTCACGACCGATACCGCGCCCGGCGCCGGTGATGATGGCAACCCGTCCCTCGAGTGCGCCCATGAATGTCTCCTCAGTTCTCGATCAGTCGGCGATCTCGGCGAGTCCGTCGCTCAGGACGGTGTCGTCGCCGCGCACGGTGCGAAAGGCGTAGGTGGTGATGCCGTCGGCGGAACCGACCTTCCAGATCTGCGTCTCCAGGTCGTCGTTCGGGAAGACCATCTTGGAGAACCGCACCGCGTATCGGCGCAGCTTCGCCACATCCGAACCCGCCACCTGCGACAGCACGCCCCACGACGACATCGCCATGGTGCACAGGCCGTGCGCGATGATGCCGGGCAGACCGGCGTCCTTGGCCACCTGGTCATCCAGGTGCAGCGGCACCGGATCCCCCGAAGCCGGTGCGTAGCGGTAGGTCTGGTCCGCGTCCACGTGGGCCGCGACCGTCGCCAGCGGCGGCTGCTCCGCCAGCGCGGCATCGAAACGGTGAGCCGGAGCGGCCGCGCCGGCCTGCCGGCCCGCGTCGACATTCCGGAAGAACGCGGTCAGATACTGCTCGTTGACCAGTTCTCCATCGCCGGAACGGGTTTCGATGTGGATGGTGATGGTGGACCCGTTGTCCTTGCCCTCGAAACCGATGGCGCGGGCCCGGGCGACCAACTGATCACCGGGCCGGATCGGGCGGTGGAAGTGGAAGTCCTGCTCCCCGTGCACCACCCGCCCGAAGATGTTCATCGGGGCCACGTCGATGACCGGCGCCATCATGGCGTCGAACACCGGGACGATGGCGAAGACCGGCGGGGCCACATCACCTTTCAGATGCGCGGCGATGGGATCGTTGGTGGCAGCGGCGTATTCGGCGATCCGCTCCCGCGTGACCTCGAAGGACTCCTCGTCCGACCAGGCGTTCAGGCCGGACTCGTCGAATTCGACTGCCGTCGACGCCATCTCGCCTCGCCCTCTCACCGGCTCGCCGATGTGGCCAGCGCGTCGAGCGCGGTCAGGGTCTTGTCCAGCTGAGTCAGGCCGTCCTTCTCGACCGCCTTGCCCAGCGCGCCCTTGATCAGCGCGCCCTCGAAGTCACCCGCGACGGAGAACTTGCTGCCGCCGCCCTCGGGGGTGATGTCGAAGGAGAACTGCACCTTCACGCCCGCCATGCCGGTGCCGCTGAGCACCAGTCGGTTCGGGGTCTCGACGCTCTCCACCACCCACTCGATCTTGTTGGCCATGCCGAGCATGAGGATCTTGGCGGTCAGCTTCGCACCCGGGGCCAGTACGGCCGGGGGCTCCTCCATCCAGCGCTCGTGGATGGAGAACCATTTGTCCCAGGTCTGCGGGTCCGAGACCACCGCCCACAGGGCATCGGGGGTCGCGCTGAGGTTCTTGCCGGCTTCGATGTGTCCCATGGCTTTTCGCTCCTCGTCGAGTCGAAGGTCAGCGCTCGGCGCGCTGGTAGGCGGTGACGACGGCGGCGCCGCCGAGCCCGATATTGTGCTGCAGGGCGGCGGTCACGTTGTCGACCTGCCGCTTGTCGGCGGTGCCGCGCAGCTGCCAGGTGAGCTCGCTGCACTGCGCCAGACCGGTCGCGCCCAGCGGGTGCCCCTTGGAGATCAGGCCGCCGGACGGGTTCACCACCCACTTGCCGCCGTAGGTGGTCGCGCCGGAGTCGATGAGATGACCGGCCTCGCCCTCCTTGGCCAGCCCCAGCGCCTCGTAGAGCAGCAACTCGTTGGCGGAGAAGCAGTCGTGCAGCTCGATGACCTGGAAGTCCTCGGGGCCGAGACCGGCTTGTGCGTAGACCTTCTCGGCCGCCTGAACATTCATGTCGTAGCCGATGAGGTTCTTGGCGCTGCCGTCGAAGGTGGAGCCGAAGTCGGTGGTCATGGCCTGGCCGACGATCTCCACCGCCTGCCGCGACAGGTCGTGGCGGTCCACGAAGTCCTCGGAGGCGAGGATGACCGCACCCGAGCCGTCGGAGGTCGGCGAGCACTGGAGTTTGGTGAGCGGGTCGTAGATCATCCGCGAGCCCAGGATGTCGTCGAGCGAATACTCGTCCTGGAACTGCGAATACGGGTTGTTCACCGAGTGCTTGTGGTTCTTGTACCCGATCTTGGCGAAGTGCTCGGCGGTGGTGCCGTACTTGGCCATGTGCTCGCGTCCGGCCGCGCCGAACATCCACGGGGCCACCGGGAACAGCACCTCGGAGATCTCCGCCAGCGCCATGATGTGGCGCGCCATGGGCTGTTCACGGTCGTCCCACACCGAACCCAGCGAGCCCGGCTGCATCTTCTCGAAGCCCAGGGCCAGGGTGCATTCGGCCAGGCCGCCCCGAATCGCCTGTGCCGCAAGGTAGAGCGCGGTCGAGCCGGTGGAGCAGTTGTTGTTGACATTGACGACCGGGATTCCGGTCATGCCCAGCTCGTAGACGGCGCGCTGGCCGGAGGTGGACTCCCCGAAGACGTAACCGACGTAGGCCTGCTCGACCTCCCGGTAGTCGATCCCCGCGTCCGCGAGCGCCTTGGTGCCGGACTCCCGGGCCATGTCCGGGTAGTCCCAGGCGCTGTCGTCCTCGTTCTTGCGCCGCCCCGGCTTCTCGAACTTCGTCATGCCGACGCCGACGACGTAGACCTTGTTCGTCATCGAACTCCTCACATAGGGGAACGAAAACAAACATACAAAGCTGTATGTAAAGCCGCAAGGGGGTACGGCGAATCCACAGCGGGACGGCAAGATCAGAAGGTCAGGCCGATCCGGCCGCACATACAGCGGCGTCGGTAAGGGTGGCGGTTATCGGTCGCCGAGATGGAAGTCCGGCATGACCGCCGCGGCCGCCAGCCGCAGCTGCGCCGAGGCCCGCAGCCAGCGCCGGTGCGCCCGCTCCGGATCCGGTGAGATGAAGTTGGTGACCAGGATTCCGCGCAGCGTGTCCATGGCCGTGTAGGCGAAATCGCGCACGTTCTTGCGGTCCAGCTCGTTCGGCACCAGCTGGGCCACCGCCAGCAGCACCGCGTTGTTCACGAACGGCTCGACCTTCTCCATCTCCACCGCGAGCACCCGATCGGTGCGGCTGGCCACCCACAACTCGATGGCCGCGATGAACAGCGGGCCCTGATGCAGCTCCCACATGGCCTCGAGGGTCGCGGCGATCGGATCCTCCGTACTGCGAACCCGCCCGATCTCCTTCATCGCCGCCTCGGTGCGCCGCTGCGCGAGGTGACTGATCGCGGCGACCACGAGCTCACTCTTGGACCCGAAGTGATGCACCTGCGCGCCGCGGGTGACCCCCGCGCGTTCGGCCACCCGCGGCGTGGTGGTTCCGGCATAGCCGTACTCGACCAGGCACTCGATGGTGGCGTCCAGCAATCGCGTCCGCGTCTCGGTGCTGCGTTGTTCCTGAGTGCGGCGCGGCGGCTTCGAGACGGCGGAGCTGGTCATGCCGGAATCTTACACTTACATACACCCGTGTATGTTCGCGCCCGAATTGCTGGCCATCGAGCGAAAGGATCTCATCCACTACCGATCCGCGAAGCGCGCGCCGCCAACAGTCCCTACCGTTCAACTGTGTGTATCGGTCTCAGTTGCCCAGCGCATTACTGCGCTGGGGTCCCTGTGCCGCCGTTATGAGCGGTCGTCGGGTAGACGTTTCATCGGCGATTGCCCGCTGTGCAGGTCTGACATCGCCTCGGCGTCCACGTTTCGCCTCACCCGGCCACTCCGGGAAGAGGATGCCTATCTGATCGGCTAGGTTACGGGCGGCATTGAAATCTCGGTCCAGGACCAGCCCACACACCTGACAGGTGAATATCCGTTCGGTCAGAGACAACGTGGCTTTTATTGCCTTGCAGCCCGAACAGGTCTTGCTCGACGGATACCACCGGTCCGCGACGACAAAAACGCTGCCGCGCCACGCTGTCTTGTACTCGAGTTGATGTCGAAGCATGGCGAAGCCGCAGTCAGCTATGGCGCGGGCCATCCGCCGGTTGCGCAGCAACCCAGCAACGTTCAAATCCTCAACCGCGATCGCCCCGTAAGTGCCGGCCAGTCCACTGGTGAGCTTGTGGAGGCTGTCGCGGCGGCTGTTGGCAATCCGGTGATACACCCGATTCCGGACCCGGTTGGCGCGATGCCATCGCCCCGACCCCGTCTGACCGGTGCGCCGGTCGGGGCCCCTCCTGCGCGACACCCGCCGCGATTCGCGCCGTAACCGGGCCAAGTGCTTGTCGATATGACGCGGATTTGCGTGCACACCACCGTCACTGCGGTCGACCTCACAGGTGAACACAACGAACCATCGCGCCCGCTCCTGCTTGATCGTCGCCGCCATGATCCGCGCGGTACCCGCCTCGATGCGGCGGGCGAGTTTACGGGTGGATTCGTGGGTCTTGATCGACCCGATCACCGGCAGCACCACACGGGTGCGGCCCTCGAGGCGGATCGTGCCAGTGGTGAACCGCACCGACGACCCCACCCCATCGCCCTTGCGGCGACGGAACCGGGGAAATCCCATGACCCGCCCCGTACGCTTTCGGTGACGGGATTGCGACCAGTTGCGCAGGCCCGCAGCCAGATCAGCCATCGCGGAGGAATACGCTTCCTTCGAATACCGACTCCACCACGGCAGCCCCGTGTCGCGCTCAACGGCGGCAGTATCCTTGCGCTGATTCCAGTCCTTGCGCAAACCGTAGGCCGACCAGTTCAACGTCGGGGTCAGCTCATCACCGGTCAGGCCGTAGGAGCACTCGGCACTCCTCTGGTCGACGACTGCTTTCACCCGTGCGAGCATGTGGTTATAGGCGAACCGCGCCGCACCGCAATGCCCGAACAAGGCAGCCTCCGCCGCCGAGTTAGGGTCCAGCGCAAACTTGAACGCCTGCACCACCTTCACGCCAGTGACCATAACCAAGACCACCGACAACAAGCTGACGCGCCAGAAACCCGGCACCACTGTTGCGAACCGTGCCAAGACACGCGACATGTGCACCGGTGCAGGAGACCTACCGTGACCAGAGAACTGGATGCGACCGCTTATCCGGAGGTGGCCGAACCGATCGACCGCGACATCAATCTGAGCAACTCCGAACAGCGGCAGGAACTGCTGCACTCCCAGGGCGCGATCCTGACCGTCATCTCGATCGGCGGCGCCATCGGCGCACTCGCCCGCTACGGCCTCGCCCAGATCTGGCCGACTCCCGCGCACGGATTCCCGTGGGCCACCTTCGCCACGAATGTGCTGGGCTGCTTCCTGATCGGCGTGCTCATGGTGATCGTCACCGAACTGCGCACCACCCACCCGCTGGTGCGGCCGTTCCTCGGCGTCGGCATCCTCGGCGGGTTCACCACGTTCTCCACCTACGCCAACGAGACCCGCGCACTGCTCGAACCCGGCACTGTCGCAACGGCATTCGCCTATCTGGCCGCCACGCTGAGCTGCGCGCTCCTGGCCACCCTGCTCGCGGTGCGGCTCACCCGCGCGGCGGGCGGCTACCGGAAGGCGGCGGCATGACCGGACTGCTGGTGATCCTCGGCGCGATGGTCGGCGCACCCGTGCGCTACCTCACCGACCGCGCCATCCAGACCCGTCACGACAGCGTGTTCCCGTGGGGCACCCTGACCGTCAATCTGGCGGGCTGCCTGATCCTGGGCGCGCTCACCGGCGCGGCCACCTCCTCCCCCACCTTCGCGCTGCTCGGCACCGGCTTCTGTGGCGCGCTCACCACGTACAGCACGTTCGGCTACGAGACCATCCGTCTCACCGAGGAACGCTCGTACCTCTACGCCGCCCTCAATGTGACGGTCAGCCTCGTCGCCGGTCTGGGCGCGGCGCTGCTGGGCTTCACCACGGCACACGCCCTGGTCTGACCCGGCTGCCGCCGGGTCGGCCAGAGCCGCCGCCGATCAGGTCTGCGAGTTGTACATGCAGGCGGCACAGGTCCAGCCCGCTTCGGTCATGACGCAGTCGGTGAGGCGGACATAGGAATTGCCGACCCGATCCCGGCACGCGGAGGCGCAGCCGTTGAGGTCCTGGCCACAACTGATGGCGTCGGCGGAGGCGATGGTGGGCACGGCGAGAGCGGGCACGATCAGCCCGGCTAGCAAACTCGCGGCGAGGACGGCGGTTCTGACTGCGCGCATGACGAGAAGTCCCTTCGTAGAAGAACGATGTCAGCTCGGCGAAACGCGTGCTCCCGCTCCCTACTGGACACTCGAGCGGATTGCCAGCACTGTTTCAGCAAACATCACTCGCGCCGGTCACCGCAAGACCGGCGCGCACCTGATCGGGGCGGTGTGGTCCGGCCCGCACGCCGCACCACACCACCCGGACAGCGGACGAATCAGGCGGACGTCGACTGCGCCGCCGGAATGACACCGAGCTGCTGCAACATCCCGAGCGTGTCCCAGTTCGCCCAGCTCTCGCCGATCTTGCCGTCGGTCTGGAAGCGGTTGACGGTCATGCCCGCGATGACGACCGGCTTTCCGGTGGCGGGCATCCCCATCAACGGGCCCTGGTTGGTGCCCGACGCCGTCCACCGGGTGAGGACGAAATCGCCTTCCGCGAACTGCTCGTTGACCAGCATTCTCGTATCGGGGAACGCGGCGAGGTACATCTCCACCTGCCGCCTGAGCGCCGCGGGACCGTGCACCTCCGCGTGCGGATTCTGTGGATCGTGATCGATGGCGTCCGCCGCGATCACTTCATCGAAGACATCGAGATCCCTGGCGTTCCAGGCATCGAATATGCGCTTGGCCGTGGCTTTGTTCTGCTCTGACATGTCGTTCCCGTCCTTTCGTGCAGGAAACGTCTTCCACTGGTAATTCGGCGCCATATTCATGATCCACCCGCGACACCAGAAGGCGAAGGGGCCGAACCGGAAATACCCGGCTACCGGCGCTCCGGCCGGCGCGCGAGCGACACGGTCGCCATGAAGAGCAGCACGCCCAGCACCGCCAGCCCGGTGCCGACCACCGCCGGGGCGGTGTAGCCCATCCCCGCGGCGATCACCAGGCCACCCAGCCACGCACCCGCGGCATTCGCGATATTGAGGGCCGCGTGATTCAGTGCGGCGGCGAGGGTTTGCGCGTCGTGGGCGACATCCATCAGACGGGTCTGCAGGGCCGGGGCCAGCGCCGCGCCCGACGCGCCGACCAGGAACGCCCCGGCCGCCGCCGTGTACGGATTGTGCACCGCCGCAACATAACCCGCCAGGATCACCACCATCGCCAGCAGCGAGACGAACACCGCGCGATCCACGCCACGGTCGGCCAGCACGCCGCCCGCGATATTGCCCGCCACCATGCCCAGCCCGAACAACGCCAGCACCAGCGGCACCAGGCCGATCCGCACGCCCGCCACATCGGTGAGCGTGGTGGTGATGTAGGTGTAGACCGCGAACATGCCGCCGAAGCCGATCGCGCCGACCAGCAGGGTCAGCAACACCTGCGGACGCCGCAGCGCCGTCAGTTCGGTGCGGGGGTCGGTCATGCGAATGCCGTGCAACTCGGGCACGAATCGGAAGAGCGCGGCCACCGTCGCCAGACCGATCACGGCGACCACCGCGAAAGCGGCCCGCCAGCCGAGATTCTGGCCCAGCCAAGTCGCCGCGGGAACGCCGACGACATTGGCGGCGCTCAATCCCAGCATAACGGCGGCCACCGCCTTCGCCCGCTGCCCCACCGGGGCCAATGAGGCCGCCGCCAGCGACGCGACCCCGAAATACGCGCCGTGCGGTAAACCCGACACGAACCGCGCGAGTGTCAGCGTCGCGAACGTCGGCGCGACCACGCTGGCCGCGTTGCCCGCCGTGAACGCCAGCATCAACACCATCAACAGCCGCTTGCGCGGTACCCGCGCACACAACGCCGCGATCACCGGAGCCCCGACCACCACACCGAGCGCGTAGGCGGAAACGATGTGTCCCGCGGCCGGTTCGGACACCGCCATCGACTTCGCGATATCGGGCAGCAACCCCATGGTCACGAATTCGGTGGTGCCGATCCCGAACCCGCCCAAGGCCAGCGCCAGCATGGCGGGCACCGGCCACCGCCCGCGCGCGGACGCCTCGACGGGATCGTCCGCCCTGATCAGGACGGTCTCATCGGCGGTGGCTGCGGCAGCGGACATGGATTCTGGCACAACCAAGCGCAACACAGCGGCGAACGATCCCGATACCGTCCGGACCGGTGATCTCACTCACCGACGGGCCCGGAGCCAACCCATCCGGTCCCGCGACGATTCCCGGGCCGGAAGACAGTTCGGGCACCCGCCCACCCACCGGTTCCGGTGGGGGCAGGTGCCCGTTGGGCGCGGTTGGATGTTCTGGCCGGGACTGTGGTCCCGGCCGCCATCGTCACCGCTTCGCGCTGTTCACGTTCGCGCGGCTCTCCTCGGACGTCGGAACGTCCACCCGGAGTGGGGGTTTCAGCGAATCTCGCGAGCCAGGTTGGCGTCCAGCACGCCGAGGAACTCCTCGGTGGTCAGGTAGCCCTGGTCGCCGCCGACCAGCAGCGCGAGGTCCTTGGTCATCTGACCGGACTCGACCGTCTTGATGACGACGTCCTCGAGGGTCTGCGCGAAGCCGATCACCTCGGGGGTGTTGTCCAGCTTGCCGCGGTGGGCCAGGCCACGCGTCCACGCGAAGATCGAGGCGATCGGGTTGGTGGAGGTGGGCTTGCCCTGCTGGTGCTGACGGTAGTGACGGGTCACGGTGCCGTGCGCCGCCTCCGCCTCACAGGTGCGGCCGTCCGGGGTCAGCAGCACGGAGGTCATCAGACCCAGCGAGCCGAAGCCCTGCGCCACGGTGTCGGACTGCACGTCGCCGTCGTAGTTCTTGCAGGCCCAGACGTAGCCGCCCTCCCACTTGAGCGCGGAGGCGACCATGTCGTCGATCAGGCGGTGCTCGTAGGTCAGACCGGCCGCGTCGAACTCGTCCTTGAACTCGGTCTGGTACACCTCCTCGAAGGTGTCCTTGAACATGCCGTCGTAGGCCTTGAGGATGGTGTTCTTGGTCGACATGTACACCGGGTAGTTCTGCTGCAGGCCGTAGTTCAGCGAGGCCCGCGCGAAGTCCCGGATGGACTCCTGGAAGTTGTACATGCCCATGACCACGCCGCCGTCTTCCGGCATGCGCACGACCTCGTGCTGGATCGGCTCGGAGCCGTCCTCGGGCGTGAAGGTCAGGGTGACGGTGCCCGCCTGGTGCACCTTGAAATCGGTGGCGCGGTACTGGTCACCGAAGGCGTGACGGCCGATGATGATCGGCTTGGTCCAGCCCGGAACCAGACGCGGAACGTTCGAGATGATGATCGGGGCGCGGAAGATCGTGCCGCCCAGGATGTTGCGGATGGTGCCGTTCGGCGACCGCCACATCTTCTTGAGGCCGAATTCCTCGACTCGCGCCTCATCGGGGGTGATCGTCGCGCACTTGACGCCGACGCCGTGCTTCTTGATGGCGTTCGCGGCGTCGATCGTGATCTGATCATCGGTCTTGTCGCGGGCTTCGATGCCGAGGTCGTAGTACTCGAGGTTCACGTCGAGATACGGATTGACCAGCTTGTCCTTGATGAACTGCCAGATGATCCGGGTCATCTCGTCGCCATCGAGTTCGACGACGGTCCCTTCAACCTTGATCTTGGACATGGATCTTCGTGTCCTCCTAGGAAGGTGGTGCTCCCATTGCACGGCCGGTGAGCACCGCTTGTAGCGGACCCCAGCTGTTCAACAGACAACGTATACGCATGACTCCCGGCACCGGACCTGTGGTACCAGGTCCATGTCCGATGTGGCGTCAAGCAAGACAAGCGTACTGCTGCTATGGACCTCACCGCGCGGGCAGCCCCCGCTGTGCGGGAACCCGCCCTCAGTTACTCGCAAGTAGGGTGCAAGTGATCGGGCCCACAGTCTCCAGTATGCCGACCACCACCGAGCCCGACCTGCTGGGCATGCGCCTCGCCCACCGCGCCATGATCGCCGACACCGCGCGCTTCACCGACCTGACCCTCGACATCGCCGCCGGCCGCGCCGACTGCCCACCCCGGCGAGCCGCGGCCATCGCCGAATACCTGCTGCTGCTCTGCGACAGCATCCACCACCACCACACCATCGAGGACGAGGTGCTGTGGCCGCTGCTGCGCGGCACCGGCGCGGTGGACGTGCGCGAACTCGAGGACGACCACGCCCAGCTCGACCCGATCCTGGACAGCGTGCGCGACGGCGCGCGCGAACTCGCCCGCGAAGGATCCGCGGCGGCGCTCAGCGACCACCTCGGCCGCTTGAACGCGTTGCTCAGCGAGCACATCGCCGACGAGGAGGACACCGTCTTCCCGGTGATCACCGCCCACCTCGACGCCGAGCAGTGGAGCGCCGTCGAAGCCGCCGCCCGCAAGGGCGCGACCATGAGCTTCGAACTGCCGCGCATGTTCGGCATGTGCACGCCCGAGGAATGGGAGCGCGCCACCGCCGAGGGCGGGCTCGTGCTCGGCCTCATGCTGCGCTGGTTCGGGCGCGGGCATCGGCGCCGGGAAGCCCTCATCGCCGGGAGCTGACCCGGCGGGCACAGCCGAATGCCCTACCGACGAGTTCGCGCCGCCGACGGGAGGGTGGCGAGCTGGGCGGTGAGATGGGCGTCGACCTCGGTCGCGCGGGTTCGATGCGCGGCGGCGGCCTCCGGGTCGCCCAGCGCGTCGGCCAGCTCGGCCAGCACCGTGTCGATCGGACCGTAGACGACCGAACCGGTGTCGAGGCCCGCGACCGTGCCCGAGCGCGGGAGCATGTCGCGGTAGCACTCGGCCGCGGCCTCGAGCTCGCCGAGCCGCAGCGCGACCCGGGAACGGAAGACCGCCATGACCGACCAGTAGTGGTCCCGGCGGATCGGCGCGGCCGCGGCGAAAACCGCACGCGCGGCGTCGATGTCACCGCTGTCGAGCAGCGCCAGCGCGTACGGGTGCGCGAGCGCCTCGGGCGAGATCGCGTACACCTGCGCCATCGGCTCCACCAGGCCGGACAGATCGCCGCGCGCCCAGCCCAGCATCATGCCCCCGGCGATGAGCAGCTCCGCGCCGTTCGCCGCGCCCGCCGCGACCATTCGCGCGCTGGCCTCGGCGTACGCGCGCTCGGCGGCGTCGAGATCGCCGCGCAGCACCGTGAGCACCACATCGAACAGCGTGAGCACGATCAGCATCTGATGCAGCTGACCACCCGTCGCGCACTCCAGCCCGCGCTCGGCCGCCCGCCGCGCCCGCACCAGATCGTTGTCCGCACCGGCGATCAGGCAGCCCAGAAAGTGCGCCACCGCCTGGAATTCGACCAGACCCGCCGCCGTGGACACCGCCAGCAGCTCGTCGGCCAACGCCGCACGTTCATCCCACAGATCCGGGCCGAGCGCGACATACGCGCGGACATTCAAGGCCGCGCACAGCAATTCGTGATCCCCCAGGTCCCGTGCCGTCGCCACCGCCTCCGCGGACGCCGCGAACGCCAGCGCGTCGTCATCACCCTCGACCTCCACGACCAAGCCCACCAGCAGCCGCACCCGCACGGCCTCGGGCAGCGGACGATCCAGCGCCGCCCGCAACGCACCGATCACCCGATCATCCGGCAGCCGCTTGTCCCGGGTACCCCAGATCAGCGGCGCTCGCCAGGAACAGAGGGCCAGGGCGATGGGATCGATGGCGGCACCGGTGAACGACGCGGTGCGCGCGGCGAGATGCTCGGCCAGGTCGAGGGCGGCGGCGCGCTCGGCGCGGGCGGCGGCGTCGTTGCCGCGGTAGGCGAGGGCGTTGACCAGGGCGCAGCGGACTTCCAGAATGGCCGCGCCCACAACGGGATCGGGGCCGTCCTCGCGATGGCCCGCGAGCGTGTGCAGATCCAGCGCGGCCCGCCACAGCGGTTCCGCCTCGGCGAACGCGCGGCGCGCACCGTCCTGCCGGGCGGCGGCCAGGACGTACCCCAGCGCCTCCCCGGCGGTTCCCGCGTGCGCGCCGGTCAGGGCGTGATGGGCGAGCAGCGCCGGATCCACCGGATTCACCCGCTCGGCCACCCGTAGCGCCGACCAGTGCATGCGGCCCCGGCGCAGCGCGGGAATGCCCGCGTAGACCGCGTCCCGGGTCAGCGCGTGCCCGAAGCGGATCCGGCCCCCGGACTCCAGGCGCAGCAGCCCGGCCACCACCACGGTGTCGACCAGATCGACCAGGGCCCCTTCGGTTTCGCCCGTCAGCTCCAGCAGCGCGTCGAAATCCGACTCGCCGCCCCACACCGCGAGCAGCCGCAGCATGCGCGCCGCCTCGGCGGGCAGCCGCGCGATCCGGCGATGCAGCACATCGCTGACTCCCGCCGGCACCGCCAGCAGATCCCCCTCGGCGGCAGCGAGTTTCGCCAACTCGGCCACGAACAGCGGATTACCGCCGGTGCGATCGCGCACCAATTCGGCCGTGGCATCGTCGATTCCGCGCAGACCGGCCGCCCCCGCGACCGCCCGCACGGCCTCGAGGTCGAGCCCGGTCAGCTCCAGCCGTCCCGAGGTCACCGCCGCCAGTGCCGCCGACGTGGCCCGAACCTCGTCCCCCACTTCCGATCCGCGCATGGTCACCACGAACAGCACCGGAGCCTGCGCCGACCACGCCACCACCTGCCGCAGGATCTGCAGGGTCGCGCTGTCCGCCCGATGCGCGTCCTCCAGCACCACCAGCACCGGCCCGGCCGCACTCGCCGTATCGACCGAACTCGGTGTATCCGGGACGACCGAGCCGGGGCTCATCCGCCCACCCGGGGTATCGATGGGCTGTCCGGTCCATTCGGCGAAGCGGTCGACCACGCCCAGCGACAGCCGGAACGGTGTCGCGTCCGCGCCGAGATCCGCTGCCTTGCCGCCGGATTCACCGGTCAGCTCCATCCAGGCCCAGGCCGCCGGAGCGCCGTCGACCTCGGGGCAGCGGCCGACCGCGGTCCGCCAGCCGGCAGCGGCGAGCTCGTCGGCGACCGATCGCACCAGCGTCGTCTTGCCGGCTCCGGCCTCACCTTCCAGCCACACCAATCGGCCGCGGCCGCCTGCGGCTTCGCGGGCGGCGGACAGCAGGGCCGCACGTTGACCCGCATAGCCGACCGGGGCGGATACCGGTGGCACGGGTTCCGGCCGATCGGGCCCCACCGATGCGATCGTCGCGACCTCATCGGTGGAATGTGAACGTGTCGAACCTGATTCCGCGGCGAACGGCTCGGCGGGCGCGGGCAGCGTGAGGGCCGGGTCGTGGGCGAGGATGGCGGCTTCCAGCTCGCGCACCGGCGGGCTGGGGTCGATGCCGAATTCGGTGTTGAGCGTGGCGCGGAGGTCGCGCAGCGTGGCCAGGGCCTCGAGCTGGCGTCCCTGGCGGTAGTGAGCGAGGGCCAGCAGCCGGACGGCGGCTTCACGTTCGGGGTGTTCGTCGACCAGGCGGCGCAGGGCCGCGACGGCCTCCTCCGGGCGACCCAGGGCGAGGGCGGCCTCGGCCCGCTGTTCCACCGCGGTCCAGCGCATATCGGTGAGGCGGGCGATATCGGCGGCGCTCCAGGCCGCGTCGGCGTAGGCGGCATAGGCGGGGCCGCGCCACAACGCCAGCGCGGAATCGAGGAGGCGGTGGCGGGCGGCCGGATCGGATTCGGTGGCGGCGGCGGACATCAGGTGACCGAATTGCCAGACGTCGACGGCCGAAACCGGCAGGCGCAGCGCGTATCCGGGGGTCTGCGACACGAGCACTCCGGCGGGCGCGCGCGGCGGCCGATCCGGCTCCAATGCCCGCCGCAGATACGAGATGTGCGCCTGCAACGCCCCCGAGGCCTTCGGCGGCGGCTCCCCCTGCCACAGATCCTCGATGAGCCGATCCGCCGAAACCACCTCGCCCCCGGCCGAAACCAGGCGCGCCAGCACCGCCCCCTGCCTCGGCCCGCGCAAAGGGGCGGGCCGACCGCCCACCGTCACCCGCAGTGCGCCCAGCACTTCCACGAACACCACGGGCGATACATCGGCTGCGACAGCCCATTCGCTAACACAGCGAACGACTGACGCCGATCCGGACCGGCGACCGCCGATACCGCAACACACCGGTCGCCCACGCCTGTCCGCGACAGGCACGCGCGGGCGACCGCTGTCCCAGGCGGCTTATCGCCTCGCGGGCAGTCGAAGCGCACGGAAGCCGCCGAGCGCGAGAACGAGTCCGACGGCGATGGTGCCCGGGATGATCCACCACCCCTCCGCGCCCGGCAGCCCTTCGGCCCCGGCCATCGCGACCACCGCGAGGATCAGCGCGACCGCGGACCCACGCCCGAGGAGCGGACGCGGGGCCGCCAGCGCGCACACCGCCAGCAGGATGAATCCCAGCAGGAAGGCGGCGGCGAGCGGCCCGTTCACCGGGAGGGCGGCCTCCTCGATCGCCGATTGCTCATGGTGCGACAGGCGCGGCGCGACATAGATCTCGTGGTAGGCGCCGACCGGGATCGCGACGGTGAGCCCGACGAACAGCAGGACCCGGGCGACCGCGGAAACCTTTGTGGGCCAGTCATTCCTGTCTCGCCAGGCGGCGAACACCACGGGCAGTCCCACCGCCATCAGGATCGCGCCGGCGCTGAAGGTCAGGTGGGCGGCACCCCAGGTGGCGGACTGTTCGGCCGCCTCGGAATGTTCCAGCGGGTGCAGGGCATTGCCCACGGCGAACAGCACGCCGCCGGCGATCAGCGCGCCGGCGCGCAGCCGCAGGTCCGGATCGGTCGCGGTGGGCATCATCGTCATCGTCATGGTCGTACTGTCGGCCAGGGCGATGCACCGCGACTTGCCGCCGACTTGCGGCCGAAACGGACCGTGCCCGCCGCGAGATTCGCGGCGGGCACGGTGCGGAATCACCGGCGGTGGTTCACACGCCCACGTGCACGGCGTGCTCGTCACCCTCGAGCAGGTTCTGCGGCTTGTCCCGAACCATGAACGCCGCGATCGGAACACACAGCGCGAAGAAGATCGCGCCGATCAGGAAGGCCACGTTGTAGGAGTGGATCGAGGCCCGCTCCATCACATGGTCGACGGTCATGTTGTTGCGCACGTACCGCTCGGCCACCTGCACCGAGATGGTGGTCAGCAGCGCGGTGCCGATGGAACCACCCACCTGCTGGGCGGCGTTCAGCAGCGCGCTGGCCACGCCCGAATCCTCGGCGTCGACCTGGTGCAGCGCGGTGGTCTGCATGGACACGAACAGCGCACCCATGCCCAGCGCGATCAGGATCATGGCGGGCAGCAGGGCGGTCGCGTAGCTGTCGCCGTACTCCAGCCGTGACAGCCACACCAGGCCCGCCGCGCCCAGCACCGAACCCGCCAGCATGAGCGGCCGCGGCCCGATCCTGGGCAGGACCGCCGAGGCGATACCCGCCGACACCACGATGCCGGCCGGGAACGGCAGGAACGCCACACCCGTCTTCAGCGCCGAGTAGTGCTCCACGATCTGCAGGTAGAAGCTCAGGTTCAGGAACATGGCGAACATGGCGATCGGCACCAGCAGCGCGATCAGATACGACCCGCCGCGGTTGATCTCACCCGGAATACGCAGCGGCAGCAGCGGATTCGCGGTCCGGGCCTCGATGGCCACGAACGCCGCCAGCAGCGCCACACCCACCACGAACAGGGCCAGCGTGGTGGAGGCGGTCCAGCCGTCGGAGGCCGCGCGGCTGAAGCCGTACACGATCGAGATCAGGCCGAGAGTGACGGTGACCGCGCCGGGCAGGTCGTAGCCGCCGGTGCGGGGCGCGGGCACATCCTTGACCACGAAGGCGAACGCGCCGACCAGGGCCAGCAGCGCGACCGGGGTGTTCACCAGCAGCGACCAGCGCCAGTTCGCGTACTCGACGAGCGCGCCACCGGCGATCAGTCCGAGCGCGGCGCCCGCCGCCGACACGCCGGCGAACACGCCGAAGGCCCGAGCCCGTTCCTTGGCCTCGGTGAAGGTCACCGACACCAGCGACAGCGCGGCCGGGGCCAGCAGCGCGCCGAACGCGCCCTGCAGCGCGCGGCCCGCGAAGAGTTCGGCCTGGTTCTGCGCGAGACCGGCGAGCGCGGAGGCCGCGGCGAAGCCGATCAGGCCGACCATGAGGATCCGGCGGCGGCCCAGGTAGTCGGCGAGGCGGCCGCCGAGCAGCAGCAGACCGCCGAAGATCAGGGTGTACGCGGTGAAGATCCACTGCTTGTCACCGTCGCTGATGTGCAGATCCTGCTGCGCGAACGGCATGGCGATGGTGACGATCGTGGCGTCCAGGACCACCATCAGCTGCGCCATGGCGATCACGCCCAGCGCCCACCAACGCCTGGAATCTTGTGCGGGACTTGCTTTTTCGTCTGTACCGAGAGCGTCCGTCGCTACGGTCATGAGCCTCTCCTCTGGATTCGAAGGCAGCTTCACCATAGTGACCCCAACCGACAATTGGCGTCAAGGGAAAAATGTCGCAGCGCGACAGTTGTCATACTGGGACAGGAAAACACATCAAGGACCTACGATGGAGGGATGTCGGAGTTGTCAAGTCACATCGGTGTGATCTCGCGTCACCGCCCCGGCCTGCGTGAGCGCAAGAAGCAGCAGACCCGGACCCGGATCATCGACGTCGCCCTGCGGTTGTGCGACGAACAGGGCTTCGACGCCACCACCGTCGAGCAGATCGCCGACGCCGCCGACGTCTCCCCGCGCACCGTGAACCGGTACTTCGAGAGCAAGGAGGCGATCGTCATCGCCCCCATCGAAGGCTGGGGACAGGCCCTCGCCGATCAGCTGCGCGCCCAGCCCGTCACCGGCGACGAGATGGAGGCGCTGCTCGGCGCGTTCCTGGCGGTCGTGGACCAGATCATCGACTCCGACACGCCCGTGCCCTTCCGCTGGTTCCAGCAGATGCAGCGCATCACCCGCGACAGCGTCGCCGTCCGCGCGCTCAGCATGGAATCGGCCGACACCAAGACCCGGGCCGTGTCCGAGGTGCTCGCCGAACGCCTGCGCCTGCCCGAGGACCACCTCACCGTGCGGCTCATCGCCACCACCTGGCACGGCATCGTGCGGGTCGGCATGGAATGCGAGTTCGACGACAGCGACGAGCTCCCGGACTGCACCACCGTCACCACCGCCCGCATGCTCGCCGACAGCGTCCAGGCGGCATTCGGCGAATTCCGGCGGGCCTGTTGCGGTGCGACAACGGTATTTCCCCCCGTAAACGGGGGAAATACCACCGAAAATGCGACAAACCCCACTGCGTAGATCGGGCCGGACGGCCGCTAGAATCCCGCATTAGGTCAAGAGCATCAGCGTTAAGGCCCCGGCTTGCTGATCGGCAACCCTCCAGCTGCGGTGGGGTGCTCCGGGTGCAGACCGGGCGTTCGAGGGCCGAACGCAAGCGCAACTAGGAGGTCTACCGAAATGTGTTGTTGTCGAAGCCCATTCGCTTCTCGATAACGTCAAACTTCCGCCATTCGGCGACCTTGTTTTTGGAGCAGAACACATGAGTGACTCGACCGCGCCCGCGGCCGTCCCCGCTGACGGCACCCTGGATCCGGCCAACTGGTCCTTCGAGACCAAGCAGATTCACGCCGGCCAGGCTCCCGATTCCGCCACCGGAGCCCGCGCCCTGCCCATCTACCAGACCACGTCCTACGCGTTCCGCGACACCGACCACGCCGCCGCGCTGTTCGGACTCGCCGAGCCGGGCAATATCTACACCCGCATCATGAACCCCACCCAGGACGCGGTGGAACAGCGCATCGCCGCCCTCGAGGGCGGTGTGGCCGCACTGCTGCTGGCCTCCGGGCAGGCCGCGGAGACCTACGCGATCCTGAATCTCGCCGAGGCCGGGGACCACATCGTGGCCAGCCCGCACCTGTACGGCGGCACCTACAACCTGCTGCACTACTCGCTGCCCAAGCTGGGCATCCAGGTCAGCTTCGTCGAGGACCCGGACGACCTCGAGCAGTGGCGCGCGGCGGTGCGCCCCAACACCAAGGCGTTCTACGGCGAGACCGTCGCCAACCCGAGCAGCTCGGTCCTCGACATTCCGGGCATCGCCGAGGTCGCGCACGCCGCCGGGGTGCCGCTCATCGTGGACAACACCGTCGCCACCCCGTACCTGATCCAGCCGCTGCGGCTGGGCGCGGACATCGTGGTGCACTCGGCCACCAAGTACCTGGGCGGGCACGGTTCCGCGGTCGCGGGCGTGATCGTCGACGGCGGCTCCTTCGACTGGACGGTGAAGAACGAGGCGGGCGAATCCCGCTTCCCCGGCTTCACCACCCCCGACCCGAGCTACCACGGCGCGGTCTTCGCCGACCTCGGCGCTCCGGCCTTCGCGCTCAAGGCCCGCGTGCAGCTGCTGCGCGACCTGGGCGCGGCGGTGTCGCCGTTCAACGCGTTCCTCATCGCGCAGGGCCTCGAGACGCTGAGCCTGCGCATCGAGCGGCATGTGGCCAACGCGCAGGCGGTGGCCGAGTTCCTCGCCGGGCAGCCCGGCGTCGAGAAGGTCTACTACGCCGGACTTCCCGCCTCGCCCTGGTTCGAGCGGGGCAAACAGCTGGCACCGAAGGGCGTGGGCGCCATCGTGTCCTTCGAGCTGGCCGGCGGCGTCGACGCGGGCAAGAAGTTCGTGGAGGCGCTGGTGCTCCATAGCCATGTCGCTAACATCGGGGATGTGCGCTCGCTCGTCATCCACCCGGCATCCACCACGCATTCCCAGCTGACCCCCGCCGAGCAGCTGGCTTCCGGTGTCACGCCTGGTCTGGTGCGGTTGGCCGTGGGCATCGAGGGCATCGGCGACATCCTGGCGGATCTGCGCGCCGGACTGACGGCGGCGGCAAGTTGACCGTGAACATCGAATCGCGAACGTCCCGGCACGCGGCGGAGCTGTTGCTGCCGCCGCCCGACGGGACGCTCGGGAGCATCGCCATCGGCGACGTGGAACTCGAGGGCGGGGCCGTGATCCCCGACGCCACGCTGGCCGTCCAGCGGTGGGGCGAACTATCGGCGAACGCGGACAACGTGGTGCTCGTGGAGCACGCGCTGACCGGCGACTCGCACGTGGTCGGCCCCGCCGACGTGCACCACAACCAGGCCGGCTGGTGGGACGGCATCGTCGGCCCCGGCGCGCCCGTGGACACCCGCGAATGGTGCGTCATCGCCACCAACGTGCTCGGCGGCTGCAAGGGCAGCACCGGCCCGTCCTCGCTGGCCCCGGACGGGAAGCCGTGGGGCACACGGTTCCCCGCGCTGTCCATCCGCGACCAGGTGACCGCCGAGGCCAAGCTGTTCGACCTGCTCGGCATCGACCGCCTGGCCGCCGTGATCGGCGGCTCCATGGGCGGGATGCGGGTGCTGGAGTGGATGATCGGCCGGCCCGAACGGGTCGGCGCGGCCCTGGTGCTGGCGGTCGGCGCGCGCGCCACCGCCGACCAGATCGGCACCCAGACCACCCAGATCGCCGCCATCAAGGCCGATCCGGACTGGCAGGGCGGCGACTACCACGGCACCGGGCGCGCGCCCATGACCGGCATGGGCATCGCCCGCCGCATCGCGCACCTGACCTACCGCACCGAGGGCGAGCTCGACCATCGTTTCGAGAACCACGGCCAGGGCGACGAGGATCCGCGCGCGGGCGGCCGCTACGCGGTGCAGAGCTACCTGGAGTACCAGGCGGACAAGCTGATCGCGCGTTTCGATCCGGCCACCTACGTGCTGCTCACCGAGGCCATGAACCGCTACGACGTGGGTCGCGGCCGCGGCGGCGTCGCGGCGGCGCTGGCCTCGACGCCGGTGCCGTGCGTGATCGGCGGGGTGGACTCGGACCGGCTCTACCCGCTGCGCACCCAGCAGGAGCTGGCCGATCTGCTGCCCGGTTCCAAGGGGCTCGAGGTCATCCACTCCAAGGACGGGCACGACGGGTTCCTGACCGAGACCGAGGCGGTCGGCAAACTCATGCTGGAGACCATGGAACTGGCCCGCGCCCAGCGCGTGTCGGGTCACTGAACCAGCGCTGCCCGAACGGCGGCGCCACCGCTGCCACTGTGCCGGTGTCGCCGCTGCCCGAATGCCGTATGTCCGCTGCCCGGCCGCTGCCACAGCCGACGGCGCGTTACGCGACGTATCGTGCCTGTTTCCAGTGAATTGTCCTGAAGCGCTTTCGGTTTCGCGCGCATGACGCCTCCGTAACCGGTGTTCCGGAATACGTGTGCAGCGGGCATATCAGCCGTAATGTATTCGCCATGACCGCCGCATTCGATGACATGGATCTCCGCGATCTCGTCGATCTGCTCTCCGAGGACGAGCAGCGTGAACTCCGCCCGGCCATACTCCGTGTCCTGCACAGACTCCCGGACCAGGAAGTGCTGCGGCGCGAACTCGGCCGCCGCATAACCTCGGTCTAGCTATCCCCCAGCGCCGCCGGTTCACCCCGGCGGCAGAACAACTCGCTCATCTTTCCAGCGCCGCGACTCCGGTCGCGGCCCCGGCCCCGCGACCCGCGAGGCCCCACGGCTCCGGCTACGTGACGCCGAGACTGCTGATGGTCGCCGCCAGCACGATGATCGCGACACCCAGCACCGTCAGCCAGACGACATCGAAACCCTTGCTGCGCACCGCGAGCAGACCCACCCGATCAGTGGGCAGTGCCAGCCGCAGCGCCGCGGCGAGCAGCGTCGCGCCGCCGAAGAAGAACGTTCCGCGCCGCCAGCGATCCCAGGCCAGGAAGACCACGGCCACCACCAGCACCGCGCCCACCAGCAGCATGGGCAGATTCTCGCGGGCGAACTCCCCCGCACGACTGCTGCGACTCTGGGGTGCGGCATGGGCTGGACTCACCGCACGAGCTTAACCGCCGCTCTGCAATGCTGGATCCCGTGTTCCATCTCGTGTTCTTCGAACCCCGCATCCCGCCCAATACCGGCAACGCCATTCGACTGGCCGCCGGCACCGGCTGCGCACTGCACCTGATCGAACCGCTCGGCTTCGACCTATCCGAGCCGAAGCTACGCCGGGCCGGGTTGGACTACCACGACCTGGCCATCGTCACCGTGCACGAGAGTCTCGCCGCCGCCTGGGAGGTCATCGCCCCCGAACGGGTCTTCGCCTTCACCGCCGCCGCGACCACCCGCAACACCGAGATCACCTACCGCGACGGCGATGTCCTGCTCTTCGGCCCCGAACCCACCGGCCTCCCCGAGGAGGTGCTCGCCGATCCGCGCGTCACCGACCAGCTCCGCATCCCCATGCTGCCCGGCCGCCGTTCCATGAACCTCTCCAACGCCGCCGCGGTCGCGGTGTACGAGGCCTGGCGGCAGATGGGATTCCCGGGCGCGGTCTGACTAGTCGTCGACCTCGAAGCGTTTGAAGCGGGAGGTCGCGCCGGCGGTGAGGCGGACCGCGGACTTGGGGACGCCGAAGTGGGCCGCCAGCAGTTCGATGGCGGCCTTGTTCGCCTTGCCCTCCACCGCCGGGGCCCGGACGTACAGCTGCAGCGCGCCGTCGTCGAGGATCTCGACGAGCGGGCCCTTCTTGCTGCCGGGTTTGATGGTCGCCCGGACCACTGTCACGCCGCTCTCCTTCCCCGCTCCTGCCACGATTCTCCCGTAGCGCCGCGACTGCCGCGGTGCCGGGGCGGCTCAGCGGAAGTCGCGGGAGCGGCCCTCGATGCGCAGGTCCATGCGTTGCAGATGGTCGGCGACGATGGTGACCGCGCCCTCCGCGTTCTGCACCCGTCCGCGGATGAGCAGGGCGGGGGCGGTGGTGGCCAGGCGGCGGTAGCGGGCCCACAGGCCGACCGAGCAGACCACGTTCACCATGCCGGTCTCGTCCTCCAGGTTGAGGAAGGTGACGCCGCCCGCGGTGGCCGGGCGCTGCCGGTGGGTGACCGCGCCGCCGACCAGCACCCGGGTCCCGTCACGAATGTCGAGGAGCCGGTCGGCGGGGACGACGCCGAGCGCGTCGAGCCGCTCGCGCAGGAATTCGGTCGGGTAGCTGCCGGGTGAGACGCCGGTGGCCCACACGTCGGCGGCGGCCAGTTCCAGCGCGCTCATGCCGGGCAGGGCGGGGGCCGCGGTGGCCGCGCCGGTGCCGGGCAGCCGGTCGGATCGTTCCCCCGCCGCCGCGCCCGCCGCCCACAGCGCCTCGCGGCGGGTGCCGCCGAGACTGTCCAGCGCGCCCGCCGTGGCCAGCGACTCGGCTTGCGGCACGGTCAGTTCCACGCGTCCGGTGAGATCCAGGAACGAGGTGTAGGGCCCGAGCTCGCGGGCGGCCACGATCTGCTCGGCCAATTCGGTCCCGATGTGCCGGACCGCGGCCAGCCCCAGCCGGATCGCCATCCCCTTCGCCTCCAGGGTCGCCTCGGCCAGGCTGTGGTTGATGTCGGGCCCGTGCACCGTCACCCCGTGCCGCCGCGCGTCGGCGACCAGCGACTGCGGCGAATAGAACCCCATCGGCTGAGCGCGCAGCAGCCCGGCGCAGAAGGCCGCCGGGTGATGCAGTTTGAACCACGCCGAATAGAACACCAGCGAGGCGAAGCTCTGCGAATGGCTTTCCGGGAACCCGAAATTCGCGAAGGCGTACACCTTCTCGTAGATGCGGTCCGCCACTTCCCCGGTGATGCCGTGCAGGTCGCGCATGCCCTGATAGAAGCGGGCCCGCAGCCGCTCCATCTTCTGCGTGGACCGTTTGGATCCCATGGCGCGGCGCAGCTCATCGGCTTCGGCGGGGGTGAATCCGGCGACGTCCACGGCCATCTGCATGAGCTGTTCCTGGAACAGCGGCACGCCGAGGGTGCGTTCCAGCGCGTTCTTCAGCGACGGATGGTCGTAGTCGGGTTTCTCCCGCCCGTTGCGGCGGCGAATGTAGGGGTGCACCGATCCGCCCTGGATCGGCCCGGGCCGGATCAGCGCCACCTCCACCACCAGGTCGTAGAAGGTGCGCGGCCGCAATCGCGGCAGGGTCGCCATCTGGGCGCGCGACTCCACCTGGAACACGCCGACCGAGTCGGCGCGGCACAGCATGTCGTAGACGGCGTCCTCGCCCAGGTCCAGCCGGTGCAGTTCGACGGTCTGGCCCTTGTGCTCGGCCACCAGGTCGATCATGTAGTGCAGCGCCGACAGCATGCCGAGTCCGAGCAGATCGAACTTGACCAGCCCGGCGGACGCGCAGTCGTCCTTGTCCCATTGCAGGACACTGCGATTCGCCATGCGCGCCCATTCGGTCGGGCACACGTCGGCGATGGGCCGATCGCAGATCACCATGCCGCCGGAGTGGATGCCCAGATGCCGGGGCAGCCCCTCCAATTCCCCGGCCAGCGCGAGCACGTCGTCCGGGATGTCGGTGTGCTGTTCCCCCGCGACCCCGCTCCAGCGGCTCACCTGTTTGCTCCAGGCGTCCTGCTGCCCGGTCGAGAAGCCCAGCGCGCGGGCGGCATCGCGCACCGCGGAGCGCCCGCGATAGGTGATCACATTGGCCACCTGCGCCGCGTACTCGCGCCCGTATTTGGCGTAGACGTGCTGAATGGCCTCCTCGCGCCGATCCGATTCGATGTCGACGTCGATGTCGGGCGGCCCGTCCCGCTCCGGCGACAGGAACCGTTCGAACAGCAGCTGGTTGGCGACCGGATCCACATTGGTGATGCCGATGGCGTAGCAGACCGCCGAATTCGCCGCCGAACCCCGGCCCTGACACAGGATGTCGTTGTCGCGGCAGAAGCTGACGATGTCGTGCACGACCAGGAAGTAGCCCGGGAAGTTCAGGGTGGCGATGACGTTCAGCTCGTGGTCGAGCTGCCGGTAGGCGGCCGCGTTCCCGGCGCGTGGGCCGTAGCGGCGGGCCGCGCCCGCGAAGGTGAGCTCCCGCAGCCACGAGTTCTCGTCGTGCCCGTCGGGCACGTCGAAGGGCGGCAGTTGCGGCGCGATCAGCCGCAGGTCGAACGCGCAGTCCCGGCCCAGCGCAACGGCATTGGGCACGGCCTGCGGGCAGGCCGCGAAGAGTCGCGCCATCTCGTCGCCGGAGCGCAGGTGCGCGCCGCCGGTGGGGGCCAGCCAGCCCGCCATGTCGTCGAGGCTGGAGCGGGCTCGCACGGCGGCCAGCGCCATGGCCCGGCGGCGGTGTGGCGGGGCCGCGAAATGCGCTCCGGTGGTGGCGATCACGGGCAGCCCGGCCCGGTCGGCGAGGGCGAGCAGCCGGGCATTGCGCTCGTCGTCCTCGGGGATGCCGTGGTGGGTGAGTTCCACGCTCACGTGGTCGCGGCCGAAGCGGTCGATCAGTTCGCGCAGTGCCGCTTCGGCTGCCGCGTCGCCCTGCCGCAGGGCCTGTCGCACAGTGCCTTTCCGGCAGCCGGTGAGGATGTGCCAGTGCCCGCCCGCGGCCTCGGTGAGCCGGTCCAGGTCGTAGCGCAGGATGCCCTTCTCCCCCGCCGCCATGTGCGCGGCGGCCATCTCCCGCGACAACCGCCGGTAGCCTTCCTGCCCGCGCGCCAGCACCAGCAGATGTGGTCCGGCCGGATCGGGGGTGCCGGTGCGGGGTTCGGAATTCAGTGCGTCCGCGTCGTTTTCGCGACCGCGTCGCCGGGCGGCCGGGCCGCGTCCGCGCGGCGCGAGATGCGCTCCGGCGCGGGCGGCGGTGCCGATGGACAGCTCGGCGCCGAAGATGGTCGGCATCCGCCATTCCCGGGCCGCTTCGGCGAACCGGACCACCCCGTAGAACCCGTCGTGGTCGGTGAGCGCGAGGGCTTCCAGTCCGAGCCGCACCGCCTCCTCCACCAGTTCCTCGGGCTGGCTGGCCCCGTCGAGGAAGCTGTAGGCGGAGTGGGTGTGCAGTTCGGCGTAGGGCACCGTGGACCGGGCGGTCCGCTCGATGTCCCCGGCCTCGTACTTCTCGCGTTTCCGCGACCAGGCCGGGCTGTCGCCGCCGTCGCCCTCGACCTGTTTGCGCGCGGGGTCGGGTCGCCCGGACAGCACCCGTTCCATCTCCGCCCACGTCGGCGGGCCGTTGCCCCAACCCATCGGCCCACCTCCTCCACAATCCGACCGGTCTCGAGTATCGAACATACATTCGAAACCGATCGGTCTCTACGGCGGCTCGCCAATCCATCGTGGCGCAGTAACTTACTTTGGAGTAAGTTCGAGGCAATTCCACCTGCAAGGGAGCAGAAATGGCCGACCAAGACACCGGTTACCTGGCCCGTCGGCGCGCCCGCCGCGATCTGACCGGCAAGCGCGTCGTGATCACCGGCGCCTCCTCGGGCATCGGACGCGCGGCCGCGCTGACCGCCGCACAGAAGGGCGCACTGGTCATCCTGCTGGCCCGCCGCGCCGACGAACTGTCCACCGTGGTGGACGAGATCACCGCCGCGGGCGGCGCCGCCTTCGGCTACCCGTGCGACGTCACCGACCAGGATTCGGTGGATCGGACGATCGAGACCGTGCTCGCCGCCCACGGCCACGTCGACATGCTGGTCAACAACGCGGGCCGCTCCATCCGCCGGGCCGTGCACCGCTCCACCGACCGCATGCACGACTTCGAACGCACCATGGCCGTCAACTACTTCGGCGCGGTCCGCATGACCCTGGGCCTGCTGCCCGGCATGCGCGAACGCAAGGACGGCCACATCGTCAACATCTCCAGCGCCGGCGTGCAGGTCGCCACCCCGCGTTTCGCCGCCTACCTGGCCAGCAAGGCCGCCCTCGACAAGTTCGCCGAGGTGACCGCCGCCGAGATGCGCTCCAGCAACATCACTTTCACCACCATCCACATGCCGCTGGTCCGCACCCCCATGATCACCCCCAGCGGCGACCAGGGCACCGGCACCCAGTCCCCGGAATGGGCCGCCGCCCTCATCGTCCGGGCCCTCACCGAACGGCCCCGCCGCATCGACGTCCCGCTCGGCACCCTCGCCGAATACGGCAACCTGGTGGCCCCCGGCATCAAGGAGCGGGTCCTGCACCGGTACTACCGAGCCATCCCGGACTCCCCCGCCGCCAAGGGCGAGACCGTGTCCGAGCCGGAGACCGCCGACGTGGAAATCGTCGTCCCGCAACGCCATCGCCGCACCGTGCCCCCGGCCGTCCGCGCCACCGGCACCGCCCTGCGCCGCGCCGCCCGCCTGGTCCCTGGAACGCACTGGTAATCGGCCGGGGGCCGAATTTCGGCTCGCGGCAATAGTTCGCACCCCCGGCGGCCGCTATTCCGGCCGGATCGATCGCTACGGGAAGTAATTCGACACCGCCGAAACAATTGCACTCACAGCGCAATACCCTGGCGGGAATTCTTGCCGCTCAGGCGAGTTGCCGGAGACGGTCCAGCACCACCGCGGTGGCGGGTTTGGGGGCCGCGCCGCAACTGGCCTGCCGCGGCGAGTAGGCGGCGGTGCGGGCGGTGACCAGCCAGCGGCGGCCGTCCCGATGCGTCACCATCGCCGCACCCGCGAACGTGGCCGGATCGGTCGGGCTTCCGGCATCGGCCGGGGCGGCCTCGACGACGAGGTCGTCGATACCGGCCGTCGGGTCGACATCGCCGGACCCGACGGTCCGACCGGTGCTGTCGCCGGTCGAGGTGACCCGGGTGAACGTAGCGTCGGCGATGCGCCGGCGGACCGCTATTTCCGCCACCTGCTCGACCGGGCCGTAGCAGCTGCGGCCGCGTAGGCCGGTGAGCGAGACCTCGCCCTTGTCGGCGGCGGCGAGCATGGCGTGCGCCGAATCCTCGTCCAGGCGGCCGTAAGTGAGACCCGTGGGCAGCACGATGACCGCCGGGGCGAAACGGTGACCGCCGGTGTGGGAGCACTCCCACACCCGCTCGGGGTGGGCGGCGGACAGGCTCGCGGCGATGGGACGGCCCAGCAGGGCGCAACACTGGTCGCGCTTACCGTGCGCGCAGACCAGCACCAGCGGATCCGTCACGGCCGCACCGATTCCCGGCGCGGGCCCGTCGACCAGACGCAGATCGATGTCCAGCAGTTCCCGCGGGTCGGTGATCTCGAGCCGCTCGCACCACGACCCCTCGGGCCGCGAACTGGCGAGCAGAACCGTTCGGACGCCGGTGAATTCCCGCCGCCCCGCCCGCCGGATCAGGGTGGGCCGCACGTGCGCCGCCTTGGTGCGCGCGGCCAGTTCGGGGGTGATGTCGGGCCCGAGCACCTGGTCGCCGATCACGTCGCGTCCCCACGCCCCGGGCTGCTCGACACACAGCCAGCCGGTGATGCGGGTCGCGCTCCCGGGTAGGGGAACCTCCAGTGCCGCGGCCGAACACGACAATCCTTCGAACCCCGTCACAGCCGTCCCTCGGTCACAGTGGCTTCCCGTCGATCAGTTTCGCGATCACCTGCTCCAGCCGCCGCTGCCGGGCCTCCGGCCGCACCGCGCTGCCCAGGTGGTAGCCGACCGAGAGGCGCGACTGCATGGGCAGGGTCTCGAAGAACACGGCCGCCTCCGGATGCCGGGCCAGCTCGTCCAGGAAATCCTCCGGCAGGTCGTGTCCGACGGCGTTGTCCCAGCGCCCGTCCGCCTTGGCCCGATCGATCTCGGCCTGCCCGGCCGGATGCACGATCCCGGCCTCGATCAGTTCGCCCGCCAACCCCACATCGCGCTGCGACCACTGGCTGCGCGGGCGGCGCGGGGTGAATCCCATGACGAGGAAATCGTCGTCGAGTTTCCTGGCCTGCCCGTCGATCCAGCCGAAGCACAGGGCCTGTCGCAGCGCGCCGTCATGGTCGAGCGAGGCGTAGGCCGAGCCCTTCTTCGCGAACTTCAGCCAAATGCCGTCCACCGCCGCGTGATTGGCCGACAGCCAGTCCCGGAACGCGGACTCGTCGGGAAACCACAGCGTGGGTCGCTCGGATGCGGACACCGTTCAACTCTAGATACCGGCAGCTAGTGCCCCAGGAAGGGGAGCACTTGGGCCTCGAAGGCGGGGTAGCGGTCGCGGTGGATGCTGTGCCCGCAGTCGAAGGCGCGGACGGTGCAGTCGGCGAGGCTGGTGCGTAACTGTTCGAGCTTGTCGGGGTCGACCATGCCGCCGGGGCCGCCGCGCAGGAACAGGGTGGGCGCGGTGATGTCGGACAGCCCGTCCCACCATTCCGGGTAGGGCTTGCGGAACTGTTCGAGCGCGTCGCCGGTCATGGATCGGTCGAAGGCCAGCACCGCGCGCGGGTGCCGCAGCAGGCTGGTGGTGGCGTGCCACAGTTCGGGGATCGACGGCAGCCTGCGGGTGAAGCTCACCTGTTCGTCGCCGGAGCGCAGCGGCAGCGGCTGTTCCTCGATCACCAGGCGCCGGACCAGTTCCGGGCGTTGCATGGCCACCCAGGAGATGGCGTAGCCGCCGAGCGAATGCCCGACCAGGTCGACGGCGTCGAGGCCGATCCGGTCGCACAGCGCGAGGATGTCGGCGCCGAATTCCTCGAACCGGTAGGACGCGGTGTGCGCGCTGCGCCCGTGCCCGCGCAGGTCCGGAATGATCACCCGGCGGCCGCGGCGCACCAGCTGGGTCGCGAACCGATCCCAGGTGTGCCCGTCGCCGCCCATGCCGTGCACGAGGACCACCGGCGTGTCGCTGTAGAGATGTCCGCCCGTGGCGCCGGAATCGCGATAGGCGATCGACACGTCATCGAACTCGACCCGGGTGACCGTTGACTCCACGATTGTCCAGAGTACGGATCGCTGGGTGGTCGCCGCCGCAATTTGTGCGCTCCGCCATATCGAATACAGATACGGTTGCCTATTCATTCACTTGACGAATGAATGCGGAACTGCGCAGGTCCAGGCGTGATACCAAGCGTTTTGGCCTGTGAAATAGATCACTTTCACATTTTTCGGTAATCGGTCAGCCCTGACGGTAGCGTGATCCCCGATTTAGCAATACTTGTTTGTCGGGGAAATATGGTTCTCAATGCTGCCGCCCCCGCGGTCGAACTCGATGAACCGAGCCCGCCGCGGCCGACCTTCGCTACCGCCTGGGTCCTCCTACTAGCCGCGCTCTGCGGGACCTTTCTCGCCGTCCCGACACTGCGCTACGACTTCTTCGGTGACGAACTGTATTTCATCGCCGCCGGAGCCCACCGCAGTCTCACCTACGCCGACCAAGGCGTCCTGATCCCACTGGTCGCCCACCTGGCCGACGCCGTCGCCCCCGGCTCCGCGCCGATGCTCCGATTACCCGCGGTCCTGATGACCGCCGCCGCCGTCGTGATCAGCGCCGCGGTCGCCTACGAGCTCGGCGGCTCCCGGACCGCCCAACTGATCGCGGCCGCCGCCTACGGCATCTCCCCGCTCGCCGCCACCCAGGCCGTGCAGCTGAGCACCTTCTCCTTCGACGCCACCCTGCAGGCCGCCATCATCTGGCTGCTCATCCGCTGGATCCGCACCCGCGACGACCGGCTGCTCATCGCGGTCGGCGTGGTCGCCGCCGTCGACCTCCAGGTCAAGTGGTTCATCCCCACCATCCTGCTCACCCTGGCCGCGGGCATCATCGTCGCCGGACCGCGGGAACTGCTGTGGCGGCGCGGACTCTGGATCGGCGCGAGCATCTTCGCCGCCTCCGCCCTGCCCGGCCTGTGGTGGCAGAACCAGCACGGCTGGCCCGCGCTGGCCATGAGCAAGGTGATCGGCGCCGAACAGGACGCCGCCGGCGGCGGACCGCTGGCCTGCCTGCCGCAGATGATCGGACTGGCCGGACTGCTCGGCGGCCTGCTCGCGGGCTGGGCGTTCTGGAGCCTGGCCCGGGAACGCTGGCTGCGGCCCTACATGTTCATGCTCGTCTCCTCCGGCCTGCTGGTGGCCGTGGTGCTGTTCGGGCACGGGCGGCCGTACTACACCGCCGGATTCCTGCCGGTGCTGTTCGGCATCGGCGCGGTCGCGCTGCCCTACTACCGCGGCGAGCGCGGCAACCGGGTGCTGCGGGTGGTCGCGCTGCCGGTCATCGGGTTGTCGCTGGTGATCATCGCGGCGCTGGTGGCCGCCCTGCCGCAGCCGCCGTCGCGGGTGCACACCGCCATCCGCACCCAGGCCGACTTCGCCATGCGGACCAGCATCTACGGCTACTCGGGCTGGTCCGAGCTGACCGCCAAGGTCGCCGACGCCTACCGGCAGCTGCCCGAATCCGAGCGACCCACAGCGATCGTCGCCCAGAACTATTGGCAGGCCGCCGCCCTCCAGAACTTCGGCCGCGACTACGGCCTGCCGCCCGTCTACAGCCCCAACCGCGGCTTCGGCTACTTCGGCCCGCCGCCCAGCGACATCGGCGCGGTGCTCTACGTCGGCCTCGACAGCACCGAACCCACCCTGCGCCGCCAGTTCGGCAATGTCCAGGTCCTCGACCACCTCGACAACCCCAACGGGTTCCCCGGCGTGAACACCGGCATCGCCATCGCGGTCTGCCGCGGCCCGCTGCACCCCTGGCCGGAACTCTGGCCGGACATGATGGATCTGCACCTGCCGCTCGGCATCTGAGACCGCTACTCGTACAACCCCTCCACGTGCCAGACATTGTCGTAGCCGATCAGCAGGAGCGCGCGCAGCCGTGCGGCGTCCTCCGCGTCCAGCTGCACCTGGGCACGCGCGGCGAAACCGTCCTCGAACCGGTGCGTCCACCACCGGTCGTCCACCGGCCACGGTCCCGCCCAGCCCGACAGCCGCCACGAACTACTGCCCCAGTGCAACTGGACCGGATCGGCCGTGAACATGCCACGATCACTGACCCAGACCGGCGACCCGTCGGCGCCCTCCAGCCGCACCTCCGGATGATGCGTGAGCACCAGCGCCGGAGCGGGCTCGGGCAACCGTCCCGGCCACGGCTGCGCCGGATCGTTCGCCGGCACCGGCTCGTCCCCGAGCGTCACCATGGTGATCCGCTCCTCCGGCCCCCGCCCGCCACTGAGCACCCCCATCCGCACCGCGTCCCCGCCCAGCAGCCCCTGCACCCGGATCAACGCCCGCCGCGCCCGCTCCTCGCCCTCCCCGACCCCACCCCACAGCCCGAGTTGCAGAGCTCCCGCCGACACGACTTCGACAGGTTCCAGCCGCAGCAGCACGATGGCCGCGTCCACCCCGGAATCCCACTCCTCGATCGGATCCGGCTCATACGCATCGGCCTTCGCACCGCCCGGCCGACGCGCACCATGATCGCCCCGATAGACGGTGCGTCCGTCTCGCTGCGTGCCGCGCCCGTCTCCGCGCCCGGCACGACCGCCCCGGTTCGCGGCACGGCCATCGCCACGCACGCCACAGTCATCCCGATGCGCGGCACGGCCATCGCCACGCACGCCACAGTCATCCCGATGCGCGGCACGGTAGGCGCGGGCGCGGTCCAGGGCGCGGCGGGTGAGCCAGCCGTCGAGCTGCCAGCGGATGCGGTCGGCGGTGCTGTCGGGGGTGAGGGGTTCGGCGCAGCGCCAGATGCGTGAGAACTCCTCGCCCGCCTCGGTTTCGGCGTGGATCACCAGGCGGGTGCAGGCCACCGCGGCCGCGGCGAGTTTGGTGTGCAGTTCGGCGGCGAGCATGCGGCCCGCGAAGGCCGCCATGTCGACGCGTTCGATCGGCGGGTCGCAGCGCTGTTCCACGGTGAGGTCGGCGGCGGGCAGGCGGGCCGCGGGCGGGCGCTCCGGCAGCGCGCGGGCACATCGGTGCGCGACGATCGCGTCCGCCCCGAACCGCGACGCCACCTCGGCGGGCGTGAGCGCCGCGAAGTCGCCGATCCGCCGCAGCCCCAGCCGGTGCAGCAGATCCACCAGCTCGACCCGCTGCGGCGCGGCCAGCACCGGTTCCCCCGCCAACTCCGAGATCGGCATGGGCGCAAGGAATTCCGTCCCCTTGCCGGACGGCACCAGGGTGGCGCGGCGGGCGGCGAAGACCGCGGTGGACAACTCGTCGGCAATGCCGATCTGGCATTCCACCCCGACCGCCGCCACCGCGTCGACCAGTCGTTCGGCCGCGGCCTCCTCCGATCCGAAGAACCGCGCCGCCCCGCGCGCCGACAGCGCCAGCATGCCCGGCCGCAGCACCTCGACGCCGGGCACCGTCGCGTCCACGGCCGTCACCACGGGCTCGAACAGCCGCGCGTCCCGATCCGGATCGTCCTGCGCCACCAGCAGTTCCGGGCATCGGCCCTGCGCCTCCCGTTTCCGCAGCCCGCGCCGGATCCCCTCGGCCCGCGCGGTGGCAGTGCACGCGATCACCCGATTGGCCGCGAGCACCGCCACCGGCCGGGTGGCCTCCGTCCCCGCCTCGGCGGCGGCCGCCACCGCGGGCCAGTCCGGGCACCACACCACCAGCACCCGCCGCGGCTTCACGACCTGTCCCCTCTCCCGGCACGACCACGTAATCCAGAACTCTTGTCACGCAGAGCACTTTCACGCAAGGCACTCCTGCCACGTGACGAGTCCTTGCCACGCGAGACACTCTTGCCACGCGGCGAGCCCTTGCCACGCGAGACACTCTCACCGCGTGACGAGTCCTTGCCACGCGGCGAACCCTTGCCACGCAGGAAGTTCTTGCCACACAGCGGGCTCCGGCCGTGCGGGGAGCCGGGGCCCTCAGGGCGCGACATGGCAGTTCCTCGCGGTCCGGTCAGGACGCGGCATGGCGGGCGATGCGCAGCGGCGGCTCGGCCGGGGCGGCGGGGTCGGCGGTGGAGACCCATTCGACGCGGCCGCCGGCGGGGCTGAGGGACAGGTGGCCGAGGCGGGGTTGGGCGGAGCGGCCGCGCACGGAGACGTCGAGGCGGACGGTGCGCAACCGGCCGCAGCCCCGGCCCAGTCCGCTGTATCCGGCGACCCGGGTGTCGATGTGCAGCGCGGGCCCCGACCAGGAGCCGTTGGTCACCATCAGCGTGGAGTTCTTGCCGCGGGCGCGGGCGGCCAGGACGCGGGCGCGGGACATCGGCACCGCCAGCCCGTTCAGCCCGAGAACCACCAGGTCCAGGCCATCGAGCAATACCGAGGCAACTTCGAGGGGATCGGGACCGGGATCGGAGACCACGGCCAGCCGGTCCAGTCGCGCTCCCATCTCGGCGGCGGCCAGCAGGCCCAGCCGCGGCAGCCCGACCACGGCGGCATGCCCGCCGGCGCTCGTCACCGCGGCCAGCAGCCCGGAGATCAGCGAGCCGGCGCCGTTGTAGACGACCACCGACCCCTTGGCCAATCCGCCGTCGGGCAAAAGGTTTTCGAGTGCCGCGGGCACCGGCAACGGCTCCCGCCGCGGCTCCGGCGCCATCGGTACGCGCGCCGTGGCCTCGGCGCCGCGCGCCGGGACCGCGGCCATTCGCCGCCGCAACTCCGCCAGCTGTTCCCGCCTGGCTTCCGCCGCCGCACCCATCCAGTGACCACCTCTCCCAGTCGACGGGCTAGCACCGATCCAGCTACCTGACATAATCGAACTCATGTTCGATCAATGCACAGTAGAACTCGAGTCCCGGGACGCGTCAAGAGTCAGTGGCCCCCACCACGGCCGCACAACCTGTGCGACCCCTCCCCGCCCGCCGCCCGGCCCGGCGGCAACCGGCTGCCCAGAAGGGAGTGCGGGCGGGTCACGTGTCGTTTCGTCCGGAAGATCCCCGGACCTCCGAGAATCTCCCACCGCTCCCCCATGACCGGAGGGCGTGCGAAACACGGTGTGTCCGTATAGGTCTGGAAAGGAATCCGCGAGACCGCGCCGCAAGACCCAGCAAACCCCGGGTTTCGAACCAGGCCAGTCAGGATGGTTTTCCGCTACCCTGCACCCGTGACCGAACGCGCTCGTCCCATTGTCGGCCCCGATTATCTGGTGGCCGGTCGCTACCGTCTGCAATCCAAGCTCGGCGGCGGCGGCATGGGTGCCGTCTGGCTGGCGACCGATCGCCTGCTGCACCGCGATGTCGCCATCAAGCAGGTCCTCACCACGCAGGGCCTGAGCGAGGACGAGGCGCGCGAGGTCCGCAGCCGGATCATGCACGAGGGCCGGGTCGCGGCCAAGCTGTCGCACGAGCACGCCATCGCCGTCTACGACGTGGTGCTCGAGGCCGGTGAGCCCTGGCTGGTCATGGAGTACCTGCCCTCGCGCAGTGTCGCCAAAGCCCTTGCGCTGGTGGATCAGTTGTCCCCGATCGAGGTGGCGCAGATCGGCGCGCAGGTGGCCGACGCGCTCGCGGCCGCGCACGTCGCGGGCATCGTGCACCGCGACATCAAGCCCGGCAATATCCTGGTCGCCGACCGCGGCGACGAGGTCGGCATGGTCAAGCTCTCCGACTTCGGCATCTCCAGCGGCGCCAACGACACCAGCGAGGAGATCGGCGACGTCATCACCGGCACCCCCGCCTATCTGCCGCCGGAGGTCGCCCGCGGCGCCCGCCCCACCACCGCCAGCGACGTATTCTCGCTCGGCGCAACGCTGTACACCGCCATCGAGGGTCAGCCGCCCTACGGTTTCGACGAGGACAGCAATGTCATCGTGGAGCGTGCCGCCATGGCTCAGATCACCCCGCCCGCCCGCAGCGGCCCGCTCACCGAGGTCCTGCTGCACATGATGGAGCCCGCCCCGCAGCGCCGTCCCACCATGACCGAGGCCCGCAACGAGATCCTCACCGCCGCTTTCGGTCCCGGCACCGCGCCCTACATCCTGAACGCGCCGGTCCGCACCGAGGACGGGACGATTCCGGCGTGGGCGGCCCGCAATTCCGCGGCCGGACTGCGCAGCCCCAACTCCAGCCCGCTGCCGCGCCCGCAGCGCACCACCCCCGCGGCCCCGGTCGCGGCGCAGCCCAAGCCGAAGGGCTTCGAGTTCGATTTCAGCAAGCTGGGCCCGAACGCGGGCCCGCTGGCGGTGGCGATCGGCCTGCTCATCGGCCTGCTGATCATCATCGTCGTCGTGATTGCGCTCTAACCGCCTCCGCGCGACGGCCGAACCGACTTCGGACGTCCCCCGAGGAGTTACCCTCGACGCACGAAATCAGTTGTCACCCCGGATATCTCAATCGATCCGGCGGCGGTGCGCCCACCTGGTCAGGGCGTTCCGGTTCGACTGCTGGGTCTTGCGCAGCACGTTCGAGGCGTGCGTCTCCACCGTCTTCACCGAGATGAACAGCGTTTCGGCGATCTCGCGATAGGTGTAGCCGCGCGCCAGCAGCCGCAGCACCTCGAGTTCGCGCGGGGTCAGCGAATCCAGTTCCGGATCCAGCGGCGGTTCGGGCACCTGCGACTTGCCGGTGAACGAGTCCAGCACGAACCCGGCCAGTCGCGGCGAGAACACCGCGTCCCCGCCCGACACCCGGCGGATGCCGTCGGCCAGTTCCGGCCCGGAGATGGTCTTGGTGACGTATCCGCGCGCGCCCGCCCGGATCACCGCGATCACGTCCTCGGCCGCGTCGGACACGCTGAGCGCCAGGCACACCGGCCCGGCGTCGATGCCCTGCAGCACCGCGACCCCGCCGCCGTCGGGCATGTGCACGTCGAGCAGCACCACGTCCGGCGCGGTCGCCTTGATCCCGGCGATGGCCTCGCCGACGCCGCCCGCCTCGCCGACCACCTCCATATCGGATTCGCGGCTCAGCTCCGCCCGCACCCCGGACCGGAACACCGCATGGTCGTCGACCAGAAAGACCCGGACGCTCACCTAGTTCTCCTCACCTGACGAACCCTGCCCCCATCGGTACCACAATCCCCAGCCCGCGGCCCGCCCACGACTCATGTTCATGGCCGCCCCGGAACTCACAGCTGCGCGGCGTCTTCCGGACTGTCGGTCTGCACCACCAGCCGCTCGTCGCCGCCGTCCTTGCGCGGCATGAAGATTCGTACCTCGGTGCCGTTGCCGGGCGACGACTTGATCTCCACGTGCCCGCCGCGCCGGTCGATGCGGGCGTGAATGGACTTGGCCACGCCTTGACGGTCCTTGGACACCGCGTCCGGGTCGAAGCCCTTGCCGCGGTCGCGCACGAAGACACTCACCTGATGCGGCTCCACTTCGGCGTACAGGTCGATGGTCGGCACCCCCGCATGCTTGGCGGCATTGACCAGCGCCTCCCGGCTGGCCCCCAGTACCGCGGTGAAATGCTCCTTGGGCAAACCGATTCCGCTGTCGTCGAGATCCATCGACACATCGCCCACGGTGACCGGGGTGACCTTCACCCCGTGCTGGTCCTCCACCTCGCCCGCGATGGTGCGCAGCGCCGCGGCCAGGCTCGACTGCGCGGGCCCGGCGTCCTCGAACAGCCACTTGCGTAGCTCGCGTTCCTGACTGCGGGCCAGCCGCACCACTTCCTGCGGATCGTCGGCCTGACGCTGGATCAGGGCCAGCGTCTGCAGCACCGAATCGTGCAGATGCGAGGCGATCTCCTCGCGTTCGTCATTGCGGATCCGCGCCGCGCGTTCGGAATTCAGCGCCCGCACCATGCGCAGCCACAGCGGCACGGTCAGCAATCCGGCGCCCACCAGGGTCACCGCCACCGCCAGCAGCGCCGACCCGAGCGAGCTGAGATTGATCCGCCCCAGCACCACCACCCCGAGCCCCACCACGATGAGCGTGGCCCCGCCGACGATGCGCGCCCACGTCACCACCGACGGTTTGGCGGGCAGCCCGATGACCGATCTCGGTCCGTCCGCATCGAATTCGCGCCACACCAGCGCCGCGCCGACCGCCACCACGATGATCGGCCCCACCACGTGCGCGGCCGTCCCGTTGAACAACCACGCGGTCGATACCGACAGCGCCATGCCGAGCAGCGCCATACCGATGGCCTGCCGCCGTTCGGAACCGGTCGGCGGGGCCGCGTCGGCGCCCGCGGGCGTGAAGATCCACAACATGCCGTAGGCGACGATCCCGGCCCCGGCGAGCGCGGACAGCAGCACGAACGCCATCCGCACCTTGAAGACGTCGATCCCCAGGTGATCCGAGAGCCCGCCCGCGACCCCGCCGACCACGCGCCCACCCGTGCGCCGCACCAGCTTGGGCTGGGTCGCCACGGTGGCGGCCCCGCGGGCAGGGTCGTACAAGGGCGCGGACGGATACATGCCTTCGATACTGGCACGGGTATCCGACACCCGGCATCGGGAAACACCCCGATTCGACCCCTGAGCCGCCGAATTGTCCGGACCGGACGAAAAATGGGCGCTGACCTGGCCTGTATCCGATTCGGCCCGATGTGTCGGGGGTGCCGGGCGGATGATCGTTCCCCGCCGGACCGGATAATCGCCTTCCCGCGTCCGAACTGCGTTTTCACACCCTGACCGGGCGAATCTCTCAGCCCTGCCACACCCCGTCTCCCTACCTTTTCTCTCAGCGGCGCATCGAGCTCCGCATCGAGAGTCGGGGAGGACTCACATGATCACCAAGACCGCTATCGCCGGTGCCGTCACCACCGTGGGCCTGCTCTGCGGCGCGCCGGCCGCGGCCATCGCCCACGCCGAGGGGGGCCTCGCACCGCACGAGAAGACGACCGTCGCGCCGAACGGGCTGGCGGTCACGGTGGGGCACCGGGATCACGCGGCCCACCCGGTCGCGCCGATGAACGGGATGCCGACCAGTCGGGAGGTCTACCTGGACAACACGTCCTACGGGAAGGTCAGCGGCGGGACCGGCAAGATCCGCACCGGATACTTCGTCGCCTGCGCGGTGGACCTGGACGTGAAATTCACCATCGGGGCCAATGCCGGCGTCGATCTACGCGCCGACCTCGGGGTGTCGGCGGGCTTGGAGATGGTGACGCCGACCGCGAGCGTCGACATCGTGCCCGAGATCGGCGCCAGCATCGGCGTCACTCTGGGCATCACGCCCGGCAAGATCACCGATGTCAAACTCGGTGAGAAGCAACTGCCCGCGGGCGACACCGGCTACATCGTCGACCGCGACTACCAGCTGCGGGTGGACGGCTGCGGCGGACCGCTGACCGTGCAGGCGTACACCATCATCGAGGCGACCTCCCCGGGAGCGGACGCCGCGGACTGGGTCGTCGGCGACCCGATCACGCTGTGATCCGCCCGGAACGGCGGCGCGGAACCCCGCGTCGCCGTTTCGGCATTCCCGTTCCGCGGCAGTTACATTGGCGTCATGCTCGCGGGGGACGGACGGCAGGACAGCACGTGGTGACCGAGTCCGAGACCGATCGAATCCGGTCACCCCGTGCGCTTTTCGCCCGGCGATTCGCCGAACTCTATGCGGTGGCGGGGAATCCGACGCTGCGCCGGGTCGCGACCGCCGCCGAGAACCGGATGCGCGCCGCCCAGGGCAACCGCCCGGGCGGCGCGTCCGCGCAGCGCATCAGCGACTGGAAGGCGGGGCGCAATGTCCCGGCTCGCTTCGAATCGCTGCTCCCGGTCGTGCTCACCCTCATCGACCTGGCCCGTAAGACCGGTCAGCCACTGCCCCGGCAGCTGGCGGATCCCACAGAGTGGCAACGCCTCTGGCAGGAGGCCACCACCTGGGCTCCCGAGGAGGAGGCGGAAGCCGCCTGCCCCTACCCCGGTCTGATCGCCTTCGGCGGCGCGAATCGCGACCTGTTCTTCGGCCGCACCCGCGCCACCACGGATCTCACCGACCTCGTGCGAGCCGCCGACGGTCCGGTCGTGGTGATCGGCGCGTCCGGTGCGGGCAAGTCGTCGCTGCTGGCGGCGGGCCTGATCCCCGCGCTCTCCGAGTGGGAGACGGCACTGTTCACCCCGGGTGCGCGGCCAACGGCCGCGCTGCGAACGATCGTGGAAACAGCGCGGGCCGAATCGGATTCGCGGCCGACCGCCGCACCGGACGACACCGCGCCGCAGGCAGCGGCCGAACACGCCGGGCCGCGGGCAGCACTCGAGCACACCGAACCCGACCTCCGGCGGGTGACACCGGCTCTCGCCCCGCGCGCCGAGGGTCCACGCCGCTTGCTTGTCATCGACCAGGCCGAGGAACTCTTCACCGCCTGCGCCGATGATCGTGAACGCGAAGCCTTCCTGACCCTCCTGCACACCTGCGCCACCCGAGCCGACGACCCCGTCGCCGTCGTCCTGGCCCTGCGCGCTGACTTCTACGCCCACTGCCTCAACCATCTCGTCCTCCAGGAGGCCCTGGAGCACCGCAGTTTCCTGCTCGGCCCCATGCGCACCGAGGAGCTGGCCCAGGCCATCTCGGGTCCGGCGCGCGCGGTCGGCCTGGACCTGGAGAACGGCCTCGAAGAGCTGGTCATCACCGAACTCTGCGGCGCGGGCGGCCAGCACGACCGCCGCGCCTACGACCCGGGCGCGCTGCCGCTGCTCTCCCACGTCATGGCCGCCACCTGGCAGTACCGGGAGGGCCGTCGCCTCACGGTGTCGGGCTACCGCAAGGCGGGCGGCGTCGTCGGCTCGGTCGCCGAGACCGCCGAATACGCCTGGAACGAACTGTCTCCCGGCCAGCGCGCCGCCGCCCGCGACCTCCTGCTGGGCCTGGTCACGGTCACCCGCGACGCTCGCGACACCCGCCGCCCCGGCGTCCGCACCGACCTGCTGGCCCATGCCGCCGACGCCGAATCCGCGACCGCAGCACTGGAATTGCTCGCCGCCACCCGCCTGATCACCCTCGATGCCGAGACCGTCACCCTCACTCACGAGATCGTCCTCACCGCCTGGCCCCGGCTGCGCAGCTGGATCGACGAGGACCGCGTCGGCTACCTGGTCCGTCAGCGTCTGGAGACCGACGCCGCCGAATGGGCCGGGCAGGAACGCGATTCGTCGCTGCTCTATCAGGGCGCGCGCTTGGAGAACGCCCTCGAGCACGTCGATCCGCCCCCGGCCGGTCCGCTGGCCACCGAATTCCTCACCGCCGCGACCACGGCCCGCACCAAGTCCCGCCGCCGCGCCACCTGGATCCGGGCCCGGCTGGCCCTGTTCGCCGTGGCCGTCCTGGTTTTCGGGTTCAGCGCCTATACCCAGACTCGGCTGGCCGATCAACGCCGCGACGACCGCGACTTCGCCGCCGTACTCGCCGAAGCGGACCGGGTCCAGCAGTCCGACCCGTCGCTGGCCGCGCAGTTGAACCTGATCGCGTGGCGGATGCGGCCGGACGATCGGGCCGTGCGCTCCCGGCTGTTCCAGACGCAGGACACCCCGTTGGCGACGGTCACCCCCGCTCATGCGACCGCCATCGAGAGGATCGTCTACCGGCCCGACGGCAAGATCCTGATCTCCTCGGCCGCGAACACCCTCCGGTTCTGGGACAACGCCGATCCCCAGCATCCGAAACCGCTCTCCGTGCAACCGCTTCCGCTGGCCGGTTCGGATCCCCGGCAACCGGATGCCACGCCGCTGGAGTTGACCGGGTACAACAGCGCGTCCTTCAGTTCCGATGGCACGCTGCTGGCCACCACCAGCGCCTCCGACGGGCAGACCCGGCACATCGTGTTGTGGGACGTGTCCATACCCGCGACGCCACGGCGGCTGTCCACCGTGACCGAACCGCCGGATTCCAATTACGTGCAGGTCGCCTTCGTGCCCGGGGGCCGCACCCTCGCGGTGCTGACCGCCACCAAGTTCAGTCTGTGGAATGCCGTGGATCCGGCTGCCCCGGTCCGGGTCTCGTCCCGGCAGATCCCGCTCGGCGTGAGCGACCACCTCAGTCTCCGGATCAACCCCACCGGTCGATGGCTGACCGTCACTCATGCCTCGCTCGAGGGCGTCTCCCCCATGCTCGACCTGTGGAACATCACCGACCCCGCCAACCCCACACCGGTGACTCCGGCCGGTGAACCGATCCCGGCTGGCCGACTCGTCGCCTTCACCCCCGACGGGGCCACCCTCGCCGTGGTGACCCGGATCCGCGGCATCGCGGCCTCCGATACCACCGTGGAACTGTGGGATGTCTCGGATCCCGCTCGTGCACACCGGTATTCGACGGTGAGTACCGGCTCGAACTATGTCGGCGCCCTCGAATTCGCGTCAGACGGCCGGATTTTCGCCACCACCAGCACGGACGGCACGACGCTGTGGAACATGACGGACCCGGCCCGCCCGACCCGATACGGCGCCACCCTGCCGGGCAATCCCGGTAAATGCCGCTACACCCAGCTCACGGTTCCGTGCAAGGGCGCCCCCACCACGCTGGCCTTCGCACCCGGTGGCCGCACCCTCGTCACCGGCGACGCGCGGGGCGAGATCCGAACCTGGTCATTGCCAGTCCTGCTCACCGCGCCCGACGGGCAGGACGCGGCGGCGGCCTTCGACCGGACCGGAACCCGCCTGGTCACCTTCTCCGACAACGGCCGGATCATCGTGTGGGATCTGCGAAATCCGGACCAGCCCAGCCGAATCGGCGACTATCGCACCGAGCCCGGATTCATCGGCGCCACCTTGTCCGCCGATGGCAATACCCTGCTGACCCGCAGCTCGCCGGACGGTTCGTATGTTCGGGAGACCCAGCACGTCTTCGACCTGTCCGACCCCGCCCGCATTCGCGTGCTCGGCGACCCGGCCTTCCCCGGAGCCCAGTACAGTCCGTCCGTCTCCCCCGACCTGCGCTTGGCGGCCGCGACCAACGCGGACAACACGATTCAGCTCTGGGACATGAGCGATCCGGTACACCCCAAGCCCGTCGGCGACCGCCTGCCGACCCACACCGCCTACCCGAGAGCGTTCTTCGACGCCAACGGCGCCACCCTCACCGTCAGCGAAATCGTCGGCGACACCAACACGGCCGAACTCCTCGTCACCCTCTGGAATGTCGCCGACCCCGCGCGCCCCGGCCGGGTCGCCGACCTGCTCCGGCAACCCGCCGTCGCGGGCGACCAGATCATGGTCACACCCGATCACCGCACCATGGTCGTGATCGCCAATGACACCTTCCAGAACTGGGACATCAGCAATCCCACCCGTCCGGTCCGGCTCGGCGACCCGGTGCCCGCCCGCACCCTCAACCTCGCCTCCATCCGCTTCACCACCGACTCCCGGACCATGATCACCACCGGCATCGACGGCGCTGCCCGACTCTGGAACATCACCGACCCGGCCCATCCCGCCCCCACCGATGCCCTGGCCGAATCCGGCTCCACCTCCATCACCGCCACCTTCTCCCCCGACAACCGCCACGTGGCCATCACGACGGCCTACGGTCCGATCAAACTCTGGGACACCGACCTTCCCCACGCCGTAGCCCGAGTCTGCGACACCACGTCGGACATCTGGACCGAATCTCTTTGGCGGCACCACCTCCCGCAGCTGCCCTACCGCCCGCCGTGCCCGGCCCACTGACATCGTCCGAACTGCCGGGCGGAATACCGCCGAGCCCCGGACCGGTTGGAGTCCACGAGATCCCGAACAGGACAGGTGAGATGAACGCATTCAACGAATCCGTGATCGCGGAGTTCCGCGCCAACAACGGCGAGGTAGGCGGCCCCTTCGAAGGCCGCACCAACATGGTCCTGATCACCACCACCGGAGCGAAGTCCGGCCGCCCCACCACCAACCCCCTGGTCTACGTCCCCGACACCGACCGCATCATCCTCATCGCCTCCAACGGCGGCGCCGACAAGCACCCCGCCTGGTACCACAACCTCCGCGCCAACCCGGAGCTCACCGTCGAACTCGGCACCGAAACCTACACCGGCAAAGCCGAATTCCTCCCCGAACCCGAATCCACCACCCTCTACAACCGCATGATCGACCTCATGCCCGTCTTCGCCGACTACCGAGCCAAGACCACCCGCCACATCCCGGTCATCGCGGTGTACCGCCAACCCGCGTAAAGGTTGCGCCCGAATCAGCCGCTCGACGGTTGAACCCGCAGCCCATCGGACAACAGGGTCAGCAACCGGCGCCAGTCGCCGCTGCCGGAGCGAATGGTGGCGGACAGTGCGCCGACAACCATGTAGACATCGGCGACGGTCAAGTCGGGGCGCACTGTTCCAGCGGCCCGATCGGATTCGATGAGCGCGCCGATGATCTCGGCGAGCTGTTCCAGCGCAGCGCCGCGCGGTTCACTACCGCGTGATTGGCGGGCGGCTTCGATGGCGGCGGACAATCCACTGTCGGCCGCCAGGATTTCGCCGACATGGGTCAGATAGTCGAGCACCCCCCGGCCGGGCTCGGCCTGGTCCAGACATTGGGTGCGCGCGTATTCCTCGATCTCGGCGAAACGTTGCGCGGCCGCGGCTTCGATCAGGTCGGCCTGGGCCGGGAAGTGCCGGTACACGGTGCCGATCCCGACACCGGCGGCCCGCGCCACCTCCGGCAGTTGGACCTGACTTCCCCTCTCCGCGAACAGATTACGTGCGGCTTCCAGGATGCGGTCGCGATTACGGGAGGCGTCCGCGCGCGGCCTGCGCGACGGCGACGATGGGCTTGACACTCGGGTTCCCTTCCGGCCTACACTCGAATCGGATCCGGATTCCGGTTCCGTTTCTCTTGAGTCGAAGGGTACCACCATGTCCCACAATCGATTTCTGCTGCTCGAAGCCGGCGCGGCCCGCCCCGGCCGCCTCCCGCTGCCGCCCGCGTTCGCGGTGAAGGCCACCACCGCCGATACCGAAGGCCGCTTCTCGCTCCTGGAAGTCACCCTCGCCCGCGATATCCCCCGCCACACCCATGACGCGGCCGACGAATCCATCTACGTGCTCGACGGCACCCTCGAGGTGGAATTCGACGACCGCGTCGAGCACGCCACCGCCGGGATGTTCGTCCTACTCCCCCAAGGCATTCCGCACGCCCTACGCTGCGCCTCGACACCCCCGCCGCGCCTCATCCAGATCTCGTCACCGGGCGGCTGGGAGTGCTACCTGGAGGATCTGTTCGAGGCGGGACCCGCCGTGCTCACCGCGGACGCCCTCGACCCCGCCAAGATCAACCCGATCGCCGCCAAGCACCACATCCGATACGAGGAACCCACGGTGCCCTAGCACGGCCCAGATCCAGCCACCAACCCAAACCCCACCCAATCCCGGACGCCGAGTGGCACATGATGGAGGTGAAAGTGGACAAAACCCCTCCAGGATGTGCCACTCGGCGACGAGATCGGGTGCGGTGTCATGACTTTTGAGTGGCGGGGTTGAGCTCGATCTGGCGGGCGCCGGCCCCAGCCTGGAGGCCGCAACCGGCCAGCGCAGCAGGCGCAGATCGACTGCCCGAGCCGATCCGACGTCGCCGAGCGTCCGCACGGAGTGTGCGATTGCCGCTGCGCCGATGAGTTTCGGGTGGGTCCGTCGTCGATACCTTTGGATGCACCGACGGCGGTGGGTCAGAGCGGAAGCAGACGATCCGGGCAGTGATCCGGGCGGGCGAGAGGGAGGCGCGATGAGTGGGACCAAGGTGTTGGTGGCGGGGGCGAGCATCGCCGGGCCCGCGTTGGCGCATTGGTTGCGGCGACGGGGAGCCGAGGTGACCGTGGTGGAGCGGGCTCCTGGGTTGCGGCCCGGTGGGCAGGCGGTGGACGCGCGCGGGGTGGCCAAGGAGGTCATTCGGCGGATGGGGCTGGATGCGGAGGTGCGGGCGGCACGGACCGAGACCGCGGGGGCGTACACGGTGGACGTGGACGGGAAGGTGCTGGAGACGTTTCGCGCGGACGATCATGACGGGGACGGGTATATCTCGGAGATCGAGATTCTGCGCGGGGATCTGTCGCGGGTGCTGCACGACGACACGCGTGACGAGGTCGAGTACATCTTCGGGGACCGGATCGCGGAGCTGACGCAGGACGCGAACGGGGTCGACGTGGTCCTCGAGGGCGGAGAGCGGCGGCGTTTCGACCTGGTGATCGGGGCGGATGGGCTGCATTCGGGGCTGCGCGCCATGGTTTTCGGCCCGCACGAGCGGTTCGTCCGGCATCTCGGGCACGCGCTGGCTTTCTACACCGTGCCCAACGAGTTCGAGCTGGACGGCTGGCTGATCGACTACCAGACATCCGGGCGCTCGGCGGGTCTGCGACCCATCCGGGACGCTACCCAGGCGATGGCCCTGTTCTCCTTCGTCGCCCCCGACCTCGACATCGACTACCGCGACATCGCCGCCCAGAAGCGCCTGCTCCGCGCTCGGATGGACGGCATGGGCTGGCTGACCCCACGCATCCTCGCCCATCTGGACGACGCCCCGGACTTCTACCTCGACCAGGTCGCCCAGGTGGTGATGGACCGCTGGTCGAGCGGACGCGTCGGCCTGCTCGGCGACGCGGCCTTCAGCTCGTCCCCCTATTCCGGACAAGGCACCGGCCTGGCCCTGGTCGGCGCCTACATCCTGGCCGGAGAGCTGGCCGCCGCCGACTGGAACCCCGAAGCCGGATTCGCCGCCTACGAGCAGCGCATGCGCCCGTTCGTCGAGGCCAACCAGGAAATCGGCCGCCTGCACGCCCGCAGTCGCGATATTCCCGACCCGAACGCCGAGCCCAGCCCCGAACCCGACTGGGACTTCGACCTGATCGACCGGGCGCTCAACGGAATCGAACTGCCCGACTACGCGGAATTGCCGGACTCCCGCCCTGCGGCCGAACCGCCGATCACCTCATCAGCAAGCAATTAGGCGGCCCAGCACATTGCACGCTTCACCGAACGATGGCCGGTCGGGGCCAAGTTCAGGTGAGGGTTCAGGGTGATCCCCGATGCGGCTGAGCAGGGCCTGACAGCACGATGGATGCCATGACGAGAACGAGCGACTGGTCCAAGGGTGCTGGGCGTACCGGCTTCTCCGATCAGATTCAGGATCTGTGGCAGACGCGGCCGGTGCGGTTTCCCAAGGACGGGCCGATCGCGGGCGTCGCTGTCGGTTTCGGCCGGCGCTACAACGTGGACCCGGTGCTGGTGCGGGTGGCGTTCGTGGTGTCGGCGTTGTTCGGCGGGGCGGGCGTCGTGCTCTACCTGCTCGGATGGCTGCTGCTGAACCAGGCCGGAGACCAGTCCTCGGCGGCGGAGTCGCTGTTCGGGCGCGGCCAGGCGTCGCAGCCCTCGTCCAAGACCATCGTGCTCATGGTGGCGTTGGGGATCGCTGTGAGCACGATGGGTCCCGTCGGGGTGGGACTCGGCGGGTCCGGGGTGATCAGCTTCGCGCTCATGCTGGGCGGATGGTGGCTGCTGTATCAGCGCCAGATGCAGCCGCCCGCAGGCTATTTCGAGCAGCCGGCGGTCACCGATCCGTTCAACACGGGGTATCCGGGCACCGCGAGCCCGTACTGGACCGGGTATCCGGGCACCAATGCGGTGACCTTCCAGACGTACGGGCCGTACACGACACTGCCCGATCACTACGAGCCCGACCCCAACCAGCCGCCGGTCGCCGCACCGGAGCCGGAACCTGTTGTCACGCAGAAGATTCCGGACACCGAGCAGGTCACCGAAGTGCTGGAGACCCGGTACGCGCCCGCATCGTCGGTGTCCGACACCGTGATCCTGCGGAAGTCCGAATCCGCTTCGGGCCCCGGCACGCCGGAACAGCCCGACGAACCGGCGGACACAGCGGCGACGGCTGTCGATCTCACCAAGCCGAAGACCGACGACGAGGACGGCGACGCCCCCGAGACCCCCTCGGCCCCGCCGGCCGACGTCGAACCCCCTACGCTGCACCGGATTCCGCCGGTCGTCGACCGCCCACGCGCCGGATTCGGCCCCGCCCCCATCTCCCCCGACTTCGGCCCCACCCCGCCCGGCTGGGACCCCCTGGGCGTGGCCCCGCTGGCCTGGCAGCTGCCCGAGCCGATCACGCCGGTCCAGCAGCAAGTCGTCCAGGCTCCCCCGGCCCGCCCGCGGTCCCGCCTGACCCCCGTCACCATCGGTCTCGCCATCCTGGCCGCCGCCGCGGCGGGTTCCATGGCCGCGTCGGGCGTGGAGTGGATGACGCCCGGCCGGATCGGCGCCGCCGCATTGGCCGTGGTCGCCGTGGGCCTCATCGTGGGCGCGTTCCTGCGCCGCGGCTACGGCCTGATGGTGGTGCTGGCCCCACTGGCCGGTTTCGTGATCCTGGCCTCGCTGATCGGCCCGATCCAGTTCGACGAGGGCGCGATGGGCGACCACAAGTGGTCCGCCGCAACCGATTCCGAGCTGCTGCCCGTCTATCACATCTCGATGGGTTCGGGCACTCTCGACCTGAGCCAACTGAAGCTGACCGAGGATCGCGCGGTCGAGGTGAAGGTGCGCATGGGCGACGCCCGCGTGATGCTGCCGCCGAACCTGCGCGTCAACACGACCTGCAATGTCCGCATGGGTGATTCGAACTGCCCGAGCGGAATCTCGGGCCCGGCGACGGGCCCCGTCCTGAACCTGACCGTCGACGTGCAGATGGGAAACGCGGAGGTGAACCGTGGCTGAGAACAAGAACCGCCGACCCTCGTTCGCACTACTGCTGGCCGGCCTGCTGGGCCTGGGCGTGAGTGTGTGGGCCTTCATCGGCCCCCACTTCTGGCCCGTCTCCGGCGGTCTGTCGCTGGGCTGGATCGTGGTGATCGCCGCCATCGTGGTGGGCGTGATCCTGGTACTCAGCCCGAAGAAACACCGGGAGTAGACCGCACGCGCCGCCCCCACCCCCTCGCCGGGGGCGGCGTCCTTCCTTCCCGGAACTGCCCTTCCGAGAAGGCCGAAGGCCCCGCACCTTTCGCAGGTGCGGGGCCTTCGCGTTCAGCGGGGAGCTCTCACTCCCATTCGATGGTGCCCGGCGGCTTGGACGTCACGTCGAGCACGACGCGGTTGACGTCGGCCACCTCGTTGGTGATGCGGGTGGAGATCCGCTCCAGCACCTCGTAGGGCAGGCGGGTCCAGTCGGCGGTCATGGCGTCCTCGGAGGAGACCGGGCGCAGCACGATCGGGTGGCCGTAGGTGCGGCCGTCGCCCTGCACGCCGACACTGCGGACATCGGCCAGCAACACCACGGGGCACTGCCAGATCGACTTGTCCAGCCCGGCGGCGGTGAGCTCCTCGCGCGCGATGGCGTCGGCCTGGCGCAGCAGCTCCAGCCGGTCGTGGGTGACCTCGCCGATGATGCGGATGGCCAGACCCGGACCCGGGAACGGCTGGCGCGCAACGATTTCCTCGGGCAGCCCCAGCTCGCGGCCGACCGCGCGCACCTCGTCCTTGAACAGCAGCCGCAGCGGCTCGACGAGCGCGAACTCCAGATCGTCGGGCAGACCGCCGACATTGTGGTGCGACTTGATGTTCGCGGTGCCCGCGCCGCCGCCGGACTCGACCACGTCCGGGTACAGGGTGCCCTGCACCAGGAACTCGACCTTGGTCTCGCCCTGCTCGCCGACCACCTCGGAGACCGCGTCCTCGAACGACCGGATGAACTCCCGGCCGATGATCTTGCGCTTCTCCTCCGGATCGGTGACGCCCTTCAGCTCACCCAGGAACTTGTCGACCGCGTCGACGGTGACCAGCTTGGCCCCGGTCGCGGCGACGAAATCACGCTGCACCTGCTCGCGCTCGCCCGCGCGCAGCAGACCGTGATCGACGAACACACAGGTGAGGCGGTCACCGATGGCCCGCTGCACCAGCGCGGCCGCGACCGCGGAGTCCACACCGCCGGACAGACCACAGATGGCGTGGCCGTCGCCGACCTGCTCGCGCACCTGGGCGATGAGCGCCTCGGCGATATTGGCGGGCGTCCACGCGCCCGGGATGCCGGCGATCTCGTGCAGGAACCGGCTCAGCACCTGCTGGCCGTGCGGCGAGTGCAGCACCTCCGGGTGGTACTGCACGCCGGCGAGCTTGCGCGCCCGATCCTCGAACGCGGCGACCGGCGCGCCCGCGGAGGTCGCGGTCACCTCGAACCCGGCGGGCGCGTCGGTGACGGCGTCGCCGTGGCTCATCCACACCGGCTGCCGGGTGGGCAGGCCGCCGTGCAGAATGCCGCCGTCGACGCTGAGCTCGGTGCGCCCGTACTCGCGAGTCCCGGTGTGCGCCACCGTGCCGCCGAGCGCCTGCGCCATGGCCTGGAAGCCGTAGCAGATACCGAAGACCGGCAGGTCCAGTTCGAACAGCCGCGCGTCCAGCTGCGGCGCGCCCTCGGCGTACACGCTGCTGGGTCCGCCGGAGAGGATGACGGCGAGGGGCTGCTTCTCCGCGATCTCCTCGACGGTGATCGTGTGCGGCACCACCTCGGAATACACACTCGCTTCGCGCACCCGGCGCGCGATCAGCTGCGCGTATTGCGCGCCGAAATCGACAACAAGGACTGGTCGCTGGGTTTCTGCCACCCGCACAGTCTAGTGAGCGAGATAGGACACACTCTCCCCGGGCGACCGCTCCCCCGCCTCCCCGGAACGCGGCGGACAGCTACGTGCCGGTGGCCGTCGAACACCCGTGCCGGCGGTCAGGTGCCGAACCGATTTCGGCCGTCCCCGACGAGTTACCCCGACCGGCACGAAATCAGTCGGCACCCAGGGGATCGGGTTCACTGTGGACCGCCACCCCGGGCCAGGGTGCGCCGCGGCCTCGGAAGCGGTTGCCCGCCCGGCCCGGAAGTGGTGGCATCGGGACGGTATTCGCGTCGGAGTTGTCCTGGATAGGGACTTCCGCCCTCGCCTGGACGGTAATTCCTCCCCGACCGAACGGGCCGAGCGACACCCGCTGTGCCGGTGGGCAGGAAAGCTCGCCGGTTTGTCACCGGTGCTGGCTATTCTCTACCTCGTGCCATTCGCCCGTGCGATCGATGCCGAGATCCACTACGAGGACAGCGGGGGCGAAGGTCCGGTTGTGCTGCTGGGGCACGAATTCCTCATGGACCGAACGATGTTCGCGTCGCAACAGGCGGCGTTGACTCCGGAGTTCCGGATCGTGACCTGGGATGCGCGCGGACACGGCCGCACCCGCGACGAGGGGCTGCCGTTCACCTACTGGACCTCCGCCCGGGACGCGCTGACCGTACTGGATCAGCTGGGCGCGCAACGGGCCGTGGTGGGCGGAACCTCCCAGGGCGGTTTCATCGCGCTGCGCACCGCGCTGCTGGCCCCCGACCGGGTCGCCGCCCTGGTGCTGCTCAGCAGTGAGGCGCACGAGCCCACCGCCGCCGAACTCGCCAATGGCCGAAAGTTTCTGGACAAGTGGCACGAGGACGGCCCCCGCCCCGCGCTCGCCGAATACCTGGCCCGCTGGCTCATCGGCGACGACGACTGGTATCGCGCCGTGTGGGTGAAACGCTGGCTGGCCCGCGACCCGTCGGCTACCGAGATCGCCGCGGGCGCGCTGCTGGGCCGCGACTCGGTGCTGGAGCGACTACCCGAAATCACCTGCCCCACTTTGGTCATCCACCCGACCCGCTCGGGCGTGCCCCGCTCGCACGCCCGGGAACTGGCCGAACGCCTCCCCCGCGCGCACTATCTGGAGATCGACGGCGCCCGGCAGACGGTGAACATGACCCACCCGGTGGCGGTGAACTCCGCGATCCGGGAGTTCCTCCGCGATATCGCGGTACCGCCGCTGCGCGATTTCAGCGCCCGGCCGGGCAGCCGCTGACCGACCCCGGATACGACTCGCGCCCTTGCGCATTCGAGTGAATGCGCAAGGGCGCGAGTGCAGGGTCTGATCGCTAGCCGCGCACGTTCAAACCGACCTTCTGGAATTCCTTGAGGTCGCTGTACCCGGTCTTGGCCATCGAACGACGCAGGCCGCCAACCAGATTCAGCGAACCGAAGGGGTCGTTGGACGGGCCGTTGAGGACCTGGTCCAGCGGGACCCGCTCCTCGTCGACCGCGTACGGCAGCACCGCGCCGCGCGGAACCGACGGGTGCGCGGCGGCCGAGGGCCAGTACCAGCCGTTGCCCGGGGTCTCGCGGGCCATGGCCAGCGGCACGCCCAGCATGACCGCGTCCGCGCCGCACGCGATGGCCTTGGCGACGTGCCCGGAGGTCAGGGTCTCGCCGTCGGCGATGACGTGCACGTAGCGGCCGCCGGTCTCGTCCAGGTAGTCGCGACGCGCGGCGGCGGCGTCGGCGATGGCGGTGGCCATCGGCACACCGATGCCGAGCACCTCACCGGTGGTGGTGGAGCCCTGCATCGAGCCGTAGCCCACGATGACGCCCGCCGCGCCGGTGCGCATCAGGTGCAGCGCGGTGCGGTGATCGGATACGCCGCCCGCGACCACCGGCACATCCAGCTCGGCGATGAAGGTCTTGAGGTTCAACGGCTCCCCGTCGCCCACGTGCTCGGCGGAGATGATGGTGCCGTGCACGACCAGCAGGTCGATCCCGGCCTGCACCAGGCTGGGGGTGAGGGCGCGCGCGTTCTGCGGGCTGACCCGCACCGCGGTGGTGACCCCGGCGGCGCGCACCTCGGCGACCGCGGCGGCCAGCAGGTCGGCCTTCATCGGCGCGGCGTGCAGCTCCTGCAGCAGCGCGACCGCCGCCTCGGTGCCTTCCTTCTCCGCGACCTCGGTCAGCTGCTGCACCTTGGCGTCGACGTCGGCGTGCCGGGCCCACAGGCCCTCACCATTGATAACGCCCAGGCCGCCGGCCTTGCCCAGTTCGATGGCGAACTTCGGCGAGACGAGCGCGTCGGTGGGATGCGCGAGGAACGGGATCTCGAAGCGGTACGCGTCGAGCTGCCAGGCCAGCGACACCTGCTTGGAGGAGCGGGTCCGGCGCGAGGGCACGATGTCGATATCGTCCAGCTCGTAGGTGCGCCGAGCCGTCCGGCCCATGCCGATCTCGACCATATCGCGCATCGTTGTTCAGTCCTCCTGTGTTGGATTGCCCTCCGCTTCGCTCCGGGCGGGTTCGCGGCGCTGGAAGTCTCGTTCTTCCCTCCTCCGCTCCTCCGCTTCGCTCCCCCGCTCCGTCAGTCCAGAACGAGGCGCGCCGCGAACCTTTGGGCGTTCACCTGTTTTGTGGTCAGGCGCGTGTCGTGTAGTTGGGAGCCTCGACGGTCATGGTGATGTCGTGCGGGTGCGACTCCTTCAGGCCCGCCGCCGTGATCTGCACGAACTGGGCCGCCTGCAGATCCGGAATGGTCTGCGCGCCGGTGTAACCCATGGCCGCGCGGAGACCGCCGACCAGCTGGTGGATCACCTGGTCCAGCGGGCCGCGGAACGGCACCCGGCCCTCGATGCCCTCGGGCACCAGCTTCTTCTCCGACAGCACGTCGTCCTGGAAGTAGCGGTCCTTGGAGTAGGACTTGGCCTCGCCGCGACCCTGCATGGCGCCCAGCGAACCCATGCCGCGATAGCTCTTGAACTGCTTGCCGCCCACCAGGATCAGATCGCCCGGCGACTCGGCGGTACCGGCCAGCAGCGAACCCAGCATGACGGTGGAGGCGCCGGCCGCGATGGCCTTGGCGATGTCACCGGAGTACTGCACGCCGCCGTCGGCGATGACCGGCACACCGTGCGGCTTGCACGCCGCGGTGGCCTCCAGGATCGCGGTGATCTGCGGCGCGCCGACACCGGCGACCACGCGGGTGGTGCAGATGGAACCCGGGCCCACACCCACCTTCACCGCGTCCACGCCGGCTTCGACGAGCGCCAGCGCGCCCGCGCGCGTGGCGACATTGCCGCCGACGATCTGCACGCGGTCGCCGACCTCGGCCTTGATCTTGGAGACCATCTGCAGCACGCCCGACTGGTGGCCGTGCGCGGTGTCCACGATGAGCACGTCCACGCCGACCTCGGCCAGCGTCATGGCACGCGACCAGGCGTCCTCGCCGACACCGACGGCCGCGCCGACCAGCAGTCGACCGTCGCGGTCCTTGGTGGCGTTCGGGTACTGCTCGGTCTTGACGAAGTCCTTGACCGTGATGAGCCCGCGCAGCTTGCCGGAGCCGTCGACAATCGGCAGCTTCTCGATCTTGTGGCGGCGCAGCAGGCCCAGCGCGGCCTCGGCGGTCACGCCCTCCTGGGCGGTGATCAGCGGCGCCGGGGTCATCACCTCGGCGACCTTGCGGTCCTGGTCCACCTCGAACCGCATATCGCGGTTGGTGATGATGCCGACCAGCATGCCGCGCTCGTCCACCACCGGCAGACCGGAGATGCGGAAACGGGCGCACATGGCGTCGACCTCGGCGAGGCTGTCGTCGGGGCGACAGGTGACCGGGTCGGTCACCATGCCCGCCTCCGACCGCTTCACGGTCTCGGCCTGCGCGGCCTGCGCCTCCACCGACAGATTGCGGTGCAGCACGCCCATACCGCCCGCCCGCGCCATGGCGATGGCCATACGCGCCTCGGTAACGGTGTCCATGGCCGAACTCACCAGCGGGGTCCGCAGCGAGATGTCGCGGGTCAGCTTGCTGGAAGTGTCGACCGAACTCGGGATCAGATCGGAGGCCGCGGGAAGCAGCAGCACATCGTCGAAGGTGAGGCCGAGCATGGCGATCTTGTTGGGATCGTCGCCGCCCGTATGGGGGCGGCCTGCGTTACGTTCGCCCGTCACGGGACTGCTCATTCGGATCGACCCCTCCTGGACCTCGGCAACACCCACCGGGCCGGGTCCCGGCGGATGCGTAGATGAATGGCAATGCCGGCGATTGCTACCCGGCCTTTGGTCAACCATGGTATCCGTCCACGATGCTGTGCCAGATTTGCCCTCCGCTTCGCTCCAGGCTCTTCGCGGCCCGCGTTACCCCGGCGGGCCGCGAACCTGTAGCGGATGTCATTGGCGCTGCGAATTGTCGACTCTGGCATTAACGTGTCGGCTGTCACTACATCACTGTCCGCCGTACCACCAGCGAAGTGGAGGCAAATCCCCTTCAGCGCTGGCGCACAGGGGGTGGTTCTGCGTACCGTGGGACTGTGCGTGACCATCTACCACCTGGCTTGCCGCCGGATCCATTCGCCGGAGACCCCTCCGACCCGTCGGCCGCGCTCGATGCCATCGAGCCGGGGGAACCGCTGGATCCTCACGAGCGCCTAGCGGTCGAAGAGGATCTCGCCGACCTCGCGGTATATGAGGCACTGCTGGCCCACCGCGGCATCCGCGGTCTCGTGGTCAGCTGCGAGGACTGCCGGCAGGATCACTACCACGACTGGGACATGTTGCGCGCCAACCTCCTCCAGCTACTGGTGGACGGCACGGTGCGACCGCACGAACCCGCCTACGACCCGACGCCCGAGGCCTACGTCACCTGGGACTACTGCCGCGGCTACGCGGACGCTTCCATGAACGAGGCACTGCACGGCGACGGGTTCGACGGATTCGACGTCTGATTCATCGGAAAGGGCCTGCATCCCCTGGGATGCAGGCCCTTTCCGTTTTCGACTGATGAAACACCGATGGCCGCAGGGCTATCGGGAACTGCCTAGTGCGTTCCCGGCACCGCGGGGATTCCGGTCGGCACAGCGAGCGACGAGGGTAGCACCGGCGGAATCGTGATCGGCTGTTGCTGGGTGGGCGGCTGCTGCTGGGTGGGCGGCAGCCCGGCGCCCGGGGTCCCGGGCTCCGGGTTGCTGACGGTCGGCACCACGACCGACGTCGGATTGCCCGCGGTCGGCGGCGCCGTCTGCGGCTGGGTCTCCACCGGCGGCACGGTCGGCACCTGGGTCGCCGGCGGCACCACAGGCTGCGTGGAGATGCCACCGCCGGTGGCGGGGTTCGGGTTCGGATTGGTGCCGCCGAGGACCGACGAATCGACCGAGGTCGACGGATTGCCATCCGTCTTGGTCGGCGGATTGACCGGCGACACCGGCACATTCGTGGTGCTCGGCACGACCGGGGCCTTGGTCGTGGCCGGGGCCACCGCCGCCAGCGACTCGGCCACCTTGGGCGCCGTCGCCTGCAGCTGGGTGTAGAGCTGCTGCCAGCGATCGGTCAGGCTGTCCTTCTTGCCCGAGTCGTTGACCTGAGAAGCATTGTCCGCGGCCCGCTCCATCAGCGGCTTGGCCTCGTCGGCCTTGCCCTGCGCGATGAGCTCCTTGGCCTGCTCCAGGTCGCTGTCCGCCCGCGAGACCACGGTGGACTGGGCCTGCTCGCTGAACACGACGGTCTTCATCCGCCAGAGCGGATCACCGGGACTCGCATTGTAGGAGAACGCCGTCAGGCCACCGAAGATGAGCGCCAGGGCCGCCGCGGAACCCAGGATCGGCCGGACGAGCCGTAGTCGCCCGCGGTTGCCCGCGCCGATTCTGGCCTGTCGTGCACCGATCTCCTGATTGACCGCGGCGACGATGGCATCCAGGTCCGGTCCGGCCGGCAAAGGCTCGGCCATGATCTCCGCACGCCAGTCGGCCAAGAGGGCCGCCAGCTGGTATTCCTCCGAAGTACCCGTCTGCACGGGACCGTCACCGGAGATGGCGTCGATCAGCGCATCGTCGCGTCGCACCGCGGCGATATCGACCGGCCCGGTATCACCGGACGCCTCGGCGTAGGGACCGCTGTTCTGCGATCCAGGTCGCGCCTTGAAGTCGCCCCGACCGCGCTCGCCATCCCTAGCCATACATTTCACCTGCCCTCGCCACTTGAGACTTGAGTTTCGCGAGTGCCCGGTGCTGGGCGACTCGTATAGCACCCGCCGTACTGCCCACGGCGACTGCGGTTTCTTCAGCCGACAGACCCATGACCAGGCGAAGGATCAGGATTTCTCGGTGCTTCTCCGGCAATGTCGCCAACAGTGCGTTCATCTGTCGGCTCGTTTCGGATTCGAGAGCTCGCTGTTCCGGTCCCTGGTCGGTGGATATGACATCCGGTACTTCGGCCATGGCGTCCGCCTTGTTACGGGCGGAATTTCTGTGGGCGTCCGCGACCTTGTGCGAGGCGATGCCGTAGACGAACGCCATGAACGGTCGACCCTGATCCTGATACCGGGGAAGGGCGGTCATGACGGCCAGACAGACCTCCTGCGCGACGTCGTCAGCGGAGAGCTGGCCGCGTTCGGCCGTTCCGATGCGCGCACGGCAATACCGCACCACGAGGGGGCGGATGCTCACCAGTACCTGGGAAAGGGCCGCCCGGTCGCCCTGCGCTGCGGCAGCGACGACAGCGGGATCCAACTCCTCACCCGTGTTGTTCATCGTCAGAGCTGTTCCTGGCGTTTACGAGAGTGGCACGGCGGCGGGAAGGCGAGCCGGTGCTTCCGCGGAGGGGCGGAACGGTCCAACAATAGCGGCTGGCGTACTGGTGCCAATCGTTACGGGGTCGTTCTCGGGGCAGTCTCAGGGAAGTGCCGGAGATCACTCGAGGACGGCTCGTGGATTACTCAGGGACGTCCGAGAAGCTCGCTCGCCGAACGCAATCGCCCGCCGCGAGCGGCCAGCAACCGCGCGCACTCCACCGCCACGGCCGCGCCGTCACCACCGGGTTCGATGCCGGAGCGGAGCATGGCGCAGGCCCAGCGCAGCGGGAGCAGCTCATGCTCGGCACAGGCCCGATCGACTTCGACTGCGAGAGCGCGGGATCGATCGAGGTCGCCGGCGGCGGCGCTGGCGGCCGCCAGCAGTAGCCGGGATTTCACTCGATGCCGCAGCGAGGGCGAGTTTTCCGCGAGCGCGACCGCGGCCTCGGCGTGGGCCAGGGCGGGGTCGGCCGGGATCGGTCGATCGCCCGCGGCGGGATCGGCGGCGGGGGCGGAGATCAATCTGGAGCCGGGAGCCGAGAGCGCCGTCTCGGCACTCACCCAGTGCAGCCGCACCCGCGGCCGCCACGCCGCGTCGGCGGTGGCCAGGTGAACGTCGAGATAATTTCGGCAACGATTCAGCAGCCGGGCGGCAAGCGCCGGGCGGAGGGTGCCCAGGGCATCGGCGGCGAGTCCGGTCAACGCGTCGCAAACGGCTTCCGCGGATCGGATATCCGCGAGTGTCGCCGCGGGTGCGGGAGCGGCGGCGGCGAGCGCGGGCAGCGCCAGCGCGGCGGCGCGCCCGTCCACGACAGCGGCGTGGTTGTGCCAGCCGAGCTGGCGCAGCAACGACGCCTCGGTGCTGTGGGTGAGCGACAGCAGGGCGGGGTCGGTGGTGCCGCGCCGGGCGTGGCGGAGTTCGGCGCGCGCGGCGGCGTAGTGCCCGATTCCACTCAGCGAGACCGCGCGCAGCCAGGATCCGGCGGCGTCGGGCGCGGCGGGCAACCCGGCGGCAGCACGCTCGGGCGTGGAGCCGAAAGCGGCGTCGGCGAGTACGGAGTTCACTTCGAGCACAGGCACAGTCGCACTGTAACCAGTGGCCGGACAAGTGAGGGCAGCCGCCATAGCATAGGTCGCCAGCTATCGGCCAGCATTCACCAGAGCCTTTGTGTTTCCGCTCCGTAAATCTGTCCTCGCTATCGACCAGCACGCCCGTAAGGAATTCGTATAGCGTTTCGCGCTATTAACCCGGCGGCCTCGAGGCGGCCATCTCTACCCTACTCAGCGCAGGATGTCCAATGGCTGAGATCACTCTGATCGAGAGCCTTGCATAGCGCGGGGCATCGGGATTCGGGTCCAAAAAGCCTGTGCTACCAGCGGTTTTACCCAGTCGGATGAGCTATCACAACCAGGTCACGACGCTGGGCAACCGATCAGTATCACCACAGGCACCCCATCTTGTAAATAGCGCGGATGTTAATTCTCTAATGTGCAGGTATTCGGCTCGAGTCGAATGAAGCTATTGACTCGAATTCGTTTCGCGACCTAACGTACGTCATCGCCGTCGTTGGCGTCGTGCTGAATTGCGGCGCCGATGAAGTGCGATCGCCGGGCCACGGCGATGCGGCCACCTGTTTGCCACCAGCACCGCTCGACAATGCCGACGAGCTCGCACCAAGAGGAGTTCACCATGCCGATGCCAACCCACCTCCCCGGGCCGAACGCCGATGTATGGGATTGGCAGATGCGCGGATCCTGCCGCGGCCAGGACTCCGCCGTGTTCTTCCACCCGGACGGCGAGCGCGGCCGGGCACGGGCCCAGCGCGAGCTGCGGGCCAAGGAAATCTGCAAGGCCTGCCCGGTGCTGCTGCAGTGCCGTTCGCACGCGCTGAAGGTCAGTGAGCCCTACGGCATCTGGGGTGGCATGTCGGAGACCGAGCGCGAGCTGCACGCCCGCCGCAATCGCCGCCGCATCGTCGCGTAATCCGGGCGCCCGCAGGCACTCTCGGCAAACGCGCGGGACTGGTGTTCACCAGCGGTGTCCCTGATGTGACAGCGGGCCGGGCTCGAGATTCTTCCCATCCTTTCGGGGTGGCGCGCCGAATAGCTAGCAAACACCCGGCACCGCCCGGCGGGGTCGGCAACCTCCGGCGCGTCACGGCGTGTCTTCGATGTCACGATTGCGACGTTTCGGTCATATCGGAAAATCGCTGTGCCACAGTCGCTTTGCCGAATACCCCCACCCGAGAGGAGGTCATAGCGGCACGCTACCCTCGTGGCCGATGACACAGAACGGAGCGTTGTGACAACGCGGCCGCCTGCCGCAGAGGGCGACTCGTTCCAGAGCTCGAGGGACGGACGAGGGGTGGATGCACCCAGCGTGGACTCTGCGGTGACGGCGCGCGCAGCCGAAAGTCTCGAACTCGCCGCACTTCTCGAGCGTTGCGGGCAGTCCGATCAGCAGGCCTTCGCCGAGCTGTACGACCGCACCAGCGCGCGAGTGTTCGGCCTGGTCCTACGCGTGCTCCACGATCCGGGATACGCGGAGGAGACCACTCAGGAGGTCTATCTCCAGATCTGGCGCACGGCCGCCAATTTCGATCCCAACAAGGGATCGGCTGTCACCTGGTTGATGACGCTGGCCCATCGCCGCGCGGTCGACCGAGTCCGTGCCGAACAGGCCCACGCCCAGCGTGAGGTCGCGTACGGCACCAGCACCCTCGGCAACGAGTTCGACGAGGTCACCGAAGAGGTCGGGCGGCGGCTGGAACAGCAGGCGGTGCTCGCCGGGCTGGCCACCCTGACCGAGACACAGCGGGAGGCGATCTCTCTCGCGTACTTCGGCGGTCGGACATACGCCGAGGTGGCGGCCTATCTGGGCGTAGGGTTACCTACCGTTAAGTCCCGTATTCGGGACGGACTGACACGACTCAAGAAAAGTTTGGGAGTGACGTGAGATGAACGAAAGCCAGATCGATCTCGCGCACACTGTCGCGCTCGGATCGATCGGCGACGAAGATCAGCGCGCAGTGGCGGACCTTCTGGATACCGACGACCCCGTACTGCGCGCCGCCTTCACCCTGGAAGTGCAGCAGACCCGAGAAGCGCTCGCGCTGGCCGCGTCCGTGCCGGCCACCCCGCCGCCGCCCGCCCTCCGCGACCGCCTTCTCGCCGCGATAGCCACAGACCCGGCCCCGCCGACCCCGATTCACCATTCGCACACCGCTCTCCGCCACGGAAACGGCCGTTCGTCCTTCCCCGTGAGAGATTGACCCAGAGCGCGCCCCGGAACACTCTCCGGGGCAATCTCCCAATTCCGCCCCGCCCGAACCCTGTCAACTGGTAGGGGACCCCGGGTAACACCCGAACCAAATGGGACGATTCGGACCCCGTAACTCCGTGCGCGCCATGAGAATTCATGCCGCCCCTCGATCTGCCCCACAGCCCGAAACGCCGAGGCCCCCGGACGGAATCCGTCCGGGGGCCTCGGTTCACCGATCGATCAGTGGGAGTGGCCGGCGTGAGCGTCGGCCGCTTCCTCGACGGGCTTGTCGACGATGGCGGACTCGGTGGTCAGCACCATGCGGGCCACCGAGGTGGCGTTCTCGACGGCGGAGCGGGTGACCTTGACCGGGTCGATGACGCCCTCGGCGACCAGGTCGCCGTAGGTGAGAGTGGCGGCGTTGAAGCCGTTCTCGCCCTCGGTCACCTTGGAGACGACGACCGCGCCGTCGACACCGGCGTTGCTGGCGATCCAGAACAGCGGGGCCAGCAGGGCCTGGCGCACGACCTCGACGCCGACGGCCTCGTCACCGGTCAGGGTGTCGCGCAGGGCGTTCAGGGTCGCCGCGGCCTGGACCAGGGCGGTGCCGCCGCCGGGGACGATGCCCTCGGCGACCGCCGCCTTGGCGGAGGCGACGGCGTCCTCGACGCGGTACTTGCGCTCCTTGAGCTCGGTCTCGGTGGCCGCGCCGACCTTGATGACGGCGACGCCGCCGGCCAGCTTGGCCAGACGCTCTTCCAGCTTCTCGCGGTCCCAGTCGGAGTCGGTGTTCTCGATCTCCTTGCGCAGCTGCGCGACCCGGGCGTCGATATCGGACTGCGTGCCCGCGCCCTCGACGATGGTGGTCTCGTCCTTGGTGACCACGACGCGGCGGGCCTTGCCCAGCACGTCCAGGCCGGCCTCACGCAGGGTGATGCCCAGGTCCGGGTTGACCACGGTGCCGCCGGTGACGATGCCCAGGTCGTCCAGGAACGCCTTGCGGCGGTCACCGAAGAACGGGGCCTTCACCGCGACCACCTTGAGGGTCTTGCGGATCGCGTTCACCACGAGGGTGGACAGCGCCTCGCCGTCGACGTCCTCGGCGATGATGACGACCGGCTTGCCCGACTCGGCGATCTTCTCCAGCAGCGGGAGCAGGTCAGGCAGCGAGCTGATCTTCTCGCGATTCAGCAGGATCCACGCGTCCTCGTAGACCGCCTGCATGGTCTCCGGGTCGGTGACGAAGTACGGGGACAGGTAGCCCTTGTCGAACTGCACGCCCTCGGTGATGGCGACCTCGGTCTGCAGACCCGAGGACTCCTCGATGGTGACGACGCCGTCCTTGCCGACCTTGGTCAGCGCCTCGGCGACGAGCGCGCCGATCTCCTCGTCCCGCGAGGACACGGTGGCGACCTGCGCGATGGCCTTCTCGCCGTTCACCGGGGTGGCGGCGGCGTGCAGGGCGGCGGCGACCGCGTCGGCGGCCTTGCTCATGCCCTTGCCCAGGGTCATCGGGTTGGCGCCGGCGGCGATGTTCTTCAGGCCGCCCTTGATGAGCGCCTGCGCCAGCACGGTGGCGGTGGTGGTGCCGTCGCCGGCGACATCGTTGGTCTTGGTGGCGACGCTCTTGACCAGCTGCGCGCCCAGGTTCTCGAAGGGGTCCTCGAGGTCGATGTCGCGGGCGATGGTCACGCCGTCGTTGGTGACGGTCGGGCCACCGAAGGCCTTGGCCAGCACCACGTGCCGGCCGCGCGGGCCGAGCGTGACCTTGACGGCGTCGGCGAGCTTGTCGACGCCGCGCTCCATAGCGCGACGAGCCTTCTCGTCGAACTCGATCTGCTTTGCCATGTACCTACTCCTGTGAAGGTCGGGGGCGAACGCACTCCGCCCCGGGCCGGTTGCTGTATCGACAGCTGCGACTCCGGGGCGGTGTCTCTCGAAAGGGGTTCAGGGGAAGCCCCCTGGGGCCCCGAGAGTTGGTGCGTCGCTTACTTGGTGACGACGGCCAGCAGGTCGCGGGCCGACAGGATCAGGTACTCCGAGCCGTTGTACTTGATCTCGGTGCCGCCGTACTTGCTGTAGATGACGACGTCGCCTTCCTTGACGTCCAGCGGGATGCGCTTCTCGCCGTCCTCGTCCCAGCGGCCGGGGCCGACGGCGATGACGGTGCCCTCCTGGGGCTTCTCCTTCGCCGTGTCGGGGATGACCAGACCGGAGGCGGTGGTGGTTTCGGCCTCGTTGGCCTGGACGAGGATCTTGTCCTCGAGCGGCTTGATGTTCACGCTCGCCACGTTGAGCCCTCCACTTTCAGGGGATTCTTCTCGTCCGGGGCTGTTCCCCGGACGCACGGTTTCGGTCATGTGCGTGACCCTGGGCAATCAGCCCCGTCGTCGCGGGTGCCGGGACCCCTGCTCAGTAGTCATCAGCTGGCACCTGAGCACAAATACCAGTGCCACCTAGCACTCTATACACGGGAGTGCCAGCGCTCAAGGCAAGGGGCTGCCAATGGAGCTTCCGGACACGACTCGCCGACCCGACGGCCCGGGAATCTGAGGTCTTCCAAAGAAATCCGAAAATCTGTAACGTTCGGATAACGGATTGTGACACCATTGACGGCGGCCACGCGGCGAGACCGAATCGGTCGGGTCACGCGCGCCGTCGACAGTTACACATCTGCTTCACCCCGCTTTCCGTGCGGCAACCCCGCGCACGGGCTCGAGAAGAGAGCAAGACCGCAAGTGATCAGTGGCAGGTCCGGATGCCCCATCGGACGCGAGCCCGCCACGGTCCGTAGCTCGCCGGAATCGTCCGCTACCCGTTGGGCGTGTCCGGAGTCCGTTCGAGATGGTCGTCTCCACCAGGACCATCCGCTCGAAGGGAGGTGAACATGCGAACATCCCTCGGCATCTCGGCCGGGAGCGAAGTGGTGTGCTCGGCGACGGTCGCCACCGCGCCCAACGGCGCCCAGAGCTTCGACTACCGGGTCGTGACGGCCGATACCGCGCACTCCGACCTCGGCGATCTGGTGGCCTCCTCGATCGAGTTGATGACCACCCAGATCCCCCGCGACACCGTGCATCCGGTCGGCGCGGGCGCCCGGAACAACGGCCTCCACGAGCCCGACTCCACCCCGCCCGGCGATATCGCGGTCGCCTACCGCGACCGCGAGCAGGCCCAGATCATCCGCTCCGCCATCGGGCGGCAGCGTCACGGCGTGCAGCTGATTCCGGAGACCACCGCGGCCCTCGCCTACCTGCGGCACACCGGCCTGCTGGACCGCTGGGACACGGTGGCGGTCATCGACATCGGGGCCAAGGGCACCACGGTCTCGGTCGCCGATCACGCCGACGACACCGTGCTGCGGTCCGAGCGCATCACCACCATCAGCGGCAACGCCATCGACGAACTGATCCTGCAGCACCTGCTGGACTGCCACCTGTCGCGTCGCGGCATCCGCCCGAACCGCGGCATCCTGCTCAATCGCAGCCGCGCCGCCAAGGAGCACCTGTCGGTGGTCCCGGCGGTGACCATCGACCATGTGGCCGGGCAGCCGCTCAAGCTGACCCGGGTGGATTTCGAGGAGATCGTCGCCGACCTGCTGCACGATCTGGCGGTGTTCGCGCGCGGGGTCTTCACGCGGGCCCCGAAGTTCCCGGAGGCGGTCGCGGTGATCGGCGGCGGCGCGAACGTGCCGATCATGGTGGTGGGGCTGGAACGCCAGCTCGACATTCCGGTGGTCACCGTGCCGGAGCCGGAGTCCGCGATCGCGAAAGGCGCGGCGCTGGTGGCGGATTCGACCGTGCCGACCGCCTTCCCGGTGATCGGCCTGGGCTCGGACGCGCCGATCGGCACCTTCACCAAGCTGGCGGGCACCCTCGCCGGGGCGATCGTGGTGGTCGGCCTGATCGTCGGGTACGGGGTCAAGGAGTTCGTGATCGAGGAACCGCAGCCCGCGCACTACTCGCCGACCTCGACGCAGCAACCGGCGACCACGCCGCCCGTGCCGGCGACCACCGTTCCGGCGCAGGGTTCGGTCAACCCGACCTCGAACCAGAACCACCGCACCACCGTCGCCGTGCCCCCGGCCCAGACCGGTTCGGCGAACAGCACTCCCGCGGTCCCCAGCATCACCTCGCAGCCGCCGCTGCGGCCGGACCCGGATCTACCTCAGATCCCGTTCCCCGCGGATCTGCCGCGCCTGCTGGGCCCCCTGCTGGGCACCACGCTGCCGCCGATCGATCCGGAGCCGCACGTCTCGCCGACGCCGCGCGCCAACGCCTATGCCGCCTCCCCGCGATTCCAGCGGCCGGCAATGAGCCGTTGACCGTTGGGCGTCCGTGCCAGCGGTTGAGTGCCCAACGATCCCGGGCGCATCCGACGAGTTACCCCAACCGTCACGAAATCAGTTGTCGCGCTGATTCACGCCCGAATCCACGTGTCCGACCACCGTGGTCCGACTCTCACAGATAGCTGGTGGAGACCGGCAGGCCGGGGTCGGTGGCCACGGTCAGTTCGGAAGGCTGTGCGCCGCCCGCGATCACGTGCGCGCCCAGGGTGGCGATCATGACGCCGTTGTCGGTGCACAGGCGCGGCTTGGGGACGCGCAGGGTGATTCCCGCGGCCGTGCACCGCTCTTCGGCCATCGACCGGATGCGGGAGTTGGCGGTGGCGCCGCCGCCCAGCACGAGGGTGTCGACGCCGACGTCCTGCGCCGCGCGCACCGCCTTCATGGTGAGCACGTCCGCGACGGCCTCCTGGAAGGAGGCGGCGATATCGGGGATGGGCAGGTCGCGGCCTTCCCGTTGCGCCGCTTCGACATAGCGGGCGACGGCCGTCTTGAGGCCGGAGAAGGAGAAGTCGTAGCGGGGGTCGCGGGGTCCGGTCATGCCACGGGGGAAGGCGATGGCCTTCGGATCACCGTCGGTGGCAATGGAATCCAGGACGGGTCCGCCCGGGTAGCCTAGGCCGAGCAGCCGCGCCACCTTGTCGAAGGCTTCGCCCGCGGCGTCGTCGACGGTGCTGCCGAGTTCGGTGATGGGCTGTCCGAGGTCGGTCACCTGCAGCAGGTGGGTGTGCCCGCCGGAGACGAGCAGGGCGACCGCGGGCGGCATCGGCCCGTGCTCGAGGGTGTCGACGGCGACATGCCCGCCCAGATGGTTGAGCGCGTAGAACGGGATATCCCACGCCGCCGCATAGGCTTTCGCCGCCGCCACGCCGACCAGCAGGGCACCGGCGAGGCCGGGGCCGATGGTGACGGCGAGCGCGTCGGGCTTGCTGATCCCGGCGGTGGCCAGAGCCCGGCGCATGGCGGGCACGATGGCCTCGAGGTGTGCGCGCGAGGCGATCTCGGGCACCACGCCGCCGAAGCGGGCGTGCTGGTCGACGCTGGAGGCGACCTCGTCGGCGAGCAGTTCGCAGCTGCCGTCGGGCAGCCGCCGCACGATGCCGACTCCCGTTTCGTCGCAGGAGCTTTCGATACCCATGACGATCATGACGAGACCTCGGCGTCCTTGGTGAATCCGTCCTGCGGGAATCCGGCCATGGCCGGTCGCCGCATGGTGTACGCGTCGGCTCCGCTGGGCTGGTAGTAGTTCTTGCGCAGCCCGATGATGTGGAAGCCGTGCTTCTCGTAGAGCGTGATCGCGGGCGCGTTGTCGGTGCGGACCTCGAGGAAGACGGGTCCGCCGCGGCGTCCGGCCTCCAGCAGCAGCGCCTCGAGCAGCAGGGTGCCGATGCCGCGCCGGTGATGGTCCGGGTCGACGCCGATGGTGTGGACTTCGGCCTCAGGGTGTTCGGCGGTGCCGAGCAACGCGATTCCGGCGTAGCCCACCATGTCCCCGCCGGCGTCGCGGGCGGTGATGTAGCGGTTGTGCGGTCCGGCCAGTTCCGACAGGAACGACACCTCGTGCCAGGGATCGTCCTCGGGGAACAGCACCTGCTCGAGCTGTGCGCAGCGGGTGACGTCGGCGGGCCGCATCGGTTCGATGCGGATGGTCATCGGCCCACCTGCGCGTAACTCTTCTCGACGGCGTCCGGGCGGCGCAGGTACAGCGGCACCAGCGGGTCGGGAACGGCGCCGGACAGGATGTCGGCGGCGGCGCAGCGCACCAGCCCGGCCGGGGACGGCGTCTCGACCGGCAGCACGGGCAGGTCGAAATAGTCGACGTGCGAGGCGGATCCGGCGATCAGGGTGGCGGCGGCCTGGTCCAGGTCGCCGGGCTTGCTCACCTCGGGGCCCTCGCAGCGTTCGAGGACGAGGCTGCCGGGGACCGCGCGATAGCGCGCCCAGTACACCTCGCGACGGCGGGCGTCGGTGACGACCAGCAGTTCGACCGGGTCGGAGCTCTCGCGCAGATAGCTCTCGGTGTCGGCGGCGATGGCGTCGAGGCTGCACACCCCGTACACGGGGATGCCGAGCGCGTCGCCGAAGGCCGCGGCGGTGGCCATGCCGACCCGCAGTCCGGTGAACGGCCCCGGCCCGATACCCGCCACGACCGCGGCGATATCCGCCCGCGAGCGGCCCGATTCGGCCAGGCAGGTCAGGATCTGGGGGGTGAGCACCTCGTTGTGCGCGCGTGCGTCCACGGTCACCTCGGCGGTGATCGTGGTGATGCGCGGTGCGTTCGACCCGGGTTGCGCCGGTTCCAGTTCCACCAGTCCCGCTGTGACGGCGGGAGTCGCGGTGTCGACAGCCAATATCAGCATGATTGCCTCAACAATACCGGGTGGTACAGCCCACTCGGCGTGGTGTCTGCCTGCGGGAATCTCGCGCCGGATCAGGTGGCGGCGACCCACTCCCATTCCGCGGTGCGGACATCGGACTCGGGTTCGCGGCGCAGCTGGATCCGCAGGTGGCGGTCGGCCAGGTGTTCGGCCACGCCGAGACCCCATTCCACCACCACGACCGCGTGGTCGAGATCGGTGTCGAGGTCGAGGGCGTCGAGTTCGTCGAGGTCGCCGCCGAGCCGGTAGGCGTCCACGTGCACCAGCGCCACCGCGCCCGGGTGCGCGCCGGCGCGGTGCTGGCGGGCGATGATGAAAGTCGGTGAGCTGACCCGTCCTTGGACGCCCAGCCCGGCGGCGATGCCACGGGTGAGCGCGGTCTTGCCCGCGCCCAGCGGGCCGTCGAGGATGACCAGGTCCCCGGCCTGCAGCTGTTCGGCGAGCTCGCGGCCCAGCGCCTCGGTGTCCTCGACGGTGGCGAGCATGCGGTGGTCGTTCACCGGTCACCGCCGATGTGGTCGCGCACGACGCGGCCGCGCGGATTGCACACGATCTCGTAGTTGATGGTGCCGAGCGCGTCGGCCCATTCCTGGGCGCGCGGCTGTCCGGGTTCGCCGCCGAACAGCACCGCGGTGTCGCCCGCCTGGACTCCGGCCTCGTTCTCGCCGAGATTCACCACGATCTGATCCATGCACACCCGCCCGATCTGGGTTCGTCGCGCGCCGCCCAGCCACACCGAGAACTTCCCGCCGAGGGTGCGCGGCACGCCGTCGGCGTATCCGGCGGGCAGCAGCGCGACGGTGGTGTCGTGTTCGGCGATCCAGTCGTGGCCGTAGGAGACGCCTTCCCCGGCGGCGACCCGTTTCACCCGCAGCACGCGGGCGCGGAAGGTCATGGCCGGGCGCAGCCCGAAGTCGGACAGTTCCGGAATCGGTGACAGGCCGTAGACGGCGATGCCGGGACGGACCATGTCGAAGGCGAGGTCCGGGCGGGTCAGTGCGGCAGCGGAATTCGCGATGTGCACGAGTTCGGGTTCGAGGCCGTGCTCCTTGGCGGTGGCGATGAACTCGAGGAAGCGTTCCCGCTGCCGGTCGTTGACCGGGTGCTCGGGCTGATCGGCGAGCGCCAGGTGCGAGAAGATCGCGCGCAGCCGGGCGGTCCGGTCGTCGACCAGCCGGCGCAGCAGCTCCAGGACCTCCGGGTATTCGGCGGCGGGAATCCCGTTGCGGTTGAGCCCGGTATCCACTTTCAGGCTGACGGTCGCGGTGCGGCCCAGCCGGTGGGCGGCCGCGGCCACCGCCTCCAACTGCGCGAGCGCCGACACCCCGATCTCGATATCGGCGGCGATGGCGCTGCCGTAGTCGGCGTCGGAGGTGTTGAGCCAGCACAGAATCGGCGCGGTGATCCCGGCGCTCCGCAAGGCCACCGCCTCGGCGACCGTGGTGGTGCCCAGTTCCCGCGCCCCCGCCGCCAGCGCCGCCCGCGCCACCTCGACCGCACCGTGGTTGTACCCGTCGGCCTTCACCACGACCATGACCGCGGCGTCACCGGCGTGCTCGGCCAGAATGCGCACGTTGTGGGCGATGGCGTCCAGGTCGACGAGGGTTTCCACCTGTGGGTCGGGCTGCTTCACACCTCCGATCCTGCCATCCGGGCAGGGGCGATTCGCGTCACACCCGAGTCGGGGCGGCCGTCGCGGGGCGGATTCAGATCGCCGCGGCGAGTGCCGTGGGCACGGCGGCCAGGGCTCCGGCGAGGGCTTCGGGGCTCGCTGGAAGCAGCGGCAGCCGCACGTCCGGGGTGGGGATGCGGCCCTGGGCGGCCAGAACCGCTTTCACCACAATGGGATTGGGTTCGGCGAACAGGGCGCCGGCCAATGGGGCCAGCCGATTGCCGAGGGCGCGGCCGGTATCGAGCGCGCCGGTGCGCCAGGCCGCGACCAGGTCGGCGTAGGCCGCAGGTGCGACATTGGCGCACGCGAGAATCGCTCCGGTCGCGCCCAGGGCGAGCAGCGGGGCGGCGAACAGGTCGTCACCCGCCAGCACCGAGACGTGCTCGGGGACGCGGGCCAGGAAGGCCACCGTGGTCTCGTCGATCCCGCCGGCCGTGTACTTGAAGCCCGCCACGTTCGGCAGTTCGGCCAGTCGGCACAGGGTTTCGGCGCTCAGGGTGCGGGAGGTGCGGTAGGGGATGTGGTAGATCAGCACCGGCACCGGGCTGGCGGCGGCGATCACCCGGAAGTGTTCCACCACACCGTCTTCCGAGGGCCGGTTGTAGTAGGGGACCACGGCGAGAGCGGCGGTGGCGCGCGGGTCGAGGGCGGACAGGGCGCGCGCCGAGTCGAGGGTGGCGTTCGAGCCCGCGCCGACGATCAGGGTGGCGTTGCGTTCGGCGCAGACGCGGGCGCAGACATCGATGACGCGCCGCTGCTCGTCGCGGGTGAGGGTGGTGGGTTCGCCGGTGGTGCCCAGCGCGACGAGGCCCGCCGCGCCGGCGTCGAGGACCTCGTGGGCGAGCGCCTCCAGGGCGTCCGCGGCCAGTTCGTCGTCGGCGGTGAAGGGCGTGACCAGGGGAACGTAGAGGCCGTTGAATGTCATGGCACCAGCCTGGTCGAGCGAATACGTCAGGTCTATTTCACGTTTCTATCCCCGAGCATAAGATCAACTGATGCTGGATGTCCGTCGTCTGCGCCTGCTCCGCGAACTCGCGCACCGGAAGACCATCGCCGCGGTCGCCGAGGCCCTCACCTACACGCCCTCGGCCGTCTCGCAGCAGCTGACCGCCCTCGAACGCGAAGCCGGGCTACCGCTCCTGGAACGCACCGGCCGCAGCGTCGTCCTCACCCCCGCCGCGTTGCGGCTGGTCGAGCACACCGAAACCATCCTCGCCGTGCTGGAACAGGCGACCGCCGAACTCGCCTCCGCCCGCACCGAACTCACCGGCACCCTGCGTATCGGCGCCTTCCCCACCGCCGTCCACCACATCCTCTCCCCCGCCCTGGTCTCCCTCAGCCGAGACCATCCCCTGCTGGAACTCCTGGTCACCGAACTGGATCCGGCCGCCGCCCCCGCCGCCCTGCGCGCCGAAACCCTGGATATCGCCCTGCTCCAGGAATACGACTACGTCCCCCTCGCCCCCGAACCCGGCCTCGACACCGAACCCCTCTTCGAGGAGACCATCCACCTCGCCGCCCTCAGCCCCGGCCCACTCACCGTCCACTCCGACTCCCCCTGGATCGCAGGCACCCCCGGCACCCTCTGCTACGAAATGACCGTCCGCGCCTGCCTGGCCGCGGGCTTCACCCCCCGCATCCGCCACCACGCCGACGACTTCGGCACCGTCCTCAACCTGGTCGCCGCCGCCCAGGGCGTAGCCCTCGTCCCGGACCTCGGCACCCATTCCGCCCCCGCCGCGGTCACTCTCACTCCGCTCCCCACCCGCCGCCGCACCCACCTCGCCTACCGCCGCGGCACCGGCGACCACCCCGTCATCGCCGCCGCCCGCACCGCCCTGCACACCGCCGCCACCACTGGTTGACGTGGTTCTCCCGGCGGCCCGTCAGAGTGCGAGTTCCCGCAACGTGCCGATGGCCTCGCGGACGTGGGAGAGCAAGGGGGAAGCGGAGATCGGGGCGCCCGCGGTGGTGGCGGAGTGGGCAGCGAGATTGGCGGCCAGAGCGTGGGCTCGGGCGGCGGAGGCGGCGGCGACGGCGGGATGCAGGCCGCGGGCCAGGAGGGCGCCGATGATGCCGGACAGGACATCGCCGGAACCGGCGGTGGCGGCCCAGCTGCCGCCTGCCTCGCTGACCAGGACCGGGCGGCCGGGGCTGGCCACCACGGTGGCTCGACCCTTCAAAAGTACTGTGACATGCCAGGATTCGGCGAGCTTACGCACGGCGGCCACTCGGTCGGGTCCCGGTTCGGAGCCGGTGAGGCGGGCGAATTCACCAGCGTGCGGGGTGAGTACCGTCGGGGCGGTCCGTCCGGTGATCAGGTCGGGATCCGCGGCGAGCAGGGTGAGGCCGTCGGCGTCCACCACCACGGGGAGGTCGGTGGCGAGGATCTCGGCCAAACGGTCGCGGGCGGCGGAATCGGTGCCCCCACCCGGGCCGAAGACCCAGGATTGCACGCGTCCGGTGGCGGAAATAGATTCCGCGGCAATCACTTCCGGAAAGTGCGCGAGCACCCGTTCAGCGCCGGTGCCCGCGTAGCGCACCATGCCCGACGTGGCCGCGATCGCCCCGCCGGCGCACAGGACGGCCGCGCCCGGATAGGTGGCGCTGCCCGCGCACACGCCGGTGACGCCCTGGGTGTACTTGTCGTCGGCGGGCCCGGGCACCGGCCAGACCGCTCCAACCGTCCGTGGCTCCAGCGCGATCATGTTCGCGTCCGGCAGCCGTAACCCGATGGGCACCAGCACGATTCGCCCGCAGGACGGCGCGGCCAGCGCGTGCACCGGCTTGAGCGCGCCGAAGGCGACGGTGACATCCGCGCGAACCGCCGGACCGTTCACGGACCCCGTGTCGGGATCCACGCCGCTGGGCAGGTCCGCCGCGATGATCGGACATCGCACGCCCGCCACCAGTCCGGCCGCCACCGGACGCAAGGAGCCGCGTCCGGAAATGCCGACGATGCCGTCGACCACCAGGTCCGGCGTGCCCAGCAGGGCGGCCACGCGGCGGGGCGCGGCGGGAACGCCCGGACGTAATCCGAGCCGCCGCAGCGTGGTCGCGGCGGCGTCGGCTTCCGGCCCCCGCCGCCGCACCGCCTCGTCGACCGCCCCTTCCCCGACGTCGTCGACCGAGCCTTCCCGCAGCTCCCGGACGGTAGCGGGAGCGGCGGCGATGTCCCCGCCCGCGCCGCGCAGCGCCGCCAGCCCCTCCGCGTGGGCGCGCTCGGGGACGAGCAGGATCGCACGGACCGCGACCCCGCGCCGGCGCAGGAACGAGCCCGCCCACAGGGCGTCGCCGCCGTTGTCGCCGGAGCCGACGAGCAGGGTGACGGCACGGCCCGCCACACCGCCGGTGCGTTCACGCAGTTCGCGCGCCACCACCTGGGCGAGGCCGAACGCGGCTCGTCGCATGGGCATTCCGGCGGGCACGCGGGTGAAGAGTTCGGCTTCGGCGGCGCGTACCTCGTCGGCCGTGTAGTAGTCGAGCACCGCCGGTGCGGTCATGGGTCGCCTCCCGGATCCGGACTGCCTGCCGTTGTGGAGACTACGCCGGTCGCGGCCCCGTGCGGTGCAGGTCAGGGCGATGCCCGCGAATGGTCCGCTATCGGCGGGTACTAGCCTGGCTGACATGCCGATCCGCCAGTCGTCCTCGCGTGCCCTGCTTCTCGTCGCCGTCGTGGCGCTGGCGGCCGCGGGCTGCTCCTCCTCGGACACCTCGAAGCCCGCCGCCACCTCGACGGCCGCAGCTCCGGCGTCCTCGGCGGCGACCTCGACCGGTCCGGCCGCGCCCGCCGCGGTCACCGTGAACGTCGCGGACATGAAGTTCTCCCCGGCCGACATCACCGTCAAGGCCGGGGACACCGTGACCTGGAAGTTCGACGACAAGGCCCCGCACGCGGTGCAGGGCATCGGGGATGTCGCGCTCGGCATCAACAGCCCGATCATCCGCAAGGGCGAGTGGAGCCACACCTTCACCACGCCCGGCACCTACCGCTACCTGTGCCCGCTGCACCCGGACATGAAGGGCACCGTCACCGTCCAGTGAGGGAACCAACTCTCGGGACTCTCAGGGGCTTCGCCCCTGAAACCCCAACTGCGGGCGGTCCCTACTCGACGGTGACCGACTTGGCCAGGTTGCGCGGCTTGTCCACGTCGTAGCCGCGCGCCTGCGCCACCTCGGCGGCGAAGATCTGCAGCGGGACGGTGGACAGCAACGGCTGGTACAGCGTTGGGGCCGAAGGGATTTCGATCAGGAAGTCGGCGAACGGCCGCACCGTGTCGTCGCCCTCCTCGGCGATGACGATGGTGCGCGCGCCGCGGGCCTGGATCTCGCGGATATTGCTGAGCAGCTTGGAGTGCAGCACCGCCCGGCCCTTCGGCGACGGCATGACCACGAACACCGGCAGACCGTCCTCGATGAGCGCGATCGGGCCGTGCTTGAGCTCGCCCGCGGCGAACCCCTCGGCGTGCATGTACGCCAGTTCCTTGAGCTTGAGCGCGCCTTCGAGGGCGACCGGGTAGCCGACGTGGCGGCCCAGGAACAGCACCGTCGGCACGTGCGCGAACTGGCGGGCGATCTCACGCACCTTCTCGGCCGATTCCAGCACCTGCGCAACAAGTTTCGGCATGGACTCCAGTTCGGCGAACTCGCGCGCCACCTCGTCCGGGTACTTGGTGCCGCGCGCCTGCGCCAGCGCCAGACCGACCAGATAGTTGGCGGTGATCTGGGCCAGGAACGCCTTGGTCGACGCCACCCCGATCTCCGGGCCGGTGCGGGTGTACAGGACCGCGTCGGCCTCACGGGGGATCTGCGCGCCGTTGGTGTTGCAGATGGCGAGGACCCGCGCCTTCTGCTCCTTGGCGTGGCGCACCGCCTCCAGCGTGTCGGCGGTCTCGCCGGACTGGGAGATGGCGACCACCAGCGTGGAACGGTCCAGAACCGGGTCGCGGTAACGGAATTCGCTGGCCAGCTCCACCTCGACGGGCAGCCGCGTCCAGTGCTCGATGGCGTACTTGGCGAGCAGGCCCGCGTGATACGAACTGCCGCAGGCGACTACGAACACCTTGTCGACCTCGCGCAGCTCCTGGTCGTGCAGCCGCTGTTCGTCGAGCACGATGCGGCCGTTCGCGAAGTGGCCGATGAGGGTGTCGGCGACGCCCGTCGGCTGCTCCTCGATCTCCTTGAGCATGAAGTAGTCGTGGCCGCCCTTCTCGGCGGCGGCCAGGTCCCAGTCGATGGTGAACGGGCGGGTCCGCGCCTCGTCGGCCGTGCCCGCGAAGTCGGTGACCCGGTAGCTGTCGGCGGTGATGACCACGGCCTGGTCCTGGCCGAGTTCGACTGCCTCCCGGGTGTGTTCGATGAACGCGGTGACGTCGGAGGCGATGAACATCTCGCCCCGCCCGACCCCGACCACCAGCGGGGTGGACCGGCGGGCGGCGACGATGGTGCCCGGGTGGTCGGCATGGGTGAAGACCAGGGTGAACGCGCCCTCCAGGCGGCGCACCACGCTCAGCGCGGAGGCGACGAAGTCACCGGCGGTGTCCCCGGCCGCGTAGGCCTGCGACACCAGGTGCACCGCCACCTCGGTGTCGGTGTCGCTGCCCAGCTCGACGCCCGCCTCCTCGAGTTCGCGGCGCAGCGGTGCGAAGTTCTCGATGATGCCGTTGTGCACCACCGCGACCCGGCCGGTGCGGTCGCGGTGCGGGTGGGCATTGCGGTCGGTGGGCGCGCCGTGCGTGGCCCAGCGGGTGTGGCCCATGCCGGTGGACCCGGCGTAGCGCTCGGGCCCGCGATCGACGAGCTCGGCCTCCAGGTTGGCCAACCGCCCGGCCTTGCGTTCGACGGCCAGCCCGCCCGACCCGTCCAGAATCGCGACTCCGGCCGAGTCGTAACCCCGATACTCCATGCGGCGCAACGCATCGACCACCACGCCGAGCGCGTCCCGGTACCCCACATACCCCACGATTCCGCACATGGCTCACCAGCCTAGCCGCATCCGTTTTGGGTTCCGTGCGTCTCCGCGTGGGTTCGCTCGAGGCATTCGGCCGCCGGACCGACTAAGTTCATCTCCGTGTCGGTGTCTGTGAAATCGCTCCTGAGCACTCTGACCCTGCGTGGCCCGCACGAGGTGCTGCGCGGGAATCTCGGCATCGCCGGGCTGCCCGGGGTGGTGTACACGCCCGGCAAGGGGCTGAACCTGCCCGCGGTGGCCTTCGGGCACGGCTGGCTGACCGGGGTCGGCAACTACCGCCGCCTGCTGGAACACCTCGCTTCCTGGGGTTATGTCGCGGCCGCGCCCGACACCGAACGCGGGCCCATCCCCTCGCATCTGAACCTGGCCACCGACCTGCTCACCACCCTCGACATCTGCGCCGGGGTGCGGCTGGGCACCGGCAATATCAGCGTCCGCCCCGACCGCCTGGCCCTGGTGGGTCACGGCATGGGCGCGGGTGCGGCCGTCATCGCCGCCTCCCAGCGCGAGGTGGCCGCCGTCGGCGCCCTCTTCCCGTCCCCCACCGCGCCCTCCGCCGAGGCCCTGGCCGCCAAGGTCGACGCCCCCGCCCTCATCCTGGCCGGCGCCGCCGACATCGACTCGGTAAGCTCCGACGCCCTCCCCCTGGCCTCCGCCTGGGGCGAAGGAGCGATCCTCCGCTCCCTCGACAAGGCCACCCACAACGGCATGGTCGAAGGCCGCCGCGCCCTCGCCGCCCTCGGCGCGGGCAAGCACGAGCCCAAGACCGAACGCCTCACCCGCGCCCTCCTGGTCGGCTACCTCAACTACACCCTCCTCGGCGACAAGAAGTACAAGCCCTTCGCCGACCCCGAAGCCCTCATCCCCCACACGCAGGTCGTCGACCCCGACGCCGTCGAGGACGAGCCGGATCAGCCCCAGAAGCTCCCTGTCCTCCAACTCATCCAGGCCCTCCGCAAGTAACCCGACTGGGGGGCGACGGTCAAGGGATCTCCACGCCTGCCTCCGGAATCTCCAGCGGCACATCGGGACTTCCGAGCACCACGCCCGGATCGGCGGGTGACACAGGCACCGACGGGTCATCAGGCGGCATCCCTCCGTTCCGTTGCGACTCGCCGCCGCCCAGCGGTGCGGTCGGCCCCGGGGTTTCGGGCGCCGCCGGACACACGGTGGAACCACCCAGCTCGACTCCGCCCAGCCCGTCGCACCCGGACAGGCCGCCGCCGTCCGGCGATTTTCCGGCGTCCAGCTCGGCAGTTCCGATGCACGTGGGCGGTTCGTGCCCTCCGGAAGGCGCTGCCGGAGTGGGCGATTCAGCTGATGGCGGCGCCACACAGGGGACGTGAACGGGAGTGAACCCGGTCGGGACCTCCGCGGCGCACGGTGGACCTGTGGGCGTGGCAGCTTCGATCGGTGGCGAATTACCAGGTGGGCGCGGGTCTGGCGCGGCGGTCGCTGGATCGGGGTCACCGGCCGCGGGGATGGACGGGTGTCCGACTGTGTTGTCCGGGGCGAGTGCCGGTTTGCCGGAGTCGTCGGTGGTCAGGCTCCAGACCTGCGTTCGGCCGGATTCGTCGGTGACGGAGATGGACATGTCACCCGTTGGTTCGCGGTCGATTACGAAATGCTTTCCGGCGAGGTCGAATTCGAGATGGCCGGACGGAAGGTTCGATGTCCCTGGGCCGGGCGGCGGTTCGGCAGGCCTGTCCACACCCGTGGGCTTATACGAGTCGGCGTGCGCATTCGGGTCGGCCGGCTGGTCAGGGTAGGCAGAGTTCTCCCGCCCGGCAGGCGTCTCTCCGTCGCCCGGGGTATCGGATGCGGGGTCGGACAGGGAGCCGAGTTGTTCGAGGACGGCGGATAAGCCCTGCTGCAAACCGGTTTCGAGCTTGCCGATGAGGCCCGCGAGCGCCTGCGCGAACACTTCGGCCTGGGGCTGGGCCTGTTTCGGCACGGCGACGGATCCCGAATCGGCCGGGGTGGGTGTATTGGAGACCGGAGGCTCCACGCCGGCAGCCGGTCCGACAGAGGCGGGTTCGGTGGCCTCGACCGGACGGGTGGGCACACCCTTCGCACACGCGTGGTCACATGGTTGCCCGGTCGCGGTGCCGACGACGGGCCGACCGGGTCCCTCCTGCGCGGGTCCGGGCGCGCCCGAATCGCCCGGCCCGCAGCAGTCCCGCGACCGCGCTGCCCCGAGGTCGCCTTGTGGGCATTGGCCGGGGCCTACCGTCGGCGGCGAGGAATCCGGCTCGGACGGCGCGGGAGCCACGCTGGGCTGCGCCCCAGCAGGATTGGTCTGCACCCCGGTCGAGTCTGGCTGCGCCCCGACTCTGCTGCCGAGGAGGGCCGCGGAATTCGTCTCCGGTTGGGGCAGCAGGGTTTGGGACGGTTGTGGATAAGTGTGGTCGATGACCTGCTCGAAGGCCGTGATGATGGTCCGGTAGTGGGACTCGACGGTGTCGGCGGTGGCCGCGCAGGTGGCGGTGAAGGCGGCCAGTTGCCGGTCGACCTCGGGCCGGAACGTGGCGGTGAGCCAGGGGTCCGCTGTCCCGAGGGCGCCGATCGCGTCGGGGGTCCTGCCCTCGATGGTGATGTGGGCTTCGCCATCGGGGGTGGGCTCGAGCAGGCCTCGGGTTCGTTCCGCCTTGGTGAGGATGGCGTCGCGGATCGGGTCGGCAGCGGCGGCGATCGCCGTGGAGGCGGCGCGGAGGGTGTCGAGGTCGTCGCGGGCTTGGCGCAGTTGGGAATTCAGGAGGGCGAGGGCCTCGGTGCCGGTTGCGCCGGTCCAGGCCGCCGGAAGGGAGTTCGCCACCGAGTGGTGGGAGGTGAAGCGGGATTCGGCGTCCGCGAGCGCCTTGTCCAGTTCGGCTCGGGCGGTGTCGAATTCGTCGAGGTTCAGACCGCGTTGTTCGTCGTAGCGGGCGTAGATCTCGGTCAGGTTCACACCGGCTGGTTCACCGAATGCCTTGGCGTACAGGGGCAGGAACTGTTCCCAATAGCACAGGCCGGGCGCTCCGTGGTCGAGGATCTGATCGGCGGTTTTGCCGGTGGGGTCGAAGGTCATCGGCCGACCTGGTGGAGAGCGGTGGCGCGATCGTGGTCCAGGCGGGCGTATTCGGAGGCGGCGCGGTCGAAGACGTCGGCGGTGGCGGCGGCCGCGGCAGCCCAATGCCGGAGGCAGCCGGCCGCGCGCTCGAATCCACGATGGATCGCGGCGCCCTGGGCGGAGTAGTCGCGTCCCGCCGCGTCATTGCCGAGACCGAAGGCGTGGTCGCCGATGGCGTGGGCGTGCTGCCGCAGCGCCTCGGCGTTGTCCCGCAGGGTGGTGGCCGCGGTGTGCAGCGCGGTGACGCGCACGCCGAAGTCGCCGGATTCACCCATCGATCCCCCCTCGAATCCCCACGGACCATGGCCCGTGGCGTGAAACCCCCGTCAGCCCTGGCTAGGTGCCGCCGAGGTGTCCGCCGTCCGTGCGCACCCACGCGGTGGTGCCGTCGGAGTTGTGGTGGAATTCCCAGGCGGCGTAGTCACCGCCGCTGTCCACCACGGTCACATGGTCGGCGTAGCCGTCGTGATCCAGATCCGTCCACACCTGCATGGCGTGTGCGGTGCCGGTGGTCACGGTGTCGGCCAGGCCGTCCGCGTCGAGATCCTGTGTGGGGTGCGACAACTCGACCGCACCTAGCCCGCCCAGTTCCGAATGCGCGTCCAGTTCCGGCAGATCCAGCCCGGGCAGATCACCCGATGTGACCATGGTGTGCACTCCTCCGCAGTGGCGTGATCACCATCCTGGCACTCGCGATCACCCCTCGCACCACCTTCGATGCCGATTGTGGACAACTCGCGGCCTGGGGATGACTCAGCGCTTGGGGATGATGATCCACAGCGCGATGTAGAGCAGGAACTGCGGTCCGGGCAGCAGGCAGGAGAGGATGAAGAGGAAGCGGACGAGACCGGGGCTCCAGCCGACATATTCGGCGAGACCGCCGCACACGCCGGCGATCCACTTGTCGTGCTGGGAGCGGGTCAGTCGCTTCGGGGCCGGGGTCGGAAACTCTGTGGTCATGTCTCCACTCTGCCGAGCCGCGGCCGCGCGCACATCGGTCCCTCGCCCGATAACGACCCTGAACTTTCCGAGGCCCGACGTCAGGGTGCCACCCTGAACACGGCAGAATCGCCCTGGTGAGCACCACTCTGCATGCGCGCGGCCTGGCCGCCGGACACGGCGAGCGTCTGCTGTTCTCCGACCTGGACCTGATCCTCGCCCCCGGCGATGTGATCGGCCTGGTCGGGGTGAACGGGGCGGGCAAGTCGACCCTGCTGCGCATGCTCGCCGACGGCGACGCCCACGAGGGCGCGATCGTGCTGAGCCCGCCGGACGCCACCGTCGGCTATCTGGCCCAGGAGCCGGAGCGCATCGAGGGCGAGACGGTGCTGGAGTTCCTGTATCGCCGCACCGGGGTGGCCGCCGCCCAGCAGACCATGGACGCCGCCGCCGAACGCCTCGCCGACGGCGGTGACGACGAGTACTCCCCCGCCCTGGAGCGCTGGCTCGCCCTGGGCGGCGCGGACCTGGAGCAGCGCGCCGAGGAGGTGGCCGCCGATCTGGGCCTCACCGACAGCCTCCCGCACGGTCTGGCCACCCCGATGACCGTGCTCTCCGGCGGTCAGGCGGCCCGCGCCGGTCTGGCCTCGGTCCTGTTGTCCCGCTTCGACATCCTGCTGCTCGACGAGCCCACCAATGACCTCGATCTGGACGGCCTGGCCCGGCTCGAGCAGTTCGTGACCGGGGTGCGTGAGCCGCTCATGGTGATCAGCCACGACCGGGAGTTCCTGGCGCGCACCGTGAATCGCATCGTCGAGCTGGATCTGGCGCAGCAGCGGGTCGGCGTGTACGACGGCGGCTACGACTCGTACCTGGAGGAGCGGGCGATCGCGCGCCGCCACGCCCGCGAGGCCTACGACGAGTTCGCCGACACCAAGGCCGGCCTGGAGGCGCGGGCCACTATGCAGCGCAACTGGATGGAACACGGTGTCCGCAATGCCCGCCGCAAGTCGAAGGCGGATTCGGACAAGATGGGCCGCAAAGCCCGCGCGGAGTCCACCGAGAAGCAGGCGTCCAAGGTCAAGCAGACGCTCAAGCGCATCGAACGCCTGGACGTGGTGGAGGAGCCGCGCAAGGAGTGGGAGCTGCGCATGTCCATCGCGGCCGCCCCCCGCAGCGGCGCGGTGGTGGCCACGCTGTCCGGTGCGACGGTGTCCCGCGGCGAATTCACGCTGGGACCGGTGACGGTGCAGGTGGATTGGGGCGATCGCATCGTGCTGACCGGCGCGAACGGCGCGGGCAAATCCACCCTGCTGTCACTGCTGCTGGGAAAGATGAAGCCGGACAACGGTTCCGCGTCGATCGGTTCGGGCGTCGCGATCGGCGAGGTCGATCAGGCGCGCGGCCTGTTCCGCGGAACCGCCACCCTCGCGGACACTTTCAGCGCGCAGATCCCCGACTGGAACGAGTCGGATGTCCGCACCCTGCTCGCGAAGTTCGGTCTCCGCGGCCCGCATGTGCTGCGCCCCAACGACACTCTCTCCCCGGGTGAGCGCACCCGCGCCGCGCTGGCGCTGCTACAAGCCCGCGGCGTAAACCTACTGGTGCTGGACGAGCCCACCAACCACCTGGACCTCCCCGCCATCGAACAGCTGGAACAGGCCGTCGAATCCTTCGAGGGCACAGTCCTCCTGGTAACCCACGACCGCCGCATGCTCGACACCGTCACCGCAACTCGCCGCTGGCACCTGTCCAACGGACACCTCACCGAATCCCACTGACCGTCGAGTGGCACACCCTGGAGGGAAATTCGGACGAATCCCCGCCAGGGTGTGCCACTCGGCGAAGAGTCAGACCGCCTCGACCAGCTTGGCGAGATGGTCGGCGAGGTGGTGCGCCTGGTCCGGGTCGGTGGCCTCGACCATGACGCGGACCAGTTGTTCGGTTCCGCTGGGGCGCAGCAGGATTCGACCGGTGTCACCCAGCAGCTGCTCGGCCTGGGCGACGGCTTCCAGCACCGCGGGGGCGGTGGCGACGGCGGCCTTGTCCGTGACCGGGACGTTCACCAGGATCTGCGGGACGACCTGCACGATGCCCGCCAAGTCGGCCAGACTGCTGCCGGTCTCGGCCATCCTCGCCATCAGCTTGAGGCCGGTGAGCACACCATCGCCGGTGGTGCCGTAGCGCGGGAACACCACGTGCCCGGACTGCTCGCCGCCGAGGGTGTAGCCGCCGTTGCGGAGGTCCTCGAGCACGTAGCGGTCACCGACGGCGGTGGTGCGCACCGTGATTCCGGCCTCGCGCATGGCGATGTGCAGGCCGAGGTTGCTCATGACGGTGGCGACCAGCGTGTTCTCCACGAGGTCGCCGGAGTCGCGCATGCCGACGGCGAGCACGGCCATGATGGCGTCGCCGTCCACGACCGCGCCGGTGGCATCCACGGCCAGGCAGCGGTCGGCGTCGCCGTCGTGGGCGAGGCCGAGGTCGGCGCCGTGCGCGCGCACGGCGGCCTGGACCTGCTCGAGATGCGTGGAGCCGCAGCCGTCGTTGATATTGAGGCCGTCGGGGTCGGCGTTGATGGCGATGACGGTCGCGCCCGCCTCGCGGTAGGCGGCCGGCCCGACCTCGGAGGCCGCGCCGTGCGCGCAGTCCACCACGACGGTGAGTCCGCGCAGGTCACGGCCGGTGGCCTGGACCAGGTGCTCGACATAGCGTTCGTGGGTGCCCTCGAGGCTGTACCGGTCGTTCACGTCGAAGACGTGCCCGCCCAGGCCGGGGCGTCCGAGGATGCGGCCGATCGCCGCGCCGGTGGGCCGGGTGAAACCACCCTCCGCGACCAGCGCCTCGATCCGGTCCTCGACGGCGTCGTCCAGCTTGTGCCCGCCCGCGGCGAAGATCTTGATGCCGTTGTCCGGCATGGGGTTGTGTGAGGCGGAGATCATGACGCCCAGGCACGCGTCGTACACGCCGGTCAGGTACGCGACGGCGGGCGTCGGCAGCACGCCGACCGACAGCACGTCCACGCCCGCGGAGGTGAGGCCCGCGGTGACGGCGGCCTCCAGCATCTCGCCGCTGGCGCGGGGATCGCGTCCGACGACGGCGACGGCGCGCTTCTTCCCGCGGCTCAGGACCTGCGCCGCGGCGGCCGAAACCTGTAGCGCCAGTTCCGGACTCAGCGACCCGTTGGCGAGCCCGCGCACACCGTCGGTACCGAACAAACGTCCCATTACCTCAACACCCCTGCAGTTCGGTGGATACAGCACGAGAGCAGGCTTCCCGCCCTCTCCGGGACTCTCGCACTCCGCCGCGTTCCGCGGCGGAGTGCGTCCAGGAAAGAGGTGGCAACGGTTGTAAACCGTTGTGGGGAGCCTGCTCTCGCACAGGTTGCCGTGTAGACCGTACCGTGCCCGGTCCCCACGGGGGCCGGGCACGGTAGAGCCTGACGGCGCAATATCAGCGCTTCGAGTACTGAGGCGCCTTACGGGCCTTCTTGAGGCCGTACTTCTTACGCTCGGTGGCACGCGGGTCACGGGTCAGGAAGCCGGCACGCTTGAGGGCGGGACGGTCGTCCGGGGTGACCTCGATGAGGGCACGCGCGATGGCCAGGCGCAGAGCGCCGGCCTGACCCGACGGGCCACCACCGACGAGGCGGGCGTGGATGTCGAAGGTCTCGGTGCGCTCGACGGTGACGAGCGGGGACTTCACCAGCTGCTGGTGCACCTTGTTCGGGAAGTAGTCCTCGATGGTGCGGCCGTTCAGCACGAAGTTGCCGGAGCCCGGCACCAGGCGCACGCGGACCACGGCCTCCTTGCGGCGGCCGACGGTCTGCACCGGACGATCGATGATCACCGGAGCGGAGAAGGTCTCGGTGTACTCGGCCTCGGCCTCGTAACCGTCACCCTCCTCGACGACCTCCACGGCGGTGTCCTCGACGACGTAGTCGTCGTTGAATTCCTCAGGAGCGGTCACTGGGCCACCTGCTTGATCTCGAAGGGGATGGGCTGCTGGGCGGCGTGCGGGTGGTTCGGGCCCGCGTAGACCTTCAGCTTGCCGATGATCTTGTTGCCCAGCTTGTTCTTCGGGATCATGCCCTTGACGGCGCGCTCGACCAGACGGTCGGGGCGGGTGTCCAGGATCTGGCCCACGGTACGGCCCTTCAGACCACCCGGGTGACCGGAGTGGGTGTAGAGGACCTTGTCCTGCCGCTTGTTGCCGGAGATGGCGACCTTGTCGGCGTTGATGATGATGACGAAGTCGCCGCCATCAACGTTCGGGGCGTAGGTCGGCTTGTTCTTGCCACGCAGGATGTTCGCAGCCTGCACGGAAAGACGGCCGAGCACTACGTCAGTGGCGTCGATGACGTACCACTTGCGGGTCACGTCACCGCCCTTGGGGCTGTACGTAGGCACAGTGCATCCCTGTCTGTCGTAGGTTTTGCCAGCCAAGTACGCGATCGAGCTGAATCCCGGCGGCCGGTGGAGACCCGGGGCTCGTGTGACAGCCGGAAACCCGGCCGTACCGCACACCAACGAGCAACCATACCAGCGGGGACCGCGGACCCTCGAATCGGTCCCGGGAGCCGTGACCACCGGTCCGATGCGCCCCGCCACCGGGGGATGCCCCCGGCCGGCGGTCAGATGTGCAACGGCGGGCCGGGGTCGACCCCGCGCACCGGGCCGGGCAGCGTGTAGCGCAGCGTGTCGATGCCGGACCGCACGCAGTCCGTCTTGTGCGGGTCGCCGATGGTGGCGACGCCGGAGCCGGGCAGCCCCGAGACGAACGGGGTCACCGCGCAGCTCTCACCGACCGGGATCAGCTCGATATCGGTGGCCCGGGTCACACCGCCGACGGGCGCCGGGGATCCGGCCGTGGGGTCCTGGCGCTGATCCGAGTGCGCGCCCAGGAGCGACAGGGCCGCCGCGCCGACGATGATGGGCGCGCCGAACGGCTTGCGCATCTTGTTCCACAGCTTGCCCTTGCGCTGCTTGCGATCACCCTCGGAGCCGGATCCGGAGTCCGAATCCGACTGCCCAGCGGTATCTTCCGGCGTTTGCGGAGTAGACCCACGCACCCCCGACGACATCGACCCACCGTACATCGCGCCGGGTTGACCAGGAGCGTTTCCGCCGGATCCAGCAAAACTCCCGCGACCCGAACCGGACGTATCCCCCTCGGCCCCATAGGGACCCGCCGGGTAAGCGCCGCCGCCGTAGCCACCTTGGCCGCCGTAACCGCCCGAGCCGTATCCGCCCTGGCCGTACTGGCCGGCGGCGCCCTGCTGGCCGCCGTACTGCCCGCCCTGACCCGGCTGCGCGCCGCCGGGACCGTAACCGCCCTGCGCCGAACCCTCCGAACCTGCAGCGTTCGCCGAACCGTAGCCGGTGCCGTAGCCGCCCGCCGAGCCCGGACCGCCTGTGCCGGGCCCGAATTGACCCGCCGCTCCGCCCTGCTGCGGATAGCCGCCCGTGGTCGGGCCACCCGGTCCGAAACCGCCGCCCTGGCCGTAACCGCCGTGAGCGCCCGGACCGCCCTGTGGGCCCTGCCCGCCGGGGCCGTAGCTTCCCGCCGAACCCTGTTGCGCACCCGTGGAACCCGAGCCCTGGCCGCCCTCGGGGGCAGACCCGTAGCCATGACCCGATCCGGCGCCGCCGTGGTCACCCGGACCGAAGACCGTGGTCATCTGGTCATCGGCGGGTGAGCCCGGCGGCCGCGTGAATCGGCCGCCGACGCCTTCCAGACCGGGCGGCAGCGTCCCTCGTCCCCCGACGACGGGCTGCGACCCGGTAGCCGGGCCCTCGGACCCGCGCGCAACCCTGTGGCCCGCATCGATACTCGGGCCGGTCCCCGCGGCGGCGGTCCGGTTCTCGCCCGCTCCCGCCTGCGCGGTCAGCCGGGCCAATTCCTCGGGCGTCACCCGCTGGGTGATACCGCCGGGTCCGGTGTTACCGGTGGGGCCGCCCTGAGATGCGGCCTCCTGCCCGGTGATTCGCCGCGTGAGTCCTTCGGCGGCCGGATCGGCCACCGGCTGCGGGCCCGGCCCACCCGCCTGCGGTCCCTGCGCCGCGGCGGCCTCCTCCGCCGTCGGACGACGCGTCCGGGCGTCCGGATCGCCGCCGTCGCGGTCACCGTCGACCGCGGGCTGCGGGCCGGTGCGGGGCGCGGAACCCGAGCGCTGCGGAGCGGATTCGGGCGCCGGCGGTGAATCCATGTGCCGGGGAATCAGTTCCGGCTGCTGGGACAGCGGTTCGGGCTGGCGCTGCAGCGCTTGGTCCGCGTCGCGGCCACCGGTGACGTGGCGCGGCCCCTGCTCGACAGGCCGCGCTTCCGCTCCGCCGGCCTGCTGTCCGACGCCGACCGACTGTTGTCCCGCGCCGCCCGGCTGCTGCCCGGAACTGTTCGACTGCTGTCCCGCACCGGGCTGGGGCCGGTCGTAGGCCGGGTCGCCTTCGCTGTCGGCGACCAGCAGATGGGTCGCGCCGAGGACGAGGGCGTGCATCGGGTGGTCGGCGACCTGGAAGCGGTGGCCGAGGTGGTTCTGGAAGGCCAGTCGCAAGGCGTCGTTGAAACAGACATTGCCGGTGAGCAGCACCGTGGAGGTGTCGGCATTGATGGCACGGGCCGCGGCCATCACCTCGATGACCACATTGTCGGCGGCATGCGCCTCGTGCAGCGCCTCGGCGGTGATGGCGACGCTGACCGATTCGGTGGGCTGGTCGTCATTGCCGTGCACCGCGACGACGAGGCATTCGCGGCCATCGGAGTAGACGCCGACGGCTCCGACGCCGGGTCCGCGGCCGGGCGCGCGCACCAGGCCGAGGGCGCGCACGTAGCCCGAGAGCGCCACCGACTCGGGCAGCGGTTCGGCGGGTACACCGAGTTGTTCCACCAGCCGCACGAATTCGTCGACCTGCGGGTCGGGCCATTCGTCGGGGAAGGGCAGCGCCAGCACGTCGGGCGTCGCCCCCAAGTGCTCGATCACCGAGGCCAGCGGGTTGTGCATGCGCGCCCGGAACACCAGTTCGGCGGGCCAGGTCGCCCCGGCCACCACGATCTGCGGATGCCCGATGATGTCGCGCACATCGGAGATGGCGATGCCGACATCCGGCCGCCGGTCCACGCCGGCGGTGTGCAGCCGGCCCGACGAGTCGGCCAGCAGATATGCGGGCGGCGTGTACGAGCCCTCGACCTGGACCGGGCGTATGGGTGAACCGCCGCCACCGGCGGCCACCGACACCACGTCCCAGCCGAGATGCACTGCCCCAACTCGCGCTGTCACAGTCATAAGTCTGCCTGCTCGCTCCGTTGAGCGCGCGACCGAATCACTCTTCGCACCCCTGCGCGAGTGTGTCCCCGGTCACGCCGCAGACTTCTTCAAACGCAGGCGCGACCAGGTGAACAGGGTCAGCAGCGTCGCGATCACGCACAGCATGGCCACATCCAGCGACCACGCGGCGACCGTGTGCTTCCAGAAGCTGTCCTGCTGCGCCGCGGCCGAGATCGACAGCTCGGGCAGATTGACCGTGGACGCTCCGGCGGCATAGCCCCAGCGCGACGGGAACAGCCAGGACAGCTGATCCAGTACGGCGCGACCGGTCACCGGAATCATGCCGCCCGCCATCACCAGCTGGGCCATGATGACCACCACCAGCAGCGGCATCACCTGCTCGTTGGATTTGGCCAGCGAGGACAGCACCAGGCCCAGGATCACGCAGGCCACCGCGGTCAACGCGATGTCGAGGTAGAGCTCCACGGTGCCGAGCGAGAGCACCGCGCCCGTGGCCGGTGGCTTCTTCACCGCCAGCACGATGCCGATCATCACGGCCGACTGCACCAGCGCCGCCAGGCTGAACACCACGACCTTCGACATCAGATAGGCGCCGGAGCGCAATCCGACCGCGCGTTCGCGGTAGTAGATGGCCCGCTCGCCGACCAGGTCACGCACGGTGAGCGTGGCGCCCATGAAGCACGCGCCGAGGATCAGCACGACCAGCAGCTGTTGCGCCTCACCGTTGTTGGCGCGCACGAAGCTGCCATCGGGCGCCTGCACGAATCCGACGGACTCGAATCCGCTCTTGCCCTGCACGACCAGTGATAGACCGCCGAGCACGAACGGCAGGATCCCTAGGAACGCCAGATAGCCGCGGTCGGCGAAGATGAGCCGCAACTGCCGCCGGGCCAGGGTCGAGAACTGTTTGAACGGACTGGATTTGGGCGCCTTCGCCCGTTCCACCGGTTTCACCGGCGCGGGCGGCTCCGCGAACGCCTGGCGGGAGCGGAAATTCGCGAAGGCCCCATCCGGATCGGCGGCGACGCGGCCGAAGATCTCTGCCCAGTCGCTGGTGCCCATGGAATGCCCGACGCTGCCCGGATGCCCGCAGAAGGCGGTCTTGCCGCCCGGGCCCAGCAGCAGCACCTGGTCGCACATGTCCAGGCAGGCCACCGAGTGGGTGACCACGATGACGGTGCGCCCGGCGTCGGCCAGTTCCCGCAGCATGGTCATGACCTGGCGGTCCAGCGCCGGGTCCAGGCCGGAGGTGGGCTCGTCGAGGATGAGCAGCGAGGGGCCGGTGAGCAGCTCCATGGCCACCGAGGCGCGCTTGCGCTGACCGCCGGAGAGCCGGTCCACGCGGGTGTCGGCGTGCTGGGTGAGCGAAAGCTCCTTCAGCACATCGGCGATCACCTGCTTGCGGTCGGCCTTGCTGGTGTCCGGGGGCAGTCGCAGCTGGGCGGCGAAGTTGAGCGCCTGCTTGACGGTGAGCTGCCGGTGCAGCACGTCGTCCTGCGGCACCATGCCGATGCGGGAGCGCAGCGCCTCGTATTCGGCGTGCAGGTTGCGGCCCTCGAAGGTGACCACGCCCGCGGACGGAAGCGTGGTTCCCGCAATGAGTTTCGACAGCGTGGACTTACCCGCGCCGGAGGGTCCGATGAGCGCGGTCAGCGATCCGCGCCCGGCCTGCATGTTCACGTCCACGAGCAGCTGCTTGTTGCCCTCGACGGTGAACGAGACGCCGTGCACGTGCAGGCCCTGTTCGGCGACCGGCCGCTGCCGGTGCACGAGCGTGCCTTCCTGCACGACGAAGTCGACGTTACCGATGGTGACGATGTCGCGTTCGCGCAGCAGCGCGCGCTGTTCGCGGCGGCCGTTGACGAAGGTGCCGTTGGCGGAGTTGAGGTCCTCGATGGCGAGGCCCTCACGGTCGGGCACCAGCCGCGCGTGCTTGCGCGAGGCCATCGGATCGTTGACCACGATCTCGTTGTCACTGGTACGACCGATGTGCAGACCGTTGCGCGGAATCCGGTCGGCCCGCGCGATGGCCGCGGTGGAGGCCCGCGCACGGATCGGCGGCAGCGCCGAGGTGTCCGCCTTGGTGGTCATGTTGATGGGATCGCCGCCCTGCGGCGGCTGGTTGACCGGCGGGCGCACCACATTCGGCGTGGCCGCGTTGCCGACGGGCGGAGTCGGCCGCTGCGGCACCGGATTCGGCTGCTGATGCTGCGGACCCGATACCGGCCGGTTCGGATTCCACTGATTCTGGTTGGGCTGAGCCACGTTCGGCGGCTGCCAGGCCTGCTGCGGTCGCTGCTGCACCGGCGGGCGCTGCGCGAACGGCTGCTGCGCCTGCTGCGGCTGTCCCACCTGGGGCAGCGGCCGGGACGGCGGCCGGTTCTGCTGCGGCGCCGGCCGCTGCTGCGGTTGCGGTTGCGGCGCGCCACCGCCGCCGCGCGCGAGCTGCGGCAGCAGGTGCAGCAGCGGGCCGCTGATGGCGTCGCCGAGCCGCACCTGGGTGGGCCGGTTGATCACCAGCGGCGTGGTCAGCCGGCGGGCGTCCACGAAAACGCCGTTGGTGCTGCCGTTGTCGCTGAGCATCCACGATCCGGCCTCGTAGCTCAGGATCGCGTGCACGCGGGAGACCAGTGGGCTGTCGACGAACAGCGTCACCTCCGGCGCCCGGCCCATCGTGATCTGCTGAGTCGCGTCGAAGACCCGTTCGGTTCCATCATGACGCACGGTGATCTGCTGCGCCCCCGGTGAAGACATGGTGGGATGATAATTGAAGCCCCCGGAGTCCGGCGTCGCGCTTCTCGGCCGTCCGTCCGATTCCGGGACACGATCGGTATCGGTTGTCGAGGGAGAACACGTGGGGAGACGCCGGGGGGAGGCGGTGCGCACGCGCCGGTCCACGGGAATTCGCCGTGTATTCGTGACGCTGGGCGTGGTGCTCGTGGCGGTCGCGCTCTTGTCCGGATGTACACGAAATGTTCACGGCCGGGCCGTATCGATCTACGACGACCCGTTCAAGGTGGCCGGTCTGCCTACCACCGGCGGTCCCAGCGGCCCCCGCTCCGGGGTCCCGGATTCGACGCTGACCGCGGAGAACTCCGACGGCGGCAGTATCGACAATTTGGTGCTCAACGCGCTCGACGACATCCAGACCTATTGGCAGGGCGAGTTTCCGCGCGAGTTCGGCGGCGCCTTCAGCCCGGTGGACCACTTCATCTCCTGGAACGCCAAGACGCCGCGCTCGCAGGCCGGGCAGTTCTGCGGCGAGACCAGCTACCGGCTCGTGAACGCCGCCTACTGCCGACTGGACGGTTCGGTGGGCTGGGATCGCGGGGTGCTGCTGCCCGCGGTGGCCGACGAGTTCGGGAAGATGTCGGTGGTCATGGTGCTGGCCCACGAGTACGGGCACGCCATCCAGGAGATGGCCAAACTGGTCGGCCGCCGCACCCCGACGATCGTCAAGGAGCAGCAGGCGGATTGCTTCGCGGGCGCGTTCATCCGGAATGTGGCCGAGGGCAAGGCGCCGCACTTCACGATCAACACCTCCGACGGGTTGAACGCGGTGCTGGCCGCCACGGTCGCCTTCCGCGACGCCGACCCCGATGATCCCCAGAGCGTGCACGGTTCCGCGTTCGAGCGGGTGACGGCCGTGCAGATCGGGTTCACCGACGGCGCCAAGGGCTGTAAGACCATCGACCAGAACGAGATCGACCGCCGCCGCGGCGATCTGCCGCAGACTCTCGGCAACGACGCCAATCACGGCCAGTCCGAGGTGACCCAGTCCAGCCTGCAGGAGCTGGCCAAGTCGATGGCGACCATCATGCCGGTGCGCGAGGAACCCGAGTACGGCTACGACACCGCGAAGCTGAACTGCCGCAATGGCGCCGACACCGTGCCGGTCACCTACTGCCCGGCCACCAATCGGATCGGCACCGATGTGCCCGCGCTGCACGACCGCGGCGTCTCCAATGCCGACGACCAGGACGCGTTGCCCGCCAACGTGACCGGCGATTTCACCGCCTACATCGTCTTCATCTCCCGCTACACCCTCGCCGTGCAGCACGCCGCCGGACTGCCCCTGAAGGGTGCGAAGACCGGTCTGCGCGCGGCCTGCCTGTCCGGGGTGATCTCCGGGAAACTGGCCGACCCGAGCCGCAAGGCGTCCGGCGGCATCTCGCTGTCCGCGGGCGATCTGGACGAGGCGGTCTCCGGTCTGCTCACCGACGGACTGGCGGCCAGCGACACCGACGGCAAGACCGTGCCCAGCGGCTTCTCCCGCGTGGACGCCTTCCGCGCGGGCGTGCTCGGCGCCAATCAGGAGATCTGCTACTCCCGATACACCTAGGGGCGCGGGAGTTCTCGCGTCCTACCCGAAGGGCGGCGGCGCGACCGGCTCCAACCGCAGCACCCGGTTGCCGAGCATGACCTCCGCGCCCGGCACCAGCGTGAACGGCTGATTCGGTTGCAGCCGAACCCAATCGCGATAGCCGGGCGGGCGCACCCGGGTGCCGTTGGTGGAGCCGCGGTCGACGATGGTGACATCCCAGTTCACCAAGCGGATCTCGGCGTGCGCCCGGGACATGCCGCCGGAGCTGTCGTCGATGCGCAGTGGCAGCAGGCCCCCGCGGGCCGGTTCGGACAGTTCGGGATCGCGGCCCACCACGGCGTCGGCCGCCAGCATGAAGGTCATGCCGTCGTCGAGCACCAGCATGCCCAGCGGCGGCCGGATCACCTCGGACACGTGCTGGGTCTGATCCACCGGCATGCCGCACACGGTGCAGAAGGCGGCCCGCGGGTCGCTGGGATGCGCCCGCGCGCATTTGAATCCGAGCACCTTCGCGGTGAGCGCGGTCGCCTTGGCGGTGGCCTCGAGCCGTCGTTGCAGGTCCGGGTCGGGTTTGGGCGCCGGGTTGGTGCCGCTCAGCTCGCTCGCGCCGCCCATCTCGGTGGGCGCGTGGTGCAGGTCCGGCGCTGCCGGAATGCCCTCGGTGACCGGGTCCACCGGGGCGGGATCCAGGTTCGCGGGAATCCGATTGGAGGTGCGGGTCGGGATCAGGTCCGGGTCCACCGGCGGCGGTTCGGGTTCGGGATCGCGTTCGGCGTCGAAGGCGGCCGTGGGCGGCGGCGGTTCCGCGGCCCGGTGCCGCGCCCCCACCGGACGCGCCGGGGTGCGTGACACCACCGGTTCGCCCTCGAACCACACCACCGCGCCCGACGCGGGCGCGAGTCCCTCGACGAGCGAGCCGATTCCGCGCTCGGGCAGTTCCGGCGCCCGCTGCCGCGGTTCGTCGATGAACAGGGCCGCGGCCCGCGCGGGCGGCGCGGCGACCCGGTCCACGGTGAAGGCGGCGTCGCTGCCGCGGTAGTACTCGACCGCGGTTCCGGCCAGCACGGCCGTCACCGATCCGTGCAGGAAGATGGCCAGCCCGCCGGTGTCGGCGGTGGACAGGATGCCGAATTCGATGGGCTGCCCGGGCGAGATCCGCTCGGCCTCCTTCATCAGCCAGCGGGTGGCCTGCCGCGCGATCTGCCGCCCCGGCCCGTCCGGGACCAGATCGGTGGCGTCGGCGACCAGGTCCCCGAGCGCCCGCACCGCCGTCACGGCCCGCGATTCGGGCGTGATCGGACCCCGCTCCCGATGCGCGACCAGGATCACCGCTCCCGCCACCCGGCTCAGCGCATGGCCGCCCGCGACGACCTCGACCTGCCGATCCATCACGGGAACCGGCCCCCGGGAAGCACGCGACAGGGATCCTTCAGCACAGCCACCAGGTTACGTGCCCGTCCGGCACCGGCTACAGTCGCGGAGAGCAGCGGGGGGAGCCGCTGCGTCCGGCGAGGATCCAGGAGTTGATGCGATGGCACTGAGTCCTGGCACCATCGTCGGCGGATACCGGATCGTTCGCGTGCTCGGCTCGGGCGGCATGGGGACCGTGTATCTGGGCAAGCATCCCGAGTTGCCGCGCATGGACGCGCTCAAGGTGCTCTCCGCCGAGTTGACCAGCAACGAGGAGTTCCGCGGCCGCTTCGAACGCGAGGCCAATGTGGTTGCGGGCCTGGACCACCCGAACATCGTCGCGGTGCACAATCGCGGCGAGGAGAACGGGCAGCTGTGGATCGCCATGCAGTATGTCGAGGGCACCGACGCCTCGGCCGAGCTCAAGCGCGATCCGGCCGCCATTCCGCCACTGCGGGCGCTGTCCATCGTCACCCAGATCGGCCGCGGCCTGGACTACGCGCACCGGCGCGGCTTGCTGCACCGGGACGTGAAGCCCGCCAACTTCCTGCTCTCCACCGCCGCCGGTGAGGACGAGCGGGCACTGCTGGCCGACTTCGGCGTCGCCAAGTCCACCGAGGACACCACCGAACTCACCCAGACCGGTAGTTTCGTCGCCACTATCGCCTACGCGCCGCCGGAGCAGCTGTCCGGGTTGCCGCTGGACCACCGCGCCGACATCTACAGCCTGGGCTGCTCGTTCTTCAAGCTGCTGACCGGCCGGAACCCGTATCCCGCAACGCAACCGGCGCTGGTCATGATGGGCCACCTGCACGAGCCGCCGCCGCGCGCCACCGATGTCGATCCGTATCTGCCCGCCGCGCTGGATCAGGTCTTCGCGCGGGCGATGGCGAAGAATCCGGCCGAGCGCTTCAATTCCTGCCGCGAGTTCACCGAGGCCGCCACGGCCGCGCTGGTGCCGGGCTACAACCCGGTGTCCACCACTACTTCTCCGACCTATCCGATCCAGATCGCGCCGCCGGGCTTGCTGCCGGCCGGTGAGACCCAGAGCGGCATACCGGTTTCCGCGGCCGAGCCCACCGAGCTGGTGCGGCCATCGCGCAACCGGACCCGGCTCTACCTGGGTGTCGGTGCGGCGACGGTGGCGGCCGCGGTGGCCGTGGGCATCGGCATCGTCGCCAGCGGTGGCAGCGAGACCGGTTCCGCCGCAACGACGTCCGCCGGTGCGGCCCCGGCCGCGAACACCGCCCCGAACTCGGTGGACCAGGCGCGCAAGGACAATCCCGCGTTCCAAGGCAAGTCCGTCACCGTCGTCGACGTGACCGGCGACGACTACAACACCAAATACAGCATCTACCTGACCGGCAGTGATCAGGCGAAATACCTGGAGAGCCTGGGCTTCGTCTACAACGCCCAGTACCAGCCCGCGGCCGGGGAGACCTCCCCGCGACCCTCCTCCGGCTACGGTTCCTTGAAGGTGACCGACGACTCGTACATCATCGCGGTCCGCAGCGACGCGAAGGCGGGCGGCGGCGGCCTGCTCGGCCTGCCCAGCGAGATCACCAGCTCCCGCGCCATCGTGGTGCCGGTCGACGACGCGTCCGCGGTCGCGGCGATCCGCAATTGGACCCCGGAATCCGGTCAGACCCTGCTCACCAAACTGGTTCCGGTCCTGCACAACCGGATCAAGTAGGGTTTTGCCGGTCAGTCAGCTCTGGGGAGGGGAACCCATGCGCCTGCGCGCAGCCATGTCCGCGGCCTTCGCCGTCACGGTGATGATGACCGCCGCCTGCGGCTCGGATCCGGGGGCCGCCGCCCCGGCCGAGCCGGTCATCGACCTGGCCAAGCTCGACACCGGCAACCTGATCACCCAGCCCAAGAAGTACGACAAGGCCGAGAGCAAGGAACTCGGCCGCGCCGTGCAGGCCGAACGGCTGGCCAACTATCTGCCGCTGCCGGCGGAAATCAATCCGGTGGTCAAATATCCTCCGGCCGCGGTGAACGGCGCGATCCGCCCGTTCATCGATCTGGGCTCCAATGCCGTGAAGATCCGCACCAACGCCAAGGCCTCCGATCTGAGGGCCGCCGCGCCCGGCTTCCTGTCCGGCTACGTCACCACCGGAAACTCCGACAAATCACCGGGGCTGTCCTACGAATTCGCGAACACGGTGCTGATCTTCACCGACGACGCCGCGGCGAAGGCGGCCGCGCAGGCCCTGGGCCAAGCCGATTTCGACGCCGCCCCGAGCGACCGCCTGCACCTCGACAAATATCCGGACGCCTTCGTCTACCTGGACAAGTCCTACGATTTCAACGCCACCGTCCGATCCTGGTACGCCACCGGCCGATTCGTCATCTTCGGCTACGTGTGGGACGACGTGATGGCGGAGACCAAGGTCAGCGATCCGGCCGCCCTGCTGGCGCGCGTCCAGCTCGGGATCGACGTCATCCCGGGCGCGCTGGCGAAGTTCCCGGCCGTCGCGCCGGACAAGCTGACCGAGCAGCCCGTCGACCTGGACGGCGTGCTCGGGCGGACGCTGCGCACCGTCGTCGACGATCAGTCCGAGCGCGGCATCCCCGGCGTCTACGACCGGCACGGCGGACTCCAGATCTTCCCCGGCGACGACAACGCCGCACTGTTCGAGCAGGCGGGCGTGGACCGGGTGGCGTTCAACGGCGGCTACGTCTTCCGCGCCCGCGACGCCGCCGGAGCCGCCGCCATCGTCGCCGAGCGCTCCGGCACCTCGCGCACCTTCCGGCCCGCCGACTCCCCCGTGAACCTGCCGAATGCGCAGTGCCGCAAATACACCGGGCCGCAGCGCTTCTCGATCACCTACTACTGCTACGTCACCCACGGTCGCTTCGCCGGTGAGGTGGCGGCGAGCCAGTTGCTCGATGCCCAGCAACGGATCTCGGCGCAGTATGCCCTGTTCGTCAATGCGGAAAAGTGATCGGGAGAGGACGGGAATGATCTCGCGACGATTTCGGATGACCGCTCTGCTCGCGATCATCGCGGCGGCGGTGGCGGGCTGCGGTTCGGCCGTCACCGGCACGGCGACCCCGGGTGAAATCGACATCCGCACACTGGATGTCGGCAAGTACTCGACCCTGCCGCTGGACCTGCGCTACGAGTACATCCCGCGCATGCGGCTGGGGATCGAGCTGGCGACACAACGCCTGGCCGGCCACGTGGTGAACGGCGCCGACATCGACCCGGCCCTCACCTTCGGCACCGGCGTGGTGTCGATGACCAATACCGAGACCGCCACCCGGGTGCTGGCCGACGTCACCGCGCCGGTGCTCGACGCGAACAAGATGATGTTCGGGCTCTCGGTGGGCCACACCGACAAACAGCCCGACAAGTCCGGCAAGACCGTCGAGGGCAGTTCCTTCACCACGGTCACCGTGCTCCAGTTCCGTGACGCGGCGGCCGCCGCCAAGGCCGCCACGGAATTGGACGAGACCGACTTCGCGGTCGCCCCGGACGTCAACGAACGGGTGGCGCTACCGAAATACCCCGACGCCCACACACATTGGCGGCCCGGGGTCGCCAGCATCGGATCGACGGTCGCGCACGGCAACTACGTCGTCAACGCCTATGTCGGTGTGAAGGATCCGGAACTGCCGAAGTTGACCGCGCTAGCCACGAAGGTCCTCGACGCGCAATTGCCGCTCCTGGATGCCTTGCCGCCCTTGACCCCGGAGGGCGTGCTGCGCCTGCCGTTCGACGCGGATCACATGTTGCGGCGCACCCTCAATCCCGGGGAGAGTTTCCTCCCCGATTTCCAGACGATGGCCGTGGCCGAACCGCGCGGCTTCCTGCATCGGGTCGCCGATCAGGCGTTTTGGCAGCGGATCGTCACCGACGACGGCATCGATCGATACTCGATCGCGGGCGCGAACTACGACGGTCCGTCCATGCTCTTCCGCACCCGGGACGCGCAAGCCGCGAAACAACTCGCCACCGCCGTTCTCGAACACGGCTATTCAGGCGTCGCGGACGCACCGGCAGGATTCCCGGACGGGAAATGCGGACAATCCACCGACGCTTCGGCATCCAGTCTCACCCGCGCCAAACGCTTCCGGTGCACGGTCAGCTATCGCCAGTACACCGCCGTGGTGGACTCCGATCAGATCGCCGACGCCCATCAACGGGCTGCCGCCCAATACGCGTTGTTCGCGAATAGCACCTGGTAGCCGCGGTTCGAGCTTCCTCTCGCGCGGAGGTGGAACCGGCGGGGCCCGACCTGCGTCCAATCACTACGAGGTCGTCCGCCCGCGAATCGGAAGGAGGCACCGTGGCCGGTGCATTCGAAGCCAGTAATGAGCTCATCCAGGCCAAGGCCAAGGAGTTCCAGAAGACCCACGACATGCTCACGCACTCCATCGCCGATCTGAAGCGCGACGAGGACAGCATGGTCGCGGGCTCGAATTGGCGGGGCGGCGCGGCCGACGCGTTCAACGCGTTCATGCAGCGCTACTACTTCCAGGCCGACAAGCTCAACGACAAGCTCATGCACACCGCCGAGACGCTGATCAAGGTCGGCTCGAACTACGAAGAGCACGACAAGGATTACGAATCCAAGGTCAACGCCCAGATCTCGAGCCTCGACCTCCCGGCCGTCTAGCCACTCGGCCACCCCTCGTTCTTTCCCGACAACTGGCAAAGGAATTCACCATGGCAGCAGTTGACGGCCAGATCATCTCCGCCCATTTCGAGGGCGTCGCCGACGGCGCGAATTCGATCATCCGCCGCGCGGAGGCCATCCGCGACCAGCTCGAGGCCTTCCACCGCAATGTCGAGGAGTTCGTGCGGAACAACTGGAAAGGTGACGCCAACGACGCGTTCGCCGACCTCCAGCGCCTGTGGAACCAGCACGTCCTCCAGCTCAACACCACTCTCGATGGCGCGGCCACCCTGGTCCGCACCGGCAACGCCGAACTCCAGGCCAAGGACACCGCCCTCGCGGGCCTGTTCTAGAAACCGAAGGCGCACTGCACTTTCCAGAGCACCGGCCCGGGCACCGCACCCGGGCCCGTGCTCTGTCATCACGGCTCCGCTGATGGCAGCCAGCCGGTTTGGATGAGCTCCTCGCCGGAGCGGGTGCCGTAGGTGCCTCGGCCCGGCGGCATGGGGGCGGGACGGGTGTTGCCGAAGAGGACGCCTTCGTCGCGGCCGCAGCTCATCACCAGCGACGCGGCATTGAGTTCCTTGAGGCGGTTGAGGGTGGTCTCGTACATGGCTCGGCCCGCGCCGCCGGAACGACGGGCCAGGATCAGATGGAAGCCGAGGTCGCGGGAGTGGGCGAGGTGGTCGACCAGCGCGTGCAGGGGGTTGCCGCTGGCATTGGCGACGAGGTCGTAGTCGTCGACGATGACGTACAGTTCCGGGCCCTGCCACCAGGAGCGATCCCTGAGCTGCTGCGGGGTCACGTCGGGCCCGGGCATGCGCTGGGTGAGGTAGGCGGCCAGGTCGGCCATGTTCTGGGTGAATTGCGGTGCGGTGGTGCCGTATCCCGCGAGGTAGCCCTGCGGGACGGCGCCGAGCATGGCGCGCCGGTAGTCGCCCATGATGATGCGTGCCTGATCGGTGGTGTTGGCCGCGCACACCGACTGCACCAGCGTTCGCAGCACGGTGGTCTTGCCGCATTCGGAGTCGCCGATGATCACGAAGTGCTGGCTCGTGGCCAGATCGAGGTACACCGGGGCCAGCTGCGCCTCGTCGATGCCGAGCGGGAAGCGCCGGCACGGCCGCGAGCCGTCCACCGGCGCGGGCCAGTCCGCCGCCGCGTGCAGCAACTCCGCGCGTGGCAGCCGCGCGGGCAGCATCCGCACCGGCGGCGCGGGCCGCCCCGGAGTCAGCTGCGCGATCAACGAAACAGCCTGCACCACACCGATTCCCAGCGAATTCGGGTCCGGGTCGCCGTCGACCCTCGGGAGCGCGGTCAGCAGGTGCAGCCCGTCTGCGGTCATGCCGCGCCCCGGACGGCCCATGGGTACCAGCGCCGCGAACCTGCGCCCGAGATCCGAGTCCATCGGATCGCCGAGCCGCAGTTCGATGCGCGTTCCGATCTGGTCCTTGAGCGCGGGCCGCGCCTCGGCCCAGCGGTTGAGCGACAGCACGATGTGCACACCGTACGAAAGCCCTTGTACAGCGAGGTTCATGACGGTCTGGTCGAGCAGTTCGAATTCCTGCCGGAACGCGCCGTACCCGTCGATCACCAGGAACACGTCGCCGAACGGATCCTCCCGCACGCCCGCCGCACGGTCGGCGTCGGACCCGGCGGCGCGCAGCCGCCGGAACTCGGCCATGGATTCCACGCCCAGCCGCCGGAAACCGGCCTCGCGGCGGCGCACGATGCCCACCATCTCGGCCACGGTGCGCCGCACCTGATCCGCCTCCATCCGGCTGGCGACCGCGCCCACATGCGGCAGCCCGCCCAAACCGGCCATGGTGCCGCCACCGAAGTCGAGCAGATAGAACTGGACCTGTTCGGCGGTGTGCGTCAACGACATCGCCATCACCAGCGCCCGCAGCGCCGTCGACTTGCCCGATTGCGGACCGCCGACCACGGCCGCGTTGCCGCGCGATCCGGACAGGTCCACCACCATGGGATCGCGGCGCTGATCGTAGGGCCGGTCGACGATGCCGATCGGGGCCCGCAAGGCCGCCAGCGGATTCCAGTCGCCGGTGAGAACGGACCGCGGCAGCAGCTGATCCAGGGTGGGCGCGTCGCCGAGCGGCGGCAGCCAGATCTCGTGGGCGGGCCGCCCATGCCCGCGCACCCGGGACACCAGCATCGCCAGTTCGGAGATCTGGTCCGTCTCGGCGGGTGTGGCCACCGGATCGGGCCGCTCGGGCAGCGGAATTCGGTCCGCGGCACGAAATTCCACGCGCGCCGCGCTGAACGGACGCGCGGCCACGTCGACCTCGCCGGAGCGGGTCACCGTCCCGTCCTCGCGCCGCGCCGCGCCACCGGTGTACGGCCCGGAGACATAGGCGGACTGGAACCGCTGAATATCCCCGGCGTCGAACTTCAGGTAGCCGCCGCCGGGATTGCCGGGCAGGTTGTAGGCGTCCGGCACCCCCAGCACCTGCCGGGACTCGTTGGCGGAGAACGTCTTCAGGCCGATCCGGTAGGACAGGTGGCTCTCCAGCCCCTTGAGCCGCCCTTCCTCGAGCCGCTGCGAGGCCAGCAGCAGGTGCACGTGCAGCGAGCGGCCGAGGCGGCCGATCATGGTGAACAGTTCGGCGAAATCCGGGTGCTGCGAGAGCAGTTCGGAGAATTCGTCGAGCACCACGAACAACGCGGGCATCGGGTCGAGGTCGGCTCCCGCGGCCCGGGCCTTCTCGTACTCCGAGACGTTCGCGAAGTTCCCGGCGGCGCGCAGTAGTTCCTGGCGGCGGTTCATCTCCCCGGCGAGCGCGTCGCGCATGCGGTCGACCAGGTCGGCTTCCTCTTCCAGGTTGGTGATGATGGCCGCGACGTGGGCCACCCCTTCCAGCCCGAGGAAGGTCGCGCCGCCCTTGAAGTCCACCAGCACGAACTCGAGCTGATCGGGCGAGTGCGTGGCGACGAGCGAGAGCACCAGTGTGCGAAGGAATTCCGATTTGCCGGACCCGGTCGCGCCGATGCACAGCCCGTGTGGACCCATGCCACCCTCGGCCGCCTCCTTGATGTCGAGCACCACCGGCAGACCGTCGGCCCCGACGCCGAACGGCACCCGCAGTCGTTCGCGGCCGTAGCGCGGCCGCCACGCGGTCTCGGGAGTGAAGGTTCCGAGGTCGCCGAGCCCCAGCAGTCGCGCCCAGCCGGAGATCACCTCGCCCGCTTCGCCGCCGGTTTCGGCGGCGCGCGGAGCGGGAGCCCGGTAGGGCGCGAGCCGCCGGGCCGCCTGTTCGGCCTCGCGCGTGGTGATGCGGTCGATGACGGCGAAGCGTTCCATCGCCCCGGACGGACCGCGCCCTGCGCACTCGCCGTTCTCCAGCACCATCTGGATGCCGCGGGAGGCAGCCAGCCCGGGCGCGTATCCACACAGGTCGACGACGGTGACACCCTCGAACCCGTGCTCGCGCAGCGGATCTTCCTCGGCCTCGAGCAGTCCGCCGTCGACCACCAGCACGATCTGGGTGAGCCCGGGGTCTGCGGGCTGGTTGCGGGAGTACCGAACCCGATTGTGCAGCAGCGGATTCAGATCGGCGTGGGCCTCCCGCATGGACCCGTACACCATGCGGCCGCTGCCCACCCCGTCCTGGGATTCGGGATGCTGGCTGTGCGGCAGCCATTTGGTCCATTCCCATTCCCGCACAGACTCCGTGGGCCCGCAGACCACGGCGATCAGCACCTGGTCGGGGCCTTGGAACATGGCCAGTTGCAGCAGCATGGCCCGGGTCATGTCGCGGGCCTGGACGCGGTCGCCGGTGAGCTGGACGGCGGCGAAGCCTTTCACCGCTAGAGCGGTCGGCAGGTCGGGGACGGTGGAGTGGGTGCGCACGAAGCGCCGCAGCGAGACCGCGGCGATGGGTTCGAGCTCTTCGACGGGCCCTGTTTCCGGGGCGACCAGTCTCGTAGCAAGTCTCTGGCTACCAAGCCCGATGCGGGCGTGACAGAAGTCCTTGTCTCCCGGCCGGCGCTCCCACATCCGAGCGGTCCCGGCCAGCATCCAGATCAGTCCGGGCTCGGGATGACTCCATTCGACGGCCGCCCGCTGCTGCCCGGCCGTCACCTCCACGTCCCGCCGCACCTGATCGAGATAGCGGAGATAATCCTTGCGGTCCTCGTCGGCCTCGGCCGCCTTCTGCCCGTTGCCGCCCTGGCCCGCATACATCCCGACCATGGAGAACACCATCATCATCGGGAACATGAGGCTCATCGGATTGGACGCGATGCCGCTGCCGGAGGTGAACAGCAGCACCACCATGCCGAGCATGCCGACGCCCATCACCACCGGCATCAGCTTCGCGAAAAGGTTGGCGGGCACCGCTCGCGGGATCTCCGGCGGCGGCTGCAGCGTGACTTCGCCGCCGGGCGAACGCGGCATCTCCCGGCGCGGTCGGCGGTGGAACCGTACGGTGCTCATCGCGGAAATTCCCCCGAGGTTCGGCCGGTCAGTGTACGGACGGCAACCATCATGCCGTACAGTGCGGGCGTGACGCACTCGCGGACGGATCACCTCGAGGACTTCCGCGGCACCGTGCGCGCGCCGGATCTGGCGCGAGTCACCATTCTGGCCAAGCACACCCAGGTCGACATGGCCATTCCCGTCGATGTGCCGGTGGCCCTGATCATCCCGAGCGTGGTCGACATGGTCGATCAGCACAACCGCGCCAACGACTTCGACCTCGACGGCGAACAGATCGAGCCACACGAATGGGCGCTGGCCCGCGTCGGGCAGCCGCCCTTCTCCAATTCCCTGAGCCTGGGCGAACAGGGCGTGCGCGACGGGGAACTGCTCATGCTGGAGAGCGCCGAGAACATCGCGCCCGCACCGCTCTTCGACGACATCATGTACAACGTCGCCATCGCCGACGCCGATCACTTCCGCGGCTGGTCGCCGCGCACCGCCCGGCTGACCGGCTCGGTCCTGGCGGTCGCCATCATGCTGACCGGCTGCTTCGGCCTGCTGGCCGCCCCCGACGCCATCCCGTCCTGGATCACCGCCACCGTGGCCACCGCCGTCACCCTGCTGCTGGTCACCGCGAGCACCGTGCTCGCCCGCATGTACCGCGACCGCGCGAGCGCGCTGGTGCTGGGCGGCTCCGCGCTGCCGACCGCGTTCACCGCGGGCCTGCTCTACGTCCCGGACCATTACGGCTGGGCCAACGCGCTTCTCGGTTCGGTGCTGGCCGGGGCCACGGCCCTGCTGACCTGGCGAGCGACGGGAGTCGGGCCGGGATTGTTCATCGGCGCCGCGACGCTGGCCGCCTTCACCATCCCGGCCACCCTGGTCGGCCTCCTCACCGACCTACCGCTGCGCGGCGTCGGCGGTGGCCTCGCCGCGGTCGGACTGGCCGGATTATCGTCGGCCCCAAGGCTTTCCATACTGCTCTCCCGGCTGCCGCTGCCGCCGGTGCCCGCGCCCGGCACCCCCATCGATCCCACCGAGGACGATCCCGACGACCACCGCGCCCTGCCCACGCTGGACGCGCTGCGCGCGAAATCCGAACGGGCACGCGACTATCTGGCCGGTCTCGTCGCGGCCACCACCCTCGTGGTCGTGGCCGGGGCGGTGGCGAGTGTGGATCCGGCTGCCATCCGGCCGTTCTGGCCCGGTCTGGCCCTGGCCCTGGTGTGCGCGGCGGTCCTGATGTTCCGCAGCCGCACCTACGCGGGTGCGGAACAGGCCGTGGTCCTCATCGCCGGCGGCGCGGCGATCGTGCTGCTCGTACTGATCGGCACGTCCCTCACCCAGCGGCAACCGCTCACCGTCTTCGGCGTGGCGCTGGCGCTTTTCGCGGCCGCGCTGGTGCTCGGCTTCCTGGTGCCGCGGCAGCAGTCGACCCCGCCCGTACTCCGCGCGATCGAGTTGCTGGAGTACGGCTTCGTGGCCGCTGTCGTCCCGCTGGCCTTCTGGGTGACCGGCTTCTACGCCCTCGTGCGTGGACTCTGACGGCGGTCGGCCGTGCGAGGTAGAGCGCTGCGCGCCGGTACTTTCCGATTCGCGGCGGCGACTTCGGCACTCGCGCTGGGAGTGTCGTTCGGAATGGGCTCGGAGCCGGGCGTCGCGCATGCCGACCGGCCGCCGCCCATCGACGCGGGCCTGCTGCCACCGGGCGGCCCGGCCACCCCGCCGACCCAGACCGAGCATCCCGCCAACTCTCCCTGCCTCAGCACCCAGGCGGGCGGCGACGGCCCGACCGTCCCGGCGACCCAGCGCACCCTGGATCTGCCCCGCGCATGGCAATTCTCGCGTGGCGCGGGCCAATTGGTGGCGGTCATCGACACCGGGGTGTCCCCGCACCCCCGCTTGCCCGGACTCGTCCCCGAGGGCGACTACGTGGCCGCGGGCGGCGACGGCACCGAGGACTGCGATGCCCACGGCACCATCGTGGCGGGCCTGATCGCCGCCACCCAGGTGGGTGGGCGAGGCTTCTCCGGGGTCGCCCCGGAAGCCCGCGTCATGACCATCCGGCAGACCAGCGCGCTCTACCAGGCCAAGAGCGCGGGCCGGGACAAGGGACCCGACGACATGCCCGACGGCTACGGCAAGATCTCCGCGCTGGCCTCGGCCGTGCGACGGGCGGCCGACGCGGGCGCACGCGTCATCAATATCTCCCTGGTCGCCTGCCCCACCACCGAACCGGCGAGCGCCGAGATGGGTGCGCTGGGCGCGGCCGTGCAGTACGCGGCGGTCCAGAAGGACGTGGTCATCGTGGCCTCGGCCGGCAATACCGACACCTGCAAGGCGAGCAATCCCGGCCCCGATCCGGTGCACCCGGACCGGGATCCGTGGGATCGCGTCACGTCCTACGTGGTCCCGGCCTGGTGGGACTCCTATGTGCTGTCCGTGGGTTCGGTGGACGCGTTCGGCCGGCCGTCGCGGTTCACCGTCCCGGGTCCGTGGGTGGGTGTGGCCGCGCCGGGCGAGAACATCGTCTCGCTCGATCCCCGCACTACCGGGCTCACCACCGCGAAGGTCACCAATCAGGGGCAGGTGCTGCCCTATAGCGGAACGAGTTTCGCCGCACCGCAGGTCGCGGGTGTCGCCGCGCTGGTGCGGGCGCGGTACCCGGAGATGCGGGCCGACAAGGTCATCGAGCGCATCGAGGCCACGGCGCACGCTCCGGGTGAGGGCTGGAATCCGTACATCGGTTACGGCACGGTCGATCCCGTCGCAGCGCTGACCGCCGAGGTGCACAAGGAACTGCGCCCCAAGCACCCTGCCGACGCACGGGATCAACAGCTCCCATTACCCGAACCCGCTCCGGCGCCGGACAACACGGCACGCGATGTGGCCTTGATCGGCAGCGGAGTGGTGGCGCTGCTGCTGGTTCTGGGCTTCCTCGCGTCGTTCCCGCTGCGCCGCAGGTTCGGCAGCCGCGACCGCTGACGTCAGTTCGCCCCGGGCCCTCGGGTTCTCACCGGTTCCTCGGCCGGATTCGGATCGGGGGCGACGCCGTCGTGGGCGACCATCGCACCCTCCCGGCTCAGGGTCGGCCCGGGCGCGAGCAGTCCGAGGATCGGCCACGGCGCGGGCTCGGGCCGCACCGTCGCCGGATCCATCCCGAGGGCCTTGGCGGCATCCAGATCCCGGATGCCGAAGCGAACCCCGTAGTCGGACACGAAGAACAGGCTGTCGTGACGCTGACTGTCCGGCTCGATCCCGGTGGACCGCACGTACACGCCCGCGCCCGGCTTCATATAGACGCTGTCCACATTCGGCCCGGTGCCGTCGGCCTGCGCCAGCGGCACCAGTCGCGCGTCGTCGGGGATCGGGACGGCATGCCCGGTGAGCACGGACAATTCGGCGTGCTTGCTGCCGTCGGAGGTATCGGCGGAACCGACCGGCCGCCAGGACAGGCAGTCGACCGGCTGGTCCTTGCCGTCCACCAGGGTCGGGACCTGCGCCGGATACTTCGACACCCGCAGCGCCGAGGACACCGGCGCTCCGGTGCGATCGGCCTGGGCGATAAGGCTGTCGGCGGCGCTGGACCGGTAGGTATTGCGAATGATGTCGGCGGTCAGCGCCGACACCGGCTGCAACCCGTCGGCCAGCACCACGTAGTACCTGCTGTCGGTCCGCACCTGCACCACGTCGCCGATCCGGTGGTCGCCGAGCGCGTAACCCGGTGCCGCCCCGGCATTCTCGATCGGCGGTGCAACCAGCGGCAACACCTCGGGGATGGCGTCGAGCAGCCCCTCACTGATCGGCCGCGCCGACTGCCCGCTCAGTTCCAGCGCGTCGACCACGGCACGATCGTCGAGATCGATCCGGGCCCGCTGACCGTCGTAGATCAGATACGTGTGGTCGCGCCCCTGCACCAGCAACGCCCGACCGGACGCCAGCGCGGAAGCCTTGTCCGCCAATGTCAATGCGCCGACCAGCACCGAACTGGTGAGGGTACGGCTGCCGTCGTTGGACAGCGCGTCGCACACGGTCCAGGTGCGGCCGTCCCCGCCGGTGAACCCGAGCGAGGTCGGCGCGCCCGGAATGCCGATCAGCTGGCCGCGCGGCTTCTTCGCCAGTTCGGATTCGTTGACGGTGGCCGGTTTGACCGCATCGCCCGCGGCCAGCCGGGCCGAGGCCAGGTTCAGCGCCGGGTGCACCGCATTGTCGAGTACGACGTAGACCGCGCCGGTGTCCTTACCGATGACGATCTTGTTGGACCCGATCTTGTCCTGCGGCCGCAGCAGAGCCAATACTCCGCAACCAGCCAGTGCGACGCACGCGAGAATCAGTCCGGCGAGGAAAGCGCGGGACTGGGATCGCATGGGATCGTGGAGCATTCGCACGTCTCGGCGGACCAGGGCGTGCTCCATGCGGCGGACCAGGAAGCGGTAGCCGCTCACCTGCCATCGGGTCGTGGGTTTCGAAGGCATCCAAATCCCCAGTGAGTCGTGGGTTTTCGCCGAACACAGTACAGTGACCTGGACCTTCATTCGCACTCGGCCAGCGCGCGGGGCCGACATCGGGGAGCCGGGGATCGACGATGACGATCGCATCCGGAGAGTCGGCGGGGCGGCCGTCGCGGACCGGTCGCGGCGGGCGGCCGGGCCGGATCTCGGTCACGAATCCGGTCTGGGCGCAGCTCGCCGGACTGGTCGTTCTGCTTGTCGCCATGGCGTGCGGACTGGCCTGGTGGGGTGCGCTCACCCTCGGCATAGTGGTCGGTCTGGTTCTGGTGCTACCACTCGGCAACCGCACCCTCACGGACTGGATCGCCACCCGCTGCCGCTTCCGCGCCCGCCGTGGCCACCCGCCCGCCGACACCATCGACTTCCGCGCCTCCGACGGCCGCCCACTCGGCCTCTACCGCGACGGCAGCCGCGTGGTCGCCGTCGTGGAGGTACTGCCCCCGAAGGGCGGCCTCACCCGGCTGGGCCGCGCCACCGTGCACGCCACCCACCTGCTGCCGCTGCCCGAACTCGCGAAAAGCCTGACCCAGCACGACATTCCGCTGTCCGGCATCGACATCGTCTCGCACGGCTTCCGCAGCCGCTCCGGCACGCCCGCGGGCGCCATCTACGAATCCCTGCTCGGGCCGCTGCCCGCCACCGCGCACCGCACGGTCTGGCTCGCCATCGCCTTCGACCCCGTCACCTGCCCCGCCGCCGCGGCCCGGCGCGGCGGCGGCCTGCCCGGCGCGTGCCGCACGGTCACCATCGCCACCGAACGCGTGGTGCGGGTGCTCGAGGACGGCGGCTGCGCGGCCCGCCTGCTCACCGCCCCCGAGATCCGGCAGGCCGCACTGCAGGTCACCGCCGGCGTGGACCCCGGGCAGCTGACCCAGCGCTGGCGCTACGCCGAACTCGGCAACAGCGTGAACATCGGTGCCGCCGTGGATCCCCGGCAGCTGGCCTCCGATCTACTCGCCCAGCTCTGGGTCCCCGCCTCGCGCGGCACCACGGTGGCCGTCAAACTGCGCCCGGGCCGCAGTGCCGACACCGTGCGCATCGGCGCGGCCTGGCGGCTCACCGCCCGGGAACTGCCCGAGTTACCGGTGCGGCACATGATCTCCATGCACGGCCGCCACCGCGAGGGCCTGCTCGCCCACCTGCCGTTCGCGGTGCCCGGCCTGGACGACACGGTGCCCGCCGAGCTCCGCGAGATCGACGAGCTCGGCACGCTGCACCTGCCCTCGGCGGGTTGCGGGCAGTTGCTCGGCTCCGACGACGACGGCAACGGCGTCGCCATTCGCCTGGTGGGCCAGGGCATTTCGAGCGTGTATGTGGCGGGCGAGCTGTATCTCGCGCAACAGTTGATCTTCCGCGCCCTCGCCGTCGGCGAACGCGTCCTGATCCGCACCGACCGCCCCGGGGCCTGGCAGCAGCTGGTCAGCGCCATCGGCAATCCGGAACGCCTCGCCCTCGCCGTCGAAACCCACCAGTCCGACGCCGATTTCACGGCCACCCTGGTCGACGGTGTCCTCGCGCCCGCCCCGCACGCGGGCCTGACCACCGTCTATCTGACGAGTGACCCGCTCGGCTGGCCCGGCACCGCTCCCGGCCTGTCCGTCCATCAGCCGGGTGCGTCCGGGAACCGAATCATCCTGCGCACCGGCGTCACCGAGGTTCCGCTGACCCTGGTCTCCATCCCCCGCGAGTCCACCTACATCGGCCGGCCCCGCGCGGCCGCCGCCGTCACGCCTCAGCTCCCCGGGTAGGGATTGGTGGCGCGGGCGGTGCGCAGAGTCGCCGCCCACCAGGCGAGTTGACGCAGCATACGATCCGCGGCGTCGAGCGCGGCCCCGTCCCGGGTCTCGCCCTCGGCGTCGAATTTGCGTTTGGCCTCATGGAAACTGACGGTCTCGCGCACCGAGACCATGTGGATCTCGGCGACCACCTGCCGCAGCTGCTCCACCGCGCGCAGACCGCCGGACAGCCCGCCGTAGCTCACGAAACCGATGGGCTTGCCCCGCCATTCGCGTTTCACACTGTCGAAGGCGGTCTTCAACGACGCCGGATAGCCGTGGTTGTACTCGGAGGTGACCGCCACGAACGCGTCCGCGGCCTCGACCCGCCGCTGGAACGCTCGCACCCCGTCGGTCTCGGTGAGATCCACCGGCAGCGGGGTGTCCATCAGATCGATGACCCCCACGTCGAACGCGGCGTCCGCCCGCGCCCGGCGCAGGAACCAGTCCGCGACGACCGGCGCGAACCGCTTGGGCCGCACGCTGGCGACGATGACCTCGAGCCGGAGCGGGGTGTCCATGCCGAGAGCCTATCGGGCTCGCTCAGCGCCGCCCCGCGCCGCGCTTGGCGTACTCCGCGAGCCCGGTGGCGGGCGCGGTGGGGGCCGTGAAATTCAGGGCGTGCCGGGCTCTTTCCGGATGCGCGACCACATGCCGGACATCGGTGGTCCGGCACTGCCCGGTCACCACCGGCGGCGGCCCGTCGACCGCCTTGGCCATGGTCGAGGCCACCTCCCACAGGGTCAGCGGCTGCCCCGAGGCGATATTCAAGGGCACGAACCCGGGCATCGGGCGCTCCACCGCGGCCACGGTCGCCAGCGCCGCGTCGCGCACGTGCATGAAATCCCGGACCTGCCCGCCGTCCTCGAACACTCGCGGCGGGCGGCCCGCCGCCAGTTCGGCCCGGAACCGTGCCACCACACCGGTTTCCGCGGACCGCACCCGCCGCCCGTCGGCCACCGCGTCGCCGTAGAGATTGTGGTAGCGCAGCACCGCGGCATTGCCCCCGGTATTGGCCACCCACGCCAAGGCGTAATGCTCCTGCGCGACTTTGCTTGCCGCGTAAGCGCTCCGGGGCCGCAGCGGGGCGTCCTCCCCCATCGGCTCCCAGGTCAGCACCTCCCCCGAACGCGGTGCACGATGATCGAACAGCCCCCGGTCCACATCCCCCCGCCGCCGCAGGCCCGGATAGAACGGCCCGCTGCGCAATCCTCGATACCGGCCCTCGCCGTACACCGCGACCGAGGACCCGAGCACCAGCCGCGGCACGCCCTCCCGTTCCATGGCAGCCAGCAGCACGGCGGTGCCGACGTCATTGTGCGCGGCGTAGAGCGCGGCCCAACGCATCCCTTCCGTCCCCGGCCGCTCGGTGCCGCCCCGCCCCGAGCCGACCGGGGCACGCACACACGGCCCGGCCCCATGCCCGGAATCGTCGCGCCCACGCTGCCCGTCCCCGGCCACCCGCCGGGAATGCCGAATATCCTGCGGAGCAGCAGGATTGGAGGGATCCCCGCGTACCGGCTCGATCGCGCCGCGCACATGCGGCAGCGGTACCGCCGTCGCGAGATGACAGACCGCGTCCACCTCGGCCAACAGGGTTTCGAGCGCACCCTGATCACGGATGTCGATGCGCGAGACATTCTCCGGAACAACGGGATTCGGACCGTGCACGGTCTCGAGCAGGGCGTCGATGGCGATGACCTCGTGCCCCGCGGCCAGCAGGGCGCGATGGACATGGGAGCCCAGGTAACCGGCCGCCCCGGTCACCAGGACACGCAGGGGGTCACGACCGCCCGCCTTCATGAATCCAGCGTAGGGCATGGCCGAACGTAACCCGAAGGCCTATCGATGGATAGACGGTGCGGGGCAGCTGAACGCCACCCGCGGATGCCGCCCCGAGCAGGTGCAATGACGCACCACGGGGTACAACGAAGTACCCCGGCCGCTCGGGCGGCGATCACGCGTGACCGGCCGCTACGGCCGGGACCGCATCAGGGCAGCTCGAACGGGAGCTGCACGCCGGTGCCGGTCAGCACGCGGCACTTGTCGCAGGTGTCGTCGCCCTCGACGGCGGCGACGGCGCGGCGCACCATGGCCTTGAACGGCACCAGGTTGCGCTCGAACTCGGCGAACACGTCGGCGGCGCTGACGCCCTCGCCGGACTCCAGCCCGGCATCCAGATCGGTGACCAGAGCGATTGCGGAGTAGCACATTTCGAGTTCACGGGCGAGCACGGCCTCCGGGTGCCCGGTCATATTGACCAGCTCCCAGCCCTGCCCGGCGAACCAGCGGCTCTCGGCGCGGGTGGAGAAACGCGGGCCCTCCACCACGACCATGGTGCCGTGGTCGTGCGCGGGCAGGTCGTCGCCGATCGAGGCGATGGCGGCGTCGCGCAGTTCGTCGCAGTACGGGTCGGCGAAGGACACGTGCACGCCGCCGGCGTCGTAGAAGGTCTGGGCGCGGCCGGAGGTGCGGTCCACCAGCTGATCCGGCACGGCGATGGTGCCCGGACCCCAGTCGGCGCGCAGGCTGCCGACCGCACAGGGGCCGAAGATGCGGCGCACGCCCAGGGTGCGTAGCGCCCACATATTGGCGCGGTAGGGCACGGTGTGCGGCGAGAACTCGTGCTTGCGGCCGTGCCGGGGCAGGAACGCCACCGAGCGTCCCTCCACCTGACCGATGGTGATGGGCGCGCTGGGCGCGCCGTAGGGGGTCTCGATCTCGACCGTCGTCGCGTCATCGCCGAAGAAGTCGTAGAAGCCGCTGCCTCCGATGATGGCGAGCGTTGCCCGTGCGTCCGAACTCATGCCCCGATTCTTGCGTACGCGGCCGTGAGTGGTGGTAGCAGGGCGAAGCATGTACCCTAGGGGGGTATTTCCCCCGGGAGTGAGGACAGCGCAGGTGACCAACGACAAGATCGCGACCCAGGACGCCGCCGGGCACGACACCGCCGAGTCCTGCCACGACACCGCCTCGCACGGCTACATCACCGCCAAGGACGACTACCTCAAGCGCCTGCGCCGCATCGAAGGCCAGGCCCGCGGCTTGCAGCGCATGGTCGAGGAGGAAAAGTACTGCATCGACATCCTCACCCAGGTGTCGGCCATGACCAAGGCGCTCCAGGCGGTCGCCATGGGGCTGCTCGAGGATCACATCAGCCACTGCGTGGTCGACGCGGCCGTCGCGGGCGGTCCCGAGGCCGAGGCCAAGATCAAGGAAGCCACCGACGCCATCGCGCGCCTCGTGCGGAGCTAGCACCTCTCAGGGGCTTCGCCTGAAACCCCTTCACGCCGCCGACTCCGTGGGCAACCCGCCGCGCTACACCGCGGGTCCGCCTGACGGAGACCGCGGCAGCCGCTCGTGTCAGCAGGCCGCGGTGCCGCCGGGGTAGGCGCCCAGGGACGTCGGAAGGGCCCAGCGGTCGGGGCCCGACTGCCAGCCCGCGGCGACGCGGCGGGAGCCGCGGCGCGTGGGGGCGCTGTCCTTGCGGGTGTTGTCCTTGCGATCCCGGGTGGTGCGGATGGAGTCGCAGGGCTGGTTGTCGGCGAGCGTCACGGCGATCTCGAGATCGGCGTAGAGGATGCCCTCCTCGCCCTCCGCCAGGGGGGCCACCACTTCGCCGCCGTCGGCGCCGTAGATGCGGGCACATCCGGTGGGGCCGCCATTGTGGCGCTGCGCGGTGCCCACGCCGCCGAACGCGGCGTCCCCGATCACGGCGGTAGGGGCGATCACGTACGCGCCGACCTCGAGCGCGTACATGCGGCTGAGCGTGGTGCTCGACTCCGGTCCGACCGCGTCGCCGTCGGGGCTGCCGGGCCAGGCGGCCACGTGGATCTGCTCCTCGTCGGCGCGCAGCGCGCGGGTGAGCAGTGGCCGCTGGTTCTCCTGACCGGACAACGCGCCGTACTTGCCGATCGGCGTGTGGTGCACCGCGGGCAGATTCGGAGTTCCGGAGGCGAATATCTTGCGTTCCACGCTGTTCAGACCGGCTTTGCGGCGGACCGACAGCAACTGCCCGGAATCATCGATCACGGCCTGCGACATATAGATTCGCCGCTCCTGGCGTTCACCGAATCCGAGTACGACATGAATGTCGTGCGCGGCGGCGGCAGCGGTGATCGCGCGCATTTCCGCACCGTCCCGCGTCATCGAATTCTCGCGGCATCTGGTCGAGTATTCGACATTCCACTGATTGGTATCGATCCAGCGCCACCACGGATAACCCGGGAGAAACGCCTCCGGGAATGCGACCAGCCGCGCCCCCTGTACCGCTGCCGCCCGGATCAGTTCGACGACCTGATCGACGCCGTCGGAGAGCCGCAGCCAGCTGGGTTCGGCCTGGACGGCGGCAACTCGCACCGTAGTCCTCATCGCTTTTCCCTCATGCAAGAGGAGCCTTGCCAAGTTATAGCGATCGAACAATGGCGACGAGTGCCGAATGACCGACTGATCATGCCAGGGTGCGGAATGCCCCCGGAGTTGTGCCCATTTCCAAACGGAAGCTTCGATAGAAGCTACGCTCCGTGAGGAATCCCGCCGCTTTCGCCACCGCCGAAAGCGGCAACTGTGGTGCATTTCTCAACAGGTCGCAAGCGCGTTCGATGCGCATGCGGCGCAACACCGTTCCCGGTCCGCCCTCGAACTCACCGAACACTCGATACAACGTACGCCGAGACATTCTGCAGCCCTCCGCGATTCGATCCACTCCGAGATCGGGATCGGCGCAGTGGTCGCGCATGTAGTTCAGGACCCGTTGCCGATTGAGCGCGTCCGCCGACTGGTCACGCGGCGCGCGGCCGGACGCGGCGATCGCGGCGGCGGCCAGCAGATCCATTCCGGGCGCGGACAATAGCGCGGCGCTATCGGGATCGGTGTGCTGCAATTCGGCCAGCCCGCGAAAGAAACTGCCCACGATTCCAGGCGCGGTGTTTGCCGAAAATACTGTGGCAGTGGGCAATTCGAGATTGTCGATGCCGTAGCGCTCGCGTAGTCGACTGAGCGGGACCTGCACCACGACTTGTTCGAACCGCTCCGGCGCGTCCCAGCGGTAGGGACGGGTGCTGTCGTAGAACACGATTCCGCCCGGACCGACATCGGCGACGCGATCGTCCTGGCACAAGCGCGCGGTGCCGACGGTCGGAATACTGGCGAGGAGATATTCGTCGGCACTGCGGCCGATGAGTCCGCCGGTGCGGCGAATGACTTGCGGTGTCGATCCGATTACCGACACATCCATCTCGCCGTAGCTCGCGGATTCGATATAACCTACAAAGCGACCACTCGGTATAGGTTCAACCGCCAGCGGTACGTAGGCGGCACTCACCTGCGCCTCCCAGCGCTCGAATGCCTCCGTCGACGTCTGTTCCTGGCCGGACCGAACCTCGATCCGGTTGACCGGTGGTAACCCTTCCACTCCCCATCCCTCGATGACAATGGCGGCCACGTGTACGGCCGAATACTGGGGAGAGTGTGTCAGATCGGACGAATTCCGGCCAATGGGCCGAACTGGTACGAACCAGTAACCGGTGCGGACCGGTTATCGAATCAGGCGGCGGACTCGAAGCTCAGATCGAGTTCCAGATCGGCATACAGCAAACCCTGTTCGTGCCCGCCCAGAGGCGACGCCAGTTCCTCACCGCCCGGTGCGAAGATCCGCGCGTGCCCGCCCGGCCCCGGCACCAGCTGCTTGGCCGGCTCCGCGCCGCGGCGGCTCTCACTGCCGGCCACGTCCATCACCGAGCACGCCGCGATCACGTTCAGCTGACCGACTACCGCGTACCAGAGCGTGGCCGCGTTGTTCACCCGCACGCCCCAGTCCACGTCCCGCGCCACGATGAAGCCCGGCCAGGACACCACGTGGATCTGCGCCCCGGTGCGCTCCAACTCCCGCCGCGCGGGCAGATGCAACTGCTCGGAGCCGCCCTGCACCGCGATGCGGCCGATGCCGGTGCGGAAGACCTGCGACTCGCCGGGCTCGCCGGAGCGGAAGATCTGGTGCTCCAAAGGCGTCAGCTCGGGCTTGCGGCGGACTCCGAGCAGTACCCCTCGGTCGTCGATCAGACACTGGGACATGTACAGCGCGCTGCCACAGCGTTCGCTGAAGCCGAGCAGCACGTGGATGCGATGCCGGCGCGCGGCGTCGGCGAGGCGCCGGAACTCGTTGCGCCCCACCGTCATCGAATTGGTGCGATAGCGCGCGAAGAAGCCCTCGCCCCAGCTCACCGATTCCAGCCACAGCCACCACGGGTAGCCGGGAAGGAAGGTCTCCGGGAAGGCCACCAGCTGTGCACCACCCGCGGCCGCGTCCTCGATCAGCCCGATGGCCTGCCCGACTCCGGCGGGCAGATCCAGCCATCGCGGCTCAGCTTGGACAGCCGCGACTCGCACCTTCGTGGGCACCTCGGCTCCTTCGACGGATCGGATGATGTGCAATCACCCTTCGCCGAACGCCAGCCGGTCACAGCGACATACCGTGCCGAGCTACCGACAGCGCGTGCCTGCGTCCAATTGCGACCGGAATTGTCCCGGCGTCACGCCGGTTTCCTGCCTGAATGCCCGGTAAAAGTGCCGATCCGTGGCGAAACCGGACGCCGCGGCAATCGCCGAGAGCGGCCGGGTCGGGTCGGCTCGTAACAGCCGGCGGGCGTGCTCGACCCGCATCTGCCGCACCAGCGCGGCCGGGCCGCCGATCTCCTCGCAGACCCGGTAGAGGGTGCGCCGCGAGACCAGGCAGGCGTGCGCCACCTCGTCGACGGTCAGGTCCGGATCGGTGTACCGCTTCCGCAGCACCGCGAGCACCTGCTGGCGGGTGAAGACCGAATCGGCGGGCCCGGGCGAGGAGTGCCCGTTGGCCAGCAGCAACGCCGACGAGAGCATCGAGGTGACCTGCGACTCGAGCACGTCCGCCGCACGGCCGGTCTCCGCCGCGCCGAGCCGGGCCATACCCCGGAAGAAGTCGGCCACCACACCCATGGCCCCGGTGGCGGGCAGCGCCTTCGCGATGGGCAACTCCTCGCGCACCAGGCCGGCGTGGTCGAGCACCGCGTCCATGGGCGCGCGCACGATGGTGGACACCGCGTTCTCGGTGGTCCGGCTCTCGATCGGGCGGGCACTGTCGTAGAAGGCGATGGTCCCGGCCCCGCCCTCGGTGATCCGGCCGCTCTGATCGGTCCAGTTCGAGCCATCGACCACGATGTTCACCAGCAGGAAGTCCCCGGCGGCCTGTTCGAGCTGACGCTTGGTGCGCACCACCCGCTGGGCGCTCGAGGTCATCAGTGTGAGGCTGGACCGATCGAACTGGGTGTAGCGGAGTTTGCCGTGCCAGGGCCCGGCGCCGATCGGTTCGACGATCGAGGGCAGCACGGCATCGGCGACGAGGGCCTCCCACTGCTCGAAGGCCTGCCGCGCGGAAACCTCTGAGGTCGTACGGACTTCGGCGCTGGCCGTGGAAGCGATACCCACACGTGCATCATTCCACTAGCGGCCGCCGGGAGAATGGGAATGAAGCTGACTGATCCGACAAAACAGACCAATCAGCCCGATTGCTCCGTGAACTCGCCGACCCGGTCACCGGCGGCTCGAGGCGGCGACCGGGCGGCGCGTCCCCAGTATGCCGCGCCGACGCGGCCCTGTGACTGCCCAGCCGTGCCAGTTCACTGCCCATTCAGGTCAGCTGTGAAACGCCCCCTGATCAGGCATGATTTGTCCGGAATTCGCCAGGGGTCATACCGGTTTCGCGTCTGAAGGCCCGATAGAACTGCCGCTCGGACACGAAGCCCGCCGACCGCGCCACCGACAGCAGCGGCCGCGTCGGATCGGTGCGGATCAACGACAGCGCCCGCTCCACCCGCATCCGGCGCAACATGGCCGCCACCCCGTCTCCCCCCTGCTCGAACAGGCGGTACAGGGTGCGCCGCGACACCGAACACGCGCCCGCCACCTGATCGATGGTCAGCTCCGGATCGGCGTAATTCCGCTGAATGAACGCCAGCGCACGCTGTTTGGCCAGCGCGTGCGCGGGCTCGTCGCGCGGCAGGTCGCCCGCGGCCAGCTGCACCACCGAGGCCAGTAGGCCCGTACCGTGTTTGGCCAGCACCGCGGCCTGTTCCGGTGCGGTGTACTGCAATTGCGCGATGCCGCAGAAGAAGCGGCCCACGATCCCGGCCGCGCCCTCGGGCGGGAACCGCACCGCGGTCGGCATCCGGTCCGCCGGCACCCCCGACGCGCAGACCACCTCGGCCAGCGGCACCTGTACCGCCACCACACCCCAGGACTGCTCGAAATGCGCACTGAAGGGCCGGGAACTGACGTGCAGGGTCAGTCCGCCGTCGGCCAGCTCCCCCACTCGCCCATCCTGCTCGAGCCAGCCGTGGCCGTGCGTGGTGATGCTGGCGAACAGCACCGGTTCCTCGGGATCGTGGATGAGTTGCGGTATTCGGCTCAGATGCTGCCCGCTGGCGGTCACCATCGACACGTCGATGCCGTCGAATCGCGATTGCACGATGCGCGCCCGGAATTCCCCCGACCGCACCGGTGTCACCACCAGCGGAACGTAGGCGGCCGCGACCACGGCCTCCCATTCCTCGAAAGTCTCCTGCTGCGAAACCTCCGGCGTGGAGCGAACCTCCATCACCGAGGGCTCGACGCCGCCCCTCATTGCCCGATTCTCGCATCCCGCGCCCACCCCGATCCCCGAATTCCCTTAACAACATCCAACTTTCACCCAACCGTCCGAATTGGCGCATTGCCCGCAACTCGCACAGCGAATCTTCATCCCGGACTTGCACTTTCATCGGCGCGCCCGATCCGCAATCGCGCGCGCGGCATCACACCCGCGACCTCGGCGGAGGCGTGGTCGCGGGTGCGGAAGAGCGGGGTGGGGACGGAGGATTCGAACGACGCGCCGGGCGGGCGGCACGCCGGAAAGGGGGGTCAGTCCCCGCAGCAGCCCTCAGGGTCGCCGGCACCGCCCGCAGGACCGGGAACGGTGCGAACCTCGCGGGTCTGGATATTGCGGGCCGCCAGATCCGCGTCGGCCGGATAGTCGACGGCGATCAGTGACAGCCCGTGGGCCGGGGCCACGGTCACCGCGCTGGCGCGTTCGCGCTCGTTCAGCAGTCCGGCGATCCAGTCGGGCGTACGGCGGCCCTCACCGACGGCCAGCACGCCGCCGACCAGACTGCGGACCATGGACCAGCAGAACGCGTCCGCACTGACATACGCGGTCAGCAGGTCGCCCTCCGCGACCCAGTCGAAGCGCTGCAGTTCGCGAATCGTGGTCGCGCCCTCGCGGCGGCGGCAGAAGGCCGCGAAATCGTGCAGGCCCAACAGGTTTCGGGAGGCCTCGCGCATGGCCTCGAGATCCGGGCCGGGACGGCAGGGCACCACGCCGCGGGCCTGCAGCGGCTCGGCGCCGTAGGGCGCGGTGGTCAGGCGGTAGGCGTAGTGCCTGCGGATCGCCGAGAAGCGGGCGTCGAAGTCCGGCGGGGCGATCCGAGCCTGCTTGACCCGTACGTCCTTGGGCAGGAAACGGGCCAGCCGGTGCACCAGCTTGGGGCCGTCCACCTCGGTGTGGGTATCGAAGTGCGCGACTTGGCCTTCCGCGTGCACCCCGGCGTCGGTGCGCCCGGCCACGGTGAGCTGGATGGGTTCACGCTGCACCTTGGACAGCGCGTCCTCCAGCACGCCCTGCACGGTGCGCAGGCCGGGCTGACGGGCCCAGCCGGTGAAATCGGTGCCGTCGTAACTGATGTCCAGCCGTACCCGAATCGAAATGGGTTCGGGCGTCGGATCCTCCACGGTCACAGCGATCTCCTGGTTAACATGGAGAAAGCCCGCCGACCCGGAGGGGACGGCGGGCTCACTCATGGGATGTCCACCTTCGGGGTTTCAGGGCAGCCCCGGAAACCCCCGGTTGGTCCGAAGGACCCGGAGTATTACTCCGCAGCCTTGTCCTCGGCAGCCTCGGCGGCCGGAGCCTCAGCCTCGGCAGCCTCGTCGGCCTTGGCCTCGGCCGGAGCCTCGGTGGCCTTCTGCGAAGCGGCGACACGACGGGCACGATCGGCCTCGTTGGTCACGGTCTTCTCGCGGACCAGCTCGATGATCGCCATCGGAGCGTTGTCACCCTTGCGGGGGATGGTCTTGATGATGCGGGTGTAGCCACCGTCGCGGCCCTCGAACGAGGGACCGATCTCGGCGAAGAGGGCGTGGACGATGTCCTTGCTACGGATCACCTTCATGACCTCGCGACGGTCGGCCAGGGTGCCGCCCTTCGCCTTGGTCACGAGCTTCTCGGCGTAGGGGCGCAGCGCCTTGGCCTTGGCCTCGGTGGTCGTGATACGACCGTGTTCGAAGAGCGCCGTCGCCAGGTTGGCGAAGATCGCCTTCTGGTGCGACGCCGACCCGCCGAAGCGGGCACCCTTCTTGGGCTTGGGCATGGTTGGAATCTCCTGTGTCTAAGGCAGATCCGGGGCGCTGGCCCCGAGCCGCCTAAAGCTGTTCGGTCTCGGCGTAGTCCTGCTCGCCGCTGTCGGTGTCGCTGAACGAGCCGCTGTCGCTCCAGGTGCCGCTCGCCGCGTCGTAGCCGACGACGGAGGACGGATCGAAGGAAGCCGGGGAGTCCTTGAGGGACAGGCCGAGCGAGTGCAGCTTGACCTTGACCTCGTCGATGGACTTCTGACCGAAGTTGCGGATGTCCAGCAGGTCCGACTCGGTGCGGGCGACCAGCTCGCCGACGGTGTGCACGCCCTCACGCTTGAGGCAGTTGTACGACCGAACGGTGAGATCCAGGTCCTCGATCGGCAGGCCGAACGAGGCGATGTGGTCCGCCTCGGCCGGGCTCGGGCCGATCTCGATGCCCTCGGCCTCGATGTTCAGCTCGCGCGCGAGACCGAACAGCTCGACCAGGGTCTTGCCCGCCGACGCCAGCGCATCCCGCGCGGAGATCGAGTTCTTGGTCTCGACATCCAGGATGAGCCGGTCGAAGTCGGTGCGCTGCTCGACACGGGTAGCCTCGACCTTGTACGTCACCTTGAGAACCGGCGAGTAGATCGAGTCCACCGGAATCCGGCCGATTTCCGCACCCGACGCCTTGTTCTGCACGGCCGGGACGTAGCCGCGACCGCGCTCGACCACGAGCTCGATCTCCAGCTTGCCCTTGTCGTTCAGGGTGGCGATGTGCATGTCCGGGTTGTGCACGGTCACGCCCGCCGGGGGGACGATGTCACCGGCGGTGACGGTGCCCGGGCCCTGCTTGCGCACGTACATGGTGACCGGCTCGTCCTCTTCGGACGACACGACCAGGCCCTTGAGGTTCAGGATGATGTCGGTGACATCTTCCTTCACACCGGGGACGGTGGTGAACTCGTGCAGCACGCCGTCGATGCGGATGCTGGTGACCGCGGCACCCGGGATGCTCGAGAGCAGGGTGCGGCGCAGCGAGTTGCCGAGGGTGTAACCGAAACCCGGCTCCAGCGGTTCGATGGTGAACCGCGACCGGTTCTCGGACACGACCTCTTCGGTCAGCGTCGGTCGCTGTGAAATCAGCATTTCTTCCTCCTTCGGACGCCCACTATTTGACGCCCACTCTGTGGGAGCTGTTGCGGCCCTGAGGGACCCAGGGCCACAACCAGCGGCACGCTTACGCGCACCTATTACTTCGAGTAGAACTCGACGATCAGCTGTTCCTGCAGCGGAACATCGATCTGCGCACGCTCGGGGAGCTGGTGCACCAGAATCCGCAGACGGCCGGGAACGACCTGCAGCCAGCCCGGGATCGGACGGTCGCCGACGGTCTCACGCGCCACCTGGAAGGGGTACATGGCCAGCGACTTCGCCTTGACATCGATGATGTCGTACTGCGAGACCTGGAAGCTCGGCACGTCGACCTTCACACCGTTGACGGTGAAGTGGCCGTGCGAGACCAGCTGGCGGGCGCCACGACGGGTACGGGCCAGACCGGCGCGGTACACGACGTTGTCCAGACGGGACTCAAGCAGACGCAGCAGGTTGTCGCCGGTCTTGCCCTTCTGGCGGTTCGCCTCTTCGTAGTACTTGCGGAACTGCTTCTCCATGACGCCGTACGAGAAGCGAGCCTTCTGCTTCTCCTGCAGCTGCATGAGGTACTCGGACTCCTTGATCCGCGCGCGGCCGTGCTGGCCGGGCGGGTAAGGACGACGCTCGAACGCCTGGTCGCCTCCGACGAGGTCGACACGCAGACGACGCGACTTGCGGGTGATAGGGCCGGTATAACGAGCCATTTTTCTACTCTTCCTTTCCCGCTAGACGCGACGCCGCTTGGGCGGACGGCAGCCGTTGTGCGGCTGCGGAGTGACATCGGAGATCGTGCCGACCTCCAGGCCGGCGGCCTGGAGGGAACGGATCGCGGTCTCGCGGCCCGAACCCGGGCCCTTCACGAAGACGTCGACCTTCTTGACACCGTTCTCCTGCGCCTTGCGGGCAGCGTTCTCGGCGGCGAGCTGAGCGGCGAACGGGGTCGACTTACGCGAGCCCTTGAAACCGACGTGGCCGGAGGACGCCCAGGAGATGACGTTGCCCTCGGGGTCGGTGATGGACACGATCGTGTTGTTGAACGTGCTCTTGATGTGAGCGTGGCCGTGCGGGATGTTCTTCTTATCCCGGCGACGCGCTTTCTGAGTCTTCTTCGGGCCCGAGGCCCGGCTCTTCGGAGGCATGCGCTATCCCTACTTCTTCTTGCCGGCGACGGTCTTCTTCGGACCCTTGCGCGTGCGGGCGTTGGTCTTGGTCCGCTGGCCACGCACGGGCAGGCCACGGCGGTGGCGGATGCCCTGGTAGCAGCCGATCTCGATCTTGCGACGGATGTCGGCCTGCACCTCGCGGCGCAGGTCACCCTCGACCTTGAAGTCCTGCGCTTCGATGAAGTCGCGGAGCTTGGTCAGGTCGTCGTCGCTGAGGTCCTTCGACCGCAGGTCCGGGCTGACGCCCGTCTCCGCGAGGATCTCCTTGGCGCGGGTACGGCCGATGCCGAAGATGTAGGTCAGCGCGATCTCCATGCGCTTTTCGCGCGGGAGGTCGACGCCCATCAGACGTGCCATGGTTGGCGTTTCCTTACTTTTGCGGAGGTCTGCTCCCTGGCCGTCCCCTCGTAAGTGGGGCCCCGGCCTCCGTACCGGGGGTAGGCCGCCATCCGTCCCCTGACGGGACTCGGCGACGGCGACTGGCGCTGGGAGTGCTTCTTATTGCCAATCCGAACTGCGTTCGGTGCTTGGCGGAGATCAGCCCTGACGCTGCTTGTGGCGCAGGTTCTCGCAGATCACCATGACCCGACCGTGACGGCGGATCACCTTGCACTTCTCGCAGATCGGCTTGACGGACGGCTGAACCTTCACGTCAGATCCAATCTGGGTTGGTGTTCACTGGCCGTGAACACAGTTTTTCCCCGGTCAGTTCGACCGGGGAAACCCGGGACATATCGTCCCGGAAGTCTTGATGCGCTCCCGCGAGGAGCGACTCACTTGTAGCGGTAGACGATGCGGCCGCGGGTCAAGTCGTAGGGCGAGAGCTCCACGACGACGCGGTCCTCGGGCAGGATGCGGATGTAGTGCTGCCGCATCTTGCCGCTGATGTGGGCCAGAACCTTGTGCCCGTTCTCCAGCTCGATCCGGAACATCGCATTGGGCAACGGCTCGATAACCCGGCCCTCGACCTCGATGGCCCCTTCCTTCTTCGCCATATCCTCCGCGATCCCGGTTAGGCTGAACCTGGTTGGTTCAAGCTCATTACGGCAGGTCGACCATGAGTTTCGCAGGCGCACCGATGGATTGCTGGTGCACTGTGGCCAACCCGGTGACATACTCACTGGAGGCGGCACGAAGACATGCCACAGCCACTATGTAAGTCACCAGCGACCTACTTTACCCGTCGCCCCAGATCCGGCCAAATACGGGTGCCGTGACGTGCCCCTCCCCGGTCACGCGGGCTATGCCCCGGCCGCGGGCGGCCGGTACACGCCGGGCACGCAGTCGCCGGGAATCGCTAAACTACGCCGTGTCCTGCACGATAGATCGAGGCACCCGGGGGTAGATGTGAGTCGCGAGAACGACGGACTCCCGATGCTCCCGCCCTGGCTCTCCGAGAGCGACGTCACCGACACCGGATACGAAGCCCCCGTCGAGAACCTCCCCCAGGACGACCTCATCCCCGAGGAGAAGGGCGGCCGCCGCCTCTTCGGCCGCCGCAAGCCCCGCAAGGATTCGGCCCCCGAACCCGCAGCGCCACTCCCCCGAACCCCCGGACCCGCGGCCGCTCCCCCGGCCGGTCCCGCCGAGCCGCGCACCCAGCAGCCGACTCCGCCCACCCCGATGCCGACCCGCGACCCCGGCACCCACTTCAGCCTCCCCCAGAACGGCGGGCAGCCCAACGGCGCCCAGCCGACCCCGCCGACCTCCCCCTCCGGCCGCCACCCCATCGGCCAGCACCCGGCCGCCCAGCACCCCAACGGCCAGGCTCCTTCTAATCAGCCTCCCAACGGCCACTCATCCGGACCGAACGGCCAGGCGCCTTTCACGCCCCCACCCGCCGCTCAGACCCCGCCCCAGCCCAACAGCCAGGCACCATTCACACAGCCTCCCGCCGCTCAGTCGCCGCAGTCGTCTCAACCCAACGGCCGACCGCCCATCGGCCAAGCACCGCACGCTCCCCAGCCCACTGGCCAATCGCCCTTCACACAGCCGCCCGCCGGCCAGACGCCTCAGTCGCAGCCCAACGGCCCGACACCCGTCGGCCAGGCACCGCAGTCTCCCCAGACCACTGGCCAGGCACCATTCACACAGCCGCCCGCCGAACGAACGCAGGCCGCGAACTCCGCCGGCCAGTCGCCATTTACGCAGCCGCCGGTCGGCCAGACCCCGCTCGCCGAGCCGCCCAACGGGCAGGGCGCAGCCCAGGGGGCAGGTCAGGGCGCCGGGCGACCCGCGAATAGCCAAGGCGCGGAATCGGTTTCACCGAACAGCCAGCCCATCACACCCGGCAGCCCGGACGGTCAGGGCTTCGACGGTTCCCCGGCTCCCGGCCAGCCGCCGAGACTCACCGGCGACCCCACTCAACCGCCCGTCGCGCCCGAACCCGCTCAGCCCGGTCCGTCTTCGGGTCCGCTGACGCCCCCGCAGGGCCCGCGGTTCTCCGCGCCTCCGACGCCTCCCGCGGCGGCCGCCCCGGCAACGCCGATCGGTGCGCAGCCCGCAGGCGCGTCCCTCGCGGGCACGCCGACTGCGGGAAACCCGGACGCGGCCTCCCCCGCCCGTCCCCCGGCGGATCCGACCACGCGGATGCCACTGCCGCCGTCTCCGAGCGAAATGGCCTCAGCAGCAAGTGATCCCGCGGTTCGTGCCGCGCGACCGCCGCTGCCCCCGGCTCCCGGTGAGCTGTCCGACGGCGGCCCGGAGGCAGATCCGCTCGCGGCCGATCCGGCCGAGGTCACCACGAAGATGTCGCAGCCGCCGCTGCCGCCGGCTCCGGGCGATCTGGACGCGACCGGTTCCGGCGTCATCGCGCCCGCCGATCCGACGACTCGCCGGCCGCTCCCGCCTGCCCCTGAATCGAATACCGCCGCAAGCGAACCGGAGCCCGTCCCGGCTCCGGGCACGCCGAAGCCGACCTCGGCCGATCGCCCGGGCACCGGCAATGGCGTTCCTCCCGTACCGAATACGACGGCCGCTGCGCACGACCTGCTCGACGCGGAATTGGCCGAGCTGGGCGCCGGCGAGACCTCGGACCCGGACGCGGACTTCGATCAGGCGATGACGCCGGGCCGCCACCGCGCGGTGGAGGGCACGCCGCCTGCCGATGCGCGCGTCGACATTCCGCCCGCGCCGCCCGGTCTTTCCGTACCGGCGTCGGGCCCGCTGCCGCAGGTCCCGGGTGGCCCGCAGCAGTCCGGCGACGCCGGTCAACGGCTGCCACCGCCGCCGGGACCGTTCCCTGGCGCGCAGCACATGCCGCCCGCGCCGGGTCCCTTCCCCGGTGCTCAGGGCCTGCCACTCGCTCCGGGCACTCCCGGCGCTCAGAGCCTGCCGCCCGCCTCGACTTCCGGCGTTCCTCCGATGCCGCCGAACCACGGCTTCCCACCCGGACCCGTTCCGCCGCAGTTGAATCCATGGGCCAACGGCCCCCAGACCGAGGCCGGGCCGCATTCGACCGACCCCACCGCGCACGATTCCGATATCCCGGGCATCTCTCCGGGGTTCCCTGCCGGGCACAACGTCGTGCCACCGGCAGCCTGGGCACCGGACGGCCACCCCTCGATGCCCGGGCAACGCCCCTCGGCGGACGGTCCGGAAACGGCGGAGGCCGAGGACCCGGACGTGAATCCTTGGGCGAACGCACCGCTGTCCGAGGCCGCGGCGGCTGGGCTGAGTGGTCGGCATCCGGTCACCGCGGCGCAGCCCGATTCCGGGATGCCGACTCCGCCGCGGGGTTTCCCGGCGGGGCCGCTCGCGTCCCAGTCGGCTCCGCAGGGTCCCGATGGCGTTGGGGTTGATGCGAACCCGTGGTCGAATGCCGCGATCTCCGAGGCTGCGGCCGCCGGCTTCGACGGCCCGCGGACTGACGGAATGGTTCCGCCCGGCACGGGTATGCCGGGCGACGGCGCTCCCGCGCAGCCGCAGTGGGGTCCGGGAGCCGATGGCCCGCAGGGTGGGCAGATGCCTTGGACCGCACCCGGGCCGGAGCAGGGCTACCCGGGTGGGCCCGGCCCGTCCGCAGCGCCTGGCGTTCCGGGGCAGCCCGGTCCCGGTTTCCCGGGGCAGCCCGGTCCGGACGCGCCCGTCTGGGGTGACATGAACGCGCAGCCGGGTGGCCACCTGCCCGGGCAGTACGGGATGAGTTCTGTGCAGCCCGGATTCGGCGCGCCCGGTCAGTACGGCGCTCCGGCCCAAGCCGGTCCCCCGCAGGGCACTCGGGGCCCGGCCGGGTTTGCCGGTGGTCCCGCCCCGTCGCTCGATGATGTTCCGTTGCGCCGGGCGAAGAAGGCTCCGGGTTCGGGGTGGCGGCGGGCTGTGCACCATATGTCCGGTGGCGCGATCAATCCCGGCATGTCGGCGGAGGAGCGCCGCCTGCAGGAGTTGGTGGCGCGGATCCGGCAGCCGGTGCGTGGGGACTATCGGATCGCGGTGCTGTCGTTGAAGGGCGGCGTCGGGAAGACGACGACCACGATGGGTCTGGGTTCGATCTTCTCGTCGATTCGCGGGGACCGGGTGATCGCGGTGGACGCGAATCCGGACTTCGGGACGCTGTCGCAGCGGGTGCCGTTGCAGACCCGGTCGACGGTGCGGGATCTGTTGCTGGACGAGCACATTCAGCGGTATTCGGATGTGCGCCGGCATACCTCGCAGGGCAGCAGCCGCTTGGAGGTGCTGGCCAGTGAGCGGGATCCGGCGGCGTCGGAGGCGTTCAGCGAGGAGGAGTACCGCGCGGTGGCGCGGATCCTGCAGCGCTTCTACAACATCATTCTGACCGACTGCGGTACCGGCCTGATGCACTCGGCGATGGCGGGCGTCCTGGATCTGGCGCATTCGCTGGTGCTGATCTCGTCGTCGGCGATCGACGGCGCGCGCAGTGCGGCGGCGACGCTGGATTGGCTGTCGCTGCACGGTCACGACCATCTGGTCCGCAATGCGGTGGTGGTGATCAACCTGCCCCGCCCGGGCGCCCCGAATGTCGGGATCAATCAGTTGCGCGACTACTTCCTGTCGCGTTGCCGCGCGGTCCACATCATCCCGTACGACGCTCACCTGGGTGAGGGCGCCGAGATCGATCTGCATCGCCTGAGCAAGCCCGTCAAGCGCGCTTATGTGGAGCTGGCGGCCACGGTCGCCGATGATTTCGGCGCCGACCACCGGCACTATCGGGGCTGACCAGGGACCGCTTCCGAAGCGCTTCGGCGGCAGGGCGTTCGACCCCGCGGTGACGGGGCCGCGGGCGGGTGGCTGCGCATGACACGGCTTCGAACGGGTGCTAGTTTGTGGCTCGATCGCGCTGCCGCCCTGTCCGGCGAATTCCTCGCGGCCGACCCCGAGAACTCGGAGTACACCTGGATGCGTAATGTCCGCGGCCTGTCCGCCGCACCCTGCCCGCTCGCGCCGAACCCGGCGGATCTCCGATGAAGGCGCTGCTGCCCGACGATCCGCGCTGGATCGGCCCGCACCACATGATCGCGGTGGTCGGCACGGGTGAGCTGGGCCGGGTGCTCCTGGGTCGGACGCCGACCGGAAAGCTTGTGGCGGTCAAGCGGATTCACCGCGCGCAGACGGTGGACATGGAGTTCCGGGCCCGCCTGCAGCGGGAGCTGGAGACCGGCAAGCAGCTCACCGGTTCCTGGTTCACGCCGGTGGTGGACAGTGACGCCGATGCCGAACGCCCGTGGCTGGCCACCGAGTATCTGCCCGCGCCGGACCTGGCGACGGTGATCGCGGGCTGTGGCCCGCTGCCGGTGCCGGGACTGCGCATGCTGGCGACGGGGCTGGCGTCCGCGCTGCTGGAGGTGCACCGCGCGGTTCTGGTGCACCGGAATCTGAAGCCCGGCAATGTGCTGCTGACCATCGAGGGCCCGCGCCTGGTGGATTTCGGCATCACGCGCGCCCGCGAGGACGGTTCGGCCACCGCCGACGCTCCCGCGTATCTGGCGCCCGAGCAGGCCGAGGGCCAGCCGGTGACCTCCGCGGTCGACATCTACGCCGTGGGCATGCTGCTGGTGCTGGCCGCGACCGGATCCATGTCGGCGACACCGGATCTGCAGGCGGTCCCGCATGCCCTGCGCAAGCTGGTCGAGTCCTGCCTGTCGGCCGATCCGGCGCATCGCCCGTCGGCGCGGCAGCTGCTGGAGCAGGCGGAGCGCATTCCCGGGGAGTCGGCCTGGCCGCAGCCGGTGCTGGATTTCCTGGAGGCGCACCGCACCGACGCCGAGTGGTGGGCGTCGAGTGGTGAGCAGGAGACCCGTTACCGGGATCAGCTGGCGCGCTTGGCGGATCGCCGCCGCCGCACCGTCGGCTGGGCGGCGGCGGCCGTGACCGGCGTCGTGGTGGTGGGCGGTACGGTGATCGGCTTGGTCCGCGCCTCCGATACCGAGGGGCACGCGCAGGCGCGCACGGATTCGTCGCTGGATCTGACGGCCGCCGAACTGCGACTGCTGGACACCTGCGCGGTCCTGGACAAGGCGCTGCCCGGCAAGTTGGGCACCCGCACCGGCGATCCGGAGGCCCAGCCCGGCGGCTGCGCAACCACGGTGCTCGACGCGTCGCAGCGAAAGGTCCACTACACCCTCGACATTCCCGATGCCGCGATCGGCGTGGACCAGTTGAAGCCGACCACGCACACCGCGAGCTGGGGCACGGTCCTCAGCGCGGGCGCGGCCGACAACACGTGCGACACGGTCCTGGTCGCCAAGTCGGCCGGTGATGTCCCGTTGCGCATGTCGGCCGAGCAGCTGGATCCCGCGGCCCAGCCGGGTTCCGCCTGCACCGCCGCCGAGCAGGCGCTGGCGGCCGTGGCCGAGCAGCTGACCGAGGTGGTCCCCCAGCGTAAGGCCGCCGCGACGTCGGTCCTGCGCGTGGACCCGTGTTCCCTGCTGCAGGACAGCACGATTCACGACATCACCGGTGAGGTCACCGACCGTCAGCATTCGCCGCACGGGTGCGCGGTGGTCGGCCCCAATGGCTGGGTGCGCGTCGACCTGGTCGACCAGTCCCGCCCCGATCAGGGCGACTGGGCCTACGAGGCCGTGCAGACCGGCGACTACACCACCTATGTGATCGGCGCCCGCACCCCGAACGACTGCAATATCGCCTACCTGGTGCGCCCGACGGACAAGGGCAATGCCGAGCAGCTGAAGTTGCAGGTGTCGGATCAGTCGGCCACTCCGGACGCGTGCGGCAAGGCCGCGAAACTCCTCGCCGACGCGGTCTCGAAGCTGCCGAAGTAGCCGCGCGCTACAGGTATTGCGCCTTGGCGAGCAGCGCGTACTGCGCGGCCGCGCGTTGCTGGGCGTCCATGAGCTGGGCCCCGGCGACGCGCGCGACGTAGCGGTCGTAGTGCAGGGTGCAGACGTAGCGGTCGGTGGCGTTCCAGGCCTGGGAGAAGCTGGTGCGGTTGGGGCTGGGGTTCTCGGCGCAGGTCGCCCCGGGCACGCCGGGCGGCGCGTCGGTCGCGCCCTGGATGAGCCCGTTGATGCCCGTCCACAGGCTCGCTGCGGCTTTCGCGTCGCGGGCGCGGAACAGCAACGCGCCCTTGACGGTCGTGGCGGTCAGGTCGACGCCGTTGTCGTCCAGCAGGGGCTTCCACGGCCCCTGGTTGTCGACGGTGTGCAGGTAGCCACGCGCCGTGCGCACGGCTTCGTCCTGTCCGGGGCGCGGATAGTCGGCGGGGTGCAGGGTCCGCCGCAGCATGCCCTCGGGGTCGTAGTCGAGGTAGAGGATCTCGCGCGCGGTCAGCGGGGGCGTCTTGTCGAGCAGCGGCAGCTGGGCGTCGATGATCTTCGTGGCCAGTGCTTTCAGCCCGTCGATCTCCGCTGTGGGGGTCCGGACGGAGACATTGATCGCGTACCGGCCGCGGGACAACGTAGTCGACATGGTCGGAATCCCGGGTCTCCAGTGGCCTTTCGCGGCCGGATACCTGTCCAGGCTGACCGGGACGTTATCGGCGGCCGCGACGGCGAAGTCGGCGGAATCGATGCCCTCGGCGGCCGCCCGCGCCTGCTGTTCGTCGGGGAACTGCATCACCGTCACGTTGAAAGTCGTCGCGGCGGGGTCGTTCTCCCAACCTTCGAAGGGACTCGAATTGCCCGAACTGTGGTCGATGTAGAGGATTTCGAGGCGGGAGCGGTCGCTGACCGTGGTCGAATAGGCCAGCATCAGGTGATTGTCGTCGAGCACCGGCCTGGCGGCCTTCGCGATCACGAACCCGGTCTCGGGCCGGGACAGCGCCGTGTAGCTGAAGCTCGGGTCGACGTCCGCGCCGCTCACCACGGCATCGCCGAGCCGTGCGACTGCGATGGCGCTGCCGTCACGGGACGAGTGATCGTAGGAAGCGCGGAAGTCCAGGGGCGTGGTCGGGTAGTTGCCGATGGCCAGGTTTCGGATGTCGATCTCGCCCGCAGCGGGAGACCCGGAGACTGTGCCCCCGCACCCGGCGAGTACGAGGCTGAAACTGACAGCGGTAGCGGCGAATACGGCCCTACGCCGATTGATCTTGTTCACGACTACCCCTATTTGTCGTTGGCGAGAATGGCGTACTGCGCCGAGATCCGCTGATACACGTCCTGCGGCTGCTGCGACCACGCCTCGGCCGCGTACCGCCCGTAGGCGACCATGCAGCGGTACGGGAACTGGAACGCGACCGGTCCCTGGTACTTGACGCAGCGAGCGTCGGGCAGCCCCTGCGGGGAGTCGATCCGATGCCAGACGCGGCCAACGGATTCCACGCCGACGAACCCCTCGGCCGCGGCGGCGTCACGGGTGCGGACCAGCCGCCCGGCGCCGAATCCCATGTAGTCCACGCCGAACTTGTCGAACAGCGCGCGTCCCTCGTTCGGGTCGTCCTCCCGGTGCAACGCCGCGTCCCGGCTCAGGGTGCCTTGGAGCGCGAAGGCCGTCTGATCACCGTCGGGACGGATCAGGGTCAGCTCGAGGATGCCCTGCGGATCGAGCGGCAGGTTGGCGAGCTGGTCCACCGGAGTCGGCCGGAAATCCTTCAGCCGTTCCACGGTCACGCCGATCGCCTTGTCCGCCAGAGCGAGCATCACGTTCGGATCGGAGATCTTCAGCTCGACGTTCTCGTGGTGGTTGACCACATCCCCGATCACGTACCGGCCGGTCGCGTACCACGACGAGAGCGCCTGGAACTGCGGGATCCACACCACGCGCGCGCTCGGATACACCGTCGACTGCAACGGATCCGGATTGGTGATGGTGTCGAAGCGCATGCCCGACAGCGCGGTGGCCGCGGCGGTCGCGGCGGCGTCGCTCTCGAAGATCATCACCGAGTGCCGCAGTGTGTACCCGAGGTTCTTGGTGTCGGCGTTGGAGGCCGCCGCGGTTCCGAATCCGGCGATCAGTCCCGGGGTGCTCGCGGTGAAGGCGTCGTTGTCGAAGGACGCGAAAGGCGAACTGCTGCCGAAGGCCTTCACGTCGATGAAGGCGTGCACCCCACCCAGATTGTGGGTCAGCGCCGGATCGATCTGCTGCGGCAACGGCACAGCGTCCGCGAGGCGCATGGCTTCCATATTGCGGCTCATGCGGGCCGGGTCCTTGGGGACCAGTTGCTGGGGTTTGGTGGCATAACTGCCGGTGTCGAGCTTGGCCAGGTCGACGGTCGCGGAGGCGGGCGCCGGGTCGGACCCGCATCCCCCCGTGGCCAGTGCCGTAATCGCCACCAGCGCAGCGGCTATCGCACGAACTTGTAGCTTGTCCACAACTCCCCTTGTGGTCGAACTCAATGATCGTGCCAACCGTATAACGGAAACGCAAAGATGGCGGTCCGGGCCACCCTCGGGCCCGGACCGCGCATCGGTCCAGCTGTTACCAGGCCGGCAGCCGGCGACGCCCGGCGAGAACATCTCGCACGAGATCGTCGTAGGCGTCCGACAATTCGGCTAAATGGTGCCAAGCGCCGTGCAGCATTTCATCATTGGCGTCAAGGGTCATCAACGCGTGATGCGCTCTCACTGATGCGTCCGCGAGCCGGTCGATGACCGATCCGACTGTTTCGGTGTGCAGGGTCGCACCCAGGCGATGCTGGGGCACCGAGCGCACGATCCAATCGTCTATGGCCATGACCAATTCGATTCGGCGACGCTTGTTTTCGATGATCGAGGTCGGATCGGTTTCCGGACCGACTCCACCGCGCCCGACCACTCGCCGCTCGTGCAGTACCGCGAGATCGTGGGCGAACCACAGCAGGGGTCCGCCGATGACCCGGTGACCGCGACAAGCGCGCAAGAGTAGGTCGGAGGTCGGCAATAGGCCGGAAGCCAGTGGCTGCGCCTCCAAGTCCACATAGGAACAGGACACGTCGGGCAATGCCACAACGACCGTGTTTGATGTCTCCGAACCTGCCACGTTGCCTCGCGTTCGACGTATAACAACACCGCATTCAGGACGTTCATTACAATAAACCTCAGAATGCTCCTGTCAAGCCTTACACGGCAGTAGAACTACCGGAGTAGACTTCCAACCCTTGAAGCAACAACCGAGGAGCGAGATGGCAGACGGTCCGAGATACCAACGGATCGCAGACCTCCTCCGCGAGGAGATCCGCGCCGGCAAGTGGGAACCGGGCGATCGACTACCGAGTCACAATGAGTTGGCCGATCAGATGCAGGTCTCGATTACGACGGCTCGCAATGCGATTCAACTCCTGGTTGCCGAGAATTTGGTCTATACCGCGACTTCCCGGGGCACCATCGTGCGCAGCCAGGAGGTCCTGGAATCCGTTGTGACCAACCATATTCGGCCTGATCGGCCGCGTGCGGCGCACGACATCTTCTCGGAGATCGCGCGCGCCGCCGGTCGTGAGCCGTCCAAACAGTTCAGCGCGAGAATGGAACCGGCCAGTCAGGAGGTCGCGCACTGGCTGGGCGTGGCGCGCGACGAATGGGTGGTTTCGCGAACTATCATGCAGTATCTGGACAACGAACCGTGGTCATGGGAGGTCAGCTTCTATCCGCGAGATCTGGCCGAGGCCACCGGAATCGACGCGCCGCACGATATCCCCGAGGGGACGACGCGGCGCCTCGCCGACCGCGGTTACGCCGAGACGGCGCACCGCGACACGGTCGTTTCCCGCCCCGCCACGGCCGAGGAAGCGGCTTTATTGGGCATCGGTCCAGGCACCATTCTTCTCGATCATTTACGCATCGGGGCCAATCATGATCGCGTCACTCGAGTGACCCGTCATCGTTCCACTGCGGCCCGCAACCGATTGGCATACGAATTGGGCGATGACGAAGGAACGGACATTATTCGTAAAACTCTGGGTGCGCCCTTTCCGACCGGTAATTCCCATTCCTTCGGTAATTCCCTGCTACCCGGTTCGCCATGAAACCGCACCTGCGTCGGGCCCGCGTCGCGGATCTGGGGACCATCACCAGGTTCCGGTTGCAGCGCACCAGTTGGCTGGCAGCGCGCGGCAGTGACCAGTGGACGCGGGCCGGACGCGGTCTCCCCATCGAGACCTTCGTCCGGTCCGTGGCCCACGCGGTCCGGCGCGGTGAAACCTGGATAGCGGAGGTGGACGGCGAACCCGCCGGGACCATCACCGTCAACGACCGCGCCGACGAGAACCTCTGGTCCCCTGGCGAATTGGCCGACGCCGTGATCATCCACTACATGATCGTCGATCTCCGCTTCGCCGGAATCCGCGTCGGCGAGGCGCTGCTGGCGCACGCCGCGCTCCTGGCCCGCCGCCAGCACCGCGGCTGGGTCCGCCTGGACGCCTGGACCACCAATCAGGGTCTGCACGCCTACTACCGGCGCGCGGGCTTCCGCCTCGCGCGCATCGCGGGCCCCGAGGCGACCGGCCCGTCCCGGGCCCTGTTCGAACGCCCGACCTCGGCCTGGTCTCACGACCTGGTTCGCCCGACCCTCACCCTGGCCGCCGGCGAAACCACCCGTTTCACCATCGATCCCGTCTCGGCCCCCACCTGGACCCTCACCCAGCACCCCTTCGTCCGCCCGCACCCGGGCGTGACCGCCGAGCCGGGCTCGGCGGCCACCACCTGAGCTACAGCGCGGGCAGGTCGGCGATCTGGATCATCTCGTCGCCGCGGGAGCGGGACCAGAGGATGCCGCGCCCGGGCGGCAGGCGCATGGGGCGGATGTCGCCGATGAGCTTGCCCTCGTCCCGGGAGCCGCTCATGAGCAGCGCGGGGACGGACAGGTTCTTCATCGAGCCGAGCACCTGGTCGTAGAGGGCGCGGGAGATGCCGCCCATATTGCGGGAGATGACCACGTGCAGGCCGATGTCGCGGGCCTGCGGGAGCAGTTCGATCAACGCGCCCAGCGGATTTCCGCCCGCCACCACCATGTCGTAGTCGTCGACCACCACGTAGATCTCGGGTCCGGTCCACCAGTCCCGGTCACGCAGCTGCTGCGGGGTGATGTCGGAGCCCGGGATGCGCTTGGACAGGTAATTGACGACTTCCTTGATCATGCCGCCGCAGGTCTGCGAGGACGTGGAGTACCCGGCGAGCTGGTCGCCCTCCAGGACTCCGAGCAGGGTGCGGCGGTAGTCGATGAGAATGACGCGCGCGGTATCGGCGTCGGAGCTCTCGGCGATGCCGCGAATGATGTTGCGCAGCACCGTGGTCTTGCCGGACTCGACCTCGGAGAACACCATGAAGTGCGGGTCGGCGGCGAAGTCCAGCACGATCGGCTGCAGCTCGGATTCGCCGATGCCGATGACCACCTTGGTCGGGCCCTGCTGAATCCCGTGGCGGCGAGCCAGTTCCAGGATCTGCTCGCGGGGCACGCTGCCGGGCAGGGTGCGCACCTCGGGCGCGCGGCGCTCGCCCCAGATGGCCTGCATCTCGGTGCGCGCGGCGGCCACGCCCTCGGCCAGGTTCTGGGCATTGGTGTCGGAGTCCAGGCGCGGCATGGCGATGAGCATGTGCAGCTGGTCGGCGGTGAGACCGCGGCCGGGCCGGTTGAGCGGCACGTTGACCGCGACCCGGCGGCCCATCTCGGAGTCCGAGGGGTCACCCAGGCGCAGTTCGATGCGGGTACCGATCATGTCCTTGACCGAGGCCCGGATCTCGCCCCACCGGTTGGCGCCCAGGATCACGTGGATGCCGTACGAAAGGCCTTGTGCCGCAAGCTGTCCGACCAGCGGCTCCAGGCTGTCGAATTCCTCGCGGACGACCTGCCAGTTGTCGATGACCAGGAACACGTCGCCGAAGCGGTCGGTCAGCACCGGGTCGTCGGACTGCGGCGCGTTCTGCGCGGCGTGCTTGCGCCGCCGGAACTCGGCCATGGATTCGATGCCCAGCCCGGCGAAGCGCTCCTCGCGTTCGCGCAGCAGGGTGGTGAGCTCGGCGATGGTGCGCCGGACCCGGTCGGAGTCGAGCTTGCCCGCGACCGAACCGACGTGCGGCAGCCCGACCAGGCCGGCCATGGAGCCACCACCGAAGTCGAGGCAGTAGAACTGCACCTGTTCGGGGGTGTGGGTGGCCGCCGCGGACATGATGATGGTGCGCAGCGTGGTCGACTTGCCGGACTGCGGACCGCCGACGACGGCCACATTGCCCTGCGCGCCCGCGAGATTGATGGTGAGCACGTCGCGGCGCTGCTCGTAGGGCTTGTCGATGATGCCGATCGGCATCCACAGCTGCCCGTGCCGGTTGACCGGCGAACGCCAGTCCGGATCCGGCAGCAGCATGTCCACGGTCGGCGACTCCTCGAGCGGCGGCAGCCACACCTCGTGGGCGGGACGGCCGTGCCCGGTCAGGCGTTTCACCACGGTCTGCAGCAGGCTGTCGGGCAGGCCCTCGTCGCCGGAGGGCGGCGGGGGCGGCAGCAGGTCGAGCGGATCGAACGGGTTCTCCGGTTCGGGCTGCTCGAGGATCTCGACCATGGCGGCGGTGAATTCGCGCGGCGGCGCCTCGACGACGGTGGTGCCGTCGGCGGCCTGGCGGGCCGAGCGGGGCGCGACGTAAGGCCCGGACACGTAGGTCGCGTTGAACCGCAACGGATCCGAGGCGTCGCTCTTGAGGTAACCAGAACCCGGGATACCGGGCAGATGGTAGGCGTCGGTGATGCCCAGCACGGCGCGGGACTCGTTGGCCGAGAAGGTCCGCAGACCGATGCGGTACGACAGATGCGAGTCCAGACCCCGCATCTTGTTCTCCTCGAGCCGCTGCGAGGCAAGCAGCAGGTGCACGTGCAGCGACCGGCCCAGTCGGCCGATCATGACGAACAGGTCCGCGAAATCCGGCTTCTGCGAGAGCAATTCGGAGAACTCGTCGATGACCACGAACAGCGCGGGCAGTGGATCGAGCGGCACCCCGGCCGCGCGCGCCTTCTCGTACTCCACGACATTGGCGAAGTTGCCCGCCGAGCGCAGCAGTTCCTGACGCCGGTTCATCTCACCGGCGAGCGCGTCGCGCATACGGTCGACGAGCTCGAGCTCCTCCTCGAGGTTGGTGATGACCGCCGCCACGTGCGGCAGCGGGTCCATGCCGAGGAAGGTCGCGCCACCCTTGAAGTCGACCAGGATCAGGTTGAGCTGGTCGGGCGAGTGCGTGGTTACCATCGAAAGAATTAGTGTGCGAAGGAATTCCGACTTGCCCGAACCGGTCGCGCCGATGCACAGGCCGTGCGGGCCCATGCCGTTCTCGGCGGATTCCTTGATGTCGATCTCGACCGGCGTCCCGTCGGGCGTGATGCCGATCGGCACGCGTAGTCGCTCACGCCCGGCGCGCGGACGCCACACCTTGGCGGGGTCGATCTGCGCGGCGTCGGGGATCTTGAGCAGGTTCATCAGGCCCGGGTCGCTGGCGGTGGTGTTGTCGCCGAGGCTGACGATCTGCGCCGCGGTGGCGATCCGGAAGCGGGCCAGACTCCGCGCGAAGGACTCGACCTCGGCCAATGTCACGGTGTCGGCGTTGGCGAACTTCTCGGTGCCCGCCGCGCTCTTGGCGAACACCTCGCCGCCGGTGGCGACGAGCTGCAGGCCGCGTCGCGCGGCGAGGCTGTTCTCGGCGGCGCTCAGGTCGATGACGGTGACCGCGTCCAGACCGGATTCGCTGATCAAACGTTCACTGCCGCTGACATATCCGTCGTCGATGATGACGACCAGGTGCAGCCGCCCCTGGGTGGGCTGCGGGTTGCGCATGAACCGGCCGCGCTCGAGCAGGTCGTCGGCGAGCGCGGTCTCCAGCTCGCCGAGCGAGCCGTAGATCATGCGGGACGCGCCCATGCCGTCGCGTTCGCTCGAATGCTGAACGTGCGGTAGCCATTTCGCCCACGCCCAGGCCTCGCAGTCGGGTTCGGCGGTGACGATGGCGACGGCGACGTGGTCGGGTCCGTGGAACGCGGTGAGCTCCATGAGCATCGACCACACCAGCCCGCGCGCGTCCTCGGCCGGGCCCTCCACATTGATGGCGGGGAAGGCGCGCAGCGACACCGCGGTCGGCAGGTGGTGCACCACGGAATGCGTTCGCACGAAACGACGCAACGCCACGGTGGACACCGGCTCCAGGTCCTCGAGCGGTCCGGTCTCCGGCCGCGCCAGCTTGGCGGCGAGCCGGTGGGTGCCGATGCCGACCCGCACGTGGCCGAAGTCGGGGTCGGCGGGCCGCCGCTCCCACATGCGCCGCGAGCCCACGATCGAGGGCAGGTCGGCCGGTTCGGGGTGGCTCCAGATCAGCGTCTCGAGCTGCTTCTGCCCGGTGCGCCGGACTTCGCGGCGGGTCTGGTCGAGGTAGCGGAAATAGTCCTTGCGTTCCTCGTTCAGTTCGCCGGAGCTCTTGTTGCTGCCGCGCTGGCCCATGAGCATGCCGCCCATGGACATGACCATCATCATCGGCATCATCATCATGTACGGGTTGGTCAGCACGGACCGTCCCATCATGGCGAACATGGCCAGCATGCCGATCATGGCGACGATCATCACGACCGGCATCAGCTTGCTCATCAGTGGCGCGGGCACCGGACGCGGAATCTCCGGCGGGGCCGTCAGCGCCATTTCGCCGCCCGGCGCGCGCGGTGGCGCGATGCGGGGGCGGCGCACGAAACCTTCGGTAGCCATGGGGTAGTTCTCCGGTCGTCGTTAGTCGAGGTCGGGCAGCTCGTCGTCGGTGCGCCGGCGCCGGAACGGAATCGACACGGCGAGACCGATTCCCAGCGCGGACAGGCAGACGATGGTGCCGACGGTGGCCACCAGCCGCGGCAGGCGCGGCGGGCCGGCGGGTTGCACAGGCTTGGGGAAGGCGTGGGACTTGTCGGCGTCGGCGTGGATCGGCAGCTCGGGCGTCTCGGCGGTGAGCACGTCCGCCGGGAACACGGTGGTGAGCGCGGCGACGGGGTCGATGAGACCCGCGCCGATGCGATCGTCGCGGCCGGTGCCGGGCTGGTGCGCGGTCAGCATGATCTGGTTCATGACCTGCCGCGCGGACCAGTCCGGGTTCTTGGCCCGCACCAACGCCGCCAGGCCCGCCACATAGGGTGCGGCGAAACTGGTTCCGTTGAGCGCCTTCTGGCCGGAGTCGACGCCGGTGGCGTTGACCAGTCCGGTCCCGCCCGGCTTGTTGTCGAGCGAGACGATATTGGTGCCGATGGCCGCGACACCCACCCACGGGCCGTAGAGCGAGAAGCTCGACGGGCTGCCGTTGGGGTCGATCGAGGCGACCGGGAGCACGTACTTGTCGAACCAGGCCGGGCTGGCGATGGTCTTGACCTTGCTCCAGCTGGTCCGGCTGTCGGTGTAGGTGTCGTTCTGGGTTCCGCAGCCGCTGTTCTGGTCCACGTTGCCCGCGGCCACCACCACGACGACGTTCTGCTCGAAGGCGAAGCGCACCGCGTCGCCGAGCACCGCGTCGGCGGTGTCGCCGCCCGCGGCGGTGCAGGCGTCCTCGGAGATATTGATGACGGTGGCGCCCATGTTCACCGCGCGCACCACGGCCGCGGCCAGCGTCTGCATATTGCCGTAGCCGGACTTGCTCATGCTGCCGGGCGTGTCCCCGCCCGCCGAGTCCTTGGCCTTGTAGGCGTCGCTGAGCTGGCGGATGGACAGGATCTCCGCGTCCGGCGCGACGCCGACGAAGGCGTCGTCCGGGCCGGGCTGCGCGCCGATGATGCCCGCCACCAAGGTGCCGTGGCCGTCGCAGTCCTCACTGGTGCCGTCTCCGTCGGAGACATAATCGCCGCCGCCCTGGAGGTTCGCCAGCCGGGGGTGCCGGTTGACGCCGGTGTCGATGACCGCGACCTTCTGCCCCGCGCCCTTGCGGTTCGGGCCGGGATTGGCCCGCCACACCGCGGGCAGGTCGAGCACCTTCTGCGCGACGGGTTCGTCGCGCGGCGCGTCGCCCTTGAGCGACTGTTCCACGCAGACGGCGTTCTTCTGCGTCGGCACCGGCGGCGCGGGCTTACCCGCCAGCCCCTGCGCCTCCCCCAGATGGGACAGGTCGGGATTGGGCCGGCTGACAGCCGCATTCGCGACCGGGGCCTGCGGCCCCAGCAGCGCACCGCCGAGAATCGCTGCCGCACACAGTGTTCGCGCCCAGTTTCCGGGACGCGCGATCATATGTTCCGGGCCGTCGAGTAGACGTCCATGATCCACAGCACCAACGGGACGATCGAGCAGATCAAGCCGTACTCGAAGATCTCGTTGAAGCGCCGGGTGACCGGGGTGACCTCGACGTGCGGGCCGATCACGCCGAATCCGATGGCGCCCACCGCGAAGGCCAGCAGCAGTCCGGCCGAGAGCAGCGGCATGCCGTCGTCGGCGACCGCGAGCAGCACCGCCAGCCCGATGAAGGTGACGCAGCCGCTGACGATCAGGGTGGCGGCCTGGGTGAGATCGGCGAACGAGCGTCCGCGCAGGCAGAGGATGATCGAGACGACCACGGCGAGCGCAATGCCCTGCCAGCGGCCGGAATTCAATGGATCGGCCGTGCCCAGCGCACCGGCGACGGCGCCGATGGCGCTGCCGACCACGATGCCGGTCTGGAACTGATTGGCCGTGCGGGCGCGCTGCCCGAGTCCGTGCGCGGACGGCAGCACGGTGGCGCCGATCGCGCCGATGCCCTCGATGGTGGGGCGGGGTTCGTGGTCGGCCGGGTCGATGGCCGCGCCGGCGGTGGGCACCGGCGGCACGGGTAGTCGGGCCAGCATGGCGGCCAGTCGCGGCACCATCGACAGGACGACGATCGACGCGACCAGTACGCCCGCAGCCACTTTCGGCACTCCGGCGTCCCAGATCATGCGCACGGCGGCGCCGAGTCCGGACAGCAGCACCACGGTCACGACCGCGGACACCACCGCGGCGCCGGCCCCGATGATGCGGTAGCCGACCACGGCGAGCAGCAGGGTCGCGGCCGCGCCGAGCATCAGGTGCGGACTGCCCAGCGAACCGGGCACGGCCAGCGCCGCGCCACCGAAGGTGAGCAGCAGCATGCACAGCGTGAGCACGGTGGCGGTCAGCTCGTCGGCGTACTTGCGCATGGCGATCGCCCCGGCGACGAGGGCCCCGATCGCGCCGAGCAGCAGCAGCGGCGGTGCGACGAACTTGTCGCCGTCCGACCGCGACAGCAGCGCCAGCAGCACCGCGAACAGCACCGCCGACACTCCGCCCACCAGACCGGTCCAGCGGGCCGCGCTCGGCGACCAGCTGCGGAACTCCTCGGCCGTGAGTCTCGACACAGCGTCGATCACGTCGTCGAACAGCGCGGGCGCTTCCTTCGCGGAAACCGCGCGCAGCACCAGCAATTCGCCGTCGTAGATCTCGGCGTCATTGAGGGTCTGGCTGGGCGCGATCATGTCGCGGCCCAATTTGGCCAGTGTCCAATGCTGCGATTGGAGTGGCGTGCCACCCTCATCGCCGCCGATCGGATCGGGATTGCGGGATTCGATGAGACGCACCAGATCACCGATGAACGCGGCGATCGGCACGTTGGCCGGCAGACCGACGTCGAGCTGGGTATTCCCCCCGATGACGGACACTCGGCACAATTCGGGTTCAGCCGCCCGCGGGCCGCTGATCGACTGTGCTGTCACTTGCTGAACTGCTCCCCTATAGCTCTCAACAGTTGCCCGCCCAGGGCGGTTAACCATAATGTATCCGACTGTCCGCAGCCGTGCGATTCGCGCGGTGTGGGTGGGGAAAGTGAACGAAAGACCAACCAGGTTCGACGAATTCGGGGTTCGACTAGGATGATCGACACTCGCCAGGCCCAACGCGCCTTCGATGCGGGAGTGCTGTCCTTGGGGTTGAGCATCGAGGGCCAGGAATCGAACCGGGACCTCGACTACGCGAAACTGGCGTTCCAGCGCGCCACCGAGTGGGACCCCACCATGGCCGACGCCTGGCTGGGCCGGGCCGCCGCCGGTGAGGTCACCACGGATGTTCTGAGCAACCTGTACAAGTGCAGCACCGTCTCGCTGGGACGGGAACAGCGCCGGTTGGGCCTGCCGCCGCGGACGCTTGCTGGACGTTTTCTGCCGGGCCTCTACATCGACTATCCGCTGGCCAGTTTCACCGAGACCCACCTGGCGTGGGCGGCGCACCTGATCTCGGAGAAGCAGTACGACGAGGCCGAGCAGGTCCTCGACGAACTCGAGAAGCACCGCCGGGCACGGGCTTCGGAACCGGACTTCGAGATCGACGGCCGGATCGCCAAATACGTGCGCGGCATCCTGCACTACAACACCCAGCGCTGGCCGGACGTGATGACCGTCCTCAACGGCTCCGACAGCTGGGAGGACCCGTATCTGGCCGCGGGCGCGCATGTGATGGTCGGCACGGCCTGCGCGCAGCTGGGCCTGTTCGGTGAGGCGATCCGCCGCATGGAGGCCGCCGAGGCGGGCCCGATTCCGGCGGCCCGCACCGCGGCCATGTTCTGCCGCGGCCTGTGCCTGCGCGAGAACGGCGCGGCCGAGGAGGCGCAGGCGCTGTTCGAGAAGGTGTATTCGCAGGCACCGGATTTCGACGCCAACACCGCGGCCATGCGCGACCGCACCTACCGCATCACCCTCACCACCCGTGAGGTGATCGAGGCCCGCACCGACCGCTGGGATCCGGCGTCGGCGCCCTCGCTGGAGGAGAAGCAGGCCGCCGAGCACGAGGACCGGGCCAAGGAGATCCTGGCCCAGGCGCGCGCCGAGCTGGACAAGCAGATCGGCCTGGCGGCGGTGAAAACCCAGGTGGCCAAGCTGCAGTCGAGTGCGCAGCTGGCGAAGATCCGGGCGGAGAAGGGGCTTTCGAGCTCCGCGCGCGGCCAGCACCTGGCCTTCACCGGTCCGCCCGGTACCGGTAAGACCACCATCGCGCGCGTGGTCGCCAAGATCTATTGCGGCCTGGGCATTCTCAAGACCGACAAGGTGGTCGAGACCAAGCGCTCCGACTTCGTCGGCCAGCACCTGGGTTCCACCGCCATCAAGACCGACGCCCTGATCGACACCGCCATGGACGGCGTGCTGTTCATCGACGAGGCGTACACCCTGATCCAGACCGGGCTCTCCGGCGGTGACGCGTTCGGCCGCGAGGCCGTCGACACCCTGCTGGCCCGCATGGAGAACGACCGCGACCGCCTGGTGGTGATCATCGCCGGATACGACGGCGAGATCGACCGCTTCCTGGCCGCCAACGATGGTCTGGCGTCCCGCTTCGCCAAGCGGCTCCAGTTCCCGTCCTACACCGCCGAGGAACTCGGCGCGATCGGCGAAGTCGTTGCTTCCAAACGAGATTCGGACCTGTCCGAGGACGCGCTGGCGGCGCTGATCACCACCTGTCAGAAGCTCTACACGATGGAGAGCACCGATCAGAGCGGGCAACCGCGCCGCGGGGTCGACGTGGCCGGCAACGGCCGCTTCATCCGCAATCTGATCGAGGCGGCCGAGGAGGAACGCGAGTTCCGGCTGGCCAATGACGAATCCATCGATCTGAGCGCCGTGGACGAATCGGTGCTCATGCGCATCGAGGGTCCCGACATGAAGGCCGCGTTGAGCACCCTGCTCACCTCGCTGAATCTGGCGTCGGCCGCCGACTGAGGGGCAACTGAACTGTGAACGACTTTCCGCGGGGAGCGGGCGGCTATCAGCCGGGCGGAAATGGTGGGAGCGAGCGGCAGGGCCGTCCGCCCCAGGGGTATGGCGATCCGGGGCAGCCGTACGGTCCCGGCCAGGCATACGGTGATCCCGGCCAGGGGCACGGCAGTCCTGGCCCAGCGCACGGTCATCCCGGCCAGACGCACGGTCATCCCGGCCAAGCGCAGGGTGTTCCCGGCCACTCATCCAGTGCGGGAAGCGTTTTCGGGCGCGAGTTCGACGACTTCCTGAACCGCACCTCGAATGTCGCGGCGCCACCGCGGCCGGTGCCGCCACCGGCTCCGGCTCCACAGCCGCAGGCCCCTCAGGCTGCACCGGCTGCACCGCAATCGTCGGGAGCGCAGCCGGACCGCTCGGCCACCGCGGAGCCCGAGGCCCGGTCTCGCAGGCGTCGCGCGCCGCAGCCCGACGCGACGGCTGCCGCGAATACCGTTGCCTCCGAGCTACGTTCGGACGACGTGTGGCTGCTGCGGAACCTGCCGCTGCGCCTGGTGATTCCGACCGCCCTGTTGGGTGTCGCGCTCTCCCTGATCGCGGTGGCGTTGAAGGCCCCGTGGTGGGGTGCGCTCCCGGCCGGTCTGATTCCCGCTCTGATCCTGTTGATCCCGGTCGGCGGCGTCCCGATCGGCCTGCGGCTGGGCCGTTGGGCGACCTACCGCTGGCAGCAGGCCCGCCGCGCGAATCTCGACGAGAACGCCGCGGTCGACGTCCCGCTCCCCGACGGCGGCAGCTGCGGCCTGCGCTGGGACGGCACCCTGCTGACCACCATGCTCCGCATCGACCCGCCGCCGGACACCCTGACCCTGCTGCGGCGCGGCTCGCTGAGCACCGATCAGCTGCTGCCGCTCAACGAGATCGCGGCCTGCCTGCGCCAATACGATGTCGAGCTGCATTCGGTGGATGTCATCAGCACCGGCACCCGCACCGCCAGCCCCGAAGCGGTGATCTCCGGCTACGCGGCCAGCATCGCCCCGCTGGGCCGGCTCTACGACGAGATCCTGGGCCCGCTGCCCGCGATCGCGCACCGCACCATGTGGCTGGTGTTGCGCCTGAACCCGCTCGACAACGCCAAGGCGGTCGACAATCGCGGCGGCGGCCCCGAGGGCGCGCTCCGTTCGGCCCTGGTCGCCACCCGCCGGGTCGCGAACCGCCTGGCCGGGCACGGCATCACGGCTTCGGTCCTGACCACCTCCGAAATGTCCACCGCCCTGCGCGAACTCACCCGCGGCATCCCCGTCGCCGAGTTCACCGAGCACCCGGACAACTTGGAGCACAACGGTATTCACCTGACCAGCTACCAGATCGATCCGCAGCTGTTCAATTCCGACGGCCTGGCCAAGATCTGGGCGGTCCGCAGCCTCGCCACCACCGTCACCGTCCGCCTGCAGCCGGTCCCCGAGCCCGGCGCCAAGCCCGGCCAGCCCGCCGCCATCGTCGAGGTGGACGCCCGAGTCCGCTACGACACCCCCTACGAGCACGGCGAACCCCCCGTGGCGGGCCTGAAGGAACTCCCCCGCCGCCAACTCTGGGCCCTCATGGACATCCTGTCCTACGGCACCCAGGAGATCCGCCCCTCCGGCTACCGCGGCCCGGTCGACGTCCTCACCGACATCACCATGCCCACCGCCGGCTGCGGCCAGCTCATCGGCGCCGACGCCACCGGCAGCGGCATCGCTGTCCCCCTCATCGGCGACGGCTCCCGCCGCATCGACATCATCGCCAGCCTCCAACTGGCCCAGCAGGTCATCATCCGAGCCATCGCCCTGGGCGCCGGCGCGGTAGTCCACACCGCCCGCCCCTGGGCCTGGCAGGGCATGGTCACCAATATCGCCGCCCCCCACGCCCTCTCCCTGGCCTCCTCGGTAACCCACAGCTCCCGAGGCACCACGGTCTCCGGCCGCCTCCCCACCCCCGCCGCCACCGTCATCGTCTTCGACGGCGTCCCCGCCACCGCACCCCCCGGCTCCGCCACGGTAGTCACCGTCCACGACACCATCTCCCCCGACTACCACCCCGACGCCGACGTCACGATCGTCCAACACCCGGACGCCCCCCACACCATCTCCGTCCACACCCCCGCCACCATGACCACCGCCATGATGGTCACCACCCCGGCGGAACAGCACTACCTGACAGGAGCCACCGCCCGCCGCTGACCTCCGAAGCGCGCCTGTGAGATGTCCCCCAGCGGATTCCCATGGCGCGCCTCACATCTAGACCAGCCAGTACACTTCTGCACACCAGAAGCTGGGCACGACAGGCAATTCGGTATCGGGGGGATGTTTCGACATGCGTCATGGCCATGGCCGACTACGGTCGGCCTGTCTCGGGGTGCGCGCGGCAGCAGCGGCAGCGCTGGCGGTTTCGGTGTTGGCGAGCGCGGGGTGCGGGTCCGAATCACATGCGGCCGAGGATAAACCGGCTGAACTCAGCAAGCTCGATACCGGCAGTTACCCGACGAAACCGCAGGACCCGACTGTGGCGGACCCCGCCAAGCAGGCTCGCATCCTCGAAGGAGCCCGACTCGGCAATATTCTGCCGCTAGGTTCGGAGATCGACCCAGCCCTTGGCCGTAATGGGTCCGACATACACATCTTCACCGAACCGAACACATATGACGGAATTCTGAACGTCGATCACTTCGCCGAAGACGCGGCCGGATTCGTCGTCGGATTCGCGACGAGTGCACGTCCCGCCGACGATGTCTTCCTGGGCTATATGCTGACCAATGCGGTCATGATCTTCGATAGCGACGCCGCCGCGGCCAACGCCGCAAATGCACTGGTCCGTCGTGGCTTCTGGCTGTCGCAGGACGGCGCGGCGGTCGATCCGATCCAATCGGCACAACATCCTGCTGCCCAGATCATCTGGGCTCCAACGGAACAGCGGCTCGCATCCTGGTATCCCACCGGGAAGTTCGTCATCTTCACCATGTTCGATCTGATCGAGAATCGATCCGTCGAGCACAGTTTTGGAGTGGCTCCCGAGCCCGCGCCTCTCGCATTGGCCGACAAAGCAATCGATGTGACCACAGCGCGGTTGAAGACGTTCCAGCCGACACCGCCGGACAAACTCGCCAGTCTTCCGCTGGACCCAGATGGCATGCTCCGGCTCACCCTGCCACGTCCGGCCGGAGACCAGACCTCGGCGGCCTTCACCGGGACCCTCGACCGACACGGCATGTTGCACGTCGTCGAGAATCCGGCCAAGTACCGGGATCTCTTCGACAACACCGGCGTGGATTCCATCAGTGACGGTGCGGGATTTCTGGTTCGGGCCAAGGATTCCGATTCAGCTCAGGCATTCCTCGACAGCGCGTCGGCCTCGAGATATCAACAGCGGATCGACCCCCCGGCGGGGCTTCCGAACGCACATTGCGTGAAGTACCACGGACCCGACGAACACGCGGCCCCTTTCCATTGCTACGTCGCGTACGGACGGTACGCAGCGACGGTGTGGTCACAGCAACAGCAGGATGTGTATCAGCGGATCTCCGCGCAGTACGCCATCCTGGCCAATAACAAGTAGGGGGACTTGTGAAGAAGTTCGGTTCTCACCGTTCGTCCGGCGGATCGATCATCGGTGCCCTCGCGGTTCTTCTGGCCGCCACTTCGGTCGCGGGGTGCGCCAGCACGGTAAAAGGGGCCGCGGCCGCTGGCGAGATCAGCCTGGAGCAACTCACCGTCGGCAACTACCCGACCGAACCGCTCGACGTGCGGTTCTCCTATCAGCACACAGCACTCGACGCCCGGGCTCTAGCTTTGGGGCGACTGGCCGACAATGTCGTGGTCGGCGCCGACGTCGACCCGAAATTCGGTCACAACGTGCTAGCGCTGTCCATGGACAACTTGGCCACAGCGAAGGCTACTCAGGTCTTGGCGGGAGCTGTCCGTCCCGTGCTGGAAAGCAACGGAATGATGTTCGGCTTCTCGACAGCCGCAAGCACTCGCGAACTACCCAAATCACGTCAACGCGATCGATCCGGTAACTTCAACCCATTCGATGGCGCCCTGGGCGATCCGGAAGCCACCGCGTTCAATGTGACCGTCTTGCAGTTCCCCGACCGAGAACGTGCTCGAGCGGCCGCCGACCAGATGGAGGCTGCGGACTTCGGGGTCTCGGCCGATCAGAACGTCCACATCGCCCTGGACAAACAGCCGGACGCGAAGGCCCACTGGCGCCCAGGCATTCCGTCGATGGCCGCAACGATGGCGTATGGCCAGTACGCCGTGAATGTCTATGTCGCACAGCCCAAACCCGATCTCGATGGGCTGCGGACACTGGCTCAGCAAGTCTTCGCAGCGCAATTGCCGCTGCTCGACAAGGCACCGGCCCTGTCGCCGCACGAGATTCTCCGTCTCGACTACGACCCTGACGAGATGCAGCGCAGAACTCTCCACCCCAAGGAGTACCTCCGTCCTCATCCGGTCAGCGAGGCTACCCACACCCCCCGAGGCCATCTCCACTATGTCGACGACCAGGCCACATGGAATCGACTGCTCGACGACAACGGCGTCGACCGTGTCTCCAACGCCACTATGGGTGGCCAGGTGTTCCGTACGCGGGATGCCCAGGCAGCCGCCACGCTGTGGTCCGGAATCAAGCAAACGGCGAGCGGCTCGGCCGAGGCGCCGGCCAACGTCCCTGATATCTCGTGCAGCGCCGAGCCCAAGGACAAGTTCGAGGAGGCTTGGTACGCCTTCGATCTCCCGGCATCCAGCACCGTCTACGTCTGCGCTCTGCACTACGGCCGGTACGTCGCCCGAGTAGCCAGTCCCCAATTGGTCGACGTACAGCAGCGCGCCGCAGCACAGTACGCCTTGCTGGCCAAAAGCCAGTTCATGTGAGGAATCCGGATGAATATCGGAGCGGGCACCATTATCCGCGGCTACCGCATCGAGCGTCAGCTCGGATCGGGGGGCATGGGCACGGTTTTCCTGGCTCGGCATCCCGAGTTGCCGCGATGGGATGCGCTCAAGGTACTGAGCCCGCAATACAGCCAGGATGCGGAGTACCGGGCCCGGTTCGAGCGTGAAGCGAATCTCGCTGCGGCTCTGGACCATCCGAATATCGTCGCAATCTACAACCGCGGCGAGGACAACGGTCAGCTCTGGATCGCGATGCAGTACGTCAATGGCATCGACGCGGCCGCTGCCGCGGAACGAGACCCTCGGTCGATAACCCCGTGGCGAGCACTGCACATCGTGACCGAGGTCGGCCGGGGCCTCGACCATGCACACCGTCGAGGCCTGCTGCATCGGGATGTGAAGCCCGCCAATTTCCTGCTGTCGATGGGCGACGGCGGCGAAGAACGTGTACTACTGACCGATTTCGGCGTCGCGAAGTCGACCGAGGATGCCAGCGAGCTCACTCAAGCGGGTGGCTTCGTAGCCACGATCGCCTATGCCTCGCCGGAGCAATTGAGTGGAGATCGGCTCGATCATCGTGCCGATATCTACAGTCTCGCTTGCTCCTTCTTCCGTCTGGTCACAGGGCAGAATCCGTATCCGGGCACCCAACCGGCCGTGGTGATGATGGGGCACCTCAGCGAACCACCACCGCGTATCACCGCCGTCGACCCCACGCTGCCGGCTGCGGTGGACGATGTGATCGCCGTGGCCATGGCGAAGAATCCTGCAGATCGCTTCGAGTCCTGCCACGAGTTCACGGCCGCGCTGAAGTCGGCGCTCGAGTATGGGGTTTCCGGTCTCTCGATGCAGACCGTGCCACACGCCCGGAACACTGTTCCGGCGACAGCGTCACGGACAGAATCCGCTGCCTCGACGTCTGTGAAGCAGGATGCCCGTAAACGTCGGTGGCTTGCCGGAGGCGTTGCCGCGACGATCGTCGCGCTGGCCGCAGGCACAGGAATCTGGGCGATGAGCGACTCGACGTCCAGCGGTGACCGAAGCGCGTTGGCCGAGGCCCGTAGCGACAATCCCGCCTTCAACGGGAAAAGCATTGTTGTAATGGATATCTCGGGCAAGAGCGGCTACTCGGCGGAGATGGATGTTCAGCTGAAGCCCAGCGCTCAGTCGAAGTTCCTCGAAGACCTCGGGTTCAGCTACAACCCGAATTTCCTGGCCAAGGGAGATGAACCGAATCCCCGGCCCATCAAATCGGGATCGGACTCTCAGTACGCCGCGCTGTCGCAGGTGACGTCGGGATACCTGCTCGCCGTCAGGAGTGATACCGACGCGGGCGGTGGCGGATTGGTCAATCTCCCGGCCTCGGTAGCGGGGACCACGGCGTCGGTCATCGTCGTCGACGATCCGACTACGGTTGCCGCCATTCGGCAGTGGTCGGCCAATTCGGAGCAGGTGCTACTCGACAAACTTCTGCCGATCTTACGCAAGCGAGTCAAGTAGCACCGGTCCGGTGATCAACCCACCGGACCTGCTCCTTACTGAGTCGGCAGCGTGTCCCAGTTCTTCAGAGCGTCCTTGTTGGACAGCGTCGGGCCGGGGACAAGCTGGCCGATAATCTCCCACGGGGCCAGGTGCGGTGCACTTCCCAGTCCGAGTGTCTGAGCCGTTGCGATATCAGGAATGCCGTATCGAATCCCGTTGTCGGCGATGTAGAACAGGCTCTCCCGGCGCTGACTGCCCGGCTCGATGCCGGTGGTTCGCACGAATTCACCAGTGGTCGGCGGCACGTAGACGGCGTCCACCCGGTCACCGGAAGAACCGTCCTTGGTAGCGAGATCGACCGGCTTCCGTGAATCAGGCAATGGCAGACGCGTGCCGACGAGTAGTTGAACCGTGGCCCGGTCCGAGGGCCCCTCGGTCGCATCCGGCTGTTCCTTGCCGAGACCACTCTTCTTGGCCCAGGTGATGCAGGTGACCGGGTTGTCTTCCGCGGTAATGATCTTCGGAGTGGACTCGGGGAAGTCGTCGACGGGCAAGGAATGGACGACCGGGATGCCGTTGAGCACGTCCGGGGTAATCGCCTTGAAGCCGTTCATGCCCTGGGAGTTGTCGGAGCCAATCACCTGTGCGGTGAACGCGGAGATCCGTTGCACGCCGTCCGCCAGCACAATGTACAGATCGGTTCGATCCGATCCATCCAGCGCAGCGACCTTGATGATGCCGCCGACCGGCACGCCGTTCAGCTTGCCGAGGCCGTTCTCGCCGACATGCGGAACCGTGGGAGGAACCAGAGGCGGAACCCTGACCGCCGCACCGATGAGATCGGTCGTCGCCGGGCGCGGCCGCTTGCCACTCACCCCGAGCGCTTGCGCGATCGAATCCTTGGCCCGATCGAACTCCGCGATCTTGCCGTCGTAGATCAGGTAGTCCTTGCCACCCTTGTTCGCCCAGACCGCCGAGCCCTTGTCGGCTACCTTCACCCGGTCGCTGAGCTCCAGACTCCCAGAGATAACAGTCGTTTCCGCCCCCGAGGACGAAGCCGCGCCACCGGAAGCCGACAGCGGCACCTTGTCGCACAGAGTCCATTGGGAGCGCTCACCCTGTCCCGTACCGGGAAGGGCGGCCGGAACACCGGGAATTCCGAGGATCGGTCCACGCGGAACCGAATTCAGCTTGCTGTCCTTGACCGATTTCGGTGACTCGCTGGTACCCGAGATCAACCGCGCCGACGCGAGATTCAGCGTCGGGTACAGGGTCATCTTGGTCTTGTCGTCCTTGTCCCGGACAACGACATACAGTGCGCCACTGTCCTTGCCCATCACGATGTTGGCGTCGCCGATGGAGCCTTGCGGACGAATGAATGCCATGATTGCCGCGCCCGCGACCACGAGCACGGCCAGGACCGTGCCGACCATCAGCGATCGGAACTGCGACCGCATGGGGTCGTGCAGCATGCGGACATCTCGGCGGATCAGTGCGTGGTCGAGGCGGCGCAGTAGAAATCGGTACCCATTGACCTGGGCACGGGTGGTCAATTGGGCTGGCACTAACCAAATCCTTCGTCGAACCCGGAGTTACGGACACGTAGAGTACTGGGCGCCGACCGACGAAAGCGCACCCTCCTTCGCGAAGGGTGCGCTTTCGCAAGTGGCACCGGCGTCTCGCTACATGAAGGAGTTGCCGACCTTGGCGTCCGCGGCGAGCGCATTCGAAAGGGCGCTTTCGACCGCGTGCGCGACGGCGTCCAGGGTCGACAGGCACTTGTCCGCGTAGGCGTTGTCCCAGTCGCTCTTCGCGGCAACCACGGCTTCCAGCGCACCGTTCTCGGCACCGCTGTTCGGGTCCGACCAAGCCTTCTTCAGCCGCTCGACGGCCTGCCCGAGGTCGCTGGAGGTGTCGACCTTGGAGGTGCCGTCACCCGCAATCGCGACCAGGTCGCTGTGGAACTGACGGAGATCCGCCACGAGGGTGGTCATCCCAGCCTTGTCGTAAAGCATTTCTTTTCCTTTGCAAGAGTTGGAGAAGTCGGAGAATTCGTTCAGGCCCTGCGGCCGTCACCCGAGGTTCGTGAGAGCCTTCGCGAAGTCGTCCTTGTTGGTGATGTCGACGTTCTGGAAGACGTCGGTACCGGAGCCGACCTTCTCCTGGAACTCGTCCATCGCCTTGTTCAGCTTCTGAGCCTCGTCGTCCCACGCCACCGCAGCAGAGTTGAACGCGTCGGCCGCCTCACCGGCGAAGTGACCCTTGGACGAGTCGACCCGGTCGGTGATCTTCTTCAGCACGTCCTTGATCGACGCGACCACGTCGGCCATGTGGGACTGCGCGGCCTTCGCGAGTTCCGCTTCGTTTGCAACCATCGTCTGTACCTTGCCTTTTCTTCGGAAATGGATAGGCGATGCGCTGCGGCATCACCGGTTCGGGGCGTCAGCTGCGAAGTCACGGGTGACTCACGACAGCCACCTCCCCCCGGGCAGCGAGTCGATCAGAGCCGAGATCGACTGCGCGATACGGTGATCACTGCCCGGTGTCAGCGTGGACCAGAGTTGCTGGTCCGGGGCGACGCCCGGTGCGGCCACGATGCGGCCTCGTGCGGTGTCGTAGACCGCGACGGCTCCGGGCGATCGGTCGGTGACGCCGTCGGCGTAGGCGTAGGCCACGATTTCGGCGTAGGAGTGGGTGGCGGAGAGGGCGAGGCCGTAGGCGGTGGCGTCGGTGTCGGGGACGCCGAGGGTGTAGACGGTGCTCGCGTAGTCTTCGGAAGTTGTTGCGGTGTCGAGGCGTTCGGCCAGGTCGGCGGATTCGGCGCTGAAGGCGGCGAGATCGGCGGGGTGGCAGGGGCCGAGGGCGTCGAGGAGGGGACGGGCGAGGGAGTCGCCGGAGCCGTCGGACCATAGGGGATGTAGGTCGAGGGTGTCGCCGCGGCGGACGGCGACGGCGTGACTGTCGGCGCGGCGGGCGACGCAGACGCGTAGTTGGCCGTCGGCGGTGTGGACCCGCATGGCTAGCTCACGGTCGGGTTGAGCGAGGGTGAACAGTGTTGCGGCGGTGTCGGTGTCGACGTCGCCGTGGGCGTCGACGATGCGGCGGGCGCGTAGGTCGGCGCGGGCCTGTTCCTGGGCGTCCTGCCAGTCCTGGTAGGTCTCCTGGCGCGGCCCGACGGATAGGACGAGCGGCAGGGTCTGCACGCCTAGGTGGCCGGCTAGCGCGATGAGGCCGTCGTTGGTGAGGGTGGTCATGTGGCCGACCCCTGACTGTCGGCGGATTCCGCTGTACTGGAGACTTTTTCGGATCCGCTGCCCACATTGAACGCGATGTCGACGGGCGCGCGCTGGGCGGCCGGGTCGAGGCCGCCGAGGACGGCGGGCGCGACCTGCATGCCGGAGGTGAGGCCCAGTTCGTTGTCGCTGGTGGGCGCGCCGACGAGCCCGGCCCGCGGCGTGTGCTCCTCATCGCTGGACTGACCCGTGTTCCCCATCGGGGTAGGGGCCATGGTGGTCCCGCTCTGCTGCACCGTAACCGGTTGCGTCACAACCCGTTGCGTGGTGGTCTCCTTGGCTTCGACGGTGGTGGCGCGCACCTGCGTCAGCGGCATGGGCGGCAGGTTGAGCGAGCCGAGGTTGAGGTTCGGCATCGACGGCGCCGGAACCGCGGGTGTTTCCGCCTCGACCGGCGCGACCGGTTGTTCGGCAGGCGTCAGTCCGGCGGTGACCTGCGGCGGAGCCTGGTGTTCCCATGGCTTGGCCAGCGATTCGGTGGCCGCCTCGTAGGTCCGCATGACCCGCGCCGCCTGCGCCTTGGCGGCGTCGGCGTCCATGTCGGTCTTGGCGAGCCCGCCCAGTAGAGGCATCCCGCCCGCGAGACCGAGCTGCTGCATCAGCTGTTGCAGATCCTTGAGCTTCTCGACCTCGTCGACGTCGGGCATGGTCAGTTTCGCGAGTTCGTATGCGGCCGCGTGTGTTTCGGCCTGCACCGCATTACCGGCAGCCGCGGAGGCGGAGGCCCCCATCCAGTCACGCAGGGCTTTGATGCGTTCGATGAAGGGCCCGCTGTGCTTGGATTCCCAAGCACTGTCGAGGATTACGAGAATTCTCTCGTACTCCACGGCGGCGGCGGCGAAACCCGCGCTCAGTCGAGTCCACGCGAGTCCGGCTTCGGCGGCGGGGATCGCCCCGGCGCCCGTCACCAGTTCGCGCGCCAGCTCTTCGGGCGGCTTGGATTCCCAAACCGTCTCGGTGAAGCCGGGTTTCGTCGGTTCCAGCATCGAGGAGGGTCTCCGCTCAGCCGGCGAAGCCGAGAACGGACTGTTCCTCGACCTTGCCGAAGGCGTCGAACTGGCTGCGCAGCGTCGAGGCGAGGTTGCGCAGTTCGGTGACGCCGTCGCCGCCGGAGGCCACGAAGGACGCGGCGACCGTGTTGAGGGTCTGCGCGGCGCGCTGCGACACCTCGTCGGAGCCGGCGGGCGCGAAGTCGAGCTTCGCCTGCTCCACGCCGAGCCCGCTGGCGATGCGGTCGGCGAGCGCGTCCAGCTGGGCCGCGGCGTCGCGGGCGGTCGAGGCGTCGAAGCGCAGACCGTCGAATGCGTTGATGCTCATGCCAATCCTCCTGTGTCCCCTGGCAATTCGAAAATCAGAGTGTGAGGGCCTTGTCCGGTGGCTCCTCGATGGCCTCGATGGCGCCGACGACCGGCAGCACCACGCCTTCGATGACGCCGACCACTTCGTCGCCGTGTGCGCCGGTGACCAAACCCGAGCGGTCCGAGGTGGATTCCTCGTCGGCGGCGCCCGCGCGTCCGGCGGCGCCGGCGCCCGTCATGCCCGGCGAGTTGGTCGCGGTGGTGCGGCCGTTGGGCTCGGTGGTGGTCTTCGGTATTCCGGCGCCGGTGTTGCTGACCTCGCCGGTGGGAATCCGGTTGGCGCCCACCGTGGTGGAGGGCGTCGTGGTGGTGGGCACGCCGCCGCCGAAGATGGTGCTGAGCGGGCTGCCGCCGCCACCGTCGGTCTTGGTGCCGTCCGGGTTCTCGGTCTTCTTGGCCTCGTCGGTCTTGGTGGTGGTCGTCGAGGGCGTCGTGGTGGTGGTCTTGTTGGTGTTGTTGTTCGTATTGGTGTTGTTGTTGCTGGTCAGCGCGGAGCTGAGATCGCTGACGCCGCTGGACAGCACCGTCGCGCCCTTCTCGACCACCTTCTCGGCGACCGTCGGCGCGACACTGGAGATGGGCTGCAACGCGGTGCCGACCATGTTCACCAGGTTCGAGATGTTGGACGCGACGGGCGCGCCCGCGATCATGATCTTCGTCCCGGCCTCGAGGATCTCCGCGGTGCTGCCCGCGAGCTGCACCTTGGTCTTGGCCGCGATGGCCAGACCCGCGTTGATGGTCTCGGTCGCGGTGGCGATCAGCCACGGGATCCCGGCGGGAGTGGCGATCAGCGCGGTCGCCGCGGTCACCTGGGCGATGAATTGCCCTATGAGCGCGGACATTTCGGCGTAGCCCTCGGCGACTATGGCTTCGGCGGAGAGCAGGATGGCGTGCTGCTGCGCGCCTTGGGCGGCCACGGTGCCGCTCTGCGCTTCGACCTGGTTGCTGGTCGCCTGCGCCTTGGTCGCGGCCTCACTGTTCCAGGTGTTCATCACCGTGCTGGTCGCCGACTTGCTCGCCGACATGGCCGAAGTCAGCGCACTGACCAGCGAGGTGAGGATGGTCGCCGGGTTGAAGCTGCTGTTGCCCAGGCTCCCCGTCCCGAACGATTGCAGCAGGCTGGTGACCGGCTGGATCAGCGCGGTCGGATCGATGGTCGGCAGCGTAGGCAGCTGCAGCCCCGACAGATCCGGCAGGCTGATTTGCGGGATCTGCGGCAGTTGCGGCAATCCCAGCTGACTCACTACGTCCGTGACCGGCGTGTCGAGGTAAGGACCGATCGGACTGCTGCGGAGCCCGTCCAGCACAGTCGGATTCGACGGGTTGGTCACAGCATCGTCGATAGGAAGCTGGCCGCCGAGGTCACCTCATTGGTTCCGTAGGTGCCGACGGCCGCGTACGCCGCGGTCGCGGTGTTCGCGTGCACGGCGGCGATCTCCGCCGACGACATCAGGAAGTTGCCCTGCGCGACCGCGAATGCCGCGAGAAACTCCTGACCGATCAACCCGAAGACCGGAACCGCCTGCGCCATAGCGGTACCCACGTCCGCGGCCGCCGCCCCCGCGACCTGCGCCGCGATACCGGCCTTCTCGGTGCCGTACGCCAAGATGGGCGTGAATTCCGCCGCCACGTGATCAGCCATCAGTGTCCCTCCCACTACCTATGATCTTGCTCAGACTACAAGCACGAAATTTCTTGTGCCAGACCGCAAGATGCAAACTCTGGCGCAAAGTTCTGTTAACAGACCGGCCTACTCGGCCATCTCCTCATTGAACCGGTCGACGATCTCGGCTCGCCGTTCGAACGCCCGCCGCGCCGCCTGCGCGGCCGTCGTCACCACGGCCTGCTCGAACTCCGCCGGCGTCATCCGCGACACGGCACTACTGAACTGCAAGTCCTTGAGCGCCCCGTTCCCGTCGACCTCCGCGGTCACGGCCCCGTCCTCGGAGGTCTCGCGCCCCCGAACCGCGGCCATCTGATCCGCCAAGTCCTGAAACCGATACAGCTGCCGCCGCACCTGCTCCTGCAACTCATCCATCGACGAAACCACGAGCCCCCCTCTCACACCGTCCTGAGCCAACTCTGCGGCTCAGTATCGTAGTCCTGCTCCTCGACAATCTCCTGCCGAGCCACATCCGCCTCGGTGGGAAGCCCCGCCCGAGCCAGCCCCGCCGCATCAACCCCGGCCTCCTCCAACTGCTTTCGCAGCGCGAGCCCAGCCCGATTGGCAGCCTTCTGACAAAGCCGCAACACTTCCCCCGCCAACTGCCCCGGATCCCGATGCAACTCAGCCGATTCAACCTTCACGGCGAGCGGCAGACCTTGATTGGTAGTCCGCACCCGAATCGACCCGGTCGTATTGGCGACAACCAGCGAGGCCCAATCCCCCTCACCAGCGCCAGAACCGACCGCCCCCACCTCAGTCACGGCGAACTCCCTCCCAGTTAGCTTGGCGTATGACTACCATACGACAACCGCCTTGTCATGCTCATTTCCGCACCCGAACAGCTGCGGCCGTACCTATTGCCGCCAACTCATTTCCCGCTCATCCTTGATCACCCGGATCACTGAGGCGATGCACGAGTTCACGACGCTCACAGCACGCTGGGTGTCCGCAGCGACAGCGATGGGCGGTTCCTGGTCAGTGATCACGTACCGGCCATCGTCGCGAATGTCCCGCCACCTCAGTTCATGGCGTTTGATACCTCGAGGACCGAACACCGATTCACCCTGGGAGACAATGATCTCCCCGATACCAGTCGATGGGAGTCGCTCGAACTCTCGAGCGCGGTCCACCGTCGAGACGACCATCGAGTCCTTGATAGACGAGGGGCTGAAGCTGATGTCCCGGTCGCTGGATCGACCCGAACCCAGCACAACGTCCCCCCGAGTGCCGGGGCCGACTTCAGGAAGCGCGGCGACGACCTCATCGGCCAGCCTGAGCGGATCGCATTCGACGATCGTGTATCTGCGGTCATACCAATAGGTTTTGCCCATGGCACACTTCACGACATAGCCGTGGCTTCCCCGGCGGGCGGCAAAGACACGGACCTGTCCGGAAGGGCTCATCGGATCTTCCTCGTCCCAACCACATATGACGACGGACAGATCCGGCTTTCGGATTACCTCCATGACGGGATCGAGCGAACGCCCGACTCGTTCCCTCAAGGCCACTCTGGCAGCCTGCATGTCCGATTCGAATTCATTGCGACCAGCAGCCCTGGATGTGAACGTGAACGGAAGTGGTAGTACGTCATTGGCGAGTTCAGTCCACAAGGCGTAGAACTCTATGTCGTCCAAACTCCACATGCCCTACTTCTCCACATCTGCGACAGGCGTGACTGCCTCGGGTAGCACACCCAGCGCTTCCGCGAAGTTGTCCGCGGACTTGAGATACTCGGGTCGCTTGTGCTCCTTGCCGCCCCCTTGGCCCGCGCCACCTGCCCCGGCTCCGCTCATCGGCATGCCGGACATACCCGAACCACTAGTGGTGGATGAGGTCGTGGCCAACCCAGCCCTGGATGCAGTAGCCGTCTCTTTGCTCTCTTCCGTGGACGGAGACCCGGCGCGCGGAAAGAGCTTGCTCTGCGGATTCTCCCGCACGGGCGTCGAACTCGGCCCGCCGGGCGAACCGGGCGAAGACGGTGAACCTCCCGGCGATGTGGGCGAGGAAGGGGTCACCGGCGTGGTCGTCAGCGCGGCGAGCTGCTGCTGCAGCTGCTGCTGAGCAGTGGTCGTCGTCTGCTGCGAGGACAGCAGCGATTGGACCAGCGAAGAGCCATCCTTTGCCAGGGTCTCGACCATGGAGACGCCCTGCTGAGCGATCGTGGATAGTGTCGACGCGAGTGTCGAGAGATCCGTGTTCTTGGTGTCGGTCGGCTGCTTGTCGGTCGGTGTCGTCGGCTTCTTGTCTTCCGGCTGCTTGTCCTCGGGCTGCTTGGTATCCGGAACGGAGGGCGAAGCTGGACTACCGCTCGGCGACCCCGGGGTCCCACTCGGATCGCCAGTAGGCTTCGGCTTTTCAGCGTTGGGATCAGGGTTGTCACCCGGAGGCTTCACCGGCGCTGGTGCGGGCGCCATCGGAGACTTCGAGCCGTCCACCGAGGGCAGGGTAGGGATGCAGTTGCTGGACGCCGTCGCGCCGACTACATACCACTCATTCCATTTGGTTTGATCCGCATTATATTCGGTGAGGAAGATCTTCTGGGATTTGTGCATGCTGAGGAAAGTCTTCTCATCAACCTGCGGCATATACCAATGAGTCTTTTCCATCCAGCTTGCAGATATCCGAAGATTCTCGCCGATGATGTTCAGCGCCTCGATCAATGACGAGAGTTGCGCACCATAGTCTTTGCCCGATTGCACCGCCGCCTGGGCCGCCTCGCCACTGAAACGGTGTTTTCCGAATTCGGCCGCAAAGCCGTCGGTAAAGCGGGTCGCTTCAGCCTTCAGCACATCCGCGAATCCCTTCCAGCTATTGGAAGCAGCTAGAACCGTTTTCGAACTATTGGGCAGGTATCCGAAATTCGCGTAGAGATCGTTCCAGGATAGACTCTCTCCACGCTCTGGATTCACGTCGGAGGAGTCCCGCTCGCCGGTGATCCGCTTCTGAAGATCGGTCAGTTCGTGCAGCCCCTCGAGCTTATCCGAAAACTCGGGGGTGTAATGAACGCTCTCCGTCTTTCCCGTCTTTCCAACGTTATCTTCACCGACATATACGCCTTTACCACCCGGCGACAAACTGTCCCTATCCTGCCTGGTAGTCCAGTTATATGGCTTGTTCGACTCAGGCTTATATAAGACCGGCTTACCGTCGAAAGCTTTACCGTTTTCAACTTCTTTCAGAATACTCGAGAAGCGACTCGCAGAGTCACCCTCCTGAGCTTCCATAGTCACTATGGCCGAAAGAAAGGTCTGCCCCATCGCTGACAGAATGTTCTTGTGCTCTACCAGCACGCGGTCGTGCAGGTCATTGGCGGCGTTGATGAATTTTTGGGCAAGCGAATGGCCCGAGGCTAACGTTCCGCCGTCTCGGGCTCCAAAGTCAGGGAGTTTTGTGACGTGTTCAATATTTGCGCTGACCTGGTCTATTCCGTGGGTCATGAATGCACACAACTGAGCGAGCCGGGTTGCTACTTCCGAATCGAACTTCAGAGTCCCTTTGCTACTCTCAGCAGAAACCTGCTGATTCAATTGATTCCATCTATTGAGCAGGTCACCCATACCTACGCCCCTACCAGCGATTCGTAACTACCGTTATCTATGGATATCAACGCGGAAACTTCACGAAGGCGAGGGCGGCTATATTCTCCACTCGTCGGCACACGGCTTCTCGATCGACATGTTTACCGTAGCCGCCATTCATGAAGACGTCGACATACCCGTACGACGCTTTCCAGCTGATCTCGCAGGAGTAGGCGCTGGCGCCCATCTCGGGCAAGGATATGAATTTCTGTCCGTCAACACCTTTGCCCGGCTTGCCGAGCCGATAGGGCTGCCATCCTTCACGACCCCCATAAGGCTTCTGAGTAATAGAAAGGAAAGCGAAGAGGAATTCCGTGTTGTTGCGATCGAGCTTTTCCCAGCTGCATTGCCGTGCGTCCGGCAAAGTGTCGCGAAGATCACCGCCGTTCAAGCCGAATTCCGCCATCTGACTGTCGGAGAGTAAGCATGGGTTTGGCATTCCTGCGGCCCAATCCGAACGGTCATCGCCACCTCGGCGAACGAACACCGCGACAGCGATGATGACCACAACCAGGCCCACCGCGCCGACAACTGCCAATACACTTCGGCGATTGCTGGTCGACACTCCTGCGACTGCACCGGGAAGCCGACGCCCCATGAGCTCGAATGCCGCGCCCGGGAAGAGGCTGCGCGGGAGCGCCAGACCCCGAGTGCCTTTCTCTCGCAAGAAGACTCCGCCGCCGATGGCGAACAGGTCCTTGACCTGGCTGTACGGGATCGTGGTGGTGCCCGTCGTCAGGATCAGTTCCAGCGAATCCTGTTGGAAGCGGGCCGAGATCGTAGTGCTGGGAGCTGTGTAGGCCGCGATGCTCGCATTGCGTTTGATCAGCTGGACGCTGGTGAGGAGCAGGAACATGACGACTGCTACCGCCAGCAATCCGAAGTACGACACGAACAGGTCCGAGACGTTCCATCCTGGCGAATTGGCCGCGATGAAGACTTCGATGAAACGACGTGACATCAGAATCAGCGGAAGCACAAGGACGAATCCCCAGGTGTATGGGGACCGCAGTCGCGCCAGCGCCAGAACTCGACTCAGGCGCCGAGTGGTTTCCGCATCCGATACGACGGACGCCTCGAGCGGGAGGCCAAGCGAGTCCGGCGCAATCGAAGACTGTTCTGACTGGTCCATCGTTCCCCCTCGACCGAGCGATACCGATCGGGACCATACCGGCAGGAGCTCGGCCGGGCCAACGGTGGGACGCCGCCACGTACAAGAGTCGGCTAGATTCGGGCAGGTCGAGAGCCCGATGGTGTGGATACCGAGGACAGTGTGAGTCAGGACAATTCAACTGCGGAATCACCCGATGTGGGATTCCGACTGGCGGAACCGACCGATTCAGTGGAGGCGCAGGATCGCTCGACGCAGCCTCTTCCACTGGTGGAGCAAGTTGCCGCGGAGCTGTTCTCACTGCTACCTGAAGGTTGGGATCGGCTGGATGCGGCCATCGCGATGACCGTCAGCGATGAGGCGGCGCGGGTTGTGGTGTCGGATGCCGAACATGCTGTCCAGGTGCCGCTGTCTGCGCGGGCCATCGGATTGCTGAGAGAGCTTCGGCACCAGTCGGCTGGGTCGGAGAAGGGGCCGTGGTGGCGGGTGCTGGCCTCGGTCGACAAGAGCGGTTCGACGGAAATCGAGTTCGACCATGGGGCTGAGCCGTTTCCGGATCAGCAGTTGTTTCCGCCGCAGGCGTATCTGGCGGACCTTCAGACGTATCCACGTCGGCGGCTGCCGGTATGGCTGGCCGCCTACCTCGGTCATGAGGATCGCCAGGTGCGGACACCTAGCCATGCCGCGAATTCGCGAACGGGCGATGGCGCATTCACGCCACGAGCCGAAAGCGACCTTCCCGCCCTACCTTTGATGTGGGCACGGTGGGCCGCTATCGCCGCGGCGTTCGTTGCCGCCGATTCGCAGCGGGGTCCACGGGTCACGACCGCGCTCGGCTGGTTCGAGGGGAATTCACACAGCGGGGCGACGCTACATCTGCTGCCACACGGTCGTGCTGTGCTTTCCGGTGGATTGTGGAACGATCCGCGGTTGGACGCCACCTACAACGACGGCGTCGATATACCGCAGCTGTATCGCGGCGCGCCTGACTGGGTCGCCGGCCCTGTGCTGAATCCACGTGCGGCAAATGGGTTGCTGTCATTTTGCTATTGGTGGGATGGTTCGGCGTGGCGCTGTGGTGAGTCGCCAACCGCCACCGAGCTGGGTCCAGCACTACCTGGCATATGGACCAGCGCCGCCGCTGCCGATGTCATTACAAAACTGAATGCGCAGGTTGCCGCCGACGCCGCGGCAGAGCTGGTAGCCGCGGCTGAAGCCGGCACCGTGACCCGCCAGTTCGCCGCAGCGATCCTCAGCGGTACGGCGACCGACGTCGACAATGCCTACTACCAACTACTACTGGCCGGAGTCGTGATACCCGAATAGGCGCAGGGACATTCGAGGTATTGGCGTCGCCCTCTCTACCGCCCGGCGTATATGATCACCGAGGATTGCTCTGAAGCTTGCTACCGGGGGGTTGACCATGACGAACAAGGTGCGGGTCGAGGTCGCTGGAATGCGGTCGACAGCAAACGATCTCGATAGCGCGGCGTCCGCCCTGGACACTGTCAAGGCCGCATTCGACGCCGCGGTGAAGGCCGGCGACGGCTCCTGGGGCGCCGACCAATACGGCTCGGAGTTCACCGCCGGTGACGGCGGTTACACCAAGCGGCAGCCCATTTTGGCGGACACACTCGTCTCAATGTCGCAACGGCTTCGGGCGTACTCGAGCGGTCTGCAGCAGGGCGCCAACAAGTTCGACGAGACCGAGCAGGTCAACGCCGACGGCTTCAAGTCCTAGCCAGTACACGAGCCCACGCGACCCGTCGCGGGTGCCCGGTGGGCTGGGGAGGAGCAGATCATGACGAACGAAGCAGCCAAAGGGCAGCTATCCGACTTGATGGAGTTGCTACAGGGCGGCATCGCGTCGATGGCCCGTGCACAAGAGGAACGCGCACGGCTCACCGCGACCGCGCACGCGGCCGAGCGCCGGGTGACCATCACGGTGAATGCCGACTGCATCGTGATCAAGACCGACTTCTCCGATGACATCGACGATCTCGAATACTCCGAGATAGCCGCCGCCGTCACCGCCGCGACCCAGGAAGCCGCGGCCAAGGTGCAGGAGAAGGCACAGGAGATTCTGAACAGGGCCCAGGAAGATCAGTCGCGCATTCCGACGCTCTCGGAGTTCTTCCCCGAGATGCCGGACATGAAGGCGATGATGCCGACGCTGCCGACGGTATCGACCGCGCCTCCTGGTTCTCCAGAGCGCATCGCGCCAGGGCCCGACCCGGTCGTTCGCTTCGCCGATGTCGAGGAATGGGATCACGACGGCTCCAGCAGATCCTCGATCTCCGCTCCGGAGTGGTGACCTAGCGAACTACGGGACCGCACGTGGGTTGGACGACTTACGCCGGGGATCATCTATTCCCCGACTGGCTGATGCAGTGGCTCAACTTCGGGGCGGCCTATCCGAAGGGCGACCAGGACGCGCTGTTCGCCCTCGGTGACGGGTTGAAACACGCGGCCGCAGAACTCGAGAAACTCGAGCCGTCGATCAAGAGCGCCACCGACAGGGTCCCGCAGTACTACGAGGGTGACGGCGCGACCGCCGCGCTCGCCGAATTCGCCAAGCTCTTCGACGCCAATGACGTCCACTCTCTCCCGAAGCTGATCGAAGGTCTGGAGAATCTGGGCCACGACGCGCGTTCCACCGCAACCGAAATCGAGTTCGCGAAGATTCAGGCGGAGATCTTCGCGGCCCTGACGCTGTGGACGGTCTATTCGCTGCTGGCGTCGTTCTACGGCTGGGCCGCGGTCACTCCCTACCTCGCGGTGGCACGCGGAGTACTCGCGAGGTTCTCCGCGCAAATCGCCGAGCGAATCGGCGCGCTCATGGCCCGATCGGGCCTGAAAGAGCTGGCGGCACCGCTGTCTCGCGAGATCATCATGCCTGCCGGCAAGGCGATCACGCAGGTAGGCGAACGGCTCGCGCCGACCGTAGAGAAGCTGGGTACACCGCTCAACAAGTGGAAGGCGCTGAACGAAACCATCGCTAAAACCCCTGCCTCCGTCCGCTACCCGGTCGCGGCGCTCAAGGGTGGGGCTATGGGGGCTGGGCTCGACGCGGGCTCCCAGGTCGTCCAGATCATGGAGGGCCACCGCGACGGCGGCTTCGACCTCAAGCAGACCTTCCAAACTGCCATCCAATGGGGCGCGGGCGGCGCGGCGGGCGGACTGGGGCACGACCTGACCAACAAGGGTTTGAGCTTGCTGGGCAAGGACGTTCCGAAGACGATCGGCGGCCGCCTCACTGGTGGCATCGTCGGCGGTGTTGTCGGCGCGGGCGGCATGTACGCGGCCGGACTCGGCACCCAGCTCTATGACAGTAATGGGAACTGGGACAAGGTCAACAAGGAATTCAGCGGGCAGCTACTCGCCGGTGGCCTGTTCATGGGCGCCGCAGGTGGCGGCGCGCACGGACTCCACGAACGAGCCGCCGAAATCCAGGCCGGTGTCGAAGCCGGTCCGAAACAGTCCACCGTGCAGTCCGCGGCCGTGGACAAGGCCGTAACCCCGCAGACACTGAACACGCACCAGCAGGGCGGCGGGACGCACTCGGATTCCGCTGTGCACGGCCAATCGTCGAACAACGGCGCGGCAACAACAGTAGAACCAAAAGGCCATCAGCCGGAGACCCGGCCTGGCAGCGGCGAGGCGGGCCGGCCGACCGCTGAGGCAGCAAAGCCCGCGGTCAACGGAGCACGACCAGCAGCGAGTGACCGGCCGAGCGAGTCGGCCGTACCCAAGGAAGCGCCTGGTCGTCCGGCGGCGGACAGCCCGGCGCGCGTCACGAATGTGACGCCTAGCGACCAGAAGGCGAATCTCGTTGCGAGCGTGCAGGACAAGCCTGCACAAGTCCCGGCGGGCCGAGCCCCTGAGGTCAGACCTGTCACGTTGGATCCCGAGGTGCGGCCCGTGCGCGCCGAGCCGGCTGCCGTGCCCGCGAATCCTTCACCTGTGCGCGAAGTCCCCGTCGACCGGTCACCGGTGGATCGAACACCGAGCGTCGTCGACGAAGCTGTGAAGAAACTGTCCGACCTGCCAGCCGAAGGACCACTGGAGCCGCGTGCTCAGCCGGAGGGCAGCGACCAGCCAATTGCCAAGGCAGATCCGGGTACCTACCCGCTGGACGGCGACCATGGGGGCCCTCATGCGGATCCCGGGATCCCTGGACTGGACCATCCATCCGAGCACGCCATGCCCGCACTCGACGAACCGGCGCTGATCTTCACACCGACGACGCATCCGGCCGCCGAGCATCCTCTCGAGGTTCGACGTCGCATCGACAAGGTGACCGGTGTTGAGCCCGATCCCGCGCTTGCCAAGGCGAAGGCTGAGTTCGAGGGCTTCTACAAGGAACAGAACGCCGAGGCCACCAAACCGACCGTTGTCACGCCACATGACAACGGATCACCCAGCGCCACAACGGTATACGAAGCACGCCGCTATAGCTACGGCCCCGACGAGAAACTGACGACACTCACGGTCCGAGTGCATCTCGACGAGGTCGGGAACGTGTCGACCGCGCACCTGCGGGAGGTCGTCGACAACCTGCACGCGACAACGGACCGTGTTTTCAACACCGGCGAACGGCTGCTGAGCGGTGATCAGCTTCGAGTGGAACTCGAATTCGTGGATGACCCCGTGGCCGCGCATTTGAAAGCGGCGGTCGGAGATCCCCACGAAGCCGCGGACCCGCACGTGTTGAACCGCGATACACCAAGGGAAGTGCTGGCGGAACGGCTGCGCGAACATCTCGGGCTGTCGAAGGAAGACCACGGGCTGACCGATATCGACCTGCGACACATCAGCAATGACATCGCTCACGCCAATACCGGCAATGCGTTGACCGGGCTGCCCGATACGCGGACCATCGGCCCCAACCGGTTGGGCGACTTGGAACACCAGCAGTACCAGTGGGATGTCGAGGACGCCCTGCGCGACGGCGACCGATTCCTGGTCGGTGCCGACCCCCGCACCAATCCGTACGGTGAGCTGATCAATGATGGCGGCCCGCACGAACCCGTCCGCCAGTACAACTGCCTCGACCAGAGCCTCTCCGCATTGTCCTCGTTCCACGGGGACCCCCAGGTCGGGCTCCCCCGCTTCAAGGACGAACTCGCCGACGGATCGTTCAACGGGCTGGGCGAGGAAGGTGGTGTGGACCGAGCGAAGTACTGGCTCGGAGACCACGAACTGAGTTGGCCTGTCAACGGTCCCACCCACATCGCGGACCAATTCGCGTGGTTGCACGATCACATCAGCCAGAAGGGCGAACTCTCGTCCGCCCTGGTCATCAACGTATGGCATGCCCTCGACGCGAACGGCAACCTCGCGTACGACGCCAACGGATATCCGATATTCGCAGGCTCCCACGCAACAGTGGTCGTCTATCCACGTGGTGCGTCCGGTCCAGTGTGGTGGGACCCGCAGATGCGAACCATGTCGGACACACCACCGGCATCCATGGTGGCAAGATCAGCCGCACTGAGCTTCATCGAAGTCGATCCGAACGGAGGAATCAAGGGTGCAGGAGCTGCTCACCAGGGAACAGGTGGAACAGTATCTCCGACAGGCCCACATAGTCCCGGAGAACCAGCAAATGGGCATGCGCCGGACGGAGCACGCCTGGGTCTGCTGGAGGATCCTCACGCCGGACGAGGCGAACCAGGCAGCGAGAACACCGGGGACCGGGGGCTGCCTGATAGTGAACCCCCTCACCGGGGTGGTGACCAGCCACGGCAGCGCGATGCATCCGCTGACATGGGGCGAGATGTACGACCAGTCGGTTCGGACGGGCGAACCGCTACCCCCGGGCGGACAGATCTATCCGTACCGGTGGAGACTAACCATCCAACAGGCGCGGGAGGATCGGACCGAGGTCGAGTACTTGGTGACAGCGGAGTCCCTGACCGAACCGCCGGAACCGACCACGGAACTCCGTCTGATCGTGAACCGGGAAAGCCGACAGATCCAGACGACCGTGGACACCAATCCCGATCTGATCAGCAGGGCGACGAACGCGGTCCAGGCAGCCAACCGTCGGACAGAGACCTGGCCCGGGTACCTGACGATCGAGTACTAGACGACGGGAATCCGCAGGGAAAGACACAGCTTGATCCGGATCGTCCGTCAACGCTGACCCCGTATCTTCAGGATCGTTTCGAACAGCTTCGGGGGCACATCAACGACATCTTCGCAGCGCACGGCGATCCTGCACGGACGCCCGAATTACCCTCGCTACGTGTGCGATTCGCCGAACTTGCCGATCAGCTCGGGCTGCGCGATCGGGAGGGATGGGTTTCCGCGTGGCAGTTGTTCCACGAACACGATGTCGCGCTGGCGAAGTACGTCGAGCAGAACCACGAGCATCTGCTGCCTCGGCCTGAGGATCTCGCCGATGCTCATGCCGAAGCCGGCACAGAACCGGTGGGACGTGAACCGAACGAACAGTCCCATTCCGAGCCCCCGAAGGACGAGCCGAGTACCGCCCACGATCCGGATACACAGCCACACAACGAGATTCCAGCTTCCGAGGCTACGTCAGCGCTTACCCCCGAGGAACGCGACGCGTTGCACCGTTACACCGATCCGGACGCGGATGTCTTCAGTGATCTGAACCACCGTCTACGCAACGAGCTCGAGCTCTCTCCGGAGCAGCAGAAGCTCGTCACCGATATCGCGACGGGACTGGATAAGCTACCCGAGTACATCGGAACAGCCTGGCGTGGAACATATCTCAGCGCTGATCAACTCGCCGGCTACGTCCCCGGAGCGAAAGTCACCGAGCCTTCGCTGACCAGCACGTCGCGGGATCCCCGCCGAATCTTTACCAGCAATGTCGAGTTCATCATGCATTCGGAAAGCGGCCGCGACATCAGCGCGATTTCCGCGCGACCGCACGAGAAGGAAGTGCTGTTCAAGCGCGGCACTACCTTCGAAGTCCGCGGCGTGGTGGAAGACCCGAACGCGGGTCTGTTCGGAGTCACGCGCGTCTACCTGTACGAGTCTGCTGAGCACACACCGACCCACGGGGCGCCGGGAACTCACACCGACCGCGAGACACCCTCGAACGACCAGACCTCGGTGCAGGAGGCAGATGTTCACCCGCCCGAGGAACTGCTCGTCCGCCATGGCCCGAACCGGACTGCCCTTGGCGAATCCCCCGACGTCCAGCGCGTCTACGACAACGTACGCAACGAGGGCGGACATGACGTCGTCGTTCACGGCGACCGTTTCGGAAAACCCACCGCCGAGGGCGGTATCGAGGTCGCCCCGCACCGGGTACTGGAGGCGATCCGCAACAACCCTGAGTACGTGGAAGGCACCCCGGTACGTCTCCTCTCCTGCCACAGCGGCAACGACGTGGGCTGGGCCCAGTACATCGCCAACGAACTCGGCGTCCCCGTCCGCGCCCCTTCGGACGTGGTAGGCGTCCGCGCGATCCCCGACTCCCCCGCGGTCCTCGCCAAGGACGCCGAATGGCGTACCTTCCATCCCACCACCGAAACCGACGGGACCGCCCCGAAACCCACAGCCCACAAACCTGCCGATCAGACGGATGGACTCCCCCCGAAGTACGAGGAGGACCCGAGCGAGAACTGGAACACCCTGGGGGCCGATGGCAAAAAAGCGCCCCCCGATTCGCCGTCAACTCGTATCACACAACCGAGAGAACAAGCCGACCAGTCACTGGATCCGACCGAACGTCGTCGTCGAATCCTTCTGGTGTGCACGGAGTGGGATCCGCACAAGGGCGGCGTCGTCTCAGTCAACAAGAACCTATCGGAAGGGCTGGCTGCGGCTGGCCATGAGGTCATCGTCCGGGTAGGCCATCCGGTCACGGGAGCCGAAGGGGGCGAAGGGATCACGATCGTTGGTCCTCGTTCCTTCGATCCCGCCGTCAGCAAACAGGAGCAGCTCACCTCCAACCTCGGTGACCTGCCCGCCGACGTGGACGCCGTTGTCGGACACAGCCGTTTCTCCGGATTCGCCGCACGTGAAATCCGGGATGCGATGTATCCGGACGCGAAATTGGTCCACGTCGTCCATATGGTCACTGACGCTCTCGGCCGCGTCGCGGAGAAGCCCGAGCTGGGCCTCGAATTCCAGTCGATGGAAAAGGATCTGGTGTCCACCGCCGACGTCGTGGTCGGCGTCGGCCCGACCCTGGCCGAGGAAGCCGGTCGACTAGCCGATATGTCGGGCAATGACCCCGTGATCCACGAGATGATCCCCGGAGTCCCTTTCGAGGAACAGATTCCGCCCGAAGTCGGCGACGGGCGGCGGAAGATCCTGATGTTCGGCCGAGCTGACAGCCCCCAGAAGGGCGCGCTGCAGGCGGCCGAGATGATACGTGAACTCAACGCCCGCGGGGTAGAGGTCGATCTGATAGTCCGGGGTGTTCCACCGGACCTCATCGATCTATCCCGAACGGACCTCTCCGCGGTTGCGCGACACCACGTCGATGTACGACCCTTCACGATCGATCGGTCCGAAATCCTGGCCGATATGCGTGAAGCCGATGTCGTGATCATGCCGTCGCGCGCCGAAGGCTTCGGACTTGTCGGACTGGAGGCAGCCGGTGCCGGCGTTCCAGTACTGCTTCCGAGCACCAGCGGTGCGGGTCGATTCATCGGTGATGTCGGCCGGTTCCCCGAGCACATCGCCGAACACAGCGTCGTCGAGCAGGGATTCGAAGAACCAGTGGCAGTCGATCGATGGGTCGACAAGCTACAAACCGTACTCGCCGATCCCGAACAAGCGCGGGCACGCGCTCTCGAACTCCAGCAGCATCTGCAGACCCAGAACCGAACGTGGAGTACCGCGGCCGAAGAACTCGTCAACGCTATCGACCGCCACGACGTACTGCCGGATTCCACGGACCTGGCGCACCAACCAACATCGGAGCTGCCCGGCAACTTCGCCCACCCCTGGCCCACCGACCCTGTCACGGGGTACGAGGTCCAGCCCCGCGACCTGGAATTCCTCGGGTTGACCCATGAGCAGGTCGAAGCCTGGATGGCGCGTGAGGCACCGCTGGGCATGACTCCTGAAACCTACCGGGAGTGGCGGACTTCGCTACTGGAGGCTCTGCACCGCGATGGTATCGATACCCAAGGCGTGGACATTCGGTTGCGAGGTTCGGCTGCCGACTTCTTCTCCGGGGTGCATAAGAAGCTCCCCACATTGGAGGAGCTCGCTGACCACCCCGAAGCCCGTGCCAAGCTTCAGGAATGGCTGGGTGAGGACCCGAGCCGTCCGTTGAGCCGCCCATACGACTCGATGTACAAACTCGGGCTCGAAGAGCCGAGCGACTTCGATATCAATATCTCCTCAAATGCGATGTTTGAGCGCGCACGCGCTTCGTGGGATCCCGCCGGATACGTCGGCGAATTGTCGAAAGACCACGGATACCTGAATAAAAAGCTGATCGAAGACGAGTACCCCCATCTCGACAGCTGGGCGAAGGAGTGGAGCGCCCGCACAGGCCGGGATATGTCCTATGCCGTCTTCGATGGCACCGGTCCTGCTGACGTATCGCATCTCGGTTTCCAGGTGCACTTCCAGGATACCGACTGGATTGTTCAGGACCGAGGACGGTTGTCCGTGCCGATCGAGTCCGATGGCAGCCTCACCCCCGGACACGCGACCGCGGTCGATCCGACGGCCACCGCCGAACGATCGTGGTCACAGGATCTCGGCGGTGCGGTCATGACCGACCACGGCCTGGTTACCCGCTCCGAGATCGCGAAAACCCATGTCATCCGATCGATTACCGATCGAATAAACGCACCGACCGATCGCTTGATCGAAGCAGCGCGGGCGAAGAACGTCGATCCGAGGATGTCAGAGCGGCTCGGCGACCCCGACTACGTTGTAGCGCTCTCCAATCCCGCCTTTCCGTCGATGGGCGGGACCATGCTGCACCGGTCCGAACTCGACTCGGGTAATTCACACCACGCACCCGATCGGTTACTGCCCATGGATAGTCCACACACCGAGCGGGTGCTGCGAGAGATGGCCGTCAGCGAACTGGTCATGGCCTGGGCCCACGACTCCAACGGCGTCAATGTGAAGTCATTGGCGATCCAAGAGGCCGCGATCATCGAGTTCGGGCTTCGTGACGTTATGGGCTGGGAGATGACCGACGAGCTGCGCGCTCGGGTCGACCAAGAAGTCGAAAGTTACGGCGATATCCATCGCGAGTTGCTCCGCATCCAGTATGACCAGACGCAACAGAAGCTCGCGGGGGAAGGCGTCAATAGCCTCGTGCTCTACCGCGGCGTCTCCTGGGACCCTCAGAAATTCCCGGATTGGGCCGCACAACCACCCGGCACCGTTATCGCGATGCCGGAACAAAGGCCAATTTCTTCGTGGACCAGCCACCGCGACATCGCATCGGACTGGCTGGCAGGTCTCGACCGACCGGGTGTGATCCTCGCCGCACGGTTCCCGAGGGAAGTGATCCTGGCTTATCCACAGACCGGGATAGGCTGTCTGTGGCAGTTCGAGTACGTCGCCTGGGCACGACCGGGAACGGCCACCTTGGATGTCATCCATCAACCGGCCGACCCAGAACACAGGTAGAGCACGACGATCATTGAGCCACACTGCGAAATGCCCGAGTAGATGAGGATCGAACGACGCATGAAGAGGCTGAAACGACGGCGTCCACGCTGCAGGCTCGACTTGCACGGACACCTCGACCAGGAGCGACTCGAGCAGATACGCGCCAAGCTGGGGCTGACCAAGATGGGCAGGCTGAGCGACTGGCAGGACGAGGATTTCGGCTGGCGAGACATCAGCCACGACGGCGATTCCTCATTGATGCTCAATTTATGGCGCCATTCCGAGGACCAGTGGTCCATCCTGATTTCCGCCGCCGATGATATTGATCTGAGCGATCAGGAAATCGCCCGCTGGAGGAAAATTTTCACAACCGCCGTACTCGACTCCGGTTTGGAAATCACCGATTTCAAGGTGACTGCGCCACCCCACCGCGAAAGCTACGAGACCACGTGGTGGAATGAGAACTGGTTGCGGACAACTCACTGGGACCTACCGGCCCAGAATCTCGAGGAACTCTGGCCGGTGATCGGCGTCCATCCTTCTGCGGCCGAGGTCGAGAAGCGGGACAAGCTGGCTATTTTCATGACCAGCCCGACGTGGCAGCCGGCACCGCTTGAACTGCGTGAACAGGCGGAGAATTTCATACGGCGCGTGACCGAGGCCGAGCATGTCGAGCGATATGACCGGCTCCGTGCTGCGTGCACTTCGGTTCTCGCCGTTCTCGGCGATCCGGCCGGTGATCCGGCAGTTCTACGCATACGCCTCGCCGAAATGCACAAGGCGATCTTGGACAGGCGTGACGAGCAGTTGCCGTCTGACGACTCCGGTCGAGATCCGGCTCGCCATTTTCTGTCGCTACTCGGCTACGACGGCTCGACTCCCCGCCGGATCACTCTTGCTGAACACGCTGCCTCACTGCGCGAATCGCTGACGACCGGCCGCAGTATCGAGGAGGCCGATCCTGACATGGGTGATGCCAACGTGGAGCTGACCGAGTTGCAGGGGATTGCCTCGGGGGGGCTCCTGCTCGAATTGGCGTCCCGGTTGCGTCCTGGAGCAGCGTTCGGACCCAGTCGAGACGGCGAGCAGTTGGCCGACGTCGTGACCGACCTCGCGTGGTCGGTACTTGACCAAACATTCCTAGGGCGGCAATGACTTCCGGCGAACCAACTCGCGCACCGGACTCGGCCGGGCTCACAATCGCGACCTTCTGCCGCGTGGAAGGCTCAGCGGACAATGCGATGGCTGCGGCACGAATTACAAGTCAACTCAGGCAAACCGGAGTTCCGGTCAACCTCATCGTTCGTGGCGTACCGCAACTTATGCTCGAGCGTGTCCAGCTCTTCTTGTCTGACGCTGCCGCCGGTCCGGTCGATGTTCGTCCCTACACAACCGGCATCGCCGAGATCATGGCTGATCTCCGCGATGCCGACGTGGTTGTAGTTCCTGTCCGGGCCACCGAATTCGACGACGCCGCACTCGCCGCCACGGTCGCTGGTGTGCCGCTACTCGTTCCCGACATCAGCGCGATCGGCCTGTATCTAGTCGACAGATATCCAGCCGACCTCACAGGCACCATGCTGATCCACCAACAGGTCGGTGAGCCTGTCCCGCTCGACCGATGGGTCGCAGTTCTGCGGCAGCTGTATGCCGACATGCCCGCCACCCGCCATAGAGCCGCAGAGTTGCAGCGGATAGTCCACCAGCACAACCGGATACCGGAGGCGGTCGAAGCCTCCCTGGCCATGATCGACCAAGCGACCCGAACCGCCCGGAATCTTCCCGCTGCACATTCGTGAGGAGCCGCCACCGATGACGTCCACAGACTCCCGATCCCGATACGAACAACTGCGCATCGTCGCAATCCGTGTTCTTGATGCGTTACCGAACGCCGAACATGATCCTGAGGGACTTCGCGCGGCGCTGATCGACTTACATCTGGCTCTCGAAGGGAACGAGCCGACAGCTGCCGCAACCGACGCCCGTCCCGTTCAGGACCCCGCCCGCCATCTGCGCGGCTGTCTCGACTACACCCGAACACCAACCCGGCCTGTCGAACTCGGTTCCGAAGCCCACGATCTGCGCCAGGAACTCGCTGCTGACCGCCACACGCGAGGGTTCGACGCCGGCGCACCCGAACGGATTGTCGAACTCACCGGCAGACAAGGGATGATCATCGGCTCGCTTCTCCGGGAGCTCGATGCCCGCCTGCGGCCTGGTTCAGCCTTCGGCTCGTCCCGGGAAGGGATCCCACTCGCCGACGTTGCTTCCGACCTCGCCGACAGAATCCTGAACCAGACCGTAATCGGACGTGGATGATCGGTTTCGCTGGATTCCTCACACGCGAGTCTGCCCACTCGACCGGTACCCTGGGCGGCGTCCATAGACATGCAATGTCGGGGGTTGCACAGTGACCGGAGCGAAGACCGCGGGCGGGCTCAAACCCGTCGGGCTATACCGGGAGATGTATCCGAACACGCACGCGGAGCTGCCGGCGCTGCTGGACTCCACCTCCGATCACCAGGTTGAGGATCAATACCTGGTGGTGGCGTACATGAAGGCTGGCACGCCGGTCTTCGACGTGTTGGGCGATGTCACCGATCTGCTCGATCCGACCAAATCGATCCGTAGCGGGCCGTCGCTGGTGTCAGACGGGGAGTGGATCTGGCGGGTCGACTCGATTCATTACGTGGAGAACTATGCGGTGGAGGTTCCGGCCGAATTTCTTCATCATGTCCGGAGCCGGAACTACCGGCCCAACAGCGATGTCGACGTGGCCGATCCGCGGTTCGACGCGGCGATCGCGGCCTACTTCTGACCAGGGGAACAGCTCATGACGAAACCTCCTTTGCCGCCCTGGATGAATCCCGCTGAACCCGATAAGCAACGAGAGATCGACGAACAGACCGCCGCGCGGATGGGAATCACTGTCGAGCGGCTACACGAGATCGATCGGCAGGTAGCGGCCGATATGCGTGCCCGTCAGGCCTTGGGCGACTCCGAGCGCATCGTCGATGGCAATCCAAAGTTCACCAAGGGATTTGGACCTGTGACCCTGGAGAACACCATCGCGCCGGGCGAGCTGCGTGCCCATTACGAGTCCCCGGAAAAGTCCGAAGACTGAATCCTGTGATCGTGCCGACTACGAACGCCCCTCGAACTCGGTGAGCATTCGATCTCAGTCTGCCTACGAGCGCGCAGCGCTGCTGCGGTCCAACTGCCCAGCGAATGCACGATGGGCCATGCCGAGCCACCTTTCAGCATCGCAAACAACGTGCACCTCACCGCCGCCGAGCTGCCCGGTCGGGCACCCGCGGCCCCTACCGAACTACACGTCCAAGCAGTTGGAGGACGGCTGAGCATGCCGGATAACAAGGACCGCGCGGAGCTGTCTCCGAATCGGATTCGCGATGCGCTGATCGATCAGGCCAGGAGTGTCGGCTTGCACGACAGGGCCGACGCTCTGTCCGCGTTGCCTGACATGCTTCCACCGCTGTCGACCATGCCGCTGATTGTCGATACCGACGTCGGAGGCGACCCGGATGATGCCATCGCCCTAACGGTCGCCGCCGGGCGGCAGGAGTTGGCTCTGGTCATCACCAGCGACGAACACGGTGGAAGGCGTGCCCGACTCGCGCGACATCTGCTGGATCTACTCGGTCGATCCGATGTCCCAGTGGTCGCGGGCATCGACCTCGGCAATGAGAGGTACTGGGCGGCAGAAGGTCTCGTTCCGCATGACGTGCCGAATCAGAGCAAAGACGTACTCGCCGCTGTCCGGCAGGTCCTGGCGACGAACGACGGCAAGGTGCGATGGCTCGGCATCGGACCCATGTCGAACCTGTCGACGGTGGTCGCCGAGATTCCGGACGCCACAGGACGACTCATCGTCACACAGATGGGCGGTGGCCTGAACTACAGGCATGCCGATCGTGCCGAGCACAATATTCGACTCGATGTGGCTGCGGCGCGAAAGGTGTTGCACGCCGGGTTGCGGACATGGATCGTGCCCTCGGAGGTCACGTTCCATCCGGCCAATGAAATCACCTCCGGCTCACCCGAATACGAGTTGCTCGCCGAGTCCGGCCCTGCGGGCCGACTGATCCGTTCGCATTTGGATCAGTGGTTCGCGAACTTCTACCCGGGCACCATGCAGCACGATGCTTTGACACTGGCGCAAGCGGTGGGGCGCTCCTTCCTACGAACCAGTCGCGTGGGCGTGGAACTCGATGAGATCGGAAGAATGACGCCCGGCGATTGCCAGGTCTCCCTTACTCGTACCGTCGACTACACGGTCTTCCGATCGTGGCTGATGCAGCGTCTTGCCGAAGTCCTGGCCCACCGCTGACCATCACATATCCGAGAGGCTGCCCGTGCTCTGGCTCCGAGAATCCCCGTCGTACTTCCGGTTCCGCAATGCCACCATCCGATTGGAAGAGCCCGCCTTCGATCGGGTGATCGGCCGGAAGCTGAACATCGACACGGGCGCCTTCGAGCCTGCCACGCGAGAAGACATCGACGCCGTGTTCCGGCCCGGCGCGGACTTGGATTATGCCGCCCTCTCCGAGGAGGAGTTCGTCAAGACCACCGAGGAGTTTCGAAGCTACTACCTGAGCGGTGAGGGACCGATCTTCGACATCTATCGGCAGGTGGACGGAATGCTCGGCCAAGTCCGGCAGGAGCGGCGACGGATGACCGCCGAGGAGCGCGGGACTGTCGCGGCGTTGCGCCGGAGAACTTTCGACATGTGGGAAGAAGAATTCGCCCGCCGTGCCGCAGGCGAACCACCCTCGTTCCGCTATTCGGGCGATGGTCCGCTACAAGCCGGGAACGAAGACCAGAGGCCGATGACTGTCAGGGACACGCCAGAGAATCCCTGACTCATCACAGCACCCAGGGGCCGTCCGCCAGTCGGTACGTGACAGTCGAGGTCGTCGATCGGGGGGAGACTGACGTGCTGCAGAAGGTCTCGTTCCACACGATGTGCCGAATCATGATGTTCGCCGAGATTCCTTAGGCGAGATGTGCGACCAGTCGGTTCGGGCGGGCGAACCGATGCCCCCGGGGCGGACAGATCTATCCGCACCGGTGGAGACTAACCGTCCAACAGGCGCGGGAGGCTCGGACCGAGCACTCCGGGAGCGAGTGAGCCGGATCAGCCGGTCGTCTCGTTGCCGTCACGCAGTCGCGTCACCGGGGGTCGACCGGTAGGGTCCGGACAGAACTGCTCAGTCAAATGGGGGACGAATGAACCAGTCGTGGCAGCCTTCGCATGCCGAAGATTCGGCTCCGACCGGCCATTCGCTCGAGGTCACCACCATCGCGGACTCCGAGACCACCATGCGTTTGAGTCGCGTCCAGGCCCTGGCTCGCTGGCGCTCGCCCTCCCTGTGGGGCGGCCTGGCCTTAATCCCCCTGATCCTGCTGTCGCGGCGTTTTCTCGAGTTCTTCGTCTCCGCCGGTAAACCCGGTTGGAGCCCCGCTACCCTGCCGCTGTTCTATCTTTTCATCCTCGCGATCGCGATCGTTGTCTGCGCCCTGCTCACCGCTGTCGCGATGGTCAGACGGAACCCGGCGATCGCCGCCTACACCGCCCCCGGCACCTCGATATCGGTCATATTTCACCGCGACGCACTGGAATTGGCGCTGACTACCGGCACCACCACCATCCCCTACAACGGGATCAAGGATCTCGCCAGGATCGGTGGAGGAATCTTCCTGCGCGAGAGGGGCACCCGCGGCATCGTCCTGCCGCGCGAGCTGTTCCCCGACGCGGCGTTCGAGGCGATGGGGCGGCGGCAGGGCGGACGATCGGCTCCACTGCCGAACCTGTCCAAAGAAATGCGAGCCGTCCTCATCGCCGGAGCGGTGCTGATACTCGGTGTGGGAATCGTTGCCGCCATTACTATTTCGAGGGATAGCGCGCCGAACATCTCCCTCTCCAGCGCACCGAAGGGATGCGACATGGTTCCGGCGGGGACGGTAGCGGCTTACCTGCCCGGTACGGCATGCAACGCTTACGACCGGGATGCTTCGAACAGATATCTGCGCTGGTCCGGCAGCACCGGTCTCCTCTCGACCGTCGAGGCGACGGTGACCGTGGAGGCCGGAGAATCGGGCGCGAAAGACTGCTTCACCACCGGTCGGCAGGAGATGGTGACAGCAGCGCCGACTTATGCGAACCAGTCACAGCAGGAGATTTCGCGACTCGGCGACAATGGACCAGCCGTCGACCAGGGATGGCTCATCACAGGCGTATTCGGCAAGAACGGCGGGTACCCGCGCGCGGATATCGTCGTGCGGCAGGCGAATGCCTGCGTGCGCATCACCGCCAGCGGATTCGGCGATAGCCGCGCAAGAGACTCCGGCCCGGCGACGGCCAACGATGCCGCGATGAGTTTCACCCGGGAAATCCTGACGTCTCTGTCGCGCTGATCGTTCAGAGACCGGATTCCCTAAGTCCGATTGAAGGCCTGCGCCCTTCCCGAGTCACGTCTCGAATCCCGTTGACACCCAACCATGTAACTCACCGATCTGGAGCCACATGACGAGGAGGGCGATGACGTAGGCCAGGACGCTGGCCATACCGATCCAAACCAGTCCTCTACCTATCAGGTTCTTCTCGTCGATCGAGGGATCGCCTTTGACCAGGGTCAACAACGGGATGCGATACCCGCTGTTGTCTCCGCCGTCGGGCACGGTGAAGGCCGCGATCAGTAGCAGGATGTCCGCGATCTTCAGTAGCGAATGCTGATCAGCGGTGGACAAGGCCGCGGCGCACAGCAGAGGCGCGCAGACCACGAAAGCCGGCAGGCCGAGCGTCCAGAGGGTGAGCATGATCAGCCAGCCCGGGGCCAGCAGGCGGATGAGGACCAGACCGAAGACCAGCGGCAATTGCCATGAAACGATTGTCATCCCCACTCCCCTGACGTTGCGCACCCGAGCCTAGCGACCCGAGCGGCGAGTGGCCCGGCCCCGCAAATCGGCTGCGGCTTACTCGATCGCACGCCTTACCTCACCCAAGTGTGGCGACCGGGGCTTGCGACGCTGCCCCACTTCTCGAACGATGCGCGCAATCTCCTCCTTGTTTTAGTCGATCCGTCCTCGGCCGAGGCACATGACCTTGACCGATGTCGAGGAGCCGACGACATCACACCGGGCCGAATCGGCGCAGACAGTTGGTGACCCGATACCATTTGCAACGCGAATCAGGCAGTACGACGGGGGATGTGGGCGTTCGTGGACAAAGGGACTCCGTTCGGGCACTACCGGCTGCGCCGTCTGCTCGGCGAAGGTGGGATGGGGCAGGTTTACGAGGCGTTCGACACCCGTAGTGACCGGATCGTCGCGCTGAAGGTTCTGCCGCCGCACTCGGCTGCCGATCGTGAATTCCGGGAGCGGTTTCGACGTGAATCACGCGCGGCGGCGGGGTTGAACGACCCGCACGTGATTCCGATCCACCAGTACGGTGAAATCGACGGACGTATGTATCTGGACATGCGGCTGGTGCAGGGGCAAGGCGTGGATACTGTACTCGCCCAGCGTGGTTCGATGCCACCGGCGTTGGCGGTGTCGGTCGTAGGACAGGTCGCGGCTGCGTTGACTGCCGCGCATGCGAATGGGCTCGTGCACCGGGATGTGAAGCCCTCCAACATGTTGTTGTGCGCGGACGACTTCGTGTATCTCATCGACTTCGGTATCGCACGCTCCGCCGCCGAGGCTGGGTTGACCAGCACCGGCGCGGCGATCGGCACCTTCGCCTACATGTCCCCGGAACGCCTGGCAGGTGTGGCCGACATTCGGTCGGATGTGTATGCACTTGCGTGCGTCCTGCACGAATGCCTCACCGGCTCACAGCCTTTCCCCGGTGCCAGTCTGGAACAACAGATCACCGCGCACCTGACCAGCCCTCCGCCTCGGCCGAGCGTGGTCCGGCCGGACGTGCCGGCGGCGTTCGACGACGTCATCGCGCGGGGCATGTCCAAGGATCCCGCACAGAGGTATCAAACAGCGGCAGAGCTGGCGACAGCTGCCCGCAACGCCCTGGCTGTCTCTACCGACCTGAGGGCACCAACCGCGCCAACGCTCCAGGCACCGCGGCCCCCGGAACTGAATCACGCCGATGAGGATCGTTGGTGGGAACCCGAAACCGTTCTCGTCGAATCTGTTCCGGACTCGCGGCGCAGCGAGCGCACCGGCGAGACCACCGATGCGCCACCGGATAGTGGTAAGAAGAAGGTGCGGCGTGGCCGCATCCTGCTCAGCCTGGCTGTCGCCACCGCGGTGGCAGCACCGATCAGCTGGTACGCGACACGCCCAGAACCACCGCAGGACTACTCCCTGGCGCACCCACCGCAGGTCCCGACCTACAAGGTAGGGGAGATGCCGGAGTACGTGACCGTAGACGCGGCCACCCATACCGCCTTTGTCGGCAACAACAGACTCGGGCGAGTCTGGGCAGTAGACACGGTCTCCCATACCGTGACCGCGACCATCGATGTCGGGCAATCGAATGTGTGGGGAATGGCTCTCGATCCGGGCCTCCACACCCTCTTCACTCTGGGATCCGGGTTCATCACGATGATCGACACGGAGACCCGGACCGTCATCAATGGAATTGCCGTCAAGGATGCGTCGTTTCTCCAGGGAATAGCGGTCGACCCGGACACGCATACGCTCTACACCAGCAGCAGCGTGAGGATATTTGTGGTCGACGCCGTCGCTCGCACCGTCCGGTCATCCTTTCCCGTCCGCGACTATTCAGATCAGTTGGCCCTGGACGCAAACGCCCATACGCTGTACGCGGTCAATACGAAGAGCAATACCGTCTCCGCGATCGACACACCATCCCAGAAGGTCACAGCCACCATCAATGTCGGGAAGAGTCCCCGGCAGGTGGCAGCGGACCCCACCACCCACACCGCATACGTGACCAACTACGACGACGGAACGGTATCGGTGATCGACACGGCATCCCGCGCTGTCATCGCCACCATCAACCTCGCAGGGGATGCTGGTCACGGAGGACCTGAATCAGCCAAGGCAGTCACGTTCGACAAGGACACCCACACCGTCTACGTGACCTCCGGCAGCAGCACGGTTTCCGTGATCGACGGTCTGTCCCATGTGGTCATGTCCACCATCGGAGTCGGCGAATCGCCGTGTGACGCGGCAGTGGATCCGTCCACCCACACTCTCTACGTCATCAATAACCGCGGCAACTCGATGTCGGTGATCGAACGCTAGCTCCGACGCGGCTGATGCTCTCGTTGGCGTCGGGAGAGCTGGGCAATTAGGGTCGCAGGATCACATGGGGAGGGATGGGCGGAGTTATGAGCTATATGCGGAATGACGGCGTCATGGGTGAGGGCGGGGCGGGGGCCGCGGGTGCGGGGCGGGTCACCGGGGGGTTGTTGATCGCGGCGGCGGTGTTGGTGTTCGCGGTGTTGTGGGCGCCTGTGGCGAGCGTTCAGTTCGGTGGCCGGTCGTGGGAAACGTCGGTATGGGAGGGGAACGGGGGATCCGGGCTTGCCGACTGGTTCTCCGCTGTGCCGTATGTGCTGATCGGGCTCGTGGCGGGTGTGACGGGGATATTGCTCGTGGTGGGGGTGGGTGCTCGGCGCAGTGTGCTGTTCTGGGTGGCGGCCTTCGCGGGTGGGATGGTGCTGGCGATCTCGTCGGGGGACGTGATGGCTTATGCGCAGGGGTTCAAGGAGAACATCTCACCGGCGGCTGGATTCTGGGTGCTCGTGCTGGCGATGCTGGTTGCGATCGGGGGTCTGGTGAGTGGGCTGCGGGATGCGGTGGTTTCGAAAAGCGTTGCGCTGCAGGAGACCCAGGGGGCCGCCGGTGGGGCGGCGGACCGGGTGACGGGTGTGTTCTTGCTTGTCGCGGCCGTTGTCGAACTGGCGGGGTCGTTCAAGCCGGCGATCAGCGACAGCTCATACTTCAGGTCCATCTGGCGCACGAACTCGGACGGATCGGCGCCGCTGCTGCTGGTGCATTTCGTACTCATTCTGATCGTGGTGGTCGTGGTGGCGATTGCACTGCTCACGGGTGCGGGTGCGCGGAATCCGGCAGTGCGCGCGGCAGGTGCGGCCGCCGCCGCGCTCATATTCACGGACGAAATCAACGGGCTGATTTCCACCTTCACCATCATGGGGCTCAACTTCTGGGAATACCTGGGCATCGGTCTCGTCATGATGGTGCTGGCGCTGTTGCTGTCCTTCGCCGCGGCCGTGGCGGGGCTGGTGGCGCAGTCGGCGCGACCACGCGCGGCGGCCCAGCCTCGGGCGAGCTATGCACCGATGAACGCCGCGCCCAACCCGTTCGCGCCGGCGCCCCATCCCTTCGCCCCCGCTCCGGCGGCGAATCCCTTTGCGCCCGCCTCCTCAACGAATCCGTCCGCGCCTGCTCCGGCGGCGAATCCCTTCGCACCCGTTCCGCCGACGAATCCGTTCGCACCCACTCCCCCGGCTAATCCCTTCGCACGCGCGCAACCCGCGCCCGCGGTGGAGGCGACCGTCAAGATCGAGCCGACACCGGCTGCCGTGCTACCGCCGCGGATGGCGCGCGTCTATGACGGCAAGGATGCCGACGGGCGGCCTGTCGTGGATCGGCCCGCGGTGGAGGGGAATACGCGAACGGCCGTGCTGGCGTATCTGGAGTCGGCGCCGATCGTGTTGGCGGCACGGAGTTTCGAGCAGGATGAGTTCGCGCCTGGGGATCGGGATGTGCCGTTGAACTTCCGGACCGATGGGGTGTGGGTGTGGGCGGGGGCGGTGCCGCACTATCTGCACAAGCATGGACTGGCGCCGGAGCCGGAATTGGTGCGGCACATCGCGGATCGCGGGTTTCGGGTCGGTGAGATCGGCGACGCGGCTCAGCAGGCTGCTATTCAGGTGATCACCGGAAGCTGATTGGGTAACGAGGAACAGTGTGAGTCAAGACAATTCGACCGCCGAGTCGCCGGATGTCGGTTTCCGGATGGCTGCGGCAGTCGCGGCGCCCGAGTCGGGCAGCAGTACCGCTGAGCAGATGGCCGATCGGGTAGCCGACGAACTTCTTGCCCTGATCCCGGACGGGTTCGATCGGCTGGAAGCGGCCATCGCGATGACCGTCACGGATGAGGCCGCGCAGGTCATCGTGTCGGACGGACAGCGCATCGCGCAGGTGCCGCTGTCGAGGCGTGCGGTCGAATTGCTGCGGGAGGCTCGGCAGCTGGCGGCGGCGTCGGCCGAAGGGCCCTGGTGGCGGTTTCTCGCCGCTGTCACCACGACCGGCCCGGCACGGATCGAATACGACTACGGCGCTGAGCCTTTCCCCGAGCAGCAGCTGTTCCCACCCCAGGCGTACCTCGCCGACCTGCTGGAGTATCCGCGCGAGCGGCTGCCGATCTGGCTGGCGGCGTATATCGGACATGGTGATCGGCAGGCGCGGAATCCGAGTGCCGCCTTCGCGGCGGCGCAGGCCGACGCCACGGCGGTTCCGGCCGGAGAGGGACTTCCGCCGCTCCCAGTCCTGTGGGCGCGGTGGGCACTGATCTCCGCGGCGTTCGTGGCAGTGAAATCTCCACTCGGACCGCGAGTTACGAGCGCCCTCGGCTGGTTCGAGGGCCGAACTCGCAGCGGTTCGACGCTGCATCGGCTGCCGCACGGGCGGGCGGTGCTGTCCGGTGGCATCTGGAACGCACCGGAGCTGGATGCCGTGTACAACGGCGGCGCGGCGATGCCGCAGTTCTATCGGGGGGCTCCGGATTGGGTCGCGGATCCGGTGTTGAGCCCCAGGGCGGCAAACGGTTTGATGTCGTTCTGCTACTGGTGGGATGGAAACGCGTGGTATCGCGGTGAGTCCCCGGACGCGAACGGTGTGCAGGACGCGCTCCCCGGCGTATGGAATGACGATGCCGTCTACGACGTGCTGACACAGGTATTCGACGGCAATGCGTCGTCCTGGCTCACGGCGCTGATAGCCGCAGCCGATACCGGCACCGTGACGCGCACACTGCTGTCCCGCGCGCTGGTGGGCCCCGACATCGATCTCGACAGCGCCTATTTTCAACTGATCTTGGCAGGTGTCGCCGAGTAGTCGCGTATATGATCGCAACCTGATGGTCAGATGAACATTGGGGGTTCGACGTGAGCAAGGTAGAGGTCGAGATCGCCGGAATGCGTTCCGTAGCAGGTGGACTCGATGACGTGAACACCAAGGTCACCGACATTCTCAACGCGATCACCGCGGCCGCGGACGCTCATGAAGGCGTCTGGGGTCATGACGAATTCGGCGACCAGTTCGCCGAGGGCGAGAGTGGATACGACGCGCGCAAGCCCGGTCTGCTGGCCGCACTCGGGTCGAAGACGACGCTGCTGGCGCAGTACTCGAAGGGCTTGCGCGACGGCGCGACCAAGCTCGAAAACATGGATGAGGCCAACAAGAACGGCTTCTGATCGATGACGAACGAGGTCGCGAAAGCGCAGCTGGCCGATCTGGCCGAGATGGTGCAGGGCAGTTTCGCCGCCGTCGCACGGGCACAGCGGGACCGAGCCCGGCTGACAGCGAGCGCGCGTGCCGGTGGGCGACGGGTCACGGTCACCGTCAATGCCGACGGTGCCGTGATCAAGACCGAATTCTCCGATGACATCGACGAACTGACCTATTCCGAGATCGCCGCCGCCGTCACCGCGGCCGCGCAGGAAGCCGCCGTCCAGGTAAGGGAGAAGTCGCAGGAGATCCTGGCGGCATTGCAGGCCGAGAAGGCGAAGATGCCGACGCTGTCCGAGGTCTTCCCGCTCATGCCCGATATCCAGGCCATGATGCCCACTCCCCCTGAGGTTTCGATGGCGCCGCCGAATGCCGCCGAACGCCGGGAACCCGACGCCGACGCCGGGCCGCGATTCGAGAATGTCGAGGAGTTCGAGCACGATCCCAAGGCCCGGGCGCATTCGGATGCCGCGACACCCGGCTGGTGATCGACACCGGGCGAATGATCGGCCGGCGCCCGCCGATGCGATGATGTGGCTCGACCGCGCGGAAGATCCCGAAAGGCAGGCCAATGCTCTGGTTGAAAGAGTCGCCATCCTTCTTCCGGTTCCGCAACGGCACCATTCGCCTCGAGGAGCCCGAGCACGGCATCGTGGTCGGGCAGCGTTTGAACATCCGGACCGGTGCCTTCGAACCGGCGTCGGCGGATGATATCGACGCGGTTCTGAAACCTGGTGCGGATCTGGACTTCTCGGAGCTGACCGAAGAGCGGTTCATCCGCGCGACCGAAGAAGCGCGCAGCACGTATCTCCGCGGCGACGGCGCGATATTCGATATGTACCGCCAGGCGACAGATATATTCGAGCGTGCCGAGCGGGAACGGCGGCGACTCGCCTCCGAGGAGCGGGACCGGATCGCCGACCTCTACCGCACGACTTTCCGGACGTGGGAAGAGGAATTCGCGCGGCGAACCGCGGGCGAGGCTCCGACCTTCCGCTATACCTGGGTGGGCGACGCCCGGTAGTCTCGCGAGAATTGGACCGGCAGAAGCACTCTGGGTAGGGTGAATCGGAGAATCTTCCAATCCGGTTGGGAGCCCGGACCTTACGATCAGCTGCGAAGTGGAGCCGATGATTGTCCGGATGGACCTGGGTTGGAGACCACCTACCGAACTGGCTGATGGCGGCCCTCAACTTCGGAATGTCTTATCCGAAGGGCGATCAGGACGCACTCTTCGATCTGGGTGACGCCTGGAAGAAGGCCGCGGCCGACCTGGAAAAGCTCGAACCCGACCTGAGGGCCGTCACCGGCAGGCTGCCCCAGTTCTATGACAGCGACGGCGCGGTGAAAGTCAGCGCCGAGCTCGCGACGCTGTTCGACGGCAAGGACTATTCCATCCAGAAGCTGGTCGAATGCTTGAACCAGCTCGGCCACGATACGCGCGCCACCGCAACGGAAATCGAGTACGCCAAGATCCAGTCGGAGATCTTCGCGCTGCTCACGCTGTACACCGTGCTCCAGCTGAGCGCGACCCTGTTCGGCGAGGCGCTCGTACCGGAAGTGCTGCTCACCGCGCGCGGGACCCTGCGCATCTTCGCCGAAAAGGTCATGGAGCGGATCGGGCTGCTCCGAGCCCGGGCCGCCCTGGAAACCCTCGCCCAGCCGCTGCTTCGCGAGATCACGGTGCCGCTGGGCGAAAAGCTCGCCGCGCAGGCGGCGACGCGGCCGCTGCTCAACACCGCATTGAAGTACGGCGGAAAGTCCCTGGTCGCGGGTCTCGGCGCGGGCACGATGGGGGCCGGGTTGGATGCCGGTACGCAGTTCATCCAGATCCTGGAGGGCCACCGCGACGACGGCTTCAACCTCAAGCAGACCTTCCAGACCAGTCTCATGTGGGGCGTGGGCGGCGCCGTCGGCGCGCCGTTCCACGCGAAAGTGGGCGACCTGCTGAGGGATACGCGGCTCCCGTCGCGGCTGGGCGGAGCCATCGCCGGCGGCGTCGGCGGCGGCATGGGCGCCGTCGGCATGTACGGGACCGGACTCGCCACCCAGCTCTACGACAACGGTGGCGACTGGAGCAAGGTCGACAAGACCTTCCACACCGAGCTGTTGATCGGCGGCTTGGCCATGGGCGTCGGCGGCGGAGCGAACCATGGGGTGGAGAACGGCCACAGCGCTCCCAGCGACACCGCGACCACGGCGAGGCCCAGTCCCGACGGCAGTGCCCCGCATGCCCCCGCACCGGAGGTCCACTCCCCCGCGCCGGAGGTTCAGGTGGCGGGCGAGCAGCCCGGACGCGGTGCACCACACGATGTTCACCCCGCCGCGGCGTCCGAACAACCGGTCAGCCACGAACCGGCCGACGCCCGTACCGGGGAGCGAGCAGCGCCGGCTTCGGAAGCTCCGCGCAATGATCTCCAGACCAATGCGACTACAACGGGCGACGGAGGTTCGCGGAACAGCGACGCCGGCACGAAGCTCAATGATGCGGGACCGAAAGCCGGCGACTCGGGCCCGAAGACCGGCGATACGGGCCCGAAGCTGGGCGATACGAGCCCGAAGACCGGTGAGACCGGTACCAAGCTCGGCGAGACAACCGCCAAGCCGGCCGACACGGCCGCACCGCGGGCCGGCACTCCCGCACCACAAGCCGGTGAGGGGCCGCGCGCATCGACGGCGGCGACCGACCACCGCGGCAATGTCGCGGCGGGCGCCCAGGACAGAGCCGCGCCACTAGGCCGCACCCCCGAGGCCCGACCCGCGGAAGCCGCCTCCGAGACCCAAACACGGTCAACTCCAACGGAATCCGCCACGAAGCCGGAGCAGTCTCCGACGGGGAAACCGGTCGACCGCACCGACCCCACGGGCAAGTCACCCGAAACGGACCCATCGCGGAGGGATCCCGCGCCCGAAGGACAACGGCCCGAGGACTCCCTACCGGATCGGGCCGAGCAGACACCGAAAGAGCCTGACGCCCAGCACGAACCGCGACAGCAGCCGGCAACAGAGGTTCAGCGCGAGAACGAGCACCGAGACAGCGGACGCCCCGACAGCAGCGACCCGGCGCCGGAAGCTCCCGCACCCAGGGACTCCCCGGTACACGACGAAATCGCGCCCGCTCTCGTCGTGACAACGATGCCGGGTGAGCACGAGGCCAGGACGCATTCCCCTGACGCGGCGAAGCACGACGCTCGCGACGGCGCGCGGGCCCGCGGCCACGAGAACTCGAAAACCACTGACGCGCAGGATTCGCACACACCGGCAGACCCGTCGAAACCTGATCCAGCAGAGGGTGATTGGTCGAAGCGTCCCGAAGACGAGTGGTCGAACCGGGACAGCAACCAGGTCGCGGACGAACTGGCGAAGCGGTGGGACCTCGAAGTGTCGGGGTTCGACCATCCACTGCTCGACCCCGAGGTGGCGCGCGAGTTCGCCCGCGCTATCGACGAGATGCTGACCCGCTACCCGGACGTGGATCTGCGCAAGGTGTCGATCGACTCGATCGGCGACCCCGGCACCTACGCCGCGACGTACGAAGGGCACAGCCCGTCGGGCCGCATGTACACCGACGAGGTGGTCCTGGACCGGGACTACGCACTCGATCCCGAACGGATGGCCCGCGAGATCGCGGAAGACGAGGCGGACGGCCATCTGGTTCCCGGATCGGCCGACCGCCCGATCCACTCGACCCTGGTGCACGAGTTCGGCCATGTGCTCGCCATCGAGTCCCAGGAACACGCCGAGCTGACCGCCTACAAGGCTCTGGCGGACCATTTCGAGGCCACCCGCGGCGGGATGGACAAGGACGCCTTCCACGAATGGCTGGATCAGCTCAGCGGCTACAGCTTCGACGAGAACGGCAGATTCGACGGCCCCGAAGCGGTGGCCGAGGCGTTCACCGACGTCGAGTATCACGGTGAAGGCGCTACCGAGCCCGCCCGGGTCCTGTACCACCACCTCCTCGACAGCGCCCGCGACCACGGCAGCACCCCGGACGGCTTCTCGCATCGTCCCGACGACGCGGGCCAGGACCCGCGTGCACGAAAGGGGAAGTCTCCCGGTTCATCCGAGCCGAACGGCGAACACGAGGGCCGCGCCACCGCGCCCGAATCGCCCGAAGCCGGCGGCCCCTCCGCACCCGATGTCGAGAGCTACCTGGAGCAGCCTCGGGTGTCGGCCGCCTTGGACCGCGCGGACGAACTCGGCATCACCACCTCGATCGACGGTGTCGACACGCCGGTCAGCGCCGTCATCCGGGATCTGCTCCCCCAGCATCCCGAGCTGGCCGACATGCTCCGGAGCAACGAGCACCTCGAACGCTCGCTGCTGGAACGCCCGAAAACACTGGCGTCACTGCTCACCCACCCCGATGGCCTGCCGGTCCTGCACGATGCCGTCAAGGCGGTCGCGGAGCGCGGACCGGAATCGGCGCTGGCGGAACCGGTTCACATCGAGCCGACCCCGCTGACCCCGGCGGAGCGGGCGATGTCGCACGAGATCCGGGACGCGATCGGCGACGTGCCCGAATCGAGCCGCAGGCAGCCCGAATTCGACTACGGCAGAATCGACGACCCGGAATACCAGCGCGAGTTCCTGCGGAAGCAGTACGACATCTGGCGGGCGTCGCAGGACGCGCTCAATGACGTCGTCCGGGACATCGCGCAGGAGACCGAGGGCACGCCCGGTTGGCGCGACGCCCCGAAGGACGAGACCCGCGCCTGGGACAAGATCAAAGGCTACGACGGCGACGTCTCCCGCTTGACCGACCTGGTCGGCGCGAAGATCGTCTTCGACCAGGTCTCCGACGCCTACCGCGCGCTCGAGATGATCGAGAACGATCCCCGGGTGCGGATCGTCGAATTCGAGGACCGCTTCGACCACCCCACGCCCTCCGGCTACCGCGACCTGCAGATGAAAGTCCAGTTGGAGAACGGCCACATCGCCGAACTTCGCCTGCATCTGAGCCACATCGACGCCGTCGCCAGCTACGAACACGCGCTCTACGAGGTGCAACGCGACTTCAAGGCCCTGGCCAAGGACGAGAACCGCGCCATGCACCCGGAGGAGGCGGCGCTCAGCACCGAACTCAAACGCACTGTGAGCGGCCGATTCTGGGAGGCGACGCAGCAGGGGCTACCGGAAGAGCACGCGCCGACGAGACAGGAACCCCCGGAAAGACGGGCCAGGGCCCGCGGCGGCATCCCTGACGAACCTCGAGACCCCGGTTCGACGCCCGCCGACCCGAACCGGCCCGAACCGCCGATCGGCGAACAGCTGCGTGACAGCGGCCAGCTGACACCGGAACTTCGCGACGGCTTCGATAACCTGCGCAGCCTGGCAGCGGAAATCGATCGCGCCGACGCCGATCCCGCCCGAGCCGACGAATCGACGAACCTTCGTGAGCGATTCGCGGAACAATTCGACGGTCTCGGTCTGCGCGACGCCGAGAACAGCGGTGCCATGTGGCAGCTGTTCGACCAACACGACCAGGCGCTGTCCACCTACCTCGCGGAATACGCGCGTGATTTCCTGCCTCTCGCGGAGCAAGCCCCTCCCGGCCACGAGCAGCTGAGAGATCGATTCGAGCAGGTCCGCGCGCACGTCAACGACATCTTCGCGGCCACCAACGATCCGGCCCGAGCTCACGAATTGCCCGGACTACGTGCGAAATTCGGTGAACTCGCCGACAGCATCGGCCTGCGCGAGCAGGACCACCGGGGCCCGGCGTGGCAGTCGTTCACCGAGCACGACGCGGCGCTCGCCGAGTATGTGGAGCAGAATCACGACCATCTGCTGCCCCGTCCCGAGGATGTCAACCCGCCCGCTCCCGAGCCGATCAAGCCGCTCCCGGGATACCAAGGGAACTTCCACCAGGACGCCCAAGACATTGTGAGCGCGCTCGAGAACGCGGGGCGTCCCGACCTGGCGCAGAAGTTCACGGACCTGGTGAACCGCGAAGTCGACGGCGGCAATGTGGGAGGGCTCGAGGATTGGATGGGAGAGACCGCCCCGCGCGCCCGAGCCAGCGATATGGACCAGGTACTCGACAAGGCCGCCGAGCTCACCGAACTCGACCGATTGGCCCGCGAGATCGAGGGCCACCCGGAGCTGAGCGTCCGGTTCAATCCCGGTGTATCCGGGGACAAGTCGTTCGACATCCTCGTCGAACGCACCGCGAACAATGGGTCGACGACGGTCGAGCGACGGGTCGAGATCGAACGGATGAAACATCTGCCCGAGCAGGCGACGAGCATGCACGGCGCCGCACTGCACGGCGCGGACAAGGCCGTAGCGCCGGTGCCGGACCGGATACCGTCCGCCGAGACCACGGTGGTCATGCCCGAGAGCCCACCGGAAGGTCGCGTCCAGCCGCTGGGCGGCGGCAACGAACGGAGGTTCGGCGCGAACGGATGGGACTATGAAATCGTCGACCCGAACGGCAATGTCCGCAAGACGGGCAACCTCCTCGACGAGCTGGCCAAGAGTTTCACCGTCAACAAGAAATTGCACCCGAACCTGGCGAACCTCGATGCCGTTCGCTTCGTGGACGAGAATGGCAACCTGCTGGGACAGATCGTCCGAGACGGTGAGGGATGGAGAAAGGTTCAGTGATCGGATTCAGCGAGTATCGGCCGCATGGTGAGAGTTTGACCTTGACGCGCAGCTTTCCGGTGGACGTCGAGAGCTCCGAGGCGTTGTTCGCGGATGCGCTGCGCGTGCGCGACCATCTGGCGAATGTCGTGCGCCCCACGGGCTTCGATCTGTGGTTCACCTGCGCGATCGAAGGCACCTACATCAATGTGGACGACCCGCGGCCCTCCGACCAGTACTGGGAAGTCCTGCGGACGGATACGCCGCTGCCGCAGGGCGACGGCCCGCAACCGGCTGTCGTCACACGGTTTCCGGTCCTCACCGATCCGGACCTGATCAGCACCTACCGGCAGGCGCTGAATACGATCACTTGCCCGCCAGGGTTTTTCGTGATGTTCGAGAGCATCGCCCCGCTGGGTGCGACCACCCGCTTCGTACGGACCGACGAAGCGCCGAGCTCGGACGTTCTCCCGGTCACCTTGTGGGACGACACCCTGAACCTCCCCGTCACCACCGGGGCGGACGGAACCACATGGCTCGGCCCGCTCCCCGACGCGGCCCCCTACCTGCCACCGGTCACCTTCAGGATCTGGTTCGACAGCATCCTGGTCCTCACACTCGATGTGCACTGGGGACGGTGGCTCGAAGCGGGGAGCGCGGAGCACGCGCTGCTCCAGGCGGCACTGGACGCACTGCTCGCCGACGACTGGCAGCTGACCTCCGGCGAGCCCCGGCACTTCGAACTCTGAGATCCCGGAACGCGAGCCGGGCACACCGCGGGTATCGGGCAGCTCGATACGATGGCCCGGACGCCGAAGCAGAAGGAGACGGACGTGCGGCATGGCCGTCCCAGCCAGGAACAACTGAAGCTGAACTTCGAGAGCATGCTGGCGCGCGCGCTGGCCGGACAGGGGCTGCGCAGCTCGACCGGGCTCGACGAGGAGACCCGCACCGCACTCCGAGCTGTCGCCCGCGCCCATCCGAATGCCACCGATGACCTCGTGGAGGCCGCGCGCCAAGCCTTCGTCGGCCAGCTGGACGGCAGCAACGCCGCCCGGTGGCACGCGCAGGCGGACCAGATGCTGAGCGAGATGGAGTCTCGCTCACGCGAATCGGAGTGATCCCGCGGTCTCCACCGCGATCGGTCAGAGGTTCGTGAAGTCGGTCGAGTTGTCGGTTTCGACCTTGCCGAAGGTGGCGGCCTGCTGCCGCACGACGGCGGCCAGCTTGCGCAATTCGTCGATGCCGCCGCCACTCTGGTCCACGAAGGACGCGCCGACGGCGCTGAGGGTCTCGGCGGCCGACAGCGACACCTTGTCCGAGCCCGCGGCGGGCACGGCCAGGGCCGAAGCGTCCGCACCGAGCGCGGCCTCCAGACGATCGGCCACGGCTTCCAGGTCAGCGGCGGCGGCCAGCACCGTGTCCGCGTCGAAACGCACACCGCCCAAGTTGAATTCGCTCATCGTCCCTCCCTTTCGCCGCGAATCCTACCGTGTCGCACCGACGGACACCGAGCCGGTTTCCGCGGTGTCGATCACCGGTCCGCGCTGTGGATCACTGTGCCGGACGCGGGCCGTTGGTGCCGACCGCGCCGATCACCGGCACGCCCGTGTAGCCCAGCTCGCCCACGACCTCGTCGCCGTGTTCACCGGTGACCAGGTTGGTGCGCACTTCCTCGTCGGCGTCGCCGGCCAGCCCGGCGCCCGCGCCCGCGGCGCCCATCGGCGGCGGCACCATGCCTCCGCCCATACCGGCGCCGCCGGCACCGGGCACCGGGGCGGGTACGGCGACCGGCGGGGTGGTGGTCGCGCTCATGGTCCGGGGGCTGGTCTGGCCCAGGGGGGCCGCGCCCGCGCCGCCGCCCAGGCCACCGATCGGCATGAGCCCGCCGCCGCCACCGAGTCCGCCCGGACCCGGCTGCGTGGTCTTCGGTTCGGTCTCCGGCGCCGACTGCACGGTCGAGGGCTGACTGATCGACTGCAACTGCTGCAGGGTCTGCGCGCCCTGCCCCGCGACGCTGCTCAACGGCGCGATCGCGCTCAACAGCTGGGTGACCTGCGAGAGCGAGTCCACGCCCTTCGGCGCGTCGGTGACCTTCACCTTGTGCCCGGCGGTGGTCATGTTCGCGCTGTGCACCGTCATCTCGGTGCGGGTCTTGGCCACCACCGCGGTGGCCTCGGCGGCCGTCTCACTCGCCAGCGACAGCAGGAACGCCTGGCCCGGCGGGGTGGCGATGAACGGGGCGGCCAGGGTGACGCCCGTGACGAACTTGGTGATGACGGCCGACATCATCGCGCTACCCACGGCCACCGAGCCCGCGGCACCGGCCATGACGGTCTTCTGGTGCCCGTTCTGGGTTTCCAGTTCCAGCGCATTGGTCTGCGCGGCCGCGCCCTTCTCGGCAGCGCCCGCCGCACCCGAACCCTCCCAGGAGTTCGAATTGGCCAGCGACATCACCGACTGCGCGATCGACATCACCTGCTGCAATGCCGAGGAGACACCCGAGAGCATCTGCGACGCGTCCAGGCCCTGACCCAATTGGCCGGTGCCGAAGGTGGAGGCCAGATCGGTGAGCGGCTTGGTGAGCGCGGTCAGATCCAGGGTCGGCAGCGGCGGCATGTCCGGCATCGGGGGCAGCGCCGGAATCTGCGGCAGCGCGGGCAAACCCAGCGTCGACAGCACCTCGGCGACCGGCGAGTCCAGCAGCGGCGCGAAAGCGGTGTCGCGCAGGGCATCCGCCACCGACTGCCCGCTCGCCACCGTGGGAGCGGCCTGCGCGGCTCCCGTCGAACCCTGGTCGAAGGGCGTACTCACAGGTCCCGCGATAGCGACAGGAAGTCGACGCCCGCGGCGCCGTCGACGGCCTCGTAGGACGCCGCGGCCTCGTGCGCGGTGACCGCGGTCCCGGCGTGCACGGCCGCCAGCTCCGCCACCGACGACAGGTGATTGCCCTGCGCGCCCGCGTAACTCAGCAGGAAGTCCTGGCCGATGAGGCCGAAAACCGGTACCAGTGCGGCGACCGTGGCGACCTGGTCGACCGCGGCGGCGCTCGCCACCGCGGTGGCCATGGCGGCCGAAGCATCGCCGTAAGCGCGAATCGCGTCCGGAGTGGCAACGAGATGGCTCATGAGACCCCCATCAGGAAGATCATTTCGGTTCGAACTATACAGAGCGGTGAATCGCCCGGCATAACGAAGAGTTCACTAATTGACCAACGGCCCGGTGAACACCGGGTATTCCCCAGGTGATCGAGGGTGCGGCGGATCAACTTGCCGCACTGTATATTTCACACGCGTATTCACACATGCTCAGATCGGGCGCAGCCAGCTGTCGGGTTCGGTCTCATAGTCCTGCTCCTCGACGTACTCCTGCCTGGTCACATCGTCGGTGGTCGGCAAGCCGGTCAGCGCCAGCAGTTCCGGGGACAGCCCGGCGGCCCGCAGCTGGGCACGTCGCTCGACACCGGCGCGGGCCGCGGACTGCTTGCACAGGCGCAGAATCTCCGAGGCCAGCAGCTCCGGGTCCTGGCGCAGGCGGTCCCGTTCCACCGAAACCGCCCGGGGCAGGCCCTGTTCGGTGGTGGTGACCACGATCGCACCGGTCCGGGAGGACAGCGTGAACTCGCTCGGGAATTCGTCTGCGGTCATCGGTTCGTCTCCCATTCGTCGGCGACCGCCAGGACCACTTCGGCGATCCGGGTGTTCACTTCGGTCACCACGCGGCGGTGATCGGCGGCCATCGCCACGGGTGGATGGTCGGCGGTGATCAGATAGCGGCCGTCCTCGGCGAGGTCGCGCCATTGCAGATGGTGCCGGGTGATGCCGCGTGGGCCGAAACGCGAACGGCCTTGCACCACATCGATGGTGCCCGCGGTCGAGGCGGTGATCGCCAGGAACTCCGCGGCACGGTCCACCACGCCGCCCTCCAGCGTCTCGTGCGCCGGGGACAGGCCGAAACCGTAGTCGGTGTCCACCACGTCCTCGGCCTCGGCGAGCACGCGATCGCCGCTACGGCCCGCCGGCGCCTCCGGCAGCAGGCGCACCACCTGCTCGGCCAGCTCGTTGGCCCAGAACTCGGTGATGGTGAATCCCGAGACAGGCCCGGCGGTTTCGCCAGGATGCTGCATCAGCAAGTAGCCCGCGTCGCCCGAACGCACCCCCATCACCCGAAGGCTGGACTCCGGTACGACCCGGTCGCCCAGATCCCAGCCGCGCAGCTCGATCCGGACATCCGGGGTGTGCAGCGCGCGCAGCACCTCGGCCAGATCCTGGTCGTGGCGATCACGCAGACTGTCGCGCGCGTGAATCTTGCTGTCCTGGAAAGCACTCCACAACGGCGCGCGGCTGGTGAAGAACATCGGCTCGGGCAGATGCTCCTCGCCGAGCTCCTCCCACAGCACGAGGAACTCCAGATCGGTGAAAGACCAGGATCGCACCGTCAGCCCTCGACCACCGGCTTGGCCACCACCGGCGCGGTGCCCATCGCCTCGTCCAGATACTCTGAGGAATCCAGGAATTCGGGGCGCTTGTGGTCCTTGCCGCCCTGACCCTGACCGCCGGCGCCGTGCCCCATCGGGCCCATACCGCCACCGCCGCCCATACCGCCCATGCCGGTGGAGCCCGCCGCGACGCCCGCGCGGGCCACGCCCATCGAGGTCGATTCCGCGGTTTCGGCCAGCGCGGCACGCGGGAACAGGCGCGAGGTCTCGAGCATCGGCTTGGGCGCCCCGCCACCACCGCCGCCACCGCCTCCGCCGCCACCACCCAGGCCCTTCTTCAGATCTTCGAGGTTGGGCATGCCCGCCAGCGGGGAGTCCTTCAGCTTGTCCTTCAGTTCCTGCTGCTGCTTCTTCTGCTGCTCGGTGGTCTGCAGGCTCGTGAGGCCCTGCATGCCCTGCTGCAGCGCGCTCGACAGCTGCGACATGCCCTGACTGGACTGGCCGGAGTTCGAATTCGGGTTGGTCCCGGACGGATTCCCTTGCGGATTGGTGCCGTTGGGATTGGTGCCGTTCGGGTTCGTCCCATTCGGGTTGGTGCCGTTGGGGTTCGTGCCGTTCGGATCGATTCCGTTGGGGTTCGTCCCATTCGGATCGATTCCGTTGGGGCTCGTGCCCTTGGGGTTCGTGCCGTTGGGGTCGACACCGTTCGGGTTGATCTTGTTGTTCGGCATGTTGCCGAGATTCGGCATGCTCGCGCCGCCTGCACGGTTCTGCCCGCCGCCGTTACCGCCGCTCCGGCCGTCGCCACCACCGTTGTTCGACCGCCCGCCCGGGCCATCGAGGTGGGGTTTGGGGGCGGTGGGATCGGTCAGCCGCGGGACGGCCTGACCCGCGCCGGTCAGCCCGGGCACATACCAGTGCTGAAAGGCCAGCTGCGCGGCCTTGATCATGTTCTCCATGCGCTGGTAGTGGTCGTAATCGAAGTCGGTCGGCTTGTTGCGGGGCATCATGACCTTGGTGTTCTCCAGCCAACCCGACACGTACTTCAGGTTTTCCGCCATCGAACGCAGGTTGTCGGTGAGGTCGGTCGCCTGCTTCTTGAAGGTGTTGGCGGCGTCCACCGCGCTCTGCGCGCCCGCACTCGACCAGTCCTTGTCGTCCACCATCTTGGTGAGTTGCTTGGTCAGCGCGTCGAAGCTGTCGTCGACCTTCTTGGCGACCTTCGCCCAGGTGGCACTGAAATTCGCCACCGTCTGCGGGTCCATGCCCGCGCCCGCCTCATAGAACCAGTCGAGGTCATGGTGCGCGTAAGGGTTCTCCGGATCGATCGCTTCGTAGTGCCCCTGCTCATGGGCGACCTTGTACAGGCCCTCATTGCCCTTCGCGTGCTGGTCGATGCGCGGCGCGGAGTCTCCACCGAGGTCGAAGATCTTGCCGTGGTCCAGGGACGGTTTGGCCGGGTCGGTGTCCTTGGCGTCGGCAGCCTTCTTCAACTGGTCGAACTTCGTCTTGGAGTCCACCTCGGCGACGTCGTAGGTCTTGTCGGCCTGAATCATGGTGTCGGCCATGCCGTTCACCAGCTCGATGTAACGATCCAGGATCGGGCCGAGCGCCAAACCCTGCTCGTTGAAACGCTTCTTGAGAATCAGGACCTGATAGAGATGCTCGTTGTCACTGAAGCCCTTGTGCGTGGTGAGAATATCCTGATAACTCTTGGCATAGATCAGCGCGTTCGCCGCGATGGCGGCCAGTCTCGCGCCCTCGCGCGCGGCTCCCGGTTTCAGCTCGAGATTGCCCGCGTGCGCCTGCTGCGCCAGGCCGGGCCAGGGATTCCTGCCGTCCTCACTCACGTCCCACTCCTAATCTCGCGCGACACTCCGACGATACGGCCAGATCTCACCGATACTCCACTCGTCGGCCGCGATCCCACTACGAATGCCGTTGGCGGAAGCGCTGTTCGAAACCGGACAGGTAGACCGACGGCGGCGTGCTGGAGGTGGCCGCCTCCACCACGCCGTCATCAGCGACATAGAAGAGCGCGCGATCCAGCACGACCTCCTCCGGCTCCACCGGAACGTACACCAGCCAGCCGACCGTAAGCCGTTCCACGCGTTGGCGATCGGGCGGGAATGCGGCGGGGTCGATGCCCTCGGTGTCGAGGTGGTGGCGCACGATCTCGAGGGCCTCGGACTGCGGAATCGGCTCCGGGCCCAGCCGGGCCACGCCCGCCAGCGCCAGCTGGTAGTGCACGGCGTCCAGATCGGCGGCGTCGCCGAAGACTTCGTACAACTGGGCGTGAGTGACATCACGGCGCTGCGCGCCATCGACGAAACTCGTGACGGCCGAACGCAATTCCTCTGACGGATGCTCGGTGAGCAGGTCGCAGATCACATCGGCGACGGTGCCGGCGGTCCAGATGCCGGGCACAGCGACCGCGACATCGGCGGCCGACGGGGACTCGCCGCGATACCAGCGGCCGCGCTCCCACCAGTAGCAGAAGCTCAGCAGGCCGCCGCCCGCACGAGTGTTCAGCACCGGGTTCGCCACCCACTCGGGCGCGCCCGCGTACAGGCGCGGGAGCGGCGTCTTGCTGTTGTAGGCGACATCCAGTTCCGGCGCGTTCCAGACACCGCCGGACAGCACCGCGCGGCCGCCGGGCAGCTCGTACAGGGAGGAACCGGAGCGGCGGGCACCCTCGAACCAGCCGAAGGACGGCAGGACCCGCGGGCCCCACTCCGAGCCGACCGCCACGAACGCGGCGGCGATGGCCGCCCAGCGCGACCACAACAAGGGGAACGGCGGGAAGTCGTCCTCGGAAACCACCGGGAGATAACCGGATTCGCGATCCGCGCGGCCCTGCTCCGCCGCCTGACGCGGGGAACGGGACTGGCGGTTGCCGTGACCGACATAGGCGGCCAGCCAGGTCGGGAGGGACTCGCGCGGGGTGGCCTCCAGGTCGGCCAGGTATTCCTGCGGGGAGAACAGCTGGTCGTCCGGGAACGGGTCGTCGCCGTAGTCGTGGTCGACGCTCAGCGCGCCCTCGGACGTGAGGTCCAGTTCCAGTCGCCACCAGGGGTCGCCGAGTTCGGCGGAGAGGAGGCGATGGGCGGCCACCAGGGTCATGATCGTGTCGGTCGCGGGCACCAGGGCCTGGCGCTCGTCGTCGTCCGCGTACAGGATGCGGGAGCGCCGGCCGGAGGCGGCCAGGGCGAAGGCGGCGCGGACCTGGGTCCAGCCCTCGGGGGCCAGCTCCTGCAGTTCGGCGGCTATACGGTGGGCGAGGCGGCGGGCGCGCTCGGGAACGTCGAGTTCCTCGGCGGCCATGCTGAAGCCGACATCGGGGCTGGGTTCCGTGGGGACATCCGGGGTTTCGTTCGGGTCCGAGGAAGGATCCTCGCCCAGGACCGCGGACAGGGGGTGGATCTGCGGGCTGTCGTAATCGACGGCCTTTTCGATCCCGAAGGCGGGTGCGGCCGAATCGGGCGCGACCGCGACAGATTCGGGCTGCTGATCGGAATCCGGTGTGCCGGATCGGTTTTCACTGAACTCGCGAGATACGGTCACGCGGGGATCGTCGCTAACTGTCCGACGCGGGCTTGCGCTCGGCGAACCGGCGCTCCAGGTCCGCGCGCCAGCGGGCGGCATTGCTGCCGTCGAGCTGGCCGGCGAAGGACTCGCGGGCGGCGGTCACCAGGTCCTCCGTCGCGTTCGGGTACGCCTCCGCGATCGCCCACAGGGCGTTCTCGGTCGGCGAATCCAGACCGGACGCGGTCCGCACACCACGCCCCTCCCGCACATCGGCCAGGATCGTGTCGAAATTCCGCCGCAGCTGCTCTTCGCTCGGGCGTTCACCGCGCACGTCGAACCTCCTCATCCGTTCCGAAAACCAACTGTCAGCATCACATACCCGGGACAACCGTGCGGTTGCCGAAACCGTAAAAATCGGCGAACACCTCGCCGGCCGTCATCCGAAGATCCCCAGCCGGCGCGACGAATCCGACAGCACATCGCGAATCAGCAATCCCAGGTCCGAGTCCGCCGGCCGCTCGCTGTACCGCAGCTCACACCGCACATCGCCCGGACCTCCGATCACCAGACGCACGAAGCCCTGCCCCGAACGCTCCCACAGCGCCCCCGCCGCCAGCCGATCCAACTCGATCACCTGATCACCGACGCGCAAGACCAACCCTGCCGCCGGATCGCGGTAGAAAACAACCCGCAAACCATCCAGCTCATCGAACACACCCGCGGGCGCACCCGTACCGACCGGCGCGGCACTCAACTGCCCCGTCATCGGATCCATCAACGCGTACTCGCCGAACCCGGAATGCGACCGCAGATAGATCTGCCCACCGGAAGCAGGACGCCCCGACGCCCGCGGGAACCGGCTGTTGCCACGAGACCCATTCCCGTTCCCACCACCCGGCGCCCCTTGCGGCGGCATCATCGGCGCGCCACCAGGGAACCCCTGGCCGGCACCGTTGCCAATCCCGTTGCCGCCGTTGGCACTCGCGTGCCCGCCGCCATTCACACCCGGATTCCCGCCATCGGACGAATCCGCCACCCATCGCGGCATACCCGGATCGGTATGCGGATGCCCCTGCTGCGGCACCTCCGGCTGCGCGGGCATCCGAGACCCCATCGCATCCGTCAACCACTGCGGCAAATGCGACCCACCCGGATTCGAGGGCGTTTGCGGCACGCCCGGCTGATGCTGCCAACCCGGGTCGGCCGGGACCTGCGGCAGACCGGGATTCGTAGGCCAGTTCGGCACGCCAGGCCGCGAGGGCTGCTGCGGCAGCCCCGGATCTCCCGGCTGACCTCCCGGTTGATGAGGCAACTGCGGCCAGCCCGGATTCACCGGGACCTGGGGCATGCCCGGATTCGTCGGAACCTGCGGCATCCCAGGATTCGTCGGCCACTGCGGCGCGCCGGGGTTGGGCGGCAGTTGCGGCCACTGCGGCGGGGTCGGCTGCTGCGGCGCACCCGGGATGTGCGGGGGCTGCGGAAGGTTCGGCGGCTGCGGGATATGAGGCGGCTGCGGCGTATTCGGCGGGACCGGCACCTGCGGCGGCGTCGGCTGATGGGGCTGCGGCGTCGGCTGGTGCGGCGTCGGCTGCGGCTGGTGCGGCTGCGGCGTCGGCTGATGTGGCGTCGGCTGGTGCGGCTGCGGAGGAGTGTGGGGTGGGTTGGGGTCCGGGGGCAGGGTCCACGGGGCGGGCTGCTCCGGGGGCTTCGGGGTGTAGTCGGGGAACTCCGGGTCGAACTGGTGCGGCACGAGGGGCAGGTGCGAGCGCCAGTTCGGGCTGTAGCGGAATGGGGTGTCGTCGTTGGCCGAGGCGTCGCCATCGGAGCGGTCGCCGTCGCCCGCATCCGGTTCCGAGGGCGAGCCGGAACCCGATTCATCCGGATCATCCGCATTCGAACGCCCGGAACCGACATGCTCGCCGGTTCCGCCGGAACCACTGGACTCCCCCGCACCCGCGGGCTCGGAACCATCGGTCGCGCCATCGGAATCACCCTGATCCGGCTGCATCGGGTCGCCTGATGCACCCGACCCATCGGAATCACCTGCACCGACGTGCAAGGGGTCACCCGCCGCACCGGAATCATCGGACCCGTCGGAATCACCCGAAGCGGGCTTGGCCGGATCGCCAGGCGCACCCTGGCTTTCCGAACCGCTGGAATCGTCTCCGGTCGGAGGCGTCGGCTTCGCGGGAACTGATGTGTCGCCGGAGGCCTCAGACTTTTGGGGAGCCGGAAGCGGGGAAGCGTTGTCGTCCTGCGGCTTTGCGGTGCCGTCGGTGCTGCCGCGCTCTCCCGCACCGGCGGGCTGAATCGTCTCCGCGGACGTGGAGTCACCGGGCGCGCCTGGGTTGTCCGAACCGTGCGGTGATTCGGCAGGCGGCAGTTGGGAGGCGTTGTTCGCGTGTGGTTTTGCGGGAGTGGGTGGGTCGATGCCGAGGGATGGGCTGGCCGTGGTGACGGCGGACGGGGGCGGGGTGGGGCGTGTCGGGGGCTCGGGGGTCGGTGGGGTGGGGGATGTTTCGGGGGTTGGGGCGGACGGGAGGTGGCGGATGGCGCGGGCGTCGATGAGGGTGCCCTGGATGAGGACCTGGTGGAGGAGGTCGTCGAGGTCGTAGGTGGGTTTGAAGCGCCAGGTGGCGTCTTCGGGGGGTGCGCCGGTGCGCCATTCCATGATGAGGCCGTCGTCATGGGCGAAGTGTTCGGCGATCGCGCGATCGCGGGTCCAGGAGGTGGCATCGCTCTCGCTGGAGGGGTGAGAGATGTGGCCTTCGTAGTCGAAATCGGCGTCGCCACGGGCCGCGACCACTCCACGCAGGCCGTCGAGGTATGCGGGACTCACCGAACCATCGGGCAGCAGGCGCGGGACGCCGCGGTAGAGCGGACGGGAATCGGCGTTCGAGGGCAGGTCGCCTTCGAACATGACTGCGCCGTTGACATCAGCGGGAGGTGTGATCACCTCGGAGACGACCACCGCTGTCGGCGGCTCCGGCGTGGGCGAAGTCGACGAGGTCGGCTGCGAGCTGTGGGCGGCATCGCCTCGGCCGCCAGCGCTGGTCGGTTCGACGGCACCGCCGGATTGCCCAGCAACGCCGGGATGCACCGAGGCAACGGATTGCCCAGAGGCACTGTGGGTCACGGGAACTCCGGGCTGACCGGGCGCACCAGGATGCACAGGGGTGCCGGGATGGCCGGAACCTCCCGGCTGACCGGGCGTCCCGGGATTGCCAGGGCCTCCGGGTCGACCAGGGGACCCTGGGCTGGCCGGGGGCTTGGTCGGGGGGCCTGAATGCGGGGTGGATTCCGGGGCCGGCGGGAGGTTCGGAAGGTCGAGGTCGTGGACGTGAATGGTGCCGTCGAGATCGACGGTGAGCAGTTTTGCGACAAGCAGAATGTTGTCCCTGGCAAGGACTTCCTGACGCTCCCGCCCGAGAAAGGCAAGGGGGTCGGGGTTCGGGGAGACGACGACGGCGATGTCGTTCTTGCCGTGCACGATCCCGACGCCGCTCCCCCACATCTCCGCCCCGAGAGTGGTGAGGATGTCCTTCGCCGCCGCCTCCTGGACTGCTCTGTGGAAGGCGTGCGCCTCTTGCTCGTCCTTGCTGGTGGCCCGGGCAATTCGTTTGCCGTAGTCCGCCAGCTCTCGAACCCGCTGGTCGGTGGCGTGCTTTCGCGCTATTCCTTCCTCGGCGGGTGTTCCCGGAGGCGTCAGGCCGAGCTGTTGCTGGCGCAGCGACTCCTCGTTCACCCGCGACATCAGTAGGTCCTTCAGTATCCCCAGTTCATGCCCATCCGGATTCACGCCCAGCTCCCGCGCAATCGCGTGCAGGTCGGTCATCATCAGATCGTGCCGCTCGGCCGCAGCGCGGGCCTGAGCCATCGCGCCGTCGGCCCAGGCCGCCAACGCCGGATCCGACCAGGTATGAACGGTTCCCGGCTCGACGACCACCCAGTTCGACCCGGTCGGTGCACTCGTGTGCTCGGGCGCGGCGTTCTGTTCCGGCGCGGTATGGGTCTGCTCGCCCGTCTGACCCGAGCCGTTGTGGTGCGGGCCGGCGGACTCCTCCACCCCGGAATGGGTTGTGGTGGTGGACGAATGCGTGATCGGCTGCGCGCCGGATTCGGGCTGCTTGGCTGTCGTGGCCGGGTCGGTGCCGGGTTTGGTGGGGCCGGGGTGGGCGGGGGCGCCACCGGTGGGGTCGGTGGGCGGGGTCCCGGGGCCGAGGCGCTTCGGGCCGCCGCCGGGTTCGCCTTCGCCGGGGTCGATGGCGCGCACCGGGTCGGGGTAGTGGTTGTCGACCCAGTGGGCGACGGTGTCGGCGGCGTGGAAGGCCTCTGCCGCTGATTGGAGGCGGTCGAAGGCGCGGACCACGTCTGGAAGGTTGCCGCGGGCCTGGCCGAGCAGGTCGGTGATGGTGGCGCGCAGGCGATCCGGGGACAGTGCGGCTTCGGTGACGTCGAGCCCGGTGGCGCGCTGGAAGTTCTCGATGGCCGCGCGCAGCTCGGTGTGCGCCTCCTCGCGGGCACGGTGGGCGGCCGTCTGGGGCGTGTCCGCGTCGGCGGCCACGGCATCGGCGATGCGGCGCTGCTCGGCTTCCCATCGGGCGGCGCGATCGGCGGCCGCGTCGCGGCGGGCGGTGTCGCCCTGCGCTTCGGCGGCGGCGAGTTCGTCTCGGGCGGTCGCGAGTTCGCGGGCCGCGGTCTGCTCGGGTGTCTCCGCGGCGCGTGCCGCCGCAGCGGCGGCATCGGCCTCGGCGGTGCGGGCGGCGGCCAGGAACTCGTCGGCCCGTTGGTAGCGGTGCACGGCGTCGCGCAGCGGGACCAGTTCGTCGGTCCAGATCTCGCCCCAGGCCAGCGGCATGCGGGAGAGGCGTTCGATCTGGTCGATGGCGTGGTCGATGCCGTGGGGCGCGGCCGGGTCGGTGGCGACCAGCGCCTCCAGGTCGGCGCGCGCGGATTCGGCTTCTCGCCGCCAGGCGTCGGCGGGCGTCTCGCCGGGCTCGGTGGCCGCCTCCATGCCGCGGCGCAGTTCGGTCTCCAGGTCCTGTACCCGGTGCTGCGCCCGGTCGAATTCCGCTGCCGCCGTGGACAGGTCGTCGATTCGCTGCTCGTTGCCCGGCAGCTCGCCGCCCTCCGCGCGGTTGCGGTTGGCGAGGTAGTCCTGCGTGCCGGGCAGATTGTCCGGGGTCAGATCGCTGTTGGCGAGCGGGCGGAATTCCTCCCCCTCGCGCTCACGCCACATGCGGCCCTTGGCGTAGTCGAGGCCCTCCTCGGCGATCTGCAGCTCGTGTCGGGCCGCCGCGAGTTCGGGTCCGACCGTGCGCGGATCACGGGGCGGCGCTTGGGGTTCCGGCGGGTTGGTGAGGTCGTGATGCTCGGCCGCGAGTCGTTCGAGCAGGTCGATATCGGCCTTGCGGGCCCGAATCTCCCCGCGCATGACCTCGACCGCCTGGGAGAACTCCTTCGGGCTGAGCCGCTCGTGCTTCTCGATCTTGCCGTCGCGGTAGGCCTCGTATACCTCGATACTGCGCGCCTTGCGCACGACCCGCACGATCTCCGAAACCTGTTCGGAGCTGAGCAGTTTCCGCGTATCGGTCACGCTGTCGCGGTAGCCCTGATAGGCCGCCGCCGAGTCACCGGCGGTGTCGGTCAGCGTGCGCAGCACCTCCCGCAGCTGCGCCGGACTCATCCGATCGTGCAGGCTGCCGAGGCGTTCCTGGTAGATCTTGACCGTCTTGTCGATGCTGGAGGTGTCCACCCCCAGCAGGCGCGACCAGACCTCTCCGGCCTGGATCAGCTCGCTCGCGGGCGGCGGCTCGCCGACGAAGTCGCCGTACAACGAGCTCAGCAGCTCGCGACCCTTCGGATCGTGGACGGGCAGCTCGCCGTCGACGGCCCGCGGATCCGTACTCGGGTCGTAGCGCAGCCCCTCCCGGTGCGGGTCGAGCGCGCCGATCGCTTCGATGTAGTCGGTCAGCGCGTCGATGGCGTGTGCCCGGCGCTCGTCCGGCCGGAAGGCCATGTTCTCGAAGGCCCTGGCGATCGCGTCCGGAACCGTGGTCTTCGGGTCCGGCTCGAACCCGATGATCTCGACCTTCTCGGCGTCCTTGACGGCCTTGGGAGCGTGCAGATTCTCCCGATCGACGTCGAGCAGGCGCACCAGCCGATCCCGGGCGGCGAGCACAGCCGTCTCGTGCCCGTTCTTGCGCAGCACGTCCGCGTACTTGATCAGGTCCGCGAACGCCTGATGCCGCCGCTCCCCCATCCGGAACCGCGGATCGCCGAACGCCTCGGCCACCGCACGCGGTGACAGCTGCTCCGGGTCCAGGCCGAGGCGGTTCGCGAGATTGCCCAGCGCGCCGTCCAGATCGTTGAAGGTGTCGATGGCATCCGACGTGCGGATGAAATCGGCCATGCCCTCCAGTTGCGAGGCGCGCAGCGAAAGCTCCTGCCGCAGCGACTCGATGGTGCGGCCCAGATTCTCGCCGAGGTCGAACTCCACCTCGAGCGACAGTCGGCGCGCCACCGCATTGCGCTCGTTCCGCAGGGTATCCGGATCGCGCGGTACGGCCGGTTCATTGTTCGCCTCGTGCGGTGTGGCGACCGGTTCCGGTGTGGGCTCCACCAGCCGCAGGCCCCGGCCGTCCTCACGCATGACCGCGACCGGTCGCGGGTGGCCGTCGACATCCACGTCGTGGAACCGCACGGTGGGCGCGGCTTCCTCGACCAGGTGGACGTTGCCGTGCTCGTCGAGCCCGACATTGCGGTAATCCAGCCGCAGCTCACCGTGATTCAGCATTCGCCGCACGTCGGGGTGCGCGGCGAGCGCGTCCACCAGATGGGTGTCGTGCTCACCGTCGCCGCGAATCACCACCAGGCGTTCGGGGCCGCCGTTCTCGCCCGGGAGCAGCGCCACACCGTGTTCGCGGTCGAGCATGACGCCGCCGTTGGCGTCGGCCCAATCCCGGGCCGCCCGATCGGAGACCTCGTGGACGCGCTCGCGGAGCTGGTCGTCCGCGCCGAGGAAACGGTCGGCCAGGGCCGCGAACTCGAGCATCCGGGCGCGGCCGTCACGGACGCGCATGCGCTGGTCCGAGATGACGTGGTCCAGATCCTCCTGGGTCTCGATCCGGTTCAGTCCGATATCGAGCAGCTGCGCCCAGTTCGAGCGCTCGTCCTGCATCTGGTCGCGTCGCAGCGCGTGCTTGAAGAGCGTGCCCTCGCGGGTTTCGACCAGCTCCTCGTCGACATCATCGAAGTGCGGCACCCATTCGCCGCCATTGTTGACGCCCTCCACCTCGAGCAGGGACGGGCGGGGTTCGCGCGCACGGAGTTCCAGCGGCGGATCGTCGTGCCCGACGCCCGCCTCCTCACGGCGGACCCGCGCCTTCAGTTCCTCCAGCTCGATGCCGCGGGCATGGGCGAACTCGCGCAGGAAGCGGCCCAGCGGATCCTTGTCGAAGATGCTGATCTCGCGGCTGAACGGAATGACCTCGTTCTCGAGCAGCCAGCGCTGCCCGGCATCGCGCAGCGCCTCGACCGCGCCACCGCGACGCATGAGCCGGTACCTCGCCTCCTCGACCGCTGCCCGCACGGTCTGCGGATCGGCATCGGCGAGAGGGATGCGGAGCTCCCGGGCCAGGTGCACGAGGTCCACCAGCGCGGCGTCGCGGGCGTCCGCGGCGTCCACCAGCGGCTGCGGGACATCGGTGCCCCAGTCGTGCGGCTCGGGCTCGGCGGTCACCGGATCGACCGGTTCATGCCGCAGCTCGGGCAGCTCCGACTCGATGGTCATCTCCGCCACGCGCAGCGACTCCTCGACCTCGGCGCGCAGCAGCGGATCGGCCTCGGTGACGTGCGGGCGGTATTCGCCCCCGTCCGCGGTGCGCATGGGGATCTGCGGCGGGGAGATGTCGGCGACCCGGCGGGTGAGACGACGCACGAACGGCAGCTGCTCGCGCCCCTCCCACAGGGTCAGGATCTCTTTGCCGATGCGCACCGGGTTGAAGTTGGGCTTCATCCCGAGGAAGTCGTGGTCGTGGAGGACGTTATAGCCGAACTCCAGTGTCAGCAGGGAGATTCCGGAGGAATCCAGGCGCGAACCGGACGGATACTTCGGCGACTGTCCGTGGTAGCCCTGTTGCAGGCGCTGCAGCAGGTTGTCGATCCAGCTCGGCGACGGCTTCGCCGCGGGACGGAGCGGACCGAGCTCGGGCCGCGGGACCAGCTCGACACGCTTGGTGCCGTCCGGCGATTCGACGATGCGAGCATGCAGGCGTTCGCCGTCGGTCTCCAGGACCACATGCGCGTGTTCGGAATCGTGCAGGGCGGCGACCATGAGGTCGGCGACATCCATCGCGCGGCGCAGGGTCTCGGAGCGGGCGGCGGTGAGCACAGCGTCACGCTGCTCGACGGTGGTGTGCGCGGGATCCAGGGCGGATTCGGGGATGCCGAGCAGGCGCGCCCACTCGTCGCGCACCCGGGCCAGGTGCTCGCGTTCGGCGCCGGAGGCGGCGTCGTGACTGCTCAGCACATGGTCGAGTGCCTCGAGTCCACCGATCCGCAACATGTTCCGGAACTGCAGGTCGCCCGCGAGCTCCGGCAGGTTCCGCCGCTGCAGGTTCTCCTCCGACAGGCCGAACTCGCCGGCGAGACGGTTTCGCAGCTCCTCGAGGGTGAAGACCCGGGATTCGGCGCCCTCCGGATCGTGCGGGCGCTGCGACCAGGTTTCCAGCGGGCGTTCCCGGACCGGCTCGCCGCCGCCCTCGGGATGCGCTGTGCTCGAGGGCAATTCGCGCCTCGTAGCGGCCGGGTCGAGGGCCCGGGTCGGCTCCTCGGCCCCGAGCTCGGCCAGCCGGCGGTCCAGGCCGGTCTCGCGCAGATGCGCTTCGATGGCGCGCAGCGTCTCCGGATCCGCCTCGGTGCGCCAGTACTCCTCGGAACCGTAGAGCTCCTCGGGCGTCAGCGGCCGATAGTCGTCGCCCTCACGCATGGGCAGCGGCGGGGTGGCGTCATCCGGGTCGCCGAAGAAGCCTCGCGCCTTGGCCATTTCGGCGATCTCGCGGAAATGGGCGAGCGGATCGTTGAGGTGGGCCGCGGCGGTCTCGAGGCCGAGCGCGTCCATCAATCGCGAGGTGAACAGCACCGCGTTGACCTCGCGGCCGGGGGCCAGCGGGTCGTTGACGGCGTCCCGCAGGAAGCGGGCCGCCGCCTGCAGCGACGGGGAGTCCGCCACCGGATCCACCGGCAGCACTTCCTCTTCCACCCGCGGCAATTCCAGCGTCGCGGCCTCGCTCGGCCGGGTCAGCTCGACGGTCGGGTCTTCACTGCCCGGCGGTTTGGGCAGCTCGACAGTCGGGTCTTCGCTCCCCGGCGGCTTGGCCTCGCTGCCGCGCTCCATCTGCACGGTCGGGTCTTCGTTGCCTTCGAACGGCTTCGAGGACGACGCTTCAGCGGGCGGCGGGTTCTTGACCGTCGGGTCTTCGTTGCCTTCGAAACTCTGCTCGTTCGAGGCGTTCTCGCGCGACAGGTTGACCGTGGCGTCGTCGTTGCCCTCGAACATCTTCGACGTCGACGCCTCGCCCGGCGGCGGGTTCTTGACGGTCGGGTCCTCGCTGCCCTCCGGCAGTTTCTTGGTCGAATCCTCGCCGCCCGCCGACAGATTGACCGTCGGGTCCTCGCTGCCCGCGGGCAGTTTCGCGGTCTGCCCGTCGCCGGGCTTCGACGGCGGGGTGGAGTTCTGGTCGCCGTTTTGACCGGAGTTGCCAGGCTCGTCGGGGTGGGGATTTGGTGGGGTGGAGGAGTTTCGGTTCGGGGGCTCCTTGCCGCCGCCACCCGAGCCGGGCGGGGTCACACCGATCGGAGGGGTGGCCGCCGTCGGGCTGGAGCCGAGCGGCTTCGGGTCGCTCGGGCGCGCCGGGGTGGGGCCCTGGTCGCCTTCGTCGCCGGCGCTTCCCTCGTCGGAGGCGCGGGCATGGCGTTGGACCTCGTCGAAGCGATCCATCAGGGCGCGGTGCCAGTCGTCGCGGCCCAGGGCGGCGAATTCGGGGGCCAGGCCCTCCAGGCGGGTACGCATGCCGGGCATGTCCGAAGCGCTCAGATCATGGTCGTGCCACGTGATTTCGCCGTCAGAACCCTCGGTCGCGTAGTGGCGGGCGAAGAGGCTGGTCGACAGTTCGTCACCGCGGCGGCCGCCGCCGAAGGCCAGGCTGTGGTCGATACCGCTGATGTGCCCGTCCGCGGTGATCAGCCAGTTGGCGAGGTTGCGATCGGGGATGCCGACAAGCACGTCGAGCAGGCCGAGCCGGCGGCCGTCGGGGGTCGCCAGCACCGCGTCCAGACCCGCGGACATGGGCGTCGTGAAACGGTCCGCTCCGGCCTCGCCGGGCATCACCTCCATGTACACCACCCGGTCCTCGACCCGGTGCACCTTCGGCACATTCGCGCCGACCGCCTGGCCGACCAGCGAGACCAGCGCCTCGGCCTGGGCGTGCTGCGGATTGGTGACAACCTTGCGAATCAGCTGCGTCGGCGGCTCGGTAGCGAAGGTGACCAACTCGACGCGTTCGGCCATCCGCCCGATACCGGTGCTGAGGACCACCACCTCGGCCTCACCCGCCGCGATCGCTTCCTCCACACGCCGCGCGAAGGACTGATCGACGTCGGTCTCGCCGGAGTCGTTGTGCGTCACCGGATTCGATCCGCCATCCTGACCATCACCTTCCGGATCGCGGGCGGCGGAGGACGGGTCGGAGTTGGGCTGGGTCGGGCCTTGCGGGCGAGTGGAGGCTCCGGAGGCGCCGGGGTCCTCGCCCTCGCGACCGGTGTGGCCGGATTCCGGGAAATGGGCGTCGACCCACTCGGTCAGGGCGTCGGCGCGGTGCAGGGCGCGAGCCGCGTTCTCGAGTCGATCGAAAGCTCCGACCACCTCGGGCAGAGTGCCGCGCGCCTCGGGGAGCAGGCGGTTGACGGTGTCACGCAGGTGTTCCGGGGCGAGTTCGGCTTCGGTGACGTCCAGGCCGGTGGTGCGGCGGAAGTCCTCGACGGTTCGGGTGAGGTCGTCGTGCGCGGCCGTGCGAGCGCGTTCGGCGGCCTGGTGCGGGGTGTCGGCCGCGTGGGCGGCCCGGGCTTCGAGGAGGCGGTGCTCGGCTTCCCAGCGGGAGACGCGGTCCTGAGCGGCTTGACGATCGACCGGGGCTGCGTTCGCGAGATCATCTCGGGCAGAAGCCAATTCGCGTGCTGCGGTTTGCTCCGGGGTCTCCGCGGCGCGTGCCGCTGCGGCGGCGTCGGACTCGGCGGCGGCCAGGAATTCTCGGGCCTGTTCGTAGCGGTGCGCGGCGTCGCGCAGCGGGACCAGCTCGTCGGTGAACACGTCACCCCACTGCTGGGGCATGCGGGACAGGCGTTCGATGTCCGCGAGCGTGCGGTCGAGACCCTGCCGCGCCAAGCCGGGGTCGGCGGCGACGAGCTCTTCCAATTCGGCTCGCGCCGTGTCGACTTCACGCCGCCACGCGTCGACCGGCGACTCGTCCGGGCCGACACCGGCCTCGACGGCGCGACGCATCTCGGACTCGAGGTCGTCGACCCGGGACTGCGCGCCGTCGTGTTCCTCGACGGCTGCGGTCAGATCGGTGAGGCGCTGCTCCAGACCCGGCAGCTGTCCGCCCTCTTCGGACGGGCGGTTGGCGAGATAGTCGTTGGTGCCGGGCATCCGCTCGGGGGTCAGATCGCCTTCGTGCAGCGGCCGGAAGCCGGGGCCCGGGTTCTCCCGATAGGCCCGGCCCTGCGCGTAGTCGCGCCCCTCGGCGGCGATCTGCAGTTCGTGCCGGGCGGCGGCCAGATCCGTGGCGACCGCGCGCGGGTCACGCGGCGGGCCCTCGGGCGGGCGCGGTTTGGTGAGCGCGTCGTGTTCGGCGGCCAGCTTCTCCAGCAGCTTGATGTCGGCCTCGCGGGCGCGGACGTCGGCGCGCAGTTCGTCGATGGTGGCGGCCAGTTCCTTGGCGCTGAGCCGCTCGTGCTTCTCGATCTTGCCGTCGCGGTAGGCCTCGTACACCTCGGCGTACCGCGCGTTGCGGACACCGCGCACCAGATCGGCGAGCTGGTCCTTGGTCAGGATCTTGGTGGGGTCGGCGGCGCTGTCGCGGTAGCGCTCGTAGGCCACCGTCGAGTCGCCGGTCTCGCGCAGCGTGGTCAGCACATCCGCGAACTGCTTCGGGGTGACTCGGTCGTGCAGGCCGCCGAGCTGCTCGGTGTAGATCTTGACCGTTCGGGCGAAGTCGTTCATGTGCACGCCGAGCAGGCGCGACCACACGGTGGCCGCCGCCGACGGGTTGTCGGACAGCGGCGGCTCGCCGATGGAATCGTTCATGAACGCGCGCAACGCCGCCGGAGCGTCGCCGTCGTGGATCGGCAGTTCGCCGTCGACGGCGCGCGGGTCGGTCAGCGGGTCGTAGCGCAGGTTCTGGCGGAACGGGTCCAGGTCGCCCAGCACACTGCTGTATTCGAGCAACGCCGCCAGCAGTTCCGGGCGGTCGGCGGAATCGCGCAGCAGATTGTGGATCGCGTCCAGCAACGCGTGCTTGTCGGTGTTCTTCGGGTCCGTCGTGAACCCGATGACCTCGCCGTCCTTGGTCTTCGGCTTACGCGGGGACAGGTCGTCCGGCTCCACGTCGAGCCGGTTCGCGAGCTCCTTGCGGGCCGCGAGCACCGCCTTCTCGTCGATGTTCTCGCGCAGGACCTTCGCGTACTTGATGAGGTCGTCGACGGCCTGCAGGCGGCGCACCTTGCGCACGTTCGGATCGGCCATCGCCTCGGCCAGCTTCTGCGGCGACAGCGTGTCCGGGTCGAGGCCGAGGCGGTGCGCCAGCTGCTGAAGGGTGCGGTCCAGGTCGTGGAAGTTGTCGATCGCGTCCGAGCTGCGAATGAAGTCGGCCATGCCCTCGATCTGGGCGGCGCGCAACGCATTGTCATGGTGCAGGTCGGCGATGGTCCGGTCCAGGTTCGCGCCCAGATCCATGTCGTAGACCGACAGGCGGGCCGCCACCGCGTTGCGTTCGGCGCGCACCACGGCCGGATCGCGCGGCGCGGCGGGCTCGGCGGCCGGTTCGGCGTGCGGGGCCCTGACCTCCGGTGCCGGCTGCACGATGCGCCACGGCTCGAGGCCGTTGCGCAGCAACGCGACCGGTGTGCGCTCGCCGTCGACCTCGACGTCGTGGAATCGGATCTGCGGCGGGTCCACCTCGATGACGTGGACCCGGTCGTTGCCGTCCAGACCCACCACGCGGTAGTCCAGCCGCAGTTCACCGCGGTTGAGCTGCTCCCGGATCTCCGGGTGGGCGGACAGCGCATCGACCAGGCGCACATCGTGATCCGCTTCGCCGCGGATCACCACCAGGCGGCGCGGCTCGCCCGGGAGCACCGCCAGCCCGCGCTCCGGATCGAGCATGACGCCGTCGTGCTCGTTCACCCAGTCGTGCGCGGCCGCGTCGGCCAGATCGGCGGCGTGCTGCCGGGCCGCGGAGTCCAGGTCGATGAAATGCTTGACGGCCGCGTCGAGTTCGAGGATGCCGTCCGCCCGGTCGCGCACGCCCACCCGGGCCTCGGCGATGGCCTCCCGCAGGTCCTTCTCGGTTTCGAGCCGGTCCAATCCGATGTCGAGCAACTGCGCCCAGTTCGAGCGCTCGTCCTGAATCTGGTCGCGGCGCAACGCGTCCTCGAACAGGCGGCCCTCGCGCCGGCTGGACAGTTCCTCGTCCGCGTCGTCGAAGTGGCGCGGCCACTCACCGCCATTGTTGACGCCCTGCAGATCCAGGAAGGAGGCGCGCGGACGGCGGGGACGGAACTCCAGCGAATCGTCGTCCGGGCCGACGCCCGCCTCCGCGCGGCGGCGCGCGGCCTTCTCCTCCTCCGTGCGCAGCGCCTCGGCGCGCGCGAATTCCCGCAGGTAACGGCCCAGCGGATCCTTGTCGAAGATACTGACCTCGCGGCTGAACGGGATCTGCGCGTCCTCCATGAGCCAGCGCTCGCTGACATCGCGCAACGCCTCGATCGCGCCCGCGCGGCGCATGAGCTTGTAGACGGCCTCGTCCACCACGCGACGCAGGGTTTCCGGGCTGTCGTCGGGGATGTCGATCTCCAGTCCGCGAGCCAGGCGGACCAGGTCGGCCAGGGCGGCGTCGCGCGTCGTGACCGCGTCGACCAGCGGCTGCGGCAGGTCGGAGCTCCACTCGCGGGGCGCGGGCGGATCGAGGACGGGGCCGCGGTCGAGCGGCTCGTGCTGCGGCTCCGGCATTTCCGACTCGATCGGCATGTTCGCGCCGCGCAGGGTCTCCTCCACCTCGGCGCGAATCCGCGGATCGGCCTCGGTGACCCATGGGCGGTACTCGCCGCCGTCGCGGGTGCGCATCGGGATCAGGGTCCCGGCGACATCGGCGACCCGCGCGGTCAGATGCTTGACCAGCGGGAGACGCTCGCGCTCCTTCCACAGGGTCGCGGTCTCCTTGAGGATGCGCGCGGGGTTGAACTTGTCCTTGAGATGCAGTAGCGCCTCGTCGTGGGTGACGTAGCCGATCTCCATCGCCAGCATGGTCTGGCCCTTGGAGTCGTTGCCCGAACCGGACGGGTACTTCGGCGACTGACCGTGGTAGCCGTGCATCATGCGCCGCCACGTGCGCTTCAGCCAGCCGGGCTTCTTCTCCGGTTCCTTTGTCTCCGCCGGGGTTTCGCGAGGCAGGTCGGGGCGCTGGATGACCTCGGCGCGCTTGTTGCCGTCAGCGTCCTCGGTGACGCGGATGTGGACGCGCTCGCCGTCGGCCTCCAGGACCACATGGGCGTGGTCCGAAGTCGGGTGGTGGAAGCTCGCGACCATGAGGTCCGCGACATCGCCGGCGTGACGCAGGGTTTCGGCGCGGAGCTCGTCGAGGACCGCACGACGCTGTTCGGGGGTGGTGCGGGCCGGATCGAGGAGGGATTTGTCGACGCCGAGCAGGTCCGCCCAGCCGTCGCGGGTGCGGGCGGCGCGCTCGCGCTCCGGGCCGGTCGTGTCATCGTGACGGAAGACCGCCTCGCGCAGAGCCTCGATTCCGCCCGCGCGCAACAGATTCCGCAGCTGCTCGTCACCCACGATTCGCGGCAGCTGATCATCCGGCGTGGATTCGGGCAGGCCGAGACGGTGCAGGAGTTCGGTGCGCAACTCCTCGAGGGTGAGTGCGCGCGGCTCCCCGCCCTCGGGTGCGTGCGGACGCGTGCCGAGACCATTCGCCGGATCGTGGAAGAAACCCTCGGCCGCAGCGGTTTCGGCGAGATGCCGCAGCGCGGACAGCGCGTCCGGGCGTTTGGCCAGCGCCTCGACCACACCGAGCGCGTCGGTGAGGCGCGCGCCATAGACCTGGTCCTCCAGGCTGCGCGGGCGCTCCCCGGCCTCAGCGTCCGCCGCGCGCAGTCGATCGAGAGCCGCTTGCAATCCGGGTGACGCCTCGGCCGGATCGGCGGGCGGCTTGGGCGACTCCGCCTCCTGGCGCGGGATCTCGACGGTGGGAGTCTCATCCGGATTCGTCTGCTCGGGCCGCTTCAGCTCGACGGTCGGCGTCTCATCGGGGTTCGTCTGCTCCGGACGCTTCACTTCGACGGTCGGAGTCTCATCCGGATTCGACTGCTCCGGACGCTTCACCTCGACGGTCGGCGTCTCATCGGGGTTCGTCTGCTCCGGACGCTTGACCTCGACAGTCGGAGTCTCATCCGGATTCGACTGCTCCGGACGCTTGACCTCGACAGTAGGAGTCTCATCCGGGTTCGCGCCCGTGCGCTTGACCTCGACGGTCGGGGTCTCGTTCGGGTTCGTGCCCAACGGTTTCGACCGCGAGCCGGTCTGGGTGCCGTCCGACCTGCCGGCGTCGCCCGAGCGCGGGGCGGTCGTGGAGGGCGGCACCGGGGCGGAAGGGCCGGGAAGGGTGGGGCGGGCCGAGGCGCGGGACGGCTCGCCGGAGCTGTTCGCCGGCTGCTTGGCTGCGGCTTCGCCGGGAGCGGGTTCGGGGCGACCGCCCGCGAAGTCCCACATGTACTCGGCGCGCAGAGCCGACAGGCGGGCCTCGGCATCGGCCATGCGGGCCTCGAAACGGGCCTCCCGCTCCGCCTGGCTGCCGGGCTCGAGCTGGTCGGCCATGTCGTGGAACCACTTGGCGCGCTCGGCATCCATGTGGGCGACCCAGTCGGCCTGGATGGCGCGCTGTTCGTTGAACCAGGCATCCGGATCGTCCGGGGTGGCGGCAGCGCGGCGCGGGGGTCCATCGTTCGGCGGCTGGCCGTCGCCCGCCGACGCGGTCTCGGGGTTCTGCCCGGTGCGCGGCTCGGCTGTGGCGCCGCCCTCACCGGCGAGTCGCGTAGCCGGCGCGGGGTCGGGGCGGCCGCCGAGGTCGGCCCAGAGTCGTTCGGCGCGTTCGGCAGAGCCGCGGGCCATGTCGTCGACTTCGCGGGCCTGCTCGCGGAACAGTCGTTCCTCGGTGCTGCCGGGAGGTGCGGAATCTGCCATCTCGTGCAGGAAGCGGGCGTGCTTGGCCTCCATGTCCGCGGCGAAGTCGGCGTGCTCGGCCATTCGCTGGTCGAACCAGCGCTCGTCGCCTACCTGCGGTTCCCTTGCGGGAGTGCGGGATTCGGGGCCCGGTTCCGCGGCGCTCGGGGAACCGGGCGCGAGCGGTTCCTCGGCGCCGACGGGCGGCTCGTTGGATTCGCGCGGGTCGGGCTGGTTCCCGTCAGGACGCTCGGGCCGGTTGGGGTCGTTGGAGTCCGACGAATCACCGGACTGGTCACGCGGTCCCAGCAGGTCCGAGCCGTCCGTACCGGAATGGCGATCGGCATCAGCGATCCCCGCGCCGCGATCGGTGGGCGTGGACCGGTCCGCGGCAGGCATGGACTGGTCCGCGGCAGGCGCGGACTGGCGCTCGGCGGGCACAGACTGGCGCTCGGCGGAGGGGGACTGGTGCTCGGCGGGCGCGGAACGATGCTCCGGCAGGCCATGCGGTTGCAGTACGCCCGAGTCCTGCGCGGCCACGCGCAGCATCTGGTACATCACCTGTGACGGCTCGGCCGCGTCGCGGCCGTTCAGCATGACGTCGCGGAAACCTTCCGCCAGCGCCTCGCCTTCGTGCAAGCCGCCGTTCTTGTCGAAGGCGTACTCCGGCAACTGATGCAGCCATTCGGTGAAGGCCTGGGCGTCCAGCGGAGCGCCGCGGGTGGCCTCGAAGTGCGCCGCGAGGGCCTCGGTCAGTTCGTACCGGGCCTCACGTCCACCAGCGAAGTCCATGACGTGCCCGAACTCGTGGACGATAGCCGAATACACCGGCCGCGCATCGGATCCCGCCACATGGTGGCCGCTCTCGACATTCGCGCGAATCAGCGCGTCGAGGCCGGCGGCGTCCATGGCCCACCGGGCGTTGAGCACGAGGCGATCCGCGACCAACCGGCCGTCCTCGCGTCCCGGGTAGACAGCGGCGATGGCGTCGGCGTCCTCGGGGATGAACCCGATCTCGACCCGGTTGGGCTTCACGCCCGGGTGCTGGGCCAGCATGTCCTCGAGGGCGCGGCCATATTCGCGCAGCGTTTCGACGTCGCCGGCGTAATGGAAGTCGACCGTCGGGATGCCGAGCTCGTTCTGAATGTGGTCGACGACGCCCTGCCGGTCCAGGCCGGTCCAGTGGTCGTCGATCGCCGGAACCTCGGGCGGCTCGGGCGGCGACAGCACCAGATCGGGCTCCCGCGAGGGCTTTCCGTCGTCCTCGGACCGCATCGGCTCGGGGCGATCATCGGCCCGCACGGCGTCGGGGCGCGAGTCGCCCCGCATGGCGTCGTGGTGTACCTCGGTCGTCGGGGTGCCGGGTGGCTCGTCGCCGGTCCGTGTGGCCGGTTCGGCCGGGAGCTCGCGGATGATGTGGGCGTTCTCGGCGGCGCGGTCGGTCAGCAGGCGGTGGAGGACCTGGGCGGGTTCGGTGGCGTGATCGAAGTTCAGGGTGACGTCGACGAAGGCTTCCGCCAGCGCCTCGGCGTGGTTGATCGAGCCGTCGGCGTTGAAGCTGTAATCCGACAGCTGCGAGAGCCAGCCGAGATACTCGACGGCCGTGGTGTCGCCGTGCGTGCGCAGGTAGTGGTCCAGCAGCGCGTTCGCGAGTTCGGCGTGAGCCGCGCGGTTTCCGGCGTGGTCGATCGCATGACCGATTTCGTGCAGGAAGACCGAGTACATCGGGCGCTCGCCGGCCCCCCTCGGGAACGCGCCACCGGCCTCGCCGTTCCGCACGATCTCGGCCATCCGAGCCGGATCCAGCGCGTGCTCCAGACGCACCACGATTTTCTCGGTGACGATATGGCCGTCCGGGGTTCGGATGCTCGTCGCCTCAGCGAGCGAGTCCTCGAAGACCGGCTCGCCGATCTCGATGCCGCGCAAGGTGATCTTGTTCTGGGCCGTGGCATCGTCGAGCGCACGGGCGAACTCGCGCAGCACCTCCGGATCGACGGACGTATTGTCCAAGCCCTCGAACCTGGTGACGCCGAACAGATCCTTCATCTCGCGGATGATTCCGTCGCGATCCAGCTCCGCCCAGAAATCGTCCGGGCGTGGCGACCAATCCGCGGGCGGGTGGGCGGGAGCAGGATCGGGGGCGCCCTCGTGAGGTGCCGAATCCTCCGGCGGGATCGAATCCCGGTGGTTGTCAGCCGTTTCCGGCAGATCCCCAGACCTGCCCTCAGGGCTGAGCCGGTCGTGGAGGTTCTCGGTGGAACCGTGTTCGGGCGAGTGCGCCGGGTCCTGCGCATGCAGGGGTGCGGCGTCGCGCGCGGCGGCGTGCAACCGGTCCACCATCATCTTCGACAGGTCGGAAGCGTTGTCGCCGTTGAGCTTCACATCGCGATATGCCTCGGCCAGGGCCTCCCCCGCGTCGAGCATGCCGTGTTTGTCGAAGGCGTATCCGGGCAGCTCGCCGCGCAGCCAGTTGGTGAACTCGGCGAAGTCGGCGCCGGCATTGGACTCCACATACCGGTCGGCCAGGGCTTTCATCAGGTTCTCGCGAGCCTGCATCTGGCCGTGGTAATCCACCAGGTGGCCGTATTCGTGCACGATCACCGCGTAGATCGGCCGGGCGTCGGTGTTCGGCACATGGAATCGAGCGGCGACCGCCTCCCGAATCCCCTGTTCGAAACCCGCGGGATCCAACGCCCACCGGTCGTTGAACACGATCCGGTCGGGCCGCCACGGTCCGCTCCCATCCGCCTGCCGCGCGCCGAACGCGGTGGCGATGACGTCGGGATCCCCAGGAATCGGCCCGATTTCGGCGCGGCGCGGCTTGATGCCCGGGTTGTCGGCGATCCCCTCTTCCAGAGCGCGACCGAACTCCCGCAGCGTCTCCAGCTCGCCGACGATGTGGAAGCCGACTGTCTCGATACCGAGGTCGTTGTTGATCCGATCCAGCACACCCTGGCGATCCAGGTCGGTCCAATGGTCGACGACCGCCGGCACGTCGACAGGTTCCGGCGGCTGCAACACGAATTCTGGTTCGTGCGACGGTTTCTCGCTGGTCGATCCGTCGTTGTCGGTGCGGGGCAATGCGTGCGACTCGGGCGCTGGGCGCTCGGGGTTCGGCTCGCGGTCGCGGCGGGCGGCCGGGCCCGGATCGTCGCCGACGGGGCGGGCCCGGTGCTCAGGCGTCTCGTGCCCGTGGACGGGGTTGTCGGCGAGATAGTTCCGGTAGACCTGCTCCAGGTGGTCGTGGAGGATCTGAGCGGGCTCACCGGCCAGGTCGCCGTTGAGAACAACGTCGGTGAAGGCCTCGGCCAGCGCCTCCGCGTGGTCGTACATGCCGTTCTCGTCGAAGCTGTAGCCGCTCAGCTCATCGTGCAGCCAGCCCAGGAACTCCTCGTAATCGCCGCCGTAGGTGCGCTGGAAGTGACGTTCCAGCGCCTCGAAGGCGTCGAGGCGGGCATGCATCTGCGTGGTGAAGTCGATGGCGTGCGCGAACTCGTGCACGATCGTCGAATACAGCGGGCGGTCACCGGAACCCGGGACCAGGTGACCGTTCTCCTCGGCGAGCCGGACCCGGTGGGCGAAATCGGCGGGGTTGCGCGCGAAACGCTCATTGAGAGTGAGGGTGTCGGCGAAATGGCCGTCCCCATCACGGCCCGGGTCCACCTCGGCGAACACGGTGTCGTCGTCGAGCGGGGCGATCCGGACTTCCACCAGCTCGGTGTCCGGAAAGCGGCGGAACATATCGTCGACGGCGCGAGCGAACTCGCGCATCACCTCGACATCGACATGCTTGTTGTCGAAGCCGGTGACCTCGAGATCCCAATCCTGGTGCAGCTTCTCGGCGATACCCTCGCGATCCAGCTTCGCCCAGTCGTCCTGCGGCCGGTGCGACCAATCGGACGCGTCTCCGGAATCGATTGCACCGGAATCATTGTCGGCGTCATGCCGCTGCTGCGGCCGCGCAGCATCGTCCCGCGCCTCTTGCGGCTGGAGAGCTGCCTCACGTACGTCCTGGAGACGGGCGACATCCTCACGAGTGTCCGTGGGACGACGGACATCCTCGCGGGTGTGGGCGTCGGGGCGCGGCAGGTCCGGGTGGGTGGTGTCCGTACGCGATGCGTCGGGGCGGGTGGTGTCGGTGTGCGGTGCGCCGGGGCGGGTGGGGTGGGGGCTGGCATCAGCGTCGATCGGGGCCACGGTGCCGCGAATGCCGTAGTGGCCCGGTCCGCGGGGTTCGACCGAGTCGATGTGGACTTCGAGGCCGTGGGCCATCAGGACCATCGGCAGGTGGGTGCCGTACTGGGACAGGTCGCCCAGATGCAGGGCGGGTGTTCCGGCGGGCACGACCAATTCGACGTGGTGGTGGATGCCGTCCATCGACGGCACCGCGCCGATCATGGCGTTGACGTAGCCCGGCAGGTGCTGAACCGTCCCGGGCAACTCGTGGACGGGAACACCGAACGGATTGGCGCCGGAGTTGAGCGTCACCATCACCGGCTCCGGCAACGGCCGCAGGGCGAGCGCGCCGTCGATATCCCGGATGGCCTCGGCGATCTCGGGAGTCATCGCACGATCGCCGCGCAGGGCGGCCTCGATGTCCGAGGCGCTCGGGCGCGAGTTCTCCTCGCGCGTGTCGTCGCTGTAGGACCTCAGTGCCGCGCGCTGCTCGTCGGTCAACTGGGAGTGGGCGTCCGACCAGACTTCGTGCCCGTACTCACCGGCGCGCGCGAAATCCACGCGCATCTCATCGGAGGTGCGCAGGAATCGCACCGGTTCATCGGGATTCGAATCGTCGCCCGGCAGCCGGTCCGCCTCACCGACACGCAAATGCGCATCCGCCAGGTGCAACAGCCCGGCTCGCACCGAATCCTTCAGCGGATGCCAAGCCTTGCCGTCGGCGTCGAACAAGATGGCGTGAACGCCCGCGGTCTCCTTGGGCACCTGCGGCGGGAAACCGTGCTCCAGACCGGCGGCCGGGTCCTTGACCACGATCTCGCCGCCCTCATTGACCATCAGGTAGGCGTGCGCGCCCACACCGTGCTCGTCGACCGGTCCGGCATAACGGTCGACGACCAGGGCGGACGCGCCGTCGCCCAACTCGAGGAGGCGTTTCGCGATCGCGTCATGGCCACTCGGCCGGTCCGGTCGATCAAGGTTCTTCGGGAAGTCCTGCAACTTGCCGCCCGCACCCGAGACCAGTTCCTCGAGGCTCATCCCCTCGGGACCGACCCGGCGCGTGGGCGGGCGGATGGATTCGTTGCCGGTGATCTCACGCAGCAGGCGCAGCGCCAGTTCGCCGCAGCGGCCGCGGTTCTTCGCGCGGGCGACATCCGGATCATTCGGAGCGGGCTCGGTCGAATCATCATCGCGGACAGCGGTGTTCGAGGGATCGTCAAGGGTGCCGGGGTGCGCCTTGTGTCCATCGGTGCGCTCGGGCGGCGCTCCACGCCCAGTATCGCCGCGGTCGGAGGAACCGGGGCGATCCTGCGCCGCGGAAGGGGTTTCGTCGCCCGCGTGCCGCTCACCCGGCGCGCGGCGCTCGCCCTCGTGAGCTCGACCCTCGGGTCCGTCGCCCAGCGGAATCGGTGCGACGACGAAGCCGTCTTCGGGCGTCGCCCCATCCTCGACTCGATGGTCACGATCCGACGAATGCGAATCGCGGTCGGGGCCGGCCGATTCCGATCCCGGGCGGTCGCCGCGATCCCGGCTGATCGAGTCCCGATGCGACGGGTCGTCATGCACAGGCTCGGAGGTATCCGATCGCGGCTGCTCCGCCGCGGGCCGCTTCTCCTCCGCGGGAACGTCCTCGTGACGGTTCGAATCCGGTTCGCGCACCGGCTCGTCGGCAGCCGGCTCGCGGCCGTCCCGCAGCGGCCGATCCGCCGCCTCCGCGGGCGTGTCCTCATCCCGAGGCGCGGCCGCGTCCTCGCGCGCGGCCTCATCGCGAGGACGCACATCGCCACTGTCCCGAACCGCCGGATCGTCCGCATGACGCGTGGCGGGCTCATCACCGCGAGCGGCTTCCGGCTCACCATCGCGGCGGACGGCGGGATCGTCGCGCCGGGTCTCCGGCCCGTCCTCGCGCCGGAGGGTCGGCTCGTCCTCACGGCGGTTGAACGGCTCATCTTCACGGCGACCGGACGACTCGTCCTCACGCCGGGCCGAGGGCTCATCGTCACGCCGGGCGGCCGGGGCGTCGTCACGGCGGCCCGTCGGCTCATCCTCACGGCGGGTGGACGGCTCATCTTCACGGCGACCGGACGACTCGTCCTCACGCCGGGCCGAGGGCTCATCGTCGAGCCGGGCGGCCGGGGCGTCGTCACGGCGGCCCGTCGGCTCATCCTCACGGCGGGTGGTCGGCGTGTCGTCCTCGCCACGCGCATCCGGCTGGTCGTCGGGGCGTACATCGGCCGGCTCGTCGGTGGGACGGCGCGATTCCGGATGCTCGTCCGCGTGGTCGCGGTCGGCCGGGTCGCGGTCGGCGGACAGTTCGTCAGCGTGATCGTCGACCGGCTGACGCGATTCGGTGGGCTCACCGGCGCGGTGGGCTTCGGTGGCCTCCGGCTTGTCGGAGGGGCGATCGGTGGTCGCGTTGGTGTCCTCGCGCGGCGGCATGGAGTCGGCGGAACGCTCGACTGCCTCGCTGGAATCACCACTACCACTGGCCTTTTCGGACTCCGGCGCAGTTTCGTGATCGGCCGGGCGAGCGGCGGCTTCGGACGGGTTGCCTTCGGGCCGGGCACCCGGGCGGTCGGTGGGATTGGAATTCTCGCCGGTGGACTCGGAACGCGGCTCGGAGGAGGGCGACTCCGGAGTATCCGCGTGGCTGTCCGAGCTGCCCTGGCGGCTGTCGGCGCGCGGACTGTCGGGTCGTGCGGTGTCGGCAGGCGGACTGTCGGACTTCGGAGCGTCGGTGCGCGCGCCATCAGACTTCGGAGCATCGACCCGAGAGGCATCGGACTTCGCCGCGTCGGCGCGCGGGGCCTCGGCACGCGGGGTGTCAGACCTCGCGGCATCGGCGCGCGGGGCCTCGGCGGCCTTCGGAGTGGCGCCATCACCTGCGCGGGGGGCGGCTGCTCGCTGGTCCGGGGTGGCGGATTGCGCCGCGCTGCCCGCGTGCTGGGCCGTGGAGCCGGAGGTGGTCGAGCCCGGGGCGGCGTTGCCACTGGAGGAGGCGGCGACGCTGGACGGCGACGGTGAGCCGCTCGCGCTGGTCGCGCCGGCGGGGGACGAGGCTCCTGATGCCGGAGCCGATCCGCCGGGCGTCGCCCCCGAGGGGGCGGCCGAGGCACCGGCTCGGGCACCGCCGGACACCGGATCCGCCGCTCCCCCAGTCGATCCGGCGCGTGCGGAGCCATCCGAAGCAGACGAGCCGCCACCCGAGGTGGAAGCCGCCGCGTGCGTAGCAGCTCCGCCGCCCGAATTCGACGACCCGCTTCCAGTGTTGGACGGGCCACCGGTATTCGACGACGCCCCACCGGTATTCGACGGGCCGCCACCAGCGTTCGATGCCCCGGCGTTCGATGAGCCACCCGTGTTCGACGAACTACCGACGTTGGATGAGCCACCCGCGTTCGACGACCCACCGACGTTGGATGAGCCACCCGCGTTGGACGTACCACCGACGGTCGAAGAACCACCGGCGTTGGACGTACCACCGGTCGTCGAGGACGCCCCGGCGGTCGAACTGCCGTTCGTGGCCGCGGTGGAAGTCGGTGCGGCAGTGGAGGTGTCGTGGAGGCCTCCGCCCTGGATGCCGCTCTGGACCGGGGCGGTGGACTCGGGTGCGCCCGCCTGCGGATGGCTGGCCGCTGCGCCGCCCGCGCTGTTGGCGTCCGTGCCGACGTGGGTTTGCGGGGTCGACCCGGAGTTGTTCGCCGGACCGGTCTGGGAGGCGCCGCCCGGATCGGTGGGGGTGGCTCGATCAGTAATGCGGGAATCGGTGGTTACGCCGCCACCGCCCTGACCATTCGTGTCGGGGCGCGCGGTGCTGCCGTCGCCGGTCGGGCGTGCGCCTGCGTCGCCGCTCGGTTCCCCGCCGTCGACCGAGGCCGGATGCGTGCGGGGGCCGTCCGAGCCCGGGCCACCCTGGGTGTGGGATCCATCGGAGCCGGGGCCACCCTGCGCGTGGGATCCGTCCGAGCCGGGGCCACCCTGCGGATGAGATCCATTGGAGCCGTTGGATCCATTCGTTCCATTGGTCCCCGGGTCATGGCTGCCGCCGGTCCCATCGCCGCCCGGACCATCCGGGCGCGAACCCACCAGGGTGAGGTCGCGGGGATTGATCCCCGCCGACATACGCGTGACCTTCGGCTCCCAAACAGTGTGTGCACCAGTGTGATTGACACCGGACAGCCCGCCCTGGAACATTCCTCCGGTGAGCATGCGGGGGTCGAAGTGGGTGTTCTTCAGGTTGTCGACGGCCTGGTCCCAGCCGTGCTGCGCCGCGTCGAATCCGAACTGCGCGGCCGTCGCGCCGACGAAACCCGCACCGCCGCCGACCAATCCGGCGGTGGTGCCGGTGATCAGGCCCGTCAGATAGCGGTTCATGCCACGCTGACCGAGCGAATTGCCGATCGCACCACCGATCGGGCCCGCGACCGCGCCACCGACAGCAGAGCTGATCGACGTCACACCGACCTGCGTCCAGTTGACGCCCTTCCGGTGCCCGGTGTCGACCTGGTACTGCTGAATCCCGTAGTCCTGCACAGTGCCCAGCAGGGTGTTCATCACGATGTGGCGCATCGCGAACTTCACGACCGCGGTGATGCCCATCCGGGCGGCGATGGCGAGGATGCGGTCGAGCGCCGCGCGGCCGATCACCCGCACCGCGACACGCGTGAACGCGACGATCATCGCCTCAACCATCGGAGCGGTCGGCGGCCACAACCAGGCGATGATGATCTCGCCGGCCGCCATCGCGATCGACGAGTAGAACATCAGCTTCGTGTACTGGATCTCGGTGCCGGTCTCCTCGACCGAATCACCCAGCTGCTGGAAGTGCTGGGCCAGATCCAGGATCGAATTGCCCGTGCCGTCGCCACTCGCCGGTGCGGCCAGCTTGTCGAACAGCTGCGCCATCTCGTCGCGCCCGTCGCCGTTCACATAGGCGGCCAGGGTCGCGGACTTGGCATCGGTGATGGACGAGATCTGATCGCGCAGGCCGGCGGCGGCATTGCGCCAGTCCTCGGCCAGCGCCCACATCTGGTCCTCGTCGCCCTCGGGCCATTCCACGCCCACGAGGTAGCCGAGCCATTCGAGTTCCGAAGGCAGGTGCAGGGTCATGCGCCGCTAACCCACCGGTGCAGGCGGTGTCACCATCCGGAATCGGTGGCCCCACCACGATTTCGAAGCGCGTAATCCGAATTCGGCTCCGCCGCACGACGTTCCGGCGCCTTCGGCGGGGCGGTCGACACCACCGGCGGTTCCGGAATCCGCAACGCCTCGGACAGATCCGGCATGTCCGGCACCAGCTCGGACAGCCTGGGCAGGCGATTGCGGTTCTGCGACACCGGGGCCATGATCTCCCGGCTGCGCCGCGCCACCTCCGCGGACGCCTGCTGCGCGGCCTCGGTCACCGCCTTGGCGATCTCCTGGTAGTCGAGATCGTCGATGTCCGCGGCGAATTTGGTCTCGATCACCGTGCCATCGGCATTGACGGTGACGGTCACCCGCTTGCCGCGCACGCTCGCGGACGCGGTGATCGCCGCCCGCTGCTGCTGCAACTGGGTGATATTGCGCATCTGATCACGGAAGTCGTCGAGAATGTCCGAGAAATCGGCCTTCGCCCGCTCGTTCACCATGATCGGCTCACTCGAACCCGTCGCCGTTGCCGTGATCCATCTTCTTCAGCTCCGCGGCGGCCTTCAGCTGGCCGTCCGAGAAGTTACCGAAAGTGCCGGCCATATTGTCCGCACCCTCGATGATGTTCGTGCGGCTGGCGAGATACCCCTGCTCCCCCTTGGCGAAGTTGCCGCCGAGCGTGTCGTTCCCCCACGGCGTTCCCCGCCCATCGGCCGCCGAAGTCAGTGTGCTGACGACTTTTTCAATGCCATCGCGCACCTTGTCCGTCTTACCAGCCGCTTTGGTCAACAGATCCTCGTAAGCTTCCAGCCGACCGCTCATGGGAAGACACCCTGTCAGGCGTTGGCAACCGAGTAGTAGCCGGAAGCTGAACGGCGAGTGCCGATTCGGGCGGAGGGATACCCCGCCCGAACCCGTCACCCCAGTACTTCGCCCCGAGCCTCCATGTGCTGGAGGACCTCCCGCATCAGGTCATCGATCCGGTTCGTCAGCTGTTGCGAGCTGGTGGCGACCGCGTGCGTGCCCGGTCGGCCCATCTCGAAGGCGTAGCGCCCATCCATCGGCAGATCCCGCCAGACCAGCAGCGATTCCATATGGCCACGCGGTCCGTACATGGACCGGCCCTGCATCACCCGGATGAATCCGTTCCACTCGATGGGCTTGGCCCAGAAAGCGGCACTGAGACTCTCGTTGGTCTCCTCGAACGAATCGAAAGCGAACGACTGCCTGACCTCGTACGGGTCCCGTTCCTCCGGCTCCGTCACCAGCGGCACCGCGGGCCCGCGCCCCGGTTCGGTCACGGGCAGCTGCGCGACGATCAAGCCCGGAAGATCCTCGGGATCGCACTCGGTCAGCGTGAATCCGCCACTGTGGTAAATGGTTTCGCCGGGCTTCATGGTGACCATCACGGCACGACGGCCACGACGAGCCAGGTGCGCGCGAATCCTGCGCTCCGGATTGTCGAGATCGTCCTCACGCCGAGCGTGGGCCCCGATCGTGAGCTCGGGATTCCGGAGCAGCTCGAACACCGGCTCGAGCTCCGCGAACACCGCTGGCCCGAGCTGTTCCGTCACCTCGACATGCCTGCGCCTGGCGGCCTCTTCGTACTGGGTGTGGCTGGTGTACACCAGCGGGAACGGCACCTTGCCATCGAGGTACCGCTCGCACAGCACGAAGAACTCGTCGTCGCTGAAATCCCAGATCACTGCTCAGCCACCGGAACCGTCACCGTCGGCGCCTCGAACGCCTGCTCGAGGCCATGCTCGAGCCTGCGCACGAAATCCACGGGACCGGCGACCGGCTCCGCACCAGCGGCGCCGGACGCGACCATCGCGCCCTCCGGCGTGCCGATCGGCGCCGCCGGCACCGCATCCAAACCCGTGCGGAACAGATTGGTGAACGACGGAGTACCCGCGACCTGGCCGGATGCCCGCACCGCGCCATCCGGTCCGGGCAGCGCCTGGGCACGCACCTCGGCAGCGGGATTCGCCACCTGGGGAGTCTCCGCCCCGGTGACACCGAGCAACTGCCCCAGCTGCGCCAGCTTCGCCGGATCCTTCTCGATCGCCGCGAACGCGGTGGTGATCTTGTCCTCCGGCACCCCGAAGAGATGGGCCAGCGCGGCGGTGTCACTCGACTGCATGGCAGATTGCAACTGCTGCAGCATGGTCGGCAACTGTTGCGACAGCGTCTGTATGCCCGAGTTCATGCCGGTGAGCAGTGACGTGAGCGCACCCGTCAGCTGCGAGCTGTCCCCGCTACCCGAGGAGCCGTTGGGCGAGGTGCCCTGCGGCGTCGTCGAATTCGGATTGGAACCGTTGGGGCTGGAACCGTTGGGGTTGGAACCGTTCGGATTCGAGCCGTTCGGGTTGGAACCGTTGGGCTTCGAACCGTTCGAATTCTGGTGGTTCTTGTCGTTCGGGTTCTGGTGGTTCTTGTCCTTGTCGTGCTTCTTCTGGTCTTTATCGTTGCCCTTCGGATGATTCTGCGTCTGAGGATGATTCGCGCCGCCGCCGCTGTTCGCACCGCCGCCGCCGCTGTTCGCACCGCCGCCGCCGCTGTTACCGCCGGCACCACCTTGTTGATGACCCTTGTCGCCGTCCTTCGGCTTGTCACCCTCGTTGGGCTTGTCGCCGTCCTTCGGCTTGTCGCCATCTTTCGGCTTGTCGCCGTCCTTCGGCGTGTCGCCGTCCTTCGGCTTGTCGCCGTCCTTCGGCGCCGGAGCCTGGTCGATGCGCGGTCCCGGCATCACCGGCATCACCGACAGCGTGTGCTTACCCGGCTTCAGGTAGTAATCCCCGAAATGGTCGCGAGCCTCCTCCAGGTCGGAGCCGCGGAACCAGGAGAGATACCAGCCGTCCGTGGCTTTCGCCGGCATCAGGTAGCCGCAGCTGTTCATCCAGTTGCCCGTGTAGTTCAGCAGCTGACCCATGATCTTCATGGTGTCGACGAGCGGCGCCAGATCCTGGCCGTACTTGTCGACCGCGGCGCGGGCGGCCTGACCACCGGCACCGAGCCAGCTGTTGCTCAAACCGCCGATCGTGTTGACGTAGGCGCCGACCTTCGTATTGATCTTCTCGGCCATGCCCGCGTACGCCTCACCCGCGGTCCGGTACTTGTCCCCCTGGGCGCCGGTCTTGGTGAGCGTGTCGTGCAACGCGATCATCGGGGGCCATTCCTGGATGTTCTTGTCCTCCCAATTGATCTCGAAGTGGTCCTTCGTCTTCTTGTCGTTCTCGGCCCACTTCTTCAGATCCTCGCGGAAGCCGTCGCCGTACCCGCCCGCCTGCTTCTCGTAGTTCTTCGGATCGACATCGAGTTTCGCGGTGTCGGCCGAGATCTTGTAATCACCGGCCCAGTCGATGTTCTTCTGCGCGGCTTTGAGCTGATCGGCCGACACATTGTCCGCGTACCGGTACGCCTGCGCCGCCTCACGGAAGATGTCGACCATGTTCGTCAGGATGTCGATGTGGGTTCCGAGCGCGTCGCGCAGCTCGATCCCTCGCCGGTTCAGCCCGGCCGCCAGCTCCGAGCCCGACGGGTAGGAACCGATATTCGGCAACGAGTCGAGATGAAAGTCCGTGACCGCCTTCTGATAGGCGCGCATCGACTCGGCCAGCGTCGAGGCCGCCGTCATCGCGGTCTGCGCGTCCTTGGGGTCGAACTGCAACGTGTGCGCGCCGATCTGCGCCTTCAAGCCCGAGCCCCACACAGGTGTTTTCGTATTATCAGGTGCCATCGGTGACTACTATCGCTCCGCCCGGTTCTTCACGTGTCTGTGCCAGCACAGCCTACTGTCGTGAACTCCCGATGGCGCACAAGGAAATTCGGGGCAGGGTGATCGCTCCGGGGTAGCCGCGCCGCGACACCATGGCCCATCTGGGAAGATCCATGGTCATGCGGGTACTGGTGCAGCGGGTCACGTCAGCGCAGGTCAGTGTGGACGGCGAGGTGGTCGGGCGTATCGACCCCGCGGCGCACGGCTCGCCGCAGGGTCTGGTCGCGCTGGTCGGGGCCACCCACGCCGATACCGACTCCACCGCGAAAGCTCTGGCCGACAAGCTGTTCCGGCTGCGGATCCTCGACGGGGAACGATCGGCGGCCGATCTGGCGGCGCCGATCCTGGTGATCAGTCAGTTCACGCTGTACGCCGACACCACCAAGGGCAGGCGACCCTCCTGGAACGCGGCGGCGCCCGGCGCGGTGGCGGAGCCGCTGGTGGAGACGTTCGCGGCCGCGCTACGGGAGCTCGGCGCCACCGTCGAGACCGGGCGATTCGGGGCGCATATGCAGGTCGAACTGGTCAATGACGGACCGGTCACCCTCTTGCTCGAAGGGTAGGGCCGATCAGCGAATCCAGTGGGAAGTGATGCCCGCGACGATCGAGCCGTCCAGGTCCGAGAGGCTGGAGGCGACGAAGGAGCGGGCGTAGTCCGAGGTCTGCCAACGGAAGACGATCGGATAGGCGGTGAGGGCGGACATGACCACGGCAGCCACCTGGTCGGCGGTCTGGCCGGTGGAATAGGCGCTGCGCGTGCGGTTGATATAGGCGTTGAGGGCGGGGGCGTAGGGGCCCGCCTCCGCGACTACCGCCGCCGGATCGATGTGCGCGTTGGCGACGAATTCCGTTGTCACCGCGCCGGGTTCGATGATGCTGACGCCGACGCCGACCGTGGCTGCCACCGGTTCGAGGCTCTGCATGAAGCCCTCGACGGCGAACTTCGCGGCACAGTAGGCCTCGTTGAAGGGCTGGCCGACAGCGCCGCCGACACTGGTCACCGTCACCACGCGGCCCTTGGTGGCGCGCAGGTGCGGCATGGCGGCCTTGGTGACCTCGACGACGCCGAAGTAGTTGACGTCCATGGCGCGGCGGATCTCCGACATGGGGAGATGCTCGACCGTGCCGAACACCGAGACCCCGGCATTGTTGACGACGGCGTCCAGGCGGCCGTAGTCCGCGACGACGCCGTCGATGCACTCGGTGATCGAGGCGGAGTCCGTCACGTCGAGCCGCCGCACGTCGGCGCCGGTTTCACGGACCGGGCCCGCCTTGTCCGGATTTCGGAGAGTCGCGACCGTCCGGTATCCGGCCCGGACCGCCGCCGCGGCGACCGCCAGCCCGATACCGGTGGAAGTCCCGGTGATGAGAACAACCTTGTCGGCCATGGCCTCATAGAACCAGGACCGGGGCCCGGCCCTGAGCTGCCACGCCCAAGGAATCGGCGGGCCCGGGGCGACGCCGGCCGGATTACTGCGGGGGTGGGACGAACATGACCGTGCCGGCCACGAACGCGTAGATGGCTCGCGATCGCGGATCGGCGGCCGAACCCACGAGCAACTTCATGCCCATCTCGATCGAGGCGTCGCCCAGGCGACGTTCCGCGAGTTCGACGGTCAGCAACCGGTAGCCGTCCCGACCATTGTCGGCGACATAGGCGACGTGCCTCACGGGGTCCACGCCGATGGAACCGGATGCGCCCACCACCCGGAGGGTGGCGTCGACAGTCCGAGTCGCGGTATCGGCGAGGCGGATCGCGTCACTGCCGACCAGGACGAGCGTATTCGCGGTGAAATCCGCGGCGATCTGGAGCAGACCGGCATCCGGGACGGTGATCTGTCCCGCAACCTGATTCGACGCCAAGTCGACCACGATGACGCCGTTGCTGCTCCCTCGCACCTGGTCGTAGCGCGAACCCGCGACGTAGGCGACCCGAGTAGCCGGATCGATCACCACCTCCCCGGCGGACGTCCCGAGCTCGACCGACGTGACCACGGCCGCGGACTGCGGATCGATCACCGAAAGCCATGCCGCCGCATTGACGTTCACCGTCTTCGGGTCCAGCTGGTACCCGAGGAACCGCTCATTCGTGACATACACCAGGTGGGTGCCGGGGTCGACCGCTACACCCCGCCCCACCTGACCGGTCTCGATCGTGGCGACCACGCCGTTGGTGGTGGTGTCGACAACCCACAGCACAGCATGGATCTCGGAATGCGCATGACCATGGTCGCCCAGCGACGCCACGTACAGCCGGTGCGACTCCGGATCGAGTGCGATCCCCACGATCTCGTCCTGGAAGGAAATCCGGCTGACCACTGTGCGATTCGCGGTGTCGACCACCGCTACGGATTTGGCCATGTCGTCCGCCACGTACAGCCGTCCGGCCGCGCTGTCGACCACCCCCTGCTTGGACCCTGCCTCACGCCCTATCGGGACCGTGGGGTAATCCGGTGCGGCACGCCGGTCACCACCGCCCATGGCGACCACCACTCCGACCACCACCACGATGACCACCAGGACCGCGAAAATGATCAGCGGGAGATTCGAACTCGAGCTCGGCCGACCCGCCGGGCTCATCCGCCCAGCAGCGGCAAACGGAACCGGCTGCGGCACAAGCCGCTTCACGCGCTGACCCGCGCACAGGGGCCGGAATGCCGTCTGTACCAGTGGATTATGCGCGGCGAACCCCGAGAGGTACAGCGAATGGATATCGTCCGGCGAGGTGATACCGGCGCCGCGCAGGACATCGACCGCAGCGCTCACCACCGGCGGCAAGCCCGACTCCGTGAGATCCGCGGCGGAAACCGGTGGGAGGTCGCGAGAGTCGATCACCCGCGTCGAGCCATCCGCCGACACTGTCAGCAGCGCGACGGTCAACGCGGCCGAACCGAAGTCGATCACCGCGATCCGCGAACCCGCTGGGGCCGGATCGATTCCCGCGGCCAGGCCGGACACACCGATACCCGTCAAGACAATCCCCTCCCCTGGACCACTGCGACCTCGATCGTAACCCGCGCAAACGACCGCACCCGCCGCGGCGAGGCCGAGGCGGGTGCGGAAGCGGATTGCGGCGGAGGGTTACTCCGGGCGGAGAGTCAGGATGCGGGGACCGTTCTCGGTCACCGCGACCGTGTGCTCCCAGTGCGCGGCACGGGAACCGTCGTCGGTGACGACAGTCCAATGATCGTCCAGCTCATGGGTTTCCGTGGTGCCGAGGGTGAGCATGGGCTCGATGGCCAGGACCGAGCCGACGCGCAGCTCGGGACCCTTGCCGGGAGCGCCCTCATTCGGCAGGAAGGGGTCCATGTGCATCTCACGGCCGATGGCGTGACCGCCGTAGCCGGCGACGATGCCGTACTTGCGGCCGTGCAACTTCTCCGCGGCGTAAGTGCCCTGCTCGATGGCGTGCGAGACGTCCGAAAGGCGGTTGCCGGGGATCATGGCGGCGATGCCGGCCTCCATCGAGAGCTTGGTCGCCTCGCTGAGCAGGCGGTCCGCCTCGATGATGGTGCCGACGCCGAAGGTCCACGCCGAGTCGCCGTGCCAGCCGTCGAGGATGGCGCCGCAGTCGATGGAGACCAGATCGCCCTCGGACAGGATGTCGCCCTTGGACGGGATGCCGTGCACCACACGATCGTTCACCGACGAGCAGATCGAACCCGGGAAGCCGTGGTAGCCCTTGAACGACGGGATCGCGTTGGCCTCACGGATGACCTGCTCGGCCACCTCGTCCAGCTCCAGGGTCGAAACCCCGGGCTTGGCGGCAGCGCGCACCGCCACCAGCGCGCGGCCGACGATAGCGCCGGCCGCCGCCATGGCATCCAGTTCACCGGCGGTGCGGAAAGGCACCACCCGCTTGCTCTTACGGCCGAAGACCATTCAGCGACCCAGGGCCTTGAGCGCGTTCGCGTTGACGTCCTCGATCTCGCCGACGCCCTCGACCGACACGACCTGGCCGTCGTAGTGCACCAGCAGCGGCTCGGTCTCCTCGCGGTAGACGCGCATGCGGTTGCGAATGACCTCTTCGGTGTCGTCGCCGCGGCCGCGGGCCAGCATGCGCTCGACCACCACGTCCTCGTCGACCACGAAGGACAGCACGGCGTCGAGCTCCTTGCCCATGCCCTTCAGCATCTTCTCCAGCGCCTCGGCCTGATCCACGGTGCGCGGGTAGCCGTCCAGGATGAAGCCGTTGACGGCGTCCGGCTCGGCGATACGGGCCTCGACCATGCGGTTGGTCACGTCCGACGGCACCAGGTTGCCGGCGTCGATGTACCCCTGGGCTTCCTTGCCCAGCGCGGTCTGCTGGTCGATGTTCGTGCGAAACAGGGCTCCAGTGGAGATGTGCGGAACACCGAGCTTTTCCGACAACAGTTCGGCCTGGGTGCCTTTACCGGCGCCCGGCGGTCCGAGCAGTACGAGTCTCACTTCAGGAACCCTTCGTAGTTTCGGTTCATCAACTGGCTCTCGATTTGCTTCACGGTATCGAGGCCGACGCTCACAATGATCAGCACCGCGGTACCACCGAACGGCAGATTCGTCACGCCGCCGGAGGCCCCGATCCCGAGGAGCAGGTTCGGCAGAACAGCGACAGCACCGAGGTAGATGGAGCCGGGGAGGGTGATCCGGCTCAGGACATAGTTCAGGTAATCGGCGGTCGGCTTGCCCGGCCGGTAGCCCGGGATGAAGCCGCCGAACTTCTTCATCTCGTCCGCGCGCTCCTCCGGGTTGAAGGTGATCGCGACGTAGAAGTAGGTGAAGAACACGATCAGGGCGAAGTAGATCGCCACATAGACCGGGTTGCTCGGGTTGACCAGATACTTCTGGATCAGCTCCTGCCACTTGGCCGGATTGCCCGTGCTCTTCTGGGTCAGCTGCGCCAGCAGGTTCGGCAGGTACAGCAGCGAGGACGCGAAGATCACCGGGATGACACCCGCCTGGTTGACCTTCAGCGGCAGATAGGTCGAGGAACCGCCGTACATCTTCCGGCCGACCACGCGCTTGGCGTACTGCACCGGAATCCGGCGCTGGCCCTGCTCCACGAAGATGACGCCGACGATGACCACCAGGGCGGCCGCGCAGACCAGGGCGAAGATGCCCACGCCGCGGCTGTCCCAGATCATCTTGCCCTCGGAGGGGATGCGGGCGGCGATACCCGCGAAGATCAACAGCGACATGCCGTTACCGATGCCGCGCTCGGTGATCTGCTCGCCGAACCACATGACCAGGGCCGCGCCCGCGGTCATGACCAGCACGATGATGATCATGCCGAAGATAGAGGTGTCGTCGAGAATGTCCTTGGGGCAGCCACGCAGCAGCTGACCGCGGGAGGCGAGCGCGACCAGACCGGTCGACTGCAGGATCGCCAGCGCCACGGACAGATAGCGCGTGTACTGGGTCATCTTGTTCTGACCCGCTTGACCCTCTTTTCGCAGTTCCTCGAACCGCGGGATCACGACGGTCAACAGCTGGATGATGATGCTGGCCGTGATGTACGGCATGATGCCGATCGCGAACACGGACAGCTGCAGCAGCGCGCCGCCGGAGAAGAGGTTGATCAGCTGGTAGATGCCGGCGGAGTCACCGCCGTTGACCAGATTGACGCACTCTTGAACGTTCTTGTAACTGACGCCCGGCGAAGGCAGCGACGCACCGAGCCGGTAGAGCGCGATCAGTCCCAGCGTGAAGAGAATCTTCCGCCGTAAGTCCGGGGTCCGGAAAGCCGACACGAAGGCGGAAAGCACAGATCCTCCTGGCTAACGACATAGGTCAGGCCACGGATTCAGCGAAAGAACGCCGAGAACCATGACGGGGTGTTGGCAGACAACACTTGAACTTTAACAGCGGCACCGGGCGAGCTCGCGACTCGCCCGGTGCCGTTGCTACTTCAGGTTACCGTCAGGCCAGCTCGGTGGCAGTGCCACCCGCCGCGGCGATCTTCTCCTTGGCGGAGCCGGAGAACTTGTCGGCCGAAACCTGCACGGCCACAGCGATTTCGCCCTCGCCGAGCACCTTCACGAGCTCGTTCTTGCGAACAAGGCCGTTGGCGACCAGCTCGGCCTTGCCGATGGTTCCGCCCTGAGGGAACACGCGGGCGATGTCACCGACGTTCACGACCTGGTACTCGGTGCGGAACGGGTTGGTGAAGCCCTTGAGCTTGGGCAGACGCATGTGAATCGGCATCTGACCGCCCTCGAAGCGGACGGGGACGTTCTTGCGAGCCTTCGTACCCTTGGTACCGCGGCCCGCGGTCTTACCCTTGGAGCCCTCACCGCGACCCACACGGGTCTTCTCGGTCTTGGCACCCGGGGCAGGACGCAGGTGATGCAACTTGATGGTCATGCTTAGACCTCCTCAACTTCCACGAGGTGGCGCACGACGTTGATCAGGCCGCGGTTCTGCGCGTTGTCCTCACGCGTCACGGACTGGCGGATCTTGCGCAGCCCGAGGGTGCGCAGCGACTCGCGCTGATTCGCCTTGGCGCCGATGCTGGACTTGACCTGGGTCACTTTCAGCTGTGCCATATCAGACTCCCTGTCCCGCGCGCGCACGCAGCATGCCGGCCGGGGCCACGTCCTCGATCGGCAGGCCACGACGGGCCGCGACCTCTTCGGGACGCTGCAGCATCTTCAGAGCCGCAACCGTGGCGTGCACGACGTTGATGGCGTTGTCGCTACCGAGCGACTTGGCCAGAACATCATGGATGCCGGCGCACTCCAGAACGGCACGGCACGCGCCACCGGCGATCACACCGGTACCGGGCGAAGCCGGACGCAGCATGACGACACCGGCAGCCGCCTCACCCTGAACCGGGTGGGTGACCGTGGAGCCGATCATCGGAACGCGGAAGAAGTTCTTGCGAGCCTCTTCGACACCCTTCTGGATGGCCGCGGGAACTTCCTTGGCCTTGCCGTAGCCAACGCCGACGAGACCGTTGCCGTCACCGACGATCACGAGGGCGGTGAAGCTGAAGCGACGACCACCCTTCACGACCTTGGAGACGCGGTTGATCGCGACGACGCGCTCGAGCTGGTTCTTCTCGGCGGCATTGTCCCGACGATTGTCGTCGCGACGGCCACGACCGCCACCACGCTGATCGCGGTTGTCGCTGCCACTGTTCTGTCCGGCGGGACCGTTGTTTCCGCCGTCACGCCGCTGACGTCCCGGCATCAGACGTTCCCTTCGTTCGCAGTGTTGATCATCAGAACTTCAGCCCACCTTCACGGGCGGCGTCGGCGAGAGCCGCGATACGGCCGTGGTAGTCGTGACCACCACGGTCGAACACGACCGCCTCGACGCCGGCAGCCTTGGCGCGGGCGGCGATGAGCTCGCCGACCTTGGCGCCCTTGGCGGACTTGTCACCCTCGAGCGCACGCACATCGGCCTCGATGGTCGACGCGGCGGCAATGGTCTTGCCGGCCGAATCGTCGATCAGCTGGGCGTGCAGGTGGCGCGCGGAGCGGTTGACCACCAGGCGCGGACGCTCGGTGGTGCCGACGACCTTCTTGCGCAGACGGAAGTGACGACGCGTCTTCGACAGGCGGCGCGAGGTCGAGGCGTCCTTGCCGATCGGCTTACGAGCGGCCTTCTGCTTTTCGGTTTGTGCCATGGCTTACTTACCCGTCTTTCCGACCTTGCGGCGAACGACCTCGCCGGCGTAGCGGATGCCCTTGCCCTTGTACGGATCGGGCTTACGCAGGCCGTGGATCACCGCGGCGATCTGGCCGACCTTCTGCTTGTCGATGCCGGACACCGAGAACTTGGTCGGGGACTCCACCGCGAAGGTGATGCCCTCGGGGGCGTCGACCGGAACCGGGTGGCTGTAACCCAGGGCGAACTCGAGGTTCGAGCCCTTGGCAGCGACGCGGTAACCGACGCCGAAGATTTCCATCTTCTTCTCGTAACCCTTGGTGACGCCCTCGATCATGTTGCTGATCAGGGTGCGGGTCAGGCCGTGCAGCGAGCGGTTCTGACGCTCGTCGTTCGGACGAACGACCTCGAGCTCACCGGACTCAGCCCGGGCGACGGTGATCGGCTCGGCGACAACGTGGGACAGGGTGCCCTTGGAACCCTTGACCGTCACGTTCTGGCCGTCGATGGTCACCTCGACGCCGGCGGGAACCGGGATCGGCTTCTTACCGATACGCGACATTGTTCCTACCTCCCTTACCAGACGTAGGCGAGGACTTCGCCGCCCACGCCCTGCTGCTTGGCCTGACGGTCAGTGAGCAGACCGGAGGACGTGGAGATAATCGCCACGCCGAGGCCGCCGAGCACCTTGGGCAGGTTGGTGGACTTCGCGTAAACCCGGAGGCCCGGCTTCGACACGCGGCGCACACCCTGCAGGGAGCGCTCACGGCTCGGGCCGTACTTCAGGTCGACGATCAGGTTCTTGCCGACGGGCGCATCTTCGACGCGGAAGTCGGCGATGTAGCCCTCGCGCTTGAGGATCTCGGCGATGTTCACCTTGAGCTTCGAGTGCGGCGCCTTCACCTGATCGTGGTACGCCGAGTTGGCGTTGCGCAGACGGGTCAAGAAGTCTGCGATGGGATCAGTCATGGTCATGTGTTTGACCGGTACCTTCCTGCCGCGGTTCCCATTCAGCACCGTCTGAGATCGGCGGTCGTGGGCCTACGACAATTCGGGGCGGTCCAGCCGGGAACGCCCGACCGGATGATTCGCTTGTGCTGCGGAGCAACGCCGCACGCGAGAACGCGTGCGGACACAGCTGTGCCCGAGCAACCGGTCTAGTGTAGACAACCCCTGATCAGCGACCAAATCGAGGTCCGCGTCACATCAACGGGGCGATCCGAGGCAGTAGACCTTCGGCATGATCTCGCCGGCCTGTTGATAGGAGTAGCTGGCGATGGAGCCAGTGACGCGGTCGCAGAAGGATTTGTCGAGCACCGAGCTGAGGATCTTGTACTTCGCGTCGGGCGCGGTGCAGCCGGTGATCTCGACGTCGTTGGCGCCGGTCTTCTTCAGGCAGTCGCCGACCTTCGCGTTGTCGATCGTGCGGGTCGCGTCGGAATCCTTTGCGATCAAACAGAATACGATGCCGGTCCCGAACGCGCCGATACCCTTCTTCGCCTTGAGCAGGTAGCTGTACGTGGTCTGCGTGCCCGCGACGCTCTTGCACGCCGAATCCGTCATGAACTCGGAGCCGTCGGGGCGGGCCAGGACACGATAGACAGCGGTCGGGTCGGTGCACGCCACCTTCTGCACGGCACTGCCCTGGGTATCGGTGAGGCAATCACCCTTCTGAGCCGCATTCGCCGCGTGAGCCGGATCAGCACCCTTGATCCCGACGCAGATCGACCCACTGCCCTTGTCCGTATATACGTACTCGGTACCCGGCACATCCACGCACCGGTTGTGGGCCTTGCCGCTGCCGGCGCGGTCGAGCACCACGAAGCCCACGTCCGATGCCGAGCACGACACCTTGTCGAAGCCCTCGTCACCGGACTTCTTCAGGCAGTCGCCCTGCGAGACATTGTTCGCGGAGCCATCGATGAGCCCACACCCTGTTGTGAACAGAGCCAACAACACCGCCGCCACGGCCAGCACCCAGCGCATACGGAACCCACCCCCGATTAGAAACCGTCATTTCCGACGAATCGTCACGCTAGCGCGCCGGTGCCGCGACGGCCAATCGCGGCGGCGGTCAACCCATCCGGGCGGGCGCTCACTTGATCTGGGTCCACAACCACCAGCTGACATACAGATCATCGAATGTTCGTCCCGGCGATGAGGCCTCGACCAGCATTGTCTGGCCCTCGAGTTCCGTGCCCGGGCAGGAGGCCATGACGAAGTTGGCCGATGAGTCGGTAGGGCGCAGGAGAGCCATTGAGCCACCGGGGGTTTCGCGCTCGCGAACACGAACCGTATGGGCGTCGAGGTAGGTCTTCAGATCGGCCGGATTCGCGTATTCGGTGAACACGGTTGTGAGGTCGTTGGGGTCGTCGCAGATGATCTGCCGGACCGGAACCGGATCTCCCGGCCGCACGGCAATGGAACCCACAGCCGCACAGTGGGCCCCGGCCCACCCCGTGCCGCTCGGTTTCGACGGAAGCATCTGGTAGAACGACGTCACGAGAGGCCAGTAGTCGCCCCACGATTCGGTCTTCTCCTCCGGCACGGGCTGCACCAAGTGCGAGAGTTTCCAGCAGACTCCGGCGATGCCAAGCCCGATCACCGCCGACACCATCAGTGTCACGGACATGATCAGAACAGTGAGCCGGCGGGACGTCACGCCGGAGCGAGCCCCGGACCGCTGACGGCCAACTGGGTCTGAGGCGTCAGCGTCGTACCGGTCCGCAGATTGAGCGGCGCGGAATCAGCACGCCAGTCGACCCGCTGCACCGGGACACGGTCCTTGAAGAAGAGATAGAACCCTTCGGGAACCGGTTCCCTCACCGCGGGAAGGTCTTTCCAGCAGTACCCGGGTGTTTGCGTCAACCCGTTCAGCACGGGCTCGCGGGTGCTCGAATGCACATCCGCCATGAGATCCCAGCCGTCGGCCCAACCGGCCGCGCGGGTGAGGTCTTCCATCCGAGCGGGCTGTCTGTCGCGCTTGGCGCGCTGCATCTCCGCGAGCAGCGCGACACTCGATCCGAGTGGCTCCCTGAGCTCGGTGAGGTCGAACTCGCCCGCGCAGCTCTGCGTACTCGAATCATGCGAGACGACAGAACACGCACCGGCCATCGGCACGATGAGGGCGATCAACGCGAGACGCATAATCTTCATCGGATCAGAACTTTCCACGAGGCAATGGAATGTCGGCTCCGGCAATGACGGCGGTATCCATCACCGGGATATTGCTCTTCGCGAGCTGAGGAGCCCCACCGTCCGGGGACGCGGCGATAACCACCATCCGACCGTTGTCGATCGACTCGATGATCTTCGCTTTCAGCTGTTCGGGAGTGGCACCCGGGTTTTGGCTCGCGATGATCCGTCCCTGTTCGTTGTTGTAGAGGTCCATCGCCTCACGAGCCGGTGGGTTGCCCGCGGTCTTCTCGTGCGCGGTCGCATACTTCGTGGTCCAGTCCTCGCCGAACTCCTGGCTCATGCGCGCGTTCCAATACGAGTGACGCAAGGCGTCCGCCTGACCATCGGCGGTCGAACTGGCCTTCTCCTGGGTGTATTTGTTCGCGCTCGGATCCTTGCCTCCGCCGAGGGCTTCCGCTTCGTTCTTGATTTCGAAGAACTTCAGTGCATTGGCCGGATTCCCACCGTGGAGCGGATTGGCGAGCTCGTCCAATGCTGCGGCTTCCTCGCCGGTCATCTCGATGGGTTCCAGGTCGGGGTACTTCAGCCTCAGGATGTTCAGGAGGGTGTTGTCGGGCCAGAGCGTGGTACCGGACGTCGACACGGCTGTCTGGTAGTCCTTCAGGATTCGAGCCAGATCCGCGTCCGTCGGCATCCCGACCACTGCCAGCTTCACCGAGTCGGTCAGCGTCTCGAGACAGCGCGCCACCGCCTGCGCGGCGAGCTTGTCGATCTCCTTGACGTCGTAGAACGCCTGGGTGAGATCACCGCCCAAGGACATCTGGGCCGCCGTCTTCAGCGCGACCGCGGCGGCGCCGTACGGGGAGGTGCTGGTCGCGGTCTCCCAGTTGGACTTTCGCGACTGCACGTCACCGGTGGTGTCCTTGTAGAACAGATCCCACTTCGATTCCTTGACCTCCTCGACCACGGACCGCAGCGTGGCGATCTTGACCGCGAGTTCGTGGTTCGCGTCGTCGACGACCCGGGCCATGGTCCGGTACGAGTCGGCCGTCGTGGTGCCGTCGGTCTTGAACTTGGCGGACACTGTTTTGCGCGCCCTGACCGGCCTGGTCGCCGAAGTAGTCGCCTGACTTCTGCACCTTGCCGTCGGCGTCGGTGACCTGCTGTTCCAGGGTGGTCGCCGCCTGCTGCACCTTCGCGACCACCAGACTGAGCGCCGACGGGTCCCAGGCCAGCACCTCCGAGATCTTGAGTTTGTCGTCGTCGGTCATTTGATCGCCTTGAACGCGTCGGCGTTGATCGCTTCGGTCTTGTCGATGGCGTTGGCGGCCCCGTCCGTCGCGTCGGCGAACTCACGGAGTCGCTTGGCGTGCAGGGCGAGAACGCGATCCATGGCCTTCAGCGATTCCTCGGTCCGGGTCGCCAGGTCGCAGTGCGGCATCTTGGTCCGCGCCGATTCGCGGTCGTTGATGGCGACGCCGCTACGGCCTTCCGCGCCGCCCTCCGCGAGCTTCGCGATGGCCTCCGCCGCGGTCCGCTGGTCGGTGGCGAGCTGCCGCATCTTCGCGGTATCGAATTGCACGGGCTCAGATCCCGAACGTGATGCGAAGGGGCGCAGGCTCTTCCCAATCCTGGGCGGCGGGAGCCTGGGCGGCGGGTGCGGCCGTGCGCCGGGCGTTCGCCTCCAGCTGCGCGTGGACGCGAGCGGCTTCGGCCTCGGCGCGCTGCCGGGCGGTGCGGTGGCACTGCACGATGACCCCGGCGAGCCGGTCCGCATCAGCGCTCATGGCGTACGGGGAGATTCGCAGATCCGTGATCGCCCCATAGGCGTCCGATTCGACGATGACCAGCCCCTCCGACGCCTGAGCGCGTCCTCGCACCTGAAGGATCGCATCATCGACCTGTCTGATCTTCTCCGCCAGCAGATCCAGGTCTTCGGCCATCGATTCCCCCTCAACCCCGTAATGGGGCACCGTAACTGGACCGATGCCCTACACGAGCAAACCTACAGGACCCGGCCGTCGGGGAGGATTCCTGGGCGGAAGGGTTCGACGCCGATGGTGCGGTGGATGCGGTCGGGGAGGATGAGGACCGCGACCCGGGTCTCGCCGTCGATCAGCCAGGGGAAGGTTTCGGCGTTCAGGTACTTCTGCGCCAGACGGTCCATGATGTGGATCGCTTTCTGGCCCTCGATGAATCCGACTGCGCGGCCGCGGATTTCGACTCGGTCGTAGGGCTGGTCCGGGTCGAAGCTGGAGAGGGAGAGGCGGGGGTCGCGGCGGAGGTTTTGTTCCTTGACGCGGCCCACGGAGGTGTTCATCACGATGTGCTCTGTGCCGTCGACGGTTTCGAGGCCGACCCACATGGGGGTCAGCTGGGGGGAGCCGTCCTCGTTCAGGGTGCCGACCGTCCAGAAACGGGGCTCCTCGAGCCATTTGCGGACGTCCCCAACAACTTCCACCGGCATGGCTGTGCGTCCTTCCACTCGAGCGACCTCGAGTGTAGGTCGGGGACGGGCGCGGATCGGGAATCTTCGGAGATCAGGTCGCGGGGGCGGTGGGAAAGCACATGGCCAGCCAGCCCGAGGCGGCGGGGATCAGGGATTCGCGCCACGCCGTCATGGTCGCGGTGGCCGGGGACCAGACGCGGCGATCGCTGTCGGGGCGGCGGACGTAGACGTCGCCGGCGGCCCAGAAGCGGCGGAAATCCGGGTGACGGCCGGACAACTCCCGGACGATATCGGCGGTGACGCTGGTGTTCTCGGTGGCCCCGAGGGCCGGGGCAGCCACGTAATAGTGGCGCAGGATGCCCACCATGTACGCGGCCTCGGTCTGCCAGTCCGGGAACACCAGCCGGGAACGGGGATCGCCGAACAGCCAGTGGGCGATGCTGGGCGCCTCGGCGATACCGGGCATCAGACGGCGGTACTGGTCGTTCGCGGCGGCCACACCCCAATTCACCACCCAGGCAGCGGGAATCGAGGTGAGCTGGTCGAGCAGCGCCGACATGTCGGCGGCGGAGGCGGCCTCACCGAGCGCGAAACCGGGGCGGCCGCCCAGGGCGCGCAGATGCTCACGCTCGTGCTCGTTGTCGCAGACGGCGTCGGCCAGCGCCGACAACGCGCGGTCCCCCACGCTGACCTTGTCGCCCTGCTCGAGTTTCTGCACGGTGCCGATACCGAGGTGGGCGTGCTGCGCGAACTCACGCTGGGTCCAGCCTCGACGCAACCGCAGGCGCTTCACGAACGCCGCCAGCGTCGGCATTTCGACGTCGACCCCATTGTCGAACTGCATGTGTGAACCCTTTGCGGCCGTGCGAGATTGAGCTCCCCCGAATTGGGGGTAGAGCGCCCGACGCTACCACCAGGTTGGGACAGCTCCCGATCTTGCTCCCGGGATCGGCCGATTGACAGGATTGACCCTCGGTGGCGCCCTGGCCGCCATTGGAGGGGAGGGCCAGGTCGTCCCGAATCGTCCGGGTCAACGGGGACCTGAACGCCGCGAGCCCCACCGAGACGAACCTCGGTGCGGGCTCGCGGTCTCGGATCGAAAGTAGCTGCGCCGATACCGATTCGAATCGGCCGCGCAATCGGTCATCACGGATCCGCTTTCGCCGGAATCGATGAGCTCGCGCCCGGCACTGCTAGGCTCCCCGGTCTGACGATGGGGGAAGGACCGGCTCATGCCCGGAATGATGGGGACGCCAACCGATCCCTCCCTGCCGCCGACCGCCCTCGCGACCCTGCGGCCGACCACCACCACACCGGCCCCGAGCACCACGGTCCCGGCGACCACCACGCCCGCGGACACCGAACCAACCGATGTGGCGATCTGCCTGGATCCGGAAACCGATGTCCGGGTCGACGATGGCCCCGGTCGCGGCAGCTGAAGCGATTAATTCGAGTGGTTCGCGTCGTCCAATGTTTCGAGGCCGCACCGACGCGGCCCGGGATCGAGAAACTCGAGAGACAGGACGAGACGATGAGCAACCCGGAAACCACCTTCACCGCCGAGCCCGACAGCCATGTGGCCACCACCGTCGCCCTGATCGACGCGCCCAAGGCCGCCGTGTACCGCGCCTACACCGAAGCGGACCTGATGGTGCGCTGGTGGGGGCCGCGCGAGCTCACCAGCAAAGTCGAGCGGTTCGAGCCGGTGACGGGCGGATCGTGGCACATCGTGCACGTCGATCCCGCGGGCAACGAATACGGATTCCGCGGCGTCTACCACGAGGTCAGCGCCGACCGGATCGTGAACACCTTCGAGTTCGACGGCACGCCCGGACACGTGTGCCTGGAATCGGTCACCTTCGACGAGGAAGACGGCAAGACGCGGGTGACGTCACTGTCGGTGTTCCAGTCCGTCGCGGATCGGGACGGCATGGCGGCCTCGGGGATGGCGGAATTCGCGCCGATCGGGATGGCGCAGCTGCAGGAGGTAGCCGCCGGCCTGTGACCGCCTGCGGCACACTGCCGAAGTCCCCCACCGGGAGACATATCTCGGTGGGGGACTTCGGCTTTGGAGCCGTTCAGCTCACCGCGAGCCGGGCGCCGGGCGACTCCTGGACGCCCGCGAGTTCGCCGTGGTGGGCCACATCGCGCAGGAATCGAATGCCAGGCCAGCGGCGGTTGCGGTACGGCCCGGTTATACGTGCCTACTCGAGTGGTGTGGTGGGCGCGCAGGTGCGGTCTTCCGCCGGGAAGGTTCCATCGCCGAAGTAGCGGTTGGTGGTGTCGAGGATGCAGGTGCTCAGACCCGGGCGCAGCACCATGTGGATCCTGGTGTCGGTCAAGGTGATCAAGCGTGACCCCGACATCTGCTGGTGGAGTGCTACGGCATGGGGGTAGGGCGTCCGGTTGTCGCCGGTGGCCTGCAGGATCAGTGCGGGCACGGCGTTGTCGACCACGGTCGGCGGTTCCGGGGGCGGTGACCAGAACGCGCAGGGTTGAATATTGTTGGCCAGTGCGGCGAAGATCGGCTGGCTCGGACGCGCCGCCTGGATCGCGTTCCAATACCAGGCGGGGTCGGCGGGCATCGGTGCGTCCGCACACCAGATCTGCACCATCACCGAATCCTCACCTTGCTTCTCGGCCTCGATCTGCTGGTGCAGCTGTGGGGGCACCTGCGGCGTGCGTCCGTCGGCCGCGTCGGTGACGGCCCGTACCGATGACGCCAGAGCCTCGTTCAATCGCGCGTCCCGCAACATCGTCCACAGCAGGTTCGGCAGGAGATGATCGTCGAAACCGAAGCCCTCGACCACGATCGGCGACAGCGACGCACGGTCGATCAGGTCCTCGACTCCACGACGTACCGCGGTCGCGGAGTCGCCGAGGTGGTACTGCTGGTCACGAGCGGCGACCCAGCCGGCCCAGTCGTCGAAGGCCGCTTCCACCGCCGGCCCCCAGTCCTGCTGCAACCCCAGCCAGTAGCGCCGCGGATCGATGACACTGTCGAGCACCATGCGATCGGATCGATCGGGGAACAGCTGGGCGTAGACCGCACCCAGATAGGTCCCGTAGGACACGCCGTAATAGCTGATGCGGTCCTCACTCAGTGCGGCACGGATCACGTCCATGTCGCGGGCGGTGTTGCGAGTGCTGAGCTGCCGCATCCAGTCCCGATCGCCCACCAGGCAATCGGCGGCCAGCTGTGCCTGCAGGACTGTTTCGGCGACGAATCCGGGGAACCCGACACCGGCCGAGCGGATCGAGCCGGCGACCGGCCATCCGCACCGCTGGTGCCGCCCGGAACGGGCGACTCCCCGCGGGTCGAATCCGATCAGGTCATAGTGGCTCAGCACATCCGGTTCGAGAACATCACCGACGAGATCGAACGCATCGAGCCCAGGCGTGCCCGGTCCGCCCGAGTTGGTCAGCAGCACACCGCGACGGTGTGCCATGTCGCGGGCCGGGATCCGCGAGACCGCAATGGTGATGCTCGGCCCGTCCGGCCTGCCGTAATCGAGTGGCACGGTGACATCCGTGCAGGCCGCACCCTCCGCCGTCAGGGCCGCGTCCTCGCATGTACGCCAGTCGAGATGTTGCTGATGAAAGCGCGCCAACGGATCTCCCGGTTCAGCGCCCGCGACACCCGAAGCAGAGGCCGCCGTGACCGCGAGTACGGCGACGATCACCGTCGCGACAACACCCCACACATCATTCAGCGAACTTCGGGGGCGACGCTCAGGGGACGTGATCGCGTACGGATCTCCAACACCCACGAGGACAAGACCTTTCAGCAAGTCGAGATCGAATCGCACCGGGAGCCACCGCCGCCAACCACCCAGCCGCGCAGAAATCAGTCCGGGTCAACCGCAAATCCGGGCAATTCCGGGAAACCCACGGAATTCTGCGGCCTCGGCCACGTATTTCGCGGTGGGTTGGCGAACCGAGTTTAGCGTCCGATCACGGAATGGCCGGCCAGGCGAAAAGTCGCGCCGAAACCGGTACCCCCAGCACATCCGAAACCCTGCCCGTAACCACCCTTTTCGGATAAATCGTCACATTTGGTGCGCCGGGCGTGGCAACGACCAAATCCGAGCGGTTCAGTATTTCCGGACACCGCCGGCGAGTAAGGTGTCCCACTGCGTGTGGCGTACCACACACCGGCGAATTCGACGCCTAAGGTCTGGTGCGGTCCGCCCCATCAGGGGCAGCTGAGTGGAGGGATTCGAAGAGTGAAGTTCGAGAAGATCACCGCTGTCGTTTTCATGGCCATCTCGGCCGTGGGAATTACCGCGGCAACCGCCCATGCAGAGCCGGCTGTCGCCGAGCAGCCGGCTGCGGCGGGCATCATTTCCGGTCTGGATCATGAAATCGGCTACCAGATCACCATTTCGCCAGTCGACAAGGTCATCACGACCACCGTTCAGAATGGCAAGTTCGAGATGGCGCGGAACGGCGCGGTGGTGCTCGAGTCCGGCAACGGAGCGGCGATGACCGAAATGCCGCAACAGTTCGCCGTCGACGGGCGTTCGATTCCGCTCGTGCAGCACATCGGTGCGGACGGCCGCACCTTGACGCTGACACCGACCCCAACAGCGGAAGATACCGCGCAACTGAAGAACATCAGCTCCTACGACCGCCTGAAGGAACAGATCGACAAAAACCTGCCCGGCGTCGTCACCGGTGCCATTGTGGGCGGCCTCCTCGGGGCGTGCGTGTTCCTGCTGTGGGGGCTCACCATTCCCGTGGGTGCGCTGATCGGCGCAACCATCGGCGGATACGTCACGGGCGGCCCGGAGTTCCTCGACGCCGTAACAGCGTGGGTCACCGCCCAGCCGTGATCACCGGCGGGGTCAACTGGTCGGGGAGCAGCTGCGAGAAATGAGGGTCGACGACAATGCCGAAGGCCCCCACCGGGACGAATCACGGTGGGGGCCTTCGGGTGTGGAGTTGTCAGCTCACGAGGAGCTTCGGCTCACCAGGACGACTTGTGGACGCCCGGGAGCTCGCCGCGGTGGGCCATCTCGCGCAGGCACACGCGGCACAGGCCGAACTTGCGGTACACAGCGTGCGGACGACCGCAGCGCTGGCAGCGGGTGTAGGCGCGCACCGCGAACTTCGGCTTGGCGTTGGCCTTGTTGATCAGAGCCTTCTTAGCCATGGATCAGTTCTCCTTGAACGGGAAGCCGAGGGCCTTCAGCAGGGCGCGGCCTTCTTCGTTGTTGGTCGCGGTGGTCACCACGGTGATGTCCATACCACGCGGACGGTCGATCTTGTCGACGTCGATCTCGTGGAACATCGACTGCTCGGAGAGACCGAAGGTGTAGTTGCCGTGGCCGTCGAACTGCTTCGGCGAGAGACCGCGGAAGTCGCGGATACGCGGAAGAGCGATCGAGATCAGACGGTCCAGGAACTCCCACATGCGGTCGCCGCGCAGGGTGACCTTCGCGCCGATCGGCATGCCCTCACGCAGCTTGAACTGCGCGATGGACTTGGTGGCCTTGCGGATCTCGGGCTTCTGGCCGGTGATCAGGGTGAGGTCGGCGACCGCACCGTTGATCAGCTTCGCGTCACGGGCGGCGTCACCGACACCCATGTTCACGACGACCTTCACGACGCCCGGGATCTGCATCACGTTGGCGTAGTTGAACTCGTTGTTCAGGGCCGGCTTGATTTCCTCGCGGTAGCGGGTCTTCAGGCGGGGCTGAACCTTGTTCTCGGTAGAAGTCATCTCAGATGTCCTTCCCGTTGCGACGGGAGATGCGGACCCGCTTGCCGTTCTCATCGGTGCGGTAGCCCACGCGGGTCGGCTTGCCGTCGGAGTCGACGACCATCACGTTGGAGGCCTGGATCGGCGCTTCCTGGGTGACGATGCCGCCCGAGCTGGCGCCACGCTGGTTCGCGGAATCCGCGACGTGCTTCTTGATGCGGTTCACGCCCTCGACGAGGACCTTGCCGGTCGCCGGGAAGGCCTGGATGACCTTGCCCTTGGCGCCCTTGTCCTTGCCCGAGATCACGATGACCGTGTCGCCCTTGTGCACCTTCATGGTTACAGCACCTCCGGGGCCAGCGAGACGATCTTCATGAAGCGCTTCTCACGCAGCTCACGGCCGACCGGGCCGAAGATGCGGGTGCCACGCGGATCGTTGTCCGCCTTGATGAGCACCGCGGCGTTCTCGTCGAACTTGATGTACGAGCCATCCGGGCGACGACGCTCCTTGACGGTGCGCACGACGACGGCCTTGACGACCTCGCCCTTCTTGACGTTGCCGCCGGGGATGGCGTCCTTGACAGTGGCGACGATGATGTCACCGATGCCGGCATAGCGACGCGACGAACCACCGAGCACGCGGATGCAGAGGATTTCCTTCGCACCCGTGTTGTCGGCGACGCGCAGTCGCGACTCCTGCTGAATCACTTCAGCTCCTCCTAGACCTGGACGAAATGCACGCCGGATTGCCGACCCGACGGGCATGGTCAGTTGCCCTGCGACGCGCGCCTGCCAGCGGTTTTTCACCGAACTGGGAGAACAACCACCGTGGGTTCGCGGCCGAAGTGCGGGCATAGCTCCCGCAGGCAACCGCAACAGTCTAACGAAGGCCCAGGTCGTACCCAAATCAGGGGGTTCGGCGCGGATTCAGGGGTTCCTCAGCCGGGTCCACTAGCGTCGGCTCGAGCAACGTACGAGCAATCCGATTATCCGGTAGAGGAGATTCGCGTTGACTTCCGAGCGTCCTGCTCTCGACCGCCGTGGCTTCCTGATCGCGCTGGGGCTGGTGCCCGCCGCGGCCGTGCTGGCCTCCTGCAACAAGAACGACGCCAAGGCCGGGAAACCGGCCTCGCTCATCGGGCCCGATATGGCCGGATCGGATCCGGCGATCCGGCCGCAGGACGACCTGTACCGGTTCGTCAACGGGAAATGGCTGCGCGAGTACCAGCTGCCGCCGGACAAGGTGTCCTTCGGCACCTTCGACGAGGTGCAGGAACGAGTGGAGCAGCAGCTCAAGGAGATCATCGAGGGTATCCGCGACCCGAAGGGCGGATCCGACGCGCAGCGGATCCGCGACCTCTACGACGGGCGCATGGACAAGGACGTCATCGAGCAGCTCGGCATCACACCGCTCAACGATCTGTTCGAGCAGATCGACCGGGCCGCGACCAAGGCCGAACTGGCCAAGGTGATGGGCGCGCTGCCCGGGGTCGGATTGATCGGGATCGGGGTGGGGCCCGACCCGAAGGACTCCAACGCCTATCTGGCCGAGGTCTCGCAGGCGGGGCTCGGGCTGGACGAGCAGTACTACCGCAAGCCCGAGAACGCCGACAAGCTCGCCAAGTACCGGACCTATATGCAGCGCATCGCGGCGGGCGCCGGGTTCGCCGACCCCACCGCCCTGGCCGACCGGGTGGTCGACCTGGAGAAACGAATCGCCGGATTCCATTGGGACAATGTGAAACTGCGCGACACCGACGCCACCTACAACCTGACGACGTGGGCGGACCTGACCGCGCTGGGGCCGCAATTCGATTGGGACCCTTGGCTGGCGGGCACCACCGACCGGCCCAAGGACCTGTTCGGCAAGGTCAATGTGGGCGAGCCGTCGTTCATCACGGGCGCGGCGCAACTGTGGGCCGAGGTCGACATCCCCGCCTGGCGTGACTATCTGAAGCTGGCGCTGGTGCGCGGCTTCGCCACCTATCTGCCCAAGGCCATCGCCGATCCGAACTTCGACTTCTTCGGCCGGGAGATGGCGGGCCTGCAGCAGCGGCCCGAACTGTGGAAGTCCGCGGTGTCCACGGTGAACGAGACGGTCGGCGAGGCGCTCGGAAAACTGTACGTGGACAAGCACTTCCCGCCCGAGGCCAAGAAGCGGGCGCTGGAGATGGTCGACGATCTGCGCGCGGCCTACCGGGACAACTTCAAGAACTCGTCCTGGATGTCGGCGCCCACCCGGGCGGCGGCCATCGCCAAGCTGGACAAGATCGACGCCAAGATCGGCTACCCGGACAAATGGGAGGACTACGGCAAGCTCACCGTCACCCGCGACCGGTTGATCGAATCCCTGCGCGCCTCCGCGGCCTTCGACGCCAAGCGCATGTTCGACCGGCTGGGGACGCCTGTGGACAAGTCGGAGTGGGGCATGCCGCCGCAGACGGTGAACGCCTACTACAACCCCAGCGGCAACGAGATCGTCTTCCCCGCGGCATTCCTGCAGCCGCCGTTCTTCGACCCGAACGCCGCGCCCGCCGTGAACTACGGTGCGGGCGGCGCGGTCATCGGCCACGAGATCGGGCACGGCTTCGACGATCAGGGCGCGAGGTACGACGGGGACGGCAACCTGAAGGACTGGTGGACCCCGGAGGACAAGGCCGCCTTCCAGGCCAAGACCGAGCAGCTCATCGCGCAGTACAACGCGCTGGTGCCGGAGGGTCTGCCCGCCGATCAGCACGTGAACGGTGAGCTGACCGTCGGAGAGAACCTGGCCGACCTGCGCGGACTGGAGATCTCGCTGGCCGCGTACCGCATGGCGCAGGAGCGCGCGGGGACCGCGACGCCCGACTACAAGCCGATGTTCGAATCCTGGGGCCGGACCTGGCGGACCAAGATGACCGACCAGTCGCTGGAACAGCAGCTCGCCAATGATCCGCACTCGCCCCCGGAGTTCCGATCCAACCAGGTGGTGCGCAATCTCGGCGAGTTCTACAGCACCTACGACGTGAAGGAAGGCGACAAAGCGTTCCTGCCGCCGGACCAGCGCGTCACCCTCTGAGCTCGCGACACCCCGCGCGGGGCTGCCTTCCCCGGTAGCCTCGCGTCGGTATCGCAGCTTCACGAGAGGTAGTGCCTGTGACTTCGTCGGGTTCGGCGCGCTTGGATCGCCGCGCATTCCTGATCGCCCTCGGGCTGGTTCCGGCCGCGGCCGCCTTGGCCTCCTGTAGCAAGGATTCGACGGCGAAAACGGTGACGGGGCCGGATCTCTCGGGAGCGGACGAGGCGGTCCGGGTGCAGGACGACCTGTACCGGTACGTCAACGGCAAGTGGCTGCGGGAGTACCAGCTGCCGCCGGACAAGCCCGCCTTCGGTGCGATCAGCGAGGCCAACGAGCGCACGCTGAACCAGTTGCGGGAGATCATCGACGGGATCAAGGACCCGGAACCGGGTTCGGACGCGCAGAAGATCCGCGACCTCTACGACGCGCGCGTCGACTGGGACACCGTCGAGAAGCTCGGGATGCAGCCGCTGCAGGAGCTGTTCGACCAGGTCGACAAGGCCGCGACCAAGCCCGATCTGGCGAAGGTGATGGGCGCGTTGCCGATCGGCGGGCTGATCGGGATCGGCGTCAGCATCGACCGCAAGAACTCCAACGCCTACATCCCCGGGATCTCGCAGTCCGGGCTCGGGCTGGAGGAGGACTACTACAGCAAACCGCAGTACGCCGAGAAGCTGAAGGGGTATCGGGTCTACCTGGAAGCGATCGCCAAGGGCGCCGGGTTCGCCGATCCGAGCGGAATGGCGCAGCGGATCCTCGACCTGGAGACCCGCATCGCGGCCGTCTTCTGGGATCGGGTGCGCCGCCGCGACGCCGACGCCTCCTACAACCGCATGACCTGGCAGCAGCTGACCGAACTCGGCCGCGGCTTCGACTTCGAGCCGTGGCTGGCCGGATGCACCGACCGGCCCAAGGACCTGTTCGCGGAAGTGGTGGTCGCGCAGCCGTCCTACATCACCGCGGCCGGGCAGATCTGGGCCGACACCGATATCGCGATCTGGCGCGACTATCTGAAGCTGTCGGTGGTTCGGGCCTACGCGCCCTACCTGCCGATCGCGATCAACGACGCCTACTTCCAGTTCGCCGGGCGGGTCATGCGCGGACAGCAGGAGCGGCAGGAACGCTGGAAGTACGGCGTCAACCTGGTGAACTCCTCGCTGCCGGAATCGCTGGGAAAGCTGTACGTGGACAAGCATTTCCCGGCCTCGGCCAAGGACGAGGTCAAGCGGATGGTGGACGATCTGCTGAACGCCTACCGGGAGAACTTCCGCGCCTCGGCCTGGATGACGCAGCCCACCCGGGACGCGGCCCTGGCCAAACTGGACAAGATGCGAGTCAAGATCGGGTACCCGGACAAGTGGGACGATTACTCGAAGCTGACCGTCACCCGCGGCAAGCTCGTCCAATCCCTGCTCGCCATCAACGCGTTCAACAACAAGAAGGACTGGGACCGGCTCGGCAAGCCGGTCGACAAGTCCGAGTGGGGCATGAGCCCGCAGACCGTCAACGCGTATTACTCGCCGCCCAACAACGAGATCGTCTTCCCCGCCGCGTATCTGCAGCCGCCGTACTTCGACAAGGACGCGCAGCTGGCGGTGAACTTCGGCGCGGTCGGCGCGACCATCGGCCACGAGATCGGACACGGGTTCGACGATCAGGGCCGCAAGTACGACGGCGACGGCAATCTGCGGGACTGGTGGACGCCGGAGGACAAGGCCGCCTTCGAAGCCCGCGCGGCCAAGGTGGTCGCCCAGTACGACGGCCTGGTCCCCGAGGGGGTGTCGCCCGAGAACAAGGTGAACGGCAAACTCACGCTCGGTGAGAACCTGGCCGACCTGCGCGGACTCCAGATCGCCCTGGCCGCCTACCGGCTCGCCGAGAAGCGCGCCGGCAATGACAACCCGGATTACCGCACCATGTTCCTGTCCTGGGCCCGGGGCTGGCGTGCGAAGCAGACCCCCGAGCTCACCGCCGAGGGTCTCTCCGACACCCACTCCCCCGACGAATTCCGCTGCAACCAGGTCGTCCGCAACCTGCCGGAGTTCTACAGCACGTTCGGCGTCACCTCCGGCGACAAGCTCTTCCTGCCCGAGGACCAGCGCGTCACCTTCTGACCCGCGCGGACCCGGCCGCTCAGGCCGGGTCCGTCAACTCCCGGGGCGCGGCCTGCCGCCACGAGTCGGTGACGATGGCCTCCAGCTCGTCGCGATCGTCCAAGGCCGCCAGGCGAACCCGGACCCAGGCGTTGCCCGCCTCGTGCGGGGCGATCCAGAACTTGTCCGGCTCGGCCCGCACCAGTTCGTCGCGGTCGGCGATCGGGCATCGGACGGCCATCGAGGTCTCGTTCTCCGGCAGGGTCAGGAACAGTTTCCCCGCGACCCGGAAGGTCGGCATCTGCCATTCGAACTGCTCGGCGGTGCGCGCCAGCGAAAGCGCCACCGCCCGAACATCATCCCCGGTCACCGTCATGCGATCGATCCTCCCAGGCAGGTCCGACAACCGGTTCAGGCGGCGGGGGTGCCCAGGATGACGCTGCCCACGTTGCATTCCTCCAGTTCGGAGACGCCGGCGGCGGCGGTGAACGCGGCGGTGTCGGAGAAGCCCTGGGCCACCGCGCCCAGACCCATGGCGGTGGCCGCCAGATAGAGGGTCTGCATGAGGACGCCCACATGTTTGAGCATGTTGGCGTAGGCGACCGACTCGTAGGACCACATGACCCGGCCCGCGCGCGCCGAGATCAACAGCAGCAGTTGCGGTTCGGACGCATTGGCCAGGGTCGCCGTCGTGGTGCGGAGCAGACGCTCGACCTCGGGGGAATCGGCGGGGGCCACGGGGCGCAGGACGTGCTCGAAGGAGTCGTAGTGGTACATGGCGGGGGGCAGGCCCTCGACAGTGCGGGCCACCGGGTAGAGCTCCAGCTCGTGAACGCCGCCGCCCGAAGGGTAAGGGCGGGACGGGAGTTCGCCGCCGTCGGGAGTCCGTTCCACCGAGCGGGTGCGGGCGGTGCGGTAGAGCAGTTCCGCCAGCTGAGCCAGGGTGATCGGGTTGCTGTCGTCGAAGGCGCGGCAGGAGCGGCGGTCCTCGACGACGGCGGTCAGGGACGGGTCCGAGGCGCGCAGCGCGGCCAGATCGGGGGCCGGGAGCGCGACCGACTCGCCCGGGTAGGCCGGACGGTGCGCGGGGACCTGCGGGAACTCGTCCTTCGCCCACGCCGTCGGGCCGAAGTTGTCCCAGGTGACCGTGCGGGAGCCCAGCGTGCTGCGGCGGTGGAACCACAGGTCGGGGGCGCTCCAGCTGCGGGTGGTGAAGTCGCCGGACTCGGTGGACGGGTCGGCGGTGAAGCCGCCCCAGGCCAGGTCGGCGGCGATGCGGGCCGAAAGATGCTCGGGCAGGCCGAGTTCGGACGGGCTCGCACCGCCGGCCAAGGCGAGCAGGCGCGGGTCGTGCACCCGCAGGTCGCACCACGAGGTGGGGTGCTCGAGCACCAGGCCCTCCGAATCACGGTGGATCACCGTGAATTTCGAGAGGGGGGCCGCCGACGCGCCCGCCGGACGGGCGGGCGGGGTGGCGAAGGGGCGCAGGGTGTAGAGATCCCGATCGCCGTCACGGACGGTGACCTCCAGCCAGCCCGCGCCGGTCAGGCGGTCGAGCAGCGGTGTCACCGAATCGGATTCGGGCTCCAGCTGGGTCAGGGTCGCCGGGCCGCGGTTGAGGGTCTTCAGGGCCTGGCTCTGGGGTGCGGTCAGGCCCGTCAGCTTCTCGTTGCGGGGCGGGTTCAGCAGGACCGCGCCGCCCGGCATCGTCAGGCAGGTGACGCCGGGGCGCAGCGCGTAGCGGTGGTCGGCGCGGGTCATTTGGCGGCGTTGGCCAGGGCCGGTTCGAGCTTGTCGAGCAGGTAGGGCAGGGCCAGCGGGGTGGGCTGGTTGATGGCGCTGATCTCCTGGACGGTGAGGAAGACGATGGAGTTCTTCTTCACCGAGGGCAGGTCGTTGTACCCGGGCAGGGCGCGGTACTTCTCGTCCAAGCCGGGCGAGTAGCCGGCCAGCAGCAGGTCGGCGTTCAGTTCGTCGAGGCGCTCCGGCGACAGGGCCAGGCGGCCGCCGTTGCCGCCCTGGTCCACCAGGCGCTGCGGGATGGTCATGCCGAGCTGGGTGAACAGGCGGCTGGATCCGTCCTTCGGGTCGGTGAGGACCATCAGCTGCGACGGCCCGGCCAGCCAGGAGCTGACGAAGGTCTTGCCCTTCAGGCCCGGATTGCGTTGCGCGATGCCGTCGATGCGGCCGTTGAGGTCGGCGACCACCTTGTCGGCGGCGGCGGTCTGGTGCAGTACCTGGCCCAGCGCGTGCACCTGGTCGGCCCACGGGGTCACGGCTTCCTTGGTGAGGCCGGGCAGGGTGGGCGCGACCTTGGACAGGTCGCCGTAGGTCTTGGCGTCGGCGATGAACGGGTCGGCCAGGATCAGGTCCGGGTTCAGCGCGGCGACCTGTTCGGCCAGACTGCCGGTGGTCGAGAGGGCCTTGGACTGCGACAGGGCGGCCGGCTCCCAGGGCGGGGCGCCCTTGCTGAGGACCGCGATGTTGTCGATGTAGCCGACCGGGGTGACGCCGAGCGCCTGCGTGGTGTCGAGCCACTGGTTGCCCAGGGCGACGATGCGGGTCGGGGTGCCCTCGACCGTGGTCTGGCCGTGCGCGTGGGTGATGGTGACCGGGGCGCCGCCACCCGAGGCCGTGTCGTCGGAGCTGGATCCGCAGGCCGTGAGCCCGAGCGCGAGCAGGCCTGCGACCGCCGCCAGGGCGGCTTTTGCGGTGAACGACCGCGACTTCATCGTGCTCTCCTGTCTGCTCTGCCCGACCGGATCGACCGAGCGTGCCCGGCCGAAACGGCCGAGCGGTAGGTGAGCCTAGCCTAATTTTCTCCCGAGTTGCAGACCGTTGTCGCCGATTCGATCCCCGAAGGGGTGGCCGATCGTGCTCTTCATGGATTAGGTTAGGTTTGCATAAGTTAGTACCGGGGGTTTGGAACGATGGAGCGTGCGGTGCCGGATTCACTGTCCGCCGTCGAGCGTCACCGGCTCGCGGACGAATGGGCCAATGGGGTCGAACTGTACGACGTCCCCTCGGTTTCCATGCTCATCGACTGCGGGCGCCGCGTGCCGTCACTGCGCACGGCCGTCCGCTGCGGCGGGCACATCCTCACCTACGCCGAACTCTACGAACGGCTCGACGGCGGCGTGACCGGCACGGCCGGACCCACCCTCGACGATCTGGCCCGCATCCTCTGCGATATCGCCAGCGCCGCCGAATTCGGCACGGTGCTGGCCGAACTGGGCCCCACCGGCACCGGGCTGAAACCGGTCGCGGTGGCCGCGGCCGCCGACGACCGCCGCGCGGTGGCCGCCGATCAGCGCTCCTGCCAGATCGACCGCGCCTACGGCTCGCCGGATTCGCGACTGCTGGCCACCCGCTGGGACACCACCGACGCCGCGGTCGAACTGCTGGCCGCACTGGCCGACGGGGCGACGCTGGTCCTGGCCACGGCCCCGCAGCGCGCCGACGCGGGCGCCCTCGCCGAACTCATCGCGCTGAGCGCGGCCACCCACGTGGTGGCCGACGCCGACACCCTGGCCAACCTCGCCTTCCTCCCCTCCCCCGCGCTGCCCACCGTGCGCCGCTGGGACGTGTTCGGGAACGACTGCCCGGCGGCGCTGTCGGCGCTGCTGCACGAACTGGCTCCGGGCTCCTGCACCGGATTCGCCTACACCACACCGGAATACGCGGGCGTGGCCGCACGCGGACCCCTGGACGGTTCGGGGCGGGTGCGGCCGATTCCCGGCGCTCGGCTGCTGGTGCTGGACGACGCGTTGCGGCTGGTGCCGCCGGGCCGGTCCGGCCGTGTGTACCTGGGCGGTTCGGCGCTGGCGCTGGAATTGGACGGCGCCGCCGAAGGATTCGTCAACGACCCGTTCGTGCCGGGCGGACGCCTGGCGCGGACCGATATCCACGGCGGCTGGACGCGCGACGGCTGGCTGCTGCTCGATCTGGAGGGGTCCGTCGCTGCCGCGGCGCCGTCGGCCATCGAGCGGCGGCTCTCCGCACCGCATCACGGTCACCGCGGCGAATCCGCCGCCGCCTGATCGGTTACCGGAGACGAACGGCCGCCGACCCTGTCGAGGTCGGCGGCCGATGTCGTCTCGTCTTCCGCTATGTGGCGGCCGCCAGCGCGGCCAGGCTGCGCTGCCACAGTTCGGTGAGGCGGGTGGCTTCCGCCTCGGTGAACAGGGTCTCGCTCCAGCGCCAATTCGTGGTCAGCTGCGGGCCTTCCGGGGTCGAGCCGATGCCCGCGATGACATCGAGGGCGTAGCGCAGCGGCAGGTCCGGTTCCGGATCCAGCGGCAGCGACTCGTTGAGCGGGCCGGTGAGCAGCGACCACGAGTCGGCGGCCTGGCCGCTGAGGTCCACGCGGCCCAGGTAGTTGAACTCGACCTGCGGGTGCCGCGCGGTGGCCAGCTCCGGCACTCCGGTGGTGTAGCGGAGCAAACCGTAGTCCGAGCCACCGTTCGGGATCGCGGCGAGCTGCGCGGTCACCGCGTCCAGCAGGGCGCGCGCCGCCGCCGGATCCTGTTCGGCGCGTTCGATGTCCACCGTCGCGCCCGCTCCCAGGCGGACCGGGAACACGGTGGTGAACCAGCCGAGGGTGTTGCTGGTGTCGGTGTCGAGCAGGTCGTCGGCGCGGCCGTGACCCTCGAGCGCGATGAGCGCGCCGTGCGCGGGATCCTGGGCGCGCTCGCGCCGCCAGCTCGCCAGGGTGACGGTGAGGGCGGTGAGCAGGAATTCGCGCACGCCCTCGTCGCGGGTGAGGGACGCCAGTACCCGTTCGGTCACGGGGACCGGGGTGATGGCCGTGGCGACCCGCAGCGACGACCAGGTGTCGGTGTCCGGATACGGGATGCGGCGGCCGATGGCCGGGTCGGGGGCGTCCAGCTGATCACGCCAATACGCGCTCTGGGACAGGATTTCCGCCGACTCGGCGCGCTCGGCCATCCGCCGGGAGAACTCCCGGTACGAGGTGGACTCCGGCAGCGCGGCCCCCTCACCGAGGGCGGCGATCAGCAGGTGCCACGACACCACGTCGACGGCCAGGTGGTGGATGGTGAGCAGCAGGACGTCACCCTGATCGGTGCCGGAGAACCAGGCCGCGCGCACCATATCGCCGGTGCGCGGGTCGATCTCGTCCATCAGGACCCGGGCCGCGCCGTGCACGGCCTGGGCGGTGTCGGCGGGATCGGCGATGTGGGTGAGGATGTCGGCCGCCCGCACCGTGCCGGGCGGCGCGGTGACCAGGCGCGGGCCGTCGCCGGTATCGGTGAGGGTGGAGCGCAGCGTGTCGTAGCCGTCCAGCACACCCTGGAGTGCGGCCTCGATGGCCTGCCGGTCGATGCCGGCGGGCAAGCGCAGCAGCGCGGTCTGGGTGAAGCGGCGGTAGTTGCCGTACTCGTACATCCACGACACCACCGGAAGCGGCGGCACCGCACCGTAATCCGCGACCTTCTCGGCGGCGGCGGTCTCGGCCGCGTCGAGGGCGGCGGCCAGTTCCCGGATGGTGGGGGTGGCCAGGACCATGCGCGGGGTCAGGGTGAGACCGCGGCGGCGGGCCTTGTTGACCAGGGAGATGGCGACGATGCTGTCCACGCCGAGGGCGAAGAAGTCGTCGTCCACGCCGGGCGCGCGGCCGTCGAAGAGCTCGGCCAGCAGTTCGGCGAGTTCCTTCTCGGTGGCGGTGCGCGGCGCGGTGTCGGAGCCGGTGTCGGCCAGGGCGGCCTCGGCCAGCCGGGTCAGGGCCGGACCGTCGAGCTTGCCGTTGGCGTTGACCGGCAGCTGCGGCAGCGTGAGCACCCGGGCCGGAATCATGTAGGCGGGCAGGCTCTCCGAGAGCGCGGCGCGGGTGCGCACCGGGTCCACGACCCGATCGGGCTCGCCGACCACGAAGCCCACCAGGCTCGCCCCGCCCGCGCGGCGGACCACGGTGACGGCCGCGGTGTCCACGCCGGGCAGCCGGCGCAGCGCGGTCTCGATCTCGCCGATCTCGATGCGGTAGCCGCGCACCTTGACCTGCGCGTCGGCGCGGCCCAGGTAGCCGAGGCCGCCGTGCGGCAGGTGACGGACCAGGTCACCGGTGCGGTACATGCGGCGGCCGGGCCGGAACGGGTCGGCCACGAAACGGTCCGAAGTCGTTGCCGCGCGGCCGATGTAACCGCGGGCCAGCTGCGGGCCCGACAGGTACAGCTCGCCGACGACGCCGCCGGGAACCGGGCGCAGCATGGAATCCAGGACATAGCCCGACATTCCGGCGTTGGGGGTGCCGATGGTCGGGGTCTCGAACTCGGCGATGGGGGCGACCACGGCCTCGACCGTGGTCTCGGTCGGGCCGTAGCAGTTGTACACCGCGGTCCCGCCGCGTCCGCTGCCGGCGCTCGGGGCCAGCTCGCGGAGTCGCGCCCACAGCGCGGCGTCGATGGCCTCGCCGCCCAGTGCCAGCACCGGCAGTTCGCGGTCGACCAGTCCGGCGGCGTTGAGCTGCGCGAACATCGACGGGGTGGTGTCGATCATGTCGATGTCGCGGGCGATCATGCCCGCGCACAACCGGTGCGCGTCGCGCATCTCCACGGCGTCGAACAGGTGGATGGCCTGCCCGGCCAGCAGGCCGACCATGGGCTGCCAGGAGGCGTCGAAGCTCAGCGACCAGGCGTGCGCGATGCGCAGCGGGCGGCCCAGCCGCGCCATGGCAGGGCGGTAGACCCGGTCGCGGTGATCGGCGAAGTAGGCCATGAGCGCGGCCTGGGTTCCGGCGACGCCCTTGGGTTCGCCGGTCGAGCCGGAGGTGAAGATGAGGTACGCGAGCTGATCCGGGTGACGGACGACCTGCGGGGTGCCGACCGGCTCGTCCGAAAGGCCCTGCGCTACAGGGGAATTGTCGAGCACCAGAACGGGCCCGGTCAGCAGGGTGCCCGAGGGATCGAGGTCGCCACGGGTGGCGGCGTCGGTGACCACCAGCGCCGGGCTCGCCTGCCGCAGGATCGATTCGATGCGGGAGGCGGGCAGGGTGATGTCCACCGGCACATACGCACCGCCCGCGGCGAACGCGGCCAGCAGCGCGATGATCGAGCGCGGCGAGCGCGGCATGACCAGCGCGACAACGCTTTCCGCGCCGACACCCCGCTCGGCGAACTCGACCGCCTGCCGGGCGGCCAGCTCCCGCAGCTCCCGGTAGGTCAGCCGGAGTCCGGAACTGTCCTGGAGCGCAACGGCTTCCGGTGTCGCCGCGACCTGCCGCTCGAACAGCTCCCACACCGAATCGGCGGGCTCGGCCGAATCCACGCCGGGGGTCTCGGCGGCGGCGAACGCGGCGCGCTCGTCGGCGGTGAGCACGCTGAGCGCATCCGGTGTGGCCGACCCGATTCCGGGCAGCTGACGCAGCACCGCCAGCAGCCGCTCGCCGAGACCCTCGGCGGGCAGGTACGGCAGGGCGGCGGGCATGGCCTCGAACTGGACCAGCAGTTCGTCGCCGCTCATGTGGGCGACCACGGTGAGCGGGTAGTGCGCGAGGGATTCCATCTCGACCGGCCGGAACCGGGCCCCGTCGGGGGCGGTGACGGTGCGGATGGCGTCGTCGATGGGCGCGTTCTCGAACACGAACAGGGTGTCGAAGAGCGTGCCGTGCCCCGCGGCGCGCTGCACCGACGACAGGCTCACGTAGCCGATGTCGCGCATGGCCGCGCATTCGCGCTGCAGGCGCGCGCACTGCTCGACCACCGACAGCTCGCGGTCCAGGCGGTGGGTGACGGGCACGGTGTTGATGAACAGCCCGACCATGCCCTCCACGCCCGGAAGCTGGTCGGGGCGACCGGAAATGGTGGTGCCGTAGACGACGTCGCGACGGTCGGTGAGGCGGCCGAGCAGGACCGTCCAGGCGAACTGCACCGCGGTATTGAGGGTCAGGCCGTGGGCGCCCGCCCAGGACCGGACGGCCGCGGTGTCGGCGGCCGACAGCAGCAGGCGGGTCTTCTCCGGCACCGCGTCGGCGGCGATCGGCGCGCCGCCCGCCAGCAGCAGCGGGCCGGTCAGCTCGACCAGGTAGTCGGTCCAGCGCTGGGTGACGGCCGCGGTGTCCTGCGCGCCGAGCCAGGCGATGTAGTCGCGGTAGGGACGCGGTTTCGGCAGTGCCGCGGCGGATCCGCCCGCCTGGTAGACGGCCAGCAGCTCGGTGAAGTAGATCGCCACCGCCCAGCCGTCCATCAGGATGTGGTGGGCGGTGAGGATCATGCGCCGCGCGCCGGTCCCGGGCACGGTGAGCAGCAGCACGCGCAGGGCGGGCCCACGACTCAGATCGAACGGGACGCGCCGTTCGGCGGCGGCGAGGTCGTCGAATTCCTCGGGCCGCGCGTCCTGTTCGGTCCACGGCATCTCGGCGTGGGCGGGCACGATCTGCACCGGCCGCGGCACGTTCTCGTCCCAGAACGCGGCGCGCAGGTTGGGATGCCGGTCCAGCATGGCCTGGGCGCTGCGGCGAAGCAGGCCGGTGTCGAGCGGGCCGTCGATGTCCACCACGAATTGCATGGTGTACAGGTCGATTCCGTCGCCGGCGAGCCGCGACAGCGAGAACAGGCCCTCCTGCAGCGGGCTCAGCGCGAGGACGTCCTCGATCCGCGGCGGGGCGGCGGCGCTCGGGGTTCCAGCGGCGGCGGTCATCGGGCTCCCCAGGAGGCGGTCAGGGCGGCGAGGGCGTCGGCGTCGAGGCCGGAGGCGCTCAGGGGCGCGGATTCCTCCTGTGGAATCGACTCCGCTTGCGCGGCAACGGGTTCGGCGGCATCGACCGCGGCGGCCAGTTCGGCGATGGTGAGGTGCTCGAACACCAGCTGCGGGGTGAGCGCCAGGCCGAGCGCGGTGGCGCGGGCCGACCACTGGATGGAGATGACGCTGTCGCCGCCGAGGGCGAAGAAGTTGTCGTCGGCCTCGACATCGTCGATCTCGAGCAGCTCCTCGAGCAGGTCGATGAGGGCGCGTTCGGTGGCGGCGTGGTCGCCGGTGGCCACGGCGAGGGTCCGCGCGGCGGGCGCGGGCGGCGCGAGCAGCCGGTCCAGGTCGGCGACCGGCAGCACCTCGAGCTCGACCACGGTGCGGTCGGGCGCGGTCGCGTACGCCTCCAGGGTGGCGACCAGCGCGGACCCGATGAGCCGCACGGTCTCCGGCTCGTACAGGTCGGCGTTGGCGACCACACGCACGGCCAGCCCGCCGTCGCCGGTGACGTTCACCGAGATATTGAGATCCAGGAACGACACGTCGAAGTCGACGGGCAGCACGGTGGCGGTGGTGGCGCCGGCCACGGTCACCGTCGCCGGGGCCCAGTCCGCGCCGCGGAAGTGCAGCATGCTCTGGAACAGCGGATTGCGAGAGCGGGAACGCGCCGGGTTGAGCGCCTCCACGAGGCGTTCGATCGGCAGTTCCTGGTGCGCGTGCGCGTCCAGCACCACCTCGCGGCCCCGGCGCACGGTATCGCGCAGGGTCGGCGTGCCGGACAGGTCGTTGCGCAGCACCGCCATATTGGCGAACAGGCCGACCAGCGGCGCGGTGGCCGGGTCGACACGGGCGGCCACCGGGGTGCCGAGAGCGATGTCGGAGCCGCCGCCCAGCTTGTGCAGCAGGGTCGCGACGGCGGCCTGGTAAACCATGAATTCCGTTGCGCCACAGGACTCGGCGAGGGCCGCGAGCCCGGTGCGCAGGGCCGCCGGGGCGGCGAAGGTGGCGACCTCGCCGCGCTTGCCGAGCACCGCGGGGCGGGCCCGGTCGGGCGCGACGTCGATCTGGTCCGGGACGTCGGCCAGCGCGCCGCGCCAGTGCTCGAGCTGCGCCCGGCCGTAGTCGCGCGCCGCGGAATCCGTTCCCGGCCCGAAGACGTCGTGCTGCCACAGCACGTAATCCGCGTACTGCACGGCGAGCGGAGTCCACTCCGGAGCCCGGCCGCCCTCGACGCGGGCACGGTAGGCGGCGATCAGGTCGTCGAGCAGGATGCCCAGCGAGGCGTGGTCGGCCACGATGTGGTGCACCAGCAGCGACAGCACCTGGGTGCTCGGGTCGAGCACCAGCAGCCGGGCGCGCAGCAGCGGCTCGGATTCGACGGTGAAGGCGTAGCGGCCGATCTCGGCGAGTTCGTCGGCCAGCAGTTCGGGGTCGACGCCGGTCACGTCGAGCGCGACCTCACCGGCCGCTCGGATCTCCTGGTACGGAATGCCGTCCCGCTCACCGAATCCGGTGCGCAGCGCCTCGTGCCGGGCCACCACGTCGGTGAGCGCGGCGCGCAGCGCGGGAATGTCGAGGCCGCCCTCGAAGCGCACGGCGAAGGGCAGGTTGCCGACCGCGCTGGGGCCCTCCATGCGGTACTGGAACCACATGGCCAGCTGCGAGTACGACAGCGGCAGCCGCTCCGGGCGCTCCCGTTCGGTCACGGCGGGACGGCCGGAAACCGGTGCGGGGACCACGGTTTCGACCGGCTCGGCGGTCTCGTCCTCGTCGTCCATGGCGTCCAGGTCGATGCCGAACTCGTCACGGAACCGGGCGACCAGACCGGCCGCGAGCCCGGCCGGGGTCGGGGTGTCGAACACGATGCGCACATCCAGCTCGACACCGAACTCCGCGCGGATCTGCGCGACCAGGCGGGCCGCCAGCAGCGAGTGGCCGCCGAGTTCGAAGAACGAATCGTCCGCGCCGACGACCGGGACACCGAACAGGTGCGAGTAGATCCCGCACAGGCGGCGCTCGGTGGCGGTGGCGGGCGCGCGGTGCACGCGCTCCACGGCCGGGGCCGGGGCGGGCAGCGCGCGCTTGTCCAGCTTGCCGTTGACGGTCAGCGGGATCTCGTCGATCACGGCGAAAGCGCTGGGCACCATGTACTCCGGCAGCGCGGCGGCGGCCTGGGCGCGGACCTGCTCCACGTCCACGGTCGCGCCGGCGGCGGGCACCAGGTAGGCGGCCAGCTGGGCGCCGACGGCCGGATCCTCGGTCACCACGACCACGCAGTGGCCGACGGCCGGGTGCGCGGCCAGCGCGGACTCCACCTCGCCGAGTTCGATCCGGAAGCCGCGCACCTTCACCTGCTCGTCGGCGCGGCCCACGAAGTCGATCTCGCCGAACTCGTTGCGGCGGGCCAGGTCTCCGGAGCGGTACAGGCGCGCGCCCGGGGTGAACGGGTCGGCGACGAAACGGCTCGCGGTGAGGGCCGGGCGGCCCAGGTAGCCGCGCGCCAATTGCGCACCGCCCAGGTAGATCTCGCCGACCACGCCCGCGGGCACCAGTTGCAGGGCCTCGTCGAGCAGGTAGGCGTGCACGTTCTGATTCGGGACGCCGATCGGTACGATCCCGGTGCCCTGCGGGCCCGACACCGGCTGATGGGTGGCGCACACGACGGCCTCGGTCGGGCCGTAGTGGTTGCGCAGTTCGGCGTCGAAGACGGTCGCGAACTTGTCGGCCACCTCACCCGGCAGCGCCTCACCGCCGACCGGGACGTGACGCAGCGCCCGCCATTCACTCACCTCGGGCAGCAGCAGGAAGGTGCTGAGCATGGACGGCACCATGTGCAGCACGGTGACGCCGCGGCGGGTGATCAGATCGGCGACGTAGCGGATGTCGCGGAACGCCTCCGGCTTGGGCACGATCAGGCGCGCGCCCAGCGCGAGGGTGACGAAGATGTCGAGCAGCGAGGCGTCGAAGGACACCGAGGACGACTGCAGCAGTACGTCTTCCGACGTCATGCCCCATTCGGCGGTGAAGCTGACCACGTGCTCGGCGATCGCGGCGTGCGAGACCGGGACGCCCTTGGGCTTGCCCGTCGAGCCCGAGGTGTAGATGACGTAGGCCAGGTTGGCCGGGAGCAGCGGGCGGACGCGGTCGGCGTCCGAGGGGTCGGCGTCGGGCAGCCCGGCGGCGGCCTCCTCCGCGGCGTCGAGCTCGACCCGGCCCAGCACCAGCCGCGGGGCGGCGTCGGCGACCAGATAGTCGATGCGGTCGTCCGGGTAGGCGGGGTCGATGGGCAGGTAGGCCGCGCCCGCCTTGAGCACGGCGTAGACGGCCACGATGAACTCGACCGAATTGCTCATGCGCAGGGCGACGATGTCCTCGCCGCCCAGGCCCTCGCGAATCAGCCAGTGCGCCAGGCGGTTCGCGCGGCGGTTCAGGGCGGCGTAGGTGAGTTCGGTGTCCTCCGAGACCAGGGCGAGGGTCTCGGGTCCGGCGGCCACGGCGGCCTCGAACAGGTCGACCATGGTGGTCTCGTCCGAGGGCGCCTGCGCGCCGCGCGACTGCTCCAGGATCGCGGTGCGGTCGGCGCCGCCCAGCATGTCGAGGTCGGCGAGGCGGGCGGCGGGCGCGCTCAGCGCCCGATCCAGCAGGCGCACGAAGTGTTCCAGCATGCGCCGCACCAGCGGCTCGGACAGCACGTCCACCTGGTACTCGGCCTCGAGCACCGCGCCGTGCGCGCTCTCGGTGACGACGGCCAGGGCCAGCGGCACCTGCGCGGTCGGCGCGCCCAGCTCGTCCAGCTGCACCGAGGAAACCTCGCGCAACGCGAACCCGTCGGCGCTCTTGCGGACGCTGAAGCCCAGCCGCACCAGCTGATCCATGCCGTCGCGGCCGGCGACCCGCTCCGGGTTCACCTCGCGGACGACGCGGTCGATGCCGACGGCCTGATGCGCGAAGGCGTCCAGGCAGGTGCGCTTGGTGGACTCGACCAGAACGGCGAAAGTCTCGGTGCGGGCGAAGGTCTCGCGCAGCAGCAGGGTGTTGCCGAAATAGCCGATGAGCTGTTCGGCGGCGGCCGAGCGGCGGTTGGTGACCGGGATGGACACCAGGAAGTCCTCGGCGGCGGTGTAGCGCTGGATCAGCGCGGCGTACCCGGCGAGCAGCACCATGAAGGGGCTGGCCGCGTGCTCACGGGCGAAGGCGTCCACCCGGCCGAGCAGGTCGGCGGGCAGCGCCACGGTGCAGCGGTCGGCGCGCTTGGAGGGTGCGGCCACGGCCGCGCCGGGTAGCTCGAGCGGTTCGGGCAAGGGACGCAGGGTGTTTCGCCAATAGGCGATGTCCGCCTCGTCGTCGGCGGGGGCGTCGAGGACCTCGAGGTCGACGAACTGCGCGGGCGGGGCGGTCGGCGCGGCGCCGTTGTAGGCGGCGTTCAGATCGGTGAAGAACACGCCCCAGGCGTCATCGTCCCAGCAGCCGTGGTGCGCCGACAGCAACAGCACCCACTCCTGGATTCCGGTGCGCGCCAGCGTGATCCGCAGCGGCAGTTCGGTGGCCAGATCGAAGGGGCGGCCGAACTCGCGGCGGGCCAGCACCTCCACCCGCACCGGGCGGGCGGACTCGGCCAGCTCGGTCAGATCGTGGGACTGCCACGGCAGGGTGATCTCATCGGTGAACACCTGGAAGGGCTCGCCGTTCTCGTCCACACCGAAGGTGGTGCGCAGCACGTCGTGCCGGGCGAACACCGACGCCACCGCCTGCCGCAGCCGCTCCTCGTCCAGCGCGCCGGTCAACCGGTACGCCACGCAGATGTTCAGCGTGGTGTCCTCGGGATCACGGGTCTGCAGGAACCACATGCGGCGCTGACCGGCCGACAGCGGCCGCCGCTCCCCCGCCGCGGTGCGGCGCACCGGGGCGGCGGTGTCGACGGCCAGGCCCTGCTCGGCCAGCTTGCGCCGCAACAGTTCCCGGCGGCGGTCGGCGACGGAGGTTCCGGCCACGGTGGCATCGGTGTCTGACATGAAATCTGGCCCCTAGCCCTTAGTTGGTGTTCGCTGCCATGAGCAGCACGACATCGTCGAGTGACGCGCCGCCGAGAATCGCGGCGACCGGCAGATCCCGGTCCAGCGACGCCCGCACGCGCTTGCGGAAGTCCAAGGCCTGCAACGAGTCCAGGCCCAGGGCGACCAGCGGCACCGAGCGGTCGATGCTGTCGCCGGTGTCGATGCCCATGACGCGTTCGAGCTCGGCGAGCACCTGATCCGCCAGCGGACGGTCGGCGACGACCGGCGCGGGTGCGGCGGGAGTGGCGGGCTCCGGCGCGACGACCTCGGCCGTGACGGGCGCTTCCGGTTCCGCGGCGGCGTTCACCGGGACCGGTTCCGGCTCCGGCACTTCCGAGAGCACCGACGCCTGGCCGAACGCTCCCATGACATCGCGCAGGAACGACCAGTCCGCGGAGATGACGATGGCGTCCGTCGGCTGCCCGGTGAATCCGGCGGCGATCGCGTCGGCGGGATGCATCGGGAAGACCCCGGCGCCCTCGACCCGCGCCATGCCCGCCTCGTCCAGCGGACCTGCGACACTCCACAGGCCCCACTCCAGCGACGAGCAGTCGATGCCGCGCTCCCGCGCACGGCGGGCGAGCACGTCCAGCATCCGGTTGGTGACCGCGTACAGGATCTGCCCACGCCCACCGAGAGTCGCGGCCATGGACGAGCACAGCAGCACCCGGCCGGTCGCGCTCAGCGGCACCGCGTCCAGCACGGCTTCGAGGCCCAGCACCTTCGACGCGGCGGCGGTGGCCACCATGTCGGCGGTGATCTCCTCGATGCCCGCGTCCACATAGTTGACGGCGGCGTGGACGAGCAGGCTCACCGGCCGCTCCCCCAACCCCGACGCCAGGCGCGCCACATCGTCGGCGGCATTCACATCACAGGCCTCGACCACGATCTCGGTGGCTCCGGCGGCTCGCACCCGCGCCAAATCCGCGGCGGCCGCACCGGATTCGCCGGACCGGCTGACCAGGGTGACCCGGCCCGAGCCCTGCCGGGCGAAATGCTCCGCGAACAACAGGCCGAGCTTGCCGGTGCCACCCACGATCAGCACATGATCCAGATCGGCGGCCGCACCCGGCTCGGACTCGTCGGCGACCAGTCGCTTGACGAACACCTGGGTGCCGCGCAACGCCACCTCCGGCTCACCCGCCGTGTGCAACGCCGCGACCAGGCGCTTGGCATCCGCGACTCCGGCGTCGGCCGCGAGATCCAGGTGCCGGAACAGCAGTCCGGGCTTCTCCACACCGACACACCGGAATCCGGAGGCCACCGCGCCGTGGAACAGCTGCGGCAGCTGGTCCTCGGGCACCACCGACTCGCCGCCGCTGGTCACCAGCCAGCAGTCACCGCCCGGGCGCAGGCGGTCCAGTGCGGGGAGCCAGGCTCGCCCGGCGAAGAACTCGCTCAGCTCGGCCACCGCGCTCGCCGAGCCGCCTTCCGACAGCGCGGGCCACAGGATCACGACGCTGTCGTACGTCGACGCCGAATCAGCCGAGACGGCCGCAGCGGACCGCGCCTCACCGAGTGCGCGGTCGGCCGTACCCGGCCCACCGTTCCCGGTGACGGCGACCGTTGCGGCCGAATCGAGCACCGAGCCGACATCGACGCGGCCGGTTCCCCGGGGGTTCGACTCGATCCGCTCCGAAGTCGGGCGGCTGGACGCGCCGATGGCGGACGCGAGCGGAGCCGCGGCCGAATCGGATGCGGTCACGGTCAGCGCGGTCGCGGTGGCGCCGTAGCGGTCGGCGGCCGCCAGCAGGGCGGAGAGCTGGTCGGCGCACCGGCCGGTCGGGTCGACGAAGGCCAGGCGGCGCGGGGCGGTCAGGGAGCGTCGTTCCCACGGGCTCCACTTCTCCACCAGGCGTTGGGGTTTCGGCACGGCCGGGGCGGGGGCGGTCACCTTGTCGGGGGCGTAGCCCGGGTTCGCCCACAGACGCTTGGGGTTCATGACCGTGTGCGGGAAGTCGCGCAGCGGGAGCGCCGGGACGGCGTCGGTGCGCAGGGCACTCCAGTCGTAGCCGAGGTCGTGGACCGCGACGGTCGCCAGGTTGCGGGTGAATTCGCGCAGCGTGGTCGCGGTGCGCAGGGACGTGCCGAGGACCTTGACGTCGCGGGGGCCGCGGGCCGGGTCCGGCGGGACCAGGGTGAGGTTCTCCTGGAGGGCCAGCTGCAGCACCGGATGCTCGACGACCTCGATGAGGGTGTCGATGCCGTCGCGGGCCGCCGCCACCACGGCGCGGTCGAAGCGGACGCGATTGCGCAGGTTCCAGTACCAGTACTGTTCCTGGATCAGGTCGGCGGTGATGGGCGCGCCCAATGTCGCTCCATAGCACTGGATTCGAGTGTCGAGGAAGGTCGCGCTGCTCATCTCGCCGCCGAGGAAGCCCTCGAACTCCTCGCGCAACTCGGCCACGATCGAGGTGTGGGCCGGGTAGGCGACACCGATCTCGCGGGCGAACTGGCCCTGGGCGGTGGCCGCGGCGACCATGTCGGTGATGGTCTCGCGGTCACCGGAGATGGCCATGATGTGCGGGGCGTTCACCACCGACAGCTCGGCCCAGCCGGAGTTCCGCGCCAGCAGCGCCTCGCAGTCCTCGCGGTCCATGGCCAGCACGGCCATGGAGAAGCCGCGCGGGGACAGCCGCTCGACCAGGCGCGCGCGGTGGGTGACCACCAGCACGGCGTCACGCACCGACATCACCCGCGAGACCGCGCCCGCGGCCAGCTCACCCTGGCTGTGTCCGACGGTGGCGGCGGGCTCGACGCCCGCGGCCCGCCACATGGCGGCCAGACCGACCATGTGGAACATCAAGGCGGGCTGCACTTCCCACACCGTGTCCTGGTACCGCCCCTCGGCGCCGAGCAGGTAGTGCAGCGGCTGGTCGTGGCCGAAACGTTCGGCGTGCAGGCCCGAGCACTCGTCGACCGCCGCCCGGTAGGCCGGGGACAGCTCGTAGTACAGCTTGCCCATGCCGGGGCGCTGACTGCCCTGGCCGGGGAACACGAAGCCGATCCGGCGCGCGGTGGCGGGACCGTCGCCGGCCACCACCGCGGCATGCGCGGTCCCGGCGGCGACGGCGCGCAGCGCGTCGATCAGTTCCTCGCGTCCGGTGACCATGGCCAGCGCCCGGTACCGGCGGGCGGTGCGCGTGCGGAACAGCATGTCCGCCACCCGTTCCGGGGTGACCGCGGGCCGCGACTCCAGGAAGTCCAGGATGCCCGCGGCCTCGGCGCGCACGCCGTCGGCGGTGTCGGACGAGAGCAGGACGGGGATGCTGCCATCGGGCAGCCGGTGGCTACACATCGCTTTCCTCCAGCTCGGGCAGGGCGACCAGGGCATGCGCGTTGGTACCCGCGACACCGAACGAGGACACGGCCGCGTAGCGCACGCCGTCCGCGGCGGACCACGGTTCGAGTTCGGTGGCGAGGCGCAGACTGGTGGCTTCCCAATCGATTTCGCCGGTCGGACGCTCGGCGTGCAGGGTGGGCGGGATCTGCCCGTGCATCCCGGCCAGCAGCACCTTGATCAGGGCCAGCAGACCCGAGGCCGCCTGTGCGTGACCGGCGTTGGACTTCACCGAGCCCAGACGCGGGGTGTCGGCGCGTTCGACGCCGTAAGTCGCGGCGAGAGCGGCCAATTCCAGCGGGTCGCCGACCGGGGTCCCCGTGCCGTGGCCCTCGATCAGCCCGACCTGCTCGGCGGTGATGCCGGACACCGCCAGGGTGTCGCGGATCAGTCGTTCCTGCGCGGCCGCGCTGGGCACCGCGATCGGCGCACCCTTGCCGTTGTGATTGACACGCGAGCCCAGCAGCCGTCCGTACACCCGGTGTCCGAGCGCGCGCGCCCGTGACTCCCGTTCCAGCACGACGACTCCCGCGCCCTCACCCCACAGTGTTCCGGTGGCGTCGGCGGCGTAGGAGCGGCAGTGGCCGTCGGAGGCCAGGGCGTTGTTCTTGGAGAACTCGTAGAACGCGCCCGGCGAACCCATGACGCACACCCCGCCCGCGAGCGCCCACTCGCACTCGCCCGCCCGGATGGCGGCGGCGGCCTGGTGCACGGCGGTGAGCGCGGACGCGCACGCGGTGTCGACGCTGATCGAGGGCCCGGTCAGGCCCAGCCCGTGCGAGATGCGCCCGGCCACCGCGCCCAGCGCGGTCCCGGTGACCCGGTAGCCGCTGTGCTCGTTGACCGAGGCCACCCGGGGCCCGTACTCCATCACGGAGACGCCCATCCAGCAGCCCGCCGCATCGCCCTCCACCGCGGCGGGATTGATCCCGGCCTGCTCGAGCGCCCGCCACGCCACCCGCATGCCGGCCCGCTGCTGCGGGTCCATGGCGACCGCCTCGCGCGGGGTGATGCCGAAGAACAGCGGATCGAACTCGGTCGCGCCGGTGAGGAAGCCGCCCGCATCGGGGACCGCGCCCCAGCCGTCCTGGGCGCCCAGGCTCAGCAGTTCCGCCAGCGGCCAGTCCCGGTCCCGCGGGAACGGCCCCAGCAGTTCACGGCCCGAGGCCAGCGCCGACCAGAATTCCGCGAGGGTGTCCACGCCACCGGGCGCCTCGATACCCATGCCGACGATCACGATCGGATCGCCGGAGTCCACTCCGGTCACGCGACGACGCTCTTCTCCGCGACGAGCAGTTCGGCGATGCCGTCCACGTGCTGGTCCAGATAGAAGTGGCCGCCCGCGAACATGGTGACCCGGATGCTCGCGCGGGAGTGGCCCTCCCACGCGAACAGGTCACGCGGCGCGACGAATTCGTCCTCGTCGCCGCCGAGCACGTGAATGGGGGCGTCCACGGCGACCTCGGCCGGGCAGGAGTAGGCGTCGAAGGCGCGGTAGTCGGCCTTCATCACCGGCAGCGCCATGCGCAGCACGTCACGACTGCCCAGCACCTCCGCGCCGGTGCCGTTGAGCGCCGACATGTGGTCGAGCAGCGCCTCGTCGTCGGTGGGGTGGTTCGGCAGATCGGCGATGCGCGCGGGAGCGGCGGCCGAGGAGGCGGCCAGCAACTGCACGGTCAACCCCGCGGCCTCGGCCAGCCGGGCGAATTCGAAGGCGACGATCGCGCCCATGCTGTGGCCGAAGATGGTCAGCGGCGCACCCGAGTCGTGCGCGGAGTCCCGGAAGGCCTCGAAGGCTCCGGCGGCCATGTCCTGCAGCGTTTCGGCCGCGGCCTCGCGGGCGCGGTCCTGGCGGCCGGGATACTGGAACACCACGACATCGAAGTCGGCGGCCATCTTCTTGGCGAAGACCCGGTAGGCCGAAGCGCCCGCACCCGCGTGCGGGAAGATCAGCAGCGGTGGCGCGGATTCCGCACTCGGGGCCTGAAATTGCCTGATCCAGCCGAGTTCCCGTGCCATTTTCCCGCTCTCCTACGACCCGCCCGACCGCGTCAGCCGCCGGTTCTGCTTGTCCCCCTTGCAATGTCCGGGCAACCGTAACACCGCCTAGTTAGTATAGGCTAGCCTTACCAATCAGGGTGATCAAGCTAACCGACGAACGGAGCGCCACAGCGATGAACCGGACGACCTACGTCCTCGCGCGCGAACTCACGGACCTTCCGGACCACATCCGCAGCGCCCCCGCACCCGTGGTGCCCGAGTTCCCCGCGCCGTTCACGCTGCGCCTGGTGGACGTCGAATCCGGCGATCCGGAGACCATCACCGAATGGATGCACCGGCCGCACCTGCTCGAGACCTGGGAACAGGCCTGGGACGCCGACCGCCGCCGCCTCGACTGCGCGACCCAGCTGGCCGGAACCTTCTCCCGCCCCTGCGTTCTCGAATACGACTTCACCGCACTCGACCGGCCCGACCTGGGCAATCGCGAGGTCGCCTATGTGGAGTTGTACCGGCCCGCCAAGGACGAGATCGCTCGCCTCTACGACGCCGAAGCCCACGACATGGGCTTCCACATCGCCACCGCGGACACCAATCTGCTGGGCCGCGGCGTCATGTCGGACTGGATGCGGCAGCTCGGCCAGGCGGTCCTGGCGGCCGAACCCGAATGCCGCCGGCTGCTCTGCGAACCCGATCACCGCAACGCCCCCATGCGGAAGGCGTTGGAGAAGATCGGGTGGCAGCACCTCGGCGACTTCGACATTCGACCGGACCGTCGGATCTCGCTCTACACGCTGCCGCGGACCGCGGCGGACCTGCCCGAGATCCGGTAGCGCGGACCGGGATTCACCACCGGCTGCAGGATCCGGTCCGACAGCTCGCCCAGGCAGCTGAGATTCGGGAAACCCGGACCCTGCGCCATGGCGGCCATATTCGGCAGATACAGCTTGGCGTCCAGCCCGGACACCGCCAGGTCGTAACCGATGGCCGCCTCCAGCCGCCCGTGCTCGAGCGGACCGCCGACCGCCAGCTCCAGCAGATCGGTTGCGGCGGAATCGAACAGATCCAGGAACCACAGCGGCTGCCCGCCCGTGGCGTCCACCACCAGATCGAAGGTGTGCACCTGATCCGGGCGCAGATCGTTGCGCAGGGTCAGGGCGACCCGATCGTCCTGCTCGGCCAGGCTCACGACGCGGCCCTGCAAGTGATGCACCCGGTTGTCGCCCAGCAGGCTCTCCTGCACGCGCACCGAGAACACTCCGCGATCGGTGCGCCGGATGACATCCCGGCGCTCGGCCATGCCCAGCCCGGCCCACTTGGTCGGATCGCTGTAGAGCGAGTTCTCGAAATAGCTTTCCCCACGGGTGTACAGCGTGGCCTTGGGCGAGATCACCGAGACCGTCAGCATGTCATGGTTGACCAGCTCGTCCAGCGCCGAACCCGCGGTCTCGCCACCGCCGATCACCGCGACGCGCGAGGACGGCGGCAGCTCGCGGCGGCCCGCCAGGTCCCAGAACTCGGAGATGCTGAGCACCTTCGGGTGCTCGGCCAGGGCGCGGTCGCTGCGGCCGGGGCCGGTGATCATGACGGCGTCGCAATCGATCTCGTCGACCCCGCCGTCGGCGTCGGTGACCGAGACCAGCCAGCCGTCGGCCGCGGCGGCGATACCGGTCACCGAGCCCTGGACCAGGTCCATATCGCAGCGCTTGGCCACCCACCCCAGGTACTTCGCCCACACGTGATGCTGCGGGCTGGGACGGCCGCGGTCGATCCACTCGGCGTAGGTGCCGTGCTCGACCAGGAAGGCGGTCCAGCTGAACGCCCGCATGGCCTCGTCGATTTCGCGGTTGCGGCCACGGGCCCAGGTGGAGTGGTACGGGAAGCCGACATCCTTCTCCGGGCTGGTGCCCAGGCGGTGGCGTCCGTCGGTCCAGCCGCCGGTCGGCAGCCAATTGCCGCCCACCGTCCGCGCTTCGACGACCGTCACCCGCGGCGCGGGCAGGCCCAGGTCCCGCAGCACCCGTGACTTGGCCGCTACCGCCAGGGCTTTCGGCCCCGCTCCGACCACCAGAAGCGTTTCCACCGGTTCTCCGTCCCAGTTGCTCAACTGTTGCCTGCCTCGCACAACCTGCCAACCACCTTAGGTTTGCATAGCCTTACCTTATCTTGCTCGACAGCGGTTGCGAAGCGCTGAGACGAAAAGATCGGACAGAACACATGCCTCGTACTTCCCGCCTCCTCGCCACCGCCGCGATGCCCTGCGGCCTCTGACGATCGGCTGGTTCGTCCGCACGAACGGCCCCGGACCCCAAGGGATCCGGGGCCGTTCCGCTAGGCGGAGACCCGAGCCAGACGCCAGCCCGACGCCCGGGTGCGCTCGTTCCAGAAGGCGGCGTAGCGGCCGTCGAGGGCGATCAGCTCCGCGTGGGTGCCGCGCTCGACGATGCGTCCGGCATCCATGAACAGGATCTGATCGGCGTGCGCGATGGTCGCCAGCCGGTGCGCCACCACGAGTACCGTCCGGCCCCGGGTGAGTTCGTGCACACCGCGCACCACGGCCGCCTCGTTGTGCGGATCCAGCGCACTGGTCGCCTCGTCCAGCAGCACGATCGGGGCATCCTTGACCAGGGCGCGCGCGATCGAAACCCGCTGGCGCTCACCACCGGACAGCGCCGAACCGCCCTCACCGACCGCGGTCTGCCAGCCGTCGGGCAGGCGCTCGGCGATCTCGTCCACCCGTGCGGTGCGCGCGGCCGCGAGGACCTCGTCATCGGAGGCGTCCGGGCGGCCCGCCCGAATGTTCTCCAGCACAGAGCGATCGAAGAGGTAGACGCTCTGGAAGACCAGGGCCAGCCGGGTCAGCAGCGACTCGGCGGGCTGGTCGCGGACATCGTGGCCGCCGACCGAGACCCGGCCCGAATCCGCGTCGTGGAACCGGGCCGCCAGGCGCAGCAGTGTGGACTTGCCCGCGCCGCTGGGACCGACGATGGCCGTCGTCGTGCCGGGAGCGGCGGTGAACGAGATGTCCTCCAGGACCGTCTTGCCCGGGCCGTAACCGAAGGTGACGCCGTCGAACTCGACCCGCGCGGCAGCGTGCTCGACCGGCGAATCCGGCTGTGCCAGTCCCGGTTCCGCCAGCAGCGCGCTCACCCGGTCGGCGGCGGCCGCGGCCGTGCGCAACGCGCCACCCAGCTGGGCGGCCTGAGTCAGCGGCTCGATGAAACGCGCGCTCACCGCGATCAGGGCGATCGCCGCGGCGGCCGAGATCGCGCCGTCGGTGGCCCGGCCCACCACCAGGTACACCAGCACCAGGAAGACGGCCTGCACCACCAGCGCGAAACCGATCAGACCGGGAACCGCCGCGACGAGCAGACCGTTGGCGGCGGTGCGCTGGCGCGCCAGGGCCGCGTCCAGCGCCCGATTGCCGGCGCCGACCGCCCCGAGCGAACGCAGCATCGGCTGCGCCTGAGCGAATTCCAGCACCCGGGCATTCGCCTCGGTCGCGGCCTCGTGCATGCGCTCGTCGGCGGTCACATAGGAACGGTTGGCCCACAGATTCACCAGGAACAGCACCGGCGCGGTCACCAGCATGGCCAGCGAGATCCGCCAGTCCACGAACAGCATGCCCAGCGCGACACCCAGCGGAACCAGCACGCCGGTCAGCATCTTCGCCAGCAGATAGGCGATCAGGCCCTGCACCTCGCGGACGTTCTCGACCATCACCCGCGACAGCTCGCCCGCGTGCCGGTCGTCGAACCAGCCCAGCGGCAACGCGTTCAGATGATCACCGAGCCGGGTCTGCAGGCCGTGCTGCATACCCACGCCGACCCGCAAGCCCAGCACCGACTGCAGGTAGCCGAACACCACGACCCCGGCCACGGCCAGCGCCAGCCACAGCGTCCACCACCAGGCCCGGCCCAGATCCTGGGCGAACAGGGCCTTCAGCACGGGCACCAGCAGCACGTACGCGGCCGCCTGCGACAACGCCTGAGCCACGATGGCCAGCAGCAATCGCGGTGTCAGCGCGGCGAATTCGCCCGGCACCAGGCCGAGCACCTTGCGGATCATCGGAGGGCCTCCTCGGCATCGGCGCGAACCCGCTGAGCGGGACGGTCGGTGGCCGCGACATCGGCCAGGGCCGCCGCGTTGATTTCCCAGAGCCGCTGGTACAGGCCGCCCGCGGCGTGCAGGCTCGCGTGGTCGCCCTGTTCGACCAGGGTTCCGTTCTCCAGCACCAGGATTCGGTCCACACCGGTGATGGTGTGCAGGCGGTGCGCGATCACCAGGACCGTGCGGCCCGCCACCAGCTCGGCCAGCGCGTCCTGGACGGCGGCCTCGGATTCGGGGTCGGCGAAGGCGGTGGCCTCGTCCAGCACCAGGATCGGGGTGTCGGCCAGCAGCGTGCGGGCGATCGAAAGCCGCTGCGCCTCACCGCCGGACAGCACGACGTCCACGCCGATCTCGGAGTCGTAGCCGCGCGGCAGCGCCGTGATGCGGTCGTGGATCCGGGCGGCACGCGCCGCGCGTTCCAGCTCGGCGAGGTCGGCCTCGGGGCGGGCCAGCCGCAGATTGTCGGCGATGGTGCCGCGGATCAGGCGCACGTCCTGGAAGACGAAGCCGACCGTGCGATACAGCTCCGCGCTCGGGATGTCGCGAATGTCCCTGCCGCCGAGGGTGATCCGGCCGCTGTCCACGTCGTAGAAGCGCGGCAGCAGCTTGGCCAGCGTGGACTTGCCGGAGCCGCTCGGGCCCACCAGGGCGGTCATGGTGCCGGGCGCCAGCTCGAGGTCGACGCCGCGCAGCACCTGATGATCGGCGCGGTAGCCGAAGCTCACGCCCTCGAAACGGATCAGGCCCGCGGGCACGTCCGGCGCCGCGGATTCCCCGGTGCCGGAGGCCAATTCCGGGGTCCGCATGAGTTCGTGCAGACGCAGCGCGGCGTCACCGGCCGTGCGCAGCGCCTGCGTGCCGTAGCCCAGGCCCAGCAGCGAACTGCCCAGGCCCAGCCCGACCAGCAGGAAGGGCAGCAGGTCGAGGGGCTCCAGCCAATCCAGGCCGACACCCGCCAGCCCGGCCACCACGACCAGCAGCATCACGAACACCGGGGAGACCACGGTGTCCGAGATCGACTGCACCGTCATGACGGGCAGCTTCAGCCGCCGCAGCCGGTCGGTCTGCTCCTCGACGGCCGCGCGGAACTCGCTGTGCGCCTTGCCCGCTCGCCCGAAGGCCCGCACCACCTGGATGCCGTCCACGAATTCCACGGTGGCGGCACGGGTGCGCTGTTCGGCGGCGTTGTAGGCGAGCAGCCGCTCACGGCCGGGCTCGTCCAGCATGGCGCGCATGCACAGCGCGTACACGATCAGCGGGATCAGCAGGACCAGGGTCAACCGCCAGTCGACGGTGGCCAGGTACACCAGGGTCACCAGCGGCGCGGTCACCGAACCGATGAAGTCCAGGCGCGCGTGCGCCACCAGATAGTGCAGCGCCTCGACGTCGTCCTGCAGGTACTTCTTCACGTCGGCGGAGGCGCGGGCGCCGAACCAGCCCAGCGGCACCCGGGTCAGCTTGTCGGCCAGCAACCGGCGCAGGGTCAGCTGATAGCGCGCGTCCACGGCGTGCGACCAGGTCAACGCGACCGCCTGCAGGATCGCGCGGGCCACCAGGACCAGCACCGCGATCAGCAGCAGCCGCCACACCCGATCGGTGTCGGGGACCTCCCGCAGCAGCTCCCGGCAGGCCGAGACGATCAGCAGGAACGGGACCACCGAGCAGACAGCGGCCACGGCCACGATCAGCCCGGCGGCCGTGAGCGGCCCGCGCACCGGCGCGAGGATCTCCTTGCGGGCGGCGGCTTCTGCCTGCCGCCGCGCTTTCGCCTCGGCCTTCGCGTCGGGCCCGCTCGGCTCCGGGCCCGCCTCGACCGCGGGCGGTGACTCGACCGTCATCAGTCCGCCTTCCACCTTCATCCGTCCGGCGCTCCCACGAACACCGGCGAGAAGATAGGTTAGGCTAACTTTTGCTTGACGACCACACCGAGGGTCAGCGCGGCACCTTCGTGGTCAACTTCGAACCGTCCGCGTTGTGCACCATGCAGGTCGCGCGGCCGTTCGACTTGTTCCACTGGGTCTCGTTCGCCGGATACAGGATGAACGACTCCAGCTGCTCGACCACCGGGCTCGAGGCCAGCAGCTTGTCCAGCTGCACCTGGCAGGCCTCGCTCGCCTTGTCGAAGGACGCGTCACCCGAACCCGGCCACGAACCCGGCAGGTGCACCTGGGTGATCACCTCGCCGTCGTGCGGGGAATCGCAGGACAGCACGGTCACCTTGCGGATGTGGTTGTTCTCCTCCACCGTCTGCACGCAGTCACCGGTCTTCACCTCGTCGATGGAGATGGAGGTCGGCGAATCCGACAGGGCCGAGGTGCGGGTCGTATTGTCCTGCGACGCCGTGGTGTTCGAATCGGTCACCGCCGCGATGGCCACGATGACCACAGCGAACACGACCCACAGACCCGAGGCGATCAGACCGGCGATGGCCAGACCCCGACCGGCCTGATTGCGCTGCTTGGTCTGATTCAGCGCGATGACGCCGAACGGGATGGCGAGCAGACAGGTCCCGAGCAGACCGAAGATCAGCGCGGCGATCGCGAAACCATTGGTACCCTGCGCGGGCGGCGGCGCCACCGGATAGCCGGGCGGCATCGGCTGATACCCGGGCTGGCCGTATTCCGGCTGGCCGTACGCGGGCTGAGGCTGGCCGTAGTCGGGCTGACCGTAGAAGGGCTGCTGCTGTCCGTAGTCCGGCTGTCCATACGCGGGCTGGCCGTATTCCGGCTGCCCGGGCTGCGGATAGCCGTACTGGCCCGGCTGCGGCTGACCGGGCTGGCCCGGCACACCCTGAGGCTGTTGGTCGTTCGGATACACGAGACCCCCGATCACGGCGCTGACCCGGACATTCCGGGCGTCGGCCCACCGTACCCCGCAATCCGGACATACCCGGGGGCTAGGGTTTCCCAGGTGAGACGCAGGCAGCAACCACCGCTACCGAAGCGGCACGGATTGGATCCGGCCCGGTTGCGGCTACCCGAGGAGGGCGACTGGGCGACCATCCGCGACCACCTCGTGGAACGGCTGCCCCGGGTCCGGCCCGAACGCATCGACGAACTGCTGCGCGAGGGCGGCATCGTGGACCTGGCGGGACCCATCGCCCTCGACACCCCCTACGTGCCCGGCGGCGCGGTGTGGTTCCACCGCGATCTGCCCGAGGAGACCGAGGTCCCCTTCCCGATCGGCATCGTCCACCGCGACGAGGACATCCTGATCGTGGACAAACCGCACTTCCTCTCGACCATCCCCCGCGGCCAGCACATCCTGCAGACCGCCCTGGTGAAGCTGCGCCGCGATCTGGACCTGCCGGATCTGGTGCCCGCGCACCGGCTGGACCGGGTGACCGCCGGACTCGTGCTCTTCATCATCAATCCGGCTCGGCGCGGGGCGTACCAGACCATGTTCCACAACCGCCTGGTCCACAAGGAGTACGAGGCCATCGCACGCTTCGATCCCAGCCTGGACCTGCCGCGCACGGTCGTCAGCCGCATCGTCAAGGAACGGCAGGTGCTCAAGGCCTACGAGACCGAGGGCGAGCCCAATGCCGAGACACTGATCGAACTCCTCGACCACCGGGACGGGCTGGGCCGCTACCGGGTGCGGCCCCGGACCGGACGCACCCATCAGATCCGCATCCATATGAACAGCCTCGGGATCCCGATCCTGGGCGACGACTTCTATCCCGAGCTCACCGACAAGCCGGTCGACAATTACACGCGGCCGCTGCAGTTGCTGGCATCGGCGCTGGAGTTCCCCGACCCCGTCACCCGCGAGCCCCGGCGTTTCGAAACCGCGCGCACCCTGCGGGCCTGGGACGACCACGCGGGCTGGGCGAGCGATTAACCACAATCGAAGCGGATTCCAAGAATTCGCTCGTACACTGGCCAGGATGTCTCGAAACGATAACGGCGCGGCGGTGGCACTGCCGGAAGCGCCCACCCCGCCCGGCCACAAGCTGCACGCCTATGTGGACGTTGCCGTCGTTGTCATCGTCTTGACCTGCACCAACCTCATCGCGCACTTCACCAACCAGTGGGCCAGCATCCTCTCGGTGCCGATTGCCGCGGTGGTGCTGGTGGCCATGGTCCGGCGTCGCGGACTGGGCTGGGCGGAGCTGGGACTCTCCCCCTCGCAGTGGCGGCGCGGCTCGCTCTGGGCGCTGGCGGCCGTGGGCGTGGTGCTGGCGGCCGTGGCCATCGGCGCGGCCCTGCCCGTCACCCGGCCGTTCTTCCTGAACGACCGCTATGCCGCGGTCTCGGGCGCGCTCATCGCGTCCATGATCGTCATCCCCCTGCAGACCGCGATTCCGGAAGAGCTGGCCTTCCGCGGGGTGCTGCACGGCACGCTGGACCGCGTGGTCGGCGCGCGCGGCGTGTTCGCCGCCGGGTCGATGTTGTTCGGGCTCTGGCACATCGCCTCGTCACTGGGATTGACCAGCGGCAACAAGGGCCTCACCGGATTCCTGGGCAGCGGCCCGGCCGGGCAGATCCTCGGGATCGGGCTCGCGGTGCTGGCGACGGCCGGGGCGGGCATGGTCTTCACCTGGCTGCGGCGGCGCAGCGGGAGCCTGCTCGCGCCGATCGCGCTGCACTGGGCGGTGAACGGCGCGGGCGCGCTGGCCGCCGCGGTGGTGTGGCACGTGACCGTGCGCTAGCGGCGGCCCCTCCGGCGAAAGAAGAGGAGGCCGGCTGACCTGGGAACAGAGGATTATGGTCAGCCGGCCCGGGGTCGGTTCGGCGGGTTGGGCCACGCCGAACCGAGTCTGTGCGTCGGGCCGAACTGTATCGGTTGTCCAGTTCAGCGCGAGGCACTTTCGCGAAAAAAGTGAAACGTGTTTCTGTCAGACCTGATCAGGCCGGGTGTTCCCACCCCGGATCGCGACCCGGCACTGGACTCGCGGCGGTTGTCGATCAAGCGGCACGTCGTGCAGCAGCGAACCGGCCCGCTTCTCGAAAGGAGAAGCGGGCCGGTCCATTCGGCTACCTATTCGAACCTCAGTGGCGCGATTGTCCGCTCACCACATCGGTTTCCGACCATTCGGTGTCCCACACCTGCGGTTGTTCGGCATCCCCGCCGTGTCCGGGCCACCAGGCGAAGCGGCCGACCAGAGCCGTCACCGCGGGCGTGAAGAACATCGCCATGACGAACGCCGCGATGGTGATACCCAGCGAGATCGCGAAACCCATCTGGGAGAGCACCGAATTGCCCGCCAGCATCATGGAGGCGAAGGTGCCCGCCAGGATGACACCGGCCGCCGCCACCGTCGGACCCGTGTGCCGCACCGCCAGCGCCGCGGCGGCGTGCGGATCGTTGCCCTCGCGGGCCTCCTCCCGCAAACGGGCCACCATGAGGATGTTGTAGTCGGTGCCCAGCGCCACCACGAACAGGTACATGATCAACGGCAATTGGAAGATCAGACCCTGCTCGCCCTGGATGCGCTGGAACACCAGCACCGCCGAACCCAGCGTCGCCGCGAAGCCCAGGAACACCGAGGCCATCAGGTACCAGGGCGCGACCACACTGCGCAGCAGCAGCGCCAGCACGATCATGATCAGGATGCCCGCGACCGGGAACACCACCATGTAGTCACGGTTCATGGCGTGCTGGAAGTCGACGAACACCGAGGTCATACCGCCCACCACCGCGGTGGTGCCGACCGGGGCCGAGGCATGCGCGGTATCGCGCAGCGGACCCTTCACGGTCTCCAGCGCGGCATCGGATTCCGGCTTGTCGGCGAGGGTCACCTGGAACTCGGCCACCGCGCTGTCCTTCGACAGCGTCGCCGGCGACACCTGGCCCACACCGCTCACGCCGGTGAGCGCCGTCCGGAAGGCGTCGAGCTCACCCTGGTTCAGCGTCCCCTGCTCGGCGCGCAGGTAGACCTGTGACGGCTGGGTGCTGCCCGCGGGCATGCCCTTGAGCAATTCCTTGCCGTACACGGTGGATTCGGCCGCGTTCGAAGTCGAACCGGAGCTCAGATCGAAGGTCGGGTTGAAGCCCAGCGCGAAGACGCCCAGCACCAGCAGCACGCCGCCGGAGACCGCGGCGAACACCGCCGGACGCTTGCCCAGCGCATTGCCGACCGCCCGGAACCGCGCGCCCTCGGGTTCGGTCTGCCAGGCCTTCGACGGCCAGAACACCTTGGTGCCCAACAGCGAGACGATGGCCGGGACCAGGGTCAGACCCGCCAGCAGCGCCACCGCCACCGCGATGGCCAGCGCGATGCCCATCGACCGGAACATGCCCAGGGTGGACAGGGTGAGCGCGCCGAAGGCGATGATCACCGCCGCCGCGGCCGAGGTGATGGCCTCGCCGACCCGCTCGACCGAACTGACCATGGCCGTCTTCGGGTCCTCCCCGGCGCGCAGGCGCTCCCGGAAGCGGAACATCAGGAACAGGATGTAATCGGTGCCGACGCCGAACAGCACCACGACCAGCAGCGACTGCACCGAGTTGTCGATCTTCAGGTCGAATGCCGCACTGGCCGAGGCGATCACGCCGTTCGCCAGCGCGGACACCATCCCGATCACGATGATCGGCAGCAAGGCGATGATCGGACTGCGGAAGATGACCAGCAGCAGCACCAGGATCAGCACCACGGTCGCGATGCCGATGATGGCCAGGCCCTTCTCACTGGAATCCTGCTGATCCAGCATCTGGGCCGCGGTGCCGGTGACGCCGGCCTTCAGATCGGTGCCGGACACCTGCTCCTTCAGAGCGTCACGCAGCGCCTTGACGGCGTCGGTCTGGTTCTTGGCCGCCGCGTCGGCCGCCTTCTCCATGGCGACCGCGACCACGCCGATCGCCTTGGTCTGCGACGGCGGCAGCGCCTGAACAGCGGTGACGTCCTTGATGTGCTTGTCCGACAGCTTGGTCGCGGCCGACGAGATGACAGCGGTGTCCTGATCGGTCAGCGGGGCCCCGTCGGAGCGCTCGAAGACGATCAGCGCGGCCGGGGTGTTGCTGTTGGGAAAGGCCTTCTGCTGCAACTCCATCGCCTGGACGGATTCGTAGTGCGAAGGCAGGAAGTCTGATTGCTCGGTGGTGGCCGTGAGCTTGGGGGCCGTGGCGACGACCGCCACGATCGCGATCAGCCATGCGCCGATCACCAGCCACGGAAAGCGGACGACCAGGCGTCCTAGTCCGGAGAACATGCGGGAGAAGTCCTTTCGGGGTTTCGGCCGCGCTATTCAGATGTCGAGGACCTGGGATGCCGGGTTCTCCAGCGCATCGGCGACGATCCGGTAGACCTTCGCCGGAACAAGATCACGCAATTCCCCCGGCGAGTCCACGATGTCGACGGTGAAGTCGCCGTATCCATCCTTACCCAACTGAAGGAATTCCCGCCACCCCCCAAATCCTTTGAGCCATTCCGCCATCAGCGAGAGATCCGACCGATCGGAACCCTTCCGGACGGTGAGGTACTCGTCCTTCCGTTCCTCCGCGACCGTCCTGGTGGCCCGCGCGAAGTCGGTCCAATCGAGGAAGTGCCGGTGCACGACCAGCTTTCCCTTGCGACTCAGGAAGACCTGGACCGATTCGCTGCCCTCCCCGGTGACCTTGCGACCGTCGGCCAGCGAGCGGCCGACGAAGCGCTGGGTGCGGCCGCCGCCGGGGCCGACGCGGAGGGTGATCTCGCGCATGCCCTCGGGCTGCGAATCCGGGACCAGGTCGGTGGCGGGCTTGTCCATTTCGAGGGCCATGAGACGCTCCGAATCATTCGTAGATGCTTATATGGGCATGCGTGTACGACACGACACCCCGGAACTCACATCCGGTGCGCCGCAATCGATCTCAGCGATTCCCGACGGCGGAACACCGTCTTACGTCACTATAAGTAGACGTATACGTATAGAGCAACCCTGAGTCGACCCTGAGATTTCTCCAGGTCGACCCCTGAACCGGTCAGCGACCGCGCCGCTTACCCGGCTTCCGCGCGGCCCCCTGCTTCGACTTGGCCGCGGCCGCGGGCTTTTTCGCGGGGGCGGGCTTGCGCTTCGGCGCGGACTGCTGCTTGGCCTGTTTGTCCGGCTGCTGGCCCGACGGCGACCGGGAACTGCGCTGGGAACGGCCGCGGACCACGCCGACGAACTCCTCCACCAGTTCGGTGGTGGCGGCGGCGGGCCAGGCCAGCGCGATCTCGGTCTCGGGCACATCGGTGACCGTGCGATAGACCAGGTCCTTGCGGTGGTGCAGGCGGGCGATCGAATGGGGGACGATGGCGGCGCCGCTCACCGCGGCCACCAGTTCCATGGTCATGGCCGCGTCGTCCAGGTCGGCGGCGTCCTGCATGCGCTCGTCGGCCAGATCCGCGGTGGCGACCTGATCGAACAGGGCGATCGGGTGGTCCTTGGGGACCACGACCACCGGGACCTCCCGGTAGAGCGGGATCGCGCTCATGCCGTCGCGGTCGATGGGCAGGCGCACGAAGCACATGTCGACCGCGTCCGTGCGCAGCGCCGTCTCCTGCTCCTTCATCGGCACCGGGATCAGGTCGAGGGCGACCTCGGGGAAACGCTCACCCCAGATGCGCTCCCACTTGGTGACGGTCACGCCCGGGACGAAACCGACGCGCAGGCGATCCACCACCTCCGGCGCGGCGACCGGTTCCGGCGGGGCGGCCGCGATCAGCGCCCGGGCCTGCTCCAGCACCGCGCGACCGTCCTCGCTCAACTGGGTCGGCTGCGCGCCCGGCACGAACAGCTTGGTCTCGAGCTCTTCCTCCAGCTCGATGACCGTGCCGCTCAAACGCTGCCGGGAAATGCCCAGGCCACGCGCCGCCCGGGCGAAGTGCAATTCCTCGGCAACCGCGACGAACCAGCGCAGGCGCGTCACGTCGATGGACTCCAACCGGCCCTGACCTGTCATGGGGTCCAGGTTATTGCACCGGCCAGCGGGTTCTCCCCACCCGCCCGATACGCTGGACGGGTGAGCCCGGACAAGAACACCCAGACCATGAAGCCGCTGACCGCGGCGAACAAACTCGGCATCTACCTCCCGGCTACCCCGGAGGAGTTCCAGAGCTCACCCATCACCCGCGCCCAGCTCGAGGAACTGCGCGCCAACCCGCCGCAGTGGCTGACCGACCTGTACGCCAACGGCCCGTTCCCGCGCGACGTGGTGGCCCGGAAACTCGGCATCTCCAACTCCGGCCTGGGCCGCGCGGGGGTGTCCGACGCACTCACCGCCGAGGAGATCACCGCCCTCCTCGCCGACCCGCCGGAATGGCTGGTCCGCGAACGCGAGAACCTGGTGGCCGTCCGCAAGGAAGCCGAACGGGTCAAGGAGAAGGACGCCGCGCGCCGCGCCGCCAGCAACCGTCCGCCCAAGAACCTCTTCGGCCCCAAGTAGGAACTCACCGGCCCCGGACAGGACCTCACAGTCCTGGAAACCGCCGGGGCCGTCGCGCATATCCACCACGGTTGCCACGATTTCGCCGACCCGCACTCATTCGGCGTATCGATCATGGGTACGTTCGAATGCCCAGCGCAGGTAACGGCCGTAGTGGGCGCGCGGGGATAGGTGGCGGGGGAAATTCGCATGGCCGCACCGAAGGCGGCGGTGGGCAGCCCCGCGAAACTGCCGATCTTGGCCAGGAAGTTCGACTACTCGTAGAGGCGGGGCCCCGTTCGACCGGACCCGCCATCTCGACGGTGTCGTCGGTGAATATCATGACCTGCTCGGCGACGGTGTTCATGAGCAGGTGCGACGACGGGTCGGTCCGCCGGACCGAGCCGGTGCCGACCCTATTCGAGTCGGTGACCACCAGCTCGACGCCGGCGGTGATACCTAATTGGCGAGCATTGGCGCAAACACGTTCGAAAACATTCAGACCTCGGGGGCCGACTCCAACAATGGCGATCGGTAAAACATTGTCGAGCATGCAGACTCACCGATCGCGCTCGATTAGCCGTATCCGAATCCGGATACGCCGCCGAGGCCGGCAGCGGGTGGAACAGGCCCTCGAGAATGATCGGTCCGGAACGTCTGCTCAGCAGGAATTGTCAGCAGTGCCGGAATTCTCAGCAGTAGTAGCAGACACCATTGGCCGGGAGCTCGGTGAAACAGTTGACACACACGGCCTTCCGCGCCTCCGGCTCCGGCTTGGCCACCGGCGCCGCGGCCGCCGCGGTGACCCGGCGCGGCGCGCCGCCATTGCGCGGAATCAGCGGCGGAATGCCACCGTCGGTCGGGATGTCCGCGCCGTAGGCGGCGTAGCACTGCCACCGGGCGTACGCGGCATGCACCTCGAGATCGGCGGGAACCGGCAGATGCGCCAGCTCCAGCACGTACTTGTAGCTGTCACTGACCTTGTGATTCTGCTTGACACACAGGGCGGTCAGCGGCGGCTCGCCGGCATTGTGGCAGCGCCGCGCGACCTTGCGCAGGATGGCGTCCATCCAGGTGCGGGTCGGCGCGTCGGTGCGAATGCCCGACATCTCCTGAACACGCTCGGCCAGTTCGTTCACTGTGACGAAATGTCCGTAGCCGGAAGCACATTCGGCCAGTACCTCGTGGGCGGCCAGGGACCAGGCCACGGCCGCGTCGCGGAAAGTCACCGCGGTCCGGTCGTCGATCCGCCAAGCCCCGGAAGTTGTTGTCGCAGCATCCCTCATAGCTCGTACACGCTAACGCTTCTGCCGGGCGACACGCCAATTCCATTTGGACATATGGGGTTTCAGTTTGGTCACACTCGCCCAGGTTTGGCATTACCGGCCAGTACCCGGACAAAAAGAAAGGAACCGCTTCCCGAATGGCAAGCGGTTCCCGCACTCTCCCCCCGAAAACACACCGGTCCGCTTCCCCACAGGGAAGCGGACCGGTGATCAATGACTTGGTTCAAGTCATGGAGCAGGCTACTTGGCCTTCTCCAGGACCTCGACCAGACGCCACCGCTTGGTGGCGGACAGCGGACGGGTCTCCATCAGCTGCACGCGGTCGCCGATGCCGGCGATCTCGTTCTCGTCGTGAGCCTTCACCTTCGAGGTGGTGCGGATGATCTTGCCGTAAAGCTTGTGCTTCACGCGATCTTCCAGCTCGACCACGATGGTCTTGGTCATCTTGTCGGAGACGACGTAGCCGATGCGCGTCTTGCGCTGGCCCCGCTCCTCCTGGTTGGCCGGCGTCTTGGCCGGGCCCTTTACGTCGCTCATGCGGCGTCTCCCTTGCCTTCAGGACCGGAGGCCAGGCCGAGCTCGCGCTCGCGCATGACCGTGTAGATGCGCGCGATCTCGTGGCGGACCACGCGCAGGCGGCGGTTGTTCTGCAACTGACCGGTCGCCATCTGGAAGCGCAGGTTGAACAGCTCTTCCTTGGACTCGCGCAGCTTGGCGACGAGCGCCTCATTGTCGAGCTCGCGGAGCTCTGCAGTCGGGTTGGCGGTAGCCATCAGAACTGCTCCTCCCTGGTCACGATCCGGCACTTCATCGGGAGCTTGTGCATCGCGCGGCGCAGGGCCTCACGAGCGATCTCCTCGGTCGGGTACGACAGCTCGAACATGACGCGTCCGGGCTTGACGTTCGCGATCCACCACTCCGGCGAACCCTTACCGGAACCCATGCGGGTTTCGGCCGGCTTCTTGGTGAGCGGGCGGTCCGGGTAGATGTTGATCCAGACCTTGCCGCCACGCTTGATGTGGCGGGTCATCGCGATACGAGCCGACTCGATCTGACGGTTGGTGACGTAGGCCGGCTCGAGAGCCTGGATGCCGTACTCACCGAACGTCACCGCGGTGCCGCCCTTCGCCATGCCGGAACGGCCGGGGTGGTGCTGCTTACGGTGCTTGACCTTGCGGGGCATCAACATAGGTCAGCCCTCCTGATTCTCTGCCGGAGCCTCCGCCACAGCGGTGGCGGCGCGGCCGGCCTCAGTGCTGGTCGCGGTGGTGCCCTGGGCACCGCTGCGACGGGGGCGGCTCGGACGCTCGCGACGCGGGCGGTCGTCACGGTCGCGGCCGGACGGGGCCACAGCGGTGACCTCGCGCTTGCCGCCGACGATGTCGCCCTTGTAGATCCAGACCTTCACGCCGATGCGGCCGAAGGTGGTCTTCGCTTCGTACAGGCCGTAGTCGATGTCGGCGCGCAGCGTGTGCAGCGGCACGCGACCCTCACGGTAGAACTCCGAGCGCGACATTTCCGCGCCGCCGAGACGGCCGGAGCACTGCACACGGATGCCCTTGACGTTCGGCGAACGCATGGCCGACTGGATGGCCTTGCGCATCGCGCGACGGAACGCCACACGGTTGGACAGCTGCTCGGCAACACCCTGAGCAACCAGCTGAGCGTCCGACTCGGGGTTCTTGACCTCGAGGATGTTCAGCTGAACCTGCTTCTTGGTGAGCTTCTCCAGCTCGGCGCGAATGCGGTCGGCCTCGGCGCCACGACGGCCGATCACGATGCCCGGGCGCGCGGTGTGGATGTCCACACGCACGCGGTCACGGGTGCGCTCGATCTCGACCTTCGAGATGCCGGCCCGCTCCATGCCGGTGGCGAGGAGCTTGCGGATCGCGACGTCTTCCTTCACGTAGTCCGCGTACTGCTTGTCCGCGTACCAACGCGACTTCCAGTCGGTGGTGATACCGAGGCGGAAGCCATGGGGATTGATCTTCTGTCCCATTTACTTTGCCCCTCCCTTCCGGCGGCTACGAGTGGCAGCGCCGGCGGTGGGCACGCTCTCGACCTCGATGGTGATGTGGCTGGTGCGCTTGCGGATCCGGAACGCGCGGCCCTGGGCACGCGGCTGGAAACGCTTCATGGTCGCGCCCTCGTCGACGAACGCGGTCGAGATGACGAGGGTGGCCGGGTTGAGGCCGAGGTTGTTCTCGGCGTTGGCCGCCGCCGAGGCGACAACCTTCGCAACCGGCTCGCTCGCGGCCTGCGGCGCGAACTTCAGGATGTTCAGCGCGTCCTGCACGCTACGGCCACGGACCAGGTCCACGACGCGACGCGCCTTCATCGGCGTCACGCGAACGTGCTTGGCGGTCGCGCGCGCGGTCGGGTTCTGAGTTTCAGTGCTCATCGCCGCTTGCTCTTCCGATCTTCCTTGACGTGGCTCTTGAACGTGCGGGTCGGCGCGAATTCACCGAGCTTGTGTCCAACCATGTTCTCCGACACGAACACCGGCACGTGCTTGCGGCCGTCGTGGACCGAGAACGTGTGGCCGATGAAATCGGGGATGATGGTGGAACGACGCGACCAGGTCTTGATGACCTGCTTCGTGCCCTTCTCGTTCTGGACGTCCACCTTCTTGAGGAGGTGTTCGTCGACGAACGGGCCCTTCTTCAGGCTGCGTGGCATGTCTAACCTCCTCCTTAACGCTTCTTGCCGCGGCGGCGGACGATGAGCTTGTCGCTGGGACGGTTGGGCTTACGGGTGCGGCCCTCGGGCTTGCCCCACGGGGAGACCGGGTGGCGACCACCGGAGGTCTTACCCTCACCACCACCGTGCGGGTGGTCGACCGGGTTCATGACCACACCACGGACGGTCGGGCGAACGCCCTTCCACCGCATACGGCCGGCCTTACCCCAGTTGATGTTCGACTGCTCGGCGTTGCCGACCTCGCCGATGGTGGCGCGGCAGCGCACATCGACACGACGGATCTCACCGGAGGGCATACGCAGGACGGCGTAGGCGCCTTCCTTACCCAGCAGCTGGATGGACATGCCCGCGGCACGAGCCAGCTTGGCGCCACCACCCGGACGCAGCTCCACGGCGTGAACCGTGGTACCGGTCGGGATCGAGCGCAGCGGCAGGTTGTTGCCGGGCTTGATGTCGGCGCCGGGGCCCGACTCGATCTTCGTGCCCTGGGCGATGCCCTTGGGCGCGATGATGTAGCGCTTCTCGCCGTCGGCGAAGTGCAGCAGCGCGATGTTGGCGGTGCGGTTCGGGTCGTACTCGATGTGAGCGACCTTGGCCGGGATGCCGTCCTTGTCCAGGCGACGGAAGTCGATCAGACGGTAGGCGCGCTTGTGACCGCCACCCTTGTGACGGGTGGTGATGCGACCCTGCGCGTTACGGCCACCGGTCTTGGTGAGCGGACGCAGCAGCGACTTCTCGGGGGTCGCGCGGGTGATCTCGGCGAAATCCGAGACCGAGGCACCGCGGCGGCCCGGGGTTGTCGGCTTGTACTTACGAATTGCCATGAGTTCTTCTGCCTTTCTGAAGTCCCCGCCGCTTACGCGACCGGGCCTCCGAAGATCTCGATGGGCTTGCTGTCGGCCGAGATGGTGACGAGCGCGCGCTTGGTGCTCTTACGCGTGCCGTAACCGAAGCGGGTCCGCTTGCGCTTGCCCTGACGGTTGGCGGTGTTGACGCTGGTCACCTTGACGCCGAAAACCTTCTCGACAGCAATCTTGATCTGCGTCTTGTTCGAATCCGGGTGCACGATGAAGGTGTAGGTGCCCTCTTCGATCAGTCCGTAGGACTTCTCGGAGATCACCGGCGCCAGCAGAATGTCGCGCGGGTCGGCGATGGTGGTCACTTGCTCTCCTCCTGTGCAGCTTCGGCGGGGCCGTGCACGAAGGCGTTGAGCGCCTCGACCGAGAACACGATTTCGTCGCTCTTGAGAACGTCGTAGGTGTTCAGCTGGTCGGGGGCGATCGGGTGCACGCCCTGCAGGTTCGCCACGCTCTTCCACGTGGTGACATCCTCACGGCCGACGACGACCAGGATGTTCTTCCGCTCCGACAGCTCGGCGAGGAAGGACTTGGCCGCCTTGGTCGACGGGGTCTGACCCGCCACCAGCTCGGTGATCACGTGGATGCGCTCGTTGCGAGCCCGGTCCGACAGAGCGCCACGCAGCGCGGCGACCTTCATCTTCTTGGGCAGACGCTGGGTGTAGTCACGCGGCTGCGGGCCGTGGACGGTGCCACCGCCGGCGAACTGCGGCGCACGGGTCGAACCCTGGCGCGCACGGCCGGTGCCCTTCTGGCGGTACGGCTTCTTGCCACCACCGCGGACCATGCCGCGGGTCTTGGTGGCGTGCGTGCCCTGGCGAGCCGCGGCCTGCTGGGCCACGACGACCTGGTGCATCAACGCGATGTTCGCGGTCACGTCGAAGATCTCCGCGGGGAGCTCGACGGTGCCCTCGGTCTTGCCGCCAGCGGCCTTGACCGTGAGCGTCAGGTTGGTCTTGGTCTCGGTGCTCATGCCCGGGCACCACCCTTCACTGCACTCTTGACGATCACGATGCCGCCGGTGCGGCCCGGGATCGCGCCCTTGATCAGCAGCAGGCCGTTCTCGGCGTCCACCTTGTGGACCGAGAGGTTCTGCGTGGTGACGCGGTCGTTACCCATACGGCCCGACATGCGCATGCCCTTGAAGACACGGCCCGGGGTGGAGCAACCACCGATGGAACCCGGACGACGGTGCACGGCCTGCGCACCGTGCGAGGCACCCTGACCACGGAAGCCGTGGCGCTTCATGGTGCCCGCGAAGCCCTTGCCCTTGGAGGTGCCGGTCACGTCGACGTAGCTGCCCTCTTCGAAGGCGTCCGCGTTGATCTCCTGGCCGACCTCGAAGGCGGCGACGTCGGCGACGCGCAGCTCGGCGATGTGGCGGCGAGGGGTGACACCGGCCTTGGAGAACTGACCGGAGACCGGCTTGTTCACCTTGCGGGGGTCGATGGCGCCGTACGCGACCTGGATGGCGGCGTAGCCGTCGCGCTCCTGGGTACGGATCTGGGTAACGACGTTCGGGCCCGCCTTGACGACGGTCACGGGAACGACGCGGTTCTTCTCGTCGAAGACCTGGGTCATGCCGAGCTTGGTGCCCAGGATGCCCGCGGCCGGACGGCTCTTGTTGTCAGTCATATTCGAAGTCCCCGTCACTGAATGTTGACGTCGACGCTGGCCGGCAGGTCGATACGCATCAGGGCGTCAACCGTCTTCGGCGTCGGGTCGAGGATGTCGATAAGCCGCTTGTGCGTACGCATCTCGAAGTGCTCGCGCGAGTCCTTGTACTTGTGCGGCGACCGGATGACGCAGTAGATGTTCTTCTCGGTGGGCAACGGCACCGGGCCGACCACACGGGCACCGGTACGGGTCACCGTCTCGACGATCTTGCGCGCGGACGCGTCGATCGCCTCATGGTCGTAGGCCTTGAGCCTGATGCGGATCTTCTGTCCCGCCACGCTGAGTGTCCTTTTCTCCGCTTGCGTTGTGATCCAGGAGCTTTCACTCCCGAACCACCCTCATTTGCACTGCCGAACACACGAAGACGCATCAGCCACCACACGACCTAGGCCCTCGGGCCCGATCCATCGCCGCTGTTCATCTGTCATGGTTCATCCGGTCCACGCGGTCGGGCGTGTCGCTGCGCCGCTCATTCCTCGGCCCCGGACCAAAATCCTTACAAGCCTCGGAACAGTGTTCCGGACGCACCCACGCCGCAAATCAGCGGGGTGCAAAATTGGGTCTTTCTCACCCACCACCAGCGCCGATCCAACGGAAAAGACGCAACCCGGTGTGGGCAACCCGAACAGTATGCCTCGAGGCCCCGCCCCACTTCAAATCGCCCCCTCCCCCGCCCCCGGGCCAATGGCCCTGGTCACACCCGGTCGAGCCCCCCGGCTCGGGCCGCGTGCGGGCCGGTGCGGAATTCGGTTCGCGCACCGGCCATTTCACCCTCAGTTGTCGTGCATGTGGCGCAGGTAATAGTCCCAGCCGCCGAGATCCTGGATCAGCAGGAAGTTGCCGCCGCGGAACCGGGCGGGATCCACCAGGTACAGCCCGACCTGTCCGCCCGGAACGTCGGCGGCCTCGCCGACGACCTGGGTCATGCTCCCGTGCGGGCGGCCGTCGACCACCAGATCGGAGTAGGTCGGATCGGGGGCGATCATATTGTGACCGCCGTTGATCTGGGTGATGGCCGCCGGGATCCAGCTGTTGGACAGGGCCACGGTCTCGTCGTGGGTCAGGTCCACGCCGAGGAAGATGCCCTCACCCGGGTTGGAGTACGGCGTGAAGGCGGCGGCCGAGCCGGCGGATGCGGTGCGGCGGCCGCCCCCGCGAGTGCGATGCCGACGGTGGCCACCGCGGTGCGAATACGCATGATGTCGAGAACTCCTCTATTTCCCCGATAGCCGGTCCGAGTGGCACCGACTCCCCGCCGCGCTCGCGGCGCAGGGCTCCCAGATAACTAGCAACCATTTGGTTTCGCGCGGCGAGGCAACCCGCCGACCGATCCGACGACCTATACGACACGGCACTTCCATGGAACTTACTTTTGAGTAAGATACGGGCCATGGGCAAAGAGACCGCTACGTATCGTGGGTGGAAGAAGCTTCCGGACAACCGGATCGGGCACACGCTGTTCTCGCTCGGGATGGTGGCCCGGGTGCCGTACTTCGGCACCGTGCTGCCGAGCGTGGTGCGGCTGGAACCTGGCCTGTGCGAGGTGACCGCGCCCAAGTGGTTCGGCATCCACAATCACCTGGGGACCTTCCACGCCATCGCCGCGTGCAACCTGGCCGAGGTGGCGATGGGGATGCTGTCGGAGGCCACCGTGCCCGACACCCACCGCTGGATCCCCAAGGCCATGAACGTGCAGTACCTGGCCAAGGCCAACTCGGGCCTGCGGGCGGTCGCGCAGCTGGACGAGGTTCCCGACTTCGCGCAGATCACCGAGGGTCGTGAACTCGTGGTGCCGGTGTCGATCTACGACCGGTCCGGGCTCGAGGTCGTGCACGCCGACATCACCACCTGGGTGACGCCCAAGTAATAGGGGGTGCGAAGTCGGGACCGACCTGGCGTGCACCGGTCCCGGCTGTTTGAATGCGGGTATGAGTGGCCGGGAGGTCGGCAGGGCCGCCGACGTGTGTGTGGTGGGGCTCGGTCCCACGGGTCGGGCATTGGCGCACCGCGCCATGGTGGCGGGCCTGCGGGTGGTCGCGGTGGATCCGCGGCCGACGCGGCTGTGGGCCCCGACCTTCTCCTGCTGGGTGGACGAACTGCCGCACTGGCTGGGGCACGGCGCCATCGCCAGCCGGATCGAGGCCCCCGCGGTGTGGACCACCACCGAGCACCGGATTCCGCGGCCCTACTGCGTGCTGTCCAAGCAGGGCCTGTTCGACGCGCTCCCGCTCGACGACGCCATCGTGATCACCGGTCGCGCCCGCACCGTCGAGGCGCACCGGGTGGAGCTGGCCGACGGCACCGAGGTGCGCGCGGCCACCGTCTTCGACACCCGCGGGCAGGCCACGCCGGGCGCGCGCCGCACGGCCAGCGCGCACGGCATCTTCGTGGACGAGGACATCGCCGCGCCCATGGTCACCGCCGGTGAAGGGCTGCTGCTGGATTGGCGCGACGAGAACGGCGCGGGCCCGGACGAGCCGCCGTCGTTCCTGTACTCGGTGCCACTCGGCGACGGCACGGTCATCTTCGAGGAGACCAGCCTGGGCCTGCGCGGCGGCATGCCGCAGCACGAATTGCGGCGGCGCACCCTGAATCGGCTGGCGGCGCACGGGATTCGGCTGCGCGGCGACGAGCCGACCGAGGCCGCCCACTATCCGCTCGACGAACTGCCGCCGAAAGCCGGTCGCGGCGCGGTGATTCCGTTCGGTTCGCGCGGCGGCATGATGCATCCGATCACCGGGTACTGCGTGGCGGATTCGCTGGCGCTGGTCGACACCGCGCTGGACGCGGTGCAGCGCGGCACCGATCCGATCGAGGCGCTGTGGCCCTGGCAGGCGCGGCTGGTCTATTGGATGCGCATGCGCGGCGTGTACGGGCTGGGGCGGCTCACCACCGCGCAGTCCATCGCCATGTTCGAGGCGTTCTTCACCCGGCCGCCGCGGCAGCAGCGCGCCCTGCTGTCGGCGCACGACGACTACTCGGCGCTGGGGACCGCGTTGTTCATGACGGTCGCGACCACCTGGCCGTTCACGTGGCGGTACGACCTGGTCGGCTGGACCAATCGAAACCGCTGGGTCGGTTGGGATTACGGGCGGGCCCGCACACTGGACGATCTGCTGCTGCCCCCGGACAGCCTGCTACCCGGGGACGACACGCCCTGAGGCCCAGACGCGGACTCCCGCCTCAGACCCAGTTCTCGATCCAGTACTTCCACACCACCCCCGCGTAGGCGGCCAGCGGCGGAACCTTGATATCGGTCCCGGCGAGGGCGGCCGCGGCATTGTGGGAGTCGAAGCGGCAGGCGAACTCGCAGTCCTCGATGACCTCCATCGGGATGCCGATCTGACGCAGCGCCCACCCCATGCCGGGCACCCGCAGCGTGACGTCGAGGGTCTGCTTGGGCATCACCTCGATCAGGTGCGGGGCGCCGGCCTCGTCGGCGAAGAGGTTGAAGGCCTCGGCGACGCTCTGCTCGCGCGGGTCCGCCAGGTGGTAGGTGTCCGGCCCGTCGCCGTTCCGGTGCGCGATGTGGTCGAGCGCGCGGGCCACGAAATCGACCGGCACCATATTGGTTTCGCCGAGCTGGGGCGCCACCACGGGCAGGATGCGCGGCAGTTGCGCGGCCATGCGCAGGAGCCGGAAGAAGTAGTAGGGGCCGTCGATGCGGTCGATCTCGCCGGTGCGGGAGTGGCCGATCACGATGGCCGGGCGGTAGATCCGCCAGGGCACCGCGGTCTGGTCGCGCACCTCCTGTTCGGCGCGCAGCATGGCGCGCTGGTGGGGGGTGGGCAGCAGCTGGCCGACATCGGTCATGTCCTCGGTGAACACGCCCTCCCAGGCCCCGGCCACGCGCATGGTCGAAACATGGTGCAGTCGTCCCGCTTCCAGCGCGCCCGCGAGTTCGGCCACCCGCAGGGTGCCGCCGCCCGCGCCGGTGGCGTCGAACCCGGCGGCCAGGTGGAAGACGTGGTCGATCGAACCGCGGTGCGCGGCAATCCAGCTCGCGTCGACGCCGAGGCCGGGCGCGGCGAGGTCGCCGCGGACCGGGTGGACCCGGTCGCGGTCGCCCCAGTCGCGTAGGCAGCGGTTGTAGCGCAGCACCGAGTCCTCGCCCGGTCGCACCAGGACGTGAACGTCCGCGCCACGCTTCAGGAGTTCGGGTACGAGAAACCGACCGATGAACCCAGTCGCCCCGGTCACCAGGTATGACATGGGGGCCACCTTAACGTGACGCACGCCACTGGAACCCCGAGGGTCGCACCCGGGGAAACCGGTCGGGCGTGTCCGCCCGCCGGTTTCCGTCGTGTCTAGGCTCCGGTCTCGGCCGCGCGCCGGTACCCGCGGATGGCGGGGTAGGCGAACACCACGATCATGCCGATCGCCCAGGCGGCGGTCTTCCACAGCGGGGTCGCGATGGGCCCGTCGTAGGACAGGCCGCGCATGGCGTCGATGGCCGTACTCATCGGCTGGTTCTCGACCGTCTTCTGCAACCACACCGGGTAGGCGAAGACCGGCACGAACCCGGAGTTGAAGAACATCAGCAGGGTGTTGATGATGCCCACCAGCGACACCAGCATGACGCCTTCGGTCAGGGTGGCCAGCGCCGTCACCAGCACCGCGAATCCGAGTGCGAACAGCACCGGAATCGCCAGCATGGCAATCGAAGCCGCGGGCCCGTACCAGAACCGGAAGCCCAGCGCGACGCCCACCGCGAGCACGAACAGCGAGGTGATCACCACGCGAATGGCCTCGGCCATCAGTCGTCCGGTGAGCCCGGCGGCGCGGTGGATGGGCATGGTGTAGAACCGCCCGAGCAGACCGGTCGCCTTCTCCACCTTGAAGCCGAGCGCGCTCACCACCGATCCGGACATGGCCGCGACCAGCATGACCATCGGCACGGTGCCGTAGATGCTGGGCATGCCGGTGGCCATGGTGATCGAGTCACCGAGCACGATCCGGAACATGATCAGCGTGGCGGCCGGGTAGACCAGGGTCTGAATGGTGGTGGCGGGGTCGCGCATCCAGCCGATGAGCATGCGCTTGCACTGGATCACGCTCTGCTGCGCCCACACCGAGAGCGCGCGTTCCGAGCGGGGTTTCACCACGGGCAGCGGCTCATGCCCCGCCCACGAATCGGGTTGGGTCACCGGGTCCCCGGATTTCTCGACGGCCGTCTCGGCCGTGGTCGCCGTGCTCATGACCGCCTCACGCTCGCCCAGACCGCCAGCGGCAGGAAGACGACCAGCAGGCCGCCCAGCCACACCAGCGGCACCCACAACACATTCCAGGTCACCCCGTGCTGAGCCATGTCGCGCAGTGCGAAGGAGAACTGCGAGATGGGCTGGTTGCGCACGAACGGCCGCACCCACACCGGGAATCCGTTCTCCGGCACGAAGCCGCAGGACAGCATGCCGAAGATGAGGGTCGGCAGGGTCAGGGCCTGGCTCAGCGATTCGGGGCTCTTGGTCAGCGACCCGAGCCCGTCGGCGCCGATGGCCAGGATGGTGCCGACGGCGAGGGAGAACCCGCAGAACAGCGCGGCCTGACCCCAGCCGGCGACGAAGTGGAATCCGATCAGATGTCCCCAGACCAGCGCCGCGATCAGCGAGACCACCGAGCGCACGAAGCCCGCGGACAATCGCGACACCAGCGGCACCATCTTGCCGATGGGCATGGTCTGCATGCGGGTGTTGAGTCCGGTCATGGCTTCGAACGCGGCCAGCTGCGCGTTGGACATCATGGTGAAGGACATGGTCTGCAGCACGATGATCGGCATGACGAACTGGGCGTAGTCGATGCCCTGGAACTTCATCACGTAGCGCAGCGGCAGGTAGAAGCCGAGGGTGAAGACCAGCGGCACGATGACCGCGATGAGCATCTCGCCCTTGGTGAACATCACCCAGACCACGCGCCCGGTCAGGGCCCGCCACTGCGCGAAGCTGTTGGGCCGGGCCGGGGGCACCCCGGCGAAGAGATCGGCGGCGTTCGCCGCGGGCGCGGTCACGCGGCGCCTTCCGCGCCGACGGTCTCCTTGGTGCCGGAGTGTCCGGTGAGGGTGAGGAAGACGTCGTCGAGCGAGGGGCGGCGCAGGCCGATGTCGGCGAGCTGGACGGCCGCGCTGTCGAGCCGGCGCAGCGCCTCGGACAGGGTGGCCGCGCCCTCGGGGGCGGGGATGGACAGCCGGTCGCCGGAGAGTTCGGCGCGGACCGCGGCGGGCACCAGGTCGCCGAGGGCGTCGGCGACCTTGGTCAGCTGGGTCGGGTCGAGCGGCACGACCTCGCAGTAGCTGCCGCCGGTCTTCTCCTTGAGGGCGTCGGCGGTGCCTTCGGCGATGACCGTGCCCTTGTCGATGACGATGATGTTGTCGCTGAGCACGTCGGCCTCTTCGAGGTACTGCGTGGTCAGCAGGACGGTGATGCCCTGGGTCTTGAGCGCTGTGACGAGGTCCCAGACGCCCTGACGCGAGCGGGGATCCAGACCGGTGGTGGGTTCGTCGAGGAACACCACCTCGGGCCGGACCACGAGGCCGCAGGCGATGTCGACGCGGCGGCGCATACCGCCGGAGTAGTGCCGGACCGCGCGGCGGCCGGCGCCGGTGAGGTCGAATTCCTCGAGCAGGTTGTCGGCGCGCTGCCGGGCGGCCTTACGGGGCAGGCCCATGAGGCGGCCGAAGAGTTCGAGGTTCTCGCGGCCCGAGAGGTTCTCGTCGAGGGCGGCGTACTGGCCGGTCATCATGATGGACCGGCGCACGGCGGCCGGATCGGTGCGGACGTCGTGCCCGGCGATGCGGGCGACGCCGGAGTCCGGGCGCAGCAGGGTGGACAGGATCTTGACCGTGGTGGTCTTGCCCGCCCCGTTGGGGCCGAGGATGCCGAGGACCTGGCCGCGGGCGGCGGTGAAGCTGACCCCTTGCAGCGCGTGCACATCGCCGAAGGACTTGCGAATGTCTTCGACGAAAACGGCCGGATCGTCGGCTGCTACGGGTTCCGGTCTGTCCAAGCTGGGCATCAACTCTCCACTATCGGCTGGTCGGGCTGAACGATGTCGCCCCGGGGCGGCGGGTCCCCACATCGCGCGGGGGCGGTAGTTACCGCCCGCCGGGATGATCCACACCGCCGGCCGTGATGTTACCGGCGTGCCGCGCGGCAGGCCGTTTCTTTGCCGAAGCAGCGAATTTCAAACTGTGCCCTTGGTCACAAACCGAGGGGCCGCCGAATAGCCGCTGATCCAGGCGCAGACCGGGCGGTATGCGGCGATTTCGCTACCTTGTCGCATCTGCGCCTCGAACCATAGTCTGGCCTTGGCGGGGAGAGACATTCACAGGCCACGAGAGGTTGACCATGGCCGAGTCGGCGCAGCCGGCAGCAGGACGCGCCGGCGCGCGCAGATCCAAGGTACTCACGTCCTACGACCCCAGAACCGGGGAAGTCGTGGGCGAATACGCAGGTATGGGGGCGGGCGAACTGACCCGCACCGTGCGCTCCGCCCGCAGCGCCGAACAATGGTGGGCGGCACTGGGATTCGACGCCCGCAAACGCTGGCTGCTGGACTGGAAGCGCAGCCTCGCCCGCGGCACCCGCGACCTGGTGGAACTGATCAGCCGCGAGACCGGCAAGCCGCGCATCGACGCGGCCATCGAGGTCACCCTGGCCGTCGAGCACCTGGATTGGGTTGCGCGACATGCCGAACGGACGCTGGGCCGCACCACCCGGCTGGGCGCCACGCTGCGCCGCGAACCGACCGGCACCATCGGCTACCTGCCGCTGGGTGTGGTCGGCGTGCTGGGGCCTTGGCACAATCCCGTTCTCACCCCGATGAATTCGATCGCCAGCGCGATGGCGTCGGGCAACGCGGTGGTGTTCAAACCCAGTGAACTCACGCCCGGCGTGGGCGCGTGGCTGGCCGACACCTGGAATCACCTGGCCCCGAATCAGCCGGTGCTGCAAGTGGTCACCGGCGACAGCGGCACCGCCGCCGCCCTGTGCCGCGCGCCGGTGGACAAGCTCGCCTACGCCGGGTCGGGCGCGGGGGCGCGCGAGGTGGCCGCGCTGGCCGCCGAGGCGTCCACTCCCCTGGTCATCGAGCCGGGCGGGCGTGGGTCGATGGTGGTCCAGGTCGACGCCAAGCTCGACAGCGCCGCGGCCGCGGCGGTGTACGGCGCCATGGCCAATTCGGGCCAGCAGCCCGCCGGGGTGCAGTGCGTGTACGTGGCCGACTCGGTGTACGAGCCGTTCCTGGAGCTGGTCGCCGATCAGGCCCGGCGGTTGCGGCCCGGCGCGGACCGGCGCGCCTCCTACGGGCCGATGATCGTGGACGCCCAGATCGACGTGGTGCGCCGCCAGGTGCGCGACGCGGTGACCCGGGGCGCGCGGCTGGTGGTCGGGAGCCTGGAATCGATCCGCGAGCCCTACATCGAGCCGATCGTGCTGACCGAGGTGCCGGAGAACAGCGCCGCGGTGACCGGCGAGCCCGTGGGCCCGGTGCTGGTGGTGAATCGGGTGGCCACCATGGACGAGGCCGCCGATCGCGTGAACGCGGATCGGAAGCCGCGCACGGTCTCGGTGTTCACCCGCGACGTCCGCTCGGTCCCGGAGTTCGCCACCCGGCTGCGCAGTGAGCTGATCACGGTGAACGCGGCCCCGGTGTACGGCGTGAACGGTCCCGGCCGGATCCGGGATCCGCGCACGCTGCGGGAGTTCACGCGGCCGCAGACGATCACCGAGAAGCACCCGCCGGACCAGATCACCTCGGGCACGTTCGAGAAGCATCCGCGCCGGTTGCGGGTGGCGCGGGCGCTGTTCCGGATGCGGCACCGGGTCTGAGGATTCGGGAGGGCCTGCCGCCGAAGCCGATTCGGCGGTGGGCCCGACCTATTCGGCGGCGGGCGCGCCCAGCAGCACCGCGCGCATGAGCGCGCTCACCCGGGCCAGGTTCTCCGGCCGTCCGTCGAAACGGATGCGCCGACCCACGTCGATGACCTGGGCGATGGCGGCGTGCACCCGGAAGCGGGCCTCGACCTGGTCGCCGTCGAGCAGATTCGCCCATTCCAGGACGTTCTGCCGCTGCACGGACCGCAGCCGATGCTGTTCGGAGGCGGGCAGATTGGAGAATTCGGAGAAGTAGACCGGCAGGATCTCCGGCATGGCGAAGGTCATGCGGGCGAATCGGTCCGCGATCCGCACGGCGGCGTCCGAGCGGCTGGTGGCCTCGGCGAGGGCCTCGTTGTTGGCGATGGCGACGCGTTCGCCGGTGCGGTGGAAGGCGGCGGCGAGCAGGTCGGCCTTGCTGGCGAAATAGCGGTAGACGCTGGAGGCGTTGATGCCCGCGGCCGCGCCGATCTCCTCGATGCTGGCCTCGTGGTAGCCCTGCCGGCCGAAGATGCGGATGGCCTCGGTGAGCAGCTGCTCGCGCTTGGAGATGACGGGCAGGCCGCGCACCAGCGGCTCGCCGGTGGCCGGGGCGGGCGCGGGCGGCAGGTCGGCGCGCAGGATGTCCCAGCAGATCTCGGTGAGCAGGTTGACCAGCCGGGTGGTGGACAGCGCGGTGCGGTGCGCGGTGATGGATCCGATGGCACTGAGCAGGGCGGCGGCCCGCAGCTGGGTGTCGGCCGGATCGGCGTCGGGGTAGAGCGCGGCGATGGCGGCGGCGACGGTGTCGTGCAGTTCGGTGTAGATGACCCGGATGCGGGCGCGGTCCTCGCGTTCCAGGTAGCGGCGTTCCCACCGGTACAGGCCGCCCTCGCGGCGCACGTCGATGGTGTACTCGGCGACGCCGCGGATCAGCGCGGTGAGTCGTGGTTCCGGTTCCAGGCCGGGATTGTCGGCGGCCTTGGCGGCGTCGAGCAATTGCTGCGCGCCCATTTCGGCGGCGGCGACCAGCAGGGCGTACTTGTTGCGGAAGTGGCGGTAGAGGGCGGGGCCGGAAATGCCGACCTCGGCCGCGATCTCGTCGACGCCGACCGGGTGGTAGCCGCGTTCGGCGAAGGCTCGCGCCGCTACTCGTACGATTTGCGCCTTGCGGTTCTTGGGGCGGCGGCGGGGGCCGGATTCCCCGTCGGGAGTACCGGCCGGTCGCCCGGTAGCGAGGGCGGCCTCGCTGCGATCGGCGACCATACAGTTTCTCCTTCTCGATGACACCGGCTGTTGACAGTGCCGGACGAACGCTCCTAAGTTAACCACAATTCGCAAAGCCGAACACACAGCATGCGGCCAGGCCGCAGATATATCTGGGGAGCGCCCGATGACCACGAGCACGCCGGGGTACACCGCGATCAGGGACGGGCGGATCCTGCGCATCACCATCACCAATCCCAAACGCAAGAACGCGCTCAGCTACGACACCATGGCGGGCCTGGGCGATGCCGTGCTCGCGGCCTCGGCGGATCCTGCGGTCCGGGTCATCGTGCTGACCGGTGAGGGCGGCGACTTCTGCACCGGCGCCGACCTGTCCTCCGCCCCGGAGGAGAAGACCCGCGGCGTCACGCCCGAGATGACCATGGACGTGGCCAACCGGATGATCCGCGCCATCGTGGACGCGCCGATCCCGGTCGTCGCCCGGGTCAAGGGCGCGGCCGCCGGGGTGGGCGTGGCGTTCGCGCTGGCCGCCGATCTCACCTACGCCGCCGAGGACTCCTACCTGCTGCTGGCCTTCATCAATATCGGCCTGATGCCCGACGGCGGGGCGGCGGCGCTGGTCGCGGCCGCGGCCGGACGTCCGCTGGCCGCCGAGATGGCGCTGCTGGGCGAGCGGCTCCCGGCCCGAAAGGCCCTGGAGCACAGTCTGATCGCGGGCGTGTACGCCGACGAGGAACTGGACGCCAAGGTGGAGGCGGTGATCGCCAAGCTGGCGCACGGCCCGCGCCGGGCGCTGGAGCTCACCAAGCGCGCCCTCAACGCGGCCGCACTGACCTCGCTCGAGGCCGCGCTGGCCGCCGAGAAGACGGGCCAGTGCGAACTGCTGGGCTCCGACGATTTCGCCGAGGGCGCGGCGGCCATGCTGCAGAAGCGCAAGGCCGTCTTCGCCGAATAGCGCCCGGCGTCAGCCCTTTCCGGTGGCCGTCAGGTAGATCAGCGCCACGTTGAGCGTGGTGATGATGGCGGCCACCAGCCAGGCCAACCCGGTGGTGACACGGTGATTGACGTTCTCCCCCATGAGTTCCGGGTCGCTGGTGAACCGGACCAGCGGGATGAGCGCGAACGGGATCCCGAACGACAGCACCACCTGCGAGATGATCAGCGCCCGCGTGGGATCGATGCCGACCGCGAGCACCACCAGGGCGGGGATCAGCGTGATCACGCGGCGCACCACCAGCGGGATGTGCCGGTGCAGCAGGCCCTGCATGATCATCGCGCCCGCGTAGGCCCCGACGGAGGTGGACGCCAGCCCGGAGGCGAGCAGTCCGACCGCGAGCAGCAGTCCCGCGACGGGACCGAGCACGTCCTGTACCGCGGCGTGCGCGCCCTCGATGGTGTCGACGCCCTCGCGGCCGCGCAGGGTCTTGGCGGCCATGAGCAGCATGGCCAGGTTCACGGTGCCCGCGAGCAGCATGGCCAGGGCGACGTCGTAGCGGGTGATGCGCAGCAGGCGATTTCGGGCCGCGCCGACCTCGGGGTGCCCGTGCCGGTCTCGGGCCATGCCGGAGTGCAGGTAGACCACGTGCGGCATGACGGTCGCGCCGATCATGGCGGCGGCCAGCAGCACGCTGCCGGAGTCGGCGAAGCGGGGCACCAGGCCGCCGACGGTACCGGACGCGGAGGGCGGTGAGATGACCACGGAGGCAAGGAATCCGATGGCGATGATGCCGAGCAGTCCGGTGATGACGCGTTCGAAGGGCCGCTGCCCGCGATGGTTCTGGATGAGCAGCAGGATCATCGACACGAAGCCGGTGATGATGCCGCCGACCATGAGCGGCAGTCCGAACAGCAGGTTGAGCGCGATGGCGCCGCCGACGACCTCGGCGAGATCGGTTGCCACCGCGACGGTCTCGGCCTGGGCCCAATAGCTGAGCCGCACCCAGCGACCGGCCTTGGCGCGCACCACTTCCGGGAGGGAGCGGCCGGTCACCAGGCCGAGTTTGGCGGACAGGAACTGCACCAGCCCGGCCATGATGTTGGCCATCACCACGACCCACACGAGCAGATAGCCGTATTCGGCGCCGGCACTGATGTTGGAGGCGACATTGCCGGGATCGACATAGGCGATCGCGGCGACGAAGGCGGGGCCCAGCAGCACACTGGCCGACCGCGCTCGCTGGAACGGGGTGCTGCTCTTATCGGCCACGCTGGTACTCACAAGATGAGTTTACGGGTTCCCGAACTTTTTGTTTAGCCCTTCCGTGCGAGCTGTGACCACAGCCATAACGGCGAACGGCCCGGCACCTTCCGGTGCCGGGCCGTATCACGGTGTGCGCGTGGGTCTCTAGACGCCGAGACCCTGGGCGAGCAGCGGCCACGACGCGATGAACTCGTCGTTCCAGTAGCCCCACGAGTGGGTACCGGTCGGCCGGAAGTTGTAGGTGGCCGGGATGCCCAGCGAGTTCAGCTTGTTCGCGAGGTTGTGGCTGCAGAAGTTGGTGCCCGCCTCGATGACGCCACCGATGATCATCTGGTTGGCCAGGCCGTAGGCGCCGGGCAGCGCGTAGGGGCCGTTGAGGGTGTCGTACTGGCCGGGCAGACCGCTACCGGAGGAGATGTAGAGGTTGATGCCGCGCAGCTTGTCCGCGTTGATGACCGGGTCGTGCGCCGCCCAGTCGGGCGAGTTCGACGGGCCGTACATGTTCTCCAGCTTGCCGCCGCCCCAGGTCTCGACGGTCAGTCGCATGAACTCCTGGCCCTGCGGGTCCGCCATCTGGGCGCAGCCGGAGTAGGCGGCGACGGACTTGTACAGGTCCGGCTTGGCCTCGGCCAGGGTGAGCACGGTGGTGCCCGAGGTGGAGATGCCGGCGATCGCGTTGACGCCGTTGGTGCCGAGCGCGGCGTCGATCAGCGGGGGCAGTTCCTCGCTGAAGAAGGTGGTCCACTTGTTGCGGCCCAGGGTCGGGTCGTCGTTGTTCCAGTCCTGGTAGTAGGACCACTTGCCGCCGATGGGCTGGACCACGTTGACGTTCTTGTCGCCGAGGAAGCCGTTGACGATATTGGTCTTCTTCACCCAGGAGGCGTCGTCCTGACCGCCGCCGGCGCCGTTGAGCAGGTACAGGGTCGGGCGCGGGACCGAGGTGTCGGCGGGACGCTGCACGTCGACCGGGTAGGTGGCGCTCATGGCCGCGGAGTAGACGTAGAGCCGGATGTTCCGGTCGTCCTTCATCTCGGCCTTGGTGATCTTCGAACCGTCCGCCGAGACCGGGTCGGCCAGCAGCTTCTTGCCGTCGATGATCGGGTCAGCGGAGGCGGAACCGCCGCCGACACCGGTCATGAGACCGGTGAGAACCGCTGTGGCGGCGAGGAAGGCGGCGGCTCGCGCCCCGCGCCGGCCGTTCCGGACATGTCGACGAATCAATGTTTCGCACCTTCATCTCGTGTCGTTTGCTGGTCGGAGACCACCCGGTCCGGTATTCCGGTTGTCTCGACCCCCGACAGACCATACGGCTTATCCCATCGCCGCAACAGCCGCAATGTTACGGGCGGGTCGCGCGGCGCGACCCATCGGCCCGCCGCGCGTCGCCCATCGATTTCCGCTTGTGTCCAGCTCAGCGGCTGTGCTGTCGACAGTTCGGCCGCTGTGTCGTCACCCGCTCAGCGACCGTGGTCGGCGAGTCCGGCCAGCGCCTGCACCCAGCCCTCGACCAGCTGCTTGACCTGGTCCAGGGTCAATACCGCGCCGACGAAGTCGAAGCGGGCGACGAGCCCGTCCTGACTGGTGTCGACGGTGACGTCCAGGTACAGGTCGGCCGCCACCGGCTCCGGGTAGACCTCGGCGGGACGCAGATCCCGATAGCGGAAGCCGATGCGGCCCAACGGCAATACCGCGATCTCGGCGACCGTGTCCGGGTTCAGGTACCGCAGCAGCCCGAATCCGACACCGTGCGAGGGCACTTCGCGCGCGAAATCCCGGATCTGCTCGATGACCGAGCCCGCACCGGGGCCGCCGGAGCGCACCTCGGCCAGGTCCAGACCCTCGAGCCGGAGCGGGAACGGGTAGCTGGTGCTGAACGCGCCGACCGTGCGCAGCCCGTCCCGGTCGCCGGGGACGCGGCCGTCGGCGATCAGGCGCACCACCGAACCCAGTGTGTCACGCAGCGTTTCGGAGTCCGGGTCGAGCAGGGTCGCGGCCAGCGCGGCGAGCAGCACCTCGTCGATGCTGGCGTGGTAGCGGCGGGCGACGGCGTCGACGGCCGCCGCGCCCTCCCCGGTGATGGCCACCGAGACCCGCCCGCGGCTGCCGGAGTCGGCCTCGCCGAGCACCAGGTCCGGGGAGATGCCCTCGGTCACGCCCGCGAGCGCCTGACGCCACCAGTCCAATTCGTCGACGGTGGCGTCGTCCACGGCGCGGTCGGCCAGGGACCGGGCGACGCCGCGCGGGTGCGCGTCGGCGCTGTGCGGGGTGGCGTGGCCGCCGGACCAGGAGGCGGTGAGGTCCTCGATGACGGTGCGCCACGAGGCGTCGTCCACCACCAGGCCGTTCGCGACCACCACCAGCACGGCGGCGGGACGGTCGCCGGCGTCGCTGCCCGCGGCCCCGTTCTCGAGCAGGACGAAGCGCATGTTGTAGCCGCGCTCGGGGTCGAGTTCGGCTGCGGCGGCGTGGATCACGGCCTCGATGGGGTCACCGACGGCCTCGACGTTCGGGTCGATCTGCCACACCACCGCGGCGCCGCGCGGCTGCACGGCGGGAATGTCCAACGCCACGGTGTCGCCGTCACGGCGCAGACGCGCCCACAGGCCGGGGTGCCGGTCCAGGAGACCGGCGACCGAACGGCGCACGCGGGTGCCGGAGATGCCGGCGGCGATGTCGAGGGTGATGGCCCGGACCCAGATGCCGGACGGCTCCACCTCGAGCAGGCCGATGGCTCCGGCGGGCAGCGGCGACACCTCGCCGACCGCGCTCAGCGCGGGGCCGGACGCCGCGGACACCGGGACCGCGGGGCGGCCGGCGCTCGGCGCGACGGGGGTGTCGGTGGCCGAATCCGGTTCGGTCGCGGGCTGATCCGCCGCACCGGCGTCGCGGGACGCGGTGGGCCCGGATTCCGAGACCGCCGACGCGTCGTACCGCGGCGCGGCGGTCTCCGGCTCCGGCCGGAACGCGACGTCCGGTTCTCCGGTGACATCGGGTTCGACGGCGACATCGGGTTCGAAGGCCGCGTCGGGCTCGAACGCGATATCGGGTTCGGAGCCCACCGAGCGCGCGGGCTCGGCGGGATCGTGCAGTTTGACCGGCGGCGCGAGGTCCTCGGGCCGGATGATCGGCAGCACCTGGGTGATGGCCCAGTCGTCGGCGTTGTTCATCGAGTCGGCGTTGTTCGCCGGTTCGGCGCTCTCCACCGGTTCAGCTTTGTCCACCGTCGCCGAGTTGTCCTCGGGTTCGGCGGTTTCCGGCGTTTCGCCACGGTCGGCACGCTCGATGAGCTCGGCCAGGCGCGGGCCGATGACGGCGAACGCCTCCGGGGTGCACATGAGCTGATGCCGCACCGGGACAACGTGTTCGGCGATGCGACCGGTGACGTAGGGCCGCCAGTCCCCGGCGCTGTGCGGTTCGCCGTCCTCGCGGCCGAATTCGGCGGAGAACAGGTCCATCCGGGTGTCGAGCACCGAATGCCGGTAGCGCGCACCGAGTTCCACGGTGCGGACCGCGCCGCGGTACATGCGCCGCAGCCGGTCCACGGTGAGCACGGCCAGCTCGGCGGGGATGGCGGCGTGCAGGGCGTGCAGCGCCTCGTCGCTGAGGTCCTGCAGATCGCCCGCGGGCAGCGCGTCCTCGCCGACCCCGAATTCCGCGAACTGCGCGCGCAGATCCTCGCGGAAGCTGTCGAATTCGGCGCCCGGGTAGGCGTCGAGCACGGCCAGCAGGTCGACCCGGTCGCCGGCGGCCCGCAGTTCGGTGGCGATGGCGTGCGCGAGCACGCCGCCGAGGGAGTAGCCGAGCAGCCGGTACGGCCCCTCGGGCTGGACCTCGCGCATGGCCTCGATGTAGGTGCGCGCGACCTCGGTCAGCGATTCGGGCCGGTAGTCGTCCGCGGTGAGGGCCGGGGACTGCAGACCGTAGATCGGCTGGTCCTCGGGCAGGAACCGGGACAGTCCGGCGTAGGGCCATGCCATGCCGACCATGGGCGGCGCGCAGAACAGCGGCACGCGGGTGCCGGTGGCCCGGATGGGCAGCAGCACACCGAGGGCCGAGTCGGCCGCGGCGTCGAAGTCGTGCTCGCCCTCGAGCGCCGCGGCGATGCGGGCGCTGAGCCCGGCCACCGTGGGCTCGGTGAAGAACCAGGACACCAGGACCTCGGCGCCGGTGAGCTCGCGCAGCTTGGCGACGATGCCGGTGGCCAGCAGCGAGTTGCCGCCGATGCTGAAGAAGTCGTCGTCGGCGCCGACCCGGTCGAGGCCGATGGCCTCGGCGAAGGCGGCGGCCACCGTCTCCTCGAGCGGACTGCTCGGGGCGCGGTATTCGCCTTGGCGCAGTTCGGGTTCCGGCAGGGCCTTGCGATCCAGTTTGCCGACCGGGGTGAGCGGCAGTTCGTCCAGGACCAGGATGGCGGCGGGCACCATGTGCGGCGGCAGGGTCCGCGCGGCGTGCTCGGTGAGCAGGTCCGGGTCGGGTGAGTGGCCGGGCGTGGCCAGCACGTACGACACCAGGACGGTGACGCCCGCGTGGTTCTTGCGGCCCACGGTGACGGCGAAGTCGACCCCCGGGTGGGTGGCCAGCACGGCGTCGATCTCGCCGAGTTCGATGCGGAATCCGCGCACCTTGACCTGGAAGTCGGAGCGCCCGACGTAGTCGAGCTCCCAGCCGACCCGGGTCCCGGCCAGATTGCCGTCCCGGAGTTCGGGTTCGGCGAACCAGCGGACCACGTCGCCGGTGCGGTACATGCGCGAGCCGGGTTCACCCCACGGGTTCGCGACGAACCGTTCCGCCGAGAGCGCGGCCCTATTGCGGTAGCCGCGTGCGAGCGCTCCGCCGGACAGGTACAGCTCGCCCGCGACGCCCGGCGGCACCGGGTTCAGGCGGGAGTCCAGCACCAGCGCCGACATGCCGTGCACCGGGGAGCCGATGGTGATGTGGCGGCCCGGTTCCAGCTGCGCGTAGGTGGAGATGATGGTGGTCTCGGTGGGGCCGTACGCGTTGTGGTAGACGCGATTTCCGGTCTTCCACTTGGCCACCAGTTCCGGCGGCGTCACGTCGCCGCCGACCGACACCACTTCCATCTGCGACTGCCCGGCCGGGTCGACGGTGCCCAGCACCGCGGGGGTGATGATCGCGTGAGTGACGTTCTCGCGGCGCATGAGTTCGGCGAGTTCGGGTCCGCCGAGGATGTCGCGGGGCACGATCACCAGGGTCGCGCCGGTGGAGAACGCGCAGATCCATTCCAGCACCGAGGGATCGAAGCTGGGCGAGCAGATGTGCAGCATCCGGTGTTCGGCGTCGAGGTCGTAGAGACCGGTCGCGTAGTCACTGAGGCCGCCGAGGCCGGCGTGGGTGACGGTGACGCCCTTGGGCATTCCGGTGGAGCCCGAGGTGTAGATGACGTAGGCCGGGTTGGCCATGCGGATCGGGGCGACGCGATCGGCGTCGGTCACCGGTTCCGGGGACTCGGCCGCGCACCGGCGGTCGGTGGCGGCGTCGTCGAGGCACAGCCATTCGACCTCGCCGGGCAGCGTGGGCTGGAAGGCCTTGCTGGTGATGCCGATGACGGCGCCGGAGTCGGAGACCATGTGCCGCACCCGGTCCGCCGGGTAGGCGGGGTCGACGGGCACGTGCGCGCCGCCGGCCTTGGCGATGGCGAGCACCGCGGCCACCATCTCGAACGAGCGCGGGAAGGCCACGGCGACCAGCTTCTCCGGGCCGACGCCGTGCCGGATGAGCACCCGGGCCAGCTGCGAGGAGTAGTCGTCGAGTTCGCCGTAACTGATGGAGTGCCCGCGGTAGCGGATGGCGACGCGGTCGCGACCCAGGGCGACGCCGCGGGTGAGCAGCTCGGGCAGCAGCGCGGTGGCCATCACCTCGTCGCCGTGCACGTGGGTGAGCAGTTCGTACTCGTCGGCGTCGAGCAGCGGCAGGTCGCCGATGGCGGTGACGGGCCGGTCCACGATGGCCTCGAGCAGCCGGACGAAGCGCTCCGCGAACACTTCCACGGTGCGCTGTTCGAAAAGGTCGCGCGCGTAGGTGAACACGGCGTGCAGGCCGCTGTCCGCGTCGCCTTCGCGGACGGTCAGCGACAGGTCGAACTGGGAGGTCTGGATCCCGGAGTCCAGGGCGCTGATCCGCAGTCCGGGCAGCTCGAAGTCGCTGTCGGGGGTGTTCTGGAAGGCCAGCATGACCTGGAACAGCGGGTTGCGGGCGGTGGACCGCTCGGGGTTGAGCACCTCGACCAGCCGCTCGAACGGCAGGTCCGCGTGCGCGAAGGCCTGCAGGTCGGCTTCCTTGGTGGCGGCGAGCAGTTCGTGGAAGCGGAGTCCGCCGTCCACGTGCGAGCGCAGCACCAGGGTGTTGACGAACATGCCGATGACGTCGTCGAGGGCGGCCTCGCCGCGGCCCGCGACGGGCGTGCCGATGGCGATGTCGTCGGTGCCGGACAGGCGCGCCAGGAACAGGGCCAGCGCGGAGTGCACGACCATGAACAGGGTGGCGTTCTGCTCGCGGGCGATGCGCGCCAGACCCTGCTGGAGTTCGGCGTCGATGTGGAAAGGCACCAGGCCGCCGCGGAAGCTGGACACCGGCGGGCGCGGGTGGTCGGCGGGCAGGTTGAGCTCGTCGGGCAGCCCGGCCAGCGCGGTGCGCCAGTGGGCGGCCTGCTCCGAGATCAGGCTCTGCTCATCGGTTTCCGAGCCGAGGACGGTGCGCTGCCACAGGCTGTAGTCGGCGTACTGGACGGTGAGCGGGGTCCACGCGGGCGCGGCCCCGGCCGAGCGCGCGATGTAGGCGGTCATCAGGTCGCGGGCCAGCGGGCCCATGGACCAGCCGTCGGCGCTGATGTGGTGGGCGACCAGCACGATCACGTGCACGGCGGGTTCCACCTCGAAAAGGCGGACGCGCAGCGGGATCTCGCGGGTGACGTCGAAGCCGGTGGCCAGCAGTGTGCCGATCAGCTCGGGCAGGTCGGCGGCCGCGGCGGGCTCGGCGGTGAGCTCCGGCACCGCCTGCTCGGCGGGCAGCACGACCTGGTGGGCCGCTCCCCCGCGCTGCGGGTACACGGTGCGCAGGGTCTCGTGACGGGCCACCAGGTCCGCGACGGCCTGGCGCAGCGCCTCGACGTTCAGTTCGCCGTCCAGGCGCAGGGCCATCGGCAGGTTGTAAGCGGTTGCGGCGGTGTCGAACTGGTTGAGGAACCACATCCGCTGCTGGGCCAGCGAGAGCGGCACCAGCTCCGGTCGCGGGCCCGCGACCAGCGGCGGACGGCGACGGCCGCCGCTGCCGGTCAGTACGCGCCGGGCCAGTTCGTCGACGGTGGTGGCCTCGAACAGGTCGCGCACCCCGAGCCCGGATTCGAGCGCGGTGTTGATGCGGGCCACCACCTGGGTGGCGACCAGCGAGTTGCCGCCGAGGGCGAAGAAGTCGTCGTCGAGGCCGACGGGCCGGTCCAGTCCGAGGGTCTCGGCGAAGACCGCCGCGACGGCCAGCTCGACCGTGGAGACGGGGGCGCGGAACTCGCGCGCCTCGAATTCCGGTGCGGGCAGGGCCTTCCGGTCCAGTTTGCCGTTGGCGTTGACCGGCATGGCGTCGAGCACCACTGTGGCGGCGGGCACCATGTAGGACGGCAGCCGGGCGGCCAGGTGGGCCCGCAGCGCGTCCTGATCGATGGCGCCGCCGGCGGCGGGCACCACGTAGGCGGCCAGCATGTCGCCGGTGTGCTCGGAGGAGTGCAGCACCACCACGGCCTGGTCCACGGAGTCGTGCGCGGTGAGGGCGGCCTCGATCTCGCCGAGTTCGATGCGCAGGCCGCGCAGCTTCACCTGGAAGTCGCTGCGGCCCAGGTAGACCAGGTCGCCGTCGGCGTTCCACTTCACCAGGTCGCCGGTGCGGTACATGCGCTCGCCGCGGCCGAAGGGGCTGGCCACGAAGCGTTCCGCGCTCAGGTCGGGGCGGCCGACGTAGCCGCGCGCCAGCTGCGCGCCCGCCAGGTACAGCTCGCCCACCAGGCCGGGGGCGACCGGGTGCAGGCGCGCGTCGAGCACGTAGGCGCGGGCGTTCCAGACCGGACCGCCGATCGGCACGGCCCCGGCCACGTCGGCGCGGACGGGCGCGGCGGTGGCGTGCACGGTGAATTCGGTGGGCCCGTACAGGTTGTGCAGGGCGGCCGGGCTGATCGCGCGGAAGGCGTCCACGGCGTCGGAGGTGAAGGCCTCACCGGCCACCAGCAGCGCACGCAGCGAACCGATCCGCTGCGGGTCGGCGGTGGCGGCGAACATCCGCAGCATGGACGGCACGAACGAGGTGATGGTGACGTTGTGGGCGGCGATGACGTCGGCCAGGTACTGCGGGTCGCGGTGGCCGTCGGGGGTGGCGACGATCATGCGGCCGCCGGTGGCCAAGGGGGCGAACAGTTCCCACACCGAGACGTCGAAGGTGGCCGGGGTCTTGAACAGCACCACGTCGTCGCGGCCGATCCCGTATTCGCCGGTGATCCAGCGGATCTGGTTCACCGCGGCGGCGTGCGGCACCGCGACGCCCTTGGGGCGGCCGGTGGAGCCGGAGGTGAAGATGACGTACGCGGTGTGCTCGGGCCGCAGCGGCGCCCGGCGTTCCCCGTCGGTGACCGGGTATTCGGCGTAGCCGGCCAGGATCGCGGTGTCGACCTCGAGCACGCGGCGCTCGCCGGCGTCGAAGCTGTCGCGCGAGGTGGTGAGCACGCACACCGGGTCGGCGGTGTCGAGTACGTGGGCGACCCGTTCGGCGGGCTGGTCCGGGTCCAGGGGCACGTACGCGCCGCCCGCCGACAGCACCGCGTAGGCGGCGGTGACGAAGTCCAGCGAACGCCGGATGTGCAGGGCCACCAGCGTTTCCGGGCCGACGCCCTCGGCGATCAGGCGGCGCGCCAGGCGGTGCACGCGGGCCGCGAACTCGCCGTAGGTGACCCGCTCGCCGCCACTGTCGATCGCGATCGCGTCGGGGGTGCGCAGGGTCTGGGTCTCGAACTGCGAGAGCAGCGTGGAGCTCCAGGCGTGCTGCCCGGCCGTGAGATCGACGGCGGTGGCGTTCCAGTCCGTCATCACCCGCTGGCGTTCGTCCACGGCCAGCAGGTCGAAGTCGCCGACGGCGCGTTCGGGGTGGGTGGCGGCGGCGACCAGGGTGCGGCGCAGTCGCTCGGCCAGGCGGTCCATGGTGTCGGCGTCGAACAGGTCGGTCGCGTAGGTGAACGCGGCCGAGATACCCTGCGCCACACCGTCGGTGGAGGTGCGCTCGACCAGGGTGAGGTCCAGGTCGAACTTGGCGACCGGCACGGTCAGGTCGACGTCGGAGACGGTGACGCCGGGCAGCTCGAACACCGCCGGGGTCATGTTCTGCAGCGTCATCGACACCTGGAACAGCGGGTGCCGGGCCTGCGAGCGCGGCGGATCGAGCAGTTCCACGATGCGTTCGAACGGCGCGTCTGCGTGCTCGAAGGCGGCCAGGTCGGTGCGGCGGACCGCGGTCAGCAATTCGGCGAAACCGGCGTTCGGGTCGATCTCGGTACGCAGCACCAGGGTGTTGACGAACATGCCGATGAGCTCGTCCAGGGCGGCCTCGCCGCGGCCCGCGATGGGCGCGCCGATGGCGATGTCGCGGGTGCCCGACACGCGTGCCAGTAGCACCGCGAAGGCGGCGTGCAGCACCATGAACAGGGTCGTGTTGTGCTGCTGCGCGACCCGGTTCAGGGCGGCGTGCACGTGCGGATCGATATCGAAGACGTGCACCGCGCCGCGGCCGGAGGCCACCACCGGGCGGGGCCGGTCGGTGGGCAGTTCCAGCTGGTCGGGCAGTCCGGCGAGGGTGTCACGCCAGAAGTCGAACTGGCGGGCCAGCGGCGAGGCGGGATCGTGCTCGTCGCCGAGGCTCTCGCGCTGCCACAGCGCGAAGTCCGCGTACTGCACCGGCAGCGGCGACCACTCCGGCTCGCGGCCCCGCATGCGGCCGAAGTAGGCGGTCATCAGGTCGCGGGTGAGCGGGCCGCCGGAGAAGCCGTCACCGGCGATGTGGTGGACCACGCACACCAGCACGTGGTCGTCGTCACTCAGACGCAGCAGGCGCAGCCGCAGCGGCGGCGCGACGGTCACGTCGAACGGCGCGAACGCGGCCTCCGAGACCACCTGGGCCACATCGGCTTCGGTGACCTGCACGACCGGCAGCGACGGCATGGCGTCGGGCGCGTCGATGGCCAGGATCAGCTGGTGGCCGACGCCGTCGTGCTCGGGGTAGTAGGTGCGCAGCACCTCGTGCCGGGCCACCAGGTCGGCCACGGCGTCGCGCAGCGCGGGCACGTCCAGTGGGCCGGTGACGCGCAGCGCGGTGGGCAAGTTGTAGGTGGCGGCCTCCGGGTCGAGCCGGTTGAGGAACCACATGCGCTGCTGCGCGTAGGACAGCGGGATCAGCTCCGGGCGCGGCATGGGCCGCAGCGGAGCGGTGCCGGCGACGGCCGAATCGGCCAGCGCGTCCAGGGAATTCGCGAGTTCGGCGACGGTCGGGTGCTCGAACAGGGCGCGGACCGGGACCCGGGCGCCGATGGCCGCGCCCAGGCGGGCCACCACCTGGGTGGCGTTGAGCGAGTTGCCGCCGAGCTGGAAGAAGTCGTCGTCGGCGCCGACGCGGTCGGCGCGCAGCACGGTCGCGAAGATCTCGGCCACCGTCTGCTCGGCGGCCGTGGCGGGCTCGCGGTATTCGCGGGCCTGGAACTGCGGCACCGGCAGCGCCTTGCGGTCGAGCTTGCCGGAGGCGTTGAGCGGCATGGCCTCCAGGCGCACCACGGCCGAGGGCACCATGTAGGAGGGCACGGATTCGCGGGTGTGGGCGAGCAGGTCGGTATCGGTCACCTGCGCGTCGTCCTCGAGAACGACGTAGCCGACCAGGCGGTCGCCGGTCTCCCCGCGCACCAGGGAGACGGCGGCGCGGTGCACGGCGGGGTGGCCGAGCAGCACGGTCTCGATCTCGCCGAGTTCGATGCGCTGGCCGCGCAGCTTGATCTGGAAGTCGCTGCGGCCCAGGTATTCCAGGGCGTGGCCGGTGCCGGCCGAGCCGGCGAGCTCAGCGGTGCCGGCCGAGCCGGCGGGCTCAGCACCGCCGGACGGCACCCAGCGGACCACGTCGCCGGTGCGGTAGAGCCGCTGCCCGCCCTCGTGGGCGACGAAGCGTTCGGCGGTCAGCGCGGGCGCGCCGAGGTAGCCGCGCGCCAATTGCACACCGGCGACATACAGTTCGCCGGCCGCGCCGAACGGCACGGGGCGCAGCTGCCGGTCCAGCACCAGGACCCGGGTGTTGGCGACGGGGCCACCGATCGGCACCGCGACGCCGTGCGTGCGCTCGGCCGGATGGGCGGTGACCACGGTGGCCTCGGCGGGGCCGTACCAGTTCACCAGCTTCGTGTCCGGCAGCGCCGCAGCGAATTTCGCGGCGCTCTCGGCGGACAGCGCCTCACCGGCGGCGAACACCCAGCGCAGCGAGGGGTGCCGCCGAGCCGCGCCGTCGAGGTACGCGTCGAGCATGGACGGCACGAAATGCACGGAGGTGACCGCGTATTCGTCGATCACGCGCGCGATGTAGGCCGGGTCGCGGTGCCCGTCCGGCTCGGCGACGACCACGGTCGCGCCGGTCTGCAAGGGCCAGAACAGCTCCCAGGTGGAGATGTCGAAGGTGATCGGCGTCTTGTGCAGCACCACGTCGCCGGGACGGTGCGGGTAGGTGCGCTGCGACCAGCGGAACTGGTTGGCCATCTGCCGGTGCGTGATCACCACACCCTTGGGGCGGCCGGTGGAGCCGGAGGTGTAGATGACGTAGGCGGTATTGTCCGGGCGCACCGGAGCGGGGGCCACCTCGACGAACTGGTCCGCGCCCGCGAGCGCGTCCACGAAGAACAGCGGGACGCCGGAAGCGGTTTCGAAGTCGTCGGCGGCGCGGGTGAGCACGCACACCGGCGCGGATCCGGCCAGCACATACTCGTTGCGCTCGGCCGGATGATCGGGGTCGACCGGCACGTACGCGCCGCCGGACCGCAGCACCGCGTAGACGGCCACGACCAGGTCGATGCTGCGCCGCATGGCCACGGCCACCCGGGATTCCGCGCCGACACCGCGCAGGGTGAGCTCCTGCGCCAGGCGACGGGACCGGGCGTCGAGCTCGGCGTAGGTGAGGCTGATGCGGTCGAAGACGACGGCGGGGGCGTCGGGCGTCCGGGCCACCTGGGCGTCGAACAGGGTGAGCAGCGTCGAATCGTCCTGCAGCTCGGGCACTTCGGTGGCGTTGACCTCGGCCAGCGCGCGCCGTTCGCCGTCGAGCAGCGCGTCGATCTCGGCCACGCGGGCCCGCGGATCGGCGGCGATGCGGCCGAGCAGCGCCGCGAGCCGGTCGGCGATGGCCTGCGCGGCGTCCTCGTCGAAGAGGTCGCGCAGGTACTTCACGCCGAAGCCGAGGCCCTTGCCGCGCGGCTGCACCATGACGGTGAGCGGGTAGTGGGTGCCGTTGGTCGCGGACGCGCCGAGGATGCCCGCGCCGTCGATGGGCGCGGCGGCGTCGTCGAGCGACTCCTCGTCGACCGGGAACGAGGCGAACACCACGATGGAGTCGAAAAGCCCGTCGACGCCCGCGATCTCCTGGATCTCGCCCAGCCCGACGTAGTGGTGGTCGAGCAGGGCGGCCTGCTCGTCCTGCAGCGACCGCAGCACCTGCGCGAGGGTGTCGCCCGCGTGCAGCCGCACCCGCACCGGAATGGCGTTGAGGAACAGGCCGATCATGGTCTCGATGCCCGCCAGCTGCGGCGGACGGCCGGAGACGGTGGCGCCGAAGACCACGTCGTCGCGGTCGGTGCTGCGGCCGATGAGCAGACCCCACGCGGCCTGCACGACGGTATTGAGCGTGACGCCCGCGTCGTGGGCCACCTTGGTCAGGGTCGCGGTGTCGGTCTCGGACAGCGTGAAGGTGATTTCGCCGATGCCGGAGGTGATCTCGCGGGAGGGGTCGACCGCCGCCAGCGGGGTCGGGTCATCGAATCCGGCGAGGGTCTCGCGCCAGGCCTCGCGCGCCGCGCCGTGGTCGCGGGCGGCCAGCCAGGCCAGGTAGTCGCGGTAGGGACGCACCGCGGGGATCCGGGAGGCGTCGCCGTCGGCCGCGTAGAGCAGCAGCATGTCCTGCACCAGCAGCGGCATGGACCAGCCGTCGATGAGGATGTGATGGCTGGTGACGCACACCCGGTAGCGGTCAGCGGCGGTCCGGAACAGCGTGATGCGCAGCAGCGGGCCCGCGCCCATGTCGAAGTGGCGGGCCACGTCGAAGGCCATCAGCCGGTCGGTCTCGGCCAGCGCCTCGGCGGGTTCGCGGTCGCTGAGATCCAGGTACTGCCAGGGCAGTTCGACGTCGTCGAGGATGACCTGCAGCGGATTGCCCGCGCCGTCCTCGGCGAAGACGGCCCGCAGGTTGACGTGCCGTTCCAGCATGGCGCGGGCGGCGGCGTGCACGCGCGCCACGTCGATCTCACCGGCCACGTCGAGGGCGAACTGCACCATGTAGGCGTCGACCGAGGATTCGGCCAGGCGGGCGTGGAACAGCATGCCGGACTGCAGCGGCGTCAGCGGCCACACCTCGGACAGGTTCGGGTACTGCTCGCGCAGCCGTGCCTCGTCGGCCGGGTCCAGCTCGACCAGCGGGCCGGTCGCGAGTTCCTCGGTGGCGGTGGCGTTCTCGACCGGCACCGCGACCTCGGCCAGGGCGGCCACGGTGCGGGCGGCGAACATCTCGCGCGGCTTGAAGCCCAGGCCGCGGGCACGCGCCCGGGACACGATCTGGATGGCGGTGATGGAATCCACGCCGAGGCTGAAGAAGTCGTCGTCGAGCCCGACCCGGTCCAGGCGCAGCACCTCGGCGATGACCTCGGCCACCGCCTGCTGCGCGGGGGTCTCCGGCGCGCGGTACTCGCCGATCTCGAGCTGCGGTTCGGGCAGCGCGCGGCGGTCCAGCTTGCCCGCGGGGGTCAGCGGGATCTCGTCGAGCTCCATGATGGCGGCGGGCACCATGTGCGCGGGCAGCGCCCGTTCCGCCAGCTCGGACAGTTGCGGGGTGTCGATCGAATAGCCCGGTGCGGCATGCACGTACGAGACCAGCGCGGTGGCGCGCCCGTTCACCTCGTGGCCGATGGTCACCGCGAAGTCGACCGAATCGTCGCCCGCCAGCACGGCGTCGATCTCGCCGAGTTCGATGCGCAGGCCGCGGATCTTGACCTGGAAGTCGTTGCGGCCCAGGTACTCCAGTTCACCGGCGGCGTTGGCGCGCACCAGGTCGCCGGTACGGTAGAGCCGGGAACCGTTTGCCTCGAACGGATTCGCCACGAAGCGGGATGAGGTCAGTTCGGGGCGGGCGTGATAGCCGCGGGCCAGCAGCGCGCCCGCGATGTACAGCTCACCGGGCGCTCCGGCCGGGACCGGCCGCAGCCGCTCGTCCAGCACATGCGCGGTGGCGCCACGGATCGCCGCACCGATGGTGACCGTCCGGTCCGCCGCCAGCGGATCGGAGATATTGGTGGCGATGGTGGCCTCGGTGGGGCCGTAGGCGTTGAAGAACCGGCGGTTGCCCGACGGGCCCGTCGACCATCGGCGCACCAGCTCCGGCGACACCGCCTCGCCGCCGCCGACGATGGACTCCATGCCCGTCAGCTGCTCGGGATCCAGCGAGGCCAGCACGGACGGCGTGATCAGGCCGTGCGTGACGCCCTCGCGGGCGATCAGCGCGCCCAGCTCCGGGCCGCCGTACACGTCGGGCACGGTGACCACCAGGGTCGCCGCCGCGCCCACGGCCATCAGCAGTTCCATGATGGAGGCGTCGAACGACGGGGTGGCCACGTGCAGCACCCGCGACTCCGCGCCGATGCCGAAGCGTTCCCGCATCTCCGCGGTGAGCGCGGCCAGGCCGGTGTGGGTGACCACGACGCCCTTGGGCAGCCCGGTGGAACCGGAGGTGTAGATGGCGTAGGCGGTGTGCTCGGCGCGCAGCGGGCGCACCCGGTCGGCATTGGTGACCGGTTCGGCCGAGTAGGTGTTCGCGGCGGCCAGGAACTCGTCGGTGTCGATGTCGAGCCACGGCACGGCGGCGGGCAGCGTGGAGCGGGTGTCGGCGACGGTCAGGCCGAGGACCGCGCCGGAGTCGGTGACCATGTGCAGCACGCGGTCGGCCGGGTAGCTGGGGTCGACGGGCACGAAACCGGCGCCGGTCTTGGCGACCGCCCAGACCGCGACGACGGACTCCACCGAGCGGCGGATGCCGACCGCGACCAGATCCTCCGGGCCGATGCCGCGCGCGATGAGCAGCCGGGCCAACCGGTTGGAGCGTTCGTCGAGTTCGCCGTAGCCGAGACGCGCCAGGGCGGCGTCGGCGTCGGCCAGGACGACGGCGGTGCCGCCCGGGTTGGCCTCCACGGCGGTGGCCATGAGTTGCGGCAGGGTAGGGACGTGCGGTCCGCGGCGGGTCCGGGTCGGGCGTACGCGAGCCGTGCGGGTCATGCCTGCACCGCCACGAGCTCGTTCTTCCGGTCCCCGACCACCCGAATCATGCAGCTTGTCCTCATCCTGTCCGTGTTGCTCTACCGCCGCGTGCACCGACAAACTTCATCGGATCCACGTAGACCGCGTTACTCCGCCCTGCCGGTGGCAGGGCGGTTCGCCGCCCTCGGAGACGGCGGGTTCACGCGGGGCTTCCCCAGAGTATTCAGCCCGGCGGGCGGGAGAGCCACTCCGGGAGGTCAACCCGTGGTCAGCACACCCCACCCGCCCCGGGAAGGGCGATCACGGTGTGACCGGACCACTGCGAAGGGACCGGGAGCGCGTCCACCACCAGGGCCCGCAGATCCTCCAGCTCGGCGGGGTCCACCCGGCCGACGCCGTCGCGTTCGGCGAACAGGTGGGTGACCCATTCGTCGGCGAGCGTCCCGGTCAGGTCGGCGCCCGGCCCGGCCAGCACCATCGAGGCCCCGACACCGCCAGCGGCGATCACCTCCAGCAGTGCGAAGGGGTGGTCCACCGCGCCCGTCCGGAAGGTGCGGGATTCGAAGGTCAGCTCCGACTCGCCGCGAATCCGGTCCACCAGGGCCGCCACCGCGTCGTAGCCCAGGGAGGCCCGCCCGGGGGCGGCGAAGGCGGTGTCGTCGCCGCGCAGGGCGCGGGTGCGGTGCGCGTAGGTGACCGGCCGCGCGGATTCGGCGGCGATCTCGGCGGCCACACCCGGATCGTCGAGGGCCAGCCAGTCGATGCCGGAGACCGCCATGGGCGTCCCGGTGGTGAGACCGACCTTCATATCCAGTCCGGCCGGGGGCAGCCGGTCGAGGGAGGCCAGCGGCACCGCGGCGGCACCGGCCTTGAGCACCGCCCAGGTGGCCACGGCCAGGTCGACACCGCGGTCCAGGCGCAGGCCCACGCCCGTGCCCGGCCCGCAGCCGCGCCCGATGAGGACGCGGGCCAGCCGGGAGGAACGGGCGTCGAGGTCCTGGTAGGTGACGGATTCGTCGCCGTGAACCAGGGCCGGGCCGTCCGGATCGTCCTCGACCGTGACCGACAGCGACTGCGGCAGCGCGGCGCCGTGGGCGGTGGTGGTGACCACCGGCACGGGGGCGGGCGCGGCCTGGACGCGGGAGCGTTCGGCCGAGTCCAGCAGATCGATATCGCCGACCGGCATGTGCGAGTCGGCGGCTACGGCGGCCAGCACCCGCAGCAGTCGCGCGCCCAGCGCCTCGATGGTCGACTCGTCGAAAAGGTCGGTGGCGTAGGAGAAGACGACGGCCAGATCGCCGGGGGTGCCGTCGGCGGCGGGCGGGTGCGCCTCGACGCCGATCTGCAGATCGAACTTGGCGGCGGTCAGGTCGGCGTCCACGGCGGAGACGGTCAGCCCCGGCAGTTCGAGTTCGGCGACCTCGTTGTTCTGCAGGGCCAGCACCACTTGCAGCAGCGGACCCGCGCCCGGCGCGACCGCCTCCACCACCCGCTCGTAGGGCAGGTCCGCGTGCGCGAAGGCCGACAGATCGGTTTCGCGCGCCGCGGCGACCAGGTCGTCGAAGGAGGCGCCGGGGTCCACGGCGGTGCGCAGGGTGAGGGTGTTGACGAACATGCCGACCAAACCGTCGAGCACCCGTTCGCCGCGGCCCGCGACCGCGGTGCCGATCACGATGTCCGAGCTGCCCGACTGCCGGGCCAGCAGTACGGCGAGGGCCGCGTGCATGACCATGAACAGCGACGCGTTGTGGCGGCGCGCGATGCGATTCAGTTCGGCGTGGATCTCGGCGGGCACCACGTAGTCGACCAGCGCGCCCCGCATGGACGGCGCGGCCGGGCGGGGCCGGTCCAGCGCCAGCGGCGGCCGCACCGGCAGATCCGCGAGCTGTTCACGCCAGTACGCCAATTGCGCTGCCGCGACGGAGTTCTCGTCGGTGTCGACGCCGATCATGGCGCGCTGCCAGAGCGCGAAATCGGCGTACTGCACGGGCAGCGGGGTCCAGCCGGGGGTTTCGCCCTCGGCGCGGGACAGGTAGGCGGTCATCAGGTCGCGGGCCAGCGGGGCGAAGGAGGCGCCGTCGGCCGCGATGTGGTGGGCGACCAGGATCAGCAGGTAGTCGTCGGGCGCGTCACCGGCGAGCAGCCGCAGCCGCACCGGAACCTGCTGCGCCACATCGAATCCGGTGCCGACCAGCTGTTGGACGCACGCGCCGATATCGCCGGTGCGTCGCAGTTCGAGGCCGCCGGGCAGCGCCTCGGTGAGCGAGAGCACCTCCTGGTACGGCGCGCCGCCGGGCTCGGATTCCGGGTAGCGGGTGCGCAGGATCTCGTGCCGGGTCAGCACGTCCTCCGCGGCCAGGGTCAGCGCCTCGACATCGAGTGCGCCGGTCAGCCGGATGACCATGGGGATGTTGTAGGCCGCCGACTCCGGGTCGAGCTGGTTGAGCACCCACATGCGCTGCTGGGCCAGTGACAGCGGGATGCGGGCGGGCCGCTCCCCCGCCACCAGCGCGGGCCGGGTGCCCGCCGCCGCGCCCGGAACGATGCGGGCCGCCAGGCCGGAAACCGTTGGGGTCTCGAAGAGTTCGCGCACGGTGACGGTGCCCTCGAGGGCCTCGTTGACGCGGGAGACCGCGCGGGTGGCGATGAGCGAGTTGCCGCCGAGTTCGAAGAAGTCGTCGTCCGCGCCGACTCCGTCGACGCCGAGCAGGTCGGCGAAGACGCCCGCCACGATCTCCTCGATCGGGGTCGAGGGCGGGCGGAATCGGCGGGGCTGGATCAGCGGGGCGGGCAGCGCCCGGCGGTCCAGCTTGCCGGAGGCGTTGAGCGGGAAGGCTTCCATCACGGCGACCGCGGACGGCACCATGTAGGCCGGAAGCTGCTGCGCGACAGCCGTTTTCACTGCCGTCGGGTCGACGTCGACGCCGGGTTCGCGAACCACGTAGCCGATCAGCTGGTCGCCGGTGACGGCATCGGACCGCACCACCACGACCGATTGCGCGACGCCGGGCTGCGCCAGCAGTGCGGCCTCGATCTCCCCCAGTTCGATGCGCAGACCGCGCAGTTTCACCTGGAAGTCGGTGCGGCCCAGGTATTCGATCTCCCCGTCGGCGGTCCACTTCACCAGGTCGCCGGTGCGGTACATACGCTCACCGTGGCCGAAGGGGTCGGCGACGAAGCGGTCGGCGGTCAGGTCCGGGCGGGCCACATACCCGATGGCCAGCTGGTCGCCGGCCAGGTACAGCTCGCCCGCGACGCCGGGCGCGACCGGCCGCAAGCGCGAATCCAGCACGTAGAGGCGGGTATTGAAGACTGGCCGCCCGATCGGCACCGACACCGTGTCGGCATCGGTCACTTCGTGATAGGTGACGTCGACCGCCGCCTCGGTCGGACCGTACAGGTTGTGTAGTCGCGCACCGGTGAGCTCCCGTAGTCGCTGCGCGGTGGGCGCGGGCAGCGCCTCGCCGGAGGCGAACACCTGACGGAGCTTGATCGCCCTGCGCTCCGCTCCGGGCGGGTTCGCGGCGCCGGAGGTCTCGTTCTCCCCCAGCGACGAGAGAAACACGGTCAGCATGGACGGCACGAAATGCGCCGTGGTGACGCCTTGTTCGGCGATCACCTCGGCCAGGTACATGGGGTCCCGGTGCCCGTCGGGCCGGGCGACGACCAGGCGCGCGCCGGTCTGCAACGGCCAGAAGAACTCCCACACCGACACGTCGAAGGTGGCCGGGGTCTTCTGCAGCACCACGTCGGTGTAGGTCAGCCGGTACTGCGCCTGCATCCAGACCAGGCGGTTGACGATCGCCGCGTGGCTCACCGCCACACCCTTGGGGCGACCGGTCGACCCCGAGGTGAAGATGACGTAGGCGGGATGTGCGGGCCGCAGGGGTCGGACCCGGTCGAACTCGCCGATCGGTTCGGCCGAGCGATGCCGCGCCTGTTCCTCGGCGTCCTCGACCAGCACGGTGGACCTGCCGTCCCCGCCGTCGAATTGGTCGGCGCGGGTGGTGAGCACCAGGCGCGGTCGGGCGGTGTCGAGAATGTGCGCGATGCGATCGTGCGGCTGTTCGGGATCCAGCGGCACGTAGGCCGCGCCCGCCTCGACGATGGCGTACATGGCCACCACCAGTTCGGTGGAGCGCCGGATGGCCAGGGCGACCAGGGTTTCCGGTCCGACGCCGTACTCGTCCACCAGTTCGCGGGCGAGGCGGCGGGCGCGCTGGGCGAGCTCGCGGTAGGTGAGGCGTTCGTGCTCGAACACGAGCGCCACGGCATCGGGGGTACTCGCCACCTGCGCCTCGAACATCGAGACCAGGGTCGGCGCGCTGCCGCGCGGCAGGCCGACGGCCGCGACCACATCGCAGCCGGTGGCGTTCCAGTCGGTGAGGACCCGGCGCTGTTCCTCCTCCGACAGCAGGGCCAGGTCGCCCACCGGGCCGGTGGGGTCGCCGCCCACCAGCTCGAGCACGCGGGCGAACCGGCGCGCGAAGGAGGCGACGGTGGCCTCGTCGAACAGGTCCAGCGCGTAGGAGAATTCGGCCGCCATACCGGTGCCGTCGCCGTGTTCGTCGACCCGTTCCTGCACGGTCAGTTGCAGGTCGAATTTGGCGAACGGCACCTCGAGGTCCGCGCCGGAGACGGTCAGGCCGGGCAGGCGCAGGTCGGCGGGCGCCAGGTTCTGGAACGACAGCATGACCTGGAACAGCGGGTTGCGGGCCTGCGAGCGGGCCGGTTCGAGCAGGTCCACCAGTCGTTCGAAGGGCACGTCGGCATTGCCGAAGGCGCGCAGGTCGGATTCGCGGACCCGGCCCAGCAATTCGGTGAAGCCGAGCGCCGGGTCGACGTCGGTGCGCAGCACCAGGGTGTTGACGAACATGCCGATGAGGTCGTCGAGTTCGGCGTCGCCGCGGCCCGCGACCGGGGTGCCCACGGCGATGTCGCGGGTGCCGGACAGCCGGGCCAGCAGCACCGCGAGCGCCGCGTGCACGACCATGAAGGTGGTGCCGTTGTGGGCGCGGGCCAGTCGCCGCACGCCCGCGTACACGTCGTCGGCCAGCTCGAAGCGGAAGGTGCCGCCGCGATAGGACGCGACCGGCGGGCGCGGGCGGTCCGCGGGCAGCACCAGTTCGTCGGGCAGTTCGGCGAGGGTGTCGCGCCAGAACGCGAGCTGCCGTGCGATGGCCGAGCTTTCGTCGTCCTCGCTGCCGAGCGCGGCCCGCTGCCAGAGCGTGTAGTCGGCGTACTGGACCGGCAGCGGCTGCCACCGCGGCGCGTCGCCGGAGCTGCGGGAGACGTAGGCGGTCACCAGGTCCCGCACCAGCGGTCCCATGGAGAACCCGTCGGCGGCGATGTGGTGGACCACGCAGACCAGGACGTGCTCGTCCGGTCCCAGCCGCAGTACGCGCAGTCGCAGGGGCGGTTCGGCGGTGACGTCGAAGCCGGTGCCGCCGAGTTCCATGACCCGCGCGGTCAGGTCGGCGAGGTCGATGTCGTCGATCGGAAGTGCCGGGATCGCACGGGAATCGGTGCGGGCCAGCACCTGCTGGTAGCCCTCGCCGTCGACCTCCGGGTAGATGGTGCGCAGCACTTCGTGCCGTTCCACCAGGTCCCGGGCCGCGGCGCGGATGGCGTCCAGGTCGAGCGCGCCGGACAGCCGGACCGCGAGCGGGACATTGTCGACCGCGCCGGCCGGATCGAACCGGTTGAGGAACCACATGCGCTGCTGCGCGTAGGACAGCGGCACCCGGTCCGGGCGCGGCCCGGCGACCAGTGCGGGCGCGGCGTTCCCGGTGGTGAGTTCGTCCTCGACCAGCCGGGCCAGCGCGGACACCGTGGAGGCGTCGAACAGCACCCGCACCGGCACCCGCGCGTCGAGCGCGTTCCCGATGCGGGCCACGGCCTGCGCGGCCAGCAGCGAATTGCCGCCGAGTTCGAAGAAGTCGTCGTCGGCGCCGACCCGCACCGGGTCGGCGCCGGGCGGGGTGAGCAGGCCCGAGAAGATCTCGGCGATGGCCTGTTCCGCGGGTGTGGCCGGGGCCCGGAAGGCGCGGGCGGCGAAGACCGGTGCGGGCAGGCGGGTGCGGTCGACCTTGCCGACCGGGGTCAGCGGGATCTCGTCGAGGGCGACGATGGCCGCGGGAACCATGTAGGCGGGCAGCGATTCTCCCGCGAAGGCCGTCAGGGCCGCGACGTCCACGGTCGCGCCGGGGGTGGGGAGCACGTAGGTGACGAGGGCGGCGGCGCCGGTCGGCAGGGTGGTGCCGAGGGTGACGGCGAAGTCGACGTCCGGGTGCGCGGTCACCGCGCTGTCGATCTCCCCGAGTTCGATGCGCAGGCCGCGGATCTTGACCTGGAAGTCGGTGCGGCCGTGGTGTTCGAAGGTCCCGTCCTCGCGGCGGCGGACCAGGTCGCCGGTGCGGTAGAGCCGTTGCCCGGGTTCGCCGTAGGGGCTCGCGACGAAGCGTTCCGAGGTCTGCCCGGGCCGGTTCAGGTAGCCCATGGCCAGCGCCTGACCCGCCAGATACAGTTCGCCGATCACGCCGGGCGGCACCGGCCGCAGGCCCGCGTCCAGCACGTACGCGCCGATGCCGGGGAGCAGCGAGCCGATGTGGGTGCCGCCGCCGGGCTGCAGCGCGTCGGTGGCGGTGGCGATGGCGGTGACCTCGCTCGGGCCGTACTCGATGAAGAACTCGCGGTCGGGGGTGACCCAGCGGTCCACCAGCGCGGACGGCACCCGCTCGCCACCGCACATGACGGCCTGCAGGTCCTGCGGCACCGCCGGATCCAGCGATTCCAGCACGGCCGGGGTGATGCAGAGGTGGGTGATGCGTTCGCGGCGTAGCAGTTCGGTCAGTTCCGGTCCGCCGAACACGTGCGGCGGCACCACCACCAGGGTCGCGCCCGCGCTGAACGCCCACAGCAGTTCGACGATGGAGAAGTCGAAGCTGGGGGTGATGAGCTGGGTGAGCCGTGAATCCTCGGTGATGCCACGGTGTTCCCGGCGGGCGGCCAGCACGGCCAGGCCGGCGTGGTCGATGGCCACGCCTTTGGGCTTGCCGGTGGATCCGGAGGTGTAGATGACGTAGGCCAGGTGCTGTTCGGTCAGCGGCCGGGTGCGGTCGGCGTAGGAGATGGGGTGCGAGGGCCGGGCGGCGATGCGTTCGGCGCGGGCCGGATCGTCGAGTTCGACCCAGTAGGCGGTGGTTCCGAGACCGCGGCGGTGGGCGGCCACGGTGACGCCGAATTTCGCGCCGGAGTCGGTGAGCATGTGCTCGATCCGGTCGGCCGGATAGGTGGGGTCCACCGGCAGGTAGGCCGCGCCGGTCTTCACGATGGCCCACACCGCGAGCACCGATTCCACCGAGCGCGCGATGGCCATGGCCACCACGTCGCCGGGACCCACGCCCAGCGCGATCAGCTCGCGAGCGACCTGCGAGGACCGCTCGTCGAGTTCGCGGTAGGTGAGCTCGACCAGGTCCGCGGGATCCCCGGTGGGGTTGAAGCTGACGGCGACGGCGGTGGCGGAGGATTCGACCGCGGCGGTGAGCAATTGGCCGAAGAACGGGCTGCCGGAACGGCGTCGCCGACTACCACGAGCTGATCTGCGGGCAGTTTCCATACAGTTGTTCACCTCACAGATACAGCAATCCACACGCGTCGAAGATCTTCGACCAGCTCGAGCCGACAGAGCCTGCGCAGCCGGACGAACCGGCACAGCATAGCCGCGCACGGCAGGTCCGACCGCTCGAACTGGAAGGACTATCGATGGCAGCGACACGGCGTTGCATGATGTGATCTGCGCCATAGCCATTCGCGATGGCTACCAACGGAGCCGGCGGGAGGTGAATTCCGCCGGCGCCGACGCGGTCCCGAGGGACCGCTCTGCACGAGGGCTACCGCGACGCAAACGCGGCAGCAGCGTCTCCGCTACTCCGGCGGCACCGTCCCAGGGTCCGGCAGCACCGCCACGGTGGCGGTCTGTGCCCACGGCCCGGCGGCCGCGGTGGGGGCGTCGAGTACGACGGCCCGAAGATCCTCGAGCGGAGCCGGATCCAGCTCGCCGAGGCGATCGGCCTCGGCGAAGACGTGGGTGACCCACTCGTCGGCGAGCGCGTCCGACAGTTCCGCACCGGGCTCGGACGGCACCAGCACCACTGACGCCCCGACCGCTCCGGCCGCGACCGCTTCGATCATGGCCAGCACGGAATCCGCGGCGCCGTGATGGAAGGTGCGCGATTCGAAGGTGAGGTCCAGACCGCGGGCGCGGTCCACGGCGGCCGCCAGACCGTCGTAGGTGAGCGTCCCGTCCGCCGAGGTCCGAGCCCGATCGTCACCGCGCAGCGCGCGAATCCGGTTGGCGTAGGTGACCGGTCGCGCCGATTCGGCCGCGACCTCGGCCGCGGTCTCCGGATCGTCGAGCACCACCCAGTCGATGCCGCGCACGCCCTCGGGCGCGCGGCCGACGGTGATGCCGACCTTCACGTCCTGGCCGGGCGTCTCGGCGGCGGCGAACGGCACCATCATGGTGCCCGCCTTGAGCACCGCCCAGATGGCGACCACCTGGTCCACGCCGCGGTCCAGGCGCAGCACCACTCCGGTGCCGGGTCCGCTGCCGCGGGCGATGAGCACCCGGGCCAGCCGCGAGGAGCGGGCGTCGAGTTCGGAGTAGGTGAGCGCCTCCTCGCCCCACACCAGCGCGGGGCCGTCCGGGTCGTCCTCGGCGGCGGTGGTGAGCAGCTGGGACAGCGCCGCACCGCGCACGGCGAGCCCGGCCGGTTCCGGCGCGGACTGCGACATCGCCTGCACCGCAACCGATTCCGCGGCGTCGAGCAGCTCGATGTCGCCGACCGGCAGCTGCGGGTCGGCGGCGACGGCGGTGAGCATCCGTTCCAGCGCCCGGCCGAACGACGCCATCGAGAATTCCTCGAACAGCTCGGTGTCGTAGTTGAGGATGACGGCCAGTTCACCGGTCGCGCCGTCCACGCCGGGGCGCGGTTCGACGCTGATCTGCAGATCGAATTTGGCGGTGGCCAGGTCGGTGTCGACGGCGGCCACGGTCAGGCCCGGCAGTTCCAGCACCGGGGTCTCGGTGTTCTGCAGCGAAAGCACCACCTGGAGCAGCGGATTCGCGGTGGTGCGGGCGGTGAGCTCGGAGACCCGTTCGAACGGGATGTCCGCGTGCGCGAACGCCGACAGGTCGGTCTCGCGGGCCCGCTCGACCAGCTCGTCGAACGACGCGGCCGGATCCACGTGGGTCCGCAGCGTCAGCGTGTTCACGAACATGCCGACCAGATCGTCGAGCGCGCGTTCGCCGCGGCCCGCGACGGCGGTGCCGAGCACGACGTCGGTGCTGCCCGACAGCCGTGACAGCCAGGCCGCCACCGCCGCGTGCACCACCATGAACAGCGACGCGTTGTGCTGGCGCGCCAGGCGATTCAGGCCCGTGTGCACCTGCGGCGACAGCGTGAAGTCGAGCAGCGCGCCACGCATGGACGCCGCCGCCGGGCGCGGCCGGTCCAGCGGCAGCATCGGGCGATCGGGCAGTCCGGCCAGCTGATCGCGCCAGAACGCGATCTGCGCGGCGGCCGCCGAATCGGCGTCGTCCTCGAGACCGAGCGCGGCCCGCTGCCACACCGCGTAGTCCGCGTACTGCACCGCGAGCGGCTGCCAGGCCGGGGCCTCGCCCGCGGCGTGCGCCAGGTACGCGGTCATCAGGTCGCGGGCCAGCGGCGCCATGGAGGCGCCGTCTGCGGCGATGTGGTGGGCCACCAGGACCAGCAGGTAGTCGTCCGGGTCGTCGCCGGTGATCAGCCGGACCCGCACCGGAACCCGCTGCGCCACATCGAATCCGGTGCCGACCAGCACGCCGATCCGGCCGCCGATATCGGTGGCCCGCTCCACCTCGAGACCCTGCGGCAGCACGTCGGCGACCGAGAGGATCTCCTGGAAGGCGGGGCCGCCCGGCGTGGTCTCCGGGTAGCGGGTGCGCAGCACCTCGTGGCGGGTGAGCACGTCCTCGACGGCGTGGCGCAGGGCCGGCACGTCGAGTGCGCCGGTGAGCCGGATGACCATCGGGATGTTGTAGACCGGGGAATCCGGGTCGAGCTGGTTGAGCACCCACATGCGCTGCTGCGCCAGCGACAGCGGGACGCGGGCGGGCCGCTCCCCCGCCACCAGCGCCGGCCGCGCCCCGGCGCCCGCGCCCGGCACGATACGCGCCGCGAGCCCGGAAACCGTTGCGGTCTCGAAGATCTCGCGCACGGCGACGGTGGTGTCGAGGGCGGCGTTGATCCGCGCCACCGCCCGCGTGGCGATAAGCGAGTTGCCGCCCAGTTCGAAGAAGTCGTCGTCGGCGCCGACCCGGTCGGTGCCGAGCAGCTCGCCGAACACCCCGGCCACGATCTCCTCGATCGGGGTCGACGGGGCCCGGAAGCTCTTGGCCTCGAACACCGGGGCCGGGAGCGCCTTGCGGTCCAGCTTGCCGGAGGCGTTGAGCGGGAACTCGTCGAGCACCACGACGGCGTTGGGCACCATGTACGCCGGAAGCGACCGGGCCAGACCGGCTTTCAGCTCCTCCGGGGTGGTGTCGGCGGCGACGGCGTAGCCCACCAGCTGGTCGCCGGTGTGCGCGTCGGCGCGCACCACGACCACCGACTGCGCGACACCCGGCTGCGCCAGCAGCGCGGCCTCGATCTCGCCGAGTTCGATGCGCAGACCGCGCAGCTTCACCTGGAAGTCGGTGCGGCCCAGGTACTCCAGCTCGCCATCGCCGGTCCACTTCACCAGATCGCCGGTGCGGTAGAGGCGTTCACCGGTGCCGAACGGGTCGGCGACGAAGCGGTCCGCGGTCAGGTCCGGGCGCTCGACATAGCCGCGCGCCAGCTGCACACCCGCCAGATACAGTTCGCCCGCGACGCCGGCCGGGACCGGGTTGAGGCGGGAATCCAGCACGTAGACACGGGTATTGAAGACCGGCCGCCCGATCGGCATCGACACCGTGTCGGCGTCGACGGCCTCGTGATAGGTGACGTCGACCGCGGCCTCGGTCGGGCCGTACAGGTTGTGCAGCCGCGCACCGGTCAGCTCACGCAACTGCCGTGCGGTCGGCGCGGGCAGCGCCTCACCCGAGGCGAACACCTGCCGCAGGCGGTGTTCGATCTGCCCCTCCGCTTCGCTCCGGGGCGGGTTCGCGGCGCTGGAGGTCTCGTTCTTCCCTCCCTCCGCTCCACTCGGTCCAGAACGAGACGCGCGAACCAGTGCGCCGGTCTCGCCCAGGGCCGAGACGAACATCGACAGCATGGACGGCACGAAATGCGCGGTGGTGATGCGCTGTTCGGCGATGATCTGCGCCAGGTAGACCGGGTCGCGGTGGCCGTCCGGCTTGGCGACCACCAGGCGCGCACCGGTCTGCAAGGGCCAGAAGAACTCCCACACCGACACGTCGAAGGTGGCCGGAGTCTTCTGCAACACAGCGTCTTCGGCGGTCAGCGCGTATTCGTGCTGCATCCACACCAGGCGGTTGACGATGGCGTGGTGCTCGACGGCGACGCCCTTGGGACGGCCGGTCGAGCCGGAGGTGAAGATGACGTAGGCGGTGTGCTCGGGGCGCAGCGGTCGGACGCGCTCGGCCTGGGTGATCGGCGCGCCGCTGAGGGCCCGTGCGGACGCCTCGGCCCGTTGGACCGACAGCGTGGCGACATCCCTTGCCCCGGCCTCGAATTCGTCCGCCTCGGCGATGAGCAGCAGTCGCGGCCGCGCGGTGTCGAGGATGTGGCCGATGCGGTCGGCGGGCTGGTCCGGGTCCAGCGGCACGTAGGCCGCGCCGGCCTGCAGCACCGCGTACATGGCCACGACCAACTCGGTCGACCGCCGCAGGGCCAGGGCCACCAGTGATTCCGGCCCGACACCTTCGGCGATCAGCAGTCGCGCCAGGCGGTTGGAGCGCTCCGCGAGCTCACGGTAGGTCAGCGTCTCGTCCGCGAACACCAGGGCGACAGCGTCCGGGGTCGCCGCCACCTGGGCGTCGAACCGCGAAACCAGGGTCGCCGCGGCGCCTTCGGGCAGCGTGGCCGCCACGTCGAAGCCGGTGGCGTTCCAATCGGTCAGCACCCGCTGCCGTTCCCCGGCGGAGAACAGCGCCAGATCGCCGACCGGTGCGGCCGGGTCGGCGGTCAGCGCGGCCAGCACCCGCTGGAAGCGGGCGGCCAGTTCGGCGACGGTGGCGGCGTCGAAAAGGTCCATGGCATAGGAGAACTCGGCGGCCATGCCGGTGGCGTGGCCCCGCTCGTCGAGCGATTCCTGCAGGGTGAGCTGCAGGTCGAACTTGGCGAACGGGATCTCCAGGTCCGCGCCCGCCACCGTGAGGCCGGGCAGTTCCAGCCGGGTGGGGGCCATGTTCTGGAAGGTCAGCATGACCTGGAACAGCGGGTTGCGGGCCTGGGAGCGGGCCGGGTCCAGCAGTTCCACCAGGCGCTCGAACGGCACGTCGGCGTGGCCGAAGGCGCGCACGTCGTTCTCGCGCACCGCCGCCACCAGGTCGGTGAAGGAGGCGGCGGGGTCGATGTCGCTGCGCAGCACCAGCGTGTTGACGAACATGCCGATCAGATCGTCGAGTTCGGCCTCGCCGCGCCCGGCCACCGGGGTGCCGATGGCGATGTCGCGGGTGCCGGAGAGCCGGGCCAGCAGCACCGCGAGCGCGGTGTGCACCACCATGAACAGCGTGGTGTTGTGGGTTTCGGCGAATCGGCGTGCGGCGGCGTAGATCTCGTCGTCGAGCCGGAAGTTGTGGTTGCCGCCGCGGTAGGAGGCGACGGCGGGCCGCGGCCGATCCCAGGGCAACACCAGTTCGTCGGGCAGGTCGGCGAGGTTCTCGCGCCAGTAGGCGATCTGGCGGGCCAGCGGCGAATCCGGGTCGTCCTCGCTGCCCAGCGATTCCCGCTGCCACACCGCGTAATCGGCGTACTGCACCGGGAGCGGGGCCCACTGCGGAGCGGCCCCGTTCATGCGCTGCGCGTACGCGGTGACCAGGTCCCGGGCCAGCACGCCGATCGAGACGCCGTCGGCGGCGATGTGATAGATCGCGGCGACCAGCACGTGCTCGTCGGGCGCGAGGCGCAGCAGACGCAGGCGCAGCGGCGGCGCGGCGGTGACGTCGAAGCCCGCGCCGACCACCTCGGCGACCCGGTCGGCGATCTCCGCGGCGTCGATCTCGGTGACCGGCAGTTCGGGCCGGGCCCGCGGGTCGGTGGCGGGCAGCACCTGCTGGAAGCCCTCGCCGTCGACCTCGGGGTAGATGGTGCGCAGCACCTCGTGGCGGGCGACCAGGTCCGCCGCGGCGGCGCGCATGGCGTCCACGTCGAGGGCGCCGGTGAGCCGCACCGCGAGGGGCATGTTGTCGACCGCGCTGTTCGGGTCGAAGCGGTTGAGGAACCACATGCGCTGCTGCGCGAAGGACAGCGGCACCCGGTTCGGGCGGGGCAGCGAGCCGAGCGCGGGCCCGGTGGCGGCCGGGGCCGTCTCACCCTCGAGGCGGCGCGCCAGTTCGGCCACGGTGGAGCCGTCGAACAGCACGTGCACCGGCACCCGCACGCCGAGGGCGGTGCCGATGCGGGCGGCGGCCTGGGCGGCGAGCAGCGAGTTGCCGCCGAGTTCGAAGAAGTCGTCGTCGGCACCGACCCGGGCGTCCGGATTGTCGGGAATCAGCAAGGCGGCGAACACTTCCGCGATGACTTCCTCGGCGCGGGTCGCCGGGGCGCGGAACTCGCGGGCCGCGAACACCGGCTCCGGCAGGGCATTCCGGTCCAGCTTGCCGACCGGGGTCAGCGGAATCTCGGCCAGCACCACGATGGCCGTGGGCACCATGTACGCGGGCAGCGACTCGCCGACGTGCGCGGCCAGTGCCGCGGTGTCCACGGTCACGCCCGGGCGGGGCAGCACATACGAGACCAGCGCGGTCGCGCCCGACGGCAGCGCCCGGCCCAGGGTCGCGGCGAAATCCACGTCCGGGTGTGCGCTCAGGGCATTGTCGATCTCGCCCAATTCGATACGCAGACCGCGGATCTTGACCTGGAAGTCGGAGCGGCCCAGGTATTCGATGACGCCCGGCTGCTCGGATTCGGCCGGATTGCGGCGCACCAGGTCACCGGTGCGGTACAGCCGCGAACCCGGGGATCCGGCGGCCTCGCCGAACGGGCTCACCACGAAACGCTCGGCGGTCAGGCCGGGACGGCCCTTGTATCCCTGCGCCAGTGCGGGTCCCGACAGGTACAGCTCGCCGACCACGCCGTCCGGCACCGGCCGCAGCCGCGAATCCAGCACGTACGCACCGACACCCGCGATGGCGGCGCCGATGGTGATGGGCTTGCCCGGCAGCAGCGGGGCGCTGGAGGTGGCGAGAATGGTCGCCTCGGTGGGGCCGTAGCCGTTGAAGAAGGAGCGCTGATCGGTCGCCCAGCGCGACACCAGTTCCGGGCCGAACTTGTCACCGGCCACCACGACGGTGGTCAGCTCGCTGAGCCCGGCCGGATCCACCGATTCCAGCGCACCGGGCGTGATGAACACGTGGGTGACGCTCTCGCGGTCCAGCAGGTCGGCCAGTTCCACACCGCCGAAGACACCGGCGGGCGCGATGACGAGGGTCGCACCCGCGGTGAAGGTCAGCAGCAGTTCCAGCACCGAGACGTCGAAGCTGGGAGAACAGACGTGCAGCACCCGCGAATCCGCGGAGACCGCGTAGTGCTCACGTTCGGCGGCCACCAGCCCGGCCAGGCCGGTGTGGGTGACCACCACGCCCTTGGGCTTGCCGGTGGAACCGGAGGTGTAGATGACGTACGCGGGGTGCTGCTCGGTGAGCGTGCCCACCCGGTCGGCGTAGGAGATCGGGTGGTCCGGGTGCGCGGCGATGCGCTGCGCCTGCGCCGGATCGTCGAGTTCGATCCAGGTGGCGGCGTCGCCCAGGCCCGCGCGGTACTCCCGGGTGGTCAGGCCCAGCACCGCGCCGGAGTCGGTGAGCAGGTGTTCGATGCGGTCGGCCGGATACGCGGGGTCGACCGGCACATAGGCCGCGCCGGTCTTGGCGATGGCCCAGACCGCCAGCACGGATTCGATCGAGCGGGTGATGCCGATGGCGACCATGTCGCCCGGGCCGACCCCGCGGGCGATCAGTTCCCTGGCCAGCTGCGAGGAGCGCGCGTCCAGCTCTCGGTAACTGATCTCGCGCTGAGCGGCCGGATCCCCGGTCGGGTTGAAACGGATGGCGATGGCGTCACCGGCGGATTCGACCGCCGCGGTGAGCAACTGCCCGAAGAGTGGGCTGCCGGACCGACGCCGACGACTACCGCGAGCTGTACGGCGGGCAGTATCCATACGCGTGCATTCACCTCTCGGGTTGGTCTTTTCCGCAGCCGAAGACACTCGGCGGACCCACGAAAACTGACGTCTGTTCCCGGGACGTCAAAAGGTCAGCGGACGGAAACAATCATATCGATGCTCGCGAACTGCCCCGAGCTGCCATGCATGATGAATATCGCTGACCAGCGAGAAGTGTTGCTGTGAGGTGACTTGCGCCACAGACCCTTAGAGCCAGCCGCGGCGTGTCGCCTGCACTCCGGCCTGGAAACGGGTGCTCGCGCCCAGCCGTTCGAGCAGACTCGCGGTGCGGCGCACCACCGTTCGACGCGACAGGCCCAGCCGGCGCGCGATGGTGTCGTCGGTCGCGCCCATGCTCATCAGAGTGAGGATGGCCTTGTCCCGATCGTCGAGCGCCTCGGACGGGTTCACCGAGATCGGCGTGGCGGTCAGCCACAGCGCGTCGAAGGTCTTGACCAGCAGGTCCAGGGTGGGCGACGGGCCCACGCGGACGCCCATGGGGTCGCCGCGGCGCTCGTCGGTGTGCAGCACCAGCACGGCGCGGCGGTCGTCGGCGACGATCAGTTTCATCGGCGGGTCGGCGAGCGTGCGCGCCTGCGCGCCAACGGCGTTGGTGGCCAGCACGTGGCGCAGCCGCTCCGGATCCTGGTAGATGGTCTCCTGGTACAGGGTCCGGTAGTCGATGCCGGCCGCGATGCGCGAGGTCTTGAGCTCGAACATCCGCTCCTCGGTCTCCACATCGGAGAGGAACGGACCGCGTTCCACCACCTTCACGGTGGCGTGCGCGGTGTGCTGCAGGTCCTCGAAGTCGGCCAGCAGCTGGCGGCGCTCGTAGACGGCCACCACCGCACCGTCGGCGTCGGTGGTGCGACGCACCGAGCGGAAGGTCTCGCCCAGGCGCGCGGCGGCCGACTGCATGCGCAGCATGTCCTGATTACGGCGGCGAGTCTCGGCCTCCGACAAGGCTTCCGGGGCGTGCGCGTCGAAGCGCACCACGCCCTTGCCGTCGGTGAGCCGGACCACGGCCTCGAGCTGGCACAGCGCCTCCAGCGCGGACTCGGCCACGCGGGGCGGCACGGTCAGCCGCTCGGCCACCTCGAGCACGGTCGAACGCGGGTGCTGAACCAGCACCGCGTAGGAACGGCCGTGCACCGAGGCAGGGTCGAAGAGTTCGTCCAGTGTCGTCACCGCACCCACCGGCAGACGCCGGTCCGGAAAACGCCCGGTCATCGCGGGGGCCGGTGAACGATCTACTGGTCCGGTCCCCACTGCTGCTGCATGAGAACGCCCTTGCTGGCTAGCCATGGCAGCGGATCCATCTTGTTGTCGGCGGCGTCCCAGATCTCGAGGTGCAGATGGGGACCGGTCGAGTTGCCGCGGTTGCCCACGGAGGCGATGACATCGCCGGTGTTCACACGCTGGCCCACGTTCACGTACATGTCGTTGACGTGTCCGTAGACCGCGGTGGTGCCGTCGTCCTGCTTGACGCGCACCCAGAGGCCGAAGCCCGAGGCCGGGCCGGCATCGATGACCGTGCCGCCCATCACCGAGTGGATGGGGGTACCGATCGGGTCGGCGAAGTCGATGCCGTAATGCATTGCGCCCCAGCGCATGCCGAAGCCGGAGGAGAGCTGGCCGTTGACCGGCTTCACCACGCTCGGGCCCGGGTTGAGCTGCTGCTGAAGGGACTTCAGAGTCTGTTCGGCCTGCGCCAGCGGGTTGGAGATCTCCGGCGGCAGGTTCTGCAGGCCGAAGGGGGCCGGGTTCGGCGCGGGGGCCGCGACCGGGGCCTCGGGGGCGGGCTCGGCGATGGGGGCCGCCACGTCCTTGGCCTGCTTCAGATCGGCGGTCGCCGCGACGGGGGCGACGTCCTCGGCGACCGTGGCGGCCTTCTCGTCGTGCGTGGGGAGCAGCGGGGCGGCGTGCGCGAGAGCGGGGACCAGCTGCGATCCGGTGCCGATGAGCGCACCGGCCGCGACCGCGAAACTGGCGGCGGTCTTGACCTTGTCGGCGGCGGAGGGCTCGGCCCGGTGCCGCCTGCGCGAGGTGACGCCAGTGCGGACAGCACCGGAATCACCAAGCAAATCCATGACTGATACGGAGTTCGCGGTCGTTCGGTGATGCGGCACTGCAAGTCCTAGCGTTCGGAGGGTCCGGTAACGATTCGGCATCGCTGTGATGGAAACAGTACTCGCTTGTGACCATTTCGCAACCTTCTGTGCGATAACGCCAGCTCGAGCACTCGAACCCTTGATCACAAACCGTAACCGAAAAGGCACAATGGTGAGATGGTTCTCGACGAGTTGCGTACGCCGATCGTCCTGGCACCCATGGCCGGGGGGCCGTCCACCCCGGAGCTGGCCGCCGCCGTGACCGACGCGGGCGGGCTGGGCTTCGTTGCCGCCGGATATCTGCCCGCGAGTGAGCTGGCCGCGCGGATCGCCGCGACGCGGGCGCTCACCGCCGGCGCGTTCGGGGTGAATCTCTTCTATCCCTCCGAACCGAGTCCGACCGATCGGTTCGAGACGTATGTCGGCGGCCTGGCCGCCGAGTTCCCCGTCGGCGAGCCCCGCTACGACAGCGACGACTGGGACGCCAAACTCGATCTGCTCACCGCCGACCCCGTCCCGGTGGTGTCGACCACCTTCGGCTGCCCGTCCGTCGCGGAGATCGCGCGGCTGCGGGCGGCCGGGACCGAGGTGTGGGTGACGGTCACGACCGTCGCCGAAGCGCGCCGGGCCGTGGCCGCGGGTGCGGACGCGCTGATCGCGCAGGGCGCGGAAGCGGGCGGGCATCGCGGCGTGTTCGTCGACGATCCGGCCGACGATCTCACCGACCCCCTGGGCCTGCTGACGCTGCTGCAACTGCTGCGCGACGCGGTGGACGCCCCGATCGTGGCGGCGGGCGGCATCGCGACCGGCGCGGGCGTGGCCGCCGCGTTGTCGGCCGGGGCGGCCGCCGCGCAGCTGGGCACCGCGTTCCTGCGCTGCCCCGAGGCGGGAACCGCGCCGGTGGTGCGCGCGGCGATCATCGCCGACACCCCGACCATGCTGACCCGCGCCTTCACCGGACGCCGGGCGCGCGGACTGCGGAATCGATTCCTGGTGGAGCATCAGGACGCTCCGGTCGCCTATCCCGAGATCCATTACGCCACCGGGCCTTTGCGGGCGGCGGCGCGGGCCGAGGGCAATGCCGACGCGGTGAATCTCTGGGCAGGTCAGGCGCATGCGCTGGCGCTGGAGCTACCGGCGGGCGAGCTGGTCCGAACCCTGACCGCGGACGCGAAAAAGGCTCTGGAGCGGGCACTTTCGTCGCGAATCCAGACTTATTGACAACGGATTCCATCTACAATCGGCTGACACCTTCCGCCATCCCATGAGGAGAGCGTTATGTCACTCGATGTACCCACCGCACTACTCGAGCGCGCCGAACGCGGTGAAGTCAGCGACGCAGAGTTCGTCGAATGCGTCCGTCACTCGCTGCCCTACGCCTACGAGGTCGTCAGCCGGGTAGCCGACGATCTGCGTTCCGGCACGGCGGAATACGCCGACAACACCATCGCGCCGCCGGACGAGACGGCCCGCGGTCAGCTGCTGCGGGCCATGGCCTCCGATGCCATTCGCGGCGGCCTGGAGCGCCATTTCGGCATCAAGCTCGCCTTCCAGAACTGCCACCGGGTCGCGGCCTTCCCGCTCGCCTCGGTCGGCGGCGACACCTACTCCACCTTCATCTCCACCCGGGCCCAGCTGCTCAACCAGAGCCCGGAACTGCGCAACTGCTGAGCGCCCCATGCGGATTCGGCGCGACCGCGACCCGGTCGCGCCGTTTCCGCGCTACCCCCGCGCCCGGAACCGGCGCACCTCCAGCACCGTCACCCAGATCGATCCCGCGAACGGCGCGACGAAGATCAGGTACGCGATCAACGTCTCCAGCCAGCCGTCGAATCCTTCGGAGAACGTCACCGCCAGCACGCCGACGCTCATGATCCCGAAGAACAGCACCCCTAACCCCAGCACCGCCCACCACACCGGCTGCCACGGCCGAATCCCCTGCCGCCGCACCGGCTTCGCCACCGCCCCGCCATAGCCGGCGGCATGCGGCGACGCGAACCCCAGCGCGCCGGTCATCGGCTGCTCGACCCGCCCAGCCGAACCCATGCCGCCCGGCTGCCTCGCCACGCCCGCCGCGGTCCCGCCCGGCAGCGGCGCGGCGCCCCCACCCATCACGCCCGGCAGCGACGTCGCACTCCCGCCCATCACGCCGGGCAGCGGCGTACCGCCCGAACCCATAACACCGGGGGGTGGCGTTGCGCCCGAGCCCATCCCAGGCGACATGCCTCCACTCGCGCCCATTCCGGTCGACGGAAGTGCCCCACCTGCGGCGATTCGGCCGGGCGGTGGCGGCGTACCGGCGCCGAACCGGCTCGGCGGCGGTGTCGCACCGGCGTTCAGCCGGCTCGGCGGAGGTGTTGCGCCCGAAGGAGTTCTGGTTCGCGGCGCCGGTGCCGGGCCCACTGCTGAGCGGCCGTAGGACGCCGGGCCGCCCGGCCCAGGGCCCGGCGTCGAACCGGGGCCGGACGCCGAGTCGGAGCCGGGGCCCGACGCCGAGCTCGGGCCCGAATCCCGGCCCGGGATCGACCCGGGGTTCGCCGATCCCGGAGGCGGGGTGTAGGGCGTGTACTGGGATGCGGGGGTGGGAGTGTGGCTCGGGAAGCGGTCCGCACCATCCCATTTCGCGGTGGGTTCGGCCCGGCGGTGCGGGGCCTGACGCGGGGCCGGGGTCGATTCCAGGGCGGTGCGGGCGGCGGCGGCCAGCGCGCCCGCGGAGGAGAAGCGGTGGTCGGGATCCTTGGCCATGCCGCGCGCGATGACGGCGTCGAGGGCCGCGGAGACCCGGGGGTTGCGGTCGGCGGCGCGGGGCGGGTCGGTGGTGAGGTGGGCGGCCATCTGCTGGACCGGGTCGGCATGGGCGAAAGGTTTCGCGGCGGTGAGGGTTTCGTACAGCAGGCAGGCCAGGGAGTAGACGTCGGAGCGCAGGTCCTCGGTGCCGGAGTAGCGTTCGGGCGCCATGTAGGCCCAGGTCCCCACGGCCACACCGGTGCCGGTGATGGTGGCCTGGCCGACGCCACGGGCGATGCCGAAGTCGATGAGGTAGGCGAAGCCGTTGGGCAGCGTGAGCACGTTGGAGGGCTTCACATCCCGGTGCACCAGCCCGGCCTTGTGCGCGATGTCGAGGGCCTCGGCGATCTGCGAGACGAGTTCGACAGCCCGCCCGGGCGTCATCGCGCCCTCCGCGCGCAGGGTCTTGCCCAGATCGGAGCCGTCGATCAGCTCCATATCGATGTAGAGCCGTCCGTCGAGTTCTCCGAAGGCGTGGATGGGCACCACGTGCGGCCCGCGTAGTCGGGCGGCCAGCCGGGCTTCGCGTTCGAAGCGCCGCCGGTAGTCCTCGTCGGCGGCGAGTTCCGCGGGGAGCAGTTTGAGGGCCACTTCCCGTTCCAGCCGGGTGTCCTCGGCCAGCCACACCTGCCCCATGCCGCCGCGACCGAGCAGCTCGACGAGCCGATAGTGGCCGAGATTACCTGCCCCCGGCACCTGTCCTCCCCTGGCTCGACCGCGTACTGCGATGCTCAGCATACGGCGCGGTCCGCCGGAAGGGCAGGTGCCGGATGCGCCTGCGGCTCAGACCTCCTGGAGTTTGCGCTTGAGCACCTTGCCGGTGGGGTTGCGGGGCAGTTCGGCGAGGAACACCACCTCGCGCGGCACCTTGTACCGGGCCAGGTTGTCCTTCACGAACTCCTTGACCTCGGGCTCGGTGCAGGTCCGACCCTCGTGGACGACCACGAAAGCCTTGAGCCGCGCGCCGAATTGCGCGTCCGCGACCCCGATGACCGCCGCTTCCCGCACCGCCGGATGCGTGTAGAGCAGTTCCTCGACCTCTGCCGGGAAGACGTTCTCGCCGCCGGAGACGATCATGTCGTCGTCGCGGCCGTCGATGAAAAGCCGTCCCGCGGCGTCGAAGTGGCCGACGTCCCCGGAGGACATGAGCCCGCGCACGAATTCCTTGTTTCCGCCGCCGGTGTAGCCCTCGAACTGGATGCTGTTGCCGACGAAGATGCGCCCGGTCGCGCCGTTGGGCACGGCCCGCCCGCGCTCGTCGAGGATCTCCACACGCGCACCCAGCACCGGTTTACCCACGCAGCCGGGCTCTTCGGCCAGATCGGCGGGTGTGGCGATGGTGGCGTAGGCGACCTCGGTGGACCCGTACAGGTTGTAGACGACCGGTCCGAACGCCGCCGTCACCTCCCGGCACAGTTGCGCGCCGAGCTGGGATCCGGCCACGAACACGATGCGCAGCGCGGACAGGTCGCGCCCGGTGAGCGCCTGGCCGCCCAGATCCATCATGCGCGACAACATGACCGGCACCGCGATCACCGTGGTGGCCCGATGCCGGGCCATGGAGTCGATGGCGGCCTGCGGGTCGAAGCGGCGGCGGATCACCAGGGTGGAGCCGAAGCCCAGGGTCAGTACGGCGCAGGCGAAGCCGAGGGTGTGGAACATGGGGGCGCAGCATTCGGTCACCTCGTTCACCCGGAACGGGACCTTGGACAGCAGACCGCCCAGGGACAGCAGCGATTTCGGTTCCGCGCGGGGCGCGCCCTTGGGGGTGCCGGTGGTGCCGCTGGTGAGCAGGATGATCTTGGGTTCGGCCCCGGGCGCGGGCGGCGCGTCCGGTGAGCCGGTGGCGATGAGGTGTTCGAGGCTGTCCGCGCGCGGCTCCTCGGTCCAGGCCCGGTAGCTGCCGCGCTTGGGGTGCACCTCGCCGAGCAGTTCGGCGTACTCGTCGTCGTAGACGAGCAGGTCGGTGCCCTCGCGGGTGGCGACGTCGCGGATCTGCGGGGCCGCGAAATCGGTGTTGAGCAGGATGATCCGGGTCCCGCACTTGGCGGCGGCGAAGATGGCGTCGAGCAGGCCGCGGTGATTGCGGGCCAGCACGGCCACGCCCTCACGCGGTTTCAACCCGCGTTCGCGCCAGGCGTTGGCGAGCCGGTTGGAGCGGTCCTCGAGGTCGGCGAAGGTGAGTTCGCCCAGTTCGTCGATGACGGCGGTGCGGCTGCCGTAGCGCGCCGCCGACAGCCGCAGCCCGGCGGCCAGGGTGCCGTAGCGCAGCATGGCGGTGGCGGCGGCCAGCAATACGGCCGGGGATTCCAGTCGCGCCAACCCGGCTTCCATGGCCAGGCGCGCGGATTCGGCCTCCAGGTAGGCCCGCTCCCCCACCGACTTGATCAGCCCGAATGTCATGCCTGACCACCCTGTTTCGATTCCACCCCGGACCTCCTCGTCCACCCCTGCGGATTGCGGGCATCTGCCCTCAAACTAACCGTACGGGCCCGGGACCGCGACCGGAACTGCCTATCATGGCGACCGTGACAGATCCGTTGTCGGCGAATCGGCGGAACTGGGATGCCCGCGCCGGCATCCACGCCGCCAGCCGTTTCTACCGTGATCACGATGCGAGCTACTGGTTCGCGCCCTTCGAATGGGACGCCCTGGGGGATGTGGACGGCCTCGATGTCGCCCATCTGCAATGCCATCTGGGCACGGAGACAATCGAATTCGCGCGCCGGGGCGCTCGCGCGGTGGGCTTGGACTTCTCGCCCGAGTCCGTGCGGCACGCCCGCGAATTGGCCGGAGACGCCGTCGAATACGTGTGCGCCGACGTGTACGACGCGCGAGAGGCCCTGGGTGAGAAGAGTTTCGACGTCGTCTACACCGGCAAGGGCGCGCTCTGCTACCTGCCGGACCTGACCCGCTGGGCGCGGGTGGTCGCCGACCTGCTGCGACCCGGCGGGCTGTTCTATCTGGTGGAATTCCATCCGCTGCTGCACGCGCTGGGACCCACGCCGCCGCCGGAGATCGACCCGAGTCAGCTCGTCCTGCACGACGACTATCTGGCCGGGCGCGGCGCGCAACGCCGCGACAGCGCGCACACCTACACCGACGGCCCGGACCTCACCTCCGATACCACCGCCTACGAATGGCGACACGGTCTCGGTGAGGTGGTCACCGCGCTGCTCGAGGCGGGCCTGCGCATCACCGGACTGACCGAGACCGACACCCTGCCGTGGCCGCGCTGGCCGCAGATGGTGCCGACCGAGACCGGCTGGTGGCGGCTCCCGCCCGCGGATCCGATCGTCCCGGTGCTCTACGGATTGTCCGCTGTCAAGGACAAATAGCCGCAAGCTATTGACTGGCGATCCCCACGGCGGGACACTTGAATTCACACCGGAACACCGGGGCGAGCCATAGTGTCTGACGAGACGTCGAAAGACATGGGTGGCATGTTCGAGGAATCCGGCCAGGCCCCCGGCAAGCCAGTCGGATGGAGAGTAATCAGCGACGACTGATACTCCGAATTCGATGGAGACTACCGGGGACTGATCTATATATGGAGGAATTCGCGCCGGTCAGGCGCCTGTTTTCGAGCCGCGCCCCAGGGGGACGCGGCTCGAGCCGTATTTCGGGTACAGCGATCAGGCCAGCGTGACGACGGTCAGCGAGCCGTCGGCGTGCTGGGCGCGCAGCCGCTTCTTGTCGAACTTGCCGACACTGGTCTTGGGCACCTCCGCGATGAAGGCCCAGTGCTCGGGCAGCTGCCACTTGGCGAACTTCGGCGCGATGAAGTCGCGCAGCTCTTCGGGTTTGGCCGCGGAGCCGTCGGCCAGCACGATGGCGACCAGCGGACGCTCGTCCCACTTCTCGTCCGGGATGCCGATGACGGCGGCCTCGGCCACGGCCGGGTGGCCCATCACCGCGTTCTCCAGGTCCACCGAGGAGATCCACTCACCGCCGGACTTGATGACGTCCTTGGAGCGGTCGACCAGGGTGAGGTAGCCGTTGGGGCTGATCTTGCCGACGTCGCCGGTGCGCAGCCAGCCGTCGTGGAACTTGTCCGGGTCCACCTCGCCGCCGGACGGCGAGTAGTAGGAGCCGGTGATCCACGGTCCGCGAACCTCCAACTCGCCCAGCGCTTCTCCGTCGTTGGGCAGCACCGAGCCGTCGTCGGCGACCAGGCGGGCCTGCACGCCGGCCGGGAAGCGGCCCTGGGTGTAGCGGTAGCTCCAGGCCTCGTCGCCCTCGGCGCCGGCGGGCGGGTGCGCGACCGAACCCAGCGGGGAGGTCTCGGTCATGCCCCAGGCGTGCAGCAGCTTGACGCCGTGCCGCTCCTGGAAGGCCTGCATCATCGACGGCGGCACGGCCGCGCCGCCGACCACGCAGGTGCGCAGATGCGAGATGTCCTGCGGCTGCGCCTGCAGCCCGGCCAGCACGCCACCCCAGATGGTGGGCACGGCGGCCGCGAAGGTGGGCTTGACGGCGGCCATCATCTCCAGCAGCGGGGCGGGCTGCAGGAAGCGGTCGGGCATGAGCACATTGGCGCCGGACATCATGGCGGCGTACGGGATGCCCCAGGCGTTGGCGTGGAACAGCGGCACGATGGCGAGCACGGTGTCGGAGGCGTCGAAGCCCATGCCGTTGGGCGAGATCACCTGCATGGCGTGCAGCCAGTTGGAGCGGTGCGAGTAGACGACGCCCTTGGGGTCGCCGGTGGTGCCGGAGGTGTAGCACATGCCGGCCGCGGAACGCTCGTCGATGACCGGGAAGTCGTAGTTGTCGGACTGGGCGTCGAGCAGCTCGCGGTAGGAGTGCACGGTGACGCCCTCGGGAGCCTGGAGCGCGGCCGCGTCGCCATTGGCGACGATCACGTGGCGGACGGTCTTCAGGTTGGGCAGGTATTGGGCGAACATCGGCAGCAGCGAGCCGTCGACGATCACGACCTGGTCTTCGGCGTGGTTGGCCACGAACACCAGCTGTTCGGGGAACAGTCGGATGTTCAGGGCGTGCAGGACTGCGCCCATCGCGGGGACCGCGATGTAGGCGACCATGTGCTCGTTGTTGTTCCACATGAAGGTGCCGACCCGGTCTCCGACGCCGACGCCCAGGTCACGCAGGGCATTGGCGAGCCGGGCCGCGTCCTGGCCGACCTCACGATAGGTCTGGGTGCGCAATCCGTCGCCGGTCCAGGTGGAGACATGACTGTCGCCCTGGAAGGTGGACGCGTAGCGCAGCAGTGTCGCCAGCGACAGCTGCTCGTCCTGCATGGTGCTCAACATTTCCCAACCGCTCCTTGCATGTGCCTACGAGTGACGTGAACTGAGTCACTTGCGGCGAGCCTAGCCGAATTCGGACATGAGCTGCGAGGAAGTCGTCCCGGGTCAGGGGACGAGGTCTCGGGCTGCGGACGACGAACCCACCCTCGCCGTCCGCAGCCCGTCGCCGACCCGCCGCCGCCCAACACGACGACCAGCCGGCCCCGCGGTCCTGATCAGCGACTCGGCGCGCTGACGACGCCCCCTGCGGCGGCGCAGAATAGCCAATCACTAACCAGGACAAGCAAATTGGAGCAAAGACTTCCGTGAATATAGGGAGTGTGACACCGGGCTGTCCAGTCGGGGACAGCGTCGCAGGTCAGACTGCGCTCACTGACCCGGACAGTGGGCGGTGAGAACGGCATTCCGGCAACAATCGGCATCCGAACCCGGGCTCACAACCCCCGGTGGCCGAAAATACCGATTCACTGACCGGCGATGTCTGCATGACCAGCGGTAATGCGCTCTACCGTTGCCGGTATGCAGCGAGAGCCGTCCATTCTGATCATCGGTGCCGGTTTCGCCGGACTCGGTATGGCGCTGGAATTGCAGCGCCATGGCCTGACCAACTTCACCATTCTGGAGAAGGCCGCCGACCTCGGCGGGGTCTGGCGGGAGAACACCTATCCGGGCGCGGCCTGCGATGTGCCGTCGCCGCTGTACTCGTGGTCGTTCGAGCCGAAATCGGATTGGCCGCGGCGGTTCTCGCAGCAGGCCGATATCCACGCGTACATGCGCACGGTCGCGGAGAAGCACGGTCTGCCGGCCAAGATCGAGTTCGGGGCGGAGGTGCTGGACGCCGAGTTCGACGAGTCGAGCGCGATGTGGCGGGTCCGCACCGCCGACGGCGTCACCCATCTGGCGGACGTGCTGATTCCCGCGGTCGGACAGCTGTCGCGGCCCGCCATGCCGAATCTGCCCGGCATCGATTCCTTCACGGGCGCGGCGTTCCATTCGGCCGAATGGGATCATTCGGTGGATCTGACCGGTAAGCGGGTGGCCTGCATCGGTACGGGAGCCAGTGCCATTCAATATATTCCGGCGATCCAGCCGAAGGTCGACCACCTCACGCTGTTCCAGCGTTCGGCCGCGTGGGTGCTGCCCAAGTTCGACGTCGAGTACACCCCGCTGCATCACGCCCTGTTCGAGTACGTGCCGGGCGCGCGGCTGGCCGAGCGGTTCGCCATCTGGACGTTCTTCGAGGTGATGGCGTTGGCGCTCACCGATATTCCGGCGATCAAGACCCCGGTGATCGCCATCGCCGACCGGCACCGCGCGAAGCAGGTTCCCGACGAGGCGCTGCGCGCCAAGCTGACCCCCGACTACGCGGCGGGCTGCAAGCGCGGCCTGTTCTCGAACGAGTACTTTCCCGCCTTGTCGCAGCCCAATGTGACGGTGGAGACCACCGCCATCGAAGCGGTGACCCCCAAGGGAATTCGCACCGCCGACGGTGTCGAGCATCCGGTCGACGTGATCGTCTACGGCACCGGCTTCAAGGGCACCGAGTTCCTGGCCCCCATGCACATCTACGGCCTGCACGGCCGCAAACTGGCCGACGAGTGGTCCCCCGAGGGCGCCCGCGCCTTCCTGGGCATGTCGGTCCCCGGTTTCCCGAACCTGTTCCTCATGTACGGCCCCAACACCAACGTCGGTTCCGGCTCCATCATCTACATGCTGGAGTCCCAGTCCCGCTACATCCGACAGGCCATCTCCTACCTGTCCCGCCGCCCCGGCCGCTACCTGGCCGCCACCCCCGAGGCGGAGCGGTCCTGGGACGACTGGCTGCAGCGCCGCCTGAAGGACACCCCCTGGAACTTCTGTTCCAGCTGGTACCGCAACGCCTCGGGCCGCATCACCAACAACTGGCCCGGCGCCACCCTCCTGTTCCGCTGGAAAACAACCAGATTCACCCCCGCCGACTACCTCGAATCCGAAGCCTCCCGCCGCTGACCCAGCGGATGCGACCCCCGAGCCCCCAACCAGGTAGACTGCCGACGACCCGGCCACGGCCGGGCGGTCAGCCCTCGTAGCTCAGGGGATAGAGCACCGCTCTCCTAAAGCGGGTGTCGCAGGTTCGAATCCTGCCGAGGGCACATCCTGACCCGCACACTTGCGCACCGGCCCGTTTGAATACCAGATACGTGCCAGTTCAGCATGAGCGCCGGTCGCAGAACTGGACATCCAGGCGCAAGTCGGAGCAAGGCCCGCGCCAACGCCGGACACCTACGTGTCCGTTGCAATGTCTCGCCTTGGTCGACGTCAAACCCTGGATGAACGACGCACGGCGCCAGCGCCTTCGGCGTGCGGGGCGCGACCCGACCGACCCCGCGAGCCGGTGGCGGTTTCATCAGATCCGGATCCTGATCATCACAACGATGCCGAGCGGACTTCGGTGTGGACAGCGATGGCCGATGCTGCGCGGCTGGCATCGGTAGCGCCGCAATGCCTTCCGACGTGTTCAATACCGGTCGGCCAGATCCTCGTCGTCGACGACCCGCGCAGCCGCGGCGAGCCTACGCAACCTCGCGACCACGATGTCGGCGGCGGCTGCTGTGGGGGCGGCTGCTGTAGCAGCTGAGCCGGCGGCCAGCGGGACGCGGCGGGCATTATATATGGGTCAATGCTATGTCTTCTGGAGTTCGGCGAAACCGCGTAGACTTCCAGCAGGTCGGGACAGCATTTTTGGAGCCCTATCATGACCGAGAGAAAGAGTTCACGCACAAGGTTCACCCGGCTGGCGGCTGCCGCCGGTATAGCCGCACTCGCCGCGATTCCGGTCGCCGCAGCCGCGGCAAAAGCGCCAACCGCGCAAGCAACCACGCCAACGTCTGTAACCCAGCAAGTCGACAGCCCTGGTTGGGGCGGCGGCCATGGCTGGGGCGGCGGCTGGGGAAACGGCCCCGGCTGGGGCGGCGGCCACGGCTGGGGCGGTGGCGGCTGGGGTTGGGGTGGCAACGGCTGGGGTTGGGGCGGCAACGGCTGGGGTTGGGGTGGCAACGGCTGGGGTTGGGGTGGCGGCAACGGCTGGGGATGGAATCCCGGCTGGTGGCTACCCGGTGGCTGGGGCAGCTTCTAGCGCTGGTGATCGAGCCCGGACACGCACAGCGTGCCGGGCTCGGTCGCATCGAGTACCACCATGTGAAGCCAGGTTCGACCAACTCGGCTGGAGCCGGTGACGAGATGAAGATCGTATGTGTCGGTGGCGGGCCGGCCGGGTTGTACTTCGCTATTTCGATGAAGCGCCGCGACCCGGCCCATGACATCACGGTGATCGACCGCGATCCTCCCGGATCCACCTATGGCTGGGGCGTCGTGTATTGGGACGACCTGCTCGACATTCTGTATCGGAATGACCCCGACAGCGCCCAGGCGGTGCGTGCCGGGTCGGTCGTATGGCGTGAACAGGCAATCCATGTGTGCGACAACGAGACCGCGCATTTCGGGGGCTACGGGTTCAGCATGGGGCGCGCGGCCTTGCTCGACGTGCTTTCGCGACGGGCGAGGGACCTGGGCGTCGATGTCCAGCACGGGCGAAACGTGGATGATCTGTCCGGCTTCGACGATTTCGATCTCATCGTCGCCTCCGACGGCGCGAACAGCCGGATACGACAGCTGGGTGATCATCGTTTCGGCACGTCGGTCACACTCGGCGAGAATCGATATATCTGGCTCGGCACGGACAAGGTCTTCACCCGATTCACCTTCGCCTTCGAACACACCTCGGCCGGTTGGATCTGGTTTCACGCCTACCCGTCGATTGCCGGGAGAATCAGCACCTGCATCGTCGAATGCCAACCGCGGACTTGGCATGGACTGGGATTCGATTCCCTGGACGATCTGGAGAACGTGCGGGTTCTGGAGAACATCTTCGGCCGCCCTCTCGACGGTCACTCGTTGATCAGCAAGACACGAGGCGAATTCGCTAGGTGGAGCCGATTTCCCGAGGTGACCAACAAGACCTGGTATCACGACAACGTGGTGCTGCTCGGCGATGCGGCGCACACGACGCACTTCACCATCGGCTCAGGCACCCGGTTGGCAATCGTCGACGCTGTCGTGCTCGCACAGAACCTGTACGAGCATGCCGAGGTCGCCGACGCACTGAAGAATTACGATGCGCAGCGGCGCGCCGCCCTGCGCCCGATACAGGCCGCCGCCCGTACCAGCATGGTCTGGTTCGAACACGCCGACCGATATCTCGATCGCGGCGCCGTGCAGTTCGCCTATGCGATGTCGGTCCGGCACGGGCGGCAAATGCCGTGGCGGTATCAGCTGCACCTGCTCACGCAGGTACCCAGTGTGCGCAAGATCAGGCGTGCCATCGAATCCGGACAGCGGTGGCGGCGGGCTGCCCGCCGTGGGGAGCTCGCGATGGCGCCCCGCTCGAGCCGCTAGCTCGCCGGTTCGGTGTCAAGGTTCGAATCCTGCCGAGGGCACACCATCAGCGCCGGATATGGCCGACGGCCCCGGCCGAGCGCTTACCCTGAACACGCGAGCACCCCGCCGGTTAGGTCCCGGCGGGGCGTTCGTCTGTCTGGGCGATATCAGGCTGCGCTGCGATGTGACGCCGGCCTTCGGGCGGGCCTTGTGGCTGTCACCGGCCACGGTCGGGTCTGGTCGGGGGCGGGGGTCCAGCGCTCCCGTTCGATCCGTGCTCTGATCGCGCCCACACTGTTCTCCGGGGGCATTCGTTGAGGCCAGAGCGCGGCGCGGAGCAGGGCCGCGCCGGGGATCAGGAACGCCAGCATCCATCCCCAGAACAGGGCGGTCTCGTGGTGGACCAGGTAGGTGATCATCGCTCTGACTCCTTCCGCTCGGACTCCTCTGCACCACAGGTGATTTCATTCATGCTCGGCGCGTCGGCGGCGACCACGCCCAGAGATTCGAGGGCTGTGACGTCGGCCGCCAGTTCGCGCAGCTGCGCCAGGTACTCATCCATCGGCACGGGCCACCCGTCCGCCCCAACCACAAACCACGACCCATCCGAGCACTGGAGGTAGCGGCCTTCGGGTTCGATACTGGGCGGTCCGGATTGCCTTGCGGGCCGCACCTTTCGGCGGCTCATCGGGCGTACCTGCGGAACTTCGTGGTCCAGGCCGCGCGTCCCCTGGGGGTGATCGACCAGCGGGACGCGTACGGGGCGGCCGTCACCAGGCCGCGTGATTCCAGTTGCCCGATCGCCCGGCGGGCCGACCACCCGGTGATCTGGGCCTGTTCGCTGATCTGGGCGGCGGTCAACATCCCGCCGGGCGCGAGCACGCCCAGCACCGCCGCCTCCGCCATGGACCCGGTTGCCATCACTACCCCCTTTGGTCGCCAATGCGTCTGTAGGGCGGGTACCGAACGCCAGGTGGACCGGCTGCGGATACCCACCGTTTGACCTTGACACCCTGGTCAGGTGACTTTGTCCCGCTGCGGGACAAGGGCTTGCCAACGCACGTAATCTGAGCTTTGTCAGGGGTACGGAGGGAGCGGGCACATGACCGGCGAAGATCTGTTCATCGGGCAACGAGTCAAGGCGATCCGGAAGCGGCGCGGCATCACGCAACAGGTGCTGGCCGACCGGACGGGGCTCTCACGCGGCGCGATCGCCAAGTACGAATCCGGTGAGCGCCCGGTGGATTCGCGACGTACCCTGCTGGCCCTGGCGGCGGCGCTGGGCGTGACCCTGGGTGATCTGACCGGGCACGAACAAGACAAGCTGGACCCGTCCACGGCCGAATTCCACACCGCCGTACCGGATCTGGAAACGGTCCTGTGGACGCGGGGCAACGTCACGGACACCCGCCCGCCACGCACCCTGGACCAGCTTGCGGCGGACGCACACCGGGCCACCAAGCTGCGCAACAACTGCGATTACGCGACGCTCGGGCCGATGCTGGTCCCGATGCTCACCGACGCCTACCGACACGTCGGTGAGGCCAAGGCCGACCACGCGGAGCGGGCCTGGGATGTGCTGGGCACGGTCGCCTATGGCGTCGCCTCCGCGTTACGAGCGCGCGGCTATCACGCGCTCGCTTGGACAGCGGCGCTGGAGGCGGAGCGGGCGGCGAACCATATCGGTGGGGCCGCGCCGATCGCCGCCGCCGCATTCAGCCGGGCACAGATCATGTTGTCGCGCCCGGGTGCTCTGCCCGCCGCCCTGGCCACGGCGACAGAGACGGCGGAGCGGATCGCCGCCGAGGTTCGCACGCTGGGCGAGATCGAGACGTATGGGATGCTGCACCTCCAGGCGTCGATGGTCGCGGCGACCCTGGGTGGCGATCCGGAGCCCCATCTGGCTGAGGCGGCGGAGACGGCGGGCAGGCTGAGCAGCGCCCGGCCGAATACCTCTGTGGCGCGCAATGAATCGTTCGGCCCGGCGAATGTGGCGCTGTGGCGGATGTCGGCGGCGATGGAACGCCGTGAGCCGAGCGAAGTACTCGCGCTCGCACCGACTTTGCAACCCGCGGATCTACCCAATGAAGGGCGGCGCGCGCAGTACTTCGTGGAGATCGGCAAGGCACACGCCATGCGCAAGGACTACCGCGAGTCGATGCACTCCCTGCTTCGGGCCGAGCACGCCGCACCCCAGCACGTCCGCACCATGCCGCCCGTCCGTGAGCTGGTCGGGCACATGATGCGCACGGCGAAGCGGGATCTCACGAGCGGAGACCTGGGCAAGCTGGCACAGCGCGTCGGCGTCGTGCCCTCCTGACCGAATCCCCGGTCTCGAATACCCACAGATCAGAACGATATTCGGTGCGCCTTCTGGCCCACCGCCACAGCGGCACCATCCTGGCGTTCGCGAGGACGGTGTGCTCTGGGTCCAGGGATGGAAGTGGATGCCATCGATTTCGGTGCGGGACGGGGATTCCTTTCAGCCGGCCGCACCGACGGACAGCGGACGAGGTTAGCCGTTGGTTGGGCTCAACTGCCGCAACCATTGGTCAACGATCTGGGCGGTCGTATGCGACTCGGTGCTGCACAGTGCCACGTGTTCCGTGTCCACGGTCTGGACAGTCTGTTCGGTTGACCATGTTTCGATGGGCCACTCGTTGAGGTTGTGCGTCGGTGACGGTTTCGTGCATTTGATGACGAGCGCCTGGCATTCGACAGGCTGATACTCGAGTTGCAGCAAGAGGTCGAGCCAGCAGGCCAGCGCGGTCAAGCGTTCGGTGGTGAAGCCGGCGAGGTCGGGAATCATGGCTTCCGTATCGACCACGGCGTCTCTCGCGGTTCCCATTTGGCGATCGTTCGCCTCCCGAGCGATGAAGGAATCGAAGATGATCAATCCGCGCAACCGGGTGTTGTCTTGTTCCAGCAATCGAGCTGCGGTGGCGTGGGCGAGGTTTCCGCCTCCCGACATGCCGGCCAGGACGAATTCGTCGTCACCGACGGTGTCGAGGACGGTCCTGGCGATACTGTCGATGGCGGCGTCGAGCGACGCCGGCAAGGGCTCATCCGGCTCATATCCCGAGAGTGGGATGACCGAGACGCGGCGGTGACCACCCAGATGAGCGGCGAGCAGAATGTACTGAATATATCCGCCGAGGAATGCCGGGGTGGAGATCAATACCACGTGGGGCAGGGTATCGCCGCCACTGTTGTGGGGCGTGCCTCCACTGAGTCCGATGCCCTTCGGTATTCCTTCGGTGTAGTGGTCGAACGCCGGACGGAGTTGCGCAGCCGCGAGGAGGAACTCCAAGCCGTCGGCGAACCTGTCGTCGGCGACCGCCTGTCTGAACATGCGGACAATAGATGGTTCCGTGGATGGGGCGCTCACCGCGGTGGCCCGGTCGGGGGCGTGTCCGACCCCGTTGCGTCGAGGTGCGAACAGGGTGGCTCCGCGTATGGCGAGTTGCGGTTCGCCGCTGGCGACCGCGGTGACGGTCATGTTCCGTACGGCCATGAGCCCGAACAAATCCCCGAGACCTTTGTCGAGGGAGTCGGTGTCGACGAGAACGATCCGCCCCGGGTTCTCGGATTGAGCCGACTTCACCAGCTCCCATATCGCCGATCCCGTCGGGTCCGCAGCCTCGTCAGCCGATACCGAAATCGCGCCGCGCGTGAGCACCAGGAAGGTACTGGCATCGAAGCGTTGTTGTCCGGACCAGGACCGCAAAGCGTCCGACACCTTCTGCGTCATGGCGTGCGTATCCGTTGGGAGCGCACCGGATTCGTCTCTGCGGCAGTCCAGAACTATGACCTGAGTATTGTCGATATCGGGCCCGTTCAGCGCTTCCGTCCAGTCGCAGGGCGCCACTTCGGGTAATGACGCGGGAGCGGGAAATGTGGACCACTCGACGGTGTGATTCTCATTCATGGCTGCTTCTTTCAGGATTGCGGCTGCGGCACCCCCCGAGGTGTAGAACCTGTTACTGCGACTGGCATGTATGGCGTTGCCAGTGCCTCGCTGACGGTCCGCAATGAACTAGCTCCGGGAGCACTCGTCCCTGCTCCACGGCGCGTCGCCAGCATGCCACGAGGAACTGGCGCCGTCCATCGCTTGACTAGAACGTGTTCTTGCATGATGCTGAGAAGCACTGGGCGAGTTAGCTAGTGAGGGTGGGGCGGATGAACCGGGCGACGGCAATGCCGAGCGAATGGCGCGGACGGAAGTCGAGTGCGACTTGATGCTCGCGACGGATCCTGTTGAGCTCGAGCCGATCTCGCAGGTCGATCCGGATGGCGTTCCAACCTCGGAAGCCACGCACTCGCTCGACTTTCCGGAGATCTCGAGCGGATTCATCACCTAGTCGAATTCGACTCGGTTGACCTATCTTGATTCGACGACAGCTGATGAGACTGCCGCTTTGTTGAACGCCGAGTTCGGTATACCCATGTCTGTATCCGGATTGGGTTCTTGCTCTTTGGAATAGGGGTTCCAAAATGGTCGATCAGCAGAAGCTGCAACATCTCCTGCGACGGGTCACAGCCGAGCTGCAGGAAAGCCGGGCCAAGCTGCGGGAGCTGACGCAGCAAGCCTCGGAGCCGGTAGCGATCGTGGGTATGGGGTGTCGTTTTCCGGGAGGCGTGGAGTCGCCGGATGATCTGTGGCGTCTGGTTGCCGAGGGTCGTGATGTGGTGTCGGCGTGGCCCTCTGATCGTGGGTGGGATCAGTCGGGCTTGTTCTCCCCGGAGCCGGGTATGGCGGGAAAGTCGTATGCGCGGGAGGGCGGGTTCGTCTACGAGGCAGGTGATTTCGATCCGGAGTTCTTCGGGATCAGTCCGCGAGAGGCGATCGCGATGGATCCTCAGCAGCGGCTGCTGCTGGAGACGGCGTGGGAGGCTTTGGAGCGGGCGGGCATCAAGCCGGATTCGTTGCGCGGCAGTGACACTGGCGTGTTCGTCGGTGTCATGGGGCAGACCTATGGCGGGATAGTCGGACTCGGGGCGGATCGTGGGTCGGAGGGGTATCGGTTGACCGGCGCCGCGCCCAGTGTGGCGTCGGGCCGGGTGTCGTATGCGTTGGGGTTGGAAGGCCCCGCGGTGTCGGTGGATACGGCGTGTTCGTCGAGCCTGGTGGCGCTGCATCAGGCGGTGGCCGCGTTGCGTGCGGGGGAATGTTCGCTGGCGCTGGCCGGTGGCGTCACCGTGATGGCCACCGCGGGAACGTTTGTGGAGTTTTCCCGGCAGCGTGGGTTGGCGCCGGATGGTCGGTGTAAGCCGTTCGCCGACGCCGCCGACGGGACGGCGTTCGGTGAAGGCTCGGGCGTGCTGGTGCTGGAACGATTGTCCGATGCCCAACGCAACGGGCATCAGGTGCTGGCGGTGGTGCGAGGCACCGCGGTCAATCAGGATGGTGCGTCCAATGGGTTGACCGCACCGAATGGCCCTTCGCAGCAGCGGGTTATCCGGCGCGCGCTGGCCAATACCGGGATATCCGCCGCCGAGGTCGACGCGGTCGAGGCGCACGGGACCGGAACCACGTTGGGTGATCCGATCGAGGCGCAGGCGCTGCTGGCCACCTACGGGCAGGACCGGCCGCAGGATCGGCCGGTGTGGCTGGGTTCGGTCAAATCCAATATCGGGCACACCCAGGCGGCTGCCGGCGTGGCCGGGGTGATCAAGATGGTCCAGGCGCTGCGGCGAGGAATCCTGCCCAAGACACTGCACGTGAATACACCGTCCACACAGGTGGATTGGACCGCCGGGCGGGTGGAACTGCTCACCGAGCAACGCGACTGGCCGACGGTCGACCGGCCGCGTCGCGCCGCGGTATCGGCCTTCGGTATCAGCGGCACCAATGCCCACGTCATCCTCGAACAGGCGCCGGAGTCGGGGACCGACCCCGTGACCGGTGCCGGTGGGGACGGGTCGACGGCGTGGGTGGTGTCGGGCCGGACGCCGGAGGCGTTGGCCGGGCAGGTGCGGCGTCTGCGGGATTTCGTGGCCGGTGACCCATCGATGAACGCGCACGACGTGGCGCGGTCGTTGGTGTCTCAGCGGTCCCGGTTCGACCACCGTGCGGCGGTGGTGGGTGCGAATCGTGAACAGTTGCTCGCGGGGCTGACTGCGCTGCTGGAGCAGACTCCGAGGCCCGGCGTGGTGACGGGCGTGGCCGGGGTGTCACGCAAAACGGTGCTGGTGTTCCCTGGTCAGGGGGCTCAATGGCTGGGCATGGGCAGACAGCTGCTGGACCGCTCGCCGGTGTTCGCTCGGAAGATGGCCGAGTGCGATGCCGCGTTCTCGCCGCTGGTGGATTGGTCGTTGTTCGACGTGCTCGCGGGCGCGGAAGGAGCGCCGCCGCTGGAGCGCGTCGACGTGGTTCAACCGGTGCTGTTCGCGGTGATGGTGTCGTTGGCCGAGCTGTGGCGCTCGGTGGGTGTCGTCCCGGACGCGGTCGTGGGTCATTCCCAAGGCGAGATCGCCGCGGCGTGTGTGGCCGGGGTCTTGTCTCTCGAGGATGCCGCTCGGGTGGTGGTCCTGCGGTCGGCCGCGTTGATCGCCTTGACCGAGCAGGGTGGGATGGCGGCGGTGTCCTTGCCGGTCGACCGAGTCACCACACTGCTGACCGGATACGACGAATTGTCGGTGGCCGCGGTGAACGGCCCGCAGGCGACGGTGGTGTCCGGCGCGGCAGCGCAGCTCGAGGATTTCCTGGAAGCCTCTGCACGGGACAACGTTCACGCACGCCGGATCCCGGTGGACTACGGATCTCATTCGCCGCAGGTCGACGTGCTCCGCGAACCACTGCTGAAGGTGCTGGCCGAACTTCGGCCCGGATCCTCACACGTGGCGTTCTGGTCCAGCGTGACCGGTGGTGTGCTCGACGGCACGGAGTTGGACGCGGACTACTGGTTCCGGAATCTGCGAGAACCGGTGCGTTTCCAACAAGCGGCTCAGGCCCTGCTGGAGGACGGGTACGACGTCTTCGTCGAGGTCAGTCCGCATCCGCTGCTCACGGTCGGTATCGAGCAACTGTGTGATCTTCGGGTGGGCGCCGATCCCGTGACCGTGGTGGGTTCGCTGCGACGTGACGCGGGGGACATGGACGATCTCCTCCTGTCGGCGACGCAGTTGGAAGTGTCCGGTGTGGGCGTGGATTGGGCGGCGTTGCTGGGACCTGCGCAGGGGACCGAGGTGTCTTTGCCGACGTATGCGTTTCAGCGGCGCCGGTATTGGATGGATGGCGGCTCGAGTGGTGGGGATGCGTCGTCATTGGGGTTGTCGGCGGCTGATCATCCGCTGTTGGGGGCGGTGGTGGCGCCCCCGGACGGGGACGGTGTGGTACTGACCGGCCGTGTCGGCCTGGCAACCCATCGGTGGCTGGCCGATCGTGCCGTGGGTGGGTTCGTGCTGTTGCCGGAGACCGCTTTCGTGGAGTTGGTGTTGCGTGCGGCAGCGGAAGTGGGGTGCGCGCTGCTGCAGGAGCTGACTCTCCTGACGCCTCTCGTACTGCCCGACGAGGTCGGGATGCAGTTGCAGGTCGTGGTGGACGACGCCGACGAGTTCGGCTGCCGGTCGGTGTCGGTGTATTCCCGCGCCGAGGCCGCCGACGGCATATGGGTTCTGCACGCACAGGGCGCGTTGGGTATCGAGGGTGTGCCGGAACCGGATTCGGGCTTGGCAGTGTGGCCGCCCGATGGCGCGGTCGCCGTGCCCATGGATGGTCTGTATGACCGGTTGACTGTCGCCGGTTACGAATACGGACCGGCATTCCAGGGGTTGCGATCGGTATGGCGTTCTGGCGCGGAACTTTTCGTGGAGGTCGAATTGCCCGAGACGCTGACCGATGTGTCGCGGTTCGCGGTGCATCCGGCCTTGCTGGAGTCGGTGCTGCACGGACAACTCGTCGATGTCGATCCCGATCCGGGACGAGTGACGTTGCCTTTCCGCTGGCAGGGGGTGACGTTGCAGGCGACCGGAGCGTCGCTGCTGCGGGCGCGTCTGACCCCGGTCCCCGGCGATATCGACGCAGTATCGATCCAGGTCGCCGATGCGTCCGGCCGGAGGGTGCTCACGACGCGGTCCATGACCGTGCAGGAGGTATCCGCCGCACAGCTGGACGCCGTCTCGGCGCGGGACGGGTTGCATGAAGTGCAGTGGACGCCCATCGCGGCGCAGGCCAGCTCGTTTGTTGATGCCGAGTCCTTCACCGATGGTGAGGTTTTCGGGAACCGGGTGCAGAACCAGGACGTACCCGTACCCGCGGTAGTCGTATTCGACCGTGGCGTGGCCGGTTCCGGCGCGGGCGAGGATGTGCCGGGCCGGGTCCGCGATGCGACGCACGAGATGTTGGGCGTGTTGCAGTCCTGGCTTGGCGAGTTGCGATGCGCGACAAGCACCCTGGTTGTGGTCACTCGTGGCGCGGTCGGCCAGGCTGGGCACGACGTCACTGATGTCGCAGGATCTGCGGTCTGGGGTCTGGTGCGTTCGGCTCAGTCGGAGGCTCCCGGCCGAATCGTCCTGGTCGACACCGACACTGATGCGCTGACCGCCGAAGCGCTGGCGGCAGTCATGGTTTCGGGCGAACCCCAGGTGGTCATCCGTGCCGGTGTCGTGCATGGAGCCCGATTGACGCGGATACCTTTTCCGGACCGCGATTCCGGGAAGATCGTCCGCCCTGGGACAGTGCTGGTCACCGGCGGTACGGGCGGTTTGGGTGCGGTGCTGGCACGGCATCTGGTGACGAACCATGGGGTGCGGTCGCTGGTATTGGCGAGTCGCCGCGGTGCGGCCGCACCGGGAGCGTCGCTGTTGGTGACGGAGTTGAGCGAGCTGGGTGCTCGGGTGCGGATCGTGGCCTGTGATGTCGCGACTCGCGATGGGGTGGCCGAGCTGTTGGCGGCGGTACCTGAACAGTTTCCTGTGACGGGCGTGGTGCATGCGGCCGCTGTGCTCGATGACGGTGTGATCGCGTCACTGACACCGGACCGGATGGACCCGGTGCTGGCGGCGAAGGCCGATGCCGCGTGGTATCTGCACGAGGCGACGAGCAGTATGGATTTGGGGATGTTCGTGCTCTACTCGTCGATGGCGGGTGTGTTGGGCAATGCGGGGCAGGGCAACTACGCGGCCGCGAATGTGTTCCTGGACGGGTTGGCCGAGCATCGGCGTGCGAGGGGGCTGGCCGCGACTTCGATCGCGTGGGGGTTCTGGGCTTCCGATACCGGGATGACCGGGCATCTCGCTGATACCGACACCGCTCGGCTGAGTCGTGTTGGGCTGTCACCTATCTCGACCGAGCAGGGTCTGGCGCTGTTCGACGCCGCGATCGCTACGGACCGTGCCGCGGTGGTTGCGGCGCAGCTGGATCGTGGGGCGCTGGATGCGCAGGTCAGGGCTGGGACATTGATCCCGCTGCTGCGGGGATTGGTCTCGAGTGGCCGCCGTTCGGTGCTGGCGCTGTCGCGGGAGCCGGGAGGTGATCTGCGAGAGCGGGTTTCAGCGCTGGCCGACGTCGAGCGACTGCCGATGCTGCTGGACGTGGTGCGAGACCAGATGGCGGTTGTGCTCGGCCATGATGGTCGCGACGCGATCGATCCGGCTCGCAACTTCCGGGAGTTGGGTTTCGATTCGCTGGCCGCGGTCGAGGCCCGTAACCGACTGAATGCGATCACGGGACTGCGACTGCCCGCGACCTTGATCTTCGACCACCCCACCCCGGCCGCCCTCGCCCGGCACATTCTGCACGAACTGCTCGGATCCGATGGGGAGACCGTGGCGGCGCCGATGCGGCCGGCGGAACCCGCTGCTCCCGAAGACTCTTTGGTCGGCGTCATCCGGCAGGCGATCGCGGACAACAGGTTCACGCAGGGTGTGGCGCTCTTGCGAGCGGCAGCGAAACTCCGTCCGCGGTTCGACCACTTCACCGAGGGAATGCCGATCGGCATCGGAGTCAGTGGCGGGGATGTGCTGCCGCACTTGGTATTCATCAATGCCCCGGAATTCCTCGGGGGATCCGTTCAGTACACGCGGCTCGCCGCCCAGGTGGGCGGTCACCGCCGGGTCTCGGCCATCCCGCTGTCGGGATACGCTCCGGATGAGCCGCTCCCCGCATCGCTCGACGCCGCCATCGGCAGCATTGTCAAGACGGTCCTCGATACGGTCGGCCAGGACGAATTCGTGCTGGGCGGCTACTCGGTAGGGGGAAACATCGCCCACGCGGTGGCGGCTCGGCTGGTGGAACAAGGAAATGCCCGGCTGCGGGGCCTGGTCATCCTGGACGGCCTCATCACCCGCGAGGCGAACGAACGCCGATTGAACGGCCGCGGGAGCCACATGCTCGAGCTGGACGCGACGATTCCCGACCTCGCCGGCTTCACCACCGCACGGTTGACCGCATTCGGTTGGTGGTTCGACCTGGCGATGCAGATCGAACACAAGCCGCTGGACTGTGCGGCGCTCGTCGTCGAGTTCACGCGATCGTCGCCCGTGCGTCAGAGCCTCGATGAGTGGCCGGCAGGAGAGTGGTCGACCGCGCAGACGGTCCGGACCGTGGACGCGGATCACGGTGCGGCACAGCTCATAGACCAATGGCTCACGCAGCTGAGCGCCGGCAGCCGACCTATTCAGTGAGGGAGACGTAATGAGCACTACGACATCGCAACCCGATCACGAGATCGTGGTGATCGGGGCGGGTCCCGGCGGTATCGCGGCGGGTGCGCTACTCAAGCGCGCGGGGATCGAAGAGTTCACCATTCTGGAACGCGCGGGCGAGGTCGGCGGCAGTTGGCGCGAAAACTCCTACCCGGGGATCAGCGTGGACGTACCCGCGTTCATCTACCAGTACTCGTTCGCGCGCAAGGCCGATTGGCCGACGCTGTTCCCGACAGGCGCCGAGATTCAGGCGTATAACCAGGATGTCGCTCGCCGCTACGGTCTCTATCGGCATCTGCGGTTCCACACCGAGGTCGTCCGCGAAGTCTGGGACGAGACCCACCGCCGATGGGTATTGCACACCGCTGACAACGAGATCATTACCGCCAGGTTCGTGATCAGCGCGGTCGGCGCCTTTCTGCGACCCAAAGTCGACAGTGGCATCAAGGGTCTCGATGACTTCACCGGTACGGTGCAGAGCCCGGCCACCTGGGACCATGCGCTCGACCTGGCGGGTAAGCGGGTGGCCGTGATCGGTACCGGTGCGAGTTCCGTGCAGATCACGCCCGCGATCGCGCCCGAGGTGAGTCACCTCGATGTCTACCAGCGGACGCCCGTGTGGTGCCTACCCAAACCCAATTACCCGGTCCCGCGCCGACTCCAAGCCGCCTTGCGAGTGCGGGCTGTGGCAGCGGCCCAGCCCGGGATCATCTTGCTGGGGTTGGAACCCATCGCCAGACTGGCCACCTATGTGCCCCTGAGGGTGATGAAACCGCTGATGGCGGCTTTCGATGCCTTCGCCAAGCGGCTGTACCGAGCGTATCTTCGGCGGACCATCGACGACCCCGAAACGGCCGCCGCGCTGACACCCGACTATGGGCCCCTGGCGAAGCGACTCACCCTGTCGACCGGATATCCGGCGGTGTTCAATCGCGACAATGTTCGCCTGGTCACCGACGACATCGAGCAGTTCACCGAGCAGGGCATCCGGACCAGCGAAGGCACCGAGCGCAAATACGACGTCATCGTGCTGGCGACCGGCTACGAGATGCACACCGATCCGGAAAGTTACGCGCCAGGCGCCGTTGTCGGGCGGGACGGATTCGATCTCGGCCAGTTCTACGGCGCCCATGGAGTACAGGCCTACGAGGGTGTGGCGGTAGCCGGCCTGCCGAACCGCTGGATGCTGGTCGGACCGTACGCGTTGTCCGATATCGGATGGCACGGGATGGTGGAAACGACTGCATCACACGCTATTCGAGCGATCACCGAGGCGCGACGCCGGCGGGCGTCGACCGTCGAGGTGAGCCAACGGGCGCACGCCGCCTACCATGCCGAGATTCGCAAGCGCGGTCAGTTCCTGCGGAGCTACATCGAGACGCAGGGTGTTCCGACCTACTACCGCAACTCGCACGGTGACACGCCCTATTTCCGGCCTGCCGGTGCGCTCGAAACACGGTGGCGTGGCCGACATTTTCCGTTCGCCGACTACGACTTCGGCGCGGAGTAGTCGACCCGGGCCGGCCTCATCGGCCGGCCCGGGGTGTGACCTTCAGCTGATACGGCTCGGGTCGCATCGTCCCACGCTCCCTCATGACCAGCGGTGCGCCGTCGGTGCTCAGGTCGAAAGCGGACAGAATGCGGGCGATCAGCAAGGTGGCTTCGTGGAGCGCGAACTGACGGCCGATACAGCTACGCGGCCCGGTGCCCCACGGCTCGAAGAACCGGTCGGGATGGCCGCGCAAACGGTCGGGTTCGAAGCGCGACGGATCGAAGACGTCGGCGTCAGGACCCCAAACGTCCTTGTCGCGATGTGCGGCCAGGGCGAGGACGAAAACCATTTGCCCGGCAGGGATCCGATACCCGCCGAGATCCTGGTCGGTGCGGGCTCTCCGGAAGTAGCCCGGCGCCGGCGGCCATAGTCTCAGGCACTCGTTGAGAACCTGTCGAATCAGGCGCATCCCGGTTATCGCCTTGTGGTCGAACCCGCCGCGCGCCGAAACCTCGGCGCGGAGTTGCTCTTGCAGTTCCCGGTCAGCGGCGATGTAGTACAGAACAGATTCGAGCAGTGCGGCTGTGGTTTCGTAGCCTCCCGCCATGAAGGTCAGCACTTGCTCGCGCACGTTGTCCGTCGGCAACCGTCGGCCGGTTTCCGGGTCGGTAGCAGTGAGCATGAGGTTGAGCAGATCCTCATCATCCGTCGGGTGAGCTTGTCGTTCCGCGATGATTCTGTCGGAAAAGCTATGTATCACCTCGACATCGCGGCGCACTCTGGGTTCGACCAGCCGCCGTCGCAGTGGGCCGACGATGGGTAAGGCAAGGCCGGCGTCCGACGCCATTCGCAGTAGGTCCCCGAGGGAATCGATGAACGCCCGAGAATCGGCACTGTCGGGCGCATCATGGAAGAGCCCCAGATCCCTGGTGAATCCGGCACGGCCGATGACTTCCCCCGCGGCCCGCGTCATGGCCGAATACGTATCGATCACGCCGTCACCGGCGGACCATTCCGCGACGAGATCATCGGCGACCGACTGCATGGCCCGGTGATAGCTCCGCATTGCCTTCTGCGCGAATCCCGGAGTAAGAATGCGGCGCGCCTGGCCCCACAGCGGATTGTCGGAATCCACCACGAACAGAGCGTCCGGCATGAACCGCTGGAACTCGAGCACGGGCCCGTACAGCGCACGCTCCCAATGCTTTTCATCCGAACACTGGGCAGCGAGCCGAGCGCCTGTCACGTAGATGAAGTGCAGGCCGAGGACCTTCCGTTCGAAGATGGGACCGAGCGATGCGGCCAGGGCCATTTCATTTTGAATGGGACGATAGCGGTCGATACGGGTGATATCGCCCAAGAGGGGCACACGCCGAGGGGGATGCGGGAGGTCTCGCCGGATCAGGGGCGATGCCGAGCGCTCATTCTTCACGAGATACCGAATTCATCCTCGAGCAGATCAAGCAATGTTTGATCACTCATGGCCATGATGTCCTCCGACGGGGACGCATCCCGATCCTCGTTCGCCCGACTGGCGATTCGAGTCAAGTTCAGTAGCTTCGAGTAGAACTCGCTGGTCATTCTCTTGCCGTCGATCATGTCCATGACCTCTTTCTCCAGGCGCGAAAGAGAGTCGGAGACATCGGTGTCGGTGAGTTCGGTGAGGAGGTACGCGGTCACCGCGTCCGGTGTCGGATAGTCGAAGACCAGTGTCGCGGGCAACCGCAACCCGGTGACGGTGTTCAACCGGTTGCGCGCCTCGACGGCGGTCAGCGAATCGAAACCCAGATCGCGGAAATTGCGGCCGGCGTCGATGACCACACCACTGTCGTGACCCAGCACGGCGGCGACCTGACCTCGAACAGTGTCCAGCACCAACGCCTTTCGTTCGGCGTCGGTCAGTCCCGCCAACCGCTGCCGCAGACCCACCACAACCTCCGGGACGCGACGGACCCCCGGCAGCAAGCCCTCGAGCAACGGAGCCAGCGTGCCGGCGCGCGCACCGGCGGCCAACGAGGCCATGTCCATGCGGGCAGCGACCACACCCGCATGATGTTGCGCCACAGCGGCGTCGAACAACGCCAAACCCTGGTCGTCCGACATCGCCACCACCCCACCCCGACCCAGACGGGTGGTGTCGGCCTCGCCGAGGTGTCCGGTCATCTCGGTGCCCGCGGCCCACAAACCCCACGCGATCGACACCGCCGTCCGGCCCTCGCCACGGCGGCACTCGGCCAACCCGTCGAGGAACGCGTTCGCGGCCGCGTAGTTGCCCTGCCCCGCGGTGCCCAGCACACCCGCGACCGAGGAATACAACACGAACAACCCCAGATCCGACTCACGGGTCAACTCGTGCAGATGCCACGCCGCATCCGCCTTGGCCGCCAACACCGCGTCCACCCGATCCGGGCTCAACGACACCACCACACCGTCGTCGAGCACACCCGCGGTATGCACCACACCGGTCAACGGAGCATCCTCGGGAACCGTGGCCAACAAGTCCACCAGCGCCCCCCGATCCGACACATCACACGCCGACACCCGCACCCGCGTACCCAGGCCGGACAACTCCGTGACCAACTCCGCCGCCCCCGGTGCCGCCGGACCACGGCGACTCGCCAGCACCAGCGACCGCACCCCGTACTCGGCCACCAGGTGCCGGGCCACCATGGCCCCCAATCCCCCGGTCCCACCGGTCACCAGCACCGTGCCCGCCGAAACCGCCGACACCACACCCGAATCCACGCCACCGGGACCGGCCGGGATGGACAGGGCGATCTTTCCGATATGACGCGCCTGACCGAAGTATCGGAACGCGTCCTGCGCACGTCGAATGTCATATGTCCGGACGGGCAGCGGGACGATCACTTCCCTGTCGAACATCGCCTCGAGATCGGCCAGCATCTCCGCGATCCGATCCGGCCCGGCATCCCACAGGTCGAACGCTCGATAGCGCACTCCCGGATAGCGAGCGGCGATCTCTCCGCCGTCGCGGATATCGGTTTTGCCCATCTCCAGGAAACGACCGCCGCGCGGCAGCAGCCGCAAAGAGGTATCGACGAAGTCCCCGGCCAGCGAGTCCAGAACGATGTCCACACCACGACCACCCGTGGCCGCCATGAACTGTTCTCCGAAATGAAGAGACCGGGAATCACCGATGTGCTGCTCATCGAATCCCAGGGAGCGCAAGGTGTCCCACTTGCCCTGGCTCGCGGTCCCGTAGACCTCGATTCCCCAGTATCGGGCCAACTGGGTAGCCGCCATACCCACGCCGCCGGCAGCCGCGTGCACCAGCAACGTCTCGCCCGGCTGAGCCCGAGCCAAATCCCGGAGCCCGTAATAGGCGGTGAGGAACACAATCGGAACCGTGGCCGCTTCGGCGAACGACCACCCCTCGGGCATGCGGACGATCAATCTCTGATCCGTCACCACGAAAGGCCCCAGACCGTCTTCGATCAGCCCCATCACCCGGTCTCCGACGGCGAAACCCGCCACCTCCGGGCCGACCTCGACGACCACCCCGGCGGCTTCCATGCCCATCAGGGTGTTCTCCGCGGCCACCGTACCCAGACAGATGAGAACGTCTCTGAAGTTCAGGCCACCGGCCCGCACCGCGACACGGACCTGCCCCTCCCCCAATGGTCGATCCGCGGCACCGCACGGGTTCAGCTCGAGTCCATCGACGGTGTCGTCACCGGCTTCCAGTCGCCACGACACCGACTCCGGCACAACCAGACCCGGCGAATCAGTCAGCCGGGTCAGTCGGGCCGAGTGCAGCACCCCGCCGCGGACCACCACTTGGGGTTCACCACAGGCCAACACCTCGGCCAGAGTCGCCACCGGCATGTCGTCGGGGTGATCGGTGTCCAGGAGCACGACCCTGCCCGGGTCCTCCGACTGTGCCGAACGCACCAGACCCCACACCGCGGCGCCGGCCAGATCAGTGATCCGCTCACCCGCACGCGCGACCGCCCCGCAGGTCGACACCACCAACACACTGGCGGAGAACCGCGGCTCACCCAGCCAGGCCTGCAACCCGACCAGCACCTCACCGGTCGCCCGATGCACTCGCCGCGGCACATCCTCAGCCGTGTCGACGGTCGCACGCCGGTCCAGCACCACCACCGGCGGCACCGACGCGGTCTCGTCGCGCGTCCAGGCAAAGAATTCCTCGACCGTGGTGAACACCCGAGACTCCGGCGTCGACCCCGCACTCGGGATCGGAGCCGGCGCGGGTGTCCACCGCACCGCGCACAACCGCTCACGCGTACTCGCGGCGCCCAATTGTCCCGGCGACACCGGCCGCAAGGTCAACGACCCGGCCGTCAGCACCGGGCGACCGGCGGTGTCGGCAACCTCGATCGCCACCACGCCGGCGCCGGAATCAGTCGGCGCGATCCGGGCCCGCACCACCGATGCGCCGACCGCATGCAGCGTCACCTCCGACCACGCGAACGGCAACATCACCTCGCCATCGGCACCGGCCATCACCGCGGCATGCAGCACCGAATCCAGCAAGGCCGGATGCAGCCCGAACCCCGACGCATCACGCACCGAATCCGGCAGTGCCGCTTCGACGAACAACTCCTCGCCACGACGCCACAACGACCGCAACCCCTGGAAAGTCGGACCGTAGTCATATCCGAGCTCCGCCAGCACCGCGTACAGATCGTCCACCCCCACCGCCACCGCGCCGCGGGGCGGCCAGACCGCCAACCCCTCCGACATCGCTCCGGCGGCAACCGAATTCGCGAGATCGGCACCCTGCGGTTCGAGCGCCCCCTCGGCATGAGTGACCCAACCCGCCTGCGGGTCACCGGCAGCACGGGAATACACCATCACCCGCCGTACACCCTGCCCGTCATTGTCATCGACCACGACCTGCAGTTGCACCGCGGTCTCGGCGGTCAACGCCAACGGGGTCGTCAGTGTCAGGTCCCGCAACACCGGGCAGCCGACTTCCTCCCCGGCCCGCATCGCCAACTCCACGAACCCGGTTCCGGGGAACAACACCACCCCGCCGACGGCGTGATCACCCAGCCACGGCTGCGACGCCAACGACAACCGACCCGTCAACACCACCGCACCCGTGTCCGCGGACACCATCACCGCACCCAACAGCGGATGCCCGGCCCCGGCCAACCCCAACGCCGCCGCGTCACCGGTCCCGGTCGAGGTCAGCCAATAGCGGTGACGCTGGAACGCGTACGTGGGCAACTCGATTCGGCGACCACGCCCCTGGCCCGCCGCATCCCACGCCACATCCACACCCGACACGTCCAACCGGGCCATCGAACGCGTGAACGCGACCGCGCAATCCTCGCCACGCAGCAGCGAACCCACGATCACCGGGTCATGGGTGTTCGGGGGAACGCCGCCGTCGGGATCGGCTGCCGCACAGATCTGTTCGAGGTCGACGGTCAGCAGGGGGTGTGGACTGGCCTCGACGAACACGCTGTATCCGTCGCGGCGCAATGCCCGCACGGCCTGCTCGAAACGCACCGTTTCCCGCAGATTGCGGAACCAGTACCGGGCATCCAATTCGGCCGGGTCCAGGATCGTGCCGGTGACAGTGGAATAGAACGCCACCCCCGACGAACCTCTCGAACCGGTGGAATCTTGTGAACGCGGCCGGATTTCGGTGAGTGCGCCGAGCAGGTGCTCGCGGAGTTGCTCGACCTGGGGGGAATGCGAGGCATAATCCACGGCGATCCGACGGGCGCGGACATCGAGTCGCTCGCACTCGGTCAGGAACAACTCCATCTGCCCGATGTCACCGGACACCACCGTCGATCCCGGGCCGTTGACCACAGCCACCGCCAACCCGTCGAACCGCTCGAGCAGTCGCTCGACCTGCTCGACCGAGAGCCCGACCGCCACCATCGCGCCCCGACCGGCCAACGCCGTCAACGCCGCCGAGCGCAGGATCACGATCCGGGCGGCATCCTCGAGCGACAACACACCGGCCACCTGGGCCGCGGCGATCTCTCCCTGGGAATGACCCACCACGGCATCGGGTTCCACACCGACCGAACGCCACAGCCGCGCCAGCGACACCATCACCGCGAACAACACCGGCTGCACAATCTCGACACGCTCCAGCGAGGGCGCACCTTCGCCACCGTCGAGCACCTCGAGCAGCGACCAGTCCACCAACGTGGAGAACACCCGATCGCACTCGGTCATGGCCTGCGCGAACACCGGCGAGGAAGTCAGCAACTCCCGTCCCATCCCCAGCCATTGCGCACCCTGCCCCGGGAACACCAGCACCGTCCTACCGTGGCTGCCGGCAACCCCCGACACCACGGCGCCGGCACCGGCGGGTAGCCCCCGAGCGACCGCGTCGAGCCCGTCCAGCAACTGCGCCCGATCCCCGCCCACGATCACCGCGCGATGATCGAACCGCGAACGCCCCGACAACGTCGCGGCCACATCCACCGCGTCCACATCCGGACGCCGCCCCAGGTAGGACGACAACCGAGATGCCTGTTCCGCCAACCCATCCCGGGTTCTTGCCGACACCATCCAGGCCACCGGGACCGACCCATCCATCGGTGTCTGCCGTTGCGGCGCCGGCTCGCTGACAGGCGCTTGTTCGAGGATGACGTGGGCATTGGTGCCGCTGATCCCGAACGCCGACACCGCGGCCCGTCGCGGACGATCGGCCTCCGGCCAGTCCCGTGCCCGACTCAGCAGATCGGCGTGTCCCGCGGTCCAATCCACCTGCGAGGACGGCGCGTCCACGTGCAGGGTTTTGGGCAGCACCCCGTGGCGCAGGGCCTGCACCATCTTGATCACACCGGCCAACCCCGCAGCCGCCTGGGTGTGCCCGATATTCGATTTGACCGAACCCAACCACACGGGTTCCGAATCACGATCGCGCTGACCATAAGTCGCCAGCAATGCCTGCGCCTCGATCGGATCACCCAACCTGGTCCCGGTGCCGTGGGCCTCCACCACATCGACCTCGGCGGCCGACACCCCGGCATTGTCCAACGCGCGCCGGATCACCCGCTGCTGCGAAGGACCATTCGGTGCGGTCAACCCATTCGACGCGCCATCCTGATTCACCGCCGAACCACGCACCACCGCCAAGATCCGGTGCCCGTTGCGTCGCGCATCCGACAACCGCTCCAGCACCAGCACACCCGAGCCCTCACCCCACGCCGTCCCGTCGGCCGCCTCCGCGAACGGCTTGCACCGACCATCCGGGGCCAACCCCCGCTGCCGCGAGAACTCGACGAACATTCCCGCCGTCGCCATCACCGTCACACCACCGGCCAAGGCCAGCGAACACTCCCCCGACCGCAACGCCGCCGCCGCCTGATGCAACGCCACCAGACCCGCCGAACACGCCGTATCCACCGACACCGCAGGGCCTTCCAACCCGAGCACATACGACACCCGACCCGACACCACACTCGCTGTCACACCGGTGAACCCGCCGTCCCCGGCCCCGTCACCACCACCCGCGCCGACACCGTAGGACTGGTCGATCACACCGACGTACACGCCGGTGTCGCTGCCCCGCAGCGTCGCAGGGCGGATCCTCGCGTGTTCGAGTGCCTCCCACACCGTTTCCAGCAGGATCCGCTGCTGTGGGTCCATCCCGATCGCCTCACGCGGACTGATCCCGAAGAACCCGGCGTCGAACTCGGCCGCGTCGTACAGGAATCCGCCCTCATTCGTGTACGACTTGCCCTCCACGCCCGGCGCCGGATCGAACACTCCGTCCCAGCCGCGGTCGGTCGGGAACCCCGAGATCACATCACGCTCGTCAACCACCAACTGCCACAACTCTTCCGCGGAAGACACCCCGCCCGGAAACCGACACCCCACTCCCACGATCGCCACCGGTTCCGACGACGACAGTGGCATCAGCGATGCCGATTCCGAAGCCGCGGCGATATCGGTGTCGGTGAGCTGGGAGAGGATGTGCGCGGTCACCGCGTCCGGTGTCGGATAGTCGAAGACCAGGGACGCGGGCAATCGCAACCCGGTGACCGTGTTCAACCGGTTGCGCGCCTCGACGGCGGTCAAGGAATCGAAACCCAGATCCCGGAAATTACGGCCGGCATCGATAGCGACACCACTGTCGTGACCCAGCACGTCGGCGGCCTGACCGCGAACAATGCCCAGCACCAACGCTTTTCGCTCGGCGTCGGTCAGCCCCGCCAACCGCTGCCGCAGACCCATCACAGCCTCCGGGACGCGACGTTCCGCCGGATGCCCGGCCTCCGACGGCCCCGACGACGACGCAGCACCGACCCCCGACGAACTCAACCAATATCGGCGGCGCTGGAACGCATAGCCCGGCAACTCCACACGTCGCCCACGGCCCCCCGACACCGCATCCCACTGGACACCCACACCCGCCACATCCAAGCGAGCCATCGAGCGGGTGAACGCGAGAACACCGTCCTGGTCGCGCTGCAACGAACCCACGATCACCGGATCCGGGCCACCATCGGAAGCCGAAGCCTCACAGATCTGTTCGATGTCGACACCCAGCAACGGGTGCGGGCTCGCCTCGACGAACACGGTGTACCCGTCCGCGCGCAATGCCCGCAGCGCCTGCTCGAAACACACCGTGTCCCGCAGATTCCGGTACCAATAGTCCGCGTCCAGCACGGCCGGATCCAGGACCGTACCGGTGACAGTCGAATAGAACGCCGCCCGCGGCGATCCGGTCTCGCGTGGTGGTGTCCGGTCTGTGGTCAGCGCCCGCATCAGGTGATCACGGAGCTGGTCGACCTGGGCCGAGTGCGAGGCGTAGTCCACCGCCACCCGCCGGGCACGAACACCACGTCGCTCACACTCACCCAACAACGACTCCACCGACGCGATCGCACCGGAAACCACCGTCGACCCCGGGCCATTGACCACCGCCACCGTCAACCCGTCGAACCCCTCGAGCAGCTCCTCGACCCGCTCCCGCGACGTGAACACCGACGCCATCGCGCCCTGACCCGCCAACGCCGACAATGCCGCCGACCGGCCGATCACGATCCGGGCGGCATCCTCGAGCGACAACCCGCCCGCGACATGCGCTGCGGCGATCTCTCCCTGGGAATGACCCACCACCGCATCGGGTATGACACCGACCGAGTGCCACAACTCCGCCAGCGACACCATCATCGCGAACAACACCGGCTGCACGATCTCGACATGCTCGAGCCACTCCGCGTCATCGGCGGCAAGCACATCCGGCAACGACCACTCCACCAAGGGAGCGAACGCCCGATCACACTCGGCCATCTTCCGCGCGAACACCGGCGAGGAAACCAGCAACTCCCGCCCCATCCCCAGCCACTGCGCACCCTGACCCGGAAACACCAACGCCGTCTTGCCGTGCGCACGTGCGATCCCCGACACCACATCACCACCAGGCAACCCGTCGGCCACCGCCGCCAAACCGCTCAGCAACGCCGCTCGGTCCCCGCCCACGACCACCGCGCGATGATCGAAACGCGACCGACCCGCCAATGTCACCGCCACATCCACCGGATCCACATCCGGATGCCGGCCCAGGTAGTCCGACAGCCGAGATGCCTGCCCCGCCAACGCCTCCGGGCTCCGACCCGACACCACCCACGCCACTGACCCGTCTCCACCGATCGCGGGATCGGTCACCGGTTCGGTCACCGACTCCGGCGCCTGCTCGAGGATGACGTGGGCATTGGTGCCGCTGACACCGAACCCCGACACCGCGGCACGACGCGGCCGATCGACCATCGGCCAGTCGCGTTGCTCAGTGAGCAGTTCCACCCGCCCGGCGGTCCAATCCACCTGTGTGGACGGCGAATCCACCTGCAGTGTCTTGGGCAGAATTCCTCGCCGCAGCGCCTGGACCATCTTGATCACCCCGGCCACACCGGCAGCCGCCTGCGTGTGCCCGATATTCGATTTGACCGAACCCAGCCACACCGGCCGATCCGCCGGCCGGTCCTGCCCGTAGGTGGCCAGCAACGCCCGCGCCTCGATCGGATCACCCACCCTGGTCCCGGTGCCGTGCGCCTCCACCACGTCGACCTCGGCGGCGGACACCCCGGCATTGGCCAACGCTCGCCGGATCACTCGCTGCTGGGAGCGCCCGTTCGGCGCGGTCAACCCATTCGACGCACCATCCTGATTGACCGCGGTACCCCGCACCACCGCCAGCACCCGATGCCCGTTGCGTCGGGCATCCGACAACCGTTCCAGCACCAGCACACCCGAGCCCTCACCCCAGGCTGTCCCGTCGGCGGCATCGGCGAACGGCTTACACCGACCATCGACAGCGAGCCCCCGCTGCCGGGAAAACTCGACGAACGTCGCGGGTGTGGACATCACCGTCACACCACCGGCCAGCGCCAGCGAACACTCCCCCGACCGCAACGCCTGGACTGCCAGATGCAGCGCCACCAACGATGACGAGGCCGAAGTGTCCACCGAAACCGCCGGGCCCTCCAACCCCAACACGTAGGACACCCGACCCGACACCACACTGGATGAACCGCCGGTCAATTGATAGCCCTCGACGTCGACCGGAACCTGCCCGCCGACGCCGACCCCATAGTCGTTGTGCATCACCCCGCAGAACACCCCGGTGTCGCTTCCGCGTAGCGCGGAGGGGTCGATGCCCGCTGATTCCAGCGCCTCCCAAGCGGTTTCCAGCAGCACTCGCTGCTGAGGGTCCATCGCCAACGCCTCGCGAGGACTGATCCCGAAGAACTCGGCGTCGAACTCGGATGATTGGTGGAGGAATCCGCCCACGCGCACATAGGACTTGCCCGGCACACCCGGCTCCGGGTCGTACAGGTGTTCCAGGTCCCAGCCGCGGTCCGCCGGAAACTCCGAGAGGCCATCACGACCGTCGATGACCAACTGCCACAGGTCATCTGACGACTCCACCCCGCCCGGAAACCGGCAGCCCGTACCCACTATCGCGATCGGCTGCGTCCGCTCGGGTTCGTCATCGAGAAGCTCAGCGCGCTCTGGATATACCCGAGTCATACCAATCCCCTAGCCAAGTCGTGTGAAGTTGAGTTGCGATGTATTGCCGCAGATATACACAGAGGGATAAACCACGAAATTGTCGCGAATGGCATCAGCGACGGAAAGGGTCGACACCGCATTCGCATCGATGGGCGTACGCATCCAATACCTGAAACGCCGCGAACGCCGACATATGACTCCTCATACGTGATTTCCCACCCCTCGGATCTGGCCCGGCAGGATCGTCGGGCCGGTCAGAACCGCTTCACCAAACGTAGAACAGGTTCCTGTTCGATGCAAGGGTCGCCACGCGAACACCCATGTAGGAGCCCTTACCATGCCCTCTCACGACCCGAAGTTGCCTCATGAACATGTTCTGACAACGGCGTGGACAGACTGCTAGCATCGGCGAGTGGCCCCGCATATCGGCGGGGTTCCATCGCCTGGAGGGGGCAGCATCATGACAGTTATGGAGTTTCGCGACTCCGAGAGCTCGACCCGACGCATTATGCGATGGGTTCGCGAATGGGGGTGGTTCGCGTCCTTGGTCTTCGTGCCCGCGATTCCTCGTCGATTCAGTCGGCTGTACGACGATATTCTCACCGCATCCAACTGGCTGGGCGAAGAATCGATGTTCTTCAATCTGGGCTACTGGAAGGACAGCCCCCAAACGTTCGATCAAGCGGGCGCGGCGCTGGCCCGGCTGGTAGCGACCGAAGCGAGCCTCGGGTCGGACGATGTGGTGGTCGACGTCGGCTGCGGATTCGGCGATCAAGATTTTCTCTGGGCGGATGAATTCGGCCCGAAGCGGATTACAGGCGTAAATATATCCGCGAAACAGATCGAGATATCGACCACACGGGCCGCCGAACGAGGACTCAGCGATATCGTGGATTATGTGCACGGGTCCGCGAGCGATCTGCCTCAGCCCGATGCGTCCGCAACGAAAGTGACCGCGCTCGAATCGGCGCTGCACTTTCCGTCGCGTCCACGATTCTTCGATGAAGCATTCCGAGTCCTGGCGCCTGGCGGCCGGTTGGTGACCGCCGATGTTGTGCCGCTCGCAAGCAGGACCAGCCGTTTACGCCCCGCGGGCATAGTGGTGCGCGGAATATTCACGACCGCCCGCCAGAATCACACCAATGCGGAGGAATACCGCCAAGCGCTCATAGCCGCCGGATTCGAAAATGTGCGAGTCCACTCCATCCGCGATCACGTCTACCCGCATTATGCGGAGTATGTCAGCCGTAAGCTCAGGCAGCCGGAGATGAGGAGAATCAATCCGTTGATTCGGGGCTTTTTCGGCCCACGAGGAGCTTCGTTCTGGGCCCCTTGGCTGGACTACATCGTTGCTGTTGCAGACAAGCCGCCGGTGGGAGATGGCCGCTAGCCTAGGTCCTTCTCGCACTGATCCCGCGCCGGCGTCGTCGGCGCGGGATCAGTGTCCGTATCGGCTGTGAATCGCGTTCGCGAGGACAGCGTCACCCTGGGTCGACGGATGGAAGGGGAGGCCGTCGATTCCGGTGCGAGGGTCCAGGATTCCGTTCAGCCAAGGCTGCGGCGAGCACAGGTCGTGGCCGGCGGTGAGGGCGCGGGTATCGAAGAAATCGATGCCCAGCAGCTGGGCGGCTTCTTGTTGCGCCAGGTCGATCCGATCGAGGTACTCGACCAGCGCGCGGCCGCGCGGGTTGATGAATGGCGACGCGCCCAGGATGGAGAGGCAGATGGTGCTGCTGCCCGGGGCGAAGAGTTCGGGGTAGCCGACCAGGACGATGCGCGCGTTCGGGGCGTAGTACTTGATATAGGTGACGGCATTGCTCATGCGATGGGCCATCAGCGCACCGGAGACACCGGTGTAATCCGTCATTCGCCCCTGGGCGACGGAGTCCGGGTCACAACCCTGTTCGAGGTTGAATACGCAGGAATGCAAGGAACTCCACAGCGTCCGAGCTGATGTTCCCCATGTGTCGTTCATCCCGAATTGCAGTGTCACCAGTTCGGTGTTCGGCCCGAAAGCGCCCGCCGCCTCCGCCCGCGCCGCTTCCTGACCCAGGGTCCATCCGGGCCCGCTGTCGATCGACGCGCCCGGACACGACGTGTCGGACACCTGCTCCGTCCCGTACACATCCATCAGTCTGGCCAGCTGCACCGGCCAGGCCGTGGGCCCGTGACGATTGCAGCCGTACGAATCGTCGAAATGATTCCAGTCGTTGGCGGAGAACGAATCCCCCAGCACCACAAGCTCTTTGCCCGCCGGAGCCGGATCCGCCGCGCCGCCGCCCGCCGTCGCCGTGGTGACCGCGAACGCCACGATGGCCGCGCACATCCACCGCCGAAGACCCACGGTCAGTGTCCGTATCGGCTGTGGATCGCGTTCGCGAGGACGGTGTCGCCCTGGGTCGACGGATGGAAGGGGAGGCCGTCGATTCCGGTGCGGGGGTCCAGGATTCCGTTCAGCCAAGGCTGCGGGGAGCAGAGGTCGTGGCCGGCGGAGAGGGCGCGGGCGTCGAAGAAGTCGATGCCCAGCAGCTGGGCGGCTTCTCGCTGAGCTACGTCGATGCGATCGAGGAATTCCACCAGTGCGCGGCCGCGCGGGTTGACGAACGGCGCGACACCCAGGACGGAGAGGCAGATGGCGGTGCTGCCCGGGGTCAAGACCTCCGGGTAGCCGACCAGGACGATGCGGGCGTTCGGCGCGTAGTACTTGATGTAGGTGACGGCGTTGCTCATTCGCTTGGCCATCAGGGCGCCGGAGACGCCGGTGTAGTCGGTCATGCGGCCTTGCTCGACCGAGTCCGGGTCACAGCCCAGTTCGAGGTTGAAAACGCAGGACTGCAGCGACGTGAACAGGGTCTGATCCGACGTTCCCCATTTATCGTTCATCCCGAATTGCAGTGTCACCAGTTTGGTGTTCGGCCCGAAAGCGCCCTCTTTGTCCGCCCGCTGTGCCTGCTGAGCCATGGTCCAGCCGGGGCCGCTGTCGATCGACGCGCCGGGGCATGACGGGTCGGATACCTGTTCGGTTCCGTGCACGCCCATCAGTGTGGCGAGCTGCACCGGCCAGGCCGTGGCGCCGTGACGGTTGCAGTCGTTCTTGCCCTCGAAATGGTCCCAGTCGTTGGCGGAGAACGAATCCCCCAGCACCACGAGCTCTTTGCCCGCCGGAGCCGGGTCCGCGGCGACGCTGCCCGCCGTCGCCGTGGTGACCGCGAGCGCCGCGATGGCGGCGCACATCCACCGTCGGCCATTACCCAGCGACCCAACAGACACTATTGACACCCCGAATCCACACTGAAGCGCGATCTTTTCAACTCAACCGCGCAGCGTATCCGACCGGAGGCCCGGATATCCCCGATTCGGGAGGTCAAGGGATATCGGTCGCCATTCGCGCGCGACGCCATTCGGCGGGGCTGCAGCCGTGGTGGCGGCGGAACCAGCGGGAGAAGTTGGCGGGGGCGGAGTAGCCGAGGAGGCCGGCGGTCTCGGTGAGGGAGCGGCGGGGGTTGGCGACCAGGTGACGGGCCAGTTCGGCGCGGGTGGAGTCGAGGAGGGAGGTGAAGGTTTCGCCTTCGGCGGCCAGGCGGCGGTGGATGGTGCGGCGGTCGACGCCGAGGCTGCGGGCGACATTGTCGATCGAGCAGCGGCCGGTGGGGAGGAGTAGTTCGATGAGTTCGCGGACGCGTTCGGCGGTGGTGACCGGGCGGATGGGGAGGACGGGGTCCAGGAGCTGCTGGGTGTAGGCGCGCAGCTGGGGGTCGGCCATGGCGTTGGGGGCGTCGAGATCGCTTGTGTAGGTGAGTATTCCGTTGAAGTCCTGGCCGAAGGCGACGTGTGGGCCGAAGGCGCGGTAATGGGCGCGGGGGTCGGGCGGGGCGGGGTGGGTGAAGCGGACCTCGACGGGCTGCCACGCGGCGCCGCGGAAACCAGCGAGCAGGCCGTGCAGGACGCCCACGGCCAGTTCGATGGACTGGCGGGTCTCGCCGGGCTGGCCGGTATCCAGGGTCAGGCGGATGGTGGCGAGGCCGTTCTGTTCGGTCAGGCGAGTGCGCAGCGCCTCGTTGTAGGTGTCCTCGTGCCGCGACATCACGGTCAGCGCGCTGCGCACGTCGGGTTCCTCGCGGATGACCAGGCTCAGCGGACCCAGGTTGGCGAAGCGGCGGCGGGCGGCCAGGCGCAACCCGAAATCGGGGCAGTCGGCCGCGGCGGCCGAGCGTTCGAGGAGGTCAGCTATCGCCGCGGCGGGAACCCATCGGTCCTGCAAGCTCAGCCCGGCGGGATCCAGACCCGATGCGCGCAATAACCCCACCGGGTCGATTCCCAGCGATGTACCCAGGTCAACGTACTCATTCAGTGCCGCGTAACGGGCCAGCGGTTTCAACGTCTCTCCGATGTCCCCAAATGATCAATCTTCTGTCCCGCAATGATAAGCGATCGACATGTCCCCTCCCTACAGTTGGTTATGTTCCAGCTACCGCAGCCAGATCGAAGTGGAAGGACGAGAACGTGGCCACAAGCAACGAGGATTGGTCCAAGCCTGCCGCCATGGCACTCCCGGAGACGGGATATTTCGAATTCGAGCAGGGGCGATACGGACCGGTCTATCCCCGCACCCCCGCCAACTACGGATTCTCGATCATCGCCAAGGTGAAGCCCGGCCACGAAGCCGCGATCCGGGAGCACGGCAAGGTCATCCAGACCGCGGTCGAACAGGACCCGACCGTGCTCGCGCCCCTACGCCTGCACTACCTGCGCTGGGTGCTGTTCGATATCGGCGACGGCCTCACATTCCAGTACCAGGGCATCTTCGACACCGACTTCGACAAGTACCTCGAGGACGCTCTGGACCTGTTCCTGTCCACGGGCCTCACCACCACATTCGTCAATCTCGAAGGCTTTCCTGAGGATTGGCGCACCAACCGCACCGCCGCCATCGAATTCTTCCGCAAACACCAGTTCCCGAGCTTCCTCGAGTACGGCGAATACCCGTACGTGACCTCGGACGAGATCAAGAAGGCCCTGCGACTCAAGTCGGCATTCTCGAACATGCTCGACGAGATGCAGTAGCGGGATCGATCGTGCTCGAATTCGACGATATCCAGCACATCCTGCTGACCCGGGTGCCCGCTCTGACCGGGCGCTACGAATTCCTCTCTTTCGCCGACCCGGCCGGGGCGCGCGCATGGCTCGCGGCCATGACCGACCGGGTACCCTCGGCCGCCGATCTCCAGGAGTCGGTCGATACCGACAAGCAGTGGGTGTCCGTGGCTTTCACCTGGAACGGCCTGCGCGCCCTGGGCGTCCCGGCGGACGCGCTGGCCAGTTTTCCGGAGGAATTCCGCCAGGGCATGGCCGCCCGGGCGGAGGTTCTGGGCGATGAGGGCGCCAATCATCCCGACCATTGGGTCGACGGCACAGCGGGCGAGGATCTGCACGCCATCGTGATCCTCTTCGCCCGCGACGCCGCCGAACGCGAACGCCGGGTGGCCGACCACAATGCCCTGCTCGCCGCCTTCCCGGGCGTGACCGTGCTGTCCTCGCTGGATCTGGAGGCGGTGCCGCCGTTCGACTACGCGCACGACCACTTCGGTTACCGGGATCGCCTGTCGCAGCCCGTGATCGAGGGCAGCGGCGAGGAACCCACCCCTGGCAGCGGCGCGCCGGTGAAGGCCGGGGAATTCATCCTGGGCTACCCCGACGAGCGAGGCGAACCGAAGGAACAGCCACGGCCCGAAGTACTTTCGCGCAACGGCACCTTCATGGCCTACCGCCGACTACGCGAGCATGTGGGGCGGTTCCGCGACTTCCTGGCCGAGCACGGCGCGACCGCCGACGAGCAGGAAATGGTGGCGGCCAAGCTGATGGGCCGGTGGCGCAGTGGCGCGCCGCTGGTCCTCGCTCCGGAAACCGATGACCCGGAGCTGGGCGCGGATCTGTCGCGCAACAACGATTTCAACTACAAGGAGATGGATCCGCACGGCTACGCGGTACCGCTCGGCTCCCACATGCGCCGCATGAATCCGCGCGATACCGGCGTGAACATCCAGCGCCGCCGCATGATTCGGCGCGGCGCCACCTACGGTCCGCATCTGCCCGAGGGCACGCCCGAGGACGGTGCGGATCGCGGGATCGCAGCCTTCATCCTGTGTGCCAGCCTGGTGCGTCAGTTCGAGTTCGCCCAGAACGTGTGGGTCAACGACAAGACGTTCCACGAACTCGGCAACGAGCGCGATCCGATCATCGGCAATCAGGACGGCACCTTGGAATACAAGATTCCGAAGCGCCCGATTCGCAAGACCATCAAGGGAATTCCCGCGTTCACCACCGTGACCGGTGGCGCTTATTTCTTCCTGCCGGGGCTGCGGGCCCTGCGCTACCTGACCACTCTCACCGACAGCGAGGAAGCATGAGCTCGTTCACTCCGGCCCGAACCTATAACCAGTCCCACGTGGCCCGCCCCTACACGCCGGGCAAACGCCGCATCAGCATCTACTGGACCTGGAGCTATCCCTGGGAGTCCCAGCGGAATCCGGCCGAGCTGGACAACCGCTTCTCCACCATGACCGAGGTGCGCCAGGTCCTCTGGCCCGCCTACGAGACCCCCGAATACGACGCCGCCCACTTCCTGCAGGGCATCGCGGGCACCCTCGAACTGTTCCACCGCTCGACCCTGCACTTCCAGCAGCTGGCCGACGAGGTGACCGGGCATCCGGTGGCGGTGTTCCAGCGCATCGACCAGGCCGGATACAAGCTTCCGATCGACGAGCGCATCCTGGCCGACACCGACACCCTCATGGTCTTCGGCCTGGATCACCTGCTCGCGCAAGAGGCGGCGGCGCCGGAGGAGATCGCCGCCATCCAGCAGTGGTTGCAGCGGGAGGGCACCTGTCTGTTGCTCGCTCCGCACCACGATGTCGGTTTCACCGATGACCTGGCGCAGCGTCAGGTGGAGTTCGAGCACCACGGTGACCCGCTGGTTCCGCGCCAGCAGCGGTTCGGCGCGTACACGCGTTCGCTGATGACGGCCCTGAACGTCCCCGTCCACAATGTGTACGGCCTGCGTCCGGCCGTCGTCGAGGGCACCAAGTCGATCGCGCCGCTCACGGCGTTCCGCGATCTGGACACGCCGCGCCTGCTCGACAACGTCACCACGTTCAACTTCCACCCGCACCTGCCGCACTACCAGCTCACCGAGCCGGAGAGCGATTCGGTGCGACTGCTCGCCCGGCAGCCGATCGAGTTGTCCCGCCCGCATCCGTTCATCGAGGCGGGCAATACCGAGTTCAACACCCTGCTGTGGTTGCCGCCCAACGATGTTCGCGCCGGTGACATCGTGATGGCCGACTCCACCAACTTCACGACCCTGTTCGGCGGCACCGACAGCCTCGTCAACTTCTGGCGCAATCTCGCGTCGATGGCCTCGTGATCGCAGACCTGCTGCCCTTGGCGATCGGTGTGGCGCTCTCGCCCATTCCGGTGGTGGCGGCCATCCTCATGCTGTTGTCCGCCAATGCCGGACGGGCGAGCGCGGGCTTCGCACTCGGGTGGGTGACGGGGATCGTGACGGTCACGGGCCTCGTCACCGCCGCCGCGGCATCGGGTTTGATGCGGTCGGCGAGCCAGCCGTCGATCGCGGCCTCGGTGATCAAGACCGTCATGGGCCTGCTGCTGGTGTACATCGCGGTGCGCCAGTGGGGCAGTCGCAAGGACGATTCGATTCCGGGGTGGATGAAGGCCATCGACGAACTCGGGGTCGCCAAGGCCGCGGGCTTCGGACTGCTGGTGTCCCTGCTGAATCCGAAGAACCTGCTCCTGTGCATCACCGCGGGAGTCACCATCGGCACCGCGGACCTGAATCCGACCGGTACGGCAGCGGCCCTGACCGTCTTCGTCCTCCTGGGCGCAGCCTCGGTGCTCGTCCCCGTCGGCGGATACGCCGTCGCAGCCGATCAACTGCGCGGCGCCCTCGCCCGCCTGAAGAATTGGCTACAGGCGAACAATCACACCGTCATCGCCGTCGTGTTCATGGTCATGGGCACCACCGCCCTCGCCAAGGGCGTGACCGGCTTCTGACGGATCAGGAAGTGAGATGGGGACATTCGGCATCGAGTTCGGCGATCCACGGGCGCGATGCGATCCTGCGCTGGTAGGAGGCGTCATTCGGCTGGGCGACGACGCGGAGTATTTCCAGGCGCCGATCGGGTACTGGGGTGTGGACGACTATCGGGCGAGTTGGGCGGCGGGGCTGCGGCGGATCGTCGGCGGGGAGTCGGTGGCGTGCCTGCCCGTGACGATGGGTGATCCGAAAACCTCTAATTTCGTGGAGGTTTGGACACTGTATCGGGATGGGGATGTTGTTCACGCACAGAATCAGCTCATCTTCTTGGGCGAGCTCGGGCATGAATTCGATCCGGGTGCGCCTTGGCGGTCGGTGGGGGCTCGGGTGACGGTCGGAGAGGATGGGGAGGCCGTCTCGGAGTGGACAGTGAAGATCACCGCTGTCGAGGAGTTCCTCGAGAGCGGTGATCTTTCGGGGTGAGGGCGGGTTACCACTGGCCGGGGGTGTAGGAGCCGCCGGCCATGCCCGCGAGGACGTTGAGGCGGTTCCAGGCGTTGATGGTCGCGATGAGAGAGATCAGGGCGCCGATCTGGTCGTCGTCGTAGTGCTTGCGGACCTGGGCCCAGGTGTCGTCGGAGATGGCGGAGGAGGTGTCGGCCAGGCGGGTGCCTTCCTCGGTGAGGGCGAGGGCGGCGCGTTCCGGGTCGGTGAAGACGGTGGATTCGCGCCAGGCCGCGATCATCGCCAGGCGGACGGGGGTCTCGCCGGCGTGGGCGGCGTCCTTGGTGTGCATGTCCAGGCACATCCCGCAGCCGTTGATCTGCGAGGAACGGATCTTCACCAGCTCCTGGGTGGCCTTGGGCAGGCTGGACTCGTCGATCACACGGGCGGCGGTGACCAGTCGCTTGTTGAACTTGGCGGCAATGTCATTGGCGTACAGGTTGAAACGCGGTTCCATGATCTTCTCTTCTCTCGATTGACGGGTTGGTGGTTGGTTTCGGTCAGGCGGCGAAGCCCAGGCCCATGGCCACGGCGACGGGCACCAGGTACAGCAGGGGGAACGGGATGCTGCCGAAGTGGCGAGCCCGAATGATGGTGATCACCGCACCCGCGAAGTACAGGATCAACCCGATGGCAGCGGCCACCCCGACGAAGGGGATGAACAGTCCGGCGATCAGCCCGAACGCGCCCGCCGCCTTGGCCAGGGCCAGCGGGGTCCACCACGCCTCGGGCACCGAATACTGACGCAGCGGGTCGACCACGAACTCGGCCCGGCGGTACAGCGAGAAGGCCGAGAACCCCACCCAAGCGGCGGCCACGACGGTGACGATCACATACGCGATGAACATGACAGACTCCAATTTCCTTGCGGGAGAGGGCGATAGCCGCCCTCAGCGAGTGGTTCAGCCGGGACCTGGAACGTGGTGCGTTTCAGTCGGCTTCGTCAAGGTGACGACGCAACCCGAGGATGTGTGACACGGCCGATCGCGCAACGTTTCTCGGATGGTCCGCGAATAACCGGGTAATACCGAGGGGAGAGGACTGGTCATGAAAAAGATCGTCGGGATTGGTGTGGCGGTGGCGGCGTTGGGGCTGGCTACTGCTTGTCAGGACGGGGCTACCGGGCCCAAGCCGGGTGGGGTAACGACCACCACGGTGGGTGCGCCCGGGGGCGTGCAGCCGACAGGTGGGGAGCAGACACCGGGTCGGGAACAGTCGCCGGGGGTGACGAAGCCCGCGGGGGACGGGGTGCCCGCTACGGCGGGTGGGGGGAATTGCGTGGATTTGAAGTCGCCGGTGGTGACGGCGGCATTGGGGAAGCTCGGGGCGAATGTGGGCGGGGAGGGGTTCTCCGCGCAGAGCGGGACCGAGGCGAAGGTGGGGTCCTGTCCGGCGCTGATGTGGGTGCTGGCGGATACGCCGCATGGGACGGCCAGTTCGCCGTGGCAGGTGATGTTGTTCAACCAGGCCGGGTTCCTGGGGACCGCGACCAAGAAGTCGACGTCCTACACGTCGGTGGTCGGGTCCTCGGACCGCAGTGTGCAGGTGCAGTACCGGTGGCTGGCGGGGAGTGACCCCAGCTGCTGTCCTTCGGGTGGGCCGGTGGTCGTGACGCTCACGCTGGGTGCGGACGGTCATACGGTGACGCCGGATCGGGACTTCCCGACCGAGGTGACCAATCCCAAGTAGTCCTGTCGAAAAGTGAGCAATCCTGCTGCTCCGATGGACCGGGAGCGGCGGGATTTGCTGTATCCGGAGGAAGAATACGCAGGTGGGGCAGGGTATTCCGGGGGCTCGGAGGGGTGATTCGAAAGGGAGTAGAAGGTGAGCTGGTGGTCACTTTAGAGTTCGAATCACCGTGAACTTGCGGTAGATCACCTCGGAAGGGAGTCGATGATGACAACCGACCCAGCGCTCCGCACCGGGCTGACCGTGTCGGGCCGTCCCATGTCCGGGCCGCTGCAGGACGTGCGCACGCTGTCCCGGCAATTGGTGGGGCATTTCGTCGACACCGTGATCCCGTGCGGCACCCTGCCCGGGGATGTGATCTCCGGGGACGTCACCCGGGTCACCCGGGTCTGCCTGGAGCTGGCCGTCAGCATGTTGGACGGCAAGGACATTCCCGCGAAGGTCGAGCGGCTGTCGGACGCCGCCGCGGGGTGGGCGCGGGAGGGGGTGCCGATCGACACCGTGCTGCATTCGGTCCACGAGGGATTCAAGGTCGGGATGGACCTGATCACCTCCGGGGCCACCGCACAGGATTACGCGCACCTGATGGACGCCGCCAGACTGGTGGTGGAGCTGCTGGACACCATCAGCGCGACGGTGGCGCGGGCGTACGTGAGTGAGCTCCGGGCGGTGGTCAGCGAACACCACAATGCCGTGCACACCCTCACCTCGGCGCTGCTGGGCGGCCACCCGACCTCCACCATGGCCCGCGAATGCGGCATCGATATCGCGGCCGAGTATTCGGTGGTGGCCCTGGACATTCCGCGGCATCCGGACGAACAGCATCCGATGCTGGACGGAAAAGTGGTGGCCCGCCGCAAATTACGCCGCGTGCAGGCCGAACTCGCCACACGCTGCGGAGAATCCGCGCTGGCGCTGTTGAGCGTGGACGGCGGCACCGTCCTGTTGCCCACCACGAGCCCGATCACCGAACAACTCGACGAACTGCTCACACAATTGTCGGCGGCCGCGCGCGTTCCCATCACCGCGACGGTGGTCGTCGCCGCACCGTCCGATATCCCGTCGGCCGCCGACCGGGCCCACGAACTCCTGGACATCGTGCACCGCCTGGCCTGCGAACCGGGCCTCTACCGATTCACCGATATGGCGCTGGAATACCAGCTCACCCGGCCCGGCCTGGGCCGCGAAACCCTCGGGGCCCTCCTGGATCCGCTCGACCCGCATCCCGAACTGCTGCAAACCCTGCGCTGCCACATCAGCACGAACCTCAACCGCCGCCGCACCGCGCGTTTGATGCACATCCACACCAACACCGTCGACTACCGGGTCAAACGCATCTGCCAGATCACCGGTTTCGACCCGACGGTGACCTCTGGTCTGTGGCAGCTGCGGGCGGCCCTGATCGCGCGCTCCTTCACCGACCGCGAGTAGCCGCGAACGACACTTCCGCGGTGGCGTAACCGAACAGCTTGCGCCCCTGCGATCGGGCGTCGATCGCGATCGTCGCGGTCCGCCGCCGCCGGTCACAGGCGATGACGCGGCCGTTGAACTCGATATCCGCGCCCTCGAAACGCGGAACCGCGAGATAGTGCACGTGATTGGCGAATTCGGCCCAGAACTTGACGACCGCGGCCGGATCCCGGGTCCACGAACTGACATACCCGGTGGCCAGCGCCAGCACCAGCTGCCCGGGCGCGACCCGCACGGGCCGCCCCGACGCGGTGAACCGACGGCGGTCGACCTCCGTATCCCCCACCGCGAGCGCGTAGTTCGCCAGATCGCGTGCCGTCACGGTGGCTCCCGCCGTGGGCAGGACGGTATTGACGGCCAGATCGTCGAAATCGATGTGCGGGCCCTCCGCTCGCGGCTGCCCGCTGCGCCGGACGGCCGCCCGGACCACCGGGTCGGCGTATTCGGTGAGACCCGCCCTGGCGACCGGCCGGGTGCGGGCCGGCGCGCCGCCGGTCTCGCGACCCCCGACCAGCAGAGCCGTGGAGCAGGTCTGCACCGGCTTCCCGTGCTGATCGGTGAGCGCGCCGGAGACGGTCACGACATCGAAAGACCGGAAATGGCGGAATGATTCGATGGAGAAATCGCAGTTCAGCACGTCCCCCGCGAGTAACGGACGACCGATCTCGAGGGTTTGGTCCACGTGGACGACCCGGTCCGCCCGATATCCGGTGATCAACCGTTCGAGGACTTCGCGACGCGCCTGCTGCCACACCAGCGCCCCGAAGGTCGGCGGGGCGACGAGTGCGTCGAAACCCCAGCGCGCCGCCGCGGATTCCTGCCAATGCGCGGGATGGTAAGCCTGCACGGCTCGCGCGAACTCCCGAATCCTGCCGCGCTCCACCGGAAACGAACCCGCGCACCGATAGTGGTGCCCGACCAGCGCACGCGCCTGCTCCGCGGCCGTGCTCCGAGCATCTGTGTTCACCCGAACGATGATTCGCCGCCCGCCTGGCTACTCGCGCGTTCGTTCGTCAGATTCAGAAGAGTCACCACCGCGCGAAACCGGGTCTGTGACGGAGAACCCCCGCATCGGCGCACCCTTTGTTGCGCGCCATGGCTGCGCCACCGCCGATTCGGGCTGCTTTCCAAACTCCCGTTCAGCACCGGCCCGACCAGCGTTTCCGCTCCTAGGTTCGCCCTCATGAGACGAAGAACCCGCCCGCACGCGCTACGGGCACTGGTCATAGTGGGAGTGTCACTGCTGACGCTCGGATTCGCCGGGAACGCGGCGGCCGAACCCTCCGGCAGCGGCGGCACCGGATCGGCCTGCACCTCCGGGAGCGGCGCCGGCTCGGGCAATGGCTCCGGAAACTGTTTCGGCGGTTCGGGATCCAGCACCGGACTGTCGGGCGGCTACGCCTCCGACACCGTCGGCTCCGGTCCGCCCATGACGTCCTGGCTGGCCGCGTTCGGGTACGGCCTGGCCAATCCGGATGTCGCGCCGCCCGGCACCAATGACTGGAACTGCAAGCCGACCGCCGCGCATCCGCGTCCGGTGGTGCTGGTGCACGGCACCTGGATGAACGCCTACAACGGTTTCGCGTACATGAGCAAGCCCATCACCGACGCCGGATTCTGCACCTTCACCTTCAATTACGGCCGTTCCGGCCTGGTGCAGGGCGGCGGGCTGGGTTCGGTGCTGCCGGGCGTGATGGGCACCGGCTACATCCAGGATTCGGCGAAACAGCTCGCCGTGTTCGTGGATCGGGTCCTGACGGCGACCGGCGCACCGCAGGTCGACCTCGTCGCGCATTCGCAGGGCGGGCCGATGTCGGGCTGGTACACCAAGTTCGAGGGCGGCGGCGCGAAGGTGAAACACCTGATCACCTATGGCGCGACGCATCACGGCACCTCGCTCGACGGGATCGGCGCGCTGGGCCGGGCGATCAACAACTTCGGTATCGACGTGCTCGGCTTCGTGGAGCTGTTCGTCGGGCACGCCGGTATCCAACAGACCATCGGATCGGATTTCATCACCAAGCTGAACGCGGGCGGCGACACCGTGCCGGGCATCGACTACACGGTGGTCGGCACCCGCTACGACGAGATCACCAACCCGTCGGAGCTGACCTATCTGAAGGCGGGTCCGGGTGCGCGCGTGGACAATATCGTGCTCCAGGACGGCTGTGAGCAGGATGTCTCCGACCATCTGACGCTCATGTACTCGCCGCGAGCGCTGTCGATCGCCTTACGGGCACTGGATCCGGAGCTGTTCCCGACGCTGCAGTGCACCTTCAATCCGTGGGTGATCGGCGGCGGCGGCGGATTGTAGACGCCGCGGTCGGGGGGCTCGGCGGACATCGCCATCACCGTCATCGGGTGGTGTCCGCCGGGCTGCCGTCCATTTCGGCGCTGATCCACGCCGCGATCATGTACCCGGTCATGGCGACGACCTCCTGCCGCTCGTCACTGCCGACCTCGAGCGCGGACGCGCGCATCACCCCGGCGAATCCGGTATTGACCAGCACCGCGGCCATCACATCGTATTTGTGGTCGTTGCCCGGGCCGAGCAGCTGGATGAGCAGCACCTTGACCAGCAGCCGCAGCCGCGGCTCGAACTCCGGCAGGCCGCTGTTGTAGAACTGCACGCCGCCGACCAGGGCCCGCACCAGCTTCGCGTTCGCGACCGGTTCCTGGGTGAACATCTCCAGCAGTCCGGTCACCACGTCGGTGCGCGACCGGAGGGTCTGCGTCTCCGATTGCGGCGGCAGCCCGGAAAGCCATTGGGTGAAGCGGTTCTCGACCCGTTGCAGCAGCTGCTCGAGCAGTTCGTCGACCATGACGCCGCGATCGGCGAAGTACCGGTAGACGGTGCCGATGCTGACCTCGGCCTCGGCCGCGATCCGATTGGTGGAGGTGTCGGCGATGCCGCGCTCGCCGAACAGCCGCGCGGCGGTGTCGAGGATGTGCGCGCGGGTGGCCTTCGACCGCTCCTGGGTGGGTCCACGACGCTGTCGCGCTGCCTTCGGCGGCATCACAGCCTCCCTGCTGTGCGGCGAAAATGAGCTTTGCTCATCTTAGGGCTGCGAGCGCGACCCGGCTGTATGTTGTTGCCACACAGGCTCGAAGGCCCACACGGAGGTGCCATCCATGACCCGTCGAGTACGCGGCGGCCGGGTGGCCCGGGGCGGCCGATTGGGCACGCTGGCCGCCGGGCAAGCCCTGCGCGGAGCGGGAACCCGTGTGCAGATGATCGGCCGCACCGAGGAGGCCCGGCGCGTCCTCGCCGAACGGTCCACGTTGCAGGCGGCGCAACAGCTGGTCACCGTCCTCGGCGGGATGAAGGGCGCGGCGATGAAGCTGGGCCAGATGCTCTCGGTGCTCGAGGTCGACCTGATCCCGGAGGCGCATCGGGAGATGTTCCGCGCCAAGCTCGCCGAATTGCGCGACCGCGCCCCCGCCGTGGATTTCGCGGCCATGCGCAAGGTCATCGAGGACGATCTCGGTCCGTTGTCCCGCGTCTTCGCCGAATTCGACGAGACCCCGGTCGCCGCCGCCTCCATCGGGCAGGTCTACCGCGCCACCCTGCACGACGGCCGCACCGTGGCGGTGAAGGCCAAGTATCCGGGCGTCGACGACGCCGTCGCCGCGGACATGCGCAATCTCGAATTCTTCAGCAGGCTCTGGAAATCCGCGCTGCCCAGCGCCGCCGACGGCGGTGTCCTCGACGAGATCGCCCGCACTATCGGCACCGAACTCGACTACGTGCGTGAGGCCCGCACCCAGCACCGCGTCGCCGCCCGTTACCGCGGCCACCCCTACATCGTGGTCCCCGACAGCATCGAAGAATTCTGCGCGCCACACGTTCTCGTCACCGAATTCATCGACGGCTCCCCCTTCGAGCACATCCGCACCCTGCCCGCCGCCGACCGCGACCGCCTCGGCGAACTCATCTACCGCTTCTACATCACCGGCCTTTTCACCGACGACGAGTTCTGCGGTGACCCGCACCCCGGCAATATGCTGCTCGCCGCCGACGGCCGCATCGGCTTCGTGGATTTCGGCCTCTACCACCGGATGGACCCGCGGCACGTCGAATTCGAACGCACCGCCCTGCGCGCCGCCGCCGAGAACCGGCCCCAGGACCTGTACGACCTGTGGACCAACCGCGGCATCATCGACCCGGCCGCGGGCGTCACGCCCCAGGAGTGCTTCGAATACGTGTGGGCCGCGGCCGGATGGCATCTCCTCGACGAGGAGATCACCATCACCCCGGAACTCGCCACGGCCGCCGTCGTCCACGCCGTCGACCCGCGCTCGGCCGACTTCCGCGGCATGCGCCGCCAGCTCCTGCCGCCCGAGCACGTCTTCTCCCGCCGCGCCGACCTGCTCACCTTCGCGGCACTCGGCCAACTCGGAGCGACCGGCAACTGGCACCGGATCGCCCGGGAATGGCTCTACGACGAACCGCCGGTCACCGAGATCGGCCGTCGTTCGCGCCGTCACGCATGACCGTCCGGAAGCCGAGGTGGCAGGTGGACGTGTCCTCGGTCTGGCCCTGCCGGGCCGCCGGTCGATACCGCAGGCAGTAGTTGGGTGCGCACAGGAACGAGCCGCCCTTGGTGACGCGACGCGGAAAGCGTTCCGCCGTATCGGATTCCGTGGCGATCGGGTTGGCGGGCGCGCAGCACGAGGCGGGCGCGGGACGCCGGTGGTCAGCGGTGAAGAGGTCGCTGGTCCACTCCCAGACATTGCCGGTCATGTCCGACAGGCCGTAACCGTTGGGCGGATAGGTGCCCACGGCGGTGGTGCCGGGCTGTTCGGATTGTCCACGGGCGGGGAGGAATTCCCACGGGAAGCGGCCCGTCCAGGTATTGGCCATGCGGCGGCCGCGTGGTTCGAACTCGTCACCCCAGGCGTAGGTGGCGGCGTCGAGACCGCCGCGGGCGGCGAATTCCCACTCGGCTTCCGTCGGGAGCGATCTGCCCGCCCAGGCGGCGTAGGCGGTGGCGTCCTCGTGGGCGATCTGGGTGACGGGATGACGGTCGAGGCCGTCGAGGCTGCCGGCCGGGCCGCGCGGATGCCGCCACGACGCGCCGGGTACGTATGCCCACCACCGCCGGTAGTCGTCGAGGCGTACCGGTCCGGTGGTGCGCTGGAAGACCAGTCCGCCGGGCACCAGGTCGGCGGGATCCGCGCCTGGGAAATCGTCTGGGTCCAAGGGTCTTTCGGCAACCGTCACATACCCGGTCGCCTTCACGAAGCGGCGGAACTCGGCGTTGGTCACCGGGTGCTCGTCGATCCAGAACGGTTCGACGGTCACGGTGTGGACCGGTCGCTCCTCGGGGAAGAAGTCCTCCGAGCCCATGGCGAAGCTGCCGCCCGGCACCCGCACCATGCCCTTCGGGGTTACGGGCAACCCGGTGGTCACCGCTCGTCGAAGCCCACCGCGGGGCCTCGGTAGCGGTCGGCGCGGTGGGATAGTCGCTCGGAGAAGGTCTCGGCCCAGGCCATCGACTCGGTCTCGTCGGCGCTCTTCGCACGACGCCGGGTCGCCGACGGCGAGGTCGACGGCCGGCGCTTCGAGCCGCCCGGACGCGCCTGGAACGCCAGCACCCGAACTCCCCAGGCCACGTATGCCGCCACGCTCATCCCCGCGCATTCGGCGGCATCGCTGAGGGTGAGCCAGTCGTCATCCCCGACGCTCACCACGATGTCCCTGCTTGCCATGACTGAACGGTAGTCCGATCGGGTCTCCGTCGCCGGTAAACCCAGGTCCAATGCCGTGTCAGGAGTGTCAGGAGCCGTATCAGGTCGGCATCAGGCCGATATCAGGCGCCGGGTCGAAAGTTCTCCCCATGAACAGCACAGCAATCGCGGCCTCGGGGCTGCGGAAGGCGTACGGGGACAAGACGATCCTCGACGGCATCGATCTGACCATCGCGACCGGCAGCATCTTCTCGCTGCTCGGGCCGAACGGGGCGGGCAAGACGACCACGGTCAACGTGCTGACCACCCTGCTGCGGGCCGACGGGGGGACGGCCCGCGTCGCCGGATACGACATCGCCACCGAGACCCGCGCGGTGCGGGCGGCGATCGGGGTCACCGGTCAGTTCGCGGCGGTCGACGACCTGCTCACCGGCGAGGAGAACCTGCGGCTCATGGCGGACCTGCACCGCCTGCGCGGCAGCGAGAGCAAGCGGGTGGTCGCCGGCCTGCTCGAGCGGTTCGAGCTGACCGAGTCGGCACGCAAGCCGGCCTCGACCTACTCCGGCGGCATGCGCCGCAAACTGGACCTGGCCATGACCCTGGTGACCAAGCCGGACATCGTCTTCCTCGACGAGCCGACCACCGGACTGGACCCGCGCAGCCGCCGCACCATGTGGGAGATCGTGCGCGAGCTGACCTCCGACGGCGTCACCATCTTCCTCACCACCCAGTACCTCGAGGAAGCCGACCAGCTGGCCGACCGGATCGCGGTACTCGACGGCGGGCGCATCGTCGCCGAGGGCACGCCCGACGACCTCAAGCGCCGGGTGCCGGGCAGCTACCTGCAGCTCCGGTTCCGCGACAGCGCGCAGCTGGAAGCGGCCGCCCGGATCCTGCCCGACGGCACCGCCGACCACGAGGCCCTCACCCTCCAGGTGCCGGGCGACGGCGGGTCGAATGCCCTGCGCGCCTTGCTGAACCGGCTCGCCGACCACTCGATCGAAGCCACCGACGTTTCCATCCACACCCCCGATCTCGACGACGTTTTCCTTGCCCTGACCGGGCACGCCACCACGGAGGCCGACGCAGCATGAGCACCATCGTTTCCACCGAATCCACCGCGACCGACCGCACCGGCGCCACCGGCGGCCTGAGCGCCTCGCTCGGCGACTCCACGATCATGTTGCGCCGCAACTTCAAACACATCGCCCGCAACCCCGTCGCCATCTTCAATGCCGCGCTGATGCCGGTGATGATGCTGCTGATCTTCGTCTACGTGTTCGGCAGCGCCTTCAATGTCGGCGAGGACTACATCAACTACGCGACACCGGGCATGATCCTGCTGGCCATCAGCTACGGACTCTCCGGCACCGCGGTGTCGGTCAGCTCGGACATGGCCAAGGGCATCATCAACCGGTTCAAGGTCATGGACGTCTCCCGCGGCGCGGTGCTGACCGGGCACGTGGTGGCGACCATGCTGACCAACCTGATCGCCATCGCCGCCGTGCTCGGCGTGGCCTTCGCCCTGGGCTTCCGGTCCCCGGCCTCGGCCACCGAATGGCTGGGCGCGGTCGGCGTCATGGTGGCGACCTCGTTCGCGGCCTCCTGGCTGACCGTCGCGCTGGGCATGGCGGCCAAGACCCCCGAGTCGGCGGGCATGTCGGTGGTGCCGCTGATCATGCTGCCCTTCGTCAGCAGCGCGATCGTCCCGGCCGACCAGATGGGCCAGGGCGTGCGGCAGTTCGCCCAGTACCAGCCCTTCACGCCGATCATCGAAGCCCTGCGCGGCTTCCTGACCGGTCATCCGTCGGGCGGCTACACCGCCGCCGCGCTGGCCTGGTGCGCCGGGTTCGCCATCGTCGGATACCTGTGGTCGCGAGCCACTTTCAGCAAGCGAGCGTGACCCGGGCCAGCTCGTGCCAGTCCGCCCGCGCCCCCTCCCCCGCCGCCTCGGTGAAGCCGTCTTCACCGAGGCGGCTTCGTGTCGTCTGCTCGATTCGGGCCACATCCGGATGCGAGCGGTCGGCCAGGCCGCGTACCGCGTCACCTGCCGCCAGCAGTCGCACGGCCTGCTCGGCCTGGCCGTCGCGCAGGGCCAGATCGGCGATGCCGACGATGATCCGGGCCAGCAGGGGGGCGTGCCCGCCGGCGGTCGCCGCCTGGAAAGCCGCGGCGCGTTCCGTTCTGGCGGCGACGGTGTCCTCGGCCAGATAGCCGCGCAGATCGTGGATCAGGGCGCTCATGAAGGGCTGACCCACATCCTCACCCAACATCATGGTCGCGAACGCGATCTGACGCTCGGTCTCCGCGCCGTCGCCGTTCCAGCGGGCCAGTTCCGCTCGCGCCAAGGCCAGTTCGGCCAGGCCACTCGGCCACGCCGCTTGATCCGCGTACCGCTGCGCCTCGGTCAACGCGACCGCGCTCGCCTCGAAATCACCGAGCAGCCAGTACAACTGGGCCTGGCGTGATCGCATCCGGACGGCGTCCTCGATCGCGCCGACCTCGGTGGCCGCGGCCACCGCCTGCTCGAAATACGCGCACGCGCGGCCGAATTCGCCGCGCATGGCGATCCGGTCGGCCAGCTCGGTCAGCGCGAACGACATGCCCCAGCGTTCACCGATGGCCCGGAACTCGGCCAGCGCCAACTCCAGCTGCTCGTCGGCCCGCTCCCCGTCCTGACCGAGCACGACCCGCAGCTTGCCGGTCTGCAACCGGGCCAGCGCCCGCACCCACGGGTCCGCGTCGTCGAGCAGCGCTTCGAAGGCCGGCAGGAACTCGTCGGGCCCCTGCAACATTCGTTCCAGGGCCGCGAGGAAGGCCAGGGCCGGATGACTGGCCTGGATGCCCTGGCTGACCTCGCTCGCCTTGTGGATCCACTCCTCCACCTGATGCTGGTCGCCGGGGCCGGAGGTCGCGAAGTGCACGACCAGCCCGTACACGGTGGCCCGGGTCTCGGCGTCGACCGCCTCGCCGGGCAGCGCCGCGGCGGCGCTCACCAGTTCCAGGCCCTCGGCCTTGTGGCCGCTGAGCCACCAGTACCACCCCGCGGCGGCGGCCAGCCCCAGCGCGCCGGGCGCGTCCGCGGCGGCGAGAGCGCCGCGCATGGCGGCCGCGATGTTGTCGTACTCGGCGTCCAGAACCGCCAGCCACCGCACCTGTTCGGCGCGGCGCAGATGCGGTTCCGCGGTCGCGGCCAGCGCCGTGAAGCAGGCGAGATGCGCGCGGCGCGCGGCGTCGGACTCCCCCGCTTCGACGAGACGATCGCGGGCGTACTGCTTGATGGTGTCGAGCATGCGATAGCGCGGCTCGTCGTCACCCGCGGTGCGCAGCAAGGATTTCTCGGTCAGCGTGGTCAGCAGTTCGAGCACCTCCCACTGCTCGACCGCCGTCTCCGCGCCGAACTCGGCGGCCGCGCACACCTGCTCGGCCGCTTCCAGCGTCGCGCCGCCGGAGAACACGGCCAAGCGGCGCAAGACCTTTCGCTCGGCGGCGGTGAGCAGCTCCCAGCTCCAGTCGACCACCGCGCGCAGGGTGCGGTGCTGCGGGATCGCGGTGCGGCTGCCGCCGGTCAGCAGCCGGAAGCGGTCGTCGAGACGGTCAGCCAGCTGCTCGAGGGACATGGTGCGCAGGCGCGCGGCGGCCAGTTCGATGGCCAGCGGGATCCCGTCCAGCGCCCGGCACACCCGGGCCATGGTCGACAAGGTGCGGGCATCGGCCGCGAGATCCTTGCGGACCGCGCTCGCCCGGTCGCGCAGCAGCTGGACGGCCGGGGAGGATTCGATCTCGGCGGCGTCGGCGTTCCCGGCCGGCAGGGCCAGCGGCTCGACCTGCCAGAGCGCCTCACCCGTGATGCCCAGGGGCTCACGGCTGGTCGCGAGGATGCGCAACCGCCGGCACTCGCCGAGCATGCGGTGCGCGAAGGCGGCCGCGGCCTCGATGACGTGTTCGCAGTTGTCGAGGATCAGCAGCATGTCGCGGTCGCGGACGGCCGCGATGAGCCGGTCGACGGGTTCCGCGTTGGGCGCGCCGCCGAGCAGCGCGTCGCGCAGGCCGAGCGCGGCCAGCGCTGACTGGGCGAGATCGCCACTCGCGCCCGCCGATGCCAGCTCCACCAGCCACGCCCCGTCCGGCAGCTCGGCGAGCATGGCGCGCCCGGTCTCGGTGGCCAGCCGGGTCTTACCGGAACCGCCGGGACCGGTCACCGTCGTGAGCCGGTGTGCCGCAACGAGTTCCCGCACGGCGTCGAGGTCCGCCCGCTTGCCGACGAAGCTGGTCAGCTCGGCGCGCAGATTGGTACGGCGATCCTCCTCACGCTGCGCGCCCACCTCGCCGCGCAGCAGCGCGACATGCAGCGCGGACAGTTCCGGCGAGGGGTCCACACCCAGCTCGTCGGCGAGAGCCTCGCGGGTGCGCTGATAGACGGTCAGCGCCTCCGCGCCGCGGCCTGCGGCGGCGAGCGCGCGCATCAGGGAACCGGCGAGACGTTCCCGCACCGGGTTTCGATCCACCAGCTCGGTCAGCTCGGCGACCAGGCCCGCGCCGCGGCCGAGCCGGACCTCCGTCTCGTAGAGATCCTCGGCGGCGGCCAGGCGCAGACCGTCGAAGCGGGTGATCGCGGCGTCGACAGCCGCGTTCTCCTGCGCGCCGAGGTCCTGCAGGGGCGCACCGCGCCATAGTTCCAGGGCCTCGCGCAGGGCCTGCGCCTGCTGGGCTTCGACGCCGCCGCGGGCCGCGTCCAGCAGCTGTTCGAAGCGGACCGCGTCCACGGCGCGGGGTGCGACGGCCAGCCGGTAGCCGCCCGGCTGCACGTCGATCACGCCGTCCGGCAGCACCTTTCGCAGCCGGGACACCAGCGCCTGCAAGGCGTTCGCCGCGTCGGCGGGCGGCTGCTCGCCCCAGATCCAGTCGACCAGTGCGCTTTTCGCGACCGCGCGGCCGGGTTCGAGGGCCAGCGCGATCAACAACGCCCGCAACCGGACACCCGGCACGTCCAGGGATCCACCGTCCTCGGTTCGGATCTCGAGCGGTCCAAGCATCCTGATCTGCACCGGACCATTGTGCCGTCAACCCGTGACCGGGGCAGAACCTGTGTCAGCGGCCGTGTCAGGACAGCGTCAGCCCGCTGTCAGCGCGGGCCGTCAGAGTTACTCCCATCAGCCCGGTACCAGCCGGAATCGCACCCAGAGGAGCACGTCATGACCGCCTTCGAGACCCCCGCCCCGATCACCGTCGACGTCGCCGTGGCCGCCGGGAACGTCACCGTCACCGCCGCCGACCGCACCGAATCCGTCGTCGACATCCGGCCCGCGAACCCCGGCAAGAAAGAGGACGTGCGCGCCACCGAACAGGTCCGGATCGACTTCACCGACGGCGTCCTCACCGTGCAGACCCCCACCGGCTGGCGCGCCCACAACCCCTTCGCCGCCGTCGGGACCATCGCGGTCACCATCGCCGTCCCCACCGGCTCCCGCCTCACCGGCACGGTCGGCCTGGGCACCCTGTTCGGCGCCGGCGGCCTCGGCGACTGCGAACTCGAGGTGTCCGCCGGCGACATCACCGTCGATCGCCCCCAGGGCTCGGTGACCGCGAAGGTCGCCAAGGGCGACATCCACATCACCGAAGCCGCCCGCGGCGTCCTGCGCCTGGAAACCTCCATGGGCGACCTCACCGTCGGCATCAAGCCCGGCAGCGCCGCCCAACTGGAGTCCAACACCAAGTCCGGCTCGGTCCAGAACCGCCTGGCCGCCGTCGACCAGCCCCAGGACCTCGTCCAGGTCTACGCCCACACCTCCTTCGGTAATGTCAGCATCGGCCAGGGCACCGCCGCCTGACCCTTCCGACCACGTTGACCGGCCCGGTCGCCGCCCCGCGGCGCCGGGCCGAACGCGTGTCCGGACCGAAGTCCCGGCCACCAGCGGGCGCGGTAGCGGTCCGGAGGGGCGGCGGTATCGTGGCGATCGTGGATGGTGGTATCGCCGAGGTCGGGTCGCCCGACGTGGGTCAGGTGCGGGAATGGCTGGCCGAGGCGGAGCGGAATCCCGCGGGCCTGCCGGACGCGGGGTACCTCGCGCTGCTGGAGACCGATGGCCCCGAACTGGACCGGCTGGGGGAACTCGCGGACGCCCTGCGGAAGCAGAGTGTCGGCGATGCCGTTACCTATGTCGTGAATCGGAACCTGGACACGGCCGCGGTGTCGGGCTCGGCCACGCGGGATCGGCTGGCCGCCCTCGTCGCCGAAGCGTATGAACTCGGCGCCACCGAGATCTGCATGCAGGGCCCGCTGCCCGCCGACAGCGATGACGACTACCTGTCGCTGGTCTCGGCCATCACCGGCAGCGCACCCCTGCATCTGCACGCCTTCCGGCCCGAGGAGCTGCTCGACGGTGCGGCTCGGCTCGGGGCGCCGCTGGACGAATACCTGGTGCGGGCCAAGGCTTCCGGGCTGGGGTCGGTGCCCGGCACCGGGGCCCGGATTCTCGACGACGACGTCCGCGCCCGGCTCAAGGGCGGGCCGGATCTGCCGGTGCGCGAATGGGTTCGGGTGATCGAGGCCGCTCATCGCGCGGGGCTGACCTCCACCGCGACCATGGTGTACGGGCATATCGAGACGCCCGCGCAGCAGCTCGCGCATCTGCGGCTGCTCGCGGAGATTCAGGACCGCACCGGCGGCTTCACCGAATTCATCGCCATGCCCATGGATCCCGTCACCGCGGCGGCCGGATTCCGCACGCCCGAGGTGCCGGAACGCCTGCGGCGGCAGTCCCGGGCCGTTCACGCCGTCGCGCGACTGCTGTTGCACGGGCGGATCGACAATATTCAGGCCGCCTGGCCGCGGCTGGGTGTCACCGCGGCGGTCGAGCTGTTGAGCTGCGGCGCCAACGATTTCGGCGGGCTGCTGCTCGACGGGCGGCTCGCGCCGGAATCGGGTCCCGAGGCCGGACTGACCCTCACCGTCGAGGATGTCGAGCGGATCGCGGGCGAGCTGGGCCGCACCCTGCGGCAGCGCACCACCCAGTACGGCTGGATCTGACGCCATGGCTTCGAATTTCACCGCGGCACATGCCCCGGAAGAGGTCGACGTCCTGATCGTCGGCGCGGGGTTCGCCGGTATCGGCATGGGCATCCAGCTGGCCCGCCGTGGCCGGGAATCGTTCGTGATCATCGAACAGGCCCAGGATGTGGGCGGCACCTGGCGCGACAACCGCTATCCCGGTGTGGCCTGCGATATTCCGGCGCACCTGTACTCGTTCTCGTTCCTGCCGAACCCGCGCTGGTCGCGAGTGTTCGCCGAGGGCGCCGAGATTCACGACTACCTGCGCTCCTGCGTGAAGCAGGAAGCCCTCGAACCGTATCTGCGGCTGAATTGCGCACTGGAACAGGCGGAATGGCTCGAAGCCGAGGAACGCTGGCGGGTCCGCACCTCGCAGGGCGAGTTCTCGGCCGCGAACCTGGTCATCGCGACAGGGCGGTTGACCGAACCCAAGATCCCGCCGATCGCGAACCTCACCGAATTCCGGGGCCGCCGTTGGCATTCGGCGCGCTGGAACCCGAAGGTCTCCCTGGTCGGCAAGCGGGTCGGACTGGTGGGCACGGGCGCGTCGGCGGTGCAGATCCTGCCGCGGCTGGCGGGCGAGGCCAGTGAAGTCGTGGTCTTCCAGCGTTCGGCCCCGTACGTGCTGCCGCGCGGGGACCGCTTCTACACCCCCGACGAGCTGGCCGGGTTCGCCGCCGACCCGCAGTCGATCACCGCGCTGCGGGACGAGCTGTTCGCCGAGGCGGAGCTCAGCATCGCCGCGCGCCGCCGCCGGCACCCGGAGATCGATCTGCTCAGCCGCCGCGCACTCGACCACCTGGCCGCGCAGGTCCGCGATCCGGAACTGCGGCGGCGGCTCACCCCGGATTACGAGATCGGCTGCAAGCGAATCCTGTTCTCCGACGAGTACTACGCGGCCCTGCAACAGGACAACGTCCGGCTGGAATCGACCGAGCTGACCCGGATCAGCGACGGCCTCGCCATCGCCGCGAGCGGACAGGCCCACGACCTCGAGGTGCTGGTCTTCGCGACCGGCTTCAACGCCACCCGCCCGTCCATCGCCAAGCGCATCCACGGCCGCACCTCCCTGCTGTCCGAACGCTGGAGCAACGGCATGGCGGCCCACGCCTCCACCACCGTGGACGGCTTCCCGAACATGTACGTCCTGGACGGCCCGAACGCGGCGCTCGGCCACAACTCGGCCATCTACGTGATCGAGACCCAGATCGACTACGTGCTCAGCGCTTTCGACCACCTGGCGGCGGTGCCGGAGACCGTCCTGGAGGTCACACCCGAGGCGGTCGAATCCTCCATGGCCGATATCGAGAACCGCGCCCGCGACACCGTCTGGACCCAGGGCCGCTGCACCAGCTGGTACCGCGACGAGCAGACCGGCCGCGTCACCCTGCTGTGGCCGGACTCGGCGGAGTCGTTCCGGCGGTCCAACGGGGCGTTCGACATCAACGCCTACCGGTAGCCCGTCCGGGCCCGTCCCCGGAATGAACACCGGGTGCCCCGAGTATTTCCACAGCGTTCCCTCCGGGACCTCGGCGGTGCGTCGGCCTAGGCTGAGGGCATGACGCCGCTGCAGCGCTATATCGCAGAGGAAATCGCCACCGACCACGTCGAGGGCCTGCTCAGCCGCCGCGAGGCGCTGCGCCGGTTGGGTCTGCTCGGCATGGGAGCGCCGGCCGCGGTGGCGCTGCTGGCCTCCTGCGCCGAATCGGCCCGGCAGTCGACTCCCGCCACGACCGCCGCCGGACCTTCCGCGAGCCCGTCGTCCCCGCCGCCCGGCGCCGCGAACGCGGTACCGGCCACGCCCATCACCTTCGCCGGACCCGAGGGCCGCACCCTGCAGGCCGCCTGGGCCGAGGCGGCGCAGCCGCGCGGCGGCGTGCTGGTCATCCATGAGAACCGCGGACTGACCGACCACATCCGTTCGGTGACCGGCCGTTTCGCGGGCGCGGGCTATTCGGCGCTGGCGGTGGATCTGCTCTCCGAGGAGGGCGGCACCGCCACCTTCACCGATCAGGCCGCCGCCACCGCCGCCTTGAGCAAGATCCCCCAGGACCGCTTCATCGCCGACCTGCGCGCGGGCCTGACCGAGCTGGGGCGGCGGGCGCCCGGAAAACGGCTGGGCGCCACCGGTTTCTGCTTCGGCGGTGGCCTGACCTGGCTGCTGCTCACCTCCGGCACTCCCGAGCTCGCCGCCGCCACCCCCTTCTACGGCCCCTTCCCCGAGGGCGGCCAGGTCACCGGCTCCCAGGCCGCCGTCCTGGCGGTCTACGGCGCGCTCGATGCCCGTGTGGACGCATCCCGGCCCGCCGCCGAAGCCGCCCTGAACCAGGCCGGCCTGCCGCACGACAGCTATGTCGCCGAGAACGCCGACCACGCCTTCTTCAACGACACCGGCCCGCGCTACCAGCCCACCGCCGCCGCCGAAGCCTGGCGGCGCGTGATCGATTGGTACGGCCGCTATCTAGCCTGAGCGTCGTGGAGTTGCGCCAACTGCGGTACTTCGTGACCGTCGCCGAGGAATTGCATTTCGGGCGCGCGGCCCAGCGCCTGCACATCGCGCAGCCGGCCGTCAGTCAGCAGGTGCGGCGGCTGGAGCGGGACCTGCGGGTGCAGCTGCTGGACCGTTCCCCGCGCCGGGTGCTGCTCACCGAGGCCGGACAACGCTTCCTGCCCGCGGCCCGGGCCGTGCTGGCCGCTGCGGATCAGGCGCGGGCGTCGGTCGCGGAGCTGGCGGGCGGCCGGGCCGAGGTGTTCCGGCTCGGGACGGTGACCGGGCTCGCCGAACGGCTGGACGCGGTCCTGGACACCTTCGCCGAGCAGGCGCCCGGGGTGCGGGTGGAGCTGGTGGCGCTGCCGGTGCGTGACCGCCTGGCGCAGGTGGCCGACGGGAGTCTGGACGCGGCCTTCGTGCGCTCCCCCGCACCCGGCGAGACCCCGGACCTGGATTTCCTGCCCGCCTGGGACGATCCGCTGGTGGTGGCATTGTCCGCCAAACACGGACTGGCGAACCAGGATTCGGTGCGGATGGCCGACCTGGCCGCGGTGCCGCTGCGGCTGACCGAGCGGCGCAATCATCCGGCCCTCGTGGATCTGGTGCTGGCCGCGTGCGCGCGAGCCGGATTCGAACCGGCGCCCGCGCCCGCGTCGACCACCTTGCAGGACACCCTCGCCGCCATCGGCGCGGGCTCGCCCATGTGGACGGTGGTGTACGCGTCCAATGCCCGGCAGGTGCACAATCCGCGGGTCGTGTTCCGGCCCTTCACCGATCCGGGTATGAGCCTGCCGATCGCGTTGGCCGTGCGAGCGGATGCCGCCTCGACGAATCTGCGCCTGCTGGGTGCGCTGCTGGCCGGCGAATAGCGATAAGGATCGCTTATCGCTGCGTTAACGAGCCGCCCATTGGCCGGTGTCCGGAATTCCGGTGAACTGTTCTCAGTCCCAATGGATTTCACGAAGGAGAACACGTCATGCCGATCGTCACCGTGCAGCAGGGTCCGCGCACCGTCGAGCTGAAGCGGGATCTGGTGCGCCGTATCACCGACGCGTTCGTGGACGCGTATCAGATTCCGGCCGAGGCCGTGCAGGTCTGGATCCACGAGACCCCCGCGGACAGCTGGGGCACCGCCGGCCGCCTGACCGCGGACGGTAAGTAGCGGTGAACCGGCGGGTCGCCAGAACCGGACCCCGTGGTCCTAATCGACTGCGGCACACCCGAACCGACCCGCCGGTACCGATAGATGTCGGAGCCGTGACAACCTGGCATCGACTGCACATACTCGCAGGTAGACCCCGATTCTAGTGATACAACGGCAGCATGACGGAGGTTGTCGGTCCCAAGCTCGTACCCACACCCGCGGGTCACTCGGTGGAATTCTGGGGCTATTGCATGTGGGGCCTGGCCGCGCTGGCCATCGCCGTATCGGAACTGGCATCGGTGTTCGGGCTGGCGAGCTGGCCCACCATCTCCAATACGATCGGCCACCTCGAGACCCAGCATTCGATCGTGCGGGTGATCGTGGTGACGGTGATCGTGCTGCTCGCCTATTACGCGGTCCCGCAACTGACCACCCCGCCCGAACCCGTCGTGCAGCAGGTGGCGGGACGCACCATCACCGTGAACGGCCGTGTCACCAAGACGGATTCGGTGATCACGCTCCTGGGCGCGGGCTATCTCACGGCAGCCTTCGCCACCTATGCCTTCGGCGTCCTGTTCGCCATCGCCGACCGCGGCATGAACCCGCACTCCTACCTGGGCGCGTACGTGCTCTACGGACTGATCGCCCTGATGTGGGTCATCCTGCCCAGCGTGCTGGCCATGGTCTTCACCCGAGATGTCCCGTTCCCCACACTGTTTCGCACCATCGGCTACCTGGAGCGACGCGCGCACCCGGTCGCCGCGATCCTGCTCGCCGGACTCGTGGTGCTGCTGATCCACCTGGCCTTCTACCCCTGGCCGCGCGTGGAGAGCTGATCGGTGGACGACGCGAAAACCGTTGTCAGCGAATTATTTACGCCCCCGTAGCAGTAGGAAGGCCGCATAGGCCGCGCCCGAGAGACCGATCACCGCGACGACACCGATGGTTGTCAGGATTGCGTCCACCCTTGCGATTTTATGGACCCGGCGGGTCACGCATGCCCGATCGCGGGAAATGGCGTATGCAGGAGGTATGGGTCGCCATCCGCAGCGCACCCCCCTCTACGGGGCGTTGATGCTGGTCGGGGTCATGCTCACCGGACTGTGGGTCCGGGACTGGCCCTGGCTGTGGCTGCGGGCGCTGGGTTTCCTCGCGTTGTTCGTGATCGCCTTCGCCGGGTTCCTCATGACCTTCCGCGATCTCTCATGACCAGGTCTGGGCACATTTCAGGCAATCCGGTCGAATCGAACGTGTCACAAACATTGCACACATAGCGATTTATGCATATGGTCTTGTTCGAGCGACAACGGAGGAGGGTTATGAGCGACCACGGGCATTCACACGGACACGATCACGCCGGGCATTCACACGGCGCGACCGCCGACAGCGACAAGCGCTGGCTGGCCGGCGCGCTCGCCGTCATCGTCGTGTTCCTGCTCGGCGAAGTCGTCGTCGGCCTGATCGCCCAATCGCTGGCCCTGCTCTCCGACGCCGCGCACATGCTCACCGACGCCGCCTCGATCGTGCTGGCGCTGTGGGCCATCCGCCTGGCCGCCCGGCCCGCCGAGGGCCGCATGACCTACGGCTGGAAACGCGCCGAGATCCTCTCCGCCCAGGCCAACGGCCTCACCCTGCTGGGGCTCGCGGGCTGGCTCACCTACGAGGCCATCCGCCGCCTCATCGACCCGCCCGACGTCACCGGCGGCCTGGTGCTGGTCACCGCGCTGGCGGGCATCGTGGTGAACGTGCTGGCCAGCTGGATGATCAGCAAGGCCAACCGCACCAGCCTCAATGTCGAGGGCGCGTACCAGCACATCCTCAACGACCTGTTCGCCTTCATCGCCACCGCGGTCGCCGGTCTGATCATCATGCTCACCGGCTTCGCCCGCGCGGACGGCATCGCCACCCTGATCGTGGTGGTGCTCATGGTGAAGGCCGGCGTGGGCCTGGTCCGCGCCTCCGGCCGCATCTTCCTCGAGGCCGCGCCCGCCTACCTCGACCCGGTCGAGATCGGCGCCGAGATGGCCGCGATCGACTCCGTGATCGAGGTACACGACCTGCACATCTGGGAGATCACCTCGGGCACCCCGTCGCTGTCGGCCCACATCCTGGTCGACGAGGACGCGGACAGTCAGGCGGTGCGGGCCGCGGTCGCCCGCATGCTGGCCGAGAAGCACCACATCGACCACAGCGTGCTGCAGGTCGACTACACCGACCACGCGGAATGCCCCGACGACGACCACCACCACGTCCCGCACTGCCAGGACGCGCACGGTCCCGTGCACCGCAAAACCATTGCGACGAACTGAGATCCGGCCCGCGGATCAGACGCCGACCGAGCGCAGGCCCGCCAGCCGGGCCAGCGCCTCGGCGGTCGGCGAACCCGGCTCGGCGGTGTAGACCACCAGCAGCTGATCCGGATCGGCGGGCAGCGCCAAGGTCTCGTAACCGAGTTCGAGGCGGCCCACCTCGGGATGCTGGATCAGCTTGGCGCCGCGCGTCTTCTCCTTGACCGGATGCGACGCCCACAGCCGCCGGAAATCCGGGCTGCGCTCGGACAGCTCCGCGACCAGGGCGGTGAGGCGCGGATCGTCGGGGTGCAGGCCCGCGTCGCGGCGCAGGAACGCGACCGTCTCACCGGCCACCGTCTCCCACTCCGGGTAATAGGCCGGCGCGGCCGGCGCGAGGAACAGGTAGCGGGCTTGATTCCGCTCCCCCGCCGGAACCCGGGAGAAGCCGGACACCGAATCGCCCAGGGCATTCCAGGCCAGCACATCCATCCGCCTGCCCAACACGAAAGCGGGTGCGGCGAGAGCGTCGAGCACCAGGCGCACGCCCGGATGGATGGCGTCGCTGTACACGCCCGACGCCGTGGTGGGATGCGCGTCGACGGTGCCGCCGGGCCGGGCCAGCGCGTACAGGTGCAGCCGCTCCGGATCGGTGAGCCGCAGCGCCCGGGCCACCGCGTCGAGCACGGCGTCCGAAACATGTTTGCCGCGGCCCTGTTCCAGGCGGATGTAGTAGTCGACGCTCACCCCGGCCAGCTGCGCCACCTCCTCGCGGCGCAGGCCCGGGACCCGTCGGCGGCCGTAATCGCGCAGTCCGGCGTCGCCCGGCTGGATCCGGGAGCGGCGGGAGCTCAGGAAGTCACCGAGGTCGTTCTGCATGGGATCCAGCGTACGAACCCATCCTGGTACCGGCAGACCCAGGAAAAGCGCAACCCTCGTTGGGGAGGGGAAACGCTCGCAGGATGAGGACATGACTTACGAGAACCTGTCCGGCCGGACCGCCGTCATCGTCGGAGCCGCCAGCGGCATGGGCGAGGCCACCGCCCTGCTGCTGGCCCGCAACGGGGCCCGCGTCGCCCTGCTGGCCCGCCGCGCCGACCGCCTGGAAACCCTGGCCGCCAAGATCGAGGCCGACGGCGGGACCGCGCTGGCCGTCACCGTCGACGTCACCGACTCCGCCAGCGTGACCGCCGCGGCCGCCGCCGTGCACGCCGCCTTCGGCCCCGCCGACCTGGTCGTGAACTCGGCGGGCGTGATGCTGCCCAACCCGATCACCGACGGCCGCGAGGACGAGTGGACCCGCATGCTCGACACCAATGTCGCGGGCCGGCTGCGCATCATCCGCGCCTTCCTGCCCGACCTGCTCGCCGCCGCGGACGCGGGCCGCCCCGCCGACCTGGTGAACATCTCCTCCATCGGCGCGCACGTCACCTTCCCCGCCTACTCGGTGTACGGGGCCACCCAGGCCGCCATCACCCAGCTCTCCGCCACCCTGCGCACCGAACTCGGCGCCCGCAAGGTCCGGGTCACCAATATCGAGCCCGGCCTCACCGACACCGAACTCGGCACCCACATCGACAATCCGGAGATCAGCGGCCAGCTCGACGGCATGTTCGGCCTCGTCGACGCCCTGAGCGCCGCCGACATCGCCGACCTGATCGCGTACACCACCAGCCGCCCGGCGCATGTGAATCTCCGCCAGGTCATCGTCCTGCCCACCCAGCAGGCGTGACCAGGCGACACCTACCGCGCAGCGAAAGCCACTGCGCGGCAGCCATTTCCGACCATCCACCCGAGACACGCCCTATCGAAGCGGCGACCCTGCGGGATCGAACGCGCCACCGGGCTGACTGCGCCCACAGCAGGGCGCAGCCGCCGGTCGCAGGAGCGGCCGGGTCCGCGCCGCCGTCACCGCCAGACGGCCGCGGTGTTGTTGAGGACCGTGGCGTCGCCGTAGCCGACCAGTTGGCCGATGGGGAGCATGCCGAGGCGGCCGTGGTGGTCGAGTTCGCCGTCGCCGCGCCAGCAGCCGATCTCGCCGGTGCGGAACATGCGGTCGCCCGGATCGCCGAAGGGGTCGGCGACCAGGCGCTCGCCGGTGGGGGCGGGGCGGCGGTGGTAGCCGCGGGCCAATCCCGCACCGGCGACATAGATTTCGCCGATCACGCCGGGCGGCAGCGGATTCAGTTTCTCGTCCAGGATGTAGCAGCGGGTGCCGACCACCGGGCCGCCGATGGAGACCGCCACGTGTGGGGCGACCGGGGTCAGGGGGCGGCTCACGGTGGCGTGCAGGCCGGTCTCGGCCCAGCCGTAGCCGCTCACGAACGACCGTCCGTCCGACCAGATTCCGGTCAGCTTGGCGGGGCAGGCCGCACCCGTGGTGGCCAGCAGCCGCAGGTCCGGGAGCGGTTCCGCGCCGGGCAGGGTGGCGAGGATGTACGGGGTCAGTACGGCGTGGGTGACCCGGGCGTCCAGCATGAGTTCGTAGAGGTCCGCGCCCGCGTACGGCCCCGCGGGGGCGAGCACCAGGGTGGCCCCGGAGGCCAAGGCCAGCAACAGTTCCCAGATCGCCGTGTCGCGACCCGGCGTGGCGGCGGCCAGCACCCGGGCGTCGGGATCGGTGTCGCAGCGCTGCGCCTGGGTCACCACGAGATGGGCGAGCGCGGTGTGGGTCATGGTCGCGCCCCGCACCACACCGCTCGATTCGAGCGGGTAGACGACGTAGGCGGGATTCCGCAGATGCAGCGGGCGCACCCGATCGGCATCGGTGATCGGGTCCGCGAGCGGAGCCGCCCACACCCCGGCCGGGCCGGGCGCGCTCTCTCCGCCGGTCCGGCGCAACGGGGCGTCGGCGCCCTCGGCCACCAGTTCCCGGGCCCGCGCGTCGAGCACCTCCAGCGCGTCCTCACCGTCCCCGGCCGAGGACGTGATCGGAGCGATGCTCAGCCACGGACCGGCGCCCGCCGCGGGCAGTGAGTCCCGCCGGTAATCGGCCGTAATCCCCGCGACCGCACCGGAATCCGCGAGGATCGGGGCGATCCTGGTGATCGGAGCGTCCGGGTCGACCGCGAGGAACGCGGCCCCGGCCTGCGCCACCGCGCACACCGCCACCACCCATTCCGGCGACCGCGGCAGCGCCACCGCCACCACGTCCTCGGGGCCGATGCCCGCACCGATCAGCTTGCGCGCCAATCTGTTCGCGTGCGCGTCCAGTTCGCGATAACTGAGGGTCAGGCCCCCGCACACCACGGCCGGGGCCTCCGGGTCGTAGGAGGCGGCCCGGGTCAGCAGCCGGGGCAGGGTCAGCGCGACGGCCGTGCTGGTGTCGTTCCAGCGCCGTAGTTGCCGTTGCCAGTCGTAGGGCGAGTCCATGGACTCGGCGGTGCGACGGACGAAAGCCGGTGCGGCATCGCAAACATCCGGAGAATCGGCGAGCATTGTCCCTCCCGAAGTCGAGACCTGCGGATAGCGCCGGAGCGCGGCGGTTTCGCGCTCCGACTGCGGACAGTACAGCACCGAGACAGCAAGTCCGCTGCTATTCCTTTCGTGCCGCGAATGGACGCATGATCAGGCGTTATATGGACGTCCGATCAGGCCGTGCCCGCGGCCGGGAGATCACGCCGCGACGGTGTCCGAGCGCGCGAGCGCGGCGGCCGTCCGGAGACGACCGCCGCGCTCGATGTCGAGGAGAACCGGGTGGCGTGCGGGAGAACTAGGTGGTGGACGCCTTCTCGGTCTCGTGCACGGTGTGCTGGCCCGAACCCCAGCCCACGTGGGCCTCGGCGCGCATGCGCTCGACCATGTGCGGGTAGTGCAGCTCGAAAGCCGGTCGCTCCGAACGGATTCGGGGCAGCTCGTAGAAGTTGTGCCGCGGCGGCGGGCAGGAGGTCGCCCACTCCAGGGAGTTGCCGTAGCCCCACGGGTCGTCCACGGTCACGACCTCGCCGTAGCGGTAGGACTTGAAGACATTCCACACGAACGGCAGCATCGACGCGCCGAGCACGAACGAGCCGATGGTGGAAATGGTGTTCAGCGTGGTGAATCCGTCGCTCGGCAGGTAGTCGGCGTACCGACGCGGCATACCCACGTTGCCCAGCCAGTGCTGCACCAGGAACGTGGTGTGGAAACCGAGGAACGTGGTCCAGAAGTGCCACTTGCCCAGGCGCTCGTCGAGCATGCGGCCGGACATCTTCGGGAACCAGAAGTAGATGCCCGCGAAGGTGGCGAAGGCGATGGTCCCGAAGAGCACGTAGTGGAAGTGCGCGACCACGAAGTAGCTGTCGGACACGTGGAAGTCCAGCGGCGGGCTCGCGAGGATGACGCCCGACAGACCTCCGAAGAGGAAGGTCACGATGAAGCCGAGCGACCACAGCATCGGCGTCTCGAAGGTGAGCTGGCCGCGCCACATGGTGCCGATCCAGTTGAAGAACTTCACACCGGTCGGGACCGCGATGAGGAACGTCATGAACGAGAAGTACGGCAGCAGCACCGCGCCCGTGGCGTACATGTGATGCGCCCACACCGCGATCGAGAGCGCCGCGATGGCGATCGTCGCGTACACCAGTGTGGTGTAACCGAAGATCGGCTTGCGGCTGAAGACCGGGTAGATCTCCGAGACGATGCCGAAGAACGGCAACGCGATGATGTACACCTCGGGGTGGCCGAAGTACCAGAACAGGTGCTGCCACAGCAGATTGCCGCCATTGGCGGGGTCGTAGATGTGCCCGTGCAGGTGCCGGTCGTAGAACAGGGCCAGCGCGGCCGAGGTCAGGATCGGGAAGGCCAGCAGGATCAGCAGACTGGTGATCAGGATGTTCCAGGTGAAGATCGGCATCCGGAACATGGTCATGCCGGGGCAGCGCAGGACCACGATGGTGGTGATGAAGTTGACGCCGCCGAGGATGGTGCCCAGACCGGAGACGGCGACGCCGAGGATCCACAGGTCACCACCCACGCCCGGGGTGTGCACGATGTCCGACAGCGGGGTGTAGGCCGTCCAGCCGAAGTCCGCCGCGCCGCCGGGGGTGATGAAGCCCGCGGTCGCCATGCTCGCGCCGAACAGGTACAGCCAATAGCTCAGCGCGTTCAGCCGCGGGAAAGCGACGTCGGGAGCGCCGATCTGAAGCGGCACAATGATATTGGCGAAGGCGAACACCACCGCGGTCGCGTAGAACAGCAGCATGATGGTGCCGTGCATGGTGAACAGCTGGTTGAACTGTTCGGTGGACAGGAACTGCATGCCCGGCCGCGCCAGCTCGCCACGCATGAGCACCGCCATCAGACCGCCGATCAGGAAGAACGAGATCGACGTGAACAAGTACATCTGACCGAGCATCTTGGGGTCGGTCGTGGTGACCAATTGATAGATGAACGATCCTTTGGAGCGCTTCCGGGGCGGGTAAGGCCGGACCGCCTCGAGGTCCTTTTCAGGTTTTGGAGATACCGCAGTCACCACATCCTCCTCGGGAGGGTTCCGTCCAGCTCTACCAATCGGGGCACATAGAACGGCGCACAGCGTACCGACAGCTACTCAATCTTGACCGAAAACACTCCGGTCGGTGCGGAGTGGGATCGAAATGCAAGATACTGCAGGGCAACCGTGACGTTCACAGCGGCCACCACCCAGGTTTGGCATGCTGTTCACCCGCGATTCACGCCCCGACATCATCAAAAGCTCATATGGCGCGGTCCAATATCAGTGTTATGTCTCGATCGCTGCGCAACCGCGTACTCACCGTCACCGTGGTCGGCAGCCTCGGCCTCCTGCTCGCCGTGGGGTCGGCCACCACCGCCCATGGCGAACCCCGGGCAGTCATCCAGGGGCGCGGCGAGGTGACCGCGCACGTCACCGGCGAGAAGCCGAACAACAAGTGCCAGATCGCGGGCCACGACGTGAGCGGGCCGTGGGGGGTCGTCGGGGCCGACGGGACCGTGAACCTCACCCTCGGCGCGGCGTATCACGGCGGCAAACGACTACGGGTGATCTGTGAGGACCCCACACGCGGTGACGCCAGCCTGCACACGGTGAAGTCGGACCGCGTCGCCTTCGACGGACTGCTCTCCCCGATCCGCCAGATCATGCACAACCGGTTCTTCGGGGCCTGATCAACTCTCGTGACTCTCAGGGGCTTCGCCCCCGAACCCCCTAGAGGGGTACGTGCCCGGCACGGGCGGCGGCGACCGCCGCACGCACCGCGGGGGCGGTCTCGGCCGCGAAATGCTGGGTGGGGCGCTCGCCTTCGGGGTCGACGGGGAGCAGGAATTGGCTGATGCCCTGAGTCAGGGCGAGATCGGTGAGCTGGGGCGGACCCATGGTGGGGTCGATGACGTAGGCGCGGCGGATCAGGGCGGGGATGCGGCCGGATGATCGGGCGGCGTCGTCGATGGCGGCCATGCGGGCCGGGAGGGTGACGGGCGGAGCGTAAGCGGCGCTGCCGAGCCAGCCGTCGGCGAGTTCACCGGTCAGGCGGAGCGCGCGGGGGCCGTAGACGCCGAGCCAGATGCCGATCGGATGTGCCGGGAGCGGGCCGGGTTTCGCGCCGCGCAGCGGGTAGAAGTCGCCCGGGAGGCGGGAGCGGTCGGCCTCACCCCAGAGCGCGCGCAGCACCCCGATGGCCTCGCGCAGCGCGCTCAGGGCTTGGCCGGGCGTGCGTCGCGCGCCGCCCATGGCCTCGATGGCATCCCAGAACGCGCCCGCGCCCAGACCCAGTTCGACACGACCCGCGCTGAGCAGGTCCAGGCTGGCGGCGCTGCGGGCCAGCACCGCGGGCGGGCGCAGCGGCAGATTGGCGACCGCGGGCATCAGGGTCAGGGTGCGGGTGACGCCGGCCAGATAGGACAGCAGGGTCCAGGTGTCGAGGAACGCGGGCTGATACGGATGATCCTGGACGGCCAGCACTTCCAGCCCGGAGTCGTCGGCCTGCCGCACCAGGCGCAGCAGGGCACGCCCGCGCACCGCATCGGGCGGGACGAAGATGCCGAACCTGAGCTCATGCCCGTAATCCGCCATAGCAATTATCAAGCTACCGCGCGGGCTGGGGACGCGGGCGATATCGGGCCGATTCGGCGCGTCCGGCGAAGGAATTCGTTTCAGATCGTGATCGAGCGGAAACCCAACTCCATAGTCGTTGCCGGACAACGCAATACAATCGAATCCGAAAGGGCGTGCGCGATGCGGGTTCACAACACGGTCGATACGGCTCGGCGGCACCTGAGGGAGGTCGATCCCTCGGCTCTGGCCCACGCGCGAAAACGGTTGGCCGAGACCGGCATCGCCAGACTCGGTTTCCTGCTCCCACACCGGGTCAAACGCGTGCTCGCGGCCGAGACCCTCGCACTGCTCGACCACTACCGGCAGTGGGGCGAGCTGCTCCCCGAGGGTGAGAGCCCGACCCGCCAGCAAGTGGACTTGACCGGCTCCGACGTCGCGGCCCACACCGCCTGCATCCCCCAGCTCTACGACTGTGAACCCTTGCGGCACAGCCTGTCCGTGATCGCGGCCGAACCCGTCCTGCCCTGCCCCGAACCCGAACGCTTCCACGTCAGCCGCCGCCGGCACGACGACGCACTCGGCCGATGGCATTGGGACGCTTACGCTTTCACACTGGTTCTGGTGGTGGAGTGCCCGCCGCTGGCCGAGGGCGGCTTCGTGCAGACCGTGGCGCACACCTGCCCCGATCCCTACGACACCGATGTGCACCGGATCCTGACGCGCAATCCGATCCACTCCTGGGAACTCGGCCCCGGCGATCTCTACCTGCTCCGCACCGACACCACCCTGCATCGCGTGCACCCGTTCGCGCACGGCCGGCGAACCACCGTCGCCATGGCCTTCGCGGCCCGGACCGAACGTGATGCCGTAGGTTTGCTCAAAGGCTCAACGAGAGCCGAATCACAGACAGTGATAGCCTGATTTTCTGTTAACGCAGCGGGGGGCAGCGTCGCCGCACCGTATCCGCTCCGGGCAGTTCTGCCCAACCCGGCAAAGGCGGCTTCCCATGGACCTGCTCAACCCGCTCGACGCGATATTCCTGGCCATCGAATCCCGCGAGCACCCCATGCACGTGGGTGGCCTCCAGCTGTTCGAGCCGCCCGCCGACGCGGGCCCCGACTACACCCACGAACTGTTCGAGGCCATGGCCGCGCGCACCGAGGTGCGCACCCGCTTCCGCCGCAAACCGAGCCGGCTGCTGGGCGGCTTCTCCAGCCTCGCCTGGTCGCACGCCGACACCGTGGATCTCGGCTACCACCTGCGCCGATCCGCGCTGCCCGCGCCCGGCGGCATGAGCGATCTGCTGGATCTCACCGAGCGTCTGCACGGCATCCTGCTGGACCGGCACCGGCCGCTGTGGGAGGGCCGCATCATCGAGGGCCTGAGCGACGGCCGCTTCGCGCTCTACATGAAGATGCACCACGCCCTCATCGACGGCGTCTCGGCCATGCGGCTGCTGCAGCGCACCCTCACCGACGACCCGCTCGACACCCGGATCGCCGTCCCATGGGGCACCCCGCCGGTGCCGCGCGACGACAGCGCCGAACCCGAAAGCCTGTGGGCCCAGGCAGGCAAGGCGCTGCCGCGGCTGCTGCGCGCCAGCGGGTCGATCGCCGCGCCGTTGCGGGGCGCCCTCGACGGACGACTCACCCTGCCCATGACCGCACCGCGCACCCTGCTCAACACCTCCATCGGCGGGGCCCGGCGCATCGCCGTGCGGTCCTGGCCGCTGGAACGGATCAACGACGTCCGGCAGGCCACCGGGGCCACCGTCAACGACGTGGTGCTGGCCATGAGTTCCGCCGCGCTGCGCGCCTACCTGCTGGAGCGGGACGCGCTGCCCGACGAGCCGTTGATCGCCATGGTGCCGGTCAATATCCGCAATGCCGCCGAGGCCGACACCTCCGAGGGCAATATGGTCGCGGCCTGCCTGGCGAACCTCGGCACCCACCTCGCCGACCCGGTGGCGCGGCTCGACCAGATCCGCACCTCCATGCGCGACGCCAAGCAGGTGTTCACGCAGCTGCCGAAACTCGAGGCGATGCTGCTGTCGGCCGCGCTGATGACACCGCTGGGTGTCTCCCTGCTACCCGGTTTCGAGGCGTTGCCGCGCATGCCGTTCAACCTGGTGATCTCCAATGTGCCGGGCCCGCGCAAGCCGGTCTATCTGCAGGGCGCGCGCCTCGACGCCAACTATCCGCTCTCGATTCCCTTCGAATCGCAGGCCATGAACATCACGCTCACCACCAATGGCGACAACCTCGATTTCGGTCTGGTCGGCTGCCGCCGCACGGTGCCGGACCTCGATCGCATGATCGACCATCTGGAGAACGGCCTGGCCGAGCTGGAGCAAGCGGTCGCCTGACGCGGACCCGGGAGTCGGCCCTCGCTACGCTGGAGCGGGTGATGTCGTGGCCCGAACTGCGGAAAGAGTGCCTGATCCTCGAGGACGAGGCGGTGCTGGCGTTGAACAAGCCCGCCGGGATCTCCGTCACCGGTGAACGCCACGACACCGACATGGTGGAAATGGCCGCCGCGCAGGGCGAGACGCTCTACCCGGTGCACCGTATCGACAAGGTCACCTCGGGCCTGGTGCTGCTGGCCAAGGAGCTGCCCGCGCACGGGCAGCTCACCCGTCAGTTCAACAAGCGGACCGTGGAGAAGGCGTACCTGGCCGTCACCGCCTCCACCGGGCTCCCCGACCGCGGCGTCATCGACCTGCCGTTGAGCGTGGGCCGCAAGAACCGGGTGCGCATCGCCGCGCCCCGCGAGAGCATTCGCCGCGACGGCGACACCTGGCGGGTGGACGCGCAGGATGTGCTGGCGGGCAAGAATTATCCGTCGGTCACCGAATTCACCACGCTGGCCCGCGACGCGGACAGCACCGTCCTGGCATTGCGCCCGATCACCGGGCGACGGCACCAGATTCGCGTCCACCTGGCCTGGATCGGCCACCCCATCGTCGGCGACCCGCTCTTCGACAAGTCCGGCGCGTTCCCCCGCACCCACCTGCACTCCTGGCGACTGTCGCTGGACGCGTCCTGGCGGCCGGGCGGCCGCCTGGAGCTGGAAGCCGAGCCGGGTGCGGACTTCTGGCGCGTCGGCGACGCCGGCGTGGTGGACGACCCACGGCAACTGCTGAGCAGCGCAAGCGAACTCATGGCCCGCACCACATAGCCGGGACATTGATTGACGTTCGCTATATTGGGTGGCGGGTCTCACCGCGACCACATCCGGGCAGGTCAATTAGCCTTAATGAGTGACCGCGGTGCGGCGGCACAGCCGGGCGCAACGCTGCGACCCATGACAGAAAGCGAACGCCGATGGTTCTGCTCGCTCAGCTCAGTGACACCCACTTCAATATGGGCGCGCGCAATGTCGAACGCGCCGAACGGGTGATGGCCTTCCTGGCCGAGCTGCCGCGGCGACCCGACGTCATCATCGTCACCGGCGACATCGCCGACGAGGGCGAGCCGGAGGAATACCAGCAGGCCCGCGCCGCGCTGACCGCCGACCTGCCCGTGCTGATCCTGCCCGGCAATCACGACGACCGCGGCAATATGCGCAACGTCCTGTTCCCCGGCACCGAGGGCGCCGGCCCGATCAACCAGTCCTACCGCGTCGACGGCGTCACCCTGGCGCTGCTCGACTCCAGCATCCCCGGCAAACCGGAGGGCCTGCTCGAGGACGAGACCTACGACTTCCTCACCGACCTGCTCGCCGCCACCCCCGGCGACCAGACGGTGCTGATCGCCATGCACCATCCGCCGGTGCCGGTGCGGTCCACCGTGGTCGACCCGATCCGGCTCACCAATCCGGAACGGCTGGCCGAGATCGTGGCGGGCGACGACCGGATCGCGGCGGTGCTCACCGGGCACGTGCACGCCGGGCTGATGACCCAGTTCGCGGGCAAACCGCTGATCGTCGCGCCGAGCGTGTCCTCCACCATCGGCTGCGAATGGGAAACGGCCGCACCGGGACACGTGCCGATCGACTTCGCGCCCGACCCGTCGATCATCTTCCACTCCATCGAGGACGGCCGGCTGCTGTCCATGTTCCGGCCCATCGCCATGGGCGGCTGGCTCAGCGAACCGCTGGACTGACCGCGCCGCGCCGGTACGCCGACGGGGTGGTGGCGGTCCAGCGTTTGAAGGCGTGGATGAAGGTCGACGCCTCCGCGTAGCCGAGCCGGATCGCCACATCACTGACCGACAGCGGTGTGGCGGTGAGCATCTCCTCCGCCAGCGCGCGCCGCACCTCGTCCAGCAGCTGCCGGTAACTGGTGCCCGCCGCGTCCAGGTGGCGACGCAGGGTGCGGGTGCTCATGTTCAGATCCCGTGCCACCGAGTCGATTCCGGGCGGCACCGCGAAACCGTCCAGTCCGCCGCGCGGCACCAGCCGCTCCCGCACCTCCGCGGCGATGCCGGTGCGGGCGCGGCGGCGCGACACCAGCTCGCGGCACTGCGCCAGGCACATGGCCCAGGTGTGTTCGTTGGCTTGCGGCAGGGGCTGTTCCAGGACCGCCGGGTCCATCGTGAACAGGTTGTGTTCGGCCTCGAAAGTCGGTGTCACGCCGTAGATCTCGGTGTACATGTCGAGGCTGCCGGGCGCGGGGAAGTCGAAGTCGGCGCGCAACAGGTGGATCCGGTTGCCGGTGAGGTCCGACATCATCTGGTGCATGGCGGTGACATCACGCTCCACCAGGAAGCGGCGGACGTCGGCGGGCACGCCCTCGTCGTGGATACGGGCCACGAACTCGCCCGGCCGCCAGCGGGCCGCCGGGATACAGAAGGTGAAGCTCAATTCCAGGTAGCGCAGGGCGAAGGCGATGGCCTCACCCAGGGTGGGGCTGCTGACGCAGGCGAACCCGAAGATCCCGAACGTGGTGATCCGGTACCGCCGCCCCACCTCCAGCCCGAGGTTGGGGCGCCCGCCCAGTTCACGCACCAGATTCCGGATCACCGCCAGCTCGGTGTGCGCGTCGATCTGCTCGTCCGGATTGGCCAGCTGCTTCTCGCTCAGCCCGCTGCCCTGCAGCATGCGCGCCGCCGGGACCCCGTGTTCGCGTGCGAAACCGACCATGAGCGCGACACTCGCCACCCCACGTGGGAAGTCCCAATCCCGGATTCCCGCCTCCTGCACCGTGCCCATAGCCTGATTATGGCCGAAATTCTCGATCCGGTCGCCCACTAAATTCGACGAGCGCTCCTACCCTGAGAAGAGTCTTCGATGTGTGAGGAGCACCACAATGCCCGAGGTCATCATCATCGGCGCGGGGTTCGGCGGGCTCGGCATGGCGATCGAGCTGCAACGCAACGGCTTCCGTGAATTCACCATTCTGGAACGGGCCGCGGACCTGGGCGGAGTGTGGCGGGAGAACACCTACCCGGGGGCGGCCTGCGATGTGCCGTCGCCGCTGTACTCGTTCGCGCACGAGCCCAAACCGAGGTGGCGGCAGCGGTATTCGACGCGCGAGGACATCTGGGAGTACATGCGCGGGATCGCCGATCGGCACGGGCTGCGCGACCACATCGTGTTCGGGGCCGACGTCAGCGAGGCGGAATTCGACGAGACGACCGGGCAGTGGACGGTACGGACCGCCGACGGGGCAGCCCGGACCGCCGATGTGCTGATCTCGGCGGTCGGGCAGCTGTCGCGACCGGCCATGCCACCGATACCCGGGATCGAGCAGTTCGCCGGGGAGTCCTTCCACTCGGCGCGGTGGGACCACAGCGTCGAGTTGGCCGGCAAGCGGGTGGCCTGCATCGGCACCGGGGCCAGCGCCATCCAGTACGTTCCCGAGATCCAGCCGAAGGCCGCGCACCTGACGGTGTTCCAGCGCACCGCGGCCTGGGTGCTGCCCAAGTTCGACACCGACTACAAGCCGGTGCATCAGCGCGTGCTGGTCGCGGTACCGGGAATGCCCGTGGCCGAACGGCTTTCGTGGTGGCTGCTGGCCGAATTCCTGGCGCTGGGGCTGGTCGAGTTCCCCGGAATCGCACGATTCGTGTCCCGGATCGCGGAGAAGCATCTCGAGGAGCAGGTCGCCGATCCGGCGCTGCGCGCCAAGCTCACCCCCGACTTTCCGATCGGCTGCAAACGCGCGCTGTTCTCCAACGACTACTACCCGGCCCTGTGCGAACCCAATGTCACCGTGGAGACCGCCGCCATCAGCGAGATCGTCCCCGAAGGCATCCGCACCGCCGACGGCGCGCTGCACGCGGCCGACGTGATCATCTACGGCACCGGCTTCAAGGGCACGGAATTCCTGTGGCCCATGAAGATTCGCGGCCGCGGCGCCCGCAACCTGGAGGACGCCTGGGACGGCGGCGCGCACGCCTACCTCGGCATCACCGTCCCCGAATTCCCCAACCTGTTCCTGGTCTACGGCCCCAACACCAACCTCGGCGTCGGCTCCATCATCTACATGATCGAATCCCAGACCCACTACATTCGCCGCGCCCTGCAACTCCTCGGCGAACACCCCCGCACCTACCTCGAAGTCCGCCCCGACCCCGAACGCGCCTACAACGACGCCCTCCAGCACCGCCTGGCCCGCACCCCCTGGAACTTCTGCACCAGCTGGTACCGCACCGCCTCCGGCCGGATCACCAACAACTGGCCCGGCACCACCCGCAGCTACCGCCGCCGCACCCGCGACCTCCATCTCCCCGACTACACCTTCACACACATCCGCCCCTGACCTGCGCCATCGACCAACGCCCCGGTCCCAACCCGCCCGCCGACGCCCCCTCCGTCACCGAACTTTCGGTCGAGCAGCTCAGCGAGGACCCGGCGTGGCCGACGAGGGTGGTTGTGGGGGTGGTGCCCGGACTCTGTGGAGATGGTGAGAGGTCTGCGGGGGTCGGGGCCCGGACACGGCAGACTGGTAGGCGTGACCGATTCGTACCGGATTCGCGGCGGCCTGGCCGAGCCCGTCGGCGTGGCGCAGGCCGGAAGAACCGAGGGGCCGCCGCTGCCGCACGGGGCGCTGCGGCCCATCGAGCTGGCGGCCGGAGCCGTGCTGGGCGGGGCCACGGTGGGGCTGGTGACCCTCGGGTCGCTGGTGCCGTTCGCGGCGGTGCTGCAGTTGGTGGCCGCCGTGCCCATGGGGCTGCTCGCGCATCGGCATCGATTCCGGGCGCAGTTGGCGACCACCATCGCGGGCACGCTGGTGACGTTCGTGGCGGCGGGTCTGCTGCCCGCGGAGAACCTGGTCGGTGTCGCCGTCATCGGCGGGATCATCGGAACGGTGAAGCGGCGGCGCGGCGGGCTGCCCGCGGTGGTGGCGTTGTCGGCGATGGCCGGGTTCGTGATGGCGACGCTCACGGTCGGGATGCTGCTGGCGTTCACGCGGTCGCGGGACCTGGTGTTCGACAACATCCGGAACACCGCGGAGGGTCTGGAGAGTCTCGCGGCGAAACAGGAGGCGCTGCAGCCGATCGGGCGGGCCATCGCCGGTTACACCGACACCATCCTGCAGTGGTGGTGGGCGTTCGTGGGTGGCGGAATCATGGCCGCGATGCTGGTCAGCGGCGTGTTCTCGTGGTTCGTGCTCGGGCGGGTGCTGGATCGGCTGGCCTGGCTGCCGGGCCGGGACAGCCTGCTCGACGCGCCGGACGATCCGCGACCGGTCGCCCCGCTGCCGGTTACCTTGCGCGGCGTCACCTTCCGCTATCGGGGAGCCCGCGCCGACGCCCTGCACGGCATCGACCTGACCGTCGATGTCGGCGAGTTCGTGGCGGTGGTCGGGCACAACGGGTCCGGAAAGTCCACGCTCACCAGGATTCTCGCGGGCCGTCCGCCGACCTCCGGAACGGTGACCCGCCCGGGCGCGGCGGGCCTCGGCGTGCGCGGCGGCACCGCGATGGTGTTGCAGCGACCCGAGAGCCAGACCCTGGGCGTGCTCGTCGCCGACGACGTGGTGTGGGGTCTGCCCACCGAGGACGCGGCGGCCGTGGACATCGATGGCCTGCTCGCCGAGGTCGGATTGACCGGCATGGGCGGGCGCGAGACCGCGACCCTGTCCGGCGGCCAGCAGCAGCGGCTGGCGGTCGCCGCCGCCCTGGCCCGGCAGCCCACCCTGCTCATCGCCGACGAGGCGACCTCCATGATCGACCCCGAAGGCCGCCGCGACCTGGTCGCGCTGCTGGCCCGCCTGCCGCGCCGCCACCCCATGGCCGTCGTGCTGGTGACCCACCACGAAGCGGACGCGTCCGCCGCCGACCGGGTGATCCATCTCGAACAGGGCCGCTCGGTCGCGCACCTGCCCGCCTGGCCGCGGCCGGTCGGCGACCCGCGGCGTCGGCCGATGGGCGAACCTGTGCTCGAATTGACCGGCGTCGGCCACACCTACAACCGCGGCACCCCGTGGGAAGCGCCCGCCCTGCACGATATCGACCTCAGCGTCCGGCGCGGCGAGGCCCTGCTCATCGTGGGCGGCAACGGGTCCGGCAAGTCGACACTCGCGTGGATCATGGCCGGGCTGACCGTGCCCACCTCGGGCACCTGCACACTGCGCGAACCCATGGGCACGACCCGCCCGGTGCACAAGCGAATCGGGGCCGTACAGCTGGCTTTCCAGCATTCCCGGCTGCAGATGCAGCGTCAGGACGTGGGCGCCGAGATCGAGGATTGGGGTGGCCGCGGCAGTTACGCGGTGGCCCGCGCGCTGGACGAGGTCGGCCTGGACCGGAGCCTGGCCACCCGTTCGATCGAGGAACTCAGCGGCGGCCAGGCCAAACGGGTGGTGCTGGCGGCCATCGTGGCCAGTAACCCGCACGTGGTGGTGCTCGACGAGCCGCTCGCCGGACTGGACCCCGAAGGTCGCGCGGGAGTGGTGGAACTGCTTGCCCGCCTGCGTGATTCGGGTCTGACCCTGATCGTCATCTCGCACGACGTGGCCGATATGGCCGCCGTCTGCGACCGCACCGTCCACCTGCGCGACGGCCGGCTCGTCGAGAACACCACCGCCGCGGCGCAATACGCGCACGACTTCACCGGAGGTCTCCGATGAGCAGCGTCGTCCTCCGTGAGGTCCCCGTCGACAGCCCCGTGCATCGACTGTGGGCCGGTACCAAGATGATCGCCGTCTTCGCGATCAGCCTGCTGCTCATGTTCATCCCGTCGTGGGCGCTGCTCGGAGTGGCGGCCGCGTTCCTGATCGCGGTCTTCCTGCTGGCCCGCTTGCCGCTGGGCACGCTGCCGCGTTTCCCGTGGCTGCTCTGGCTGGGCATCGCGATCGGCGCGGCCATCAACGCGCCCGTCGGGTCGTCCGCGCTGCTGCGGTACGCGCAGGTGATCGTGTTCGGATTCCTGCTGCTGGGCGCGTCGTTCCTGGTCGCCTGGACCACGCCGATGGGTGAGGTCGCACCCGCGCTGGCCCGGCTCGGCGCGCCGCTGAAGCGGATCGGCTGGACCCGCAACGGGGTTCGCCACGCGGTGCCCGTCGACGAGTGGGCGGTGGTGGTGGCGCTGACGCTGCGCGGCCTGCCGCTGCTGCTCGAGGAGATGCGCCTGCTGCGGGCGGCGCGACGGCTGCGGCCCAAGGACTCGCTGCTGCATCGCGCCGCAGAGAATCCGCTGGTCGACATTCTGACCGCGAGCATGGCCGTCTCCAGCCGCCGCGCGGGCGAACTCGGCGAGGCCATCACGACCCGCGGCGGCACCGGCGAGCTGACCGCCCGGCCCAGCTCGCCGGGACGCGCCGACGCGGTGGCGCTCGTGGTGGTGGGATTGGTGTGCGCGCTCGGGATCGTCGTGGAACTGGTCATATAGGACGACGCGGGCCGAAAATTATCCAGGTTGTCGGCATCGCACGCTACCGTGAGGCGCGTAGAACGCGTTGCTGATAGCAACCGGGCTCAGGGCGGACGCACAAGGGGGGAATTCTTCAACCCGGGCCGTGTGTTGCCACAAAAACCTGATGAAGATTGGAAGACCCATGATGCTGCGCAAGATCACCGCTGTCACCGCGCCGGTAGTCACGGCCGTCGCCATCGCCGGAGCCGGTGTGGCCCACGCCGACGCCACGGTGCCCGATATCGGTTACCAGACCCAGCTGGTCGGCAACACCGTCGTCACCACCCTCACCGATGGCACCTTCGAACTGTCCGGCGGCGCCGTCGATATCAAGGACGCCTCGGGTGCGACCGTGCTCGAACTGCCGCTCTCCTTCACCCAGGACGGTCTGAGCTACCCGGTGCCCGCCACCGTCAGCGATGACGGCACGGTCCTGAACATGACCGCGGTCAAGGATGTCGCGGCGGCCACCCCGGCGCTGCACCCGGTGGCGTCGCTGACCGAGAACCAGCTGGCCATGCAGGCCTTCGCCAGCCAGTTCGGCATCGCGACCGCGATCGGCAGCTTCGTCGGCCTGGCCCTCGGCGCAGCCGTCGGTCTCATCGGCTTCGCCGGTGGTCCCGCCGGCCTCGCGACGGTGCCGGTCGCGGCCACCGTCGGCGCGATCATCGGCACCCTGGTGGTCGGCGGCCCGGCCCTGGTCATCGCGGGTGTCGACCTGATCAGCACGCTGACCGCGGCGCCCGGCACCACCAAGTGGGCGAACCCCGGCGCGTAGGACTCCGGGCCGGCGGGTGCGCCGCGCCTCAGCGCACGGTGCACCCGGCGGTGACCGGCTCGCCCGCGAAGCGGTCGGTCAGAAAGTTCATGGCGCCCCAGGCTTCTCCCACCGCCGCCGGGTTGTGGCCCGGGATGCCCGAGTGCACGGCGGTGAGGGTCGCGCCCAGCGCGCAGTAGCGGTCGACGAGGTCGCCGAAGCCCGATGACGGGATCACGTCGTCGGAATTGCTGTGATACAGGTACAGCGGGACGTCCGGCGCCCAGCCGCCCAGTTCCTGGCGATCGGTGACGGACCGGAAGGCCTGGCTGCCGAGGATGTCCGGGATCGCCGAGTAGTCGTCGATGCGCCGGAACACGTGGTGAGCCACGAGATCGCTACCGCAGGAAGCGGATTCCTGTGCGATCAGCGCGCGGCCGCTGTCATTGAGCGAGTCCGCCAAGTCGGGATCGTTGCGTGTCATGGCGATCAGGATGAGCACCCCGAGTCCGGCCTGCACGCTGCCGTCCACGCCACGGGCGATGGCCGGGATATCGGCCGGGACTCCGCCGGAGGTCACGCCGGCGAACCAGAGCTCGGGCGCGTAGCTCGCCCGCAACTGCATGGCCCACAGGGTGGCGAAGGCCCCGCCGGAATAACCCCAGGCCCCGAGCGGGCTGACATCGGTGATCCCCAGCGGCGCAAAGGCTCTGGCGGCGCGGACGCCGTCCAGGACCGCGCGGCCGGAGTTGACGCCGTCGAAGAATCGGGACTGCGCGCCCTCGTAGTCGGACACCACCACCGCCCAGCCGCGGCGCAGCGCCTCGGCCAGGAACGGCACGTCGAGCAGGGTGTTGGTGATGGCGAGGTCGCGGCCGCCGCCCAGCGCGAACGATGGGGCGCAACGGGTTCCGAGACTGTCCTCGGCAATCTGATACGACAGCAACGGACGATCCCCGGGCCCGGTCCACGGGGTGATCGGAGCCATCACCGTGGCCACGTCGGCGGCGGCCTGCCCGGCGGAATCGGTGGTGCGGTATCGCACCTGCCAGCCCGCGACCGGTAGCGGCAGCCCCAGGACGGCGATCGGCCGGGAATCGAGAATCGTCCCGTTTCCGTACTCTCCCAGATCGATTGGCGTCGAATAGAAGGGATCGGCGTCGGGAACCGGAATCTCCGCCCCGGCACCGGGCACGGCGATCGCCACCGCCCAGAGGGTTGCCGCGCCCATCAGCCCGATCCGCCACCCCGATCCGAACCATGCGCCATCCCGCCGCATCACGCCTCCAGCGTCCGACCTCCCGACGCTCCGGACCCCACGGACCTGCTGTTCGCCTGATGACTCCAGCGCATCGGAGAACCACAAGGTACTGCCGCCGTCCGGCCCGGTCAATGGCGTCCCGCGCGCCGTAACTACGGCGTTGCGCGGTTTCTCACACGAAAAGATATATCCAGCAAGAAGTCCAGCTCTTTACAACTGGTTCTACCATTTGCATACCAGTTGCCGCCATGCTCGACCAATGCCGCGCCGCCTCCTCGCCCTCTACATCGGACTCTGGCTCTACGGCCTCTCCATGGCCGTCATGATCCGCGCCGCCCTCGGACTGGACCCGTGGGACGTCTTCCATCAGGGCGTAGCCGACCACGTTCCCCTGAGCTTCGGCACCGTGGTCGCGATCACCGGCGCCGCCGTCCTCCTGGCGTGGATTCCCTTGCGCCAGTGGCCAGGTCTGGGCACGGTCAGCAATGTCGTGGTCATCGGCATCTCGGTGGACGCCGGCCTCTGGCTCCTGCCCGAACTCCACGGCCTCCCGATCCGCGTCGCCGCCATGGCCGCAGCCGTCGTCCTCAACGCGATCGCCACGGTCCTCTACATCGGCGCGGGCATGGGCCCGGGGCCCCGCGATGGCCTGATGACTGGCCTGGTCCGCCGCACAGGCCGACCGGTATGGCTGGTGCGGACAGGCCTGGAGGCGACCATGTTGTCCGTAGGTTGGGTCCTCGGCGGCAGCGTCGGCATCGGCACCGTGGTCTACGCCTTCGGCATCGGCCCCCTCATCCAATTGATGATCCCGTTCGTAGATCGCTACCTGCCGGGCTTCCATGAGGCGGAATCCCCGACGTCCGCGGCCACCGCGGCGGAGCCGATGGTCGCCTGAATCACGCTCAGCCCCGGTCGATGAGGTCGGCGAAGATGCGGGTGATGCGGTCGGTCAACGCTTCCGGGGTAGTGCCGGATTGGGTGGCGCGAAGGGCGAATTTGCCGTCGACGGTGAGCGAGGCCATGCCGTGGGCGAGGGACCACCAGGCCAGGGCCATGGTTTCGGCGTCGGCGGCGGGGAGGAAACCGGAGGCGACGGCGTCGGCGACCGCGGATTCCAGGACGGCGAAGGCGGCGTCGCCGGCGGCCTCGGTGTCGGGATGTTTCTCGGGTTGGGAGAGTTCGGGGCGGAACATGATGCGGAAGTAGGCCGCGTGGTCGCGGGCGAACTCGACGTAGCGGTTGGCCATGGCGATCAGGGCGGCACGCGGGTCGGGGGCGGTGTCGCGAGCGGATGTCATTGTCGCGCCGAGGATTTCGAAGCCGCGGGCGGCGAGAGCGGACATCAGAGCGGCGCGGTCGGCGAAGTGGTGATAGGGCGCGCCGGGGCTGACGCCGGCGGTGCGGGCGACTTTCCGCAGGCTCACGGCGGCCAGGCCCTCGGACTCGATCAGTTCCAGGGAGGCGCGCAGTAGTTCCTCGCGGAGGTCTCCGTGGTGGTAGCGGTCCTTGGTCGGCGGCATGGCATGAGCGTAAGGGGTTGACGGCGCGCGGCCTCGCAATCTATACATTGTTTAGATTCTAAACACTGCTCAGATTGGAGTCGGCGATGTCCGATCTCGTTCTCGTCACCGGTGCTTCGGGGTATGTCGCGGGGCATGTCATCCAGGAATTGCTCGGCCAGGGTTATCGAGTGCGCGGCACGGTCCGCTCGGCCGCCCGCGCCGCCGACGTGGCCGCGCTGCTGCCCGGCATCGAACTGGTCGAAGCCGATCTCGGCGCGGACGCGGGCTGGGCGGCGGCCGTCGCGGGCTGCCGATACGTGCTGCACACCGCGTCACCCTTCCCGTCGGACGCCCCCGAGCACGAGGACGACCTGATCCGCCCGGCCGTCGACGGCACCCTGCGAGTACTGCGCGCGGCCGCCGCCGGTGGCGTCGAACGCGTGGTGGTCACCTCCTCGATCGCCGCCATCCAGGCCGGGAACGAGGGCCGCCTGCTCACCGAGGCCGACTGGTCCGATCTCGCGGCCTGCGAGGCCTACCCCAAGAGCAAGACCCTGGCCGAGCGCGCCGCCTGGGATTTCGCCGCCGAACACCCGGAACTCGAACTGGCCGTGATCAATCCGGGCATGATCATCGGGCCCGTCCTGCGCGCCGAAGCCGGCACCTCCGTGGACGGCATCCGCGCCCTGCTCGCCGGGGGCATGCCCGGCGTGCCGCGCCTCAACTTCGCCACCGTCGACGTGCGCGACCTCGCCGTCGCCCACCGTCTCGCCATGGAAACCCCCGGCGCCGCGGGCAACCGGTACATCTGCGCGGGCGACAGCATCGCCTTCCCCGAGATGGCCCGCCTGCTCGCGAGCCGCTACCAGGTCCCCACCCGCGCCCTGCCCGACTGGCTGGTCCGGCTGAGCGCGACCTTCAACGCCGACGCCCGGACCGCCGTCCGCTACCTCGGCCGCAAGGAGACCGTCAGCGCGGACAAGGCCCGCCGCGAACTGAACTGGACCATGCGCCCGGTCGCCGACTCCTTGCTGGACACCGCCGACAGCCTGGTCCGCTTCGGGCTCGTCCCCGCACCCAAGCCCGGCCGGGCCGCGGCCGCCTGACCGTCCGGCGCCGTTCCGCACAGGCGTAGGGTGGCGAAAGAGGGTGGGGCGGAAAGCGATTGCGGAGGGCTTATGCGGCGCGGCAACGGTGTGGAGATTCCGGAGACGCTCGAGGATGTGTGCGCACCGGACAAGATGGCGATCATCGTCTACGACATGCAGGCCGGAGTGCTGGGCCAGCTCGAGGACGGCCCGGCGATCACCGAGCGCGTCGTGCGCGTGGTCGAGGCCGCGCGGCGCGGCGGCTACCCGGTGATCTTCCTGCGGCACTTCTTCCTGCCCAAGCGGCTCATGGGCAGTTTCGCCATGCGGATGGCGATGACCTGGCAGGGCAAGGACTCCATCGACGAGGTGGTCCCGATCCTGCAGCGCGACACCCCGGGCTTCCAGCTGGTGCCGGAACTGCGGCCGCAGGACGGCGAGGTCGTCTTCGACAAGACGTCGATGTCGGCGTTCGAGGGCACCCCGCTCGCCTCGACGCTGCGTGACCTCGGGATCGGGGCCTACGCCATCGTCGGCGTCGCGCTGGAGATCGGGATCGCGCCGACGGTGTGCCACTCCACCGATCTGGGCTTCGTGCCGGTCGTCGTCCGCGACGGGGTCGGCGGGCGCGACGAGCCCGGCAAGCAGCGCGCCTGGGAGGACTTCGAATTCCAGGGGCACGCCATCGTCACCGACTCCGACAGCCTGATTCCGTTGCTGGAGAAGTCGAGCTAGTCGGAACCGGGGATCCAGGCCGGGTGCCACAGGCGCCCGGTCTCGGTCCAGTTCTGGAAGCGGACCATGCCCGTCAGCTTCGGCGTCACCCAGACCGCGTCGCGGCGCTCGTCGGCGGTGAGCTCGTTGTCGAACGGGCTGGTCTTGCGTTCCAGCCGGCGCAGGCGGTCGGCGAGATCGCTCATCTCCCGCTCGCCGAACCCGGTGCCGACGCGGCCCAGGTAGTACAGCTCGCCCTGATGCGGGACGCCGACCAGCAGGGACGCGAACTGCCGCGCCTCCGAACGCCGGTAGCCGCCGATCACCACCGACAGCGTCCGCCAATTGCGTGTCTTGATCCAGGACTGACCGCGGCGGCCCGGGAGGTAGACCGAGTCGCGCCGCTTGGCGACCACGCCCTCCATGCCGTGCTCCTGGCTGTAGCGCAACGCGTCCGCGCCGGACCCCGGCAACTGCGCCGGCACGATCAGCGAGCGCGCCTGCCCGGCAAGGACTTCCAGCACGCGCCGCCGATCGTCGTAGCGTTTGCGGATCAGCGAGGTGCCGTCCAGGTACAGCAGATCGAAGGCCAGGAAGACCGCGCGGCCCGAATCCGCGCGCAGCAGGCCGAGATTCGCGCCGCCGTGATCGTCGAAGACGACCGCCTCGCCGTCGAGCACCGCGGAGTGGCCGGACAGTTCCTCGCCGAGCACGGCCAGGCCGGGGTATTTCCCGGTGACGATGTGCCCGGCGCGGCTGTGCAGGGTCACGGTTCCGTCCTCGATCTCGGCGATCAGCCGGAACCCGTCCCACTTGGTCTCGAAGGCCCACTGTTTCGCGTCGAGCGTGGTCACGTCACCGGCGGTGGCGAGCATCGGCATGACGCCGCGCGGCATGGGCGCGGGGGTCCGCGGGGTCGAAACCGCCTGCGCCCCCGCGCCGTCCTTCCCCATGCCCCCCGGCGGCGTCTGATCCTTCATCAGATGCATGAGCCACTGATTGCCATTGGTCTGGATGAGCGCGTACCGCCCGGTCAGCCGCTGCCCGCGCAGCCACACGATGACCTCGTCGTCGCGCCACTTCTCGGTCTCGTAGGTGCCGGAATCCCAGATGGTCATCTCGCCGCCGCCGTACTCGCCCTTCGGGATGGTCCCGTGGAAGGTGAGGTACTCGATGGGATGGTCCTCGGTGTGCACGGCCAGCCGGTTCTCGCCGGTATCGGTGGGCGGACCCTTGGGCACGGCCCAGGAGGCGAGCACGCCGTCGCGTTCCAGCCGGACGTCCCAGTGCAGGCGGCGGGCGTGATGCTCCTGCACGACGAAACGATCGCCCGGCCCGTCCGCGGGCGCGCCCGGGGGCACCGGTTCGGGGGTGCGGCCCGGGTCGCGCATGGATCGATAGGTATCGAGCCGATCCGGTCGCGGTACCGCTTCGTCGAGTCCGTCGAGCAGGTCGCCCTGGTCCTCGAAGCGGCGCAGGACCTCGCCGAAGGTCAAGTGCCGCAGTTTCTTCGGCTTCTCGATTTCCGCCCAGGCCCGGGGCGCGGCCACCCACGGCTGGGCGCGGCCGCGCAGCGAGTACGGCGCGATGGTGGTCTTGGCCGGATTGTTCTGGCTCCAATCCAGGAACACCTTGCCCTCGCGCGCCGACTTGGCCATGGTGGCCGTGACCAGTTCGGGGCGCAGCTGCTGCAGATTGGTGGCGACCTGCTTGGCCACGGCCGAGGCCCCGTTCGGGCCGAGCCTGCGGTCCAGCGGGACGTAGATGTGAATTCCCTTGGAGCCGCTGGTGACCGGGTACGCCGGTAGGCCCACCTCGCGGACCACATCGCGGAGGATGAGCGCGACCTCGGCACAGTGCGCCAGTCCGGCGCCCGGCCCGGGGTCCAGGTCGAAGACCAGCCGGGTGATGTCACCGACCTCGGGGCCGTCGAAACACCATTGCGGCACATGCAGTTCGAGGGCCGCCTGCTGCCCGAGCCAGGCCATGCCCGCGACAGTGTCGATGAGCGGATACGTGACCGGGCGGTCGGAATGCTGAACGGTGCGTCGCTCCAACCACTTCGGCGCGTGCTCGGCCAGATTCTTCTCGAAGAACGACTGCTCGTCCACGCCGTTCGGCCAGCGCTTACGCGTCACCGGCCGCTCCGCGATATGCGGCAGCAGGGCCGGGGCGATGGCGGTGAAATAGTCGATGACCTCGCCCTTGGTGGTCCCGGTGGCCGGGTACAGCACCTTGTCGAGGTTGGTCAGCCCAACCTCGATGCCCCCGAAATCCCTGCGGGACCCCATGACAGCAGTTTAGAGCCGGGACCCGCCGAAAACCGGCAACCCGGAAGGCCCGTGAAAAGCCAACGGGCCGTTCGGGTCAAGCGGCGGAGCTTCCCCGCCACTCCCGAACGGCCCGTGGATGACCGTACGACTACGCCGGAGGCTGTTCGCCTGCCGGGGTTTCCGGGGCCGGGGCGGGTTCGCCCGCCGCCTCGGCGGGCGCGGGCTCCGCCGCGGGGGCCGCCGCCGCGCCCTCGGCGGTGTCGGCCCCGAGCGCCGACTTGACCGCGTCCGCGCCCTTGTCGATCTGGGAGGAGTACTTCCCCCCGGTCTTCTCGTCGATCACCTGGCCGGCCTTGTCGACCGCCTGCTCAACCTTCTCGGCGTTCTGGGCCGCCACCTCTTTGCCCTTGCCGACCAAGCCCTTGAGCGTGTCCATGAGACTCACAGCCCTGCTCCTTCACTCTCGGTCCGTCATTGGCGAACATCTTCCCACCACGAATCCCGTGGTGGGAGGCCAATCGGGTCGATCCGCTGGCCGGGCTTCGGCACGGCGATGCGTGTCCCGGCCGCCTCCGCCGCCTCGACCAGTCGCCGCACCGGCTCCGACCAGCCGTGGAAGGCCAGATTGAAGGTGGCCCAGTGAATCGGCACCAGCGTCCCGAAGCCCGCGTCGCCGACACACAGGTCGGCGTGGGCGCGGACCGCCTCCTCCGGGTTCATGTGCACGTCCGGCCAGTGCCGGTCGTAGGCGCCGATGGGCAGCAGGGTCAGGTCGAACGGGCCCAGGCGCGCGCCCGCCTCCGCGAACGCCTTCGTGTAGCCGGTGTCGCCACCGAAGTAGACCCGCCGGGTCGGGCCCGCGATGGACCACGACGCCCACAGCGTGGTGTTGCGCACCAGGCCGCGACCCGAGAAGTGCCGCGCCTCCGAACAGGTGATCACCAGGTCCGTGCCGTCACCGTGGTCGCGCCGCAGCTCCGACAACGAAACCGAGGCGGCCCAATCCAATTCGACGATGCGGTGCTCCGGCACCGACCAGTGCCGCAGATGCGCGCCGATGCCGACGGGCACGATGAACACGCAGTCCTGCCCCTCGATCAGCCCGGACACGGTGTCGCGATCCAGGTGGTCGTAGTGGTCGTGGGAGATGAGCACCGCGTCCAGCGGCGGCAGCGCCGACAACGGCGACGGCACCGGATGCAGGCGGGCCGGGCCCACCAGCGGCGACGGCGACACCCGCTCGCTCCACACCGGATCGGTCAGCACCCGGTAGCCGTCCACCTCGACCAGGCAGGTGGCGTGGCCGTACCAGGTCACCGCCAGTTCCCCGGCCTGCTCCGGCAGTTCCGGCGTCACCAGCGGGATGGTCCCGGACGGGCGGCCGTTATTGCGCTGGGTGGCCAGCTGGTAGAGCAGCTCCAGCGGGGAACCGGTGAGCTGACTGCTCGGTTCGGTGTTGTGGAACTGCCGATTGCGATAGGTGGTCGCCCCGCGCGCGGTCGGTGCGATCGCCGAGATCGACGCACCCATGGCCGAGGGAATCCCCCATGCCGCCCGAACCACCCAGGAAAGACCGAAAGCGCCCGCTGCCATACCCACCAGTCTCCGCGCATTCTCTTGCGCGCGCCCCCCGTTCATCGGCCCTCGAACTTCGCCGACCGCTTCTCCTGGCGAGCCGCGCGCGCCTCCTGCGCGTCGGCGCTCTGCCAGGCGGCGTCCAGGGCGGCGCTCTGCACGGCGGTGTCGGGGCCGCGAGTGTCGTCGTCGTTGAAGACCAGCTTCAGATGCCGCAGCGACAGCGGCGCGAGTTCGGCGATCTGCTTGGCCCAGGCCTGCGCGTCGGCCAGGGTCCCGATCTTGTTGGCGAAGCCGAAGTTGTAGGCGTCCGCGGCAGGGACCCGCTCGGCGCCCAGCAGAATCGTGCGCGCCGGACCGGCACCGATCAGTGACGACAGCCGTCGCACGGTCCAACGGTCAACGGAGATACCGAGTTTCGCGGCCGGGACCGCGATGAACGAATCCGGTGACATCACGCGGAGGTCCGAGGCCAGGGCCAGTTGCACGCCCGCGCCCAGCGCGCCCCCGTTGATCGCCGCGATCACCGGCACCGGAATGGTCTCGATGGTGCGCAGCATGGCCAGCAGACCGGTCAGGAAGCTGTCCGAATACACCCCGTCCAGATCCGCGCCCGCACTGAAAATCGGCCCCTGACCGGTCAGCACGATCACCCGCGCCGAGGCCGCGGCCTCCTCGAGGGCCGCGCGCAGGCGGCCGATGAGCTCCTCGTTCAGGGCGTTCCGGCGATCCGGACGCTGCAGTTCGATGGTCACGACCTCGCCATCGCGGCTGACTCCGAGCATCTGTCCCTTCCCCACTGTCCACCTCATCGGGCTGCCTACCCATTGATCTGCTTTCACTGTAGGTGGGCGTACCGTCGGGTCCGTGACCGCAACACCCGATGTCGACATCCTTGTCATCGGCGCGGGACAGGCCGGATTGTCGGTCGGCTACCACCTCAGGCGGCTCGGGCTGCGACCCGAACAGGACTTCCTGATCGTCGACCACTCCCCCGGCGCGGGCGGGGCATGGCAATTCCGGTGGCCGTCACTGACATTGAGCACCGTCAACCGGGTGCACGACCTGCCCGGCATGTCGTTCCAGGAGACCCTGCCCGCCGGATCGGACAACGCGCAGGCCGCCACCGCCGTACCGCACTACTTCGAGCTGTACGAGAAGCGCTTCGACCTGCGCGTGCACCGGCCCATCTCGGTGACCGTGGTGTGCGATCGCGCCACCGCCGCCACCTGCCCGAACCAGGAGGTCGACGGGCTGCTGCACGCCGAACTCAACCCCGGTGCGACGGTGCGCGCACGCGGACTGGTCAATGCCACCGGCACCTGGGACAAGCCGTTCATCCCCTACTACCGGGGCGCGGAGACCTTCGCCGGACGCCAGCTGCACGCACACGACTACCGCGCCGCAACGGAATTCGAGGGCAAGCAGGTCGTGGTGGTCGGCGGCGGAATCACCGCCATCCAACTGCTGGACGAGATCTCGCAGGTCACCGGCACCACATGGGTGACCCGCCGCGAACCCGTCTTCCGCTCCGGGCAATTCGCGCCCGAGGACGGGCGCGCCGCGGTGGCCATGGTGGAAGACCGTGTCCGGCGCGGACTTCCACCCGGATCGGTGGTGTCGGTGACCGGGCTGCCCGAGGACGCGCGGGTGCGGGCCATGCGCGCCCGCGGGGCATTGGAACGGCGACCGCTGTTCGACCACATCGAACCCGGCGGAATCCGCTGGGCCGACGGCGCCTTCCAGCGCGCCGACGTCATCCTGTGGGCCACCGGATTCCGCAGCGCCCTCGACCATCTGGCCCCGCTGCGACTGCGCGGGCCCGGCGGCGGCATCACCATGGGCGGTCGCCTCGCCACCCGGGTCGAGGCCGATCCGCGCATCCACCTGATCGGCTACGGGCCGTCGGCCAGCACCATCGGCGCGAACCGCGCGGGCCGGGCGGCGGCCGTCGAGCTGACCTCGTACCTGGGCATTCCGACCCACCGGAACAGCGACGCGGAGAACTGAGGCGTCAGGCGGGCGCGTCCATATCGAAGACGTCCGGGTCGCCGCCCTGCCGCGCGCCCTTGTCCAGACCGGCGATCTGGGTCATCTCCCGGCCGGTCAGCTCGAAATCGAAGATGGCCAGGTTCTCCGCCATCCGCGACGGGGTGTTGGACTTCGGGATGGCCACGTTCCCCAGCTGCATGTGCCAGCGCAGGATGATCTGCGCCGGCGTGCGGCCCAGCTTGTCGGCGAGGGCGATGATCACCGAATCATTGAACTCCGCGCCGCGGCCCAGCGGACTCCACGCCTCGGTCACGATGCCGTGCGCGGCGTGGAAGGCGCGCAGCTCCGACTGGGCGTAATACGGGTGCAGCTCAACCTGATTGATGGCGGGCACCTCACCGGTCTCGGCCATCACCCGCTCCAGGTGCGCCCGGGTGAAATTGGAGACGCCGATCGAGACGACGCGGCCCTGCCGCTTGAGCGCCTGCAAGGCCCGGAAGGTGTCGACGTAGAGGTCGGCGGACGGCACCGGCCAGTGGATGAGGAACAGGTCGATGGCGTCCAGACCCAGCCGCTCGGCGCTGGCGTCGACGGCGCGCAGGGTGGCGTCGTAGCCGTGGTCGGCGTTCCACAGCTTGGTGGTGACGAACACCTCCTCACGCGGCAGACCGGACTCGTGGACGGCGCGGCCCACTTCCTCCTCGTTGCCGTAGAAGGCCGCGGTGTCGAGGCTGCGGTACCCGAGTTCGAGAGCCTTGACGATGGTGCCGACCCCGTCGTCGCCGTCGACCTTGTAGACGCCGAACCCCAGTTTGGGCATCACCTGGCCATCACTGAGCACGATCGCTGGAATGTCGCTGGCCTCGAACCGGTACGTCACCATGTCGAAGTTAGAAGCGCAGGTCCATGGCGTCAACCGAGTGCTCTATACCGAAATCCGCGTGTCGAGCCCCCGCGGCAGCAAATAGACAGCTTCATGGAAGTTCGACGTGACGAGAACTACGTTCGAAGGCCGAGTCGCCGATAGCGCAGGTGCCGGGCGGCGAGCAGCTCCGCCGGGGAGCGAGCTGTCAGACCGGCCAGTTCGCCCGCGATTGCCTCCACCATGCGCAGCGCGAAATCCGCGGGCTCCTCGGCGGCGTCCGGATACTCGTGCACGATCCGGTCCACGATGCCGTCCTCGCGCAGGTCGACCGCCCGAATCCGCTGGGCGGCAGCCAGTTCCGGGGCGTGCCAGGTGTCGCGGTAGACGATCTCGCTCGCACCCTCCGGCGGCAAGGGGGCCAGCCAGCCATTGGCGGCGGCCAGCACCCGATCGGCGGGCAGGAGGGCCAAGGCGCCACCGCCCGTGCCCTGACCCAGCAGCACCGAGACGGTCGGGGTGTCCAAGGTGACGAGATCGGCGATGCAGCGGGCGATCTCGGGGGCCAGGCCGCGTTCCTCCGCCTCCCGGGACAACGACGCACCCGCGGTATCGATCACCAGGACCAGCGGAACGCGCAGCTCGGCGGCCAGATGCATGCTGCGCCGCGCCTCCCGCAACGCCGCCGGACCCATGGTGTGCTCCGGCGACTGACCCGCGCGGTCGTGGCCGAACACGATGCACGGCTGACCCCGGAACCGGGCCAGGGCGTGCACCACCGTGCGATCCAGCTCGCCTTGTCCGGTGCCGGACAACGGAACCCGGTCGGTCACGTGGCGCAGCAGCTCACGAATGCCCGGACGATCCCCGCGCCGGGAGATCAGCACCGTCTGCCAGGCGTGCACCTCAGCGGTGTCGAGCACCGCGACGCGCTCCCGTGGACCCGCCGGAAACGAACCCGACCCGAGCGCGGGTGGCATTGCGTCACCGGCCTTTTCGGGCAGCGGGACCGGACCGTCACACAACACCGTGAGCGCCCGATGCACGATGCGCCGGAACACCGACACCGGCACGACACCGTCGATAACGCCGTTGCGGTAAAGGTTTTCGGCCGTCTGCACACCCTCCGGGAACTTCTTCCCGTACAGCGCCTGGTAGACCCGCGGCCCGAGGAAGCCGACCAGCGCACCCGGTTCGGCGAATGTCATGTGCCCCAACGACCCCCACGACGCGAACACCCCGCCCATGGTCGGATCGCGCAGATACACCAGATACGGATGCCCCGCCGCCTTGTGCACGGCCAGCGCCCCCGCCACCTTCACCATCTGCACGAAAGCGACTGTGCCCTCCTGCATTCGGGTCCCGCCGGAGGTCGGTGAGGCGAGCAGCGGCAAGCCCAGCTCGGTGGCGCGCTCCACCGCGGACACGATCCGCTCGGCAGCGGCCACCCCGACCGACCCCGCGAGAAACGCGAACTCGCACGCGATCACGGCAACGCGCCGTCCGCGCAGCAACCCCTCCCCGGTGAGCACCGATTCATCGGTGCCCGCCGTTGCCGCGGCGGCCAGCAAATCCCCGCGATACCCGGGCGACGCCGCCACCGGCACCGGTGGCCGATCCCAGCTCACGAAGGAACCGGGATCCAGCAATTCGCCCAGCAACTCCGCCGCCGAGACTGTCATAAGGCATGAGAGTAGCTACACACGGCTCACCCGCGGTTCGCGGCCCGCCTCGGCCTGGACTGACGGAGGAGGAGCGAAGCGGAGGAGGAAGGGCCGGGGTTACAAGGGCCGCGAACCGCGGCGGCGGAGCCGCCGCAATTCAACACAGCTCAGTAACCCTGCACGACCTTGCGCAGGGCGTACTCGGTCACGGCGACCAGAGCCTGCTTCACCGGCTCCCGGCGACGGGCGTCGATCGAGAGGATCGGCACGTCCGCGGGCACCGCCAGGGCCTGGCGGATGTCCTCCACCGGATACCGTGGCGCATCATCGAATTCGTTGATGGCCACCAGGAAGGGTAGGTTGCGCGCCTCGAAATAGTCGACGGCCGCGAAACTGTCCTCCAACCGACGGGTGTCGACCAGCACCACCGCGCCGATGGCGCCCTTGATCAGGTCGTCCCACATGAACCAGAAGCGGTACTGGCCCGGCGTACCGAACAGGTACAGCACCAGGTCGTCGGCCAGGCTGATGCGGCCGAAGTCCATGGCCACCGTGGTGGTGGCCTTCGACGGGACACCGGTCAGGGAGTCCACGCCGACACTGGCATTGGTCACCAACGCCTCGGTGCGCAGCGGAACGATCTCCGACACGGCACCGACCAGGGTGGTCTTGCCGACACCGAAACCACCGGCCACGACGATCTTGGCCGACGTGGGCTTGCTGGTGCGCGTGTCGACCTGTGTCGTCGAATCAAATACGCCGGAGTCCACTGAGAACCCTTTCGATCAGCTCGCGACGTTCATCGTCGCTGGAATCGTCTTTCAATGTCGCCGATACCCGCACGTGTCCGGCATCGATGAGGTCGGCGACCAGCACCCGCGCCACACCGAGCGGGATGCCCAGGCGCGCGGCTACTTCGGCAACCGACGGCGATTCTCTGCACAACTCCACGATTGACGTCTCGATATTGGTGAGTTCGAACTGCCGCTCGAGGGCGACCGGATGCGATGCGACGAGCGCCTCCAAGGCGAGCTCCACCTTCGGCCGGGTGCGACCGGCCGTCAGTGAATACGGGCGAACCAGGCTCGGTTCGGCGCTCCCAACGCGTTCGTTGTCTATGTCCATCCCGCCATCAGGAACCCATCGTGACGCGAGGTGTGGCCTGAACCGTCTGGCCCACTCGCTCGACCAACAACGCCATCTCGTATCCGACCTGACCGATGTCACACGAGGTGTTGGTCAGAACCGCCAGATACGAGCCGTCACCGACAGCCATGAGCAGCAGGTAGCCGTGTTCCATCTCGACCACCGACTGCAACACGGTGCCGCCCTCGAACAAGTTCGACACACCCACCGAGAGGCTCGCGAGCCCCGCGGTCACTGCGGACAGCTGTTCGGCACGGTCCACGGGCAGCTGCGCGCTCGCGGCCATCAGCAGGCCGTCGGCGGATACCAGGACCGCGTGCGCAACGCCGGGAACCTCATTGGCGAAGTTCGAAACCAGCCAATCCAGCTGACGCTTCGTACCACCTAGATCGGGGTTCATCGGTCTCCTTTATCTCCGGTTAGGTTCATAGCTTGCATCGCGCGGCCATCCCGGACGCCCTTCTGGTGGCGACTCAGACTTGACCTGATGGATTCTGGGTCTCGGTGGGCCGCCTTGTCAGCGTTTCCGTTCACACCGCCGGGCACAAGTCGGTTACCCGGATCACGTTGCGGCAGACCGGCGGCCGTCCGCTTCTCCGGCGCCGACTGGCTGACCCGGTGTGCGGCCTGCCAGCCCTCGTCGCCCGGTGATTCGAAGGACGAGGCCACCTGGGACCGATCGGCGTTCGGATCGGAGAGCCACGCCGACATCATCTCCGCGAAGATCGGCGTGCCGCCCATGATCGAGTCACCGGGGGCGTCCGTCGGCTGCAAACGCGTCTGGAAGAACGAGGCCGCCTTGGCCGGATTCGACCGGAAGCTGTGGCGTCCTGGCTCCTTGACGCCGTCGTCATCACGCTGCGGCAGACCCACACCCGGAATCGGGGACGGACGCTGCGGCAACACCGAGCCCGGATCCCGCTGCGGCAGACCGGTGGCGCCGCGCTGCGGCAGACCACCGTCCCGCTGCGGCAGCGGATCGTTCAACGGATCCGCTCCGCCTCTCCGCGCTTGTTGCGGGAGCGGACCACTCAGCGGATCACGCTGAGTCAGACCACCCGAGAGCGAATCGGCACCCGCGGCGGCCGGGCGCTGCGGCTGACCGGCACCCGGACCACGCTGCGGCAAGCCGCCACCGGAATCCCGCTGCGGCAGGCCGTTCGAGCCACGCTGCGGCAGACCACCCTCGCGCTGGGGCAGACCACCGGCGGCGGGGCCACCGTCACGCTGCGGCAGACCACCGGCGGCAGGACCGCTGTCCCGCTGCGGCAGGCCACCCGGACCACGCTGCGGCAGACCGCCCGCGGCCGAATCACGCTGCGGCAGACCACCGGGAGCGGCATCACGCTGGGGCAGACCACCGTCACGCGGGGCGAGACCGTCCCGCGGACGCAGACCCTGCCTGTCCGAATCCTGTGCGGCAAGACCATTGGACCCGTCACGCTGCGGCGCGGCTCCGCGCTGCGGGAGACCACCGGGCGCTCCCGGACCACGCTGCGCCGGAGCGCCATTGGCACCGGGCTGACGGGTCGGCAGACCACCAGCGGCCGAATCACGCTGCGGGAGACCACCAGCAGCAGAGTCACGCTGCGGAAGACCACCGGCGGCAGCGTCACGCGGCGGCAGACCACCGGCGGCGGGCTCCCGGCGGGTCGGACCCGAGTCCGCTCCACGCGGCGCGGGAGCACCGTTCGCACCCGGCTCCGCTCCGCCACCCCGCGCTTGCTGCGGCATACCGCTGGGAGCGGAACGCTGCGGCTGACCCAGACCGGCCTCACGGCCGGGGGCGCCATTGGCGCCCGGCTGACGGGTCGGCAGGCCAGTCGGCCCGGCCGGAGCAGCGCCCGGCGCGGAGTCCGCTCCGCCTCCCCGCGCTTGCGACGGCGGAAGACCCACAGAGGGATTGCGCTGCGGCATCGCACCGGTCTGACCCGGCTGCGGCGCTCCCCCCTGCCCCGGACCACGCGGCGCGGGTCCCGGCTCCCCCGGTGCGCCCGGTCGCGGCGGCATGCCGCCCGGAGCACCTTGACGCTTGAGCATATTGGCGGCGAGGCCGCCCCGCGGCTGCGCCGGGGGCTCGCCCTGGCCGCGCTGCGGGAGGTTCGACCCCGGGCGGTCGGCGGGCGCGGACGGACCGTTCACACCCGGATCCCGCTGGGGTAGTCCCGGTCTCGCGCCACCCGGCGCGGAGACGGTGTGCTTGACGGTCGGGCCGTTCACACCCGGCTGACGGGTCGGCAGACCACCCGGCACCTGCGCACCCGGCTGACGGGTGGGCAGACCGGTGGCGGCACTGGCCGCGGCCGGCGCGGGGGCGGAAGGAGCCGGAGCCGGGCTCGGGGCGGCGCCCGCCGCCGTGCCCGCCGGAATCGGCCCGCTCACACCCGGATCCACGGTGACCATCACATTGCCGGTCGCCGTGCGGGTGACCGCGCGCATCTGCATGGAGGCCGGGGCTCCGGCCTGGTTGCCCGCACCCTGCGGCGCGGACGCCGTCGGGGCCGGGGCGGGAGCCGGCTGCTGCTGGCCCTGCTGCGGCGGCACCGAGATGACGCCACCCGGCGAGACGATCAGCGGCTTGGGCACGTGCACGGTGACGGTCACACCCGGATCCCGGGCGGTGTCGAAGGTCGGGCGCAGGCGCACGGTCAGGCCGTGGCGCTCGGCCAGACGGCCGACCACGAACAGACCCATGTGGCGCGCGGTGTCCGGGCCGACCTCGGCCACGGCCTCCAGTCGCCGGTTGATCTCGGCCATCTCGGCCGGGGGCATACCGATACCGCGGTCCGCGACCTCGATCAGCAGACCCTGATCGTGGGCCTGGGCGAAGGTGAACTTGACGTCGGTCTCCGGCGGAGAAGCGCGCAGCGCGTTGTCCAGGAGCTCGGCGAACAGGTGCGCGAGGTCGGACGCCGCGGGCTCGACCAGCGAACCGCGCGGGGTGGCGCCCAGCTTGACGCGCTCGTAGTCCTCCACCTCGGAGATGGCGGCGCGCAGCACGTCGGCGATCTCGACCGGCGCCGACTTGGTCCGGCGCTGCTTGGTGCCGGCCAGAATCAGCAGGTTGTCGCCGTTTCGCCGCATACGGGCGGCGAGGTGGTCGAGACGGAAGAGGTTCTCGAGCAGGCGCGGGTCCTTCTCGTCGTACTCCATCGCCTCGATGAGCGAGAGCTGATGGTCGACAAGGGACTTGGAGCGCCGTGCCAGGGTCTCGAACATGTCGTTCACCTGGGTACGCATGGCGGCCTGGTCGGCGGCCAGGCGCAGCGCCTGACCGTGGATGTCGTCGACGGCGCGAGCCAGCTGGCCGACCTCTTCGTCGGTGTGCACCGGCATCGGTTCCAGTGGAACGTCTTCGGGGTCGGCGCCCTCACGCAGCGCGGAGACTTCCTGGCCGAGGTCGTATTCGGCGACGCGCAGGGCGGCCAGGCGCAGACGGCGCAGCGGGACGATCATCGCGCGCGCGATCAGCACGGCCAGCGCCATGGCGCCGAGGATGGTGGCGATCACGATGATCGAGTAGCGGATGGCGTCCGAACGGGCCGCCGCCGCCAGGTCGTCGACTCGGGACACGATGTCCTTGGTCGCGCCCGCCGCGATCGACTGATAGCCGTTGATGCTCGCGACCAGCGAGTCCTTCAGCTCGGCCACCGGCAGCTGACCGGCCAGCGCCTGCGGGCCGTTCACCAGTTGCACGCGGGTGTCCGCGCCACGCTGCAGATCGGCGATGGTCGCGTCGCCGTCCGGGAAGCGGTGGGCCAGCACGGCCAGCATCTGCCGCTCGGTGCTGACACTGATCTGGATGTCCTTGAGGCCATCCTTCGGGTTGCTGCGTAGCGCCTCCGCCATGCCGGCGACCTCGTTGAACAGCATCCATCGGGTGTTCAGTGAGTCGACCAGGCGCAGCTTGGACTGGTCCACGTTCTTGTCGGCGATGGTCGCCACGATGGACTCCACCGTGCGCACGCTGTCGCCACGAATCCGCTCGACCTGGGCGACGGTGTCGGGAATCGACTTCGAGGGCGCGAGGCCCTGCGCCCGGATCGCCTTGGCGCCCACGATCATCTCGTCCAGCGAGGAACGAGCGTTGGGGAGATCACTCAGACGGCTCGCGGCCTTCTCGGCGAACGAGATCGCGGTGTCCAGCTGAGTGAGTTCCGGATCAGAGGTCAAGGACTGGTTCGGGCCCAGCATGACCATCTGGCCACTGGCCACCTGCGCCGCGTCCGCACTGAGACCGGTGATCGCCGGGATCACCCCGACGTGGTCGGTCGCCGTCGAGAGCCTGCTCGAATCGGCGAACTCCGCCGAGATCCTGGACGCACCCAGCACAACAGCGACCAACAATGGCACGGCGAGGACCGCCGTGACCTTCCATCGCAGGTCCCAGTTGCTCAGCGCCCAGCGCTTATTGCTGCCGGACCTAGCGGCGTCACGCATCTCCCACTCACTTTCCAAACTGGCCCCAGCCACGCGCCATCAGCGAGCCTCCGAGCGATCGCACGCTCGGCTCGACAGACGGAGCTGACCGAGAACGGCGGCTGGCCGAGAAATTGCGTCCATGACGGCCGAAATATGTGACATGCGATTCTAACGGATCAATAACTTCTTGTGTGACCTCTTGGCAACCACCGGTCCCTGACCTGCCGATTCCAGGCAAAATCAAAGGTCGCGGCGCCCGCCCGGACGTCGCGTGAAGTCTGCCACAATCAGGCTGATCTATCGAGGCGGGCATCTTCAGCGCTTCTCAGGACACAAGTCGGAGCTAGGGAGTCACCGGGTTGAACGCTAAGCAGGAGTACCGACCGGCGTATCAGCTGAGCCTGGTCGATCCCTCGGAGTTCTGGCGCACCGCGGCCGAATCCATCAGCTGGGACGTGTCTCCCACCCAGATTCTCGATACCGCTGCCCGCCCGACGGCGCGGTGGTTTCCCGACGCTCGCCTCAACACCTCCTACAATGCGCTGGATCGGCATGTGCGCGAGATCACAACTCCCGAAGGCTCTTTCGAGGACCAGGAGGGGGGTCGCGCCCAACAACCGGCCCTAATATACGACTCGGCTATGACCGGGTCCAGGCAGATTTACACATATCGGGAGCTGCTCGACGAAGTCGCCCGATTTGCCGGATCCATGCTGCGACTGGGCGTCAAGACCGGTGACCGCGTCGTCATCTATATGCCGATGATTCCCGAAGCCGTGATCGCCATGCTCGCCTGCGCCCGGATCGGCGCGGTGCACTCGGTGGTCTTCGGCGGTTTCGCCGCCCACGAACTCGCGGCCCGCATCGACGACGCCGAACCTGTGTTGATCATCACGGCCTCCGGCGGCCTGGAACCCGGACGCCGCATCGAATACCCGCCCATCGTGCTCGCCGCCCTCGACCTCGCCGAGACCACCGCCCCGAGAACCGTGCTGGTCAAGCAGCGAGACGGCTTTCCCACCATTCGCTTTCCGGCCGAGCAGGCCGCCACCGACTCGCTGCCCGCCTCCTCCGAGACCGTGGTGGCCCGGTGGCTCGATTGGGACGAGGCGCAGATCGGGGCGGAACCGGCCGATCCGGTGTCGATGGCCGCCACCGATCCCCTCTATATCCTCTACACCTCCGGCACCACCGGGAAACCCAAGGGCGTGGTGCGCGACAACGGCGGCCACGCGGTCGCCATGGCCTGGTCCATGCGCAATATCTACGAGGTCGGCGCGGGGCAGACCATGCTCACCACCTCCGATATCGGCTGGGTGGTCGGGCACTCCTACATCGTCTACGCGCCGCTGCTGGTCGGGGCCACCACCGTGCTCTACGAGGGCAAGCCGATCGGGACCCCCGACGCGGGCACCTTCTGGCGCCTGGTCGACGAGTACCAGGTGGATGTGATGTTCACCGCTCCGACCGCGCTGCGGGCCATCCGCCGCGCCGACCCGGACGCGGCGCTCGCCCATCAGCACGATTTGTCCCGCCTGCGGGCACTGTTCTGCGCCGGGGAACGCCTGGACCCGGCCACCTACGAGTGGACCGTGGACACCCTGCTCGCCGACCACCCCGACTGCCCGGTGGTGGACCACTGGTGGCAGACCGAGACCGGCTGGCCCATCTGCGCGAATCCGCTCGGACTCCAGCAGCTCCCGATCAAGCCCGGTTCGGCGGCGGTGCCGGTGCCGGGGTACCGGCTGCGGGTGCTGGACTCCGAGGGCAACGCGGTCGCCCCGAACACCGAGGGCAATATCGTCATCGGGCTGCCGCTGCCGCCCGGCACCCTGACCACGCTGTGGAAGGACGACGAGCGGTACGAGCGCTCCTATCTGTCCGCCTACCCCGGCCACTATCTGACCGGCGACTCCGGCTATTTCGACGAGGACGGCTACCTGTTCGTCCTGGGCCGCAGCGACGACGTCATCAATATGGCCGGGCACCGGCTGTCCGCGGGCGGGATCGAGGCGGCCATCTCGGGTCATCCGGCCGTGGCCGAGACCGCCGTGGTCGGCATTCCGGACGAGCTCAAGGGGCAGCGGCCGATCGGGTATGTGGTGCTCAAGACCGGCGTCGACATCGAGCCCGGGCGGCTGCGCGCGGAGATCATCGACCGGGTGCGGGAGCGGGTCGGGGCCATCGCCACCCTCTACGACGTGGTCGCGGTGACTTCGCTGCCCAAGACCCGGTCGGGAAAGATCCTGCGCCGCACCATGCGTCAGATCGCCTCGGGTGAGTCCTTCGAGGTGCCGCCGACCATCGACGACGCCGCCATGCTGCCCACACTGGAGAAGCAGATCCGCGACGCGGTGACATTGATGGAGGACAAGGAGCGCATCGCCGCCGCCGAGGCCGCGGTCGCCACCACTCCGATCCGCCGCCCGGACCCGGCCGCCGCCGATCCAGCCGCTCAGTCCGGGGATCAAGCCGCCTCGGGCTAGCCTCAGAGTCTTTTCAGAATTGGCTCATCGACTTCCTAGAGCGGTCGTTTAGCGTCGGTCGGGCGCGCGGGAATCGCGCGCGCCCCGTTGCTGTGCCTACCGAGAAGAAGGTCGCTGTATGAGCTTCGTCCGTAATCGTCGTGCCGGTGTGCTCTTCGGAGCCGGTGCGGTCGCCGCCGTCGCCCTCGCCTTCGCGCCCGCCACCGCCTCCGCCTCCCCGGCGGATCTGGTTGCGCCGCTCCTGAACTCCACCTGCAGCTTCGCCCAGGTGGACGCCGCCCTGCACGACAAGTCCCCGATGCTGGCCCAGTACCTCGATCAGAACCCCGGCTACAAGGCGGAATTGAAGGCCAAGTTCGACCTCTCCCCCGCCGAGCGCCAGGCCGAGCTCGACCAGTACCTGCGCGACAACCCGGACGCCGCCAACCAGGCCGCCTCCGACCCGCGGGCCGGTGGAATCGCCGCCACGATCCAGCAGGTCGCCGATTCCTGCCACAATTACTGACCTCCGCCAGGCAATACTGTGGTGTGCCACCCCGGGTGGCACACCACGCAACCCGCCCGGAGCGAAGCGGAGGGCAAATGGACTCAGCGGTACCTACAGTCCTGGTCGTCGACGACGATGAGGATGTGCTCGCATCGGTCGAGCGCGGGCTCCGGCTGTCAGGTTTCCGGGTGGTGATCGCCCGGGATGGGGCGGCCGCCCTACGCAGTGTGAACGAATTCGCCCCCGACGCGGTCGTGCTCGATATGAACATGCCGATCCTGGACGGGGCGGGTGTGGTGACCGCGCTGCGGGCCATGGGCAACGAGGTGCCGATCTGTGTCCTGTCGGCGCGCAGTTCGGTGGACGACCGCATCGCCGGGCTGGAGTCGGGGGCCGACGATTACCTGGTCAAACCGTTCGTGCTCGCCGAGCTGGTGGCGCGGATCAAGGCGCTGCTGCGGCGGCGCAGTGACGCGCCGGCGTCCGGGATCCCGGGCGCGATCACCGTGGGGCCCTTGGAGGTCGACGTCGCGGGCTATCGGGCGCTGCTGCACGGCACCGAGATCGAGCTCACCAAGCGCGAATTCGAGCTGCTGTCCACGCTGGCGCGCAGCGCCGGGGTGGTGCTGAGCCGGGAACGGCTGCTGGAACTGGTGTGGGGCTACGACTTCGCGGCCGACACCAATGTGGTGGACGTGTTCGTGGGCTATCTGCGGCGCAAGCTCGAGGTCGAGGACACCCCGCGCCTGCTGCACACCATCCGCGGCGTCGGGTTCGTCCTGCGGGCGCCGAAATGACTTCCGCGGCGGGCCCTTCCGCGTCCGGGGGCAGGCGCCGCCGCTGGTCCTACACGCTGCGGGTGCGCGTCGCCGCCGCCGCGGCGCTGGGCGCGACCATCATCGTGGCGATCCTGAGCTGGATCACCATCTACGCCATCGGCCGCAGCAATATGGCCCAGGCCGATCAGCAGCTGTCGATGGTGTCGCGGCTGGTGCTGATCCAGCCGGTCTTCGCGGTCAATGTGGTCGACATCCTCGCGCCCAACAAGGAAATGGCGCTGACGGTCCGCATGAACGACCGCGCGCTGGCCAGCACCCCGGTGAAGCTGCCGGTGCTGCCGGTCGGCAATGCCACCGTCACCGTGGACGGCAACGCCTACCGGGTGCTCACCACCACCGAGGCGCAGCCCGCGGGACAGGTTGTGTCCCTGGGCATTCCGACCAATCAGACCGAGAAGACCATCAACGAGCAGCGGCGCTGGGTGTATCTGGCCGCGGCGCTCGCGGTGACCGCGTCGGCGGGGCTGGGCTGGCTGTTCGGCGGGCGCGCGGTGCGGCCCATCGTGAAACTCACCCGGGACCTCGACGAGCGCGGGCCCGCCGGGGAATCGGAAGTCCCGCTCTCGGTGGACGGTTCGGGTGTGAAGGAGGCGGACAAGCTCGCCGAGGCCGTCAACACGCTGCTGGAGCGGGTGGACCGGGCGCAGGCCGAGACTGCCACCGCGCTCGAGACCGCCCGCGATTTCGCCGCGGTGTCCGCGCACGAACTGCGTACCCCGCTCACCGCCATGCGCACCGACCTCGAGGTGCTCAGCACGCTGGACCTGAACGAGGAGCAGCGCCGCGAGATCCTCACCGACCTGCAACGTGGCCAGAACCGGGTGGAGACCACGCTGGCCGCGCTGGAACGGCTGGCCGCGGGCGACCTCACCCACGAACGCGACCACGTGGTCACCGACGTGGTCGAGCTGTGCGACGCCGCCGCGCACGACGCCATGCGGCACTTCCCGCAGTTGAAGGTGTGGATCGAGGCCGACGCCGAGCTCGTCACCCGGGGCCTGCCCACCGGGTTGCGGCTGGCCGTGGACAACGCGCTCACCAATTCCGCGCGGCACGGCGGGGCCACCGAGGCGCTGGTGACGGCGCATCGCGCGCCCGACGGACGCATCGTGATCACCGTCGACGACAACGGCCGCGGCCTGCCCGCCCACGAGCGGGAGCAGGTGTTCGCGCGCTTCTTCCGGGGCAGTCAGGCCACCAAGGGCGGGTCCGGGCTGGGTCTGGCGTTGGTGGCGCAGCAGGCCCAATTGCACGGCGGCCGGGCCTATTTCGACGACGGCATGCTGGGCGGGGTGCGGCTGGTGCTGGAGCTCCCCGATCGCGGGGCGTGGCCGCCGCCACCCGCGCGGATGTGAACGTACCGGTCTTTACCGAACTCTCAGACATCCATCAGAGCAGCGGACATACCCGGCCTCTACGGTCTGAATCGTGTTCGGAAAACGTGCTCGCTGGGTCCTGATCGTCCTGCTGCTCGCCGCCGCGGTCGCGGCGAGCGTCGTCGGCATCGGCCGCCTGCGGACCGCGCCCACGGCGGTCGCGCTCGTCAACGGTGATTCCGGTCCGCTGGGCGCGCGCATCGCGAAAGATCTGCAGGCCAGTGGAATCCGGCACTGGGAGGTCGTCGACGAGGCGAGCCCCGCCGACTACGCCGCGGTGATCACGCTGCCCGCCGACCTGACCGCCGACATCAACTCCCTGGTCACCGACAAGCCGAAGAAGGCGCAGGTCACTGTGGCCACGCACGACCGCGCCGACCCGAACCTCGTCAACGACGCGGTGAGCGAGGTGACCAAGAAGGTCAGCGCGGCCGGGCTGGACACCTTGTTCTCGACCATGAACACCGCGCGTCTGCAGGTGTCGCAGATCGCCGGGACGTCGGGCATGCTGAGCGCGGGCGTGCAGGCGGCCGCGGACGGCGCACAGCAGTTCTCCGGCGGCGCGGATCAGCTGACCGATTTCCTGGCGCAGGCGAAAGCCGGTGCGGGGCAGCTGACTTCGGGGATCGACACCCTGAACACCACCCTGTCGGCGGCGACCACGCAGGCGAATCAGCTTGCCACGGCGCTGGATTCGACCGGCGTCACCATGTGGCAGGTCTCGCAGGCGGCGAGCGCGCTGTCGGGTGGGTTGAACGTGGTGGTGCCGTTATTGCAGGGGCTGCCGATCGCCACGGATCCGCAATTGGCGAGCGTGATCACGCAGCTGCAGGGTCTGCGCACGATCGCGAATCAGGCGGATGTCCAGCTCAGCGGCTTCGCGAATCTGACAGGCACGCAGGTCACTCCGGATACCAAGGTCGGGCAACTGCTGCGTGACGCGGCCGGACGACTGAATGACGCAAGCGCCCAGTTGAATCAGGGCGCGGCGCTGGCGCAGAGCATTCCCGCGATCGCCGATCAGGCCGGCGCCCAGCTGGTCACCGCGATGCAGGCGCTGACCGGCGGCGTGGCCCAATTGCAGTCCGTCACCAAGCTTCTGAGCAATCAGACCAACCAGGCCATGGGCGCACTCCCCCAGCTCGGCGTGCCGCAGCAGACCGCGATCGCGGCCGCCCTCACCGACCCCGTGGACATCATTCGGAGATAACGTTCGCAAATAATCCGCAACGATCGGCGATTCGCCGGAGTACACTGTGCCCGAATTGCTCTAATCGACCCGTTTCGTGGCTCGTCCGCTTCATCCGCATCTTGGCTCCACTCAGCGCCCGGTATCGGAGAGGAAACGATCGTGAGCATGCTCATCGCCGCACACGACATGTACGGCACGGTTCTCGCCCAACTCGGCAATCCCACCGCGGAAACCCCGCCCATGGCGGACAAGATGATGAAGATGTTCCGGTACTTCACCTGGTTCACCCAGATGTCCGGCATCGCGGCCATCACCTACGGTGGCGGACGTTTCGCCTGGGAGAAGTGGGGCGGCGGCTCGGCCTCGCCCAAGATGGTCGCCAACGCCATGCTGGGCGGCGCGACCGCCACCAGCGCTGGAACCATCATGAACGCCATCGTCGGCTAGCGATTCGGGAGACAATGCGGGGGCCATACCCCCGCATCCTCTTGGGGAGGAACCGATGACCTACGGCAACGATCCCTACTCGCAGCAGCCGCAGCAGCCAGGCTTCGGGCAGCAGCCACCCGGGTACGGGCAGCAGCCACCTCCCGGGTACGGGCAGCAACCGCCTCCCGGATACGGGCAGCAACCGCCCGGCGGCGTCCCCGGACAGCCCGGGGGCTACGGCTACCAGCCGGGCTACGCCGCCTATCCCGCCCCGCCCTACGCGAGCTGGGGCGCCCGGGTCGGCGCGTACCTGATCGACCGGCTGATCGTGTTCGTGCCCGCGGCCATCTTCTACGGGCTCGGCTTCGCCATCGGGTTCAAGGACGCCGACTGCGTCACCGAGCAGACCGATACCTCCTACAGCGCCAACTGCTCGGGCGGACTGTCCGGCGCGGGGGTCGCGCTCATCCTCGTCGGCGCCCTCATCGCCTTGGCCGGCGCGCTGTGGCTCATCTACAGGGAGGGCACCACCGGTCAGACTCCCGGCCGGAAGATGCTCAACATCAAGCTCGTTCGCGAAGCGGACGGCCAGGTGCTGGGCTTCGGTATGGCATTCGTCCGCCAGCTCTGCCACTTCGTGGACAGCCTCGCCTGCTATATCGGCTGGCTGTGGCCGATCTGGGACGCCAAGCGGCAGACCTTCGCCGACAAGATCATCGGCAGCATCGTGGTCAAGGTCTGAGAGCCGACGACCGAGACAACAGTGCCCGCCGCGCGGAATGCGCGGCGGGCACGTGTTTTTCAGCGACCCGGAAGCGTCAGTTCACGACGTCCAGCAGGTCGATGACGAAGACCAGGGTCTTGCCGGAGAGCTGGTGGCCGCCGCCGGCCTCGCCGTAGGCCAGCTTCGGCGGGATGGTCAGCTGGCGGCGGCCGCCCACCTTCATGCCGGGGATGCCGTCCTGCCAGCCCTGGATCAGGCCACGCAGCGGGAAGACGATCGACTCGCCACGGTCCCAGGAGGCGTCGAACTGCTCGCCGGAGTCGTACTCGACACCCACGTAGTGGACGTCGACGGTGTCGCCGGGCTTGGCTTCACTGCCCTCACCCACAACGAGGTCCTTGATCACGAGCTCGGCGGGGGCGGGACCGTCCTGAAACTCGATTTCCGGCTTGCTGCTCATGGGCTGTCCTCTTCGATTAGGGGATCGGAACGTGATCTACCCTATGCCCCGCGCATTCGCCCGCCCCGGGCGGAGGCGAAAATGGGCGCGTGGCCGAAGTGATCGATATCGACGACCCCGCCGATCCGCGGGTCGCCGATTTCCGCGACCTCAATAACGCCGACCGCCGGCCCGACCTGCCGGGCGGAAAAGGCCTGGTGATCGCGGAGGGCGTGGTGGTGGTGCAGCGCATGCTGGCCTCGCGGTTCACGCCGTTCGCATTGTTCGGTGTCGCGAACCGATATGAGCAGCTGCGTGAGGATCTCGCGGCCGTGGATATTCCGTATTACCGGACCAGCGCCGGGGTGATGGCCGAGGTCGTCGGATTCCATTTGAATCGGGGCGTGCTCGCGGGGGCTTATCGGCCGCGTGAACTCAGCGCCGCGGAAGTACTGGCGGACGCGCGGACAGTCGCGGTCCTCGAGGGCGTGAACGACCACGAGAACATCGGTTCCATCTTCCGCAACGCGGCCGGACTCGGCGCGGACGCGGTGCTGTTCGGCGACCGCTGCTCGGATCCGCTGTACCGGCGCGCCGTGCGCGTGTCCATGGGGCACGTGCTGCGGGTGCCGTTCGCCCAGCTGCCGCCGTTCCCGGCGGGCCTGGAGGTGCTGCGCGAGCGCGGTTTCCAGATCGTCGCGCTCACCCCGAACCCGAAGGCGGGCACGCTCGCCACCGCCATGACCGGCGACCGGGTAGCGCTGCTGCTCGGCGCGGAAGGACCCGGCCTGACCGAGGAGACCATGCGCGCCAGCGACATTCGGGCCCGCATCCCTATGACTCCCGGCACCGATTCGCTTAATGTGGCGACAGCGGCCGCCATGGCCTTCTACGAGAGAGTGCGTGCGCAGTGAGTCATCCGCCCGACGGACCGTACGGATACGGATATTCCGAACCCACGCCGTGGGCCAGCGGCATCGCCGTGGTCGTCATGGTGGCGGCGCTGACCGCGGCGGGCGTGTACGCCTTCGGGGCGGCGCTGGCGCAGATCCATCCGCTGCTGTCGGTGGTGGTCAATCTGATCGCGGTCGGCGGGGCCGCGCCGACGGCGTGGCGCTGGCGGTTCGCTCCGGTGACCCGCTGGGTGATCGCGGGACTGGGCGTGGGCGTGCTGGTGGCCTGGCTGAGCCTGCTGCTGTCCTGAGCCGGGTGAGCAGGCCGCTCGGTCAGGAAACGCGGTCCCGGCCGCGCAGCCAGCCCAGCAGCCCGCGTCTGCCGTTGCCGTGCTCGATCTGTGGTTCCGGTTCGCTGTCCAGCCGCGGCGCTTCGCCCTTGGGGTACAGCGAGAATCCGCAGACCTCGATCTGGTCGGGGGTCAGGCCGTCCGCGGAAGTCTGGCCGCGGTAACGGAATCCGAGCCACTGCTCGTTGGCGGCGTCCGCGAAGCGGGGCGGATCGAAGGGCAGCAGCTGCGGGTCGAGCAGTTCACCGGGGGTGAGGACGATCGGATGCTCGCCCGCCCAGTACGGCCGCTCCCAGACCCGCGGCATGCCCTCGTCCTCGAGGATGTTGACCCGGGTCGCGCTGAAGGAGCGGCGGAATTCGCCGCGCTCCCAGTGCGCGAACGCGCCCCAGCCCAGCGACAGGTCGTAGGAGATCAGGTAGGTCTGCTCGGAGGCGAGCGGGCGGACCAGCAGCTCCGGCAGCCGGGTGGGCCGCGGCAGCGCCGCCTGGGTGGAACACATCACCGTGACGCCGGGATAGCAACCGATATAGACGGATTCGGGGTCCGGGCCCGCCCACACCTTCATGCTGCCGGAGGCGGCGGGCACCACGTCCCGATCCGGGTTGAGCTGCCGGGCGAGCGCGAAGGCGGCGTCGGGATCGGGTCCCGGTTGCGCGCGCAGCACGGCCACCGGATCGGGGGCGTCGACGTACCACAGGGATGAGACCGTTGATGGCACCGACGTCACCTCCCTCGCACACGGCTACTTTCGAGCAACGCACAGCGGCCGGTCGGGGCCGACATCGATCGGCCGGGACCAACCCGCCAACAGGATTGAATCTACCCCCGCGACAGCCCGAAATGCGGCTGTTGCCAACACCGTTTCGCGGCGCGGCGACGAACGACATGCCGGAAGGTCAGCAACCCTCCGGCATTCGTGAAGATCGACAAAGCGTCAGCGACCCGAACCGACAGTGGTCAGTGACCCGAGCTGCGCACGCCTAGGAGCACGTCCTCCCAGGACGGCATCGGCGCCTTGCCGCCACGCTTGGCCCGATTCGGCTTCTGCGCGTTGGACTTCGCCGCGGGCTGCGCGGGAGCCGGGGCCGGCGCCGGTTCCGGCGTGGGCTCGGCGGCCGGAGCCGGAGCGGGCGGGGTGGCGGGCGGCGCCGGGGCGGCCGCCGCCGGAGTCGCGGGCGGCGCCGGGGCCGCCGGTTCCTTCGCGGCCGGGGCCGGAGCGGGAGCGGGCGCCGGAGCGGCCGCGGTGGTCACCGGCACGGTGCCGTCGCCGACCGCGGCGCGCTGCTCGAAGTAGTCATCCACGTTCTGCTGCTGGGCGACTCGCGCCGGGGCGGGCTCGTAGTCGGAGCCGCGCTCCTCACGCGCCGCGGGCGCGGGAACCGCCTCCGCCACCGGGTCGGTCTGGTCCGGCAGGATGGTCGCCAGGCCGCGCAGGGCCCGGCCGAAGTCGGGGTCGATGAGATCGGAGGCCGGATCGTCGAGCGGCACCACGGAGCCGCCGTGCGCGTCGGGCTGGTAGCGCCAGTGCGCGGCGATCACCGAACGGCCCGCCTGCCACTGCAATTGGGCCACCCAGTAGCCCTTCTCGTCCTTCCAGGCGTCCCATTCGGCGACCTCGATATTGTGGCCGCGCTCGGCGAACGCGGCCGACACGATCTCGATCAGGGTCTCCACGGCGGGGCCGTCGTTGCGGACCGGGTGCGCCTTCTGTGCCAGCTCGGCGGCCCGGGCGCGTTCCAGCAGAACGGGATACGCGAATCGTTCGACCCGCGACAGCGGCATGCCCGACTCTTCGGTGACCTGCTCCACCGAGGCGCCGGCACGGATACGAGCCTGGATATCGCGAGGGCGCATCGTGGCTTCCGTTTCGATCTCGATTTGGCCGAATCGGGCAAGATCTCCGCGGGCAGCGGCGCGCAGTTTATCGTCGGCGGCGAGGCGGTACTTCTGACCGCTCTCGGTGTCGATGCATACGATATGCGTGGAATCGGGCGTCAATCCGATTACTCGAAGTTCACGCACCGTTACCTCCTGTTCGCTGCGCAACTCACAGCTATAGCTAGGCTCGCGACACCGCCCACGTTCTGGAACAGTAGTGCACTTCTGTGAATCATGGGGCAAGACACGCGGCGCGGAAATCTGTTCCCAGACTTCCGCGCCGCATTAGTGTGATCGATTCGCCTCAGCTCCGAAACCGGGTTTCGCGAGGCGCGTTCGCCCGGTCAGATGCCATTTCTACTGATCAGCCGAGCTTTTCGACGACCCAGTCGACGCAGCGGGTCAGCTGCGACACATCGTCGGGGTCGATGGCCGGGAACATGCCGACGCGCAGCTGGTTACGACCCAGCTTCCGGTACGGCTCGGTGTCCACGATGCCGTTGGCGCGCAGCACCTTCGCGACCTGCGCGGCGTCCACGCTGTCCGCGAAGTCGATGGTGCCCACGACCTGCGAGCGCAGCGCCGGGTTACCGACGAACGGGGTGGCGTACTCGCTGGTCTCGGCCCACGAGTACAGGCGCGAGGAGGAGTCGGCGGTGCGCTTCACGGCCCAGTCCAGACCGCCATTGCCGTTCATCCACTCGATTTGGTTGGCGAACAGCAACAGGGTGGCAAGCGCCGGGGTGTTGTAGGTCTGGTCCTTGGTGGAGTTGTCGATCGCGATCGGCAGCGACAGGAACTCCGGGGTCCAGCGACCCGAGTTCTTGATCTCCTCCACGCGCTCCAGGGCCTTCGGGCTCATCAGCGCGATCCACAGACCGCCGTCGGAGGCGAAGCACTTCTGCGGGGCGAAGTAGTACACGTCGGTGTCGGCGATGTTCACCGGCAGACCGCCCGCGCCGGAGGTGGCGTCGATGGCGACCAGGGCGTGCTCGGAACCGGCCGGACGCGACACCGGGATGGCGACACCGGTCGAGGTCTCGTTGTGGGCCCAGCCGATGAGGTCGGCCGACGGGTCGGAGGTCGGCTCGGGGGCGTCGCCCGGCTCCGACTTCACGACGATCGGGTCACCGATGAACGGGTTGCCCTTGGCGACCGAGGCGAACTTCGAGGAGAACTCGCCGTTGCTCAGGTGCAGCGACTTCTCGCGGATCAGGCCGAAGGCGGCGGCGTCCCAGAACGCGGTGGTGCCACCGTTGCCCAGCACGACCTCGTAACCGTCGGGCAGGGAGAACAGGTCGCGCAGACCGGAACGCACCCGCGCCACCACGTCCTTGACCGGCTTCTGCCGGTGCGAGGTACCGAACACCGAAGCGCCGGTATCCACCAGGGACTGCAGCTGCTCGGGGCGGACCTTGGAGGGGCCGCAACCGAACCGTCCGTCGGCGGGCTTGAGATCGTCGGGGATGGTCGGGAACGCAGAGGTCATGGCGACAAGGGTAGTGGTGCTATCACCCGCGCTCACGGGCGGGTCCGGGTGGAAAAAACAATCTCGCGGGCGGGTGGGTAATGCTGTGTGGCGCGCCACAGACGCACTACGGTTCAGCACCATGGACATGGCCGCGGACAAGCGACCGGGCACCGCATCCGACCGGCGGACCGGTTCCGTCCCCGGGTTGCCCCCGGATTCCGCGCGACCGCGGACCCGGCCCGATGATGTGCCGCGCCTCGGCCTGCTGGCCCGGCTGTCCTCGCAGTTCGGCTCGCACGGCCTGACCCGCCGCGGTCCGGTGCTCGACGACGCCGCCCGCCGCGCACTGCTGCTGCACGGTCTCGAGGGGACGGCCACCATCCTCGGCGTCCGCGCGGACGAGCCCGCCCCGGAGTTCTGGGTGCGCGTGCAGATCGAGGACCGGCACGGCTACGAGACCCGGGTCCGTCAGCGGGCGGGCGCCGCCGATCGGGAGTGGATGCAGCCCGGCGACGTCGTCTGCTGCCGGGTCGATCCCGGCGATCCCGACCGGGTGGTGCTGTATCTGCCCGCGCCGGAGGAGACCTCGCGCACCAATATCACCAAGATCCTGGCCGACGGCCGTCGCGCCCGGGCCACGGTGCTGGCCGCCGCCCCGGTCGCGGCCGACTACACCGGGCGCGATGATCCGGTGCTGCGGCTGGATCTGGAACTGCGCGCCTGGGACGAGCCCGGCCCGTGGCGGGTGCGGGTGGTGCAGCCGGTGCCGCTCTCGGCGCTGGAGCTGGTCGATCTGGGCCGTCACCTGGATGTGGCGTTCTTCACCGTCGACCGCGGCGAATCCGTGGCCGTCGACTGGGCGGCCTCGCGGCGCGGCTGACCGCCGCGCCGGAGGCGGGTTCGAAGAACTGCGGGGTCGAAGGACTAAGGCAGATGCACGAATTGGAAGCCGTTGGCTTTCAGCGCCGGGAGCGCGGCGAGCATGCCGGCACCGGTGCCCGACTTGGGCCGATGCATGTGGGCCAGGGAGATGCCGCCGGACTTGGCCGCCGACATGGCCGACTGCACCTGCGCGGCCGAGGCGGTCGCGCCGAAGTCCGCGTTGACCGTGTAGCCGACCGGGGTCTCCCCCAGGTCCTGCACGATCGACACCGCCACCTCGTCGTAGTGGGCGGTGCCGGCGCGGAAGAACCGGGGTCCGCGCCCGGTCAGGGCGGCGATGCGTTGATGGTTGCCCCACACCTCGTCCACCGCGGCCTGCGCGGAGACGGTGCCCTTGATCTCGTAGGCGGCGCGGCCGTTCACCGAGAGCGGGCAGTGCGCGGTGCCGTGATTGCCGATCTCGAACAGCGGGTTCGCGGCCAGCTGCCCGGCGCGGGCCGGGTTGGCGTCGATCCAGCGCTTGTTCAGGAACAGGGTGGCCGGGATCTGCTGGGCCTGCAGGAAGGCCAGCAGGTTCTCGTCGATGTCGTTGTTGCCCGGGCCGCCGCAGGCGTCGAAGGTGACGGCGAACTGCTTGCCGGTCGGGTTGAAGCCGGTCAGGATGCCGTCGACGTCGACACCCCAGGCCTTCGGGGTGCGGCCCGCGTACTTGGCCGCGATGGCGTCCGGGGACACCGTGGAGACGGGTAGGCGGGCCGGCGCGGAGGCCGGATCGGCGCCACCGCGGGGTGGATCGAGGATGCGGTCGGACGAGTTGCCGTTCGCCACACCGCATCCGGCGGTGACGAGGCCCGCGGCCAGCGCCGCGCCCGCGGCGAAGAAGCCGCGCCTGGACAGTCCTGCGTCGAACACCGGAGCAGGTTATGTGAATCCCGGCGCGCAATCCATGGCCTGAATCAGGATTCTCGCCACCGTCGCGGTCTGGCAACCAATTCGCCACCGCAGTTGGGGCAGACGTAATCCATTGTTCGACCGCACGATTCACAGAAGGTGCACTCGTAGCTGCAGATCAGCGCGGGACCCTCAGCAGGTAAATCGGCAATCTCGCATCGTTCACAGCGTGTCCGCATTTCCAGCGCCATCCGGTCTCCTCGTCCGCGCGCTGCCGGTCCCGGGTGCGCGACTGTGATCGATTTCCTTTTCATATCGAGGGGCCGGGTGCCCCAGACTGTAGCCTGCCTGTCCGAAACGACCCTTTTGCAAGGAAGCGCATTGACTTACCCGAACAACCCGTACCCGCAACAGCAGCCGGGGTACGGCTACCCGCCCGCCGATCAGCCCGCCCCGGGCTACGGCGCGCCCCAGCCCGGTTACGCGGCCCCGCCGCCCGGCTACGGCGCGCCCCAGTCGCCCTACGGCGCACCGCAACCCGGATACGGCGCTCCGCAGCAGCCCGGCTACGGCGCCCCGCAGCCCGCGTACGGGGCTCCCCAATCTCCTTATGGCGCACCGCAACCCGCTTACGGCGCACCCCAGCCCGGTTACGCTCCGTTCGGGGGGTTCGGAGCGAATTACGCGAGCTGGGGCGCGCGAGTGGGCGCCCGCCTGGTAGACACCCTGGTCGTGATGGGCCCCTTCATCCTGCTCGACGTCATCGCGAACACCGCGGGCACCTCGGAGCCCAACTGCACGACCACCCGCTACTCGACCTACTGCGACACGGGCACCATGAACGCCCTGGGCTTCATCTGCGTGCTGATCGGGCTCGTGGCGCTGATCGGGGCCGGGCTGTTCATGGCCTACCAGGAGGGCACCACCGGCCAGACACTCGGCAAGCGTGTGGTGGGCATCCGGTTGCTCAAGGAATCGACCGGCCAGCCGGTCGGATTCGGCATGGCCATCGTGCGCTACTTCGCCGAGATGGTGAACACCCTCTGCTGCTACCTGGGCTGGCTGTGGCCGCTGTGGGACGAGAAGAAGCAGACCCTCGGCGACAAGATCATGGGGACGATCGTCGTCAAGGCGTAGGACGACAAGCAATGGCCCGCAGCGAATCCTCGCCGCGGGCCATTGTTCGTTCAGCGCACTCTAGTTGTGCGACACCAGGTTCCAACCGGTGACGGTCTCCGGCTTGCGCGGGGCCGGGCCGGTGTAGATGGCGGCCGGGCGGACCAGCTTGCCGAGCTGCTTCTGCTCCAGGATGTGGGCACACCAGCCGGCGGTGCGGCCACAGGTGAACATGGCGGGCATCATGTGCGCCGGGACCTCGGCGAAGTCCAGGATCACGGCGGCCCAGAACTCGACGTTGGTCTCGATGGCGCGGTCGGGGCGACGCTCGCGCAGCTCGGCCAGGGCGGCCTGCTCCAGTGCGGCGGCGACCTCGAAGCGCGGGGCGTCCAGGCGCTGGGCGGTAGCGCGCAGCACGCGGGCGCGCGGGTCCTCGGCGCGGTAGACGCGGTGGCCGAAGCCCATCAGCTTTTCCTTGCGGTCCAGGATGCCCTTGACCAGAGCCCGTGCGTCGCCGGACTTCTCGACGGCCTCGATCATCGGGAGCACGCGGGCCGGGGCGCCGCCGTGCAGCGGGCCGGACATGGCGCCGATGGCGCCGGACAGCGAGGCCGCCACGTCGGCGCCGGTGGAGGCGATGACGCGGGCGGTGAAGGTGGAGGCGTTCATGCCGTGCTCCGCCGCGGACACCCAGTAGGCGTCGATGGCCTCGATGTGGCGCGGGTCCGGGTCACCCTTCCAGCGGGTCATGAACCGCTCGGTAATGGTGGCCGATTCGTCGATCTTCGACTGCGGCACGGCGGGCTGGTAGATGCCGCGCGCCGACTGGGCGACGTAGGACAGCGCCATGACCGAGGCCCGGGCGAGGTTCTCGCGGGCGGTGTCGTCGTCGATGTCGAGCAGCGGCTCGTAACCCCAGATCGGGGCCAGCATGGCCAGACCGGCCTGCACGTCGACGCGGACGTCGCCGGTGTGGATGGGGAGCGGGAACGGTTCGGCGGGCGGTAGGCCGCGGCCGAATTCGCCGTCCACGAGCAAGGCCCAGACGTCACCGAAGGTGACCCGGTTGCCGACCAGGTCCTCGATGTCGACGCCGCGGTACCGGAGCGCACCGCCGTCCTTGTCCGGTTCGGCGATATCGGTGGTGAAGGCCACCACGCCTTCGAGACCGCTCACGAAGCCGTCGGGGACGACATTGGGTACCGCAGCGCTGGCAGTCATGTTGTGACTCTCCTTGCATGTCGGACTGCCCGATCCCTGAGCAGCCACGCCGATCACCTGGAGCTTAACCCCCGCATTACTCCGGAGTAACGTCTGGCCCATGGTTGACCAGGAGAAATTGGCCACCGGGCCGATGGCGCACGAAGTCCCGGTGGACATCGATATCGCGGCCTTGCGCGTCGAGTACGGGGTCGATCAGGGCGACAACCATCCCCGCCGCGACACCGACCTGGACGAGACCTGGCTGGCCGAGGGCTGGGAGCCGTTGCTGCGCAATTGGATCGAGGATGCCACCAGCGCGGGCTTGACCGACCCCAACTCGATGGTGCTGAGCACCGTGGAGATCGCCGAGAGCGGTCCGCGGCCGTCCTCGCGAACCGTGTTGTGCAAGGGGCTTTCTCCCGAGGGTGTGACTTTCTACACGAATTACGACTCGTTCAAGGGCCGTCAGCTGACCCGAACCCCGTACGCGTCGGCCACATTCGTCTGGCAGGCGATGGGGCGGCAGGTGACGGTGCGCGGCCCGGTGCGGCGGGTGCCCGCCGAGGCCACCGAGGTGTACTGGCAGTCCCGTCCGCGCGGCTCGCGTCTGGGGGCGTGGGCCTCGGAGCAGTCGCGGACCATCGCCTCGCGCGCCGAACTGGATGAGCGCATGGCCGCGACCGAGGCCCGGTTCGCCGAGGTGGACGACATTCCGGTGCCGCCGTTCTGGGGCGGGTTCCAGATCCGGCCGGAGACGGTCGAGTTCTGGCAGGGACGCCGCAGCCGTATGCACAACCGCATCCGGGTGACCGTAGAACCGGGCAATTCGGACGTGTCGGCCATGAAAGTCGAACGCCTCCAACCCTGATGCCCCGGGCCCTCCAACCCTGATGCCGCGGGCAAGGCCCCGAAAGAGTTGGATATCTCACGTTCAAATGATGGGATGATCGGTCCAAAATAAGTCGGTGAAGCTGCTCGCCGACATAACTCCATTACGGAATCCCGACTACCGGAGGCTCTGGACCACCGGCATCGTCACCGTGATCGGCGCGCAGCTGTCCGTCGTAGCCGTCCCCAAACAGCTCTACGACATCACCCACAGTTCCTCCTACGTCGGCCTGGCCGGACTGTTCGGCCTGATCCCGCTCATCGTGTTCGGGCTCTGGGGCGGCGCGCTCGCCGACGCCATGGATCGCCGCAAGATGCTGCTCGTCACCTCCGCCGGCACCGGCCTGACCGCGCTCGCGTTCTGGGCGCAGGCCGCGGCCGGACTGAACAACGTGTGGCTGGTGCTGATCCTGTTCGCGGCGCAGCAGGCGTTCTTCGCCATGAACCAGCCCGCCCGCAGCGCGATCTACCCGCGCCTGCTGCCGTCCGAGCAGCTGCCCGCGGCGAACTCGCTGAGCATGACGGTCATGCAGTTCGGGGCGATCGCCGGACCGGTGCTGGCGGGCATGCTGATTCCGCTCGCGGGCCTGTCCACGCTGTACCTGCTGGACGCCATCGCGCTGCTGGCCACGCTGTGGGCCACCTGGAAGCTGCCGCCCATCCCGCCGCACGGCGAAGCCCGCCGGGCCGGGCTTCGTGAGGTGTTCGACGGCTTCGCCTATTTGGCCACCCAGCGCATCCTGCTGGCCTCCTTCGCGGTGGACGTGGTGGCCATGGTGTTCGGTATGCCGCGCGCCCTGTTCCCGCAGATCGCCCAGGACAGCTTCGGCGATTCCGCTTCGGGCGGAACGGCTCTGGGGCTGTTGTTCGCGGCCATGTCGGTGGGCGCGGTGCTGGGCGGGGTGTTCTCCGGCTGGCTGTCACGGGTGCGGCGGCAAGGCCTGGCCGTGGTGGTCTGCATCGTGCTGTGGGGTCTGGGCATGGTCGGGTTCGGCCTGGCCGTGGGCCTGGTCGGGCACGGGCTGAGCATGACCCTGGCGCTCTGGATCGCGCTGGCCTGCCTGGCCTTCGGCGGCGCGGTCGACATGTTCTCGGCGGCCTTGCGCACCACCATGCTGCAGTCGGTGGCGACCGATGAGATGCGCGGGCGACTGCAGGGCGTGTTCATCGTTGTCGTGGCGGGTGGACCGCGCATCGGTGATGTTGCGCACGGTTTCGCGGCAGCGGCGGTGGGTACCGCGGCGGCCGCCGCGGGCGGAGGCGTGCTCGTCGTGGTCGGCATGATGCTGGCCGTCGTGGCATTTCCCGCGTTCGTGCGTTACCGGGTGGCACGTGCCCATTCGGAGGTGCCGGTCGCCTGAGGTCCGGTGTTCATGCGCATAGCACATGACCGCCGCTCGCCTCACCTGCGAACGACGTGACTGTGAGGTAGTCAAGGGACACCCTCATTACTCGGGCGTAGTGGACAGCGGCTAGCGTTGAGTACAAGCGCATCGTGTGTCACCCGCGTCGATGCCTACGGTTTCAAGCCTGAGAGGGATCCTTCCGTGCCCGCTGAGAACATCATCAACGTCGACGACGACGCCAAGCCGGTACTGCAATACCCGGGCGGCGAGTACCCGATGACCGTCGCCAAGGCTGTCGAGGGCAATGACGGGATCGACCTGGGCAAGCTGCTCGCCAGCACCGGGTACGTCACCTACGACCCCGGCTTCATGAACACCGCGTCGACCAAGTCGGCCATCACCTACATCGACGGTGAGGCGGGCATCCTGCGCTACCGCGGGATCCCGATCGAGCAGCTGGCGGGCAAGTCGACCTTCATCGAGGTCAGCTACCTGCTCATCTACGGCGAGCTGCCGACCCAGGCCCAGCTCGACGACTTCACCGACCGGATCCGCCGGCACACCCTGCTGCACGAGGACCTGAAGCGGTTCTTCGACGGCTTCCCGCGCAACGCGCACCCGATGCCGGTGCTGTCCTCCGCGGTCAACGCGCTGTCGGCGTACTACCAGGACTCGCTGGACCCGCGTGACCCGGAGCAGGTCGAGCTGTCCACCATCCGACTACTCGCCAAGCTGCCGACGATCGCGGCCTACGCGTACAAGAAGTCGGTCGGCCAGCCGTTCCTCTACCCGGACAACTCGCTGTCCCTGGTCGAGAACTTCCTGCGGATGACCTTCGGCTTCCCGGCCGAGCCCTACGAGGTCGACCCGGAGATCGCCGCGGCGCTCGACATGCTGCTCATCCTGCACGCCGACCACGAGCAGAACTGCTCGACGTCGACCGTGCGCCTGGTGGGTTCGTCGGACGCCAACCTGTTCACCTCCGTCTCCGGCGGCATCAACGCGCTGTGGGGCCCGCTGCACGGCGGCGCCAACCAGGCCGTGCTGGAGATGCTGGACGACATCAAGGCTCAGGGCGGTGACGTCAAGGAGTTCGTCCGCAAGGTCAAGAACAAGGAAGACGGCGTGAAGCTCATGGGCTTCGGGCACCGCGTCTACCGCAACTACGACCCGCGCGCGACGCTGGTCAAGCAGGTCGCGGACAACATCCTGTCCAAGATCGGCGGCGACGACCAGCTGCTCGACATCGCCAAGGCCCTCGAAGAGGCGGCGCTGACCGATGAGTACTTCATCGAGCGTCGCCTGTACCCGAACGTCGACTTCTACACCGGCGTCATCTACCGGGCCATGGGCTTCCCGACCCGCATGTTCACCGTGCTGTTCGCCATGGGCCGCCTGCCGGGCTGGATCGCGCACTGGCGCGAGATGCACCGCGAGCCGCTGAAGATCGGCCGTCCGCGCCAGATCTACACCGGCTACGGCGAGCGCGACTACGTGGAGATCAACGGCCGTTGATCCCTCGGGTCCTGTGCCCGAACGCTTTTCCCGGGAAATCCCCGTCGTCCCCCATCGTGGCGGCGGGGATTTCTCGTTGCCGATGACCTGTCGTTGACAAGGACTTGTTAAGGATCTCGCTGGCGCGGGGCGGCACTCTTGTTCTCACGGGGGTCAGCTGCCGCGGCGGGGGCGGCAGCTGGCCCCCGAAGAAATCGGATGCGGGGAACCGGAAATCCTGGGATCTTCGGGGAATGGCATCGACGAATGGCATTACCGTGCGTTCGGCACGAGCTGAGGAACGGCCGGAGCTGGTCCAGCTGATGGACATGGGCTTCGGCATGCGTGGCGGTCCGGCGGACATCGAGTTCGGGCCGCAGGTCTTCCCCACCGAACGAGCCCTGGTCGCCGTCGACGGCGATCGTCTCGTCGGGCACGTCAACGACCGCGTCATGACCGTCACGGTGCCGGGTCCGCGCACCGTCGAGGCCAGTGGCGTCACCGGCGTCGCGGTCGCGCCCACGCATCGGCGGCGCGGCATTCTGCGGGCGCTCTACACCGCGCTGCACGAGCGCATCGAGGCCGAGGGCCTGCCGCTCACCATCTTCACCGTCAGCGAGGGCGGCATCTACGGCCGCTTCGGCTACGGGCCCTCGATCCAGGAGATCGACCTCTCGATTCGCGGACGCACCGCCGAATTCCGCACCACCACACCGGATCCCGGCGGCGTGCGGGTCGCGTCCCTGGCCGAGGCCGAGCAGGCCCTGCCCGAGATCTACGACCGCTGGCGACGACTCACGCCCGGTGCGCAGGTGCGCCCCGAAGCCCGATGGCGGCAGCGGATCTTCGCGGAATCGGTGCAGAACGAGGACGGCGCGCCGCAGTTCTTCCTGATCCACCCGGACGGGTACGCCATCCTGCGCCGCTCCTGGCACGACTACAAGAACACCGCCACGGTCCGCGAAATGCGTACCGTCACACCGGAAGCCCATATCGCGCTGTGGCGGGTGCTGTTGAGCATGGACCTGGTGCACGACATCAAGGCCAGCACCTACGACGGGGATCCGCTCCCCTTCCTGGTCACCGATCCGCGCCTGATCGAGGTCGTCGGCCGCCACGACACGCTGTGGACCCGCCTCATGGACGTGCCCGCCGCGCTGACCGCGCGCACGTATCAGCGGGACCTGGATGTGGTGCTGGCCGTGGACGATCCGTTCCGCGACGCGGGCGGCACCTTCGCACTGCGGGTGCGCGACGGGATCGCCGAATGCGCGCCCACCGACCGCGGCCCGGATCTGGAGCTCGGCATCGACGTGCTCGGCAGCCTCTACTTCGGTGTCTACCGGGCCCGGGTCTACGCCGCCGCCAACCGGATCCAGGCCAAGGACGCGGCGGTGCTGCGGGCCTTCGACGAGGCATTCACCGCCGAGCGGGAGGCCGAGGTCGGCTGGTTCTTCTGAGCCCGGAACGGGCAGTGGCCGGGCCGCACCCGAGGGTGCCGCCCGGCCACTGACTCCCACCCGGCCCTGGGACGAGGCCGAATGCTCCTACCGGTCGGCGATCTTCGCGCGGAAGGGGCCGCCGACGCTGTTGAACAGCAGATCGCCGTTGGGGAAGGCTTCGATCAGCGCGTACGCGCCGTTGCCGAGGTTGGATTGCCCGAAGATGGTGCGGTGCACCGTTTCCCCGGTCTTCCAGTCCAGGCCGGTGACCTCCCACCCGTCAGCCTTGGAGTAGCCGTTGACGAACACCACTCCCGCACCACTGGAGATCGCGGGCACCATGGAGGTCGACACCACGTCGCCACGGGCCCAGACCGAAGTCCATCGGTGTTCCTTGGGGTCCCACTCGAACCGTTGCATACCGTGCGGGGGCGCGGCCACCGGTCCGTTGGCCAGCACGTCCACCAGCCGGTCCGGAGAGCCGCCCTCGCCGATGTTCTGCACGACGAACGCGCCGTATCCGCTCGCCACCACCGACTGCTCGGACTGCACGAATTCCGGGAGCGGCTCGGGCAATCCGGCCGTGACCGCGATCTGATCGGCGATCCGATTCGACTTGGCGCCCGGCTTCTGCTGGAAGCCCTCGGGAATCTTGTTGCGCCAGAAGGCGACCAGCTTCATGTGGTCTGCGCCGTCGGTGATGACGACCAGCTGGTCACTGTCCTTGCCGAAGCCCATGAGGGTCGGGGTGGAGCCGGTGCCGGTGCCGAACTTGACAGCCGGGGGCTGGCGGCCGAAGTCGTAGGGCGAGGACCAGGCGCCGTCGGACTCCTCGGTGGAGAGCTTGCCGTCCTTCCAGACCACCTTGCGCATGATCTTGTCGGAGGCGAAGTAGAGGCCACCGTCCGGATCCACGGCCATCGAATTGGAGATGGTCTCGTCGTCGCCGATCCGCAGCTGCACGGCGTCGCCGGTCAGGTCCCGGTTGAACACGAAGACAGCCCGGGAGGCCAGCGCGATCAGGTGACCGTCGTAGGTCATGCTCAGGCCCACGATGTTCTCGGGGATGCCGAGCGAGGTGCCGGCGGTGCTGAGCAGCGGCTTCAAGTCGCGCTGCGCGACGACCTGGATGCCGTCGGCAGGTTTGTCCTTGTCCTTCAGCCCGAAGACGAAGAGCTCCGAGTTCTGATTGATGTAGTAGAGGCGGTTGTCCTTGTCCACCAGCCCGTAGACGCCGTTGATCAGCCGCTGCCAGTTCTGCCCGGGCCAGTCCTGGGCGATGGCGGTCTCGATCTGGCCGGTGTCCGAGTACTGCTGGTTCAGCACCTGATCGAGTGCGGTGGTGGGGATCGGCGTGATGCCGGGCGTGTCCATGGACGCGACTTCCTTGAAGCCGCCGCCGGAGACGTCGACGTAGCGCGGGCCCGAGGTGGAGGAGACCCACCAGTAATCCGGGTTCGGCGAAGCCAGGGTCATGATGTTGACCGGACCGCCGGGCACCCGGGGCATCGCCGCCGGGTCGATGTGGAACGTCCCGCGCGGCGGTGCTGCCGGGAAGCTGTCGCTCTGCGCGGAGTCGATGTGGGTGATGCCGAATTTCTCGGCGGCGAGATAGGGGTTGGGCTCCGGTTCCGATTCGGACAGCGAGTCGCCCAAGGCTTTCGAGCTGGAAATCGAATCCGAACTGGACGAATCGGCGCTACTGCACGCCACGAGCGAGCCGGTGGCGGCGAGCGCCAGGGCCGTGAGACCCACCGATAGTCGCTTGACTTTGCTCAAAGTGTGCCTGCACTTTCTCAAGATGCCGTTCCAACTGATAGAGCTGGCAAAATTAGAGATAGCGCGACATTAGCAGAGCAGGGTTTCATGAACCGGAAAGATCGCCGGTTCGCACCTACCACTGGCCAGTGCCCACACTCGGAAATCGGGGTTTTCCCGGTGGTGCCCGGCCGGGGCGCGCTGGCATGCTGGAAAGGTGAAACCGATCCAGCTGATTCTGAACATCCTCTGGCTAGTCCTGGTCGGATTCTGGATGGCCATCGGCTATGCGATCGCCGGGCTGATCTGCTGCATCCTGATCATCACCATCCCCTGGGGAATCGCGTCGTTCCGGATCGCCTATTTCGTACTCTGGCCCTTCGGCCGCGAAGCCGTGGAGAAGCCGGACGCGGGCGTGGGCTCCATGCTCGGCAATATCGTGTGGATCGTGGTGGCCGGGTGGTGGCTGGCGCTGGGGCACCTGATGACCAGCATCGCGCTCGCGGTCACCATCATCGGAATCCCGTTCGCCTGGGCGAATCTCAAGCTGATCCCGGTGTCGCTGTTCCCCCTGGGCCGCGAAATCGTCGACAGCGACCGACGTTTCGGCTACTAGGGCAACCGGGCGTGACAGGGGTTTCGGGGAAGCCCCGAGACTCCGAGAGTTGGTGCCCCTTACTCCGACTCGTCGACGATCTGCTTCATGATGCCGACCGCTTCGCGGAGCACGCCGACCTGACCGGGCGTCAGCTGCGAGAGCTGATCGGTCATCCAGGCCTCGCGGGCCTGATTCTCGTCCGCTATCAAGGCCCGGCCCGCGTCCGACAGCGACACGATGATCTGCCGCCCGTCGGTGGGGTGCGGATTGCGTTCCACCAGATCCATTTCCGACAGCGAGGCGATGACCCGGGTCATCGACGGCGGCTGCACCCGCTCCTTGGCGGCCAGCGCGCCCGGCGTCATGGCGCCCTCCCGATTCAGCGTGGCGAGCGCGGACAGCTGCGTCAGCGAAATCTGGGCATCGGCCCGCCGGCCTCGCAGATGCCGAGTCAAGCGCACCACCGCCAGCGAGAGTTCACCGGCGAGCGCTCGAATGTCGGAAGGCGTTGTCACAGAGGCAAACGATACGGGAACGCCCGCGCGGGAGTCGCCTGTTCGCCTGGTCCAGCGCCGAGCGCCCCGGCGCGCCACCGGAACGGCTCGCGCCCTCTAGTCTGAGGGGGTGACCCCGCCGACCGTCCCGGAGATTCCGCCGCGCTTCACCGATCCGCGTCCCGTACTCCTGGTGGGCGCCATCGGTTTCCTGATCGCGACCGTCGCGGTGTGGCTGAACGACGCGTGGGCGACCGCACGGCCGGTGTGCCTGATGGGATTGGGCGTCGGGCTGTTGGGCTACGCCATCTTCGCGATTCAGCGGCGGAGTGCGCGTCGGGGTGATAAAGGCGCACAACGGGGTCTGGATTAGCACAGGGAAGCGACTGGTCATCCGACCAACAGGCATGCCAAGCAAACTTGTGTAGCCTGCGAATTGACTGCACGCGCCTCGGACGCTTAACTCCCTGGAGTGTCCTCCCGATTGAGCGTCGAAGAACGACGGGCCCACCTTATCGAGGCAGCCATCGGCCTTGCCGAAAAAAAGGGCGTGGCCGGGGTTACCACCCGCGATGTCGCGCAGGCAGCCGGTGTTTCCCTCGGTGTGGTGCATTACTGTTTCGAAAACAAAGATCAGCTGATGACCGAGCTGGTCAAGGCGCTTTCGATGGAATTGCGTGATTCCGTCGACGCCAACGAAACCGTATGGCAGGACGTCGGAACCGGAAAAGCCGCGCTGCAGCAATTGGTGCGCGCCGGCCTGGAACTCATGTGGCTCAACATCGAAGCCACCCCGGAACGACAACTACTCACCTACGAAACCACCACCTACGCGCTACGCGAAGGGGAACAGACCCCCGCCAAACTCGCCATCGCCCGCGAGCAGTACACCTTCAACGACTCCACGGTCGCCGACATCTTCGAGCACGCGCGCGAAGCCACCGACTGCCAGTGGACCGTTCCGGTCGGCACCCTGTCCCGCTTCATCCTCGCCACCATCGACGGCATCGTGCTGCGCTGGCTGGTCGACAACGACAGCGCCGCCGTCCGTGACCAGTTGGACGTCCTCGCCACCACCGTGGCAGCGCACGCGGCCTGACCCGGCCCCCTCCTTCTCCTCCGGCGCGGGCAGCGTGATCGCCCGCGCCGGACCCGATCTCAGCGACGCGAGAAGTTCTGCGGCTGCCCTTGCACATGGGTGACATCGCCCTCGCGCCACCACGCCACCTCGACCGTGGCCTCGAACGCGCCCGTCAACCGGACCCGCAACTCGTCGTGCACCACGAGATCGCCTGCCGGAAGCGGCATATCGAACTGCAGGCGCAACAACACACCCAGCGGATCCGCGGTCCAGCTGGTCTCACGACCCGTGCTCACCACCTCCGCCGTGACCGCCTCCGAGGCCAGCGGCAGATCCAGCAGGGTGGCCAGCGGACGCGCGCACGCCATATCCCCGACCACCAGGCGATCCGCGGGCAACGCCGGACCGAACCACGGGCGATCCAGCACCAGCGCGTCGGCGGCCGGAATCACCTCACCGCTCAACGCGCGCACCTGACCCGGCAGCACCAGGTCCTCGGTGTCCAGCCGGCCCGCGTCCAACGCCTCCGCCAACCGGCGGTAGGTCTGCGAAATCGATTCGGGCGTAGGCACTCTCGCCGGATCGGCCAGTGCGTCGAGCAGCTCCTCGGCGAGCGCGGGCGTCAGCACCTCCGGATCGGCGAGGACACTGCGCAGCACCGCCAGATCCTGAGCGCCGAAGCCCGGCAGCTGCGGGAGCAGGCCCGCGAACAAGGTGTCGTCCGGGTGGCGCAGCAGGCCCAGCGGGATGCCGTCGATGTGCGCGTGATGCCGCAGCCACCAGGCCGTGTAGCCGTCGCGGTCCGCGACCAGGCTGCGGGTGCTCTCCTCGGACAGCAGCAGGCGCAGGGCCTCCGGCCATTCCGCGTCGTCCACCAGATCCAGGTCGCGGACCGCCACCAGCTCGGACGGATCCTCGACCAGGCTCTCCCACCAGGTCTCCTCGTCGTCGAGGTGATGATCGGGGCCGGTCGGATCGGACTCGGCGACCAGGGTGAAACCCCAGCCGACGCCGATGGCGCGCAAAGCCTCCGAGCCGTAGCGCTCCAGGACGGCCGAATCCACGGTGGAGAAGGGCGAATCCGCGACCAGCACCCGATCCAGCGGCGCACCCGGCAGCAGCAGTTCGTCGGCGGGCGTCAATTCGCCGGCCACATCCGGCAATTCGATCAGACCCAGCCAGGACGGCAGCGCGCCCGGCGCGGCCAGAGAGTGGGCGGCCAGCCCCAGCACGGCGTCCACGGTGTCCGGATCGCTGGGATCGTCCTCCAGCACCGCCTGCAGGCCCGGATCGTTCAGCAGATCCTCCGGCGTGGCCGGACGCGCGCCCAGGCGGCCCAGCAGCTCGTGCGCCGCCTCCGGATGCGCCAACCGCGCCCAGTGCACCGGAATCGCCTGCTCCAGACGGTCATCCAGTACCACCGTGCGCGGACCCGTCACCAGCCGTCCGTCCACCAGCGGCACCGCCAGCGCGCCCAGCTCCTCCACCGACAGCGGATCCACCGCGAACGACTCCAGGGCGTCGTACAGCGAATACCACCACTGCGGTTCGCGTTCCAGGCCGCCGGACAGCTCCGCGATCCGGGCCAGGCCGATCCGATGCACATCCAGGGCCGCGAGCGCGTCCGTGAACATGCGGCCCGACAACTCCGGAATCACCAGCGGTCCGGTCATCTCCGCCAGCAGATCCGCCAATTCCGTGGTCACACCGGTGAAAACGCCGGCCCGCCGCGGCGAGGCCACCCCGATCCGGACCTCCCCGGCCGCCGGAATTCCGGCCGAGCGCGATTCATCCACAGTCATCCCCAGCCCGCTGGGGTCGAATTCGGCTGCGCCGGTGGACACGGTCAGGTCCTCGACCCCGGCCAGGTCGGCGGCCCGGGCCAGATCCGCGGCGGCGGCCAGGTCGCCGGACTCGGCCGCGCCGTAGCCGGCGACCACATCGTGCGGGCCGATGGCGTCATGGGGTTCGACAGCGTCGGAAGGCGCTTCGTCCTCGGGGAGCTCCCACAGCGGCAGCGTCTCGGGCTCGGCGGCCCGGGCCGCGCGCGGCTTGGGGGCAGATCCGGCAGCGTCCCTGAGCCCGGCAGGCCCGGCGGCTCCGCTCTGGTCCCCGTCCTCGGGCGTATCCCCGCCCACGGCAGCACTGTCCACTGATGCGGCGGCCGGAGCTCCGGCAGCGAGATCGTCGAGCACCGGGGCGGCGGCCGGTCGCGCGGCACCGGCGGAATCAGCGAGCGCCGCATCGAAATCCATGGGGGCGAGCGCGGGTCCGTGATCCTGGCTGACGGTGAGAACCGGAAGCCACTCGTTGTCGCGGAGTTCGGCGATGAGGGCTTCGCGCAGGACCGCGTCGGTCTCGCTGCGGGCGAAACCCGGGGTGGGGACCAGCACCAGGCGGTCGCGGGGCGGCAGGGCGCGGGCGAAGGCGGCGTAGTCGGCCGCGAGGTCGGCCGGGCGGGCGCTCGGGAGCAGGCGGCGGCGGTCGGGCTGCATGGGGATGTCGGCGATGAGGACCGCGGGCAGCGAGAGTTCCTCGTCGGAGCGGGTGGGGGCGCGCAGGACGTCCGGGCGGGCGGCGACCGGGCGGCCGTCACGAACCGGGAGCAGCCAGCGGGCGCGGTCGGTGCGGTACTGCCACCACAGGCGCTCATCGGAATTCGGGCCGGTGACCGTGAGTTCGGTGAGGCGGTCCGCCAGTTCGCGCCGGGTACTGGCGATCTCGTCGTCGCCGATGCGAATGTTGTTCAGGGCGGGCAGTTCCAGCAGCAGATCGGGAGCTTCGGCGCGCATCTCGGCGAGCAGCTCGGCCGGGTCCGCCGATTCGCGCAGGCGCAGCACGATCTCACTGTCGAAGCCGTCCGCGGGCCGCTCCGCGATGGCCCAGGCCAGGCGCAGCGCGGGCGGCTCGAAATCGCCGGACTGGTCCGGGATCTCGACGCCCTGCACGCCGAGCAACGCCCAGGTCTCGCCCCGCGAGAACCGCACCGATCCGCTGGTCGAACGGAACTCCACCTCGTCGGACACGGTCAGCACCGCGGTGAAACCCACCCCGAACCGGCCGACGGCCGCGCTCTCGGTCTTGCCGGAGGCGCGCAGGGCGGTCAGCGCGTGCACGCCCGAGACGTCCAGCGGCGCACCGCTGTTGGCGATGTGCAGGGTGCGGCCGTCCAGCCAGACCGCGATCCGGCCGGGCACCCCGGCCTTCACCGCCGCGTCGGCGGCGTTCTGGGCCAGCTCGGTCAGCAGCCGGTCCCGGTAGCCGGCCCGCACCAGATCCGCCTCGGTGGCGGCGTCCTCCCGCAACCGGGTGGGCGAGCCGCGCCAGGCGGCCACCACTCCGGCGCGCAATTCCGCCGTGCCGAACGGATCCTCGAATTCGGTCGAGACCACGCCGTACGCCCTTTCCCGAAAGCGGTTGTTGGCACGCCAAGGCCAAGCATCCGGGGTATTACACAGGATCCGGCGCGATCCACCGAAATCCACGCCTCGTCACGACCGCACCGGCAGCACCGTCATCGCCCGCGCGACGACGCTCCCGAGGTCGATCGGCCCCGCTGTCACGCTGCCCGGCAGCGCCGCCGGGCCGTGTCACGACCGGGCTCGGCGCTACTCCGCCGACCCGGTCTCCGGTTCGACCGACACCGCGGTCACCGCCCACGCGTCGTCGTACACCGCATCCGGATCGACCGCCTCGAACACGCCGGGATCGGCCTGCTCGGCCTCGGTCTCCCCCGCCGCGGCGGCACGCTCGTCCTCCGCGACGGCGACCTCGGTCACCTCGACATCGGCTTCCACCACACCGGCCGCCACATCCGCGGACTCGGTCGCGGTCTGTTCGTCGGCGGCCTCGGCGGGAGCGGTCTCGGCGTCGGCGGAGGGGTCAGGGTCGCCGGCACCGGTCTCCGACTCACCGGCCGCGGCGGACTCGCCTTCGGCGGCGCTCTGCGGCTCGGCGGCATCGCCCGATTCAGCCTCGGCCGCAGCGTTTTCCGCCCCCTCGGCCGCGCCGGATTCGCCGGATTCTTCCGCTACCGCGGCGGTTTCCGGGCGAAGCTCCGCGAGCGGGATCAATTCCACGGCGGCGTCGTCGTACGCCTCGTACAGCGGGGAGCCGTTGCCGGTGGGCAGTTCCACGTCCGAGTGCGCGCCGCAGCCGTAGGCCACGTGCACGACACGCCCGTCCGCGCCCATGGCATTGCCGCACACGCCGAAGGCGGCGCGCAGGGAACCGGCGAGGGGGACGTAGAAACCGCAGCGGCCGCAGGTGGACGGCGCGGAACGGGCCATATCGGTGTCGGGACCGAATTCGGAGAACCAGCGGTCGGCGGCCTCCTCGCGGCCCTCGCGGGACAGCACCCGGGTGCGGCCGAGACCGATCTCGACCGCGACCTCGTCGACGGCCGGGTCGCCGGTGGCGACATAGCCGGGCACCAGGCGCGGGTCGTTCGCCCGCGGGGCCAGCAGGTCGCCGGGGGCGAGATCACCGGGGCGGATGCGCTGGTCCCACGGGATGAAGTCGGGCGCCACCAGGGCGTCCGGGCCGGGCAGCAGGGCCGACTCGCTGACGGTCGCGACCGTCGCCTCCGGCGGGGCCGCCACCACGACCGCCCACTGCCAGCCGTGATAGCCGGGCAGGGTGGCCTCGAAGTGATGGGTGGCCGAGGATTCGTCCTCGCCCGTCACGCCCAGATGCGCGCCCACGCCGACCGGCTCCAGATCCAGCAGCGCACGGCGGGCCAGCTGGACCGCCTCCGCCAGGATCGGCCGCACACCGGACTCCGAAACTCCAACCGCGCTCACGCCCTACATTTTGCCGTATGGAGCGCAAACGCCGTGCACCGGTAGCGGCCGCCACGATCACGCTGTCCACGGCCCTGGCCCTGGCCGGGACCATCACCGGCTGCACCAGCACCGACAACACGCCGAAGTGGCGTGTCGAGGTGGTCGCGACACGGCCGCACGACCCGGGCGCGTTCACCGAAGGATTGGAAGCCGATGGGCCGGTTCTCTATGAGGGGACCGGAATCTCCGGCCATTCGTCCGTGGTGTCCACCGACCTGAACACCGGAGCCGAACTCGCCCGCGCCGACCTGCCCGCCCCGCTGTTCGGCGAAGGCGTCACCCGCGCCGGCGACGTGCTCTGGCAGCTCACCTGGAAGGACGGGCTCGCCATCGCCCGAAACCCGGCCACCCTGGCCGAGATCCGCACCGCCCGCTTCGACGGCGAGGGCTGGGGCCTGTGCACGCGCGGTGATCGCGTGGTCATGAGCGATGGGACTTCCACCCTGACCTTCCGCGATCCGCGGACCTTCGCCGTCACCGGGACGGTCACGCTCACCAGCCACGCGAACGTTCGCCTCAACGAACTGGATTGCGCCCCCGATGGTTCCGTCTACGCCAATACCTGGGCCACCGACACCATCCTGCGCATCGACCCCGGCACCGGTGACGTACTGGCGAGCATCGACGCCTCCGGCCTGCTGCCCGGCAGCGCCCGCACCCCCGACACGGATGTTCTCAACGGCATCGCCCATCTGCCCGGCACCGATCGCTTCCTGCTCACCGGAAAGAAGTGGCCCACGTCCTACGAAGTCCGCTTCGTTCCCGCCTGACCCACCAAAAACGACCGGTCTCTCCAACTTGTGGCGTCCCACACCGGCGGTAGTGCAGCCGCACGCCGACGGCACTGCAAGAATTGGGGGCGTGACTGCTCCCCGTGACCCCGGTGCCGATCCCGGTCGCTGGGGCGACGAGGACTCACCCATGATCGAACGGCATCCGGGGTACGACCGCTATCCGCCCGCGAACCGCGCCGGGCGGCGGCCCGCGTCGCCGCGCGACCAGGACGACGTGCCGGAATTCCTCACCCGGCGCGCACCCACCCGACCCGCCGAACCGTCCTCGGGGGTGCGCAGCGAACCCGCGCGCGACCGCGGCGGCGACGCACCGCGCGAACCGGAGGCCAGGACCTCGCGCTGGGCGCAACGCCGCCACGGCACATCCGATCCCGGTGACAACCCGCCGACCCGGCCCTACGAGACCCAGCCGTCCCGGGGAACGGGGGACGAGCCGGAGAACTGGCAACAGCCGCACGACTTCAACACCACCCGGCGAGTGCGCTACGACCCCGACTCGGGACACGCCCAGGAGCCCGAGAACTCGCACCCGCGCGGGCCACAGCGTCACGACTCGAAACCCGCCGACGCGCCCGGACCCGTGGGCCGCGACACCACCGCCGAATCCTCGGAAACGGCTCATACGCAGCAGCTTTCACCCGGCGACGCCCCCGATGCCCACGACAGCGGCGGGCTGCACAAGCCGCCCCGGAAGCTGACCGTCACCCGGGTCGCGGCGCGGCGCAGCATCGAACTGACGCAGAGCGGTTTCGCGACCTTCCAGCGCGCCGCCAAGGCCGACGGCGCGGAGGAGTCCGGCCTCACCGCGCTCGTGTACGCCACCATGGCGAACTTCGCGACCGACGCCGCCATCGCGGTGGCCCTGGCCAATACGTTGTTCTTCGCCAGCGCGACCGCGGAATCGGTCACCAAGGTGGCGCTGTACCTGGTGATCACCATCGCCCCGTTCGCGGTCATCGCACCGGTGATCGGCCCGATGCTGGACCGCCTGCAGCACGGCCGCCGGATCGCGCTGGCGGGTTCGTTCGCGATCCGCGTGCTGGTGGCCGGACTGCTCATCTTCAATATCGACAACTGGGCGCTGTACCCGCTGGCCCTGTGCATGATGGTGCTCAGCAAGTCGTTCTCGGTGCTGAAGTCCGCGGTCACCCCGCGCGTGCTGCCGCCGGGAATCGACCTGGTGCGCACCAACTCACGCCTCACCGTCTTCGGACTGGTCGGCGGCACCCTGTGCGCGGGCGGCGTGGCGGCGCTGATCGCCAAGGTGACCGGCTCGACCGGCGCGCTGCTGTTCGCGGCCGCGCTGGCCGCCGCCGGCATGTTCCTGAGCCTGCGCATCCCGGCCTGGGTGGAGAACACCGAGGGCGAAGTGCCCGCCACCCTGGGCTACCACGGCGGCGACTCCCGCACCGAGGTGCTGGACCCGAGCCGGGCCGGGGACGTGCCGCCCACCAAACGCCGTCAGCCGCTGGGCCGTTCGGTGGTGACCGGCCTGTGGGGCAACAGCACGGTGCGCGTGCTGACCGGCTTCCTCACCTTCTATGTGGCGTTCGTGGTCAAGGCCACCGACAAGCACGGCGTGCAGCAGATCGCCATGCTGGGCATCGTCGGCGCGGCCGCGGCCATCGGCAATTTCACCGGCAATGCGACAGGCGCCCGCATGAAACTCGGCCGCCCCCAGCTGATCGTGCTGATCTGCACCGTCGCCTGCGTCGCCGCCGCCATCGCCGCGGCGGTCCTGGACAGCCTGCTGGGCGCGGCGCTCGCCACGCTGATCGCGGCGGGCGCGAGCGCGCTGGCCAAGGTGTCACTGGACGCCTCCATCCAGGACGACCTGCCCCCGGAATCGGTCGCGTCCGGTTTCGGCCGCTCCGAGACCGTGCTGCAGCTGGCGTGGGTCTTCGGCGGCGCGCTGGGCGTCCTGCTGCCCACCCTGTGGATGCCGACCATGTGGTGGAAGGGGTTCGCCGTGGTCTCCGTCATCATGGCGCTGGGCTTGATACAGACCGTGGTCAGCTACCGTGGTCATTCGCTGCTGCCCGGTTTGGGCGGTAACCGACCCCAGCACGCCAAGCAGGAGATTCCCGGTGCGCACGGCGCGGGGAACCCACCCAGTAACGGACAGGAAACCCGGTGAGCCAACCCAAAGCCCGCACGATCATCGCTCTGCTGGCGGTTCTAGCCGTGGTGGCCGTGGCCTATTTCGCCGCGATCGTGGTCATCGCCCGCCACACCGACAAGTCCGAGCCCGAGATCACCGCGTACGCGCACGGCAAGTCCGTGACGGTCGAGCCCTTCCTGTACTGCGACCTCGAGGTGTCCAAGGAACGCCTCTCGATGGGCAAGTGCAACACCACCGAGGCGGTCTCCGACCTCGACGTGCCGCCCGGCTCCACCATCCAGCTGTCGCTGCCCAAGGAGATCGTCGACGCGCCCTGGGAGCTGCTGATCGGCTACCGCCTGCCGAACAACAAGGCCGACGCGGAGATCCTCACCTACAAGGAGCCGTGGAAGCTGTCCGGCAAGCCGGAGCGCGACAAGGACTCCAAGTGGGACAAGCCGCGCACGCTGACCATCAAGACCCCCGCCAACGAGGGCGTGAAGCTGGCCATCATGGAGTTGCACCTGCCCATTCCGGCGCGCGACGAGGCGGGCAACGAAGGCGTCATCTCCCGCGGCATCTGGGCGGTGCACACCCCCGCGTTCGATCCCGCGCTGTTCAGCTGAGCTCGGCCGGCCGCGGGAAACCGGGTCCGCCGCAACGTGAATCGGGCCCCGGTGATCGAATCACCGGGGCCCGATTGCCGTTTCGAGCGCGTGCGACCTAGTGGTCGAGCTCGCGCGCCACGCCACGCACCACTTCGGCGATGCGCTGGGCGGTCTTGCGGTCCGGGTGCTTGCCACGGCGCAGATCCGGCTGCACCTTGGTCTCCAGCAGCGTGATCATGTCCTCGATGAGGCCGTGCAGCTCGTCCGGGGACTTGCGGTCGATGGGGGCGCCGTCGGTGCGGCCGCCGCGGCCACCGCGCTCACCCCGGCCGCCGCGCTCCTCGCGCAGAGTGGGGGTCTCCAGGAGCTTCAGCGAAAGCGCCTGCGGGCCACGGCGACCCGCGGCCATACCGAACTCGACACGCTGGCCGGGCTTGAGCGCCTCGACACCGTCGGGCAGCGCCGACGATCGAACATAGACGTCTTCTCCCTCATCCTGGGACAGGAAGCCGAAGCCCTTTTCGACGTCGTACCACTTCACCTTGCCGGTCGGCACTGCGCTCACCCGTTCGTCATTCCAGCCCGGAGCAACCGGGCAAAAGAACGCGCCCCACACAGCTATGCAGGACGCGACTGAACTCCGAGTCTACCCCGGTGCGAATAGCCCGAGCACATCAGTTTTACGGTCGAGAGGTGTCCGACACTTCTTCCGAGCAGGCCCCTCGCCGTTCCGCGGGCTGGCTGCTCTACATCGCCATGGGGCTGTTCGCGATCGGATTGCTGGCGGTCTTCGCCATCTTCGGCGTCGGGCTGCTGACCGATTCGAAGCCGGGGGTGTGGCTGTACCTGCTCGCCATGTGCGCGCCGCTCGGCTTCCTGCTGTCGATCGTCTACGCGCTGTGGTCGGGGCGCCGGGCGCGCTGAGATTGCCCAGTTCGTTACCCGGCCATTCCTGTGATCTTCATCACATAACGAGACGGTCACGGAGTGGTGACAGACCCCTATCGGCCGAGACTCGCCGTGACCACCTGCACAGAAGCCCGATGGAACCCGTTGCGCCGGTGAATGACCCGTACGGACACGACGGTTACCAAATGGTGATTTTTCGCCGCGAGCGTCGTAATGTTCTCCACCAGCCGGGTCAGCCCGGCGCCACCGGCCCGCCGCACCGAACTTCGCCCCGCGGGTACGGACCCCCAACTGGAACGAGGGGCGAAGACGAGGCATAGCGCACAGCCAGTGCGCCGGGCCGGACGACCTCTCAGTCCGACCCCGGTAGTCGGTCTCGCAGGCGCGTACGAGAGGAAAGACCCGAAAATGAGTGGACGCCATCGCAAGCCGACCAACACCGGCCGCACTGTCGCCAAGGTTGCCCTGACCGGCATCGCTCTCGGCGGCGCGGGAGTGGCCATGGCAGGAAACGCCAGCGCGGCACCCGACTCCGACTGGGACAAGCTCGCACAGTGCGAAGCCGGCGGTAACTGGGGCATCAACACCGGCAACGGTTTCCAGGGCGGACTGCAGTTCTCCCCCGGCACCTGGACCGCCCACGGCGGCGGCGAGTACGCCGCGACCGCCAACCAGGCCACCCGTGAACAGCAGATCGCGGTCGCCGAGAAGGTACTCGCCACGCAGGGCTGGGGCGCTTGGCCCTCCTGCTCCTCGAGCCTCGGCCTCTCCAGCTCCGCCACCCCGCGCACGGCCCCCGCGCCCGCCGCGTCCGACGTCCCGCAGTGGGCTCCGCAGCAGGCCGGCCCCGGCGGCGCCACCAACGGCACGCAGGAAGTCTTCCAGGCCGTGGACCGCGCCATCGCGGTCGCCCAGCAGCAGGGCATTCAGATCCCCCAGCCCGCACTGGATTTCCTCAACGCCACCAAGGCCAATGGCACCCAGCTCGACCCGGGCGTCGTGAACTTCTTCCAGGCGAACAAGGGCCTGCTGCCCCAGTAGGCAGCCCCCCTGTTCCCTCCGAAGGCCCCCATCAATGACGATGGGGGCCTTCGTCGTTCCCGCAGCCGGATTCCCCACGCGTTCGAGGCCCGCCTCGGTCTGGACTGCGCTCCGCCTCCCCGCGCTTGGAGCGGGGGAGCGAAGCGGAGGAGGGAAGACCGAGGTAACAGGGCCTCGAACACGCCGCAGCGAAGCGGAGGCAATCAGACACCGTGCCGGGGAGGGCGGCCGGTAGGTGCGCATGCCAGAATGAGCGGCGTGGTGAACAAATCGAACAAACCCTATGTGGACAACGGCTGGCCGGAGACCAACGGCGATCACGCGGTCACCGAGCTCTCCTCGACCCGCTCCGGTGGGCTCTCCCCCTACGGCGAGGACATGGAGTTCCCGCTGCCGGTCGAGCAGCTGCCCTACGTGCACCCGCACACCATCGTCAACCGCTGATCCGTCGTACCGACCGATATGCGGTTGACGGCGCTCGTTCCCGGGCGACCGCCGCGTACGACTCCAGGCCCTGTCTACCGCCTGGTGGCCGCGGCGGTCGCTGAACCGCGCCCGCACTCCCCGACGGATCGGGTGAAGTGACCGAAACCCCCACCCCGACGGGCGACCCGGACGCGCCCGCCGATTCCACGGCCACGGCCAAGCCCGCGAAATCCGCCAAATCCGCGGATCTGACGCTGGCCGAGTGGCTTTCCAAGCGCGGCGACGACGAACTCGTGACGCTGCTGGAGCTGCGTCCCGACCTGGCCGTCCCGCTGCCCGCCTCGATGGCCGTGCTGGCCGCCCGCACCGAACAGCGCGCCTCGGTGCTGCGCGCGGGCGACGAACTGAACACCCTCGACTTCGCCGTCATCGAAACCCTTGTGGTGCAAGGGGCCGGGGACGGCCGCCACGGCGCTCCCCTCCCCGCCAAAACGCTGCGCAAGCTGCTCTCGGACCGGGTGCCCGCCGCGCCCGTGAACGCCGCGCTGGCCAAGCTGCGCGCCCGCGCCCTGGTCTGGGGTCCCGACACCGCCCTGCGCGTGTCACCGGCCGCGCAGGAGGCCCTGCCCTGGCCGCTGGGCAGCACCACCGAATTGCCGGACGCGCTCACCGAACCCGAGATCAGCGCCGCCCTGGCCGCGTCCACGCCACAGGAACGCGCGCTGCTGGAGAAGCTGGCGAGCACCGGCCCGCGCGGCCGCACCCGGGACGCCGCGCCCGGCACCCCCGACGACCGTCCGGTGCAGCGGCTGCTGGCGCACCGGCTGCTGAACTGGATCGACGAGGAGACCGTGGAGCTGCCGGTCTCGGTCGGGCAGGTGCTGCGCAACGAGCCGGTCACCGATCCGCACGCGCTCGCGGCCCCGCACCCCGACACCACCAAGCACGCCCCCGCCGACATCAACGCGGTGGCCGCGGGCGAGGTGGGGGAACTGTTGCGGCACAGCGCCTCCGTGCTGGAGGTGCTGGGCCGCGCGCCCGCCCCGGTGCTGCGGTCGGGCGGCCTCGGGGTGCGCGAGTTGCGCCGGGTCGCCAAGCAGACCGGCATCGACGAGGACCGGCTCGGCCTGCTCGCCGAGATCCTGGCCGCCGCGCGCCTGATCGACAAGGGCACCCCCGAACCCGCGCCCGACGGCGACGGCACCGACGACTTCTGGACGCCGACCACCACCTCGGACGCCTGGCTGGCCGTGGTGCCCTCGCGCCGCTGGGCGGTGCTGGCGCAGGCCTGGCTGGAACTGGACCGGCTGCCGTGGATGATCGGGCTGCGCGACGCCAACGACAAACCCCTGGCGGCGCTCTCGGCGGAGCTGCGCACCGTGTACGCGGTCCGCGACCGGCACGCCGTTCTGGGCCTGCTGGCCGAATTCCCGCCCGGCACCGAGGTTTCCGCCGCCGATCTGGGGCGCATCCTGGCCTGGCGGGAGCCGCGCCGGCGCCGCCACTACCGGCTGGAGGCGGTGCGCGCCACTCTCGCCGAGGCCGAGGCGCTCGGACTGCTGGCGCGCGGCGCGGTCACCTCCGCGGGGCGCGCCCTGCTGCACGGCAGTCCGGAGGACGCCGAATCGGAGATGGCGATCGCGCTGCCCGAACCGGTGGATCACGTGCTGGTGCAGGCGGATCTGACGGTCATCGCGCCCGGCCCGCTGGTGCCCGAACTGCAGGACCGGATCGCCGTGGTCGCCGACGTCGAATCGGCGGGCGCGGCCACGGTGTACCGGATCAGTGAGACCTCGGTGCGCCGTGCCCTGGACGCCGGGGCCACGTCCGCGGAACTGCACCACCTGTTCACCACCCACTCCCGCACCCCGGTCCCCCAGTCGCTGACCTACCTGATCGACGATGTGGCCCGCCGTCATGGCCGCCTGCGCGCGGGCATGGCCCAGAGTTTCCTGCGCAGCGACGATCCCACACTGCTCGCCGAGGTACTCGCCGCGCCGGTCGCCGGGGAACTGGCCCTGCGCGCGGTCGCCCCGACGGTCGCCATCTCCCAGGCCCCGCTGGGCGAGGTGCTGGAACGCTTGCGGGCCGCCGGATTCAGCCCCGCGGGCGAGGATTCCGCGGGCGCCATCGTGGACCTGCGGCCGCGCGGCGCGCGCCTGCCCGCCCGGCAGCGCCCGCACCCGAACTGGCGGCCCAACCCGCCCAGCGCCGACCAGCTGCGATCCCTGGTGGCCGAACTGCGCGCGAGCGAGCGCGCCGCGCATGCCCGCGCCGGGCAGACGGTTCGCTCCGACGGCTCCCGCACCAGCACCCAGGCCACCCTCAACCTGCTCCAGCTGGCCGCCCGCACCCGCCGCCGCGTCCACATCGGCTACGTGGACGCCCAGGGCGTCGCCTCACAGCGCGTGGTGGAGCCGCTCAAGGTCGGCGGCGGGCAACTCGACGCCCTGGACCCGGTCACCGGCGCGGTCCGCCACTTCACCCTGCACCGCATCGCCTCGGTCGCCCTGGTGGAATAGGAAAAGCCCGGCACCCGCACGGCATTGGTGATGCCGACAAGTACCGGGCGGTCCGTGGGGGGCGCAACCCTCGGGCCTACCCCTTGGGGTTGCCCAGGCAGAAGGTGGTCTTCGGCTCGGGGACGATGCGGAACCCGATCGCGGTGCTCGGGTCGCAGGCGAACTCGTCGGCCTGGCCGTCGATCCGGTCGATCACCTTGAACGAGGCTTCCGGAGCCGTGCACGCCACGAACTTGTAGCCGGTGGTCTGGCTCTCGTTGTAGCAGGAGCCCTTCTTGAAGTTGGGGCTCAGGCACAGGAAGGCCGTGGTGCCGCCGTTGAGGGTCTCCTCGTAGGAGGTCTGCTCTTCCTTGCAGTCGGTCTTCTTGTCCGCGACCGCGGCGACCTTGTAGACCGCCTTCTGGTCGGAGCAGTCGACGGGCGCGGTCTTGGAGTCGGTGGCCGAGCCCTCGATCACATTGATGCAGTCACCGACCTTGGACTTGGCGGTGTCGGACTTGCTGGCGTTCTGGAGCGCCGAACAGCCGGAAACGGCGAATACGGCCACGGCCACCGCCACGAGGGCGAGCACGAGGCGCATCAACGGCCTCGTTCCTGCGAGCTTCACTAGCGAAAACCTTTCTCACCGAACCGTTCACGGCTGTGAACGCGGTGAGAATACCTGTGTGCCGCCCGGACCCGCATCCGACGCCGGGTTATATCCGGACGACATCACCGATCAGTGCCCGCGATTCAGTGCGGCAGCATGGACAATCCGCGCATACCCAGCCACGAGAGGTTCACGAGCAGGGTGGGCAGGGTGCTGAGCATCGGCAGGCCGAAATACAACATGGGTTACCTCTCGATCGACAAAACTGGGCGCGTGACCAACAGCGCCCCTTTGCCGTGTGTCGATATCCGCGCCCCACTCGTTACACAAGCGGGGCAATAGCTTTCGTGCATCATTGGCTTTCGCGCATCATTGTGCCGAACCGGATCCCGATCCGCTGCCGGACCCGGAATCCGCGGAGCCGCTCGCCGAGCCGCTGCCCGCCGAACCACTCGCCGAACCACTGGCCGAACCCGTCCCGATCGGACCGGTGGGCACCGTCGCGCCCTTCGAGCCCGGACGGTTGATGTACACGGTCACCGGCGTCGACGCGTCGGCCTCCACCGTCACCACCCGCGCACCGGGCGCGGAGGTCACGTGGCCGCCCTCGACCCGCACGGCGTAGCCGTCCAGATAGTGGACATCCGAGGCGTAGATCTCCGTGGTCCCCGCGCGCGGGGTGTACCGGTAGGCGAAGTCACCGGTGTCCGGATCGAAGATCATCCGCCCGGGCGTGCCCGCGGTCGCCCGCGGATAGGTGCGCACCAGCTGCTTGCCGACGTCCCCGAGGAAAGGATCCGGCTTCGGCCCGCCCGCCCCGAAGCGCGAGGAGTAGTGCCAGTACTGCCAGCTCGCGAACCGCTCGTCCGCGCGGACCAGGGTATTGCGCAGCACCGTCGCGTCGCCGTCACCGAATTCGGTGACCAGCGTGGGCAATTGGGTGCGCGCGGTGAGGGCGTCGATATTGCCCCAGGTCTTGTCCTGCTGCAGCGGGCACAGGCCGCGCAGGAACGTGGGCAGGCCCATGTAGATGGCCATCTGGCTGGGCATGCAGTAGTCGTGCGGCGCGAACGCGATGTTCGGGGCGCTGATCGGCGGATTCTTGCCCAGGCTGCTGGGCATGGTCTCGTTCCAGGTGACGTTGGGCTCCCACAGCACCATGAGGTCGCCGTTGCTCCCGCGCACCGCGTCGGTCAGCTTCTGCATGGCCGCTTGGTATTTCACGTCGAAGCCCGGGCAGCCGTTGGGGAAGCAGGACAGGAACGCGCTCCCCGGCCACGGCTCGTTGAGCAGTTCGATGCCCATCGCGCCGGGGTGGCCGCTCATCTTCGCGGCGAGCGCGCCGAGCGCCTGGCCGAGGTAGTCGAGGGCGCCGTAGGAGTTGTTCCACACCTCGTCCCAGCCCGCGTTCATGCTGGGCATCAGGTAGTAGAGGGGGAAGCCGAGATTGGGCTCCCCCGCCCCCGGGCGGGCGTGGAGGGACCACTCCGGAAAACCGTTGCCGCCCCACACCTTCGACAACCCGTCCTGGTGGTTGTCCAGCACGGTGTGGATCCCGTACTCCGCCAGGGTGTCCACGATGTCCGCGACCCGATCCAGATACGCGGTGTCGACGACGCCCTTGGTCGGCATCAGCCCGTCGAAGGACACGCCCAGCCGGACGGTGTTGAACCCGTGGCGGGCCAGCAGCGCCGCGTCGTCCTCGGTGACGGTGAGCCCGTCTCCCGCCTGGAGGAAGGGCGGTTCCTTGTCGACATTGTTGACCCCGTGCAGCAGCACGACCCGGCCGCTGTCGTCCACGAAGTGGGAGCCGTCGGTGTGGATCCGCCCGATCGAGGTGGCGGTGGGCGCGGCGTCCGCGACGACCGCGGAGGCCATCACCCCGCCCGCGACGGCGGCGGCGAGCAGCCCGCGCGTCCAGCGTCTCTGCATTCTTTTCAGTTCCCTTGGGTCAAACGTCCAAATGGACAAGCGTCCAATTTTCGAGTGATCGTAGCCACCAGAACTCTGGTCTTGACCGCTTTCACGGAATCCGATGAAACGCATCGGCCCGGTCAGCGGCGTCATCGGCCATGGATCCGGGCACGGGACGCAGGTCACGTGGCTTTGTCGGCGGCTTCCTGGAGAATGGTCAAGGCCCGTTCGGGCCCGGATCAAGCCAGGAGGTGTTCGTGACCGACGGTCCACTCATCGTGCAGAGTGACAAAACGCTGCTGCTGGAGGTCGATCATGAGTCGGCCGGCGCGGCGCGGCAGGCCATCGCGCCGTTCGCGGAGCTCGAACGCGCGCCCGAGCACGTGCACACCTATCGGGTGACGCCGCTCGCGCTGTGGAACGCGCGGGCCGCCGGGCACGACGCCGAGCAGGTGGTCGACGCACTGGTCAGCTTCAGCCGGTACGCGGTGCCGCAGCCGCTGCTGGTCGACATCGTCGACACCATGGCCCGCTACGGGCGGCTGCAGTTGATGAAGCACCCGGCGCACGGGCTGGTCCTGGTCAGCCTGGATCGCGCGGTGCTCGAGGAAATCCTGCGGCACAAGAAGATTCAGCCGATGCTGGGCGCGCGCATCGACGACGACACGGTGATCGTGCATCCGTCCGAGCGCGGCCGCATCAAGCAGATGCTGCTCAAGGTCGGCTGGCCCGCCGAGGACCTGGCCGGCTACGTCGACGGCGAGGCGCACCAGATCGACCTGGACTACCAGTCCAGCAACTGGCATCTGCGCGACTATCAGGAACTGGCCGCGGAGTCGTTCTGGGCGGGCGGCTCCGGCGTGGTGGTGCTGCCGTGCGGCGCGGGCAAGACCATGGTGGGCGCGGCGGCGATGGCGAAGGCCAAGGCCACCACGCTGATCCTGGTCACCAATACCGTGGCCGGGCGGCAGTGGCGGCGCGAGCTGCTGGCCCGCACCTCGCTGACCGAGGACGAGATCGGCGAGTACTCCGGGGAGCGCAAGGAGATCCGTCCGGTCACCATCGCCACCTATCAGGTGATCACGCGCAAGACCAAGGGCGAATACCGGCATCTCGAGCTGTTCGACAGCCGCGACTGGGGCCTGGTCATCTACGACGAGGTGCACCTGCTGCCCGCCCCGGTCTTCCGGATGACCGCGGATCTGCAGTCGCGCCGCCGGCTCGGGCTGACCGCCACCCTGGTGCGCGAGGACGGCCGCGAGGGCGACGTGTTCTCGCTGATCGGCCCCAAGCGCTACGACGCGCCGTGGAAGGACATCGAGTCGCAGGGCTGGATCGCGCCCGCGGACTGTGTCGAGGTGCGGGTCACCCTGACCGATGCCGAGCGCATGGCCTACGCCACCGCCGAGCCGGAGGAGCGCTACAAACTGTGCTCCACCGCGCGCACCAAACTGCCGGTGGTGGAGTCGATCCTGGCCCGGCACAAGGACGCGCCGAGTCTGGTGATCGGGGCCTACCTGGATCAGCTGGACGAGCTGGGCGAGCACCTGAACGCCCCGGTCATCCAGGGTTCCACCCGCACCAAGGAGCGCGAGGAGCTGTTCGACGCCTTCCGCCGCGGCGAGATCCCGGTGCTGGTGGTGTCGAAGGTGGCCAACTTCTCCATCGATCTGCCGGAAGCCTCGGTGGCGGTGCAGGTTTCGGGCACCTTCGGGTCGCGGCAGGAGGAGGCGCAGCGGCTCGGGCGGCTGTTGCGGCCGAAACACGACGGCGGCCAGGCTCACTTCTATTCCGTGGTCGCACGTGACACGCTGGACGCCGAGTATGCCGCGCACCGGCAGCGTTTCCTGGCCGAGCAAGGGTATGCCTATCGCATCACCGATGCGGACGACCTGCTGGGTCCGACGATAGGATAAGTGGAGGAAGAGCCTCCATAAGGCGGGAGGGACGTACGTGCGGCGCTTCGAATTCGCGGTGGACCGCGACCATGCTCGGGCGGTCAACGAGGTGGTCGCGTATCTGCGACGACTCCGCGTCTGGGCATACACGGCCGCCACCGCGCTGGGACTGGGCACCGCGTTCCTGATCTGGGTGAACCACCCATGGTCCTGGCTGCTGGCGGTGGCCTTCCTGGCCGCCGCGGTGACCGCGGCGTTCATCGGGTACTGGATGCCGCATCGCGGCCGGGTGGACAAGCTCTACGCCGCGGGCGACCTGGTGCCCGCGGTGGTGTCGGAGACCCACGGGAACGGGGCCACCCTGCTGGCCCTGGTCGACCTGGCCAAGCCGAACGCCCCCGGCCCGCGCTACGCCCTGGTGACCCGCACGGTCCGTTCCCTCCCCGGGCACCGGGCCCGCACCGGGGAACGGGTACCGGCGGTGACCGTGCGCGTGGACCGCGCCCCCGGCCCGGTCGGCGACCTGTGGCAATCGGTGAGCGCCATGCCCATCGCCTGGGGCACCCGGGACCTGAACATCATCGAACGCGCCCGCGAGGCCATCCACGAGGTCGAGTGGAAGCTGCTCACCGACAATCTGGATCTGGCCATCAAGGTGCGCGGCGCGGACGCCAAGCGCCTGCTGCTGGACCCGCAGCAGCTGCCGGAGGAGTTGCGCGGCTGAGCGATCCGCTCCGAACCCGCGATTTCCGCTTGCGCCGCTTCGTAGGATGGGGTGATGGTTCCCGTCACGAATCTGGTGGCGTTTCTGATCGCGGCCGTCGCGCTGATCGTAATCCCCGGCCCCGGAGTGCTTTTCGTCATCGGCCGGGCGCTGTCCTACGGGCGGCGGGCCGCGCTGCTGTCCGTGCTCGGTCATTCCCTGGGCGTCCTCGGCGTCATGGTGCTGGTCGCGGCCGGTCTGGGCACGCTGCTGGCCGCGTCCGCGATCGCGCTGGCGATCGTGAAGTTCGCGGGCGCGCTCTATCTCATCTATCTCGGGGTGCAGGCGATCCGGGATCGGCGTGCGCTGCGGGAGGCGTTCCAGGCGCGAGCCGAGCCGGTCGGCACCGGCCGGGCGCTGCGGCAGTCGATGCTGGTGGGCGTCACCAATCCGAAGGCGATCATCTTCTTCTCCGCGGTGCTGCCGCAGTTCGTGGCCCCGCACGCCGGACCGGTCCCGGTGCAGATGCTGATCCTCGGGCTGCTGTTCATCGCCGTCGCGCTGGTCTCCGACTCGGTGTGGGCGCTGGCGGCGGGTTCGGCTCGGGAATGGTTCGCGCGCTCGCCGAAGCGGCTGGAGGCGGTCGGCGGCGCGGGCGGGGTGATGATCATCGGCCTGGGGGCGAGTGTGGCCGTGTCGGGCAGCGGTAGCTGAGTCCGCAGCCGATTAGCATCAGCTCGTCGGCACTCGTAGGTGTGTGGAAAGGGCGGCTGGAGCGGATGCTTCGGAACTGGCGGTACCTGACGGTGGGGGCGGTACTGCTGCTGGGCGCGAACGCGGCTCCCGCGCAGGCGGATTCGAGCGACCCGCTGACGGGCGCGCCCGGCGCGGGCGATCCGTACTACCCGCTGGACGGCAACGGCGGCTACGACGTCGGCCACTACGACGTCACCATCTCCTACGACCCGCCGACGCATCAGCTGACCGGGGACACCCGCGTCGACGCGGTGGCGACCCAGGCCCTGCGGGTGTTCAACCTGGACTACAGCGGCCCGTCGGTGTCCAAGGTGACCGTCAACAACCTGCCCGCCTGGTTCGACCGCAACGGCGAGCACGAACTGTCCGTCACCCCGCTGATCCCGTTGCTCCCGGGTCTGCCGTTCACCGTGCGGGTGGAGTACGCGGGCGAGGTGACCGGCACCGAGGGCGAGGGCTGGGTGTTCTCGCCCAGCGGCGGCGCGTTCGTGGCGGGTGAACCGCATTCGGCGAGCAGCTGGTACCCGCTCAACGACACGCCCCTGGACAAGGCGACCTTCACCCTGCACGCCACGGTGCCGCAGGAGTGGGAGGTGATGTCGATCGGCGACAAGGTGTCCGACACCGTGCAGGGCGCGAACCGGACCGTGTCCTGGGAGATGCGTCAGCCGGTGGTCGGCTACCTGACCACCGTCGCCGTCGACCGGTTCGAGTTCCTGGAACAGCGGCGCGCCAATGGAACTCCGCTGCTGAGCGCCTTCGCGCCGAGCGCGGGCAAGGGCCGGGACCTGGAGGCGCGGCTGCCCGAGATCCTGGACTTCCAGGAGGAGCTGTACGGCCCGTACCCGTTCGACACCGCGGGCGGCCTCTACGTCGACACCGGACTCCAGTTCTCGCTGGAGACGCAGTCGCGCCCGATCTACGCGCCCTGGACCGACCTGAGCACCGTGGTGCACGAGATCGCCCACCAGTGGTGGGGCGACTCCATGTCGGTGAAGCAGTGGTCCGACATCTGCCTGAACGAGTGCTTCGCCAGCTACACCGCCGACTACCTGTGGTCGGAACGCAAGGACGGCAAGGACGTCGACGCCGAGTACCGCGACACCGTCGCGAAATACCATGACGATCCGAAGTTCTGGGAGATCGCGCTCCAGAACCCCGGTAAGGACAACGAATTCACCGCGGTCTACTACCGGGGTCCGCTGTTCCTGCACGCGCTGCGCCGGACCATGGGCGACGCCGCGTTCTTCGGAGCAGTCCGTGATTTCGTCATGGCGCACCGGTACGGCAACGCGTCCATGCCGGAGTTCCGGACCTTCCTGGGGTCGCGCTCGCCGGTCGATCTGACCGGGTTCCTGGCCGCCTGGCTGGACCGCACCGACCGTCCGGCCGACGAGTTCCTCTACCCCGGCCCGCTGCGCGCCTGATCAGGCCGGGACCGGCAGCGCCTGATCAGGCCGGGACCGGCCGCGTCTGATCAAGCCGGGACCGGCCGCGCCCGGTCCGAGAGCACCAGGGCGGCCATACCGCCGAGCACCGACCCGGTGACGTACCGCTGCGCCCGCAGCCACAGCGGCCGCCGGGCCAGGAAGGTCGAGACCGCGCCCGCGCTCAGCACGATCAGGGCGTTCACGGTGACCGCGATGGCGATCTGCACCGCGCCCAGCGACAGGCTCTGTAACCAGACCCGCCCGTGCGCGGGCACCACGAACTGCGGGATCAGCGCCATGTAGAGGATGGCGATCTTGGGGTTGAGCAGATTGGTGACCAGCCCCATCGTGAACAGCCGCCGAGCCGGATCCGCGGGCAGCTCGGTCGGCGCGAACAGCCCGATCCCGCCCGGCCGCAAGGTCTTCCAGGCCAGGTAGACCAGGTACAGCGCGCCCGCGACCTTCACCGTCAGATACAGCGCGGGCACCATGGCGAAGATCGCCGTGATCCCGGCCGTCGCGGCCGCCAGATACACCCCGAATCCGACCGCCACCCCGCCCAGTGACACGAGTCCGGCCCGCCGCCCCTGCGACACGGTCCGCGACACCAGATACATCATGTTCGGCCCCGGCGTGAGCACCAGCCCCAGCGCCGCGGCGGCCACGCCCAGCACCGCACTCGCTTCGATCATGCGACCGATTCTCCGGCCGCACTCCGCCGCTGTCGCGGGCCACTCATCACCGACTGGACCGCGAACGGCGGGCCACCGACACGCCCTTCGAACATGCGTCGGCTCGAACGATCTACGGGCAGCGCCCGCACCGACGGACCGGACCGCCTGAACACGACGCGATCGACGGACCTCGCGCGGTGCGGCATCAGCGTAGAGCTTCGGCCTGGTGGCCGGCCCGGAGGCGGCGCACGCCCTCGGCGATGGTCTCCTCCTTCTTGCAGAAGGTGAACCGCACCAGGTGATTCCACGCGGCCTTGTCGTCGGCGAAGACGCTGACCGGCACCGCGGCCACGCCGAGGCGTTCGGGCAGTTCGCGGCAGAAGGCGTAGGCGTCGGACGCGCCGAGCGGAGTGATGTCGGCGCACACGAAATAGGTGCCGTCACTGCGTTTCACACCGAAACCGGCCTCGGACAGCGCCGCGGAGAGGCGAAGTCGCTTCTCGGCGAGGGTGTCCCGCAGCGCGGCCACCCACTGCTGCTCGTTGTTGAGCGCGTGGGCGACCGCGGGCTGGAACGGGCCGCCGCCGACGAAGGTGAGGAACTGCTTGGCGGCCAGCACCGCGTCCAGCAGCGGCGCGGGCGCGCAGGCCCAGCCGATCTTCCAGCCGGTGACGCTGAAGGTCTTGGCGGCACTGGAGATCACGATGGTGCGCTCGAACATGCCGGGCAGCGTGGACAGGCTGATGTGCTCGTGCCCGTCGTAGCAGAGGTGCTCGTACGCCTCGTCGGACATGACGTACAGGTCGTGTTCGACGGCGAGTTCGGCGATGGCGGTGAGATCGGCGCGCGACAGCACGGTTCCGGTCGGGTTGTGCGGCGAATTCACCAGCAGCAGTCGCGTTTTCGGGGTGATGGCGGCGCGCAGGCTGTCCAGGTCGAGCGCGAAGCCGTCGCCGTCGGGCACCAGCCGGGCGGTGCGGCGCCGGGCTCCGGCCAGGGCGATGGCCGCCGCGTAGGAGTCGTAGTAGGGCTCGATGAGCACCACGTCGTCGCCGGGTTCGACCAGGCCGAGCACGGTGGCCGCGATGGCCTCGGTGGCGCCGACGGTGACCAGCACCTGGCTGTCGGGGTCGTAGTGGGTGCCGTAGCGGCGGGCGCGGTCGGCGGCGATGGCCTGCCGCAGGGCGGGCACGCCGCGGCCGGGCGGGTACTGGTTGAAGCCGTCGGCGATGGCCTGCCGCGCCACTTCGAGCATGCCCGCGGGGCCGTCGCTGTCCGGGAAGCCCTGGCCGAGGTTGACCGCGCCGTGACGGACGGCCAGTTCGGTCATCTCGGCGAAGATCGTCGACGCGAACGGCTGCAGGCGGGCGACGGTCGGAATACGCGGCATGTCCGGAGCCTAATCCATCGCCGGGAACGGCCGGCGGCCGTGATTCACCGCACAGCCAGGTCAGCGCGGGAGCCGGATGCCGCTCAGTTTGTCCGGGTTCACCACGTCGTAGACGCCCCACACCTTGCCGTCGCGCACGGTGAAGGCGTACACCCGCCGCGGATTGCCCGCATTGCCGTCCCGGGCCGGGATCGAGTGCGCGAGGATGCCGTGCTGCCCGTTGACCAGGACCGGTTCCAGTTCCCGGCCGGGCGCGGGATCGCCGGGGCCGCCGCCCGCGCCGACCAGCATGAACTTGCGCCACAGCCCCAGCCACAGGCGCACGTTCTTGTCCACGCCCGCAACCACGTTGACCGCGGTGGACACCTTGCCGCCGCCATCGCCGACGGTACGCACGTCCGGATGCAGCGCCGCCACCACGGCGTCCACGTTCCCGCTGGCCAGCGCGTCCAGCAGGGTCCGCACCGCGGCCTCGTGCTCGGCGTCGGCGGCCGGTTCCGGCGCGTCCGCCACCGCCTTGCGGGCCCGGGTGGCGAGCTGGCGCGCGGCATCGACGGAAACGTCCAGGATGTCGGCGATCTCGGTGAACGGCACCGAGAAGCCGTCGTGCAGCACGAAAGCCACCCGCTGCGGCGGAGTCAGCGTGTCCAGCACCACGAGGGCGGCGAACCGGAACTCCTGTTTGCGCATCACCGCGGCCAGCGGATCGGGGGTGCTGGACGGCGTCACCGCGGTGACCACCGGCTCCGGGAGCCATTGCCCCACATAGGTTTCGCGTCGCACCGCCGCGCTGCGCAGCCGGTCCAGGCAGAGCCGGCTGACCACGGTGGTGAGCCAGGCGCGCAGGTCGTGGATCTCGGATTGCCGGGCCGCGGCGAGCCGTAACCAGCTCTCCTGCACCGCGTCCTCGGCGTCGCTCACGCTCCCGGTGAGCCGGTAGGCCACCGAGACAAGATGCGGCCGATGCGTTTCGAACAAGTCGGCAAGGAGAGCGGCAACCATCGCACCGATCCTACGACCGGTCACCGACAGAGCTACAGCCGGTCACCGACAGGACCGCCGCCGGGCCACCCCGGGGCCCGGCTCCGGCGGCGGGCGAGCCGGGCACCGCGAATTACCGGTGGCGCCCGCCCGATTCCGTGACAGCATGACCCCATGGACGCGGAATTCCTCTCCGACGGCACGGTCTGGTTGTCGCCGCCCGCCGTCTCCGACATCGACGCCATCACGGCCCTGTGCCAGGAGCCCTCGATCGGCGCGTGGACCACCATGCCGGTCCCCTACCATCGCGCCGACGCGGAGAAGTTCATCTACGACATCGTCGGCCCCGGGTGGGCCGCCCGCAGCCCCACCTGGGCGGTGCGCGGGGCGGCCGACGGCCCGGTGGTCGGCATGATCGGCCTGAGCCCGCTCTACCCCCGCCGCGACGACGAGACCGCCGAGATCGGCTTCTGGCTCACCCCCACCGCCCGCGGCGCGGGTGTGATGACCCGGTCGGCCCGCCTGGTCGCGGCCGCCGGACTGGATCCCGAGTCGCTGGGCTTCGAGCGCCTGGAATGGCGGGCCTTCACCGGAAACCATCCGTCCGCGGCCGTGGCCCGCCGCATCGGCATGCACTACGAGGGCCTGATCCGCGGCGGCGGCATGCAACGCGGCGTCCGCCGCGACATCTGGGTGGCGGGGCGGCTGCGCACCGATCCGGACACCCCGAGCCCGCACTGGCCCGCGGACCTCTGACCCGGCGATACCCGGAAAAGCGTTCGGCGCACACCCGCCGGACTGGGTGTGCGCCGAACTCAGTGTGCACGCCGGATGCGTTCGGCGCGAGGCGAGCGCCGCGCCCGGGTGCGGGTCTATCGGATCGGGAACCTACGCGCGGGCCGCGCGGCGCTGGGCGACCGCGTCGGCGAGGCGCTCCAGCTGGGCGACCGTGGTGTCCCAGTCGATGCACGCGTCGGTGATGGACTGGCCGTAGGTGAGGTCCTCCGGCTTGCCGAGGGTGAGGTCCTGGCGACCGGCGACGATGAAGGACTCCATCATCAGGCCGACCACGGTGTCCTCGCCGCCCGCGATGCGCTCGGCCAGATCGGTGACCACGTCGACCTGCTTGTTGTGGTCCTTGTTGGAGTTGCCGTGCGAGGCGTCCACCACAAGACGCTGGGGCAGCGACGACTTCTCCAGGCGCAGCAGGGCTTCCGAGCAGGAGGCGGCGTCGAAGTTGGGGCCGTTGGAGCCGCCGCGCAGGATGACGTGGCAGTCCGGGTTGCCGGCGGTGCGGATGAGCGCGGAACGCCCGTCCAGGTCGGTGCCGGGGAACACGTGGGAGGCGGCCGCGGCACGCACGCCGTCCACCGCGACCTGCACGTCGCCGTCGGTGCCGTTCTTGATGCCGACCGGCATGGACAGCGCCGAGGACAGCTGCCGGTGCACCTGGCTGGCCGCGGTGCGGGCGCCGATCGCGCCGTAGGCGACCAGGTCGGCGATGTACTGCGGGGTGATCGGGTCCAGGAACTCGCACGCCACCGGCAGTCCGAGCGCGGTGATGTCGACCAGCAGGCGGCGGCCCAGGTCCAGGCCGGTGTTGATGTCGAAGCTGCCGTCCAGGTGCGGGTCGTTGATCAGGCCCTTCCAGCCCAGCGTGGTGCGCGGCTTCTCGAAGTAGACGCGCATCACCACGTGCAGGCGGTCGTCCAGTTCGGCGGCCTTGGCGGCCAGGCGACGGGCGTAGTCCATGGCGGCTTCGGGATCGTGCACCGAACACGGGCCGACGATCACCATGAGGCGGTCGTCGGCGCCGTTGAGCACGTCGACGGTGGCCTTGCGGCCGGCGCGCACGGTGTCGGCGAGGGTGTCGTCGATCGGGTGGGCGGCACGGACCTCGCGCGGCGAGCTCAGCGGGCTGACGCTGAGGGTGCGCTGGTCATCGAGATCGGCATGCCGGTCGAGATCGGCGGTGGTGGTCATGGGGGTTTTCCTTGTCCCAGGCCGACCCACGGAGAATTGCGAAACCCCTTGGAGCCGGTCTGATTTCGTCCGGCTCGGGGTGGAGGATGTCAGCGCGAGGTCACGCCGCTCGACCCACCCGGGGCCGGCTGGCTAAACCAGAAATACTGACGCTGCATGCCAGGCACTGTACCAGAGATCCCTTTTCGTGCGTGTGGCGTACGCCACGGCGACTGGGACGGGCATCCCACCTGATGGGATTTCCGGGTCAGTGCAGGATGTAGTGCAGGATCACGTCGTGCACGTGGCGCGTCTTGTCGTCGCCGCGGAACTCCACCTCGTAGGTGTGGTGCCCGGTGCTGATGGCGATGTGCCCCGACGAGAAGAACTGGCCCGCGAACGACTTGTTGGTCAGGATGCTCACGCTCGCGATCCGCGCGTAGGGGATGGACGTGATCGCGATCTTCTTACCCACGAACGAGTTGTCCTGGATGATGACCCGCCGGTCGGTGAGCCCCAGGAATCCGGTGCCCACACCGATGGCGTCGTACACGGCGAGGATCTGCTCGCCCTGCATCAACCCCTGCTGGATCTTGTCGAGTTGATCCCGTCGATCGAATGGAATGCTCACCAACCCCCGCCTTTCGGCTCAGCGATGCTCCCGGACTTCGGTTCAGCGGCGCACGAACGGATAGCTGACCTTGGTCAGCTGCTCGGACAGCTCCCACAGCCGCCGCGCGGTCACCTCGTCCTTGGAGGCGGCGCTGGACGGGCTGGGCCCGGGGTAGCCGCGCATGCCGCGCAGCCCGGTGGGCCCGTAGAAGCCGCCCGGCTCGACCTCGGCGGTGGCGGCGAACAGCGTTGGCAGCGCGCCCATCTCGGCGCTCTGCGCGAACAGCCTGTTGCCGATCGACATCAGGGTGTCGTAGATCGACTCGGTGTGCCCCTGCAGGTCGGTGGCGGCGTAGCCGGGATGCGCGGCCACCGACAGCTTCGCCGATCCGGCGGCGGTCAGGCGGCGCTGCAGTTCCCGCGCGAACATCAGATTCGCGAGCTTGGACTGCCCGTAGGCGGCCCAGCGCTGATAGCTGCGCCGTTCCCAGTCCAGGTCCTCGAGGTCGATGCGGCCGATGGCGTGCATGCCCGAGGACAGCGTGACCACCCGGTCGCGAATCTTGTCCAGCAGCAGCCCGGTCAGCGCGAAATGGCCGAGGTGGTTTGTGCCGATCTGCATTTCGAAGCCCTCGGCGGTGCGCTTGAGCGGCACCGCCATCACGCCCGCGTTGTTGATCAGCACGTCCGCGCCGTCGACCGAGTCGGCGAACTCGTGCACCGAGGACAGGTCGGCCAGGTCCAGGCGGCGCACCTGGGCGTTCGGGCCGATCCGATCGGCCACCGCTCTCGCCTTCACCTCATTGCGGCACGCCATGATCACCTTCGCGCCCGCGCCGGCGAGCGCTCGCGCGGTGGCCGCGCCCAGCCCGCTGTTGGCCCCGGTGACGATGAAGGTCCGGCCCGCTTGATCGGGGATGTCGGAGATGTCCCAGCCGCTCACGGGATCGAGTCTAGGGGCGCGGAGGCGCCCACGTCCGATGTCGGCGTGAACGGTTCCCGGACGCGTGATTTGCCGACCATCCCGAGCGGGTGCCGAGCGCGGCGCGTCCGTGTCCTGTTCATGCCCTGTGACCTGCGTGAGCGGTAGCGTCCGCGACCGTGGACACCCTCATACCCGCGGGTTTGCCGGGCATCCTGGTCCTGATCTGGAATGCTGCCGCCCACGCACCGAGACACCCGCCGCCGATCCCCGCACCCCGCGACAAGGGCGCGGGGATCACGCCTTTTCAGGAGAGGGCGAGTACCTCGTCGTCGGACATGGCGGCCACCTCCAGGTAGAGGCGGGCCACGCCGTCGAGCCGGCCGGTGGCGCCGGTCCGGCGCTCCCGCTCCAGCAGCCGGGCGGTCAGCCCCTCGACCGTGCGGGCCGCGAAGAAGTCGGCGACCACCGTGTCCGGGGAGTCCAGCCAGTCCCGCACGCGGGCGATGACCGCGGTGGCCAGCACCGAATCGCCGCCCAGGGCGAAGAAGTCGTCGGTCACGCCGACGGACTCGCGGCCCAGCACCGACGCGATGATGTCGGCCACGGCACGCTCGACATCGGTTCGGGGCGCGACGAATTCACCCGCCCGCTCGCCCGCGGCCAGCAGCCCGGCGATGGCCTTGCGGTCCGGTTTGCCGTTCGAGGTGAACGGCAGCTCGGCGAGCGTCTCCACCCGATCCGGAATCATGTAGGCGGGCAACAGATTCGCGGCCGCCTCCAGCAGCACCGGGACGTCCAGGGCGACGCCGTCGTCGGCCACCAGGACGGCGGCCAGCTTCGGCGCGGCCGCGCCCACCACGGCGGCGATGGCGTGCCGCACGCCCGGCAGGCCGCGCAGCACGCTCTCGACCTCGCCGAGCTCCACCCGGTAGCCGCGGATCTTGACCTGATGGTCGGCGCGGCCCAGGAATTCCAGGCAGCCGTCGGGCAGGTAGCGAGCCAGATCGCCGGTGCGGTACCAGTTCAGGCCGTCGTGGGTGACGAACCGGTCGGCGGTGCGCTCCGGGTCCCCGCGGTACCCGGCGGCCACCCCCTCGCCGCCGATCCACAGTTCACCCGTCACCCAGTCCGGGCAGTCCTGACCGGACGGGCCGACCACCCGGCAACGCACATTGCGCAGCGGGGTGCCGTACGGGACGGCTGACCACTCCGGCGGCACCTCGGCATTCACGACCTCGCGGATCGTCGAGTGGATGGCCGTCTCGGTGGCCCCGCCCAGTCCGGCGAACCGGCAGCCGGGAGCCACCGCGGCGAGGCGGCCCGGCAGCGCCACGTCCACCCAGTCGCCGCCCAGGATCACCATGCGCACACTGTCCACAGGTTTCCCGGCCGCGGCCTCCAGCGTCATGTCCAGCAGGCTGGGGACGCAGTTCAGCACCGACACCCGGTGGCGGCGGATGAGTTCTACCCAGCGGCCCGGCTCCGCGCGCTGTCCCTCATCCAGCGCGATCACCGCGCCGCCGGCGCTCAGCAGACCGAAGATGTCGTAGACGGACAGGTCGAATTCGAGCGCCGAGAGCGCCAGTGCGCGATCATCCACACCGATCCCGAAGCGTTCGTTCAGGTCGTCGATGGTGTTCATGGCCGCCCGGTGCGGCACCTCCACACCCTTCGGCCGCCCCGTGGAGCCGGAGGTGAACAGCACGTAGGCGATGGCCTCCGGATCCGGGATCACGGCCTGCGCCAATGGCTCCGGGTACTCCCGCGCCGCGCGCAATGCCACGGTCGGCAGCCCGGGCACCTCGCCACCAGTCGTCACCGCCGCGACGACCGCGCCGGTCCGCAGGATCTCGGCGCGCCGCCGGTCGGGCTGGTCGAAACCGATCGGCACGTACACGGCCCCCGCGGCCAGTACGCCGACGGTAGCCAGGATCTGATCCGCGCCCTTCGGCAACTGCACGGCGACCGCGTCGCCCGGCCGGACACCCACCGCCCGCAGCGCACCCGCCACCGCGAGCGCCTGCGCTGCCAGCTCGCGATACGTGAGAACGTTTGCGACGGAGCCGGATTCACGGCCGTCCGCCGACCCCGCCGGATCGACGCGGTCGGACTCCCAGACGATGGCCGGAGCGTCCGGGTTCGCGGCGGCGTTGTCGAACAGGCCACTGTGCAGCGCGCGACCGCTGACCGGGCCGTCGGTGGCGTTGACCTGGGCGCGAACCACCGCCTGCTCCACGGGAATTCGCACCGCGGCCTCGGCGTCCCATCCCGCGCCTCCGAAACCGGCGGTGGTGTGGGCGGCGTCGTCATCGGCGTCCGGCGCGGGCTCGTCACTGCCCGCGAGGCGCAGGACGGCGTCGATGTAGCGGGTGAACATGGTCTCGACCATGGCCGGCGGGAAGGCGTCCGAGCGGACGTCCCAGTTCAGCAGCAAACCGCCGCGAACTTCGGTGACCTGCGCGTCGAGCAGTACCTGCGGACCCTGCGAGATGATCCACACCGGGTCGCCGAAGGTGTCGGTGACCTGGTCGGCGAACAGCTCACCCAGGTTGATGGCACTGGTGTAGACGATCGGGGCCAGCACCGGTTCGGCGCGCAGGCGGCCCAGATCGCGCAGCACCTCGAGGCCGGTGTAGCCGGAATGCGCTCCGGCGGCGTGCAATTCGCGCTGCAGCGCCCGGGCGCGCTCGGTGACGGTAGCCGGCTCGGTGACGTCCACCTCCAGCAACACCGAGGAGGTGAAGTCGCCGACCACGCCGTCCACCTGCGGGTGCACCGGTTCCCGATGGAACAGCGGCAGATTCAGCAGGAACCGGCGCTGCGCCGACCAGCCGCCGATACTCTCGGCGAACACCGAGGCCAAGGCCATGGCCGGGGTGATGCCGCGGGCGTGCGCCGCGGCGAACACGCGACCCTTGGCCTCCGGCGACAGCCAGCGGTGCAACCGCACGGTCCGCGCCGCCCGCTCCCCCGGCTCCGCCACCGCGGCCTCGGAAGCCCGCGGCAGTTCCGGCGCGCCCGGCAGTTCGGGCAGACGGGCCTGCCACCACGCGCGGTCGGCGGCGTGTTCCGGTGCGGGACCGGCGTGTTCGGCCAGGTACTCACGGAAGGTGTAGTCCTGCGGCGGCAGCTGCTCACCGTGGTACAGGCGCGCCAGGTCCGCGACCAGGATGCGATAGCTCATGGCGTCGGCCGCGAGCATGTCCACGTCCAGGTGCAGCCGGGTGCGGCCCTCCGGCAGCCGGGTCAGCGCGATATCGACGACCTGACCGTCCTCGACGGCCATCAGCTGGTGGGTCCGGCGGTCCCGCAGCTCCTCCAGCGCCCGCTCCACCGCCTCCGGCGCGGCGTCACGCAGGTCGGTGACGCTCCAGACGTCCCGGCCCGGGCGCTCCAGGGTCTGCTGGGTGCCGTCGGGCCGGAACCGGGTGCGCAGCATCGGATGCCGCCGCACCAGCGCCTCGACCGCGGCGCCGAGGCGGGCGGGGTCGACACCGGCCCCGTCGAATTCGACGTAGAGGTGGGCGGCGACGGCGCCGAGTTGCTGACTGTCGGACCGCCCGATCCAGTACGCGTGCTGCATGGGCGCGAGCGCGAACGGGGCGCCGGCGTCGGTTTCGAGGTCAACGGCCGCCGCGACACCGACCGCGGCGAGCTCGCTGCTCGGCTCCTGACTCGAAACAGACTGCGCGGCCTCGTGATCGGCCTCCACGGCACCGTGATCGGCCTGCGCGGCGCTCTCCTCGCCGGTCCCGCTCAGCAGACCGTGCCAGGCGGCGACCGTGGGCTCGGCGGCGAGCTGGGCGAAGTTCACGGCCAGGCCGCGCTTGCGCCATGCGCCCGCGAGTTTCATGGTGCGGATGGAGTCGAGGCCGAGCTGGATGAGGTCGTCGTGGTCGGCGATATCGGCCGGGTCGAGACCGAGGTGTCCGGCGATGGCGGCGCGGATCTCGTCCCGGGCGATGTTCGCCGACGGCCCCTGGGGTGACTCCATTCCGCTGCTACTCCTTGTTCGACGGGATCGATGGGCAGAAGCGTAACCCATTGAGATAGGGTTGCCTAACCTATGCAAGGACACCCTTACCAGCAAGAGGTCAGAGCCGTGACAACGACCGCACCCGCCGCCGCGGGCCATCGCGACGGATTCGTCGCCTTCCCCGCCGACCTCGCCGAGCGGTACCGGCGCGAGGGCTACTGGGCGGGCCGCCCGCTCGGGGAACTCCTGCGCGACGCCGCCCGGCAGTGGCCCGAGCGGCCCGCCCTGCTGAGCGACGAACCCGGCCGCGCCCCGGCCACCTACGCCGACCTCGACCGCGCCACGGACCGAATGGCGCACGGCCTCCTGAAGCTCGGCATCCGATCCGGCGACCGCGTGGTGGTCCAGCTGCCCAATACCCCCGCGTTCCTGCCGCTGCTGTTCGGCCTGCTGCGCGCCGGGATCATCCCGGTGCTCACCCTGCCCGCGCACCGCCGCGCCGAAATCGAGCATCTGGCCCGGCTTTCCGGCGCGGTCGCCTACATCGCGGCCGACCGGCTCGGCGACTTCGACTACCGCGCCCTGGCCGCCGAGGTCCGCCCACAACTCCCCGACCTGCGCCACATCCTGATCCTGGGCGACCCGGGGCCGTTCACCGACCTGGATTCGATTCCCGCCGACGGTGATTCGCTGCCCGAGGTGGACGCCTCCGACATCGCGCTCATGCTGGTGTCCGGTGGCACCACCGGACTGCCCAAGCTGATCGCCCGCACCCACGACGACTACGTCTACAACGCCACCGCCAGCGCCGCGGTCTGCGAACTCGGCCCCGACGACGTGTATCTCGCGACCCTGCCCGTCGCCCACAACTTCCCGCTCGCCTGCCCCGGCGTGCTCGGCACCGTGGCCACCGGCGGGGCCATGGCGTTCGTCACCGACCCCAGCCCGGAGAGCGCCTTCGCCGCCATCGAACGGCACCGGGTGACCGTGACGGCCGTGGTGCCGCCGCTGGCCCAATTGTGGTGCGCGGCAGTGGAATGGGAGGACGCGGACCTGTCCTCACTGCGGCTGCTCCAGGTCGGCGGCGCGAAACTGGCCGAGGTGAACGCCCGCGAGGTCACCCCCGCCCTGGACTGCCGCCTGCAGCAGGTGTTCGGCATGGCCGAGGGCCTGCTCAACTACACCCGCGCCGAGGATTCCGACGACCTGGTGTGCACCACCCAGGGCCGCCCGCTCGCCCCCGCCGACGAGGTGCGGGTGGTGGACGAGCACGGCCACGACGTCGACGACGGCGAGGAGGGCGAACTGCTCACCCGCGGCCCCTACACGCTGCGCGGCTACTACCGCGCCCCCGAACACAACGCCCGCGCCTTCACCCCCGACGGCTTCTACCGCAGCGGCGACCTGGTGCGCCGCCTGCCCAGCGGCCACCTGATCGTGTCCGGCCGCATCAAGGACGTGATCAACCGCGGCGGCGAGAACATCTCCTGCGACGAACTCGAGGAGCATCTTCTCGCCTATCCCGGCGTCCGGCACGCGGCCGCCGTGGGCCTGCCCGACGCGGCCCTGGGCGAGAAGGTCGGCGTGTTCTTGGTGACCGAGGGCGAGCTGCCGTCGCTGGCGGCCGTCAAGACCTTCCTCACCGAGCGCGGCCTGGCCACCTACAAACTCCCGGATGTGTTGCGGCAGATCGATTCCCTGCCGGTGACGGCGGTCGGGAAAATCGACAAGAAGGCCCTTGCCGCGCGGTGAGAGCCGATCCGTCATAGAGTTCACCTATGGGTGGGTGGAACGAATCGGATATTCCTGACCAGAGTGGCCGGATCGTCATCGTCACCGGAGCGACCAGCGGCCTGGGCGAGGCCACCGCGCGCGCCCTGGCCGCCGCCGGGGCGCGCGTGATCATGGCCTGCCGCAACGAGATCAAGGCGCGGGCGGTGGCCGCCACCATGCCCGGGGACGTGCACATCCGCGCCCTCGATCTGGCCGACCTGGCCTCCGTGCGCGCCTTCGCCGACGCCATCGACCGGGCCGACGTCCTCATCAACAACGCGGGCGTGATGGCGGTCCCCAAGCGGGCCACCGCCGACGGCTTCGAATTGCAGATCGGCACCAACTATCTCGGCCATTTCGCGCTGACCGGCCTACTGCTGGACCGGATCTCGGAGCGCGTGGTCAACACCTCCAGCCTCACCCACCTGATCGGGCGCATCGACCTGGAGGACCTGAACTGGGAGCGGCGCGCCTACTCCCGGTTCGGCGCGTACGCGCAGTCCAAACTCGCCGTGCTGCTGTTCACCTACGAACTCCAGCGGCGGCTCACGGTCACCGGATCGGCCAAGCTGGCGGTCGCCGCGCACCCCGGTTACGCCGCCACCGAGATCAGCTCCGAGACCCAGAACGTGCTCGAACAGCTGGTCGGCCTCGGCAACCGGCTGATCGCGCAGAGCGCCGACATGGGCGCGCTGCCAACCCTGTACGCGGCCACCGCCGACATCGAACCCGGCGCCTACTACGGGCCGGACCGGTTCAACTGGCGCGGCCACCCGACCCGGGTCAGCTCCAACGCCGCCTCCCACGACGAGAAGACCGCCCGGCAGCTCTGGGAGCTGTCCGAGCGGTTGACGGATGTCGACTTCCCCATCTGACCCTCAGATCTCCGGTTCGGGGATCAGGCCCGCACCACGTACGGCGCGACGCTGCCCAGCTTCTCGCAGGTCTCCTCGAACTCCCGCTCCGGCCGCGACTGCCCGACCACGCCCGCGCCCGCGCGCAGCCACGCGCCCGCACCGGACTGGTAGACCGCGCGCAGCACCAGCGTCGCCTCCAGCGCGCCGTCGGGGGAAACCGTCACCACCGCACCGGAATACAGGCCGCGCGGATCGTGGTCGAGGCGGAACACCGCGTCCACGCCCTCGGCCTTGGGGATGCCGGAGGCGGTGACGGACGGGAACAACATCTCCAGCGCGTCCCACGGGCTGCGGTCGGCGGCCAGCCGCCCACGCACGGTGGAGGCCAGGTGCTGCACGCTGCCGCGCTCACGGACCGCCATGAAGTCGGAGACCGCGGTGGTGTCCGGCTCGGCGACCGCGGCGATCTCGGCGAACGAGGTCTGTACCGAGATGGCGTGCTCGACGATCTCCTTCGGGTCGCGCACCAGGTCGGCGCGGGCGGCCAGGTCGATGTCGTCGCCGCGGCCGAAGGCGCGGGTCCCGGCCAGCGGCTCGGTGGTGACCACCCGGTCGCGATCCACGGCCGCCACCAGTTCCGGGCTGAAGCCCGCGGCCTCCAGGCCGCCCAGGCGCAGCAGGAACGAGCGCGCCGGGGTGTTGTTCGCGCGGCCCAGGCGGTAGGTGGCGGGGATGTTGACCGCGAAGGGCAGATCGACCTTCCGGGACAGAATCACCTTCTGGTACTTGCCGTCCCGGATCTCGGCCACGCCCGCGGCGACCCGGTCCTGATAGCCGGTCGGGTCCGGGGTGACGTCCACGGGGTACGCGACGGGCAGCGCGGTGTCCTGGGCGGCGGCGATCAGCTCGTGGATGTCGCCGGTCTCGGCGGGCGTCGCGCCCGACACCCGCACGCCGGCGGCGTCGATGCGGACCTCGATGCGCGGAATCATCAAGTGCGCCAGGGTGGCCCGCGGGTGCACGTGCTCGGTCGCGCCCAGCGACCAGGCGCAGAACTCGAAGCCGATCCAGCCGAAGGCGTTGCGGCCCTCCAGGGGCAGCCCGGCCAGCGCGCGGTCGAGGGCCTGCGCCGGATTGCCCGACCACGGTCCCACCGTGGTCTGTCCGTCCCAGCTCACCCGCAGTTCGCCCGCGTCCAGCTCGACGCCGCCCAGCGGGTCGGCGGCGAAAACCCATTCGCCGGGCCGTTCGTAGACCACGTACTCACCGAAGCGATCCGCCGCCGCCAGCGCGGTGACGGCCGCGACCGGATCGGTGACGTACTCTCCCCACCGCTGCTCCCCCTCGGGCCGTACCCGTTCGTCAGCGACCGACACCAGACCTCCAAGGTTATGCTTACCTAACTCGGGAGTGAGGTTAGCATTACCTTTCCCTTCGTGGGGAGGCCCGCATCGCGACGTCCGTCACCACCGCCGCGCAACACGGCGAAACCCCGGGTCGGACCGGTGAATTGCCCGACCTCCCGTCCCACCGCCCCGGTTTGGGCTTCAATGGATCGCAGCGGCTCATGCGGAGGGAACGAAGATGCTCGATCACGACAGCCGGCTCCCCGAAGCCGCGCTCACCGCCCCGCAATCCGTGGTCGCCCTGGTCGACGCCGCCTCCCGGGTGGAACGCGAACTCATCGGGGGCTGGCTCGCCGAAGGCGGCATCACCCAGGAGTTCGGCACCTCCGCCCCCGTCACCCAGATCGACCTCGACCCCGCCGCCGTCACCGACCGCCTCGTCGGACGCGCCGACGACCCGCTGGTGGTACCGGTCCGCGTGCTGTGGCTGCCGCCCGAACGAGACGGCGTGCGCCGCACCACCTTCAGCGACCTGCTGAGCCTGTCCAACCCACGCAAACCGCACCGGCTCATGCAGCGGCGGCTCATCGGCAAGGCCCCCGACCGGCACCTGATCCTCACCGGGCAGCCCGCCCGGCTCAGCGAGCTGCGCGCCAACAACCCCGGATCCGCCATCGTGCCCGACGCTTTCGGGCGGGCCATCGTGCGCGCGGGCATCGTCGCGCTGGAACGCGCCGAGCGCGCCGTCATCGGCGACCGGTACAAGGTGCCGCGACTGGTGGTCGAGGAGATCCTGGACTCCCCCGAATTCCTGCGCCGGCTCGACGCCATCGCCCTCGAATCCGGACTCCCCCCACGCGAGGTCTACCGGCGCGCCGAGCGGGGCCTGCGCGAACTCGTCGCCGCCCAGAGCCGCCTCGTCTCCGACCTGTTCACCCAGGCCATGCGGCCCGTCCACGCCTCCACCTGGAACGTCGACGCCGACGAGACCGGACTCGACCGGTTGCGCTCGCTCAACCGCCGCTATCCGCTGGTCTTCCTGCCCTCGCACCGCTCCTACGTGGACGCCTTCGTGCTCGGGGACATCCTGGCGCGCAACGACTTCCCGCCCAACCACGTGGTCGGCGGCGCCAACCTCAAGTTCTGGCCGATCGGGCCGATCGCCCGGCGCACCGGAACCGTCTTCATCCGCCGCAGTTTCGGCGACGACGAGGTCTACAAGGCCGTCGTCGAGGAGTACTTCGCCTACCTGCTCACCAAACGCTTCAACCTGGAGTGGTACTTCGAGGGCGGGCGCACCCGCACCGGCAAACTCCGGCCGCCGCGCTACGGGCTGCTGAACTACCTTGCGGCGGCGCTGCGTTCGAAACGCATCGACGACGTCATGCTGGTGCCGGTCTCCATCACCTACGAACGGCTCAACGAGATCGGGGCCATCGCCGACGAACAGACCGGCGGCCGTAAACAACCCGAGGGCCTCGCCTGGCTGGCCCGCTACGTCCGCAACCAGCAGCACTCCGCCGGGCACGTGTACGTACGCTTCGGCACCCCGCTCTCGGCCCGCGACCGCCTGGCCGCCAACGGGGATCCGCTGACCGGACACCAGGATCCGGGCACCGAACAAGCCGTCGAACGCGAGCAGCTGGCCGTGCAGCGGCTGGCCTTCGAGGTCGCCGTCGGCATCAACGAGGTCACCCCGATCACCGTCAACGCGCTCACCACCCTGGTGCTGCTCGGCGTCCACGAACGCGCGCTGACCCGGCCCGAACTCCGCAACGCCATCGCGCCCGTGCTCGGCTACATCGAGAGCCGCGGCCTGCCGACCGGCGAACTCGACACGCTGCGCGACGATCACGGGCTCGCCGTGGTCCTCGAACAGCTGGCCGTCGCCACCGTCGTCACCGTGTACCGGGCCGGACTGGAACCGGTGTACGCCATCAACGCGGGCGCGCACCTCGAGGCCGCGTTCTACCGCAACAGCGCCGTGCACTGGTTCGTGAACCGCGCCATCCTCGAACTCGCCGTCCTCACCGGCGTCGAAGCCCCCGACGGCGACCAGCTGCGCGCCGGGTGGGACGCCGCCTACCGCCTGCGCGACCTGCTCAAGTTCGAGTTCTTCTTCCCCGAACGCGCCGAATTCACCACCCAGCTCACCGCCGAGATGCTGCGCGTGGACCCCGAATGGCATCACCGGACCGCCGCGGGCACCCTCGGCTCCGAGATCCTGGCCCGGCTCGCCGATTCCGGCTTCATGATGGCCCACCGCGTGCTGCGCTCCTTCTTCGACGCGCAACTGGTGGTGGCCGAACGGCTCGCCGCCCGCGACCCGGTCGACCCCGTCGACCGCAAGGCCCTCATCGACGAATGCCTCCAGGTCGGCAAACAGATGCTGCTGCAACAACGCCTGCACAGCCCCGAATCGGTGTCCTCGGAATTGTTCGGCAGCGCCGTCAAACTCGCCGACAACCACGGCTTGCTGACCCCCGCCGGCGATCCGGCCGACCTGGCCGCCCGACGCAGCGCCTTCGCCGCCGAACTGCGCGCCATCGGGCAGCGCATCACCCGCGCGGCCACCCTGGACCCGTCCAACCGGATGGAAGCGCTGTGACCCACCGGGTCCGGGGCCGCGCGGCGGGACGCACCAACCCGACCCTGCGACCCGGCGTCGGCGTCACCCAGCGGCCCATCGGCGCACAGGATCTCGCCACCGCCCTCGAGGCCGTGCGCACCGGACCGCAGGGCCCGCGGGTCGCCGCCATCTTCGACTTCGGCGGCACCGTCGTGCACGGCTTCAACCCGCCCCCGCTCGCCCGCCGCCTGCTGCGCCGCGGCAGCGCCCGCGGTGCGCTCACCGCCAGCCTGCTCGGCAGCATCCGCGGCGCCCGCAGCGAAGGCGAATACGAACGCTTCCTGCAATCGGCCATGTACGACTGGGCCGGAGTGCCCGAAGCCGACCTGGTCGACCTCGGACGGCAGGTGTTCGCGCGCAACGTGTACGGGCACATCTACCCCGAGGCCTGGCGGCTGGTCCGCGAGCACGAGGCCGCCGGCCACACCCTGGTCCTGATCAGCTCGATCAGCCGCTACCAGGTGGAACCCGTCGCCGCCGAACTCGGCATCCCGCACGTGCTGTCCACCGCCATGGCCGTGCAGGACGGCGTGCTCACCGGGCACGTGGAGGGAAAGACGCTGTGGCGCAACGGTAAGGCCGACGCCGTCCGCCGCTTCGCCATCGCCCACGACATCGACCTCACCCGGAGCTGGGCCTACGCCGACAGCGCCGCCGACCTGCCGCTGCTCCAGACCGCCGGGCACCCGGTGGCCGTCAACCCGGACCCGCGCGTCGTGCTCGAGGCGGCCGAAAAGGAGTGGCCGGTCCTGCATTTCCGGCCCCGGCAGGCCCCCAAGGCCACCGACTACGCCCGCACCCTGGCCGGATTCACTGGTCTACTCGGCGGAGCGCTGTTCGGCGTGGCCGCCAAGGCACACACGAAACAGCGCCGCCAGATGGCGGATTCGATGATGACCCACGCCGCCGACTCGACCCTGCGCGGCACCCGGGTCACGGTGCGGGTGACCGGCGCGGAACACGCCCGCGCGCCCCGACCGGCGGTGTTCGTCTTCAACCACCAGAGCCAGTTCGACATCGTGGTGCTGGCCGAGGTGCTGGGCACCGGATTCACCGGCGTCGCCAAACGCGAGATCACCAAGAACCCGGTCTTCGGGCCCCTCATGCGGTTCGTGGAGGTCACCTTCATCGACCGTGCGAACTCCGCCGCCGCGAAGGCCGCGCTGGAGCCGGTCGTCGAGACCTTGCGGGGCGGACTGTCGGTGGTGATCGCCCCCGAGGGCACCCGCTCCCTGACGCCGCGTGTGGGAGCGTTCAAGAAGGGCGCGTTCCATATCGCCATGCAGGCGGGCGTGCCGATCATCCCGGTGGTGATCCGCAATGCCGGGGAGATCGCGTGGCGCAACTCCGCGATCGTCCGCAAGGGCGTCGTGGACGTGGCCGTCCTACCGCCGATCGATGTCAGCGGCTGGGACCCGGCGCGCCTGGATACAGAAGTGGAGCAGGTCCGACAGTTGTTCGTCGACACCCTGCTCCACTGGCCCGGCGATACCGGTGACTCCTAGCGGGACCGGACAGTTCTAGACGGCCCGCCCGAACAGCAGCTTCCACGGCATGGCCGCGGACTCCAACTGCACCTTGAGGCTCATCTTCGAGGCGCCCAGGGTGCGCTCCTCGAAGCGGATCGGCACCTCGGCGATGGAGATGCCCTTCTTGACGGTGCGGTAGTTCATCTCGACCTGGAACGAGTAACCGTTCGACTTGATCGAGGCCACGTCGATGGCGCGCAGCGTGTCCGCCTTCCACGCCTTGAACCCGGCGGTGGCGTCCTTCACGCCCAGGCGCAGGATCATGTTGACGTAGAAGTTGGCCCAGGCGGAGAGCGCCTTGCGGTACCACTTCCACTCCTCGGCCGTGGAACCGCCGGGGACGTACCGGGATCCGAGCACCACGCCGGCGTCGGTGGTCTTCAGCTTGTCGAGCATGGCGGGAATGACCTCGGCCGGGTGCGACAGGTCGGCGTCCATCTGGATCACCACGTCCGCGCCCTCGTCGAGCGCCTTGGTGATGCCGGCGATGTAGGCGCGGCCCAGGCCGTCCTTCTCCGTCCGGTGCAGCACGCTCACCACGTTCGGCAGATCGGCGGCCAGCTTGTCCGCGACCTCGCCGGTGCCGTCCGGTGAATTGTCGTCCACCACCAGCACATGCAGGTCCTCCACCGGCAGTGCGGTCAGCCGCTCCACCGCAACGGGCAGGTTCTCCCGCTCGTTGTAGGTCGGCACCACCACGGTGACCTTCAAGGTACGCCCTCCCGATCGGTCGTCTTCTGGCTCAGAAACCGTACCTGGTCCGCCTGAGTGCCTCGTGAGCGCACCGTGTCGGCGCGGTCACCCCCGTCACCCGAGCGTCAGTCGTCCTCTTGGTCGGCACGCCGGTTTCGTTCTCGCACAATATCCAACGCCCGCTCGGCTGTCGCCTGATCCGGATACGGCCCCATCCGGTCCCCGACCCAGCAGGTCTTTCCCTGCTCCGCCTTGTGATGGGAGATGCAGTAATACCACTGGTTGTCCTCAGCCATGCAACCCAGCATTCCACCAAGATCGGACGCGCATACGACAAAACACGCAACGGCAGAACGATTCGGATCGAACCGCGGCGGGAGCGGGGGTCCGGGGGCGGAGCCCTCCGGCTGGGGTGTGTGGGCTCGGTTCCCACAAGAGAGACGAAGAGAGCCCCTGCTCGCGTAGTCCGCGAGCAGGGGCTCCCTGCGATCGAGTGGCCAGAGCCGGGATTGAACCGGCGACCTTCCGCTTTTCAGGCGGACGCTCGTACCAACTGAGCTACCTGGCCGAAAGGCACCCGATTCGAATGCCAAGTTTCGTGCGCTTCTTGCTGTCGCAAAAAGATCTTGCGACCCTGACGGGACTCGAACCCGCGACCTCCGCCGTGACAGGGCGGCGCGCTAACCAACTGCGCCACAGGGCCTTGCTACATGCTCCGACAACGATGTCACCATCGTTGTACCCCCTACGGGATTCGAACCCGCGCTACCGCCTTGAAAGGGCGGCGTCCTAGGCCGCTAGACGAAGGGGGCCCGCCGGATTTCTCCGGACCGTTTGCTCAACGGCTTCCGTTGGGAGCGGAGATAGCTTATGACAGGCTCCGCGTGATTCCCAAATCAGCTGGTCAGAGTCCCAAGTTGAGATCTTCGAGCCGGGCGGACACCCGCCATCCCACGCGGCGGAACTCCTCGGCCCACTCCGGTGTCGCGGTGGCGTCGACGATCACCTCGAGCGCCTCGGCGAACCGGGCCCGCAGATCGGCCGGACCGGTGAGCACATCGGCGATGTAGCGCTGGCCCGCCAGGGCCGCCGCCAGGGTGCGGGTGAACCGGTCCGGATCCGAATCCGACCGCAGCTGTTTGTGCTCCGCGGCCCGGACCGCGAGCTGCCGGATGGCGCGCCCGAGGATGCGGCCGCCGCCGGCCTGGATGTCGCGATAGAACTCCGGCTCGATGATGAGCCGGAACTCGGCCTGGATGATGATGTCGTTCTCGAGCCGCAACGCGATCTCGTCGATCATGCCGTGCAGCACGTCGAGTGGGCCGAGATCGGTTCGGGTGAGCCACCTTTCGGTCGATGCCCGGTAGCGGTCGACCGCCGCTTCCAGCACCGCGCGCGCCAAGTCCTCCTTGGAGTCGAAGTGAAAGTACATGGCCCCCTTGGTCGCCCGGGAACCTTCCAATATGCGGTTGAGCGATGCAGCGGCATAGCCGCTCTTCCCGAACTCAACGGCGGCGGACCTGATGATCGCCGCGCGTGTCCGGCGGGCCCGCTCTTGCTGCCGTGCCATGCTCGAAACGCCTCCGAAGCTAGCTAACCGTCGCCGACCGCGGTACGGCCTCGACGCGAAGTTACGTGTTTTTCAAATACTTCAAAACGGGCTACGCCCGGAATTACCAAACTCTTGGTACGGAAAAGCGCGAAAAACTTGAAACACACCAACTGGTATAGGTTTTCCCACCCGGCGCACCGCGCGGGGTGCACGCCCGGGCGTTCACGTCGTCCTGGTCCGCCTCCCCGCAGCTTCATCTGTTGGAGCCGCGATCGGCCGGACCGGTCGCGACACGTTCGGGCATATCAACGATAAGCCGAATCCCGTGCCGCCGGGGCAATCCCAGCTCCTCGGGAATTCACCAGTCGGTCACCGTACCCGGAAAGTTCACCCAGCGTGACATGTACCGGAAAGTCAGTTAGCCAGCACACCTCCTAACGAAAACCGCAATTCCGCAGCAATCGTATGGACGATTGGTCCGAAACGACGAATTCGCCCATATCTCACCGAAGTTCGCCCCGGCGATCTCGGGAACGCGCGCCGACGCCACCCGGCTCGCGGCACCGCCGAGCCGCCACCCCGCGCCCGGCTCGGACCGGACCGGCCGCTTCCCCCCACCCCAAAAAGCTTGCCACGCATCACCATTGGATGATATTCACACTCGAGGGCCACGAAACAAACTGAGTGGCAAGGCGATTGCCGGGGCCATCCGGGGCCGAGCTCGACACGCGTCCGCGGGCGCGCGAACGGCCGCCCGGACGGATCCGGGCACGACGGGACCACACCGTCACCTCACCCCGCCCACACTCCGCGCCGACCCCCGTGGCACCCCGGCTCTGCCCCGTCGCGGTGACGCACCGACCGGTCCGCACCCTCACAGCGCCACATCGTCCCCCCAACGCGCCGCCATGGCTCGCCGAGCCCCCGCGATCGGCACGGCCGGTCACACCGTCGGCACGGCCCGTCACGCCGATCGCGCCGCCGGAGCGCCCCTCCCCGGCCCGCCGCGCGCTCGACGCCACCACCATGACCTGCGCAAATATCGTCTGCCAGAGCGCAATCGGATACTCGTTTAACACTTGTGGGCCCGGCCCATTAAACTGACGTCCCGCACGCCCCTATAGCTCAGTTGGTAGAGCTACGGACTTTTAATCCGCAGGTCCCAGGTTCGAGCCCTGGTGGGGGCACAGTCGCGCCAGGGCCCGGAACAGCCGTTCCGGGCCCTGGCCACATCCGCGAATCTGTAGCAATCTGTCCGGGTTTCACCTAGCGTGACCCCGGTAGGGCTTTTCCCGGGAATCCATCACCACAGGCGGAGTTCATGACTTCCTTCGATGACCTGCTCTCTCAAGTTCCAATCGCCCAGATCGCCGAACAGCTCGGCGTCGACGAGGCCACCGCCAAGACCGCGGTCGACGCGGCCGTGCCCGTCCTGCTCGGCGGATTCCAGGCACAGGCCGGCAACCCCGAGGTCGGCCTGAATCTCGAGAACGAGGTCGCCAACCAGCCGCTGGGTCTGCTCGACGGCGGTGTCGACATGAGCCAGGTGGATACCTCGACGGGTAGCCAGATCGTCGACCAGACCTTCGGCGCCGAGAAGAACACGGTGATCAGCGCTCTCGGCAATGTCGGCGGCAGCAATATCAGCGGCGACCTGATGAGCAAGCTGCTGCCGATGCTCGCGCCGATCGTGCTGGCGTACCTCGGCAAGAAGATGCTCGGCGGGGGCGGCGCGGCCGCTCAGCCCGGCGCGGCCGGCGGCGGCGGTCTCGGCGACATCCTCGGCGGCCTGCTCGGCGGGGCCACCAGCGGTCAGGGCGGCGCGGGCGGTCTGGGCGATATCCTCGGCAAGGCCATGGGCCAGAACGCGGGTGGCGTCCTCGGCAGCGTCCTGGGCGGTCTGCTCGGGAAGAAGTGATCTCGCATCCATTGCTGATGCACGGCTAACGAAGCGCGGCCCACAGCGATAGACCCCCTAACGCTGCGGGCCGCGCTTCTTATGACATCCCTCACCAAGCTCGCAATGGCGCACAGATGAGTTTCACATCACCCTACGGTCACGTAAGGTATGGGCCGCGGCGGCAGGCCGGCGAGGGTACGACAGCACGAGGCACGACACGAAGGGCATATGTATGGCAAAGGATCTGACTCAACTCGAGCTACTGACGGAGTTGGAGCCGGTTGCCGAGGAGAACGTCAATCGCCACCTCTCCCTGGCCAAGGAATGGCACCCGCACGACTACGTGCCGTGGGACGAGGGCCGCAACTTCGCGGCCATGGGCGGCGAGGACTGGGATCCGTCGCAGTCGAAGCTGAGTGAACTGGCCAAGGCGGCCATGATCACCAACCTGCTCACCGAGGACAACCTGCCCTCCTACCACCGTGAGATCGCCGAGAACTTCTCCCAGGACGGCGCCTGGGGCACCTGGGTGGGCCGCTGGACCGCCGAGGAGAACCGCCACGGCATCGTGATGCGCGACTACCTGGTCGTCACCCGCGGCGTCGACCCGGTCGCCCTCGAGCAGGCCCGCATGATCCACATGACCAATGGGTTCGCCTCCCCCACCGAGCAGCTCGAGCAGACCGGCAGCGCCGGCTTCCTGCACTCGGTGGCGTACGTGACCTTCCAGGAACTCGCCACCCGCGTCTCGCACCGCAACACCGGCCGCGTCTGCGACGACCCCATCGCCGACCGCATGCTGCAGCGCATCGCCGCCGACGAGAACCTGCACATGATCTTCTACCGCAACATGTGCGGCGCGGCCCTGGATCTCTGCCCGGACCAGGCCCTCGAGGCGATCACCATGATCCTGGAGAACTTCCAGATGCCCGGCGCCGGCATGCCCAACTTCCGCCGCAACGGCGTGCTGATGGCCAAGCACGGCATCTACGACCTGCGCCAGCACCTCGAAGAGGTGGTGAACCCGGTGCTCAAGAAGTGGCAGATCTTCGAGCGCACCGACTTCACCGCGCGCGGCGAGGAGACCCGCGAGCGTCTGGGCCTCTTCCTCGAGCGACTCGGCAAGGACGTCGTGAAGTTCGAGGAGCAGCGCGACAAGATGCTGGCCCGCGAGGCCGCCAAGCGCGACCGGGACCTGGCCGCGGCCAACGCCTGACCCGGCTCGAATTCGGCACGGCCCCTCGGGATTCCGATCCCGGGGGGCCGTCGTCGCCTCCGGGTCAGTCGATCTCGTCGACCGCCTCCTGGAACGCCAGGCCCGCGCGCTCGAAGTAGTCGAACAGCACTTCCTGCTGCTCGGGGGTGTAGCCGAGCAGGATCTCGCCGACCTTGCGGCGCGCGGGGGCGAGCACCCGCTCGAGGTCGCCGGGGTTGGGGATCGGTTCGATGAGGACCTTGCGGCGATCGGCGGCATCGGGGACCCGGCGCACATGACCCGCCTGCTCCAGGCGGTCGATGAGGCGGGTGGTGGGCCCGGTGGTGAGTCCGGTGCGAGCGGCCAGTTCACCCGGGGTCATGGCGCCGTTCAGGTCGAGGATGTTGAGGGCGTACAGATCGGTCGCGCCGAGTCCGACGGCCCGCGCCCCGGCCTGGGCGTGCAGCACCAGGGCGCTGAGGTAGCGGCGATAGATCGCACTGGCTCGTGCGGGGTCCGACAGCATGGGACGCCTCCGAATCAATTCTCTTCTTGAAGGAAGATATTTCTTGTGAGAAGATACTTTTCAGGAGCAGCAAACACCTGAAGGGGATTGAACCATGAACGGCAGCACCGATTTCGACGCCATCCGCACCCTGCTCGACCGTGTCGCCGCGGCCTGGAACGCCGGCGACGGCGCCGCCTACGGCGACTGCTTCACCGCCGACGCCACCGACGTCACCTTCGCCGGGACCGTGTACCACGGCGGCGCGGAGATCGGCCGGGCCCATCAGGCGCTGTTCGACTCGTTCCTGAAGGGCACCCGGATGTGGGGCGAGACCCTCGACATCCGCCGCTACGGCGCCGATACCGTCGTCGTCGTGTCGGCCGGGGACGTGGGCAAGAAGCAGCCCAAGAAGCTCGGCAAGCTCGTCACCTACACCGTCGTGCGCGACACCGACGGCGAGTGGCGGATCGCCGCCATCCAGAAGACCCAGCGCAAGCCGGTCATGGAGGCCATCGGCTTCACGTTCCAGCCCGGCACCCGGCCCGCCGCCCGCTGACGCTGTGACCGGGGGCACTCGAGCGGACGGGCGGCTCTGGCCGCCACCGCGCGGATGAGAGACTGGGAGGCGTGACTGCCTCGCTCCACGCCCTCGAGACCGACCAGGTCGGGGCCCCCAAGACCGAGCTGCGGATCGGGCCCTACCCGCTCGATCCGCCGGTCGTGCTGGCCCCGATGGCGGGCATCACCAATGTCGCCTTCCGCACCCTGTGCCGCGAATTCGGCAGCGCCACATCGCTGTACGTGTGCGAGATGATCACCGCCCGCGCGGTCGTCGAGCGCAACGAGAAGACCCTCAACATGATGGCCTTCGGCCCCGACGAATCGCCGCGCTCCATGCAGCTCTACGGCGTCGACCCCAAGACCCTCGGCGAGGCCGTGCGGATCATCGTCGGCGAGGGCTGGGCCGACCACATCGACATGAACCTGGGCTGCCCGGTCCGCAAGGTCACCCGCCTCGGCGGCGGCTCCGCCCTGCCCTACAAGCGGCGGCTGTTCCGCGAGATCGTGCGCGAAATGGTCGCGGCCGCGGGCGACGTGCCGGTCACCTTCAAATTCCGCATCGGCATCGACGACGACCACACCACCTACCTCGACACCGGCCGGATCGCCGAAGAGGAAGGCGCGGCGATGGTTTCGCTGCACGCCCGCACCGCCGCCCAGCTCTACTCCGGGCAGGCCGACTGGTCGGCGATCGCGCGGCTCAAGGAGACCGTCACCACCATCCCGGTGCTCGGCAACGGCGACATCTTCAGCGCCGACGACGCGCTGCGCATGATGGCCGAGACCGGCTGCGACGGCGTCGTGGTGGGCCGCGGCTGCCTGGGCCGGCCGTGGCTGTTCGGTGAACTCGGCGCGGCCCTGCGCGGCGAGCCCATTCCCGCCGGACCCACGCTCGGCAAGGTCGGCGAGATCCTCCACCGGCACGCCGCCCTGCTCGTCGAACACGACGGCGAGGACAAGGCCATGCGCGACATCCGCAAGCACATGGCCTGGTATCTGATGGGCTTCCCGGTCGGCTCCGCGCTGCGGCGGCAGTTCGCCACCGTGACCAGCCTGGCTCAGATCGGGGATCTGGTCGGGCAGCTGGATCCGGACGTGCCGTTCCCGGAGGACGCGCTCGGACCGCGCGGGCGGCAGGGCTCCCCGCAGACGAAGGTCGCGCTGCCCGACGGCTGGCTCGACGATCCGGAGGACGCGACCGTCCCGACCGCCGCCGACGTCATGCATTCCGGCGGCTAGCGACCGCCGCGGTCCAGCCGCCTGTCGCCGCCGGCCATCCGGCACGATCCGGTCAATGTCCGGCCCAGCTCCCGGGCGTACGGCCGAGGCCCTGGCACACTTTGCGGAACGTTCGTCCCAGCGGTCGAAGCATCCCGACAAAGCAGAAAAAACGGATCTACCTGGGTGGACACATGTTCGAGTGGTTCACCGTGGCGAAATCGTTATCATGGCCCTCGGCATCAAGAGCAAAGTGAGGTTCGTTGGTGGGTGACGATCGGTACGGGCGTACGCCACGGCCCGGAGGTCGCGCCCCCTGGGAGCGCTACTCCGCGGACGGGGACGATCCGTCGCGCGCGGGCCGCCGCTCCCGGCACACCGACGACGCCGACTCCGCCGCCGCTCCCATCTCCGTGCAGGACCTGGTCGAACGGGTGGACAGCGAGCGCCAGACGCGCCGCCGCCCGCGCACCGACGCGGGCAAGCCGAACGCACCGGCGGCCACCAACGGCACGGCCGAACGAGAACCGGCCGCACCGGCGCCCGTGCCCCCGCCGAACGGCGCACCCGCCACCGGCGCCCGGCCCGTCGTTCCCCCGCCCGCACCGGGCACCCAGCCCCCGCCCGCCGGAAACCAGCCCGGCACGGGCTCGCAGCGCACCGTGCGCGACGACAGCCACCTCCGCCGGGTAGCGGCCGCGCCGGGCGCCGGCAGCGGCCGGACCGTACGCCGCGCCGACCCGACCGCCGATCTGGTCACCGACGAACTACCCCCGGTGACCGAGGCCATCCCCGCCGCCCCGACCACGGCCGCGCGCGCCCGCGCCCTGCTGGGCCGCCGGGTCGCCTCGCCCGCCGACTATCCGACCACCGCGCTGCCCGCCTCCGTGGGTTCCGCACCGGCCAGACGGGTGTCGAGCACCCAACGGCGCCGCAGCCGGCGCGCCGGCCTGGTGGCCCGCGGCGCCACCGCGATGTTCGCGGTGCTCGCGCTGCTGGTGACGGCGGGCGGCTGGAGTTACCTGCGCGCCAAGGACGGCAACTTCCAGCAGGTCGTCGCGCTCGATCCGAACAGCACGGACGTCGTCGACGCCGATGGGCAGAACGGCGACGAGAACTTCCTGATCGTCGGCACCGACACCCGGGCGGGCACCAACAGCACTCTCGGCGCGGGCAGTGTGGACGACGCCGAGGGCGCGCGCTCGGACACCGTCATGCTGGTCAACATCCCGGCCAACCGGTCCCGTGTGGTCGCGGTGTCCTTCCCCCGCGACCTGGACGTCTCCCGTCCGATCTGCGAGGGCTGGGACAACGAGAAGGCCGCCTACTCCAGCCAGAAGTTCCCGGCCGCGGACGGCGACAAGCTCAATGCCACCTACGCGCTGGGCGGGCCGAAGTGCCTGACCAAGGTGATCACCAAGATGTCGGGCCTGAAGATCAACCACTTCGTCGGCATCGACTTCGCCGGGTTCGAGTCCATGGTCGACGTGGTCGGCGGTGTCGAGGTGTGCACCACCAAACCGCTGGTCGACGAGGTCCTCGGTACCGTCCTCACCACGCCGGGCAAGCAGACGGTCAACGGTTCCACCGCCCTGGACTACGTGCGCGCCCGCCACGTGTACGGCGAGGAGCGCAGCGACTACGACCGGATCAACCGGCAGCAGCGATTCCTGTCGTCCCTGCTGCGCAGCGCCCTGTCCAGCAAGGTGTTGTTCGACCCGACCAAGCTCGACGGATTCATCAACGCCTTCGCCAAGCACTCTTTCATGGACAGCGTCACCACCAAGGACCTGCTCACGCTGGGCCGTTCCATGCAAAAGATGCAGGCCGGGAGCATCACCTTCCTGACCGTCCCGACCGCGGGCACCACCTCGTACGGCAACGAGATCCCGCGCGAATCCGACATCAAGGCCATCTTCCGCGCGGTCATCGACGACCAGCCGCTGCCCGGTGAGAAGAAGTCCGAGCCCCCGGCGGCCCCCGCCGGCGTGCCCGTCGCCAAACCCCAACCGGCCGCGGTGGATCCGCAGACGGTCTCGGTGCAGGTGTCCAACGGTTCCGGCCAGGGCGGCATCGCGGGCACCACCGCGACCAAGCTGGCCGCGCAGGGCTTCCAGATCTACAGCACCGGCAACTACGCCGACGGCGTCTCCGCCAAGACCAAGGTCCGCTACTCCAGCGGCCACGAGGCCGACGCCGGAACCGTGGCCAGCGCGATTCCGGGCGCGATCCTGGAACCGGCGAGCGGGCTGGGCAGCATCGTCGAGGTCGTGGTGGGGTCCGATTTCTCGGGCACCGTGAAGACCCCGACCACCTTCGGGCAGACGCTGCCCGACACGCCGAGCGACGCGGGCGGCCCCAGTGCGGCTCCGGTCACACTGCCGTCCGACCTCGAGCATGTGAACGCCGCCGACGACCTCTGCAAGTAGGCTGCCCCCGGACCGGTCGGAGCTGCGGCGACGTTGCCGGAACCGACCGGAACCTACGATTAACCCACCGTTGGTGACTTGGTCAAAGACGCGCACTAATGTCTTGACTCATGCGTGTCATCTACAACGAACAAATGGCCGAGCTCGCCGATCTGCTCGGTGGCATGGCCGGGCTCGCCGGATCGGCGATGGAGCGGGCCACCCAGTCCCTGCTCACCGCCGATCTCGAGCTCGCGGAGCAGGTGATCAGCGAGTACGACCGGATCGCCGAGATGATCACCCTGGCCGAGGAGAAGGCCTTCGCGCTGCTCGCGCTGCAGGCCCCGGTCGCCGGTGATTTGCGGCAGGTCGTCAGCGCCATCCAGATCGTCTCCGACGTGAACCGGATGGGCGTGCTGTCCCTGCACGTCGCCAAGATGACCCGGCGCCGCTTCCCGGCCCACGCCGTGCCGGAGGCCGTCAACAGCTACTTCGCCGAGATGGGCCGCGTCGCGGTCAAGATGGGCGCCACCGCCAAGGAGGTGCTGGAGACCCGCGATCCCGAGCGGGCCGCCAAGCTCACCGACGACGACGAGGCGATGGACGACCTGCGCAAGCACCTGTTCACGCTGATCATGGACCGCGACTGGCAGTTCGGCGTCGCGTCGGCCGTGGACGTGGCGCTGCTGGGTCGCTACTACGAGCGCTTCGCAGACCACGCCGTGGAGATCGGCCGCCGCGTCGTCTTCCTCGTCACCGGCGTGCTGCCCCCGGACCCGGATTCCGAGAAGGAATCGATCTAGTCCTCGTCGGACTCACGCCAGCCCATCAGGACCGAACGACCCCGTTCGGGACGCCAGGGCAAGGTCGCGGCCACGATGACCGCGCACACGACCAGGGTGCCGACCGCGACGTATGACGCGGCCTCGGCGCCCTGCATGGCCGCGACCTTCATGGCGTGAATCAGATCCGCTTTCGCCGGTGCGACAAGCGGATTCACCGGGGCCTTCACGATCTCCAGGACGCTGATCGGCGTATTGCTCGCCAGCTCCTTCTGCTGCGGATTCATGATCTGCGCGGGAATCGCCGCGATCCGGCCGCTGATCCTGTCCGCGTACACCGAGGTCATGATCGACCCCAGCAGGGCCACACCGAGCGCTCCGCCCACCTCCCGCGTGGTGTCGTTGACCGCCGAGCCCGCGCCGGCCTCCTCCACGGGCACCGCGCCCATGATGGATTCGGTCGCCGGACCCTGCACCACCGCGAATCCCAGGCCCATCAGGATCATGGACACCACCACCGGCCCCAGATACGGGGTGTCGACGGTGGTCCGGCCCGCGATGTACATGGCCACCGCCAGGATCAGCAGCCCCGACACCACCATGGCGGTGGTGCCCAGCCGCTGCGCCAGCATGGTCGCGATGGGCGCGCCGAAGCCGACGGCCACCGCGAAAGGCAGTGAGTGGATGCCGAATTCGAGCGGCGACAATTCCTTCACGCCCTGGAAGTACTGCGTGATCAGGAACAGGAATCCGAACGCCGAGAAGTAGGACACCGTGATGGCCAGCGACGGCAGCGCGAATCGGCGGTTGCGGAACAGCCGCATGTTCAGCACGGGCGCCGGCACCCGCAGTTCCCAGGCCACGAACGCGGCCAGCAGGGCGGCCGAGAGCAGGTAGCCCGCAAGGCTTTCGGTGGCGAACCAGCCGTGCTTGGGGGCCTCGATGATGGACCACACCAGGGCGGTGATGCCGGCCAGGGAGAGCACGATGCCGACCCGGTCGAGCCGATCCACGTGCGGGGCACGGGATTCCGGCACGGTGGCCAGGACCGCGCCGATGGCGATCAGCGCCACCGGGACATTGATCCAGAACACCGAGTGCCAGGAGAAGTATTCGAGCAGCCAGCCGCCCACGGTCGGCCCGATGGCGACGGCGATCCCGGCCATGGCCGTCCACAGCGCGATGGCGGCGGCGCGTTCGCGGGACTTGGTGAAGATATTGGTGAGCAGGGCCAGCGTGGCCGGGAAGACCACGGCCGCGAACACGCCCATGCCGGCGCGGGCCGCGATGACCTGGCCGAGTCCGGAGGACAGCGCGCCCGCCGCGGACATGACCGCGACGCCGCCCAGTCCGATGATCATGAACAGCCGTCGCCCGTAGCGGTCGCCGAGGTGTCCCATGGCGAGCAGCAGGCCGGAGAAGGCCAGGGTGAACGCGTCCACGATCCATTGCAGGCCGCTCATGTCGGCCTTCAGCTGGACGGCCATGGACGGCAGGGCCACATTGACCAGCGTGTTGTCCAGGACCACGAGCAGTTCCGCGAGACAGATGGCGACCAAGGCCGCGATCTTCGCCCGTTGCGGCAGTTCCGCCGCGGCCCGTCCGGATTTCGGGCTCGCCGTTGAGACGGTCATCCGACACCTCCTTGTACTAAACCAATCGGTTTACCAACGAGCGCCAGACTAACTGTTACCGACGGTTGCACACAACCACCCGGGACATAGAAAACGACCCCTGCCGCAAGGGCAGGGGCCGTCAGACGCCGGAAGGTCTGTGACTATCCGAAGCGACCCGAGATGTAGTCCTCGGTCTGCTTCTGCGACGGGTTCGAGAAGATCTTCTCGGTCTCGTCGATCTCGATGAGCTTGCCCGGCTTGCCCTGCGCCTCCAGGTTGAAGAAGGCGGTCTGGTCACTCACCCGCGCGGCCTGCTGCATGTTGTGGGTGACGATGACGATGGTGTACTCCTTCTTCAGCTCGGTGATCAGGTCCTCGATCGCGAGCGTGGAGATGGGGTCCAGGGCCGAACACGGCTCGTCCATGAGCAGCACGTCCGGCGACACCGCGATGGCGCGGGCGATGCACAGACGCTGCTGCTGACCACCGGAGAGGCCGCCGCCCGGCTTGTCCAAGCGGTCCTTGACCTCGTTCCAGAGGTTGGCGCCGCGCAGCGACTGCTCGGCCACCTCGTCCAGCCGGCCCTTGTTGCGCACGCCCTGCAGCTTCAGACCCGCCACCACATTGTCGCGAATCGACATGGTGGGGAACGGGTTCGGCCGCTGGAACACCATGCCGATGGTGCGGCGCACGCCGACCGGGTCGACGGTGGCGCCGTAGATGTCCTCGCCGTCGAGCAACACCGCGCCCTCGACGCGGGCCTCCGGGGTCACCTCGTGCATGCGGTTGAGCGCGCGCAGCACGGTCGACTTGCCACAACCGGACGGACCGATGAACGCGGTCACGCTGCGCGGCAGCACCGTCAGCCCGACATTGGCGACCGCGTGGAACTTGCCGTAGTAGATATTGAGGTCTTTGACGTCAATTCGCTTGGCCATCAGTCTTTCCTTCTATCGGTTCCGCGTGAGCAGCTTGTTGACCGCCGCGGCGGCGAGGTACAGCAGCGCGATGATCAGGATCAGGGTCAGCGCGGCACCCCAGATGCGCTCGCGGCCGGCGGGCTCGGGGTTCGACAGCTCCTGGTACATCAGCAGCGGAAGCGAGGCCATATTGCCGTTGAAGACATCGAAGTTGATCGCCTTCGAGTAACCCACCAGCACCAGCACCGGCGCGGTCTCACCCATGACACGGGCGACGGCCAGCAGCATGCCGGAGATCATGCCGGGCGCGGCGGTCGGAATGACGATCCGCACAATGGTTTTCCACTTCGGGATACCGAGCGCGTAGGACGCCTCACGCAGTTCGTCCGGAACCAGCTTGAGCATTTCCTCGGTGCTGCGCACCACCACCGGCAGCATCAGCAGCACCAGGGCCAGCGACACCGCGAAGGCGCTCTGCGGGTTGCCGAAGGTGGCGATCCACAGCGCGAAGATGAAGAGCGCGGCCACGATCGAGGGCACACCCGCGAGGATGTCGACCATGAAGGTGGTGGTCTTGGCCAGCCAGCCCCGGCCGTACTCGACCAGGTAGACCGCGGCCATGATGCCCAGCGGCACCGCGATCACCGCGGCGATGCCGGACTGCACGATGGTGCCGTAGATGGCGTGATAGACACCGCCGGTGCGCTGATCCGGCAGCACGCCGTTCTGCGACTTGGTCCACCAGCCGGCCGAGGCCACGATGGCCCCGCCCTTCTGCAGCACCACGAACAGCACCCACAGCAGCGGCACCAGCGCGAGGCCGAAGCACAACCAGACCAGGCCGGTGGCGAGGTTGTTCTTGATCCGGCGAGCGGGGCTGACGTGCCGGAAGGTCGGCGCCTTGATCGGCTTGTCGAGTGTGGTGGTCATCCGTTGACCTTCCCGCCGGCGGCGAGCCGAGCCAGTGCGTTGACGACGAACGTCAGTGCGAACAACACGAAACCGGCGGCGATGTAGGCACCGGTCGGCAGCTTCGAGCTGAATTCCGAAGCCGCGGAGGCGATCTTCGAGGCGAAGGTGTAGCCGCCGTCGAACAGCGACCAGCTGCCCGCCTTGGTCGAGGTGCGCAGCACGATGAGGACCGCGATGGTCTCACCGAGCGCGCGGCCCAGGCCCAGCATGGAACCGGCGATCACGCCGGAGCGGCCGAAGGGCAGCACGGTGATGCGCACGACCTCCCACTTGGTGGCGCCCAGCGCCTGCGCCGCCTCGATGTGCGAGCGCGGGGTCAGGCCGAACACCTCACGGGAGACCGAGGTGATGATCGGCAGGATCATCACCGCGAGCACCACGCCCGCGGTGAAGATGGTGCCGCCGCCGGCAATGCTGACATTGCCGTCGGAGAAGAGGAACAACCAGCTCAGGTGCTTGTTCAGGAAGTCCTGGAAGGGCCCCAGTTTGGGGGCCACGACCAGGAATCCCCAGAGACCGAACACGATCGACGGCACCGCGGCCAGCAGATCCACGATGACCGAGAACGGACGCGCCAGCGCCTTCGGCGAGTACTGCGTCAGGAACAGCGCGATCCCCACCCCGATCGGCACCGCGATGGCAAGGGCGAACAGCGAACTCAGCACCGTGACCATGAACAGGTCCTTGATGCCGAACCGCAGGTTGTTCTCGTCCTTGACGTTGAACTCGGTGGTGGTGAAGAAGTTCGCCTTGTTCGCCATGATCGAGGGCCACGCCCGGATCAGCAGGAACAGGGCGATCAGGGCGATGGCGGCGACGATGATCCCGCCGGCGGCCGTGGCCGCCGAGCGGAACGCGAACTCCGCGCCGAACTTCTTGGGTGCGCGCCCCGCGGCCGGGGTGGTGCTGGGTTCGGTCGGCATGAGCGCAGTATCCCCCGGCAGTTGGGCACGGTCTTCCCGCGGGTCGGTCGAAACGGACAGACCCGCGGATGCAATGTCGTCGTGCACGGTCATCGTGTTTCGATCAGGCGATCAGGAGATGGCGTTGATCGCGGTGGTGAGCTTGGTCTTGAACGCGTCCGGCAGCGGCACGTAGCCGGCCTCGGCGAGACCGGTCTGGCCGTTGCCGACCGCGGAGGTCAGGAACGCCTTGACGGCCTTGGCGGTGTCGGCGTCGCTGTACTTCGAGCAGACGATCTCGTAGGTGGCCAGCATGATCGGGTACGCGCCCGCGGCGGTGGGCTTGTAGATCGAGCTGTTGTCCAGCACCAGGTCGTTGCCCTCGCCCTTGATCTTGGCGGCGTCGACGGCCTTGCCCGCGGACTCGGCGGTCAGCTCGACCGGCTTCGGGTCGTTGGAGGTGGCGGTGGTCAGCACGCGCACCGAGGACAGCTTCTGCGCCTTGGCGAAGGACCACTCGGTGTAGGTGATGGTGAACTTGGTGTTCGCGACCGCGGCCGAGGTGCCGTCCGAGCCCTTGGCGCCCTCGCCGACGCCACCGTTGAACGCCTTGCCGGCGCCCTTGGTGTAGCCACCGGCGGTGGTCAGGTACTTCTGGAAGTTGTCGGTGGTGCCCGACTCGTCGGAGCGGAAGATCACGCCGATCTTGTCCGACGGCAGCTTGTCGGCCTTGTTGGTGTTCAGGGCCCGGATCGCCTGGTCGTTCCACGCGGTGATGTCACCGGAGAAGATCTTGGCGATGGTCGGCGGGTCCAGGACCAGGTCCTCGATGCCGGGCAGGTTGTAGGCCACGGAGATCGGGCCGAAGACGGCCGGCAGGTTCCAGGCGGGGCTGGCGCAACGAGCGGCGGCCTTGTCGGTCTCGCCCTTCTCGGCGTTCAGCGGCGAGTCCGAGCCAGCGAAATCGGTCTGGTTGCCGATGAACTCGTTGACGCCGGCGCCCGAGCCCGAACCGGTGTAGTCGAGCTTCGCGCCCGAGCAGTTGGTCTGGTACGCGGCGACGAAGCGGTCCATCGCGTTCTTCTGCGCGGTGGAGCCACTGGCCTTCAGCGAGGTCTTGCCGCCGCAGGCGACATCGATCTTGGCGCCGCCGCCGGTGGCGTTGTTGTCACTGCCACAGGCCGACAGGGTCAGGGCGCCGGCCGCGGCCAACACACCGAGCAGGGCGCTGCTGCGCTTGAGATTCACCAATTCCTCCGGGGGAATCACTTGCACGTCCAACCCCTCAACGGTCGGACGGGCGCGTTTGGCGGCTGTTCGCTGCGAACTAGCGCACCGGGCAGCGGTCTGCGGCCCACTTGCAACGTAAGGGCGGCTGGTTGACAGTTAGACCAGGGCAGGTGAACGGGAGATGAACAACCCACCCTGATTGCGGCACACGGCGTGTGACATTAGCCGCACCGTTGCCGAGCGTAATTCAGGACACGCTGGAGTAGGCGACGTCGATGTGGAATCGAGTGAATCCGAGCCGGGTGTAGGTGTGCACGGCCGCGGTGTTGTCACCTTCGGTGTAGAGCAGGACGGCGTCCAGGCCGCGGTCCTTCAGGTAGTGCAGACCCGCCAGGGTGAGCAGGCGGCCGAGGCCGCGCCCCTGCGCGTCGGGGTCGATGCCGACCACATAGACCTCGCCGATCGGCGGCGTCTCATCGGAATGCACCTTGGTCCAGTGGAATCCGAGGATGCGGTCCGGCTGGGCCGGATCCACGGCGATGAACAGACCCTTCGGGTCGAACCAGGATTCGGCGCGGCGGGCGTCGATATCGCGTTGGGTCCAGCCGCCCTGTTCGGGATGCCAGGAGAAGGCCGAGGCGTTCACGCGGAGGAGTTCGGCGTCGTCGGAAGGCCCGGCGTAGGTGCGGAGTTCGAGTTCGGCGGGCACCGTCAGCTCAGGTAGCTCCGAGTTAGCCAGTTCTCTTCGCATTTGCCACAATTCACGCGAAACGGACAGGCCCAGCCGGGCCGCCACCGCCCGCGCGGGCGGCAGGTCACCGTGCGCCCACACACGCGCGCCCGGACCCCCTACCTCGAGCGCGGCAGCCACCAGACCTGCGCCGATACCCCGGCCGCGGGCCGCCGGATCGACCGCCACCTCCGCCATCGCCGGGTGCTCGTCGTGCGCGGGCACGAGGTTCGCATACCCCACGACCACGCCGTCCCGGATGTCCACCAGATGTCTTGCGGGCGAATCAGTTCCGGCCAGCGAGAGCACCGCCTGCTCCGACACCGGGGCCACGCCGTCGGCCGCGGTCGCCCGCTCCAGCAGCGCCCGCACCTGCCCGGCCGTCTCGGAATCGGGCCGGTCGGTCCAGGAGGTCATCAGATCGCGCCGTTCGCCGAGGTCAGTTCGGAGTCGTCGGTGCCGTCGGAGTCGGGGAAGGTGACCGCGTCGCCCTTGCCCGGGGTACGCGCCGGGCGCACCGCCTTGTATCCGACATTGCGCACGGTGCCGATCAGCGACTCGTACTCGCTGCCGAGCTTGGCGCGCAGTCGTCGCACGTGCACGTCCACGGTGCGGGTGCCGCCGAAGAAGTCGTAGCCCCAGACCTCCTGGAGCAACTGGGCGCGGGTGAACACCCGGCCGGCGTGCTGCGCCAGGTACTTGAGGAGCTCGAACTCCTTGTAGGTCAGGTCCAGCGGGCGGCCGCGCAGTCGCGCGGTGTAGGTGCCCTCGTCGATGACCAGCTCGCCGAGGGTGATCTTGCCGGTGTTCTCCGGGCTGGCCACACCGCCGTTGCGCGCTACCAAGAGTCGCAGCCGGGCGTCCAGTTCGGCGGGCCCGGTACCGGGTAGCAGGATGTCGTCCAGCCCCCAGTCGGCGTTCACCGCGACCAGACCGCCCTCGGTCAGCACGGCCACCACCGGCACCGACGAGCCGGTGCTCCCCAGCAACCGACACAGGCCGCGCGCGGCGGCCAGATCGGTACGCGCGTCCACCAGCGCCACGTCGGCGGATCCCGCCTCGAGCAGGGACGCCACCTCCGTCGGAGCGGGCCGCACGTGATGCGGCAGCAACGCCAGCGACGGCAGCACCGCCTCGGGGTTGGGGTCGGAGGTCAGCAGGAGCAGCTCCATGGGGGCCCTCCATCCCATCTGGCATGTGTGTGGCTACCGCGCTGTCGGCCACTACCCCATGCAGGTCATCACAGGTAATCGCTGCCTACATTAGCCTGTGGTGTCTCGTATTTGCCCTCCGCTGCCGCCACGGGCGGGTTGACGGCGCGAATCACCAGCGTCCGCCCCTTGCCGACGGACTCCCGTAGGTGGATCCGAAGCGGATCGGCGACGGCCCCCTATTAGTGTGCAGCTATGCGTTTCCGGAGGCTGCTCATCGGATTGCTCTGCCTGGCAGGGCTGGTCGTGCTGCTCGATTTCGGGGTCGCGGCCTACTCCGAGTACCGCGTCTCGCGGCTGCTGCGGACCGGTTCGGATCTGAGCGCCGATCCGGAGATCACCTTCCACGAGTCGCCTCGCCACCCGTTCGTGGCCCAGGCGCTGGGCGGTGAGTACATCAACATGGACATCCGCGCCCGCGCCATGCGCCCCGACATTCCGGGCAAGATCATGGTCGAGGCCAATCTGAAGGGCGTCCGCCTGCCCATGCGTCAACTGGTCGACGGCGAGGTGGCGCAGGTCCCGGTCGACGAGGTGCAGGCCCGCATGCGCATCGAACCCAATGAGCTCGGACGGCTGTTCAAGATTCCTGACCTCCAGGTCTTCGGCCCGCCCACCGACAAGTCCGACGGCTCCGGCAGCGCCGCCGGCACCGGGCCCAGCACCACGGGCATCATCATCCTGGAAGGCACCGTGCCGATCGGCCCGAACGCCGACACCGTCGCGGTCGCCGATTCGCGCACCGACACCGCGCAGAAGGTCACCAAGAAGAAGGTCCACGTGCTGGCCGAACTGCGCCTCGAGGGCGCCGAGGTACGCATCACCGCGATATCGATCGCCGGGCGCGATCTGCAGGCCGACTCCGATTCGGTACTCCCCGAACAGGATCGGACCGTGATCTCCGAACAGGACAAGCCCGCCATCCTCGCCCGCTTCACCCACACCATCGACACCCGCAATATGCCGTTCGGCATCGCCCCGACCTCGGTGGAGGCCAATGCCGGGCAGATCGTGGTGGAGGGCACCGGTCGCGACGTGACCGTCGACCTGGATCGGCTACAGAAATGATCGCCCTCGGAATCCTGACGGTCATGCTGGTCGCGGCGGTCGCCGTGGGCCTGCTGCTGCGCCGCAACGAGGGCCGGGTGCGCGAGCGCGCCGCCGCGCCGCGGCTCGAACCGGAATCCACCCGGGCCACCCTGCTGGCCGCGGCCGGGGTCGTCCCGGGCCGGCCGACCGTCCTGCACTTCTCCGCGGACTGGTGCGGCCCGTGCGCGGCCGTGCGGCGCGTGGTCGCGGGCGTGGTGGCCGAACTGGCCGACGCCGAGCTGCCGCCGCTGGATCTGGAGATCGACATCGACGAGTTCGCGGAGCTCGCCCGGGAGCTGAACGTGCTCTCGCTGCCGACCACTTTCGGATTGGATTCTCGAGGATTGGAACGCTTCCGGATCGCCGGCGTTCCGAAGGCCGCGGATCTGCGCACGTCAATGGCCTCTTTGACGGTCGCCGCGACCGATGAGTGACCAGCATTACGAACCCCGGGTCCAATTTCCCCCGAAAATTGGGTAAACTCCCTCTCGTGCAATCCAACCGCGAGCTGATGCTCACCCGACGCCGCACGGTAGACCTGTGCCGGCTCGGTGGTTGTTGCTGCCTGTGCCGCTAGCCGGTCGGCCTTTCTATCACTCTGTCGCCGACCGGTTGTATCCCCCGCTGTTGAGAGATCATGTCGATCCTCCGGCGATCTGGCCAATACATCCTCGAGCGCAGGAGTCCTTCCTTCCATGTCGAACACCACTACGAGCGCACCGCCCGTGGAGCAGGTCGATGTCCGGGGTCCCCGGTTCGCGGCCTGGATCACCACCGCGGTGCTCACCCTGGTCCTGATTCTCGCTTCCGTCTCGGCCCCCGCGGCCGCCGTGCTGCTGGCCGTGCAGGCCGTGGTCTTCGGCTTGGGCGCGGCCAACGGCCCCAAGCGCAGTCCGTACGGCCGGATCTACGCCGCCCTGGTCGCGCCGCGCAACGGCGCGCCGACCGAGCTGGAACCCGTTGCCCCGCTGCGGTTCGCGCAGCTGGTGGGTCTGGTCTTCGCGGTGCTGGGCGTGATCGGCTTCGCGGCCGGCAGCACGGTGGCGGGCTCGATCTTCGCCGGATTCGCGCTGTTCGCGGCCTTCCTGAACGCGGCGTTCGGCATCTGCCTGGGTTGCCAGATCTATCCGCTGGTCGCCCGACTCCGCCCCTGACCATCCCTATCACTCAGCCACACGAACGCAACGCCTGAACACGGCACCGCACCGAAAGGAACAACATGGCTCGCTCCGATGTCCTGGTCTCCGCAGACTGGGTCGAAGAGAACCTGAACACCCCGGGCGTCGTCCTGGTCGAGGTGGACGAGGACACCTCGGCCTACGACCTGGGGCACATCGAGGGCGCCGTGCGTCTCGACTGGAAGAAGGACCTCCAGGACCAGGTCCGCCGCGACTTCGTGAACCAGGAGCAGTTCTCCGCGCTGCTGTCCGAGCGCGGTATCTCCAACGACGACACCGTGGTGCTGTACGGCGGCAACAACAACTGGTTCGCCGCGTACGCCTACTGGTACTTCAAGCTCTACGGCCACCAGGACGTGAAGCTGCTCGACGGTGGCCGCAAGAAGTGGGAGCTGGACGGCCGCCCGCTGGTCAAGGACGTCAAGGTGCGTCCGGCCGCCGACTACAAGGCCTCCGCGCAGGACCTGTCCATCCGCGCCTTCCGTGACGAGGTCGTCGACGCCATCGGCGCCAAGAACCTGGTCGACGTGCGCTCGCCCGACGAGTTCTCGGGCAAGATCCTGGCTCCGGCGCACCTGCCGCAGGAGCAGTCGCAGCGTCCGGGCCACATCCCGACCGCCATCAACGTGCCGTGGTCGAAGGCCGCGAACGAGGACGGCACCTTCAAGAGCGACGCCGAGCTGGCGGAGATCTACAAGGAGGCCGGGCTGGACGGCGACAAGCTGACCATCGCCTACTGCCGCATCGGTGAGCGTTCCTCGCACACCTGGTTCGTGCTGCAGGAGCTGCTGGGCCACCAGAACGTCAAGAACTACGACGGGTCCTGGACCGAATACGGTTCCCTCGTCGGTGTACCGATCGAGTTGGGAGCGTAATCAATATGTGTGCAGCACCTACCCAGGGACAGGCCATCCCGGCCGGCGTCGACGTCGAGAAGGAGACGGTCATCACCGGCCGTGTCCTGACCGCTGACGGCCAGACCGTCGGTGGCGCGTTCGTCCGCCTGCTGGACGGCAACGGCGACTTCACCGCCGAGGTCGTGGCCTCGGGCACCGGCGACTTCCGCTTCTTCGCCGCGCCGGGCTCGTGGACCCTGCGCGCGCTGTCGGCGTCCGGCAACGGCACCGCCGAGGTGTCGCCGGAGGGCAACGGCATTCACAACGTGGACGTCACCGTCGCCAAGTAAGCGAAACATCAAGAACGGCCCCGGGATTCATGATCCCGGGGCCGTTCTCGTCGGTCGGCGCGTTTTTCCCGGGGTCGTTTTCACCGGATCCCGGCGGTGCGATTAGACTCCGAGACGTGGTGCTTACCTTCGAAATTCTGCTGGTACTCGTGTCCGTGCTGATCGCCTGGTTCGGTCTGTACGTCCTCTACCGGCTGTTCACCGAGTCGTGACAGATCCGGCCCACGAGAACACCGAAAACGGAGTGGCCAACGGCTCGGCGTCCGATGACGCCGCCGGTTCGCGCCGCAGCGGCGACCAGGCGGTCGCGGAGGCGGTCGAGCGGGCCAAGTCGACCGGGGGGCTGAACGTTCCGGCGCTCCCCGATCTGCCGCTGCCCGTGGACACCGCGAATCTGCGGCTGGGCCCCGATCTGAGCTCGTCCATGCTCGCGCTGCTGCCGCTGATCGGCGTGTGGCGCGGTGAGGGCGAGGGCAACGACCCCGAGACGGGCGACTACCGCTTCGGTCAGCAGATCATCGTGGCCCACGACGGCGGCGACTACCTGACCTGGGAAGCGCGGTCCTGGAAGCTGACCGCCGAGGGCGAGTACGACGGCCCGGACCTGCGCGAGAGCGGCTTCTGGCGGGTCGGCATCGACGGCGACGACGAGGTGCTGGAGCTGCTGCTCACCCACTCGACCGGCATCGTCGAGCTGTTCTACGGCCAGGCCCTGACCCAGTCGTCCTGGGAGCTGGCCACCGACGTGGTCATCCGCAGCCAGTCCGGCATCGTGGTGGGCGGCGCGAAGCGGCTCTACGGCATCGTCGAGGGCGGCGACCTGGGCTACGTCGAGGAGCGCATCGCGGCCGACGGCGCACTGGAGCCGCGACTCTCGGCCCGCCTCAAGCGCTACATCGGCTGAAGCTGCCGTTCGGCGCGAGACAACTGATTTCGTTGCGATGGGGGTACCTCCTGGGGTACCCCCAAAATTGTTTCGGCACCCAGCGCAGGCACGGAATGCCGGGGCCAACGGCTCTAAGCCGCCCGCTGAAGTCTCGGGGAGGCGGAATAGGTACGACCCCCGAGTTGTACCTGCGGAAGGATGCAACGTTCTTCACGCAAGTCCGGTCGGACGGACCGTAACTCGGGGGCCGGGTGACTGCCGTGGATTCGGGAGGGCTCGCGCGATCGGAATCCGATTGCAGCGGTAGCGCCTAGCTGGCAGCCACCTCACGCGTCCTAGAAATCATTCTCGAACCACCTCCTTCCTGTGTACCGACGAAATTAGTCGGATCCGGCAGAAGCGGCAACGTATTTTCGCGGACTGCGAAAACGCAGGTCAGGACGATGATTCGGGAATACGGGGACCGATGTCGATCGCGCCGCCGGGCGCGACGCGAACGATGGTGTCGGCCTTGACGTCCGGGGGCAGCTGGTGAGTGACCACCACGACCGTGCGGTCGCGATCCACCAGGCCGCTCGACTCGTCCAGCAGGCGGCGCAGCAGTCCGGCCCCGGCATCCGCCTCCAGGTGTTCGGTGGGTTCGTCGAGCAGCAGCACCCGAGCGGGCGACAGCAGGGCGCGGGCCAGCAGGATCCTTCGGCGCTGACCGCCCGAGACCGCGGCGGCGCCGCCGACCAGATCCGTCTCCACGCCGTCCGGGAGCGAGTCCAGCCACTCCCCCGCCCCGACCGCCCGCAACGCGGATTCGGCCTCGGCCACGGTGATGTCGCCGCGAGCGACGCGCAGATTCTCCAGCACGGTCGTGCCGAACAGATGCGCGTCCTCGGCGAAGAAGGTGACGCCGGGCCGGGGTGTGTCGAACAACCCCGCCCAGGCCATGAGCACTGTCGTCTTCCCCGCACCGCTGGGCCCGACCACCGCGATCCGCCTGCCCGCAGGCAGGTCCGGGAAAGCCGGTGCGGTGGCGGGCGATTCGAGCGGCCTCCGCTCGTCCCCGGGCTCGCCGCCCCCGATCCGACCGGATTCGAGCCGGTCCAGCCGATGCAGTGCGGCGCGGCCGGTGGTCAGTGCCTGCGCGGCGGCGGGCAGCACCGCGACCGCCTCGAACGCGGACAGGGGCACCAGCACCAGCACGGTGAACGCCATCGGTGTGATGCCGCCGGGCGCGACAGTCTGGAACCCCGCGGTCGGCATCGGAGTGCCGCTGCCGTACAGCACGATCCCGATGAGCAGCGCCCCCAGCACACTCGCCCCGATGGACAGCGGCAGCACCGCCGCCGCCCACGCGCTCCGCGACGCCGCCCGATCCTCGGCGGCCACGGCCCGCCGGCCGGCCGCCGTGGCCGCCCCGACCGCCTCCGAAAGCCGTCCCGCCACCCGCAATTCGGGCGCGTGATCCAGCACGGTGAGCGCCTCGGCCGTGAATTCGGTCCGATCCGCCCGCACCGCCAGTTCCGCCTCCCGGGCCGCCCGCGCCGACAGCCATGGCGCGACGATCCCCGAAACCCCCAGCGCCACGGCCAGAATCACCGCCGCGAGCAACGAGATGCTCGCCAGCAGCCCGACCGCCAGCAGCGAGAGGATCAGCGCCACCGCGATCGGCACGAACGCCCGCACCACCACGGCCCCGAGATCGTCGATATCGCCCATCACCCGCCCGAGCAGCTCTCCCCGCCGCAGTGCGGTCGGATCACCCTCCCGCTCATCCACATCCGTCCCCAGCCGTGTCCGTGCCGAGCCGCCGGTTCGCCGCGGTCGCCAGATATCCGCACCCGCCAACGTCAGATACGTCGTGGTCCGTGCCGTACTCATCGCCCGCAACGCCACATCGTGCGTCGCCAGCCGCTCCAGATACCGGCACAGCCCCCGCGAGATACCCAGCGCCCGAACGGTCACCACCGCCAGACTCAAATCCAGGACCGGCGGCATCTGCCACGCCCGGGCGATCAGCCACGCCGCCAACGCCGCCAGCCCGAGCCCGCTCCCGAGCGCGAGCACACCCCACCCGATCGAGAGCGCCATCCGCGCCCGCGACAACTCCAGCAGTTCCCGAATCCGCCGGAAATCGGCCAGCACCGCCCTCATCGCGCCGACACCTCCGCCGAGGCGGCCGTACCGGCAGCCAGATCGGTCCGACCGGTCTCGCCGCGTAGGCCCCGAACATCAGGACCGGCACTCGGCAACAGCCCACCGACAGCCGCTTCCTGTCCGGGCGGCGCGAAGTCCCGCACAGCACCGGCCGAATTCGACGCGGCATCCGTGATGGGCCGCGCACTCGCCTCGGGGGCGCGGCTCGAATCCTGGGGCGCGGATCCCGGCCCGGAACGACGGTCTGGGGCGCGGGTGGATTCGTCGAGTCGGGCGTTACCGCCTCCGGAGTCACCGGCAACGGCGGGTGCGGGCTGGGCCGGTGCGGAAAGGGCCGGTGCGGAACCCCCGTGAACCTCGACGACACGATCGGCGATCGCCAGCACCGAGGGGCGGTGGGCCACCACGACGACGGTGGCGCCGGCGCGGGCACGGTCCACCAGAGCCGCGAGGACCGTCGCCTCGGAGGTGTCGTCGAGGTGCGCGGTGGGCTCGTCGAGCAGCAGGATCGAGCGGGGGGCCGCGAGGGTGCGAGTCAGGGCCAGGCGTTGGCGCTGGCCGAGGGACAGGCCGATGCCGCCGGCGCCGACCACGGTGTCCCAGCGCGCGGGAAGGGTGTCGAGGACGGCGTCGAAACCGGTGGCGGTGCAGGCGGCTTCGATCTGGTCGTCGCCCGAGGGCGGTCCCAGCAGTTCGAGGTTGGCGCGGAGGGAGCCGGGGATCAGGACCGGGCGCTGCGGGAGCCAGGCCACGTGGGACCAGAACTCGTCGGGGTCCAGGTCGGGGACCGGGGTGCCGTCGATGGTGACTGTTCCGGCGTCCGGGGTGATGAGGCCCAGAACGGCTTGCAGGGCGGTGGATTTGCCGCAGCCGTTGGGGCCGGTGAGGACGGTGACCTCGCCGGGGCGGATGGTGGCGGACAGTCCTTCGGGGGCGTTGCCGTCGCGGGCGGCGACGCTCAGATCGCGGATGTCGATGTGGCCGAGCAGGTTCCGATGCGGTGTTCCGGCGGGAACGGCGGGCGTGGTCCCCGGACCCGGTTCGAGAATCGCGAAGGCCCGTTCGGCGGCGGCCATTCCGTCCTGGGCGGCGTGGAAGCGTTCGCCGACGGCGCGCAGCGGGAGGTAGACCTCGGGAGCGAGGATCAGGGCGAGCAGGCCCGCGTACAGCCCCATGTGGCCGAAGACCAGGCGCATGCCGATGGAGACGGCGACCAGGGCCACGCACAGGGTGGCGAGCATTTCCAGGACCATCGAGGACAGGAAGGCCAGGCGCAGCGCCGCCATGGTGCGGTGGTGCAGGGCATCGCCGAGCTCGCGGACCCGGACCGCCATGCTGCGCGGCGGATCATCGTTTGCCGCAGTGGGATCCGGGGCAGCCGGGCGCGCTCGGTCGTTCCCGGCGGAACGGCCGGTCTCGCGGCCCAGCGCGCGCAGCGTCGGCATGCCCGCGAACAAGTCCAGGAGCTGGTCCGAGAGCCGGGTGGTGGCGACCAGCGTGTCCGCGGACTTCCCCTGGGTGAGCAGCCCGATGAGGATCATGAAGATCGGGATCAGTGGCAGCGTGACGGCGATGATCGCGCCGGACACCCAGTCGTGGACGGCGACGACGGCCAGCACCACCGGGGGCACGAGGGCGGCCAGGATCAGGGCGGGCAGATACCCCGCGAGGTAGGCCCGCAGCCCGCTGAGCCCGGAGCCGACCACGACCGCGAGTTCGGTACGGCGGCTCTCCAGTTCGCGCGGCGGGAGCTGGGCCCCGGCCGCCAGGGCGGCGGTCTCGAGTTCGGCCACGACCTGCGCCCCGGCTCGGTGCGCGAGCCGGGACTGCCACCAGGTGGCGGCCACCCGGCACAGCACGGCGGCCGCGAACACCGCCAATTCGACCGTCCACGACCCGATCCGGCGGTGTTCGGGTTCGGTGACGACCCCCGCGAGCACCCGGGCCAGGGCGAGCGCCCCGATCACGATGCATCCGGTGGTGATCAGCGAGAGTCCGACGCTGAGTCCGAGATACCGGCGGGCGGAGCGGGCGTGCCGCCACAGCCGCGGGTCCACCGGTCGTGCCATGGTCGATCTCCTCTGCGAAAAGGCGCGCCGCCCTGGGCCTTCCGGCGGGGCGGCGCGCCCCGGGTTCAGCTCTTCGCGGATTCCATGGGCAGCCCGATCGGCGCCGGGATCTGTTCCATGGTGAGCCGCTTGCGGAACACCCAGTACGTCCAGGCCTGGTAGACCAGCACGACCGGGACCAGCGCCACCGCGACCCAGCTCATCACCACCAGCGTGTAGTGGGTGGAGGAGGCGGCGACGGTGCCGTCGCGGCCGTCGACGGTGAGGCTGAACGCGTCGTTGATGGTGGACGGCAGCACATTCGGGAACAGCGACCCGAACAGCAGCACGGTGGCGGCCGCGATGGTGATCGCGGTGCCGGTGAACGCCCAGCCGTCGCGGCCCTGGCTCGCGGCGAAGCCCGCGACCAGTAGTCCGATCACGGCCAGCGCCAGCGGAATCCAGGTCCAGCCGTGCCCGTGGGCGAGCTGGGTCCAGATACCGAAGGCGGCCACCACGACGGCGGTGGGCACGAACAGCACGCGGATGATGCGTTGCGCGTCGTCGCGGACCTCGTTGCCGGTCTTGAGGGCGATGAACATCGCGCCGTGCAGCAGGAACAGCAGCAGCGTGGTGAGCCCGCCGAGCAGCGCGTACGGGGTGAGCAGGTCGAAGAAGTTGCCCTCGATCTGCTTGCGCTCGTTGAGCTTCACGCCGTGCACGATATTGGCGAAGGCCAGGCCCCAGGCCAGGGCGGGGATCCAGGAGCCCAGGCCGATGCCGATGTCGCACCAGGTGCGCCAGCGCGGGTCGTTGATCTTGCCGCGCCATTCGATGGCGCAGGCCCGCGCGATCAGCCCGACCAGGATGAGCAGCAGCGCCAGGTAGAACCCGGAGAACAGGCTGGCGTACCACTCCGGGAAGGCGGCGAACATGGCGCCGCCACCGGTGAGCAGCCACACCTCGTTGCCGTCCCACACCGGTCCGATGGTGTTGAGCACGGTGCGCTTCTTCTTCTCGTCACCGCGCCCGATGATCGGCATCAGCATGCCGACGCCGAAGTCGAAGCCCTCCAGCACGAAGTAGCCGGTGAACAGGACCGCGATCAGCAGAAACCAGAATTCAGGGAGACTCATCCTCGGCTCCTAGTACGCGAAGGAAAGCTTCTCGACGGGCTCCCCGGTCATCTTCGGGGTGTCCGGGGTGGATGCCTGCTCGGGCCCGGCGATCACGTAGCGGCGCATCAGATAGAACCACCCGATGGCCAGCAGCCCGTAGAGCGCGGTGAACACGATCAGCGAGGTGAGGATCGTGCCCGCCGAGACCCCGGAGACGCCCTGCTGCACCGTCATCCGGATGTGCTGGTCGCCGGTCGGATTGGGTGCGACGACCCAGGGCTGCCGGCCCATCTCGGTGAAGATCCAGCCGGAGATATTGCCCAGGAACGGGGTGGCGATCGCGATCAGCGACAGCCAGCTGAACCAGGTCTGGTCCGGGACCCGGCCGCGGCGGGTGACCCAGAATCCGGCCAGCGCCAACAGGATCGAGCCGGCCATCCAGGTGATCATGGCGCGGAAGGACCAGTAGGTGACGAACAGATTGGGCCGGTAGTCGCCGACGCCGTACTTCTGGTTGTACTCGACCTGGAGGTCCTTGACGCCCTGCAGGGTGACGCCGGTGAATTCGCCGGTGGCCAGCCACGGCAGCACGTAGGGCACCTCGATGAGGTGGTCCACGCTGTCGCAGTTGTTGTGGGTGCCGACGGTCAGCACGGAGAAGTCCGGATCGGTCTCGGTGTGGCAGAGCGATTCGGCCGACGCCATCTTCATGGGCTGCTGCTTGAACATCAGCTTGCCCTGGATGTCACCGGTGAAGATCAGCGCCACCGCGGCGATGAGGACGACGTACAGGCCCATGCGCGCGCTCGGCCGCCACATGGTGCGGGCGTCCTCGAGGAGTGCCTCGTCGCCTTCCGCCTTGGCCTTGCGGGCATTTCGCACCATCCACCAGCCGGCGATGCCGGCCACGAAGGTGCCCGCGGTGAGGAAGGCTCCGGCGATCACGTGCGGGAAGGCGGCGAGGGTGGTGTTGTTGGTGAGCACCGCCCCGATGCTGTGCAGTTCGGCGCGACCGGTCTCCGGGTTGTACTCCGCGCCGACCGGGTGCTGCATGAACGAGTTGGCGGCGATGATGAAGTAGGCGGAGGCGTTGGTGCCGATGGCGACGAGCCAGATGCACGCCAGGTGCAGCTTTTTCGGCAGCCGGGTCCAGCCGAAGATCCACAGGCCCAGGAAGGTCGATTCCATGAAGAAGGCGACCAGCGCCTCCATGGCCAGAGGCGCGCCGAACACGTCGCCGACGAAGCGGGAGTATTCGCTCCAGCCCATGCCGAACTGGAATTCCTGCACGATGCCGGTGGCGACGCCGAGGGCGAAGTTGATCAAGAACAGCTTGCCGAAAAACTTTGTGAGCCTGAGCCAGTGCTCCTTACCGGTGATCACCCACGCGGTCTGCATGCCCGCGACGAGCGGTGCGAGGCCGATGGTGAGTGGCACCAGGATGAAGTGATAGACGGTGGTAATTCCGAACTGCCAGCGCGCCAGATCTACGACGCTCATCCGACCTCCCTGCCGATCTACGACATGACGTAGTAACAAAGACTACGCGTCGGGAGGCGCGGATCAACGTATGCCTCGCCACAGCACGCCCGATATTTGCTCGAACGTGATCGGGACTACCAGTCGGCGAGGCTCCCGGGGAGCGCGATGCCGCGGTTCACCATCTCCACGATCTCGGCCGCATTGTCCGGCGGTGACATGCGCAGGCCGTCCAGCGAATTGACCCGCGCGGCCAGGGTGATCGAGGACAGCATCCACACGGCGTCCGCGGTGATCAGATCGGCCGTGAACAGCGGCTCGTAGCGGCACTCCCAGCCCGCCTTCTCCGCTTGCGCGAACAACGCCCGCTGCGTGGTGCCGGGCAGGACGCCGTTGCGGGCGGGCGGGGTGATGAGCTGGTTGTCGCGCTGCACGACCACGGTCGAGCGCGGACCCTCGAGGACGCGGTGCTCGGTGCTGGTGAAGATGACGTCGTCGGCGCCCATCCGCTGAGCGAACCGCAGCGCGGACATATTGGTCGCGTACGACAGGGTTTTCGCGCCCATCAGCAGCCACGGCGCGTTCTGGGCCAGGTCGACGGAGATGCCCTTGGAGAGGGTGATCACCGAAACGCCTTCGGCGCGCGCCTTTTCCACCCGCCCGGGGACTCCGACCACGAAAACGTAACCGGTGGTGGCGGGTTCGGCTCCGGCAAGATCCCCCGTCTTGGTCGCCAGACGTTCGCCCGCTCCGCCGTGATCGCTGTCACGTCCGCGGGTCAGGACCATCCGCAGGGTGCCCTCGCGGTCCTTGCCCCATTGCTCGGCGGCCAGTTCGACCGCGAACCGCCACGCCTCGAGGTCCGGCGCGGGGAGATCCAGCGCCTCCGCCGAGCGCCGTAGCCGCGCCAGGTGCATTTCCAGCGCGCACGGCACGCCGTCGCGCACCAGCACCGTCTCGAAGACGCCGTCGCCCCGCAGCGCACCGATATCGTCCGCATACAACAACGGCGCGTCCGGATCCCGGATCGCGCCGTCGAGTGTCACCAGAACCCGTTCCACCATGCGATGAGCCTAGGGGAGTCGACGGGTCCTGGGTGCCATACCGTGCCACCCGGCCCGTCAAGCCACCTGCCACGACCTGCTGGAAGCAGGGCTCGCGTGTCAAACCTGCCCACATGCGCCACCGGCGCGTCCCGGGGACGACATCGGTCCGGGTCCGGCTCCCGAGCCGTGCGCTCGAGGCCTGTCGCCGCGAGCCGCTAGGGTGGAGTCGTGTCCTCCTCGGTTGCCAGTCCGATCTTGCAGGTTCCAGGGGCTGTCGCGGGGCTGCCGGAGTCACCGGATGCCGCGGTCGCGTGGCATTACGGCGATCCCTTCGGTGAGCAGCGCGCGGCGGCGGAGCGGGTCGCGGTGGTGGATCGCTCCCACCGGTTCGTGCTCGCGATCACCGGCAAGGAACGACTGAGCTGGCTGCACACCATCTCCAGTCAGGCCGTCGCCGATCTCGGTGACGGGGAGTCCGCGGAGAACCTGGACCTCGATCTCAACGGCCGCGTGCTGAACCACTTCGTGCTCACCGAACTCGACGGCACGGTGTGGATCGACACCGAGGGCGCGCGCGGCCCCGAACTGCTGAGCTTCCTGCAGAAGATGGTGTTCTGGGCCGACGCCAAGCCCGTCGACGCCAATGACCACGCGGTCCTGAGCCTGCTGGGCCCGGCCGCGGCCGACCTCGTCGCCGCCCTGGGCGTGCCCGCTCTGCCCGACACCTACCGCGCGGTCCCGCTGCCCGGCGGCGGCTTCCTGCGCCGCATGCCCTGGCCCACCGCCGACTCCTTCGACCTGCTGGTCCCCCGCGATCAGCTCGCCGCCTGGTGGACCACGCTGCGCGACGCGGGCGCGGCGCCCGCGGGCCTGTGGGCGTTCGAGGCGCTGCGGGTGGCCGCCCTGCGCCCCCGCCTGGGCCTGGACACCGACGACCGCACCATTCCGCACGAGGTCAACTGGATCGGCGGCCCCGCCGAACACGGCGCCGTGCACCTGAACAAGGGCTGCTACCGCGGTCAGGAGACGGTCGCGCGGGTGCACAATCTCGGCAAGCCGCCCCGGCACCTGGTGCTGCTGCACCTGGACGGCTCGGCGGATTCCCGTCCGGCGCCCGGTGATCCGGTGACGGCGGGCGGCCGCGCGGTCGGCACGCTCGGCACGGTGATCGACCACTACGAACTCGGCCCGATCGCGCTGGCCCTGATCAAACGCACCATCCCGGTCGATACCGAACTGGTGGCCGGCCCGTGCGCGGCGGCCATCGACGCGGATTCGGTACCCACGCACGACGAACCGCAGGCCGGGCGGCTCGCCGTCGAGAAGCTGCGCGGCCGATGACCGCCACCCCCCGCGGCCGGGTGCTGGCCGTCTGCGTCGTGCACGCCGACCTCGAGGTGCCCGCCAAGTCCTCGAAGGTGGGCCGCACCGCCATCGACAAACGTCCGGTGCCGCACCGGGTTCCGGTCCGGACCCTCGGCCTGGACGGCGACCACGTGTGCGACACCAAGCATCACGGCGGCGCACACCAGGCCGTCTACGCCTACGCCGAGGAGGACGCGCAGCGCTGGTCCGCCGAACTGGGCCGCGAACTCGCGGCGGGCTGGTTCGGCGAGAACCTGCGCATCACCGGGCTCCCTGTCAGTGACGCCGTGATCGGTGAGCGCTGGACCATCGGCGACACCCTGCTCGAGGTGTCCGCCCCGCGGGTCCCGTGCGCCACCTTCCAGTGGCGCACCGGTGAACCGCAGTGGGTGAAACGCTTTACAGCACAGGCGAATACGGGTGCCTACCTGCGGGTTCTGACCGAGGGCGGGATCGGCGCGGGCGACGAGGTGCGGGTGGTGCACGTCCCCGAGCACGGCGTCACGGTCCGCGATCTGTTCGCCGGCGCGGACCCCGTGCGCCTGGAATTGCTGGAATCCGCCGAGCCCACCCTCTCCGACGATGTCCGCATGCAGATCGACCGTCACCGCCGCCGCCACGCCGCGGCGGCCCGATGACAGCGAAGGGGCACCGATGAGCGTCGATCTGGTCGAGGTGGTGCGGTCCGGTTTCCGCGAGTGCGTGCACCGCGGTTCCGCGGTGGTGCTGCGCCCCGACGGTGAGCCGCTGGTCGAGGTGGGTGCGGTGCACGGCCCGATCTTCCCGCGCTCCACCAACAAGCCGCTGCAGGCGCTCACCCTGCTGCGCAACGGTTTCGAACCGGTGGACGACGCCGAGCTGGCCATCGCCACCGCCTCGCATTTCGGCGAGCCCGATCACGTGGAGCTGGTGCAGCGGTTGCTGGACCGTTTCGGTTTCACCGAGGACGACCTGGAGTGCCCGCCGGATCTGCCGTTCGAGGAGCAGGCCCGGGCCCGGGTGCTGGCCGGCGCCGACCGTGACAAGGCGGCTCGACGGATCTTCATGAACTGCTCCGGCAAACACGCCGCCATGCTCGCCACCTGCGTGATCAACGATTGGCCGACCCGCGGCTATCTCGAGGTCGGGCACCCGTTGCAGCAGGCGGTGCTGGACACCGTGGCCGAGGTGACCGGTGAGCCGGAGACCGATCTCGGCATCGACGGGTGCGGCCTGCCCATCGTGCCGGTGTCGCTGGTGAATCTGGCCCGCGCCTACGCGGGTTTCGCCACCGCGCCCGAGGGTGCGCCGGAACGCCGCGTCGCGGACGCGATCCGGGCCCATCCGCGAGTGATTTCCGGCACGGACGGCCCCGATTTCCGCGTTATGTCCGCGACGCCGGGACTGGTGTGCAAGATCGGCGCGGACGGGGTGCACGCGGGTGCGCTGCCGGACGGTTCGGCCTTCGCGTACAAGATCGATGACGGCGCTGATCGCGCGCGGCTTCCGCTGACGCTGGCCATTCTCCAGCGTATGGGGGTCGAGTGGACCGATGCGCACGCTGAGCTGGCAACGCCCGCGGTGCTGGGCGGCGGAGCTCGCGTCGGCATCATTCGAGCGATTCCCGGCGTCCTGTAGTCGCCGGTCCGCAGGGTTTTCAGGATCGCCCGGTCGTCGCCGGTCCCGGCCCCGGGACGTTTATCCCCCACTCCTGGAAGCGCGACCGCCTGACACACGCTAAAGTGTTCGTCAGGAAGAGTATTAATTCGAACGGGGCCGCCAAACCCACCCCAGGCCGCCCCGCAGTGACGCGAGGGGGTCAGCCATGGGCCGTGGCCGGGCTAAGGCAAAGCAGACCAAGGTTGCACGTGAGCTCAAGTACAGCTCACCGTCGACCGACTTCACGAGCCTTCAGCGCGAACTGTCGGGGAGTCCCTCCGACACGCAGCTGAGTGGTGCTGTGCTTTCCGACGAGCACGACGCGAAGGACTCGCGTGCGGGCTGGGACGAAGACGACTACGACGACTGGCGTCGCTGACCTCGGATTTTCGCCGTGTAAGGGGGAGGCCCACTATGGCCTTCCCCTTTAGCACGTCGATATGCCCCGAGGTCAGGGCCATTCGCTGAGCATCCGCGGCGAACAACTACTGCCGGTCCCCCTTCCTACCGGCGAAAAGACAAACGGCCCCGGCACTCTCGCGAGTGCCGGGGCCGTTCTCTGTCTGCTAGAAGCGCGGGTGGTCGCCCACCAGCGCGACGCGGGCGGCGTCGGCGTCCTTGGCCTTCTTCACCGTGCCGAGGGTCCAGCAGTCGATGTGGCGGGCGGTGAGGACGGCCAGCGCGCGGTCGGCGTCCTCGGGCGCGACGACGGCGACCATGCCGACGCCCATGTTGAAGGTCTTCTCCATCTCCAGGCGCTCGACGCGGCCGCGCTGGGCGATCATCTTGAAGACGGGGGCCGGGTTCCAGGTGCCGCGGTCGAGCTCGGCGACGAGTCCGGCGGGGAGCACGCGGGCCAGGTTCTGGGCCAGGCCGCCGCCCGTCACGTGGCAGAAGGTGCGCACGTCGGTCTCGGCGATCAGGGCCAGGCAGTCCTTGGCGTAGATCTTGGTCGGCTCGAGCAGCTCCTCGCCGAGGGTGCGGCCGAATTCCTCGACGTGCCCGGTGAGGGACATGCGGTCGATGTCGAGCAGCACCTTGCGGGCCAGCGAGTAGCCGTTGGAGTGCAGGCCGGAGGCGCCCATGCCGATCACCACGTCGCCGGGGCGGACGCGGTCGGGGCCGAGCACGGCGTCGGCTTCCACGACGCCGACACCGGTGCCGGAGATGTCGTAGTCGTCGGCGCCCATCAGGCCGGGGTGCTCGGCGGTCTCGCCACCGAGCAGCGCGCACCCGGCGATGACGCAGCCCTCGGCGATGCCGGAGACGATCTGCGCGACGCGCTCGGGCACCACCTTGCCGACGGCGATGTAGTCCTGCAGGAACAGCGGTTCGGCGCCGCAGACCACCAGGTCGTCGACGACCATGGCGACCAGGTCGAGGCCGATGGTGTCGTGCTTGTCGAGCGCCTGCGCGACCGCGATCTTGGTGCCGACGCCGTCGGTGGAGGCCGCGAGCAGGGGCTCCTTGTAGCCGCCCTTCAGTGCGAACAGTCCTGCGAAGCCGCCGAGTCCGCCCTGCACTTCGGGGCGGGAGGCCTTCTTGGCCAGGGGCGCGAACAGCTCGACTGCGCGGTCACCGGCTTCGATATCGACGCCGGCCGCCGCATACGAGGCACCGGCACCACTGGGGGTCTGTTCAGTCATTGTCGGGGAGAGCTCCAAGCCGAATCGTCGGATAGATGCCTGCTCACGCTAGCAGGAGGGCCGTTGCGCACCGGAGGCGCACGGCGTTGCGACCGTCCACCCGTTATGCGTGCGGGCGGGTTGTCACGGGAAAGCCACGGCGCCCGTTCGCGATTGCGCGAGCGGGCGCCGAGACCGCTTGCGCGGTGGCCACTCAGCGCTCAGCGCTAGGGGCGACTCAGCGCCGAGGCGTTGGCGTTGTCGGCCAGCAGCTCGGTTTCGGTGGTGCCGGACAGCATGCCCTCGAGCACGTTCTTGCCGATGGCGGTCTCCACCGGCAGCGCGATCGGGTACTCGCCGTCGAAGCAGGCGCAGCACAGCCGCGAGCGCGGCTGCTCGGTGGCGGCGACCATGCTGTCGAGGGAGATGTAGCCGAGGCTGTCCGCGCCGATGGAGCGGCGCACGCCCTCCACCATGTCGTCGAGGCTCTCGCCCTCGATGCCGTCGGGGCCCGCGCCGTTGGCGATCAGCTCCGCGCGCGAGGCGAAGTCGATGCCGTAGAAGCAGGGCCACTTGACCGGCGGGGAGGCGATCCGGACGTGGATCTCCAGGGCGCCCGCCTCCCGCAGCATGCGGATCAACGCCCGCTGGGTGTTGCCGCGCACGATGGAGTCGTCGACCACGATGAGCCGCTTGCCGCGGATCACCTCGCGAAGCGGGTTGAGCTTCAACCGGATTCCGAGCTGGCGGATGGTCTGGCTGGGCTGGATGAAGGTGCGGCCCACGTAGGCGTTCTTCATCAGGCCCTGGCCGTAGGGGACGCCGGAGCCCTGCGCGTAGCCGACGGCGGCGGGGGTGCCGGATTCCGGGACCGGGATGACCAGGTCGGCCTCGACGGGGTGTTCGGCGGCGAGGCGGCGGCCGATGTCGACGCGGGTGGCGTGCACCGAGCGGCCCGAGATGGTGGAGTCGGGGCGGGCCAGGTACACGAATTCGAAGACGCAGCCCTTGGGGGTGGGGTTGGCGAAGCGCAGCGAACGCACGCCGTCGGCGTCGATGGCGAGCAGTTCGCCCGGCTCGATCTCGCGGACGAACGAGGCGCCCACGATGTCGAGGGCGGCGGTCTCACTGGCGACCACCCAGCCGCGGTCGAGGCGGCCCAGGCACAGCGGGCGCACCCCGTGCGGGTCGCGGGCGGCGTAGAGGGTGTGCTCGTCCATGAAGGTGAGGCAGAACGCGCCCTTCAGGGTCGGCAGCAGCTCCATGGCGGCCTGCTCGATGCTCTTGTCGGCGGCGGCGTGCGCGAGCAGCGCGGTCATCACGTCGGAGTCGGAGGTGGCGGCCATGCCGCCCGCCAGACGGCCGGTGACCAGCCCGAGTTCCCGTGCGCGGGCGCTCAATTCGGCGGTGTTGACCAGGTTTCCGTTGTGACCCAACGCGATTCCGGTGCCGACCGCGGTGGTGCGGAAGATCGGCTGCGCGTTCTCCCACGTGGTGGAACCGGTTGTGGAGTAACGACAGTGACCGACGGCCACGTGGCCGGGCATGGCGGCCAGGGTTTGTTCGTCGAAGACCTGACTGACCAGGCCGAGATCCTTGAAGACCAGCACCTGCGAGCCGTCGGCGACCGCGATGCCCGCCGCCTCCTGTCCGCGGTGCTGCAATGCGTATAGTCCGTAATACGTGAGCTTTGCCACATCTTCGCCCGGTGCCCAGACACCGAACACACCACACTCTTCGCGCGGTTCGTTCTCGTCCTGATCAACGGTCGTGGCGGAGGCGGGGAGATTCACCGTTTGCTCCCTGTTCGGCGGGCTGGGGGCGAGAGCCATTCTACGGGTAACCGCAAGGCAACCCGCCGTTGGGATAACGGAGATGGCAGGCGGTTTGCTGTTAGCGTGCGACGGTGGCGAGCACCGACAGCACCGGTCGCGCGGAAACCGGTCCGCGACGCAGGCATCTGAGCCCGATCCGGTGGGCGTTCCCGATCGTGGTGGTCACGCTGCTGGCCTCGCTCCTGGGTGTCATGTATCTCGACTACGTCGTGGACCCGGAGAAGAATCTGCACGATTTCCCGATCGCCCTGGTGAACCAGGATGTCGGTGACGATCTGAAGACCGGCGATCAGGTCCGGCACGTGAACTTCGGCGATCAGGTCGCGGACGGTCTCACCAAGGCGGTCCCGGCGGACAAGATCGATCTGCGGGTGCTCGGCATCAACGAGGCGCAGCTGCAGATGCAGTCGGCGCGGGTGTACGGCACCATCATCATTCCCAGCGACTTCTCCAAGCGGCTCGGCATTCTCGGGGTCGGCAGCGTGGTGCCGGGTGAGATCTCCAAGCCGGTGCTGACGCTTCAGACCAATCCGCGCACCGGCGCGTTCGCGACCGCGGTGGTGCAGAAGTTCGGTGAGCAAGCTCTCACCCAGGTGAACGCCGAGGTCGGCAAGCAGCTGACCGATCAGGTCACGAAGCAGCTGACTCCGCCGCCGGGCGCGCCACCGACCGAACTGTCGGCCGCGACCCGGCTGGTGCTGGCGCAACCGCTGGACATCGTGACCGAGCAGTTCCGGCCGCTCCCGGGCGGTTCCGGCGAGGGGCTGACGGCCTTCTTCTACAGCCTGCTGCTCCTGCTGGTCGGCATGGTCGGCGCGATGATCATCCACCAGCTCATCGACTCCGCTCTCGGCTTCCTGCCGACCGAGTGGGGTCCCTGGTACGTGCACTATCCGCGTGCGTCCATCTCGCGGGTGCGCACGCTGCTGATCAAGTGGTCGGCGATCGCGGTGATGGCGGTGGTGGTGTCGGGGGCGCTGGAGGGCATCGCGTCGCTGCTCGGCATGCCGATCGACAGACCGCTCCTGCTGTTCCTCTACGGCGCGCTGGTGATCACCGCCGTCGGCTTCACCTGCGCCTCGACGCTGGCCGCGATCGGCACCGCCGGCCTGATCATCAACCTGATCGTGTTCATCATCCTGGGCCTGCCGTCCTCGGGCGGCACCATCCCGATCGAGGCGACCCCGAAGTACTTCGGCTGGCTGGCCACGTTCGAGCCCATGCACCAGGTGTTCCTGGGCACCCGCTCGATCCTCTACTTCTTCGGCGACGGGCAGGCGGGCCTGACCCGCGGCGTCTGGATGGCGCTGCTCGGCCTGACCATCGGCGTGGTGTTCGGCCTGTTCATCACGCGCTACTACGACCGGAAGGGCTTGGAGCGCAAGCCCGCGACCCTGCCGGACGCGGCGGCGTAGCACTCAGAGCGGGACGACCGGCAGCCAGCGCGCGACCTCGCCCGCACGGCTGCCGGAGGCGGTGAGGGCGGCCGATTCCACCGCGGCGCCGAAGTCGAGCAGACCGGTCGCCAGCAACAGCCAAGTCCGAGCATCTGTTTCGACGACATTGGGCGGATTGCCGCGGGTGTGCCTGGGGCCCTCGATGCACTGGACGGCGACGAAGGGCGGGACCCGCACCTCGACCGAGTGGCCGGGGGCGTCGGCCGCGAGCGCCCGGGCGGTGCCGCGGACCGCCGCCGCGAGCTCGGTGCGGGCGGGCGCGGGCGCGGAGTCGTCGCGCAGCCACTCCCCCACCGCGGCGACCGCCGCTCGCACCGCCGCCGGATCCACCGCACCTCGTCGCGCCATGCCGTGAGGCTACTGCGCGAGGCGGCGGGCCAGTCGAGGGGCGAGGGCTCCGCCCGCATTGAGGGCCAGATGCAGCAGGGCCGGAGCGGTGGCGCTGCCGGTGTGGCGGCGCAGCAGGTCGAACACCAGACCCGCCCCCGTGGTGAGGGCGACGGTGCCGGTGACCGGGTCGGCGGCGGCACGCGCGGGCTGGATGTGGGAGAGGCCGAAAACCAGTGCGCCCGCGGCGGTTCCGAGCTCGCCCGCCATGCGTTCCAGCAGCGGCGTCAGGGTGGAGCGGTAGACGAGTTCCTCGGTCAGGACGGTGCCGCCGGGAATGTGCAGGGCGGTCCATTCCAGGGTGGAGACGCCGGCGCCGCGGTCGGCGAGTCCGGCCAGGTGGCGGCGGGCGGCCGGAATGGCGAGGGCCGCGGCGTAGCCGGACAGCACGGTGGCCGCGGCGACGGCTCCGGCCCGGATGCCGCGGCGGGACCGGAAGTTCGGGTCTCCCCGAAAGGCGAGGGTGTACGCGAGCGCGTAGCCGGTATTGGCGGCGGTGCGGCCGCGGACGTCCAAGCGCAGGGCCGGGAGCAGGTAGTCGCTCCAGATCAGCGGTATCACCATGGCGGCCAGGGCTTTCGGATGCAGCAGCGCGCGGGCCCGGGCGCGCACGCTACTTGACCGCCCGCTCGTACGCCTCCGCGAGCTCGATCTGGGTGCGGATGCGTTCCCCGAGGACCGGCGTCCAGTCCGGCGGCGCGGCGACGGCGGCCCAGCCGTCGAGGACCAGGGAGCCGTACCGGTGGCCGTGCCCGTCGCTGACGCCCTGGGCGTTGGTGAGGTCGGCGACGACCTGCCAGAAGGTGACGAACGGCCACCACCGCATCTGCGAAGACACGTCCGCGCCGCGCGGTTCGGACAGCCAATCCGGTTGGGAGAAGATGAGATCCGAGGACCACCACACGATGGGGTCGGACGGATGCTGCAGGTAGGCGATGCGCGGCTTGCGCCACTCCGGCGAGGGCCGATTCAAATCCTCGGCGGTGGCGGCGAATCGGACCACCAGCCCGTCGGCGTAGATCGGATCCACTTCCCGGGTGCCCAGGTCGCGGCGTTGAACGAACTGCCGCCACAGTCGATTCGAGTTGGGCGGCCCCACCCACAGCGCGCCGTCGACCTTGGAGCGCAGATCGGCCAGTCCCTCGAAGGCGGATTCGGAGCCCTGCGAGCCGAGGCTCTCCCCGTACACGAGCAGTTTGGGCCGATGGTCGGCCGGTCGTTGCGACCAGGCCCGGTACACCGCGTCGAACATGGTGCGCCCGTTGGCCGCGACTTTCTCGCGGTCCGCCAGGAACGACAGCACGCTCGGCAGATACGAGTACTGGGACGCGACGATCGCGGTGTCGCCGCCCCACATGTATTCGAGCGCGGCGGCCGCCTCCCCGTTCACCCAGCCGGTCCCGGTGGTGGTGGCCAGCACCAGCACCTTGCGGTCGAAGGCCCCCGTGCGCTCGAGTTCGGCGACGGCCATGTCTTCCTCACGCATGTCCTGGGTCGCCGATTTCAGGCCCACGTAGACCCGAATCGGTTCGCGCGCGGGCTTTCCGGTGACCGCGCTGATCAACACCGGATCGGGTCCGTGCGAGACGAACCACCGTCCCTCCGACCCCAGCGTCTCCCAGGTGGCCAGCGAGGCCGGACTCCCGGAACGCTCCGGCTTCATCGGCTGCACCGCGAAGTCGCTCATCTTGTCGTTGCGCACACTGAACGCCGAGTTCGCGACCGCGAAGAAGGCCCGGGTGGCGACACCGTTGAACAGGGTCACGATCAGCACGGTCAGCAGTAGCGCCCCGATGGCGGGCGCGAGCGCGGGTGGCACCTTCACCCACCGGCTGAGCAACCGGGCCAGGAACCGCACCGCCTCCCGCAGCGTCCGGTAGACGGCGACGACGAGCGCGCCGACCGCCACGCTCAGCCCGCCGGTGCGCAGGTACGCGGCGCGGGTGGTGCCCTCCATGTTCATGAGGCTGGTGATCTCGCGCTGCCAGTCCGCGGACAGCACCAGCATGGCGCCCGCCACCAGGGCGCACGCCACGACCACGACGACCTTCACCAGGTAGCGCACCCATTCGGGCGGGGTCTCGACCGGAATCCGCGGCCGCACCCACCGCCGGAAGGCCCATTGCAGCACGCACCCGACGCCGTACCCGATGGCGGCGTTGAGCCCGGAGATCAGGCCCTGGAACAACCAATCCCGCGGCACCAGCGAGGGCGTCACCGACCACGCGAAGAAGATGGTGGCCACCACCAACCCCGTGTGATTGAGGTCGATGATGTCCTCCGCCCGCCGCGCGACCACGGCGGCGCGTGTGCGCAACCGGGTCAGGGCGTGGGCGGAGTCCAGCACCCGTCAAGTATGGACGCAACCGGCCCGAATCCGGGGAGCCCCACGTGTGAGAGGGGCCATCACCCGGGCGTGTCGGACACGGCTTCTACCGACCCGACTCGAGTAGATGTACTCGGTCGATTCGACGGTGCGCCAGCCACACTCGGATTCATGAGCAACCCCGGCGCGCAGACCAAGTCCACCACCGCGTTTCTGGCGCAGGCCGCGATCGCCTTCGGAATCAGCTTCTGCGCCTTGATCATCGGCATCGCCTACCTCCCCCTCGACATCTGGCAGCGCGGCTTCCTCCTGATGGCCATGTTGTTCCTGGTCAGCAGCAGCTTCACCCTCGCGAAAGTCATTCGCGACCAGCATGAATCGTCGAAGGTTCACCAGCGCATCGACGAGGCGCGCATGGAGAAACTGATGGCCGAACACGATCCTTTCAAGATCAACTGAATTGATCGCCCCGCCGCGCGGCCGGTCCCACCGCGCCGACGGCCGCGAATGCTACTGACCTTGCCCGCAATTCGAGCAGAACGCCGACCCCACCGGGATCTGATGCCCGCAGCCGCGGCAGCCCGAACGCAGGTCCAGAGCGGTGCCGCAGGCTCCGCAGAATCGACCGCCGGTGGTGTTGGAACCGCAGGTCGGGCAGAGAACCCGGGCGGGGGTGGAGATGTCGTGCTGCCGGGCCCAGTCCTGACCCCGCGCCGCTTCCTGGATCTGTTCACCGCGGGCGGCGGCCTGCGCCCGCGCGATCTCGTGCTGGACCAGGGGTGAACAACCCGTGCACTGGCCCACCTGCTCGTTCCAGCAGTTGCGCGCGCACATCCAGGAACCGCAGCCCCCGCACAGCCGGAAGTTCGGCTCCACTTCCCTGATGGCGGTGGCGAAAGCCTTGTCCTTGGTGCTCGAGGACGAGCTGCCCCAGCTGTTGGAGTAGCTGTCGGCGGCCGAGGATGCCTTGTTCAGCACGGTGAAACGGTCACCGAACAGGTCCCGCAGCACGCGCAGCAGGCCCCGGCCTCGCGAGAGGTAGTTCTGCTGGAACGCGGACTGGTAGACGGTTCTGCATCGGTCGCAGTGGAAGTCCCACTGGAAGCCCTCGTCGTTCGACATATCGGAAAAGTTGCTGGTGAAGACGACCGGCGCGGCCATGGTGGTGTTCGATTCCTTTGCAGCCGATGTGAATACGTCGAAGGCGCGCGGGAACCCTCCGAGCACCAACAGGTCTGATATCGGCGGGAGATCACAAAGCGCAACATGTGTACCGCACCGGCCGCGGCCGTGGATGGCGAGAGCCCGCCCGGACGAACCGGGCGGGCTCTCGATCATTCCTACGGCTGTGTGGCCGCTACGGTTCAGCGCCGTGGGCGACCGCTCAGTGGTCGGCGTTGCCGAACAGGGCGGGGAGGGTGCCCTCGTGGGCGGCGCGGAGCTCGTCGAGGGTGGCCTTGAACAGGCCCTGGACCTCGACGGAGTCGGAGCCGTCGTCGACGACGCCGATGCGGGCCCAGGGGAGGCCGCGCGCGTCGCACATCTTGGTGAAGCGGGTTTCCTCCGAGCGGGGGACGGCGACCAGGACGCGGCCGGCGGACTCGGAGAAGAGGGTGACGAACGGGTCGGCGCCCTCGGGAAGGATGATGCGGCAGGCGGTTTCGCCGGCCAGCGCGGCCTCGACGACGGTCTGGATGAGGCCGCCCTCGGAGACGTCGTGCGCGGCGGAGACCATGCCGTCGCGGGAGCCGGAGACCAGGATCTCGGAGATCAGCTGCTCGCGGGCGAAGTCGACCTTCGGGGGCAGGCCGCCGAGGTGGTCGTGCTCGACCTGCGCCCAGATGGAGCCGTCGAGCTCGTCGCGGGTCTCGCCGAGCAGGATCAGGGTCTCGCCGGGCTCGGTGCCCAGGCCGGTCGGGATGCGGCGGTGCACATCGTCGATGACGCCGAGCACGCCGACCACGGGGGTCGGCAGGATGGCGGTCTGGCCGGTCTGGTTGTAGAAGGACACATTGCCGCCGGTGACCGGAATGCCCAGGGCCGCACAGCCGTCCGCGAGACCGCGCACGGCCTGCTGGAACTGCCACATGACGCCCGGGTCCTCCGGCGAACCGAAGTTGAGGCAGTTGGTGACGGCCTTCGGGGTGGCGCCGGTGACGGCGACATTGCGGAAGGCCTCGGCCAGCGCCAGCTGCGCGCCGGTGTACGGGTCCAGCTTGGTGTAGCGGCCGGAGGCGTCGGTGGCCAGGGCGATGCCGCGGCCGGACTCCTCGTCGATGCGGACCACGCCGGCGTCGGCGTGCTCGGCGAGCACGGTGTTGCCGCGCACGTAGCGGTCGTACTGCTCGGTGATCCACTTGCGCGAGCACAGCTGCGGGCTGGCCAGCATCTTCATCAGGGTGGCGCGCAGTTCGTCGCCGGTCTGCGGGCGGTTCAGGCGCGAGGCCGAATCCGCGTTCAGCGCATCCTGATCCGCGGGCCGCTGCACCGGGCGCTCGTAGACCGGGCCCTGGTGGGCGACGGTGCGCGGCGGCACGTCGACGACGGTCTCGCCGTGCCAGGTGATGACCAGGCGGTCGCCGTCGGTGACCTCACCGATGACGTTGGCGTTGACATCCCACTTCTTGCAGACGGCCATGAAGGCGTCCACGTTCTCGGGGGTGACGACCGCGCACATGCGCTCCTGCGATTCGCTCGACAGGATCTCGGCGGCGGTCATGCCGGCGGCGCGCAGCGGGACCTGGTCCAGGTCGACCAGCATGCCGCCGTCACCGGCCGCGGCCAGTTCGGAGGTGGCGCAGGACAGGCCGGCGCCGCCGAGGTCCTGGATGCCGACCACGAGTCCGGCGTGGTACAGCTCGAGACAGCACTCGATGAGGACCTTCTCGGCGAACGGGTCGCCGACCTGGACGCTGGGGAGCTTCTTGCGGCCGGAGCCGGATTCGTCGCCGGAGAAGGTGTCCGAGGCGAGCACGGACACGCCGCCGATGCCGTCGAGGCCGGTGCGCGCGCCGAACAAGATGATCTTGTTGCCCTGGCCGGAGGCGAAGGCCAGGTGCAGGTCCTCGACCCGCATGACGCCCGCGCACAGCGCGTTGACGAGCGGATTGCCCTGGTAGGACGAGTCGAACACGGTCTCGCCGCCCACGTTCGGCAGGCCCAGCGAGTTGCCGTAGCCGCCGACACCGCGGACGACGCCGTCGACCACGCGCCGGGTGTCCGGGTGGTCGGCCGCGCCGAAGCGCAGCTGGTCCATCACCGCGATCGGGCGCGCGCCCATGGCCATGATGTCGCGCACGATGCCGCCGACGCCGGTCGCCGCACCCTGGTAGGGCTCCACGTAGGAGGGGTGGTTGTGCGATTCGACCTTGAAGGTGACCGCCCAGCCGTCGCCGATGTCGACCACGCCGGCGTTCTCGCCGATGCCCGCGAGCATCGACTTCTTCATCTCGTCGGTGGTGGTCTCACCGAAGTAGCGCAGGTGCACCTTGGAGGACTTGTAGGAGCAGTGCTCCGACCACATCACCGAGTACATGGCGAGCTCGGCGTCGGTGGGACGGCGCCCGAGGATCTCCTTGATCCGGGCGTACTCGTCGTCCTTGAGGCCGAGTTCCTTGTAGGGCTGCGGGTGGTCCGAGGTGGCCGCGGCGTTGCTGACGGTATCGACGTGGCTGGTCACGGGAATACCAGAGTCCTTTCGGCCGGGCAGGTCGGAAGCGAATGCCCGCGTGGCTGGATGTCGGCGAGATACGAACCGAGTCTAATTGCCGACCAAATCAGGCCCTTACCCCGCCCATCGCTGTGTCCGGGACCACTTCTCGGCACTCACAGCCCCGCCCACACCCACTACGGGTTTCGTGTGCCGAAGCGCCAACTGATTTGCCGCCGACCGGGGTAACTCGCCGGGTATGCCCGAAATTGCCTCGGCTCCCGGCCGCCGGTCCGCATGCAGGTCCGGCCGCGGCACCCGAGCCGTGCGCTGAAGTCCCGGGGAGGCGGGGGAGCAGTCTCGGGGAGGCGGGGGAGCTACTCTGTGGCGGTGAACGATCGATCCGGGGTCGCGGATCCGACCGAACAACCCGTGACCACGCCTGCGGGGCTGACTCGACGGCAGGGAGAGCTGCTCCTGGTCGCGGTCGCACTGTTCGCGGTGTCCGCTTTCATCAGCTATCAGGCCAAGCTCTGGCACGGATACATCGACCTGCAGGTGTACCGCAACGGTGCGCGGGCCTGGCTCGACGGCAAGGATCTGTACGGCCCGATGCCGCCGGTCTACGGACTCGGACTGCCGTTCACCTATCCCCCGTTGGCCGCGCTGTTCTTCGCGCCGCTGGCCCTGATGCCGCTGGCGGTCGCCGAATGGGCGGTGCTGGCGGTGTCGATCGCCTCGCTGGGCGTGACCCTGTGGGTGGTGCTGGACCGGATCCGCCCGACCCTGGCCTGGCAGACCCGCCTGGCGATCGTGGTCGGCGCGGTCGCGCTGCTGCAACTGCTGGAACCGATCCGCCAGACCTACGGGTTCGGCCAGATCAACCTGGTGCTGATGGCCGCGGTGGCGCTGGACTGCCTGGCGCGCAAGACCTTCTGGCCGCGCGGCATGCTGATCGGCATCGCGGTGTCGGTGAAGCTGACCCCCGGCGGCTATCTCCTCTACTTCCTGCTGCGCAAGGACTGGAAGGGCGCGATCACGCTCATCGTGTCCGCCATCGGCGCGGTGGCGGTCGGTTTCGTGCTGTTCCCGCACGATTCGCCGGAGTACTGGTTCCACACCCTGGCCGATACCGGCCGCATCGGCCCGCCCTGGTACGCGGGCAATCAGTCGATCAAGGGCTTCGTGTTCCGGCTCGGCTACTCGACCTCGATGTCCACGCTGATCTGGCTGGTGCTGTCGGTGGCCGCGGTGGCCCTGGCCGCGCTGTGGATGAAGCGACTGCTGGACGCGGGCTCGAACGTGGCCGCGCTGATGGTGAATGCAGCGGCGGTGCTGCTGGTTTCGCCGGTCTCCTGGTCGCATCACTGGGTGTGGATCGCGCCCGCGCTGATCGTGGCCGCCGACGCGATCTCCCGCGGCCGCCGCAATCCGTGGTTCCTGGGCGCGGTCGGCGCGGCCGTGGTGATGTTCGCGATCGGCCCGATGTGGCTGCTCCCGCACGACCACGACCGTGAGCTCACCTGGAACTGGTGGCAGCAGATCGTCGGCAACAGCTACGTGCTGTTCACGCTGATCGTGTTCGTGGTGGCGGCACTGACGTATCACCCGAAGCCCGCGGCGGCCGACGCCGAACTGTCGAGGGCCTAGCACCCCGAAGCGAGAGGGCCGCCCGCACGGATCGCGCGGGCGGCCCTTCGTCGTTTCGGAAACTGGATCAGCGCACGGCTTCCGGCGTCAGGAACGCCGCGAGCGCTGCCGCGTACGCGGCCACATCGGCCGCGCCCATCATTTCCCGCGCCGAGTGCATGGCCAGCTGGGCCGCGCCGACATCCACCGTGGGCATGCCGGTGCGGGCCGCGGTCATCGGCCCGATGGTGGAGCCGCACGGCAGGTCGGCACGGTGCACATAGCGCTGCAACGGCACGTCGGCCTGCGCGCAGGCGAGCGCGAACGCGCCCGCGCCGGTGGCGTCGGTGGCGTAGCGCAGGTTCTGGTTGACCTTGAGCACCGGTCCCCCGTTCACCTCGATGCGGTGGGCCGGTTCGTGCCGGTCCGGGTAGTTGGGGTGGGTCGCGTGCGCCATGTCGCCCGAAGCGCAGATCGAACCGGACAGGGCCGCCAGGTATTCGGCGCGGCCGCCGCCGCGGGTGAGCACGATGCGTTCGAGCACCGTGGGCAGCAGGTCCGATTGCGCGCCGCGGTCGGATTGGCTGCCGACCTCCTCGTGGTCGAACATGGCCAGCACCGGCACCGCCGCGCCGGGTTCGGCGATGGCGGCCAGGAAGGCGCGCAGGCCGGCGTAGCAGGTGCCCTGATTGTCGAGCCGGGGCGCGCTCACCAGATCCAGGTCACGGCCGATCAGCTTGGACGGCACCAGATCATGGGTCATCAGCTCCCAGCCGAGCACGCCGTCCGCCTCGATGCCGGCCCGTTCGGCGATGAACGCCATGAACGATCGCGGTTCGCCGCCGATCCCCCACACCGCGTTCACGTGCCGCTGCGGGTCCAGCTGTACCCCGCGCCGATCGTCGGAGAGGTGGATGGCCAGTTGCGGCACCCGCAGGAGCGGCTCGTCGATGCGAATCAGCTTCTCCCGCACCATGTTTCCATCGCGTACCGAGAGCCGCCCGGAGATGCCGAGATCGCGGTCGAGCCAGGAGTTGAGCCAGGCCCCGCCGTAGGGTTCCAGCCCGACCAGCTGCCAGCCCGCGACGGCCAGGTCCGGGTGCTGCTTCACCCTCAGGTTGGGGCTGTCGGTGTGCGCGCCGACCACGCGGAAGGGCGTGGCCTGCCCGGCGCGGAAGCCGGTGGGCGTGCCGGGTCCGCCGTCCGCCCACGCGACCAGCGAGCCGCCGCGCACCACGTAGTAGCGGCCCGCGCTGCTGGAGGGCCAGGGCGCCGATTCGGAGAGCCGGGTGAAGCCGAGGTCGTCGAGTTCCGCTGCGACAGTGCGGCAGACGTGGAACGGCGACGGGGAGGCATCGATGAATTCACACAGGCCGGCGGCGGTCGCGGTGGTCTCGGCAACAGGCATCCCCCGATACTAAGGAACCTCGGTTCAGTTCCCGGGGAGCGGGGCTTCGGCGACCCGGCCGAGCAGGCGGACCAGTTCGAGGTAGTCGTCACTGCCGAGACTGCGGCGCATGTCGGCCTCGGCGCGGGCTTCCTCGGCGCGCACCTCGGCGACGAGTTCCTCGCCGCGGCGGCTCAATCCGATGAGGATGCGGCGGCGGTCGTCGGCCGCGGCGACCCGGAAGATGAGTCCGCGCTCGGCCAGGTGATCGGCGTGCCGGGTGGCCGACGACGGGGCCAGCTGGGCCCGCGTCGCCAGTTCACTCATGGTGATGCCGATGTCGGCGGAGAGGTTGGTGAGCATGCACCACTGGTCGGCGGTCAGCCGTCGCGCGCACAGCGCGGCGTCCAGGTGACGAAGCCAACTCCGCTCGGCCGCCCGGAGGGCTCCATGCAAGGTGGAAAATCCACCTAGAATTGTCGCCATATTTCCCGCCCGTCAGAAAAACCGCTTGAACGAGGGGAAGGGTAACCGATGTCCCCGTTCGACGGGAATCCCGAGAACGTCTTCGAGATCATCAACATAGTTCCGCAGCAGGGTCCCGGCGGTATCTTCGGGCCTTCCTGTGAGGCGGCCATTTCTCTGGCGTTGGAAGAAATCAACTCCGGTACCGGAATTCTGGGAAGAGAATTGCGCGTCACCCACATAGACGGGGGCCGGGAACCGCCCGTGGTGGCGGCGGAGGTGTCCGCGCTGCTGGCCACCGGCCTGGTGCGGGCTGTCACGGGATGGCACACCTCGGCGGTGCGGCGGGCGGTGGAGCGGGTGACCGCGGGGCGGGTGCCGTATCTGTTCGCCACCGATCACGAGGGCCTGAACTCGGCTTCGGCTCCCGCGGGCCTGTTCATGATCGGCGCGGACCCCCGGCATCAGATCCTGCCCGCCCTGGACTGGCTGCGCCGCTCCTGCGACGCGCGCCGCTGGGCGATCATCGGCAACGATTACGTGTGGCCGCGGCGCACGGCGGCGGCCGTGCGGGCCGCGCTCACGGATCCGGACCTGATCCCGCTGGAGGTGTTCGTGCCCATGAACACCCGCGACTTCCGGGACTTCCTCGACGATCCGCGGCTGGATCAGGCGGACGGGGTGATCGTGCTGCTGGTGGGCGCGGACGTGGCCCGCTTCAATGTGCAGTTCACCCGCACCGGCCGGACCGCGCAGCAGGTCCGGGTGAGCCCGGCGGTCGACGAGAACGTGCTGCTGGCCGCGGGCGGCGGCGCCAACCACAATCTGTTCGTGCCGTCCGGATTCTTCGTGAACGGCCCGCACGACCGGGAGCGGCTGGACCGCTATCGCCGACTACACGGGGGCTTCGCGCCCTCCCTGACGAACTTCAGCAACACCAGTTACGAGGCCGTCCACACCCTGCGCGGCATGGCGGAGCTGGCCGGATCATTGGACGTGCGGCGGATCCAGTCCGCGATCGCGGACCGTCCGGTCGTCGAAACCCCGTGGGGCGAGCTCGGATTCGAGGGCCGACAAGCGATCCGCCCGACCTGGCTGGCCAGGGCGGGCGGCATCGACTTCGAGATCCTGGACGGAATCTAGTTGTTCGGTCGTGCTCGCGTGATTACGCGGAGACCAGGCTGTCCAGCACGGACAGGAACAGGCCCAGGCCGTCGTCGCTGGGGCCGGTGAGCGGCTCGGTGGCGTGCTCGGGGTGCGGCATCAGGCCGACGATGCGACGGTTCGCGGAGGTGATGCCCGCGATGTCGCGCTGCGACCCGTTGGGGTTGCCGCCCGCGTAGCGGAAGACCACGCGGCCCTCGCCCTCGAGCTCGTCGAGCACCTCGGCGGACGCCTGGAAGCGGCCCTCGGCGTTCTTGACGGGGATGAGGATCTGGGCGCCCGGCTCGTAGCGGGTGGTCCAGGCGGTGTCGGTCTGCTCGACGGTCAGCCACTGGTCGCGGCAGACGAAGTGCAGGCCCTCGTTGCGGGTCAGCGCACCCGGCAGCAGGCCCGCCTCGCACAGGATCTGGAAGCCGTTGCAGATGCCCAGGATCGGCATGCCCTGCTCGGCGGCCTTGATGACCTCACCCATGACGGGGGCCATCGAGGCGATGGCGCCCGCGCGCAGGTAGTCGCCGTAGGAGAACCCGCCGGGGACCACGACCGCGTCGACCTGCTTGAGGTCGGCATCGGCGTGCCACAGCGAAACGGGCTCGGATCCGGCCAGTTTCACGGCCCGGGCGGCGTCGACGTCGTCGAGCGTGCCCGGGAAGGTGATGACACCGATGCGGGCGCTCACAGCCGGACGACCTTCCAGTCCTCGATCACGACGTTGGCCAGCAGCGTTTCGGCGATCTGCTCGAGATCGGCGTCGCTGACGTCGTCGGCGACGTCCAGCTCGAATCGCTTGCCCTGCCGCACATCCGAGATCCCGGGGTGCCCGAGACGCCCCAGCGCTCCGACGATGGCCTGTCCCTGCGGATCCAGGATCTCGGCCTTCGGCATCACCTCGACCACGACACGTGCCACGCGTTGCTCCTCAGCTGGTGGGGCGGCGCTCGGTCCATGCATGCCAGGCCGAGCGGGGGGTATCGCTGATCAGCGTAGTTGGCCTGGGCGGCGCGGGCCGCGCCGGGGCCGACCGTCCGTGGCCTGCGCCACAGCCCGTCCGTGGCCTGCGCCACAGCGGGGTCCGCCGCGACCCGGGGCGACTGACGGAGCGTGCCAGGCCGGTGCGGGGCTACCGTTGTCCCATGCGCATAGCCCATTTCGGACATTCCTGCATTCTGGTGGAACTGCACGGCGCGAAGATCCTATTCGATCCGGGCAATTTCTCGCACGGATTCGAGGGCATCACCGGATTGGACGCGATCGCGGTCACCCATCAGCACCCCGACCACATCGACTCGAACCGGATCGGGGCCCTGATCGAGGCGAATCCGCAGGCCAGGCTGCTGTCCGACCCGCAGACCGCGCTGCAGCGGGGTGAGCCCTGGGAGGCGGTCCATGCCGGAAATGTTCTGAAAGTCGGTGACGTCCAAATTACCGGCGGCGGTGGCCGGCACGCGGTCATCCACCCCGAGATCCCGGTAATAGACAACACTGTCTTCCAACTCGGCACCGCGGAAGATCCGTCCCAACTCGTCCATCCCGGTGATTCACTGTGGGTTCCGCCGACACCGGTCGGGGTTCTCGCCATTCCCGCCGTCGCACCGTGGATGCGTATCAGTGAGGCCGTCGATTACCTGCGGGCGGTAAATCCCCGCATCGCCTTCCCCATCCACTACGGGATCATCGAGCCCGCGGCACAGGGCATCTATTTCGGTCGACTGGCCGAAATGGGTCCGGCCAATACCGAATTCCGGGTCGTGGAACCCGAGGACAACGCCGAATTCTGATTCCGCGCCACCGGGCGGGAGCGGCCACCGCCCGGCGGCGCGAGTTCCTGGAAACTACTGCGGCGGAGGCGGATTCGTGGTGAACTGCGCGACCGCCGCCCCGACCCCGGCGCCCACCAGAGCACCGACCAGGGCGCTCGCGCCGCCGATGATGGCCGCGCCCAGGGTGCAGCCGCCGATGGTGCCGGTGATCGCACCGCCCGCGACGCCGAGCGCCGCACCGGCCGCCGCGAATCCGGGCGCCAGCGCCATCTCGCCGGAGACGATGATCGGCGCCAGCAGCGCGGCCGCGATGATGCCCGCGATGAACCCGAGCACACCGCCCGCGATGGCTCCGACGCCCGCGCCCGGTCCCGCGCCGAGGACACAGCCCGCCCCCGCTCCCGGAATGCCGCCGGCGAGCGCGCCGATGGCCGCGCCCTGCGCGACGGTGGTGTCGAACCTGTCCTGTTGCTGCTGCTGGGTGTCGGGCATCGGCAGGGTGCCGGGGGCGGGGTCGAGGATGGCCTGGCCGGGATCGGATTCCGGGGTCAGCTCGACCGACTGGTCGGAGACCAGTGCCCGGATCGGGTACCGGAGGTCGTCGACCTTGTAGTACAGCGCCAGGGTGCGGACGACCCGCCCGCCCGGCTCGCGGATGACGAGATTGCCGTTCTCGACGGCGAAGCTGCCGTTGTCGAGTGCGATCGAGGCGGTTCTGTCGGCCAGGCTCGCGGTGACGGTGACGTCTTCCGGGGCGGCCGTGGTGGTGCCGGAGGTGATGAACAGCGATGAGAGTGTGACGGTGGTGAGGAACGCGGCCGCGGTGGCCGGGGTTCTGCCGTGCTTCATGCTGGCTCCCTCGAGTCGGCGAACCTTCCCTTCTCTGACCGATATGACCAGTCAAGTGTTCACCGACTCCGGCACGCCCACGGCAGAACGCGAAAAAAATACCGCTGACCTGATCTAACGGTAGGAAGCCAGGAAAAGCGCCTCGGCGAGGGCCATGTTCTCGATCTCCGTCGGATCGACGCTCTCGTTCGGCGCGTGGATCAGGCACTTGGGTTCCTCGACCCCCATGAGCATGATCTCGGCTTCCGGATAGGTGTCGGCGAAGACGGTGCACAGCGGGATCGAGCCGCCCTGCCCTTCGGTGGTCGCGGGCCGCCCGTAGGCGGCCTCCATGGCCGACGACATGGCCCGCCGCGCCGGGCCGTCGGCGCTGCCGACGAACGGCGAGCCGGTGGCCTCGGTCTCCACGGTCACCTTCGCGTGCCACGGCGCGTGCGACTTCAGGTGCGCGGTCAGGGCTTTCAGCGCCTCGTCCGGCTTGGTGCCCGGCGGGATGCGCAGGTTCAGGCGCGCCCGGGTCTTCGGCTGGATGGCCGCCGAGGAGCCGACCACGGCCGGGACGTCCATGCCGAGCACGGTCAGAGCCGGTCGCGCCCACAGCATGTCGGCCACCCTGCCGCCGCCCACCAGGCCGACGCCGTCGAGAACGCCCGCGTCGGAACGGAATTGGGCCTCCGGGTAGTCGTGACCCTCCCACACCTGGTCGTTGCGCAGGCCGTCGACGGTGGTGTTGCCCTCCGGGTCGCGCAGCGTGCCCAGCAGGTGGATCATGGCCGCGAGCGCGTCCGGCGCGGGGCCGCCGAACATACCGGAATGCATGGGGCTGGAGAGTGTTTCGACGGTGACGACCACGTTCACATTGCCACGCAGGGTCTGGGTGAAGGTGGGCACGCCGACCGCGAAGTTGCCGCAGTCGCAGATCAGGAGGGTGTCGGCGCGCAGCAGGTCGGCATTGCCGGGGACGAACTCCTCCAGGCCGCCGGTGCCCTGCTCCTCGGAGCCCTCCGACACCAGCACCAGCCCGACCGGGAAGTCGTCGCCGTACACCTTGCGCAGCGCCCGCAGCGCGGTCAGGTGCATGACGATATTGCCCTTGCAGTCGGCGGCGCCGCGCCCGTACCAGCGGCCGTTCTTCTCGGTGAGCTGCCAGACCGGGGTCTGCCAGGCGGCGTCGTCGAGCGGCGGCTGCACGTCGTAGTGGCAGTACAGCAGGATGGTCGGCGCGCCCGCGGGGGTCTCGCTGCGCGCGACCACGGCCTTGCTGCCGTCGGGCGTCTCGTACAGTCCGACATCGGTGAGGCCCTCCGCCCTGAAGGCGTCGGCCACCCACTTCGCGGTCTTCTCGCATTCCTCGATCGGGAACTGCCGGGCGTCGTACACCGACTTGAACGAGACGAGCTGGGCGAGATCGCTTTTCGCCCGCGGCATGAGTTCCCTCACCGCCGCGCGCAGGGCGGCCGTGGCCGAATCATCCTCGGTTTCAACGGTACCGGTCATGGGCATCCTCCCGTGGTCAGTGGTGGTCGTCGGAATCGACCGTGTCACCCAGTCTTCATGCCGGCGCCCTACGAGGACACGAACACCGCCACCCAGTAGATGGTGATGATGACGATCGCCACGTACATACTTGGTGGCCGTCGCCCCCTTGGTCACCGTGCCGGTCATCACTGGTCCCTTCCAGGCAGAACACCGAACCCGCTCACCGCCGCAAGGCTGAATAGTAACCGTTCAGCAACTATCTCTCGATTACGAAACGGTAGGTTGCAGAACCAGTTTCGATGAGACGATCTGGCTACCATCGATGTGGCAAACCGTGGTGTGCGCGAGATCGGAGCCTCATGACCGGCATTCTGGAACCCGACGACGTTTTCGCGATGCCCGGTATCAAGCGCGGCGCACCGCACGGGGGCTTTCCCGAACACGAGATCTTCCCGCAGGTCGCCTACCAGATCGTGCACGACGAACTGCTGCTCGACGGCGTCTCCCGGATGAACCTGGCCACCTTCTGCACCACCTGGGTCGACGACGAGGCCCGGCGGCTGATGAACGAGTGCCTCGACAAGAACATCGTCGACAAGGACGAGTACCCGCAGACCGCCGAGCTCGAGCAGCGCTGCGTGCACATGCTCGCCGACCTGTGGAACTCGCCCGACGCCCTGGGCACTCTCGGCACCTCCACCACCGGCTCCAGCGAGGCGGCCATGCTGGGCGGACTGGCCGCGAAATTCCGCTGGCGCAAGCGCGGCGGGCGCGGCATCCCCAACTTCGTGTGCGGACCGGTGCAGGTGTGCTGGGAGAAGTTCGCCCGCTACTTCGACGTGGAGATCCGCCAGATTCCGCTACGCGGCGACCGCTACACCATGCACCCCGACGACATCGCCGCGTACTGCGACGAGAACACCATCATGGTGGTGCCGACCTTCGGCCAGACCTTCACCGGCCTGTTCGAGGACGTCGAGGGCGTCAGCCGGGCCCTCGACGAACTCCAGGACCGGACCGGACTCGACATCCCGATCCACGTCGACGCGGCCAGCGGCGGCTTCCTCGCCCCCTTCTGCGCGCCCGAGATCCGCTGGGACTTCCGGCTGCCCCGGGTCAAGTCCATCAACGCCTCCGGCCACAAGACCGGCCTCGCCCCGCTGGGCGCGGGCTGGGCCATCTGGCGCACCGAGGAGGACCTGCCCGACGAACTCATCTTCAACGTCGACTATCTGGGCGGCAATATGCCCACCTTCAATCTGAACTTCTCCCGGCCCGGCGGGCAGGCCGTCACCCAGTACTACGACTTCATCCGGCTCGGCCGCACCGGCTACCGCAATGTGCAGACCGCGATCTACAGCGCCGGACAGCATCTGGCCGAGGGGCTCACCGAGACCGGGCCGTTCGAACTCATCCACGACTCCGACCCCCGGCACGGCATCACAGCGGTCTCCTGGAAGACGTCGGAGGCGTCGAAGCTCAGCCTCTACGACCTGTCCGACCGGCTGCGCACCCGCGGCTGGCTGATCGCGGCCTACCCGCTGCCCGCCGACCGTGCGGACGAGACCATCATGCGGGCCGTGCTGCGGCACGGATTCACCCACGACATGGCCGATCTGCTGCTCGACGACCTGGCGCGCGGCATGAAGGTGCTCGACAAGCACCCGCTGACGACCTCGCTCACCCGCGAGGACGCGGGCGGCTTCACCCACAACGCCGACGCGGCGGTGCCCACCGCGGAGCTCCAGGCGAAGATCAAGGCCGAGCTCGGCGGGCACGCGAAGACCGATGGCGAGCCGGCCACCGGCACGAAGACCAAGTCCGCCACCGGCAAGCACAAACACGCGGCGCGTAAGTCCAAGACCAAGAAGAAGGCCGGGAAGAAGTGACGGCGGCCGAGGATTCGGCCGCCGTCGAGTGTGGCTAGTTGTCCGCCGCCCCGGCGGTGTCGAGCACCCACGCGAACTCGAAGGCGACTTCCTTCCACTTCTCGTAGCGGCCGCTCACACCACCGTGGCCGGCGCTCATCTCGGTCTTGAGCAGCAGCTGCGAGTCGCCGGTCTTGGTGGCGCGAAGTTTGGCCACCCACTTGGCGGGCTCGACGTAAAGCACGCGTGTGTCGTTGAGGCCGGTGATGGCGAGGATCGCCGGGTAGTCCTGGGCCGTGACGTTCTCGTACGGTGAGTAGGACTTCATGTACTCGTAGACTTCCTTGTCCTCCAACGGGTTTCCCCACTCGTCCCACTCGGTGACGGTGAGCGGCAGGGAGGGGTCGAGGATGGAGGTCAGCGGGTCCACGAACGGCACGTTGGACAGGATGCCCGCGAACAGCTCCGGGGCGAGGTTCGCCACCGCGCCCATGAGCAGGCCGCCCGCGCTGCCGCCGTCGGCCACCATGCGGTCCGGCGCGGTCACCCCGGAATCCACCAGATGCCGTGCGACGGAGACGAAGTCGGTGAAGGTGTTCTTCTTGGTGAGGGTCTTGCCGTGCTCGTACCAGAGCCGGCCCATCTCACCGCCGCCGCGCACGTGCGCCACCGCGAACACCATGCCGCGGTCCAGCAGCGACAGCCGCGCCACCGAGAAGTACGGGTCGATGGCGGCCTCGTAGGAGCCGTACCCGTAGAGCAGCAACGGCTTCGGCTCCGCCACCGCGTCCCCGCCCATCGCGGCCGCGGTCTCACGGCGCATCACCAGCGAGATCGGCACCCGGGTGCCGTCCGCGGCCACCGCCCAATCCCGTTGCTGCACATACTCGTCGGCGTCGTACCCGCCGAGCACCACCTGCTCCTTGCGCAGCAGCAGTTCACCGGTCTCGGGCACGTAGTCGAACACCTGGGTCGGGGTGATGAAGGAGGTGAGCCCGATGCGCAGCATGGGCTGCTCCCACTCCGGGTTCGCGCTCAGCCCGGCCGAGAACAGGGCCAGGTCGAAGTCGATGTCCTTCAGCTCGCCGTAGCCGTCGGCGGTCAGCGGCCACACCGCGACCCGGGGCAGCGCCTCGCGGCGGTAGCTCAGCACCAGCTTGTCGGCGAAGGCGTCGATGTCCTCGAGCCGTACGTCGTCGCGGTGCGGGATCAGGATCTTCATGGCGGCGGGCTCGGCCAGCGGGGCCTCGGCCAGCACGAAGTTGACGGCCTTCACACCGTCCACCACATCGTTGTGCAGGATGAGCAGCTTGTCCTCGCCGCCGATGACGGCGTGCTCGGCCGAGTACTCCACGCCCTCCCGGCGCGGGATGAGTACCCGGAATTCGCCCTCGGGGTTGTCCGCCTCCAGGATCCAATTCTCGGTGGTGATCTTGGAACCGGTCATGATGACCAGGAACTGCTCCGAGCGGGTGGCGCCGATGCTGACCCAGAAGCTCTCGTCCGGCTCGTGGAAGACCCGGACGTCCGCGGACTGCTCGGCGCCCAGCCGGTGCCGCCACACGCTGTCGGGCCGCCAGGAGTCGTCGAGGGTCTGATAGAAGACGTGGGTGCCGTCCAGCGACCAGGTCGCGCCGGGCGCGATATTCGGGATCTCGTCGGCCAGCAGTTCACCGGTGCGCAGGTTCTTGATGCGCAGCGTGTACCGCTCGTTGCCGAGCGTGTCGGCCGAGTAGGCGAGCATGTCACCGGCGTGGCTCAGCGAGTACGCGCCGAGCGCGAAGAAGTCGTGGCCCTCGGCCAGCTCGTTGGAGTCGAGCACGATCTCCTCGCCCGGGATCTCGACGTCGGCCTCCAGCTTGGGCGGGGTCCAGTCGTCCGGGTCGGCGATCGGGCAGCGGCAGTGCACACCGTGCTGCTTGCCCTCGAAGGTGCGCGAGTAGTACCAGTAGTCGCCCATGCGGGTGGGCAGCGACAGGTCGGTCTCCTGGGTCCGCCCCTTGATCTCCTCGAAGATCTTCGCCCGGAGCGGGCCCAGCTTCGCGGTCTGCGCCTCGGTGTAGGCGTTCTCCGCCTCCAGATACGCGATGACCTCGGGATTCTCCTTGTCCCGCAGCCACTCGTACTCTTCGACGACGACGTCCCCGTGGTGCACGCGCTCCGTCGGCACCCGCTTGGCGATCGGCGCCACCACCGCGCCGCTGACTGACGTCGTGCTCCCACTGTCCAAAGCCATGGGACCAACTTAGTGGGGAACCCCGCGGTGGGGGTCAACGGGCGCGGCGCTGCCTCGGCAGGGCTGTCAGACGCTGCTCGTACAGGTAGAAAACGGCCGCCTTCCGGCGAGCGCATTGGTCGGTCGGGCAACTTCGGTGGATCCGCAGGATGCTGTGGGCCAATTCCACCGAGAACCGCTCGGGAACCACCGCACAGCTGTCGGAGACCGGGGCTGCGCGTTGCGGGGACCATGGCGTGCGCACCACATACCTCCTTCCGCTGACAGAAGATGGAATATCCGATCCGAACCCTTCACAAACACTGGCATGATGAGTGCGATCTACATCACCGACCAGTCCTGCTGGTCTGCGCACAGGGGAGGCGATAGTGGAAGCGAAGAACCGCGTGATCGAAGCCGACGCGGTGTGGCGGCGCGGGGACGACAGCGCCGACGGCGTCGAAATCGCCTTCCTGGCCAGTGGAAACATCGGATTACGGGATTCCCGGAATCCGGACGGCCCGGTGCTGGTCTTCACTCCCGGCGAGTGGGAGGCCTTCGTCGCCGGCGCCAAGGACGGCGAATTCAACCGGCCCGGAGCCTGATTCGACCGAGCCCGGCTCGAAGCGAGCCGGGCTCAACGCCGTTCGAGCCCGGCCGGCGACCATGTTCAGGCCCCTATCGCCCCGCTGATGGTCGGCCAGGAATTGTGCAGCGTGTCCTGCCAGTACGACCACGAATGCGTGCCCACCGGTGAATGTTCCACCCGCGCCGGAATGTTCGACGAACGCAACCGCTGTTCGAACGCGGTGACGCAGGCGTCCACCCCGAATTCGATGGGACCGCCGAAGAAGATGTTCTCCGGCAACTGCGGCTTGATCTCCAGCTCGTGCGGACCGGGCAGGCCGGTGCCGGTGGACAGGAAGATGGTCTTGCCGCGCAACGCCTCGGTCAGCACCGCCGGATTGTGGTCGGCCCAGGCCGGACCGCCCGGCACGCCCCACATGTTCAGCGGATTCCCGCCGCGATTGGCCACCGAGAACATCATGGCGCCCTGCGCGATGGTGGTGTCCGGGCAGGCGCTGTAGCCCGCCACCGCCCGGTACATCTCCGGATGGCGCACCGCCAGCACGAACGCCGCGATCCCGCCCATGGACAGGCCGCCGATGGCATTCACGCCGTTACCGGCGAAATACCCGTCGATGATCGGCGGAAGTTCCTGTGTCAGAAAGGTTTCCCACCGGTAGCGGCCGAAGCGCGGATCGTCGGACACCCAGTCGGTGTAGTAGCTGGCCTGGCCGCCCATCGGCAGCACCACGTTCACGTTCTTGCCCTGGAAGAACGGCTCCGCGTCGGTGGCATTGGTCCAGGTGCTCTGGACGGCGCCGGGATCGAGACCGTCGAGGAGGTAGTAGGTGGGACGCTCGCCGCCGCCGACCGGATGCAGCACCTGCACCTGGATCGTGCGGCCCATTGCCACCGAGTCGATGAACAGCGCCGAACGGGTGGGGCTCAACTGGTCGACCCGGACCACCTCGGCGGCGCGGGCGATGGTCGGTGGCGCGGCCGCCGGATAAAGCAACCCTGCGGCAATTGCCAAAACAGCTGCGGCAACGGCTCTTCTGCGCATTCCCCACCTCCATCAGCCCACCACAATCGCAATCCAACGTAACTCGAGAAACTCGCGTGACGCCGGGGAATGCGGTTACGGCGTGTCCTTGGCAAACCAGACGGTTCGGATATGGTAATGCACGGCAGCTATGAATTCGGGGCAATTCGGGCCAATGCCCCCTTGATAGATCCCGCCAGATAATCGAGGTCCGCACGCGCCGGGGAAGTCGGGCGCGCCCGCAACCCGAAACCATCCCCCGGAGTGCGCGGAATCACGTGCAGATGCACATGGAACACCTCCTGACCCGCCGTCACCCCGTCGGCCAGAAAGAAGTTCACGCCGTCGCAGCCGACCTCGGACTCCCGCAGACCCGCCGCGATCCGCTGCCCCACCTGAAACAGCTTGCCGCCCATCGCGGGATCCAGCTCCGCCAGACTCCGCGCCGGCACCTTGGGAATCACCAGCACATGCCCCGGCGTCACCGGCCGAATGTCCATGAACGCCAGGCAATCCTCGTCCTCGTACACCGTCGAGGACGGGGCCCGACCGGCAACGATATCGGCGAAGATCGTGTAAGGATTCATGCCCGCAGCTTAGGCTCGCGCCACCCGCTGCCCATCCGCCACCGCGACTCCCGTCCACCACCGCGGCTCCACCGACCGCCGGGCGAACCGATCCCACACCACACACCGCCCGGCCGCCACCGCGGCTCCATCGACTGCCGGGCGAACCGATCCCACACCACACACCTCCCGGCCGCCGCCGCGGCTCCATCGACCGCCGGGCGAACCGATCCCGCAACACTCGCCACATACTCGTTCGCCCCCGGCTCCGTTCAGGAGCCGGGGGCGAGATCCGAGAGTCGTTGTACCCCTACAGGATCGGCGACGGAGTGTAGCGGGCCGCCTCCGGGTCGGCGTCCACCAGCTTCTGCACCTGGGCGATCACCTCGACGGTCTGCGCCTCGGCCGCGCCGATGAAGGCGGACCGGTCGGCCAGCGCCGCGTCCAGGGCGGCCCGGTCCAGCGGCATCCGATCGTCGGCGGCCAGACGGTCCAGCAGATCGGGCTCGCGGCCCTGCTCACGCATGGCCAGCGCCACCGCCACCGCGTGCTCCTTGATGACCTCGTGCGCGGTCTCGCGGCCCACGCCCGCGCGCACCGCCGCCATCAGGATGCGGGTGGTGGCCAGGAACGGCAGGTAGCGGTTGAGCTCGCGGTCCACCACGGCCGGGTAGGCGCCGAACTCGGCCAGCACGGTCAGGAAGGTCTCCATCATGCCGTCGATGGCGAAGAAGGCGTCCGGCAGCGCGACGCGGCGCACCACCGAGCAGAACACGTCGCCCTCGTTCCACTGTGCGCCCGCCAGCTCGGCGGCCATCGAGCCGTAGCCGCGCAGCACCACCTGCAGGCCGTTGACGCGCTCGCAGGAGCGGGTGTTCATCTTGTGCGGCATGGCCGAGGAACCGACCTGGCCGGGCTGGAAGCCCTCGGTGACCAGCTCGTGGCCCGCCATCAGCCGAATGGTGTGCGCGAACGAGGACGGGCCCGCGCCCACCTGCACCAGCGCGGAGATCACGTCGTGGTCCAGCGAGCGCGGGTAGATCTGGCCGACGCTGGTGAAGACGTTCGCGAAGCCCAGGTGCTTGGACACCTTCTGCTCCAGCTGCGCCAGCTTGGCCGCGTCGCCGCCGAGCAGGTCCAGCATGTCCTGGGCGGTGCCCATCGGGCCCTTGATGCCGCGCAACGGGTAGCGGTCGATGAGCTCCCGCAGCCGGGTCAGCGCGATGAGCAATTCGTCTGCGGCGGAAGCGAATCGCTTGCCGAGGGTGGTGGCCTGCGCGGCCACGTTGTGCGAGCGTCCCGCCATCACCAGGGTCTGGTACTGCGCCGCGCGCTCGGCCAGCCGCGCCGCGATGGCCACGCCGTGGCCGTACACGTGCTGCAGCGACAGCCGGATCTGCAGCTGCTCCACATTCTCGGTGAGGTCGCGGGAGGTCATGCCCTTGTGCACGTGCTCGTGCCCGGCGAGCGCGTTGAACTCCTCGATCCGCGCCTTCACGTCGTGGCGGGTGACCCGCTCGCGCTCGGCGATGGACTTCAGATCGACTTGATCGATGACCCGCTCGTAGTCCTCGACGACACCGGCCGGAACATCGATCCCCAGCTCGGCCTGCGCCCGGAGAACCTCGAGCCACAGCCGCCGCTCGAGCACGATCTTGTTCTCGGGCGACCAGAGGTGAACCAGCTCGGGGCTGGCGTAACGGGTGGCGAGGACGTTCGGCACAAGACTCACGTTGTGCCAGTTTACCGGCTGTGTGCTGCGGGTTAAGCCGGTGGGGCGACGATGTCGATGATCTCGAGCAGCGCCCCGCGTGCCATGCGGCGGGGTTGGGGGTCGAACTCACCGAGCGCGGTCACCACCGCCCCATCGACTACCGCCACCAGACGGCGGGTCTGTTCCGGGCGGACCACCCGGTCGGACCGACGCAGGACATCGGTCAGCAGTTCGTCCAGCTGGGCGCGTAGTCGCAGCTGGACCTCTCGTAGTTCGGGGTGGCGGGCCGAGGCGACCGAGCGTTCGTAGCGGGCGATCAACTGGCCGCGCGCGTCCTCGTCCTGAATCTCGGGGCCCACCAACAGGTCCAGCACCAGTTCGACCGTCGCCTCCGCGCCGCGGCGGCGGTGCGTCACCTCGCCGACCCGGCGGCGCATGGCCTCGAGTTCGGCGGTGCCGGAGAATTCGACCGCCCGCGCGATCAGATCCTCCAGCGATTCGAAGTAGTAGGTGGTCGACGCGAGCGGCAGATCCGCCCGGGTCGCCACCGAGCGGTGCCGGACCGCCTCGAAGCCACCCTCGAGCAGTAGCTCGGCGGCGGCACAAACCAGTGCATGGCGACGCCGTTCGCCTTTCGGAGTCGTCGCAGTGGTCACGGTGCAATCGTGCCAGTCATCAGCGGCGCTGTGTTCATTTTGCCCACCGCGCTCAATCCTCTTGGCAGATCAGGCCAAATACCGTTCCAACCGGTCCAGTGCCTCTTCGATGTCGGCGGCGGCTCCGGCGAACGAGAAGCGAACGGTGTGATGGCCGTGGCGGGTGTCGAAGTCGATGCCGGGGGCGAGTGCCACGCCGGTCGCGTCGAGTACCTCGGTGCACCAGCGCATCGAATCATCGGTCAGGTGAGCGATATCCGCGTAAACGTAGAACGCGCCGTCGGCGGGGGCGAGGTCGGTGATTCCGAGCTTCGGCAGGCCCGACAGCAGCAGCTGGCGATTTGCCGCATAGCGTTTCACATGACCGTCCAGTTCGGCTTTGGCTTCCGGACCGAACGCGTGCACCGCCGCAAACTGAGAAATAGCTGGAGGGCACACGGTCATGTTCGAGGCGAGCCGTTGCAGCGCCGGACGCAGCGACAGCGGCACCAGCATCCAGCCCAGCCGCCACCCCGTCATGGAGAAGTACTTCGACACCGAGCCGATCACGACGGACTCACGCGAGGTCTCCCACGCGGACGAGGTCGGTTCGGTGTCGTCGTAGACGATGCCGTGATAGATCTCGTCCGAGATGAGCAGCGTCCCGTGCTCGTCGCACCAGCGAGCCAGCGCCGCCAGCTCCTCCGGCGCGATCATGGTGCCGGTCGGATTGGCCGGGCTGGCCACGATCAACCCCGCGGGCGGTTCGGGCAGCGCCTCCAGCATGGCCACGGTCGGCTGGAACCGCGTCTCCGGACCGCAGTCCAGCTCCACCACGTCACAGCCCAGCGCGGTCAGCGTGTTCCGGTAGGCCGGATACCCGGGCCGCGCCACCACCACGGTGTCCCCGGCGTCGAACGCGGCCAGGAACAGCAGCGTGAACGCGCCGGACGACCCGGTCGTGACCACGACATCGTCCGCCTCCGCCCGCACCCCGTAGGTGCTCCGATGGTGCTCGGCGATGGCCTCCCGCAACGCCAGAACCCCGAATGTCTCGGTATAACCCAGCAATTCGGAATCCATGGCCTGTTTGGTGGCCCGCAAAACCGCCGCCGGAGCGGGCGTGGAAGGCTGCCCCGCGGCCAGCACCAGCACGTCGCCGTGGGTCCGAGCCCGTTCAGCTGCTGCTTTCCAGACGTCCATCACGTAAAAAGGTGGAATGGTCGACCGGCGAGATTCGATACGCACCCGACAGACGGTAGAGCACCCGCTCCCCCGACTGTCCGGGAACGGTCGTGCGAATGCCTGAGGAGGCCGCTGTGCAGGGGGGACCAGCAACCGCCGGGAACACCCGGGCCACCGACCCACACCCACCCGCCTCCCCCGCCCCGGACGCCTCCACGCCGCACAACGGCCGTCGACCGCGACGAGCCGGGACCGCGATGCTCCGAAGGCTCCGACGCGGAGACTCGTCCGCCGAAGCCACCCCGGATGCGCCGCGGCCGGACACCGAGGCCACCTCCGACCTTCGACCCGGCACCGACGAAGACGGCGAGCCGCAGAACGCGGACACCGATCTGCGTCGTCAGCGTCGGGCCACCGAGACCTACACACCCGGGCTGCGGTCACTGCCGAACGTCGAAAGACCGTCGCGGATCCGAGCGGCTTCGCAGCGGGCCGGGCTGTGGGTGGTCCAGCTCGTCGGGCGGGTGATCGCCTATCTGCGGGCGAACGCGCCGATGGTGCGGGCGCGAGCCGTCGAATCGTGGTCGCGGCGGCCGCGCTCGTGGGCCGAAGCCGTCGCATGGGTGCGGCGGGGGCGGGCGGAGGCGCGGCGGCAGTGGCCTGTGGTGCGGGCGTGGAGTATTCAGCATCGGGTGCTGATCGGCGGGATGACGGCGGTACTCGTGTTCGCGAGCGCGGATGGGGCGCTCGGGTTGATCCCCACCGATGCCGCGGTGAGTCCCGGTGCGGCGGTGCGCATTCCGGTGCGGTATCCGCTGCAGATCCAGGCCACGCAGGAATCGTCGAAGCGGTATCTGGACGCCATCAACAACGGTGAACACCTGCGTGAGCAGGCCGTGGTCTCGGCGGCCGCGGCGGCAACGCTGGAACGCGCCAAGGCCGAGGCGGCAGCCGCCGTGGCCGGGCAGCCGCAGCCATGGCTGACCCCGTCTCCCGACGCGACGCTGCTGCCAGGATTCGTGCTCCCGGGTGTCGGCGGTTTCGCGTTGCCCGCGAAGGGCCTGTTCACCTCCGGATTCGGCGCGCGCTGGGGCACTTTCCACGCGGGCATCGACATCGCCGCCCCGCTGGGTTCACCGATCTACGCGGTCGCCGCGGGCACGGTCATCGACGCGGGCCCGGCCCAGGGCTTCGGCCTCTGGGTGCGCATCCGCCACGACGACGGCGCCATCTCGGTCTACGGCCATATGTACGACTTCTCGGTCTCCGTCGGCGAACGCGTCCCGGCGGGCATGCAGATCGCCCGCATCGGCAACCGCGGCGACTCCACCGGCCCCCACCTGCATTTCGAGATCGTCATCAACGGTCAGCACGTCGACCCCCAGGCCTGGCTCGCCCAGCGCGGCATCGTCCTCGGCTGATCCGGGCCGGGGGCGCGGAATATGGCTGGGCCCCGGCCGAATACGAGATCGCCCGCCCGAACCAGGTTCGGGCGGGCGATCTTTCGTCGGTCGCGGCATCGGGGTCGGCCGCGGCGAGCGGGATTCAGTTCGCGGCCGGCACCGTGATGCGGCCCTCGGTGGCGGCCAGCGCGATATCGGTGCGGAAGTGGCCGCCCGGCAGCTTGATGCCGGCGAGGCGCTCGTAGGCGTTCTTGCGGGCCTCGACCAGGTCGGCGCCCTGGCCGACGATGGCGAGCACGCGGCCGCCGGCGGAGACCAGCGCACCGTCCTCACGCTGCGCGGTGCCGGCGTGCAGCACTTCGGATTCGACTCCGGTGCCGGTGGATTCGGCGCCGGTGATGACGTCGCCGCTGCGCGGGCGGGCCGGGTAGTTCTCGGCGGCCAGCACCACGGTGACGGCCGCGCCGTCCTTCCAGCGCGGTGCGGCGACCTGGTCGAGGGTGCCGGTGGCGGTGGCGTGCAGGAGTTCGCCGAGGGGGCTGTCCAGCATGGCGAGGACGGCCTGGGTCTCGGGATCGCCGAAGCGGCAGTTGAATTCGACCACGGCCGGACCGTTCTGACCGATGGCGAGGCCGGCGTAGAGCAGGCCGCTGAACGGCACTCCGCGCTTCACCATCTCGGCGGCGACGGGCTTGACCACGTCGTCGACGATGGCCTGCAGGGTCGCCTCGGGCAGCCACGGCAGCGGCGTGTAGGCGCCCATGCCGCCGGTGTTGGGGCCGGTGTCGCCGTCGCCGACCCGCTTGTGGTCCTGGGCGGGCAGCAGCGGCACCACGGTCTCGCCGTCGACCAGGCAGAACAGCGACACCTCGGGGCCGTCGAGGAACGACTCCAGCAGCACCGGGTGGCCCTGCTCGAGCAGTTCGGCCCCGTGCTCGCGGGCGACCGATCGGTCCGGGGTCACCACGACACCCTTGCCCGCGGCCAGCCCGTCGTCCTTGACCACCCAGGTCGGGCCGAAACGGTCCAGCGCGGCGTCCAATTCGCCCGGGTGATCGACGATCTCGCTGTGCGCGGTCCGCACTCCGGCCGCGTTCATCACGTCCTTGGCGAACGCCTTCGAACCTTCGATCCGCGCGGCGGCGGCCGACGGGCCGAACACCGGGATCCCGGCCGCGCGCACCGCGTCGGCCACGCCGAGCACCAGCGGCACCTCGGGCCCGACCACCACGAGGTCGGCGGCCAGCTCCTGCGCCAGCGCCACCACCTCGTCGCCGGAGGAGGCGTCGACGGCCCGCACCTCGGCATGCTGGGCGATGCCGGCATTGCCGGGCGCCGCGTAGACCGCGGTCACCGCCGGGTCCTTGCGCAGTGCCAGGACGAGGGCATGTTCACGGGCTCCGGAACCGATGACGAGTACGCGCACGGCGAACAGCTTAGAGGGCTGGGGTTTCGAGCCGGGTGGCGGTCCGGCATGCGTTCGAGGCCCGGCCCGGTGTTCGGGGCGCGTCTGGTTCCGAACGAGACCTCCAGCGCCCCGAACCGGCCCCGTAGCGGAGCGGAGGGGCCAATAGACTCAGCTCATGGCTTCTGTTTTCTCCGCAATCATCGACGGTCAGCTGCCCGGCCGATTCGTCTGGGAGGACGACGAATTCGTCGGCTTCCTCACGATCGCCCCGGTGACGCAGGGGCACACCCTGGTGGTGCCGCGCAAGGAGATCGACCAGTGGCAGGACGTCGATCCGGGCACCATGGCCCGGCTGACCGGTGTCGCCCAGAAGATCGGCCAGGCCGTGCGCACCGCGTGGGACGCCCCGCGTGCGGGCCTGCTCATCGCCGGCCTCGAGGTGCCGCACCTGCACGTGCACGTGTTCCCGGCCTTCTCGATGGGCAACTTCGACATCTCCGGCGCCGACCCGAAGCCCAGCGCCGAATCCCTGGACGAGGCCCAGACCAGGATCAAGCAGGCCCTGCGCGACCTCGGCTACGGCGCGAACGTCCCGGAGTGACCCGACCGGGTGCGCGCCCACAGCGCGCACCCGCCGGTAGCCACGCCGCGTGAAGCCACTGCCCGCGGCTCACCGCCCGCCAGCCTTCGGCTCCTCCGCAGGGCTGACACATCGCAGCCCGGTTCACGACTCCGCGCGCGGCAGCCGCACGGTGAACGTCGTGCCCTCCCCCGGCACGCTCGTCACCGACACCGCTCCCCCGTGCGCCGCGACCAGCGCCTGCACGATCGACAGTCCCAGCCCCGTCCCGCCACTGACCCGGCTGCGCGACACATCGGTGCGATAGAACCGTTCGAACACCCGCTCGGCCTGTTCGGCCGCCAATCCCGGCCCGGTGTCGGCCACCTCGATCAGCACCTCGCTCGCGGCGGGTGTGAGCCGCACGGCCACCTCCGCGTCCGGCGGCGTGTGCACCAGCGCGTTGTTGATCAGGTTGGCGAGCACCTGCCGCAGCCGCGTCTCGTCGCCGAGGATCTCCAGAGTGCCGGGGCCGGGCCGGATTTCGAGATCGATCTTGCGTTCCGGCCCTTCCGGATGCTGCGCCGCCGCCAGGGCGCGGGCCCCGTGCACGGCATCGCTGGCCAGCATGAGCAGATCCACCGACCGCCGTTCGACGGGCCGCTGCGCGTCCAGCCGGGCCAGCATGAGCAGGTCCTCGACCAGCAGCCCCATCCGGTTGGATTCGCGTTCGATGCGGTCCATGAGCAGGTCGGGCTCGGTGATCGCGCCCTGCCGGTACAGCTCGGAGAAGCCTTTGATGGTGGTGAGCGGGGTGCGCAGTTCGTGGCTGGCGTCGGCGACGAACTGCCGCATCTTGGCCTCGGAACGCCGGGCCGCCTCCTCCGACGCCTCGGTGGCGGCGAAGGCCTGCTGGATCTGGGTCAGCATGGTGTTCAGGGACTGCGAGAGGTGATCGACCTCGGTATCGGTGCCGCGCACCGGAACTCGCCGATGCAGGTCACCGCCCGCGATGGCGGCGGCCGTGCCCTCGACTTCCCGCAACGGCCGCAGACTGCGCCGGATCACCATGCGCGCCACCGCGGCCAGCGCCGCCAGCACCAGCGCGCCGATCACCAGTTGCAGCACGATCAGCTTGTCCAGCAGCGAGTTCGTCTCGTCCATGCGCAGCGCGATGGTGCTGGTGCCCTGATCGTTGACGGTCCGCAGCACCCGCCATTCCTCACCCGAGGCCCCGATGGAGCCGACCGTGCGCGGCTTGCTGCCCAGATCGGCGGGCACGTCCGGTTCCTGCACCCCGGCGGTCAGGGTCAGGGTCGACTGCCCGGCCGCGTCACGCACCTGCACCCAGTACAGGTGTGGTGGCCGTTCCCGCCCGCGCACGGTGGGCAGCGGTTCGGGTCGTTGCGCGCCGGGCGCGGCCCAGCTGTGGGCGGCGTCGGACAGCTGCCGGTCGATGCGCTCGACCAGCACGTTCCGCATGAGCGAGGTGACCGCGATCCCCGAGACCAGCAGCCCGAACCCGACCAGCGACACCAGCGCCAGCACCAGGGTGGTGCGCAGCGGCACCGCGGCGAGCCGGTCGGCGATCGTGCCGCGCAGTCCGCGAGCCGCCTCGGCCGCGTTCACTGCGCCGCCGTGCGACCGCGCGGCTCCCGCATCACGTATCCGACCCCGCGTAGCGTGTGGATGAGCCGATCGGGCCCGGTGTCGACCTTCTTGCGCAGGTACGACACGTAGGTCTCGACCACGCCGACCTCGCCGCCGAAGTCGTAGCGCCACACGTGGTCCAGGATCCGCGGTTTGCTCAGCACGGTGCCCGCGTTGACCAGGAAGTACCGCAGCAGCGTGAACTCGGTGGGCGACAGGGCGACCGGTTCGCCCGCCTTCCACACCTCGTGTGTGTCGTCGTCGAGCTCGATATCGGCGAACCGCAGCCGCGACGACTTGGTCTCCGGCGCGGACCGTCCGGCGCGGCGCAGGATCACCCGCAGCCGGGCCACCACTTCCTCGAGGCTGAACGGTTTGGTGACGTAGTCGTCGGCTCCGAGCGTCAGCCCGGTGATCTTGTCGTCCACGTCGTCGCGGGCGGTCAGGAACAGCACGGGCGCGTCGATCCCGTCGGCCCGCAGCCGCCGCAGCAGCCCGAATCCGTCCATGCCGGGCATCATCACGTCGATGATCATGGCGTCGGGCCGGAAGGTCTTGGCCCGGTCCAGCCCTTCGGTCCCGCTGGCGGCGCTGGCGACCTCGAAGCCCTGATACCGCAGGCTCACGGACAGCAACTCGACGATCATCGGCTCGTCGTCGACGACGAGCACTCTGGCCTCGGGTTCGCGTCCTTGCGCAGGCACACCTGTCATGGCCTCATATTCTGCGCCGCGCCCGCGAGAACGCTGGTCCTTCCCTGGGAGTTTCCTGCGAACGCGCCGGGACCCCCGGATACGACGAACGCCGGTCGATGTCTCGACCGGCGTTCGTTCACGAGCCCCCTGTCAGGATTGAACTGACGACCTTCGCTTTACAAGAGCGGTGCTCTACCACTGAGCTAAGGAGGCGGAAAGCGGAGCCATCATAACCGGGGTGGCCGGCTGCGCGGAAAAGCCGGCTTCCCGGTCGGAACGATGCTGACCGCGAACACCGGGACGCGGCCTGTCGACGCTCGTGGCATCGACGGCCGCGTTCGGAAGTCGTTCGCGCAGTATCGGACTAACCGCTGAGTGTCAGGACTGGGCCGCCTGACGAGCCGCGTCGTCGGCCGCCATGGCGTCACGCAGGCTCTTGGGCCGCATGTCGGTCCAGTTCTTCTCGACGTACTCGACGCATGCGGCGCGGGAGTCCTCGCCGAACACGACTCGCCAACCCGCCGGAACCTCGGCGAAGGCCGGCCAGAGGGAGTGCTGTTCCTCATCGTTGACCAGGACGAAGAACCGGCCGTCTTCGTCATCGAAGGGATTGGTGCTCATTTCACCTCACTGGATACTGGCGCTGTGTACGGGTACGTAGACGGATCGTCCAGCCACCGCAGTGTTGGAACGAGCCCCCGACGTTGATTCGACCCTAGCAAGGCAGGCGTTACCGCTGGGCGGTTACCTGCACTTCGTTCAGGCCACGAAGAATTCGACAAGGATCTTATTGACGACCTCCGGTTGTTCCAGGTAGCCGAAGTGCCCGGCGTCGGGAACCTCCTGGTAGCGGGCACCCGGAATGATATCGGCGACCTCGCGCGCGAGATAGGGCGGGATCATCCGATCGTCGGCGAAGCCCAGCGCGAGGCAGGGCACGGTGATGCCGCGATAGGCCGCGGTGCGGTCGAAATCGTGGTCCATGCGGCGCTGCGCCCGCACGCCCGGGGTGACCGGGCCGCCGGTGAATTCGAACAGGTCGAGCCAGTCGCGGGCCGCGTGCTGGTCGGCCAGCGAGGCCGGGGAGAGGTTCATCAGGGCGGTCATGGCGGCCTCGTATTTGGCGGGCAGCCGCACACCGGCGTCGTCGAGGTCGTGCTCGCCGAGTCCGAGAGTTTTCTGGAACTGGTCGAGCCGGGCGTGTCCGGCCATGAACACGGCCTTGCGGACCAGGTCGGGGCGAGCGAGCGCGACTTCCTGCGCGACCCGCGAGCCCATCGACTGGCCGACCAGGAAGACCGGCCCCTCGCCGAGGAATTCGATCAGGGCGACGGTGTCGCGGACCAGGTCCTCGATGGTGATCCCGGCGGGCGATTCGAAGGAGGGCGCGATGCCGCGATTGTCGAAGGTGCAGACCCGGTATCCGGCCGCGACCAGCGCGGGGACCTGGTGCAGTTCCCAGACCCGACCGCCGCTGCCGGTGCCCATGATCATGACGACCAGCGGCGCCGACCCCTTGACGTCGGTGCCCTTGGACCGGTCTCCCTTGACCTGGTAGTTCAGCGAGATTCCGTTCACCGTCGCCAACGGCATGCTTGCGACCCCTCACATCAGGTGTTGCCACTCTCTTTGCGTCCACCGTATAGGTCCCGGCCGACGGAATGTTTCGTCCCCGCTCGCATTGCGGTTAGGGCTCGCAATGCGAGCAGCGGCGAGGCCCGACTTACCTGGCGGATACGATGGACTCCTCGCACCGAGCAGACTTCTCCGAGAGGACATGAGATGGCCGCGAAGACCGGCGCAAACGACATCGCGGACGACGATCTGGAGCCGCTGGCCGACGAAACCGCGCGCCAGGCGCAGCGGGTGGTGGCGGCGTACGCCACCGACGCCGACGAATGCCGCATGCTGCTGTCGATGCTGGGCATCGCTCCGACGCGAGGCGAATGACCCGTGCACCCGGATAGCTCCGGCTCCGGTTTCGTCGTCGTCGCCAACCGGCTCCCGGTGGACCTGGAGCGCCTGCCCGACGGAACCACTCGCTGGAAGCGCAGCCCCGGCGGCCTGGTCACGGCACTGGAACCGGTACTGCGCAATAACAAGGGCGCCTGGGTCGGCTGGGCCGGCGTCCCGGACGTGGAGCTCGATCCGATCGTCGAGGACGGTCTGGAACTGCATCCCGTCCCGTTGTCGGGCGACGAGGTCGCCGATTACTACGAGGGCTTCTCCAACGCGACGCTGTGGCCGCTGTATCACGACGTGATCGTGCGGCCGGTCTACGACCGCCAGTGGTGGCAGGCGTACGTGCAGGTGAATCGGCGTTTCGCCGAGTACACCGCGAAGGTGGCCGCCGAAGGCGCGACCGTGTGGGTCCAGGACTACCAGCTGCAGCTGGTGCCGAAGATGCTGCGCATGCTCCGCCCCGACCTGACCATCGGCTTCTTCCTGCACATTCCGTTCCCGCCGGTGGAACTGTTCATGCAGATGCCGTGGCGCACCGAGATCGTCGAGGGCCTGCTCGGCGCCGACCTGATCGGCTTCCATCTCCCGGGCGGCGCGCAGAACTTCCTGTATCTGGCCAGGAGGCTGGCCGGGCAGCCGACGTCGCGCGGCAATGTGGGCGTGCGCTCGAAACTCGGTGTGGTGCAGGTGGGTTTCCGCACCGTACGGGTGGGCGCGTTCCCGATCTCCATCACCTCCGCGGAACTGGACGAGTATTCGCGCCGCCGCGATGTGCGGGAGCGGGCCGCGAAAATCCGTGCGGAACTAGGCAATCCGAAGACGATCCTGCTGGGCGTCGACCGCCTCGACTACACCAAGGGCATCGACATCCGGCTCGCCGCGCTCGAGGAGCTGCTGCACGACGGCCGCATCGACCCCGCGGACACGGTGATGGTGCAGCTGGCCACGCCGTCCCGCGAACGCGTCGAGTCCTACAAGCAGATGCGCGGCGATATCGAACGCCAGGTGGGCCGCATCAACGGCGAGTTCGCCCGGGTGGGTTATCCGGTGGTGCACTACCTGCACCGCCCCATCCCGCGCGAGGAGCTGATCGCGTTCTTCGTGGCCGCCGACGTCATGGTGGTGACCCCGCTGCGCGACGGCATGAACCTGGTCGCCAAGGAGTACGTGGCCTGCCAGGGCAGCCTCAACGGCGCACTCGTGCTGAGCGAGTTCACCGGCGCGGCAGCCGAATTGCGGCAGGCCTACCTGTGCAACCCGCACGACCTGGACAGCGTCAAGGACGCGTTGATCGGCGCGATCGACGACGACCGCGACACCCGCCGCCGGCGCATGCGCTCCATGCGACGCCAGGTCCTGACCCATGACGTCGACCGGTGGGCCCGCGCCTTCCTCGACGCCCTGGCCACCGACCGCGTCGCGGGCAGCGCCCTGCTCACCGACGACGACGTGGACCCGGACCTGAGCCGCTGACCACGGAAACCCAACGCCCCCTGGATTTTCCAGGGGGCGTTCGTGGTTCTACAGCGGGTAGGTGACTCCGGTGAGCCGCTCCGACGCTTCCCATACCCGCGCCGCCAGTTCCGGATCGAGCGCCTGTTCACTGGGTTCGTTCAGGATCGGGTAGCCCTTGGTGAAGCCGGTCGGCCCGAAGAGATCTCCGGGGTTGACGGCGGGATCGGTGGCCGCCCGCAGCGTGGGGAGCGCACCCATTTCGACGGTCTGCATGGCGAACCGGAACACCCAGCGCAGCGACGGTCGCGACAGGAAGGTGAGGACGGGCCCGAGGTTCTGGGCGAAATCCGATTCGGCCGCCCCTGGATGCGCGGCGATCGACATCAGCTCGGCATCGGTGCCGTTGAGCCGCCGCTGCAACTCGAACGCGGTCAGCACATTGGCCAGTTTGGACTGCGCGTAGGCCTGGAATCCCTTGTAGGTCCGCCGTTCGAAGAACAGATCATCGAGGTCGATCGGGGCCTCCTTCTTGGAGGCGAACCCTGTGGTCACGGCCACCACCCGCCCCGCCGGGGCCGCCCGCAACAAATCCAGCACCTGTCCGGTGAACGCGAACGGCCCGAGATGATTGGTCGCGAACGTCGTCTCGAATCCGTCCTCGGTGAGACTCCGCGCCCGGCTCAACATCCCCGCATTGTTGACCAGCAGATCAACCCGCTCGACCTCGTCGTGCAGCCGTACCGCGGCCTTCCCCACCGACTCCAGCGAAGCCAGATCCAGCTCCACGAACAATAATTCGGCGTCCGGCACCCGCGCGCGGATGAAATCCGCGGCCGCCCCGGCCTTCTCGGCATTGCGGCACGCCATGACCACCCGAGCCCCGTGCTCGGCCAGCCGCAGCGCGGTCTCGAGCCCCAGGCCGGCACTGGACCCGGTGACGATCGCGGTGCGCCCGTGGAGATCCGGAATGTCGGCGGCGGTCCAGCGCGTGTTCTTGGTACCCATGCGTTACATCCTGAACGGTCCGCTTCCACTTAGCCCATCGACCGTCCTCGAAATACCGCCTAACGCACCGTCTCCCGCCCCGGCACCCATCCACCCGTTTCGGCGATTGGCGTGTTGTCGGCCCGACTGGACGGCAGGAAGCGCACGCGGACAAAGAGTTCCGCCACCCACGGCTCGCCCCCTGACGTGAATCCGCGCACTGAAAAGGCCGTGGCGCGCTGGGTTATCCCGCGCGCCACGGCCTTACACACTGTGATCGTCAGATCGGGGTGACCTCGGAGACCAGCCAGCGATTGCCGCTCTTCTCCAGGTCGACCCGCACCCGGCTGCCGCTCGCGGTGGCCTGGGGGTTGTCCTTGCTGGTGGTCATCTGATTGAGGAACAGCAGCACCTTGGCGTGCTTGGTGTCGGCGTCGATGACGCCGCCCGCCTGGGTGGAGGCGATGACGGTGAGCTGCTTCTCCTTGGCGCCGGGGGCGATGGATTCGTTGACGAGCTTGAGGTAGTCGTCCTTGAAGCCGCCGGAGAGGTCGTCGGCGACCTTGGGCAGCTCCTTGTCGACGGAGTTGAAGTTGTAGCTGAACATCGACTCGACCGTCTTGCGCGCGGCGTCCACCGATTCGGTGCGGGCGTGGTCGAGCTGCTTCATGTGCCAGGCGTCGTAGCCGAACCAGCCGGCTGCCGCCAGCATGGCCACCATGACGGCCGCGATGGCCGAGATCCGGATGCGGTTCTTGCTCACGAGACGAACTCCAGCTTCGAGGCGGTGAACTGGTCACCGTCGTGGGTGATCGTCACACGGAATCGGTAGACGCGCTGCTGCGGCTGATCCGAGCCGGCGTTGGTGAGGTTCTGCTTGGCGGCGACCAGGATCTGGGCGGAGCGGTCGTCGTAGGACTCGACGGCGGTCTCCACGACCTGGCCGCTGGCCTTCACGTTCGCCTGCTTGATGACATCGGCGTAAGCGTCGCTGCGGGAGGAGTATTCGTCCTTGAGCTGGCCCGACGCCACCGAGAGCACCCGGTTGATGTCGTCCTTGACGGTGTCCACCTTGATGGTGGTGATGTTCAGGACGGCCTGCTTGGCGGTCTGGGTGTAGTCCGCGCGCAGCTGCTCGTTCTTGTCCGCGGCGTTGTGCGCCGGAATCCAGAAGATCAGGCTGGTCGCCAGCGCGACCAGGCACAGCGCCGCCGCGGCGCCGAACAGCAGGACCGGCCACTTGCGGCCATCCTTCGACTCCTCGCCCTCGGTGGTGGCCTCGGAATCCTCGGCGTCGGCCGCGACCGCCGGAGCGCCCTCGACCACCTCGAGCGACTCGTCCGCCGGCTCAGCCGATTCCGCCGCGACCGGAGCGTCCGCGGCGTCCCCCGCATCGTCGCCGGCTTCCGGCGTCACGACCGTCTTCACGGTGGCGACGTCGGTTTCGGCGACCTCGGGGGCGTCGGCCTCGGGGGTCGCGGCAGCAGCCTCGACACCCGCGGCCTTCACGGTGGTGACCTCCGCTATGGGTGCATCCCCGTCGTGGACCGGCGGTCCTTCTGACCGCACGGCCTTCCGCCGGGTCTTGCTGTTCACCACCGTGGGATCACTCATCGTTGTTGCTCCTGAAGCATTGTTTGCCAGTTAGCCGGCACGATGCCGGAACCATCGGGCCCGATATCGGCCTGGCGGGTGAGTACACCGTCCGGCCCGAGATACGTGCCACTCTTCGGATCGTACGTTCTCGTCGTCACACTCGCAGGCGCGGCTCCCGGTTGCCCGCCGGTCTCCAGCGAACTCGGAGTGAACGTGGGCTTGCCGTTGTTGTCCACCGGGTTCGGCTTACCGAAGGCCGGGTTGTCGCCGAGCGGCTGGTAGCCCTCGGGGTCATGGCACTGTTGCACCGTGGCCGCTCGCTTGCCGGGCACATCCATACAGGGGTTGTTGCGGACACCGCGGACCACGTCCGGGGAGTTCTGCGGAATCTTGCAGTACAGCCCCTTCGGAGTCTCCGGGACCGGACCTGTGTAGTCGGCCGGCGAGCGCCGGTCCTCAGGCGCCAGGAAGCCCGTGGTGCAGCCCTTCGGGTCATTGAGGCCGATCTTGAAGTCGACCTTGCCGCCGTACTCGGTCGGGCTGCCCTTGGCGAGCGTCATCAGCGCACCGATCAGAGGTGGGAAAATGACCAGCAACTGCTCCACGCTGGCGTGGTAGGTGACGCCGACCTGGCCGAGGCTGACCAGGTTCTGCGCCAGCAGCGGCACGGTCGGCTTCAAGTCCTCGAACAGCTCGGTGGCCTTGTTGAGCGCGCCCGGGCCGTGGTCGATCACATTGCGCAGAGCCGGATCGTGCTCGCGGAGTTGATCGGTGACGGTGGCCAGGTCCTTGGTCCACCCGCGGATGGCGGAGTCGGACTCGATCTGGGTGTCCAGCAGCGGGCCGATCTTGTCGATCAGATCCTTGGTGGCATCGGTGTTGTTCTTGGCCTCCTGGACCAGCAGCGACGCGGAGTCGAGCAGCCGTTCCAGATCCGGGCCCGCGCCGTTGAAGGCGAGGAACGCCTGCTCGATCACCTGCTGCAGGCGGGTGTCCGCGACGCTGGAGAGCAGCCGGTCGGTGCGGTCCAGAATGCCGCCGATATCCATCGGCAGCTTGGTGCGGTCGACCGGGATGACCGAACCGTCGCGCAGATTGCCGCCCTGCGGGTTTTCCTTGGGCACCAGATCCACGTACTGCTCACCGATGGCCGAGACCGACTTGACCCAGGCGTCCACATCGGACGGGATCTTGAAGTCGGACTCGATGGACAGCTTGGCGTCGACACCCTGCGGGGTCAGCACCACCGAATCCACCTTGCCCACATTGGTTCCGCGGTAGGCGACATTGGCATGCTCGTACAGACCGCCGGTAGCGGCCAGCTTCACCGTCACGTCATACCGGCCGATGCCGAACATGGCGGGCAGCTTCACGTACTCCCCACCCATCACCGTGATGCCGATGACGGTCAGCACGGTGAAGATGGCGAGCTGAATCTTGACGAAGCGACTCAGTTTCATTTGCCCGGGTCCCCTTGCGGCACGGTGATTCCGGGAATGGCGGGCAGGCCCGGAATGTTCAGGCCCGGCAGGCCGGGCACGGTCGGCGACGGCTGGGTCGAGGACGGTTGCTGCTGCAGCGGAGTCTTGGCGGGATCGCCCTGATCGCCCGCCACGCCGGCCCCTTGGCCGAGCGCACCCTCCACACCGCCGAACCGTCCACCCAGCGGGGTTCCGGTGAGGAAGTTGGAATCCAGCCGGGCCGCGGTCAGATCGAAGGTGATCTTCACGTTCATGTAGTCGCCGCGGATGTACCGGTCGATGTACTTGAAGGGGAACGGGAAGGTCAGCATCATGTTCAACGACCTGGTGAAGTTGTCGCTGGTGTTGGCGATCTGTTCCAGAGTCGGTCCCAGATCGGCGATCTCGGCCTTCAGGTCGTCACCGGCATTGTCGATGATCCGTTTGACCACCTCGCTGAGGTCACCCGCCGCGGTCAGCGCGTTGGTGATCTGCTCCCGCTTGTTCGCGAGCACGGTCAGCGCGGGATGGATGTTGTCGATGGCGCTGGCCACCCGATCCTTTTCCTGCACCAGCGTTCCCGACAGCCGATCGAGCCCGCTCATCGCGTTGATGATGTCGGTGGTCTGAGCGTTGAGCGTCCCGACCATCTGGTTCAGCTGCGGCAGCAGGTCGCGGATCGCGTCGGTGCGGCCGGTGAACGCGGTGTTCAGCTCGTGGGTGATGTTCTCCAGCTGGCTGATACCGCCACCGTTGAGCACCACCGACAACGAGGACAGCGTCTGCTCGGTGGTCGGGTACTGTCCCGCCCGCTCCAGCGTGATGACGTCACCGTCGTGCAGCTGCCCGGTGGCGGGAATATCGGCCGGCGCGGCCAATTCGACGTGATTACTGCCCAGCAGCGAGGTCTGCCCGATCTTCGCGATGGCGTTCGCGGGCAGCTTCACGTCCTTGTCGAGCCCGATGCTGACCAGCGCGTGCCAGTCCTGCACCTCGATACCGGTGACGGTGCCGACGGTCACGTCGTTCACCAGGACCGGCGAATTGCGGGTCAGGGTGGTGACATTCGGCATCTGCACCTTGATGTGCCAAGCATCGGAACCGGTTCCGGCGGAACCCGGCATGGAGACGGTGTTGAGACCGTCCCAATCACATCCGGTGGCGCTCAGAGCGACCGCGACACCGATCGCCAGGCCCGCCACCCTGCGGCGACGAGTATTCATCAGTTCCCTCCCGGAATGGCGAGACCCGACAGCCCGTTCGGGATCCCGACCGGCGCCCGTTCGCCCTGCCCGGCGTACCGCGCGGCGACATCGGGCGTACTGGGCACCAGCTGGCGCGGCAACGCCGTCGCGCCCGTGCCGTCGTTCATGAGCAGCGGCGGGTAGTTCATCGCCAGGTTCTGGATCACCGGGGCCAGGTACTGCGCGCACATCTGGGCGCTCTCATGGCCGTTGCCGGTGGAGATGTTGTCGATGGAGCCACAGATGAAGCTCAAGGGTGAGTTGAAGCCGGCGAACACCGGATAGCCGGCGACCGTGCCCTGCGCGGGGTTGTACAGCTGATAGAAGTTCACGAGAGCGGTCGGCGCGGTGTGCAGCACCTGTTCGATCTGAGGCTTGCTCTGCACCAGCGTGTTGGTGACGTCGGCGAGCTGCGCCAGGTCCGTGCTCAGCGCCCCGCCGTGCGCGTCGAGGAACTTCTTCACGTCGGAGACCGCGGAGTCCAGATTGTCCAAACCCGCTCCGAGATCACCGGATACGCCCGCCAGCACCTGGGACACCGACGCCAGCCGGCCGCCGAACTGCACGATCTGGTCGTTGCTCTTGGAGAGCACGTCCACGAACTGCTGCAGGTTCTTGATGGTGCCGAACAGGTCGGTGCGACCGTCCGACAGCGTGGTCAGCGTGGCCGACAGCTCCTTGAGGGTGTCGCGGAAGGCCTGGCCGTTGCCGTCGAGGTTGTCGGCGGCGGTATTGACCAAGCGCCCGAACGAGCCCTGCTTGTCCTCGCCGACCGGCCCGAGAGAGGTTGCCAGCTTGTTCAATTCGGCCTTGATGTCGTCCCACTCGACCGGGACGGCGGTCCGCTCGAGCGGAATGACCGAGCCGTCGTGCATCTTCGCGCCGCCGGTGTAGGCCGGGGCCAGCTGGATGAACCGGGCCGACACCACGGACGGGGAGATCAGCACGGCCTTGGCGTCGGCGGGGATGTCGACGCCGCGGTCGATGGTCATCTTGACCGTGGCCTTCTCCTTGCCGGGATCCACGGAGTCGATGGTGCCCACGCGGACGCCGAGGATCCGCACCTCGTCGCCCTTGTACAGGCCGACGGTGGACGGGAAGTAGGCGGTGATCTGCGGCTTGCCGATCCGGGAGACCCCGGTGTACGCACCCCCGGCCACGATCGCGACCAACGTCACGATCGCCGCCACGCGGGTCCAGCGCGGCAGACCGCGGATTTTGTCGAGCACAGTCGTCATTTCGGCAGCTCCGTGATCAGCGGGCGAGGCTGGAGGCCGCCGCTCTGCATGTTCTTCAGCGCTTCGGGCAGGTTCTGCGGCCAGACCAGCGCGTCGGAAAGAGCCTGCAGCATCGGGCTGTTCCAGTTGACGATGTACGCCTGGAAGTACGGACCGCTGCCGACCTGCTCACCGAGCGCACCGGCGTAGGGGCCGAGCGCGTCGAGCGCGTCGGAGATGTTCTGCTTGTTCTTCTGCAGCAGTGCCAGCACCGAATTCAACTTGTCCAACGCCGGTTTCAGCGCCGCCTGGTTGTCGTTGACGAAGCCGCTGAGCTGTTTGGACAGGCCGTTGATGTAGGTGATCAGCTGGCTGATCGCGCCCCGGCGGGCATCCAGTTCACCGAGCAGGTTGTTGCCGTCCACGAGCAGCGAATTGATCTTCGCGGCCCGATCGGACAGCACCTTGGTGACGCCCTGGGCCTTGCCCAGCAGGTCCGTCAGCGCCTTGTCGCGGGTGTTGATGCTCTTGGACAGCTGGGTGATGCCGTCCAGCGCCGAGCGCAGCGGAGCCGGCGTGTCCTTGAAGGTGGTCGACAGCGCGTCCAGGGTCTGGTTGACCCGGTCCATGTCGAGGTCCTTCACGGTGCCGGACAGATCCTGCAGGGCGTCGTTGAGCGAGTACGGAGACGTGGTGCGCTCCAAGGGAATCGGCTGATCACGCTTCAGCGCGCCGTCCCCTTCCGGAGCCACCTCGAGCGACTTGCGGCCCAGCACCGTGTTGGTCTTGATCGCGGCGGTGGTCTTGGTGCCCAGCACGATCGACTCGTCCAGGGTGAAGGAGACCTTCACCTTCGGGCCGTCCAGCGCCACTGTGTCCACCCGGCCGGACTTCACGCCGGCCACCTGGACCTGATCACCCGGCAACAGCCCGCCCGCGTCGGCGAAGTACGCGCTGAACTGCGCGCCCGAGCGGACGAACGGCAGCCGATCGAATTGCAGGGCGGTGAGGCAGATGCTCACGACCACGACGATGCCGACGACGCCGATATTGATGACGCGTTGTCCCATGACTATCCACACCTCCCGTCGAACTGGCTGCCGGGCAGGGCAAGACGCACGTCCTTGCCGTCGGGCCCGGTGAACATGATGTCGGTGCTGCACGCGTAGATGTTCAGGAACGATCCGTAGGCACCGATGCGGGTCAGCTTCTTGTAGGTACTCGGCAGCGCCGAGAGCACCGTCTGGAACTCGTCGCGGCCGTCGTCGAGAACCGTTGCCGCGCGGCCCAACTGCTCCACCGTGTTCTTCAGATCCGGCCGGGCCGCCTTGAGCAGTTCGGTGAGATCACCGGTGGCTCCGGCGATCCGGGGCAGGGCCGCGCCGATCGGGTCCTTGTCCGCGGCCAATCCACTGACCAGACGCTGCAATTCGTCCAGGGTGGTGCCGAAGGCCTTGTCACGGTCGTCGATGGTGGCCAGCACCGTCTTCAGGTTCTCGATCACGCTGCCGATCAGGGCATCGCGCGAGGCGAGGGTCTTGCCGAAGTCGCCGCCGCTGTTCAGCAGCGAGACCAGCGTGCCGCCCTGTCCCTGGAAGATCTGCAGCAGCGCCTCGGTCAGGCTGTTGACCTGGGTCGGATTCAAGCCGCGCAACAGCGGTTTGAACCCGCCCAGCAGCATGTCCAGATCCAGCGCGGGCTGGGTGTGGTCGAGATCGATGGAGCCGCCGGAGCGGAGCGGGGTCGCGGTGCCCGGGCCGTCCATCAGTTCGAGGTAGCGGTCGCCGACCAGGTTCTCGTAGCGGATGGCCGCCTTGGTGCTGGCGTAGAGCTTGTACTTGCGGTCCACGTCGAACTCGACGTGCGCCTGGTGGTCCTTGCCGACGTAGACCCGGCTCACCGAACCGACCGGGACGCCCGCGATCCGCACCTTCGACCCGGGCAGCATGCCCGAGGACGAGGTGAACACCGCGCGATAGCCGGTCTCCCGGGCGAACCGCATCTGGCTGAAGACGACCACCAGCAGCGCCAGGATCAGCAGCATGGCGATGCCGAAAACGCTGAGTTTGACGGTGGTGGCGTGTGGTTTGAATTTCACTTCTTACCGACCCCCGGGAGCTGGTCGAACAGGATCTCGAAGACGGTCTTGGACGGATGCGGCTGCGTGGCCGGGGCCCAGATGTGGCCCTCCGAGGTATCGGTCATCAGGAAGTTGGCCTTCTGACCGCCCGTCAGGTCGAAGGTGTTCTCGCAGTGCGGGCCGCCGGTGGCGTTCACCTTCGGCAGGTCCTCGGGGAACTGGTACGGCGTACCGCTGGGCATGATGCCCGCGTTCATGGAGAAGGCCGGGTACCTGCCACCGATGAGCTCGTCCATCAGCGGCACGTTCATACCGAAGGTCATGATGGTGCAGTACAGCGCCGACCGGTATTCGAACAGCAGATCCGTGGTGGGCCGCAACAGGTTCAGCGACTTGATCAGATCGTTCTCGCTGGGCTTCAGCACCGAGTTCGAGGTATCGGCCAACCCGATGAGGTTGGTCAGCAGATCGTCCACGCGCGCCTGCTCATCGGTGATGGTCTTGCCGGTCACCTGCATGTTGTCGGTGACGCGCAGCAGGTCCCCGACGGTGTCGGAGTAGGTGCCGGTGACCGAGGCGGTCTTGCGCAGGTCCTCCTGCAACGTGGGCAGCGAGGGATTGATCTGCTTGAGGAACTCGTCGCTGTCCGACAGCAGCAGGCCCAGCTTCTCGCCACGGCCCTGCAGGGCGGTGCCCAGCGCGGTCAGCGTGGCGTTCAGCTTCTCCGGCTGCACCTTGTTGAGCACATCGCTCAAATGCTGGAACAGCGTATTGAATTCGACGGTCACGCCATCGGCCTGCACCACGGCTCCCGCGTGCAGCTGCCCCGACGGGTTCTGCGGCTCGATGAAGTTGATGTACTTCGCGCCGAACACGGTGGTGGAGTTGATGTCCACGGTCGCGTTGGCCGGCACCAGCTTCAGCTTGTCCGGATCCATGGAGAGTTCGATGCGCGCGCCCTCGGGCGTCTCGTCGATCGACTTGACCCGGCCGATCTCGACACCGCGGATCTTCACCTTGGCGTCGCGATCCATGACCAGACCCGCGCGCGGCGAATTGACGGTCACCATAGCGGTATTCGTGAAACCGCCGGCGAAACTCACCAGGCAGAACACGACTACGGCGACCAGGCCGAGCACCAGGCCGGCGCCGGCCAGCCGGACCACCCACCCCTGGTCGAGGTAGCGCTTCGGCGCTGGCTTCTGGACGAACGGCGAGCCGATCGGGCTCGCCGTCCCGCCTTGTTGTTGGACCATGTTCGTCCCGCCCCTACCCGGAGAGATGGAAATTGCCGGAGGTGCCGTAGATGGCCAGCGACATCATCAGCGTCACCGTGACGACTGCGATCAGCGAGGCCCGCACCGCATTACCTACCGCCACGCCTACGCCGACCGGTCCGCCCGCGGCGTTGTAGCCGTAGTAGGTGTGGATCAGCATGACCGCCATGGCCATGAAGATCGCCTGCGCGAAGGACCAGAGGATGTCGCTGGGGATCAGGAAGGTCGAGAAGTAGTGGTCGTACACACCGGCCGACTGCCCGTAGATCTGCACCGTCGCGAAACGCGAGGCGATGAACGAGGCGATGACCGCCAGTGAGTACAACGGGATGATGGCGAGGATGCCCGCCAGCATGCGAGTGCCCACCAGGAAGGGGATGGGCCGGATGGCCATCACCTCGAGGGCGTCGATCTCTTCGGAGACGCGCATGGCGCCCAATTGTGCCGTGGTTCCCGCGCCCAGCGTCGCCGCCAGGCCGATGCCCGAGATGACCGGTGCCGCGATGCGGACGTTGATGAACGCCGCGAAGAAGCCGGTGAGGGCCTCGACGCCGATATTGCCGAGCGAGCTGTAGCCCTGCACGGCGATGGTGCCACCGGCGGCCAGGGTCAGGAAGCCGACGATCACGACGGTGCCGCCGATGACCGCGAGAGCGCCGGTGCCCATCGAGATCTCGGCGATCAGCCGGATGGTCTCGGTGCGGTAGTGCACCAGCGCCTTGGGCACCGACGCGATCGAGCGCGCGTAGAACACCGCGTGCTTGCCGACCGAGTCGAGCGCCTCGGTGAAGCGCTGAAAGCGCTTGGTCACCTTGGGAAAACGAGATTGGATTACGAAAGCCATCTGATCACCGCGCCGCGAACTTGATGCTGATGGCGGTCATCACGACGTTGATGACGAACAGCGCCATGAAGGCGAACACGACCGTCTGGTTCACGGCGTCGCCGACACTCTTGGGACCGCCCTTGACGTTCAGGCCCAGGTAGCAGGCGACCAGTCCGGCGACGAGACCGAACAGCATGGCCTTCACCTCGGAGATGACGAGCTCCGGGAGATGGGTCAGCAGGGTGATGCCGTTGACGAACGCGCCCGGGTTCACGCCCTGCAAGAAGACCGAGAACACGAAGCCGCCCAGGATGCCGATGGCGGACACCAAGCCGTTGAGCAGGAAGGCCACGAACATCGAGGCCAGCACGCGCGGAACCACCAGGCGCTGAATCGGATCGATGCCGAGCACCTTCATCGCGTCGATCTCTTCGCGGATGGTGCGGGCGCCGAGGTCGGCGCAGATGGCCGTCGCGCCCGCGCCGGCCACGATGAGCACCGTGACCATCGGGCCGATCTGGGTGATCGCACCGAACGCCGCACCCGCGCCCGAGAGGTCGGCCGCACCGATCTCGCGCAAAAGAATGTTGAGCGTGAAGACCACGAGCACGGTGAACGGAATCGCCACCATCAGCGTGGGAAACATGGAGACCCTGGCGATGAACCAGGACTGATCGATGAATTCCCGTCGCTGGAACGGGGGCCGTACTGCAGCGCGAGCGACCGCGCCGGCGAGTTCGAAGAACCCTCCGACCGCCCGCAGCGGTACGGCAAGGACTTCATTCATTCCCGCTATTCCTCCTGCCCCTGCCTAGCGATAGCAACCGAAATCTGAATGTGATCTCGGTCCCGCCGAAGATTAGAACACGTTCTCATACGGTTCGGGAAGGTTTCCAATGCTTTGAACAGGCCCTCTTTCTGAACCGGTGTCCAGTTTCAAGAACATGTTCAGGTGAGCCTAACCGTCAGACGTATGCCGCATTGTGAGGCGACACACATAGTTGATCCCCATTCCTACCAATGTTCGATCTCGCGATCAACTGCAGGGTCGGGGGCCGGGTCCGTCAAGACGACACGCGGCCCCCATACGGGGAAATCGAGGTGAAAACCTCAGCCCAGATCCTTCAGAGAGGAAGCCGAGAAAGTGGCGTCCGACGCGCGTTCGGCGAAGTAGCCGCCGAGCGTCTCGGCCAGGCCCTCGCGGGTGAACTCGCCGACGGCGTCGAAGCGCTGCTCGACGACGGGGGCCGCCATCAGGGCCACCATCGGACCGTAGACGACGAACAGCTGACCGGTGATCTTCTCGGCCGCCGGGGAGGCCAGGAAGGCCACCAGGCGCGCGACATGATCGGGCGACAGCGGGTCCGGGCCCTCGTCGGGAGCCGCGGAGAAGACGTTCTCCGTCATGGCGGTACGCGCGCGGGGGGCGATCGCGTTGGCGCGCACACCGACCTGCTCCAGCGCCCGGGCCGCGGACAGGGTCAGCGCGGTGATACCGGCCTTGGCAGCACCGTAGTTCGCCTGACCGGCGGGGCCGAGCAGACCGGCCTCGGAGGACGTGTTGATGATGCGCCCGTAGACGGGGGCACCGGTCTCCTTGAACTTGGCACGCCAGTAGGCGGCCGCGTTGCGGGTCAGCAGGAAGTGCCCGCGCAGGTGCACGGCGACGACCGCGTCGAAGTCCTCGTCGGACATGTTGAACAACATCTTGTCCCGGGTGATCCCGGCATTGTTGACCACGATGTCCAGGCCGCCGAGGGACTCCTCCGCGGTACGGATGATGGCATCGGCGGTGGACCGCTCGGCGATGCTGCCGCCGACGAACTCCGCCTTCACGCCCAGCGCCCGGATATCGGCGAGGGTTGCGCTGACCGCGTCGTTCTCGGCAAGGTCGTTGACGATGATCGACGCGCCCGCGCGGGCCAGCTCGAGGGCTTCGGCCCGGCCGAGCCCGGCGCCGGCACCGGTAACGACGGCAACCCGGCCGGAAAGACTCACATCAGATTCGCTCACGAGGGCGACTCTAGAACGTGTTCCACCCGCCGGGCAAGGACCGGCCCCGGCGGGCGGGGCTGGCCTCAGACCAGCTTCAGCGCGGCCTTGGGGCACTGCGCCACGGACGACTCGATGTCCTTGCGGTTGTCCTCGGTGACCGCGACCTCGTTGACGTGCAAGTTGTCGTCGTCATCGAGATCGAACACGTCAGGGGCGATTCCAACGCAGATCCCGTTCGCTTCGCACTGATCGAAATCGACGATGACCTTCATAGTTCTCTCCTTCAACACAGGTTCTGCCCGAGCCTAACAAGCAGACCCCCGCCCAGAACAGCAAAGTAGCCCTAACCGCAACCAATACTGGAACATGTTTCACTCGCGTGCGATGATCGGCAGAACCGAGAAACGAAGGCTAGAGGTACTGCTATGCGTATCGCCTACACGCCGCAACAGGAACAGCTGCGTGCCGAGCTGCGTGACTATTTCACCAAGCTCATCACTCCCGAACGGCGGCAAGCGCTTTCGGCCCAGACCGGAGAGTACGGCGAGGGCAATGTCTACCGCGAGGTCGTCGAGGAGATGGGCCGCGACGGCTGGCTCGCCCTGGGCTGGCCCAAGGAGTACGGCGGCCAGGACCGGTCCACCATGGATCAGCTGATCTTCACCGACGAGGCCGCCATCGCCGGCGCCCCGGTGCCGTTCCTGACCATCAACTCGGTCGCGCCGACCATCATGCACTACGGCACCGAGGAGCAGAAGAAGTTCTTCCTGCCCAAGATCGCCGCCGGTCAGCTGCACTTCGCCATCGGCTATTCGGAGCCCGGCGCCGGCACCGACCTGGCCTCGCTGCGCACCTCCGCGGTCCGCGACGGCGACGACTGGATCATCAACGGCCAGAAGATGTGGACCTCCCTCATCGCCTACGCCGACTACGTGTGGCTGGCCGCGCGCACCGACCCGAATGCCAAGAAGCACAAGGGCATCTCGATGTTCATCATGCCGACCGACGCCGAGGGCTTCTCCTGGACGCCCGTGCACACCATGGCCGGTCCGGACACCTCCGCCACCTACTACCAGGACGTGCGGGTCAAGAACTCCGACATGGTGGGCCCGGAGAACGGCGGCTGGGCGCTGGTCACCAACCAGCTCAACCACGAGCGCGTCGCGCTGACCTCCTCCGCGCCGCTGGCCCTGGCCGTCGCCCAGGTCACCGAGTGGGCGCGCAACACCAAGACCGCCAACGGCCAGCGCGTCATCGACCAGGAATGGGTGCAGGTGTCGCTGGCCCGCATCCACGCCAAGGTCGAATACCTGAAGCTGACCAACTGGGAGATCGCCTCGCGCGCCGACCAAGGCGGCGACGCCGCGCCGCGGCCGTGGGACGCCTCCGCCACCAAGGTGTACGGCACCGAACTGGCCACCGAGGCCTACCGGGCGCTGATGGAGATCCTCGGCCCGCAGGCCTACCTGCGCCAGGACTCGGCGGGCTCGCAGCTGCGCGGCCGCCTCGAGCGCATGCACCGCGCCTGCCTGATCCTCACCTTCGGCGGCGGCACCAACGAGGTGCAGCGCGACATCATCGCCATGACCGCCCTCAAGCAGCCCGCCGCCGCGCGCTAGCTGTGCCCATCAGCGATGTGAGCGGGCCCTCCGTGGTTACGCACGCTGCCACCTCCGGGCCTGACCCTCACATCGCACGAAAACCAAGGTACCCATCATGGATTTCACCCTCACCGAGGCGCAGCAGGATCTGGCCCGCCTCACCGCCGAGGTCACCGGCAAGCTGGTCACCGCCGACCGGCTGCGTGAGCTCGACAAGAACACCGACGCCGACGGCAACCGCACCGTGCGCTTCGACGCCGGCCTGTGGGGCTCGCTCGCCGAGACCGGCGTGCTGGCCGCGGCCCTGCCGGAGAGCGTGGGCGGCAGTGACTTCGGCGTGCTCGAGCAGACCGCCATCCTGCGCGAGATCGGCAAGTCCGTCGCCCCCGTGCCCTACCTGTGGTCGATCGTGCTCGGCGCGGGCGCGCTCGCGCAGTTCGGTTCCGCCGCCCAGCGCGAGCTGGCCGCCCAGGCCGCGACCGGCGAGGTCATCCTCACCGCCGCGCTGAGCGAGGAGCGCAACTGGGAGCCGGCCAAGCCCGTCACCACCGCCATCGCGGGCGACGGCTGGCAGCTCACCGGCCTCAAGACCACCGTGCCCTTCGCCCGTCAGGCGGCGCGAATCCTGGTGTCCGCCACCGTCGACGGCGCCCCCGCCGTCTTCCTGGTCGACCCGTCACACACCTCGGTGCGCGTCGAGGACCAGATCGTCACCGACCGCTCCCCCGAGGCCGAGGTCGAATTCGCCGGCACCCCCGCCGAACTGGTGGGCACCCTCGAACAGGGCGGCGAGATCCTGACCTGGCTGCTGGAGCGCGCCTGGCTCGGCCTGGCCGCCACCCAGCTCGGCGTCGTCGAGAAGGGCCTGGAACTGGTCGCCGACTACGCCCGCGAGCGCGAGCAGTTCAACCGCAAGATCGGTAGCTTCCAGGCCGTGGCCCAGCGCCTCGCCGACGGCTACATCGACGTGCAGGGCGTGCGCCTGGCCGTGCAGCAGGCGGCCTGGCGGATCGCCGAGGGCCTGCCCGCCACCGCCGAGGTGCACACCGCCAAGTTCTGGGCCGCCGAGGCCGGACACCGCGTCGCCCACACCGTGGTGCACGTGCACGGCGGCGTCGGCATCGACCGCGACCACATCGTGAACCAGTACTTCACGGCGGCCAAGCACAACGAGTTCGCGCTCGGCGGCGCGACCGATCACCTGCGCGCCCTGGGCTCCCTGCTCGCCGCCGCGCAGTAAGAACGAACAACTCTCGTCACTCTCGGGGGGCAAGCCCCTGAGACCCCACGGCCCGGTTGGGCCTGGCGACTCGGCCGACCCTGCAAACGCGGCCGACGGCGAGGTGGTGGCTCCCATACCGGCCACCGCCTCGCCGTTTTCGTGTCACCGCCTCGCGGTTTTCCGTGCTGTGGAACGGTTTACGCCGTCACGGCACCAGCGGGCCCGCGAGCACCTGCTTGCCCTCCGCCCAGTTCCCCTGCCAGCTCAGTGCGGCGTCGTCGAGCTCCTTGCGAGCCCACAGCGCCAGCAGCAGATCGGACGCGGTGCCGGAGAGTTCGGCCACCGGCGCGCCCGGGCCGTAGGTCCAGCTGTCGCCGGTGTCGGTGGCGCGCAGGCTGATCCCCGCGGTCGGCTCGCTCGCCAGGCCGCGCAGGATCATGCGGGGCGCGAACAGTTCGAACACCTCGGTCACGCCGTCGGCGGCGAGCGCCGGTTCGAACGCCTCGGCCGTGCCCAGCGCATTCTGGCCGTCCCACAGGTGCATGAGGGTTTCCTGCGCGCGGCGGCGCTGCCAGAAGCCGACCTTGCGCGGCATCTGCGAGGTGAAGGTCCAGGCCGGAGTCTCGGGATCGACCGACAGCGCGTCGATCATCGCCTTCGCCGTGCCGTCGTACCAGGTGCGCAGTCCCACCGGGTCCTCGGGCGCGGGCTCGCCCTGAAAGTCCCCGCGCTGCTCCAGGACCGCGGTGGTCACCCACAGATTCCCCTGACCGACATGGTCGGCCAGGTCGTAGAAGGTCCAGTCGCCGCAGGACGGGACGGGCGTGGACAGCTCGACCTCCGGCGTGATCAGTTCGCCGAACTCGTTCAACTTCTCGCGCACAACGGCCAGGAAATCCATGCGGCTCACGCTAAACAGAGAAACCGCAGCGTGCCAGCCATATCCGGCCGGTGGCGCGCGAAATTCGGCCAAACCTCCGGTGTCGCGCGGATGCTCAGGACTCGAGTTCGCGGACCGAGAAGACTCGCTCCCCCACCTGTTCGGGGTGTTCGGGCGACGGCTCCAGCTCGCGCAGCAGCGCCTCGCCGCGCGCGTCGCGGCGGATGGCGCGGCCCAGTTCGGCGGCGGCGCGATAGTGGGCCGGGGTGCGCAGGGTGTGCCGGACGGCGCGGGCGATGCGCTGCGGAGTGGCGGTGCGCGGCAGAACGATTCCGGCGTCGTGAGCGCGGACGCGGGCGGCGTTGTCGGCGTGGTCGCGACCGTGCGGGAGGACCACGACCGGCAGATCGGCGGCGAAGGATTTCATCAGCGTGCCGTGGCCGCCGTGGGTGACGACCAGGCTGGCGTGGCGCATGATCTCGCGGTGCGGGGCGTCGCGCAGGACCGACACATTATGGGGCACACGGAGTTCGGCGGGATCGATCGCGGGTCCGGTGGTGATGACGCCGCGCACGGGTAGCTGGCCCAGCGCCTCGGAAATTCTTTGCAGGCAGTCGGTTTGACGCTGGAACGTGGTGGACAGCGCGACCAGCACCAGCGGATCGCCGCCGTCGGTCTGAGTCCAGGTGGTGTCGGCGACCCAGTCGGGTTCGTCGAGGATGGGGCCGACCCAGCGCACCCCGTCGGGTCCCTGACCGGGGAAATCGAAAGCGGCACTGGACAAGACGAGCTGGCGGCGGGCCAGTCGCGCCTGATCCTGGTAGTGCGCCAGACGTTCCAGCCCGAAATCCGAGCGCAGGGCGTTGAGCTTGGGTAGCAGCTCCTCGTCCCAGCGCCGCTGCACCAGCGAACCAACCAAACGGTCACGTAGCCGCCCGACCGGTCCGTGCGCGGGCGCGAAGCCGGTGCCCGGCGGCGGACCGCCCTCCACCGGCAGCGGATAGACACCCGGGATCAGCACCGAGAACGGCGTCTCACAGGCCTGCGCGGCGACCATGGCGCCGAAGGCGAAGAAGGAGGCCAGCACCAGATCGGGCCGATTCGCGTCGATCTCGTCGGCGGTGTCGCGCGCGAATCCGGCCCCGGCCCGGGGGCGCAGCCGCGCGCCCGTCGCGGCCACCGCCTCGGCCAGCGATTCCTCCGCCAGCACCGTCACCCGATGGCCCCGGCGCACCAGCCGCCGCACCACCCCCAGCTCCGGCGGAACCGTTCCCCCGCTGCCGGTGAGGGCGATCAGATAGCTGTGGCTCATCGGGCACCTCCACCGGCAACTCTCGCACGACCGATGAGTTTCCCGCACCCGCTTCGTCCTCATCAGTACATCGAATGAGAGGGGACGCGCCACCATGCCGAGCAAGATGATCTTCATCAATCTGCCCGTCGCCGACCTGGACCGGTCCAAGCGCTTCTACGAGTCCATCGGCTGGAAGGTGAATCAGGACTTCACCGACGGCAGCGCCGCTTGCATCGTGGTCGACGACAACATCTGCGTCATGCTGCTGACGCACGAGTTCTTCACCACCTTCGGCCGCCGCCCGCTGGGCGACACCCGCGGCACCGTCGGCAGTGTCTACGCGCTCGCCCTGGGCAGCGCCCAGGAGGTCGACGCGCTGCTGGAGGCCGCGCTGGCCGCGGGCGGCCAGGAGGAGGTCAGTGCGGACCGCCGGGCCCAGGAAGCCGAGGTCGGCATGTACGGCCGCACCTTCCTCGACCTCGACGGCCACCAGTGGGAGCCGTTCTACATGGCTTATCCTGTGTGATCGATGCGCGCCGATAGTCCTGAGTCCGAAGGCCCCCACGGGATATCACTGGGCGCGTACCTCAAACGGGAACGACTCCGCCACGGCATGACCCAGCGCGCCGTCGCCGAGGCGCTGCACATGTCCCGCAGCGGCTACGAGAAGATCGAGAACGGCCAGCGCCTCCCGCATCCCGGCATGCTCAACGCACTGGCCGTGCTCTTCGAGATACCGGTGAACCGGCGGCGGGTGCTGTGGTCGATCGCCACCGGCGACGACCTGTCGGTGTCGGCCGCGGCGGGGGGCTCGGTGACCGACGGCATGCTGGCCTTCATGCGCAACCTGCGCGGCCCCGCCTCCCTGCACCAGGTTCCCGAGAACAATATTCTGGCGGCCAATGCGGTGGCCTGCCGTCTGTTCCCGTGGCTGGATCCGCGGCTCGGCGCTCCCGACCGCCCCCTCAACGTCATCGTGGCCACGATGAACGAACCTCGGGCATCCGAATACCTGGTCAACTGGGCCGATTTCGTTCACCGCCTGGTCTGGGCCCTCACGGAGTACTCCCTGGCGAACACCCCGGCCGAACGCGTCCGCGAGATCCGCGAAGCCTGCCGGTCGAGCCCCGAGTTCGACCGCATCTGGAACACCCCGTGCCCGCGCGAGATCCTCGCCGACGATTCCCTCCTGCTCCGCGACCCCGCCACCGGAGTGGTCACGGAATACCAAATGGACTGCCTGCGCTGGGCGTTCCCGAACCGCGACGTGGAGCTCTTCAGCCTCACGCCCCGCTACCCGGACCCCGCCACGGCCGATCCCGACACCTCGAACATCGTCCTCTGGTAATCCGCAAATCCGGCTGCCACCCAATACGGGTGACCTGCTGATCTTGATCTTGGTCAGCCCGGCGGCGAGGGTAGAGGGACCGCGGGCCGGGTTCATGTCTACATCTGGACAGGAGGGGATCGGCCCGCGGAACATTCCCTCCGCGCGCCCGGGCCGTGACAGCTTCCTGCCAACCGATGAACCCGCGCTCCACCCCCGCGAAAGCGAGGGTGAGCCCATGGCTTTCACTGTTGCAGACCTGTTCGAGCACGCGGTCGACGCGGTCCCGGAGCGGACCGCCCTCATCTGCGAGGACCGGCGCCTCACCTACCGCGAACTCGACGACCGCGCCAACCGGCTCGCCCACCACCTCGCCGCCCGCGGCATCGGCCCCGGCGACCACGTCGGCATCTATTCACGCAATTCCATCGAAGCCTTGGAAACGATGCTCGCGGCCTACAAACTGCGAGCCGTCTCGGTGAGCGTGAATTATCGGTATGTCGCCGACGAGGTGCGCTATATCGTCGGCAACGCGGATTTGAAAGCAATTATCCACGAAGCGGAATTCACCGAAATCGTCGAAGCCGTCCGCGGGTCCGCGCCGGACCTGACCGAAACACTCGCGATCGGAACCCATTACGACGCCGCCCTCGCCGCGCAGTCCCCGGAACGTGATTTCGGTCCGCGCAGCGGCGACGATCTGTACATCCTCTATACGGGCGGCACCACCGGCCTGCCCAAGGGCGTCATGTGGCGGCACGAGGACGTCTGGCGGGCGCTCGGCGGCGGCATCAACCACGTCACCGGCGAATACGTCTCGGACGAATGGGAATTGGCGAAGAACGCCGCATCCGCACCCGAGGGGATCGTCATGGCCCCGCTCTCGCCGCTCATCCACGGCGCGGCCCAGTGGGCGGCCTTCCTCGCCCTGCACTCGGGCGGCACAGTGGTTCTCGTGCCGCGGTTCGACGCCGACGAGGTCTGGCGGGTGGTGGCGAAGCACCGGGTCAATGTGCTGACCGTGGTCGGCGACGCCATGGCCAAGCCGCTGCTCGAGGCGTATCACGCAGGGCGGTACGAGGTTCCGTCCCTGTGGGCGTTCAGCAGTCACGCCGCGCTGTTCTCGCACTCGCTCAAACAGGAGTACCTCGCGACGTTCCCCAACCTGTTCGTCACCGACGTGATCGGGTCGTCGGAGAGCGGCAGCACCGGACTGTCCACGGTCACCCAGGATTCCGACCACACGCGGGGCCCGCGGGTGAAGTTCGGAGCACAGTCCGCGCTGCTGGACGACGACGGCCGCCTCGTGCCGCCCGTCGCCGGAGCCGTCGGCCGGATGGCGCGGACCGGGCATGTGCCGATCGGGTACTACAAGGACCCGGAGAAGACGAAGACCATCTTCGTCGAGGTCGACGGCAAACGGTATGTCGCGCCGGGTGATTACGCCCGCTACGAGGCCGACGGCACCGTCACCCTGCTCGGCCGCGGTTCGGAGTGCATCAATACCGGTGGCGAGAAGGTGTTCCCCGAGGAGGTCGAGACAGCGCTCAAGTCCCATCCGGACGTCTTCGACGCGCTGGTGATCGGCATCCCGCACGAACGGTTCGGGCAGGCCGTCGCCGCGGTGGTGCAGCCGCGGACCTCGACCGCGATCGATCTCGCCGAACTCGACGCCCACGTGCGGACCAAGGTCGCGGGATACAAAGCGCCACGCGGCTATTGGCTGGTCGGCACCGTCATGCGGCAGCCGAGCGGCAAGGCGAACTATCCCGCCGCCAAACGGTTCGCGGCCGCGCACCCCGAGGACCTGCGCGCGCCCCGCTGATCAGCATCGCGGCCGGCTGATCAGCCGAGCAGCCCGAGCTCCCGCACCCGCACCCCGAGCTGGAAGCGGGTGCTCACCTCGAACCGCGTCATGAGCTGGGCGACGTAGCGCCGGTAGGTGCGCAGCGACACCCCAGCGCCCGGGCCGCGGTCTCGTCCTTGGCCCCGGTGGACAGCTGCTCGACCACCGCGAGGGCCACCGCGTCCAGGCCGTCCCGCACCTCCAGGTGCTCGCGCAGGTCGCGCGCGGAATGCCAGGTGCGGGTGGCGAACTGGTGCACCACACCGAGCAGCGCGGGTTCGGCCACCAGGTATCCGCGTGGCTCCTCCCCCGGCGCGGCCGACCACAGCGCCGCCCGCTCGCGATCGACGATCAGCGCATTACAGAAATCGGCGTCGGTGACCCGGATCCGTGAGCCGAGGGTGAACTGCCGCAGCACCGACTGGCGGCCCCGGCTGCTCACATACGCGGCCGACAGCAGCACCCGCACCTGCTTTCCGGCCTCGTGCAACTGCCGGAAAACCGTGTCCTCCGCGCGGTATTCGGTCTCCGGCCGGACCGGGCGGGCGATGGCCATGACCGCCTCGTGCCGGACTCCCACCAGCATGCGGCGCAGGTTCTGCGCCCACCGCTCGTCCGCGTGCAACTCGACCGTCATGCGCCCCTCCCCGGACTCCCGTGGCGGAGAGCCTAGTTCGGGCGTAGCTCCATGGGGAGACCGAAGAGGGGGAACAGCTTCTCGGTGTCGAGGAAGAAGGTGAGGCCGGAGATGCGGTCGCCGGAGAGTTCCAGCGTGGTGATGGACCACGGGATCCAGACGCCGGGCTCGTCGCCGGGCTTGTAGTGGCCGAAGGCGGGCAGGCCGTTCGCGCCCTCCAGGGGCACCATGCGGGAATCGCGGCAGGCCTGGCCGGTGCCGAGCATGAAGGCGGCCACGTTCTCGGGGCCGGACACCCACAGCGAGAACGGCGGCATGGACAGGGCCACATCGGCTTTCAGCAGCTCGGTCAGGGCGCTCATGTCATAGGCCTCGAAGGCCTTCACGAAGTCGTCGACCAGCTTGCGCTGCTGCTCGTTGCGCTCGTCGAAGGGATCGGAGACGGTGGCGGTCTCCTGCACCTTCGACATGGTGGCGCGGGCCCGCTGCAGAGCGCTGTTCACCGAGGCGGGCGAGACATTCAGCATGTCGGCGGTCTCGCCGGCGGAGAAGCGCAGCACCTCACGCATGATGAGGATCGCGCGCTGGCTGGCGGGCAGATGCTGCACGGCGGCAACGAAGGCCAGGCGCAGGGTGTCCTTGGTGCTGGCGGCCTCGGCGGGGTCGGCGCCGAAGGCGAGCGCGTTCGGAATCGGTTCCACCCACACGTAATCCGGCTCCGGCGCGGGCAACTGCGAATCGGGTGTGGAGGGTCCGTTGAGGTCCATGGGCCGGGCCCGGCGCTGCGGGCCGTCCAGCATGTCCAGACAGACATTGGTGGCGATCTTGTACAGCCAGGAGCGGATGCTGGCCCGGCCCTCGAACGAGTCGTAGGACTTCCAGGCCCGCGTGAAGGTCTCCTGCACCGCGTCCTCGGCCTCGAACGAGGATCCGAGCATTCGATACGCGTAGGCGCACAGTTCGCGCCGATGGCCCTCGAAAGAGCGCAGTACATCATCCGATACGGTGCCGCCCACCTTCTCGCTCATGCCTGACAGCCTCGCACAGCCCACCGACAAGAAACACCCGTCGAAACGAGCGAATGCCCGCCCGCAGAAAGCGGACGGGCACTATTCACCCACAACAAATCTCGGGCAGCGCCCACCTGCGACCGCAGGCGGTCGCAATCAACCCACAACAAACGGGCCGTGCCCACCGCGGTCGCGGGCAGGCGCAACCAACCCACAACAAACCTAGGGCCGTGCCCGCCTGCGACAGCAGGCGGGCACGGGAGGTTCGGAGAGCTGGGTCGAGCTACTTCGACGACGCCTGGGCGTGGTTGTCGGCCTCGCGGGCTTCGGTCTGGGCCTTGGCCCACTTGTAGTCCGGCTTGCCGGCGGGCGAGCGCTTGATCTCGTCCACGTACCACAGGCTGCGCGGCATCTTGTAGGAGGAGATCTCCTTGACCAGGGTCGGGCGCAGCTCCTCCAGGGTCGGACGGGCCTCGCCGCGGCAGGCCACGACCGCGACGACGCGGTTGCCCCAGCGCTCGTCCGGCACGCCGACGACCAGGGCGTCGAACACGTCGGGATGCGCCTTCAGCGCGCCCTCGACCTCTTCGGGGAAGATCTTCTCGCCACCGGAGTTGATCGACACCGAGCCGCGGCCGAGCATGGTGACGGTGCCGTCGTCCTCCACCCGGGCGAAGTCGCCGGGGATGGAGTAGCGCTTGCCGTTGAACTCCTTGAACGTCTCGGCGGTCTTGACCGGGTCGTTGTAGTAGCCGATCGGGATGTTGCCGGTGCGGGCGAGCATGCCGACCTGGCCGGAGCCGGGGGCGACCTCGTTGCCTTCCTCGTCGATGACCTTGGTGGAGCCGTCGATCTTCACGCGCGGGCCGCCGGTGTGGGTGGCGCCCTTGGTGGCCACGGCCAGACCGCCGAAGCCGGTCTCGGACGCGCCGATGGAGTCGGTGATGAGCGCGTTCGGGAAGCGCTCGATGAACTCGTCCTTGAGCACGGGCGAGAACAGCGCCGCGCTGCTGGCCAGCACCCACAGGGCCGAATGGTCGTAGGGCGCACCGGTTTCCGGGTTGCCCTCGCCCAGCGCGTCCAGGATCGGACGGGCCATGGCGTCACCGGTAATGAAGATCATGTTGACCCCGTGGTTCTGCACCGCGCGGCAGACGCCGTGGCCGCTGAACTCGGGCAGCATGACGGCCTTGCCGCCGTCGAAGAGGCTGTGCAGGGTCGCGGTGAACGCGCCGCCGTGGATCAGCGGCGGGATCGGGTAGCGCACCATCGGGGCGCTGCCGCTGGCGCCGCCCTTGGACTGCTGCCATTCGTCCTCGACGAATTCACCGGTGTAGAAGTTGATGCCGCCGCCGAGCACGCGCCACCAGTCCTCCTGCCGCCACATGACGCCCTTGGGCATACCGGTGGTGCCACCGGTGTAGATCATCATGATGTCGTCGGAGGTGCGCTCCTCGAAGTCGCGCTCGCCGTGCGAGGAGGCCAGGGCCGCCTCGTATTCGATCGCGGTCGGGGGCAGCGGCAGGTCGGTGCCGTCCTCGACGGTGATCACGGTCTTGATCGCGGGCACGTTGGGGACCACGTTGGCCACCTTGTCGCTGTAGCGACGCTCGTGCAGCAGCGCGACCATGTCCGAGTTCTCGAAGATGTACTGCAACTCGTTCTCAACGTAGCGGTAGTTCACGTTGATCATGACTGCCCGCGCCTTGAAGATGGCCACCATGGCCTCGACGGCCTCGATGGTGTTGCGCGAGTAGACGCCGACCTTGTCACCCGGCTGCACTCCCTGTTCCTGCAGGTAGTGCGCCAGCCGGTTGGCACGGTCCTCCAGCTCGGCGTAGGTGACCGAGCGGGTGTCGTCAACCAGCGCGACACGTTCCGGCATGAGGTCGATGGTGTGCTCGACAAGGTCCGCAATGTTGTAGCTCACAGGGACCAAAATAGAACGTGTTCTTGTGTGTGACAAGCCACTGTTTTCGCACCCGTCCCACTGAGCGGAAGTGCCCCCTGTCACAACAGTACGGTGACGTACCCCCGGCTGGGGACAAACAGGAAGAGCGCACCCCGCTCAGCAGGGCGCGCTCTTCCGGACCGCACCGGTCCTTACGACTCGATGAGCGGCTTCAGCTTCTCGAACTGCGCCACGTCGCGGACGCCGACCAGCATCATGGTGACGCCCGCCTGCTCCCACACCTTCAGCTGCTCACGCACCTGCGCCTCGTTGCCGATGATCGTGGTGTCGAGGATCAGCTCGTCGGGGACGACCGCCGCGGCCTCCTCCTTGCGGCCGGTGCGGAAGAGCCGGGTGATCTCGTCGACCTGCTCGCCGTAGCCCATGCGCCGGTACACCTCGGCGTGGAAGTTGAGTTCCTCCGCGCCCATGCCGCCGATGTAGAGCGCCATGAACGGCCGCAGCCGATCCAGTTCGGCCTTGGGGTCGTCGGTGAGGATGACCTGCGCGGTGGCCGCGATCTCGAAGTCCTCGCGCGAGCGCCGCGCGCCCGGCCGGGAGAAGCCCTCGTCGAGCCATTCGTTGTACATGTCGGCCAGCCGCGGCGTGTAGTAGATGGCCAGCCAGCCGTCGGCGATCTCCGCGGTCAGGGCCACGTTCTTGGGCCCCTCGGCGCCGAGCCAGATCGGCACGTCCGAGCGCAGCGGGTGGGTGATCGACTTGAGCGGCTTGCCGAATCCGGTGGCGCCGGGACCGCCGTAGGGCAGCGGGTAGTGCGGGCCCGCACTGGTCACCTTGCCCTCGCGGGCCAGCACCTGCCGCACGATCGAGACGTACTCGCGGGTGCGGGCCAGCGGCTTGGCGAAGGGCTGGCCGTACCAGCCCTCGACCACCTGCGGGCCGGAGACGCCGAGGCCGAGGATGTGCCGGCCGCCGCTGAGGTGGTCGATGGTCAGCGCGGCCATGGCGGTCGCGGTGGGGGTGCGCGCCGACATCTGCACGACCGAGGTGCCCAGCCGGACCCGGCTGGTGTCGGAGCCGTACCAGGCCAGCGGGGTGAAGGCGTCCGAGCCCCACGATTCGGCGGTGAAGACGGCGTCGAAGCCGGTCTCCTCAGCAGCCGCGATCAGCTCCCGCGTATTGGCGGGCGGCTGCGCGCCCCAATATCCGAGTTGCAAGCCAAAGCGCATTACTGGATTTCCTTTCGCACCAGAGCGGAGCGCTCCATGGTTACGCTCCGCTGCCTCCTCCGCGCCTGACCGCTCAGGCGCGGAGGTTCCTTCCTAGAACATCCGGGACCGTTCGTCAGGGCCGCAGCCCGTACTCTTGCCACCGTCACTAGAACCTGTTCTACTCGATCTCGTGACTCTGGGGAACACCGAAGTACTGTCCGCACCGCTGCGGATGCAATTCGACTACACCCGCTCCACCGGTCCGACCATCGGGCGCTTCCTCACGGAATTGCGTGCCGGCAAGGTCGTCGGAGTGCGGGGTTCCGATGGGCGCGTGATCGTGCCGCCCGCGGAATACGATCCGAAGACCGCCGAACCACTGACGGAATTCGTCGACGTCTCCGACGTCGGCACCGTGCAGACCTGGTCCTGGGTGGCCGAGCCGCTCCCGAGCCAGCCGTTCGACCGGCCCTTCGCCTACGCGCTGATCAAGTTGGACGGCGCGGACACCGCCATCCTGCACGCGGTGGATGTGGCGAGCCCCGCCGACATCAGCACCGGCATGCGCGTGCGGGCCCGCTGGGCGGCCGAGCGCACCGGCGACATCCACGACATCGTGGCCTTCGAACCGGGCGAGACCTCCGCTCCGGCAACGGCGTCCACCGCCGAGGCGGAGCCGGTCACCGGCATCGTGACCCCGATCGACTTCTCGGTCAAGCACACCGCCGCGCCGCAGGAAGCCGTCTTCCTGAAGGGCCTGATGGAGGGCAAGCTGCTGGGCGCCCGCGCCAAGCTGGACGGCAAGGTGTACTTCCCGCCGCGCGGCGCCGACCCGCGCGACGGCTCGCCGACCGACGACTTCGTCGAGGTGTCCGACAAGGGCATCGTGACCACCTTCTGCATCGTGAACGTGCCGTTCATGGGCCAGCGCCTGAAGCCGCCGTACGTGGCCGCCTACGTGCTGCTCGACGGCGCGGACATTCCCTTCCTGCACCTGGTGCTCGGCGTCGAAGCGAGCGAGGTCCGGATGGGCATGCGAATCGAGGCGGTGTGGAAGCCGCGCGAGGAGTGGGGCCTGTCCATGGCCAATATCGACCACTTCCGGCCGACCGGCGAACCCGACGCCGACTACGACAGCTTCGCGCACCACCTGTAGAGAGGCGCTGAAATGACCAACACTGCATCGCGTAGCGATTCCGCCAGGGGTGGCGGCGGGGCGACGGGAGGGCGTAACACAGCAACCGACATCGCGGTGGTGGGCTTCGCCCACGCGCCGCACGTGCCGGAGACCTTCGGCACCACCAATGGCGTGGAAATGCTCGCGCCCTGCTTCGACGAGCTCAAGCAGAAGCTCGGCGTCGGCGTGTCCGATATCGACTTCTGGTGCTCCGGCTCCTCGGATTACCTTGCCGGACGGGCCTTCTCGTTCATCTCGGCGATCGACTCCATCGGCGCGGTGCCGCCGATCAACGAGTCGCACGTGGAGATGGACGCGGCCTGGGCGCTGTACGAGGCGTGGGTGAAACTCCGCTCCGGACAGGCGCAGACCGCGCTGGTCTACGGCTTCGGCAAGTCCTCGGCCGGTACCCTGCGCCAGATCCTGGGTCTGCAGACCGACCCGTACCTGGTCGCGCCGCTGGGCGTGGACTCGCTGTCGATGGCCGGCCTGCAGGCCCGCGCGGGCCTGGACGCGGGCCGCTGGACCGAGGCCGACATGGCCGCGGTGGCCGCCCGCACCACCGGCGGTGACATCGACAAGCTGCTGGCCGCGCCGAAGATCAACGATCCGCTGCGCGCCCATGACATCGCCCCTATCACCGATGGCGCGGCCGCCATCGTGCTGGCCGTCGGCGACCGGGCCCGCGAACTGTGCGAGCGTCCGGCCTGGCTGACCGGCATGGCGCACTACATCGACTCCCCCGTGCTGGGCGCCCGCGACCTCACCGTCTCGGAGTCCGCGGCCAAGGCGGCGAACGCCGTAACCGGCGGCGACGCAAGCGGTTTCGATGTGGCCGAGCTGCACGCGCAGTTCAGTCACGAGGAGCTGATCCTGAAGCAGGCCATCGGCCTGAACGGGGACACCCGGATCAACCCGTCCGGCGGCGCGCTGTCGGGCAACCCCATGTTCGCGGCCGGACTGGAGCGCATCGGCTTCGCCGCCCGCGAAATCATCAATGGCACCGCGAATCGCGCACTGGCGCATGCCGCCAGCGGCCCCGCGTTGCAGCAGAACCTGGTGGCCACCCTGGAGGCACGTTCATGAGCTACGCAGCTGCCGTCCTCGGCACCGGACAGACCCATCACGTGACCAAACGGTCCGATGTATCGATGGCCGGAATGATCCGCGAGGCCATCGACCGGGCTCTCACGGACTCCGGCCTGACCATGGCCGATATCGACGCCGTGGTCATCGGCAAGGCCCCCGACTTCTTCGAGGGCTCCATGATGCCGGAGCTGTTCCTCTCGGACGCGCTGGGCGCCACCGGAAAGCCGCTGCTCCGGGTGCACACCGCCGGTTCCGTCGGCGGTTCCACCGCGGTGGTCGCGGCCAACCAGGTCCAGGCCGGCGTGCACCGCCGGGTGCTGGCCGTGGCGTGGGAGAAGCAGTCCGAGTCCAACGCCATGTGGGCGCTGTCGAACCCGGTGCCGTTCACCATGCCGGTCGGCGCGGGCGCGGGCGGCTACTTCGCCCCGCACGTGCGCGCCTACATCCGCCGCTCCAACGCCCCGCTGCACGTGGGCGCCATGGTCGCGGTGAAGGACCGCCGCAACGGCGCACGGAACCCGTTCGCGCACCTGCACCAGCCCGACATCAGCGTGGAATCGGTGATGGCGTCCCAGATGCTGTGGGACCCCATCCGTTTCGACGAGACCTGCCCGTCCTCGGACGGCGCCTGCGCCATCGTGATCGGTGACGAGGAATCGGCCAAGGCCGTGGAGGCGCAGGGCAAGAAGGTCGCGTGGGTGCACGGCACCGCCATGCGCACCGAGCCGCTCGCCTACGCGGGCCGCGACCAGGTGAACCCGAAGGCCGGTCAGGCCGCCGCGGCGGCGTTGTGGAAGCAGGCCGGGATCACCAACCCGCTCGAGGAGATCGACGCGGCCGAGATCTACGTCCCGTTCTCGTGGTTCGAGCCGATGTGGCTGGAGAACCTGGGCTTCATGCCCGAGGGCGAGGGCTGGAAGCTCACCGACGCCGGCGAGACCGCCATCGGCGGGAAGCTGCCGGTCAACCCGTCGGGCGGCGTGCTGTCCTCCAACCCGATCGGCGCGTCGGGCATGATCCGGTTCGCCGAGGCCGCCAAGCAGGTCATGGGGCGCGCGGGCGACTACCAGGTGGAGAACGCGCGCAAGGCCTTCGGCCACGCGTACGGCGGTGGCTCGCAGTACTTCTCGATGTGGGTCGTCGGGAGCGAGCAGCGATGACCACCACCACCGAACACCCCGCGCGGGTGGCGGGCGCGGCCTCGCAGGCCGCGGTGCGCGCCAAGGACAAGGACGCCTGGGTGGCGCTGTTCGCCGCCGACGGCATCGTGGAGGATCCCGTCGGCCCGTCCTTCTTCGATCCCGAGGGCGTGGGACACCGTGGCGCGGAAGCGATCGCGGCGTTCTGGGACAAGGCGATCGCCCAGACCGAGTCGATCGAGTTCCTCTTCGACGACTCGTTCGCGTGCGGGCGTGAGGTGGCCTATACCGGCCGCATCCGCACCACCATGGGCGGGCACATCATCGATGCCGAAGGCGTCTTCACCTACAAGGTGGACGAGGACGGCAAGATCCTTGCCCTGCGCGCGTTCTGGGAAACCGACCGGGCCATGGCGACGACGAAGAAGGCCTAGCGCCTCGAAAACCGAAGCGGGCGACTGGATTCATCCAGTCGCCCGCTTCTCTTTGTCTCCGCCCTGAGGAGTGAGAGGGGTGCAGGGCGGATCAAACCATCAGTGCCTCAGTGCTTTACAGGGCAGCCGCCCTTGTAATCCACCTGGAACTCCTTGATGCCGTTCAGCCAGCCCGAGCGCAGGCGCTTGGGGTCGCCCAGCTTGGAGATGTCGGGCATGTGGTCGGCGATGGCGTTGAAGATGATCTCGATCTCGAGTCGAGCCAGGTTCGCGCCGATGCAGAAGTGCGCGCCGGTACCGCCGAAGGACAGGTGCGGGTTCGGGTCACGCAGGATGTTGAAGGTGTACGGGTCCTCGAACACCTCTTCGTCGAAGTTGGCCGAGCGGTAGGACAGGATGACCCGCTGGCCCTTCTTGATCTCCACGCCGCCGACCTCGACGTCCTCGAGCGCGGTGCGCTGGAAGGAGCTGACGGGGGTGGCCCAGCGGATGATCTCGTCGGCGGCGGTCTTGGGCCGCTCCTTCTTGAAGAGCTCCCACTGGTCGGGGTTCTCCATGAAGGCGATCATGCCGTGGGTGGTGGCGTTGCGGGTGGTCTCGTTGCCCGCGACGGCCAGCATCATGACGAAGAAGCCGAATTCCTCGGGCAGCAGCGCCTCGCCGTCCATGTCGGCGTTGATCAGCTGGGTGACGATGTCGTCGGCCGGGCAGGCGCGGCGGGCTTCGGCCATCTGGTACGAGTAGCCGAGGATCTCGGTGGAGGCGACCACCGGGTCGGCGTTCGATTCCGGATCGTCGTAGCTGGTCATGTCGTTGGACCACTGGAAGAGCTTCATGCGGTCTTCCTGCGGCACACCGATCAGCTCGGCGATGGCCTGCAGCGGCAGCTCGGCGGCCACCTGCTCCACGAAGTCGCCGTTGCCGGACTCGACGGCGGCCTTCACGATGGACTCCGCGCGGGCGGTCAGCTCGGCGCGCAGGCCGTTGATGACGCGCGGCGTGAAGCCCTTGGAGATGATCTTGCGGAGCTTGGTGTGCTCCGGGGCGTCCTTGTTCAGCAGAACGAAACGCTGCAGATCGATCTGCTCACGGGTGATGTCATCCTGGAACCGCGGGATGGCGGTGTTCTCATAGGTGGAGAACACGTCGTCGCGGCGCGAGACGGTCTTCACATCGGCATGCTTGGACAGCACCCAGAAGCCGTCGTCGGTGAACCCACCGACGTCCGGCGACTTCGGGTTCCACCAGATAGGCGCGGTTTTGCGCAGTTCGGCAAGCTCTTCGGCCGGCACTCGCTTCGCCCAAATTTCGGGGTCGGTGACGTCGAATCCATCCGGCACTCCGGGCCGGGCTGCAGTGTCAACCACCAGCAGTCTCCTTTGACCAACTGAAACACGTTCTACCGCTATTGAAGCACAGGGGGTAGAACAAGAGAAGGGACTAGGTAATAGTCCGGAACAGACTTACGTTACTGGTCGTGAACTCGTTGCAGTTCTGATCCGGAAGGAAAGACAATGGGTACTCCCGTCATCGTCGAGGCCGCGCGCACCCCGATCGGCAAGCGCAACGGCTGGCTCGCCGGCCTGCACGCCGCCGAGCTGCTCGGCGCCGCACAGCAGGGCGTGCTCGAGCGCGCGGAGCTGAACCCGGCTCTGGTCGAGCAGGTCGTCGGCGGCTGCGTCATGCAGGTGGGCGAGCAGGGCAACAACGTCACCCGCACCGCCTGGCTGCACGCCGGACTGCCGTGGCAGACCGGCGCCGTCACCATCGACAACCAGTGCGGTTCCGCGCAGCAGGCCGCGGGCATGGTGGCCGGCCTGATCGCCACCGGCGCCATCGAGGTCGGCATGGCCTGCGGCATCGAGTCCATGAGCCATGTTCCGTTGGGCGCCAACGTCGGAACGCACGCCGGGCCGCGCCGCCCCGCGTCGTGGGACATCGACATGCCCAACCAGTTCGAGGCCGCCGAGCGAATCGCCAAGCGGCGCGGCATCACTCGTGACGACGTCGAGGAGCTGGGCGTGCGTTCGCAGCGGCTGGCCGCGCAGGCGTGGGCCGAGGGCCGCTTCGACCGCGAGGTGCTGACCATCAAGAACGCCCCGCAGGTCGACAAGGAGGGCAACCTCACCGGCGAGTTCGCCGACATCAGCAAGGACCAGGGCCTGCGCGCGACCGACCGCGAGGGCCTGGCGAAGCTGAAGCCGGTGCTGGAGGGCGGAATTCACACCGCCGGTACGTCCTCGCAGATCTCCGACGGGGCCGCCGCTGTGCTGCTGATGGACGAAAAGGCCGCGCAGCGTGAGGGTTTGCGTCCGCGCGCCCGTATCGTCTCGCAGTGCCTGGTCGGTGGCGAGCCGGAATTCCACCTCGACGGACCCGTGCAGGCGTGCGAGCGGCTGCTCGAGCGTTCCGGCATGAGCATCTCCGATATCGACTTGTTCGAGATCAATGAGGCTTTCGCTTCCGTGGTGCTGTCGTGGGCCTCGGTGCACAAGCCGGATTTCGATCGCGTGAATGTCAATGGCGGTGCGATCGCGCTGGGCCACCCGGTCGGCAGCACCGGATCCCGCTTGATCACAACGGCTTTGCACGAGCTGGAGCGCACCGACAAGAGCACGGCCATGATCCTGATGTGCTGCGGCGGGGCCCTCGCGACGGGCACGATCATCGAACGGATCTAGTCCCTCAATGATTTTCGGCCAGGTTGAACGTTCATCCGTCCTGCCGTGAGACGTGGCGTACGCCACACAAAATCCGGTACAGACAAGAAGATGATCCGTCAGCTATCTTATGGCTACCCGTGGCCCGTCCGGGAAGACCCCCGCGACGGGCCAGAACCGGGGCTCTTAAGCCCTTGGCAAGAACCGTGGGGTTGGCCCGCAAACGCCCAAGCCACAGTGGGTGAACCGGATCACCGCCTAGAAGCTTCAAGGAAATCGCGAATCAGGCGTAGGTTTTCAGTTACTGAGCCGCTAATATCAATGATACGTATCCGAGATAACGACTGTTAGTACAGCGAAGGGAATTGGGCGGCTCACAATGGCTGATTTCGCGGCGCGGCTGAACAAGCTGTTCGAAACCGTGCATCCCCCGGGGCGTAAGCCGCACACGAACGCAGAGGTGGCAGCCGCTTTGACGGCATCCGGCCACCCGATCTCGAAACCGTATCTGTCGCAGTTGCGGTCGGGACAGCGCACGAACCCGTCGGATGAGACGGTGGCTGCTCTGGCAAAGTTCTTCAAGGTCAAACCGGACTACTTCTTCAACGACATCTACGCGGCGAAGATCGATCACGATCTCGAGCTGCTGTCCCAGCTGCAGGGCTATGGACTCCGTCGTCTGTCGAGCAGGGCGTTCGACCTGTCCGAAGAATCTCAGAATCTCCTCACGTCTATGGCGGAGAAGTTGCGGGCAAGCGAAGGTTTGCCCGAAATTCCTCCGGATGGCACGGAATAAGCACTGCCACAGAGCAACACAGTGCGGCTAGCTCGGAGGCCGCACTGTGTTGGTTTGTTACAGGGCTCGCTCCAGACCGGACATAAGGCGGTCGCCGGTACTGCTTGCAGGGCAGTACCGGCGTCTCCGCCGGACCATGCGGTTCGCGTGAAGGATGTTGCACCGGTCTCAGCGTGCTGAGGCCATGTGGCGCAGAACCCTGCGCTGGTGCAGTATGCACAAAACTGGCATAACGCCGTCCAGGTGCACCCGGATGGCCGAATCAGTTGTTTTGTGCACTATGTCGTTTTGTGCACTGTGAGTGTTTCGCCCCATTGCACCAACCGCGACAAGCACGAGTGACAACTTCAAGTGACAAGCAAAGTCCCGTACCACGCACGGCGGGTTCGATGAGACGAAACCTCGGATACGAAGTCTCATCGAGAAGGCCCGACGGAATGCCGCGCCCATGGCAATCACGCGAGGTACGGGACTTGCGCATTTGCGACAAGATCACAAATCGGTCGGTGATCTCCGCGTGATCAACTTCGAGGCCCTTCCGGACGGTAATGCCCGCCCGCCTCGAAAGGTAATGGAAGAGTAAATGTCTACCGTTTGGCGGACCCCGGAACCGCGGCCCGCGCCGGCGCCGCGTCATAGGCGCGGGCGATGGCCTGCACCCAGCCGCGCGGGCTGACACCCGCGGGCGGCGAGATCCAGCGGCCGTCGATCACCGCCTCGCCGAACGGATTCCGCGCCCACTCGGCCACCCGCCGCGCCCGCTCGGCCACCGAGACCGGCGGCTGACCGGCCGCGGCCAGCTCCACACCGCCGCCGGACTGCAGGTAGAGCGCGTCCATGATCTGCGCGACCTGGTCCGAGGCCTTGAGCTGGGTGCCCGAACCGGTCTGTTCGTGCGCCACCACCTCCGGGAACCGTGCGATCAGCACCCGGTGCAGGGTGCGAATCTGCCTGAGCAGCACCCGCGCCCGCCACCACAGCTCGATCACGATCCACACCGCGCCGATGGCGATGAGCAGCGCCGCGATCTGCCAGATCGGCCAGAACCAGCCCGCGTCACCCGGATTCGGCACGGGCTCGTCGTTCACCTCGCGGCGAATCGACAGGGCCGCCAGCAAGCCGACCACCCCGGTGCCGGTCGTGTACAGCGCGATGCCGCGGCCGAGGGTGGTCCAATCCAGGTTGCGCACACCGGTGATCACGATGAACACGCACTCCACCAGCACGATCGCCCAACCGAAGGTCACCGACCAGAGCAGGGTCAGCAGCACGGCGAGCGCGCCGCCGCCGTAGATCATCATGGCGATCTGGCGCAGATTGCGACGCGACACCACCGGCCACGCGGCCGACGCCACCACCGAGGTGGCGGTGGCGAACATGATCCACGCCGCCGTCACCACCCGATCGCCCAGCCACAGACCATGGACTCCGTTCGGTATCAGATGGTCCACGGCCAGACCGATTTCCGGCACCCCGACCGTCGCGGCCAAGGCCACCGCGGCCACGGCGATCACGATCGCGACCCGAGCCGTGGTCGCCGGTTTCACCAGCACACGCCCGACGCGTGCGCCCGAGGCCATCCACACCAGCATGGCCACCAACCAGAAGGTCATGCCGCATCCTCCTTCGGATGCCCGAGGGGCCCTACGTGGTTACGCAAGCTGCCTCCTCCGGGCCCTGACTCGGTCATCCGAGCGCCTCATCGAATCGAAGGACCGAGACGCCAGCGCCCCGGCTGTTGAACACCCGCAGGCGGGTCATCAGCATGCTCGCGAAAGTCTCCGCCTCCCATTCGCACTGCTCGTCGTCGCCCAGATCGATGGCCTTCTGATGCGCGCGCTGGCTGAGCATGTAGGCGATCAGATCGTCGCTGGCCTCCAGCACCACTTCGGTCGCCGCCTCGCCCGGATGGTCGAAGACGATGTGGCCGAGCTCGTGCGCGAGGGTGTGCTCGCGGCTGGGCAGCGCCTGCGCCAGCACGATCACGTCCCGGTCCGGATAGCTGCGGCGCTGGCCGCACACGCCCGGACCCAGTGTGGCGCTGGCGATCTCGATCGGCCGCCGCCGCTCGGCGGAGATGGCGAGCACCACCTCGTCCAGGTCGGTGGCGTCGAAGTCGGCCGCCACCGCGCACACCGCGTCCACCGCGGCGGCCACCCGGCGGTAGGACCCGATGCTATGAGCCTTGCTCTCGGTCATCGCGGTCCCCTCATGCCCTCGGTCCGAAGAATGCCGCGCGCGCGGCGTCGACCCGGCCCTGCGCCGCGGACGCGCTCTGGAAACTGACCGCACCCGACCCGGCGCCCGCCAGCGCCATGGCGATCAGGCCGCCGATCACCGACAGCGGCTTCCACGGCGGCAGCGGCGAGTTGTGCGAGGTCGGCTTCACATCCGGATCCGGTTGCGCCAGAACGGGAGCGGGCTTCGGCGCGGGCGGCGTGGGTGCGGCCGGCGCTTCGGGCTCGGGCAGCGCGGCCACCGGGACCACCACCGCGGGCAGCGCCGGGACCGCCGGCGGCTGCGGAATCTCCAGCGGCACCGGCGGCGCCGCGGGCGCGGCGGGCGGCGGAATCAGCAACAGCAGCAGCGGTGAGGCGCAGATGGCGGCGGAACCGAAGCCCGCCGAACCCAGGGCCGCGGAACCGATGGCCGCCGAACCGAGCTCGGCCGAACCCGCTCCGAGGCCTCCGACACCGGCAGAACCGAGGGCAGCGGAACCGGCACCGGACGAACCGCCGGCCGCCGAACCCACCCCGGAGCCCGCGCCGGCCGAACCGGCCGCCGAACCCATGCCGGCCGAACCCGCGCCCGCGCCGAGGCCGGCGCCCAGACCGGCTGATCCGGCGAGCGCGGAACCCACTCCGGCAGAACCGATTCCGGCGGAACCGACGGCCGCGGAACCGGTGCACAGGGCGGCCAGGCCGGCCGAGCCGACGGCCGCGGAGCCGACCGCGGCGGAACCCGTTGCGGCCGAGCCGGTGCCGAGCAGCAGCGCCAGCAGCGCGGAGCCGGTGCCGACGCCCGCCGAGCCGACGCCCGCCGAGCCCAGGCCCAGCGCCAATCCGGTGCCCAGTCCGGCCGAACCGACGGCGGCGGATCCGGTGCCCAGCACAGCCGAGCCGGTGGCGGCGCCCGCGGAACCGGTGCCCGCCACGGCGGAACCCAATCCCGCTCCGGCGGAACCGGTTACGGCCGAACCGCTACCGAGCGCCGCCGAACCGGTGCCGCCCAGGCCCGCGGAGCCGACCGCGGCCGAGCCGACGCCCAGTCCGGCCGAGCCGGTTCCGAGGCCGAGCAGAATGGAGAGCAGATCCTGGGGCCCGGCCACCGGGGCGGCGGGCACGGCCACGGCTTGCGACTGCGGAGCCCCGGGCAGCGACTGCGGGGCGGCGGACCGGGGCTGCGCCGGATCCTGCCCGGCGGGTGCGGGGTCGAGTGGGATGCCCGGCTGCGCGTCAGCGGCAGCGGGCCCGAGCAGTGCCGAACCGGTGACAGCCGCGATCACTGCCACCAGTCGCATTGCACGATCCACGATCATGCGACAGCCATCCCCTCATCGATACCGCGCACTTGGCTTCTCTCCGCACCAGGGGTGCGGAATCCCGATCCGCGACAGTCGGTTCGGGACAGGTTTCGAGCTCACACTGTCGCCCCGATTGCCGGACTGTTGCGGAACGCGGCCATCGTACCGGTCGCTACGTGATTCCGCACAAGTCCCGATCGCATTAGGGGTGCTCACAAACCGTACGCCTGCGCATACCCCCGCGTAGCCAATATCACCAAGCGCCCCAGGCCAATTGACCCGAACCGGTGCCCCACCCCCACACCTCACCGCCGAATCCTGGCGACCGAGAGGTTTCACCGCCGTTCAGATTGCCGACAATTCAGACAGATCGCAGCAACCATCGAAACGCCGATCGCCGGTCCCCCTAACGCGCGAAGCCGCCCCCGGGCGAGAGGTTCCGGGAGCGGCTCGGTGCGCCGGACATGCGGCGCGCGATGGATCCGATGGTGTGCGGATCCGGAGTGCGCGGCCGGGCTGTGGTGGCCGCGCACGTGCGGGGGCGTCAGGCCGAGGTGGTGACGCGATACTGGTTGAGGCTGTCGATGCGCTCGATGGCCTCGGTGATGATGTGCTCCATCAGGTCCTGCACGGTCGGCAGATCCTCGATGATGCCCGCGACCTGACCAGAGGCGAGCACACCGGCTTCGGTGTTGCCCTCCACCAGACCGGCCTTCAGGTACATGGCGGTGTTCGCGCCCATGATGACCTGCGACCAGGTGAGGTCCTTGTGCTTGCGGGTGTTGAGGCCCTCCTTGGCCAGCGTCGTCCACTTCATGCCGGTCATCGACTTGAACTTGGCGGCGTTGACCAGCGCGGCGTACAGGCCACGGATGTTGCCCGAGTGCTCGAGCTTCTCGACCAGCTCGGTCTTGAGCACGCGGTGCGGCATGCCGTCGACCTTGAGCGAGACCACGGTGTCCTGCAGCCCGCGCTTGAGGTACTCCTGCTTCACCGAATCCGGCACGCTGGAGTCCTGGGTCAGCAGGAAACGGGTGCCCATGGCGACACCGGCCGCGCCGTAGGACAGCGCGGCGGCCAGGCCGCGGCCGTCGAAGAAGCCGCCACCGGCGACCACCGGGATGTCGACGGCGTCCAGGACGGACGGCAGCAGCAGGGTGGTCGCGACGGAACCGGTGTGGCCACCGCCCTCGCCGCCCTGCACGATCACCGCGTCCGCACCCCAGGAGGCGACCTTCACCGCGTGCTTCGCCGCGCCGATGGACGGCATCACGACGACGCCGTTGTCCTTCAGCTTCGCGATCAGCTCCTTCTTGGGAGCCAGCGCGAACGAGGCCACCTTCACGCCGTCGCGGATCATCATGTCGATGCGGTCCGGGGCGTCCGACAGGTCGGCGCGGATGTTCACGCCGAAGGGCTTGTCGGTCTTGGCCTTGGTCTTGGCGATGGCCACCTCGAGCTCGTCGAGGTCCATGGTCGCCGAGGCCAGGATGCCGAGGCCGCCCGCGTTGGCGGTGGCCGCGACCAGACCGGGTCCGGCGACCCAGCCCATGCCGGTCTGCACGACCGGGTGCTCGATGCCGACCAGTTCGGTCAGCGGCGTCTTCAAACGCTGGGCGGTCATGCCGTCACTTCCTTCTCGCGGAAACCCTTCGGGTCCAGCACGGTCCGGATGATGGTGAGCTCTTCCTCGGTCGGCAGCCGGGTCTCGCCCGCCTCGGCCAGACCCGCGACCTCGAAGGAAGTGTTCTCCGCGACCTCGTCCGCGGTCACACCGGGGTGCAGCGACAGCGCGCGCAGGGTGTGGTCCGGGCCGCCGAAGTCGAACACGCCCAGGTTCGAGACCACCCGGTGCAGGTGGTGGAATCGGTAGGCCGGGTTCTCGGGATCGATCTTGTCGTAGCCGATGCCGGAGACGATGTCGACCTGGTCCACGAACACCCGCTTGTTGTGCTTGGGCACGAAGTAGCTGGTGGCGTGGTTGATGGTGTTGCCCGGCGCGCCGCGCACACCGAACATCTGGCGGGTCGGCTGCTGCAACGGGCCGAAGGCCGAGAGGTTCTGGTTGCCGAAGCGGTCGATCTGGTTCGCGCCCATAACCACATGGCGGCGACCGGACTGCACCACGTCGAACACCTTGGAGAACGGGAACCAGCCCTCGAGCGGAGCCTGGCCGCCGATCGGCGGGACCTCGGCGAACAGCCGCGCCTCACCGTCGGAGAGCACCAGGTCGGGCTCGAAGGTGAGCCGCGCCAGCCGCGCGCCGATGGTGGTGACGGTGGACATCGGGGAGGCCACGATCTCGCCCGCGCCCCGGAAGATCTCGGCGGACGCGACGACACAGACCTCGGCCCGCGTGATGGTGGTGGTGTCGCTCATTACTTCTGCTCCTCGGCGAAAGCCTTGACGGCATCCTGGTATTCGGCCTCGGACACGTCCAGGTAGCGGGCCTTGAACTCGGCCCACGACTCGGGGGTCTTGGCGGCCTCGACATAGTGGCGCTGGAACTTCTCGTCGCGGCCGTAGCTGCCGGAGAAGGTGAAGTGCGCGCCGCCGGGAGCCTCGACCACACCGTCGACCATCAGGCGGTTGAGGATGAGCGACTGGAGCGGAACGGCTTTCACCAGTTCGTCGGTCTCGACCAGACGATCGACCGAGAGGTAGCGCTTCTCGGCGGCGAGGGCGTACAGGTCGTCCATGTACGGATCGATGCCGGTGTAGGCGGCATTGCCGTGCTTGTCACCCAGGTCCAGGTGCATGAACGCGGCGTCGAGGTTCAGCGCGGGCATGGCGATGAGGGTCTCGGTCTTGCCGTCGGTCTCGTAAGGCGACTGAACAGTCTTCAGCTCGCCCTCCCAGAAATCGACCACGGCCGAACCCAATCCGGCGCGGATCGGCAGGAACGGCAGGCGGGCACCGGCGGCCTGGAGACCGCACTTGACCATGCCCTCGTCCATCTCGCGCACGGTGATCGCGCCCTCGGTGCGGGCCTTGGCGAACCACGGGTCGTAGAACGGCGCGGAGTCCAGGGACACGAAGCCGTAGTACGCCTTCTTCACCTTGCCCGCCGAGCACAGCAGGCCCAGGTCCGGGCCGCCGTAGGTGACGACGGTCAGATCCTTGATGTCCGAACGCAGGATGGCGCGCACGAACGCCATCGGCTTGCGCCGGGAACCCCAGCCGCCGATGCCGATGGTCATGCCGCTGCGGAGCTCACCGACGACCTCGTCGAGGCTCATTCGCTTGTCGCGCATAGTCATTCGCCCCTTCTACTTTGCTTTTTTCTGAGCGGCCAGGTCGTCGTCGAAGCGCGCCCGGATCTCGTCGGCCACACCGGCGAGGTTCAGCTCCATGGTGAAGCCCTGCTCGAAGCGGTAGGAGCGGTGCACGTCCTGCACGTCGATGCCGTTGAGCGCCTTCTTGGCGGCGCGGATCACGCGGCCGTCCTTGTTGGCGATGTTCTTGGCGACCTCCATGGCGGCGGCGTCCAGTTCGGCGCGCGGCACCACCTTGAAGACCGAGCCGTAGTGGTGCAGCTGCTGCGCGGTCAGGGTGCCCGCGGTGTAGAACATGGTCCGCATCAGGTGCTGGGGGACCAGTCGGGCCAGGTGGGTGGCCGCACCGAGCGCGCCGCGGTCGACCTCGGGGAGGCCGAAGGTCGCGTCGTCGGAGGCGACGATGACGTCGGAGTTGCCGACCAGGCCGATGCCGCCGCCCAGGCAGAAGCCGTTCACGGCGGTGACGACCGGGACCTCACAGTCGTAGATCGCGGCGAACGCGGCGAAGCAGCCGTGGTTCGCGCGGATCAGGGCGGTGTGGCCGGTGTCGGCGTTCATCTCCTTGATGTCCACGCCGGCGTTGAAGCCGCGGCCCTCGGCGCGCAGCACCACGACCCGGGTCTCCGGGTTCTTACCGGCCTGGGTGACGGCGTCGGCCAGGGCGAACCAGCCGTCGGAAGGCAGAGCGTTGACCGGGGCGTAGTCGACAGTGACGACTTCGACGCCCTCGGTTTCGGTGTGACGGTTGATCCCCATCGCGAGTCCCATCGTTGGCAAAACAAGCAAGTGCTTGGTAGGTTAGCACGGTGGGAATCGAAGTAAACCTGTCCGGCTCGGTCGTCTTGGTCACCGGCGGCGTGCGCGGCGTCGGCGCCGGCATCAGCCGGGTGTTCCTGGACGCGGGCGCGACCGTGGTGGCCTGCGCGCGACGGCCCGGCGACACCCCCGTCGAGAGCAATGGCCGCACCATCGACTTCCTGCCGTGCGACGTGCGCGATACGGATTCGGTGCGCGGGCTCGTCGAGACGATCGTCGAGAAGTACGGGCGCCTGGACACCGTCGTGAACAATGCCGGCGGCGCGCCCTTCGCCCTGGCCGCCGACGCCAGCGCCAACTTCCACTCGAAGATCGTGCAGCTGAACCTGCTCGCGCCGCTACTGGTTTCGCAGATCGCCAACGAAGTCATGCAGAAGCAGGACACCGGCGGCTCGATCGTGATGATCTCCAGCGTCTCCGGGCACCGGCCCTCCCCCGGCACCGCGGCCTACGGCGCCGCCAAAGCCGGTGTGGACAGCCTGGTTTCGTCGCTCGCGGTGGAGTGGGCGCCCAAGGTCCGGCTGAACTCCGTCATCTGCGGCCTGGTCAACACCGAGTCCTCGCACCTGCACTACGGCGACGAGGACGGCATCGCCTCGGTCAGCGCCACGGTGCCCATGGGGCGCATGGCCACCCCCGAGGACATCGGCCGCACCGCCGCCTTCCTGGCCTCCCCGCTCGCGGCCTATGTCACCGGCAGCGCGCTGCTGGTGCACGGCGGCGGCGAGAAGCCCGCCTTCCTGGAAGCCTCCACCGCGGACGTCCCCGCCGTCTCGGGCCACTAGACCGACCGAACACACGAAGAGGTAATCGATATGACGGACAAGAAGATCTGCGACGGCCGCGTCGTCATCGTGACCGGTGCGGGTCAGGGCATCGGCCGCGCGCACGCGCTGGCTTTCGCCGCCGCCGGCGCCAAGGTCGTGGTGAACGACCTGGGTGCCGAGCTCGACGGCACACCCAAGCCGGACTCCGGTGCCGCGAAGGTGGTCGAGGAGATTCGTGCCGCGGGCGGCGAAGCCGTGGTGAACGGTGACGATGTCTCCGATTGGGAGGGTGCGCGTCGCCTGGTCGCCACCGCCATCGAGACCTTCGGTGGTCTGGACGTTCTGGTGAACAATGCCGGTATCGTCCGCGACCGGATGCTGGTCAACCTCGGCGAGGACGAGTGGGACGCGGTCATCAAGGTGCATCTCAAGGGCCACTTCGCCCCGATGCGTCACGCCGCCGAATACTGGCGCAACGAGTCCAAGGCGGGCCGTCAGCCCCAGGCGCGCGTCATCAACACCAGCTCGGGCGCGGGTCTGCTCGGTTCGGTCGGTCAGGGCAACTACTCCGCCGCCAAGGCCGGTATCGCGGGCCTGACCATTACCGCCGCTGCCGAAATGGGTCGCTACGGCATTACCGTGAACGCCATCGCCCCGGCCGCGCGCACCCGCATGACCGAGACCGTGTTCGCCGAGACCATGGCGGCCCCCGAGGACGGCGGCTTCGACGCCATGGCCCCGGAAAACGTCTCCCCCCTGGTGGTTTGGCTGGGTAGCGCCGAGTCCGCCGCCGTCACCGGACGTATGTTCGAGGTAGAGGCCGGCAAGGTCACCGTCATGGACGGCCACCGTCACGGCGTCTCCGTCGATCGCGGTGCCCGCTGGAACCCGGCCGACCTGGGCCCGGTCGTGAACGACCTGCTCGCCAAGGCCGTCGCCCCGGAGCCGGTCTACGGCGCGTAATACGCACCGCCCGAAGTGCTTCGACCGCCGGTACCCGTCTCGATGGGTACCGGCGGTTCGCTTTTCGGACTACTACTTCTTCTTGCTGATGCCCGCGACCAGGGCGAAGAGGGCGTCCAGCACCGGGGTGGGGGTCAGGGTGGTGGCGACCACCTGGACCTTTCCAGCGAGGCCGGGGATGTAGCGGGCGCTCGGTCGCTTCGCGGTGAGCGCCTTTTCGACCTCCTTGACCACCGACTCGACGGGGGCGGCGATCTTGGGGACCTGCTGGGACATCCGGCGCAGGCCCGCCAGGTGGGCGGCGTAGAGGGTGCGCTGGTCGTCGGTGAGGTGGGCGGTGGTGGAGTCGACCATATCCGTCGCGCCGAACCAGAGGTCGGTGGCGATCGGGCCGGGCTCGATCAGCGAGGTGCGGATTCCCCAGGGGCGCAGTTCCATTCGCAGGGCGTCGACCAGGCCCTCGAGCGCGAATTTGGACGCGTTGTAGGCACCGGTGCCGGGGGTGGAGATGCGGCCGGACAGCGAGGAGATGAAGACCACCCGGCCCCGGGTGGCGCGCAGGCGCGGGAGGACGGCCTGGGTGACGGCGACCGCGCCGAAGACATTGACCTCGAACTGGTTTCGGAGCTCCGCCTGGGTGAGCAGCTCCACGGGGCCGTCGACGACGACGCCCGCATTGTTGACCACGGCGGTGAGGTCGGCGGGCAGCACCGCGTCGAGGGCCGCGATCTGGTCGGGGTCGGTGACATCCAGGACGATCGGGGTGATGGCGGGATTCGCGGCGGTCAGGGCCTCGCCGTCGGAGAGCTTGCGGACGCCCGCGTAGACCTGCCAGCCGCGCTGCGCCATCCGCAGGCAGATGGCTTTTCCGATACCGCGGGCCGCTCCGGTGACCAACACAGAATTCATGTGGTCAGCCTAATTCCGTCATGCCACCATGTGGCGATGGGGAACGTCCTGATTGTCGGAGACCTGCACGGGAACACCGAGCACGCGCTGAAGCTGGTGCGGGTCGCGGCACACCGTGACTGCGCGAAGCTGTTCGCGGTCGGCGACTTCGGCGCCTGGGAACACACGCCCGCCGGGCGGCGGTACTTCGACGTGGTGAACAAGGCGGCCAAGAAAGCCGGGATCACCGTGTACTTCCTCGACGGCAACCACGACAAGACCTCGCTGCTGCACGAGCTCTACGACGAGCAGCGCGACGACGAGGGCTTCCTGATCTGCCGCAAGCACCTGCGGTACGCGCCCCGCGGACACCGCTGGACCTGGGAGGGCACCACCTTCGCCGCGTTCGGCGGGGCCCGCTCCACCGACAAGGGCCGCCGCCTGGCCTGGGAGGAGCGCAAGGCCGCCCAGCTCGACAAGCGCCGCCGCTACGGTTCCTCGAAACGCCCGGATACCGCGGGCACGCTGTGGTTTCCGGAGGAGGAGATGACCGACAACGAGCTGGCCGAGCTGCTCGCGGCCGACAGCTCGCCGGTGGACGTGCTGCTCACCCACGACAAACCCCGCGCCTCGCGACCGAAGTGGAACCGCAAGGACAAGCCCGAGTGCTATCCCAACCAGGACCGCATCCAGACCGTGGTGCGCACCCTGCGGCCGGACCTGCTCTTCCATGGCCACCTGCACGTCCGCTACACCGACACCATCGCCGCCGGTGACGGTGACTGGACCCGGGTGGAGGGCCTGGCCTGCGATCCGGACGCCTCGCAGTACCTGGAGTATTCGACCGACCACACCTGGTATGTCCTGCAACTCCCCTATGCCGGGGCGGACACGGCCGAACCCCGTTCGCTACCCGCCTGATTCGTCGTAGGAGGAGGTGCCCTCGTCCAGCAGCGGCTCCTCCCCCTTGAAATGCGCGGGCGCGAGCACGCGCAGGACGTGATAGCCGGTGATGACGACCAGTGTGCCCAGTGCGATCCCGCTCAGGGTGAAGGTGTCGGTGAACTTCATGCTCACATTGCCGATGCCGATGATCAGGCCCGCCGCGGCCGGGACCAGGTTCAGCGGGTTGCGCAGATCGACCCGGGCATTGGTCCAGATCTGCGCGCCGAGCAGGCCGATCATGCCGTAGAGGATGACGGTGATCCCGCCCAGCACGCCGCCGGGGATGGCCGCGACGATGGCCCCGAACTTGGGGCACAGGCCGAACAGCAGGGCGAAGAACGCGGCGGCCCAGTACGCGGCCGTGGAGTACACCCGGGTGGCGGCCATGACCCCGATGTTCTCGGAGTAGGTGGTGTTGGGCGGGCCGCCGACCGCGGTGGACAGCATGGAGGCCGCGCCGTCCGCGGCGATGGCGGTGCCGAGTTTGTCGTCGAGGTCGCGGCCGGTCATCTCGCCGACCGCCTTCACGTGGCCGGCGTTCTCGGCGACCAGCGCGATCACCACGGGCAGGGCCACCAGGACCGCCGACCACTGGAAGGCCGGGGCATGAAAACTGGGCAGTCCGATCCAATCCGCCTGGGCCACACCGGAAAGATCGAGCCGCCAGTGGTCGGTGACCTTGCCGCTGCCGTCGGCGGAGTGGATCCGCCCGAACACCCGGTCCAGCAGCCAGGACAGCCCGTACCCGAACACCAGGCCGAGGAAGATGGCGATGCGCGAGAAGAAGCCGCGCAGCGCCACCACCGCCAGCCCGGTGAACAGCATGACCAGCAGCGCGGTCCACTGGTCCTGCGGCCAGTAGGTCGTCGCGGTGACCGGGGCCAGGTTGAAGCCGATCAGCATGACCACCGCGCCGGTCACCACCGGCGGCATGGCGGCGTGGATGACCCGCGCGCCGAAGCGCTGCACGGCCAGGCCGATCAGGAACAGCGCGGCCCCGACCACCAGGCAGGCCCCGGTAACCGTGGCGCTACTGCCGCCCTGCGCCCGGATCACCGCGGCGACGCCGACGAACGACAGTGAGCAGCCCAGATAGCTGGGCACCCGGCCGCGAGTGGCCAGCAGGAACAGGGCGGTCGCAACGCCGGACATCATGATGGCGAGGTTGGGATCCAGACCCATCAGGACCGGCGCGACGAAGCTCGCGCCGAACATGGCCACCACATGCTGCGCGCCGAGGCCGAAGGTGCGCGGCCAGGACAGCCGCTCGTCGGGCCGCACCACGGCTCCCGGTGCGGGCGTGCGACCGTCGCCGTGCACCGTCCAGCGGACACCCAAATCCATGAACTGCCCGCTTTCTCCCGAAGGTCCGAAATGCGTCCGCGGCCATCATAATCCGAGCAAACTTCCAGTTCACAACCCCACGCGGCCGGGACCGATGCCGGGCACGTGGGCTTCAAGATCACCAATGCCCGGATTCACGGCCTGGACCCGCTCCGGAGACAATGCCCCGCAACCTTCACCGTCGCGGGTCCACGCCGTAGCGCCGCCCGATGTCGACGGGCAGCGCGTACGGATTCGGAGCCTCCGCCGAGCCGGATCCGGAAATATTCTGTGAGACACAGATATTCGACGGCTCCACGGCGGCGGGTAGCCATCGGCGCAGGGCCGCGGCCACGGCCGGATCGGCGGTGAACTCGCGGCGCAGTGCGGCGACCCGCTCCCGCGCTCGCGCGTACGCGCGCTCGTGAGCCCGCGTAACCGACTGTGCCATACCGGAATCCGGTAACACCAGGGTGGTGATCCGGCCGTCGAACGCCACCTCGACGCGCACGCCGCCCACCGCGGCGCGGGCGCGGACCCGCTCGACGGCGTCCTGGACGTGCCGGGCCAGGCGCGCCACCTCCTCGAACCGAGCATCCACCGAATTCGGCATGGGGAAAGCCTAGGAGGGATCGATGAGATGCCGTGCGGCATCGAGAACTTCGCGCACTCGGCCGTCAGGGCAGCACGCGAATCCGCTGCATCATGTCGTGATCGGCGTGATCGAGGTTGTGGCAGTGCCAGACATAGCCGCGCACCTCCTCGGCCTCCGCCATCCCGGCGGGCATGGTCATGTCCGCGTCCGCGTGCGGCGCCACCACCTCCGCGCCCGGCGGCCCCGGGATGACGGCATCCGGATCGAACCCGAGTTCCGCCACCGACGGCCACCGCACCAGTACCCGGGTGATGGTGTCGGTCGGACACTCGACGGTGTCCTTCCAGCCGACTTCCCAAGGCGGCGGGCCTTGTTCGGGCCCCAGGGCGAAGGCGTCGGCCGACGGCGCCCAGCGGGTGCCGAACCTGGGCGGGTAGTTGGCGGCGATGTAGGCGGAGGTCAGGATGGGCTGGCGGCCGATCACCCGCAGCCGGGCCAGGTGCAGGTGGATGGGGTGGTCGAAGGGCGTGGTGTTGACGATGTCCCACCGCTCGGTGGTCCCGGCCCGCGCCAGATCGATGTCCGAGCTCAGGAAGGCCAGGTTGTTCAGCGCCATCATGGTCGAGAAGGACACCGGCCGGGAATCGTCGTTGAGGCCCATCAGGGTCACCGTGCGCACCGAGTCCGGCCGGTGGATCGGTTCGAGCGGATCGGGGAGACCCGGACCGCCGCGCAGCATCGGCGGGATATCGGCGGCCGGCCCGTCGCCCGCGCCCGTGAAACGCATGATCGACCGCAACTCGGGGGCCATGAACACGGTATTGCCGAAATCGTTGAGGGCGGTGTTGATCAGGTCGACGTGCTCCCCGTCCCGAATCCCCCGGAAGTCGACGAGCAGGTCCACCCGCTCCCCCGGGCTCACCCGCACCCCCGGCGCGGTCACCGGCGCGTCGAGCAGCCCCAGGTCACCGCCGATGACGAAGAACGGCTGGGCATTGGAGAACTCGAAGATGTAGGGCCGTGAATTGGATCCATTGAGCAGCCGAAACCGGTAGACGGTGCGGCGGACCTCCAGCCGCGGCCACGCCGAGCCGTTCACGCAGCACACGTCGCCGAGCTGCCCGGATTGGTTGTAGCCCTGCGGAATATAGGTGGCCACCATGGGTTGCAGGCTGCCGTCGGCATTGAAGGTTCGGTCCTGCACGATGAGCGGGATCTCGAATTCACCGCTGGGCAGGCCGAGCGGATTGCCGTCACGGCCGGTGTCGAATTCGTCGCGCAGGTAATACATTCCGGCCAGTCCGGCCTGGATGTTCAATCTGGTGATCCCCATCGCGTGGTCGTGATACCAGAGGGTGGCCGCCTCCTGCCGATTGCCGTAGGTGAAGGCCGGCCCGCCGCCATTGCGCCAGCCGATCATCGGATGTCCGTCGGCGCCAGGAGAATTCGCGCCACCATGCAGATGCACGGTGAAGCGCGGATCGGTGCGATCCGCCTCCGTCACGCCGTGCATGGTGGTGTCCACGTGCGCAGCCAGCACGTGCTCGCCCAGCCGATTATGAAACCTGATGCGCGCCAAGCGATCCCTTGCGGCCTCCAGGTTCGGGCCGAGCACCGGCCGCCCGAAGCCCCAGCTGCGGGTTTCGGGGAGGTCGCGGTGGTAGCGGTGGGTCCCCGATATCGCGTCCAATTCTCCTGCCGCCGCGCGTGTTTCGATGATGGGCAGCTCGTCGACGAAAGGCCGCAACGGCGGCGAGTGATAGTTGAACGGCGTCACCGGGGGCGCCGGAAGAGCCGGCAGCGGCACCGGCGGTGGCGGCAGGGGCGACGGTTCGGCCGCGGCCGAGGCCAGGTAGCCCATGCCCGCGATTCCGAAGGCCCCCAAGAGGAACCCCCGTCGCGGCAGGTTCTCGTTCATCCAGCTCAACCCCTGGACAATGCCCGACTGTCAACGGGTCCGCCTTCGACGATAACCGACGGGCCGGGCACGCAATGCCGAAAGCCGCACACCGTAATCCGGTGTGCGGCTTTCGAAACGGTGCGGCGGGACTAGCCCAGGCGCTCGATGATGGTGACGTTGGCGGTGCCGCCGCCCTCACAGATGGTGAGCAGACCGTAGCGGCCGTTCACCCGCTCCAGCTCGTTGAGCAGGGTGGAGAACAGCTTGGCGCCGGTCGCGCCCAGCGGGTGGCCCAGCGCGATGGCGCCACCGTTGACGTTCACCTTGTCCGGGTCGGCGCCGGTCTCCTTGATCCAGGCCAGGACGACCGAGGCGAAGGCCTCGTTGATCTCGATGACGTCCATGTCGTGGATGGTGAGGCCGGTCTTCTCCAGGGCCCACTGGGTGGCCGGGATCGGCGCGGTGAGCATGAAGATCGGGTCCGCGCCGCGGGCGCTCACGTGGTGGATGCGGGCGCGCGGGGTCAGGCCGTACTCCTGCACCGCCCACTCCGAGGCGAGCAGGGTGGCGCTGGAGCCGTCGGAGATCTGGCTGGCCAGCGCGGCGGTGATGCGGCTGCCCTCGGCGAGCGGCTGCAGGCCGGCCATCTTCTCCAGGGTGGTCTCGCGCGGGCACTCGTCGATCGAGAACTCGCCGACCGGGATGATCTCGCGGTCGAACTTGCCGTCCACGATGGCCTTGCGGGCGCGGTCGTGGCTGCGCAGCGCCCACTCCTCCATCTCCTGGCGGGAGATGTCCCACTTCTCGGCGATCATGGTGGCCGAATTGAACTGCGACACTTCACCGGTGCCGTAGCGGTGGTCCCAGCCCTGCGCGCCGACGAACGGCGAGTCGAAGCCGTACTGCTGGCCGGCCAGCATGGCCGCGGAGATCGGGATGGCGCTCATGTTCTGCACGCCGCCCGCCACGATCACCTCGGCGGTGCCGGACATGATGGCCTGCGCGCCGAAGGTGATGGCCTGCTGCGAGGAACCGCACTGGCGGTCCACGGTCACACCCGGCACCGACTCGGGGTAACCGGCGGCCAGCCACGAGGAGCGGGCGATATTGCCGGCCTGCGGGCCGATGGTGTCGCAGCAGCCGAACACCACGTCGTCCACGGCGGCCGGGTCCAGGTTGTGGCGCTCGAGCAGGCCCTTGATGGCGGCGGCGCCCAGGTCGGCCGGGTGCACGGCGGACAGCGAGCCGCCCCGCTTGCCGACCGGGGTGCGCACGGCGTCGATCACGTACGCCTCACGCATCGGCGAGTACTGGCGGCGGGACGGTGCTGACATGAAAACTCCTACTGCTCTAGGCGCGCTGGTCGGGGCTGGTGAGCCCGTCGAGAACGATGGTCAGGTACTGCTTGGCGAGGTTGTCCACGGTGATCCGGCCGCCGGGCTGGTACCAGCGCACCGACACCCAGACGGTGTCGCGCAGGAACCGGTAGGCCAGCTCGATGTCCATCTCCGGACGGAAGCTGCCGTCGGCGACGCCCTCGGTCAGCACCTGGTGCCAGAGCTCGCGGAACTCCTTGTTGTATTCGGCGATGTAGTCGAATCGCGGAGTGCCACTGAGGCGTTTGGCTTCGGCCTGGTAGATGGCGACGGCGGCGTGGAACCGGTCGAAGGATTCGTAGGACGCGGTGACCAGGGCCTCGAGGGTGTCGCGCGCGGGCACGCCGGCCGACACGATCTCGCGGTAGCGTCCGAAGAGGTCGTCGAGGAACCCGCGCAGGATTTCGTCCACCATGGCTTCTTTGGAATCGAAGTGGTGGTACAGACTCCCGGATAGAATCCCCGCCGCGTCGGCAATGTCGCGCACCGTGGTAGCACGCAGGCCACGCTCCGCGAATAGGTTCGCGGCGAGGCCGAGCAGCTCGGTGCGACGTGCCGATTTGGAGGGGTCTGGTTGGGTCACCCCGTCAATATACAACCAAGCATTTGCTTGGTCCAGGTGTGCTCCCGGTAAGCGCTCCTCAGCGCATCGAGAAGCGTAGGGGTGAGGACACCGACAGGTCGGCCAGCAGACGGTCGCAGATGACAATGGGCGAGATCCCCGCCCGGGCCATGCGCGCCACCAGAGCCAATCGGCGCTCGGGGCTGTCCCATTCGACGGTCAGCGGATCGCGGCCCGGGCCGGCGTCCACGGTGGCCATGACGCGCGGTGGGGCGCCTCCCCGCGCAGGTTCCTCGATCAGCTTCAGCACCATGCCGCGCTGCCACGCGCGGTAGGTCTCCATATCCGCGCCGACCACCAATTTGTCGGTGGCGGCACACAATCCCTGCGCGATCCCGTCGGCGAAGGCCACATGGTCGTAGCGCAGACGGCGGCAGGTCCGGACCACCTCGAGCAGGTCGGCCCGCACCTCGCACAGCAGGGCTGTTCGTTTTCGGCGGCGTTGTTCGGCTTCGGTGTCCAGATGCCCGGCGGCGCGGGACAGACCGAGGCGGCGGGCGCGATCGCGGTCGCGAATCATGTCCTGCCGCAACGCGGCACGCGGATCGCGCGTCACGTCGGATTCGTCCACGGCGTGTTGTTCGAGGATCTGCGCCGCGCGCATGGCGGTGGCGCACTCCGAGTCGTGGTCGAGTAATTCCGCACCCAAAGTCAGTGCGGCCAGAACGACATTGTCGAGCCTGCGGCGCGCCAGGACGACCTCGCGCACCAGCTCGAGTTCCATTTCCTCGTGGGCTCGTTCTGGAGGTGCTTGTTGTCGGCGATCCGGACCCATGGGTCGTGCCCTTCGACTAGCGGTACCGGCCTAAACCAGGATTGCACAACGACAGGGTCGGCGCGCCAGCGATTTTCTTTTGCCCTCCGCTGCGCTCCGGGCGGGTTCGCGGCGGTTCTTCTCCCTATATGCAGAAAAGTCCGGCCCCGCCCATTCATGGGCGGGGCCGGACTTTGCGGAATTGCGTTCGAAATCAGGCGCGCTGGCTCGAAATGGAGACGACCTCACCGGTCAGGTAGGTGGTGTAGTCGCTGGCGAGCATGGCGATGGTGGCGGCCACCTCCCACGGCTCGGCGGCGCGGCCGAAGGCCTCACCGGCGGCCAGGCGGTCGAGCAGGTCGCCCGAGGTGACCTTGTCCAGGAAGGCGTGGCGCGCGATGGACGGGGCCACCGCGTTGATGCGCACGCCGTACTCGGCGGCCTCGACGGCCGAGCAGCGGGTCAGCGCCATCACGCCCGCCTTGGCGGCGGCGTAGTGGGCCTGGCCGTGCTGGGCGCGCCAGCCCAGCACCGAGGCGTTGTTCACGACGACGCCGCCGTGGCCCGCCTCGCGGAAGTACTTCAGCACCGCGCGGGTGGCGCGGAAGGTGCCGTTGAGGGTGATGTCGAGGACCTTGTCCCACTGCTCGTCGGTCATGTCGACGACCGGGACCTCGCCGCCCAGACCGGCGTTGTTGACCATGACGTCGATGCGGCCGAACGCGGCCACGGCGCCGGCGATCAGGGCGTCGACCTGCTCGGTGGAGCTGACGTCGCACGGCACCGAAGCGACTCGGCGATCCGGGAACTCGGCCTGCAGGGCCTCCTCGGTCTCCTTCAGGCGACGCTCGTGCCAGTCGGAGACGACCACGTCCGCGCCCTCGGAGAGCAGGCGGCGCGCGGTGGCCGAACCGATGCCGGTGCCCGCGGCGGCGGTCACGACCGCGATCTTGCCCGCGAGCAGGTTGTGGCCGGGGGTGATTTCGGGAGCGTTGGACAGGTCGGTCACGGTCGAGCCTCTCGGGGAAGTCCGAGCACGCGCTCGGAGATGATATTGCGCTGCACTTCGTTCGAACCGCCGTAGATGGTGTCCGCGCGAGTGAAGAGGAACATGCGCTGCCAAGCGTTCAGGTCATCGCCCTCGCCGTCGGCGATCAGGCCGGGCGCGCCGAGCACGTCCATGGCCAGCTCGCCGAGGTCGCGGTGCCAGTTGGCCCACAGCAGCTTGGTGACCGACGCCTGACCGGCCGCGGTGCGCGCGTCCACCGACGCGCCGTCGTGGCCGGACTCGAGGGTGCGCAGCACGTGGGCGCGCAGCACCCGCAGACCGACCCACGCCTTGTCCAGGCGATCGGCGATGACCGGGTTGTCGATGGCCCCGTTCTCCTTGGCCACGGTCTCCAGATCGGCAAGCTCCCGCGCGTAGCGGATCTGCTGGCCTACCGTGGAGATGCCGCGCTCGAAGGTGAGCGTGCCCATGGCGACCTTCCAGCCGTCGCCGGGCTGCCCGACCACCAGATCGGCGGCGGTGCGGGCGTTCTCGAAGAAGACCTCGTTGAATTCCGCGGTCCCGGTGAGCTGGATGATCGGCCGCACCTCGACGCCCGGCTGCTTCATGGGCACGAGCAGATAGGACAGGCCGTGATGGCGGGTCGAGCCCTTCTCGGTGCGGGCGACCACGAAGCACCAGTCCGACAGATGCGCCAGCGAGGTCCAGACCTTCTGACCGTTGATGACCCACTCGTCGCCCTCGAGCTGGGCGGAGGTGGTGACGGCGGCCAGGTCGGAGCCGGCGCCCGGCTCCGAGTAGCCCTGGCACCACAGTTCGGTGACATTGCGGATGCCGGGCAGGAAGCGCTGCTTCTGCTCCTCGGTGCCGAAGGCCAGAACGGTCGGGCCGAGCAGTTCCTCACCCAGATGCGAGACCCGGGCCGGGGCGTCGGCCTTGGCGTATTCCTCATGGAAGATGACCTGCTGGCGCAGGGTGGCGTCGCGGCCGCCCCATTCCTTGGGCCAGCCCAGGCAGGTCAGCCCGGCGGCGGCCAGGGCGCGGTCCCATTCGAGCCGCTCCTCGAAAGCCTCGTGCTCGCGCCCGGGACCACCCAGACCGCGCAGCTCGCGGAACTGGCCGTTCAGGTTCTCGGCCAGCCATTCCCGCACCTCGGTACGGAATTCGGCATCCTCGCGGGGCTCAGTCCCGCTGGCCGGTTCGGGGGTCTGGATCATGCTCACGTCGGTAGAGTAACCTACCAAGCACTTGCTTTGTTAGACCCATTCCCGGACAGCGAGGAAGCTCAGTGACATCTCCTCCGCAGACCACACCGCTCGCTCTGCACGCGGCGGCGCACGCCTACGGTGACGCGCCCGCCGTGGCCGACGGTGCCGTGCGACTGAGCTGGTCGCAACTGCTGGACTCGGTCCGTGAGACCGCCCGTGCGCTCATGGCCCGCGGCATCGAACGCGGCGATCGCATCGGCATCTGGGCGCCCAATACCCACCACTGGGTGACCGCGGTGCTGGCCACCCACTACGTGGGCGCGACCATCGTGCCGCTGAACACGCGGTACGTGGCCGACGAGGCGGCGGACACGCTGTCGCGGGTGCACGCCAAGGCGCTGTTCATCGCCGGCGATTTCCTCGGCCGCGACCGGCTGGCCGAATTGCGGGCGCACGCACCGGAACTGGGCATCGAGACCATCGTCGTGATTCCGGTCGAGGGCGAGGCGCCGGTGGAGAACGCCATCGCCTGGTCCGATCTGGGCAAGGTGGCCGAGACCGTGAGCCTCGACGAGGTCGTCGCGCGCGCGGAATCGGTATCGCCGGACGATCTTTCCGACATCCTGTTCACCTCGGGCACCACCGGCCGCAGCAAGGGCGTGCTCATCGCGCACCACCAGCTGCTGTCCAGCGCCCGGGCCTGGGCCGACTGCGCCACCCTGAACAGCGACGACCGCTACCTGGTGGTGCCGCCGTTCTTCCACAGCTTCGGCTACAAGGCGGGCATCATCGCCTGCCTGGCCACCGGCGCGACCATCGTGCCGCAGGCCGTGTTCGACGTGCCCGAGACCATGCGCTTGATCGCCGCCGAGCGCATTACCGTGCTCACCGGCCCGCCGACCATTCACCAGACCATCCTCGATCACCCCCAGCGGGATGCGGCGGATCTGTCCAGCCTGCGCGTCGCGGTCACCGGTGCGGCGACCGTGCCGGTCGTGCTCATCGAAAGACTGCGCTCGGAGCTGACTTTCGACGTGGTGCTGACCGCCTACGGCCAGACCGAGTCCGGCGGCTTCGGCACCATGTGCCGCCCCGAGGACTCCAGCGAGACCATCGCCAACACCTGCGGCCGACCCATCGACGGCTTCGAGATGAAGCTGGCCGACAACGGCGAACTGCTGCTGCGCAGCGACCAGGTGATGCGCGGCTACCTCGACGACCCGCAGGCCACCGCCGCCACCATCGACCCGGACGGCTGGCTGCACACCGGCGATGTCGCGGTGATCGACGAGCGCGGATACATGAAGGTCACCGACCGGCTCAAGGACATGTACATCTCCGGCGGCTTCAATGTGTATCCCGCCGAGGTGGAGCAGGCCATGGCCCGCATCGAGGGCGTCGCCGAGACCGCGGTCATCGGCGTGCCCGACGAGCGCATGGGCGAGGTCGGCAAGGTGTACGTGGTGCGCCGGGCGGGCTCGGAGCTCACCGCCGAGGACGTGATCGCGAAGGCCAAGACCATGCTGGCCAACTTCAAGGTGCCGCGGTTCGTGGAATTCCGCGACGCGCTGCCGTACAACGCCGCAGGCAAGGTGCTGAAGCGCAACCTACGTGATGAGGAGACCGCGTGATCGAGTCCAGCCCGGAGGCGGTAGCGCAGCGTAACCACGCAGGGCGCTCGAGCACGCAGAAGGAGGCAGTGTGAGCCAGGAATTGGGGCCCATCCCCGATGAGGGCGAAGTCGTCCTCTACGAGAAGCGCGGCCCGATCGCGGTCGTCACGCTGAACCGGCCGGACTTCCGCAACGCGCAGAACTCGGTCATGACCTACGCGCTCGACGCCGCCTTCACCAAGGCCGTCGAGGACGCCGAGGTCAAGGTGATCGTCCTGGCCGGGGCCGGAAAGCATTTCAGTGCCGGGCACGACATCGGCACGCAGGGCCGCGACCACCACATCTCCTACGAGAACCAGGCCGTCATGTGGTGGGACCACGTGGACCGGCCGGGCGGCGATCAGCGCTTCGCGCGCGAGTCCGAGGTGTACCTGGGCATGTGCCGGCGCTGGCGGGAGATCCCCAAGCCGACCATCGCCATGGTGCAGGGCGCGTGCATCGCGGGCGCGCTCATGCTGGCGTGGGCCTGCGACATGATCGTGGCCTCCGAGGACGCGTTCTTCTCCGATCCGGTGGTGCGCATGGGCATTCCGGGCGTCGAATACTTCGCGCACCCGTGGGTGCTGGGTCCGCGCCGCGCCAAGGAGGTGCTGTTCACCGGTGAGCGCTTCACCGCGGCACAGGCTTACGAGTGGGGCATGCTGAATCGCGTTGTCCCGCGCGAGGAGCTGGAGGCGCAGACCTTCGCGCTCGCCGAGAAGATCGCGGAGATGCCGCAGTTCGGGCTGGCGCTCACCAAGAAGGCCGTCAACCAGTGCGAGGACCTGATGGGGATGCGCGCGGGCATGGATTCCGTGTTCGGGCTGCATCACTTCGCGCACGCGCACAACGCCGAGGTCGGCACGGGCTCTCTGGGCGGTATGGACGCCAAGTCCATGAAGGCTGCCGCAACCACGGCGAGCCGTGAATCCAGCACCATCAACGACGGGGCAAAGTAAGTGGATCTCGAATTCGACAGCAAGACCGAGGAATTCCGCGCCGAGGTGCGCGACTTCCTGGCGGCCAACAAGCCCGCCGCTCCCCTGCCGTCCATGGACACCAAGGCCGGTTTCGAACTGCACCGCGAGTGGGAGGCCAAGCTGGCCGACGCCCGCCTGTCGTGTGTGGCCTGGCCCGCCGAGTACGGCGGCCGGGACGCCTCGCTGACCGAATGGGTCATCTTCGAGGAGGAGTACTACGCCGCGGGCGCGCCGGGTCGCGTCTCGCAGAACGGCATCTTCCTGCTGGCGCCCACCCTGTTCGAGCATGGTTCGCCCGAGCAGCTGGCCCGCATCCTGCCGAGAATGGCGCGCGCCGACGACATCTGGGCGCAGGCCTGGTCCGAGCCGGAGGCCGGTTCCGACCTGGCCGGTATCCGCTCCACCGCCAAGCGCACCGAGGGCGGCTGGCTGCTCAACGGCCAGAAGACCTGGAGCTCGCGGGCCTCGTTCGCGGACTGGGGTTTCGGCCTGTTCCGCAGCGACCCGGAGGCGCAGCGCCACAAGGGCCTCACCTACCTGATGTTCCCGCTCACCGCGGAGGGCATCACGGTGCGGCCGATTCCGCAGCTGGACGGCGAGCCGGGCTTCGCGGAGATCTTCCTGGACAACGTGTTCGTGCCGGATCAGGACGTGATCGGTGAGGCGAACAACGGCTGGAAGGTCGCCATGGCGACCTCGAGCAACGAGCGTGGTCTGTCGCTGCGCGCGCCGGGCCGGTTCAATGCCACCGCCCGCAAGCTGATCGAGCTGTGGAAGGACTCGGCCGCCGAGTCCGACACCACCGCCGCCGACCGCGTGGTCGACGCGTGGGTGGGCGCGGAGGCGTACCGCCTCAACACCTGGGCCACCGTGACCCGCCTGGCCGATGGCGGCCAGCTGGGCGCGGAGTCCTCGGTGAACAAGGTGTTCTGGTCGGATCTGGACATCGCCATGCACGAAACCGCGCTCGATCTGCACGGCGCGGCCGCGGAGCAGGAGTCGGCGTGGACCGACGGCTACCTGTTCTCGCTGGCGGGCCCGATCTACGCCGGTACCAACGAGATCCAGCGCAACATCATCGCCGAACGCCTGCTCGGCCTGCCGCGATAGCCACAGGGAGGACGACGACATGCGATTCGCATTGACCGCAGAACAGAACGATTTCGCCGCCAGCCTGCGCAAGATGGGCGAGTCCGCCAAGACTCCCGGCCTGGTCCGGGCGTGGGGCGAGGGCGAGGCCGCCGCCGGGCGCGCGCTGATCGGCCAGCTGGCCGAGGCGGGCGCGCTGGGGCTGACCATCTCCGAGGACAACGGCGGCTTCGGCGCCGGTCCGGTCGAGATGATCGTGGCCTTCACCGAGATCGGCCGGGCCGCCGTGCCGGGTCCGCTGGTGGAGACCGCCGCCGCGATTCCCGCACTGCTGCAGGCGCTTCCGGACTCGGCGCTCGCCGCCGAGAAGCTGCCGGAGCTGGCCGAGGGCGCGAAGCTCGGCACCCTCGCGGTGACCGCCTCCGCGGGTGCCAACGCGGGCCGCTCCGCCGGTGCCGCCACCGCGCTGGACGCCGACATCGCTGACCTGGTGCTGATCGCCGAGGGCGACCGCATCGCGCTCGGCACCGCCGGTGACCTGGTGACCTCGGTGGACGCCGCGCGCCGCCTCTTCACCGTGACCGCGGGCGAGACCCTCGCCGAGGGCGAAGGCGTTTCCGCCGCAATCAATCTCGCCTTCGACACCGCCGCCCTGGCCGCCGCCGCGCAGCTGCTCGGCGCGGGCCGGGCGATGCTGGACACCAGCGTCGAGTACGTGAAGCAGCGCCAGCAGTTCGGCACCCCGATCGGCCGCAACCAGGCCATCAAGCACCATCTGGCCAATGCCCACATCGGCCTGGAGATGGCGCTGCCGCTGCTCTACCGCGCCGCGCTGACCCTGGAGTCGGGCGCGGACGCCGAGACCCGGGGCCGCGACATCTCCGCGGCCAAGCTGGCCTGCGGCGAGGCGGCGTACCAGACCGCGCGCATCGCGCTGCAGGTGCACGGCGCGATCGGCTACACCGCCGAATGCGATCTGTCGCTGTGGCTGACCAAGGTCACCGCCCTGCGTTCGGCCTGGGGCACCCCCGCGCAGCACCGCGCCCGCATCGCCGCGGCGCTCCGGGCCGGGAACGTCGCATGAGCACCCCGGTGGCCGGCGCCACGCTCGACACCCCGTGCGCGGGTGGGGCACACACCCCGCTCGTCGCCCGGTGCGTCCGCTCGCTCATGGCCGCCGGTGCGGACCGGCCCGGCCACCGGACCTCTGACTCGAATCACTTCTACCCCTTGGGAGCGCAGGCATGAGCCTCACTGCCGAACAGCAGGAACTCGTCACCACCGTGCGCGCGGTGCTGACCAAGCACGGTGACAGCGCGGCCATGCGGCGCGGGCTGGAGACCGACCGCGGCTACGACGAACAGCTGTGGAAGCTGCTGTGCGAGCAGGTCGGCGTCGCGGCCCTGGCCATTCCGGAGGAGTTCGGCGGCATCGGGGTCGGCCTGGTCGAATCCCTGCTGGTGGTCGAGGAACTCGGCCGCACGCTGTCCGCGCCCCCGATGCTCGGCTCGGCCGTGCTGGGTGTGCAGGCGCTGCTGCTGGCCGGGAACGCCGAGGCCGGCGAGCGGCTGCTGCCGGAGGTCGCCGAGGGCGCGCGGACGCTGGCCCTGTGCTGGGCCGCGGCGAACGGCTGGGACGCCTTCGGCGTGCGGTCGACCGGTGGAACCCTCTCGGGCTCCGCGCATTACGTGCTGGACGGCGCGTTCGCCGACACCCTGCTGGTGCTCACCGCCGACGGCCTGTTCGAGGTCGCGGGCGACGCGGCGGGCGTCACCCGCACCGCCGTGGTCACCCAGGACCCGACCCGCAAGCTGGCGCGCATCGACTTCGACTCCGTGGCGGCGACCCCGCTGGGGCAGCTCGATGTCACCCGCCTGCGCGAGATCGCCTGGGCCGCAATGGTGGCCGAGCAGATCGGCGCGGCCGAGCAGTGCCTCGACATGACCGTCGAGTACTCGAAGTCGCGCGTGCAGTTCGGTCGCCCGATCGGCAGCTTCCAGGCCCTCAAGCACCGCATGGCCGACATGTACGTGCTGGTGGAGTCGGCGCGTTCGCTGGGCTACCTGGCGATCGCGGGTCTCGCGGAGGGCGCGGTCGAGCCGATCGACATCCAGGCGGCTCGCCTGCACGCCATCGACACCTTCAACTCGGTGGTCTCCGAGACCGTTCAGATGCACGGCGGCATCGCCATCACCTGGGAGCACGACGCGCACCTGTTCTTCAAGCGCGCCCACGCCGACGCCCAGCTCTTCGGCACCCCGGCCCGCCCCCTGGCCCGCCCGGCCTAGGATCGGACTCCCGAACGGCCCGTGCGCATCTCGCGCACGGGCCGTTCGCCGTCCACGACCCGTTCACCGGGAAGCCGTACCCGTTCCACCCGGCCCCGTACCATCCCGCTCATGAACCAACCGATGCCGCCGCAGCAGCCCTACCAGCAGCAGTACCCGCAGCAGGCGCCCGGCCAGCAGCCCTATCCCCCGCAGGGTCAGGCGCCCTACCCGCAGCAGGGCCAGCCGCAGCCGCAGCAGCCCCCGGCCCCGCAGTTCCCCATCCTGGTCTCCACCATGAACGACGTGCCGGGCCAGGACATCGTCCGGGTGATCGGTGAGGTCGCGGGCCTGACCGTCCGCAGCCGCGGCCTGGGCGCAAACTTCGCCGCTGGGTTCCGCGCCCTCGGCGGCGGAGAAATCCATGAATACACGCAGCTCCTCTACCAGTCCCGGCATGAAGCGATCATGCGAATGTGTCAACACGCGATCGCCTTCGGCGCCAACGCTGTGATCGCGATGCGGTTCGACTGCAATGAGATCGCCAACACCATGAGCGAAGTGGCGGCCTACGGCACTGCTGTTGTCATCAAGTCCAACCAATAGCCATGGCGTGCCGGCAGTATCCGGAGACGCGGGGTTGACCCGCGACTCCAGTTGACGTCGTCGGCGACGACGTAGCGGTACTGCGCCCGCGTGTCGATCGCTCGCGGAGGAGGGTCGGTTCGATCCGCCATCTGGCACGGAACGATCGATCCAGCTCCGCGAGGACCCGCCCCTTGGCAAGATCGCGAAGGCCGTTCTCGGCCTCGGAACGTCCGAGGACATTGCGAGCGGCGTTGATATCTGCCTGGAGCGCCTTCCCGCAGAAACGGCACACGAAGCGCTTCTGCGAAGTTCTGTTCTTCTTGTCGACGTAGCCACAACCGGAACAGCATCGCTGCGAATCCCGCGGCCGGATCCCTTGACGCTGCAGCGCCGCCACCAGATCGCTCAACTCACGATCACGCAGACAGAGCCAGCCGTAGAGCCTTCGGCCCAGCAGCTCCCCGTCACTGGTTGTGAAGACGCTCTTCAGACCCCAGTCCAGACCGACCGATACACCTTCGTCACGCCGCTGCGACGGCACCGACTCCTTCACCAAGGCGAAAAATACTTCTCCTGCGACGCTCACGCTGACCTCACAGAAATTGCGTACTCGCCCCGGGGCATGTCTGAAGTGGTCGTACCCCTGCAGCGGAACGCTCACAGGCTTGCCTTTGCGGAGCGTGGATACCTTCACCCAGTAGTCCGCACGCGGGTTGCGCGACACCGACACGGTTGCGATCAGCGTCGACCTTGCCCCGATTGGCGTTGGTCGGCAGTCGATAGGCACGCATCACACCCACGAACATAACCACCGAATCTAATGCCAGTTCGAAATCTATTGGCAGGCGTCTGGAATCGCCCGGTACGTCACGAGTCTCGGTGCGTCACATGCCGTTTCGTCAGTGGTGGAGCACCTCGACCTCGCGGACCGGCGGTTTGCGGCCGAACTTGGCGCGCAAGGGGTAGATCGCCATCACTGCCAGGAGGCTGACGGTGGAGGCGATGAGCTGGTTGCGTTGGTCGGGGTTGCGGGCCATGGCCACGAAGACGGCGAACAGGGCGATGACGACGGCCCAGCTCACGTAGGGGTAGCCCCACATGCGGTAGGTGAGGGCCGAGGGGTCCTCACGGCGAAGGCGGGCGCGTAGTCGCAGCTGGGAGCACATGATCGCCACGTAGACGAAGGCCAGCACCACGCCGATGGAGTTCACCAGGAAGGTGAAGACCTTGTCCGGGGAGACGTAGGAGGCGATGACCGCGCCCCAGGCGGCGATGGTGCCGAGTAGGACGGCTCGGGCGGGGACGCCGCGCTTGTTGAGTTTCACCAGGGCGGCGGGGGCGTCGCCATCGCGGGTGAGGACGTAGAGCATGCGGGAGGAGACGTAGATGGCCGAGTTCAGCACCGACAGCACCGCGGTCAGGATGACGACCTGCATGATGGTGCCCGCCGCGGGGATGCCGATGTGCTCGAGGGCGCTGACGAACGGGCTCTTCAGCACCTTGGCGTCGTTCCACGGCAGGATCGTGACCACCAGGAAGATCGAGGCCACGTAGAACAGGCCCACCCGCCACAGCACGCTGTTGGTGGCCCGGGTGACCGCCTTGGCCGGTTCCTCGGTCTCGGCGGCCGCGACGGTGACGATCTCGGTACCGCCGAAGGCGAACATCACCACCACGATTGCCGAGAAGATGCCGGTGACCCCGTTGGGTGCGAAACCGCCATGGCCGGTGAGATTCCAGAATCCGGGCTGCGACCCGGGCCAGAGCCCGAAGATCCAGGCCAGCCCGACCGCCAGGAAGCCGACGATGGCCACCACCTTGATGGAGGCGAACCAGAACTCGAACTCGCCGAACGACCGCACCGACAGCAGGTTGACGGCGGTCATGATGACCAGCAGCCCGGCCGAGAGCACCCACTGGTCCAGGTCGACCCAGGTGCCAAGGATGGCCGCACCGGCCACCGCCTCGGCCCCGACCAGGATGACGTAGAGGTACCAGTACAGCCAGCCGACGGTGAATCCGGCGAACGGGCCCATGGCCAGGCGCGCGTACTCCCCCATCGATCCGGCGACCGGGCGGGCGACCACCATTTCACCGAGGGCGCGCAGCACGGCCAGCACCACCAGCCCGGCGGCCGCGTAGGACAGCACGGCGGCGGGCCCGGCGGTCTGGATGACCGATCCGCTGCCCACGAACAGGCCCGCGCCGATCGCCCCGCCGATGCCGATCATGGTCATGTGGCGGCGTCGGAGCCCGGTGCGCAGGCCCTGCGGCTCGGGTGGCGCGGCGTCGGAGCCCACTGTCGGCGTGCCGTCCGGCCCCGTCACACGCGTCTCGACCGGTTCCGACATCTGACCGCCACCTTCTTGTGTTGCCCATAAATTGCCAGACCACCCTATCGAGCCTGGTCAGCCGGGGAAAATCGCCTCCGGCACCGGCCCGGACACGCACCGGCCCACTTCCCGAATCCGCTTCGCCGCCAGCCGCTTCCATGGCGGGCGTACCGTCGGAAGGTATGACCGAGACTCAGCGCGGCCGAGTACGCGTCGAACCGAGCGCCAAGCGAGTACGCGCCTACCTCGGCGGCCACCTGGCCGCGGACACCGTCACTCCGACGCTGGTGTGGGAGTCCCCGCACTACCCCACCTACTACCTGCCGGTCGCCGACCTGCGGGCCAAGCTGGAACCCAATGGCAAGACCCGCCCGTCCCCCAGCCGCGGCACCGGCACCGAGTTCGATGTGGTGGCCGACGGCGTCGTGGCGGCCGGCGCGGCCGTCCGGCACCTCGATTCCCCGCTCCCGGAATTGCGTGACCTGGTGAAACTGGATTTCCATGCGATGACGGAATGGTTCGAGGAGGACGAACCGATCTACGTGCACCCGCGTGACCCCTACACCCGGGTGGACATCCTCGGCAGTTCCCGGCACGTGCGCGTGGAGCTGAACGGCCAGGTGCTGGCCGATTCGCACGGCCCGCGCATCCTGTTCGAGACCGGTCTGCCGGCGCGCTACTACGTGCCGCTCACCGATGTCCGGATGGACCTGCTGACGCCGTCCGATACCGAGACGCACTGCCCGTACAAGGGCACCGCCGAATACTGGTCGGTCCGGCTCGGCGAGGAGGAGTTCCCCGACCTGGTCTGGATCTACCGCACCCCGCTGCCGGAGAGCCAGAAGATCGCCGGGCTCGCCTGCTTCTACAACGAGAAGATCGACCTGTGGATCGACGGCGAACTCCAGGCCCGCCCGAAGACCCCGTTCAGCTGAAACCCTCAGTCCCCCAGGATCTCCGACACCAACCGGGGTAGCGCGACACCGATCGGGTCGCGCACGATCTCGGCGGCGTACTCGTCGTACGGGGTCGGTTCCGCGTTCACCACGACCAGGTCGGCGCCCGCGTCCACGGCCACCGCGCACATCGAGGCCGCGGGCTCGACCTGGAGCGTACTGCCCACGGCCAGAAAGATTTCCGCGGTCTCCGCGATCTGCACGGCCGCGCGGATCGCATCCGAATCCAGGTGCTGCCCGAACATGATGGTGGCCGCCTTGAGGATTCCACCGCACCGCGGGCAGGCGGGATCCGGTTCCCCGGCCGCGACCCGCTCCAGTGTGGCCGCCATGGAGTCGGTGAATTCGCAGTCGATGCAGACGACTTCGAACATATTGCCGTGGATCTCCACGACCGTGTCCGAGCCGGCCCGTTGATGCAGCCGGTCGATGTTCTGTGTGATGATCCCGACCTGCCGCTCCGCCGCGAGCCTGGCCAGCGCGCGATGGGCGTCGTTCGGGGTGGCCGTCCAGGCCGGATTGTCGCGGCGGGCCAGCCAGGCCCGTACCCGCAATTCCGGATCGGCCACATAGTTCTGATAGGTGGAGAGCAGTTCCGCGATCGGATCCTTGGTCCAGACCCCGCGCGGCCCACGGAAATCCGGAATCCCGGAATCGGTGGAGATGCCCGCGCCCGTCAGTACCCCGATCGGCCCCTTGCGTGCACGCCAGTCCGTCACGCCTGCCAGCCTAGGCCGCCGCGCCGCCCTTCCGCCTCCGGATTCACCGGCCGTTCAGCAGCGCGACCGCCTCACACCGCGATGACCGACAGCTGATCGTCCGCGCGCCGGTACTGCCCGGGCGCCAGCCCGTATTCGCGTTTGAACGCCTTGGCGAACGCGAATTCGCTCTGGTAACCGACCTTTCGGGCGACGGTCGACAACGGGGTGTCGGACTCCCGGAGCAGTCGCGCCGCGGTGAGCATGCGCCATCGGGTGAGGTAGGACAGCGGCGGCTCACCGACCGTCGCCGTGAACCGCCGGGCCAGGGTGGCCCGCGAAACACCCGCCACGGCGGCGAGTTCGGGTACCGCCCAGCCCCGCTCGGGCGCTTCGTGCATGGCGCGCAGCGCGGTCGCGACGGCCGGATCGGCGAAGGCCGCGGCCCAGCCGGTCGGCGCGTCGGCCCGATCGTCGAACCAGGCGCGCAGGGCGAACAGCAGCAGGGTTTCCAGCAGGGCCGGGATGGCGGCGTCGGTGCCCGCCCGTGGTTCGGAGATCTCGGCGGCGAGGAGGTCCACCGCTCCGCGCAGGGCGGGGTGGCGGCCGCGCCGGGCGGGGAGATGGATGAATTCGGGCAGCTCGTCGAGCAGCGGGTGGCTGCGCTGCCGCCCGAGCCCGTAGGCCCCGCAGACCAGTACGCAGCGCGCGCCCGGACCGGTGATCTCCCGCGGTTCCCCGGGCCGCGCCTGCTCGGTGACGGCGCTGTCGAGACTGTCCACCAGCAGGTGGTCGGCCCCGCGGGGCATGAAGATCACATCGCCGACGCCGAGGGCCATCGGTTCCCCGCCGGGCGGCACCAGCCAGCACGAACCCTGCAGCACCACATGGAATCCCGAGCCGGGCACCACCGGATACGCGCGCCCCCACGGCGCGTGCCGCACGAACATGCCGGAGGTGGGGTGTCCGGTCCGAATGGCGGAGATTGCTTCGCTGAGCAGGTCCACGTTTTCGACGATACAGCTCAGGAATGAGCGTTTCGGGCATCGATGACAACGATCGAACCATGCATCCGCTCATCGCGGTCAGCGGCCGCTCGCGCCGCCCGACATCCCGGAACGTGGGGAAATACAGTGAACCGATGAGCGACGACCGTCCGAAACTGGCCGTGGAATTGGATCTTCAGCCGCATCCCGAGGGTGGCTGGTATCGCGAAACCTGGCGCAGCCCGATGGAATTCACGCCGGAGGACTATCCGGGGCCGCGGGCGAGTGGCACCGCGATCTACTTCCTGCTGCTGCCGGGTGAGAAGTCCGCACCGCACACGGTGGCCTCGGACGAGATCTGGTTCTGGCATCGGGGTGGTCCCCTGCTGCTGAACATCGGGGGTGAGGAGATCGTCCTCGGACCCGATGTCGAGCAGGGGCAGCGCCCCCAGGCGGTGGTTCCCGGCGGGATCAGCCAGGCCGCCCGGCCGGCGGGAGACGACTACGCGCTGGTGAGTTGCGTCGTCTCCCCCGGATTCGACTTCGAAGACTTCCGGCTCGACTGAGGGCGTTTCCACTCTTCGGTTCTCGTGCCCGCCATGCGTGCGCGCGGCGGGCACCACCGCGGGTGGAACCCCAGCGGGTCGACAGACGTCAGTCGTCGACCCCGAGAATCCCTTCCGCGACCGCGTGGTCGATGGTCTTCTCGAGGTTCGGGCACGAGTCCGGCTTCCCGGTGGTGGGACCGGACTCGGCCAGCTTGCGGAAGACGGGGCAGGTGGCGGCCGGGTCGGTCGTCCACTGCACCGTCTTCTGGTTGTGGCTGTGCTTGCGCACCTGCACCTGGGTGCCGCAGGTCTGACACGCGATCGGCGTCAGCCCGGACTCCATGTAGTGCTCTTTGTCGACGACCGTCTGGGCGCGCACCTGCGCTCGCTGTTCCGGCCGGTCCGCGAAATCGGGTGCCTTCGCCCAGGTGGTCATCAGGCGTTCGCCTCCTGTGTGGCGGCCGCCTCGGCCTCCGCCTTCTTGCGCAGGTTCTCCTCGACCTCGAGACCCCACTGCTCATTGGCCTTGGAGGTGTCGATCTCGAATTCGAAGCGCTGCGTCATCTTCGGGTCGATGTCGGCGACGTCGACGTAGAACTGCTCGTACCAGCGGCGCAGCTGGTACACCGGGCCGTCTTCCTCGGTCAGCAACGGGTTGTCGATCTTGGACTTGTGCTTCCAGATCTCGACGTCCTGCAGGAAGCCCTCGGACACGCCCTCGGTCATCTTGGCGGCGAACTTCTCCGCCTGCTCCTCGGGCAGCCCCTTCGGCTTCTCCAGCGACACACCCCACTGCAGCACGAACGAGTCCTGCGAGACCGGGTAGTGGCAGTTGATGAGGACCGTCTTGACCTCGAAGCCGCTGTAGATGTTGAGCAGCGGGTTGATCATGTAGGACGGGCCGAAGTACGACGCCTCGGACTTGAGCAGCACGTCGATGCCGTTCTCCGCGGCCTTGCCGACATCCGGACGGCCCTTGGTCTCGAGGTACTGGGTGGCGACGTGGCCTTCGAGGACGTTCTTGAAGTACGTCGGGAAGGCGTAGTGGATATAGAAGAAGTGCGCCATATCCACGACGTTGTCGATGATCTCGCGGCAGTTGGAGCCCTCGATCAGCAGCGAGTGCCAGGTCCAGTCGGTCCAGCCGTCGTTGAGGGTTTCCGACGGGGTGCCGTCGGCGTTGGTGTACGGACCCTCGACGTAGGGGATGGTCACCTCGTCGGTGGGCGGGTTGCCCTCGTGGTCGTGCCACACGTACAGCTGACCGTTGCGCTCGAGCGTGGTCCACGCGCGGGTGCGTGCCAGCGGGGGCACGCGCCGGGCATACGGGATGCCGGTGCACTTGCCGTTGCCGCCCCAGCGCCAGTCGTGGAACGGGCACGCGATGGAGTCGCCCTTGACCTCACCCATGGAGAGGTCGCCGCCGAGATGGCGGCAGTAGGAGTCCAGGACCTTCAGTTCGCCCTGGCTGTTCATGAAAACAACCAGCTTGGTGTCGAAAATGTTGACCGAGTGCGGCTTGCCGTCCCGGAAGTCCTTGGCCAGGCCTACACAGTGCCAGCCCCGGGCGAAACGGGTGGGCGCGGAGCCCACGTCGATCTCGCGGACCTTCCCGCGGGGCCCTTGGGGGGTTGTCGCCATTTCCTGATCCTCCTATGGATGTACTAGAACACGTTACAAAATCGGCTGGCCGTTTGCCAGCGATAGGACCAACTACCTGGATGGGGGCTCTCTGAGCTGGGCGTGAACCGCGTTCTCGACAGGAATAAGAACGTGTTCTACTCTCAGGGGCAAACGAAGACCGCTTCCGGTACCAGCACCAGGCAGGAGCAACTGGCGAGATGACGCAAGAAGTAGTTGAGCGGGTCGAGGCGCTGCTGCCCACCCTGCGTGAGCGCGCCCAGGAGACCGAGGATCTGCGCCGCCTTCCGGACCAGACCGTCAAGGATCTGCAGGCGACCGGCTTCTTCAAGCTCGTGCAGCCCAAGCAGTGGGGCGGCTACGCCTGCGACCCGGTGATCTTCTATGACCAGGTCCGCAAGCTGGCCAGCGCCTGCGGTTCCACCGGCTGGTGTGCCGGCATCCTCGGCATCCACAACTGGCACCTGGCGCTGTTCGACCAGAAGGCCCAGGAAGAGGTCTGGGGCAACGACACCGAGGTCCGGATCTCCTCCTCCTACGCCCCGATGGGCGCGGGCGTGGTGACCGAGGACGGCTCGGGCTACACCGTCAACGGTTCGTGGGCCTGGTCCTCGGGTTCCGATCACGCCGACTGGGTCTTCGTCGGCGGTCCGGTCATCAAGAACGGCAAGCCGGTCGACTTCGGCTCGTTCCTGATCCCCCGCAGCGAGTACGTCGTCAACGATGTGTGGCACGTCGTGGGCCTGCGCGGCACCGGCTCCAACACCGTCGTGGTCAAGGACGTTTTCGTTCCCAAGCACCGTTTCCTCAGCATGCGGACCATGGGCGAACTGAAATCGCCTGGCCTGGAGCAGAATACCGATCCGCTGTACAAGATGCCTTGGGGCAGCATCCATCCCGCGACCATCACGGCGCCGATCATCGGCATGGGCTACGGCGCCTACGAGGCCCACGTCGAGCACCAGGGCAAGCGCGTGCGCGCCGCCTTCGCCGGCGAGAACGCCAAGGACGACCCGTTCGCCAAGGTCCGGATCGCCGAGGCCGCCAGTGACATCGACGCCGCCTGGCGTCAGCTGTCGGGCAATATCGCCGACGAGTACGCGTGCATCGTGGCGGGCAAGGACGTCCCGTTCGAGATGCGTGCCGCCGCCCGCCGCGACCAGGTGCGCGCCACCGGCCGCGTGATCGCCTCCGTCGACCGCCTCTTCGAGGCCGCCGGCGCCACCGCGCTGGTGGAAGGCACTCCGCTGCAGCGCTTCTGGCGTGACGCCCACGCCGGCCGCGTGCACGCCTCGCAGGATCCCGAGCGCGCCTACGTCATGTACGGCACCCACGCGTTCGGCCTGCCGGTCACCGACGGAATGGTGTAATCCGTGACCGCCGTAGAGGAAATCACCTACGAGTCCACCTCGCGCTTCGCGCAGGTGCGGCCGGACCTGAAGCTGCACTACCACGAGGCGGGCGTCGGCAACGGCCCCACCATCGTGCTGCTGCACGGCGGCGGTCCGGGCGCGAGCTCCTGGTCGAACTTCGCCAAGAACATTCCGGTGCTGGCCAAGGACTTCCACGTCCTGGCCGTCGACCAGCCCGGCTTCGGGCAGTCCGACAAGCCGACCGAGCACCCGCAGTACTTCGTGCACTCGTCCTCGGCGCTCGAGGACCTGCTCGACACCCTCGGCATCACCGATCGCGTTCACCTGCTGGGCAATTCGCTCGGCGGCGGCGCGGCCACCCGCTTCGCGCTGGACTACCCGGACCGCGCCGGCAAGCTGGTGCTGATGGGCCCGGGCGGCCTGTCCACCAACCTGTTCGCGCCGGACCCGACCGAGGGCGTGAAGCTGCTGTCCAAGTTCAACTTCGAACCCACGAAGGAGAACCTGGAGGCGTTCCTGCGGATCATGGTCTTCGACCAGAAGCTGATCACGCCGGAACTCGTCGAGGAGCGTTTCGCCTCGGCCTCGCAGCCGGAATCCCTGGCCGCCACCCGCGCCATGGGCAAGTCCTTCGCCGGCGCCGACTTCGCCAAGGGCATGATCTGGCGGGACGCGTTCAAGCTGCGGCAGCCGGTGCTGATGATCTGGGGCCGCGAGGACCGCGTGAACCCGATCGACGGCGCGCTCGTGGCCCTGAAGATGGTGCCGCGCGTGCAGCTGCACGTGTTCGGCGGTTGCGGCCACTGGGCGCAGCTCGAGAAGTTCGACGAGTTCAACCGCCTGGCAACCGACTTCCTGCTCGGCGTCAAGGAGAAGTGACCATGAGTATCAAGGCACTCGGGTACATGCGCATCGAGGCCACCGACATGGCGGCCTGGCGCGAGTACGGCCTCAAGGTGCTCGGCATGATGGAGGGCAGCGGGCTGAACCCCGATGCGCTCTACCTGCGCATGGACGACTTCGCCGCGCGTCTGATCATCGTGCCCGGCGAGCAGGACCGCCTGCTGGTCTCCGGCTGGGAGGTCACCGACGCCAAGGGCCTGCAGGAGCTGCGCGAGAGCCTGGCCAAGGCCGGGGTCGCCTACACCGAGGGCACCAAGGAAGAACTCGGTGAGCGTCGCGTCGAGGGCATGATCCGGTTCCAGGATCCGGCCGGGAACACCCTGGAGGCGTTCTACGGTGCGCAGTACCTGGGCCGCCGTTTCGTGAGCCCGTACGGCCACAAGTTCGTGACCGCGGAGCAGGGTCTGGGCCACGTGGTCCTCACCTGCACCGACGATGCGGCCGCGCAGGCGTTCTACCAGGACGTGCTGGGCTTCCGCCTGCGTGACTCCATGCGTCTGCCCCCGCAGATGGTGGGCCGTCCCGCCGACGGCGACCCGGCCTGGCTGCGCTTCTACGGCTGCAACCCGCGCCACCACGCGCTGGCGTTCCTGCCGCTGCCCAACCCGACCGGGATCGTGCACCTCATGGTCGAGGTGGAGAACTCCGACGACGTCGGCCTCTGCCTGGATCGCGCGAACCGTAAGAAGGTCAAGATGTCGGCCACCCTGGGTCGCCACATCAATGACAAGATGCTCTCCTTCTACATGAAGACGCCGGGCGGATTCGACATCGAATTCGGCTGTGAGGGACTCGAAGTCGACGACCACTCGTGGATCGCGCGGGAATCCACCGCGGTCAGCCTGTGGGGCCACGACTTCACCGTCGGATTCAAGTAGCGAGCACGGACTACAAGGGGCGGCAGAACATGACCGAGGCCGAATTGACCAAGGAAGCGACGACCGACGGGCACCCCGTCATCGATGGGCGTCAGTTCCGGAATGTGCTGGGGCAGTTCTGCACCGGCATCACCGTCATCACCACCTTCGACGACGAGGGCGGCGAGCGGGCGCCGATCGGCTTCGCGTGCCAGTCGTTCGCCGCGCTGTCCCTCGATCCGCCGCTGGTGCTGTTCTGCCCCACCAAGGAGTCCCGCTCCTGGAAGGCGATCGAACGCAACGGCAGCTTCGCCGTGAACATGCTGGCCGAGGAGCAACAGCCGGTGTGCGCCCGCTTCGGTTCCCGCGAACCCGACAAGTTCGCCGGAATCGACTGGCACACCTCGGAACTGGACCTCCCGGTTTTGGACGGCGCGTTGGCCACGATCCAGTGCACTGTGGACAACGTGCTCGACGGCGGCGATCACTACATCGTGATCGGCCGGGTACAGGCCCTGTCGGAGTCCACCGACTCCGGCAGGCCGCTGCTCTTCTACCGCGGCCAGTACACGGCCATCGAACCGGAGAAGACCACCCCGGCCCCCTGGCGCGCCGACCTCGAACATTTCCTCACCACCACCACGCTCGACACCTGGCTGTGAGGATGACCAACTCTCGGTAGCTCTCAGGGGCTTCGCCCCTGAAACACCAACTACCCAGACGATCGGAAAGGCCCCTGTGGATTTCATCCACAGGGGCCTTTCACATTGGGGAGGGCTGGGGACAACTCGCAGAGCACCGTGAGGGCGCATCCAGATTCAGGGAGTACCGAGCCGACGATGCGGTTGGCCTGTAATCGCTGCGATGCACTCGAAGTCTCGATCGCGGTGCAGCAGCGTCAGCCCGCGAAGTTCGGCGGTTGCCGCGACGACGAGGTCGACCGGGCCGGCGCTTCGCTGCTGTCCTCGACTGGTCAACTCACCCTGCACCTCCCACGCTCGCTGGTAGGCACGGTCGTCGACCGGTTCCCATCCGAACAGAATTCGGATCTGCTCGATCAGGAGTTCACGATCGGCAGCCGAGCGGGCGCTGTAGAAGAACTCGAGCTCGGTGATCGGGCAGATCGCGATCAGCCCGGCAGCAGCGACTCGCTGCCACACCACCCCATCCGGCTCCTGGCGCAACAGGGGGACCAAAGCGCTGGTGTCGATGAGGAACTGAGCGCCGTTCACCGGCGGTAGTTCCGCTTGTCCTCGAATATCTCGACATCGATCGCCCCATCGGCGACCGCTTCTTGTAGCCGGGTCAGCGCGACAGCGCGGCGGCGGATCTCGAGGATCTCGCGAAGGGCCGCGTTCACGGTGTCCTTCTTCGTCGTAGTCCCGAGCGCTTTGGACGCATCGGCAACCAGCTGGTCGTCAAGGTCGATCACCGTTCGAGCCATGAGCCACCTCCTGATATACGGACTTGTATCAAGGATATCAGGCAGGATGCATAGAAGGTGGATGCCTGGATACAGAACCGGGCCGCAACCGAAGTCGGTTGCGGCCCGGTGGAGACCAGCGTCAGGAGTGGGTGAGGACCACGTCCGCGAGGACGGGGGCGTCGTCACGTTCGACGACGGTCACCGCGATGACCAGCTCGCCGTCCTGCTGCCAGATGCGCGAGCGCAGGGTCTCGCCCGGGTACATGACGCCGGCGAAGCGGGCGCGGAAACCCTTGACGCGCGAGACATCCGAGGCGAGCACGGTGTCGGTGGCGGTCTTGAGGACCAGGCCGTAGGTGCACAGGCCGTGCAGAATCGGGTTCGGGAAGCCGGCGTTGCGGGCGAACTCCGGGTCCGAGTGCAGCGGGTTACGGTCGCCGCACATGCGGTAGAGCAGCGCCTGCTGCGGCAGGGTCGGGGTGAGGACCTCGAACTCCGGCGCCCGGTCGGGCAGTTCGGTCTTGGCGCTCGGGCCGCGTTCGCCGCCGAAGCCGCCCTCGCCCTTGGCGAAGATGGACGACCGCGAGGTCCACAGCGGCTCGCCGTCGGAGCCGACGGCGGTGTCCTCACGCCAGATGACGGCGTTGGAGCCCTTGTCCCAGATCTCGGTGATGCGGCCGGAGATGGAACCCTTGCCCGAGGCGGGGATCGGGCGGTGCACGATGGTCTCCTGGCTGCCGTGCACAACCTTGGCCAGGTCGATGTCGATGCCGTCGAACTTCACCTTCGGCGGCTCGGTCTCGTGGAACGAGGGCGCGACGGTCGCGAAGGACGGCAGCACGGCCGGCTCACGGTCGTCGAGGTAGGCCAGCTCGGCGGCGTCGGTCCAGCGGTTGCCGGCGCCCAGCGCCAGGTTGTATGTCTGCACGTCGCTGGCCGACCAGCTGAATTCGCGCGCCGGGATCTGCGCGCCGAGCGCCACACTCAAGTCGATGGGCATGAAAAAGTTCTCCTCGTGATCGCGACCCCAATCGGGTCCGATGGTTCAACGCGGCGGCCGAGTCCGCAAGCCTGCGCCCGCTGACCGGGTAGCGCGTTCACCGCGCTCGGCTCCACTTCTACGTGTGGTTATACGCCGGACCCGCCATCGGAAAGAGCGTTCGCGATGGCGGATCCGGGTTCTTCAGTTGTCGTCACACACCCCGCCGGGATAGAGCGGTACGACGGGATGTGTGGGTGGGTTGGGCGCGGACTCGACGTGACCCGACTCGCGCCCAACCCGATCCTGAACCGGGTTGGGACGGTTCAGGACGCCTTGTCGGCCGTCACCGGCGCGCCGTTCTTCGCCTTGGCGGCGACATCGAGGGCGGCCAGGTAGCCGAAGGTGATCGCGGGTCCGATGGTCGCGCCGGGACCGGCGTAGGTGTGGCCCATGACCGGCGACGAGGTGTTGCCGGCGGCGTAGAGGCCGTCGATCACGGTGCCGTCCTCGCGCAGCACGCGGGCGTCGTTGTCGGTGACCAGACCACCCTTGGTGCCCAGGTCGCCGGGGACCATCTTGACCGCGTAGAACGGGCCGACCTCGAGCTTGTTGAGGCACGGGTTCGGCTTGATGGTCTCGTCGCCGTAGTAGCGGTCGTAGGCGGAGTCGCCGCGCTTGTAGTCGAGATCCTTGCCGGTCTCGGCGAAGCCGTTGAAGCGCTCGATGGTGGCGGCCAGGTTGTCGGCGGGGACGCCGATCTTCTCCGCGAGAGCTTCTACCGAAGAGGCCTTGACAATGAGGTCGTTTTCCATCCAGCGGGACGGAATCGGCTGGCCAGGCTGCAATCCGGCGAAGATGTAGCGAGACCGGTAGCGCTGATCGAACACGAGCCAGCACGGCACGTTCTCGCCCGGACCCTCACCCTGCCCGTATTCACCGCCGTACATGGTGTGCACAGCCTCGACGTAAGGAGCGGACTCATTACCGAATCGCTGACCTTGCGTGTTGATCATGATGGATCCGGGCAGGTTCCGCTCGGCGAGGCAGAACCAGGGCTTGCCCTCGCCGCGGAAGGTGGTCGGACCCCACCACGAGTCGTCCATGAAGTCGATCGCGCCGCCCGCTTCGATGCCCGCGCGGATGCCGTCGCCGGTATTGGCCTCGGCGCCGGTGGTCCACTCGGTGGTGATGGGCTCACGCTGGTACTTGTGCCGCATGTCGGCGTTGCGCTCGAAGCCGCCGCTGCCCAGGATCACGCCGTACTTGGCGTTGAACCGCACGGTCTCGCCGTTCTGGGTGGCCTCGACGCCGGTGACCACGCCGTTCTCGATGACCAGACCGGTCAGCGGGGTGTTCAGCAGGACCGGCACGTTCGCGTCCAGCAGGCCCTTGCGCAGACCCGCGATGATCGCCTGGCCCATGCCGACCAGCGCCTTGCCGGTGGCCTTGCCCCACGCCCAGCGGGTGCCGACGCGCAGCACGCGCAGGATGCCGCTCGGGTGGCGGCGGATCAGGTTGAGCTTCTTGTAGTCGGCCTGCATGACGACCACGTTCAGCGGCGCCTTGCTGTAGGGCGGCTCCAGATTGAAGCGCTCTGCGCCCAGTACCTTCAGGTTGAAGGGCTTGGGCTCGCAGGAGCGGCCGTCCGCCTTGCCGCCCGGTGCCTCCGGGTAGTAGTCGGAGTAGCCCGGCACCCAGGTCATCTTGAGCGCGGAGTGGTCCAGGACGTAGTCGAAGGCCTCGGCGCCGCGATCGATGTAGGTGTCGATCTTCTCCTTGGGCACCACGTCGCCGATGATGCTGTAGAGGTAGGTCCGCGCCTCGTCCAGGTCGTCGCCCTTGCCGGCGGCCTTGAGCACCTTGTTTCCGGGAATCCAGACGCCACCGCCCGAACGCGCGGTAGAACCGCCGTAATGAGCGGCTTTTTCGATGAGCACCGTGCGCAGACCGTGGTGCGCAGCGGTGAGGGCGGCGGACATACCGGCGGCACCGCTGCCGACCACCACCACGTCGTAATCCCGATCAGTCATGTAGAACACGTTATAGAATCAATCCTGGTTTGGTCTATGTTGGTCTGGCAGATGGGACTGCTGAAGCGATGTTCTTCACAAAAACTCGTTTCAATTTCTAGTCTCGTTACCGTAGGGCCACCGGCCGGTACCCCCGATGGAAGGAACACAGCGTGCTGACCGACGCGCTTCGCAAGGAACTGGCTGACGAGCTCGCGGCGGCCGAACGGGATCGCACCCCGATCGACCCGCTGGTCGCGCGGCACCCCGAGATCGACGTGGTCGACGCGTACGAGATCCAGCTGATCAACATGCGGCAGCGGTTCGCCGGTGGCGCGAAGGTGGTGGGCCACAAGGTCGGCCTGTCCTCGCTGGCCATGCAGCAGATGATGGGCGTCGACGAGCCCGACTACGGGCACCTGCTCGCGGAAATGGAAGTCTACGAAGACGTTCCGGTCGACACCTCCAAGTACCTGTACCCCCGCGTGGAGGTCGAGGTCGGGTTCATCCTGGGCGCCGACCTGCCCGGCGAGGACTGCACCGAGGAGGACGTCCGCAAGGCCACCGTCGCCTACGCGCCCTCCATCGAGCTGATCGACACCCGCATCAAGGAGTGGAAGATCGGCCTCTGCGACACCATCGCCGACAATGCCTCCTCGGCCGGCTACGTGCTCGGCCAGGCCCGCGTCGCGCCGGAACTGCTGGACATCAAGGCCATCGACGCCGTGCTGACCCGCAATGGCGAGGTCATCGCCGAGGGTCGCTCGGACGCCGTGCTCGGCGACCCCACCATCGCCGTGGCGTGGCTGGCCCGCAAGGTCGCCTCGTTCGGCGTGCGGTTGAAGGCGGGCGACATCGTGCTGCCCGGCTCCTGCACCCGTGCCATCGACGCCCGCCCGGGCGACGAGTTCATCGCCGAGTTCGCCGGACTCGGTTCCGTCCACCTGGGTTTCGCGTAAGCGCCGCCCCGACTGACACAGACCTCACCGAGTAGGAGAAAGCCGTGACTGCAAGCAAAGTCACCGCCGCGATCGTCGGGTCCGGCAACATCAGCACCGACCTGCTGTACAAGCTGCTGCGTTCGGACAAGATCGAGCCGCGCTGGATGATCGGCATCGACCCCGATTCCGAGGGCCTCAAGCGCGCCCGCGGCCTGGGCCTGGAGACCTCCGCCGAGGGCGCGGACTGGCTGCTGGCGCTGCCGGAGAAGCCGGACCTGCTGTTCGAGGCGACCTCCGCGTACGTGCACCGCGCCTACGCGCCGAAGTACGCCGAGGCCGGCATCCGCGCCATCGACCTCACCCCGGCCGCCGTCGGCCCCGCCGTGATCCCGCCGGTCAACCTCGACACCCTGCGTGACGAGATGAACGTCAACATGATCACCTGCGGTGGCCAGGCCACGATTCCGATGGTGCACGCGGTGTCCCGCGTCGTGCCGGTCGACTACGCCGAGATCGTGGCGTCGGTGTCCTCGGTGTCCGCCGGCCCCGGTACCCGCGCCAATATCGACGAGTTCACCAAGACCACCTCCGCGGGTGTCATGAACATCGGTGGCGCCAAGCGCGGCAAGGCCATCATCATCCTGAACCCGGCCGAGCCGCCGATGATCATGCGCGACACCATCTTCTGCTCGATCCCCGAGGACGCCGACCGCGACGCGATCACCGAGTCGGTGCACCGCATGGAGAAGGCCATCCAGGAGTACGTGCCCGGCTACCGCCTGCTCAACGAGCCTCAGTTCGACGAGCCGTCGCTGGTTTCCGGTGGCATGGCGAAGGTGTCGATCTTCGTCGAGGTCGAGGGCGCGGGCGACTTCCTGCCGCCGTACTCGGGCAACCTCGACATCATGACCGCGGCCGCCACCCAGGTGGGCAATGTGCTGGCCGACCAGATCATCTCGGCTCGGGTGTAAGGAGTACCGACAGTGAGCAATTCGAACATTCTCAAGCCGTTCTCCGCGGACCTCGACGTCCGGGTGACCGACACGTCGCTGCGCGACGGCTCGCACCACAAGCGCCACCAGTTCGTGGTGGAAGAGGTCCGTGACATCGTCGCCGCCCTCGACAACTCCGGCGTGCCGGTCATCGAGGTCACCCACGGTGACGGCCTCGGCGGTTCCTCGTTCAACTACGGTTTCTCGAAAACCCCCGAGCAGGAACTGATCAAGGTCGCGGCCGAGACCGCCAAGCAGGCCAAGATCGCCTTCCTCATGCTGCCGGGCGTCGGCGTCAAGGAAGACATCAAGATCTCGCAGGACAATGGCGCGAGCATCTGCCGCATCGCCACCCACTGCACCGAGGCCGACGTCTCGATCCAGCACTTCAACATGGCGCGCGACCTCGGCCTCGAGACCGTCGGCTTCCTGATGATGGCGCACTCCACCACCCCGGAGAACCTCGCCAAGCAGGCCCGCATCATGGCCGACGCCGGCTGCCAGTGCATCTACGTCGTCGACTCCGCCGGCGCGCTGGTGCTGGAGCAGGTCTCCGACCGTGTCTCCGCCCTGGTCGCCGAGCTCGGCAATGACGCGCAGGTCGGCTTCCACGGCCACGAGAACCTGGGCCTCGCGGTCGCGAACTCGGTGTACGCCGTGCGCGCGGGCGCCACCCAGATCGACGGCAGCGCGCGTCGTTTCGGCGCGGGCGCGGGCAACCTGCCCGTCGAGGCCTTCATCGGCGTCTGCGACAAGCTCGGCATCAAGACCGGCGTCGACTTCTTCGCCATCACCGACGCCGCCGAGGACGTCGTCCGCCCGGCCATGCCGAGCGAGTGCCTCCTCGACCGCCAGGCCCTCATGATGGGCTACGCGGGCGTCTACTCCTCCTTCCTCCGCCACGCCGAGCGTCAGGCCGAGCGGTACGGCGTCTCCGCGGCCGAGATGCTCGTCCGCGCCGGCCAGCGCAAGCTGGTGGGCGGCCAGGAAGACCAGCTCATCGATATCGCCCTGGAGCTCCAGCGCGAAAAGGAGAAGTCGGCCGCCAACGCCTGACCTACGCTCTCCCCTGGGCCGCAACCGAACTCGGTTGCGGCCCAGTGTCGTTTCAAGGTCGGTCGTTTCAAGGGCGCGTGGCGGAGCGGGCGGCGATGCGGCCGCGGTTCTCGCGGGCGAATTGTCCGGGGGGCTGGCCTTTCCAGGCGCGGAAGGCGGAGGTGAAGGCGGAGACGCTGGCGTAGCCGAGGCGCTGTGCGGCCTGTTCGACGGTCATGCCGGTGACGAGGAATTCCTCGGCCAGCAAACCGACCGTTTCGGTTGAAAGTTCCCGGAAGGTGGTGCCCTCATCGGCGAGACGGCGGCGCAATGTTCGGACGCTGATGTCCAATTCGGCGGCTATGTGCGATTGGTCGGCTATTCCTCCGCATGCGATGAGCAGGTGCCGGACGCGAACACTGACGCCCTGGCGGTGTTTTCGGCGTTGCAGGAGTTCTGCGCACTGGCGTTCATAGAAGCGGGCGGTCGCGACATTCGCCTGCGGCAGTGGGAGTTTCTGAATACTGGACGGTCCGGTGAGCACTGAACGCTGCGCGTCGAAGACCACTTCCTCGACGCCGAGCACGGCCCCGAACATCTCGTAGACCGGATGCGGCGGGAAGGCCACCGCCACCCGGGTGATGGGCGGGCGCAGCGGCATCACGTCCCGCTGAATCGTCCAGATGGCGGCCACATCCCGCTCCACCGCGAAACGCCGCAGGTCGGCGGGCACGCCGCTGTCGTCGCGGATGATCGAGACGTCGTCGCCGGTGACGACCAGGTGGTGCCGCGCCACGGTGAACGACAGGTCCGCGTAGCGCAGGGCCAGATCCACGGCCTCGCGCACGGTCGGGCAGCTCATCAGGGCGAAACCGAGGACGCCGAGACTCGGTGGATGACAGAGCAATCCGGCCATAAGCCCCATACCGGGCTCATCCCCGACACCGGCCACAACATTGCGCATCAGGGCCAGCTCCTGAGCGAGGCTGATCTCGGCGGCCGCATCGATCAGATCACGCTCGCGAATTCCGGTGTGGCGCAGCAGATCAGCGGCGGCCAGGCCCCGACCGACCGCGAATTCGACAAGGAGCGCCGCGCTGGTGATGGAGCGCGATTGGGCATGACCGTCCGCCACCTCGAAATAGTCGCAAACATTCAGCGTGCCGCGCGGCGGAACGACCGGGGAAGTTGCTGAAAGCGGCCGAAATTCGATTGTTCCTGACCCAGGACACGCTGGAGGCGTAACGTTTCAGGGCATACGGTGAATATCTAGCTAACCAACTGAATATCTCACTGACTACATCCGATAGACATGGAGAAGGTGAACGAATGGCCGCCTGGCAAGTGTTCACGGCCACCCTCGCAACGCTCGTGGTCACGGCAATCGCCATCATGAGCTTGCACCACCCCCACGAGGATCCGGATCGGCTCTCAGTGGATCGGATCCGCGATCGAATCACCAAGGAGCACAACGCTTTGGCGTTGGCTACCACCGCACCATCCTCCTGGTCGCACCTCGCCCCCGATCACCCCCTGGGCGTCCAGGAAGCCCACCGCACCATGCAGCAGCACCGCCGCTGCCCGGTCGCCGAATGTCAGCGCAAAGCCGCGGCATTCCGGGCGCTCATCGACGCCGGCCGGATCAAGCCGACCCGGATGCCGCCCGCGCTCCAATAGTTCTCGCCCACAGTGGATTCCGTCCTGCTCGAGTCCCTGCCAGGAGCTCAGAGACCGGTGAGGTAACCGGGCGGGACGGCGGCCACCAGCCAGACCCCATTGGCGCTGACCCGGAACTCGTGTCCGTCGCGGTGCATCGCGGCGGCGTCCACGGTCAGCACGAGGGGTCGGCCTCGACGTGAACCGACCTTGACGGCGGTCTCGGTATCCGCCGACAGATGGACGTCGTGGCGGCGCATGGGTCGAAGGCCCTCGGCGCGAATTCCGGGCAGGGCCGCGGCAACGGTGCCGTGGTAGAGCAGTGCGGGCGGCGTGGTCGCCCGGTACTCCAGGTCAACGTCGACACTGTGCCCCTGACTCGCGCGGATCCGGGTCCCCGTCGCGTCGAATTCGAAGCGGCGCTTGTTGTTCCGTGCCACCACCTCGTCCAGTTCGGGCCGCGTGACGGTGCGGCCCTGCCGGGCCAGTCCCGCCAGCAGCGCGGTGACGTCCACCCAGCCGGCCGAGTCCAGGGTGAGCCCGATCGCCTCGGGTGCGTGCCGCAGATGCCGGGACAGCCGCTTGGAGGTCCGGACGAGTTGTTGCTCGTTCATGCGATAGTCGTTCATGGTCGCGAGTGAAGCAGTCCCGCACGCGAATTCGAAGCGATTTTCGCCGGGACGCTAGGCGGCCGGGTCGCTCGACAGCCCGCGCACCAGCATGGCGTACAACGCGATCACGGCGAACGGCGCGAGGATCGGCACCCAGGTCAGTCCGGCGGGCAGCACGGTCGCCGCCCCGGCCGCCACGGTGAACAGGAGCGCGCCCGCGACCGACGGAATCGTGGTGGGCACCACGCCCGCCGGGGCCGACACGGTGGCGATGTTCAGCAGGTAGGTGGTGGCGACCAGCCCGATGCCGCCGGCGACCAGCGCCCCGGTGCCGACCCAGGTCAGCGCCGCCATGGCGGCCAGCACGGCCAGCACCGCGCAGACCCGCCAGCGCCAGCCCGCCGCGGCCAGCACCGCCACCGGCAGTGCGGCCCAGGGCAGGACGACGGCCACCGCGCCCGCGAGCAGGACGCCGGACAGTACGGCCAGGAACTTCGTCATCGGCGGACCCTCACGGTGCGGCGGTGTTCGGGCAGCAGCCGCATCACCTGGTCGAGCCGGGTGTCCTCGGGCCAGGGCACGATGTCGACGCCGACGGTGCCCATGTCGCGGTACATGGAGGTGCGTTCCAGCTGCCACATGCGGGCGAGCGTATTGTCCAGGCCCTCGCCGAACGGCGGCCCGCGCAGCACGTCGATCACCACCACGACGTGGCCGCGTTTGCGCAGATCGATGAGGGCCAGGGCGAATTGGGTGTCGAGCAGCGTCGAGAAGGCGACGATGACCGCGCCGATCGGGACCGCCGAGTGCGGGGCCAGCGAGCCCTGCATGCCGAGGTGCTCGTCGCCGACGTCGAGGACCGCGTCCACGATGCGATAGAACTGGCGGCGGCCGATATCGGGTCGCAGCCAGCGCGGGTTGCGGCCCAGGCACACCACCGCGGTACGGTCACCGGCCTGCAGCGCGGACTGCGCCACCTGGGCGGCGCCGCGCACCGACAACTCCAGCGACTCCGAGGCCGGGCCGGGGGCCTGCATCGAGGTGTCCACCAGCACCACCACGTCCGCGGCCCGGTTGGTGAAGCGTTCGGTCACGAACAGCTGCCCGCGCCGCGCGCTCACCGGCCAGTTGACGGTGCGCAGCTGGTCGCCCGGGGTGTAGGCCCGGATATCGGCGTACTCCACGCCGGGCCCGTGCCGCCGGGTCAGGTGCGAACCCATGCGTTCGGGAAGTTCGGTGCGCGGCAACCGCATCCGCTGCGGGTCGGTGATCGGGTAGATGTACAGCTCCCCCGCGGGCAGCCGCACCGAGGCCACCGCCAGTCCGGCGGGGCTGAGCGCGGTGATCCGCATCGGCACCGGGTACCGGCCCCAGCGCGCCGCCGACAGCGCCAGCCGCAGCCCGGCCGGGGAGACGCCGGAGTCGACCGTCTCCTCGACGTGGATCTCCATGTCCGGCAGGGGTTCCGGGTGCAGCCGCAGCAGCGCGTGACCACTCTCCACGAAGGCGGCGGCGGTCAGCACCACCTCCTCGGTCTCGAAGCAGCGCAACACCCCGGACCCGTCGATCTGGATCCGGGTGCGCGACTGCTGCAAGGGCGCGGAGGCCAGTACTCCGAGCATGGGCGCGGCGAACACCACCAGCTGCCATTTGCCCAGGGTCACCGCCAGCACCAGGGCGAGCGCCGACACCGCGGCGAGCATGAACACCAACGGCGCGGGCCGCCAGCGCAGTTCGGCCTCGACGGAGGCGGTGGTGTCGCGATGCTTCATGCGTGCCTCAAGCGGTGGTGGCGCGCGGGACGGGCAGGCGGCGCAGCAGTTCGGAGATGACGTCCTCGCCGCGGATGCGACGCACCCACATCTCGGGGCGCAGCGTGATGCGGTGCGCCATGGCGGGAATGGCCAGCGCCTTCACGTCCTCGGGGACCACGTAGTCGCGGCCTTGCAGCAGGGCGCGGGCGCGGGCCATCTGCACCAGGTCGAGTTCGGCGCGCGGGCTGGCGCCGACCTCCACCTGCGGGTGGCCGCGGGTGGCGGAGGCGAGCGAGACCACGTAGCCGACCACATCGGGGTGCACGGTCACGAATTCGACGGACTGCCGCATCTCCAGCAGGCCCTCGGCGTCCACCACCTGCCCGATCTGGGCGGGTTGCGTGCCGCGTTCGAGGCGGCGGCGGATCATGTTCATCTCGTCGTTCTCCGACAGGTACCCGAGCCGTAGCTGCATGGCGAAACGGTCGAGCTGGGCCTCGGGCAGCGGGTAGGTGCCCTCGTACTCGATCGGGTTGTCGGTGGCGAAGACGATGAAGGGGTTCGGCAGCGGGAAGGTCTCACCGTCGATCGAGACCTGGCCCTCGGCCATGGCCTCCAGCAGCGCGGCCTGGGTCTTGGGCGGGGTGCGGTTGACCTCGTCGGCCAGCAGCATATTGGTGAACACCGGGCCGCGCCGGAAACTGAAACGGCCCGAATGCATGTCGTAGATGGTGGAGCCGATCAGGTCGGCGGGCAGCAGGTCCGGGGTGAACTGCACGCGGGTGAAGTTCAGCCCGAGCGCGGTCGCGAAGGAGCGCGCGATCAGGGTCTTGCCCAGGCCGGGCAGATCCTCGATCAGGATGTGGCCGCCGGACAGCACCGCGATCATGATCAGCTGCAGCTCGTCCCGCTTGCCGACCACGACCCGGGATACTTCGCGCAGTACGGCGTCGGTGCGCTTGATGGTCACGTCCATCGGTGATGTCATGGCAACTCTCGCATCTCATCTCACATGTCTTGTAGCCGACGCAGGATCTCGTCGAGGGCTTCACGGCCGGGTGCGCGATTGACCTCGTCGCGCAGCGCCGAGTTGGCCGGGTCCACCCACCGCCACAGTTCGGGGCCGAACTGCAGCTGTCCCGCCACCTCGAGGGCCCGGCGGTTCTTGTTCATCCGATGCCCGCTGGTCAGCTCGAATTCCTTGGCCAGCAACGGCCGCAGGTGCCGGTCCCAGTCGGCGCGGGTGCCGTCGGACCGGTCGGCCAGCATCGTGGCGCGCGCCTGCCAGCGGCGCAGCATCTCGACGGGGCCGTTGTCGATGTCGTTGTCCTCCTCGACGGGTGCGAGCCGCCGCGACCGCTCGACCAGCGTCCACACCAGCAGTCCGAGTGCGCCCGCCACCGGAATGCCGGTGAGCAACGGCAGCAGGTCGCGCTGATTGCCGAGCGCGACGAATTCGAACACCACCACCAGCACCACCGCGCCGGTCACGATCGCGCCCCGATTCATGGCCGATCCCCCGTTCGGTCCCACCAGATCTCCCCCGCCACAACAGCTTTCATGCGGCCAGCCCCTGGAGATCTGCCAATACGATACGCAGCAGCTGCTCGGCCCGCATCCGCTGCCACTCCAGCATGGAGTGCGGACTGAACCGCGCCTCCTCGAACAGCGACACCAGTTCCCGCGCCGAGGCGTCGTGCAGGAAGCCGCGGTCGAAGGCTCGCGCCAGCACCTCGGAGGGGGTGTCGGAGGCCAGCGGCGCGACCTCCCGCGCCTGCGCCAGACCGCCTTCCATGGCCACGTAACAGGCGATGATGGCCGTGCGCGGATCCTGTCCGGGCGCGATCATGGCGGCCAGGCCCATCTCGGCCACCTTGGCCAGTGAGACCGCCTCGGTGGGGCTGGGCTGCGGCAGCGGGGTGCGGGTCAGGGCGGGCCGGCGGTTCGAGTTGACCGCCACCACGACCAGGCCGGTCATGGCGATCAGCACCAGCACGGTGGCGGTGATGCCGACCAGCAGCAGCGCGGTGCCGCTCAGCGACGGCTCCGGCACCGAGTCCGCCGAGGGCGCGGTGGTTTCCAGCGGTTCCGTGGTGCCGGGCGTCGCGGTGGGCTGGGTTCCGCTCTCGTCGTGCCGTCCGGGGGTCACCAGGTAGATCGACAGCACCGCGGTCACGATCAGCGCCAGCGCCGCGACGCCGACCACCACCAGCAGCCCGAGCCGCCGCAGTCCCGGGACGCGCACCAGGTTCTCGCGATCGGGTTCGGGCATGGCGAGCGGCAGCCGGTGCCGGCTGTTGATCACACCCGCCACCAGGATCACCATCGAGACCAGCAGCAGCACCGGCATCAATGCCAGCGACACCGCCGACGACGGATGCGGCGCCGCGGGTCCTCCGGTTCCCGGAAGGTACCCGCGCAGTGCGACGACAGCCAGCACGACGAGACCGATCAGTGCGATCGTCCGCGTTGCCACCGTCCCCACCCCAGTCACGACCACTCCTAACCAGAGTCCAGCAGAAACAGGCACATAGTTACATGCCAAGCGGTTCGTCAGGACCAAAATCGGGAAGCTGGAATCACATACCCGCCGCGCATAAATCCCCCACCTGCGCGGCGAACATCACCAGCCCCGAAAACCCAGGTCATCCCGGGCGCGCCGGGCAGCCGACACGCAACCCCACTTATCACCATCGGTGGTGGATCGCGGGCAGCGCGGCCCGCCCGCGAGATCGAACGGGCGGTACCGGAGCGGGACCGGGAGGGCCGGAATCGACAGCGGTCAGGCCGTGCGGCGCACCCGGGCGCGCAGGCGCGTCAGCGGCGACGGCTGCGGCAGGGCGCGGGCCGGTTCGGCCACGTCCCGCACCGCCGTCGGACCCGGGTAGGAGCTCCCGGCCGCAGCGCCGACCGCGCCGGCGGCCGTCCGCGGCTCCACCAGGCGGCCCAGGGCGCGGAAGTCCCAGCCCGCGGCCAGCCACGGCTCGGGGTCCAGGGTGTTGCGGGCGTCGATGATCACGCGCCCGCGCGCGACCGCGCGCAGGAAACCGGGGTCCAGCTCCCGGAATTCCCGCCACTCGGTCAGGTGCAGCACCACGTCCGCCTCGTGCAGGGCGGCGGCCGGGGTGGCCGCGAACACCAGCTGCGGCGCCACCGCGCGCGCCGGAGCCGTCGCGGCCGGGTCGAAGACGGTCACCTCGACGCCCGCCGCGTGCAGCCGCCGCGCCACGTCCAGGGCCGGGGAGTCGCGCACGTCGTCGGAGAGCGGCTTGAAGGCCGCGCCCAGGATGCCCACCCGGCCGGTCGGCCGGTGCTCGCCGCCCAGCAGTTCGAGGGTCTCGCGCACCACACGCTCGCGGCGACGCAGGTTCACCGCGTCGACGTCGCGCAGGAACGCCACCGACTCCCCGGCGCCGAGCTCGGTGGCGCGGGCGATCAGGGCGCGCACGTCCTTCGGCAGGCAGCCGCCGCCGTAGCCGAGACCGGCGCCCAGGAACTTGCGGCCGATCCGGTCGTCGTGGCCCAGCGCGTCGGCCAGCAGCGTCACGTCCGCGCCGGTCAGATCGCACAGCTCGGCCATGGCGTTGATGAACGAGATCTTCGTCGCCAGAAAGGCGTTCGCGGACACCTTGATCAGTTCCGCGGTCGGCAGGTTGGTGATCACCACCGGCGATCCCCCGGCGATGGGGGTGGCGTAGACCTGCCGCAGCGCCCATTCGGCGTCCGGGGTGGTCACGCCGAACACCAGCCGGTTCGGGTGCAGGGTGTCGTGGACGGCGTGCCCCTCGCGCAGGAACTCCGGGTTCCAGGCCAGATCCACCGAGATGCCCTCGGGGGCCAGCTCGGCGATGCGCGCGGTGAGCGCCTCGGCGGTGCCCACCGGCACCGTGGACTTGCCGACGATCAGGCAGTTGCGGGTCAGGTGCGGCACCAAGCCGTCCAGCGCGCTGTAGAGCTGCGACAGGTCCGCGGCCCCGTTCACGCCGGGCGGCGTTCCCACACAGAGGAAGTGGACGTCGGCGAACTCGGCGGCCGCGACCAGCGAGGTGCCGAAGCGCAGGCGGCCGTTGGCCACGTGCCCGGCCAGCAGGTCCGGCAGGCCGGGTTCGTGGAAGGGCACCCGCCCGGCCGACAGCGCCGCGGCCTTGGCCGGGTCGTTGTCCACCCCGAGCACGTCGAATCCGAGTTCGGCCATACCCGCGGCGTGGGTGGCGCCCAGGTAGCCGGTGCCGATGACGGAGATGCGCAGCATCAGGATGCCTCCTTGGCAGCCGGGACCTCGCCCGGCACCGGGTCGGACCGCAGCGCCGAATCGGGCTGCGCGCGTTCCGCGATCACCTCGCGGTAGTGGCGGATGAGCAGGTCGTTGACCGCGGCCCAGGAGCGGTCGCGCACGCTGCGCACCGCGGTGGCCGCGGTCTGCTCGCGCAGCCGGTCGTCCTCGACCAGGCGGCGCACCAGGGCGGTCATGGCATCGGCGTCGCCGGGCGGGTAGAGGAATCCGGCGCCGGGCGTGATCACGTCGATCGGGCCGCCGGACTTGGGCGCGACCACCGGCACCCCGGAGGCCAGCGCCTCCTGCGCTGCCTGGCAATAGGTTTCGTGGCGGCCGGTGTGCACGAAGACGTCCAGCGAGGCGTACGCGGCGGCGAGCTCCTCACCGTGCAGGACGCCGAGGAATTCCGCGTCCGGCAGCAGCTTGCGCAGCCGCTTCTCCTCCGGGCCGCCGCCCACGACGACCAGCCGCACGCCGGCCAGCGGGCGCAGCGCGGCGAGCAGCTCGAGCTCCTTCTCCGGCGCGAGCCGTCCGATGTAGCCGATCAGCGCCTCACCGTTGGGGGCCAGGCGCTTTCGCAGCTCCTCCGAGCGACGGAAGGGCCCGAACTGCTGCAGGTCCACGCCGCGCGGCCAGCGACCCAGGCCCGGGATGCCCATCAGCTCCAGCTGGCGCAGGCTGGCGGTGGAGGGCGCGAGGGTGCGGTCCACCCGCAGGTGGATGCGGCGGGTCAGCGCGGTCATCGCGCGCACGCCGCCGGGCAGGTCGTAGCGCAGCGCGAAACCCACCAGATCGGTCTGATAGATGGCGACCGTCGGAATCCCGAGTTCGCCCGCGACCTTGGCCGCCTGATAGCCCAGTGTGGCCGGGGAGGCGATGTGCACGACGTCGGGCCGGAATTCGCGCATGATCTTGCGCAGCCGCCGGCGGGTCTCGAGCCCGATCCGGAAGTCCCGATAGAACGGCAGCCGGGCTCCGCGCACCACGTGCACGCGGAACCCGGCGTATTTCGCCGGTCCGGTCGGGGCCACCAGTGTGGCTTCGTGACCCTTGGCGGCCAGATGATCCAGCACCCGCCGCACGGAGTTGGTCACGCCGTTGACCTGGGGAAGAAAGGACTCGGCGACAACCAACACCCGCAAGCGGGCGCTGTTCCGGATATGGGGGCTACTCGGTCTGCTCGGGTTCCGCGGCGCGGAATCCCTTGCCTGCTCGCGGATTCGCATCGGTCCCCTCCGGTTCGGTGCAGCTCCTGACGCCACGGTAGGAAGCGGCCCGAAACCCGAGCCCCCCTCCGCATGGCCGGGACGTGAACCGTGCGCGTCGATCTCCCCGGCCAGTTCACCGGGGCTTCGCCGAACGGCTATCGAGCCTCGAGATTGGCCGGTTCCCGCAGCTCGCCGAGGCGGCTGAGGGTGCGGTAGAGATCGGGAACCCGCCGCACCTCACCGCCGAGTTCGGCCAGCGGGACCTCCGCGAACACCGACAGTTCGAGGTCGGCGTCGTAGAGCACGTCGACCAGGTTCACGAAGCGCATCACCCAGTCCGGCGGGACCGTGCCCAGCGGCGGGACGTCGCACACCACCCAGGTGTGGAGGTCGGCGGTGAGTTCGAGGAAATCGGCGGCCGACACCGGGATGCCGCACAGTTCCGCGAAATCGACGGTGATCACGCCGTTTTCGATCGTGCGGGCGTGCAGCTGCCGGTGGGCGACCGGAAGGTCCACGGCCCCGGTCTCGGGACAGGCGCCGACCACGTAGTGCCCGGCCGCGAATCCGGTGTGCCGCCCGCCGAGCGTGCGGTAGTCGGTCGGCCCGTTCACCGACACCACGTCGAGGTGCTCGAGGATGCGGTCGATGGTCGGCGCGAACAGGGGGTGCAGGTAGGGATTGGGCAGCAGGTCGTGCGGCGGGTAGTTCGAGGTCACCACCAGCGTGATGTGCCGGGCGAACAGGGTGTCCAGCAGCCGGGCCACCAGGCGGGCGTCGCCCGAGTCGTGGACGTGGAATTCGTCGAAGCAGATCAGCTCGGCGTCGCCCAGCAGCGCGGCGGCCGAGGCGTCGATACTGCCGTATTCGTGGATGCCCGCGTTCAGCCGCGCGAAGAAAGCGTGGAAGTGGTAGCGCCGCTTGCGCGTCGTTCGCACGGACTCGAAGAAGCGGTTCATCAGCATGGTCTTGCCGCGGCCCGGCCCGCCGTACAGGTAGAGGCCGCGCGGCCCGTGCTGCCCGACAGGGAACCGCCACCGCTTGCCCACCCGGGCGGCGATGGCGTCCAGCCGTTCGGCGGCCTGCCGCTGGTCGGCATCGAGCACGATCTCCGGGGTTTCCATTACGACCTCCCTGCATCCTCTACTGCTGTAGAGCGTCCTCTATAGTTGTAGAGGATCGCGAAGCCGCAGAGGAGCGAAAGTGACCACTCCCACAACCGATCGGCGCAGTCTCATCGTGGACAGCGCCATAGATCTCATTGCCGCCCAAGGACTCCGGGCTCTGACCCACCGAGCCCTGGACACCGCGCTGGAACTGCCCGCGGGCTCGACGTCGTATTACTTCCGCACCAAACGCGCGCTCATCGAGGCTGTCGTGGACCGCATCACCACTCGCTCCCGCACCGATTTCACGGCCGGACAAGGCGGTCTGATCACCCCCGCGGCACTGCCGGGCACCCGCGAGGACATCGACCTGGACACGCTCGCGACCGGCATCGCGGGCTGGCTGGACCACCTACTGGCACATCGCCGCAACCATCTGATCGCGCGGCAGGCGCTCATTCTCGAACTGCTCGGCGACACCGAACTGCGGCCACGACTGGTGCGCAGCCTCTTCTCCCACCAGCACGCCACCGGCCTGTTCGAAACCTTGGGCGCGGCCGAACCCGCCACCGCCGCAGCCGATTTCATCGCGGTCATCGAGGGCCTGGTCTTCGACCGCTTCGCCGGCGCCCGCACCGAGATCACACCGGGCACCGCGGCGAGCGTCGCGCAACTGAAAGGCGTACTCGCCGTTCAGCTCAGAGGTTCTTCGTAATCGTGATCCGGGTGTCGGGCCACGGCGGCCGCTTGATCACGGCCGCGGTCGCGAACGCCGCCGCGATCAGCCCGGTGAGCACGCCGAGCAGCGCGACCCTCTCACCGTTGGCGGTGCACACCCACTCGACGTTCCCGCCGCTGACCACGAACACGCCGCGCGCCCGCGGCCCGAAAAGCCCGGGCTCGGTCACGGTGATGACCGTGGTCCCGTCCGGCGTCTCGTGCGGCTCCCCGAATACCGGCGCGCCACCCAGCGGCGACAGCTCGTTCAGACGGTCTCGCAAGGTCATGACAAACCCTTCCCCACAGGCGAATCCCGTCCCAATGTACGCCGCCCACGGAAATGCGGAAGTCCACCGGCGCGTCAGCGCCGGTGGACTTCCGGTCCCCTCTTCGCGAGGTCACCCCTCGAATCGAGGTCGGGTTCGATCGAGGTCAGTTGGCGGTGAGCACCAGGCCCGAGGTCGGGACGCCGGTGCCGGCGGTCACCACGATGTTCTCCAGGCCCGGGACCTGGTTGACCGAGGTGCCGCGGATCTGGCGGACGCCCTCGGCGATGCCGTTCATGCCGTGGATGTACGCCTCACCGAGCTGGCCGCCGTGGGTGTTCAGCGGCAACCGGCCGCCGATCTCGATGGCGCCGTCGGCGATGAAGTCCTTGGCCTCACCGCGACCGCAGAAGCCCAGCTCCTCAAGCTGCATCAGCACGAAGGGGGTGAAGTGGTCGTACAGGATGCCCGCCTGCATGTCCTCCGGACGCAGACCGCTCTGCGCCCACAGCTGGTCGCCGACCAGGCCCATCTCCGGCAGACCCGTCATACCGTCGCGGTAGTAGCTGGTCATGACGTACTGGTCCGCACCCGAGCCCTGGGCGGCGCCCGCGATCAGCGCGGGCTTGTTGGGCAGATCCTTGGCCCGCTCCGCGGAGGTGATGACGATGGCCACGCCGCCGTCGGTCTCCTGGCAGCAGTCCAGCAGGTGCAGCGGCTCCGCGATGTAGCGCGAGGCCTGGTGCTCCTCGAGGGTGATCGGCTTGCCGTAGAAGTGGGCCGCCGGGTTCACCGCCGCGTGCTTGCGGTCGGCCACCGCGATGCGGCCGAAATCCTCACTGCGCGCGCCGTACACGTGCATGTAGCGGCGGGCCACCATGGCCACCTGCGCGGCCGGGGTGCCCAGGCCGTGGGTGTAGGAAAAGCCGTTGTCGACGCCCGAGGAGCTCGGGTTGCCGGTCGCCAGGTGAGTGGCGAACTGGCCGAAGCGGTTTCCGGAGCGCTCGTTGAACGCGCGGTAGGCCACGACGACATCCGCGATCCCGGTCGCCACCGCCATGGCGGCGTGCTGCACGGTCGCGGCGGCCGCGCCACCGCCGAACGGGATGTTGGAGAAGAACTTCAGGGACGGGATACCGGTGGCGCGCGCGACGGCGGCCTGGGTATTGGTGTCCATGGTGAAGGTCGTCAGGCCGTCCACGTCGGCGGGGGTCAGGCCCGCGTCGGCGAGGGCGGCGGTGACCGCCTCGGCGGCCAGACGCAGTTCACTGCGGCCGGAGTCCTTGGAGAAGTCGGTCGCGCCGATGCCGACGATCGCGGCTTCGCGGCTCAGCCCGGTCACTGTGCCTCCTGCAGGGAGATAACGGCTTTCGCCGTGATGTGGTCGCCGAGCGAATCCTTGCCGACCACGTCGATGGTGACGGTCGAGCCCTCGACGGCCGAGACGGTGCCGGACAGGGTGAGGGTGTCACCCGCGTACAGCGGCACGCCCAGGCGCAGCGACAGCGACTTGACGATGGCCGTGGGCCCCGCCCAGTCGGTCACGAACCGCTGCACCAGACCGGTGTCGGTGAGGATATTGACGAAGATGTCCTTGGAGCCGCGCGCCAGCGCCTTGTCGCGGTCGTGGTGCACGTCCTGGAAGTCGCGGGTGGCCAGCGCCGTCGACACGATGAACGTGGTGTCGGCGTGGATCACCAACTCCGGCAACGTGGTTCCGACCTGAACGGCCGACAGTTCGACGGTTGTCATTTGACGGCCTTCCAGTAGGGCACGGTGTTGTCGTCGTCGAGCTTCAGGAACGCGGCCTCGACCGGCATGCCGACCGCGACGTCGGCCGGGTCGACCCCGGTCAGCTCGCCGAGCATGCGCACGCCCTCTTCCAGCTCGACCAGGGCGATCACGTACGGCAGCTGCCGTCCCGGCACGCGCGGGGCGTGGTGCACCACGAAGCTGAAGACGGTGCCGCGACCCGAGGCCACCACGTAGTCGGTCTGCTCGGAGTGGTGCTTCCACAGCGCCGGAACCGGCGGATGCTGCAGCGAGCCGTCGGGCCGCTGCTGGATGCGCAGCTCCCCGGCTTTGACGCCCTCCCAATAGAACTCGGTGTCCTTGGAGACGGTCGGCCGCACGCGCTTGGCGAGATCCTCGGCCGAGACGCCTTCGGACTCCTTGGGGGCCTCGGTCTTTCCGGTCCCGGGCGCGAACTTCAGCATCCGGAACTTCATCTCGGTGACCAGTTCGTCGCCCACGTACCAGTTGGTGAGGTAGGTGGTGAACCAGCCGTCGCCGAGCCCGGTCTTCTTGGGGCCCACGATGTCACCGATGCTGGACCGCACCGTCACCTGCTCGCCGAGCTGCAGGTAGCGGTGGTAGACCTGCTCGCAGTTGGTGGCGACCACCGAGGTGAAACCGGCCGCGTCGAACAGCTCGTTGGTGCGGGTCATCGGGTCGTCGTCGGCGCGGACGCCGCCCAGGCCCAGCATGGTCCACACCTGCGCCATGGCCGGCGGGGCCACGATGCCGGGGTGCCCGGCCGCCCGCGCGGCGGCCTCGTCCACGTAGATCGGGTTGGCGTCGCCGAGGGCCTCGACCCAGTTGTTGATCATCGGCTGGTTGATCGGGTCGCGGCCCGCGCGGGGCGCGGACTCGCCGTCGGCCTTGATCTTCTCCAGGCCGTCGCGGATCTCGTCGGCCGTGAAACTCTTCGTCACGCTCTGCTCCTCTGCGATCTAGCGCGGCACCCGCGGCAGCCGCAGGCCCATCTGAGCGATCAGCTCGCGCATGACCTCGTTGACACCGCCACCGAAGGTCACCACCAGGTTCTGCTTGGTGCGGCGGTCCAGCCAGACCAGCAGTTCCGCGGTGGCCGGGTCGGCGGGATCACCGAAGCGGCCCACGATCTCCTCGGCCAGGCGGCCGGCTTCCTGCAGCGCCTCGGTGGAGAACACCTTGGTCGCCGAGGCGTCGGCGATCACGTCGCGCGGATCGGCGTCGGGGCGTTCCATATTGGACGCCACCTGCCAGTTCAGCAGTTCGTTGAGCCGGGTCATGGCGTGCAGGCGGCCCAGCGAGCGGCGCACCTCGGCCTGACCGAGCACGCCCTGCTTCTGCGCCCACTCGCGCACCCGCTCGTAGAGCTGCTCGATCTTGCCGGACGGGCCCAGACTGACCCGCTCGTGGTTGAGCTGGGTGGTGATCAGCTTCCAGCCGCCGTCGACCTCGCCGACGATCATGTTCGCGGGGACGCGGACATTGTCGAAGTAGGTGGCGTTGGTGTGGTGCGCGCCGTCGGCGGTGATGATCGGCGTCCAGGAGTAGCCCGGGTCCTTGGTGTCCACGATCAGGATCGTGATGCCCTTGTGCCGGGACTCCACGGTGCCGGTGCGGACGGCCAGCCAGACGTAGTCGGCCTCGTGCGCGCCGGTAGTGAAGATCTTCTGGCCGTTGACGATCCAGTCGCCGTTGGCGTCACGCACCGCGGAGGTGCGCAAGGCCGCCAGGTCGGTGCCGGCGTCCGGCTCGGAGTAGCCGATGGCGAAATGCACGTCACCGGTGAGGATTCCGGGCAGGAACTTCTGCTTCTGCTCCTCGGTGCCGAACGACTGCAGCGCCGGGCCCACGGTCAGCAGGGTCACCAGGGGCACGGGCACATCGGCCCGGACCGCCTCGTTGTAGAAGATCTGCTGTTCCAGCGGACCGAAGCCCTGGCCGCCGTACTCCTTGGGCCAGCCGACGCCGAGCTTGCCGTCGCGGCCCATGCGCTTGACCACCGCGCGGTAGGCGTCGCCGTGCCGGTTCACCAGCATCTCGGCCTCCTCTTCGGGAGTCACGAGACCGGTGAAGTACGAGCGCAATTCGTCGCGCAGTTGCCGCTGTTCCGCGGTCAGTTCGATGAACATCTGGCTCCCAAACGGTCCAGCCGGAACGATTCGCCGCCGAGCCAGCGGGCGATGTCCTTGGCCTGTGAGTAGTAGCGGTGCAGCGGGTGGGTGATGTCGACGCCCAGGCCGCCGTGCAGGTGGTGACACTGCTGCATGGCCGCGGGCAGTTCCGAGGCCACCGTGTACGCCAGCACGTCGAGATCGTCGTCGATCCGCTCCAGGTGCTCCGTGCTGGGGTCTTCCTGGGCGAGCGCCCAGGCCGCCGACAGCGCGACCGCGTGCAGGGTCCGCGAGACCACGTACACATCGGCGATCTGCTGCGCGACCGCCTGGAATTCGGCCAGCGCGCGGCCGAACTGCTGACGAGTGCGCACGTGCTCGGCGGTCAGCCGGACAACGCCCCCGAGCAGGCCGTCGGCCACCGAGCCCAGGCCCGCCAGCGCGTAGCGGTGCAGCTCGGTCAGGCCGCCCGGCAGCAGCTGCTCGGCCGGAATCGCGACGCCGTCGAAGCGGACCGAGAACTCCGGCACGCCATCGGACGTCGGGCTCGCGGTGCGGGTGATGCCGGCGGCGTCACCGTCGACCACGGCCAGGCCGTTGTCGGTGGGCACCAGGATCCAGCGCGCGGTGTCCGCGTAGGGCACCGCCACCTTGGCGCCGGTGACGCGCACGGTCGCGCCGTCGCTCACCGCGGTGGTCTCGGGCTTCACCGTGAACGGCGCGCCGGTCTCGTGCAGGGCCGCGGTCAGCACCGCACCCTCGGCCACGGCCGGGAACACCTTCTCCGCCAAGGCATCCGGCAGGCCGATCGCCTTCAGCGGCAGCACCCCGAACGCGAGGGTGGCCAGGGCGGGCACCTGCGCGGCGTCGGTGGCCAGCTCGGTGAGCATGGCCGAGACCTCGAGCAGACCCATATCGTCGCCGCCGAAGCGCTCGGGCAGCGGCACGGCCAGCAGACCGCTCTCCGCGATGATGGGCCAGAGCGCGGCATCGCGTGCGCTTTCACGCTCCAGCAAACTTACGACAACCTCGGCGACAGCGTCCTGGCTCTCGTCCCTGGTGAAGTCCAATTCAAAGCTCCCGGTTGAGTGTGGGCTAGCTGCTCGACTCGCGAGGCAGCCCGAGAATCCGTTCACCGGCGACGGTCAACAGAATCTGTTCGGTACCGCCAGCAATCGACAAACAGCGTGTGAGCAGGAATTCCTTCACCACAGGGGTTTCCAGAGCGCCCGCGACACCGGACAATTCGACGGCGAACTCGGCCACCGCCTGCCGGTGCCTGACACCGACCAGTTTGCGCACACTGCTCTCCGCGGCGGGGTCCCCGCCGGTCAGCAGCTTCCGGGCCGCACGGGCCTCCAACAATGTTCCCGCAACCGACTCCGCGACGAGTCCGCCGAGCCGATCCGCGACCAGTTCGGCGCCCGGGCCCGAGACCGGCGCGGCGGCGATCAACGCCTCCAGCTCGTCGCCGATTCCCTTGCCGCCCATGGCCACCCGCTCCGCCGACAGCGTCGAGCGCGCGATCTTCCAGCCATTGCCGAGCTCGCCGACCAGGCAGTCGTCCGGCACGAAGACGTCGTCGAGGAACACCTCGTTGAAGCGCGCCTCGCCGGTGATCTCCACCAGCGGCCGGATGTCCAGCCCGGCGCTCTTCATGTCGACCAGGAAGTAGCTGATGCCCTTGTGCTTCGGCGCGGACGCATCGGTGCGGGCCAGGCAGATACCCCAGGTGGCGCGATCGGCCAGCGAGGTCCACACCTTCTGACCGCGCAGCTTCCAGCCGCCCTCGACCCGCTCGGCCACCGTGCGCAGCGCCGCCAGGTCCGAACCGGCGCCCGGCTCGGAGAAGAGCTGGCACCAGATGACCTCGCCGGTCAGCGTGGGCAGGGCGTAGCGCTCGATCTGCTCGGGAGTGCCCCACTGCAGCAGGGTCGGGATCGCCCAGTTGGCGATCGCGATGTCCGGCAGCGTGATCCCGGCCTTGCGGACCTGATCGTCGAGGCGGGTGCGCAGCAGCGGGCCGGCGCCGCGACCGTAGGGCGCGGGCCAGTGCGCGGCGATCAGTCCGGCCTCGGCCAGCGCCGGCCGCTGTTCGGCCTCGGGCAGGGCCGCGATCTTGGCCAGGTCGGCCTCCAGCACGGCCGCCTCGGCGGTGTCCAAACCGCCCGTCTCCCACTCCGATTCGGCCTCGCCGCCCAGGTCGATGCCGACGGTGCGGCGCACGCCCGCCAGGGTGAGCTCGGTGACCCGGGCCCGCCAGCGCGCGGTGCCGCCCAGCAGCTGCCGCAGCGCGGTGGCGCGGCGCAGGTACAGGTGGGCGTCGTGCTCCCAGGTGAAGCCGATGCCACCCAGGACCTGGATGCAGTCCTTGGCGTTCTCGACCGCGGCGTCAAGGGACATCGACAGCGCGACCGCGGCGGCCAGCGGGAGCTCGGCGCTCCCGGCGTCCGCGGCGGTGGCGGCATCGGCGGCCACCGCGCGAATCTGCTCGACCCGGCACAGCATCCAGGCGCAGATGTGCTTGACGGCCTGGAACTCGCCGATCCGGCGGCCGAACTGCTCACGCACCTTCGCGTATTCGGTGGCGGTCTCCAAAGCCCAGCCCGCGATGCCCGCCAGCTCGGCGGCGACCAGGGTGGCGGCCAGGTCCAGCACCGAGAAGCCGGGCTCGAACAGCCGGTCCGCGGCCACGGTGACATCGGTGACGACCACGCGGGACAGCGGCACGCTCTGGTCGATCGCGTCCAGCGGCTCGACGGTCAGTCCGGCGGCGTCGGCGTCGATCAGCGCCCACAGGTGGCGGTCGCCGTCACGCACCGGAACCAGCACGGCGGTTCCCGGCGCGGCGCCCGGAACCGAGTCCCACGCACCGGAGACCACGGCGCCCGAAGCGCTCGCCGAGATCGCGATTTCGCCCTCGAGCGCGACGCCGCATGGCGTAGTCTCGTCGAGCGCCTCGCCGACGACGAGACCTGCCAGCGCCGTCGCGAGAACCGGTCCGCCGACGAGGTCATGCGCCGCCTGTTCGACCAGGACGGCCAGGTCCCCGACGGTGCCGCCCGCGCCCCCGGCCTCTTCCGGAACCGCGACCCGGAAAACCCCGAGATCGGCCAGGCGCGACCAGTATTCGCGCCAGAAATCTGGTGCGCCGGAGCGCATTGTTGCAATTGGCTGCACCGCCGACGCCCATCCGCGCATCGACTCCTGGACGGCTTTATGCTCGTCAGTGGTGGCTATGGTCACAACCCCTACCTTCTTCCCGGCGTGACTTCCACTCCTAGAACATGTTCTAATGTTCGAGCCGGGCGGAAGTCAAGCGCCGTCCCGACGACGCGGTACGAACTCGTGCCCGGCGCGTGTCTGCCGGGTGAGATGAACCGAACGATTCGTGCGAAAGGACTTTCAACCGATGGCCAGTCCCTCCCGATCGCAGGCCGCCGACGGGGCGCCCGGTGGACGCACCGCGCCCGTCACCACCCTCAGCGAGGAGGATCTGAGCTCGGCGGCCCAGCGCGACCGGCGTAAACGCATCCTCGACGCGACCCTCGCACTCGCCTCCAAGGGCGGCTACGACGCGGTCCAGATGCGGGCCGTCGCCGAACGCGCGGACGTCGCCGTCGGCACGCTCTACCGGTACTTCCCGTCCAAGGTGCACCTGCTGGTGTCCGCCCTGGCCCGGGAGTTCGAGTCCTTCGAGGGCCGCCGCAAGCCGCTGGCCGGGGCCACCCCGCAGGAGCGCATGCACCTGCTGCTCACCCAGGTCACCCGGGCCATGCAGCGCGACCCGCTGCTCACCGAGGCCATGACCCGCGCCTTCATGTTCGCCGACGCGTCCGCGGCCGCCGAGGTCGATCGGGTCGGCAAGGTGATGGACCGGTTCTTCGCCCGCGCCCTGTCCGACGAGATCCCCAGCGACCGCCAGCTCGCCATCGCCCGCGTCATCTCCGATGTGTGGCTGTCGAATCTGGTCGCCTGGCTGACCCGTCGCGCGTCCGCCACGGACGTCACCGAGCGCCTGGAGCTGACCGTCGATCTGCTCATCGGCGGCGACAAGGAGTAGCGAACGCACTACTGCGTTCGCGAAGCGAGACGGGCTGCCCGGTCCGGAGAGCCGGGCAGCCCGTTGGCATTCCCGGGGCCCGAGTTTGCTGGAACAGCGCTGGTCAGCCAGGGTGAACAGCGAGCAACCCGGGTGTGTCTCACACAAGGTGCGAAGGACGCGAAAGTGTCTTGTAAACGCTATGTATCACCGCACACACGAGCGGGCAATCAAGACCCAGTAGCATCACTCGCGCCCTGAAAAATCTCCTCCGATCACTAGGTTGGATGCGTGAGCGCACAGGATTTGTCACTCGAACTGCGCCGTGCCCTGTCGGCTATCGCCCGCGTGCCACGGCTGCTGGTCGCTTCGGACTACGACGGGACCATCGCGCCCATCGTCTCCGACCCGGCCAAGGCCTATCCCCATCGAGAGTCGGTGAACGCCTTACGCGCTCTCGCCGGCCTCAGCGGCACCACGGCTGCCGTCATCTCGGGCCGCGCCCTGCGAGATCTCGCGGCGCTGTCGCGACTTCCGGTCGAGGTTCAGCTGATCGGTAGTCACGGTTCGGAATTCGATGTCGGCTTCGTGCACGCCATCGACAACGACGCGAAACAGCTACTGCAAGAGGTCACTACGACCCTGACGCAGATCGCTCAGGACAACCCGGGCGCCTCGGTCGAGATCAAACCCGCCAGCGTGGCCCTCCACGTCCGCAATGCCAGCCCCGAAATCGGCCGTCGCGCACTGGTTCAGGTGCGTCAGGGTCCGGCCAGCTGGGTCGGCGTGCAGACCACCGAGGGCAAGGAAGTCATCGAGCTCGCGGTCGTCGAGACCGACAAGGGCGCGGCCCTCGACATCGTCCGGCATCAGCAGGGCGCTTCCGCGGCGCTGTTCATCGGCGACGACGTGACCGACGAGAAGGCGTTCAAGCGCCTCTCCGGACCCGACGTCGGCATCAAGGTCGGCGACGGTGAATCCCTCGCGAAATACCATGTGGCCAGCACCGAGGAGGTGTCGAAGGCGCTGGCGTTCCTACTCGAGGAGCGCCGCACATGGCTGGCAGGTGCCTCGGCCCCTCGAATCGAGCGGCTGACCATGCTGGCCAGCCCTCGCTCCAAAGCCCTTGTCACACCGGACGGCACCATCACCTGGCTGTGCCATCCCGAACCCGACTCCGCCGCCGTCTTCGCCCATCTGCTGGGCGGACCGGGCGCGGGGCACTTCACCATTCAGCCCGAACGCGCGGGGCTGCCCCTGTCGCAGCGCTACGTCGACGGCACCATGACCGTCGAAACCCGTTGGTCCAGTTTGCAGGTCGTGGACTACCTGCCGCACGACGTGGTCCCCGAGCGCACCGACCTCACCCGGGTCATCACCGGTGACGCCAAGGCGGTCATCACCTTCGCGCCCCGGCCCGAATTCGGGCAGGTGCCGGTGCGGCTGATGCACGCCACCGGCGGGCTCAAGATCGAGGGCACCAACGATCCGATGGTGCTGCGCTCCCCGGGCGTCGAATGGGAGGTCATCGACGACGGCAACCACCACACCGCCCGCGCCGTCGTGGACCCGTCTCAGGGTCCGGTCGTGCTCGAACTGCGCTGCGGCACCTCCGATCTCGCGCCCGCCATGCGGCCCGAGGCGGACCGCCGCCGCGAGGCCGAACGCCATTGGGCGGAATGGGTCGGCACCCTGGAACTGCCGCCGCTCAAGCCCGACCTGATGAAGCGCTCCGCGCTCACCCTGCGCGGACTGGTGCACGCGCCGTCCGGCTCCATCCTGGCCGCGGCCACCACCTCGCTGCCCGAGGACATTGGCGGCGTGCGCAACTGGGACTACCGCTACTGCTGGCTGCGCGACGCCTCGCTGACCGCGTCCGCGCTGGTCTCGCTCGGCTCCACCGGCGAGGCCGAGGACCTGCTGGCCTGGGTGCACCGGGTGCTCGAGACGCTGCCCGGACCCGAGCGGCTGCACCCGCTGTACACCCTCTACGGCGAGACCCTGCCGCCCGAGGCCGTCATCGACCAGCTGCCCGGCTACGCCGGCTCACGGCCGGTGCGCGTCGGCAACGCGGCGAACATGCAGGTCCAGCTGGACGTGTTCGGGCCCATCGTGGACCTCATCTCGCAGCTCGCGCACACCCGGGAACGCCAGGGCATCAACGATCCCGCCAAGGCGCTGCCGGACGCGGACTGGGAACTGGTGCACGCCATGGTGTCCGCGGTGCAGCGGCGCTGGCGCGAAGCCGACCACGGCATCTGGGAGATCCGCGGCAATCCGCGCCACCACGTGTACTCGAAGGTGATGGGCTGGCTGACGGTGGACCGGGCGCTCACCCTGGCCAAGCAGTTCGGCCGCCCGGCCGACCCGGAGTGGGCGCCGCTGCGCGACAACATCGCCGACGAGGTCAAGGCCGAGGGCTGGAACGACGAAGTCCAGTCCTACACAGCGGCTTACGACGGCACCGACTTGGACGCCGCCACCCTGCACATCGGGTTGAGCGGGTTGATCGAGCCCTCCGACCCGCGCTTCGCGGCGACCGTGGTGGCCACCGAGGCGGAACTGCGCAGCGGGTCGACCGTGTACCGGTACCACCACGACGACGGGCTGCCCGGCGGCGAGGGCGGGTTCCACCTGTGCGCCGCGTGGCTGGTCGAGGCGTACCTGCTGATCGGCAAGCGGGAGGACGCGGAGGCGTTGTTCGCGCAACTGGTGGATGTGGCGGGACCGACCGGTCTGCTCTCCGAGGAGTACGACCCGGTCGCCGAACGCTCGCTCGGCAACCACCCGCAGGCCTACAGCCACCTCGGCCTGCTGCGCTGCGCGCAGTTGCTGAGCCAGCCGGTCGCGGCCTTCACCAGCCGCTGACCTGAGCATTCGATAGTTCTGAAAGGCCCGGAGAGCAGGTTGCTCTCCGGGCCTTTCGTGTCGCGGACCACATCCGCGAATCGGGGCTAGGGACTCGCCCGGGACGTGCGCTACATTCAAATGGCAATCGTTTTCGTTATTGATAAGCCGTAGTGCCAGGAGTGCCCCGCGTGACCAGAAGCTCTGCCCGAGGATTCGCCGTGTTCGCCGCAGGACTCGCGACCGTCGCCACCCTGACCGCCTGCGGCAGCACCAAGACCTCGGACCAGCTCACCGTCGTCGCCTCCACCAATGTCTGGGGCGACATCACCCGGGCCGTCGCCGGACCCGACGTGAAGGTCGAATCGATCATCGACGACCCCACGGTGGACCCGCACTCCTTCGAGGTCACCCCCGCCGACGCCGCCCGGATCACCGACGCCGCGCTCGTCGTCTACAACGGCGGCCACTACGACGAATTCATCGACAAGGCCATCGCGGGCCGGGACAAGAAGACCGTCAACGCCTTCGACATCGCCACCGAGAGCGGCCACGCCCACGAGAGCGCCACCGCCGCACCGACATCCGCCAAGACCGAGGCCGCCGGTCACGACCACGAGGCCAACGAGCACGTCTGGTACGACGTGCACCAGGTCGGCCATGTCGCCGAGCACATCGCCGAAGCCCTCGGCGCCGTCGACCCCGCCCACAAGCAGGACTACACCGACCGCGCCGCCGCGTTCACCGCGAAACTCGCGCCCATCGAGGCCGTCACCGCCAAGATCGCCGCCGAGCACCCGAACCAGCCGGTCCTGCAGACCGAGCCGCTGGCCGCGTACCTGCTCACCGCCGCCAAGGCCGACGACAAGACCCCGCGCGCCTTCCAGGAGGCCATCGAGCAGGGCACCGACCCGTCCCCCGCCGACGTGGCCGCCGTCCGGGACCTGGTGAACGCCAAGCAGGTTCGCGCCCTCGTCTACAACATCCAGACCGAGGACAAACTCACCAAGGACCTCCGCGCCGCCGCCGACAAGTCCGGCGTCGCCGTCGTCGAGGTCACCGAAACCCTCCCGGAAGGCAAGGACTACGTCACCTGGATGACCGAGAACGCCCAGTCGCTGGCCAAGGCCCTGGCCTGACCGCCGCCGCACCCGACCCACCCACCCAGGAACCCCGCTGAACGACCGGACCACCCCGCGACCGCCGAGCGCACGCACCACGCCCGGCGACCGCGACGTCTCCGAAACCCGTTCCGCCCCAACCGGGAGCACCAGCATGTCCGCGAAGCCCGACGCCCCCGCCACCCCCGGCGTCACCACCCCGAAACCCGGTTGTGCCCTCACCGGCGCGCGGCCCCGCACCCCTTCCGGCCGCGCCACCTGCACCGACAACCCCCAGGCGGCACTGCGCGATGCCGGCGCGGCCCCCGGCACGGCCGAACCACGCGCCGATGCGGCGGGCGTGGACGATCGTCGCGCGGAGCGCCGCACCGTGCCGGCGGTGCGACTATCGGGTGCGCGGTTGTCGTTCGGGGAACGGACCTTGTGGGAGGGGCTGGACCTCGAGGTCGGAGCCGGGGAGTTCATCGCGGTGCTGGGGCCCAACGGATCCGGGAAGACCTCGATGCTGCGAATGCTGCTGGGGCAGGTGGCGTTGAGCGCCGGAACTGCCGAGGTGGCGGGATCGCCTGCGCGGCTCGGGAATCCTGCGATCGGGTACGTGCCGCAGCAGAAGACGATCGAGGGCGGGGCACAGCTGCGCGGGGTCGACCTCGTGGGCCTCGGGGTGGACGGGCATCGGTGGGGCATCGGGTTCCGAGGGCGTAGGGAGCGGAAACGAAAAGTCGCGGAGGCGATCTCGGCGGTAGGCGCCGAAAAGTTCGCGTACGCGCCGCTGGACGCGCTGTCCGGCGGCGAGCAGCAGCGGCTGCGGGTCGCGCAGGCGCTGGCGGGCGATCCCCGGGTGCTGCTGTGCGACGAGCCGCTGCTGTCCCTGGATCTGGCGAATCAACGGCTGGTGTCGGAGCTCATCGATCGGCGGCGGCGCAGCCACGAGACGGCCGTGCTGTTCGTGACCCATGAGATCAATCCCATTCTGCCACTGGTGGATCGGGTGCTGTACCTGGTGGACGGGAAGTTCCGGATCGGGACGCCCGACGAGGTGATGACCTCCGAGACACTCTCCGAGCTCTACGGCACCGAGGTCGACGTGCTGCGGGTACGCGGCCGCCTCGTCGTGGTCGGCACCGGCGACGCCATGGACGCGCTCGGTGAATCCGGCGCGGCCCACTGCCGGCCGGAGGTGCGGGCCTGATGGAGAAACTGTCCAAACTGTTCTCACAGCTGTTCGACGTGTCCACCACCACGCACCTGCTGGCCTACGACTTCGTGCAGCAGGCCGTGCTCGCCGCCGCACTGCTGGGCCTGCTGGCCGGGGCCATCGGACCGCTCATCATCAGCCGCCAGATGGCGTTCGCCGTGCACGGCACCAGCGAGCTGTCACTCACCGGCGCGGCCGCCGCGCTGCTCGCCGGGATCGGGGTCGGCGTCGGCGCCATCATCGGGTCGGTCGTGGCCGCCGTGCTGTTCGGCGTGCTCGGTTCCCGGGCCCGCGAACGCGATTCGGTGATCGCGGTGGTGCTGTCCTTCGGCCTGGGCCTGTCGGTGCTGTTCCTGTGGCTCGGCCCGGAACGCGCGGGCTCCAAGTTCTCGCTGCTCACCGGCCAGGTGGTGAGCGTCGGCAATTCCGGCCTCGGGCTGCTGGCCACCTGCACGGCCGCGGTGCTGGTGGTGCTGGCCGCCGTCTACCGGCCACTGCTGTTCGCCAGCGCGGACCCGGAAGTCGCTGTCGCGCGCGGGGTTCCGGTGCGGGCGCTGTCGATCGTGTTCGCGGTGCTGCTCGGCGTGACGGCCGCCTTCGGCGTGCAGATCGTGGGCGCGCTGCTGGTGCTGTCGCTGCTCATCACGCCCGCCGCGGCGGCCGCGCAGCTCACCGCGAGCCCGGTCCGGGTGGCGGTGCTGTCGATCGTCTTCGCCGAGATCGCCGCGGTCGGCGGCATTCTGCTGTCGCTGGCCCCCGGCGTCCCGATCTCGACCTTCGTCACCACCATCTCGTTCACCATCTACCTGATCTGCCGCGTGGTCGGGTCCCGCACCCGCAATCGGCGCACCGCCCTGATCGCCGCCTGAGTTTCGCGGCGATCCCGCGAAACCGGCCACACCCCACCCGATCTGCCGCATGAGGGGCGGCAGATCGTGCCCACCCGCCCGTCCCGGGCCGTCACACATCGGCCCGGGACGGGCGGCGCGGGGTCAGCTCCCCTCGCCCGCCAGCGCGAACAAGCCGTCGGGGGTCTGCTCGATGAGACCGTCGACCAGCAGCGAATCCAGGGCCCGGTCCCGCTGACCCGGATCGCGAGTCCAGGCCAGGTCCAGGCGAACCCGCTCCACCGGCCCCGACGAATCCCGCAGCACATCGAGCAGTCGTCCGCGCGCCTGACGGTCGGTGCCCTCGTACTTCTGCACCTTGCGCACCACCTCCGAGGCCGGACGGCCCGCCGACACCCACGCGCACGCGGGCAGTGGGCAGCGCTCGCAGTCCGGGGTCCGGGCGGTGCAGACCAGCGCGCCCAGCTCCATCAGCGCCGCGGACATGACCGCGGCCCGATCGACCCGCGCGGGCAACAGCTCCTCGGTCTCGGCCAGATCGCGGGCCGCCGGATTGCCGGCCTCGGCGCGACCGTGCACGGCCCGCGCCACCACCCGGCGAACATTGGTGTCCACCACCGGAACTCGCTGCCCGTACGCGAAACACGCGACCGCGCGAGCGGTATACGCCCCGATGCCCGGCAAGCCCAGCAGCACATCCACATCGGCGGGCACCTCGTCGCCGTGCTCGGCGGCCAGTACCCGCGCGCACTCGTGCAGCCGCAGCGCCCGCCGCGGATACCCGAGCTTGCCCCAGGCGCGCAGCACCTCACCCTGCGGCGCGGCCGCCATCGCCGACGGCACCGGCCAGCGCGCCACCCACTCCCGCCAGATCGGCTCCACCCGAACCACGGGCGTCTGCTGCAGCATGATCTCGCTCATCAGAATCTGCCACGCGGTCACTCCGGGCCGCCGCCACGGCAGATCCCGAGCAGTCTCCTGGTACCAGTCGATCAGCACGTCGCTGTCCATGTCCATTTGCCCTCCGCTGCGCTCCGGGCGGGTTCGCGGCCCGGAGGTCTCGATTCTTCCCTCCTCCGCCCCTCCGCTTCGCTCCCCCGCTCCGAGCGCGGGGAGGCGGAGCGCAGTCCGGAATCGAGACGGCCGCGAACCATGTGGGATACGCCTGCGAGGAGGTTGGGGCACAGGAAATCCTGCAGACCGCCATGGGCGATGGTATCCATATCGGAGAGGCCGGATTTCCCACCCCGGCGTGCCTCACACGGCCCTCTCCCGGCGTGTCTGGCAGCTCACCGTGCGGGCCCCGACATGGTCGGCCCGTCTTTGCCAGGCCGTAACGCCATGGACTCGCCGGTAACCGAGGGGCTATGGAAAATAGGTCACATGCCGCATAACAACCCGATCAGTGCGTGGAAAGCCCTGCGCGAAGGCAATGAACGCTTCGTCAACGGCCAGTTGCGGCACCCTGGCCAAGGCTCGATCGACCGGGCCAAGCTCGTCGACGGACAGCAGCCCGGCGCGGTGTTGTTCGGCTGCGGCGACTCCCGCGTGGCCGCCGAGATCATCTTCGATCAGGGCCTCGGCGACATGTTCGTGGTGCGCACCGCCGGGCACGTCGTCGACGCCTCGGTGCTGGGCTCCATCGAATACGGCGTGCAGGTCCTGAACGTGCCGCTCATCGTGGTCCTCGGCCACGACAGCTGCGGCGCGGTCCGGGCCACCATCGACGCCCTCGATCACGGCAATGTGCCCGGCGGCTTCATCCGCTCGGTCGTCGAACGCGTCACCCCGTCCATCCTGATCGGCCGCCGCGAGGGCCTGGAGGGCGTCGACGAACTCGAGGCCCGCCATGTCGAGGAGACCGCCCGCCTGCTCATGCAGCGGTCGATGATCATCTCCCAGCGGGTCGCCACCGGCGAGTGCGCCATCGCCTGCGTCACCTACAACCTCGGCGAAGGCCAGATCAAGCTGCACCGCGTCATCGGCAATATCGGCGAAGTGGTCTGACCCGCCGCGGGGGCCGGAATTTACCGGCCCCGTAGCCGCTTTCGCGACCGACACGCCGAGACCCTGCTCGGGGTGACCCGGACGGTGCGCTTACCGTTGTCACCGTGCTGGAACCGAACGGACCACTCCCACCGGAAATCTACTGGCGTCGACGCGCGGTCGCGATCGGCGCGATGGTGATCGGGCTCGCCCTGGTGCTCTGGGTGGGCTTCGCGCTGCTGAAGGGCGGCGGCGACCACAAGTCCGACACCAAGGCCGCCGCGAGCTCCAGTGCGGCGACCAGCGGTAAGCCCTCGGGCAGCGCCACGGGCACCGCGGACCCGAGCTCGGCCAAGCCGTCCGCCGCGTCGTCGAGCGGCGCGGCCCCGGTGGCACAGGCCCAGTGCCCCGATCAGTCGCTGGCCGTGAAGGTCACCGTCGGGCAGGCCACCTACAAGGTCGGCGAGCAGCCGCAATTCGGCATCGTCATCACCAATATCTCCAGCGGCGCCTGCGCACGCGACATGGGTTCCGGGTTGCAGCTGGTCCAGGTGCAGTCCCTCGACGGCCAGCGCAAGCTGTGGTCCAGCACCGACTGCTACCCGGACGGCACCCCCGAGATCCGCACCCTGGCCCCCGGCCAGCAGGCCGCCTTCACGGTCACCTGGTCGGGCGCCAGCTCGCAGCCGGGCTGCGCGGGCGAGCGCCTGCAGGTCCCGGCCGGGCCGTACACCGTTGTGGCCCAGCTCGGTTCGGTCCGCAGCCAGCCGGAACCGTTCAATATCGCCTGACGCCCCCAGCACACCGAAGGCCGGGATCCGATCGCACGGATCCCGGCCTTCGTCGTTTCCGGAGAATTCCGGTATTCGCGCATCGAATTCCGCCCCCATTTCGAATTCGCGCTCCCGCTATTCGATTCCGGCGTTCACTCCGCCATTTCCATCGACTCCTGATCGCGCCGACGCCGACGCAGCCCGGTAACCGACAGTGCCGCACGGATATCGGCCACCTCCCGCAATGTCATGGTGCGGCCGGTGCGGTCCACGCCCGGCGGGACCAGGGCCTCGGTGAAGCCCAGCCGCTCCGCCTCCGCCAACCGGCGGGTCAGCCCGGTCACCTGGCGCACCTCGCCCGCCAGCCCGACCTCACCCAGCACCACCATGCCGGTCGGCAGCGCCAGATCCTGGCTGGCGCTCGCGATGGCAAGCGCGACAGCCAGATCCGCCGCGGGCTCGGTGAGCCGCATACCGCCCACGGTGGCCGCGTAGACGTCCTGCTTGCCCACGTACACGCCCCCACGGCTCTGCAGGACCGCCAGGACCATGGAAACGCGGTTGTAGTCCAGCCCGCTCACCGCGCGCCGTGGGGCGGGCGCCTGGGTGTCCACGGTGAGGCCCTGCACCTCACCCAGCATGGGGCGCTTGCCGTCCATGGCGACCGTGACCGCGGTCCCGGGCACCGCGTCGGTGCGGTGATGCAGGAACAGCCCGGACGGGTCGTCCACGCAACGGATTCCCGCCTCCACCATCTCGAAGCAGCCGACCTCGTCGGTGCTGCCGAAACGGTTCTTGATGCCGCGCACCATGCGCAGCGACGAATGCTTGTCCCCCTCGAACTGCAGCACCACGTCCACCAGGTGCTCCAGCGTGCGCGGACCGGCCACCGCGCCGTCCTTGGTGACGTGCCCGACCAGCAGCACCGCGATCCCGGTCGCCTTGGCCAGCGAGGTGAGCGCCGCCGTCACCGACCGCACCTGGGTGACACCGCCGATCACGCCGTCCGCGTCCGCGGCCAGCATGGTCTGCACCGAGTCCACCACCAGCAGACTGGGTTTCACCTGCTCCACGTGGCCCAGGATGGTCGCCAGATCGGATTCCGCGGCCAGGTACACCTTTTCGTGCACCGCGTCGGTCCGGTCCGCCCGCAGCCGCACCTGGCCCGCCGACTCCTCGGCGGTCACGTACAGCGCGATCTCGTCACGCGCCCGCGCCCACCGGTGCGCCACCTCGAGCAGCAGCGTCGACTTGCCGACGCCCGGCTCCCCCGACAACAGCACCACCGAACCGGGGATGATCCCGCCGCCCAGCACGCGGTCCAGCTCGGACACGCCCGTCGACCGCGACTGCGTCTTCTTGGAGTCGATGCTCGAGATCGGCGTGGCCGCGGTGCTCGGCAGCATGGCCCGCCGCCCCACGGCCATCGCGCCCGAGGACGCGGCCACCTCCTCGATGCTGCCCCACGCCCCGCAATCCGGGCAGCGCCCAACCCATTTGGCGACCTCGCATGTGCACTCCGCACACCGATACACCGATTTCACCTTGGCCACGCGGGCAGCCTAGCCAGGGCCCCCGACACACTCCGGCAACCACGCGCCGAAGCCCCCGCCGGGCCCGGATACGACGGTGCCCGCCCCGGAATCCGGGACGGGCACCGTCGGAGGTTCAGCGCGAGCTCAGTGCTCGCCGCCCTTCTTCTCCGCCTTGGCGGGCTCGGGGCGCGGGTTGTTCGGACCGGCGTCGACCGGGGTGTTGACGACGACGGTGCCACCCTCCTTGAAGTTGAAGGTGAGCGGGTAGGTCAGGCCCGGGTTCACGTCCTTGGCGAGACCGGTGACCTCGATCAGGATCGGCTTGGCGCTCGGGTCCGCGACCTTGTCGGAGGCGGGCTGGCCGGCGTTCTGCTCGTGCACGGCGGAGGCCTGAGCCGCGTCCTTGGCGGTCGGCTTGTCGGCGACGACGGCGCTGGACGGCTTGATCTCGATCTTGCCGTCGAGCTTGACCGTGCCCAGGCCCTCGGCGGTGATGCTGACCAGCTCGTCGGTCTTGCTGTCGCTCATGTTCACGGCGGTGAAGGCCAGCACGGCCTTGCCACCCTTGGTGTTGCCGGATTCCTCGCCCTGCGGCAGCAGGAACCGCACGTCACGCAGCGCGATGGACCCGACATTGGCGGTGCTGCCGTTGACGGCGGCGACCTGGGTGGCGGTCTGCGAGATCTGACCGGCGCCGCAACCCGACAGCGCGAGCACCGCACCCGCAGCGAGTGCAGCAACTGTCACGGCACGCCGCCGCGACTTCGACGCAGTGGTGGCTTTCAGGGCAGTCACGGTGTCCTCCATGTCGACCGGGCTCACTCCACTATGGAGAGTAGTAGTCAATGAGAGTAGTGCGTCGCTTCCCCCGTGCTACACGCGGGCGGTGTCGTGCGCGCGTCACGCGGTATCGGTTGCGAGCGTCGTGCGATATCGGCATCGGCGCCCTGCGCTCTCGGCCGGGCGCGTCACAGATCACACGGAGCGACCGGGTGGGATGTGTCAGGGGACCTGACAGAGATTCCGAGACGAGTTCTCGAGAGATGCATTGCCGTTTATGCGAGGGTGCCCGGTCGCGTATGCGAACTACGCACTCGCATATGCGCGCGAACAGCGCGATGCGCTATCCCCTTATGCCACAACGGGATGCACACGATTCGTCATCTGTCAACCCCCGCCGCCGCTCCGTTGTGGCCCTGACCTGCGCTGTTGATCGCGCCGTTACCGAGTCGCATGTTAAACTGTGAACATCGAAAGGGGCACGGGACACATGATTTTTAAGGTCGGAGACACCGTCGTTTACCCCCACCACGGAGCGGCGCTGATCGAAGCTATCGAAACCCGCACCATCAAGGGTGTACAAAAGGAGTATCTGGTCCTGAAGGTCGCACAGGGCGACCTGACCGTTCGGGTTCCCGCGGAGAATGCCGAGTATGTCGGCGTCCGCGATGTCGTCGGGCAGGAGGGCCTGGACCGGGTCTTCCAGGTGTTGCGGGCTCCGCACACCGAGGAGCCGACCAACTGGTCCCGTCGCTACAAGGCCAACCTCGAGAAGCTCGCCTCCGGCGATGTGAACAAGGTGGCCGAGGTCGTCCGCGACCTGTGGCGTCGAGAGCAGGACCGCGGCCTGTCCGCCGGTGAGAAGCGCATGCTGGCCAAGGCCCGGCAGATCCTCGTCGGTGAGCTCGCGCTCGCCGAGGGCACCGACGACGTCAAGGCCGAGACCCTGCTCGACGAGGTTCTCGCAGCGGCCTCCTGACCGTGAAAACAACACCCGGCGACGGCGTTCGTGTCGTCGCCCTGGTTCCTGCCGCCGGCATGGGCGTGCGTCTCGGTGAGAACAAGCCGAAGGCCTTCGTCCACGTCGGCGGCAGTCCCATGCTCACTCTCGCGGTCCAGGGGCTGATCGATTCCGGGTCGGTCGACGATGTTGTGGTTATGGTGCCCGCCGAACTCGTCGCCCAGACCCGAGCCCTGCTGCCCGACTCCGACGTCCCCGTGCACGTGGTCGCCGGCGGCGCCGAGCGCACCGATTCGGTGCGGGCCGGCCTCGCGGCCGCCCCCGACGCCACCCTGGTGCTGGTGCACGACGCCGCCCGGGCCCTGACTCCCCCGGCCCTGATCACCCGGGTCGTGGACGCGCTGCGCGCGGGTGCGCGGGCCGTGGTGCCCGCCCTGCCGGTGGCCGACACCATCAAATCCGTGGACGCCTCGGGCGCGGTGACCGGCACGCCGGACCGCTCCGAGCTGCGCGCCGTCCAGACTCCGCAGGGCTTCGACGCCGAGCTGCTGCGCTCCGCCTACGCTGTGGGTACACAGGCGACCGATGACGCGGGGTTGGTGGAGATGCTGGGTGCGACCGTCGAGACGGTGCTCGGCGACGCCCTCGCTTTCAAGATCACTTCGCCCTTGGACCTGGTCCTGGCCAATACCCTGGCCGCCCGCCGTGATTCGCCCGACATCGCAGGCGGGCTGGACACGACACGCGCGGCGGTGATCGCCCCGTGATGGATCCGATGAGCCTGCGCACCGGCATCGGCAGCGATGTCCACCCCATCGAACCCGGCCGCCCCTGCTGGATGGCGGGCCTGCTGTTCGAGGGCGACAGCGGCTGCGAGGGCCACTCCGACGGCGATGTCGCCGCCCACGCGCTCTGCGACGCCCTGCTCTCGGCCGCCGGACTCGGCGATGTCGGCGCGGTCTTCGGCACCGGCCGTCCCGAATGGGAGGGCGTGTCCGGCGCGGCCATGCTGAAAGAAGTCCGGCGACTGCTCGACGAGGCCGGATTCTCGATTGTCAATGCGGCTGTACAGGTCATCGGAAATCGGCCCAAAATCGGTCCCCGGCGGGCCGAGGCGCAACAGGTGCTGGGTGAGATCCTGGGTGCGCCGATCTCGGTGTCGGGCACCACGACCGACGGTCTGGGCCTCACCGGCCGCGGCGAGGGCGTGGCCGCGGTGGCCACCGCCCTGCTGTGTTGCCGCGCCTGACGCACCCTTAATCCGCCCATTTCCCAACAGCTAGGATGCTCTGTCGTGACTCTGCGCCTTTTCGACACCGAGACGCGGACCCTGCGTGATTTCACGCCGCTGGTCCCCGGCAAAGCCTCGGTGTACCTGTGCGGCGCGACCGTTCAGGGGGAACCCCACATCGGGCACGTGCGCAGCGGCGTCGCCTTCGACGTGCTGCGACGGTGGCTGGCCGCCAACGGTTTCGACGTCGCCTTCATCCGCAATGTCACCGATATCGACGACAAGATCCTGACCAAGGCCGCCGAGCACGGACGCCCCTGGTGGGAGTGGGCGGCCACGCACGAGCGCGCCTTCGACCGCGCCTACGAGACGCTCGGCGTGCTGCCGCCGTCCGCGGAGCCGCGCGCCACCGGGCACATCACCCAGATGGTCGGGATGATGGAACGGCTCATCGAGCGCGGCCACGCCTATGCCTCCGAGGGCAATGTTTATTTCGATGTGCTGAGCTTCCCCGATTACGGAAAGTTGTCCGGGCACAAGCTCGATGACGTGCATCAGGGTGAGAGCGCGGGCACCGGTAAGAAGGATCCGCGCGATTTCACGCTGTGGAAGGCCGCGAAACCCGGTGAACCGAATTGGCCGTCGCCGTGGGGACCCGGCCGGCCGGGCTGGCATTTGGAATGCTCCGCCATGGCCGAGTTCTATCTCGGTGCGGAATTCGATATTCATTGCGGTGGAATGGATCTGGTTTTCCCGCACCACGAGAACGAGATCGCGCAGTCGCGCGCGGCCGGGGACGGATTCGCGCGCTACTGGCTGCACAACGGCTGGGTGACCATGGGCGGCGAGAAGATGTCCAAGTCGCTGGGCAATGTGCTGTCCATTCCGAATGTGCTGGAACGGGTCGGGGTGCGCGCGGTCGAATTGCGCTACTACCTCGGCAGCGTGGGCTACCGGTCGATGATCGAATACTCCGATCAGGCGCTGACCGAGGCCGCCGCCGGATACCAGCGCCTGGAGGCGTTCGTGTTGCGGGTCGCCGAGCGCACCGGCGACGTGCCGGTCGGCGCCTGGACCCCGGCCTTCGCCGAGGCACTCGACGACGATCTCGGCGTTCCGCAGGCGCTGGCCGCGATTCACGGCGTGGTGAGCGAGGGCAACAAGGCGCTCGATGCCGGTGACCTCTCGGGCGCGCGCATGCTCGCCGGTCAGGTCCGGGCCATGCTGGGCATTCTCGGCGTGGATCCGCTGGACGCGCACTGGGCCGCGCCCGCCGACAACTCGAACGCCATCGCCGCGCTGGACGTGCTGATCGGCGCGGAACTGGACCGGCGGCAGCAGGCGCGCGCCGACAAGGATTGGGCCACCGCCGACGCGGTCCGCGACCGGCTGCAGACCGCGGGCGTGGAGGTCACCGACACGCCGCAGGGCGCGGAGTGGGCCTTGGCCAAGGGGAAGAAGTAGCGGTCCGCCCCGGCGGAACCGGACTCGCCGCCGCACCGCGCCGGACAGCTCGCGCGGTGTGGCGGAGCGCACCGAATTCGGGGTGGCGGCCCAGCGTAGGGCACAATTCTTATGTCCCCTGCGCGGCATAGCCGGGGTTACTGCCTCGGCAGCGCAAGATCATGCCAAGCCGACCACCAGCAGGTCTCCCCTACGGCCCAACCGAGACCGCTCACCATGTTCGCCCCGCGGACAGTTCGCGGCCCGTCTCGATTCTGGACCGACGGAGCGGGGGAGCGAAGCGGAGGAGCGGAGAAGGGAAGAATCGAGACCTCGGGGGCCGCGAACCCGCCCGGAGCGAAGCGGAGGGCAATCAGACACGGAAGGCGAAGTGATGGCAGGCAATTCCCAGCGACGCGGGGCGACCCGCAAGACCGGCAGCAAGAAGGGGCAGACCGTCGGGTCCGGCGGGCAGCGCCGGCGGGGGCTCGAGGGCAAGGGGGCGACGCCCAAGGCCGAGGACCGCGTCTATCACGTCGCCGCCAAGCGCGCGAAGGCGAAGGCCAAGGCCGAGGCGACCGCCGCCACCACCCGGTCACGCAATGCGAGCCGCCCCATCGCGGGCCGCAAGGACAACGAGGGTCCCGAGCTGGTGCTCGGCCGGAACCCGGTCGTGGAGTGCCTGCGCGCGGGTGTGCCCGCCACCGCCCTGTACGTCGCCAATGGCACCGAGAACGACGACCGGCTCTCCGAGGCGGTGAAGACGGCGGCCGAGATCGGGATCTCGATCCTGGAGGTGCCGCGCACCGACCTGGACAAGATGAGCCACAACGGCATGCACCAGGGCATGGCGCTGCAGGTGCCGCCGTACAAGTACGCGCACCCCGACGATCTGGTGGACCGGGTGCACAACTCCGGCGAGCCCGCGCTGATCGTGGCGCTGGACAACATCACCGACCCGCGCAACCTGGGCGCGGTCATCCGGTCGGTGGCGGCGTTCGGCGGGCAGGGTGTGCTCATCCCGCAGCGGCGCAGCGCCAGTGTCACCGCGGTGGCGTGGCGCACGAGTGCCGGTGCGGCGGCGCGGCTTCCGGTCGCGCGCGCCACGAATCTGACTCGCACGCTGAAGGATTGGGCGAACAAGGGCTATCAGATCGTCGGGCTCGACGCGGGCGGCGACACCACCCTCGACGAATTCGACGGCAGCGCACCGACGGTCATCGTGGTCGGCTCCGAGGGCAAGGGGCTCTCCCGGCTGGTGCGCGAGAACTGCGACTCGATCCTGAGCATTCCGATGGCGGGGCCGGTGGAGTCGCTCAACGCGTCGGTGGCGGCGGGCGTCGTGCTGGCCGAAGTCGCGCGGCAGCGCCGCTCCTGAGGCCGGTGGAGCCGGTGCCGAATCCGACGGCGCCGGTTCCGAATCGGTCGCTCGACCATCACCGGCCGCGGTCCATCCGGCCTCGATAATCAAGTGGCCCAAGCGAACACCGCGCGTCCACCTGCCGCGCGGTGCCTTCCGCCCGTAAACTTTGGCGGTGGTCTTCGATCAACCGCCCCTCGGGTCCCCCGTCGAGCACGAGCACGCAACCGCCGTCCTGCTACTGGGCGCGCTCAGCGTGTTCTGCTGCGGCGCGCTGGGACCGATCGCGTGGGCCCTCGGCCGCCGCGCACTCAACGACATCGAGGAGGGCGGGGGGCGCTTCGGCGGCCGGGTGCAGGTCCTGGTCGGCTACGTCCTCGGCATCATCGGAACGTTCATGATGGTCGTGTTCGGCAGCATCTTCCTGATGATGGTGATCAGCGGACGCGCGTGAGCGACTCCCGGGGGCTCGGCCCCCGAACCTCCGACCCCGGCTCGCCCGGAGTCAGTCCAGGCCCGGGCGCTGCTCGCCGCCGGTGATGCCGTCCCAGGCGGGCCATTCCCCCGCGACGCTGCCGGTCCACTTCGGCGGGCGGCGGTCCTTCAACGCCGCGACGCCTTCGCCGCCGTCGGTGCTCTTGGCGACGTAGTCGTTGAGCTCGGTTTCCAAGCGGCCCACGGTGTCCGGGTCCATGGTGGGGGCCTCCCAGAGCAGTCGCTTGGACAGCGCCACCGGGAGCGGGGCCGAGCCGTGGGCGATGTCGTGGGCCACCTCGAGGGCGGTGGGCAGGACCTCGGCGGCGTGCAGGCAGGAGTTGGCGATGCCGAGCGCGTACGCCTCGTCGCCGTCGAAGGTGCGGCCGGTGAGCAGCAGGTCGGCGGCGCGGGCGCTGCCGATCAGGCGGGGCAGAGTCCAGTGCGCGAAGCCGTCGGCCAGCGCGCCGCGGCGGACCTGATTGAGGGCGTACACGGCGTCGCGGGCCATGTAGCGCAGGTCGCACTGCAGCGCGATCTCCAGGCCGATGCCGACAGCGTGCCCGTTGACGGCGGCGATGACCGGTTTCCGGATCCGGAACGGCGCCGGGTCGATGAGGCCGTTGACCTCGCCGACCTTGAGCGACAGATCCGCGCCCGCACAGAACGCGGGCGCGGTGCCGGTGATGACGACCGCGCCGATGGCGTCATCGTTGTCGCAGCGGCGCAGGGACGCACCGAGTTCCGACGCCATGGCCGGAGTCAGCGCGTTCTGCTGGGCGGGCCGGTTGAGCGTCAGGACCGCGACGCCACCCGAGACGTCCACAAGCAATTCCGAACTCATGCGGTGCATATTAGGCCCTGTGCCCGACTCGGGGCAGGTTCCTACAGTTCAGGCGCGGAGGATCTGCCGGCCGATGGCGTACTTGTGCACCTCGGTGGGGCCGTCGTAGAGGCGGAAGGCGCGCATGTCGCGGAAGATCATCTCGACCACGGTCTCGTCGGAGATGCCGATGCCGCCGAGGACCTGGACGCAGCGGTCGGTGACCTTGAACAGTTCCTCGGAGACGGAGGACTTGGCGATCGACGACTCGTGGCGGGCCTTGTGGCCTTGATCCATCAGCCAGCAGGCGTGCCAGATGGTGAGGCGGCACTGGTGCAGCGCGATCTCGTTGTCCGCCAGCATGAACGACACGCCCTGGTGCTCGCCGATCGGCTTGCCGAAGGCGGTGCGGGTCTTGGCGTAGTCGACCGCGATGGCCTGGGCGCGTTCGGCCGCGCCGAGCCAGCGCATGCAGTGGGTGAGGCGGGCGGGGGCCAGCCGCAGCTGGGCGTAGCGCAGCGCCTGGCCCGTCTCGCCGAGCACGGATTCCTTGGGCAGCACCAGGTTTTCGAAGTTCACCACCGCGTGGCCGCCGACGTAGTTGCGGTCCATGGTGTTCATGATCCGCTCGATGACGATGCCCTCGGTGTCGCCGTCGCAGAGGAACAGGGTGGGACCCTCGGGCAGGTGCGGGTTGGCGGCCAGGCGCGCCATGATGATCCAGGTCTTGGCGCCGTCGGCACCGGTGATCAGCCATTTGCGGCCGTTGATGGTGAAGTTCTCGCCGTCGAAGACGGCCTCGGTGGCGAGCTGGTTGGGGTCGGAGCCCGCGCCGCCCGGCTCGGTCATGGCGAAGACCGAGCGCTGGTGGCCGTCGATCACCGGCCGCAGGAAGCGTTGCGTCTGTTCCGGATTCGCGATCTTGGACAGCATGAACATGTTGCCCTCGTCGGGGGCGGCGCAGTTCATGGCGACCGGGCCGAGGGTGGACCAGCCGGCGGCCTCGTACAGCACGGCCTGCTCGACGTGGGTCAGGCCGCGCCCGCCCAGCTCGACGGGGGCCTGGATGGTGAGCAGCTTCTCGGCGCGGGCCAGCTCCACCATTTCCTGGCGCAGTTCGTCGTTGGGGCCGTGCGCGGTCAGGCGCGGGTCGCGTTCGAAGGGCACGATCTTGTCGATGACGAACTGGCGAACGCGGTCGCGTTCGGCAGCGAGGTCGGCGGGAATCGAGAAGTCGATCATCGTGGTCACCATCCGTCAGGAGTCGCGGTCGAGCCGAGCATACGACGGCCACCCCACCCGACTGAAGGCACCCGCCCTCAAACGAGGACGCGACGCAGGAAATCCTCGACTTCGACCCGGTAGACGGCCGGTTGATCGTCGTGCACCAGGTGCCCGGCGTCCGCGATGACCACGTGCCGGGCGTCCGGATGCAGCGCGGCCATCTCCCGCATCTGCCCCGGCGGCGTGATGGTGTACTCGCCCTCGATCAGCAGCGCGGGCACGGTCACCGACTTCCATTGCGCCCAGAAGTCGCGGGTGCCCCACTCCTCGGAGATGTCCCGGAAGGTCGGCACCTCGCCGTGCAGGTGGTAGCCGTCGGGCTCGCGCCGGAACGAGTCCAGGAAGTACCGTCCGGCCACCGGCCCGAAGAACTCCAGCACGGCCGCCTCGGTCGCGAACGGGACCGGCCACGCCTCGACCATGGCCGCCCAGTCCGCCGCGGTCCGGCCCTGGAAGTCGGGGGCCATGTCCTCGACCACCAGCGCACGGACCCGGTCCGGGTGGGCGGCGGTGAACATCCAGCCGTGCAGGCCACCCATGGAGTGCCCGATCACCACCATCGGCTCGTCGATGTGCGCGGTCGCGGCCGCGAGATCGGCCACGAAGGCCTCGGTGGTGAGCCGCGGCGGCGCGGGCCGCCCGTGCCCGGCCGCGTCGAACGTGTACACGTGCCCGAATTCCCGCACCCAGGGCAGCTGCGCCCGCCAGGTCCGGGCACTGCCCATCAGCCCATGCAGCAGCAGGATCGGAGTCCCGGTGCCGCCTTCGTCATACAACATCGCCCCGAACGATACGTCCGGAGTGCCGGAGTACATTCGCAGGCATGGCAGTCGTCAAGATCAACGCAATCGAGGTCCCCGAGGGCGCCGGCCCCGAACTGGAGAAGCGTTTCGCGCACCGCGCGCACGCGGTCGAGAACTCGCCCGGATTCCTGGGCTTCCAGCTGCTCCGCCCGGTCGCCGGCGACAACCGCTACTTCGTTGTCACGCAGTGGGATTCGGAGGAGTCCTTCGCGGCATGGCGGGACGGCCCGGCGCGCGAGGCGCACGCGGGCGAGGCGCGCAAGCCCGTCTCGACCGGCGCGTCGCTGCTGGAGTTCGAGGTCGTCCTGGATGTGGCGGGCAAGAACGCCTGATCACCGGCCGGACCGGCCGGCTACGCGTACACGGGCGGCAGCGGCATGCCGCGTTCGCGGAGGACGTCGCGTAGCCGGTCCGGGTAGTCGGTGATGATGCCGTCGACGCCCTTGTCGATCAGAGCCCGCATGGTGGCGGCGTCGTTCGGCGTCCACGGCACGACGAGCATCCCATTGGCGTGGGCTTCCTGGACCATGCTCGCGCCGACCAGGGGAATCTGCACGGAGCCGTCCGGCGGCAGGGATTCCATGGGTGAGATGGCCGCCGCGCCGAACGATTTCGCGGTGCGGACCAGGCTGCCGCCGTAGGCGAGGGGATGCAGCCCGCCGAGCCATGGCGAGAAGGGGTACACCTTGGTCGGGTCGGTGAGGGCGTAGAGCGGGATCGCCGGGTCGGCGCGGTGCACGAGTTGCAGAGCGCCCCAATCGAAACTCTGGATCTTGACGTTGGAGGCGAAGCCGGAACCGGCGATCTCGCCGAGGGCGCGGCTCACGAAATCGGCGGCCGGGCGGGTATCGGAGCCCGCCGGGTTGGTCTTGAGCTCGATGCTGAAGGCGATCCCCGCGGCCCCGCGCTGCCGGGCCAGGTCGAAAACCTCTGCCAGGGTGGGCATCTTCGCGCCCGGGGCGGTGCGCTGCCCGGGGAAGTCGGCCTGCGCCGCGGAGCCGCAGTCCAGGGTGCGCACCTGGTCGAAGGTGAGTTCCTTGATCAGCTTGCCCACATACGGATATTGCGGGTCACCGGCGGAAACCGGAGCGGTGTCAGCGCATTTCGCGCCGTCGACACGGCTGTCGTGGGTGACGACCTCGCGACCGTCCTCGGTGATCGCGATATCCATTTCGAGTGTGGTCACACCGATTTCGAGGGCGTGCGCGAAGGCGGGCAGCGTGTTCTCCACCACCAGTCCGCGGCCACCACGATGGGCTTGCGAGTCGAAGTTCGAGGCGGGGGCGGCGCCGGCTGTCGCCGGGAGCAGGGCCGCGCAGGCGCTGACGGCAGCGGTCAGCAGCAGCCAGGTTCTCGTGTGCACCGAATCCCTTTCGTAGAGCGGCAACGCGCTACACCTCAGCACGACCGGGTGCGGTTCGCACGGCGATCTCGAACACGTTCTCACCGAGCGGGATTCACTGGCGATCGATCCCGGCCGACGTCGGCGCCGGCCGGGATCTCACGAGTTGCGGTTCGCGCCTTACGCCTCGAAGCTGGCGTCCAGCTCGATGGTGTCGACGCCGGTCAGCGCCTTGGACACCGGGCAGCCCGCCTTGGCGGCCGCGGCGGCGGCCAGGAACCCGGCCTCGTCGATGCCGGAGGCCTTGCCGACCAGGGTCAGCTTGATCTTGGAGATGCGGAAGCCGCCGGCCGGGTCCGGACCCAGGGTCACGTCGGCGGTGATGTCGAGGCTCTGCACGGTGCCGCCCGCCTTGCCGATCTCGCCGGACAGGGCCATGGCGTAGCAAGAGGAGTGCGCGGCCGCGATGAGCTCTTCGGGGCTGGTGGTGCCGTCGGCCGCGTCGGCGGCGCGCTTGGGGAACGAGACGTCGTACTTGCCGACGCCCGAGCTGACCAGCTCGACCTGACCAGAACCGTCCTGCAGACCACCGGACCAGCTGGTACGCGCGGAACGTGTAGGCATCGTTACGTCCTTTCGTATGGGGGAACTCGACTTCCGCTCGAACCTACCCGGCGGCGGCGGCGCTGTGGTCCCACTGTTCGAGGATGCGCGGCCAGGACTGCCGGTGCCGGTCCCGGGCGGGCTCGTCGGGGAACCCGGCGTGGGTGAGCAGCAGGGCGGTGCCCGCGCCGTGCGCCGAGAGTTCCACCGTGAGCACGGTTTCCGCGCCCGCCGTGCCGTCGGTGATCCAGGTGAGTTCCACCAGGTTGTCCGGGACCAGGCGGAGGAAACGCCCGTAGTGCGGGCGGCCGCCGCCCGCCGTGAAGTAGAACGGCTCGTTCACCTCGGGCCGCATGCGCACCGAACCCGGGTCCGCGAACCAGGTCCCGAACTGTCTGGTGGCCATGCGGTAGAGCTCGGCCGGGGAGGCGGCCATGATGCGTTCGGCGACCAGCGAGAACGGTCGCGCGGCGAGGTCGGGTGGCCGCGGGGGCGCAGCGTTCATGGGCGGCGACGATACCGCCCCGGACCGCGCTCACCCGGGATTGGTGACCCGGGCGAGCACGATGCCGCCGATGATCATGGACAGCGCCAGCATCCGGCCCACGCTGAGCGGGTCCTTCTGCACCAGCACGCCCAGCGCGATCGCCCCGACCGCCCCGATGCCGGTGAAGATCGCGTACGCGGTGCCCACCGGCAGCGACTGCATGGCGTAGGACAGCAGGTACACCGCGACCGCCGCGAGCAGGAAGCACACCAGGGTCGGGACCGGCTTGGTGAAATTCTGGGTCGGTTTGATCGACTGCGACCAGGCGATCTCCACCAGGCCGGCCACACCCAGGACGAGCCAGTTCATGTCAGTACTCCTTACCGAGCGCGCGGACCGCGTCGAGGGCGGCCGCGTAGGAGGCGTCGTGCTTGTCGCGCAGGTGGGCCAGCGCCGGATCATGACGGGCGTTCACCAGTTCGGCGTTGACGAAAACCGTGTCCTCGACGGCGAAGTGGCCGGCGAAGAAGTCGCGCAGGTAGCGCTCCTGGTAGTCGTAGATCGCCTTGGGCGCGCCCGGGGAGTACGCGCCGCCGCGGGCGGTCACCACCACGAATCGGGTGGGGGCCAGCGACATTCGCGGGAAGGTGATCTGGTCCAGCCAGGCCTTGAGGCTCGCCGGGATCGAATAGTTGTACATCGGCGTGCCGATCAGCACGACATCGGCGGCGCGGACCTCGGCGAGCAGGGGTTCGACGATTTCCCAGGCCCGCTGCTGCGCGGGTGAGTCCACCAGGTCGGCCAGGCGGTCCAGGTCGGTGCTGCCGTGCGCGAGGACACGGTCGCACAGTTCGGTCCAGCCCTCGCCGATGAACGGGATGGGGTCGGCGGCCAGGTCGCGGTGGACGTAGGCGCCGTCGGGGTGTTCGGCCCGCCAGGCGTCGGCGAAGGTCGCGCCGAGCAGGCGGCTGACGGAGTTGCGGCGGGCGCTGGCGTCGAGGTGCAGCAGGGCGGTCATGAGCTGGTCTCCCATCAAGTGGACATGCTGTCCGTTTACTTCTCCGACGGTAGACCTGAACCGGACATGTTGTCCACTTATACCTCGGCGGCTACAGTGAGCTGCATGAACACCCCCGGCCTACCGCTCATCGACGACCAGGCCGCGCCCGTCGAACGCGCCGACGCGGCTCGCAACCGGGCCAAGGTGCTGGCCGCCGCCGCGCGACTGTTCGCCGACCGCGACCCGCGCACGGTCACCATGGACGACATCGCCAAGGCCGCCGGGGTCGGCCGCGGGACGCTGTACCGGCGCTACCCGGACGTGGGCTCGATCGCGGTGGCCCTGCTCGACGAACACGAGAAGACGCTGCAGGAACAGCTGTTGCGCGGGGAACCGCCGCTCGGGCCGGGCGCGCCGCCCGCCGAACGGCTCACCGCGTTCTACGCCGCGATGCTCGAATTGCTCGACACCCACGCCCATTTGGTGCTCGGCGCGGAGACCGGGGGCGCGCGCTTCCGCACCGGCGCCTACCGATTCTGGGCGCTACACGTACGGACACTGCTCACCGAAGCCGGTGTGGCCGAACCGGATGCACTGGTGGACGCCCTCCTCGCCCCGCTCGCCGCCGAGGTGTACCGGCAGCAGCGCGACCGCGGCCTCGGCACCGGGCAGATCGCCGCCGGACTCGCGAGGCTCGCGCATGGCGTGCTGGACTCACCCCGGCCATGACACGGCGCCGCGACCGTCCACGGGTCGGGTGGACGGTCGCGGCACACGGTATTCGCTTGTGCCTCACACCATGTCGCGACGGCGCACCAGCCAGATCGTGCCGCCCGCGAACAGCAGCACGTAGACGGCCAGCACGATCAGGGACTCGCCGCGCGAGAGGATGCTCAGCACCCCCGGCGTGGCCGGGCCGCTCACCGTGCGCATCGCGCCCGCGAGTGAACCGGCGGCCGTACCCGGCAGGTGATCGGTGACCCCCTGGATCGGCGAGAAGATCGCGCCCACGCCGCGCAGCAGATTCTCCACCACCAGCACCCACACCAGGCCGAGACCGACCGCCAGCGCGGGACCTCGGGCCGCGGTCCCGATCAGTGCGCCCGCCAGCGTCCACATGCCCAGAATCGCCGCGCCCGAACCGATTCCGAGCAGCATCCGGCCCAGGGACGGCAGCGCCAGGGACTGCCCCTGGGTGCTCGCGATGAGCGCCGCCACGCCGGTGTCGACCGCGAAGGCGACCAGCACCAGCGCGACCACCGTCAGCGCCAGGCTCGACACCACCGCGCCGATCACGGCCACCCGCGAAGGGCCCTGCGTGAGTGCGGTTTTCCAGCTGCCCCAGCCGTACCCGCTGCCCGTCGCCAGCGCGCCCAGCACCAGCATGAGCGCACCCCCGAACAGCGCCATGCCCTGCGTGAACACCTCCGGCACCGCGGCGGGCAGCATCTGCTGCAGGAGCACGTCGCGGGGCAGACCATTGGACATGCGCGTGCTGCTGCCGGTCGTGTAGGCCAGGTAGTTGAACAGATAGGCGAAGGTGAGGTTCAGCAGGATCCAGGTGCCGAGCACGATCCAGAAGGCGGGCCACTTGCGCAGCCGCAGCAGTTCGGCTCGGGCGCCGGCCACCAGATCCGTGACTGCGCCGCCGTGGTCGCCGGGTGCGCCGGGGTCGGTCATTTGGCTGTCTCCGTCATCTCGAAAAACACTTCTTCCAAGGACTTTTCGTCGCTGCGCAGCTCGACCAGATCCGCGCCCGCCGCGATGACCGCGCGCGCCACCGTGGGGGCTTGCGCGGATCCCGCGTCGACGCGGATTCCGGCGGCGGTCAGCAGCGCGGATCGCTCCCCCACCGCGGCGCGCACGGCCTGGAACGCCACCTCCAGGGGCTCGGCGCGGACGAGCAGGGACGCCTGGCCGCGCAGGTCCCGCACCGTCGATTCGGTGAGCAGGCGGCCGTCGGAGATGACGCCGACGCGATCGCAGATCTCCTGCACTTCGCTGAGCAGGTGACTGGACAGCACGACGGTGTGCCCGTCGGCGGCGAGTCCGGTGATGAGTTCCCGCATGTCGGCCATGCCCGCGGGATCCAGGCCATTGGTGGGTTCGTCGAGGATCAGCAGGTCGGGGCGGCCGAGCAGGGCGGCCGCGACGCCGAGGCGCTGCTTCATGCCGAGCGAGTAGGTGCGGAACCTGTCCTTGCCGCGGGCGGAGAGGTCCACCCGGGCCAGGGCGTCGGCGACCGCGTCGTCGCCGACCCCCCGATAACGGGCCAGGACGCGCAGGTTGTCGCGGCCCGAGAGATAGGGGTAGAAACCGGGGCCCTCGATGAGAACGCCCATGCGGCGCAAGGCATCCGGGTCGCCGGGCGCGCGGCCGAGCACGGTCGCGGCGCCGGAGTCCGGGCGGATGAGACCGGCCAGCATGCGCAGCGTGGTGGTCTTGCCCGCGCCGTTGGGGCCCAGGAACCCGTAGATCTCGCCGCGGCGCACGCTCATGCTGACCGCGTCCACGGCGGTGTGGGGGCCGTAGCGCTTGGTCAGCCGGTCGGTGACGGCGATCGCTTCGTTCATGGCTTCCACGATCCGATTCCGGGGACGGAAAGTAATCCGTCCCGGCGCGTGATCGGGTGTACGTATCGAGACGTATTCGGGGGCCGTATCCGGACGTATTTCGGTGCGACACGATGCCGCTGCCCGCCGACGGCGCTACGGTGCAGCTATGGACACACGCGGGGGAAGGCTGGGTCGGCGCGACGTGCTCCCGGCTCTGGCGGTGGGGGCGGTACAGCTCGGCGCGGGCCCGCTGGCCAATCATCATCAGAACGTGCCGCGCGCCCTCGACCTGCTCGGATACGTGCTGCTCGCGGTAGGTCCGGTGCTGCTTCTGCTGCGCCGGCGGTACCCGCTGGGGGTGTTCTACGGGACGATGGCCGTCACCGTCGCGTACCTACTGTTCGGTTATGGATACGGGCCGATCTTCGTATCGCTCGTCGTCGCCTTCCTGACCGCCGCCGTACGCGGATCCCGTTGGTACACCTACCCGTTCGTCGCCGTCGGGTATCTGCTCATGGTGTGGCCGGTCCCCGGGTGGTGCGGGTACCGGACCAGCGCCTGGCAGGAATTCGGTTTGCTCGCTTGGCTTTTCCTGCTGGCGGCCGCCGCCGAAGGGCTGCGGCAGCGGCGCGTCGCCCTGATCGCGCGACGGCAGCGCGCCGAAGCCGCGGCACGCGAGGAACAGGCCGAACGGCAGCGCGCCCGCGCCCAGCACGCCCTGGAATCGGCGGAGCGGGAACAGCGGGTCACCGAGGAGCGCCTGGCCATCGCGCGCGAACTGCACGACGTGCTGGCGCACAGCCTCTCGCTGATCAATGTGCAGTCCTCGGTCGCGCTGGAGTTGTTCGAGCGCAAGCCCGAACAGGCCGCCACCGCGCTGGCCGCCATCAAGACCGCCAGCAAGGACGCGCTCGGCGAGGTCAACGCCCTGCTGCGGTCCATCCGCGGCGGCACCGCCACCGTCGCCGCCCCCACCACGCCCACCATCGGCATCACCGACCTCGAGAAACTCACCGGACCGGCCCGTGCCGCCGGACTCGAGGTGCACACCATGGTCACCGGTGGACCGCGCCGGCTGCCCGCCGTGGTCGACGTGGCCGCCGCCCGCATCGTGCAGGAGTCGCTCACCAATGTGGTGCGGCACGCGCCCGGCGCGAGCGTGCTTGTCACCGTGCACTATGCGGCCGAACGGCTACAGCTCACCATCGACAACACCCGGCCCACGCGTCAGCCCGCGCCCCAGTCTCCGTCCGGCGGCCACGGCATCACCGGCATGACCGAACGCGCCCACGCGCTGGGCGGGCAGCTCTCCGCCGAACCCAAGGCCGACGGGGGGTTCCGGGTCAAGGCGCGCCTGCCCACCCATCTGGCCCACCCCGAACCGGCTGCGTAACCTGGGAATTCGAGGAGGACCGATGCCGATCCGAGTGGTGATCGCCGACGACCAGGCGCTGGTGCGCGCGGGCTTCGTCGCGCTGCTCGGCGCCCAAGACGACATCGCGGTGGTGGGCGAGGCCGACCACGGCGGCCAAGCCGTCGACCTGGCCCGAACCCTGGTCCCCGACATCGTGCTCATGGACATCCGCATGCCGGTCCTGGACGGGCTGGCCGCCACCCGCGCCATCGCCGCCGACCCAGCCCTCGCAGCGGTGAAGGTCATCGTGCTCACCACCTTCGACCTCGACGAATACGTCTTCGAGGCGATGCGCGCCGGAGCCACCGGCTTCCTGGTCAAACACACCGAACCCGCCGACCTGGTCAAGGCCGTCCGGGTGGTCGCGGGCGGCGACGCCCTGCTCTCCCCCAGCGTCACCAAACGCCTGGTCGAGGAATTCGCCACCCACGCCAAACCCGCCCCCGCCGCCGCCTTCTCCGAACTCACCGACCGCGAACGCGAAGTCATGACCCTCGTCGCCGAGGGCCTCACCAACGCCGAGATCGCCGAACGCCTCTACCTCAGCCCCGCCACCGCCCGCACCCACGTCAGCCGCATCCTGGTCAAACTCGGCGCCCGCGACCGCACCCAACTGGTGGTCCTGGCCTACGAATCCGGTCTGGTCCGGCCCGGCTGGCAGTGATCAGAAGGTGCTCCAGTACTCCCCCACCGTGAAGCTCTGCACCACACCGCGTTTCATCTGCGGATCATCGGTGATCGTCACCATCTGACGCGAAAGGTCCAGCTTCATGCCGTCCGCGGCGAGGAACTGCTGACTGTTGGCGGTGAAGGTGAAGAACTTGGCCTCGAACGGCTGCGCACGCAACTGCGGGACATCGGCGCGCAGCACCCGCGGACCACCGGGCTCCTCGCACACCGCCAAGCGCTGCGTGGTCCCGAGCAGGGCGCCGATCAGCAGCACCGGGCGTTCGCCATCACCGCAGCGCGCGAAGGAATCCCGCCAGCCCTGCGCATCCGCGGCGGGCGGCAGGGCGCCGGAGGTGGTGGGAATCGACGGGGTCGCCGCGGCCGTCGTCGTCCCCGTCGGCGGCGTGGCCGTCGCCGGTGACGCGGCATCGCTGCCCGAGCACGCCGCCGTCGACGCCAGGAGCGCGAGCCCGGTCAACACCGGAAAACAGGAACGAACCACGAACATCGGGGCAGGGTAGCAATCACGCGAACCTCCCCGAATCGGTCGCCGATTAGGTCGCCGCCGGATACGTACGCGGACGTAGTCGCGAAGCCGACTCGAAGCGGATTCCCCGCCAGTCGAATCCGCGCATGCTCGAAGGCATGAGCATGAACTTCGGCATTGTCATCGCGCCCCGGTCAGGGGCCACCTGGATCCACGCGGTACAGGCCGCCGAGCGGCAGGGCTACGGCACCGTGCTGCTGCCCGACACGCTCTACACGCCCTCGCCGTTCCCAGCACTGGCCGCCGCGGCGGCCGTCACCACCACCCTGCGGCTACGACCCAACGTGCTGGCCGCGCCGATGCGGTCGGCAGCCGCCACCGTGCGCGAAACCGCTGCGCTGCAACTTCTTTCCGACGGGCGGTTCGAGCTCGGACTCGGGACCGGACGACCCGATGCGGCCGCCGAAGCCGAAAAGCTCGGTGTCGCTTTCGGTTCCGCGGCCCAGCGTCGCGACCACCTGGTGGACGTCGTGCGGGCCGTCCGCGCGGAGGTCTCGCCCGTGCCGCCCGTCGTCATCGCCGCGTCCGGTGCGCGCATGCTGGGCGCCTGCGCGGAGATCGCGGACCGCATCCACCTCGCCGTCGATCCGGCCGCCACCGAGGACGACCTGGCCGACATCGTCGCACAGGTCCGCGACCGCACCGACCGTCCGATCCCGTTCAGCCTGCAACTGGTCGCCATCGGCGAGATCCTGCCGCCCTATCTGAGCAAGTTCCGGGGCCTCAGCGTGGATCAGCTGCGCGCCGCCGGCGCGGCCGCTCTGCTGCCCGCCGATCCGGGCGCGGCGGCCGAGCTCCTCGAGCACCGCCGCGAGAAGCTCGGCATCGACGAAATCCTGGTGCCGGGCGAGCTCGCCGACGCGTTCGCACCGGTGATCGACCGCAGCCGCTGAACCTCAGCGCGCCGGCTCGCCGAGACCCAGCCGAATGGCCTGTTCCACCGGGGAATACGCGCCGTCCGGCCGATCCAGAACGCAAGGCTCGCGGGACAGCAGCGGGGGCTGCGCCAGGAATCGGGGGCGGCCGGTGCGATTGGGCTGGGCGGCGTGGATCAGGAACGGATGGCACAGGTAGACATCGCCCGCCGCGCCGGTGGCCAAGGCCTCGGGGAGATCCCCCGTGGCGGTGTAGAAGTCGGCCAGGTCGAACATCGTGGTACCCGCCTCCCCGAACGATTCCAGCTCCCGGGCCAGACGCAGGTGCGAGCCCACGCGGATGCGGGTCGGTGCGTCCTCGACCCCGATATCGGAGAAGAGGAACAGCATGAGCAGGCAGCGCCCCCGGGAGAAGACGTTCACCCGCCAACTCAGATAGTCGTCGGGCGCGGCGTCGCCGGGAAAGCTGACATCCACATGCCAGCCGGCGTCACCCGGCGGCTCCGGGCTGGGAAAGCGAATCGGCCAGCTGCCCAGGCTTCGGCGCGGGATCCAGCGGCCGGCGCCCGCCAACTGGTCGAACGCCTCCACCAGGGGCGCGGCGGTGACGGCTCGGGCGAACGGCTCCTCGGCATGGTCCCAGAGCCGAACGACGGGCTGTGTCCAGGTCACGGGATCATCGGGGTCGCAACCGGTTTCGCGCCACAGGATCGACCGGCCCGCGGCAGCGGTCTCGGCCGAGAAGGCTCCGTCGATCTTCACGAAACCGTCGGTGATGAAGGAGGCAATCTGTGCGTCGGTGAGCATCGCATCCCAGCATCGACCACACCGGAGTCGCGCCGCCACCGAATTTCGGCCCCGGACATGGCGGAAGCCCCGCCCTCCCGAAGGAGGAGCGGGGCTTCCGTCGTCTCGCTGAGCCTTACTCGCCGGAGGCGGCGGCCGGAGCCTCACCCGCGAGGGCGGCGACCGGCTTGTCCTCGGCGGCCGAGTCGGCCTTCTTGGTCAGCTTGGCCTTGGACGCGAAGGTGAACTTCGCGTTCTCGCCCTGACCCTCGCCGTCCCAGCCCTCGACGTCCACCGACACGATCTGGCCGGGGCCCAGTTCGCCGAAGAGGATCTTCTCCGACAGCTGGTCCTCGATCTCGCGCTGAATGGTGCGACGCAGCGGGCGGGCGCCCAGGACCGGGTCGAAACCGCGCTTGGCGAGCAGGCTCTTGGCCTTCTCGGACAGCTCGATCTCCATGTCCTTGTTCCTCAGCTGGTTGGCGACGCGGCCGATCATCAGGTCGACCATCTGGATGATCTGGTCCTGAGTCAGCTGGTGGAACACGATCACGTCGTCGATACGGTTCAGGAACTCCGGGCGGAAGTGCTTCTTCAGCTCGTCGTTGACCTTCAGCTTCATCCGCTCGTAGTTCGAGCCCTCCGCGTTGGACTGGGCGAAGCCCAGGCCCACGGCCTTGGAGATGTCCGAGGTACCGAGGTTCGAGGTGAAGATCAGCACGGTGTTCTTGAAGTCGACCGTACGACCCTGACCGTCGGTCAGGCGACCGTCCTCCAGGACCTGCAACAGGGTGTTGTAGATCTCCTGGTGCGCCTTCTCGATCTCGTCGAACAGCACCACCGAGAACGGCTTGCGACGCACCTTCTCGGTGAGCTGGCCGCCCTCCTCGTAACCGACGTAACCCGGAGGGGCACCGAACAGACGCGAGGCGGTGAAGCGGTCGTGGAACTCGCCCATGTCGATCTGGATGAGCGCGTCGTCGTCGCCGAACAGGAAGTTCGCCAGCGCCTTCGACAGCTCGGTCTTACCGACACCGGACGGACCGGCGAAGATGAACGAGCCCGACGGGCGCTTCGGGTCCTTCAGACCGGCGCGGGTGCGGCGGATGGCCTTGGACACGGCCTTGACCGCGTCCTCCTGGCCGATGATCCGCTTGTGCAGCTCGTCCTCCATGCGGAGCAGACGGGTGGTCTCCTCCTCGGTGAGCTTGAACACCGGAATACCGGTCCAGTTGGCCAGGACTTCAGCGATCTGCTCGTCGTCGACCTCGGCCACGACGTCCAGATCACCGGAGCGCCACTGCTTTTCGCGCTCGGCCCGCTTGGCGACGAGCTGCTTCTCCTTGTCGCGCAGACGCGCGGCCTTCTCGAAGTCCTGCGCGTCGATCGCGGACTCCTTCTCCCGGCGCGCCTCGGCGATCTTGTCGTCGAACTCGCGCAGGTCCGGCGGCGCGGTCATCCGGCGGATGCGCATGCGCGCGCCCGCCTCGTCGATGAGGTCGATCGCCTTGTCCGGCAGGAACCGGTCGTTGATGTAGCGGTCGGCCAGCGTGGCCGCGGCGACGAGAGCGCCATCGGTGATGGAGACCCGGTGGTGCGCCTCGTAGCGGTCGCGCAGACCCTTGAGGATGTTGATGGTGTGCTCGACCGTCGGCTCGCCCACCTGGACCGGCTGGAACCGGCGCTCCAGGGCGGCGTCCTTCTCGATGTACTTGCGGTACTCGTCGAGGGTGGTGGCGCCGATGGTCTGCAGCTCACCGCGAGCCAGCTTGGGCTTCAGGATCGAGGCCGCGTCGATCGCGCCCTCGGCCGCGCCCGCACCCACCAGGGTGTGCAGCTCGTCGATGAACAGGATGATGTCGCCGCGGGTGTTGATCTCCTTGAGCACCTTCTTCAGGCGCTCCTCGAAATCACCGCGGTAGCGGCTGCCCGCGACCAGGGAACCCAGGTCGAGGGTGTACAGCTGCTTGTCCTTCAGTGTCTCCGGCACCTCGCCGTTGACGATGGCCTGGGCGAGACCCTCCACGACGGCGGTCTTACCGACGCCGGGCTCACCGATCAGGACCGGGTTGTTCTTGGTACGGCGGCTCAGCACCTGCATGACGCGCTCGATTTCCTTCGAGCGGCCGATGACCGGGTCGAGCTTGCCCTCGAGGGCGGCCTGGGTCAGGTTCCGGCCGAACTGGTCCAGCACCAGCGAGGTGGACGGGGTGCCCTGCTCGCCGCGCGAACCGGAACCCTCGACCGGCTCCTTGCCCTGGTACCCGGACAGCAGCTGGATGACCTGCTGACGGACGCGGTTGAGATCCGCGCCCAGCTTCACCAGCACCTGCGCCGCGACGCCCTCACCCTCGCGGATCAGGCCGAGCAGGATGTGCTCGGTGCCGATGTAGTTGTGGCCGAGCTGCAGCGCCTCACGCAACGACAGCTCGAGCACCTTCTTGGCACGCGGGGTGAAGGGGATGTGACCGGACGGCGCCTGCTGGCCCTGCCCGATGATCTCCTCGACCTGCGAACGCACACCCTCCAGCGAGATGCCAAGGGACTCCAGCGACTTCGCCGCGACGCCCTCGCCCTCGTGGATCAGGCCCAGCAGGATGTGCTCGGTGCCGATGTAGTTGTGGTTGAGCATCCGGGCCTCTTCTTGGGCCAGGACAACGACCCGCCGCGCGCGGTCGGTGAACCTCTCGAACATCGCTCCCTCACTCTCCTGCTCCGCCATCACTGGCATCCGGCGCTTCAGACCCTGTGCTGCCCTTCTGGTCGCCAGCCTGCCATGAAGCCCTGGGGTTGCATCCCCCGACTCCACTCTAGTTGCCGGGGGTCACGCACGTCGTCCGTCCACCCTATTGCGAACCGGCGACAGTACGACTCATTCAGTCATAACGGGGCAGTTGCGCGGCTCGTTTCCGAACTCGCTACGCCCACAGCGAACAAGCCGGTCAGTCCGGGAAATCGAGCGCGTCGGCTATCCGGTGAGCGGCGGGACGAACTCACACGGGACCGGCCGCGGATGCTCCGGATCGAGAGCGTTGAGCGCGATCATCGCCCCGCGGTGACTCCCCGCGATCGCGAGGTGGTCGGAGTAGTCGATCGGGCAACCGTCCTGCATGAAGAAGTTCGCGACGTTCGGACCGGGCACCAGGCCGATCGTGTACGGCACGATCAGCTCGTCGTAGCGGGTGTCCAGGTTGGTGTACGCCACGGTCGGGTCGTAGACGCCGTCGGCGTTCAGGGCCGTCATGAACGGATCCCCGCCCAGCATCTCCGAGCAGGCCGGGCACACGCCCATGCTGACCGCGGCGTCCACGGTCGCGGTATCGGCCCCCAAGCGCGCGGCGAAGGCCCGCACCGTGGCCATGTTGTCGCCGTAGGTGCCGAGCCACGGCGCGGCGATGGCCACGAACTTGTCCACCTGCCCCGAACCACCGAGCCGCTTGATGAAGTACTGGCCGACGATATTGCCCTGCGAATGGGCGATCAGATCCACCTTCAGAGCTCCCGTCGCGACCCGAACCCGGGCGACGAAGGCGGCCAGCTGCGCGGAGCTGTCCTCGATGGTCCGGAAACCGCCCATGGCCGACAACGGCCACGGCACATCCAGCGCGCCATAGGTGAGCGCGAAGACGCAGTAGCCCTCATTGGCCAGCAGCGGCGCGTAGGCGCCCCAGTTGGTCTGCGCCCCACCGGCGGTGCCGTGCACCAGCACCACCGGATCCGGATGCGCCGCGGACGGCTTGCAGTTCCAGTCGTTCGAGCCCGGCAGCGAACCACCGGGATCGGCGAGCTCGTACGGAATACCCGCGAAGAAATTGAAGCTGACCGGGTACTCCGCGCGAGCGGCGCCGCTCGCGGCGATCCCCAGCATCGCCAATACCGCCAGGATCAACAGCGAACCCGATGTTCCCCGCACCGTTGTCGTTCCCCGCACCCTTGTCATCCCTCCCGATGCCCCGAATCTCACGGTGAACCGGCCGGTCAGGCGCCCGTGAAGGGCGGGACGAACTCGCACGGGACCGGACGGGGGTGCGCCGGATCCAGGGCGTTGAGCGTCATCATGGCCGCGCGGCGGCTGCCCGCGATGGCCATGTGATCGGAGAAGTCGAGGGCGCAGTCCTCCTGCATCAGGTCGTTGGTGACGTTCGCGCCCGGGACCAGGGCGATCGACGGCCACACCGCCTCGTCGAAGTTGGAGGCCAGGTTGGTGTAGGTGACCGACGGGTCGAACACGCCGTCGGCGTTCAGGGCGTTCATGAAGGAGGAGTTGCCGAGCATCTCCGGGCAGGCCTGGCAGATGACGCCCATGGTGGCCAGGTTGTCGATCTGGTCCGCGGTCGCGCCGAGCTGCTGGCCGAAGGCCCGGATCACGTTCATCTGGTCGCCGAAGATGCCCAGCCACGGGGGCGCGATGGCCGCGAAGTGGTTGACCTTGCCGGCGCCGCCGAGCCGCTTGATGAAGTAGTTGCCGACGGTGTTGCCCTGCGAGTGGGCGACGAAGTCGACCTGCGCGGCGCCGGTCGCCGACAGCACCCGGTTCACGAAAGCGGCCAGCTGAGCCGCACTTTCGGGGATCGGTTTCATCCCGCCCAGCGCGTTCAACGGCCACGGGACGTCGAGGGCGCCGTAGGTCAGGGCGTACACGCAGTAGCCCTCGTTGGCGAGCAGCGGCGCGTAGGCGCCCCAGTTGGTCTGCGCGCCGCCCGCGGTCCCGTGGATCAGCACCACCGGATCGGGGTGCGCGGCCGTCGGCTTGCAGTTCCAGTCATTCGCGCCGGGGAGCGAGCCGCCCGGATTGAGCAGCTCGTTCGGGATACCCGCGAAGAAGCTGAATGTGACCGGATATTCCGCGCGAGCCGTACCGCTCGCGGTGATCCCTAATATCGCCAGCACCGCCATGATCAGCAGTGATCCTGGCGTTCCACGCATGGGCATCCTCTGCATGTTCCCTCCCAAATTAGAACGCGTTCCGACAACCTAGCCAGGAAACAAGCACGGAGGATGGATTACTGGCGAGTAAGTTCTGAAACCGGTTTCACTACAGGAAAACGGCGATGGCCGGGACCCGCAGGCGGCTTGTGGTGCCGCATATCGGGTCCCGGCCACCGCCGGAATCGCGTGCCGAATTACTGCCGGGCGGAAGGGAATCCGGGCTGCGGGGCGTACTGCGGGTACATCGGAGCCGAGGCCGCCACCGGAGCCGCCACCGACTTCTGGTCCGCCTTGGCGTGCTGCATGCCCGCCACGAACAGGGCACCCGTCAGCACCAGGAAGGCCAGGGTGTGGATCACCGCGCGCACGACGTTCCAAGCCACCCAGGAGCTTTCGAACTGGGACCGCACCGCCGCCAGATCCGGGATCTGCCCGACATCACCGGCATTGGCCAGCTGGTTGTTGAGCGGCACGTTGAGGCCGGAGGTCACCGCGAAGGCGATCACATTGAGCGCCAGCGCGACGCCGACCCAGATCAGCGTGGTGCGGGTGTCCTTGCCCAGGTGCAGGGCCGCGGCCAGCACGGTGAAGCCCACCGAACCCATGAAGGCGAGCATGAACGGCGGGTTGATGATGACCACGTTGATCTTCTGCATGACATCGACGAAGGTGCGGTCGTCGGACTGACCCAAGGCCGTCATCACCGAGGTCGCGTAGGCGAAGAAGATGCCGGCGGTGAGGCCGGTGGTCAGCGTCGCCGCCACCAGCGCGGCCGTGCGAAGTGCGAACATGGTCTCTCCTGACTGGATCTGCCACCCGTGTCGGTCCCGGGCGATCAACTACATTCAGTCAACCGTCAGCGGGCACGGAAACCCATGGCTCACAAGCTCGCACGCATGCGTGGAAGTCCACCATCCCCCGCAGGTATCAGATTCCAGCCGTCAGAGGTCGCGCTCGGAGATGACGCCCGACTGCATGGCGAGGTTGGCCAGGCGGACCCGCTTCTGGTTCTGCGGCAGGTCCTCAACGCCGAACTTGGCGAACAGGGCGCGCAGGTGGGTCTTGATGGCGTCGACGCTGAGGAAGAGTTCGGCCGCGATCTGCTGGTTCGAGGCGGGCGAGGCGAAGCCGTCGTTGCCGCGCAGCGGGCGGCAGAGCGCGATCAGTACCGACCGCTGGGTCTCGGTGAGCGAGCGGAGCGTGGGCAGCCCGCCCGTCGAGGTCTGCGTGACATCGCCTGCGGCGCCGCTGAAGTCGTGGAAGGTGACCCGCGAGGTGCCCATCCGGATGACATCCCCCGGCTGCAATCGATGCCGCCCGACCAGGCGGTCACCGTTGACGAAGGTGCCGTTGCGGGACAGGCCGTCGTCCACGATGGTCCAGTGCGCGCCCAGGTACTCCGCGGTCGCGTGCAGGCGCGACACCTCGGCGTCCCAGAACAGCGAGAGATCGGCCTGCGGGGAGCGGCCGATGGTGATCCGGGGCTGGTCGGAGGACAGCATCAACTCGTGCTGGCGTCCCTCTTGGTCCTTGACCCGGAGGAAGGAACCGTGGAAAGCGGTCACTGTGCCGATACCTCTTCTCTACACCCAGCCAGTGACGTCGTCTGCACGTTTCAATGGTGCCTGGCCACCCCGGGCAGTAGCAAGATCGCAGTTGATCCTCTGGTTATACGCAAAGCGTATGAATAAACCACTGCCGCCCGGGTCGCACGAACACCCGGACGGCAGTCGAATCGGCGACTAGCGGACACTAGTTCTTAGCGGCGGCCTTGTTGTAAGCCTCGGTGATGTCAGCGGAGATACGACCACGGGCGGACACCTTGTGTCCATTTCGGCGAGCCCATTCGCGAATGGCCGCGCTTTGTTCACGGTCGATCGAGACCCGGTTCTTCGGTCCCGCGGCCGGAGCGCCGGCCACCTTGGTGCGACGCCGTCCGCTCGTGCGCCGAGCGGCCGAAACCCAAGTCTCCAGACCCTCCCGAAGCTTGGCCGCATTCGCCGTCGACAAGTCGATCTCGTACGAGACGCCATCGATAGCGAACTCGATGGTCTCGTCCGCGATGGACTCACCGTCGACATCGTCGATCAAGCTAACGGTGACCTTCTTTGCCATGAGATGAACGTCCTCTCGAAATCGTGCGACCCACATAGTCAGGCCGATTACCCGACGCCAGAATACCGCTAATTCCGATAGTCCCAGAACAGGGCCCGGAAATGCAATCCGGAGAACTAACGGGCGGCCGGCCGCACAATTGGAAAGAGTATCGTTTCCCGGATTCCGTGGCCAGTCAGGGCCATCAGCAAACGATCGATACCCATACCCGTTCCTGTTGTGGGGGGCATACCGTGCTCCATCGCGGCGAGGAAGTCCTCGTCCAGGCGCATGGCCTCGTCGTCACCGGCAGCCGCCAAACGCGCCTGATCCATGAAACGTTCCCGCTGGATCACCGGATCCACCAGTTCCGAATAGCCGGTGGCCAGTTCGAAGCCGCGCACGTACAGGTCCCACTTCTCGGTAACCCCGGGCTTGCTCCGATGCTGACGGGTCAGCGGCGATGTCTCCACCGGGAAGTCGCGCACGAAAGTCGGGGCGTAGAGCTTGTCGCCGTAGACGTGCTCCCACAGTTCCTCGACCAGTTTGCCGTGGCCGTAGCCCTTACCCTGCGGAATTTCCAGACCGACCCGATCCGCGAGCGCCAGCAATTCCTCCACGGAAGTTTCCGGGGTGACCTCGGTACCGATCTGCTCGGACAGCGACGGGTACATCTCGACGGTCGCCCACTCGCCGGACAGATCGTATTCGGTGCCGTCGGCCAGCGTCACCACCTGCGTGCCGTAGACCTCCTGCGCGACTTCCTGGATCAATTCGCGCATCATCACGGCGGAATCATCGTAGGTGCCGTACGCCTCGTAGGTTTCCAGCATTGCGAACTCGGGCGAATGGGTGGAGTCCGCGCCCTCGTTGCGGAAGTTCCGGTTGATCTCGAAGACCTTCTCGATGCCGCCCACCACGCAACGCTTCAGGAACAGCTCCGGCGCGATGCGCAGGAACAGCTCCATGTCGAGCGCGTTGGAGTGGGTGGCGAACGGACGGGCCGCCGCGCCACCGTGGATGGTCTGCAGCATCGGGGTCTCGACCTCGAGGAATCCCCTGCGCTCCAACGCGTTTCGCAGCGCGCGCACCGCGGCGACGCGGGTGCGGGCCATCTCACGCGCCTCCGGGCGCACGATCAGGTCGACATAGCGCTGCCGGACCCGGGACTCCTCGTTCATCTCCTTGTGCGCCACCGGCAGCGGGCGCAGCGACTTCGCCGCCATCTCCCAGGAGTCGGCCATGACGCTCAATTCGCCGCTGCGCGAGGCGATCACCTCACCGCGTACGAACACGAAGTCACCCAGGTCGACGTCGGCCTTCCAGGCCGCCAGCGACTCCGCGCCGACCCCGTTCAGGCTGATCATCGCCTGCAGCTTGGTGCCGTCGCCCTCCTGCAGGGTGGCGAAACACAACTTGCCGGTATTACGGACGAAAATGACGCGGGCCGCGATCCCGACCGTCTGACCGGTCTGGGTATCGGGCGCCAGCTCCGGATAGGCCGCCCGAATTTCGGCGAGCGTGTGGGTGCGGTCCACCACCACCGGATAAGCCTCGCGGCCCTCCCCCAGCAACCGTTCCCGCTTCTCCTGGCGAATCCGCATCTGCTCGGGGACGTCATGCTCCACCGCGGGCGCCGCGGCACGCTTTTGCCCAGCGGAAACGGTCGTGCTTGCAGAAGAAGAGGAGGGAGGGGTGCTCACGGGTACCCAGCCTATCCTGCGGCGGAAACCTTTTTCACTCCCCCGCCTCCCTCGAAAGCTACAGCCACGCCAGGGTGGCGACCTCGCGTTCGAAGTGGGGCGCCGAGGCGGCGACGGTCAGCAGGCCGGCGGCCTTGAGCGCCTGATATCCGCCCTCCAGGTCGGTGGCGCGGCGCAGGCCGAGCTGCTGCAGCGAGGCGGCGGCCAGGCTGGAGGTGTAGCCCTCCGAGCAAACGACGATCCATTCCACGTCGTGGTGCTCGGCCATTGCCAAACGCGCGGAACTGGACGGATCCAAACGCCATTCCAGGACATTCCGCTCGATGACCAGCGCGCCCGGCAGGGTGCCCTCGCGCAGGCGCTGCGCCTGCGGGCGAATATCCACCAGAATCGCGCCGCGGGCGATGGCCTGCGGCAATTCGATCGGGAGCAGGCGACGCAGCTGCCGGCGCGCTTGGGCGAGCATGCCGTCGATCGTCATGTGGGTCATTCGAGTTCGCCTTCGGGCTGGTCGGTGAGGACGGAACGGGTGCGCCGCAGGGTGCCGTGGCCGGTGACCTCGTAATAGGACATGGCCGTCAGCGGCGGCGAATAGGCGTGCACGCTCAGGGTCGGATTCAGCGGGCCGGTGATGCCCGCCTCGGACTCGGGGGCCCGCACCACGTCGTGCACCCAGCCGAGCGGGAAGGAGGCCTGGTCGCCGGCGGTGAGAGTGCGGCGGCGCAGGTCCCGGCCGTTCCAGCGGTATTCCGAGAGCGCGCCGGACAGCACGGTCAGCGCGCCCAGCGAACCCGCGTGGTCGTGCAGTTCGGTGTACTTGCCCTCCACCCAGCTGATCAGCCAGACGTCGACCTCGTCATCCGCGACAAGCCTTGCGGCCCAGCGGTTCTCGGTCGGCCACAGGCCGCCGTCGGGCAGCAGGTGATCGTAGCGGCCCTCCAGCACGTCCTGGGCGCCCTCGTCGGTCAGGCGCAGCAGGTCGGCCGGCCGCAGCCGGGTGGGCAGGGCGGAGGCGGTGGCGCGCTCGGTCACCTCGGGCAGCAGGCCCGATGTGGCGGCGGCACGCGAATCGACAGGTAAGGAAAGAACAGAGGAACGCATGAGCGCATCTCCAAGAAGTGTGAAAGTGGCCGGGGGCTATACGAAGCCTCGACGACCGTCGAGGCGAATCAGCCTCGACAACACTCCTGGGTGCTCACACGGAAAGACACGAGGGCGAGTTTAACAGCGGATCGCCGGGAATCACCAGGCCCCCCGGCGACGACTGCGTCACTTTTATTCCGCCCGGTCGGTTCAGGGGCGGGTGCGGCGCGCCTGATTGCGCTCGTACACCAGCCGCAGGCCGTCCAGGGTCAGGTTCGGCTCGTGATGCTCGATGGTCTCCGACTCCGGCACGATCAGCGGCGCCGTCGCACCCGTCGCCACCACCGCCACATCGTCGCCGGAGAAGGCGTCGATATCGCGGATCCGGTCGATCAAGCCGTCCACCAGGCCCGCGAAACCGAAGATGGCGCCCGACTGCAGACACTCCATACTGTTCTTGCCCACCACCGACCGCGGCCGGGTCAACTCCGCGCGCCGCAGCGCGCTGCGGGAGATCAGCGCCTCGGTGGAAATCTCCACACCCGGCGCGATACTGCCCCCCAGGAATTCACCCTTCGCCGACACCAGGTCCACACAGATGGCGGTCCCGAAATCCACCACGATGGCCGGGGATTGGAAACGGTGATACGCCGCAAGACAATTCACGATCCGGTCCGCGCCGACCTCTTTGGGATTGTCCACCAGCAACGGAATACCCGTGCGCACACCGGGTTCCACGAGCACATGCGGCACATGGCCCCAATAGCGCGAGAGCATCTCGCGTAGCTCACGCAGCACCGGCGGCACCGTGGACAGCGCCGCGACACCCACCACCTGATCGGCGTCCGCGCCGATCAGGCCGCGCACCTGCAGCGCGAACTCGTCCGCGGTCAACAGCGGATTGGTGTGCATCCGCCAGTGCCGGGCCAGGGCCGCGTGCTCGCCGCTGCCGGAGAACAGGCCCAGCTCGATGCTGGTGTTGCGGACGTCGATACAGAGCAGCATGCCCGCCCCGCCGCTCAGGCCATCGTGAGCGAACGCGGCGAGATCAGGTCCGAGCCCTCCGGGGCGTGCGCCGGATCGGTGCCCAGCTCGATCGGGCGATTGCGCTCGTCGACGAAAACCACGTGCGGAGCGTAGTTCTCGAGCTCCTTCGCGTCCATCATGCCGTAGGCGATGAGGATCACCAGGTCGCCCGGGTGCACGAGATGCGCTGCCGCGCCGTTGATTCCGATCACGCCGGAACCGCGCTCACCGGCGATCACATAGGTCTCGAGGCGGGCCCCGTTGGTGATGTCGACAATGCTGACCTTCTCACCCTCGAGCAGGTCGGCGGCATCGAGCAGGTCCTGATCCACGGTCACCGAACCCACATAGTGCAGATCGGCGTGAGTCACCGTGGCGCGGTGGATCTTCGACGTCATCATGGTGCGCAACATCGTCGTCGCCTTCCTACTGGGTCGCCTGGGCAGGCTGGTCGGGAACGGTGGGCAGGCCGTCGAGGGCCTGTCCGACGGGAACATGCATGTTGTCGATCAAGCGGGTGCTGCCGATCCGGGCCGCGACCAGCAGCCGGGCATTGCCGGTCGGCCACGCCTCGGAGAAATCGGAGCCACGCAGGGTCAGGTAGTCGACCTCGATATCGGGCGCCGTATCCAGCACCGACTGCGCGGTCTCCAGCACGGCCTCCGGGCCACGGCCCGCCGCGTGCCGGCCGGCCAGCAGCGCGGCCGACAGGGTGGTGGCCAGCTCGCGCTCCTCGGGGTTCAGGAAGCGGTTGCGCGAGGACAGCGCCAGACCGTCGGCCTCGCGAATGGTGGCCGCGGGCACCACCTTCACGTCCATGTTCAGATCCACCACCATCTGGCGGATCAGGGACAGCTGCTGGTAGTCCTTCTCACCGAAGAACGCCTCGTGCGGCTGACAGATATTGAGCAGCTTCGACACCACGGTCAGCACGCCGGAGAAATGGCCCGGACGGGTAGCGCCCTCGAGGATGTCGCCGTACGGACCGGCCTGCACGGTGGTGCGGGGACCGAACGGGTACATGTCCTGCGCGCTCGGCGCGAAGACCAGCTCCACACCCTCGCCGCGCAGCAGCTCCACATCCGCGTCCAGGGTGCGCGGGTACTTGTCGAGATCCTCGTTCACGCCGAACTGCAGCGGATTCACGAAGATCGACACGATCACGGTGGTGTTGGTGACCCTCGCCAGCCGCACCAGCTCCAGATGGCCCTCGTGCAGCGCGCCCATGGTCGGCACCAGCGCGACCCGGCGGCCCACCGAACGCAACGCCTTCACGACCTTGGTCATGACGGCCGGATCGTGGTGCACGGTCAGCTCGCCGCGCTTGTAGGTTCCGATCAGCTTGGGGTCCATCAGTGTCCTTTCTCCGGCCGGTCGGGGGCCTCCGTGGTTTCGCTTCGCCGCCGCCGGCCCTGACCGCCCGGCCGGGGTCCTTCCAACAGATCGATGAGAGCGGGATCGGTGCGGGCACGCTCGGCCGCGCGCAGACACTGGGCCCGATAGCCGGCGGCCAGGCGCGGATCCAGCGCCTCGAAAGCCTCCAGGTGCGCGGCCACCGCGGCCACGTCACCGCGGGCGACAGGACCGGTCAACGCGGCCGGGCCGCGGCGCAGGGCATTGTCGAGAGCCGCCGAGGCCAGCGGGGCGAGCACACGCTCGGCCAGGCCGTTCGGCTGATCGTCCACGATCTGCTGACCCAGCAGACCCGGACCGGACAGGGCCGCGCGCAGCGCCTCCACCGCGTCCACGATCAGGGTCACCAGGTGGTTGCTGCCATGCGCCAGAGCCGCGTGATAGAGGGCGCGGTTCTCCTCCGCCACCCGCACCGGCTCGCCGCCCATCTCGATCACCAGCGACTGCGCGATGGCGTAGCCGATGTCGTCCGCGGCGGTCACGCCGAAGCAGGCGTTCGCCAGCCGGGCCACATCCTCGTCGTGCCCGGTGAACGTCATGGCCGGGTGAATCGCCAACGGCAACGCGCCCAGCTCGGTCAACGGCGCGAGCACTCCGACACCGTTCGCACCCGAGGTGTGCACCACGATCGTGCCCGAGCGCACCGCGCGCGCGGCCGCCAAACCCGCGACCAGACCGGGCAACTCACTGTCCGGAACGGCGAGAACCAGCAGTTCACTGCGGGCCGCCACCTCCTCGGCCGGCAGGATGTGGGAATCCGGCAGGCGCGTGGTGGCACGCCGCACCGAGGCGTCCGAAATCGCGGACACCCCGAAAACGACATGGCCGGCACGCTCCAGTGCCACGCCCAGTGCTGAGCCGACGCGTCCCGCCGAGACGATTCCCACCGTCAACCGTGCAGGCGCAGGATCGGTCCCGCAGACATCCTTGTCCGAGGTCACTTCGTCCTCTCGAAAGTCGTTCCAGTCCCGCCATGCGGGTACCGGACGTTACGAGAGCGAGAATATCGCCGCCGATTCGCCAGAGCTACCCAGTGTGGGATAGGCAACTCTCGCAACCCGGGCCTCCGCCTCCCCGCGGCCCGGCTCCGCCCCCGAACCCCCTCGAGACTCGCGGGGGCCACGCCCCCACACCCGCCATGGGAGGACCGCTCTAGTTGCTGCTCTCCGACTTCAGGTTCGCCATGATCTCGGCGACCGAGAGGCGCTGGGTGCCTTCGGGGTCGCCGCTGTCGTCGCGACGACGGCGGCGGGAGGTGGCCCGGCCGACGGGGACCGCGGCGGCGGGCTCGGGGGCCAGGCGCGGGACCGGGGTGGCGGCGCCGCCGTTGCCGTTCTCGGTGGCGTGGCCGTTGCTGGCGGGTTCGGGCTCCGGAGTTGCGGCCGTGGCGGCGGGGGCCTCCGGCTCGGCGGCCGGGGGCTCGGAAGCCGGGTCGGCGGCGCGTTCGGCCTCGTAGTCCTGGCGCATGGCGTCGGTGATGATCGAGGTTTCGGCGGTGACCGGGTCGTCGAAAGGGGTGGCGAAGGCCGGGGGCTCGGGGTGGGAGGGGTCGAATTTGGGGGCGATGCGGGCGCGCGGATCGTCCTCGTCCTCTGCCTGATCGGGCGACGACCACGGGTCCCAGGGGTCCGCGTTCGGCCAGTTATCATTCGCCGCTTCCGGAGCCGTCACCGTGTCGCCGCCCGGAAGTTCTTGGACGCGAACGGCATCGGCCCGCAGGGCGGGGCGCTCGGAGGGCAGGTCGCCGTCGAAGAGGCGCTGCAGGCTCTCGCGCAGGACCGTCAGTTCGGCGCGCAGCGCGGCCATTTCCGCGGCGTCCGCGCCGACCTCGTGGCGGACCCGGGTCTCCACGCCCAGCTCGTATTCGCGGCGGGCAGCAACCTCGCGTTCCAGCTGCAGTTGGTAGACCTTCTGGAGGTCGCCCACCTTCGCCTTGTCGACGGCCGCCTCCCTGCGATAACGGGTGGCGGCGAGGGCGCCGATGGCGGCCGCCCAGAGCGCCGCGACCAGGCCCACCCGGATCAGGTGGAGGTTGTCACTGAAGACCAGGAAAACGCTGGCAACCAGTCCGAGGAGAAGCAGAAAGCCGGTGAAGAACTTTCCCGCATCCTCCCGGCGGCGACGGGAAGCACTGCTACGGGAGGGTGAAACCATGTCCGCCAGCGTAGCGTGATCTTCCGGGCACGTCCTCGACCTTGGCGATGAAGAGCGTCATTCCGTTAGCTACGAAGTAGCCGCCTCGTCAGGCGGCTCGATGGGCGCGCGACAGCAATACTCCAGCCACAACGCCGCCCCGACCAGCGCGATACCGCTGACCAGACCCACCACCGCGCCCGGCGTATCCGCCGTCGCCGCACGCAGATCCGAATGCATGGCCAGCCACACCAGGAAACCCAGCCAGATCCCGCCCACCAGCGAGCCCACCTGCGCCGACGCCTTGGCCAGCGCCACCGCGCGGGCCGCCGTGATCGGATGCAGCTGCCCCGAACCGGGACCGATCCCGTGATTGTCCTTACGCTGCCGAATCACGAAGGCCAGCACCACCTCCAGCAGCGCCACCGGCAGCAGCGACGCGCCCGAGAACACCGAGATCGGCGGGAAGCTGGAGTACGCCACATTGGTGGCGATCCACGCCACCACCGCGGCCAGCAGCACGTTCGCGCACAGATCGAGAATGCGAGTCGGCTTCACCGCGGCGTCCAGCCCAGCGTCAACTCGGTGCGGCGCACGCCCAGCACCTCGGCGCCGTCCAAGGCGGACAGCCACTCTCGCAGTGAGCGCAGCGCCCCGGCCGCCTCCAGTTCCGCGTCCGGCTCCACCTCGAGCCACGGCACCAGCACGAACGCGCGGTGATGCGCCTGCGGGTGCGGCAGCGTCAACACCGGATCCAGACTGCGCACCACGGTCCGGCCGTCGCGGCGGCGCTGCTCGGCGGACACCACGTCCACGTCGAGAGTGCGCGCGCCCCAGCGGACTTCCCGGACCCGGCCCGCCGCCTGCTCCAGCTCCTGACCCAGGCGTAGCCAGTCCGAGGGCTCCAACGCCGGATCGTCGGCCACCAGGACGGCATTCAGGTAGTCCTGCTGCGGCACCCCGCCCCAGGGCGGCGTCGAGTAGACCGACGAGACCGCCACCAGGCGCGGGCCCAGGGCCTCCACGACGCTGCGCAGATGCGCCAGCCGGTCGCCGAGATTGGATCCGATGGACAGGACTACGCGGGTCACCGCTACTCCTCCGCTCCCTCAGGGTCTGCTGCGCGCCGGCGGGACGTGACTACCCGGACGTCTTCGAAGGTATGCGGAATCGGCGCGAAAGGCTTGTGCAGCACCACTTCCAGCGCCTGGATGCGGGAATCGGCCATCACCTCGTCGGCGATGTTCGAGACCACCGTCTCGATCAGGTCCTTCGGCTCGCCCGCCACGATGGCCACCACCTGCTCGGCGAGTTCGCCGTAATGGATCGTGTCGGCGATGTCGTCGGATTCGGCGGCGGCCGAGAAGTCGGTCCACAGCGTGAGATCCACGACGAACTCCTGGCCGTCGCGCTTCTCGAAGTCGAACACCCCGTGGTGGCCGAAGACGCGCAGGCCGCGCAATTCGATCCGGTCCCCGCTCACTGCCACTGCCCCGCTTCCCGCCGATACCGCTCCCGCAGCCGCCGCGCGGCCCGGGTGGTGGCGTCCACCACCGAAATCGCGTCCAGAGACGACTGCACGTCGTGCACCCGCACGCCCCACGCGCCGTGCTCGGCGGCCAGCGCGGAGATCGTGGCCGTGGCCACCTCGCGGCCGTCGGGCGGACGCGGGGTCTCGCCCTCGGCCAGCAGCGCGCCGAGGAAACGCTTGCGGGAGGCCCCGATCAGGATCGGGATCCCGGCGTCCATCATCTCGGTCATGCGATAGAACAAGCCGCCCAGCAACTCCCAGTTGTGGTCGGCGTTCTTGGCGAAGCCCAGACCCGGATCCAGCACCAGCTGCTCCCGGGCGACGCCGCCGGCGAGCGCGAACTCGACCTGGGCGTTGAGTTCCTCCCACACCTTCGACACCACGTCGTCGTACTGCTCGGCGGCCCCGGCGTGCCGGTAGTCCGCCTCGGCGCGCCAGTGCATGAGGATCCACGGAATCCCGGACTCCGCGACCACTTTCACCATGTTCGCGTCGGCGCGACCGCCGGACACGTCGTTGACCATGGTCACGCCCGCCGCGATCGCCGCCGCGGCCACATCGGCCCGCATGGTGTCCACGCTGGTCGGCACACCCGCCGCGGCCAGCTCCCGGATCACCGGAACCACCCGCGCCGCTTCGGTTTCCGGATCGATCCGGATAGCGCCCGGCCGCGTCGACTCACCGCCGACATCGACGATGTCCGCGCCCATCCCGTACAGCTCGAGCCCGTGCGCCACCGCCAGACCCGGATCCAGGTAGCGGCCGCCGTCGGAGAACGAATCGCTGGTGACGTTCACGACGCCCATGACCACGCACGAGCGGCCCCCACGAGGAACAACCAATTCGGCCCCCCGCGTACCACTCTCGGCCATGGTCAGCCCGCTCACTTTCGGAGAATGAGGTCCAGGGCCTCGGCGCGCGAGGAGGCATTGCTCTGCAGCATGCCGCGCACGGCCGAGGTGGTGGTGGACGCGCCCGGCTTGCGGATGCCGCGCATCGCCATGCACAGGTGCTCGGCCTCGATCACCACGATCGCGCCGCGCGGATCCAGCTTCTCCATCACCGCGTCGGCGATCTGGGAGGTGAGCCGCTCCTGCACCTGCGGGCGCTTGGCGTAGAGGTCGACCAGACGGGCCAGCTTGGACAGACCGGTCACCCGGCCGTGCGGGCCGGGGATGTAGCCGACGTGCGCGACGCCGTGGAACGCCACCAGATGGTGTTCACAGGTCGAGTACATGGGGATGTCGCGCACCAGCACCAGTTCCTGGTGCCCTTCCTCGAACGTGGTGTTGAGGACATCGGACGGATCGGTGAACAAGCCGGCGAACATCTCGCGGTAGGCCCGGGCCACCCGGGCCGGGGTATCGGCGAGACCGGGACGGTCCGGGTCCTCGCCGACCGCGATCAGCAGTTCGCGGACAGCGGCCTCGGCACGCTCCTGATCGAACTGCCGACCGGTGCCGAGCGCGATCGGGGCGGGTACGACACGATTGTTGGTGGCCGACAATCGATACCTCCTGTGTTGACTTGCCGCACATACAGACGCGGCCTGGACGCGGTCGCCGTGCCACTCGGGCGAGTCCCTTCGCGTGGGCAATCGCCCCGCGAACGAACTCGCCCGAGCCGGGCCGCGAACCCCTAGAGCGTATCGGGACCGTGGTCAGCGACGACCGTTCGGTCCGTCCCAACCGTTCTTCTCGTCCTCGTCATTCCCGGCGGCGGGCGGCGCGGCCGGGGACTCCGGCTGCTGATAGCCCGGCTGGTACTGACCGCCCGGCTGATACCGCTGGTTACCCGCGGGCGCCCAGCCGCCGTACGCGCCGCGCGGCTGCGGGGTCTGACCCTCGTCCTCCTGCGGCGGCCAGCCCGGCGCGGACCAGCCGGCCGGAGCGCCGTAGTCCGGACGCGAACCGTGGGTGGGCGTGCCGTGGCGGGGGTAGGCCGGAGCCTGCGGCGCCGCCGGGTAGCCCTGCGGCGCGGGGGCCGGATAGCCGACGCCGTACTGCGGCTGCGCCCCGGCGTAGGCCGGATCCGGGTACCCGTTGGCGGGCTGCGCCGGGCGCGACTCCTCCTCCGGGAACGGCTCACCGCGCTCGGCGGCCAGCTCGCGCGGCGTCTTCACCGGCGGGCGGTCGGAGGGCTTGCGCTCACCGAAATCGTTGAAAGCCGTGATGCGCGGCCGCTTCTCGACGGTGGCGAGGATGGTCTCGAGGTCCTTGCGGTGCAGGGTCTCGCGTTCCAGCAGCGCGGTGGCCAGCGAGTCCAGCTCGTCGCGGTAGTCGCTGAGCACCGACCAGGCCTCGGTGTGCGCGGCCTCGATGAGGTTGCGCACCTCCTCGTCGATCTCGCGGGCCACCTCGTGCGAGTAGTCCGAACCCATGCCCATGGACCGGCCCAGGAACGGGTCGCCCTGCTCCTGGCCGTAGCGGACCGCGCCCAGGCGGGCGCTCATGCCGTACTCGGTGACCATGGCCTTCGCGGTCTTGGTGGCCTGGTCGATATCGGACGACGCGCCCGTGGTCGGCTCGTGGAACACCAGTTCCTCGGCCGCGCGACCACCCATGGCGAACACCAGGCGGGCGATCATCTCCGAGCGGGTCATCAGGCCCTTGTCGTCCTCGGGCACGGTCATGGCGTGGCCGCCGGTGCGGCCGCGGGCCAGGATGGTGACCTTGTAGACGGGCTCGATATCGGGCATCGCCCAGGCGGCCAGGGTGTGACCGGCCTCGTGGTAGGCGGTGATCTTCTTCTCGTGCTCGCTGATCACCCGCGACTTGCGGCGGGGGCCGCCGATGACGCGGTCGACCGACTCCTCCAGGGCCGCACCGGTGATCACGGTGCCGTGCACGCGCGCGGTGAGCAGCGCGGCCTCGTTGATGACGTTCGCCAGATCCGCGCCCGACATGCCGACGGTGCGCTTGGCCAGACCGTCCAGGTCGGCTTCCGGCGAGATCGGCTTGCCCTTGGAGTGCACGGCCAGGATCGCGCGGCGACCCTTGAGGTCCGGGTTGCCGACCGGGATCTGCCGGTCGAAACGGCCCGGACGCAGCAGCGCCGGGTCCAGGATGTCGGGCCGGTTGGTGGCCGCCATGATGATGACGCCGGTGCGCTCACCGAAGCCGTCCATCTCGACCAGCAGCTGGTTCAGGGTCTGTTCGCGCTCGTCGTGACCGCCGCCCAGACCCGCGCCGCGCTGGCGGCCGACCGCGTCGATCTCGTCGACGAAGATGATGCAGGGGCTGTTCTGCTTGGCCTGATCGAACAGGTCACGCACGCGGGAGGCGCCGACACCGACGAACATCTCGACGAAGTCCGAACCGGAGATGGTGAAGAACGGCACGCCCGCCTCACCGGCAACGGCCTTGGCCAGCAACGTCTTTCCGGTGCCGGGCGGGCCGTAGAGCAGCACGCCCTTGGGGATCTTCGCGCCCAGCGCCTGGTACCGCGCCGGCTGCTGCAGGAAGTCCTTGATCTCCTCGAGCTCTTCGATGGCCTCGTCGGCGCCCGCCACATCCTGGAACGTGGTCTTGGGCATGTCCTTCGACAGCAGCTTGGCCTTCGACTTGCCGAAGCCCATCATGCCGCCGCGGCCGCCGCCCTGCATGCGCGACATCACGAAGATGAACAGGCCCAACAGGATCACCATGGGCAGCATGAAGAGCAGGATCTGGCTCAGCCACGAGTCCTGCTTGACCGAGGTGTTCACCTTGGCGCCGGAATCCTGCGCGGCCTTGAACATCTGGGCGGACACCTCACCGCCGCCCGGATACTTGGCGAGCAGCTTGGTCTCGCCCTTGGTCGCGTCGGTGGGATTCTTCAGCGTGATGCGCAGCTGCTGTTCTTTGTCGTCGATCTGAACCGATTCGACATTCTGCTTGTCCTGCAGCTGGGACAGCGCCACCGAAGTATCGACGCTATGCCAGCCGCGCGTGTCGTTGCTGAAATAGCTGACCAACCAGATCACGAGCAGAAAGCCCGCGACTATGGCCAGGTTGCGGAACACATTCTTGCGGGTCATAGAGCGTCGGCCGGAGGCCAGTCCTTTCCGGGGGGTGTATCCGGTTGCCTGCTGTGCTTTCGGGGCACGCCCGTTCCGGCGAACGGATGCGGACATGCCACGGTACCGCGTACGGTCTAGTCGTTACATCGCGCAGTTCGGCAGCTAGTGCAGTTCAACAGGTAAACGGCTGGAGAACGCGGGTGGTTCCCCGACCACTTGCGGCAACACGTCGGTTCGATCACCCCCTGGTGTCGGACCTCGTGGTCACAATCATGGCATGGTCGTTACATCGTGAGTGGCGACACAACAGAGCGCAGGGGGTATGGACATAGTCGAGCTACGGACACCCACGGCGATTGTGCGTCATGGCAACGGGCGGTTGACGGTGCTGCGGCCTGGAACGGACGGCGAGCGCGTGCTCGACGTGCCGGTGAGCGACCTGCTGAAGGTGCGTTTGAACCGGCGCGCCGATGACGCCGTCGTCATCGAGATCTATCTCCGCTACCCCACCCCGGTCCTGACCGGAGTCCCCGCCGACCGGACCCCGCTGCCGGTGCTCATCGCCGAACACGATGTGCCCGCCGCGACCGTCATCGTCGAGCGGATCAACAACCAGATTCTGGCCACCCAGCGGCTGGACGTGGCCGCCCCCGATCTGACCCCGCCCGCGCCCTCCTGGGGCCGCGGCGGACCCGCCCGCGCCGACGTGGACCGCGCGGTGCGGCGCATGGCTCCCAAGCGGGACGCCAAGCCCGCGATCGCGGCATTGCAGCGGTTCGTCACGCCCGGCGAGTACGTGCTGGAGACGGCCCTGGTCACCGCGCAGGCGCCCGCGCCCAAGGCCACCGGCCTGCTCGCGGTCACCACCACGCGGCTGATCTTCGTGGCCCTCGGCATAGGCAAGCGTTTCGCCCACGAGCTGCCGATCGCGACCCTGCTGTGGGCTCGCACCACCGACGACGAGGACGCGGCGGACTCGGCGCCGGGTGAATACGGTTTCGAGGTCAGTGATGGCAATCTGATCTGGAATTTCCTCGGCACCGATCGCGCCGATACCGATCGGGTCGCGGGCGCGTTGAATTTCGCCATTCAGCGCGAGGTCGCCGACGGTGCGGCCGGGCCGGCCGATCCGGGCGTGGCGAAGCTGTACGCGGAGTGGGAATTGCTGGTCGAGCGGCATTCGCTCGGCATGGTCGACGACGCGCAGTTCCAGCGTTACGGCCGCGGAATTCTCCGATCCCTGCCGGACTGATCGGCACCGCCGGACCGCGGCACGGGTTTGGGGGCGAATGGCCCCCAAACCGGGGATGTCATTCGTCCGGCTGCAGCGTGATCCGCCGCCACGGGCTGGTCGGCCGCATCCACAGGCGTAGCAATTCCATCCGCCGGTCCACGCCGCCGGATTTCAGTTCCGCGAGGTCCTCGCAGGCCTGCCAGTAGGTCCACCCCGCCAGGTAGGCGTCGCCGAATTGCCGCCAGTTCCGGTATTTGCGCTGAGCCGGGGGCAGGGCCCGCATCAGGTAGTCCCAGGCGACGTCGGCGTCGAGGTAGCCGGCGGTGTAGGCCATGCGGGCGACGGCCACCACGCGGGCCAGATCCCAGGCCTGGATATCGGTGGGCAGCGGGCGGACCAGGTGATCGGTGAGACCGAGTTTGATGGCCTGCGACCAGATGTCGTAATCGCGGACCAGGGCTTCGGGATTCTCCATGCCGCGGAAAGATCCGACCTGGCGTAGGAAGGCGCGATGACGATCCGCGCGTTCGCCGAAGCGGTCGCGTTCAGGGGAGTTGATGGCCGCCATGACGAGCGGATGCACGAGCGCGTAGAGCGGGCCGTGCATGCCGTCGAGCAGTTGTTCCATCGAGGCCATGGCCTCGGTGCCGTCGGTGATGCCCCAGGCGCCGGTGAGGGTGTCGATGGCAAGTTCGCGGCGATCACCCAAGGGGTGATCCCGTTCGGGTCCGAGCAGCAGCGCGTCGTGGAAGGCGTCCCAGCGCGCTGAATAGAAGCCGCCGAGCGCCAGTGCGCGCAGTTCGTCGTCCGAGACCTGCGCACCGGACCAATGATCGTCTTCGCGCTGGTCCAGCTCCGGATAGGGAAATGTGGTCAGCGTGGGTACGTCGCGGGCGGGCATAACCCGATTGTTCCCCATCGATCTTGGAGTGGCCGCCTATTCGCCGATCGCGTCTGCCACACCTGTCGCGGCGGGTGCGAATAATCGGCAAACCATTCGGTCCGTAATTCCGGCGACCCGGCACGACACAGTCACGCAATTGTCTGAATCTTGCCCTGTCACAGCGGGTAATCCGACGCTAACCTCTGGGGGCATGAGTGGGAACATCACCCTGCTGCGCGGGCTCACACCGGCCGCCACCGAGCAGGAAATCTATGCCGCCGCACAGGAATACGTGCGGAAAGTCGGCGGGGTGTCGGGATTGACGACAGCCACCAAGACCGCGGTGGACAAGGCGGTCGCGGCAATCGCCGCCGCCACTACCCAATTGCTGGCCGAATTACCGGAACGCCGAGCCTCGGAGGGCGAACCGCCCACCCGTCGCCGGGCCGCCCGGGAGGCCGTCGCGGAGGAGGCCAGCTGAGGCTCGCCGAATCACACGCCGTACACCGCCACGCAGTCGAGCGCGATCTCCAGCCGAGGTCCGCGCTGGTCGAGTGAGTGACCGAGTAGTTCTTCTATGCGCTGAACGCGGTATCGCACCGTGTTCTTGTGCACGCCGAGCATTTTCGCGGCCGCGTCGGGGCTGCGCCGGGCTCGGAGATAGGCATGCAAGGTTTCGCGCAATCGCGCCGACTGCGGGTCGGGCGCGGCCAGTGCGCCCAGTTCCCGTTCGATGAGCGATCGCATCGCGGCCTCGTCGGTGCCCGTCAGGTAGGCGACCTCCACCTCCGAGTAGTGCAGCACCCGCGGCGTATCGGGCCGGGCCCGTTCGGCGACCTGCCGGGCCGCGACCGCCTCGCGGTGGCTGGCCCGGAATCCGGCGGTGTGCGTGGCGGGCACGCCGACCGCCACGCGCACGGGCGCGTCCACCGACCACACCGGATCGTCCGGCCCGGGAATCGCCGGGACGGACACTCCGTCACCGTCCACGCCGATCCAGGCCCACAGCGCGGCCGCGCCGGAGGGCACGGTGAGCAGGCTGCCGTTGCCGAGCGTGCCCGCGAATCGGGCCACGATCCGGTCGAGCCGGCCCACCGCCTCTCCGCTGCCGTCGGACGGCAACGGCGCGGCATCCTCGTCGGTCCACACCACGAGCGCCAGATGCCGTTGCCCGAGCCGATATCCGAGCCGGGCCGAGGCGCTCTCGGTGTCCACGTCGGCCCCGTCGAGCAGGCTGCGCACGATCTCGGCGCGCTGGGTGAGAGCGGCGCGCAGGCCGCGTTCGCGTTCGGCCATGTAGGTGTCGGTGAGGGTTTCGACCGAGGTGCTGACCCAGCGCGTGGTGCGGTCGAAAAGCCGTAGCAGCAGCGATCTTTCGATATCGCGCGGCAGTTGCCGCTGTTCGAGCACCTCGGTCATGTAGTCGATGCAGGCTTCCTGCCCGAAGTGGTAGACGCGCAGCAGCAGGCGCACGTCGTAGCCGCGGCGGGCGACGGTGCGGGCGAAGGCGTGGGCTTCCTCGGGGACCGGGTAGTCGAAGCGGTCCTGGGTGAGGCCGCTGAGCACGGCGACGGCGTGGGCGCGGCTGCTGGCGGCCAGGTCGCGGCGCATATCACGGTCGCACAGTTCGGGGATGCGGGCGATGATCGCGTTGTCGAGGCGGGTGACGACCTGTTCGAGGGTTTCGGCGGGCAGGGTCTCGGCGACGAAATCGGCGATCCATCGCCGGATCTCGGCGCTGTTCGGCGTCGTCGTCACGGGGGCACCTCCGGGGTTTGTACTCCGAGCACAAAACCGACCGGAACTATTGACCCGATTGGCCAAGCATGGGCTCGCGAAATTGTGTCACGATCATAGTCCGGTGAGCTGGCACACAGCTCGCCATCGCAACGTAGCGCATGGGGAGAGGCACATCGTGACCAATACCGAACCCGCAGCGGGCACCGCTCGCAAGACCGGGACCCGCAAGGCAGCCGGAACCGCGACCAAGGCCGCCCCGCAGCCCGAGGCCCCGGCACCGGCTACCGAGCTCGAGGTCCGCAATCCCGCGACCGGGGCGCTCGCCGGGACGGTCCCGATCGACTCGGCCGACACCGTCGCGACCAAGGTCCGCGAGCTGCGCGCGCACCAGCCCGCCTGGGAGGCCCTGGGCCCCGACGGCCGCAAGGAGTGGCTGCTCAAGCTCCAGGACTGGCTGGTCGACAACACCGACCACCTGGCCGACGTGCTGCAGTCCGAGACCGGCAAGGCCCGCGTGGACTCGCTCATCGACCCGGCCTTCTCGGTCGACCTCACCGGCTACTACGCCCGCCGCGCCGCGAAATTCCTTGCCGACGAACACCCTTCGCCGCACAGCCCGCTGGCCCGGGTCAAGCAGCTCACCACCGTCTTCCGCCCGTACCCGGTGGTCGGCGTGATCACCCCGTGGAACTTCCCGCTGGCCATGCCGGTCATCGACGTGATCCCGGCGCTGGCCGCGGGCGCGGCGGTCATCCTCAAGCCCTCCGAGGTGACCCCGCTCTCGGCCGTCGAACTGGCGCGCGGCTGGCGTGAGATCGGCGCGCCCCCGGTGTTCGAGGTCGTCACCGGCGCGGGCGAGACCGGCGCGGCCGTGGTCGGGAACGCCGACTACATCCAGTTCACCGGTTCCACCGCCACCGGCCGCAAGATCGCCGCGGCCTGCACCGAGCGGATGATCCCGTTCAGCCTGGAGCTCGGCGGCAAGGACCCGGCCATCGTGCTGGCCGACGCCGACCTGGACCGGGCGGCGCACGGCATCGCCTTCGGCGGGCTGTTCAACGCCGGACAGGTCTGTATCTCGGTGGAGCGCGTGTACGTGGAAGCCGCTGTGTACGACGAGTTCCTGGCGAAGCTGACCGCCGCGGTCAAGGAGGTCCGCCAGGGCGTGGACGGCCGCAAGCCGCAGTACGACATGGGCGCGCTGGCCAACGAGAACCAGGCCCGGATCGTCCAGCGGCACGTCGAGGAGGCCGTCGAGGCGGGTGCGCGAATCACCACCGGCGGCAAACGGACCGGCGTCGGCACGCTGTTCGAGCCGACCGTGCTCGCCGACGTGGACCACACCATGACCTGCATGACCGAGGAGACCTTCGGCCCCACGCTGCCGGTCATGAAGGTCGCCAACGAGGCGGAAGCTATTCGGCTGGCCAATGATTCGATCTACGGCCTGTCCGCGTCGGTGTGGTCGCGCGACAACGATCGCGCCGAACGCGTTGCGCGCCAGCTGAACGCGGGCGCGGTCAACATCAACGACGTGTTCGCCAATCTGTTCAACTTCGCACTGCCCATGGGCGGTTGGGGCCAGTCCGGCATCGGCGCGCGCTGGGGCGGACCCAACGGCGTGCGCAAGTACTGCCGCCAGCAGGCCATCACCAAGCCGATCCTGCCCACCATGACCAAGGAACCGCTGTGGTTCCCGTATTCGCCGCCCAAGCTGATGTTCGCCATGAGCGCCATGCGGGCCGCGGGCACCCGCGGGCTGCGGCGCCTGAACGTGCCCGCCATCGTCAAGACCGTGCGGGGGCTGTGATGACCGACTTCGGAACCATCGCCGGCAAGGTCGTGGTGATCACCGGCGGCGCGCGCGGCATCGGCCTGGCCACCGCCACCGCGCTGCAGGCGCTCGGCGCGAAGATCGCCATCGGCGACATCGACGAGACCACCGTCAAAGAGTCCGGCACGGCACGGGATTTCGACGTCTACGACAAGCTGGACGTCACCGACCAGCAGTCCTTCGAGGGCTTCCTCGACGAGGTGGAACGCCGCCTCGGCCCGATCGACGTGCTGATCAACAATGCCGGGATCATGCCCACCGGGCGCGTGGTGGACGAGCCGGACCAGATCACCCGCCGCATCCTCGACATCAATGTGTACGGCGTGATCCTCGGCTCCAAACTGGCCATCGCCCGCATGCTGCCGCGCGGCCGCGGGCACGTCATCAATATCGCGTCGCTGGCGGGCGAGAGCCACATTCCCGGCCTGGCCACCTACAACGCCAGCAAGCACGCGGTGCTCGGCTTCACCGACACCCTGCGCGAGGAGTACCGGGGCACCGGACTCGAGTTCTCCTCGGTACTGCCCACGCTCACCAAAACCGAACTGGGCTCCGGGGTTTCACTGCCCAAGCTGATGCGCGCGGCCGAACCGGAGGAGATCGCCGACGCCATCGCCAAGCTGATCGTGGCGCCCAGGGCGAAGGCGCGCGTCACCACGGTGGCGGGGATCATCGCACAGGCCGTGGGGCTGCTGCCGCAGGCCGTCGGTGACGCCATCGGGCGGGCGCTGGGCTCGCAGACCGCCTTCCTCGACGACGTGGACGGCGACGCGCGCAAGGCGTACGAGCACCGGGTGCGCGACTAGCTCGCCGTAGGGTCGGCGGCATGGGAAGCAGGAGTGCGGTTTTCGCCGGATTGTCGACACTGGATCTCGCCTATGCCGTCGACCGGTATCCCGCCGAGGACTCCAAGACCCAGGCCGCCGACCTGTTCCTCGGCGCGGGCGGACCGGCCGCCAATGCGGCGGTCGCCTACGCGTTCCTGTCCGGCGCGCACCCCGCGCTGATCACCGCGCTGGGAAAACACCCACTGGCGGAACTGATCCGGGGTGATCTGCGGCAGCACGGCGTCACCGCCGTGGACCTCACCCCGGACGGTGATCAGCAACCGCCGGTGTCCTCGATCATCGTCGCCACCGAAGCGGCCACCCGGACCATCGTGTCGCTGGACGGCTCGCGGATCCATCCGGGTCTCGACGACTCGACGGCCGAGACGGTCGCGAACGCGTCACTGCTGCTGGTGGACGGCCACTATCCCGACCATGCCGTGCGGCTCGCGACGGCGGCTCGCGACGCGGGCGTGCCGGTGGTGCTCGATGCCGGACGCTGGCGACCGGTACATGCCGAACTGCTGCCCGTCGTGGATATCGCGATCTGCTCGGGTGCCTTCACTCCGCCTGGGGTAGCGGCGGATTCGGCGGACGAGCTCTTCGACCACCTGCACGCGATGGGCCCGGCACTGGTGGCGGTCACCGGGGGCGGCGGCCCGATCCGCTATTCGATGCCGGGCGGCCGCGGTGAGATCCGGGTTCCCGCCGAGCCCGCGATCGATACGCTCGGGGCGGGCGACATCCTGCACGGCGCGTTCTGCCACTTCCATGAACGCGGCGCGGACTTCCCGGCGGCCCTGCGCGAGGCGGCCGTCGTGGCCGGCGCCTCGTGTCGCTACCTCGGCACCCGGGAATGGATGCGGCACTTCGATACTCGGCCGGGGCGGTAACCACTCAGTCGATGCGGTAGCCACGACCTGCTTTGCGGAGCACCAGATCGGCTCGGCCGCGGGTGGATTCGACCAGGACCGCATTGCGCAGGTCGCTGTTCGTCACCTTGTCGCGGGCGGCCGCGGGGGTGCGGCCGCCGCGAATATGTCGGCGCAGCAGGCGCTGTTCGATGATCGGGCGCGGCACGTCCAGGTACCAGGCCTCGTCGAGCTGGGGGCGGACGGCGGCCCAGCCCGGGTGGGCGCGGTCGTCGAGGAGCAAGTAGTTGCCTTCGGTGACGACGATGCCGTGGTGGTCGAAGACGACGCCGCCGGGCACCGGTTCGTGCAGGTCGCGGTCGTAGGTGGGCCAGGGCACGGGGGCGCCGGGGGCGGCGTCGCGGAGCGCTCGGAGCAGCGCCACATAGCCTTCGGCGTCGAAGGTCTCCGGTTCGCCCTTGCGGTCCAGGACTCCGGCGGCGCGCAGCCGGTCGTTGGTGAAGTGGAAGCCGTCCATGGGCGCGACTTCGGCGATGGCGGTCCCGGCGGCGAGGTTCAGTTCGTCGCGGATGCCGCGGGCGAGGGTGGATTTGCCCGCACCGGGCGGGCCCGCGATCCCCAGCAGAAACCGACCGGAATGACCTTCAGCACGCCGGCGGACACGCGCCGCCAACTCCGCCAAGGAGGTTTCGACACTGCCACGTATCGCCACCCCACGAGCCTACGGGGAATCAGTGCCGGTCTTCGGGAATGGCGCGAACCAGCGCTCCCAGATCGGCTTCCAGCATTCGTGACAACCGGTAGATCACCGCGAACGCCAGCACCCCGCCCACACTGAGGATGCGCAGCGGCACGATCACCAACCCCAGATCGTCGGTCGCCACGAAGGTCACCGACGCCACACCCAGCAGCGGCACCGACGCCGCCGCGGCCAGATAGAAATTGCTGCGCCGCGCCAGCGCCGCCAGCTGCCGCCGATCCTCGTGCCCCACCGAACCGCGCGCCAATAGCTGCGGATACAGCGACCGCACCGAATACACCATGATCGGGAAGAACGGATAGGCCAGCGCGATGGTCGCGCACACCACCTGCGCGGTGAAGAAGTGCGCGAAAGCCATGTGCGGCAGCCGCGCTCCCGCTCCGGCCAGCGCCAGCGGCCACGCGATTCCGGCTATCAGCCACAACGCGAACGGCACCCACACCACCCGCTCCCCGAGCAGCAGGGTGTCGGCGCGGGCACGGGCCAGCTGATCCGGGGTGTACTCGTGCCCGCGGCCCAGCCGATACGAGACCGTCAACGGCCGCCGCGCCAGCCACAACAGCAGCAGCGCGGCCACCGGGAAGGCTGCCAGATTGTTGATCAGCGCCACCTGTTCGAACCGGCTCTGGTCCGGCCCCGACAGCTCGTCCACGATGAGGCTCTTGTTGATCCGGATGTTGAACCAACTGGCCAGTGCGTTCGGCAGACCCACGCACAGCATCGCGATCGGCACCGGCCAGCTCCGCAACCGCGCCCACAGACTGTGTGCGGGCGGGTCGATCAGATCCCGGGCATCGGGATCCAGGCACAGGTCCAGCTGCCCGGCCAGCTGACCACCGCTCTGCCAGCGCCGGGACGCGTCGGGGCGCAGACATTCCAGCAACACGCGCCGCAGGGTGGCGGGAGTATCCGGCGGCAGGGTGTCCAACGCCGCCGCGGGCACCCCGGCCATGCGGCGGGCCAGCATCGCCCGCACGGCCTCGACCCCGGTCCCGACCTCCGCTTCGGCGGTGGCTACCGGCTCGGCCGCGGGTTCCAGCTCGACTCCGGCCCGCTGATCAGCACCGGTCCCCCGTTCGGTTCCGGGCCCACGCTCGACCACGGTCCCGGGGTCGGGGGTGGTCCGACGCTCGGCCCCGGCCCCCGGTTCGGCGGTGGTGTCGTGTCCAGCGTCGGCCCCGGCCTCGGGATCGTCGAACGGCAGTGTGCCGGTGAGCATTTCCCACAGCACCACACCGAGCGAGTAGATGTCGCTGGCCGGACCGGGTGACGGCGCGGCCGAATCCAGCAGCGACCGCAGCGCTTCCGGCGACCGATACCGCAGTGCCCCAGCACCATTCGCGGTCGCGCCCCGCGTCCCGATGAAGCCCGCGCTCCAATACATCGGCCCCAGTGCGAAATCCGCGAGTTTCGGCACCCCTTCGGCTGTGAACAGCACATTGGCGGGCCGGATGTCGTGGTGCAGCACCCCTTGCCGTTCCCCGTATTCGAGTGCCTCGGCGAGCCGTCTCCCCACCCAGGCCACGGTTTCGGGCCAGCTCAGGGCGGCGATGTCGGTCCGCACCGGTGATCCGGACGGGCGGCTCTCGCCCTTGGCCTCCATGGCGGAATCGATGGCGCGCAGCAGCAATCCACCGTCGGGCAGCCCGTTCGTGGCGGGGGCGGCGCGGTGGATCACGCGGCCGCCGGGTTTGCCGCCATTGCCCGCCGTCTTGGCTTCGCGGCGCAGTTGGGTGAGCACACCCTCGGCGGTGCCGCCGGGCACGTACTGCATGTACAGCAGTCGCAGTGGTTTCCCGGTGCTGCCGTCCGCGATCAGCCGTTGGTCGAAGACCCGCACGATGTACTGGTGGTCGAGCTGGGCGACGGTGTCGGTGTCGCTGTCCGCGCCCGCCTCCACCCGGACCGCGACCAGCCGCTGCATGGAGCGCTGCCGGGCCAGGAACATGCGGCTGTAGTCGGCGCCGCCCAGGTCGGTGAGCAGGTCGAAATCGTCGAGGCGGCGGCCGGTTTCGATGCCCTCGGGCAGCACCGGGGGCGGGGGCGGCGGGGTCTCGCCGGTGAAGCGGCGGCGGATCTCGGTGGCGACCTCGGGGTATTCGGCGGTGAAGCTGTCCACGTCGAGGGGCCGGAAGCGGCTGCGGGCCAGGTATTCCTCGCACACCAGGTCCGCGAAGTCCGGGCTGGTTCCCATCTCCGGGAATTCCGTGCGGTACTCCGCGATCCGCTTCTCCAGCCCGGCGCGCCGCCAGCGCTGCCGCATATCGACGCGGACCAGGTCGGTGAGGACCTCGAGCCGGACCGCGCGCCCGTCGGGCAGGTACCCGGCCAGGGGTGGCGGTTCCTGGCGGTCGCCGCGCAGGGTCGATTCCCAGTCGGCGGCGAAGCGGGCGAGAGCTCGGGCCGAGAGTTCACTCACGGCTCGGCACCCGGGTCACCGCCGTCGCCGGATTCCGTGGCCTTGCCGGTCTCGCGCACCGAACGGGCCGGGGCGACCACCCGTTCCAGCGCCGCCAGGTCCGCTTCGAGGGCCCGGAAGATGACATAGATCAGCACGAACGCGGCGATCCCGCCGACGCTGAGCACGCGCACCGCCACGATCACCTTGGGAATGTCCTCCGGCGGCAGGAACGTCACGCCCGCGACCGCCAGCAGCGGCACCGACGCCGCCACCGCCAGATAGGTGGTACAGCGTCGTCCCAGCCGGTGCAGCCACACCGCGTCCTCGCCGCTGATGTCCCCGTGCCGCAGGTACATCGGATAGATGCACCGCACCAGGTAGAAGGCGACCAGGAAGAACGGGTACGCGACCGCGATCGCACCGCACACCACCAGCGACACCAGGAAGTGCACGATCCCGCGAGCCGGCAGGTCGGTGGCGGTCATCCGCAGCACCATCGGGAAGGTGAAGCCCGCGACCACCCACAGCGAGAACACCACCAGGGAGATGCGTTCCCCGGCCAGCAGGACGTCCGCCCGGGCTCTGCGTAGCGTCTCGGCGTCGTATTCGCGGCCTTTGCGCAGGCCGCGCGGCACCACGATCACCGAGCGGCACAGATAGGCGATGATGGCCGTGCCGAGGGGGAAGAAGACCAGGTTCACCAACGAGGTGGTGAGGAAGAAAGTACGCATGGCGGACTCGGACAGGTGGCTGATGATGAAGGCCCGATTGTGCGCGATGTTGTACAGCGAGGCGAGGGTGTTCGGGATCGCCACGGCCAGGATGACCAGCGGCATCAGCCACGGCCGCATCCGTTTCCGCCAACTGTGCGGCGGCGGGTCGACCAGGTCGCGGGCGCGTTCGTCCAGGCACAGGTCGAGCTGGGAGGCGAGGATGGCGCCGCTGCTCCAGCGCTGCTCGCGGGACGGTTCGAGGCAGGTGAGCAGGACCCGGCGCAGCGCGGCCGGGCAGTCGGGCGGCACCCGGTCCAGGGCCACGGTGTCGACGCCGTTGCGGCGGCGGGCGAGCATGGCCTCGAGGGTGGTGCGGTCGCCGTGGTCGCCGGGTCCGGCGGTGGTGTCGTCGAACGGTTTGGCCCCGGTGAGCAGCTCCCACAGCACCACGCCCAGGGAGAAGATGTCGGCCCGGGTGTCCAGGTCGGCGGCGCTGGTGGCGGCCGCCGGATGGCAGGCTTCCAGCTGTTCCGGGGACATGTAGGACAGCGAACCCCCGAAGTAGGAGACCGGGCTGGAACTGTCCAGATTGCGGCTGAAACTGATATTGAAGTCGGCCAGTTTCGGCACGGCCTCGGCGGTGAGCAGCACGTTCGCGGGCTTCACGTCGCGGTGCAGCACCCCGTGCGAATCCGCGTAGTCCAGCGCCTCGGCCAGCCTGCGGCCCAGCCAGGCGACGGTTTCCGGCCAGCTCAGCCCGGCCAGTTCGGCGCGCACGCTGGAGTCGGTGGGCCGGATCTCGCCCTTCTCCTCCATGGCGGCGTCCACCGCGTCCAGCAGCAGCTGCCCGCTGCGTTCGGCGGGCGGGGTGGCGCGCACCCAGCGCAGCACCCCGAGCAGGGTACCGCCGGGCAGGAACTGCATGTACAGCAGCCGCAGCCGCCGCCCGGATTCGGTGCGCACGTCCGAGAGCAGCCGCTGGTCGAAGACGCGCACGATGTAGTCGTGGTCGAGCTGGGCCAGGGTCTGCGGTTCGGTGCCGTGGTCGGCGGAGATCTTCACCGCGACCAGTCGTTGCAAGGAGCGTTGCCGGGCCAGGAAGACGCGGGCGAACGCCCCGGAACCGAGACTGGTCAGCAGGTCGAAATCATCGATGCGCTGGCCGATCTCGATGCGGTCGAGCAGCGCGCCGGTGTCGGGCGGGGTGGCGACTCCGCCGGTGACGCGGGTGGGGTCGGCCGGGTCGCCGACCAACTGCGAGGGGTCCTCGTACTGGGTCAGCTCGCTCGCGTCGGGCACCCGGGTGGTGTCGCCGTCGATCGGCGGACCGGAGCGGGTGGTGGCCTCGACCGGGAGCCGGGTGGATTCGTCGAGCCAGGCGCCGCGGGTGGACGCGTCCAGCTCGAAATCGCCGCGGGTGGATTCATCGGGCCCGGCGCGGCGGGTGCTCTGGTCCTCGTCGTCGGCATTGAGCAGCTGCCGCAGTTCGCTCGCCTGATCCGGGTATTCGCGCAGGCAGTCGCGCGGATCCACGCGCTCGCCGCTGTGGCGGCGGATGACGAACTCCTCGTACACCAGCCCGGCGGGCAGGTCGGCCGCCGCGAGCTCGGGGAATTCGGCGCTGTAGTCGCGCAGTCGTTTGGGCGGGGTGGCCGGTTCCCCGGTCGTGCGGCGCAGCCACCGGTGACGCATGTCGACGCGGATCAGCTCCAGCAGTGCGCTCCGGCGCAGCGTGCTGGCGTCGGGCAGATAGTCGGCGATGCGGGGTGGCGACGCAGCGGAGTCCCAGGCCGCCGCGAAAGCGACGACCGCACTCGATTCGGTTCCGGCCGAGTACGCGCCGGAACGGTAGTCGGAACCAGAAGCCATGTCCGCACCCCTCTGGCTCGGCACGGATGTTGTCGATCCGCACGGTCGATCCGGGGATGTCGTGGATTCCGATCTTCGGACAAAGAACCCGCCACACCCAGCACCATCATCCCCGACCAATAGCCGGAATGATAACTTGCGGGCCACGAGCGGATCACCCGATTTCGACACGATGCGACGGGGGAAGACGAGCATGTACGACGAGGGCACGGCATTAGCGGCGGACATCGCCACGGCCGAAGCCGCCGAGGAGGAAGCGGTGGCGCGAAACGCGCGAGACGGGGGAGCCGACATGCCCGATTCCGACACCCCGTCCGACCGTCCCCCGGTGGATCCGACCACAGCGATCGGCGTCGCCACCGCGGTCCAGAACGGCACCCTGTCCCCCGAGGACGCCGTCGAGGCCGCGCTGACCCGGATTCGCGCCCGCGACCGGAAGCTGAGCGCTTTCACCCTGGTCCGGGAGGAGGCCGCCCGCGCCGAGGCCCGCGCCGTCGCCGAACGGGCCGACCTGGACATGCTGCCGCTGGCGGGGGTGCCCATCGCGGTCAAGAACAACATCGACGTCGCGGGTGAGGTGACCCGGGGCGGGTCGCTGTCCGGGTCCGATCTGGCCGCCACCGCCGATCACGCCGTGGTGCGGCGGTTGCGGGCGGCGGGCGCGGTGGTCGTCGGGCTCACCCACGTTCCCGAGTTCGGGCTGTGGGGCGTCACCGACGAGCCGGGCAGCATCACCCGCAGTCCCTGGAACACCCGCTACTCCGCGGGCGGTTCGTCGGGTGGCTCCGGCGCGGCGGTCGGCTCCGGCATGGTGCCGATCGCGCACGGCAACGACGGACTCGGCTCGGTGCGCATCCCGGCGGCCTGCTCCGGCGTGGTCGGCCTGAAGCCGGGACGCGGCCTGGTGCCCGCGGACGTGGGCATCGACTCCTGGGCCGGAATGACCGAAAACGGCGTTCTCGCAACGACTGTCGCCGATGCCGCGCTCATGCTGTCGGTGCTGGCCGACCGTCCCGACCTGGCCGACCTGGACACCCCGCAGACCCTGCGCATCGGCCTGGCGACCGCGACCCCGATGCCGCTCGCCCACGTCGACCTGGCCTGGACCGCGGCCGCCGACAAGGCCGCGGCGGCCGCCTCGCTGGCCGGGCACATCATCGGCGTGGCCGAACTCCCTTACCAGGGCGTGACTTTCGCGCTGCTGCTGCGCTGGCTGGCCAATGCCGCCCGCGAGGCCGCGACCGTGCCGCACCCCGACCGGCTGCAGCGCCGTACCCGCACCCACGTGGCGCTGGGCCGGACGGTGCTGAAGTCGGGTCTGCTGCGGGCCTCGCAGGTCGACCGGGTGGAATCGCGGCTGCTCGACTACTTCGAGCGCTACGACGTGGTCATCACGCCGACGCTGGCCACCCCCGCGCCGCGCGCCCGCCGCTGGCATTCGCGGCCGTGGCTGGCGAATGTGCTTGCCAACGTGAAGTTCTCGCCGTTCACGCCGCTGTGGAATCTGGTCGGCTGGCCGGCCATCTCCATTCCGATGGGCCTGCACCCGCGCTCCGGCACCCCGGTGGCGGCGCAGATCGCCGGCCCGCCCGGCAGCGAGGCCACCATCCTGCGGCTGGCCGCCCAGATCGAGGCCGCCCACCCCTGGCAGCGGACCGTCTCCTGACGAGATCGGACGCCGTCTCTGACGAGATCGGACACCCGTCTCCTGACACGGGGCACCGTCTCCTGACCGTCCCCGGACGCACGACAGCGCCGCGTCACCGAAGTGACGCGGCGCTGTCGTCGTGTCGATCCCGCACCCCGTTGTGCCGGTCCCACACTGTCCGGACCGACCGCGGCAACCTCCGACCCACTGCCGCCGCCCGTCCCGGACGGTCCTTTCCTCGGGCCTAGACGGCCGCGAGCGGTTCCTGTTCGGCGAAGCCGCCGTCGAGCACGCGGGCCGCGAACTCGAGAATGGTCGGGCGGTCGTCGTCGGCGCGCCAGGCGACCGCGAGTTCACACGGGGCCAGGCCGGTCACCGGGCGGGCGGTCAGGCCCGGCCAGCGGTACATGGGGACGTTGTTCTCGGCCAGCAGGCAGACGCCCAGGCCGAGGCTGACCGCCTCGAGGCGTTCCTCGGCGGTGGCGGCTTCCGCGCCGATCTTGGCCTGGCGGCCACCGCGGGAGTCGGCGCCGAGCCAGAAGTCGCGGGCCGCACCGGCTTCGGCGGGCATGGCGACGAAGGGCTCGTCGATCAGGTCGGCGAAGTCGATGCTCTCCTGGCCGGCGAGGGCGTGGTTCTCGGGCAGCAGCACCCAGCGCGGCTCGGTACGCAGCACCTGCCAGCGGTAGCGGCTGGTGTCGGGCACGGGCAGCCACATGAGCGCCAGGTCCGCCTGGCGGCCCGCGAGGCCGCTGGACGGGTCGGTCCAGGACGCGGAGTGCAGGGCGAGCCGGTGGCCGCTGGCGCTCTCCAGGTCGGTGATCAGGCCGCGGCCGATGGAGGACTGGATGCCGACGCGCAGCACCTCACCGGCCTCCTGCAGGGCGACATTGGTGACTTCCCAGAGTTCGAGGATCTTCCGGGCGCCTTCGAGCAGTTCCTTGCCGGCGACGGTCAGGGCCACGCTGCGCTGGTTGCGGTCGAACAGCACGACGTCCAGCTGGCGTTCCAGCTGCCGGATCTGTCGTGACAGGGTGGGTTGAGCGATGTGCAGCCGTTGCGCCGCGTTGGTGAAATGCAGTTCCTCAGCGACGGCGACGAAATACCGCAGGTCGCGCAAATGCGGGTCCATAGCCCCTTGCTATCAGAATCGGTCTTGATTTTCCAGCCGTATCCGACCCAAAAGTTTGCAACAGGATCAGAAAACAGCCGTCAGGTTTGTTACGGACAGCATATGACGCCAGTTCAACATTCCGTTAACCGGACTCGCGAATTCGTGGCCATTTACCAGCACTCCCCGACGCACCCCGGAACGGTCACTTGACCAGCAACGATTCACGATCTTGTTCGATCCGCGATCCGAAAGCGATCCGAGCGCTGACCTTCAGCAACAACGCTCTGCCCCGGCCCGCACCCCAAACCAGCCGATCGAGTGAGTTTGGTCACAATACGACAAAAGGCCGCCTCCCACAGTGGAAGGCGGCTTGTTTTTCGAGCCGGTGAGGCGGCGGTTACTCCCCGCCGTAGACCTTCGGATCCAGGGTGCCGATGTACGGCAGATCGCGGTACCGCTCGGCGTAGTCGAGGCCGTAGCCGACCACGAACTCGTTCGGGATGTCGAAGCCGACCGCCATCACGTCCACCTGGGTGCGCAGCGCGTCGGGCTTGCGCAGCAGCGTCACCACCTCGAGCGAGGCCGGATTGCGGCTGGACAGGTTGCGCAGCAGCCACGAGAGCGTCAGGCCGGAGTCGATGATGTCCTCGACGATCAGCACATTCCGCCCGGCGATGTCCTTGTCCAGGTCCTTCATGATGCGCACCACGCCCGAGGACGAGGTGGAGGAACCGTACGACGAGACGGCCATGAACTCCATCTGCGTCGGCACGGTGAGCTTCTTGGCCAGGTCGGTCATGAAGAAGATCGCGCCCTTGAGCACGCCCACCAGCAGCAGGTCACCCTCGGGGGCATCGGCGGGATAACGCTTGGCGACCAGTTCGGCCAGTTCCTCGACCTTGGCGGCGATCTCGTCCTCGCTGATCAGCACCGACGCGATGTCGTCCCCGTACACGTCCGCTGGTTTCCCTTCAGTCGACCCGACTGTGACTCTTTCAAAAAACGGGTTCACTCCGACCCGAGTATGAGCCTGCCATGTTCCCGCGCGGCAACCAACCTCGTCCCGCTGGGTGAACCGCCCACCGCGACCCCGCCCTGCCCACGCCACCGCGTGACCAGCGCCTCCACCGCGCGTAAATTGCTGTCCGTCAATGATTTTGCGCCACGCTCGAGCAGCCACGCGCGAATGACGCGGCGCCGGATCGCGGGTTCGGCAGTGGCGAGCGTCTCGATTGCCAGCCCGCCGTCCGCCCGCGCGGCCGCCAGCAACTGTCCGGCGAGCGCGTCCAGCACCGCCGAGTCCTCCCGCAGCTGCGCCGCCGTCCGCGCCAGCGCCTCGGCCACCCCGCCCCCGAGCACCTCCTCGAGCAAAGGCAGCACCTCGGCACGCAGCCGCACCCGGGTGAACTCCGGCGCGCTGTTGTGCGGATCCTCCCAGGCGTCGAGCCCCAGATCCGCGCACAGCTCCCGGGTCGTGCTCCGCCGCACCCCCAGCAGCGGCCGCCCCCACGGCTCGTCGTACTCCCCCATCCCCCTGATCGATCGCGCCCCCGACCCGCGCCCGAGGCCCAGCAACACGGTCTCGGCCTGGTCGTCGAGCGTGTGCCCGAGCAGTACCGGCTTGCCTTCGCGGGCCGCCCGCAACGCGTCGTATCGGGCTCGCCGCGCGGCCGCCTCGGGCCCGCCCGGGAACCTGTTGCCCACGAGACCGCTGCCCGCCGGCTCCTCCCCGGCCGCCCACTCTGCCGCCGGAACGGGCCCGTCCTCGGGCGTCGACCCGTTCTCGGCTGTCGGTCCGGCCGCCGCGGTCGGATCCGCCGGCCACACCGACCGGATCGCCCCGTTCGGCGCGCTGCGCTCGACCTGAACGCGCAACACCCGGGCAGACCTGCAGCCGAGGCCCAGCGCGGTGGCCGCGGCGCGATCCGCCACCTCGGCCGAACCGTCCTGCAGGCCGTGGTCGACGATCAGCGCGTCGACCACGTCGGCTTCGGCGCAGGCGGCGGCGGTCAGGGCCAGGGAGTCCGCGCCGCCGGAGAGGGCCACGCGGACCACGCCCTCGGGCGCGTAGCGGCCCAGCCACTCCCGGACGGCGCGGCGCAGCTCCAGCGCCGCGCGCGTCTCGGGTAGTCGGGGCCGTTCGTTCACGCCCCGATCGTCGCACGCGGCCGGGGCGCGGTGCCGTGCGGCGAGGATTCCTGCCGGGTACGTCCCGAATTCCGGCGTGGCGCAAGCGCTCCGGACGGGACGAGGGCCGTGGATCAGCCGAGGACCCGGGTGACCCACCGTTGCGGTTCGCCGATCTCGTCGGTGCGGGGCAGGGTTTCCGGCTCGGTCCAGATGGTGTTGAAGCGGGCCATGCCGACGGTGTCGACCACCTCGTCGACGAAGGCCTTGCCCCGCACGTACTGGGCGACCTTGGCGTCCATGCCGAGCAGGGCGCGCAGCAAGCGCTGGATCGGGTTGGCGGGCCGCTTGCGACGCTGATCGAAGGCGGCGCGAATTCGGGTGACGGAGGGGACAACGGCCGGGCCGACGGCGTCCATGACATGGTCGGCGTGGCCTTCGAGCAGGGTGCCGAGCATGAGTAGTCGGTCCAGGGCCAGCCGCTGGGGTTCGGCCTGGGTGGCGCGCAGCAGCCCGATGACACCGCCGGCGGGGTCTTCGACGCCGCGGCGGCGTTCCTTCACGGCGTCGGCGAGCCGGGCCAGGATGTCGGCGAGCGGTTCGTCGCCCGCCTCGCCCAGGGTCTCGACATTGCGGCGCATGTAGTCGGCGATCCAAGGGGCGGAAGAGAATTGGACCCGGTGGGTGACCTCGTGCAGACACACCCAGAGCCGGAAATCGCTGGGCGGCACGCCCAGTGCGCGTTCCACCGCCATGATGTTGGGCGCCACCAGCAGCAGCGTGCCGTCCGGCCCGGTGAACGGGTCGTACTGGCCGAGGATGGCGGTCGACAGGAAAGCCAGCATGGCCCCGGCCTGCAGTCCGGCCGGTTTGCCGACCAGCTTGCCCTTCTCGCCGGGCTCGATGCCGCTGCCGGTGAGCTGGGCCATGGAGTCGGCGGCGGCCCGGATCCAGCCCGGCCGGTCCACGATCAGCGCGTCGGGCACCACCGAGCCGTCGTCGAGCCCGCTGACCTCACGCACCGGCGCTTCGGCGCGGACCGAGGCGGCGGCGAGTTCGGCGACCGCGTGCTCGGCCGAGTACCGGGAGGTGCGCGGCCCGGCCGGGACCAGGGCGGCGCCGGTGCGGGCGGCCACGTTCCAGTCGACCGACCCGGTCAGCGTGGTCCGGGTGCGGGCGGGGGCGGCGGGGTTGTCGGATCCGGTCATGTTCATCCACCCGTCAGGAGCAGCCACAGTTGCGCAGTGCGTTGGCGACGGCGTCCAGCGCGGGTCGGCTCACTTCCGGCGGCCGATCGTTCGACATGAGCGCGAACGTCAGGACGCGTCCGTCGCGGTCCAGCACATAACCGACCAACGCACTCGATACGGACAGAGTTCCTGTTTTGGCCCGGATCCAACCCGCGCCCTCGCGATCGCGGTCCACATACCGGCTCGCCAGCGAACCGGTGCCGCCCGCGACCGGCAGATAGTCCAGCAGCGGGGCGAGTGGGGAGCCGGGAGTGGTGACCGCGGCCGGATCGACGGTCGAATTGCCTTGCGGAGCAGCGCCGTTGGGCAGCGCGGCCACCGTCAGCACCCGGTTGAGCAGGCGCGGCGGGATCCGGTCATCGGTCGAGAGTCCGCTGTTGTCGGCCATTTTCAGGCCGGCGAGATCGAACCCGGCGGCCTGCAGCACGGTGTTCAACGCGGTCACCGCGCCGGTGAAGGAGGCCTCCTGCCCGCCGGCCACCGCGACCTCGCGGCCGATGGCCTCGGCCAGCACGTTGTCCGAGTGCACCATGGCCTGCAGCAGGCGGTCCCGCAGCGGCGCGGACTGCACCGCGGCCAGCTGGGTGGCGGTCGCGGGCGCGCTGCCCGCCTTCACCTTCGAACCGTCCACGCCCAGTTCGGCGGCCATTCTGCGGCCCGCGTCGAGAGCCGGCGTGGCGGTGCGGGGCGAGTATTCGACCAGCGGGTCCAGGCGGCCGCCGTCGATCATCACCGCGTCCATGGGCGCGATGGAGCCGCCCCCGATATCGGCGGCGTCCCAGCCGGGCGCGAAGTTCGGTCCCGGATAGGCGGAGGTGTCGACGGTGATCGAGTCCACCCGCTGTCCGGTGGCCTTGATCTGCGCGACCAGGTCCTGCAGGCGCGGCGCGCCCGGGTAATAGCCCTTGCCGTCGGGCTGCGCGGTGATGGTGGGGTCGCCGCCGCCGACCAGCACGATCTCGCCGGGAGCGGCGCCGGTCACCACCTTGGTGGTGACCCGGTGGTCGGCGGGCAGCGCCAGCAGGGCGGCCGCGACGGTGAGGATCTTGGCGGTGGAGGACGGGATCATGGCCTTGTCCGGGTCCAGTGTCCACAGCACCGTGCCGGTGTCCCCGTCGGACACCGAGGCGGCGAACGCGCCCAGGTCCGGGTTGCCGACGACGGGCGCGAGGGCGGCCGCCAGACCGGCGGTGCTCGCGGCGGGCGCGGTCTCGGGGGCGGGAGCGACCTGCGGGATCGGTTTCACCGGCGCGGGCGGGTCGGCGATCGTCAACCCCCCGTGCTGGAACTCCTCGGTCCAGGGCTTCAGGATCAGCACCACGGCCGTGGCGGCCACCAGCATGACGACCAGCACCGATGACACCACGATCCAGGTTCTGCGGCGCCGCTTGGCCTCCAGACCACCGATGTTCTGCTTGTTCCGACCAAACACCTGCCGCTGTCTCCCTGATACCTGTGGTGGGGCTGATGGCTCTACCGCGGTCCACACTATCCTCGTTGCGCAGTCGTTCCCCCGAACGTGCTGGCGAGTCGGCAGCCTTACCGCCCACCGAAGAAGGAGATGACGTGGAGTTCGACGTCACCATCGAGATCCCCCGGGGTCAGCGCAACAAGTACGAGGTTGATCACGAGACCGGACGCGTGCGGCTGGACCGCTACCTGTACACCCCGATGATGTACCCGGCCGACTACGGCTACATCGAGAACACCCTGGGCGGCGACGGCGACCCGCTGGACTGCATGGTCCTGCTGCCCGAGCCCGTGTTCCCGGGTGTGCTGGTCGAGGCCCGCCCGGTCGGCGTGCTCATCATGAGCGACGAGGCCGGCACCGACGAGAAGCTGGTCGCGGTCCCCAACAAGGACAAGCGCTGGGACCACATCCAGGACGTCGAGGACATCCCGGAATTCCAGCGCAAGGAGATCGCGCACTTCTTCGAGCGCTACAAGGACCTGGAGCCCGGCAAGTGGGTCAAGGTCGAGGGCTGGGAGGGCCGCGAGAAGGCCGAGAAGCTCGTCGACGAGGCCTACGCCCGTCTGAAGGAGCAGGGCCACTAGGTCACGCCGAGTGGGGGGCGGCACGGATTCCGTGCCGCCCCTTCGCTTTCACTCGGGAACGGAATCCAGTCCCGCGGTGGTGCGGAGGGGGACTTCCTTCCAGAACATCACCAGGACGAGCGCCACGAACGCGACCGCGGAGGTCGTGAGGAACACCGTGGACAGCGATTCCGCGAATCCGGCCTTGAACGGATGCGCCAGAACGGGATTCAGCTTCTGAATGATCGAGCTGTCCTTCAACACGCTCTGTGCCGCCGAGGTGTCGTGGTTCAGGAATCCCTGCGCCAGTGCCATATCCGCCGGATTTCCGTCGTGCGCGGCGCTCACCACGGCCTTCTGGAAATTCGGGTCGGTGCTGGACGCCTCGAGCTGAGCGCGAATATCGGTCCCCAGCCGGTCGAACAGGATGGACAGGAATACCGCCGCGCCGAGGGTGCCGCCGATCTGCCGGAAGAAGGTGGCCGACGCGGTGGAGACACCCATATCCTTGGGCGGCAACGCATTCTGCAATGCCACGATGAGCGGCTGCATGAGATTGCCGAGCCCGAATCCCACGCACAACATGAACAGGACCACGATCCAGAACGCCGTATCGGCCTTCAGATAGTGCAGCAGGAAAAGTCCGAGGGTGATCATGGCCGCGCCGAGCAGCGTATAGATCCGGTAATGCCCGGTGCGCGAGATCAATTGGCCCGACAGCACCGACCCGATCATCATGCCCAGCACCATGGGGATCATCTGCAAGCCGCCCAGCATCGGGCTCGCACCGCGGTCGGCCTGGAGATACTGGGGTAGCAGCAGGATGCCGCCGAACATGCCCGCACCGACCACGAACGAGATGACCACGCCGAGCGCGAAGGTGCGATCGGCGAAGATGCGCAGCGGGATCAGCGCCGCGTCCCCCAGCGCGCGCTCGATCAGCACGAACGCGGCGACACCGAGCGCGCCGATCAGGTAGCAGACCACGGATCTCCCGCTGCTCCACCCCCATTCGCGCCCCTGCTGGGCCACGATCAACAGCGGGCTCATGGCGACGATCAACGCGAGCGCGCCCCAATAATCCACGCGGTCACGGGATTTCTCGCGGGGCGGCAGCCGCAGCACGCGGGTCACCACGACCAGCGTGAACAGTCCGATGGGAACGTTCACCAGGAACACCCACCGCCAGCCCGCGATCCCCAGAATGCTGTGCTGCCCCGCGAACAGCCCGCCCAGCACCGGCCCGATCACGCTGGAGGTGCCGAACACGGCCAGGAAATACCCTTGGTACCTGGACCTTTCGCGCGGGCTCACGATATCGCCGACGATGGTCAGCGCCAGCGACATCAACCCGCCCGCGCCCAGCCCTTGCAATGCCCGGAACACCGCCAGCTCGTACATGGACTGCGCGAACGTGCACAGCAGCGAACCGGTCACGAAGATGGTGATGGAGGCCAGGTAGAAGGGCTTGCGCCCGTACATGTCCGAGAGCTTGCCGTAGAGCGGCGTGGCCAGCGTCGCGGTGATCAGGTACGCGGTGGTCGCCCAGGCCTGCAGCGAATACCCGTTCAGGTCATCGGCGATGGTGCGGATCGCGGTGGACACGATGGTCTGATCCAGCGCCGCGAGCAGAATGCCCAGCAGCAGCCCGGAGAGGATCACCAATATCTGCCGATGCGTGAAGCCGCCCTCGCCGGTCGCTTCGCCCACTTCGGATGTCGCCATGCCAAACCTCCAGCCCCGACCAAAACGATAGGCCGGGAACCGGAGGCATGGGGTCCTTTTTTGGCGGTAACCCGAAGGGGTTACTTGCCTTTGAACTGCGGGTCGCGCTTCTCGAAGACCGCCTGGATGGCTTCGGTCAGGTCCTCCGAGGGCAGGAACGCCGAGTTCCAGGCGGAGACGTAGCGCAGGCCGTCGGCGATCTTGCCGCGCTTGGGCTGGTCCAGGACGTCCTTGATGCCCTGCACGACCAGCGGCGGGTTGGCCGCGATCTCGCGCGCCATGGCGTAGGCGGCGTCCAGCACGGCTTCCTGATCGGCATAGACGTCGTTGACCAGCCCGATCTTCTCGGCGCGGGCGGCGTCGATGTCCTTGCCGGTGTAGGCGAGTTCGCGCACGTGCCCCTCGCCGATGATGCCCGGCAGCCGGTGCAGCGAGCCGATGTCGGCCACGATGGCCACCTTGGCCTCACGCAGGCTGAACTTGGCGTCGGCGCTGGCCAGCCGGACGTCGGCGGCGGCGATGAGGTCCAGTCCGCCGCCGATGCACCAGCCGGAGACGGCCGCGATGACCGGCTTCACGCAGTCGGCGACCGCGGTCACCGAGTCCTGCATGCTGCGGACGTGCTTGAGGAAGTCGGTGCGGGGCCCGGCGAGCGCCTTGTCGGCCAGCAGCGGCCCGAACAGCGGGCTCATGGCCGGCAGGTCCAGTCCGTAGGAGAAGTGCTTCCCGGAGCCGGTGAGCACGATGGCCCGGATGTCGGGGTCGGCGTCGAGCTCGGCGAAGATGAGCGGTAGCTCACGCCAGAAGTCGGGGCCCATGGCATTGCCCTTGCCAGGACCGGTGAGCGTCACCGTCGCGATGTGGTCCTTGCTTTCGACGTCGAAAGCCTTCCATTCGGTCATTGGTCCAGCGTATAGGGGTTACCCGCGAGTAGGTTGGCCGGTGTAAACCCTGTGCTAAATCTGCTGCGTCCCAGCGTTTTCACGGCGGCCGGAGGCGGACGATTATCGCGTCCGCACAAACTGCTCCTCCTGTGTGTGAGGTCACGATGATGCATCACGGAATCGGCCTCGACCGCTTCAACGCCCTCCCCCGCCGCCGCGCGATTCATGCCCTGTACGAATGCTGCTGCAATGTCACCTGGGCGCAGAAGATCGCCGACGGCCGCCCCTACCCGGGCCACGCCGCCCTGCAGACCGCGGCTGCGGCGGAACTGCGCGCCATGTCCGCCGTCGATCTGGAACGGGTCTTCGATTCCTGTGCGCACCAGCCGGTTTCGGAGCGCACCGTCGACGAGCTCACCCCGATCGTGTCCGCCCGCCTGACCACGATGCTGGGCCCCGAGGAGGGCTACCCCGACTACTGATCCCCCCGCACATCCACCGCAATCGCTCTACCCTGGTTGCCATGCGCAGGTCCCTGCCACCGGTCGCGTCGAAGGTTTCCGACACCTTGATCGCGCGCGGCCATCACGGGGTGATCATCACCCAGCCCACACCCACCCCCACCGCGCGCGATGCGGCCGACGCGGTCGGCGTCACCGTCGGGGCCATCACCAAATCCCTGGTGTTCCTGCTCGACGACGACCCCGTCCTGCTGCTCGTCTCCGGCGCGCACCAGGTGCATCTGGCGCGCACCGGGCAACGTCTGGAGGGCACGCTCAGCCGGGCGCCCGCGGCCATGGTCCAGGAGGTGACCGGGCAGCGCCTCGGCGGCGTCGCCCCGCTCGGGCACCCCACCAACCTGCCCACCTTCGTCGACAACGCGCTGGCCCAGTACCGGGAGCTGTGGGCGGCGGGCGGGCATCCGAACACCCTGTTCCGCACGACCTTCGGCGAGCTGGTCCGGATCACCGCGGGCCTGGCCATCGACGTGGACTGACCGCCGTCGACGGGGTTTTCCAACAGCGTGGAATACCTGGGCCCGCGACCACGTAGGTTCTTGACGTGACCGATTCTCCGACGCCCGGCGCCGAGCTACACGTGCCCGACGACCTGAGCGGCATCACCGCGCAGCAGTTCCGTGCCGCCATGCGGCACTATCCGGCGGGCGTCACCATCGTCACGCTGAACTCCGCGCAGGGTCCGGTCGGTTTCACCGCGACCTCGTTCGCCTCGCTCTCGGCGCAGCCGCCGCTCATCTCGTTCAATATCGCCGAAACCTCGTCCAGCATCGAGGCCATGCTCGGGGCCGAATCGGTGGTGGTGCACTTCCTGGGCGAGCATCAGAAGCATCTGGCGCAGCGGTTCAGCCGCTCCGCCGAGGAGCGCTTCACCGACAAGTCCTTGTGGGCCACGCTCGGCTCCGGCGAACCCGTCCTGCACGGCACCCCGATCTGGGTGCGCGCGACCGTGCACCAGCTGATCCCGATCGGCGATCACACGCTGGTGATCGGACTGGTCACGCAGGTGCACGACAACACCGAGAGCTCGCCCGCGGCCGGCCCGCTGGTGTACTACAACGGCGCCTATCACCGCGCCGAGATCGCCGACTGACCTCAGGCCGCCGAGGCCGCGGTGCCGATGCCCAGCGCCGCCAGGATCGCCGCGCTCGCCTGTTCCAGCCGGGCCCGGATCCGCGGCCGCCGCAACAGCGTGACCGCGCGGGCGGCGGCCACCGCGAGCAGGATCATCTCGATCGCCGCGATGCTGGATTCGATGGCGCCGAGGGTGAGCGTGTTCAGGAAAGTGACCTCGTTCAGGAACTGCGGCAGCACCGCGAGGTAGAACAACCCCACCTTCGGGTTGAAAACACAGGACAGCAATCCGGCAGCGAACGCCGAGCGCATCGACGCGGGCATGCCCTGCGTCACCGCGGCCTGGGGCTCGGCCTCCGCGTTCCGCGCCCGCCGTTGCTCGACCAGCGCCCGAATCCCCAGGTACAGCAGGTAGATTCCGCCGATCACCTTCAGCGTGCGATACGCGGTGGCCGACTGTTCCAGCAGCGCCGCCACCCCGGCCGCCACCACCGTCGCCCAGACGATCCCGCCGAACGCCGAGCCCACCGCCGCCGCGATCCCGGGTCGCGGTCCGGCCATCGAGAATCGCAGCACCAGAAAGGTATCGGGGCCCGGCGTGAGCGCCAGCAGCACGCACAACCCCGCGAAACTCAACAGCAGCGGAAGACTCATGCCCTCCATGGCAACCCAGGACAGCGCCGGGACGCAAGCCCGATAACCATGAAGTCCGCCACCGCTGACATGCCCCCGACGAGCATGTCAGTGGCCGCTCGGGCCACACCCCGGGTAACCCGACGCAACCAACTGATCTCGTGCGATGCGGGTAACTCACCGGGTGCGTCCACCGTTGTCCCGAGGCCGAACCGCTGGCACGGCTGCCAACTCCGACGGCTCTCGGCCGCCCGCTACATACGCGGAGAGGTGGAGTACTCCGCACCGAGTTCACGGAACAGGTCGGTGTTCATCGTGAACGCCAGTCGCGCCTCGTCGAGCACGCGATCGACCTCGGGACCTTCGAGGGGAAGCTGGTCCAGGGCCTCGCGGTACTCGCGCTTGAACGCGGCCGGATTGGTGATCTCGTCGAAGACGTAGAAGCGCACGCCGTCGCCCTTCTTGGGCAGGTCCCACAGCTTCTCGGCGGTGCCGCGGATGACCTGGCCGCCGGAGAGATCGCCCAGGTAGCGGGTGTAGTGGTGGACGACGTAGCCGGCCGGCCACTCCTGCGCGCACTCCTCGATGCGGGCGGCGTAGGCAGCGGTCGAGGGCAGCGGCTGCAGCTCGTCGCGCCAGTTCGCGCCGCCGAGGTGGGCCAGATCGGTCTCGAGCGCGGCCAGGCGCGCCAGTTCCGGCTTCACGAACGGGCCCGCGACGGAGTCGGAAGCCAGTGTGGTGGAGTGCTTTTCGAGAGCCTCGTAGACGAACCAGAGCTGCCCGGTGTAGCGAAGGAAGGCGTCGACGCCGAGCTGACCGGTGAGCATGTCACGCATGAACGTGGAGTGCTCGGCCTCGTTGTGCTGCTGCTCGGTCGCGGTGCGAATGAGCGTCGAGAACGGGGCGGCGGTGTCCGTGTCCAACATGGTCGGGCTCCTCGTGGTCAACTCCGGGGGCACCACACTTTGGCTACCCTAACTTCCTCATCGACCCTACGCCCCAGCAACGATCGCGCGATTCGAACTTTGCGGCTCACCCACTCCAACTTTCGGATGATTTTTCCGCCCTGCCGGTGCCGTTGGTCACACCGCGTCACCACCGCCGCCGGGGGTTGACAAGCCCGCGAAGCGTCTGCCAGTCTCTGCAATCAGGTCATGAGTACCAGCGCTAAGCCCCGGCTAGCTGGTCGGCAACCCTCCACCGCGGCGGGGTGCTCCGGGTGACGACCGGGCCGTCGCCCGACCGGGCACGGCAAGCGCGGACTCACGATCGATTCCTGTCTTCCGATCGCGTGGTCCCCTGAATCCGATGGGATTTGTGATGACCGCTTTCGCCGACCAGACCTGTGCTCCCCTCGCCACCGTGTCCGGCTGTGACCTCCGGGTTCCGCTGGTCCAGGGCGGGACCACCGGCTACGCCAACTTCGACTACGCCGCCAGCGCCCCCGCGTTGCGGCAGGTCACCGACCGGGTCGCCGATCTGCTGCCGTTCTACGCCAGCGTGCACCGCGGCGCCGGGTACGCCTCCCGCGTCTCCACCGACTGCTACGAGTCGGCCCGCGGCTCGGTCGCCCGCTTCCTCAACGCCGCCGACGACCAGGTCGTGGTGTTCACCCGCAACACCACCGACTCGCTGAATCTGCTGGCCGCGTGCGTGCCCGGTGACACCGTGGTGCTGGATGTCGAACACCACGCCAACTTCCTGCCCTGGACCCGGCACGGCCGCCGCGTGGTGCCGGTCGCCGACACCATCGAGGAGACCATTCAGCGGCTGGTCGCGGAACTGTGCTCGAAACCCGCTGCGCTGCTGGCGGTTACCGGCGCCTCCAATGTGACCGGCGAACTGCTGCCGCTGGAACGGCTGGCCTGGATCGCGCACCAGTGCGGCACCCGAATCCTGGTCGACGCCGCCCAGCTGGCCCCGCACCGACGGATCGACCTGCGCACCACCGGCATCGACTACCTGGCCTTCTCCGGGCACAAGGCGTACGCGCCGTTCGGCGCGGGCGTCCTGGTCGGCCGCCGGGACTGGCTCGACGCCGCGGAGCCATACCTGGCTGGCGGCGGCGCGGTGCGTTCGGTCGCCGCCGACCGCGTGGAGTGGGCGCCCGCGCCGCAGCGCCACGAGGCCGGTTCCCCGAACGTGCTCGGGGTGGCCGCCCTGGCCGCCGCCTGCGACGCGCTCGCCGAGCTGGACGAGACCACCGTCGTCGAGCACGAGCAGTACCTCACCCACCGGCTGCGCTACGGGCTGAAAACCGTTCCGGGCGTGAACTTCCTGCGGGTGTGGCGCGACAGCACCGACGCCGTCGGCATCGTCGCCTTCACGGTCGACGGATTCGAGCCCGGCCAGGTGGCCGCGTATCTCTCCGCCGAGCACGGGATCGGGGTGCGCGACGGACGGTTCTGCGCGCACCCGCTGCTGTCGCGGCTCGGGGTGGACGCCGCGCTGCGCGCCAGCATCGGACTCGGCACCACCGCCGCCGACGTGGACCGCCTCATCGACGCGATCGCCACCCTGGTCGAGCATGGTCCGAGCTGGGATTACGCCCGCACCGACGGCCACTGGAACCCGGTCCCGGAAACCCGGCCCTTCAGCGGTTCGGCGGACGGCGGAGCGCCCTGCGGATTCTGAATCGCGGGAGCGGGTCAGGGCACCATGTAGCGAGCCGCGAGCTCCTCGACGAACGGGTCGTCCTCGCTGACGGCTTCGAGCCGGTCCAGATCGTTCTGGACCGATACCTGCCGGGTGTCCTGCCGCTCCGGATCGGGCGGTCCGTCCTCGTCGAGCTGGCGGATCAGCTTGTTCCGCACCCGTTCCTTCAGCGATTCGCTCATATCAAGAGCATCCTCCGCCTCAGACGGGCGCGATCCAGGTACCCCATGGCGTGTTCCGGACGACCGTGAACACGACGAGGAAGGCCACCGCGATCCACAGCGCCGACCTGGGCAGGATCCGCGGTAGTCGCGGCGGCGTCGCCCGGCCCCGCCAGGCGCGCACCAGCCAGGTGCCCCACCAGGCGAGGAAGCCGAGCGTCAGCGGCAGCAGCAGCACATTGCTGTGGATGGCGTCGAGGAACCGGCCATCGGTCAGATTGTGCAGGCCGCGCAGGCCGCCGCACCCGGGACACCAGTACCCGGTCAGTTCGTAGAACGGGCAGAACCCGTAGGCCCCCTGCACGTGCGGGTCCCGGAAGTGCAGCAGCGCCAGGCCGCCGGCGACGGCCGCGCCGCTCAGCAGCGGGAGTCCGACGCCGAGCCGTCGCGGGCGCGTAGGCCCTGGTTCGGCTCCCGCCGTCGGTACTGCTGCCGTGGTGTCCACGAGAATCAACGGTAGCCGGGCCACCGCCCACCTGCCAGGTCGCGCCGAACTTCGCACCCGGTGGCACTGGTTCACACCCGATTGTGTTGCGGCCTCAGCGGATCGGGGCGCGTTCCACGACCGGGGCGGTGAGCACGCCCGCGAGCATGTCCACGATTTCTCCCCAGGCATCCACATCCCCCGCGGCGACCTTGCCCGCCTCGACCGCGCGTTCGTGATCGGCCAGTAGCGCGAACAGTACGGTCGGCAACGCGCGCAACCGCCGCAGCCGCAACCGTTTCGGCAGGTCGGCGAGTTCCCGATCGAGCTGCTGCATGATCACGCGCACCGAGGTGCGCTGGGCGGAGGCCAGATTCGCGGCGTCGGTGACGGCTCGATGGGTGTGGATCTGTTCCAGGAAGCGGGCGTAATGGTGGATCCCGTGCCGGTCCCCCAGTTCGAGCATGGGGATGACCAGTGCTTCGAGCAGGTCGTGGACGCTGGTCACGCCGGTCCCGGCCTGCTCGGCCAGCAATTCGAGGCGCCGGATCTCCAGGGTGGCGAGCCGGTGTTCGACCACCGCCTCGATGAGCCCGTCGCGGGACCCGAAGTGGTACTGGACCGCGGAATTGTTGCGCTGTTCGGCGACCGCGGCGATATCGCGCAGCGGCACCGCCGGCCCGCGCTCGGCGATCAGCTGTTCCGCCGCCAGGATGATGCGCTCGCGCGCCCCCGTGACTGCCATTCGAGTACCGCCACCCTCCTTGTCCACAGTCTGCACTGTAGCCGTTCACCTGGGGATAAAGAACTTCTCCTTGACGGTTAAGAACTAATGCTTAAAAGTGTCGAGTGACTGTCGCCACCCTCGAAGGACTGATTGAGCGATGATCCTGGACACCTTCCGACTGGACGGCCGCGTCGCCGTCGTGACCGGCGCGGGCCGCGGCATCGGCGCCGCCACCGCCCTCGCACTCGCCGAAGCCGGTGCGGACGTGGCCATCTCGGCCCGCACCGCCGCCCAGCTCGACGAGGTCGCCGGCCAGATCCGCGCGCTGGGCCGCCGTTGCGTCACCGTCCCCGCGGACCTGTCGGACCTCTCGGCCGTCACCGCGCTGGCCGAGACCGCCGCCGCCGAGCTGGGCGGCATCGACATCGTGGTCAACAATGTCGGCGGCACCATGCCCAACACCTTCCTCACCAGCACCCCCGAGTTCCTGGAGGAGGCGTTCCGGTTCAACGTGTCGACCGCGCACGCCCTCACCCAGGCCGCGGTCCCCTACATGCTGAAGAGCGGCGGCGGCTCGGTCGTGAACATCTCCTCGCGTATGGGCATCAGCGCGGGCCGCGGCTTCCTGGCCTACGGCACCGCCAAGGCCGCGCTCGCGCACTGGACCAAGCTGGCCGCCGCCGACCTGTCCCCGCGCATCCGGGTGAACGCCATCGCGGTCGGCTCGGTGCTCACCTCGGCGCTGGAAGTCGTTGCGCAGCAGCCGGAGATCAAGCAGCAGATGGAGGACGCCACCCCGCTGCACCGCCTCGGCGAGCCGTGGGAGATCGCCGCCGCCATCGTCTACCTGAGCTCCCGCGCGGGCGGCTACATCACCGGCAAGGTGCTCGAGGTGGACGGCGGCATCGACGCCCCCAACCTGGCCCTCCCCATCCCCGACCTGTAATCCGCCGCGCCCCAGGAGTTTTCCATGACCTACCGCGTAGTCCAGTGGAGCACAGGCAATGTCGGCCGCCGCGCCCTGCGCTCCATCATCAACCGCCCCGAACTCGAACTGGTCGGCGTCTGGGTGTCCAGCGCCGAGAAGGCCGGCAAGGATGCCGGGGAACTGGCCGGTCTCGACCGCGAGACCGGTGTCCTGGCCACCCGGGACGCCGAGGCCCTGCTGGCCCTGAAGCCCGACTGCATCGTCCACACCGCCATGGCCGACGACCGCCTGATGGAGGCCGTCGAGGACCTGAAGACCTTCCTCCGCGCCGGCATCAATGTCGTCTCCAGCAGTCCCGTCTTCCTCCAATTCCCTTACGGCACCCTCCCCGACGAGGCCATCGCCCCCATCGTCGAGGCCGCCGAGGCGGGCGGCGCGTCCCTGTGGGTCAACGGCATCGACCCCGGCTGGGCCAACGACTGGCTGCCGCTGCTCCTGTCCAGCGGCTCCGAACGCATCGACCGGGTCATCTGCTCGGAGATCATGGACTATTCGACCTACGACAATCCGAAGGTCGTCTTCGACATCATGGGCTTCGGTAGCAAGCTCGACGACCTCCCCCTGCTCCTGCAGCCCGGCATCCTCACCCTCGCCTGGGGCAGCGTCATCCGTCAGCTCGCCGCCGCCCTCGACATCGAACTCGACTCGGTGACACAGCATTTCGAGCGCCTCCCCACGACGGAACCGATCCGCATCGGCGCCCACACCGTCGAGGAAGGCACCGCCGCGGCCCTCCGCTTCCAGATCCACGGCATCCGTGACGGCCGCGAAATCCTCACCCTCGAACACGTCACCCGCCTCCACCCCGACCTGGCCCCCGACTGGCCCCAACCGGCCGGATCAGGTTGCTACCGAGTGGAAATCAAGGGCGAACCCGACTACCTCCTCGACCTTCAGCTCTACAGCAACGGCGACCATGCCGAAGCCGGAGTGGTCGGCACCGCCGCCCGCCTGGTCAGCACCATCCCCGCAGTAGTCCAGGCCCGCCCCGGCCTTCTGACAGCCATGGACCTCCCCCTGACCACCGGCCGCGGCCTGGTCTCCTGACCCGCCGACGACAAAGGTGAGGACCACGATGGTCCTCATCTTTTCTTGTGCGCCGCCCGGTCTTTTCTTGTGCGCCGCCCGGGGAATCGAACCCCCGACCTTTTTCATTACCGCAGGTCACGACTGCTCCCACACGCTTCAGGGCTGTTGATCACCTGAGTAGGATTCTGATCAGGGCGATCGCAGATGGGGGTATCTCCTGGACGGCGCCCCTGGACATACGCCCCCGGATGGTCACGACGTAAGTAGTTGCACGAACGAGATGTGCGAGGTGACGACATCGATTAGTCGCAGCAGTCGGCAACGAGTCCGCCCGAAAGGCAATGATGATGACCAACCAGACTTACCGAAATGTCACACGTCAGCTGTTCACCCCGTTCGTGCTGGCAGGGGTAGTGATGGCAGTTCCCGCGACGGCGGCGGTTCCAGCCGTGGCCGCGTCGAGTGCGGCGTCCGGCGTCGTGCAGGTCGATCGGACTGGAGGGTGGTCCGATAGTTTCGCCGAGCCGGTTGTGCCACCTCCGCCCGTCCCGCCCCATGGCTGCGACAACGAAAACTGCGGAGAGAGCGACGGGGGCGAGAAGACCTGCACCGACCCCAGCGAGACCGGGGACGGCTGCACCAACGGCGAACACGGCGGGACCGGAGGTGGCCCAGGGGTCGCCGAAGCCCGCGGAATCCACCACGCCACAGGCACATCCCTGGTGATCGGGAGGTAGCGGTGGATGATCCCGAAACGACAACAGGTGGAGAGCGACGATCGCTCTCCACCTGCTTGTTTGGAGCCGCCTGGGGGAATCGAACCCCCGACCTTTTCATTACGAGTGAAGCGCTCTACCGACTGAGCTAAGGCGGCGTGCCTTCCGGCGCTGCGAGTCTATCGTCTCGTGCCCGAATCGCGAAAACGTGTGTTCACGGTGACCAACCACACTCGGCGGTCAGGCGGAACGGGCTGCCATCAGGGCGGCGACCATGGCGGCGAGGGCGAAGCGGGGCTTCACATTGGTTTCGAGGGCCTCACGGCAATCGAGGACGGCTTGGATGGAAAGGAGCAGGCCTTCAGGTCGGACGTCGGTGGCGAGTTCGCGGATCTGGTCGGCCATATCGGGGTGGGTGAGGGTGACGCCGGCCGAAGAATCGGCGGCGGCCGCGCCGAAACGGACGGCCAGCGCGTCACGGTAGAGGCCCGCCACATCGATCAGGGAACGGTCCAGGGCGTCGCGGCCGGTGCGGGTGGCGCGTGATTTCTGGCGTTTTTCCAGGTCTTTCAATGCTCCCGCGGAACCCCGGGTCGCCGAGGCAGTGCCCTTCCCGGTGCCGCCGGCGCCCAGCGCGGTGGCCAGGGCGTCGCGTTCCTTCTCATCGCGGTCGGCGCTGACCAGCTTGGCCTCGTCGTCGGCGGACTTCACCAGCTCATCAGCGGCCGCATAGGCCTGAGCGGGGCGAGCGGTCGCCGCGACCAAGGCCAGGGCCCGGCGGCGGCGCGCACGGGCGTCGTCATCGGTGGCCAGCCGGCGGGCGCGACCGACGTGCCCGCCGCTCACCGAGGCCGCCCAACCGGCGACCTTGTCGTCCAACCCGTCCCGCTCACGCAGCACCCGGGCGATCGACTCCACCGACGGCGTCGCCAAATGCACATGGCGGCAGCGGGATCGCAGCGTCACCGAGATGTCCTCCGGATCCACCGACGGCGCGCAGAGCAGGAAGACCGTACGGGCAGGCGGCTCCTCGACCACCTTCAGCAGCACATTGCCCGCCGCCTCGGTCAGCCGATCCGCATCCTCCACCACCACGACCTGCCAGCGGCCGGTACTCGGCCGCCGCGACGCCACCTGCACGATCTCGCGCATCTCCTTGGTGCCGATGCTCAAACCCTCCGGCACCACCCGGCGCACATCGCCGTGGGTGCCGGCCATGGTGGTGGTGCAGGCGTGGCAGCGGCCGCAGCCGGGCGTCCCCTCGTCCGTGCACTGTAGAGCGGCCGCGAAACACAGCGCCGCCACCGACCGCCCCGAACCGGGCGGACCGGTGAACAACCAGGAATGCGTCATGGCCGACGACGATCCGGCCCCACCCCGCGCCGCCACCGCCGCAGCCGTCAACTCGGACTCGACCGCACCCTGGCCGACCAGCCGATCGAAGACACCCGCCACGCCGACCACCTTAGCGGCCACCCCCGACAGCGCCGCCGAGTGTCAGTTCGCGCGCTGATATGTCGTGTTCGCGCCGTCCAGCGCCTCACGGATGATGTCCGCGTGTCCGGAATGGTGCGCGATCTCCCGCAGGATGTGCAGCAGGATATAGCGCACGGTCAGCCACTCCCGCTCCGGCGCCCACGGGGCGGTCGGCGTCGGCACCGAATCCTCGAGGTTCGGTAGTTCGCGGATCAGCTTCGCGGTGTGCTCGGCCACCGCCTCCCACTCGGTGAGCAACCCCGCGACCGTCTGGTCCGCGTCCAGCCGGTACTCGGAATCCATTCGGGAGACATCGAATTCGGAGTTCGGGTCCCGCTCGACCAGGATGGTGGTCCAGTGCCGCTCGACATTCACGCAATGACTGAGCAGCCCGCCGAGGGTGAGTTCACTGATCGTGGTGCGCTGGCGCGCCTGTTCGTCGTCGATGCCCCGGACAGTGATCCGGAGCAGGTCCCGCTGGCTCGCGAGAACCTTGATCAGCTCTTCCCGCTCGTGGTCGACCGTCATCGAATGCCCTTCCGCTGGTGCGTGTTCCGAACAGCACGCTACGGCAGGGCACCGACAATCGTCAGGATTGCGCCGACGCGGCGCTCTTCGTCGCGGCCTTCTTGGCCGGGGCCTTCTTCGCCGCCGCGGCCTTCTTGGTGGTGACGCCGTCGGCCGTCTTGGCCGCCGCCTTCTTCGCCGCCGCCTTCTTGACCACGGTCTTGGCCACCGCCGTCTTCTTGGCCGGGGTCTTCTTCGCCGCCGCCTTCTTGGCCGTCTTCTTCGCGGCCTTCTTCACCGGGCCGCGCGCCCGCCGGTCCGCCAGCAGCTCCGAAGCCCGGGCGTCGGTGATGGACTCGACCTCGTCGCCCTTGCGCAGGCTGGCATTGGTCTCGCCGTCGGTGACGTACGGGCCGAAACGCCCGTCCTTGATCACCATCGGCTTCTCCGACACCGGGTCGACGCCCAGTTCCCGCAGCGGCGGCGCGCTCGCCGCCTGCCCACCACGCCGCTTGGGCTCGGCGTAGATCTTGAGCGCCTCCTCGAGGGTCACCGTGAAGATCTGGTCCTCACCGGTGAGCGACCGCGAATCGGTGCCCTTCTTCAGATACGGCCCGTAACGGCCGTTCTGCGAGGTGATCTCGTCCCCGGAAGCCGGGTCGACACCGACCACGCGCGGCAGCGACAGCAGCCGCAGCGCCTCGTCCAGCGTCACCGTCTCCACGCTCATGGACTTGAACAGCGAGCCGGTGCGCGGCTTCGGCTTGTCGGCCGCCTTCTTGGTCGTCTTCTTCGCGCCGGTGTCGGCGTCCTCGACCGGCTCGGGCAGGACCTCGGTGACGTACGGGCCGAAACGTCCTTCCTTGGCGACGATTTCGTGTCCCGACTCCGGATCCACACCCAGCGAGCGACCCTCCTGCGGCGTCGCGAACAGCTTCTCCGCGACCTCCGGGGTCAGCTCGTCCGGCGGCAGATCGTCGGGCAGGTTGGCGCGCTGCGAGACCGGATCCCCGTCCGGGTCATCGGGATTGACGACCATGCGCTCCAGATACGGCCCGAACTTGCCGACCCGGACCACCACATCGCGGCCCTCCTCGTCGGCGAAGAGCTTGATGGAGTTGACTTCTCGCGCGTCGATGCCGTCGAGTCGTTCGCCCACCATCTTTTTCAGGCCACCCTCGCGCGCGACCGAACCCTGCGCGCCGTGATCGCCACCGAAATAGAAGGAGGACAACCAGTTTCCGCGCTGCTCGCGGCCGCCGGCGATGGCGTCGAGGTCGTCTTCCATGGCCGCGGTGAAGTCGAAGTCCACCAGCCGCCCGAAGTGTTCCTCCAGCAGGCCGATCACCGCGAACGCCACCCACGACGGCACCAGCGCGCTACCGCGCTTGTACACGTAACCGCGGTCGAGAATGGTCTTGATGATCGAGGAGTAGGTGGACGGACGGCCGATGCCGAGGTCTTCCAGCGCCTTGATCAGCGAGGCTTCGGTGAATCGCGCGGGCGGATTGGTGGTGTGCCCGTCCGGCAGCAGCTCGATGGCGGTGACGCCCTGGCCCTCGGTCAGCGCGGGCAGCCGCGATTCGGCGTCATCGGACTGGCCGCCCGCCTCCTCGTCGACACTCTCCACGTACGCCTTGAGGAAGCCCGCGAAGGTGATGGTCCGGCCCGACGCCGAGAACACGCACTCCTCACCGGAATTCGCGACACCGGTGATGCGGACGGTCAGCGTGGTGCCGCGCGCGTCCTGCATCTGCGAGGCCACGGTGCGCTGCCAGATCAGCTCGTACAAACGGAATTCGTCGCCGTCGAGCTTGTTGTGCAGCTGGCCCGGGGTGGCGAAGGTGTCACCGGCGGGGCGGATCGCCTCGTGTGCTTCCTGGGCGTTCTTGACCTTGCGCGTGTACTGCCGCGGCGTGGGGCTCACGTACTCCGCGCCGTACAGCTGGGTGGCCTGCGAGCGCGCCGCCTGAATCGCCGACTCCGACAAGGTCGTCGAGTCGGTACGCATATAGGTGATGTAGCCGTTCTCGTACAACCGCTGCGCCACCCGCATGGTGCGCTCGGAGGTGAAACGCAGCTTGCGTCCCGCCTCCTGCTGCAGGGTCGAGGTCATGAACGGCGCGTACGGCTTTCGCGTGTACGGCTTCGACTCCACCGAGCTGACGGAGAGATTTACGCCGTGCAGCGACTCGGCCAGATGCTGGGCGTCGGCGGCGCGCAGGACGCGAACGGTCGGTGCGGCGGAGTCGTTGGACTGCGACTTCAGCTGCCCGTCGGCGCCGAAGTCACGACCGGTCGCGACCCGCAGACCGTCGACACTGACCAGGCGTGCGCCGAAGACCCGCGGATTCCCGCCGTCCTCCTTGCCGCCGGCATCCAGTTTGGCCGCGATGTCCCAGTACTCCGCGGACCGGAACGCCATGCGCTCCCGCTCGCGCTGCACGATGACCCGGGTCGCCACCGACTGCACGCGGCCCGCCGACAAACGCGGCATGACCTTCTTCCACAGCACCGGCGACACTTCATAGCCGTAGAGCCGGTCCAGGATGCGCCGCGTCTCCTGCGCGTCGACCAGATCCTGGTCCAGTTCCCGGGTGTCGGCCGCGGCCGCGCGGATCGCGGGCTCGGTGATCTCGTGGAACACCATGCGCCGGACCGGCACCTTGGGCTTGAGGGTTTCGAGCAGATGCCAGGCGATGGCCTCGCCCTCGCGGTCGGGGTCGGTGGCGAGGTAGAGCTCGTCGGCGTCGGCCAGCAGGCTCTTCAGCTCGCTGACCTTCCCCTTCTTTTCGGGGCTGACAACATAGATGGGCTCGAAATCATGATCGACGTCGACGCCGAGCCGCGCCCACTGTTGTCCTTTGTATTTGGCGGGCACATCCGCCGCACCACGCGGCAGGTCCCGAATGTGGCCGACCGACGCCTCCACCACATAACCGCGGCCCAGATACGGGGCGATCTTCTTGGCCTTCGTCGGCGACTCGACGATCACGAGACGACGCAGGGAACGGCCCTGGTCGGGCGCTGCCTCGGGGTTCGGCGCTGCACCGCGGTCTCGTGTTGCCACCGGCGAACACACCTTTCGTCTCGATCCGCGCCGGAGCTTGGTGTACGCGCTCTACGCGGCTGGGGCAAAGCGGCTGCGATGTCCGATATCGCTGCCAGCAACGTTTATACCGTGTTCAAAGGCCGCGGCTGGTGCGCGGCGACGATGTAGCCCCTGATCGTGATCGAGTGTAATGGGTCAAGATATGGGTCGTCCCCCACCGCCGGGGGCGATGGGGGACGGAACCTTAGGGGTTGGCTCGCTCAGAGCGCGCGAACACCGGTGGCCTGCGGGCCCTTGGTGCCCTGACCAACCTCGAACTCGACCTTCTGGTTCTCCTCGAGGGTGCGGAAGCCCGACCCCTGGATCTCGGAGTAGTGGACGAAGACGTCAGCGGAGCCGTCCTCGGGCGCGATGAAGCCGAACCCCTTCTCCGCGTTGAACCACTTCACAGTTCCCTGTGCCATTCTGTTCCTTCTCTTTCCATACCGGAACGGCGGACAACTGGGTTCATCCACCGGGTCCGTTGAGACCGCTGTACTCTGTTCCCCCTGCAGGAAAGCACCTAGTACACCGTTCGCAACATCGATCCTGCTGATGGTTTGGACTTTAGATCCGTTCCCTCGAACACAGAAGCTTGCGACCAGGGACCAGTGAACCATGTCTTCGGGCAATTCAACAGCGGAGTTACCCACAATTTGCAAAAAAGTTGATCTTGCGAATGCGCAGGTGAGGGGCATAATGCCCAAATCCGTACTTGAAGTTGGTTTGCTTCCGGATAACAGAGCGAGCATCTGGCAAACAGGGTGTGAGGCAGGTCGCTACCCTGTAGGGAAATGGCAGGTAGAGCGGCGGACGCACACACGTTTCGCACCCCTTCGGCGTGTCGCGATGGCGCTTCGATGATTGATCGAGATCCGGCGCCGCGATCCGGAGATGCGAGCGACATCAGCTACGGGAGATCGTTGCTGAATCGTGTCCTAAACGGCCCTGTTTCAGGTGACTCCCGCCTCACTCATGTTCGTGAGCTACCACCGCGCTCGGCGCAGGTCACGAAATGGCCCGAATGGACATCTCCCGACGTCATCGCCGCAGTTCAGGCGGCCGGGGTCGCGGAGCCGTGGAGCCACCAGAGCCGGGCCGCGGACCTCGCCGCGGCGGGCCGGCACGTGGTGGTGTCGACCGGAACGGCGTCTGGAAAGTCGCTGGCGTACCAGCTGCCGGTGCTGACCGCGCTACAGGAGGATCCGCGGGCCACCGCGCTGTATCTCGCGCCGACCAAAGCGCTGGGAGCCGACCAGCTGCGCATGATCAATGAGCTGACCAGCGAAGATCCGCTGCGGAGCATCCATCCCGCGCCCTACGACGGCGACACGCCGGCGGAGATCCGGCAGTGGGTGCGGTCGCACGCGCGCTGGGTCTTCACGAATCCGGACATGCTGCACGTCGGCATGTTGCGGTCGCATCAGCGGTGGGCGCGGCTGTTTCGGCAGCTCAGGTACATCGTGGTCGACGAATGCCATATCTATCGCGGGGTTTTCGGGTCGCACGTGGCGCTGGTGCTGCGCCGACTCCGGCGACTCGCCGAGCGGTACGGGGCCGATCCGGTCTTCGTGCTGTGCTCCGCGACGGCCGCCGACCCCGCCGCCACCGCTGAGAAACTCATCGGCGCGCCGTGTGTCGCCGTCACCGAGGACGGGTCGCCGCAGGGCGCGCGGACCGTGGCGCTGTGGGAGCCGCCGCTCGTCGGCAGCGGCGTGACCGGGGAAAACGGTGCGGCGCTGCGGCGTTCGGCGGGAGCGGAAGCGGCCACCGTGATGGCCGATCTGGTGGCCGAAGGCGCCCGCACCCTGACCTTCGTGCGGTCCCGGCGCGGCGCGGAACTCATCGCCATGGACACCCGGCGGCTGCTCGCCGACGTGGACGCGGGACTGCCCGGGCGTGTCGCGGCCTATCGGGCCGGATATCTGGCCGAGGACCGGCGCGCCCTGGAAGCGGCCCTGTCGGAGGGCACGTTGCTGGGAGCCGCCACCACGAATGCCCTGGAACTGGGCGTGGACATCGCCGGACTGGACGCCGTCGTGGTGGCGGGATACCCGGGGACGGTCGCCTCGTTCTGGCAGCAGGCCGGGCGCGCCGGACGCCGCACCCAGGGGTCTTTGGTGCTGCTCATCGCCCGTGACGACCCGCTGGACACCTACCTCGTGCACCACCCGGAAGCGCTGCTCGGGCGGCCGCTGGAAGCGACCATCACCGACCCGCACAATCCGTACGTGCTCGGGCCGCACCTGCTGTGCGCAGCGCTGGAACAGCCGCTCAGCGATGCCGAAGTGCATGCCTTCGAAGCCTGGGAACTGCTGTCCGACCTGGCCGAACAGGGTCTGATCCGGCGGCGGGCGGGCGTGGCGCGGGACGGGTCGGCGCGCTGGTTCGTGACGGCCGACGCGCACCCGCACGACGCGGTGGACGTGCGCGGCGGGATCGGCACCGCGATCGCGGTGGTGGACGTCGAATCGGGGCGCATGCTGGGCACCACCGACGCCGGGCGCGCCCCCGCGACCCTGCACCCGGGCGCGGTGCACCTGCATCAGGGCGAGAGCTATGTGGTCGACGAGCTGGACCTGGAGGAGGGCGTCGCCCTGGTCCGCGCCGACACGCCGGGGTGGAGCACCAGCGCGCGGGCGGTCACCACCCTGGAGATCGAGGCGGTCACCGAGGAACGGCGGTACGGCTCGGTCACCACGGGTTTGGCCCAGGTGCTGGTCACCCGGCAGGTCGTCGCCTACCTGCGCAGACTGCCCAGCGGCGAGGTGCTGGACCTGATCCCGCTGGACATGCCCGCCCAGACCCTGCCCACCCGGGCGGTGTACTACACCGTCACGCCGGACCTGCTGGCCCGGGCCGGGATCGACGCGCGACACGCTGCGGGCGCGCTGCACGCGGCCGAGCACGCCGCCATCGGCATGCTGCCGCTGGTCGCGACCTGCGATCGGTGGGACATCGGCGGAGTGTCGACGGCCGAACATGCCGACACCGGTCTGCCAACAGTATTCGTCTACGACGGACATCCCGGCGGGGCCGGATTCGCCGAACGCGGGTTCCTGCGACTACGCCACTGGCTGACCGCCACGCTGGGCGTGATCGACTCCTGCGGCTGCGCGGCCGGGTGCCCGTCCTGCGTGCAGTCACCCAAGTGCGGGAACGGCAACAATCCCCTGGACAAGGCCGGGGCCGCGCGGCTCCTGCGGGCGGTTCTGGCCGATCTGGGCGAAGGTGACGACGGCACTCCCGAACCGTGACGCCGCCGTCGCCGCGGTGAGACCGGAGCGCCATCCGACCAACCGGTCGGCGTCGTCAACTGGCAGATATCGGGCCGAATCCGGATGCTGGAGGGTGGCGGCGACACGCCGAGGCCTCGAGTCGATTAAAAAGGGATGTCATCCTGTTAACTGAGGGGTTGCTCCACTCGAATATGGCACTCGTGGATTTACCTGTGCATTCATTCGAATGAGTCTCGGGCAACGAATTGCAATGCAATCGAAACCTCTTCAATTCGGCTAAAGCTTTCATCGAATTTCCGCATTGATCGACCACCGATGTGGCCCGCGCCATCACAATTTTAACCAACCGCTCGGTACGAGATATCCCCTCGCAACCCCAGGTCATCCCCCAAGCCCGCCCGGGCGGCGGCCCGGACATCGCGCTCCCCGAGCGGCCCGAGCGACACCCGCCCGACGACCGTCACCGTCACGTCCCACCCCCGCGCCTCGCACCCGGCAGACCGGACACCCATGCGGGCCGCGATCTCGGCGGCCCGGCGACACGCGGCACCCACGCCGCCATCCAGGGCACCCGCCGCCGCGAGCGCGCCCAGATCCGCGGCGGCCTGCACCCGATGCCGGGCCGCGACCGCCACCCCGACCTGTGCGACCAGGATCGTCACCGCGAACAGGCCGATCAGCGCCAGGCACGCGGTCACCGTCACCCCGCCCGAATCCCGCCGCGGACCGGTCATGGCGACTCCCCCGGTTCCCGAGCCGCGACCGCCGCCGCGTGCAGCGTGACCGGGACCAGCGCGGCGTGGGCGCTCACCTCGGCCACCACGAGCTCCCCCTCGGACCGGACGACGATCCGGGCACCGGCCGGCGCCAGCCGTCGGGCGGTCGCGACGCCGGTGTCGGTCTCGCCGCGGGCCGCGAGCCGGGCCGCCTCACGGGCGGCATCGACACACCGCACCTGCGCCGACACCGCCAGCAGAGCGCCGACACCGAGGATCACGACCGCGACCAGCGCGGCCAGCGCGATCGCCGCCTCAACGGTCGCCATCCCCGCCTCGGCATGATCAGGTGGTGTGGCATACGTCACTTGACGGGAGTCTTCAGGGCTCGGTCGATGATGGCGGTCAGCGCGCTCACGATGCTGTTCCCGGTGACCACGGTGTAGAGCACCGCGCCGAAGGCCGCGGCCGCGATGGTGCCGATCGCGTACTCGGCGGTGCTCATACCGGAGTCGGCGGTCAGGGCGCGCAGCAGTCGGGCGCGCAGTTCCCAGCACAGGTGTCGGATGGTCGTTCCCACGGTTTCTCCCTCCCTCGTCGCGGCGCGGCGGTTCCGCGCCGACACAGTCGTCGGCGGTCACAGCAGACCGCCGTCCAGAACCCGGCCCGCGAGACCCAGTACCACCGGGACGATGCCCAGGCATACGAAGGCGGGCAGGAAGCAGAGGCCGAGCGGGCCGCCGATGAGCACCCCGGCCCGTTCGGCGCGGGCGGCGGCGGCATCCTCGAGCTCCCCGCGGCGGTGTTCCGCCAATTCGGTGACGGCGGTGGCCAATCCGGTTCCCGAACGCGCCGACCGGCGGGCCATCCGGGCCAGCGCCGCCACCGCGTCGTCGGCGACACCCTCGGTGGCCTGCGCCCAGGCGCTCGCGGGATCCGCGCCCAACACCAGCAGATCCGAGACCCGGGACAGGACCGACGCCAACGGCTCAGGCGATTCCGCGGCCACCGCGGCGGCGGCCCGTGCGGTGGGCAGCCCGGCTCGCAGGCAGGCTGCGAGCAGATCGAGCGCCGAGGCGACGCCCAGCACGTCCGGATCGGCCGGAAAGGCCGAAGGCATCGGCGGTTCCGCCGACGTGGAGCCACGCATCCGGCGCAGCCTGCGCACCGCGCCGACCCGGCCCGGCAGGACCAGCAGGGCGAGGGCCGCCAGCACGGCGACAGCGGGACTCATCGCAGCACCTTGCCCGCGATGGCGTCGGACCACAACAGACCGGCACAGGTGAGGGCGGAACCCAACGGCAGCAAGGCCGTTCCCGTCGGGGACAGGAACAGCACCCGCAGTGGAGCCGCGCCCATCAGCTGTCCGAGGCCGATGCCGAGGACCGGAAGCAGGGCCAAAACCACCGCTGTCGCTCGGGCTCCGGCCAGCGCCGCGGCCGTGCGGTCCCGAAAGCGTTTGCGGCCCAGCAGATCCAGACGCGCGGCCGTCAACAGCTCGGCCAACGCGAGGCCGTGCCGCTCCGCCACCCGCCAGGCACCGGCCACCCGGGACAGTTCCCGTGCCACCACCGAATCGGGGCGGCGCAGGCCCTCCGCGCCCGACCCGCCCAGTCGGCTGCGCGCGGCGCTGACCGCGAAAGCCCTGGCCACCTCGCCCTCGGTCTCGACCGCAGCCACCGCGGCCGCCGCACTCGGATGGGCCCCGATGCGCAGTTCACCGATCACCGCCTCCAACCCCTCCAGCAGCTGCGCTGTGGCGACGATCCGCGACCGCTCACGGCGGGACCGGCGAAAGCGGGTCACGAGGGTCGCGGACACCAGCAACCCGGCCAGCACAGGTCCTGGACCGGCGAACAGCAACAGAGGCGCGGCGGCGAATGGAAGTGTTCGAACAACCCAGGTGCACTGGGCCTTTCGCGCGCCCGCGGGTTGATCGAACAACCTACGCAACCGCCGTCGGGCGATGGGCGGCGGCAACAAGAACAGCGCGATCGCGACGCACACCAGCACGGAAGCCGAGTGGCCGATGCCGGTCAGCATCAGTTTCCTTCGCTCAGCGATTCGGGCGACTCTTCTTGTGCCCCAGTCGATTCACCGCCAGCACAGCGACTACATCCCGTGGGCCAGGCCAGCCCGAGACCGGGGAACCGCGACCCGTGCAGGCCGAATGGATTGCAGCACGGCGCATTATCGACCGGAACCGGGTAGGTCTTCTCCAGACGGACGCGCGGAACCGCTCCGGGCCGCGGGCACCCGCACGAACCCGAACACTCGTCACTCGCGGGAATCATCAGGGGTCCTTTCCTCGAGCAGGGTCAGCAGGGCGGCCGCCGCCGGGGCCGGACGATCGTCGGCGGTCCACGCGGGGACGAGCCGCACCCGGCCACTGTCGGCCGTGACCAGGCCGATCTCGCGGAGCGTGCGGCGGCCGTCGGGATGGCGGTGAACGTGCAGGATCACCTGGATCGCCGCCGCCAGCTGGCTGTGCAGGGCGGCCGCGGGCAGGCCGCCGAGAGCGGCCAGCGCCTCCAGGCGGGCCGGGACTTCGCCGGGCGAGTTCGCGTGCACCGTGCCCGCCCCGCCGTCGTGTCCGGTGTTCAGGGCCGTCAGGAGGTCCACCACCTCCGCGCCGCGGACCTCCCCGACGACAATGCGGTCGGGCCGCATGCGGAGCGCCTGGCGGACCAGGTCGCGCATCGTGACCTGGCCCGCGCCTTCGACATTGGCGGGCCGGGCCACCAGCCGGACCACGTGCGGATGCGGCGGCGCGAGCTCGGCCGCGTCCTCGACACAGACGATGCGCTCGGCCGGATCGACCGTGGCCAGCAGGCTCGACAGCAGGGTTGTCTTGCCCGATCCGGTCCCGCCCACCACCAGGAAGGCGAGCCGGGCGCGAATGATGCGCTCCAGCAGCGACTTCGCGTCGGAGTTCACCGCCCCGGCCGCCGCGAGGGCATCCAGGCCCAGGGTGGCGGGCCGCAGCACCCGCAGAGACAGGCAGGTGCCGCCGTGTGCGATCGGCGAGAGCACCGCGTGCAATCGGACGCCGAACGAATCCCCCTGTGCCGCCCCGATTCCCGGCAATCGACCGTCCACCCATGGCTGCGCGTCGTCCAGCCTGCGTCCGGCCGCGAGTGCGAGCCGCTGGGCCAGGCGCCGCACCGCCGCGTCGTCCGGGAATCGGATCGATGTGCGTCGCAGCCCCCGCCCGCGATCCACCCACACCGACTCCGGTCCGGTGACCAGCACATCGGCCACCTCGGGATCGTGCAGCAGCGGTTCCAGCACCCCGGCTCCGGTCATCTCGGTCTGCAGCATTCGCAAGGCGCGCAACAGATCCGTGTCGGCCAGCACCCCGCCGGCCTCGGTCCGGATGGCCGCCGCCACGCGAGCCGGATCCGGATCGGCGGCCCCGTCTGCCAGCCGCTCCCGCACCCGCTCCAGCAGTTCGGCCGTCACCAGCTCACTCATCACGCACCTCCACATCGAAGGCGAGCCAGCGGCAGCCGGGCCCGGACCCGATACGGCAGTAGGTCAATCGCCCGGCGGTCGATCGCGCGTGCGACAGCGGACCCCCGCCCGATGCCCGTGAGGTGCGCGCATCGGGCCAAATGCCCACGAGCACCCGCTGCAACCGGCAGCGCCCGCACCCCGGCGTCATCGGCCCGCCTGCGCTGACGCCCGCGGCCCCGCGTGGGTGCCACGCGCCCGGGCGAGGCTCCACCAGAACGGGCCCGGGTGGCGCGCTGCGCGGTCATGGCCGGGACCACCGGTGAACAAGGCCGTCAGCGCGGACTCGGCGGCGGAGCGGAGCGGACCGCGACGGCGCACGGTGAGGCCACCTCGTTCCAGGCGCTCGGTCAGCCCCGGCTGGGAGGGAACGGCCGACAGCAGTGGCAGCGCGAGAGTCTCCGCGATGTCGGTGGGCGTGAGGCCGCCGGGGGCCGGTCCGCGGATGATCAAGCGCACATGCGGGTTTCGAGCCTTCAGGTAGGCCGCCGCGGACTTCGCCGCCGCGATCGAACGCAGCCGCGCCTGCGTCACCAGCACCACCAGATCCGCCAGATCGAGAACCTGATCCGTGTGCGGACCATGGTCACTGGACAGGTCGGCGACCACCAGATCACCAGCCGCGCGACCACCCTCGAGGACGGCGCGCACCGCCGCCGGCGCCAGCGGAGAATTCGCCCCACCGCGATCCGCCCACGCGCCGCTCGGCGCCTCCGCTCCGGAGCCGAGTTCGGTTGCCACTCCGGAGATTCCGTGGAGACCGGCCATCTCGCCGCGATCGATCTCACAGCCCTCCGCATCGAGTTCCCCTGCGGGAGCGGCTCTTCCACAGGAGAGGACCGCCAGTCCCGAAGCGCTGGGCAGGGCCTCGTGCAGCGCCGATGCGGCGACACGGCCGTGTTCGATGGTGAGGTCGGGCCACCGCAGGCCCGCGTGCTTCTCCAGACCGAGCAGCAGATCGAGGCCGCCGCCGTAGGGCGCGCAGTCGACGAGCAGGGTGCGGTCGCGGAAACGTCCTGCGGCGGTGAGGGCTACGGCGGCGGCGAGCACCGAGGCGCCCGCACCGGCGCCCGCGCCCGCGACCGCGAGGACCGCGCCGTCGCCGGGACGGCGGCCGTCGTGGGCGGCGAAGGCGGCGATCAAGGCGTCGGCTGCGGCCGGCAGGGGAAGGACTTGTTCGGCGCCCGCCGCGGTGGCGGCTTGCCAGTCGAGCAAACTCGGCTCGCCGTCGGTCACCAGGAGGATCCCCGGGCGGCGGGGGTGCCCGGCGGATACGCAGCTATGCGCGGCGGCGGTGTCGAGGATGATGACGGACGCGGCTGTCCAGGGGTGTCGACCCGGGGGTGGCACGCGTTCGTCGAGCGGGCGGTCGGCCGCGGCGGCGATGCGGCGGATCTCCTCGCGCAGACGGGGATCGGCGACCAGCGCGAGCGCGGGTGGGGTGACGGCATCGGAGTTCATGCAGGTCAGCGTCGCCTGATTGGCGAAGCGGCGACAGCGGCCCGACGGCGGGTGTGGATAACACGCGGCCTGTGCACAATTCGGGAAGCGTGGGCGGATCCGAAACCGCCTGAAAATAGAGGACGGCCCCAGCCGGGGGGGGAGGAGGCTGGGGCCGTCGGGTTCAGCCCCGGGGGGTCGGGCTGAACGCGCCTGGACCATGTCCAGGTAACTGCGATACTACACCCAAGCCCCGGCCGTATTGCAAGTCCGCCCGGCGAGTCTTTTTCCCGTCCTGACCGCCCGGCTTCCAGCTGGCTAACCCCGGCGAACCCCGGTTCGAACGTGACGTCGACCATGCCCGCCGACCGAGTCGCATGAAGGACCCCGGCGCATCGGGGACCCGCGCGGGACGACCCACGACGCCCGCCGCGCGGCGCGGAACCATATCCTGGACCCGTGACAGCCGAACGCGGACGAGTCGCCGCCTTCTTCGATCTCGACAAGACGGTGATCGCCCGGTCGAGCGCCTTCGTCTTCAGCAAGCCGTTCCTGGACCAGGGCCTGCTCAGCCGGCGCGCGGTGCTGGAGAGCAGCTACGCGCACTTCCTGTTCCTGCTGTCCGGCGCTGATCACGACCAGATGGAGCGCATGCGCGAGCACCTCACCAAGATGTGCGCGGGCTGGGATGTCGACCAGGTGCGCTCGATCGTCGCCGAGACCCTGCACGACATCGTGGACCCGCTGATCTACGCGGAAGCCGCGGATCTCATTGCGGACCATCGGATTCGGGGACACGACGTGGTGATCGTCTCCGCCTCCGGCGAGGAGGTGGTGGCCCCCATCGCGGCAGCCCTGGGCGCGGATCATTTCGCCGCCACCCGCATGGTGATCGAAAACGGCCGGTACGCGGGCGAAGTGGAGTTCTACTGTTATGGCCCCGGCAAGGTCGAAGCGATCGAAAAGCTTGCCGCGCACTACGATTACGACCTGGACCGCTGCTACGCCTACTCCGACTCGGTGACCGACCTGCCGATGCTGGAGGTGGTCGGCCACCCGACCGCGGTGAACCCGGACCGGGGTCTGCGGCGCGAGGCCGCCGCCCGCGGCTGGCCGGTACTGGCCTTCTCCAACCCGGTGTCGCTGTGGGCCCGGATCCCGGCGCCGACGACCACCACGGTGGCCGCGACGGTCGCGGTCGGCTTGAGCGCGGTGGCGGCCGGAGCACTGAGTTACCGGCTGCTGCGCCGGCGACGCTGACCCGGTCATTCGTCCGATTCGCCGGGCGTGAAACGAGGCGGACACGCCTGGATTGGAAAGTTTCCGCAGGTCTTGATGTGACGGCGGTCACGGGGTAACAATGGAGGCACGGAAGGACGGAAGGCCAAGATCGGATCGGAAGAGAAGATTCGACCTCCCATCCCACCCTTCCCAGCACGGACACCAGGCACCCACGCGGAGCACGCCGCGACAAGGGCACGGATAGTTGTGGGCCTGCGTTATCCGGGATTTCGACGGCGAGGGCCTCGCATCCAATGCGGGGATGAACCACCGGATCCCGGAGAGCTCGCCGAGGCCGAAGAGAACACAACCCGAAAAGCACGCTTGGTAACCGGGTAGTCCGTGCTAGCGGGCGGTGAGGTCGCAATCGCGACAACGCCGCCCGCTCTTAATGCGTGTGACACCTCGAATCACGGTGGTGCACACGCGTTTTCGATGTCAGGGGCGTTTACCCCGAGGCCGCGTCCGCGATCGAGCGGGCTTCGCGCGCGCCGTCCTCGAGCGCGCCGCAGGTGAAGATCACCCAGCCGCCGACCCCGTCGGCGGTGCCCATGCCGAAGGAGGCCGCCGCGTCCAGATACGCCTGACGGCGGCGGAGCCAGAAAACCTCGGGAACGCCGAGGCTGTGGGGGTCAAGACCGCTGGACACCGCGACGAGCCGGGAGGCGGCACGGGCGACGATCCCGTCGGCGGTGCCGAAGGGGCGCAGTGAGAGCAACTCCCCGTGGACGACGGCCGCGATGACCGGCGCGGGCGCTTTGGTCGTGGTGACGGTCTGGGCGAGCAGGTCGAGGCGCTCGGCGACTCCGGGCACGTTGCGCGGACGGCCCAGCTGCTGCTGATCCTCGACCATGTCGGCCGCGGCGAGCAGGTGCAGGCGGGCCAGGGCCTGGAGGGGCGCGCGCTGCCAGACGCCGACCAGGTTGGTGAGGGCCTCCGCGTCCAGGGCCTGCCCGACGCGCAGCGAGCCGGCGAGGATCGGGTCCTCGACGTTGCCGTCGGCGGGCAGGTCGATGGTGCCGCCCTCGATGGCGGCCGAGGAGCGGGCCGCGCGGACGGCGGCCTCGGCGGCGGTGGTGGGCCAGCCGCGCCGGTTCGCCCGGTGGCGGTGCACCTCGGCGAGGGCGTCACGGGCCTTGTCGGCGGCGTCGCGCACGCCGGGCAGGTCGACGAGGGGCTGCAGCGGGTCGGTCACGAGATACGAGGCTACTGGCTGGTCACCAGCGCCCCGGCCACCACCTCGCGCCCCGGGCCCGTCAGCTCACGTGCAGATCGCGGCCGGGGATGGCTTCGAGCAGGCGCCGGGTATACGGCGACCGCGGGTTCGCGAACAGGTCGGTGGTGGACGCCGATTCGGCCACCTTCCCGTCCTGCATGACCAGGACCGAATCGGCGATCTGCCGCACCACCGCGAGGTCATGGGTGATGAACAGGTAGGAGAGCCCGAATTCGGCCTGCAGGGTGTTGAGCAGCTCGAGGATCTGGTCCTGCACCAGGACGTCGAGCGCGGACACCGCCTCGTCGCACACGATCAGCTCGGGTTCCAGCGCCAGCGCGCGGGCGATGGCGACGCGTTGCCTTTGGCCGCCGGACAATTCGCGCGGATAGCGGGCGGCCACGGCGGACGGCAGGGCCACCAGGTCCAGGAGTTCCCGGACGCGGGCGTCGCGCGAATCCCGGGTGCCGATGCGGTGGGTGCGCAGCGGTTCGGCGATGGCGCGATGGATCGAGTAGGTGGGATCCAGTGACCCGTACGGGTTCTGGAAGATCGGCTGGATCCGCCGCCGGAAGGCGAGCGGCGTCCGGCGGGCGAGCTCGGCGACCTCCTTGCCGTCGAAGTGCACCGAACCCGCTGTGGGCGTGTCCAATCCGAGTACCAGGGATGCCACCGTCGTCTTGCCGGAGCCCGATTCCCCGACCAGCGCGGTGGTGGTTCCCCGCCGCAGCCGGAACGAGACGTTGTCGGCCGCAGTGAATTCCGTGTGCTTCCACGGCACCGACCCGCGCACCCGATACCGCTTGGTGAGCCCCTCGGCGACCACGATGTCGCCGGGCACGTCGGCCGCCTCGGCGTCGGCCACGTCGATGGCGAGGTTCCGGTAGGCGGCGCGTTCGGCGGTGGTGGCGCTGCGCCGAGCCGCCAGCGAGGGCGCCGCGGCCACCAGTCGTCGCGTGTATTCGTGGCGGGGATCGCGCAGGATCTCCGCGGCCGGTCCGGATTCCACCACCCGCCCGCGGTACATGACCACCAGGTGTTCGGCGCGTTCGGCGGCGAGCCCGAGGTCGTGGGTGATGAGCAGCAGCGCGGTGCCGAGTTCGCGGGTCAGTTCGTCGATGTGGTCGAGGATCTGGCGTTGCACGGTGACGTCGAGCGCGGAGGTCGGTTCGTCGGCGATGAGCAGTTTCGGCCGCGCCGAGAGCCCGATGGCGATGAGCGCGCGCTGCCGCATTCCGCCGGAGTATTCGTGGGGGTACTGGCCGACGCGCCGTTCGGGTTCCTTGATCCCCGCCTCGGCGAGCAGTTCCACGGCTCGCTGCCGCGCGGCCCGTCCGCGCGCGATGCCGTTGGCGGCCAGGGTTTCCGAGATCTGGAATCCGACTTTCCACACCGGGTCGAGGTTGGACATGGGGTCCTGCGGCACGAATCCGATCCCGTTGCCGCGCACCGCGACCAGCTCCGATTCGGATGCTCCCGCGAGATCCCGCCCCTGGAACAGGATGCTGCCGGATTCGACGCGCCCGCCGCCGGGCAGCAGTCCGATGACGGCGTGCGCGGTGGTGGACTTCCCGGACCCGGACTCTCCCACGATGGCCACGGTCTGGCCGGGGTACACGGTGAGGTTCACCCCGCGCACCGCCTCGACCCGGTTGTCCCCGGATCCGAAACACACTCGCAGGTCCCGGATGTCGAGCAGGGGCTCGGTCATCGCCGCTCCTTCGGATCGAGTGCGTCGCGCAGCGCGTCACCGAGCATGATGAAGCCGAGCACGGTCAGCGCCAGCGCGGTGGCCGGGTAGAACAGGATGAGCGATCCGGCGCGCAGTTGCCGCTGTCCGGCCGCGATGTCCGCGCCCCAGGACACTTCGGTGGGCGGCAGTCCGACGCCGAGGAACGACAGGGTGGCCTCGGTGACGATGAAGACGCCCAGCCAGATGGTGGTCACCACGATGACCGGTCCGAGCGCGTTGGGGATGATGTGCCGCACCAGGATCCGGAATCGCGACACCCCGAGCGCCCGGGCCGCGAGCACGTAGTCGCTACCCTTGGCGGCGAGGACCGAGCCGCGGGCGATGCGCGCGACCTGCGGCCAGGTGAAGGCCGCGAGGATGGCGATCACCACCCAGATGGTGCGGTGCCCGGCCAGCTGCATGAGGACGATGGCGGCCAGCATGAGCGGGATGGCGTACACGATCTCGCCGATCCGGGAGATGATCGAATCCAGCGGTCCCCCATAGAATCCCGCGAGCGCGCCGAGGCTGCCGCCGGCGAGCAGGAACAGCAGGGTGGCCCCGACGCCGGTGAGCACGGAGGCCCGCGCGCCGTAGATGGTGCGGGCGTAGATGTCGCAGCCTTGCAGGTCGTAGCCGAACCAGTGGTCCCGATTCGGTGGCGCGAGACTGAAATCCACCACGCAGTGCCGCGGATCCTGTCCGGTGAACAGGCCCGGGAACGCGGCGACCAGCAGCACCAGCACGATGATGGCCATCGAGACCAGGAACAGCGGTTTCCGGCGCAGCTGCCGCCAGGCCGAGCCCCAGAATCCGGCGGGCGCGCCGTGCACGTCGACCCGGTCGGTGGCGACCACTTCGACGGCGTCGGGCGGCGCCACCCAGCGTTCCTGGCCGGGTCGCGGATCACGCCGGGGCGGTGAGGTTTCGGGCATGTCGGCGCTCCCGTCAGGCATAGCGGATCCGCGGGTCGAGCACGGCGTAGAGCAGGTCCACGATCAGGTTGGAGAGCAGGAAGATGACGATGAGCGCGGTCACGAAGGACACCACGGTCGGCGCCTCACCGCGTACCACGGCCTGGTAGAGGGTGCCGCCGACGCCGGGGATATTGAAGATGCCCTCGGTGACGATGGCCCCGCCCATGAGCGCGCCCAGGTCGGCGCCCACGAAGGTGACCACCGGGATCAGCGAGTTGCGCAGGACGTGCACCACGACCACCCGCCGCCGCGGCAGGCCCTTGGCGGTGGCGGTGCGCACGAAGTCGGCGTCCTTGTTCTCCGCCACCGAGTTCCGGGTCAGCCGCAGCACGTAGGCGAAGGACAGCGAGGCGAGGACCAGCGCGGGCAGGACGAGCCGCGGGATGCTCACGTCGGAGCCGACGGTGACGGGCGCGAGATGCCAGGTGACGCCGAACAGGAACTGGGCCAGGAATCCGATCACGAAGATGGGCATGGCGATCACGAGCAGGCTGAGCACCAGCATGGTGGAGTCGAACCAGCCGCCCTTGCGCAGTCCGGCGATCACGCCGAACGCGATGCCGAACACCGCCTCGAAGAACACCGCGAGCAGCGCCAGCCGGAAGGTGATCGGGAAGGCGCGGGCGAGCACTTCGCGCACCGGCCGTCCCGAGTACGAGGTGCCGAAGTCGAGGGTGACGATGCCCTTCAGGTAGTGCAGGTATTGCCACCAGAACGGTTTGTCCAGCCCGTATTGCGCTTTCAGCTGCGCTTCCAGCGCCGGTGTCAGCGTGCGCTGCCCGGCCAGCGCCGTGACCGACCCGCCGGTGACCTTCCAGATCAGGAAGTAGATGAGCAGCGTCGCGCCGAAGAACACCGGGATCATCTGCAGCAGCCGCCGCGCTATGTACCAGGCCATCAGGTCACCTCAGCTCGATGTTCTCGAAGTCGGCCAGGCCGTTCCAGGTCATGACCACGTCGCGGACGCGTTTGGAGTAACCGGCGGAGTTGATGTAGTCGAAGACCGGGATGGTGGGCAGGTCGTGCAGCAGCACGGATTGGGCCTGCCCCACCAGCTTCCACGATTCCTGTTCGGTGGGAGCGGCTTCGGCGGCGGTGAGCAGCCGGTCGAATTCCGGGTTGCTGTAGTCCACGTCGTTGGTCTCCGAGCCGGTCACGAATCCGGGTTCGAGGAATTGCAGCATGGTCGGGTAGTCGCCCTGCCAGCCGTAGCGGAAGGCCTTGCCGATGGTGCGGTGCACGACCTGGTCGCGCAGTTGCTTGAACGTCGGGTAGGGCGCGCCGACCGCGTCGATGTGCAGCGTGTTGCGAATGCTGTTGGCCAGGGCGTCGATCCAGGACTGATGGCCGCCGTCGGCGTTGTACGCGATTTCGAAGCGCCCGCTCCACGGTGCGATGGCGTCGGCCTGGTTCCACAGCCGGACGGCCTCGGCCGGGTTGTAGTCGAGGACGTTCGAGCCGGGCAGGTTCGGGTTGTAGCCGGGCAGGACCGCGGAGGTGAAGTCGCGGGCGGGAATTCGGGTGCCGTGGAAGATCTTCCGCCCGATCTGCGCGCGGTCGATGGCCATCGAGAGGGCCTGCCGTCGCAGCCGTCCCTCCTCGCCGCCGAAGTGGGCCATAGTGGGCTGGAAACCGAGCCACTGATTCTGCGCGGTGGGGGCCTCGATCGCGCGGTCGCCGAGATCGCGCTGGTACACGGCGATCGCGCTGTCGGGGATGGTGTCGAGCACGTCGAGGTTGTCGGCCAGCAGATCCGAGTAGGCGGCGTCGAAGTTGGAGTAGAACACGAAGGTGAGGCCCTTGTTGCGCGGCGGCCGCCCGCCCCGGTAGCTCTCATTGGGCACGACGGTGAGCTGCACGTCGTGCTGCCAGGCATTGCCGTCGGCGAATCGGTAGGGGCCGTTGCCGATCGGGTGCTCCCCGAAGCCCTTCATGTCCTTGAAGGCGGCGGCGGGCAGCGGATAGAACGGCGCGTAGGCCAGGCGGGTCCGGAAGTCGATGGTGGGCGCGACCAGGTCGACGGTGAAGTGCAGGTCGTCGACCACCTTCAGCCCCGACATGGTCTGCGCGCGTGGCGGATCGGCCTGCACATCCGCGAATCCGGCGATCGGGCCGTAGGTGTAGCTCTGCAGCTGCGCGTTGGTGACCAGCGCCCCGAAGTTCCAGGCGTCCACGAAAGAGTGTGCGGTGACCGGTGTTCCGTCGCTGAAGGTCCACCCGGGCTTCAGGGTGATCCGGTAGTGCTGCTGGTCGGTGGTGTCGATGGATTCGGCCACCTCGTCGTGCAGCGCGCCGCGCTGGTCGATGTAGCGCAGTCCCGCGAACAGCCGGTCGACGATGCGCCCGCCGCCGTTCTCGTTGGTATTGGAGGGGATCAGCGGATTCTGCGGTTCGGTGCCGTTGACGGCGATCATGTCGCCGTAGACCGGGGTGACGGCGCATCCGGTCAGGCTCACGCCCGCGATCAGCGCGAGTACGGCGGCCAGCACGGCGATCCCTCTGATTCTCAACGCGTTCTCCCGCCTCGAGCCGCTGTCGGTGACAGGGACAGTAGTGACCGTCACCGCCCTTGTCAGGGGATCGCATCACCGTGTGTCCCCTGGGGCCGCCCCACCGATCGAGACAGCGCAGCCCGGCCCAGGTCACACTCGGTTAGGGTCGGACGTGGCCGTCGTCACCCACGCGGCTTGCACGCGAGAGAAGAAGAGACGAGATGACCGAGACATCCGCAGACCACCTGGATGCCTATCCGCCCAGCGCTGAGTTCGCGGCCGCCGCCAATGGCGACGCCTCTCTTTATGCTCGATCCCAGTCCGACCGGGAGGGCTTCTGGGCCGAGCAGGCGCGCCGCCTGCACTGGCATCAGCCGTTCACCCAGGTGCTGGACTGGACCGACGCCCCCTTCGCCACCTGGTTCGCCGACGGCAAGCTGAACGTCGCCTACAACTGTGTGGACCGGCACGTGCTCGACGGGCACGGCGATCAGGTCGCCATCCACTGGGAGGGCGAGCCGGGCGATTCCCGCGACCTCACCTACGCCGACCTGCTGGCCGAGGTGTCGAAGGCCGCCAACTACCTGACCGGCCTCGGCCTGGTCGCCGGCGACCGGGTCGCCATCTACATGCCGATGGTCCCCGAGGCCATCGTGTCGATGCTGGCGTGCGCCCGCCTGGGCCTGACCCATTCGGTGGTGTTCGCGGGCTTCTCGCCCAGCGCCCTGCGCCAGCGCGTCGACGACGCCGCGGCCAAGCTGGTCATCACCACCGACGGCCAGTGGCGGCGCGGCGCCGCGGCCCCGCTCAAGGCGGCCGTGGACGAGGCGCTCGCCGAGGGCGAGTCGACCGTCGAGCATGTGCTCGTGGTGCGCCGCACCGGCCTCGACACCGAGATGACCGAGGGCCGCGACCTGTGGTGGGACGAGACGGTCGCGCTGTCCTCCCCCGAGCACGAGGCACAGGCCTTCGACGCCGAGCACCCGCTGTTCATCCTCTACACCTCCGGCACCACCGGGAAGCCCAAGGGCATCCTGCACACCTCCGGCGGCTACCTGACCCAGGCGGCGTACACCCACCACCAGGTGTTCGACCACAAGCCGGGCCAGGACGTGTACTGGTGCACCGCCGACATCGGCTGGGTGACCGGGCACAGCTACATCGTGTACGGCCCGCTGGCCAACCGCGCCACCGAGATCGTCTACGAGGGCACCCCGAACTTCCCGGACGAGCACCGGCACTGGCAGATCATCGAGAAGTACGGCGTCAGCATCTATTACACGGCGCCGACGCTGGTCCGCACCTTCATGAAGTGGGGCCGCGAGATCCCGGACGCGCACGACCTGTCGAGCCTGCGGCTGCTGGGCTCGGTCGGCGAGCCGATCAACCCGGAGGCCTGGCGCTGGTACCGGGATGTGGTGGGCGGCAACCGGACTCCCATCGTGGACACCTGGTGGCAGACCGAGACCGGCGCCATCATGATCTCCCCGCTGCCCGGCTTCACCGCGGCCAAGCCGGGCGCGGCCATGACCCCGCTGCCCGGCATCTCCGCGAAAGTCGTTGACGAGGAGGGCAATCCGGTCCAGCTGGGCGAGACCGAGGCCAACGGGTATCTGGTGCTCGACGAGCCGTGGCCGTCCATGCTGCGCGGCATCTGGGGCGACAACGAGCGCTACGTGGACACCTACTGGTCCCGCTACGCCGAGAAGGGCTGGTACTTCGCCGGCGACGGCGCCAAGCTCGACAAGGACGGGGACCTGTGGGTGCTCGGCCGCGTCGACGACGTGATGAACGTGTCGGGCCATCGCATCTCGACCGCCGAGGTGGAGTCCGCGCTGGTCGGGCACTCGGGCGTGGCCGAGGCGGCGGTGGTCGGCGCGTCCGACGACACCACCGGCCAGGGCATCGTGGCGTTCGTGATCCTGACCGCCGAGGCCAAGGACACCGGCGCGGATCTGATCACCGAGCTCAAGGCCGAGGTCTCCCGCGAGATCTCCCCGATCGCGCGCCCGCGCGAGATCCACGTGGTGCCGGAGCTGCCGAAGACCCGCTCGGGCAAGATCATGCGCCGCCTGCTGCGCGACGTGGCCGAGGGCCGCGAACTGGGCGACACCTCAACCCTGGTGGACCCCAATGTCTTCGAGGCCATCCGAGCCGGCAAGGCGTAACCGGTAGCACCCCGCGCGAGGCCTTCCGATCGCTGATCGGGGGGCCTCGCTGCCATGGGATGGTCAAGAAGTTCCGGGCAAACCGTTAGAATTGCGCAAAAGGTGTGCCGGGAAGTCTGGTCGGCATGCGGTTGTGCCGTTGATCCCGTCAGTGGTGTGCACGCCGCTGTTCTGTCGAACGTACGGCTGAAAGGTGCACCCGGTGATCGCTCAGGTCCGATCGGAGCTCACGCGCTATCTGAGAACCGAAACCTTCGGTGGCGCACTCCTTCTCATCGCCGCCGCGAGCGCGCTCATCTGGATCAACTCACCGTGGGGCGCGAGCTACACGACCATGGTCGAGACCAAGCTCGCGATTCCCGCCCTCCACCTGGACCTCACGCTCGCCGACTGGACCAAGGACGGCCTGCTCGCCGTCTTCTTCTTCGTCGCCGGACTGGAGCTCAAACGCGAACTGGTGGTCGGCGAGCTCGCCGATCGCAAACGCGCCACCCTGCCCATCGTGGCCGCCGTCGGCGGCGTGATCATGCCCGCGATCATCGCCATGGTGGTCGGGCACGGCGTGGCGGGCATGGATCGCGGCTGGGCCATCCCGGTCGCCACCGATATCGCCTTCGCGCTGGCCGTGCTGGCCATGACCGGGTCGCGGATTCCGGCCAGTGCCAGGGTGTTCCTGCTCAGCCTGGCCGTGGTGGACGACCTGATCGCCATCATCCTGATCGCGGTGCTGTTCACCACCACCCTGAAGATGCTGTGGCTGCTGATCGCCGTCCTGTGCTTCGCGGGCTGGGCGCTGGGCCAGCGGTTCCGGATCGGCACGCCGTTCCTCTATGTGCCGCTGGGCCTGCTCTCCTGGTACGCCCTGCACGAAGCCGGGATTCACGCCACACTGGCGGGCGTCGCGTGCGGCCTGCTCACCCGGGTGCGCCCGGATTCCGGCGAGGACGTGCACTGCGTGCCCGCGGCCCGGCTCGAGCACTTCTTCCAGCCCATCTCCGCGGCGCTGTGCGTGCCGCTGTTCGCGCTGTTCGCCTCCGGCGTCCCGCTGGATTCGGCCGTGCTGTCGAAGCTGTTCACCAACCGGATGTCGCTGGCCATCATCCTGGGTCTACTGGTCGGCAAGACAGTCGGTATCTTCGGATTCAGTTGGCTCGCCGTGCGGTTGAGGATCGCCGAACGACCGGGTGCTCTCGGGTATCGGGACATGTTCGCCCTGTCGGTACTGGGCGCGATCGGCTTCACCGTTAGCCTCTTGGTGGCAGAACTGGCCTTGGAAGACGTCGGCGACGGGTCGGCGGCAGAACTCGCGAAAGCGGCTGTGTTGCTCACGTCTTTGACGGCTTCCCTGGCCGGTTCGGCGCTACTGTTGCGTCGTGGCCGTGCTCACCAGGCACGACGTGACGAGCGCGCACTGCAAAGTCAAGAGTGACACCGGAACGTACTACCGGGACATGGAGAAGGGTCGAGCAATTGAGCTTCACACAGGGCGGTAACGGCTACGACGGGAACCGCACCCGCACCGTCACCTCGATTCCGTTGTCCGATATCGACGCCCATCAGTCGGCCACCATCGGCAGTCTGGTCCGCGACGCCACCGAGCAGATGTCGACCCTGGTGCGCGCCGAGGTGGAGCTCGCCAAGACCGAGGTCACCGGCGAGATCAAGAAGGGCCTGCAGGGCAGCGTCTTCTTCATCCTGGCGCTGACCATCCTGCTGTTCAGCTCCTTCTTCTTTTTCTTCTTCCTCGCCGAACTGCTCGACGTGTGGCTGTACCGCTGGGCCGCGTTCCTGGTGGTGTTCCTGCTGATGATCGCGGCGGTCGCGGCCTTCGCGCTGCTCGGCTACCTCAAGGTGCGCAAACTGCGCGCGCCGGAGAAGACCATCGGCTCGCTGAAGGAGACTCAGACGCTGTTGTCGAGCAGCTTCAGCCACTCCGACGAGCACTCGGTGGACGCCACCGTCGGCAGCACCGATAAATTCGGCTCCGCCGAAGTCGGCAAGCCCCGGGCCTAGACCTTCGATTACGCTCCTTCGGCGTGTCGTCGAAATCGCAGCCGGATCCGTCCGCAGTCCGCTATGACGGGCCGTGGACCCATCGCGACGTGCGCGCCAACGGCATTCGCTTCCATGTCGTCGAGGCCGCGCCCGAACCCGCCCAGCCCGGAACCAGCACGCCGCTGGTGCTGCTGCTGCACGGTTTCGGCGATTTCTGGTGGTCGTGGCGGCATCAGCTGACCGGGCTGGCCGCGCGCGGCTACCGCGCCGTCGCGGTGGACCTGCGCGGCTACGGCGACACCGACAAGCCGCCGCGCGGCTACGACGGCTGGACCCTCGCCGGGGACGTGGCCGGACTGGTCCGGGCTCTCGGGCACACCGAGGCCACCCTGGTCGGGCACGCCGAGGGCGGGCTGGTGTGCTGGGCCACCGCGGTCCTGCACCCCCGGGTGGTGCGGTCCATCGCCCTGATCAGCTCCCCGCACCCGGTGGCGCTGAAACGGGCCGTGCTGCGCGACGACGCGCAACGCTCGGCCTGGCTGCCCGGCTTCCTGCGCTACCAGCTGCCGCGCCTGCCCGAGCACCGGCTCACCCGCGACGACGGCATCGATATCGAACTGCTGCTGCGCGACCGGGTCAGCGAACAGTTCTCGGCCACCGAGGAATTCGCCGACACCGCCCGCCGCATGCGCACCGCCATCCGGATCCCCGGCGCCGCGCACTGCGCGCTGGAATACCAGCGCTGGGCCTTCCGCAGCCAATGGCGGCCCGACGGTCGGCGATTCATGTCCGCCATGAGCGAGCCCGTACGGGTGCCGACACTGGCCATGTACGGCGACCGCGACCCCTACATCCTGCCGAGCACCATCCACCGGGGACGGCAGCTGTCGCCGGAGCGGCGAATGGTCGAGATTCCCGGCGCGGGTCACTACGCGCACCAGGAGAATCCGGAACCGGTGACCGCGGAGATCGCGAAACTGCTGGCCTGACCGGCCCATACACCGGCAGCGGCCCCCGGCGAATCAGGTCGCCGGGGCCGCTGCCGGTCTCGATCAGCTCAGCACGCAGCTGCCGGTGCCGACGGCCGTCGTCTGGCTCGACGCCGCATCCAGTTCCGGCTTCACCTCGTCGAGGGTCAGCACGTACCCGGTGTCGTCGTCGGTGACGGCCGCGCCGAACACCACGCCCAGGATCCGGCCGTCGGTGTCCACCAGCGGACCGCCCGAGTTACCGGCCCGGACCTGACCGCGAATGGTGTACACCTCGCGCTTGACGTCGGCGTCGCGGTAGATGTTGGGGCCCTTGAGGTTCAGCGTCTCGCGCACCCGGGCCGCGCTGGCCGTGTAGCGCCCGCCGCCCGGGTAGCCGAGCACGATGGAGCTCTCGCCCGTGCCGGCGTCCTTCGGGGCCAGCGCCAACGGCTGGGCATTGAGGCCCGGCACCGAGAGGATCGCGACGTCCTTCTGTGAGTCGAAGAGCACCACGGTCGCCGGGAGCGGACCGCGCGCGGTGTCCACGCTGACGCTGTTGGTGCCCGCCACCACGTGGGCGTTGGTCATGACCCGCTCCGGGGCCACCACGAAGCCCGAACCCTCCAGCTGCCGTTGGCAACTGGGCGCGATGCCGCGGATGCGCAGCACGCTGCCCTGCAGCTGCTGGGCGATGGGCAGCTGCAGCACGCTGGCGTCGGGCGGCTCCACCGCGGTGATCGGGACATGCCCGAACGGGCCGATGACGTCCGGCAGCCCGGAGGTGTTGAGCAGGTTGGAGAAGTCGGTCGGCACCCGGCGCAGCCAGTCCGGCGCGACGTGGTCGACATTGCGCAGCACCTGGGAGTTGGTGACCGCGGCCGCGATGCCCGGCTGCGAGGAGTTGGTCAGCGGCAGCGCCAGCAGCCACGCGGTGGCCAGCACCGCCACCGCCTGCAGGCCCGCGCCCACCACGCTGTCCACGCTGCGGGTGAAAGGATCCCGCATGCCGCCGCGCGCGGCCCGCCCGAGCACCATGCCCGCGACCTCGCCGATGATCACCAGCGCCACGATGAGCAGCACGCCCACCAGCACCCGCGTCCGGCCTTCACTGAGGTGCTTCAGAATGTGCGGCGCGATCAGGATTCCGGCCACCGCGCCCAGGATGACGCCCAGGAAGGCCAGCGCCGAGGCGACCGCGCCCTGCCGCCACCCGGAGGTGGCCGCGAGCAACGCCAGAATGATGATGCCGAGGTCGAGCCAGCCAGAGGCGCTCATAATGTCATCCCTACCGCGGCCAGCGAGGCCTGCAGATCACGTACATCGTGATGGTCCCATTCGTGTTCCCACCCGGATACCGCCAGCAGTCCGGCGAGCACGCCGGCGGTGAACCCCCACACCAGCATTCCGTCCACGGTGAACGCCGGGCCCATATAGCCCAGCGGATGCCGCACCACGAAACGATTGGCCGGATCGATGAGCTCCCGCACCGGCACCCGCGCCACCCGGGCCGCCTCGGTCTCGCTCACCACGCCCACCGCGCCGGGCGTGCGCCAATAGGCGACCACCGGCGTCACATCGAACCGCGACGGCGGCACGAAGATCGTGGGCAGCACCGCGAGCGGCTCCACGCTCGCCGGATCCAGGCCGGTCTCCTCATTGGCCTCGCGCAGGGCCGTGCTGATCGGGCCGTCGTCCTGCGGCTCCACCCCGCCGCCGGGGAACGCCACCTGGCCGCTGTGCTGGCGCAGGGTGGCGGCACGCTGGGTGAGCAGCACGTCGGCGTCGGCCGGAAGCCCGCCCGGCGTATCGGGATCCGCCTCCGGGGAACCGCCGAACAGCACCAGCACGGCCGCGTCCCGGGGCCGGGTCGCGGCGGCGGCGAACCGCCGCATGGCACTGCGTCGCAGGACCGGGTTCACGCCGGTGGGGTCGGCCGGATCGTGCTCGGCCACCCCGCGCAGCCAGGCCGGAATCCCATTGCTGGACGCCTCGAGTCTCATCACCACACCCTCACCGAAAACCACCGCGGACCGGCCGCGCTCACGCCCGGACTCCCAATTCGGCCGCGACGGTATCGGAAATGTCCTCGACGCTGCGGAACGGGCGCACCACGACTTTGGCAACGGTGCCGTCCGCGCGCAACAGCACCGAGATCGGCAGCACGGCGGGCGCGCCGACCGCGGCGCGGACCTTGGAGTTCGGATCCACGACACCCGGCAGGTGGATGCCCAGCCCGCTCAGCCGCGACAGCGCCTTGCCGGTGCCGGGATCACTGTGCACGGTCAGCACCGTGAGCGCGGTCCCCGCCTGCTGCGAGAACTGTTGCAGCAGCGGCAGTTCCTCCGCGCACGGGCCGCACCAGTATGCCCACAGGTTGATCAGGGCGGGCTTGCCCGCCAGCGCCGAGACCAGGTCCACGGGCTTGCCGTCGGCCAGGCAGTCCAGGGTGATGCCGCGCAGCGGGGTGTCGCCGACGGGCGCGCCGGTGGGCCGCGGGCAGGACGCCAGCGCGGCCGCGGCCCGATCGGCCTCGGCGACCGCCGGTTCGGCGGGGGCGGTGGTCGACCCGGTGGCGGTGCTCTTGTCATCGGTGCGGGTGAGCTGCGGCCACAGCGCGACAACGGCCGCCACGGCGACGATCACCGCCGCCAGGACCCAGCGCCACCAGGTGTTGCCCCGCGTCGCCTCGGCGCTCACAGGCCGACCAGTTCGAGAAGGTGCTCGGTCTCCGGGCCCTTCACGAGTTTGGCGGCCTCGGCCGGATCGGTCGGCCCGGTCCCGAAAGCGGGGCAGTCGTTGGCCAGCAGGCAGGCGCCGCACGCGGGCTTGCGGGCATGGCAGACGCGGCGGCCGTGGAAGATCACCCGGTGCGAGAGCATGGTCCAGTCCCGGCGCTCGATCAGCGCGCCGACGGCGTGCTCGACCTTGACCGGATCCTCCTCGGCGGTCCAGCCCCAGCGCCGCACCAGCCGCCCGAAGTGGGTGTCGACGGTGATGCCGGGGACCCCGAAGGCATTGCCGAGGACGACATTCGCGGTCTTGCGCCCGATCCCGGGCAGGGTGACCAACTCGTCCAGGGTGCCGGGCAGTTCGCCGTCGAATCGCTCGACCAGTTCCTGCCCGAGCCCGATCAGCGAATTGGCCTTGTTCCGATAGAAGCCGGTGGGCCGGATGTACTCCTCCAGCTCGGCGCGATTGGCCCCGGCGTAATCGCGTGCGCTGCGGTACTTCACGAACAATGCCGGTGTGGTCTGGTTCACCCGCACATCGGTGCACTGCGCGGAAAGAATTGTGGCGACCGCCAATTCGAGCGGCGTAGTGAAATCAAGCTCACAGTGCGCGTCCGGGAACTCCCGTGTCATTTCCCGATACATCCGCCGCGCGCGCCTGACCAGGCCGGTCCGAGTCTCTTTGTCGCGCTTGCGCGCTTTGGCCGGGCGCGTGAACGATGGCGCATCCGCGACACCGACCGCAGCCTCGGCAGGAACCGCGGCAGCGTCCGATTTCGCTGTCGCGAGGCCCGAATTATCCGGGTCTGCCCCGCTCAGGGCCGCGTTGGATTCAGTGACACGCACGCGTCCACCTTACGGAACCAGCACTACGTCACAACCGGCCAGCGGGTCTGCCGTGTTCCATCTGAGACCTTCGGCGTGTTTACTGCTGCCTATGCAAGGACTCGCTGTGGTGCTGTTTCCGATAGCGCTGATGCTGTTCGCGTTGGTGATGGAACGGGTCGAGAATCGACTTCGCAAGTTGCTCGAACCCGACCCGGAGGTTCAGCAGTACCTCGATCGAGCCACGAATGCCGAGGTCAGCGATCTGACCAAGCTGGGATTGCCGGCCGCCGCCGCGCGTCCCCGGCGGGCCCGGCCCGCAACCAAGGGAATGGACGTCGCGCAGGCCAGCTGACCCGGGCGGGTCGGCGGTCGGGTGGTCCGGTGGCTACGAGCCCCGGACCACTTTTTACGATCTTCATGACGCCGGTCTCACGGCGTGTCGTAGATTCGTGTGAAGCGTGTCGCACGTTGCGTTGTGTGTCGCGTACTGGGGCTCCGCGTACCCGAGTATCAGCTCGGCGCGTGGTGTCTATCACTACCCGGCGGTAATGCAAAGTAGACTGCACTGTCGGCCGAGTCGTTTCGGTCCAGGACAGAGCCATTTCCCATAAGGAGCACATTCGTGGACGAGGCCCTCGCCAGAGCAGGCATCTTCCAAGGCGTCGAGCCCACCGCGGTGGCCGCTCTCGCCAAACAACTACAGCCCGTTGATTTTCCGCGCGGCCACGTCATCTTCAACGAGGGTGAGCCCGGCGACCGGCTGTACATCATCACCTCGGGCAAGGTGAAGATCGGCCGCCGCTCCCCCGACGGCCGGGAGAACCTGCTGACGATCATGGGCCCGTCCGACATGTTCGGCGAGCTCTCGATCTTCGACCCGGGCCCGCGCACCTCGACGGCCACCACCGTCACCGAGGTCAGAGCCGTCACCATGGACCGGGACGCGCTCAAGGCGTGGATCGACCAGCGTCCGGAGATCGCCGAGCAGCTGCTGCGGGTGCTCGCCCGCCGCCTGCGGCGTACCAACAACAACCTGGCCGACCTGATCTTCACCGACGTGCCGGGTCGTGTCGCCAAGGCGCTGCTGCAGCTCGCCCAGCGCTTCGGCACCCAGGAAGCGGGCGCCCTGCGCGTGACCCACGACCTGACCCAGGAAGAGATCGCCCAGCTGGTCGGCGCCTCCCGCGAAACCGTGAACAAGGCCCTGGCCGACTTCGCGCACCGCGGCTGGCTGCGGCTCGAGGGCAAGAGCGTGCTGATCTCCGACTCGGAGCGGCTGGCGCGCCGCGCTCGCTGACGCGAGACGGACAAACGAATACGCCGAAAGGATCGGGCATCACCTCCGTAGCGGTGCCCGATCCTTTCGTGTTTTCGTGTGCCCAGCCCTGACCTGTGCGCCTAGCCCTGCGAACGCAGGTAGGCCAGCTGGGCTTTCACCGAACTGTGCGCCGCGGGCCACAGCCGCTTGTCGACATCGGCGTAGACCTCGGCGACGATCTGCAGGGCTTTGGCGTTGGGGCCCAGCTTCTCCAGCGCCGCGCGCACCTGGTTCAGGCGCTCCTCGCGGTGCGCGATGTAGTAGCGGATGACCGGTTCGGCATCCGGATGGTCCGGGCCGTGCGCCGGGAGCAGGGTGCGGCCGGGAGCCACCGACACCAGGCGATTCAGCGAATCCAGGTACGCGGCCAGTGCACCGTCGGAGGATTCCAGGACCGTGGTCCCACTCCCCAGGACGGTGTCGCCGGTGAGCAGGACTCGCTCGCCATCCGGGCCGTCGACCAGAAAACTCAGCGAATCCCCGGTGTGACCGGGGGTGGCGAGCACGGTGATGCGCACCCCGGCCGCCTCGATGACCTCCCCGTCGGCCAGGACAGTGCCCGAGCCGCGCAGGAATTCGGAGCCCTTGGCGCGCACCGGTGTTCCGGTGGCCTTCACCAGGTGGTCGATGCCGCCGGTGTGATCCGCGTGCTCGTGGGTGATCAGCGTCAGCACGATCTCGCCGCCGGTCGCGCGGACCAGCGCCTCGGTGTGCTTGCGATCCTTCGGACCCGGGTCCACCACAACGTATTCCGTGGCGCCGGGGGCGCGCAGCAGCCAGGTGTTGGTGCCCTGCAACGTCATTCCGCTGGGGTTGTCGGCCAGGACCACGGCGGCGGACGGAGTCACTTGCCGCAGTTGTTCGTACGCGGGGTGGGTGAGCGTCATACTTTTCCGTCCTAATGCACCGCGCGTGATGCGTCCAGAGTTGGACGCATCACGCTTTCGACTGTGCCCCAAGCATTTCTGTGCCCCAAAGGATTTCGGTGGGGCTATCGCACCTCGGCGATGAGCTCCACCTCGACCGGGGTGTCGAGCGGCAGCTCGTTGACGCCGACCGCGGAGCGGGCGTGCACCCCGGCCTCGCCGAGGACCGCGCCCAGCAGTTCGGACGCGCCATTGATGACCAGCGGCTGGCTGTTGAAACCGGCCGCCGAGGCCACGAAGCCGACCACCTTGACGATGCGCACGACATTGTCGAGGCCGACCAGGTCGTGCACCACCGCGAGGGCGTTGAGCGCGGCCAGCTTGGCCATCTCCGCGCCCTGCTCGATGGTGATCTCGGCGCCGAGCTTGCCGGTCAGCGGCAGTTCGCCGTTGACGAACGGCAGCTGACCGGAGGTGTAGACGTAGTTGCCGGTCCGGACGCCCGGCACGTACACCGCGACCGGCTTCGGCGCGACCGGCAGTTCGAGCCCGAGCTCCTTCAGGTTCTCGGCCCAGGTCATCAGCTCTTCGCCCGCTTCAAGTAGGCGACGTGCTGTTCACCGGTCGGTCCGGGCAGCACGGTGACGAGTTCCCAGCCGTCGGAACCCCACTGGTCGAGGATGGCCTTGGTGGCATGGGTCAACAGGGGCACCGTCGCGTACTCCCACACGGTCACTTCACTCATGGGCTGAGAGTAGCCCCGGCGGGGTTCCCGCAGTGCCGCACCCCATCCGCCACGCCGCGGTCCAGGCCGAGGCCGGCCGCGAACCAGAAGTGGTGTATCAGACAGTTTGTCGTGCCTGTGGGCAGGAATTCGGAACGAGTTATAGGCTCGCGAGCGTGGGAGTACCGATAGCAGTGCCCGTTTCGGTTGAGCCGGGGGTCGAAGCAGGTTGGCCGGAGCGGGCGGACAAGGCCCGCCTGCATTACGTATCCGGGAAGGGGGGCACCGGGAAGTCGACGGTCGCCGCGGCGCTCGCGCTGGCACTGGCCGCCGGGGGGCGCCGGGTGCTGCTGGTCGAGGTCGAGGGCAGACAGTCCATCGCGCAACTGTTCGATCTGCCGCCCTTGCCGCCCACCGAGACTCGCATCGCCACCGCGGACGGCGGCGGCGAGGTGATGGCGCTGGCCCTCGACGTCGAGCACGCCTTCCTGGAATACCTCGACATGTTCTACAACCTGGGTTTCGCCGGCCGGGCCATGCGCCGGGTCGGGGCCATCGAGTTCGTCACCACCATCGCGCCGGGCCTGCGGGACGTCATCCTCACCGGCAAGATCAAGGAATGCGCGGTGCGCGCCGACAAGTCCGGCAAGCCCGCCTACGACGAGATCGTCATCGACGCGCCCCCGACCGGCCGGATCGCCAGCTTCCTGGACGTCACCCAGGCCATGGCCGATATCGCCGGCGGCGGGCCGATCGCCTCGCAGGCCGAGGGCGTGTCCAAACTGCTGCACTCCGAGCAGACCATGATCCACCTGGTCACGCTGCTGGAGGCGCTGCCGGTGCAGGAGACCGCCGACGCCGTCGCCGAACTCACCGCCAACGACCTGAACATCGGCACGGTTATCGTGAACCGGGCCGGCGAGGGCTACCTGCCGCGCTCCGTGCGCGAACGCGCCGCCCTCGGCGAGGTCGACGTCGACGCCCTGAAGGCCGGGCTCGCCGAGGCCGGAGTCACCTTGTCCGAGGCCGATTTCCAGGGCCTGGTCGCCGAGACCGTCGAGCACTCCGCGCGCCTGGCCGCCCAGGACGAGAGCGCCGCCGAGCTGTCCCAGCTCGACATCTCGCGGCTGTATCTGCCGTCGCTCACCGACGGCATGGATCTGGGCGGGCTCTACGAGCTGGCCGAAGTCTTGAGCGCGCAGGGGGTTCGCTAGTCATGGTCGTTCCGGCAGGCACTGTGCCCCTGGATATCTCGAAGATCATCGCCGACCCGTCGGCGCGGATCGTGGTGTGCTGCGGTTCCGGCGGCGTCGGCAAGACCACCACGGCCGCGGCCATCGCGCTGCGCGCGGCCGAGGCCGGCCGCAAGGTCGTGGTGCTGACCATCGACCCGGCCCGCCGCCTGGCCCAGTCACTGGGCGTCAGCGATCTGGGCAATGTGCCGCAGAAGGTCGAGCTCGGGCCCGAGACCAAGGGCGAACTGTTCGCCATGATGCTGAACATGCGCCGCACCTTCGACGACATGGTGCTCGAGCACACCACCCCGGACAAGGCCGAGCAGATCTTCGCCAACCCGATCTATCAGACCGTCGCGTCCTCCTTCGGTGGCACGCAGGAGTACATGGCGATGGAGAAGCTGGGCCAGCTCGCGGCCAAGCGGGAGTGGGACCTGATCGTGGTCGACACCCCGCCCTCACGGAACGCCCTGGACTTCCTGGACGCGCCGAAGCGGCTGGGCAACTTCCTCAACGGCAAGATGATCCGGGTCATCATGGCCCCGGGCCGCGGCGTCGGGAAGTTCGTCGCGGGCGCGATGAGCCTGGCGCTGCGCGGGGTCTCGACCATCGTCGGTGGCCAGCTTCTCAAAGACGCCAGTGTCTTCTTGCAGTCACTGGAATCCATGTTCGGCGGCTTCCAGGATCGGGCCGACCGCACCTACGCGATGCTGTCCCGCCCGGGCACCCACTTCCTGGTGGTGGCGGCGGCCGAACCGGACGCGCTGCGCGAGGCCAGCTTCTTCGTGGACCGGCTCTCGACCGACAAGATGCCGATGGCCGGACTGGTGCTCAACCGCACCCACCCGGTCCTGAGCTCGCTGTCCGGCGAGCAGGCGCAGGTCGCGGCGGATCGCCTGGTCCCGGAGTCCGAGAACGGCGCGACGCCCGAATCCGAGGCGGAGACGCCGGAGGCGCTCGCGGCCGCGGTGCTGCGCATCCACGCCCATCGGGCCGCCACCGCCAAGCGGGAACAGCATCTGCTGCACCGGTTCACGGGCGCCCACCCGAGCGTGCCCATCGTGGCCGTCACCGCGCTGCCCTTCGAGGTGGCCGATCTGGAGGCGCTGCGCGCCGTCGGTGACCAGCTCGTCGAGGCCGGCGCCAAGCCCGCCTGACGCGGACCGCCGAGCCCTCGGCTCGATTCCGGCTTTCGACCCTTTGGTTTGAAATGCCCGATCCGACCCCGGACACGGATCGAGCCCGCTCCCGCGGGCTCGATCCGTTCTGCTTATAGGGGGGATCTAGGTAAGGGATACTCGCTTACATCGCTACCTTCTGTGATCGCTGGACGCGGAAGAAGTCCGCCCAGCTCGTCACCTCCGGGTGCTGCTTCAGCAGCGCACGGCGCTGCCGCTCGGTCATACCGCCCCACACACCGAACTCGACTCGGTTGTCGAGGGCGTCAGCGCCGCACTCCATCAGCACCGGGCAGTGCCGGCAGATGGTGGCGGCCTTGCGCTGTGCCGCGCCACGCACGAACAGCTGGTCGGGATCCACTTCCTTGCATCGGGCCTGGGAAACCCAGGCGATTCTCGCTTCGGCCTGCTCCACGTCCAATCGAGCGATCGGGGTAGTCATGTGCATTTGGTGTGCCCCTTTGCAGTCCGAACACCGGGTCACGGCGCTCCAGAATCGCGAGTGCAGCGCGCAGTTACCCAACCCCACTGCGTTCTGCACCACATTCCACTTTGAGTGTTAGCTCTATCACACTGGGTTCTCAATCTAGATAGTCGTGTATCGGCTGCGCAAGACCGTCCCGAGATTTTCTGGTACGTCCGTCCACGCATTCGTTGCCAAGAACCGGTCAGTCCGTACCTTTGGGGACGAAAGGACACCCGTGGCGGGCGAACACCGAGTGTCCGAAAGGCCAATTAGGCTAGGGCCCGTGCCGATCACACGAACGCTCTGGAGACTGGCAGGCGCGTGCGTCTTGGCAGCCGTGCTGCTGGCCGGATTGCTGTTCCCGTTGGCCGGTGGCTTCGGGTTCATCTCCAACCGGGCAGCCGACGCCGTCGACAACGTCTCCGCCGAACTGGTCGAGGGCAGCGTGCCCGCGGTCTCGACCATGGTGGACACCAATGGGACGCCTTTCGCCTGGCTGTACGAGCAGCGCCGCTTCGAGGTGCCCAGCGACAAGATCTCCAACAACATGAAGCTGGCCCTGGTCTCGGTCGAGGACAAGCGCTTCGCCGACCACCACGGTGTGGACTGGCAGGGCACCTTCCGGGCCTTCCTGACCAACACCTCCGGCGGCCAGGTCTCCCAAGGTGGCTCGACCATCGATCAGCAGTACGTGAAGAACTACCTGCTGCTCGTGGTGGCCAAGACCGACGCCGAGCGCCGGGCCGCCACCGAGACCACCCCGGCCCGCAAGATCCGTGAGATCCGCATGGCGCTGACGCTGGACAAGCGCCTCACCAAGGACGAGATCCTCACCCGGTATCTCAACCTGGTGCCCTTCGGCAACGGCTCCTACGGCATCCAGGACGCCGCGCAGACGTACTTCGGCGTGGACGCCAAGGACCTGACCATGACGCAGTCGGCCATGCTGGCCGGCATGGTGCAGTCCAGCTCCAAGCTGAACCCGTACACCAACCCCACGGGCGTGCTGGAGCGCCGGAACACCGTACTCGACACCTTGATCCAGAACGTGCCCAGCCGCGCGGAGGAGTTCCGTAAGGCCAAGGACACGGGACTGGGCGTGCTGCCCGAGCCCAAGGGCCTCTCGCGCGGCTGCATCGCGGCCAACGACCGCGGCTTCTTCTGCGATTACGCGATGCAGTACCTGACGAACGCCGGCATCAGCCGCGATCAGCTGGAAAAGGGCGGCTACCTGATCAAGACCACCCTGGACCCGGCCGTGCAGGACCAGGTGCGGGACTCGCTGGCCGCCAACACCAACCCGAACCTCGACGACATCGCCGAGGTCATGAACATCATCGCCCCCGGCCAGGATTCACATCCGCTGCTGGCCATGGGCTCGAGCCGGGTCTACGGCCTGGACGCCAACGCGCATCAGACCGTGCAGCCGCAGCCGTACTCGATGGTCGGCGACGGCGCGGGCTCGATCTTCAAGATCTTCACCACGGCCGCGGCCATGGAGAAGGGCCTGGGCATCAACGCCACCCTCGATGTTCCGGCGTTCTTCTCCGCCAAGGGCATGGGTAACTCCGGCACGCCCGGCTGTCCGCCCGAGACGTACTGTGTGAAGAACGCGGGCGCCTACAAGGGTTCGATGTCGGTGACCGAGGCGCTGGCCACCTCGCCGAACACGGCCTTCGTCAAGCTGATCCAGGCCGTCGGCGTGGCCCCGACCGTGGACATGGCCGTCCGGCTCGGCATGCGCTCGTACACCCTGCCCGGCACCTCCGGACACGGGAACCAGAGCCTCTCGGACATGATCAAGGACCAGAACCTGGGCTCGTTCACCCTGGGGCCGGTCGCGATCAACCCGGTGGAGCTGTCGAATGTGGCCGCCACCCTGGCCTCCGGCGGCAAGTGGTGCCCGCCCACCCCGATCCGCGAGGTGATCGACCGCAGCGGCAAGCAGGTACCGCTGACCCAGCAGGCGTGCGAGCAGGTGGTCGACCCGGGTCTGGCCAATACCCTCGCGGTGGCGCTGGGCCAGGACGTGGTGAGCGGCACCGGTGCCGGTTCCGCGCATTCCGTCGGCTGGAACATTCCGACCTCGGCGAAGACCGGCACCACCGAGAGTCACCGGTCCTCGGCCTTCCTGGCCTTCACCAACGGTTTCGCCGGCGCCTCCTACGTCTACGGCGACAGCCCGACGCCCGGTGAGATCTGCTCGTTCCCGCTGCGCAGCTGCGGCAGCGGAAACCTGTACGGCGGTAACGAGCCGGCCCGCACCTACCTGGGCGCGATGAAGAACGTGCTCGACCGGTTCCCGCCGGCCGTGCTGCCGCCGGTCGACGACAAGTACGTGCGCGGATCGAACAACTCGCAGATCCCGGACGTGATCGGCATGCAGCAGGCCGAGGCCAACTCGGCGCTGGTCGGCGCGGGCTTCCAGGTGTCGGTGGTGACCCAGCCGGGCGCGGGCAAGGGCACGGTCATGAACGTGTCGCCCAACGGGTCGGCGATTCCCGGCTCGGTGATCACCATGTACGTCAGCGACGGCAGTCAGCTGCCGGTGACGGCGCCGCCGAACGCGCCGCCGTCCGTGCCGGGGCTGCCGGGCATCACGATCCCGGCGTTGCCGCCGATCCCGATCCCGATTCCCATCCCGCGCTAGCCGCGAACGAAAGGCCCGGAGCGAGTCATTCGCTCCGGGCCTTTCGTATTAATAGCGGTATCGCATGAACCGCCGTCGGGACCGTCTCAGAGGCGGGCCTTCACGGCCGCGGAGATCCGGGTGCCGTCGGCGCGCCCGGCGGCCAGCGCGGTCGCGGCCTTCATGACCTGACCCATCTGCCGCATGCCCGGCCGCTCGCCCAGCTGCTCGGCGACCTGCGCGATGGCGGTGTCGGCGATGTCACCGACCTCGGCCTCGGTGAGCTGGGTGGGCAGGTACTCGTCGATGATCGATTCCTCGGCGCGCTCGTTGGCGGCGAGCTCGCCACGCCCGGCCTGTTCGTAGACCACGGCGGCCTCGTTGCGCTTCTTCGCCTCCTTCTGCAGGACGGCGATGATCTCGGGGTCGGAGAGCTCACGCGCCTCGGGTCCGGCGACCTCGGCGTTCTGGATCGCCGACAGCAGCATCCGCAGGGTGCCGAGGCGCAGCGCGTCCTTGCTCTTCATCGCGGCGGTCATATCCGTGCGCAGCGTGGTTTTGAGTTCCGACATGAGCGACACGGTACGAGGGACTTCTATCGTGGTCCAGCTCATTTGACTCGATGTTTCTCCGCCGGGTCGCCTATTCTGGGCAAATGCCCGTCTTCTCGACCACCGCCCTCAGCCGTGCCGCCCTGGGAGCCGCCGGGGCCGCGGTCGCCGGAATCGGATACGCGACGCTCATCGAGCGCAACGCCTTCACCCTGCGGGAGGCGACGCTGCCGGTGCTGGAACCGGGCAAGCCTTCGCTGCGGGTGCTGCACATCAGCGACCTGCACATGATGCCCGGGCAGCAGTTGAAACAGGCGTGGCTACGCGAGCTGGATCGGCTGGAACCGGACCTGGTGGTGAACACCGGGGACAACCTCTCGCACATGAAGTCGGTGCCTTCGGTGGTGCAGTCGCTGGGCGGATTGCTCGCGCGCCCCGGCATTTTCGTGTTCGGCTCGAACGACTACTTCGCGCCGGTGCCGAAGAACCCGCTCAAGTACTTCAAGAAGGACCACAAGCGCGTCTACGGCGAGCCGCTGCCCTGGCAGGACATGCGGGCCGCGTTCACCGAGCGCGGCTGGCTGGACCTGACCCACGTGCGCCGCGATATCGAGGTCGCGGGCGTGAAGATCTCCACCGCGGGCGTGGACGACCCGCACCTGAAGCGGGACCGCTACGAGACCGTCGCGGGCGCGCCGAATCCGCTGGCGGACTTGAGCATCGGGCTCACCCACTCGCCGGAGCCGCGGGTGCTGGACCGGTTCGCGGCCGACGGCTACGACCTGGTGATGGCGGGCCACACCCACGGCGGGCAGTTGTGCGTGCCCGGATTCGGCGCGCTGGTGACCAACTGCGGGATCGACCGGGCCCGGGTGAAGGGCGCGTCGCGCTGGGGCGCCCACACCCGGCTGCACGTGTCGGCCGGTCTGGGCACCTCGCCGTGGGCTCCGTACCGGTTCTGCTGCCGCCCGGAGGCGACGCTGCTGACGCTGGTCGGCGCGCCGCCGAAGAAGCCGGTGGCCGAGTCGGGGCGCGGCCGGGCCGCGTCCTCGGAGGCCGTCGCACGCTGATCGTCCCGCGGCGATATTGCCCCGGGCTCCCGCCGCGATATACAGCGCGGTATGTAGTCGTTCAGTAGGGGGCCATCGTGACCAGTGGAGACAACCACCGCAACGAGGCCGGCGGTTCGGAGCCCAATCCGGACTGGTGGCAGGGCACGCCGCCCGCGCAGGAGCAGGGTTGGCAGCCGGATTATCCGGCGCCGCAGCAGAATCAACCGCCGGGTCAGCCGTGGCCGCAGCCCGGGTATCAGCCGACCGCGCCGATGCCCGCCGGGCAGTACGTTCCGCCGCCGCAGTATCCGCCGACGCAGGCGTTCACCCGGCCGCCGGAATACGGTCAGCAGCCGGGTTACGGGCGACAGCCGGCCTATCCGCCGCCCCCGGGCGCCGGCAAGGGCCGCGGCTGGCTGTTCGGTGGTCTCGCCGCGTTGCTGGTGGCGATCGTCGCGGTGGTGGGGATCGTCGCGCTGGTGAACAAGGGCTCGAATTCGCCGTCGGCCACGTCGAATACGACGCCGTCGCTGATCAGCGCGCTCACCTCGACCACCGCCAAGCCGTCGCCTTCTGGCAAGCCGACGCCCGGCAAGACCACGGCGCCGAAGGCGACCGGTACGCCGGGCGCGGTGATTCCCGGCTATCAGGTCGTGACGATCCCGAACAACGGTGCGGCCTATGACATTCCGCAGGGCTGGAAGCTGGACCACACCGGTCAGGACTCGTTCAGCAAGGGCTCGGACTCCGTGCCGGTGGCCGGGCTGGCGCAGGACGGCGTCGACTACTGCCCGGAGAACGTGCGCACCAACGTCTTCCTGACCCAGTCCGACGAGACCGATCCGGGCAAGGCCGCCACCGACATCGGGACCCGCCTGGGCCGCATCGGCTGGTCCACCTCCACCGGCACCACGCCCGGCGCGCCGGAGTCGTTCCAGTCCTCGGACGGACAGTTGCAGGGCGTCTACCTGGAGACCAAGGGGACGGCCACCCCGACGACCGCGGGTTGCGCATCGACCTACTCGATCTACACCTTCGCGTTTCCCGGTGACAGCGGCGCTTTCGTGTTCACGATCGCGGCCGATACCGGAGTGGCGCAGGCGGTGGACGCGACCTTGGCGAAGAAGATCCTCGCCAGCATCCGCCCGATCCAGTAGGCGGCACGACTCGTCGGACAGGGGGCCGCGGTGAGCGGAGAACGCGACGACCAGGGCGACGACCCGGATCGAACGACGTCCAGCGGCGATTGGTGGCAGGGCCCGGTCCACGACCGCCCCGCCAACCCGCCGCTGCCGCCGTATCACCCGGCCCCGAATTTCCCTGTCCCCGACTCGAACCCGCACTCCTCCGGCGCGGGCCCGCAGGTTTCCGGATCGAATCCGTATGCCTCCGGACCGAGCCCTGAATCATCCGGGCCGACCCGGTACCCATCCGGGCCGAGGCCCCGAGTGGCGGGGAGAAGTCCGCACGCCTCTGGACCGAATCCCCAAGCGTCCGGCCGCAACCCGTACGCGTCCGGGCCGAATCCCTACGCCTCGGGCCCGAATCCGGTGCCCTCGGGCGCGAATTCGTACGGCACCGGTCCTGCCGCCGTCGCACCCGGATCGCCTCTTCCCGGCACCTATCCACCCCCGCGCGGTGATCGCGGCCGCCTGTGGCTGCTGGCGGCCATCGGCGCGGTCGTGGTGGCGATCGTCGCCATCGCCGCGATCGTGTTCGTCCTGCGCGATTCCGGCTCCACCCCCACGCCCGCCACTCCGCCGTCGTCGGCCGCACCGACCACCACCGCTCCGCGCGGCTCCACGACCGCCCCGGCCGCCACCCCGACCCCACGCATCCCCGGCTACCAGGTGGTGGTCCCCAAGGACCTGAAGGCCGCCTGGGACGTCCCCCAGGACTGGGCCGTCGACCTCGCCACCACCGAATACGGCACCGACGCCGACCACATCCCCGCCGCCGGTTTCGCCCAGGAGGGCGTCGACTACTGCCCGAACAACGTGCGCACCACCATGTTTCTCTCCACCTCCGACCTGTCCGACGCCACCGCCGCCGCCACCGACATCGGCGCCCACGCCGCCCGCATCGGCTGGTCCACCCGGACCTCCGCGAAAGCGGGCACGCCCCAACCCCTCGACGCCGGCGACAACACCCTCCACGGCACCTTCCTGGAAACCACCGGCACCTTCACCGCCCCCGCCGGCTGCGCCACCACGTTCTCGGTCTTCACCTACGCCGTGAGCGCCGGTTCCACCAGCGGCTCCCTGGTCCTCGTCATAGTCGCCGACACCGGCGTGGACCGCTCCGTCTCCCCCGACCTGGCCCGCGGAATCTTCGCCACCTTCCGCCTCCTTTAGCACTCTGACCAGCCGATTTAACACCTGGACAACGGGTGCGCTAAGCTACTGCAGGTTCACTTCACGGGGTGTGGCGCAGCTTGGTAGCGCGCTTCGTTCGGGACGAAGAGGTCGCAGGTTCAAATCCTGTCACCCCGACGTGTTGGTTGAGACACAGCTGAAAGGCCCTGACCGGTTCATCTGGTCAGGGCCTTTCCTCGTTTCACGATCACCATGAGTATCCGGCGAACCCGAGAAGGCAGCGAAAAGGCAGCATCAGCCGCCGAGCACCTCGCCCCCGTCGTGCGCCTCACCATCATCGCTATCGCCGAGCACTCCTCGAATCGCTGCCGCATCATCGGTACGCCGGACATAGAGCTGCATGGTGGTGGTGATGTTCTCGTGGCCCATCACGCGAGCGATCTTGTGCGGCTCCACTCCGTCATCCGCGAGCCAGGTGCCGTACGAGTGGCGCAGATCGTGGAACCGGAGCCCACCGTGCTCGTACCGGGCGACCTGCTTCACTGCCTGCTCGTAGTTGCCGAACACCTCTGCGGACACCTCGCCGTCCTCGTCCATCCAGACGGCCTCGAACTTGCCGTCCACTTCCGAGACCTCACCGAGCAGCCCGGCCCGCACCAGCGCCGGCCGCCATACCCGCGACCGGAACAGGGTGCGGCGCAACGCACCCCCGGCCTCGTTCGAGAAGATCAGGCCGCGCTCGCCCGCTGGGTACTCCCGCATGTAGTCGCGCAGTTCGACGACCAGCCATTTCGGGAGCGGCACCGTCCGCCGGCCCGCACGGGATTTCGGGAACGGCTTGAACTCGGTGGCACCGGCGACCTCCGTCACCGTCCGCACGACGCGCAGGACCGCGGCATCGAGGTCCACGGCGTCCCGACAGAGGCCGACCGCTTCACCCCACCGCAGTCCAGTGAAGGCCGCGGTGGCGATCAGCACCCGGTATCGTTCGGGCCTCACCTTCGGCAGCAGCAGTTGCCGAACCTCGTCCTGCGTGATGATCCGCTCATCGGTGTCCCGGACGCGGCGCATCGGAATCCGAACTCCCACAGCTGGATTGACGCCGATGAGCCGGTTGTTGACCGCGGAGGCCATCACGCCCGCCATCAGGCGCTTGCACTCGGCCACCGTCGCGCGGGAGCGCTGTTCGCATAGCCCGGTCACCCACTTCTGCACCGACAGGTGGTCGATCTTGCCGAGCTTCCAGTCCTCCCAGTACGGCAGCACGTGCGTGCGCATGATCGAGGTATCCCGGGCCTGCGTGGTGCGGTCCGCGTTCCATCCGGTCATCCACTCGCGGGCATGATCACCGAACTTCGTGCGGCCCGCGTGCGGGGACACGTAGGTACCCGTGGACTTGGAGAGTTCCACCTGCGCGAGGAACGCCTTGGCCTCCTTCTGCGTCGGCAGCGTCTTCGACCGTTGCGACCCGGACGGTTCGCGCCAGTAAGCTTTCCACTTGCCGGAGTCGGTGCGCTCTATGAATCCCATTGCGCTACACCACTTCCTGTAGGTTGTCCGGCGATTCCAGCCACTCGTGGAACGCCTTGCGCGAGATCACCCAGCGACGCCCGACCCTCTTCGCGGGGATCACCCCGTCGTGGACCGCCTGATAGGCATTGCCGCGGGACACCCCCAGCAGCTCCGCCACCTCGTCCACCGTGTAGGCCGCTGGCTCCGCTCTCCGAAGCCTCCGCCGACCGTCATTCACCAGCTGCATTGTGTTCTCCTCCCTATGCCGCTGTCGGTACTGCCGAAATGTCATGCGCCTCAGGAGGTCCGAGTGACTCCAGCGCGTTCTGGTACTGGACCCGGTACGCCGACCGCTGCGAGATCGCGGCCATGATCAGGTGCTCACGAGGCGGAACCGCAGTGTCGCCCGGTCGGACCGGGGTGATGCTCACCGTCCGGCCTTCGGTCTTCTCGATGCCAGCCGCAGCGAGGACTTGCCGAACGAATTCGGCGCGGTCGGCCTGATGGTCCGGGAGCGTCTTGCCGGACCATCGGCGCGAGACCAGGACCCGTTGCCCGCGCAAGCCCAGGGTCTCGCGGCGGTGCGCCTTGCCCTTGCAGTGGCCCGGGACCGTCTTCTCCGTAGCGCCCTTGGGCACGATGCCGTAGCGCAGCCACACCGAGCACTGCGGGGAGCAGGGGACGGTCTGGAGTTCGGCGTGCAGGCGGTCGTAGTGGTCGGCGGCGCGGCGGGTGCCGGCGTTCAGGACTTCGCCGATGGACTTCACGAGGTACTTGGTCAGGTAGCCGATGTGGCGGTTGGATTCCTCGCTGCCCGCGGGGATGCCCTTGATGTCGATCTGTGCGCCGAAGCGGATCACGTGGGCCGGCTCCAGGTCGTCCACGGTGTCCAGGATGTCCTGGGCCTGCTGCCAATCCGGCAGGGGTGTCCGGTCGTCCGGGTCCACGAACGTGGCGTGCTGGTAGTCCCAGACGGGCATGCGGTCCCCGCCGTAGACGGGCTGGTCGAAGTGCGGCCACCACACCTGGTGGTAGGTGGCGGCGGTGACCAGCTTCAGCAGCTTGCGCGGGATCGAGGTGCGCAGCGCGATGTGCAGGTGTGGTGCGCCGCGGCGCTGGGGTTCCACGGTGGCGAAGTACTGCACGTCGTAGCCGACCGCGCGCCGCAGGTTCTGAATCCAGCGGTCGAACAGCATCGCGAAGAACACGATGTCCCGCGCGGCGCCGCGGTAGTCGTACCCGTCCGGGTGCCAGGGCGCGCCATCGGAGCGGACCGGGCCGTAGGAGGGCAGGGTGAGCGTGACGAACATCGAGTAGCGACGGCCCGCGTGGACACCGCCGATGGTGGTGCGCGCCACATTCATTCGCGGCAGATTCGGCGAATCCTGCCGCCGACGAGTCGACCGAGCCCGCCGCGGTTTCGGGGTGGCGTCCAATGCAGGTAGCGAGCCGCGGGCACCGGAAGCACGGAGTTCACGATCGAGATCGGCCACCATATCGCGGATAACCGCCGCGGCTTCATCGTCGCCGTCATCGCGAGCCGCATGGTATTCGCTCACCAAATCCGCACGGTCACTGAGCATTTCGGTCTGCTCGCGAGTTGGTTCTCGTTTCTCGTCCACGGGTTCGGTCTCGGCGTGCCAGCCCTCGCGGCACTGCTGGAACCGCAGCGACCACGCACGGTGCGCGCAGGAAGGGCAGACGGAGGCCACGGTGCTCTTGCACGGTGCGCCGATGTAGCGTTCGCGCCCGTCCGCCTCCTCCACCCGCATCGGGATCGGCCGGCGGCAGACGCCGAAGTTGTCGGCTGCGGCAATCGCGATCTCGCGCATGGAGGGTCGGGCACGGCGTGCGGCGGCGGACTCATGATCGGAGAGGCCGGGGGCGGCCCCATCCTGTTCGGTGGAACCGCCCCCGGTGTCGGCAGCCGTGGTCATGCCGCCTTCTCCTCGCCGTCGTCGAGGACCATCGGGACCTTCGGGTCCCAGTGCCAGAACTCCAGTTCCATCAGGCCGGGGCCGACCAGGCGGGCCTGGCATTCGCGGGCACCGAAGACCAGGGCGAGGCGATCGACGCGGCTGGTCCAGTCGGCGGGGCTCTGGCCGGGAAGCATCCGCACATGGACGCAATCGGTGATGTCGTCGATCCAGATCTCCTGCACAGCCGGGTAGCCGACCACAGTGCCGAAGCTGACCGTCAGCTCGCAGTCATCGATGCGAGTCCGCCACTGCCGGCGGTAGCGCCACCAGGTCAGGCAGCGGGAACGCGCCCGCCAGGCCACCGCCCGCTCGAACATCTGTGGGCACTTCCAGCGCCACAGCATGATCCCCGCGGCCGATACCCCGGCCCACGCCGCTCCAGCCGGCCAGCCGAGCCGCCAGCCCACGGCCAGCGACGTCACCAGCGGGACCGAGAACATCGGGAACAGGATCGCCCACCACGCCCCGACCAGTAGTCCGGTCGCGGTGTGCCAGATGGTGTTGAGCACGGCCAGGACGATCAGGTCGAGCACGTCCAACTCATTGTCAGTGGTCTTCGTGGTCGCGGTGGTCATGACCGCCTCCTGCGGGGTTTCGGGGTGGGCGGGAACAGGTCCAGTTCGAACTGGCCGGAGCAGTCGCCGCGGAAGTCCTTGCCCCAGCGGGCGACCTTGCGGGCCTTGGCCGCCTGGACCTGCTCGGCAGCCTTCTTGACGATCGGATTGACTTTCCGCACAGCGGTTTTCGGCTCTGTGTCCGACTTCTTTCGGGTGGTCATGACTGATCCCGGTCCCGCAGCAGTGCCTCACATACGTCGCCGCAGGTGACTCCGCCTCCGCCGAAGCCGTGGCCGCAGGCGTCGCAGGTGCCGAAGACGGCGCAGTTGCGGCAGCGGAATTGGTGCGCGGTGAGGTCGACTTCCCAGCCGGCGGCGTCCAGGCGCGCGGCAGCGGCATCGTCGGAATCGCCCAGGCAGCAGGCTTCACGCTCGCAGTCCACGGCTCCGCAGTGCCAACCGATGCCGCACTCGGTGCAGTAGGCCAGGACGTGGGAGATGGTGACGAGTCCGGATTTCATAGCCCACCCTCCTTGGGAGCGGGGACGGTCAGGTCCACGTAGACCCGGACGCCGGGCTGGCGGCGGTTGGGGTACGGGGTTTCGTCCACAGCGAGATGGAATTGCTTGGAGGCCAGCAGCTCCGCGAGGACCATCGTGATATCCCCGAGGTCGCCGGACAGCCGCAGCTGTACTTGCCCGTTCATGCCGCTTCCCCTTCCGGGTCGAAATCGTCTGTGTCGCCGTCGATTGCGAACAGTTGGGGTCGCGGCGCGTACCGTTCCACGAGTTCGGGTACGTCGTCGTCCGTGACCAGGAACGCGCGAACCCGGCTGATCCGGCTGGACCCGTCCTGTTCCACGTAGGCGACACCGGGCGTGGTGTCTGGGATTTCGTCGCACCGCGCTCCGCGGTCCCGGGCACCAGCGCCGAAGATCATGCCGACCTGGCCGGGTTCGTCGAGCCGCAGACCGACTCGGTACGGGTAGAGCTGGCGTTGCGGCATGGTGTCCTTGGACGGGTCCTGCACGCACCCGATGACCGAGATCGCCAACGCCCGCCCCTGGGACAGCAGCAGGCCGTGCAGCTCCTCGAACTCGTTGCGAATCTCGCGCGGCGCGTAGGACGACAGCGACGCTGCTTCGTCGATGATGATCACGATCAGCGGTTCCGCCGGGGTGGGGACGTGCTTGCGGATGCGTTTGGCGTGCAACGCTGCCTGCCGTTCCCGCATCACCTCCACCGCTTCCCGCAGCAGCGCGAGAGCGTCCTCCGCCGTGGAGTAGGCGAACCGGACGAACAAGTCCTCACCCGGCCCGAACTCCACCCCGCCCTTGGGGTCGATGCACCACAGGTCCACCAGCCCCGAGCGGATGGCCGGGCCGAGGCCGTTGACGATGGCCCAGACAACGCCGCCCTTGCCTGAACCGGTCGCGCCGGCGATCAGCAGGTGTGTGTAGAGGATCGGCACCAGCCACGGGCTGAGGTCTTCGCCGAGGCCGGCCGGTACCGCCCGCAGGTCCACGTCATCGGGGACCGCCGCCGGCAACGTTGCCGGGGCAGCGAGGGCATCGGATGTCCTCACCTGCAAGCGGATATGGCCGGGCTCAGGGGTGTAGGCGGTGACCTTCGGGACCATCAGCGCGTGGGCCCACGCGTCGAGGATGTCCTTTCCGGTCCAGTCCGAGGTGGACTGACCACCCAACACCATCAGGTGCGCTTCCAAACCCTGATTGGTGTAGTCCCACCAGATCAGGCGCGGGTAGCCCTTCTCGGGCGAACCCAGCTTCAAAGCGGCGAGTATGCGGTGACGGAACCCGTTGTCCGCCAACCGCTTCACCGCGGTCTGCAACTCCAGCGGAGCCGCCGCAACTTCCCGCTCGAACGGGACGGACCGCGATGTCCGCCGAAAGAGCAGGAGTACGGCGAGGGCACCCACCAGGAGCGCCCCAACCGTGTACAACATCGTTCAGCACTCCTTCTGCCCGGAGAACAGCCGGCAGATCTCGTCATGCGAGGGCATCGGCGGTTCGTCGCAGAAGAACGCGCAATCGGACTTCTTGGCCGGCGCGGTGTTGCTCGGCGCGGCCAGCGTGGGCTGGTCGCAGAACATCACGCACTCTGCGGCCGAGGAGACCAGCGAGGAGTCCGGAGCGACAACCAGAGTGTCGGGGCGCGGACCGAACGCCAGCAGGAGCGCGACCGGGACCATCGCGACGCCCGTGAGGGACACCATGGCCGACAGGTAGAGGCGGTACGCGGCGAAGCCCATCACGCCACCGCCCAAGCGCCACGCGGATCGCACTGGGCCACAGCGTGTTCCACCAACGCGACACCAAGGCCGTAGAACAGGGCGCGGGCCTCGTCGATGCCGATGCTCAGCGACAATTCGCTGTCACCGGTGAGCCGCACCCAGATCGCGGGCAGCACCGTGTCCGTGTACTGCTTCTGCTTGCCGTAGACCACCACCTGCTGCGGGCGGTACTCCACCTCGCGGACCGTCGAGGCGGAATGGGCACTCATCCGCATGTAGCCCATCACGCACCCGCCTTGTCACCACGGGCCGAACGGGAGGCCGGCACGTCCATCGGGGGCATCTTCGCGCCGGAGTTGTCGCCCACGATCCCGGTCGCGCGGTAGGTGTAGCCGAGGTACTTGAACTCGCCCTGCCCCATCACCTTCGGCTCCGCGGTCAGACCCTCCAGCTCGATCATGCGCATCCCGGTACCGGGCACGATCTCCTGCGTCGAGGGAACCGGCTGCACGTCCGCCAGGAAGATCAGCTCGAACGAGGCGCGCTTGGCGTTCTTCTCGGTCGGGTCGGTGACCTTGGCCTTCCACTCCTTCAGCCCGGTCACGTCGTCCACCTTCTGGCGACGGTTCTCCTCCGGGACGCCCTGCTTGTACTCGGTGTTGCGCTCGATGGTGCCGATCAGCACCAAGCCGTTCTCGAACGGCGTACGAAACGGAAGACCAAAGCGGTAGTTCTTGAGAGCCATTGGCTCCACTCCTTGTGCACTAGTTGAGGTTTCGAACCCGGAGCCAATAGCTCCAATAGGGGTAGCTCTATTGGAGCACTGGCACGTCGGAGCAACAATAGAGCTGGTTCTAATTGGCCGTATTCCTCAATTGCTGGATTATGGCTACTCTTAATGCCGACGACTCCGCAGACCTGCCACGAGAGAGCACCTGAACGACATGAGCGGATACCGAGAAGTTGCGGCCAACCTGCGCGAAGCCATCAATAAGGGCGAATACCTGCCTGGCGCAACGCTTCCCAAACAGGAGGAGTTAGCGGAGCGTTACGGCGTCAACATCAAGACGGTTCGCCAGGCGGTCAATCAGCTTGAAGCCGAGGGGCTGGTGACCCCGATCCGCCGCCGCGGGACCGTGGTACGGGAGCGCCCTCCGATGCGGAGGCTCGGGGCCGAGCGGTACTCGAAGAAGAAGTGGAAGTACGGCGATACGGTCGCCTTCATCGCTGACCGCGAAGCGTCCGGAAGACCGTGGCAGCGGACCGATCAGACTCAGACGGTTAGTCTGCTCGAAGCAGATTCCGAAGTCGCGGAAGCCTTTGGGCTAGAAGCTGATTCGCGAGTCTACGAGCGCGCTCGCATCGTCCGTGACGCCGGTCGGCCAACTCATACCCTCGCCAGCTACTACCTTCCGGAAATGGTCGAAGGCACACCACTGGTGGACCCGACTCCCGGCCCGGCCGGCCCGGGTGGCGGGTTCTCAGTCCTCACTTTGCAGGGGTACGAGCCCGACCACATGTCAGAAACGATCTTCGCCCGGATGCCGACCCCGGAAGAAACCGAGACCCTCGAACTCCCTGCCGGCGAACCGGTCATGATTCTTACGCGTCGTACCTATACCGCGAACGATGTCCTGATTGAGTTTGCGCGTGGCGTCCATGCGGCATCCCGATTCTCGTGGACCTACGACTTCAAGCTGCCCGAGTAGAGGAAACGCCCATGCCAGCAACCCTGCCCGCGGAATACCGCTCGGAGGTCGAAACCCTCTGGGGTTTCAACCAGATGCACCATGACCCGCGTCCGGTCGATGTCGGTATCGGACTCGGAGGTCATGACATCGGAGTTGCCACCTACGCCGCCGATCTCTACCGCGCGGGCATGTTTCCGCTCATCGTGTTCACGGGCGCGAACGCACCGACCACCGTGGACCGCTTTCCCCGAGGCGAAGCCATCCACTTCCGAGAGCACGCCATCGAACGTGGGGTGCCGAGCGATGCCATCCTCATCGAGCCAGCAGCTACGAATACCGGCGACAATATCGACTTCACCCGGGACCTCCTGAAGGAGCATGACCGTCTCGAATCCACGAAGTCGGTCATGCTGATTTCCCGCCCGTACCAGCAGCGCCGGAGCTACGCCATCTGCCGAATGCGCTGGCCCGAGGTCGATGTCATCTGCGGATCGCTTCCCCTCGCCCTGGACGACTATGTCGCCAGCATCGGCGACGTAGACCGTGTGGTGAACATGCTCGTCGGTGATACACAACGGATTTGGGTTTACCCCTCGAAGGGCTGGGCCATCGCACAAGACGTTCCAGACGATGTCCGGGAAGCCTACGAGCGCCTCGTGGCCGCCGGATTCACTCGTCGCCTTCTCACAGAAGACTCGCGCTGAGAATCCGCGCGTCGGCCCGCCCCTCACATACCAAAGTCCTTGCCGAATTTGGCTATACAGGATCAAGGGCGCGCTGGCGCGCGCCGGCGACGCGCCGCACGTCGCCGTGCGGCCCGCCCGCTCGTCCCTCGCGGACGGGGAACGTCGGAGCGTCGCGCCACCCGCCATCGCTTTTAGGAATTCCGCATCCTCCGGATGCGTGGCCCCGGGGTGGTCGGGCCTGCATTGTGTTCCCGCGCCCCTCCAGCTTCAAGGGCGCTCCTTCGTCGCGTCGGCACGCCGATGGCCTACGGCCACCCTTGACCCCGGAGCCTCTACGCGAGAAGGGCAGGCCCTATGGGGCAGGTGGGTACCTGCCCGCCCGGCGGCGCACACCCGACCACCCCAGGGCCAACCTCGTCGCCTAAGCACATCTGGCGCGGGCAGTCCGCATGTCGTGACGTAGGCAGCGCGCCGCCGAAAATGGGGTGCGTCGTCAGGGACGTGGCTGGTACGTTGCCGCCCTTACCTGCAACTGGAAGGTGCGATGAGCCGACATCCTGACAATCCGTATTGGAGCCAAACGGACGACAAACCGATCATGATCGGGTCTCGCAGGGTGTGGGCGGAGGCCGAAGCGGCCGGATACCTCACCGCTGAGCATGTGTTTGCGCGGCTACACGCGATCGCGATGCACGAGATGGACGGCGAAGGTCCTGTCGCGTACGACGCGGACGGGTTCGTCACGGCACTGACTGCGGAGGGAATTCGCCTCCAGGGAGGAGTCACCCTCACCGTGCATACCCGTGATCACCAGCCACCGCATGCGCACATCACCTTTACCACGGATCCGTCCATCGACCTGCGAATCAATCTCCAGACAGGCGAACTGATGAACGCCATCCCCAAGGGGCGGGCGAAGATGGTCAAACACGCCTGCGCCCTCGTTGTGGAACACCATGACCTCCTGGCGAACTGGTGGGTGAAGAACCACGGCCCATTCAGCATCAGCTGACAAGCAGGCAGCAGGAAGGCAGCAAACCGCTTGGGACACAAGCGGACGGGATGGGATGCACAGGCACTATGCCGCTGCTCAGCGGCACTACCCGAGCCGCGCCGCAGGTCCCGAACAGCGTTCGGGACGAAGAGGTCGCAGGTTCAAATCCTGTCACCCCGACTGTGTGGTTGAGACACAACTCGGCCCCCGGCTCTTTCGAGAGCCGGGGGTTTTGTGTTTTCCGGGGTCGATCAGCGACGGAGGTGGCGGCTGAGGTCGCCGGTCAAGTGCATGGTGACGTGGCGCTCCGCGAATCGCCACTGTCCGTCGCGACGGTGGAAGCGGTCGCGGTAGCGGCCCGTGGCGATGGCCTGGAGGGGCAGGTCCGGGAGGGCTTGGAAGACCGTGAAGTAGGCGCGCGAGGTCGCGGTATTCGCGGGGTCGCCGAATTCGATGGCGATGTTGGTTGTGACGTGGTGTGTGCGCGGGGTGCCGTCGTCGTAGCGGATCACCATGCGCTGGAACATCCGCTCCACGTCCGCGCTGCCTCGGATCGAGCCACCGCCGCCGATGAACTCACCCTCCGCGAACAAGGCGCCGACTCCGGCGAAATCTCCGGCATCGACCAGTTCCGCGTACTGCGCGATCAGGTTTGTCACGGCGGTCGTGTCAGCGGCTGTGCTCATGGGCGGGACGATACGCGTTCGAGGGCCCGAGGCGGCCGAGGTGGCGTGTCGGTGTGCTGCGTTAAGCTGCGCCAGTCCCCTTGACACAGGGGGATTTTCGACAAATGGGGAGTGCAGAAATGAATATGTCGATGCTTGCCCGACCGCGGATCGGCTTTGCCGCGGCGGCAGGTGCGGTGGCGGTGGCCACCATTGTTGCGACGGCGGCGCCCGCGGCCGCCGAGGGGGTGACCATCTCGGCGTCGACGGCCTATTGCGTCGGATCGACCTACACGTTGACGCTGCCGGCCGCCGATGCCACGATCCTGATCGGCAATGTCCCCTGGCAGAACGCTTTTGCGTTCCAGACGCGGGCGACCGGCGATTCGGCCTTCACCATCGTCGCGACGGCTCCGTATGTGGCGGGCAAGGATGTCGTGGCGACGTGGACGCCGACCGCTCCGGGAGAGTTCATGACCAGCGCGTGGCCGTACAGCACCGATCGGGGGCTCTCCAATTTCGGGGAGAACGGCCCGACCGTGACCGTGGTCCAGACCGCTCCTGCCGGGACGACCTGCGCGCCGCCGACCGCCGGAAATGGCGGAACGGGCAGCGCGAGTTCGATTCCGGTGATCGGTGGACTGCTGAGCAGCCTGTCGGCTCAGAAGTAGCGTGACCGCGACGCGGCCCCGGCTCTCTCGCGGAGCCGGGGCCGTGTGTCATCCGGCGACGGGGCGAAGCCGATTGGCGCCCAGGCGGTTCGCGTGGGTGGCTAGCAGGTTGTCGAGGGCCGCGGTGGTGGCGGGGTCGGCGGGGGTGAGGATCGTGAGGGTGTGGTCGGGGTCGTTGGGGCTGGTGAGGCTGTCGTAGGCGACGGTGAGGTCGCCGGCTTCGGGGTGGCGGATGCGTTTGGTGCCGTGGCTGCGGTCCTGGACGGTGTGGTCGTCCCACCAGTCGGCGAATTCAGGGCTGTCCGTGCGTAATTCGTCGATGAGTGCGCGCAGGCCGGGGTCGGCGGGGTGGCGGGCCTGGTTGCGGCGGAGGATGCCGACGGTTTCGCGGGCGATGCGGTCCCAGTCGAGTTGGCCGGCGCGGATGCCGGGGTCGAGGAGGGTCAGGCGGGCGGTGTTGACGCCGGAGTCGAATCCGGTGCCGAAGAGGGCCACGGCGGCGGTGTTCCGGGCGAGGACGTCCAGGCGGAAGTCGGTCAGGTAGGCCGGGAGGGCGGGCATGCCGTCGAGGATCGTCAGGAGCGAGGCGGGCGGGGCGGCGATGGGGGTGCGGGCCGGGGGTGTGGCGCCGCGGGCGATGAGGTGGAGGTGGGCGCGTTCGGTGTCGGTGAGGCGGAGGGCCTCGGAGAGGGCGTCGAGGATGGCGGCGCCGGGGGTGCCGACGCGGCCCTGTTCGAGGCGGATGTACCAGTCGATGGAGACGGCGGCGAGCTGCGCCACTTCCTGCCTGCGCAGGCCGGGGGTGCGGCGCGGGCCGACCGCCGGGAGGCCCGCCTGCTCGGGTGACAGGCGCTCGCGCATGGCACGCAGGAAAGCGCCCAGCTCCTGTCCGGATGTCGTCATGTCCACGCTCGCGCTCCTTCACTCGGCTCCAGCGTAGGAGAGCGGCCGGGTGGTACGCGGAATACCAGGGTGCACAGGCTCTCCCTGGGAGTTCCGGCTTTCGGGATGCTCGTCCTGTCATTCGAGCACCCGAGGAGAACCGCCATGACTCGCATCGCACGCACCGTTTCCGCGACCTTCGCCGTGGCGGCCCTGCTGTCCGCCGCCGCGTGCGGCACCGGCGGGGATTCGACGCCCGCCGCCCCCACCACGAATCCGCCCGCGTCCGTTCAGGTTCGGCCCGTGGTTCCGGCCGCTGCCGCCCGGTTCACGGTCACCAGCCCGGACGGCGCCGCCGATCACGCCTTCCCGGCCGACTTCTACGCGGGCGCGTTCGGCTGCACCGCCGCCAATCACGCCCCGCGCCTGCAATGGTCGGGCGCACCGGCGAGCACGAAGAGTTTCGCGGTCACCATGTTCGATCCGGATGCCCCGACCGGCGCGGGCTTCTGGCACTGGCTGAACTGGGATATCCCGGCCACCGCAACCGATTTCACCGCGGGCGCGGCGGGCGTCGCGGGCGCCAATGACGCGGGCGCCCCCGGCTACCTGGGCCCGTGCCCGCCCACCGGAGACCGTCCGCACACCTATCAGATCTCGGTCCTGGCCCTGGACACCCCGAGTCTGGGCCTGCCCGCCACCGCCACCCCGGCGGTCGCGTCGTTCTCCATGGGCTCGCACATCATCGGTGTCGCCCAGCTGTCGCTGACCGCGCAGCGCCCCTGACCCGAACCAACGCGAAGGGTCCCGGCCGATTCGGCCGGGACCCTGTGTCGTGGAGCGGTTTACAGCCGTCAGCCCAGGTGCAGGCGACGCATGAGGCGCAGCGTGACCAGGGTCGACTTGAGCTGCTTCTCGTACGGCATGGACGAGCGGGAAGCCATGATCTGCTTCTTCTGGACGCCGACGTTGATGGTGTCGGTGTACTTCAGGAGCCCGGCCGCGCCGTGGCGGGTGCCGACGCCGGACTGCTTGACGCCGCCGGACGGCGTGCCCTTGGCGGCATAGCTGGTGATGAAGCCGTCGTTGATGTTGATCGAGCCGGATTCGATGCGCTCGGCGAGTTTCGTTGCGCGGTCGAAGTTTCCGGTCCAGATGGCGGCGTTCAACCCGTAGGGGGTGTCGTTCGCGAGCGCCACGGCCTCGTCGCCGGTCTTGTACTTGTAGATGCTGACGACCGGCCCGAAGGTTTCCATGGTGGCCAGCGCCATGTCCTTGGTGACCTCGGTGAGGACGGTCGGCTCGAAGAAGGCCGGTCCGAGGTCGGGACGCGGGTTGCCACCGGTGACGATGGTCGCGCCCTTCTCCCGTGCCTCGTCTACGTGCGCCGCGACCCGCTTCATGTGGTCGACGGAGACCAGCGACCCCATCTCGGGTGCGAAGTCGTAGGAGGCGCCCATCTTCCCGGAGAGTTCCTCCGCGGCCGCGGTGAACCGGCGCAGGAACTCGTCGTAGATGCGTTCCTGCACGTAGATGCGCTCGATGTGCATGCAGATCTGGCCGGCGTTGCCGAAGGCCGCGAACAGGATCGACGGGATGGCCTCGTCGAAGTTGACGTCATCGAGCACGATCATCGGGTTCTTGCCGCCGAGCTCGAGGCTGCACCCGATCAGGTTGCGCCCCGACTGCTCGCCGATGGTGCGGCCGGTGGCGGTGGAGCCGGTGAACATGACGAACTCGACATTGTCGATCAGGGTCGGCCCGACGTCGGGGCCGACGCCGCAGACCACCTGGATGAGCCCGCGCGGCAGGCCCGCCTTCTGGAGCAGTTCGATGCCGTACAGGGTGCACAGCGCGGTCTTGTTGTCCGGCTTCATGATCACGCCGTTGCCCGCGATCAGCGCCGGGGTGGAGTCGGACATGGAGATGGCGAACGGGAAGTTCCACGGCGCGATGACCGCGACGACGCCCTTCGGCCGGTGCTCCTCGGTGGAGGAGGTGATGACCGGCATGGGCCCGGAGCGCTTCTTGGGCTTGAGCGTCTTCTCGGCGGTCTTGAGATACTGCGCGATCACCAGCGGGGTGTCGCACACTTCCTCGATGGCCATGCGCCGGGCCTTGCCGCAGCCGATCTGGATCAGGTCGGCGAGCGTCTCGATCTCGGTGAGCAGCAGCTCGTGCGCGCGCTCGAAGACGGCGAGCCGGTCCTTGAGCGGGCGGGCGGCCCATTCCTTCTGCGCGGCGCGAGCCATTTCGGCCGCGGCCACCACGTCCTCGGGGGAGGATTGGGGCAGGTAGCCGACGACGTCGCCGGTGTAGACCTCGGTCATCTCGAAGGGCTCGCGGGCCTCGCCGGCCTTGCCCGCGGTCACCATCGCGGTCAGCCGGTTGATGAGGGATTCCGTGACGCGCGGCGGAAGCTTCGCCTTACTCGTTGTGCTCATGGGACTCTCTCCACTACTTGCCGCCCGTGACGGCGGTCACCATGGTTCAAACTAGAACACGTTATTGTTTAGGACAACGGCGCGGGGTACTTTCGTGCCGGAATCTTGGTTCGTCCATATCGAAAGAAGGGTCGGCGATGACCGCAGCGACTGCTGAAACCCCCGCCAACACCGAGCCGCACGCGCTGGTCGAGAAGCGTGGCGCGACGCTCATCGTCACCATGAACCGCCCGAAGTCCAAGAACGCGCTGACCGGCGAGATGCTGGCCATCATGACCGAGGCGTGGGACACGGTCGACAACGATCCGGAGATCCGCTCCTGCATCCTCACCGGTGCCGGTGGCGCGTTCTGCGCGGGCGCGGATCTGAAGAACATGAACAAGAACAAGCCCGAGGACGGCATGAAGGAGGGTTCGGCCTTCGACCCGTCCCGCATGCCGGGTCTGCTCAAGGGCCGCCGTCTGACCAAGCCGCTGATCGCCGCCGTCGAGGGCGCGGCCATCGCCGGCGGCACCGAGATCCTGCAGGGCACCGACATCCGCATCGCCGGTGAGAGCGCCAAGTTCGGTGTGTCCGAGGCGAAGTGGAGCCTGTTCCCGATGGGCGGCTCGGCGGTGCGCCTGCCGCGCCAGATCCCGTACACCGTGGCCGCGGAGCTGCTGCTGACCGGCCGCCACATCACCGCCGCGGAGGCGCTGAACTTCGGCCTGATCGGCCACGTGGTGCCGGACGGCACCGCGCTGGACAAGGCCCTGGAGATCGCCGAGCTGATCAACAACAACGGCCCGCTGGCCGTGCAGGCGATCCTGAAGGTCATCCGCGACACCGAGGGCCTGCACGAGGAAGAGGCGTTCAAGATCGACGCCAAGGTCGGCCTGCCGGTCTTCCGCAGCAATGACGCCAAGGAAGGCCCGCGGGCGTTCGCCGAGAAGCGCAAGCCGAACTTCCAGGGCAACTGAGGAATTCGAGGTGGCGACGGAACCTCTCCCGTCACCACCTCGAACCATCAGCGGGCGGCCACTTCCTCGGCCAGGAATCCGCCGGACTGGTGCCGCCACAGCTGCGCGTAGGTGCCTTCTCCGCGCAGCAGTTCCTCGTGGCTGCCCTGTTCGACGATCCGCCCGCGATCGAGCACGATGAGCCGGTCCATCCCGGCCACGGTGCTCAACCGGTGCGCGACCACCAGCGCCGTACGCCCTTCCATCAACTCCCAGAGCGCCTGTTGCACCAGGATCTCGCTCTCGGAGTCGAGGGCGCTGGTGGCCTCGTCCAGCAGCAGGATCGGGGCGTCGCGCAGGATGGCCCGCGCGAGCGCGACCCGCTGGCGTTGTCCGCCGGACAGTTTCACGCCGCGCTCGCCGATGAGCGTCTCCATACCGTCGGGCAGCCCGTCCGCGAATTCGGTGACGTGGGCGGCCTTGGCGGCGCGCCGCACCTCCTCGTCGGTGGCCTCGGGCCGGGCGAAACGGATGTTGTCGCTCAGCGACCGATGGAACATGGCCGGGTCCTGCGGCACGTAGGACAGCAGGCTGCGCAGATCGCTCTGGCGTAGTCGCGAGATGTCCTGTCCGCCGATGCGGATCACGCCGCCGTCGATGTCCATCATGCGCAGCAGCAACTGGGTGAGCGTGCTCTTGCCGCCGCCGGACCGGCCGACCAGCCCGATGCGCGCGCCGCTGGGCACGTCCAGATCCAGGCCGCGGAACAGCGGCTGCGCCCCCGCGTGCGCGAAGTTCACCTTCTCGAACCGGATGTCGGCCCCCTTGGGCCGCAAGGGTTCCGGTTCGGCGATGTCGAGCACGGTCGGAGATTCCAGCAGCAGTTCGGTGAACTGCGCGGCCTCGGTGGTGGTGCTCTCCAGCCGCCGGTAGATCTGGTTGAACCGGAACATGATCCCGGTGGCGTTCCAGTAGTAGGTGAAGGACACCATGATGACCTCGACCGACGCGTGCCCGCCGCCCACGCCGAGGGCGATGAGCAGCCCGGCCACGTTCACGATCACCATCAGCGGGGTGATCGCGGTGTCGATGTAGAGATTGTTGTAATCCCACGACAGCAACGACTTTCGCCGTTGCACCGCGACCCGTCGCCGGTGTTCGGCGATCTCCTCGGGTTCGGCCGCGAAGGCCCGTACGGCCTGCATGTTCGACAGGGTGTCGGAGACGTGCCCGGACACCAGGGCGATGGCCGCCTCGCGGTCGTCGACCAGATGCTGGCGGCGCCGGATGAGCGGGGCGACGACCACGCCGCTGACGGCGATGAGGCCGAGCAGCACGATGACCAGCATCGGGTCGTAGCGCCACAGCACCACCGACGCGAAGGTCAGCGGCACGAAGGCGGCGACGATCTCGAAGGCGAAGGTGTCGGCGAAGTCCTCGAACCGGGTGGCGAAACTCAGCGCGCGCTTGGTCAGCGAGCCCGCGAAGTTGTTGTGGAAGAACGCGGAGTCCTTGGCGAGGAGTTCGTCCATCGCGGTGTTGTAGAGGTTCTCGATCCCGTTGGCGTCCAAGCGGTTCAGGAAGTGGATGCCGATGCGCCAGCACACCTCGGCGATGAACAGCAGCGCGCCGAACCCCACCACATAGGGTGCGAGCGCGCCGATGGACGAGTCGCCGGTGGCGGCGACCTTGCCGACGACGATCGCGACCAGCAGCGGCGCGATGTAGAGCTGGCAGATATTGCCGAGAGCGGGCCCCAGCATGGCCGTGATCGTGATGGCTTTGCGCCGGGCCATTTCCCGGCCGTAATAGCGCAGAACCAGCCGTACCGCGGACGTGCGCGTACTCATTCATCCCCTCTCGGCTAGTGCTTGCAGAGAGCCCAGAGTGCCTGGAGGGGAGTGATAGCGCTAGTGAATTATCGCTGGATGGTTGCTGGATACGGGTGCTGGGCGGCCGCAGAGCCCGGGCCGCCCAGCACCGGAGCGGATGCCGATCGGAGCACGTGCCGGCATCCACGTTCGGGGGGGTTCTACTCGATCGGACGGATCGTGCGCCGGATGATGGCGCGCGCCACGCCGGGCAGGAATCGCCGCATGTAGTAGGCGGGCCGAGCCTCTCCGGGGAATACGTAGAGCGGCGTCTTCGGTGCGGCCAACGCCTTTTCCAGGGCGTCGACGACGAATTCCGGGGTGACGGGGACCGCGTTGCCGAGCACGCTGGCGTTCTCCTCGCGGACCACGTCCAGGAACGGGGTCTCGACGCCGGGCGGGCACAGGACGAGCAGGCGCACGCCGGTGCCGTGCAGTTCGTAGGAGAGGCTCTCGGCGAAGCCGATGACGGCGTGCTTGGACGCGGTGTATCCGGCCATGCCGGGTGAGGGCAGCCAGCCGACGAGCGAGGCGAACAGCACCACGGTCCCCGCGCCCGCGTCCCGCATGGCGGGCACGACCGCCTGCACCAGGTTGACGGTCCCGATGTAGTTGACGTCCATCATCTTCCGGATGAGGGCCACGTCGTGGTCCAGCACCGAGGCGTGCACATGGCCGATGCCGGCCGCGTGCACCAGCCGGTCGATGGTCCCCAGTTCCGAGCGCACCTTGTCGACGACGGCCCGCACCTGCGCGGCATCGGAGACGTCGCATTCATAGGTGTGGGTGTTGGGCGAGCGGGCGGCGGTGACGGCCAGCCCGTCGGCGTTCACGTCGACGGCCGCCACCTGCCAGCCCGCGGCGGCGAGGCGTTGCGCGACGACGCGGCCCTGACCGCTGGCCGCTCCGGTGACCAGTGCGGTGCGGCTCATCGGACCTCCTGGGTCTGCAAGACCGTTGCGGCGTCCTCGAAAGTCATGCGGAGCGCGCCGATCCGGCTGGAGAACAGTGCGCGCCCGGGCAGCCCGAGAGCGCGCAGTTGATCGGAGACGGGGTGGTCTCCGAGGTGGATGCGCGCGCCGCCCGGCCGTCCCCGGACCTGGCCGGGGTTCATGATCCAGGGTGTGCGACGCAGGATTCCGTTACGCGAGGTGTAGGCGTCGATGGAGGCGCCGCCCGCGCCGGCGGGCATCGGGACGCCGTCGGCGACTCGCAGCGCGAGCACGAACTGCCCGTCGACGCGGACCTCGCACCGGTGCCCGCGCCCGTCGGGCGCGATGTCGATGTCGGCCATGAGCTTGGGGAAGCCCCAGATCGACTGTCCCGCTTCGCAGGTGAAGCTCTGGTTCACCGGCAGCCAGTGGATGTAGGCCCCGGTGCTGTCCTTGCGTCCGGGCTGTTTCGCCATGATCGAGAACGCGAATTCGTGGTACGGCCCGAGGTCGCCGTCGACGTAGCGCACGAAGGCCAGCGAGAGCACGGCCTTGCCGAGCAGGGTGAGCGGCTCCAGCCCGGTGCCGGTGAGCAGTTCGGCGGCGGCGCGGGCGTCGACGAGGAACAGCGCCGAACTCGCGTCCGCGTGCCGGATCCGCACCGGCATGCTGACCCGCTCCCCGAGCACGGTGTGGGCATCTACCATGTTCGAATTAGAACAGGTTTCACCTAGGCGCGCCGGTTGTTTCACGCAGTTCGTCCGCTCACCGGTCACCTACTTTCATGGTCTGGCGCCCGCTCGGCGACATATGCCTTCGCCCACCGGTAATCGGGCTTCCCGCTCGGCGTCCGGGCGACGGTCCCGGCCACCCAGATCCGGCGCGCCAATTTGTATCCGGCGAGGCGCTCGCGCACATGGGCCTCCAGGACCGCCAGGTCGATGTCGCCGTCCGCCGGGGACACCACGGCCGCCACCAGCTGACCCCAGCGCTCGTGCGGCACCCCCACCACGACCGCGTCGTAGACCGACGGATGCGCCTTGAGCGTGGCTTCCACTTCTTCGGGAAAGACCTTCTCGCCGCCGGTGTTGATGACCATGTTGCCGCGCCCGATCAACGTGACCGACCCGTCGGATTCGACGCGCGCGCGATCGTCGGTGATCACCATTCGCACGCCGTCCACGATGCGGAACAGCTTGCCGGTCTTGACCGGATCCTTGTAGTACCCGATCGGCACATTGCCGGTCTTGGCCACCCAGCCCTCCCCGCCGGGTGCGACGGGCCGCCCGTCATCGTCGACCACCAGCGCGCCTCGACCGGTGCTCACGCGCGGCGCGCGGGCCGGATCGTCGTCCTTCTGCGCGAATCCGATTCCGCCGAAACCGGTTTCGGACGACCCGATGGACTCGGTGACCAGGGTGTTCGGGAACAGTTCCAGCAGTGCGTTCTTCACCGGCTGGGTCAGCTGCGCCGCCCCTGACCCGATGGAGACGAGCGAGGAGGCGTCCACGGGCGCGGCCCGATACGAGTCGACCAGCGGCCGGGCGATGGCGTCGCCGGTGACGACCAGGACGTGCGGCCGTTCCCGCGCCACCACCCGCCACACCTCGTCGGGATCGAAGCGCGGCTGGAACAGCACCGCGTTGCCCGACCACAGCGCGGTGAAGGTGGGCATCATGGCGGCGGCGTGGATGAGCGGCGGCAGCACGAACCAGGTCATGGGGAACTCGTTCCGCGCGGCCATCCGGGACTGCTGGTATTCGTCGGCGACGGGTTCACCGGTGTAGAAGTCGATGCCGCCGCCGAGCACCCGCCACATGTCCTCCTGGCGCCAGATGACGCCCTTGGGCAGACCGGTGGTGCCGCCGGTGTACATGATGAAGTGGTCGTCGGCGCTGCGCGGTCCGAAATCCCGGATGCCGGAGGCTGATTCGAGCGCCTCCTCGTAGGGCAGCGAACGGCTCGGCAGTCCCGCTCCCCCTTGGTCGTCCTCCACGACCAGGGTGTGCCGCAGCTTCGGCAGCTGATCCCGGATCTCCTCGATGAGCGGCGCGTAGCAGCGGTGGTGCACCGCCATCTCGAGGTCGGCGTTGTCGTAGACGTAGCGCAGTTCCTCGGCCCGGTACCGGTAGTTGATATTGACCGGCACCGCGCGAATCTTGTAGCAGCCCAACAGGGTTTCGAGGCTCTCGATGCTGTTGTGCATGTGGAACCCGATGTGGGTGCCGGGCCCGGCCCCGGCCGCCGCCAGGTGGTGAGCGAGCCGGTTGGCGCGGGCGTCGAGCTGGGCGAAGGTGAGCCGCCGTGTCCCCTCGATCACGGCGGTCCGGTCCGGCACGGCGTCGGCCGAATGTTCGTAGAGGTCGGCGAAGTTGCACGCCATGGCCGTTTCTCCTGGTGTGTTCCGGCTACAGGACGGTGAGCGGCAGCGGTGTGCCCCGGTCAGTGAAAGTGAAGGCCGCCCCGGAGCTGAACCGGGTGATGGCGACCTCGTCGGCTTCCCGGAACGGCAGATCGGCGCAAGCGACTTCGAGGGTGAGCCCGCAGTCGGCGGCCTCGCGGACCCGGGCGTGGAAACGCGGGTTCACCCCGCGCACCAGGGCGTCGAGCGGCTGAAGATGGTCGGGGTCGAGCAGGGCGGGCCAGGCGCCGTCGTCGACCGCGCCGCAGCCACGGCCGATGCGCAGCTCGACCAGTTGCTCCCCGCCGGTGGTCTCGGCCGTCACGTCGATGTCGACATAGGCGGCCGGGTTCAGCGCCGGGTGCAGGCGCAGCACCTTGGCCAGCGCCGCCATATCGTCGCCGAGCCCGAGCGCGGTGCGAATGCGTTCGGCGGTGAGACCCGCGATGCCGGTGAACTGTTTGCGCAGGATGTCCAGCGCCACTCCCGGTTTCGTGCGCGTCTCCACCGCGGTCCGGTAGCCGAGGGTGAGCAGGTGGTGCTGCAGGCACACCTCGTCGGCGATCCGGATGAGCGCCGAGCGCGAGAAGTCCTCGAACCGCAGGTCACTCAGCAGCGGCCCCGCATAGTCCGCCTGCCCGGGATCTTCCGGGTCGATGGGGTCGAGCACGGTGGCGGCGGCCTCGGATCCGGCCACCACCTGCGCGTCCTCGTGCGGGGTCGGCGGTTCGTGCGCGGGATCGATCGTGACGGTCCACGCGCACACCGGTTTCCGGTCCGCCGGTTCGCGGGGCGGCCGGTGCACGGGTCGCACCTGGGCGTGCGGATTGGTGGCGAGCGCGGTCGCATCGAAGGTGGGGTCCTCGATGTCGTGGCACATGGCCACCACGAATTCGGTGCCCATCGGCTCGACGTCGGCGAGCGCGCCGCAGTGGTCGAGATGGAATTCCCCGTGATCGTGGTCGATCACCTGGTAGCGGAAGTCCATGAACTGCGGTGGCGCGCCGATATCCAGCTGGAAGCCCTTGAAGATGGCGTCCACCCCGTCACCGGTGATGCCGAGCGCCCGCCGCATGCGCCGGGTGTAGACCGGGCTGGCCAGCTGCCATTCGTCGATGGCGACCGCGGTCATGCCCTCCCGGCCGAGCGCGCCGAGCACGTGCGCCATCCCGGACCGGTCGATGAGGTGCCCGCACAGCAGCAGTTCCGGAACCAGCAGGGCCAGTTCGGATCTGGTGAGTGACGCGTATCTGCTGGTCACCACAGGGGCACCGGCCCCGTCCCGGCCGGGTACCAGCCGGGCAGCGGTTCGCCCGACATGGACCGTTCCATGCGCTTGCGCATGCCGGACGAGAGCGCGTTGTTCGAGATCATCTCCACGAACAGCGCGGTCACATTGCCGAAGTCGAAGAAGTCGCGCTGCCAGCTCCACTGGTAGTTCCCGGCGTAGCGGAACCAGCTGCCGCCGAGCCCTTCCGGGCTGTAGGGCCGTCCATCGGCCCGCTGCTGATCGTTGACCTGTTTCCAGAATCCGATGACGCTGCCGGTGCGCTCGTCGACCACGAATTCCTGGTACGGGTACGTCCAGCCCTCGAGCCCGAACATCTCCTGGCCGAGCGCGATATCGCGGATCTCGTCGCGCCCGACGGCCATGAATTCCTGCTGCGGACCGTAGTTCCAGCCGTAGGTGGCGTCGTCGGTGTAGAAGTGCTCGAGGGGTTTCCAGTCCCCGGCCGCCTCACAGTGTTTGTTCTCGTCCACCCAGCGGCGGATCATCTCGTCGAGTTCGTCGCGGGACCAGCTCACGGCTGTCTCCTTCCTTCGACAGCGCTGTCGTCTACGAGCGACAGGGCCTGGGTCGGGCAGTAGCGGACGGCGGCGCGGGCCGCGTCCAGGTCGGTGCCGGGGTCGGCGCGCAGGATCCGCACCTGTCCCTGTCTGGGCACCTCGAAGAGGTCGGGGGCCTCGTCCTGGCAGACGGCGTGGCCCTGGCAGAGGTCGAGATCGACGACCAGGCGCATGGTCAGGGTCCTTCCGGATTCGGTTCGCGCAGTGGCGCTTCCGGCTGGACCTCCACCAGCACCAGGTGTGCGCCGCGCGGGGTGGACACGACCGCGGACACGGCCGCCGCGAGATCGGCGGGCCGCAGGAACTGCGGGTGCCGGGCGAATCCCCATTTCACCCAGTTCTCCAGCAGCGGACCCACCACTTCCGGGGTGGCCTGCATGCCCATGCCGGTGAGGGTCTGGCCCGGCCGCACGATGGACGAGCGCACCCCGGTGCCCTCCAGTTCCATGCGCAGCTGGGTGGCGAAGGCCTCGACGCCGGTCTTGGCGGCGTTGTACGCGCCCGCGCCGGGCCGGGCCCGCACGGCGCAGTCGGAGCCGATGACCACGAAGTCGCCGCGCTGCCGCTCGATCATGCCGGGCAGCACCCGGTGCGCGAGGCGTTGCGCGCCGACCAGGTGCACCCGCACCTGGGATTCGAACAGGTCGGGATCCATCTCCCAGCCCTGCCCGAATTCGAGGTCGCCCGCGCCGGAGATCAGTACCTCGGTGGGCCCGAGGGCCGCCTCGGCGGCGGTGACGAATTCGTTCACCGAGGCGGTATCGCAGACGTCGAGCCGTCCGGCGAAGGCTTCCCCGCCCCCGGCGCGGATCTTCTCGGCGAGGGTTTCGCAGATCTCCACCCGGCGCGCACCCAGCGCGACCGGGTGTCCCAGCGCGGCAAGGGCTTCCGCGGTGGCGGCCCCGATTCCGGAGGACGCGCCCGCGACGATGGCGGGGCGGCGGGCGGGATGCGGTGCGAAGCGGGCCATTCAGCGAACCTCCACGGAGACGGGCAAGTGGGCGAAACCGCGCACATTCACCGAATGCACGCGCTGGATACCGGTGTCGGCGATGCCGTACGAGCGGACGCGAGCGGCGAACTCGCGCAACACGATCGACGCCTCCAGTCGCGCCAGGTGCGCGCCGAGGCAGAAATGCACGCCGCGGCCGAAGCTGATCAGCCCGCCCTTGTCGCCGCGTTCGAGGTCGTAGCGGTCCGGGTCGTGGAAGACGGCGTCGTCGCGATTGGCGGATCCGATGAGCAGCAGCACCTTCGAGCCCGCGGGAATGGTCTGCCCGTAGTACTCGAGGTCCTCGGCGGCGGTGCGCGCCAGGATCTGGCTGGAGGCGTCGTAGCGCAGGGTCTCCTCGACCCAGTCCTCGACGAGTTCGGGGTGGGCGGCGACCTTGGCGTACTGCTCGGGATTGCGGCCCGCCCAGTACAGGGCGTTGCCGAGCAGTTTGGTGGTGGTCTCGTTGCCCGCGACCACCATGAGGAACATGAAGCCGAGGATCTCCTCCTCGGTCAGCCGGTCCCCGTCGGCCTCGGCGTCGAGCAGGGCCGAGGTGAGGTCGTCGGCGCGTTTGCGCTTCCGTTCGGCGAGGATCTCGTTGTAGTAGCCCGCGAGTTTCATGGCCGCCTCCATGGCCGCGACCGGCACGTCCAGCACGCCCTCCTCACGATGCACCAGGAGGTCGGCCAGCCGCCGGAGTTCGGCGCGATCGGCTTCGGGCACGCCGAGCAGTTCGGAGATGACGTCCATCGGGACCTGGCCCGCGACCGCGTCGATCCAGTCGAAATCGCCGCCGGCCAGCGCGGGTTCGAGGTAGCGCAGGGTGATCTCGCGGATCCGCGCGCCCATCTCGGTCACCCGCCGGGGTGTGAATCCCTGGTAGACGAGCTTGCGCAGGCGCAGATGCCGGGGGTCGTCCATGGCCAGGAACGACATGGTTCGCCAGGCGTGCGGCCCCCAGGCGGCGGGGTCGAGCGAGACCCCGTTGGCACTGGACAGGCGCACGTTGTCCCGGAAGCCGGCCGCCACGTCCCCGTGCCGCGAGAGCGCCCAGAAGTCCAGCTCGGGGTGGTGGTACACCGGGGCCTCGGTGCGCAACCGCTGGTACACGGGATAGGGGTCCTCGTGGATGCGGTAGTCGTAGGGGTCGAACAGCAGCGGCTCCAGCGAGGCTGCGGTCATGGTGGGTCCACCTCGTATTCGATAACTCGTTCATCGGCTCTGACGAACGTTTTCCAGCAACGGAGACACGTAGCTGGACATGTGTCTGTACGGTACTAGCGACGGGATCACCTCACAACGGAATCCCGCGAAGAAAATCGGCCGGACCGCAGAAACTGAAACCTGTTCTTGCGCGTTTCCGAGCCGCGAACCTATAGTCCGTACACGTGTCCGGACAGCATGGGAGCTACCTATGAGCCCGAGCGATCTCGTCCCCGACGGCGGTTCGCACCTGCTGATCGGCGGCAAGCTGACGCCCGGCGGCGGCGGTGTGTTCACCACCGCCGACCCGGCCACCGGGGAACCCCTCGGCTATGCCGCCAATGCCGACTCCGCCGATATGGACGCGGCCATCGCCGCGGCCCGCACCGCCTTCGACACCACCGACTGGTCCCGCGATCCGGCGTTCCGCGCGGCCTGCCTCCGGCAGCTGCGTGACGCCCTGCGCGGGCACATCGAGGAACTGCGCGAGATCACCATCGCCGAGGCGGGCGCGCCCCGCATGCTCACCAGCGGACCACAGCTGGAGGGACCGGTCGGGGATCTCGGCTACTTCGCCGATCTGGCCGAGAACTACGCGTGGGAAACCGATCTCGGGGTCGCCGCGCCCATGGGGATCAAGAGCTCGCGCCGGCTGCGGCGCGAGCCCATCGGCGTGGTCGGGGCGATCACGCCCTGGAACTTCCCGCACCAGATCAACTTCGCCAAGCTGGGCCCGGCCCTCGCGGCGGGAAACACCGTGGTGCTCAAGCCCGCGCCCGACACCCCGTGGTGCGCGGCGGCCGTGGGCCGGATCATCGCCGAGGAGACCGGCATTCCGGCCGGGGTGGTCAATATCGTCACCTCCGACGATCACGGCCTGGGCGCGCAGCTGGTCACCGATCCGCGGGTGGACATGATCTCGTTCACCGGGTCCACCCAGACCGGTAAGGCCGTGATGACCGCGGCGGCAGCGTCTTTGAAGAAGGTGTTCCTGGAGCTGGGCGGCAAGTCGGCGTTCATCGTGCTGGATGACGCGGACATCGCGGCCGCCGCCAGTTACGCGGCGTTCGGCGTGTGCGTGCACGCGGGCCAAGGCTGTGCGATCAGCACCCGCCTGCTGGTGCCGCGCGAACTGCACGATCAGGCCGTCGAAGCCGCCGCCCGCACCATGGCGGGCATCAAACCGGGCGATCCGGCCAAGCCCGGAACCGTGTGCGGCCCCGTCATTTCCGAACGGCAGCGGGCGCGGATCGAGCGCTATCTCGACATCGCGCGCGCCGAGGGCGGCACCATCGTCACCGGCGGCAAGCGGCCCGACCGGGCGAACGGCTGGTTCGTCGAGCCGACGCTGATCACGGGCCTGCCCAACAGTTCCACCGTGGCCCAGGAGGAGATCTTCGGGCCCGTCCTCACCGTCATCCCGCACGACGGTGACGCCGATGCCGTCCGCATCGCCAACGACTCCCCGTACGGCCTGTCCGGCACGGTGTGGGGCAGCGATCCCGAGCGGCTGCGCGAGGTCGTGAACGGCGTGCGCACCGGGACGCTCAGCGTCAACGGCGGCATCTGGTATTCGGCCGACGCGCCCTTCGGCGGCTACAAGCAGTCCGGCGTGGGCCGGGAAATGGGCGTTCTCGGATTCGAGGAATACACCGAGACCAAACTCATCGCGACCGGCGTCTGAGGAGTACCGACATGAGCCGATTCACCGACAGATCGATCATCGTCACCGGCGCCGCGCGCGGCATCGGGGCGGCCTACGCGAAGGCGCTGGCCGCCGAGGGAGCGAAAGTCGTCGTCGCCGACCTGAACAGCGAACTGGGCGAGGCGACCGCCAAGGAGATCACCGCCGACGGCGGCGTCGCGGTCTTCGCGCCGGTCGACGTCGCCGATCCGGAATCCGCCAAGGCCCTGGCCGATTTCACCGTCGCCGAGTTCGGCGGCATCAACCACCTGGTCAACAATGCCGCCATCTACGGCGACATGAAGCTCGACCTGCTGGTGTCCGTGCAGTGGGACTACTACAAGAAGTTCATGGCCGTGAACCTCGACGGCGCGCTGAACGTGACGCGCGCGGTCTACAAACACATCGCCAAGGCGGGCGGCGGGTCCATCGTGAACCAGTCGTCCACCGCCGCCTGGACCTACTCCGGCTTCTACGGGCTGGCCAAGGCCGGGATCAACAGCCTCACCCAGCAGCTGGCACACGAGCTGGGGCACTCCAGGATTCGGGTGAACGCCATCGCGCCGGGACCCACCGACACCGAGGCCACCCGCAGCATCGTGCCCGAGCAGTTCGTGGATCAGCTGGTGAAGCAGATGGCGCTCAAGCGGCTCGGCACCACCGAGGACATGGTCGGGGCCTGCCTGTACCTGCTGTCCGACGACGCGGGCTGGGTCACCGGTCAGGTGCTGAATGTCGACGGCGGGCAGGTGTTCCGGCCATGAGCGAGGACATCTCGGTCGGGTTCATCGGACTCGGCAATATGGGTGCGCCGATGGCGCAGCGGCTGGTCGAATGGCCGGGCGGGCTCGTGGTCTGCGATATGCGGGCCGACGCGCTGCTGCCGTTCACCGACGCGGGGGCGACCGCCGCCGCGACCGCCGCGGACGTGGCCGAGCGGTGCGGGGTCATCTCGGTCGTCGTCCTCGACGACGCGCAGGTGCGCACGGTGGTGACCGGCCCGGACGGTCTGCTCCGGACCGCGAAGCCCGGCACCGTGATCGCGGTGCACTCCACCATCTCCGATCGGACCGCCGTGGAACTCGGCGCCGAATGCGCTTCGCACGGTGTCGAATTCGTGGACGCGCCGATCAGCGGCGGGGCGCCCGCCGCGCAGCAGGGCGCGCTCGCGGTCATGGTGGGCGGCAGTCCCGCCGCCTTCGAAGCGGTGCGCGAGCCGTTCGGGCGGTTCGGATCGCTGGTCATCCATGCCGGCGAGGTCGGCGCGGGCACGCGCATGAAGCTGGCGCGCAACCTGCTCCACTTCGTCGCCTTCACCGCGGCGGCGGAGGCGCAGCGGCTGGCCGAAGCCGCGGGACTGGATATCGCCGCCCTCGGCAAGGTGGTCCGGCATTCCGACTCGCGCACCGGCGGGCCCGGCGCGATCATGCTGCGCAAGACCACCGCACCGGTCGAGGCGGACGATTTCTGGTTCCCCATCCTCGGGCATGTGCGCGATCTCGGTGAGAAGGACCTGTCCTTGGCCTTGGATCTGGCGGGCCGGTTGGATCTCGACCTACCGCTGGCGCGGCAGGCCTTGCACAACTTGGGAGACGGACTCGGCGTGGGGCCAGGATCCCTTGCGAAGGAGCAGAAATGAGCGACGAGCAGATGTCCGAACAGCGGCAGCAGGGCCTGAAGAAGATGTCGGAGGTGTACGGCTTCGACCTGCCGAACTTCTCCGGCGACCCGTTCTTCGAGGTCACCGCGGATCATCTCTTCGCGGATATCTGGAACCGGCCCGGCCTCTCCATGCGGGACCGGCGCCTGTTGCTGCTCGGCGCGATCACCGCGCAGGGGCATGCCGACATCCTCGAGATCCAGGTGGGCGCGGCCCTGCGCAATGGCGAGCTCGACGCCGATCAGCTGCGCGAGATCACGGTGTTCCTCGCCCACTACGTGGGCTGGCCCAGCGCGACCAAACTCGACGGCGCCGTGCGCAAGACGCTCGCCAAAGACAAGAAGAAGTAGTAATCCCAACCCGCAGTGAGGAATACAGAGACAATGGCGGAAACAGCAAGCGTCAGCCCGCTTCTGGCCGATGAGGTCGAGATCTGGGACTACCAGGCCGACGTCGTGGTCGTCGGCTTCGGCATCGCCGGGGTGTGCGCGTCCCTCGAGGCCGCCCGCTCCGGGGCCGATGTCCTGGTGCTGGAACGCACCGGCGGCTGGGGCGGCGCGGCCGCCATGTCCGGCGGCTTCATCTATCTCGGCGGTGGCACGGCGCTCCAGCGGAAACTGGGCTTCGACGACACCGCCGAGAACATGGAGGCGTTCCTCACCGCGGCCCTGGGCCCCGGCGTCGACAAGGCCAAGATCCACGACTACTGCCAGGGCAGCGTCGAGCACTTCGATTGGCTTGTCGCGCAAGGTGTCCCGTTCAACGAGGTGTTCTGGGGCGAACCCGGCTACGAGCCGCCCGCCGACGAGGGCCTGATGTTCTCCGGCGGCGAGAACGCCGCCCCCTTCAAGGACAAGATCCCGCCCGCTCCGCGCGGTCACCTGGCCTGGACCAAGGACAAGAAGCTGGGTGAGAAGGGCGGCGGCTACATGCTGATGGAGCCGCTCGCCCAGAAGGCCGACGAGCTCGGCGTGCGGCACGAGTACGACGTGCGGATGCGGCGGCTCATCGTGGACGAGACCGGCCGTGTGGTCGGCGTGGCCGCCACCCGCTACGGCAAGCCGGTGCACGTGCGTGCCGAGCGCGGCCTGGTGCTGGCCACCGGCAGCTTCGCCTACAACCACGAGATGGTGGAACAGTTCGCGCCCAAGATCGCCGGCCGCCCGGCCGCCACGGTCGAGGAGCACGACGGCATCGGCATCCGGGTGGCGCAGGCGCTCGGCGCGGACCTCGCCCACATGGACGCCACCGAGGTGGCCCTGGTGGTGGACCCGCAGCTGGTGGCACGCGGCATCCTGGTGAACGGGCACGGGCAGCGGTTCATCACCGAGGACACCTACCCCGGGCGCATGGGTCAGGCCGTGCTGCAGGATCAGGACAACAAGGCGTACCTGGTGATCGACGAGCTCGCGCTGGAGGAGGCCATGGAGACCAAGTCGTCCATGTCGTTCCTGCGCATCGCGCCGACCTGGGTCGCCGAGACCGTCGCGGAGCTGGAAGGCGAGATGGGGCTGCCGGAGCACACCCTCCAGTCGACCATCGACCTCTACAACCACCACGCCGCGCAGGGCGACGACCCGTTCCAGAACAAGAAGACCGAATGGGTCAAGCCCATCCGGACTCCGCTCGGCGCCTACGACCTGCGCGGCTACACCGGCGGCTTCACACTCGGCGGCCTGCGCACCGATCTGGACTCGCGGGTCCTGCACGTCTCCGGCGAACCGATTCCCGGCCTCTACGCCGCGGGTCGCGTCACCTCCGGCATCTGCGCCGGCGGATACGCCTCCGGCTGTTCCCTCGGCGACGGCAGCTTCTTCGGCCGCCGCGCCGGCGTCTCCGCCGCCAAGCAGCTCTGAAAGGAGTTCTCCCCCATGCGTTTCGGCATCGTTCTCTTCACCAGCGACCGCGGCATCACGCCCGCGGCCGCCGCCAAGGCCGCCGAGGACCGCGGTTTCGACTCGTTCTACGTGCCCGAGCACACTCACATCCCGATCCGGCGCGACGCCGCCCACCCGCACACGGGCACCAGCGAACTGCCCGACGACCGCTACACCCGCACCCTCGACCCGTGGGTCGCGCTGGGCACCGCGGCCGCCGTCACCTCCCGCATCGAGTTGTCCACCGCAGTGGCGCTGCCCACCGAGAGCGACCCGATCACCCTCGCCAAGACCATCGCCACCCTGGACCACCTCTCCGGCGGCCGGGTCACCATCGGCGCCGGATTCGGCTGGAACACCGACGAACTCACCGACCACGGCGTCCCCGGCAACAAGCGCCGCACCGTGCTGCGCGAGTACATGGAGGCGATGCGGACCCTCTGGACCGAGGAAGAAGCCTCCTACAGCGGCGATTTCATCTCCTTCGGCCCCAGCTGGGCCTGGCCCAAACCGGTTCAGTCGCACATTCCGCTGCTGATCGGCGCGGGCGGCACCGAGAAGACCTTCAAGTGGATCGCCCGTTCCGGCGACGGCTGGATCACCACGCCGTACGAGTCCGACATCTCCGCCTCCACCGCCCTGCTGCTGAAGCACTGGCAGGAGGCGGGCCGCGAGGGCGCCCCGCGTGTGGTGGCGCTGGCCGGCAAGCCGGACGCCGACCAGCTCGCGGCCTGGGCCGACGCCGGGGTCACCGACGCCGTCTACGGTCTGCCCGACAAGTCCGAGGACGAGGTGCTCGCCTACCTGGACCGGCTGGCCGCCAAGCTCGCCCCGATGGGTCTGAACACGCCGTCCGCCTGACCGGATCGGCCGCCATGGCCGATTCACCGCTGGTCGGGATGTACCGGCGGCGCTGGAATTCCGATCCCGCGCGGACATTGGCCCTGTTCTCGGCCATGGCCGCGCCGGGCACGGTGATGGCGGCGCGCTTCGGGCCGGACGCGGCCGATATTCACCTGGGCAGCCGCCGAACCCGCATCCGGTACGAATGGATCAGCGGTGTCCGCATCGAGGACGGGGTGGTCGAACTGCGGGGCCTGGACGGCGGCGCGTACCCGCGGGAATTGTTCCCGGACTTTGCGATCGCCTACATTCGCGCGCTGAATGCCGGCATGGCGGCGAGCCGCTAGTTGCAGGCGGCGATGCGCTGCAGGATGCGCAGGGTTCCGGCGGCGGCGAGGGTGCGGAACTTGCCGGTGGCCTCGGCGCGGCGGTAGAGCTCGTCCGCGGCGCGCAGTGCCAGCAGGCCGCCGCCCGCCACCCAGTGGGACCAGTCGTCGTAGGCGCGTTCGGCGGCAGCGGAGTCGGAGCCGGTGATCAGCAGCAGGCGCAGCGGGGTGCGCCATTCCCGGACGGCGGCGGCGTAGGCATCGGCGGCATCGCCAGGGCCCGCGGTGATCTCCAGGATCGCGCCTTTGCCCGCATAGGTGCGGGCGGCCTCGGACAATGCGGCGGCCTCGTCCGAGGGCAGCGTGGCGGCGATTTGCTCGATGAGTGCGGGCAATTCGCGCTGGGTGGCGGAGAGCGCGGCGGGGAGCATTCGAAAGCCTTTCCGGTGCGGTCTCATTCATACCGATCACGCATACCGCGAGTTGCTCGGCGGGCCGAGTCATAGTAGCATCCGGACACGTGTCTGATCCCCTTTCCGACCGCTCAGCGGTGAGCATGGAGGCCACCCGCCGGCGGCTCACCGAGAAGCAGGCCGACACCGTGGACAAGCTCACCCGGGCGGCCATGGACGTGCTGTCCCGGGAGGGGTTCGCGGGGCTGACCGTGCGCATGGTCGCGGCGCAGGCCGGGGTCGGCACGGCGACCGCGTACACGTATTTCTCCTCGAAGGAACACCTGGTCGCGGAGATGTTCTGGCGGCGGCTCGCCGCCACGGACGCACCCGCCGGGGAGGGCATCGACTCCACCGCCCGGGTGCTGGCCGTGCTGCGGCAGATCGCCATGCTGATGGCCGACGAGCCCACGCTCGCGGGCGCCGTGACGGCCGCGCTGCTGGGTGTCGATCCCGATGTCGCGCATCTGCGGCTGCGGATCGGCGGCGAGATCCGGCGGCGGTTGATCGACGCGCTGGGCTCCGACTCCGATCCCGAACTCATCGAGACGCTCGAAATGATCTACGCGGGCGCGCTGGTGCGCGCGGGCATGGGTTACGCGTCCTACGCCGAAATTGCCGAGCGCATGGAGAAATCCGCGCTGCGCATCCTGCGGCCCTGAAATAACCATTTCGATTTCGCGCGGGAATCCGCGGGATCCCTTGCCGTGCAATCCCTTCCGTAGTACCGTCTGGACAGGTGTCTACCCGGGAGGTCACAGATGACCCTGGTCAAACCGCGCGCGGTATCCGGTGGCGAGCACGAGCACGGCCACTTGGAGGAATTCCGCACCGATCCCATCGCCCTCATGGCTCGGGTTCGGCAAGAATGCGGTGATATCGGCTCGTTCCGATTGGCGGATCGCGATGTCATCCTGCTGACCGGCGCGCAGGCCAACGAGTTCTTCTTCCGCGCCGGCGACGATGAACTCGATCAAGCCGCGGCATATCCGTTCATGAAGCCGATCTTCGGCGAGGGCGTGGTCTTCGACGCCCCACCCGAGCGGCGCAAGGAAATGCTGCACAACACGGCCCTGCGCGCCGAGCAGATGCGCGGCCACGCCACCACCATCGCCCGCGAGGTGGAGCGCATGCTGACCCGCTGGGGCGACGAGGGCGAGATCGACCTGCTCGAATTCTTCGCCGAACTCACCATCTACACGTCCTCGGCCTGCCTGATCGGGACCAAGTTCCGCGAGGAGCTCGACGACCGCTTCGCGCACCTCTACCACGAGCTCGAGCGCGGCACCGACGCCTACTGCTACGTCGACCCGTACGCCGATATCGAGAGCTTCCGCCGCCGCGACGAGGCCCGCAACCAGCTCGTGAAGCTGGTGCGCCACATCATGGCCGGGCGGATGGCGAATCCGCCGACCGGCAAGGACGATCGGGACATGCTCGACGTGCTGGTGTCGGTGCGCGACGAGCGGGGTCAGCCCCGGTTCTCGGCCAGCGAGGTCACCGGCATCTTCATCTCCATGATGTTCGCCGGGCACCACACCACCTCGGGCACGGCCGCCTGGACCATCATCGAACTGCTCCGGCACCCGGAGGTGCTCGGTCAGGTGGTCGCCGAACTGGACACCCTCTACGCCGACGGCGCGGACGTGAGTTTCCATGCGCTGCGCCAGATTCCGAATCTGGAGGCGGTGCTGAAGGAGGCGCTGCGCCTGCACCCGCCGCTCATCATCCTGATGCGGGTGGCGCGCGAGGAGTTCGAGGTGTGCGGCCACCGCATCGATCCGGGCGACCTGGTGGCGGCGAGTCCCGCTGTCTCCAACCGGATTCCGGAGGCATTCCCGGATCCGGAGCATTTCGATCCGGGCCGCTACCTGGACCCGAATCAGGAGGATCTGGCCAACCGCTGGAACTGGATCCCGTTCGGCGCGGGCCGGCACCGTTGTGTGGGCGCGGCGTTCGCGCTCATGCAGCTGAAGGCGATCTTCTCGATCCTGTTGCGGGACTGGGAGTTCGAACTGGCACAGCCGTCCGACAGCTACCGCAACGACCACTCCAAGATGGTGGTCCAGCTGGAACAGCCGTGCGCGGTCCGCTACCGGCGCCGCGCCCGGCCGTCCCAGGACTGATCAGAGCTCTGCCGCGGGGCGGATCAGAGCGCGGCCTCGATCGCGGCGACGATCGCCGCGTCCTTGGGCTCGGTGCGCGGGCGGAAACGGCCCAGCACCGAGCCGTCCCGGCCGATCAGGAACTTCTCGAAGTTCCACTGGATGTCCCCGGCAGCGCCGTCGGCGTCGGCGACCTGGGTCAGCTCCTGGTACAGCGGGATGCGGCCGTCGCCGTTCACGTCGCTCTTCTCCAGCAGCGGGAAGTCCACGCCGTAGGTCGCCGAGCAGAACTCGGCGATCTCCTCGGCGGTGCCCGGCTCCTGGCCCATGAACTGGTTGCACGGCACGCCGACCACGGTGAACCCGCGCGACCCGTAGGTCTGCTGGAGTTCGACCAGGCCCGAGTACTGCGGGGTGAGCCCGCACTTGGAGGCGACATTGACCAGCAGCACGATCTGGTCGTCGGCCAGCTCGGCCAGCGAGGTGGGCTTGTCGGTCAGGGTGCGCAGCGGAATCTCGCGAAGATTGGTCACAAGCCCGAATTCTAGAACGGGTTCGACGGGGTCACCGGTTCAGGAGTAGCGGACCTGCCAATGCTTGATCCCATTGATCCAGCCCGAACGCAGCCGCTGCGGCGGTTCGACCTCGCGGATTTCCGGCATGGCGTCGGCGATCGCATTGAACATCAGGTCGATCTCCAGCCGCGCCAGATTCGCGCCGACACAGAAATGCGTGCCGGTGCCGCCGAACCCGACGTGCGGATTGGGATCGCGCAGCACATCGAATTCGAAGGGGCGGTCGAAGACCTCCTCGTCGAAGTTGGCGGAACTGTAGAACAATCCGACGCGCTGGCCTTCGCGGATCTTCTGCCCGCCGAGTTCGGTGTCCTGGGTGGCGGTCCGCTGGAACGCCGTCACCGGCGTCGCCCAGCGCACGATCTCGTCGGGCGCGGTGTGCGGGCGGCGCTGCCGGTACAGCTCCCACTGATCGGGGTTGTCGACGAAGGCCTTCATGCCGTGCGCGATGGCATTGCGGGTGGTCTCGTTGCCCGCCACCGACAGCAGGATGACGAAGAATCCGAATTCGTCGGAGCCCAGCGCCTCGCCGTCGACATCGGCGGTCACCAGCTGGCTGACGATGTCGCCGACCGGACAGGCCCGGCGCTGTTCGGCCATGTTGTAGGCGTAGCCCAGCAATTCGGCATTGGCGGCCATGTTCTGGCCCGCGAATTCCGGATCGTCGTAGTTCATCAGCTGGTTGGACCAGTGGAACAGCTTGTATCGATCGTCCTGCGGCACCCCGAGCAGTTCGGCGATGGCCTGCAGCGGCAGTTCACACGCCACCTGCTCGATGAAATCGCCGCCGCCGGTCGATTTCGCCTCCCGCACAATCTTTTCCGCGCGTTCGGTGAGCGCGGCCCGCAAGCCCTCGACGGCGCGCGGGGTGAAGCCCTTGGACACGATGCGCCGAATCTTGGTGTGTTTCGGCGGATCCATGTTCACCAGCAGCGCTTCGCGGCCGAGTTCGAGCTGTTCGGGTTCGGAGTCGGCGGGCATCCGGATGATCGAGCCCTTGCGATGGGAGGACCAGAGCTCGGGCCGCCGGGAGATCTCCTTGACGTCCTCGTGGCGGGTGATCACCCAGTACCCGTCGTCGTCCATGGGGGCGGCCTGCCCGGGTGTCTGCGCGTTCCACCAGACGGGTGCGGTGCGCCGCAACAGAGCGAACTCCTCGACCGGACTACGGTCGGCCCAGAGCGCGGGATCGGTGAAGTCGAAGCCGGCGGGCAGTGACGGAACAGACACTGTTCCTCCTCGGGCAAGGTGCCGCTAAGATCACGAAATTGGAACGTGTTTCACAGGAATTCAACCATGCCGACCGGCCAGAGGGCAGCGTTTCCAGCCTCCAACCCGAAGTCGATCTTGGGACTGGACAGCCCATCCGGGGTGTCGGCAGACTAGAACCTGTTCTACAGTGATGCCAGGCACACTCGAAGATGAGGTAACTGATATGACCCCTTCCCCGGGCTCCACGTCCGAAGCCGATTACGTCGTCGTTGGCGCGGGTAGCGCCGGCGCGGTGCTGGCGGGGCGCCTCGCGCAGGCCGGCGCGAGCGTGATCCTGTTGGAGGCCGGGCGCAAGGACAACACCCAGCTGGTCACCCGCCCCGGCATGATCTCGATGGTCCACACGGTCCCGCAGCTGAAGAAGCTGGTGACCTGGAAGCAGTACTCGGTCCCGCAGAAGCACGCCAACGACCGCAAGATCCCGATGACCCGCGGCAAGGTGCTCGGCGGCTCGTCCTCGGTCAACGGCATGCTCTACGTGCGTGGCAACAAGGCCAACTTCGACTCCTGGGCCGCCGAGGGCAACAAGGGCTGGTCGTACGACGAGGTCCTGCCCGCCTACAAGCGCCTGGAGAACTGGGTCGACGGCGCCGACGACTACCGCGCCACCGGCGGCCCCATCGAGGTGACCCGCCCCCGCGAGATCACCCCGATCGCCGAGCAGTTCATGACCGCCGCCTCCGAGTCCCTCGGCACGCCGATCATCAAGGACTACAACGGCGAGTCGCAGGAAGGCCTCTCGATCTTCCAGCAGTCCGTCAAGGACGGCATCCGCTACAGCTCCTCGCGTGGCTTCATCACCAACATGCCGAACTCGCACATGACCGTGCTCACGCACGTGCACGCCACCCGCGTGGTCATCGAGAACGGCCGCGCCACCGGCGTCGAGATCGCCGAGAAGAACGGCACCCGCCGGATCGTGAAGGCCGCCAAGGAGGTCATCGTCTCCGGTGGTGTGATCGGCTCCCCGCAGCTGCTCATGCTCTCGGGCATCGGCCCGGCCGCGCAGCTGCGCGAGCACGGCATCGAGGTCGTCGCGGACCTGCCGGTCGGCCAGAACCTGCACGACCACCTGTTCGTGCCCATGACCTTCGTGTCCAAGAAGGCCATCCACCGCGGCATCCCGACCTACTTCGCGCGCGGCATCCTCAAGGAGATGCGCAACCCGGGCAGTTCCTTCATGGGCCGCACGGTCTTCGAGGCCGCCGGCTTCGTCAAGACCAAGTTCGCCGAGGGCGACCACCCGGACATGCAGATCCACACCCTGCCGTGGAGCTACCCGACGCCCAACCAGGACGCCGACAAGCTGCACCTGGTGGACCGCCGCCCGGCCTTCACCATCATGCCGTCGCTCATCTACCCGAAGAGCCGTGGCGAGATGAAGCTGGCCTCGGCGGACCCGTTCGCCTCGCCGCTCATCGACCCGGGCTACCTGACCGACCCGTGGGACACCGAGTTCCTGGTCGAGGGCATCAAGATGATCCGCGAGATCATGTCGCACAAGAGCATCGCGGGCGATGTCACCGAGAACTTCTTCCCGGGCCAGCAGTGGGCGGACGAGACCGCGCTGCGCCGCGAACTCCCCAACCGCGTGCACTCGATCTACCACCCGGTCGGCACCTGCCGCATGGGCGTGGACGAGCGCGCGGTCGTCGACCCGACCCTGAAGGTGCACGGCATCGAGGGCCTGCGCGTCGCCGACGCCTCGATCATGCCCAGCATCACCGGCGGCAACACCAACGCGCCGAGCTACATGATCGGCGAGAAGGCCGCCGAGTTCATCAACGGCGGACAGTAATCCCACCGAGCCGCTCCGGAGACCGCTACTTCCCTGGTAGCTCCGGCGCGCGGGTCAGCGGCCACGACCATCGCTGACCTGCAACAGCCCCGGGCCTCCTACCTCTCGGCCCGGGGCTGTTGTCCTTTCTCCCGAGGAGTCAGCGGTGTCCCTGCCCGTCGATCTGTGGCTCAACGCGCCACTGGCCGAATCCGCCTCGCGCGCCGCGCGATTGCGCGAACTCGGGGTGGACGGCGTGTTCACCTTCGAGGGCGCGCACGACGTGTTCGCGCCGCTCACCCTGGCCGCCACCGCCGGAACCGACATCATGACCAATGTGGCCATGGCGTTCCCGCGCAGCCCGATGCATCTCGCGCACACCGCGTGGGATCTGCAGGCGCTCTCGGGCGGGCGGTTCCGGCTCGGGCTCGGCAGCCAGATCCGCCCGCACATCGAGAAGCGGTACGGCAGCGTCTGGTCGGAGCCGGTGGAGCGGATGCGCGACACGGTGCTCGCGGTGCAGGCGATTCTGCGGGCCTGGCAGACCGGGGAGCGCCTCGACTATCGCGGGCGGTTCTGGCAGCACACGCTCATGACGCCGCAATTCGATCCGGGACCGAATCCGTGCGGGCCGCCGCCGGTTCTGGTCGGCGCGCTGGGTCCGCGCATGACCGCCATGGCCGCCGAGGTCGCGGACGGGCTGCTGGTCATGCCGTTCACCACCGAGCGCCACTACCGGGAGCGGACCCTCGCCGCGGTGGGCAAGGGCCGCGGCGACTCCACCCGGCCGTTCGAGATCATCGTGGAAGCCATTGTGGCCCTAGGCGATACGGAAGAAGAGCTGGCCACGGCGCGCAAGGCGGTGCGAAACCTGCTGGCGTTCTACGGTTCCACGCCCGCCTACCGCCCGGTGCTGGAGGTCGAGGGCTGGGCGGATCTGCAGCCCGAGCTCAATCTGCTGTCCAAGCAGGGGCGTTGGCGGGAGATGGCCGGACTGATCGACGACACCATGGTGGACGCGCTCACGGTCGGTGGCACGCCCGCCCAATGCGCCGCGCAGATCCGGAACCGCTTCGGGGACACCGCCGCTCGCGTCTGCTGCTACTTCCCCGGCTACCAGGTCGGCGACGAGGCCATCGCCGACCTGGTGACCGCCCTGCACGCCTGATCAACACTGCACGCCTGATCAGCCCACGGTGATGGGCTCGGCCAGCTCGTACAGGCTCCGACGGCCGGTCATATCGGTGACCACCAGCCGCGGCAGGTTCGGACCGAGCCCGTTGTAGACGTGCGAGGCCGCCGGATCGGTGGTGGTCTCGTGCGAGCCGTCGCCGAAGTACCAGTCGTACCGGCGAATGGCGCCGCCCGCCCGCTCGGCGTCGAAACTGACCGCGTTGCCGGACCGGGCGGTCACCTTCGAGGCCGTGAACCCGATACCGAACGGTTCACCGCCACCGAACCATTCGCTGATCCGGGGATTCATCAGGAAGGCGTCGGCGTGCTTGCGCGCGACCTCGAGGTCGGGCGGTGACACGGGCGGGATGGCCCGGCACTGCGGCAGGTCGTCGGCCTGCGGGCAGACCAGCAGGCGCAGCGACGCCGCCTCGTCGCCGAGCGGGTTCAGGGCCGGCGTGCGCTCGGCGGGCTGTGCGACGTCCCGGGGCGTCGTCTGCGCGGGCTCCTTCACGACCTGCGCCGGATCCTGACCGCCCGCGGCATCCTCGGTGAACAGCCCGTCGGCGGCGGTGGCGTACCCCTCGCCCGCGGTGGCATTGGCGTCGGCGACGGCCTGCCGGAACAGCTCCGAGGACACCCGCACGAATTCCGACCAGCGCTGGGTCAACGACTCCGGCACCCGATCCCCGTCGTAGCCGTGGAAGTAGTTGCCCACCAGCACCTTCGGCGTGCCGGGCAGTTGGTGCGCGGCCTGCACCGCCTCCCGCATGCCACGACCGCCGTAGCCGAGGGCGGCTCCGCTGTAATAGGGCACGGCGGCGGCCGGGTTCACCGCGTCCGCGCCCATGCCGCCGCATTCGCGGTGCACGGCGGCCGTCAGATCCTGGGTGCCGGGCGTGACGCCCACCGGAATGCCGAAGATCGGGTCCAGATCGTTGAGGCAGCCGTCGATCAGCACCAGATCGACCGGGTAGCCGTTCGCGGTGGCGTCGCCGGTGGCCTTGGCGAGCTGGCAGAACACGTCGAGAGTGGCGTCCCCGCCGGGGCATTTGCCGGTCGGGTGCTCACCGGGCGCGTCCAGGGCGGCGCCGGAGGCGGTGTAGTCGTGCAGGGTGGCGCCGCGGCCGGTCCTGGATCCCAGGGCGTCGGCCACCACGTTGGCGAAGCTGTGCTTGCGCGGGGCGCTCACGCCGCCGAGCACCGACTGGCCCCACAACACCGAGTCGCCGACCGAGACCACGTGCAGCGGGCGGCAATCCCGGCTCACCCGGAAGTTCCAGGGCTTGCCGTAGCCGCTGACGTCGCCGCCCGGGATCCGAGCGCGGGCGTCGACGCGGAGCAGGCCGTCGGCGGGGAGCTCGTCGTGGCGTAGGTCGAACCCGACCGCCATCACGTCGTTCTCCACCACGGTGATGCCGCTGCGAATCGGCTGGCCGCCACCGAGAATCCGCCACTCCACCTCCGCATGGGAGTCGACCCCCGGTGGGAAGTAGACGGCGGCGGTGCCGTGCAGCGGGCCGGCGCACGGCCCGTCGGGGGGCGCGCTGACGTCGATGATGAGGGGAAGGTCGCTCGCGGGTTCGGCGGCGGCGGGTAGCGGCCGACCGGCCTGCGCCACGATTCCGGCCACCGCGATCGCACCCGCCAGGGCCGGCAGCAGGGCCGCGCGACACCGGCGGGATCGCCACACTTTCATTGCTCCTCCTGGGGAGATGCGCAATCCGACAGCAGACATGGTGCGGATACGGCGGCGCGGCGGCCGTAGGCGCGCCGAAATGGCCCAATTTAGCCCGTTCTACCTGCGCATCTGTTAGACAAATGGGATGAACGCGAGAAATCTGACACTCGCTACCGCCGCCTTCGCCCTCACCTTCTGGGCATGGAATCTGATTGGTCCGCTATCGAGCAGCTATACCAAGCAGCTGGTCGGCGCGGCCGGCGGGGCCCTCACCGCTGTCGCCGTCCTGCTCTTCACCCTCGAGATCGGTCGCGAGCTGCGCCAGGCCGCACCGGCCGCCGAAGTCCGCCAACGCGTTTGACCACCACTCCGGAAGGGACCGCATGCGTATCGCTCTCTTCGTCACCTGCATCAACGATGTGCTCTACCCCGGCACCGGACAGGCCACGGTGAAACTGCTGCGGCGGCTCGGCGTCGAGGTGGAATTCCCGACGGCACAGAGCTGCTGCGGGCAGATGCACTGCAATACCGGGTACCGCGCCGACACCGCGAAACTGGCGCGGCACTTCGTCAAGGTGCTCGGCGGGTACGACCGCATCATCATGCCGTCGGCCTCGTGCGGGCAGGCGCCGCGCGAGTTCTACATGACAGTCGCCGAGGCCACCGGCGATTCGAGGCTCGCCCTCGACACCCAGACCATCCTGCCCAGAATTCGCGAGGTCACCGAATTCATTACCGACGACCTCGGAATCCACGATGTGGGCGCGTATTTCCCGCACCGGGTCACCTACCACCCGACCTGCCATTCCCTGCGCGTCCAGCACATCGGCGACCGGCCGCTGACGCTGCTGCGCGCGGTGGCGGGCATCGACCTGGTGGAACTGCCCGCCGCCGAGGAATGCTGCGGCTTCGGCGGCTCCTTCGCGGTCAAGAACGGGGCGGTGTCGGGCGCGATGAACGGCGACAAGGCCCGGCACGTCCGCGAGACCGGCGCGAATGTGCTGACGGCCGTGGACAATTCGTGCCTGATGAACATCGGCGGGCGGCTCGCCAAGGACGGGACCGACGTCCGCAGCCTGCATCTGGTGGAGATCCTGGCCCGCACCACCGCCGACGGGCCGATGCCCGGACTGCCGCTCGCCGCCGCGGAAGTGGCGTCATGAGCAAGAGTTTCGTGGGCTGGCCGCCGTTCCCGAAGGCCGCCGAACGATCCACCCGCGATCCGCAACTGCGCGCCACCGTGCACCGGGCCACCCACACCATCCGCGCGAAACGCGACGCGCTGGTCGGCGAACGGCCCGACTGGGAGCAGCTGCGCGACAGCGCCGCCGCCATCAAGGACAACGCGCTGCACCATCTCGACTCCTATCTGGTGCAGCTGGAGGCCGCGGTGGCGGCGGCGGGCGGGGTGGTGCACTGGGCGCGCGACGCCGCCGAGGCCTGCCTGGTCGTCACCGAGCTGGTGCGGCGCACCGGCGAGACTCGGATCGTCAAGGCCAAATCCATGCTCACCGAGGAGATCGGGCTCGACGACGCGCTGCGCGCCGCCGGGATCGACGCCCGCGAAACCGATCTCGCCGAGATCATCCTGCAGCTCGGCGACGACCTGCCCTCCCACATCGTGGTGCCCTCGATGCACTTGAACCGCAGGCAGATTCGCGACATCTTCACCGCGGAGATGGGGAAGCACGGGCGGCCCGCCCCGGCCGGGCTCACCGACGATCCGAACGAACTGGCGGACGCCGCGCGACTGCACCTGCGCGAGAAGTTCCTGGCCGCCAAGGTCGGCGTCACCGGCGGCAACTTCCTGGTCGCCGAGACCGGCACCGTGGTGATGGTGGAATCGGAGGGCAACGGCCGCATGTGCCTGACCCTGCCCGAGACCCTCATCTCGGTGGTCGGCATCGAGAAGGTGGTGCCGACCTGGCGCGACCTCGAGGTGTTCCTGCAACTGCTGGCCCGCAGCTCCACCGGCGAACGCATGTCGCCCTACGTGTCCACCTGGACAGGCGTCACCGACCGCGACGGGCCGCGCGAATTCCACCTGGTCCTGGTCGACAACGGCCGCACCCGGGCCCTGGCCGACCCGCTCGGTCGACAAGCGTTGCGCTGCATCAGATGTGGCGCGTGCATGAACATCTGCCCGGTCTACGAACGCACCGGCGGGCAGACCTACGGCTCGGTGTACCCGGGACCGATCGGGGCCATCTTGAACCCGCTGCTCAAAGGCGCGGACGATCCGCAGACCGCGTCACTGCCGTACGCGTCCACATTGTGCGGCGCGTGCAACGAGGTGTGTCCCGTCCGCATCGACATCACGGGCAACCTCCTCGAGCTGCGCAACGACATCGCCGAGGGACCGGCCGCGGTGAAGCACCGCGGCGAACGCGCGGCACTCGACGCGGTCGAGCACATGATGTACCACCCCCAGCTCTGGGCCGCGGCGGTGAAGACCGCGGGGATCGCGGGCGTCATCGCACCGAAAAAGCATCTGCCGCCGCCGCTTTCGGGATGGACACGGAGCCGGTTGGTGCCCGCCGTGCCCAAGGAGTCGTTCCGGACCTGGTGGGCGCGAACCAATGGCGGGCGCAATGGCAATGGGCAGGTCGGCAATGGGCAGGTCAACGTGCAGGGCAACGGACACGGAGGGCCGCGATGAGCGCGCGCGAGGTCGTACTCACCCGCATTCGGGAGGCGCTGTCGGACCTGCCCGCCGCGCAGCGCACCACCACCGTGCCGCGCGAATACCTCAGGCAGGCACCGGGAATCGACGAACGGGACCCGGCCGCGGTCACCGCGCTGTTCCTCGAACGGCTGAAGCACTATGGCGCGCAATCGCATCGGGTGCGGGCCGCAGCACTGCCCGCCGCCATCGCGTCGGCCCTGCGCGAGCACGGGGCATCCAGTGTGCTCGCTCCGGCCGGGCTGCCCGCGTCCTGGCTGACGGAGTGGGCGAACGGGTCCGGGAATCGCGTCGTCTCCGATGATCCACAGTTGTCCCCAGCCGAACTCGACGCCGTGGATGCCGTGGTCACCGGTTGTGCCGCGGCGATCGCCGATTCGGGCACCGTGGTGCTCGACGGCGGCCCCGGTCAGGGTCGGCGCGCGCCGACGCTGGTGCCCGACTGCCATGTCTGCGTGGTGGGAGCCGAGCAGATCGCCTCGTCGATCCCGGAGATGATCGGCGTGCTGGACCCGCACCGGCCGCTGACCTGGTTCAGCGGGCCGTCCGCGACGGTGGACATCGAGATGATCCGGGTACAGGGCGTGCACGGACCCCGCCAGCTGGTGGTCATCGTGGTCGACTAGCCCCCGAAAAGGGGTAATTAGCAGGACTTTTCACTGTTACAAGATCTTGTTAAGGCCGTGCCAAGCACGGCTGGGCATCGTTGTGTCCAACGCCGGAACGCACCGGCGGACCCACCGAGCCACCTTTCCTGGGGCGGGAATGCTGGGGCCGGCCCGTCCACGACGGGTGACGGGCCGCCCACAGCACACCGATCGATCGGCGTCTCGCTGGGTTTCCGGCCTGCCGCGAAGGGGGTGGCAGGCAGGCGCAGAACCCGCGAGTCCGTCCACGAGGGGTGACGGACACGCGGGTCTGTGTTTTCTGCCCTCCGCTTCGCTCCGGGCGGGTTCGTGGCGCGTCGCACTTCGATCGCCCGGTGGACCCGAGTCGAATGATCTTGTTATCCGCGAATGTGGCCTTCACGACTCGAGAGACGGCATCATGGAAGGCAAGAGCGCCAAGCAGATTGGGATGGACGATGGAAACCTTGGTCGTACTGGCTCTGGCCTGCCTGATCTACTGGTGGGGCCTACTCTGATCGGGGGGTTTGCGCGACCGCGTAGAGGGCGTCGGCGATCCGGCGGCTGAAGTGGTCGGCATCCTCGATCCCGTGGGTGAGCGCGCGCATCAGGGTCGCACCCCGCAGGAATTCGAAGACCGCCTCGGTGTCGCAGGTCCGGGCGGCCTGGCCGGAGTCGGCGGCCGCCGTCAACAGCTCGCCCAGCGCCTGAATCGTGGGGCGCTCGCCGCCGTCGAGCAGGCGGCGGTAGCTCTCCCGATCGTCGTGATACTCCGACAGCAGGCCGGGAATGGCCGAGCGGGCGGCGGGATGCGCGGCCGCGTTCAGGAACAGGCGGGTCCACGCCAAGAGGTCGGCGCGTAGATCGCCGGTGGGGACCGGATGGTTCTCGGTGTCCAGCGCGAAGATCGCGTCCTCGACCAGCGCCCGCTTCCCCGGCCAGCGGCGGTAGATCGAGGTGGTGACCACCCCCGCCCGGCGGGCCACGGCCGCGATGGTGGTGGCCTGGTAGCCGTCCCGCACCAGGAGTTCCTGGGTGGCGGTCAGTACCTGCGCGTCCAGCTGCGGATCCCGGGGACGGCCGGGGCCGGTGCGGGCGGTCCCTGTCGCTGCGGTCACGTGGTCTCCCTCGGGTCGGCCGGGCGAATCTCCTGGAACAGGTTACATTCCTGCCTTATTTAGAATACGCTGCGCCTCGTATTCTAATTCAGAGTGGCGCAGGCCACACCGCTGAGAGGCTGCCGTCGATGCTGACGCCCCAGGACGAACTACTCGCCCACCAGCTCCCCACCACTTTCGACCACGTGCAGCAGAGCGATCTGCGCTGGACCGAACGCGTCGTCCTGTACGGCTTCGACACCACCGGCGAGGTCAGCGTCATGACCGGTATGGCGCGCTACCCCAACCGCAATGTGCTCGACGCGTACGCCATGGTCACCATCGGCAACAAGACCGCCCACGTGGTCCGGCTCTCCCGCGAGATCGGCGACCGCTACGACGGCATCGCCGACTGGACCGTCGGACCGTTCAAGTACGAGATCGTGGAGCCGCTGCACACGGTCCGCGCCACGCTCGGCGACAACGACCACGGCATCCGGCTGGAGCTCGAACTCGCGGGCGAATTCCCGGCCTACGAGCAGGAACCCGCCTTCTTCCGAAGCCGCGGCCGGGTCCGCGAAGACGCGCGCCGCTACTACCAGAACGGGCGCGTCTCGGGCTGGATCGAGGTCGAGGGCACCCGCTTCGAGATCGACCCCGACACCTGGTGGTTCGGACGCGACCACTCCTGGGGCACCCGCCACGGCGGTGGCGGCGGCAGCCTCGGCGAGGGCGAGGGCCTGCAGCCCGGCGACATCCCCGACGGCGTCCTCTATTACATGGGCATCTTCCAGTTCGACGACGAACTGGTGCACTTCGCGCAGCGCGAGACCGCCGACGGGCAGCGCTGGCACTTCGAGGGCACCGTGCTGCCGCCGCTGGACTCCGGCAGACAGCCCATCCCCATCGCCACCACCGACCACGCGCTCACCTTCCGCGACGACTTCCGCATCGTCAGCGGCGGCAGCTTCACGGTGCGCTCCGCCGACGGGCGCGATCGCGAATTCACCATCACCCCCGCCTCCGACTTCTGGCCCGGCCTGGCCGGATACGACCACTACCGCGGCTACGCCTCCGGACTGTGGAAGGGCCCGAACTGGAGCGACGGCTTCACCGCCGACCTCACCGATACCGCCGACCTGAAGCAGGTCAGCATGCTCAGCGAGACCTTCTGCCGGGTCGAGACCGAGGGCAAGGTCGGCTACGGCCTGGTCGAAATGGTCTTCATGGGCCGCAACGCGCGGTACGGGTACGAGGGGTACTGACCGTGACCGCCACCAGAATTCCCGCCGAGCATCTCGGAGCGGCCCTGGAACCGCGGGTGCGCGAGCATCTTTCGGCCTCCGGCGCGGCTCGCGTCCGCGATCTCGCGCGTACCGAGCGCGGATTCGCCACCGAGACCTACCTTTTCACCGTCGAGGACGAATCCGGCAGCACTCCCCTGGTACTGCGCCGCCCGCCGGACCTGTCGTTGTTCCCCGACTACGACCTGCTGCGGCAGGTACTGGTCATGCGACGACTGGCGGGCACCGGGCTGCCGGTCCCCAAGGTGGCCTGGCTCGAGCGCGGGGACAATCCGCTCGGCAGCCCGTACTTCGTCATGCACCGGCTGGACGGGCAGGCCCCCAGCGACTATCCGTCGTATCACGCCGCCGGGAACTACTTCGAGGCCACGCCCGAACAACGAGCCCGCATGTGGTGGGGGTGCGTGGACACCATCGCCACGGTCAACCAACTGGATTGGCGGGCATTGGGATTGGACTTCCTCGCCTTCCCCCGGCACGGGACCGGGGTGGTCGAACAAGGGGTGAACTACCTCGAAGGAGCCCTGCGCTGGGCCTGCGAAGGGGATCCGCCCGAGACGTACCGGCGGGCGGTCGCCTACCTTCGCGACAACCTCTACGAGCCGGAGCGGCCCTGCCTGTGCTGGGGCGACGCCCGAATGTCGAACATCCTCTACGACAAGGACTTCCAGGTCCGCGGCGTCCTCGACTGGGAGATCGCCCATCTCGGTGCGCCCGAATCGGATCTGGCCTGGCTGCTGTTCCTGGACTGGGCCTGCAGCGAATACGAGGGCCACCCCCCGCTACCGGGCACCCCGACCCGCGAGGAGACCATCGCCCGCTACGAGAAGCGCACCGGATACCAGGTCCGCGATCTCGAATACCAGGAGATCTTCTCCGCCGCCCTGCTGTCGATTCCGCTGCTGCGCATGACCCATCGCGTACAACTGCCACCGGAAATGAACATCACCGGCTTCTGCACGGCCCGCATCGAGCAATTACTGAACTGACAGTGTCGCCGTCCACCGATACGCTGTCGCGGCACATTTCATTTCGATCGGGGGGGTTCCCTAATGCTGCGTCTGGGTATCTGGATGGCGATTCTCGGCTTCGGCTCGCTGTTCCTGCAGAAGGCCGATATGCACTTCATCATCCTGGCCTGGGCTGACGATATGCAGCCCGGCTTCGGCATCGTGCTCGGGGCGATCGGGGTACTGCTGGCGCTGGTCTCGTTCGGCATGCAGGCCAAGGACGAGTCGGCCTGAGCCACCAGGAAATAGACGATTCCGCCCCCGGCTAGTACGCCGGGGGCGGAATCGTTTTCCGGTGTCGGCTAGCGGGCCTCGGCCAGCTCCGGCTCGGCCGTCTCCTCCGGAAGTCCTTCCGGCGCCGCCGCCTTCGCGCCCTTCATCAGGAAGAAGGCGATCACCGTGGCGGCCAGGACCGCCGCGCCACCCGCCAGGAAGGTGGTCGACATGGCGTGGGTGAAGGCGTCGCGAGCCGCGTTCAGCAGGGTGGCGTCACCGGTGGCGAAGGCTCCGGCGATGCTGTCGCGAGCCGCCGCCGGGGCGTCGGAAGGCATTCCGTCGGTGTAGGTTCCGGCCAGGATCGCGCCCAGCACGGCCACGCCCAGCGCGCCACCGGTCTGCTGGATGGTGTCGTTCAAGGCCGAACCGACGCCGGCCTGCTCCGGCGGGATGGCCCCCATCAGCGCGCCGATCGCGGCGGGCATGGCCAGACCGGCGCCCGCGCCGACCAGCGCCATGGCGAGGGCCGCGGCCCAGAAGCCCGAGTCGGTGTCGAGCGCGGCCAGGGCGCCCGAACCGGCGGCCAGCACCAGCATGCCGAGCAGGGTCAGCGGGCGGACGCCCAGCTTCCGCACCAGACCCGCGCCCACACCCTGCGCCACCAGGGCGGCGAAGGCCAGCGGGGTGAAGGCCAGCGCGGTCTTCATCGGCGTGTAGCCGAGCACGAACTGCAGGTACTGGGTCAGCAGCAGGAGCAGACCGGCATTGGCGAAGGTGACCAGGACCAGCGAGAAGCTGGATCCGGTGAAGACGCGGTTGCGGAACAGCTGCAGCGGCACCATCGGGTGCTCGGCCTTCAGTTCACGAATCAGGAAGGCCACCAGGAAGAGCGCGGCGACCACCAGCGAAACCCAGGTTCCGGCAAGGCCCTTGGTCGGGAACTCGATGATGCCCCACACCAGCGCCACGGTGCCGACGATGGACAGCGCCATGCCCGGCAGATCGGTCGGGCGAGCCGGGCCCTTGGACTCCGGCATCAGGGTCATGGCCGCCACGATGGCCACCGCCGCGATCGGCACGTTCAGCAGGAAGACCGCGCCCCACCACACGTGTTCGAGCATGAGGCCGCCCAGCACCGGGCCACCGACCATGCCGATCATGGCGACACTGCTCCAGGCGGCGATCGCCTTGGGGCGCTCCTGCTCGTCGAACACGGTGATCAGGATGGACAGGGTGCTCGGCATGATGAGCGCGCCGCCGATGCCCATGATCACGCGGCCGCCGATCAGCATCTCGGGGCTGGTGGCATAGGCGGCCAGCAGTGAGGCCGCGCCGAAGAGCACCAGGCCCAAGACCATCACCAGCCGGCGGCCGAAGCGGTCGGAGAGACTGCCCGTGGTGAGCAGCAGCCCCGCGAAGACCAGGATGTAGGAGTCGATCACCCACTGCAGCGCCTGCGGGCCGGCGTGCAGGTCGGTGGCGATCTGGGGCAGGGCGACGGTGAGGACCATATTGTCGATCACCAGCACCAGGGAGCTCAGGCAGAGCACCACCAGGATGAGCCAGCGCCGCGGGTCGCGCTGGGCGACCGGCGCCGTCAGCGCCTCGGCCATGTCTTTCGCAGTCATTGTCGTGTCCCCTTCGAGAAGCGGTCCCGCACACTGTGCGGCGTTGTCGAACACTGTACGACTTCCGTACACTGTTCGCAAGAGGGAACGGTGTACAGCAGAACGAACGGCGTTCTAGCTGGGGCTATGCTGTTCGGCAGACAAAGGAGGAAGAGCCATGGCGGCCAAGGCACAGGAGTTCTCGTCGGTGTGGACCCGACCGGAACGACAGCGCAAGGATCAGCCCGCACTGAGCCGGGAACAGATCGTCACCGAGGCGCTCGCCCTGCTCGATACCGAGGGCTACGACGCGCTCAGCATGCGCCGCCTCGGCAGCCGCCTGAACGCGGGCGCGACCTCGCTCTACACCCACGTCACCAACAAGGACGAGATCCTCGAACTCGCCATCGACGAGGCCTTCGGCGACGTCCCCGCACCCCCCGGCGTCGCCGAGAACTGGCGCGAAGAACTGCTCACCCTGGGCCGCGACATCCGCGCCGCCATCCTGCGGCACCCGTGGATCAGCACCGCCATGACCGGCGCCGGACTCGCCTACCTCGGCCCGAACCTGCTGCGCCTGTCCGAGACCATGCTCGCCCTGCTCGCGGCGGTCGGCTTCGACGACTACTCCGCCGACCGCGCCGCCAATGCCGTCTGGTCCTACGTGCTCGGCACCACCAGCGGCGAGACCGCCATGGTCACCACCATCGCCCGCAGCGGCCAGAGTCAGCAGGAGTGGTTCACCAACTTCATGACCCTGGCCGAGCAAGCGACACGCAGCTATCCGCACATCAGCAAACGCCACCGGACCATGGGCGACATCGACGTCGCCCAGTCCCGCGAGGACTTCTTCGACGACGAACTCGGCCTCATCCTCGACGGGCTGGAAGTGCGGCGCACCCGGGCGGCCGGCAAATAGGCTGCCGCGCGGGCTGATTCAGCGACCGGACGCCAGGCTGGTCCCGCCGTTGACATCGAGGACGACGCCGGTGGTGAAGCCGTTCACGGCCAGCAGGTGAATGGCGGCCGCGACATCCTCGGGGCGGCCGACCCGGCCCACCGGGGTGGTGGCGACCAGACCGTCGAACAGGGCCGTGCGCTGCGCCTCGGGAACCCGGTCCCACCACGGGGTATCGATGACTCCCGGGGCGACCGCGTTGATCCGCAGCGGGGCGAGCTCGACCGCCAGCGGCGCGACCATGGCATTGAGCGCGCCGTTGATGGCGGCCAGACCCGCGGTCCCGGGAAAGGCCGAGCGGGCCGAGGCGGCGGTCACCAGGGTCACCGAACCGTGCGAATCCAGGTGCGGCAGCGCGGCTTTCAGGATGCGAATCTGCGGCCAGAACTTGCCGTCGAAACCGGCGGCCAGCTGATCCAGGCCGAGTTCGGCGAACGGGCCGCTACCGGCCGATCCGCTCACCGAGATGACCAGGTGGTCCAGGGTTCCCAGCCCGGCGAAGAAGGCGTCGACCTCGGCCCGGTCGGTGGCGTCCACGGCGTGACCGGTGGTGTCGCCGCCGATGCGGGCCACGGCCGCGTCCAGCTTGGCCCGGTCGCGACCGGTGATGACGACCTCGGCGCCCGCGGCCGCGAAGACGGCTGCGGTGGCCTCGCCGATGCCGGAACTGCCACCCATGATGACGACGCGCTGGGTTGTGGTCATTGCCGGAACCTCCAGTTTGTTGGAACTGCTAGTCTCGACAACAGCGGAACCGAGACTTTTGATCTCGACGGAACGGTGAGCTGCGCCACAGGAGGACGTCGATGAAAACCGCAGGGCCGCAGTCCGATTCCGAGCGACCCCACACCGGCCGGCGCCGGAACGAGGCCACCCACCAGGCCATCCTCGATGCCTCGCTCCGGCTGCTCGGCGAATCCGGGGGCGCGCCAGTCACCATCGACGCCATCGCGCGGGCCGCCGGAGTCGGGAAGCAGACCGTCTACCGCTGGTGGCCGTCCAAAGGCGCGCTGCTGCTGGACGCGCTCACCGAACGATCGGCCCTGCACGTGCCGACGCCCGACACCGGTTCGGTGCGCGCCGACCTGATCGCGATCATCGACTCGACCTTCCGTGGCGCGCAGAGCGATTCGACCGCGCCCGCCCTGCGCACCCTGGTTCGCGAGGCCGCGCAGGACCCGCACCTGGCCGAATTGCTGGAGACCTTCACCGCGCAACGGCGTCAGGCCGTCCGGGAGGTCCTGGAGCGGGGGCGCGCACGCGGCGAACTGTCCGATGACGCCGACCTCGATCTCATGGTCGACCAGTTCTACGGCGTGTTCTGGTACCGCTTCCTGCTCGGCCACGCGCCCCTCGATACCGCCGTGGCCGAACGGCTCACCGATTCGATTCTGGCCGGGAACACAGAAGGCCCGCGTCGCCGAAGCGACGCGGGCCTAAATCGGGTTCGGGGGTAGACCCCGAGAGTGGGTCAGAGCTGTTCGCGGACAGCCACTTCGATGCGCTTGCCGAGGTCGGCGTCCACGCTCTTCCAGTAGTCGAACACGCGGCCCAGGATCGGCTCGCGAACGCCGCCCAGGATGTGCCCGGCCACAGTGCTCACCAGGCGATCCCGTTGCGCGTCGTCCATGACCTCACGCACCAGGGTGCCCGCCTGCGCGAAGTCGTTGTCCTCGCGGTGGGTGACGTAGCCGGCGCGGATCATGGTCGGGTCGAACGCCCACGCGCCGTCATCGATGGCGCGGGCCGGGTCGGCGTGCGCACCGCCGAAGGAGTTGGGCGCGTACACCGGAACGGTCGGCGCGTTGTGACCGAAACGCATGGCGCCGTCCTGCGAGTAGGAGTTCACCGGGGCAGCCTTGGCGCGGTTCGGCGGCAGCTGCGCGTGGTTGGCGCCGATCCGGTAGCGGTGCGCGTCGGCGTAGGCGAAGACGCGGCCCAGCAGCATCTTGTCGGGTGAGAAGGCGATGCCGGGCACCACGTTCGAGGGCGCGAAGGCGGCCTGCTCGATATCCACGAAGTAGTTCGCGGGGTTGCGGTTCAGGGTCCAGCGGCCGACCTCGATGAGCGGGTAGTCCTGCTGCGACCAGACCTTGGTCAGGTCGAAGGGGTTGACGCGGTAGTTCTCGGCCTCGGCGACCGGCATGATCTGGACCTTCAGCGTCCAGCTCGGGTGGTCGCCGCGCTCGATGGCCTCGTACAGGTCGCGCCGGTGGTAGTCGGCGTCCTTGCCGGCCAGCTCGTCGGCCTCGGCCTGGGTGAGGGTCTTGATGCCCTGGTCGGTCTTGAAGTGGTACTTCACCCAGAAGCGTTCGCCCGCTTCGTTGATCCACTGGTAAGTGTGCGAGCCGAAGCCGTCCATGTGGCGCAGGGTGGCGGGGATGCCGCGGTCGCCCATGAGCCAGGTGACCTGGTGGGCGGTCTCCGGGCGCAGGGTCCAGAAGTCCCACTGCATGTTCGCGTCGCGCAGGCCGGAGCCGGGCAGGCGCTTCTGCGAGTGGATGAAGTCGGGGAACTTGATCGGGTCCTTGATGAAGAAGACCGGGGTGTTGTTGCCGACGATGTCGTAGTTGCCCTCGGTGGTGTAGAACTTCACCGCGAAACCACGCGGGTCGCGCCAGGTGTCGGGGCTGCCCTGCTCACCGGCGACGGTGGAGAACCGCACCAGCGATTCGGTGCGGGTGCCCGGCTGGAACAGCGCGGCCTTGGTGTAGCGGCTGACGTCGCCGGTGACCACCAGTTCGCCGAACGCGCCCGCGCCCTTGGCGTGCACCACGCGCTCCGGGACGCGCTCCCGGTTGAAGTGCGCGAGCTTCTCGATCAGGTAGTGATCGTGCAGCAGGATCGGGCCCTGGGCGCCCGCGGTGAGCGATTCGTTGTCGCTGGGCACCGGGGCGCCGGAGTTGGTGGTGGTCGCCTTGGTCATGAAACCGAGCCTGCTCCGCTTTCTTGAACTAGTCAAGAAAAGCGGGCAGGCTCGTCAGTAAACAAAGCCGTATACAGTCCGGGCGCTAGCGCGGAGCCGGCGGGCGATAGGTCGGGAAGTTCGGTGGCGGGATATAGGTGGGCGGGCGATCGAGCCAGGTGGGCATCGGCGGCACCGTGAGCGGGTACTGCCGCAGATACGACGGGAACGTCGGCGGCGCGGTGTAGCGCGGCGGCGTGTAGTCGGTCGTGGTCGGCGCGGAATCGTGATCCGAGCCCAGGGCGGCGATCACCACCCGGATCACCAGCACCCCGACCACCGCCGCCCAGCGCCCGAACCGGCTGCCATCGGACTTCGGCCGCGGAACCGGCACCCGGGCAACGGCTTTCCGCTCGCGGTACGGACGACGGGGCGCGCCCCCTCGTCCCCGGCCGCGCCCCGACTCGACTGCAATTCCGCCAGCGCCCGCACCCGCCACACGAACGGCTCGTCCGGCGCCACCCGCAAACGCGGCCCCCGCGAACTCCAGCGCCCGCTCGTACTCCCCCTCCCGATAGGCCAGATTGGCCATATCCGCCAACGCCTCGGGATCCTCCGGATCCCCCGCCAGCACCTCCCCCAACATCTCCCGGGCCGCGTCGAAGCGCCCGAGATCCGCCAGCACCCTGGCCTTCTTGATCTTCTCGCTCATCCGATCAGCGATCCGGGATCAGCGGTTGTTGCGGGTGCGCATATACGCGGCGAGCTCGTCGTAGCTGCCGTCATTGTTGGCGAATTCGACGACATTGCGCGCGGATTCGAACCAGGCGCCGGTGCTGGGCCGGGTCTGGGTGAGGGCGGCGGCGAACGTTTCGAGGCATAGCCCAGATCACAGTGTCGCACCTGGAATAGATCGACACGGAGCCTGGTTGATGCACAGTGCCGGCGTCGGAACAGCCCCGGGCCGCACCCTTCGTCGCCACGAGCGACCACTCGCCGAGAGGCGCTTGTTGGGCGTCGGCTTCGACTTTCCGGGTTAGCCTGAACTCCATGCGGCGCATGCGCAGGGGGATGGCCGGCGCGTTGGCGACGGTGGTGATGGCGGGCAGCGTGATCCTCGGCGGAGGGGCCGCGACAGCGGTGACCGACCCGGCGTACTGCGCGCAACCCACGGGGCGCGACTTCGTGCGCGCCGCACCCGAGGACACCGGGGTCGACCCCGGACCCCTGGCCGACGCCCTCGCCTTCGCGGCCACCCGAAACCGCTTGAACGTCCAGGTCTTTCGGCACAACTGTCTGATCGGCGCGGGCCCCTCGAACACCGAGACCGACACCGTGCCGTGGAACGTCTGGAGCGTCACCAAGAGCGTCGTCTCCCTGCTCGCCGGAATCGCCTGGGACCGCGGGAAACTCGATATCGACGCGACCCTGGACAACTATCTGCCGCCGGGCATCGGCGACGCGGGGCACCGCGCCATCACCGTGGAGAACCTGCTGCAGGAGGCCTCGGGCCTGCGGGTCGGCGCGGCCACCGAGGGCATCACCGGTGTCGTCCCCCTCGACCCGTTCAGCGCGGTCCAGGCGCTGGGCGTGCCCTTCGACACCCCGCCGGGCAGCGCCTTCCAATACAGCCAGCGCAATGTGGACCTGCTGTCGTATGTGATCGAACTGGCCACCGGCGAACCGCTCCAGGACTTCGCGCAGCGGGAACTGTTCGGCCCCTTGGGGATCGAGCGCGGCGACTACTACTGGGCGCGGGACCGTTCCGGCCACACCTACGGGTACGCGCACCTGTTCATCCCGCCCGCCGATCTGGCGCGGCTCGGCATGCTGGTCGCCACGCACGGCCGCTGGAACGGTCGCGCCGTCATCTCCGAGGCCTATCTGGATCGGGCCGTCACGCCGTCGGCCACCAACCGCTGCTACGGCTACCTGTTCTGGCTCGGCCCGGGCTGCGCGGAGAATCCCGAATTCCTGCCCGCCGACACCTATTCCATGTCCGGACTCGGCCTGCAGAACGTCTTCGTGGTGCCCGACCTGGACCTGATGGTGGTGTGGACCGGCGTGTTCGGCGTGCACAGCGGTCAAGGCCCCGGCGGCCTCCTGCAATACGGCGACGAGCCGTCGCACGAGTTCTTCCGCCGCCTGCTGTCCGGGTTCCGCGACCATCCGATGCCGGATCCGGGCCCGTACGTGGAGACGCCGCTGCGAGTGGACTACCGCGCGTACTTCGACACCGATATCGCACTGGCGGTCTTCGGTGTCGGCGCGGACGCCTATCCCGGCTGTACCGTGTTGTCCTGCTTGAACCTTTCGCTCGCCCCGCCGTTCAGTGACGCGCCCCCGGGCTGCCTGCTGCTGGCGTGCGTCGGCCCCGACCCGCGCACCCCGGGGATGCGCTGACTCCGACGACCGCGTCTAGGGCGTGACCGCGGCCCGCCCCGCCAGCTCCCGTAAGTCGTCGGCCGGTCGGCGGCCGGCGAACTGCAGCAGATCGCGCACCACCTCGCGGGCGCGATGATCGGTGTGGACCAGTTCGGGCGTTAGTCGCTCGGCATTGAGCAACGCCTCCAACGCTTCCGCCGCCTGCCGCCGCTGCGCGTGCGCGCGGGCCACATCGACCAGGAAGCGGGCTTGCCGTTCCGGCGACAGGATCGACGCGTCGACGGTGCGCGCGGTGTCGAGCGCCTCGCCGGCGTCACCCAGTTCGACGGCCACGGCCACCGCGTGCACGGCGACCCCGGTCGGACCGAACTCGGTGTCGAAGTCGTTGCGGCCCTCGCCCAGTCGATCGGCGGCGGTGCGCGCCGCCGCCAGCCCGGCCCGGGCCGCGGTGCGATTCCCGTCCGTCGCCGCGATCACCGCCAGCATGAGCTGCAGGGATCCGTAGAGCGACAGCACTTCCGGCCGCGGGTGGTCGGCCGCCGCGCGGGCGGCCAGCGCCGCCACCGACACCCGTGCCGCCCGTTCGGCCTGTTCCAGTCGTTGCAGGCGCAGGAAGGCCTGTGCCATGCGGTAGGTTCCGGCCACGACGCTGAGCGCGTCACCGGATTCCTCGGCCGCGGACAAGGCGCGATCGGCCGCGACCCACGCCGCGTCGACCTCCTCCTGACGGGTGAACGCGGTCGCGGCCACCTGATAGGCGCGCGAGAGCTGGGTCAGCACTTCCGGCCGCCGCGGGGTGTTCGCCCGCGCGGCGTGTTCCAGATCCGGGATCAGTTCCAGCAGGCTGCCGCCCACCTCGACCAAACGGGATTCGTGTGCCAGCTGCCAGGCCAGGTCCACGCGCTGTTGCAGCTCGGGGAGTTTCGCGTCCGCCGCGTTCGGCTCGGGAACGCGGTCGGCCTCGTCTCCGAGGAGCTGGTCCAGCGCGGGATGTCCGGTGAGCAACAGCCGCAGCTGCTCGAAGACCGCCGAGCCGGGCCGATGCCCGTCGCCGCGGTCGGCGGCCACCGGTTCGGCCGCTTCGGGACGCAGATCGCGTACCGCCACGCCGAGCACGTCCGCCAGTCTTTGCAGAACGGACAGTCGCTCAACAGGCAGGACGTCTCGCTCGACCTGCGACACCCAGCTTTCCGAGCGCCGAATCGCCGCGCCCAACTCTTTCTGCGATAGTCCCCGCCGCCGGCGCAACTCCGCTACCCGTGCCCCAAGGGTACTTTCGGCCACCGGGTCAAACTCCTTCTGCCTGATCGGCTTTCCCGGCCGTCACCGCCCGCTTGTTTCGCCGATGTCTACCATGCCCTTCTCCTTCCGCCCATTCCTTCCAAGGGTGGATCTGCCGACAAGGATTCCAGACCGGGCGAGCTTACGGCGCACAGTATGGAACATGGATTTTTCTTATTGCACCGCAATTTTTCTGTGTTTAACGTTTGAAGAGGACCCGTCGAACCAAACGGACGACAAGAGGTGGTCATGCCCGGCGAACTTCTCTTCTTCCTACTCGGAGCCGGAATCGGCGGCGCGGCAATGTGGTTGGCGGCGTGCGCCCTAGCGGCCACCAAGTATTCCTCCGCTGCCGACGGGGCGACGGTGCAATCGATCACCGCTCGCCTCGAACGCGAGGGTAACCGGAACTCTCGCGCGGCGAAAGGTCAACCAGTCACCCACCGGGCGCCCACACGATGACGGCCGCCCCCAAAACCGACGAAGTCCATGTGCGCCTGCGGTTTCCCGGCGGAATGATCTTGGATTACCGCGCCGAGCGAGCAATTGCGGAACGCCTCGCAGCACATTTGCGACCGCATCGCATTGAAGTCATCATCGACGGCATGCCGATCGATCGGCTCGCGCCACTACCGTGCGCGGAACTCTGGGCCGATTGACCATATCCGAAAACGGACCGCGCACTTTACGTGCACGGTCCGTAACGGTTAGTTCCGATCATAGAAACTGATCAGTTGTTCAAAAGAACTTCCGCGATCTGAATGGTGTTCAGCGCGGCGCCCTTACGCAGATTGTCGCCCGAGATGAACAGCGCCAGACCGCGACCGTCCGGCGCACCCGGATCCTGGCGGATACGACCCACCAGCGACTCGTCCTGGCCGGCGGCGGCCAGCGGCGTCGGCACATCGGTCAGCCGCACGCCGGGCGCCTTGGCCAGCAATTCCTCCGCACGCTCGACCGAGAGCGGCCGGGCGAACTCGGCATTGATCGACAGCGAGTGCCCGGTGAACACCGGCACGCGCACACAGGTGCCGCTCACCAGCAGGTCCGGCAGACCCAGGATCTTGCGGGACTCGTTGCGCAGCTTCTGATCCTCGTCGGTCTCACCGCTGCCATCGTCCACCAGTGAGCCCGCGAGCGGAATCACATCGAAGGCGATGGGGGCCACGTACTTGTTCGGCGCCGGGAAGTCCACGGCCGACCCGTCGTGCACCAGCTTCTCGGCGTCGCCGATCACCGCGCGCACCTGCGAGGCCAGCTCCTCCACACCGGCCAGGCCGGAACCCGAGACCGCCTGGTAGCTGGACACGATCAGCCGCTGCAGACCGGCCTCGTCGTGCAGCACCTTGAGTACCGGCATGGCGGCCATGGTGGTGCAGTTCGGGTTGGCGATGATGCCCTTGACCAGGTTGCGGGTCGCCTCCGGGTTCACCTCGGAGACCACCAGCGGCACCTCGGGATCCTTGCGCCAGGCCGAGGAGTTGTCGATGACGGTGACACCGGCGGCCGCGAAGCGCGGCGCCTGCACCCGGGACATGGTGGCGCCGGCCGAGAACAGCGCGATGTCCAGTCCGGTCGGGTCCGCGGTCTCGGTGTCCTCGACCACGATGTCCTTGCCGCGGAACGGCAGCGTCTTGCCCGCCGAGCGCGAGGACGCGAAGAAGCGCACCTCGTCGGCCGGGAAGTTGCGCTCCTCCAGCAGCTTTCGCATGACCGCGCCGACCTGACCGGTCGCGCCGACGACGCCTACACGCACACCCATCGCTCAGTATCCTTTCGACTTGATCGGGAGCGCTGCGTGGTTACGCTGCGCTTCCGCCTCCGCGCCTGACCCGATCAAGTCAGCGTCCCGTTCCGCCGTGCACCACGGCGACCTCGTCGCCGCCCAGATCGAACGCCGAGTGCAGCACCTTCACGGCTTCGTCCAGGTCGGTGTCCTTGACCAGCACCGAGATCCGGATCTCCGAGGTGGAGATCAGGTCGATATTGATGCCCGCGTCCGCGAGCGACTCGCAGAAGGTGGCGGTCACGCCCGGGTGCGACTTCATGCCCGCGCCGACCAGCGACACCTTGCCGATGTGGTCGTCGTACACGACCTGGGAGAAGCCGATCTCGCCCTGCCGCTTGGTGAGCAGCTCGACGGCGCGCGGGCCCTCCAGCTTGGGCAGGGTGAAGGTGATGTCGGTCTTACCCGTCTCCACCTTGGAGATGTTCTGCAGCACCATGTCGATATTGATCTCGGCATCGGCGACCGCGCGGAACACCTTGGCGGCGTAGCCCGGCTCGTCCGGAATGCCGACCACGGTCACCTTGGCCTCGCTGCGGTCGTGCGCGACGCCCGTGAGGATTGCTTGCTCCAAGGGGATGTCCTCCATCGATCCGGTAATCATGGTGCCCGTCTTGTCCGTGTACGAGGACCGCACATGGACGGGCACGTTGTAGCGGCGCGCGTACTCGACGCAACGCAGCATCAGAACTTTCGAGCCGCAGGCCGCCATCTCCAGCATCTCCTCGTAGGAGACGGAGTCCAGCTTCTGGGCGTCGGTGACGATGCGCGGGTCGGCGGAGAAGACGCCGTCCACATCGGTGTAGATCTCGCACACGTCGGCATTGAGCGCGGCGGCCAGCGCGACCGCGGTGGTGTCGGAACCACCGCGACCCAGCGTGGTCACGTCCTTGCTGTCCTGGGACACGCCCTGGAAACCCGCGACCAGCACGATGGTGCCCTCACCGAGCGCCTGCTGCACTCGGCCCGGGGCCACATCGATGATCTTGGCGTTGCCGTGCGTGCCGGTGGTGATGACACCGGCCTGGGAGCCGGTGAAGGACCGGGCCTCGGCGCCGAGGGAGTGGATGGCCATGGCCACCAGCGCGTTGGAGATGCGCTCACCGGAAGTGAGGAGCATGTCCATCTCGCGCGCGGGCGCGGCGGGCGCGACCTGCTGGGCCAGATCCAGGAGTTCGTCGGTGGTGTCGCCCATGGCCGAGCACACCACGACCACATCGTGGCCGAGCTTCTTGGTCTCGACGATCCGCTCGGCGACCCTCCGGATGCGCTCGGCGGTGGCGACCGAGGATCCTCCGTATTTCTGGACGACGAGAGCCACGGCGGAAATCCTCCAAGATCGACAAACTGCTGCTACCGAGGGTCAAGACTACCGGCCCAGGTCCACGAGATTTCGCCCCACCTCTCGTCGGCCACTTTCGGCCATCGGCCAGCTATTCCGGCCGCACCCGGTCCAACCAGGTCACCTGGGCCCCGTTACTGAATTCGCGGCGCTGGGTAACGGTGAATCGAGCGGGCCGGAATCCGCCGGAGAAGAGCGGCAGGCCCGCGCCCGCGATCACCGGGTAACTCTTGATGATCATCCGGTCGACCTCGTCGGCCAGCTGCCCGGCCAGGTTCGCGCCGCCACAGAGCCAGATGTCCTTACCCGCTTCCTTCTTCAATCGGCGCACCAGCTCGACCGGATCTCCGGCCACCACTTCCACCTGCGGGTTGTCCACGGGGGCGAGGGTTGTGGAGAAGACGTACTGCTTCAGGTGGTCGTACGGGCTGGCGATGCCCACGGCGAGCGCGGGCTCATAGGTGCCACGGCCCATGAGCACGGTGCCCCATTCATTGTTGGGCGTATCGACGGGAAGGCCCGCGTGCGGGCGGATGTGCGTCGGGACAGCCTCGGGGTACCGCTCGTTGAACCAGGCCGCCATGTCGTCGGCCACCGGATAGAAGTCGACCTGACCTTCCGGACCCGCGATGTAACCGTCCAGGGAGACCGCCACGTAGTAGACGAGATTTCGCATGGTGTACCGCCTCATTCGTAGTACTGTGTCCGTAGTGGTTACGAACATAGTACTACAGATGGAGTGGTGTCAATGGTCCGAACGAATCCGGAACGACGCAATGCCCTGATCGACGCGGCCATCGAGGTCCTGGCCCGCGACGGAGCCCGCGGGCTAACGTTCCGCGCGGTCGACAAGGAGGCCGGCGTCCCGGCGGGCACCGCCTCCAACTACTTCCCGAATCGGGACGAACTGTTCGTACAGGCGGGCCACCGCTTCTATGAACGGCTACAACCCAGCACCGAGACGATGGACCATTTGCTCACCGGGCCACGCACCCGCGAGACCATCGCCGAACTGATGGCCGAGACCGTCGCACGGATCAGCGGGTTCCGCACCGGCTACCTCGCCCTGCTCGAACTGCGCCTCGAGGCCACCCGCCGGCCGGAGCTACAGGCCATCCTCACCGAACGGGTGCGCGCCGACATCGAGTTCAATGTCCGCAACCATCTGGACTCCGGGCTGCCCGGCGATGCCGACTCCGTATTGCTGCTGTACCTGGCCCTGAACTGGCTCATCGTCGAAAGGCTCACGTTGCCCGAGATCTTCGACGACGCGGAGGCCGCGCGGCTGATCGAGGCGGCGGTGGAACGAGCCATCCCGGCCATGTGACCGCCGTCACTTCACGCCGTCCGAATACCGGCTTCTCCCAAGATTTCCGGTTTATCTACAGCCGTGGCGGATTTCTACGCCGAGCTGGGACATTGCGACCAATCAGACCGACCAGTCGGTCAGAAGTAGTGGGATGCGCAGTTGACTCTGGCAGCGACCCTGGTCACAATCGGTCCCCGAGTGGAGGGTAGATATGCGCACGAAAACTGACCACCGGTTCGTGATCGACCTCGATCCCGACCAGGTGATGGACGCGTTGCTCATGGTCGAGCAGATGCCCGACTGGTCGCCCTCGCACCAGGACGTCCGGGTCGCCAGCCGCGACCAATTCGGCCGCCCGAAGCGGGTCTACGTCTCGGCCAACCTGATGGGCCGGCCGGACCGGCAGGTCGTCGAGTTCAGCTGCACCGAGACCCGCGTCGAATGGCGGGTCACCGAGTCCAGCGCCGGCGCCGGCGGCACCAGCTGGTTCGACCTCGCCGAAATCGAGGACGGTGCAACCGAAGTCTGGTACCACTCCGAGCTCTACCTGCCGATCCCGGTGCCCGGCATGGTCCTCAAGCGCAGCGCGCGCCGCGAGGGCGAGGCGCTGATCAGCAACTTCATCGCCTTCGTCGAATCCGTGACCGGCCTGCAGGGCCTCGGCGAGGTCGAGGCCGCCCCGGCCGAGGCCGCCGAACCCGCGTCCTACGCCGAGGGTTACGAGCAGGGCGGCTACGCCCAGCCCGGTTACCCGCAGCCCGGCTACGCGCAGCGCCTGGACTACGGCCGCGGCTTCGAGCCCGGTTTCGGCACCGCGTAAGGCCGGTGGCGGGAACCCGCTTGATGCCGACGGCGAACACTGGCGACTGACACTGCCGTTCGCCCGCGCGAACCGGCAGTATGTCTGCCATGCCCGGTTCGGTTCGCACCCGCATGACTCCGGTCGCCGAGGACGCCTCGGTGACCCAGCTGGAACTGTTCTTCGACCTGGTGATCGTCTTCGCCTTCACCATGGTCACCGACTTCGCCGCGCACGAGACCACCGCCGTGAATCTGCTGCGCGCCGTGCTGATCCTGGCCATGCTGTGGTGGGCGTGGATCGGCTACTCCTGGCTCGGCAACGTGATCAAGGCCGACGAGGGCATCGCCCGGGTGGCCATGTTCGTGGCCATGGGCGGGGCGTTCATCATCGCGCTCACCATTCCCGAGTCCTTCCACGATCTGCCGGGTGGCTGGTACGGGCCGCTGGTCTTCGTCATCGCGTATCTGGCCGTGCGGCTCATCCACCTGACCGTGTTCTGGATGGCGAGTACGCACGACACCCAATTGCGACGGCAGGTGATCCGCTGGGCGGCAGGCTCACTCAGCGTGCCCGCCGTGCTGCTCGTCGCGGGCGCCCTCACCACCGGCGCCGCCCAGCTGGGGCTGTGGCTGGCCGCTCTGGTGTGCGACATGGGCTGGACGTTCTTCGCGGGCAACGAATGGCGGCTGTACTCCGCCTCGCACTTCGCCGAGCGGTACGGCCTGATCGTCATCATCGCGCTGGGCGAATCCATCGTGTCCATCGGCGTCGGCGTGGCCGGACTGCCGATCTCGTGGCCCATCGCGGTCGGCTCGATGCTGGGGCTCGGCGTGGCCGGGCTGCTGTGGTGGGCCTATTTCGACGTGGCCGCGCTGGTGGTGGAGCGCGCCATGCATCACGCCCAGGGCGCGCGCCGCGTGCAGATCGCCCGCAACTGCTACACCTTCTGGCACTTCCCGATGATCGCCGGAATCGTGGCCATGGCACTGGGTTTGAAGAAGGTGCTCAACTACGTGGGTGGGGCCCAAGGGCATTCGCTCAGCGACCAGCTGCACGGGATCCCGCTGTTCGCGCTGTACGGCGGCGTGGCGACATATCTGCTGGCGCTGGCCGGTTTCCGGCACTACGCGACCGGCAAGGTGCTGGTGCCGCGACTGGTGACCGCCGGGGTCCTGCTGGCACTCATCCCGCTCGCCTCGGCGCTGCCCGCGCTGGCCGCGCTGGGCATCCTGTGCTCGGTGCTGCTGGCGCTGATCGTGTTCGAGGTGGTGCGCTACGCCCAGCCGCGCGATCTCATCCGGCACGGGACGATCTGAGCGGTCATACGGGCGATCCGGCGCCCGGGGCGATCCGGTGGTTGATCGACTCCGGCACCCGGGTGCCCGCGTGTACGGCGTCGCGGAGCTGATTGATGTTCTCGCGCAGGGCGTCCGCGACCAGTTCGTCGGTGCGCGGATCGGCCAGCACCTGGAAGACGACCCGGAAACTGGCGTCCGCGATACCGCGGATCATCTCCTCGTGGAACGGGATGTAGCGCACCTTGCCCAGCTGCGGATCGCTCCGGATCACCTCGACGATCATCTGATCGATCTCGGAGCGGTTCTCCTCCAGCGCGTTCGCGATATTGCGGGTGTAGTGGCCGGCGCGCATCACCTCGCCGACCTCGTCGAGCACCCGGATGGTGAGCGGGCGTTCGATGGCCTCGACGATGGCCCCGATCGACCGGTTAACCACGGCCGCGGTGATCCGGTCGCCGAAGGCGCGGTCGGCCACCCGGCCCAGCCGCACCACGATCACCACGATCCGCAGCAGCCGGAACCCGCGGAAGAACGGGGAGGTCACCGGAATCATGCCGAGGACCTCGTACCAGTAGATGAACGGGAACGTCCAGCTCCAGCCCTCCCGCCGCCAGCGCCACAGGAATTCGGCCAGGAAGACCGCGCAGATGCTGTAGTCCGCGATCCGGATCAACCGGTAGGTGTGGTCGGACACCGGGAAGAAGGTGATCCAGGCGACCAGCACGACGGACACCACCGCGAGGGCGAGCATGAGGAAGTCGCTCCACAAGGCCGGAGGCTTGTGCGGAAACTCATCGGCCTCCGGTGCGCCGAGCTCGGTCACGACGTCCCCTTCCTCCTCGAACGGTCGCCGCCAGCGTAGTCGGCGCAAACCCCCGGTGAGGCGGTGTTCCGCACAGCAGATTTCAGGGCGACCGGTCTTTCCCTATCGCAGCATTCCGCGCCGCAAGTTTGTCCACAGCCCCCCGGGGAACTGTGGACAACGGCGAAAAGCCTTCCGCCCGGCTACCTTCCGGCGCGGATGATCGCCTCGATATTGCGTTCGGCGATCGCGGTGATGGTGAGCGACGGGTTCACCGTGGCGGTGCTGCCCGGGATGGCCGCGCCGTCCATGACGTACAGACCGGGATGGCCGACGACCCGCCCGTAGCCGTCGGTCGCCCGCCCGAGCACCGCGCCGCCCAGCGGGTGCGCGGTGAAGAAGCCCTGCGCGTCGAATCCGATGGCGGTGTAGTCCACCATCGCGCCGCTGGCCTGTCCCACCTTGTGATCCACCGCGCGGCAGGCGTCCACGATCCGACCCTGCGCCTCGTGCGGCCAGGCCAGTCCCACGGCATTGCGGCCGCGGTCGTAGCCGAAGCGGGCGCGAGTCGGGTCCAGCACGATGCCGAGCGAGGCGATGGCGCCGGTATCGATGGGAATGCCCGGCACGTACCAGTTCTCGAGGTGCAGCGGCATGCCCGCGTCGTCGAAGATGCGGCTGGCGCTGGGGACACCGCCGCCGTTCATGGACGGGTAGCTGAAGCTGCGGGCCAGCACCACATCGCCGTTGGTGCCCCAGCCGTCGCCGACATGCTCGTTGAGGTTGCGCAGCGTGCCGGTGGCCTGGGCCCGCACCAGCAGTTCGGAGGTGCCGACCGAGCCCGCGCCCAGGAACAGCTTGTCGCAGGTGAGGGTGCGGGTGCGCAGCACCTGACCGGTCGGGGCCAGCTTGCTCACGGTAACAACGTATTTGCCGTTGGCGTCCTGGCCGATGGTGTCGACCCGGTGGCCCGGGAAGATGCCGGTGCGGCCGGTGCCCTCGGCGTAGCGCAGGTAGTTCTGGTTGAGATCGAACTTCGCGCCGTTGGAGTTGCCGAGATTGCTGTGCGCCGCGGTGGCCGAGGCGCGGCTGTTGCCCGCCAGCTCGGCGCGCACCACGTCCCAGTTGAAGATCGAGTCGTTGGCCTCCGGCGTATACCCCGCGGCCCGCACCTGCTGGTCCCACACCCGCGAGTGCGCGAACGGCGCGGAGTCGTAGACGTCCTGGGGCATCGGGGACAGCCGCAGCATCTGCCGGACCCTGGGGTAGTACACCGAGTCCAGTTCGTCGAAGTTCACGACGCCGCCGAAGACATGGTCGAACAGGTGCTTCGGCGGCGCGACCATGGCGCCGGAGAAGACGATCGACCCGCCGCCCACCGCGGAGGCGCGCCACACATCGATGCCGGGGTACTCGGTGACGTCCAGGACGCCGCCGAAGTCCGCGCACGGCACCGGGACCTTGGTGATGCCGGTGAAGCTGGTGCGATGCCAGAAGCCGCGACCGTCGGGCAGCTCGTCGCCGGTGAAGATCTCCCGCCACGGGTCGTTGGGCCAGCGGGAACCGCGCTCCAGCACGGTGTTCTGGATACCGGCCTCGGCCAGTCGCAGCGCGGTCACCGCGGCGCCGAAACCGGAGCCGATCACGATGGCCTCGGTGTGCTCTGGCGGATCCGGCAGTGGCGCAAAGATTTCCGGGACCCACGCCTCGAACAGCGCGTTCCACAACGGATTCGCCGACGCGGATCCGGCGCCGCGCGTAGCGGCACCCGTTCCGACGCCCGCCAACAGAGCCGCCAATCCGGCAGCCTTCAACATGGTGCGCCTACGCAACCGGTCACCTCCCTCATCACGCGTGACCGCGCGCGAGATTACCGGCCGGTCGCCATCGCCTCAACACCTCCGTGAGAGATCACCAACCGGACATTCAAGACGGCTGTGCCGCGGCACAAGCCCCCGATCCCGTGGGCGGCGCCGAAATCAGCCCGCCATCAGGCCCGGAGGCGTTCCCGGCGGAGCTGATCGACCTCCGGAAGCTCCAGCGGCGGAAGCGAATCCACACCCAGCGCGCGGCCGAGCAGATAGTCGGCGAGCTCGGGATTGCGGGCCAGTGCGGGGCCGTGCATGTAGGTGCCGAGCACCGAACCCTGGATGACGCCCTCGAGCCCGTCCCCGACGCCGTTGCCGACGCCCTTGGTGACCCGGGCCAGCGGTTTGGCGTCGCCACCGAGTTTGGTTCCGCCGCGATGGTTCTCGAAACCGGTGAGCGGCTGGGACAGGCCGGGCACCAGCGGCTGGGTCGCGACCTCGCCGATGGCCCGCTTGTCCTGGGGCGCGGTGGTGACGTCGAACAGGCCCACGCCGTCGACGCGTTCGCCCGACGACGTCTCGTACCAGTGGCCCAGGACCTGGATGGCCGCGCAGATGGCCAGCACCGGCGCACCCCGTCCGGCGGCCTCCTGGAGGCCCGGATAGCGCTGCAGATGGCGGGTGGCCAGCCGCTGGGCCGAGTCCTCCGCGCCGCCGAGGGTATAGAGGTCCAGGGAGTTGGGAACCGGCTCGGTGAGCGGGATCTCGACGATCTCGGCGTCGTAGCCGCGCATCCGCAGCCGCTGGCGCAGCACCACGGCATTGCCACCGTCGCCGTAGGTGCCCATCACGTCCGGGAGCACGAGGCCGATGCGGACGGTCGATTCTCGTGTCATGCTCTATCCTCTCGCGCCTTCGCGGGGCCCTCCGTGGTTACACTGCGCTGCCGCCTCCGGGCCTGACCGCTCATGCGCGGCCGCCCGTCTTCTCTTCGAGGTCGCGGTTCAGGTCCCGGAACGCGGTGTAGTTGGCCAGCACCTCGACCCGTCCGGGCGGGCAGGAGGCGATGGCGTGCAAGGGATCCGCCACCGTGATGTGCTCGACGCCGGCGTAGGTGAGGCGCACCGCGAGGTCGGTGGCGCGCTCGCCGGCGGCCACCACCTGGGTGCCCTCGAAGTGCTCGAAGCGCACATCCCACAGCCAGGACAGGTCCTCGCCGTCGGGCACCTGGCCGTTGACCGCGATCACCAGACCCGTTGCGGCCGGGTCGATCATGGACAGCGCTTCCTGCCAGCCCGCCGGGTTCTTGGCCAGCAGCATGCGGGTGCTACGGCCGTCCACGTCGACGCTGCGGTAGCGGCCCGCGATCTCCTTCACGGTGCCGGTGGCCGCGGCGGCCACGGCCGGATCCGCGCCCAGCGCGACCGCGGCGGCCACCGCCTGAGCGGCATTTCCGCGGTTGGCGCGGCCCGGAAGGGCAAGGGAGAGGGGCAGTTCCAGGCCGTCGGGGCCGTGCAGGCCCGCCTCGTCGACCCGCCACCGCGGCTCCGGGCGCTGGAAGTCCGCGCCCGTGCTGTACCAGTGCTCGCCCTCCCACACGATGGGCTCGCCGCTGCGCGGGCAGCTGGTGGCGTCCACGGCCCAGCCGCTGCCGGCCGAGACCCACACCACGTTCGGGTGGTCGTAGGCGATGGAGGTGACCAGTACGTCGTCACAGTTGGCGACCAGGACGGCCGCGGGATGCCGGGCCATGCCCTCACGCAGGCGGCGCTCGATCATATTGATCTCGCCGACCCGGTCGAGCTGGTCGCGGGACAGGTTCAGGAGCACCACCACCGACGGGTTCAGGGCGTCGGCGACATGCGGCAGGTGCAGTTCGTCCACCTCGATGGCCGCCAGCGGGGCGGTGCGGTGCGCGGTGAGCGCGGCCACGATCCCGGCGTCCATGTTCGCGCCGTCGGCCTGGGTGGCGACCCGGCCCAGCGACTGCAGGGCGGCGGTGGTCATGCGGGTGGTGGTGGACTTGCCGTTGGTGCCGGTCACCAGCACCGTGCGCTTGCCCCGGCCGAGCTGCGTCATGAGCGAGGGATCGATCTTCAGCGCGATCAACCCGCCGATCATCGAGCCGTTGCCCCGCCCGGCCCGCCGCGAGGCCCACGACGCCGCCGTCGCCGCCCGCAGCGCCAGCTGTCCGCGCATCGAGATGTCTGCCACGACCGCGAGTTTATGGGGAACGGGGAAATGGCGCGCACGCGGTGTGGGGGGCCGCGCCGTGATACGCGCCGCAATCAGCCGTTGTAGAGCTTCTGCTGGTAGCTCTCGACGCTGTAGTACTCCTCGAGCTGTTCGACGGTCTCGGGTGTGGCCGGCTGCACATCCTTGACCAGGCGCGCCGTGCCCGGCAGCGTGTCGGCCGCCCACCGCTCCGGCCGCCAGAGGTCACTGCGCATGAACGCCTTGGCGCAGTGGAAGAAGATCTGCTCGATCTCGATCTCGATGGCGAGGATCGGGCGATGGCCTTTGACGATCATGTCGTCGAAATACGGTGCGTCCCGGAGCAATCGCGCGCGGCCGTTGATCCGCAGGGTGTCGTTGCGGCCCGGAATCATGAAGAGCACGCCCACATGCGGATTACTCAGGATATTGAGGTAGCCGTCGGCGCGCCGGTTGCCGGGCCGCTCCGGGATCGCGATGGTCTTGTCGTCGAGCACCCGCACGAATCCGGCCGGATCGCCCTTCGGCGAGGCGTCGCAGGTGCCGTCCGCGGCGCTGGTGGCCAGCACCACGAACGGCGAGCGCGCGATCCACTCCCGGTCCCGCTCGTGCAGGGTGTAGCGGTCCTTGTTCCGCGGCCGCGGAGCGACCTCCCCCAGTAGTTCACGCAGTTCGACCGGGTCCGTGATCTCGCTCATATCCCCGATTCAACGCCCGCCCGAGGCCCTCACACCAGCTCTTTTCCGCCGGTGTGAGGAATGCCCCTAGGCGTCGAACAGATTCGGCTGCCCGGCCGCGTACCGCTGCGTGTCCAGCTGCCGGAACGGCTCCAGCTCGGGGGCGCGGTAGAGCGTGAACAGCTTGCAGCGCGGCGCGTCCGAACCGGTCACGTCGAGCAGCTTGTTGACCGCCGCACGGGCCGATTCCGAAGCACCCTCCATGGTGGCGAGGTCCACGTTGGTGCGTACGTAATCGCCCGCCAGATACAGGTTCCGGAGGCTGTCGGAATGCGAATCCGGGCGCAGCGCCAGCGAACCCGCGGTATTGATCAGCAGCGGGTCGGCATTGGTGTTGCGCTTCTGCGCCGCGTCCCACGCGATGCCGGTGTCGAGGAACCAGGAGTGCAGGTCGTCCTTGCGCAGCAGCTCGCCGCGGTCGTTGAGATGCGCGTCCAGCTGTGCCCAGGTCTCGCGCGCGATCTCCTCGTGCGTGCACTCCTTGGCCGGTTTGCCGTAGAGGATGCCCGGGGTGTTCCAGTCGGAGATGTCGACCGACAGGCAGTCCTGCACGGTGCCGTCACCCAGACCGGTGACCGGGGTGCGATTCCAGAACTGGCCCTGCGCGATCGAGGTGAGCGACCACGGCGAGTCCACGTAGGCGACGTGCCCGCGCGCGATATCGGTACGGCGGCGCAGGAAGAACTGGATACCGCTCATCCAGTCCACCGTGAGCTGGCTCATGCCCGCCAATTCCGGTCGCAGCGACAGGATCTCGGGCGTCCACAAGGTGCGGGCCACCTCGACCGGCAGCGCGCTCACGAAATGGTCGGCCTCGATTGTCTGGGCCGCTCCCGCCGAATCCACCATCCGCGCACCGGAAATGCGCGCCCCATCCAATTCCAGACCACGGATCTCGGCGTTGACGAAGGTGACGCCGAGTTCGCGCAGCCGGTTGACCCAGGGGTCGATCCAGGCCTCGTTGGTGGAGCCGTTCAGCAGCCGGTCGAGCGGGCCGTCATTGCCGGTCTCGAACGGGTTGCCCAGGAACTGCTCGCCCATATTGCCGATGGTCCGGGTGCTGGCCTTGTCGTCCTTCGCGGCCACCAGCAGGGTGGTGAGCGTTCTGGACAGCAGCATGCGGAATTCGTTGGAACGCTTGCCCGCACCGACGTAGTCCCGCCACGCCACGCTGTCCCACTGCCCATTGCGGCGCGCGTCGCAGCTGGTGTTGAAGACCAGCAGGCGGTTGGCGAAGTAGAGGGCGTCGGCCGTGCCCATATTGGTGGAGGTGGTGATCGCGGACCCGACTGTTTCGCGGAAGTTGTCGGGGGTGGACCACGGTTTCCCGGCCTTGCCCATCGGAATGATGGTGTCGTCGGTGCCCTTGCGCGAGAAGCGCGCCTCCGACGCCGCGACCAGGTTGTCCCATACACCATTGGCATTGCCCGCGAACGGGATTCGCCGCATGGTGTCTGGAATATGACGGTAGAAGCCGGGGAAGAAACGGAATCCGTGCTCACCCCACAGTTCCGGCTTCCCGTCCTTGCCGCTGCCCGGGACGGGAATGCTGCGCGCCTTGCCGCCCAGCGCCCGCCGCTCGTACAGGGTCACCTCGAAACCGCGTTCGGCCAGTTCGTGCGCCGCGGTCAGACCCGCGACACCGCCGCCCAGCACGGCTACCCGACGTCCAGCGGCCGCGTGGGCGACGCCGGGACGGGCGGCCCCCGCCGCCACCGCTCCCGCCATCGCCCCGGCCGCCATTGCTCCACGCAGCACCGATCGCCGCGTGACGGACAAACGCTGTCCTGCCATACCCGTTACCTCCCACGCCTGGTCAGCATCCTATGGAGCTGTCGCAGACAGATGGTCGGTTGGGGTGGAAATTTTCATCCCGAAGGTCCGGAATTCGGCTGAACAACAACAAACAGGACTGCTCAGCTAGGCCTCGACGAGCGCAGGGTCCTGAATTTGGCGGTGTGTCGGCTGGGCGTGTCGAATTGGCCCGGGCGTGGCGGCTTCCACCCCGACCGCCGCGACCCGGCGGCCCGCCGAGGTCGCGGTGAACGCGCCGGCGAGCACGATCACCGCCCCGACCAGCGACAATACCGACGGCGCCTCGTGCAGGAAGGCCCACGAGGCGGCGATCCCCACCACCGGCACGGCCAGCGACAGCGGGGCCACCGTGCTCGCCGGATAGCGGCTCATCAGATACGTCCACAGACCCGAACCCGCGATGGTGCCCAGCGCCACGATGTAGGCCAGGGCCGCGAACGCGGGCCACCCGGTCGCCGAGAACGACGCGATCAGGTCGTTCCAGCCGGTGGCCGGCCCCTCGGTGAGCGCGGACAGCGCGAACATGGGGATCGGCGGCACCACGGCCATCCACAGCGTGAGGTGCAGCGGATTCACGTCCTCCGACGAGGCCGCGGCCAGCCGCGACCCGATATTGCCGAAGGCCCAGCCCAACCCGCCCAGCAGCGTCAGCAGCAGGGGCAGCAGGGCCGCGTGGTGCGCCCGATCCCAGCCGATCACCGCCATTCCCGCCAGGGCCACCGCGATCCCCGCCAACTGGACCCCCCGCAGTCGTTCCCTCAGGAACACCGCGCCCAGCAGCACCGTGAACGGCGCGGACGACTGCAGCACCAGCGAGGACAGCCCGGTCGGCATCCCCGTCCGCAGGGCCGTGAACAGGAAGGCGAACTGCAGGATCCCGAACCCGATCCCGTAGAGCAGCAACCACTTCCACGCCACGCGGGGCCGCGGCACGAACAGCAGCACCGGAATCGCGATGACGGCGAACCGCAGTCCCGCGAAGAAGAACGGCGGGAAGTGCTCCAGCCCGACATGGATGGCGAGGAAGTTCAGCCCCCACAGCACCACGACGGCGAGTCCGAGCAGTCGATCGCGATTGGTCATGCCGAGAATATTGCTGGCGCTAATAAATAAGGACAATCGAATAATTCTGCACTCACGATGTAGTAGAACTTAACTGTGCCGATCCCCGAACCACCCCGCTCCGACGGGCCGCTGATGTCGCTCGAACGGCTGCGGGTGCTGCGGGAACTGGCCGATCGCGGAACAGTTGCCGCGGTCGCCGAAGCCCTGTCCATGACCCCGTCCGCGGTCTCACAGCAACTGAAGGTGCTGGCCCGCGAGGCCGGGGTGCCGCTGCTCGAGCCGGATGGCCGGCGGGTGCGGCTCACCGATGCCGGTCGGGCCCTGGTCGTGCGCGCGGACGAGGTGCTCGCGGCCATGGAACGCGCGGTCACCGAGATGGCCGAGTACCGGGGATCGCCGCGCGGACGGGTCCGGGTGGCGCTCTTCCCGTCCGGGGCCGCGCTACTGCTGCCGCACGTGCTGGCCGAACTGGCGGGCGGCGGCGTGGACGTGGTCGCCAGCGACGAGGACGTGCCGCCCAGCGAGGTGCCGCGATTGCTGGCCGATTACGACGTGGTGCTGACCCACCGCGACGAGCGCGCGCCGTCGCTCACCGGGCCGCGGGTGGCGTCGCGGGTACTGATGCGGGAGCCCATCGACGTGGTGGTCGCGCCCGACCACCGGCTGGCCCGGCAGGGCGCGGTGGTGCCCGCGGAACTCGCCGACGAGACCTGGATCAGCGTGCGCACCGGTTTCCCGGTCGACGACGTGCTGCGCTCCATCGCCACCGTGACCGGCGTGCAACCGCGGATCGCGCAGCGCCTCAACGAGTTCAGCGTGATCGAGGCGCTGGTGGCCACCGGGTACGGTGTCGCCCTCATGCCCCGCTACGCGGTCCGCCACCCGCACCTGGTGATGCTGCGCCTGGCCGGGGTGCGCGCCGCCCGCGTCTACGATCTGGCCACCCGCCCGCACGCCGAGCGGCGGCCCGCCGTCGCCATGGTGATCGCCGCCTTCCAGGCCGCCGCCCGGCACGCCACCACCTGACCCCGCGCCGGGCGACCGGATGGAATGTCAGCGGTTGACTTGGAGTGCGCTCCAAGTCCTACGGTGGCGCTCATGAGCATTCGACTCGGGTATCAGATGCCGAACTTCAGCTACGGGGTCGCGCCCCGGGACCTCTTCCCGGCGGTGGTGGCGCAGGCGCGCGAGGCCGAGGCGGCGGGCTTCGACGCGGCCTTCGTGATGGACCACTTCTACCAGCTGCCGCTCCTCGGAGCGCCCGAGGAACCGATGCTGGAGGCGTACACCGCGCTGTCCGGCCTCGCGGCCTCGACCGAGCGAATCCAGTTGTCCGCCTTGGTGACCGGCAACACCTACCGCAACCCGGCGCTCACCGCCAAGACCGTCACCACCCTGGACGTGGTGAGCCGGGGACGGGCCGTGCTCGGGATCGGCGCGGGCTGGTTCGAGCTCGAACACCAGGCCTACGGCTTCGACTTCGGCACCTTCACCGAGCGCTTCGAGAAGCTCGAGGAGGCCCTGGAGATCATCACGCCGATGCTGCGCGGCGAGCACTCCACCTTCGACGGCAAGTGGTATCGGACCAACAACGCCATGAACGAGCCGCGGGTGCGCGACGACCTGCCGATCCTGCTGGGCGGCGGCGGCGAGAAGAAGACCTTCGGGCTGGCGGCCCGGTTCGCCGACCACCTCAACATCATTTGCAATGCCTCCGAGCTGCCCCGCAAGCTGGACGCCCTGCACGCCCGCCTGGACGAGGCGGGCCGCGACCCGAAGACCCTGGAAACCAGCTTCCTGGCCTTCGTCATCGTCGACGAGGACGGCGATCGCGCCCGCAAGACCCAGGCCGAGATGCTGGCCCGCATCGGCATCACCGACCTGGGCGCGCTGCCCAACGAGGCGCTGCGCAACTCCCCGGCCGACCGCCAATTCGTCGGCACCCCGGACGAAGTGGCCGAGCAGATCCAGTCGCGGGTCCTCGATCACGGCATCGACGGCATCATCGTCAATCTGGTCACCAACGGGCACGAGGCAGGCACGGTCGAACTGGCCGGGCGGGCGCTCTCTCCCCTGGTCCAGGGCTGAATCACCACACGGCACCGGACAGACAAAACCCCGCGGTTCCGTTGAACCGCGGGGTTTTTCGTTCGTCGGATCCCGCCGGAGCTCAGCCCTGTGGGGGGAACCCGCCCGGCTGGAAGCCACCCTGCGGAGGCATCCCGCCCTGCGGAGGCATCCCGCCCTGGTGCGGGGGCATACCGCCCTGCGGCGGCGGGAAGCCACCCTGCGGCGGGAAGCCACCCTGCTGGGGCGGGAAGCCTTGCGCGGCAGCCTGATAGCCGAAGTCGTCGGCCACCATGGCGGCCAGTTCCAGCAGCGCCCGGCGGGTGGGCTTGCCGACCAGTTCGAGGTCGATCTCCGCGCCCTCGGCCAGGTGGTCGTCGAACGGGACGACCTGCACGGCCCGGGTGCGATCCAGGAACAGCTTGCGCAGCTGGTCCAGGTCCACCGTCGAGGAGCCCTTGCGAGAGGCATTGACCACCACCACGGTTCGCTCCACCAGCTTGTGGTAGCCGTGGTGGTCGAGCCAGTCCAGGGTGGCCGAGGCGCTGCGCGCGCCGTCGATGGCCGGGGAGGTGACCAGCACCAGCGAACTCGCCATATCCAGCACGCCGGACATGGCCGAGTGCATCAGACCGGTGCCGCAGTCGGTCAGGATGATGTTGTAGAACTGCTGCAGGATGCCGATGGCCTTGCGGTAGTCCGCCTCGGAGAACGCCTCCGACACGGCCGGATCCTGTTCGGAGGCCAGCACTTCCAGTCGGCTCGGCGCCTGCGAGGTGTGCGCCCGCACATCGGAGTACCGGCTGATGTGCCCGTCCTCCAGCAGGTTTCGCACCGTGGAACGGGTCTGCCGCGGCACCCGGTGCGCGAGCGTCCCGAGGTCGGGGTTGGCGTCGATGGCGATCACCCGGTCACCGCGCAGCGACGCGAAGGTGGAGCCCAAACCGACAGTGGTGGTGGTCTTTCCGACGCCGCCCTTGAGCGACAGGATGGCGATCCGGTAATCCCCCCGCACCGGCTGGTTGACCCGGTCCACCAACTGCCGGTACACCACGTCCGCGGCCGACTCGCCCGGGTTGATGACACCGCCGGACGCCTTGTGCACGGCGCGCCGCCAGCCGCTGCCCGGCGCGCGCCGGGCGCGCTTCAAGAGATTGAGGTCATTGACCGAATGTCCGGGCGGCGGCGGCTGCTGACCGTACTGCTGCCCGAACGAGCCCTGCTGCGGCGGAATCCCCTGCTGCTGCTGGGCATTCCAGCCCGGCTGGAAACCGACCTGCGGCTGCGGCTGCTGCGGCGGCGCGGCCGGGGGCGGCGACCAGCTGTAGATCGGCCCGCCCGGCTGATCGTTGGAGGGCGCGAACTGCCCCGGCTGTCCGGGACCGCCGAAGTGGCCCGGCTCCCCTGGTTCACCCGCCTGCTGCTCGGGGAACACCCGGCGCACCATGCCGTCGCTGCCGATCTCCTGCCGGACCTCACCGTAGGGCGTCTGCTCACGCACTTCGCCGATCGGCGGAAAACCGCCCGGCGCACCGGGATTCGGCGGCGGGGCGAACTGCCCGGCATCCGGCGGCGGAAAGCCGCCGGCGGGCGGGAATCCCGGCGGGCCGTACGGTCCGGGCCCGCCCGGCGCGAACGGATTGTGGCCGTCGGCCGCGAAGGGATTGTGGCCGTCCGGCCCCTGGGGTCCCGGGAACGGTCCGCCATTGCCGGGATACACCACGGTCTGGTCGATCGAATCCGGTACCGGCGGAAAGAATCCGGCCGCCTGCTCCTCGGAATCGGATTCCTTCGACTCGGCGGGCCCGCCCGCTTCCACCTCGTCGAGGATGTCTTCGACGTCCTCCGCCACGATCGGCTTCGAGGTCGAATTCTGATCTTTCGTAGTCACGTGTCCCCCATCTGCTCGACAGCTCGAACAGAGAGCTCGGCGCTATTGCGACCCAACGCTAGCATTGTTGACCCGCCCGGACGCGGCGAGCCCGCCTCGACGAAGTCGAGACGGGCTCTCCTACCTGCGTTTTCTCTCAGCCTCGAGGCTCAGGCCACTCAGGCCTTCCGGGCAGCGCGGTTGACCGCGGAGACCACCGCGCGCAGCGAGGCGGTCGTGATCGAGGTGGCGATGCCGACGCCCCAGGTGACCTGATCGCCGATGGCGCATTCGACGTAGGCCGCGGCCTGGGCGTCGTCGCCGGAGGACATGGCGTGCTCGCTGTAGTCCAGCACCCGCACGTCGTAGTCGATGGTGGCCAGCGCGTCGACGAAGGCGGCCAGCGGACCGTTGCCCTCACCGGTGATGGCGTGCTCGACACCGTCGACCTTGACCACGGCCTCGATGTGGTCGACGCCGCCGTCGGTCTCGGACGCGGTCACCTTCTGGCGCATGCGCTCCAGCGGCAGGATCGGGGTCAGGTACTCCTCGGAGAAGACGTCCCACATCTCCTTCGGGGTGACCTCGCCGCCCTCGCCGTCGGTGATCCGCTGCACGGCCTGCGAGAACTCGATCTGCAGGCGGCGCGGCAGCACCAGCCCGTGATCGGTCTTCATGATGTAGGCGACGCCGCCCTTGCCGGACTGCGAGTTCACCCGGATCACGGCCTCGTAGGTGCGGCCGACGTCCTTCGGGTCGATGGGCAGGTACGGAACCTCCCACACGATGTCGTCGACGTCCGCGCCCTGCGCGTCGGCGGCAGCCTTCATGGCGTCCAGGCCCTTGTTGATGGCGTCCTGGTGCGAACCGGAGAAGGCGGTGTAGACCAGGTCGCCGCCGTAGGGGTGGCGCTCGGCGACGGGCAGCTGGTTGCAGTATTCGACCGTGCGGCGGATCTCGTCGATGTTCGAGAAGTCGATCTGCGGGTCCACGCCGCGGGAGAACATGTTCATGCCCAGCGTGACCAGGCAGACGTTGCCGGTGCGCTCGCCGTTGCCGAACAGGCAGCCCTCGATGCGGTCCGCGCCGGCCTGGTAGCCCAGTTCGGCGGCGGCCACGGCGGTGCCGCGGTCGTTGTGCGGGTGCAGCGACAGCAGAATGGAGTCGCGGCGAGCCAGGTTGCGGTGCATCCACTCGATGGAGTCGGCGTAGACGTTGGGCGTCGCCATCTCCACGGTCGCGGGCAGGTTGATGATCAGCGGCTTCTCGGGGGTCGGCGCGATGATCTCGGAGACCGCGTCGCAGACCTCACGGGCGTAGTCCAGCTCGGTGCCGGTGTAGGACTCGGGGCTGTACTCGTAGCGCCAGTTGGTGTCCGGGTACCGCTTCTCCACCTCCAGGCACAGCGCGGCCGCGTCGGTGGCGATCTTCTTCACCGCGTCGCGGTCCGCGCGGAAGACCACGCGGCGCTGCAGGATCGAGGTCGAGTTGTAGAAGTGGACGATCACGTTCGGGGCGCCGGCGCAGGCCTCGAAGGTGCGCTCGATCAGTTCCGGGCGGGACTGGGTCAGTACCTGGATGGTGACGTCGTCCGGCACCGCGCCGTCCTCGATGATCTCGCGGACGAAGTCGAAGTCGGTCTGCGAGGCGGACGGGAAGCCGACCTCGATCTCCTTGTAACCCATGCGCACCAGCAGGTCGAACATGCGGCGCTTGCGGGCGGGGCTCATCGGGTCGATCAGGGCCTGGTTGCCGTCGCGCAGATCCACGGCACACCAGCCGGGCGCGCGGTCGATGATCTTGTCCGGCCAGGTGCGGTCGGGCAGCTCGACGGGCTCGACCTCCTCGGCGAACGGCCGGTACCGGAATACCGGCATGGAGGAGTTCTTCTGCTTGTTCCAGGCCGGCTGGTCAGCGGGCGCGGGCTTGGACGGCGCGGTGATGATGCGCGTACCGGATACGAAAGCGTCAGCGGGTGACATGGCGATTTATCTCCGAGGTGTGGCTGGATCCCAGTTATTGGGTAGACCGGCACGGCAGATCCCCGCGGCGGGAGCCGGTCCGAATCAGACCCCGTCGCGGCGGCCGAGGAGAAGTGCCCGCTGCATGATGATCACGAGTTTACAGGGGTGCAATAGACGCCTGGAAGCAGGGGAGGCGGGGGCCACATCGTCGAGTGTGTCACTCCGGGGCCCGAGCCGGGCCGACATCGGGCGAGATGGGGGCGATATCGGGCGTGACCGGGGCGACGTCGACGGAGACGGTGATGGTGGATTCGCGGGCGTCGGTATAGATGATGCCGCGCAGCGGGGGGACGTCGGCGTAGTCGCGGCCCCAGGCCACGGTGACATAGCGGTCGTCGGCGAATTGGTCGTTGGTCGGGTCGAAGCCGATCCATTGACCCGCCCCGCCGGGCAGCCAGACGCCGGCCCAGGCGTGGGTGGCGTCCGCGCCGACCATCCGTTCCTTGCCCGGTGGCGGGTCGGTGGAGAGGTAGCCCGAGACGTAGCGGGCGGCCAGGCCCTGGGACCGCAGGCAGGCGATGCCGAGGCGCGCGAAGTCCTGGCAGACGCCGTGGCGTTCGGCGAAGACGTCGGCAACGCTGGTGCTGACCGTGGTGGAGCCGGATTCGTAGGCGAAGTCGGTGTGGATGCGGGTGGTCAGCTCCCGGACCGCGTCCAGCAGGGGACGGCCGGGCGGGAACGACTCGGCGGCGTAGGCGGCGACCTCGGGAGTGATCTCGGGCGGGGTCAGGTCCAGGGTGAATTCGACCGCGAGCGGACCGTTTCCGGCACCGGGGCGGGCTTGCTCCCAGGGTGGTTGCGCGGTGGGGACGGCGGGCGGGGCGACCTCGACCAGGGATTCGCCGGTGACCTCGAGGCGGCGGTGCCCGGCGGTGACGTGGAAATACAGGGTGGTGTTGCCGTACACGTCCACGCCGACCGACCGGTCCGACGGCGCCGGATCCACCCGCGTGTCATGGGAGAGCAGCCGCTGACCCGGGAACTCGCGCGGGGTGAGATACGCGCGGCCGTAGGAACTGCTGACCACGTCGGAGTACTCGTAGATGGTGCGGTGCAGCACCCGGTAGCGGCGCATCAGCCCACCACCCGGGCGGTGCCCCACAACGGCTGGATCTCCGAGGGCACCGACAGCCGGGTCGCCTCGAAGGATTCGGAGAGCTTGCGCAGCCGCAGGTGGACGCCGTCGAGCAGCTCGGCCAGCTCGGCGCGGCGCCCTTCGGCGTCGACCGCCTCCAGGTCGGCCGGATCGACGCGGCGCAGCATGCGCTGGGCGTCGGCCAGGAGTCGTTGCGGGCGAGCGGATCCGGAGGCGCCGGGTATCGCCTGGAAGTCGTCGTCCAGGCGTTGCAGCTGGTAGGCCAGCGAGCGCGGATTGTGCTCGTCGAACAGCAGCAGACCCGCCACGGCGGCGATGCGCACCGAATCGCGGTGGCGGCGGCGGTAACTCACCGCGGAGACGGTGGCCTGGAGGACGGCGTCGGTGACCACTCGCCCGGCCTCGGGCGGATGGTCGCCGGTGAGCGCGGAGCTCATCAGCGCCGCCAGCGCGAGAGCGCGTTCCAGGCGGCGGCCGATGTCCATGACGTGCCAGCCGGTGTCACGCACCGTGGACTCGGCGTCGATGCCGGTCAGCGACAGCAGCGCGGACAGGGCGCGGGAGTGCACGGCGGACAGCGCCGCGCCCCGATCACCCAGCGCGTCACGGTATTCCGACAGGGCGCGGTCCAGGGAGCCGAGCACCATCCAGGTGTCGGGCGAGAGTTGATCACGGACGGCGCGGGCGGCCTTGGCGTAGCGCTCCACGGAGAAGGCCACCGAACCGGTGACATGACGGTCGACGGTGAGCGAGACCAGGTAGTCGTGATCGCGGCGGGAGGCGCCGGGCAGAGCGATCGGGACGGTCGGTTCGTCGGAGTACTCGCGGCGACGGGAGATCTGCGCCGCGCCCACGGGCTCGGGCAGGGACTGCGACTGTCCGGCGGCTTCCGGTCCGGGCTGCCCGGCGGATCGCGGTGAGGTCCCCGGACGCGCACGCGACGTCGATACCCCGGGACGCCGCCTGCCGGAGCGGTCCGTCGAATCCTCGTGCACCGGCACCGGTTTGACGACGACCCGGGTCGGCGCGGGCAGCGCGGTACCGGTCATGCGGGCCAGCGCCTCCATCAGGACCGGCATCGCCTCCGCGCCCTCCATCCAGGGCCGATAGCGGTAGTCCTGGTGCCGGTCGTGAATGGCGGCGAGCAAGCGCACGGTGACCTCGGCGCGTTCGCCGTAGCGGCCCAGCCAGAACAGGTCGTCGAGGACGCGCGGCGAGCTGACCACATCGACGGGGGTGACGGCCGCCACCGGGCGTTCGCGCTCCTCCGGCACCTCGACCGCGGGCACGGCCGGGACCTCCGCGGGCGTGGCCCGCACCCAGACGTCCTTGGCGGCGGCCTCCCCCACCATGCCGGCGGGACCACCGCGCTGGTGCAGCTGCCCCAATCCGCCTTGCATGACGCGGTATCCGACCCGGCCGGCCAGTGAGAACAACCGGACCGCGACGGGTGCGGCGACCAGTCCGCCCGAGCCGTCCACCGCCGGGGCGACGGAGAACCGGGCGGGTTCCTGCCCCACCCATTTCCAGCCCTCGGCCTCCACCCGGGTCCGCCACTGCGCGCGCTGGGCGGCGGTGAGCACCGGCCCGAAGACGGTGGCGCCGTCGACGGTGGAGCGCAGGATCAGCCGGTGCAGGTTGGCCGTCAGGTGGGAGCGTTCGGAATCATCGCCGCCCCAATAGGCTTCGACACCGGGCAGCGTGAGCTCCTCGTCCAGCAGCCGTCGCGACAGCCGGGGCAGGAAGGGGGCCAGCCCCGGATTCTCCAGCAGCCCGCTGCCCAGGGTGTTGACGACCGTGACCGCGCCGCGGCGCAGCACCTCGACCAGCCCGACCACGCCCAGCCGCGAATCCGCGCGCAGGTCCAGCGGATCGGAGAATTCGGCGTCCACCCGGCGCAGCACCACGTCGACCCGTTTCAGGGTGCCCAGTGATCGCATCCACAGGCGGCCCTCGCGGACCACCAGGTCGGCGCTCTCGACCAGCGGGAAGCCCAGCACCGATGCCAGATACGCCTGATCGAAGGCTGTTTCGGAGTGCACGCCGGGGCTCAGCACCACCACCACGGGGTCTTCGTCGGCGGCACGGGGCGCGGCCTCGATGAGCATCAGCCGCATGGCCCGCACGAACGGGGTGAGCGGGCGCGGGCTGGCCAGTTCGAACGCCTCGGGGATGGCGGCGGACACGACGCGGCGGTCGGCCAGCGCGTAGCCCGCGCCGGACGGGGCCTGCGCCCAGTCGGCCAGCGCCCGGAACCCGCCGTCGCTCCAGCGGCTGACATCGCAGGCGTGCAGGAACAGTTGATGCCGTCCCGGCAGCGAGATGCCGTGCGCGGCACGGACATACCCCCGGTTCGCGAAGACCAGCTGCGGTGGCAGCAGGCCCTCGGTGAGGGTGCGGCGCGGGCCGTAGACGTCGGCGAGCACGGCGTCCAGCAGTCGGGAGCGTTGCACCACACCGGATTCCAGGGCCGCCCATTCGGTGTCGGAGAGCAGCAGCGGGATCGGGTCCAGCCGCCACGGCGAGGGGGTGGCGGGTTCCGCGGAGACGGTCAGTTCGGTATAGGTGATGCCGTCGTCCTCGACCAGCCGCCGGACCCGGGTGTCGATGCGGCGCAGCCCTTCCCGGCCCTGGTCCAAGACGTCGGCGGACAGGTCTGCCCACATGCCGCGCAGACGGCCGTCCCGATCGGCGAGTTCGTCGTAGTAGCCGCCGGTGGCGAGGCCGCAGGCGTCGCGCGCGCCGGTGTCGGCCGCGGCGGCGCGGTAGTTCGCGAACTCCTCCAGCACTTCCCGGCGCGCGGACAGAGCGGTCCAGCGGTCGGGTTCTCCCGGCGTGGCGTCTCCGGGCGGCACCGCGTCGAGCACTGTCACCACAACCACTTCCCCGGGTATGCCTATCGATCGCCGACGTTCGGGTGGGCCCGCGGACCATCGGCCGTGCCCCACACGGTCCGCGCCCGGCGCAGATCGAGTATTCCGGGCGCGCCCACGTCCGTCGCCTGTATGGCCATTTTGGCACGCACATCGGCCAGATCGACCGGACCCGGAGTGTGCCCGGTGGATTCGAAGCGCCGGTTGCGCCGCGATTGCGCCACCACCGCGTTCACCGGCGGCCCGGCGTAGAACATGCCGCCGGGATGGCTCACGTGATAGGTGCAGCCGCCGCGCGACAGCCCGGTCTCCAGGTCGAGCACGTCGAAGACCAGGGGCGCGTCCACGGTGATGGTGGGGTGCAGGGATTCCGGCGGCTGCCAGGCCCGATACCGCACGCCCGCCACCTGCACGTCCGCGCGTCCGGCCGGGACCAGCGGCAGCGGGAAGCCATTGCAGGTCACCACGTATCGGTCCCGGTCGGCGCCGGTGACCCGCACCTGCAGCCGCTCCACCGACGAGTCCACGTACCGGGCGGTCCCCGATGCGGTGGTCTGTTCACCCAGGGTGTTCCACGGTTCGATCGCCCCGCGCAGTTCCACTTCCATATCCCCGAGTACCACCGAACCGAAGCGGGGAAAACGAAACTCCGAGAACGGATCGAGCCAACTGGTCTCGAATTCGATACCGTGCGCGCGCAGATCGGCCGCGACATCGGCGATATCGGCCTGCAGGAAATGCGGCAGCAGATAGCGTCCGTGCAGATTCGCGCCGTGCCGGATGAGCGGCGCCGTGTACGGATGCTCCCAGAACCGCAGCACCAGCGCCCGCACCAGCAGCGACTGCACCATGGCCATCCGGAAATGCGGCGGCATCTCGAAGCCCCGCAACTCCACCAGACCCAGTCGGCCGCGCGCCGAATCCGGACTGTAGAGCTTGTCCACACAGAACTCGGCGCGATGGGTATTGCCGGTGAGATCGGTGAGCAGATGCCGCAAGGCCCGATCCACCGCCCACGGCGGCGCGACGGACTCCGCGGAATCCTCGTCCGCCGCGGCCCGGCTCAACCGCGCGATCTCGGCGAACGCGATCTCCAACTCGTAGAGCGTGTCCTCCCGCCCCTCGTCCACCCGGGGTGCCTGCGAGGTCGGCCCGATGAACCGGCCGGAGAACAGATAGGACAGCGCCGGATGCCGCTGCCAATAGGTCAGCATCGAAACCAGCAGATCCGGCCTGCGCAGCAAGGGCGACCGCGCGGGCGTCCGCCCACCCAGCGTGATGTGATTACCGCCCCCGGTCCCCCGATCGGTGCCGTCCACATCGAACGCCTCGGTGCTCAACCGCGCCAGCCGCGCCTGTTCGTACAGGTTCTCCAGCAACCGCGACTGCTCACCGAACCCGGTGGTGGGCTGCACATTCACCTCGAGCACGCCCGGATCGGGAGCCAGCGACAGCGTGTGCAGCCGGTCGTCCACCGGCGGCGGATACCCCTCGAGCACGATCGGCACGCCCACTGCCACCACCGCTTCCTCGACCCGGCGGACGAGATCGCAGAAGGCCCCGAACTCACCGATCGGCGGCAGGAAGACGTACAGCTGTCCATCGCGGATCTCGGCGACCAGCGCGGAGATGGGCGCCCGTTCGGCGGACTCGACCACCGCCGCGGGCTCGCCGGCCACGAAGGGCTTGCGGGGCGCGAACGGATCCGCCTCCGCACTCGGCGGCGGCGCGTTCCAGGCGACCGACCCCAACGGCAGCCGCAATCCGGCCGGAGAATCGCCCTCGGTCAGCATGATTCGGCCGCGCCGCAACCGCCAGTCCGCGCTTGCCCAGCCCGCCTCGTCAGCCCGGCGATACATCGACAGCACAGAGGCCACGGGCTCGCCGACCGCGGTGTCGAGCCGCTCCAGCAGCTCGCGGCGGGCCCGCACCGAATCCCGGCTCGGCGCGAGATCCTCCTCCGATCCGATCGGATCTCCCGACGGCGCAGCGACTTTCGCCGCCATCCGGCGCAGCGGATCCTCGAAGGCCGGCCGAACCTGACCATCCGGCAGACCCAAACCCGAGGCGATGTGGCTGATCAGCGCACGCGCGGCGCGGGCATCGGTGGGGCCCGGCGCTTCGGCGGCCGCCGGGGAGGGCTGGGTCAGGAGGTCGGGGTGGCTCCAGAGGGGTTCGTCGTCATCGCGCCAGGTGAGGGCGATTTCCCAGCGCGGCAAGGGTTCCCCGGGGTACCACTTGCCTTGGCGGTACTGGATCAGACCGGCGGGGGCGTAGATGCGGCGGAGGCGGTCGGCGAGGTCGGCGGCGCGGTCGCGTTTGGCGGGGCCGTCGGCCTCGGTGGTCCATTCGGGGGCGGTCTGGTCGTCGACCGAGACGAAGGTGGGTTCGCCGCCGATGGTGAGGTCGATTCCGGCGGCGGTGGTGCGGGCGTCGACCGCGGCGCCTGCGGCGCGGATGCGCTCCCATTGGGAATCGGTGTAGGGCAGGGTGACTCGGGGGTCCTCGTGGATGCGGCGGACCGTGTTGGAGAAGTCGAGGGTGGCGGTGACCGGGTCGGTGGCGCCGGTGATGGGGGCCGAGGACACCGGGTGCGGGGTGGCCGCCAAGGGAATGTGGCCCTCTCCGGCGAAGAGCCCGGAGGTGGGGTCGAGGCCGACCCAGCCCGCGCCGGGGAGGTACACCTCGGTCCAGGCGTGCAGGTCGGTGAAGTCGGCGGGCGGGCCCGAGGGGCCGTCCAGAGACGGGACGTCCTGAGCCAACTGGATGAGGTAGCCGGAGACGAAACGGGCGGCCAGACCGAATTCGCGCAGGATGGAGACCAGCAGCCAGGCCGAGTCGCGGCACGACCCCAGGCCGGCGCGCAGGGTGTGGCCGGGCGTCTGCACGCCCGGCTCCATCCGGATCGTGTACGCGACGTCCTGGCGCAGTGCCTGATTCACGGCGATCAGGAATTCGATGGTGCGGGGCCGGTCGCGCGGAGTGTGGCGGCGCACCCAGTCGCGTACGAGACCGCCTGGCCCCGCGTCGTTTTCGCCGTCGGCCACCGGCCGCAGGTACGCCTCCAGGTCGGCGGCCAGTTGCGGGGAGTACTCGAACGGGAAGTGCTCGGACCGATCCTCGACGAAGAAGTCGAACGGGTTGATGGCGTCCATGTCGGCGATCAGTCCGACCACGATGGACAGCTCCGGCGTCGGTTCGTGGAAGACCAAGCGCGCCAGGAAGCTCCCGAACGCGTCCTGCTGCCAGTTCACCCAGTGGGTTCCCGGCGTCACCCGCATCGAGTACGCCTCGATGGCGGTGCGGGTGTGCGGGGCGGGGCGTAGCCGGACCACGTGCGGGTGGACGCGCACGGGGCGGTCGAAGGAATAGGTGGTGCGGTGTTCGAGGGAAACCTTGATCCCCATCCGTCCAGTTCACCACGGCGGACCCCAGGCACGCGGGAGTTTTTCCGACAGTTCGGACGACACGCGGTGTCCTCCCGCGCTTGTCGGTGGCGAGTGTTATCACCATAGGAACGGCTGAAGGAGGTTGCGGTGCATCCTGCCGGTTGCTCACTATGCGAATCGGCCCTCGATCACTGTCACGGGACATTGATCGTGCACGCCGCGGGTCCGGTGGAATGCACCGAATCCGAATGCTTCGACACCGATCGGGCCCGGCACCTGTTCGTGGCCGACTGCGGCGACGCGGCCGGCGGCTGCGCCTGCGCGGAGACCGGGCGGCGGACTCGCGCGGGCTAGCCACTAGCCTGGCCGGGTGAGTTACGACCTCGTTCTGCTGCCCTCCGGCGTCGCGTCCTCCCCCGCCGAGGTGGACGACCATCTGACCGGCCAGGAGGGCCGCCCGGCCGGCGAGGCGATCACCGGGATCGCGGCCGAGCTGGACAAACGCAATGCGGAGCTGCCCGAGGTCGACAGCTTCCTGGGCGCGCCCGCCGCCGACGGCGTGCTCGGTGACGCGCTGTTCGTGTCCACCCAGTACGACGCCATCGGGCACACCCGCTCGCTGCTGTTCGAGCTGGGCACGCCGCACGGGTACGCGGTGTGGGATCCGCAGCTGTCGTGGCTGGCGGATCCGGCCGGATCGGTGGCCGCCGCGGTCACCCACGGCGGGGCGGGCGAATTTCCTTACCTGACAAAACAACTGGTGGACCTGTGGATTCCGGAGCTGGGTCAGCCCGGTCCCTATCTGATCGCGGAAACCGCCGATCAGGTCTATATCCAGACCTATCGCCACCCGGACGGGCATTACGACCTCGAATACCGGGACGGCTCTCCGGACAAGCATTTCGCCGCCACCGCGAACGACCCGCGAATTGTCGCCGACCTGATCTGGGGCTGGGCGACCGGAGATCGTTCGGGATTCGATGCCCTGGACTGGCAGCGTCTAACGTTCTGACCAGAAATAACGGGAAGATTTCAATTTCCGGTTCCAACCCCCCACAATGTGCTGCGGGGGGCGGACGGAAAGCTAGCCTTCAGTTAGTTCAACACAGGGCTAATTGCACGCGGTGTTCCAGGTCGACGCATTATCACCGAGGCGAGGAGCGAAAGATGAAGCTACGCCCGTCCCTGAAAACCGGGACCTTGCGTAAGGGCCTGGCACTGGTGGCGGGTTTGGCGGCCACCTTCGCCATTGCCGTGGCTTTACACGCCAGCGGCGCCGGCGCCGATATCCCCCGCAACGTGCAGCACATTCCGTGCCCGCAGCCGGCGGCGCTGCCCGCACCGCCGACCTGGACCTGATCGACTCCCGGGGGTTCCCCCCGAAACCCCCGGACCGGCTATAGCGCGCGACGGCCGGAAAGGGCGCGGCCCAGGGTCAATTCATCGGCGAATTCGAGATCGCCGCCCATGGGCAGGCCCGAGGCCAGACGCGTCACGCTCAGCCCCGGGAAGTCGCGCAGCATACGGACCAGATAGGTGGCCGTCGCCTCACCCTCGGTATTCGGGTCGGTGGCGATGATGACCTCCGACACGTCCACCCCGTCATCCTGATTTCCGATGCGGGTCAGCAATTCCCGGATACGCAACTGATCCGGGCCGACGCCCGAGAGCGGATCGAGTGCGCCGCCGAGCACGTGATAACGGCCCCGGAATTCACGGGTGCGCTCGATGGCCTGCACATCCTTGGGCTCCTCGACCACACAGATCATGGTGCGATCGCGGCGCGGATCGGCGCAGATACGGCACAGTTCGCCATCGGAGACGGTGCCGCAGACAGCGCAGAACCGCACCCCGTCACGCACCTTCTGCAGCGCGGCTTGCAGCCGGTCGATCTCCGGCGGCTCCACCGACAGCAGATGGAAGGCGATGCGCTGCGCGCTCTTCGGGCCGACACCGGGCAGTTTGCCCAGTTCGTCGATGAGATCCTGAACCGGACCCTCGTACACCTACCCAGCCCCGCTCAGAGTCCGGGCAGCGCGCCGCCGAGACCGCCCGCGAGCGGGCCCAGCCGCTCGGCGGCCAGGTTCTGCGCGGTGTCCATGGCGTTGTTGAGCGCGCCGATGATCAGGTCCTGCAGGGTCTCCACATCCGAAGGATCCACCACCTTGGGATCGATGGTCAGCGACAGCACCTCGCCGGTGGCGCGGATCTTGGCGCGCACCAAGCCGCCGCCGGCCTCGCCCTCGACCTCGGACTCCGCGATCTCCTGCTGCGCGGCCATCACCGCCTGCTGCATCTGCTGGGCCTGGGCCATCAACTGCTGGAAATCGAAACCTTCACCGGGCTGCACGGCGCGTCCTTCCTGGGGGATGGTGATCGCACCCCAGCCTAGTCGCCGACACGCGACCGCTCGCTTGACTCTCCCCTCGCTGGAGGGTGTTCGCTGAAAGCATGACGGCAACGGTTCCGATCGGTGAGTTCTCCCGGCTCACCTACCTGACCATCAAGACGCTGCGGTACTACCACGAGATCGAGTTGCTGGAGCCGGTCGCGGTGGACCCCGACTCTGGCTACCGGTTCTACTCGACCGCCCAGGTGGATCAGGCGCACCTGATCAAGCGGCTGCGCGAGCTGAACATGCCGCTGCCGGAGATCAAGGCGGTGATGGCCGCCCCGGATCAGGTGGCGCGGGACGCGGCGATCCGCGCGCATCTCGAGCGGATGGAGGCCGAGCTGGTGCGCACCCGCGACGTGGTGGCCTCACTCAAGGCGCTGCTGCTGCCATCCGACCGGATCAGCGTCGAATACCGTTCCATCACCAGCCATCCCGTGATCGCCATGTCCGCCGACGTGGCGCGCGAGAACTGCGATGAATGGTGCGACCACAGTTTCGGGGAGCTCTACGGGGCGCTGGCCGCCGCCGATCTCGCGCCCGCCGGACCGGCCGGCGCGACCTACGCGCTCTCGTTCTTCGAGGAAGACCGGGGCGAGGTCGTCACTTTCGTGCCCATCGATCCCCGGCACCGGGACCGGTTCGACGCCGCGACGGTGCTGGACCTCCCGGCCCGCCGCTTCGCCATCGCGGTGCACGCGGGCCCGTTCACAGAATTCGACCGCACCTACGGCGCGCTGGGCAGCCACGTCGCCGAACACGACACCGCGCTCGCCGAACCCGTGCGCGAGCTCTACCTGGTGGGTCCCGGCGACGCCGAACCCGCCGACTACCGCACCGAAGTCTGCTGGCCGATCGGCCGGCTCTGAAAAGGAGAGAAAAACCATGGCACTGTCCCTCGGGAACATCACCATCGACTGCGACAACGCCGCCGAGCTGGCGGGGTTCTACGCGCAGCTGTTCGAGCGTCCCGTCGACGACGGCGCGACCGAATTCTTCGCCACCATCGACAACGGCGCCGCCACACCGACGCTCATGTTCATCAAGGTGCCCGACAAGAACCCGGGCAAGAACGTGGTGCACCTGGACCTGCACTCACCCGACCAGCAGGCCGAGATCGCGAAGGCGGTCGCGCTCGGGGCCAAGCATCTCGCCGACTTCGACGAATACGGCGTGAAGTGGGCGACGCTGTCCGACCCCGAGGGCAACCTCTTCGATATCGCGCAGGATCAGCCGAACTAGGCCAGTTCCTTCTTCAGGTTCTCGAGCACCTCGGCCTGGATCTTCTTCAGGCCGAGGGGCGCGAAGATGCCCTCGAAGATCCCGCCGATGCCGCCCGCGCCCTTCCAGGTGGTGCGCACGGTGACCAGCGAGCCGGAGCCCGAGGGGGTGACGGTCCAGGCGGTGACCATGGAGGAGTTCGAATCCCGTTCGGTCACCATGGAATCGGAGACCGAGACGGCCGCGCGCACATTGCGGGACCGCTTCTCGGTGGCCTGCAGGGTCCACTCCGCGACGGTGCCCGCGCCCTGGCCGCCCTCGACCACCTTGTAGTCGCGGTAGTGCGAGGAGAGGATCTTCGGCCGGACCGTTTCGTAGTCGGCGATCGCGTCGAGGGTGCGCTTCGGATCCGCCGCGACGACGATCGAACTGGAGGCGCTGACCTGTCCCACCATGTGCTCCTTAGTGATTGCGGGCTGACCGGCACTCTGCCCTGTTACCGCTCGGTCATGCTACGCGGCACCTATCCTGGGTGACATCTCTCGGGGGAGGACGCCGCCCATGACCCGCTTCGCTACCTGGCTCCGGCTCAATATCGACGCGGTGGTCGCCATCGTGATCGCGATCACCGCGGTGATCGTCGAGTTCATCGACAAGAACACCAAGCTCGATCCGGTGAGCAATGCCATCCTGCTGGTGCTGAGCCTGCTCGCGGTGACGCTGCTGCGGGACCGCAACCGGATCGCCCGGCTGGTCGGCGAGACCGCCGCGGTGCGCCTGCTCTACGGCGCGGAGGTGGATCAGGCGCACGCCATGGCCCGCCGCGACACCGACAACTGGCTCTACAAGGGCGGCACCGGAACCTATCTGCGGGCCACCACGCTGCCGTTCTTCCTGGGCCGGGTACGGGCCGAACAGCACCTGCTGAATCTGCGGGTCGAGATCCTGGACCCCGGCGACGAGCAGCTGTGTGAGGTCGAGGCGCAGCATCGCAATTCACTGCAGCCGGGCGGCGACGCGACCGGGCGACCGTGGACCACCGACCGGATTCGCAAGCAGTCCTTCGCCACGGTGGTGGCCTGCTCCTGGTACCGGGCCCAGTCCGAGCTGCTGACCATCGAGCTGGCGCTGTCCGCGGTGGTGTCGACCTACCGCTGGGACATGTCCGACAGCGTGGTCATCACCAATCAGCGCGGCTCGAACACCCCGGCGCTGCTCTTCGAACGCGGCAAGACCCAATACTCCGATCTCACCCGCGAATTGGCGTTGAGTTTCAAGCAGGCCCGCCACGTTCCGCTGGGCCGCGACAGCGAGCTGCGGCCACCCGCCGAACCGAGCATCGCGCAGGTGCGGCGGCTGCTGGAGCGGCTGGCGCTACCGCTGCCCGCCGTGTACACCGACGACGATGTCACCGAGATCGTGGAATACGCACTGCGACCGGCCAATACGTTCTAGCCGGTGAGCAGCAGCCCCGCGGTCGCGGCGGTGGTCGCGGCGACGGCCAGCACCAGGCCGGTCAGCACGAAGCGCCGCATGGGCACCCGCACCTCGTGGGTGCGGCAGAACTCCAGGCAGAGCAGGGTGGCCAGGGAGGCCCACGGCGTCACCACCGGACCCACGTTGGCGCCGATCAGCAAGGCCAGCAACTGATCCCGGCCGCCGTGCACGACCGCCTCCCCCGCGGTGTAGGCGGGCAGATTGTTCACGATGTTCGACAGCGCGGCACCCGCCCCGGCGGCCCGGAACACGCCCGGCCCGCTGGTGTCCTGCCCGATCAGGTGTTCCATCAGCGTCGAGAGCCCGTACCGCGACAGCGTCGGCACCACCAGGAACAGGCCCGCCACGAAAACCAGCAGCTGCCACGGCAACAGGGACGGCCGCAGCGCTGATCGATCGCAGATCGCGAAGGCCAGCACCGCGATGGCCGCCGCCGCCGTGGCCGCGATCCCGATCCGGTCCCCCACGAACGGAATCGCCAGCACGAACAGCGCGCACGCGCCCCCGGACGCGTACAGCAGCACTCGTTCCCGCAGATCCGCGGGCCGGATCGGTTCCGGCACCACATACCGTTCGGCCCCGCGCTGCGACCGCCGCCAGTACCACCACCACAGGCACACCATGGTCACCGCGATCGACAGCAACTGCGGCAGCCACATGCGGGCCGCGAACCCGGTGGCGTCCAAGGCCACCCGATCCGCGGCCAGCAGATTGGTCAGATTCGACACCGGCAGCAGCAGACTCGCCGTGTTCGCCAGCCACAGGGTGGTCATGGCCAGCGGCAGCGGCGGAATCCGCGCGGGCACGGCCAGCGCGATCATCACCGGTGTCAGCAGCACCGCGGTGGTGTCCAGGTTCAGCACCGTCGTCGTGACCGACGCGAACAGCACGCACAGCAGGAACAACCCGGCGTAGTTCCCGCCCGCGATGATCGCCAGCCGGTGCGCGATCACATCGAACACCTTGGCCCGCCGCGCCAGATTCGCCAGCACGATCACGCTGCCCAGGAACAACAGCAGCGGCGCGATCCGCCGCATATTGTCCGCCGCCTCAGCCCGCGGCAACAGACCGGTCGCGACGCACAGCAAGCCGGCCACGAGCAACCCGACCCTGACGACGTCCAGGGCGCTCGGCCTCCACCGGGCACGCAGCTCATCATCTACGATCGGGCTATCCACGGGTCCGCCCGCGCCGCCGATCGCCCACGATTTCCGCGGTAGCACGCAGCACCGCGGCCTTGTTTTCCGCCGGCACGCCTTTCAGCGCTATCCGAACCACCAGTATTTTCGCAAAAGCTCGGGCCAGCGGGGCGGTGATGCCCATGGCAAGGGCCAACTGTATGGCGTTCATGGGATCTGCCCCAGTTGCTCGACGTGTTCGGGCATCAGCCAATGATCCCAGGCTCGGGCCGGGCGCATGATCTGAGAATTGGGAAAGAGGTCAATTCGATTGGCCGCGGGGTGGTTTCGGGGGCGGGATACTGGGCGGTGTGACGGGGTGGGGCGGGCGGTTACTGTTCACGAGCTATTCGGCGGCCGACGAGCGATGGGCCATCTGGCTGGGATGGCTGCTCGAACACGCCGAGGGGCGGTATCGAACCCTGGTGTCGTCGTGGGACTTCGATCCGGCGGCGAACTACGGGGAGTTCGTGCAGCGCGGGGTGCGCGAGGCGGATCTGGTGATCGCGGTGCTGACCCGCGACTACGTGTCGTCGCGGCACGCGAACCGGGAGTGGCAGGCCGCGCTGGACGTGGATCCGGGAAAGCTGCTGGCCATCCGGGTCAGCGACTGCTCGCTGGAATGGCTGCCGACGGGGGTCGCCTGCCTGGACCTGTTCGGGGTGACCGACGAGGCCGAGATGCGGCGGGGGGTGCTGGACCGGGTCGAGCGGATGCTGTCGGAGCGGTGGATGCCGCGGCGGCGGGCGAGCCCGCGTTCGGACGACTTGTGGTCCGCGGCACCGGAGCCCAGACCGCCGGGCCGCCGACCGCTGTCGCCACCGGCCTTCCCGGGGGATATGGCCGCGGCTCGCACCCACGCGGGGCTGTCCATCCTGCATATCGGCGGTCCTCGGTTCGGGCGGGCGTCGGCCGATATCCCCACCGATCCGGAGGGTTTGCAGTCCCACATCTGGGGCGCGGTCACCGAGCTGGTGGATCGTCAGGCCCCGCCGCCGGATCTGATCGTGGTCAGCGGCGATCTCACCGAATCCGCGCATCCGACCGAATTCCGCAAGGCCACCGCGTTTCTCACCGGCCTGCGCGTGCTGCTCAAACTCGAACCCGACCGGCTGATCGTGGTCCCCGGCAACCACGACATCTCGAAACTGGCCTGCCGCGCCCACTTCCTGGACTGCGAGGCCAACGACCGCCTGCCCCGCGCGCCCTACTTCGCGAAACTGCGCCTGTTCGAGCAGATGTTCAACACCCTCTACCGCGGCCTCGACCACCTGGTCTTCGATGTCGGCCAGCCCTGGACGCTGTTCCCGATCCCCGGATTACGGCTGGTCGTGGCCGGTTTGAACTCGACCATGGCCGCCACCCACCGCCCCGAGGACGACTACGGCGCCATCGGCGACGAACAGAAGGACTGGTTCGCCGAGCAGCTGCGCGCCCAGGAGGCGCAGGGCTGGTTCCGGCTGGGCGTGCTGCGCCACGATCCGGCCCCCGGCCCGAACACCTCGCCCTACGACGCGGGCGTGCTGCGCGACGCCGAACGCACCTTCCGCCGCCTGGGTCCGCGCCTGAACCTGCTGCTGCGCGGCCCCGGCCGGGCGGGACGCTCGCTCGCGCACCCGGGCGGCACGCTGCCCGTCCTGTCCGCCCCCGCACCGGGTCAGGCCGAACTGGTCCACATCACCGATGCCGGACTCACCCGCTATCGCTACGACGAACCGCCGGAGCCTCCGGTCCCGCAGGCCCTCACCTGGACGAATGCCGTGGTGGCGCTGGAGAGCCGGGCCCCCCGGGAACTGCCCGCTCCCCCACCCGCGCCCCGCCCGGAACCGCGCACGAACGAGACCGCCCGCCCACACGACATGCTGCTGGAGCAGGTCGCCGAGGTGTGCGAGGTGCGCTATCCGGGAGCGCGCATCCGCCGCATCACCGCAGACCCGCACTACCTGCTGGTCACGGTGAATTCCGAGCCGGTCATCGAACAGCTCATCATCGGCGCGCACGTGGGCGAAGTGACCGGCCAGGTCCTCGACGCCTTCCTCGGCCCCGAACCGCGACCCGGCTCCCAGCTCATCTACCTCGGTCCCGCCCCGAGCCGCGAACTGTCCGACCGGGCGGCCGCCGAGGGCGTGCGGATCCGCAGCTTCACCGACTTCCAGGGCATGGTCGAACTCGGCGACTACCTGCGCAAACAGTCGGTCCGTCTCCGCGACGACCCGGCCTATCCGCCGGAACTGTATGTGCCGCAGCGCTTCCGCATGCTGGCCCCGCGCGGGCGCGAGGTGCAGCACGATCTGGTCGCCGAACTCATGAACCTGGTGACCGCCGCGGACGGCCGATTCGTGCTGCTGCTCGGGGATTTCGGACTCGGCAAGACCTTCGCGCTGCGCGAGCTGACCCGCCGGATCGCCGAGACCACCACCGGACTGGTGCCCATCCACATCGAGCTGCGCGAACTGGATCGCACCAGCTCCCTGGACACCCTGCTGGCGGCGCACCTGGCCAACAACGGCGAATCCCGCATCGACCTGCGCGCCCTGCGGTACATGCTGGAGCAGGGCCGGGTGGTGCTGCTGTTCGACGGCTTCGACGAACTGCTCACCCGCCTCAACTACGACAGCGCCGCCGAGCACATGGCCACCCTGCTGCAGGCCGCGGTGGGGCGGGCCAAGGTCGTGGTGGCCGGGCGCACACAGCATTTCAAGTCCTACGACCAGATCGCGGCGGCCCTCGACACCCGCGAGGACCCGCACCCGGACCGCTACATCCTGAGTGTGGAGAACTTCACCGACGAGCAGGTGCACGCCTTCCTGGTCAACCGCTACGGTCCCGGCGGGCCCTCGGCCGACGCCCGCATGCGGCTGCTGCGCGGCATTCCCGGCCTGCTGAAACTCGCCTGCAATCCGCGCATGCTGAGCTTCATCGCCGACCTGGACGAGCAGCGGCTGCGCACCGCGGCCGGGGCCCGCCGGATCATCGGCCCCACGCGGCTGTACGAGGAGATCCTGACCAGCTGGCTCACCTACGAGATCGAGCGGTCCCCGGAACGTGCCAGCTCCCAGCCCACCCTGGGCCTCACCGAACTGTGGCTCGCCGTCACGTATTTCGCGCTGCGGGTGTGGGAGAACGGGCGGCCCTACCTGAATCTCACGGAACTGACCGAGGTCGCGCAGGCCGCCGTGCAGGAGATCGACGCGAGCCGGCTCAATGTGGCGCAGTTCGTGCACGCCCTCGGCTCCCGCAGCCTCATCGTGCGCACCGACGACAACCGCTTCGGCTTCATCCACTCGTCGGTGCGGGACTGGCTGGTGGCCAAGGCCATCGCCACCCAGCTGAGCGCGGGGGTCGCCGAACCCGCGCCGCCGGCGCAGGCGCAGCTGGAACCCCTCGCCGTCGAATTCCTCTGCGATCTGGCCGAAGTCGAGCTACTGCAGGCCTGGGTCGAACGCATCCAGGACGATCCGGACGAACACGAGATCACCCGCACCAATGCCGCCCGGGTCGCGGCCCGGCTGCGCATCAGCCCCGACAAGGACCTGCGCGGCCTCGACCTGTCACGCGAGGACCTGTCCTTCCGCAATCTGCGGCAGCTCGATTTCACCGGCGCGAACATGACCGCCACCCGGCTCACCGGCGCGGTGCTGGACCAGGCCGTCCTGCGCGGCGTCCGGCTGGTGGGCGCGCAACTCGACCAGGCCTCCCTGGTCGGCACCGACCTCCGCGGAGCGGATATGACCGAAGTCCAGCTGACCAGCGCCAATCTCCAGAACGCCGACCTGCGTGGAGCCCGCCTGCACCGGGCGCACCTGGATCAGGCCTCGCTGGTCCGCGCCGATCTGGGCCGCGCCGACCTGACCGGGGCCCGCCTGGCCCGCACCGACCTCACCGGCGTGCGCGGCGAGGGCAGCCGGTGGACCCGGGCCGCGCTGCTCGACGTCATCGGCCGACCCGCCGGGACCGACCTGGCCGGGTCCGGCCGTGTGCCCGGCACCCCGCCATTGACCGAATTCGCTCCCGCCGCCATCGGGGTCAAGCATGGCGTGGACGCGCAGAGCGGACGACTGCCGCGACCGCTGGCCTACAGTCCGGACGGCGGCACCATCGCCGTGGGCTGCGACTCCGGCAGCGTGGTCGTCTACGGCGCGGACACCGGGCGCACCCTGCGCACCCTGCACGGGCACCGCGACCGCACCTTCGCCCTCGCCTACACCGAACAGGTGCTGGTCACCGGCTCGGCCGACGGCACCGTGCGGATCTGGGACGCCGCCAGCGGCGCGGTCAGGGCGGTCCTGACCGGACACGAGAACTGGCCCTGGCCACTGGAAACCGATACCGCCGGAACCCTGCTCGCCACCGGCGACGCGGCCGGCACGCTGCGCGTCCGGCGACTCCCCGACGGTGAACTGCTGCACGAATTCCCGCCGCCGGACGGCCGCCCGCAACGCATCTACAGCCTCGCCTTCCACCGCGACCGGCTCGCCGCCGCGTATCACGATGGGACGGTGCGGATCCGGCACCTGGGCACCGGGGCCGAGCTGGGCGGCTTCCGGGCCACGCCGGGACCGGTCCGCCGCGTCTGCTGGGATCCGATGGGCACGCTGCTGGCCGTCGGGGGCGCGGACGGCGTGCTCGGACTGTGGGATCCGGCCACCGGAACCCTGGTCCACGACCTGTCCGGGCACGAGCACATCGTCTACGCGATCGCCTTCCACCCGACCGAACCCATCCTGGCCAGCGGCGATCTCGCGGGCGGAATCCGGCTGTGGGACACCGGCACCGGCGTGCGGCGGCACCACCGCACCGAACACGGCAGTGCCCGCATCCACTGGCTCGGCTTCGATCCGGGTGGTGACATGCTCGCCTCCGGCGACACCGCGGGCGCGGTCTACGTGCGCGACGGCCGCACCGGCGCGCCGCTGCACAAGCTGACCGGGCACACCGGATCCATCTGGCCGTTCGCGTTCCGGCCCGACGGCACCCAGCTCGCCATCGCCGACGACCAGTTCGCGCTGCGGGTCTGGGATCCCGCCACCGGCGAACGCCTGCACACCCTCAACGGACACGGGCGGCACGTGCGCGCGGTGTCCTTCAACGCGGACGGCACAGTGCTCGCCGGTTTCGGCAACGACGGCAGCGTCCGGCTCTGGGACGCCGCCACCGGGCGGCTCACCCGCCGCCTGCGGGGCAGCGCGGACGGGCTGGTCACGGTGGAATCGGGGGTGTTCAGCCCGGCCCGGGCCACCCAGCTGGTGACGGTCGGTAATGCCGGGCGGCTGCGGGTGTCCGATATCGGCACCGGCGAGGCCGAACGGGAGATCACCGTCGACTCCGCGCCGGTGTGGGCCATCGCCTACGACCCGACCGCCCGCTTCATCGCCACCGCCAACGACGACGACACCGTGACGCTGTGGACCCGTGAGACCGGCGGCGAGCACGCGGTCTGTGCCGACCATCGCGGCCGGGTGCGCTCGATCGCCTTCGACGCCACCGGCGCGACCATGGCCACCGGCTGCGACGACGGGCAGATCCGGCTCTGGGCGGTGGAGTCCGGGGAACTGGTGGGCACGCTGTCGGATCCGACGCCGAGCGGCGCGGGTGGGCATCGCGTCTACGGGGTGGTCCTGCACGACGACCTGGTCGCGGGCATCTCCTGGGACGGCACGGTCCGGATCTGGAGCCGGGCCGGGGGTCCTCCGCTGCACCGGCTGGACCTGCATCGTGGGCGGCTGTGGTGCGTGGCGCGGGACGCGCGGTCGGGCCTGCTGGCCACGGCGGGCGACGACCTGGTGATCCACCTGTGGGACATCGCCACGGGCGAGCACCGGCACACCCTGCACGGCCATCGGAACCGGGTGCGGTCCTTGGCCTTCGATCCGTCCGGGCGGCTGCTGGCCAGCGGCGGCAATGACGGCTCGATCATGGTGTGGGCGCTGGACGAGTCCGACGCGGCGCCGGAAGCGCGGGCCACCCTGCTGGGCCTGCCGGAGGGCTGGGTGGCGTTCACGCCGGACGGCCGCTACAAGACCGAAGGTCTGACGGCGGGCCAGTTCTGGCACGTGATCGGCATGTGCCGGTTCGAAGCGGGCGAATTGGACCCGTATCTGCCGCAGATCCGGCAGATGGAACTCGACGACCCGCTGTAAACCGCTCCGCCACACCGTAAGCCAAATGTTAGCCAAAGTAAGAATCATCACGGTGTGACGGGGAATACTCTGACTACAGGGCAGGTCACGCCTGCCCGCACACAGGGAAACTATGTGTGAAAACCCGCCCCGCCGGTGCTTTCTTGCTGGCCGTACCGGTCGGTGCACGCTAGGTTTTCGAGGGTGGCAGTGAGTCTGTTGGGTAAGGCCGGCCGCGCACCGGCCGCACAGGAATCAGGTTTCGCCGCGCATCAGGCTGGGGTCGATCGCCTCCTGGCCTCCTACCGCGCCATACCGCCGGATGCCAATGTCCGGCTGGCCAAGAAAACGTCCAATCTCTTCCGGGCCCGCGCCCGCAGCACCGCACCCGGACTCGACGTGTCCGGATTGACGCAGGTCATCGCGGTCGACCCGGAAGCCCGCACGGCCGACGTGGCCGGGATGACCACCTACGAGAACCTGGTCGCCACCACGCTGTCCTACGGACTGGCCCCGCTGGTGGTGCCGCAGCTCAAGACCATCACCCTCGGCGGCGCGGTCACCGGACTCGGCATCGAATCCACCTCGTTCCGCAATGGGCTACCGCACGAATCCGTGCTGGAGATGGACGTCCTCACCGGGGCGGGCGAGATCATCACCGCGACCCGCGACGGGGAGCACGCGGAGTTGTACCGCGGATTCCCCAATTCGTATGGAACGCTGGGTTATTCGACGCGCTTGAAAATCGAGCTGGAAACCGTCGACCCTTTTGTCGAGGTGCGGCACGTTCGCTTCCACCGGCTGCGCGAACTCGAGGCCGCCATGGCGCGGATCATCGCCGACCGCGCCTGGGACGGCGAACCGGTCGACTACCTCGACGGCGTGGTCTTCACCGCCGACGAGAGCTACCTGATCCTGGGCCGCCAGACCGACGAACCCGGCCCGGTCAGCGACTACACCGGCATGGACATCTACTACCGGTCCATCCAGCACGACTCCCCGCGACCCACACGCGACCGGCTCACCATCCACGACTACCTGTGGCGCTGGGATACCGACTGGTTCTGGTGCTCGCGGGCCTTCGGCGCGCAGAACCCGCGCATCCGGCGCTTCTGGCCGCAGCGGTACCGGCGCTCCAGCTTCTACTGGAAACTCATCGCCCTCGACCACAAGTACGGCATCGGCGACAAGATCGAGGCGCGGCACGGGAATCCGCCCCGCGAACGGGTGGTGCAGGACATCGAGGTGCCGCTCGAGCACACCGCGGACTTCGTGGAATGGTTCCTGCGGGAGATCCCGATCGAGCCGATCTGGCTGTGCCCGTTGCGATTGCGCGACAGCGACGGCGAACGGCCCTGGCCGCTCTACCCGCTGGAACCCGAGCGCACCTACGTGAACGTCGGCTTCTGGTCGGCCGTGCCGACCGTGCCGGGACAGCCCGAGGGCGTGGCCAACCGCGCCATCGAACGCAGAGTGTCCGAACTGGACGGTCACAAATCGCTGTATTCGGACTCCTTCTACGACCAGGATGAATTCGCCGGCCTCTACTACGGCGGCGGCGCCTACTCCTCTCTCAAGAAACGCTACGACCCGGATTCTCGTCTACTGGATCTGTATTCGAAGGCGGTGCAACGCAAGTGACCACGTACAAGGACCGTTCCGACGTATTCGCCGAGCTCGGAACCAAACTGAGTATTGCCGAGATCTTCGCGACCCTGCTCGACGGCCCGGTGCCCATCCGCCTGACCTGTTACGACGGCAGCACCGCCGGACCCGAGGACTCCGAATTCGGCCTCGAGATCCTCACGCCCCGCGGCGTCAACTACATCGCCACCGCGCCCGGCGACCTCGGCATGGCGCGCGCCTACATCGCCGGGGACCTGATCGCCCACGGCGTCGAACCCGGCGACCCGTACGAACTCCTGAAGGCCATGGCGGGCATGAAGTTCCGCCGTCCCACCGCGCTGCAGCTGGTGGTCATCGCCCGTTCCCTGGGCTGGGAACTGCTCAAGCCGGTGCCCCCGCCGCCGCAGGAGGCCATGCCGCGCTGGCGGCGCATCGCGCTGGAGGGACTGCGGCACAGCAAGACTCGCGACGCCGAGGCCATCCACCACCACTACGACGTCTCCAACACGTTCTACGAATACGTGCTGGGCCCGTCCATGACCTACACCTGCGCCGCGTACGAGGACCCGGCCTGGACGCTGGAACAGGCGCAGGAGAACAAGTACCGCCTGGTCTTCGAGAAGCTGAACCTGAGGCCCGGCGACCGGCTGCTCGACATCGGCTGCGGCTGGGGCGGTATGGTGCGCTACGCCGCCAAGCAGGGCGTCCACGTCATCGGCGCGACCCTGTCCGCCGAGCAGGCCGAATGGGCGCAGGCCAAGATCGCCGAGGAAGGCCTGTCCGACCTCGCCGAGGCGCGGCACTCCGACTACCGCGACGTGCGCGAGGGCAATTTCGACGCGGTGTCCTCCATCGGCCTGACCGAACACATCGGCGTGCACAACTACCCGGCCTACTTCGACTACATCAAGTCCAAGCTGAAGGTCGGCGGCCTGTTCCTCAACCACTCCATCACCCGGCCGGACAACACCCGCATCACCAAGGCGGGCGACTTCATCGACCGCTACGTCTTCCCCGACGGCGAACTCGCGGGCTCGGGGCGCATCATCTCCGAGATCCAGAACGTGGGCCTCGAGGTGCTGCACGAGGAGAACCTGCGCGAGCACTACGCCCTCACCCTCGCCGAATGGTGCGACAACCTGGTGAAGAACTGGGACGACGCGGTCGCCGAGGTCGGCGAGGGCACCGCCAAGGTGTGGGGCCTGTACATGGCGGGCTGCCAGCTGGGGTTCGAACGCAATGTGGTGCAGCTACACCAGATCCTGGGCGTCAAACTCCCCGCGGACCAGACCTGGACCGTGCCCCTCCGCCCCTGGTGGAAGGCATAACCTCCGGAGGACGGGCATGCTGCCGGTGCCGCGCGCCCGTTCCCTCTCACGACGACAGGCCGGGCACCGGAATCCCCAAACGGGCTGTCAGCCAGGGGAATGACGATGTGAAGGCCGAGGCGGCGAACTGCCAGGTGTGACCGCCGACCGTCGTGTGCACGGTGCAGTCGATGCCGACCTTGCGGCCCGCGTCGCACAGTTGCTCGGCGGCGCCTTCCTCGTTCGCGTCCTGGACGCCGTCGCGGCCGCCCTTGCCGATCTGTTCCTCGCTCACCTTGGGCATCCCGGGGAAGTTCCGAGGCTGTCCGTTCGGTGCGCCGTTCGCGCCCGCGTTGTTGGTGCGCTTGGGCGCGGTCAGGTCGTCGAACACGCCGACCACGCCCGTGTAGGGACCGTGCTTCTCCATGACCGTCAGCGGATCGAATTGCGCCCAGGCGTCGGCGTTTCCGCCGTACAGGCGTTTGATGGTCTGCTCCTTGGAGCCCGCGGTCGGGCCCAGGTCACCGGCGATGTCGACGAAGGTGCCGAACAGGTCCGGATGCATGACGGCCAGGTCGACCGCGCAGGTGCCGCCCATGGACCAGCCCACCACCGCCCACTGCGCCGGGTCCTTCGAGACGCCGAACTCCGACTCCACGTAACCGGGGACGTCCTTGGTGAGGTGGTCGGCCGCGTTGCCCCGCGGGCCGTTCACGCATTCGGTGTCATTGTTGAAGCTGCCGCCGGAATCGACGAACACCAGCACCGGCGTCTGCCCGCTGTTCTTTGCCGCGAAAGCGTCCACGGCGGGCATGATCTGGCCGCTGCGCACCCAGTCGGCCGGGGTGTTGAACTCGCCGCCGATCATCATCACGGCGGGCAGGGTGGGCGGGGTGTCACCGGCGAACCAGGCGGGCGGCAGGTACACGTATTCGCGCCGATGCCGGAAGTCGCTGCCCGCCTCCGGAATATCCACCTCCACGATGCGCCCGGTTCCCACATCCGTCTTGCGCAATGCGGCGAGCTCGTCCAGATCCACCTGGTGCGGTAGCGGATCCGCGTTGAGCGCATCCCATGCCGCCTGCACTGTCGGGTAGTAGCCGACCCACTGGTTGAGCACCACGCCGGTGTACAGCAGCGCCGCGGGGACCGCCAGCACCGCCGCGATCCGCTGCCACCAGCCGCCGGTCCGCAGTCCGACGATCGCGGCCACCAGTCCGGCGGCCGTCAACCCGACCGACGCCCACAACAACGCCGGGGCCGGATCCGAGGCCAGCCCCTGATCGTCCACGAAATCCCAGGCCGCCCACGCCGCCGCGACGCCGCCCACCGCGCACACCGGCATCCACAGCACCCACCAGCGCCGCGTCGCCCGCGCGAACGCGATCACCAGCAGCAGCACCGCCACGAACGCCACCACCTGCGGCACCCACCCGTGCAAGAGCGAAACCCCGTGGTGGAAGCCCCCGTAGCCATTGCGGGCGGCGGGCGGGTGCGGCGCGGGCGGCGGCCCGAGCGGCGGTGACTGCGACGGCGCATGCGGCGAGAACACGACGGCGATTGTGTCCGCCGTTCCTCGAGAAACGCTGTGAATACCCTGCGACCCGTCCTACAGCAGTGAGTCCAGGAAGCGACGCGGCGCCTCCTGACCGTCCGCGTCCAACGGCATCTCGTGCCGCATGGTCCGCAGGATGGTGAGCACGCCCGGCCCGGCATCCAGCAGCGGCCGCGACCAGCCCAGCTCGGCGCACCGCAGCACCACCGGCGTGAGCGTCGCGATCGACTCCCCGAGCCAGCCCGCCGTGGAGAGGCACTCGGCCAGCAGCAGCGCCGAATCGAGTTCGGCCCGGGGCCGGTGCTGTTCCTGGATCCGGGAGTGCAGGACGCGGGCCCGTTTCACCACGGTGTCGTCGGTGCCGAGCGGGGCCAGGTCGTCGGTGGCGCGGTCGTCGCCGCGATAGTGGCGGGCCAGCAGCGCCCGGATGGTGGCGATCTCCTCGGCCTCGGCGGTCAGCACCGCCGCACCGGTGGCATGCCGCGGTGTGCGCGCCATCGGGTCGGTGACCAGGCCCGCGCTCAGTGCATCGGCGGGCAGGCCCAGCCGCAGGCGCTCGGCCCGGACCTGCGCGGCCAGCCGGGTGAGCTTACGGTCGGCGGCGATCCGCGCGCCCTCGTCCAGGCGAGCCGCGGCGGTCGCCAGGTCGCCGCGCACCGCCTTCACGCGCGCGCCGCTCACGAAGGTGGTGACCAGGAAGTCGACCGGGCCGACGCGGGTGGTCAATTCGTGGCTCTGATCCAGCAGCCGCTCGGCGCTGTCCAGGTCGCCGCGGCGGTAGGCGACCTCGCCCAGCAGCGCCGCCGCCACCCGCACCGCGTCCGACCGGGACCCGGCGCGATCGCGGGCGGTCTGCCAGGCTTGTTCGAAACACCGTGTGGCGGTGGCGATATCGAGCTGCTCGTAGGCGGCGGCGCCCCGGGCGCACAGGCCGAACACCTCGCCCAGCGGGTCGGCCGACCGCGCGTGGAAGGGAGCGGCCCAGTCCTGCATGTCGCGCGCGCCCTCGAAGTCGAAACCGCACAGCCGCACGAACGAGGCCAGATTCGCGGCCGTGGACACCGTCCACGCCGGGAGATCGTCGGCCAGCTTCAGACATTCGGTGATCTTGTCGAGCACGCCCTCGGTGCGGTCCCGCGCCACCTGGTCGGCCGCCGCCAGCACCGCCGCCTGACAGCGCTGGGTCACCGCCTCGGCATCGTCGGTGCCGCTGCGGGCCAGCATGTTGGACAACCGGCCCAGCGCGGTCCGCGCCGCCCCGGACTGCTGCAGATTCACATTCGCCCGGGCCAGCGCCATCAACAGCTTGGACCGCGAAGTCACCTGCTGGACCGGCAGTTTCGACACGGTGCCGAACAGGGTGGCCAGCCGCGAACTGTCGATCAGATCCATGCCGCCCTTCTCGACCAGGTCCAGCGCGTACTTCAGATCGGTGGCGGCCAGCGCGTGATCCACCGACTGCTTGATCAGATTGTGTTCGGCGAACCACCGAGACGCCTTGCCGTGCAACTTCTTCAACTGCCCCGGCTGCGCCCGGTCCAGCCGGGCCCGCAGATGCTCAGCCACCATCGGCTGCATCCGGTACCAGCTCGGATCGTCGGGAATCCGGTGCACGAACAGCTCACGCTGCTCGGCCTCGTCGAGCAGATCCGCGGCGTCCTTCGCACCCGACAGCGCCTCGGCCAGCGACGCGTTCACCCGCTCGGGAATCGCTATGGCGCCGAGGAATTCGAGCATGCGCGGCTCGATGGCGCCGAGCACGTTCTCGGCCAGATACTCCCGGATCGCCTTGTTGTCACCGGACAGCCCGATGATCAGCCGGTCGACATCGTGATCCGCCGCGCGCAGCGACAATCCCGCCAGCTGGATCGCGGCCGGCCAGCCGTCGGTGGCGGTGTGGATCTGCTCGACCTGCCGGTCGCTCAACTCCAATCCCAGCCGGTCGACCAGGATTTCCCGGGTCTCCGACTCGGTCAGCCGCAACTGCGGGGACCCGAGCTCGATCAGCTCGTCGGCCACCTGCATGCGGCTCAACGGCAGCCCCGCCCGCTCCCGGCTGGTGATGACGAAACGCAGTTCGTGCGAACAATTGTCGAGCAGCGACGCCATCACCCGCTGCGCCCCGGCGTCGGTGATCCGATGCCAGTCGTCCACCACCACGACCACCGGGGTCCCGCCGGCCCGCACCTCGTCGATGAGCGCCGACACCGCGTACGGCACCGCCTCGGCGGGCCGCTCCTCCAGCAGCTGTTCCAGTCCCGCGCCGATCTCCGGCCGCACCTTGCGAATGGCCGCGATGATGTGGGCCAGCAGCCACACCTCGTTGTCGTCGTCGCGGTCGATGCCGATCCAGGCCACCGGCACCCCGCGATCGGTGAGCTCGGCACACCACTGCGCGGCCAGCGTGCTCTTGCCGAATCCGGCCGGGCCGTGGATCACCGCCAGCCGGCGGCGGCCGCCCGACCGCAGCGGCTCCAGCAGCCGGGGCCGGGCGATCGGTTCCCGCGCCGGGGTCGGCGGCAGGAATTTCGTTGTGGCCGTGGGCGGGAACGTATTGCCGGTGCCGAACACCGCGCTCGGATTGCCGGTCGGGCGCAGCGTCAGCGACCGGTTGCGCGGGGCCGTCACCACGGTGTGCCGGCGCTGGGTCGAATACGTCGGCGCCGAGGGATCGTGGCCGTCCGCACCGAGTTCCGCGCCGTCGATCAAGGCCATCTCGTCGGGCACCTGACCGTGGTCGCCCTGCACCCCGCGCAGCAGCTCACCGAACTCCACCGCGCTGACGGGCCGATCCCGCGGCTCCGGCGACATGGCCGCCTCGATGGCCGCGGCCACATCCGCCGGGATCTCCAGTTCCCGCAGGTCCGGCACCGGCTGACTGGTGATGCGCAGGAACTGCGCCACCACCTTCTCCCCGGCCTGCCGCTCGAACGCGGCGTGCCCGGTCAGCAGCGCGAACAGGGTGGAGCCGAGCCCATACACATCCGAGCGCACGGTCGGCTCGTCGCCCTTGAGCACCTCGGGCGCCGTGAACGCGGGCGACCCGGTGATCAAACTCGTGGACGTGCGGAAACCGCCCGGGATGCGCGCGATTCCGAAATCGGTGAGCTGCGGTTCCCCGTACCGGCTCAACAGCACGTTGGCGGGCTTCACGTCCCGGTGCAGCACCTCGGCACGATGCGCGGTCTCGATGGCCCCCGCCAGCTTCACCCCGACACGCAGCGAATCCGCCCAGGACAGCGGCCCGTTGTCGTGCACCACCTGTTCCAGGGAACCGCGGGTCGCGTACGGCATCACGATGTAGGGCCGCCCGGTCGGCGTCACGTCCACCTGGAGAATGTCCACGATGTTCGGATGCCCGGACAACCGGCCCATGGCGTGTTCCTCGCGCAGGAACCGCTCCCGGCTCTCGTCGTCGATCTCCGCGGAGAGCACCTTCACCGCCACCACCCGGTCCAGGGCGCGCTGGCTACAGCGGTACACCACCCCGAACCCGCCCCGGCCGATCTCCTCCGCGTCGAACAGGCCCATGGCCTCGAGTTCGTCGTCGATATTCACGGGAACGTATGCCTGCGTGGAGTTTTCGGGAGACGCCTGCTCACGCCGCGAGCCGTCCCGGCGCGCCTGTGAGTTCATCTCCACCACCTCGACCTGGAACGAGTAACCGTGTCCACCCGCGCATATTCAACGTAGCGCGGACCGCTCGGGCGTGTGGACCGTTTCGGTCTCGCGCCCACCGCTGTACACATACCCGTACAACACTCGGCCCGGGCCGCGTATTCGCGACCCGGGCCGGGTATTTCACATGCTCGAGCGCTGGTGGTTCAGCGCTCGCGCACGGTTACTACTTGCGCAGCGAGGCCGGAACCTCGAAGCGGCTGCCGAACTTGGCGGCCAGCTCGTCGGCGCGGGCCACGAAGGCTTCCTGTCCACCCGGGTAGCCGACGATGAACTGGTGGGTGCCACCGGTCCAGGCCGGGAAACCGATGCCGAAGATCGAGCCGATGTTGGCGTCGGCGGTCGAGGTCAGCACGTTCTCGTCGAAGCACTTCTGGGTCTCGATGGCCTCCGCGAACAGCATGCGGTCCTTGAGATCCTGCAGGGTGACGCCCTCGGGGAGGGTGGTCGAGGTGCCGAAGGTGGAGCGCAGCTCCGACCACAGACCGGTGGCCTTGCCATTGTCGTAGTCGTAGAAGCCCGCACCGCCGGCCTTGCCCTTGCGGTCGAACTCGCCCACCAGCTTGTCGAGGATCTTGGCGGTCGCGCCCGAAGCGGCGTCGATCTCGCCGCCCGCGGCCAGCACGGCCTCGGCGGTCTCCTTGTAGATCTTCTGCATGGTGGTGAAGTTCAGCTCGTCCGACAGCTTCAGCGGCGCCGCCGGGTAGCCCGCCTGCAGACCGGCCTGCTCGATGGTCTGCGGGTCGACGCCCTCACCGAGCATCATGATGGCCTCGTTGATGAACTTGCCGATCACGCGCGAGGTGTAGAAGCCGCGCGAGTCGTTCACCACGATCGGGGTCTTGCGGATCGCGAGGGTGTAGTCGTACACCCGGGCCAGCGCCTCGTCGGAGGTCTTCTCACCCTTGATGATCTCGACCAGCGGCATCTTGTCGACCGGCGAGAAGAAGTGGATGCCGATGAAGTCCTCGGCCCGCTTCACGCCGTTGGCCAGCAGGGTGATCGGCAGGGTCGAGGTGTTGGAGCCGAGCAGCGCGTCGGCGTCCACGATGTCCTCGATCTCGCCGAAGACCTTCGCCTTGAGCTCCGGGTTCTCGAACACGGCCTCGATCACGAAGTCCACGCCCGCGAAGTCGGCCGGGTCGGCGGTCGGCTTGATGCGGTCGAGCAGCACCTTGGACTTCTCCTCGGTGGTCTTGCCGCGGGAGAGCGCCTTCTCCTCGAGCTTGACCGAGTAGTCCTTGCCCTTGTTGGCGGCCTCGATGGTGACGTCCTTGAGGACGACGTCGATGCCGGCCTTGGCGGTGACGTACGCGATGCCCGCGCCCATCATGCCCGCGCCGATCACGCCGACCTTCTTGATCTCACGCTTCGGCACGTCCTTCGGACGCGAGCCGCCGTTGTTGATGTGCTGCAGGTCGAAGAAGAACGCCTGGATCATGTTCTTGGCGACCGGGCCGGTCAGCAGGGACACGAAGTAGCGGGACTCGATCAGCGACGCGGTGTCGAAATCGACCTGCGCGCCCTCGACCGCGGCGGCCATGATGGCCTGCGGGGCCGGCATGTTCTGGCCCTTGAGCTGCTTGCGCAGGTTGGCCGGGAAGGCCGGGAGGTTGGCGGCCAGCGCGGGGCTGGACGGGGTGCCGCCCGGAATCTTGTGGCCCTTGACGTCCCAGGGCTGCACGCCCTTGTCCGGGTTGGCCTTGATCCACGCCTTGGCGGCCGGGACCAGCTCCTCGATCGAGCCGACGACCTCGTTGATCAGGCCGGTGGCCTTGGCCTTGGCCGGGGTGAACTTGTTGCCCTGCAGCAGAACGCCCATCAGGCCGTTCGCGATGCCCAGCATGCGGGTGACGCGGGTGACGCCGCCACCGGCCGGGAGCAGACCGAGGGAGACCTCGGGCAGGCCCAGCTGCACGCCCTTCACGTCCGCGGCGATGCGGTAGTGGGTGGCCAGGGTGATCTCCAGGCCGCCGCCCAGGGCAGCGCCGTTGATCGCGGAGACGACCGGCTTGCCCAGCTTCTCCAGGCGACGCAGGTCGGCCTTGATGGTGGTGAGCTCTTCCATGATGGAGGCCGCGTCCGCGGGGGTGGTCTTCATCATGTTCTTCAGGTCGCCGCCGGCGAAGAAGGTCTTCTTCGCGGAGGTGATGACGACACCGGTGATGTCGTCCTTCTCGGCCTCGAGGCGATCGACGGTCGCCTTCATGGAGTCCTTGTAGAGCTGGTTCATGGTGTTGGCGCCCTGGTTGGGGTCGTCCATGGTCAGCACGACGATGCCGTCGGCGTCCTTTTCCCAGCCGATCATGTTCTCGGTCATAGTGTTTCGTGTCTCCCTAGAGAAAAGTCGGTGGGCGTCAGACGCGCTCGATGATGGTGGCGACACCCATGCCGCCGCCGATGCACAGGGTGATCAGGCCGTAGCGGGCGTTGCGACGGTGCAGCTCGTCGACCACGGTGCCCGTGATCATCGCGCCGGTCGCGCCCAGCGGGTGGCCCATGGCGATCGCGCCGCCGTTGACGTTCAGCTTCTCGTCCGGGATCTGCAGGTCCTTCTGGAACTTCAGGACGACGGAGGCGAAGGCCTCGTTGATCTCGTAGAGGTCGATGTCCTCACGCTTCAGACCGGCCTTGGCCAGCGCCTTCTCGGCGGCCGGGGTCGGACCGGTGAGCATGATGGTGGCGTCGGCGCCGGAGGTGCCGGTGGCCACGATGCGGGCGCGGGGGGTCAGGCCCGACGCGGCGCCGGCCTCTTCGGAACCGACCAGCACCAGGGCGGCGCCGTCGACGATGCCCGAGGAGTTACCACCGTGGTGCACGTGGTTGATCGACTCGACGAAGGTGTAGCGCTGCATGGCCACCGCGTCGAAGCCGCCCATCTCGCCGATGCCGGCGAAGGCGGGGTTCAGCTTGCCGAGGTCGGCGGCGGTGGTGCCGGGACGCATGTGCTCGTCGTTGTCCAGCACGGTCAGGCCGTTCATGTCCTTGACCGGGACGACGGAGTTGGCGAAGTAGCCGTTCTTCCAGGCCTTGGCGGCCAGGTCCTGCGAGCGCACGGCGTAGGCGTCGACGTCATCGCGGGTGAAGCCCTCGATGGTGGCGATCAGGTCGGCCGAAATGCCCTGCGGGACAATGTAGCTGTCGTAGCTGGTCTTCGGGTCCATGAACATGGCGCCGCCGTCGGAGCCCATCGGCACGCGGGACATGGACTCGACGCCACCGGCGATGACCAGGTCGTCGAAGCCCGAGCGCACCTTCTGGGCGGCCAGGTTGACGGCCTCGAGGCCCGAGGCGCAGAAGCGGTTGATCTGGAAGCCGCCGACGGTGTCGGGCAGGCCCGCGGTCAGCACGGTGGTGCGAGCGATGTCCGCGCCCTGGTCACCGACCGGCGAGACGACACCCAGGATGATGTCCGAGATGCGAGCCTCGTCCAGGTTCGGGAAGCGCTTCCGCAGCTCCTGGACCAGACCGGTGGTCAGGTCGATCGGCTTGACCGAGTGCAGCGACCCCCCACGGTTCTTGCCGCGCGGGGTGCGGATGGCCTCGTAAATGTAGGCCTCTGTGGTCATATCGGAGTTTTCCTCTCTTGGGTGCGCCGTCACCGCGTTGTGCGGGCCGTGCCGTAGCCATACCTCGCCGACCGGCCCCACGACCGATCGCCTTTGACGCTGTACAAACAACGTCCCGAGCCGGTTTGTTGACGCTCCGGTAACCCGTACGCCTGGGCATACCTTAGAACCTCGCGAAACCGATACTCACGGCCACCCGATCATAGTACCGAACTATGCGAACTCCGGTTAACTTAAGTTGGCACCCGAGGGAACTGTCAACCCTCCAGAGGTGTGGCGCCCAACTCCTGCACCAACAACGCTAGGGCCACCTCATCCGGGTCGCGGCGCTCCTCCGGAGGCACCGGCTTGGCCGACTCCTCCAGCATCTCGCGCTCCTCCTCCGGCGTAGTAGCAGGTGGGACGCCGTCATAACCTACCGGCGAGTAGTCCACCGGTCCCGGATCGTCCGGAAGGTCCGGCCCGTCGGGCAGCGGAATATCGTCCTCCGGCGGCGCGAAACGAACGCTCTCCCGCTCGAACGAATCCCCGCCCGCCGGCCCCGGATCCGCGGGCGCGGGAGCCGCCGGAGCGGGTGCGGGGGCGCTCCCCCACCCGGTCGCCGGAGCCGGTTCGGCGACCGGCGCCGCGGCCGCCTTGGCCTGACTCGGCCGCGAGAACTTCTGCGCCGCCTTCTTCGGCTCCGCGGGCGCGCTCGCGGGCGCCCGGCCCGCCGGGGCCTTGGCGGCCGCGCCGCCGGACCCGGCTCCCCCGACTTCCCACTTCACGCCGTGCTCACGCCCCAGCACCGCCTTGACCGCCGACTGCACGGCCTCCAGGTACTGCGGCTGCGACAACCGCTGCGCCAGCGGCGCGTGCTGATGCGCCAGCACGATCGTCTCGCCTTCGACCCGGGCCACGCTCGCGCCGGACAGCAGCGCGTGCACCGCGGCCCCGAACTCCCGCACCTTGGCCCGGATATCCGCCCAGGCCTCCTCGACCTGCGCCAGCACATCATCACCGGCGGGGCCGGCAGCCGGAACCGGCACGGAGGTCGGCTGCGCCGGTTCCTGCCCAGCGGTGGCGGCACCGGCTTCGGCGACCGCCGGGCCGGACGAAGCGGGCTGCGCGACAGCGTGGTCGGCGGCAGGGGCGGACGGCGGGGCGGCTACGGCGGGCTGCGCGGGAGCGGCGGCCGCGGCGGTGCTCGTCGGCGCGGACGCGGCTACCGGATCCGCGGGCGCTTGTTGCCGCGGCGCCGCCGCTTGCCCGGACTCGGGCTCCGGCGTGATGTTCCCGGTGGTCGCGGAGCCTTGTGAAGCCTGTTGCGCGGCAGCGCGTTCGGCGGGATGAGCAGGCTGCGCGGCCACTGCGGCGGCGGCGCTCTCCGGCACGGGGGCCGGGGACGGCGGTGCGGCCATCGCGGGCACCGGGCTCGCAACCGGCGAGAGCTCGGGCGGCCGGACCGTGGTTCCGGTCGGACCTGGATTCGCGGAATCCACTGCGGGAGAACCGGATCCGCTCGGCGGCATGGCCTGGGCGCACGGGGCGTCCCCGGCCATGGGAGCGTTCGATTCCGTGGCGGGAGCGGCCGGGGCCACCGGAGCCGCGGGTGCCGAGGGCGAATCCGGCGCGGCCGGAGCGGCGGCGGCCTGGGGCGGAACCGGCTCGTCTGCGACGGAAGGCGTTGGCGTGCCCGACTTCTCGGCCCGCATGGCGGCCAGGGCAGCGGCTCCGCGGCGCGCGTTGCCGCCTCCCGCGGCGGGCGGAGCTGCGGCCGGGGCCGACGGCGCGGACGCGGCAGCGGGCGCGGCGCCCTGGGGCTGCTGCGACGCGGCGGGGAGTGCGCCGCTCGCCATGCGGCGCTCGAGGAGTTCGAGGCGCTGGAGGGTGGCGGTCTCGGCGTCGGAGGCCGCGGGCAGGAGCATGCGGGCCGCGATGACCTCCAGCAGGAGGCGGGGGTTGGTGGCGCCGCGCATGTCGCCGAGGCCCTCGTGCAGGAGTTCGGCGTGGCGGGCCAGGGTGGCCGCGCCGAGGCGGTCGGCCTGGGCGCGCATGCGGTCGATGACGTCGCCGGGGCCGGTGACCAGGTTGCGGTCGGTGGCGTCGGGGACGGCGCGCAGCAGGATCAGGTCGCGCAGGCGCTCGAGCAGGTCGGTGGCGAAGCGGCGGGGGTCGTGGCCCGCCTCCACCACGCGGTCGATGGTGCCGAAGAGGGCCGCGCCGTCGGAATCGGCGAGGGCGTCGACGGCGTCGTCGATCAGGGCGACGTCGGTGACGCCGAGCAGCGACACCGCGCGGGGATAGGTGACGCCTTCCGTGCCCGCGCCCGCCAGCAGCTGGTCCAGCACGCTGAGGCTGTCACGCGGGGACCCGCCGCCGGCGCGAATCACCAAGGGATACACCGACTCCTCGACCTGCACGCCTTCCTGGTCGCAGATCTTGCCGAGCAGTCCGCGCATGGTGGCGGGCGGGAGCAGCCGGAACGGGTAGTGGTGGGTGCGCGAGCGGATGGTGGGCAGCACCTTGTCCGGCTCGGTGGTGGCGAAGACGAAGATCAGGTGGGCGGGCGGCTCCTCCACGATCTTGAGCAGCGCGTTGAAGCCGGCCGTGGTGACCATGTGCGCCTCGTCCACGATGAAGACGCGGTACCGGGATTCGGCGGGTGCGTAGAAGGCGCGGTCGCGCAGTTCGCGGGTGTCGTCGACACCGCCGTGGCTGGCGGCGTCGAGCTCGATGACGTCGAGGTTGCCCGCGCCGCCCGGACCCAGCGCCACGCACGAGGAGCACACGCCGCAGGGGGTAGAGGTCGGTCCCTGCTCGCAGTTCAGCGAGCGGGCGAGGATGCGTGCCGAGGAGGTCTTGCCGCACCCGCGCGGTCCCGAGAACAGATACGCATGACTGATCCGTCCGGTGTCGAGCGCCGTACTCAGCGGATCGGTGACGTGCTCCTGACCCACCACTTCAGCGAACGTTGCCGGTCGGTACTTCCGGTACAGAGCCACGGGGAGAGGTTACCGGTGCGCCCCGACAGGTGGTGACATGCGGCCGAACCACCAGCCGCCCCGTGATGTGATGCAACTCACATTCCATCCCGAGCTCCGGTCAAAACCGACCGACCCGAACTGATACCCCGTCAAATCGGATAGCTAATTCTCCGCGTTGTTTTGAAACGGTAATTGTCGAACCCACATTTCTTGCAACCACACCAGATACAGACCTGCGTTCTGTTTCAACTCCACAGAGCGGACATAACGATCCTGTGACTCGGTGCGGCAAGATCGCAATCCCTTGGCTACCGTAGACATCGGCAACTTCGGTAGCCAAACCTTCATCAGGTTGGTTGCCCCGGCCGGTCCCTCATCCCGACCGGGGCACAACCAAATCCTCCGGAGGACATGCTCCGTGCCTTCGCACGACGACATCGCCACCGCCTGGCTCTCCAGCACCGAATTCGCGGACGACAGCGCCGCCGTCGGACTGCTCAGCCGGGCCATCAGCCCGCACGATTACGACATCAAGCGTGATTCGCTACCGGTGTCGGCGGCTGCCGATCCGGCCACCGCGGGCGCGATTCTGGAACTGCTGCAGCGCCGCCAGGTTCCGACCCTGGCCGCCATCCGCACCCACATGGTGCAGAACGACATGCGAACCGAGGCCGAGCGCATCGAGCGGCTGGGCCGCCGGGCGCAGCGCAGCATCGACGATTTCGGGCGGGTCCTGGCCAAGTTGACCGACGAATACTGGACCGTGCACGGCACCGGTCCGACCCGGCGCGACATTCTGCTCACCGAACCGGTGATCGCCCTGATCCGCGACCGGGTGGGTGACATCCCGCCGACCGCCATCAAGCACCTGTGGCTCATCGAGCGCGCGCAGCGGTCGGGCTGGATCGCCTACAGCGCCGAGCCTCGATCCCTGTGCGCCGGAAGGCGTTTCTTCGGCGCCCGCTACGGCAACCGGGTCTCGCTGCGGCCGGTGAACATGATCGGCACCCTGGTGGCGGCGTACCTCCGCGACCAGCTGGCCGAGAACGGGCGCCCGCCGCGCTGGTCGGTCATGGCCTACGAGCTGCGCGACGACCGGGGCCGGCGGGTGTTCAACGACACAGCCGACGCCCGCGCCCAGCAGCAGTGGCTCGTCACCGCGGAATGGATGGCGCTGGAGGACGGAAATCCGGTGCCCGGCCCGCGGGGATTGCGCGCGCTGGCCAAAAAGGCCAGGGAACAGCGCAGCTGACGCTGTTACGGGGAGGTATCGGACTCCTCATTTTTGTAACAGCGCCTTAACGTGAGTTTTCGGTAACTTCCACGCAACGCGATCACGCGCAGAAGGAGTTACCGCATGACACCCCACATCGACGCGGCGTCGACCGCCTGGCTGCTGGCGGCCACGGCGCTCGTGCTGTTGATGACACCCGGCCTCGCGATCTTCTACGGCGGGATGGTGCGGTCCAGCGGTGTGCTCAACATGCTGATGATGAGCTTCATCTCGATCCCCCTGGTGACGGTGGCCTGGCTGCTCGGCGGGTACAGCCTGGCCTTCGGCGATGACGCGGGCGGCGGAATCATCGGCGATCTCGGACATTTCGGGCTCGCCGGAATCAACCCGGACACCGTGCACGTGGTGGACAAGACCACCGGCGCGGGCGTTCCGGAACTGTTGTTCGTCACCTTCCAGCTGACCTTCGCGATTCTGACCGTGGCCCTGATCAGCGGCGCGATCGCCGATCGGACCAAGTTCTCGGCGTGGATGATCTTCGTGCCGGTGTGGGCGCTGATCGTGTACGCGCCGATCGCGCACTGGGTGTGGACCTCGGACGGCTGGCTGAGCAAGGTGGGCGCGCTGGATTACGCGGGCGGCCTGGTGGTCGAGATCGCCTCGGGCGCTTCGGCTCTGGCGATGGTGTTGGTGCTGGGCCCGCGTCAGGGCTTCAAGGTGGACGCCATGCGCCCGCACAATCTGCCGTTCGTGGTGCTGGGTGCGGGCCTGCTGTGGTTCGGCTGGTTCGGCTTCAACGCGGGTTCGGCGCTGACCGCCGACGGCACCGCCGCGGCGGTTTTCCTGAACACGCTGGTGGCGGGCTGTCTCGGCATGCTGGGCTGGCTGGTGGTCGAGGCGCGCCGCGACGGCAAGCCGACCACGTTCGGTGCGGCGTCGGGTGCGGTGGCCGGTCTGGTGGCCATCACCCCGTCCTGCGGTGAGGTGAACACCATCGGCGCGATGGTGGTGGGCCTGGTCGCGGGCGTGGTGTGTTCGTTCGCGGTGGGCTGGAAGTTCAAGGGCAACTACGACGATTCGCTCGACGTGGTGGGCGTGCACTTCATGGGCGGCATCGTCGGCACGCTGCTGATCGGCTTCCTGGCCTCGGCCGTCATGACCAAGGGCCCGGCGGGCCTGTTCTACGGCGGCGGGCTGGGTCAGCTCGGCAAGCAGGCCGTGGGCGTGCTGACGGTGGCGGCCTTCGCCTTCGGGGTGACGTTCGCGCTGGGCAAGGCGCTGGACAAGGTCATCGGCTTCCGGGTCACCAAGGAGGACGAGCTGGGCGGCGTCGACTTCGCGCTGCACGCGGAGACCGCGTACGCCGAGGGCGTGCACGGACATTCGCCGAACCGCATCGGCAAGCCGCTGGGGCACTGAGCCCGAAGCTGTTTCGAGCCCCGTCGCGTACCGCGGCGGGGCTCGACTGTTTCAGGGCTCGACTGTTTCAGGGGCGGGGATCGAGTGTCTCGGCGGTCAGTTCACCTTGCTCGCGGCGGCGCTGAAGGTGTTGCACTGCAGGGCGCGGTCCTTGTCGTAGCCGATCTCGAACCAGCCGCCCATGCTCTGCGCGGTGCCGTGATCGCGCATGTCGCCGGGTGCGTCGCCGCGGTGGTAGGCGTCGTTGCGGGCCACCCCGATCTGGGCGCTGGTCAGCGAGCCGCCGTTGGAGGAGGACGACAGGTACATGCCGTCGAAGCACTGGGCCTGTAGTTCGGTGCGGCGCGACAGTTCCAGCCCGGTGTCGCTGCGCGATCCGGCATCGCGGCGCTGCTGGTGCACCTTGCCGAGGATGCCCGACTGCGCCTGGACGTGGTGGCCGTACTCGTGGGCGAACACCGAGAGGTAGACAACCCAGTTGTTGCCGAAGATGTCGGTCTGCAGCTGACTGATCGGCATGTAGATGGTCATGTCCGCCGAGCAGTAGAAGGCCGCGAAGTTACTACTGTTGCCGGTGCACAGGGTGGTGATGCCCGCGGTGTCCGCGGACACGTTCAGCTTGGGTGCGGGGAATGGCAGATTGATCTTGTCGAACAACGGTTTCCACGCCGTGTGCAGGCAGTCGGCCGCGGTCTCGAAGAACTTGCGCGCCACCTCGACCTGGGTGCCCCACGGCGAGTACGCGCATTTGGCGGGCAGCAGCGTGTAATCGGGGTTCGTCAGCAGCGGATTGTCGGCGGTGGCCGCGACACCGTGGTTCTCCCCGGCGTCGCTGGAATAGCCGGTCTTGACGTTCGCACCGGAACCGATGGAGTTCAGGCCGGTGGTGACGGCGGTGCGCAGCAGCACACCGGACACCAGCAGCACCAGGATCACGACGAGCGTCCCCACCCGGCCGCGTCTCGGCGGCGCGGGCCGGGCCACCGGAATCGCGCCGGTCGGCGGCGCGGCGGTGGGCGGCGGCATGGGCGCGCGATACGCGGGCCGGCCCTGGCCGGTGGACGGATATCCGGGTTGTCCGTATCCGGGTGGCGGCGGAAAGCCCTGCTGCGGTGGGTAACCCGGCCGGGCGGGGCCCTTGCCCGGCTGAGCGGGATATCCCGGGCGGGGCGCGCCGGGTTGCTGCGGGTGACCGGAGTACGGCGGGGGCTGATGGCCCGGCTGCGGCGAATATCCGGGTGGCCGTTGATATCCGGGTGGCGGCGGATACCCGGGCTGAGGCTGGTATCCGGGCGGGGGCGCGCCCCCGGGCTGACCTGCCGGACGGCGCGGGACCACCGGGAATCCGGGTTGCTGGACGGGCTGCTGCGGATTGCCGTGCGGCTGTGGGTTTCCAGGAGGCGGCGTGGGCCGGCGACCCGGGGGCGTCGGTCCGTGCTCGGACGGTGGGCGAGTCAACCCCCGCACCCCCTCGTTCCTCAGAGATAGCCTGCCGGCTCCATAGACCTGCGACTTGCCGCTGAGGAAGGATAGCAAGCTGGCTAGAGTGCCAGTCATGCAGATTTTTCGGGGGGCCGCCCTGGTCGCGCTGCTGCTCGCGGTGGCGGGTGTGGCGGCGCCGGCCGCGTGGGCGCAGCCGGCCGGTGTGGATATCACCGCGGAGGTGAGTCTGGGCGACGACGGTCTGCTGCGGGTCACCGAAACCGTGAAAGTCCCCGAGGGCGGGGAGTTTCGGCAGTTGCTGCCGCTGCGGGTGCAGGTGAGCCCGAGTGTGCTGCGCACCTTCGAGGTGACCGATGTGTCCGCCGAGGGGGACGGCGAGGCGAATGTCGCGGACAATCTGTTCACCATCTCCGCGCGGCCGGGCGCGGCCACCTTCAAGTACACCGTGCACAACACCGTCAGTGACGCGAGCGGCGCGCAGGTGTTCCAGTGGACCGGTGTGCTGAACACCGATGTGGCGTCGATCAATGTGACGGTGTCGAGCCCGAGCTTCCGGATGGGCGTCACCAAATGCACGGTCGGCCCGCCCGGAAATCCGCAGAACTGCGGCGATATTCGGGTCGAGCCGGACGGTTTCGCGCATCTGGAGAAGACCGACCTACACAAGGGCGACATTCTCGATGTGACCTTGCAGTTGCCGCCGAATACGGTGCGGGCCAATGCCGATGTGCGCGACGACAACGCGCCCAACGCGTTCTCGCCGACCGGTCCGGTGTGGGCCGCCTTCGGCGCGCTGCTCGCGGCGGTGGCCGCGGCGGCCGGATACGTGTTGTGGTCGCGGCGTTCCGCGCCGGTCGCCGCCGAGACCCTGGATCCGCTGGTGCGGACCGGCGATCACGTGCAGTTCACCTCGCCGGACGGTGTGCTGCCGAGTACGGCGGGCCTGCTGCTCGACGGCCACGTCGATGTGCCGGACATGGCGTCGACCGTGGTGGATCTGGCGGTCCGCAACTACCTGTGGGTGACGGTCGCCGGTGACGCGGATTGGCGCTTCTCCCGGGTGAATCCGCCGGACGAGCAGCTGACCGACTATGAGCGCGCCGTGTATTCGGCGCTGATCCCCGAGGGCGCGGACGCGGTGCTGCTGTCCGAGCGCCGCGGGCGGGTGGACGCGAAGGCGGTGCGCGCCGCGCTGATCGACGATGCGGTGACGGCCGGGGTGTTCATCGACCGCACCCGCCGCGGTTTCGAGTTCTGGCTCGGGATCGCGCTGATCGTGGGCGGTCTCGCCGCGACCGCGGCGCTGGCGCTGGGTCCGCAGCGGCACGCCCTGATCGGTGTCGCGCTCACGCTGGGCGGGGTGGCCGCACTGCTGCTCCCCCGATATCTGCCGTCCCGCACCGCGATGGGCCGGGAGCTGACCGGCCGGGTGCAGGCCATGCAGCGCGGGCTGGACGCGCTTGCGCCGCAGCGTATTCCGGCGGCGGATCAGGAGCTGGCGTTCTCGCGGGCGCTGCCGTTCCTGGTGGCCGCGCGCCGCGGCGATCAGTGGGTGCGCACGTTCCGGGACCTGGATCCGACGGCGGACGGGAGTCCGGGACTGTACTGGTTCGGCGGGTTCGAGGGTGATCGGAGTCTGCAGCGATTCGGCGCGCACTTCCCGTACTTCATCACCGCGGTCGAGGGGTTGTTCCGGCCCGGCAATCAGCGGTGACACACCCTCGGCGACCGATATACCAACCGATGTAGCAGGGTTCGCCATTCGCTATGGTCACAGCGTGAGCAATCGATTGGCAAAATTGGTGGACACACCGATCATCATCGAAGTCCGATGATCGATCGCCATATCGCACGGACAGCCCAGGAACTTAGTTATCCAACAGCTATTCGACCGACCGATGCGGGTTTCGGCCGCGCCTTCCGGGTGCGGACCACGGCCTTGCGCGCCGAATTCCTGGCCGCGCAACCGCAGGCGGTGCTCGCCGACGTGGCCTGGAGTTCCCGGGCCGTCGCCGGTTATCTGAGCTTGGACGATCCGCGCGGCGAGTCGGCCCGGCTGCGTCAGGCCGTCGCGGATACGGCCGCGGCCTACACCGCTCGGCTGCGCTCGGCCGCACGGCCCGCCGGGCAGGAGCCGATCCCGGTGACACTCGCGCGCACGCGGTGGACCGTCCCCGCGTCCGGCGGTGTGGTGGCGCCCCCGCCGGTGACGGATCTGCTGAACGGCCTGTGGGCCGCCGCGATCGACCGCGATCGCGAGCTGCTGGCCTATCTGCTGGGCGCGCCGGGCAGCCCCGGTCACCCGCTGGCGGTGACCACGCGCACCGGGCAGCCCGGGGAGCAGTGCCTCTATCTGTGGGCCGATGCGTGGCAGCGGGCCTGGACCGGCGATCCGGCGGCGGAAACGATCATCGTGGACGGGATCGAGGCCGCGGTGGACGCGCAGCAGGCCGGCGGTGACGACTACGCGCTCACCATCGCCTATTCGGCGCTGTGCCTGCTGGACGCGGTGCTGCGCGGCGACCCGGCCGAATTCGAGACCGCGCTGGTCGAGGGCCTCGAATTCCACCGCCGCTTCTGGGACACCCCGCAGCGCGGCCTGGATCCGGAGGGATTCATCGCGTGGCCGCTGCTGGCGGTGGTGTGCTTGGCGGTCGATCGCGGGTTGAGCCCCGGGGTCTCCACCGGGTACCTGCCGACCGGGTTGATGTACCGCACCGCGTAACCGGTTCGCCCGCAACCGATCTCACCGTTCGGCGTGCACCGCCAGGGCCCGCCGGGCGTAGGCGCGCACGTCGGCATCGCTGTCGCCGTGGGCGGTTTCGAGCGCGACCCGGGCCGCCTCGGACTCCGGCCAGACGCTGAGCGTCAGCACCGCGGCCTTGCGGATGTCCGGGTGGATATCGGTGAGCGCCGCGCTCAGGGCGGCGACGGCGTGCTCCGGGCCGACCCCGGCCAGCCCGCGCGCCGCGCCCTCCCGGATCTGCCAGGCCGAATCACCCAGCGCGGCGGTCAGGATCACGGTATCGGCGTCCCCGCCGAGCCGGGCGAGCGCGGTGAACGCGGCGGCGCGCACCAGCGGGTCGCGGTCCAGGGTGAGCGCGCGCACGGTGTCGACACCACCCTGGCCGATGGTGGCCAAGCCGCGGGCCGCGGCGATGCGGACCTCACGGTTGTCGTCGTGGGCGGCCGCGGTCAGCGCGGGCCAGTCGTCCAGCGACACCAGCGCGTGCACGGCCTGGATGCGGACGCGGTGGTCGGCGTCGACCGAGGCCTTGCCGAACAGTTCGGCCGTCCCGGCGCGCAGCGAACGCAGCAGATCCACGACGGCCGCCCGCACGAACGGGTCGGGCGAATCGGTGTGCTCCGCGAGACCCGTCGCGGCGGGCAGGATTTCGGCGAGTTCGCGCAGGCCCGCCACGGCGGCGGCGCGCACCTCGGCGTCCTCGTCGCCGAGCGCCGCGACCAGTTCGCCGGCGAATCCGTCGGGCGTGTGCTCGGTGAGGACCGCGAGGGCGTTCGCCCGCACCCGTGGATCCGGATCGGACAGGAACGGCCGCAATTCCGCGACGCCGGGCGCGTCCAGGCTCAGCAGCAGCGCGATCCGCGGCGCGACAACGTCTTTCGCCGTGCGGCCCGTGGGCGCGTGCGAGCGCACCTGGGCCCCGAGGTTGGGCGGGGTGCCGATCAGGGCGGGCTGCTCGACCGGGATGACCGCCGTGTCGGTGCCAGGCAGATCGTCGAGCCCCGGCACGGGTACGAAATACGGTGCGACAGGCCGCTTCAGGAACTCCATGTCCCCGTCGGCGGTCTTGCGCAGGTTCAGGTGGTACCGCCACTCGACGTCGTCGCGGGCGGGCAGGTCAGCGCGCTCGTGATAGAGCCCCCACCGGGATTCGGTGCGGGTGAGCGAGGAGCGGGCGGCCATTTCCGCGCAGTCGCGGATGAAGCCGACCTCGGCACAACGCATGAGTTCGTGCGGGGTGCGCGCGCCCATGGCGGTGAGGTCGCCGCGCATGCGGTCGAAGGTCTCGATGGCGAGGGAGAGTTTGGCGGCCGTCTTGGGCGGGGCCACATAGTCGTTCACGAAGCGACGCAGCTTGTATTCGACCTGCTGCTGCGGCGGCCCGTCGGGTTGGCGCAGCGGCTGGTAGACCAGCTCGTGGGCGGCGGCCAGCTGGTCCGCGGGCAGCTCACCGGGTTCGGGCAGCTCGTCGAGGGTGGCGGCGGCGTGCGCTCCGGCGAGGTCGCCATAGACGAACGCGCCGATCATGTAGTTGTGCGGCACGCAGGCCAGGTCGCCGGCGGCGTAGAGGCCGGGCACGGTGGTGCGGGCGTGCTCGTCGACCCAGACGCCGGACGCGGAATGCCCACTGCACAAACCGATCTCGGAGATATGCATCTCGATGTCGTGGGTGCGGTAGTCGTGGCCTCGATTGGCATGGAAGGTGCCGCGGGTGGGGCGTTCGGTGGTGTGCAGGATGTCCTCGAGGGCCTCGAGGGTTTCGTCGGGCAGGTGTGAGACCTTCAGGTAGATGGGCCCGCGCGCGGATTCGATCTCCCGTTTGACCTCGGCCATCATCTGGCCGGACCAGTAGTCCGAGTCGACGAACCGCTCGCCGAGCGCGTTGACCTGGTATCCGCCGAACGGGTTGGCGACGTACGCGCAGGCCGGGCCGTTGTAATCCTTGATCAGCGGGTTGATCTGGAAGCACTCGATCCCGGACAGCTCGGCACCGGCGTGATAGGCCATGGCGTACCCGTCGCCCGCGTTGGTGGGGTTCTCGTAGGTGCCGTACAGGTACCCGGAGGCGGGCAGCCCGAGCCGCCCGCACGGCCCGGTGGCCAGGATGACGGCCTTGGCCCCGACCGCCACGAATTCCCCGGTGCGCGTGTTCAGGGCGGCCGCGCCGACCGCCCGCCCGTTCTCGGTGAGCACCCGCACCGGCATCAGCCGGTTCTCGATGCGGATGCGCTCGCGCATCTTCCGCTGCCGCAGCACCCGGTACAGCGCCTTCTTGACGTCCTTGCCCTCCGGCATGGGCAGCACGTAGGACCCGGACCGGTGGACCCGCCGCACCGCGTATTCGCCGTAGGCGTCCTTCTCGAACTTCACGCCGTAGCGCTCCAGCCGCTGCACCATGGCGAAGCCGCGGGTGGCGGTCTGATAGATGGTGCGCTGGTTGACGATGCCGTCGTTGGCGCGGGTGATCTCGGCGACGTAGTCCTCGGGTTCGGCCTTGCCGGGGATGACGGCGTTGTTGACGCCGTCCATGCCCATGGCCAGCGCCCCGGAGTGGCGGACGTGCGCCTTCTCCAGCAGCAGCACGTTCGCGCCGGCCTCGGCGGCGGTGAGGGCGGCCATGGTGCCGGCGGTGCCGCCGCCGATGACCAGCACGTCGCAGTCGAGGCGGAGGGTGTCGTCGAGATCGGGGATTTCCATTACTTCGTTGCCTCCGTGAGCTCGCCCGAATGGTTCAGGGCGGCAATGATTTCGGACCGTAGGGCGGTGCGGTCGACGCCGGTCTCGCGCGGCCGGGGGACCTCCAGCAGGGCGCGCAGGGGTTCGCCGGCGCGGCCGAGGACGGCGATGCGGTCGCCGAGCAGCAGGGCCTCGTCCACGTCGTGGGTGACGAAGACGACGGTGGTGGGGTGGCTGTCCCAGGTGTCGACGAGCAGGCGCTGCATGGTGTCGCGGGTCTGGGTGTCGAGGGCGCCGAAGGGCTCGTCCATCATGACCGCGCGCGGCGCGCCGGCCAGGCCGCGGGCCAGCTGCACGCGCTGGCGCATGCCGCCGGACAGCGATTTGGGCAGGAAGTCGGCGAAGCCGGTGAGCCCGATCTCGGCGATCCAGCGGTCGGCCAGTTCCCGGCGTCCGGCGCGCGGCGCGCCCCGCAGCCGCAGTGCCAGTTCGATATTGGCGCGCACGGTCTTCCAGGGCAGCAGCGCGTTGTCCTGGAAGACGACGGCGCGGTCGCGGTCGGTGCCGGTGACCTCGACGTCGTCGGCGAGCACCCGGCCCGCGTCGGGGCGCAGCAGTCCGGCCAGGGCGCGCAGCACCGTGGACTTCCCGCAGCCCGAGGGTCCGGTGAGGACGAGGATCTCGCCGGGCCGCACGGTGATCGACAGGTCGTCGATGATCGGGGCTCCGGTGTAGGAGAGCCGCACCCGGTCCAGGGTCAATCCGATTCCAGCCGTGCTCATTTCGCCTCCTCGTCGCCGCGCGGCAGCCAGTGGGTGACGCGCCGCCCGAGCAGTTCCACCGCGGCGGAGGTGGTGTAGCCGAGCACGCCGATGGTGATGATGCCGACGAACACTCCCGGGTAGTCGACGATGGTGTACGCCTGCCAGGTGCGGTAGCCGACGCCCAGCCGCCCCGAGATCATCTCGGCCGAGACCACGCAGATCCAGGCCACGCCGATGCCGACGGAGAGCCCGCCGAACACGCCGGGCAGGCTGCCCGGCAGCACCACCCGCCACAGCACGTCCCAGCGGTTGCCGCCCTGGGTGCGGACGGATTCCTCCCAGATGGTGGGCAGCGCCCGCACCGCGTGCCGGGTGGCGACCAGGATCGGGAAGAAGGCGGCCAGGAAGGTGATGAACACGATCCCGGCCTCGTCGTCGGGGAACAGCAGGATGGCGACCGGCACGATGGCGATGGCCGGGATGGGCCGCGCCAGTTCGGTGAGCGGTCCCATGGTGTCGGCGAACCAGCGGGAACGGCCCAGTGCCACACCGGCGCTCACGCCGATCACGGCGGCCAGGCCGAAGCCGCTGAGGATCCGGATCAGCGACTGCCCGAGGTCCAGATAGTAGGCGTCGGTGCCGAGCTGATGCCGGAAGGCCCGCACGATCTGGGTGACGGTCGGCAGCGTGTCGAATCGGACCCAGAGCCGAATGTGGTTGGCGGTCAAGAACTCCCAGGCCCCGATGGCGGTCGGCACGGACAGCGCCCGCACGATCCGCGACCGCCACACCGCCCGCCCGGCCCGCGGGCGCGCCACCGGCGGTGCGGCCGGGGCGAGGACGGGGGCCGCCGCCGGTGCGGCGACCGCCGGGGCGCTCATACCCGGACCTCGTTCACCGCTTGGTCGAATCCGACGATCGCGCCGGCCGGGTGCTTGGCGAGGTATCGCTGAGCCGCCGCCGGGGTGGTGAAGGGCAGGTAGTTGTCGCCGTCGCGCACCCAGATCGCCTTGTCCGCGAACCAGCGGGTGCCGAGTTCGGCATCCGGCACGTAGGCGGCGCGCACCGTCTTGCCCTGTGCCCGAGCCTGTTTGACGGCGCGCAGCAGGGCGGTCGGATCGGCGACCGACTGGGTGGTGTCCTGTCCGGTGAGCCAGAGCTCGCCGCCGGAGCCGGGCAGCGGGTTGGCGCTGTTGGCGAGTTCGGCCTCGTAGTTCAGTCCGCGTTCCTGGTACGCCTGCCGCAGCGCGGCCGGGTCGACGAACTTGTCGATGTCGAGATCGGCGAAGTCGCCGATCGACTTCAGGTACGGCACATCGCCCTGGAAAGCCCCCAGCAGCGACGGCTTCAGCGTGGTGTCGAAGGAGGTTCCGCCCGGCCCGTTGTAGAGGTACACGACCTCCGGGGCCAGCCCGGCGTTGTCCGCGACGGTCTGCGCCGCCTCCAGGGGGTGCTGGTGGATGAAGTCGGTGGCGTCGAGCTGGGCTTGCAGGAAGGCATCGAGCACCTCCGGGTGCTGCTTGGCGTAGTCGCGGCGGGCGACCACGCCGTGGAAGGTCGGGACGTTGAGTTCCGCGCCGTCGTAGAGCAGTTTGGCCTTGTTCTGGAACACCAGCAGGCCGGGCCAGGCCACGAACTGCGACAGCGCCGCCACCTGACCGGATTCCAGTGCGGAGGAACCGATCTGGGGCTGCTGATTGAGCACCTCCACTCCCGACTTGGGGTCGATGCCCGCCCGGGTGAGCGCCTGGACCAGGGTGCCGTGCCCGGCCGAGCCGACGCTCGCCGAGATCTTCTGCCCGGCCAGGTCATTGATGGACTGCGCCTTGGAGTCGGGCGCGACGACCACCATGTTCAGCGCGCCCTTGGGGTTGTAGCCGGTGATGGACACCAGCGCGGTGCGGGAGCGCTCATTGGCCTGGGTGCGGGAGCCGTTGATGAGCAGCGGGTAGTCGCCCATCGAGCCGATGTCGATCTTCTCGGCCACCATCTGCGCGGTGATGGGCGCGCCGGTGTCGTAGTCCTGCCACTCCACCTGGTACTTCGCGCCGCCCTTGGCGCTCAGCGCGTTCAGGCGTTGTTCCAGGAAGCCCTTGGCCTTCAACAGGGTTCCGGCGGTGACGGTATTGATGGTCTTGGACTGGTAGCCGATGACGACCTTGACGGTGTCACCATCGCCGGCGTTCTCGAGCGAGCAGCCGGACACGGTCAGGGCGAGGGCGGAGGCGAGGGCCGCGGCGATCACGCGGGCGGGGCGGTACTTCATGGTTTCCTCAGCGGGTTGGGCTCAACGCAGCAGGTAGGGCATGTTGACGGTGACGGCGCCGGTGGGACAGCGGGCCGCGCAGGGGCCGCAGTACCAGCACTCGTCGACGTGCATGTACGCCTTGCCGTTGTCGGGGTTGATCGCCAGCGAGTCCAGCGGGCAGATCTCCACGCAGAGCGTGCAGCCCTGGATGCACAGCGATTCGTCGATGGTCACCGGGACATCCGCCCGGTTCTCGGCCAAAGCCATCTAGGTCAACCTCCAGTCGGTGCCCGGGTCGGCATCGGGTGAGCGTTCCGGCGGCCGGATCAGGCTGCCGCGCATGGTGATCCGGTCGCCGCGCATGCGGATGTACTCGAGGTCGACCGGGCGGCCGTCCTCCAGCGAGGTGAGGCGCTCGAGCAGCAGCAGCGCGCCGCCCTCGGGCATCTGCAGGGTCATGGCCGAGTGCGCGTCGGCGGTGATGGCCTCCAGGGCCAGTTCCGCCGAGCCGAGCGGGCCGCCGCTGATCTGCTCGATGAGCGCGAACACGTCATTGGTCTCGAGGTCGCGGGTGACGACCTGGTCGCCGATGCCGGGCACCAGGTAGGTGAGGTCCAGGCTGAGCGGCAGGTCGCCGAACCAGCGCAGCCGCTCGATGTAGACGGCCTGTTCACCGGGTTCGAGCCGCAGCTTGCGTGCGACCGCGGGCGGCGGGGTGACCCGGCGGGCGGCGCGCACCTCGTTGCGGACCTCGCCGTGGCCGCGCAGCGTCTCCTTCAAACCGAGCAGCGCATCGAGGCCGTGGTCGTATTTGCGGCGCGCGACATGTGTTCCGATCTTCGGGGCGCGCTCGATCAGACCTTCGTCCTTGAGCAGCGCGAGCGCGTCGCGAACGGTGTTGCGGGACACGCCGAATTCCACGGACAGCGCCGCTTCGGCGGGCAGCGCGTTGTCGAAGGCGCCCGCGTGGATCTGCTGACGCAACACGTCGGCCACGTGTCGGGCGCGATCCGCCCGGCGTTCGGGGGCGCGCAGCGGTACCGGTTCCGGTGACACATCGACTCCTTTCCACGCCGTTGACCTGCGGTTTCAGAACTGTAGCGGCGAAAATGGGGCCGCCCGGGCCGCTCACCGCGCCCCGGTGCCGGCGATGCGGTTCTGCGCCGCCGGCCCGAGCGCGCGGCCTGCCGGAATGCGGTCGATTCGGGGTATTGCGCCACCCGCTCCGGGAGCGCGCGCCTTGGAATCACAGTGAGCGGAATGCGTGTGCGCGACAGCGGACTCGAGTGGGGTGGGATTCGGGCTGCTTCTCGAGAGATGAGAAGAGAATGTGGCGTGCGCCACTCGTCGATCCCGATCCGATCCGTGCCGCGGATGGCTTGAAATATCAACCGCCGCAAAAGATTCGGTAGCTACGGAGGTTGCCAGGAGGGTTTCGCACCGACGCGCCGCGACAGGCCCGGGACTGCCGGGAGGATCGCGCTTGCCTTCCGTTCTCCGTGATCGGAATGATACTTTGATCCTATGTCTGCCAGTCGCCCTTCTTCCGCGCCGCGGGTCACGTACGTGACCGTCGCGCTGGGCGTTCGGCTGCCGCGGCAACGGGAACTGTGTTGTCCCTGCCGTCGCGCAGTCGAGTTCTGACCCCGATAACCAGGCATTTCCGCCGGTCGTCGTCCGGGTTCCTCGCTGCACCCGCTGAAACCTTCATGTAGGCATTCGTCCACCCGTCGACCGGGTGGACCGCAGCAAGGATTCGACACAGTGTCCAGCCCCACGCTCGACCGCACCCATACCGCCGTCTCCACCGCGACCGCGCGCCCCGCCCCGGCGCGCCCGGCCGTGCCCCCGGAGTTGCGGATCACCGACAACCCGGCGGCCGCCGTGCTGCGTGCCGCCACCCGCGGCCCGATCTTCCGCGATGTCGCCGCACAGACCACGGGTCTGAGCATCGCCACCGTGAATCGCCAAGTGTCCGCGCTGCTTACGGCCGGGCTGCTGCGTGAGCGCGCCGATCTGACCGCGTCCGGCGCGGTGGGCCGTCCCCGGGTGCCGTTCGAGGTCGACACCGACTCGTACGTGACCCTGGGCGTGCACATCGGCTTCACCGTGACCCGCATCGTGGCCGCGGACCTGTCCGGCCGCATCCTCGGCGGGCTCGAGATCGCCACGCCCCAAACAGGTCAGGACGCGGCGCTGACCATAGTGGCCCGCAGCGCCAAGGCCTTCCTGGACCGGCTGCCCCGGCGGCGGCCGTTGTGGACCGGCGTCGCGCTGGCCGGTCGGGTGGATCCGGCGGCCGGGGTCGTCGACCATCCTCGCCTGGGCTGGCAGGCCGCGCCGGTGGCGGCGGTCTTCAGCAGCGTGCTGGACCTGCCGGTCTCGGTGTCCGCGCACGTCGAGGCGATGGCCGCGGCGGAGCTGCTGCTCACCCCGCGCGACCCGGCCGAGGAGAACCGGCCCGGTAGCAGCCTGTTCGTGTACGCCCGCGAAACCGCCGGTGTCGCAGTCACTCTGCACGATCGCGTGCACACCCCCGCCAATGGCCCGGGCTCCATCGCGCATCTTCCGACCGGCTCCGACGCCGATTGCACCTGCGGTCGGCGCGGCTGCTTGGAGGCCACCATCGGTGAGCGCGCCCTGCTGGAGCGCGCCGTGCGCAAGGGCATCCTGCCCAAGCCGGAGGCCCCGCGCCGCCCGGCCGTCACCGATCTGTACCGAGCCGCCGACGCGGGCAATGCCGATGCTCGCGACCTGCTCATCGAGCGGGCCGAAATCCTCGGCCGCACAGCGGCTCTGGTGCGTGACATGTTCAACCCGGACCGGGTGGTGCTGGGCGGCCAGGCGTTCACCGGCTGGCGGCCGGGCATGGAGCGGGTCGCCAAGGCCTTCGCCGAGTCGACCACGCTGCCCGCGGCGGATCTCCGGATCAGCCGATTCGGCGGCCGGGTGCAGGAATTCGCGGCGGCGGTCACCTCGGTGAGCGCGTTCTACGCCGACCCGCTCTCGGCCATGCGCCGCGCCACGCGGACCCGCTAGCCCACCGAACACGAAGTCCCCGCCGGGTGATCCCGGCGGGGACTTACGTCGATTCCCCGCCCCGTAGGGCGTGATCGGTGGCGAACCATACGGCGACCTCGGCACGGCCGCTCGCCCCGAGCTTGCCCGCGATGTTGTGCACGTGCACCTCGGCCGTCCGCTCGGAAATCCCCAGCGCCCGGGCTATCTGGCGGTTCGTCCGGCCGCGCGCCACCAGCGCCGCCACCTCACGCTCACGCCTGGTGAGCAGCGGCTTGCCGGCTCGGTGTGGAATCGAGACGTCGAGATCGTCGAGGACCTCGGCGAGGTATCCGGCGGTGTCGGATCGCACCCGATCCGCACCGATCCGGCGATGTTCCGCGAAGGCCGCGGGGCCGAGCGTGGCGACCGCGTTGCCGAATGTCTCTGTCAGCCACCGTATTCCGAACGGAACCGTCATGGCGCCGATCGTGGCGGCGAGAGCCTCGGCGGCGCCGAGCAATTCGGCCATGCGCGTGAGCCGGGAACCGCTCAACGCGACGGCGGACGCCACCATCAGACCGACGCTGGCTCCGTACAGCCCGCCGGCATCGAGGAAGGCGACCAGGCAGACCCGCGCCTCGGTCGTGGCCTCGTCGATCCGATCGGTGCGCCACGCCGCGACCGCACGAATCAGGGCCGCCCAGCCCAGGGCCTCACGATCCCCGATCACCCGCATGATCCGGTCGGCCGCCTCGGCATCGCGGGCGGCCGCGACATAGTCTTCCTTCCCGAGTTCGACGCCCGCGAGCATGACCAGGCCCCAACCGTGGGCCGGCCCCCCGGTCTCACCGGCCGCCGTGATGAGCGCCAGGGACTCGAGGATCAGCCTCTCGGCAGGGGCCAGATCGTCGCCGAACGCTGCTGTGAGACCTCGATATTGCAGTGCGCGCGCAAGACCACGATCGTCGTCGAGCCCTCGGAAGGTCGCCGCCGAGACATCGAGCGCCGCCGCCGCGGCCGCCCGGTCGCCATGGATCATCGCCAGGTCACCGACCCCGACGTGGGCCCAGGCGGTGAACCACTCGTCGACCTCACCGGATATCGCGAGGGCTGCCGCGAGCCACCGCAAGCCCTCCTGGAAATGACCGTGCAGCTGCCAGAAGTGCGGCAGCGCGCCGGCGAGCCGGATCGCGGTGTCGGCATCGCCGGACTCGATGCTGTGGGACAGCGCCGCACGCAGGTCGGGGTGCTGGGCCTCCAACCGGTTCGCCCACGCGTGTTCCGCGTAGGTCCGGAACGCGGCGCCGGCGCGCTCGGCGAGATCGCGAAAGTAGGACGCGTGGACGTTCCGCAGTTCGCCCAGGTCCCCCGATTCGCGCAGATGCGCGCGGCCGTAGCTCTTCACCGTCTCCAGCAGGCGATAGGGCACCGGTCCCGCGGCGGGGTCGAACGAGACCAGCGATTTCGAGACGAGACCAGCGAGGAGTCCCGCGCAGTCCCCGTCGGACCGTGCGCAGCCGACTCCGTCCACCTCCTCGATTCCGAAGCTGCCCGCGAAGATCGCGAGTCGGTCGAACAATGTCCGCTCTGCGGGACTCAGCAGTCGGTAACTCCAGTCCATGGTGGCGACGAGTGTGCGATGGTGCCGGATGACGGCTCTGTTTCCACCGGTCAGCAGCCCGAACCGGTCGTCCAGATAGGCCGCGATCCGCTCGACGTCGAGCGATGCGGCTCTCGATGCCGCCAGCTCGATCGCCAGGGGAAGGCCGTCGAGATAGCGACAGATCCGCGCGGCCCCGGCAGCGGTCGCCGCGGTCATCGTCAGGTTCGGCTGCACCGCTCGAGCCCGCTCGAAGAACAGCGCGACGCTTTCCGTCCCGGTCACGACCGCGAGATCCTGATCGCCGGTCGCTGACGGCAGCGCGAGTCCCCCGACTCGCACAACGCCCTCACCCGGTATCTCGACGAGTTCCCGGCTCGTGGCCAGAATCCGCAACAGGCCGCAGCGCCCCAGCAACTCTGTCACCACGTTCGCTACGGACTCGACGACGTGTTCGCAATTGTCGAGCACGATCAGCGCGGCCGACGCTTCGAGACGGACCGCCAGGGAATCGGTGAGGGAACGCCGGCGGTGCTCCGGAACCCCCACGGCCCCGGCGATCGCATGCGGCACCAGCGCGGGATCGGTGATCGAGGCGAGTTCGACCAGCCAGCAGCCGTCCACGAAATCATCGCTGCGCGCCAGCGCCACCTCGAGCGCGAGCCGACTCTTACCGGCGCCACCCGGCCCCGTGATGGTGATGAATCGATAGGTCTGGAAAAGGTCCCGGATCTTCGCGAGATCGGCGTGACGTCCGACGAAGCTCGACAGCGGCGTCGGGAGATTGTTCAGCGGAGGAGAGAACTCCCAATCGCTGGGCGTCACTGTCGGAGCCTACGCGTACTCCACCGGTGCCCGGAAGTACGTGATTCCCCCAATAGCGGTCCGACGCGGCCCGGACCGATTCTGATCTGGAGAGTCGGTCACAGCCCGGCGATCGTGACGGCATCGACAATCGATCGAGGTGAGAGCAATGAGTTGGGACAGCACACACGCATGGTGGCGGGCACTGCACGATGTGGCCGCGGAGATCGAACGCCGACGAGACGGCGAGTTGCCCTGGCGCCCGGAACACGCCACGGTATTCGGCGACCCGGGCGGACTGATCGCGGCGCTTCGCTACCGCTGGAACCTGACCGTGCAAGCGCACGAGGAGGAGCTTGCCGGCGCGGACGGTGAGGCGTGCGAGCGCGAGCTGATCGACGCCAATCAGGGTGTGTTGCAGGTCTTGCGGGCGGCCGGACATCGCGAAACGGCCGCCGCGCCGGCGTTCGCCGCGGCCTGAATCCGTCGAACCTCGGTTCGCGCCCGGGAGGCCGGGCCGGATGGTCCACGATCCGGCCCGGCCCCGGGTCCCGCCCCACGCGCGAGGCCCTGTGCGCGCGGTGCGGGGTACCGCCACCCGCCCCGGAGTCCCCTTCCGGGCGGGCGGCGGTGGTCTCAGGCGGCGCGTGCCTGCGGGGTCAGCCCCCACTCACGCGCCAGCAGGCGGTGCGACCGCACCCGGTCCTCGTGGTCGAAAGCCACACTGGTGACCAGGATTTCGTCCGCGCCCGTCAGCTTGCGCAAGGCGTCGAGGCGTTCGGCGACGGTGGCCGGGGAACCCACCAACTGGGTGGTCACCCGATCGTCGACCAGCCGCTGCTGCGGACCCGACAAGGCGGGCGCGGTATCGGGATCGAGGTAGTCGGCCGCTCCCGCGCCGCTGCGGATGGAGTACACCCAGTGCCCGTAGCTGGAGGCCAGGTGCCGGGCGGTGGCGTCGTCCTCGGCGACCAGTACATCGGCGGACACCACCAGGTAGGGCAGCGGGAAGCGGGCCGAGGGCCGGAACGCCGCCCGGTACGCCTCCATGGTCTCGACGATGGTGCCCGGCGACACGTGGTAGTTCGCCGCGAACGGCAGCCCGAATCGCCCTGCCAGTTGCGCGCTTTCGCCGCCGCTGCTGCCGAACAGCCACGGCTGCACCTCCGCGCCCGCACCCGGGACGGCGCGCAGTTCCACACCGTCGTCGGTCACGAAGCTGCCGTCGAGCAGCGCGAGAATCTCCTCGACCTGCTCGGTGTACGGCAGCGGCCGCGAACCCGGAAGGTGCAGGGTCTCCAAAGCCGCCTTCACCCTGGTGAAGTCGAGCAGCTGACCGGGGTAGAACGGCGGCGGGAGCACCACGCCGTCGCGGACCTCGGTGGGCCGCGGTGGGGCGGGCACCGGTGGCACGCCCGCGGATCGCAGCTGTTCGGCACGCTGCCCCGAGCGACCCAGCCCCAGGTCCAACCGGCCCGGGTAGAGAGCGTCGATGGTGCCGAAGGCCTCCACGACGGAGATCGAGGTGTGATGCCCGAGCTGCACGGCCGCCGAACCGACGCGGATGGTGTCGGTGGCCGCGGCGATCAGTCCGATGAGCGTCGTCGGCGCGGAGCTCGCGACCCGCACGAAGTGATGCTCCGCGACCCAGAACCGGTGGTAGCCCAGCCTTTCCGCCTGCCGGGCCAGGTCGACGGTATTGCGGAGGGCCTGGCGGGGCGTCGAGCCCGCGCTGATCGGCGACAGGTCCAGCACCGAGAGCGGAATGGTCACAGCGACCGCCCCCGCCGCGGATCCTGTTCGCCCGCTTCGACGGCCAGCGGCAGCCGGTTCTCCGCCGGGGCGATCGGGCAGGTCGCGTAGTCGGTGAAGGCGCAGGGCAGGTTGACCGCGCGATTGAAGTCGAGCAGCAGGCTGCCGTCCGCCGCGGGCCGGGACAGATCCAGTCGCCGCGCGCCGCCGTAGGTGGTGACGCCGCTGGTGGCGTCGGTGAACAGCACGTGCAGGCCGAGGGCCTCGCTGCCGAACACCACCAGTTCGCGCCGCTCGCCGTCCAGGTCGAAAGTGACTGTGCCGGTGGCGGTGTGGTGATGCTCCAGACCCTCCACGACCGCGCCGGTGGTGACGACCCGGGTCTGCGCGAAGGGCTCGAAATAGCCGGTCACGATCCACCGCTGCCGCGGTTCGTAGACGGGGATCTCGGTGAATGCCGCCAGGGCCGGCGCGGCCGGATCGTGCACGCGCAGCGCGAACCGCCCGGTCCGCCGGATCACCTCGATGATGCGGTCACCGGTGTGGACCCGGAGACCCGGCGCTCCCTCGCCGGGCGTGATCGCGGCCTCGCCGCTCAGCGCCACCCCGTCCAGCAACAGCTCGGACTGTTCCGAATCGACCGTGACATAGACGTTCTCGCTGTCCGCGTGCCACCGGCCGGGCAGCCCGTCGACCGTCTCCGGGTCGGCCCCCAGCCAGTGCAGCCCGGTGAGGCTGAGCCAGCCCAGGGGTTGGCGCGCCCAGGCGGCGCGTTCGGCGCGGAAGGCGGCCCATTGCTGGTCGTAGGTGGTTTCGATGGCGGTCATGAGGCGCGTACTCCTTCGGTGCCGTGATGGGGGTGGCGCAGGCCCAGGTGTTCACGCAGGGTCGCGCCGGTGTACTCGGTGCGGAAGCTGCCCAGGGACTGCAACTCCGGGACGACCTTGTCGACGAACTCGTCGAGCCCGGCCGGGGTCAGATGCGGGACCAGGACGAACCCGTCCGCGGCATCGGATTGCACGTAGCGGTCGATCTCGGCGGCCACCTGCCGGGGCGTGCCGACGAACTGCTGGCGGGCGGTGGTGGCGATGATGAGGTCGCGGATGGAGAGCTGCTCGGCGGCGGCCTTGGCCCGCCAGGCCTCGGCGACGGCGAGCGGGTCACGGGCGTGGCGCACCCGCCCGCGGGTGATGGTCGCGTCGTCCACCGGGTCGATGTCGGGCAGCGGGCCGTCGGGATCGTAGGCGGAAAGGTCACGGCCCCAGACCTGTTCGAGGAAGGCGATGGCGGTCTGCGGCGTCACCTGCTGCCGCCGGATGTACCGGGCGCGTTCGGCGGCGTCCTCGGCGGTGTCGCCGAGCACGAAGGCGGCGGCGGGCAGGATCTTCAGGTCGTCGCGGGCCCGGCCGTACTTGGCGAGCCGGTCCTTCACGTCGCGGTAGAAGCGCTGCCCGTCCTCGAGTTCGCCGTGCGCGCTGAAGATGACATCGGCCTTGGCGGCGGCGAATTCGCGGCCTTCGTCGGAGTCGCCCGCCTGGATCTGCACCGGGTAGCCCTGCGGGCCACGGGGCAGGACGAACTGGCCTTCGATCTCGAACTGGTCGCTGCTGATCCGGGCCTGCGGAACGGGCTGGGCGAAAACGCCGCGCTCCCGGTCGATCACGAGGGTGTCGGCGGGCCAGCTGTCCCACAGCGCGCGGGTGGCCTCGACCACCTCGTGTGCGCGGGTGTAGCGCTTGGCGTGCTCCAGGTAGCCGCCGCGTCGGAAGTTCTCGCCGGTGAAGGCGTCCGAGGAGGTCACGGCGTTCCACGCCGCGCGGCCGCCGGACAGGTGGTCCAGCGAGGCGAATTGCTTTGCCAGTTCGAACGGTTCGTTGAAGGTGGTGTTGATCGTCCCGGCCAGCCCGAGGCGGGTGGTGACGGCCGCCAGCGCGTTGAGCACCGTGAAGGTGTCGGGCCTGCCGACCACGTCCAGGTCGTGGATGCGGTCGCGGTGTTCGCGCAGCCGCAGCCCCTCGGCGAGGAAGAAGAAGTCGAACAGGCCGCGTTCGGCGGTGCGGGCCAGGTGCACGAAGGAGTCGAAGTCGATCTGGCTGCCCGAGTCCGGGTCCGTCCAGACGGTGTGGTGGTTGACGCCCGGGAAGTGGGCGGCCAGGTGAATCTGCTTGCGTATCCGATGATCCGGCATGGCGGTGACTCCTCAGGCGTGGGCGTAGCGGCCGGCGGGCCGGGGCAGCCCCAGCCGCTCGCGCAGGGTGGGGGTGAGGGCTTGCAGCTGCGGCAGGGCGGCGGCGAGCGCCAGCGGGCGTAGCACCACGCCGTCAGCGGCGCAGTCGGTTTCGATGCGGCGCAGGATGTCGCGCAGTTCCGCGGGGGTGCCGATATGGAAGACGGTGGCCGGGGCGGGCGAGGCGCTCCAGTCCTCCAGTTCGGCGACCGCGAGGGCGGCGGCGTCCGCGGTGTCGGCGAGATGGATGTCGAGGTCGAGCAGCACCCGCACCCGGTTCGGGTCGCGTCCGGCGGCGGCGATGGCGGACCGCAGTTCGGAGCGGGTGGCGGCGGCGGTCGCGAGATCCGGTGCGGCGATCCGGATCAGGTCGGCGCGGTGCACGGCGACCCGGGTGCTGTGCGGGTCGGCGGCGCGCACCGCGACCGGCGGCTGCCCCTGCGGCGGACGCGGGGTGATGGACGGTCCCTTCACCGAGAAGTGCTCACCCGCGAAGTCGATGTAGTGCAGCCGGTCGCGGTCGATGAACCGGCCGGTGGCCTGGTCGCGGATCTCGGCGTCGTCCTCCCAGCTGTCCCACAGCCGGGTCACCACCTCGACCGCCTCGTCCGCCTCCTCCCAGCGGGAGCGGTCGTCCTGTTCGGGTTTGCGGCCGAACAGCCGCGCCTCCCCCGCCCCGACGGATACCTCCCAGCCCGCCCGGCCCGCGGCCGCGAAGTCCAGGCTGGCAATGGCTTTGGAGAGGTGGAAGGGCTCGGTGTGGGTGACCGAGGCCTGCGGGATCAGGCCGATGCGCCGGGTCTCGGCGGCGGCGCGCGCGGCCACCGCCACCGCGTCCAGGCGGCCGATGGCCCCGGCGGATTGCAGGGTGAAGGAGTCCGGCAGGAACGCCAGCTCGATTCCCGCGTCCTCGGCGGCGCGCAGCGCGTCCACCCAGTACCGGGCGTCGAAGAGGTCCTCGGCGCGGGAGTCGGCGCGCCGCCAGGAGGCGGGGTGCGCGCCGGTGCCGGACAGTTCCAGGCCCAGCAGCAGCGGAGTCGGATGCGGCATCAGGCTGTCCTTTCGAGCGGTAGCGGGTGATCGGGGGTGGCCGCCCGGGGGACGGCCGCGAGCAGTTCACGGGTGTAGGCGTGTCGCGGTCGGTCGAAAACCTCGGCGGTCGCGCCGATTTCGACGACACCGCCCTGGCGCATGACGGCGACACGGTCGGCCAGGCGACGGACCACGGCCAGGTCGTGGGAAATGAACAGGTAGGCCAGGTCCAGTTCGCTCTGGAGTCGTTCGAGCAGGTCGAGGATCTGCGCCTGCACCGAGACGTCCAGGGCCGAGACCGGTTCGTCGAGCACGACCAGTTCGGGGCGCGGGGCCAGCGCGCGGGCGATGGCGACCCGCTGCCGCTGCCCGCCGGACAACTCCGCCGGGCGCCGATCCAGGAAGGCGGCGGGCAGCGCGACCTGATCCAGCAGTTCGGCCACCGCGGCGCGACGGCCGCGCCGATCGCCGATACCGAACGCCTGCAAGGGTTCCGCCACGATCCGTCCGACCGTCAGCTTCGGGTTCAGCGAGACGTACGGGTTCTGGTAGACGACCTGGACGCGACGGCGCAGCGCCCGCAGGTCCGAACCGCGCAGGGCGGTGACGTCCTGCCCGTCGAAGGTGACGGCGCCCGCGTCGGGCGGGGTCAGCCGGGCGACGATGCGGGCCGTGGTCGACTTGCCCGAACCGGATTCGCCTACCACGGCCAGGGTTTCACCACGATGGACCTCCAAGGACACGTCGTTCACCGCGTCGACGGTGAAATCCCTGGTGACACGGAAGGACTTGCGCAGACCGGTCGCGGCCAGCAGCGGGGTCCCGTGTTCGCGAACCGGACGCGCGGGCTGATCCGCACCGAGGCTCGGGACGGCGGCGATCAACCGCCGTGTGTACTCGTGTCGCGGATTGCCCAATACCTCTGCCGCCGTGCCGGTCTCGACGATCAGGCCGTCCCGCATCACCGCGATGCGGTCCGCCCGTTCGGCCGCGACCGCCAGGTCGTGGGTGATGAGCAGCACCGCCGTCCCCGATTCCGTGGTCCGCGCGGCCAGTAGATCGAGAATGCGGCGCTGCACGGTGACATCGAGCGCGCTGGTCGGCTCATCGGCGATCACCAGTTCGGGCCCGCAGGCCAGCGCGATCCCGATCAGTACCCGCTGCCGCTGTCCGCCCGACAGGTCCTGGGGATACTGGCGCGCCCGCAACGCGGGACGATCCAGCCCAGCCTGGTCGAGGATCTCGATTGCCGCGAGGTCGGCGGTGCGGCGATCGGCCCGGTCGTGGACGCGCAATACCTCGCCCACCTGCCGTCCGATGCGCAGCACCGGATTGAGCGAGGTGCCCGGATCCTGAGGGACGAGCCCGATGCGCGCGCCGCGAATCCGTTGCAGCGCACGCGGCGACGCCCGGTCGATCCGCTCCCCGTCGAAGGTGATCGCCCCGCCGGTGATCACGCCGCCGTGGAGCAGCCCGATCACCGCGTGCGCGAGAGTGGATTTGCCCGAACCCGATTCACCCACCAGCGCGAGCGTCTCCCCGCGCCGGATCTCGAGCGAGACACCGCGCACGGCGGGTGTCGCGCCGCCGCGACCCCGATACTCGACCTGTAGCCCCTCGATGTTCAACAGCTCGGTCATCGGGCCTCCTTCTGCATGGCGCGGGCGATCCGCTGGGTGGACAGCACCAGCACGACGATGACCAGCCCCGGCAGGGTGGTCAGCCACCACGCGGTGGCCAGGTAGCCGCGGCCCTCCGACACCAGCGAGCCCCATTCCGGAGTGGGCGGCACCGCGCCGTAGCCGAGGAAGCTCAGCGACGCCACGAACAGGGTCACCACCCCGAAGTCGACGGCGGCCAAGGACGCCACCGGCCCGTACGCATTGCGCAGGATGTGGCGGAACAACACGATGTGCCAGTGCACACCGGACGCGAACGCGGCCTCCACGTAGGGCGCATTGCGCACCCGCAGTACCTCGCCGCGCATCACCCGGGCGAACCTGGCGATCAGCGAGATCCCCACGGCGATGGCCACATTGCGGGTGCCCAGCCCCAGCACGGTGATGGTGGCCAGGGCGAGCAGCATGTCGGGAATCGAGAGCACCACATCGACCGCGCGCATGATCGCGGTGTCGACCACGCCGCCCGCCGCACCCGCGACCAGCCCGATCAAGGCACCGGTCACCAGCCCGATCAGCACCGCGAACACGGTCGCGCTCAACGACAGTGCCGCGCCGTGCACCACCCGGGTGTAGAGGTCGCGCCCGAGATTGTCGGTGCCGAACCAGTGCTGGAGGCTGGGGCCGCGCAGCTTCTGCGCGGGCACGCCGCGCAGGGGATCGCCGCTCGCGAACACGGCCGGGGCGACGGCCCAGGCGCACACCAGCGCGACGACCGCGCCCGCCGCGACGGTTCCCGGATTGCGCCGCGCCCACGACGCGGCGGCCGTCCCGCCGGCGATGGCCTCGCGGCGGAACGTCCGGTCGGACTCGGGTCGGAGTGCCAGGTCAGACATCGGACCACTCGTCATCCGCGTCCCAGAAGGCGATGCCCGGATCCAGCAGGGGGTGGGTCAGAGTGATGACCCGCAGCGTCGATCGCGGTCCGCGCGAGCAGCCGCGCAGCCGCGCGCGCAGATCGCGGATCACATGCCGGGGCGGGGTCGGCGAACGGTCAGGCATGAGCACGCTCCTTCGTCGAGTTCCGGTGCACCACACGGGGGTCGAGCAGGGGGTAGGCGAGATCGACCAGCAGATTGACGGTCACGAAGGCGAGGGCGGCGAACACGACGATGCCCTGGACCACCGGGATGTCCTGGCGCAGGACCGATTCCTGCGCCAGTCGGCCGATGCCCGGGCGGGAGAACACCGTCTCGGTGACGACCGCCCCGGCCAGTACGGTGCCGGTCCACAATCCCGACACGGTCAGCGCGGGGGCGGCGGCCGGGCGCAGGACGTGGCGCAGCTGCACCCACCAGCGGGACGCACCCTTGGCGAAGGCGACCTCGACGAACGGCTGCCGCCAGGTCGCGACCAGGCTCGCGTGGAGGACCTGGGCGATGACCGCCCCCACCGGGATGGCCAGGGTGATCGCGGGCAGGATGGTCCCGCCGAATCCGGCGCCGCCGAACGCGGGCACCAGCTTCAAGCGGAACGAGAACAGCTGCAGGAGCAGCAATCCCACCCAGAAGCCCGGCATCGAGGCCCCGACCGCGGGCAGCGAGGTGAGCAGCCCGCGCAACCGGGGACGCTCGGTGTACGCGGCCGCCAGGGCCAGCGCCCCACCGGCCGCCACGGCCAGCAGCAGCCCGATCGCCGCCAGCGCCAGGGTCGAGGGCAGGGCGTCGCCCAGCGCCCCGGTGACGGTCTGACCGGTGGAGATGGAGTGACCGAGATCGCCGCGCACCGCGTGCGACAAGGCCGTCCAGTACTGGGCCCACAACGACTGGTCGAGACCGTAGCGGGCCCGCATCTCCGCGATCGCCGCGGCGTCGACGGGCGTGCCGGTGGCCGCGTCGGCCGCCAGCGCCACCGGGTCGCCGGGCAGCAGGTACAGCCCGGCGAAGGACAGCGTGAACGCCGCCCACAGCACGCCGATCGCCTGCAGCACCCGTCCGATCACGTAGCGGCCCATGGGTTTACCGCGCCAGCCAGGTGTCGTGGAACTGCAGTCGCGCCGAGGCCTCGAACTTCACCCCGGCCACCGCCTTGCCGACGCCGATGGCCTGCGAGAGTTCGATGGTCGGGATCCACAGGCCCTGGTCGAGGACCGCGGTCTGGGCGTCGCCGATGATGCGGGCGCGCGCGGCCGGATCGGTGGCCGACAACTGTTGGGCGAGCAGGGCGTCGAGGGGTTCGGCGGGGCCGCGAGCGTTCAGGTTGCGCTGGTCGACGGCGAAGGTGGTGCGCAGGATGTCGCCGTCGGCGCGGGTCGAGTTGTAGTAGTTGAAGTCGAAGTCCTTGGTGTTCTGGCGCACCGTCGATTCCGCCACCGACGACGGTTCCAGCCGCAGGTCGAAGCCGACCACCCGCAGCTGCTGCTGGGTCAGCTCGAGAATGGCCTGATTGGCCGAGAACACGGGGGCGAAGATGACGCCCGCGCTCAGCCGCTGCCCGTCCTTGACCCGGATGCCGTCCGCGCCCGGCACCCAGCCCGCCTGGTCGAGCTGCTTCTTCGCGGCGTCCGGGTCGAACTTCACCCGGGCCGAAAGATCCACGTAGCCGGGGGTTTTGGAGGCGAGCACGCTGCTGGCCGGCTTGAACTGCGGCCCGAGCACGGTGTCCACCAGTTCCTTGCGGTTGATGGCGGGCAGCAGCGCGGCCCGGACCGCCGGATCGCGCAGCACGCCCCGGGTCACATTGGCCTGCAAGCCGAACGGGACGCCCGGGTTGGCGGTGAACTGCACGCGACCGCCGCCGCCCTCGATCTGCGCCACATCCTGCGGCAGCGCGTCACTGATCGCGTCGAGCTGGCCGGAGGCGAGGCTGCCGGTGCGCACCCCGGATTCGGGGACCACGGTGAACACGATCTTGTCCAGCTGCGCCTCGCCCTGACTGGCGAAAACCGCGGAGCCCCAGGCGTACCCGGCCCGCTTGGCCAGGGTGGCGGAGGCGTTCTGCTTCCACTCGGCGTAGGTGAACGGGCCGCTGCCGACAGCCTCGGACTGGATGCCCAGCTGCGGGGTCGAGGTCGCCTGCAGGAACTGGGCGTTCGGCCCGGCGAAGTCCACCCGCACGGTGCGCGGATCCAGCACCGTACTGCCCGCGTACCCGGCCAGGTAGCTCGCGGCCAGCGGCGCCTTCGCGCCGCCGAGCGCGACGATCGAATCGAAGTTCCGGCGCACCGAGTCCGCGGTGAGCGGGGTGCCGTCGCTGAAGGTGACGCCGTCGCGCAGATGGAAGGTGAACGACCTGGCATCCGGGGAGACGGTCCAGGTGTCGGCCAGCCACGGCTTCAGCTGACCGGTCTCCGGGTCTTGATCGACCAGCGAGTCCACCACCTGCCGGGTCACGTAGATCGTCTGATTGGTCGACGACTGCGCGGGATCGGAGCAGGTCGGGGCCGATGACAGGCCGTAGCGGAGGGTGCCGCCCGCCTGCGGCGGACCCGCCGGCTCACCGCTGCCGGTGGCGGCGTCCCCGCCGCCGCACCCGGCGAGCGTGACGGCGGCGGCGAACACTCCCGCCAGGGCCACGGGGCGGGTGGTGCGCGCGAGCAGGGAACGGGTCATCGGGGATCTCCAACGGGGTAACGGTCGGCGCCGAGCGGCCGGCTCGGAATGCGGCGGCGCAGTTCAGGGGCGACCTCGGCCTGGAACAGTTCGAGGCTGTCGCGGTGCTCGGCCTCGGTCCGGCCGTCCGCGTCCGCGCTGAGGTGGATGACCTCGTGGCCGAATCGCTCGTGATAGCGGCTCACCTTGTCCAGCACCTGCTGCGGGCTGCCGATGAGCGCCGAGGACCGGGCCGCGAAGTCCTCGACGGAGGCGAACACGATGGGCACGTCGAACTTCCGCGCCACCGCCTGCCGCGCCTCGAAGACCGGCCGATACCGGTCGAGCGCCTCCTGCGAGGTCCGGGTCACCAGGAACCCCGCCGTGCCCGCGCCCACCAGCGCCTCGGCCGGGTCATGGCCGTAAGCCGCCCAGCGTTCCCGGTAGTGGTCGATCAGTTCGGCGTACGGCTCGATCGGGTACGTGACGTTCGCGGAGAACAGCGGATCACCGTGCAGTGCCGCGTAATCCGCGGATTCACGACTGGTGGCGCTGCCGTGCCAGATGCGCAGCCGCGGCTGCAACGGCCGGGGCAGCGCCTTGGCCTCGGTCAGCGCGGGCCGGAACCGGCCCGACCAGGTGACGCTGTCGCTGTCCCACAGCTTCCGGAACAGTTCGTAGCCTTCGCGATTGCGATCCCACTGGTCGTCGGTGGTGACGTGGAACAGCTTGGCCTGCGCCGCGCCGTTGCCCTTCCCGATGATCAGTTCCAGCCGGCCGTCGGACAGATTGTCCAGCGTCGAATAGTCCTCGAAGGCGCGCACCGGATCCAGCAGGCTGAGCGTGGTGACCCCGGTGAACAGCGCCAGCCGCGAGGTGACTGCCGCGAGGTGGCTGAGCACCACCGGCGGGGCCGCGGAGATGAACGGATCCTCGTGCCGCTCCCCCACCGCGAAACCGTCGTAACCGAGCTCCTCGGCCAGACGCGCGCTGTCGACGACCCGCCGCAACCGCTGCCGCGGCGACTCGGTACCGCCGGTCACCGGGTCCGGTGTGTGGGTGATCAAGGTCAGCAGCAGGAATTTCATGCCGGAATCGCCTGCTCTCCGGCGTCGAGGAACTTCTCGAATGGGTGCACGTAGCCGACTTCCTTGCGAACATCACGCGGCAGCGCGGTGTATCCGGCCGCCGTGTACAGGGCGACGGCCTCCGGCTGACGCGGCCCGGTGGTCAAATAGATGCGCGTGTAGCCGCGCCGCGCGATCTCGGCCTCCAGCTGATCGAGCACGAAGCGCCCCAGCCCTTTTCGCCGGTGCTCGGCGGCGGTCCAGATCCGCTTGAGCTCGGCGGTCTCGGCGTCGTACCGCTGGAACGCGCCGCCCGCCACCGTTTCCCCGTTATCCACAACTATCAACAGGTCGCCCTGTGGAGGAGCGAAGTGACTGGCCGAATACCCGGTCAGATCCGCGTGCACCTCCCCCGGCGTCCCGCCGTACCGGCTGCTGTACTCGATGGCGAGCTCCGCCAGCAGCGGCGCGGCCAGGGGATCGTGTTGCCCGACATGGAAAACCCTGCGCGACATGCTCATCCCTTCTTCTTGGGCAGTCCGGGCGGATTGATCCGCGACTGCGGCACGGCCTCTCCGCCCAGACCCCAGCGGTCCAGCACCTGCTTGTAGAGCCCGTTGTCGATGGCGTACTGGATGGCGGCCCGCAGCGGACCGGCCAGACCGTTGTCCTTCTTGGTGAGGACCCCGATCTCGGCCTGGAGCGCGTCACCCGCGCCGGAGAGGGTGGTGACCACCTTGGTCTGGCCGGCGGAGGCGGCGTGATACTGCGCCGACGGGTTGGGGCCGAGGTAGCCGTCCAATCGGCCCGAGGACAGCGCCAGGTAGTAGTCGCTGGTCTTCTCGTAGTAGGCGAGATCGATCTTGGGCAGGCCCGCGGCGATATTGTCCTCGTTCCACTTCACCAGCAGCTGCTCCTGGTTGGTGGCGGTTCCGACGCCGATCGTCTTGCCCGCCAGCGACTTCCGGTCCTGATAGGTCCAGGTCGCGTCCTTGGGCACTTCCAACGCGATATTGTCCAGGCGGTAGGTGGCGAAGTCGTACTTCTCCTTGCGCTCCTCGGTGACGGTGACATTGCTGATGAAGACGTCCGCCTCACCCGAGTCGACCTTCACGAAGTTCTGCGCCCAGTCCCCGATGCGGGTCTCCACTTTCAGGCCGAGTAGGTCGGCGAGCAGGTAGGAGATGTCGGTGTCGGAACCGATGGGGGTGCGGTCGTCGGTGGCGTAGAAGCGCAGCGGCGGTGTCGCACCCACCGATCCGGTCACCACCAGCGTCCCGCGATCCCGCACGGCGGCGGGCAGCTGCGCCGCGAGAGCGTCCACCTTGGCGGCGTGCACCCGGCCGGACTGCGCCGGGGACAGGTCGTAGCTCAGTCCGTTGACGGTATTGGAGGCGGGAGCGTCAGTGTCGCCGTCCTTGCCACAGGCGCTCGCCGCGAACAGGCCGAGCACGGTGAGTGCGGCGAGTGCGGTGATCCGTCTGCGACGGTGCGCCTGAGGCATGGGAGGTTCCTTCGTGGTCGATCGGTCAGAGGACGTGTGCGAGAAAGGCTTTGGTGCGCGGATGGGTCGGGGCATCGAGCACCTGCGCGGGCGGGCCCTGCTCGACGATGCGGCCGGCGTCCATCAGCACCACGGTGTCGGCGACCTCGCGGGCGAAACCGATCTCGTGGGTGACGATCACCAGGGTCGAGCCGGCGCGCGCGAGATCCCGGATCACCTCGAGCACCTCGCCGACCAGCTCCGGATCCAGCGCCGAGGTGGGCTCGTCGAACAGCACCACCTCCGGCCGCAGCGCCAGCGCCCGCGCGATGGCGACCCGCTGCCGTTGCCCGCCGGACAGTCGGCTCGGGTACTCGTCGGCCTTGTCCGCCAACCCGACTCGCGACAGCAGGTCGAGCGCCTCGGTGTTCACCTCGGCCTTGGCGCGCCGCTGGGCGGCCACCGGCGCCAGCGCGACGTTCTCCCGGACCGTCAGGTGCGGAAAGAGATTGAAGTTCTGGAACACGAAACCGATGCGCGCCCGCTGCCGCAGAATGTCGCGCTCGCGCAGTTCGTAGAGCTTGCGACCCTTGCGGCGGTAACCGACCAGCTCGCCGCCCACGCGCACGGTGCCGGCGTCCACCTGTTCGAGGTGATTGATGGTGCGCAGCAAGGTGGACTTGCCCGAACCCGACGGGCCCAGGATGACCGTGACCTCGCCGGGACGGACCGTCAGATCGATGCCGGACAACACCTCGGTGCGGCCGAATGACTTTCGGATGCCGCGCAATTCGATCGCGTAGTCACTCATCGCCGGTCCCTCTCGCGAAGCGCCGCTCGATATAGAACTGAATGACGCTGAGCACCGTGGTCAGCAGGATGTACCAGGCGGTTGCCACCATCAGCATCGGCACCACGCGGCCGTTGCGGCCGTAGATCACCTGGACCTGATAGAACAGCTCGGCGATCGCCATGGTCGAGACGATCGAGGTGCCCTTGAAGAGACTGATCACCTCATTGGCGGCATTCGGCAGAATTCCGCGCATGGCCTGCGGCCCGACGATAGTGAAGAACTGCCGCCGCCACGGCAGCCCGAGCGACCGCGCCGCCTCCCATTGCCCGGCGTCCACCGAGATGATGCCGGCCCGGATGATCTCCGCCGAATACGCCGCCTGATGCAGCGCCAAACCGATGACGGCCGCACTGAATCCGCTGATCACGCCATTGGTCTGAAAACGCACGAACTCGGGGCCGAAGGGAATTCCCAGCGACAGCGTTTTGTACAGATAAGCGAGGTTGAACCAGAACAGCAGCTGCACGATCAGCGGAATCGAGCGGAACGCCCAGACATAGGTCCACGCGATCGCCTTCAGCACCGGATTCGTCGACAGGCGGCCGACAGCCAGCCAGACGCCGAGGAAGAACCCGAGCAGGGTGCCCCAGAAAGTCAGTTCCAGAGTCACTTTCAGCGCCGACAACACCGATTTCGCGGTGATGTACCGCGCGAACGTGCCCCAGTCCCAGCCCGGATTGGTGATCAGACCGTGCGCGAACTGCGCGACCAGCACCAGGGCGACCACCCCCGTGACCCAGCGCCAGGGGTGGCGGGTGCGGACGACGGGCAGATCTCCGTCCTCGGCTCCGGTGGCCGCCACCGTCTGCGCGGATACCGCCAGGGTGCTCATGGACAATGACGATACGAAGCCCGGCACCCCCTGTCGCCGGTCCGGCTCAGGCTGAATTCAATTGCACCTCAACTGATTTCCCGGAAAGCGCGCGGAAATCACTGCGATGGAAGACCAGGGGCTCCGACTCCGGGCGGACGCTCACCCGGTGCACCCGCAGCAGCACCACGGCGTGATCGCCCGCCGGAACCTGCTCGTACACCGAGGTTTCCAGCCAGGCCGTCGCCCCCGCCACGAACGCGGCGTTGCCGTTCCCGCCCCGCAGCTCCACATCCCGGAACCGGTCTCCACGCTTGGAGCTCAGACCGCGCGCCGCGCTCTCCTGGTCGCTGCTGAGCAGACTCAATCCCAATCGGCTCGCCTGCTCCAGCCGCGGCCAGGTCTCCGACGAGTATTGAATGCACACCGACACCAGGGGCGGATCCAGCGATACCGGCACGAAAGTGCTGGCCACCAGCCCGTGCGGTGTTCCGCCGAGCCGGGCGCAGAGCGCCACCACACCGCTGGGGAAGTGCGCGAAGGTCTTCCGGAGATCGGTCCCGTCGACCGGAGTGAGCGCGGCTGCCGCGCCGTGAATCGAGGTCAGGTCACCCATCGATCCACTCCAGCATCGGCCGCGGCGCGGCGACAGGATTGGGCTCACGCCGATTACAACGACGAACCCCGCCCGGCGGGCGCCGGACGGGGTTTCGGGGTGCTGCTGTGCGACTTACTTCGGCGCGACCAGGTGCGGCTGGTTGATGGTGACGAAGTAGTTGTAGGCGGAGGCGATCGCGACCGGGGCGGTCACGAGCAGGTTGCCCGCGATGGTGCCCAGGAAGCCGACGGTGCTCGCGCCGATGAAGCAGCCGGCCAGTGGGCCGACACCGAACATCGTGGCCAGCGGGGCCGTCGCGGCGGCGAAGACGACCGCGCCCATGGCGCAACCGACGGCCGCGCCGCCGAGGCCACCGACCAGAGTGCCGACGGTGGCGCCCAGCGAGATGGTGTCCTTCATACGGTTCCAGGCGGCCTGCTCACGGTCGTAGTCCGACTTCCACGGAGCCTGGTCCTCGTAGGGCAGGTTGACGTCCTTGGCCTCGGCGACCGGCTTGTAGGTCGCGTGGTCCATGTCGTACTGCGGGGTGAGGGTCGCGGTGTGGTCGGCGATCTCCGCGGCGATCGGGAACTCGAAGTCGTCCACGCGGAAGTTCAGCGGCATACCGGCCACGACGGTGCCGTCCACGGCCTTGATCTTGAAGACACCGTTCTCGACGACCAGCGAGCCGGAGTCGGTCCGGATGACGCTATTGGTCTCGGAAGTGGTTGCGGTGTAATTGATCACGCCGTTGTCGGCGGCCGGAGCGGCGTTGACGGTACCGGCGGTGACGCCCAGGGCAGCGGACACCAGGGCCGCGGTCGCGGCGAAAGTCTTGAAGCGCATTTCTCGGTTTTCCTCATCAGGCAGTCCGCGTAGTTGGACCGCATGATCGAAACGGGCCGACGCGAACGAAATATGTCGCACGGGTGCTCAGACGGTGAACACTCCCGAATTGCGAAACCCGCCCGGCCGAATGGCCGAGCGGGCTGTCCCGATGAGGTGATCGCTGATGCCTGTTGCGCCCCTTGCTCTTAACTCGGACCGCGTATTACTTGGCCGGAGCCGGAGCGGTGATGTGCGGCTGGTTGATGGTGGTGAAGTACTGGATCGCGGCGGCGATGGCGACCGGCGCGGTGATCAGCAGCTGACCCGCGATGGTGCCCAGGAAGCCGACGGTGGCCGCGCCCACGAGGCAGCCGATGACCGGGCCCGCGCCGAACAGGGCAGCCAGCGGGGCCGAGGCCAGACCGGCGACGCCGAAGCCGAGGACGCAGCCGACGGCCGCGGCGCCCAGGCCACCGACCAGGGTCGCCACGGTGGCACCCAGGGAGATGGTGTCCTTCATGCGGTTCCAGGCGGCCTGCTCACGGTCGTAGTCCGACTTCCACGGAGCCTGGTCCTCGTAGGGGAGGGCGACATCCTTGGCGACCGGCGCGTAGGTGGCGTGGTCCATGTCGTACTGCGGGGTCAGGGTCGCGGTGTGGTCCGAGATCTCCGCGGCGATCGGGAACTCGAAATCGTCCACGCGCACCTTCAGCGGCATGCCGGCGACGACATTGCCGTTGGCGGCCTTGATGACGAAGTTGCCGTTCTCGACGACCATGGAACCGGCATCCGTGCGGATGATGGTGTTGGTCTCGGAGTTGGTGGCGGTGTAGTTGATCACGCCGTTGTTATCGGCGGCGGGCGCGGCGTTCACGGTGCCGGCGGTGACGCCCAGAGCGGCGATGACCAGCGCGGAAACCGCGGTGAAGTTCTTGAGACGCATGTGTTCGAAAATCCCTCTTGAGATGAGCGGTGCGCCCCGGGAAACAAGGTCAGGTGTGTCCCCGGGGCCCAGTGATGGAAACCGGCCTTCACAAACGCCACATGGCAGTGGGGTTCCAGCGCGGTGAACCTTTGCCCATCGGTTGCCGAAAATGCCTACTTGGGCGCGGAAAACGGCTGGTTGATAGTCGTGAAGTACTGCACTGCAGCCGCAATCGCGATCGGTGCGGTGACGAACAACTGACCGCCGATCGTGCCCAGGAAGCCGACCGTGCTGGCTCCGATCAAGCAGCCCGCCAGCGGTCCGACGCCGAACAGCGTGGCCAGCGGGGCCGTCGCCGTCGCGAAGGCGACGCCGCCCAGGACGCAGCCGAGCGCCGCGCCGCCGAGGCCGCCGACCACGGTGCCGATGGTCGCGCCCGCGGAGATGGTGCTGGTCAGGCGATTCCAGGCGGCCAGCTCACGGTCGTACTGGGTCTTCCACGGCGCCTGATCCTCGTAGGGCAGCGCGACCGGCTTGTACACCGCGTGCGCCAGATCGGCCTGCGGCGTCAGGGTGGCGGTGCGGTCGCTGATCTGCGCCGCGATCGGGAACTCGAAATCGTCGATCCGGAACTTCAATTCGGTGCCGGCGACGGTGGTTCCATTCGCCGCCTTGACCTTCAGCGCACCGTCCTCGACGACCAGCGAGCCGGCGTCGGTGCTGACCACCGTGTTGCCCTGCTCGGTGACCTGGGACGTGTAGTTGATCGTGCCGTCGTCGGCCTTGGCCGGACCGGCGTACGCGGTGCCGGCGGTGACCCCCGTCGCCGCGACCAGCAATGCCGCGATCCCGGCGAATTCCCTCATCTTCATTTTCTTTACTGCTTCCACTGCCGAGAACTGAACTGTCGGCGGCAAGCATCTGTGAACCCCCTGTGAAACTGGAGGTTAAAAACCAGCTTGATTCGATGCCGTGGAAGTGAGGGAGATTACTTCGCCTTGGCGGCGGCCTTGGCCTGCTTCTTGAATTCCCGCACCTGGGTGAGGGATTCGGCGTCGGTGACGTCGGCGACCGAGCGGCGGGAGCCGTCCTCGCCGTACGCGCCGGCCGCCTCGCGCCAGCCGGCGGCGGCCAGACCACGCTGTTTGCCCAGCAGGGCGAGGAAGATCCGGGCCTTCTGGTCACCGAAGCCGGGCAGTTTCTTGAGCCGCTTCAGGACTTCCTTGCCGTCCGGATCGCCGTCGGTCCACAGGCCCGCGGTATTGCCGCCGTAGTTGTCCAGAATGTACTGGGCCAGCTCCTGGACCCGTCGTCCCATGGAACGGCCGTAGCGGTGAATGGCCGGCGGGGTGGCGGCCAGCTCCTCGAATTCCGCGGGATCGGCGGCGGCGATCCGATGGATATCGAAGCCGCCCATGCGGTCGGCCAGTTTCCACGGCCCACGGAATGCGTGTTCCATCGGAAACTGCTGATCGAGCATCATCCCGACCAACAGGGCGAAATCATCGGTCGAAAGCAGCTCGTCGGCATCGGATTCCTGCGCAATACACAGCGTGCGGCTCACCATGCATCGATCATCCCATTCATCTTGCGTTGCGGTGACGCGGGTCACGACTAGGCTCGGCCTATGCCCGACACCATGGCTAATTCTTCAGTGCGAACCGTGCCGCAACCTGGTGCGGACTCAGGACTGCGACCGGACCGCTTCGACCGTGACGGACAGGACCAGCTCGTCGACGTCCACGATCTACAGGCAGCGCTGCCGGGTATCCGGCGCCTGCGGACCTGGGCCCACGAGGCCCTGGCCACCCGCCCCGGCGAGAGCGCCGTCGACATCGGCTCCGGCACCGGGTCGGAAGTGCTGACCCTGGCCGAGCTGGTCGGGCCGACCGGCACCGCGCTCGGCGTCGAACCCGACCCGAACCTGCTGGCCGCCGCCGAACGCCGCGCCGCCCAGGCCGGCTCCACCGCCACCTTCGTCAGCGGCGACGCCTACGGCCTGCCCGTCGGCAGCGAGAGCTTCGACGTGGCCCTGTGTGAACGCGTCTTCCAGCACCTCACCGCTCCTGCCCGCGCGGTCGGGGAGATCGCCCGCGTGCTGCGGCCCGGCGGCCGGGTCGTGGTGATGGACACCGACTGGGGCTCGGCCATCGTGCACCCGGGCGACCGGCACGTGGTGCACGAGGTGATCGAGACCATGATCGCGGGCACCACCAACCCGTTCGCGGGCCGCCGCCTGTCGGGGCAGCTGGCCGCGGCCGGACTGGTCGTCGACGACATCGGCTCGCACGCCCTGATCCAGGACCGCAGCGTCGGGGCGGGCGCACTGGTCGCCCGGGTCGCGGATCGGGCGGTGGCGCGGGGCGCGATCAGCGAGCCCCAGCGCGATCGGTTGCTCGCCGACCTGGAGGCCGGCGCCGCCAGCGGCGACATCCACCTGTCGGTGACCATCTTCGCGGTGCTGGCGCACAAGCCGAACTGACCGAGAACGCAAGCGGCGCGCACCCTTCCGGGTACGCGCCGCTTTTTCGTCGGCTCTACAGGCTCATCAGCTTTTCGGAGGCGGCCAGGAGGACGCAGGTGGCCAGGCCGTCCATCGCCTTCTCCAGTTCACCGAGGGACGGGAAGCTGGGCGCGATGCGAATGTTCTTGTCCTCCGGGTCCTTTCCGTACGGGTAGGACGAACCGGCCGGGGTGAGCGCGATGCCCGCGTCCTTGGCCAGCGCCACCACCTTGCTGGCGGTGCCCTCCAGCACGTCGAGGCTGATGAAGTAGCCGCCCTTGGGCTCGGTCCAGGACGCGACCTTCGACGCGCCCAGCCGGTCCTCCAGAATCCGCAGCACCAGTTTGAATTTCGGCTCCAGGACGGCCCGGTGCTTCTGCATGTGCTCCCGTACGCCCTCGGCGTCGCCGAAGAAGCGCAGGTGCCGCAGCTGGTTCACCTTGTCCGGGCCGATGGTCTTCTTGCCCAGGTGCTTCAGGTACCACTCCACGTTCGCGGTGGAGGAGCCGAAGAAGCTGACGCCCGAACCCGCGAAGGTGATCTTCGAGGTGGAGGCCAGCACGAACGGGCGGTTCGGGTTGCCGGCCGCGGCGGCCATACCCAGCACGTCGAGCACCGGCTCGGCGGTGTCGGTGAGCGGGTGCACCGCGTAGGCGTTGTCCCAGAACAGGCGGAAGTCCGGAGCCGCGGTCGGCATCGAAACCAGTTCGCGGGTAACGGCTTCGGAGAACGTGACGCCGGTCGGGTTGGAGTAGTTGGGCACCGCCCACAGACCCTTGATGCTGGGGTCGGACGCGACCAGCTCCGCGATCAGGTGGGTGTCGGGGCCGTCGTTCTTCATCGGGATCGGGATCATCTCGAAGCCGAGCGACTCGGTGATCGCGAAGTGCCGGTCGTAACCCGGTACCGGGCACAGGAACTTGAGCACCGGCTCGTCCGCCCAGCGGCGCTCCGAATCCGCGGTGCCGTACAGCATGGCGAACACCAGCAGGTCGTGCATCATCTCCAGGCTGGCGTTGTTGCCGGCCAGCAGATTCGACACGGGGATGCCGAGCAGTTCGCCGAAGATCGCGCGCAGCTCCGGCAGGCCGTGCAGGCCACCGTAATTGCGGACGTCGGTGCCGTTGGCGTCACGGTAGTCGGCGGCGCCCGGCAGCTCGAGGAGTCCCTGCGAGAGGTCCAGCTGCTCGGGCGAGGGCTTACCCCTCGTAATGTCCAGCGTCAGCTTCTCGGTCTTGAGCTTCGCGTAGTTCGCGGTCTGCGTCTCGTGTTCCGTCACGAGTTCCGCATGGCTCATCAAACCGAATTGCGTCTGCCGAGGCATCTGAGCGCCCTTCCAATGGCGTGGGATATGTCCAGGGTTACGCGCACCGCGAACCCAACCGCCCAGGTTACTAGGCGGCGTATCCGATTCGGCAGGGATATCTGTACTTCCGTCACCCGCACGACCGGGCCGGAAAAAGAAAGGGGACCCAGCGCACCCGGCAGAGCCCGTTGACCCTTGCTGCCTTCCGGCCCTGGGGGAGTTCACAGGATGCGCGCCGCGCTGGATCCGTCGGCCAGTGTAGCGGCTCACCGCGCCCGCCGCCGCCCGGGGTCGATACGATGCCTGCGATATGCGGGGTCGCCCGCGATTTTCCGGAGGGGTAGAGACGATATGACGAGTTCCGATCCAGGAGCCGGTGCGCCGCACGATCCGCAGAAAGCCCAGGAGACCGCGCAATGGTGGGCCACCGCGCCCGCCGCCGGGGAGGGCCAGCCGGTTCAGGGTGCGGACCCGACGATGCTCAACTACGCCGCCGGCGGCATGCCCCCGTACACGCCACCCGCACAGCCCCTTCCGACCGGGCAGTCCGCGCCCGGCTACCCGCAGCAGCCGATGCCCGGCTACCCGCAGCCCATGACCGACGCCTACGGCCAGCCGCTGTCCGGCGGCTTCCCGCAGCAGCAGTTCGCCCAGCCCCCGGTCCCGCCGCCGGGCCAGGGGGGCTACGGCTATTCGGCGCAGCCGCCGCGCTCAGGCGGCAACAAGACCGGTTGGATCATCGGCGGGGTGATCGGCCTGGTGGTGATCGTCGGCGCGGTGATCGGCGTGGTCGCGCTCAGCGGCAGCGACAGCCCGTCGCCGCTGGGCGGGGACAAGAAGAAGGCCGCCGGGAAGTACTCCATGGAGGGCATCACCAACGGCTGCACCGTGATCGATACCTCGGTGCTCAACAAGTGGGCCGCCAACTCCAAGGGCACCCCTGAGCACTCCGAGACCAAGCCCACCGACTACTCGGGCGGCCGCTTCGACTGCCGGGCCGGCAACGAGGAAACCTCCAAGACCGACAAGTACGCGATCGCCAACACCGCCGACCTCACCCTCAACGTCTCGCTGCTGAGCGGCTCGTCGAGCGCCTACAACCGCCCCGAATACGACATCTGGAAGACCAGCGACACCGGCACCACCGGCAGCGGCCGCACCGCCGGTGACGTGAACGGCATCGGCGAGGCCGGCTACTGGGCGGCCAAGGTCGACGACTACTCCTCGTTCACCACCACCGACTACACGGTCGCGGTCAAGGACGACAACGCCTCGGTGAAGGTCAACATCCGCCTGCGCATGGGCAAGGGCCAGAGCGTCAGCAAGGACGAGATCGCCCAGGTATGCAAGGAGCAGGCCCAGAAAGCGCTCAACAATCTGAAGAAGAAGTAGCCGCCGACCACTGCATTTGCTTCTACCAGGGGTGTACCCGGTATATTGCTCGGCGGAGGATTCGCCTAGTGGCCTATGGCGCTCGCCTGGAACGCGGGTTGGGTTAACAGCCCTCAGGGGTTCAAATCCCCTATCCTCCGCTTCGAAGGCCCCGGCCGGACTCAGTCCGGCCGGGGCCTTCCGCATATCCGGGCCCGATCCGGCTCGGCGCGATGCGCAGACCACCTCGTCCAGGGCGGATTCCAGCGGGTCCAGGCAGCGGCGAAACGGACCGGTCCACCCCCGAGCTCGAGGTCGACGAGGCCGAGGTCGACGTCTGGTTTTGACGCATGTGACCCGAGACTCGTTCGGGAGGCCGGTCGATCAGGGTGTTAGCTACGTCACGACTCTGACGCCGCCGGTCGATGCAATCTCCGGACTCGGTTGAGAAGTGGATCAGCTCGGGTGGTCGGGTCGAGCGCCACAGGCCCATGTCGATCACGGTCGATGCCTCGTCCGACGAAACCGGCCGATCGCCGATGCCGAGACGTTCGATGCCGAACGTCGTGTGGGTCATGGTGCCGCAATCGTCTGGGAGCGTTCGCTTTTGGATGGTGACATTACGGATATTCACCACGAAACACCCATAGACTGATGATTACAGCGCTTCAGAACAATGTGGCCAGTCGTGACATGTTGCGGTAGAGGGGATTTCAGGCAATAGTTCGCCAATTCCAATGGCCGTAGATAAGAACTCGGGACCCTACCGCATCTGAAAACAAGACGATGCGCAATCGACGACCAACTGCGCGGTACCCTCGCCGCCATGGTGACGATGACTACCGCAGGATCTACGAATGGCGAAGTGCGAGTATCCCCGTCACGCGGGACGGGAGGCACTCTCCGTCGACTGAGTTCGTTCAGACCCCGGCTGGCCCATGCTTCACTGTTGGTGACGTCAGTGGTGGCAGTCAAGTCATTTCAGATGTCTTTTGCCGCGTTGCACCAACTCTCGGTGCGTAATCTGGTTCCGCCCGATCTCGCCTCGAATGTGCCGATCGCCATCGATGGCTTGGTGATCGCCTCGATCATCGCCACCGCCGCATTCCGGCAATGGAGCGTCGGCTGGTGGTACTCGACCGCCTTGTTCGCTCTCTCGACCCTCGTCTCGATCGCTGGGAATATCCAGTACGCCCACGAGATCGGCGGCAGCGTTGTGCCGATGTGCCTTTACGCCGGAATGCCGCTGACAATGCTGTTCGCCGTGCACCTCACATTGATGCTCTGGGAACGCGGCAAGCAGGTCGCGGCGGAACACGCGGCCGAGCTGGAGGCCTCCGGCCTCGAGCACGAGATCGAGGTGTCCGAGCTCGAGGACGAGCTCGAGGACGTAGTCGGCGCGGCCGAGCACGACGAACCGGAGTCCGCACCCGAGCTCTACGATGCGGCGTTCGACTGGGCGGAGACGGGGCGCGCCAAGGACCCCTATCCCGCGGCTCAGCCGAGGCTCTACCCACTGGAATCCGCGGCACCCGGATATTCCCTGGGGCAGACCACCGGCGTCAGCACCCAGCCCAGGCCCGTCCCGCTGGACGCCGACGAACGGCGCCAGTTCTACATGACCGCTGCGCAAATGTAGTGCCCCACCGACCCTTCTGGAGCGAAGTATGGCGATGAACATGTGGCAGGACCAGGGAGTAGATCAGTTCCGGGAGATCGCGATCCGGCTGGCTTCGATCATCCAGAACAGTCTGGATCGATCGGGTGCGATGACTCAGTTCACCGAAGCATTCGGTAACGTCGAATCATTCACCGATCTGATGATCGACTACTCCGGTCGGTGGTTCAGCGAGACGGGCGGGCGTTCGACATTGATGGGACCCGAAATGTTCTGGATGTTGTCGGAACCCGCACCGCGCCGCAACCCGGCGGTCGGTATGCGAATCCAGGACGTCGGTGGCGAATCCGAAGGCCACTCCGGCCATCGCGCGCGAAAACTATTGTTGATCTGTGTTTTCGAAGCACTCACCCATACCCAGTGGGGTGCACCCGATAGCTTGTCCGAGCATCCGCTGATCAACGGAATGGTGTAACTCTCCACCGAACTCCGCATCGAAGGCCCCCGCCGGACTCGGTCCGCCGGGGGCTTTCGCATTCGCGGTTCAGCGCAATGCGCGCGCGACCTCGTCCAGAGCGGATTCCAGCAGCTCCGAGTAGCGGTCCGGACCCGGGATCACAGCGGGGTCGGCGTGCACGGAGACGGTGACGGTGTCGCCGAGACCGGTGACGCCGTGGGTGACGTGCATGACCGCGCCCAGGGCCGGGAATCCCGCGGTGAAACGCACCGCACCGCCACCGAACTCGAGATCCGCGGGACCGCGGTCGACGCTGGAAACCACGGTGTGACCCGAAACTCGTTCGGGGAGTAGATCGATCGGCACCTTGGCTACATCGCGGTGGAGGATCGGCGCGGGCAGGACTGCGGTCACCGCGTCCGGCGCGTACTGGAGGGGGTGGGCGGCGCGGGTGCGGCGGGCGGTCAGGTCGGCGGCGATGCGGTCGGCGCGGGCGCGCGGCAGGGGTTCGGCGAGGGACAGATCGACCGAGAGGTCGCGGTAGGCATTGCGGGCGGGACGGCCCGGGCCGTCGGTTCCGGGCGCGGCGACCGCCATGGGCACCTGGGCGCGGAGTTCGGCGACGGCCGCGTCGTGGTCGCGGAGATAGCGTTCGAGAGCGAAGGAGATGGCGGTGAGGGCGACCACCGTGACCGAATGGTCCGGGGTGCGCAGGCGGGTCTTGTCGCACACCAGCATGCGCACGATATGCGTTTCCGGGGGTGCGCCGGTGCCGTTCAGGAGGGTCGGTTCGACATCGAAGGCCGGGGGCGGGAGTTCCCCGGCGGCGGTGAGATCCGCCAGGCCGCGCTGGGCGCGGACGGCGGCCAGGCCGCGAATCACGGTGCGCGCCATGCCGATCGGGATGGCGGGCAGAGCGAGAGCCGTGGCGGAGGCGCTGGTCGCCGTGTCGCGCAGGCGGCGGGGCAGGGAACGGCGGAGGAACGGGGCCGAAGGACGCGGCCCGGATGCCGTCGGAACGCCGCCCGCACCGAAGAGCGCGCGGGCGATGGCGGCGGCGCGACGCCCGTCGGCCAGGGCGTGGGACAGCTGCAGCACCGCTACGAGGGCGGACTCCCCGCCAGCGAATCCCGGGACGTCCCGGACGTTCCGGAAGACATGCAGTCGCCAGGGGCGTTCATTCGCTCGCACACCGGTGCCGAGCAGGGTGCCGAGTTCGTCGGTGAGCGTCGCCCAGGTGGCGTCGCCGAGATCGTGGTCGGTGAACTGATCGGTGGTGAATTCGCAAGTCGCCCACATCGGATACGCAATATTCGCGGGAGCGTCCAGCACGTGGACCAGCAAATCCGGGATGTGGACCACCCGGTTCGCGACGGCCGTCCGCAGCCGCTCGGCGTCGCACCCCGTGTCGGTGAAGCAGTAGAGCAGAAACAGATCGTTACGGGTGCGCGCGGACAGCCAGTACATGGTGGCGTCCCGGGCGGCCAGGGAATTCACCCGATGACCATAACGAAAACCCGATGCGCTGCGGAGACGGTAGTGCTACCGTTTGTAGTAGAAGCACTGGCACTGTCCCGGGGGCGGGGTGACCGCTATGGCAACCACCAACAAGATCGCCGGTCGACTTGGGAAACAAGCCGATGAGATGGATCAGCGGTACCAGGGTGCCGCATTCCTGAAACGATCGATCAACAAGGTATTTCCGACTCACTGGTCGTTCCTGCTCGGTGAAATCGCGCTGTACAGCTTCATCATCCTGCTGCTGTCCGGCGTCTATTTGACCTTGTATTTCGACCCCTCCATGGGTGACGTCACCTACAACGGCTCCTATCAGCCGCTGCGCGGGGTCACCATGTCGCGGGCCTACGAGACCGCGCTCAACCTCTCGTTCGACGTACGCGGCGGATTGTTCGTACGCCAGGTGCACCACTGGGCCGCGCTGCTGTTCACCGCGTCGATGATCGTTCACATGTGCCGGGTCTTCTTCACCGGCGCCTTCCGCAAACCCCGCGAGGCCAACTGGGTCATCGGCGCGCTGCTGTTGATCATGGCCATGTTCGAGGGCTTCTTCGGCTACTCACTGCCCGACGACCTGCTCTCCGGCACCGGCCTGCGCGCCGCCTTCGCCGGGATCACCCTGGGCAGTCCGGTCATCGGCACCTGGCTGCACTGGCTCATGTTCGGCGGAGACTTCCCCGGCACCATCATCATTCCGCGCCTCTACATCGCGCACGTGCTGCTGCTGCCCGGAATCATGCTGGCGCTCATCGTCGTTCACATCGCGCTGGTCTGGTATCAGAAGCACACCCAGTACCCGGGGCCCGGACGCAGCGAGAAGAACGTGATCGGCACCCGCATCGTGCCGGTCTTCTCGCTGGACCAGGGCGCGTTCTTCGCCTTCACCCTGGGCGCGCTCGCGCTCATGGGCGGACTGCTGCAGATCAATCCGATCTGGAATCTGGGGCCCTACAACCCTTCCCAGGTCTCGGCCGGCACCCAACCCGACTTCTACATGATGTGGACCGACGGGTTCCTGCGCCTGTTCCCGGCCTGGGAGGCGTACCCGTTCGGGCACACCATCCCCGGCGCGTTCTCGGTGGCGCTGTTCATGCCGCTGATCTTCACGCTGATCATCGCCTACCCGTGGATCGAGAAGCGGCTCACCGGCGATCGGGCCCGGCACAACCTGCTGCAGCGCCCGCGCGACGTCCCGGTGCGCACCGCCATCGGGGCCATGTCGCTGAGCTTCTACCTGATCCTCACCCTGGCCTGCGTCAACGACATCATCGCCTTCAAGTTCGACATCTCGCTCAACGCCACCACCTGGGCCTTCCGCATCGGCCTGCTGACCGTCCCGGCGCTGGCCTACGCCGCGGCCTACCGGCTGTGCATCGGACTACAGCGCGCCGACCGCAGCGTGCTCGAGCACGGCATCGAAACCGGTGTGGTGCGGCGACTTCCGCACGGCGAGTACATCGAAGTGCACCAGCCGCTGGGCCCGGTCGACGAGCACGGCCATCCGATCCCCCTGGAGTATCAGGGCGCCCGCGTCCCCCGGAAGATGAACCAACTCGGCCTCGCGGGGCGTCCCGGCACAGGCGCGTTCTTCTGGGCCGATCCCCCGGAGGAACGCGAACTCAACGCCGCCAACGACCACGCGGCCGAGCACGCCCAGCTGGCGGTGCTGCGGCGGGCGCAGGAGAACGCCGCGGGCAACGGGCACTCCGGCAACGGGCAGCGCTCCACCTGACCGCTCCGCTGCGACGGCCTTCAGCAAAAGTGAAGCCCCCGAGTCTCCGGGACTCGGGGGCTTCTGGTTTCTCCCGGTGGGGCCGCGGCAGGCCACCCGCAGGCTGTGCGATCAGGCCCGCTTGAACTCTCCGTCGGAAACGCCCGCTACGAAGGCATCCCACTCGCCCGGCGTGAAAGCCAGGATCGGCCCGGTGCCGCGGTCCTTGGTGTCCCGGACCGCGACATTGCCGTCGCGGAGAAAAGCGACCTCCACGCAGTTGCCGTTGGGGCCGCTGTGTTTGCTCTTGCGCCAAACGGCGCCGGTGAAATCCACCTTCACGGTACTAGCTCCTTTTCTGCGTCAAGCTTGGAATCCTGCTGGCATCGATCTTGGCGACCGCGGGATCGCTCGAAATCACGAATCCTCGGGGCCGCCGTAGATCGCACGCAAACGCTCCGTACAACCTATCTCTGCACGTCACGACGGGAATGCGCCCCCGATGGCCGTTCCCGCGCTAAACCCTAGCAGGGTTCGTCATTAGGAGATCGCATTCTTTCGTTTTCAATCAGCAAATTTGCGGCAAGGTTAGCCAGCAAATTATTTGCAAGAAATTAGCCCCGGTTTGAGGCTATTGAATTTCAAACACGAGAATTCCTTCGCTCACGCCTCGGGTACCCCGGGTGGACCGGCGCACGCGGGGCATGGGGAATCATGGGGACCATGCCCCAGCAGTCACCGGAGGACGCCGGACGGGACCGTGACGACGACGGCCGTGCCCGGAATGCCCGTCCTCGTGACCGTTTTGGGCGACCCCTCCCTTTCGGTAGCCCCGGCATTCCCCGCATTCCCGATGACCTGGACCTGCCGCCGGCCGAAACCCTCGACTATGCCCAACGTCTGCTGGACGAGGGCCTGGCTTTCAACGCGCACGAGGTACTGGAGGCCGCCTGGAAGAACGGCCCGTTCGCGGAGAAGTCGCTATGGCAGGGCCTCGCGCAATTTGCCGTTGGACTCACCCACATTCAGCGGGGAAACCCCAAGGGAGCGCGCACTCTGCTGGAACGGGCGTCCGAACGCCTCTCCGCCTACGGATCCGCGCCCTACGGCATCGACTCGCCTGGCCTGGTGGACCGTGCACATACCTTGCTCATGGCCATTGAGCAGGGAAAACCCATCTCCGACACGGACCTTCGAGCTCGGCTCACAATCCCCCACTGAATTCGCAATCCCCTTGTCCCGCCGCACTCGATAGGCGCACCGGCAAGAAAGGAAGGGTCGGCCGCGCTGCGAAGGATGCGAACTACCATCGACAGACATGCCGACCGACCCCGCCCCAGCAACGGCCGCCCACCCCGGGCGGCGGCCCGGGGCCGGTCGCTTCGCGCCCAGCCCGTCCGGCGATCTCCATCTGGGCAACCTCCGCACCGCACTGCTGGCCTGGCTCTTCGCCCGCTCCACCGGACGCGAATTCCTCATGCGGGTGGAGGATCTGGACCGCGTCAAAAAGGGTGCGGCCGAACGACAACTCGAGGACCTGGCCGCCATCGGCCTGGACTGGGACCCGCCGGTGGTGTGGCAGTCGCAGCGCCTCGCCCTCCACGAGACGGCCATCGCACGCCTCACCGAGGCGGACCTGACCTACGAGTGTTTCTGCACGCGTAGGGAAATACAGCAGGCGGTGACCGCGCCGCACGGCCCGATGGGCGCGTACCCCGGCAACTGCCGCAACCTCACCGAGCAGGAGAAGCAGCGTCGGCGTGACGAGGGCCGCCCCGCCGCGCTGCGCCTGCGCGCCGACCGCACCGAATTCACCGTCACCGACCTCCTGCTCGGCGAATACCGCGGCGCCGTGGACGATCTGGTGCTGCGGCGCGGCGACGGCACCCCCGCCTACAACCTCGCCGTCGTGGTGGACGACGCCGACCAGGGCATCGACCAGGTGGTGCGCGGCGACGACCTGCTGCCCTCCACGCCGCGGCAGGCGTATCTGGCCACCTTGCTCGGCCTGCCCGTCCCCGCATACGCCCACGTCCCGTTGGTGCTCAACACCTCCGGGCAACGGCTCGCCAAGCGCGACGGGGCGGTCACCCTGCGCGATCGGACAGCCCTCGGCGAATCCCCGCGACACGTGCTGAGCGCGCTCGCGGCGTCGCTCGGCTACGAAGGCGCAATCACGCCGGCCGATGTCCTGGAACGATTCCGGCCGGAAAACCTCCCCAAAGAACCCTGGAGACTCGACCCCGACGGGTTGTTGCAACCCAGCTGGTGTCCGTAACGTACGCACTCGACCAGATCCCGAACGAAATCGACGAGGACGGCGGAACAATGACGAGCGGTGGGTACGACCCCAACCAGTATCCGGGCGGCCAGCCGTACGGGCAGCCGCAGCAGCCTTACGGCCAGCCGCAGCAGCCACAGCAGCCGTACGGTCAGCAGCAGCCCTACGGGCAGTCCGACCCCTACGGCCAGCAGCCGCAGCAGCCTTACGGCCAGCAGCCCTACGGGCAGCAGCCCGACCCGTACGGCCAGCAGCAACAGCAGCCGCCGCAGTACGGCCAGCAGCCGCAGCAGCCGTTCGGTCAGTCCGACGCCTACGGCCAGCAGCAGCCGTACGGCCAGCCTGCCTACCAGCCCTACCCGGACGGCGGCCAGCCCGGTTTCGGCGGCGGTTTCGGCGGCTCGCAGCCCGGTGACCTGTGGACCCGCTTCGCGGCCCGCATCATCGACGGCCTGATCATCGGCATTCCGGCGGGCATCATCCAGGCGGTGCTGCCCAGCAGCATCGCGTGGCTGTGGAGCGTGCTGGTCCCGGTCATCTACTTCGGCTACTTCATCTTCATGGAGACCCAGCAGGGCGGCCAGACGCTGGGCAAGAAGATCCTGAACCTGCGGGTCGTCGGCCCCGGCGGCGCGCCGCTGGACCCGGCCACCTCCGCCAAGCGCAACCTGTTCATGATCGTGCAGCTGGTCCCGTGCCTGGGCACGCTGGTCGGCCTCGGCATGGCGATCTACATCGCCATCACCATCGAGCAGAGCCCGACCAAGCAGGGCTGGCACGACCAGTTCGCCGGCGGCACCCAGGTGCTGAAGGGCTGAGGCTCTTCCCTCCGCTGAACGCAATGGGGCGCATCCTCTCCGGATGCGCCCCATTGTCGTTGGTGCACCACATCATTCGCGCACCGCGCCGGTCGGTCAGCTGGAGCCCGTCGCGCTGGCGATGAGAAAGATCAGGAACCCGCCCAGCCCCAGCACCGTCCCGGCCGCACCGACCCAGATGCCGCCGAGCGCCAGGCCGCGGCCCTGCTGCCCGTTCGTCTTGAGCTGGTTGAACGCGACGATCCCCAGCACCAGTCCGACGATCGAGACCACCGGTAGAAAGGCGCAGAAGAACATGGCCGGGATGCCGATGATCGACACCACCAGCGACGCGATGGCCAGTGAACTGGTCTGCTGCGTCGGCGCCGCGTACCCGTAGGGCTGATAGCCCGGGTAGCCGCCGTAGCCCGGGGGCTGCGGCGTGGGTTGCTGACCCGCGCCCGGATAGCCCGGCGTCGGATTCGCCTGCGGCGGCGGATAGCTCGGATACACCGGCTGCGGCGGCGGGGTCAGCGGCGGCTGCTGATACTGCGGCGCGGAGGTGTAGCCAGGCGGAGGCGGCGTCGATTGCTGCGGCGCCGCGGGCGGAGTCTCGGGCGCGACGCCCTCACCGCCGTACTGCTTCCACCACTCGTCGGAATCGCCAGGATTCGTCATTCGTCCAGCCTAGGGCACCCCAGCTATCCATACCCCGCGGTCGAGGCAGGGGATACTTCGAGCGTGAGTGATATCGAAACGGTCGAAACCGACCGATCTGGACACCCCACGCCGCAACACGCCGCATTCGCGGACGCGGCGGGGGGATATTTCACGCCGGTGGCGGTGGCCTTCACCGCTGTCCTGCTGATTTCCAACGTGTGCGTCGCCAAGGGCGTCCAGTTCTTCTCCGGACAGCACTTCTCCCTGGGCCCGCTGACCATCCTGCCGATCACCATGGACGGCGCGTTCTTCCTTTTCCCGATCGCCTACGTCATCGGCGACATCCTCAGCGAGGTGTACGGCTTCCGGGCCACCCGCCGCACCGTCTACTACGGGTTCGCGGCGCTGCTGCTGATGATCGTCTGCTTCCAGATCGTCATCAAACTGCCCACCGGAGACCTGCAGCAGAACTCGACCTCCTTCGGGGACGTGCTCGGCAATACCCCGCAGTTGGCGCTGGCCGGGATCACCGGCTACTTCGTGGGCCAGTTCCTGAACTCCAGCACGCTGGTGCTGATCAAGGAGCGCACCAAGGAGAAGCATCTGTGGGCGCGACTGCTCGGCTCCACCGTCGCGGGCGAGTTCGGTGACACGCTCGTGTTCTGCTCGATCGCGGCGACCGCCATCGGCATCAATACCTGGGGCGACTTCGTCAACTACGTGATCGTCGGCTTCCTCTGGAAGACCCTCGTCGAGGCGTGCGTGCTGCCGATCAGCTACCGCTGCATCGCCTTCCTGAAGAAGCGCGAACCCTCCTACCGACCGCGCGAGCGCTCGGCCATCTACGAGTGACGCGGACCGACCCTCCGAAGCTCGCGGCCGTGTCGAATTCCCTTATTGCCCAGGGGCTTTGATGCGGCCGCGCCAGCGGCCCAGGAATTCCGCCTGATATTCGTCGAAGTAGCCGCCGTCGATGCTCTCGCGGACACGATCCACCAGACGCACCGTGAATCGCTCGTTGTGGATGGTGCACAACGTCGAGGCGAGCATCTCCTTCGCCTTGAACAGGTGATGGATGTAGGCGCGTGTGTAGTGCGCGCAGGTGTAGCAGTCGCAGGTCTCGTCGATGGGCGTGAAGTCGCGCTTGAACCGGGCGGTATTGATATTGAACCGGCCCTCGTCGGTGTACAGCGCCGCATTGCGCGCCACGCGTGAGGGATTCACGCAGTCGAAGGTGTCCGCGCCGTTCTCCACCGCGGTGAAGATGTCCTCCGGCTCGCTGATGCCGAGCAGGTGCCGGGGCTTGCCCTCGGGCAGTTCGTCGCAGCACCAGCCGACGATGGTGCCCAGATTGTGCTTCTCCAGCGCCCCGCCGATGCCGTAGCCGTCGAATCCCGTTCCGGCCGCGCCCCGCAACTCCTCGAGGTCGCGACAGGCCTTGCGGCGCAGGTCTTCGTACTGCGCGCCCTGGATCACGCCGAACAGCGCCTGATACGGCCGATGCGAGCGCGCCTCGGTGAGCCGCTCGTGCTCGTCGAGGCAGCGTTTGGCCCACAGCCGCGTACGCTCCAGCGATTCCTCCTGGTAGCCACGGGTGTTCATGAGCGTGGTGAGCTCGTCGAAGGCCATCATGACGTCCGCGCCCAGCTGATGCTGGATGCCCATCGACACCTCGGGGGTGAACCGGTGCTTGGAGCCGTCCAGGTGGGAGCGGAAGGTGACGCCGTCATCGTCGACGTGCGCCAGCCGCTCCTTGCCCTTGGCGATCACGTCGTCGTCCTGCACGCCGACCGATTCCATGGCCAGCACCTTCTTGAAGCCGACACCCAGCGACATGACCTGGAAGCCGCCGGAGTCGGTGAACGTCGGGCCGTGCCAGTTCATGAACTCCGCCACGCCCCCGGCCTCGTCCACGATGTCCGGGCCGGGCTGCAGGTAGAGGTGGTAGGCGTTGGCCAGCAGCGCCTGCGAGCCGAGTTCCTTCATGGTCTCCGGCAGTACGGCCTTGACCGTGGCCTTGGTCCCGACGGGAATGAAGGCGGGTGTCGCAATATCGCCATGTGGCGTGCTGATCACACCGGTCCTGCCGTGCCGCCCTTCCAGGCGGGCACCGACCTTGAACGAGAACTCGGAGGCAGCAGACACCGAGCTATCCTCTCACTTCGTCAGCCGAGTGATTTTCTTCGCTCCACGAAAGTGGCCCGGCCCACACACCTTCGTGTGCGGGCCGAGCCGGTGGAGCGTCGGGTCATTTGGTGAGCGCGACCGCGTCCGGCTCCGGATCGTCCACATTGTTGCCCTCGCCGTCGGTGAGGGCGGCGGCGAACTGGGCGTTGTAGAGCCGGTGGTAGAAGCCGCGGGCGGCGAGCAGCTTCTCGTGCGTGCCCTGTTCGACGATCTTGCCCTTCTCCATCACCACGATGGTGTCGGCGTCGCGGATCGTCGAAAGCCGGTGCGCGATCACGAAACTCGTGCGATCCCGGCGCAGCGCCGCCATGGCGTGCTGCACCAGCAGCTCGGTGCGGGTGTCGACCGAGCTGGTGGCCTCGTCCAGGATCAGGATGGACGGCTTGGCCAGGAACGCGCGGGCGATCGTGATGAGCTGCTTCTCACCGGCGCTGACGCCGGAGCCCTCCTCGTCGATGACCGTGTCGTAGCCCATCGGGAGCGCGTGCACGAACCGGTCCACGTAGGCGGCGCGGGCGGCCTCGAGGATGTCCTCCTCGGAGGCGTTCGGATTGCCGTAGGCGATGTTCTCGCGGATGGTGCCGCCGAACAGCCAGGTGTCCTGCAGCACCATGCCCATGCGCGAGCGCAGGTGGTCTCGGGTGATGGCGGTGATGTCGACGCCGTCGATGGTGATGGCGCCGGTATCCACCTCGTAGAACCGCATGAGCAGGTTGACCAGGGTGGTCTTGCCCGCGCCGGTCGGCCCGACGATGGCCACCACGTGCCCGGGCTCGGCGACCAGCGAGAGGTTCTCGATGACCGGGGTCTCCGGCTCGTAGCGGAAGGACACGTCCTCGAAGGCGACCCGCCCGCGCTCCAGCGGCCGCGAGTCCTCCGGATCCGGGTCCGGCGACTGCTCCTCGGCGTCCAGGATCTCGAAGATCCGTTCCGCCGACGCCACACCCGACTGCAGCAGGTTCATCATCGAACCGATCTGGGTGAGCGGCTGGGTGAATCCGCGCGAGTACTGGATGAACGCCTGCACCTCGCCCAGCGACAGCTGACCCGACGCCACCCGCAGACCGCCGACCACGGCGATCAGCACGTAGTTCAGGTTCCCGAGGAACATGATGGCGGGCATGATCAGCCCGGAGATGAACTGCGACTTGAACGAGGAGTCGTAGAGCTTCTCGTTGGTCTCGTCGAACTTCTCCCCCACCTCGCGCACGCGACCGAAGGCGCTGACCACCTCGTGGCCGGTGAAGGCCTCCTCGACCTGAGCGTTCACCTCGCCGGTGAACTTCCACTGGTCCACGAAGTGCGGCTTGGAGCGCTTGGCGATCTGCGCGGTCACGATGACCGCCAGCGGCACGGTGAGCAGCGCGATCAGGGCCAGGATCCAGGAGATCCAGAACATCATGATCAGGATGCCGATCACCGACAGCACGTTGATGATCAGCTGCGACATGGTCTGCTGCAGCGTCTGTGCCACATTGTCGACGTCATTGGTGACGCGCGAGAGCACGTCGCCGCGCGGCATGGAGTCGAAGTAGCGCAGCGGCAGCCGGTGGATCTTCTCCTCGATCTGCGCGCGCATCCGCTTCACGGTGCGGTTGAGCACCACGATCAGCAGCTGCGCCTGCAGCCAGCCGAACAGCGCGGAACCGATGTAGAGCGCCAGCACCCAGGCCAGCACCTGCCCCACGGCGGTGAAATCGATTCCGGTGCCGGGGATCACGTCCATGCTGGCGAGCATGTCGGCGAAGGTGGTGTTGCCGCCCGCGCGCAGGCCGTCGACCAGTTCGTCCTTGCTCTGCCCGGCGGGCAGCTGCTTGCCGACCACGCCGTCGAAGATGAGGTTGGTGGCCTTGCCGAGGATCTGCGGACCCAGGGTGTTGAGCACCACCGAGCCGACCGCCAGCACGAACACCACGATCAGATAGGCCCGATCCGGCGCGAGCATGCGCAGCAGGCGCTTCAGCGACGGGCCGAAGGATTTCGCCTTCGCATCCGGCGCACCGGGATTGGGGGCTCCGGGCCTCATCGCACCTCCTCCGCGCTGAACTGCGATTCCACGATCTCGCGGTATTCGTTGCAGTCGAGCAGCAACTGGTCGTGGGTGCCGATGCCGGCCATCGCGCCGTCCTCCAGCACCACGATCTGATCGGCGTCACGGATGGTCGAGATCCGTTGCGCCACAATGATGACCGACGCGTTGACGGTCTCCGGCTTCAGAGCCTCGCGCACCCGCATGTCGGTGGCGACGTCCAGGGCGGAGAAGCAGTCGTCGAACAGGTAGATGCGCGGCTTGCGCACCAGCGCGCGGGCGATCGCCAGACGCTGTCGCTGCCCGCCGGAGACGGTCGTACCGCCTTGCGCCACAGGCGTTTCCAGGCCCTGCGGCATCTCGCGCACGAAGTCGGCGGCCTGCGCGATCTCCAGCGCGTGCCAGAGTTCCTCATCGGTGGCGTCCGGCTTGCCGTAGCGCAGATTCGAGGCGACGGTGCCGGAGAACAGGTACGCCTTCTGCGGGACCAGGCCGATCTCGGTGCGCAGCGTCTCCAGTTGCAGCTCCCGGACATCGGTGCCGCCCACGTGGACCGCGCCGTCGGTGACGTCGATGAGCCGCGGGATCAGGTTGATCAGGGTGGTCTTGCCCGCGCCGGTCGCGCCGACGATGGCGGTGGTGGTACCCGGCTCCGTCTGGAAGCGGATGGCTTTCAGCACCGGCTTCTCCGCGCCCGGGAACTTGAACTCGGCGAACCGCAGGTCCACCTTGCCCGGGTCGTCCGTGAACGCCTGCGGCAGCCGCGGCTCCGACACCGAGGACTCGGTGTCGAGGACGGCGCTGATCCGCTCGGCCGAGACCGCGGCGCGCGGGGCCATCATGGCCAGGAAGGAGGCCATCATGACCGCCATCAGGATCTGCATGATGTAGGCCAGCATCGCGGTGAGCGTGCCGATCTGCATGTCCCCGTTGTCGATCGAGTGGCCGCCGAACCAGATGACGCCGACCGTGGTGACGTTCGAGATCAGCATGACCATCGGGAACATCAGGGCCATGTACTTACCGACATAGAGCGACTGCTCGGTCAGCTCGCTGTTCGCGACACCGAACCGCCAGGTCTCCTGACGTTCCCGCACGAACGCCCGCACTACGCGGATACCGGTGATCTGCTCGCGCAGCACCCGGTTCACCGCGTCGATGCGGTCCTGCATGCGCCGGAAGCCGGGCACCATACGGGTGATGATGAAGCCCATCGACAGCGCCAGCGCGGGCACCGCGATCAACAGCAGCCACGACAGCTGCATGCTCTCGCGCAACGCCATGAAGATGCCGCCGATGCACATGATCGGGGCCATCACCAGGATGGTCGCGCTCATCAGCACCAGCAGCTGTACCTGGCCGATGTCATTGGTATTGCGGGTGATCAGCGACGGCGCGCCGAACACGCCGACCTCCCGCGCGGAGAAGGTGCCCACCCGGTGCAGCAGGGCCGCGCGCATATCGCGGCCCGCGCCCATGGCGGCCTGGGCGCCCAGATAGACCGAGGCGGCCTGGGCGACGATCTGGATGGCGGTCACCAGCAGCATCCAGCCGCCGGTGGACCAGATGTAGCCGATATCGCCCTTGGTGACACCCCGGTCGATGATGTCGGCGTTCAGAGTGGGCAGATACAGCATGGCGATGACCGAGATCAGCTGGAGCACGACGACCCCCGCCAACTGATTGCGGTAGGGCCGCATGGAGGTGCGTAGAAGTCGGATCAACATGATGCTTGGCAGGCTACCGCCATCTGCCTAGATGTCGGGTTGATCCAGATCACGCCACTCGCCCGCGGTGGGCTGGGCGGGTGTGGTCGCGACCGCGCCACCCGCCGGGCGGGGGCGGCGGGTCCAGGCGTCCGGGTCGTGCAGCAGTTCGTCCAGGAAGGACGGGAGCAGGTCATGGGCGATATCGGCGATGGTGACGCGCTCGAGGACGGAACGGATGTTCACCCGCAGCCCGATCCACACCCGCTGCAGCGGTTCGGCCGCGCCCGTGTAGCTGACGTCCTCCGGCCGCTGTCCGCGCACCGAGGCCAGCGGGCCCTCCACGGCGCGAATCACATTCGCGATGCTGATCTCGGCGGCCGGGCGGGCCAGCCGGTAACCGCCGTCCGGACCGCGGCGGCTGATCACCAGATCGCCCTTGCGCAGATCCGCGACCACCGATTCCAGCACCTTCGGCGGAATGTCCTGGGCGGCGACGATCGCGTCGGCCTTCACCGAATCCGGTTGCCCCTTCGCGATTTCGACGAGGGTGCGCACCGCGTAATCGACCTTCGCGGTGATGTGCACGGAAACTCCTGATATCGGACCGGTGGTGTGAAAACCCTATCGCGCTGGATACAGCACACCGAGTGCGGCATTCAGCAAGGTCGTCTCGACGTGGTCGACATCCATGTCCGGGACGATCTCCTGGGTCATCATCGCGGTGCTGAGCACCTGCATGGTCGCGGCGGCGCGCAACAGGGTGTCGGCGTCCGGATCGGGTCCCGCCATCCACCGGCACATGCGGTGATGCAACTCGATCATGTCGGGGTAGCGATTGCCGAGCGCGTTGACGATGGCGACCGTGTCGCGCATGCACAGCGCGCCCACCTGACGGTTGGCCAGGGTGGAGTGCAGGCGCTCGCGAATCACCGCTCGGACGTTGTCGGGAGTTGCGGGCAGGTTGTCGAGGCTCGCGACCTGATCCCGCACTTCGTCGAACATCGGCTCGATGATCGCTACCAGAAGATCGACCTTCGAGGCATAGTGATAGTAGAGCGAGGCTTTTGTGATTCCCACCGCATCGGCGACCTCGCGCAAACTGCTGTGGTCGAACCCTTTGCTGGCGAATAACTGCAGAGCGGCGTCACGGATCGCGCCTTTAGTGCTTCTACCTGCGACAACGGTCCCGGAACCGTTCTGGCCACCCATGCTTTCATCCTCTCACCCGTGCTCTGAATGCGATCAACGCCACCTAGAGTCGAGGTTGTTCCTCCGCTTAACTCCTCGGTAGTCTACCTACCGCACGGTAGGCAGATTTCGTTTCGTGAAGGCGGGGAGCCGACAGCTCCCGGCGGCAGTGTTGTCTACGCGCTCGCACACCAGCACCCCTGTTCAGCCCGCACAAACCATCGCCCAGGAGACCCCTCGTGTCCGTATACCTCTATCGGTGGGGGAAGTTCGCCTTCCGCCGTAAATGGATCGTCATCGCGGCGTGGATCGCCGCGTTGTTCGTGATCGGTGGCGTCGGCGGTTCGCTGGCCAAACCGTTCCAGGACTCCTTCACCATGCCGGACCTGCCGTCCGAGCGGGCCACCAAGATCCTCGACGAGCACTTCCCGGGCGCCTCCGCCGGCTTCGACCAGAATGCCGTCAACGGCACCTATGTGATCGCCGCGCCGAACGGTCAGAAGCTGACCGACCCCGGCAACGCGGCCGCGCTGCAGGCCTTCGTCACCAAGCTCGGCGCACTCGACATCATCGACAAGTCCGCGCCGCTGATGAACCCGGTCGAGATCACCAAGAAGATCGGTGAGCGCGCTGGAATCGACTGCCTCGCCGCCGACCGCTCCAACCCGGCCTTCGCCGCGAACTGCTCGAGCGCACCGCTGAACGTGCTGAACAAGGAGCACCCGGACTCGGTCGCGACCATGCAGGTCAAGTACACGATCCCGAAGTACTCCGACCTCACCGCGGCAGACCGTGACGCCGCCTACAACGTCGGTGACGACGCGCGCGCGGCCGGCCTGCAGGTCGAACTCATCGGTTCCATCACCCAGGATCCGGGCGGCTCCAGCGGCGCCTCGGAGATGATCGGCATCGCGGTGGCGCTGGTGGTCATGGTGATCGCGTTCGGCGCGATCGTGGCGGCCTTCGTGCCGATCCTCACCGCGCTGGTCGGTGTCGGCACCGCCATCTCCGTCATCATGTTCGGCACCCACTGGCTGACCGTGCCGACCTTCACCCCGATCCTGGCCTCCATGATCGGCCTGGCGCTGTCCATCGACTACGCCATGTTCATCGTCTCCCGGTACAAACACGAACTGGCCGTGTCGAATTCGCCGGAGGAGGCCGCGGGCACCGCGGTCGGCACCGCGGGCTCGGCCGTCATCTTCGCCGGTCTGACCGTCATCATCGCGCTGGCCGGTCTCACCTTCGTGAAGGTCAGCTTCCTCACCTCGATGGGTATCTTCGGCGCCGTCTCCGCCGCCATGGCGGTGCTGGTGGCCGTCACCCTGATGCCCGCGCTCATGGGCGCGTTCGGCCGCTTCCTGTTCAAGCCGAAGCTGCCGCTGGTCGCCCAGCACGATCCCGAGGACGACTCGTCGGTCACCAACGGCCAGCGTTTCGCCCGTCTCATCGGCAAGGCGCCCGCGCTGACCCTCGGCATCTCCGTGGTGCTGCTCGGTCTGCTCGCCGCCCCCGCGGTGAATCTGCAGCTGGGTCTGCCCGGCGGCGACTCGATGCCGCACGACAGCACCATCCGCAAGGCGTACGACCTGCAGACCGAGGGCTTCGGCGAAGGCTCGAACGGCACGCTGATGGTGGTGGTCGACCTCAGCAAGACCCCGGAGAACCAGCGGACCGAGGCGCTGAACGCGTTGCGCGACAAGCTGGCCCACTACCCGGGCATGGACTACCTGACGGTGGCCCAGCACAGCCAGGACGGTCAGGCCGCGATGTTCACCGGCGTCCCGCACGCCGGGCCGAACAACAAGGAGACCAAGGACCTGGTCAAGGACGCCCGCAACGCGGAGTCCGAGCTGAAGTCCCAGTACGGCATGGAATACGGCATCACCGGCACCACCGCGATCTTCGCGGATGTGTCGCAGGCACTGCTCGTCAAGATCATCCCGTATCTGGCGATCGTGGCCGGCGCGGCATTCATCCTGCTGCTCTTGGTGTTCCGCTCGATCCTGGTCCCGCTGACCGCCGCGCTCGGCTTCCTGCTCTCCATGGCGGCCACCTTCGGCGCGACCGTGCTCATCTTCCAGGACGGCAAGTTCGGCCTGGTCGAACCGCACCCGCTGGTCAGCTTCCTGCCGATCATGTTGATCGGCTTGGTATTCGGTCTCGCCATGGACTACCAGGTGTTCCTTGTGACCCGCATGCGTGAGGAATACGTGCACGGCAAGTCCGCCAAGGAAGCCATGATCAGCGGCTACCACCACGGCGCCCGCGTCGTGACCTCCGCGGCCATCATCATGATCTCGGTCTTCAGCGCATTCATGCTGCAGGACAATGTGGTGGCCAAGTCCATGGGCTTCGCCATGGCGGCGGGCGTCTTCTTCGACGCCTTCATCGTCCGCATGGTGCTCATCCCGTCGCTGCTCGCCCTGCTGGGCGACTCGGCGTGGTGGATCCCCAAGTGGCTGGACCGCATCCTCCCCGACATCGACGTGGAGGGCGCCAAGCTCACCGAGCTGAAGCAGTCCACCGTCCCCGCCGAGACGAAGGAACACGCCACGATCGGCTGATCGACGCGTTGCACGCTCGGCCCCCACCCGGATTCCGGGTGGGGGCCGAGTTCGTTTGCACGCCTTGTTCGTCAGCGCAGGAAGCGGACGGCAGCGTTGCGGAGCGCGATGCCGGCGGCGGTGCCGGGAACCATGAGGGCGGCGGCCGCGCGGAAGCCGCGCTGCTTGGGTTCGACGAGCTTGCGGTGGCGGCGCTCGTAGGCCACCAGAGCCTGCCGGGGGTCATCGGGTGTGCGGATGAGTTCCTCGGCCAGGGTGTGCGCACCCGCGATGGCGAGGGTGGAGCCGTCGCCGAACAGGGAGAGCGAGGATCCGGCGTCGCCGAGCAGGGCGACGCGGCCGATCGACCAGTGCGGCAGGCTGATTCGGCTCACCGAGTCGAAGTAGATGTCGTCGGCGGCCTGGAGTCGATCGAGGAGCTCGGTGAAGATGCCGGTGCGGCCGGTGAAGGCGGCGGCGACCAGGCGTTTGTGTTGCGCGAGGTCACGGTGGTCGAAGCCGGGAACAGCGGGCCGCCGGAACATGAAGGCGGCCACGGCTTTCCCCTTGGACGGGTGGACGGTGATCGCGCGGCCCGGCCGGTTGAACATGACCACCGCACGGTCGTCGTCGAAGACCCGGTCGACGGGCAGGGTGGTGGCGTACATGCCCAGGTGGCGAAGGAATCGGGCCTCGTCGCCGAAGACCAGCCGCCGGACGTTCGAATGCAGGCCGTCGGCTCCGATCACATAGTCGTAGCGGCCGGTGCCGCCGCTCTCGAAGCGGACATCCACCCCGCCCGCATCCCGCGTGATCGCCGAAATCGACTCTCCCCAGCGGACTTCGGCCTTGTCGCGAGCCGACTCGAGCAGGATGCCCGCCAGATCCGCCCGAGCGACCTCCACCTCCCGATCCCCCGCCCCACCTTGAAAAGCGCTGAGCCGCAACCCCGACCGCTTCCTGCCGGTCTCGTCCACGAAGCTCATCCGATCCACGGCCGACGCCACCGCCCGCAGCGCGGGCATCACCCCCATGGCTTCGACCACCTCGACCGCGGGCCCCTTCACGTCGATCGGGTTCCCGCTCGACCGCTGTCCGCGCGCCCGCTCGACCACGGTCACATCGAACCCGTTGCGCCCCAGCCAATACGCGAGCGTCGCCCCCGCGATCCCCGCCCCGGAGATCAGCACAGCCTTGCTCATCGTCATCACCTCCATCCGAAGTGGACGATTTTCGTCCACTTTTCAGACGGTACAGTAACCGGAAGAATTTCGTCCACTTATTGCCGGAGGTGAGGACAACGGCCGAGCTCAGGTCCGACGCCCGTAACAACCGCGACCAGATCCTGGCCGCCGCCCAGCTCGTCTTCCGGGAGCAGGGCGCCAACGTCTCCATGAAGGACATCGCCGACGCCGCCGGCGTAGGCGTCGGCACCCTCTACCGCCGATTCCCCGACCGCGGCGCCCTCATCACCGCCGCCGCCCACTCCTACCTCTCGGCCCTCTCCGACCTGGCCGCCACCGCCGAACGCGAGGCCCCCACCCCCTTCGAAGCCCTCACCCGCCTCCTCCGAGCCTGCGCCGAACTCCGCCTCGGCGCCCTCGCCGCCGCCATCGAACCCACCCTCCACGCCGACATCAAGGCCGACCCCACCCTCACCGAAGTCCGCGCCACCATCACCGACCGCATCGACAGCCTGACCACCCGAGCCCACGCCGACGGCACCCTCCGCCCCGACGTCACCCCCGCCGACATCGGCCGCCTGATGACCCTCCAGATCTACGCCACCCCCGACGAGCCCTACCCCACCGCCGTCAACCGAGTCCTCGACCTCCTCCTCGACGGCCTCCGCCCCTGAAAAGAAAAGCCCCGCACCGTTTCCCAGCGCGGGACTCACATCTCTCGCCGTTCGGTTCAGAATCCGAGCAGTTTCAGCAAGCCGCCGATGACTGGAATGGAACCGGCACTGCCCGTATCGGTTCCGGTGCTCGGAGCCGTATCCACGTTCACCGTGTTCGGGTTGGACACGAAAGTGGTGGTGTCACTCTGCTCGATCACGTGGATCTCGTTGCCACCGGTCTGAGTCGGGGTCCACGACGCCGTGAACACGGCGTTCCCGCCACTCTGGCTCAACGTCATCGAAACGTTCTGCGGGTCCAGCCACTTGTTCTGGGTCTTCGAGAAGACCGAGAACCACGCGGTGGTCGCGCCACTACAGGCCGGCGCGGTCAAGGTATACGTCTGCCCCGCATACAACGTCGAACTCGACACCTGCGGCCACACCCCCTGCGGGCACTGCACGGCATCAGCCGATGCCGCCGGCACCCCCGCGATCCCCGCCGCCACCGCGGCGAAGGCGGCAATCCCGATGCCCGCCCGCCGAATCCGAGTGTTCTCCATACTGACCCCTTCGTTCATTCGACGCCCTAACGATCGACGTCCATGCGCGAAGTTACAACACCCCACCGACAAATTGAAGCGCAGTCATTCAAAACAACTTCATGCCGAATGTCCTTGCCCCTTAACTTAATTGGCGCATTTCCGGTAGGCGCCGACAGATAGGACTACCTATTCATTCAGCGGGCGTCGATCCAGCGGGTGACGGAGGGTAGGGCGGCGAGGATGACCACTCCCAGATAGAGGGCCATGAGGCCGAGCGACCAGGCCAGTACGAAGGGGCTCGCAGGCACATGCTTCTGCCACTCGAGCACCTGTTCGGCGAAGAGCGGAACGAAGCCGAGAATGACCAGGACTCGGCCTACCGCCGTACGACGCAGCAGCAAGATGCCGCCGGGGATCAGCAGCAAGGCAGCGATCGGGCCGCACACCATCGACGGCAGCACACCCATGAGCTTCCGCATCTCATCCGAATAGCTCCACCACAGGTGGTACTGCGCAGCACTTCCCAACGCGGTGAGCAACCCGAACCCGAGGGCCGCAACCCCCGCGAGAACCCCGGCGGCGCTGTCCACCCGAGGCGGCACCTGCTGCGCGGGATACCAGTAGGCCTGACCAGGCTGATTGTGCGGGTAGGACATCGAAGCCTCCAGGCTGCTCGTTCGCACGGAAAGTTCTGCGTTGCAAGCAATCCTGCGAGCCAAGCCTTAAGCAAACCTTTTGGTTCGGATAAATAGAAGAAGCCCCTCGCCTGCGTGAACAGGTGAGGGGCTCCTCAGCGGTGGCGGAGGGATTTGAACCCTCGGAGGGGGGTTACCCCTCACACGCTTTCGAGGCGTGCTCCTTAGGCCGCTCGGACACGCCACCGGTGGTGACTTTACAGGAGGACCATGCGGAAACCGAAATCGGCTGGAGAGGAGGCTAGGGGCGGTGGGATTGGAAGAAAGAGTCCAGGAGAGCGGCGCATTCGGGTTCGAGGACGCCGGCGCGGACTTGGGGGCGGTGATTGAGACGTCGGTCACGGACCACGTCCCACAGGGAGCCGACGGCGCCGGTCTTGGGTTCCCAGGCGCCGAAGACGACGCGGGAGACCCGGGACAGGACCAGGGCGCCGGCGCACATGGTGCAGGGCTCGAGGGTGACGGCGAGGGTGGCGCCCTCGAGTCGCCAGCCGTCGCCGTGGACCCGGGCGGCGGCGCGCAGGGCGAGGACTTCGGCGTGGGCGGTGGGATCGCCCAGGGCTTCCCGGGCGTTGGCGGCGCGCGCGAGTTCGCGGCCGTCGGCGTCGAAGACGACCGCGCCGACGGGGACGTCGCGCGGGTCGGCCGCGGCCGCGGCGGCGATGGCGGCTCGCATCATCGCCTCATCGGCGGCGAGCGAGCCGGTCAACGCGGGAGCTTGTCCAGGACCGCCGAGAACTCGTTGGCGAAGCCGAGTCGCTGGGCGATCATGCCGAGCTGCTCGTCGGGGTACAGGTCGGTCTCGGCGAGGATGACCGCCAGCACCGGCTCGGGCAGGCCGAGGTCGGAGAGGACGCCGAGGTCGCCCTCTTCCCACGGTTCGACGTCGTCGATCTCGTCGGGGTCGATGTCGGGGACCTCGACATTGAGTTCCTCGAGTACGTCGACCGCGATGTCGTAGTCGATGGCAGCGGTGGCGTCCGAGATCAGGATGCGGCTACCCGTCGGGCCGGGGCGCAGGATGATGAAGAACTCGTCGTCGACGTCGATCAGGCCGAACACCGCGCCGGAACTGCGCAGCGCGCGCAACTCGTCTTCGGCCGCGGACAAACTGGTCAGGGACGCGTCGCTCAGCGACGTCACCTTCCAGTTGGCTTCCTCACGGACAACGGCCACCGCGAACCCTTCCACGTCGTCGAAGTCGTCCGACGCCGCCCTGTTCGTGCTCGAGCGTTGTGCTGCCATGCGCGCAACGGTAGTCCGCTTCGGGGGAAATGTTGAAGTCGTATGCGAATCTGATCGCATGACGGGCACTTCGAAACCAGCTGTCTGCGTCCTGGGTACCGGTTTGATCGGCGGTTCGGTCCTGCGGGCCGCCGCCGCCGGCGGCTACGAGGCCTTCGGCTACAACCGGTCCGAGGTCGGCGCCAAGGCCGCGCGGATGGACGGCTACGACGTGATCAGCGACGTGGAGGCGGTGCTGTCGCGCGCCGCCGAACGCGACGCGCTGATCGTGGTCGGCGTGCCCATGCCCGCCATCGACGCGGTGCTCTCCGATGTGAAGACCTTCGCACCCGACTGCGTGCTCACCGACGTGGTGAGCGTGAAGGCCCCGGTCGCGGCCGCCGTGCAACGCCACGAACTGGGCGCCCGCTACGTGGGCGGTCACCCGATGGCCGGGACCAGCGAATCCGGTTGGGCCGCATCCACTCCCGACCTGTTCAAGAACGCCGCCTGGGCGGTCAGTGTGGACCCGGGCGTGCACGCCGACAACTTCCGGCGCGTCGCCCAGCTCGCCCTGGACTGCGGCGCGGTGGTGGTCCCGGTGCTGGCGGTGGAGCACGACCGCGCGGTCGCCCGCATCTCGCACCTACCCCACGTGCTCGCCGAGGCCCTCGCCATCGAAGGCGCCAACGGCGGCCCGCTGGCGCTCGGCCTCGCGGCGGGTTCCTTCCGCGACGGCACTCGCGTCGCCGCCACCTCCCCCGAACTGGTCCGCGCCATCTGCGAACCCAATGCCGCCGCCCTGCTGGACGTCCTCGACGACACCCTCGAGGTGCTCACCCAGGCCCGCGACAGCCTGCGCGGCGACGGCACCATCACCGAACTGACCGAGGCCGGTCACGACGCCCGCACCGACTACGAGGACAACGAGCGCTGGCCGATCACCGACATCAGTCTGGGCGAGCGCAACTGGCTCACCAAGCTCATCGACGCCGGGCGCGCCGGCGGCGTTCTCACGTCCCTCGACTGACCGGGATCAGATCCGTTCGGCCAGGCCCGGATAGTCGAGGAGAAATCCGTCCTGGTCGACGGTGACGGTCGCCGAGGACACCGGGGACAGCACGTGGATGCCGTCCGGCCCGCTGCTGTACGTGAGGCTGGCTTCCTGCACCAGCAGGTCCGGTAGCCGCACGTAGACGACCGGAACCTGCACGTCCTCGCTCGCCCGGGCCAGCCCGTAGCGGCGGATCGGGAGCGTGTTGAAGAACGGGCTCAGCACCACGTCCACGTCCAGCGCCCCGCCGAAGGTGGAGCGCACATGGGTGTTTCCGGCGTCGATCAGCCAGTAGTCCTCCTCGTCGCGCGCGATCGAGGCGTGGCGTTCGCCGGTGGCCAGCGTGCTGCGCAGCGACAGCCGCTTGGTGACCCCGGATTCATCGGTGACCAGGTCGTAGGAGGCGCTGAACGCGGGATGGTCCGCGCAGTCGCCGGCGATGATCCGGCCCGCGGCGCGAATCCGGTTGCCGCTCACCACCACCCGCACCGATTCCATGCGTGAGGCGTTGTGTGCGCGCCAGGTGAGAATGGCCGGCCACCGCGGCGCCACCGGCTTGGCGTCCTCACTCCCGTTATCCGTCACGCCTATAACCGTAGTTGCAGGCCCCGGTTCGTCCGAGATCCCCGGCCGGTATCACTCCCATGACCGGACATCGTGATCAACATGCAATGGTGCGGAGCGGTTCTCGGCGTTTCCGCACGCCGGCGCCCGCTGACCGATCGCCCGAATGATAGCGACCGGCTCTGGATGTCCGGCTCCGCCGGGCGTTGCGCTCGGTGTCGATGAGGGGACTCGAGTAACGTGCTCTGCGGCACGGGGACTCCGGGGTGAAAGGGACTGTTGTGACGGGCGCGCGGATGGTCGGCCTGTTCGCCGGCATCGGTGGGCTGGAACTCGGGCTCGCGGCCCACGGGTGGCGCAGTGAACTGCTCTGCGAGATCGATTCGGGCGCGCAGGCCGTGCTGGCGGCGCATTTCCCCGGCGTGCCACTACATTCGGACGTGACCAAGCTGCGCGCGCTGCCGTCCGGGATCGAGCTGGTGGCGGCCGGATTCCCATGCCAGGACCTGTCCCAGGCCGGGCGCACGGCCGGAATCACCGGCTCCCGTTCGGGTTTGGTGGACGAGGTGTTCCGGCTGGTCAAGCGCAAGCGGGGGCCGCGCTGGCTACTGATCGAGAACGTGCCGTTCATGCTGCAACTCGGCGGCGGCGCGGCCATGCGCCACATCACCGACGCCCTCACCGAACTCGGCTACACCTGGGCCTACCGGGTGGTGGACGCGCGCGCGTTCGGGCTGCCGCAGCGGCGGGAGCGGGTGCTGATGCTGGCTTCCCGCACCGAGGATCCGCGGCCCATCCTGTTCGGGACCGACGCGGGCCCGCGGGAGGTCGGCGATCCGGCGCACGATCCGTGCGGCTTCTACTGGACCGAGGGCAACCGGGGACTGGGCTGGGCGGTGAACGCGGTGCCCACCCTGAAGGGCGGTTCGGGCCTGGGCATCGCCAGCCCGCCCGCTGTCCGGCTGCCGTCGGGGGAACTGGTGACGCCGGGCATCACCGACGGGGAACGGTTGCAGGGCTTCGACCGCGACTGGACGACTCCGGCGCTGGAGGTCCCGGGCGTGCGTCCCGGGCATCGCTGGAAGCTGGTCGGCAACGCGGTGAGCGTGCGCATGGCCGAGTGGATCGCCGGGCGCGTCACCGACCCCGCCGACGACCCGGTCCCCGACGGCGAACCGCTGACCCGCCGCAGCTGGCCGACAGCGGCCTGGGGGCATCGCGGGGAGGTGCGGCGGGTTCCGGTGTCCACCTGGCCGGTTCACGCGCCGTACGAGGACCTGCGCTGGTTCCTCGACGATCCCCGGCTGCTCTCGGCCCGGGCGACCGCCGGATTCCTGCGCCGCACCCAGATGGGTTCGCTGCGCTTCCCCGAGGGCTTCCTCGACGACGTCGAGAACCATCTCGAGCGCATGGGAGGCGCTCCCGTCAAGGCCGCGTGAACCTTGCCGGCCTGGTCCGGCGCGGCAAGGATGGCCGCATGACGGATGCGCGGCCGGTCACCGACGCGGCGACCAGCGCCCGGATGGCCAAGCAGCGCCGCGTGGGGACGAAGCCGGAGCTGGCCCTGCGGCGGGAATTGCATCGGCGCGGCGAGCGCTACTTCGTGGACCGGGCGCCGCTGCCGGGACTACGGCGGCGGGCGGACATCGTGTTCCCGCGGCGGAAGGTGGCGGTCTATGTGGACGGGTGCTTCTGGCACAGCTGTCCGACGCATGCGACTCGCCCGAAGAACAACGCCGAATGGTGGTCCGAGAAGCTGGCGGGGAATGTGGCGCGCGACCGCGACACCGATGCCCGCCTGGCGGCGGCGGGCTGGACCGTGGTGCGGGTGTGGGAGCACGAGGCCGCCGAATCGGCTACCGACCTGGTGATGACCGCGTTGTCGCGCGGCGTGTGACGTCTGTGTTAACCAATGGGCGACAATGGACGTAGCAACCGGACCAGCCGACCAGTCCGGGCGAATCGAAAACTGCCGGGCAGGGCAGTACGAGTGAGCGAGGCCAGCGAAAGCGAGCGCGGTGATGCCAACCGAGCAGAAACTAGCCGAGGCGGCTCCGAGCACGACCGTGCTCCAGCCGCGATGGCGACGGGTACTGCGATGGTTCATCGCGATCTTGATCGCGGTCGCCGGACTCGGCTACTCCTCCTGGGTCCTGGAATTCATCCTGCCCATCCAGAGCAACCCGACCAACACCTTCCTCAGCCAGCTGGCCGAGAAGGGCGCACCGTTCCGCTGGGTCTTCACCACCGGTGACACCGTCTCCGGCTCGCTGCTGGTGGTGGCGGGGCTGGGCGGCGTGCTGCTGTTCTCGCGGCGGCTCTACTCCACCATCGGCTGGGTGGCGCTGGCCTGCTTCGGCGCGGCGACCATCGCGGACGCGCAGTGGCCGATCGTGCCCGACGAGCCGGGCGCGCCCAAACGCTATGTGGATACCGGACTGTTCCCGCAGCTGCACCAGATTCACGCGCTGACCAGCACCCTGGCCGTCTTCTCGATCTACATCGCGATGATCGCGTTCACGGTGGCCGCGTTCAAGTACCGGCGCTGGCCGATCCTGCGGCACACCGGCTTGTGGATTCTGATCGTCGGCTCGGTGGTGACGGCGTGGATGCTGATCGCCGACAACCTGCCCGGCAACTACGGCCTGGGCATCGCGCAGCGCATCCAGGTCGGGGCCATGTCCCTGTGGCTGGTGGCGCTGGCCGTGCAAATCGTTGTGGCCGAACGCGATTCCGGGACGCCGTCCCGGCACCGGCGCACCGTGCGCTCGTCCGGCCGCTGACCGCCCGCAGCGGTTAGGGTCGGACCGTGACCAGCGACGCGCACCTCGCCGACACCGCCGCCCAGCTCGACACCGTCGCCGCCGCGACCGAGCGCCTGCTCCCCGCGGTCGCCGCGCTGAGCGACGCCGACCTCGTCGACCCCTCCCTCCTGCCCGGCTGGACCCGCGGCCACGTGCTCGCGCACCTCTCCCGCAATGCCGACAGCCTGGTCAACCTGCTGCTGTGGGCCCGCACCGGCATCGAAACCCCGCAGTACGCAAGCCAATACCTCCGCGAATCCGACATCGAGGCCGGTGCGCCGCGCGCGCTGCGCGACCAACTCGAGGACCTCACCGCCTCCGCCGAACGCTGGCTCGCCCTGGCCCGCGTCATGCCCGCCGACCGCTGGACCGCCACCGTCCGCAACCGCATGGGCGGCGAGATCCCCGCGACCCGCGTCATCTGGATGCGCCTGCTGGAGGTGGAGATCCACCACGTCGACCTGAACATCGGCTACACCCCCGCCGACTGGCCCGAGGACTTCACCACCCGCCTGCTCGCCGAGTCCCTGAGGGAGGTGAAGCCCACCGACGGAGCGGGCTTCACGGTCATCGCCACCGACACCGGCTACACCGGCGCAGTGGGCACTCAGGGCCCCGAGATCAGCGGCCCCGCCGCATCCCTGGCCGCTTGGCTCATCGGCCGCGCCCCCGGCGCCGACCTCACCGGCGACCTCCCCGCCCTCGCCGCCTGGAAGTAGCCGCATCCGCCAAAAGCCAAAGGCCCCACACCGTTTGGTGTGGGGCCTTTGTTTGTGCGCCCGAAGGGATTCGAACCCCTAACCTTCTGATCCGTAGTCAGATGCTCTATCCGTTGAGCTACGGGCGCATGTCTATTCAAATGTCCACCCGGCGTACCGGGCAGTGGCGGAGGCGAGAGGATTTGAACCTCCGGTCCCCGTGAAGGGACAACTCATTAGCAGTGAGTCCCATTCGGCCGCTCTGGCACGCCTCCTGGTGCCCCTCTTCGAGGGCGCCGGTTCCTTTCGAACCGCCGGGACAGAAGATTACACAGCGGGTGACCAATAGGCCAAATCGGCTGGTCAGCGTAGGTGCGAGTCGAACCATTCGTAGATTCTGGTCTGTGCGTCGAGCACGGAGACGTCGTCGAGGGCGGTGGGGTCGAAGCCGGGTTGGTCGGGGCGGTGGTGGAGACCGGGGTAGGTGACCACCAGGGTGGCGACGTCGGCGCGGGCGGCGGCCTCGCGCAGGCGGTCCACCTGATCGGGCGGCGTGCGCGGGTCGTCCTCGCCGAACAGGCCTAGCCAAGGGGCCTGGAAGGCGGGCGCGGCGGCGAGCAGGGCGACGGCCTGCTCGGTGAGGGGCGTTTCGATGCCGGGGGCGGCGACGCTGACGGCCGCGCCGACGCGGCGGTTGGTGGCGACCAGGGCGGCGGCGGTGCCGGCGGAGTCGAAGCCGAGGACGCCGATGCAGTCGCGGAAGACGCCGTGTCCGGTGAGCCACTCGAAGCAGGCGTCGAAGTCGGCGAAGAGGTCGTCGCCGAAGACGCGGTCGACGAGGCTGCCGTTGGCGGGGCGGTGGAACAGGTCGGGGGCGATGACGGTCCAGCCGTCGGCGGCGAGCGCTCGCATGAGTTCCAGCAATGGCTCGGTGAATTCACGTGATTCGTGCAACACCACGATGCCGCCGCGCGTGTGTCCCTCGGGTTCGAGCACGGTCAGCGCTATCGCGGTGGTGTCGTGCACAGGGGCCAGTTCTCGATAGATGCCCGACATAGGGCCACTGTAGTTGTGCTAGGTAAAAACGGGATAAATCTTTCCGCCGGTCAGGAGGGCCGGAGACACTCCAGCCGAGCGCGATTCGAGCCCGGCTCGGGGTGGGCGAGCGAACCCCGGCCGGCATTCGCGCAAACCGGACGACACCCCCGGGCGACCCCGCCGGCACTGCACATAGGGTGGAGGGGTGAGCGCGCACATTCGCCCGGACCTCGATGCCATCCCCGCGTACGTCGCCGGCAAGACCCACCCCGGCGCGGTGAAGCTGGCCAGCAACGAGACCACCTTCCCGCCGCTGCCGTCGGTGACCAAGGCCATTGCCGAGGCGGTCGAGCTGTCCAACCGGTACCCGGACAACCACGCCATCGAATTGCGCGGCGCCATCGCGGATTTCCTGGGCGTGGAGCTGGAGAACGTGGCGGCCGGGTGCGGCAGCGTCGCGCTGTGCCAGGAGCTGGTGCAGATCACCTGCCGCAACCCCGACGACGAGGTGCTGTTCGCGTGGCGCTCGTTCGAGGCGTACCCGATCGTCACCCAGGTGGCGGGCGCGAAGGCGGTGCAGGTGCCGCTGGACGATGAATTCACCCACGACCTGGACGCTTTGGCGGCGGCGATCACCCCGAAAACCCGCGTGGTGTTCGTGTGCAACCCGAACAATCCGACCGGCACCGCGCGCGGCCGGGCCGAGCTCGTGGAGTTCCTCGACACGGTGCCCTCCGACGTCCTGGTGGTGCTGGACGAGGCGTATTTCGAGTACGTGCGGATGCCCGCCGTGGACTTCCCGGACGGCGTCGAACTGGGCCGCACGCGCCCGAATGTGCTGGTGCTGCGCACGTTTTCGAAGGCGTACGGCCTCGCGGGGCTGCGCGTCGGCTACGCGGTCGGCGCGCCCGAGGTGATCACCGCGCTGATGAAGGTGCACATCCCGTTCAGCGTGAGCCGGGTGGCGCAGGCGGCGGCCATCGCGTCGTTGGAGGCGCGGCCGGAGCTGATCGAGCGCACCGATGCGGTTGTGGCCGAACGGGATCGCATGCGCGCCGCGCTGCTGGCGGCGGGCTACCGGGTGCCGGTGAGTCACGCCAACTTCGTCTGGCTGCCGCTGGGCGACCGCAGCGCCGAATACGGGGCGGCCAGCACCGAGGCGGGGGTCATCATCCGGCCCTACGGCGCGGACGGCGTGCGCGTCACGGCGGGCGATCCGCACGAGAACGACGCGTTCCTGGAGTTCGCCACCGATCCGGCGACGATCGCGCGCTTCATCTAGAACACGTTCCTGTTAGGGTCGGCACGCGCCTCGAATCCACACCGGCGCAACCGAAGACCTGACAGGGGGCGCCGCCGCATGCCGTTCGTGACGACCGAAGACGGGGCGAAGATCCACTATCGCGACACCGGCGGCGACGGCCCGGCGGTGCTGCTGATGCACGGCTTCTTCCAGGACACCGAGATGTGGGCCGCCCAGGAGGCGTCGCTGGCCCCGGACTACCGGGTCGTCACCATCGACGCGCGCGGCCACGGCCACACCGAGGACCCGGCCGAGCCGTTCGACAACTGGCGATTGGCCTGGGACGCATGGGCTGTCATCGATCACCTCGGCCTGGACCGGCTGGTCGTGGGCGGCCTGCTGCAGGGCGGCTGGATCGGCCTGCGCATGGCGCTGCTGCAGCCCGCGCGGGTGCGCGGCCTGATCCTGATCGGCACCCGGGCGGACGCCTACGACGACGCGGAATCCGTTGGCTTCGAGATGATCATCATGAACCAGTGGATCCTGGGCGACGTCCCGCTGGAGCCCATCGCCACCCCGATCGCGGTGCAGATGATCGGCGGCACCCGCGAACAGCGCCGCTACTGGCTCGACAAGTGGAACGCCTCCGATCGGCGTCGGCTCGAGCAGGCCGGACGCTGCCTCATCGATCGTGAGTCCATCGTCGACCTGGTCAAGGACATCACCGCGCCCGCGCTGCTGATGCACGGGGTGCAGGATCAGATCCACAGCCGCCGCCAGACCGAGGAACTGGCCGCGCAGCTGGGCGGTCCGACCCGGGTCGAGACCATCGAGGGGCTGGGCGCGGCCCACTCGGTGCCGTTCACCCACCCCGAGGTCACCGACCCGATCATCCGCGACTGGCTCGCGAACCTCCCCGCCCGGTAATGCGAAATGCCGACGGCCAAGGGGTCTGAAATCCCTTGGCCGCCAGCATCTTCACGCGGAAGCGGAGGGATTTGAACCCCCGGTTGCTTTCACAACGCTCGCTTTCAAGGCGAGTGCATTCGGCCGCTCTGCCACGCTTCCAAGCGGACTGATGGTAACTGATGGCGCGTGCGGTCGGCCTGCCGCTTCCAGATCCGCGTAGCCGATCACTCCGGATCGGCGGCCGACCTGGTGTCGGCGCGGTGGTCGGCGGCCAGATTCACCAGGTCCAGGGCCGCGGCCACCGCGGCCAGCTGCTGCGGGGTGAGCAGGTCCACGAAGAACCGGCGGACCGCGGCGACGTGGGCGGGCGCGGCGGTCCGCAGGCGGCACAGGCCCTCGTCGGTGAGCTGGGCCAGCACACCGCGGCCGTCGTCCTCGCAGGCGATGCGGCGGACCATGCGCTGCGCCTCCATGCGGCGGACCTGGTGGGTGAGGCGGCTGCGGGAGGACAGCACGCCGTCTGCCAGGTCACTCATGCGCAGGGCGCGGCCGGGGGCCTCGGAGAGTTTGGTCAGAATGCGGTACTCGGCCAGGGACAGATCGCAGTCGCGTTGCAGCTGCCGGTTGAGGTCGGACATGAGGCGCTGGCTGCCGTCCATGTAGGCGCGCCAGGCACGCTGCTGCTCCGGGGTGAGCCACCTCGGTTCGAGCGTATTCCGGCCCGCGGCCGCGGCCACCGGCTCATTGTTGTGACGGCGTGTGATCGCCCCTCCTCAGCTCGGCGGTCCCGCGCGGTTTCCCCCCGCAGGATTCCTCCGCGCGCGCGGGCTAAACGCGGTAGGACGAGATCATGGTGCGGCTCAGCTCGTGCGGACCGCGGCAGCCCGAAAGCCCCATGGCCGCATCGAAATCCGCGAGCAGGCAGCGCAGCGCGTGGCGCACGCCGTCCGCGCCCGCCAGGCCCAGGCCGTACACCCAGGGGCGGCCGTAGAGGACGGCCTTGGCGCCCAGGGACAGCGCGATCATGACGTCGGACCCGGTGCGAATACCGGAGTCGAAGAGCACGTCCGCGCGATCGCCGACGGTGGCCACGATGGTCGGCAGCGCGTCCAGCGCGCCGATCGCCCCGTCGACCTGCCGGCCGCCGTGATTGCTCACGATCACCGCGTCCGCGCCCGCGTCCACCACCTGGCGGGCGTCGTCGGGGTGCAGGATGCCCTTCACGGCGATCGGCAGTTCGGTCCAGTCCCGCAGGCGGGCGAGGTCCGCCGGGCGCAGCGCGTGATTGCCGAACAGCCCGGACCAGGTGAGCACGGCCGCGCGCAGCGCCTCCTCGCTCTCCTCCGGCGGGGCGCTCAGCTTGGCCCGGAAGACCGGGTCGGACAGGTAGTTGGCGATGCCCTGGCCGTGCAGGAACGGCAGGTGGCCGTGCCGGAGATCGCGGGGCCGCCAGCCCAGCGCGGGGGTGTCGGCGGTGACGACGATGGCCTTGGCGCCGGCCTTCTCGGCGCGTTCGACGAAGGAGCGGGCCAGCTCCGTGTCATTGGGCCAGTACAGCTGATACCACCAGGCCCCGGCCCGGGCGCCGACCTCCTCGATGGTGGAGGAGGCGGCGGTGGACAGGCACATGCCGATGCCCAGTTCCTTGGTGACGTCGGCGACCAGGGTCTCGCCGCGCTCGCGCAACAGACCCAGCACGCCGACCGGCGCGGTGAGAATCGGTGCGGCCAAACGGGTTCCGAGCACCTCGACCGAGTGGTCACGCGCGCCGGGCCCGCTCGCGCCGCGCAGCACACGCGGCAGCAGCCGGTACTTCTCGAAGGCGGTGAGATTGGCGTGCGCGGTGCGTTCGGAGGACGCGCTGCCCGCCACATAAGCGAAGGCCGCCGGATCCAGCTCTTCCCGAGCCCGCTCTTCCAGGCCCACCGCGGTCATCGGGAGCGCCGGGACAGCGCCCGCCAGACCGGCGAGATAGATCTCGTTCTGGAAGTCGACGAAACTGCTCATGCCCCGGAACGCTAGTACTTTCGACCCGGCCGCGTAGGGGGTCGAAAGTACTCGGGGACTATCGGCGGTTTCGGACGCGGACCAGGGCGCGCGGGGCGTCGTGGGCGACGAAGCCGGACATCGCCATGGCGGCCAGGATGACCATGCCGCCGAGAACGGTCAGGGTGGTGATCATGGAATCTCCTTTCGAATCCCTCCACACACACGGTGCCGGTCGAAGCTGAGAGGATGCTGTACCGCGCCCGAGGGTGGCCTGACAGTAATCGGTGCGGCTCGGTCGTAGGCTCGTTTTCATGTATGCGGTGACACTCGACGGTTTCGGTGGGCCAGAGGTCATGAAATGGGCGCAGGTGGACGACCTGCCCGCGCCCGGACCGGGCGAAGTGGCGATCGATGTGACGGCGGCGGGGGTGAACCGCGCGGACCTGCTGCAACGGCAGGGCCTGTATCCCCCGCCGACCGGCGCGAGCGAGATCCTGGGGCTGGAGGTCTCCGGGACCGTCGCGGAAGTCGGTCCCGGCGTACGGGATTGGCGTCCCGGCGATCAGGTGTGCGCGCTGCTGGCCGGCGGCGGTTACGCCGAACGGGTGAACGCGCCCGCCTCGCAACTGCTGCCGGTACCCGACGGCCTGGACGTGGCCGCCGCGGCCGCGCTGCCGGAGGCGGCGGCCACCGTGTGGTCCAACCTGGTGATGACCGCGGGCCTGCACAGCGGGCACTTGCTGCTGATTCACGGCGGCGGCAGCGGTATCGGCACGCACGCCATCCAGGTGGCGCGGGCGCTGGGCGCACGGGTGGCGGTGACGGCCGGATCGCAGTTCAAGCTGGACCGGTGCGCGGAATTGGGCGCGACGGTACTGATCAATTACCGCGAGCACGATTTCGTGACCACGCTGCACAGCGAATATCCGGGCGCCGACATCATTCTCGACAATATGGGCGCGTCCTATCTGAAGCGCAATGTCGACGCGCTCGCCGAGGACGGGCATCTGGTGGTGATCGGCATGCAGGGCGGCGTGCAGGCGGAATTGAATCTGGGCGTGCTGCTGGGCAAGCGGGGCTCGGTGCACGCCACCAATCTGCGCCGCCGTCCCGAGCACGGGCGCGGGTCGAAGGCGGAGATCATCACCGAACTGCGCCGCCACCTGTGGCCGTTGATCTCCGACGGCACCGTGGCGCCGGTGGTGTCGGCCGAGGTTCCGGTGACCGAGGTGGCGCGGGCGCACCGGCTGCTGGACTCCGAGCAGACCGTCGGCAAGGTGATCCTGCAGATCCGCGAGGTCTAGGGCCTGGGTGGCCGCACGATCCTAGGTGTCGAGGGCGGCCAGCGCGCGGCCGAGCTGGTCGATCTCGAAAGTCGTTGTGTAGGGCGCGAGTCCGATGGTCACCGCGCCGCCCTCGTCATTGACGCCCAGGGCGTCGAGCAGGCGGCTGCCGCCGTGGGAGCCGCTCAGCGTGCCGATGCGGGCGTCGGCCAGCTTGGCGGAGACCTTCTCCGCCTGCATGCCCGCGATGGTGAAGCTCACCGTCGGGATGCGGGTGGAGGCGCGGCCGATCACGGTCAGATTCGGGATGGTGTCCAGCACCGCCATCAGATGCTCGAAGAGCTGGTCGTGATAGTCCTGCAGCGAGGTGATCGACATCTCCAGGCGTTCGCGGCGGGTGCCGGTGGCGCGTTCGTCCAGCGAGGCCAGGTAGTCGATGGAGGTGGTGAGCCCGGCCAGCAGCGCGTACTGGTGGCCGCCCACCTCGAGCCGTTCCGCGCCCTTGGCATAGGGATTCAGCGACATGGACGGAATCCGGTCCAGGAAGGCCGGGTCGCGGAAGACCAGCGCGCCGATCTGCGGGCCGCCCCAGGCCGGTGCGCTCAGGGCGATCACGTCGGCGTTGAGTTCGTCGATGTCGATGAGCGCGTAGGGCGCGGCGCCGAAGCAGTCGGCGACCAGCAGGCCGCCGACCTCGTGCACGCGGTCCGCGGCCACCCGGACCGCGGGCGCGGAGCCCACGATGGGCGAGGCGGCGGTCAGCGCGACCAGCCGGGCGGTGGGCCCGATGAGCTCCTCGAACTGCCAGGCCGGCATCTCGCAGGTCTCGATCTCGACCTCGGCCCAGCGCACGTGCGCGCCATAGCGATTCGCGATGCGCAGCCAGGGCGCGACATTCGCCTCGTCATCCAGGCGCGACAGCACGATCCCGGTGCCCAGACCCAGCCGGGAGCTCAGCGATTCGGCCAGCCAGGCCAGCAGGACCGCGCGATCCGGGCCGAGCACGACGCCCGCCGGATCTCCGCCGACCAGGTCGGCGACGGCCTCGCGCGCGGCCTCCAGGATCGCGGCGCTGCGCTTGGCCGCGCCGTGCCGATTGGAGTGCGAGAACGCGGAGGTCCGGAAACCCGTTGAGACGGCCCGGGATACCGAATCCGGGACCAGCATGCCCGCTTGAGGGTCTAGATGGATCCAGCCGTCGCCCAGGGACGGAATCAGGCCCCGCACCCGTGCGACGTCGTAAGTCATGCTGGCCACTCTAAAGGGAGAGGGCACGACTGGGTAACGGTAGGGATGGAAGCGTCCGCCCAGAAAGGGACGACCAGCATCTACCGAACAAACTGGACGGGACGTCGCTGTCCGGTCTATCCACGGCTTCGTTTCACACGGGGCGGGAGTTACACCTGCGGCGCCAGATGCTCGCGGGTTGGGGTGTGACTTAGCGGGTTCGGTACGGATTGGGCAGGATGGGAGACATGACGCAATCCGATGGGGTTCCGGAGAACATTGTCGTGATCGGGCCCGAAGGGAAGCCACTGTTCATCCCGGCGGCGGCCCAGATCGGCGGCGAGCCGGTGGAGATCACCGGACAGGTTGTCGGTGATGATAATTCGGGCATTCTGGACGACTCCCAGGAGAAGGAGGAGTCGCTCGCCGACATGGTGGAGCAGCCCGCGAAGGTCATGCGCATCGGCACCATGATCAAGCAGCTGCTCGAGGAGGTCCGGCACGCGCCGCTGGACGACGCCTCCCGCACCCGGCTGCGCGAGATCCACCGCACCTCCATCCGGGAACTGGAAACCGGCCTCGCCCCCGAACTCCGCGAGGAGCTGGAGCGGCTGGCCCTGCCCTTCACCGACGAGACCATCCCCTCCGACGCGGAACTGCGCATCGCCCAGGCCCAGCTGGTCGGCTGGCTGGAGGGCCTCTTCCACGGCATCCAGACCGCCCTGTTCGCCCAGCAGATGGCGGCCCGCGCCCAACTCGAGCAGATGCGCCAGGCCCTCCCGCCCGGCATGAGCCACGGCGACCCCCGCGGACAGCAGGGTTCCGGCGGCGGTCAATACCTCTGACAGCCCGTCCTGCCGCCGATACAACGCGGTCGGCGGCAGGTTCTGCGCGCAAAGCGTTTGCCATTAGATAGGGTCGGGTGCTGTGCCTGCTGCTGCTCCCCCTGACTCGGCGAAGACCGACGTGCGCCCGGACACTGAAATAGTGCCGCTGGTGTCGGACTCCCAGTCCTTCGGTCGCGCCTTCAAGGATTTTCGCGACGGGTTCTCCCAGCGTGAACTATGGCTGGCATTGGGGTGGCAGGACATCAAGCAGCGGTACCGGCGCTCGGTGCTGGGCCCGTTCTGGATCACCATCGCCACCGGTTTGCAGGCCGCCGCGATGGGCGTGCTCTATGCCACACTGTTCGGGCAGTCGCTGAGTTCGTATCTGCCGTACGTGACAGTGGGATTGATCGTCTGGAATGTGATCAATGCCAGCATTCTCGAAGGCTCGGATGTCTTCATCGCGAATGAGGGCTTGATCAAACAGCTGCCGTCGGCGCTGAGCGTGCACGTGTACCGCTTGGTGTGGCGGCAGTTCCTGTTCTTCGCCCACAACCTGATCATCTACGCGGTGATGGTGCCCGCGTTCGGGATCTGGCGGCATCTGCACTGGTCGGCGCTGCTGGCGATTCCGGCCCTGGTGCTGCTGTTCCTCAATGCCATCTGGGTGACGATCGTGTTCGGCATCTTCAGCACCCGCTATCGGGATCTGGCGCCGATCCTGGGCAGCACCACCCTGATGTTGTTCGTGCTCACCCCGGTCATGTGGAAGACCTCGGCGCTGTCGGGCACCGCCAGCGATCGGGCCAAGCTGGCCGAACTGGTGCCGACCTTCCACTACCTGGAAATCGTGCGCGCTCCCCTGCTGGGCGACCCGATCCACCTGCGCAGCTGGATTGTGGTGGTGGCGATCACCGTCGTCGGCTGGATAGTCGCGATACTGGCTATGAAAAAGTTCCGTTCCCGAGTCCCCTACTGGGTGTGAAGGCTCAATGACCGACCATGTGAGTATCGAGACCCAGAACGCGTGGGTGGAATTCCCCATCTTCGACGCCAAATCCCGGTCGCTGAAGAAGGCGGTACTGGGTTCGGCCGGTGGGGCCATCGGACGCAACCAATCCGATGTGGTGGTCGTGGAGGCGCTGCGGGATATCTCGCTGTCGCTGAAGGAGGGCGATCGCGTCGGCTTGGTCGGCCACAACGGCGCGGGCAAATCGACACTGCTGCGGTTGCTCTCGGGCATCTACGAACCGACCCGCGGCAGCGCGCGGATTCGCGGCCGGGTGGCGCCGGTCTTCGATCTCGGCGTGGGCATGGACCCCGAGGTCTCCGGCTACGACAACATCATCATTCGCGGCCTGTTCCTCGGGCAGACCCGCAAGCAGATGCTGTCCAAGATCGACGAGATCGCCGAATTCACCGAGCTGGGCGACTATTTGGCGATGCCGCTGCGCACCTACTCGACCGGTATGCGGGTGCGTCTGGCGATGGGCGTGGTGACCTCCATCGATCCGGAGATCCTGCTGCTCGACGAGGGCATCGGCGCGGTCGACGCGGAATTCATGAAGAAGGCGCGGGTGCGTCTGCAGGAATTGGTCTCGCGCTCTGGCATTCTCGTCTTCGCCAGCCATTCCAATGAGTTCCTGGCCCAGTTGTGCGACCGCGCCATGTGGATCGATCACGGACAGGTGCGCATGCAGGGCGGCATCGAGGACGTGGTGCGGGCCTACGAGGGCCCGGAGGCGGGTGATCACGTGGCGCAGGTGCTGCGGGATCTGGAACGTGAACGTGAACCGGAACGGAACCCCGCATGAGTGAGCCATCCACCCCCCTTTACGGCGACGAGGCCCGCATCGTCGCCATCGTGGTCACGCACAAACGCCGGGAACTGCTCGCCGAATCGCTGAAGGTGCTGAGCAGCCAGACCCGTCCGGTCGACCATCTGATCGTGGTCGACAACGGCAACGAGGCCGAGGTGGGCGAGCTGGTGAAGCAGCAGCCCATCGAATCCACCTACCTGGGTTCGGAACACAATCTGGGCGGCGCGGGCGGTTTCGCGCTCGGCATGCTGCACGCGCTCACCATGGGCGCCGACTGGGTCTGGCTGGCCGACGACGACGGCCGGCCCGAGGGCCCCGACGTGCTCGCCACCCTCTTCGACTGCGCCGAACGGCACTCGCTGGTCGAGGTGTCGCCGGTGGTGGCCGATATCGACGACCCGGACCGGCTGGCCTTCCCGCTGCGGCGCGGCGTGGTGTGGCGGCGACTGCGGTCCGAGCTGGGCGACGAGGACTTCCTGCCCGGCATCGCCTCGCTGTTCAATGGCGCGCTGGTGTCCGCGACGGCCGTCGACAAGATCGGCGTGCCGGACCTGCGGCTGTTCGTGCGCGGTGACGAAGTGGAGGTGCACCGGCGGCTGGTGCGGTCCGGGCTGCCCTTCGGCACCTGCCTGCAGACCGCCTACCTGCACCCGAACGGCTCGGCCGAGTTCAAGCCGATCCTGGGCGGGCGCATGCACACCCAGTACCCGGACGATCCGGTCAAGCGGCACTTCACCTACCGCAACCGCGGCTACCTGATGGCTCAGCCGGGCATGCGAAAGCTGTTGCCGCAGGAGGTCGCCCGCTTCGGGTGGTTCTTCCTGGTGCAGCAGAAGGACCCGGCCGGGCTGATGGAGTGGCTACGCCTGCAGCGGATGGGCCGCCGGGAGCAGTTCGACAAGCCCTCGTCGTAGGTGAGTCCAACTCTCGGACTCTCCGGGTAAACCCCGAAGGACCGGGCGAGAAAATACGTTGCGCACAACGGGGACAGGCTGCCAAGCTTGTCCCCGTTCTTGTTGGGAGCGGTCGCCTCGGTGACGGCATGAGGAGAGATGGGAGGTGGAGTTTCGTGACGACGACTGTGCGGATTGCCGTGCCCGCGTTCACGCGCGCGGTGCGCGCCTCCACCTCGAATTCCCCTCGCTGAGTCCATGATCCGGGCTCGGCCCGTCGAAGGACTCCACATGTCTACGGTCGATCTCGACCTGCTCTCCCCCTACGGCTGGAACTCCGCCCTGGCCGCCGACTACCTGCCGCTACTGGGCGAGGACCTGATTCCCGCCCGCGTGATTCGCATGGATCGCAGTGAATGCGATATCGCCGCCCCACTGCCCACCGCCGACTACCAGAGCCGTTTGACGGCCGCGGTGGTCCGCGCACAGCTTCCGCGCTCGGATTCCGAGGTCAGCGGATTGTGCACCGGCGACTGGGTGGCCATCGACCGCGGGCGCACGGTGCGAGCCCTGCTGCCGCGCCGGACCGCGATCGTCCGGGCGGCGGTCTCCGGGCAGCCCGAGTCCCGCGCCAAATCCGCCCACCAGGTGCTGGCCGCGAACGTGGACACCGTGCTGGTGTGCACCGCCGGTGACGGGGACGTCGATCTCGGGCGCATCGAGCGGCTGCTCGCGCTGGCCTGGGAATCCGGCGCCCAACCGGTGGTGGTGCTCACCAAAGCCGATCTGGCCCACGATATTCCGATCGAGGACGTCCGGGCCGCCGCGCCCGGCGTGACCGTGCTGGCGGTCAGCGCTTCCGGCGGTGTCGGCATGGATGTGCTGACCTCCCTGCTGTCCGGCACCGTCGCCCTGATCGGCCCCTCGGGTGCGGGCAAGTCCACGCTCGCCAACGCCCTGCTCGGCGCGGATGTCTTCGCGACCCAGGCGGTCCGCGAAGGCGACAAGCGCGGCCGGCACACCACCGTGCACCGCGAACTGCGGCCGCTGCCCGGTGGCGGCACGCTCATCGATACGCCGGGCCTGCGGTCGGTCGGTCTCTGGGATGCCGCGACAGGTCTGGGCCGCACCTTCAGCGACGTCGAATCCCTGGCCGGACTGTGCCGGTTCGCCGACTGTGACCACCGCACCGAACCGGGGTGCGCGGTGCTGGCGGCCATCGCATCCGGTGAGCTGCCGCAGCGGCGCCTGGACAGCTTCCGCAAGCTGAGCCGGGAGAACGACTGGCTGGCCTCCCGCACCGACGCCCGGTTGCAGGCCGAGCGCAAGAAGGTGTGGAAGGACATCAACAAGAGCCAGCGCCGGATGTACAAGGAACGCGGCGGCAAGCAACGCTGACCGGGCCCGGAAGCGGCGCGCCGGAGTGAACCAACGCGGCGCGCCGAATCCGGCCAGGTCGGCGCCGGACAATACCCGGCGGAAGGCCCCGACTGTGCCCATTGCACAGCCAGTAGGTTGGTGGCATGACTGCCGACCCGATGCCGGAGCACGGCCCGGATCGCCGGGCCGGCGGCGCGGCGGTGGATGCCCGGGGCGATGGTGATTCCGGCGCCGCCGTTCCGAGCGCGCGACGGTGGACGGCGGATCGGCTGCGGGCGCTGCCGGGGAGCATCGGCTACCTGCTGATCGGTGGCGCTACGGGAGCCGCGGCCGTCCTTGCGACGGTCGGTGTGCTGCTGGTGGCGGCCACCAGTCTGATCGGCGTCGGCATTCCCGCGATTCCCGAATTCCTGCGGCTGATCCGGCCGCTGACCGGGTTCGAGCGGCGGCGGGCCGGAAAACGACTGGGCGCGCCGATCACGGTGGCCTACCGGCCGATGACGGGCGGGCTCCAGCAGCGGCTGGCGACCTCCTTCCAGGATCCGGCAAACGCGCGGGATATCGCCTGGCTGTGCGTGCACGGGGTGCCCGGCATGGTGGTCGCGCTGTTCTCGATCGGACTGCCCTGGGGCTTCCTGAATCAGCTCGCGATACCGGCGTATTGGCGGATCGTGCCGCCGGGCACCGTCGAGAGCTTCGGTTTCGTCGTGGATTCGTGGCCGCTGGCCGCGCTCAGTGCCCTCATCGCGATTCCCTTGGCCGCCTTGGTGCTCCAGATTCCCGCCGTGGCCCGCTGGCAGGCGCTGCTGGCGCGGACATTACTCGGGTCCCCGCGGGCCGAGCTGGCGGTCCGGGTCGCCGAACTCACCGCCACGCGCGCGGCCGCCCTGGACGCGCACGGGGCGGAACTGCGACGCATCGAACGGGATCTGCACGACGGTGCGCAGGCGCGAATCGCCGCGGTGATCATGCAGCTCGGACTGGCGGACCAACTGCGGCAACGCGATCCGGGTGCGGCGGGGGAGCTGGTGCGCAAGGCACAGGACACCGCGGAGGCCGCACTCGCCGAACTGCGGGACGTCGTGCGGGGCATCTATCCGCCGGTGCTCGCGGATCGTGGTCTGGCGAGCGCCGTTTCGGCGCTGGCCGCCCGCTCGCCGATCCCGTGCGCACTCGATATCGACGGGGAGGAGCCGCGCGCCGCCGCACAGCGGGGCCAGGATCCGATCCCGGCCGCGGGCACTCGATTCCGGCGACGGCCCGCCGCGGTCGAAGGGGCCGCGTACTTCGTGATCGCGGAAGCACTGACCAATGCGACCAAACACTCCGGGGCCCGGCAGCTCCGAGTCGGCCTCGGGGGTACCGCCGAGGTGTTGGTCGTCGAGGTCCGGGACGACGGGATCGGCTCGGCGATCGAGATCGCGGGTGGCGGGCTGGCCGGAATCCGGCGGCGGGCCGAGGCGCTGGACGGCCGGATGCTGCTGAGCAGCCCGCCGGGCGGGCCCACCCTGGTGCGCGTGGAGCTGCCGTGCGGATCGTGAAGGAACCGGTAAACGAGGTGGTGGCGTCATGCGGGTGGTGATCGCCGAGGACGACGCGCTGCTGCGCGAGGGACTGGCGCTGTTGTTGAAGACCGCCGGTATCGACGTGGTCGCGGCGGTCGACAATGCCGACGATTTCCTGCGGGTGGTCGCCGCCGACCGGCCCGACGCGGTGGTGGTGGATGTGCGGATGCCGCCCACCTACACCGATGACGGGCTGCGGGCAGCGGTGCGCGCCAGGCAGATTCATCCCGGCCTGCCGGTACTGGTGCTGTCGGCCTGGGTCGAGGACAGCTACGCCGCCGAACTGCTCGGCGATGGGGCGGGCGGGATCGGCTATCTGCTCAAGGAGCGGGTCGGGAAGGTGGATCGCTTCCTGGATTCGCTGCGCCGGGTCGCCGAGGGCGGGACCGCCATGGATCCCGAGGTGATCTCCCAACTGCTGGTGCGGCGCAAGACCGACGACCCGCTGGCGGCCCTCACCCCGCGCGAGCGGGAGGTGCTGGCGCTCATGGCCGAGGGGCTCGACAATGCCACGATCGCCGAGCGCCTCGTGGTCACCGAAGGCGCTGTGCTCAAACACATTCGGAGCATCTTCGCCAAGCTGGGGCTGTTCGCCGACGAGGTGGGGCACCGGCGGGTGCTGGCCGTCCTCGCCTATCTGAACGCCGGCTGATCACTCGTCGCGGCAGGTGAGGTCGGTGGCGGGCAGGACGCCGTCCGCCAGGTAGGTGTTCACGGCGTCGTAGACGCAGGCGTTCGGGTAGCGGCCGAGGATCGAATGGATGCCGACGTCCTGCAATGTCACCATGCGGGAGCCGGTCAGCGCCCGGTGCATGGCGAGCGCGCCGCCATAGCTGGTGCGGGTGTCACCGGTGGCCTGGACGATCAGGCTCGGCATCGCATTGGCGATGGCCGTGGGTGATTCGACGGGCGGGGCCCAGAACGCGCACGGCGTGATGTTGTTCGCCAGTGCCCCGAAGACCGGCTGGGTGGCGCGCGAGGCCTCGAGGTTGCGCCAGTACCAGGCCGGATCGCGGGGCGCGCCGACATCTCCGCAGAGCACCGCCATCGACGGTGACATGTCGCGCGGCTGGGCGCGCAGTATCACGGCCAGGCTGCCCGCCAGGTTCTCGTCCGGCTCGACCCGCTGCCCGTCGGCGGCGTCGGCCAGTTCCCGGATCTGTTGTGCGGCACGGCCGTAGTTCTGCGGGGAGTCGAAGGCGATGTAGAGCACCAGGGGCAGGGAGTGCGCGTCGACGTCGAAGTCGCCGATCCGGATGGGCTGGGTCGCGGCGCGCGCGATGAGCCGCTGGACCAGGTCACGGACGGCGGCCGCGGTCGCGCCGAGGTGGTATTCACCGTCGCGTTCGGCGGTCCAGGCCGCCCAGGCGTCGAGCGCGGCCTCATTAGGTGCGCCCATGTCCTGCACCATGCCGACCACGCCGTAGCGGTCGGGGTCGACACTGCCGTCGAGCACCATGCGGTCGGACCGGTCCGGAAACATCTGCATGTACACCGCACCCAGGTAGGTGCCGTACGAGGTGCCCACGTAGTTGATCCGGCTTTCACCGAGCACGGTGCGGATGACGTCCATGTCGCGGGCGGTATTGCGAGTCGTCATGTGCGGCAGCCGATCTCCCTCGGCGGCCGCGCACCGTGCCGCCAGATCGGACTGGCTCGCGACGGATTCGGCGAAACCCTTGGCGTCGACTCCCGCGAACTGCAATCCGAAGCCGGTCGGCCAGTGGCAGTTCACGGCGTCGGACCGGCCCACGCCGCGGGGATCCATGCCGATGAGGTCGTAGCGGGCGCGGACCTCGGGAGTCAGGGCCTTGCTGGTATCCACGAAGTAGTCCAGGCCCGCGCCACCGGGACCGCCCGGATTCGACAGCACGACGCCGCGCCGTCGCGCCGGGTCGGTGGCGGGGATGCGGGAGAGGGCGACGGTGGTCGTACGGCCCTGCGGCTCGGCGTAATTCAGCGGCACGGTGATGTCGGCGCACTGCCCGCCCATACCGTCGAGTTCCGGAATATCGCACGATTTCCAGTCCAGCTGCTGGTGGTAGTAGCGGTCCAGGGGCGCCGCGGCCGCAGGAGGCTCGGTGACGGCGGCCGCGGTGAGCGCGGCTCCCGCCGCCAGCCCAGTCACCGCCAGTGCGGCCAAGCCCCGTCGAGTGCGGGCGATCTCGCGAAAACGCACGGAGGTTCCTCTCATGAGCAGAAGGCGGAGTCGAAGACCTTGGTCACGACCTCGGAAGCGGCCCGGTCGGCCAGGAGCTGATTGACGGTGACCACCACGGCGGTGCCGTCGGCGGCCACGCCGGTGTGGGTGCCGAAGCCGGGAATGCTGCCGCCGTGACCCCACACCTCCTTGCCGCACGAGCTCGCATGGTGGATCAGTCCGAGCCCGTAGCCGGAACCGGGTTCGCCCCGATCCCAGGGGACGGTCCGCTTCATTTCCGCCAATTGGGCGGCGGGCAGCAGTTTCCCGGCGAGCAGGGCGGTGAAGAAGCGGTTCAGGTCGGCGGGCGTGGCGATCATCGCGCCCGCGGTGTCGGCCCAGGACGGGTCCAGCTCGGTGAAGTCCTCTCGGCGGCCGTCGATTTCATGGTATCCGCGCGGATGCGGTCCCCGGATCCCGGTCTCGCGCGAGTCCGGGAAGTAGGTGTCGCGCAGGCCCAGCGGCTCCAGGATGCGGCGCTCGACCTCGGCGGCGGCCGGGCGGCCGGTGACCTGCTGGATCAACATGCCGAGCAGGATGTAGTTGGTGTTCGTGTAGACCGAGCGCGCGCCGGGCTCGAATTGCGGTGGCATGGCCATGGCGATGCGGACCAGGTCCGCCGGTTCGTAGTGGGACCGGCGGAGTTGATCGGAATCGGCGGTCAATTGCCCGGACCCGGGCGCGGCGGGGTCGCGGCCCGCCAGATACTCGGGCAGGCCGCTGGTGTGCTGCAGCAACTGCCGGACCGTCACGCGGTTGCCGTCATTGCCGTTGCCTCGTACCACGCCCGGTAGATAGCGCTCTATCGGAGCGTCCAGTTCGACCGTGCCCTCGCCGACCAGCTGCAGCACCACGGTGGCGACGAAGGTCTTGGTGTTGCTGCCGATCCGCACCCGCGCATCCTCGGGGATCGGTGCGCCGGTGCCCAGGTCACCCACGCCCGCGGTGAGCACGTGATGACCGTCCGGTCCGTCGAACACGACCTGCGCGCCCGGGAAGCCGCCGCGGACCACGCCGTCGAGGGCGTGGGTGATGGTGCGGTAGATCTCCTTGCGAGCGGGTTCGCCGCTCCCGGGGTCGGTGCCGCACGCCTGGGCCGCGAGGACGGCCAGGACCCCGACACCGGCCAGCAGAGCCCGCCCGCGTGGCCGCCGCAATCCGCTCATGGAAGACATTCCTCCTGTTCAGGCCGGGTTTTCCGGCCCTTTCGAGGGTAAAGACGCGTACGGGTGCGGCCCATGCCCCGAGCACCCGGATCGCGGTCGTGTCGGCGGCCGGGTGCTCGGTAGTGCCAGCACTACTGCCCGAGATGCGAGAGTTCCGGCCCGCCGGCCCGGTGAGGCGCGGATGATCGGATTCAGGGCGACAACAGCAGAAGAGGAGTGGATCCATGACCGGAGCACAGAAGCCGCTGGCGGGTCGGACCATGATCATGTCGGGTGGCAGTCGCGGAATCGGGCTCGAGATCGCCAAGCGGGCAGCCGCGGACGGCGCGAACATCACCCTCATCGCGAAAACCGATGTGCCGCATCCGAAACTGCCCGGCACCATTCACACCGCGGCCGCCGAACTGGAGACCGCGGGCGGCACCGTCCTCAAATACCTCGGCGACGTGCGCGATGACGAGGCCGTCGCGGACGCGGTACGGCAGACGCAGGAGCGGTTCGGCGGCATCGACATGGTGGTGAACAACGCCTCGGCCATCGACATCTCCCCCACCGAGTTCCTGCCCATGAAGAAGTACGACCTCATGCAGGACATCAACTGCCGCGGCAGCTTCCTGCTCTCCAAACTCAGCATCCCGGCGCTGAAGGATTCCGCCCAGGCCGGGCGCAATCCGCACATCCTGACGCTGTCCCCACCCCTGAACCTGGACCCCAAGTGGGCGGGCATGGCCCTCGGCTACACCATCGCCAAGTACGGAATGTCGCTCACCACACTGGGTTTGAGCGAGGAGCTGCGCAAGTACGGCATCGGCGTGAACTCCCTGTGGCCGCGCACCACCATCGCCACCGCGGCCGTCAAGAACCTGCTCGGCGGCGAGGAGATGGTCTCCACCTCCCGCACCCCCGACATCTACGCCGACGCCGCCTACCTGGTCCTCACCTCCCCCGCCAAGGACACCACGGGAAACTTCTTCATCGACGACGAAGTCCTTGCGGCACACGGCATCACCGACCTGGACAAGTACCGCGTCACTCCGGGCGACGGCCCCCTCACCACCGACCTGTTCCTCTGATCTCAGCCGGGCGCGACGGCCTCGCGCTCGGCGAGTGCCTTCAGGGTGAGCAATTGCTTGCGCATCATCAGGAAATCGCCGAAGACCGGTAGCGCCAGCGGCCAGGCGGGACCCCGGAATCGAACGCGCGCGTGCAGGCGACTGCCCGCACCGGCCTCGGGGCGCACCGCATAGGTGACCGCTACGCCCTTGGCCCGCAACGTGATCTGCTCGTCAGGCGTGAAGTCGGTCAGTTCGAAGAGCGACATGAAACGCTGACCGAGCGCGAGTTCGGTGAGTTCCGGATCGCGCAGCCGGGGGCTGCGGTGGCCGAAGTTGTCGAGCAGGTCGTAGCTGTACGGGGCCGCGCGCAGCTGACAGAGCCAGGCGAAGACCAACGGTGCGGGCGCGTCCACCGGAACGGCCCGATCGCAGATCACCACGGAGCCGGAAAGCTCCGCGTCACAAGGCATGCGTGCGGACAGCTCGGCGTCGGTGGCGCCCCACCGCTGCCCGGGGAGACTCATGCGGGCCGCCCCGCGGCGACCGAGATCCGGCGCAGCATGTCGCGGACCACCAGGCGATGCATCCGGGTGCCGATGACCAGAGCCCGATAGATCCGGCCGTGGATGCCGGGGAAGGCGGCATGGCTGATCGCGGTGAGACGGGTGTGGGTGGGGTCGACCTCGTCGAGGACGAAGGTCAGGCGGTAGCGGGAGAACCAGTGCCGGCCCTTGGCGGCCAATCGGTGCGGCGGATCGGCCTCGTCGAGCACGAAACCACGGGGCAGTGTGTTGAGATCGTCAGGGTTTTCGCAGGTCGTGCGCAGTAGTGCGGTCCACGTGCCGGCGCGATCGGCATTGATTACCCTGGAATGCTCATCGATATAGGGCAAACGCTCCATATAGAAGGAACGTACTAGTTCATGGCGCCTCCCCGCAAGCACGACACCGACGTGATCCTCGACGCAGCGCGCGCACTGGTGCTGCGCGACGGCCCCCGCGCGGCGAGCGTCGCCGCCATCGCCGAGGCCAGCGGCGCACCCGTGGGCACGCTCTACCACCGGTTCGGCAACCGCAACGGCGTGCTCACCGAGGCCTGGATCCGGGCGCTGGACCGGTTCCAGTCCCGGGTGCTGGCCGCCGCCGCTGCGGCGGATCCGCTCGCGGCGGCGGTCGGCATGACCTCCGCCGCGGTGGGCTTCGGCCGGGACTGCCCCGACGACGCCAAACTGCTGCTCAACCTGCGGCCGCGCGACCTGCTCGACGGCGCGCCCGACACCGAGTTCCGCGATCGCCTGGCCCGGATGAACGAACCCCTGTTCGCGCAGCTCGATCGCATCGCGAACGGCCTCTACGGCAGCGCCGGGCCCCGCGAGATCGACGCCGTCAGCCGCGCGGTCGTGGACCTCCCCTACGCCGCGCTGCGCCGCCACGCCCACGACCCCGAACTCCCGGAGTGGCTGGAAGCCGACCTCGCCGCCGCCGCCCGCACACTGCTCACCGCGCCCTGACTCGGCGAGCCGGATCGGCGGACAGGCGGAATACCCGTCGCGGAAATGAAACATGGCCCGGGACAGGATGTCCCGGGCCATGCTCAGCCGAATATCAAGCAGTCTTGTCGATTCCGTAGAGGCGTTCCCAGTTCTCTCGACTGGTCAGCTCCGGCATCGAACCCCGCCAGCGGCGCTGCAGGTCCGGCAGCTCCTTGCGGAGCTGACGCAGCACCCGGTAGGTGCGGATCAGCAGACGGCGGGCGGTTTCCTTGTCGCGCACGCGAACTCGGACACCAGACTGCGAGGCATCGGTGACGACCACGTGGTTGAACAGGCCGACGTGCCACCAGTGGGCGTCCTCGCGGGTGACCGCGACGGGGCCCGGGATGACGCGGCCGGTCCACTGGTTGAGCGCGCGCTTGTAGAGCACCAGCAGCGGGTGGCTGGGCTCGCCGCCCGCACGGCGGACGTGCAGGTGGGCGTTGGGAACCGGGGAGGTGGCCGCGGGATGCTTGGCGGTCTCCGGGTAGTCGGAGCGGGAGCCGCGGGCCTTGGCCAGCGCCTCGATGCCGCCGTCGCGCAGCGTCTCCGGGCCCTTCAGGTAGTCCTCGATGCCCTGCAGGGTGGTGTGCGCCAGGCCGTACTGCATGCCGACCAGGTACTCGGCGATCTCACGGAACAGCTGGCGGGTGATCGCCTTGCCGTCCAGGTCGTGGTGCAGGGAGGACACGATGAGCGAGTTGCGCGAGGAGAAGTAGCGCGCCCAGTCGTCGAAGTCCTTCCAGTAGAAGTCGGCGTGCCACACGGCGGCATTGGGCAGCGTGACGGTGACGAAACCGTTCTCCCGCGCGCGCAGACCGTATTCCACGTCGTCCCACTGGAAGAAGATCGGCACCGGCAGCCCGATCTTCTTGACCACCTCGGCCGGGATCAGGCAGGTCCACCAGGCCTGGTAGCCGGCGTCGACGCGGCGTTCCTGGTGCTTCTTCAGCATGGAGGTGTTGCGCAGCGCCTTGGCCACCTTCTGGCCGTGGCGCAGCTTGCCCAGATTCGTCTCTTCCGCACCGACATTGAGGAAGTCGGGGTTGAACAGGAACAGCATCTGCGCGCCCACCAGGGTGGGTTCCACGGTCAGATTGGCGAAGGCGTTGAGCCGCAACACCGTTTCCGGCTCGCACAGGATGTCGTCGTCCATGAGGATGACGTCGGCGTGCTCGTTGGCGCCCGACACCTCGTAGAGGCCGCGGGTGAACCCGCCCGCGCCGCCGAGGTTGGGCTGCCGGATGTAGCGCAGCTTGTCGCCGAACTTGGGCTGGGTCTCGGTGAACAGCGCCTGGTCCTGCACCAGGTCGGTGCCCTGGTCGACCACGTACACGGCGTCGATGAGCGACAGCACGGTCGCGTCGGAGGCCAGTGCCGCAACGGTATTCGCGCAGTCCTGGGCCCGGTTGAAGGTGCAGATGGCGATGGCCACCGGGCGCACCCGCTCGGGCGCGGCCGCGGTCCACTCCAGATCGGTGATCACGGCCTCACCGCCGAGCGCCTCGATCTCCAGCCAGATCGCGCCGCCGTCGACGTACATGTCCAGCGGGGCGAGCAGCGTCACCCGGCCGGTCTCCTCGACCACGGCGGTGTCCACCACCCGGCGGTGTCCGGCGATGTCGGAGGCGGCCAGCCGCACCCGCACCTTGCCGGTCACCTCGAGGGTCAGGCCCACCTCGACCTCGGTGACCGTGGTCCAGCGCTGCCAGTAGGCGGCGGCGAAGCGCCCGAAATAGGTATTGGTGTTGACCGACGCGCCCTTCTCCAGGCGCAGGGTCCGCCGTTCCCGGGTGACCTTGCCCTTGGCCACCGCGTACAGGTCGTCGCTGATCTTGGTGGCGGGACCGGTGAAGATCCCGCGGGCCAGCACCAGCCGATCCGGCGCGGCGTGTTCCGCGCGCAGGGAGACGGGGGCCTCCCCGGTCTCCTTCCGATCCTCGGTTTCGGTCACGGCCTGCCCAGCCGACGCATCCATGAATCCCTCGACATCCTTTGAATACTTAGACACCGGCTCATCCGACGTGGTCGCACCGCCACTGTCACGCTCGGCGGCCCGACAATATCAGTGTCAGGCCTTATTCGTTCCCGAGGCCGGATTGGTGAAGACGAATTTCCCGTAGGCCCAGAATCGGAAGCCCATGGCGACGGCCTGACCGATCAGCGTGCCGGAAACGTTGTCCGCCAATGGACTGTCCAGTCCCAGCACGTAGCGGGAGAAGCCGAGACAGCCCAATTGCAGTCCGATGGCCATCACATTCAGCGCGGCATAGGTCAGGATGTGCCGGGCCCCGGTATCGCCGTCGTGATCGGAGTAGGTCCACCACTTGTTGCCGAAATAGGTGACCACCGTGGCCACCCCGATCGCGATGATCTTGGCGACCAGCGGGAGGCGGAACAACGGCCCCTCATCGCCCAGGAAGACCAGCAGGTTGTAGGTGCCCGCGTCGACCACGAAGCCGATCGCGCCGACCACCAGGAAGGCTCCGCCGCGCTGCAGCAGGGCCCGGACCTTCCCGGTCAGGGAAGCATTCGGCGACGACACGCTGACCGCCGTGGACTCGTTCGCAGACACCGGCCGACGGTACCCCAACCCCGCAGCACCCATATATCTGTGACGGTCGGGTACCCTCCCCGGTGTTCATATTCGCCTCCGATCAGAGGATTGACCGGGTGGACTCCACCGAGCTTCGTATAGCCGCCATCGTGCCGTGTCACAACGAAGAGGCCGCCGTCGCGAAGGTCGTCACCGACCTGCAGGCCGCCGTCCCGGGCATAGTCGTCTACGTCTACGACAACCTGAGCACCGACGCCACGGCCGATAAGGCGCGCGCGGCCGGGGCGATCGTGCGCACCGAGAACCGCAAGGGCAAGGGCAATGTGGTGCGCCGCGCTTTCGCCGATATCGAGGCCGATGTCTACCTGATGGTCGACGGCGACGACACCTACGACGCCGCCGCCGCGCCGGAGATGATCCGCACCCTGCTCGCGGGCCCCTACGACCACGTGCTGGGCGTACGCCGCGAGGTCGAGGCCGGGTCGGCGTACCGGGCCGGGCACGAGACCGGCAACAAGGTGCTCAACGGCGTGGTCGGCAAGGTGTTCGGCGAGAACGTCGAGGACATGCTCAGCGGCTACCGGGTCTTCTCCCGCCGCTTCGTGAAGTCGTTCCCCGCGGTGTCGCGCGAGTTCGAGATCGAGACCGAACTGACCGTGCACTCGCAGCACCTGGGCGTCCCGCAGACCGCCGTGCCGGTCGGCTTCCGGGACCGGCCCGCGGGCAGCGAATCCAAGCTGCGCACCTACAGCGACGGCTTCAAGATCCTGCGCCTGATCGTCGGCCTGGCCCGGCACGAGCGGCCGGTCGCCTTCTACGGCCTGTTCGGCACGCTGTCCTGGCTGGTCTCGCTGGTGCTCATCACGCCGATAGTGATCGAGTTCTACGAGACCCACCAGGTCCCGCGCTTCCCGACCCTGTTCCTCGGTTTCACCCTGCTGCTGCTCGGCAGCCTGGCCTGGACCGCCGGCCTGATCCTGGACGGCATCCGCCGCTCCCGGCACGAGGCGGCGCGCCTGATGTACCTGCGGTACGCCGCGGTCGGCGAGTCCGAACCCGGCGGCCACTCCGGCGGTTCGGTTCGATGACGGAGAGCACCACCATCGCGGCACCCGAGAAGATCCCGGCCGAACCCGAGGCCACGGCCGCGCGGCCCGAGTCGAAGACCGCCGGGCTGCGTCGCGCCGCGATCGGCGTCGAACGCCGATTCGGTTCGGCCGCCGTGGCTTTCGTGCTCATCGCGGGCGTCTTCGGCGCGGTGTGGTCGGTGCTCACGCCCCCGTTCTGGGGCCACGACGAGATCACCCAGTTCGGCCGCGCCTATCAGATCGCGCACGGCGGGCTCCTGCCGCAGAAGATCCACGACGACCGCGGCCCGGCCTGGGGCGGCGACGTGCCGGTCAGCATCGACGCGCTGATGAGCTACGCCTTCACCGACTACCAGGACAACCCGGACGAGCCGGACCCCATGGTCCTGGACCCGCACGTCTATGACCAGCTCGGCTCGGCCGCTGTCTCGGCCGACACCACCCCGGTGTGGTTCACCAATACCGCGGCCTACTCCCCGATCCCGTACCTGCCGCCCGCGGCCGGGATCCGGATCGCCGAGGCCCTCGACCTGAACGTCGGCGGCATGGTGCTGGCCACCCGCTGGGCCGGACTGCTCGCCTACCTGCTGATCGTGGGATTCGCGCTGCGGGTGCTGCGCGGGCACCGGGTGCAGTGGCTGGCCTTCACCGTCGCGGTGCTGCCCATCGCGCTGTTCCAGGCGGGGACCGTCACCGCGGACACCGTCACCAACGCGCTCGCCATGCTGGTGTCGGCGCTGGTGGTGAAGGCGCTGTTCCTCGGTGAGCGACTGAGCAAGCCGGAGACGGTGGCCGCGCTGGCCACCACCGTGCTGCTGCCGGTCTGCAAGCCGACCTACGTGCTGATCGCCATGCTCACCGTGCTGATCCCGGCCCGCCGCTTCGGTTTCGGCCGAGTTGTCCAGGACGGAGCGGATGAGCGGGTCGCGGTGTGGCAGCGGGTGCTGCCGTGGGCGGCCGCCGGGCTCGGCGCGGTGTCCTTCGCGGGCTGGATGAAGATCGCGGCCCCGACCGGTGACGGCATGAGCCTGATGCGGCCCGAGAAGCAGTGGGGCACGGTGCGCCCCGGCGATCAGCTGCACGGCATCCTCAGCGATCCGTTCCACTTCCTGCGGATCTTCGGCGACAGCATCGCCCGCCGCGACCAGCACTGGTTCACCCAGTTCTTCGGTGAGCTCGGCTTCTCCTACGTGGAGGTGCCCGCCCTCACCATCCTGGCGGCGCTGCTGGCCTTCGGTATGAGCCTCGGTGCGGCCGAGCGCTTCTCGCCGACCGGCGCGGACCGCAAGCGGACCTGGCTGGTGCTGCTGACCATCGCGGCCAGCGTGGCCATGATCTACGTGACGCTGTACATGTCCTTCACGCCGGTCGGCTACTTCATCATCGACGGCGTGCAGGGCCGCTACTTCGTGCCGCTCGCGGTGCTGGGCCTGGCGGTGCTGTTGCGCTGGGTGCCCTTGCGGCTCGCCGACGCGGCGGGCCGGGTGCCGGCGCGGGCGGCGGCGTTCACCGTGGTGACGGCGACGTCGGTGGCGCTGATCGCGGCCGTGGTGAAGTACTCCACTCTGGTCTGGGGCTGACCCGAAACATCCGTGACCTGCAACGATCAACGCCGGGGCGAATTGCCCCGGCGTTGCTGTTTCGGGTCGGTCAGGACCGGTCTAGATCACCTTTTCGCCCGCGTCGGCGTACGCGGATTCGGTCGCGGCCTTCTGTGGCCGCCACCAGGATTCGTTGTCCCGATACCAGTCGATGGTGGCTTCCAGGCCCTTGCGGAAGTCCCGGTACTCGGGTTCCCAGCCCAGCTCGGTGCGTAGCAGCGAGGCGTCGATGGCGTAGCGCAGGTCGTGGCCGGGGCGATCGGTGACGTGATCGAAATCGTCCGCGGCGCGGCCGAAGGCCTCCAGGATCAGCTCCACCACGGACTTGTTGTCGCGTTCGCCGTCGGCGCCGATCAAATAGGTCTGGCCGATTCGCCCGCGCTCCAGGATTTCCCAGACCGCGCTGTTGTGGTCGTCCACGTGGATCCAGTCCCGCACCTGATGTCCGGCGCCGTAGAGCCGGGGCCGGACGCCGTCGATCAGATTGGTGATCTGCCGCGGGATGAACTTCTCCACATGCTGGTAGGGACCATAGTTGTTGGAGCAGTTGGAGATTGTGGCCCGCACACCGAAGGAACGCGCCCAGGCGCGCACCAGCATGTCGCTGGAGGCCTTGGTGGCCGAATAGGGACTCGACGGGTTGTAGGGCGTGTTCTGATCGAATGCCGCCGGATCGTCGAGTTCCAGGTCGCCGTACACCTCGTCGGTCGAGATGTGGTGATAGCGCACCTGGTGACGGCGCACGGCCTGGAGCAGCGAATAGGTGCCGACGATATTGGTCTGGACAAAGGGCCACGGGTCGGCCAGCGAATTGTCGTTGTGTGATTCGGCGGCGAAATGCACCACCGCGTCCACACCCCCGACCAGGCGATCCACCAGCGCGGCATCGGCGATGTCGCCGTGCACGAACTCGATTCGGTCCGCGACCGGGTCGAGTGAGGCGCGGTTGCCCGCATAGGTGAGTTTGTCCAGCACGGTGACATGGACACCCGCGCGCCGCGTCACCGTCTGGTGAACGAAGTTCGCGCCGATGAAGCCGGCCCCGCCGGTTACGAGCAATCGCACACCGAAACACTACGACGGCCGCGGCGCACCTCGGCGGTGGGTCCGGGAAGTTGCCATCCCTTACACCCGGGGGGCGACCCGCGTGCGCGGAATCGGTCATCCCGTTGAAACAAATGCACTTAATTGAAAGAGGGCCGCTCGGTCTACATTTCGCAATTCGGTGCTCCGACCGTGACATTCGGGTTCGTAAGGTCACGACTTCACCAAAGACGCGTGTGACCTTCGTCACAAGGACGTGCTGAGGGGGCGGTTGCGGCAATCGTATATCTGCGCGAAAACCTTTCCTACGCAGCACTTTTCCCCTACCTTACGAACCGCGCGATCGACTTGGTGAACAGAATTTGAACGAACGGTCACAACGGGTTCACCGCTCGTTAGCTGTCCTCCATTTCGATTCGTGTTGTCCCCCCGAGCTCTTCGATGAGGTTTCAACAAATGCTGATGAGGAAATTCGCCGCCACCGCGGCGCTGGTGTCCGCTGCCATGGCCGTCACCGCCGGCACCGTGAACGCCGCCCCCGCCGAGGAGGCCGGTGCGATCAACTACACCGCCACCACCTCCGAGACCAACACCATCATCCGTACCGACGCGGGCTCGATGGCTGTCGAGAACGGCAACTTCGTTATCAAGGCCGCCAACGGCAACATCGTCGCCGGCATGCCGCTGAAGCTGCAGGTGGACGACTTCACCTTCCCGATCGCGGCGGAGATCTCCGACCACACCGCGACCCTCACCCCGCAGTACGACATGGACCACGCGACCTACACGCCGCAGAACGTGAAGGACGTCGCCCTGCCGTACGAGGACCAGGCTCCCTGGAAGTCGGACTACGACCGTGAGCAGGCCGCCTGGAACCGCATGAAGGACACCATCGCGCTGGGCGCCACCGTGGCGACCCTGGTCGGTGGCCTGGGCGCCGCGGCCGTCGGCTGCGTCCTCGGCTTCGGTGTCGCCGGTCTGGCTTCCGCCCCGCTGGCCGCGCTGTTCGGCGCCGGCCCGGTCATCGGCTGCCTCGTCGGCGCCTCGACCATCGGCTTCCTGGGCACCATCGCCGGTCAGCTGCTGATCACCGCGCCGGTCGCCATCGCCGCCGCGATCCAGTACTTCACCACCATCAACGGCCCGCACATCTCCCCGGCTCCGGCCAAGTAATACGTCGGCTCCGGCCGAGTAGCTGCGCGCTGTACGTCGAAACCCCCGCCCGGATCATCCGGGCGGGGGTTTCGCGTTGTCCGGGGATGTGGGACCCGAGGCCCGCGGCCCCGAGCCCCACATCATCGAATCACGATGTGCGCATCACCGATTCACGCGGTGCGGGCGATGCTTCCGGATTCGACGCGTTCGCGGACGAACCGCGCGACGTGCGCCAGCGCGGCCCGGCTCTCGGGCATGTTGGGGAAGATGGCCGGGAACGCGTGCACCTGGCCGCGCCAGATCTCCAGCGTGGCGGGCACACCCGACTGGGCCATCCGCTGCGCCATCACCTCGCTGTCGCGGCGCAGCACCTCGTCCTCGGCGACGATGAGCAGGGCGGGCGGCAGGCCCGCGAGCACATTGTTGACCGGCGACATCCGGGGATCCAGGCGGCCGTCGACCTCCGCGCCGATCTTCACCACGGATTCCAAGGCGGACAAGGGAATCAGCGCGTCGCGGTGATAGTTGGGGTGGGCGCGCTTCTCGGTGCAGTCCAGGTCCAGGGCGGGGCTCAGCCCGACCAGGCCGGCGGGAACCGGGAGTCCGGTATCGCGGGCGCGCAGGGCGGTCGCGAAGGTCATGTAGCCGCCGGCGGAGTCGCCCGCGAACACCACCCGGCCGGCCGGAACCCCGTGTGCCAGCAGCCATGTGTAGGCGGTGAGGCAGTCGTCGACGGATCCGGAGATGTCGGTCTTGGGCAGCTGCCGGTATTCCACGCTGACCACCGGCAGTCCGGTGCGCCGGGCGAGGGACGCGACCACCGGGCGGTGGGTGTCGAGTCCGCACAGGAAGAAGCCGCCGCCGTGCATGTACAGCACCGCGCCGTCGCGCAGTGACTTGCTCGCCCCGGCGGGCCGCACGATCTCGATGCGGAAGCCCTTGAGCCGCACTTCCTCCCGTTCCACGCCGCGTGGGCTGGGGCGCAGTTTGGCGAGGCTGTTGATCACGGTGCTGACGACCGGCATCGAGCCCACGGTGACCGTCGCGCGGTCGCCGGCGGGCCGGATCACGGTACGGGAGAATGCGGTCAGGGTGCGCGCGGCGGCGCTGATACGGTCCGGGTTCTCGACTTCGTCGCGGGCCGCAGCGGTCCCGTCATGGGGCAATGCCATCGCGCACCTACCTCGTTGTTGGCGCGCCGAGCCGTTCGACCGGAAGGACCGATTGGCTGGCTCGGCACCCGGCGCGCGGAGAGTCGGCGCTGACATCTCACATAGCGTTGTTTCAGAACACCATGGGAACGTGACCTACGCAACATTTATCGCCGAATTCGTCCACCGGTAAACGGGCGTGATCGATCTGAGGTCCAGTCGGAACCTGACCGCCACGGTTCGCGGCAGAACTGGCAGACTGTCGTGACATGCGCGGAATCATCCTGGCCGGGGGCACCGGATCGCGGTTGCACCCGATCACGCGCGGGGTGAGCAAACAGCTGGTCCCGGTGTACGACAAACCGATGGTGTACTACCCCCTGTCCACCCTCATGCTGGCGGGGATCCGGGACATCCTGGTGATCACCACCCCCGAGGACGCGGACGCCTTCACCCGGCTGCTCGGCGACGGCAGCCGCTTCGGGGTGAACATCTCCTATGTGGTGCAGCCCGAGCCCGACGGCCTGGCCCGCGCCTTCGTCCTCGGCGCCGATCACATCGGCAACGACAGCGCGGCACTGGTGCTGGGCGACAACATCTTCCATGGACCCGGCCTGGGCACCCAGCTGCAGACCTTCCACAACCTCGACGGCGGCGCGGTCTTCGCCTACCGGGTCTCCGACCCCACCGCATACGGCGTGGTCGAATTCGCCGACGGCCGGGCCATTTCCATCGAGGAGAAGCCGGCCCGCCCGCGCTCCAACTACGCCATCCCGGGGCTGTACTTCTACGACAACGACGTGCTCGCCATCGCCCGCGACCTGAAGCCCTCCGACCGCGGCGAATACGAGATCACCGACGTCAACCGCGCCTACCTGGAGCAGGGCCGCCTGCACGTGCAGGTGCTGGCCCGCGGCACCGCCTGGCTCGACACCGGCACCTTCGACTCCCTGCTGGACGCGGCCAACTACGTGCGCACCATCGAGGAACGCCAGGGTCTGAAGATCGGCGTGCCGGAAGAAGTGGCCTGGCGGCTCGGCTTCATCGACGACGATCAACTCGCCCGGCTGGCCGAACCCCTGGTGCGCTCGGGCTATGGAAAGTACCTGATGGACCTGCTGGGCCACGGGCGAACCTGGGAGTAGGCATGCGGATTCGGGAACTGTCGGTGCCGGGTGCGTGGGAGTTCACCCCCCGGCTGCACGGAGACGACCGCGGCGTCTTCTACGAGTCGTTCAAGGCCTCGGAGTTCGAGAAGGCGACGGGCCGGCCCTTCGATCTGCTGCAGGTCAACATCTCCACGTCGGCGGCGGGCGTGCTGCGCGGCATCCACTACACCGAGACCCCGCCCGGCCAGGCCAAATACGTGACCTGCGTGCGCGGCGCGTTCCTGGACGTGGTGGTCGACCTGCGCCGCGACTCCCCGACCTTCGGGACCTGGGACGCGGTGGTGATCGACGATGTGGAGCGCAAGTCGGTGTTCCTGGCCGAGGGCCTGGGGCACGCGCTGCTGTCGTTGGAGGACGGCTCCACGGTGAACTACCTGTGCTCGCTCGAGTACTCCCCCGAATTCGACCGGGACCTGGACGCTTTCGACCCGGACCTGGCCATCGCCTGGCCGGCCGTGGGCCGCAACGGCGAACCGCTCACCTTCGTCCGCTCCGACAAGGACGCCGCGGCTCCGCGCCTGGCGGAGCTCTCCCGCCTCCCCGGAACTTCAGCGCACGGCTGAGAGCCGTCGCCGGTCAATACGTCATCGGGGCGCATCGCGTCATGCGATGCGCCCCGATTTCTTTGACGACTCCGCCCGTGTGAGCTGCGGGCGGAGTCACCACGAGCGTCAGCCGACCAGTTCGACCTCCGCGTCGCGGTCCGCCCGGCGAGCCCGGACCTTCGGCAGGAAGGCGGTGAGCGCGACCAGGGCGCCGACGATGGCGACGCCCGCGGCGAACTGCAGGCCCGGCCGGTAGGTGTCGAGCATGCTGGCCGGGGTCGGGTGGCTGGGCACCGACGAGGTGACGATGGCGGTGGTCACCGCGAGCACGATGGCCGCGCCGACCTGCATGGCGGTCTGCAGCACACCGGCCGCCAGGCCCTGTTCGTCGTCGTCGATACCGCTGGTGGCCTGAATGTTGATGGCCGGGAAGCCGACCCAGCCGATGCCGACCAGCAGCACCGCGGGCAGCAGCACCGTGAGGTAGTCCGGCGCGGTGTCGATGCGCAGGTACAGCAGGTAGCCGATGCCCATGATCACCATGGTGATCGCGATGATCGGGCCGGTGCCGAAGCGGTCGACCAGCTTGTCGGAGACGAAAGCCGAGGCGACCACCAGCAGACCGACCGGCAGCAGCGCGAGCGCCAGCTTCAGCGGCGACCAGCCGAGGGTGTCCTGCAGGTACAGGGTGGTGATGAACTGCCAGCTGAAGTACGAGCCGCCGACCGCGATGATGGCCAGGCTGGCCCGGACCAAGGTGCCCTTGCGCAGGATGCCCAGGCGCACGAGCGGGTAGCGCACCTTGTTCTCGACGTAGACGAAGGCGGCGGCGAGCACGGCGACCGCGACGAACGAGCCGATCGTGCGGACCGAGGCCCAGCCCGCGGCGGGCGCGGAGACGACGGTGTAGACCAGCAGCAGCATGGTGGCGGTGGACAGCAGCGCGCCGAGCAGGTCGTGGCCGCCCTCTTCGGCGGGCTTGTCCTTGGGGACCAGGACGTAGGCGGCGGCCAGGGCGGCGAGCGCGATCGGGACGGGCAGCAGGAAGGTCCAGCGCCAGCCGAGCCCGGTCATCAGGCCGCCGAACAGCAGGCCCATGGAGTAACCGCCCGCGCCGAAGACGGTGTAGATGGACAGCGCCTTGTTGCGGGCCGGTCCCTCCGGGAAGTTCGTGGTGATGATGGACAGGCCGGTGGGCGCGGTGAACGCGGCGGCCAGGCCCTTCACGAAGCGGGTCAGGATGAGCAGCGCCGGCGAGCTCACCAGCGCGCCGGCCAGCGAGGCCAGGGCGAAGACGGCGAGGGCGATCAGGAAGACCTTGCGACGGCCCAGCAGGTCGGCGGTGCGGCCGCCGAGCAGCAGCAGGCCGCCGTAGCCGAGCACATAACCGCTGACCAGCCACTGCAGGGTGGAGGTTTGGATGTCGAGTTCGGTGCCGATCGAGGGCAACGCGACGCCGATCATCGAGACGTCGAGGCCGTCGAGGAACAGCACGATGCACAGGGTGATGAGCATGCCCCAGAGCCGGGCGGTCCACTGCGTGGTGTCGGCCGCGGCGCTCACTGCGGGGCGGATCTCGGTGGAAGTCACGAGAGAGGACGGTACATGCACACGCATCAAATGCACAAGCATTTAATGCGGTGGCATGATTTTGCCGAAGCGACTAGGATGACCCCCATGCCGAAGCCGACAGTGCCCGTCGACCGGCCTGTGACAACGTCTTTCGAGACGTCGGGGCTGGTGGGTGAGTGGCGCGAGCTGCTGGCCCGGCACGCGTCCACCTCGTGCGCCCTGGAGAAGGAACTGCAGGGCCGCCACCACATCGGGCTCAGCGAATTCGAGACCCTGGACCGCCTCATCGAAACCGGCAGCGACAGCTACAAGATGAGCGATCTGGCCAATGACATCTACCTCAGCCAGAGCGCGCTCTCGCGCACCGTGGCGCGACTGGAACGCGACGGCCTGGTGGATCGCACGCTGTGCACGAACGATCGCCGCGCGATCTTCGTCTGCGTGACGGAAAAAGGGCGCGAACTGCACAAGCAGGCCGCGCCCACGCACCGTGCGGTGCTGGCCCAGACTCTGGGCTAGAGACCCCGCGCCCTAGAGCGCCGCGCGCACCGACTCGATGATCGGAAGCGCGTCCACCGCAATGGAACTCACCGAGGCGAAGGCTTCGCGGTAGCGGGCCACCTCGGGCTCCTTGTCGAGATACGAGGACCCGGTCAGCGATTCCACGTACACCACCGGCGGTTCGGTGGGTTCGCCTGCGGCGGTGGGGAATTCGAGCAGCACGAAGCGGCCCGCGTCCATGCCGTTGTGGTAGCCGCACTCGGCGCGCAACAGGCGCAGCCGGACATTGGGCAGCTCACCGAGCTTGTGCAGCCGGTCGAGCTGGCCGCGGGTCACCTCGTCACCGCCGACGCGGTGCCACAGCACGGCCTCGGAGATCACCACGTCCAGCTGCAGCGGCGAATCGGCACGGGTGAGCAGGGATTGGCGCGCGGTCCGCACCCGGACGCGGCGGTCCAGCTGCTCGGGCGAGATGCCGGGGTAGGCCCCCGCCAGCACCGCGCGGTAGTACTGCTCGGTCTGCAGCAGCCCGGGAACCAGCTCGTTCTCGTAGCTGATCAGCTTTCCGGCGGCTTCCTCGAGCCCGATGTAGACCTCGTAGCCCTCGTCGATCACATCGCTGAACTCGGTCCACCAGCCGCGGGCCTTGGTCTCGCGGGCCAGCGCGGTGAGCGGTTCGATGGCGTCCTCCGGCGCGCCGTAGATCCGGCACATGGCCTCGACATCCAGGCTGCGCAGCGACGTCTGACCGGTTTCGATGCGCCAGATCTTGGCCTCGGACCATTCCAGTCGCTGCGCCGCCACCCGGGTCGTCATGCGCGCGCGATTTCGCAGGTCGCGCAGGTGTCGGCCGAGCTGGCGGCGCGGCACGGTCGATCCGGTAATCCCCTGCGGTAGAGCCATTAGTCCCCCTATACCAGTGTTGCGATCGCATTGTTGCACAGGAAAACTCAGCGATCCATGGACGCGTGACGCGCTCTGGGCGGAGACATAACGGGCCGCTACTCAGGCTACTTCCGGGAAGACCGCCGACGGAAGCGCCAGAATTGCACTGCCTGAACATCTTTGGACAGCTGATTGACAGGTTCCGCCACATCCGACAACGCCTGGAACAGATCGTCGGCCATATCGGAAATATGCTCGACCCGCGCCGCCAGCCGGGACGCGTTGAGCACGAACTCCAGTAGCAGGCGCACCACCGCGGCGATCACCAGGCCCAACGGCACCGCGAACACCACCGCGAACACGATTCCCAGCCACGCCGAGATTCGCCAGAGCCCTACGGTTCCCACGATCGGGATCGCGAAAGCGCCCGCCAAGCCCAGCAGGTACGCCAGCGGCAGCAGAGTGCGGGTGGCGGCGCGGTGAAACTGCAGGTCCAGCAGGGCGCGGGCGGCATCCACGCACCACGCGCCGAAAGCTCCTGGGCTGGCGAAGGGTTCGACCGGCTCCTCGGCGTCCTCACCCTCGGCGAGCCGCCGGGACATGCGACGGGTGGCGGCCTCCTTGAAGGCGGCCCAGCGGCCTTCCTCGATGAGCTCCTCGAGCTTCTCGAGCTCCTCGAGTTCCGACTCCCCCGGCTGTTCGGCCATGCCGACGATCTCCTCTCCCGCAGACCCGTTCGGCCGATTCAGTGTGTCCGGTTTCGGCCGATTCAGTGTCTCCGGTAACGCCGGAGGCCCGCGCGACGAGAGAGTGTGTTGTAGAACACGTCACGCCGGCGGCTGATGACGGGCTCCGAACCGAGCGATAGCGCCCTTGACGCGTCGTCGCAGGCGAGAGCCGGTCCGGCAACCGGGTGTCTCAGATGAGCCACGGCCACGTTCCGGCCGAAGCGGACTGGACAAACGACGTTCTGCAACAGAACCGGACTCGAGGTGAAAAAGGGTGTGTAACGCCCCGAACCCCCCGCTCCGATACGCCACCAGAGCAGGAACTAGATCTACCGGGGAATGGAGAAACCAGTGCGTACGACGTTTTCGTCAGCCGTTGCGGAATCTGCGCAGGACTACATCCAGCGCGGCTGGACGGTCGCCGAAACCGCCAATGGCGTCTGCCTGGTCACCGACGAGAACATCGCGGGCATCGAGGTCACCGGCGACACCGCCGCGTTCGTGCGCCGCTACCTGCGGGCCAACGACCTGACCGGCCCGGTCATCGAGATCCCGGGCGCCGAGCGCCGCGAGATCCACCTCGTCACCGGCCTGGCCAAGGCCGCACGTGCCATCGAGGCGCTGCGCGAGGCCGGCGTGGTCGTCTACTCCGACGGCGCGGGCATCCCGCTGCCGCCGAGCAAGCTGTCCGCCGGTGCGGCCTGCTGGGGCGTCGCCCCGCACGAGGCCCGCTGGATCCCGCCGGTGGTCGCCATCGCCGCGGGCGTCCGCGCCGCCGCCAAAGGAGCCCGGCCGCAGGCGACTCGTATCGCCTCCTGACACCGGCTCCACGAACGACTCGAAACCCGCGAGTGCTCCCCGGCGCTCGCGGGTTTCGCCGTATCCGGGTCCGAACGTTGCGAATTGAGAGTTAACGGGCATCAGCCCAGGTCTCGCGATTGCCTGCTCCCCCATCGCGATTCGTCCGCCGCAGGTGTTTCGCCCGATCCGCCGCCGGGCGATCATTGGGTATGACCCACGTCACGGACAGCCCCCGGACCGCGCTGCGCACCTGCCCGCTCTGCGAAGCGGTGTGCGGACTCGAACTCACCCTCGACGGCAGCGACCGCATCGTGTCGGTGCGCGGTGATCACGCCGACCCCTTCAGCAAAGGCTTCGTCTGCCCCAAGGGCGCGACGCTCGGCCACCTGGACGGCGACCCGGACCGGCTCACCCGGCCCATGATTCGCGATCGCGCCACCGATACCTGGCGGGCCACCAGCTGGGACGAGGCCTTCGGGGTGATCCGGGAACGGCTGCCGCAGGTGTCGGCCGCGTACGGCAATCAGGCGGTGGGCCTGTACCTCGGCAACCCCAACGCACACACCGTGGCCGGTGCGCTGTACGTGCCGCTGCTGATCCGGGCCCTGGCCACCCGCAGCCTGTTCTCCGCCAGCACCGCCGACCAGATGCCCAAGCAGGTGTCGAGCGGGCTCATGTTCGGCGACCCGCTCACCGTGGCGGTGCCCGACCTGGACCGGACCGACTATCTGCTGATGCTGGGCGCGAATCCGCTGGAGTCCAACGGATCCCTGTGCACCGCACCGGATTTCCCGGGTCGATTGAAGGCGCTGCGGCAGCGCGGCGGCCGGTTCGTGGTGGTGGATCCGCGCCGTACCCGCACGGCCAAGCTGGCCGACGAGCATCTGTTCGTGCGACCGGGCAGCGACGCCTACCTGCTGTTCGGGATCGTGCACACGCTGTTCGCGGAGGACCTGACCGACGTCCGGGTCGAGGTGAACGGGCTCGACGAGATCCGCGCCGCCGCGGCGGGTTTCCCGCCGGAGCTGGTCGCCGCGCGCACCGGGGTGCCCGCCGAGACCATCGTGCGGCTGGCCCGGGAACTGGCCGCCGCGCCCACCGCCGCCGTCTACGCCCGGATCGGGACTTGCACCGCCGAGTTCGGGACGGTCACGCAGTGGCTGGTGGACGTGGTCAATGTGCTGACCGGCAATCTGGATTCGCCCGGCGGAGCCATGTTCGCGACCGGCGCCGCGCTGGGCATCGTGCGGTCGCGGCCGTTCCGGACCGGGCGCTGGGGCAGCCGGGTGCGCGGGCTGCCCGAGGCCATGGGCGAACTGCCGGTGGCGACGCTGGCCGACGAGATCCTGACGCCCGGGGAGGGGCAGATCCGGGCCATGGTGACGGTGGCCGGCAATCCGGTGCTGTCCGCACCCAGTGGCGCGCGCCTGGATGCCGCTTTCGAGGGCCTGGAATTCATGGTGAGCGTCGATCGGTACCTCAACGAGACCACCCGGCACGCGGACGTGATCCTGCCGCCTCCGCGCGTCACACAGTCCCCGCACTACGACTTCGCGCTGCTCAATTTCGCGGTGCGGAACTACGCCCGCTACTCGCCGCCGGTGGCGCCGCTCGGCGAGGACGAGCTGTCCGAGGCCGAGGTGATGGCCCGGCTGGCGCTCGCGGTGTCCGGGCAGGAGCCCCAACCGGGGCTGGATCCGCTCACCGTGGTCGACGAGATCGTGATCGCCGGGACCCTGCACAAGGCCGGGATGGCGGATCGGCGCGGGGAACTGCTCGGGTCGAACACCACCGAGCAGCGGCTGGACCTGATGCTGCGGCTGGGCCCGTTCGGCGAGTGGGCGGCCGCGGCGAACGCGCCCACGGCGCCGCCCGCTTCGGGCGATCCCGATTCCGGGGACTCGACCGAGAACTGGGCGGGTCGGATGAATCTGCAAGTACTGCTGGACAATCCGCACGGCATCGACCTCGGCCCGCTGCGCCCGCGGCTGCCCGGCGCGCTGCGGACGGCCTCCCGGAAGGTGGAGCTCGCGCCCGCGCAACTGCTGGCCGACGTGGCCCGGCTGCGGGCGCGCGCGGAGGACCGGCGGCCGGAGATGGTGCTGGTGGGGCGGCGACAGCTGCGCTCCAACAACAGCTGGCTGCACAATGTTCCGCCGTTGGTGGGCGGGTCGAACCGGTGCACGCTGCACATCCATCCCGAGGACGCGACGCGGCTGGGGCTGGACGGGCGGGCCGTGGTGAAGTCGGCGGCGGGCACGGTGACCGTGGAGCTGGAGCCGACCGAGGACATCATGCCGGGGGTGGTGAGCCTGCCGCACGGCTGGGGACACGAGGACAGCGCGCAGGCGGTCGCCCGGACCCATGCCGGGGTGAACGCCAATGTGCTGACCGATGATTCGCTGGTGGATGTCCCGTCGGGGAACGCGGTGTTCAACGGGGTGCCGGTGACGCTCACGCGGGCCTGATTCCGGAGCCGTTTCGAAAAGACCTTTCGGTATTTATGTTTCGAGGACCGAAGATCAGCGCCAGCTAGGGGGATGAAAACGATCGAACCCGGCGCGAAGGTCTGCAAAATGGACAAAACAGGAATGCGAAATCCCCGCGCCCCCTGGGGATCTCGCATACCCACACCCCGGAAATGACCGGCAGCATCCCCACAGCTAAGGGACGAAGGTCCCTTGTGAGCAGTTTCATCCGGGAGGATCCTCGCATCGGGAAGGTTTGTCCGGCATCAGTCGAAGCACCCCTACCAGGTCAGATATGCCGGTTCACGCATTCGCCACACGAAAATAGTTAAACCGTATAGGATTTCGGGTGGCCGTAGTTCGTGGCCGAGCCTCTTCCATCCGGTATTTCAGCTACCAAAGGGGGCGCACGATGCCCGGGGTCAGAAACGGCAGCGACGGCGAGCGGGAACTGCAGGATCGGTACGGCACCGAGGACCGAGCAGAGCGCTTTTACTCCGATCAGGTACGGGATCGGCTCAATACCCAGATGATCGATTTCATCCGCCGGATGGATATGGCCTTCATCGCCACCGCCGACAAGCACGGCGAATGCGATGCCAGTTTCCGCGCCGGCAATCCCGGGTTCCTGCACGTGATCGACGAACGCACCGTCGCCTATCCCGAATACCGCGGTAACGGCGTGATGGCCAGCCTCGGCAATGTGCTCGAGAACCCGCACGTCGGCATTCTGATGATCGACTTCGTGCAGGACCTGATCGGCCTGCACGTCAACGGCACCGCCCGCATCGTGGACGACGCGCTCATGCGCCGCTGCGTCCCGGATCTGCCCGCCGAGTCCCGCGGCCGCATGCCCGAGCGCTGGGTGGTGGTGGATGTGGAGGAGGCCTACATCCACTGCCGCAAGCACATCCCGCACCTGGTGCCCGCGCGGCGGGAGGCCCGGCAGTGGGGCACCGACAATGTGCGCGCCAAGGGCGGCGACTACTTCCGCGCCAAGGAAGAGACCAGCGCCCTCGTCGAATCCTGAACCGCGCCTATTTGATCTTGAAGATCACCGCGCGCTGGACGATGAAGTTGATCACGGTGGCGGTGCCCTGCGCCACACAGAACGCCAGGGCGATCCGCCACCAGGCGTCCGGCAGCGCGTAATAGCAGAGCTGGTTGATCCCCACCTGCAAGGCGAAGGTCAACGCGTACAGGGCGATCACCGCCAGGAACCGCTTGCGATTCGGCTCGGCCTGGAAGGTCCAGCGCCGGTTGATCAGGTACGCCGTCGTGGTCCCCGCGATGAAGCTGATCGACTTGGCCACCGGCAGGGGCAGGCCCACCACCGTGAAAAGCAGGGTGTACAGGCCGAAGTCCACCACCGCGGAAAAGATGCCCGTCGCCAGGAAGCGAATGATCTGCGTCTTGAGATCGACATCCGTGCCACCCGGTTCGTCGACGAGGGGCAGCTCGGGCGGGAGGGGCAGATGGGGTTCCGCGGTCACAACGCAGAAGACTAATGCCCGCGACATCGGACACAAGCCTCGGAACGGTTATGCCTGTAGCCTCTATGCCGATGTCCACGAAAGCTCAGACCACTACCGAGGCCGCCGCCGAGCCCAGCTCGAACGGTGACAGCCCCGTAGTCGGCAAAGAAAAAGAGGGCACCGTGTCACAGCAGGGTTCGTTCGACCTGCCGACGCAGACCCGGCGCTTGACCGGTTGGGGACGCACCGCGGCCACCACCTCGGAAGTGCTCTCCACCAGCGACCCGGAACTGATCGCCAAGGCGGTCGCCATGGTCGCGGAGGACAACGACTCGAAGCCCGCGCACCTGCGTCGCGGCGTCATCGCCCGCGGCCTGGGCCGCTCCTACGGCGATCACGCGCAGAACGCCGGCGGCCTGGTCGTCGACATGACCGCGCTCAACCGCATCCACCGCATCGACCGGGACTCCCGGCTGGTGGACGTGGACGCGGGCGTGTCCCTCGACCAGCTGATGAAGGCGGCGCTGCCGTTCGGCCTGTGGGTTCCGGTGCTCCCGGGCACCCGGCAGGTCACCGTGGGCGGCGCCATCGGCTCCGACATCCACGGTAAGAATCACCACAGCGCGGGCAGCTTCGGCAACCACGTGCGGTCCATCGATCTGCTCACCGCCGACGGCAAGGTGCAGACCATCGGGCCGAAGAAGAACGCCAAGCTGTTCTGGGCGACCGTCGGCGGCAACGGGCTGACCGGCATCATCCTGCGCGCGACCATCGAGATGACGCCGACCGAGACGGCCTACTTCATCTCCGACGGCATCAAGACCACCGGTCTGGAAGAGACCATCGCGGTCCACAAGGACGGCTCGGAGGAGAACTACACCTACTCCTCCACCTGGTTCGACGCGATCAGCGCGCCGCCGAAGCTGGGCCGCGCCAATGTGTCTCGCGGGCGGCTGGCGAAGCTGGACGAGCTGCCGAAGAAGCTGCGGAAGAACCCGCTGAAGTTCGATGCGCCGAATCTGCTGACGGTGCCGGATATCTTCCCGAATTTCGCGGCGAACAAGTTCACGCTCGGCATGGTCGGCGAGGCGTATTACGCGCTCGGCGGCAATTACACCGGCAAGATCATGAACTTGACGCAGTTCTACCACATGCTCGACGTGGTCTCGGAGTGGAATCGGGCCTATGGCTCCGCCGGATTCATTCAGTACCAGTTCGTGCTGCCGCCCGAGGCGCTGGACGAATTCACCAAGATCATCATCGATATCCAGCGCTCCGGGCACCATTCGGCGCTCAATGTGCTGAAGTTCTTTGGTCCGGGCAACCCGGCGCCGCTGAGCTTCCCCATGGAGGGCTGGAACATCTGCGTCGACTTCCCCGTCCGCCCGGGTCTCAACGACTTCGTGCGCGAACTGGACCGCCGCGTCCTGGAATTCGGCGGGCGCCTCTACACTGCCAAGGATTCGCGCACCGACGCGGAGACCTTCCACAAGATGTACCCCCGGATCGACGAGTGGATCAAGATCCGCCGGAGCGTCGACCCCACAGGCGTTTTCATGTCCGATATGGCGAGAAGGCTGGAGCTTCAGTGATCAATGCGGTAGGCAACCCGCAGTCCATTCTGCTGCTGGGCGGCACCTCGGAGATCGGCTTGGCGATCTGCGCCGAGTACCTGAAGAAGGGCCCCGCGCGCGTCGTCCTGGCGGCCCTGCCGGGTGACCCGCTGCGCGAGGACGCCGTGTCGCAGATGAAGGCGGCCGGGGCCTCCGAGGTCCAGATCGTCGACTTCGACGCGCTCGACACCGGCAGCCACCCGGCCGTGATCGACGCGGCCTGGGCCACCAGCGATATCGACGTGGCCATCGTCGCGTTCGGCATCGACGGCGACGGCGAGATCTTCTGGCAGGACCAGCGCAAGGCCGTCATGATGGCCGAGATCAACTACACCGCCGCGGTGTCGGTGGGTGTGCTGCTCGGCGAGAAGATGAAGGCGCAGGGCTTCGGCCGCATCCTGGCCATGTCCTCGGTCGCCGGTGAGCGGGTGCGCCGCTTCAACTTCGTCTACGGCTCCACCAAGGCCGGCCTGGACGGTTTCTACCTGGGCCTGGGCGAGGCGATCGCCCCGTTCGGCCCGCGCGTCACGGTCATCCGCCCCGGCATGGTGCGTACCCGGCTCTCCGCGCACGCCAAGGAGAACGGCCTCACCGTGAACAAGGAAGACGTCGCGCTGCTCGCGGTGTCCGCCTCGGAGAAGGGCAAGGAAATCGTCTGGGCCCCCGGCGTTTTCCGCTACGTCATGATGATCCTGCGGCACGTGCCGCGTCCGATCTTCCGCAAGCTGCCCATCTAGGCGAGTTTGCGATCAACGCCGCATTCCGGTCCCGGGGTGCGGCGTTTTTCATTTCCGGCGGGTCGGCCCCGGCGAGAGGTCCGCGCACGCGGCACTGGCTAGGCTGACCGGCGGTCCATGACACGAATGCGGAGGGCTGGTGCGGATGAGCGAGCGGGCGAGCGGGCGAGCGGCGGTGCTGGCGCGGCAGGCCGGTAGTGCGGCCGGGGAGGCCGTGCTCGCCGCCGTGGTGGCGGCCGTGGTGGCCGCGATCGGGCTCGAGGCGTTCTCGGTCGTGCACTGGCCGGCGTTCAACTCCTCCAACGTGACCCGGGCGCTCACCACCGTCGGGCAGGTGGCCGCACTGGCCATGCTGGTGGTCGCGGTCGTGTTGCTGCGCCTGCGCACGTGGGGGCGGGTCGCGAAACTGCTGTCCTGGGGCGGACTTTCGGCCTTCGTGACCGTGACGCTCGGGATGCCGCTGGCCGCGACCAAGCTGTACCTGTTCGGCATGTCCGTGGACCAGGAGTTCCGGACGCAGTATCTGACACGGCTGACCGACAGCGCGGCGCTGCGCGATATGAACTACGCCGAACTGCCGCCGTTCTATCCGGCGGGCTGGTTCTGGCTGGGCGGCCGGTTCGCGAGCCTGACCGGCATGGCCGGGTGGGAGGCGTTCAAGCCCTTCGCGATCATCGGTCTGGCGGTCGCCTCGGCGGTCGCCCTGGTGCTGTGGTCCAAGTTGATTCGCGCGGATTGGGCGGTCGCTGTCGCCGCCGCGACCACCGCGGTGACCCTGGCCTACGGTGCGCCCGAGGCCTATAGCGCGGTGCTCACGCTGTTGCTGGGACCCGCGCTGGTACTGGCTTGGGGCGCGCTGTACCGGCCCGCCGAGACCGGCGAGGACACGGAGACGACCGCGGGCGGCTGGGGCGCTGTGGTGGGGACCGGGCTGTTCCTCGGCCTCGGAGCCACCTTCTACAGCCTCTACTTCGGTGTCGCGGTCTTCGCGGTGTGCCTGATGGCCGTCGTCGCCGCGGGGCTCGCCATCCGATCGCAGCACACCTGGCGGGCCATCTGGCCGATCCTGGTCCGGCTCATCGGAATCGGTGCCATCGCGGGCGTGCTGGCACTCGCAGTCTGGACCCCGTTCCTACTGAAGTTCCTGTCCGGCAAGGCATCTCTGGGCTCCGGCTCCGCGTTCCACTACCTCCCCGAGACGGGTTCGCGGCTGCCGCTGCCGATGACCGAGTTCGATTTGCTGGGTGTGTTCTGCCTGGCCGGAACCATCTGGCTGGTGCTGCGCGCGGGCAGTTCGCGGCGCGCGCAGGCGCTGGGCATCGGCGTGGTCGCCATCTACCTGTGGTGCCTGCTGTCCATGGCCGCGACGGCGGCCGGGACCACCCTGCTGTCGTTCCGGCTGGAGTCGCCGCTGCTGGCGCTGCTGTCGGCGGCAGGTGTGTTCGCGTTCGCCGAGGGGGCGCGGGCGGTCTATCAGGCACTGAACGAGCCGAGCCGGTTCCGGATCGCGGCGGCCGCGGTGGCGCTGGCCGGGGCGATCGGGTTCAGCCAGGGCATTCCGACGGTGCTGGCCACCGAGATCACCACGGCCTACACCGATACCGACGGCCATGGGGATCGCGCCGACAAGCGGGCTCCGTCGGCGGTTTCCTACTACCGCGAAATCGACGCGAAACTGCTGGAGCAGACCGGGCGGCCGCGCGACGGCAGCGTGGTGCTGACCGCGGACACCAGCTTCCTGGCGATCTACCCGTACTTCGGATTCCAGGCGCTCACTTCGCATTACGCGAACCCGCTGGCCGACTTCGCGGCGCGCACCGCCGAGATCCAGCGCTGGAGCACGCTGAAGACGCCGCGGGAGCTGACCGACGCGCTCGAGCACTGCCCGTGGCGGGCGCCGGACGCGTTCCTGTTCCGGCGTTCCGGCGACGGCTACTCGCTGCGGCTGTCCCAGGACGTCTATCCGAACGATCCGAATGTGAAGCGCATCACGGTTACGCTGCCCAAGGCATTGTTCGATGACGGGCACTACCGCATCACCGATATCGGGCCGTTCACCCTCGTCGTGCGTGTCTGAGAGATCGGGCGAGACAAGGATCACTTATCCCCAAAAATGAGGCGGAACCTGGGGATAACTGTCCGATTCTGTGGATAACTTCTCGACTTGCCCGTGCAATCTCAGCCGGAAGCTGTAGCGTGGGCCGCTGATTGCAAGGCACAAGGAGTTATGCGTTGGCACAGGGGCGGGAAACCGATCGGGGGAACGAAACGGACTCGGCGGTGGCGGTTCTCGACCGCGTCACGCCGAATACGGCCAATCCCAACCTGACTCGCACGCAGCGTACGGCCGCACGGCTACGCCTGGCACGGGCCGATCTGTTCGTCGCGGGCGCGTACCTGTCGCTGGCGGTGCTGGTGCTGTCCGGTCAGTGGATGCACGCCGACCGCGGCTACCTGATCAAGAGCGGCCAGGACCAGACCATGTGGGAGTGGTTCTTCGCGGTCACCGCCCACGATGTCTCGCATCTGCACAATCCGCTGGGCACCACGCTGCAGAACTATCCCGACGGCGTGAACATGATGGCCAATACCGCCATGTTCGGAGTCGGGGTGCCGCTCACCCCGGTCACGCTGCTGTTCGGCCCGACGGTCACGTTCGTGCTGGTCCTCACGCTGGGCCTGTGCGGCACCGCGTTCGCCTGGTACTGGCTGTTCTCCCGCGAGCTGGTCTCGTCCAAATTCGCTGCGGCCGTGGGCGGCCTGTTCTGCGGGTTCGCGCCCGCCATGATCTCGCACGCCAACGCCCACCCGAATTTCGTGCTGCTGGCGCTGCTGCCGGTGATCGCCCTGAAGGTGATTCGGATGGCGCGGCGCGCGGCCGCGGGCACCGAGGTGACCCGCGGTCGCCGCAACAAGGACGCCTTCGTGCTGGGCCTGCTGGTGGCGATGCAGATCGCGCTCGGTGAGGAGCCGCTGCTCATCTTCGCGCTCGCGTTCGGTCTCTTCGCGCTGGTCTACCACCTGCACGCCCCGAAGGCCGGGCTGCGGATGGTGCGCAGCCTGGCCCCGCCGGTGCTGCTGGCGGCGCTGATCACGGTGGCGCTGACCGATATTCCGCTGTGGTGGCAGTTCTTCGGGCCGCAGTCCTACCGTTCCATCGACCACGGGCCGATGAAGAACGACCTGAAGGCGCTGTTCCAGTTCCCGTCCGAGTCCCTGGGCGGCTTGTTCTCGCACGGCCAGAACGTGGCCATCAACGCGACCGAGGAGAACTCGTACTTCGGCTGGCCGCTGTGGATCGTGGTGTCGGTGGCCGTCGCGCTCATGTGGCGGGAACGCGCGGTGCGGGCCGCCGCCGCGGTGATCGCCCTGTTCACGATCCTGTCGCTGGGCGCCTCGGCCACCATCGGCCTCGGCGACACCGGCATCGTGCTGCCGTGGAAGTGGCTCGACCATGTGCCGCTGCTGAATTCGGTCCTGGAGTCCCGCTTCACCATGGCCGCCATCCCCGCCATCGCGGTGGTGCTGGTCCTGGCCACCCAGCGCGCCCTGGACTACTGGAGCGTCTCCGCCACCGACTGGCGCCCGCTGGCCCTGTTCGCCGCCCTGGTCTTCGCCTTGCTGCCGCTCACGCCCACCGTCCTGCCGGTGGTCCAGCGCGCCCCCACGCCCGCGTTCTTCACCGACGGAACGGTGCGCCACTACGTTTCGGGCGGCTCCGTGGTGATCGCCCCGCCGCCCACCGCCCCCGACGCCCGCGCCTTGCGCTGGCAGGTCGACTCCGGCTTCGAATTCCCCCTCGCCGGAGGCTATTTCGTCGGCCCCACCGGCTCCTCCAAGAAGGGCCGCTACGGCCCCGACGACCGCCCCACCGCAACCCTGCTGACGAAAGCCCAGCAGTCCAACAAGATTCCGTCGATCGACGAATCCGACCGCATCCGCGCCCTGGTCGACCTCCGCTACTGGCGAGCCGACGTCGTCGTCCTGCCCCCCACCGACAACGCCGACACCCTCCGCCTGACCCTGGACCAGCTCCTCGGCTTCCCCGCCAAGTACGTCGACGGCGTCTGGCTGTGGGACGTCCGCGGCCTCCTGCACTGACCCCGCGTCAGCGGGTCGGCGGCGTGCTCACCTCGGTGTAGTAGGTTGCTCCGGCGTGATTCGCGCCGGAGCGAACCAGCGTGCCGCCAAGGACTTTTCGGTGCTCAGTTGCTGCGGGTGTAGGTGACGGCGCCGCTGCGGGAGAGGGCGCGGGTGATGCGGCCGTCGGTGAGGACGAGTTCGTGGGTGCCTTGGACCAGGCAGCCGTCGGCGTCGCCGGTGACCAGGTTGCCCGCGCCCACGGTGATGTCGGCGGTGCCGGGGACGCCGAGGAGGCGGTAGTCGAAGACGCAGATGGGGCGGTTGTCTCGGAGGACGGTCGAGGTGACGACCACGTCGTCGAGGTTGCCCTGGCGGATGGAGAGGCGGTAGCGGTCGGCGTTGGCGGTGCTGGTGCCGGACCAGTCGCCGACGAAGGCGGAGGGGACGCGGCCCGCAGGGGCGGGTGGGGTGGCGGCAACCGTCGTGAGGGCGGTGGGGGCGGCCGAGGCGACGGTGGGGACCGCGGCGGACAGCGGTGTGCCGGTAGATCTTCCGTGGCTTTCGAGGTTCATGGTGACGAGGATGGCGCTGCCTCCGATCACGGCGGCGGCCAGCACGGCCAAGAGGCCGGTGACCACGCCGCGGCTCACCCCCGTCGACACCGGGACGGGTTCGGGGGCTCGATGCCGGTGGGGCGCGGCGTCTTCGAAGGATCCGGTGCGCGCGCCGTAGGCGACGCCGTAGGCCGGTGCGCCAGGATTGGTGCGGTAGCCGCCGGCGAGGGCGGTGGGGTCGGTGCGGGAGGAGCGGAGCAGGGTGGGGTCGGTGCGGGGGGAGCGCAGGATGGACGGGTCGGTGACGAAGCCGGGCGGTGGGGTGTTCGGGGCAGCCGCGGCCGGGTTCAGGACGGTCCGGGCGGAACCCGTCTGCCAGGCGTGCCAGGCGGCGTCGGTGAAATCGGCGCAGCTGGGGAATCTCTCGTCCGGGTGTTTGGCCAGGGCGCGGTCGAAGACGGGGTCGAAGGCCGCGGACAGGTCCGGGCGGAGCTGGGTGACGTGCAGGGGCGGAGTGCTGGTGTGGGCGTAGATCCAGCCCGCCAGGTCGGTGGCGAGGAACGGGCGGGTGCCGGTGAGGAGCACGAAAAGGGTGCAGGCCAACGAGTATTGGTCGGTGCGCGGGTCGAGGTAGCGGCCCGAGACCTGTTCGGGGGACGCGAAGGCGAAGGTGGCGGAGATGTCGCCGGTCTTGGTGACGTGGGTGGTCTCGTCACGCAGGCGCGCGATGCCGAAATCGGTGAGCAGGGCGCGTTCGGGGCGGCCGTCGGCGGCCGGGGAGAGCAGGATGTTGGAGGGCTTCACATCCCGGTGCAGCACGCCCTGGCCGTGCGCGTAGTCGAGGGCCGAGGCGATGCCGTCGCCGATGCGCAGCGCCCGTTCGGGGGCCAGGCCGGTGAGCCCGTCGGCGTCGGGGCCGGCCACGAATTGCATGGCGATCCACAGTCTTCCGGCGTCCACGCCGCGGTCGTAGACCGACACGATGTTCGGATGGTCGAAGCGGGCGGTGATGTCGGCCTCGCGTTCGAAGCGCCGCCAGCCCTCGGTGTCGGCGTCCACCTCGTCGCGGTTGAACACCTTGAGGGCGGCCAGGCGGGGTAGCCGGGGATGTCGGGCGGCGAAGACGGTGCCCGATCCCCCGGCCCCGATCCAGCGTTCGATGACATATCCGGCGATCTCCTCGCCCGGCTTCGGATCGGCCATGATCGCGCACCTACCTACGTCAGTGGAGCCCTGCTACTTCAGTGGAGCCCGGTCGAGCCAGTCGGTCAGGAGGTTGTTCACCGTGTGCCCGGGCCAGTGCAGCACCATGACGAAACGCGACCGCGGATCGCCGTCGGGGAAGGAGACCGCGGCCAGCGCGTGCTGGCTCTCGCTGTCCCGGGTGACGGCCGGATCCACCGAGGCCGCCGTGGTGACGGTGAGATCACCCGCTACGTCCTGATGCGTTACCGGGGTGACGCGGGCATTGCCGCCGAAGAACAGCGCGGCCACGGATTTGCCCGGGCGGGTGTCGAAGTCGAGGAAGTCGAAGCGCGGCTGACCGGTGGCGTCCTCGGCATTGCAGCGCACCCGGTGCGCGCCCTGGACCGCCTCGTCCGGGCCGGGATCCTTGGGACGGCAGGACCCGCCCTGCCAGCCGACCGCGGTGCCGTTGGCGGCGAGCTGACCGATCAGGCTGGGGAAGGCGCGGGCGATGGCGGCGTCCTCGCGGCCCCAGGAGGAGATCAGGGTGTCGGCGCTGGTGTACGTGATCAGGCCGCTCACATCGGTTTTGCGGCTGACCCGCCCGTCGGGCAGCAGGGTGAGGGTGGTCGGCCCGTTGGCGCGGCAGGCGTTGGAGGGCTCGCGCACCACGATCTCGGAGGTGCCGATGATGAGCCGGTCGCCGTCGCCGGGCACCTGGTCGAGCGGGGCGGAGAATTCGCAGTGGAACGGAAACCCGTTGGGCAGCACGCCGTCCACCCGGTTGGAGAGCACCGGGTCGCCGATCTTGGCCTGTTGCACGGTGAGCCGGTAGTTGGTCTGGCCCTCGGTGGCCAGCCAGGTGCCCACGAACCGGTCGGGCACCATTCCCCGCGCGGTCGGCGGAGATGGCGAGTTGCCGTGGTCGAGCGCGAATCCCACGCCCGCCGCGGTCACCGCGGCGACGGCGGCCGGAATCAGCACACGCCGCTGTAACCGGCCGTGCCACAGCGGTTTCCGTCTTCGCTTTCCGATGCTCTGAGGCGGCGGATGCAACAGGCGCGCACGGGCGGTGACGGCCAGGGCCGGATCGGAGTAGTACGCCTCGGTGGCGGCATAGGCGAAATCCACGCAGCTGTCGAAGCGGTCCTCCGGGTCCTTGGCCAGGGCGCGGTCGAACACGTCGTCCAGGGCTTCCGGGAGCGCCGGGTTCAGTTCGCTCAGCCGCCGCGGCTTCTCCTGCGTGTGGGCGTGCACCCAGGCCAGCGGATTGTCGGCGGTGAAGGGCCGCTGGTCGGTGAGCAGCACGAAAAGCGTACAGGCCAGCGAGTATTGATCAGATCGCGGACCGACCGGTTTCCCACTCACCTGCTCCGGTGATGCGAAAGCGAAAGTGGCGGAGATATTTCCGGTATGGGTGAGCTTGGTGGTCTCGTCGCGCAGCCGGGCGATACCGAAGTCGGTGAGCAGCGCCCGCTCCGGGCGGCCGCTCTCGGGATCGGCGATGAGGATATTGGACGGCTTCACATCCCGGTGCAGCACGCCCTTGCCGTGCGCGTAATCCAGCGCCGCCCCGATCTCACCGCCGATGCTCAATGCCCGCTCCGGCGAAATATGATGCAGCTCACCGGCATCCGCGCCGTCCACGAACTGCATGGAGATCCAGAACCGGTCCTCGGCGACGCCGCGGTCGTAGATCTGCACGATATTGGGATGGTCGAAATGCGCCGCGATATCGGCCTCACGCTCGAAACGCCGCCACACCTCGTCGTCTTCGGCGACCTCGTCACGTTTCAAGATCTTCAGAGCCGTGAGCCGGGGTAACCGCGGATGCCGGGCCGCGTAGACCACGCCCGATCCCCCGGCCCCGACCCGCCGCGCGATCACATACCCGGCGAGAACTTCGCCAGGTCGCAGCTCGGTCATGATTCCTCTTGTCTTCCGGCCCGGCCCCACGCCCAGTTCGGATAACAACCATCATAGAGTCGTTCTTCGTGCGCGCAGACTCCCGAGCGTTCCACCGCATCCGCATCCTCGCCCTGGTGTCCGGTCTTCTCGGATTCCTGCTGGCGGTGATCACACCGATCCTGCCGGTGCAGCAGGACCGGCCCACTCTGCATTGGCCGCAAGGGGATACGGCCGACGTGGCCGCGCCCCTGGTCTCCTATGTGCCGTTGAGCCTCGATGTGACACTGCCGTGCCAGGTGCTGCGGGAGTCGCCGAGCGGGACGCTGTTCTCGACGGTGCCCGCCGCCTCCGGGCAGGCCGAGACCAAGGGCCTGGTCGTCAAGGTCACCGACGAACCCGGCAAGGGGCCCGTGCTCTCGGTGCTCGTGCGGTTGATTCCGCTGCTGTCCGCGCCCGTCGCGGAGATCGGCGACTGCGGCGCCGTGACCGTGCGCTCGGACGCCACCCAGACCCGGGTGGAATTCACCGGTGTCGCGCGCAAGGACGGGACGCCGTTCGTCGGCACCGTCGGCGGCGACACCCGGCCGCAGGTGGTGGGCCTGTTCACCGATCTGAAGCGGGAGCAGCTCGGGAACGCCTCCGCCACCGTGCGGATCGACGCGCGCTTCACCTCCAGCCCGACCTGGCTCAAACGGCTGGCGACCATCGGCGCGGTGCTGTTCACCCTGCTGTCGCTGTACGCGCTGCACCTGCTCGACACCGCCGACGGCCGCAAGCCGCGCCGCTTCCTGCCCGCGCACTGGTGGCGGGTGCGGCTCGCCGATGTCGCGGTGCTGGGCACTCTGGTGGTGTGGCACTTCATCGGGGCCAACACCTCCGATGACGGCTACATCCTGAATATGGCCCGGGCCTCGAAGTATTCGGGTTACATGGCCAACTACTACCGCTGGTTCGGGGTCGCCGAGGCGCCCTTCGGGTGGCCGTACGAGGTACTGGCCTGGATGACCCGGATCAGTGATTCCAGCCCGTGGATGCGGCTGCCCGCGCTGCTGGCCGGCATCGTGTGCTGGCTGGTGATCAGCCGGGAAGTGCTGCCGCGCTTGGGCTCCCGGGTGCGCCGCGACCAGGTCGCGATCTGGACCGCGGGCCTGGTGTTCCTGGCCGCCTGGATGCCCTACGACAACGGTCTGCGACCGGAACCGCTGATCGCTGCGGGCGCGCTGCTGACCTGGTGCTCCATCGAACGCGCCATCGCCACCGGGCGGCTGCTGCCCGCGGCCGTCGGCGTGCTGATCGCGGCCTTCTCACTGGCCGCCGGGCCGACCGGCCTGATTTGCATCGCGGCCCTGATCGCGGGCGCGCGGCCGGTGCTGATGGTGATCATCACACGTGCCGGGCAGCAGCGCGGTTCGTGGCTGCTGCGCTACGGCGCGTTGCTCGCGCCCGGCATCGCGGCCGGAACCCTGGTGCTGGTGGTCGTTTTCGGTGATCAGACCCTGGCCTCGGTCATGGAGGCCACCCGGGTGCGCACCCTGATCGGCCCCAATGTGGCCTGGTTCGACGAGCGCACCCGCTGGGACTCGCTGCTCATGCTCTCCCCCGACGGCTCGCTGGCCCGCCGATTCGGCATCCTCGCCATGCTGCTGAGCCTGGGCGTGTGCGTGATGGTGATGCTGCGCAAGAACGGCCGCATCCCGGGCACCTCGCGCGGTCCGTCGGCGCGGGTGCTGGGCATCGTGTTCATGTCGCTGTTCCTGATGATGTTCACGCCCACCAAGTGGACCCACCATTTCGGCGTGTACGCGGGCCTGGCCGGATCGCTGGCGGCGCTGGCCGCGGTCGCGGTGGGGGTCAACGGGATTCGCTCGCCGCGCAACCGGACGCTGTTCACGGCGGCGGTGTTCTTCCTGCTGGCCATGACCTTCACCGGATCCAACGGCTGGTGGTACGTGTCCAGCTACGGCGTGCCGTGGTTCGACAAGGCCCCGCTGGTCGCGGGCAAGGGCTTCTCCACCCTGTTCCTGGGACTGGCGGTGCTGTGCCTGCTGATCGCGGCCTACCAGCACTTCCGGGAGCCGTACACGACGCCGCGGCCGGTGCGCGGCTTCGACAAGTTCGCCAGCATGCCGCTCACCATCGCGGCGGCCGTACTGGTGCTGTTCGAGGTGTTGTCGCTGGCCAAGGCGGCCGCCGGCCAGTACCCGGCCTACTCCATCGCCCAGTCGAATCTGCGCGCGCTGAAGGGCGATTCGTGCGCCCTGGCCAACGAGGTGCTGGTGGAGACCGACACCGCGGGGTCGTTGCTGCACCCGTGGACCGGCTCCGACGCCGACGGCCTGGCCGCGCAGAACACCGGGTTCACCCCCAACGGCGTGGCCACCGACCTCACCGCGGACGCCGAGGAGACCGTCACCGGCGGCGCCAACTCGGTGAACGACAAGTCCGGCAACAAGACCTCCAAGACCACCGGGGCCGGCACCGGCGGCGGCAAGAGCGAGCAGGCCGGTATCAACGGCAGCTCGGTCGCCCTGCCCTTCGGCCTGGATCCGGCCAAGACCCCCGTACTGGGCAGCTACACCGATGGCGAGCAGCAGGTTTCGAAGCTCACCACCCAGTGGTACAACGCCGAGAAGCTGAACGCCGTGCGCGACAACCCGGCCTACCAGGTGCTGGTGGTGACCGCGGCGGGCCGCGTCAAGTCCTTCGACAAGGACGGCGTCCAGACCTATGGACAGGACCTGATCGTCGAGTACGGCACCCGCGACGCCGCGGGCGAGGTCCGCGAGGTCGGCCAGATCCGGCCCATCGACATCGGCCCGAACCCGTCCTGGCGCAATCTGCGCATCCCGCTGGACCAGATCCCCGCGGGCGCGAACGCGATTCGCCTGGTCCTCAACGATGCCGACCTCACCCCGCGCCAGTGGCTGGCGGTCACCCCGCCCCGGCTGCCCGAGCTGCGGACGCTGAATTCCCTTGTCGGCGATCAGGCCCCGGTGCTCGAGGACTGGCACGTGGGCCTCGCGTTCCCGTGCCAGCGCCCGTTCGACCACCACGACGGCGTGGCCGAGGTGCCCGAATGGCGCATCCTGCCCGACCGCGTGGGCCAGGACGCCTCCAATGCCTGGCAGGACGATATCGGCGGCGGGCCGCTCGGCTGGACCGGTCTGCTGTTGCAGTCCGAGACCCGGCCGTCGTACCTGAACCACGACTGGCGACGGGACTGGGGCGCCCTCGAGAAGTTCACCCCGTATGCCCCGAACGCGAATTCACGCCCGACCCTGGACGTGACCGCCGAAACGCGGTCCGGTCTGGCCAAGGACTCACCGATCAAGGCGAAATAGAAGGTGACAACCGATTTCGTGAGCCGAGGGTAACTCGTCGGGTACGTCCAGAATCGGGTTGGCACACGACCGCCGGCACGCGTGCGAATCCGGCAACGGCTCCCAAGCCGTGCGCCAAGTCTCGGAGAGGCGGGGGAGCTACGATCAGCAACCGTGCCAGACGCCTCCGCAGTGCTCACGAAGCCGAACCCTCCGGCGACCGACCCCGCGAACCCGCGTGATTACCGGGTAGCGAAGCTGATAGCGATCGTCGCGGGCCTGCTCGGGGCGCTGTTCGCGCTGGCGACGCCGTTCCTGCCGGTGCAGCAGACCCAGGCGGAGGTGAGCTGGCCGCAACGCGGTTCGCTGGATCCGGTGCAGGCGGCCCTGGTGTCGCAGGTGCCGATCGACGTGAACGTCACCATCCCCTGTTCCGCGGTCGGGCAATTGGATCCGCGCGGCGGCATCCTGCTGGCAACGGCACCGCCGCAGGGCAAGAGCGCGGACCTGGAGGCCATGTTCGTCCGCGTCTCCGGCGACAGCGTCGACGTGCTGGATCGGAATGCCGTGGTGGCCACCGCCACCCGCGCGGAGATGAACGAGTGCTCGAAGCTCGTCATCACCTCCGACAGCAAGGAGACCTACGCGGTCTTCGAGGGCGTCACCCGCACGGTCGAGAAGACCACCCCCGACGGCGGCCGGGAACTGGTCACCGTGCCGATCGAGGGCCGGCTGCTGGGCGACCTGCGGCCGCAGGTGGTGGGCGTCTTCACCGATATGAAAGGCGGCGTCCCGGAGGGCCTTTCGTTCCACATGACGGTGGACTCCCGGTACTCGTCCTCGCCGACGCTGATCAAGCTGGTCGCGATCATCGCCGCCGTGCTGCTCACCCTGCTGGCCATGGGCGCGCTCGCGGTGCTGGACACCAGCGACGGCCGCGGGCACCGGCGCATCCTGCCCGCGCACTGGCTGAAGCCGACGTGGGCGGACGGCGGCATCATCGGCACCCTGCTGCTGTGGCATTTCGTGGGCGCCAACACCTCCGACGACGGCTACATCCTGACCATGGTGCGGGCGGCCCCGCACGCCGGCTACCTGGCCAACTACTTCCGTTGGTACGGCGTGCCCGAAGCGCCGTTCGGCTGGTACTACTACGTCATCCAGGCCTTCGCCGAGATCTCCACCGCCAGCCCGTGGGTGCGAATTCCCGCGCTGCTCTGCGGAATCCTGTGCTGGCTGGTGATCAGCCGCGAGGTGGTGCCGCGCCTGGGCAATGCGGTGGCGCGTTCCAAGGTCGCGCTCTGGACCGGCGGCCTGGTGTTCCTGGCCTTCTGGCTGCCCTACGACAACGGCCTGCGCTCGGAGCCGATCGTGGCCCTGGGCGCGCTGCTGACCTGGGTCTCCATCGAGCGGGCCATCGCGACCTCGCGACTGCTGCCCGCCGCGGTCGCGGTCCTGGTGGCGGCGTTCACGCTGGCGGCGGCGCCGACCGGTCTGATGTGTGTGGCGGCCCTGCTCGCCGGCATCCGGCCGCTGGTCGCCATCGTGGTGCGGCGGCGCAAGCAGTTCGGAGACGTGGCGCTGCTGGCCCCCATCGCGGCGGCCGGAACCCTGGTGCTGGTGGCGGTTTTCGCCGATCAGACCTTCGCCGGGATCATGGAGGCCAACCGGGTGCGACAGGTGACCGGACCGAATCTGGCCTGGTACAAGGACTATCTGCGCTACTACTACCTGTTCGTCGAGACGGTGGACGGCTCGCTGGCCCGCCGCTTCGCGTTCCTGCTCATGATCCTGTGCCTGATGACCACCATGCTGGTGCTGCTGCGCCGGCGACAGGTGCCGGGCATCGCGAGCGCGCCGACCTGGCGGCTCATGGGCGTGGTCTTCGGAACCATCTTCTTCATGATGTTCAACCCGACCAAGTGGACCCACCACTTCGGTTCGTACGCGGGCATCGCGGGCTCGCTGGCAGCGGTGACCGCGGTCGCGGTGTCCGCCACCGCCCTGCGGTCCCGCAAGAACCGCTCGGTCTTCCTGGCCGGGCTGCTGTTCACCCTCGCCGTCGCCTTCTCCGGCATCAACGGCTACTGGTACGTCTCCAGCTACGGCGTGCCGTGGTACGACAAGACCGTCTCCCTGCACGGCTTCCAGTCCAACACCCTGATGCTCATGCTGTTCGGGCTGGCACTGGCGGTGGTGGCGTGGCAGTCGCTGCGCGAGGGCTACGCCAAGCCGATGGCGACCGGGAAGACTCAGCGCGGCAAGCGGATCCGCAGGTTCGCCGCGATTCCGCTCACCGTGGTCGCCGCGCTCATGGTGATCTTCGAGGTGGTGTCGCTGCTCAAGGGCGCGGTGCAGCAGTACCCGGCCTACTCGCTGGCCCGCTCGAACATCGACGCGGTCACCGGCAAGACCTGCGGCCTGGCCAATGACGTGCTCGTCGAGGGCAATGTCAACAGCGGCAACCTGACTCCGATCATCGATCCCGCCCACCCGCCGCTGAACGGCGACCCGCTGGCCGGGGAGAACCCCGTCGGCTTCGCCCCCAACGGGGTCGCCGCCAAGCTCGACGCGGACGCCGTCGAGGTGAAGCCGGGTACCGGCAACACCTCCACCCAGACCGTCGGCCCGGCCTTCGAGGAGGGCCAGAACGCGGGCACCGGCGGCGGCAAGGGCGCGCAGGGCGTCAACGGATCGACCGTGGCGCTGCCGTTCGGCCTGGACCCGGCCACCACCCCGGTGATGGGCAGTTACCAGGACGGCGTGCAGCAGCCCGCCTCGCTCACCTCGAGCTGGTACCAGCTGCCGCAGCGTTCGGACGACTCCCCGCTGATCGTCATCTCGGCAGCCGGGCGCGCGATGTCGTTCGACGACACCGGAAATATGACCTACGGCCAGGACATCTTCCTGGAGTACGCGCACCGGAATCCGGACGGCAGCCTCGGTGAGATCCGGGCCTACCGGCCGCTCGACATCGGCCCGGCCCCGTCCTGGCGGAATCTGCGCATCCCGTTCTCGGCGCTGTCCGACGACGCCAATGTGGTGCGCATCCGGGCCAACGACCCGATCCTGATCGGTGATCAGTGGCTGGCGTTCACGCCGCCGCGGGTGCCCAAGCTGGTGTCGCTCGACAGCTACCTGGGCCGGACCCAGCCGATCCTGCTGGACTGGGCGGTGGGCCTGCAGTTCCCGTGCCAGCACCCGTTCGACCACCACAACGGCGTGGTCGACGCGGCCCCCGGGTACCGCATCCTGCCGGATCGCCCGCTCGCGATCAGTTCCACGAACACCTGGCAGGCGCAGGAATTCGGTGGCCCGCTCGGCTGGGCGCAGATGCTCGCGTCGTCGAAGACGGTTCCGACGTACCTGAAGGACAACTACGACCGCGACTGGGGTTCGCTGGAGCAGTACGTGCCGTACTACTCGAACCCGGCCGATCCGGGCAAGGGCGACTTCCCCAAGCCCGCGCAGATCGACACCCACGTGGTGAACCGCTCCGGGTTCTGGTCACCGGGCAAGATGCGGGTCTTCTGACCCGAGGCGTCAGGCATTCGGTGGCCGCCCGCGACGAAGCGGGCGGCCACTGCCATGTCGTACGGCGATCGAGTTCCGGCGGCTACTTCTCGGCGTCGACGTGGGCGACCCACTCGTAGACGGGCAGACTGCCGTCCGGAGTGTCCTGCCACCGTGACGTCACTTTGAAACGCTCGTACCCGTTCCCGTACGCGACCCGCAGTTCGACTCCCGGTGGAGTGATCCGAACGATCCGTGTTTCGAGGCCTTCCGGCCCGCCTTCGAGTAGCGCCAGCGGTGAGGTACTCATAGCTGAAGGCTCTCACATTCATGCCTTACAGCCGATAGATTCAGCGCAATCGGCGAGCCGCCTAGACCAGGCCCATCAGCTTCATCAGGGCCACCAGCGGCCCGCCGATGACCGGGATCGCGCTGAAGCTGCCGGTGCCGCCCATGCTGCCCTCGGGGACGGCCGTGGCCTGGACACCCAGGGTCGAGCCGCCGTTGGGGCCGACGGTCAGATCGTCGTTGGCGGTGAAGGAGTACGTGCCGGCCGCGGTCGGGGACCACGCCAGCACGGCGTTGCCGGAGGAGTCGACCGGAACGGTGCCGAGGCTGACGACCGTGCTGCTGCCCGGGTTCAGCACCCAGAAGCCCACCTGGGTGCCCGCGTTCGGGGCGGCGACGTGCACGGTCAGGTTGTACGTGGTGCCGACGTGCGCCAGGCCGCCGGGGAAGATGATGCCGTAGGTCTGTGCGGACGCGGCCGGCGCGGTCATGATCGCGGCGGCGGTGGCGGCGGTGGCCGCGCCACCGATGATGAGTTGCCGAATTCGACGGGTAGCCATTAGTGCTTCGCTCCCAAGGCTCGCATTTCAAAATGAAATGCGAGCTTTTCACACACGGGAGCGACCCGCAACGGTTTCGGAATCTACAACGGAAGCAGGTGATGCTTACGCGGGTTGCGAGGAATTCTCTTGTCCTTGAGCAAGTGCAACGCCCGCCGGATTTCCAGCCGGGTACTCGACGGCTCGATGACCGCGTCGATATAGCCGCGCTCGGCCGCCACCCACGGCGTCGCCACCGTCGCGTTGTAGAAATCGATCATCTGCTGGCGTATGGCGGCACGCTGATCCTCCGGCGCCGCCGCCAAGGTCTTCGCACCGATCAGCGACACCGCGCTCTCCGCGCCCATGACCGCGATCCGCGCCGTCGGCCAGGCCAGATTCACATCCGCGCCCAGCTGCTTGGAACCCATCACCGCGTACCCGCCGCCGTAGGACTTGCGGATCACCACGGTCACCTTCGGGACCGTCGCCTCCACGAACGAGAAGATGAACCGGCCACCCCGCTTGATGACGCCGATCTTCTCCTGCTCCACACCGGGTAGGAAGCCCGGCGTATCCACCACGAAGACCAGCGGAATCTCGAAGGCGTCGCAGAGCCGCACGAAGTGTGCGGCCTTGTCCGAGGCCCGGGCGTCGAGCGCACCCGCGTAGACCAGGGGCTGATTGGCGACCACGCCGACACTGCGTCCGTCGACCCGCGCGAAACCGCAGATCACATTGCGGCCCGCGGATTCACCGAATTCGTGGAAGGCGCCGTCGTCGAAGATGCGCAGCAGGATCTCGTGCATGTCGTAGCCGGCATTGTCGGCGTCGGGCACGATGGCCTCGAGTTCCCGGTCCGACTCCGTGATCTCCGGCTCCAGACCGGGATTCACCACCGGCGGCACCTCCTGGCAGCTGGAGGGCAGGTAGCTCAGGTAGTCACGCACCCACTCGAACGCGGCCTTCTCGTCCCGGGCCACGTGGTGGATATTGCCGTACTGCGCTTGGGAATTCGCGCCGCCCAGCTCCTCGAGACTGACATCCTCGCCGGTGACCTCGCGAATCACCTTGGGACCGGTGACGAACATGTACGCCTCTTCGGTGGCGACCACGACGTCGGTATTGATCGGCGCGTACACCGCGCCGCCCGCGCAGCTGCCCAGAATCATCGAGATCTGGGGCACCAAGCCGGACAACGGTTCCTGGCGTCTGCCCAGCTCCGCGTACCAGGCCAGCGAGGTCACCGCCTCCTGCACGCGGGCGCCGCCGGAGTCGTTGATGCCGACCACCGGGCAGCCCACCTTGGCCGCGAATTCCATGATGCCCGCGACCTTGCGGCCGAACATCTCGCCGACCGAACCGCCGTACACGGTCTGGTCGTGCGAGAAGACCGCCACCGGGCGGCCGTCCACCAGGCCGTGCCCGGTGACCACGCCGTCGCCGTAGAGCGCCTTCTTGTCACCCGGATTGCGCACCAGCGCACCGATTTCCACGAAAGTTCCGGAGTCCAGCAGCATATCGATGCGGTCGCGGGCGGAAGGAATGGACTTCCGCGCCCGCTTGGCGATTCCCGCATCACCCGCCGGTTCCCTCGCGATGTCGAGCTTGAGTCGAAGGTCGGCGAGTTTTTCGGCGGTGGTGCTCACTGGACTCCTCTCGGCAAAAACCTACTTTCGCAGAACCGGCGTCACGGTGGTGCTATTTCCCGGTGGTGTCGATCTCCGCAAGTTTTTTGGCGAGATCGGCGCCGATGGTGGAGATCCGGGGCTCATCGATGATCTGGATGTGATCGCCCGGGATGTGGATGATCTCCAGATTCGGAATGTGCTCGGACCAGCCGCCGTTCGGCCGGCGATCGGCGAAACGCGGCTCCAGCTCGATCATTCCATCGTGGTATCGATCAGCCAGGTACAGGGTGACGTGACCGTCGTACTTGGTCGGCTCGATCTTCTCCAGTTCTTTGCTGTCGATCCACGAGGTGCGCTGGTGCTCGATGACGCCGCCCGGAATGTCGACCCCGGCGAACTTCAGCAGCTCCATGATGATGTCGATCTGCTCGGCGTCCGACGCCGCGGCCAGCTCCTCGAGCTGTTCCTGATCGAGCTCGCCCAGGAAGCCGTAGTTCTTCTGCGCGAAGGTCTGGTAGCGGCGAATCCGCTCCACCCGCTCCGCGGCCGAATCGTCGAACGGCTCCACCGGCAGCGCCAGATCGATCAGGCCGACCTCGCGCACATCCGAGCCCTCGGCCCGCATGATCTCGGCGACCTTCAACGCGAACACCGCGCCCAGCGACCAGCCGTAGAAGATGTACGGGCCCTCCGGCTGCTTCTTGCGGATCTCCGGAATGTACTGGCGCGCACGCTCTTCGATGGTGCCCTCGACGCGCTCCAGACCGAACATCGGGGTACCGGCCGGGAGCCGGTTGAGCAGCGGCTCGTACACCAGCGTGTTACCGCCCGAGGCGTGGAACACGAAGACCGGCACCGCGTCCGAACCGGCTTCCTTCGCGCGCAGCGTGCGCACGAAACCGTCCAGATCCGAGCTCTTGCCCTGGTACTCGACGACCACGCGGGACAGGTCCTCGATGGTCTTGCACGCCTTCACCAGCTCCGGGTCGACCTCGGCCTTGACCCGCTCCGACAGGCGCGCCACCAGTTTCGCCAGGGTGTCGTCATCGATCGCGGGGAGCTGGTTGAAGATGCCGCCCGCGGTCTTGCCGGTCACCAGCGCCCAGGTCGCGAACGCGAGACGCTCCTCGCCGTTGCGCGGGGGCACATTGTCGCCGTCGGTCTCGGCGATCGGCGCGGACGCCTCGTGATCGGCGACAACAGGTTCCGCGACGATCGCTTCGGCCTCGGCCACCGGCGAGGTGGTCTCGGTCTTCGGCAGCAGCGCGGCCGGATCCTGGCCCGCGGCCATGGCGGCCCGGGCGGCGGAGACGAAGTCGGCGTCGACGGCGATGTCCTCACCGGCCGCCTGACGGGCGGCGATGTCCTCGAGCTGCTCGCGGTGCTCGATGGCGTAGCGCAGCACCTTGCCCACCTCGAGCAGACTGGCGTCACGCACCGCCTGGATCTGCAGCTGCGGGATGTCGAACTCGTACTCGACGCGGTTCTTGATGCGCATGGCCATCAGCGAGTCCAGGCCCAGCTCCATGAGCGGGATCTCCATGGGCAGGTCCTCGACCGCGTAACCCATGGACTCGGCCACGATGATGGCCAGGCGCGCCTCGATGGTCTGGGTGCCGTTGGGATCCCAGCGCTCACCGGCCGCCTCGGCAACCTCAACTGACGGAGCCGACTCGACGGCCACGGCCGGCTGCGCCACAGCCGATTCCGGCAGCGGGGCGCCGGAGGTGACGACGGCGTCGAAGAGCGGACGGAAGGCGTTGCCGGCGTTGGCGTGCACCGACACCGACGCGCCGCCCGGATGCGGGGTGAGCGTCGTGGTCAGGGTGCCATCGGCCGGAATCGCCTCGTGTGCGAGCGAGGCGCCGACGGTGACATCCGAGAGCACCTGCGCGGCAGCGGCATTCACCAGCGCCGCCAGATCGGTGACGGCCGAGGCCTGCACCTCCCAGACGTGGCGGCCGTCCGGCAACGACACGTGCGCACCCGGGACCCCGGCGTTGCCCGAGCCGCCGAAGCCGCCGGTCACCCTGGGCCAGTACTCCTTACGCAGGAACGCGGTGCGCGGTACGGCGGCGAAATCACCGGCGGGCAGCAGCGAGGCCAGGTCCACCTTGTGACCCTGCACGTACAGCTGCGCCAGCGCGGAGACCACACCGGCGACCTCGTCCTCCTTACGCTTGAGCGTCGGGATGAGCGCGGCGTTGTGCACGCCCGCCGCGAAGGTGGTGCCCATCACCTGCATGAGCGCCACCGAGTTCGGGGCCAGCTCGAGGTAGGTGGTGATGCCGTTGTCCACGGCCTGGCGGATGGCATTGGTGAAGTACACCGAGCCACGCATGTTCATGACCCAGTAGTCCACGTCGTGCACCGGCGGGTTGCCGCCGCGGTAGACGGCCGCCGCGTGCACGGTGGAGTACAGGTCGCGCTTGAGCTTGGTGGGCTCGATGCCGGCCAGTTCCGCGGCAAGCTCACCCAGCAGCATGTCCATCTGCGAGGTGTGACCCGCGCCGCGGGTCTGCAGCACGCGGGCGAACTTGCCCTCCGACTCGGCACGCGCCACGATCGCGTGCACCTGGTCCGGCATGCCGCCGATCACCGTGTTGGTGGGGGCGGCGTAGACCGCGACCTCGATGTCGGGGAACTCGGTCTCCTGCAGCCTGGCGATGTCCTCGGCGGAGTACTCCACCAGGGCCATGTTGCGGACCTGATCGTCGGTGATCATGGCCTCGCCCTCGGCCATCAGCCGCGAACGCGCGCAGATCACCCGGACCGCGTCCTCGAGCGGCAGACCGCCCGAAATGTACGCTCCCGCAACCTCACCCTGCGAGTGACCGACCACGCCCTCGGGCTCGGCGCCGTGCGCGCGCAGCACCGAGGCCAGACCCACCTGAATGGTGAAGGTGCCGACCTGACCGGTGCCGATGTCCCAGTCCTGCTCGTCGTCCAGGATCATCTCCCGAACCGAGTACCCGGCCTCGTCCACCACCAGCTCGTCGACCTGGTCGACGGCCTTGCGGAAGATCGAATTCTCCTGGTAGAGCTGCTTGCCCATCTTCCGGTGCTGCGCACCGAAACCGGCCATCACCCAGAGCGCGCCACGGGCGGCCGGGGAATCGGCGGTGTAGACGCTGTTGCCGGGCTTGCCTTCGGCAATGGCGCGCAGGCCCGCGATGGCTTCCTCGTGGGTCTTGGCGACGACCACACCGCGGGAGCGGCCGTGGTTGCGCTTGGCCAGCACCCGGGCCACATCCTCGAGCGGAGTCGCCTGCCCCGCGTCGGATTCCAGCCAGTCGGCCAGATCCTTCGCGGCGCGCTTGCGGCGCGACGGTAGGTAGCCCGACACCGGAATGATGAGCGGCATCGGCTCTTCGCGATTGCCCCACTCCGGTTCCGGCGCAGTGGCTTCCACGATGGCCTCGGCCTCGGAGATCACGCCGGTGGTCTCGTTGTCGAGATCGGCGGTCTCCGGCGCCTCGGTCGCGGTGGTGGCCGGGATGTACTCCTGGACGACCACGTGCGCGTTGGTGCCACCGAAACCGAAGCCGTTGATGCCGATCGTGGCCTTACCGCTGTAGCGCGGGAACTCGGTCGCCTGATCGGTGATCTTCAGGTGCGCCTGGTCGAACGGAATGAAGGGGCTCGGACCGGCGTAGTTGATGTGCGGCGGAATGACGTTGTGCTGCAACGCCATGATCACCTTGGCGAGGCTCGCCGCGCCCGCGGCGGCCTCGAGGTGACCGAAATTGGTCTTGGCGGAACCCAGCAGCAAGGGCTTGTCCGCCTCGCGGCCCCGGCCCAGGACCCGGCCGAGCGCATCCGCCTCGATCGGGTCACCGATCGGAGTACCGGTGCCGTGCGCCTCGAGGTAATCGACCATGGACGGCAGGATCCCGGCATCGCGGTAGGCCCGGCGCAGCACCTCGGCCTGGGCGTCCGGGTTGGGAGCCAGCAGGCCGTTGGAACGGCCGTCGCTGTTGATCGCGGAGCCCTTGACGACCGCGTAGATGGTGTCGCCGTCGCGCTCGGCGTCAGCCAGGCGCTTGAGGACCACGAGACCGGCGCCCTCGGAACGCACCATGCCATCGGCGTCCGATGAGAACGCCTTGATGTGACCGTCTTTCGACACACCGCCATTGGCGTCGAAAGCGAGCGTCGCGGCCGGGGACAGCAGCACGTTCACGCCGCCGGCCAGCGCCACATCGGCCTCACCACCGCGGAGCGCCCGGACGGCCTGATGCACCGCGACCAGCGACGACGAGCACGCGGTGTCGACGGCCACCGACGGGCCACGGAAGTCGAAGAAGTAGGAGACGCGGTTCGGGATGATGGCCGAAACCGCACCCATGATGACGTAGCCCTCAGCGGAGAGCGGCGTGCCCGGATCGACGTTCCCGGCCGCCATGCCGGCGATGATGCCGAACTCGTTGCCGGTGGAGCCGATGAAGACGCCGACCTGCTCACCCTTGAGCGTGTTGGCGGGAATCCTGGCGTGCTCGAGCGCCTCCCAGGTCAGCTCGAGCGCGAGCCGCTGCTGCGGATCCATCCGCTCGACCTCGACCGGCGAGGTGGCGAAGAACTCGGCGTCGAAGCTCTTGAGAACGGACTGGTCGAGGTAACCACCCTTGACGTTCGAGTTGGCGACCTGCTCCGCGACGCGGGGATCGGTCAGGAACTCCGACCAGCGGCCCTCGGGTAGGTCGCGGATGGCGTCGCCGCGGTTGATCAGGAATTCCCAGGTGGATTCGGGTGTATCACCCGCACCCGGCAGACGGGTGGACAAGCCGACGATCGCGATGTCGTGCGCTTCGCCGGGCTGGAAGCCCTGGGTGTAGAACGAGTCGTCGGCCGCGTCGGCCGGAAGGTCGGGTTCCCCGTTGATGATTCGTTCCGCCAACGAACCGATGGTCGGGTGCTGGTACACGATGGTCGCGTTCAGCACGACCCCGGTGAGCTCCTCGATGTCGCCGCCCAGCGCGAGAGCGTCACGGGACGCCAGGCCGAATTCCTCCATCGGCCGGTCCACGGTGATGTTGTCGATCGGCTGCCCGGTCGCGTCGGCGACCCAGCGGCGCAACCACTCCCGCAGGTCCGCCACCGACATGTCGGTCACCGCGGGTTTCTTCGCGGCATCCGGCGTCGACGCTTCACCGGTCGTCTGGGTGGGGTCCGTGCCCTCGTTCTCAGCCATCAGTTCCTCAAGCTACCTGTCTGCTTACGGTGCGCGGCGGTGTTTTCATGCATGAATGGCGCGAACCTTATCGGCTCGCGCCATCCAACTATGAGACTGTCGTCTCACTCCTCGTCTGGTGCATCGGGGAATGCCTGCTGTTTGTAACCACCCCGCAGCGTCCCGCCGATGTACTCCGCCTTGCAGGCCCGACGCGCGATCTTGCCGCTGGAGGTGCGCGGAATCGACCCGGCGGGCACGAGGAGGATGTCACGTGCGGTGACACCGTGCCGGGTGGAGATGGCCGCGCGGACCGCGTCCGCGATCGGACCCGGATCGGCCTTGCCCGCACCCGGGCCGCGCTCGGCCACGATCACCAGCTGTTCGCTGGCATCGTCGGCGTCGTAGCTCAGACCGGAGTGGCTGTCCTGCGCGAAGACCTCGGCGGGCAGCTGGTTGGCCGGCACCGCGAAGGCGGCGATGAAACCGGCACGCAGCATGGTCGAGGCCTCCTCGGCGGAGTACTCGAGATCCTGCGGGTAGTGGTTGCGGCCGTCCACGATGACCAGGTCCTTGACGCGGCCGGTGATGTACAGCTCGCCGTCCACGTAGACGCCGTAGTCACCGGTGCGCAGCCAGTTGCCGTCCAGCGGGACGTCGCCGGCGTTGCTGCCCTCGGGCAGGCGGTTGGTGAGGCGGTTCCGGAAGGTCTTCTGGGTCTCCTCGGCGCGGCCCCAGTAGCCGATGCCGATGTTGTTGCCGTGCAACCAGATCTCGCCGACCTGACCCTCGGGGAGCTCACGCGCGCCCTCGGGATCGTCGACGGTCTCCGGGTCCACGATGGCGCCCCACTGCGACAGCGAGACGTAACCACAGGAGACCTGGGCGATGGCGTTCTCGGTGCCCTGCTCGACCTTCACCACGCGACCGGCGTTGAGCTCGGTGCGGTCCACATAGATGACCTTGGCCTCGTCCTCGTGCCGGGTGGCCGACACGAACAGGGTGGCCTCGGCCATGCCGTAGCACGGCTTGATGGCGGTCTTGGGCAGGCCGTACGGGGCGAACGCCTCGTTGAACTTCTTCATAGAAGTGGTGGTCACCGGCTCGGAGCCGTTGATCAGGCCGAGCACGTTGGACAGGTCCAGCGACTCGCCCGCCTTGGGCAGACCGCGCACGGCGGCGTGCTCGAACGCGAAGTTCGGTGCGGCGGCGAAGGTTCCGGCGCCGTCGGAGACCGCGGCCAGCTCGTTGATCCAGCGCGAGGGGCGGCGCACGAAGGAGGCCGGGGACATGATGGTGATGTACTTGCCGCCCACGGCGGGCAGGATCACCGTCAGCAGACCCATGTCGTGGTAGAGCGGCAGCCAGGTCACACCGCGCGAGTTCTCGTTCAGATCCAGCGCGTTCACCATCTGCAGCACATTGGTGCCGACACCGCGGTGGGTGATCTCGACACCGGCCGGCACGCGGGTGGAGCCGGAGGTGTACTGCAGGTAGGCGATGTCGTCCACGCGGATGTCGGGGCGGATCCAGGACTCACCGACACTATCGGGGATGGCGTCGACCGCGATGATGCGCGGGCGCTGGGCCGCGGGCAGCGCGCGGAAGAACTGCCGCACACCGGCGGCGGAGGAGCTCGCGGTGAGGATCGCCGACGGCGTGCAGTCACCGAGAACGGCGTGCAGCCGGTCGGTGTGGCCCGGCTCGTCCGGATCGAACAGCGGCACCGAGATGGTGCCCGCGTAGATCGCCGCGAAGAAGGAGATGACGTAATCCAGGCCCTGCGGGGCCAGGATCGCGACCCGATCGCCCCGCTTGGTCACCTGCTGCAGTCGGGCGGCCACCGCGCGCAGCCGGGTGCCGAACTGGCTCCAAGTGAGGTCCTGATACTCACCGTCGCGCTCGCGTGAGTAGTCGATGTAGCGGTAGGCAAGGTCGTTCGCGTCATTGCCCGCAGTGTGCATCTCGACGTAGTCGACGAGGGTACGTCCCTCGGGAATCGTGATGTTCCCCGTTTCGTCGAGGTAATCGTCGAAAGTCTCGTCCATTCCTTCTTCTCCTCCGAGGCACACGCGGCATGGAACGGCTGCTTGCCGCTGTTACCTGTGAGGCCCCGACTGTGTTCGCCCGCGGGAGCTCCATGAGAGACAACCTGCAGAATTTCGTTGCGGTCTGCGCGGTGACCGTCTATTGGCTAGATGTTCTCGAGCCAGGGACATGTTACAGAGGAGCGATCCGGCCATGCTTCGGAGCGGCCGAACATCTCCCAGCTCACACCACTGGACTATGGCTTCACCGGCGCGAATGCCTCCAAATGGGTGGGGAGCGCCCCGGATAGGACACAACTAGGACAGGGATGTGAGTTGCCGCACCCACCGGGTCTCGGCAGTGTCGCAACCCGGAGCACTTTACCGGGTGACCCCCAAACTGGGGGGTTGGTCGGTGGGGGTCACCATTCACTCACGTATGCGCTGGGTGCGGGGCGTTTTCGATGAGACCGGAGGCCCAGTTCACCGTCCACTGGGTGGCGGTGGTCCCGTTGTCGTCCACCTGGTAGCCGTTGTACAGGCTGTGGACCGGGTTGCCCGCGGCTTTGACCAGGATGTTCAGGCTGCCGAGGATGTTCCCGGGGTTGAGCGCCTGCCGAGGCGAATCACAGATCAAATCGCCTGCGGCGCAGATGGTGAAGGCCCGGTCGGACAGCTTGCCGAAGCCGCCGCGCGGTCCGGTCATGGTGATGCCCGGCACGTTCAGCCCCCGCAGCGCGATCTCCGCGCCGACGCCCGCCGGGGACGGTCCGATGGCCGTGGCCTCGCCCGGGTCGCCGATATCGCGGCGGCCGTCGGCGATGGTGGTCACACCCAGCACCAGGTCCTCGGGCACCGGGCCCTTGCCCGCGCCGATCTGCGCGGCCACGTCACCCGCGATCACCGCGCCCTGCGAGAAGCCCGCCAGCACGAAGGTGGTGAGCGGGCAGTCGGCGTGGGTCTTGGCCAGCTTCTCCGAAGCCCGCTTGGCGCCCTCGGACCGGCTGTTGTTGTACGACGCCTGCCCGTCCGGCGGAATGGCGACCGGATTCGAGAACTGGGCGACGTAGGGAACGGTGTAGACCTCGAGCCGTTCGTTCGGGAACTTGGCCCGAATCGGGTTGGAGATGTTCAACATCAGCGACGCCGGGTTCGCGGTCGGACTGTAGGGGTCGTCGGTGGCGTTCGACTCCCAGGTGCCCGGAATGGACAGCAGCAGCACATCCGGACAGGCGGCCGGCTGCGAACTCGGACGGGTGGGTCCCGGCGGCTTGGGGCCGGGCAGCCGCAGCCGGCCGGCCAGCAGGTACCACAGCAGCAGCGCCACCACGACCACGATCACGATCGCGGCGATGGCGAGGAGCAGGCAACCTACGGGCCGGGTCCGGCGTCGTCCGTTTCGGCGTCGTGTCGTCACTTGTTGCAGTAGCTCTTCGTGGCGACGTCGTAGTAGGTCTTACCCGCCTGCTCGACCGACATCTTGGCCGGATCGAAGGCCGGGTCGGAGCCGGCGATGGCGGTCACGTACGTGATGATCTGGTCCTGCGGCGCGTTCTCCGCCTTGCCCTGGCAGACCAGATTCGCCGCGGTGATGGCGATGTCCGAGGAGCCCGGGGTGATGCCGGCCTTCTTCAGCTCCTCGAGGAAGCCCTTCTCCTTGTCCGTCAGCGCCGGGGACCCGGGCGGCGTGGTCAGGAACTGGCTCGGGATCGGGTCCGGGCGCTCGGAGGTCCCGCCGTCGGGCGCGGCCGAGGGGGCCTGCTGGTCGGCCGACGGCGTGGCGGCACCGGAGGCGGCGGCCGTGGTCTTGGTGGCGCTCAGCGTGGGAGTGCTCTTGGCGGTCGAGTCGTTGCTACCGCACGCGGCGAGCAGGCCGGCGGCGGCGAGGGCGGCCACCACGCCGAATACCTTTCCACGGGTTCCGTGCATCTATTCGCATCCTATTTCTGTCCAAGGGCAAAGGTCGCCCCCAGGCTAGCCGCAACCCGGACGCGGAGCCCGAACCACAACGGACCCTCATCCGTTTCTTAGGGCCGATTAGGGCCTGTTCGTCGGAAAAGTCTCAGTTGGGACGGACTTCAGGGCCCAGCGCGGGGATGGGCGCCGGGGCCGGCGGCTCGGCCGGAGTGGGTTCCAGGGCCGGGACGGGAGCCGCCGCCGGAGCCGGGACCGCCGCGGGGACCCCGGCCGGAGCCGGAGCGGCGGCCGGAGCCGGAGCCGGCGCGGGGGCGGCTGCCGCCGGAGCGGGGGCGGGCGCCGCGGGGGCAGGTGCGGCCGCCGCCGGGACGGGAACCTCGGCCGGGGACGGAACCGGGGCGTTCGCGGGAGCCGGAGCCGGGGTGGCGGCCGGAGCCGCCGCCGGGGCCGGGTCGGGTTTGGGGGCCTCGCTGCCGGGGATGGCGATGGGCCGCCCGTCGAAGGTGGCCGCGACGGCGCGCCCGTCGCGGATGGTGATGGTGCCGCCCTGGAAGGTCTGCTGCAGGCCGCCCGGGGACTGCCCCTCGTCGGAGATCGGGAAGCCGAGCGGTCCGTTCTCGAATCCGGTTGCGCCCCAGGCGTCCATGATCTGGCCGGTGCGCACGCCCCAGGCGCCCGAGAGCGGGCTCCAGTAGATATTGCCGCCCTCGAAGGCGCTGTAGCGGCCGAAGTCGCGCAGCCCCTGCTCACCGCTGGTCGGGAAACCGTAAGGGCCGCTCTCGAATCCGAGCTGGGAGTATTTGCCCAGGATCAGGCCCTGCACCAGGTGCGCGCCGGTCTTGGCGGTGAAGTACACCGGTCCGTTCTCGAAACTCTGGACCACGCCGTCCTTCTGGGGCGTGCGCGCCTCCTGCCCGTTCGGGTAGCCCGCGGGGCCTTGCTCGAAGCCCTGCCGGGCCCATTCGCCGAGGATCGCGCCGCGCACCGCCTGGGCCCCGGTCTGCGGGGTCCAGTAGATGGATCCGTTCTGGAAGTGCTGCACCCGGCCGCGGCCGTCGGGCAGCCCGCCCTCGCCGCCGGTCGGGAAGCCGAGAGCGCCGCTCGCGCCGTCCAGTCCGGCGTAGCTGCCGCCGATCGCGCCCGCGACCGGCTGTGCGCCGGTGCCTTGGGAGAACATCACCCGGCCGCCGCGGAAGTCCTGGCCGACGCCACCGGTCATCGGGTATTCGCCGGTCAGGCAGTCGCCGAGCCAGTTGTTGCCCTGCACCACCGGGGCGATCGCGCCGCCGGTCCTGCAGTTGGGCGGGGTGGAGTCCACGCCGAGCGCGGCCGCGGTCTGCGGCCAGGCCTGACGCATCTCGAAGTCCCAATACGGCCAGGTGTGGGTGCCGGAGGGGCGGTAGTTCACCGAGACCGGGATGTTCAGCTTGTTGAGCTTGGCCACGAAGTTCTGGGTGCTCAGCCGCGACAGCACCTCGAGCCCGAGGCCCGCGTAGTTGGTGCTGATGCCGGGAATGTCGGACAGCGGGTCGGTGGCGCCCGCGACGCCGTTGCCGCTGGAGACGTACAGCGCGGTGCCCTTGAGCTTCTCGGCCTGCTCGTAGGGGTCGTGTTCCTTCCACGCGGCACTGGAGGGCGGACCGAACATCTTCGACGAGTCGAAGCCGCCCGCGTCGTGCATGGCGAAGTTGACCGCCTGCGGCATGCCCAGCGAGGTCAGGGTGAGGAATCCGGAGTAGGAGGACGCCGAGCGGACCCAGCCCGGATTGCGCGCGGCCAGCATCATGGCGGCGGTGCCGCCCATCGAGAGGCCCTCCACCGCACGCACATCGGTGGCCCGGAACTGGTTCTCCAGCAGCGGCGGGAGTTCCTTCACCAGGAAGGTCTCCCACTGGTAGTTGTGGCCGTTGTCGGGGGCCAGCCAGTCGGCGTAGAAGCTGGACTGGCCGCCGATGGGCAGCACCACCAGGGCGTTCTTGTCGGCGTAGAAGCCGGCCGCACCCGCGTCCTTGGTCCAGCCGTTCTCGTCGTCGGTCGCGCGCAGGCCGTCGAGCATGTAGACGACCGGGAATTTGGCGTCCGGTTTGGTGTTCCAGTCACGCGGCAGCAAAAGCTGAATCTGCAGTGGGGAACCGGTCGCGGGGGAGTTCACCCACACGTTGACCCGGTGGTCGTTCAGCCAGTTCATCTTCTGGACCGAGGCCGCCGGAGCCGGGGCCTCGGGGGCGGCGCTTGCCGCCCCCGGCACTAAGAAAGTGCCAGCTGCCAGCGGAAATACCGCTGCCATGGCGCATGCCATCCTACGCATGCGCCCTGTTCTGATCCCACGGACAACTCCAGCCACATTAGTGTTGTACCTCCGGAACCGTGTGAGTTCCGGTAGGACACACGCAAATCTGCCGTTCCGCAGCAAACGCCCAGTTGCCGGTCCGGGCCGAGCGTCAAGCCCCCAGCGCGGCCAGGATGTCGGGCCGGGCGTCGGCCAGCTGGTCCTGCCAGTAGCCCCAGGAGTGGGTGCCCTGAACCGGCAGGTTGTAGTGCGCGTCGATGCCCAGCTGTTCCATGCGGCCGATGAACGACATGGTGTTCACCATCGACAAGGACTCCAGCGCAACGGCATTCACGGTGTTGAACGTGCCGATCGCCGAGTCCGGATTGTCGTGCGGGCCGAGCACGCCCCACGAGGCGGAGATGTACAGCGGCAGGTTGCGCAGCTGCGGCGCGAATACGAACGGGTCCATGCGCAGCCACTGCGGACTCCACGGCCACGCCATCGAATCCACGTCGAAACGGCCCGCGTCGAGCATGGCGATCCGGATCGCCTCCCGCATACCGGGCGCGGAAATGTTCAGGTAGCCCGAGAACGAGGACGCGTGTTTGAACTGGTCGCGGTGGTAGGCGGCCAGCGCCAGTGCCGCCGAGCCGCCCATGGACAGTCCGGCCACCGCGTTGTTGGTGCGGGAGACGCCGTAGCCCTCGAGGAACGCCGGCAGCTCCTCGGTCAGGAAGGTCTCCCACTTGTAGGTGAGCTTCTGCCCGTTGGTCGAGGAGGGCGCGCGCCAGTCCGTATAGAAGCTGGACTGACCGCCGACCGGCATCACCAGGGTGACGTTGTCCTCGGCGAACTGTTTCAAGGCATCCGTCTCGAAAGTCCAGGCATTGAAGTCATTTCGGGCACGAAGCCCGTCGAGCAGGTACAGCGCGGCGTTGCCGCCGTGCCGCGCCCACTGCACCTGAACCTTGATCGGGCCCATGCTCGAGGGCACGTACAGCTCCTCGAATCCGCCCTCGGGAGTGCGATGCACCGGGTGCGTGGGCATGGCGGCCGCGGGCCCGGCCAATGCCGGGAGCGCGGCCACCGCCAGGGCCGTGACCAGGGCGCGCCGCCAGAACCTCCGGACGCGAGCGCGCGTGGTGAGCCGAACCGAACCGTGCTGTGGGCATGACGAAGCGCCCTGTACTGCCATAGAGATCGATCTCCTGAACCGCAGGGGGAACCACACCGACGTGACGGGAGTCACGGACAACGGTGCACTCTACAGTCGGCTCGGAGGTATCGGAGGGAACCGGCGGGTATCCCGTTCAGCAGGCGTGTATTTCGATCACTGCTCCACGCCGAGCGCGGCCGCGACCTGCGGCCAGGACTGTCGCATCTCGAAATCCCAGTACGGCCAAGCGTGGGTGCCGGCCGCCCGGTAGTTCACCGAGACCGGAATGCTCAATTTGTCGAGTTTCGCGGCGAATTGCCGGGATGACATGCGCGCCAGGATCTCCAGCGCCGTACCCGACCAGTCGGTACTCACGCCGGGGATCGTGGCGCCACCCCGGACACCCCCGGACCCACTGCCGCTGGAGATGTAGAGGCTGACGCCCTTGAGTCGTTCGGCCAGTTCATAGGGATCGTGCGCGGACCACTCCGCGGCGCCCGGCGGCCCCCACATGAAGTCGGCGTTGTTCTCCCCCGCCGCCCGCTGCGCGAGCTGGATCGCCTGCGGCATACCGATAGTCGTGGCCGTGAGCAGCCCGGAGAACGAGGCCGCGAAACGCGCGAAGCCCTTGTTCCGCGCGGCCAGCGTCATGGCGGCCGAACCACCCATCGACAGTCCAGCGATGCCGCGCACATCGGTGGTGCGCCAGTCGCGTTCGAGGAGCGGCGGTAATTCCTTGGTGAGGAACGTTTCCCACCGATTGGTCTTGCCTTCCGAAGCCTGTCTCCAGTCGGTGTAGTAGCTCGCCGCGCCACCGACGGGCAGGGCGACCACCACGTTCTTGTCAGCGTAGAACGACTGTGCCCCAGCCTCTTTCGTCCATCCGCTCTCCTGATCGCCGGCCCGCGTTCCGTCCAGCAGGAACAGCACCGGGAACTTGGCGGCGGGCCGCGCGTCCCAATCGCGCGGCAGCAACAGCTGTACCTGCACCCGCCCGTGCATGGCGGGCGAATCCACCCACAGCGCAACACGTCTCGCGCCCAGCGGGGTGACCTGACTGATGACGGGCGCCGCGGCGGGCGCCGGCTCCGCGGCGGCCGGAGCGCCGGTGAGCACTATCGCGACGGCCGCCGCGATGGCGACCGTCCCCCTGATCCGGCACGAGCGCCGTCGTCGCGATACCACCTGTGCCACATTAGCTTTCGAACCCGTCCGGGAAACGGCGAATGCCGGTCACCCCGAGGGGTGACCGGCATTCGGGCTATCGGAAGATCAGATCGCGTGCAGCGCCTGCAGGATGCCGATGCGGGACTTCCACAGCTCGGCCTCCCAGTACTTCCAGGAGTGGGTGCCGGTGGCCGGGAAGTCGAAGTCCGCCGGGATGCCCAGCTGCGCCAGGCGGGCCTGGAACGAGCGGGTGTTGAGCAGGCAGACCGCCTCGATGCCCATACCGACGCCGGTGTCGAACACCGCGCCGACATTGGCCGGCCGGTCGAACTCACCGGGCAGCGCGCCACCGGCCGAGATACGCATCGGCAGGCCACGCAGCTGCGGGGCGAACACGAACGGGTCCATGCGCAGCCACTGCGGGCTCCACGGCGGCGCCATCGAGTCGATGTTGTAGGCGCCCCAGCGCAGGACGGCCACGCGCAGGGCCTCCCGCATACCGGGGGCGGAGACGTTCAGCGCGCCGGAGTACGAGCCGGCCCACTTGAACTGGTCGCGGTGGAAGGCGGCCAGCGCGAGCGCGGCGCCACCGCTCATCGACAGACCGACGACCGCGTTGTTGGTGCGGGAGACGCCGTAGCCCTCGAGGAAGGCGGGCAGCTCCTTGGTCAGGAAGGTCTCCCACTTGTAGGTGAACTTCTGGCCGTTGGTGTTACTCGGGGCCAGCCAGTCGGTGTAGAAGCTGGACTGACCACCGACCGGCATCACCAGGGTGATGTCGTCGTTCGAGAACTGCTGATTGGCGTTGGTCTCGAAGCTCCACGCGTTGCGGTCGTCACGCGCGGCCATGCCGTCGAGCATGTAGAGCGCGCCGTTGCCGCCGTTGCGGGCCCACTGGACCTGGACCTTGATCGGGCCCATGCTCGAGGGAACCATCAGGTCCTCGGTGGCGCCCGGGTTCATCCGGTGGGTGATGCCATGAGCGGGCAGGGCCTGCGCCGGAGCGCCGCCCACCACCACCGGCAGTGCGAGAGCGGCGACCGATGCGACCAGCGTCCGCCTCATCCATGTACCCGCACCGCGTGTCGGACGCGCCGCAGTACTCCCCCCGTTCCTGCCGAACCTCATGAATCCTGCTTTCTTTTACTCCGGCTACTTCGCTGCTGACGGCCAACCCGCCCCATGAGTGCAGCCGACATCGGCCGCGACATCACCGGACAGCGAGATCCCCGACAACCTCATCAGATTGGTTCCGCGTGACAATATGTCACGGAGCCCACTCTCGGCAACAGGACCGAATGATCTTTCGGCACAATGAGAAACACGCCGACTCCCGAGTGTCGCGGCACTGACGGGAAGCGCATCCGATGCGTACACGAACTCGCATTTCGCCTATGCGCAAACAGCGATTCGGTACCAGTGACTTGTGTCACTCACCTGTCTATTCGCCATTCCTATGACAACAGCTCAGCCGGTAATCGACAGCCCCCCAATCCCGCTGGCCGGCAATCTCTCCGATGTGCCGGGCAATGCCTCCGAGGCGCTCCGACCAGGCACAACAAAACAGCGGCATGAGACTCGGTCTCATGCCGCTGATCGAACATCGGGCGAACTCGTGTCGAACCGTGTTGCGGTGGCGCGGATTTCGGACGTCAGCCGATATTCGCCGACATGTCCGGAATCATCCGGTACGCGTCGTCCTGCCAGTTGGTCCAGGCGTGCAGTCCGGCGGGCGGGAAGTCGTAGACCACGTTGCTCGCGCCGAGCGTCATCATGCGGACCTGGAACGCGCGGGTATTGGCCAGCGCCAACGCCTCCAGCGGGGTGCCGCGGACGATGCGGTCGGCGGCCGCGCCGAACGGAATCTGGAGGTCCTGCTGCATCGGCAGGCCGCTGCCGGCCGAGACCCAGACGCGAGTGTTGTTCGCGATCAGGGTGGGCGCGAAGACGAAGGGATCCATGCGCAACCACTGCGGACCCCACGGCGGCGCCATGCAGTCGACGTTGTAACCGCCGGCGTCGATCATGGCCGCGCGAATGCCCTCGCGCATACCCGGCGCGGAAATGTTCAGATAACCGGAGAATGATCCGGCGAAACTGAATTGGTCGGCGTGGTACGCCGACAAGGTGAGCGCGGCACTGCCGCCCATCGACAATCCGAACACGCCATTGCGATTCGGATTGAAGCCCAGGCGATCCCGCAATGCCCAGCGCAGCTGATTGGTGAGCAGCGATTCCCAGGTGTAGCGGTAGCTCTTGCCCTCACCGCCACCCAGCGCCTCGGTCATGCCGGATCCGGAATTCGCCGCGGACGAGCCGCTGCCGGGCCGCAGGCCGAAGAACGAACTGGGTGAATCCCAGTCCGCGTAGAAGCTGGACTGGCCGCCGACCGGCATCACCACATTGATGTTCCAGCCCTGCAGAACCTCGGCGACATTGGTGTTGATCTCCCAGCCGTTCAGGTCGCCCTGGGCGCGTTCGCCGTCGAGCACGTAGACGACGCGGTTGGTATTGCCGTCGGCGGCGCGGAAGATCCGGGACTTGATCGGGCCCATCTCGGGAGAATCGACCCAGAAGTCGAATCCCGACGGATTGAATCCGGCTGATGCGGGCGGGGAGACGACCACCCCGGCGCCTAATGGCAGCAGCATCGCCGTCGCGATACCCAGCACAGTTCGTTTGAAGCCACGCACCAGCATCGACCCAGCCTCTCATCGGAGCACAGACGATCCAGCAGAACGATCTTCTCTTCGAAACTGCTCAAGTATCGGACGTCCGCGTCGGCGTGTCGGGCGTGTCGACGCACGAGTCCCCCGGGCGAGTCCAGATCTTGACCTACGCCCGGGGGACTTTACGCGCTGAGCGCGGTTTTCTAGCCGATGTTGTTGGAGAGGTCCGGGATCATGCGGTAGACCTCGGCCTCCCAGTTCCGCCAGTTGTGCACACCGCTGGCCGGGAAGTCGTAGGTGACGTTCTGCGCGCCCAGGGTGGCCATCCGGACCTGGAAGGCCCGGGTGTTGGCGAGCGCGAGCGCCTCCAGCGGCATGCCCTGGATCACCGACATGACGCCGGAGACGTCGCCGGCGGCCGGGATGGCGCTGGCGGCGGAGATCCACAGGCGGGTGTTGTTGGCGATCAGGCGCGGCGCGAACACGAACGGGTCCATGCGCAGCCACTGCTGACCCCACGGCGGGGCCATCGAGTCCACGTTGTAGCCGCCGGCGTCGATCATGGCGACGCGGATGGCCTCACGCATGCCCGGCGCGGAGACATTCAGGTAGCCGGAGAACGAGCCCGCGTAGCTGAACTGGTCCGGGTGGTAGGCGGCCAGGGTCAGCGCGCCCGAACCACCCATGGACAGGCCGAACACGCCGTTGCGGTTGGGGTTGAAGCCCAGCCGGTCCCGCAGCGCGTTGCGCAGGTCCTGAGTGATGAAGGTTTCCCAGGTGTAGCGGTAGCTCTTGCCGGGGCCGCCGGCGAACAGGCCGAACGCGCCGGAACCCGACTGCGAGCCCGAGGCGGAACCCGAGGAGGAACCGGCCGAGCCGCTGCCGCCGCCGATGCCGAGGATGGAGCTGGGCTCGGCCCAGTCGGCGTAGAAGCTGGACTCGCCGCCGACCGGCATGACCACGTTGATGTTCGCGGCGGTCAGCGCGCGGACGACCTCGGTGTCGTTCTCCCAGCCGTTGAGGATCTGGGTGGCACGCATGCCGTCGAGGGCGTAGACGACCCGCGAGGTGTTGCCGTCAGCGGCACGGAAGACACGGGTCTTGACCGGGCCCATGCTGGCCGAGTCGACCCAGAAGTCGAACCCGGAGGGGTTGAAGGCGGCGTGCGCGACGCCGCTGACTCCGGCCACCGACGCGCCCAGGGGAACCATGAGGGCCGCGGCGAGCCCGAGTGCCGATCGTTTCAACCATCCGCCGCCCATCACTGGACGTCTAACCCACTCGCCTCGCATGCCTTCGTCCGGCCTTTCGTGTCCTGTTCATTCCGTGCAATCCCGCCGGTTCGGTCATCGCCCGGCGGAAGGTCTCGGGGAGCCTATCGTGCGTTAGCGAACTGTTCGTTATCGGTTTGTGACAGAAGTGACGGGCGCCACATCTTTCCGGAAATGTGCCCTGAGCTGCTCATTAATACAGGACTCGAGACAAAACTCGGCTCGTCACCCGATGTGTGAGGAGAGATCGGGCAATTGCTTGATGAGTTGCGGCTCCCAGGTGTGCCAGTTGTGGATGCCCGTGGGCGGGAAGTCGTAGGCGACATTGCCGAGACCGACAACGGCCAAGCGGGCCTGGAACATCCGGGTGCTCGCCAGCGCCACCGCCTCGATGCCCATGCCCTCCTTGGTCGCCATCGCGGAGATGTCACCGCCACCCGGAATGGCGCTCGCCGCGGAGATCCACAGCCGGGTGTTGTTGGCCTTCAACCGCGTTGCGAACACGGCCGGATCGAGGTGCTGCCATTTGGCCTCCGACGAAGCCAGGGCATCCACGTTGTAACCGCCGCAGTCCAGCATCGCGGCGCGGATCGCCGCCCGCATGCCGGGCGTGCTCATATTCGGCACACCCGAATTCGAACTGGCGTAACTGAACTGGTCCGGGTGGAAGGCCGCCAGCATGAGCGCGGCACTGCCGCTCATGGACACGCCGACCACGCCGTTGCGGTTCGGACTGAAGCCCAGCCGATCCCGCAGCGCGTTGCGCAGGTCGCTGGTGATGAAGGTTTCCCACTTGTAGGTGTAGGACTTGCCCGGACCACCCGAGAACACCGACGAGGCGCCGGAACCGGTCACGTCGCCCGGCGCGGTGCCGGGCTTCATGCCCAGGAAGGTGCTGGGCTGGGTCCAGTCGGCGTAGAAGCTGGACGCGCCGCCGACCGGCATCACCACATTGATATTGGCGTCCATCAACGCCTGGGCGACGTTGGTCTCGATCTCCCAGCCGTTGAGGTCCTCGCGGGCGCGCATGCCGTCGAGCAGGTAGACCACGCGATTGGTGTTGCCGTCATTGGCGCGGAAGACGCGCGACTTGATCGGGCCCATCGCGGAATCCACGTAGAAATCGAAACCGGCCGGATTCAGAGCCGCCTGCGCGGTGCCGCCGGTGCCGGCGACCGACGCGCCGAACGGCAGCATCAGCGCCATGGCCAGGCCGAATGTCGCCCTCGTGAACCACGCTCGCCGCGGTCGAGTTCCCCGTTTCCCACGCACAGTGGTGGCAGCGCTAGGCATCGTGTTGTTCCGGCCCTTCCAAACTCATGACATCCGCTGTGACACATAGGAAGATCACCCGCAGCGGCCTGCCGAGTAGCGTATCGCGGAACCCCCCACCAGGCGTTACCTAATTGAGACAGAATTTCAAATTTCATCTTCAGTTCGTGACAAAACGCCCAAACTAATTGCTATCCAGCGCAAAGCAGCCCCGTATCCGCGAGGGATACGGGGCTGCCATGTGGTCCGGTTACTTCGGCGGCTCGGTCGGGTCGACCAATCCGCAGCGCTGGATCTCGTACTTCGGGACCCGATCGATCCGGTACTTGGCGAAATCGAGCGACTGCACCACGTTGTGCCGCCAGCGGTCGAAGGTCAGCGGCCCGCGCACCGAGGCCAGCATGTCCTGGGTGGCGGGGCAGGACAGCGCCGTTCGCGCCTGGGTGGTCCACTTCTCGTCCAGGAACCACGGCATCCACGGATGCTTGTCCACCATGCCGGTGTCCACGACCACCCAGTCGGAGTAGAGGTTCTTGTCATGGCCGATGCGGCCGTCGGTCAGCCGATCGGTGTGCGAGGCAAGCGGATACGCCAGGCCCATCTGATCGATGACCCGGACGTTCAGCGGCACGTTCATGCTGGTCATGCCGAGATTCAGGAAGAACACCACGTGCTCCTGATTGCCCTCGGGGACCGGCGCGGGCACCAGATACCAGTTCGTGAACGAGGGCGAGCTGAGCAGCAGCGCGCCGTCCGGCGAATTCCCGATGTCCCGGACCATGGCGCGAATGCGCGGATAGTCCAGGTAGTCCTCGGCGCGGATCGGGTGATCGTGGCCGGTGTTGAGCACGTAGTAGATGCGCTCGTCCACGATGCCGTTGGCCCGGATCTTGGTGCCGGTCGTGATGGCGGTGGTGTCGGCCGCGAACAGCGCCCACCCCGTGGTTCCGGCGAACGCGGCCAGCACGATCACGAAAGCCCAGTCCATGCGGCGCATTCCGGTCGCGCCCGCCGCCACCGTGCGCGGCAGCCGCAGCGGCAGCACCGCGACAGGCAGGATCAGGCAGAACACCTGCGGCAGCAGCATGCGACCGTGCATGAAGTCGCCGCCGACCCGGATCTCGTAGACGGTGAGCACGAATCCGCTGCCCAGCATGAGCGTGACCACCGCGGCGGGGGTCCGCAGCCAGTGGCTGAAACTGTCAATCCGCCCGCGCCATCCGGGTTTCCGGGATTCGCCCGCGGGATCGGACCCGGAGAGCTGGTCGCGGCGCTGCCGCCCGACCACCACACCGGCCACCAGCAGCACCAGCAGCGGCAACCACAGCCAGTACGGCCCGACCAGATCCCAGAGATACGCCAGACCCTGGCCCCACTTCGCGCCGCCGGCGTCCTTGGCCACCGCGGTGTTCGGGTAGGGCAGGCCGTAGTAGCCCATCCGCCAGATCTGGTACGCCACGGGCAGCAGACCCGCGACCGCCACGATCAGCACCCGGAACAGCCAGGGCCGCAAGCGGGTCTCGGGCACCGGGGCGCAGAACAGCATGAGCAGCGCGAGCGCGCCGACCAGTGTCATCTCCGGGCGGATCAGCGGGGCCAATCCGGCGAAGAAGACGAGTGCGAGAAAGCCCGCGGGGCGCACCTTCTCGGCCTGACTCCAGCGCACCATCCCCCACCAGAGCACCGCCAGCCAGAAGATGACGAGGCAGGACTCCAGTCCGGAGGTGGCGTAGTCGCGCGCCGGGGGCAGGGCGATGTAGACCAGCACGCCCGCGGGAAGCAGCAGCGCGGAACCCGTTCCGCCCCACAGCCGGGCGGTGCCGAGCATCGCGAACACGATGGCCAGCACCGACAGTGTGAGCGCGATCCCGAGCACCACGTATTCCAGCCGGGCCTGGGTCAGCCAACTGAAGAAGTAGACGATGTAGGTCCAGGCGGTGCTGGTATTGGCCTCGACGCGTTCGTCGACATTGAAGACCGGACCGTTGCCCGCCAGCAGGTTTCGCACCGTGCGGAGAACGATCAGGCCGTCGTCGGCGATCCAGCGCCGCTGCCACGCACCGGCCGCGAACAGTGTCGCGGTCAGTGCGATCCCACCGATGAACGTGGCTCGGGATAGTCGCGAGGCACCGCGCGCGGAGTCATCCGCACGCCGACGGGCGCGACCGACCGGCAATTGTGCCGTCGGCGCGCCCGTCTCTCGCTCTTCTCCCTCTACCACGTCAGGTGAGATAGACAGCGACACCCAGAGCTCCGATCAAGGCGAGTGCGAGTAACTGGAGAACCCGGTCCCCCAGGACGATCTCTTCCGGCTCACCCGCTTCGCCGCCGTCGACATCCACCGCGTACCGCATGATGGCGATGACGAACGGAATCATCGAGATGGCGAACCAGATGGTGTCCTTGGCGCGATCCTGCTCGAACGCCCACAGACCGTAGAACACGACGACCGCGGTGGCCGACAGGGTCCAGACGAAACGCAGGTAGGTAGGCGTGTAGTACTCCAGCGACTTGCGGATCTTCGCGCCGGTGTCGAGCGCGAGCTTCAGTTCGGCGTAACGCTTTCCGGCCGCCATGAACAGCGAGCCGAACGCCATGATCAGTAGGAACCACTGCGACAGACGGATATCCGAGGACACACCACCGGCGACCGCGCGCAGCACGAAGCCCGACGACACGATGCAGATGTCCAGCACCGCCTGGTGCTTGAGACCGAAGCAGTAGGCCAGCTGAATGCCGACGTAGACCGCCATCACCACGGCCAGATGCCAATTCGCCGCGAAGGACAGCACGATCGAGCCGATCAGCAGCACCGCCGAGAGCGCATAGGCCAGATTCACCGGCACCACACCGGCCGCGATGGGCCGGAAGCGCTTGGTCGGGTGGGCCCGGTCGGCCTCCACATCCATGGCGTCATTGACCAGGTAGATGCCCGACGCGGCCATGCAGAACACCACGAAGGCCAGGGCCACGTGCCCGAGCACCGAGGCGTCACCGATCACCAGTTGACCGGCAGCGGTCTTGCCCGCCGCCAGCGGCGCGGCCAGGACCAGCACGTTCTTGATCCACTGACGCGGGCGCATGGCCTTGATCAAGCCGCCGCCCAACGTCTTCGGCGGTCCCTTGACGACCGCCTCTGCTAGGTCGGTGCTGGTCGGCTCTTCGCTCATGTCAACGATGGCTTCTTCCTGGGCGGTCACTTCGCGAGTCTCTTTTCGGCGGCGAGCACGGCGGCGGCTGATGCTGCGCCCAGCGCGGAACCCGCCAGCACGTCGGAGGGGTAATGCACACCGAGGACCACCCGCGAGAGCAGCATCGGCGGGACGAGCACCGCAGGCAAGGGTAGCCCGGTCAGTCGGCCGAGCAACACAGCCGCCGCGGTGGTCGAGGTGGCGTGCGAGGACGGGAAGCTGAGCTTCGACGGCGTCGACACGTTGACCTGCACGGACGGATCGTTCGGACGGGGGCGGCGGACCACCCGCTTGATCACCACCGACGCGGCGTGCGCGCCGAACGCGCCGACCGCGACCCCGGCCCACTGGCGGCGGCGCGGCTTGTCGACCAGCGCACCGACCGCGGCGATGCCGATCCAGCCCAGCGAGTGCTCACCGAAATGGGACATGCCGCGGGCGGCCTTCACGACCGCCGGGTTCTGTCCGATGGTGCCCTGCACCAGGTTGAGAATCTTGACCTCGGCCGGGGGTGCGGCCGGAGTCGCCGGCGCGTCCGGGACCGCGTGCAGTCCGCGGTCCACGCCGGAAGCTGGCTGTGCAGCCGTCATTTGGGCTCATTCCTCGTCTGGGCGGCGGAAGCGTCGATACCGAAGACGTTCTCCCACGCGGCCTGGCTGGTGAGATGCGCGTGCGCGCGACGATACTGCTCGCGCACCTCCGGGAAGCGCTCGGCCAGCTCCTTCCGCAGGCGCATGGCCTCGGTGAAAAGCTCCTTGGCCTTGCGCGGATCCCGCTTACGGTAGACGACGCCGCGGCCGTCGGCGGTGGTGACGGTGACTCCGTCGACCTGCGAGAGCAGGAACCAGCGCGCGTCCAGGGTCGGCACGTTCAGCTGCGGGGTGTCGTGATGCTTCGGGTTGGCCTTGCGGAAGTTGTGCAGCACGCCCTTGCCGAGGCGCACCACCTTGGCGATCGGGTTGCCCGGCTCGCCGACCGCGCCGACCTCGGCCCGCGAGGCCAGGGGCAGTTCGGTGGAGGACGGCACCACGACCGCGTCCGGGTATTCCTTGCGCATGGCGTGCACCTTGCCGAGCGCGGTCGGCAGCAGCTCGAACAGCTTCTCCGGTCCGGCGAGGTAGTCGCGGATCGCCTCGTTCTGGATGGCGACCGTCGAATACTCCAGGCACAGCAGGTGTTTCAAGGTGGCCTTGACGGTGTTGACCACCATCGGGCGGCCGTCGTTGGGCAGGTGCAACGAGGCGACGACCAGGCGGTTGCGCAGGTGGAAGTAGGCCTGCCAGTCGATGGCGTCGTCCTTGTCGGACCAGGCCATGTGCCACACCGCGGCACCCGGCAGGGTGACCGTCGGGTAGCCGTGTTCCCTTGCGCGCAAACCGTATTCGGCGTCGTCCCACTTGAGGAACAGCGGCAGCGGCTGCCCGATCTCCTCGGCCACCTGGCGCGGGATGACGCAGGTCCACCAGCCGTTGAAGTCGACGTCGATACGCCGGTGCAGCAGCTTGGAGTTGTCGCGGTCGCGCAGCGGGTTCTTGGCGAAGTCGTGGTCGTATTCGACATTGGGGGCCGCGGTCCACATGAAGATGGAGCGGTCCACCACCTCGCCCATCACGTGCAGGTGCGAGCGCTCCTGCAGGTTGAGCATCTGGCCGCCGGTCAGGATGGGCGACTTGGCGAAACGCGAGAAGGCCAGCGCGCGCAGGATGCAGTCCGGCTCGATCTCGATGTCGTCGTCCATGTAGACGATGTACTCGGCGTCGGTGGTCTTGAGCGCCTCGTACATGACCCGGCTGTAGCCGCCGGAGCCGCCGAGATTGGGCTGGTCGTGAATGGCCAGGCGACCGGCCAGGCGGGCCGCGGCCTCGCTGAAGCCGGGCTCGTCCACGACCTTCTTGGTGCCCTGGTCGGGGATGATGACGGCCTGGATCTTCTCCAGCACCAGCGGGTCGGAGCCCAGCGCGGTCAGCGTCTTGACCGCGTCGGTGGGGCGGTTGAAGGTCGGCATGCCGACGGCGATGCTGCCCTCACCCGGCGCCTCGATGGGCGCGTACCAGCCGCCGCTGCGCATTTCGACGTGGCTGTCGGTGGTGATGTCGAACCAGATCCAGCCGCCGTCCTCGAACGGGCCCAGATCCACTTCGAACTCGACGAAGTCCGCGGCGGCCGCGCCCTCGCCCGGCGTGCTGAACTCGTTGCCCTGCACGTGGATTCGGGAGCCGTCGGCTTTGGAGCGGTAGACGTCGACGCGGCCGTGGCCGGACAGTTCCAGCCGCAGCACCACCGACTTCAGCACGCTCCAGCGCCGCCAGTAGCTGGCCGGGACCGCGTTGAAGTAGGTGCAGAACGACACCTCCGACTCCGCGCCGATGGCCAGCGCGGTGCGCGTGATGGCGTGCGCGCGACGGGAATTGGTGTCGGATTCCTCGAGGTACAGCTTGCGGACGTCCAGCGGCTCACCCGGCCGGGGCAGGATGATGCGCTGGAGCAGGGATACGGCGCGAGTCTCGGTGCTCATGTCTTCCCGCGTGAGTTGGGCGGTCATCAGGCCTCATCCACCAGCGGCGCACCGGATTCCAGGTGCGGGCGCAGCACGTTGTCGAACATGCTGAGCGCGGCGCCGATGGCCATGTGCATGTCCAGGTACTGGTAGGTGCCCAGGCGGCCACCGAACAGCACCTTGGCCGAAACGGTTTCGGCCTTGGCGCGCTCGCGGTAGGCGAGCACCTTGGCGCGGTCTTCGGGGGTGTTGATGGGGTAGTACGGTTCGTCGCCGGTCTGGGCGAAGCGCGAGAACTCGCGCATGATGACCGTCTTGTCGGCCGGGTAGTTGTCGCGCTCGGGGTGGAAGTGGCGCGGCTCGATGATGCGGGTGAAGGGGACGTCCGCATCGTTGTAGTTCATCACCGGGATGCCCTGGAAGTCACCGGTTTCCAGCACCTCGGTCTCGAAATCGATGGTGCGCCAGCCGAGTTCGCCCTCGCTGTAGTCGAAGTAGTGGTCCAGCGGGCCGGTGTAGACGACCGGGGCGTCCGGGCTCTGGGCGCGGACCTCGTCGCGCACGTCGAACCAGTCGGTGTCCAGGCGCACCTCGATGTTCGGGTTCTCGGCCATCTTCGTCAGCCACGCGGTGTAGCCGTCCTTGGGCAGACCCTCGTAGGTGTCGTTGAAGTAGCGGCTGTCGAAGGTGTAGCGGACCGGCAGCCGGGTGATGATGTTCGCCGGCAGCTCCTTGGGATCGGTCTGCCACTGCTTGGCCGTGTAGTCGCGGATGAACGCCTCGTAGAGCGGGCGGCCGATCAGCGAGATGCCCTTCTCCTCGAGATTGGTCACCTCGTCGCCGGCGACCTCCGCCGACTGTTCGGCGATCAGCGCACGCGCCTCGTCCGGGGTGTAGTAGCGGCCGAAGAACTGGGAGATCATGCCCAGCCCCATGGGCAGCGGGTACGCCTGGCCCTTGTGCAGGCCGAAGACGCGATGCTGGTAGTTCGTGAACTCGGTGAACTGGTTCACGTAGTCCCACACCCGCTTGTTGGAGGTGTGGAAGAGGTGGGCACCGTACTTGTGGATCTCGATGCCGGTTTCGGGGTCCGCCTCCGAGTAGGCGTTACCGCCCAGGTGGTAGCGGCGTTCGACCACCAGGACTCGCTTGCCGAGCAGGTTGGCGGTGCGTTCCGCGATGGTCAGCCCGAAGAAGCCGGAGCCGACAACGATCAGATCGAAGGGGGATGCGACGGTCACGGTCGCCCAGACTACCGGCACTCCCGCAGGACGCGCGTGGGCTGTGTTCTATTGCCCTCCGCTTCGCTCCGGGCGGGTTCGCGGCCCTGTTACCTCGTTCTTCCCTCCTCCGCTTCGCTCCTCCGCTCCCAGGCGGAGGTCGATCAAGCCGCAGTCCAGAACGAGGCGGGCCGCGAACTGCGAGTATTGCGCCTCACAAGTTGCGAGGTTTTCGCTCAGCGTTCATGAAACGCTGACTGTCGCGCCATGCGGGCTGTATTACATATCGACTCGATTTGTAACACCGACCAGTTTGTTGCCGCGTGATTGCGCGATCCCTCGAAAGACCATCTACATGCGCCTCGCTCGATTCGCCCCGCTCATCGGGGCCCTGTCCATCACCGCCATCCTCGGCACCGCCGCCCTCGTCCCGGGTGCGGCGCCCGCGCGCGCCGACGAGGGCGACGCGCTCGCGGCAACCCAGATCGCCGACGCCGGCGAGGTCTGCGGCAAGCCTGCGGCAACTTTCGACGACGTCATCACCGCGGCCGCCACGGCCATTCGCACGGTGGTTCCGGCCGAGCAGCAGACCGCCTACGACCGCTCGGTCGAGGATTTCCGGCAGAACGTCGCGTCGATCCACGTGCATCGCAACGGGCTGCCGCTGGGGCCGGACGAGGTCAATGACCGCACCCAGTTCCTCGACGACCCGATCGTCACCTACATCGTCAACAACCTGGACGCCGTCAAGACCGGCAACCTGCACAAGACCATCGCGCTCTCGCAGCTGAAGGTGCGCGACGTGGTCGAGGTGTTCATTCTCGCCACCCGCATCGTGAAGATCCCCGCCCAGTTCGCGGCCAGCCTGGTGCCGACCGTCGGCTTCGTGCTCAAGCCGGTGGTGGGCGCGCTGTTCAACGGCGTGAAGTCGCTGGCGCGGTCGGTGCAGTCGCAGCTGTCGCTGGGCTGCACTGCCCAAGGCGCGTATCAGAAGCTGCGGCTGGAGCTGCCCGACGAGCGCGTGGACGTGCCGCAGCCGCTCATCGACCTGGCCAACCAGCTCACCAAGGCCGACGGCACCTGCACCACGCTGGCCGAACTGAAGACCGGCGATCTGGTCGAGCGCACCCGCACGTTCCTCACCACCGCCGCCGGGCTGCCCGTCGATCCGGCGTCGGTGAACGCCAATGCCGATGCGCTGCAAGGCTTCCTGCACGAGAACCGGGTCGCCGACATCATGATGCTGCGCCGCACCGAGCAGCTCGGCCCGATCGTGGACGCGATGGACTACGGGCCGCTGACCTTCCTGGCCAACCTGGGCTTCGACATCTACGAGGGCCGCGCCCTCAACACCGTCGCATTGGCGGATGTGAAGGTGGAGAACCTCTTCTCGCTCATCACCTTCGCCCTCGACACCACCAGCCTGCTGCTCACCGCGGGTACGACGATCGCCGGATTCACCGGGGTGGCCTCGGCCGTCACGACCCCGCTGAGCATGGCCCAGACCATCGCCTTCGCGCCCACCACCTACGGCGCGCCGATCCTGCGCGGTGTCCTGCAGTCGATGTGCGCGGCCTGACCGCCTAGGGAAATGCTCTTGATCGAGCACTGACCTGAAACAGCCGCCCGGTCGAAAGACCGGGCGGCTGTTCACTTCTCGGCCCACTCGCCGCGGCCGGAGCTCACTGCCCGAGGACTACAGCCGGGCGGCGGAGTACACCCGCATCGCGTCACGGACGTACGCGGCGGTGCCGTCGCCGTGCTTGTCGTAGTTCTTCGCGAAGCGCGGGTCGGCGACGTACATGTCGCCGAGACCGTTGAAGTACTGGGCGGTCACGGGACCGCCGGTCGGGGAAGCACCGAGCCAGTCGTAGTGGCGCTGCACGATCGCCTGCGCCTCGTCGCTGTCCGCCGGGAGGCCCGCGGCGTGGGCGCGGCCGTAGTCGGCGGCGATATCGAGGTGGGCCTGGAGGTGGGCCTTCTGCTCCGCCTCGCTCATGGCGTTCCACCACTTGTTGCCGCTGTCCCAGGCGTTCTTACCCCAGCGTTCGATGACCTCGTCCTTGTACTGGGCGTGGTCGAATCCGTCGAATACCTCGTCTGCCATCAGTTCTTCACCTGCTTCCGTCTTGCGCAATGTTGTGTGCACCGAGGCGATCTGGCGCGCGATCCGGTCCTGCTCGTTTTTCAGCAATTCCAGATGGGTGCGCAGGGCGGCGGCGGTGTCCTTTTGCCCGGCGAGCACTTCGGCGATGGCCGGCAGGCCGAGACCGAGCTCGCGGAGTAAAAGGATGCGCTGCAACCGGACGAGGGATTCCTGGTCGTAATAGCGGTAACCGTTCGACCCGATCCGGCTCGGCGGCAATAACCCGAGCTCACCGTAATGCCGCAGGGTGCGGCTGGTGGTTCGGGCGACTGCGGCCAATTGCTGGATGGACCATTCGGTTGCCACGTTCCGGCCTTTCGTATCCTCTCGTTCTCCTCGACGAATTCAGGATGCAAGTTGACGCAGCGTCAAGGTCAAGCCCCGACCAGTATGCGCCGGTCGGGGCTTGCTCGAGGGGCTTACGCGCCGGCGGTGCACTCGCTGTAGCGCACGTGCACGGACTGCTTCGGCGGGGCCGAGCTGCCGAACATGGCCGGCGGGGACGGCATCCAGTTGGTGAGCCGGTCCATGGCGTCGCGCTCGGCCTCGGCACGGTTGCGGCCCGAACCGCCGTAGTAGTAGGAGTGGTCGGCGCTCTCGGCGATGGCGCCGCAGCCGTTGGCGAACTGCACCATCACCTTGCAGCCGCGGTGGGCGCACTTGTTCAGCGCGGCCGCGTCGGAAGCGCCCCAGCTCGGGTAGTTCCACGCGGCGCCGTAGAAAGTGCCGCCGTCGGTGCTCAGCGCGAGCGTGCCGTAGAGCGATCCATCCGGTCCCCGCTCGGCATTGGCGGTACCGGCCCCCAGCGACGTCACCAGCACGGCAGCCGCGGAAACGAACATGGTCAAGGCGAGCTTGCCCGAGAAAGCCATTCGAATTCTCCCCAATTTCGCAGCGGCCGCTGCGCATGGGCCGCTACTGCTCTCGGTGGTGCGATCACCACTGCCGGATTTCTATCACGGGCCACCGACACGACCAAGTCAGTTTCCGCCGGAACCGGCTGCCGGGCATAGCTTTTCCGAATAGCTCCGGAAGTGGGGACTTGCCAATCACTTGCGGGCGTGACATGCTCCACGCGCGCGCCCCCGGTCTCCCGAATTCGGCGCGCTGGAATCGTTTTTCGTGGGATGGGGAAAACCTGATGAAGTCTGCGGGCCGCGCCCGAGTTCTGCACTGGGCGGCCGCGGCCGTCACTGCGGTGAGCTCCACCCTCCTGTTCGCCGGCTCCGCGGACGCCGCCCCGGTGGTGACGCTCGGCGGTGGCTCCGGCGTCTACGTCGAAGACCTCCAGGACGCCACCTCGGTCAGCGAGTGCACCATCACCGCGATGGGCTACGACAACAAGAACCAGCTGGTCGGACTGACCGCGGGCCACTGCGGTGAGGTCGGCGCGCGGATCGCGGCCGAGTACACCCGCTCCGGCGGTATCGGCGTCATCGCCGAGAAGGACGAGGAGATGGACTGGGCCATCATCGTCTTCAACGCCGACCGGGTGATTCCGACCCGTCAGGTCGCGCAGTCGGTCATCAACTCGGTCGGCGCGCCGCCGCAGATCGGCGAGAACGTCTGCAAGAACGGCCGCACCACCGGTTTCACCTGTGGTCCGGTGTGGGAGACCAAGTCCACCTACTTCCGTAGCCAGGTGTGTGCCAACCACGGTGACTCGGGCGCGCCCGTGCTGCGCGGCGACCAACTGGTCGGCATGGTGGTGGCGGGCACCGACTTCCGGGCCGGGCCGATCACCATCGAACTGCCGCTGTGCACCGGTGGCGGCAACCTGATCCACGAGCCGGAGCTGGCCACCAACATCACCACGGTGCTGGCCGACATCGACCGCCACGGCGGGGCGGGCGCGGGTTTCCGCGTGGCGTAAGCACTTCGAGCCCGGTAATCGGCGAACACCGCGGGGCGTGACCTGATCATCGGTCACGCCCCGCGGTGTTTTCGTTGTGCGGTAGCGGCTTTCAGTAGCCGACGGTGAATCGGACTCGGTGGTGGCGGGGATTCTCGATCTCGTCGAGCAGCGCGATGGCCATGTCCTCCATGGAGATCGCGGAATTGCCCTGCTCGTCGGCGATCATCTCGTCGCGGCCGAGGCGGAAGACGCCGGTCCGTTCACCGGGCTCGAACAGCGCGGGCGGGCTGACGTAGGTCCAGTTCACCGGGTGCGCGGTGGTCCGGAACACCTCGAGCTGACGGCGGCCGCCCTCGGCGATCGGGCCCAGTTCGGCCGGGAACTCCGGCTGCTCGGCCAGTGTCCTGCCGGTTCCGGCGACGGTCAGGGTGCCCGCGCCGCCGACCACCAGCAGCCGGATTCCACTGTCCGCCAGTCCTTCCAGCAGGGCCGCGGCGACCTCGGCCAGCTCGTGCTCGCTGCCCGGGGTGGGGCGGGTCGCGCTGACCACGACATCGCTGCCGGCGCTGGCCTTCTCGACGGCGGCGGCATCGGCGGCATTACCCGCCCACACCTCGACCTGTTCGGGCAGGTGCCGCAGCCGGTCCTCATGGCGGGCGACGGCGCGCACCCGGTGGCCCCGGCTCAGCGCCTCGGCCACGACCCGGCTCCCGGTGTCTCCGCTGGCTCCGAACACTGTGATCTGCATGATGTTTCGCTCCTTCGCAAGGGTTCCGGATCAGGCCGCGGTGCGGGCCGGTGCGGGCGTGTCGGTGACGGGTTCGGGCGCCTTGGGCGCGGTGCCGGTCTGGCCGAGCAGGGTGCCGCCCAGCGCGATCGCCATCCCCAGGATCTGCAGCGGGGCCAGCGCCTGGCCGAGCGCGGCCCAGCCGATGACGGCCGCCGACAGCGGGCTGAGCAGGCCGAGGAACGAGACCGAGGTGGCGGGGGCCTTGGCGATGCCGCGGAACCACAGCGCGTAGGCGGCGGCGGTGCCGATCAGTCCGAGGTAGAGGTAGCCGCCGATATTGCGGGCGTCCAGCGCGGGCGGCGCGCCCTCGATGATCGCGGCCAGCGGCAGCAGCATGAGGCCACCGGCGGTCAGCTGCCAGCCGGTCATGGCGAGCGGGCTGACACCTTCGGGGCGTCCCCAACGCTTGGTCATCACGGTGCCGCCCGCCATGGAGGCCGCGCCCAGCAGACCGGCGATCACGCCGACGGTGTCGAGAACCGCTGTGGCCCTGAGGACTACGAGGGCGACACCGAAGAGTCCGATCACGCCCGCCAGTACCTTGCGGACGGTGAGCCGCTCGTTGAGCGCCACGGTCGCGATGCCCAGCGCGAAAAGCGGTGCGGCCGCGCCGAGTACGGCGGCGACGCCGCCCGGCAGGCGGTAAGCGGCCAGGAACAGCAGCGGCATGAAGATGCCGATGTTCAGCGCGCCGAGCACGGCCGCGCGGCCGATCCACTGCCCGTGCGGCAGCTTGCGGGTGATGGCCAACAGCAGCAGTCCGGCGGGCAGCGCGCGCATGAGCGCGGTGAACATGGGCCGGTCCGGCGGCAGGAACGTGGTGGTGATCGCGTACGTCGATCCGAAGACCAGCGGGGCGAGGGCGGTTACGGCGAGGGTTCCCGCGAGTCCTGCGGCTCCAGCGCGTGTGGTGGTCATCGATAGCTCCTCATTGATAATCTCAACGTTGAGATAACACCATCCCAGATACCTCAGCGTCAAGTATCTCAACGTTGAGATTATTTCGGGGACCGAAAGGAGCAGGTCACATGCCCGACGCAGTCGACCAGATCACCGCCGCCTGGCGTCAGCAGCGCCCCGACGTCGACAGCTCCCCCATGGAGATCTTCGGCCGCATCTCCCGCCTGGCCCACATCATCGAGCGCGAACTCACCGAGTTCTTCCGCACGCAGGGCCTGGAGTTCTGGGAGTTCGACGTCCTCGCCACCCTCCGCCGCTCCGGCAACGAATCCGGCCTCACCGCGGGCGCCCTCAACAAGGCCGCCATGCGCACCTCCGGCGCCATCACCAACCGCATCGACCGCCTGGTCGCCAAGGACTTGGTCGAACGCGTGCCCGACCCGGTCGACCGCCGCGCCATCCGAGTCCGCCTCACCGACACCGGCCGCACCCTCGTCGACAACGTCCTCCCCCTGCACATGGACAACGAACAACGCCTCCTGGCAGACCTCACCCCCGCCGACCGAGAGGCCTTGATCCCCCTCCTCCGCAAGTTCTCCGAATCCCTCGGCGACCTTTCCCTGGACTGAAACACACACCAGGGCGGCACCCTCTTTTCGAAGGTGCCGCCCTGTGCATGGGTTACTCGGCTGGGTAGGGGGTTGCGCTCGGAGTGGTCGGCTGCGCCGGGGTGTAGGCCGGACGGGTGGGGGTGGGTTGAGCTGGGGTGGTTACGGTTCGGGGAGCCGGGGTGACGGTGGGGACCGCCAGCGGCTGCGGGGGTGTTTGATCGGGGACCCCGCGGGTGTCGGAGTGCAGGGAGTTCGGGTCGGCGCTGCCGGGGATGGGGAGGGTGCCTCGGGTCCGGTTGCCCGGGCTGGGGCGAGCCGGGGTGTCCGGCGTGACATCGCCGGGGGTTGCGGGGTTTTCGGCACCGGGGAGGGTTTGCGGGGTGTGGGACGGATCCGTGAGGGCCGGGGTGTCGGCGCCGGGGGCGGTGGCTTCCGGGGCGGCGCCGGTTTCCGGATCGACTTCCGTTGGGGTAGTTCCAGTTTGGGGGGATTGCGGGGTAAGGAGGCTGGGGAGGAGGCCCTGGGGTTGGACTGCCGGGAAGTCGGTGAGGGCGGGGCCGATCTCCATGGCCGAGGCCGGGGTCAGGGGGCCGCCGTCGGGGGCGGCGGAGTATTCGGCGCGGAGGATGTGGTTGTCGCGGACCAGGACTCGGCCGGAGGTGGAGTCGACGGCTTCGGTGGTGCGGGGGTCCTCTTTGTCGGTGCCGAGGTACATCTGGCAGTCGGTGGTGTCGCAGGTTTGGGCGTAGGTGTAGCGGTCTTCGGCCAGGGCGTAGGAGCGGGCGGCGATGGCTTGGGCTTTGAGGGCTTCGGCGCCGCCTTGGTCGGCCCAGCCGGGGATCATTTCGGCGGGGACCACGCCCTTGAGGTAGTCGTCGAGGTCCACCTCGTTGACGGTGCGGAAGGCGTCGCCGTCCAGGGCTACGCCGAGGACGCCGCGGAAGGCGTTGCCGCCGCAGATTTCCAGTTGTTCCTCGGCGGGGCGGGCGGTGCCTTCGGTGACGGGGTAGGCCCACGGATCGTCGGTCGAGCCCTCCCACAACGTGTTGCCGTCGCAGTCCTGGGTGATGGTGACGTCCGCGCCGGAGGCGGTGGGGGTGAGGTGGGCGGCCTGGCCGGGGATGACACGGCGGCCGGCGACGTAGAAGACGGAGTCGGAGACGACGTCGAGGGTTTTGTCGTCCTGCTCCATGAGGCGTACTCGAACGGAGGTCGCGCCGATGCCGGCGAGGTCGGCTCCGGAGTAGTAGTTCGCGAGAATGCGGTCGGCGGTCCAGCCTTCCGCGGCCTTCTCGAACGCACCGTGCTGGCTCAGACCGCGGCCGTGACCGGCGCCGACCGTCAGGTGGAGGGCGTTCCCGGGCCAGGCCCACACGAGGACGGCGGTGCCGCCGGTGGTGGCGGCGACTGCGAGGGACAGGGTGAGCAGACCGCGCCGTCTACGGCGCTCGGCTAGGTACCCGTTCGGCATGTCATACCCGTTCTTTCGAGGGCCGAAGCTACATTCGAGTTACCCAAAGCTAAGCCTCAACCATACGTTCAGGGAATGTGACAGTAGAGACTAGTGTGATCGTTGATGCGCCAAGTAGCAAGCTTGTGCTCGGGGGCGCGGTTAGACCGATTTACCTGAATGGGAGATGCTTGTGCCGTATCGCAGACCGAAACATGCCTACACGCTCCCGGTTGTCACCGCCCTCGCGCTGATCGTGCCCGCCGGTGTCCTCGCACTGAGTGACGCCCGGGATGTCCGGAACGCGGATGAAAGCAATTTGGCAGCTATACCTGCACAAATGGCTGAAGTCGCCCTGTCCTCGGTGCCCGACATCGTGCTGCCGCTGCGCGAGCTGACCGGGCTGGACCTGCCCGACCTCCGACTGTCCGATCTGCGGATGTTGCCGCTGCCCAGCTCGATTCAGATCCCCCAGAACCTGATCCCCGGCGTGCCCCTGCCGACCGAGATCCCGCTGCCCAGACTCAACAATTCCCAGCCGCAGCCCGTCGGGCCCGCCCCGATTCCGGCGCCACACGCCGTCCGGCCCACCGTGCCGGGCTCCCTCCCCAACGCCACACCGGTGGTCCCCGGCTCCGCGAAACCGGCTGCCCCCGCGGGCGCACCCGGATTCATCGCCGAACCGGGGCCGGAGATCCCGGCGGCCCCGGGGCCACACCCGGTCCCCGGTCTCACCGGCGATCTGCGCGCCCCCGCCCTCTCCCCCGGCGCGGTCCCCACCGACCTGGTCGACAAGGTCGGCGCGCAGGTCAAGGAAATCACCCGCGACACCCCGTTCAGCATGGTCGCGCTCACCGCGACCGACGTTCTGAACGCCACCACCAAGATTCGCGCCCAGCGCCCCGACGGCACCTGGGGACCGTGGTACGACGCCGAATCCGAATCCGGCAGCGACAAGTCCCAGCCGGGTAAGCGCAAAGGCACCGAGCCCATCTACGTGGGCAACACCAAGACCGTGCAGATGCTGGTGACGCCGAAGGCGAAAGCCGTCTCCGCGCCCGCCGAACCCACTCCGCTGGACGACAGCAAAGCCGATCCCGCGCAGATCAACCTGGAGAAACTGGCCGCGGTGCTGATCGATCCGGGCCGCGGCAGCATCGACGAGAACCTCACCTCGGTCGCCGCGCCGCTGCCCGGCGGCGGGCCGAAGGTGATCTCCCGGGCGCAGTGGGGCGCGGACGAGTCGCTGCGCTGCGAGGAACCCACCTACGACGACGGCGTCTCCGCGATCACCGTGCACCACACCGCCGGCCGCAATGACTACACCAAGGCCGAGTCCGCGGGCATCGTGCGCGCCATCTACTCGTATCACGCGAAAACGCTGGGCTGGTGCGACATCGGGTACAACGCCCTCGTCGACAAGTACGGGCAGATCTTCGAAGGACGCTACGGCGGCCTGGACCGCCCGGTCGAGGGCGCGCACGCGGGCGGCTTCAATATCGATACCGCGGGTGTCGCGCTGATGGGCGACTACGAGGAGGACGATCCGACCGACGTCTCCATCCAGGCGCTCGGCAAGTTCATCGGCTGGCGGGCCAAGCTGGCGGGCTTCGACCCGCAGGGCTCCACCACCATGTACTCCGAGGGCAGCGACTACACGAAATACGAGCTCGGACAGGCGGTGAAGCTGCCGAACATCTTCGCCCACCGCGACGTCGGCAACACCACCTGCCCCGGTGATGCCGCCTACGCCCTGATGGACAAGATCCGGCAGATCGCCGCCGATGCCGCGGGCGGCGCCGTCGAACCGACCAGCCCGAACCGGGACCGGCCCGGCCAGAACGCGGGCGCGAACCCGCAGGTCCAGGCAGCCCCGGAACCGCCCGCCCCCAGTTCCAGCGAAGCGGACCTGGCCGCCCTCGCCGACCTCACACAGCGGATCCTGGGCATGCTCGACCGCAGTGCCGTCGCCCGCTACTGGAACGAGCAGGGTGGCGCGGAAGGCCCACTGGGACAACCGAAAGCAGAGCCGGTGGCCCTGGCGGATGGCGGGCAGTACGGGCAATTCACGAATGGATTCGTGTACGCCAATTCCGCCGGACGGATCGTTTCGGTGGTCGGGAAGATCCTGGAACGATTCCTGCAAATGGGCGCGGACACAGGCATTCTCGGCCTGCCGACCTCGAATGAATATCCGGTCTCGAACGGCGTCCGCACCGACTTCCAGAACGGCGCACTGATTTTCGACCGGATGACCGGAATCGTCACCACCGTGCTGAAGAACTACGGCGCGGTCCAGGATCCCATCAAACCCATTCCCGCGGTGGCGCCCAACTAGGTCAGGACCACCAGCGTTCCAGGGTGCGGGCCACGCCGTCGTCGACATTCGAGGGAGCCACCTCGTCGGCGGCGGCGATGGCCTCCGGGTGGGCGTTCGCCATGGCGACGCCGTGACCCGCCATGAGCAGCATCGGCACATCGTTCGGCATGTCACCGAAGGCGATCAGCGAGGAATGCTGCACGCCCAGCCGCTGCGCCACCGCCGCCAGACCCGTCGCCTTGGTGACGCCCGGCGCGGACAATTCGATCAAGCCGTTGTCGGTCGAATAGGTGAGATCCGCGCGACCCTCCAGGTGCGGTTCCAGGGTGCTGCGCATGATGGCGCTGGAGGTTCCGGGCAGCCGGATCAGCATCTTGATGGCGGGGGAGGCGATGACCTCGGCGCGAGAGACCTGGGTGTCATCGGGGTTGAGCCAGGCGTGCTCGTATTCGGGGGAGCTGACGAACTGCGGAGTGGCTGCGTCGTGCGCGGTGGCGCCGACTCGTTCGGCGGCCAGGCCACAACCGGGGAGCAGGCCCTCGGCCAGATCGGCGAGCCAGGTGAGGGTTTCGACATCGAGGGTCCGGCTGTCCAGCACTCGGTCCGAGGCGCTGTCGTAGATGACCGCACCGTTGCCGCACACACACAGCGGCGCGTACCCCAGCCCCTCGACCACCGGATCGATCCAGCGCGGCGGCCGTCCGGTCGCCAGCACGAACGGCACCCCGTCCGCGATCAGGGCGTCGACAGCGGCCTTGGTCCGGGCGCTCACCTGCTCACGGTGGTCGATGAGCGTGCCGTCCACGTCGGAGGCGACCATCTTGGGTTTGGGCAGGTGAAAGAGCGTCACCTACTCCATCCTGCCTCGAGCCGCGACCCGTGCGCCCGTGGATTACGGACGCTGCCGTACAAACGAGACCTTTCCGGCGCCACCCTCACGCGCCGGGTAACACACGGATTGCCGGGGCGTCCCCGGTCCGTACCCCGCGTTTCCCCACTCCACTCCCTATGATCTGGTGCAGAACTCGACCCCGAAAGGGAATGATGGCCGGTTTTCTGCTGCGACGTGCGCTGAACTATGTCGTGCTGTTGGTACTGGCGTCGTTCCTGGCGTTCGGGCTCGCGTCCCTCACGTTTCGCCCGCTCGACAGTCTCGAACATCGCAACCCGCGGCCGCCGCAGTCGGTGATCGACGCCAAGCGCGAAGAGCTGAAGCTGGACATGCCGATCCCGCAGCGCTACGCGGAGTGGGTCGGCGGGATCGTCACGCACGGAGACTTCGGCAAGACGCTGGCGGGGCAGCCGGTGAACCAGGAACTGCCGCGCCGCATCGGGGTCAGCCTCCGGCTGGTCCTGGTCGGCTCGATCATCGGCACGATTCTCGGTGTGCTGATCGGCGCGGCCGGGGCGATCCGGCAGTACAAGTTCAGCGACTACCTGACCACGGTGATTTCGCTGTTGATCATCAGCACGCCGGTGTTCCTGCTCGCGACATTGCTGAAATACGGTGCGTACGGCATCAATACGGCCACGGGGCAGCAGATCTTCTACTACACCGGCGAGACATCGGCGAACGCGGTGCACGGCACCTGGAATCAGTTCGTGGACCGCCTACAGCACATGATCGTTCCCACGGCGGCCCTGATCCTCACCGCCGCTGCCGGATACAGCCGCTATCAGCGCGCCGCCATGCTCGACGTCCTCCAGAACGACTTCATCCGGACGGCACGCGCGAAGGGCCTCACCCGTTCCCGGGCGCTGTACAAACACGGCCTGCGCACCGCGCTCATCCCGATGGCGACGCTGTTCGCGTACAGCTTCGGCGGGCTCATCACCGGCGCGGCCTTCGTCGAGAAGATCTTCGGCTGGCACGGCGTCGGTGAATGGCTGGTCGACTCGATCAACGCCCAGGACCTGTACCCCGTGGTGACGGTCACCGGATTCGTCGCGCTGGTGATCCTGTTGTCCGGATTGTTGTCCGACATCGTCACAGCGATTCTCGACCCCAGGGTGCGTGCGTGATGTCCGAAACCGAACTCATCGTCCAAGGCGCTCCCGAGCCGATGGCCGCGGGCCGGCGCAAGCTGGTCGTACGGCGCTTCCTGCGCAACAAGCCGGCCGTCATCGGACTAACGATCCTGATCCTCATGGTGGTGCTCGCCTTCGCATTGCCGCCCTTCCTGAAGTACGACTACCAGCAGCTCGACTACACAGCGCTGCTCAAGCCGCCCAGCTCCCGGCATCCCTTCGGCACCAACCAGATCGGTCAGGACGTCCTCGCGCAAACCCTGCGCGGCCTGCAGAAGTCCTTGCTCATCGGCTTCGCGGTGGCTTTCATGGCCGCCCTGATCGCGGCGTTCACCGGATCGGTGGCCGGATTGCTCGGCGGCTGGACCGATCTGGCGATCATGTGGCTGGTGGACCTGCTGCTGGTCATCCCCAGTTTCATCATCGTCGCGTTGTTCGCGCCGCGGGCGAAGGGCAGCGGCAGCATCGTGCTGCTCATCCTGTTGCTCGGTGGCTTCGGCTGGATGATCAGCGCCCGCATCGTGCGCGGACTCACCTTGAGCCTGCGTGAGCGTGAATTCGTCAGGGCCGCACGTTATATGGGCGCGTCGACCTGGACCGTCATCACCACCCACATCATCCCGAACGTCGCGTCGTTCCTGATCATCGACACCGCGCTCGCGGTGGGCGCGGCGATCATGGGCGAAACCGGTCTGAGCTACCTGGGATTCGGTGTCCAGCCGCCGGATGTCTCACTGGGCACACTGATCGCCTCGGGCACCAAGTCGGCGCTCACCTACCCGTGGCTGTTCCTGTTCGCGGGTGGGTTCCTGATCCTGACCGTGTTGTGCACGAACCTGGTCGGCGACGGGTTGCGCGACGCTTTCGACCCCAGCTCTCAGCGTGCGCGCTCACGCCGCAAGGACCGGGCGGCGGCTCCCGCCGGAAAGGCCGCGGCATGACCGACAACACGACCATGTCCGACAATGGAATCCGCGCCACGACCGCGCCGCTGCTCGAGGTGTCCGATCTGCGGGTGAGCTTCCCGAGCGAAGAGGGCCGCGTCGAGGCGGTGCGCGGTGTGAACTACACCGTGCAGGACGGCGAGGTCCTGGCCATCGTCGGTGAATCCGGTTCCGGAAAATCGGTGTCCTCGCTGGCGATCATGGGGCTGCTCCCCGATCAGGCCCGGGTGCAGGGATCCATCCGCCTCCGAGGCCAGGAACTGCTCGGCATGGGTGACCGGCAGCTGTCCACGCTGCGCGGCAGCAAGATCTCCATGGTCTTCCAGGACCCGCTCTCGGCCTTGACACCGGTATACCGCGTCGGCGACCAGATCGCCGAAGCCCTACTGGCGCACGGCAAGATGAGCAAGCAGGAAGCCGCCGACAAGGCGGTGGAACTACTGGATCTGGTCGGCATTCCGGATGCCGCTCTGCGCGCCAAGGCGTTCCCGCACGAGTTCTCCGGCGGTATGCGCCAGCGCGTGGTGATCGCCATCGCCATCGCCAACGATCCCGAGCTCATCATCTGCGACGAGCCGACCACCGCGCTCGACGTCACCGTGCAGAAGCAAATCCTGAACCTGCTGCGCAAGGCCCGTGACATCACCGGCGCGGGCGTCGTCTTCATCACCCACGACATGGGGATCGCGGCCACGCTGGCCGATCGGGTGGCGGTCATGTACGCGGGCCGGATCATCGAAACCGCCCGCACCGCAGATCTTTTCAACGCACCGCGGATGCCGTACACGGTGGGCCTGCTGGGTTCCATTCCGCGACTGGACGGTCCGGCGCGAATGCCGCTGGTGCCCATCGTCGGCGCACCGCCGGCCATGCACGCACTGCCTCCGGGCTGCCCGTTCGCACCACGCTGCCCGGTCGCGGTGGAGGACTGCCGAGCGGCGGAACCTCCCCTGCGGGACACCGAGCCCGGGCATCGGGCCGCCTGCATCCGCGTCGCCGAAGTCGGGACCGCGGACCTTTTCGCGGCCTACCGCCGCGAGGTGCCGCCCACCGAAACGCCGATACCCACCGATGAGCGTGTGGTGCTGCGGGTTTCGGACCTGCAGAAGACCTTCCCGCTCACCTCCGGAGTGGTCTTCAAACGCCGGACCGGTGAGGTGAAGGCGGTCGACGGCGTCAGCTTCGAGATCAAGTCGGGCCGCACGCTGGCGCTGGTCGGGGAATCCGGTTCCGGGAAATCGACGACGCTGACCCAGATCATGGACCTCGTCGCGCCGGAGAGCGGCAGCATCGAGGTATTGGGCAGTGATGTCACCACCCTCACCAAGGCCCGGCGGCGGGAAATCCGGCGCAAGATGCAGATCGTGTTCCAGGATCCCGCCTCGTCGCTCGACCCGCGTCTTCCGATCTCCGATGCGCTCGGCGAGCCGCTGCGCATCAACGGCCGCCCGAAGGACGAAATCCAACGCCGGGTCAAGGAATTGCTGGAGCTCGTGGGCCTTCGTCCCGAGCATGCTGACCGGTATCCGGCCGACTTCTCCGGCGGCCAGAAGCAGCGCATCAATATCGCGCGGGCGCTCGCCTTGGATCCGGAGATCCTGGTCCTCGACGAGCCGGTGTCCTCGCTGGACGTGTCGATCCAGGCCGGAGTGCTGAATCTGCTGCGCGACTTGCAGGCCGAACGCGGGCTGTCGTACCTGTTCGTCTCCCATGACCTGTCGGTCGTACGCAATCTTGCCCACGACATTGCCGTCATGTACCGCGGTCAGATCGTCGAATATGGTGCGGCCGAACAGGTCTTCAACGATCCGCGGCACGAGTACACCCGCGCCCTCATCGACGCCGTTCCCGTCCCGGTCGTTTCGGGATAGGAGCGGAGAGTGTTCCAGCAGAACTCCAACGGAAGGAGCAACCGGTGAGGATTCGCTCGATCGGAACGAAGCTCGCGGTCCCACTGGTCGCCGTGACAATGGTGGCGACCGGATGCGGGGGCGACGACGGTACCGCGCCGCAGGGCAAAGCCGAGCTCGGCACCACCAGTGATATCAATCCGCACGATGTCGCCGATCTGAAGGACGGCGGCAATCTGCGGCTGGCCATGTCGGCGTTCCCGGCGAACTGGAACACGCTGAACATCGACGGCAATGACGCCGAGATCATGGGCGTCGAACGGTCGATGATGCCGCGCGCCTTCAAGTCCGATGCGTCGGGCAATCTCTCGATCGACACGAACTACTTCACCGATATCCAGCTGACGAACACGAATCCGCAGCAGGTCACCTACACGATCAACCCCAAGGCCGTCTGGTCCGATGGATCGCCGATCACCTGGGAGGACATCGCCGCCCAGGGCAACGCGCTCAGCGGGCGCAACAAGGACTTCCTGCTCGCCAACAACCAGGGTTGGGACCGGGTCGAGAAGATCGAGCGCGGGACCGACGACCGGCAGGCCGTCCTCACCTTCAACAAGCACTTCTCGGAGTGGAAGGGCCAGTTCGCCGGCAACTCCTTCCTCTACCCGAAGTCCGTGACCAGCACACCGGAATCCTTCAACAAGGGATACGTGGACGCCATCGGGCTGACCTCGGGACCGTTCATGGTTCAGTCCACCGATCGGGGGCAAGGCCGGATCGTGTTGGGGCACAACCCGAAGTGGTGGGGTGACACCCCCAAGCTCGACACCATCACCTTCAGCGTGCTCAACGACCAGGCAACCATGCCGGCCCTGCAGAACAACGAGATCGACGTGGTCGGCATCGGCTCACGCGACGATCGCAAGACCGCCGAGAACACGCCGGGCGTGGTCATTCGCCACGCGCCCGGTAACTCGTGGTCGCACATCACCTTCAACGGCGCGCCCGGATCGATCTTCGCCGACCCCAAGCTGCGCGTGGCCGTCGGCAAGGCCATCGACCGGCAGGGTATCGCCACCGCCATCCAGACCGGCCTGGTCGTCGATCCCAAGCCGCTCAACAACCACATCTACATGGCGGGACAGAAGGGCTATCAGGACAACGCTCCGGCCTTCGACCCGAACGAGGCCGCCAAGGAACTCGACGACCTCGGCTGGAAGGTGCCCGCCGGTGGCGGCATCCGAGAGAAGGACGGGAAGAAGCTCGAGTTCCGCGATGTGATGTACAACGCCGACACCTGGGTGCAGATGGCACAGGTCATGCAGCAGAATCTGGCCTCGATCGGCGTGAAGCTCAATATCGTGACGAAGCCCGGCCAGGACTACTTCACCAAGGTGATCCAGCCCGGTGACTTCGACATGGCGCACTGGAGTTGGGTCGGCGACCTGTTCCCGCTCGGCAGCATCGACCAGATCTGGGGCTACCACCCCGAAACCAATGACCTGCAGGGCAACTACGGCCGCATCGGTTCTCCCGAACTCAACGACCTGATCGAGAAGACCGTCTCCGAGCTCGACCCCGACAAGGCCATCGAACTGGCCAACCAGGTCGACAAGCAGATCTTCGCGGAAGGCCACTCCCTGCCGCTCATGCAGTCGGCCGGCAACGTGGCCGTTCGGGGCAACCTCGCCAACTACGGCGCGGCCGGTCTGGCCAGCCTCGACTACACCAAAATCGGCTTCCTGAAGTGAATTCCCGGATGGGCCACCCCCTGGCCTATCCGGCGCTCGTGACGATCGGGACCCTGGCGATCACCATCGCCTGGGTCCCGTTCGCTGATCCGGAGCAGGGTGCGATGTTGATCGCCGTGGCGGTGGTCATTCTGGGGTACGCCGGGTTTCGGTTCGCGGTCGCGTTCGGGTATCTGCCCGCAGGGTTGCGCGGTGGGGCGAAGGAACTGGCGGTGCGGCGGGTGCGGCAGCAGCATCGGTTGGTGAGCCGGTCGTGGCTGGAGTTCAGCGTCGAGGGCCGGAATCGGTGGCTGCCTGTGTATTTCGAACCGGGGCTGGTGACGCTCACGCCTCGGACGGCCGAGATCGGCGGGCGCAAGGTGTCCGTCGACGGGCGGCGGATGTATCCGTCGGGGCGAGTGCGGGATTCGGAGCCGGTGGGGCGGCTCGTCGACAATCCGGAGCGGGTGGATCCCGAGGCGATCGGGCGGACCGGGGTGGGGCGGCGGGTGCTGTTGGATGCGCAGTCCGCGGTGGCGGGGCCGTTCGCCGGGTTGCTGTGGGTGTACGTGGCGGGCGGCGGGGTGGGGGCTTTCGTGGCCGCCACCATGGTGGGGGCGGCCACGGCCACATGGCTGTCTGCCGTCAGCGGGTCGGATCCGAGTTAGTCGGCGGACCGCTGGGTGCGGCGGGCGGCCTTCTCCTCGGCTTCGCGGCGGTCCATCTCGTTGGCCTCCTCGAGGGTGGGGGCGCCGCCGCCCAGACGGGACGGAACCCAGTAGGCGCCGGGCTCGTGGATGTAGTCCTTCTGCAGGTCCAGCAGCATTTCCTGCATGGTGCCCTTGAGCTGTTCGGTCAGGGCCCAGGCGGGTTCGAAGGGCTGGATCGGCTTGCCGACCGCGATGGAGACCGGGGTGTTGGTACGGCCCAGGCGCTTCGGGTGGCCCTTGGTCCAGACCCGCTGCGCGCCCCAGATGACGATCGGGATGATCGGGACGCCGGCCTCGATGGCCATGCGGGCCGCGCCGGACTTGAAGTCCTTCAGCTCGAAGCTGCGGCTGATGGTGGCCTCGGGGTAGACGCCGACCAGTTCGCCGGCCTTCAGCCGGGCCACGGCCTCGTGATAGGAATCCGCGCCCGCCGACCGGTCCACCGGAATGTGCTTCAGCGCACGCATGACCGGGCCGGTGACGGCATTGTCGAAGACTTCCTTCTTCGCCATGAAGCGGATGTAGCGCTTCGTGGTGCGGGCGGGCAGGCCCGCGTAGGTGAAGTCCATGTACCCGGTGTGGTTGATCGCGATCACCGCACCACCGGTCGACGGAATATTGTCGTCGCCCTTGATGGCGAACTTCAGGCCCTGCAGCGCGAAAACGGTGCGGGCCAGCCCGATGATCGGGTAGTAGACGGGTTCCACAGTTCCGCTAGCGTAGTCGCTGCCCGCGCGGCATCCAGTGATCCGGGTAACAGCACCCCGTTTTGATGTGACGCGGTGACACTGAAACAGGTCCGGTGCGGGTAGTCAGACGAAATAGATATACATCTCGAAGTCGGGCACCGAGGGGTTACTGCATCGGTGACGTCTCCGGCCAGCCAGTAGTCTGGGTGGCTGGTAACGGTCAGGGAGGAATGAAGCTCGTGCAGATCACCAGCGTCGGACACGCCGGATTCCACATCCGAACCGCGGCCGGAACGATCCTCTGCGATCCATGGGTCAATCCGGCCTATTTCGGGTCATGGTTCCCGTTCCCCGACAACACCCAGCTGGACTGGGACGAGCTCGGCAACTGCGACTTCCTCTACGTGTCGCACCTGCACCGCGATCACTGGGACGCCAAGCTGCTCGCGGACAAGATCAATAAGGACACCACCGTCCTGCTCCCCGACTACCCGGTGCCGGACCTGAAGCGGGAGCTCGAGGCGCTCGGGTTCACCACGTTCGTGGAGACCGAGGATTCCGTCAAGACCACTGTCACCGGACCCGGCGGCGACCTCGACATCATGATCATCGCGCTGCGCGCGCCCGCCGACGGACCGATCGGCGACTCCGCGCTCGTCGTCGCCGACGGGGAAACCGTCTGCTTCAACATGAACGACGCGCGACCCGTCGACATGGACGTGCTGCACGACAACTTCGGGCACGTGGACATCCACCTGCTCCAGTACTCGGGCGCCATCTGGTACCCGATGGTCTACGACATTCCGACCAAGACCAAGGCCAACTTCGGCAAGCAGAAGCGGCAGCGCGGCATGGACCGCGCCCGCTCCTACATCGAGCAGGTCGGGGCCACCTGGGTGGTGCCGTCCGCCGGTCCGCCGGTATTCCTCGACGACGAGCTGCGCTACCTCAACGACGACCGCGGCGACGAAGGCAACATCTTCCCCGACCAGATCACCTTCCTGGATCAGATGAAGATCCACGGCAACGAGGGCGGGCTGCTGCTGATCCCCGGCTCGACCGCGGATCTGCGTGGCAAGGAACTGCTCTCGCTCACCCACCCCGTCGACCCCGACACCATCTACGGCGACAAGGCCGCCTACATCGAGGACATGGCCCAGCGCCTGGCGCCCGTGCTGGCCGCCGAGAAGGCGACCTGGGCGCCCGCCGAGGGCGAACCGCTGCTGCCCGCGCTGAAGGCCAAGTTCGAGCCGATCATGAAGCAGAGCGACCTCATCTGCGACGGCATCGGCTACCCCGTCGGCCTGGTCATGGGCGACGAGACCGTGGTGCTGGACTTCCCCAAGCGCGAAGTGCGCGAACCCATCGAGGGAGAAGGCAAGTACCGCTACGGATTCCGCATCGCGCCGCAGCTGGTCCGCACCGTGCTGCGCGACGACGAACCCGACTGGGTCAACACCATCTTCCTGTCCACGCGCTTCACCACCTGGCGCATCGGCGGATACAACGAATTCCTCTACACCTTCTTCAAGTGCCTCACCGACGAGCGCATCGCCTACGCCGACGGCTGGTTCTCCGAGGCGCACGACGACACCGCCTCCACCGAACTCGACGGCTGGGAAGTGCAGCGCCGCTGCCCGCACCTCAAGGCCGACCTGTCGAAATTCGGTGTGGTGGAAGGCAATACGCTGACCTGCAACCTGCACGGGTGGCAGTGGGACCTGGAATCGGGGCGTTGCAAGACGTCCAAGGGCCACGAGCTGCGCTCGAAGAAACTGGTCTGACCCGGTGATCGCGGCCGGTACCGGGGTATCGGCCGCGAACCGGAAACCCTTGTCACACCGCGGGTCCGGCGTCTCTCACGCGGGCTCCGCCGGCAATCCCGCACGGGATCTCGCGGCCACCGCCACCGCCACGAAGGTCAATGCGCAACCCGTGACCGCCAGCGCGGACACACCGGCCCCGGTCGGCGCGACCACATCCAGCACCACCGACGCCAGCAGCTGACCCGCCACCGAGGCCAGGCCCAGCAGCAGCACGCCGATCCAGCGCACGACGGCCACGGCCAGCGCCACGAACGAAATCCCGATCAGGCCGCCGAGATACAGCCAGGGCTCGGTCGGCGGACTGTGGAGACCGCCGCGCCGGACCAGCACCACCGCTTCGACGACCAGCAGCGCCGCGGTACCGGTCGCGAAGTTCGCCAGCGTCGCCGACAAGGGTCCGCCGACCGCACCCACCCGGCCGTTCACCGCCTGCTGCCACGCCACCAGCACGCCCGCGATCAGGGGCAGGACCACCAGCAGCACCGAGGCGGCGGAGTGCGAGCCGGTACCGGTGCCGCTCCGGCCGACCACCGCGAGCAGGACCGCGACCAGACCGAGCACCGCGGCGCCGACCCGCAGAGCCGTCACGGGCGTAGGTCCACTCGGACCCCAGCCCAGCCGATCCACCACCAGACTGCTCGCCAGCTGCCCGGCCACGGTGGCCACCGTGAACGCCGTCACCCCGATCGTCGCGACCGTAAGACCCTGACACGCAACGAAATACGCGCCGGACAAGCCGCCCAGCAATTGCCACCAGCGCAACTCGCCGCTGTCCAGCGCCGCCCGCACCTGCCCGACACCCGCACGCAGCCGCCCGCTGACCGCGAACACCACCCCCAGGATCACCAGCCCACTACCGAAACTGATCGCCGCCGCCGCGATCCCATCCCCCAACCGCTCCCCCAGCTCCCCATTGATCCGCGCCTGAACGGCCACGGCCGCGCCGATGGAACCTCCGAACCCCAGCCCAACCCACCGCCGAATCTCCACCGCCCGATTCTCCCCTCACCGGCGGCTTCCGCGACCGACCGGCCGGATCGTGAGCGCGGCGGCCCGGCTCTCGGCCCGATTCTCGGCCTCGATGCGCGCCCGGATAGCGGCGACCGAGTAGCGATCCCGCGCGTGCCGGGCCGCCGACACCGGCGCGTCATGAGTCATGCGTACCGCCGCCAGCGCGCACAGGATCACCGTCGCCGCCGCGCAGAACAGTTCAACCAGCATCGGAGTGCCTTTCGCTCGGTTCCGCCGTCCGACCGCGCAGATACGCGGCCGCACTCGCCTTCCGCGCGCAGGCCGAATCACAGCCGGCGTGAATGGCGAGAATCCCCTCGGCCCGCTCCCGGGAAATCGGAACGATCCGCCCATTGGCGCAGTGATCCTCCACCCGCGCCCCACCCTCACCCGCGGCCATTCGCACCCCTCTCGAAACCCCCTGCCGCACTGACGAATCCCTCCAGCACGGCCCGCGCCCGCCGCCGCACCCGGCACGCATCCCGATCGCAGTACCGGTGCATCTGCCACGCCAGCCGAGCATCGAACCTCGTCAACGGCCCCGGATCCGATTCGCAATCAAGCAGATTCATCGCAAACCTCTCAATCGGTGCGAATAGACGCGTCCGGCGAGGGTGTCGAAGTGGAGTGCACCCTCAACCGGACGCGTTCCCATGAGACGCCTGCAATCCGCAGGGCGTCAGCCAGATTCGGGATTTCCGAGACGCAATTTCCAAAAGTCCAGCATGCCTTCCGAGATGGGTGCCATGCTTGTTCCGAATCGGGAAGAAGCAGCCATCCGAAACGGGAGGACTGTCATGCCGGACATGGGTTTGACACTGCCGCTGCGCCAGCTCGGTCGGTACCTGCGCGACTGGCGGATTCGATCGTCGATGAGTCTCGAGGAAGCCGCCAAGGTCCTCGAGGTGGGATCGACCACGCTGCATCGCGCCGAGAAGGGCGGCAACAGTCGCATCAAGTCATACTTCGTCGAAAAGGCTTGCGAACTATACGGTGTTCCGCCTGACATCCGAGAGGGGATGGTCGGCCTGGCCAAGCAGGCCGCGACCGGCACCAACTGGTGGCACGCCTACGGCGACGTCATCCCCAAGGACTTCGACGTGTACATGAGTCTCGAAGCCTTTGCGCGCCGGATTATCTCGTACCAGCCGAACTTGATACCCGGCCTACTGCAGACGGAGGACTACGACCGGGCCCTGGTCCAACAGATCTGGCCGGACGCACCGGTGGACGAGTGGATCAGCCGTGGACGAATCAAAGCCCATCGGCAGAACATGATCTTGCGCAAGCTCGAACCAACCACCTTGGACGTGGTCATCGGCGAAGCTGCCTTGCGCCACATGGTTGGATCTCCCGCCACGATGGCGCGCCAACTGCGACGACTGATCGAACTCCCAGCACTACATCCGAACATTCACCTGCGCATCCTGCCGTTCGAGGCCGGATTTCCCGGCGGCGTATCGATGCCCGCTTTCGTCGTCTTGAATTTCGCGACCGAAGCGACAGGAGAGCCAACGGAACCACCTCTGGTGTTCCTGGAGGTCACCGTGGGCGGTATGTACCTCGAGGACCAGGACGACGTCGACTTCTACACTCGGAAATACCGGCTGCTCGAACAAGCCAGTCTGTCCGACGCCGACGCCGCCAAGCTCCTGATGCTGCTAGCGAGAGAGTATGAGAACCGTGAAAGATGATCTTGCCGAAGCGAACTGGTTTACCAGCACCTACAGCCAGGGCGGCGGGGAGTGTGTCGAGGTCGCCTTTATCGAAGGCGGGCGCGTGGCCGTCCGCGACAGCAAGGACCGCACCGGTCCCGCCTTCGTCTTCGCCCCCGGCGAATGGGATGCGTTCGCCGATGGCGTCCGCAACGGTGACTTCGACTGTCCCTAGCGGTAATCGGCAACCAAGTGCATAACGGCGCCGGATGAACCGCCTCATGAGGTGTCGGGGGGCGGCCACCGACAGAGTGGCCGACTGCCGGATGTAGCAAGGCGGGGATCTATCGAAGCGGCGCGATGAGTACGTTCGCCTCCGGGGAGCGCCGAGTACCGACGGGCCCGCGAAACGCCCGTCCCACCGACGTTCCCACGGGACTAGCTCACGTCGTTCGTCTCCCGGTGGAAGCAGTCGGGGATCATGATCGCGCACACGATGGTGCCGGCGATATTGAGGGCCGCGTCCACCCCTACCGAACCGGTCGTGATCGGGAAGGCCGAGCCTGTGGACGAGCCGGACCCCGCAACCGGGGCCGCGGCCGGAGCGTCGACGAGCGGGAGCGGCGCGGCCCCCGCCTGACCGGCTCCGACAGTCAGTGCCGTGGCAATGCCTACCGCCGCAATGAGAGTGCGCATGCGTGAAACCCTTCGATCGAGCGTGCGGCCGGACCTCTCGACCACCGCCCAAATAGTTAATCGCTTACATTTCAAAATGACCCTGGAATCCGCACCCTCGCGGGCCCCGAGTTTCATGGGCTAGTCGTGCTCGGCTGCAAGAGATCTGGTGTGAGACTGGCGTGGGAGCCAGGTCGGGGTCAGGGCGGCGGCCAGGAGGAGAGTGATACCCAGCGCGGCGACCATGAACGGCAAGGGGAGCCAGGTGGTGGCGACGGCCGCGAAACCGAAGACCAGCAGGGCGATCACCTCGGTGGTGAAGCCCGCGACCGAGGTGACCGTGGCTCGGGCCGGGCCGGTGATGGCGTCCTGCAGGCGGGCCGAGGCGATGACGTCGGCGTTGTAGTCGATGCCGTAGGCGATGCCCACCGCTGAAAAGCCCACGGCGGTCAGGACATACAGAGAGGTCGGGTGGGCGGCGGCCGAGCCCGCCAGCAGTGCGCCGGCGATGAACAGGACGCCCGCGACCGCCAGGGCCGATGCCATGACTCGGGCCGACATCCGCTCGGTACGGCCCGCCAGCATCGCGCCCGCCAGGGAACCGGCGACCGTGACGCCGACCAGCACCGCGGCCAGGGACGGTCCGGCGCCGGCGTGATCGGCGAGCAGCGAGAAATACTCGTCGAAGGCGGTGATGCCGTTCAGCAGCGCGACCAGGATGACGCCTCGGCGAATCAGCCTGACGTGCAGCGCTTCTCGCAATCCGGCGCGCAGCATCGCCAGGTAGCCAACGGGTTCCGCGGCTTCCGGCGCTCGTGACAGGCTAGGCTCCACGGCGGCATCCGGATCGTCATCGTCAACGTCCTCGAGATCCTCGACAGTCGCGGCGGATATCGACTTCGGTGCACTGGGCAGCAGGGCCGCGGTCAGGGTATGGACGGCGGCGATCACGACGCTGGACCAGGCGACCAGGGCGTAACCGCCCCAGGCGTAGAGCGGGGCGGCCGCGAGAATGCCTGCGAGGGCGGCCGCTTCGGTGGCGGCGCGGACGTAACCCATCAGGCGCGGGTATTCGGCGGTCGCCGCGCGGGCGTGCAGGTCGTCGTAGATCAGCGCCTCGAACGTGCCCGATCGGAGGGCGCCGGACGTACCCCAGAGCACGAAGCCGGCGGCGAAACCCAGATAGGACGGGTACAGGGTCCAGACCGCGAAGCCTGCCGCCAGGAGCGCGCCGGACAGCACGAGGAGGCCGCGTCGCGACACGGTGTCGGCCCAGGCTCCGGACGGGATCTCCAGCAGGAACGCGGTGGCCGACCAGATCGCGAACAGCGACGAGATCTGCGCGGCGTTCAGGCCGTGATCGGCGAACAGCAGGGCGTAGATCGCGTAGAGCGGGATCAGATCCGCGGTGAACGCGAACAGGACCGCACGGCAGGTGAGTGCGTGCGTCGAACCCGCACGCTCGGTGCGGGGCAGAGCACTACGAAGAACGAATCAACAGGCGTAGATCAGCATCCGCATGCGATCAACTCTGCGCGCCGGGGGTACCACCGTCAAGCGGATTATCGATGGGGATCCAGCCGTTGCTGGACGGCTCTCCCTCCGACACCGACGCGCCGACCAGGCCGGGGCGTTCGTTGAGGTCGTTGATGAGCTCGGTGACCGGGTGCTCGTCGCTGTAGTGGTAGCCCTGCGCCAAGGCGAAACCGAGCTCGGTGAGGACTGCGGCCTGGTATTCGGTCTCCACGCCCTCGGCGATCACCTGCAGGTCCAGGGACTTGCTCAACGCCGCGATCACGCCCAGCAGCGGCGGGGCGGGGGAATCGGAGCGGATCGACGCCACGAAGGACTGATCCACCTTGAGGATGTCCGAGGGCAGGGTGGCCAGGCGGCTCAGCGAGGAGTAGCCGGTGCCGAAATCGTCGATGGCGATCCGAACGCCGAACTCACGCAGCTTGTGCAGGTTCGCGATCGCGGTCTCGGACTCGGCGGCCAGCTCGCTCTCGGTCACCTCGAGCACCAGTTGCTCGGCGGGCCAGCCGGTTTCCTCGAGAATGCCGGAAACCCGGGCGGCGTACTCGGACTCGGCCAACTCCAGGCCGCTCACATTGACGTTCAGGGTCAGGTCCAGCTGAGCGAACGTCTCCTGCAGGCGGGCGGCGTCGGCGCAGGCGCGGCGCAACACCAGCTCGTCCAGATCGGAGATGAGGTCGTATTCCTCGGCGACCCGGATCAGGCCCTCCGTGGTGACCTCCGGCTGCGCGTGAGAAGACCAGCGCAGCAAGGCTTCCACGCCGACCGCGCGGGTATCGCCGTCGGTGAGACTCACGATCGGCTGGTACTGCACATCCAGGGTGCCGCGGTCGATGGCCTCGCGCAGCTCCACCGCCAGCGGCAGCTGCCGCGACGACTCCAGCACCGTGCGATTACGACCCGCCTGCTTGGCCCGGTACAGACCCACATCCGCGCGCGACACCAGCAGCGAACCGGATTCACCCGGCTGCCACGACGTCACACCCGCCGAACAACCGGTGGTGACAGCGGCCCGCAGCTCCTCGGTCAACAGGATCGCGGCCTGCTCGGTGGTGCCGGGCAGCAACAGCGCGAACGCGTCACCGCCGTAGCGGGCCAGGCGCTGATCCGGCGCAAGCAGTTTCGACCAGGTGTCGGCCACCCGCTGCAACACGGCGTCACCCGCCCGGTGACCCAGATGGTCGTTGATCTTCTGGAAGCGGTCCAGGTCCACCAGCACCAGGGCCAGCCCCTGACCGGTACGGGTGGCGTGCGCGATGGCATTGCTCAACGCGCGATCGAAACCGCGGCGATTCAGCAGACCGGTCAGCACATCGATATCGGCGTCGGACGCCATGCGCGTCAAAATGCCGACCACGATGCCGATTCCGAAGGTGATACCCGCCGGAATGATGCCCGACCACCACGGCAACCCGCGCGACGGCACCACCCACAGACAGCAGGCTATGGCGAACGCCAGATGCCCGCCCAGCCAGCGCCACGAGAAGAAGATCGCGGCGTCACAGGCCACGAACACATAGAACGCGGCCAGGCTGATCGCGCCGACCGTGTTCGGAAACCAATGCACCGCAACGGTCACCAGCACCGTCGCCGTCGCCACATAGGCGTGATGCACCGAATGCGGCAGCCTCGGACCCCAGATGAGCAGGCTGATGCCCAGCAGCAGCGCCACGAACGCCGCCACGCCCACCAGGGGCCGATTGCCCTCATCACCCGGAGCGACGGCGGTCAGGGCAAGACCCAGAAAGCCACCCATGACGTAGAACGCCCCGGTGGTCCGAGCCATGACCATTGCCGTCGCCAGCGCCGATGCCGCCCGGACCCGGGTTCGGGCATCGCCGCGAGACCCGATTCCTCGCACGCTGCTCAGCCTAGCCACAAGCCCAGCCAGCGGTAGACACATCCGGCGGAATAAGCCACGCCGAGTAGCGAATACTCAGCGCGGCTCCAAAACCTCGGCGCCGACGAAAGGCACCAGCGCAGCGGGCACTCGCACCGAACCGTCCGCTTGCTGATGGTTCTCCAGCAGCGCGACAATCCAGCGCGTTGTCGCCAATGTGCCATTCAGCGTGGCGGCGATCTGCGGCTTGCCGTTCTCGTCCCGGTACCGGACATTCAGGCGACGGGCCTGGAACGTCGTGCAATTCGAGGTCGAGGTGAGTTCGCGGTAGGTCTGCTGGGTGGGAACCCAAGCCTCGCAATCGAATTTGCGGGCCGCCGAGCTGCCCAGATCGCCCGCCGCCACATCGATCACCCGGTAGGGCACCTCGATGGCGGCCAGCATCTCCCGCTCCCAGGCCAGCAGCCGCCGATGTTCCTCGTCGGCCTGCTCCGGGGTGGTGTAGACGAACATCTCCACCTTGTCGAACTGGTGCACGCGGATGATGCCGCGGGTGTCCTTGCCGTAGCTGCCCGCCTCCCGGCGGAAGCACGACGACCAGCCGGCGTAGCGCTTCGGACCGCCGCTCAGATCCAGGATCTCGCCCGAGTGATACCCCGCCAGCGGCACCTCCGAGGTGCCGACCAGGTACAGGTCGTCGTCCTCGAGGTGGTAGACCTCGGCCGAATGCTGGCCCAGGAAGCCGGTGCCCTGCATGATCTCCGGGCGCACCAGCACCGGCGGGATCATCATGGTGAAACCGTTCGCCGTCGCCTTCTGCGCGGCCAGCTGCAACAGGCCCAGCTGCAGCAGCGCGCCGTAGCCGGTCAGGAAGTAGAACCGCGAACCCGACACCTTCGCGCCGCGCTCCATGTCGATCAGGCCCAGCGACTCACCCAGATCCAGGTGGTCCTTCGGCTCGAAATCGAACTCGCGCGGCGTGCCGACCGTGTCGAGCACGATGTAGTCGTCCTCGCCGCCGGCGGGCGCGCCCTCCTGTACCACGTTCGACAGCGCGCGCTGGGCGGCGTCGAGGTCGGCGTCCGCGGCGTTCTCCGCCGCTTCGGCCTCCTTCACCTTCGCCGACAGCTCCTGGCCCACCTGCAGCAGCGCCGGGCGCTCCTCCTTGGAAGCCTTGCCGACCTTCTTACCCAGGGCCTTCTGCTCGGCGCGCAGATTGTCGGCCGTCGCGACCGCCGCGCGACGGGCGGCATCCGCCTCGAGCAGGGCATCCACCAGGGACGGGTCCTCACCGCGAGCACGCTGCGAAGCACGGACCACGTCGGGGTTTTCCCGCAGGAATCGAAGGTCGATCATAGGTATTCAGCCTAGTGGGAAGGCGCCACCGGTTTTCGTGTAGGTCCGATCAATTCATCCACCTCACAACCAGGTGATTTCCGCCATAGGGTTACCCCGATGGGACGGCAGGGGCCCGGGACGGGCTCCGCCGTGGTCTTTCCGAGGAGTCACCATGCCCCAATACACCCCGCACACCGCCGATTTCGTCGTAGTCGGTGCCGGATCGGCGGGGGCCGCACTGGCCGCGAAACTGAGTGAGCGACCCGGCGTCAGCGTCGTGGTCCTGGAGGCCGGCGGTGAGGACAACGACAAGTTCGCGCACATCCCCGCGGCGTTCAACCAGCTGTTCCAGGGCGACAACGACTGGAACTACCGGACCGAGACCCAGCCCGAACTCAGCAACCGGCGCGTCTACTGGCCGCGCGGCAAGATGCTCGGCGGATCCTCCTCCATGAACGCCATGATGTGGGTGCGCGGCTTCGCCGCCGACTACGACGAATGGGCCCGCTACGCCGGACCCGAATGGTCCTTCGACAACGTGCTGCCCTACTTCCAGCGGATCGAATCCGTGGAAGAGGCCAGCGAGCCCGGCGAAGGCCGCAAGGGACCGCTGCACATCTCCCGCCAGCGCAGCCCCCGCCCCCTCACCCACACCTACCTGCAGGCCGCCGCCGAAGCCGGATACCCGGTCGAACGCGCCAACAGCGATCGGCCGCAAGGGTTCTCGCAGACCATGGTGACGCAGAAGCGCGGCGCCCGCTGGAGCACCGCCGACGCCTACCTGCGGCCCGCCCGCCAGCAGGGACGCAACCTCACCGTCGTCACCGACGCGCACGCCACCCGGGTGCTGTTCGAGGGCACCCGCGCCATCGGCGTGGAATTCCGGATCGGCGGCGAGACCAAGCAGATCAGCGCGAAACGCGAGGTCATCCTGTCCGGCGGCGCGATCAACAGCCCGCAGCTGCTCGAGCTGTCGGGCATCGGCGACGGCGACCGGCTACAGGAACTCGGCATCCCCGTGGTGCGGCACCTGCCCGAGGTCGGGCGCGGCCTGCGCGACCACCTGGCCGCCCCCATCGTCTACCGCACCACCGGCGGCAGCCTCTACGGCGCCGACAAGAACCTGCTCGAACTCGCCAACTACTTCGTGCTGCGGCGCGGGCAGCTCACGTCCAACATCGGTGAGGCATACGGGTTCACCCGCAGCCGCGAGGAACTCGACCTGCCCGACCTGGAACTCATCTTCGCGCCCGCCCCCTACATCGGCGAGGGCCTGGGCGAACCCGACGGGCACGCGCTCACCTTCGCCGCGGTGCTGCTGAAGCCGGAATCCATCGGCAGCGTCTCCATCACCTCGCCGGATCCGTTCGTCGCGCCGCGCATCAACCCGCGCTACTGCGCCGAACCGGCCGACCGCGCCGCCCTGCTCGCGGGCCTGCGCACCTGCGTCGAGATCGCCAGCCAGCCCGCATTGAAGGAACACATCGGCGAACTCATGCAACCCGCCGTTCCGTCCGACACCGCGCTGGACGAGGTGCTGCGCCGCTGCCTCGAGGACCACTCCCACACGCTCTACCACCCGGTCGGCACCTGCGCGATGAGCCGCGACGAATCCAGCGTGGTGGACCCGGAACTGCGGGTGCGCGGCATCGAGGGCTTGCGCGTCGCCGACACCTCGGTGATGCCGGTGATCACCCGCGGCCACACCCACGCCCCGGCCGTCATGATCGGCGAGAAGGCGGCTGACCTGATCTTGTCGTAACGGTCCCGCCTTGGAGGAGCGGAGGAGGGAAGAATCGAGACCACGGGGCCGCGAACCAGCCGGAGCGGAGCGGAGGCAATTAAGCTCGGCTGCGATGCCTGAGCACAAGACGCCTTCGCAGTGGTCCGCGCCGTCCTCGCAGCGCCCCGGGTCGCCGTCCCGTCGCAAGCCGACGGCGGCGGATCGACTGCTGACGCCCTTCCGCGCGGTGGAAGCCAAGCTGGACGAGAACGGTCCGCTCTCGGCGTCCACCGTGCGGTGGGGGCTGCTGGCCATGGCGGTCGGCGTCACGCTCGCCGTGCTCATCACCATGTTCGTCTCGCACGGCTTCGACTCCAGCCGGGTGAAGGCGCACGCGCCGGGGGCCGCGCAGCCCACCGGCGCGGTCGCGGGCGCGGCCTTCGGCACCGCCAAGGAGGGCGACTGCCTGACCTGGACCAAGTCCAATGCCAGCGACCTGTCCAAGGTGGAGTGCGGGAGCAAGCACCTGTTCGAGGTGACCGCCGACATCGACCTGAGCAAGTACCCGGGCAAGGAGTTCGGGCCCGGCTCCCGCTTCCCGGACTCGCTGCGCTTCTCCGAACTGCGCGACGAGCACTGCGTGTCCGCCGCCCAGGAGTACCTCGGCGGGCGGCTCGACCCGCGCGGCAAATTCGTTGTCGGCCTGATCAATCCGGGTGAGGCGGGCTGGAAGGCGGGCGAGCGCACGCTGCGCTGCGGCCTGCAGGTCTCCGGCAGCCAGGGCCTGGCCACCAAGCCCATCACCGGCAGCGTGCGCGACATCAACCAGTCCAAGGTCTACGACGTGGGCACCTGCATCGGCATCAAGTCGAACCTGCCCACCGACCCGGTCGACTGCACCCAGCCGCACGCCTTCGAGATCGTCTCCACCGTGGACCTGGCCACCCACTTCAACGGCGGCCCGCCGTCGAAGGACGAGCAGGACAAGTACATGGAAGACCAGTGCGCCAAGGACGCCACCGACTACCTCGGCTCCCCCGACGCGCTGCGCAACAAGACCCTCACCCTGTTCTGGGACGCGCTCGACACCCGCAGCTGGGTGGCCGGCAGCCGCAGCCTCAACTGCCTGGTCGGCAAGGGCGCGGACCAGGAGGGCTTCGCGGCCATCACCGGATCGGCCAAGGGCGACATCCAGATCGACGGTCAGGCCCCGGTGCCGCCGCCCAACAACGGCCGCTACACCCCGCCGCCGCTGCCCGGCGCGGTGCCGCCGGTCATCCCCCAGCCGCGCTAATTCCGGGGGACAACGCAGACATGCCCGTCTCGATGTCCGACGACCGCTTCGAGGAGCTGGTCGGCGACGCGCTCGACCTGATTCCGCCGGAACTGGCCCGGGCGATCGACAACGTGGTGGTTCTCATCGAAGCGCGCAGCGACGAGGACCCTCACCTGCTCGGTCTCTACCACGGCATCGCCCTCACCGATCGGGACTTCAGCCACTACGGGGGCGCCCTGCCGGACACCATCACCATCTATCGCGACGCCATCCTCGAGATGTGCGGCAGCGAAGACGAGGTGGTCGAAGAGGTGGCGATCACGGTGATTCACGAGATAGCGCACTATTTCGGGATCGACGACGAGCGCCTCCATCAGCTGGGATGGGGCTGATCCGGGGGAACCGATCTGGGAACCTCCGCGTCCAATCCTCATAACCGGGGATAGAACGCAGAGAGGGGTCCGATCATGGTTGGCCACGTCGTCGTGCAGCCCGAGGTGATCCTCGCGGCCGCCCTGGAACTCGATCTGCTCGCCGAACGCCTGGCCTCCGCCGCGAGCGCGACGGCGCCGGCGACCCACGTGCTCCCCTCCGGCGCCGAAGAGGTGTCCTTCCTGGCCGCCGCGCATTTCAATACCGCCGCGCTGACCCACGACCGGTCCGTCGCCCAGGGCATTCTCGAACTGCACCACGCCGCCGCCACCCTGCGCGGCCAGCTGGCCCAGTACCTGGCCCACGACGCGATGCGGGCGGCCGCTCTCGCGGCGATCCAGGTATCCGGGGGAAGCAGCGCATGACCGTGGGAATCACCGGGGTGTTCTGGCTGCCCCGCATGGCCGAGATCAACTCCCTCTCGCTCAACACCGGGGCGCACGCGATTCCGATCGCGGCCGCGGGCGGCGCCTGGGGCGGCCTCACCGCCGCCTGGGTGGACGCCGCCACCACGGTGGCGCGGGTGATGGCCGAGATCGGGATCGGGCTCGAGGGCGTCAACGGACTCGCGGTGCTGGCCCGGCTCGGCGGGTTCACCGTCTGGGCCGAACAGCAGGCCGTCCTGGCGGGCGTGATGGCGGGCAAGGCCGGCGCCCATGCCACCGCCTACACGGTGGCCTCCCTCGCCATGCCGAGCCTGCCGGAGATCGCACTGGTGGAAACCGCGCGGGTGGCCGCGTACTCGACCGGCGGCGCGCTCAACGGCACGGCCGAAGCCGCCGAGGCCGCCAAGCTGGCGCTCGACATCCGGGCCGCGCTGGTCATGGAAACCTATGAGGCGGCAACGAGTTCGATGGTCGCCACACCCGGCCAATTCCTGATGCCGCCGCCCATCGCGATGGGCGCGGGCTCGACCGGGGCCCAGAATCCGGCGGTCACCAGTGCGCTGTCCCAGGCCGCGCAGGTCGCGGCGACCGTCGCCACCAGCGGTGTCACGAGTGCGGGAAACGTTGCGAGCACGGCGATCACGGCCGCGGCCGACGCCCTGACGCAGCCGGGATACGGGACGCCGGCGACCGCGGAGACGGCGGCCACAGGGGTCGCGACCACCGGAGTCGGCGGGGCGGCGCTGTCCACGCAGGCGGTGTCCTACACCGGCGGCGGATCGGTGAGTATCGGCAACGGGGCGGGTACCCTGCGCCTGCCCGAGGGCTGGGGACCGGGCTTCGGCGGACCCGGTGGCCTCGGAAACCTCAGTGGTGCAACAACACCGGCCGCCGAGCCGACGGGGGTGGGCGGGACACCCGCGTCGACCGCACTGGTCCGTTCCACCGGTACCGGCTCAGTGCTCGGGCAGCAGAGCGGCGACGACAACGAGACGCACCGCGGCCATGACTACGGCCGCTCGATCGAGGTGTTCACGGACGGGCGGGTGGTCGCGCCCGCGGTCATCGGCGGCGATGCGGTCTGCGGCGGGGACACGGCAGTCGCGCATGCGGCCGTCCACGCGGATGCCGCTGCCCGGGCGAAGCGGTGACCGTCCTCGGCGCGGGCCGCGGGCCGTCGCTGCTGGGCTCGGTCACACTGTCCCTCGACGAAATGCAGTATCTCCAGGAGACATCGGGTATCGACGAGCTGCCCGTGGTGCTGAATGCCCTGGGGCGCTACGACACTGCCGCCGACCACGATGCCGCCATGGCCGCCGCGGCGGACACACTCACCGAACGCGAACTGCTCGAGGGTGATCCGGCCGCCGAGAACCATCGGGTCCATCCGGAATTGGCCGAACGGCTGCGGGTGCTCCACCGGCCGCACTGGGTGCTGGCGTTGCGCTGGTACGTCGAGGGCCAGGTCAATCGGCTGTGTATCGCCAGGGGCGACGATATCGACGTGGTCGCGCTGCGCGGCCCCGGATCCTATGTCGTCGACGAGGCGAGCCACGATCTCCCCGGCACCGTGCTGGCCGCGCTCGGCCCGGCCGATCCGCTGGAAGTGTCCGGAATGCACGCGCCCACCAAGGATCTGGTGCCGATCTTCGACGACGCGGGCGACTCCGCCACCACGGCGGCCCGCCTGAGCACGGTGTGCGATCCGGCGCGGGACGCGCAGGCCGTCGCATCGGCGCTGGTGCGGGTGTATTCGCACGCGGAGATCGTCGGAGTGCGCTACGGCGACGCCGTGCGCGAGGTCGCCGGGAACCACCTCGCCGTGTACGACACCCGTCACGGCCGGTTCCTCGCCATCACCACCACCGCCGAGGACGGGACCAAGTGGACGTCCTTCGCGAGCGGCACCCCCGCCCGGCTGCGCACGGTGTTGCGGGATCTCGTCGAATCCCTGCCGCCGCGTGCCGAATTCGGTTCCTAGCCCATCGGGTCGTCGCCGGTGGCGGCGAACGCGCCGGTGAACGGCGCGGGATGGCGGCCCCAGCGGGTGCACTCCCAGCGGTCGTCCTCGAACGGCCGCAGCTCGATGGTCTCGGTGTTGTCGAGATGGTTGTTGGCGGCGAAAAGCCGTGGCACCCCGGTGAGTTCACGCGACACCAGGCGCATGGCGGCGCCGTGGCTGACCACGATGACATCGCCGGCGCCGGGCCGGGTCAGGTAGTCGTCGCGTAGTCGCCGCAGTGCGGGCAGGTAGCGGGCGAGCACGTCCTCGCCGGATTCGCCGCCCGGGATCCGCACGCTCAGATCACCGAAATGCCAGGCGTGATAGACCTTCTGGAACTCCAGGTGCGCGTCCCGGCTGGTCTGGCCCTCCAGATCGCCGAGCTGCACTTCCTGCAGGTCGTCGAGCACGGTGAGCGCGACGCCGGTGGCGGACTCGATGTAGCCGCCGGTCTGGCGGGCCCGCAGCGCCTGCGACGAGAACAGCTGTTGCGGCGGCGCGATCAGGTTCGCGCCGAAGTCCTTGGCCTGGGCCACACCGCGTTCGGTGAGCGGCAGCCCGGGCAGCCGGGTGTCGAGGACCTTGCCCACATTGCCTTCGGTCTCGCCGTGGCGGACCAGGATGAGTTTGCCGCTCACAGGTCGGCCACCCCCTTCTTCAGATCGGCCAGCCAGGCCGCGGCGGGCGCGTCCGGTGGCGGCGGGGTGCCGGTGGCCGCGGTGGCGGGCCAGGAACCGAGGAACCGGATCCGGGCGGCGGTGCGGTGCAATGCCTTCAGGGCCTCGGCGACAGCGGTGTCGTCGATGTGTCCGACACAGTCCAGGTAGAAGCGATAGGTCCCCATGCCGGTGCGCGTCGGCCGGGACTCGATGCGGGTGAGATCGATACCGCGGGTGGCGAACTCGGCGAACGCCCGCATCAGCGAACCCGGTTCGTTGGCCAGCTCCAGCACGATCGAGGTGCGATCCACACCCGTCCGTCGCGGGGCCGGTCGCGGCGGCGCGACCAGCACGAAGCGGGTGACGGCGCGTTCCACGTCGGCGACCCCGTCGGCGAGGGTGGTCAGTCCCAGGCGCTCGCCCGCCAGCGCGGTGGAGACCGCGGCCTCGGCGTGCCCGGCCACCACGTCCTCGGCGGCCGCGGCATTCGATGCCGAGGTGTACATCTCGGCCAGCGGCATGTTCACGGCCAGCCACATGCGCACCTGCGCGGCCGCGACCGGATAGGCGGCGATGCGGCGAACCTGGTCGAGCGCGATGCCCGGGCGGCCCACGATCGTGAACGCCACATCCAGATCGGTCTCCGCGACGATCTGCAATCGCGGACCGACGGCCAGCGCGTCCAGCGTGGGTGCGATCGAACCCTCCACCGAGCTCTCGATCGGCACCACCGCGCCCGCCGCCTGACCGGCGCGCACCAGTTCGACGGCAGCGCCCTGGCTCGGGGCGGGGACACGCTCGACCGGTCCATCGAAGGCTCCGGTGGACTCGAGTTTGGCGAGGGCCATCTCGGTGAAGGTTCCCGACGGCCCGAAGTAGGCGATACGCGGCACGGTTACGACATTACTTGCGTGCGCGCGGTCACCCCCCGCTTTGCCCGACTCCCGGGTAACTTTCGGCGAAATCCTCGGTGTCGCCATAAAAACCGCAGGCCCGGACGCCAGGAGGGCCCTGCGGGGACCGGCGGCGGGGCGAATTCAGCCGCCCAGAACCGCCAATCCGGTTCGCACGGCAACCGCGTCCGCGGTCTCGATGGCGAGCAGGACGTCACGGAAGGCCTCGACGGCGGGCGGCCGCAGACCGGTCAGGAACGCGGTGTCGGGGGTGGTCAGCGCGGTGCGGATGTCCTCGCCGCAGAGAGCGGCCACGGTCGCGGCGACAGCGGCCAGGGCCCGCTCGCCGGAATCGGTGCGGGCCACGAAACCGCTGTCGCCGTGCACGATTCGCACCAGGAATTCCGAGACCGCCTCATCGTCGAGGGTGAGGTCCAGGACCTCGACGCCCGGGTCGGCGGTGATCGGGCGGACCAGGTCCTCGGTGAGCCCGCGCGCCGGGCGCGGCGGGACGGACAGGCTCAGCGCGACCGGTTCGGGCGCGTGCGATGAATCGTGCGGCACGCTCCCACGGTAATGGCCCCGGCAGGTCCCCTGACCTCGACCCCGAGGGTGTGCGGCGGGGCGGCGCGGTCCCGGCCGGCGGGGGAACGTCTTGCGCGAGCGACTTGCGTCACTTAGCTTAGGTTTACCTAATTCAACCCGGAGGTGTCCATGACGCACGCGGCCCAGGTCGTCGCGCCCACAACCGCCGAACGCGTGCACAGCGCCTGCGCGCACGCCGAACACGCGGTCCTGGCCCTCCCCGGCCTCGACCCCGTGCCCACCTCCGTGCACCTGCTACGGCAGTGCGGGGACATGGTGATGGCGGTGCCGATGAACTCCACCGCCGCCGGACTCGTGCACGGCTGCGGCGTGAACGGCTCCCCCGCGGTGCTCGAACTCACCGACCAGGCGCCACTCGCGCTGCGCGAACGCGTCCGCGCCCTGGTCTGGCTGCGCGGCTGGGCCCACGCGGTGCCCGCGCACTCCCAACGCGCCCTCGCCGGAGCCATCGCCACCGACCACCCGCACCCCGACCTGCTCGACATCGGCCACACCGCCACCCTGCTGCGGCTGGTCATCGACTCCGCCGTGGTGGCCGACACCTCCGGGGCCGCCTCCGTCGACCGCGAACAACTCCGCGACGCCCGGCCCGACCCGTTCTGCGCGCTGGAAGCCGGTTGGCTGCAACACCTTCAGGCCGACCACCCCGACGTGGTGGACCGGCTGGCCCGCCGCCTCCCGCACGCCCTGCGCCGCGGCGCGCTCATCCACCCGCTGGCCATCGACCGGTACGGCGTCACCCTGCGCGTCGAGGCCATCGAGGCCGACCACGACGTCCGCATCCCCTTCGAGGCCCCCGCCGACGACATCGAATCGCTCAGCCGCGCGGTACACGCCTTGGCGGGCAACCCCTTCCACGGCGGGATGCACCGGATCTGACGCCGCCGCGCCTAGATTGGCGGCATGGTTTCGGCTGATCCCGCGCCCGTCTGGCCCGCGCCCGAGTCGTCCGAGCGGGGGCGCCGGGCGATCACACTCGAGATCACGGTGGTGCTGGTCGTCACCTTCGGGCTGAGCGGGGCCAACGCGGCACTGTCACTGCTGGAGAGCGCCCTCTCCCCCGGCGGGGTCGGCGGGCAGACGGTGGCGCTCAATCCCTCGCGCGCCACCCAATCGGCCATCGACCTGCTGTTCCAGCTGTTGAGCGTGGCGCGGCTGCTCGGGTGGGCGGCCCTGGGGATATACCTGTTGTGGCGCAGCGGGATCGCGCCGCGGGCCATCGGACTGGCGCGGTCACTGCGCTGGCGCGCGGACGTGCTGCCCGGACTGCTGCTCACCGCGGTGATCGGAATACCCGGACTGGGGCTGTATCTGGCGGCACACGCCCTCGGCGTGAGTGTGACCATCGTCCCCAGTTCACTCGAACACTGGTGGCGACTACCCATGCTGGTGCTGGCCGCCTGGGCCAATTCCGCGGCCGAGGAAGTGCTCGTTGTGGCCTATCTCATCACCCGGCTGCGGGCACTCGGCTGGAGCGAGAACCGGTCCCTGCTGGCGTCGGCGCTACTGCGCGGCAGCTACCACCTGTACCAGGGTCTCGGCGGCGGGCTCGGAAACCTGGTGATGGGATTGATCTTCGGGCGCTACTGGCAGCGCACCCACCGGCTGTGGCCGCTGCTGCTCGCACACGCCCTCATCGACACCATCGCCTACCTCGGGTACGCCTTCCTGCGCGGACATGTCTCCTGGCTGCCGTGAATCCGCTCGGAACGCGGCGCGGCGCGGGCGCGGTCGGTACTGTTTCCAGTAATGAACGGCGACGACCCCCAGCACTTTGCACGGATGCGCCGGGAGCCGCCGCCGGGACGCCCGGGGGAGCGCCCGGCACACCCGCAGCGCCCGATGGCGAATCCCGGGCAACCACAGCGGCCCTCGGCTCCACGGCAGCCCATGCCCGATCGGGCGCGGAACTACGACCCGCCCGTTAACGACGGCGGGCCGCGGGTAGAACCAACCCAGGTGATCCGACGCGATGAATCCGGTCAGTCCCTGGCGTATTCGCAGGTGCCGCCGCCCCGGAACCCGGACCCGCGACAGCGACCCCCCGGGAACCGGATGCCGCCGCCGGGCAATCGCGTGCCACCCCCGGGGAATCGGGTTCCGCCGCAAGGTGATCGGATGCCCGCCCGGACCGCGACGCCCATGGGACACGCGCCCACCCAGCAGCCGGTCCCCTTCCACGAGGACCCGCCCCGCACTCCCCCGCCGCCGCTGCCCGGCAAGCGCCGCGGCGAAGACGGGCGTCCCCCGCGCGGGGCCCGGCCGCGCCGCAAACGGCACTGGTTCCGCTGGATCCTGTCGCTGCTGGTGGTGCTGCTCGTGCTGCCCATCGCCGCGGCCATCTATGTCGACACCCACCTGACCCGGATCGACGCGCTCGCGGACTATTCCGGACGGGTCGGCGACACGCCCGGGACGAATTGGCTTCTGGTCGGATCCGACAGCCGCGCGGGGCTCTCCCAGTCGCAGGAAGACGAGTTGTCCACAGGGTCCGATGTGGAGGGCGAACGCACCGACACCGTGATCCTGGTCCACATCCCCAAATCCGGGCGGCCCACCCTCGTCAGCCTGCCGCGCGACTCGTACGTGAACATCCCGGGCGTCGGCAAGGACAAGCTCAACGCCGCTTTCTCGGTGGGCGGCGCGAAACTGCTGGCCCGCACCGTGGAAGGCGCGACCGGTGTGCACATCGACCACTACGTGCAGATCGGATTCGGCGGTTTCGCCAATATCGTGGACGCGGTCGGCGGCATCGACATGTGCCTGGACGAGCCGATGAAAGACCCCTTGGCGGGTATCGATCTGCCGGCGGGCTGTCAGACCCTGAGCGGCCCGAACGCACTGGGTTTCGTGCGTTCCCGCGCCACGCCGCGCGCCGATCTGGATCGCATGCTGAATCAGCGCAAATTCCTCAGCGCGCTGTTGAAGAAGGCGTCCAGCCCGGCCACGCTGGCCAATCCGTTCCGATCCTGGCCGCTGGTAAGGGATCTCACCTCGGCGTTGAAAGTCGACGACGGCGCGCACGTGTGGAATCTGGCGGGCCTGGGCAAGGCGCTGAGCAACGATCCGATCACCACAACGGTCCCGGTCGGCGGCTTCGAGAATGTCTCCGGCAGCGGCAATGTGCTGCTCTGGGACAAGACCAAGGCGAGTGCGTTCTTCGACGCGCTGGCCAAGGATCAGCAGATCCCGGCGGACCTGATCACCACGGTCGGCAGTTAGTCGAATTAGGCAATACTTGCCTCAATAAGGCTGTGCTCAATAAGGCTGCACTTGGATGACACGCTGTTTTACCAGGATTAATGTCTTCCGCATGTCCACCCGAACCCAGACCAAGCGCAGCAAGTTCCAGGCCCTGCTGCAGGATCAGATCCGCAACGAATTCAATGCCGAGCACCAGTACATCGCGGTGGCATTGTGGTTCGACAATGCCGATCTTCCGGTCCTGGCCAAGTATTTCTACAAGCAGGCCGTGGAAGAGCGCAATCACGCGATGATGATCGCGCAGTACCTGATCGACCAGGACATCAGTGTCGAGATGCCCGGGGTCGATTCCGCCACTTCGCATTTCGCGAACGCCAAGGAGCCGATCGCGCTCGCCGTCGCGCAGGAGCAGTCGGTCACCGACCAGATCATCCAGCTCGCCAAGACCGCCCGCGAAGAGGGCGACTACCAGGGCGAGCAGTTCATGCAGTGGTTCCTCAAGGAGCAGGTCGAGGAAGTCGCCACCATGAAGACCCTGCTCACCGTCGCCGAGCGGGCCAGCGCGAATCTGTTCGACCTGGAGAACTTCGTGCAGCGCGAAATGAGCAGCCCGAAGGACGCGTCCGGCGCGCCGCACGCCGCGGGCGGCTCGCTGTAGCCGGCGAATCACGGCAATAACCCGTGGGGCCGAACACGATTCGGCTCCGTCCGGTGGATAGACGACACAGGCCCGGTCCGACACTTCGGACCGGGCCTGTTGCCGTATCGCGCGGAAATCCGCGGACGGTCAGCGCAAGGTGACCTGACGCGAACGCAGGCCGTCGCGGGAACGACGCTCGTCGGAGGTCAGCGGGGCGTCCGACTTCAGCGCGGCCGCCAGCTTCGCGCCGAATTCGCGTGCGGGAGCTTCCCATTCGCTCGCGTGACGCTCGCGGTCCAGGTCGAAGACCGGCACCAGCAGGCCGTGGGTGCGGAACGAGCCCGCGAATCGCGAACCCTCGCCCAGGTGCAGATCACCGGCGGCGTGCAGGCGGGCCAGGGCCAGCATCAGCTGGTCCTCGTCCTCGGGGCGCACCCAGCGGATGTGCGCCTTCTCGCCGGCGTCGACCCACCAGGCCGCGCCGGTCGCGTCCGCGCCCAGCTCCAGGCGAGCCGACGGCATGATGGCCCGGTTGGCCTGTTCGATGGTGGCGGCCACCTGCGGGTCCGGGGTGACGCCCGCGGGCACCCACCAGTTGAAGTCCTGGTGCACCGTGAGGTCCAGGGCCGCACCGGAATCCAGCACCTCGGTCAGCGCGGCGCCGCCGACGCTGGCGGCGGCGAGCGAGTCGCCGGGGGTGGCGGACTGGGTCCACAGGATGGCGGCGGCCAGATCCGCGGCGGGATCGGCGGACTGGAACTGCACCTGCGTGCCAACGAAACCGACCGGCTCGTCACCGGCCCGCACCAGCGCGGCGACCGCACCCGGCAGCACGGTGGCGAGGGTGACCTCACGCTCCGCGCCGACGCTCGGCGCCAGCTTCAAGGTCGCGGTCGCCGACGGCACGAACTCCCGTAGCGCGACCAGATCGCATTCCGCGGCCAAGCCCGCGAAGGGCCGCGTCACCGCCGACGCCGCCGCCTCCTGTTCGGCACGGCGGGCGGCCAGCTTCTGCGCCCGATTGGAGTCCGGCTTGGGACTGTTGCGCTTGCTCTTACCCATGGTTGGCAAACCTACTGTGTCTTTGGCCCTACGCTCCGCTCCGGGCAGGGTTCGCGGCCCCTGGTCCCGATTCTTCCCTCTCCGCTCCTCCGCTTCGCTCCCCCGCTCCAAGGCGGAGGTCTATCAAGCCGCAGTCCAGAATCGGGACGGCCGCGAACCTTGGGTAATGCGCCTTGCAAGGGCGAGGGTTATGCGGTGGTGAGCACGGCCTTGGTGCGGGCGGGGTGGTTGGTGGCCACCCAGTCCACGCCGAGGTCGGCGCAGAGCTGGATGTCCTCGGGGTCGTCGCAGGTCCAGACGTAGGTGGCGCGGCCCGCGGCGGCGGCCTTGTCGACCAGATCGGGGTGCTCGCGCAGGGTGCGGACCGACGGGCCGATAGCGGTCGCGCCGACCGTGTGCGCCGCACCGCCGGACAGGTACAGCGAGGACTCGCCCAGCAGCACCGTCGGCAACAGCGGGGCCGCGCGGCGGATGCGCCAGACCGCGGTCGCGGCGAACGACATGACCACGGCCCGTGAGTGATCCGCGGAGGCGGGCGCGCCGATGCCGTAGTGGTTCAGCTCGTTCAGCAGGGTGGTCTCGACCAGCGCGCCGTACCGGACCGGGTGCTTGGTCTCGATGAACAGCTTGGTGGGGCGGCTCTTCCAGTCCAGCACCAGCTCGATGAGCTCGCGCAGGGTGAGCACGCCCTCCGGTTCCGCGGCGGTGCCGAAGTTCAGGGCCTTCAGTTCCTCGAGCGTCATCTCGCTGACCGCGCCGATCCCGGTCGAGGTGCGGTCCACCGTGCGGTCGTGCACACAGACCAGGTGTCCGTCGCGGGTCAGACGGATATCGCATTCGACGCCGTCGGCGCCCTCCTGCAGGGCGAGATCGTAGGCGGCGAGGGTGTGTTCGGGTCGCGCCGCGGACGCCCCCCGGTGCGCCACCACGAACGGCGCGCGACTGGCCCGGCTCACTTCGCCACTACCTCCTGTTGCTCCGCGTCCGGAGCTGCCTGCGCAGCGTCCCCGGCGGCGGCCTCATCCCCGACCACAGCATCATCCCCGACCGGAGCCGCGGGCGCGCGCCGCACGGGCTCGATCACCGGGCGCGCCGGGCCGGTCGCGATCAGCCAGCGGTGCGGCGTCTTCGGACGACCCTGCAGATCCAGGCCCGCGAACGCGCGCACCAGGCCCAGCGAGGCCACCGCGACACCGGCCGCGACCAGATCCGTCCACATCGCCACCAGCACGCCGTCGGCCTGCACCTGCAGCGAATTCGCCAATCGGTAGCCCAGCGCCACCAGCACCAGCACCGCGTTCGACAGCCAAGCGGCCCACCAGATCCGGACCGCGCGCAGCAGCCGCGGATCACCGTCGCCGGTGCGCCGGGCCGCCTCGGTCAGGAAGATGCCCGGCCAGATCAGGTTCGCGACCGGCACCACACAGCCGAGCACCAGCGACAGCAGCGACCGCGAATCCGCCTCACCCACATTCGCGTACGCGGCGCGGCGGGTCTCGGCGAGCCAGCCGACCAGCGCCACCGCCGACAGCAGGGCCAGCGCCAGCGCCAGAATCGCCGACACGGTCACGGCCGCATCGGAGATCCACAGCAGCCAGGGCTGGATGAGGCGGGTGCGATTGCGCAACAGGATCCCGTAGCGACCCAGTTCGGCCAGTGCCGCGATCACGAAGACGGCCGCGGTCGCGATGAGCAACCGGTCCAACCGGTCGGTCCAGGCGGCCAGCGGGCGGTGCGGCTCGGGAGCTTCGGTCGCGGGCCGGTCGTGTAATCCCCAGCGTGGAATCTGCTGATAGCGCGGCGTCTCCGTCGAACCCGAGCGCCGGACGGGCTGGGCAGCAGGTGATTTGCGGCCCGGCGGGCGGGCCACCCAGCGGTAGTTGCGGCGGTCGGCGGGCGCGTCCACCGGGGCCGGCGACAGCAGCACGCCGTGGCAGCGCGGGCACCAGTGCAGCGGCTTGCCCTGGACCGCCCAGCGGGCGCCGCAGCGGGCGCACGGCTGTACGACGGCGGATCGCGATCGGCCCACCTGTCCCCCGTTCATCGCTCCACCTCTCCGCGCCTAGTAGATCTTCGCCTCGGGACCGTCGCCGGCGAGCGGACGGCCGGTCTTCTGCCAGGCCACCATGCCACCGGAGACATTGATCGCCTCGTAACCGATCTGGTTCAGGAACTCCACCACCGCGATGGACCGGCCGCCCTGCCGGCAGATCACGTAGATCTCGGCGTCGATGTCCAGGTCGTCGAGCCGGGCGGGGACGTCGGTCATGGGGATGTGGATGGCGCCGGGCGCGCGGCCGAGCTGCCACTCGTCGTCCTCGCGGACGTCGAGGAGCTGGGCCGGTGCGGGCGCGGCGGAGCCCCAGCCGTCCGCGGCGTCGAATTCCGCGGGCACCTCATCGATGGGCACCGAGGGCACGTGGGGGTTCGTCACGGTTTCGATCCTGCCACGCGCGCGCGGGGGCTGTGGAGTTCCGTACCTGCACAGGGTTGGTTTCGGGAGTTATCCACATAATCCACAACCTGATCCACAGGTTGATAGACGACTGATTCGTCCGGGTCGGCCGATCCGGAAGTCCCCTCCCCGTTCCGGAGCGGCCGACACGAAGGCCTGTCTCAGAAGGCCTCATCCAGTCTGACGCCGCAGGTCGGCCCACGGTTCCATTCGCACCGGAAAAAAACGACATAACTAGAGAAAACCGGAAATCCTCGGTCCAGCCAGGCAAGATCGGTAGCCTGGCGCTATGACTGTGAGCAGGGGGCTACTCGACGGCCTGGATATCAAGGGACTGAACCTCGCGCTGTCGGAGGCGACCTGCCTCGGCATCGACGTCGATCCGGCGGCGGCCACGCTGAGGCTGGAATTGGACGTCTTGACCCTCCCCGCGGACGGCCCGCCACCGGCCGACTGCGACATCTACCTCAACCTCCGCGGCGTCAGCCGGATCGCCGCCTCCCTGCGCCGCCAGCGCTGGGACGACCTCGAGCCGGTTGTGCTCCCGCTCACCGTCGACGGCCTGCACGACGCCGTGAACAGCTTCGGCGGCGGCGCGCTGCACGGGTGGGACTTCCTCGACCTCAGCGACAGCTCCTGGAGCCAGTGGCGCAAGCTGCTCAGCTTCGACACCGTGCTGCGCGACGAACCCGGCGCCCACCTGATGGAGTTCTGCCAGGAAGAGGGCGTCGACCCGCGCGAACTCGACATCCGCGTGTGGTTCGACGCCGCCGAGGTCACCGACAAGCACGGCAACCCGATCCCGTTGCCGGAGTTCATCGCCGGCGGCGTGCGCTGGTGGCAGGCCCACGACGCGGGTGACCCGCGCACCCAGCGGCCGGACGTGGTCCCGGCGCTCTAGGCGGCGGTCACCCCGGTCGCGTGATCAGGGCAGTAACCGCCGGGGTTCTTCGCCAGGTACTGCTGGTGATAGCCCTCGGCGTAGAAGAACGCGGAAAGGTCCGGGAGCGGGGCGATCTCGGTGGTGATCTCCCCGAACCCGGCCGCCGACAAGCGTTCCTGGTATTCGGCCCGCGACACCGCGGCCGTCCGCGCCTGCTCGTCGTCGAAGGTGAAGACGGCCGAACGGTATTGGGTCCCGCGATCATTGCCCTGCCGCATGGTCTGAGTCGGATCGTGGTGCTCCCAGAACCGCCGCAGGATCGCGGCGTAGTCGATCACCTGCGGATCGAAGACCACCAGCACCGATTCGGTGTGACCGGTACGGCCCGAACAGGTTTCCTCGTAGGTCGGGTTCGGGGTAAAGCCGCCCGCGTAGCCCACGGCCGTGCAGTACACGCCCTCCAATTCCCAGAACCCCTGCTCAGCGCCCCAGAAACAGCCCATGGCCAGCACCGCGAGTTGCGTGCCCGCCGGGAAAGGGGGTTTGAACGAATGACCGCTGACATAGTGCTTGCCGGGCACGACCAGCGGTTCGGCACGCCCGGGCAGGGCTTGCCCGGGAGTCACCATGGTCGGCTCCGGCAGTCGCAAGCGACCGACGAACTCGTCGTACCACGACATGACTCCAGGCTACGGGACGTGTGGGATATATATCTGGGCCGGAATGCGGGGGCACGCAGCCCGGTTGCGAACCAGCGGGTGTACGAATGATGGTTGGGTGCGCCTCGGATCATGCCGAGGGCACGCGGCCCCGACACGGAAAGGGACATCGTGGCTGTTTACACGTTGCCAGAACTCGATTACGACTACAGCGCCCTGGAGCCCTTCATCTCCGGGCAGATCAACGAGATCCACCACACCAAGCACCACGCCGCCTACGTCGCGGGCGTCAACGCTGCCCTCGAGAAGCTGGAAGAGGCGCGCGCCAAGGACGACCACGCCGCCATCTTCCTCAACGAGAAGAACCTCGCGTTCCACCTCGGTGGCCACGTGAACCACTCCATCTGGTGGAAGAGCCTGTCGAAGGACGGCGGCGACAAGCCGGTCGGCGACCTGGCCTCGGCCATCGACGAGGAGTTCGGCTCCTTCGACAAGTTCGTCGCGCAGTTCTCCGCCGCGGCCAACGGCCTGCAGGGCTCCGGCTGGGCCTGGCTGGGCTACGACACCCTGGGCAACAAGCTGCTCACCTTCCAGCTCACCGACCAGCAGGGCAACGTGCCGCTCGGCATCATCCCGCTGCTCGGCCTGGACATGTGGGAGCACGCCTTCTACCTGCAGTACAAGAACGTCAAGGCCGACTACGTGAAGGCGTTCTGGAACGTCGTCAACTGGGCGGAGATCCAGGACCGCTACTCCAAGGCGGTTTCCCAGGGCAAGGGCCTGATCTTCGGCTGACGCCCCCTCGTGCTTGCGGAGGCCCGCGAACCGGTCGGTTCGCGGGCCTTTCGGCATTTCAAGGGGCCGGGTGCTAGCACTCTTTGGTACTTGTGTGCCAGTTAGCTTCGGGTACAACCTGGTGTTCCCACTGGCAACACCGGGCACAGCCGCCCCCTGGGAAGTTCGGGAGGCACATCATGAGTGGTCAGATCGGCGTCATGCCCTTCCAGGCCCATGGTTCGCTGCAAGGATTCGTGATCTCCGGACGCTGGCCCGACTCCACCAAGGAATGGGCGCAACTGCTGGTCCTGGCCGTGCGGGTGGCCGGACTCCCGGGCCTGTTGCCCACGTCGACGGTCTTCGGGGCGCGCGAAGAGCTGCCGGACGACCCGGATCCGGCCATGGTGGGGCTGGTGATCGCGGAAGGGCCCGTGCTCGGGGACGAAGCGTTGCAGCCCGGCAGGTTTGCCGGACATGTGCCACCGGCCTTGATCATGTTGCATCCGCCGCGCGAAACGCGACCCTCGCTACCCGAGTGCTCCGGCGCGGCCTCGGGCTGCCTGCTGCTGCCGGGCCTGCCGCATCTGGGGCTGGAACACCGCGCGGCCTGGGTGGAAACCGATTCCGACGGTGCGGTGACCTCGATGGTTTCGCGGGTCGGGGTGGATCCGATCAGTGATCCCGACACCGCGGTTCTGGCTATGCTGCTGGCCGCGTAAGGGAACCCGAAACCTTTCGGCAGCATCGCCAAACTTATTGTGCGCATTGCGATTTGGACGACAGCGGTTTGCACGCGCCCGGTTTGCCGGAGTAAAGTCTCCCCCGAGCGAAGGGGAGTAGCCCCCAATCACGTCGTCGACATACTGATCCCCCGGGATCCGGCGCGTGAACCGGAAACTTCCGGTGGGCGAGACCTTCGGCCGACAAGAACCAAACCGATTTACCGGTGCGGTGTCGGCTGAAGCGCCCCCGCATTCAGCCGACAGGCCGGAGACCTGGGAGCTGACTTCATGATCGCCACGATTTTGCTGAGTTTCGGCGTGCTGTTCCTCGCCGAACTGGGCGATAAATCGCAACTCATGGCGCTGACGTTCGCGCTGCGCTACCACTGGTGGACCGTGCTGTCCGGCATCACCGTCGCCAGCGTGCTGGTGAACCTGATCGCGGTCGGCGTCGGCCACTTCCTCGGTGCGGCCCTGCCGACCGGCGTCATCTCGCTGTTCGCCGCCGCCACCCTGATCGGCGTCGGTCTCTGGACCCTGCGCGAGACCCTGTCGAATTCCTCGGACGCCTCCGATGACGAGGTCGCGCCGCAGATCAGGTCCCGGTCCGCGTTCCTGGTCGTGCTGTCGGCCTTCCTGCTCGCCGAACTCGGCGACCGCACCATGTTCGCCACCATGGCACTGGCCACCAACAACAACTGGGTCGCCGTGTGGATCGGTTCGGTCGCGGGCATGGTGGCCGCGGGCGCGCTGGCCATCGTGATCGGCGTGACCGTCGGCAAGCACATCCCGGAGCGGATCATCGCGGTCTGCTCGGGCCTGCTGTTCCTGTACTTCGGTGCGCTCACCCTGCTCGAGGCCTTCGCGCACGGGCTGGGCACCCCGCTGGCCGCACTGCTGTCGCTGGCGCTGCCCGCCCTCGCCGGCGGCGTGCTGCTGGTGCTGCGCCGCCGCGCCGGGACCCCGGCCGGTTCAGTCGCCGAGCACGTTGTCGCCGAACAGGTCCCCGCTGCGCCGCACGAGGTCCAGTAGCGGCGCGCGCAATTCGCGCAGCCCATCCGGGTCGCCGACCGCGATGCGCGCGGTGACCATCGAGCTCAGCGCCGCGACCAGGGTCTGACAGGCGAAACGCTGCGACTCGGTCTCGGCGCCCAGCACGTCGGCGACCATGGCCACGAAGGTTTCCTGCAGGTGGGTGCGCCGCGCGATGGCGTCCGGGCCCGCGGCGTACACCTCGACGAGGAAAACCCGGGCGTAAGCCGGTTGGGCGGCCAGCGCCTCCAGGTACGCGCCGAGCAGCCGTTCCATCCGCTCGGTGCGGGTCTCCCCGTCGAACTCGGCGCCGGTGGCCGCCAGGATGCCGGTCAGCATGAGCTCCGTGGCCCGCTCGTAGGCGGCCTCGAAACAGTCCTCCTTGGAACGGAATTGCTCGTAGAAGGTTTCACGGGAAACCCCCGCGCGCTTGATGACCGCGGCCACCGGTGTTCCGACATAACCGTTCTCGGCCATCGCCTCGGCCATGGCGGCCAGGATGCGGTCGCGTTGGGCGGCCACCACCTGCTCCCGGGGCAGGCCGTGCCGGCCGCGGGGAAGTTGGCGGGTTGCCGATTCGGTCATACGCGGGACTCCAGGTGGCCTCGGTCGTTCAGGCGAGCTTTCTCATTCTGCGGGGCCGGGCCGGTTGCTCGGTGGTGAACCCCGTTGGCTCCGTATCGGCGATGGCCAGTCCACTCGCTACACCCCGGCGCAGTGAGAAGTCGATCAGGTGCTGGGTGAGCGGACGGCACCACAGCGCCATGCTCACCCAATACGGCGAGACGATGTGGCGGGAACGGCGGGCCAGCGCCCGCTCACAGGCGTCGATGGCCGGGCCCAGCGGGGCCACGCCGGAGACGGTGGACCGGCCCAGAATGCTGTGGGCGGCCTCGGTGCCGAAGCCGCGGCTGGTCATCTCGGTGTCGAGTTCGGCGAAATAGGCCATGCCCACCTTGGCCCCGGTGTGCCGCAATTCGATGCGCAGGGTGTCGCCGAGCGCCTCGACCGCGGCCTTGGAGGCGCTGTACGCCCCCGCCAGGGGTAGATGGATGGCGGCGGCCAGCGAGGAGACGATCAGGATGTAGCCGCCCGGGTGCGCGATGTGCGGTCCGGCCGCGCGCATCGTGTAGTAGACGCCCAGCACATTGACGGCGAGGGTCTCCTCGAGCACGGTCGGGTCGCCGCCGAGCAAGGACAGTTGCCGGGCGATGCCCGCGTTGCACACCACCGCGTCCAGGCCGCCCAGTTCGGCGGTCAGCGAGTTCACCACCCGTTCCACCTGGGCCGGGTCGCCGATGTCGCAGTATCGCCAGGGCGCGTCGCCGCATTCGCTCGCGACCTGGGCCAGCAGCGTCTCCTCGATGCCGAGCAGTGCGACGTGCGCCCCGTGCGCGTGCAACTGACGGGCGAGAGCGGCCCCGATGCCGCGGGCCGCGCCCGTGATCAGGATGCGTTTGCCGGCCACACGCGGGATCCGGCGGCGGAAACCACGGCGATGACCGACCGTGCTGGCGTTCATATATGCGAAGCTACCACTTAGACGAACACCCATGTTCGTAAAACTGAGGGTTCGCGGCCCGTCTCGATTCTGGACCGACGGAGCGGGGGAGCGAAGCGGAGGAGCGGAGGAGGGAAGAATCGAGACTTCGGGGGCCGCGACCGCCTCTCTCCACCCCGCGGCTTGCCCGGAGCGGAGCGTAGGGCAAATTAGATATTGACGGATGGCCAGCGAGAGGGCCGTCCCTTGTCGAGAGGACCAAACCGTGGAGATTTCGGGCTCCGCCGCCATTGTCACCGGAGGTGCGTCCGGTCTGGGTGCGGCCACCGCCAAGCGTTTCGCCGATGCGGGCGCGACCGTGTTCGGCCTGGATCTGGCTCAGTCCATCGAGCGTGCGGGTGACAGCGTGCCGGCCGGCGTCACCCTCATCCCGACCGACGTCACCAGCGGTGACGAGGTGGCGGCCGCGGTCGCCAAGGTCGTGGAATCCGGTGTGCCGCTGCGCATTGTCGTCAACTGCGCCGGTGTGGGCTGGGCGGGACGCATCCTGTCCAAGAACGGCCCGCACGACCTCGAGCTGTTCCGCACGGTCATCACCGTGAACCTGCTCGGCTCCTTCAACGTCATGCGCCTGGCCGCCGACGCCATCGCCAAGACCGAGCCGGTCGACGAGTACGGCTCGCGCGGCGTCATCATCAACACCGCCTCGGTCGCGGCCTTCGAGGGCCAGATCGGGCAGATCGCGTACTCCGCCTCCAAGGGCGGCGTCGCCGGCATGACCATCCCGGCCGCGCGTGACCTCGCGCAGTTCGGCATCCGCGTGAACACCATCGCGCCCGGCATCATCGACACCCCGATGCTCGCCGGTGTCACCGAGGAGTACCGCAAGGGCCTCGAGTCCGGCGTTCCGTTCCCGTCCCGCCTGGGTCGCCCGGACGAGTACGCGCAGCTCGCGCAGTACATCACCGAGCACGACTACCTGAACGGCGAGACCATCCGCATGGACGGCGCCCTGCGCATGGCTCCGCGCTAATTGTGCGAAAGACCAAGGCCCCGCACTGAATTCAGTGCGGGGCCTTGAATCTTGTTATCGAGTCCGCGAGAACTGATCTCGGAAGGTTCCGGGTAACTCCGGGGGTACCCCCAAAATCGGCTCGGCACCCAACCGCCAGCCCGCATGCAGTGCGGCCCACGGCTTTCAGCCGGGCGCTAAAGTCTCGGGGAGGCGGGGGAGCCTCCCTTAGTGCGGGCGAACAGCGGCCGCCTGGGGGCCCTTCTTGCCCTCGGTGATCTCGAACGAGACCGCCTGGCCCTCTTCGAGCTGACGGTAGCCGTTGCCCTCGATCTCCGAGTAGTGGACGAAAACGTCGGGGCCGTCCTCGCGGGCGATGAAGCCGTAGCCCTTCTCCGCGTTGAACCACTTGACGGTGCCCTGAACCATTACCTTCTCCTGACGAGGTGTTTCTTTTATTGCGTGGGCGCCGCGGCTGCGGCACCCGGGTCGATCAGAAGGCGGCTTGCAACTTGACTGGCAAGGTGAAGCAACGCCCGCACACTGTTCCGCGCGAGCATGTTGAAACACGAACACGAAAAACTTACGACCAAGACATACAACGTACGCCCCCGCCGCTAGTTCCCGAAAATCACCGAGACATGCGCACCGTCACACCGGAGACCGGCTGAGCATGACCGATTCCCGCTCGCTATGGATCGGGAACGTGCCGGCGGCGCCGGCACGACCCGATCCGACGCGCCAGGTCAGAGCGTGCGGGTGAGGCGATCGGCCAGGATCCGGGCGAAGTGCGCCGGGTCCTTGAGCTCCCCGCCCTCGGCGAGAACCGCCGTGCCGTAGAGCAATTCGGCCGTCTCGGTGAGGGCGAGCGGCTTGTCCTCGTCGCCGGACACCTTCGCGTACGCGTCGCGCAGACCCGTCACCAGAGCGTGGTCCGGGTTCAATTCCAGGATGCGCTTGCTGTGCGGCAGCTCCTGGCCGGAGGCGCGGTACATGCGTTCCAGCATCGGAGTGAAATCGAACACATCGCCGACGATGCAGGCCGGGGAGGTGGTGAGCCGGTTGGTCAGGCGCACCTCCTTGACGTCCGCGTCCAGGGTCCGCTGGAGCCAGCCGAGCACGCCGGAGAAGTCCTTCTCCTGCTGTTCGCGCAGCTGCTCGGAGGCCTTCTTCTCGTCCTCGGTCTCCAGGTCGACCTCGCCCTTGGCGATGGAGACGATCGGCTTGCCCTCGAACTCGGTGACCGAGCCGACCCACATCTCGTCGACCGGGTCGGTCAGCACCAGCACCTCGAGGCCCTTGGCCCGCAGCGCCTCCATGTGCGGCGAGTTCTCGATCTGCTGCCGGGTCTCGCCGGTCATGTAGTAGATCGCCGACTGGGTCTCGGGCATGCGCTCGACGTACCCGGCCAGCGTGGTCAGCTCGCTCTCGGAGTGCGTGGACGCGAACGACGAGACGCCCAGGATGGTCTCGCGATTGTCGGCGTCGGAGAGCAGGCCCTCCTTGAGCACCCGGCCGAACTCACGCCAGAACTCCTGGTATTTGGCCTGATCCTCGGCGTTCTTCAGATCCTTGACCGTGGACAGCACCTTCTTCACCAGGCGCTTGCGGATCATCTGGATCTGGCGGTCCTGCTGCAGGATCTCGCGGGACACATTGAGCGACAGGTCCTGCGCGTCGACCACGCCCTTGACGAAGCGCAGATACTCCGGCATCAGCTCTTCGCAGTTGTCCATGATGAACACCCGACGCACGTAGAGCTGCACGCCGCGCTTGTGCTCGCGGGTGAACAGGTCGAACGGCGCGTGCGAGGGAATGAACAGCAGCGCTTGGTATTCGAAGGTGCCCTCGGCCTTCATCGGGATGATCTCGAGCGGATCGTCCCAGGCGTGCGCGACGTGCTTGTAGAACTCCGTGTACTCCTCGTCGGTGACCTCGCTGCGCGGGCGGGTCCACAACGCCTTCTGGGAGTTCAGGGTCTGGGTCTCGACGATGGTCTTCTCGACCTTGTCCTCACCCTCGCCCTCCATGACGGTGCGCTCGACGTCCATCCGGACCGGCCAGGCGATGAAATCCGAGTACTTCTTGACGATTTCGCGGAGCTTCCACTCCTGCGTGTAGTCGAAGAGGTGATCGTCCTCGTCGGCCGCCATCAGGTGCAGCGACACCGAGGTGCCCTGCGGGGCGGTGTCGAGTTCCTCGATCGTGTAGGTGGGGCTGCCGGCCTCCGATTCCCAACGGGTACCGGTGGTTTCGCCCGCCTTGCGGGTGGTCAGCGTGACCTTGTCGGCCACCATGAAGGTCGAGTAGAAGCCGATGCCGAACTGGCCGATCAGCTCCTCGGCCTGCTGATCCCCGGCCTTGGCCTCCAGCAGCTGCTGACGCAGCGCGGCGGTGCCCGACTTGGCGAGGGTGCCGATCAGGTCCACCACCTCGGCACGGGACATGCCGATGCCATTGTCGCGCACGGTGAGCACGCGGTTGTCGCGGTCGACCTCGAGCTCGATGTGCAGATCCGAGGTGTCGGCGTGCAGGTCCTTGTCGCGGAAGGTCTCCAGGCGCAGCTTGTCCAGCGCATCGGAGGCATTGGAGACCAACTCCCGCAGGAAGGTGTCCTTGTTCGAATACACCGAGTGGATCATCAGCTCCAGCAGCTGATGGGTCTCGGCCTGAAACTCCAGGTGTTCGACGTGTTCGGTCACGACGCGATATTACGACGGTCGAAGTCGGCGATGGCGGGAACCTCGGCGTCGGCGCGGTCGGTCATCCAGTCCCGCAGCACCTGGGTCGCCCGGCAGTCGTCCTCGTTGTACTCGAAGATGCGGGTGCGCTGCGACAGGTCCGGTTCGCCGCCGTCGTAGGCGACGGCCAGGCGGTACCAGGCCATCGACGCCTCGCCGCCGGCCTCCGCGTCCCGCCAGTGGAAGCCCGCGACCGGCGCGATCTTCTTGAGGCCCTTGCCGTTCGGGCAGATGAACTGCTCCGACACCGCCTGGAACATGTCCACCCACTGCGGCCCGTCCACGAACCGCTGCACCTCCCGCTCGGTGGGGATGCCGGGGCGGCCCGCGAACCGGCGCGCCGACTCGTAGAGCCACTTGTCCTCGGCGGTGCGCGAATAGCAGTAGGCGGCAAAGGATTTACCGTCGGCGGCGGCCTGCGCGCGCACGCCCATCAGCCAGGTCCAGAACTCCGCGAAGGAGCGGCCCTCGTCCTCGGTGGGCAGCGGATCCCAGGTGACGAACGGGCGGTACACGCCGTCGAGCAGGGTGCCCCACAGGTAGGCGCCGTGCTCCTGGAAGCTCTCCAGATCCACGTCCACCTCGACGTCGGCGCGGGTCACCCGCACCCGGTCCACCCGGCGGACCAGCGGCGCGCCCGTCGCCCAGGCGCGGGCGGTGACCACGGCCTCGGTGAACGGCTCGTACTGCCAGTCGTCCGGATCGTCGCCGCTCCAGGCGGCCAGCTCGTCGATGGTCTCGACGCCGTGGCGGCGCAGCACCTCCGCGCGCGAACCCGGGGCCACCAGGCTCACGTCGCGGTGGTCGGCCAGCCACTGCTCACAGCTGCGGCCGCCCTCCTCGGGGGCCCGGCTCCACCAGGGGCACTGGCGGCATTCGGGGACTTTCGAAGGGACGGTGGGGAGTTCGCCGCGCACCACCGCGATGCGGTCGGCATAGCGGATGTCGTAGTCGTCCAGCAGCAGGGCCAGGTCGTGCACCAGGATGCGGTCGAAGTGGTAGCCGATGGCGCCGCCGGTCAGGGACGGGCTGGCCAGGCCGTGCCGCTGCAGCATGCGGTACAGGTGCGCGAGACGCTGGAGGTCGCGCGGCTGCGGCCGGGTGCGGACGTGCCTGTCCTCCTGGGGATTCCACTCGTACAGGCCGCTGGTCAGCGGGTGGTGATCGGCCGGGCCGGGCTGGCGGGGGTCGGTCACCTTGTGGTTCACCACGATGACCGGCCGGTATCCGCCGCGATCGCTGTCGCGCCACAGGATTTCGCAGCCGCCGCGACGGCCGGTGTCGACCTCCTGCGGCAGCAGCCCGCCCCAGATGCGGTCGACGCCCGCGGCCATGGCGGCCATGGTGGCGGCGGCCCGCGCGGTCGCGGGCTGTTTGGGATCGATCACCGTCCAGCTCTCGGGCGCCGCGGCGACCAGGGTGTCGCGCACCTGAGATCTGTGCGCGGCCGCCGCTTCTCGTCGCTGCTGCACGCCGGCGTCCTCGGCGACTCCGGTCAACACGCCCGGATGGGTGGCGTCCAGGAAAAGCCGGTGCCGGCACCCGATCAGCGCGCGCGCGTCGACGAACGCCGCCCGCTCGCCATGGTCACCGATGCCCGAATACACGCCAGTCAGTATGGCCTCATCCCCCGACAGGGTCGGCGGGCCGCCCTGTTTCCGCCAGGCGCTCGCTGCGGCGGGAACCCACCCGTTAGGGTGATTCGCACACTGCGTTTCATGGGCGGACAGGCATTTCCCCCGGCCCTGTACTGCCATGGCGAACCAGCATGACGGAGGCCATCAATGGGGTTGTTCACCAAGCGCAAGAAGCGGGTCAGCCGCCGAGCCGAGGCGAAAGCCCTCAAGCACAAGGCCGGCATGGAGGCCAAGCTCGGGGCGCGCAACGAGCGCAAGCGCAACCGTGCCGAGGCGCGCACGCAGCAGCAGGTCGCCAAGGCCGAGATCGCGAAGCTGCAGGCCGAGGAGAAGGCCGCCGAGAAGGTGGCCGCCCGCGCCGAGCGGGACCCGTTCAGCGCGGCCTCGATCCGCAAGTACCTGGGCGTGGCCCGGATCCTGGTGCCGGTGCTGGCGCCGCTCGCCTACCGCGGCGCCACCTTCGTGCGCGCGCAACTCGACACCCGCCGCGCCCAGCAGCTCGGCGTCGGCCTGGACCAGCTCGGCGAGTTCGCCGGGCCGGGCGCCAAGCTGCAGGCCCGGATCGCGGGCGTGGAGTCGACGCTGGCCGAGATCGAGGCCAAGCACACCGACACCGAGACCAAGAAGTTCGTGGCCGCCAGCCGCGACCGGCTCGACAGCCTGTCCGCGGCCGTGCGCACCGCCGCCCAGATGCCGGTGCCGCGGCGCCGCGCGGTGCACGCCTCGATCTCCAACGAGCTCTCCGGCATCGAGGCCGACGTGCTCACCCGGCTCGGCGTGCGCTGAGTCACCCATGAGCTCGGTGCGCGGCGGATCGGCCGGGGTGGCCATGGCCGCCCTGGCGGTCGGCGCGCACGGGTTCGCGGGCGGCGGCTACCCCGGCACCTCCGGGCTGATGCTGCTGATGCTGGCGGCGGCCGCGCTCGGCGCGATCGCCGCCGTGCTGCGCCCGCCCGCCGCGCTGCCGCTGCTCATGCTGGCGGGCCAGCCCGTCTGCCACGTCGCGCTGAGCGGCCTGGTGCAGCACGGGCACGCCGCGCGGGCAATGGAATTCACCGCGCACGGGCCGATGGTGTTCGCGCACGCGGTCGCGGGCCTGGTCTGCGCGTTCGGGATCCTGGTCGCCGAGCGGCTCTACGAGGTGATCTCGCGGGCCGTGCGGATCGCGCTCACCCGCCCGTCCGGCCGGCCCGCTCGGGTCGCCCGGCTGCGCCCGGCGCACCACTCCCCTGCTTCGAAAGCTCTTCTCGCACTGGGCGCGGCCGGACCGCGCGCGCCCCCGGTCACGGTGTAACCCCGCTCCCTAACTTCCCGTAACCATTGTCAGAGAAGGCAATACACTCATGAACTCCTCTCTTTCGCGTGCCTTGATCACGTCGGCGGCCGCCGCGGGGCTGCTGCTGTCCGGCGCGGGCATCGCCGCCGCGCACGTGGTGGTCGACGCTCCCGGCGCTACCCAGAAGGGCTACACGGTCGCGACCTTCCGGGTGCCGACCGAGTCCGATACCGCTTCCACCACCAAGGTTTCGGTGACGCTGCCGAATCTGAAGAGTGCGCGCACCGAACCGATCGCCGGCTGGACCTCCAAGGTCGAGAAGAACGCGCAGGGTCAGGCCGTGTCCGTCACCTGGACCGCGGACCCCGGCAATCCGGGTGTGGCGCCGGGCCAGTTCCAGCGCTTCGCGGTCTCCCTCGGGCCGCTGCCCGAGCAGGCGAAGGTCAGCTTCAACGCGAGCCAGACCTACAGCGACGGCAAGGTCGTGGACTGGAACCAGCCCGCGAACGCCGACGGCACCGAGCCCGAGCACCCGGCCCCCACCCTCACGCTCGCCAAGAGCACCGGCCACGACGACGACGCGCCCGCCGCGGCCGACTCGGACAAGGGTGAGAAGGCCACCGACGACACCGCCCGCTGGCTCGGCGGCGTCGGTCTCGCGCTCGGCGCGCTGGGCGCGGCGCTCGGCCTGGGCAGCGTCATCCGGGGACGGCGGTCATGAGCCGCAAGGTCGCCGGTCTGATCACCGGTCTCCTGGTCGCCCTGTTCGCGCTGCTCGGCGGTGGTGTGGCGGGCGCGCATTCGGCCGTGGTGGGTTCCACCCCGGAGAACGGCGCGCAGATCGACACCTCCCCCGCGACGGTCAGCGTCACCTTCAACGAGAGCCTGCAGCCCGCCTACCCGTCCATGACGGTCACCGGGCCGGACGGCAATCTGTGGTCGAAGGGCCAGCCGAAGGTGGACGGCGCGACGCTCAGCGTCGAGGTCGGCGAGCTGGGTCCGGTGGGCGAGTACAAGATCGCCTACCGGGTCACCTCCGCCGACGGCCACCCGGTCAGCGGTACCCGGTCGTTCACGCTCACCAAGGCGGGCAACGGAACTCCGGGCCCGAAGTCGGACTCGGGCGCCAAGTCGGGCGGCTCCGACGGTGGCGTGCCGCTGTGGATCTTCATCGTGTGCGCGGTGGCGCTGTTCGGCGGCGGCCTGGCCTTCGCCCTGTTCGGCGGACGGGGCAAGCGGCGCTCGTGAACCGGCCCGGCCGCATCGATCGTCGCCGGGAGCGCGGGACGACCGGCGGTGGCAGCTCACCGAGATGGCTACTGCTGCTGGTCATTCCGGCCGCCCTGGCCGGGACCGGGCTGGCCTGGGCGCTGGCCGCCGAGGATCCGGTGCAGGCCGAGGCCCCGGTCCGGGTGCTCGCGGACTGCGCGGGAGCGACCGTGCTGGGGCTGGCGACGCTGCCACGGCTCTCGGACCGGTTGACCCCGCACTGGCGGGCGCTCACCGTGGCCGCCGCCGCGTGGGCGGCCATGGAATTCGCCATGCTGGTGCTGGAAGCCGCGGAGGTGCAAGGGATTCGGGCGCGCCTGCTGAGCGGTACCGAGTTCGGCGACTATCTCGCACATGTGAGCGGCGGGCAGATCGGGATCGCGTTGCTGATCGGGACCGGGGTGGTGGCGGCCTACAGCGCCTTCGGTTTCCGGCGGCCGGATCGGGCCACCGCCGATCTGGTGCTGGTCTTCACCGCCGTGACGCTCGCGCTGCGGCCGATCACCGGGCACATGTCGCAGCAGACGTTCGGGTCGGTGCTGGCGGCGGTGCACGCGCTGGCCGCGGCGGCCTGGTTCGGGCTGCTGCTCGCGCTGGCGCTGACCGTGCGCACCCGCGGCGAATGGGCGGCGCTGCTGCCGAAGTACTCGACGTGGGCGCTGCCGTTGGTGGTCACGGTGGCCGTCACCGGAGTGGTGAACGGACTGGTGCGGATCGGCGGCGTGACTCCCCTGGCGACCAGCGGGTACGGGCGGATCCTGCTGGCGAAGACGCTGCTGGTGGCGGTGCTGATCGGGCTGGGCTGGTGGTGGCGGCGCGGCTGGGTGCCGAAGGCCGCCGATCACCGGATGACGGCCGAGCAGTCGCTGCGGCGCGCGATTGTGGAAGTGCTGGTGATGGCGCTAGTCTTCGGGTTGGCCGCGACGCTGGCAGTGACCGCGTGATAGATGGCACGCATCACAACCTCTGCGACGAAAACTAGAACACGTTACAGTTGCGCCCATGACAGAAGTCAAGATCGTCGCGGATTGCGCTGCCTCGGCCGAATCCGCCTTCGCCTATGTCAACGATTACCGGCACCTGCCGAAATTCATCAATGAGATCAGCGCCTTCACCCCGCTGACCGAACAGATCGAGGGCGTGGACGCCACCTTCGACGGCACCATTCAGCTCGGGCCGATCGCGCTGCACTCCACCATCAAGATCGTCCGGCATGAGCCCGGCTACGCCATCGCGGTGAAATCCATCAAGGGCTTCGAAATCGAATCCACCTTCCTGTTCCACGACAAGGGCGCCGAATCCTGCACCATCGACGCCATCGTCGACTACCGGGTCCCCGGCGGCCTGGCGGGCAAGATTCTCGGCAAGACCATCGAGCCCTTCGTGAAGCTCGCGGTGAAGAGCTCCACCGGCAATCTGGTCAGCCAGGTCTCGGCCTTCCACGCCGAGCGCACCGGCGCCGAGCCGGACCGCACCAACGCCTGATCCAGTCCACGGGTCGTCAGAGCCGCCGACCCCCCGCGGTTGTCCGCCACGCGCCCGCTGAGGGATCCTGGGCGCATGCCCGAACGCACCACCCCCAGCCCGCTGCAGCGCCTCGGCTACATCTGCGGCCGGCCCCTCCCGCCGTCCATGCGGGACTGGGTGCTGCGCGACCTCACCGGCCCCGGCGCCACCCGCCGCTACCTGCTGCGCATCCTGATCCCGATCATCCCGGTGCTGTGCCTGTTCCTGCTCATCCCCGGCCCACTGTGGATGGGCCTGGCCATGATGGCCCTGCTGTACCTGCCGCTCATCTACTTCACCGCGGCCCTCACCTACGTCTTCCGCCGCAACCGGCTCATCAAGAACGGCCTGGACCCCGCCCTGGCCGACGCCGACCGCCGCGCCCGCGAGGCCGCCGACCGCAACGCCTACGAGCAGCGCCACGGCCGCGCCTGACCCTGTGTCCCCGGTCTCGATTCGAGCCCCCCGATGGCCGCGAGGAATACGCTCGAAGGCAGTGATAGTCGGCTTCGGGTTCGATGGAGAACCAGATGGAACCTCAATGGGCGGCACCGCAATTCCTGGCGAGTGATGCCGATCGGGAACACGCGATCGAGGCGCTGAAACAGAGTTTTCAGGCCGGGCGGATCACGGTCGAGGAATTGTCCGAACGCATCGGGCACGCGCTCAATGCGCGGACCTGCGGGGAAATCGACCGGGTGATGAGCGGATTACCGTGGCAGCCGGTCACGCCGATGCGGTATCCCGCGTATTACGCGCCTTATACGCCGCCGCCCGCGCGGTCGAAGGGGATGGGGATCGCCGCGTTCGTGCTCGGGGTGTTCGGATTCCTGTGCGGATTCACCGCGGTTCCGGCGGTGGTACTGGGCCTGGTCGCGCTCACCGTCGAACCCGAACGCCGCGACGACCGCGGGTTCGCGATCGCGGGGCTCGCGGTGGGCGCCATGTGGATGCTGGTCTTCGGGTGGATCTACTTCAGCTGACCGCTCGCTCGAAGGCCAGCAGGTCGGCCTCGGTCTGGCGGAACAGCCAGTAGTCGCCGAGGAAGCCGAGCACGCCCGCCACGCAGAGGCCGTAGATCGGGACCAGCACCAGCGCCACCTCCCCGGCGTCGAGGAACATCAGGCTGGCGATCACCCCGACCAGCGGAATCGCCACGGCCACCGCCAGATAGCGGGTGCAGCGGCGGCCCAGCGCGCGCAGCGCGTCCCGATCCTCGGCCGTCTCGCCGTGGGTGAGCAGCCGCGGATAGAAGCAGCGCACGATGAAGAAGGTCACCACGAAGAACGGGTAGGCGACCGCGATCGCACCCGAAACCAGCAGCGTCGCCACCAGATTCGCGATCCGGCCCGGCGACAGGTCGGTGAGGACGGCCAGCGACACCGCCGACACCACGGCCGCCAGCACCCACCACGCGAAGGCCAGCAACGCCACCCGGTCACCGTTCTTCAACGTGTCCCGGCGGGCCAGCGACAGGTCCGCGGAATCGTAGGTGCGGCCCCGGCGCAGACCACGCCACACGATGAAGGCCCGGCGGCACAGATAGTTGGTGACCGCGATGGCCGCGGGCGTCGAGATCAACACCAGCCCGTTGCCGACCACCTGCAACCGCGCCCGCTCCTCGGGCGTGAACCAGAGCGCCCACAGCGGATGGTTGTGCAGATTCGCGTACGCCATGCCGAGCACGTCGCCGACCAGGCTGGCCACCGTGATCAAGGCCAGCAGCGACCACGGCCCTACCCGGGCCCGCCAGCTGTGCTCGGGCGGATCCACCAGATCGCGGGCCCGCTCGTCCAGGCACAGCTCCAGCTGCTGGGCCAGGGCCGCGCCGTCCGCCCAGCGGTTCTCGCGGTCGGGGGACAGGCATTTCAACAACACCCGGCGAAGGGTCGCCGGGCAGTCCGGCGGCAGCGCCTCGAGGTGGACCGGATCGACCTCGTGGGAGCGCAGCCGCAGCATGCGCTCGAGCGAGGACTCCGAATCACCCGCGCGGGTCTCGTCGTCGAAGGGACGGTGGCCGGTGAGCAGTTCCCACAACACCACCCCGAGGGCGTAGACATCGCTGCGCCCGTCGAGCGCCTCGGCCGTCTCCGGCAGGTGCGGATGGCAGGCGGCCAACTGTTCCGGGGACATGTAGGCGAGGGAGCCGCCGAAGTACGCCAGCGGACTCGCGCCCGCCACGTGCGTGCTGAAACTGATGTTGAAGTCCGCCAGCTTCGGACTGCCGTCCGCGGTGAGCAGCACGTTGGCGGGCTTGATGTCCCGGTGCAGAACGCCGTTGGCGGACGAGTAATCCAGCGCACGGGCCAGCCGGGCGCCCAGCCACGCAACGGTTTCCGGCCAGGTCCGCGCCGCGTGCTCGGCGCGCGTGACGGATTCGCCCGGCACCAGGCCGCCCTTGTCGCGCATGGCGGCGTTGACGGCCTCCAGCAGGATGCCGCCGTTCCGTTCGGCTGGTTCCCGGGAACGCACCAGCGCCAGCACCTTCGACAGCGTGCCGCCCGGAAGGTACTGCATGTACAGCAGTTTCAGTTCCCGGTCGGCGAGCAGCCGCTGATCGAAGACGCGCACGATGTGCTCGTGGTCGAGCTGGGCCAGGGTCTCGGACTCGGTGCCGTGATTCTGCGAGATCTTCACCGCCACCAGGCGTTGCATGGATCGCTGCCGGGCCAGGAACACCCGGGCGAAGGCGCCCGCGCCCAACTCCACCAGCAGATCGAAATCATCGATCCGGTCGCCGACCTCGATGCCCTCCAGCGCGTGCTGGGCCTGCGGGCGGGCGATCAGGGTGCTGCGGTAGTCGTGCTCGGCCCATTCGGTGGGGGCGGCCTCGGTCGGGTAGCAGCTGATGTCGAGGGCGATGCCGGAGCGCTCGAGCGCGTGGAACTCCTCGTAGGCCAGGTCCGGGGGCAGTGGGCCGGAACGCAATTCGTCGAACTCGCCGCGGTATTCGGCCAGGCGTTTGGGGAAGTCGTAGCGGATCCAGCGGTATTCGAGGTCCACCTTGATCAGTTCGATCAGCGCGACGCGCCGCAGTTGCGGTGCGCGCGGCAGGAATTCGACCAGGTTCGGCGGGGCGCCGGCGGCCTCCCAGGCGGCCTGGAATCGGCCGACGGTAGACGCCAGCAGAGAACGGATCTCGTCGACGCCATCGGAGTCGATCGCCGGTTCCACGTTCATGCCTCCCCCGACCTGGATTCACCGGGTTGTCGCCAGTATGCGCCCGAGAATCCGACTGAGCGGTTGATTCATTCCTGTAGATAGATCGCCGAGCGAGCGCGGAGCGCATCACCACGGTCCCGAGGCGGCCGACCGGAGCCCCCGCACGGCCGGTCGCGGAGCACTATTGTCGCGGTATGAGTGAGCAGTTCCCGGAACGGATCTGGGGTTCCCGTACCAACCTGCTGTCCCGGCTGGCCAGCCCGTTCGCCGCCACCAAGCTCGGATCACTGGTCATCCGCAAGCTGACCCCGCTCGATCGCAGGGTGCTCGAACGCAGCGACGGCAAATACACCGTCCTGGGCCCGATCGGCGCGCCCGTCATCCTGCTCACCACCGTCGGCCGCAAATCCGGCGCACCCCGCACCACCCCGCTGCTCTACGTGCACGACGGCGACACCCTGTACGTGATCGGCTCCAACTTCGGCCAGGCCCACCACCCCGCCTGGACCGCGAACCTGCTCGCCAACCCGGCCGCCGAGGTCGCGATCGCCGGGCAGCATCTGCCCGTCACCGCCGCCCTGGTCACCGACGAGGACCGCCGGCGAGTGATCTTCGAACGCTTCGAGGAGACCACCGAGGCGTACACCGCCTACCGCAATCGCACCGCCCGTGACTTGCGGATATTCGCCCTGACAAGATAGTTCTCGTGACCGAATCAACGAACGTAGTGGCAACCGCCGACCTAGCCGACGAGATCGGCCCCGAGATCCGAAGCTGCGACACCCAGTTCATTCAGTTCGGTGGCCGCGAGACCTTCGCCGGCCGCATCGTGACCATCAAGACCTTCCAGGACAACCTGCTGGTCAAGCAGACCCTCGGCGAACCCGGCGAAGGCCGCGTGCTGGTCGTCGACGGCGGCGGCAGCATCCACACCGCCCTGGTCGGCGACATCATCGCGGGCCGCGGCGTGGACAACGGCTGGGCCGGCGTCGTCATCAACGGCGCGGTCCGGGACTCCGCCGTGCTGCGCACCATGCCCATCGGCATCAAGGCGCTCGGCACCAACCCGCGCAAGAGCACCCAGAAGGAGGGCAACGCCGCGAAGGACGTCACCGTCGAATTCGGCGGCGTCAGCTTCGTCCCCGGCGACATGCTCTACAGCGATCATGACGGCGTCGTGGTTCGCAGCGAAGACTAGGCCGACTCTCGGGAAGCTCTCAGCGGCTGAAGCCCGGAACCCCCGACAATGGGAACCCGTGTGCCTTCAGCCGCTGGTGACCCGAGCCTTGTGCCCGGCCAACGCCACCACATCCCCGGCGTGTAGCTGCCGCCCGCGGCGCAGCTCCACCTCGTCGTTGACACGTACCAGGCCCTGGGCGATAACCGTCTTGGCTTCCGAACCCGAATCGATGAGGTTCGCCAGCTTCAGGAACTGGCCGAGTCGAATGACCTCGTCCTCGATCGGGACATCGAATGGATCCGACATGGGGTACATCCTCACCCGCGGCCGCCGCGAGACCAAACGGCGCCCTCACCACCGGCCGCCACGCGGCGGTATCCACCGGCCGCCACGCGGCGGTATCCACCGGCCGCACCGCGGCGGTATCCACCGGCCGCACCGCGGCGGTATCCACCGGCCGCACCGCGGCGACGAGACACGAACCGGGTTCTGAGTGCACATGGGTACCGGCAACATTCACACTGGTGCGGTGACTTCCACGCAGGACCGGCCGCACCCCGACTCCGACCACAGACCGGAGCCGCGGTCCCCGGAGGTGCCACACCGCGGACACGGCCGGTTGCGGGAGCTGCCGCACGTCGCGGGCACCGCGCTCGGCATCTTCTCGGTCCTCTGCTTCGCCTGGAGCATCTCGCCCGGGCTGCGCTACCTGACCACGCACCTGCGTCACTTCGTCGACACCTACTACTTCGACGCGCCCGACACCTCGCTGGTGTGGGCCCTGGTCATCGGCCTGCTGGCGGGCGCGACCGCCAGCCGCAAACGCATCGCCTGGTGGCTGCTGGTCGGCTACATGGCGGCCTTCGCGCTCGCCAACGCCCTCGACTTCGCCTCCGAGGGCGACATCAACGCCCTGGTGGCGTTGATCATCCATCTCGCGGTGATCGGCGTCCTGATCGCGTCCTGGTCGGAGTTCTACACCCACGTGCAGCAGGGCGCGGTGTGGCGGGCGCTGGGCGTGCTCGCGGGCGGGCTGGCCCTGGGCAGCCTCGCCGGATGGGGCCTGGTCGAACTGTTCCCCGGCAGCCTGCCCGACCACACCGAGCGCGCGCTGTGGGCGGTGTCGCGGGTGACCGCCACCATCCTGGTCTCCAACGAGGACTTCGACGGGCATCCGCCGCATCCGGTGAACCTGCTGCTCGGCCTGTTCGGCGCCATCGCGCTGCTGGCCGCGGTGATCACCCTGTTCCGGTCGCAGCGCTCCTCCAACGCGCTCACCGGACTCGACGAATCCGCGCTGCGCGGGCTCATCGAACGCTCCGACGTCGAGGACTCGCTCGGCTACTTCGCCACCCGCCGCGACAAGGCCGTGGTGTTCGCGCCCAGTGGCAAGGCCGCCATCACCTATCGCGTGGAACTCGGCGTCTGCCTGGCCTCCGGCGACCCGATCGGGCCGAAGGAGGCGTGGTCGCACGCCATCGACGCCTGGCTCCGGCTCGCCGACCAGTACGGCTGGGCCCCCGCGGTGATGGGCGCCAGCGAGCTCGGCGCCACCGCCTACCGGCGGGCCGGACTGTCCGCGCTGCGCCTGGGCGACGAGGCCATCCTCGAGACCCGCACCTTCTCCCTGGCCGGACCCGATATGAAGCCGGTCCGGCAGGCCGCCAATCGTCTCGCCAAACAAGGCATCACGGTGCGGGTGCGCCGCCACAAGGAGATCTCCCCCGAGGAGATGCAGGACGTCATGCGACGCGCCAACGAATGGCGCGACACCGAGACCGAACGCGGCTTCTCCATGGCGCTGGACCGGCTCGGCGACCCGCTCGACGGCGACTGCCTGCTCGCCGAGGCGGTCGCGCCGAACGGGCAGGTGCTCGGCATGCTGTCGTTCGTGCCGTGGGGCCGCACCGGTGTCTCCCTCGACCTCATGCGCCGCGACCGCACCGGCCCCAACGGGCTGATGGAACTGATGATCTCGCGGCTCGCCCTCACCTCCGACCAGTACGGCATCACCCGGATCTCGCTGAACTTCGCGGTCTTCCGCGCGGTCTTCGAGGAAGGCAGCCGGATCGGCGCCGGACCGGTGCTGCGGCTGTGGCGCGGCGTGCTCATGTTCTTCTCGCGCTGGTACCAGCTCGAGGCGCTCTACCGCTCCAATGTGAAGTACCAGCCCGAATGGGTGCCGCGGTTCTCCATGTTCGAGGAACGCCGCCACCTGCTGCGGGTCGCCACCGCCAGCGCGCTCGCCGAGGGCTTCCTGCCCCGCTTCGGCCGCGAACACGACGCCTCCGCCCACACCGGTCTGCGACCCTCGGTGCCCGACGAGGTCACCGGCCTGCACGCCGACGGCAGCCCGCCCGACCTGCCGCCCGAGGAACTCGAGGAGAACGGCCAGCGCCGCCCCGAACAGGTGCGGGTGCGGATGGACAAGCTGGCCAAGCTCCAGAACTCCGGCATCGAGGCCTACCCGGTCGCCTATCCGCCCACCCACACCGTGGCCGCGGCCCGCGGCTGCCCGCAGGGCACCACGGTGCGAGTCTGCGGGCGGCTCTTGCGGATTCGCGACTACGGCGGCGTCATCTTCGCCGTGCTGCGCGACTGGTCCGGCGACATCCAGCTGCTCATCGACCGCGGCCGGGTGGGCGCTGACCGCAGCGAATCGTTCACCGAGTTCTTCGACCTGGGCGACCTGATCGAGGTGAGCGGCCAGCTGGGCCGCAGCCGCCGCGGCGAACTGTCCCTGCTCGCGCAGGACTGGCGGATGATCGGCAAATGCCTGCACCCGCTGCCCGACAAGTGGAAGGGCCTCTCCGATCCGGAAGCCCGGGTGCGGCAGCGCTACGTCGACATGGCCATCAACACCGACATCCGCGAGGTGATGGCCAAGCGCAGCGCGGTGGTGCGGTCCCTGCGGGACAGCCTGCACGGCTGGGGCTTCCTCGAGGTCGAGACCCCGGTACTGCAGCAGGTGCACGGCGGCGCCAACGCGCTGCCCTTCACCACCCACATCAACGCCTACGACCTGGACCTGTACCTGCGCATCGCACCCGAGCTGTACCTCAAGCGACTGTGCGTGGGCGGCATGGAGAAGGTGTTCGAACTGGGCCGCGTCTTCCGCAACGAGGGCGTCGACTACAGCCACAACCCCGAGTTCACCATCCTGGAAGCCTATGAGGCGCACAGCGATTACGAACGCATGATGCACGCCTGCCGTCAGCTCATCCAGGCCGCCGCGGTCGCCGCCAACGGCAGAATGGTGGCGCTGCGGCCCGGACCCGACGGCGCGCTCACCGAGGTCGACATCTCCGGCGACTGGACCGTCAAGACCGTGCACGGCGCCGTGTCCGAGGCGCTCGGCGAGACCATCACCCCCGACACCGACGCCGAACGGCTGCGGCTGCTGTGCGAGAAGGCGGGCGTCCCGTTCCAATTGGGCTGGGACGCCGGTCAACTCGTACTCGAGATGTACGAGCACCTGGTGGAGTCCACCACCCAGAACCCCACCTTCTACATCGACTTCCCCACCTCCGTGTCCCCGCTCACCCGCGCGCACCGGCACATCGCCGGTGTCACCGAACGCTGGGACCTGGTCGCCTGGGGCGTCGAATTGGCCACCGCCTACAGCGAATTGACCGATCCGGTGGAACAGCGCCGCCGCCTCACCGAACAGTCCATGCTCGCCGCCGGCGGCGACCCGGAGGCCATGGAACTCGACGAGGACTTCCTGCAGGCCCTCGAACACGCCATGCCGCCCACCGGTGGCCTCGGCGTCGGCGTGGACCGGGTGGTCATGCTGCTGATCGGCCGCAGCATCCGCGAAACCCTGCCCTTCCCGCTGGTGAAACCGCGCGGCGCGGGCAGCTGATCCCGGCAGGACCCGGGTAAACCCTGATTCCCGCGGCCGTCTCCCCGGTTAATCTGGGAGTTCGGCCCGGGAGGGCCACCGGCCACACCGATTGGGGAATCCATGCACTACCTAGATCTCATGACCCAGGCGACACTGCTGGACCACCACGTGTGGACGCACCCCGATACCTGGAACGCCGCCCTCGAGAACACCGCCGCCCGCCGCTCCAGCAGCAAGCGCGGCATGAGCTTCTGGGGCTTCCTGGGCGTCTGCTGCATCGGCATCGTCATCCTCGTCCTGGGCATCGTCTACCTGATGCGCCGCAAGAAGAGCTGACCCCCGGCACCCCCGGGGTGCGCTGCGGGCCGGGTGCGGCAGAGTGGGGGTGTGCAGTTGATCCTCGTCCGCCACGCCCAGCCGCAGCGCGTCCAGGCCGAATCCGGCCACGCCGACCCGGATCTCACCGCGCTCGGGATCGAACAGGCGGGCCGGGTTCCGGCCGCACTCGCCCAGCACCGGATCGCGCGGGTGGTCAGCAGCCCGCAGTTGCGGGCCCGCGAGACCGCGCGACCCACCGCGGAGAAGCTCGGGCTCGACATCGACATCGTGGACGGGCTCGCCGAATACGATCGCGACCTGCCGATGTACATCCCGATCGAGGACGCGCAGCGGGACTTCCAGGAGACCTACGCGCGCATCAAGGCCGGGTACCTGCCCGAGCAGATCGACGGGGACGCCTTCATCGCGCGGGTGCGTGACAGCGTCACCGCCATCGTGGCGGCCGCCGCGCCCGCCGACACCGTGGTCGTCTTCGCGCACGGCGGCGTGATCAACGTGCTGCTGCAGGATGTACTGGGACTCGCACGGCCGCTCACCTTCCCGATCGACTACTGCTCGATCACCCGAATCCTGTACTCGCGCACCGGCGGCCGCACCGCCGCCACGGTCAACGAGAACGGGCACGTCTGGGACCTGCTACCGCGCGCGCAACGCGCCCTGCCCTGACCGGACGGACGGACGCTCAGCCGACTCCCAGCCCGATCTCACACAGCCCGGAGGGCCGGGCCTTTCGATGGGACTCGTGCGCCGCTCCCCCCGCGGCGCACGATCCCGACAGAAAGGCACCACGATGTCCGCCCTCCACAAGCCCCGCCGTCGTCTCGCCCTGCGTCTGGCCGCGGCCGGGTTCCTGGCCGCCATCCCGCTCGCCGTCGTCGCCCTCCCGGCGAACGCGGCGACCCCCGCCGACACCACCGCCCCCGTCGTCGCCCAGCAGATCGACGACAACGGGCCGTGGGACCACGATCACGACCGGGACCGCGACCGCGACCGGGATCACCACGACCGCGATCACGACGGTGACTGGAACCGCAACGGCGACTGGAACAACAACGGCTGGAACAACGACCCCGCCCCCGCGCCCGCGCTGCCGCCCACCGGCTCCTTCGGCTAGATCACCCGCAGACAGCCGAAAAGGCCGCTCCCGGAATGGGAGCGGCCTTTTCGATGCGGTGCGGTCCTGGGGCGCAGGACCTCTCACCCGAGGATCAGGCGTTGGTCGCGATCCAGTTGTGCATCCAGGTCAGCGCGGTCTGGCCGCCGCCGACGCCGTAGCTGCCGTAGCTGGTGTGCTTGCCGCTGCGGTAGAACTGCTCGAGCTGGTGCGCGTACTCGCTGTCGGCGCCCTCGGCCAGCTGCGCCTGCAGGGTGCCGAAACCGCCCTGGGCCATCAGGTCATTGAGGATCGACCCGAACTCGAGCTGCGTCTGCCACGGGTTGAAGTTGTTCGGGTTGGTCGCCTGGGCGAGGAAGCCCGCGAAGCGGGTGACGAAGTCGGTCTCCTCGGTGGAGCAGTACAGGTCGCCCAGGGCGCACACGGTGCGCACCTTGTCGCTGACCCAGCCGAAGCCGCCGGCGCGCGGCCCGCCCGCGCCCGCGCCGGGGGCGAACGGACCGATCTGGGCGTCGGCGGGCGAACGGCGCGGGTCGGAGATCAGCGCGACGGCGGCGACGCGATCCGGCGGCACTACGCCGTGGCCGGTGCCGATCTCGGCGGCGAGATCGCCAGCGGCGTCGGCGCCCTGGCTGTAACCGGTGATGGCGATCTTGGTGCCCGCGCACCGCGCGGCCACGGCCTGGACCAGACCGCGGGCGTTGTCGACGGCTTCCTTCTTGGAGGCGGCGTAGATGTCGCCCTCCCACGGGAAGGCGGTCGCCGCGTAGGTCACGTAGTCGACCTCACCGGGTAGACCATTGGTCACCGTGGCCAGCATGCCGGGCTTGGGGTCCTTGTCGTGGCCGGTCTCCCAGGTGCCGGGAACGGCGACCGTGTAGAGACGCGGGCACCCCGGGTCCGCCGAAACGGGACCGCTGCCCAGGACGATTCCCGACATGAGCACGCTCGCCGCTGCCCCCGCAGCCGCGACAATATTCTTCAACCGCACCCTTGCTCCAGTTCACGCTTGTGCCGGGACATCTCACGCGTCCCGTATTCCCGATCATGGTGCGGTCGCCGGATGACACTCCGGTGCACTCCGGGTTAACCCACGTAACCGCCCCGTATGAGTTCACCGAAACAAACTGGTCGACGAGATCAGCGACACACCGCCGACTAGCATAAAGGGGCCTAGTCAGCAATGCCAGGCGAGCGGGCGAAGACGTCCGATTCCGGCCGAACCTTCACCGGCGCAGCAACATCCGGCAACCCGGCGGATCAGCCCTGAAGCGCGGCCTCGAGCATCGGCCAGGAGCGGTGCAGCGCGTCTTCCCAGTACCGCCAGGAATGCGTTCCGGAGGGCCGGAATTCGATCTGCGCCGGGATACCGAGCGCGCCCAGCCGGTCGGCGAGCTGATGCGTGCACCCGTTGGTCGCGGCCTCGATCAGGCCGCCGAGGATGATCTGGTTGGCCAGCGTCGCCGGGCGGCCGCCGATCGACGGCGAGTCCAAGGTGTCCATCGGACCGGGCAGCCCGGTGGAGTTGGAGATGAACAGCGCCTTGCCGCGCAGCTTCTCGGCATTGATCACCGCGTCGTGCCGGGCCCAGTCCGGGTCGCCGGGCGGACCCCACATATTGCGGGAGTCGGCGTCGCCGCGGTCGAGGACCATCTGAATGTACTTGCGGCTGTTGTCATCGGCGGTGGAGGCGCACCCGCTGTAGGCGGCGACCGCGCGGTAGCGATCGGGCGCGAGGATGGCCATGTTCAACGCGGAGGTCGCGGACATGGAGACGCCCGCGATGGCGTTCGCGCCGGAGGTGTTGAGCGCCTTGTCGATAATGGGCGGCAGTTCGGCGGTCAGGAAGGTTTCCCACTTCTGGCGGCCGATCGCCGGGTCATCCTGTTGCCAGTCGGTGTAATACGAGAATTTACCGCCGACCGGCGATACCACATTCACGTTCTTGTCGGAGAAGAAACTGACAATATCGGTTTGCCGATACCAGGTCGCAGCGTCCTCGCCGCCGCCCGCGCCATTCAACAGATACAGCGTCGGACGGGGCACGCTGTTGTCGAATGCGGTGAGGACCTGGAGCGTGATCTCCCGACCCATGGCGGCCGAATAGACCTTGAACTCTTCCTGCCGCTGTCCGGGCCGATCGATCGAAACGAGATGGGATTCCGCGGAATTCGCGGGATCGGCCGTGGCCGTACCGATGGCCTCCGGCGACAACGTGAGGGCCAGCGAGAACGCCAGGCCCGCAATCGCGGTGAGTGCCGGTGACTTACGGGTGCGCATCGGTACGGGTGTTCCTATCGATCGAATCGGCCCGGTCGGGAATCAGCTGCCGATGTACTTGCGGATCGCGTCCGAGATGATGTCGGAGAACGAACCGGTCGAGCTGGTCTGACCGTCCGAGGAACCCAGGCCGTTGTTGTTCAGGCTGCCGAGGGCGGACTCGCCGACGGTGTTCGGGCGGGCGGTGAAGCACGCGGTCAGGTTCGGCAGGCTGTTGCTGACGCCGACGGTGCCGGCGACGCCGATGCCACCGCTGGTGACCTGCTGACCACCGGAGAGGTTGGTGGGCACCCGGTAGGTGATGGTGTAGGTGACCGGGTTACCGGAGTTCACGAACCAGCCCGGGTTGGTGACCTTCCAGCCGCCGCCGTTGGGCTCGGGGGTGACCGCCTCGGTGCGCTGGCCACCGGCCAGGTGGTAGGCGGTGACGCTGGCCTCGAGCGGCGCGCCGAAGCCGGACGGCGGGTAGTCGGTGATGGTGTTGACGTACGGGTTGCCGATGCCGGTGGTGCCGACGACGATCTTGTAGGTCGCCGTGGTGCCGACGCCGATCGAGTCACCGTTGACCGACTTGTCGTAGGTCATGGTGATGCCGACGGTGCTGGCATCCTTCTTCTCGGCGTGCGAGCTGATGGCGCAGGTGCCTTCGGCGGACGCGACGCCGGTTTCCATGACGGCCATGCCCATACCGGCGAAAACCATTGCGCCAGAAGTCGCGATTGCGGCCGCGCGGCGATTACGGAACATTACTTTTCCTCCAAAGATGTCCCGAGATCCTCCGGGACCGATCCATACTTACCGAGCGCTGCGGACGACTCGGAGAGGTGGACTCCACACGAGGGGTAAGTAAACAGGTGTAACTGGTCCCCTGTCCAGGGTTTGCGAAAACTACTCGAAGCTACTGACTAGTAAACATTTCACATACGTTTATCGCATGACCAAAAGTGTCCCGGCATGACAAAAGGTGCCCCCGAACCGAAGTCCGGGGGCACCTTCGAGCGTTCGCTCAGTGGCTGCGGATCAGCGCTGGGCGACCATGGTCGGGGTGATCGGGGACGGCAGCGCCGTCTCCCCCTCCAGGTACTTGTCCACCGCGGCGGCCGCGGCACGGCCCTCGGCGATGGCCCACACGATCAGCGACTGACCGCGGCCCATGTCGCCGGCGACGAAGACGCCGGGCACCGTGGTGGCCCAGTCCTTGTCACGCATGACATTGCCGCGCTGGTCGTAACCGACGCCCAGACCCTCGAGCAGGCCGTTCTTCTGCGGGCCGACGAAGCCCATGGCCAGCAGCACCAGGTCCGCCTCCAGGGTGAAGTCGGTGCCGTCGACCTTCTCGAAGCGGCCGTTGACCATCTTCACCTCGTGCGCCTGCAGGCCGGTGACCTTGCCGTCCGCACCGACGAAACGCTCGGTGTTGACGGAGAACACGCGCTCGCCGCCCTCCTCGTGAGCCGAGGAGACGCGGTACATCAGCGGGTAGGTCGGCCACGGGGTCGAGGCGGCCCGCTCCTCCGGCGGACGCGGCATGATCTCGAACTGGTGGATCGACTCCGCACCCTGACGGTGCGAGGTGCCCAGGCAGTCCGCGCCGGTGTCACCGCCACCGATGATGACGACCTTCTTGCCACGCGCGTGGATGCGCGGCAGGCCGTCCTCGTCGGTGATCTCGTCGCCCAGCTGCACGCGGTTGGCGAGCGGCAGGAACTCCATGGCCTGGTGGATGCCGTCCAGGTCGCGACCCGGGATCGGCAGGTCACGCGCGATGGTGGCGCCACCGGCCAGGACGACCGCGTCGAACTGCTTGCGCAGCTGGTCGGCGGTGATGTCCACGCCCACGTTCACGCTGGTCTTGAAGATGGTGCCCTCGGCCTCCATCTGCGCGACGCGGCGGTCGATGAAGCGCTTCTCCATCTTGAATTCCGGGATGCCGTAGCGCAGCAGGCCGCCGATGCGGTCGTCGCGCTCGAACACGGTCACGGTGTGACCGGCCCGGGTCAGCTGCTGGGCGGCGGCCAGGCCCGCGGGGCCGGAGCCGACGACCGCGATGCGCTTGCCGGTGAGACGGGTCGGGTAGACCGGGGTGACCCAGCCCTCGTCGAAACCGTTCTCGATGATCTCGACCTCGACCTGCTTGATGGTCACCGGATCCTGGTTGATGCCCAGGACGCAGGACGCCTCACACGGAGCCGGGCACAGGCGGCCGGTGAACTCCGGGAAGTTGTTGGTCGCGTGCAGCCGATCGAACGACTCCTTCCACGCGCCCTTGTACACCAGGTCGTTCCACTCGGGAATCAGGTTCCCGAGCGGACAGCCGTTGTGACAGAAGGGGATACCGCAGTCCATGCAGCGGCTGGCCTGCTTCTGCAGGGTCTCGTGGGAGAACTTCTCCTCGTAGACCTCTTTCCAGTCCAGCAGTCGCAGCGGAACCGGACGGCGCTTGGGCAGTTCCCGGGAAGTGTGCTTCAGGAAGCCTTGTGCGTCACCCATTTACGAACTCCTGACTAATGCGCTGCGCGCACGGAACAACGATGGTGCTGCGTTGCACCGCGGAGATGAGGTCAGCCACGAGCCGCCTCCATGATGGCTTCGTCCACGTTCCGGCCGGCCTTCTCGGCCTCGGAGATGGCGAGCAGGACCTTCTTGTAGTCGCGCGGCATGACCTTCACGAACTTGGTCACCTGCTGCGACCAGTCGCCCAGGATGCCTTCGGCGACAGCCGAACCGGTCTCGTCGCGGTGCTGCGCGACGATGTCGTGCACGATCTGCGCGTCATCGGCCGAGAGCTGCTCCAGGTCGACCAGCTCGGTGTTGAGGTTGGCCTCGAAGGTGCCGTTCGGGTTGTACACGTAGGCGATACCGCCCGACATGCCCGCGCCGAAGTTGCGGCCGGTCTCACCGAGGATGACCACGCGGCCACCGGTCATGTACTCACAGGCGTGGTCGCCCACACCCTCGACGACCGCGGTCGCGCCCGAGTTGCGGACGGCGAAGCGCTCGCCGGCCACACCGCGCAGGAAGGCCTGGCCGCTGGTGGCGCCGAACAGGATCACGTTGCCCGCGATGATGTTCTGCTCCGCGACGTAGGACGCCGGCGCGTCGTCGGACGGGCGCACCGTGATGCGGCCACCCGAAAGACCCTTGCCGACATAGTCGTTGGCGTCGCCGACCACCCGCAGGGTGATACCGGCCGGGACGAACGCACCGAACGAGTTACCGGCGGAACCGGTGAACGTGATGTCGATGGTGTTGTCCGGCAGGCCGACTCCGCCGTACAGCTTGGTCACCTCGTGGCCGAGCATGGTGCCGACGGTCCGGTTCACGTTGGTGATCTTGGAGTCGAACTTGACCGGCTTGCCACGCTCCAGGGCATCGGCCGAACGCGCGATCAGCTCGTTGTCCAGCGCCTTGTCCAGGCCGTGGTCCTGGTCCTTGGTGCGGCGGCGGTCCTGGAACATGAACGCGGTCTCGACGTCGTCCAGGATCGGCGACAGGTCGAGCTTGGCGGCCTTCCAGTGCGCCTTGGCGGCGGTGGTGTCGAGCAGGTCGACCCGGCCGACGGCCTCGTCCAGGGTCCGCAGACCCAGCGACGCCAGCAGCTCGCGGACTTCCTCGGCGACGTAGAGCATGAAGTTCTCGACGAACTCCGGCTTGCCGGTGAAACGCTCACGCAGAACAGGGTTCTGGGTCGCGACGCCGACCGGGCAGGTGTCGAGGTGGCAGACGCGCATCATGATGCAGCCCGAGACGACCAGCGGAGCGGTCGCGAAACCGTACTCCTCGGCGCCCAGCAGCGCGGCGATCATGACGTCGCGGCCGGTCTTCATCTGACCGTCGACCTGGACCACGATGCGGTCGCGCAGACCGTTGAGCAGCAGGGTCTGCTGGGTCTCGGCCAGGCCGAGCTCCCAGGGGCCACCCGCGTGCTTCAGCGAGGTCAGCGGCGACGCACCGGTACCACCGTCGTGGCCGGAGATGAGCACCACGTCGGCGTGCGCCTTCGAGACACCCGCGGCGACGGTGCCGACGCCCGGCTCCGCGACCAGCTTCACGTGAATCCGCGCCTGCGGGTTCGCGTTCTTCAGGTCGTGGATCAGCTGCGCCAGATCCTCGATCGAGTAGATGTCGTGGTGCGGCGGCGGCGAGATCAGGCCGACGCCCGGGGTGGAGTGCCGGACCTCGGCGACCCACGGGTACACCTTGTGGGCCGGAAGCTGGCCGCCCTCACCGGGCTTCGCGCCCTGCGCCATCTTGATCTGGATGTCGGTGCAGTTGGTCAGGTAGTGGGCGGTCACGCCGAAGCGGCCCGAGGCCACCTGCTTGATCGCGGACCGGCGCCAGTCGCCGTTCTCCTCCGGCTCGAAGCGCGCCGGGTGCTCGCCGCCCTCACCGGAGTTCGAGCGACCGCCCAGGCGGTTCATGGCGATGGCCAGGGTCTCGTGGGCCTCGGCCGAGATGGAGCCGTAGCTCATCGCACCGGTCGAGAAGCGCTTCACGATCTCCGACGCCGGCTCGACCTCGTCGATCGAGATCGGGTTGCGGTGCCCGTTCTTGAACTTGAACAGACCGCGCAGCGAGGCGAGACGCTCCGACTGGTCGTCGACCAGCTTCGTGTACTCCTTGAAGACCTTGTACTGGCCCGAGCGGGTGGCGTGCTGCAGCTTGAACACCGTGTCCGGGTTGAACAGGTGGTACTCGCCCTCACGACGCCACTGGTACTCGCCGCCGATCTCGAGCTCGCGGTGCGCGCGCTCGTTGCGGTTCTCCAGGAACGCGATCCGGTGCCGCTGCGCGACCTCGTCGGCGATGTCGTCGAGGCCGATGCCGTCCAGCGGCGAACGCAGACCGGTGAAGTACTCGTCGACGAGCTCCTGCGCCAGGCCGACGACCTGGAACAGCTGCGCGCCACGGTAGGAGGCGATGGTGGAGATGCCCATCTTGGACATCACCTTCAGCACGCCCTTGCCGGCCGCCTTGTTGTAGTTGTAGACGGCCTTCTTGAAGTCGGCCGCGTGATCGCCGATGCTGCCCGGCATCTGCAGCGCGCCACGCTCCAGCATGTCCTCGATGGACTCGAAGGCCATGTAGGGGTTGATGGCCGCCGCGCCGAAGCCGACGAGCATGGCCATGTGGTGCACCTCGCGGGCGTCACCGGCCTCGATGACCAGGCCGACCTTGGTGCGGGTGCGTTCCCGGACCAGGTGGTGGTGCACCGCGGCGGTCAGCAGCAGCGACGGGATCGGGGCCAGCTTCTCGTTGGACTCGCGGTCGGACAGCACGATGATGCGCGCGCCGCCGTCGATGGCCGCCGAGACCTGACGCTGCACGGCCTCGATGGCCTTGCGCAGCCCCTTGCCGCCCTTCTTCACCGGGTACAGGCCGTGCACGACGACCGAACGCAGGTCGGGACGGGAGCCGTCGTCATTGATGTGGACGAGCTTGGACAGCTCGTCGTTGTCCAGAATCGGCTGGGTCAGGGTGATCTGACGACAGGACTCGGCACCCGGGTTCAGCAGGTCGGCCTCCGGGCCCACCATGCTGCGCAGCGAGGTCACGACCTCTTCGCGGATGGCGTCCAGCGGCGGGTTGGTGACCTGCGCGAAGAGCTGCGAGAAGTAGTCGAACAGCAGGCGCGGCCGCGAGGACAGCACCGCGATCGGGGTGTCGGTGCCCATCGAGCCGAGCGCCTCGCCACCGGTCTGCGCCATCGGCGAGATCAGGATGTTCAGTTCCTCGGTGGAGTATCCGAAGATCTGCTGGCGGATCAGCACGCGGTCGTGCGACATGTGCACGTGCGGGCGGTCGGGCAGGTCGCTCAGCTTGGTCGGGCCCTCGTCCAGCCACTGCTGGTACGGGAACTCGGCGGCCAGCGTCGACTTGACCTCGTCGTCGCTGATGATGCGACCCTGCTTGGTGTCGACCAGGAACATGTGGCCGGGCTGCAGGCGCTTCTTGTAGACGATCTTGGCCGGGTCGATGTCGAGCACGCCGACCTCGGAGGCCAGCACGACCAGGCCGTCCTCGGTGACCCAGATGCGGCCGGGGCGCAGACCGTTGCGGTCCAGCACCGCGCCGACGACCGAACCGTCGGTGAAGCACACCGAGGCCGGGCCGTCCCAGGGCTCCATGAGGAAGGAGTGGTAGCGGTAGAACGCGCGCTGCTCCGGGGTCATGGACTCGTGGCGCTCCCACGCCTCCGGAATCATCATGAGCACGGCGTGCGGCAGGCTGCGGCCGCCCAGATGCAGCAGCTCGAGCACCTCGTCGAAACGCGCGGTGTCCGAAGCGCCCGGGGTGCAGACCGGGAAGATCTTCTCCAGGCGGTTGTTGCCCTCGGAGTCGGTGCCGAACACGTCGGAGTTCAGCAGCGCTTCACGGGCCCGCATCCAGTTCTCGTTACCGGAGACGGTGTTGATCTCACCGTTGTGGGCGACGCGCCGGAACGGGTGCGCCAGCGGCCACGACGGGAAGGTGTTGGTGGAGAAGCGCGAGTGCACGATGCCCAGCGCCGATTCGACCCGGTCGTCCTGCAGGTCCAGGTAGAACGCCCGCAGCTGCGGGGTGGTGAACATGCCCTTGTAGACGAAGGTCTCGCCGGACAGGCTCGGGAAGTAGACCGACTCCTTGCCGGTCGCGCCCTCGCCGGCACCCGACTTGCCGAGCTCGTGCTCGATGCGCTTGCGGATGACGTAGGCGCGGCGCTCCAGGTCCATGCCGGAGAGCTGCTCGGCGCCGCCCTTGGGGGAGGCGATGAAGATCTGCCGGAAGGTCGGCATGGCGTCGCGCGACAGCGCGCCCAGCGACGACTCGTCGATCGGGACCTCGCGCCAGCCGAGGACCTCGAGGCCCTCCTCGCGCACGATCTTCTCGACGCCGTACCCGGCGCGAGCGGCCTCGCGGCGTGCCTGCGGCAGGAAGCCGATGCCGGTCGCGTAGGAACCTTCGGCGGGGAGCTCGAAGTCGACCACGGCACGGAAGAACTTGTCCGGGAGCTGGATCAGGATGCCCGCGCCGTCACCCGAGTTGGGTTCGGCGCCGGCCGCACCACGGTGCTCCAGGTTCAGCAATGCCGTAATAGCCTTGTCGACGATGTCGCGGCTGCGGCGGCCGTGCATGTCGACGACGAATGCGACACCACAGGCGTCGTGTTCATTCGCCGGGTCATAGAGCCCGATGGGTCCAGGGGACCTGTGGCCAGGAAGTTGCGTCATGCCTCTGCCTTCACAAAAAACAGGCCTTCGAAGAATGCGGCCTTCGTCGAACGCCTCCGGTCTGGACTGCGTCCGGACGTTTCGGAGACCAGCGGCGCTGATGGTCACTCCGTGCAGTCAACTTTGCAGTTGTCCACCCGCTTCGATTACCTAGTCGGGTGCTCGGTGGTAACGGAACTCTTACGCGTTCGCTACACGCCGTGCCGTTCTCGCCCGCTAGGCTGAGCACCGATCGGGCCTCTGTCCGTATGGGGAGATACACCGAATTGTGTAGTTCGGCGTAAGAGCAAACGATAAGTCAGGACTGGAGCCCAACCAACTCAGGTAAGGCTAATTCCAGCTTCTAGCTGGGCTTCTACATCCGGTCCTCCAACACACGCGCGTTCTCCAGTGTAAAGCAGGGGTGCCCGTGCGTTTCAGTTGAGTTCACCACTGTGACGCACCCGCGCGAGGTCGACGGCCGGACGGTCCAGCGCAGCTCCAGACTGCCTCCCACCTGCAATGAATCAGGTTTCCCCACAAGCGGATCCGGCAAACCGGGCGTTAGGCCGCTAACTTTCCGGACAAGTTCCGTCGCTCCGGCGACCACCCGGGAGACATGGGCTCGCAACGTGCGGACCGTACGGAATTTTTCCTGAATGTGGGATTCAGCACACGCTCAGCAAACCGTAAATCTGTCTCCCGACTCGGTTTTCGGCGATATCCGAGACCGGACGCAGGTGATCAACACCACCTCGGCGGCCCGAAAAGGGGCGATGTGAGCCTGGCCACATCACACCCGCCGCGGTCGGTGTAACCGCCGGACGCCTGTCACGCTGAGACAACGAATCAGCGACAGTTTCGCTCTGCCGAACCACCTGGGACGTAGAGGATGTGAGCCTCCCATGACAGATCCCCACGTCCATTCCCCGGCCGGACCCGGCGACCTGCTGGTCTGGCTGGGTGGGGCGCAACCGCAGCTCACCGCCGGTCCCGAGCGTGCGGGCTACACCGTCACCGGTGCGGTGGTGGCCCTGTTCGCGGTCACCGCGGGAGGCATCACCGCCGCCGCGACCGGGGCCGCGGGCTGGCCCGCCCTCGGTGTCGTGGCCATCGCGCTGATCGCCACCTTCCTGGTCGGGGCGCTGTCCCGGGCTCTCGCCACCGCGGCCACGCCCGATCGGCGCGAGGACCGGCGGGCCGTCGCCGAATTCGCCGGGCGCATCGCCGTCGCGGTACTGGCCGGGGTGGTGGTGGCCGAACTGGCCTGCACCCTCTTGTTCTCCGGCACCGTGCACCGACTGCTCGACGAGAACGCGCAGCGCGCGGTGGAATCCGCGCCCGCCGTGGTCACCGCCCGCGCCGACCTGGACCAGGCGAAAGCCGCGCGCGGCGCGCTCGAGCAGCAGATCACCAAGGCACAGACAGACGTCGCGACCGCACTGAAGATCGCGCGCTGCGAGATCAACCCGGCGCAGGACTGCGACGGAATCCCCCGGACCGGCGTCCCCGGACGCGGTCCCGAGGAGCGCACCGCCAATCAGATGCTCGACGACGCGCGCGCCCAGCTCACCGCCGAGCGGAACAAGGTGGCCGGGCTCGACGACAAGGTCACCGCGCAGGACAAGGCCCTCACCGACGCCCGCAAGGCCGCCTATACCGACGGCGACCGCGGACTCGGGGCGCGCTGGGTGGCCGTGAACGACTACACCACAGGGCATTTCGGGGCGTTCGTCCTGCGCCTCGCCGTCGCCCTGCTCCTGATCACCCTCGCCCAGCTGCCGCTGCTGCTGCGCTGGTGGCGCGGCGAGACGGCGTTCGACCGCAGCGTCGCGGTCAGCACCGAGACCGACCGAATCGACCAGGCCGCCGCCACCGCCATCGCCGTCAAACAGGCCGAGGTGCGGGTGGAGACCGAAAACCTGCGCGCGGAACAACAACTCACCGCCGCGCGGCTGGCCGCGCACGCCGACACCGCCATCGACCGGGAACGGCAGCGCACCCGCATCATCGCCGCCATCGGCAATTTCGAGATCGGCATCACCGAGCCCGCGCAGCGCGCCGTGGCCGAATTCGACTCCGCCACCAGACTGGAACTTCCGGCCGGGACCGCGGCCGGAGATCGAAAGGACAGCACCGTGTCCCAAGAGGGGATCGTGACACAGTCGCCGAACCTGCCCGCCCAGCTCACCTCGGGTGCGCTGGCCCCCGTGCCGTCCGGCGGCGCGCTCGCGCCCGCCGCGCCGGCGCCGCAGCCCGCCAAGGGGGGCGGGCTGGAACTGCCGATCATCGGCACGGTGCCGTTCACCGACACCGCCGCCCGCTGGATCCGGCCGCTGGTCCCATCCTTCGTGGCCAATGCCATCGACACCGCCACGCATCCGCTGCGCACGGTGCGGCAGGCCTTCGAGGAGGCCGAGGAGATCACCTTCACCCTGCGCCGCACGCGCAAGGTCACGGTGGACTCGGAGGATTCCGCGCAGCCGCAGCAGCACCAGCAGCAGATGTACGCGCAGCCCCAGCAGTACGGATACCTGCCGCAGGGCGCGCCCCAGCAGGTCTACGCGCAGCGGGTGGCCTCCACCGTGGTGGATCAGCCCTATGCCGCCTACCCGGGATACGCCCAGCTCCCCCAGGGGCACGTGGTGGACCCGGGCTACCCGCTGCCCGCGGCCCCGCAGCAGGACGCGCTGGCGAGTCGCCGCCACCCCGAACTCGACTACCGTGCCCCGCGCGAACTGCCGCCGGGCAAGGGCCAGGAGTAACCCGCGGAAACGCGCTGTGGCCCGGAATGTTTCACGTTGAACACGGAAACATCCGGGCCACAGCCTTTTTCGACTACGCCACCGCGGTCTTGCGAGTTGCCGCGCGGTAGGCGACGAACGCGGTCAGCAGCAGGATGACCGCCGTCGACGTGGCAGCCACGTGGATGCCGCTGACGAACGCCGTGTGCGCCGAGTGCAACAGCTCCCCGGCCGCGGGTTCCGGTAGCGCCCGGGCGGTTTCGATGGCGCCGCCCAGCGACTCGCGCGCCGCGTCCGCCTGACCCGACGGCACGTGCGTCAGGTCCAGACCGCCGCGGAAGGCGGCCATCACGGCACTGCCCAGCACCGCCACACCCAGGGCGATACCCATCTCCATCGCGGTCTCCGAGATGGCGGCGGCATTGCCCGCGCGCGCCTCCGGCGCGGTGCTCACGATCATGTCGGCCGACACCGTCAGGGCCACACCCTCACCCAGTCCGATCAGCAGGAAGCCGACGATGAACGGGGTCACCGAACCCGAGGGATCGGTGGGCAGCAGCCAGTACAGGCCCGCGCCGAGCGCGACCGTCGCCAGCGAGCCCGCGAGCACGGTCGCCGGACGCCAGTACCGGACCAGCCAGGCCGCGGCGAGCGCACCAAGCATGGAACCGACCGTGCCCGGGATCAGCAGCAGGCCGGCCTCCAGCGGTGACTTGCCCAGCACCAGCTGCAGGTACTGCGAGCCGAAGAACAGCACACCGGCCAGCGCGAACACCGACAGCAGGTTGGTGAACACGGCGGCCCGGAAGGCGGGCAGCCGGAACAGGTCCAGGTCGATGAGCGGAGCCGACAGCCCGCGCTGACGACGCACGAACAGCACGCCCGCCGTCACACCGACACCGGCACTGATCAGCAGGTTCAGGCCCGGACCGTGGGCGGCGAACTCCTTGACCGCGTACACCACCGGGATCAGGGCCAGCATCGACAGTCCCGCGCTCACCAGGTCGAAACGGCCCGGGTTGGGGTCCCGCGATTCCGGTACCAGGATCGGTGCCAGGACCAGCAGCAGCGCCATGACGGGCAGGTTCACCAGGAACACCGAGCCCCACCAGAAGTGCTCGAGCATCCAGCCGCCGAGCAGCGGGCCGAACGCCGCGCCGGAGGCGGCCATCGCGCCCCAGACCGAGATGGCCAGGGTGCGCTGGCGGGCGTCGGCGAACATGGACCGGATCAGGCCCAGGGTGGCGGGCATCAGGGTCGCACCGGCGACACCCTGCAGGACGCGGGCGGCGATGAGCATTTCGGGGCTGATCGCCCAGGCGGCGAGCGCCGAGGCGGCCGCGAATCCGGCCGCGCCGATGAGCAGCAGGCGACGGCGGCCGATGCGGTCGCCGAGGGTGCCCATGGTGACCAGCAGGCCGGCCAGCACGAACGAGTAGACGTCGATGATCCAGAGCAGCTGCGGGGTGGTGGGCGCGAGGTGCGCGGTGATCGAGGGGACCGCCAGGTCGAGCACGGTGGCGTCGACGGCGATCAGCAGCAGCGCCAGGGCCAGCACGGCGAGGCCGGCCCAGTCCCGGGGCCGGGCCTTGGGCGCGGCGTGCGGGGTCACGGGGCGGTCGAGGGTCGAAGGAGTTCCGGAACGCGCGGTCGAGTGGGTGGTCATCAGCTTTCTCTTTCGGTTCTGAACCGTCCAGACGGTACAGTAACAGCCTGAACCGTCCAGCCGGTACAGTCAACCCCGTGACCACCCGCGACCCCGCCGGCACCCGCGACCGGATCCTCGACGCGCTCGAGAACCTGCTGCTCGACAAGGGCCTGTCCCAGGTGACCCTGGAGAACGTCGCCGCCACCGCGGGCGTCTCCAAGGGCGGGCTCCTCTATCACTTCAAGAGCAAGGACGCGCTACTCGCCGGACTGCTGCGCCGCGTCACCGAACGGGCCGACCAGCAGGTGCGCGCCGCGATCGAACAGGGCCGCTCGGTGGCCGAGTGGTACCTGCAGGCGCCGCACCCCGACAACGAATCCGACGCCGTCGAACTCGCGCTGTACCGCTCCATGCTCGCCGCCATGCGGACCGTCGACGCCCCGGCCGACGGTGCCCAGGCCGAGACCGACCGGGCCATCACCGAGGTGATGACCTCCTGGAAGACGGCCCTGGACAACGAGATCGACGACCCGGTGCGGGCCGAGATCGTGCGGCTGGTCGGCGACGGCGTCTACCTGCGCGCGCTGATGGGAATGCCGCCGATCGAACCGGACATGTATCGCCAGGTCGTCGCCCGGCTGCTGGGGCCCGAGTCCGGATAGACTCGGGCCCGTGTTGCCGACCGCCGCCGACTCCGTCGGTTCGCCGACCGGCTCGGTGGGGGAACCGACTTCGACCGAACCGCCGGTTGTTCCGATTCGCCCGATGCAGTTCCGGGAACTGCTGGACCTGCCGTTCGCGCTGATCCAGGCCCGGATCACGATCCTGGCGGCCCTGGTCGGGGTGGCCTGGGTGGCCGCCGTGCTGGTGGCCGTCGCGGGTACCGCGGCCGCCGCGGCGATCACCGGTGATTCCGACCTCGGAACCTTCTGGGGTGCGCTGCTCACCAGCCTGCTGTGCGCTTGGGGCCTACGGTTTTTCGTGCGCGGGGTGACCGTGCCGGCCGGACTGGATGTCGTGTACCGCAGGCCCTCGACCTGGCGTGGCGTGCTGCGGCGGCTGCGCTCCGGAGCCGGACCGCTGCTCACCTACCACGTGATGTACACACTGATCGGGGTCGGCGTGCTGGCCGTGGGCGCTCCCCTGATGTTCACCGCGCCGTTCGCGGTGATCTGGCTGGCCTGGCTGCGTGGACGGCGATTCACGCTGGCGCCCAGCGTCTTCGACGGCTCGATCGGTTACCGCGAGGCCGCCCGGCGGGCGAAACTGCTTGCTGGCGGCGCGGAATGGCAGCTGGTCGGGCTGTGGCTGTACCTGCGCGTATTGCTGCTGGTACTCATCGTGCCGCTGCTGGCGTTGCCGCGGTTCATCACCGACTTCTCCGGCACCCACCGCGGGACGGTGACGGTGCTGATCGTCTCCGTGGCTCTGCTCATCGTGGCGATCGGCGAGCTGGTGGAATCCGCCACCCAGGTCGTGACCTATGTGGACCGGCGCTGCCGCCGCGAAGCGTGGGACATCCGGGTACCCACGGGAGGGGCCCGATGACCGAGATTCCGCACGCCGCACCGCCCGAACCCGCGCTGGGCCCGGCCGCCGCGCACCTGGCCGCGGCCGAGGAGGCCGCCCGGCGCGGCGACTTCGGGGTGGCGCTGCGTGAACGGTATCGCGCCGTCACCCGAGGTCTGGAACAGCGCGGCATCCTCGACGAGGAGCGGGCGCGCACCGCGCGGGAGACGGCGCGGGCCGCCACCGCGGCCGTGCGCGACGCGGGTGAACTGCCCTCGGCGGCACACAGTTTCGACGAGGTCGTCTACGGCGGCCGGTACGCCACCGAGTCGGAGTACCGGCAGCTCGAACAGGCCGACCGGTTCTCCGGCGCGCCGCCGCCCAAGGACGGGCCGGTCGAGCTCACCGAGAAACGCAAGGTACGCAAGACCAAGACCGCCAAGGACAAACCCGCCCGGGAGCGCCCGGAACTGCCGGAGCTGCTGCGGGATTGGCGACTGTGGGCGGCGCTCGCCGCGCTGCTGGCGGTCGTCGCACTGGTGTACGTGGTCACCCATGTCGGGCACACGCCCGCGCCGCCGCCCCATCCGGACACGCCGCCGACGCATCCGCCGACCCCGAGCCGGGAACCGGACCTGCCGCCGCCGAACTTCGGTGACGGCGAGGACTCCATCTTCGAACGGCTGCCGGGCTGGCTGGCGTTCGGCGGTCTGCAGTTCCTCATCGCCTGGGTCGCGGTGCTGTGGTGGCGCGGCCGTAGGCGCGGCGCCATCGTGCGCGAACCGCTGCCGGTCGAGGCCCCGGCCCAGGAGCTGCTGGCCGGACAGGCCGGGCTGTACCGGAAATCCCGCGATCACGACCATGTGGCCGCCAAACTGCGGGCGGCGGCGCTGCGCCGGCTGCGCCCCGTGCTCGGCGTCACCGCCGACACCCCGGCGGAACTGGTGGTAGGGGCGATCGCCGTCCGCACCGGCGCGGACCCGGCCGTCCTCCGCGCCGCCCTTTACGCCCCGGTCACCGACCGGGAGACCCTCGAACTCGTGGCGGCACAACTCGAATGGATCGAAGCGGAGGTCTTGTGACCAACCTGTCCAAGGACGTGGTGGACGCCCACCACGACGGCACCCCGGCGACCGACGGTCAGGCGCCGACCACGCAGGACGCGCAGCAGGCGCTGCTGGCCCTGCGCGCCGAGATCGGCAAGGCCGTGGTCGGCAACGACCACGCCGTCATGTTCCTGGTGCTGGCGCTGCTGTGCCGCGGCCACGTGCTGCTGGAAGGCGTTCCGGGCGTGGCCAAGACGCTGCTGGTGCGGGCCCTGGCCACCGCCTTGGACCTGGAGCACGCCCGCATCCAGTTCACCCCGGACCTGATGCCCGGTGACGTCACCGGCTCCCAGATCTACGATCCGCACTCGGCCGAGTTCACCTTCCGCCGCGGCCCGGTGTTCACCAACCTGCTGCTGGCCGACGAGATCAACCGCACGCCGCCCAAGACCCAGTCCTCGCTGCTGGAATCGATGGAGGAGCGCCAGGTTTCGGTGGACGGCGTGCCGCAGCCGCTGCCGGACCCGTTCGTGGTGGTCGCCACCCAGAACCCGATCGAGCAGGAGGGCACCTATCCGCTGCCGGAAGCGCAGCTGGACCGGTTCCTCTTCAAGGTCGACGTCCAATTGCCCGGGCGCGACGACGAATTCCGCATCCTGCAACGGCATGCCGCCGGCTTCGACCCCCGAGACCTGGCCGCCGCCGGACTGCGGCCGGTGGCCGGTCCCGCGCACATCGCGGCTGCCCGCGCCGCGGTCGCCCAGGTTGCCATCAGTCCCGAGGTGCTCGCCTACACCGTGGACCTGTGCCGGGCCACCCGCACCTCCCCCGCCGTGGCGCACGGCGCGTCCACCCGCGGCGCGACCGCGCTGATGGCGGCCGCGCGGGCCTTCGCCTGGTTGCACGGCCGCGGCTACGTCACCCCCGACGACGTGAAAGCCGTTGCGACGCCGGTGCTGCGGCATCGACTGCACCTGCGGCCCGAACACGAGGTGGAGGGCGTCACCGCCGAGGGCGTGCTGGCCTCGCTGCTGATGTCCGTCCCGGTTCCGGTGTAGCCGGTGGTCGTCACCGGCCGCCTGGCCGCCGCCGCGGTGCTCGCGGCCCTGTTCGTCACGCTGATGCTGCCGTCGTGGCTCGGCGTGCTGGTCGCCACGCTGGCGCTGGCCGCGCTCATCGGGCTCGATCTGCTGCTGCTGGGATCGCCGGGCGCGCTGGAACTCTCGCGCGAGCCGCTCACCAGCGTGCGCACGGGCCGCAGCATCGACGTGGAACTGGCGGTGCTCAACGGCGGCGCCCGGCCGGTGCGCGGGACACTGTGGGACGACTGGCCGCCCAGCGCCCACGCCCGGCACCGCACGCATCCGTTGCACCTGCCGCCCAACACCAGGATTCGGCTGCGCACCGAACTCACCCCCGCCTATCACGGCGACCGGGTGGCCGGTCCGGTGACGCTGCGCCTGCTCGGGCCGCTCGGCCTCGCCGGACGCCAGGTACGCCGCGAGGTGCCCGCCCGGTTGCGCGCGCTGCCGCCGTTCCGCAGCGAACCGCTGCTGGCCTCCAAGGTCAAGCAGTTGCAGCAGCTGGAAGGCCGCAACACCACCACGATTCGCGGCCAGGGCACCGAATTCGATTCGTTCCGTGAATATGTCGCGGGCGACGACGTGCGCACCATCGACTGGCGGGCCACCGCCCGCGCCAACGACGTACTGGTCCGCACCTGGCGGCCGGAACGCAACCGGCACGTGGTGATGCTGCTCGACACCGGACGGGTGAGCGCGGGCCGCATCGGCTGCGCCGACAGTGCACGCGGTGGCGGCGGCACCCGCCTCGACGCCGCCATCGAAGCCGCCCTGCTGCTCGGCGGGCTGGCCGCCGCCGGGGGCGACTCGGTGGACCTGCTGGCCTATGACCGGCGGCTGCGCACCGAGGTGCGCGGCGTCGGCGGAAAACGCCTGCAGCTCAAGCTGATGCACGCCCTCGCCGGACTCACCCCCGAACTGGCCGACACCGACTACCGCGGCATGCTGCGCGCCACCCTGCAACGGGCCCGCCGCCGCAGCCTGGTGGTCTGGTTCACCCACCTCGACGCCGCCACCGTGCAGGAGGGCCTGCGGCCGGTGCTGCCGGTCCTGGCCGAACGGCACCGGGTGCTGGTGGTGTCGGTGACCGACCCGGAGGTGGCGGCCGCCGCCATCCACCGCACCGGGGTGACCGACCTCTACACCGCCGCGGCCGCCGAGAACGTGATCGCGGAGGAGGCCGTGGCCCGGGAGACCCTGCGCCGCGCGGGCGTCCGCGTCATCACCGCGCCGCCGGACCTGCTGCCCGGGGCGCTGGCCGACGAATACCTCGAACTCAAACGGACCGGAGCGCTGTGACCGGCGAGGGCGGGGTGACCGGCTGCCACCGGGGAAAGGACGGCGGCGGCAACTGCCGCCGCTGCCGCTCGGCCAGCACCGCGCCCAGGATCTGCAGCGGCGGATAGCCGTTCAGGGGCGCGGTACGCAGGCTCGCGCACACCGAGACCACCAGCGCCCGGCCCAGCCGGTCCTGCACCTCGGGGGTCAGGGTGCGAAACCGCAGCAGGTACTGCCGCACCGCGAACGCCTGCTCGTCGGAGAGCCCCGACAGGTCCAGCTGCCGCGCCCAGCCCGCCAGCCACGGCGGCGCCGCCGCCAGCGCCGCGAACGGCAGGCGGCTGCGGTCGTGCACCACCACGGTGCCCGCCAGCGCGTCCCCGACCCGGCGGCCCTGCGGCGAGCACAGCGACACCACGACGGCGATCAGGCCGGTGCCCAGCACCCAGAAGTCGACGATCCCGGCCAGGCCCCGGGTCACCGCGTGCTTGAAGTCGACGGGCCCGCCGTCGGCGCGCACCACCCGCAGCCCGACCGCCATCTTCCCGAGCGAACGCCCGCGGGTGAGGGTCTCGAACACCACCGGATATCCGATGGCCGCGCACACCAGGGCCACCAGCAGCGCCGCGTCCAGCCAGGCGGCGTCCGCGCCGATCCACACCAGCAGCGCCCGGAACAGCAGGATCAGCGTCACACCCAGCATGAACTGCACGATCAGGTCGAGCAGGAACGCCGCGGCACGCGTCGGAATCCGCGCGATGGGCAGTTCGACGGCTACAGCCTCGCCGGTGGTGAAAAGTGCCATGGTGGTTAGCATTTTGTCAGCCGAAGTGCGGGAGGGGAACTCATGGATCTGGACGCGTACACCTTCGTTCACCGGCCTTCCTGGGATCGGCTGGATCGGCTGGCGTCGCGGAGCAAGCGGCTCAGTGGGGCGGAGGCCGACGAGCTGGTGCGGCTGTACCGGGTGGCCTCACAGCAGCTGGCGCGGTTGCAGACCCGGGAGGCCGATCCGGAGCTGATCGCCGGGCTGTCCGCGGTGCTGACCCGGGCGCGGGGACGGATCCTGAGCGCGCGCATCGATACTCCCCATGAGATCGGGTACTTCTTCACGCACCGCTTTCCGGCCGCCGTGTACCGGGCCTGGCCGTGGTGGTTGTCGGTGGCGGCGGTGTTCCTGCTCGGCGCGGCGGCGCTCGGCGCGGCGGTGGCCAATTCCGAGACGGCACGGAAGCGTCTCGGGCTGAACATGGATACAGACGCCTTGACGAAGCCGGGCGGCGAATTCGAGACCTACTACTACGAGCACTCGCACGACGCGTTCGCGGCGAAGGTGTGGACCAATAACGCGTGGGTGTCGGCCATGGCGCTGTTCATGGGCGTGCTCGTGCTGCCCGCGCTCTACCTGTTGTTCATGAACGCGCTGAATCTCGGCGTCAGTGCCGGGCTGATGGCGGAGGCGGGACGACTGGAGCCGTTCTTCGGCTGGATCCTGCCGCACGGAATGCTCGAGCTCACAGCCATTTTCGTGGCCGGCGGGGCGGGCCTGAAGCTGGGCTGGACGTTGATCGACCCGGGCCGGGAGAGCCGCCCGCAGGCCCTGGCCCGGCAGGGACGCGCGACGGCGGTGATCGCGCTGGGTCTGGCCGGGGTGCTGCTGGTGTCGGGATTCCTGGAGGGCTTCGTGACGCCCAGCGGATGGCCCACCGCGGTGCGGGTCGGGATCGGGGCGGTGGCCGAACTCGGTTTCCTGGCCTACGTATTCGGGCGTGGTCGCCAGGCGGTGCGAGAGATGGACGACACAGCGCGAGCGTTGGACGACGCGGCGCGGGAGTCGGGCCCGGAGCACATCACGGGCAATTCGGTCGGGAACCATCCAGAACCGGTTGTGAGAGTGGCGACTTCCTAGTCGCGAGCACCGTTCGGATTGAGTTCCACTGGCCGCAGCGAGTCCGGCTCAGCTGCGGCCAGCGTTGCCGTTGACTCTACACAATCGTTATGGCTACGCAACCTCCGACTTGCCCACCGGGCGTATAACGCGACCAGGCGAAATGCGCCCTCCCCGTGGGGAACCCGGCACCATCGCTAATTCTCGGCATACCCTTTGCGGGCGGTCTGCGGAGGGCCTCGAAACTATCCTCGCGGTTGCGTTTCAGGACCCGTTTCAACCCATTGCGCGCGATGGGTTTCGAACGCCGTCATCCGGTTTGCGAAAAACTCGCGAATTCTCCGCTCACCACCGGTTCAACCCCCGTTAAGCTGGTGTTTCGTCCCAGCTCAGCGTGATTGCCAAGCAGTCGCTTGGGGTCAAACAAACCTCAAGTTTGTTTCGAATGGTTTTAGCTAAATGATCATCAGGCAACGCTGGACAGTAATCGGGCGCATACCCGAGGCGACATCCTCCGGCAAACGATTTTCACCCCTCGCGAGGCCCAGAAACGGCCCCTGGCAACGTCTCTCGAAACCCACCCCGGACAGGGTGTGCGACCTTCGTCACATCCATGGATTTGCGGATGAGCAGGATGAGCCGGACAGGAACCCGAGTCCGGACAAAGAAGAAGGCCCCCGATCCGGTGGGATCGGGGGCCTTCCTCGTGGTGGGCGAAGGGGGACTTGAACCCCCACGTCCTTACGGACACTGGCACCTGAAGCCAGCGCGTCTGCCATTCCGCCACTCGCCCGAGCGACGAGAAGAACGTATCACGGGGTTTGCACCAAAACGAAATCGCCTGGTTATCGGGGGTGCGCATGCTTCGTGGCGCAGTGGGTACGCCCCGGGAACCTGGGCTCGCCGCCAAGAGTTACAGGTGTGGACGATCGTGGATATCATGCAAAGACCGTGTCCCTCCGGCGACACGCCATGCCTGCGTGTTGCATTCCGGGACGCTCCGCGCACGACTATTGGCAGGTCAGAAACGACACGACCCGGGAAGGAGGGGCGATGGGGTTCGTTTCCCGCTTCGAGCGCCGCCTCCAGGGTGCTGTCGGTGATGTCTTCGCCCGTGCGTTCGGCGGCAGTGTGGTTCCCCAGGAGGTGGAGGCCGCACTGCAGCGTGAGGCCGGCGACCACGTCCAGGATCTGGGCGGGGGGCATCTGCTGGCTCCCAACAGCTACGTCATCACCGTCAACGAGACCGATCTCCGGCAACTCGTCCACGGTGAAGGCCAGCCGGACCAGCAGGTCGCCACGGAGGATTACCAGCTCACCGTGCGTGCGTTCGCCAAACATCTGCAGGACCACATCCGTGAGCAAGGGTGGCAGACCTACGGCGAAGTGCACGTGGAGTTCGAGGCATCCCCTACGCTGCACACCGGACAGTTCAGGACGCGCGGCCGGGTGGATCCGGACGCGGGCAGGCGGGCCAGCCCGTCACCGGGACCTGAACGCCCACAACGACCCAACCCGCAACCAGGAGCTGGCCCCATGACGCAGAACTCAGGCTACGACCCCAGCCGTGAGCCCGCGGAGTCCGATCCGCGGAACCGCGGGTACGCGCCCCCGCCTGCGGGCCGCCCCGGTCAGCAGGGGTACGGCGAGTACGGCTACGGCCAGTCCGAGCAGGGCTATGGCGAGTACCAGAACGGCTACGACTACCAGCAGCAGGGCGGCGGCTACGGCGCCCAGCAGCAGGGTGGGTACGCCGAGCAGGGCTACGGCCAGCAGGGCGGGTACGGCGCGCCCGATCAGGCCTACGGCCAGCAGCAGGGCTATGCCGACCAGCAGGGCTACGGGCAGCAGCAGGGCTACGAGCAGGGCTACGGCGACCAGCAGGGCTACGGCCAGCAGCAGGGTTACGCCGACCCGGGCTACGGCCAGCAGCAGGGCTATGGCCAGCAGGGCTACGAGCAGGGCGGCGGCTACGGCGGCCAGCAGCAGGGCGGGTACGCCGATCAGGGCTACGGCCAGCAGCAGGGCTATGCCGATCAGCAGGGCTACGGGCAGCAGCAGGGCTACGAGCAGGGTTACGGCGACCAGCAGGGCTACGGCCAGCAGGGCTACGACCAGCAGCAGGCGGGCTACGGCGCGGCTCCTGCGCGGGGCGCGTCGGGCTACTCGGCGACGCTGCAGCTGGACGACGGCTCCGGCCGCACCTACCAGCTGCGCGAGGGCAGCAACATCATCGGCCGTGGGCAGGACGCGCACTTCCGGCTGCCGGACACCGGGGTTTCCCGGCGGCACATCGAGGTTCGCTGGGACGGCCAGACCGCGATGCTCTCGGACCTCGGTTCGACCAATGGCACGCTGGTCAACGGGTCTCCCGTCCAGGATTGGCAGCTGGCCGACGGGGATGTCATCCGCGCCGGGCATTCCGAGATCCTGATCCGGATCGTCTGATCCCGTAAGCTCGCGGTGCAGGTCACGATATGACTAGGAATTCCTCGGTCGTATCGTGATCGCAACCGGTCGACGGCCCTATGATGCTGCCATTACGCGCGGCGGACTCTGGCCGCGCTGACACGCAACACACCGGTTGGGGGTCACGGAGCCATACCTCCGTAACTGCCCCGTACCTACGACACGGTCGAACAGGAGGTGGAGCACCGTGCAGGGACTGATCCTGCAATTGACCCGTGCGGGGTTCCTGCTGCTGTTGTGGCTGTTCGTGTGGGCGGTGCTCCGGACCCTGCGCAGCGATATCTACGCGGCTTCCGGCCTTCGGGTCGCGCCTCGGGCCGCAGGCGGTTCCGCGGTGCTCCCATCTTTTCGCCGGGGCCAGAAGGGCGCCAAATATCTCGTGGTGACTCAGGGTTCTCTCGCCGGCACTCGCATCTCACTCGGCCAGCAGCCGGTGCTGATCGGGCGCGCGGACGACTCCACACTGGTCCTCACCGACGACTACGCCTCCACCCGCCACGCGCGACTGTCTCCGCGCGGTGAGGATTGGTACGTCGAGGATCTCGGTTCCACCAACGGGACCTACCTCGACCGGTCGAAGGTCACCACTCCGGTCCGAGTCCCACTCGGCACCCCTGTCCGTGTCGGCAAGACAGTGATCGAGCTGCGATCGTGACACTTGTTCTCCGCTACGCAGCGCGCAGCGACCGTGGTCTCGTCCGAGCCAATAACGAGGACTCCGTCTACGCCGGTGCGCGACTGCTCGCGCTGGCGGACGGCATGGGCGGCCACGCCGCCGGTGAGGTCGCCTCGCAACTGATGATCGCCGCCCTGGCGCATCTGGACGACGACGAGCCCGGCGACGATCTGCTCGGCAAGCTGAATCGTGCCGTGCACGAAGGCAATGCGTCCATCGCCGACCAGGTCGAGGAGGAGCCGGAACTCGACGGCATGGGCACCACGCTCACCGCCATCCTGTTCGCCGGCCGCAAACTCGGCCTCGCCCACATCGGCGACTCCCGCGCCTATCTGCTCCGAGGCGGTGAACTGGCCCAGATCACCCGCGACGACACCTTCGTGCAGTCGCTGGTGGACGAGGGACGAATCACCCCGGAGCAGGCCCACACTCATCCCCAGCGCTCGCTGATCATGCGGGCGCTCACCGGCAACGAGATCGACCCCACCCTGGTGGTGCGCGAGGCCCGTGCCGGAGACCGCTACCTGCTGTGCTCGGACGGCCTGTCCGACGTGGTCAGCGACGAGACCATCGCCAACACCCTGCGCGAGGGCACCACCGACGAGGCGGCCGACCGGCTCATCGAATTGGCCTTGCGCAGTGGCGGTCCCGACAACGTGACCGTGGTGGTCGCCGACGTCATCGATCTGGACTACGGCCAGAGCCACCCCATCGTGGCGGGCGCGGCGTCCGGCGAGGACGAGGACACTCCCCCGCCGAACACCGCCGCCGGCCGGGCCGCCGCCATGCGCCCGCCGCGGGCCACCCCGCGCCGCGCCGTGGCGCAGCCCGAACCCGAGCCGCCCAAGAAGAGCCACAAGCTGCGCTGGCTGGCGCTGTCGCTGGCCCTGCTGGTGGCCGTCGGCGCGGGTCTCACCGTGGGCTACAACATGATTCGCAGCAACTACTACGTCGGCGTGGACGGCGAGAAGGTGGTCGTGCTGCGCGGCCTGCCCGGTTCGGTGCTGGGCTACTCGATCCGCGATGTGGATCAGGTCGGATGTGTCACCCGCGCCGGTGAATTGACGCTGGCAGCTCCCGGCGACAAGTTCGCCGCCGGTTGTGTCTCGCTGACCCGTGAGGCGCTGCGCCCCAGCGGCCGGGATTCGGTCGACAAGGGTCTGCCGCCGGGCTCGCGCGACGACGCCATCAAGCAGATCCGCATGCTGGTGTCGACCGAGCTGCTGCCGCCCTGCGACACCAAGGCGCAGGCCCCGAGCACCCCGACCACGACTCCGGCCCCGCCCGCCGACCCGAACCAGCCGGGCGCCTCGGTCACCCCCACACCCGCCGCACCGACCGCCGTCCCCGGCGGCCTCAGCGGCGGCGAACGGACCGGCGAGAACCACCCGCTGGAGCACAAGTCCGAGCAGCCGAGCCCGCCGGCCACCACCGTTCCCACCACCACGGCACCGCAGAACCCGGGGCAGAACTGCAGGACGGCGGACTGATGTCCGCACCGGCACCGCCGTTCACTGGGGCCTTCCCCAGTCCACCCGGCGGATTCGCTCCTGCGCCGCCGCCCGCCACCCGGCGCAATGTCGAGTTGCTGCTGTTGGGGCTGGCGGCCCTCATCACCACCGTGTCCCTGGTGTTGGTGGAGGCCAGTCAGGAGCAGGCGATCACCTGGGAGATCGCCAAACTCGGTGCCGCGTACCTGGCCCTGTTCGGCGTCGCGCATCTGGCGGTGCGGCGGTTCGCGGCGTTCGCGGATCCGCTGCTACTACCGATCGCGGCACTGCTGAACGGGTTGGGCCTGGTGGTGATTCACCGAGTGGACCTAGCGCAGGCCCAGGACGCCGCCTTCGCCAACCTGCCCATCCCCTCCCCCGACGCCAACCAGCAGGTGCTGTGGACGGGGTTGGGGATGGTGGTCTTCATGGGGTTGTTGATCGCGCTGCGCGACTACCGCAGCCTGGCCCGCTACTCCTACACGGTCGGCCTGCTCGGGCTGGTCGCGCTCGCGCTGCCCGCGCTGCTGCCGGACCGGTACTCCATGGTGAACGGCGCGAAGATCTGGATCCGGCTGCCCGGCTTCAGCGTTCAGCCCGGTGAGTTCGCCAAGATCGCGCTGATCGTGTTCTTCGCCGGAGTGCTGGTGTCCAAGCGCGACCTGTTCACCGGCGCGGGCAAGCACGTGTTCGGTATGGAGTTGCCGCGCATGCGCGACATGGGACCGATCCTGCTGGTGTGGGTGGTCTCGGTGGGCGTGCTGGTGGTCGAGAAGGATCTGGGCACCTCGCTGCTGATCTTCGCGACCGTGCTGTGCATGCTCTACGTCGCGACCGAGCGAGTGGGCTGGGTCGCGGTCGGGCTCGTGCTGCTGACCGTCGGATTCGTATTCGCCTACAACGCGTTCGGGCATGTGCGGGTCCGGGTCTCGACCTGGCTGCACCCGTTCGACGACTACTCCAGCACCGGCTACCAGATCTCGCAGTCGCTGTTCGGCCTGGCCACCGGCGGTCTCGCGGGAACCGGTCTGGGCAGCGGGAATCCGTCGAAGGTGCCGTTCGCGAAGACCGACTTCATCATCGCCGCCATCGGCGAGGAGCTCGGCCTGATCGGCCTGGCGGTGATCCTCGTGCTGTTCTGCATCCTGTCGGTGCGCGGCATCCGCACCGCGCTGGCCATCCGCGACAGCTTCGGCAAGTTGCTCGCGTCGGGGCTGGCCTTCACCATTGCCATTCAAGTGTTCGTCGTGGTCGGCGGAGTCACCAAGTTGATTCCGCTGACCGGGTTGACCACCCCGTTCATGTCGTACGGCGGTTCGTCGCTGCTGGCGAACTACGTCCTGCTGGGAGTGCTGATCAAGATTTCCGACGCGGCCCGCCGCCCGGCGCCCGCCCGCAAGCGGGCCGAGCCGATCGCGGACGCGTCGACGCAGATGCTGCGCAAGGTCGAGGGGGGTGCCGGGTGAACACGCCTCTGCGCCGGGTGGCGCTGGCGGTGATGGCGATGATCGTCGCGCTGCTGATCAACGCCACCTACGTGCAGGTCCAGATCGGCCCGATCGGCAAGGCCGACAGCCTGCGCAACGACCCGCGCAACGATCGCGTGCTGCTCGACGAGTACGCCCGCCAGCGCGGCCAGATCTCCGCGGCCGGAACGGTGCTCGCGAGTTCGGTGGCCACCGACGACCGCTACAAGTACCTGCGCACCTACCCGACCGATCCGATGGCCTACGCGCCGGTGACCGGCTTCTACTCGCTCCAGAACGGCAACAACGGACTCGAGCACACCGAGGACTCGGTGCTCAACGGTTCGGACAACCAGCTGTTCGGGCGGCGGCTCATAGACCTCATCTCGGGCCGGGATCCGCGCGGCGGCAACGTGGTGACAACGATCAACCCGCTCATGCAGAAGGTCGCCTACGAGCAGCTGACCTCGAAGAAGCTGACCGGTTCGGTGGTGGCGATCGAGCCGAGCACCGGGCGCATCCTGACCATGGTGTCCACCCCGTCCTACGATCCGAACACCCTCGCCGGGCACGACGCCGGCCGGGTCGAGGACACCTACAAGCAACTGGACAAGGACACCGGCAAGCCGCTGATCAATCGCGCCGTGTCCACCACCTACCCGCCGGGTTCGACGTTCAAGGTGGTGGTCACCGCGGCCGCGTTGTCCAACGGCATCGCGAAACCGGAGGACCAGTTCACCGCCGCGCCGCGGATCACCCTGCCCGGCACCCAGACCACGCTGGAGAACTACAACGGCAGCCACTGCGGTCCCGGCGACAGCCAAACCGCTTCGCTGACAGAGGCTTTCAAGTACTCGTGTAACACGGCTTTCGTGGAACTCGGTATCAAGGTGGGGACGGCGAAACTCAAGGACGAGGCGAGCGCGTTCGGGATCGGCAAGGATCTGCACAACAGCATCCCGATCCCGTGGACCGACAGCACCGTGGGCGACATTCCCGACAACGCGGCGCTGGGCCAGAGCAGCATCGGACAGCGCGATGTGGCCCTGACCCCCTTGGACAACGCGGTCATCGCGGCCACCATCGCCAACGGCGGCGTGCGGATGAAGCCCTACCTGGTCGACCAGTTGCAGGCGCCGGACCTCAGCACGCTGAGCACCACCAAACCGACCTCGGTGGGCCAGGCGGTCACCCCCCAGGTGGCCACCCAGATCACCAATCTGATGATCGAGTCGGAGAAGAACACGCAGGGAGGGACGCAGCCGCGCCCGTATCAGATCGCGTCGAAGACCGGAACGGCCGAGCACGGCTCGGATCCGCGCAACACCCCGCCGCACGCCTGGTACATGGCGTTCGCACCGGCACAGAACCCGAAGATCGCCATCGCGGTAATCGTCGAGAACGGCGGCGACCGGGCCCTGGCCGCGACCGGCGGCTCGGTGGCAGCACCGATCGCGCGGGCCGTGCTGGACACCGGGCTGGGGGGCTGAGAGACATGAGAGTGCAAGACAGCATGAGTGAGTCATGGCCCGGAGGAGCCACTCCTCCTCTCAGCGCTTGCCCGCGTAACCACGCAGGGCCCTCACTCATGCTGCATGGGAGCAGACAGGGTCACGAATGCTGAACAACGGTGCGATGATCGCGGACCGGTACCGGCTGCAGCGGCTGATCGCCACCGGCGGCATGGGCCAGGTCTGGGAAGCGCTGGACACCCGGCTGGACCGCCGGGTCGCGGTGAAGGTGCTGAAGGCGGAGTTCTCCACCGACCCCACCTTCCGGCAGCGCTTCCGTACCGAGGCGCGGACCACCGCGCAGCTGAATCACCCGGGCATCGCGAGCATTTACGACTACGGCGAGACGCAGGATCCGTCCGGCGGCGAGATCGCCTATCTGGTCATGGAATTCGTGCAGGGCGAGCCGCTCAACGCGGTGCTGTCCCGGCTGAACCGGCTCTCGGTGGCCCAGGGCCTCGACATGCTCGAGCAGACCGGGCGCGCGCTGCAGGTGGCGCACCTCGCGGGTGTCGTGCACCGGGACGTGAAGCCCGGCAACATCCTCGTGACGCCGACCGGTCAGGTGAAGATCACCGACTTCGGCATCGCCAAGGCCGTCGACGCCTCCCCGGTCACCAAGACCGGCATGGTGATGGGCACCGCCCAGTACATCGCGCCGGAGCAGGCCACCGGTGAGGACGCCACCGCCGCCTCGGACGTGTACTCGCTGGGCGTGGTCGGCTACGAGGCGCTCGCGGGCGCGCGGCCGTTCACCGGCGACGGCGCGCTGACCGTCGCCATGAAGCATGTGCGGGAGGCCCCGCCGCCGCTGCCCGCCGACCTGCCGCCGAACGTGCGGGAGCTCATCGAGATCACCATGGCCAAGGAGCCGGGCCAGCGCTATGCCAATGGCGGCGAGTTCGCCGACGCGGTGTCCGCGGTGCGTTCGGGTCGCCGGCCCACGCCGCCCGGCGGCCTGCCGTCCGCGGCCATGACCGGCGCCACCCGGGTGCTGCCGCCCGGACCGACCATGATCATCCCGGGCGCGCGGGCCGACCAGGCCACCGCCCGCTACGCCCCGCCGACGCAGCAGCCGATGCGCGGGCCCATGGAACCGCCCGCCGCCCAGACCACCGTCATGTCCGGACCCCGCACCCCGGTCGGACCCATGACGGTCCCCGGTGTGGAGGACGGCGGCTCGGGTCGATTCACCAATGGCCAGAAGGTCGTCGCCGGACTGGGTGTGGGCGCGCTGATCCTCGGCGCGGCCGCCGCCATCATCCTGATGAGCAGCTCCTCGCACGACTCCACGCCGCCCGCCCGCACCAGCGCGGTGATCGCGCCGCCGGTGATCACCCCGACCACCACCGTCCCGCCGACCACCACCACCCGGGAACGGCCGGTGCCGCCGCCACCCCCGGTGACCACGGTCGAGCCGCCGCCGACCACCACGGTCGAGCCGACCACCACCCCGCCGCCGGTCACCACGACGACGCCGCCCAAGACCACCCCGCCGGTCACCACCACCCCGGCGAAACCCACGACCACCAAGCCCGACCGGTGGCCGTGGCCGGGCCAGGGCGGGGGCGACCTACCATCATTGCCAGTGACTCCCGGCGCGAATTCCGGCGGCGGCGTGAATTCCGGCGGAGCGGTGAGTCCCGGCAGTAACCGCAGTCCGGTGTACGCACAGGACCCCAATTCATCCTCAGTCGCGCAGCAAGGATTGCCATGACGACCCCGAAGAACCTCTCCTCCCGCTACGAGCTGGGCGAGATCATCGGGTTCGGTGGCATGTCCGAGGTCCACAAGGCCCGGGATCTGCGGCTGGGCCGGGATGTGGCGATCAAGGTGCTGCGCGCCGACCTGGCCCGCGACCCCACGTTCTACCTGCGCTTCAAGCGTGAGGCGCAGAACGCGGCCGCCCTCAACCATCCGGCCATCGTCGCGGTGTACGACACCGGCGAGGCCGAGATCGACGGCGGGCCGCTGCCCTACATCGTGATGGAGTACGTCGACGGTGACACCCTGCGCGACATCGTGCGCGGCAAGGGACCGCTGCCGCCGCGGCGCGCCATGGAGGTCATCGCCGACGTGTGCGCGGCGCTGGACTTCTCGCACCGCAACGGCATCGTGCACCGGGACATGAAGCCCGCCAACATCATGATCAACCGGGCCGGCGCGGTGAAGGTGATGGACTTCGGCATCGCCCGCGCCATCGCCGACAGCTCCAACCCCATGACCCAGACGGCCGCCGTCATCGGCACCGCCCAGTACCTCTCCCCCGAGCAGGCCCGCGGCGAGCAGGTCGACGCGCGGTCGGACGTGTACTCGGTGGGCTGCGTGCTCTACGAGATCCTCACCGGCGAACCGCCTTTCACCGGCGATTCCCCGGTCGCGGTCGCCTACCAGCACGTCCGGGAGGATCCGCGGCTGCCGTCGCAGGTGCATCCCGGGGTGCCGCGCGAGCTCGACTCGGTGATCCTCAAGGCGATGAGCAAGAACCCGGCCAACCGGTATCAGACCGCGGCCGAGATGCGCGCCGACCTGATCCGGGTGCTGGGCGGGCAGAAGCCTACCGCCCCCATGGTCATGACCGACGAGGACCGCACCGGTTTCCTCGACGACGACCTGCCGCCGCCGCGCAGCTACCGCACCGTCGAACGCCGCGACGACACCACCGAACAGGAGATCGTCGAGGCCAATCCGCGCCGGCGCACCGCGCTGATCGGCATCCTCGGGGTGGCCGCGGTCGCGGTGGTCGGGATCCTGCTGTGGATGCTGGTCGGCCCCGGGTCGCGGGCCGATCAGGTCACCGTGCCCGACGTCGCCAACCAGAACTACCAACTGGCGCAACGGGATCTGGAGAAGGCCGGTTTCACGGTCGCCATCCAGCAGAAGAACGACCCGAAGGTGGCATTGAACAATGTCATCGCCACCCAGCCGCTGGGCGGATCCCGGGTCGGCAAGGGCAGCACCATCACCCTGCAGGTGTCCGCGGGACCGCAGCAGGTGACGGTGCCGAAGCTGGCCGGCCTCACCCGGCAACAGGCCGAGCAGACCCTGAATTCGCAAGGGCTGCGGATGAATCCCGACGTGAAACGGGAGGCTTCCAGCGCCGACGACAAGGACAAGGTCGTCTCGTCGACCCCGGACGCGGGCCAGAAGGTCGACTCCGACGGACAGGTCACCATCACCCTCGGTTCGGGTCCGGACAAGGTGGTCGTCCCCAATGTGGTCGGGCAGTCGATCGAGGTCGCGCAGTCCACGCTGGGCGACACCGCGCTGTTCAAGGTCGTGGTCCAGGAAGTGCCGAACAACCAGCCCAAGGGCACGGTCATCGCCACCAACCCGTCCGCGGGCACCCAGGCCGACAAGGGCTCCACGGTGACCGTGCAGGTGTCGAGCGGCGATCAGATCACCATGCCCGACCTGCGCGGCCTCACTCCGGCGCAGGCCGTGGACATGCTGCGCAAGAGCGGCTGGAACGGGCAGGTCAGCCAGAACACCATGAGCACGCTGAACGCGGGCGAGGTCGGGCGCATCCTGGCCCAGCAGCCGACCTCGGGCTCGTCGCTGGGCAAGTCCCAGACGGTGACCATCACGACCGGAGTGCTGTCGCTCGGCCCGCCGTGATTCGGATTCCATGGTGAGAACAGGGGTTCGCGGATCGTCCGCGAACCCCTGTTTTGTTTCATGTGAAACCTTGCGCGGGCGAAACCTACAGCCGCAGATGCCGGTTCATCGACATGGCCTCGTCGGCCAGATCGGGCAGTTCGACCACCTCGACGCCGTGCTCGCGCAGCCGCTCCACCCCGACGCAGTTGTCCACGAAGGTGCCGGGCTCCCGCCAGGCGATCACCACACGCCGGATCCCGGCCCGCAGAATCCGATCCGTGCAGGGCAGCCGATCCTGACTCGCGCGCTGCGAACAGGGCTCGAGGGTGCTGTAGAGGGTGGCGTGCCGCAGCCGCGGATCGTCCGAGGCCAGCTTGTTCAGCGCCGACTCCTCGGCGTGCACCTTGTCGTCGGTCTCCCGCGACCACCCGTGCTCGATCTCCACCCCGTCCGGGCCCACGATCACCGCACCCACCGCGAAGGCGGTGTCGCTGTGCGGGCACAACCGCGCCAGACCGATGGCGTGCCGCATCCAGCCGCGATCCAGCCGTGCCTCATCCGACATCGGAATCCTCCTTCGGCAGGTAGTGCAGCAGGGCGATATCCCCGATCCGGGCCACATCGGCCAGCTGCATGCGGTGCTGGGGCCCGCCCGGGAAGGCCGCGGGTCCCAGGAAGCGCGGGGCGGCCGGATCGCCGACCACCAAGGGCGCCACGGCCATCCAGATCTCGTCGACCAATCCGGCCGACAGGAAGGCGGTATGGATGGACCCGCCGCCCTCGACCATCAGGCTCTCGACACCACGTTTCCCCAGGTCATCGAGCAGAGCCGCGAAATCGATCGCCGCGCCCAGGGATACCACCTCGGCCAGTCCCGCGAGCCGGTCGCCGAGGCGGGCGGCCCCGGAATCGGTGGTGTAGACCAGTCTTTCGCCGCCGCTGTGCCAGAACCGCAGCTCCGGGTCGAGTTCGCCGCGCGCGGAGACGATCACCCGCGCCGGATAATCGGGCTTGCCCGCGGCGACCCGCTGCAGGCGGCGGTCCGAACTGTTCACGAGCAGCCGGGGGTTGTCGCGGCGCAGGGTCTCCGCACCGATCAGGATGGCGTCGGATTCGGCGCGCAGCGCGTCGACCCGATCGAAATCGGCGGCGTTGGACAACAACAGGCGGTCCGGGCTCGCGTCGTCGATGTAGCCGTCGATGCTGACGGCCACCGACAGCAGGACCCGCGGCCTCACGCCGCGCCGCCCATCATGACGCTGTCTCCATAGGGCATGAGCGCGGAGCCTGCGTGGTTACGCAGGCAAGCGCTGAGAGGAGGAGTGGCTCCTCCGGCCCCTGACCGCTCATGCCAGGGCCGCGACCTCCGCCTCCAAGGTCTGCACCAGCCCCTCCGCCGGCCGCTCGCCGCACACGCCCAGCCAGTTGGCGAGCATGCGGTGCCCGCCCTGGGTGAGCACGGATTCGGGGTGGAACTGCACACCGTGGATGGGCAGATCGCGATGCCGCAGGGCCATGACGATGCCGGATTCGGTGCGGCCCAGCACCTCCAGCTCCGGCGGCATGGTCTCCTCGAGGACGGTCAGGGAGTGGTAGCGGGTGGCGGTGAACGGATCCGGGAGCCCGGCCAGCACGCCGGCGCCGATGTGGAAGACGCTGCTGGTCTTGCCGTGCAGCAGTTCGGGGGCGCGGGTCACGGTGGCGCCGAAGGCTTCTCCGATGGCCTGGTGTCCCAGGCACACGCCGAGCAGCGGGGTGGCGTGCTTCGCGGCGGCGTGCACCAGCGGGATGGAGGCGCCGGCGCGGTCGGGGGTGCCGGGCCCGGGGCTGATCAGCACGCCGTCGAAGTCCTGCACAACCTTGTCCACATCCGCGAGCTGCGGGTCGTCATTGCGCCAGACCTCGGCGTCCACACCCAGCTGTCCGAGATACTGAACCAGGTTGAACACGAAGCTGTCGTAGTTGTCGACGACCAGTACACGCATGATTCGAGAGTAGTGGCTGGTGACTCGCCCGTCGCGAGCAATACCTAGTATGGAGGTACCACCGCGAGCGTATGCGGACGTAACAACTGGTTTCGTCACGGTCGGGGTAACTCCTGGGGTACCCCCAGAATCGCGTCGGCACCCAACCGCCGGGCCGCATGCGAGAATGTCGACGGCACTCAGCCGTGCGCTGAAGTCACGGAGAGGCGGAGCAGAGGACGTCATGCCGAAGTCTAAGGTCCGGAAGAAGACCGATTACACGATCAACCCGGCCAGCCGCACCCCGGTGCGGGTGAAGACGGCTGGTCCGTCGCCGGTCTGGTACGTCTCCATCATGCTGGGCTTCATGCTCGCCGGTCTGGTGTGGCTGCTCGTCTACTACCTGGCCAACGAGCAGATCCACTGGATGAGCGACCTGGGCGCGTGGAACTTCCTGATCGGATTCGGCCTGATGGTGGTCGGTCTGATCATGACCATGCGCTGGCGCTGAATGCCCCGCACGGGTGGCCCGCTCCCCCGGGAATGTGGCTTACACCATTGTCATTCATGCACACCTGTGGATGAGCCTGTGGACAACTCGAGGAAAGAGTGGGGACAGTGACCGCCACCGGCCCCGATTCCCAACTGTCCTGGTCCACACCCCCGGCCGCCCTCGTGGCCTGCGGCATCGGCGGCTTGGTGCTGGCCGTCGCCGCGATCGTGTCTACGGACGGCCCCGGCCGCCTGCTCATCGGCGTGGCCGCGGTGGGACTGCTCGGTCTGACCGCCCTGGGCGTGCGGCAGCGGCCGCGGCTCGCGGTCGAACCCGGCAACCCTGTGCATATCGTGGTGCGCGGTCTGACCGGGCCGCAGCGGTACACACCCGAGCAGATCCTGCGGGTCCGGGTTGTGCACTACCGGCGACTGGGCCGTCGTATGCCCATGCTGGAGATGGATGTGGACAACTCCGGTGAGGAACGGCTGCTGATCTTCGGCCGCTGGGATCTGGGCACGCGCCCCGAGGATGTCCTCGAGGTGCTGCGCGCGCATCTGTCGCGTTAGAGGGTGGGCGCGGCCAGCACGGTGACCAGCACGGCGGCCAGCGCCACCGCCGCGACCGCCACCCAGCCGACGGTGAGCGCCTTACGGGCGTCCCCGATCCCGATCCAGCGCGGCAGATACAGGATTCCGGTGGTGGCGAGCGTGCCCGCGAGCAGCCCGCCCAGGTGCCCCCACACCGAGATGCCGGGCACCGAGAAGGTGATCACCAGGTTGATCCCCAGCAGCACCGCGATCTGGGTGAGGTTCTGGCGGATGCGCAGCATGATCACCGCGACCGTGCCGAAGATCCCGAAGATCGCGCCCGAGGCGCCCGCGGTGGGGGTCAGGGGACCCGACAGCGCCGTGACCGCGGCCGAACCGCCCAGCAGGGACGTGAAGTAGACCGCCACGAAGCGGGCCCGGCCCAATGCCACCTCGCAGTACGGACCCAGCACGTAGAGCGCGAACATATTGGCCAGCAGGTGGATCGGCCCGTAGTGCAGGAAGCCCGAGCCGAGCACCCGCGCCCAGCCGCCGTCGTAGCCGACGAAGCCCGGCACCAGCACCCAGTCGTAGAACAGCCGGGAACGCTGGTTGTCCATCAGGCTGTGCGCCTGCAGCGCGGTGGCCGCGAAGACGATCACATTGACGGCGATCAGCGTGTAGGTGACGTACGGCTGCGAGATCCGCGACAGCGTCGTTCCGGCCGCGTTGCGGACCGGCCGGACATCGTCGCGGCCCTGCTGGACGCACTCCACGCAGTGCTGCCCGACCGCGGCCGCGGTCAGGCATTCGGGGCAGGCCGGACGCCCGCACCGGGTGCAGGCCAGACCGGTGGGCCGGTCGGGGTGGCGGTAGCAGGCCGGGGCGGGCGGCTGGGGCTGCATGGGAAGTCCTCTTCGAAGGCCGTGGCGCGGGCCGTTTCTCAGGCGATGGTGATGCTGTTGATCACCACGTCGTCCTTGGGGCGGTCGCCGCGGTCGGTGGAGATGGTGGCGATGGCGTCGACCACCTTGCGGGAATCGGGGTCCCGGACCTCGCCGAAGATGGTGTGGCGGCGGTTCAGGTGCGGCTGCGCGCCCACGGTGATGAAGAACTGGGAGCCGTTGGTGCCGGGTCCGGCATTGGCCATCGCGAGCAGGTAGCCGCGGTCGAAACGGAGTTCCGGATGGAACTCGTCCTTGAACTCGTAGCCGGGGCCGCCGCGGCCGGTGCCGGTGGGATCCCCGCCCTGGATCATGAATCCGTCGATCACCCGGTGGAAGATCGAGCCGTCGTAGAACGGCCCGGAGTCGGTGCCCGCGGCGTTCTTGGTGCTGTACGCCTTGGAGCCGTCGGCCAGGCCGACGAAATTGCGGACGGTGGCGGGGGCGTGGTTACCGAAGAGCGAGATCTTGATGTCGCCGTGGTTCGTGTGCAACGTCGCCACTGCGGTCTGATTCGGTGAGGTCACGCCGCCAGGATAGGTGCAGGGCGCGCGGCCGGGCCGAAGCGGCACACACGAAGCCCCCGAATCCACCGCGAGATGTGATTCCCTGCCCGGATTCGGGCACAGAAGTGGCGGAAACGGTCCCGGCATGGCATGTTCGGTCGAGTGAATGACGGGGATCCGGTCGATCTGGTCCGCCATGTGGCGGCCTCCACCGGCCTGCCGCCCGCCGTCGCGGCCCGCGTGGTCGCCGATGTCGTCGGATACTTCGACGAGACCGCCGAGCAGTTCGTGCGCCGCAGACATGCCGAATTGCAGAGCCGTCAGGTCCGCAATGCCGAAATCTGGCAGCGCCTGGCGGCCGAGCTCGCGCAGCGCCGGGTCGCCGCCCCCGACTTCACCGAACGGCAGCTGCGTCGCATCGTCTACGGGTAGGAGTCCGTCCCGCAATGTGTGGAATCGTCGGTTACATCGGTCATCGTGAAGCCGTCCCGGTCCTGCTGGAGGGCCTGCACCGGCTCGAGTACCGGGGTTACGACTCCGCGGGTCTGGCCGTGCCGCACCGAGGCCGCCTGCGGGTCACCAAGACCCAGGGCCGGGTCCAGGACCTGCGCAACAAGGCCGATGCCGAAGCCGCCCGGCTGCGCGGCAATGTGGGCATCGCCCACACCCGCTGGGCTACCCACGGCGAACCCTCCGACGCCAACGCGCACCCGCACACCGACGTCTCCGGCCGGATCGCGGTCGTGCACAACGGCATCGTCGAGAACGCCGAGGTGCTGCGCGCCGCGCTGACCGCCGAGGGCGTGGAATTCGTCTCCGACACCGATACCGAGGCCATCGCGCACCTGGTCGCCGCCGCCCTGGAGGCGTCCGAGACCCTGGAGGACGCGGTCCGCACCGCCATGCGCCGGGTCGAGGGCACCTACGGCCTGCTGGTGCTCGACGCCCGCCGCCCCGACGAACTGGTGGTGGCCCGCAACGGCTCCCCCATCGTGCTCGGCGTCGGCGACGGCGAGATGTTCGTGGCCTCCGACGTGGCCGCCCTGGTGCACCACACCCAGCGCGTGGTGTTCCTCGACGACGGCGAGCTGGCCACCGTGCGCGCCGACGAATTCCGCACCAGCACACTGGGTCTCGAGGCCCGCCGCACCGACAAGATCCCCACCACCATCGATATGGCGGCCGAGGACTACGCGCTGGGAGGGTATCCCGACTTCATGCGCAAGGAGATGGCCGAACAGCCCGACGCCGTCCGCCGGGCGCTGCGCGGCCGCCTCGACGAGCGCTTCGCCACCGCCCACCTGGGCGGCCTGAATATGGACGCGCGCGAGCTGCGCGGGATCAGCAAGGTGGTGTTCCTGGGCTGCGGCTCCGCCTATTACGCGGGCCAGCTGGGCGCGCAGCTGGTCGAGGAGCTGGCCCGGATCCCGGCCGTCGCCGAGCCCGCCTCGGAGTTCCGCTACCGCAATCCGGTGGTGGACCCGGACGCGCTGTACGTGGCGATCAGCCAGTCCGGCGAGACCCTGGATACCCTTGCCGCCGTTCAGGAATTGCAGCGCAAGGGCGGCCGCGTCATCGGCGCGGTGAACGTGGTCGGCAGCGCCATCGCGCGCGAGTGCGGTGCGGGCGTCTTCCTGCACGCGGGCCCGGAGGTCTCGGTGGCGTCGACCAAGGCGCTCACCAATATGACCGTGTCCTTCGCCATGCTGGGCCTGCTGCTGGGCCGGGTGCGGGACCTGTCGGCCGCGGCGGGCGAGCGCATCGTGTCCGGGCTGCGCGCGCTGCCCGACGCCATCGACGCCGTGCTGGCCGAGGAGGAGACGGTCGCCGATATCGCGTCCCGATTCGCCAAGGCGCGCAGCATGTTCTTCATCGGCCGGGTGCGTGCCTGGCCGGTGGCGCGCGAGGGCGCGCAGAAGCTGAAGGAGATCTCCTACATCCACGCCGAGGCGTACCAGGGTTCCGAACTCAAGCACGGGCCGCTGGCGCTGATCGACCCGGAGATGCCGTCCATCGTGCTGGTGCCCGGCGACGAGCTGCTGGCGAAGAACATCACCACCATCGAGCAGATCAAGGCGCGCGGCGGCCCGGTCATCGCGGTCACCAACACCGATCTGCCGGACGGGCTGGCGGATTCGGTGATCCGGGTTCCGGCGGTGTGCCCGGAACTCGACCCGATCATCCTCACGATTCCGTTGCAGTTGCTCGCCTATCACACGGCCATGGCGCTGGGCCGGGACGTGGACAAGCCGCGCAACCTGGCCAAGAGCGTTACCGTCGAGTAACCGATCGGCGGCCCCGTCCGTGCACGAATTGTCTTGCTGTGCCAGCATGGTCGGATGGAGCTGGGGAGCGTTCGTAACAAGGTCATCGTGGCCGCCCTCGTGGCTATCGCGGGAGGTGTCGTCGCGTTCTTCGTGAACAAGCGTCCGCAACCGGAGGCACCGGCCGCCGAACCGCCGCGCCTGGGCTACTCGCGCAACGGTTCGGCGCCCTCGCCGGACCTCGTGAACCACTGAAGCCCGCGGTGAGTCGCCGAGTTACTCAGCGACTCACCGAGCGCTTGTACTGCTTCAGGGCGAGCGGCACGAAGACCGCCAGGATCACGACGACCCACATCAGGGTCGTCGCGACCGGGTGCCGCATGGGCCAGACATCCGCGCTCGGCCCCATCGGCGAGGTGTTGCCGAACAGATCGCGCGTCGCCTGCGTCACCGCCGACACCGGATTCCATTCCGCCACAACGCGCAATACCGTCGGCAGGTTCGCGGCCGGCACGAAGGTGTTGGCGATGAACGTGAGCGGGAAGATCACCATGAAGCTGGCGTTGTTGTAGACCTCCGGCGCGCGCACCAGCAGACCGACCACCGCCATGATCCACGACACCGCGTACGCGAACAGCAGCAAGAGCACGTACGCCAGCACCGCGTCGAGGAACGAGCCGCGAATCCGCCAGCCCACCAGCAGACCGGTCAGCGACATCACCACCAGGCTCACCACATTGATGACCACGTCGGAGAGCGTACGGCCGATCAGCACCGCCGACGGGGCCATGGGCAGTGACCGGAAGCGGTCGATGATGCCCTTCTGCATGTCCTCGGCCAGGCTCAGACCGGTGAACGTCGCACCGAACACCACGGTCTGGGCGAAGATGCCCGCGATCAGGAACTCGCGATAGGACGTGCCCGGCAACTGGATCGACGAGCCGAAGACGTAGGCGAACAGCAACACGAACATGATCGGCGACAGCGTCGAGAAGATCAGCACGTCCGGCACCCGGCGGATCTTGATCACATTGCGTTTGGTGATGGTGATGCTGTCGGTCACCACCATGGCCAGTCGCTGTGCGAGCGAAGGCTTTCCGGCGACGGCGAGCGCGGCGCTCATCGGGCCCCCTCCTTCTCCTCGGCGGATCGATTGCCGTTGATCAGTTCCTCGGCCTGATGTCCGGTCAAGGACAGGAACACATCGTCGAGCGAGGGCCGGCGCAACCCCACGTCGTGGATCTTCACCCCATACTTGGTCAGCTGCCCGATCGCGTCGACCAGTGCCTGCGAGCCGTCCTCGACCGGCACGATGATCCGCCGCAGCCCGGGCTCGAGCCGAATCTCGCCGTGCGCCAAGCCTTCCAGCGCCTGCTGCGCCACCGCGAGATTGTCGGCGTGATCGACGACCAGCTCGATCCGGTCGCCGCCCACCATCGCCTTGAGCTCGTCGGAGGTGCCCTCCGCGATCACCCGGCCGTGGTCGATGACGGCGATGGAGTCGGCCAGCCGGTCGGCCTCCTCCATGTACTGGGTGGTCAGCAGCAGCGTGGTGCCGCCCGCCACCAGTTCCTCGATGACGTCCCAGAGATCCAGGCGCGCACGGGGATCCAGGCCGGTGGTGGGTTCGTCCAGGAACAGTACGGGCGGATTCGCGACCAGCGCGCCCGCCAGGTCCAGGCGGCGGCGCATACCGCCGGAGTAGCCCTTGACCGGACGGTCGGCGGCGTCGGCGAGGCGGAACCGGTCCAGCAGCTCGCGCGCTCGCTCCTTACTGCGCCGCACCCCCATGTGGTACAGACGGCCCACCATCTCGAGATTCTCGAAGCCGGTGAGGTATTCGTCGACCGCGGCGTACTGGCCGGAGGCGCCGATGCGGGAGCGCAGCAGCTGCGGGTCCTTCAGGACGTCCACCCCGGCGACGACGGCGTGGCCCGCGTCGGGGAGGAGCAGCGTGGTGAGCACGCGCACGGTGGTGGTCTTGCCGGCGCCGTTGGGGCCGAGCAGGGCGGTCACGGTGCCTTCGGGGACCGAGAGGTCGAGGCCGTCGAGGGCGACCAGATGGCCGTACCTCTTGACCAGCCCCTCGGCGACTATGGCGTCGGGCATGATTCTCCTGTTCCGAACTGCACGGATGCGGTCGAACACGATCGTCGGCGTCTGGCCAGTATGCCCGGATAGGCAGAGTGAGTCATCCCAGTTTCACCAGTGTCGGCGCGGACGGCGTCCGGGATCGCGAGTCGTCAACTACTCGAACGTAATTCGGCGAAGGACCCATTTCGGTCACGATGCCGAGCCCGCCGCCGACAACCGCGCTTTTTCCTCGAAAAAATCTTTGAACGCGATGCCCCGATAGCCACACAATCCGAATTCGTCGCGTAGGATCGTTCCCGTCGGCCCCTCCCCCCCGGGCCGACCTTACGCGGGCCTCGGCTAACTCCCCCCCTTCGCCGAGGCCCGCCCCCATTCCCGGAGCACGTCCTCGACGGGGATCACTCAGACCAGCGGTCGAATCTCATTGCGGCGCAGCACATGCCCGTACAGCCGATTGATGCCCTTCACCCGCACCGTGGCCAGATGCCGCAGCGTGAAATCCAGATCCGCCTCGATGGCCGCGGCCGCGCCGTCGTCCACCAGCACCGTGCCCGGCCGGGCCACACCGGTGAGCCGCGCCGCCGTGTTCACCGTCGACCCGTAGAGGTCGCCGAAGCGCTGCAACACCTCCCCGTAGGCCAGACCCACCCGCAGCTCCTGGGTGACGCCGTGCGAGGCGATGGCGGCCTCCTGCACCGCGAGCGCGATCCGCGCCCCGTCGGTGGCCGTCGCCGCCGCGAACATGACCTCGTCGCCCACGTTCTTGATCACCCAGCCGCCATTGGCGACGATGGCGTTGCTGGTGGCCGTCTCGAAGGCCTCCAGCAGCGCCGACAGCTCATCGGCCTCCAGGTGGCGGGTCAGGCGGGTGTAACCGACCATGTCGGCGAATCCGACGGCCAGCACGCGAACCGTGTCCCCCGCCGCCGCTCCCCCGTCCAGCGACCGCGCCAGCGCGGCGTCCAGGTGCCTGCGGAAGGCGTAGCGCTGCAAGGTCTCGAATTCGGTGACCACCTCGTCGGTGGCGATGCGCGCCGCTTCCTTCGGATCGATGTCCGGCTGCTCGCGCGTGATGGTGGTGATCCGGTCCAGGATCTCCTCGGTCACCAGATCGACCTGCCACTCCGCCAGCCGCGCCATGGACCGTCCCAGCGTGCGCGCGGCCGTGGTCTGGCGGTGCGTGTCGGCGGTGGCCAGCACGTGCAGCTTGGCGAAGGTCTGGGCGGCCTCGATATCGGAGTCGCTGTATTCCACGGCCTCGTCGTCCGGATCGGCCGGGAAGCCCAACGCCACCCACAGGCGGCGGGTGACATTGTTGGGCAACCCGGTCAGATCCGCGACCTGATGCCGGTTGTACCGGCGCGGGCCGCTCAACAGATATGGCTCGACCACGGACTGCACCAGCTCGGAGATCTCAGTGGACGCCATCTCTCGACCTTACGGCGTGAATCGGATGGAAAACCGCCGCTTGTTCCGTGTCACAGCCAAATTCGAGGCGGTCAGCGCGTGGTGACCTCATGCCACAGGTCGGCGTCATTGCGCTGACGCAGTTTGCTGATCCCGAAAAGGACGGCGGCGGCGATCACAATGGTGAGCACGATTTTCATGAATCCCACAGTACTGCAACGACAGAAGCCGCAGACCGAAGCGGTCTGCGGCTTGTGGGAGTGGAGCCTA